>NZ_CP157213.1:0-4490743 GCF_040285065.1 Shewanella sp. H8 | reverse complement strand
TTATTTATCCCCAATATCTTTAATCAAAGGAGGTGTATTCTATAGTGAGATCACAATGATCGCTATCCTTAAAAGAATAATTATCCCCAACGGGATCATTCTGTGTATAGATCAGTGATCATCAAAGATCAAATTCGATCCATTATTTGTAAAATTCAAGCAGATCCAGCTTTATTAACCGATCCAACTTGATCTATAATAGCGATTCTTTGATCTATTAATACGAGTAAAGATCCACAAGATATAGTGTCTGTACACAGACTTATCCACATCTTCTGGTGCTTAATCGATAGTAGCTCAAAATAAAGTTTGGCAGAAATTTATCATATAAGTACTTTCGTTATTGACGGTAGCATTTAAAGTGATTACAATTCGGCCTCTTTTTTGCCCTTACCTCTAATTTTGGAGCTAAGGTAAATTCACTAACAAAGACGGATTGCCATCATGAGTAAACGTACTTTTCAACCTAGCAACCTGAAGCGCAAGCGTTCTCACGGCTTCCGCGCTCGTATGGCTACTGTAGGCGGCCGTAAGGTGCTTGCACGTCGTCGTGCGAAAGGTCGCGCTCGTTTATCTGCGTAAGTAGATAACTAGGTGACTAGCTATACCTTTTCGCGGGAGTTACGTTTGTTAACTCCCGCGCAATTTAAATCTGTATTCTCCAATCCAATCAAAGCATCCTCTGCTGAAATAACTCTGCTCGCAATTCCAAATTCAGAGCAACATCCTCGTTTAGGATTAACTGTGGCCAAACGTTTTGTTAAACGTGCAAACCAACGTAATCGTATTAAGCGTGTGATAAGAGATAGTTTTCGTTTACATCAACACGACATCCCAGATATCGATATCGTTGTATTAGTCAGAAATGGCGTGATGGAAATGGAAAATGCAGAACTACACAAATTAATAGAAAAGCTATGGCGCAAACTCAATCGCCGTTACAATGGCTAGCAACTACGGTTATTCGTGGTTACCAAATTATTATCAGCCCTTTATTGGGACCGCGGTGTCGGTTCAATCCAACTTGTTCTTATTACGCTATAGAAGCAATAAAAACTCATGGAACAGTGAAAGGTAGTTGGCTTGCTATGAAACGCATATTAAAATGTCACCCTTTACATCCCGGCGGTAGTGATCCCGTCCCCCCTAAAAATGACAGGTGTAATAAATAGGCTATGGAATCTCAACGCAATATATTGCTAATCGGTTTACTGTTTGTCAGCTTTTTAATGTGGCAGCAATGGCAAACAGATAAAGCACCACAACCAGCAGCGACTCAAACTGTTAGTCAAACTAACGCGGCATCGCAACACAGTGCTGACGTTCCTGAAGCAGATATAACTGGAGTACCAGTCGAATTACCTGCAACTAAAAACCTTATTAGCGTTAAAACTGATCAGCTTGATATTAAAATCAACCCGATTGGTGGTGACATTGTTTATGCAGCATTAGTGGCTCATAAACGCGAAATAAACAGTAATGATCCATTTGTCATTTTAGAGCAACACAACGATTTTACATATATAGCTCAAAGTGGACTCATTGGTCGAGATGGTATAGATAGTAGTGCTAATGGTCGTGCAACTTATAGTGTTCAAGCTAATTCATATTCGTTAGCTGATGGTAAAGACACACTAACAGTGCCATTAACTTATACTGCAAACAACGGTGTTACCTACATAAAAAACTTTACTTTTACACGGGGTCAATACGATGTAAAAGTTGATTACAGTATCAACAATACCTCTGCAGCACCTTTACAAGTGCAAATGTATGGCCAAATCAAGCAATCGGTTAAAGAATCAGAAAGCAGCATGATGATGCCAACCTATCGTGGTGCAGCATTCTCATCTCAAGATACTCGTTATGAGAAATATAACTTTGACGATATTGCTGAAAAGAATCTCAATAAAGTCACACTGGGTGGTTGGGCTGCGATGCTACAACATTACTTTGTGTCTGCTTGGGTTCCACCAGCAACAGATTCAAACACCATTTTCTCAAGTATGAGTGCTGGTGGATTAGCTAATATTGGTTTCCGTGGCGCGGTATATGATATTGCACCAGGTACAGCGAAAGAAATTAGCTCACAGTTTTATGTTGGCCCAAAAAATCAAAAAGCACTTTCAGCTATTTCTGAAACCTTAAACTTGGTTGTTGATTACGGTTTCTTATGGTGGTTAGCTATTCCAATCCATTGGTTATTGATGTTCTATCAATCATTTGTGGGTAACTGGGGTGTGGCTATTATTTTGATAACACTCACCGTCCGTGGTGGTCTATATCCGCTTACGAAGAAGCAATATACCTCTATGGCCAAAATGCGTAATCTCCAGCCTAAATTGGCAGAGATGAAAGAACGTTTTGGTGATGACCGTCAAAAGATGGGTCAGGCTATGATGGAGTTGTATAAAAAAGAAAAAGTAAACCCTATGGGCGGTTGCTTACCTATTCTGTTACAGATGCCAATTTTCATCGCATTATACTGGGTACTACTAGAAAGCTATGAATTACGCCATGCGCCATTCATGCTTTGGATTACTGATTTATCGGTTCAAGATCCATACTATGTATTACCATTGTTAATGGGCTTATCAATGTTCTTGATGCAGAAAATGCAACCGATAGCGCCAACAATGGATCCAATGCAAGTGAAAATGATGCAGTGGATGCCAGTTATCTTTACCGTATTCTTCTTATGGTTCCCAGCAGGTCTAGTACTTTACTGGTTAGTGGGTAACTTAGTTGCAATCACACAGCAGAAAATTATTTATGCAGGCCTTGAGAAAAATGGCATAAAATAAGCCTAAGCTCAATGTGGTATAACTGATTAAAAAGGCGGCTGATTAGCCGCCTTTTCCTTTATCAATTTTATAGGTAATACCGTGACAACAGACACTATTGTGGCACAAGCCACCGCCCCAGGACGAGGTGGCGTAGGTATCATTCGCATTTCTGGTGATTTAGCCACTAATGTAGCAAAAGCGATTATTGGCCATGTGCCTAAAACTCGTTACGCAGAATATTGTGACTTTAACAATGCAGACGGTCAGGTGATTGATCAAGGTATTGCGCTATTTTTTAAAGGACCAAATTCATTTACTGGCGAAGATGTCTTAGAACTCCAAGGCCATGGCGGCCAAATAGTACTTGATATGCTAATTAAGCGAGTAATGGAAATAGACGGTATTCGTATTGCTAGGCCTGGTGAGTTCAGCGAACAAGCCTTTATGAACGATAAACTCGACTTAACTCAAGCAGAAGCCATTGCAGACTTAATTGATGCCACCAGTGAACAAGCAGCAAAAAGTGCGTTGCAATCACTACAAGGTGAATTCTCAAAAGAAGTTCATGAGCTTGTCGACCAAGTAACCAATCTACGCTTATATGTAGAAGCCGCGATTGATTTTCCCGATGAGGAAGTCGACTTTCTATCCGACGGTAAAATTGCCAACGCGTTATATAAAATCATCAGTAAACTAGACACTGTACAAGCTAGCGCCAAGCAAGGTTCAATCATCCGCGAAGGAATGAAAGTTGTGATTGCTGGCCGCCCTAATGCCGGTAAATCAAGCTTACTTAATGCATTAGCCGGTAAAGAGTCAGCCATTGTGACTGAAATTGCAGGAACGACTCGCGATGTACTTCGCGAACATATCCACTTAGACGGTATGCCACTGCACATTATCGATACGGCTGGGTTACGAGATACACTCGACACTGTTGAACAAATAGGTATCGAACGCGCATGGGCAGAAATAGCCAGTGCCGATAGAGTCTTGTTTATGGTCGATGGCACCACAACCGAAGCTGTGAATCCTCACGAAATTTGGCCCGACTTTATCGACCGTTTACCGGCAAAACTAGGGGTAACCGTAGTACGAAATAAAGCAGATTTAACGGGTGAAACCTTAGATAAAACCGAAGAACAAGGCAGTTGTGTTTACCGGATATCAGCTAAAACAGGTTTAGGTGTTGATGAATTAAAGCATCACCTTAAATCATTAATGGGTTATCAAAGTAACTTAGAGGGTGGCTTTATTGCCCGTCGTCGCCATTTAGAAGCTCTCGACTTAGCCGCTAATCACTTACAGTTGGGCAAAGAACAGCTTGAAGTGTATTTAGCTGGAGAGTTACTAGCAGAAGAACTGCGCATGACACAAATGGCCTTATCTGAAATCACCGGTAAATTTACCTCAGATGATCTATTGGGCAAGATTTTTGGTTCATTCTGTATTGGTAAATAGGTGTAAATTGATGAAACTCGCTAACCAAGTTGTGGTGCTCGATTTTGAAACCACAGGATTATCACCAGATAACGGTGACCGAGCCATAGAAATTGGTGCGGTTAAGTTAGTTAATGGTCAAATAGTCGATACTTTTCAGGAATTGATTAATCCTGGTCAGCGAGTCAATAGCTTTATTGAGCAATACACAGGTATTAGCAATGACATGCTCAAACATGCCCTAGTATCCAAACAAGTTATGGGGCAGTTTTCCAAGTTTATTGATGGTTTTAATTTGGTGGCACACAATGCCAGCTTTGATAAAAAGTTTCTCGATGCTGAATTTAGTCATAGCAAACTGCATTACAATGGTCAGTTTGCTTGCTCGTTATTATTGTCTCGACGTATTAGCCAAGAAGTCCCCAACCATAAGCTTGGCACACTTGTAGATCATCACCAGTTACCTAACGATGGTGTGTTTCACCGAGCCTTGGCTGATGCCACCATGACCAGCCATTTATGGTTACATCAAATTGATGTATTACAGCAGCAACTGCCCAAGCAAGCTATTACCATTGAACTAATCAATAAAATATCCAGCCTTCCAAAAGCTCAAATTGCACGCTATTTGCGAACGATGAGCTAGTTACAACTCTTGCGATAACTTATCGACCAATAATCTCACTTTGGGTGATAAATGGCGATTATGCGGATACAAAGCCCAAATACCTTCTTTAGGTTGTTGAAAAGGAGCAAGCAATACCACTAACTGCCCCTCTGCTATAGCATCATTGACGTAATATCCTGGTAACTGCACAATCCCCAAACCACATATAGCTGCATTCAATAAACTCAAACCACTGCTACAAGCTAAAGACCCATGCACTTTTACCGTCTTAGGTTTACCTTGCTCAACAAAATGCCAATGTGACTGACTGCCGATTAAACAATTATGCAGACTTAACTCCGATAACGCATAAGGCGTGCCGTATTTAGCGATATAACTCGGGGCTGCGCACACATATTGGCTTCGACTAGTAAGCCGCTTTGCCATCATAGTCGAATTAGTTAATCGCCCTAACCTAATCGCCAAATCGTAACCACCGTCCACCAAGTCAAGTTGCTGATTAGTCAGTTCACAAATCACTTCAATGTCTGGATATTGCTGCATAAAATCAATCACTATCGGCATTATAAACTTTTCACCATAAGTCACTGGCGCAGTAATTCTAATAAGTCCTTGTGGCTTATCTTTTAAACTTGAAATGGCTCGTTCTGCTTCATCAAGACTGTTTAATACTTGGCGACAATGCCGATAATAAACCGAACCTTCTTCGGTTAACGATACTTTACGGGTGGTGCGATAAAATAATTTGGTGTTTAAACGGTTTTCAAGCTGACTGATTTGTCGACTTACTTGAGCTGTTGAAATGCTCAAACGTTTACCAGCCACAGTAAAACTGTCAGTTTCAGCCACTGCCACAAATTCGAAAATGCCTTCCCATTTCATCATTATTACATTCTCGTAAAAGTCATTTGCAAAATAAGCTGATTATCATTCTATGATAAACAAATACAATAACTAAATACACTACACTGTAGTAATACCTCTTAACCATGTTGACCATGGTCGTTAATGTTAAGGAAATCATTTATGTCAGCACAATTTATTAAATCAAAAGCCGCTATTGCTTGGGGACCTGGCCAGCCATTATCGGTAGAAGAAGTCGATGTAATGTACCCAAAAGCGGGTGAAGTCATGGTACGTATTGTGGCATCTGGGGTTTGTCATACCGATGCATTTACGCTTTCTGGTGATGATCCTGAAGGAGTATTCCCAGCAATTCTTGGTCATGAAGGTGGCGGCATAGTTCATATGGTCGGTGAAGGGGTTACCAGCGTACAAGTAGGCGATCATGTTATTCCGTTATACACAGCAGAATGTGGGGTATGTAAGTTCTGTACTTCTGGTAAAACTAACCTTTGCAGCGCAGTACGTGAAACTCAAGGGAAAGGATTAATGCCAGACGGCACTACGCGTTTCTTTAAAGACGGCAAGCCAATTTTTCACTACATGGGCTGTTCAACATTTTCTGAGTACACAGTATTACCTGAAATATCATTAGCCAAAGTCAGTAAAGATGCGCCATTAGAAGAAGTGTGTTTATTAGGCTGTGGCGTAACAACAGGTATGGGGGCAGTACTGAAAACAGCTAAAGTTCAAAAAGGTGATACTGTCGCTATTTTTGGTTTAGGGGGTATTGGTTTATCGGCAATTATTGGCGCCACCATGGCTGGTGCGAGCCGGATTATTGGTATTGATCTTAATGAATCTAAATTTGAACTTGCCAAAAAATTAGGTGCAACCGACTGCATTAACCCTAAAAACTTTGATAAGCCTATTCAAGAAGTGATTGTAGAAATGACCGACGGTGGTGTCGATTTCTCATTTGAATGTATTGGTAATGTCAATGTAATGCGCAGTGCATTAGAGTGCTGTCATAAAGGTTGGGGCGAGTCAGTCATTATTGGTGTAGCAGGTGCAGGCCAAGAAATATCAACCCGTCCATTCCAGTTAGTCACTGGTCGCGTATGGCGTGGAAGTGCATTTGGTGGCGTTAAAGGACGTAGTGAATTACCGGGTATTGTTGAGCAATACTTAGCTGGCGAATTTAAACTTGACCACTTTATAACTCACACTATGGGGCTTGAAGGCATTAATGATGCATTTGATTTAATGCACAAAGGTGAAAGTATTCGCAGCGTGATTCACTTTGCCAAGTAACGTTTAATTAATAGTGACAGGCGCAGTTAAGTGTAAAACCACTTAACTGCGTTCTGACAAATAAGGACACATCATGACCATTGAAAGTATCAGCAGTACCAAAGCATTTGGTGGTTGGCATAAACAATATAGTCATCAATCAAGTGCACTTAATTGCACCATGCGATTTGCTATTTACTTACCACCACAAGCCGAAAGCCAAAAAGTACCGGTTTTATATTGGTTGTCAGGGCTTACCTGTACTGATGAAAACTTTATGCAAAAAGCAGGTGCACAGCGAATAGCAGCAGAGCTAGGCATGGCTATTGTCGCACCCGATACCAGCCCACGAGGTGAAAATGTCGCAGATGATGCTGACGGCACTTATGACTTTGGTTTAGGTGCAGGCTTTTATCTAAATGCCACTAAACCACCATTTAGTCAGCATTACCAAATGTATGATTACGTGGTAAACGAATTGCCAGCATTAATTGAAGCCCATTTCCCAGTAACAGAGCAACGCAGTATTAGCGGTCATTCAATGGGTGGACATGGCGCGTTAACTATCGGATTAAAAAATCCGCACAAATATAACAGTTTGTCAGCATTTAGTCCTATTTGTCACCCAATGGACTGTCCATGGGGCATCAAAGCATTCCGCGGTTACTTAGGTGATGACCAGCAACAATGGAAACAATACGATAGCTGCGAGTTAATGGCCAATAGCCAACAATTTGTGCCCGCGCTGGTGGACCAAGGCAGTAATGACAATTTTTTGAATGAGCAATTAAAGCCACAAGACTTAGTTAAAATAGCAAAAGACAAAGGTTATCCGCTTGAGCTAAGAATGCAGCCTGGTTATGACCACAGCTATTATTTTATCGCTACATTTATTGAAGACCATTTGCGTTTTCATGCAAAGTATTTGTCATTAAGTTAGCTATCCAAGTAATACTGGAGTATTAACCCCATATCAACGAGCCTTATAAGGCTCGTTTTTTTATGCTAAAAACATTAAACACTCATGTTAACCAATAAACAAAGCCTAAATAAAAGCACTTAAAAACGCCTAAAGCACACTTATTTACACCGTTATCCCCCTTTATAAACACAAATAAGCCAACATTAATCGCAATTGAACGAGTAAAATAGCCAAATGCATCGCCCCACAGCAATCAAAACAGGTATGCAATAATGAAATACACAGATAATTTGGAGTCAAGATGGCAAAAGTAGCATTATTAGTAGGCACAACATTAGGCGGTTCAGAATATGTTGCCGATGAAATGGCGGCTCAACTTGCTGAGTTAAACCATCAAACAGAGGTCTTTATTGAGCCCAATATAAATGAATTACCAGATTTTTCAGTGTGGATTCTTGTCTGTTCTACTCATGGAGCAGGCGATCTGCCCGACAATATAGTACCGTTTCATAAGCAATTAATGATCGAAATGCCCGATCTTAACCATATAAAGTTCGCTTTATGTGCAATTGGTGACTCTAGTTACGATACTTTCTGCCAAGGACCAGAAAAAATAACCTCACTACTTTTACAATATGGATCTAAGCCTATTGTGGATAAGATCCAAATAGACGTCCAACGAGATCCAATACCTGAAGAACCTGCTCTAGCGTGGTTATTGCAATGGCAACATCTTATCTAAGCATATATAGGTCAGATCATTTTCTGCATAAATCATGATCAACCCACAGATTAGATCATACTTATCCACAATATGTTACTTCTTAGTATAACTTTGTGGATAAGCTATTATTTTTAGCGATCATAACTCTGTACTATTCACAGTCCGATCTGCTCAATGATCACCCTTGTGGATAATTACCCGATCTATCCCCATGTTATCTTGAGTTTGATCGCGATCAGATCACAGGTTAGTTTTAACTTTACCATATGATTTTAAGACAAAATTAAAGTTATCAACAGAAAAGTCCGATCCTAATAATAAACATAATAAAAAGATCTATATAAAGATCTTAAGATCTATTAAGCAAACCGCATCTTGATCAATCAGTGAAAAATGATCGTTCACGTTCAGACAAGCAAGTGCTAAAATGATCCAATCGAAAAAAGATTAAATTCGAATTTAACTTTCTTAGCTATCAAAGGTCAGATAATGCATTTTCATGAACGGTTTGATGTAATTGTTGTTGGTGGTGGTCATGCCGGAACTGAAGCAGCACTTGCAGCTGCAAGAATGGGCTCAAAAACATTATTGTTGACCCATAACATCGACACACTTGGGCAAATGTCTTGTAATCCTGCTATTGGAGGAATTGGCAAAGGGCATTTGGTAAAAGAAATTGATGCCTTAGGTGGCGCAATGGCAACAGCCACTGACTTTGCAGGTATTCAATTTAGAACGTTAAATTCCAGTAAAGGCCCAGCAGTTCGTGCTACACGAGCCCAGGCAGACAGAGCGTTATATCGTCAAAAAATCCAGCATATTTTACAAAATCAACCTAATTTACGTATTTTCCAACAAGCTGTTGATGACCTAGTTGTTGAAAATAATAAAGTTGTTGGTGTAGTAACACAAATGGGTTTGGCTTTCGAAGCACCAGCAATTGTATTAACAACGGGTACTTTCTTAAGCGGTAAAATCCATATTGGTATGCAAAATTACAGTGGTGGTCGCGCAGGTGATCCACCGGCAATTGCATTAGCAAATCGTTTACGAGAATTAAATATCCGTGTTGGCCGTTTAAAAACCGGAACCCCACCACGTATTGATGCTAATACCATTGATTTTTCACAAATGACCGAGCAAAAAGGTGACACACCATTACCTGTAATGTCATTTATTGGTGATGTAAGTCAGCATCCAAGACAAGTTTCTTGTTTTATCACTCATACCAATGAGAAAACCCACGACATTATCCGTGGAGGACTAGATCGAAGCCCTATGTATTCAGGTGTTATAGAAGGGATCGGACCACGTTATTGCCCATCTATTGAAGACAAAATCCACCGTTTTGCAGACAAATCGTCGCATCAAATATTTATTGAGCCTGAAGGGCTAAGCACTAATGAAATTTATCCAAACGGCATCTCAACCAGTTTGCCATTTGATGTACAGTTAAATTTAGTTCGTTCAATAAAAGGCATGGAAAACGCTGAAATTATGCGTCCTGGCTATGCCATAGAATACGATTATTTTGATCCACGAGATCTTAAAAACTCATTAGAGACCAAAGCCATTGAAGGACTGTTTTTTGCTGGTCAAATTAACGGAACAACAGGTTATGAAGAAGCCGGAGCACAAGGATTACTTGCAGGGATGAATGCATCATTGCAAGTACAAGGCAAAACTGCTTGGTGTCCTCGTCGTGATGAAGCTTATCTAGGTGTTTTAGTTGACGATTTATCTACATTAGGTACAAAAGAACCGTACCGCATGTTTACTAGTCGTGCAGAATACCGTTTATTACTTCGTGAAGATAATGCTGATTTACGCTTAACAGAAAAAGGCCGTGAACTTGGATTAGTTGATGATAATCGCTGGGAATCATTTATTATCAAAAGAGAATCGATTGAATTAGAACTTCAGCGTTTACGCAGCCAATGGGTTCACCCTAATTCAGCTTTACTGGGCGTACTCAATCCAGAATTAAATACTCCTATTTCACGTGAAGCATCATTTGAAGATTTATTACGTCGTCCAGAAATGGACTATGCAAAATTGATGTCATTAGAGGGTTTTGGTCCTGGACTCGAAGATAATCAAGCTGCTGAACAAGTACAAATTCAAGTTAAATACTCGGGTTATATACAACGTCAACAGGAAGAAATTGATAAAGCTATCCGCCATGAAAATTCATTATTACCATTAGATCTGGATTATCAAGAAGTGCCGGGGTTATCAAATGAAGTGATTGCCAAATTAAATAGCCATAAACCTGATACAGTAGGACAAGCATCGCGGATCTCTGGAATTACTCCAGCTGCGATATCAATCCTGTTAGTACATATGAAAAAACGCGGTTTATTGCGAAAAATAGCATAAATTTAGCTCTTTTTTCAAATCAATAACACGAGGGAAGTCATAAGACTTCCCTTAGTGCTTCTACGGCTTCATAATAACTACCGTCTTTATCATGCAACCTACGAGGCTTTCTGTGTTATCTGCCCAACTAAAAACCTATTTAGCTGAAATGAAAATGTCAGCCACTGAATTACAACAAAAACAATTAGTGGGTTTTGTTGAAATGCTCGATAAATGGAATAAGGCTTATAACCTCACTTCGGTTCGCGATCCTGAGCAAATGTTAATTCGTCATGTTATGGACAGTTTGACTGTTTCTCCTTATCTTGAAGGGCCACGTTTTATCGATGTAGGTACAGGTCCTGGATTACCAGGGATCCCATTAGCTATTATGAATCCCGATAAAGAGTTTGTACTGCTTGATAGTTTAGGGAAACGGATCCGTTTTCAAAAGCAGGTTCAGTTCGAATTAAAAATTAAAAACATTACTTCAGTTGAAAGTCGTGTTGAAGCATATGAGCCAGAGATTAAATTTGATGGTGTGTTAAGTCGCGCATTTGCATCAATACAAGATATGCTTAGTTGGTGTCACCATTTGCCGACTGAAAAAGGCACTTTTTATGCGTTAAAAGGCCAGTTAAATCAACAAGAATTACAAGAGATACCAGCAGGTTTTTCGTTGGTAGAAACCATTGTATTGCATGTACCAAAGTTAGATGAACAGCGACATTTATTAAAAATTGCTAAGCAATAAAGCGTATTTCATTTGCTAATTAAGCTAACCGGACATCAATAATTATTCAGATAGGATGACATTGTGGGTAAAATCATTGCCGTAGCCAATCAGAAAGGTGGCGTTGGAAAAACAACAACTTGCGTTAATCTCGCCGCATCACTTGCCGCCACAAAGCGTAAAGTATTATTGGTCGATTTAGATCCTCAAGGCAATGCAACAATGGGTAGTGGAGTCGACAAATATGATGTAGACAACACTGCTTATGATTTATTGGTCGAAGAAAAACCGTTTGCTGATATTGTGATTAAAAATACTATTGGTAAATACGATTTGATCGCAAGTAACGGTGATGTCACCGCTGCTGAAATTAAATTGATGGAGTTTTATGCCCGTGAGATCCGCTTACGTAATGCATTGGCACCGATCAAAGATGATTACGATTTTATTTTTATTGACTGTCCACCATCGCTCAATATGTTAACTGTCAATGCAATGTCTGCTGCCGATTCTGTACTTGTGCCAATGCAATGCGAATATTATGCATTAGAAGGCTTAACAGCATTAATTGACACTATTACTAAACTCAGTGCCATGGTTAATCCAACATTAAGCATCGAAGGTATTTTGCGTACAATGTACGATCCGCGCAATCGTTTATCTAATGATGTATCGGATCAACTCAAACAGCATTTTGGTGAAAAAGTGTATCGTACGGTCATACCGCGAAATGTTCGTTTAGCTGAAGCACCTAGTTTTGGTGCCCCTGCCATGTATTACGACAAATCAAGTGCTGGAGCTAAAGCCTATTTAGCCTTAGCAGGTGAAATAATCCGCCGAGCAGAACAGCTAACTCAACCCAAACAAGCGTAGGATACAAAAATGACGTTAAAAAAACGCGGTTTAGGTAAAGGCTTGGATGCCTTATTAAGCCACAGTAATGCCGCTAGTCGTAAAAATGCTCAAGCAGAAGAACAACAAACAACAAAACAAAGCGACTTAATTTACCTTGAGCTTGATTTATTACAGCCAGGTAAATATCAACCCCGTAAAGATATGTCGCCTGAAGCATTAGAAGAACTTGCGGAATCTATTCGTGCTCAAGGTGTTATACAACCAATTGTTATCCGAAAAATTTCTGAAACTAATTATGAAATCATCGCGGGTGAACGTCGTTGGCGTGCGGCTCAATTAGCTAAACTTAATAACGTCCCGTGTATTGTTAAGCAAGTTGCCGACGATGCTGCAGTTGCCATTGCTCTCATTGAGAATATTCAACGTGAAGATTTAAATGCAATGGAAGAAGCTATAGCATTACAACGATTACTTGAAGAAT
Organism: Shewanella sp. H8; assembly: GCF_040285065.1. Taxonomy (NCBI): domain Bacteria; kingdom Pseudomonadati; phylum Pseudomonadota; class Gammaproteobacteria; order Alteromonadales; family Shewanellaceae; genus Shewanella; species Shewanella sp. H8. Next base: position 4,477,680 of record NZ_CP157213.1, on the reverse strand, counting down.
TTGAGTTAACTCATCAACAAGTGGCTGATGCTGTAGGAAAATCACGTGTTAGTGTGTCAAATTTATTACGTTTGAATAGTCTAAATGAGCCTGTTAAACGTTTGTTGGAAAATGGTGATATCGACATGGGCCATGCCCGTGCACTATTAGCGTTAGAGGGTGATGAGCAGACTAATTTGGCTCGATTAGTGGCTTCAAAAGAAATGACTGTTCGAGAAACTGAACGATTAGTCAACAAAGCCTTGAATCCGGCTAAAGACGCCGAAACACCAGCTAAAGATCATGATGTTAGCCGTTTAGAACAAGAGTTAATTGAAAGACTCGGTGCCAAGGTTGCGATTAATCATGGCAGTAAAGGTAAAGGCAAAATTGTAATAAATTACCAGAATCTTGCTGAATTAGACGGAATTTTGAGTAAAATTCGATGAAATATGAATTAAAGCAATTTCATTAGTAAGTTTGTGACATAGCTCTTATTTTCGTTTTTGATTATTTAGCGCTAAATCGTGTGCATAATCGTTGTTTTGCTATCATCAAAGTTGCAAACAAAGCGCGAAAAGGTATACTTTGCAGGCTTTTTGAATCTTAAGGCTAGTTTAATATATTAAATTTAACATTAAGACCGCGAAAGGCATTAATGCGGAGAGATGAAGTTGAGTAATGTTTTAGCGCGTCGTGGCAGGTTAGCAGCCTATAAATTAGTGCTGGTACAAGCGGCAGTCGCGAGTATTATTTCAATATTTTTTTTCGTTATGTGGGGAGCACAGTATGGTCTATCTGCACTTGCAGGTGGAGTTATCGCTGTACTTCCTAATTTTGTATTCGCAACCCTAGCTTTTTCACATAGTGGAGCAAGCTCAGCAGCAAAAGTGATTAAAAGCTTTTACTGGGGGGAAGCGGTAAAGATGCTATTAACCATTGCATTGTTTTCGTTAGTGTTTATCAATTTAAAAGTCGGATTCATGCCACTTTTTAGCTGTTATTCGTTAGCGCTAGTAGTACATTGGATAGCACCTTTATATTTCAAGCAAAGTTAAGTGGGATGAATCATGTCTGCAACTGGTGAAGCGTTAACACAGCAGAGCTATATCCAACATCACCTTACCAATTTAACTGTTGGTGAAGGGTTTTGGACTTGGAACATTGATTCATTGTTCTTTTCGGTTGGGCTTGGAATGTTGTTCTTATGGCTGTTTTACAGTGCCGGCAAAAAAGCGACAACTGGTGTTCCTGGCAAATTTCAATGTTTTGTCGAGATCATTGTTGAGTTCGTTGATAGCAGCGTGAAAGAAACTTTTCACGGTCGCAATCCTGTTATTGCACCTTTAGCGTTGACAATTTTTGTGTGGATTTTCATGATGAACTTCATGGATATGCTCCCTGTAGATTGGTTGCCTTGGGCAGCTAGTTTCATAGGTATACCATACCTAAAAGTTGTTCCAACTACCGACGTTAACATTACCTTCAGCTTAGCTCTTGGTGTGTTTGTGCTGATTATTTACTACAGCATTAAAGTCAAAGGTGTTTCAGGTTTTGTTAAAGAGTTAACACTTCAACCTTTTAACCATTGGGCAATGATACCCGTCAACTTATTATTAGAAACAGTGACTCTAGTTGCGAAGCCTATTTCATTGGCTCTACGACTATTTGGTAACTTGTACGCTGGTGAGTTGATATTTATCCTTATTGCATTGATGTACGGTTCTAATGTGGCGTTATCTGCTCTAGGTGTAGGATTACAACTAGGTTGGTTAATATTCCATATTTTAATTATTACTTTACAAGCATTTATTTTCATGATGTTGACCATTGTTTATTTAAGCATGGCTCATGAAGATCATTAAGGGTAACCGAAAATTTTTTGACCTAAATCATTAATAACAAAGATTTAGAATATTGGAGATAGATATGGAAACTGTATTAGGAATGACGGCTATTGCTGTTGCTCTACTTATTGGTATGGGTGCATTAGGAACAGCTATCGGTTTCGGCCTTTTAGGTGGAAAGTTTTTGGAAGGTGCTGCTCGTCAGCCAGAAATGGCTCCTATGTTACAAGTTAAAATGTTCATCGTAGCGGGTCTATTAGACGCCGTAACTATGATCGGTGTAGGTATTGCGCTATTTATGCTATTTACTAACCCATTGGGTGCAATGCTTTAATTAATGCTTCTGTCTTTAATCTAACTAGGAGGCTGTTGTGAATTTCAACGCTACCCTATTCGGTCAGACGGTTGCCTTTATTCTCTTCGTGTGGTTTTGCATGAAGTTTGTATGGCCTCCGTTGATGAATGCCATCGAAGAACGCCAGAAGAAAATTGCTGATGGTCTGGCAGATGCCGGCCGTGCAGCAAAAGATCTAGAGTTAGCACAAATTAAAGCTACTGAGCATATTAAAGATGCGAAAGTTACTTCCAACGAAATTATTGAGCAAGCTAATAAGCGTAAGGCTCAAATCGTTGAAGAAGCAAAAGCTGAAGCACAAACTGAGCGAGCTAAAATAGTCGCACAGGGTCAGGCAGAAATTGAAAACGAACGAAATCGTATGAAAGATGATTTGCGCAAGCAAGTTGCTTCTTTAGCCATTATTGGTGCAGAGAAAATTCTAGAACGTGCGATTGATCCAGAAGCCCACAGTGACATTGTTAATAAACTTGTTGCTGAAATTTGATTAAGGGAGTTGAGTTATGGCTGAATTAAGCACCATCGCTCGCCCTTACGCAAAGGCAGCTTTTGATTTTGCTGTTGAGCATAAAGCAGTAGAAAGTTGGACAGAAATGTTAACTTTCGCTTCATTGGTAAGTGAAAACGAATCAATAAAGCCACTGCTTAATGGTACTTTAGCGAGTACTGAACTTGCCTCACTATTTATAAAAGTATGTGGTGAGCAAGTCAATGAGCAAGGTCAAAACCTGATAAAGGTAATGGCTGAAAACGGTCGTTTAGGGATACTGTCAACAGTATCGCTACTTTTTGCTGAATACCGTAATGAGTGGACAAAAGAAGTTGAAGCCGATGTGGTTTCTGCTACTGAGTTAAGCTCTGAGCAACAGCAGCAAATTAGTGTTTCTCTAGAGAAACGTCTCGCACGCAAAGTTAAGCTGAATTGCAGCATCGATGCATCGCTTATTGGCGGTGTAATTATTAAATCAGGCGACCTAGTCATTGATGGCTCGGTAAGCGGTAAATTATCGCGTTTGTCTGATAAGCTGCAGTCGTAATTGGGAGTTTGAGCATGCAACTGAATTCCACTGAAATCAGCGATCTGATTAAGCAGCGGATCGAGCAGTTCGACGTCGTTAGTGAAGCTCGCAACGAAGGTACAATCGTTGCAGTAAGTGACGGCATCATTCGCATTAACGGCCTTGCCGATGTAATGCAAGGTGAAATGATCGAACTGCCTGGTGGCTGTTTTGCAATCGCGTTGAACTTAGAACGTGATTCTGTCGGCGCCGTAGTAATGGGACCTTACGCTAATTTAGCTGAAGGTGATAAAGTAAGAACCACTGGTCGTATTCTTGAAGTACCAGTGGGTCGTGGTCTACTTGGCCGCGTTGTTAACACTCTAGGTGAGCCTATTGATGGAAAAGGACCTATCGACAACGATGGTTTCTCTCCTGTTGAAGTGATTGCACCAGGTGTTATTGAACGTAAATCAGTAGATCAACCAATTCAAACTGGTTATAAAGCCGTTGATGCCATGATCCCTATTGGTCGTGGTCAACGTGAATTGATTATTGGTGACCGTCAGACTGGTAAAACAGCGATGGCCATTGATGCAATTATCAACCAGAAAGATTCAGGCATTAAGTGTGTCTATGTAGCTATTGGTCAGAAAGCTTCTACCATCGCTAACGTAGTACGCAAGCTTGAAGAACATGGTGCATTATCTAACACTATTGTTGTTGTTGCCTCAGCTTCTGAAGCTGCAGCACTGCAATATTTAGCACCATATTCTGGTTGTTCTATGGGTGAATACTTCCGTGATCGCGGTGAAGATTCTTTAATCGTATATGATGATTTGTCTAAGCAAGCAGTTGCTTACCGTCAAATTTCATTACTATTGAAGCGTCCACCAGGACGTGAAGCATACCCAGGTGACGTATTCTATCTACATTCTCGTTTATTAGAGCGTGCTTCACGCGTAAACGTAAATTATGTAGAAAAATTCACTAAAGGTGCAGTAACAGGTCAAACCGGTTCGTTAACGGCTTTACCTATTATTGAAACCCAAGCTGGTGATGTATCAGCGTTCGTACCGACCAACGTAATTTCTATTACAGATGGTCAGATCTTCCTTGAGACAGACTTGTTTAACTCGGGCTTACGTCCAGCTGTTAACCCAGGTATTTCTGTTTCTCGTGTTGGTGGTGCTGCGCAGACAAAGATTATCAAGAAACTGTCTGGCGGTATTCGTACTGCACTTGCACAGTATCGAGAGCTTGCTGCTTTCTCACAGTTCGCATCTGATTTAGATGATGAAACACGTGCTCAACTTGAGCATGGTGAGCGTGTAACCGAATTAATGAAGCAAAAGCAATATGCTCCTATGAGCGTTGCTGCCCAGGCTGTGTCTATTTTCGCAGCTGAAAAAGGCTACCTTAAAGGTGTTGCTTTAAATGAAGTCGGTCGCTTTGAGGCCGCTCTGCTTTCATACATGAACAGTCAACATGCTGACCTAATAAACACCATCAATGCTAGCGGCGATTATAACGCTGATATTGAAGGTGAGTTAAAGGCGGGCATGGACAAGTTCATTGAAACCCAAACCTGGTAATAATGAACACGGGGTGTCATTAGGCACCTCTGGTCCCAGATTGGAGAGTAGAGATGACCAGCGCTAAAGAGATTAAAACTAAGATCGCGAGTGTTAAAAATACTCAGAAGATCACTTCTGCTATGGAAATGGTAGCCGCTAGCAAAATGCGCAAAGCGCAGGAACGCATGGCAGCGAGCCGTCCATATGCTGAAAATATGCGTAAGTTGATCGGTCACGTAGCGCAAGGTACTCTCGAGTATAAACACCCCTATTTAGAGGTGAGAGATGCCAAGCGGGTTGGTTATATTGTTGTAGCAACCGACCGTGGTCTTTGTGGTGGTTTGAACGTCAACCTCTTTAAAAAGGTTGTGTCAGACGTTAAAAAATGGAAAGAACAGGGCGCAGATATTGAGTTTTGCCCAATTGGTGCCCGTTCTGTTCAGTTTTTTAAAAGCTTTGGTGGTGAAATATCCGCCCATGCATCAGGTTTAGGCGATGCGCCAAAACTTGCTGATTTAATTGGCACGGTACGTGTCATGTTAAAAGCTTACAACGAAGGAACACTGGATCGTCTGTACATTGTGTTTAACAAGTTTGTTAATACTATGAGCCAGACTCCTGTGATCGAACAGCTGCTACCTTTACCTAAGTCAGATGAAGAAGTAGCGAGTTACCCTTGGGATTATATTTACGAGCCTGATCCAAAAGAAGTTTTGGATTTATTGTTAACTCGTTATATAGAGTCTCAAGTGTATCAAGGTGTTGTTGAAAATATTGCCTCTGAACAGGCTGCCCGTATGGTAGCAATGAAAGCGGCAACAGATAACGCTGGCGAAATGATCGATGATCTGCAACTCGTCTATAACAAGGCCCGTCAGGCTGCGATTACGCAAGAACTGTCGGAAATTGTATCAGGCGCTGCAGCGGTTTAGGTTAGGTAACGAAATCAAGTTTAGAGGATTAATCATGAGCACAGGTACTGTTGTCCAAGTAATTGGCGCGGTTGTGGACGTAGAGTTTCCACAAGATTCTGTACCTCGAGTATATGACGCTCTGAAGATCACTGGCGAAGGCGCCTGCAATGGTTTGGTGCTGGAAGTTCAGCAGCAGCTAGGTGGTGGTGTAGTTCGTACCATCGCTATGGGTTCTTCTGATGGTCTGCGTCGTGGTCTAGAGGTAGCAAACTCAGGTTCACCAATTTCTGTTCCGGTAGGGGTTAAGACCCTTGGCCGTATTATGAACGTATTGGGTGAACCAATTGATGAAGCGGGTCCAATCGGTGAAGAAGAGCGTTATGAAATTCACCGTGCAGCTCCTTCATATGAAGATCAGTCAAATTCAACCGAGCTATTAGAGACAGGTATCAAGGTTATCGACCTTGTTTGTCCTTTCGCTAAAGGTGGTAAAGTTGGTCTGTTCGGTGGTGCTGGTGTTGGTAAAACAGTTAACATGATGGAACTGATTAACAACATCGCTAAAGCTCACTCTGGTCTTTCTGTTTTCGCTGGTGTTGGTGAGCGTACTCGTGAGGGTAACGACTTCTACTACGAGATGGAAGATTCAGGCGTATTAGACAAAGTAGCCATGGTTTATGGTCAGATGAACGAGCCTCCAGGAAACCGTTTACGCGTAGCGTTAACTGGCCTGAGTATCGCTGAAAAGTTCCGTGACGAAGGTCGTGACGTATTGTTGTTCGTGGACAACATTTACCGTTACACCCTAGCTGGTACTGAAGTATCTGCACTATTAGGTCGTATGCCTTCTGCAGTAGGTTATCAGCCAACACTAGCTGAAGAGATGGGTGTTCTTCAAGAACGTATCACTTCAACTAAGTCTGGTTCGATTACTTCTGTACAAGCAGTATATGTACCCGCGGATGACTTGACTGATCCGTCACCAGCAACAACCTTCGCTCACTTAGATGCGACTGTTGTATTGTCTCGTCAAATTGCTTCTTTGGGTATTTACCCAGCGGTTGACCCATTGGATTCGACTTCACGTCAGTTAGATCCACAGGTTGTTGGCCAAGAACATTATGATGTTGCAAACGGTGTACAAACTGTATTACAGCGTTATAAAGAGCTGAAAGACATTATTGCTATTTTGGGTATGGATGAATTGTCAGATGACGACAAAACCATGGTATTCAGAGCACGTAAGATTGAGCGTTTCTTGTCTCAGCCTTTCTTCGTAGCAGAAGTCTTTACTGGTTCTCCAGGTAAGTACGTTTCTCTTAAAGACACTATTCGTGGCTTTAAGGGTATCTTGGATGGTGAGTTCGATCACATCCCTGAGCAAGCGTTCTACATGGTTGGCTCAATCGATGAAGCTGTCGAAAAAGCTAACAAAAAGAAATAACTAGGCCGTAAAGCTTAGTTCTTTAAGGAGAACTTGATGGCAGCCAAAACAGTCCAACTTGATATTGTTAGTGCAGAAAATAGCATCTACCACGGCCAAGTTAGCTTTTTAGAAGTTACTGGTGCTGAAGGTGAGTTAGGTATTATGCCTAACCATGTTGCGTTACTGACACAAATCAAGCCTGGTATGGCGCGCTTTATCAAGCAAGATGGCAGTGAAGAAGTGTTGTATCTATCAGGTGGTTTACTTGAAGTGCAACCGACTGCAATTTCAGTGCTTGCTGATGTAGCATTACGTGCCGATGATATTGATGAGAAAGCTGCGTTAGCAGCCAAAGAACATGCTGAGCAAGCAATTGCTAACGCGGGATCTGACTTCAATTATGAAGCTGCAGTAATCGAGTTAGCCAAGTCTATGGCTCAATTACGTGTTGTTGAATGCATCAAAAAAAATATCACCAGATAATCTGATTATTTGACGCTTAAAAGGCGACTCTTTATGAGTCGCCTTTTTTATTGGTTAAATCTCCAGCTGTGTTTTCCCTTTGGTTGATATTCCGTTAAAATGTCAGCAAATCTCTATCGGTTCATTAAAGGAATGCTCAATGTCGTTAAATGTTGTGATCTTAGCTGCAGGTAAAGGAACTCGGATGCGCTCAGAGCTGCCTAAAGTGCTGCATCCTATAGCCCACAAAAGTATGGTTCAGCATGTTATCGACACTGCAAATTCACTTGGTTCGCAAGCTATTCAATTAGTATATGGCTATGGGGCTGATAAATTACAAGCAGCTTTAGGTGAACAAGCATTAAATTGGGTATTACAAGCAGAACAACTTGGTACTGGTCATGCGGTTGCCCAAGCAACTCCGAATATTAATGACGATGATACTGTATTAATTCTTTATGGTGATGTACCACTTATTCAGCAATCAACTCTAAAGGAATTATTGGCAGTACGCCCAGCTAATGGTCTTGCAGTATTGACGGTTAATTTGTCCAACCCTACTGGTTACGGTCGTATCGTGCGTGAGCAGGGTCGCGTTGTTCGAATTATTGAACAAAAAGATGCCAACGATGAACAGTTAGCCATTAATGAAGTAAATACTGGCATTATGGCTGTACCAGGTAAGCAGTTAAAAGCATGGTTAAATCGTCTATCTAATAACAATGCTCAAGGCGAATACTATTTAACTGACATTATTGCTATGGCTAATGCCGATGGAGTAGAGATTACCACCTCACAACCACAATCTGCTATCGAAGTTGAAGGCGCCAATAACCGCGTACAACTTGCCCAGTTAGAGCGTGCTTACCAAGCTCGTGCCGCTGAAAAAATGATGCTCGATGGTGCTAACTTACGTGATCCTGCCCGTATTGATATTCGCGGCGACGTGACAGTTGGTATGGATGTGATGATTGATGTTAACGTTATTTTTCAAGGTAAAGTGGCCTTAGGCAATAACGTCACAATTGGTGCTGGTGCGATTTTGATTGATTGTGATATTGCCGATAATGCCGAAATTAAACCTTATACTATTGTAGAAGGCGCTAAGCTTGGACAAGCTGCCAGTGCTGGGCCTTTTGCTCGTTTACGCCCTGGAGCAGAGCTTAAAGAAGACGCTCATATTGGCAACTTTGTTGAAATTAAAAAGAGTGTATTAGGTAAAGGTTCTAAAGCAGGCCACTTGGCTTATTTAGGCGATGCTGTTATTGGTGCAGGTGTTAATATAGGTGCAGGTACTATTACCTGTAACTACGACGGTGCTAATAAGTTTATTACTACCATTGAAGATGGCGTATTCGTCGGTAGTGATACTCAGTTAATTGCACCTGTTACCATAGGCAAAAATGCTACTTTAGGTGCTGGTTCAACTATCACCAAAGATGTTGCTCAAAATGAACTGGTGATCACTCGTGTTAAACAGCGCCATATTACCGGTTGGCAGCGTCCAGTAAAAATTAAAAAGTAAATTCAGATTTAATTAAAAACTAAAAACGTCAAAAGCCTCTGCTTATCACAGAGGTTTTTTTATGCTTTTATTTCAAATTCAGGTCATAAAAACTAGATAAAGTTTCATTTGGTGCTAAAATATCTTTCGTTTTGAAACTTATGTGAAAGATATTAAGCTTAATGACTAAACGTAATACCCAACAACGTCGCCATTCGATCATTAAATTGGTTAATGAGCAAGGCGAAGTCAGTGTCGATGAGCTGGCTAATTTATTTGCCACTTCAGAAGTCACTATTCGCAAAGACTTAGCCATGCTTGAAACCCATGGGCTATTGTTACGACGTTATGGCGGGGCTGTTCCTGTTCCTCAAGAAATGACTCAAATTACCAATGAGAAACTGTCTTTAAACAAGCAAGCGATTGCTGCTAAAGCTGCTGAGCTTATTCGTGATCATAACCGAATTATTATTGATAGCGGCAGTACTACTTCTGGTCTTGTGCAGCAACTTAATGATAAGCGCGGTTTAGTGGTGATGACAAATTCATTGCAACTGGCAAACGCCATTCATGAACTTGAAAATGAGCCGACATTATTGATGACCGGTGGCACCTGGGACCCTCACTCAGAGTCTTTTCAGGGCCAGGTAGCAGAGCAAGTATTACGTTCATATAATTTCGATCAATTATTTATCGGTGCAGATGGCATCGATTTGGATCGTGGTACCACCACATTTAACGAACTAACCGGCCTAAGCAAAGTGATGGCTGAAATGTCTCGTGAAGTCGTAGTGCTATTAGAGTCGACTAAAATTGGCCGACGGATCCCTAATCTAGAATTACCTTGGGATGTGGTTAATGTCTTAGTTACCGACGACAACATCACTCAAGAATCCGTTAACACTATTTCAGCACATGGTGTAAGAGTCATACTCGCGCCATACGCTAAGTAAACAAAATTAAATTGAAACAGTAAAGGAAACTAACATGTGTGGAATCGTAGGCGCTGTGGCGCAAAGGGATGTTGCAGAAATTTTAGTAGAAGGCTTACGTCGTCTTGAATACCGTGGTTATGACTCTGCGGGTATTGCAGTCATTAATAATGGAGAATTAGCTCGAACTCGCCGAGTCGGTAAAGTTCAAGAGTTGTCTTTAGCACTAAATACCACACCACTCGCTGGCGGCACAGGTATTGCTCATACTCGTTGGGCTACTCATGGTGAACCTAATGAGCGCAATGCACACCCTCATTTATCTGAAGGCGATATCGCGGTTGTTCACAACGGTATTATTGAAAATCACAATAAACTACGCGAAATGCTAAAAGGCTTAGGTTATGTATTTGCATCAGACACCGATACTGAGGTTATTTGCCATCTAGTCCATCATGAGTTAAAAACTGCAGCCAGCTTATTAGCTGCAGTACAAGCGACAGTTAAACAGCTTGAAGGTGCCTATGGCACAGTGGTTATTGACCGTCGTGATAGTGATCGTATGGTGGTTGCTCGAAGCGGTAGCCCATTAGTTATTGGTTATGGCTTGGGTGAAAACTTTGTTGCATCAGACCAATTAGCATTGTTACCCGTCACTCGTTCATTCGCATTTTTAGAAGAAGGCGACGTAGCTGAAATCACTCGTCGTGAAGTTAACATTTTTGATGTTAATGGCAACGCTGTTAAGCGTGAAAAGAAAGAGTCTGAAGTTGTACATGATGCAGGTGACAAAGGTGAATACCGTCACTACATGCTGAAAGAAATTTATGAGCAACCTACTGCCATAGCACATACTTTAGAAGGTCGTATTGCTGGTGGTAAGGTATTAGATTCTGCCTTTGGTGAAAAAGCATCTGAATTGCTAAAAGATATTAAACATGTGCAGATAATTGCCTGTGGTACCAGTTATCATGCCGGTATGGCTGCTCGCTATTGGTTAGAAGATTGGGCTGGTGTCTCGTGTAACGTCGAAATAGCATCTGAGTTCCGTTACCGCAAGTCGCATCTGTTCCCAAATAGCTTGTTAGTCACTATTTCACAGTCTGGTGAAACCGCGGATACTTTAGCGGCAATGCGCCTTGCAAAAGAAATGGGCTACAAAGCCACATTAACCATCTGTAATTCAGCTGGTTCATCATTAGTACGTGAATCTGACATGGCTTATATGATGAAAGCTGGCGTAGAAATTGGTGTTGCGTCAACTAAAGCCTTTACCGTGCAACTTGCTGGTTTATTAATGTTAACAACGGCTATTGGTCGTCATAACGGCATGACAACTGAAATGGAAGCTGCGATTACTCAAAGCCTTTTATCAATGCCTGCAAAAGTTGAACAAGCATTAGGTTTAGACGATGCTATTGCTGAAATAGCAGAAGATTTTGCCGACAAACAGCATGCGTTATTTTTAGGCCGTGGTGATCAATATCCAATTGCCATGGAAGGAGCACTAAAGTTAAAAGAAATTTCATATATTCATGCTGAAGCTTACGCATCCGGTGAGTTAAAGCACGGTCCATTAGCGTTAATTGATGCTGATATGCCAGTCATCGTGGTTGCACCAAATAATGAATTACTCGAAAAGCTTAAATCAAACGTTGAAGAAGTTCGTGCTCGTGGTGGATTAATGTATGTATTTGCAGATGTTGACGCTGAGTTTGAGTCAGACGACACCATGAAAGTTATCCAAGTACCACATTGTGATGAATTTATGGCACCGTTGATCTACACCATTCCATTACAGTTATTGTCGTACCATGTGGCATTAATTAAAGGTACCGACGTAGACCAACCACGTAACTTGGCTAAGTCTGTAACGGTAGAGTAAGTTTTATTTTTTAATAAAAAAGGCTTCTTTAGAAGCCTTTTTGTTGTCCTATTTTTGATTATGATACAAATGAAATAAGACATCCCATTGAAATATTATTAAATTTTCGATTTTAGTTATGAACCATTAAAAATGACAACATACTATGACAAAGTTATTAAAGGATGATTGATTTAACTTAAGTGTGCTGGTAAGCTGCTGAAAATATTAAATTTTGTGTTAACTAAGGCTATTTAGAGTATTTGTCGATATTCTGCTAATACCCAGTTAATTATTTATCAATAACAAGGAAGGTTTTTAATGGATTATTTTGTAGGCGCATTAAAAAAGTATGCTGACTTCACTGGTCGGGCGCGAAGAAAAGAATATTGGATGTTTATACTTATTTATACCATTATCAATGTTATTTTGGCCGTGCTTGGTTTAGATACCATTTCAGCGATAGTGAGTCTCGGATTATTAGTTCCAAGTCTTAGTATTGCAGCTAGAAGGCTGCATGACACTGGTCGTTCTGGATGGTGGCAATTAATACTATTAATTCCAATTATTGGTTTAATTGTTCTGATTGTTTTCTTAGCTCAAGACAGCCATGGTACGAATGATTACGGCGTTAACCCTAAATTAGGTGTCCCAACATAAAATCGAGCAAGATATTGTGGTGATGCTAATAACAGTTAAGTTGCCTTGAACACGTTTAAATTGTGTGGCTGATATTATTAGCACTATAATTCATAGAGCTTGCAGCGATTTTTAATCAACAAAAAGGGAACAAATATTGTTCCCTTTTTACTATCTGTTATTTGTTAATTTACCAAACCCTAGCAACCAAACCTTTGAGGTAATAACCTTCAGGGAATGCGCTGCTAATGGGATGATCGCTGGCTTGGTGCATACGCTCAATAAACTGAACTTCACGTTTTGCATCTAGTGCAGCATCGGCAACCACTTTTTGGAATAGGTCAGACTGCATTAAGCCTGAACACGAGAACGTTAGTAATATTCCGCCGGGATTCATCAATTGCATCGCAATCATATTGATGTCTTTATAGCCACGACATGCGCCATCTAACTGTGATTTATTATCAGCAAATTTAGGTGGGTCTAGTACGATAACATCGAAGGTTTTACCCTCATCTCGGTACTGGCGTAACAATTTGAACACATCGGCTTCGTTATAGTTCACGTGGTCATCATTAAGGTTGTTAATGGCCATGTTATCTCGAGCAGTTTGTAGAGCAAGCGCTGATACATCAACGTTTTCAATACTAGCCGCCCCCGCTTTAGCTGCATATAAACCAAATGTTCCTGTATAACAAAAACAGTTAAGTACCGATTTACCTTTAACGAAACGAGCTGCCATGGCGCGGTTATCTCGTTGATCCAGATAGAATCCTGTTTTATGGCCTTTAACAACATCGACGGCAATCTTAATACCGTTTTCTTCGATAATGATAGGCATTGGAGGCAACTCTCCGTGGAGTAATCCTACAACTGGAGTTAGACCTTCTTTCTTTCTTGAGTCTACATCTGAACGCTCATAGACAGCGCAGTCTGGATACTGAAGTACCAGTTGCTCAACAATCGTGTCGCGCCACTTTTCAGCTCCAGTACTTAATAGTTGGCAAACGAATACGTTGGCATAACGGTCTATGGTTATACCAGGTAAACCGTCCGATTCTGCCGCGATTAAACGATAACCCGTTAGACCCTGTTCGCGGATAAGATTATCGCGTCCTGCTTGGGCTCTTTTTATCCGTCTGGCAAAAAAATCAGCATCGATGGTTTCTTCTTTGTCGAAGGTCCATATCCTCACTTGAATTTGAGATTCTGGCGACCAGGCACCGCGTCCGAGCCAATGTCCGTCATGTGCCACGACTTCAACCGTGTCGCCAGCTTGCGGTTTTCCGCCATTGACGTTATGAATACCGTTGGAAAATATCCAAGGGTGGCGTCGCTCTAATGAACGTTCGCGGCCAGGTTTAAGTTTAATTCTGATAGCCATGGTATTGCCTAATGTAAAATGTAAAGGGGACTAATATTCACGTCGCAGTCGTTAAAAGGTGATTGTAAGCCTTTATTTCGACTTAGTTAGAGGTATGCATGCCATCAATTAATTGTTTGTTTCAAAAAATCGGGATGACGAATGGAGATCATAGCCTTTTTTTAGCTTAAAAACCTGACAAATAATTAAATGATTGGCTTGGTGTTAGATTGTTATCATCATAATCAATAATAAATGGGGAAGATCAGCATATTATTTAATTCTAACATGATGGCTTTGACTGCTGTTTATCAAGCCATTAATTTTGGGATCACTCGAAGCCCAAACTTAGCTGATAACTTTGTTTATGACTAATTATCAGCTTTAGACTGCGTTTATTTAATGTGTCTAAAATGTACATTAAATAGGGATTAACGGCTTGTTTGTGGCATTAGTACGGGCCAATATTCTTAAGTGGCTTTTTGTATTGGTAAAAAACATTCTGATAATAGTTTTACTGACACTAATTTCATTTTCTAACGCTCAAACAACTCAACTGTATTTGTTAATTTACCAGCAAGAGAATTGAGTTCTAAACCTGCTTCACTAATTTGATGATTACCAACAGATACCGTTTCACCTAATAACCTAAAATCTTGCACTTTAAGCTTAACTGTATGCGCTTGCTGCTGTGAAGCTTGCGCTAGCATGGCAGACTCTTGACTGACGGTGGCGAGTGATAGAATGAGTTGGCGGCTCTGTTCAAGTGTTAACACTAATTGATTTGCTAATGATACTGAGTGTTGTGCTTTTTGTTGGTTTGAAGCCATATTATCGACTGCAGATTGAATTGAATCGACAATATTGGCGAGCATTGTATTTATTTCTACAGTTGAATTATGTGTGCGTAAGGCTAGCGTTCTAACCTCATCAGCAACTACCGCAAAACCTCTTCCTGTTTCACCGGCTCTAGCCGCTTCAATGGCTGCGTTCAATGACAATAAATTAGTTTGAGAGGCAATATCGGCAATGGTTTTTACCACAGTTGCCACTTGTTTACCTGAATTTTGCAGTGTTAGTAGCATGCTGGCAGTCGTTTCAATGTCTTGAGCCAGTACGCTAATGCTTTCTGCTGTTTGTTTAACTTCTTTTTGCCCTTCAACCATGCTCTGCGCACCCTGTTGAGCAGAATCTGATGCACTTTGAGAGTGTTCTACACTTTGTTCCATTTGTTGTTCAAGCTGCGACATTACATCTACTAAGCTCACAATGGTGTATTGAAGTTCATCAACAGAGGCTGATGATTTTTCAGTGGTATTGCTCAGTTGAGCTACTGTTTGGCTAATACTGGCAATCGCGTCGTGTACATCATTCATACCTAGGCGGAATACATTAATTAAACCGTTAACGCTGGTGGCAACATTACCAATTTCAATAATACATTCATCTGATAATTTTGCTTTTAGATTACGATTTTGAGCAATACTAGTCAGATCGTTCGACAGTTGTTGTATAGGGTTAGCAATTTGTTTTTGAGCGGCTAAGAAAGCACCTATTGCCACTAGTACCATTAATCCCACGAGTACATATATCAGTAAGGTATTGTCGCCAAGTTCTTTTTGAATGTTTATAGCATTTTGATTGGCTTGGTTTGATATATCTTGCGCTAGTGTATCTAGGCGATCTTTTAATTCATTGGCGCTATTGTTTAGACTACTTAACTGCTCGCGGGCATTATCCCAATCAACTGACGATTTGCTCATAGTGGTTTCAAGTGCCGACAAAGCAGTATTTAATGCATCTATTTGTGGCATTAACTGTGTCGATGTGACGTCACTTAATTGTTGGTACTGTTTGTTTAGACTTTGGGTTAATGTGTTTTTTTGTTCGCTAAATTCATCAACACTAATCGTTGTGCCATAAAGTGAATACCCCATTAATACTAATTCTTTGGCATGGCTTTGCACTTTGGTAATGCTATTAAGTGCGGGTAATGTCCCATCAATAAATCCGGCGACTTCATTCTTAACGGTTTGATTGCTACTGCTTAGTAAGCCTGCCGCAACTAAGGTCATTATCAAAATGGCGGCATATCCCAATAGAATACGAGCTTTGATAGTATTAAAAGCATTAAGCATGGGTAATTACCTTACATTTTTTGTCAGAATGAATAAGACCGGATAAAAATAGTTTTCTATTCAAGTTATTTTATTGTATTCATTATAGATGTTAGTTGAACATTAGCTTGAATCAATATATCGGCATTTTTAATGATTTCTTTAAGCAAAAGAACAACCATCCAATGAAAATCTATTTTTTTACCAGAAAAATTAAGTATTGTTAGCTTTATTATTAAAAAGGGGAACTTTTAGTAAGAATCAATCGCTTCTAATAATTTTATTTTTAAATGGATTATTAAGATTAATTTCGTCAATATTTTTAGTTATTTGAAAATAAGTGTTGGCAAGAGTAGTGAGGACTAGCTTATGGAGTAAGTGTCATCGCGTCTTATCATGACAGTAACTATACATTGGTTAGCGATTAAACTCCCAGTTGGTTACTGACGTTAACCTATGATGTGTTTATTTGCTATAGCGTTAAGTTTCTTCATATAACCTAAAGACGTGCGTTTTATGTTGCTCGGTCATGATATTTACGTATTTAGCTATTCTAGTTACTCGCAAACGGTGGCTAGTGAGTTCCAAGGCCAATACGTATTAGGTTGTACAAGTTTTGCTGCTTATGATGTTGTTATCGTTAAATTCGCATTGTGTGACTGCAAGCATATGTTAGTTAATCGTTAGATTCAGGTCATCAATGTAGCCATGATCTTAGCGTTCGAACTATACTGACACTGTTGTTATCTCAGTTTGCTGCATTTTTTTTAGCTCAATGTTTTTCCACACTTTGTCATGGAAGTAAAACACTACGGTATTAACTGCTGGCTCAAGCAGGGCTATGGTGCCACCGATAATAATACTACCGGTTAGTAAGTAAGTAATCGTAAATGCGACACTAAAATGTAAAATGGCAAAGCTAATAGTCTTTTTCATGGTGGACCCCTATTTGATTTATGCAAATGATAACAGTTATCATTATCATGTAAAGAGGGTTGGTTAGATTATTGTAAATGAAAATATCGATTAAGATTTTTTTCCTAATTATAAAAACAGTAAAAGCCCTTTAAAAGGGCCTTTATGTTAGCGAATAATATGAATCAATTCAGGCTAGTAATGCCAAGGGAAACGAGAAAAGTCTTGATCTCGTTTTTCTAAAAATGCATCTCGGCCTTCTTGAGCTTCTTCACTAGCATAGGCTAGGCGTGTTGCTTCACCGGCAAACAGTTGTTGGCCCACTAAGCCATCATCAGCCATATTAAAGCCATATTTAAGCATACGCATGGCTGTGGGTGATTTAGAGTTAATCTCTTTGGCCCAAACTAATGCTTCTGTTTCCAATTCAGCATGTGGAATGGCACGGTTTACCATACCCATATTAAATGCCTCTTCTGCAGAGTAATTAAACCCAAGAAAGAAGATTTCGCGGGCACGTTTTTGGCCGATCATCTTAGCTAAGTAAGCACTACCATAACCCGAATCAAAACTGCCTACATCTGGGTCGGTTTGCTTGAAAACAGCATGTTCTTTAGAGGCTAATGTTAAATCACAAACCACATGCAAACTATGACCACCACCAACCGCCCAACCGGGTACTACAGCAATCACCACTTTAGGCATAAAACGAATCAAACGCTGCACTTCTAATATATGCAAACGCCCCATACGAGCAACATCGGGCTTACCGTCTTCAGCCCCCTCGTATTTATAACCATCTTTACCACGAATTCGTTGATCACCACCTGCGCAGAATGAGTATTGACCTTTTGCTGATGGACCATTACCTGTCAAAAGTACACAGCCAACATCAGACCATTGTCTAGCGTGGTCTAAAGCCATAAAGAGCTCATCTACTGTTTTTGGACGGAATGAATTAAGGCAATCAGGGCGATTTATGGCGATACGGACAGTACCTTGAGATTTTGCGCGATGATAAGTGATGTCTTCAAAGTTGAATCCTTCGACAACATCCCATAAGCTAGGATCAAAGATGTCAGATACCGATTCAGTTTGTGATTGTGTCATAAAAAAGCTAGCCCCTGTTGTAAATATTACACAAAGGCTAGGCTTATTTGATACTTAGGTCAATTTGTTACCAAAAAATAGTTAACGAACTCAGATCTTATCGCAAATAAATTGTAAGTTATCTTTGGTAAACACAGGGTGACGAGCACTACTATGACAGTATTGGTTTTTAAACTCGCTAATAGCTTCATTACTAGTAAATACACCATCTAGTTCGCGGATCTCAATGGTCGACAAACGATCATAAATTTCTGTTTTTATTTGTGGTATGTGTTTATCAACTCGGATAATTTTGGTACCCGTCATCGAATCAAGTTTTCTATCTGCCTTATTAAACATACTTTTAATATCATTAATTGGCTTATCAAGTTTATCTGTTTCAGTCGCGAAGTAATAAATACCCCCCGCGATTATTGCTAAAATAATCCAGCCTCTCATTTTTCTATCCAATAATGTGTTATTACCTATATAATAAGCTAGTTATCGTTCAATATTAAAGCAGTAAGGCTGTAAAATGACGAAAGAATCTAACCCCAAGGACTTTTCCAAGCAACAGCGTATTCAAATCCATCAACCAGATGCCAGTAAAGCAGACCGTTTTAATCCGCGCAACCGTATTTACGTAAGAGCTGTCGATGGCTTATGGACATCGATACGCCGTAAGATGGGTTGGATTGCCATGTTATTCTTCTTACTTTTGCCTTGGATACCATGGGGAAATAGACAAGCAGTTTGGTTTGATCTTGCTGAGCAAAAGTTTCACGTGTTTGGTTTAACTATTTGGCCACAAGATTTAACCTTGCTCGCTGCACTATTTATGATCGCCGCGTTTGGGTTGTTTTTCGTTACCACTTATTTAGGTCGAGTGTGGTGTGGTTTTACTTGCCCACAGACAGTATGGACCTTTATTTTCATCTGGTTTGAAGAAAAGTTTGAAGGTGCACGTAATAAACGTATAAAGCTTGATCAAATGCCATGGAGTGTTAATAAACTCTGGCGTAAAACAGCTAAACATACCGCTTGGTTATTTGTCTCACTATTAACTGCCACTACGTTTGTTTCGTACTTTGTTCCAAGTCACGAACTCTATATCGACTTTTTTACACTTAACGCCAGTGGCGGGATTTATTTTTGGGTCGTATTTTTTACGGTTGCTACTTACGGTAATGCCGGGTGGATGCGTGAGATTATGTGCATCCACATGTGTCCTTATGCGCGTTTTCAAGCAGCAATGTTTGATAAAAATACCTATATAGTAGGGTACGATAGCCAACGTGGAGAAACCCGTGGCCCACGTACCCGCAAGCAAGATCCTAAAGAAATGGGGTTAGGTGATTGTATAGACTGTGATTTATGTGTCCAAGTGTGCCCAACAGGAATTGATATTCGTAATGGCCTGCAATATGAATGCATCAACTGTGGTGCCTGTATTGATGCATGCGATAACACCATGGAACGGATGGGATACGATAAAGGTCTCATTAGTTACACAACAGAAAACAAGCTTGAAGGTGTGCAAGAAAAGGTGTTGCGACCAAAGTTAGTTGGTTATGGCGTGGTACTGACGGTTATGATCCTAGTCTTCGTCTACGCTAGTGCGACCATCGCCCCAGTACGTATGGATGTCATTAGAGACAGAAATTCTCTTTATAGAGAAAACAACCAAGGCAACACAGAGAACACCTTCACCATTAAAATTCTGAATAAGACTGAGCAGCCACAAGAATATGAGCTAAGTGTTGAAGGCTTGCCTAATGCCAGATGGATTGGCCCACAACATGTATCAATAGAATCGGGTGAAGTTTTGACCTTACCAATTAGTATCGCTGTTGATCCTATCGAGCTTAAGAGAAGTATCACCAAAATCGATATCAAAATCACTGCACAGATAGACGGTAATCCAATAGAGATAAAACAGGAAACTCGATTTTTCGGTGATTAGAACCGAGTGAAATAGCCATAAAAGGGACGAATAGTCCCTTTTTTGTTCTTTTCGTTTGAAAAAACACCTGTTAGTCATGTTTATCTAATATTTAAGCTTTTTATGCTTGCACAAAATCTTGAGTTGCCTATAATGCGCATCCACTGACACGGCAGACAGCGCAAGCGGTCACCGGGTTAGGTTGAATTAAGTGCTTCAAAACACTGAGTTCAGCAGCGAAAAGAAAGTTTGAAAAAACACTTGACGCCAACACGGGGAAGCGTAGAATACGCACCCCAAGCCAACGACCTAGCGTCTTAGGCTGCTAACATGAAAGACTTAAACTTCTTCATAGTGAGCAACGTTCTTTAACAATTTAAACAAGAAATCTGTGTGGACATTCACAGGTATTGAGTTATTCGAAATTGTCTTCTGTTCTTCGGAATGTTGGCAATCAAAAAATTTCAACTCAATGCAACGATGAATGTTCATAGCAATATGTAACAAGCATTTTATAGATTCTTCCGAGTTTATAAGGTGTAAATCAGAATTCATTGAGCCGAGATATTCCTAACCGAATATTTCAAAAACTTTAATTGAAGAGTTTGATCATGGCTCAGATTGAACGCTGGCGGCAGGCCTAACACATGCAAGTCGAGCGGTAACAGAGAGGAAGCTTGCTTTCTTTGCTGACGAGCGGCGGACGGGTGAGTAATGCCTAGGGATCTGCCCAGTCGAGGGGGATAACAGTTGGAAACGACTGCTAATACCGCATACGCCCTACGGGGGAAAGGAGGGGACCTTCGGGCCTTTCGCGATTGGATGAACCTAGGTGGGATTAGCTAGTTGGTGAGGTAATGGCTCACCAAGGCGACGATCCCTAGATCCCTAGCTGTTCTGAGAGGATGATCAGCCACACTGGGACTGAGACACGGCCCAGACTCCTACGGGAGGCAGCAGTGGGGAATATTGCACAATGGGGGAAACCCTGATGCAGCCATGCCGCGTGTGTGAAGAAGGCCTTCGGGTTGTAAAGCACTTTCAGTAGGGAGGAAAGGTAGCGTGTTAATAGCACGCTGCTGTGACGTTACCTACAGAAGAAGGACCGGCTAACTTCGTGCCAGCAGCCGCGGTAATACGAGGGGTCCGAGCGTTAATCGGAATTACTGGGCGTAAAGCGTACGCAGGCGGTTCATTAAGCTAGATGTGAAATCCCCGGGCTCAACCTGGGAATTGCATTTAGAACTGGTGAACTAGAGTCTTGTAGAGGGGGGTAGAATTTCAGGTGTAGCGGTGAAATGCGTAGAGATCTGAAGGAATACCGGTGGCGAAGGCGGCCCCCTGGACAAAGACTGACGCTCATGTACGAAAAGCGTGGGAGCAAACAGGATTAGATACCCTGGTAGTCCACGCCGTAAACGATGTCTACTCGGAGTTTGGTGACTTAGTCACTGGGCTCCCAAGCTAACGCATTAAGTAGACCGCCTGGGGAGTACGGCCGCAAGGTTAAAACTCAAATGAATTGACGGGGGCCCGCACAAGCGGTGGAGCATGTGGTTTAATTCGATGCAACGCGAAGAACCTTACCTACTCTTGACATCCACAGAAGCCGGAAGAGATTCTGGTGTGCCTTCGGGAACTGTGAGACAGGTGCTGCATGGCTGTCGTCAGCTCGTGTTGTGAAATGTTGGGTTAAGTCCCGCAACGAGCGCAACCCCTATCCTTATTTGCCAGCACGTAATGGTGGGAACTCTAGGGAGACTGCCGGTGATAAACCGGAGGAAGGTGGGGACGACGTCAAGTCATCATGGCCCTTACGAGTAGGGCTACACACGTGCTACAATGGCGTATACAGAGGGTTGCAAAGCCGCGAGGTGGAGCTAATCTCACAAAGTACGTCGTAGTCCGGATTGGAGTCTGCAACTCGACTCCATGAAGTCGGAATCGCTAGTAATCGTAGATCAGAATGCTACGGTGAATACGTTCCCGGGCCTTGTACACACCGCCCGTCACACCATGGGAGTGGGCTGCAAAAGAAGTGGGTAGTTTAACCTTCGGGAGAACGCTCACCACTTTGTGGTTCATGACTGGGGTGAAGTCGTAACAAGGTAGCCCTAGGGGAACCTGGGGCTGGATCACCTCCTTACCTATACGACTAACTCAATACCTAAAGTGCAGCGATGCATGTGAGTGTTCACACAGATTACTTGTTACCTTCTTCGGAAGGAGAGTGAAACACACCGCGAGCCGGTTAAGTGTTGTTCTTTAACAATTTGGAAAGCTGATAGTACTAACTAAAGGCGCATTGATGACGATTCGTTGTTGTTGATGTGATTACGTTAGTGCGAAAAATAATACTGATGCGAAAGCATCAGTATCTTGAGTTCTCAAAACACTGTTTAAGTGTCTTGAATATTCTAAAAACTAAGGCGAGTCCACTTCCTACCCTGGAGGTGAGACAAGTAAAAACCAGCTAGTTGCGATATAACGCAGGTGGTTCACGAAAGTGAAACTCATTTGGGTTGTATGGTTAAGTGACTAAGCGTATACGGTGGATGCCTTGGCAGTCAGAGGCGATGAAGGACGTAATAACTTGCGAAAAGCGTTGGCGAGCTAGTAATAAGCATTTGAGCTAACGATATCCGAATGGGGAAACCCAGCAGCATAAGCTGTTATCACTACATGAATACATAGTGTAGTGAGGCAAACCCGGGGAACTGAAACATCTAAGTACCCGGAGGAAAAGAAATCAACCGAGATTCCCCTAGTAGCGGCGAGCGAACGGGGATTAGCCCTTAAGTCTATGGGGTGTTAGTGGAATGAGTTGGAAAGCTCAGCGGCACAGGGTGATAGCCCCGTACATGAAAACTAACCATAGTGAAAAAAACGAGTAAGGCGGGACACGTGACATCCTGTTTGAATATGGGGGGACCATCCTCCAAGGCTAAATACTCCTGACTGACCGATAGTGAACCAGTACCGTGAGGGAAAGGCGAAAAGAACCCCTGTGAGGGGAGTGAAATAGAACCTGAAACCGTGTACGTACAAGCAGTGGGAGCGGTTCTTGAGACCGTGACTGCGTACCTTTTGTATAATGGGTCAGCGACTTACGTTTTGTAGCGAGGTTAAGCGAATAGCGGAGCCGTAGGGAAACCGAGTGTTAACTGCGCGTTTAGTTGCAAGGCGTAGACCCGAAACCGAGTGATCTAGCCATGGGCAGGTTGAAGGTTGAGTAACATCAACTGGAGGACCGAACCGACTTATGTTGAAAAATGAGCGGATGACTTGTGGCTGGGGGTGAAAGGCCAATCAAACTCGGAGATATCTGGTTCTCCTCGAAAGCTATTTAGGTAGCGCCTCGAGCGAATACCATTGGGGGTAGAGCACTGTTAAGGCTAGGGGGTCATCCCGACTTACCAACCCTTTGCAAACTCCGAATACCAATGAGTACTACTCGGGAGACAGACAGCGGGTGCTAACGTCCGTTGTCAAAAGGGAAACAACCCAGACCGTCAGCTAAGGTCCCAAAGTGTATGTTAAGTGGGAAACGATGTGGGAAGGCTTAGACAGCTAGGATGTTGGCTTAGAAGCAGCCATCATTTAAAGAAAGCGTAATAGCTCACTAGTCGAGTCGGCCTGCGCGGAAGATTTAACGGGGCTAAACATACCACCGAAGCTACGGGTGCATTTCTTAGGAAGTGCGCGGTAGAGGAGCGTTCTGTAAGCGGTTGAAGGTGAAGGGGTAACCCACACTGGACGTATCAGAAGTGCGAATGCTGACATGAGTAACGATAAAGGGAGTGAAAAACTCCCTCGCCGAAAGACCAAGGGTTCCTGTCCAACGTTAATCGGGGCAGGGTGAGTCGACCCCTAAGGTGAGGCCGAAAGGCGTAATCGATGGGAAACAGATTAATATTTCTGTACTTCTGCTAACTGCGATGGAGAGACGGAGAAGGCTAGGCTAGCGCGGCGTTGGTAGTCCGCGTTTAAGGTAGTAGGCTGTATTCTTAGGCAAATCCGGGAATACGTACTTAAATGTACAGGTTGAGAGCTGATGACGAGTCACTAAGGTGATGAAGTAGTTGATGCCATGCTTCCAGGAAAATCTTCTAAGCTTCAGGTTAGTAGAAATCGTACCCCAAACCGACACAGGTGGTCGGGTAGAGAATACCAAGGCGCTTGAGAGAACTCGGCTGAAGGAACTAGGCAAAATGGTACCGTAACTTCGGGAGAAGGTACGCTGCTGTCGGTGATGGGACTTGCTCCCTAAGCTGACGGCAGTCGCAGATACCAGGTGGCTGCAACTGTTTATCAAAAACACAGTACTGTGCAAAATCGCAAGATGACGTATACGGTATGACGCCTGCCCGGTGCCGGAAGTTAATTGATTGGGTTATCTTCGGAGAAGCTCATGATCGAAGCCCCGGTAAACGGCGGCCGTAACTATAACGGTCCTAAGGTAGCGAAATTCCTTGTCGGGTAAGTTCCGACCTGCACGAATGGCGTAATGATGGCCACGCTGTCTCCAGCCGAGACTCAGTGAAGTTGAAATTGCGGTGAAGATGCCGTATACCCGCGGCTAGACGGAAAGACCCCGTGAACCTTTACTATAGCTTGGCACTGAACATTGAACCTACATGTGTAGGATAGGTGGGAGACTTTGAAACTTTGACGCTAGTCAGAGTGGAGTCAATCTTGAAATACCACCCTTGTAGTTTTGATGTTCTAACCGCGGCCCCTTATCGGGGTTCGGGACAGTGCCTGGTGGGTAGTTTGACTGGGGCGGTCTCCTCCCAAAGAGTAACGGAGGAGCACGAAGGTTGGCTAAGTACGGTCGGACATCGTACGGTTAGTGCAATGGCATAAGCCAGCTTAAATGCGAGACAGACATACACGTCGAGCAGGTACGAAAGTAGGTCATAGTGATCCGGTGGTTCTGAATGGAAGGGCCATCGCTCAACGGATAAAAGGTACTCCGGGGATAACAGGCTGATACCGCCCAAGAGTTCATATCGACGGCGGTGTTTGGCACCTCGATGTCGGCTCATCACATCCTGGGGCTGAAGTCGGTCCCAAGGGTATGGCTGTTCGCCATTTAAAGTGGTACGCGAGCTGGGTTCAGAACGTCGTGAGACAGTTCGGTCCCTATCTGCCGTGGGCGTTGGATGATTGAAGGAAGCTGCTCCTAGTACGAGAGGACCGGAGTGGACGAACCGCTGGTGTTCGGGTTGTTATGCCAATAGCATTGCCCGGTAGCTACGTTCGGAATCGATAACCGCTGAAAGCATCTAAGCGGGAAGCGAGTCCTAAGATGAGTCATCCCTAGAGCTTTAAGCTCTCTAAAGGGCCGTAGGAGACTACTACGTTGATAGGCAAGGTGTGTAAGCGTTGTGAGGCGTTGAGCTAACTTGTACTAATGACCCGTGAGGCTTAACCATACAACCCAGATGGGTTTTACTGACCTTAGTGTTAGAATAGAGCGCTTAGACAGTGTGAGAGACTCAAAAAGCAATCAGCTTTCCGAATTATTATTTAATGCATAAAAAAGAATGCGTTAGATAAGCAAAATTTGTCTGGAAACCATAGAGCTGTGGCACCACCTGATCCCATTCCGAACTCAGAAGTGAAACACAGTATCGCCGATGGTAGTGTGGGGTCTCCCCATGTGAGAGTAGGTCATTTCCAGGCGCCTAATTGACTTGAAAGAGTCGTGAAACAGCCCGCTATTATATAGCGGGCTTTTTTACATCTGTAATTTGTTGTGAAATGGTTAGCGGATAAACAGTATGCGTCCGGCGAACTACGTCTTGTCTAGCCTAACCTGCCAGGGTAAGAGACTGTTGAGGTCACAATCAGGGTAGGATAATTGTTCTAAGCAGTGTTCGATGTAATCGAACGGAGTAAGTCCATTCGCTTTAGCCGTTTCTATGATGCTGTACAAAATTGCACTCGCCTCAGCGCCGCGATGGTTGTGATTGAATAGCCAGTTTTTACGCCCTATCACAAACGGTTTTACTGCCCGCTCTGCACGGTTGTTGTCGATATTGAGGCGACTGTCTTGCGTGTAACAACTCAGCTTTGACCATTGATTGAGGCTGTAATGGATGGCTTTGCCTAGCGGACTTTCCTTTGATACTTGCTGCACTGATTTATCCAACCATTGCTTAAATAACGCCAATTGGGCACATGAATGGGTGCGCCTAAAATACAATCGTTCTTCCAGGCTCAGTGCTTGTATTTGGGTTTCAATACGGTACAGCTTGGCTATCATGCTCAGCGCCATATCCGCTTTACTGATTTTGCCTACTTTGGGCTTGCCTTGTGCTATTAGCGCTTCTTTGAATTTACGCCGTGCATGAGCCCAACAACCGACCAGTTTATTGTTTGCCTGCTGATAAGCCGCGTAACCATCGACTTGTAAATAACCATTAAATACCGTTTGCTCGGTGGCCAGAAAACGGCTCACGCAGGTGCCCGCGCGGCTACCGTCTTGATAGTCGTACAGTACTATATTGCACAAACCTTGATATCGAGGCTCAGTGCTTGGTTTATCCGCGCCAGCGCAATACACCCACATATAGGATTTTACTCGCTCATCGTTAATCACTTTGAGCGTGGTCTCATCGGCGTGGATGACATCTTGTGTTAATAAATGGTGGTGCAGTAAATCATATAAGGGCTTGAACAGCGCTGCAGATTTCATCATCCAATCTGCCATGGTTTGCCTGCTTAAGGCGATACCATGTTGCTTGAACAGTGTTTCTTGCCGGTAAAGGGGTAATGCGTACTGATATTTACTGGTAATGAGTTGGCTTAGTAAGCTTGACGTCGCCACGCTTTTAGGGATAGGACTGACTGGCACGGGCGCTTGTTTGATATTGGCCTGGGTTCCTTTTGTTTCACAATGCTTGCAGCTGTATTTTAATCTAACGTGCTCAATCACACTGATTTGCGCCGGAATAAACTTCAGCTTCTCACTGCTGTCTTGGCCCATTAACGCCAGCTCATGACCACAGCACTCACACTGCTTATCTTCATCACTGATGTCATGGATAATCACTTCACGTGGCAGGTCTTTAGGCAGTAATTTACGCTTGGCGCGCTGTTTAGGTGACACAGGCGCGTCAGCATCTGCTGTTAATTCAACAGGCTCATCAACCGTCACTTCTGCTTCGTTAAACAACTCACCTTGATAGTCATGGCTTTCACTGCTGGCGCCGAAACGTTGTTGCTGGGCTAAGCGAAATTGTTCAAGCAAACGCTGCTCAGAGTGTTTAAGTTCGGCGATTTCAGCGTCTTTCAACTCGATAACATTATCTTTAGCCGCCAGCGTCTCAAGCAATAATTGCTTAAGTAAATCAACGTCATTGGGTAAGTTATCAGGGCTTAATTTCATGGTGTTATTATATCAAATATCCCATTAAATAAGGCTAAAGCAGTGATCTAATTATCGAAAACAGCCTTCGCAATGGCGATCAATTAACTGTAATTCAAGCCGTTCACATGCTGATGACCCAACACATCAAAGCCAGATAACAGCCAATGAAACTGTTGCTCAGATAAACTCATGCACTCATCAATACTTTTCGTCGGCCACTTAAATTTATCCTGCTCGAGGCGTTTGTACCAAAGCGCAAAGCCGGTGCTATCCCAATAGAGGATTTTTAATTTATCACGGCTTTTATTACAAAAGACAAACACACTGCCGTCGCTGGCCTGTATGGATAATTGCTGCTCAACGATAACAGCTAAGCCATTTATAGATTTACGAAAATCCACCGGTGCACGGTGCAGATAAACACACGGAAGCTCACGAAACATCAACATGCTTGTAGGCCTTTAATAATCTCAAGCAGGTAGCGTGGGGGCAAGGTGCTGGGGAAAGTCCATAGCCCTGTATGATGCTGAAAATGGATAGCCTGGGCTGAAGCGGAAGGTTGAGCTTGGGTTGTCATCGCTGTCGGCGATGTCACGGTAGCCTTAACAAACGGCGCTATCTGTTGGGTGCCCGTTTTAGCCATGTCCGCTTTGCGGGCGTAAAACCCACTAAGACTAAGCTTGTGCACACGACAAAAATTTGAAATCGTTAAGCCGCTAGCGGATTGCTGTTGTATCAAAGCAGCCCAATCTTGATGTGAACGTTTAGCCATGTTAACTCCTGATGTCATTATCAGTCGTTAAGATAAAGGCTCGATGAGCGCAGTTGAAGACGTACTTGCCCGGACGCATACGATAAACAGTAATAAAAAACCGAGAACAACAGTTATCGTCATTCTCGGTTAGTAATATGAGAGTTAATAATTTTAAATATTCACTTTACCTCATGGTAACAAACTCTTCCGCGCCAGTTGGATGTATCGCAACAACTGAGTCAAAGTCAGCTTTGGTTGCGCCCATTTTCATCGCTACGCCAAAACCTTGGAGTATTTCATCCATTCCAAAGCCTATACCGTGTATGCCGACTACAACCTCATTGTCACCTGCACAAACTAGTTTCATTTTACAGGCTTGACGATGCGAGGTTATCGCAGAGTACATAGAGGTGAATGTTGAGGTATACACTTTAATGTTTTCTTTACCGTGTTTTTCAGTAGCTTCTGGCTCTGTTAAACCCATAGTGCCGATAGGAGGATGGCTAAATACTACGGTTGGAATTAAGCTGTAATCCATTTTGGCATCTGGCATGTTACCAAATAACCGCTCAGACAATAACCGACCAGCTTTAACTGCTACAGGGGTTAATTCAACTCCTCCAGCCATAATGTCACCAACACAGTAAATACCTTTAGCCGTAGTATTTTGCTGTTCGTCTGTAATGACGTAGCCTTTTGCATCTAGCTTCACATCAGTATGTTCTAAGCCGATGTTGCCAGTTGATGGTGAACGGCCAATGGCCCAAATTAGACAATCAACAGTTAATGTTTCTCCATTTTCAAGAGCTAAAGTTAGGCTGCCATCGTTATTTTTACTGACCGATTTGGGCACACTATTAGTGTGCAGTGTTGGGCCGTCAGTTGCCATTGCTTCAACTAAAGCGTCAGTTAAAATAGGGTCAAAGTTACGTAATGGAGCGTGCTTACGTACTAATAGATGAGTTTCGCTACCTAGCGCATGTAATACGCCAGCAACTTCTACTGCAATATACCCAGCACCTATAACGGCAACACGTTTAGGTTGTTCGCGTAAGGCGAAAAAACCGTCAGAATCGATACCATATTCAGCACCAGGAATATTTGGAATGCTTGGTGCTCCACCTGTTGCAACAACGATATGATCTGCTGTGTAATGTTCGCCATCGACTTCAATGGTGTTGTTATTGATGAAGCAACCATATCCATTTAATAAGGTGACTTTATTACTTGTAAACCCACGACCGTAAGCATCATGAATACGGCTAATATAAGCTTCACGATTGTCGACTAGAGTATTCCAATTGAATTTATTGACGGTAACATCAAAGCCATAGTCTTTAGCGTACAAATTCAGTGCTTCGGCGACGTGAGCACCATACCACATGACTTTTTTAGGTACACAGCCAACGTTAACGCAAGTTCCGCCAACTTGTTTTGCTTCAATAATTAATACTTTCGCGCCACGCATTGCTGCACGGTTTGCTGAGGCTATGCCGCCACTCCCTGCGCCAAGTGCGATATAGTCAAAATGTTGAGCCATGATGATCTCCATTACGGTTAATGCCATCATTGTAAGGGGGTTTGTGTTTGCAATCTAGTCGTTAAGTTATTGCAAACATGGCAAAGCTTAGCGTTTGGGCTGGCAAATGTTGCGATCAACATCCGTGGGACCAGTGTTGGCGCACTTAAGGCAAGTGAATTCTCTTTTTCTAATATCAATTTCATCTTGATAATGACTAAATTGATTATTTTTTGTATGGCGTAGTTTCTTTTGCAGGTGTTTAAGGCGATTATCGAGCCAGCGACAACTTGGGTCATTGGCTATTGTGGACCTTGATGAGCGATTATTTGTTTGTTTTGTTATTTGGCTTTTAAGACTAGGTTTAAGGTAAATATCATCTGATTTATATTCTAACCCAGAGCGTGGTTTTTCGGGGACAATGATAACCTTACCCAGATGATCACTAGCATGTTGCGGAGGTAGTGAACTAGCATTATCATTGGTCAGTTGTGTATGTTGATTAGGCTCTTTTGTAATGAGATCAGTTAGCTCGCCAGCTATTAATAGCTTACTTGGGAATGTTAATAACACAATAAATAAGCTAGTTGAAATACGGGTGATTGGCGTTAACATAAGCTTCCTTGCTTGAGTAAATTGGGCTTTCTTATACCCTTAAGTTTAGCCTTCAAACACTCAAATACCAGTGAACCATGTTAAAAAGTTAAGTTTAAATACACTCCTGCATAAGTTTGATCTAAGCTGCCCTGAATACCATCAGTACTAGCTTGCTGTTTAATGTCTTCTTGAGCAATACTGTGGCTAATATGTGCAGATAATGACATTGAATCACTAATTTGATGTTCAGCTTCTAACCCAAATTGAAAATGATTAGCACCATCGTGTTGTTCGCTGCTATATTGAAAGTCAACACCTTGTACTACATAGGGTGTTAACGTGAGTTGTTCATTAATTTCCCATGGGCTATGCAAACTCAGTTCAACAAAATAACCGCCAGCCTCGGTAGCAAATGTGTAATTAATAGCAGGAATAAGCCAGCTAAAACCGTTATAAGTTAATGAACTGAAAAACTCATTGTCGGATGCGCGCTCATCACCATAAAACTCTAAACGTTGATAGCCAATAGTGGCGTCGACGTCATCATGTAAATGTAAGGTATATTCTAAACCTGCATTCCATTCAATATAGTGCACTTGGTCTGCTCGGCCTACTACAGCATAAACCGCTAGATCCTCTTGTTCGAAACTGGCAACACCCCAAACAATACCGCCTTTATCTAAATTATTGCGACCTTCTGATATGTAATGGTTATCCCAAGCTATATTAAATCCAATTGTTGGTTGGTTATCTGTTGTGGCGAGTGCTGGAATTGAAACCATTAAACTTACCCAAGTCATTACAACGAGAAAAAAAGAGTTAACACTATTTTTACGGTTAATGGTTGAGGTATAAAAGGTCATATTTGTTCTGCTCGCGGTTAAAATGTAAATAGATATGTCTTAATAAAGCGTATGGTAGTCTATTTAAAGTAAATTTAAATGATAATCAATTTTATTTGGGATCTATCTGTCAATATTAGTTTTGTAAATTAAATGTAAACTGAATTTGAGGTGTTGATCACTTTATTTGTCTAGTAATTGAGCTAGGAAGAGTTAGCTTTGTATTTAGTTAAAATGATACAGTCAAAAATGGTGATAAAAGACGTATGTATCATTTAGAAAGGCCCGTTATGTTTGTAGGGGTAAATTGTTTCAACGCTTGAAAATGACATCAGGTAACCCAATATAAGGTAGATACTCTCGGCCCGGGATCTGAATAATAAAATCCCATCTTTTAACCCAAGTTGAGGTTAAATACTCACGCGACATAATTCGAGGAATCTTTATGAGCAATCCATTGCTAAGTAGCGCAGAATTACCAGAATTTTCAAAAATTAAACCTGAACACATTCAGCCTGCGGTTGAGCAAGGCATTGCTAAATGTCGTGAGACCATTGATGCACTGTTAGCTAAAAATAGCCAATACACTTGGGATAACTTGATTGCACCTCTAGAAGAGGTTGATGATGAATTAAGTAAAATCTGGTCGCCTGTGTCACACATGAATTCGGTGATCAGTAGCGATGAATTACGTGATGCCCATGATGCTTGTTTACCACTACTGTCAGATTACGGCACTTATGTTGGACAGCATCAAGGTTTGTACGAAGCGTATAAATCGATCCACGAATCGGCAGACTTTGCACAACTAACTCAAGCACAAAAAATGGTGGTTGAACAAAGTTTACGCGACTTTGAATTGTCGGGTATTGGTTTAGATGACAGCCAGAAAGCACGCTATGGTGAAATGGTTAAGCGTTTATCTGAGCTAACCAGTAACTTTTCTAACCAATTATTAGATGCAACTCAAGCATGGACCAAACTGATTACTGACGAAGCCGATTTAGCTGGTTTACCAGAGTCAGCCATCGCAGCTGCAAAAGCCATGGCAGACGCCAAAGAGCAAAAGGGTTGGCTATTCACCCTCGATTTTCCATCTTATTTACCTGTGATGACTTATAGTGAAAACCGTCAACTACGCGAAGAATGCTACCGTGCATTTGTAACCCGCGCGTCTGATCAAGGCCCTAATGCCGGTGAATTTGATAACACCGACAATATGAACGAAATTATTGCGCTGCGTCATGAGTTAGCAAATCTACTCGGTTTTGCCAACTATGCTGAAAAATCGTTAGCGACCAAAATGGCCGAGAATCCAGCACAAGTATTGGGATTTTTAAATGAGTTAGGTGAACGCTCTGAAGAACAGGCAGCAACTGAGTTAGCCGAGCTACGCACATTTGCTAAAGAGCACTATAACGTCACTGAAATGGCGTCGTGGGACTTAAGCTTTTATGCTGAAAAACTACAACAACACAAGTATGAAGTATCGCAAGAAATATTGCGTCCGTATTTTCCTGAAAACAAAGTATTGTCAGGTTTATTTTACACCGTAAATCGTTTATTTGGCTTAACCATTAGTGAACAAAAAGGTGTAGATACTTGGCATAAAGATGTTCGTTTTTTCAATATTCATGATGCCGATAAAGTGCATCGTGGCAGTTTTTATCTCGATTTATATGCTCGTAGCGGTAAGCGTGGTGGCGCGTGGATGGACGATTGTCGCGGTCGCCGTGTAACCTCTACCGGGCTGCAAAAACCAGTAGCATATTTAACGTGTAACTTTAATGGCCCGGTGGATGGCAAACCTGCGCTATTTACCCATGATGAAGTGACTACATTGTTTCATGAATTTGGCCACGGCATTCACCACATGTTAACCAAGGTTGATGTGGGCGGTGTATCGGGTATTAATGGAGTACCTTGGGATGCGGTAGAGCTACCAAGTCAGTTTATGGAAAATTGGTGCTGGCAAGAAGAAGCGCTAGCGGAAATATCTGGCCACTATGAAACGGGTGAGCCATTACCAAAAGAGTTGCTTGATAAAATGTTAGCAGCCAAAAATTTCCAGTCGGGCATGATGATGTTACGCCAACTTGAGTTTTCATTATTTGACTTTAGAATGCACCATGAATTTGACCCTAAAAAGGGTGTCGATATTCAGGGGATTTTAGATGAAGTTCGTAGTCAAATAGCGGTATTAACACCGCCAAGCTTTAATCGCTTTCAACACGGGTTTGCCCATATTTTTGCGGGTGGTTATGCTGCAGGTTATTACAGTTATAAGTGGGCCGAGGTTTTATCTGCAGATGCATTTTCACGTTTTGAAATTGAAGGCATCTTTAACTCGGAAACGGGTAAAAGCTTCTTAAACAACATTCTCGAAATGGGCGGTAGTGAAGAGCCTATGGAATTATTTAAACGCTTTATGGGACGTGAACCAAACACTGATGCTTTATTACGTCACAGTGGTATTGCTGCGGTGAAATAGGATTTATTGAAAAAGAGGAGACGCTAAATAAGTGCCTCCTCTTTTTCAAATTAACTGCATATTTAGTGTTTATTTAATCGCTAGTGTTTAATAAATATACGTTAATTTAATTTAATTTTACTGCACATTTTTACATTTGAAAGTGATATAACTATTGCCTTAGTTAAATTATCGCCATACATTTATGCTTGTAAACTTATATCACTCTAATGGATTCTAGATGTTGACCGCGATTCCTACTCCTAACCCTATTTTTTTCGAACTTACTCCAGGTAAAATTGTTGATTTACAGATCGACTATCCGGTAAAAGTACGCATGAAAGCTGCTTTGGTTGGATATGAATTAGGGCAATATATTATCTTAAAGCATCCCGCACCTCAGAAGATGAGTAATTACAGTGATGTACTTGTCGAGGGTAATGGTGTTGTTGTGCGTTACTTATTAGAAGGGCAGCAAGGTGAATGCTATGCCTTTAGATCGACAATTAAAAATATTACTAAAATTCCTGAAAAATTTATATTTTTACGCTATCCAGATAAAATTGAAAATCGTCAACTTCGAACTCATCAACGTTTTATTACTCATTTACCAGCGTCAATAGTTACAAGAGAAGATCAAAATGATAAAAAGGTCGCCCAATTAAAAGGCATTATTTCGGATATTTCAGCCAAAGGATGTGGTTTTGTATTTAAAACTGATAATGCCCAAATTAAAGTGAATCCGAAAGATATTTTCATTATTATGCGTTCACCTAACGATAAAGAAATATTTATTCCTGCCAAGGTATGTAATAGCCGATTTGAGAATGGGAAAGTCAATGTTGGTATTCAATTTGAAGAGGATGATGAACAAGTTAAAACCTTATTGAATCAGCTGTTTATTGATTTGTAACTATGTTGAAACTGTTATTTACCCCCATTGTCGCGTTGTTTTGGATTGGCTTACAATAGATAAACGCTATTATGCCAATCCATCTTATGAACACCATAAATGAAAAATTTTAAATAGACTTATTGCTATCATTCCATTTCTCGCAACGAGTCATATTTTTCTGTTATTCCTTCCGTTCTTGAAGTACTTCTTTAAACGCGAACATACCATTTAACGCTGCTGGAAAACCGGCATAAATTGACATTTGTAACAATATTTCTTTTACTTCATCTTCGCTGCAACCAACATTCAAAGCTGCATTCAAATGAACTTTGAGCTGAGGCCTACAATTGCCCAAAGCGGTTAGTGCCGCAACAGTGGCTATTTCTCGCGACTTTACATCTAAGGCGGGTCGGGTATAGATATCGCCAAACGGATATTCAATGGTAAATCGGGCTAAGTCAGGGCAGATATCTTGCAGGCTTTCGATAACATTATGACCTGCTTCGCCGTCAATTTTTGACAACTGTTCCAGACCTAAAGTGAATCTTGAGTTTGGCATTGATGTACTCCTATCGATAAGTAGAAGCCAAACCTTACAAGTTAGAGTTAACTCTAAGTCAACGGACTTTATTGGCTTTATACAAATTAATTTTGTTTTCAAGCGCCAATAAATGATTTTTCTGTTGCTCAATGTGAGCTTGTAATTGTTCTTTGTGGTACTCGAGTAACTGCTGGCGATTCAATACCGTACTTGCACCTAATGCTCGCAATTTAGCGTATTCCTGAATTTTGACTAAAGGCATCCCCGTGTCTTTTAGGCGTTTGACAAAATTAACCCATTCTAAATCTTTGGCTGTATAGACTCGATGGCCGCTACTATTTCGTTGAATCTTGCTGAGTAAACCGACTTTTTCATAATAACGCAGCGTATATGAAGATAATCCGGCTAACGTCGAAAATGCTTTCATATTCATCGCGTTACTCCTGAGTTAATGGTTTTTTCTGTAAAATCTCTATAATACAACCAGTTATTAACGATACTCTCATGTGTTATAAATGTGAAACAAAGCTATCGAGTAAAAGTTGTTGAGCATTATCAACAAAATTATGTCATCTATCTCGAGTTAATAGCATAGGCACTTTAATCATTTATTTCGATAGTCATTTATTGTGATTCAAACGGGTGATTTGGCATTCTGACTAATAGGTACATTAGCTTTAATACATTTAAAGTATCGTTTATCGATAATTTATTGCTGATAAAAGGTTTGTGTGTTAACTTCAGTTTAACATTAACCAGCTTAGAATGATCATGGATAGAATTGTCTCGTTAAGTAAATGGATTAAATTGCTGATTGTATTTTTAGCTTTATTACAAGTCACTAGTTATAGCGGCACTATGGTGTTCGGAGAATTCCAAGCGGGTGAATATGTGTTAACCATTGATTGGTGGGGTTGGTTTAGTAGTTATCTAGCTGTCGACTTTGGTACACCTTGGCAAGCTCTCGCTCAAAGCCTTTATTATGCGGGATTTCATCCTGGGATCATTCTGGGCAGTGTTGAAATTCTACCTTACCTGTTTATTTACTATTTTCTCTACCAACTTTTTGGTCTGTATCAGCAAGGTCATGTGTTTACTCCAAGTAACTTCCGCTGCTTGAGCCGTATTGCCTTAGTATTTTTAGTCTGGATTTTACTCAGCCTTTTCTACCCGATGATCATCGCATTTACATTGCACTTTAGTGGTACATCTAGTGCGGTACCTGTTTATTTTAGCCTTGGCAGTCAAGAATTAAAGTATGCACTTTTCGGAATGATTTTTTACTGTGTGGCATGGGTAATGAAGCATGCAACTGAGCTTCAAGAAGAGGCGGAGTTGACAATTTAATGGCCATAATTATTGAGCTGGATGTGATGTTGGCAAGGCGAAAAATGAAGTCCACTGAACTGGCTGAATTGATAGGTATAACCCCTCAAAATTTGTCGGTGCTTAGAAGTGGCCGCGCAAAAGCGATTCGATTTTCGACACTAGACGCTATTTGCGAGCATTTACAATGCTCGCCAGGTGACATTTTAGTCCACAAGGACGATGAATAAATTAAGGACAATAATATGCAAAATTTGCTTAAAAAAATAACCACAGTTGCAATGTTAGGCACCACAATGCTGGTTACTTCAGGGTGTACTATGCGCCTAAGTGAAAGCACCTTTATTGCCAGCGATGAAGTCCCCACAGCCTTTACTGCTGAGTTTACTCAACAATTACAGCAGACGATGCCTAATCATTTGATTACCCCAGTCAGCTTAGAGTCAATTGATCACGTTAAGTTAAATGGTTTTTATATCGATAACCCCAATAGCCTTACAACCTTGGTTTTTTATCAAGGCAACGGCATGAAAATCGAACCACATGGCCTGTCGGTACTGACCACATTATCAACGCTCAATACCGACATTTTAGTAATGGATCGTCGTGGATTAGGGGCAAGTGAAGGCCAACCAAGCATTAACAATATTATTGCAGATGCACAGCAACAACTGGATTATTTACATCAGCAATATCAGCCTGAAAAAGTGATATTGCACGGTTACTCATTAGGCAGTTTTATTGCCGCTGATTTAGCAAAAAATAATAAAATAGATGCGCTGGTTTTACACGGTTCAGCAACTAATGCCGACGACTGGGTTGATGAAAAAACACCGTGGTATATGGCACCGTTTATGACTTTGGAAATGTCAGAAGATTTTCGTAAAACAGATAATAAGCAAGTGGTAGCGCAATATTATCAAGGGCCATTATTGGTGATTGCGGCAGAAGATGATGAAGAAGTCCCGCCTGAATTGTCTGAAAAACTGTTTGTAGCTAGTCAGTCAGCCAATAAGCAGTTAATTATGGTGCCCAACGTTGGCCATCAAGGCATGTTAGACGATGCCAATACCATGAGTCAGTATCAAACGTTTATTACTGCATTGTGATTTAGTTTGTCTCCAAGTTAATTTCACATGGATGTGAACAGATTCATTAAGCCACAATAGTTGCTATTGACCTAAAGGTGGCTGCCATAACTCCACTTTATTACCTTCAGGATCGATCACCCACGCAAACTTGCCGTATTCAGATTCGTCTATTTTATCGAGGACATTACAGCCTTCTGTTTTGAGGGCTACGACGACAGCGTGAAGGTCTTCAACGCGGTAGTTGATCATAAATGGGGCTTGGCTTGGGGAAAATTGGTCGCTTTTATCTGAACTTACCGCCCAGATAGTGGTTCCACCAGTGGGCTTGTCATTTGAGTCGCTCCAAGAAAAAGCCGCGCCGCCCCATTCCTGAACATCAATGCCGAGATGACGCTTGTACCAGGCTTGCAATGCAGGAGCATCTTTTGCTTTAAAAAATATGCCGCCGATACCAGTGACTCGTTTCATGTGAACCTCCGATGTTATCTTTTTAAAATTGATTTACTTATATTAAGATGTTGTTTTTTTTATTTGGATTAGTTAATTTCAAATCAAGTCTTTCGTTATTTTTTATAACCGCAACAATTTTAAACATAAAAAAAGAGGTGCTTTGCACCTCTTTTTTGTGTCATTCCATTTTCATTCGCAGCCGATAAATATCTCGCGATGAATGACGCCTTGGTAACACATTACGCCAATTTTAAATCGTACTGATTGCGGTACATCACCATGTCTTCTATGGTCAATACGGGCATATTATGTTTGCGACCAAAAGCGACAATTTCTGGCGCTTTGGCCATAGTGCCATCTTCGTTGGTTAATTCGCATAAAACACCAGCGGGCATTAATCCTGCCATTTGCATTAAATCAACCGTGCCTTCCGTATGTCCACGGCGAGTCATTACGCCGCCAGCGCGAGCTCGTAATGGGAATACATGCCCTGGATGAGCTAAGTCAGAAGCTTTAGCGTCGCGGTTTGCCGCTGTTTTAATCGTGGTAACACGATCTTGAGCTGAAACACCTGTTGTTACACCAAGCTTTGCTTCTATAGAGATGGTAAAGGCGGTTTGATTGGCACTGTTATTATTAACAACCATCGGTGGTAATTGCAGTTTATTCGCGTGCTCGTCGGTTAAACATAAACACACAATGCCGCTGCATTCGCGGATCATTAATGCCATTTGGACGTTGGTTAAATGCTCTACTGAATAAATAACGTCGCCTTCATTTTCGCGGTCTTCATCGTCTAGTAATAATACGCCTCGACCTTCTCTTAATGCGGCTAATGCGTTTTCTACACGAGTGATCGGTTCGCCAAATACGGCAAGTAGTGATAGCTGATTCATGGTTGTACTCCTAAAATGACCAGAATCAGGGCTTTAGTAAAGAGGGATATAAATCCAAAACAAATTGCACCTAAAAGCCGAAGCTTATCGATGTATCTCTATTCTCTCTCATCCGGACTATAACCGTCGGCTCTGGACTGTTAGGCTTTACCCGTTTAAGAGTTATAGCCTATGTCACCAGATCTGCTGACCTCGACGAATCGAGCGCTCGCGGGCTCACTTTTTCAAGTATACCGCCGGTGGGGAATTGCGCCCCGCCCTGAGAATTATAAACAATAAGTTTGTGTTAAATAATGGGAGCTTAAAGTGTGACTCCCCAAAATACACGCAACTATGGTAATCAGTTCAGATTAAGATGAAAAGGGGGATCGGTCGCATTAATGTAATAAAGCATTGCTAATGACTGTTTTATGAGAGGAACAATACTATTTCTCACTCACTTCAAGTATGACCTTGGCATATTATGTGTCGAATGAAGTGAACGTGCTTGCTCGCTGGTATGACCTTTGTTAGCCTGTTGCGCTTACATTAGGAGTAAATTGTTCATGAACCTGTATTTTCGTTTTATTTGGTTGTTTTTATGGCGAATAGGTCATTGTCAAAAAAAAAAGTAAGTTTTTTAGGTACTAGCCGCATTAATTATCGTGTGTTGCCGTTAGATTGTGATATCAATTTGCATTTAACCAACTCTCGTTATCCTGCTTTTTTTGATTTAGCACGAACCTATTTGATTGCCGAATTAGGCTTGATGAAACAGTTTTTAAAAAATAAATGGTTACCCATAGTCAATGCTGCAGAATTTACTTATATCCGCGATATCAAACCGTTTGAAAAATTTACCATCGAAACTAAAATGGTCGGGTGGGATGAAAAGTACTTTTATATTGAACACCGTATTCTTACTAAGCGTGGTCTGCATTGTATTGCCCACGTTCGCGGGGTATTTATGTGTCGAGGCAAGCAAGTTCCTGTTGAAACCTTAATTGCAGCAGCTGGATACACTGATGACATGCCTGAAATGCCACCAGAAGTCGTTAAGTGGAAACAGTTTTTACAACTTAAAAAAGAGCGTAATATTTAATCTCCGAAAGTTGAAATATATTCCAAAGTAAACTGAATTGCTGGCTGTAACGTATCTGTGGCTCAATGTTGATATATTATTTTGCCGTGTCGTTGATTTATTGTGAGGATATTGTGTGGCGAAGCTAGAAAAGTTTAATGATATATGGTCGCGCGCTTGTGAACGTAAAGGTGGTCCAGAAGCGGTAACGTCATTATTGCCAAAAACCTTAATGGCTGATGATATTCGCGAATATTCAGATGCCATTTTATTGTCAGCGCTCAGTAAGCAAGTCTTTCAAAGTGGCTTTGTTTGGCGGGTTGTTGTCAACAAATGGGCTGCTTATGAAAAAGCCTTTTTTGACTTTGAGCCGATGAAGGTTCTAATGTTATCACCTGATCAAATTCAACAACGTGCTAGCGATCCTGGATTAATTAGACATCAAAAGAAAACCCAAGCCATTGTTGATAATGCCTACATGATCCAACGTATTAGTGAAGAGTATGGTAGTTTTGCGGAGTTTATTGCTCAATGGCCAACGGATAATATTACCGGTTTATGGCAATCACTTAAAAAGCGTGGCACTCGTCTAGGCGGTAATACCGGGCCTTATTTTTTACGCACTATAGGCAAAGATACTTTTTTACTTACCCAAGATGTACAGGCATATTTAACAGGGCATAAGGTGGTAGACGCGGGTTTTACATCGCAAACCGCTTTGCGTCAGTCCCAAGCGGCGTTCAATCAATGGCAACAAGAATCGGGCATGAGCTTGGCGCATATTAGCCGAGTTATTTCGCTTGGTGTTGGTGATAATCGGGTATAGCTTAATGTACTTATGCTTGATATCGAGATAAGAACATAACAACGATGGACGAAGCTACCTCATCTTTTTGTTGGTCATTTAATGGTTTTTCTATTTGAAATATTAAAGGCCAAAAACATTGACCCTTAATCAAGCTTTGTAATTCTGCTTGGGCTTGTTCAACATTAGTTACATTTAATCGAGCATCTTGAATTGCCGCTTTTATCCAACGAAAAGTGGCCGTTTCTTCCTTGATTATTTTTTGTATTTCTTCTTGTATTTCAGTCGTATAAAATAAATTTCCAATCACCATTCGTGATACTTCAATGTGTTCTTCTGATTGAATGTAATCAATATCTATTCGCACCAACTGTTGCAGTTGATCCGCCAAAGATTGATGTGAATTGTATACTAAAGAAGGTTGAGCTAATGCTTGCTTCCATAGGTCGGTCATTAAGCTTATGACCAAAGATTCTTTTGTCGCAAAATGATTGTATACCGTACGTTTAGATACCTCAGCCACTTCGGCTAATTTATCCATACTAGTAGCTGTAACCCCTAATTCTTTAAAGGTTGTTCTGGCTGCTTCAATAATCGCGGCACGTTTAATTTGGCTACGAGTTTGTTTTTCTGTATTCATGATAATCACGACAAAGGATTTATTTGATATATTTTACACTGAGCAGTTTACTTTTCAATGGGAGATTATTAAACTACACCGTGTAGTATACTTGCTGGTGTCAAAATGAAGGTTTTATCAGGTGTTATCATTGTTTTTATGGTGCTCGCAGCCATTATTTGGTTAACAAAAATTGGGACGGCAAACAAAAATAATAAACCATTTACCAATAGCGAAAAAGCATACCAAGCTGGTTTAAGTAGTATATGGCCGATTGCCAAAGCTTATTGGAAAACGCAACGTCAGGCACCAGCCCCTAAAGATGCCGTTCCTTTGATAGCATTAACAGCAGATATATTGGCACAATCAACAGAAGATGCAGTATATCGCTTAGGCCATTCAACATTATTGATGCGTATAGACGGCGAATACTTATTAATTGATCCGGTATTCAGCGAACGAGCATCACCCGTACAGTGGGCTGGTCCAAAACGATTTCATCAATCACCCATTAGCATTGCTGATTTACCGGCGATAAAAACCGTTATTATCAGCCATGACCATTACGACCATCTTGATAAAGCTGCAATTGAACAATTGGCTGCTAACGTTCAGCATTTTGTGACGCCACTTAACGTCGGTGAATACTTAACCGCTTGGGGAGTTGACCCTATTCAAGTGACCGAACTGGAATGGTGGCAATCTGTTGAATTAAATGGCCTAAGTATTACTGCAACCCCGGCACAACACTTTTCTGGCCGCGGCCTATTCGATCGTAACCAAACGTTATGGGCGAGTTGGGTGATCCAAGGGATAAAACACAAAGTATT
The DNA here is from genome assembly GCF_040285065.1 of Shewanella sp. H8. Classification (NCBI taxonomy): domain Bacteria; kingdom Pseudomonadati; phylum Pseudomonadota; class Gammaproteobacteria; order Alteromonadales; family Shewanellaceae; genus Shewanella; species Shewanella sp. H8. The sequence continues at coordinate 4,435,684 of NZ_CP157213.1, read as the reverse complement.
TTATAGTGGTGACAGTGGCTATTTTAACGGTTTTAAACAAATAGGTGAGCGTTTTGGCCCCTTTGATCTGAGCATGATTGAAACGGGGGCTTATAATGAATTATGGAGCGATATTCATATGTTGCCAGAGCAGAGCTTACAAGCGCATATTGATGTTAAAGCCAAAGCAATGATGCCCGTTCACAATGGCACGTTCGATTTAGCATTACATGATTGGTTTGAACCATTTGAGCGCATTAATCTGCTAGCCAAGCAGTATAATGTCACCTTACTAACACCAAAATTTGGTCAAGCAGTCATGTTGGCCGACCCACAAGCTAATGAGCTGTGGTGGCATGCCATTATGGTTGATCCTAAAAAGATGGATGAATTAAATGAGGTTGTCACGAGTAACCACTAAATTATTATATTCATAGTGCATACAATTAAGTTGTGTGAGTCAAAAACGATTTTACCAACATGTTATTAAACAGTGAATTTAATGAGGTGTTCGGTCTGGTTTGTTTGATTATTTATTCAGATATCACAATCAATTAACAAATTAACTATAGATAACGTAAACTTATTATTTATTTACAATTTAATATCTATTGTTAAGTTGTTTGAATTTTATACCTATGCGATAAAGAACCCAGAAATTTTTATAGATTAATAATTAGCTATTATCAAATAAGCAGCTCAAAATTAAGCATGCCATATTGATATAAATCGGAGTAGGAGCAACCATGCATAAAGCATTGAAAGTCGCTGCAGTAATATCTGCAGCATTATGGATTACCGCTTGTGGTCAAGGGGATGAAAATGCCCAGGCGCAACAACAACGTCCACCTACTCCAGTTGGTGTGATGACTGTTGAAGCAGTTTCACAAGCTATTAAGGTTGAATTACCTGGCCGTAGCCGCGCTTTTTTGGAAGCCGAGGTGCGCCCACAAGTATCAGGAATTATTACTAAACGTGCCTTTGTTGAAGGTACCGAAGTAACACAAGGTCAGTCACTTTATCAAATTGATTCTGCCACTTATAAAGCTGCATTAATCAGTGCCGAAGCCGATTTAGCCAGTGCCAAAGCTTCGTTAGCATCAGCTAAAGCTAAAGCTGCTCGTTATGCACAATTGATTAAAACTAATGCAGTGAGTAAGCAAGATTTTGACGAAACAGAAGCGGCTTACAAAGAAGCACAAGCAGCAGTGACTGTGGCTAAAGCAGCCATTAATACAGCAAAAATTAATCTTGAATATACAGAGGTAAAAGCACCGATTTCTGGTCATATTGGTAAGTCGTCTGTGACTGCTGGTGCGCTCGTTACCGCAAATCAAAGTACAACACTCGCGACCATTCAACAGCTTGATCCGATTAATATCGATATTGTTCAGTCAAGTGCGCAACTATTACGTTTAAAAGCCAATTTGCGTTCAGGCCAGTTATTGAAAAGTGACAATGCTAAAGTGACCTTAATGCTTGAAGATGGCAGTACTTATGAGCATGAAGGTATATTGCAGTTTGCCGAAGTTAATGTTGATGAAACCACTGGTTCAGTCACATTACGTGCCGAGTTCCCTAATCCTGATGGCACATTGTTACCTGGTATGTACGTTCGTGCGATATTAAATGCTGGCCAAGACCCTCAAGCTATTTTAGTACCACAGCGCGCTATTACGCGTAATAGTAAAGGTCAAGCCGTCGCGATGCTCGTTGATAAAGACAATAACGTTGAAATGCGCGTGGTAAAAACCGCCGAAGTAATTGGCAATCAATGGCGTATTGTTGATGGCTTAGCTGCGGGAGATAAATTAATTGTCGAAGGGTTACAAAAAATTCGCGCAGGCGCACCCGTTTCACCACAAACATTAACGGCTGACCAACCACAAAAGTAGGGATAAATTATGGCTCGCTTTTTTATTGATCGCCCTATCTTTGCTTGGGTGATTGCATTATTAATTATGCTCGCAGGTGTACTAGCCATTAAAGGCTTACCCATTGCACAGTATCCGAGTATTGCACCGCCAACCGTGGTGATCAGTGCTTACTATCCAGGTGCTTCGGCTAAAACCATGGAAGATACGGTCACTCAGGTGATTGAACAGCAAATGACTGGCTTGGATCACTTACGTTATATCTCCTCCACCAGTGATAGTTTTGGTAATACCAAGATTACCTTAACGTTTAATGCAGAGGCCGATCCTGATATTGCCCAAGTTCAAGTTCAGAACAAGCTACAAGCTGCTACACCATTGTTACCGACTGAAGTTCAACAACAAGGCGTAAAAGTTAACAAGTCCAGTTCTGGGTTTTTAATGGTATTAGGTTTTGTGTCTCAAGATGGTTCAATGGGAAAAAGTGACATTGCTGATTATGTTGCTGCCAACATTCAAGACCCAATGAGTCGCGTACCTGGAGTGGGTGAACTCACGCTTTTTGGTGCGCAATATGCTATGCGAATTTGGTTGGACCCGCTGAAATTAACCCAATACAACTTAACCAGTATTGATGTTACTACGGCGATTGGTGAGCAAAATGCGCAAATTTCAGCGGGTCAGTTAGGTGGTGCGCCATCGCTTGCTGGTCAAGAACTTAACGCGACAGTGACAGCTCAAAGTCGTTTACAAACACCTGAGCAATTTAAACGTATTATTCTTAAATCTGATTCGTCAGGGGCAAATGTTTATCTTGAAGATGTCGCTAAAGTTGAACTCGGTGCAGAAAGTTACGCGGTCACTTCTTATTATAATGGTAAACCCGCGTCAGGTTTAGCTGTTAAATTAGCTACCGGTGCCAATGCACTGGACACAGCTACAGGCGTTAAAACCAAAATTAATGAGATGAAAGCATTTTTCCCGCAAGGGCTAGAAGTCGTTTATCCCTATGATACTACCCCATTCGTAGAGCAATCAATTGAAGGTGTTGTGCATACATTGATAGAAGCCGTTATATTGGTATTCTTGATTATGTATCTGTTCTTGCAAAACTTTAGAGCAACGCTTATTCCTACTATTGCTGTACCTGTGGTATTGCTAGGTACGTTTGCTGTGTTATCAGCAGCAGGTTTTACCATTAACACGCTCACCATGTTTGCGATGGTATTAGCTATTGGCTTGCTGGTGGACGATGCCATTGTTGTCGTAGAAAACGTTGAACGAGTCATGTCTGAAGAGGGCTTAAGTCCTGTAGAGGCCACTCGGAAATCAATGGATCAAATTACCAGTGCCTTGGTTGGTATCGGATTAACCTTATCGGCGGTATTTGTTCCTATGGCCTTTATGTCGGGGTCCACAGGGGTAATTTATCGTCAGTTCTCCATTACTATTGTGGCCGCGATGGCTTTATCAGTATTTGTGGCAATTGTACTGACACCAGCATTATGTGCCACGATGTTGAAACCCGTTAAAAAAGGTCATACCTACGCTGAAACAGGCTTTTTTGGCTGGTTTAACCGTAAGTTTGATGCTCTTACTGTACGTTATGGGAATACTGTAGGCGGTATTATTAAGCGTTCATTCCGTGCCATGATGGTTTACGTTGTGTTGGTTATCGCAGTGGCTTGGATTTTCTTGCGTATGCCAACCGCTTTCTTACCCGATGAAGACCAAGGTATCTTGTTTACCCAAGCTATTCTACCTACTAACTCGACCCAAGAAAGTACTGAAAAAGTGTTGCGAAAGGTGTCTGACTATTACCTAAATGACGAGAAAGACATTGTTAGATCCGTGTTTACCGTATCCGGCTTTAGTTTTGCGGGTTCAGGTCAAAACATGGGTATCGCGTTTGTTGGCTTAAAAGATTGGTCTACCCGTGAAGCGCCTGGTGAAGATGTGAAATCGTTGGCAGGTCGAGCAATGGGACGCTTTATGCAAATTAAAGAAGCCCTAGTATTTGCTTTTGTACCGCCATCAGTTATTGAGCTGGGTACCGCAAATGGTTTTGACTTGTATTTAAAAGACTTGAGTGGCCAAGGTCATGAAAAGTTAATTGAAGCTCGTAATCAACTGTTTGGCTTAGCAGCGCAAAACCCGAACTTAGTTGGGGTAAGGCCTAACGGTCAAGAAGATGCGCCTATGTATCAAATTCATTTAGATCATGCCAAATTACGTGCATTAGATATTGATATTAGTAATGCAAACACAGTGTTGGCCACTGCGTGGGGTGGCTCTTACGTCAATGACTTTATTGATCGCGGCCGCGTGAAAAAAGTCTATGTGCAAGGCGAAGCCAAATACCGCATGCAGCCAAGTGACTTAGACTCTTGGTATGTGCGCAATAGTAATGGCGAAATGGTACCATTTTCGGCTTTTGCTACTGGTTCATGGGAGTATGGTTCACCACAGCTACAACGTTTTAACGGTGTTCCAGCGGTTAACATTCAAGGCGCAACGGCACCCGGTTACAGTACTGGTGATGCTATGGATTCACTTGAAGAAATGGCTAAACAACTTCCGCCTGGATATGCTTTAGAGTGGAATGGTTTATCCTATGAGGAACGTTTATCGGGTAACCAAGCGCCAAGTTTATATGCTTTATCGGTATTAATCGTGTTCTTGGTGTTAGCGGCACTGTATGAAAGTTGGGCAATACCATTATCCGTTATTTTAGTGGTTCCTGTTGGGGTTATCGGTGCGCTAGTGGCCATGAGTAGTCGCGGCTTATCTAACGATGTATTTTTCCAAGTGGGCTTGTTAACGACAGTGGGACTGGCAACTAAAAATGCTATCTTGATTGTTGAGTTTGCGAAGGAATACTACGAGAAAGGGTCTGGCTTATTTGAGGCAACCTTACATGCAGTTAGAGTGCGTTTACGTCCTATTTTAATGACCTCACTGGCATTTGGTTTAGGAGTTCTGCCGTTAGCGCTTAGTACGGGCGTCGGTTCTGGTAGCCAAAATGCCATTGGTACTGCTGTAGTGGGCGGTATGCTATCGTCGACATTCTTAGGTATTTTCTTTATTCCGGTGTTCTTTGTGGTCGTTGAAAGTATTTTCAGCAAGCGTAAAAAACCGACCGAGGAAGAAGAGGAAATTGTTGATAACGATAGAAAGTCGGTTTAATTTGTAAATTCGATTAAGAAAAAGCCCAGTTTTGCTGGGCTTTTTTGTGCCAATAATAACAATATTAACCTAAGCATTAATAAACTTATTAACAAGCATTAAGTGATCATTTCAAAAGAGTATTTTGTTCATTTATAGTAACGAAACTTAAATAGTGTTTAAAAAATACTCATGAAAAATTAGCATTAGGCATTTGAAAAAATTGACTATTAAAATTTTAACTGTGTATTTAATACCCTAATACTCATTATTATTTATGTTATGCTTAAAATCTTAATTAAAACAGGTTTTTAACATCTTTTTGAACATGGTAAGTACTTTTGTGGTTACTTTTTAGCGAAGATATCGCTGATAAAGATGAACTTTTAATTAAATTATGATTATTATAGTGAATAACAAGAATAAAGGATGACACCATGCCGGCGCTGTTTATTAGCCTTATTTTAGCCGCTATTCTGGCTTATCTTTGGTATGCCAGTTTACTTAAAAAACGCACTTCAGCCATTGAAGCGCTAAAAGTGATCGACTCAAAAATTGATAAAAGACTGACATTGTTTACCGAGCTATGTCAGGAAAAACCTTCTTATCCACGTCCTTTGACAGATGACCAACAAGCCCAATTACAGCACCTGAAACAGCTACAACCTCAGTATGATTGGGATCAGCCTATTGAAGAATCAAATGTGGCTGGTGGCTCCTTGTCTGTATCGATAGCAGCTTGGCAACAAATTGACCAAGGTTTAGAGGCATTGTTAACCACTGTGAACAAAGACAAATTGTGTGCCGACCAGCTTGCCGAGTATATCCAGTTAGAGCTCGACTTTGTGCATGCGGAAGACTTTTATCGCAAAGCTGTAGAGGAGCTAAACAGTGGTGTAAAAATTTTCCCTGGTTCGGCAGTTGCTAAATTTGCTCATATCGCGCCGATGCCGATATTTGATCAAGTGAAGGAATAACCTCATGAAATGGCGTAATCGACAGACGCTATGGGGTATCGCTACGTTGCTGGCTTGCGTTTTTGTACCTATGCATGTACGAGCCAAGCAAGTGATTTACCCTGCCGTGGAAGACGTTGAAAAGCCGCAAATCAAAGCTAAGTATATTCCTGAGCAAGCTGCAGTAAAGAAACAGTTGTCGTTACAGCAATCTCAAACTTCCACCGCTGAAAATCGCCTCGAGCCAACTATTGATACATATAACGTGTTGAGTCGCCGCAACACTGAGCCAATCGATGAGCAATCAATTAATGATCAGCTGTCGTTGAATGCTGGTTATGTGGGCGATAAACAGAAACCGCGTACCTTAACCAACAATTATTCGTTAATGAAAACAGGCACAGTATCGAGTAAGCCTCGTGTTAAGGCCAATTATTCTGAAAATGGTCTTGTCAGTGATTTAGGCGTTGAAAAGCGTAAAGTGTTTCAATACAAACAAACCAATGGGGTGATGGTGTTTAGCGATCAGCAACCGCTGGATGCAGACTATCAAGTGTTATTGTATGAATGTTTTGCTTGTCGAGTCGATTCTGTTATCGATTGGTATAAGATCCCACTATTTACCTCACATTTTGCTACCGACGTGGCTTTAGCTGCGCGGCAGTATCAGCTTGACCCTGCGCTCATTCGAGCTGTAATTCATGCAGAATCAGCATTTAAAATCGGCGCTTTATCCAAAGCTGGTGCCCAAGGGTTAATGCAATTAATGCCTGGTACTGCTAGTGATATGGACGTCGATGATCCTTTTAATGCTCAACAGAATATTCGTGGTGGCAGTCGTTATCTTGCGCAGTTATTAAGCCAATTTAACGGCGACATTGACCTTACTTGTGCGGCATACAATGCCGGCCCAACGACGGTTATGCAATACCGCGGTATACCTCCCTATCCTGAAACACAAGCTTATGTGAAGCGGGTGAAAATATTATTAAAACGCTACCAAAAAGCATTAGCCAGTTAATTTAAGGTATTTATTAATGAACCATTTAATTCATAAAGTACAACCTAAACGCGTTAAACTCAGTCGTAATAACGGTTATTGTTTAGCTGGTATGGCTGGGTTGCTGATATTGGGCGCTGTAACCGTGCCAGCATTTGCTGCAGACAAATCATCGTTTGTTGCCCCATCACAAGAAGATGTGCGTTTATACGACATTGCTACCGCACCACAAGCTAAGCGTATTGAACAAGATATTCGTACTTTAGTCGGTTTTGGTACTCGGCATACCTTGTCTGATACAAAATCTGACACCCAAGGTATTGGCGCCGCTAGACGTTGGATTGAAGCTGAGTTTAATCGTATATCCAAAGAGTGTGGTGGTTGTTTAGAAGTGGTGACGGTTGGTGACACCGTTCAAGGCAAGCGAATCGCGAACCCAACAGAAGTGGTTAACGTTATCGCTATTCAGCGCGGTAAAACGGATCCTAACCGTGTAGTGATGATGAGCGGCGACATTGATTCGCGTGTTAGTGATGTGCTGGATGCCACCTCAATTTCTCCTGGTGCTAACGACAATGCATCGGGTGTAGCTGGGGCATTAGAAGCTGCACGAATATTATCAAAATACCAATTTAACGGCACTATTGTTTATGCTGCATTGTCGGGTGAAGAACAAGGTTTGTATGGCGGCAATATTTTAGCTGACTATGCCAAAGCACAAAATTGGCAGGTTCAAGCAGTATTAAATAATGACATGATTGGCAATATATCTGGCATTAATGGCGTGATGAATAACAGTAGTGTACGGGTGTTTTCTGAAGGTGTACGTTTTACCGAAACGGCAGATGAAGCTAAACAAAGGTATTTTAGTGGCGGCGAAAATGATTCAGCTTCGCGCAATTTAGCCCGTAAAATTAAGTCGCTAGCCGACCAGTACATGACTAATTTAGAGGTGATGCTCGTGTATCGACTCGATCGTTTTGGTCGTGGTGGACATCATTTACCGTTTAATCAGGCTGGTTTACCTGCTGTGCGTATTATGGAAACCAACGAAAACTATAATCGTCAGCATCAAGATATTCGTGTCGAAAACGGCATTGCTTATGGCGATGTGATTGAAGGGGTGGATTTTGATTTTACTGCCAAATTGACCTCGCTTAATGCGATTAGTTTAGCGTCACAAGCATGGGCACCAGCACCACCAACTAAAGTAACTGTTGCAGGGCAAGTATCACCAAGTACCAAGTTAAGTTGGGCTGATAGTGACGATAAAACGGTCGTTGGTTATCGCGTATATTGGCGATTAACTACTGTACCGGAATGGACTCATAGTCGTTATGTCGGCAAGGTTAATCAGTTCACGCTAGATAATATGGTAATCGATAATTATTTGTATGGTGTCGCGAGTGTCGCCGCCAATGGCAATGTTAGCCCTGTGGTATTCCCTGGTGCGGCAGGCGCGTTTTTTTAAGTAATGCTCAGTCATACGTCAATAAATAACATCAAGGTCGTGGCGCTTCGCCCACACCCGACCAAGAAGGGAAAAACTGCTTCCCCCTCTTGGATCTCCCCCGCAGCTCCGACAAAGTGTTGATCCTCATAGCATAATAAAAATCGCCTAACGGCTCAGATGGTACATCCATGTACCCCTGAGCCTGTGCCATCATCCATGATGTCACTACGGCATTTTCATCACGCTATTTCGGACACTTCGGACGGAGAACCATTGAGCCTGCAGGTTAATTCCATTTGAAATTTGTGTGTTATTTCAATAAAGATAGTTAGGATCTGATACGACAATAAACTCACATCTTTTGCGGGTAGAAAGTCTTACTCGCCGACTTCCCACTTTACGCTAATGCTTCCGTCGGCACCGCCTAGTAAAGGCGCTAAATAATCCAATGTTTCTTTGGCGAGTTCATCCAATTGCCAAGGCGGATTAATTACCCATAAACCTGCTGCTGTCATACCAAACTCGTCACTGTCGGCGCTAATGCCTTGCTCAATACGCAGTTGTTTCTTAATGCCACTATTTTTAAGCAGGGTTAACATTGCTTCTGTTTGCTCACGTTTAACAACGGGATACCATAAAATAAATGTGCCTGTTGCAAAGCGTTTGTGGGCTTTTATGATAGCTTTAGCCACATCTTGATAGTCAGTTTTCATTTCATAGCTAGGGTCAATTAATATTACACCACGGCGCTCTAATGGCGGTACCGCGGCAATTAATCCCTGTAAACCATCACCTTTAATCACTTTGACTTGTTTGTCTTCAGCAAAATAGTCTGCTAACAACTCATGGTCAGTACCATGCAGTTCGTGTAACACCATACGATCTTGTGGACGAAGCTCAACATCTACAATAGCCGGTGAGCCAGGGTATACCGTTAACTCGCCATCAAACTCAGCGTTAAAGTGTTGCACTGTTTCAACATAGTTGGCCAATGCAGTGGGTAAATTAGTGTGGTCCCATAATTTGGCAACACCCTCTAAATACTCGCCAGTTTTTTGCGCAAACTCATCGGTTAATGAGTAGGCACCTGCACCTGCATGAGTATCGATATACACATAAGGTTTATCTTTTTTCTGCATCGCTTTTAATACTTGAATAAGCATTGAGTGCTTAAGCACATCGGCATAATTGCCTGCATGATAACCGTGACGATAACTGAGCATGGGTATTTCCATTAACTAATGAGACAGCAAAACTGTGTAATCGCCACATTATAAGTGGTCTAGCGCACGAGGTATAGGTGTTCACTGGTGATGGCTTTTGGCATAATGGCGTAGTTTCTTATATTGGCATGGTAATCATCTTGTTGCAGACACCTATCTTCTTTAATCAGCAGTATCCTTCATTAGTCGACATCGCCCAGCGTTGGCAGCTTGTGTGGGACAAAGACGCCGCGTTTGAATTGCGTTTTGAGAAAAACTGTTTAAGTTTGCATAAGCGAGATGAACCTAAGCTCGACGGTATTAGTGTTGACTTTGTGTTTGGAGCTGTGGCGCATCGTCGCAAATTTGGTGGTGGTCGAGGTCAGTCTATTGCCAAAGCGGTTGGGCTAAAGCAAGGTGTCACACCTACTGTAGTTGATGGCACAGCAGGGCTTGGTCGAGATGCTTTTGTATTGGCCAGTTTAGGTTGTAAGGTCATTATGGTTGAACGTCATCCCGTTGTGGCTGCATTGCTTGAAGATGGTTTACGCCGAGCTTACGAAGACGCCGAAATAGGCCATTGGATGCGCGATCTTATGAGCTTATTTCATGGCTCAAGTATTAGTGCATTAGCTGATGCCGCTCAGTCATCTGGCACCGAGATCGATGTCGTTTACCTCGACCCTATGTACCCGCACCGCGAAAAATCAGCCCTGGTTAAAAAAGAAATGCGCGTGTTTCAAACCTTAGTCGGAGCCGATCTTGATGCCGATGGGCTGTTAGCACCCGCTATGGCACTCGCCACTAAGCGCGTGGTGGTAAAACGCCCTGATTACGCTGAAGACTTAGACGGTGTTAAACCTAGTATGGTTATCGCAACCAAGAAAAACCGCTTTGATGTATATGTAAAATCCGCAATGAAATAGCTTTTTGTAAAGTAGACTCATTTTTATTCGTTATTACAGATTAAATTCAGATTTGTAGTAGCCGAGGCCGACCAACATACTTTGTTCCATTCTGAATTTGTGCTGTTTCTGCTAATAAGTTTTGATGCCCTTGACCAAGATTACCTAATGGGCGCATGTCCCATCATGCTGAAAAATAAACATTACTCGGCATAGCCGTTTCTAATCAATGTTTATCATTTTTTATGTTGTGAGTACTTTAGCTCTATAACAATGTCTATGGTGTTCTGTTAAATGACAATGTTGTCATATAGGTTGCGGGTGCGACACCTCAGATTAGATGCTTTTAAGCGTTTACCGCAAGAATAAAACTCAATGGAAGTGCTGCTTGTTGAAGATGAACAAAAAATTGCGGATTTTAGCTGTGAAGAACTGTGCACAAAAAATTCCTTATTTCTTCATTGTTTTAAATGTTATAAAATAGATGCGATTATGATGCGGTATTGATTCTTTGATAACCTATCTTGTTGTTAATATTAATATAACTCTATGGATGTATGATTATTGTAGTTATATGTAAAGGGTGTAGTGTTGACCTTAATTTTTCAGGTTATATCGTTATAAATATAAGTAATGGCTCAAAGTCATAAATTCAATACAAATTTATCTTGATCTTGCTACTTCGCTTTTAAGAATATAAATGGAGGTTTAATGATGTTTTGGAATAAAAATAATGGATTAATTTTGCGGAGTAACTTTAAAGATTTTCTTTTATATTTTGTCTTGTTGTTTGCATTTAGTTCAAGCAACGTTTTTGCGGTAAGTGTTAATGACTTTTCTCGTGCCCCTGAGTTTTATAATGTCAAAATATCGCCCGACGGTAAACACCTTGCTATTTTGGTTAACACTGAAGGACGTAAGACATTAGCTTTTTTAGATACTAAAACCTTTAACGTAACCTTTGCACTTAGTAGTGAAAAGCATGATCAAGTTGCTGATTATTATTGGGTGAACAATGAGCGAGTTGTGATCCAAGTTGAGCAGGTTCGTGGGGCGCTCGAAAAGCCACTTGATTATGGCGAAATTTATTCTGTAAATTTTGATGGTTCAAAAGGGTTAATGGTATTTGGCTACCGCAGTAAAAACCCAACCGCTCAAGGGGGGTTTCTGATTGATCTTCTTGAAGGTGATGATAAGCATGTATTGATTTCTAAACGTGCATTAAGTCGTAGAACCGACGTTTTTTCAGAAGTCACTAAGTTGAACATCTATAGTGGTAAAGCGCGTAAAGTGAAGCGTGCTCCCATCGTTTATAGTGAGTTTTTAATAGACCATGAAGGATATCCTCGTTTTGTATCTGGATTAGACAAAAATTACCGAACTCATCTTTATTACTCATCAGGTAAGGGAGATTCATGGAGCCAGTTTGGTGAAGACTTTGATGGAGAATTCCAGCCAATTGCATTTTCGTCCGATAATAATAGTATTTATGCGCTAAAAAGTGACGATGGTGGCCCGAAAGGACTTTATCACTATGACTTATTAACAAATAAGGAGACTGAGCTTTATCGCAGCACCATGGTCGATCCAACTTATGTCATAAGCTCCCAACTGAATGAAGTTTTTGGTCTGCGTTTGGATGAGGATTACCCTAATTATCTGTATCTGCAACCAAGCTCTGTTGAAGCTAAATTACATCAGTCACTTGTACAAGCTTTTAATGGTGACACTGTATTAGTGACCAGTGTCACGGCTGATGACAAACAAGCCATAGTACATGTGAGTAGTGATCGTAATCCTGGTGTGTTTTACCTTTTTGACACCGATACAATGAAAGCACGTCATTTACTAAATGCTCGAGGTTGGATAAAACCGAGTGAGATGGCGATGACAGAGCCTTTTAGAATTAAGACTAAAGACGGTTTAATTTTGAATGGGTTGATGACTTTACCAAAAGGGAAAGATAAAAATTTACCAACAGTTATCTTACCTCATGGCGGTCCACATGCTCGTGACTATTGGGGTTTTGACCCAATTGTACAGATGCTTGCAAGTAGAGGCTACGCAGTGGTACAAGTGAATTTTCGTGGTTCTACAGGGTATGGCAAGTCTTTTGAAAAGGCTGGTTATGGTAATTGGGGAACAAAAATTCAAGATGACATAATGCTAGCAACCCAATATGCAATTCAACAAGGCGTGGCAGATGAGAAACGAATGTGTATTTTTGGCATTAGTTTTGGTGGTTACAGCGCTTTGCAGAGTGGAGTTCGCTTTCCTGACACGTTTAAGTGTGTAATTGGTTATGCAGGTGTTTATGATTTGGAGATGCTTTATAACGAAGGTGATGTTACATCGATGACTTGGGGTGATGCTTTTTTAGATGAAACTCTGGGTAGCGATAAAGCCGTTCAGCGAGCACAATCACCGGTTTACTCTGTCAATAAACTTAAAGCTCCAGTGTTAATTATTCATGGTGAAGATGATGAACGAGCACCAATCGAACATGCAGAAGCGTTAAAAGCAGCGCTGGATAAAGCTAATCAACCATACGAGTGGCTGGTTAAGGATAATGAAGGGCACGGTTTTTACAAAGAGGAGAATATCCAGGAAGTCTATGAGACGATACTTGCTTTTGTAGATAAGTACATTGGCCATTAGTGCCTATTATATTTAAACATGAGGCATCATTTTAACGAAGTTGATTCGGTGCCTCTGTATAAAATATCCAGTCTAATAAACATTGTTAACTTCTATTTTCAAATGATGTCATAACGAATATAAGTTTCTTATCTCTATTTAAATTTATCTGATTTTATTGTTAATTTTAAATCACGATTCTTTCGTGATTTCTAGAACCTAGTTTTTGGGATCTAACATGTCTATGCGAAGTCATATAAAGTGCGATCTTCATCGTAAATAGGCGAGTGTTTTTTACTCTTGTTTGTAAGTAAAATCCGAATGTAACAAACCTTGAACCGATATTGAGTTCTACATAGTCGTGGCCCGATAAACTCACGCCAATTCGTTTGGATTAAATCAATAAAAGCTTCAGGTGATAAAGAGCCTGTTTACAACCTCTCTGAATGACACTTGTACAATATCTTTCTAACAAAGTGGTGTGCAAATAGATATCTCGCTAGTGAGGTATCTATTTTTTCTCTTTATGGTAAATCAAATGGCACAGATAATATTTGTCGCATAAATGGCAATGAGAATGGCTTTTTCACCGTTTACTATTGCCTCAATTACCTTATTTGATGAACTCTAACAACCGGTAGTGGTAAGACTATAAAATGTTGGTTCAGACGGATCCGATGAACTTGCCAAATAACGCAAGCTACAGTCAGCAAAAGATGTAAATCCCTTAGGATAAATAGATACAGATGGATTCGTTCCTGAATTATAATACACAGCCCAATCGGCAGTAATATCAGTCTTCGATGGGTCTACTACCACCTCAAACGAACCATCAAGCGCTTTTACAACATTATCAATAACCCAAGGTGGTACTAATCGTTTCCCCATTCAATGTCACCGAACCCGGATCGAGCTTTTCTTGACCAGACAACACGGCTTTTGAATACACTAAGGTATTGGCCGACTTCAATACGCCTTGTAAGCCATTCAAATTGGCAATAAGAGCATCGCTTTTCAGGTTAATAAACTTGGGCGCTGCCACTACAGCCAAAATCCCTAAAATAATAATCACTACCACTAATTCAATAAGGGTAAAACCGCGCTGTTTATTCATGCGTATGTTCTCTCATGTTATGCTGAAACCTAGCCAGTGAAAAATATTGTCGAATCAAGCGCAAATTTATGTGGCTCACCCTCTGGTGGGGCTAAGAGGTTAATAAAGTCCGTCGAACCCAGCTAATGAACTAAGTGACTGTTTGATAACCGCTTACTATCCTGAACAGAAAATACATTGTAATGCATAATCAGGCGTCATCGCTGTGCTAGAAAGCAATTTTTTGAACAGTTACCGATATATCAGTATACGATTTTGTGAACGTCGATTTTTTTGTTAGATTGTGCGCATATAATTGCATTACTGCATTTACCCCACATAAGGGAAAGTTAACCATGAGCAAAGCTAAAATCGGCATCGTAACGGTTAGTGATCGTGCCAGCGCTGGCGTATACGAAGACTTGTCTGGAAAGGCCATTATTGATGTACTGAATGAATATTTAACCTCGGAATGGGAACCTGTCTATAAGGTTATTCCTGACGAAGGTGATGTTATTGAAACCACATTGATTGATTTAGCCGACAACCAAGATTGCTGCTTAATCGTCACTACTGGCGGAACCGGCCCAGCAAAGCGCGATGTGACGCCAGAAGCGACCGAAGCGGTGTGCGATAGAATGATGCCCGGCTTTGGTGAGTTAATGCGTGCAGAGTCATTAAAATTTGTCCCTACGGCTATTTTGTCACGTCAAACTGCGGGTTTACGTGGAGATTCGCTGATTGTGAATTTACCGGGCAAACCTAAGTCTATCCGCGAATGTTTAGATGCCGTTTTCCCTGCAATTCCGTATTGTATCGACTTAATGGACGGACCATTTTTAGTCTGTGACGAAGCAGTGATAAAGCCATTTAGACCTAAAGCAAAATAATAACTAACTTGATTAAAAATGCCGTCTAAATTTGACGGCATTTTTATTCGAACTTATTGATCTTCCTCATTTATTCTATAGCCGTTTAAACTGCTGCTTTAAATCAAAATCACTGTCGGTAACCAGTTTCTCTAACACTTGCACTCGTTCAATCAGCGCTTGGTTTTGTGCTTGTAGATCGCTAACGCTACCCATGTCAGCTCGTTGCTTATTTTTCATATAATACTTAAACATTTCAGATGCCGTGGTGCCAACCACAATAATGAAGACCAGTGCGATGATGGCTAAATCGTTGTCCATAATGACTCCTTATTTATGCGTTTTATTAAATTTATTGTATTCATGATTTTGCTTGTGTTACTAACCCAACCTTATTTCAATGCGATAAGGTTGGGGTTCTATCGTTATAGCCCAAAGACGACTTTTTCACTCTTAAGTGATTTTTCTAAGCCTGCGGCTAATGCTATCGCAATGATCAGTGTGGTCACTGATGAAATAATTAACTGCATCATTGGAATTTCACGACCTTTAATAAAGTCCATTAATGCTTGCTGCTGGCCAGATACTGGTAACCACTGCAATACGTCTGGGGCAATGTTGTAACTGGCTGCCATTGACAATGCCAGTGGCACAAATAACACCATGGTTAAGTATGATTGCGCCTCTTTAAAGGTTTTGGCCATAAACGACACATACAATTGTAAAGTGGCGGCCATCAATGCGACGGGAATGCCTACGAGGAACATTAAGCCCATAAAGTCTTGGCTAATGTTGATGGTAAAGCCGATTTCTTGCCACGGTACAAAGGGATAAGCCACTTTTGATACCAGCAAAATCAAGATTAATCCGAGCAGAGCAAAACACGTAACAGCAATGATTTTACCGATGACTAATTCGCGGGTGCTCATTGGGTGGCTTAACAATAATGCTAGTGAATTACGCTCACGCTCACCGGCACTGGTGTCGATAGCGAGGTTCATGCCGGAAATAAATACCGAGTACATCATGGTGAAAATGGCGATGCCTAAAATCATTCCACCTTTAGAGTCTGGTGTGGCTTTATCTTCGATATTAACCTTCAACGGCTGGGTGATACGTGGATTAATACCGCGTGCAATTAAGCGAATACTGCCCATTTCTGCGCTATAGGCTTGCAGTTGACGCTCTAGTCGACGAATTGATTTTTGCAGCTTCTCATCTGAATTGTCGGCTATTAATATCACTTCAGCTTGTTTAGCTTTGGCCATGTTGGCGGCGTAATCGTCACTAATCGTTAAGATTATTTTATTCGCTTGTTCATCTTCACCATGGTTGATGCCGTTATTACTTAAGTAGCGCACTAAATCTGGAGCGTTATCGGCATTGTTAATATTGATATTTAAATCTTCTGGGCTAGACAGTTGGCCAATTAATACCATAAACATGCCGCACATGATCAGCGGCGTACCAATGGCATAATATAAACCAGCCATAACCGATCGTTTATCTCGTGCGGCGTCGATGAGTTCTTTGCGCACCATTGCGAGTATCATTTTCATTATGCTGCAATCCCTTCGTCAGTACCGATAAGTTCGATAAATGCATCTTCTAGCGAGTCTTTACCTGTTTGCTGACACAATTCGTCAGGGCTACCAATAGCAACAACTTTGCCATTAGCCATTACGATTACTCTGTCACATAAGGCGGCGACTTCTTGCATCACGTGGCTTGAAAACAACACACAATGACCTTCAGCTTTGAGTTGCAATAAAATGTCACGCAATAAACGGGTACTCATGACATCAAGTCCACGAGTGGGCTCGTCTAATATGATGTTACTTGGCTTGTGTACTATCGCTTGTGCTAATGCCGTTTTCATTCGTTGGCCTTGGGAAAAACCTTTGCAGCGACGGTCGCTAATGTCTTCAAGCTTGAGCTGTGCAATCACATCGGCAGTGGCTTCTTTAGCTTGTTTACGCGACATGCCGCTGAGTTCAGCAAAAAAGGTAATGTATTCACGTGGGGTAAGGCGCTCGTACAAACCAAAAGGGTCTGGGAATAAACCTAATTGCTTTTTGGCTCCTATTGGATCGACAGCCACATCAATATGATTGACGGTGGCAGTGCCAGAGTCTGGTTTAAGTAAGCCAAACAAGGTACGTAAACAGGTCGTTTTACCGGCACCATTGGGGCCGAGTAAACCCGTAATTTGACCATTTTCAGCGCTAAAGCTTAAATCATCTAGAGCCTGCACATCGCCAATTTTTTTAGTTAAGTTTGCAACAGTAATCATGACTATTCCTTATCCGCAGCGGTATTCGCTGATGCTGTTGTTTCTATGTCTGTGGCCGTGTCGACAACCGGCAGCACTTCTACGGTGTTAGCGTTGAGATAAAAGCTACGACGCACATCTTTTTGTAAGCATTCTGCATCGATATCTTTTACTGAACCTTGTTCGACTAACTGGGCCACTAAATCATTGCCACAGCTTTGTCCCGCTACACCGTGGGTTGCGTAAGGTGCGATGAAGTGTTTTGAGTTGGTGAGTTTCTCTTGTGCTAAAGCGCCCCAATTGGGTGGAGTAGCTGGGTCTAACTCGCCAGATAACAATAAAGTGGGTAGATCACTGTGAATGGGTTCACTAAAGTTGTCATCAACAGGCTGTATTGGCCAAACCTGGCAGGTTTTTTCTAACCCTTCTAACATGTTGCCACTGATGTACGATTCTTTCGCATCTTTACGCATTTGATCTGTAATGCGGTGAATGTCTTCGCCACACACCACGGATGCATGCATGCCCATAGCAATACCTGTGCTGTCAGCTGTTAAAGCGTAAATACCTAATATTGGTTGGTAATTACCTTGTGACGCTTGATGAATAGCATGGGGGATCAGTGCACGGATGTTTGCCATGTACATCGCCATTCTAATTGCGCCGCTAAACTTACCGCGGGTGAGTAGAAAGTCGCTGAGTTCATCTGTTTGGGGGTCACGTACTTGTTGGTTTATCGGTGCGGTGGCGAGCAGTTGGTCGACTTTATTGTATTCGTCAGCTAAATCAGGAAACTGTTGCTGGCAAGCGGGTGTGCTTTTACAGTCGCGCCATAACACATTTAAACCACGCTCTATTGAATCACCAATGGCTACAACACTTTGTTGCATCGGTACCACGCCATCTAATGTCACGGTTAGTAAGGCTTCTGGGTAATGACGCATATAAAGCTGTGCCATACGTGTTCCGTAGGAAATACCGTATAAATGTAGTTTTTGATAACCTAAATATTCGCGTACTGCTTCGAAATCTTTTAACGCGGTATTACTACCGTATTGACTTACATCTGCATCAATTTGACCTAAGCATTTTTCTGTCATGGCGATGATATCGAGGTCGTCATCATTAATGCTAAGCATCACAGAGGTATCATCGTCGCAAGATAAAATGTTCGACTGACCTGTACCGCGTTGGTCAATCAATAAAATATCACGCTGCTGGCGAACTTTGGTCAACATGCGATTAAAGCCTGCGGCATTTTCAATAGCAGATTGACCTGGACCACCAGCAATGGCGAGTAAAGCTTCATCTGGATGAGTATTTTTAATCGCAGGTAAAATAGCAAAATGAATATCAATTTGCTTACCGTCTGGTAGCTTAGGGTTTTCTGCTACCGTTATTTTACCGCATTGTAATTGCTCATCTAAACCGTCTAAGTAACAAGCGCTGGTTTTAGCCGGTTCGACCACATTGGCTTCCGATGTATCAGCAAAGCTATTGTTGGCAAGTAAAATAGCAATAGCAACCGCGAGCCATCGACTAGTATGCGTTGCCGATTGGCATAAATCTGGACGAACAATCCGCTTGGCTAAGTCGGTGTTGATAAACTTCCTGTTGATCATCGGAACGTTTCCTTTTTGCATTTCATGACGATTATGATACCTTAGCATCTAGTGTATGAGTGTATCAATGAATTAATACAGTTGTTAAAGGCTAATGTTAGAATTAATAAATGTCAACCCCAGCAGCGGCGAACCCATTTACCGACAGTTGCACGATCAAATCGTGCGCTTAATTGTCGGCGGGCAATTGCACCCCGAAGATGTTTTGCCATCAGTGCGCCAACTTGCCGAACATTTAGCGGTAAACCCAATGACGGTATCACGAGCCATGCAGCAACTTGTCGACCAAGGTTGGGTTGAGCGTCGTCGTGGTCAGCCGTCACGTGTGGCTGCTAGAACCGCAGCTAATAATGATTCTGGCAGCAGTTTACTGGCTCCACAATTAACTGCATTGGTTGAGCAAGCACGACAATTAGGGGTCGATTATGACCAGTTACAAGCATTGTTGGAACAATTTTGGAATAAAGAATAGCGATTGCTGAGCTAATTTTTAAAGACATCATTTAGGAAGTCGATATGGAAGCCGAAGATAAGCCCGTTTTATGTTTTAATCATGTGAGCAAAACCTTTGCCAGCAAAGATAAATCTGCAGCAGGCCAAACTGTGTTGGCTGAACTGTCGATGACACTTTATCCTGGCATGGTAGTCGGATTATTAGGTCAAAATGGTGCGGGTAAATCAACGTTAATGCGTTGTGCATTGGGTATTCTCGATATCGACAGCGGAGAAATCACCACGTTAGGTGAAACACCTGCAACCTTGTCAATACCAGCCAAAGAATGCATCGGTTATGTGCCACAACAGCCTTTTGGTTATGAAGGCTTCACTATAGATAAAGCGTTAGAATTGCACCGCAGCTTCTATCCAAACTGGGATATGGCACTCGAACAAGATTGGCTTAACCGTTTTGATTTGGATGTCACTCAAGCGGTGCAAAAATTATCAGTGGGTCAGCGTCAGTCGCTGGCATTGATTATGGCCATGGCGTATCGACCAACCTTATTATTACTCGACGAACCCGTTGCTAGCCTTGACCCTATTGCCCGGCGTCAGTTTATGAGTGACTTGTTCGATCTCGCACTCGATTCGGGTTCTGCTGTGTTATTTTCATCGCATATCACCTCAGATTTAGAGCGTGTTGCCAGCCATGTTGCCCTGATTAAAAAAGGCCAACTGGTACTGTTTAAAGAAATCGACGCCCTGCGTGAAGAGGTTAAATTACTCAACTTAACCGACAACGCCCAGTTACCGTCACATTATAAAATATTGAGCCAAACCGGACAAAGTGTGCTGGTGGATACTCAAGGCAACCCATCAAATATTACGGGTGTGCAGAGTGAAAAATCACTCAACCTAGAACAGTTATTTATGGAGCTGCATCGATGAATCAATCGCTGCAAAATAGCCAGCTTTCATCATGGCGTAAACCTTACCGTGGCATGTTGCGTTTATGGTTATATGACTTAGGCTGTGTCAGCTTTATTGCCACAGCAGGGCTTGGCCTTGCGCTGGGGATTCTGTGTTTAGTCATAGGTAAAACTGATATTGTCAGTTTAGTTTTTTCAATGGCCACAGTCTCTACAGCGGCAGCAATAGCGTGGCAATTAAATCGTTTAGCAGCATCCGAGTTGACCGGTCTAATACCTAGTTATCAACAGCTCGTACTCGTTCAGGCGGTTACCATCGCAGTGGGTATGTTATTGATACAGCTATTGGTCTGTATTGCTTTTGCTGCTTATGATGTCATCCCCAGATTGCTGCTAGGGATAGTTGTTAGTTTACTGTTTATATGGGCTTGTTTATGGCGCAGTAACAGTTTTCATTTATCGTTTTTACTCTTCGTTTCCGTGCCGTTTATCGATAATCTCGCGTTTCATATTCCAACCTGGCTAATGTTGGCAACGATTGCAGCTCTGTTGTTTAGGGTGATTCCCTTATGCCGCCAACTCAGCTGGAATAATGAGGCGCGCGTGGTGCACCTCAATGCAGTGCAAATGGGCTGGATGTGGCTGCCAAGTATAAAAGGATTCACTTGGATTACTCGTGTGGAGAGGCTGTTTCACCCAATGAACTTTTTTATCGGCCCAGTGTTAACGGTTATGTTGTTGTGTTTGCCATTAATCACCCTCGGATTAATGTTGCTGTCGTGGCTGTTTGATATTGATGTACCGTCATTATTTCTATTGGCGCAATTTAGCGTGATCAGTTGTGCCATTGTACATTGGAGCCGAATTCAACGTTGGCGAGCCGCTGAAACCCTGTTTTTATTGCCTAGTTATAGTGGTCTGAGTGGATTGCGCAATGCATTTTATCGTAGCCAATATCGTTTTATTGCTGTGTTAATGGTTATGGTAAGCGTGCTCTGTTTTATAAATAGCTTAATTGATCCTCAATATGATGGGGTATTTATACTGCATTTAGGGCTAAGCACTTTTTGGGGCTGTGCGATTATGTTGGGCATAGGTTCGGCAAGTCGTAATAGCCTGCAAGCCACAGCGGCAATGCTAATAGTGTTAGTTCATTCTGTTGTGGTGTCGCTGAGCTTTGCCGCTTTAAGAGATGGTAACAGTATTTTTGTGTGGCTAGTTATTGATGCGGCACTGGTACTTATTGGTATTGGCGTATTAGCGTGGGGCAAAAAACGTTTGTGGATAAATGGTATTACTACACCTTAATTCTGTTGGTTAATTTAGCGGTTTATGGATCTAGCAGCTTATCAGTTTAGTATATGAACGTGACCTTTAGCTCAAAAATAGAGCAAAAGCTCTTATGATTTGTCGCTGCTTAATGTAGAATACAAAAAGCGGAACACTTGTAAGCTAAAAAGGTCACTGTTATATGTCACTAAATCAATATCACGTCGTTAGACTTCTACAACAACAAAGCCAATCTTTAGGTGGTAATATTGCCCTTGAAGGCTTTGATATGCCTGCTCCTTGGCATACGGTGACGTGGGGTGCATTTAATACGATTACAGACTCTGTCGCACAGTTGTTAATTGAATTTGGTTTACAAGTGCAAGATAAAGTAGTTATTTTAGCCCAAAACTGCCCGCAATGGACTTGTGCCGATATCGGTGCCCTTAAGGCGCGTAACGTGGTGGTGCCTGTGTATCCTACTAGCTCGATTGATCAAGCCGTATTTATTGTTAACGATGCTCAGGCAAAATTAATTTTTGCTGATAACCAACAACAATATGACATGGCATGTGCCATTGCCGCACAAGCTGAATGTGTGCAACACATTGTTGTGTTTGACGCTAATGTGACCCTTAATGCCGATAATCATATGTATTTTGATCACGTATTAGCCGCGCAATTTAATCCCCTTATTACGGATGAACTCAATACCAGATTAGCGAATACCAGCTTAGATGATTTATTCACGCTGATTTACACCTCTGGTACTACAGGTAATCCTAAAGGTGTGATGCTCGACTACCGTAATTTTGCCTCCATGATTAACCAACATGACAGCGAGTTACCTTTCACTTCGGGTGATGTGTCATTAGCCTTTTTACCGCTAAGCCATGTATTTGAGCGCGGTTGGAGCATGTATGTGTTATGTCGTGGTGGCCATAATGTGTATTTAAATGATACTCATCGCATTAAAGAAGCTCTAATTGCGGTTAGACCACATAACTTATGTGCCGTGCCGCGATTCTTAGAAAAGATATACAGCGCCGTACACGATAAAGTCAGTAAAGCCTCTAAACCAAGGCAAGCACTTTTTGCTTGGGCGATGGCAGTAGGTAAACGTCAGTTCGAAGTTAACCAAGGCCGTGCCTCTGGAAGTTTATGGTTAAGTGCACAGTGGAAGTTGGCTAACAAGTTGGTTTTTAGCAAGCTACAACAAGTATTGGGTGGCCGTTTAAAGTTTATGCCTGTTGGTGGTGCTGCACTCGATGTTAATGTTGGCAGCTTTTTTCACAGTATTGGTGTACCAGTTTTGTGTGGTTATGGCATGACAGAAACCTGCGCTACGGTAACCTGTAATACTTTAGATAATCGTGTGCCAGGATCAAACGGTAAGCCGTTAGATGCCATGGAAATTAAGCTAGGCAAAGACGATGAAATATTGGTGCGTGGCGAAACGGTAATGCGCGGTTATTATAATCGCCCTGAAGATACCGCTGAGGCCTTTGAAGACGGCTGGTTAAAAACCGGTGATGCTGGTCGTATTGATGAACAAGGTAACTTATATATTACCGATCGCATTAAAGAATTAATGAAAACCTCTAACGGCAAATATATTGCCCCGCAACGAGTTGAAGGTAAGGTGGCGTGTTGTCCGTTTATCGAGCAAGTCGCCATTATTGCAGATGCACGTAATTATGTATCAGCACTTATTGTGCCCGCTTTTGAAGCCTTAGAAGCTTGGGCTCTGGCCCAAGGTATTCATGTTGAAAACCCAATTGATTTGTTGCGACACTCACAAGTGGTAGCACATTTTGAGCAGCGCTTAAAAGAGTTACAGCATGAATTAGCCGGTTTTGAACAAATCAAAAAATTCACCTTATTGCATGAAGCATTTTCGATGGAAGCAGGTTTAATCACGCCAACATTAAAGCTGCGCCGTAAAATGATTTACAGTAAATATCATACTGAAATTAACGCCATGTATGGTCATTGATATCGAGTGATTTAATCATAAAGGGATGCCACATGGCGTCCCTTTTGTTATTGAGAGATCGCTAGGATTCACAGAAATGTCATCTGTTTGTCTTATGCTCCAATCAGTCTTACCTGACCGATAACATCAATGTGAAAAAGCTCAAACGCTACCAATATGAACGTTATGCGGTGTTGTGCAAGGTAACGTATCAAACCGACTTTGATCCGCAATATTTAGGGTTCTCACGCGACAATTATGTCGAAATAGCCAATCGTTGGGGACATATCTGCGCGCGAGTGTTGTGGCGTGATGATCATCCTGAAGTGCTGGTGGTATTTCGTGGTTCGCAAACTGTACATGAATGGTTAATCAATCTGCTCTGCCTGCCTAAAGTGAAACAGTTTGACGACTGCTATTATCACGTCCATTACGGTTACGATTATTTATTGGAACAGCTTAGCAATCCTATATCACCAGAGTATCTGGATGATAAAAGTATTTTTCAGCAACTGTATACCATTGTTAATCCACTTATTTCATTGGGTAAACGCATTACATTGACTGGACATTCGTCTGGCGGCGCAATGGCTATTTTGGCGGCTGATAGATTAGAACGACAGTTTCCAAAATCGATTAAACGGGTCGTGACCTTTGGTCAACCGGCACCAGGATTTCGGAATTTCCAACGTCAATATTTATTACATCGGCGAACCTACCGTATTTGCTGCGGGGTAGATATTGTCACGTTTTTACCACCATTCCCGGGGCTTTTCTGCCATGTTGGGCGAATGCTGTGGCTGCATAATGAACGTATATACGACAATATTTCCCCACTAAAACGTTTTTTGCTCAGCTTTACTAGTTGGTTGTTGTCACCATTTGTATCGCACTACATGCATAAATATATCCGCGATAAAGATTTTTTTGATGACCTATAACAACTTGAGTCGTTAGAATGGGACAAAGGTGTTTTATCCATCAAGACTAACGTCAATGGACTTATAGTCATCATATTAAAATAATAATAAAGGAATTTTTGTGGCAGATACTCAATTTAGCATGAACTTGAAACCACGTTTTTGTGAAACCGATGCGTTAGGACACATTAATAACACAGTGATCCCTGTGTGGTTTGAAGCCGCTCGTGAGCCGATTTTTGAAATCGTTAACCCCGGGCAAGACCTAACCAAGTGGAACATGATTATTGCCGGTTTTACCATCGCCTTTACTGCGCCAACGTATTATGGCGAGGAGGTAATTGTAAAAACGCACATTAGCCGTTTAGGTAACAGCAGTTTTGATATATTACAAAGCTGTTGGCAGCACGGTAACAAAACCGCCGAAGCGACTACCACCATGGTGCATTACAATTATCAAACCGAAAAAAGTGAACCACTTGCTGACGATGTACGTCAACAATTGGCTGCATTAACAGGCACAGTTTAAGCGTTAACGTAAAAACTTGACCACATAACTGCAGCTTGCACTAATGTTAAGCTTTTGTGCTTTAGCCCAAGCCAATCCTGTGCGCACCAACTTTTCGGCAATGCCTTGGCCGCGTAACGTAGGTGGTACAAAGGTGCGGTGAAAATCGATATTTTGACCGTCTAAGCGATATTCAAGCATGGCTTCGACGCCTTGAGTGACAATCACAAAACGATGTTGGCTAGCTTGGTGTAGCACTGTCACGGTATTCTGGTCACTCATAGACGTGTCCTGCTATTTTCGCATGATTAATGTATGTATCGTATGTGCAGCGCTATTCATGTTGTTTTAGGGCTTCAAGTAATGCTGGGGTTAATTTGGCTTTTTGACCCGTTTTAAAATTAAACATCACCACTTTTGCCCAACCGATAGTGGTAACCGCTTGCTGTGCTTTGCTGAAAACGGTGTAATGCATAACAAAGCGGTCTTCACTGATATCGCTGATCTTAACACCAACAATGATGGCGTCCGGAAACGTTAGTGGACGCTTAAAGCGGGCATTGGTTTCGCTAAGTACTGGACCTACGCCAGTAGATTTAAGATCGCCAAGTAAGTTAATTTGATTAAAGAAATCGAGACGAGCGGTTTCAAAGTACTTAAAATATACAGAATTATTAACATGTTGCAGTGCATCCATTTCACCCCATGCAACTTGTATATCTGTGCTGATAGAATGTTGAGCTAAAAAGTCATTCATGGCGGTTCTCTGTTATGAATTAATAAATTAAACGCTTGTTTAAATCTTATCTGTTAATTTAACAGTCTGGCTGATGAACAGCAAGGGACAGTGGCTATTTGCCGTCGGTGTAGCCAGTAACCTCATAAGGATTTTCACCTTGGGAAAAGAGACTTTTTTAACAACATCAAGTTTATGGATATCCTCGTGTTGGGCGGTGTTTTGTTCACGGTTTACCGAGTTACAAACTAAACTGAGTTTTCCGCAAAAATTATACTTGGTGGCAATAATATTACTGTTCACCACAGACTCTGTCGTGTGGGTTGCGATGATAAGCGTGATGGCGATGTCGATTGAGTTTTGGCATTTGTTTGAGCGTATGTGGCACAGTTTGGCAGGCAAAGCAGTGTTATTACTGTTTTATGCCATTGTGGCCAATTTTGCCTTGGCTAGCTCAAGCTCAGTGGTTAACGATGTGGTTGGCGTTGCAGCCAGTAGTTTTAATTACACCCATAACTTCGCCATTTTGCTCTACATTCCTGCATGGAGTGTGGTAATGAGCTGTATTGTACTGTTATTACTACAGCTTGTTTTTCCGTTAATGTTTGGCATTTCTTTTATACTCCGTCCTTTTGGTGTGAAAAACTTTCGTCTGATTAATCACGTACATTTTCATCGTACAACCTTTTGGGTGCGAGTGATTCTTGCTGCGGTGGTGTTGTACCACCTTGCTATGTTGATGGACCTTTATGGCCAAGTTGAAAAAGCGTTGGATGACCCGCAGGTTGTGCAATTAGTTGAAGCAGAAACCGAAGAGGAAATACTTGCAGATGATGGTTCTGCTTTAGCGGTTAAAGGTCAAGACAAGGACAAAGATGAATCCATTGACAAAAAAGCTGAAGAACCACCAGTCATTAAAACGGCTGACGAGCTAGTTCGCGAGCAAGAACTTGAGGCAATTGATGAGATAGCAAAACAGCCTTATAACCATTTACGCAGCCAGTATTTTACCAGTGTACGTAAAGCTATTGCGTTGTTCGCCTTTCAATTAGAGGCTAATACCAAATCACGGTGTAAAAAATTACCTTTGTCGCATGTGGTTGAGCTTAATGATTATGAAATCCTGGAGATAACTCCCGATATCAATGCTGAATACGGTTATCATTTTGAAGTAAAAAAATGTATCTCACCTGCATTCCCCAGTTAATAGATTTGCTACAGACATAAAAAACGACCTGAAAGGTCGTTTTTTATGTTGAGTAGAAAAGTATTAATCGAAAGTTAATTCGCTAAAACTGCTGATTTTTCTACATTTAGCTTGGCGTTGATCTGCAAAACGGACCATTTGGCAAGTCGTCATTCCTGCGGCTTCTGCGGCTTTTAGCTCTTCAGCGACATCTGACACAAATAAAATTTGCTTTGGCTTCAAACTAATCGTATTACAAATATTACAATAGGCTTGTTTGTCTAATTTATTACCGGTGCGGGTATCAAAATGACCATTGAAAGACAGGGTTAAATCACCTGACTCGGTATGGCTAAAAAGCAGTTTTTGCGCTTCAACTGAGGCAGATGAAAAACTATAAATGCGAATACCTTTTTCTTTGATTCGTTCAATGCTGTCTATAAAGTCAGGATAAATGTGGCCAGTAAACTCTGCGCGGTTATAACCCTGTTTCCAGATGAGTCCTTGCAGTGTTTTTAAAGGAGTAATTTTACGGTCTTCATCGATCCATTGTTGCAGAATCTCAGTTACACGCTCGAGTGTGGCATCTGGCTCTAGGGCAATATCTTTAATATCGCTAATACAATAATCAACTATTACGTTATGTTGATTTTGTTCAAGAAAGTTAGCCATCTCTTTTCGTGAGTAAGGAAATAACACATCTTGAATAAAGTTAAGATCGGTAGTGGTACCGGCGGTATCAACGATAATAGCTCTAATACTCATATGATTTGTTACTCCGAAAACAATTAATTAGCTTATTGATGATCCTAAGCTTTATTGACGGCTAAGGCTAGTGCTATTCGTGATATAGCATCGATACAAGGTGACTTTTAGTGCAAGGTGTGAACTATATTAGATAATGTTAAATTGCCTTGTTTAGGAAGGTCTGTTAGGTTCGAATATTGCTCAACGCTTAAGTCTGACAAGGAAGCTAGTATGCTAAAAATTGGGATTGGTCATTTTTTCAAATGGCCAAAAGTATCGCGAAAAAGTATACCTATATACACGTTATTACTGAGTTTTTTTCACGTTAGTCTAGTGTTTGCTACAGATGTATTGCCGCAGCAGACTACCGAAACCCTGAGCGTGAAATCCATTTTATTTAGCGAGAAAGTCGATTTTTTGGTGACCTTGCCGAACGATTATTTAAAACAAACCGATAAGCACTATGTGGTGTTATTTGACTTACATCCGCGCAGCCATTTGTATTTAGCAGGCATGCACGATTGGATGAGCCATAACGGCGGCTGGCCGTGGTTAGAAACCATTATTGTTACCGCGCCCGACGGCCACCAAGGCTTGGGAAAGTTAAAACAGGGTGCGATAGAGCAGCAAGGCGATCAAGCACTATTGGACTTTTTTGAGCAAGATTTATTGCCCGCAATTGATAAACGTTATCGCACCAATGGCTTTCGTATTTTTAACGGCTTTACTGGCAATGCAGGTTTAGTGCTCTACAGCTTAATCAATCGTCCTAGTTTATTTAATGCCTATATTGCTGCCAGCCCGGTGTTATCAACAGACTTTGCCTATGTGCTCAATGATGCGTCTAAAAAGCTCAAAAACATGCAAGGCAAACCAAGATTTCTATTTATTAGCACCAGTGATAGCGGCTTTGAGCAAAGGCAGCTGGATTCGTTTGCTAAGCTTGAAGATATTATTCAAACCCATGCCAATCATAAATTGAACTATCAAATCAAACGTTTTGACGGCAGCTATTATATGACCCAACCTATTTTGGCGACGGCGTTGGGCATCGAGATGATATTTAACGATGTTCACACTGTTTTAGCGGCTGATTCAGAAGTATCTCAACAAGGAACGAAAGCAATTCTAGCCTACTATAAACGTTTGTCTGATGAGGTTTATGGCTTTGATGTGCCAGCAATTGATTCGCTGTTAGCCTTAGGTAATAGTTTAGTTAAAGCTGCACCACAGCAAGCGATTGGGGTTTATCAAGATACGCTGAAAGCCTATCCTAAAGCGCATTCGGCCTACCATGAGTTAGCCAGTGTTTATGCTGCTACAGGTAAAATGACTCAGGCTATCGAAGCTGAACAACAAGCGTTAGCGAGTACCGACCATCCGTTTTATCAAAACAAATACACTAAGCAATTAGCTGAGTTTCAAAAATAAGTATTTCAAAACTAAGCGTGTCAAAATCAAGCTAAACCAAACGATAAAAATGATAAATGACAATAAAGCCACAGTACGAGTGTTCGCCCTGTGGCTTTATTGTGTAACCTGCTCAAACACTATTATTCTGAGCTGAGGTTTAGTATTCCTAGTCGAGATTGATTACGCAGCAGTTTCGCTGGCTAACCACTGATTAATTTTTTGCTCCATTAAATCTAATGGCAAGGCGCCATTTTCTAATAAGCGATCGTGGAACACTTTAATATCAAACTTATCACCTAAAACTTGTTTGGCTTTTGCGCGTAGTTCGATAATTTTCAGCTCACCTAACTTATAGCCGAGTGCTTGGCCCGGCCAAACGGCATAGCGTTCAATTTCGCCTGTGGCTTCCGACAAATGAATACCTTCGGTAGCAACAGAATAATCAATGGCTTGTTCACGGCTCCAGCCTCTGGCATGTATGCCGGTATCAACCACAAGGCGAACCGCACGATGTAGCTCTGACTGCAAACGGCCAATGTTGTCGATAGGATAATTTGCATAAATGCCCATTTCGGCGGCTAAACGCTCGGCATATAAGGCCCAACCTTCGCCTGCAGCATTGGAATAAAATACTGTACTTAGTAGCGGCAGTTCATCAGATAAGCCAATAATGGTTTGTAAATGATGGCCTGGATTAGTCTCGTGGTAGGTCAAGGTTTGTAATGAATAAGATGGCAGTGATGCTGTGTCATACAAGCTGATCCAGAAGGTGCCTTTGCGTGAACCGTCTTGTGATGGTGCATCATAAAATGCGCCACTAGTCGAAGCGGCGCGACTTTCTGGTACAGCTTCAATGGCCACATCTTGATTAGGTAAACGCCCAAACCAGTCTGGTAATTTTGCATCAACTAAGGCTAAGTCGGCTTGAATATCGGCCATTAGCTGTTGCTTGCCTTCTGGAGTATTAGGGTAAAGATATTGTGGGTCGTTGAGTAACACTTGCATGCGCTCACCGACGGTACCGTCAACATAACCGACTTTTTTGAGTAACCCGTCCATTTCGGTAGTAATACGGGCCACTTCCGTTAATCCGAGTTGATGAATTTCATCGGCAGTTTTGGTCGAATTGCCTAAATGTTGGATCAGCGATTGATATAACTTCGCCCCTTGGGGTAAACGACCAACACCAGCTTCATGAGTTGCTTTTGGGCGCACCGCTTCTAACGCTGCAATCAGTTGGCGGGTGGCGGCATAGTATTTAGTGTCAACTAACTCGGCAGCAGACTTTACCAACGTATCGCTATTATCTACTTTGGCTGCGTTAAGTTTAGCGTTAAAGCTGGTCACTAAAGGATGGCTGTTTGCTGGGCCACTGATTTGAGCTTGTAACCCGCGTAGGGTGTTATCAATGACAAAGTCTGGTGGAATGACGCCCATCGATACATCGTGATTGAGTTTATCGACCAATGTGCCCATGGCGGCAGGGTACATGCTTAAGCGGGTTAAATAAGCCTCGGCTTCGGCAGTATTGGTGACGGCAAATTTGTCTTCCATATAACCGGGGAATTCAATTTGTAAACCAGATAAGTGGTTAACAGCATAAGGTAAAAACCATACGCCGTATTCACCTAACACGTTGCCATAATTAACCACTTGAGCTGGTAATAAAGCGCCTTTCACTTCAGACTTTATCGCGTTTAAGCTGATTGTTTCAGAGGGCGTTAAGCTTGCTTCATCAATATCGTTGAGTTGGCTCAGTATTGATTTAAGTCCTTTGCGACGGTGGGTTTCACCAGATGGACTGTAGTCGGTGAGTTTAGACATCACATTGGCGTTGATACTGGCATCACTCACGCCGTAGTAAGTGGCAACTTCGGGTCTGAGTACAAAATAGTCTTTAGTGATTGATGCGACTTGTTGTTTTAGACTGAGCTTGGTGGCTGTTTTGCTTGCAGTGTTATCTGTGGTTGTAGAGTTTGAATTATTGTCAGCGGTGGTGGAGTCAGTGCAAGCGCTGACGAGCAGGCTCAACATAATGACATGGATAATTTTTTTCATTAATTACTCATTAGGTTTACGTGGCATTCAGGTTGGAATATGGTTATATCCTAACAGTTCTTAAGATTAAGCTCTTACAGTTTTTATGAGCATGTATTGTGAAGTAGTAGTGTCAGTTTGACGATAGGGTTCAAATATGGTCTAACGGGCTTAAGTTTAGTATGAAAAGGAGAGGGTTATGTTAGGTGAAAACCATGCGTTATTAGTAGATTTTCCTGAGTATCAAGACAAAATTAAATCGTTAACTGCTAGTGATGCTGAGTTCGCAACTGATGCGAAGCGGTATCATGATTTAGATACTGAAATACGTAAGCTGGAGTTACAGAATACGCCAACAAGTGATGAGTTTATTGAAAAAGCAAAGCTTGACCGTTTGGTATTAAAAGACAAACTGTATCAGCAGTTTACTCAAGCTTAATTCGTTTATTTAGTCTTTTTTGGCCATGTGATCATCTAGGTGGTGACGTGGTCAATTTTTGCTGCTATCTCAGTAACTCTTGTTTGTTTTTTTATCTTTGATTTATGGCCTACGGCCACATCAGCTTTTTCAAACTTCGTTTGAATTAAGGTCGCAAGGTTCCACCCTACACGGACCAAAAGGGGATCAACCGCAATCCCCTCTTGGATCACCCCTGCCGTTCCGGCAACATTTTCGCTTTTTAACCAAACAACAGCAGCGAAAAAATTGCGACGGAAATTGATCCAGCTTTTAACTTCGTTTTAGTGTTCTTCCGCCTTATTCGAAAATGCTAACGCTTCCGATGGGGCGTCCCTTCCCCTCGAAAGCTAGCTGGCCGTCCATGGCCAGCTCACGTCATTTTCTTCAACGGCCTCAATGTAGTAGGAACATGAAGAGATATAACTGCTTTACATCGAAGACATAGCAAATGTAGGATGTATATTAATCAATAACTTAAATGTCCAACTTTATTTGGTTAGCAGTTCAATAAGTTGTTAACAGTAAAAGGAGTTTACATCTCGTGAAGTATGCAATTATACCTCTAGTTCTTGTTTTAGCTGGTTGCGCTCAAAACTCAGGTATCATTCCAATGGGCGGTGACACTTATATGGTTTCTCGTCAAGCCGCTACAGGTTTTACTGGTATGGGTACGCTAAAAGCAGAGGCTATGACAGAAGCGTATGCACAGTGTCAAAAGTCAAAAAAAATGGTTAAGGTTCTAGAAACTATTGATGCAAAACCGCCATTTATATTTGGTAACTTCCCTAAAACTGAAATTCGTTTTAAGTGTATTGAAGAATCATAATCTAGCAAATTACTGTTAACAATTTGATGAATCAGGACAAATAACAGTTGGATTTTGCTCCTACGTCGCTTATTTTAGCCAACATATTATTTTCCTCTTAATGAGGCGTTGGTATGTTCACTAATAAAGGAATATTTCGTGGAATCAGAATTTCAAAACCAATTTTGTTATGTATCTACGCTAGAACATCAAAGTACATTTTATGGAAAGTATATTTATCTATACACCGACAAAGGTCAGCTTTCGCTTACAGATGATGGTTTAGAATACCTAGGTAAAAAAATTAATTATTCCATTACTCGTAGCTCAATAAAAAATATTGAAATATCTCACTACTCTCGGGTTGCAAAACCTTTTAAGTTAAACTGTATTAAGATTAGTTATATAGTTGATTCAGTTGAAAATACTATTTATTTAACACCAACAGGTTCAGGTTTTACTCCTATTTATAAAACCAATCAGTTAGTAAAAAATTGGTTCTCTAAATTAATGGAAATTATGCCTGAGTTACAAAATACCTAACAAATATGAGCTCCCGCAAGTCTTTAGGTATTAGCCTTAACGCGTTTCCCCTTAAAACGCGTTAGACCAATTCTACTTGTCTTACTTATCAACCAACCATTCTCAATGTTGCTTACTCTTGTGCAAATACCTTGCGGCCGTTTACCCAGGTGGCGATGACTTTGTTTTGCCAGATCTGTGGTGAGTCGACTGTAAAATAGTCATCTTCAACTAGGATAAAGTCTGCTTTTTTGCCGGGTTCTAATGAGCCTAATAACTGCTCTTGATGGCCTGCGTAGGCGGCGTCGATGGTGAAGCTTTTGAGCGCTTCGATGCGCGAGAGTTTTTCAGTGGCGAGCCAGCCGTCTAGTGGTTGGTTTACATGATCTTGGCGAGTGACTGAAGCGTGCAATCCAAAAAATGGGTTGGGTGATTCTATCGGAAAGTCTGAACCATTGGCGATGACAGCATTGGCGTTTAACAGTTTGCGCCACGCATAAGCACCAGCTAGACGGGCTTTACCTAAACGGTTTTCGGCCATATTTTTGTCGCTGGTGGCGTGGGTTGCTTGAATCGATGCGATAACCCCAAGTTTGGAAAAACGCGGTATGTCGGCTAAATCGAGAATTTGTGCATGTTCAATACGATGGCGTAATGCTTTTGAGTCTGTTGCTGCAATGGCAGTTTGGTATTTATCGAGTACCACTTGATTAGCATTGTCGCCAATGGCGTGGGTGTTGACCTGAAATCCCGCTTTCATCGACAGTAAAATCAGTTTGCCGAGTTGATCGTCTGAATACAGCATTAATCCTTTATGGCCGGGTTGATCTGAATATTCTTTGATTAACGCTGCGCCGCGGCTGCCAAGCGCGCCATCTGCCGATATTTTTACACTGTCGACTTTAAACATGTTATCGGCAGTGGTGATGTGGCCTTGTTTTAAAATGGTTGTAAAGCGAGGGTCTTCAACAGACAGCATGCCATTTACGCGTACGCTCATGGCATTGTTAGCTGCTAATTGTTGGTATGCTTTGATGTTGTCGATGCTGATACCAGCATCGTGCACACTGGTGAGTCCGTATGACGCTAGGCTGTCCATTGCGAGGGTTAAAGTGGATTGTAGTTGCTGCTGGTTAAGATCGGGGATGATGTTAAATACCAAGTTCATCGCATTGTCGATTAACACGCCGGTAGGATTACCTTGCTCGTCTTTAACAATTTCACCACCTTCAGGTGCCATAGTTGTTGAGGAAATTCCCGCGAGTGCTAACGCCTTGCTGTTAACCCAAATGGCATGACCGTCAACTCGGCCAAATGACACTGGGTTAGCACTAAAGGCTTTATCTAGGCTTTCTTTCGTTGGGAATTGTTTGCTGTTCCATAACTCTTGGTTCCAGCCACGGCCCATTAGCCAACCGTCAGTCGGGTTGTTTTTACTAAATGCTTGTGCTCGTTCTACGGCTTGTTGTTCGCTACTGGTGTTGGTTAAGTCTGCGGTTAACAAACTCAAACCATAACTCAGCACATGGCCATGAGCATCGATTAATCCGGGCAGCAGGGTTTTACCTTTGCCATCAATTGAGGTGATATCAGTTGCACTAGGTAAGGCTTGGTTTAAGGTAAATAGTCGATCAATTTTGTCGTCAGTAAATTGGATAGCATTAAAGGTTTGCAGTTTCCCGTCAACGAGCGTGTAACCATTAACGTGATGCACCAGTGTGGTTTGTGCCATGGTGTTTGCGCTTACACTAGCAAAACATAATGCCACTGATAGCGCTAAATATGCCTTTCTCATTTGTTTTCCCTTTTAATGCGATGATTAATCTACATTCATTAAATGTTAATTAATCGTTAATGGCAAGGGGCAGTGCAAGTGGTCTTGAGGGGGAATATTGATACAGCAGTGGAGGAGGCCATATACAGGCCCTAATTCTGTTTACATTTATCGCCCAGCATTGGCTGGGCGATAATCGTTAAGACTACTTAAATTTAGCTAAAGTGCTGGCCAGTTCATTCACATCCAGTACGTTGTAGTCTGGTTGTGCTGCTAGCGGGAACAACACCTTGCCTGGGCGACGAATAAAAGCGGTTTGTAAGCCTGCTTTATTAGCACCATCAATATCCCAACCGTGTGCGGCAACCATTAATGCTTCACTTGCATTAACGCCTAAATCTTTAATGGCCCACTGATATGTTTTTAAATGCGGCTTAAATACCCCAACAGATTCTATGCTTAAGTTGGCATCAAAATACTGGCTTAAATTAGCATTTTTAAGCTGTAAGGTTACACCCTCTAATGATGAGTTAGTTAAGGTCACGAGTTTGTAACCTTGAGCTTTTAATTTAGCTAAACCTTCCGCAACATCTGGGTGAGCCGGTAATGAACGAAGTGGCGTTAGAATGGCGGTTTTAGCTTGTTCTGGTGTGATGGCAATACCGTTGATTTCGGCAACCATTTGCAGTGAGGCAACGCCAATGCTGCCAAATGTTTGGTAATCACCAGTGGCAGACACAACTAACGAGTGGTGTAACATAGTTGAGAACCATAAAGGCAGTAAATCTTCACGGCCATTAAGCGCTGCGCCAACTGATTTGCGCATATTTTCAAGATCTAACAAGGTTTCATTTACATCAAAAATGATCACTTTAGGCTTAGTTAGCTGTGGTGTTTCGGAGTTAACAGATTCATTAGCGAACACAGTGCTGCTGTGGAGCAGAACAAATGCAGTAGCAAGCGACATTAAAGTACGGATTTTCATAATACCTCTGACAATTTGGGTTAGGTCGAAATGGAGAAGATAAACTTGAGCAATACGACTACTCAAACAATAATCAATAACAAAAAACATTTTGAACGTTCGTTCATAATCAGTATAGCCTAAATGAAATTGATCTTAAAATCACCATATTATTGGTTAATTTATTATTGAAGAGGATTTAACAAGACTGTTGAGTGGTAATTTTATGGCTACAATCTCGTCGTTAGCATGTGTATAGCGCTAACAACGAGTAGCCGTTAATCGAGCGGATTAATGTGGTAATGCAACCACTTGACCGCTTTTTACTACGGTTTGACACGGGTTCACCCCGTAAGCATAGGCCAGTTGCGCCGGTGTGGTGATGTCCCATAAACAAAAATCTGCTTGCATGCCTGTGGCAAGATGACCCACATGATTATCAATACCTAAGGCCTTGGCGGCATTTATAGTCACACCTTGTAAGGCTTCTTCTGGGGTTAATCTAAATAACGTGCAGGCCATATTGAGCATTAATAAGGTGGAGCAAATAGGGGATGAAACAGGATTAAAATCGCTGGCAATTACCATTGGTACCTTATATTGACGCAACAAATCTATTGGCAGTAATTGGTTTTTTCGTAAAAAGTAATACGTTCCTGGTAACAAGGTTGCGCAGGTACCACTTTCGCTAATGGCTTTAACACCTGCTTCGTCTAGACACTCAGCATGATCGACCGATTTAGCCCCAAGCTTGGCCGCTAATGTGCTGTCACCCATATTGGTTAATTGCTCTGAATGCAGTTTAATATGCAGGCCAGCCCGTTTAACCGCCGTTAATACTTGCTCAGTTTGCTCAAGATTAAAGGCGATATTGTCACTAAATACATCAATCGCATCCGCAAGGTTTTCGGCAATTACCGCGGGGAGCATGTCGTTGATGACCAAGTCGATATAGGCGTCAGCATTGTCTTTATATTCTGGCGGAATCACATGTGCACCCATAAAGGTGGTGCAGACATCAATATGATGATGCTCGCCTAATTCGCGTGCGACCCGCAGTAGCTTAAGCTCGGTTTCGGTGTTTAATCCGTAGCCGGATTTAATTTCAACCGTGGTGACGCCTTCTCTGGCTAAGGCGTTTAAGCGTTGTCGTCCCAGTTCAAACAATTCGATTTCGTCTGCATCACGACAAGCGTTGACGATCGAGATAATGCTGCCCGCACAAGCTATTTCGGTATCTGTCGCGCCTTGTAAACGCTGTTCAAATTCGTTAGCGCAATTACCGGCAAACACCAAGTGGGTTTGTGAGTCGATAAGCCCTGGCGTTATCCAGCCGCCTTTGCCTCTGTAAATTGGTGTTGCCAGTACATCAAATTCAGGCAGATCACTGCGTGGGCCAATCCAAGCAATTTTTCCGTCTTGGATTGCAATAGCCGCTTGAGATATTACGCCGTAAGCCCCTTCGATATTGGCATCCATGGTCGCCACATTTACATCAATCCACACTTGATCCCACGACATAACATTCCTTACAAATCGGTTAATGTAAAACAATACTGGTATATTCAAGCTAGGATGAATGATGTGTTTTTAAACAGCAATGTTTTGTTATTTAAAAAACGAGAGTGGCTAGGGCCTGTTGATCTTTGCTGGTTGAATTTTGTTCGAGTTAAAAACGTTTTAATCGAGGCGAATGGATTGATGCCTAGTCATCTAAGCAAAATCTATTCAACAAAGAGTAAAACGTTTTTAGCAGAACCCTTCGGGCAGCGTTTGTTGGCCATTTTTACGGCGTTATCGACTTTTTATGTAGAATAACTACACCTCAAAGTCTCTGCCGCGCAATTATAAATGTGAGTAATGGCCAGAAATTCGCTGCAAAAACAACCTTGAAAGATCAACAGACCCTAATAAGTTGATGATAAATTCGATAATGGACTACAAGATTGTTTTTATTATTTTGTCTCATCCATGAGTAAAATGAAGGTTTGTATTATCTGTTATGGGTATCATCCCACAGCGCCTAACAGTTAACATCATAGTGAAAATAGAGGCTTGGATTTATATTTAGCCTATCGGCGGATAGTGTTGAGGTTTAGTTAACGTTCTCTATCAACACAGGGCATAATGAGCTACGAGTGTTTGATTATTTTTATGCGGTTTAATTTAAGTCTCTTGATTGTGTAAGAGGCAAAAGTGGCTAAGGATTTGTTTGTGAATACAGAAGTGCGGATTGAAATTGCAGCTTGGTTAACCCGATTAGGTGTTAATAGCCAGCCAACAGATGGATTGGCGACCTCAATATTGATTTTTGCCTGTTTACTGGTTGCGGGTATTAGTTATTTCATTGCACATCGATTTGTGGCACATGGGATTAATATGATGATCCGTCGGTCCTCGGTGAAGTGGGACGATATCTTTATGCACTTTAATGTGTTTGAGCGAGTCGCCTTACTTGTGCCTATTGGGATTCTTGATTTACTGCTACCTATCGTACTTACCTCACATGATGTTGCCAGTATGGTTATTGATCGCTTGCTGAGCTCATTATTGGTGTTGTTTATTTTACGAGCGATTTATAGCGCACTCAATGCTGCTGATAAAATCGCTGATATGAATCATATTAATCGACGTTTACCGGTAACTAGCTTTGTTCAATTAATTAAGTTATTTCTATTTTTTATCGGCTTAATTATTGTATTTTCAATTCTAGCCGACCGGTCACCCATATATTTCTTTAGTGGCTTAGGTGTGGCTACTGGTTTGGTCATGTTGGTGTTTCGTGACACTATTTTGGGCTTTGTCGCTGGAATTCAACTTGCCGCCAACCGCATGGTGAGCAAGGGGGACTGGATCCAAATGGATAAATATGAAGCAGATGGAACAGTGGAAGATGTTACTTTAACGACGGTCAAAGTTCGTAATTGGGACAATACGCTTACCATGATCCCCGCTTACGCCTTAGTGTCGGATGCCTTTAAAAACTGGCGTGGTATGTCTGAATCAGGTGGTCGACGGATAAAGCGTTCTATAAATATTGATGTAAATAGCATCCAGTTTTTAAATGATGCTGAACGTATTCGCTTAGGTAAAGTGAATTATTTAAAAGAATATTTACCACAAATATTTAGTGAGATCAGCGCTGCTAATGCCAATATTAGCGATATTGATATGAAGGTAAATGGTCGTCATTTGACTAATATCGGGACATTCAGGGCGTATTTACAAGAGTACCTACGTCGGCATGATAAAATACACAAAGACATGACATTGATGGTGAGGCAACTAGCCCCCACTACGGAAGGTCTACCGATTGAATTGTATATTTTTACTAATGATATTCGTTGGACTTTTTACGAAGCGATTCAAGCAGATATTTTTGATCATATTTTTGCGATATTACCTGAGTTTGGTTTACGGGCATTTCAAATCCCGACAGGCACAGATATTCGCAGCATTAAGCACTGCGAAGAGCAACACGCTGAAGAGCAACATTGATAAACCATTGGCGCTGATGTCGTTGTTTGGGCGATATCAGCGTACGTTAATCGATTAATGGTATCGAATAGCAAATCAGCATTACGTCTATCTAAACACCAACCTTAGGTGATAACAATTTGTTAGCTTATAAAGGCTCGATAGTACACTTAACGAATCAAATCATCCGTTTCGTTCTGGTGTGGATTTTAGCTGATACATAGGAATCGCTTTTGGATGGCAGCCTTCAATCGTTCTATAAAAATCCATTAATTGATTTATGTCGATTTCGATATTGCCCGTGGGTGTCATCGGTGCTGATAGCACTATGGTTTTTCGGCCAAAATCTAAACCAACAGGCACAATATTCACATCTGATTTCACTGCAATATGATAAAAACCGCTTTTCCAACGATTGACCGGGCTGCGGGTTCCTTCGGGTGCTAATGCTAATTTGTAATTCGAATTTTGTTGAAAAAGTTGAGCCGCGGCATCGACCAAATTGTTGTGTTTTCGTCGATCAACAGGGCTTCCACCCATGGCTCGAAACAACCATCCCCAAGGGGCGATAAACAATTGGTGTTTACCTAAAAAATGGATTTTAGTGTTTAAGGCACTGCGGGCAAGGATCCCGATGACAAAATCCCAGTTACTCGTGTGTGGTCCAACAATCATTACGCAGGGTTGAGTTGTATCAAGTTGGCCTTCAAATTTCCAACCCATAACGTGAAGTAATCCTGAACAAAGTGTATAGAACATATTGTGCTCCCAATCATTGAGCGTTAACGCTTGTTATTTTGATACAGAAAAAGGCAGAAGATAATCTAGCCATTATTTAACCGCATTAGCAAACGGTCAGGAGATGATTTGGTTTAGACCTTTTACAGTATAACGTGCCATGTTGCTCTTTGCTTATGACTTGTGGATAACGTCAGCGTTAATGGGTCATTGGTTTGTCGAATTCAGCAATGTGTTTTGTCTCGTCTAAAATAAGTTGTTCTAATGCTGCTTCAGATTTCATACGTTCTAAATCAAACTTCATCCGTTGTTGTTTAGGCAAGTCTGTTCGCGCTTCCATGATGGGGTGATTTCGAATTAATTCATAATGGGTAAACAGATTAGGAAAGTCTCCCATAACTTGTTCCGACATAGATAATACGTCAAATAACTTCCCTATGCGCATAACGCCTTCTGACAGCTCACAGCGCTCTTCTAACATCGCAGCGGCAATGTAACGGATATCTGTCAGTATTTGTTGTCTACGCTCGTCGGCTTTAGCCTTACGCTCTGCCAGTGCTTGTTGATTAGCTTGTGTTTGACGTTTAAGTGTTAACAGCAAGTGTGTTGCATAGCTTGCAAGAGCAATAATAATGAGTAGCGCAATAATGATGACAGTTGTAGACACAATTTATCCTTTTTTGAATACAAAACTGGCGCCATATGCGCCAGTTTTTAAACATCAAACCAAGAAATAGCTTGGTATTACTTTATCGAGAAGATTAATCTTTCTGCTGATAATCTT
Source organism: Shewanella sp. H8 (assembly GCF_040285065.1). NCBI lineage: Bacteria > Pseudomonadati > Pseudomonadota > Gammaproteobacteria > Alteromonadales > Shewanellaceae > Shewanella > Shewanella sp. H8. Next base: position 4,394,975 of record NZ_CP157213.1, on the reverse strand, counting down.
TGAGCAAATCTGCACCTGACTCAAAACGATTTAATAGTTCATCATCAGTCTGTTGCTTTTTAGGGCTTTGAGTTGGCGTGTCATCACCTTCACTAAGGCCTAAATTCAGCATCAGTTGTTCAATCTTGTCTAATTGAGTATTTAACCATTTTTGGTCGGTATCAGACAAGTCACGACCTTCTTCAAGTTGGTCAAGTAATTGATTCAATCTTGGGTCTTCTTCAAGTTTTAACAACTTTTGTTCGTCAGTCAATTTAGGCTGTTTAGGCTTAACTACCAACGGTTTGGTAATAGATGTCGGTAATGTTAACGCTACAGGCTTTTTACTGCCATGACGTGCATCTTTACTCTTAACCGATGTAGTACCTGAAGCTTGTTTAAGCAAAGCTTCATTATGACGGCTGCCAGATTTATGGCCAGCTTCTGATTTTTTACCATCAACCGCGTTACGATCAACTTTTTTTACTCTTGGGGCAAATTTAGCGCCGTTTTCGCCGCCTTTGCGAGTTTTTTTACTGCGAGCCATGATGTTCTCATTAGGTTTTCTAAACACGTCCTTGCAGAGTAATTTCTACAAGGCACTAAATAAGGATGCGCTTTATATCAGATTTTGATGCTTTTTGCATCAAAACTAGATCTTTCGATGCAAATAATAGCTCAAAATCACTATTAAATGCTAAATATTCGAATGTTGCCTGCTGATAAAAGCTGACATGAGTTGGATTATTCTTGTAATGCCATTTAGCAAAGTGGTCTTTATCTGTTAATAAGGGAGTGCTTATGGCTAACCAACCGCCGGGTTTAATCAGTTGATTGAGTAACATCCATTCTCGGTGAGGATGACGAAAGTGTTCAAAAACACGGTAGCAACAAACAAAGTCATAATGTTGCTTTAGCACCGACTGATCTGCTGCAAAAAAAGGATCGTACTGATTAACTAAGTTACCAGTGTTTAAAATAGTTTGTTGGCTTTGCTCATCGAGCACTCGGCCAAAGTTCAAGCCCTTTAGCGTGCCGGTTTGTTGCAAAGAGATTTGATCGAGTAAAGGCAAAATAAATTGTGTTAATTGTTTTTGTTTGGATTTTTTTTGTGCTCGACCATAATGTTGACGCTCTAGGTTAGGCATAAGATATGATTTGGAGTCAGCAAAAATTAAGCCGCATTGCGGGCAGGCATAGAAGGCTCTTTTTTTGTCTTGAACAAAAAAATCAGCACAATGATTACAAAGCGGGCATACGTTCATCAAATACAGCGGTACCTAGGTATTACTTGATTAACGATTATATAGCGAATGCGGTTAAATAATACCAAGTATTTGAAAAATACCAATATTGGTATGATTTAGACATAAAAAAAGGTGGCAGTATAAACTGCCACCTTGTAAAACAGTGCTTAACGCACCTTATTCTGATTCCAAGTATCCGTACTTGCTATGTGACTATCCCGGTCAGATCGTTACTTTTTTGCTATCCGTGCCGTTTTTAGTTGTTATTGGTCATCAATGACGCTTTTTTATATTCTGTTGCCGTCCTGACTACAGCTTCCGTAGATGGTCTTCAATGACTCATCGATATCTTAATTGTCTTCAATGACAATAGTTAACCATCCTTGTTACATTGTACCTTCGAGTGGTAAAAACTTCCTGTGGATGCATCCTCAACAATATGTTGGTTTTGCTGTTATTTGAATCATTCAAATAACACCTAAGGGTCACTCTGTTGTGTAAGGTAGTGCTAAATAGCATGTCGACCAATCGGTCTATTCCTTACAAATTTTACGACCAGTATTTCAAACTGAAATATCGACTCATGTTGTTATTATTAGTGAGCGGTCTCAAATTATTATTGTTATTAATTTGCTTTATTCTTATATCTTAAATGTATTCGTCCGAAATCTGCTTGATGTTGTTAGATTTATGTTCCAAACAGTTGGGTTCATCTCGGTACGGGGTGTATTTAACGATAAAAGTGTGAACCTTGTCAAGTAAAACATAAGAAGTTGACGTAAACGTCAACTTGGTAAGCAAAAAAATGGGCTCGAAAGCCCACTCTTTAATAAATAATATTCAGTACTATTATTTATTAAGACTTGAAATATATTTAGATAATACTTCTATATCAGCATCAGATAGCTTTTTCGCTACATCTTGCATCATGCCATTTAAATCATTGTGACGGCTAGCATCACGGAATTTGTTTAGCTGAATTTTGATATAGTTAGCGTGTTGGCCTGCGACAGCAGGGAAACCTGCAGCAGCTGCGCCATGACCTTCAGGTCCGTGACACGCAACACATGCTGTAATACCACGAGCGGCATCACCGCCTTTATACAAACTTTCGCCAGCAGCGGGTACGTCAGCAACATCGGCGACAACTTTGACTTGGCTAGCAAAGAATGCAGATATGTCAGCGATGTCTTCATCACTTAGACCCATAGACATACCGATCATGATTGGGTCCATACGACCCTCTTTACCGCCGGTTTTAGCGGCTAATCTGAATTCAGTTAATTGCTTTTCAAGATATTCAGGGTGCTGGCCTGCTAATTTAGGATACATATCAATCATGCTATTGCCGTCAACACCGTGACAGGCAGAACATACGATTGCTTTAGTTTTGCCTACTTCAGCATTACCTTCAGCCATAACTGATGATGACATTAAGGCGACTACAGACAGCGCAAGAGCTAACTTTTTCATGGCGTTCCAACTTCTAGTTAATTTATTGTCCTGAGCTTACTAGGAAGACCCGCAAGCGTGGTAAAATGTTTTTCCAAGCGCTTTAATGCTGTTTGTCATGCTCGAATAGAGCAAAATCATTTATAACGACATCACACATATCAGCGTTGCTTGGGTATATAATGTGATCAAGCTAATATTTTACACGAAAATGTGCAAAAGTAAGCAATTGTTAAAAATTTATGGTAATGCGTTGTCTAGAAGTAATTTAATTGGAGTGTAGAGTGACTGAATCTCGTATCGATTTCCGTAGGGCTAAGTTTTTAATTAGTGCGCCAGATATTGCGCATTTAGATCAGTATCTTCCTGGGGATATCGGGATTGAGATTGCGTTCGCAGGGCGTTCTAATGCCGGTAAGTCTAGTGCATTAAATGCGCTTACAGAACAAAAAAGTTTAGCCAGAACTAGTAAAACACCAGGTCGAACCCAATTGATCAACGTTTTTGAATTAGATGATGATCGTCGTCTAGTCGATTTGCCGGGTTATGGTTTTGCACAAGTGCCATTAGCGTTAAAAAATAAATGGCAAGAAGCGCTTGGTGAATACTTACAAAAGCGTGCTTGTTTAAGTGGCGTCGTAGTATTAATGGATATTCGTCATCCATTGAAAGATCTTGATATGCAGATGATTGAATGGGCTGTATTAAGCAATATTCCTGTCTTAGCGTTATTAACGAAATCTGATAAATTGACTCAAAGCGTCAAAATGAAGACGGTTAATGATGTGCGTGCAGCCTTATCGAATTTTGGTGATAAAGTGCAAGTAGAGACGTTGTCGTCGCTAAAAGGCACTGGTAAACCAAAAGTGCTGAGCATTTTAAATGACTGGTGCCATCCTGAGTGGTTAGCAGAACAGAAGGCTGAGCAAGCTTTAGACTCAGAATAACCGTTAGGGTGATATAGCAGATTACTAATAAGCACTAATAGCCGACATTTATGTCGGTTTTTTTCGTCTGTGATAAGCAGTGGTGATTTTTAAACAAAAAAAACCGATAACCAAACGGCCATCGGTACAAATAAATTAGCTCTTTTGGGGAGAAGCTAAATTCAACAAGACTCAAGCGTCATCAACTCAATTTGATGACTCTCAATGGCCCTATAATAACCGTTTTTTTTTAAACATTAAAGTATTTACTCTAAATATTTTTAATGGTCAAAAAAAACCAAAAAAAAAGCCCCAGCAACCTAAGTTGCTGGGGCGCCGAATTTGGCTAGTCACTATCGCTAGTGAAATAAAGGTTTGAAAGATTGAACATCTTAACCTCTGTACCCTACGAAAATTATAATAGCTCATACGCCTTAAAATGAAAAACTGTTTTTCATATAAAGATACAATAACTGTGATATTTGAAACAAATTGGTACTTATTTGTTAACTCGATCGATAAATATGTTGTGGTATTTGAGTCGTATTGTTTATCGATTGCTATGTTTAAGGGGCTCTCGCGGTAAAAAAGAAGACCCGCAAATAAAAACGCCGTATTCCAATGAATACGGCGTTTCGTGACTGACACTAAGTCAATTCAACGTAGCATAAACCAATGATTAGTGGGCTTGATCCCAATTGTCGCCAATTCCAGCCTCTGCCAATAAGGTTACGTCTAATGATGCCGCTTGTGCCATTAAATCGCACATTTTGATTTTGAGCGCTTCAGCTTGAGCTTCATCCACTTCAAACACTAATTCATCGTGTACCTGCATTATCATTGTAATTTCACCTTGAGTCTCTTGGGTGATCCACTGATGAATGAGTATCATGGCTTTTTTAATGATGTCAGCCGCCGTACCTTGCATTGGTGCGTTAATTGCCGCTCGTTCGGCCGCTTGGCGACGCATTGCATTACGATCGCGGATTTCTGGTAAGTATAAACGTCGTCCGAATAATGTAGAGACATAACCTAACTCAGCTGCGATGGCTCGAGTTTCTTCCATGTATTTTAGGACACCGGGATAGCGTGCAAAATAAGTATCTATGTAGGTTTGCGCTTCGTTACGTGGAATATCCAATTGCTTAGCTAAACCAAACGCAGACATACCATAAATTAAACCAAAGTTAACTGCTTTGGCGCGACGACGTTGTTCTGTGGTCACTTCTTCAAAATGTACCCCAAAGACTTCGGCTGCTGTGGCTTTATGAATGTCTTTACCTTCAGCAAAGGCTTTAAGTAAACCTGCATCTTGAGACAAATGAGCCATGATCCGCAGTTCAATTTGTGAGTAATCGGCTGCTAAAATCTTACGTCCTGCCGGAGCGATAAAGGCTTGGCGAATACGGCGACCTTCTTCAGTACGGATTGGAATATTTTGTAAGTTTGGATCGCTTGATGATAAACGCCCGGTGGCAGCATTAGCTTGGTGGTAACTGGTATGAACTCGACCCGTCGTAGCATTGACCATAAGCGGTAGCTTATCGGTATAAGTGCTTTTTAGTTTGGCTAAACTACGGTGTTGTAGGATGATTTTAGGTAAAGGGTAATCTAGTGCTAGTTCAACTAACACTTCTTCTGATGTTGATGGTGCCCCTTTTGGGGTTTTCTTCTTTACTGGATAACCTAGTTTTTCAAAAAATAGGGTTTGCAACTGTTTAGGTGAAGCTAAATTAAACTTCTCTTCCGCTATTTCATAGGCTTTGTTTTCAAGATCATCCAGCTTTTTGGCTAATTCAACACTTTGTTGGCTCAGTAACATTGAGTCGATTAATACACCTTGGCGCTCAACGTCGGATAATATTTGAATTAATGGTAGTTCTAACTCATTAAATACACTGGCTAACTCAGGTTCTTTTTCAAGCCTTGGCCATAGATGTTGATGTAAACGCAGAGTGATATCGGCATCTTCAGCGGCATAAGGTCCGGCGACATCAAGGTGAACTTGGTTGAAAGTGAGTTGTTTTGCGCCTTTGCCAGCAACATCTTCGAAGCTAATGTTTTTGTGTCCAAGGTATTTGAGGGCTAAACCATCCATATCGTGACGTGATGCCACTGAATTAAACACATAGGATTCGAGCATGGTATCAAAACGGACGCCTTTTAGGGTGATACCTGCGTTGGCTAAAATACTGATATCGTATTTTAAGTTTTGTCCCACTTTTTGTGGAGTATCGCTTTCAAGGATCGGGCGCAGTTTTTCAAGAGCAATGGCTTTATCAATTTGCTTTGGTGCATCTAGGTAATCATGCGCTAACGGTAAATAGGCCGCTTTGCCAACTTCGGTTGTAAATGATATGCCGACAAGTTCAGCTTCCATGTAATTGAGACTGGTGGTTTCAGTATCAACAGAAATAAGTTCGGCGCTACTGAGTTTTTCAATCCATTTATCGAGTGCTTCTACAGTCAGGATTGTTTCGTATTCAGCTTCAATGATAGGTGATACTGTGATCTCTTCATCGCTATCTGTACTGATGGTGCCGTGAGGTTGTTTATTATCTAATACTTCAGCTAACCAACGTTTGAACTCCATTTCAGAATAACATTTAATCAGTTCATCTCGATCTTGGGGCTTAACGTTAAGCTCATGCCAATCTTGTTCTAATTCAACATCGGTTTTGATGGTGGCGAGTTTGTAAGATAGTTTTAGCATGTCGGCGTTGTCGATAATTTTAGCCGGCATGGTTTTTGAGCCTCTAAAGCCGACATCAATGACGCTTTGCGGATCCGCTAAGATATTTTCTACACTTCCCATGCCGGTGAGCATGGCTAATGCGGTTTTTTCACCGACGCCAGGTAACCCTGGAATATTGTCTGATTTATCACCCATTAGTGCTAAAAAGTCGATTATTCTATCTGGGCTGACACCGTACTTCGTTTTGACCTCTTCAGGGCCCATAATGGTGTCAGTCATAGTATTGATTAATGTGACATGCTCATTCACTAGTTGAGCCATGTCTTTATCGCCAGTACTGATTAGTGTCGCACGGCCTTCTTTACTCGCTTGAAGGGCGATGGTGCCGATCACATCATCCGCTTCAACACCCGAAATGCAGATCAAAGGCAAACCCATTGCGTGAATGATTCTGTGTAATGGTTCTATTTGAGTACGCAAATCATCAGGCATCGGTGGGCGCTGGGCTTTGTACTCACCATACATATCGTTGCGAAAGGTTTTGCCTTTCGCATCAAAAACGACAGCAATATGACTAGGACTATAACGGCTTAATAAGCTACGAAGCATATTAACAACACCATAAACCGCGCCTGTTGCTTCACCTTTTGAATTAGTTAAATGAGGCGGCGCATAATAAGCGCGATAAAGATAAGATGAGCCATCAACAAGGATGAGCGGGTTATTAGGAATAATTGGCATAATTAATATTCGTATTCAGTATTTTGCGAGACTAATAGAATGACATTATACCCACAGCACCTCAAGATGCTTGTGAGATTGCCAATTATTTACTCAAGATAGTGTTTAATTACTGTAAATTCTGACTAGTGATGGATTGAGTGAGGTTTAGTGGGTGTTTTTATGGAGAAAAGCCAACAATCAACCACAGTAATATGCTCTCAGCCTGTGGATAAGTCTGTGAGTTAATTAATCAACGTTGCGGGATAGATTTTCTTACGACTGGAAACGAAAATTATAACCTGTTGAATTATATGTTTTATTTTTATTTTTGTGAGCTGAATATTAATTCTAATAAATATTATTAATTTGTGGACTTTTTTATTGATGTCAGTTAAGCCACAATGGAATTTAGTGATGATTTATGGAGAAAAAACATGCAACTCCTAAATTCGACGTTCTAAGTTAGCACGATTTTTAATCAGATCAACCGTTTTGTTGGTTTTTTGTTGTAAATTTTACATTAGCAATTAAAAGTTAAAGGTGGATGTCATGAAAAAGATTGCTGTTTTATTAAGTGGCTGTGGAGTTTTTGATGGAACTGAGATTCATGAAGCTGTATTAACCTTGTTGGCGATAACGCGGGCGGGTGCACAATATCAATGCTTTGCTCCGGATATTGCCCAAATGCATGTGGTGAATCACTTAACTGGAGAGGTCAATACGGACGAAACTCGTAATGTATTAGTTGAGTCTGCTCGGATAGCTCGAGGTGAAGTCCTTAATGCCAGTATGTTAGATGTTAGTCAATTTGATGGTTTAGTGATCCCTGGTGGTTTTGGCGCCGCTAAAAATTTATCTAACTTCGCTACCACAGGTAGCAATTGCGACATTCAGCCTATTGTAGAGAGCTTTATTCGTGATTTTGCGTTAGCCCATAAACCTGTCGGTTTTGTGTGTATTTCACCTGTAATGATCCCTAATATTTATGGTAAAGGAGCCATTGGTACCATTGGGACTGATGCTGAAACTGCTCATGCATTTAATGAAATGGGCGGTAAACATAAAAATGCCCAAGTAGAAGATATAGTTGTTGATGAAGTGAACAAAATCGTCAGCACGCCAGCTTATATGTTAGCGACATCGATTTTAGAGGCGCATATTGGTATTGAAAAACTAGTCAATAAAGTACTTGAAATGGCTTAAGTTCAGTTTATAAGCATCATAAATATAAGTCGGTCAGTGTTCAAAACGAGGGTGAATAATGGTGCCAAATAGAGTGGCACCATTATCGGATGTCGGCTAAGTGGAATATGTTATTAGTGGGTTTTAACCCGTTGTGACTTTCTGCTATCAAACAACGCTTGAGCTAGACCGATACAAAGCCCGCCAATATGGGCTCCATTTGCAATAGGCATTCCCAGCACATCGGTAAAACCAAGTACTAGCCAAATGAGCATAAATCCCATGTAAGATTGCGGTAAATTAATACCACAACTGGGTTTTCGAATACCCATTAACCAAGTGTAACCAACCACAGCATAAACGACACCTGATAGCCCTCCAAAATTAGGCCCGCTTATGTAAAATTGCACGATATTAGGTATCGTGCCAGCGACGAGTAATAAGAATAGCAAGGGGCGAGTGCCTAAATTAGTTTCAACTTTACCGCCTAAATACCACCACCACAGTAAATTAAAGATGATATGCATAGCAGAAAAGTGCATTAGGCTTGGCGTGAATACCCGCCATACTTGGCTGAAGTCACTATCAGGGACTGCACTAAAAAAAGATAATTTACTGTAGATGGCATCGGCAAAACCTAGGTTCATACCTGCGAAAACGGCAACACAAGCAAAAAAGCACATCAATGTAAGTGGGCCTGCTCCTGTCATAAATTGTTGAAATAACCCCTTGGTTCCAGGACCATAGTCAAATTTGGTATCTGTCGCACCGTTATCCCAAGATGCCTGTAAATACTTATGATGATATGGGTCTTTAGCAAACTCAATTAACTCGGCTCTAGCTTGGCTTTCATCGGTTGGGTTAACAATGACTAGGCTAACACCTTGAGCATGAGTCACGGCATGACATTGAATATTTAATCCTTTGAGGTAATCAATAAATGCTTGTGCAGCGCGTGCATTAGGTAGTTGGCCAATTTCTATCATGAGTTAGCTAAGCTCCAGGCACTATAACCACCATCGAGACTGTAGATGTCATCAAAGCCTTGTTCATTTAAGTAGCTAGCTGCACTTTGACTGCTCATGCCGTGATAACACACCACAACAAGCGGTTTATCCATATCGGCATCAGCAATAAAGTGGGCTAAGTTTTCATTATTCAAGTTAACAGCGTGCTCAATATGACCTGCAGCAAAACTGGCGGCATCACGAATATCGACAATTTGTATATCGCTTGATTCGCTGGACATATGGATAAGCTCATTAATAGACAGATGTTTAAAACCAGACATGATATTACCTATAAAAGTGTTCTAATAGCGATTGGCTAAACGCCAGTTTGCAACAAGGGGTTGTATAAATACAACCCCTTGTTGGTGTGCATAAGCTAGATCTTAATGATTAATCCCAGTTTAAGATGACCTTTCCAGATTGACCTGAGCGCATAGCATCAAAACCTTGCTGGAATTCATCAATACTAAAATGATGAGTAATGATAGGAGACAAATCTAGACCCGATTGGATTAAGCTTGCCATTTTATACCAGGTTTCGAACATCTCACGGCCATAAATACCTTTGATGATTAAACCTTTAAAAATGATTTTACTCCAGTCAATGGCCATTTCACCGCCAGGAATACCTAACATCGCAATTTTACCGCCGTGGTTCATGGTATCTAACATGGCGTGGAATGCCGAAGGCACGCCTGACATTTCTAAACCGACGTCAAAGCCTTCTGTCATGCCAAGTTCTTTCATGACATCTTTAAGATTTTCTGTTGCAACGTTAACGGCACGGGTTGCGCCCATTTTACGGGCCAGATCGAGTCTATATTCATTTACATCAGTAATCACAACATGACGAGCACCGACGTGCTTACATACTGCTGCGGCCATAATACCAATAGGACCTGCGCCAGTAATCAATACATCTTCGCCGACTAAATCAAACGATAATGCAGTATGAACAGCGTTGCCGAATGGATCAAATATCGCGGCTAAATCATCTGAAATATCTGCAGGAATTTTAAAAGCGTTAAAAGCGGGTATTACTAGGTATTCTGCAAAAGCACCATCACGGTTCACGCCAACACCCGAAGTGTTACGGCACAAGTGAGTTCGGCCTGCACGACAGTTACGACAATGACCGCAGGTGATATGACCTTCACCTGAAACTCGATCACCAACGCTGAAGCCACGAACTTCTTGGCCAAGATCGACAACTTCGCCAACATATTCATGACCTGCAATCATAGGAACAGGAATGGTTTTTTGTGACCATTCATCCCAGTTATAAATATGGACGTCAGTACCACAAATAGCCGTTTTACGAATTTTAATGAGTAGATCGTTATGACCCATTTCTGGTTTTGGTGCATCGACCATCCAGATACCTTCTTCAGGCTTTAACTTACTTAATGCTTTCATGTTGATGACCTATTTTTAGTCTGAGCAATCTTTAGTCTGAGCTAGCTTTAACCGAACTATAGTTACGCGAAGCTTAATTTATCTATGGTTCAATGAACCTAAGATAGATTAGATAATGCCCATTTCTTTACCAATACGAGTAAAGGCATCAATAGCATGATCAAGTTGTTCGCGAGTATGTGCCGCAGACATTTGGGTACGAATACGCGCTTGGCCTTTAGGTACTACTGGGAATGAGAAACCAACCACATATATGTGTTCTTGCAATAAACGATTAGCAAAATCGCCAGCCAATTTAGCATCACCAATCATAACGGGAATAATGGCATGGTCTGCACCGCCTAAGGTAAAACCAACGGCAGACATTTGCTCACGGAAATAACGGCTGTTTTCCCAAACTGCTTCACGTAAGTCTTGACCAGTTTTGAGCATTTCAAGCACACGGATAGAGGCGCTAACAATCGAAGGTGCTAATGAGTTTGAAAATAGGTAAGGGCGAGAGCGTTGACGTAACCATTCAACAACTTCTTTTTTTGCCGCGGTAAATCCGCCTGATGCACCGCCTAAAGCTTTACCTAGGGTACCAGTAATGATATCGACTCTGTCCATCACGTCACAATATTCGTGGGTTCCACGACCATTTTGCCCGATAAAGCCTACAGCATGAGAGTCATCGACCATCACCAATGCATCGTATTTATCCGCTAAGTCACATACGCCTTTAAGGTTGGCTATTACGCCGTCCATTGAAAATACACCGTCAGTGGCGATTAAAATATTACGTGCACCAGCAGCTTGAGCAGCAATAAGCTGAGTTTCTAAGTCGGCCATGTTGTTATTGGCGTAACGGAAGCGCTTAGCTTTACATAAACGCACGCCATCAATGATTGATGCATGGTTAAGGGCGTCGGACACAATAGCATCTTCAGCATCTAATAGGGTTTCAAATAAACCAGCATTAGCATCGAAGCAAGACGAGTACAAAATGGTGTCTTCCATGCCTAAAAATTCACTTAGGCTGGCTTCTAATTGCTTATGAATGTCTTGAGTACCACAGATGAATCGTACTGATGCCATACCAAAACCGTGACTGTCTAAACCGGCTTTTGCTGCTTTGATAAGTTCAGGATGATTGGCTAAACCTAAGTAGTTATTAGCACAAAAGTTAATCACTTCTTCACTGTTAACCTGAATGGCAGTTTGTTGAGCTGACGCTATGACTCGCTCACTTTTGTATAAGCCATCGGCTTTTACATCGGTAATTTGCTGGTTAATTCTGTCGTAAAAAGAGGTAGATGCCACCGGTGTTCTCCTAAATATGGTTATTATGCTTATCCAAATCACGCAGTAAAACACCGCTATAAGTGACAGGGTGCTTTGGAGTTGTTGGCATTCTAACCTTTATTTTTGCTGCTCTACAGCGTTTTTTTAAGTCGTCAGACCAACATGAATTAGTTTAGGGCTATTGGCTTATTCACATAATAAAAACTAATCGTTAACATAGTCGGTAGCTGGATTTGGGTTGTGGGAGGAAACCCTAAAAAAATCCGCTAATAACCGATTCAATAGTAGTGGGTTATTAGCGAGTTTAAAAATGTGTTACTTGAGCGCAATTAACAGTATTGGCAGCATTTACTTACTCAGCTAGATGACGTTCTTTACTGGCTATGTCTAAATAATGTTGTTCTAAACGGGAGAAGGTTTCGCTTGACGTAGGAGTCTCATAAGCCTGAAAAATCATCAATATTCTTAATAAACCATCATATAAGGTGGCTTTAGTAATCGTTGATGTGCTTGATTGAGTTAATTGATAGCTAATCCAAAAGCTGACCATCATTTTAATAGTGTCAGCAAGCGCAGTGACTTTATTGTCATTTACATCAAGAAAACCGTCTTTTTTTAGTTTGCGTAAAATATTGCTTGAACGGTTAAGAACTTGTTGTTGAGCATGTAAGTAGCGAGTTTTTAGCGCATCATCACGGCTTAAAATATCTGCTAGATTGGAATACATAAATCTAAACTGCCATAAGGTATAGAACATGGCATCAAAGTAACCCATTAATAATTCAATGGTGATCGGGACATCATCATAAGGATTAAAGCCTGATTCTAAATGACTTTCATATAGGCTGAAAATGGAGTTGATAATGTCTTCTTTATTACGAAAGTGATAATACAAATTACCCGGACTAATGCCTAAATGTGCTGCAATATGGTTAGTGGTAATATTTCGTTCACCACGTTCATTGAATAGCTCTAAGCTGGCAAAAATGATTTTATCTCGGGTTTTCATGTGATTTCCATATTCATTATTGACTTATTGTCGCTCAAATAATTCCTTAAGCTGACTTAATACGAGTATGTTAACATTGTGCTTATCTGACAAGCAAAAATCGATGACTCTTCTTACATGAACCGTATTGTTTATTCTTTCTTTCTATATTTAATGTTTCCGCTGGTTATCCTCTATTTAGCATTTCGGGCGATAAAAAGTGTCGACTATCGTCATCGTTGGTCTGAACGCTTTGGTTTTACCAAGTTAATGCCAACAGATGTGTTGATCCACTGTGTTTCTATGGGTGAAACGCTAGCGGCTATTCCGTTGATTAAGCAACTTATGACTGCACACCCTGATGATACATTTACGATTACAACAACCAGCCCGACAGGGTCGGCTGAAGTGCTAAAAGCATTTGGCGATACGGTGCAACATTGCTATCTACCATTTGATTTCTCTTATGCTATCAAAGGCTTTTTACGTCAAATACAGCCTAAAGTGTGCATTATTATGGAGACTGAATTGTGGCCAAATTTAGTCTACTTTGCCGCGCGACAACAAGTGACATTGATTTTGGCTAATGCGCGCTTGTCACAAAAGTCAGCAAATAAATACGCTAAAAAACGTCGTTTGGCTGTGCCAATGCTAAACAAGCTCAACTTGATTACTGTACAAACTCAGCGTGAAGCAGAACGGTTTATTGATTTAGGTGTGGAAGCTCAACGTATACATGTGTGTGGTAGTGTAAAGTTCGATCTTACTATTGATCCTATAAAGAAACAGCAAGCAATAGCACTTCGTGCAGAGTGGCATCGCGTTAACTCTCCTATTTGGGTTGCGGGTAGTGTTCATCCCGGTGAGTTTGAGGCGATTTTGACCGCCCATAAGCAACTATTAAGTCATTTTCCTGATGCATTATTAATTATGGCACCACGACACCCAGAGCAATTTAATTTAGCCGCTATTACCGTCACCCAGTCAGGGTTGACGTTAGCTAGGCGCAGTATGAATGATGAGGTGAATGCGAAAACTCAAGTATTGCTTGGCGATACTATGGGAGAGCTAGTGATGTTATATGGCGCTGCAGATCAGGCATTTATTGGCGGCACATTAATTAATAATGGTGGTCATAATCCACTTGAACCTGCCGCGATGGGGCTGCCTGTGTATGTTGGTCCCAATCATTGGGACTTTGCTGAAATCACACAATTACTTGCTGATGCGGGTGCATTAACCTGTATTAGTTCTGCAGATGAATTAGCGCAAGAATTACAGAATAAGTTTACCGATAACAATATGTACCAATCAGCATCTACAGCGGCTCTGGCTGTGGTTGAACAAAATCGTGGTGCATTATTAAAGCAATTCACACTGATTAATAAGCTTATTGTTTAACATTTTGCTGCCAGCTATCTAAAAATAGACGCAGATTAGCGTCTATTTTTATAACCCCTCAATACAAAAGTTCGCCTTAGATTGGGTTTACGCTTTGGTAACCGGCAAGTAATTGCTGCCAATGCTGTTGACTAAATTGCAGCGTAGTCAGTTTAGCGTGTTCCTTTTTAAACGAACGTAGCAAACGATCTAAATTGGCTTGCTGCCATGTAGGGTGTGGCGTACGTAACTCACCTCTATCAAAGTCAATTAAATAGAATTGTCCGTGCGCAAGTAAGATGTTTTTTGCATTTAAATCGGCGTGATATACCCCACGTTGATGGAATTTGGCAATGGTTTCGCCTAATAAATACCATTGTGACTCAGTCATTGGGTTATGGCTTAAGTAAGCTACTAAATCATTTGCACCTGCAACATGTTCAATAATAATGTCGGCACGATACCATAAACCAAATCGTTCAACGTTAGCTGCTATGGGACGAGGAACGGCAAACCCTTCTTGATACAAGGTTTCGAGTATCGTTAATTCAGCCACCGCGCGAGTTCGTTTTAGGCCTGTATAGAGATAGGCATCTCGGCTGAATTTTTCCATCATCCCACCTCGCCAATAATGACGTAACACCCATGTTTGCGATGAGTCCGAGTTAGCAGTTTTGACAAACCATGTGGTGTAACGGCCCTTAGACTGACCCACAACGGCATTGTTGTCCCGCCAACCATCGACCGCAAAATCTTGTGGTGCTAATTGCTGGGCAGTGGTTTCACACCATGCGACATGGCCAAGTTGAGTGATTTTTATTTGCATCTAATTATCAATAGCATTGGTTAGATTGTGGATCGAAATAACATTATACCTTAAGATCACTAACTTGCCTTAATCGCCTTATTCTTCACTCAAACATATTGGATTATCAATGAAAGCTGACTTTAGTTCGATAGGTTCATTATGTTTACTGCGTTTGTCTGCCATTGGTGATGTTTGCCATGCGGTGGCGATGGTGCAGGCTATTCAAAAACAATATCCAAACCTTAATATTACTTGGGTGATTGGTAAGGTTGAATATCAATTACTCAAGCACTTACCTGGCATTCAATTTGTTATTTTCGATAAGTCTAAAGGCTGGCGTAGCTATGTTCAGTTGCGCCGTGATTTACAAGGTCAACATTTTGATGTGTTGCTGCATATGCAAGTAGCACTTCGTGCAACCATAGCCTCATTAATGATTAACGCACGAGTGCGAGTAGGATTTGATAAGGCTAGAGCCAAAGAGGGTCAGTGGCTGGTGACAAATAATGCTGTAGAACCCTTGGCGACGCCCCATGTATTAGATGGCTTTATGGGCTTTGCTAAAGCCATTGGTGTAGAAGATTTAACGCCAAGCTGGAACATTCCTGTACCACAAGCCGATACTGACTTTGCCAAACAATTAGTGGGTGATGATAAGGTATTAGTGATTTGTGCTGCGGCCAGTAAAGCTGAACGCAATTGGCTACCAGAGCGTTACGCTGCAGTGGCTGATTATGCTGTTGATCAAGGTTATCGGGTAATGTTGTGCGGCGGTCCAACCGCGTTAGAAAAAACCTTAGCCGATGTGATTCAATCCCATAGCCAGCAACCATTAGATAATCAAGTAGGCAAGACATCTTTGACTCAGCTACTTGCAGTGTTAAAACAAGCCAAGCTAGTGCTCGCACCTGACACCGGGCCTTTGCATATGGCCGTCACTCAAGGAACACCGGTTATTGGCTTGTATGCTCATTCAAATCCCGGACGAACGGGGCCTTATTTTTATCGAGATTATACCGTGTCGGTTTATGACCAAGTCATAAAGCAACAGGTTGAAGGTGATGTAAAATGGGGAACGCGAGCCAAAGGTGAGCATTTAATGGCGATGATAGAGGTTGATGAGGTTATTTCGGCGTTTAAATTACTTTGCACAGATCAATAAATATTTTCAGTTGCTAATTTATGGTGAAATATTATCAATTATTTTGTTCAGTGGCACATTCAATACGGAAAGGTTAAATGAAAATCTTACATGTACTACTTTGCCGAGGACCGTTTCCGGCGTTTAAGTTTGGCGGTACTGAACGGGTGGTATGGTCTCTGGCCACTGCACAAAAGCAGCAAGGGCACGAAGTAAAGTTTTTGATGCGTCCCCATGATGTTAGGCCTGAAGGAACGCTGTTTTACGATAAACGAAAGACATTTAATCAACAGATTACCGATTGGCCTGATGTGGTGCATTTTCATTGTGCTTTTACTGGCGAATTAGATAAGCCGTTTGTGTGTACCGAACATGCTAATGCTGATGAAGCCAAACAATACGCTCGTAACACCATATTTATTTCCCAGCGTCATGCCAATAATCATCACAGCGACTGCTATGTTTACAATGGTCTTGACTGGTCTGAGTATGGTCAGCCTAGTCTTGAATCCAACAGTAATTATGTGCACTTTTTGGGTAAAGCGACGGTTCGTCATAAAAATCTAACTGGCGCTGCTAAAATTGCTAAAAAAGCAGGTGAAAAATTAGCTGTCTTAGGCGGCAAACGATTTGAGCTTGGTACAAAAGGCTACCTTAACTTTGATATGAATATCGACTTTAAAGGCATGGTTGGTGGCAATGAGAAGTTTACGATTATCAGACAATCAAAGGCGCTACTATTTCCAGTTAGATGGCATGAACCCTTTGGTTTAGCGATTACCGAAAGTTTATTTTTAGGTACTCCGGTTATTGGTACACCATTTGGCTCATTACCAGAGATTATCACCCAACCTGAAATAGGGCTGCTGACGACAGATTATAATGAAATGGTTGATGCGTTGAAGCACCTTGATCGTTTTGACCGTAAAGTGTGTCATCAAGTGGCAAGAGATGTGTTTAATGCTGATGTGATGGCCCAGCAGTATCAAGGTATGTATGAAAAGGTACTCAACGGTGAGTATTTAAATAAGGTTGCACCTTATTCAACCGAAAGTTTATTGGATTTGCTGCCAGTAACTGAATTGACGTAGCTAATCGTCGTGTTTGTCAGCACCCATAAAAAAGGCCTTATTGGCCTTTTTTATTATCTTCTGTTTATGGGCGCTTATCTAATTTGCTTGTTCCACTAAAATGTTGATTCAGTTGTTGGGTAAATGCATCTACGATTTGCTGAGGCGTAATCGATTTAGCTTGACCGCTACCCGTTAAAATAATGCAGTCGCCTTTAGGCTGCCACAGGGTTAAATCATTCGACATTATGGTCACTTGTGGTTTACCCATGCATACTGCAAGGTGAGCCGTTGCCGTTTCGGCACTTATAACAATATCGCTTTCAGCAATTAAGGCTGGTAATTGGAAGAAGTTTTGCTTGGCAGTAAAGGTGGTTACGGCTAAGCAGTTTAAGTCGCTATCTTCAGCAACTTGGGTGGTTACTTCATTCAATTTATCGGGCGGACAGTTGAAAATGTATACCAGGTTTTGGTATTTCTTTTCTAACGTTAAAATTACCTTTTTAAGTTGAGCAAAAGGATAATCACGCTTATCGGCTGTGGATAAATGATTGACAAAAACTATGAGCTTATTGTTATCATTAGTGGTTAATTTTTCGATAAGTGTGCGGGCTTGTTGTTGATAAATCGCATCAACATTAAAGGCCAATTGTTTTTTACCATCGACTAAATCATCACAAGTAAGACCCAATGCTCGCTCAAAACATTGTGAGTATAAATCGGTAATATGCTCACTGTGCTTGGCTATGTCATCGTAACTGAAGTGTGCATCTATATTCTTGAAATATAGCCATTTTGCAATCGGGTTATTCAATGGTTTACTTTTTGAGGCTACTATATAAGCTGAAGATGATATTTTTCGGGCTATTTTTGCAAATTGCTCACTGCGATTTTTACCAATAAATACGATTAAATCATAATTGAGCTCTTTGGCCTGACTGATATAGCCTTGTCTTTGGGCAAGGTTGCCAACAATTGGATAAGTATTGTCGATAATGCCGAGTGCATCTATCCATTCGTTGAGCACTTTATTGCGACCTGTTGCCCACGATTGCGGACGACTGCGACAATCATCAAACCACACATCAATAACCAAATGCGGATATTTTGCTTTAAGTGCTTTTAACCAAACACTTTGGTAAACAAAATCACCAATGGCTAAGTGTGTCATATACAAAATACGCTGTGCACTCTGTAATTGTGTATGGCTTATTAATGAAGACACATTAATCCTTTTTTAACGCTTGAGTGAATTGACGAAATCTTTTTTCAAGCTGAGGTGTTGCGATAAATCGCATCAAGGCTCTACTCCAGTTTAGCATTAACTTAGTGACACGACGTTGAGGTGCTCTTTCTAGATTCCCGTCAGGATTGATATCTGACGGACCTTCTATGTCGACAGAAATACAGTAAGGGAGCAAGCCAAAAGGCGTTATTCCTAGACTCCACCAAGACTTTAAATGACCATCAACTGGCTG
The DNA here is from genome assembly GCF_040285065.1 of Shewanella sp. H8. NCBI lineage: Bacteria > Pseudomonadati > Pseudomonadota > Gammaproteobacteria > Alteromonadales > Shewanellaceae > Shewanella > Shewanella sp. H8. Next base: position 4,376,196 of record NZ_CP157213.1, on the reverse strand, counting down.
GACAATATAAGGCATATGGCTAATCAACGACTCTGCACCTCGGCGACTAATGGCTTGGGCCATTGCCCCTAGTGGAAATTTTTTATAGGTTACAAATTCAAACTCGCCATATTGCATTGACGACTGAATATTTTTACGGCTTTTTCGCGTCAGTGGATACAACTTGATAAAGTCCCAATTCATGGTGGGTAGATTGAGGATCATATTAATTGTGTCGGCAAAATTAGCTTCAAGATGAATATCATCTTCAAATACAAATGCTAAGTCTAAATCGTCATCGATAATTTTTTGCCAAGCTCTTTTATGACTTAAGCTGCAGCCGATTTCCCCTTTGCTGAGATCGCGATAATAATGTTGTTTGGCTAAACGAGCAGGTGACACCGCTTCGATTTCATCTGCAGATAGCAGTTTTCCTTCAACAGCATCAATGCGTTCGAATGGAATATTAACCTCTGCGAGTTGTGCTGCAATTTGTGCTAGCCTTTCTTGCGAACGGGCCAAATTAATAACAAACACTTTGTATTTCAACATGAATAATTAAGCCTTTTCACTAAATGCTTTGCTGCTAAATACGTTAAATCTTAATACTTATTTAGCTAGATATACGGTAAATAACGTTTGGTTAAATCGTCACGAAGCGCTTGGCTATCGCATTGATTATAGGCTTAGGCAATTTGTAGCGTTGCTGGACCTTGTTGATAAAGAGGTCCCAGCCACTTTGTTTTATATCAGCTAATACCTTGTCATCAATATGACCTTTGAACAGTTCGCAAAAGTCATTTACAAATCTCACTTCACGCTTAAGTGATGAATTACTGTAGCCTCGCCCCGCATAGTGAATAAAATTGGCATCGCGATAATTTTCTGGCCCCATAAAATCCATGCGATTAAATTTAGGCGAAATACTCTGATGTGCTAAGCCGTCACGGTGCAGCAAGTAGTTTACATATGTTTGTTCGTAATACTTGATGTGGTTGCATAGCTGCTGCAGGTCTTCAAGTTTAGCAATATCAAACAATTGGCTTTGCTTTGAAATAAGCATGCAACCAAGGTTGTAGTAAACTGGACGATTGTTGACGACCGGCCAATTATCAAGAGGTCCCATAATCGCGGTTATTTTATCAATCACATTTTGACGTTCTAAGTGTTCGCCCTCATTAAATAAATAAACCGTGTTGACATCATCATAAACGTCAAAGATATTCTCCGCATCTGGCTGGATGATAATGTCAGCATCGACATATAACACCCTGTCATATTGTTTAAGGAGCTCTTTAATGTACAGTTTTTCTGTCCATGCTGGGCTGGCAGTATGTTGAGGGTCTTTAATGGTGATAGGATAGTGAAATTCTTTAGATACAATAAGATCCGCTCCGACTTTCTGTGCATATTGCTCAAAGCTGAGTAATGCAGCGCGGTACATCGGATTTTCATCACCAATTGCAAGAGTGAAAATAGCTTTCTTCATCATTGTATCCAAGTAAAGTAAAATTGGGCTGATCGTTTTGGGTCATTATTGACCAATAAAGTGTTGGTTTTTAATCCAATCTAAATATTCTGGTACAGCTTGTTCAACCGTTTTAAACTCAGCTTGATAACCAGCAGTTCTTAATTGGGTCAAGTCTGCTTGAGTATAACTCTGATAAGCACCTTTAAGCTTCTCAGGGAAAGGAATGTACTCAATGTGCCCTTTACCATGATACGCAATGACAGCATTGGCAACATCATTGAAGCTTTGTGCTTGACCAGTACCGCAGTTATATATTCCCGATACGGATGGGTTCTGCCATAGCCATAAATTGACTTTAACCACATCTTCAACAAACACAAAGTCACGAAGTTGCTGACCATTTTCATAACCATCAACACCTTCAAACAAACGACACACACCATTGGCGTTAATTTGGTTATTAAAGTGGAAAGCCACACTGGCCATGCCGCCTTTATGTTGTTCCCGTGGACCATAGACGTTGAAATACCGTAACCCAGCCACTTGGCCAGTGAGTTTTTGCTGTCTTACATATTGATCAAATAAGAACTTAGAGTAAGCGTAGACATTGAGTGGCTTTTCAAGTTCACGTCGCTCAATAAACTTTTCGCTGCCACCATAAACAGATGCAGAAGAAGCATAAATAAATTGGCAGTTATTGGCTTGGCTGTAATGCAATAATATCTTTGAATACTCGTAGTTATTGGCCATCATGAACTTGCCATCCCACTCAGTGGTTGATGAGCAAGCGCCTTGATGGAAAATGACTTCAAGTTTGTTATCAAAATCGCCCGCTTGAATTTGCCTGATGAAATCATCTTTATCGAGATAATCGGCAATTTCACAATCGGCTAAATTGAACATCTGAGTGCCGTCGGTTAAATCGTCAACGGCGATAATGTCATTTCGGCCCATGGCATTAAGTTGTTTAACTAAATTACTACCAATAAACCCTGCTGCGCCTGTAACCACTATCATAATATTACTTCCAATAATTGTGCTCTAGATGAGCTGGCTGAATCCATTGCACTTAAGATGACTTATTTAAAAAGTCTGCAATTTCTTGGGACACTTGATCAAAATCGATTAAAGACATATTACGGCCCGTTTTCTTACCAATCGGTGGCGTAAAAGTGAGTCGCTTGCTCGATTCGGTTAACGTTTGCCATCTTATATGCGGTGCTGATCGTCTACCTGCATAAAAACCTACCGTGGGAACATTGTGTAATCCAGCAATGTGCAATGGGCCTGTTGAACCAGCAATAAACATGTCTGCTGCCACTAACGACTCTGCAAAATCGCGCAAACTGCCTAATGGTTTCGCCAATGAAACACGAATAGGTTGGTCTGCCAGTAATGCTTGAATATTTTTGGCTAAAATCAGTTCATCACCATTATATGTTAATACAAAATGACAATCGCTCTTTGTAAGACGATTGATATGACTAATCATCTTGGCCAGATCCGCTTCAGCAACACTGCCAGATGAACCTCCTGTACCGGGATGAATAAAAATCAGTTTTTCATCTGCTTGTTGGCCATAATATTGTTGCCACTTAGGCTTGTGCTCACTCATATCCCAATATTGCTTAGGTAAACTCGGGATCGGATAACCATGGTGCGATAAAAAATACTCAATCAACATACAACTGCCACGCCAGCAACCTTCACCTTTCTTATAATCGGTGCTTGCACGGTGCTTGTAAAGATATTGATACCAATTATGTTTGGGCACTAGCTTATATGGAATGTCGATATTTTTTAAGATCTTATACATTCTCATTTCAGAATGAGCCACAATCACCGCATCGTAATGTTGTTGGGCAATATGCTCTGCGATGGCGGTGTCATCACCAGAATCTGCAATGGCATTATCAATATAGGGACATGCTTCAGCAAAAGGTGTAATCACCTTGGCAACAAATACGTCAATGATTGCATCTGGCATGGCTTTTTTTAATAGATAGAATGCAGGCCATGTCAGCACAAAATCACCAATTTTATCGTGTTTAATGACTAAGATTTTTTTCATATGATTGTCTGAAAGATAAAATATTAACTCAATTCCATCGGATGATGGGGCTCATTGTATTGTGACGTTTAACTATTTTTCAACTAGCATGATAATTGGCGTAAGAGTTGCCACTGAGTATATCAACTCAAGACTGTTTGTTCACCGTTTTGCATTAGGAATTGTATCAAGGGTCAACAAATGAAGATTATTCTTGTTTAGCCACCTGGTGATTAATAAGAACTTTTTTGACAACAAGCTAAAGCGAGATTATTAGTGATATACTCTTGAACCTCTCGCTGTTAAAAGTGGTGAAACGGATGTTCGTCGTGATGTGTGAAGCAGTGATTGTGATAATTATAAGCTGTTTTTGATTTATTCAATGGATTAAATAAAATGTCACTAATAAAAGTAACCTAACTATAGCTTCGAGCATTTTATTCGGTAGATTATTAATAGAGCTGAATATTCTAAGATTAAGTCTCAATAGTTACACATGACTGGAAATAGGTGTTTAGGTTAGTAATATATGAATTTTAAAGTTTTCCTCATTAATTTAGATAGTAGCACTGAACGATTTACGTTCATGGATGAGCAGCTAAAACAGTTAGGTATTGAATACCAGCGTATCTCTGCCGTTTATGGTAAAGAGTTATGCGATGCCGATATTGCTAAAGTGTATGATCCACAAAAAAACCTCCAAAAGTATGATAAAAAGCTCAATCTTGGCGAAATTGGCTGTTACCTCAGCCATGTCCAATGTTGGCAAATGATTGTTGAACAACAGTTAGATTACGCCTTAATTCTTGAAGATGATTCCGTTTTAGATCCCACATTAATAAATGTGCTACAACATATCAATAATCTTTCTGCTGATTGGGATTACATCAAGCTGTGTCATGGGCGTAAGCAAAAAGGTATTGTTAAATCGATAATGCTTGATGATCGCTTTAGCTTATCGACGTGTTTAAAATTGCCGGCTTCTACTCGTGGCCAATGTGTGTCATTGGCTGGAGCACAAAAATTATTGGCGACGGCATATCCTATTACTCGTCCAGTGGATATTGATATTCAGTACTGGTACGAAAAACAGTTGCGGTGTTTTGTAGTCAGGCCTTTTCCAGTCATTGGGACCGATTTAGACAGTGATATTAATCGACAAGGTAGACGTAATAACGCTGAGCGTCATCATTTACTGCGTATTTGGCAAAAAGTGAAATTCGAGTTTGATTTATTGAAATATAAACAACAACTGCCACCACTTCCGAAAATACAAAAATAGTAATGTAGGCATGTAACATTACCCAATGTTTAAACCAGATGATGATTTATTCTGGTGATAGAAGTAGCTAAACTAACGACTATAAAGATGATGTAAAGGCGATATATTATGCACAGAAGAGCAATTTATCCAGGTACCTTTGACCCTGTGACAAACGGTCATGCCGATTTAATCGAACGTGCAGCACGCTTATTCAAACACGTGATTATTGGCATCGCATCAAACCCTTCTAAGCAACCTCTGTTCTCTCTTGAAGAGCGAGTCGCTCAAGTTAATTTGGTGACTGCACATTTAGACAATGTTGAAGTCGTCGGTTTTACTGGCCTGCTGGTTGATTTCGCCAAAGAACAGCATGCGAGTGTACTCGTGCGCGGATTGCGGGCAGTATCCGATTTTGAATATGAATTTCAGCTGGCAAACATGAATCGGCGTTTAAGTCCTGATCTTGAGAGTGTTTTTTTGACACCTGCGGAAGAGAATTCATTTATTTCTTCTACACTGGTGAAAGAAGTTGCTTTACATGGAGGAGATGTAAGTCAATTTGTTCACCCACAGGTAGCCGCTGCATTAAAGAAAAAAGTAGCGCAAAATCAAGCTAATAAAAAGGTAAAGTAATTTCATGACAAATGGATTTAGTTGGTTAACTAAGGTAGCCACGGCACTAGGTTTTAGTGCAATGATGATCTGTAGCAGTGTTCAAGCCGCGCCATGGGTTGACACTTCAGATATTTATTTACGAGCAGATATTCAAGCTTTAGCGGATGCGGGAGTGATTAGCGGCCCTATTAATACTTTTCCATTGATGTGGTCAGGTATTGGAGCTGATTTAGCTCAAGCTGAGCCTGCATTACTCACACCTGATTTAGTGGATGCTTTTGCACGAGTTAATTTTTACTACCAAAATGCCGTTGGTAATCGTGGTAACACCAGTATAAAGGTGGCAGCGGCAACAGATGCGGCACGTTTCCAGCATTTTGGTTCAGACTATCGTGAAAAAGGTGAGCTACAAGGTTCACATGAATACACAGGTGAGCGTTTTTCTTATAAAATTTCAGCCTCAGCAAACTATGATCCATCTGACGACAAAGAAATTCGCTTAGATGATTCATATGTCGCAATGGTACTAGGCAATTGGGTTGTGACAGCCGGGAGTGTGGGGCAATGGTGGGGACCAGGGTTTGACTCTTCTCTGCATAAATCAAACAATGCCCGACCAATGCCATCTTTAATGATCAGCCGCAATAATTCACAAGCGTTTGAAACGCCTTGGTTGTCATGGGTTGGTGATTGGAGTTTAACAGGTGGCATTAGTATGACAGAAGAAGAGCGTTATGCTCCTCATACACTGTTATGGAACCTTCGTGGTGCTATTAAACCATTCAAGCAGTTAGAGATAGGGTTGTCTTGGACAACCCAGTTTTGTGGTGAAGGGCAAGAATGTAGCTTTAATACCGCAATTAAATCAATTACTGGTCAGCGAGACTGTAGAGCAGATAATGTTGATGAAGTAGGCTGTTCAAACTATGGCAATCAGATGGCGGGTTTCGATGTTAGATATGCTGATACATGGTTTAATGTGCCTGTGGGCTTGTATCTAGAACGTACCTGTGAAGATTCAAAAGGCGATCCATGGCAAATTGTTGATTGCGGTAAAATGGTAGGTGCAGATACCCGTTTTAGTATTGCTAAACAACAATATAAGTTATTTATCGAGTACACCGATACTATGGTGTATTGCGGTGAAGACAAAGATCAATTTAACTGTTTTTACGAGCATTCAACATACCAAAGCGGCTCACGTTACTATGGTCGTGCTTTTGGCAGTACCTATGATAGTGATGCCAATGTTTATGCACTTGGTTTAATTGGTCAATTCGATAATAGTCATGGTTTTACTTCTATTATTCGCTATGCTCAACTGAATAAAGATGGTGCTAATACTAATAATGAATGGGCACCGCAACCTTTAAAAGAAGATCTCATGATGCTTGAGCTGTCATATCGTTTGCCAATGTTTAATGGCATGTTAACGTTAGGTGGCAGTGTATCTAATTCTGAATTCGAAGTGCTAGACGATGATACTCAAGGTACTGCTTTCTCTACTTATGAATATCGATTTTAAGCGTTATAGTTGATTAACCCGAGTTGAGGTTGATGATATGAGGGAGCCAAATGGCTCCCTTTTTATGGGTAAATTGAAATGCGATTTAGGCGTTATTTATCCGACTAACGCTGTTGGCACACACCACAAAATACCGTAGTGCGTTGGCCCAACTTTATCTCACTTAATAAATTGCCGCAGGCGGTACAGGTTTCGCCACCACGGCCGTAAACATGCAGCTTTTGGGCAAAATAACCTGGTTTACCATCGGCATTAGTAAAATCTTTTAAGGTAGTACCACCTTGCTTAATAGCGAGAGCCAAAATTTGTTTTACTTCACTGACGAGAATTGTTAACCGTTCTATATCAATACTACCAGCTGCTGCCTGTGGGTGTATTCCTGCAGCAAAAAGCGCTTCATTAGCATAAATATTACCGACACCCACCACAATGTGATTATCCATTAAGCACTGCTTGATGGTCTTTTTTTTGCCAGTCAGTGTTGCTTGTAATTGTAATGGCGTGAAATGAGGGCTTAATGGCTCCGGGCCGAGCTTTGACAATAACGGATGGGCTTCTTCTGGTAATTCGTACCATAACCAAGCACCAAAGCGTCGAGGGTCGTTAAAACGCAACATACGACCATTTTCGAGTACTAAATCAATATGGTCATGTTTTTCAATTGGGGTATTACACGGTAAAATACGTAAGCTGCCTGACATGCCTAGATGCACTATTGTCATTCCGGCATCAGTATCAATTAATAAGTACTTAGCTCGCCTGCGGACATTGGTAATACGCTGACCAACAATATTTTGAGCAATAGCTGGTACAGGCCAACGGAGTGAGCCATTACGGACAATTAATTCACTAACAGTTTGGTCAATGAGATAAGGACTGATCCCTTGTCGGGTCACTTCAACTTCTGGTAATTCAGGCATAAAAACTCTTATTTTGATTGAGAAGGTACAGCAAGAATAGGTTGTAACTCGGCGCGTAAACTTGGTGGTACTTGGTACCAATTGTTATTAGATGATTGCAAGAGGCCTTCGTTTGGAAAGTAACGCCATTTTTGTGCCGTTTGCATATTGTTGATAGCAATGGTTAGTGTTTGCACCTTATTATCGTGTGAAGGTTCTGTGCTTAGCGGTGAGACCTTAATGGTTTGCCATGCTTGGGCCCATTTCTGGCAATTGAGGACTTGTGGCTGGCACTGCCATTGGTCATTGTGCAGCGTTAACCAATGACCATCAAGTAGTAATTGCTTCAACGGTAATTGCTGATCAAATAAGGGGACGGCGTCACTGGGTACCTTGGCGGTTTTGTCATTAATTAAAGACAGCACCGCAATCATAAATAGGCTGGCACCCATAATGATGTAGTTCCATTTTTTACGTGATAGGGCCATAAACCACCTTAACTTGAATAATTATATCGCCTCAACTATTGAGGAACGCGAGCAAACATTGACTGACAAGACGAATAATTAATACGTTATGTTGTCAGTCAGCATCTGTAAATTATGATTCAAGTGTATCATTGACGATACCAAAAAGATTTAGCCGCCAGTGGCATTCATAAAGCGTAGAATTTGTGTGCCATTGTCGATGTTAAAATCATGAGATTGAGGTTTGTGTTGCATTCCATCAGTAATGGCTCGTTTTAGGCGTTCTATGTCGGCGGGGAATTCACGAACAATTGCTTTTAAATCAATGGAATTTTCGTTGCCTAAACACAAGAGTAATTGACCTTCTACCGTCACTCTAACGCGATTACATTCATGACAAAAATCATGGCTGTGTGGCGAAATAAATCCGATGCGAATAGAGCTATCGGCCATTTTTACATATCGAGATGGTCCGCCAGTACGCTTAGTCGACGCGATTAAAGGATAGCGCGTTTCGATAATGCGACGGACTTCATCACTTGAACAATGACGCTTGCGTTGACGTTCATCCATATAACCGATAGGCATTTCTTCAATGAAAGCGATATCGAGATGACGTTGACGGCAGAACTCCACTAAATCTAATACTTCATGGTCGTTTTGACCGCGTAAAATCACCGCATTAATTTTGATGTTATGAAAGCCAGCCGCTATTGCTGCATCGATCCCAGCAATGACACGATCTAATTTTCCATTACGTGTTAGCTGTGCAAAAACGTCTGGGTTTAACGTATCTAGGCTGATATTCAATCGATTAAGGCCATTTTCAAACAATGGCTGAGCCAGCTTAGATAGTCGTGACCCATTAGTGGTCATTGATAGCTCTTCAAGACCAGGTAATTGCTTTAACAATTTGACCAGTTTGTCACAATCGGTGCGCACTAATGGTTCACCGCCAGTTAAGCGTATTTTTTTTACTCCAAGCTCAGTAAACGCTTGGGCAATCCACGACAGCTCTTCCAAACTCAGAACATGTGATTTCGGTAAAAAAGTAGGATTTTCACTCATACAATACACACAGCGAAAATCGCAACGATCGGTGACCGATAAGCGTAAGTAATCTATTTTTCGTTGAAAGCCGTCGATAAGTTGGGTCATATTAGCCTTTACAGTAAACTAGCAAATGGCTGAATAAAAACAGATTCGCCTGCTGGTATCGTGGCAGTATCATCACCAATGACAATAAGGCAATTTGCATTGACCATAGAACTCAGCATTCCAGAGCCTTGTGCGCCTGTGGTACTAACGTGTATTTTGCCATCAGACCTAATCGTATAAATACCGCGTAAAAACTCAGTGCGACCTGTTTTACTGCGTAATGCATGTTGTGCAATTGCAGGCATAAACTGTGGTTGCCAATGAGATTCGCCAGCCAGTTTACGAATAGCAGGTTGCACAAACTGTAAAAATGCCACCATGACCGCGACAGGATTACCTGGTAATCCAAAAAATAAGCTTTGATCAATTTTTCCGACAGCGAGTGGGCGACCGGGACGCATATTAATGCGCCAAAAATGAGTGTCGCCGACATTGGCTAAGGCCGTTTTAATGTAATCTGCGTTGCCCACTGATACGCCACCAGAGCTAATCACCACATCTGCTTGTTTTGCAGCACTGCGCAATGTGTCTGTGAGCGTTTGTTCATTGTCTTCAATAATGCCTAAATCAATAACCTGACAACCAAGTTTCTTTGCCATTGATAATATGGTGTAACGATTGGAGTCATAAATGCAGTTTGGTTTCAGTGGTTGCCCTGGTTGGCTTACTTCATCACCCGTTGAGAATACCGCAACGACAGGACGTTCTATAAGGGGCAATTGGTTAAACCCAAGAGAGGCCAACAAACCGAGTTCAGCGGCGCCCAAGCGTGAACCAGCAGCGAGTGCAACGTCACCTTCAGCAATGTCTTCTCCAGCCAAACGAACGTGTTGACCTTCTACAACTTGTCCAGGTTCAAGTATGGTAATAATACTATCTTGTTCAGTGACCAATTCTCGCGCTTGAATGGTATCGGCACCTTGAGGAACCGTTGCCCCAGTCATAATGCGAACGGCTTCTCCTGCTTGTAATGTGGCAGAATAATGATGACCCGCAAGGACTTCACCTACAACTTTAAAAGATTGTGATTTTTTGAGATCTTGGAAAATAAAAGCATAACCGTCCATTGCCGAATTAGTTTGTTGTGGCACATTTACGGTAGAAATAATGTCATGCGCCAATACTCGGTTATCAACATCAATTAGGTTAAGTGACTCATTGCGGTTAATCGGAACAACTTGAGCTAATACGTTGGTAATACCTTGTGAAACAGAAAGACCATGTTGATCGTTAGGTGTTGCAGCTTGTTGTTCGCTACTGTTTATCGGTAACTGCACCGCAGCTGGCTGCCATGTCTGTTGGTAATTTTGTACAAAATCGGCAATCTGCGCCACGTTGTTCAAATCGAGGCGAGTTAATGAACTTGGCACTTTGGTCTCATCACAACACGCGATAGCGACAATGTTGTCATCGTGAATGTGGATTAGCGGTTTATTCTGTGCAGCGCGATGTAATTCTATTTTAGGTAATGCCAGTTTTTTAAAACCTTCTACCAGTACAATATCTACTTTATCGGCTTCAATTTGACGCAGTAAGTGTTGCAATTGCGGGTCATCTTCAACGAGATCTTCAGTCATTAACGCCCAACGTACATGGGACGCCACTAATACTTGTCTTGCTCCAGCTTTACGCATTTCAAAGCTGTCTTTACCGGGAATATCCACATCAAAATTATGGTGGGCATGTTTAATGACCGCCAAGCGTAAACCACGTTGGTTCAATAACGGGATCAATTGTTTCAGTAAAGTAGTTTTGCCGGTGCCACTGTATGCACAAAAGCCTAAAACCGGGATCGGCAATGGATTGGTAAATAATGTTGTCATGAAGTACCTCTACTGAATTACTTAGCGATTTTTTCTGCTATCCGGTGTTTCTGTTCTAACGTATTGATATTCACGAATGCATTGGGTTGATCGGCAAAACTCTCTACCACCACTTTATGTTGGCTATACCATAAAAATACTTTGCGATCGCCTCCATCCAAGAAAGCTTGCATCGATGGCGCTAGATGGGGTTTTAACAGTAATACTACCGGTTGTTCATATTCACCATCACTTGCAATAGCAAGGTCGGCCTGCTCTCGCTCTAAAGCAGCTAATAATCTTGCTACTAAGTCATCCGGTAACATAGGACAATCACAAGGTACAACAAGAAGATAATCTGCTTTAGTTTGCTTTAAAGCTGTAACCATTCCAGCTAAGGGTCCTAAATAACCACTATCTAGATCGCTAAGAACAGTATATCCCCATTGTTCATACTGTTCTTGGTTACGGTTGGCATTTATCATAATTCCATCGACTTGGCTTGTTAGCTTATCGATAGTGTGGCAAATCATGGCTTGGCCATTAAGATCCACTAACCCTTTGTCATTGCCGCCCATTCGCCTTGCCATGCCGCCAGCTAAAATTACTGCATCAATTTGTGGTGCCATAATGAAATTCCGTTGTATTAGTCTGATGCACTGCCTCTACTGTAGGAACATGCATGCTGGTGTGAATGGTATTTTGTTGAATGTGCCAGCGTTGTTGGCATAACGCTGTTAAGCCACAGGTTTGATGGCTACTGATCAATAATCCTGTGCCGTCTTGCTTTAATTGATTAATCATCGCAACAACTAAACTCTGTGATTGTTTATCCATATTCGAAATGGGTTCATCAAGCATTAAGAGTTTTGGTTGCGCAATCCAAGCCCTTGCAATAGCAAGCCTTTGTCGCTCTCCGCCAGACAAATCACTGGCGAGGTGGCTAAGTAAGTCTGTTAATTGGGCCATATTAATCGCTTGGTCAATACGTTTTTTTCGTTGTTCTGGCAATAACGACCGTTGATCTAAAGCATAAGTTAAGTTGTACTTTACCGAACCTTCAAAAAGATAAGGGTGCTGATGCAAATAAACTGCCTTACCAAGAAGTGATTGAGTTCGCCACCAAGGGGCCTGCTTAAAACCATGACTATGAATTTGGCCCTTGCTTGGTGAAAGCAACCCTGCAAGGAGTTTCATTAAGGTGGATTTACCTGAGCCGTTGTCACCCTGTAGATAAATAACATCACCCTGACTAAAGCTAAGTTCATCAGCGTGAAATAAAATATTTTGATTAAACTGCATCAGGATATTCTTAGCCTGAATACTGACTGGCGATTTAACTGAATGATTAGCTAATGGCATCTTAATGACTCCTTGGGAGGGCCTTGCCTCGCAATGAACCCAAGATGAAGTTTAACACTAAGGCTAATATTAGTAACACTAGTCCTAAGGCAATTGCTTGAGCAAAATCACCTTTACTGGTTTCAAGTGCTATTGCAGTAGGGATATTACGAGTGACATTCATAATATTGCCACCTACCATCATAGAGCAACCCACTTCAGTCAAAATTCGACTAAACCCAGCAACAATTGCTAATAAAAGTGGTACCCGTAATTCACGGCATAATGTCCAAACCGCGCGTAACCAAGAGGCGCCTAAGGTTCGTGATGTTTCCCACGCTCGGCGATCGACACTGGAAAAAGCCGCTTGTGATAATGCTATCAATACTGGAGCACAGATTAACATTTGGCCTAAAATCATTCCTTTTTGGGTAAATAGCCATTTTAAATCACCGAAAGCACCATTACGAGTCAGCAATAAATATACTAATAAACCGATCACTACAGTAGGAATAGATTGTAACGTTTGTACTAAGTTTGTGACTACCCAACGGCCTCGGAAATGGCTAAAGGCAAGGATGAAACCTAAGATAATCGACGGAATAATAGTGATCAATAACGCGACAAAAGACACCGAAAATGAGATGTTAATAATCGCCCATACATGAGGGTCAAAAGAGAGCAGCAAGCTAAATGCTTGCTGCAATAGGACTAACCAACCGTCACTCATTTTTTATAAGTTGCCTTAAACAATTGTTCTCCTTGTACTTTGTAATTATTAATCATAGTTTGTGTAGCTGGACTGATAAACCAATCGCTTAATGCTCTTGCACCTTTATGATTTAATTCTGGGTATTTTGCTGGGTTGATCAACATTATTTGGTAAGGGTTGGCTAATTTAGCGCCGCCTTCAAAATCAATATTCAGGTCTAGTTTAGCTTTATAGGCAATATATGTTCCGCGATCCGTTAATGTATAAGCTTGTAATTCATTTGCCATTAACAAGGTTTTACCCATGCCTTGGCCTACTGAAGTATAGCCTGCAAAATCAGGTGTAATTCCTGCCGCTTTCCAAATGATCAACTCTTTCATGTTGGTGCCAGAGTTATCACCACGAGAAACAAATTTACTTGGCTTATTAGCTATTTTACTGAATGCTTCTGTCACGTTTTTGCTAGACTTTATTGCTGCAGGATCATTTTTGGGTCCTAATACAACAAAATCATTTTCCATAATACCACGAGGTTCAATGCCGAAACCGTCAGCGATGAACTTTGCTTCTGCGTCTGGAGCATGAGTCATGACTACATCAACATCTCCCTGACTTGCCAGCTTTAATGCTTTACCAGTACCAGTAGCGATTACCTGTACAGTATAGCCTGATTCGGCTTCAAATTTAGGTAAAAGTGCACCGAGTAATCCTGAGTTTTCAGTACTGGTTGTCGTTGCTAATTTGATGACTTCATTTGCGAGTGTAACAGGGCTAAACATTGCTCCACTAAGTACTGAGGCCGCTAGCAGAATACTGACGCTTGTTTTTAGTTTTAACATTACCGCTCCTTGAGATATTAATAATCATGATGTTCATATTTAATCAATGTATAAAACTTAAGCTTGCTTTGCTTAATTGTTAATGCAATAAGCAAGTTAAATGCCAAACCGTTTTATTGCAAATACTGTTCACGCATAAAATCGAAACTGTGAACTTGCTCCCAAGCTGTGATAATTTATTCGAGACAAATTGTCCCACGATCACTTTTCTATGGTTCATAGTGACCTAGTCATAGATATTCGGTGATAGAGTGTTAACAAAGTACGTCAAAATGTCCAAATAAGAGTCCCGTTATGAGTCAAGATGAACATATTAACCCAGTAACTAAAACCACAATGTCAGTGCTTATTGTTGATGATGAACCTGGTATGCGGAGTTTTTTGATGAAAGCCTTGGCAAAGAAATTTGCACTGGTTGAAACCGCCTCCACAATTGCTCAGGCCGAAGAGTTACGCAGCCATGGTCATTTTGATTTATTGATTGTGGATATTCGTCTGCCAGATCGCTCTGGTATCGAATGGCATGAAGCACTTAATGAGCCGGACAGACAGTCTGATATTATTTTTATGACCGGCTACGCGGATATGGATGTGGCAATCAGAGCATTACGTGCTGGTGCATCTGATTTTATTATGAAACCGTTTCATTTAGAGCAAATGATAACCGCAGTTGATCGTTGTATTGAAAAACGTTTGCTTAAGCGCGAAAACTTTATGTTGAGGCGTGAATTATTGCATGGGCAATCATCCACTATTATCGGCAACAGCGAAGCCATTCGTGATGTCAAAGAAGTTATCGAGCGTATTGCACCCACAAACGCTGTCGTATTAATTGAAGGCGAATCTGGTACTGGCAAAGAGCTGGTGGCCAGACAATTACATCAGCTAAGTGGTCGAAGTGGTGCTTTTGTACCAGTGAACTGTGGCGCTATTGCCCCAGAATTACTGGCCAGTGAGCTGTTTGGTCATACCGCGGGTGCATTTACTGGCGCAAAAGGTAATCGTGAGGGATTATTTAGTTATGCCTCTGGCGGCACTATCTTTTTGGATGAAATTGGCGAAATGCCGATGAATATGCAAACTGCCTTATTAAGGGTGCTTGAACAACGGGCTATTCGTCCTGTGGGAAGTGAAAAAGAAATCGATATTAATGTGCGAGTTGTAGCAGCAACCAATCGATTATTAATTGATGAAGTAGAAGCTGGCCGCTTTAGGCGTGATTTATTTTACCGACTGAATGTGTTGAATATTGTTATACCTTCATTGCGATCGCGTCCAGAAGATGTCGTTGAGCTTACTCATTTTTTTACATTGCAATTGTCGCAAGAGCTGGGTATTAAAGATGTTATTTGGAGCCACGAAGACCTACAAGTACTGCAACAGTATGATTGGCCCGGTAATATTCGTGAACTACGCAATATGATTGAACGTTGTATTTTATTGGGAAAACCTCCTGCAGAATATTGGAAAAAGCCCGCATCCGTTGCTGTAAGCGATATTATGGGATACCCGTTAGATTGGCCGTTAAAAAAAGTAGAGAAGCAACATGTGACCCAAGTTGTTGATGGTCATAATGGTAATAAATCTGCCGCAGCACGTGATTTAGGCGTGTCTCGAAAAACGTTAGATCGTAAATATAAAGATTGGTTTAATACTGTAGAAGAACACTACGAGGATCAATAAACGTGGTGAATTCTACCAGTATGTTCACACGTGTTTTTGGTATTAGTTGGCAGCAAATGCAAGCCAAAGTGCGCTATCGAATTTTATTCTTAACCTTGTTGCCGATATTATTAACCTTAGTGAGTCTAGTGTTTATTACTATTTATTGGAATGTAATATACACAGGCAACCAATTATTTATGAAGGTAAAGGCAGACTTAGTTGTTGCTAACAGTACTTTGTTGCAAGTGCAAAAACAGCAACAATATCAATTAGCGTCAATAAGCGAGTCATGGGACTTTCAACATGCATTTCGGATATTAAAAAACAGCGAGCAGCAACCAAATCCTGATGCGGTTAATACGATAAATATTCTATTATTACAACAGCAACAAGCGTTAGGATTAGATTTTTTACGCTTAATTAGTGTTGCAGATGCCGCAGGCGATCCAGACTTACGAGGAATGCTACATCAAAGCCAAAAGAAGGCATTTTCAGGGCTAATGGTATTGCCTGCAAAACGCCTTGAACGGATCAATGCCAATTTAGTTAAACAAGCCCAAATTACAATCATCCCAACACCGCATGCGCAACAGCCCAGTAAAAAGCTTGAAACGCGTGGTTTGCTCAGCCGAACCTTAGTACCAATAGCTGACCTGTCTGGAAATGTGTTTTGGTATTTAGATGGTGGAATATTATTTAATCATAATACTGTCATCGTCGACCATATTCGTGACTTAGTGTACGGAAAAGGCACATTACCTGAACGTTCAATCGGAACAGTGACAGTGTTTTTGGATAAAATCCGCATCAGTACTAATGTGCTGATGGAGCCATTTCCTAAGAATACTCAAAAACCTAACAGGGCGCTTGGTACATTAGTATCCGATAACGTTTATCAGCAAGTGCTCGTTGAAGGCCAAACGTGGATAAATCGTGCTTTCGTACTTAATGATTGGTATATATCCGGTTATCTGCCTTTACTCGATGTACATGGAAAAAGGATTGGGATGGTTTATGCGGGTTTTTCAGAGTCTCCTTTTTTGCATAATTATTTACTCAATATTATCGAGCTAGGTACCATTTTAGTTTTCGTGTTGCTAATTTCAGGTTTACTGGTTTATCGTGGCGCCAATAGTTTACTCCAACCTATTGAATATATTCACCAAGTTGTTACCGCAGTACAATCTGGGCGTAATATCAGAATTGGTAAGTTAGGCTTAAATAGAGATAACGAACTGACCAAATTAGCAGAACAATTTGACAGTATGCTTGATCAGTTACAACGACGTAATGCCCAAATTCAAGCGGCAGCAGAGCAACTTGAAATTAAAGTCGAACAGCGAACCCGCAGCTTACAAGATAAAACCGAAGAACTCGAACGCAATGTGGCCTTGTTACACGCGACAAGACAGCAACTGGTTACGAATGAGAAATTGACTGCGTTGGGAGAGCTTATAGCGGGTATTGCTCATGAAATAAATAATCCTACCGCCGTTATTTTGGGAAATATGGAGCTGCTTAAATATGAACTTGGTGACAATGTTGCGGTAGTTGAAGAAGAAATTGAATTGGTTATCCAACAAGTGGGCAGGATCACCACAATTATTCGTAGTTTGCTGCAGTACAGTCGCCCAGGGGAATTTAATGCACCGATAAAATCACAACCCGTGACGCCGATTGTAGAAGAAATGTTGTTGTTAGCACGCCATTCTATTGAGCAACAAGAAGTTAAGTTGATTAAGGAATTTACCGCGACAGGCTCTGTTGAAGTCAATCGACCTCAATTATTACAAGTACTGATTAACCTAATGGTTAACGCTGCCCATGCGATTGAAAATAAAGGTCGAATTTGGTTACGAACTTACGACTGGCTGGAAGATGGCAAAACTATTGGGGTAAAAATTGAAGTTGAAGATGAAGGTATTGGGATTACTAAAGACGATTTGAGCCGTATCTTTGATCCATTTTATACCACACGTAAAGATGGTACTGGCTTAGGCCTGTCTTTGAGTTATGGAATTATTAAACGACTTGGTGGCACGATTGAAGTGAATTCTACCGTCGGAAAAGGCACCATATTTACTATTGGGCTTTATTCTAAAGCTAAAGATGATCAGCAGCTTGGGCCTTATGAAGGGTTACACTTTGGAGATAAACAGTAATCACTAAAAAATAGGCAAAAAAAAGCCGGGTGATTAACCCGGCCACAAAGAGTGTGTGAGCAATGTCGTGCTTGCGAACTCTGAAAACCAATTAAAGGTGATGAAGTCTTTAATTACTAAACCGAGCTTTGGAACGCAAGGTAATAATAATCATTCTCATTTGTATTTGCAAGTGTTTCTCGACATTAATTTAATCTTTACATTAAACAGACTGTGAATGAATTTCTCTAACTGATTTTAAAGGAAAATATAATATATTGTTTGATATTTTTTGTGGAATGTTGGTTTAAGAATGTAGAATGTCAGTTTTTACGGCCATCATAATTATGTCAAATATTGAATTGTAACAGGCAACAAATCTCATCATTTCAATGGTTACCACAATTCTCGGAATGAGTGTTGGATTTAAAAGCAGAATCCTATTTTAGCTGGTTAACACGCTCAAGCTATAGAGCTAAGTCATCAATCGAGTTCTAGTCCTCATGGTATAAACATCGAATGAGCAAAACGCTGCTACAACATACTTACTGAAGCCAGCAGTTGCTTTGCTCATCCATAAATCATCAAACCGTATTATTTAGATACTTGAATGACAACATTGTTATTATCAGTGGTGGCATTTAATAAAATTTTGTCTTGCAGAACTTTCAATAGCACACCATACGCAGGTAAAAATAGCCCTAAACTAACGATAAGCTTAAAGGTGTAATCAACGCTGGCTATTTCTGGCCAGTGAGTCGCCATAAACGCATCATTTGAGGCATAAAATGCCACACTGAAAAACACTAAGGTATCGACCAAGTTGCCTAGTAGCGTTGATGCTGCGGGCGCTACCCACCACGCTTTTGCTTGGCGTAATTTGGCAAATACCGTGATATCCATTAACTGGCCAATTAAATAAGCCACAAAGCTGGCAAATGCGATACGAAATACAAAGCTGTTCCAGTCTGCTAAGGCAGAAAAAGATTGTAATTGACCTTGATGAAACAATACTCCCACTAGATATGACACAACAAGGGCTGGCACCATGGCTTTGAGAATGATGCCTCTAGCAGCTTGTTGACCAAAAATTCTAACGGTTAAGTCAGTAGCTAAATAGACAAACGGGAAGCTAAATGCGCCCCACGTTGTATGAAGGCTAAAAATTTGGAAAGGAAGTTGAACAAGGTAGTTACTTGCGCAAATAATTAAGATATGGAAACTGACTAATAGCATCAGTGCACGGCGATACTTCGCCTGGGTTAACATCAACATATTGTGGCCTTTTTAATTGGGTTAGCACGGGGTGAGGGAACCCGCTATTGATTGAGCGAACTGCCTTAGATGATATTAAGCAAACTGTTTAGTG
Source organism: Shewanella sp. H8 (assembly GCF_040285065.1). Lineage (NCBI taxonomy): Bacteria > Pseudomonadati > Pseudomonadota > Gammaproteobacteria > Alteromonadales > Shewanellaceae > Shewanella > Shewanella sp. H8. The sequence goes on along the minus strand of NZ_CP157213.1, from coordinate 4,356,899 downwards.
CGCTAAAACATTCTAATGACTGCTACAGAGAATATTATTATTAGTCGAGCTAATTTATCGACAGCGCTTACCTAAAATGCACCTTCAAGGGTTATTTTAGTCAGTAATGTTTAACCTGGGCAAACGCGGGGCAGGATGATAACACTTGTGTTGCTCAAGCGAAAGCGGTACTCGATGTTTTGATATGACCTTAAAGGGCAACGCCTATAAGCTGGGATGATGTTAAAAATCGATTAAAATAGATAATACTGTCGCGAGTTTATTTTCCAACTCTTGCCATTCTTCTTCAGGGTTCGAACCTGCAACAATACCTGCACCTGCAAATAAGTTGATCCTTCTTGGCTCAATTAGCGCACTACGGATTGCCACTGAGAATTCTGATTCATGGTGATTTAAATAACCGCACGCTCCAGCATACCAACCCCTAGCATAACCTTCGCGTTGACGGATAAAGCTTAATGCTGCTTCGCGCGGTAATCCACCAACAGCGGGTGTGGGGTGTAAGGCTCGTAATAACTCAAAGTCACTAACGCCAGGGTTTAACTGTGCACGGATAGAGCGATGCAAATGTTGTATATGATTCAATTTGAAGATTTTAGGTTGTTCATCAGCACCAACATATTGGCTTAACGGTGTAAGAGCATTAACAATGTGTTTTCTTACCAATTGATTTTCATGACTATTCTTAATGTCATCTAAAAGTGCCTGAGCGAACAAAGTATCTTCATCAGGATTCATACCGCGTATTGTTGTACCGGCAAGGGCTTCGGTAAACAATTCTTGTTGGCGGCGCAAATATAATCGTTCGGGTGAGCAAGAAATAAATGCGCGTTCTGGACTAAATTGGAAACCAAACTGAAAACTGTTAGGGTTTCGACCTTGCCAGCAGGCTAGAACAGTCCAAGGATCTATATCGTCATTTACATCAATTTGGGTATGACGTGATAACACCACTTTAGGCGTTGAGCGGTTAAAAGTAGCTTGAGTGACCTGCTCAACTAGCTCTTTCCAGCGTTCAAAATTAGGTAAATCACTGCGGCCCATTAAGCTCATTTTATTGGGTGGAGATAAAGGCTGTGGTTTTTGTACTTGTTCAATGGCATTTATTGCCGCTTTAATTTCTTGTTGCGGGTCTACGCCATCAAAGTTTAAATTAACTAGAATTCTGAGTGTATTACCATTTCGGCGTAATTCGATACGCGGTAAAACAAAGTGGGCACGGCCAAATTCAGGCCAACATTCTACCGTTCGGTCAAATGCAAGTCCGCCATAGTAACGAATGTCTTGTTGGCTAGTTTTATTACGCTGTTGCTGATAAATATTTGCCAGGACATTGTCGTCAACTTGGTCGGCAAAATAAAATGACTTGCATGAGCCTATGGCAGCAATATCTTCATCTCTATCACGTCCGTGCCAATAGATTTTTGGGTACAAGGTTTGAGCGCTTAGCCAAGATATTAAAGGCAGTGCTGGCCCCTCAACAGACAGTTGCACTATGGGTTCACAGATCGGTACTACGCGAAGTTGCTCAAGCTTAGCAATTAGATCGCTAAATTGTGATGAAAAAAAATGATCTGTCAATCTGAACCTCTCGTATAACAGCTGAGGGCTAACGTTAATAAACCAGTGAAATGGTGTCAATTGGTAAGATTAAAGCGTGTGATCTTAATTGCTAATATAGCTTACTCTTTACTTACATGGATGTATTACAAATAACGTAATTATAAACCATCCTATTAAATCAATAAAAGAGAAATAATAATAGTGATTATTTATGTTTAAAGTTTCATCAAACATATTGAGTAAAAATGTGATTATATGGCCGTATTCAGGTAAAAAACATAGATGAATTGCTTAAAATAGTACAAAATATGACGAGTTGTATATGACAAATATCCCATTTCTGATTCTAACGTAGAGTAGTTTATATAATGAGTGATTCTGTAGAATCAAGCCATTTAATTAAAATTCCCATAGATAAACTTGCGTTAGGCATGTTTGTGACAGCGATAGATCATCAACAAAGTAAAGTGGCTATTCGCAACCCAGGACAAATCAAACATCGTGATGCCATTGCAAAACTGAAACAAAACAATGTTCAGCTTGTTTGGGTTGATATTGAACGTTCTTCAGATACCTGTGGATTAAAAAATTCCGCAAGATCGAGCTCTGCGACTAGCCGACTAGTGCGCAAACCGACAGTCACTCGAGATGGTCGGCAAACTCAGGCCAAAAAGCTGCTTGCTGAAGCCAAAGGGTTAATCAAAAAAGTGATGTCTGAAACTTTCGGCGGAAAAGCTATCGAAGTGAGTCAGTTTGAAGATATTGCAGATAAAATGATTGAGTCAGTTATGGACGATGCTGATGCATTTAAGTGTATTTCTGCATTGCGCACCAAAGATGCGTATTTACTTGAACATTCTATAAATGTGGCCTTTTTGCTGGTTACCTTTGGCAAGCACCTTAATCTTGAGCGAGAATTACTAAAGCAAATGGCCGTTGGTGGCATTTTGCATGATATTGGTAAAATTCAAGTCGATAACGAAATATTGCACAAGCCGGGCAAGCTTACCCCTGATGAGTTTGAAAAAATGAAATTGCATCAAGTGTATGCAGTTGAAATAATGAATGAAACAAAAGGGTTATCGCAGGTCAGTAAAGACGTGTGCTTAATGCATCATGAAAAGCTTGATGGTCGTGGCTACCCCAATGGACTTAAGGATGAGCAACTTCCGTTACATGGGCGCATGAGTTGTATTGTTGATATTTTCGATGCATTAACTGCGGCCCGTTGTTACAAAGAAGCGATGAGTCCGGCAGCAGCATTTAAAATTTTGATTAGTTTGACGCCATTTCATCTTGATCAAAAATTGGTTTATGAATTCATTCGCTGTGTCGGTATTTACCCTGTTGGTTCCATTGTACAGTTATCGGATCAACGAGTAGGGATTGTCTGGGACTCAAAAGGGCGTGATGCACTTAATCCTATTGTAAAATGTTTTTATTCTATTAAACATAAGCGCTATACCGAAGTTACAATGGTTGATTTGCTTAAATCTGAATTACATATTGAGAGAGGCGTATCGCCAGGCTCGCTCGATGTCGATCCTAGCCCATTTTACTAAGCAATCTATTTGATCATATTAAGATGTGCCGAATGGGTAAAGTCACACGGCTTGCTCAATCCCATTTACCATTACGACTCCATCATATTTTATGTATCAGTGTAAATGTCGGTAGCACAGGCGTGGGCTAACGCTAACTATAGTACTGTGAGCGCGCGTATTTTATCGTTCTGTTATTTCATAGTTAAATTTAATATTGGCGTAAGAGATCACTTTTCTTGAATAATATAATAGATTTTTATGATTATATTGGAGGGGAAATGACAGAGCATTTATTGTTACGTCGACTTAAAATAGCGGTTATGATCACTTTATGTATTATAGCAGTGATCGCATCGACTCAAACCGTCGGACTCACACGAGCATTGATTGAGTTGCTCGCATTTGGTGGATTAATTTGGTTGGCGTTAACCAAACCCGAGATGCCGCAAAATGACGCTTAAGCATTTTTCTAATCCAAGCACTCGCAATGCTTCTAGTAAATAAACCCCGTAGTCTGTCTCTCTTCATATTAGCTAAAATTGACGATATAAGTTAACGAGGCCCCACCAATAGCAAGCCAAAGCAACACACCTAACAATAGTGGCTTAGGTCCATTAGCGCGTATTTTTTTCACTGTAATTGCCGCACCAATTAAGAATAAACACAACACTAACATTTGTTTAGACACAGTAAATAGAAGGCTATAAATCGGCTGACCTTGTGGTACAAAATAAGCGATGAGAATTGCGATGCAATAAAACACGATAAACAATGGAATAGTAATTTTTCTTTTATCACCACCAAAGGCAATGGCACTGATTAATGCAACAGGAACTATCCATAACGCTCTTGCCAACTTGATCGTTGTGGCGGTTTTAAGCGCTTCATCCCCATAAGAGGCCGCAGCCCCAACAACAGATGAAGTATCATGGATGGCAATTGCACTCCAAACACCAAAATCATATTGTGAAAGCTGCAATGCATGCCCGATGGTAGGGAATACAAATAACGCGATTGAATTAAGAATAAACACACAAGCTAAAGAGACTGCTATTTGGTCGTTTCTCGCATTAATAGCTGGCGCTACCGCAGCGATGGCACTACCACCACATATCGCAGTACCACAACTGATTAAATGACCTGTTTTGATTTCTAAGCCCACTAAGCGTGTTAATACAAAGCCTAAGGTTAACGTGAAAAAGATTGATCCGATAATAAGTCCGAGATTATGGCTACTGGCTGCAATGGCTTCAGGTAAATTGATACCAAATCCCAAACCGACAATAGAATAAGCTAATAGCTTTTTAGTCCATTTACTTAAATCGATACTCTCAGGAACCAACCCAATACTCGCTAGGGTAAAGCCCATAAGCAAAGCCACGGGAGAAGAGATTAATGGAGTAAGACAAACTAAACCGATGGCAACAAATAACCATAATTTAACTGTTGTAGTTGATGGATTGGGCATGAGAGAGCACATCTAAATAACAATGCGGCATTATACCAAGTACCAATATTGTAAACGATATATAGAGCAAGTTTTTTAGTCGCGAAATATCGTGACCTGGTTATAATGAGACAATAAATGACAATTGATTTGATAATGTGTCCATCATGACAATAGAAAACGATTTAACCACTGACTATTTTTTACCTCAAAATTCCTTATTGCTAAATGCCATGGCTGAAGGTGTTTACGGCTTTGACTTAAAAGGTCACGCTGTATTTATCAACCCAGCAGCTGAAAAAATGACCGGGTGGAAAAGTGCAGAATTGATTGGCAAAAATATTCACGATTGTCATCATCATAGTCATGCCGACGGTAGCCATTATCCCCAGCACGATTGTCCCATTTATCGCACTTTACATGATGCAATTCCTCGGCAAGTGACCGACGATGTTTTTTGGCGTAAGGACGGCAGCAGTTTTCCGGTGTATTACAGCTCCACCCCTGTATATGACCAGCAAAAACTTGTTGGTGTAATCGCGATATTTCGCGATGTCAGTATGCAAAAACATACTGAACAATCATTGAGACAAGCATTGGCACAAGTGCAGGCCTTGTCAGAACGCTTAGCATCCGAGAATCAATATTTACTCACTGAGCTGCAAGGTCAGCAAGGCGCATCTGGTATATCTGGCAATAGCCCAGCGATTAATCTGCTTATCCAACAAATTAACCTAGTGGCCAACACTGACAGTACGGTATTAATTTGTGGTGAAAATGGTACCGGTAAAGAGCTGGTTGCGCGTAACTTACATCGTTTAAGCCATCGTAAAGATCAACCTATGGTGAGCGTTAACTGCGCCGCATTTTCAACTGAACTGTTAGAAAGTGAACTTTTCGGGCATGAGAAAGGTGCTTTTACTGGCGCGACGGTAAGGCGAAAAGGCCGTTTTGAATTGGCCCATAATGGCACCTTATTTTTAGATGAAATTGCCGAATTAAGTTTATCGGCGCAATCTAAATTGTTGCGGGTGATCCAAGAACAAAGCTTTGAACGTGTAGGGAGCAGCGAAACCATTAAGGTCAATATTCGCTTAGTTGCTGCCACCCATCACGATTTAGCCGCGCGAGTTGAGCAAGGCTTGTTTCGGATGGATTTATATTATCGTTTGAACGTGTTTCCTATTAACGTGCCTCCTTTGCGGGAGCGTCGTGAAGATATTCCCTCGTTAGTTAACGATTTAGTTGCTTCACTAAGTAAAAAACTCGGCAAGAAAATAACTAAAGTCAGTCGTAAAGGGCTTAAAAACTTACAGCAATATGCTTGGCCCGGTAATGTGCGTGAGTTACAAAATTTAATTGAGCGAGAAATGATTTTATCGCAAACCGGCCAACTGTTATTTAATACCTTGCCAGCCTCTATCGTAGCGCCATTAGCAACCAGTACATTAACCATGGCGCAAGCCGAAGCAGAACATATTATAGCGGTATTAAATACTACTCACTGGCGAATTTCTGGTCCGCATGGTGCGGCAGCCGTGTTAGATATGCCGGCCAGCACCTTACGCTCTCGGATGAAAAAACTGGCTATCAAGCGTTAATGGCGTTCTATTGAGGGATAATCTAAAAATATAAAATGCTACTAAGTCACGACATATCATTAAAAACGCGATATATCGTGACTTTTAATAGGGTGAGTGTTTATTTAATTGTTTATAATTAATGCGTTATGAGTTTTTTTAAGTTGGCTTGGTCTTTGCTAAAGCAATGCAATACAGTGTTTTAGGAATACCTTTATGCCCAAGTCATCAACTCAAACGCCTTTAGCGATCGTGCCGGCTGATAAAATTGCCGTTTCACAACGCATTCCTGTGGTACAGATTGCGACACCGCAGAAAAAAATTCATGTTCGAGAACAAAAAGGGGTATTTCAACGACTTCGTCAGAATTTTAATAGCTTTCTTATCGCTATTTTTTTCTTGATCCCGTTTATCAATTATCAAGGGCGACAAGCCATTCTGTTTGATGTCACCGAACAGCAATTCTATTTTTTCAATATTACTCTTTGGCCGCAGGATTTTACCGTATTAGCATGGTTTTTTATGGCGGCTGCTTTCGGGTTGTTTTTTGTCACGGTTTATTGGGGGCGGGTGTGGTGTGGCTTTTTGTGTCCGCAAACGGCTTGGACATTTATTTACATGTGGGTCGAAGCTAAAGTTGAGGGCAATCATCATCATCGTGCGGCGTTAGACAAAGCACCATGGTCGTTGAGTAAAGTGCGCAAGCGAGTCACTAAGCATGTGGTGTGGATATTTTTTGCCTTACTCACAGGTTGCGGTTTTATTGGTTACTTTATGCCTGCTCGTGAGTTGTATATTGATATTTTTACCGCCAGTAGTGGTTTTTGGACCGGCACTTGGGTGTGGTTTTTTGCTATATGTACCTATTTAAATGCTGGTTGGATGCGTGAAATGATGTGCTTACATTGCTGCCCTTACTCGCGATTTCAAGCGGTGATGTTTGACGCAAATACTAAAACAGTGAGTTATGATGCTGCGCGTGGTGAGTCTCGAGGCCCTCGAAAACGTTCACAACAAACCGAATTAGGCGACTGTGTCGATTGTAATTTATGTGTAGATGTTTGCCCAACCGGGATTGATATACGCAATGGGTTGCAATATGAATGTATAAACTGCGGTGCCTGTGTTGATGCATGTAATCAGACTATGGATAAATTTGGCTATGCACCCAATTTAATTAGCTTTACTAGCGAAAACACCTTAAATAAAAAGCCGAAAACGAATCTTTTGTCACTAAAATCGCTGGGTTATGCCAGTGCATTATTGATTATGGTTGCACTCATTATTGGTGATTTAAGTCACTTAAAGAATATTCAACTCAATGTTATCCGCGACCGACAAGCTTTGTACCGTGAAGTAGGCTTAGATAACGTTGAAAATAGCTATCAGCTTAAAATTCGCAATAAAACGCAACAAATGGCTTTTTATCAAATCAGTATCCGCAGTGACGATGCTCAAGACCAAGCATTGCAAATAGTCACCGATAGCTTGGTAGCGATAAAGCCGGCAGAACAATTGGATTACCCGTTGACCGTCAGTGGCCGCCTGAGTAATCGCTCGAGTGATAGTAGCCAACAAACTGTGCAATTTAGGGTGACCCAAATTCAAAGCTTGGATAATCCAATCCCAATTCAGCCTATTAATGAGATATCCCAAAATTCACGTTTCTTTTGGCCATAACTATCGCTTCGTCATAACGTTTTAAATTCAGATAGGACACAAAGCAAAAGGCTTGTCGCATTATTAATGGGACAAGCTTTTTTGCTAAACGGTTGCAGTGTTGTCGCGATAAGCCATTAACGCTGATGTAATGCGTAGTCACTACCATCTTTAGCGGTAAATACCTTACAGCTGCCTTCAGTTGGCTGACAACCGCTATGAATTAAGCTAATCCATTGCTTATAAGGGGTCGGCAAATTCTTAATTGGAATCGCCACCTGAATGTCTTCGATATGGGCTTGGTCTGTGCTGCCCATTTTGCCTTGGCGGTCAAAACAAATCTCTACATGAGTGTCGTTGTTTTTAAATACCACTGAGGTCGGTTCACTTTTATGGCCAGTTAATGCCACAAATTGACACGGATTTTGTAAACCACACTGGGTACCATCATTTAAAAATGCGAGTAAGTGGGTGTAATAAACCACATAGCTACAGACATCTTGGTGTGAGCCATTCGTTAATGGAAATTGTGCATCCAAAAAGTCTTTTGCGTTTGCGGTGCGATCCTGTTGATTGGTCGTTGCCACAAATTGCTCACCAATGAAGCGGTTAAGGTTTTGGGTTGCGGTATTGCTTGCTTGAGTAGACATATTCATAGCCTTATTCCTCTTCGTATTGTCGTAGGTCAGAAAACATTTTTAATTATTGTTTATCATTAAGTCTTGTTCGCAGCTTGATTTTTAGTCTATGCTATTTTTACAAACAATTTCACAATAAAAATTTTACAGTGTGAATTATACAAAATGAGAAATGAAAAAAGCTTAATGCGAAAGACCCATTTTTTGGGCACAAAGATAAGAAACTTGCGTAAACGCAATAACTTAACCATGGAAGACTTGTCTGCCCGTTGTGTACGTGTCGACTCAGGAAATGCACCGTCTGTGTCATACCTGTCGATGATCGAACGCGGAAAACGAGTCCCAAGCGCCGCTATGTTGGCGGTAATCGCGGCTGTATTTCAAAAAGAAGTGGACTGGTTTCTGGATGATGTGCCAGACGATGAAGCGATTACCCCCGAAAAAGGCAACAAAGGTGGCATTAGTGGTATGCCGCTTGAGCCGAGTTTTTTGTTTTCTAATGACATACTTCAAATTGCTATTCCTGAAATGCTGTCGCAAACAGGGACCAGCGGGCGTCAATTTGCCCATTTGCTTATTCGCGCCCACCAAGAACACCATCAAAATCATTTTCCTGATTTAGAACGCGCCGCAGAAGAAGTCGGCTTAAAACGGATGCCACTTGCTACCGAAGATATTTTGGATATAGCCAAAGGCGTGGGCTTAAAAATTAAATGGATCGACCGTGTTCCGCAAGAAGTTATCAACGAAATGGGCATCAACTCTAAGCAATTGGTGACCTCATTTTTTGAACCTCCAGGCACTATCTATATCAGTAAAGTCTTGAAAAATAGACCCAGCAGATTGAAATACGATTTAGCTGTGCACATAGGCCATTGCGTTTTGCATAATAAAGATGGCTTAAAAAGTGTGATGATGTCAGGTCGTCGCGATGACTTTGATGACGCACTTATTCCTCAATCCAACACCTTGAATGCACAAGATATTTTGCATGCTTGGCGAGACTTTGAATCGAGCTTTTTTGCGGGTGCCTTACTTTGCCCTAAAGTACCGTTCCGGCAATTACTCGACCGTCATGGTTATGAAATTAGCGTGCATAAACAATTGCAAGTGTCGGCATCAGTAGCCATGCGCCGTATGACGGTAGTGTCACCTTATCCACACTGGCATTATTTTGATGCTTACGCACCGGGTAAGTTAAAAGCGGTTTATCGAGGCAATGGTATTCCGTTGCCTTGGGGCAACATGCGTTTAGTAGAAGATCCGTGTCAACATTGGGCCGTGTTTAGGATGATCAACGAGCCAGTTGAAGGTACCTCTGCACAAATATCGATTTTAAATGTCGGTAATGAACCGCGGATTTATTGTTGCGAATCAATAAAGGTTGATGATTCAGCAGGTAATCCGCATGTGTTATGTGCCGGAATAGATTTAAACCCAGCTATCGAAGCGCAAGGAAAAGATGCCCAATCAATTGCTAACGATCTTAAGCAAGCTTGTGTTACCGGTGGTGGTGCCGTCGCTATTCCTAAGCATATTCAAAAAGATCTCACCAGCGTTGCAAAAATTCTTAATATTAACTGGATTGAGCGAGGCATTAAAAAAGATGCCCAGTTAATTTGCTCGCGAGGAGCAGTGTGTCCGCGGCAACCAAGTTGTTATGCCGCTGGGCGTAACTTATGTGAGGGAGATCAAGGCTAATTTGACCTTTGTTGATGCCGCATCTGCATAAGTTGATGCGGTATAACAGGCGTGATTAAACGGCACCTCAGTCCTGTTAAAGAGCAAACCGCACTGTAATGCAAAGCCCGCAGTTATTGACGGCATCGGTTGGCGCTAAGCTAATTTTTGCGTCCATTTGCTGCACAATACTCGCCACAATCGCTAATCCCAAACCTGAGCCATATTCGTTACTGCCCAAGACTCGATAAAAGGGTTCAAACACTTTTAGAGCTTCATCTGTGGCGATACCTGGACCTGTGTCTTTGATGGTCATCTCAATGTATTGATCTGTTTTAGTAATGCTTAAATCAATTTTACCGCCATTTGGGGTATAGCGAATCGCATTGTCGATAAGGTTGTGAATTAAGGTTTTTAAACGAACAGGATTGGCATTGAGTTCGGCGTCGTTATCTTGGCTAAAGCCCAAATCAATCTCTTTCGCTTCTACCAGTGGGTATAGATCTTCAATCACCTCAACGAACACCATTTTTAATGATATTTTTTGAGGTTGTTGGACGCTGTTATCTTGTTGACGCGCCATCGACAATAGTTGTTCTAGTAGGTGAATACTGCGACCTATTCCGGCTTGTAGTGCATTAAGCTTTTGGCGCGCATCGTCTGTTAACTCTGTCTGCTGAAGACGTTGTGCCTGTAATGACAGTGCAGTTATGGGCGATCTTAATTCATGAGCTGCATCGGCAATAAAACGCTTTTGGCTAGCAATAACCTGGCTATTTTTGCTGAGTAAACGATTAATTGCCTCAACAAAGGGCACAATTTCACTCGGCAATTGAGTGGTGGGAATTAGCTGTAGGTCGTGCTCAGTTTGACGGTCAACTTCGTGGGCTAAAATACTAATCGGGCCAAGAATTTTACCTAGAATATACCCCAGTAATAACAGTAAAAGCGGAATTAATACTAACAATGGCATCAGAGTATGCAGCGCGGTTTCAAACGCAATATCGTCACGAATAGCAGTATCTTGGGCGATGGCGATACGTTGAGTGGATGACAATGTGCGTACAAACACTCGCCAAGATTGGGTGGCTAAATTCACCGTATGAAATCCATCGGTTAAATTGCTCGGCAAGGCTAGGGTATTTTGGGCTAAGGCATTACTTGCTGGGTTGCTACCCAATAACTGCACTGAAACCTGAAACTCCAACTGATCTTGGCTTAACGGGGTGAGTGTTCCGTCGTTTAGCGTAAGCGAGTAATGGTCAAATAACACTGCCATTTGTTGCAATACATCATCTTGGAGCTCATGGGCTTCTTCAAAGGCACTGCTAAAGGTAAAGCTGGCGGCTATGACCGCAACAGACAAAATGGCCGCTGAAATCCAATAAGATAAGCGTGTTTTTAACGAGTTACTGGGGCGTTTTTTGACACCATCCATCCTACACCTCTGACATTTTTTATGGTTTCTGTACCCAATTTCTTACGCAAACAATGAATTAAAAACTCTACCGCATTACTTTCTACCTCTTCACCCCAGCCATAAATTCGTTCTTCTAAATCACTTTTTGAATGAATCGAGCCGGGTCGAATAAGCAATGTTTGCAGTAAGGCGAACTCGCGGTTAGAAAGTAAAATATTATCTTGAGTGAGGGTTTTGGCTTCATGTGTGGCTGGGTTTAGCCAAACAATATTATTGGTTAACTCAGATGTATGTTGGTTGGCACTGCGCCTTGTTACTGCACGAATACGTGCCAGTAGTTCGGTTATATCGAAGGGCTTAACGAGATAATCATCGGCACCTAAATCGAGCCCTTTGACTCGGTCTTCTAGGCTGTCTCTGGCGGTAATAATGATCACCGCCAGTGCGGGATGCTGAGCTCGAATATATTGCATTACTTGCAAACCATCCAGTTTCGGTAAGCCAAGGTCGAGCAACACCACATCATATTGCTGGCAACGTAAACTGTGTAAGGCCGCTTCGCCGTCGCATATCCAATCGACCGCGTAGGCGACATCTTTTAAGGCGCTTTGCATGGCATCGCCAATCATTTTATCGTCTTCTACTAATAAAATACGCATAGCACCTCAATCGGACATAATGACATAAAATGAAAAGTCTTTATTAATGATGTGTTGTCGCGGCTTGCTGCTTAAATAGCATTAAACACAACACCATACCAAAGAGTAATGCGGCCGACGCACTAAAGCGACTAAATTCTAATCCACCATGGCTAATGGGTTTATCTAAAAAGTCACCCACCACGGCACCTAAAGGTCTGGTTAAAATAAAGCTTAGCCAAAACAACAGAGTGCGAGATATTGAGCTCCAAAGATAGGCAGCTAATAACACTAATAACAGGCTACCAAATATTAACGCACTGGCATCATAACCAAGGCCTGCACTATCTACTGTCCAGTCGCCTAACGCTGTACCCAAGGTTTGCGACAGTAAAATTGTCACCCAATAAAAGCATTCGGTTTTGGTATTGTTTATCGACTGATTAGACAGGCTACCTGCAGAAGCGTACCAAATTGAAAATGATACGCACAATAAGCTCACCAGTAACAATGTGCCACCGGTATAACCTATGCCTAATGAGCGGTCGGCAAAATCAGCCATCGTTGTGCCAGCCGTTGTTGTAGCGATAATGGTGGCCCAATAAATACTCGAAGAATAATGTTTACTGCGAATTTGTATTGCTACCGCTATCGCGAATAAACCGATAAAAATAACTGAGCTAACTAAGTAGCCGAGGTTAAGCTACATTGATAAAGCATCTCCTGCCGTTTCGCCTAAGGTGGTGGCCAGTATTTTTACCAACCAAAATATTAAGGTGACTTGTGGCACTTTAGTCAGCGCCTGCTTTTGTAGTGTGTCCATATCGATGCTCACTTATGTTGATAGATTATTGGCTTTTTTGCTGTTTGGTGCGAACGGTTAGGTATGCCACAAGTGCAATAATAATCACTAAAAACACAATGCTGGTGCTGGTGGTACCAAACCCTAGGCCGCCTTTACGAATGGGTTGTGACAGTAAGTCGCCGATAGATGCACCCAGTGGACGAGTTAATATATAAGCTAGCCAAAAGCACAATACGGCATTCGCCTTGAAGCGATAAAAGACTAAGCTTATCAGCGTAATTAACCCACCAAATACGATTGCCGACATGCCATAACCTACATTCATATCTTCCGATACCCAATCGCCCACAGCAGTACCAAGTGCGAAGGTAAATAGAATGGCCAACCAATAAAATAGCTCACGTTTAAGAGTGACAATGGAGTGGATGGATAAGGTGCGTTCTTTACTGAACCAGTATGCAAATGTTGCCGCTAATAATGCGCTAAACACCGCTGTCGATACCGGTAGAGGCACATCGAGTTTGTCTGTGAGAATGTCGGTGACTAAGGTGCCAAAAATACTGATAAGCACCACAACACTCCAATATGCACCTGGGCGATATTGGCTTTGTTTAAGCTGCACCCATAAGGCGAAAAGTAAAAATACTCCCATGATGATGCTGGTATTAATCATGCCTACGTGAAGATGGAAGCTAAGATAATCTGCTGCGGTTTCACCTACAGTAGTTGACATCATTTTTATGACCCAAAAAATCAATGTTATTTCGGGCACTTTATTGAGCCAACCGTGTTGCGGTGCATTGCTGCTATTTGGGGTATTGCTGGTTACTGGTGTTATGACTATTGGTTTCATGTGGACTCCTGATCCAGTAGTGAAACATGCTGTAGTCATATAGTGCCGAGCAATACTTAGCCCAAACATAGGGCTAAGTATTAAGTGACTTTTTACTTATTTTGTAGAGTTAATCCCCAGTGCAATTCTGCCAATGCCTTCAGAAAGGTGATGCTGGAAAACCGCAATCGTTTTGTAGATCATTTTAGTTCATCCAACTCTATATACACTCTTGAAACCGTAGTCATTGGACTAGTGGTTTTTAGCTTTGTGCTTGCGGCTGATAAAGTCGTGTTTTTAGGTGCAGTATCAGGCAAAGCTGCATGCAGTTGTGCTTCATCATTAAATAAGTTTGCCGCATCAATAGGAATTACAATTTCTGCGGGTAAGCTATTGCCGACATTATCGAGGCGTACAATGTGATCGGCATCAGGTCGAGTCGTCAGGCGTTTAACGAGAAACTGTACCTTATCGTCAGGGGTATTATTAATCTTAAGGTAAGTATTGTTGTTGGCTTTTTGTAGCTCAAACTGGGTATCTAATTCATTGAATACTAACACCCTCGCCACGGTTAGCCCTTGGTTCTTCCATTGCATTTCTCCGCCACGTTCAAAATGGCCTTTAACAATATCGACGCTTAAATGATTGATATGGTTTGGGTGAGCGGGAGATAACATTGATAGGTCAAATTGTTGCGGCACTATGGTCCAAATCGGATATCCGCTAGCTGCTGATAACGTTAAGCCGTTGATTACTGCTGTGTTGATTTGAGGATCATCAAAGGTTAGCTGTAACACGACTTGGGCATTATGTGGAGTGTGAAACATCGGTAAATGCGAGGCAAATAAACCATATTCACTGCCAAACAACAGCATGCCGTGCAGTCCAACCCGAACTTGTGGCGTTACCGGGCTATTCGATGAGGTATCAATTTGTGTCGCATTGGCGGTGATCGGCAGTAGTATCAAGATGGCCAGTAAACCCCGATACACATCATGGTAAAAGCGACGCATGAATAATGGCGTAACCAGTGTGGTGTTATAGCTATTTAGAAACATATTTAGCGGCTCTTCTGTGTAGATGGCAGATGGGGCCGTCCCCGATGTGAATACCTGTCGATGAAATGTGGTGCATGTCAGGCTGAGGTCGTCCTCAAAGGGTTAATCATATCGATTAAATAAATATTTAACCAGTTGTTATGCAGGGTAACTCACAATATGGATTCAGTTCCAAAAGTAACCCTATGCAGTAATTTTATTGAAAGTCCTACCTATAATTGATTAGTCGATATTCGTTGTTCTTTTCACCAAACATTAACAATAGTTCCCGTTTTGGAATTGATTCCAAAGATATGATGAATCGTCAATTATATAAAAAGGGGTGATAACCTATGAGCAATATAGATCTATTAGGGCGCCGTAAGTTTATTGCAGGTCTAGGTATTGCTGCAGGTGCAGCAATGGTAGCACCAGCAATGGCAATGTCTGAAAAGGCTGACGGTGTTAAGTGGGACAAAGAAGTTGAAATACTCATTATTGGTTCTGGTTTTGCTGGCTTAGCAGCTGCAATTGAAGCGACCAGACTGGGTGCAAAAGACGTTCATATTTTTGAAAAAATGTCATATTTTGGTGGTAACTCGGCTATTAACGGTGGGCTTTTTGCCGCACCAGGCACGCCGATGCAAAAGAAAGAAGGCGTTAAAGATTCGGTAGACCGTATGGTTGCTGACCAGATTTTATCTGGCCGTGGTGTCGCTGATGAAGTTTTATTACGCCATATTGCATCTCACGCACTTGAAGCATTACAAATGACCTTAGATGTTGGTGCTGAGTATCATCCATATTTACAACAATTAGGCGGTCATTCGGTTGCGCGTACCTATCAAACAGCTGTTAGTTGTGGCGCAGGTATTACTCAACCTTTGTATAAAGAGTGTAAACGTATTGGCGTTAATACCCATAACCGTTCAAAATTTGAAGGGTTCCTCATCGGTGATAAAGGTGAAGTCGTTGGTGTTAAAATGCGTACCAATTATCACTTTGAAGAAAATCAACCTGGTAAGGTGTTGAACATTCGCGCTAAACGCGGTGTGATTATGGCTACTGGCGGTTTTGGGCAAAATGTTGATTTACGTATGGCACAAGACCCAACCTTAACTTCAGAAGTGGGTTGTACCAATGCACCCGGTGCAACCGGTGAGGGTATGCTTGAAATGTT
Source organism: Shewanella sp. H8 (assembly GCF_040285065.1). NCBI lineage: Bacteria > Pseudomonadati > Pseudomonadota > Gammaproteobacteria > Alteromonadales > Shewanellaceae > Shewanella > Shewanella sp. H8. The sequence continues at coordinate 4,340,876 of NZ_CP157213.1, read as the reverse complement.
CCGCTTAGGGGCTATTCCTGTGCATTTGGCATATATTCAGTCAGGTCCTTGGGCTTCACCTGACGAAGGTGGCTTTGGTTACGTATCTAACTACTCTATTTTCAACTTCCCACATTCAATTGCGGTTAACCGTTTAACCGGTAAGCGTTTCATGAATGAAATTGCCGATCGTAAAACCCGTGCTGATGCTGAATTAAGCTGCCGTGATGAAAAAGGTAATGCATTACCACCGATTTTGATCACCAGCTATAACGATTCAAAAGTACATCCAAATACCGAAAAAGTGATTAAGTACAATGTCGGTTGGAAGTTTGATTCAATCGAAGAGTTGGCAAAACACTTTGATGTACCTTTAGAAGCCTTGAAAGCACAGATTGCTGAATACAATGGCTTTGTTAAAAGCGGCGAAGACAAGCAGTTTGCTAAAGATATGACTATGGCGAAAAACAAATTGATCGAAGCGCCATTTACAGTGGTGCGTTTATGGCCAAAAGTACATTACTGCCAAGGTGGCGTAAAAATTAATACTAAAGCCGAAGTGAAAGATAGTTTGACTGGTCAATCGATTCCGGGTCTTTATGCTGCTGGTGAAGTCAGTGGTGGTATTCATGGCGTGAGTCGTTTAGGTAGTTGTTCTATCCCAGAATGTATGGTGATGGGCATGACAGCAGCCCGTAGTATGATGAAAGCTTAGTAAAGACCAGTATACAAGAGGAGTTATTGATGAAAACATTAAAAATTATGCTTGCACTGGCCTTACTTAGCCTAGCCAGTTTATCAGTTCAAGCCACAGAAATAAGAGATTACCATAAAGATGTTATCGGTAATGACTGTAAAACTTGTCATGATAATGGCATCAAGCAGTTCCCATCAGACGAAGCCTGTTTGCAGTGCCATGATGTTGATGACTTAGCTAAGCAAACGATGCCAGCTAATGAAGAAGACAAGTGGCAAAACCCACATAACAATCTTCACTATGGAAAAGATGTACCTTGCCAAGAATGTCATGGCGAGCATACACCTAAAAAACAACCATTGTGTAATAGCTGCCATACGTTTAAATTTGAAGGCTATAAGGGGTAAGCTAATTTAATAAGATATTAATTTAGTAAAAAAACTGTATGTTAAATAATTAACATGCAGCTTTTTATTAGTTTATTTTTAATTACTTTAAGATTAATTTTAAAGTTCTTTTTTAAGGCTAATTTAAAAAGTTAAATTAGTTTTTTATTGTTTATAATATTCTTGTTAATCGTGGCGTTAATTAGGCTTTTGTTTATAAACTTCGTTTAATATTTGTTTTAAAGTTTATGTGTTTATATTAATTAATCTGTCGTTGCTTTCTATTAATTACATATTTTAATTGTGATTTAATATTTAATATTTAATATTTAATATTTAATATTTAATATTAAATATTTAATATTTAATATTTAATATTTAATAAGTATGTTGAATGTAAGTTTTTGGAATCAATTCCATCGTTAATATCTTGCTAACGTTAATAATAAAGCAAGAGAGATGTTATGAGATATAATGCGCTGTTCGTTATGATGATGTTGTCTAGCTCTGCTATGGCAAGTGACTTACCAAATTTTTTAGATTCCAATGATATTAATAATGCTGAGTTCACCTGTTTAGGTGATGAACCACAGTATGATAAAAAAGATCAGAAATATGTTGATATATTATGGAATGAAACACTGCAATATTTAGAATCATATGCAGTAGCATTAACTAATAGTGAAAACAGTGAGTGCTTAAATTCCGACGAAGCTATGTATGATTCTACCGACGGCGGTAAAAACATGTGCATCATGGATCGTCGAGATATGAAGTTAATGGTTAAAAACATTTACCAAGTTATCAATAACCCAAATAAAGCTAAAAAGTGTTTTGGTGCCCGTGAAGATGTTAATTGGATATACAGTCCTGGTGGAGAATTAGAACAAAACTCTCCGGTTGCTAAATGGCTTAAACGTACAACATTTGAGAGCTTTTTTGATACAAAAGTCACTAATAAAGATGTCCGTAAAATTGGCCAAGAGTTCACTAAAAACTTTGCAAAAATGGTCACCGGTGACGAGGTGAAAATGCCTTCAGCCTTCCCAACCGATATCAGTGCTAATGCATTGCCTAACTTATGGGCTGCAGCGGGTTGGTTCCCAATGTATGCAGAAGAAAGTAAACGCAATGATAAAAATTTCAATAATATACGTGGCGGTTATGCCTATGCGGAAATTTTTGGTCATTGGGGCTTACTTCGTATAGATGAAATTAATAAACAAAAAGTTGGTGCGGAAGTTGGCATGACGGTTCAGTCGGTCGACACCCTATATCCATACCATAATCATGCAATATCAGAAATTTATTACAACATGCGACTTCCTGCTTGTACTAATGAATTTACAACTTTCGCAGTGCGTGAAGATTCTAAGCTTGTCACTACAGTGCGTGAAGACGATAAAGTAAGAACTGTACAATTTGATGCTGATCAATTTAATGCTCAAAGCCAGTGGAAATCAGGCAGTGCAGAACAAGATCCTCTCGTGTATTTACACCAAAATACCATCCATGCTTTCCATGTCGATGGTAGTTGCGAAGCCAAACCAGAAGAGCGCGCGCTAGTGTCTGTCTGGGCAAGAAGTAATGCTAATGACAAACGTAATGACTATGGCACCACATTGCTTTGTGAGTCAGCTAAAAACCCTGGAACTCCTGCTCACAGTAATGAAGTTATCCAGTGTGATTTGACCAAAATGAAATGGTAATAGTGTAATCATTTTTTGGCGATGAACATGTTAACCATCGCCTGTTAAATGGATAAATATTATAAATTTAATATTTATCCATACAAGAATTCTAAGAAATAAATAAAAGTTTGAGGGTGTTATGAAAAAGAAATATTTAGGTTTAGCGATTGGTGCTGCTATTTTAGCCTCTGGTCTAAATCCAGTTATTGCCGCTGAAGATGGATTGAATATAAGTGGTTCTGTAAGAGCTAATTATAGTTACAAACAATATAGTGATGCATCTGAAGATAAAAGTGGTGATTTCGACTTTAATTTATTTGGTATAAAAGTCGAAGATAAGTTTGAAAATATAGGCGTCGTTGCAGAATATCGCTTTATGAAAGGCTATGACTTTTTAAAGTATGGTTATGCATATTGGGAAGCGAACGAAGACGTTACTGTCAAAGGTGGTTTAATTAGTAAGCCATTTGGTAATAAAAACTATACTTCGCATAACTGGTGGTACAGCCTTAATTACTATATGGGCTTTGAAGATGATTATGGCATGGGCCTTAGTGCTGAATATGAAAATAATGGTTGGCTAACTGAAGCATCATTTATTCAAAAATCCGCTTATGGCGGAAATGATTATCGAGACTTTGCTGGTACCATAGCTTCTGGAACAATTAATGGTACAACGTATAATAATGAAGAAAACAATACCTTCGATTTAAGACAGAGTTACACAATGACAAGCGGTGACTTAACGACTGTGTTGGGTGTTTCTTTAGAATATGGCGAATTATATAATTCTGATGCTGGCGAAAGTGGTGATACGTTTAACTATGCTGCTCATGCAGATTTTACATATAGTGATTGGAATGTACAGTTACAGTATTTAGATTTTGATTTTGATCAGTATGATGATGGCGCAGTTGATACCAATAAAATTGGTGTTGGTATGTTGTCATACTCTTTTGAAGTTGCCAGCAAAGGCCAAATCTATACAGCTAATATTGCGAAGAATTTCAAAACATCATGGGGGAGTTTTAAGGTTTATAATGACTTCAGTATGATAACGCCTGACACTGATGATAATAGTTTCGATGATTCATTGCTCAACACAATAGGCGTCGCAATTTCATATAAAAAATTATATACATATGTAGACTACTATACGGCTAAAAATGTTGTTTGGTTAGGTGGTAGTAATAGTTTAGGTCTAAAACAGGCTAATGATGATTGGGAACATCGGTTTAATATTAACGTGGCATATTATTTCTAATCAAAAAATAGCAATATGACTTTAAGAGTTGCCAATGCCCCCCTCTGGCAGCTCACCTTTAAAGTCAGTCAACATTGATCTGTTTTTGCTGTCACCCGCTAGTAACATGTAGCGGGTGTTTTCAGTCTTTCCGCTGCATTGTGAAGTGCGATGGAATATGACTCAATATAAATGTAGTTCGACTTCTATGAGTTTAACAAGCGAGTCTGCTTGGTTAAACAGACCCATAGGAAAGCATTAACGCCCTCTAGATATCAACATATTTAATACTTTTTAATCATACTTATATGAGTGAAATTTGACCTTGATAATCAATTAATCTGTGCAGTATTCAGTAAATTGATCCATATCTATATTCCCTAAAGCTTAACAAGCTAGTATTCCGCTCTGGCACTGTGCTGATCTATATTCTGCAATTTAAATGCAGCGAATAATGTTTAATATTGAGTTTATTTTATGATGATTTTAGAGTTAATAATTGTGCTTGGGGCCATTTATCTTGGTGCAAGAATGGGCAGCATGGGGATTGGTTTTGCTGGTGGTGTTGGGGTGTTAATTCTCACCGCAGGCTTAGGGTTAACACCTGGCGCAATACCCATCGACGTGATGTTGATTATTATGTCGGTTATTACTGCTATTGCTGCAATGCAAGAAGCTGGGGGCATGGAATATTTGGTGTCGATAGCCGAAAAGTTTCTGCGAAAACATCCGAAACACATTACCTTTTTAGCACCAATTGTTACTTATTTAATGACCTTGTTTGCCGGTACAGGCCATACGGCTTTTTCTACTTTACCCGTGATAGCCGAAGTCGCCAAAGAACAAGGGATACGCCCTTCGAGGCCTTTGTCTATTGCCGTTGTTGCTTCACAAGTTGCTATAACGGCCTCACCTATTTCGGCGGCCGTAGTGTTTTTATCGGGTATATTGGAACCCTATGGTGTGGATTATTTGGTGCTGTTAGCCGTGTGTATCCCATCAACATTTATTGCCTGTTTAATTGGCGCGGCTGTGGCGTCAATGTTTGGTAAACCTCTGGAACAAGATCCTATTTATCAACAACGTTTAGCCAATGGATTAGTCAAAATCCGAGGCAAGACTCAAGTAACACTTCAGCCTAGAGCTAAACAGTCGGTAGTGATTTTTTTGGTGGCGATTGTGGCTGTGATGTCTTATGCCACCGCAATATCGGATAAAGTGGGTTTGATTACCCATCCTGTATTGTCGAGAGATGTGGCCATTATGCTGTTTATGTTATCAGCCGCAGCAGCCATAACCTGGTTTTGTCGTATCGACGCCAGTAAGATTTCTAATGCATCGACATTTAAATCTGGTATGTCGGCGTGTATTTGTGTGTTGGGTGTGGCATGGCTAGGCGACACCTTTGTGTCTAACCATATTGATGAAATAAAAGACGTTGCAGGCACCTTACTTCAAAACCAACCTTGGTTGTTATCTGTGGCGTTATTTTTTGCTTCAATGTTGTTGTATTCACAAGGTGCGACAACCAAAGCGTTAATGCCTGCGGCGTTAGCTATTGGCGTGAGCCCATTAACCGCTGTCGCATCGTTTGCTGCGGTGAGTGCATTATTTGTATTACCGACTTACCCAACTTTATTGGCAGCGGTCGAAATGGATGACACGGGGTCAACTCGAATAGGTAAAGCGGTATTTAATCACCCATTCTTGGTCCCAGGCGTAGTGACTATTGTATCGAGTGTGTTGTTGGCATTTTTGTTCGGCAGTTTTATGCTGTAAGGCATTATTGAACGTATAGGTTTTGAGGCTGGGCTAGTAGAGCTTATAGCCTTTGCGTTCGACATTGGCTTTAATTAAATTAATTAATTGTATCGTTGCAGGTGTTTGAGTGTCTGGATTGAGGTAAAGCGACTCGTTAAATACAGGCAGTGGTGGTAAGCCGTACTCAATAGGATCTAAAATCTGCATTTGATCGTTAATTCTAAATTCGGCTACAGGTGCAACCACTAAATCATTTTCTACTGCCATGCATAACGCTTCTGGTGATGGTGTGGACAGTAAGACTTTGATAGGACGCATAGACAGTTGATGATTAGCAAATACTTGGGCTCGAATAGGGCAGTTTTCTGGGTATAATCCTACGGGAAAGGTTTTTCTCTGGTGAGCATTTCCTTTAGCCGCAGCAACCCAATGAAAGCGACGGGTAAATAGCAATTCACCGTTTGTTGGTAATTGCCAGTGAGTCGCTACAATAACGTCAAATTCACCTTGATGCAGCCGTTTGAATAAATTGCCACTCACGTCGGTATCAATAACTAACTCTATAGTTGTAAACTCACGGATAAATTCTAATAAGAAGCTGTTTAGGTAGCATTTTATAAAATCGGTAGGCACACCAAGGCGGATCACCTCATGGTTTTGACCTTCCTTTAACTCATCGAGTGCTTGCGAGTTAAGTTGCATCATTTTATAAGCATAGATAAGCAGCGTTTCACCTGACTCGGTCAAGGTGACGCCTTTGTTGTCCCTTATCAGTAAAGACTTACCGACACTTTCTTCAAGTTTTTTAACTTGTAGGCTTAATGCCGATTGGGTACGACAAATTTTATCGGCTGCTTTAGACAAGTTGCCACATTCAGCGATAGCGATAAAACTTTCAAGTAATTCAATTTTTAACATGGGCTATTGAATAAGTTCATAGTGGTATCAGTATTACTCAATTTGCGCTATCCACAAAGCTTGCTATGGTGTAAATGTGAAGTTGAAAAGATTTCATCTATATCTTAATAGGGGGGGGATATGAGCAGCTGGGAAAAACGTGGTAATTACTTAATTGAAGTGTCGCAACGGTGCCTTAAAGGCCACAAAACCTTTGATTTATGTCGCTCGCATTTAGTCCAAGCAAGCCAGATATCTAAAGGCACTATTTATAATCATTTTTCCTCAGAGGCCGACTTAATTGTAGCTGTTGCCTGTGCCGATTATCGCCATTGGTTAACGCAAGCTGAACTCGATACGCAGCAATATAGTGATCCCTATTTACGGTATATTTTTCATCATTGCCAACGTTTGTACCACATCTTACTTGAACAATCTTTTGTCATTGCTAGAGTGATTCCTAATGAGTCAATATTAATACAAGCTGGTGATTATTACCGTGACCGTTTTGAGTGCTTGAGTTCACAATATAAGCAATGGAATACCCAAACGCTAACCGAGATTGGTGACGTTGGGGGGTTTAATCGTAATGAGTTGCTTTGTGACTATTTGCGTGGCGCTATGATTAATAGTGACGATGCACAAAAACACCCCGACGATGCAGAAATGTACTATCAGTTTAGTTATGCCATGACCCAGCTTATGGGCCATTCAAGTAAACGTATGCCAACTATTAAAATGTTTGTACAGTGGTTAGCCGATAAGCAGGAACAGAAGAGCTAAGGTTATTCTAAAATAGAGATATGGGTTCTAATTATTAAATATTAATATAACGTTGAGGTTTAATAGGTTACGTCATCAAATCTAGATTTTGTCATTGGTATTATTCTATTTTATCTAAATTTGAACAAGGATAGCGTGGGATGTCCCCGCCCAATCGGTGGTTGTTACTTTTAACGCTTAAACTCCATGGTTCTATCTTGTGTAGACACCAAATATTCCCGAGTCTGATAAATCAGGGCTAGTACTAAATTGCGATAGGCATTAACGCGCTTATTGTAAATTGGGTGCTTTACTGCCATTAACCTATATTAAACACCGCATACCAAACTATGCTATTCCTGAGGTAAGGGTTTACCAAATAAGTAACCTTGGAAGTTACTACACCCCATAGTCTTAAGTAGTTCATGTTGTTCTATATATTCGACACCTTCAGCGATAGTACTGAGACCTAAATTAAGCGCGAGTTGAATAATTGTACGAGCGATAGCCGCATCTTTTTGATTATTGACAATTCCATCTACAAACGATTTATCAATCTTCAATGTATCTATGGGAAAATTCTTCAAGTAGCTTAATGAAGAGTAACCCGTTCCAAAATCATCAATCGCTAACTTTAAACCTAATTCTTTGAGTTTAAACAGTAAAGGGATAGCTTCTTCTATATTACTGATAATGGCAGATTCAGTAATTTCAAGCTCGAGTAGGTTGGGTGCTAAATCAGTCTCAAGCAGTGCGTTTGTGACATGTTCTAATATGTTTGCATGATTGAATTGTAAGGCAGATAGGTTGACGGCCATACGCTCAAAATTCACATTTGTAGCATGCATTGTTTTTGCTTTTTTACATGCTTCAAGTAAAGCCCATTCACCGATGGGAATAATTAAGCCGCTACTTTCAGCAATAGCAATGAAATCAATAGGTGCTAACAAGCCTCTTGTGGGATGGTTCCAACGTAATAATGCTTCGTATCCAACAATTTTCCCATCAATTGAATTAACTTGTGGCTGATAATAAAGAACTAGCTGGTTACCTAAGGTTACGGCTTCTCGAAGTTCGGCTTCAAGTTGAAGTCGGTCCATTAATGCTTTATGCATCTCATGTGAGAACAGTTGGTAACTATTTTTTCCATTATTTTTGACTTGATACATGGCTGTATCTGCATGTTGCAATAATACATCGCCAGTAGCACCGTCATCTGGATAAAAGGATATACCTATGCTTGCCGAAATAAACGTTTTCTGACCCTGAATAAAGAAGGGCTTGGAGAGTGAATCAAGAATTCGCTGAGCAATAATAGCAACATTTTCAAGCTGCTCTAATTGACATAACAGTAGCGTGAATTCGTCACCACCCAAGCGGGCAAGATGATCATTTTCATTTTCATATTCAAGCCTAGTTCCCACACTAATTTGATCCGATATACGTACAGAATCTTTAATACGTTGGGCTGCTTCACATAATAATTGATCGCCAGCTTGATGCCCCAAGCTATCATTTATTCTTTTGAAGTGATCTAAATCGATAAACAGTAATGATAATTTGGTTGTTTGCCGCTTTGCTAAAGCAATAGCTGAGTCCAATTGCATAAGAAACTTACGTCTATTGGGCAGATCTGTTAACGTATCATAAAATGCATAATAGGCTATTTCTTGCTCTGATTTTTTTCTATTGGAGATATCATGTAATGTGCCGTTAAGGCGTGGTTCACCAAAATGATAAGTGATATCTGTTCTGTCATGCAGAGTAATCACTTCGCCACTGCTATGTAAAATACGATACTCTATATCATACGGTTTTTTGGCCTTTAAGGCCCCCATGACGGTTGTCTTTAAGAAACTCCGATCATCAGGGTGAACAACTTCTAGCAAATAAGGCAGCGTAATTTTAACTTCTTGAGGCTTCAAACCAACCATACGATAAACTTCATCAGAACAGTCTAATGCATCGGATTTAAAATCCCACTCCCATGAGCCCAAGTGGGCAATACTTTGTGCTTTGGCAAGCTTGTTTTTACTGTTAGTTAATTCCTTTATCGTCTTATTGGCTTTAAGAACATAATGGATTCGATGGCTAAGCAGCGGCCACTGAACGGGTTTTGTCATAAAGTCTGTAGCACCAACATCGAAGGCTTTTTTAATGTCTTGAGGCTGATCTAAGGCGGTAATCATAATAATGGCGACATTATCCCCTCCGGGTAATGAGCGAATGACAGAACAGCATTCAAAACCATTCATCATATCCATCGATACATCGAGTAGTATTAGATCTGGTAAATGCTTGGAAAACTGCTCTATGGCTTCTTCTCCACTACAGGCTTCAATAATCTTACCCACAGACTGACTCAGTGTCCGACGCATTAGCAGTCGAATGACGGGATCATCGTCAACAATTAACACCACATCTTGAAGAGTATTTAATTCCATTAGATATACCCCTCCAATTTTAGTAACAATGCTGCAGTTGTTTGTTCAAATGCCGGTAACAAGGAATCCGAGAGATTATTAGCATCACTTAAGTGGTCATTACGTGCAAATAACTCTATTTGACTCGCTAATGTCTGAATCTTTATCGCCCCTAAATTGGCCGAGCTGGACTTTAGTGAATGTGCAGATTTAAATACCTGATCAGTATTTTTGTCTTCTAATCCTCTAATAATACTAGTAATTAATTCTGGCGTGTTTTGTAAATACATATCCACGATACTCTTCACCAAATCCGTTGAGCCATCAGGAGAGATTTGATAGATGTCGTTAAGAGGGCCATCAATTAACACCAAGGGTTCCTGGTCATCAATTGCATCGACATTTTCGGGGAGACTTGCTGGTTCAAATACCCATTTATTTAAGCATTCTGATAAATTCTGGCGGGTAAAAGGCTTTAAAAGTGTATCTTTGGCACCAACTTGACGAAATAATCTTTTAACATTGGGTTGAATATCTGCTGTAAGGGCTATGATAGGTGTTTGATGATTAATACAACTCTCACCTAGCTTAGTGATCGCTTCCGTGGCAACTATTCCGTCAACTAACGGCATATGGTAATCCATAAAGATTATATCAAATTTTTGCTCTTTCGCTCGAGTGATAGCTTCTTGGCCATTATTGACAATTTCACACTGATGTCCCAAAGATTCTAACAAACTTTTTACTACCAATTGATTGACCGCATTATCTTCTGCAACAAGCACTGTCGACTTCCTGTACACCCCTTCTACGCTATCATTAGTGATAAACACTTCTTTAGCAGGGAGTGCATTGTCTACAGGCACAAGCGGGATGCTAAACCAAAAGTCACTGCCTTCATTTAGAGTGCTTTCGACACCATAACGCCCATTCATTAATACAACTAATTGCTGGCAGATGGCTAAACCAAGGCCCGTTCCGCCAAACTCTCGTGTGATAGAGTTATCCGCCTGCATAAAGGGAGTAAAAATCGTATCTAATTTAGTTGTCGCTATGCCAATCCCAGTATCTTTAATCGTAAATGTAATGAAAGTATCTGATGCTTCAACGTGTTCGCTCACCTGTATAACAATAGAGCCTTGACGAGTGAATTTTATTGCGTTTGAGATAAGATTATTAATAATTTGCCGTATTCTGAGAGAGTCTCCTAAGTAATTTATGTGCTTTAATGGCGATATGACAACATCAAAATCAAGATTCTTTTTCTGTGCGGTAACTTTATGAGATTGGCATGTAAAGGTGACAAGATCAGCTAAATTAAACTCTCTGATGTCTAAATCCATTTTATTGGCATCAATCTTAGAAAAATCCAGTACCTCATTTAATAACACCAGTAATGTTTGGGCTGAATCGTTGATCATTTGAACCGTATTGGAAACCTCTTTAGTTAATTCAAAAGACGTCAATAAATCTGAAAATCCAATAATGCCATTTAGCGGTGTTCTGATCTCATGACTCATTACGGCTAAAAATTCAGATTTTGCATGATTCGCTTTTTTGGCAAGCTCGAGTGTCTGTTGTAATTCAAAGGTGCGCTCTGAAACACGATTTTCTAAATCATGATTGATGGCTTCCAGTTGTCTACCTCGAGCATCCACTTCGGCGATCATTACGTTAAAACTTTGCGCCAGTTGAGCGAACTCATCATGAGACTTGATGCTCACGCGCTGGCTATAGTCTTTTTTATTTGAGATTTGCTCGATGACATGTAAAAGCGTATTGAGCGGTTTGGTGAATAAAGACTGTAACCAAAACATAACCAATAAACTTGCAAAAAAAGCAAATACACTTGTGGAAACAACCAGAATTAAATAATCATCCAGTTGCTGGGATTGTGATTTCATATTATCGGTGATTTGTAACACGCCCACGATCTCGCCTTCAGAGATCAAAGGGGTATAAGAATAAGCACTATCACGGTTAAATTTAATCAACTTTTTCTTAGAAGATACAATGTTGATTAATTCCTGCCGATCCGTTTCTACTTGGTAAGCATCACTACCTTGATATAAAGCAAATTCGTTACCTGTAATATCATAGATAGCCGCATGGACGATATCGGGTTGTGCAATGAGTGCCGATAAGGTTTTTTCAGCTGAAACTGGATCGTTAAAAATAACCGCTGAGAGGCTATTGCTCGCGACAATATCACTTAACACCGCTAAGCTTTGTTCTGCCTTTTCTTTAGTAATGGCATATTGCTTAGTGATTAAGGATGTAGAGATGATGACAATGACAAGAATAGCGATCGCTAGCATTGAAACAATTAACTTGGTTCGAATTGATGCAAAATTCATTAAATTCATCGCTTAACCTCGAGTGCTAGTTTCAATACCTGTGAACTGATGTTTAAGCCTGATTCCTCTAACACCTTACTATTAATATTGAAATATAATCGCTTATCCTGCTCGACGATTTCAATCATGCCTCCTTGCACTGCAAAACCGGAAATATCTGACACCGTTAAAATAGGTTTATTCTCGACAGCCAAAAACAAACGACGAATTAACTCTCTAGAATTCGCATCTATAAATACCACATCACACTGTTCTATTTGGCTTGTTTCTAGTAACGGAATAGCCGTGATTGACTTATTCGCCAATGTTTTATCGGACAGTTTCATAAAACTGTCGTGAAATTGATTGCCAAAGAAACAAATTTTCCATGGAGATTTTTCATTAAGCCGCGATTCTGGCCACTGAGTAAATTTAGCAAAGTTATAGGTAAACGCTGCTTTTAAATCAAACGAGTCCTGGGCTATAGATGCATGCGGAAGCAGAGCAAATATAACTAATAATAAATAAAGTAACTGTCGACTCGAGTTAGCTTTTTTCATGGTTTCGGCCTTAAAAAGTTAAGGTCGCTTTAACGTAGTAACTGGGGCCTACTCGATAAGGAAACTGTAAACTTTCTCCTTCATACTCAAGGTGGGTTGGATGAAGTAAATTTTTCCCGTAGGCCGACAGTGTAACATCTGGTATAATTCCCCAACTCAGTCCAATATCGACGCTGTTGTAACTATCGATTGTCTTTTCGCTTGTGTTGTTTTCGCTGATAACAATCGTGTCATCGACAAAACGCCATACAAAGTTAACGTCAATATCGTCAGTAATATTCCAATCGATTATGGTCGATAACATATGCTCTGGTGCATCAGTATTCTGCGCTGAGTTGTCACCAAACTCGCTTTTAATGAAGCTGTAGTTAACCCTTAACTGAAGTGTATCGGAGGCAATCCACAATGAAGACAACTCGATCCCATAATTATACCCATCGTAGTTATTCTCAAATACGGTATCTTGCGAAATATAATTAGGAAATGTACTGAAATCGGTTTCACCAATTGAGGTGCTGCGCAGTTTGTCATAATCGTTATAAAACACAGTAGTATCAAAAGACCATTGGCTTACAGGAATAAAACGATAACCCACCTCGTATGAGATGATTTCTTCTGATTCAAAATTGTCGCTACCTGACACCCATACTTTTACCAATGGAGATACATCAGAAGGCGGAACATTCAGCGCATTTACTGAAATATTATCTTCTAATCTTGAGGGGGTTCTTATTGCGCGAGCGATAGAGGTCCATACATTATTTTTTGCGTCTAACTGCCACATAAGACGAATGTTGGGCTGAACTTCAAATCCAGTGTAATCGTTGTGCTCAAAGCGCGAAGATAGAGTAAGCCACAACTCGTCTTTAATAAGCATTATCTCATCACTGAGGAATGCACTCCATAAATCAGTATTCGTTTGGTTTGGCTCGCTGCTGGTTAAAAAAGTGCGCAAACGAGAGTCTACTTCATCTTGTATATAACGGTATCCTAATTCCCAAACAATATTATGATTCTGCCCAACAATTAATTGATGCTGAAAATCAATATCAAAGGTATCACTGCGTATATCATACCTATCTTCTTTTCTACTTGCGTAATCGTAATAAGTTTGCACACTATATTCAGAGGTTGCTGAGAGCGCTTTAGTGTATTTTGATAACAGGTTAAAGCCATCGCTGCTAACTTCGTCAGAATAAAACTCGCGGTATAACGGCGCCTCTGGAGATGCGATATTCGATGCTTGTTGCATTTGAGTGGTGTAATAATCACTGCTGAAAAACAGGCTGGTATCGGTTTCTAATTGTATATCAACACGTCCCCCAAATTGCAGGTGCTGCCAACTATTATCTTTACTCACACTGTCTAATACACTGTGCAAACTACTATCTACATCACTTTGGTAAAACTCAAATGAATCTCTTTCATGACCCTTTAAATATATTCTCGAGGTCACTTTGTCGGATAATGTAGAACCATAACGAAATCCTGCAAATCCTTGCTCATAATCTCCAGCTCCAAGTTCAGCATAGCCACCTAGGGTATCCGCAGTGTGTTTGGTAATAATGTTAATGACCCCGTTAACCGCATTGGCGCCCCACATCGCAGCGCTTGGCCCCCGAATAACTTCGATGCGTTCAATATCGGCCATGAGTGTGTCTTGTACCTCCCAGTAGACACCTGAAAATGCTGGAGAATACAAGGTTCTGCCATCCATCAACACCAATAATTTGTTGTTATAGCGACCATTAAAACCTCGACTACCAATGGCCCATTTTTGTGAGTCAATTTGCGCAACATGTAGCCCAGGAACATCGCGAAGAGCCTGGGGGATTGAGGTCGCCCCAGAGCGACGAATACTCTCGCTTGTGACGACATAGATTGCAGCAGGCGAGTTAGACAAGGGCTGCTTTTGTTTTGATACTGAGGTAACTTCAACATTCATCAACTCTTGCAGACTGAGATCCAGAGAGTTTGACTCGGTTGCGATGGCAGTGAAACTGACTATAAAAACAAATAGTGTAGCCAAAAAAGTAACTTTCAACTTTAACATTTCTTAATGGTTCCTTCACAAATCTAAGGGGATACATGTCAATTGATTAACGTATCAAAAGTTACACAATGAATTTTTGCTTTAAAGTTAAAAGGGTATGCCATATGGTAAGATTATGTACTATTTTTAGGTGATTCAACATTAAAACAATCACCAAATTGATCCGTTTGTAAACTTATATTCATTTTTGAGAACATGAGCATGAATATTGGCACCATTGAGCTGTGTACGTTCTCATCATTTAAGCCTAAAGGTTAGCTACTTCCGTGAGTATTGTTCTTTTGGGTATAAAATTGTAACGTTATTGAGGGAGATTTAGATGGCTAGAATGAGCGGATAAATAATAATGTTATTAGGAAAATAACGTTTCATCATCGTTTAACTTCGAGTGCTAATTTTAATACTTGTGAACTGATTTTTAATCCTGATGCCTCTAACACTTGCATATTAACCTTGAAATATAACCGCTTATCTTGTTCGACAATTTCAATCATCCCGCCCTGCATTTCAAAGCCCGAGATATCTGAAACCGTTAAAATCGCTTTGTTCTCTACTGCTAATAACAAACGATGTGTTAATCCTCTAGAATTAGCATCAATAAATACCACATCACACTGTTCTATTTTACTGATGTCTGATAATTGAATAACGGTGACAGGCTGAGTGGTCAATTTTTTATTAGCAAGCCCCATAAAACTATCGTGATATTGATTATCGAAGTAACAGATTTTCCATGTAGACATTCCATTGAGTCGTGATTCAGGCCACTGGGTAAACTTAGCAAAGTTATAAGTCAACGCGGCCTTTAATTCGAACGCATCCTCCGCCATAGAGGTACGCGGAAGCAAGACGATTCCCATCATCCATAATGAATACAATAACTTTCGGTTAAAGCAGGTTTTTTTCATGATTGTAAGCTTAAAAAGTTAAGCTTGCTTTAACGTAATAACTCGGCCCAACTCTATAAGGGAATTGATAGTTCTCGCCTTCATACTCAAGGTGAGCAGGATGAAGTAAATTCTTTCCGAATGCCGATAACAATACATCAGGAGTAACTGCCCAGTGCAACCCAATATCTACACCATGGTAGCTATCAATGGTCTTAGTGCTAAGGTCATTGGTATTGATAACATAAGCGTCACCCATATATCGCCACACTAGATTAAGATCGATATCATCAGTAATGCTCCAGTCCATCATTGTCGACAACATATGTTCTGGAGCATCAGTATTTTGACTTTGATTTTCACCAAACTCATTTTGAATAAAGTTATAATTCAGTTTGAATTGGATAGCATCGGTTGCAACCCACATAGAAGAGAACTCGAAGCCATAATTATGTCCTTTGAGATCATTACCAAATGTTAAGTATTGCGAAATATAATTAGGAAAAGTGCTGAAATCTGTTGTGCTGGTGAGAGCACTGCGGAGTTGACTATAATCGTTATAAAATACTGTTGAGTCAAATGACCATTTTTTTGCAGGTGTAACACGGTAACCCAATTCATAGGAAATGATTTCTTCAGATTGATAATCCTCGTTACCAGCCACCCATATACTGACCAATGGAGACTCAACCGAAGGCGGTATATTTTGTGCGTTAACCGATAGATTATTTTCTACCCTAGATGGTGTTCTGATTGCGCGAGATACAGAGGCCCACAAATTATTTTTTTTATTCAACTGCCACATTAATCGAATATTGGGTTGAACTTCAAAGCCTGTGTAATCAAAGTGTTCAACACGCGCAGCTAAAGTAAGCCACAATTCATCATCTATTAACGTCATCTCATCACGAACAAATGTGCTCCATAAATTAGTTCGAGTTGATGCTGACTTACTGCTAACAATAATCGTACTTTTGTCAAAATCGTCATTTATGAAGCGGTAACCTAGTCCCCAGACAATATTATGATTTTGCCCTAAAAGCAGTTGATGCTGGAAATCAATATCAAGGGTTTCACTACTAAAACCATACCAATCATCGTCTCTTTTTGCATAATCGTAGTAAGTTTGCAGACTATATTGAGAAGTTGGCGATAGCGCTTTGGTGAACTTTGATAACAGATTAAAGCCATCGCTGTTTACTTCATCATTATTATATTCAATATATGATGGGCCAACTAATGTTGGATAATAAGATGTCTGCTGCATTTGAGTGCGATACCAATCACTGCTCAACATTAGGCTTGTGCCGGTCTCAAGCTCTATATCAACGCGGCCCCCGACTTGCAGGTGCGTCCAGTCGTTATCTTTATCAACACTTGCAGAAGGCCCCACAAGATAGTCACCGAGATCCTGCTGATCATGCTCAAGAGAGTCTTTACTATGACCTTTTACATACACCCTTGATGTTGCATTATCTGATAATGTCGAACCATAACGAAAACCTGCAAATCCTTGTTCATAATCACCGGCGCCTAGTTCTGCATAACCGCCAGAAGTGTCCGCACTGTGTTTGGTGATAATATTAATAACACCATTTACAGCATTCGCTCCCCACATAGCCGCACTAGGGCCCCGTATCACTTCAATACGTTCAATATCGGCCATCAGTGTATCTTGCACTTCCCAATAGACGCCTGAAAATACGGGTGAATAGAGGGTTCTGCCATCCATCAATACCAATAATTTATTGTTGTAGCGGCCGTTAAACCCACGGCTACTGATAGCCCACTTTTGCGAATCAATCTGTGCTACATGAAGTCCGGGCACATCGCGAAGAGCTTGCGGGATTGAGGTTGCCCCAGAATGACGAATATGTTCACTCGTTACTACATAGATAGCAGCGGGTGAGTTAGATAAAGGCTGCTTTTGTTTTGATACAGAGGTCACTTCAACATTCAGCAACTCTTGTAGACTTAGATCCAGAGAGGTCGACTCGGCAGCGATGGCTGTGGAGCTCGTGAACAAGCCCAATAATGCAGCATAAGAAGTAACTTTTAGCTTTAACATTCTTCAATAATTCCTTCACGGATCTAAGAGCAGGCGTGTGAATCTAATGATTAAAGCATCAAAAATTACACTATGAATTAACACTATAAAGTTAAAATGGTATGGCGTAGGGTAATATTATGTACTATTTTTGGGCAATTCAACATTAAAGGAACCAACAAATCGATCCGTTTGTAAACTTATGTTCATTTTTGAGATCATAAGCATGAATATTAGCCCCATCAAGCTCGGCATTTTTTCGTGATTGATATATCGGCAGAAGGCGGGCAGTAAATAACGTCATTGAAGATGACTTAATTACTATTGACGGTAAAATATCATTGTATTTATTGTTGTGGTAAGTAATTACTCATTTTTAGACAATCTTTTAGGGTTAAATAACAATAAACAAATTAGCTATTGAATCTTAAATGATTGTCTTTGTTTAATTCCATCATTTTTATTAAACAATACTATGTAAGCCGCCCACCGCAATTGTCTTCGCTCCAATTCCACGCTTACAACTAAACCGCCAGCCCAGCAGCAACACCAGAACTCCAAGCCCACTGGAAATTAAATCCACCTAACCAACCACTTACGTCCATGACTTCACCAATAAAGTATAATCCAGAGACCTTGTTCGCTTGCATGGTTTTAGATGACAGTTCATTGGTATCTACACCACCTAATGTTACTTCTGCGGTGCGATAACCTTCGGTGCCGTTCATTACTATTGACCAGTTATTGAGTTCATCAGCCAATTTTTCACGTTCGCCGTGTCCTAATTGATTGAGGGCTTTATCCAGTTGAGACTCTTCAAATAGGGCTTCAACCAAGCGTTTTGGCAACCACTGACTTAGGGTATTGCGTAGGCTTTGTTTTGGATGATGTTTAAGCGCAAATTCAATTTTATCTAATGCATTTTCACCGGGTAGTAAATTGATTGAAATCGCTTCACCGGGATGCCAGTAATTTGAAATTTGTAACACCGCAGGGCCTGACAAGCCGCGATGAGTAAACAATAAGGCTTCACTAAACTGGGTGCCATCTTGTGCCGTGATAGTGGTTGGCACTGCAATGCCTGACAATGGCTCAAACCGGATTTTTTGATCTGCATGCCAAGTAAAAGGCACTAAGCCAGCGCTGGTAGGTAATACTTTTAAGCCAAATTGCTCAGCAAGCTTGTAGCCATAAGGCGTAGCACCTAATTTGGGCATGGACAAACCGCCAGTAGCAATCACTAACGACTCACAACTAAAGTCACCATTTGAACTGGTTAAAATAAATCCTGTGTCGGTTTTATTTACCGATAATATCTCGGTGCGTAGCTTAATTTTAACGCCTGCCCATTCGCACTCGGTCGTCAACATGGTAACGATCTCTTTCGCGGAGTCATTACAGAATAACTGTCCATGATCACGTTCATGGTATTCAATACCATGACGTTCAACCAATTCAATAAAATCGCTTGAACGATAGCGCGCCAATGCCGATTTTACAAAGTGTGAATTACCACAAATAAACTGCTGTGGTTCAACTTTTTGGTTGGTGAAGTTACAACGGCCACCACCACTGATAATAATTTTCTTACCCGCTTGTTTGGCGTTATCTAATACCAACACATCACGACCTCGGTAGCCCGCTGTAACAGCACACATTAATCCTGCCGCACCGGCGCCGATAATGATTACATCATGATGTTCCACGCTATACTCCACACGTTAAAATTGGTTGTTTTGGGTTTAATTGATAAACATTAAATGCAAAAAAGGATGCTATTTTAGCATCCTTTTTGGTATCTACTCACGGTTAAGTTAGCCGATCAGTTGCACTATTTTTTGAGTGTTTCAGACTTTTTGTCTCGGCTAAGTAACTCTTTTGCTGCTTCAACGGGTGCTTTGCCTTGATACAACACTTGATAAATTTGCTCTGTAATCGGCATTTCTACTCCGAGGCGTTTAGCTAGGGTAAACACTTCTTTAGTGTTGCGGTAACCTTCGACTACTTGACCAATTTCTTCTTGCGCGGTTATGACATCTTTACCTTGGCCCAATGCCAAGCCAAAACGACGGTTACGCGATTGATTGTCGGTACAAGTTAATACCAAATCACCTAAACCAGCCATACCGATAAAGGTTGAGGCATCGGCGCCGAGGGCGACGCCTAAACGGCTAAGTTCGACTAAACCTCGGGTAATTAATGCTGTACGTGCATTAGCACCAAAGCCAATGCCATCGGACATGCCGGCACCAATCGCAATCACGTTTTTAACCGCGCCACCGAGTTGAAGGCCGGTAAAATCGTCATTAGCATAAACGCGCAATCGTTTTGGGCTGTGGAGTAACTCAACCAAATCATTAGTAAACTGCGGGCAAGTCCCTGCAATAGAAATGGCGGTAGGCAAACCGGCAGCTAACTCTTTAGCAAACGTAGGGCCAGACAATACCGCTAACGGATATTGTTCTCCAAGTTGCTCGCGTGCAACATCTTGTAATAAACGACCTGTTTCAGGCTCTAACCCTTTGGTCGCCCACACAATCCGGGCATCTTTGCGTAATAATGGCTTAGCTTGTTTGAGTACATCACCAAATACATGGCTTGGAACGACCACTAAGATATTTTGGCTTGCTGCGAGAGCTTTACCTAAATCCGGTTCGATTGCTAAACAATCAGGAAACTGAATACCAGGTAAAAAACGCTCGTTACAGCGACTATCTGCTAAGACTTTCATGCTTTTTGGATCGTGACCCCAAAGCAACGTTTTATGGCCGTTACTGGCTAAAGAAATAGCAAGGGCGGTGCCATAAGACCCCGCCCCTAATACCGTAATTTCGGCAGCGTTATTCATAAATTACGCAGTAGCTTCTTCAGTTGCTGCAGTTTGACGCTGTTGAACGTACTGAGCAAATAGAGCATCAAAGTTAACTGGAGCAAGGTTTAGTTGTGGGAAAGTACCACGACCAACTAAGTTACCCACTAATTCACGTGCGTATGGGAACAATACGTTAGGGCAATATGCGCCTAAAGAATGTGCAAGTTGTTGTTCAGTTAAACCAACAATTGAGAAAATACCCGCTTGCTGAACTTCACATAAAAAAGCAGTATCTTCGCCATTTTTAGCCGTAACCGTTAACGATAAGATGACTTCATATGTGTCGTCAGACAGCTTGTTGCTGCGAGTATCTAAATCTAATTTTACTTCTGGGTTCCATTCTTTCTGGAAAACAGCAGGGCTGTTTGGTGTTTCAAAAGACAAATCCTTTGTATAAATACGCTGAATGTTAAACTGTGGTGCTTGTGCTTCGTTGTTTGCTACTTCAGCCATAATTTCCTACCTATCAATGTTATTTAGCTTTTCTGTGAAGCTAATTGTGTTGGGCTATCACACCTAATGAAAACGTTAATCTAACATTAGTGTTATCCCGTAAAGTTGATCCAGCTCGAGAAATGATAACGAACAAAATCTTGATAATAAACCGTCTTAACCTATAACCAAATTGGTTAACACTGAATATCATAAATCAATAATATTAACGTTTACTTTTAACCACGGGTAAATTTGCACCTTGCCATTCGCCCATGCCACCTTTTAGATTAAACACGGCTTCAAACCCTTGTTTAGTCAGTAGCTGAGCTGCTTGTCCAGATGTCATACCAGAGTTACATACTAATATAATGGGGCTAGTTTTGAGGTTTTCAAGACTAGTGAGTTGATTATTTTTGATTTCTGTTAGGGTCACATTAAGCGCATCAACAATATGGCCTTTTTTAAATTCTTCTTTACTACGTACATCAACAACTTTGGCATCTTGCTTATTCACCATGAGTGTTAGCTCTTGATGGCTGACGTTTTTCACTTTTGATGTACCAGATTTAATGACACTAACAACAAGTGCTACAAACAAGCCGACCCACGCTAAACTTAACATTGGGTTAGCTTTAAAAAATTCCATATATTCTTGCATAATTATTGATTTCTCTGACGATGACTAAGATGAGATGGCCCCGAGTATATCGTTTTGCTCGGCAGTTTTCATTAAAGAAACACCTAAAATAAACGGTTTAAGTCGAGTTATTGGCAACTGACCTATTGTTATTCGTTGCTTTAGTTATATCTTCAAACCTATATGCCTTTTGCACACTATCGATAAGTAGTAATATTAATTCAATTAAAATTTTCTAACACTTCTATTTTTAACTTAAAAAGGTACTTGCAAAATGACAAAGAAACGTCCACTCGCATTACTTATTCTTGATGGCTGGGGTTACAGTGAAGATACGCAATATAACGCAGTTTTCAGTGCCAAGACTCCTGTTTTAGATAAACTTAATGCAAAATATGCTCATAGTCTTATTTCAGGTTCTGGGATTGATGTGGGATTACCCGATGGTCAAATGGGTAACTCTGAAGTGGGTCATATCAATATTGGCTCGGGCCGAATTGTGTATCAAGAGCTCACTCGAATCAGTAAAGCAATTGCTGACCATGAGTTTGAAAAAAATCCAGTGCTTTGTGACGCCGTAGATAAAGCCATCGCCGCCAATGGTGCGGTTCACATTATGGGATTATTGTCCCCTGGTGGTGTACACAGTCATGAAGACCACATTGAAGCTATGTGCCGTATGGCCGTTGAGCGTGGTGCAACTAAAGTGTATTTACATGCTTTTCTAGATGGCCGCGATACACCGCCTCGTAGTGCTAAAAAAAGCTTGGAACATTTTGATAAGCTATTTGCCTCATTAGGTCATGGCCGCATTGCATCTATGATTGGCCGTTATTTTGCGATGGACCGTGACAATCGTTGGGATCGCGTATCACAAGCCTACGAATTAATTACCGAAGGTAAAAGCCAATTCACTTACACATCGGCGCCAGAAGCATTGGATGCAGCTTATGCTCGTGATGAAAATGATGAGTTTGTTAAAGCTTCTGCAATTGTTGATGCTCAAGGTGAGGCTGCGGTATTAAACGATAACGATTCACTGATTTTTATGAATTTCCGCGCTGATCGTGCTCGTCAAATTACTCGCAGTTTTGTCAATCCTGATTTTGACGGTTTTGTACGTAATAAAATGCCAAAAATCAACTTTGTGATGCTAACAGACTACGCTGCAGACATTAATGCACCGGTAGCTTATCCATCGAGTGATTTAGTCAATACCTTGGGGGAGACCCTGCAAAACCTGCATAAGACTCAGCTGCGTATTTCGGAAACTGAAAAATATGCTCATGTGACTTTCTTTTTCAATGGCGGCAAAGAAGAGCCATTCGAAGGTGAAGATCGTATTTTAATTCAGTCACCTAAGGTTGCTACATATGATCTGCAACCGGAAATGAGCTCAGCAGAATTAACCGATAAATTGGTCGCTGCGATAGAATCTACAAAATATGATGTGATCATTTGTAACTATCCAAATGGTGATATGGTCGGCCATAGCGGTAACTTTGATGCCGCAGTTAAAGCTTGTGAAGCAGTTGATGCCTGCATTGGTCGGGTCGTCGAAGCGTTAGCAAAAGTGGATGGCGAATGCTTGATTACGGCTGATCATGGTAATGCCGAAAAAATGGAAGATCTCACTACAGGGCAACCATTTACGGCGCATACCAGTAACTTAGTACCCTTCCTTTATGTCGGCCGTGATGCGGTAATAAAAGATGGTGGACGCTTAAGCGATATTGCGCCAACTATGTTAACCTTGATGGGCCAAAGCATCCCGAAAGAAATGACTGGACGCTGTATCATTGACCTTAAAGAGTAAAGATTAACTCGTGATAACTCGTTTATTTGTTAAAGCCAGCATTATCGCTGGCTTTCTAATCTGTTCACTTACAGCTAATAGTGCTGATTTGTCTTCACGCCAATCGGCTTTGAAGTCTATTCAAGTACAAATAAACCAACAGCAAAATTCACTCAAAGATACAGCTAAGCAACGCGAGAAGCTTATTGCATTACTTAAAAGTGATGAACAAGCGATTGCCAAAGCGGCGCAAAAAGTGAATCAATCACAAATATCTCTCGCGACCGTTAATACCAAACTTCGCGAACTCGACAAGCAACAAATCGAACTCGCCAGCCTCAAAACTAGCCAACAAGAAACTTTATCAAATCAGTTGTCGAGTGCTTATTTAGCCGGTAATCATGATTACACCAAAATGATGCTTAACCAGCAAAAACCTGCCGCCGTTGAACGTATGCTAGCTTATTATCAATTTTTGAATAATGCCCGAATTAAGGCCATTAAGCAGCTCAAGCAAACCAGTATCGATTTAGATACCGTTAAGCAACAGCAAGTCACGGCTCAACAAAAACTCAATGCGTTAGTCATAGACCAAAAACAACAAGCACTGCAATTAACTAAAGAGCAAGGTCAACGCCAACAAACATTGACTCAATTACAACGAACCTTATCCAGTAAAGGTGCGGAATTAGAACAACTGCAAATAGAAGAGGCGAGTTTAAAACGTATTGTGCAGCAAGCCATGCTGGCCGCAAAGGCCAACCCAACAATGGACGGAATAGCAAGCCAGAAAGGCAAATTGAAATGGCCAACTAACGGCAGAATAAGTAAACGCTTTGGTAGTAGCCGCTCTGGACAAATTGTTTGGAAAGGTGCGGTACTTGCTGCACCAGAAGGGCAAAATATCAATGCTGTGGCATCAGGGAAAGTGATTTATGCAGACTGGTTACGTGGTTTTGGTATGGTATTAGTGATTGACCACGGCAAAGGCTATATGAGCCTCTACGGTCACGCCCAAACGCTTTTAAAGCAACCTGGTGATATGGTGAAAAACGGTGAGTCTATTGCACTTGTTGGTCGCTCTGGTGGACAACAAGAGCCGGGATTATATTTTGAAATCCGCAATAAGGGTAAGGCGGTCGACCCCGCATATTATTGCCGTTAAACATCAGCAGTCAGCTTTACTTAGCAAGTAGATAGACTTACTTAGCAAGTGGAAAGATTATAAATTAGCTGATTATTTGTCATTTTTTAGCATGTTACAATTTCTGTCACCAAGTCATTCTGTCAATTAGCACTATATCAACGCTTATAACTGTGCTTATAATACTGATATTAAAACAACAATTACTCCCTTAACCAAATAAGTTAAATTTGTGCTAAAGTCATTATTAATCCTATTATTAATCCTATTATTAATCCCATTGTTACTCAGTAGTATCATGCCTGTTAGCGCCGCTAAACTGGCCATTATCATTGACGATATTGGTTACAGATTAACTGATGAAGCCGCATTATCTTTGCCACAAAATATTACCCTTTCAGTGCTTCCTCATACTCCCTTAGGCCAAAAACTGGCATCAGATGGCCACAAAAAAGGTCATGAAATTATGCTACACCTGCCAATGCAAGCCTTAAATGGTAAAGCATTAGGGCCGGGTGGGTTAACTAATGATATGAGCGAAGCGCAAATTAAACAGCAATTACAAAGTGCACTTTCTAGCATTCCGTTTGCTAAAGGGGCAAATAACCACATGGGTAGTTTACTGACTCAGATGGATGAACCTATGCGATGGGTAATGGAGAGTTTAAAGCAACACAAGTTGTTTTTTGTCGACAGTGTTACCACTAAATACACCCGAGCTAGCAACCAAGCGATTAAACTGGGCGTGCCATTACTCAGAAGGGAAGTGTTTTTAGACAACGATATTAATGATGACGCGCTGGAGAAGCAATTTCAGCAAATCATTACCCGTTCGAAACAGCAGGGGCAGCTTGTTGCTATTGCTCATCCTTATCCTGAAACCATTCGTTTTTTAAACGCTAACTTAATGCGACTAAAAGAAAATGGCATCATATTAGTGCCAACATCTCAATTATTCGATGAAGTTGGTATGGCAACCGCTGGCCAACCTAATCCAACTGCAACACTGAAATAGATAAGTCCGGTAAAGTAGACAATATGTCGGTTTTATTCGCGACAATATCGGTTAGAGTATATTGATCTAGTACATTCAAATAGGCTGCAACAGCTTGGCCTAAAATACCTTTCAATCTACAGACCGGCGTAAAGCGGCAATATGGTGATTCACAATCTATTGGTGCTAATGAGTGCTCTAAATCACGAACCAGTTGCCCAAGTAACACATCTTCAGCCGCTTTGGCTAATTTAAAGCCACCGCTTTTACCTCTAACAGTGTGTAAATAACCTAATTTCCCTAATTGATGAATAATTTTGGCCACATGATTTGAGGAAAGATCAAATACACTGGTCACTTCAGCAATGCGGAACAAGCTTTCACGCTCGGGTTGTACCGCAAGATACATTAAAATGCGGATACCAAAATCTGTATATCGGGTTAGTTGCATGAGCAAAAATATCCAAGGTAAATTAAACTAGCACGTTAGCACGTTGAAGATTCTAAATCAGTGATCAACCATAAAGCTTGTTGATTCGTCGTGCCACATACATCAATGCTTGCACTAAAATCAGCGCAGACATCTGGACGGTCGGAACGACCGAAAATCATACATAAATTATCATCATTTAACTGAATACAGCGTACTCCAGCAGGTTTACCCTTTGGCATACCTGGAATGGGACTTGTAATAGAAGGTGCAATACAACAAGCACCACAACCTAAACGACAATCCATACTTCTCTCCACGCTTATAAAACAATCATTATATATAAGTCAGATAAGCGCTATTGAAAAAGAGGCAATAAAGTCGCACTGTAAATGTTATATCACTGATAATATGTAATTTTATGTATATTACTATTTATTATACCATTTGAAACATGCGTTAAACTTCAATTGTCTCAAATGAGTTTATCTTAATAGCATTAAATGTTGATGACTTGTCTGCGTAATCTTGATATTAGATCACATTTTTATCGTTTAAGCATGAATGCTCAGCTAAGCAAGTGATACATTACCCCTACATTTGAATAAGGAAATTACCCATGAAACGTCCTGTTATTCTTGATTGCGATCCCGGCCATGATGATGCCATCTCACTTATCCTTGCACTCAGTTCATCTAAACTTGATGTACTCGCTGTAACCACAAGTGCTGGCAATCAAACCCCTGAAAAAACCCTCAATAATGCGCTACGCGTATTAACCTTGCTCGGACGACATGATATTCCTGTTGCGGGGGGCGCGCCTAAGCCTTTAGCTCGAGAGTTAATCATTGCTGACAACGTACATGGTGAAACTGGCCTTGATGGTCCAAAACTGCCAGATCCTGCATTCGCACCAGTGGCACAAAATGCCATTGAATTAATGGCCGATAAAGTTCGCAACAGCCAACAAGCTGTTACGCTTGTGCCTACTGGCCCATTAACGAATATTGCGCTGTTTCTTGCCGCACATCCTGAGCTTCATAGCAATATAGACAGTATTGTCTTAATGGGTGGTGCAGCAGGCGTTGGCAATTGGACTCCTGCTGCAGAGTTCAATATTTTTGTCGATCCAGAAGCTGCTGATATGGTGTTTAAATCAGGTATTCCCATTGTTATGTGTGGTCTAGATGTTACTCATGAAGCGCAAATTATGGATGAGGATATTGAGCGAATTAGAGCAATTAACAATCCGATAGCGAAATGCGTGGCCGAACTACTCGACTTTTTTATGATTTACCATCGCGATCCCAAATGGGGTTTCACTGGGGCACCATTACATGATCCTTGTACTATAGCGTGGCTGCTCAATCCGTCGCTATTTACTGCCATCGATTGCTGGGTAGGTATCGAAACCAAAGGTGAGCATACCCAAGGTATGACTGTGGTTGATCGTTATCAATTAACCGGAAAACCACATAATGCCAAAGTATTGTTTAATATTAATCGCTCTGGTTTTGTTGATTTCATCGTTGAGCGTTTAAACGATTATTCGGATCTGTAGATCTTTGCCGGTTAAATTTTGTTCGAGATAAAAGCGATTTAATCGAGGCGAGTGGATTGCTGCCTAGTCATCTAAGCACCGCTCGCTAATCAAAGAATCGCTTAACAAAGAGTAAACCGCTTTAGCTGAATCCTTCGGGCAGCATTTGTTGGCCGTTTCTACTGTGTTGTCAGCTTTTTATGTAGAATAACGACACCACAAAGCCTCTGTCTTGTAACTCATAATTTCAGTTATGGACCAACAAATTCGCTGCAAAAAAAACTTAAAAGATCAGCAGCCCCTAGTTAACTCATGCCATGCAGTTCTTGCATGGCAACTAAGGATATCCATGAGTACTTTATTAGTTGTTGGTAGTGCCAATGCCGACCATGTTTTAACATTTGATGAATTACCCCAAGCAGGGCAAACCTTAATCAGTCAGCAATATCGACTAGAATTGGGCGGAAAAGGCGCAAATCAAGCCGTTGCAGCGGCACGATTACGTGATGCTAACCAAAATATCTATTTTATCAGTGCTCTTGGTGATGATAGCAATGCAGCAACAATGCGAAAAACTTGGGCCGCTGATGGCATCGATTTAAGCGGCTGTTACGAGATTACCAATCAGAGCACTGGCACTGCGGTTATTTTTGTCAATCAACATGGCGAAAACAGTATAGGGGTGGTTCCTGGCGCTAATGCCTATTTGTCTGCACAACATATTCAGCAACAACAAGCATTATTTGCTCAAGCTGATTACATGTTGATTCAGTTAGAAACACCTATTGATAGTGTGCAGCAGGCGTTAACACTGGCAAAACAATCCCAATGTACAACGATTTTAAACCCAGCTCCCGCAGCGACACTGAGCAATGATTTATTGTGCTTAATCGATATCATCACGCCTAATGAAACCGAGGCTTTAGCGCTAACTGGGATTGAGGTTATTGATCAACAAAGTGCATCAAAAGCTGCGGAGTATCTTCATAAGCAAGGGATTGATATTGTTATTATTACACTTGGCAGTAAAGGCGCTTACTTAAGTGAACAAGGCCAAGGGCAAATTATTCCCGCGTCGCTAGTCAGTGCAATTGATACAGTAGCAGCAGGAGATACTTTTAATGGCGCATTGATGGTGGCATTAGATGAAGGGCAAAATATAAAAGATGCTGTCGAATTTGCTAATAAAGCATCATCTATTGCTGTCACACGTCATGGAGCACAAAGCAGTATTCCTTATAGAAAAGAATTAATGTAATCACTATTTGTAGATTGACGGCAACACACTTGTTGCTATGTTTATTGCAAATCAAACATAGCATTCCCGTTTAATATTTTAGTTTGGTATGAATGGACTGTTTATTGCCTCTATGGTGATATCTGTTACTTTGGCACATAAGTAATATTGATTACCCCTTCAATAGATGTGACTAAAGACCATGAATCAGCAGAATATAAAGCAAATAACAATAACATGCAGCGACGGTGAATCACTGGCTGCAACCGTTTATGTGCCTACCACCGCATTAAAAGGTGCGGTAATGATCGCACCTGCTACGGGGATTAAAAGACAGTTTTACGCAAATTTTGCTACCTACCTTGCCGATAATGGTTACGGGGTTATCACGTTTGATAACCGAGGTATTGGTGAGTCATTAATAGGGCCCGTCGCGCAAAGTACTGCATCGTTACAGTGTTGGGGCGAAAAAGACATGCCTGCGGTGTTGGAATGTTTACAAGAGACTTTTGTGCAAACCAAATATCATCTTGTGGGGCACAGTGCTGGTGGTCAACTCATTGGCTTAATGCATAACGCTGCAGATATTAGTTCTATGTTTAACTTTGCGTGTTCATCTGGACAGCTAAAAAATATGAAGTTGAGCTATCTCGTGCAAGCGCATTTTTTCATGAATTTTTTTATTCCTGTCAGTAATACGATGTTTAACCATACCAAGTCTCAATGGGTGGGAATGGGAGAGCCGTTACCAAAGGCCGTCGCTAAGCAATGGCAGCAATGGTGTAATGGCCAAGGGTATGTCAAAACGGCTTTTGGTAAAACCGTACACCAACATTGTTACGATGAGTTGGCATTACCGTCGTTGTGGGTTAATGCTGTTGATGACAAGATTGCTAACAACGTCAATGTAGCAGACATGATGTCGGTGTTCCCTAAGCTTAATGGTCAAACGTTAACCCTAACGCCAAGTGAGCATGGTTTAGCTGAAATTGGCCATATGAAATTTTTTAGCAGCAAGTCGCAAATCTTATGGCCACTGGCACTGAACTGGCTAGATAAACACTAACGTTGAGTTCAGGCCCTAGCCTATTCATTAGTTTGAATAGGCTTTTTTATTATCTCAGTCTTGTATATATAAAAAATCATATATACAATGTTTTTAAGATTCCAGCTGAGCTAATCATCTATGAAAAAGAAAAGCGTATTGTTTTTATGTACTGGAAATTCTGCCCGTTCACAAATGGCAGAGGCGTTATTAAGGAGCAAAGCGGCTGAACAATTTGAGGTATTCAGTGCGGGTACTGAGCCGGAGCAAGTTGACCCAAGAGCGATTGACGCAATCCAAAAATTTGGTGTCGACGCCAGTCATTTATTGTCTAAAAACGTACAAACTTTTGCAGGGCAAGCCTTTGACTACGTGATTACGCTTTGCGATAAAGCCAACAGCGAATGCCGTAGTTTTCCTGGGGCTGGCAAGCAACTCGCCTGGGATTTTCCTGATCCTAAAACACGCAAGGGTAGCCATCCTTTCTCCAGCACCTTAACCGAGCTTAACAATCGCTTATCAATGTTTTTGCTGGTGGAAAGTAAGACGTCTGCAACAGCAACGATTGAAGCTCCAGCCGAAGTTGAACCGCTCGACGTAGAGGCGCTAACCGATGTTGAGCCCATCGTATTTTATAAATGCTTAACCGACGATATCCGTCTAAAAACCTTAATGTTGACTCATTATCATGGTGAGCTGTGTGTGTGTGAATTAATGGCAGCGCTAGATGAAGATAGCCAACCTAAAGTGTCACGTAATTTAGCCTTACTGAAAAAGGCCAATATTCTAAGCGACAGAAAACACGGTCAGTGGGTATTTTATCGGATTAATTCAGCATTACCGTTATGGATTAAGTCGGTGATTGCGCAAACGACCGAAAATAACATTGCGTTAATCTTGCCGCATCTTGATCGTCTAGACAGCATGAAAAACCGCCCTGATAAAGTCAGTTTTTGCCGTTAACTCTGCAATGCTTAGGTGCTTAAATTTAGTTTAGTTCAGCTTAATTTACTTTAAATTTAGTGGGAAATATTATGAAAATTAAAATCGGAATTAATGGCTTTGGCCGTATGGGACGTTTATCAATGCGCGCAGCGTACGATTGGGACGACGTCGAAATTGTACACATTAACGATCCAGCAGGCGACGCGGCAACATTGGCGCACTTAATGACCTTTGATTCTGTTCATGGTCGTTGGCATCACGAGGCGACTCATCAAGGCGATGCTATTGTGATTAACGGTAAGGCCATTCCATGTACTCAAAACAAAGCCACTCAAGATACCGATTGGTCACAATGCGATGTGGTGATTGAAGCGTCGGGTAAAATCAAAACCAAAGCTTTACTGCGAGCCTATTTAGAGCAAGGTGTTAAGCGTGTGGTAGTTACTGCACCAGTGAAAGAAGAGGGCGTGCTCAATATTGTGATGGGCGTAAATGATGACCTTTATGATAAAGCCATTCATCCGATTGTGACCGCAGCGTCTTGTACCACCAACTGTTTAGCGCCAGTGGTAAAAGTGATCCACGAAAAAATCGGCATTAAGCATGGCTCGATGACCACTATTCACGATATTACCAATACCCAAACCATTCTGGATGCCCCGCACGCTGATTTACGCCGTGCTCGTGCATGTGGTATCAGTTTAATCCCGACAACAACCGGTTCCGCTACTGCCATTACTCACATTTTTCCAGAGCTTAAAGGCAAGTTAAATGGTCATGCGATTAGGGTTCCACTGGCCAATGCATCGATTACCGATTGTGTGTTTGAAGTGGCTCGCGGCACCACAGTAGCAGAAGTGAATCAATTGCTTAAACAAGCTGCTGACAATGAGCTTAAAGACATTATGGGTTATGAAGAGCGTCCATTAGTGTCTGTTGATTATAAAACTGATCCACGTTCAAGCATTATTGATGCCTTGTCGACCATGGTAGTCAACGACACCCAAGTGAAATTATACGTGTGGTATGACAATGAGTGGGGATACGCTAACCGTACCGCAGAGCTTGCCCGCAAAGTTGGTTTAGCAGATAAGGAATAACCCAGCATGGGGCTGTTATCACTGAGCGCATTGCCGCCGCAGATTAAACAATACCTGATTATTACCGGTAATTATTGGGCGTTCACCTTAACCGATGGCGCACTTCGTATGCTGGTGGTGTTGTATTTTCATCAGCTTGGTTACAGTCCGTTAAATATTGCCATGTTGTTTTTGTTTTATGAAATTTTTGGCGTAGTGACCAACTTGGTAGG
Source organism: Shewanella sp. H8 (assembly GCF_040285065.1). NCBI lineage: Bacteria > Pseudomonadati > Pseudomonadota > Gammaproteobacteria > Alteromonadales > Shewanellaceae > Shewanella > Shewanella sp. H8. Next base: position 4,308,768 of record NZ_CP157213.1, on the reverse strand, counting down.
TGGCTGGTTAGGCGCAAGGCTTGGCCTTAATAACACTATGAACATCGGCCTTGGGCTACAAATTGTCGCGCTTGCCATGTTAACTGTGCCAGCCGATATGCTTACCGTAATGTATGTTATGGCGGCGCAGGCCTTATCTGGTATTGCCAAAGATCTCAATAAAATGAGTGCCAAAAGCGCGATTAAAATGCTGGTGCCTGGTGATGCTCAGGGGAAGTTGTATCAATGGGTGGCGATTCTCACTGGTTCTAAAAACACCTTAAAAGGGGTGGGTTTCTTTTTAGGTGGTTTATTACTGACGTTACTTGAGTTTCGCGGCGCAGTGATACTCATGGCGGCTATGTTAGTAGTTGTATGGGTGATGAGTTTATTCACCTTAAAAGCTGATTTAGGTAAAGCCAAAAACAAGCCTAAATTTACTGATATGTTCTCAAAAAGCCCGGCGATTAATATGCTATCGGCGGCGCGGATGTTTTTGTTTGGTGCTCGCGACGTGTGGTTTGTGGTGGCATTGCCGGTATTTTTAGCGGTAACCTTTCAATGGGACCATTGGTGGGTCGGCGGCTTTATGGCCAGCTGGGTGATTGGTTACGGCATAGTGCAATCTTTTGCACCGTATTTTACCGGTAAAAAACAAGGCAAAGTGCCAACAGGGCGCTCGGCCTTTTTATGGGCTACTTACTTACTACTTATTCCAGCAGCGATTGCATTAATGCTGCATTTTGACTTTTATATTCATGTGACATTAATTGCTGGATTGATGTTATTGGGGGCGGTGTTTGCGATTAATTCATCGCTGCACAGCTACCTTATTGTCAGCTATGCCGGACATGATGGTGTATCACTCGATGTAGGCTTTTATTATATGGCCAATGCTATAGGGCGCTTAATTGGTACGGTATTGTCGGGCTGGGTCTACCAACAATATGGTTTAGAAGCCTGTTTGTGGATCTCGAGTGCATTTGTCGCTTTAGCGGCGGTGATATCACTTAAATTGCCAAGATAAAGATGCTGTAAATAACGTTAATTATCATTGCGCCTTCGAGTACTCAATAGTAAATCATCTTGATAAAAATAAGGTTGCCGTAATGGGCAGCCCTTTTTTACATCCTATTATCTCCATCAGGCTTTGGGCCTGAAACTCTTACCGAATTGTCGGTAAAAATTTCTCATGCAGCATTAATCTCATTCCTTCATCGCCAAGCCCGTAAAATAAATAAAGCATTTAAATCAATTGCTTATTTTTATATTGTAAAGTTGGCACGATGCTGGCTTTAGTTAATATACGAACGATGAGAAGTATATGAAACACAGACATACAGAGTTCATCGCATGTACTGATATCGTTTATGTATACTCAGTACATTTAAAACAAACCGTATACCAAGGAGGTTTTTATGTTGGGCTGGACAATCATGTTTTTAGTAATAGCCGTTATAGCAGGTCTATTGGGTTTTAGCGGTATTGCAGGGGCGGCAGCGGGGATCGCTAAAATAATTTTCTTTATATTTGTAGTGTTGTTGTTAATTTCGCTCGTGTCGAATGCGCTACGTGGTAAATCACCTCGATAGCAGTCATTTAAATAGCAGGCATCCAAACAACAGCTATCTAAATAATAAACATGGCTTAATTGTTAATTAAGCATATCTTAATGTAGCTAGTAGAAGCATCTGCCAGCAATTAAGTCTTTACCATCATCAAGGAGATGAAATATGAAATTATTAAAATTAATCACAATGGCAAGTTTTATGGTGTTATTAACTGCTGGTTTATCAGCATGTTCAGATAACAAAGCCGAAAATGCTGGTGAGAAGGTCGATGAGATGATTCAAGATGCTGGTAATGCAGTTGAGGATGCTTGTGAAGATGTAAAAGAAGGCATGAAAGCCGAAGATTCAGACTGTTAATAATATAACGGCACTCATGCATTAGGCATGAGTGCCGCTTTTGTTATTTACTCCAAGAGGACCGATTATGCCAACCCAAATCCACATTAAATATTATTACACCCTTGGTACTTTTATTGCGTTGTGTTTATGCATCGCATTACCAAATGTAGTGCTGCAAGTGGCGTTTGGCTGGGTGGCATTGTCTTTAGGTTTAGTCAGCTCTGCGTATTGGTTTAATAGCGCAGGGATTTTTCGTAAAAACCAGGACGGCAGTATTCCCTGGTATATCAGCTGGAGTTTTATCCCGTTTTTAATGGGCAGTCAGGTGTATAACGCGTGGGCTCGAAAGCACGATAAAGTGCCGGCAATTCAAAAAATTGATAAGCAATTGTATTTAGCTTGCCGGTTATTTCCAAGCGACGTTGAGCAACTAAAACGTGAAAATATTGGCGCTATTTTAGATGTAACCGCCGAGTTTGATGCACTTGAATGGACCTTAGTTGATGAAAATATCGAATATTTAAATATTCCGGTGTTAGACCATAGCGTGCCTACCGTGGCGCAATTAAATCAAGCCGTAAACTGGTTACATACTCAGGTTCGCAAAGGTAATAATGTGGTAGTACATTGTGCATTAGGTCGAGGCCGCTCAGTATTAGTGTTAGCCGCGTATTTAGTGTGCCGCGATAAAAACCGTCAGTTTACCGAAGTGCTCAAAAGTATTAATGATATTCGTCAAACGGCACGCTTGAACAAGTGGCAGTTAGCTGGCGTTGAAAAAATGCATCAAAAGCAGCAAATTAATATCCATAAACAAGCCTGGTTAATTGTTAATCCTGTATCAGGCGGCGGTAAATGGCACGATGAAGCCGATAATATTAAACAAACCCTATCGCGCTATTTTCAGCTTAATGTGTTGTACACCGCTAAAGATAAATCGGCGGTGCAATTAGCCGAACAAGCTAAAGCAAAAGGTGCTGATATTGTCATAGCCTGTGGCGGCGATGGCACGGTTAACGAGGTCGCCTCGGTGTTGGTCGACAGTGATATTTATTTAGGCATTATCCCAATGGGCACCACTAATGCGTTAAGCCACACCTTATTTGGTGCCACGAGTAAGTTAATACCCGTGTCGCAGGCGTTAGATATTTTAATTCAAGGCCATCACCAACGTATTGATACCGCAGTGTGTAACGACACCATTATGTTACTGCTGGTGGGGTTAGGGTTTGAGCATAAAATGATTCAAAAAGCCGACCGCGAAACCAAGAACGACATGGGCCAATTAGCGTATTTAAATGGTTTATGGGAAGCCATTGATGAAAATCAATCGTTATCGCTACGCTTACAGCTCGATGATGGTGAAACCCACACTATCGATACCACCAGTTTAGTGGTTGCCAATGCCGCGCCATTTTCCAGCGTATTAGCTCAGGGTAATGGCGAACCGATTATTAATGATGGTTTACTCGATATCACTTGGATTGAGGCAAGTGACACTTCACCGCAGCAATTGCTCAGCATGACCGAGTTATTGTTTGCAGGCTTAACAGGCAGTCGAGACCAAAACGATGCAAATAGTGCGATTCATCATCAGCAGGCGAAGAAAATCTATTTAACAACTGATACTCAGTTTAAGTACGTGATTGATGGCGAGTTGTTTGAGGCTGATGATATGCGTATTGAGGTGAAACCTAAGTCGTTGTCTGTGATGATTCCACAGAGGTAATTTTCATTTTATGGCCTACGGCCACACCAATTTTTCAAACTCCGTTTGAATCAAGATCGCAAGGTTCCACCCTGCACGGGCCAAAAGGGGATCAACAGCAATCCCCTCTTGGATCACCCCTGCCGTTCCGGCAACATTTTCGCTTTTTAACCAAACAACAGTAGCGAAAAGATTGCGACGGAAAATTATCGAGCTTTTAACTTCGTCCGAGTGTTCTTCGGCCTTATTCGAAAATGCTAACGCTTCAGATGGGGCGTCCCTTCCCCTCTAAAGCTAGCTGGCCGTCCATGGCCAGCTCACGTCATTTTCTTCAACGGCCTCAAGTTCAGAGTTGAATTTGGGCATTTAAAAGCTAAGACCAACTCGTTTTTGGACAGAAATGAGTCAGTGGTTTCGCTAAATTAGTATTTAAAGAATTACTTCAGGTTTTGCAAAACCTCTAGTTGAGTGACCAAACCCACTATGCCACTACATTAAGAGATGGCGTTTTATGGGACGCGCCAAAAGTATAAAATTAACTATTGACGCCATAGTCTCTTGTTATAAGTCGTTTACTCTGGCACTATTTTACTAATTAATTTTGATATATTGCTCATACCAAGCTCCATTTCGTCACTTAAAATACCACTTTTACAGTATGATGGGATCACAATATTTAAGTTTTGAAATTCATTATGCTGAGAGATTACTTCCAAGTACGAATTTAGCAATTCTGGTTTAGTAGTTTTTCTCATAAGGTCTTTTTTAACTTTTTCTTCATACTGTCTAATCTCATCATCATCGTCATAATCGTGCTTAGCAATATAAAACTCGCGACCAAGCCTTTTTTGAGACCATTTTAATTTAGCTAAAATGCGTTTTATCTCATTTTGTAATTCAACTGTCCCCATTTGTCCCTAACGCCTTTGTTACTTTGTGAATGTCCCAGCGGGGACAATAAATTTAACTTAAAAAAAGGAAATATCATGTCTAAAAATTCAATGTCTAAAGCCGCGGCTGCTCGTATCCAATCAGCAAGTGCGAAGTCAAATGGCGGAGCAGTAGCAAAAGGATCATTTGCGGCAAGAGCACAATCTAGCGCAAGTAAGTCTGGAACAACTCCTCCAAACGGACCAAGTAAAACAGGCAACCCATCTGGTCCTGGTCGAGGTAACAATCCAGCAAAAGGTAAATAAGTAATAAAGCCTTTGTATAGCGTAGCTATACAAAGGCTATTTACATGATTTAGCATTACTTTCAAACGCTTTTAAAAAGCCTTTTTGGTTTACTTTATATCTAACATATGAAATTTCATTCATTGTATCTTCTAAGGCACAAAGGCATAATTTTTTCTTTGAACCATATGAACTATAAGATAATGGCTGTTTATGTGAACTAGCGCATGCTTCTAAAACTGCATATTCAACATCTAGCGGATATCTATTATCTGTTATTGCATAATCAACAAACTGACTTCCACCATATGCAAGTATCGCAGCTAATCCAGCTGCCTTTAATGGCTTTTTGACTGTGAACTTTTCAATAACACTTCCGCAGGTTTTACAATGAAATTTAACTGTTGCACCAATTTCGGCTTTCTCGCCACAACTACATGATTCGGACATTAGCACTCCATGCTAGGTTTAGACTTATAACGCCCAAAGCAGCGAGCGCCGCTTTTTGGCGTCCGCTGCCTTTGTTTGTTATGCATTTTCACCAACTGACTCTACTTGTGTATTAAGTATCTGGCGCATCATTATGAGTGAAAATTTCACTCCGTCTTTTTCTTCGATCATATCCTTAAGATATATCTTGTTGTCGCCGTATTTTTCGGGAAAACTAATACTCATATAAGTCATGCGTTTTTTATCTGCTTCCCAGAAGCGATACTTCACTTCATCGTGGCCTGTATACTTCTTTAGGAAACGGTCAATCGTCAGGCCTTCTCTCTGCCAATTAACTAGCTCCTTACTCACCCACACCTCATCCCATGTTTCAAATACGGGAAAATGAGCGAGTATGTTACGCACGAACTTAAACAGAGGGCCTCCAATCTCAGATTCCATCGGAGGACGCTGTGTCTTTAGCGCTTCAAGTACATGCTTGAATGGCTCATAAGCTAAAAGCTCGGCATAAACTGCAAAGATGCTCGACACTTTACCAAACCTATAGCAATCCTCTTTGGCCCAGAAATCATCCATCATGATCTCATCGAACAAGTCGTAAAACCGGTTGTACCCAAGACTGAGGAATAACTCTTCGGATTTATTAGGTCTCGCTTCCATTGCTCAATCTACCTAGATGCATAACGTTTTAGTATTTATGCGTTGCGCTGTTTGCAAGGCATAAATCGCTTGTTGGACTTGGCCGATGCCTAGTCCATATTAACTGGCATACTTCATGCTATAGGAATTTGCTTTTTTTGATGCTGGCTATGGGATACAGAGCAGTTTTAGTCTGTTGATATTGAATAGCAGGTAAGTTTTTCATTGAAATTCCTTTTCATCATATTTTTCTATCTTACATCTTTAAGCCTAACGGTTTCAATGAGGATTATGTACTCAATTGAAGCCTCATTTGGCTCCGCGCAGCGGCTTAGTTCAACGCCCAAATAACAGGCTAAGTAATGGTTGGCTAAAATTGTGTAGCGAAGCGAAACGTAGCCAACTGTTACGTGTCCTTGTTGATTTTCTTGATACTTATTGAGCCCTCTCCCTAGCAAGCCGCATCAGCGGTATGCTTAAGGTGACTAAACCAACAGGAGAAAGCTCAATGAGATTTTATAATAACTCACATCCATACTACTGTGGTATTGATTTACATGCACGTTTACTTTACGTCTGCATCATTGATTCTAAAGGGGAAGTTGTTGCTCACAAAAAGATAGGTGCCAGCAAAGATGACTTATTACTCATTCTAGAACCCTATATCGGCAATGTAATTGTCGGGGTTGAGTGTATGCATTGCTGGTACTGGGTGTCAGATTGGTGTGCTGAACTGGGAATTGATTTTATCTTAGGCCATGCGCTTTATATGAAGGCGATCCACGGTGGTAAAACTAAAAATGATAAAGTCGATTCCTTTAAAATTGCCACATTACTGCGTGGTGGCAACTTCCCCATAGCGTACGATTATCCGAGTGAAATGCGCGCAGCACGCGACTTGTTACGTCGACGAATGAAGATTGTCCGTCACGGTGCGATGCTCAAAGGCCACGTGGTTAACACCAACAGTCAATACAACTTGCCTGCGACAGAGTTAAATCTTAAAAATATTTCAGCAAGACAAAAACTACGCGAGCAATATCAAGATCCTATCGTACAACGAAATATCGATTTAGACATGGCACTCCTTGATTGTTATGCAAAGGAACTCGCACAGGTTGAATGGTTCATCGAAAAACAAGCCAAAAACCATAATCCCGTCTATTTAGAATTACTGAAAACGGTACCTGGTATTGGTAAGATTTTATCGCTGACTATCCTGTATGAAATCGGCGATATTAGCAGATTGAGTCAGTACAAAAGTTTGCGTCATACTCTCGATTAGTCAAATGTAAAGCGGAGTCAGCCGGTAAAACCTACGGTACTAACGGTAATAAAATCGGTAATGCTCATTTGAAATGGGCGTTCTCAGAAGCTGCGGTACTTTATCTGCGAGGCAATGACAAAGCACGTAACTACCTTAATCGATTACAAAAACGAATGAGTAAAGCTAAAGCATTATCTGCACTGGCACATAAGCTTGGCCGCTGTGTTTATTTCATGTTAAAGAACAAAACGGTGTTTGATGAACAACGATTCTTAAAAGGATAAGTCGCGCAATAAGGTGAGCTGAACGTCTAACTAGATACTCTTTGAAAAAGAGAAGCGAGCATGACCGTGAATGATGTGGCTAATGAAGCAATGACTTCTCACCATCATCACTATGCCAAATGCTATTTAAGCTACATCGCCTTGATTAGACACCTTATTGGCGCGCATTAATGAATGCAATCAACAAAGTCGTTTACACCTTAAATGAGCCTGAAACTAACTGTGCATAAAGCACCTGAGACTTGAATAGTGCCATCTTAGGGTTAACCGATAAATGTCTAGTGCCCCTGATATTTCAAAGGAATGAAAAGCGTCAGGCAGCGATAAGATCGCACTAAGAGAGCCTCTATATGTGTTTGCTGTAAACGACGATTTGACAGCTAAATGACAGACGAAGTAGATGAATTTGTTGATTGATTTTAATTTGACTGCAAAAGCAGTCAAATAAGTTAGGCTCGCCTATTGACTGGCGGAAGGCTCATATGTGTTATGTTTCTACGACACCGTAGCAAGCATTTTATCAATAAACTCAGCAGGGTTTTGAACTAACTCATCTGGATAAGAAGCACGAACCTTCTCCTTGGTTTCTTCTTTAAGTGACTGTAAGTCCAACAAGTAAGGACTAAGCCTAGCAACTCTAAAGATAGCTAAATCTAGATTTCTTTCAGATTGCTTTTGAGTAATTACATCTGATGGTAATGTAAAAGAACCGTTATCCCAATCTGCGTACAAGCATGTGTTCTTTTTATCATTTTGTCCGTCAGCCATATGAAATAGCATTTCGATTGGAAAATTTTGTTTTTTAAACTCCGCACCAAACAAAAATATAGAAATGGCTGCATCATTTAATAGTTTTTGCTTATGATCCCTAAAGCGCCTATTTAGTTTCTTCCAATCAACTTTTATACCAGCAGACACTTCTATTAAGGCTCGAAATAGCATAAAACTTTTACCGAGCTCTTCTCTAGCAAAATGACTTAAAGCATAAGATCTTGCATACATTTCATTTTTATGAAGAAGTTCAGACTCGTCACAAAGTTCTTGAGCATTACGTAAGCACTTTATTGCACCATCAAATGCTGTATCAAATTTAAGATTATTAATTTTAGTTTGACTCACAATACTCCCTGAAACATAACGTTTTAGTATTTATGCGTTGCGCTGTTTGCAAGGCATAAATCGCTTGTTGGACTTGGCCGATGCCTAGTCCATATTAATTGGCATGCTTCATGCTATAGGAATTTGCTTTTTTTGATGCTGGCTATGGGATACAGAGCAGTTTTAGTCTGTTGATATTGAGTAGCAGGTAAGTTTTTCATTGAAATTCCTTTTCATCATATTTTTCTATCTTACATCTTTAAGCCTAACGGTTTCAATGAGGATTATGTACTCAATTGAAGCCTCATTGGGCTCCGCGCAGCGGCTTAGTTCAACAGCTTATTGAACGGCTCACCCGATAAAGTCGGCTGTTCAAGTTATTGATTTATATCATCCTACATTCTCTATGTCTTTGATGTAAAGCGATAAAATACTCTCAACATCCTAAAATAAAACGAGCTTGCGCGTTAATGTCGTTAAAAAAATAAACGATAAAATTTATTTTCAATATTATCAACCAATTATAGTTTTCTAATTAAGCCTACGCTACGACTTTAGGCTTACTTAATGAGTTGTTTGATTTAAATTAAGCCAAATCTCATTATACCTGTATATAAAACAAGTTCATTAAATTATGTAATCTAGGCAGTAAAAATGACATCTGTAAAAGAGCAATATCAATTAAATTTTGTATGGAAAACGAAGGTAAGAATTGTTAAATAGAGCTTTGGTTCTAAGTAACTTTGGGGCATAAATGAGTTACTTATATTGCTTGCAACAGTACAAATTCAACTCTGAACTTGAGGCCGTTGAAGAAAATGACGTGAGTCCAGACATGGATGTCTGGCTAGCTTTAGAGGGGAAGGGACGCCCCATCTGAAGCGTTAGCATTTTCGAATAAGGCCGAAGCAGACTACAAACGCGGTTAAAAGCTCGATAATTTTCCGTCGCAATTTTTTCGCTGCTGTTGTTTGGTTAAAAAGCGAAAATGTTGCCGGAACGGCAGGGGTGATCCAAGAGGGGATAGCTGTTGATCCCCTTTTGGCCCGTGCAAGGTGGAACCTTGCGATCTTAATCTGGTGTGGGCGAAGCGCCACGACGTTGGTGGCCGCAGGCCATAAGAACAACCACTGGCTAAGAAAATTGGCCATCACAATTGACCATAGACTTAATCTTCTGAGCTGGTTTGGTCTTCGTATTTACTCAGTTTGTTGTACAAGGTTTTGACACTAATGCCGAGTTGCTTGGCGGTGTCATTTTTATTGCCGGCGGTTTGATCTAGTGCTTGATAAATTGCGACTTTTTCAAGTTCATCTAAACGCATGCCAGCGGGGATTTGTACATCGTCTTCCGCTGATTCGGCAGACGGTTCTAGCGGGTTAATATTGATATGGCTGACATCAATAATATCGTCGGCAAGAATATAAGCGCGCTCGATTGCATGCTTTAACTCTCGCACATTGCCTGGCCATTTTTGTTGTTGAATAAGAGCTAAGGCATCGTCGGTAAAGACTTTGCAGAGCTTTTCTGCAGCATTGCGGTAGGCTAAAAAGTGCTGGGCGAGTCCGCTAATGTCGTTGCCTCGGTCACGCAACGGCGGTACGTGAATAGGAAAATGCGCTAAGCGAAAATACAAATCTTCACGAAAATGTCCGTTTTCAATGGCTTTAGCGGGATCGCGATTGGTTGCTGCCACAATACGCACATTAGCTTTTTTAACATTAGGGCTGCCGACTTGTCTATATTCGTTATTTTCGAGTACCCGCAACAATTTAACCTGATGCTCTAGTGGCATTTCGGTGACTTCGTCTAAAAATAACGTGCCACCCTCAGCTTGTTCAAATACCCCAGAATGATCTCGATGTGCGCCTGTAAACGCACCTTTAACATGGCCAAATAATTCACTGTCGACTAACTCTGGGCTTAATGCGCCGCAGTTAATGGCAATAAATGGCTCGTTAACTCGGTTGCTGGCTAAGTGAATCGTATTGGCAACCAACTCTTTACCTGCTCCACTTTCACCAATAATCAATACGTTACTGTCTGTTACCGCAACCTTACGCGAAGTTCTGTACAGCTTATGCATGGCTCGTGATGAACCCACTAATAAACCGTATTGATCAAGCTCGCTTGAAAAAGGTTGGTGTTTTTTAGCCGATTTAGTCACTAAGTCTTGGGCGAAATCTTCTAAGGTATCGTCAATTAACGTCATATCGTAGGGCTGACGAAAATGATAACCCGCCCCAGTAGCCATTAGTTTGTCTAGATTGGGGTTTGGTTTGCCTTCGCTTAAAAAGATAAATTCGATATCAGCCATTAATTCACTGTTGGCGATATCGAGATAGTCTTGTTGGCTTAGGTTGGCGAGTTCGATAATGGCCACATCTACGGCATTATCTTCAAGTTGAGCCAGCCAAGGTCGTTCGATGCTACTGGCGATTTTATTGAAATGTTGGCAACCCGGAACTTGTAAGAGCTGAGTTTGTGTTTGCGGCTGGCGCAAATGGTAAAAAAGTACTGGACGACCCATGCCGATATCACTCCCTGTCTGTTAATAACCACTGTATGTCGGAGGTGTAGATTTGACAATTACAGGCGGTAAGTTTTTCCTGTTCGGCGTTTGTCCTGAGACGAGCGTAATAGCATAACAATTTAAAATCAGTAGGTTAATTAAACTTTGTCAATGTGCATGAATTATGCAAGTCATCATAATGACTCAATATTACATTTATTAGCAAGTCATAAGCATGTTCACGATAACCGTTAATTGATGATAAGGAGATATGACGTTGAATCTAAAGCAATCAAAAGAGGTTATGCACGACGGCACCGATTTATGGCTATTAAACGAAGCCATTGATTTATGCCAAGCGGGGCAGCAATTTTATGCCCAGGCCACTAAAGGGATAGATGATTACAATATCAAACGTATTTTTGGCCATATGGCAGAGGTCCGAAAAGGTATTTTGCGCCGCCTAACGGCATTGTTTAAACAGGTTGAACCGCGATATCCACAAACGATTGAGAGTATCGAAACCTTAAGGCCGTCACTAAGGCCTTATTATGCCGAGGCAGAAAAAGCCATAGAACAAAAGCGTGTTGCTAAAGCCATTAAGGTGCTGATTACCGCAGAACAATATGTGTTAAGCAGGCTTAAGCTTGCCGCCAAGCGTGCCAGTAGCCAGCAAGTGATTCGGCAATTAGCTGAAGGTATCGCATGGCTGCAAATAAGTTGCGACAGCATGAAAAACTTACCGCTTAATGAGTCGAGTCAATCGTCTTGAAAATTTTACATAAGGTCGGTAAAAAAGTCCGATGTTTAGCAACGATTATCAACTGACTTTTAACGAAATAAAGTAATAATATCATTCTAAACAGATGGTTATAAAGCTTGGCACAGTTCGCGCATTACCTAATATGTAAAACGCATTAACACTAACAATGGAGAATATCTTTATGAAAAAGACTACATTATCAGTATTAACAAGCATCGTTCTTGGTTCAATGGCATTTACTGCAAACGCAGCTCAAGATTGGCAGGATGATGCAAAAGATGCATGGATTGATGGTAAAGCTGAAACCACGTTATTGTTAAACACTAACCTTAACTCTTTTGATATTAATACTGACGTAACAGACGGTAATGTGACCTTAACGGGTAAAGTAAACAGCAGTGTTGATAAAGCGCTGGCCGCCGAATTAGTTAAAAGTGTCGATGGCGTTAACGAAGTTAATAACGAATTAACCGTGATGAAGCAGCATCACAGCGACAAAAATCATGACAGTGATACTTTAGCCGACACCTTAACTGACTCGAAAGTGGCTACCGTGGTGAAAACACGCTTATTATTTTCAACTGATGTCTCGGGAACCGACATTGATGTTGATGTAGAAAACGGTGTCGTGACCTTAGAAGGTACAGTGTCGAGCGATGCAGAGCGTGATTTGGCCGTTACCATTGCCAAAAATACCGATGACGTGAAAGATGTCGTGAGTGAGATCCGTGTAGCAGGGTAATTTATTCGGTTATACTACTAACCAGCCTCCGGGCTGGTTTTTTATGTTCAAACCACGGGATAACGCTAACTATGCCGAACTTTCTATTACAAAAAAGAGTGTGTTTGTCTATGGTATTGGCCGCTACTTTTGGGCTGTTTTTTGGGTGGTTGCAGTAGCATGTTATGCCAAGCCCAAACAGATAAAGCCACTGATCCGCTAATGAAATATGAGCAACAAAAGCAGTGTGAAGAATTAGTTGATCAACATATTGATAATGAAATAATCAAGAAACGCGCTGAAAATCAGCAGTTGCTAGATGAGTCAATTAAGCAAAATACTCATTAGCTTTCCCACCAATAATCGTCATCTAATATTGTTTTATCATTAAAATCAGCCGTTACAGGCGTAATCGACTAGAAATATATAGGCGACTGGTCTAATTTTGTTTATGGTAGCGCCAAAATTGGAGAACCTATGAACAAAAATACCACCAGTAAACAGTCAATTTGTGCTGTTGGTGAAAAGCTATTTGCTTTGCATGGTTACAGCGCCGTTGGCATTAAACTCATTTTGGATGAAGTGGGTATTCCAAAAGGATCGTTCTACCATTATTTTGCCAGTAAAGAGGCCTTTGCTGCAGAAGTGGCGGAATATTATTTTCAGCAACGTATTGCGCCGATTTCAATGGATCCGAATGCCAATTTTAAAGCTAATGTCACCTCCATGTTGGCTGGGTATCATCAACTGATCGACTTTTTATTTAGCGACGATAAGCCGCGCGGTTGCTTAATGGGTAACCTCATGGTTGAAGTCACTCCGCAAACGAGTTTGTTACATCAAACTCTTAACGGACTTTATGATCAATGGTTGGGCTTGCTTTGTGGATTAATCGAGCAAGGTCAGCAACAAGGTTTTATTCGTAAGGACTTAACCTCAACGGTATTATCGAGCATTTTTTGGTCAAATTGGCAGGGCACTATGTTACGCTGTCAAATTAAAGCTGACAAAATGGCTGCAAAACGATCAATCGTTCAGTGCATGCAACTTATTACGCGTTAATTTTTTTAGATGTTAATAAATTTACAATAAATTACAGCATATTTTAATAGCGTATTGCGATAGTTAGCTTGTATAAACGTATTTATATTTTGGTGATGTACCGGGTCTGGAGTGGGTCGAATTGGTTAAAGGATTATTATTTGCTTGTTTAATGGTGCTGTTGTCTGCGTGCGCGTCGAACCCGCCAGTCGTTGTCGCCCATAAGCCCGTGGTGGTTCCTCCCATGCTTAAGCCTGCGCCACCAACATGGAGTGAGTCAAACTTATTAAGTTTTCACGATCAATGGAAAGGGACTCCGTATCGTTTGGGCGGTTTAAGTCGAAAAGGCATTGATTGTTCTGGTTTTGTGTATTTAGCTTATCTTGATATTGTCGGTGACAAATTACCTCGTACTGTAAATGCACAGCGCATTTTGGGTAAAGAAGTTCCCCGCAATCAGCTTATCATCGGTGATTTGGTCTTTTTCAAAACAGGCAGAACTACTCGTCATGTAGGCATTTACATGGGCAATGATCGCTTTTTACATGCCTCGACTAAGAAAGGGGTAAAAATTTCCAGTTTGAATAATATCTATTGGAAGCCACGTTTTTGGTTTGCCAAACGCTTAAATTATTCTTCATCACAACAAAACATGTCGATAGCCAGTTTAGTTGATTACGCGCAGCATCAGGATTAACCCGTAAACCTTAGCTTGACCTGCGTTTGAGATAGATAATAAAAAAGAGATAAACCGTAAGGTTTATCTCTTTTTTATTTTACACTAATGACATCGTTGGTTATTCAACTTCTATAGGCTTACTGCGTTTTGCTAATGCATAGTAAAACAGCGGTGTCAGTAACAAACCAAATATGGTCACCCCAATCATACCGGCAAACACTGCTACACCAATCGCTTGACGCATTTCTGATCCAGGTCCGCTCGAGAACACCATAGGCACTACACCCATAATGAAGGCGATAGACGTCATTAGAATGGGGCGTAAACGTAAGCGGCCCGCTTCAAGAATTGCCTCTAATGGTGTTAGCCCAGAGTCTTGTAAATCTTTAGCAAATTCAACAATCAAGATGGCGTTTTTGGTCGCCAACCCCACCAGAACAATCAGTCCTATTTGGGTAAAGATGTTGTTGTCGCCACCGAAAAGTAATACCCCGCTTAATGCCGACAATAAGGTCATCGGAATAATTAAGATAATCGCCAATGGTAAACTTAAGCTTTCATACTGAGCCGCCAACACCATAAAGACTAATAGGATGATCAGCGGGAAAATATATGCACCTGCATTACCTGCCAAAATCTGTTGATAAGTAATATCAGTCCACTCGTAACTCATGCCATTAGGCAAGGTTTCAGCCAAAATCTTCTCAATTGCAGCTTGCGCTTCACCACTGCTAAAGCCTGGGGCTGCACCGCCATTTATCTCTGCTGTTGTGAAACCGTTATAGTGCATAACGCGATCTGGACCTGCAACATTGGCAACGTTAATAAATGAACCAATAGGTACCATTTCACCATTATTGTTACGTACTTTTAATTGAGATATTTGTTCAGGTGTTTGTCTAAACTGCTCATCTGCTTGCACTTTTACTTGATAAGTACGACCAAATTGATTGAAGTCGTTAGCGTACACAGAACCTAAATAGCCCTCTAATGTTGAAAATAGTTCGTCCAATGACACCGATTGCTGTTTAGCTTTAGTACGGTCTATGTCAACTTCAAGTTGCGGTACATTGACTTGATATCCAGAGAAAATCCCCGCAAGCTCAGGTGTTGCTCTGGCTTTTTGTACCACTTGCATGGTGACTTTATACAATTCTTCATAGCCATAGTTTGCTCTATCTTGAATTTGTAATTTAAAGCCGCCAATAGTACCTAAACCGCGTACAGGTGGTGGTGGGAAAATGGCAATAAATGCGCCATCAATAGCGGCAAACTTTTGGTTTAATGCCGCTGCAATGGCTCCTGCTGATAACGATGGATCTTTACGGTCAGCAAAGCTTTCTAATGGAGTAAACAAAATCGCACTGTTGGTGCTGTTGGTTAACCCATTAATGCTGAGGCCTGGGAAGGCAACTGCATGAGCCACACCGGGTTGATCTAAAGCGATACGTGACATTTCCTTCACGATAGCGTCAGTACGATCCAACGATGCTGCGTCTGGCAGTTGGGCAAAAGCGATTAAGTATTGTTTGTCTTGCCCTGGTACGTAACCAGTTGGGGTATTGGAAAATTGTAAGCCCGTTAAGCCAACTAAGCCGATATACAACACGCCGGCAACCACACCAAAACGAATGACTTTTTTTACTACCCAACCATAACCGTCTGATAAGTGCGCAAAGAAACGGTTAAAAGGAGTAAATAACCAACCGCCAAGCATTTTATCCATGCCGCGGGTAAGGAAGTCTTGTTTATCGTCATGGCTTTTAAGCAATAATGCCGATAATGCAGGGCTTAAGGTTAGTGAGTTTATTGCTGAAATAAAGGTAGATATGGTAATGGTTAAGGCAAACTGTTTATAGAATTGACCTGTTAAGCCTGACATAAATGCCGTAGGAATAAATACTGCTGCTAGCACTAATGTGGTGGCGATAATCGGACCGGTGACCTCTTTCATTGCTTTTTGGGTCGCAGCAACAGGAGATAAACCGTCAGAAATATTTCGCTCAACGTTTTCTACAACAACAATGGCATCATCGACCACAATACCGATGGCAAGCACTAAACCAAACAGCGATAAAGCATTAAGTGAAAAGCCCATTAAGTGCATAAAGGCAAAAGTACCTACAAGCGATACCGGTACTGCAACTAAAGGAATGATGGATGCACGCCATGTTTGTAAAAACAGCACTACAACCAATACCACCAGTAAAATGGCTTCAATTAAGGTTTTAACTACAGCTTCAATTGAGCCTCGTACGAACACGGTAGGGTCGTATACGATGTCATAAGTTAGGCCTTCAGGAAAAGCAGCTGATAGCTCCTTCATTTTGGCTCGTACATCATCAGAAATTTGAATTGCATTCGAACCTGATGCTTGGAATACAGGTAATGCTGCAGCGTCTTTATTGTCTAACATGGAACGTAATGCGTAACTTGCTGCGCCTAATTCAACACGGGCGACATCTTTTAAACGGGTAATTTGTCCCTGCTCACCCACGTTAATGATAATTTGTTCAAATTCTTCAACTTCAGTTAAACGTCCTTTAATATTGATCAGTAATTGAAAGTCACTAGTGCCACTTGGTTGAGCACCTAAACTGCCTGCTGCAGCTTGTTGGTTTTGCTCGCGAATGGCTGCAACGACATTATTAGGAGACATTCCAAGTGTTGCCAATTTATTCGGGTCTAACCACACTCGCATACTGTAGTCACCAGCGCCAAATACGCGCACAGCACCAACACCATTAATTCGCGCAAGTTCATCTTTGACTTTTAACACCGCATAGTTGGACAAATACAACATGTCATAACGGTTATCTGGTGAGGTTAAATGCACTACCATCGTTAAGTCTGGAGACGATTTCTCGGTGACAATCCCCAAGCGCTGTACTTCTTCAGGTAAGCGGGGTTTTGCTCGTTCAACACGGCTTTGTACTTGGGTTTGTGCTAAATCAACATTTGAGCCAATAGCGAAAGTGATGGTTAATGTCATGCGGCCATCTGAAGTGGCTTGAGATGACATGTAAAGCATGTTTTCAACGCCGTTAATTTCTTGTTCCAGCGGTGATGCAACCGTTTCGGCAATGACTTTCGGATTTGCGCCAGGGTAGTTAGCGGTAACAACAATCGTTGGCGGCACAACTTCAGGGTATTCGGTGATCGGTAATTGCCAAACTGCTATAGCGCCACATATAAAAAATAATAACGACAAAACCGCAGCAAAAATCGGTCTTTTAATGAAAAATTGAGACAACATTGTGTGTATTCCTTAGCCTTGACTAGCGTCATCAGTAACTTGTGCTGTAAGTGGCTGGTTTTCGAATAGAAGTTGCGCTTGTTGTATCGCTTCTATTTGACTGCGTTCAGCCATTTCGATCAATTTAGGGGAGATAGTTACGCTAGGGCGTACTTTTTGTAAGCTGTTAACCACAATGGTTTCGTTTGGTTGTAAACCCGCAGTAATAATACGCAAACCTTGAATTTTCTCGCCTAAGGTTACGCCGCGATATTCAAGGGTGTTTTGAGCGTTGACTATTAATACATACTTGTTGTTTAGGTCAGTAAAAATGGCTTTGTCATCAATTAAAATGCCTTGATATGAGGCACTACCGGCAATGCTGACACGAGCAAATAGACCAGGTATTAATAGATTGTCAGGGTTAGAAAATGTGGCGCGTACCCGGATAGTACCTGTTTGCTGATTGACTGTATTATCAACAAAATCGATCACACCTTGATAAGTAAATTCCGTTTCATTTGCTAAGGCCATCAATACGGTGTTGTTACCTGAACGTGGGTCTTGGCGTTTTGTTTCACCTGATAGCATTGCATATTTAAGGTAAGTTTGTTCATCAATATCAAAATACGCATGCATATTTTCTATCGATACTAATTTCGTTAATTGAGTTTGACCTGCTGTAACATAATTGCCCGCAGTTTCATTAGCAAAAGATACCCGTCCAGTAATCGGCGCGGTAACTTGGGTGTATTCGAGATTAAGTTTAGCGCTGGTTAATGCCGCTTTTACTGAGGCCACTGCCGCTGCGGTTTGATGCATGTTGCTTCGACGAGTATCAATTAACTCTTCTGATACTGCTTGTTGATTAAACAACTTGTTAGCACGCTCAAAGTCATTTCTCGCTAATTGATTAGCCGACATCGCACTGGTTAATTCTGCTTCAAGACGTTCCGCTTCAGCTGCAAATACCTTTGAGTCAATAGTGAATAACACATCTCCTTTATTCACTAAAGCACCTTCTTTAAAGTTAACAGACTCAATATATCCAGATACGCGCGGGACTAAGATCACTTTTTCAGGTGCTTGTAGGCGTCCAGTAAATTGATCCCATTCGGTAATGCGTTCATTGATTACGGTAGCAACACTCACTTCAGGGGCAGCAGGCGCACTTGCTTGTTGCTGTGGGGGTTGTTGCCCACAAGCGACGAGTAGTAATGCCGTTAGGCTTACTAGCAAAGTGGATTGAATTGATTTATACGTATTCATGTTGCTGTCCTCTAATCAATAGCTTTTATATTATTTAACCGGCTATTGGGTGCGTTATTCTTGTCTTTGGCTACATTTCTATACCGATTGGTATAAATTGTTCTGTACCAAACGGTAATATATAGATTAAAATAACCCTGTCAATGCATTTTGTACCGTTAGGTATGAAATTAATTTGACCAGACGTTCAATTAGTGGGTTGATAAATTAATATCACAGTGAAATAGGGTGATTAATTACAATTAAATAGCGTTAATTAATGCTTGAACATTAGTCTAAGTTACGACTAATCTGCATGTTCTTAACCCTATATGGCTTAATAATATGCTAAAATATGCGGATTATTCATCATGAAACTTATATTTAAGATTATGATAAATAAAGGTTCGTTAATATAAGAGGTACTATTTATGACAATAACAAAAGCAGCTTGTGTTGGTCGCCCTCGAGGGTTCGATATCGACTTAGCATTAGAGCAAGCGCTTAATGTATTTTGGCGTAATGGATATGAAGGTACTTCGATAAACGAATTAACTGAGGTCATGGGAATTAAAAAACCCAGCCTGTATGCTGCATTTGGCAATAAAGAGCAGCTATTTTTAAAAGCCATTGAGTTATACGAAAACCGTCCAGATGCTTTATTTAACAGTGCATGTAAACATGAACATGTAGCGGATGTTGTTCGCGGCTTATTGTTAGGCGCTGCAGCCAAATTTACTGACTGTAGCCACCCGCAAGGTTGCGCATTAATTAACAGCACCTTATCTTGTGGTGAAGCGAGTGGGTCGATTAAGCAGGCTGTTTTAGAGCGTAAAGTTATCAATAAACAAAAGTTGATAACACGATTAGATCAAGCCAAACAGCAAGGTGAGTTAAATGAGAACTGTCAACCAGAAGTATTGGCTAGATTTATCAGCACATTGCTTTTAGGTATGTCGGTACAAGCTTCAGAAGGGGCAACTCTTGAAGAAGTGCAACAAGTCGCCAATATGGCGGTTGAAGGCGTGTTAACTTTGTACGTTAATCAATAAGTTGGTTTTTATTGGTCTTTGCAGGAATATTTTGTTTGAAATAAAAACGTGTACTCGTTGTTGGCGTACCGTTGTCTAGCAATATGAATTACTTTTACTTAGCAAAGAGTTATTTAACAAAGAATCTTTTACAGGGTCTATCACACGTTTTGTAGCCGAATACTACGGGCTGAGTTTGTTCGATTTTTCAACTGCGTTATCGGTTCTTTATCCAGAATAACAATTCAACAAAGTCTTGCCTTCAGTTTATATTTCAACAATAACCAACAGTTCATTGTAAAAAAAGCCTTGAAAAATCAACAGGCCTTATTTTAAAGCTATTTTCCCTGTTACAATAACGCCATTATTTTCAAATGTAACCTTCTTATGTCTATCTCCCTAGCTGGATTGAACACCCTTGGGCTTCAGCAGTATTGTAGCTCGCTTGTGGAAGTCACTCATAAAGCAGAATTAATAAAAACTTGTAGAAATTTGTATCAGCAACAGTTACCCATGTTAATTTTGGGCGGTGGAAGTAACGTCGTATTTACTGATGACTTCGATGGCACTGTGGTAAAAGTTGCAACAAAAGGCATACAGGTTACTGAAGACACTGATTATTATTATCTCAGTGTTCAAGCGGGTGAAAATTGGCATAACCTTGTTGAATTCTGTTTGAATAAGCAGATTTATGGTCTAGAGAATCTTGCGCTTATACCGGGTACGGTAGGCGCAGCTCCGATACAGAATATTGGTGCATATGGCGTTGAGTTTAATCGCTTTTGTTATCAAGTTGAATTTTTGCAGCTCGACACTGGAACATTGAATCATTTTGATAAAGATCAGTGTCATTTTGGTTATCGAGATTCTATATTTAAACAACAGCTTAAAAATTTAGTGGTCATTACTGAAGTGACTCTACGACTAAATAAACAGTGGCAACCAATAATTAATTATGGACCATTACAGCATTTTGATCCGGCACAGGTCACCGCAAAACAGATATTTGATAGTGTGTGTAAAGTTCGCCAAGTAAAATTACCCGATCCAAAAGTATTAGGTAATGTGGGCAGTTTTTTTAAGAACCCTATTGTGAGTTCAACTTGTTATGAGTTACTGAAGAGTCGTTATGCGGAATTGGTCGGTTATCAACAAATTGATGGACGTTTTAAAATTGCTGCAGGTTGGTTGATAGATACAGCGGGTTTAAAAGGTTTTAATATTGGCAATGCTGGCGTGCATAAGGATCAAGCATTGGTATTAGTCAATCTAGGGAATGCGACTGGTGCAGAAATATGTCAATTAGCGCGACATATTATCCAAGAGGTCTATGACACATTTGCTGTCATATTAGAACCCGAGCCTAGGATTATGGGCTCAGTTGAGGAGATAGAAATACAATGAATGGACATTGGCTACGCAAGCGACAAATTTTAGCGTGTTTAAGTCATCAACACTTTGTTTCTGGCGAAGTTATAGCTCAACAGTTATCTCTTACTCGTGCAGCAATTAATCAGCATATTGATGCGTTGAAAGACTATGGTATTGAAATATACAGTGTAAAAGGGAGAGGTTATAAGTTAGCAAATCCCATTTCCTTAGTTAATGAATCTGACCTTCTTAACGGTATTGATGGACGCTGCTTTTATTTTGATGAAACGGCCAGCACTAATGCATTTATGCTGGGTCATGCCACGGAACTGAAGTCGGGTGATATTTGTATTGCCGAATATCAATCAGCGGGTCGGGGGAGAAGAGGAAGGCAATGGCTCTCTCCTTATGGACATCATATTTATGCTTCAATGTTTTGGCGTTTAAATAACGATATTAGCCATGCAAGTGGATTAAGTTTAGTTATTGGCTGCTCTATTGTTAAAACATTAGCAGATTTTGGTGTCGAGGGATTGGGACTAAAATGGCCAAATGACATTTACCTCGATCATAGTAAATTAGCTGGAATTTTAGTTGAAATATCGCAGTCCTCTGCGAACCAAACTGAGCTGGTTATTGGTTTTGGTATTAATATGAGTATGTCTGTGGAACAAGGTGAGTTAATCGATCAACCTTGGAGTGATCTCTCTAGCTTAAAAGAAATACCCGATAAAACGGAACTATTGATTAAACTGCATAAAACGCTTAAGGCTGATTTACAACTATTCGAACTGAAAGGTTTGGGGGCTTTTTTAGAACGCTGGAATGAGTATGATTTATTTGTAAATCGTGAAGTTTCACTCCTAATGGCACCGAATTCTGTTAGTGGCATTTGTCGTGGAATTGATCAGCAAGGGGCTTTACTGCTTGAAACTGAGCAAGGTATTAAGCCCTATATCGGTGGTGAGATTAGTCTTAGAGCGGCAATCTAGGAAGTAACAATGAGCCTAGCAATAGGCTCATATAATGTTATTTTCTAAGTAAAACTCGGTCCATTAAGTGGTTTGGACCCTTTTGTAAAATGAGGTTTGCCCGCTCACGAGTGGGTTGAATATTAAGTGATAAATTGGGGCCATTAATCGTATCCCAAATATTTGCTGCAATAGTATTAGCCTCATCATCAGTTAGACATGAATAATGATGAAAGAATGATTTCGGGTCACTAAATGCACCTTTCCTAAATTGTAAAAACCGCTTTTTATACCAATCTTTTAATAATGACTCATCAGCATCAACATAAATCGAGAAATCAACGAAATCGGATACAAACGGTCTTCTAGTATCGATAGGTGAATCTAAACCTGTTTGAAGTACATTTAAGCCTTCTAAAATTAAAATATCGGGTTGATGTATGACTTGATGTTCATCGTGACATCTATCATAGGTAACATGGGAATAAATTGGTGCAAGAATTTCTTTATTACCTGCTTTAACAGCTGAGATAAATTCGACCAACATTTTCATATCATAACTTTCAGGAAAACCTTTACGTTGCAGTAACCCTTTGCGCTTAAGGTCAGCTAGTGGAAATAAAAAACCATCAGTGGTGACCAAATCTACTTTAGGGTGCTCAGGCCAGCGCTGTAGTAATGTTTGCAATATACGAGCAGTGGTGCTTTTACCCACGGCGACGCTTCCTGCTATACTAATAATGTAGGGACTAGGGGAAGGTTTTTGTTCGAGAAAATTGTCTAGAACGAGCCCACGTTGTTGTTTTGAGCCGACAAATAAATTCAGTAAACGACTGAGAGGAAGGTAAATGTCGGTGACTTCGTCTAAAGACAGCTTCTCATTCATACCACGCAGGTTTTCTAATTCTGCCTGACTCAATGTAAGTGGCACTGATTTTCGTAATTCAGCCCAATGCTCGCGCTGAAAAGCAAAGTAGAGTGCATCTTGTATTGAGTTAATTGGATTCATAACCATTCCTCTAAGTTGGTCAGGCACATTACACTATCGAATAAATGGCGACAATAGTTTGGTCTTCATTTGTCAGCATCGCAATTACATTCGTCTAGAAATCACACTTTCCGGCTAAAATGAGTGCAAAAAAGCGTCATTTGAGACTTTTTTTAGGTTTTTTATCATTTGCCTATTGCACTCGGCTCCACATTTACCTAATATCCGAACCCGAAATGACACGCCGGCATAGCTCAGTTGGTAGAGCAACTGACTTGTAATCAGTAGGTCCCGAGTTCGACTCTTGGTGCCGGCACCATTTTCTGGAGGGGTTCCCGAGTGGCCAAAGGGATCAGACTGTAAATCTGACGGCTCAGCCTTCGAAGGTTCGAATCCTTCTCCCTCCACCATTTTCTAGGTAGTTAGGTAGCCTAAATAGGTTGCGCGGATGTCGTATAATGGTATTACTCCAGCCTTCCAAGCTGATAACGCGGGTTCGATTCCCGCCATCCGCTCCAAATTTGTTCGCTGATATGGCTCAGTTTGTAGAGCACATCCCTCGTAAGGGTGAGGTCGGCAGTTCGAATCTGCCTACCATCAACAGCACTTCATGAATGAATTACCTAACCCTAAATAATCTATTCGATGTCATTTTATGCATCGGATTTTTACTATACGTGTTTTCATCACCAAGATACTTGGACTGAGGCTATACCATGGCAAAAGCTAAATTTGAACGTAACAAGCCCCATGTAAACGTGGGCACCATCGGTCACGTTGACCATGGCAAAACAACCTTAACAGCAGCAATTTCAGCTGTTTTGTCTAAGACATATGGTGGTGAAGCTCGTAACTTCGCTCAAATCGATAATGCTCCAGAAGAGCGTGAGCGCGG
Organism: Shewanella sp. H8; assembly: GCF_040285065.1. Taxonomy (NCBI): domain Bacteria; kingdom Pseudomonadati; phylum Pseudomonadota; class Gammaproteobacteria; order Alteromonadales; family Shewanellaceae; genus Shewanella; species Shewanella sp. H8. The sequence goes on along the minus strand of NZ_CP157213.1, from coordinate 4,284,803 downwards.
TATTACAATTAATACTTCTCACATCGAATATGACACGCCAATTCGTCACTATGCGCACGTAGACTGTCCAGGTCACGCGGATTATGTTAAAAACATGATTACTGGTGCTGCACAGATGGACGGCGCAATCTTAGTTGTTGCTGCAACAGATGGCCCAATGCCACAGACACGTGAGCACATCTTGCTTTCACGTCAAGTAGGCGTACCTTTCATCATCGTATTCATGAACAAGTGTGACATGGTAGATGACGAAGAATTACTAGAATTAGTAGAAATGGAAGTGCGCGAGCTTCTTTCAGAATACGACTTCCCAGGTGATGATTTACCAGTAATTCAAGGTTCAGCTCTTAAAGCCCTAGAAGGCCAGCCAGAGTGGGAAGCTAAAATTCTTGAGCTTGCAGAAGCACTAGATACTTATATTCCTGAGCCAGAGCGTGACATCGATAAACCATTCCTACTTCCAATTGAAGATGTATTCTCAATTTCAGGTCGTGGTACAGTGGTAACAGGTCGTGTTGAACGTGGTATCGTTCGCGTATCAGACGAAGTTGAAATTGTTGGTGTTCGTCCAACAACTAAAACAACTTGTACTGGTGTAGAAATGTTCCGCAAGCTACTTGACGAAGGTCGTGCTGGCGAAAACTGTGGTGTGTTATTACGTGGTACTAAGCGTGATGATGTTGAACGTGGCCAAGTACTAGCTAAGCCTGGTTCAATTAACCCACACACAACTTTCGAATCAGAAGTTTACGTGTTGTCAAAAGAAGAAGGCGGACGTCATACTCCATTCTTCAAAGGCTACCGTCCACAATTCTTCTTCCGTACAACAGACGTAACAGGCACAATTGAGTTACCAGAAGGCGTAGAAATGGTTATGCCTGGTGATAACATCAAGATGGTCGTTACTCTGATTTACCCAATCGCGATGGACGACGGTTTACGTTTCGCTATCCGTGAAGGTGGCCGTACAGTTGGTGCAGGTGTTGTAGCTAAAATTATCGCGTAATAGCGAGTTTAGTGAACACTAAAAAAGGAAGCCTAGGCTTCCTTTTTTATTTTTAAAGCAAAATTGGTACTAAAAATTGATTTTTTAGTTAATTTGTTAACCTTACTTTACCTGTATTGTTGCGAACAAAGCTGAATAAGAATACAATCTATGGCCGATTTTTGACCCTGTGCTTATGCATTTTCTGGGAATGTTCGGAAATGCGGATTTGGTAAATATGTTGTTTACCAAGCTAAGCCCAGGTCGTAGTGAGTAACGGAATTAACCGATGACAACAAATACTGAAAACCAGAGTAATTCTTTGGATATCGTTAAGTGGGGCGTAGCAGCAGTGCTAGTTGCTGCCGCTGTTATAGCCAATCAATTTTATGCAGATGCTAATGTAGTCGCTCGTGTTGCTGGGGTAATTATTGCCTTCGCTATAGCTGGTATCATTGCGCTGCAGACAAGCAAGGGTAAGCTAGCGCAATCTTTTGCTAGAGAAGCACATATTGAAGTGCGTAAAGTCGTTTGGCCAACTCGCCAAGAGGCGTTAAATACGACCTTTATTGTACTTGCAGCTACTGCAGTTATGGCATTAATCCTTTGGGGATTTGATGCTGTATTGTTAAGAGTTGTCAATTTAATTACTGGCGTATAGGCATCTGAAAATGACTGAAGTTACAGAAGCGAAAAAAAAATGGTATGTTATCCAAGCCTTTTCGGGCTATGAAGGCCGTGTTCTTAAAACACTGCTTGAACATATCAAAATGCACAATATGGAAGAATACTTCGGTGAGATCTTAGTTCCTACCGAAGAAGTTGTTGAAATGCGTGCAGGTCAACGTCGCAAAAGCGAACGTAAGTTTTTCCCTGGTTATGTATTAGTCCAGATGGAAATGAATGACGATAGCTGGCATTTAGTCAAAAGTATCCCACGTGTAATGGGCTTTATTGGTGGTACATCAGATCGTCCAGCACCTATTTCTGACAAAGAAGCTAATGCTATTCTTCAGCGTCTTCAAGATACTGTCGAGTCTCCAACTCATCGTGTCATGTATGAACCAGGTGAAGTTGTTCGTGTGTGTGACGGTCCATTTGCTGACTTTAATGGCACCATCGAAGAAGTTGATTACGAAAAAGATCGCATCAAAGTATCAGTGATGATATTTGGTCGTTCTACACCAGTAGAATTAGATTTTAATCAAGTTGAAAAGAGCTGATTAAAATAACTACAAATAAACATTGTTTGCGGGTGCGGATTTTTATATAATTCGCACCCGTTGTTTTCAGGGGAGCGTATTGGCATGTCGCCAACATGCGTTTGAACCCAAATTGAGGAAATGTCGACATGGCAAAGAAAATTGAAGCTTATATTAAGCTACAAGTAGCAGCCGGTGCTGCAAACCCGTCTCCACCAGTTGGTCCTGCTTTAGGTCAAAAGGGTGTGAACATCATGGAATTCTGTAAAGCATTCAATGCTCGTACTGAAAAGTTCGAAAAAGGCATGCCAATTCCTGTTGTTATCACGGTATTTAACGACCGTTCTTTCACTTTCGAAACTAAGACTCCACCTGCATCTTTCCTACTGCTTAAAGCAGCAGGTCTGAAATCAGGTTCTGGACGTCCTAATACTGAAAAAGTAGGAACAATAAAGCGTAGCGCTGTTCAGGAAATTGCTGAAACTAAAGCCGCTGATATGACTGGTGCTGATATTGAAGCGATGACTCGTTCAATTGAAGGTACTGCACGTTCAATGGGTTTGGTAGTAGAGGATTAATATAATGGCAAAGCTAACTAAGCGTGCTCGCGTTATCCGCGAAAAAGTTGATGTAACAAAAATGTATGACATCAACGAAGCTGTAACACTTTTACAAGAATTAGCGACAGCTAAATTTGTAGAGAGTGTTGACGTTGCTGTTAATCTAGGTATCGATCCTCGTAAATCAGATCAAAACGTGCGTGGTGCAACTGTACTGCCACATGGTACTGGTCGTGACGTTCGTGTTGCTGTATTCACTCAAGGTGCAAACGCTGAAGCTGCTAAAGCTGCTGGCGCTGAACTTGTGGGTATGGAAGATTTAGCTGCACAAGTTAAAGCTGGTGAAATGAACTTTGACGTTGTTATCGCATCTCCTGATGCTATGCGCGTTGTTGGTATGTTAGGTCAAATTTTAGGCCCTCGTGGTTTAATGCCTAACCCTAAAACTGGTACAGTAACGCCTAACGTTGCTGAAGCAGTTAAAAATGCCAAAGCGGGTCAAGTTCGTTACAGAAATGACAAGAATGGTATTATTCATACAACTATTGGCAAAGTAACTTTCACTGCTGAACAGTTAAAAGAAAACTTAGAATCGTTGATATCTGCACTGAAAAAGGCTAAGCCTGCAGTTGCAAAAGGTATTTACATTAAGAAAGTCAGCATCTCTACCACTATGGGTGCAGGTGTTGCTATCGACCAGAGTTCTCTGGAAGAAGCTAAGTAATATACAAAGCGCGCGTATTAGTCTATAATGCGCGCACTTTGTGGGTTGAAGCCGCTTTTATGTAATCGTTTTCGAACTTTTACATATTAGAGTCGGTTTCCGTCCAAGACCGCAGGTGTTAATCGCGAGATTAACTTAATTTCCAGCGTAGACGGTGTCAGGCCCCAGCTAAATTTTTTTACTGGAAAATCTGCACCGTAAGTAATTAAACACATAAGTGTTTAATTTGGTAAATACTAGGGAATTCCCTAGGTAGAATCCAGGAGTAAAGCCAATGGCATTAAGACTCGAAGACAAACAGGCAATTGTTGCTGAAGTCAACGAAGCTGCCAAAGGTGCACTTTCTGCAGTTGTTGCCGATTCACGTGGCGTAACTGTAGGTGCTATGACCGGTCTGCGTAAAGCTGCTCGCGAAAATGGTGTGTTTGTACGTGTAGTACGTAACACTCTTGCTCGTCGTGCAGTTCAAGGTACAGCTTTTGAGTGCCTAGCAGAAACGTTCACTGGCCCAACTTTAATTGCTTTCTCTAACGAGCACCCAGGTGCTGCAGCGCGTCTATTAAAAGACTTCGCTAAGGGACAAGATAAATTTGAAGTTAAAGGTGCAGCTTTCGAAGGGATGTTTATCCCTGCAGCTGACATTGATCGTTTAGCGAAACTACCAACATACGAAGAAGCACTAGCTCAGTTGATGATGACTATGAAAGAAGCATCTGCTGGCAAGTTCGTTCGTACATTGGCCGCCCTTCGCGATCAAAAACAAGATGCCGCTTAATTTTAAGCAGGCAGCTTAATAAAATTGAATTCAGAACAATAGGAAAAATTTCTAATGTCTATCACTAAAGACCAAATGTTAGAAGCTTTCGCAGCAATGTCTGTAATGGAAGTTGTTGAACTAATCGAAGCTATGGAAGAAAAATTCGGCGTTTCTGCTGCTGCTGCAGTAGTTTCTGGCGGTGGCGATGCTGTTGCTGCTGAAGAGCAAACAGAATTTGACGTAGTACTTACTTCATTCGGCGAAAACAAAGTTGCCGTGATTAAAGCACTACGTAGCGCTACTGGTCTTGGCTTGAAAGAAGCTAAGACTATGGCTGAATCTTCGCCAATCGCTGTTAAAGAAGGCGTAAGCAAAGAAGAAGCTGCTACTCTTAAAACTGATTTAGAAGCTGCAGGTGCTTCTGTTGAAGTTAAGTAAGCTGTAATTTAGCTTGCATCACCCAAGTAATTGGGTGAAGGCTGGCGGTTTTTTAACCGTCGGCCTTTTTTGCGCTCTATGCGCAGGCGATTTTTTTTCACCGTTTGTCGCCAGTTTTAGCAGTCCCTAGCAGAGATTACTGGTTAGGTTCTTGCCATCAACGGTGATAGGCAAACGTGCTGATTTAATTATATTATTTCAGTCTTGGTCACATCTCGTAAGCAGAGGAAACCCATGGTTTACTCCTATTCTGAAAAGAAGCGTATTCGCAAAGACTTTGGTAAGCGTCCAAAAGTTTTGGATATCCCTTATTTATTGTCTATCCAGTTAGACTCTTTTAAGAAGTTCACCGATCAAGACCCTACGGGTGAGCGTGGCTTAGAAGCCGCATTCCGTAGCGTTTTTCCTATCAAGAGCTTTTCTGGCTACTCTGAGCTGCAATATGTCAGCTACAAGCTAGGTGAGCCAGTTTTTGATGTGAAAGAATGTCAGATCCGCGGTGTAACTTATTCTGCACCACTTCGCGTTAAATTACGCATGGTGTTGTTTGACCGTGAAGCTGCTGCTGGCACTGTTAAAGACATTAAAGAGCAAGAAGTCTACATGGGTGATATACCTATGATGACGAATAACGGTACTTTCGTTATTAACGGTACTGAGCGTGTAATCGTGTCTCAGTTACACCGTTCTCCAGGTGTGTTCTTTGATCATGACCGTGGTAAAACCCACTCTTCTGGTAAGGTGCTGTATAACGCACGTATTATTCCTTACCGTGGTTCATGGCTTGACTTTGAATTCGATCCTAAAGATGCTTTATTCGTACGTATTGACCGTCGTCGTAAATTACCGGCAACGATTATTTTACGTGCACTTGAATACTCTACTCAGGACATCTTAGATTTATTCTTTGAGCGTATTCAATTTAAGATCAAGAAAGATTCGTTAGTTATGGCACTTGTGCCTGATCGTTTACGTGGTGAAACTGCAGGCTATGACATTAAAGATGCTGAAGGCACTTTATTAGTCGAAGCTGGCCGTCGCATTACGGCGCGTCATATTAAGCAACTTGAAAAAACCAACACTACTGAGCTAGAAGTACCAGTAGATTATATTGTTGGTAAGTATGCTGCTCAAGACTACATCGATGAAGATACCGGTGAAGTTTTAGTGACAGCAAACAGTGAGATTACCTTAGAAGATTTAGCTAAGTTATCACTTGCTGGTATTAAGGATATTGATACGTTATTTATCAATGACCTTGATCATGGTGCTTATATTGCGGATACATTACGTATTGATTCAACAACTAACCGCTTAGAAGCGTTAGTTGAAATCTACCGTATGATGCGTCCTGGCGAGCCACCAACCAAAGATGCTGCTGAAGGTTTATTCCAAAACCTATTCTTCAGTGAAGAACGTTATGACTTATCTAAAGTAGGTCGTATGAAGTTCAACCGTCGTCTTGAGATTGCTGAAGATGAAGGTCGTGGCGTGTTGTCTAAAGATGACATCGTTTGCGTTATGAAGAAAATCATTGAAATCCGTAACGGTTATGATGAAGTCGATGATATTGACCACTTAGGCAACCGTCGTATTCGTAGTGTCGGTGAGATGGCTGAAAACCAGTTCCGTGTTGGTTTAGTCCGTGTTGAGCGTGCTGTTCGTGAACGTCTATCTTTAGGCGATTTAAACGAGCTTATGCCACAAGATTTAATTAATGCGAAGCCAATTTCAGCAGCAGTGAAAGAATTCTTTGGTTCTTCACAGTTGTCACAGTTTATGGATCAAAACAACCCGCTATCAGAAGTGACGCATAAGCGTCGTATTTCTGCGCTTGGCCCTGGTGGTTTGACTCGTGAACGTGCAGGCTTCGAAGTCCGTGACGTACATCCAACTCACTACGGTCGTTTATGTCCAATTGAAACCCCTGAGGGTCCAAACATTGGTCTAATCAACTCATTAGCAAGTTTTGCACGTACTAACTCGTATGGTTTCTTAGAAACACCTTACCGCAAAGTGGTTGATGGTGTGATTACTGATGAAGTTGAATACTTATCAGCAATCGAAGAAGGCCGTTATGTTATTGCACAGGCAAACATCGAAGTTGATGCTAATGGCCGTATGGTTGAAGAACAAATTGCTTGTCGTCATAAAGGTGAATCTACCTTTATGCGTGCTGCTGATGTTCAATATATGGATGTATCACCACAGCAGATTATTTCTGTTGCGGCATCATTAATTCCGTTCTTAGAACACGATGATGCTAACCGCGCATTGATGGGTGCAAACATGCAACGTCAAGCAGTACCTACTTTACGTGCTGATAAGCCGTTAGTCGGAACGGGTATCGAACGTACTCTTGCTGTTGACTCTGGTGTAGTTGTAGCTGCAAAACGTGGCGGTGTGGTTGATTATGTTGACGCTAGCCGTATCGTAGTTAAAGTAAATGAAGATGAGCTACACGCAGGTGAAGCTGGTATCGACATTTATAACTTAACTAAATATACCCGTTCAAACCAAAACACTTGTATTAACCAACGTCCTTGTTGTTCTGTTGGTGAGCCAGTGGTTCGTGGTGACGTATTGGCAGATGGTCCATCAACCGATTTAGGTGATTTGGCTCTTGGTCAAAACATGCGTATCGCGTTCATGCCTTGGAACGGTTATAACTTCGAAGATTCGATCTTGATTTCTGAGCGCGTAGCGCAAGAAGATCGTTTCACGACTATCCATATTCAAGAGCTTTCTTGTATTGCTCGTGATACTAAATTGGGTAGTGAAGAAATCACTGCTGACATTCCAAACGTAGGTGAGTCTGCTTTATCTAAATTAGATGAGTCAGGTATCGTTTACATTGGTGCAGAAGTGAAGGGTGGCGACATTCTTGTGGGTAAAGTGACACCTAAGGGTGAAACACAGTTAACTCCAGAAGAGAAACTACTCCGAGCAATTTTTGGTGAAAAAGCTTCTGATGTTAAGGACAGCTCGTTACGTGTTCCTAACTCAGTGAAAGGCACCATCATCGACGTCCAGGTATTTACCCGTGACGGCGTTGAGAAAGACAAGCGCGCGCTTGAAATCGAAGAATTGCATGTTCGCCAAGCTCGTAAAGACTTAGGTGAAGAGTTCAAGATCCTTGAAGAAGGTGTATTGGGCCGTGCACGTAACTTGTTACTGTCTGTTGGTTACTCAGAAGCTAAGTTAGCTGAGATCCCACGTAAAGATGTGTTAATACAAGTTATCGATGACGAAGCAAAACAAACTGAATTAGAACAGTTGGCTGAACAGCACGAAGAGCTAAAAGCTGATTTTGATAAGACGTTTGAAATCAAGCGACGTAAGATCACCCAAGGTGATGACTTGGCACCTGGTGTATTGAAGATTGTTAAGGTTTACCTTGCAGTTAAACGTACTATCCAGCCTGGTGACAAGATGGCGGGTCGTCATGGTAACAAAGGTGTTATCTCGAAGATTTGTCCAGTTGAAGACATGCCATACGATGAAGAAGGTAATCCTGTAGACATCGTACTTAACCCATTGGGCGTACCATCGCGTATGAACATCGGTCAGGTACTTGAAGTCCACATGGGCGCAGCGGCGAAGGGTATCGGTAATAAGATTACCGCTATGCTTGAAGAGCAGCGTGAAATTGCCGAACTTCGTGGTTACATCAAACAGGTTTATGAATTAGGTGATGACGTGCTTCAGCGCGTTGATATCGATTCATTCACTGATGATGAAGTTGTACGATTGGCAACTAACCTTAAAGGTGGTATTCCAATTGCAACACCAGCATTCGATGGTGCTAAAGAGAAAGAGATCAAGCAAATGCTTGCTCTTGCAGGCTTGCCTGAGTCTGGTCAGTTGACATTATGTGACGGCCGTACCGGTAACGAATTTGAGCGTAAAGTAACTGTTGGTTACATGTATATGCTTAAATTGAACCACTTAGTTGATGACAAGATGCATGCCCGTTCTACAGGTTCATACAGCTTAGTTACACAACAACCATTGGGCGGTAAAGCTCAGTTTGGTGGTCAACGTTTCGGTGAGATGGAAGTGTGGGCACTTGAAGCATACGGTGCAGCTTATACTCTACAAGAAATGCTAACAGTTAAGTCAGATGACGTTAACGGTCGTACTCAGATGTATAAGAGTATTGTAGACGGTAACTATCAGATGCAACCTGGCATGCCTGAGTCTTTCAACGTATTGTTGAAGGAAATTCGTTCACTCGGTATTAATATCGAGTTGGATCAAGAGTAAGCATCGCACTTAAGCAATGTTTGGTAACCAAGGGTGCTTTGCATCAGCAAAGCACCTGGTTTAACTCCTTCAGGAGAGAAACGTGAAAGACTTATTAAAGTTTCTTAAGCAGCAAAGTAAGACTGAAGAATTTAACGGTATAAAAATTGGTTTGGCCTCGCCAGATCTAATCCGTTCTTGGTCTTTTGGTGAAGTAAAGAAGCCAGAAACCATTAACTACCGTACATTCAAGCCTGAACGTGAAGGTTTGTTCTGTGCGCGTATCTTCGGTCCGGTTAAAGATTACGAATGTTTGTGTGGTAAATACAAGCGTTTGAAGCACCGTGGTGTTATTTGTGAAAAGTGTGGCGTAGAAGTTACCCAGACTAAAGTGCGTCGTGAACGCATGGGTCACATTGATTTGGCAAGCCCAGTCGCCCACATTTGGTTCTTAAAATCACTTCCGTCTCGTATCGGCTTAATGCTGGACATGACGTTACGTGATATTGAACGCGTACTGTATTTCGAATCATTTGTTGTTATCGAGCCTGGCATGACCACGCTTGAGCGCGGCCAAATGCTAACCGAAGAAACGTATCTCGATGCGTTAGAAGAATACGGTGATGAGTTTGAAGCTAAGATGGGTGCAGAAGCAGTTCTTGAATTGCTACGTGCTATCAACTTAGAAGAACAGATCGAGCAAATGCGTGAAGAGTTGCCATCAATTAACTCTGAAACCCGTCGTAAGAAGGTCACTAAGCGCCTTAAGCTGATGGAAGCATTTTTCACTTCTGGCAACAAGCCAGAGTGGATGATCTTAAAAGTATTACCGGTTCTTCCACCTGATCTACGTCCATTAGTGCCGTTAGATGGTGGTCGTTTCGCGACATCAGATCTTAACGATCTTTATCGTCGTGTTATTAACCGTAACAACCGCTTAAAGCGCCTGTTAGATTTAGCTGCGCCTGACATTATCGTACGTAACGAAAAGCGTATGTTGCAAGAGTCAGTTGATGCGCTATTAGATAACGGTCGTCGCGGTCGTGCTATTACCGGTTCTAACAAGCGTCCGCTTAAATCTCTTGCTGATATGATCAAGGGTAAGCAAGGTCGTTTCCGTCAGAACTTACTTGGTAAGCGTGTTGACTATTCAGGCCGTTCGGTAATTACCGTTGGACCTACTTTACGTCTGCATCAGTGTGGTCTTCCTAAGAAGATGGCACTTGAGTTATTCAAGCCATTCATTTACGGTAAGTTAGAAGGTCGTGGTTTAGCGACTACTATTAAAGCTGCTAAGAAAATGGTTGAACGCGAACAGGCTGAAGTATGGGATGTGTTAGACGAAGTGATTCGTGAACATCCAGTAATGCTTAACCGTGCACCAACACTTCACAGACTAGGTATTCAAGCATTTGAACCTGTTCTGATTGAAGGTAAAGCAATTCAATTGCACCCGTTAGTTTGTGCGGCATATAACGCCGACTTCGACGGTGACCAAATGGCGGTTCACGTACCATTAACGCTTGAAGCTCAGTTAGAAGCTCGTGCGCTAATGATGTCAACCAACAACATTTTGTCACCAGCTAACGGTGAGCCTGTTATTACACCGTCTCAAGACGTTGTATTAGGTTTGTATTACACTAGCCGTGAATGTATTAATGGTCTCGGTGAAGGCATGGCTTTCTCTGATGTATCAGAAGTAGAGAAAGCATACGCCACAGGTGTTGCTGAATTACATGCTCGCGTTAAAGTGCGTATTACTGAGACTCATATAGCTGAAGATGGCGAAAGAACGAAAGCAACTCGTATCATTGATACTACAGTTGGTCGTGCTCTTTTATCATTAATTCTGCCTGAAGGCTTATCGTATGATTTGGTTAACCAAAACATGGGTAAGAAGCAGATTTCTAAGTTGTTGAACACCTGTTACCGTCAACTAGGTCTTAAAGATACTGTTATCTTTGCTGACCAATTGATGTATACCGGTTTCCGTTTTGCAACCATTTCTGGTGCCTCTGTTGGTATCGATGACATGGTTATTCCAGACGAGAAATACACCTTAGTTGCAGAAGCTGAAGCTGAAGTGCTTGAAATTCAAGAGCAGTTCCAATCAGGTCTTGTTACTGCCGGTGAGCGTTACAACAAAGTCATCGATATTTGGGCAAGTGCTAACGAAAAAGTCTCTAAGGCTATGATGGAAAACCTGTCTACTGAGACAGTGATTAACCGTGATGGTGTACCAGAGCAACAAGCATCGTTTAACAGCATCTATATGATGGCTGACTCGGGCGCTCGTGGTAGTGCAGCTCAGATCCGTCAGTTAGCGGGTATGCGTGGTTTGATGGCTAAGCCTGATGGCTCAATCATCGAAACCCCAATTACAGCAAACTTCCGTGAAGGTCTAAACGTACTACAGTACTTTATTTCTACTCACGGTGCGCGTAAAGGTCTTGCCGATACCGCATTGAAGACAGCTAACTCGGGTTACTTAACTCGTCGTTTAGTAGACGTTGCACAAGACTTAGTCGTTATTGAAGATGACTGTGGTGTTGAACATGGTCTAACAATGAAACCACTTATTGAAGGTGGAGATGTTGTTGAGCCATTACGTGAACGTGTTCTAGGTCGTGTTGTTGCTCTTGACGTTATGAAGCCTGGTACAAATGAAGTGCTTGCTCCACGCAACACACTTCTTGATGAAGCCTGGTGTAATACGTTAGAAGACCACAGTATTGATGAAGTGATAGTACGTTCTGTAATTACCTGTGAAACAGACTTCGGTGTGTGTGCAGCGTGTTACGGTCGTGACTTGGCTCGTGGTCATATTATCAACCACGGTGAAGCTATTGGTGTGGTTGCGGCGCAGTCAATTGGTGAACCAGGTACACAGTTAACCATGCGTACGTTCCACATTGGTGGTGCGGCATCTCGAGCTTCTGCAGAAAACAACGTTCAAGTTAAGAACGCGGGTTCTCTGAAGTTACATAATGCTAAGCATGTTTCAAACATCGACGGTAAACTTGTTATCGTATCTCGTTCTTCTGAATTAGCCGTCATCGATGAGCTAGGTCGCGAGAAAGAACGTTATAAAGTACCTTACGGTACTGTATTAGAGGTATTGGAAGATTGTGACGTTGCAGCTGGGCAAATTATTGCTAACTGGGATCCACATACTCACCCAATTATTTCTGAAGTTGCAGGTAGTGTTAAATTCGTTGATATGATTGACGGTGTCACCATGACACGTCAAACAGATGAATTAACAGGTTTATCTTCAGTCGTTGTACTTGAGGTTGGTGCGCGTACTTCAGCAGGTAAAGAACTACGGCCTGCAATACGCTTAGTTGATGCTGATGGTAATGACTTAAAGATCCCTGGCACAGAAGTACCAGCTCAATATTTCTTACCTGGCCACGCGATTGTGTCAAAAGACGATAACGCGAAAATCAACGTTGGTGACGCATTAGCACGTATTCCACAAGAATCGTCTAAAACACGCGACATCACCGGTGGTCTTCCACGTGTTGCTGACTTATTTGAAGCGCGTAAGCCAAAAGAGCCTGCAATTCTTGCAGAAATCTCTGGTACTATCTCGTTCGGTAAGGAAACTAAAGGTAAGCGTCGTCTAGTGATCACTCCAGCTGATGGCAGTGAACATTATGAAGAGATGATCCCTAAGTGGCGTAACTTGAACGTGTTCGAAGGTGAAAAAGTCGAACGTGGTGAAGTTATTGCAGACGGCCCAGAAGCGGCTCATGACATTCTTCGTCTTCGTGGTATACACAACGTAGCAAACTACATTGTGAACGAAGTACAAGATGTTTACCGTCTACAGGGCGTTAAGATCAACGACAAACACATCGAAGTTATCATTCGTCAAATGCTACGTAAGTGTTTAATCACTTCAACAGGCGACACTGATTTCTTAGAAGGTGAGCAAGCAGAAGTTGCACGCGTGAAGATTGCTAACCGTGAGTTAATCGCTCAAGGTAAGACTCCTGCAACGTTTGAGCGTGAATTACTTGGTATTACCAAAGCATCTTTGGCTACTGAATCATTCATCTCAGCAGCATCGTTCCAGGAAACCACTCGTGTGTTAACTGAAGCGGCCGTTGGTGGTAAGAGCGATCCATTACGTGGTCTTAAAGAAAACGTAATCGTAGGTCGTTTGATCCCTGCTGGTACAGGTTATGCTTATCACATTGCCCGTAACGAAGAACGCGCCAAAGCGGCAAGTTCTCGTGGCAAAGTGGCAACGACAACTGTGACTGCAAGCGAAGCTGAACAGAACCTAGCAGATCTCTTAAACTTGGCTGGTAGCCAAGATTAAGTTAATGTTATGTTAACAAAAGGCGCCATTGGCGCCTTTTTTATTGGAATTTGCATGAAAAGTTGGCTATTTCTTGACAGATAGCGATTACCTTTCTAAAATTCCGCGTCCCACCATTGTGGGATATAGATTTTTCACACCTAATTGTTGAGTTTAAATCAACTGTCGGAGCTATACATGGCAACTGTTAACCAGTTGGTACGTAAGCCACGCGCGCCAAAAGTCGAAAAGACTAATGTGCCTGCGTTGAACGCGTGCCCACAAAAACGTGGTGTTTGTACTCGTGTGTACACTACAACACCTAAAAAACCTAACTCTGCACTACGTAAAGTAGCTCGTGTGCGCCTAACTAACGGTTTCGAAGTAACTTCGTATATCGGTGGTGAAGGCCATAACTTGCAAGAACACAGTGTAATCCTAATCCGTGGTGGTCGTGTTAAAGACTTACCTGGTGTGCGTTACCACACTATTCGTGGCGCATTAGACTGTGCTGGCGTGACTTCACGTCGCCAAGGCCGTTCTAAGTACGGTGCTAAGCGTCCTAAGTCTTAACGTATCCCGTTTAAGTAAGGCCAAGCTAGTATTTATTTGACATTCCAGTTTTGGAAATACCTGAAGCATACGGAGAATTAATATGCCAAGACGTCGCGTTGTAGGACAACGTAAAATCCTACCAGATCCAAAGTTTCACAGTGAGTTGTTGGCTAAGTTCATCAACGTCATCATGCAGGACGGCAAAAAGTCGACTGCAGAAAAAATTATTTACAAGGCACTAGATGTTGTCGCTGAAAAGAAAAGCGAAAATCATTTAAGTATCCTTGAAGCAGCTCTTGATAACGTTCGCCCATCAGTCGAAGTTAAATCTCGTCGTGTTGGTGGTTCTACTTATCAAGTACCATGTGAAGTTCGTCCTGTGCGTCGTAACGCACTAGCGATGCGCTGGTTAGTTGAAGCTGCTCGCAAACGTGGTGAAAAATCTATGGCTTTACGTCTAGCAGGTGAAATGCTAGATGCGTCTGACAACAAAGGTACTGCGGTTAAGAAGCGTGAAGACGTGCATCGCATGGCTGAAGCTAACAAAGCCTTCGCCCATTACCGTTGGTAATATGATGGAGTGGGCTTCGGCCCGCTCCATATTGTTGATATTGCTAAAACTAATCGTTTTAGTTGAGAGGGTATAAATAGTGGCTCGTACAACCCCAATTGAGCATTATCGAAATATCGGTATCGTTGCTCATGTGGATGCAGGTAAAACTACCACAACAGAACGTGTTCTGTTCTATACCGGTATGTCTCATAAAATCGGTGAGGTGCATGACGGCGCCGCCACGACAGATTGGATGGTACAAGAGCAAGAGCGTGGTATTACTATCACATCTGCTGCAGTAACAGCATTCTGGCGCGGAATGGATGCCCAATTCGCTCTACACCGAATTAATATCATCGATACTCCTGGTCACGTAGACTTTACTATTGAAGTCGAGCGTTCATTACGCGTTCTCGATGGAGCTGTAGTTGTATTCTGCGGTTCGTCAGGCGTTGAACCACAATCTGAAACAGTATGGCGTCAAGCAGACAAATACCACGTCCCGCGTATCGTGTTTGTTAACAAGATGGACCGTGCTGGGGCAGATTTCGACCGCGTTATAAAACAAATTCGTAACCGCCTTGGTGCAACTTGTGTCCCTATTCACTTGAATATTGGCGCAGAAGAAAGCTTCAAGGGTGTTATTGATTTAATTAAGATGAAAGCCATTAACTGGTCTGAAAACGATCAGGGAATGACGTTCTCTTATGAAGACATTCCTGCACATCTGGCAGCAAAAGCTGCAGAAATGCATGAGTATCTCGTGGAAGCAGCAGCTGAAGCCTCTGATGAACTGATGAATAAATACCTTGAAGAAGGTGAGTTATCTGAAGCAGAGATTAAAACAGCGTTGCGTCAGCGCACAATTAACAATGAGATCGTGCTCGCTACCTGTGGTTCTGCCTTTAAGAACAAAGGTGTGCAAGCGGTTCTTGATGCGGTAATCGATTTTTTACCCGCGCCTATTGATGTCCCTGCAATTAAGGGTCTTGATGAAAACGATAAAGAAGTTGAACGCCCATCAGATGATAAAGCCCCTTTTGCGGCTCTAGCATTTAAAATTGCGACTGATCCATTTGTTGGTACATTGACCTTTATCCGTGTGTATTCAGGTGTACTAGAATCAGGTGCTGCTGTTTATAATTCTGTTAAGCAGAAACGTGAACGAGTTGGTCGAATTGTGCAAATGCACGCAAATGACCGAACAGAACTGAAAGAAGTACGTGCTGGTGATATAGCGGCTGCTATTGGTCTTAAAGATGTAACAACTGGTGATACTCTTTGCGATAACGATCACAGAGTGATTCTTGAGCGCATGGAGTTCCCAGAACCCGTAATTACCATTGCCGTTGAGCCTCGTTCAAAAGCTGACCAAGATAAAATGGGTATTGCGCTGCAAAAATTAGCAGCAGAAGATCCATCTTTCAAAGTCGAAACTGATGAAGAGTCGGCACAAACACTCATATCTGGTATGGGCGAATTACATTTAGACATTATCGTTGACCGTATGCGTCGCGAGTTTGGTGTAGAGTGTAACGTAGGTAAACCACAAGTTGCCTATCGTGAAACCATTCGTTCTAAAGTGGAAGTGGAAGGTAAGTTCGTACGTCAATCTGGCGGACGTGGTCAATTTGGCCATGTTTGGTTAAGGATTGAGCCACTCGAAGAGGGTGCGGGCTACGAATTTGTTAACGAAATTGTGGGTGGTGCGGTTCCTCGTGAATTCATTCCTGCCGTTGACAAAGGTATTCAAGAACAGATGAAGAATGGTGTATTAGCCGGCTATCCTGTTCTTGACGTGAAAGTCAGTTTGTTTGACGGTTCATATCATGATGTGGACTCAAACGAAATGGCCTTCAAAATTGCAGGTTCTATGGGCTTCAAAACGGGTGCGCTTGAAGCAACCCCGGTGTTGCTCGAACCTTGTATGAAAGTAGAAGTAACTACGCCTGAAAATTATATGGGCGACGTTGTTGGTGATTTAAACCGACGTCGTGGCATAATTGAAGGTATGGATGATGGCATCGCAGGTGTTAAACTTGTCCACGCAGTAGTACCTCTATCTGAAATGTTTGGTTATGCGACTGATTTGCGCTCTGCATCTCAGGGTCGTGCTTCATACTCTATGGAGTTTTTGAAGTATGCAGATGCACCGCAAAACATTGCAAAAGCGATTATAGACTCTCGTAACTAATATTGGTTACGGCATCAATGTTATATTGCTCGAACTAATCGAGCACTTCTGAAAAGAAAGGAATATATCGTGGCAAAAGCTAAATTTGAACGTAACAAGCCCCATGTAAACGTGGGCACCATCGGTCACGTTGACCATGGCAAAACAACCTTAACAGCAGCAATTTCAGCTGTTTTGTCTAAGACATATGGTGGTGAAGCTCGTAACTTCGCTCAAATCGATAATGCTCCAGAAGAGCGTGAGCGCGGTATTACAATTAATACTTCTCACATCGAATATGACACGCCAATTCGTCACTATGCGCACGTAGACTGTCCAGGTCACGCGGATTATGTTAAAAACATGATTACTGGTGCTGCACAGATGGACGGCGCAATCTTAGTTGTTGCTGCAACAGATGGCCCAATGCCACAGACACGTGAGCACATCTTGCTTTCACGTCAAGTAGGCGTACCTTTCATCATCGTATTCATGAACAAGTGTGACATGGTAGATGACGAAGAATTACTAGAATTAGTAGAAATGGAAGTGCGCGAGCTTCTTTCAGAATATAGACTTCCCAGGTGATGATTTACCAGTAATTCAAGGTTCAGCTCTTAAAGCCCTAGAAGGCCAGCCAGAGTGGGAAGCTAAAATTCTTGAGCTTGCAGAAGCACTAGATACTTATATTCCTGAGCCAGAGCGTGACATCGATAAACCATTCCTACTTCCAATTGAAGATGTATTCTCAATTTCAGGTCGTGGTACAGTGGTAACAGGTCGTGTTGAACGTGGTATCGTTCGCGTATCAGACGAAGTTGAAATTGTTGGTGTTCGTCCAACAACTAAAACAACTTGTACTGGTGTAGAAATGTTCCGCAAGCTACTTGACGAAGGTCGTGCTGGCGAAAACTGTGGTGTGTTATTACGTGGTACTAAGCGTGATGATGTTGAACGTGGCCAAGTACTAGCTAAGCCTGGTTCAATTAACCCACACACAACTTTCGAATCAGAAGTTTACGTGTTGTCAAAAGAAGAAGGCGGACGTCATACTCCATTCTTCAAAGGCTACCGTCCACAATTCTTCTTCCGTACAACAGACGTAACAGGCACAATTGAGTTACCAGAAGGCGTAGAAATGGTTATGCCTGGTGATAACATCAAGATGGTCGTTACTCTGATTTACCCAATCGCGATGGACGACGGTTTACGTTTCGCTATCCGTGAAGGTGGCCGTACAGTTGGTGCAGGTGTTGTAGCTAAAATTATCGCGTAATAGCGAGTTTAGTGAACACTAAAAAAGGAAGCCTAGGCTTCCTTTTTTATTTTCTGAAAACTGACAATCTATACAGGAATGAACATCTGCATGCTGAGAAATCAACAGCAATTGATTGTAGAAAGACTTTATGAAGACTATTTACACAATAGGCTTGATCTACGAAAGAAGATCTGTATAATTGCCCTCTCGCTGACTAGTGCAGCGTAAATTATAATGTTTAGCCTGTTAGGTTACTCATTTACATAGCGACTCCGATTGGGAGTCGAACGGTTAAATCATCTCGCTCTGCGTTCCTATAAGGAAGATGCTAGAGGGTGATTTTTTATATGTCCATTTTAGGAGCTCTGGTCAATGCAGAACCAAAGAATCCGTATCCGCTTGAAAGGCTTTGATCATCGTTTGATTGATCAGTCTACAGCGGAAATCGTTGAAACTGCTAAGCGTACTGGCGCGCAGGTACGTGGTCCTATTCCACTACCAACTCGCAAAGAGCGTTTTACCATTTTGATCTCTCCGCACGTTAATAAAGATGCACGTGACCAGTACGAAATTCGTACCCACAAGCGTTTAGTTGACATCGTAGAGCCAACAGAAAAGACAGTAGACGCATTAATGCGTTTAGATCTTGCGGCTGGTGTCGACGTTCAGATTAGCTTAGGTTAATTGAGATCCTTAGAAGAGGTTTGAGAGATGGCTATCGGTCTTATCGGTCGTAAAGTGGGTATGACCCGCATCTTCACTGAAGATGGTGTGTCAATCCCAGTAACAGTAATTGAAGTTGCTGGCAACCGTGTTACTCAAGTGAAAACTTTAGAAACTGACGGTTACCGTGCACTTCAAGTGACTACTGGTACCAAAAAAGCCAATCGCATCACTAAAGCTGAAGCAGGTCACTTTGCCAAGGGCGGCGTAGAAGCTGGTCGTGGTTTGTGGGAAATGCGTTTAGCAGATGGCGAAGGCGAAGGCATTGTAGTTGGTGCCGAACTTAATGTTGATATTTTCGCAGAAACTGTGAAAGTAGACGTTACCGGTCAATCAAAAGGTAAGGGCTTCCAAGGCGGTGTTAAGCGTTGGAATTTCCGTACTCAAGATATGACTCATGGTAACTCTTTGTCACACCGTTCGAATGGTTCTATCGGTCAGAACCAAACGCCTGGTCGTGTATTCAAAGGCAAGAAGATGTCAGGCCATATGGGTGCTGTACAAGTAACAACTCAAAATCTACACGTTGTACGTGTTGATGCAGAGCGTAACTTGTTATTAGTACGCGGCGCTGTTCCAGGCGCTACCAATGGTGACTTGATTATCAAGCCAGCAGTTAAAGCTTAAGGTCTGAGGAGATAGTAATGGAATTGGTATTGAAAGACGCGCAGAGCGCTCTTGAAGTTTCCGAAACTACCTTCGGCCGTGACTTTAACGAGGCATTGGTTCATCAGGTAGTTGTAGCTTACGCTGCAAACGCACGTCAAGGCACTCGTGCCCAAAAGACGCGCGCGGAAGTAATTGGCTCAGGCAAAAAGCCTTGGCGCCAAAAAGGCACAGGCCGTGCTCGTGCCGGTAGTGTTAAAGGCCCGATCTGGCGTGGCGGTGGCGTAACATTCGCTGCTAAACCACAAGATCACAGCCAAAAAGTTAACAAGAAGATGTACCGTGGTGCTCTTAAGAGCATTCTTTCTGAATTGGTACGTCAAGAACGTTTAGTTGTCGTCGAATCTTTTGGTGTTGAAGCTCCTAAAACTAAAGAGCTGAAAGCTAAATTGAAAGAAATGCAACTAGAAGACGTTCTAATTGTTACTGCAGAAGTTGATGAGAATTTATTCTTAGCAGCTCGCAACTTATACAAGGTTGATGTACGTGACGTAGCGGGTCTTGACCCAGTAAGTCTAATTGCATTCAACACTGTTCTTGTTACTGCTGATGCAGTGAAGCAAATCGAGGAGATGCTAGCATGATCCGCGAAGAACGTTTGCTAAAAGTGATTCTTGCTCCACATATCTCTGAAAAGAGTACTGTGGTTGCTGAGAAAAACAACACTGTAGTTTTCCGCGTAGCTATCGATGCGACTAAAGCAGAGATTAAAGCTGCAGTAGCGAAGCTATTTGAAGTTGAAGTCGATTCAGTTCGCACTTTAGTTAACAAAGGCAAAACCAAACGTACCGGTGGCCGTGTAGGTCGTCGTAGCGATTGGAAAAAAGCTTATGTTACTTTAGCGGCTGGTGCTGATATTGATTTCGTCGGCGGCGCTGAATAAGCAAAGGAGAATTATCATGGCAGTTATTAAGTGTAAGCCAACCTCTCCAGGTCGTCGCCACGTAGTTAAAGTGGTGAATACGGACCTGCATAAGGGTAAACCTTTTGCTGGCCTGTTGGCGAAAAAATCTAAAAGTGGTGGCCGTAATAATACTGGCCGTATCACTGTACGCCACATTGGTGGTGGACATAAGCAGCACTATCGTATTGTTGACTTTAAACGCAACAAAGATGGTATCCCTGCGAAAGTTGAACGTCTTGAATATGATCCAAACCGTACAGCGCACATTGCGTTAGTATTGTATGCCGATGGTGAACGTCGTTACATTCTTGCTGCAAAAGGCATGAAAGCTGGCGACCCAATCCAATCTGGCTTGGATGCAGAAATCAAGACTGGTAACGCTATGCCGTTACGCAACATTCCAGTAGGTAGTGTTGTACACGCTGTTGAGATGAAGCCTGGTAAAGGCGCTCAGATCGCACGTTCAGCTGGTGCTTATGTACAAGTTGTTGCTCGTGATGGTGCTTATGCAACTTTACGTCTTCGCTCTGGCGAAATGCGTAAAGTTCCAGTAGATTGCCGCGCGACATTTGGTGAAGTTGGTAACGCCGAGCATATGCTACGCCAGTTAGGCAAAGCAGGTGCTAAGCGCTGGAGAGGCGTACGCCCTACAGTTCGTGGTGTTGCAATGAACCCAGTAGACCATCCACATGGTGGTGGTGAAGGCCGTACTTCTGGTGGACGTCATCCAGTGAGTCCATGGGGTGTGCCGACTAAGGGTTATAAAACTCGTAGCAACAAGCGCACTGACAAGTACATCGTACGTCGTCGTAATAAATAGTAAGAGGATTCGCCATGCCACGTTCTCTCAAGAAAGGTCCCTTCATTGACCTGCACTTGCTGAAGAAGGTAGAGAAAGCGATGGAAGCGGGAGACAAAAAGCCTATTAAGACTTGGTCTCGTCGCTCAATGATCATCCCTAATATGATTGGGTTGACCATCGCTGTCCATAATGGTCGTCAGCACGTACCTGTGTTCGTAACTGACGAAATGATCGGTCATAAGCTTGGTGAATTTTCACCAACTCGCACTTATCGCGGCCATGCTGCAGATAAGAAAGCGAAGAAGCGTTAATACGGGAGGAATAAGATGGAAGTTTTAGCTAAACATCGTTTTGCTCGTACGTCTGCGCAGAAGGCCCGTCTAGTTGCTGATCAAATTCGTGGGTTGCCTGTTTCTAAGGCTCTCGAGATTTTGACATTCAGCCCCAAGAAAGCCGCCGTACTAGTTAAAAAAGTACTTGACTCAGCTATCGCAAACGCCGAACACAACGAAGGTGCTGACATTGATGAGCTTAAAGTTGGAGCCGTCTTCGTAGATGAAGGCCCAACAATGAAGCGTATCATGCCACGTGCTAAAGGCCGCGCTGATCGTATCATGAAGCGTACCAGCCACATTACTGTGGTTGTAGCAGATCGCTAGGAGAAGAGAGCAATGGGACAGAAAGTACATCCTAATGGTATCCGTTTGGGTATCACTAAGCCTTGGATCTCTACCTGGTACGCAGATAAGTCAGACTATGCAAATAATCTGAACAGCGACTGGGAAGTGCGTCAATATTTAACTGAAAAGTTAAAAGCCGCATCAGTATCTAAGATTGTCATTGAACGCCCAGCGAAAAGCATCCGCGTTACTATTCACACTGCCCGTCCAGGTATTGTGATTGGTAAGAAAGGTGAAGACGTTGAAGTATTACGTGCATATGTGTCTAAAATCACTGGCACTACTGCTCAAATCAACATCGCTGAGATCCGTAAACCTGAATTAGACGCTAAGCTCGTCGCTGACTCTATTGCTCAGCAATTAGAGCGCCGTGTTATGTTCCGTCGTGCTATGAAGCGCGCAGTTCAAAACGCAATGCGAATTGGTGCTCAAGGTATCAAAGTTCAAGTCAGCGGCCGTTTAGGTGGCGCAGAAATCGCACGTGCAGAATGGTATCGTGAAGGTCGTGTACCTTTGCATACTTTGCGTGCTGATATCGACTATTCAACTGCAGAAAGTCACACTCAATATGGTGTGATTGGTATTAAAGTTTGGATCTTCAAAGGCGAAGTTCTAGACGGTTTGGTACCTGCTATTGAAGAGCCTAAGCAGCAACCTAAGCGTAAGCCTCGTGGTAAATAGGAGAAACTTTTATGCTGCAACCTAAACGTATGAAGTTTCGCAAGATGTTCAAGGGCCGCAACCGTGGTCTAGCGAACGGTACTGAAGTTAGCTTTGGTACTTTCGGTTTGAAAGCAGTCGGCCGTGGCCGTTTAACTGCTCGTCAAATCGAATCTGCACGTCGTGCCATGACACGTCATGTTAAACGTCAAGGACAAATTTGGATTCGAGTTTTCCCTGACAAGCCAATTACCTCTAAGCCTCTTGAAGTGCGTATGGGTAAAGGTAAAGGTAACGTTGAATACTGGGTATGTCAGATTCAACCTGGTAAGGTTCTTTATGAGATGGGTGGTGTTCCTGAAGCGTTGGCTCGTGAAGCCTTTGCTTTGGCAGCTGCCAAGCTACCTCTGAAGACTACCTTCGTAACTAAGACGGTGATGTAATGAAAGCGAGCGAACTAAGAGAAAAGAGCGTTGAAGATCTTAACGCTGAATTACTTGGTCTGCTGCGTGAGCAGTTTAACTTGCGTATGCAACACGCTACTGGTCAGTTGAGCCAAACACATCAATTGAAACTAGTGCGTCGTAACATTGCACGTGTTAAGACCATTATTACTTCTAAGGCAGGTGCCTAATGTCTGATAAAGCCCGTACTTTGCAAGGTAAAGTGATTAGCAATAAAATGGACAAGTCTATTACTGTTGCTATTGAGCGCCAAGTGAAACATCCTATTTATGGGAAGTACATTAAGCGTACAACTAAGATCCATGCACATGACGAAACTAATCAGTGTAATGAAGGGGATTATGTGGCTATTAGCCAGTGTCGTCCTCTATCTAAGACTAAGTCTTGGACACTAGCTGAAGTAGTGACAAAAGCCTAATTTTTATTAGGTTAACGTAAACGGCTCCAGTAATTGGGGCCGTTTGTTTTTTTTGCTATGCATTCTAAATATGTGGTGTTATACTTGCGCGCCAATTTTAGGTAAAGTATTACTTAAATTTGGTTCAAATATAGTCCCATAGTGGGATTGTGTAGTAACGATAGCGGAGCACTTGAAATGATCCAAATGCAATCGACTCTAGACGTCGCATGTAACAGCGGCGCACGCAGAGTTCAGTGTATTAAGGTCTTGGGTGGCTCTCATCGTCGTTATGCCGGTATCGGCGACATCATCAAAGTTTCTGTTAAAGAAGCAATTCCTCGCGCTAAAGCGAAGAAAGGTGATGTATATAACGCGGTGGTAGTCCGTACTAAGAAAGGCGTACGTCGTCCAGACGGTTCTGTCATTCGCTTCGATCGGAATGCTGCGGTTTTGCTTAACGCAAACCTTGCACCGATTGGTACTCGTATCTTTGGCCCAGTGACACGTGAATTGCGTAATGATAAATTCATGAAAATTGTCTCGCTGGCACCAGAAGTACTGTAAGGAGCTTCAAATGGCAGCTAAAATCCGTCGTGAAGACGAAGTAATTATATTAGCAGGTAAAGACAAGGGTAGCCGCGGTAAGGTTTCTCAAGTTCTACCTACTGGTAAGTTAATTGTTGAAGGCCTAAACCTTGTTAAAAAGCACCAGAAACCAAACCCTCAATTGGGCGTGACTGGCGGCGTTATCGAGAAAGAAGCACCGATACAAACATCAAACGTTGCGATCTTTAACCAAGCCACAGGCAAGGCAGATCGTGTTGGTTTCCGATTTGAAGACGGCAAAAAAGTCCGTTTCTTTAAATCGAACAGCGAACTCGTTAAGTAATTTGGAGTAAACGATGGCGAAACTGCATGATAAATATCAAGAGACTGTAATCGCTGAACTAGCTAAAAAGTTCGGTTATAGCAGTGTCATGCAAGTCCCTCGGATTGAAAAAATCACCCTAAACATGGGTGTGGGCGAAGCTGTTGCAGATAAGAAAGTTATGGAGCATGCGCTCCGTGACATGACTGCAATCGCTGGCCAGAAGCCAATTGTAACTGTTGCTCGTAAATCAGTTGCTGGTTTTAAAATCCGTGAAGGCTACCCTATTGGCTGTAAAGTGACCCTACGCGGTGAGCGTATGTGGGAATTTTTAGAGCGTTTAGTTGACATTGCAATACCACGTATTCGTGATTTTCGTGGCTTAAGCGCTAAAGCGTTTGACGGCCGTGGTAATTACGCAATGGGCGTGCGTGAGCAGATCATCTTCCCAGAAATCGATTATGATAAAATCGATAAAATTCGTGGTATGGATATTGTTATCACTACTACTGCGAAGAATGATGAAGAAGGTCGTGCTTTGTTAGACGCTTTTAACTTCCCATTCAAGAAATAAGGGTAGCATAATGGCAAAAACATCTATGAAAGCACGTGAAGCAAAGCGTGCACAGCTCGTAGCTAAATATGCTGAAAAGCGTTTAGCACTTAAGGCTATTATCAGCAGCCCTGCAACTTCGGAAGAAGATCGCTGGGAAGCTGTACTTAAGTTACAAGCTCTACCACGTGATTCTAGCGCTGCGCGTCAACGCAACCGCTGTAATCAAACTGGTCGCCCACATGGTTTTCTACGTAAATTCGGCTTAAGCCGTATTAAATTACGTGAAGCTACCATGCGTGGTGAAGTTCCTGGTCTGCGTAAGGCCAGCTGGTAAGCACTTGTCACGGAGTAAGCTAATATGAGCATGCAAGATCCTATTGCGGATATGTTAACCCGTATTCGTAACGGCCAAGCTGCTAACCACGTATCTGTAAAGATGCCTTCAGCTAAGTTAAAAGTAGCAATAGCGAAATTACTTAAAGATGAAGGTTTCATTACCGACTACGCCGTAGCAGATGAAGCTAAGCCTGAATTAGAAATTACGTTAAAGTATTTTCAAGGCAAACCAGTCGTTGAGACTATCCAGCGTGTAAGTCGCCCTGGTCTTCGTATTTACAAAGGTAAAGACGAACTTCCAAAGGTGATGGGCGGGTTGGGTATCGCAATTGTGTCCACTTCTAAAGGCTTGATGACTGATCGTGCTGCCCGCCAAAATGGCTCGGGTGGCGAGGTTATCTGCTACGTAGCGTAAGGAGCTATAAATGTCTCGTGTTGCAAAAGCACCAGTCACTGTTCCTGCTGGCGTAGAGGTGACTTTAAACGAACAGACTCTTACTGTGAAAGGCAGTAAGGGAAGTCTGACTCGAGTAATCAACAATGCGGTAAATGTTGTTATTGAAGATGCGCAAGTTAAGTTTCTTCCTGTCGAAGGCGTTGCTAACGCTTGGGCACAGGCTGGTACTGCACGTGCATTAGTAAACAACATGGTTGTTGGTGTATCTCAAGGTTTTGTGAAAAAACTTAAATTAGTTGGTGTAGGTTACCGTGCAAAAATTGCTGGTAGTGACTTAGATTTAACGTTGGGTTTCTCACATCCATTAGTACACAAACTGCCCGCAGGCGTTACTGCAGAGTGTCCTAGCCAAACTGAAATCGTGCTTTCGGGCGTTGATAAACAAGTTGTTGGCCAGGTTGCTGCTGAAATTCGCGGATATCGTCCACCAGAGCCTTATAAAGGCAAGGGTGTTCGCTATGACGACGAAGTAGTACGCCGTAAAGAGGCTAAGAAGAAGTAGGTAACGCGATATGGATAAGAAAACATCTCGCTTACGTCGCGCGTTACGTGCACGTAAGAAGATCCAAGAGCTGGGCGTGAATCGTCTGGTTGTACATCGTACACCGCGTCACATTTATGCTCAGGTAATCAATCCTGAAGCTCAGGTGTTGGCAGTTGCTTCAACCGTTGAAAAAGCGGTTAAAGAACTACTAAAGAGTACCGGTAACGTTGACGCGGCTAAAGCAGTAGGTAAAATTGTTGCTGAGCGTGCGATCGAGAAGGGCGTAGCAACAGTTGCGTTCGACCGTTCTGGATTCAAGTATCATGGTCGTGTTGCTGCATTAGCAGATGCCGCTCGTGAAGCTGGCCTGAAGTTCTAAGGGGTTATAAAAATGGCTAAATTAGAAGCTCAGCAAAAAGACGATCTGCAAGAGAAATTAATTGCAGTTAATCGTGTTTCTAAAGTAGTTAAGGGCGGTCGTATCTTTAGCTTCACAGCACTAACAGTAGTGGGTGACGGTAATGGTAAGATCGGCTATGGCTATGGTAAAGCGCGTGAAGTTCCAGCTGCTATTCAAAAAGCAATGGAAAAAGCCCGTCGTAATATGGTAACCGTGGAGTTGAATGCAGGTACTTTGCATCACCCAGTTAAAGGTCGCCATACTGGTTCTAAAGTTTATATGCAACCAGCATCAGAGGGTACCGGTATTATTGCCGGTGGCGCAATGCGTGCCGTATTGGAAGTAGCAGGCGTTCATAACGTTCTGTCAAAAGCATACGGTTCTACTAACCCGATCAACATCGTTCGCGCAACTGTCGATGCGTTGGTGCACATGAAGTCACCAGCTCAAATCGCAGCAAAACGTGGCCTGAATGTTGATGAAATTCGGGGGTAATGCACCATGGCTACTAAAACTTTAAAAGTCACACAGACTAAAAGCAGCATTGGTCGTTTACCAAAACACCGTGCAACCTTAACCGGTTTAGGCTTACGCCGTATTGGTCATACTGTTGAAGTTGAAGATACACCTTCAGTTCGCGGTATGATTAATAAAGTGTACTACATGGTTTCGGTGGAGGAATAAGATAATGCGTCTAAATACTCTATCTCCAGCAGCAGGTTCTAAATCTGCTCCTAAGCGTGTAGGCCGTGGTATTGGTTCAGGTTTAGGTAAGACAGCGGGTCGTGGCCATAAAGGTCAGAAGTCTCGTTCAGGCGGCGGCGTTCGCGTCGGTTTCGAAGGTGGTCAAATGCCACTTAAGATCCGTCTACCTAAGTTTGGCTTTACCTCGCGTCGCGCTTTGGTAACAGCTGAAGTTCGTTTACTCGAACTAGCAAAAGTTAACGGTGATGTTGTCGATTTGAATGCACTGAGAGATGCGAACGTTATTACTCGCAACATCCAGTTTGCGAAAATCGTTCTTTCAGGTACCATTGACCGCCCAGTGACTGTAAAAGGTCTCAAGGTAACCAAAGGTGCTCGTGCAGCTATTGAAGCTGCCGGTGGCAAGATCGAGGAATAATACGTCGATGGCAAAACCAGGACTTGATTTAAAAAGCGCGAAAGGCGGTTTATCAGAATTGAAAACACGCCTTCTGTTCGTGATTGGTGCGATTATCGTCTTTAGAGCCGGTTCGTTTGTGCCAATTCCTGGTATTGACGCAGCTGTATTGGCAGATTTGTTTGCCCAGCAAAAAGATACCATCCTTGGCATGTTTAACATGTTCTCGGGTGGTGCCTTAGAGCGTGCTTCTATCTTCGCATTAGGTATCATGCCGTATATTTCGGCATCGATCATAATGCAGTTATTGACTGTTGTGCATCCTGCACTCGCTGAATTGAAAAAGGAAGGCGAATCAGGACGTAAGAAAATCAGTCAATACACTAGATATGGTACACTCGTGTTGGGGACGCTTCAATCTGTCGGTATTGCAACCGGTTTACCAAATCTTATGCCTGGCCTTGTGGCCAATCCAGGATTTGGTTTCTACTTCGTTGCAGTTGTGAGCTTAGTGACAGGAACTATGTTCCTTATGTGGCTAGGTGAACAAATTACCGAACGTGGTATTGGTAATGGTATCTCGATTTTGATTTTCGCAGGTATTGTTGCTGGTTTACCATCGGCCATCGGCTCAACAGCCGAGCAGGCGCGCCAAGGTGACATGAATGTATTAGTACTACTGTTGCTCGC
The DNA here is from genome assembly GCF_040285065.1 of Shewanella sp. H8. Classification (NCBI taxonomy): domain Bacteria; kingdom Pseudomonadati; phylum Pseudomonadota; class Gammaproteobacteria; order Alteromonadales; family Shewanellaceae; genus Shewanella; species Shewanella sp. H8. Next base: position 4,256,852 of record NZ_CP157213.1, on the reverse strand, counting down.
AGTTATCGTATTTGCTGTAACTTATTTAGTGGTATTTGTGGAACGTGGTCAACGTCGTATAGTCGTTAACTACGCTAAGCGCCAACAAGGCCGCAAGGTTTTTGCAGCGCAAAGCACCCATTTACCTCTAAAAATTAATATGGCAGGTGTGATTCCACCAATTTTTGCATCCAGCATAATTTTGTTCCCAGGCACACTGGCTCAGTGGTTTGGTCAAAATGAGTCTATGTCATGGTTAAGCGATTTCGCTTTAGCTGTGTCTCCAGGACAACCGCTGTATTCATTATTGTACGCGACAGCAATTATCTTTTTCTGTTTCTTCTATACTGCGTTGGTATTTAACCCTCGCGAAACAGCAGACAACTTGAAAAAGAGTGGTGCATTCATTCCTGGGATCCGTCCCGGAGAACAGACTTCGCGTTACATTGATAAAGTCATGACACGTTTAACCTTAGCGGGTGCGTTGTACATTACCTTTATCTGCTTAATTCCGGAGTTCATGTTAATTGCGTGGAAAGTACAGTTCTATTTTGGCGGTACTTCACTACTTATTATAGTAGTCGTAATCATGGACTTCATGGCTCAGGTTCAGACCCATATGATGTCTCATCAGTATGAGTCTGTGATGAAGAAAGCCAATCTTGTTAACAAAGCGAATTTAGATCGTTTTGGTAAATAAGATTTGTTTTACGGAGTGATGAAATGAAAGTTCGAGCTTCCGTTAAGAAGATCTGCCGTAATTGCAAGATCGTCAAGCGTAGTGGTGTTGTTCGTGTTATTTGTATTGAACCTAAACACAAACAGCGTCAAGGCTAGAAAGAAGTTTGGTCAGCTCAATAATGGGCTGACCAAAATATTGTTTGCAAATTTGTTGTCTGTCGAGTATCCTTTCGGGCTTTTCGCAGATAGCCTTTAACTTTAAGGAGTGCATAGTGGCCCGTATCGCTGGCATTAACATTCCTGATCAAAAGCATACAGTCATTGCTTTGACTGCTATTTTTGGTATTGGACGTACACGCGCTAGAGCAATCTGCGCATCTACTTCAATTGCTGAAGATGCTAAGATCAAGGAATTGAGCGAAGCTCAAATAGATATCCTACGCGAAGAAGTCGCCAAATACACCGTAGAAGGTGACTTGCGTCGTGAGATTTCAATGAACATCAAGCGTCTTATGGATCTTGGTTGTTATCGTGGTCTCCGCCATCGTCGTAGCCTGCCCCTTCGTGGGCAACGTACTAAGACCAATGCGCGCACGCGTAAAGGTCCACGTAAGCCAATCAGAAAGTAACGGGAAGGTAAACCAAAATGGCTAAAGTTCCGTCACGTTCTCCGCGTAAGCGCGTACGTAAACAGGTTGCAGATGGCATGGCTCATATCCATGCGTCTTTCAACAACACAATTGTCACCATTACAGATCGTCAAGGTAATGCGTTGTCATGGGCTACCTCAGGTGGTTCTGGTTTCCGTGGTTCACGTAAATCAACACCATTCGCTGCGCAGGTTGCTGCTGAGCGTGCAGGTATTGCTGCTCAAGACTACGGTGTTAAAAACCTTGAAGTTTTCGTGAAGGGTCCTGGTCCAGGTCGTGAATCAGCCATTCGTGCGCTGAACGCTGTTGGTTATAAAATTACCAACATTACCGATGTGACACCTATCCCTCATAATGGCTGTCGTCCACCTAAAAAGCGTCGTGTATAACACTGCGTATATAGGATAGTTGGAGAAAGATCATGGCAAGATACTTGGGTCCCAAGCTCAAGCTCAGTCGCAGAGAAGGTACAGACCTTTTCTTAAAAAGCGGTGTGAGAGCAATCGATTCGAAGTGTAAGCTAGAAACTGCACCTGGACAACATGGCGCACGTAAGCCACGTTTGTCTGAGTACGGTGTACAGCTACGCGAGAAACAAAAAGTTCGTCGTATTTATGGAGTGCTTGAAAAGCAATTCCGTAATTATTACAAAGAAGCTGCACGTCTTAAGGGCAATACCGGTGAAAACCTATTGCAACTTTTAGAAGTCCGCCTAGATAACGTTGTTTATCGTATGGGTTTCGGTTCTACTCGTGCAGAATCACGTCAGCTAGTAAGCCATAAAACTGTTATGGTTAACGGTCGTGTTGTTAACATTCCGTCATTCAAAGTGTCTGCGAATGATGTTGTAAGCATCCGTGAAAAGTCACGCACTCAAGCTCGTATTAAAGCGGCTTTAGAAGTGTCTGGCCAACGCGAAAAGCCTACATGGGTAGAAGTCGACAATGCGAAAATGGAAGGTGCTTTTAAGCGTATTCCAGAACGTAGCGATTTGTCTGCGGATATTAACGAACAGCTGATCGTCGAGCTTTACTCTAAGTAAAGCTAACAAACAAGAGAGGACACAATGCAGGGTTCTGTTACAGAATTTCTTAAACCGCGTCTCGTTGATATTGAGCAGGTTAATTCAACTCGCGCCAAAGTTACACTAGAGCCACTAGAACGTGGTTTTGGCCATACCTTAGGTAACGCGTTGCGTCGCATCCTATTGTCGTCTATGCCCGGCTGTGCAGTTACTGAAGTCGAAATTGACGGCGTACTGCATGAATACAGCAGTAAGGAAGGCGTACAAGAAGATATCCTTGAGATATTGCTCAATCTTAAAGGATTAGCAGTGACCATCGAGGGTAAAGACGAGGCTTTGCTTACATTAAGCAAGTCCGGCACAGGCCCTGTTACAGCAGCAGATATCACGCATGATGGTGATGTTACCATCGTGAATCCTGATCATGTTATCTGTCACTTGACAGGTAATAATGATATCAGTATGCGTATCCGCGTTGAGCGTGGTCGTGGTTATGTGCCAGCTTCGGCTCGTGCACAGACTGAAGACGATGACCGCCCAATCGGCCGTTTATTGATTGATGCTTCATTCTCACCTGTAGCTCGCATTGCTTATAATGTTGAAGCTGCTCGTGTTGAACAGCGCACTGACTTAGATAAACTTGTGATTGATATGACCACAAACGGTACTATCGATCCTGAGGAAGCAATTCGTCGTTCTGCAACAATTTTAGCTGAACAGCTAGATGCGTTTGTTGAATTACGTGATGTGACTGAGCAGGCTGTTGTAGAAGAGAAACCGGAGTTTGATCCGATTTTGCTGCGTCCTGTCGACGATTTAGAGCTAACTGTACGTTCGGCTAACTGTTTAAAAGCCGAAGCGATTCATTACATCGGAGATCTGGTACAACGCACTGAAGTTGAGTTGCTTAAGACCCCTAACTTAGGTAAGAAATCTCTTACTGAAATTAAGGATGTTTTAGCATCACGCGGACTGTCGTTAGGTATGCGTCTAGAAAACTGGCCACCAGCTAGTTTGGCAGACGACCTATAAGTCTCAGGTTAGTACAGATTTAGGTTATAAGGATTAGGTCATGCGCCATCGTAAGAGTGGTCGTCAACTAAACCGCAACAGCAGTCATCGCCAAGCTATGTTCCGTAACATGGCTTGCTCAATAGTTCGTCATGAGATTATCAAGACAACTGTAGCTAAAGCGAAAGAACTGCGTCGCGTTGTTGAACCTCTAATAACACTTGCTAAAGTTGACAGCGTTGCAAATCGCCGTTTAGCTTTCGCTCGTACCCGCGACGCTGAAGTTGTAGGTAAGTTATTTACTGAATTGGGTCCACGCTTCCAGGAACGTCCTGGTGGTTACACTCGTATTCTTAAGTGCGGTCTACGTACCGGTGATAAAGCCCCAATGGCTTACATCGAGTTAGTAGGTCGTCCTGAAGCTGCTGAAGCTGTTGAAGTAGAAGCTGCTGAGTAATTAATTACTCACCGAAAAACCGAGCCTAGGCTCGGTTTTTTTTTAACTTTAATATTCGCATTTTCAATATGATCTTAAACTTTTGAGCTTTCACCTATGTAATATTAAGTCGTTGCCATTGATTTCATATTGCTTTTTTCCCTATAGTTTAAAACATCTTATATCCCTCTTTTGGAAACCTTATCTATCTAACACTCTTTACTCCCCATAACCATGAAACTATCAATCACATAATAATTATTCTTTGCAGTTTCTTTTAAGGTTCTCTTGCTTGAAGCAAGCTGTGTATTAAATAACAACAGTGGCCTAATGGATAAATGGCACAGGTTTAAAGTCTCTTTCGAGTACATAAACTTGATTGTATTCCTGTATCAAAGGCATTGGTCAAAGTGCAGACAACCGTCGCACGTTCGTCATATGAGCAAATACCTACGTACAACCTACGTACAACCTAACGTTATAACCCTTATGATCAATCTGGCTCTCATGCACGTCATGGCAGATAGTATCTGGCATTCTAATTATAAAAACCTACAGCCATGAAAACATCAAGATGGGTAATTACCATGTAAGGTACTGTAATTCGTCACCGATATTGTCCTGTTCTCATATTCATTATGTTTAAGTGATGTATGTTTTATTTTATTATTCGGATTTATCGGTAAGTTAAAAAATAATTATAGCCAAATAAAAAACCACTCAAAGGAGTGGTTTTTTAATCATGCTGAATATTAACTCTTTACACTTTAAAGCGGGCGACAAGCGTATCAAGTCGAGTTGCTAACTCATTCAATGATTTACTTGCATTGGCTGCCGCATGTGCGGTATTTGCTGTACGCTGAGTAATATCGTTGATGTCGGTTACATTGCGGTTAATGTCTTCGACTACTGTTGACTGCTCTTCTGTAGCCGTTGCTATTTGAATGTTCATGTCGCTAATCTCAGCAATTCGTTCGCTAATACCACTCAACGAATGGCTGGCTTCATCTACTGCTGTAACCCCCTCATGTGAGCGACTACGAGATTGTTCCATTGCACTCACTGCACGAGTGGTTTCTGACTGAAGCTTATCTATCATAGTTTGTACTTCGTTGGTAGAAACTGCCGTACGAGATGCTAAGTTACGTACTTCATCAGCAACAACCGCAAATCCTCGTCCCGCTTCACCTGCTCTAGCCGCTTCAATTGCCGCGTTAAGTGCTAAAAGGTTAGTTTGTTCTGAAATAGCACGAATTACATCTAAAATACTACCAATTGATTTAGTGTGCGTAGCGAGTGATTCAATCACTTCTCCAACCTGTTCGACGTCTTTAGACAATAGGTTAATGGTTGAACGTGCGCGCGTAACGACTTTCTGACCTTCCATTGATTCGGTATCAGCATCACGGGCTGTGACAGCGGCTTGCGCTGCATTGGAGGCAATCTCATTAACCGTAGCACCCATTTCGTTAATCGCGGTCACAACCTGGATTGTGCGATCTTTTTGTAACTGGCTATCACTTAACGTTTGATTAGCTTGGTTTGAAACATCAACGGCTGATAGACCTAGTTGTTCGCTGGTGTTGGCAACTTCGACGACCGTATCTTGAATTTTGCTAATGAAACTATTAAAACCACGAGCAAGCTGAGCTATTTCGTCATTACCATTAACGGGTAGTCTTTGACGTAAATCGCCTTCGCCTTCACCAATATTACGAAATAACTCTGCAATATGGGCAATAGGACGACTGACAGACCCTGCAACAGCAATCGAAATGGCAATAAATACCACAGCAATGAGTATTGTCCACATTAATATTTGATAAGCGGATTCTTGTAATAGGGCAAATACTTCTGCTTCAGGAACTTGCGCAATCAAGTACCAATCCATCGACTTGATGTAGCTACTGGCTATCAACATTTTCTGGCCATCTACTTCTGCTTTAACTAAGTTAAAATCGCTTTTATTCAGTAATTGGTTGGTCTTTGCATTAGGATATAAAGTGCTGAGCTTGGCTTTACCCACCTTTGTAGTGTCTTGATGCAGTTTGACATCACCGTTAGTATCAACTAAATAGACAAATCCAGTGTCTTCTATTTTAAATGAAGCCAGTAAATTAACCATATCATCTAACGATTTAGCTAGCCCGACCAAGCCTCTGCCATCAGGTTGTTGATAATTGATATAAAGCTTAACATCCCCATTACTAGGCTCTGTGAACACATTTAGCATTTGTTCTTGCTTGCTATTGCGATAGTCAAAAAACCAAGCGTCTTGTTCCGGGGTTAATATTCGTAAAAAACCATCCTGGTTATAGTAGGCTGCGGTTTCACGGTCGGCGTATGATGCTTGAGCTAAGTCATATTGATTTTTTATGTCATTGAGTTCTGCTATAACTAGACTTTCTTGGTTCGCAGGGCGGTCATTTTGAAGCCATTCAAGCAACATTCTACTGTCAGCTAGTTGTTTTGCTGCATTCAGTAAACTACTAATTTCAAGGTCGATTTCATTACGGATTTGCATCACTAAGCTCGGCATTTCCGAATTTAACATCCGTTGTTCGACAATTTGCTTGGCACTTCGTTGACTCAATAATCCGACTAAGATCGTTGATAGCAGTACTGCAATGGTCACGGTCAGTAATATTTTTTGTTTAATGGTAAGAGTATTCATCTACAACAGCCTCTAGGGAGTATCTTTAAGATATATCGGAAATAATGGTAATAAATTGATAATTATTTTGCGTTTAAGTTAATTTAATAAGCAAAATAGTCTTTTAGCGTAGGTTGTTTTTGATTTTATGTAGATAATGATAGTCGATAAAACAAAAAAAACGCACCATTATTTTATGTGCGTTTTTTAAGGTTAGCTAATAAATCAACTATTTAGTGACTATGTGGTTAGCTTACATATTAGGGTAGTTTGGTCCACCGCCACCTTCTGGTGTTACCCAGGTAATATTCTGGCTTGGGTCTTTGATGTCACAAGTTTTACAGTGAATACAATTTTGACCATTAATCACAAATTTTTTGTCACCCGCGTCTTCAACTACTTCATAAACACCCGCTGGACAATAACGTTGTGCTGGTTCATCAAATTTAACTAAATTGACCGAAATGGGAATGCTTTGGTCTTTTAAACGCAAATGACAAAGCTGATCTTCTTCGTGGAAAGTATTCGATAGATATACTGAAGATAACTTATCAAAACTTAATTTACCGTCAGGTTTAGGATAATCAATTTTATTATAGTCGCTGGCTAATCCCATTGTGGCGTAATCAGGTGTGTTATCTCTGAACGTTACCGGAAATTTACCACCGAACCAATTTTGATCTATAAAGTTGAATGCACCACCTAATAATGTGCCAAATTTGTGCAATGCAGAACCAAAATTGCGCGAGCTATGAAGTTCTTCATGTAACCAGCTTTCTTCGAAACGCTCTTGGAAGCAATCAAGGTCTTTGCCACCTTCCAAGCCTGCAATTAAGCCTTCGCCTAAGGTTTTGGCAGCAATAATGCCGCTTTTTATTGCAGTATGAGTGCCCTTAATTTTAGCAAAATTAAGGGTGCCGGCATTGCAACCAATAATTAAACCACCAGGGAAACTCATTTTAGGTAATGAATTTAAACCGCCCTTAGCGATGGCTCTAGCACCGTAAACTAAGCGTTCTCCGCCTGCTAATGTGTTGGCTATAACGGTATGAGTTTTATAGCGTTGAAACTCATCAAATGGGCTGAGGTGAGGGTTTTTATAATTTAAATCGATAATTAATCCAACAGCGACTTGGTTGTCTTCCATGTGGTATAGGAAACCACCACCAGATGAGCCATTGACAAGTGGCCAACCGCCAGTGTGAACAACTTTACCTTCTTGATGTTGTTCTGCAGGTATTTTCCAAATTTCTTTAAAACCTAAGCCGTAGTGTTGTGGCGTTTTACCATTATCTAAATGGTATTTTTGGATCAGTTGTTTACCTAGGTGACCTCGACAACCTTCTGAAAAAACAGTGTATTTGGCATGTAATTCCATACCTGGCATATAACTATCTTTGTGTTGACCATTTTCGCTAACACCCATGTCACCGATTAGAATGCCTTTAACACTGTTGTCCTCATTAAACAGTAATTCACTTGCAGCAAAACCAGGGAAAATTTCTACTCCCATCGCTTCTGCTCTGTTGGCTAACCAGCGTGATAAATTGCCGACACTAATAATATAATTACCATCATTGTGCATTGTTTTTGGCACTAAACTGTTTGGCATTAAGCGAGATTTTGTCTCTGAATTTAATAAATAGATTTCGTCATGAGTGACTTTAGTATTCAGAGGAATATCGGAGTCACGCCAATCATTAAATAATTCGTCCAGAACATCAGGTTCAAATACCGCCCCCGATAATATATGCGCACCAACCTCAGAGCCTTTTTCTACCACACAAACAGTGATTTCTTTATCTGCATCTTTAGATATTTGCATTAAACGACAAGCCGTTGCTAAGCCTGCAGGGCCTGCACCGACAATTACAACGTCGAACTCCATTGACTCGCGTTCCATGTTCTCACCTTTCAAAGTATCCCGTTCATCGCGGGTTTATTGTTTTTTTATAACGATATGTAAACGATCGTTTATCCTTTTACTTACCTTACCGCAAAATTTGCTTTTGTCACAGTAGCAAACACAATCTTGTCAGCGTGAGTCGAGTCACAAATAGTAAACGATATAATCTTTTTAGCTAAGATATTAACCTAAAGGGGTATTTGTATAATGGTATTTAGGCCTATAATCAGATCTGACGGTTCTCCGAGCTTTTTGTCCTACGTCGATGATATGGACAGTTAGCCGTGGTAATTTTGCCACCGGGGTGAGTAAAGAAATGCACTTACCTCCCACACTTGGAAAGGTTAACATGTCCCAATTACAAGATAGTTTTGGTCGACGTTTTCATTATTTACGAATGTCAGTGACTGACGTTTGTAACTTCAAATGTACTTATTGCTTGCCCGACGGCTATCGCCCAGACGGTAAGCCTACATTTTTAACTCTCAACGAGATTGAAAATTTAGTTGCCGGTTTTGGTGAAGTCGGTACGCAAAAAATTCGTATCACTGGTGGCGAACCTACACTTCGTAAAGACTTTACCGACATAGTGCGGATTGTTGCCGATAACCCTAATATTAATACTGTAGCCATGACAACTAATGGCTATCGCTTACAGCAACATGCCAAAGAATGGTATGACGCCGGACTGCGCCGCATTAATGTGTCAGTTGATAGCTTAGATCCTAAAATGTTTTATCAAATTACGGGTGAGAATAAATTCGATCAAGTGATGCGTGGTATTGATGCCGCACTTGAAGCTGGATTTGAGCGAGTAAAAATTAATGCGGTATTATTGAAAGGCTTAAATGATAAAGATTTACCGCGTTTTTTACATTGGATTAAAAATACACCCATTGATTTACGTTTTATTGAGTTGATGGAGACGGGTTTAGGTCGCGATTATTTTAATGCACACCATTTAGCTGGAGTGGACATTAAAAAACAACTTGAACGAGAAGGCTGGTTATATGATCTGCCTGATGTTGATGATGGTCCAGCACAAAACTTCAGTCATACAGATTACAAAGGCCGTATTGGGTTAATCATGCCTTATGCAAAAAACTTTTGTGCCAGTTGCAACCGTTTACGTGTCTCTGCAAAAGGTAAGTTACACCTATGTTTGTTTACTGAAAATGGTGTGGACTTACGTGATTTACTCCAAGATGCTTCTCAACGAGATGAATTAATTAGCCGTTTACACGGTCAATTAGCTCAGAAAAAAGAAACCCATTTTTTACACCAAGGTATTACTGGCGTGACTCAACATCTTGCCTCAATTGGTGGTTAAGCTATTTTAAGACTAATCAAACTGATACGACACCCACAATGTCAGTGACGCTCAGTCGATAGACATTGAATTTTAATAAGGCTGTAAAAGTATGAGCAATCGTTTTACCCATATTAACGCCGATGGCAATGCCCATATGGTCGATGTTACTGAAAAAGCGGTCACCGAGCGTGAAGCTCGTGCTGAAGCCTTTATTGATATGGCACCAGATACCTTAACCATGATCATGAGTGGTAGCCATCACAAAGGTGATGTGTTCGCTACAGCACGTATCGCGGGTATTCAAGCCGCAAAAAAAACCTCAGATTTAATTCCTTTATGTCATCCACTAATGCTCACTAAAGTAGAAGTAGATCTAGAGGCTCAACCTGAAAATAATCGTGTTCGCATTACCAGTTTGTGTAAGCTGTCTGGTAAAACCGGTGTCGAAATGGAAGCCTTAACCGCAGCGTCAGTGGCGGCATTAACGATATACGATATGTGTAAGGCTGTGCAAAAGGACATGATTATTTCTCAAGTCCGCTTGCTTGAAAAACGCGGTGGTAAGTCTGGGCATTTTAAAGCCTAATCAGTTAATTATCACTAGCGTAAATTTAAATACGTTTTATGAATAAATACGTTGAGAGACTACTATGATCCAAGTGTTATTTTTTGCCCAAATCCGTGAACTATTAGGTACCGCTAAAGTTGAACATTGTGCCGACAATATAGATACCGCCGAAACGTTACGCGTAGCGCTTGCTGCCACAGATGATAAGTGGGCAAAAGTGTTGGCATCGGATAAATTATTGGTCGCGATTAATCAAACTATGAGCCAGTGGGATTCGCCTGTAAACGATGGTGATGAAGTCGCCTTTTTCCCTCCAGTTACGGGAGGTTAATATGCAGCAACAGATCAATCAAATTATCATACGAGTTCACACTGAAGACTTTAGTGTCGCCGATGAATATGCATTACTGGCTTGCGATAATCAGGATGGTGCAGTAGTCAATTTTGTCGGTAAAGTACGAGACTTCAATGATGGCAGTGCAGTAACTGATTTAACCCTAGAGCATTATCCTGGGATGACAGAATCAGTATTAATGCAGATTAGCCAACAAGCTTGTGAACGCTGGCCATTAAACAAAGTGACCATTATTCACCGTTTTGGTACATTGGCACTTGGCGAACAAATTGTATTTATTGGCGTGACCAGTGCCCATCGTAAAGCCGCTTTTGCTGCCTGTGAATTTTTAATCGACTTTTTAAAAACCAAAGCGCCTTTCTGGAAGCTTGAAGCTGGTGACGCTGGTACTAAATGGGTTGAAGCGCGTGATAGCGATCAACAAGCAGCTAAAATGTGGCAAAAGTAATTTTCCATATTGCTCGTAAATAGCGAGGGTAAATCTTCAATGTATTTCATCAATACCATGATTCATTTTTTTAATCGGCTTTCGTTGAAGTTTTATACTGGCGGTATCTCGGCGTTACTTGCGATTATTAGTTTAGTTGGATTTAGTTCAGCAAGCATAGCCAGTGACACACCAGCTATTGCCGCCGCTGCAAATATTCAGTTTGCTGTGGCTGAAATTGCCACACGCTTTCAGCAGCAAACGGGGCTATCTGTAAGACTCAGTTATGGTTCATCAGGCAATTTTGTCACTCAGATTAAGCATGGTGCTCCTTTTGAATTAATGCTCAGTGCTGATGAAGATTATATTGATATTCTGCATCAAGCTGGCTTGACTCAAAATAAAGGCATTATTTATGCCATTGGGCGATTAGCATTGGCTGCGCCTAAATCATCACCACTCATTTTGGACCCTGAATTAGTTGGATTAACGCAATTAATCAACGATGGTAAATTGTCGCGGTTTGCGATTGCCAATCCTGATCATGCTCCTTATGGTGAGCGTGCCCGAGAAGTCCTTAAAGCGAAAGGTTTATGGGATGCGGTGCAGCCTAAATTAATTTTAGGCGAAAATGCCTCACAAGCCGCCCAGTTTACCATCAGTGGATCAACCCAAGGAGGAATCGTACCATTATCATTGGCGCTAACGCCTGAGTTTATTAAGCGTGGTAACTATGTCGTGATCCCCGATGCTCTGTATCAACCGATTAATCAACGTATGGCATTAATGCCCAATGCTTCTGAAACGGCAGAACGTTTTTATCAATATATGCAATCACCTGATGCACAGGAAGTTCTCTCTCAATTTGGGTTTAATTTACCCGTACATGTTGTTAGTAAGGTGGATTAATGGATTGGCAAGCTCTGTGGTTGTCGGTCAAATTGAGCTGTTTTACGGTGATTTTACTCATTCCACTGGCCATTTTTGTCGGCCGCGAATTAGCTTATCGCCAGTTTAAAGGTAAATCATGGCTCGAAGCCTTAATCATGGTGCCATTAGTGTTGCCACCTACGGTCATAGGTTATTACTTATTGGTAGGTTTAGGTAACCAGAGCATTATTGGTCAATGGGTTGAGCAGTTAACTGGGCAACAACTGGTATTTCATTTTTCTGGCTTAGTGATAGCCTCTATTATCGTCAATATTCCCTTTGCCGTTCAGCCGATTCAGCGTGCGTTTGAAACCATTCCTATCGATATTCGCGATGCAGCTGCGTGTTGCGGCATGAGCCGATTGCGTATCTTTTTCCGAGTAGAACTACCCATGGTTTGGCCTGGTGTATTAACGGCCGTGGTGCTATGTTTTTCCCATGTTTTGGGTGAATTTGGTGTAGTGTTAATGTTGGGTGGAAACATTGCAGGTGAAACCAAAACCATCTCAATATCGATTTATGATAGTGTGCAGGCATTCGATTTTGATTCGGCTGGAATGATGTCTCTGGTTTTATTAGTGTTTGCAGTGAGTGCGTTGGCACTGACCACCAGTATGTCGAGGCGTTTAGGAGGGCATCATGGCGCCTCACAACGCTGATCTTACATGTGATATTTCACAAACATTTCCCATCCCACTTGAAGCGCACTTCAGTTGTCGGGCTGGTGAAGTGTTAGCTGTCGTTGGCCCATCTGGTGGAGGTAAAACGACCTTGCTTAGAATGATTGCCGGTTTAACCTTACCTCAGCATGGTCAGATTCATTGTGGTGATGCGGTGTGGTTTGATGAACAACAATCTATTTCTTTGACCCCTCAGCAAAGGCATATTGGCTATTTGCCGCAGCACTTTGGTTTGTTCCCGCATTTATCAGCGTTAGATAATGTCATTTCTGGGCTTGACCATATACCCAAAGCATTGCGTAAACCGCGTGCGCTAGATTGGTTAGATCGTGTCAACTTACATGGTTTTCCTAATCGTTTACCTGCTCAATTGTCTGGTGGACAACGCCAACGTGTAGCACTCGCTCGCGCCCTAGCTCGAGAGCCTGCTATCTTGCTGCTTGATGAACCTTTTTCAGCAGTAGATAAAGAAACTCGTGAACGCTTATATATTGAGCTCGCTCGCTTAAAACAACAATTATCTATTCCCGTAGTTATGGTCACGCACGACACCCATGAGGCCTTGTTATTGGCCGATAAGATGATATTGATTAGTCAGGGAAAAATGCTCCAGCACGGCGAGCCGTTTGAGGTGATCTCTCATCCAAATGACGAAGCGGTGGCAAGGCAAATGGGCTTGAGAAATATTTTTGACGGTCAAGTGATCGAGCAAGATTTTGAACGTAACATGACTACGTTTACACTGGGTCATGAATTGATTGTTAGCGACAGTGCCCCAAAATTAACTATTGGGCAAACTATTCGCTGGGTTATTCCAAATCAAGGCATCCGCTTTAATACCATTAGCAGTGGCCGTTTATGTAAAAGCATAAATAAGTTAGAAGTGCTGATTGAGTCGGTGCTGATAATGGGTGAGTCTTCGAGAGTAATGGCGTCGGTGATCGATGTCGGATCAATCATCAATGCCGATGTGCCTACACATCTAGTCCGTAAGTTAGCGCTCGAGGCCGGAGTGAAAACGACTATTGCACTAAAGTCCGATCAAATTCATATTCTGAACCCGTAATATCGAACGATCACATCATAAAATGGTATTTATGATCAATTATTAATCTTAGATTTCTTGGGACTTTGGCTGCTCTTAGGTAGAGTAGGCGTGTGATAACGTTTTCAATTATATAGAGGCTTGTGATGGTTCGGTTGCTGCTAGCAATATGCTTTCTTCCTTGTGCCGTGATGGCCACACCATCTATGCGCACTTTATTGACCAATGGCGACTTTTTGAAGCCAATAACCGTCATGGAACAATTAGAACAACAAGACGAAGGCACAATAAGTGACTTTGATGTTGACGTTGAAGAAGGTTTGTTAGTATATAAAATTTCAATGGTTAACGTAGATAAACACCAGATCAGTAAATACCAATATCGCGCTTTAGACGGTGCTTTGTTAGCTGAAAAGTCGTCTGCTTATGTCTCTGATGACATTGGCCAAGTGAATGCAGCAAAATTGCTCCAAGCTAAGCATATGAAGTTTTCTGAACTTGTGACTCTGGCGATTAAAAATCAACAAGGATATTTAACGCAGGCGGAATTGGATCACGATTTATCAATTAGTTATCTCGAATTAAAATTACTCAATCAAGATAGTAAAAATACCATTGCTTTCGATATTGAAACTCTCCGTCCACTACCACTGCTCAAATGGGATTAAAGACTCTATGACTATGCGTATTTTATTGGTTGAAGATGATGCTACTACATTAAAGTATGTAGCCGATGGATTTACTGCTCAGAATTATCAAGTTGATAGCGCGACGGATGGCCAAGAAGGTCTCACGTTAGCGAAGCATAACCAATATGATTTACTGATCCTTGACCGCATGTTGCCAAAACTTGATGGCTTAACATTATTGTCAGCTCTGCGGACCAGCGGTAACAAAACACCAGTGCTAATTTTGTCGGCTTTAAGCCACGTTGATGAACGTGTAAAAGGTTTGCGCGCTGGTGGTGATGACTATATGACTAAGCCATTTGCCTTTACTGAATTATTAGTGCGTGCGGAGAAGCTTGCACAACGTAATGTCGTTGAACCTGCAGCCACTGATATTGAAGTGGGCAGTTTAAAGATGGAGTTATTAACGCGTAAAGTCACCCTTGATGATAGCGAGTTAATGCTACAACCTAAAGAATTTCAATTGCTTAAATATTTAATGGAACATCCTAATCAAGTGGTTAGCCGAACATTATTATTTGAAGCGGTATGGGACTATCATTTTGATCCTCGTACCAACGTGATTGATGTACACATTGCCAAGTTACGTCGCAAGTTTGAAGAACTTGGCCATGGTGAATTAATTGAAACGGTTAGAGGGGCAGGATATCGCCTTTGTAAAAGGCATTAAGCCTTACCAAAGTAGTGCGTGGCGTATCACGCTGATCTTCTCGACATTAGTAACAATACTGATTGTTATGTTGGTGCTTAGTCTCTATCGACAGTTAGTTATTGAGCAACAAAATCAAGTAGACAAACACCTTGCTGCAGAAATGCAGCGCTATCAACAGTTAGCATTAACGGTAAACCGTCGCAGTTTTGCGGCTCAAATTCGTGCGGCCGATCCAAAAACGGCACTGATTGCCTGGCGTAATAGTGTCGATATGGTGGGCGCGTTGACATTTTTACCCGAAAACATGCCGCAACTGCCTGAAACTAAAGATTTTCCTATTTTCACGGGCGGCCCAGATAAGCTGCATATTCTGACCGGCGGTCTGGTTATTACCCGTTATGGCCCTGTGCTGATCGCCACCCGAACCGATCAGCTTGCAACCTTAATTGAGAAATTTATTAATGCGGCATTTTGGGCGGTGGCGTTTACCTTGGGGCTTACACTCGCGTTGGGTTATATTTTCTCAAAAGCAATTCTTAGACGATTGGTCGAATATAACCGCTTAAGTGAACAAATTGAAGCCGGACATTATGAAACGCGTTTACCTGTCAGTGAAAGCCAAGACGAATTTGATATGCTTGCACGGCAATTTAATTTGGTACTGGACACTTTAGAGCTAAACCTTCGTGCTGTTCGTGGTGTGACCGATAACATTGCTCATGATTTACGTACGCCATTATCGCATTTACGTATTGGTATTGAGCTATTGTCGCAAAAGCCAGCCTCTGAGCTTGCTGACGCCACAGCTGAGTTACTCGAAGAGTTAGATCATTGTCTTGGGACTTTTGATGCCATGTTATCGTTAACACGCATTGAAGAAGGCCAGCAAACACTTGATTTGCAGCCTGTGAGCTTACAACAGATTTGCCAAGATTTATTTGAAATGGCTGAGGTGATTGCAGAGAGTCGCGATCAAGTGTTGAATATTAGTCTAGAAGATGATGTTTACGTGAATGGCGATAAATATTTGCTATTCCAAGCACTGTTCAATCTAGTGGATAACGCGATTAAATATTCCCCTGACGGTGCAACAATCAGTATTAAACAGCAGGGTAAGCATATTCAAATTAGTGATAACGGGCCAGGTATTATTGACGAAGATAAAGAGCGGGTATTCGATCGTTTAGTCCGCTTAGATCCTAGCCGTCATTATAAAGGAACCGGTTTAGGGTTATCTATGGTTAAAGCTATTTTATCTCGTCATAAAGCGACCATTTCATTACACGATAATCACCCCGGTTTGTTGGTGAGTATTCACTTTAAATAATCTTGAGAAGCTCCCCTATACTCTTTGCCGGATAAGCTATGTATCAAGTGATCAGCGATCAACCCGATTTTATTATCATTAGCAAGTCAGCTTATGTTCATTTTCATAGTCAAGATGGCAGTGCGGGCGTGATAGCGCAAGCTGAAGCTGATTTAGGTTATAAGCTTTACCCGGTCCATCGGCTTGATACCCCTACATCTGGTTTGTTGATTGTGGCAAAATCTTCTCAAGCAGCAAATGTGTTTACCAAAATGTTTACTGAGCATAAAGTACAAAAATATTATTTGGCGATTGCTTGCGGTAAACCTAAAAAGAAACAGGGCTGGATTATTGGCGACATGGCTAAGTCGCGTCGCAGTATGTATAAATTATTGCGAACCACTGAAAACCCAGCAGTAACTCTGTTTTTTAGTCACAATATCAGCCAAGGTATGCGGATGTATTTACTTAAACCGCTCAGTGGCAAAACTCATCAACTCAGAGTGGCTTTGGCCAGTATCGGCGTGCCTATTTTAGGCGATCAACTTTATGGCGGTGAGTTGAGTGATAGGTGTTATTTACATGCTTACAGTTTGCATTTTACTTACTTAGAACAAGACTATATTTTCCAGACTCCGTCGTTATTTGGACGCCAGTTTATGTTGCCAGAATGCCAACAATTGCTCGTTAATCAATGGCAATTACCCGATGATTTACCATGGCCTAGTAAACGCTAACTGACTATTTGGCTGCCATCCTATCGCACCAGCGATAAACCCAACAAGATAGTCATCCCGGCAATAAAAATGTGCGAATAGCTAAATCTCAGCATGTTGAGTGTGAGTTAATATGCTGTGAGAAATGTTGGTTTAAGAAAGTATCACCTTAAGTTTTCAGCACTATGGATTAAGAGAATCAATGATTGTGAAGCTCCACACCATTTAGCTAAAAAATGGTGCGGTAATAATACCTATTCCAATAATTATCTGATCAGTTCAGAGGCTCTCTGGCTTGGCACGATTTGGCTCACTTTATGGTTGATGGGTATCGTGCTCGGAGAAACCGTTTCGTGTATGGTATTAAAAATCACAACAGAATCACAATGTGTTTATTATGTTAACAAATTGTATAGTATACTGTTTGTATAATAACGCGGGCTAAATTAATCAACTTATAGAAGGTAACTAAAATGGATTCTAATAAATTATTACTAGTGATTCTTGCAATTTTACTTCCACCAGTGGCAGTGTTGCTCAAAAAAGGTATGGGTAAAGACTTATTAATTAACATCCTATTATGTATTTTCTTTTTTATACCAGGGCTTATCCATGCTTTGTGGGTAGTATTACAAGAATAACGCTATACGCGATTGATGTTATTTGGTCACAGAGAGGCTGGAATTAATAGGGTTTTAGCCACTTTGATATTATAATTATTGGGTATAAATAATTTCAAGTGACCAATATGAATCGCAAAAAGAAAATTAACCAAACCCTTAAAGCAAAAGCAAAAAAAGCCAACGCTAAGCTCCATGCTGCCAATAAATCACCTTATATTGCTAAAGCGGAACGAGAAAAGCTTGCTCAAGCGGCTTTGGTTGTTGCGCCAACAGCTGATTGAGCTGTCAGTGCATTAAGCGACTCTGGCGCTACACACTCGCCAGCACATTAGCACCATAACTATGACATTAGGGATGTGTTTTATCTACGGATTAACACTGCAAATTTTGCAGTGAGGTTGTTTAGGTAAATACATTTGCCTAAACTCCATTGTCATCGCATCAATCATTAACAATTTACCCGTTAAAGCTTGACCAATACCAGTGATGACTTTTATTGCTTCAGTTGCCTGAATACAACCAATCATGCCGACCACTGGTGCAAGAATACCCGCTTCGACACACGTTAATTGTTGCTCACCAAATAAAGCACTAAAACATTGATAGCAAGGGCTGTCTTGTAAGTAGTCAAATACTGTTACAGTGCCTTCCATTCGAATTGCCGCTGCCGACACTAAGGGCACTTTGTGTTCAAAACAACTCTTGTTAAGTTGTTCTCGCACTATCATGTTATCTGTGCAATCAAGAATTAAACTATGTTGGCTCACCAGCTCATTAATCTCATCATCATCTAACAGAGCGTCAATGGTATTGATGGTGACTAAGGGATTAAGCTGTATAAGCGACTGTTTAGCTGATTCTACTTTTGGATGGCCAATATTGACATCATAGTGCAATACTTGACGCTGTAAATTAGACAGTTCTACAGTATCAAAATCAACTAAGGTAATTTCACCCACTCCCGCAACAGTAAGGTATTGGCTTGCTGCACAGCCTAAGCCGCCAGCACCGATAATTAATACTTTGGCAAGCTTAAGCTTTTCTTGGCCATCAATATCGATAGCTTTAATGGAGATCTGACGGCTATAACGCAGCATTTCATTGTCAGTGAGTATCTCTTGATCGAGTGAGTCCATAATATTCCTAACACAATACGTTGTTAAATGGCTCTACGGTGACTTGAGTGCCCTTGGGGGTGTTGCCTTGGGCTTGGTCTAATATCACAAAGCAATTCGCTAAACTCATTGATGTGAGCATGCCTGAACCTTGGCTGCCTGTAATGGCAACTTCAAGTTCGCCGGCCTCATTACGACTGAGTATGCCGCGTTGATATTCGACTCTACCAGGATATTTGTGTATGTCGCTCAGTAACCTTGCTTGGCAACTTAATGGTGTGACAGGTTTGAGTCCCTGCATTTTATTTAAAATAGGTAACACCAGCTTATAAAATGTCACCATCGAAGAGACTGGATTTCCTGGTAGGCCGCAAAAAATAGCATTCCCTATTTTGCCAAAGGCGAAAGGTTTACCTGGTTTAATTGCAAGTTTCCAAAAGGTAATCTGGCCTTCTTCAGATAAAATCTGTTTGGTGTAATCAGCATCACCAACCGATACTCCGCCAGATGTTAGCACCATATCAGCTTGATCCGCAGCTTCTCTAAACGCGCCGCGAATGGCTTCCTTATCGTCTGCTATGACACCTAAATCAATCCATTCAACGTGGCTTTTACTGAGTAACCCTTGAATTGAATAACGATTTGAATCATAAATCTGCCCTAAAGCCAGTTCACTTCCTACTGGGCGTAATTCATCACCAGTGGAAAAGAAAGCCACTTTCAATTTACGTGTCACTTTCACTTGGCTGATGCCGATGGTGGCAAGTACGCCCATTTCAGCTGCGCGGATAATAATGCCACTATGCAATACTTTGGTGCCAGCAAGGAGTTCTTCACCACGTTTACGTACATTTGCACCTAATCGATGTGGGTGTTCAATGCTAATGTGGTTTTCATCTATTACTTTGGCTTTTTCTTGCATTTGCACCGTGTCAAAACCACTAGGCAATGGGGCACCCGTCATAATACGAATACAACTATTGGGTACCGCTTGGCCATTAAAAGTGTGCCCCGCAAAAGAACTACCCACTAAGGTGAAGGTTGTTTTATCCTGTGAAGTCGCTAAATCAGCAAAACGGAATGCATAACCATCCATTGATGAGTTATCAAATGGGGGTAAATCAATACTCGATGCGAGATCTTCTGCGAGTACTCTATCGATAGCTTGGGTTAATGCTACTATATCGGTATCTTGGGTTGCTTCAACTTGAGCTAACAGTTGCTCGATCGCTTGATCGGGATGAAGCAATGCTGGTTGAGCGCAATGGTCTTGAGTATTGGACATCAGAACTTCCTTAATGAATAACGAAAATACATTAGCAGTATTTTAGCTGAAATAGGTTTTCACTTTTTAATGGTGCTTAGTATGCCATGATGGCACGAAAAATTTATGATCACATTTAAGGTTTTTATATTTTATGTCGCAAAAAAACACATGTTCCGCTTGGTATTTGTACATTATTCGCTGCGCTAATTCACATTTATACACTGGTATCACTACGGATATTTCTCGCCGTTTTGCTGAGCATCAAGCTGGTGGTGCCAAATCGGCTAAATATTTAAAAGGTAAAGGTCCACTCACCTTGGTTTATACAGAACAATTAACTGATAGAAGTGCGGCGTTAAAGCGCGAAATAGTTATAAAGAAACATTCTCGTCAGCAAAAGTTATTGTTAATCGAACAATATCAATTAAATTGTTATTCGGAACGATAAGTTGCCTATTTTTATAAACTTTTTTTCTATCTAGTATTTGGTCTATCTGCCTTTTGCAAATAAACTGAATTAATAAAGTTTCAATGGTGGTTGTTAAGATGGTTAAGTCGTTAATTTCTGTTGTGCTAATTATTTCCTGCTCTATATTCCCTTTGGCAGCGCAGCAAGTACGCATTCAACCAGCTCAATCCTCAGAAAATGCAAGTTACCAATATTACTACGATTTATTACAGCTGTTATTAACCCAAACCGCTGACGATTATGGTGAGGCTAATATAGTTGTAATTGATTCACCTATGTCACAGTTACGTGGTTTTAGTATGTTAAAAGCTGACATATTAGATGTATTTTGGGCAGGGACTTCCATTGAGCGAGAACAAGAGTTTCACGCAATTCGTATCCCATTGGTAGGCGGCTTATTAGGCTCTAGAGTACCGGTTATTTCTCGTGACCGATTAGCTGAATTTGAAACGATAAATACCGCTAAGCAGTTGCAACAATTGGTTGCTTGCCAAGGATCGCAATGGCCTGATTCGGATATTTTACAATATAACGGTTATCGGATTGAGCGGGTCATTACTTTCCAATTGATTTATAGTATGTTGAAGCAACAACGTTGTGACTATTTTCCTCGTGGTTTATATGAAGCCTATGCGGAGGTAAGCAGCAGAGGTAATGAGAGTTTGATGGTGTACGATAAATTAATTTTGCGTTACCCACTACCAATGTATTTTTTTGTCAGTAATAACAACCCTCGTTTAGCGCAACGTATAACTCAAGGTTTAGAGAGGCTAATTGCTACAAACAAGTTGCATGAGTTTATTCAGCAACATGACATAACTCGCCAGATGTTCCCATTGAGTCAATATCGTAATAGTCGTATCTTTGATTTAACCAATCCACAGTTACCGCCGCAAACACCGTTGCAACGTCAAGAATTATGGATAGATTTACCGCAACACTCTATAAGCGCTGATGCTGTAGAGTGATGTCATTATTTAACCTCATGGCGTATTCAGCGTTGAAGTTATTTCGCTGCGCGCAATACCGGATACTTCATGTATTCATTATCGAAATATGGGCTGCGTTGATAAAACCAACGTAGTCGTGCTTTGCTATCATTGGCAAAAGCCTGATCCTTCAACGCTAGATCAAATTCAGCTTGTAGGGCTGGATTTTCGAGTAACATTTTTGCTGCTAAAGGTTCTACTGCGTAGTCCTCAATATATTCTGTGCGGGTAAAAATAGTGTTGAACATCCCCCAGTAAAACAAAGAATCTTCTGCTTGAGGTTCAAGCAACAGCATGGCTAAATCCCCTAGAGGCTGGTCGGTTGGAATACGTACAGTACCCGCAGGAAGTATGGCGTTTATTTTATGGATGGAGGTTGCCGCTGTTACGGTTTGATGACCTTCATAATCAGCACTTGAGAATAATGGGTCACTGAATTTATATTGCTGAGCTGTTATCGTCCTTGTTTTTTTCAATCTCGCCATTCTAATGCCATGTAAAGATAAGCGTTCAATAACGTCAGACCATTGTGGTGGAATATAATAGGCTACAGGTCGTGTTACTGTGATATCTGCTTTTGTGTTAGCCACAATGGGTAAGTTTTTATATAACTTAGGTTCACCTGTCCAGCGGACTACTTTGCCACCACTAATTGGGCTTTGCTCAATATGGTAATCAATACCTTTAAAGTCTCTACCTTCTGCTAAGGTTTCACTTTGCCAGCTAATGGTTAATTTACTTGGGTTACGGTATTTGTCTTCATTAATCGCAGACTTTAGCTTAGTGCTATTTTTTGCCACCGTTTTAAGGGTTTGTTCAAGCATCACATAAGTGCCAAGTACTCGTTGTTTATAGGGTTTAAGGCTGTGGTTTTCAATTAAAATAGTCGGTAAATGACGAGCATCGCCATAGCCATTGGAAAACCGTGGGCTAGGGTTCCAAAGAGACAAGCCTTTGGTCATATCGGTATTATCGTTAGCAAATACCAACTGACCCGGAATATGGCCTTGCTCGGTTAATGCATGTTCAACCGCGGGACGGTAAATAGACTCTAACCATGTAAAAATACTTGGGCTATAGCCTTGTGCAACGTTGTAGCCAAAGGTCACGTCATATTGGTAGTCAATACCGTCGGTTACATGGATATCAATGTATAAATCTGGCTGCCAAATATTAATCGCACGGATAAGGTGCTGCATTTCTAATGCATCTGCCTTAGCATAGTCACGGTTTAAATTAAGGTTGTTGGCCGTGGTGCGCCACCCCATATTGACCGGTCCTCGCTGATTGACTCGGTTAAATTGGCTGCGGCGTTCGTGGGCGTCGACACTGAAAATAGGGATAAACAGTAAGTTAACATTTTCAAGTAACTCGCGTTTGTTACTATGACTGATGTCACGCAGCAGCATCATGCCTGCATCTTTGCCGTCTATTTCACCAGAATGAATACCCGCTTGCACCAGTACTGTCGCTTTACCATTATCACTCAATGCTTGTGCCGTAGATTCTCCGTCTTGTGATGCAATAATCATCCATATATCGCGTCCTTGGGGACTTTTACCAATACTGATTTTTTGTAACACGTCGCTGCTGTCGACAAGTTTGTCTAACCATTCCATGGTGTCGTGATAGTTTGGGCTTGAAACATAGCCTTGTTGCTCAAATGGGGTTGCCCAAGGCTGCTCCGCACTTAACAGTAATGCTTCACTTGCGCCAGACCAGGGATGAATTGGAGGCAATATGCTGTCGTTTTCAAATAGTGCTATTTGTTCTGTTGCGACGATGAGCGGCGAAGGTTCAGTTGCGTGAGCGAAAGTGGAATTGATGAGCAACGTACTAGCCATTAAACCTGTGAGCAAAAAGCGGCGCATGAATACCTCTAGAATGATTTGGAAACGATAACAGTAATAACATCATAGCATTGCCTCGCAACAGTTTCAGAGGCTTTTATATGATGAATATTGACATGAAGACGAGCGGAATACCCAACAATGAAAAATCCCAACCGAAGTTGGGATTTTAGAGGCGACATCATATTAAGTGAATAGCCAAGAGTTGCTAGATTATTTATACGTTAGGGCCGGCACTTTTAATAGCGTCAGACACTTGGTATTTTGCAAAATTATCACTGAATTCTTGTGCTAGCTGTTGAGCATATTTGTCATACTCTGATTTATCTGCCCAGGTGTTGACTGGGTTTAATAACGCGGTGTCTACACCAGAGACACTAACGGGGACTTTTAAATTCAGTTTGTCGATATAAACCGTTTCAACATCTCTTAGTTCACCACTTACAATCGCATCAACAATGGCGCGAGTAGTTGGGATATCAAAACGTTTACCCACACCATGCGGACCACCAGTCCAGCCTGTATTAACAAGGTAAACTTGGCTACCAAATGACTCAATGCGTTTCATCAATAGCTCAGCATACACGCCAGCAGGACGTGGGAAGAATGGTGCACCAAAACAAGTAGAGAAGGTTGACTGGATTGCAGACGTCGAGCCCATTTCAGTTGAGCCCACTTTAGCGGTGTAACCCGATAAGAAGTGATATGCTGCTTGTTCTTTACTCAGTACCGATACCGGTGGTAACACGCCTGATACGTCGCAAGTTAAAAACACTACGGCATGAGGTTCTGCACCGCGATTATCTTCTTTACGTTGAGCGATATGCTCTAAAGGATAAGCTGCACGACTGTTTTCAGTCAAACTGGTATCGTTATAATTCGGAATTAGGTGTTCATCAAGTACGACATTCTCTAATACTGTGCCAAAACGAATGGCATCCCAAATAACCGGTTCATTTTTCTGGCTTAGGTCGATACATTTAGCATAGCAACCGCCTTCAATATTAAATACACCACCGGGTGCCCAACCATGTTCATCATCACCAATTAACAAACGCTTTGGATCGGCAGAAAGCGTGGTTTTACCGGTACCCGATAAGCCAAAGAATAACGTAGTATCACCATCGTGACCTACATTGGCAGAACAATGCATTGGTAACACACCTTTAGCAGGTAATAAGAAGTTCTGTACTGAGAACATCGACTTCTTCATTTCACCTGCGTACTTCATGCCAGCAAGCAGTACTTTTCGTTCGGCAAAGTTAATAATAACGGCCGCTTCAGAATTAGTACCATCGCGTTGTGGTTCACACACAAATCCAGGTGCATTGATAATTTGCCATGTTTGTTTGTCACCGCGATTAAAGGTTTCTGGATTGATAAATAAATTACGTGCAAAAATTTGATGCCAAGCATATTCAGTCGTGACTTTCACTGGAATGTAATGTTCGTCATCAGCGCCAACTTCTAGTTCAGATATAAATAATTCTTTGTCAGCAAGATAAGCTTCTACACGGCCCCATAGCGCATCAAATTGACCCGCATCAAATGGTCGATTTACTTTCCCCCATTCAATATCGGCTTCTGTATTTTTCTCTTTGACGATAAACCGGTCATTGGGTGAACGACCCGTTCTTTCTCCTGTTTTGGCCACTAAGGCACCATTTGCAGTGAGTTGACCTTCTCCACGAAATAGTGCGATTTCTACAAGCTTTGCGGTTGTGGGGTTAAGGTGAACTGGGTGTGATAAATCCGCCATAGTGTTGATCTCCGTCTCTTTTAGGTCGTATTTTGCTATGAACTGCTATTGGGTTTATTTATTAAAAATTAGCTTGATATTATTGTTGCGCGATGGCTATAAACTAATGTAGGCGATTGTAACGTAAGTTGGCACGAGGGTAACGAACAGTTTGGTAATTTTTGTGAAAGCTTGTAATGGTGGGGAGTTTATTGTGATGGTAAAGGTACAAAAAAAGCGCCTTATGCGCTTATTTTTGTAACTGTGTTCGTAATTATTACATTTTTGGTTACTGTTTCGATTGGCTACTGTGACTTCCTGAATATAGCGCTGCAATATCTATCGCGTCAAAAGGGTATTTTGCGGTGCAGTATTCACAATCCATTTCAATCTTTCCTTCCTCAGCTAAAATGGCTTCAACTTCAGCTTGTGGTAAGGTTTTGATCGCTGCCGCACTGCGTTCACGTGAGCAGCTACATTTGAATGTAACATCCACAGGATCAAATAATCGCACTTCTTCTTGGTGATACAATCGATGTAATACTTGTTCAGCATCAAGGGTGAATAACTCTTCTGCTTTAATGGTCGCAGTAAGTGTTGATAAATGTTCAAAATCATCATTTTGTTCAGACTTTGATGGCAACACTTGTAGCAGCATACCTGCAGCTTGTTTACCGTTAGCAAATAACTGAATTTGAGTCGGTAACTGTTCTGATTGATTAAAGTATTCTTCTAAACAGGCGGCTAGGTTCATATGATCTAATGACACAACACCTTGATATCGCTCGCCCTCATCAGGTGTTAACGTGATCACCATGTAACCTTTACCCAGCATTTCTTGCAAGCTTGCATCAGCCGTAATATCGCCATTCCAACGAGCAACGCCACGTAATACTTGTTTATTGTTGCCATTAATGACGGCTAAAGAAACTGGGCCATCGCCCTGCAACTGTACGCTAATGTCGCCCGTAAACTTGATGGTTGCTGTTAACAGTGATGTTGCGGCCATTAACTCACCGATTAAGTTCTGTAATGCAATCGGGTAAGCATGTGCAGAAAGCACTTCTTGGTAACAATTTTCTAATTGAACTAGCTCTCCACGCACATCGGCATTATCAAAAATGTAGCGATGTAAAATATCATTTTTCATTTGTATTCTCTTACTATCTGGGCGCCTAGTAATCTTTTAAGCGCATAATCTGTCGTCTTTGTTTTTTATCCGGTTTATGATCGGGTGACGGGTTATTCAAAATATTTAGCCGTCGTGCTTCAACGTTAATAATCCGTTTGTTAATACTCTCAGGTGTTTCTTGGTATAGGGTTTGTGCTACATTTGCGCTTTGTCTATGACCTGATAATTGAAGGACAATAATTTCTTTATCATCATTGCCTTGGCGAAGACGGATAGTTGCACCGACTTCTGCATTCTTACTGGATTTAGTTCGTTGGCCGTTGTAATGTACTTTGCCGCCATTGATCATGTCTTTTGCGATAGCGCGAGTTTTATAAAATCGTGCTGCCCATAACCATTTGTCAAGCCGGATAACGCTTTTTTCGGACTGAGTTTGAGACAAAAGACCTCCAAAACAGGGATGATTTCACAGACTGGGTAACTTAACTGCCATACAATACGAGTATTATTGCGGTAAAGGGCAACATTATGACTGTTTTTAGGGTGCAAATTTAGCATATTCGGTGAAGATTCGCCAATCAATATACTCTGGGGTTGTTGCTTTATCCTCAGTGGGTTAGCATGATGCCTACGCATATTTTAACGTATTTATTCACAACTAGAACAGAGACCTGTACCAAGACGTATAGAGGGTCCAATATTATATGGTTTTATTAGATAAATTGATCATCAGTTCAACAAAAATACCACACAAGCTATTGAGTGCTATTGTATTTTGGCTTGGGTTGATTATTGTGCTGCTATTAGCTGCGCAGATTACATGGAAGTTAATGCCTGTATCATCGCAATCTGCTGTGTGGCAGCCAACCCCAATCTCAGCAAGCACTGCCAAGCGTATCGAGCTTGCTGGTGTTCGTAACCTATTGCTTTTTGGCAGGTTAGATAATAATAACAATAAGCCCAAAGCTGAAGTCGTAGAGCAAATCACTGATGCGCCCAAAACAAACTTGTCTATTCAATTAACCGGTGTAGTTGCGTCAACTGACGAAGCTCAAGGTCTAGCTATTATTGAGTCTAGCGGTGAACAAGCAACCTATAGCTTAGGCGATAAAATTAAAGGCACTTCTGCTTCTTTAAAAGAGGTTTATGCCGACCGAATTATTATCAGTAACAGTGGTCGTTATGAAACCCTAATGCTTGATGGGCTTAAATACAGCACCCAAAGTGAAGTTAACTCGCAACTACAACAAGCAAAAGTAGACCGACAGGTCACTCGAGTTGATCGCCGTGAGAATGAACGTTTTTCTGAAGAGTTGTCTGATTCTCGAGATGAGATGTTAGCTGACCCAAGCAAAATCACTGATTATTTAGCTATTTCACCAGTACGCAATGAAGATGAATTAGCCGGTTACCGTTTAAATCCGGGTAAAGATGCTGCATTGTTTAAACAAGCAGGTTTTCAAGCTAATGATTTAGCTAAATCAATAAATGGATATGATCTGACCGATATGGGTCAGGCATTAGAAGTGATGGCACAACTGCCTGAGCTCACTGAAATGGCTGTCATGGTTGAGCGTGAAGGACAGTTGGTCGAAATCATGTTTAGTTTGCCAGAATAATTTGGCGTTAGAGGATTGAGTATAATGAAAAATAAAGGGATCCGACATAAGATTATTGCTGGGATGCTGGTGGGGGCTGCGATGATAGCGGCGCCGAGTGCGTGGTCGGAACAATATGCCGCCAATTTTAAAGGCACAGACATTCAAGAGTTTATTAATATTGTCGGTAAAAACCTCAATAAAACCATTATTGTAGATCCAACGGTACGTGGCAAAATTAATGTCCGTAGTTATGATTTGCTAAATGATGATCAATATTACCAATTCTTTCTTAACGTACTCCAAGTCTATGGCTATGCCGTAGTTGAAATGGAAAACCACGTTATTAAAGTGATTAAAGACAAAGATGCCAAAACCTCAGCTATTCGTGTTGCGGATGATAAATCTCCTGGTTTAGGCGATGAAATGGTGACCAGAGTGGTGCCATTATATAATTCTGAAGCTAAACAGCTCGCGCCGCTATTACGCCAGTTAAATGATAATGCTGGTGGCGGTAACGTGGTTAACTATGACCAAGCTAACGTATTAATGATTTCTGGCCGTGCGGCGGTAGTGAACAAACTGGTAGAAATTGTTCGCCGAGTTGATAAACAAGGTGATACCGCAATACAGGTAGTGTCCTTAAACTATGCCTCTGCAGGTGAAATAGTACGTATTGTTGACACGTTATATCGTTCAAGTGCCAACCAATCGCAGTTGCCAGGACAATCACCGAAAGTCGTAGCCGATGAGCGTATGAATTCGGTTATTGTCAGTGGCGATGAAAAAAGCCGTCAACGGGTGGTTGAGCTAATTAAACGTCTTGATGCGGAACAAGCAAGTACTGGCAACACGAAAGTGCGCTATTTGCGTTATGCCAAAGCAGAAGACTTAGTTGAAGTGTTAACTGGGTTCGCAAAAAACTTAGAAGACAGTAAAGACGGTACTAGCACCAAGCAAAGCGGCTCAACTCAACGTCGCAGTGATATCAATATTATGGCTCACAACGATACCAACTCGCTGGTAATTAGTGCTGAACCTGATCAACTTAGAACCATTGAAAGCGTTATTAATCAACTGGATATTCGTCGAGCTCAAGTATTAGTTGAAGCTATTATTGTTGAGATTTCCGAAGGCGATGACGTTGGCTTTGGTGTGCAATGGGGTAGCACCGATGGTGGCTTAACTCAGTTTAACAACATCGGCCCGTCGATCAGTGAAGTTGGCGCAGGTGTACTTGCTGCACAGGAAGAAGAGGGTACTACCGTTACCGTGACTAACTCTGATGGTGGATATACTACAACCACTAATCCAACATCAGATGGTGATTACACCTTAATTGCTGAAGCATTAGGTAAAGTCAATGGTATGGCATGGGGTGTTACGACAGGTAACTTTGCCGCGTTAATTCAAGCTGTATCAAGTGATACTAATTCAAATATTTTAGCCACACCGTCAATCACCACCTTAGATAATCAAGAAGCATCATTTATTGTCGGTGATGAGGTTCCTATCCTTACCGGTTCAACTTCCAGTTCAAGCAATGACAATCCTTTTCAGACTGTTGAACGTAAAGAGGTGGGTGTTAAGTTAAAAGTTGTGCCACAAATTAACGAAGGTTCTTCGGTTAAATTAACTATCGAACAAGAAGTCTCAGGAGTTAATGGCAATACTGGTGTAGACATCAGTTTCTCAACACGCCGTTTAACCACAACTGTGATGGCCGACTCTGGTCAAATAGTCGTATTAGGCGGGTTAATTAGCGAAGATGTACAGGAAAGTGTGCAAAAGGTCCCTATCTTGGGTGACATTCCTTATTTAGGTTGGTTATTTAAATCTTCTTCAAGCAGTACGACCAAGAAAAATCTGATGATTTTCATTAAGCCAACCATCATCCGAGACGGAATGACAATGGAAGGTATTGCGGGTCGTAAATATAATTACTTCAGAGCATTACAGCTTGAACAACAAGACCGTGGTATTAACTTAATGCCCAATACTGAAGTTCCTGTGCTTGAAGAATGGGATCAAGAAGCTTACTTGCCAGATGAAGTGAATGACATGCTTGACCGCTATAAAAGTCGCAAACGCTTGAGTACTGATGTGCGTGATTCTGATGCGGCTTTAAGCATCATTAATGAAAGTATGCAAAAGGACAAGGCTGAAAACAATGACTGATAGCGTTATGGCAGAGCCATTAGCCCAAGTTTCTAGTGATGTCGCTATGGAAGTTGTCGAAGGAGATGAAGTTTTCCACTCGAACAGTAAAGAGCGCCTGCCATTTGCGTTTTCACATCGTTTTGAATTGGTGTTGGCCAAGGAGAATGAGCAACTGTGTTTATTCTATACTGATAACACCCCGCTAGATGCCATGCTTGAAGTAAGGCGTTATGCAGGTGTCGAGTTGGCCGTTATCAAGCTTGACGTGACTAAGTTTGAAGCTAAATTAACTCAAGCCTATCAAGCTAACTCTTCAGAAGCACAGCAGCTTATGGAAGACATTGGTAATGAAATGGACTTGTTTACCCTTGCTGAAGAATTACCACAGACAGAAGACTTACTTGAAGGCGATGATGATGCACCAATCATTAAATTAATTAATGCATTATTATCAGAAGCCATTAAAGAAGAAGCATCAGATATCCACATCGAAACCTATGAGAAACAGTTAATTGTTCGTTTCCGTATTGATGGGGTATTAAAAGAAGTATTGAAGCCAAATCGTAAATTATCGTCATTATTAGTATCGCGTATTAAAGTGATGGCGCGTTTAGATATTGCCGAAAAACGTCTACCACAAGATGGTCGTATTTCGTTACGTATTGCGGGTCGTGCTGTCGATGTGCGGGTTTCAACCATGCCATCAAGTCATGGCGAACGTGTAGTAATGCGTTTATTGGACAAAAATACCGGTAACTTAGACTTGCAACAACTGGGTATGACACCTGGTATTCGTGAAAAATTTGATGAGTTAATTCGTAAACCTCATGGGATTATTTTGGTGACTGGTCCTACAGGGTCAGGTAAAAGTACCACCTTATATGCTGGTCTAACTGAAATTAACTCTAAAGATACCAATATTTTAACGGTAGAAGATCCAATTGAATATGAGTTAGAAGGCATTGGCCAAACTCAGGTTAATACTAAAGTCGACATGACCTTCGCGCGTGGATTACGCGCAATTTTACGTCAAGATCCCGATGTGGTGATGATTGGTGAAATTCGCGATTTAGAAACCGCTCATATTGCTGTCCAAGCTTCATTAACTGGTCACTTAGTAATTTCAACGTTACATACCAACACCGCCTCTGGTGCGATTACTCGTTTACAAGATATGGGTGTGGAGCCATTTTTAGTCTCTTCAAGTTTACTTGGAGTACTGGCTCAGCGTCTTATTCGGACATTATGCCCAAGCTGTAAAGAAGCGCATGAACCCGATGAGCGCGAACGTGAATTGCTAGGCATTACCGCAAACGACCCCCGTATTATTTATCGTGCCAAAGGATGTAAAGCATGCGGCCAGAATGGCTATCGTGGTCGAACCGGCATACACGAATTACTGATTGTTGATGACAATGTTCGTGAACTTATTCATGGCGGTAGAGGCGAATTGGCCATTGAAAAATATGTGCGAAAATGGATCCCCAGTATTCGCCATGACGGTATGAGTAAAGTGCTTGCTGGTGTGACAACGCTAGAAGAAGTATTACGCGTTACACGCGAGGAGTAATCAATGGCGGCGTTTGAATACAAAGCCCTTGATAGTAAAGGCAAACAACAAAAAGGTGTGATTGAAGCCGATACCGCTCGTCACGCTCGAAGTCAACTGCGAGAACAGCGTCTTATGCCGCTGGAGCTTCAACCCGTCAATGAAAAGGAAGCTCGTTCACAACGAGGTGGATTTAATCTAGCTAATTTGTTTAAGGGACATATCTCTGTCGCTGAACTGGCATTGATTACTCGCCAAATCGCGACTCTGGTAGCGGCGGGATTACCCATTGAAGAAGCGCTAAAAGCGGTAGGGCAACAATCAGAAAAAGACCGCTTAGGCAGTATGATTATGGCTGTGCGTTCTCGGGTTGTTGAAGGTTATAGTTTGGCAGATTCGATGGCCGAATTCCCGCATGTGTTTGATGATTTATACCGTTCAATGGTGGCTTCTGGTGAGAAGTCGGGCCATTTAGAAGTGGTGCTTAATCGACTAGCCGATTACACAGAACGTCGCCAACAACTCAAGTCAAAGCTAACTCAAGCGATGATTTATCCAATTGTTTTAACCGTAGTGGCCATTGGCGTTATTGCCGTGTTGCTTGCTGCTGTGGTGCCAAAAGTGGTCGGGCAATTTGAACACATGGGTCAAGAATTGCCAGGCACAACCCAGTTTTTGATTCTTGCTTCTGATTTTGTACAGCATTGGGGCATTGTGGTCGTTATGCTTATTTTTGCTGGCATAGTGATGTTTCAGCGTATGTTAAAGAATCCTGCTACGCGGATGAAATATGATACTGCTTTATTGAAAATGCCTGTAATTGGTAAAGTGAGTAAAGGCCTCAATACCGCAAGATTTGCACGAACCTTGAGTATTTTATCTGCCAGTGCTGTGCCATTACTTGATGGTATGCGTATTGCGAGCGAAGTGTTACAAAATGTCAAAGTGCGTGCCGCTGTAGATGAAGCAACTGCCCGAGTCCGTGAAGGAACTAGTTTAGGCACTGCGTTGACTAATACTAAGTTATTCCCAGCGATGATGTTGTATATGATTGCATCGGGTGAAAAAAGTGGTCAGTTAGAAAATATGCTTGAACGTGCGGCAGATAACCAAGACCGAGAGTTTGAATCGAATGTCAATATTGCCTTGGGGGTATTTGAGCCCATGTTAGTTGTGAGTATGGCATCGATTGTATTGTTTATCGTGATGGCAATTTTACAGCCTATATTAGAGTTAAATAATTTGATCAGCGGTTAAGTTTACACTTACGCTTATATAAACTTGAAAGACCAAAAGTATTAATCAAGAATGACACCTGTTTTGTGTGATTCTATAAGATTTTTTAGAGGAAATAATCAATGCAACATAATAATAAACAACGTGGTTTCACCTTACTCGAAGTAATGGTGGTGATTGTTATTTTAGGTATTTTAGCGTCAATGGTAGTACCCAATCTTATGGGTAATAAAGACAAAGCTGACCAACAAAAAGCCATATCAGATATTGTAGCCTTAGAAAATGCATTGGATATGTATAAATTAGATAACAGTATTTATCCCACTACAGAGCAAGGTCTCGATGCGTTAGTGCAAAAGCCTAATTCGTCTCCAGAACCAAGAAATTACCGTGAAGGCGGTTATGTAAAGCGTTTACCGCAGGACCCATGGCGCAGCGATTATTTACTACTCAGCCCTGGTGAAAATGGAAAACTTGATATTTTCAGTGCAGGTCCTGACGGCCAAGCTGGTTCAGAAGATGATATCGGTAACTGGAATTTACAAGATTACCAGTAATATGACCCAACATCGCCAAGCCGGTTTCACCTTACTTGAGGTGTTAATTGTAGCATTGCTAATGGGATTGGTTGCCTCAGCGGTAACCTTATCCGTTAGTGTTGCGGGGCCAGAACAAGAGCTCAAGAAGCAGGCACAACGCTTTATTACTGCCACCGAAATGGTGCTGGATGAAAGTGTATTAAGTGGCCAGTTTATTGGCATTGTGATTGACGAAGATCAATATCAGTTTGTGTTTTATAAAGAAGGCCAATGGCTGCCTGTAGATCACGACCGGTTATTATCGGCAAAAAAAATGGACGAGGGCATAACCTTAGATATTGTGATCGATGGCATGCCATTGGTGCAAGAAGACGAGCAAGATGAGTCTTGGTTTGACGAGCCTTTTATTGACGAACAAACTGAAGAAGACAAAAAGAAACACCCCGAGCCACAAATATTGTTGTTTCCCAGCGGGGAAATGACACCATTTGAACTGAACTTTAATACGATTAATGACGACAGTCAGCCAGTCAATGTGCTGGTTGTTGGTAATGCATTAGGTCGCTTAACAATAGGGCGTGTAGATGAATAAACAGACATCATTTAAACGCCCTAATGACTTAAGCGTTAAAAGTTCCACGTTTAACCGCTTAGGTATAAAAAGCTTTCGCGGTAAAAACGCTGGCATGACCTTACTAGAGGTGATGGTTGCTTTGATGGTATTTTCAATTGCTGCGGTATCGGTTACCAAAAGTTTGGGTGAGCAAATGGCGAATATGCCCATTTTAGAAGAGCGAACCTTAGCCCAATGGGTAGCAAGTAACCAAATGGTCGATGTGCGTCTACCTGATGCGTTTCCTGATATAGGCCAAAAAACCGGTCAGGAAGAACTCGCGGGTCGTGAATGGTATTGGCGTCAAGATGTTATTAAGACCACAGATGATAAATTTAGAATGATCCGTATTAGCGTCAGCGATGATGATAAATTTAAACGTATTGTTGCTCAGGTAAGTAGTTATGTGCATAACAAAGCCTAAATATTTTAGCGGCTTTACGTTACTGGAAATGCTTATCGCGATTGCGATTTTTGCCATGTTGGGGATAGCGGCTAACTCGGTATTATCGACGGTGATGAAAAATGATGAAGTGACTAAAGAGTTTTCCGATCGGCTTAAATCATTGCAACAAGGTTTTGGTGCCTTAGAACGCGATTTAGGTCAAATGGTTGCGCGGACTCCTCGGTTGTTTGACGGAAGTCGCAGTAGTCAATTTTTTCAAGTGGGCGATAATATTCTCGATTCAGAAACCGAAGCATTGATGTTTTACCGTTTAGGTTGGCTAAACCCAGATGGTATGCTGCCTCGGGGCAGCTTACAGTCGGTTGCTTATGTTGTCCAAAATGGCCGCTTAGAACGCTGGTATTATCCTTACCCTGAGCCAATATCGGGTGCTGAACCACTAAAAAGTATGGTTATAGACCATGTGCTATCAATTGAATATTCGTTTTACATTGACGGAAAATGGCAAAAAGAAGCAGATGGAACCGTGATGCCTAGAGGGATTGCGATGGAGATAGAATTAGAAGGTTTGGGTAAAATTCAACGTCGTTTTTTGTTGCCTAAAGGTGCTCCGGCAACTAAGTCTAGCTCAGACAGCTCAGACAGCTCAGATAGTTCAGACAGCTCAGACAGTTCAGACAGTTCAGATAGTTCAGACGATGATGGGAAGTCATAATGGGTGGCCAAAAGCAGCGTGGTGTAGCACTTATTGTGGTGATGTTGATTGTTGCCATGGTAGTGGTTATTGCGACCAATATTAGCAGTCGTAATCAGCTTTCCATGCGGCGAACGCTTAATTTAGCCCAATATGATCAAGCCTATTGGTATGCGCTTTCTGCAGAAGAGCTTGCAATGAAAGTGCTCAAGCAAGACTTTGAAGATTCAGACGGAACGGTACATTTACAGCAATACTGGGCTTTAGCTGATGTCGTTTTCCCAGCTGAATATGGTCAGATTGTTGGTGAAATACAAGATATGCGGGCATGTTTTAATGTTAATGCTGTTGGCCAAGAATCAACAGAAACTGAAAATGGCCAACCTAAATTGACCGTTTCAGCACAACAGTTTCAATCGTTACTTATCAGTTTAGGTGTTGATGAGTTTGGCGCAGAGCAGTTTACCTATATGCTTAAAGATTATATTGACGAAGATACCTTGGCTGGTTCTTATGGTGCTGAAGATGCCGAATATGAATCGCGTAATGTGCCGTATCGTGCCGCTAATACCTTGATGCAGCATCGCAGTGAATTACGGGCCGTACTAGGATTTAGCCAAGATGTATATTTAAATATATCACCTTATGTGTGTGCGATACCCGGTGAAAATAGCCAGTTATTAAATGTGAATACCATTAAGGTTGAGCAAGCAGCTTTACTTGCTGGAATGCTAGAAAATAAGATTTCAGTCAGCGAAGCTGAAAGTATTATTAACAGTCGGCCTGGTGATGGATACGAAAAAATTGAAGAGTTTTGGGAAAGTTCGTCACTCAGTGGTGTAACACTGGACGCGGATGTAAAGTCGAGTTTTGTAGTAGACAGTCAGTATTTCTCATTAAAGGCTGGCGCCAAAGTCGATAATGCAATATTTCGAATGGAAAGTGTACTTAAGCGCAATGGTAACAATTTAGATGTACTCACCCGTCAGTATGGTGGTCAACAATAATAACAAATTCATTACGTAACAATACGTATTGAGATTGGTGGAGAATAACAGTGTCTGAACGGCTATTTATCCGGTTAGGAAAAACATCAGAACACCCATGTTCATGGCTAGTATGGTCAGAACAAGAGCAAGAAATCATCGCTTCTGGTGAGTTATCTGATGCCGCGAGTCTCAGCAGTTTAACTGAGCGGGCGGGTAATCGTCCTGTTGATGTACTTGTGCCAGCGGCCAATATGACATTGACACAAATTATGTTACCCGAAAAAGGCCAACGCCAAGCACTAATGGCATTGCCATACATGCTAGAGGAGTCATTAGCGACAGATGTAGATAAAATGCATTTTGTTGTCGGGCCTCGTGAAGGTGAGCGACTCAATGTGGCAGCTGTGGCGCATGAACAAATGCAAATATGGCTAGAATGGCTACATCATGCTGGCTTAAAAGTTAAACGTATTGTACCTGATTGTTTAGCCTTGCCTTTAGAGCAATGCCGTTGGGCGGCAATGAGTGTCGGCAGCGAATATTTAATTAGAACCTCAGAAGGTGGCGGCGTTAGTTTACCTAAAGCATGGTCTGCATTTGCACTACCGCAGTTACTCTCGGCGGCACAACCCAGTGACAATGAGTCTATTAGCATAGCAAGTTATAGTGACGATATTGCATTTGAAGGTGTGGAGATTAATAACAAGCCGCTAGATTTACCTATGATGGTTTTAGCAAAAGGCATTTTGAATGCCCCAATCAATTTGCTCAGTGGCATTTATAAACCTAAGCATGAATACAGTAAACAGTTATTCATCTGGAAAAACACTGCTATTGTCTTGGTGATTGCGATTGTTTTAGCCTTGGCGAATAAAGGCTTATCCATTCATCAACTTAATAACCACACCGCAGAGCTGCAAGCTCAAAGTGAATTGATTTTTAAGCAAGCCGTTCCGGGTGTAAACCGCATTGTTAATATGCGCTCACAGATGGGCAGTCAATTGCGCAGCATGCAAGGTCAAGGTGGTGGCGCGGTATTTTTTGAAATGTTAGACGGTTTAAAACCAGCGTTTAGTAAAGTACCAGAACTCAAACCGAACTCATTGCGTTATGAAGCAAATCGTAATGAATTACGTATGCAAGTGACAGCAAAAACCTATGGTCAAATCGATAAGTTTAAAGAACTTGTTGGCAAAGACTACCTGCTCGACGGCGGCGCCATGAACAGTAACGAAGACAGTGTTACCAGTACACTGACGTTAAGGATTAAATAACATGGAAAACATGCGTAGTTGGTGGCAAAGTCTAGCCATTAGAGAACAACAACTTGTTGGATTTTGTGCTGCAATATTGGTTATTGGCATTGTTTATTGGGGCATTTGGACACCGATTTCGAATGCTCAAGAAACTGCAGAGCGTGATAACAGTGCAGCGCAGCAAACGTTAAATTATGTTAAACAAACCGCCAATAAAATCGCCGGTCTTAAACAGGCGGGTGCGCAAGCTAAAGTTCGTGGAAGTTTAAGTTCTGTGGTAAATCAAACGGCTGGTCAATATAAATTAGAGATCACTCGTATGCAGCCGCAAGGCGATAAAATACAACTATGGATGGATGACGTGCCATTTGATGCGTTATTAGGTTACTTACATGACTTAGTAGAGCAAAAAGGCTTAACGTTGGACAGCGTAGATCTAACCGAATCAGACGTTGCTGGTTTTGTAAAAGTAAGACGTATTCAGCTTTCTCAGTAAGGATTTTTTGTGAGCTTATTTTCAAAAATAGTCATTGGCGTCATTATTTACCTAGTGTTTTTATTGGTTTATTTACCGGCAAACTGGTTAGTCAGTATTGCTCCATTGCCGAGTAATGTGGCTATCAGCGGTGCTGAGGGTACGCTTTGGCAAGGAAAAGCGGCATTAATCACCATTGATAAAAAACAGATTGAACAGGTTAGCTGGAAATTAAGCCCGTGGGGACTATTAGCTGGTAAAGCTAATATCGATATTAACGTCGGCAGTCGTGCTACACCTGTAAATGGTAAAGGCAGTATTAGTTGGTCATTATCAGGGCTGAGTGCGAAAAATATCCGTATTGATCTACCCGACAGCTTTTTATTAGCGGATGCTCGCTTACCTTTTAAAACTAAAATTGATGGTGACGTGAGCTTAATGGTTGAAGCCTTAAAGCAAGGCGAGCCATGGTGTGAGCAATTAAACGGTAAATTATTTTTAAATAATACAAATGTTAAAAATCAATATGGTGTGTACCCATTGGGCAATATCGCATTGGGGCTCAGTTGTCTTGATGGCCAATTACAAATCGCCACTGATGAAACCCAAAACGTATTAGGCTTAACGGGAACCGCGACTCTAGGCGAGTCAAACTTGGTTAAGGTCAGTGCTAAAATTAAACCGACCGATGCTCAGCCTAAAGATTTACGAGACTCGTTATCATTCTTAGGTCGACAAGACAGCCAAGGGTATTACCCTATCAACTATCAAGGTGTTGTGCCTGGACTGTAATCAATAAGTCTCCTTGAATAATTAACGCCTTGATATCACTATCAAGGCGTTTTATATTCGTGACCATGTATTTGTATTCTTGGTATTAGTTAAGATAATGTCCCTTGTTTACCGTAGTTTCAAATACCCTAGTCGTTTCTATTGCTTCAATAATGGCTATACAGATTGAAGTGCCAGTGATAGTGGCTGGTAATCGGTAATTGCTGGGAAGTCGGCAAATTCAATATGAGGTTTTTGGCTATCTGGGTTTTTAATTCCGAGCTGATAACCTACGCCTGCCTTTTTTGATGCTGCTAAAATTACTTCGCTGTCGTCTATAAATAAGCATCGAGCAGGATCTAACTTAAATTTATCAAATGCATATAGCCAAAACTGCGGATGTTCTTTAGGGTAACCGCTCTCATGACTCGATAACATATCGTCTAATCCATGGGCTAAATTGGTATGAGTTAGCTTAAGCGCTAAACTTTGCGGATGGGCATTGGTAAACAAAATACGTTGCTTACTTGCTCCAGCCAAAGCCTGTAAAAAAGGCATGCTGTCTTGGCGAAGTTTAATTCTGTCTGCGGATGTATGATGTAAAGCCAAAATGTCGAGTTGTAAGTAGCGTTGCCAGTAATCAAGACAATACCAATCTAAGGTGCCGACCACATCGTAATAAGCTTGTTTGACGAGTGTATTGGCTTCATCCAAGCTTATTTGGCGTTGAATGCTTAATTGTTGTGGCACGAGATGTAACCAAAAGTGGTTATCAAAGTGCAAATCTAACAGCGTACCATCCATATCTAGTAACACTGTGTCTATGGTATTCCAGTCAAACATCAATTAATCCTTTGCAGAAAAAAGCTTTGCAATCACTTGTGGTTATCTCTATTTATACTAGCCTTGAAGTTAGTTTTTAACATTTATGGCACCATTTTGATACTGCAAAGATCATGGCCTAAATGTATAACTCATGTTAACCATGGTTATTAAAATATTTGCTTGTGGCTAAATTCAAACGAGTTGCATCGTGGCATTATCAGCCAGCTACAATCAATTGCTAACCTTGTCTTCTGTTGGTAGGTATTAATGTTAAGTCAGCTAAACCCACTATTGAACCTCAGTGTACGCCCCGCTAGTGACGATGACGTATTTATCATGGCAGAGCTGTTTTATGCTACCCGCAGCGATTTCTATCAGCTTGGTTTACCCCAAGCTGCAGTGGATTTGATTTTGCAACAGCAATATCAACTGCAACAAATGTCCTACAAAAACCAATTCCCTAGTTCAAGGGATTATATCCTATGCTGCCAAGCTCAAGTGATTGGTAAGCTGACCTTAGCGATTAATCCAGAATGTTTGCACCTTGTTGATTTGGTGCTCGCTCCAGAGGCGCGCAGTAAAGGCTTTGGTTCAGCTGTGTTAGATGCTCTTAAACATGATGCCAAGGTGCAGAAAGTGCCTATTCGTTTGGCTGTCGCGAGGGACAATTCAATAGCGAAAGCGCTTTACCTTCAACAAGGTTTTACGCTTCAAGATATTACGGAAACCCATGAAAGTATGCAGTGGCAATGCGGCATTTAAATGAAATTATTGTTAAGAGTGACAAATAGAAGATTAAAAGAAGGTTTTTGATCTAGATCAACTTTGTTGTAAGTATAATCTAATGTATATTCATGTTTCTTGAAGGTTGCAATATTGTTTTGCGATGTTAATTGTATTTCCAGGTGGTAGGCAATAAACCGCAAGGGACTCATTATTGATAACTCTAGCTAACTATTTTCGCTTGAAGCATCAGAAATACTGATGTTTGAAATAAGCAAAGTTAACTAGACTTAATCATAAATAATCTAAGGAGAGACGCAATGTCAGAACCATTTATTGGTGAAATCCGTATGTTTGCGGGTAATTTTGCTCCCCGTGGTTGGGCTTTTTGTGATGGACACCTGATGTCTATTACGGACAATACAGCGTTGTTTGCAATATTAGGCACTATTTATGGTGGTAATGGTTCCACTACCTTTGGAGTTCCAGATTTGCGCGGTCGTAGCCCTGTAGGTGTGGGGCATGGTCCTGGCTTATCACTTATTGATCGAGCGGAGGGGGGGGGCTCTGAAGCTATTAATATGACTCAAGCTCACTTGCCAAGCCATTCACATACCTCCACTTTTACAGGTACACCCGCTCCAGTCAGTATTACTGCAGATGTTGCCACTTCAACAGCTAATGCAATGGTGCCACCTACATCTGGCAGTACTGCTTATTTGTCGGCAACAATGGCAACTGCTGGCCCTTCTAATGTAGTTTTTAATGGCTTGTTTACTGAGACGCCTCCTGGAACAACAAAAGCACAGCTTGGTGGCTTTAACGGTGGGCCGGTGACTTCTGCGGGCACTGTAAATATTGAACCTACTGGCATTGGTAATCCTATCCCCGTAAGAAACCCTTACCTAGGAATTAATTTTATTATTGCTTTAGAGGGAGAGTACCCTGCGCATAATTAATATTTATTGGCAGTATAAATATTAATTTTTTCATATAAATTATATAGTTAAATTAAATGTGTTAAATATAAGTCTAAATCTGTTCTATTCGAATTTATGTAAAAGACTCAAGTGCTTGTTAAGGAAATATCATGTCACGGTGTAAAAATGATTTTCAGATTATTTATTTAAATACTTGCCTGTTAGGAATGCTGAAAGCACTCAAAAAATATTGGCTATTTTTGTGTGCTGTGATAGTGACAACGATAAACTCCTCTGGTTATGCAGCCTCTATTCCAAGCGATATTACAATAGATTTCGAAGGTTTAGGTTTTGTTGAAGTTGATAATGGTTCCCCATGGTTTACTGATGGGGATATTGTCATTATATACAGTGGTGGTAATTGGTGGCAAAATACTGATGATGGTGAAAGTGACTCTGCTGCCTTGGCTGCATTATCTTCTAGCGGAGTAGAAACTGTTACTTTAGAAACCTCATCTGGTAACGAATTTGATTTTGTGAGCTTCTACTATGGCCAATATAGCTCGTCAATAGTAAATATTGAGGGGTTCCGTGATGGACTGTCTTTAGGCAGCCTTTCGCCGAGTGTAGGCAGTGGCACTAAAATCATGGACAGCAACTTTGATGCTGTTGATCAGATTGTTATTACTTCTGATGCTATTGGCTTTTACGATACCTTTGATAGTTTTGTGTTACATACAGCTACAGCTATTACTAGCGCAACTTATAACGCTTCTACAGGTGACTTAACCGTCATAGGTACTAATTTCAATGCCACAACTGGTGCGCTTAATGATGTTATAGCCAGTAAATTCACTTTTACAGGGGAAGGTGGCAACACTTATACATTGACAGATACCGCCGATGTTGAAATATCTTCAGCAACGGGTTTTACCTTGTCACTTAGCACCACAGATAGCGCTGCCATTAATGTTATTAGTAATAAAAATGGTAACAGTTCAACAGATGCAACGACTTATAACCTTGCGGGGGCGGCAGGTTTCATTGCTGATTCCTCCTCAACAGACGATATTACGGCTAATGGTATTACGGTTTTAGGTGTGCCAGTACCCACCATTAGCAGTGCAACTTATGATGCGAGTAGCGGTGTGCTCACAGCGATAGGGTCTGGATTCACTAAGCGTGCAGGCGCCTCCAATGACATAATAGCCAATAAATTTACCTTATACGGTGAAGGTGGAGCCAGCTACACCTTAACTGATACCAGTAATGTAGAAATAACATCCAACACTAGCATTTCACTCACCTTAAGTGCTACAGATAAAGCGGCTTATAATTTAATTGCCAATCAGAATGGTCAACAATCTACTGATCTATCAGCTTATTATCTTGATGCGGCAGAAGATTGGGCTGCAGGTGCAGATCCAGCCTTGAATGTAGAAGACTCTTCAGAAAATAAAATAACAGTCAGTAATGTGGCTGTACCTACTGTAACCAGCGCAACCTATGACTATACTAGTGGCGTGCTGGTGGTGACTGGCAGTGGTTATTTAAGTCAACAAGGTGCGACTAATGACGTAGTCGCCAATAAATTCACTTTTACTGGTGAGGGCGGTGGGACTTACAGCCTTACGGATACCGCCAATGTGGAAGTGACTTCCGGTACCGCTTTTACTCTGACATTGAGTACAACTGA
This sequence comes from Shewanella sp. H8, assembly GCF_040285065.1. Lineage (NCBI taxonomy): Bacteria > Pseudomonadati > Pseudomonadota > Gammaproteobacteria > Alteromonadales > Shewanellaceae > Shewanella > Shewanella sp. H8. The sequence goes on along the minus strand of NZ_CP157213.1, from coordinate 4,214,199 downwards.
TAAAAGCGGAGTCAACGTACTATTAAATAAAAATGGTTCCAGCGCAAATGATGTAACAACCTATAATCTTGCCGCTGCTGATGATTGGGCCGCAGGTGCCGATGCGGCAATTAATGTGGCCGACTTAACTGGTAATGGTATTATTGCCAGCAATGTACTGACGATATCTAGCGCGCCAATAATAGGTACGGCAACAGCAGGAAACGGCCAGGTATCAGTTACTTTTAGTGCACCGGCTAGTAATGGCGGCTCTGCGATTAGCGCTTATACTGTGACCTCAAGTCCTGGCGGTAATACTGCCAGTGGTACTGGCTCGCCATTAATGATAATGGGTCTAACCAATGGTGTTGCTTATACCTTTAAGGTTACGGCAATCAACTCGACAGGCACTAGCTCAGCATCAAGTGCTTCCAACAGTGTGACTCCCCAAGCATCACAAGCCATAACATTTGCTAACCCTGGGGCGCAAAACTTTGGCACTACCCCTATATTATCAGCAAGCTCAACTTCTGGGCTTACACCTACTTTTACCTCATCCACTACTGGCATATGTACTATCACCAGTGGCGGCGCGTTAACGTTTGTCACAACTGGTACGTGTACCATTGATGCAGATCAGCCTGGTAATAGTAGTTATTCGGCAGCGGCAACCGTCAGTCGTTAATTCAGTGTTAATGCGGTAGTATCAGGAGCGCCTACAGCGGCGAGTGCAAGTGCGGGTGATACTCAGGCATCCGTTAGTTTTACTGCTCCAGCTTTCACTGGTGGCTCTGCAATTACAAGTTATACCGTGACTTCTAGCCCTGGTGGTCTCACGGGTTCTGGTATGGGTTCGCCTATCACTGTGGCTGGATTAACCAATGGTGTGGATTATTCTTTTACCATTACGGCTACTAACTCTACGGGCACTAGTGTGGCTTCTAGCGCATCCAACAGCGTCACGCCCAAGGCGTCGCAAACCATCACGTTTAGCAATCCTGGTGCACAAAGTTTTGGTTCCAGCCCAACATTAACGGCGACTGCCAGTTCAGGGTTAACACCGGTGTTTACGTCATCAACCACCGGTGTGTGTACAGTGAGCAGTGGCGGAGCCTTGGCTTTAGTTACCACTGGTACTTGTATTATTAATGCAGATCAGACGGGGAGTACAGCTTACTCTCCAGCGACTCAAGTGAGTCAGAGCTTCTCTGTTAATGCCGTGGTTGCGGGCGCGCCGAGTATTGGAACCGCTACTGCGGGCGATACCCAAGTGAGTGTTAGCTTCAGCGCCCCAGCGAGTAATGGCGGCGCGGCGATAACGGCTTATACGGTAACATCAAGCCCGAGTGGAATAACGTCTTCAGGCGTTGGATCACCATTGACTGTGACGGGACTCTCTAATGGCACAGCGTATACTTTTAGTGTCACTGCCACAAACTCCGCAGGTATCAGTGCAGCATCAAGTAGCTCCAACAGCGTGACGCCTAAATCGGCACAAACTATTACGTTTACGGATCCCGGCGCACAAAGCATTGGTTCTACGCCAACGTTAACCGCAAGTGCAAGCTCAGGCTTAACCCCTGTATTTACATCATCGACTTCGAGTGTCTGTACCGTTACCTCTGGCGGTAGCCTTACCTTTATTACCGCGGGAAACTGTACCATTAATGCTAATCAAGCGGGTAACGGCGCATATTTACCAGCAGCCCAAGTGAGCCAGACTTTTACTGTGAATGCCTTAGTGGCAGATGCACCTAGTATCGGTATAGCAACGGCGGGCGATACCCAAGCAACCGTAAGCTTCAGTGCCCCTGCTAATAACGGTGGGGCAGCGATAACGGCTTATACTGTGACATCAAGTCCCAGTGGAATCACATCTTCAGGCGCTGGGTCACCATTAACTGTTATTGGGCTCACCAATGGAACTCCCTACACATTTAGTGTTACCGCCACAAACTCTGCAGGTACCAGTGCTGCATCAAGTGCGTCTAACAGTGTAACGCCAATAAATGCTAATAGTGCTCCAGTAGCAACGAATACTAATGTCAGTTTGGATGAAGATGGCTCGGTATCGTTTAGTTTTACTGCAACAGATGCAGAAAATGATGTTCTGAGTTTTGAGGTATTAACTCAACCAACATCAGGAAAATTAGATAAACATGGCTCAGTTTGGCTATATACCCCAGATGCAGACTTTAATGGAGAAGACAGCGTTAGCTTTATTGCTAAAGATGCCGAGCTAAGTTCACAACCTGGTTTGGTGAGCATCAACGTTAACCCAGTGAATGATGAACCTCAGGCTATGGATGATAGTTATAGTAAAAGCCTGTCGGTAGACAATAGCTATACCATTGCTGTACTTGATAATGATACCGACGTTGATGACGATACTTTGACCATTGACGGTGCTGCGGCCGATGTGGGCAGCATACAAGTTGAGGCGTCGCAGCTTAAATATCAAGCGCCTACTGATTTTGTCGGCCCTGTAACCTTACGCTATACCATTTCCGATGGTCAAAAAGGTCGCAGTAATGCCAAGGTACAATTACTTATCACAGGTGAAAATTCAGAAGATGCGCCTGTAATTACCGCACCTGACGATATTACGGCTAACGCAACGGGGCTGTTCACTAAGCTTAAGCTAGGTGTCGCAACGGCTGTTGATAAGGCGGGTAATAAACTCGCGGTATCTTTAGTGAATACTCAACAATTATTTGCACCAGGCGAACATTTAGCCTACTGGCAAGCGACTGATAGTGAAGGCCTCAGCTCAATTAAATCCCAGAAAGTGACTGTGAATCCTTTGATTTCGATTAGTCGAAACCAAGTGGTTGCAGAAGGGAGTGAAGTGCAATTTAGCGTCTTCTTAAACGGTCCTTCACCGCAATATCCAGTGAGTATTCCTTATACTGTTTCTGGTAGTAGTGATGCTAATGATCATGACTTAGTCGACGGTGTGTTTGAGATCACTTCAGGCTTGAGCGAAAGTTTTAGCGTCAATGTATTCGATGACGGGGTAACAGAAGCGGATGAAGAGCTGATTATCAGTTTGGACCCTAGCCTGAATCTCAGCGGACAAGATGAAACACAGTTATTAATTACTGAAGCCAATATTGCCCCACAAGCCAGTATTCAAGTGATGCAATCTAATGAACTGCGCAGTCAAGTGAGTAAGGTTGGCGGTAAGGTGTACATTAGCGCGAAAAGCCGTGATATGAACCTGCAGGACAGCCTCACTGAAGTCTGGTCGACAGGTGTTTTAGTGTTAGAAAGTGATGCCGATGGCAGTTACTTTGACCCTAGAACCCTAGATTCGGGAAATTACCCTATTAGTGTGGTGGTTACAGATGATGGTGTTCCTGAATTATCGACAACAGTGAAATTAACCTTGTTGGTAAAAGAGAGCTTACCAATACTTACAGGTGCAGATAGCGATGGTGATTTAATTCCTGATGATCAAGAAGGTTTTACTGACGCTGATAACGATGGCATTGCCGATTATCTTGATGCCATTCTCGAGTGTAATGTGTTGCAAGAAAAAAGCATTGAACAAGTAAGCTTTCTTGCAGAAAGTCAGTCTGGCGTGTGTTTGCGCTTAGGTAACACGGCGCAACTCAATGGAAATAATGGTATTGAAGTTCAAGAAGCTGATTTAAGCGACGATCTACAAGCGAGTAATTTGGGTGGCCTGTTTGACTTTGAACTCACTGATTTACCTAAGCTAGGTGACAGTGTGAGCATCGTTATTCCTCAAACATTACCAGTGCCGACCAATGCAGTGTATCGCAAGTTTGTCAGCGGCAGTTGGCAAGACTTTGTGTCCAACGATAATAACTCGGTTATGTCGACAGAAGGTAATTCAGGTTATTGCCCTCCACCAAGTGCCGTTGAATGGCAAACTGGATTAAATGAAGGTCACTGGTGTGTACAGCTAACCATAGAAGATGGTGGCCCGAACGATGACGATGGTCTAGCCAACGGTACCATCGTTGACCCTGGTGGGGTCGCAGTGATGCTCACTGGTAATACTCTGCCCCTAGCTGTGGCCGATGCGGTTACAGTGTCAGTTAATCAGGAGGTTGATATTGACGTACTGGCAAACGACAGTGACGCCGATGGAGATACCTTGACGGTTAAGCAAGTCATCAGTCAGTTTGGTACAGCAGAGGTGTTAGATAACCAACAAGTAAGTTACTTGCCAGCGGACGATTTCATTGGGACAGATGTATTGGTGTATAGCATAAGTGATGGTAACGGTGGCACAGGTAGCAGCAAGTTAACCGTAACTGTTGTGGCGAACAGAGCCCCAATTGCAGTGGATGATATAGCTAATACAGATGATAAAACAACCTTGATATTAGATGTGTTGAGTAATGATACCGATGCAGATAACCAAACATTAAGCGTGATAGCGGTGAGCGCACAGCAAGGTAGCGTCATGATTGAAAATAACAAAATCCGTTATACTCCAATAACTGGTTTTGAAGGTATTGATACTGTGAGTTATACCATTAGTGACGGTGAAGGTGGTGAGGCTAGTGCGAATGTAATGGTTACCGTTACGGCTTTTAAAACTCAAGTAGTCAACAATGAGTCAAGTGGCGGCAGTATGCATTGGTTTTGGAGTGGTCTGCTATTGTTGGTGATAATGCTGCGTATCAAGCCGGAGAATGGTTTTAGATATTATAAGGTTTTATCATTAGGTTTGGTGGTGTTATTGGCAAGCTCGAGCCATGTTCAAGCACAAGAGTCATCAGTGATATCACCTTGGTATTTGGATGCTGTTGTTGGTTTTAGCGAATCGGTTAACACTCAAGCAGAATTGCAGCAGGAAATAACATCCGGTCAGATAGAGGCGTTTGATAAATCAGACACTAGCTTTGGTTTTAGTATCGGCTATCAAGTTAATTCAGTACTTGCTTTTGAACTTGGATATATAGATTTTGGTGAAGGCTCTACGCAGATAAGCGGCGAGAGTTTAAATACTGACCAATATCATGAGTTACTCAAATCCGTGTCGCCAATATTACCTACAGGATTCAGTGTGGGTGTCGAATTGAGTTTAGTCGAGCATGATGGATGGCGATTTTCGGTGCCAGTAGGGGTGTTAATTTGGGAGTCGGAAGCCAAAAGCTACTCCCAAGGGCAAACGTTAACGACTCAGTTTGATGGTACGGATTGGTATACAGGCATGCATTTAGATTATCAATTTACTCGCAATTGGTCTGCAGGTTTAGGGATGGATTATATTGCTTTGGCACCCAACGATATCTTAAGTTACCAATTAAACCTCCGTTATCATTTTTAATTTTTTCTCGGTAAGCTGATGCCTCCTTTTAGTATGTGAAATATCATGCTCAAAGGGGGCATTTTGTTTTATGGTTAAGTTCAACGGTGTTGAGTTGTTATCCACTTCTTATACCGCTAAGATATTTGTTGTTGACCTAGATTTTATTGCAATAAAAACAGGTCACATATTATTTTTGTTTGGTATAAGATTGATGTTTGTGAAAATGACATTATTTGATGAGGCTTCAATGACACAGCGGCATAAAAAGCCGGAGACCCTGCATAGCGAAATTGTTGCCAAAAGCAGACTGTTTCAAATTGAGCAGGTACACCTTAAGTTTTCTAATGGCGTAGAGCGTCAATATGAACGCATGAAAGGGAGTAACAGAGGTGCAGTGATGATTGTCCCCATTCATCAGGGTAATTTGTTACTCGCCAGCGAATACGCTGGAGGTACTGATAATTATGAGCTAGGCTTTCCTAAAGGATTGATTGACCCAGGTGAAACGGCGATAGAAGCTGCCAATAGAGAGCTCCAGGAAGAGATCGGTTTTGGTAGTTATCAATTGACCCATTTAAAAGAGCTATCTCTTGCGCCAAGTTATTTTTCCAGCAAAATGCACATTTTTGTAGCAGAAAAACTGTATCCTAGTCGTTTAGAAGGTGACGAGCCTGAGCCAATTGACGTGATACCTTGGCCATTATCTGATTGGCAGTTATTAATCGATAATGTTGATTTTTCCGAGTCTCGCAGTGTAAGTGCCCTTTTTTTAACTCAACAATATTTGGCTGGATCAACTCATCAGCTTGCTGATGAAAAATAGCTGAAGTTGAAAAACGCTAAATAGGTAACTTATTTTGGCGTATTGAATTCATCATGCAATCACACATAGAATAGGCAATAGCCGTATTTATTGGTGTCCTTGTCAGGTCATCTTTCTCGAATCCAGTAATTGGAGTAGTAATGAAGCCAGAAGATGTAATTGAGCAAGTCATAGACATTGCGACAGAAGCTGGACAAAAAATTCGTGATATTTACCTAAAAGGTAACTTTAAACGCGAAATTAAGTCAGATAACACACCAGTGACGTCTGCTGATTTAGCTGCCAATGATATTATTTGCAGTAAGTTAGCAGAGCTAACACCCGATATTCCTATTTTAAGTGAAGAAGCCGCGGATATTCCATTAAGTGTACGTGAAACATGGAAGCGTTATTGGTTAGTTGATCCACTTGATGGTACTGGCGAGTTCATTGCTGGAAGTGGTGACTTCTCTGTCATTATCGCCTTGATTGAACATAATCGTCCAATTATGGGGGTGGTTTATGTGCCGATGACTAAGGTGTGTTATTACGCAATAGCTGGACTAGGTGCCTATAAGCGTGATGGTAAGAACGAAATACGTATTACCAGTAAACAATTAACCGGTGATGAACCAGAACATTTACGTTTAGCGGTAAGTCGTCGTCAAGATCCTCAATCGGTATTAAAGTTACTTAATAAACCGAACCATTGCGAATTAGTGGTGATGGGCGGAGCAGCATTAAAAAGTTGTTTAGTCGCAGAGGGCAGAGCAGACTGCTATGTTCGCTTAGGACCAACTGGTGAGTGGGATACGGGAGCTGCACAAATTATTATTGAAGAAGCTGGTGGTGCGCTAATTGATATAAATTTACAGCCTATGACCTACAATGAGCGTGAAACGTTAGAAAACCCCAATTTTATTGTAGTCGGTAGTGCCAATTTACCGTGGGATTCACTTTTAACTAAATGATTTGCATATAGTTAATTCGATTTAATAAATATTTTGCAGTGTATTTTTTTGACCGATGGTGAATCATTCATCGAAAGTGTTAATCATCCGTTTAGGTTAGATGAGTTAAATATAGTTAACTTATATGCTGAAGATACCAGACATTATAAAGCCCTCATGATGAGGGCTTTATAATGAAGTGCTTTATGACTTATGGTTATCTAACCATTGGTGTATGGCTTGTCTATTACCTTGAAATATGACTCTATCTTTTTTCTGTTCAAGTTGATACTGGTACATTGGGTCATAATAAATAGTGAGTAACTGGCTTATCCAGTCTAGATGTTTACTGGTATCATTTTGATTCTGTTGCGCATTAAGTGCTTTATCTACTAAGTCTTGCAGTTCTTGATGTAATTTACCGCCTAAGCGTTTACGGATCCCCAGTAAACTTTGGGTCAAATATGCAGTAAAAGCATCGAAACCAGCTTGTTCACCCAAGCGTGACTCATAATCAGCGAGCTTTCCCTCTACATAATCATGCAATAAGCGCGGTAAACGTGCGTCTAATGGTTCATCGAGCACGATAATTTCAGCTTGTTGCATGGCGTGGTAAAAGCTGTGTGGCAGGGCAGAGCGACCAATCAGAATACTTTCATCTTCTAACAGTAAGTGATTATGTTGCTGTTGTTGATGTTTAAGTAATGAAACGGCTAAGTTATTTTCGAAGTTAATTTGACTGGGCTGCGGGTCAATATTTTTGCCAAAGCTCGATCCGCGATGATTTGCTATGCCTTCAAGATCGACAGACTCATCTCGCTGATTGATAACTTCTGTCTTACCGCTACCCGTTATGCCACTTAAAATAAGCATTTTTGTTTGGTTAGGGGTTTGTTCGATAGCATTAATTAAAAAAGTCCGCATGGCTTTGTAGCCCCCTTGAATATAAGGGATGTTTAAGCCTGACTCTTTAATCCATTGCTGTGATAATTGCGAACGTAAACCGCCACGGAAACAATATAAGTAACTGTCTGGGTGTTGAGACAATTGAGCTTGCCAAGCATCTATACGCTGTTGTTTAACTTTTCCGGTTACCAGCTCATGGCCTAATGCGATAGCAGCGTCTTGACCATGTTGTTTATAGCATGTTCCTACCTTCTCGCGTTCACCGTCTTGCATTAACGGTAAATTAATTGAATGGCTAAATGCACCTTTGATAAATTCGACAGGTGCACGCACATCAATTAATGGACGACCTTCTAATAGTATTCTGCCATATTCAGAGCTGGGAATAACCTCGCTCATTAGCTTAATTCCACAAGAACATCATGGCCATCAGAACTCGGTTTATAGGTATTGAGTCTCCCGATACAAATAGCTTCAATTCCATTGGTTTCTAATAATGCTTTAAGTTCATTTTCCGCTTCAGCACTCACTGCAACTAATAATCCTCCACTGGTTTGAGGATCGCAGAGAATGGCTTTTTGATCATCAGTTAAAGGGGGTAAATATTCGCCATAGCTGTCAAAGTTACGATGAGTTCCGCCAGGAATACAGCCAAGAGCCAAGTAATCACTTACTTTTGGTAATAAAGGCACTTGGGATAACACTAAGTTAGCTTTAAGTTTTGCGCCTTGGCAGACTTCAATTAAGTGGCCGGCCAGTCCAAACCCCGTTACGTCTGTTAATGCATTAACACCAACAATTTTAGCAATATCGATACCAATCTTGTTGAGCTGACACATCGCATCAGGCGCAATTAGACTATCTTCATCACGGAGTTTTTTCTGTTTCTGTGCTGTTGTCAGAATACCAATACCAATCGGTTTGGTGAGGTATAAACGATCGCCTGCTTTGGCGGTATCGTTTTGTTTTACTTGTTCAAGCGGAATTTGCCCTGTTACGGCTAATCCAAAAATAGGTTCAGGAGCATCGATACTGTGACCTCCAGCCAACATAATACCGGCATCGGCACAGGCTTGACGTCCACCATCTACTACTTGTTGTGCTACTTCTGCGGGTAATTTATTAATTGGCCAGCCTAAAATGGCAATCGCCATTATGGGAGTACCACCCATAGCGTATATATCACTGATGGCATTGGTGGCTGCAATTCGGCCAAAGGTAAATGGGTCATCTACAATGGGCATAAAAAAGTCTGTGGTACTGATAATGCCAGTTTGTTCATTTAGCTTATAAACAGCGGCATCGTCACGGGTTTGATTACCCACTAATAAGTTCGGATCAGTAAATACGGGGAGTTGTGATGCAAGAATGGTGCTTAATACTTTAGGGGAGATCTTACAGCCGCAGCCTGCGCCATGGCTATATTCGGTTAGTTTGATTGCTTGCTGAGACATATTAGTTGATCTTTCGATGGCGAATTGAGCAGCAATTATAATCATTATTAGGCAGAATATCTTGTGTTTTAGTCGTTTATCAAACTTAGTCGATCTTTTTTAAAGCTATAAAAATATTATTATGAACATTAGCTTATTTTATTTTTAGGTCAATTCAATGTATCGCTAATGTTATGCGGTAGTTAGGTGAGCATGGTGGTAAGGAGTAAAGGTAATATACGCGAACACATGTTCAGTGAGTGTTGCACTTAATTGATTGTCGTGTGAGCCAATACACATAGTTGCTACAGCAACGAACGACTGACCTCTATTTTGGGCTCGTAGAAAGAATGAATTGTAAAACGGGGTATATCTTAAGTTGAAGATAACAGTGGCATTATTTGGGATTGCTCAAAATAAAAAAGGTCACGTATGTACGTGACCTTTTAAATAGTTAAGCATTAGCTTTACTGTGCATAGGCAGCTGTTAAGCTTTTCCAATTACGTTGTTGCTCAAGAAATTGATTACGTAATAATTGTACCTGCTGTTTGAGGTTATGGTCAGTTAGTTGCTTACGTTTTGCTTCTAACAAGCTTTTTTGAGCTTGATAATATTCAACTAAGTGTTGCTTCATTAGCTCATACTCTGTTTGAAATTTTTCAATTATTTCATCACAGTTAGGTAAGTGAGCAACCTGATTTTGAGCCTCTAAAAGCTGCATTTGCAAACGGGCACTTTCAATACGTTCTTGTGGAACTTGACGTAAATTACTGGTTAAGCCAAACCAACTCATTAGCTTGATTAACCATTTGGTTGGATCGTAATCCCACCATTTAATACCGTTACGGTAATCATTTTCGAAAATATGATGAAAGTTGTGATAACCCTCTCCATACGTAAACAATGCTAAAATGGCATTATCTTTAGCTGTATTTTTATCTGTGTACGGTTGTTTACCCCAGATATGAGCCAATGAATTGATAAAGAAAGTACAGTGATGTACTACCACTAGACGCAATAAGCCTGCCATTAATACCATAGATAGAATATCGCCATTTAACCAACCGATAAATGCTGGCAAACCAATATTCATTAGTATCACTAAAGCTAAATAGTGTTTGTGTTGCCACATAACGATACGATCATTTTGTAAATCACGTACATTGTTATAATCACTATAACGACTTGCCTGATACTCGCGCAGCATCCAACCGATATGACTATACCAAAATCCCATTTTTGCGGAATATGGATCTTTATCATTATTATCAACATGTTTGTGATGAACGCGGTGATCACTACACCAGTGTAATGCACTGTTTTGAAGTGCGAGCGCCCCACCTAGTGCGTATAAAAAACGTACCGAAGAGTGAGCTTTATAAGCTTTATGAGACCATAATCTGTGGTAACCCGCAGTGATCGATAGACCACTTGCGTAAGCAAAAATAACAAACGAAATCCATTCAATGCCATCAAAGCCATGGGTAATACCACGCCAAGGGACTAATACTAGAGCGCCAATAAAAGTAATGGCAAATAACAGTGTATTAAGCCAAATGATTGGAGGTTTTTTCATTTAATAGGGTTCCAATAAATAGGTTTAAAAGAAGGTTGAGCGTACAATTGTACGCTAATTTAACTTAATGAGCTAGCCATGGTCAAGTTTAACAGGGCTGTGTTTCTGTTTTAAAAACGGTATTATCTGTGAATTAATAGTGATTGAATGGATTAGTAATGGGTGTTAGAGCACAACAAAAAGAAAAAACTCGTCGAGCATTAGTTGATGCTGCATTTAATCAGCTTAATGCTGAGCGAAGTTTTTCTAGCTTAAGCTTACGTGAAGTGGCTCGCGAAGCGGGTATTGCACCTACATCTTTCTATCGTCATTTTAAAGATATGAACGAACTGGGTTTGACTATGGTTGATGAAGGTGGATTAACCCTACGTCAAATGATGCGTAAAGGGCGTCAACGTGCTGAAGCGGGTGGCAGTGTAATCCGTATTTCTGTCGACACTTTTATGGAAGTCTTGGAGTCAAATCCGAACGTATTTAGAATACTGTTACATGAACGTTCTGGTACCTCTGCAGCATTTAGAGCTGCCGTTGAGCGTGAAATTGAGCACTTCATATCTGAACTTGCTCATTATACTGAAGCACAGACAAATCGTACACCTGTGTTAGCGCGTGCTCAAGCTGAAGCTCTCGTTATTTTAGTCTTCAATGCGGGCGCATCAGCGTTGGATTCAAAACGTAGTGAACGAAGATTATTAGCCGATCAATTAGTACTACATTTGCGTATGGTTGCTACTGGCGCTGAAGCGTTACAACATAAAATAGACAATCGAGCCTAATCGATTGCCTTTTTTATCAAACGAGGCATAAATTTTTTGCCCCCTGTTTGAATAGCACCTTTAATTACAGACGCTCTAGCAAAACGCCAGATTCCATATGGTCGGTATAAGGGAATTGGTCAAATAGCGCGAAGCGAGTGATTTTGTGGGTTTGACTTAACGTGAGTAAATTATCATTGAGGGTTTCTGGGTTACAAGATATATATAAAATCCGCTCATAACCTTGGATAAGCTTCAATGTTTCAGGATCAATACCAGCGCGTGGTGGATCAACAAAGATAGTATTGCAATCGTAACTGTCTAAATCGATACCCTCTAAACGTCTAAATTGACGTTTTTTAGCCATCGCATCGCTAAAATCTTCTGCCGACATACGAATAATTTGGACGTTAGTGACATTGTTGATATCAATATTGTACTGCGCAGCGTCAACAGAAGGTTTAGCCAACTCTGTGGCTAATACTCGATTGAAATTTTGAGCGAGGGCAATCGTAAAATTACCATTACCGCAGTACAACTCAAGTAAATCACCTTGGCTATTTTTAGTAGCATCAATAGCCCACTCCAACATTTTTACTGATACTTTAGCGTTGGGCTGGGTAAAACTGTTCTCAATTTGTTTGTAATGCAATACCTGTTCATTAACCGTTAATGTCTCAACCACAAAATCTTTATCTAAATCGATTTTCTGCTTACGCGCACGGCCAATAATATTGACATTGAATTGGGTACATAATTTTGCTTTTAATTGAGTTGCTTGTTCACGCCACTCTTCATCAAGCTGGCGGTGGTAAAGTAAAGAAACCAGTATTTCACCACTTAATGTCGACAAAAAATCAATTTGAAATAGTCTGTGGCGTAACGCCGGATTGGGTCTTAATTCTTCAATCAAAGTCGCCATCATTTGATTAATCAATTTACCAGCAGGTAAATATTGATCGCAACGCACTTTTGCATTCAGTGCTTTATCAAACATGTAGTAATATAGGTCATCGCCTTCGTGCCACATTCTAAATTCTGCACGCATACGGTAATTAGCTACTTCTGAAGCGAATACCTCTAGTGCGGGTGGGTTGAAGCTGGCAAAGGTCTGCTCTAGCTTGATGCGCTTTTGTTGTAATTGTGCATCGTAGTTTTTAGGGTCCATTGCAGCTAAATTCATATCGTCCACCTAAGGCTGTAAAAATGGGCGCAAATATTATACTAAATGACGCTCATGTCTAGTATTACGCGCCTAAGTATAAAGTTACATGATGATTAATGCTGAGCATATACATATTTGGAGCCCATATTGTCTGGACCTATTTTAGTGTTTGATTCTGGTATCGGCGGATTGTCGGTTATGAATGAAATTAGAAAACTACTGCCACAGCATGATTATTGCTATTTATTTGATAATGCACGTTTACCCTATGGAAACTTATCAGAGCAAGAATTAATCGTGGGCTGTGTTGCATTGATAACCTTTCATGCTAGACGTCTCAATGCCAGTATTGTTGTTGTGGCGTGCAATACCGCCAGCACTCTAGTGCTACCCGAATTACGTAAGCAATTATCGATCCCTATCGTCGGTGTGGTTCCGGCAATTAAACCTGCTGCGATGCTATCAAAGAAAAAACACATTGGTTTGCTGGCAACTCCAGGTACAGTAAAGCGAGATTATACTCAGGCATTAATTAGCCAATTTGCAGAAGGTTGTAAGGTTGAATTGTTTGGTACGTCGGAGTTAGTCCTACTAGCAGAGCAACATGTTGCGCAGATACCGATAGACTTAATCGTATTAAAACAACTGCTATTGCCCATTATAGAATCGGATATCGATGTACTAGTGCTTGGTTGTACACATTTCCCCATAATCGCGGCGGAAATTAGTCAATGCTTAGGAAGTGATGTGGCATTACTGGATTCAGGAGAGGCAGTTGCAAAGCGAGTGAGATTTCTATTAAGTAAAGAACAGCAAGGGAATAAGCACTTACAAGCTTGTTACACGAAAGGGATTAGCGAGGGATTAAAAGGAACATTAGTCGATTATGGTTTTGGTGATTTTTCGCTGGTAACCATAACCGACTAACAACACTGCTTAAATTGAACAGTGATAAGAATCTACTTTAAATAGCAATTAGCTATTATCTGAATCAGATTCTTGTGATTTAGCTTCTCTTACCTTTAACGTGCGTTCTTGAAAGCTGTAGTCGTTTAATTTCGACATTGCTTTCTGTGCGCCCGCTTCAGACATCTCAACAAAACCAAATCCTTTACGACGTCCTGTTTTACGGTCTCGCACTAAACGAACTGAGTTAACCGGTCCGTATTCGCCAAACAATGCCTTTACTTCTCCTTCATGAACACGGTAAGGCAAATTGCCTACATATAGTGTCATGGTAGGGCCAACATAAGGTTCGTCAGAAGAACTTGAACCGCTAGATGGCATAAAGGTGAAAATTAACGTCGCAACGACTACACCAGCAATAAACGCTACCGAAGATGGTGTACCGCCAAACTGAGAAAAAACAAAAGCGCCAAGAAGCGCCGCAATCAAAACAATCACGAATGATTTCTGCATAAAATAATCTCTAATGAATATAAAAATGATAAATAACTGTTAAATACTATTACATACTAATTAAAAATTACCAGATAAACCAGACCGCTGTTGAAAAATTGAGCTTAAAAGTCACTTAAATATCAAAAACAAGCATTTCCCATTTCATTGAAGATGGTTCTTTAAGCAAAAAAGCTAAAAAAGAATCGATCTGCATAAAAGTTCGACGTTCAATACGTTTCATCAATAAAAGCGCTTGCACTAAATCTTGTGTTGCCTATAATGCGCATCCACTGACACGGCAGACAGCGCAAGCAGTCACCGGGTTAGGTTGAATTAAGTGCCTCAAAACACTGAGTTCAGCAGCGAAAAGAAAGTTTGAAAAAACACTTGACGCCATAAAGGGAATGCGTAAAATACGCAGCCCAAGCCAACGACCTAGCGTCTTACGGCGATGCATGAAAGATAGCATCAACGCTCTTTAACAATTTATCAAGTAATCTGTGTGGACATTCACAGGTATTGAGTTATTCGAAATTGTCTTCTGTTCTTCGGAATGTTGGCAATCAAAAAATTTCAACTCAATGCAACGATGAATGTTCATAGCAATATGTAACAAGCATTTTATAGATTCTTCCGAGTTTATAAGGTGTAAATCAGAATTCATTGAGCCGAGATATTCCTAACCGAGTATTTCAAAAAACTTTAATTGAAGAGTTTGATCATGGCTCAGATTGAACGCTGGCGGCAGGCCTAACACATGCAAGTCGAGCGGTAACAGAGAGGAAGCTTGCTTTCTTTGCTGACGAGCGGCGGACGGGTGAGTAATGCCTAGGGATCTGCCCAGTCGAGGGGGATAACAGTTGGAAACGACTGCTAATACCGCATACGCCCTACGGGGGAAAGGAGGGGACCTTCGGGCCTTTCGCGATTGGATGAACCTAGGTGGGATTAGCTAGTTGGTGAGGTAATGGCTCACCAAGGCGACGATCCCTAGCTGTTCTGAGAGGATGATCAGCCACACTGGGACTGAGACACGGCCCAGACTCCTACGGGAGGCAGCAGTGGGGAATATTGCACAATGGGGGAAACCCTGATGCAGCCATGCCGCGTGTGTGAAGAAGGCCTTCGGGTTGTAAAGCACTTTCAGTAGGGAGGAAAGGTAGCGTGTTAATAGCACGCTGCTGTGACGTTACCTACAGAAGAAGGACCGGCTAACTTCGTGCCAGCAGCCGCGGTAATACGAGGGGTCCGAGCGTTAATCGGAATTACTGGGCGTAAAGCGTACGCAGGCGGTTCATTAAGCTAGATGTGAAATCCCCGGGCTCAACCTGGGAATTGCATTTAGAACTGGTGAACTAGAGTCTTGTAGAGGGGGGTAGAATTTCAGGTGTAGCGGTGAAATGCGTAGAGATCTGAAGGAATACCGGTGGCGAAGGCGGCCCCCTGGACAAAGACTGACGCTCATGTACGAAAGCGTGGGGAGCAAACAGGATTAGATACCCTGGTAGTCCACGCCGTAAACGATGTCTACTCGGAGTTTGGTGACTTAGTCACTGGGCTCCCAAGCTAACGCATTAAGTAGACCGCCTGGGGAGTAGGGCCGCAAGGTTAAAACTCAAATGAATTGACGGGGGCCCGCACAAGCGGTGGAGCATGTGGTTTAATTCGATGCAACGCGAAGAACCTTACCTACTCTTGACATCCACAGAAGCCGGAAGAGATTCTGGTGTGCCTTCGGGAACTGTGAGACAGGTGCTGCATGGCTGTCGTCAGCTCGTGTTGTGAAATGTTGGGTTAAGTCCCGCAACGAGCGCAACCCCTATCCTTATTTGCCAGCACGTAATGGTGGGAACTCTAGGGAGACTGCCGGTGATAAACCGGAGGAAGGTGGGGACGACGTCAAGTCATCATGGCCCTTACGAGTAGGGCTACACACGTGCTACAATGGCGTATACAGAGGGTTGCAAAGCCGCGAGGTGGAGCTAATCTCACAAAGTACGTCGTAGTCCGGATTGGAGTCTGCAACTCGACTCCATGAAGTCGGAATCGCTAGTAATCGTAGATCAGAATGCTACGGTGAATACGTTCCCGGGCCTTGTACACACCGCCCGTCACACCATGGGAGTGGGCTGCAAAAGAAGTGGGTAGTTTAACCTTCGGGAGAACGCTCACCACTTTGTGGTTCATGACTGGGGTGAAGTCGTAACAAGGTAGCCCTAGGGGAACCTGGGGCTGGATCACCTCCTTACCTATACGACTAACTCAATACCTAAAAGTGCAGCGATGCATGTGAGTGTTCACACAGATTACTTGATAGAAAGAAAGAGAAAGATATCGAAAGGTATTTTTGAGGATTTTGATTCTTAATCAAGGCACTTGATGAGTCTCGCAAGGAGTGTGCTTTTAGCACATGACTGAGAAACGAAGAAAGTAACGCCGAGTAAGGATGAAAAGACCAAAAAGAATGGGTCTGTAGCTCAGCTGGTTAGAGCGCACCCCTGATAAGGGTGAGGTCGGTGGTTCAAGTCCACTCTGACCCACCAAATCTTCTTTAACTCTGCGTTGATTTATACCTCGTTTAGCAAGCTAAACGTCGGCATAAACCGCCTTGATTTAAATCGATTTGGCTTCGCCAATCCTATGATTGGATACTGGATATTAATCTCACTGCATGTAAATGGGGCTATAGCTCAGCTGGGAGAGCGCCTGCCTTGCACGCAGGAGGTCTGCGGTTCGATCCCGCATAGCTCCACCATTTACACTTATCATGACGATAAGCATATGCATAGGTTAGAGATGCCAAAGATAAATGAAATTTTATCTTTGGCTTTTTTAAGCCCGCTCTTTAACAATTTGGAAAGCTGATAGTACTAACTAAAGGCGCATTGATAACGATTTATTGTTATTGATGTGATTACGTTAGTGCGAAAAATAATACTGATGCGAAAGTATCAGTATCTTGAGTTCTCAAAACACTGTTTAAGTGTCTTGAATATTCTAAAAACTAAGGCGAGTCCACTTCCTACCCTGGAGGTGAGACAAGTAAAAACCAGCTGGTCATAATACGACCCTGTTTTTCTTAGTCTCTTTTAGCAATAAAAGAAGCTAAGCGCAGTTAATCGCTTATTAGGCAAGGCTTGAAGTTGAACGAAGAATGAGTGTAGCAGCGCTACATGATTGAATCGTGAAACTGAAAACGTCGCATAATAAGATGAGTAACAAGCGAAAAAAGAAAGACTCATTTGGGTTGTATGGTTAAGTGACCAAGCGTATACGGTGGATGCCTTGGCAGTCAGAGGCGATGAAGGACGTAATAACTTGCGAAAAGCGTTGGCGAGCTAGTAATAAGCATTTGAGCTAACGATATCCGAATGGGGAAACCCAGCAGCATAAGCTGTTATCACTACATGAATACATAGTGTAGTGAGGCAAACCCGGGGAACTGAAACATCTAAGTACCCGGAGGAAAAGAAATCAACCGAGATTCCCCTAGTAGCGGCGAGCGAACGGGGATTAGCCCTTAAGTCTATGGGGTGTTAGTGGAATGAGTTGGAAAGCTCAGCGGCACAGGGTGATAGCCCCGTACATGAAAACTAACCATAGATGAAAACGAGTAAGGCGGGACACGTGACATCCTGTTTGAATATGGGGGGACCATCCTCCAAGGCTAAATACTCCTGACTGACCGATAGTGAACCAGTACCGTGAGGGAAAGGCGAAAAGAACCCCTGTGAGGGGAGTGAAATAGAACCTGAAACCGTGTACGTACAAGCAGTGGGAGCGGTTCTTGAGACCGTGACTGCGTACCTTTTGTATAATGGGTCAGCGACTTACGTTTTGTAGCGAGGTTAAGCGAATAGCGGAGCCGTAGGGAAACCGAGTGTTAACTGCGCGTTTAGTTGCAAGGCGTAGACCCGAAACCGAGTGATCTAGCCATGGGCAGGTTGAAGGTTGAGTAACATCAACTGGAGGACCGAACCGACTTATGTTGAAAAATGAGCGGATGACTTGTGGCTGGGGGTGAAAGGCCAATCAAACTCGGAGATATCTGGTTCTCCTCGAAAGCTATTTAGGTAGCGCCTCGAGCGAATACCATTGGGGGTAGAGCACTGTTAAGGCTAGGGGGTCATCCCGACTTACCAACCCTTTGCAAACTCCGAATACCAATGAGTACTACTCGGGAGACAGACAGCGGGTGCTAACGTCCGTTGTCAAAAGGGAAACAACCCAGACCGTCAGCTAAGGTCCCAAAGTGTATGTTAAGTGGGAAACGATGTGGGAAGGCTTAGACAGCTAGGATGTTGGCTTAGAAGCAGCCATCATTTAAAGAAAGCGTAATAGCTCACTAGTCGAGTCGGCCTGCGCGGAAGATTTAACGGGGCTAAACATACCACCGAAGCTACGGGTGCATTTCTTAGGAAGTGCGCGGTAGAGGAGCGTTCTGTAAGCGGTTGAAGGTGAAGGGGTAACCCACACTGGACGTATCAGAAGTGCGAATGCTGACATGAGTAACGATAAAGGGAGTGAAAAACTCCCTCGCCGAAAGACCAAGGGTTCCTGTCCAACGTTAATCGGGGCAGGGTGAGTCGACCCCTAAGGTGAGGCCGAAAGGCGTAATCGATGGGAAACAGATTAATATTTCTGTACTTCTGCTAACTGCGATGGAGAGACGGAGAAGGCTAGGCTAGCGCGGCGTTGGTAGTCCGCGTTTAAGGTAGTAGGCTGTATTCTTAGGCAAATCCGGGAATACGTACTTAAATGTACAGGTTGAGAGCTGATGACGAGTCACTAAGGTGATGAAGTAGTTGATGCCATGCTTCCAGGAAAATCTTCTAAGCTTCAGGTTAGTAGAAATCGTACCCCAAACCGACACAGGTGGTCGGGTAGAGAATACCAAGGCGCTTGAGAGAACTCGGCTGAAGGAACTAGGCAAAATGGTACCGTAACTTCGGGAGAAGGTACGCTGCTGTCGGTGATGGGACTTGCTCCCTAAGCTGACGGCAGTCGCAGATACCAGGTGGCTGCAACTGTTTATCAAAAACACAGTACTGTGCAAAATCGCAAGATGACGTATACGGTATGACGCCTGCCCGGTGCCGGAAGGTTAATTGATTGGGTTATCTTCGGAGAAGCTCATGATCGAAGCCCCGGTAAACGGCGGCCGTAACTATAACGGTCCTAAGGTAGCGAAATTCCTTGTCGGGTAAGTTCCGACCTGCACGAATGGCGTAATGATGGCCACGCTGTCTCCAGCCGAGACTCAGTGAAGTTGAAATTGCGGTGAAGATGCCGTATACCCGCGGCTAGACGGAAAGACCCCGTGAACCTTTACTATAGCTTGGCACTGAACATTGAACCTACATGTGTAGGATAGGTGGGAGACTTTGAAGCTTGGACGCTAGTCTGAGTGGAGTCAATCTTGAAATACCACCCTTGTAGTTTTGATGTTCTAACCGCGGCCCCTTATCGGGGTTCGGGACAGTGCCTGGTGGGTAGTTTGACTGGGGCGGTCTCCTCCCAAAGAGTAACGGAGGAGCACGAAGGTTGGCTAAGTACGGTCGGACATCGTACGGTTAGTGCAATGGCATAAGCCAGCTTAACTGCGAGACATACACGTCGAGCAGGTACGAAAGTAGGTCATAGTGATCCGGTGGTTCTGAATGGAAGGGCCATCGCTCAACGGATAAAAGGTACTCCGGGGATAACAGGCTGATACCGCCCAAGAGTTCATATCGACGGCGGTGTTTGGCACCTCGATGTCGGCTCATCACATCCTGGGGCTGAAGTCGGTCCCAAGGGTATGGCTGTTCGCCATTTAAAGTGGTACGCGAGCTGGGTTCAGAACGTCGTGAGACAGTTCGGTCCCTATCTGCCGTGGGCGTTGGATGATTGAAGGAAGCTGCTCCTAGTACGAGAGGACCGGAGTGGACGAACCGCTGGTGTTCGGGTTGTTATGCCAATAGCATTGCCCGGTAGCTACGTTCGGAATCGATAACCGCTGAAAGCATCTAAGCGGGAAGCGAGTCCTAAGATGAGTCATCCCTAGAGCTTTAAGCTCTCTAAAGGGCCGTAGGAGACTACTACGTTGATAGGCAAGGTGTGTAAGCGTTGTGAGGCGTTGAGCTAACTTGTACTAATGACCCGTGAGGCTTAACCATACAACCCAGATGGGTTTTACTGAAAATGTTCCCGACATTTTCTAGCACTTCCTCCTTCCATGGAGGTCGTACTAAAGGGAGCATGACCTTAGTGTTAGAATAGAGCGCTTAGACAGTGTGAGAGACTCAAAAAGCAATCAGCTTTCCGAATTATTATTTAATGCATAAAAAAGAATGCGTTAGATAAACAAAATTTGTCTGGAAACCATAGAGCTGTGGCACCACCTGATCCCATTCCGAACTCAGAAGTGAAACACAGTATCGCCGATGGTAGTGTGGGGTCTCCCCATGTGAGAGTAGGTCATTTCCAGGCGCCTAATTGACTTGAAAGAGTCGTGAGACAGCCCGCTATTGCATAGCGGGCTTTTTTACGTCTGTAATTTGTTGAAATTATGGCTTGGTTTATCTGAACATCATGTTTGTGTGGCCGATATGCCCATGTGTCCCCTTCGGGGATAAAAGAGTAGGTCATTTCCAGGCGCCTAATTGACTTGAAAGAGTCGTGAGACAGCCCGCTATTATATAGCGGGCTTTTTTACGTCTGTCATTTGTTGAGAGGGGTAAAAAATTATTGCAGCAGAGGAGGTGGTTTGGTGTCGTTATAAATTTAACGTTAATAACTTATCTACAATGGGTTTATTGGCTTCGGGGAACTCATATTTAGAGATGGTTTGTAGTTCAACCCATTCTATTTGTTGCCCTTCAACACCAGCGGCTTGGCCATTGAAATCTGTCACTAAGTGAATATCGAGTCTTACCTGTTTATCAGGATAGTCATGACAAATATCCATAAATTCTGTGGTGCTGCTTACATCAAGATTAACTTCTTCTTTCAATTCGCGAATTAGCGCTGCGGTTACCGTTTCATTTTGTTCGACTTTACCGCCAGGAAACTCCCATTTTCCACCTTGGTGCAAATGGTCATGACGCTTAGCTAATAAAATTTGCTTATGTTGATTTATGATAACGCCGACGGCAACATGTACCCTTTTTTGCATGTTATGCCCCTTAGTCTTTAAAGAAGTCGCCTTCATCAAAACCAATATCATCAAGCATATCAGGATCGATACTATTCTTAACCGGAATTGCGTGTTTCTCGCTAGCCCAGTCACCAAGGTCGATAAGTTTACAACGCTCACTACAAAAAGGTTTAAATAGAGCTTCGTCTTTCCATTCAACTTTGGTGCTACAAATAGGGCAGTTTACTACTGTTAAAGGCATAATCGTTCTTAGTCATTAATGTTGTTACTGATGGTAAAGTGTTTAAGTGCAGGTTGCTAGTGAGAATTCAACAGATTCATTAGTATGACGTTGTAAATTAAAATCTACGAAATGGATAGCGTAACGATTTCGATGGCCACTAATGGTGGGATAATAATTTTGGTTGGAATTTATTTTAACTCGGATTAACGACAGTGGTTGCGAAGAATCACCTTGAAAAAAACCTGCTTGTGCATGGCATAGATTAAAGTCTGCAGTAGATCTGATTAATTCTAATAATAGGGATATCGGTGCCAGAAGTGGTTGATATTGTACTAACCAGTTTTGAATATCTAGTTGTCTATGTTGCCAATCCTGACCTAACCAAAAATGTAGCTGAGGCAAATCAAAGTTACAGTACGCTCCTGTCATATTTGATCGTTGTCGTAATGCGGTAATAAATTTATCTTGTTTGAGTCTACAACCAATTCTTTCTTGTATTTGTAACGGTGACTTAAATGCGTTAAGTCTTTCTGTGAGTCGATCGACTTGAACACTATCGACATTTGAATTTTTTCGCCAATTGGAAATTAGCTGAATTTGTTTTTCGATATCTTTTAATATGTCGGTGCGATAATCACAACGTTCAGTGAGCTCTGCAAGAGAGAAAAGCGAGGGGAAACATTGATGTTGATGATCTTGTGTGGCATATAATTGCAACTGTTGGCCAAGATTATCTATGCGTAAATAACTACGTATTTTTTCATTTAATGGTTGTTCGTAGATTAAATCAGTCATTGAGGTCAGTTTCTAAATCAGCAGCCTGTTGTAAGTATTGTTGGTGCAGACGTAATACTTGACTGCGCAACAGTTCATTTTCTCCTTGATTATCAATAATATTATCAGCTTGAGCGACACGTCGTTCTCGGGTCATTTGACTCGCAAGAATATGTTCGACTTGTTGTTTACTGACACCATCACGTTGTATCGTCCTTGAAATTTGTAACTCGGGTGCAATGTCTACAACCAAAGTGGTATTCACTAAACTATCTAAATGGTTCTCAAATAGCAAGGGTGCCACCATTATCACATAGGCTGACGTTGATGCTTGTACTTGAGAAAGCATCTGGTGACGGATCATAGGATGGAGCAAATTATTAAGCCACAAACGTTGTTGAGGGTTATTAAATACTTGGGCTCGTAAAGCCGCTCTATCAAGGCTGCCATCGACTAATAAAATAGCCTTACCGAAATGCTCTGTTATTGCTTTTAGTCCATCAGAACTTATTGAGACAACCTCTCGAGCGATAACATCAGCGTCGACTAAGTCTATGCCGTATTCAGCAAATAAGTTCGCTATAGTGGTTTTGCCGCTTCCAATACCACCGGTAAGACCGACAACAAACTTGTTTTTAATCATAATGTACTTAGATACCAGTTAAGAATATCTTGCCCCCAAACTAACGCAATCCAACCCGCGGCAGCGATATAAGGGCCAAAAGGAATTGGATTACCTTTATTGAGTTTTTTAGCGATAATCATCGTTATACCTACTACAGCACCAACCAGTGAAGATAATAGAATAATTAATGGCAGCATTTGCCAACCTAACCAAGCACCGAATACGGCTAACAGTTTAAAGTCACCGTAGCCCATGCCTTCTTTGCCAGTAACCAGTTTAAATAACCAAAATATCGACCATAAACTTAAATAACCTGCAGCAGCACCAATAATGGCATCTTCAGGGCTAGCATAAATACCTTTAAGGTTAATAATTAACCCTAACCACAATATTGGTAACGTCAGTTGGTCCGGTAATAGCATTTCATCTAAATCGATGCCTGTTAACGCAACTAACACAAACGTTAAAATACTGGCATACACAAACTGCCATGTTGGGCCAAAATGCCAAGCTAAAGTGGCAATTAATGCCCCTGTTAATAATTCGATAATCGGATAGCGTATTGAAATACCGGTTTTACAATCGGCACACTTTCCCTTAAGCATTATCCAACCGAGTATGGGAATATTATGCCAAGGCTTTATATTGGCCTTGCATTTTGGGCATGCAGATCCTGGTACCACAATATTGTATTTTGCTGGGAATTGATCGATAGGTTTATTTAAGCG
Organism: Shewanella sp. H8; assembly: GCF_040285065.1. Lineage (NCBI taxonomy): Bacteria > Pseudomonadati > Pseudomonadota > Gammaproteobacteria > Alteromonadales > Shewanellaceae > Shewanella > Shewanella sp. H8. The sequence goes on along the minus strand of NZ_CP157213.1, from coordinate 4,190,453 downwards.
CTCATTACCCACCTGTTTAACAATATCTGGATGGTATTCGTTTAAATAAAAATTACACTCGCTTTGCCATTCGCGTTTCATCATCACTGGCAAGCGGTGGATCACGACGTTGAGAAAGCTGCCAATCGTGGCAGCAAAAATAAAGCTAATAGTGATAAACACCCAAGGGTATTGGGCCATTAAGGTGATAAATTCAGTCATTTCAATTCTATTGTTGAATAAGTCATAAAAACCTTTAGTTTATTATATTACCCATTTGGAAAATAGGTAAATACATTCCGACGATTAAGCCACCAACTAAAGTACCAATCACGACCATCATAATTGGTTCTATTAAACTGGATAAACCATCAACAGCATCATCCACTTGCATCTCATAAATATCAGCCACTTTATTAAGCATGTCATCCAAACCACCTGACTCTTCTCCAATCATTACCATTTGAATGAGCATATCAGGAAATAACCCTGTGGTGCGCATGGCTACATTCATCTGCATACCTGACATCACTTCTTGGCGCACTTTTAATAACGCTTTACGATAAACATAGTTGCCAGATGCGCCAGCAGCAGATTCTAAACCATCAATTAAAGGTACACCTGCTGCAAAGGTGGTTGATAAAGTGCGGGCAAAACGAGCCATTGCGGCTTTGTGGAGGATATCACCTACCAGGGGGATTTTTAGGATGGCTACATCAACACTGTCTCGAAAAGCTTGAGATTTCCTATGTGCACGTCGGAATAACCAAATCCCACCAATAATGGCGATAGCAAAGTAATACCATGCACTCTGTAGCCATTTAGAAATATTTATAATTATTTGGGTGAATGCTGGTAGCTCTGCGCCAAAGCCACTAAATATTTCTTCAAATTGAGGTACAACAAATAATAATAACAAGCTTGTTACTGCTATCGCGACAATAACAACGGCTATAGGATAAAGCATAGCTTTTTTGATTTTAGATTTTAATTGCTCGGCCTTCTCTCGGTAAGTTGCAACGCGGTCAAATACCGCATCAAGTGAACCGGAATGCTCTCCTGCAGCAACTAAGTCAACATATAAATCATCAAAATAACGTCGGTGAGGTCTTAACGCATCAGAAAGTGGAATACCAGATTGGACATCGGATAAAATAGTACCTAATAATTCACGTACTTTGGCTTTTTCATGGCCACGACCAAGAAGCTCAAGTGTGGTTACTAATGGCACCCCTGCCGCTAACATTGTAGCTATTTGGCGGGTGAACATCGCAATATCCATTGCGGTGATGCTTTTTTCAGACTTAAATAACGGTGCGGATTTCTTGCGTACGCCTTTTGGGGTAACCCCCTGGGCTTTTAAGACACTGCGTATTTCAGCAATAGAAGAGCCTTTTAGCTCCCCTGAGGAGCGTTGGCCATCACGATTGACTCCCTTCCATTGGTAGGTAAAAACCTTAGGTTGGTGTTTGGTAGTTTTTTTCCCCTTCGCCTTTGGCTTGCGTTTTGCTGCTGTAGCCATTTAGCCAATCCTTTTCGTGTTGAGCGGTATCCGCGCTAAATTATTATTATGAATAGAAAATAGTGAAATAAACATTTGACTGACTATCACTCATTAACTTTAGCTGATTTAACTTTACCTTATTGCGCTTAATCAATTAAATTTAGTCGATTTATCTTAGTCGATTTCTCTTACTCGGTTTGATTCTAGCCGAATTAAAAGCTAGTAACACGGTTAATTTCGGCAATGCTGGTTACGCCGTGAATCACTTTAAGTAAGCCAGATTGGCGTAAATCGCGCATGCCTTGTTGTTTGGCTAAGGTGGCAATTTGCAGCGAGTTGCCACCTTCCATAATGGTACGGGCAATTTCATCACTCATTTTCATTACTTCGTAAATGCCGACACGACCTTTATAACCACCAGAGCAAAGCTCACAACCGACAGGTTTAAACACCGTAATACCTTTGTTTATATCAGCTTCAGTAAAGCCTAAACGTTGCAATTCAGCAACAGGTACTTCTTCTTCGTGTTTGCATTCTGGGCATAAGCGTCTGGCTAGTCGTTGGGCAATAATTAAGTTAACTGAGCTGGCAATGTTATAGCCGGGTACACCCATGTTGATTAAACGGGTTAGGGTTTCTGCTGCTGAGTTGGTGTGCAGGGTTGATAACACTAGGTGACCAGTTTGCGCCGCTTTAATCGCTATTTCGGCGGTTTCTAAATCACGGATTTCACCGACCATCACCACGTCAGGATCTTGACGTAAAAATGAGCGTAATGCCGATGCAAAGGTTAAACCCGCTTTTAAATTAATATGCACCTGGTTAACACCCTCAAGGTTAATTTCAACCGGATCTTCTGCGGTAGAAATATTACGCTCTTCGGTATTAAGAATATTGAGGCCAGTGTAGAGAGATACGGTTTTACCTGAACCTGTTGGGCCGGTGACTAATATCATCCCTTGAGGTTTGGCGAGCATTTCTTCATATAATAGCCGTTGATCATCTTCATAACCGAGCTTTTCGATACCCAGTTGTGCCGATGATGAATCTAAAATACGCATTACAATCTTCTCGCCCCAAATAGTGGGCAAGCTACTGACACGAAAATCGATGGATTTGGTGCGTGACAGCTTCATTTTAATCCGGCCATCTTGCGGTACCCGACGCTCGGCAATATCAAGTTTCGACATCACTTTTAACCGGGCAGAAATTCGGTTGGATAAGTTAACTGGTGGCTCGGAGACTTCATGTAATATGCCATCAATACGGAAACGAATTCGATAACGTTTCTCGTAAGGTTCGAAATGTAAATCAGAGGCACCTTTACGAATTGCATCGGTAAGGATTTTATTGATATAGATAACAATCGGGGCATCATCGCTGCTGTCACCGCTCGGTTCATCATCCCTACTGGTATCAGTTACTTCAATTCCAGCCAAGGCTTCTTCGTCAATGCCTTCTAAACCCAAACCGCTAATGTCTTCTTCGAGTATTTTTTCTAAGGCTTTAAGGAGTTTATCGTCTTCGACTAAAATAGCTTCTGCATGTAGGCCTAAACTAAATTGGAAATCTTCAAGTGCCGCAATATTGGTTGGGTCTGAAGTGGCGATATAAAGTCGATTACCACGTTTAAAAAGTGGTAAGCATTTATGTTTATTTATGAGTTTTTTGTTTAATAAACCTTCAGTTATATTAGCTATATCAAATTCATTAAGATCAAGTAACGGAGTACCATATTCTTCATAACAAAGCTCGGCAATTTCACGAGCTGAGAGAAATTTGGAATGAATTAACGTTGTGACTAGGGACTGTTTGGTTTTACGGGAGAGTGTTATAGACGTTGAAATTTGTTCTTCAGAAAGAAGGTTTTTTCGAATAAATAATGTTGATAAACCTAAATGTAAGCCAGTGTTGGACATTGTTATAACAGTCTCATTATTATTCAGTAAGGGGCTATAATAGCCCCTTACTGTATTATTTAGTAACACATTCTAAATTGTACGACTAAGTAGTTGGTAAACCAGCACCTTTTTTACAAAGTATTATTTCATCAGCGGTAGCACCAGTCGCACCAGCCATCGATAATTCTAAAGAAGGAGTCGACGCACTAGGTACTGCAAATGTAGCAGTTAATTCACACTTTTTTTCCTTCCAAACTAGAGTACCAGTAGCATCTTGTTCGAATGTTGTGAATGTATCGGTAAGTTTAGAATTTGCAGCTATTTCGTTATCTATTGTTGAACATCCAATATCTGTTTCAAGACAGGTCTGAATTTTAGTTGTGAAAGAGGTAATCCCTTTCATTGCTGCGCCGCCTTGTGCAGACGTGACATAATCTTTATAAGCAGGCAGTGCGATTGCTGCAAGAATACCGATGATCGCGACTACGATCATTAATTCGATAAGAGTAAAACCCTTAGCGTTTTTGATTTGGTTGATACCTTTCATTATTTCTCTCCGTAAAATAGGCCGGGGTAGTAGTATCAATCCTCGATAACTGCGAGCTTAGTCTAGTCATAGAGCCTAGTCACCAAGTCGCCTGGCATTCCATTTGCCTAAAACCTTAAAGCACAATTATGTGGTGTTCGATGACCACGATTTTTATAGTGCCAACATTCCTTGTGTTGCCCATCGTTATTTATAAGCACAATGCACATATAAAAAACAATGTTAACTGCAAATAATGTTAGCTAATTATTTACTTAATGACATTTCGGCTGAGCGGTAAACATAGAGTAAATACGTTAATATTAACAAAATAAAAAATAACATTTGCCCATGTTTTAAAAGATAAATGTTAATTAGTTGATAACAATTGACGTAATTTACAATCTTATGATTATAGTCCATGGCCTAAAAGCCAACTCGCCTAAGACAAAGTTAGTATAAATTGTTACACAATGGAATAGTCTTAACGTACAAATAAGAAATAAATCTCTAAAAATGCACTAATTTCACGTTATTAATACTGGACACGGTTAATTATTTTTTGACACAGCCGTTTAATGAGTTTTTTTTTGACAAAAATGCAACAGTGTTAGTTTGTTGGCGCTTTTTTTGTGACCGATTTCTATGTCCGAATGGAATGTGCAGAAAGCCTAGATTCAAGTGCGCTACGCTGCTAGATGCTATAAAAAGCTCAGCAGAAAAGTTGTCCCAGAATTTCAATTTTAGCAGCGAAGCTGTCCTAGCAGGACGAAGTCCGCTCTAAAATCTAGGAACTAGGATCTAGTACCTAGAGCGCTACGCTGCTAGATGCTATAAAAGCTCAGCAGAAAAGTTGTCCCAGGATTTCAATCTTAGCAGCGAAGCTGTCCTAGCAGGACGCAGTCCGCTCTAGAATCTAGGACCTAGAAGCATCAAGCTTTTAATCTTAGCGATAAATCCAATGCTTTAATGTGTTTAGTCAGTGCGCCTACTGATATGTAGTCAACACCAGTTTGTGCAAAACTGGCTAGTGTGTCTAACGTAACATTGCCTGACACTTCTAATTTGGCGCCTTTATCTTGGTCTTTATAACGATTATTTAGGCTAACGGCATCAACCATCATAGTGACATCAAAATTGTCTAACATGATGATGTCTGCGCCGCCGTCGAGAGCTTGGGTTAATTCGTCAAGTGACTCTACTTCAACTTCTACTGGTTTTTGGCTGTCTAATTGACGTGCTGCGTTAATGGCTTTTGAAATCCCACCACAAGCCATGATGTGATTTTCTTTAATCAAAAAAGCATCGAACAAGCCAATGCGATGATTATGTCCACCGCCACAGGTGACTGCGTATTTTTGTGCAGTTCGAAGGCCCGGAATAGTTTTGCGGGTGTCAAGTAATTGAGTATGAGTGCCAGCAAGCTTGTTGACGTACAGTTTGGTTAAGCTGGCAACGCCTGACAACATCTGAATAAAGTTCATTGCAGTGCGCTCACCCGTTAAAATGGCTCGTGCCGGACCAGAGAGTTCACACAAAACTTGATTGGGAACCACTAAATCACCGTCGTCAACATGCCAATGGAGTACAACTTCACTACCCAGCTGATTAAATACTTGTTCAGCCCATTCTTTGCCACAAAAAACGCCTTCTTCGCGAGTGATGAGCACCCCAGACATATGTTTATCTTCAGGAATAAGTTGTGCGGTGATGTCGGCATTAAGCATCCCATGAATGGTATTGTGGGGTGTGTATCCTAAGTCTTCATCTAAGGCAGTTTTTACAGCGTGACGAATGTCATTTTCTAACATAAGCAAAGTCCTTGCTAACATAGCGTGATAGGGCAAAACGGTATCCGCATTCAGTAGAGTGTTTATTGCCGAAAGCAGCTATTAAAGATTAACATAATTTATCGCTATACTGACACAAGCAAATAGGTAATTTTTAGGATTGGTATTGCTGTTTAATACTGTTAAATTTGAACTCATAATGGTTTGGTAGTGATGTTTAAGGATGGATATGCCACAAGGCTTAATGGAACAAGGTTGGTTAACCAAGGCTCGAAAGTGTATGTCGCCACATTTTAACGCTCGCCCCAATGGCGAGGTGAGTTTATTGGTGATCCATAATATTAGCTTACCCGCGGGGTGTTTTGGCTTACCGCACATTGATGAACTATTTCAAGGTTGCCTAAATATAGATGCTGACGACAGTTTTACTGAGTTAGCAAGCTTGCAAGTTTCGGCGCATTTTCTCATTTGCCGTGATGGTGAAGTGGTTCAATATGTGGGTTGTGATGACAGAGCTTGGCATGCTGGCATCTCTGAATTCAATGGGCGTGAGGGTTGTAACGATTTTGCCATAGGTATAGAACTAGAAGGGACAGATAACAGTGGGTATACCGATGAGCAATATGATCAATTAATCCTGTTAACATTGGAGTTAATGGCGCAGTATCCTATGATTAATGTAAATAATATTGTCGGCCATTGTGATATTGCGCCAGGACGTAAAACAGATCCCGGTAGTGGTTTTGATTGGTCTCGATATAAGCAAGCCATTCCAGTTGTTTAGGTTAGCACTTAGAGATTACGAACTTGAAACACAACACTTAGCGCTTAAAATAGCACTTACAGACTTTGCTGATGTTAGATGGTACTTATCAATATAGCCCGCTAAAGAGCTGCTTATTAATGGTGGCAGTAACTAAATAGAAGTAAAAAAGGATTTTCATGGCGTTATTTTCATTGTTAATGGCAATTTTAGTAGAGCGTTTGAAGCTTCTGCCCAGTGGTTGGCAGTTTGATAGCGTTATAGCGCGTTACCAAACATTATTTTGGGATAACCAATCGCTTAAATCCGAATTTGGTGTTGCGATGGCAATTGTGTTGCCTGCTTTATTGGTTTTGCTGATTAGTTTTCTGCTCGATGGTATTTTTTATGATTTATTGAGTTTGTTGTTTTGGGTGGTGATATCCATTATTTGTTTTTGCCACCAGTCATTACGACGGGTGTTTAAACAGTATATTCAAGCGGCATGTCGGGGCGATATACAAGCTTGTTATAGATTGGCCGGAGAGTTGGACTGTACTGAACACTTGCATGTGGTTGATGAGCAAGATTTAGGTCGTAAAGTGGGGCAAATAACCGCTTGGATTAATTATCGCTATTACGGCGCAGTGGCATTGTATTTAATATTTTTAGAACCCGTTGGCGCTGTTTTGTATTGTACAGTGCGTTTTTTTAGTGATTACAATAATAAAAATAAGCTTGAGATGCCATTAGTTGATCGTTTGCTGATGCTATTGGATTGGCTGCCAAGCCGTATCTTTAGTTTTGGCTATGTATTAAGTGGTCAATTTAGCACTGGTTTGAGTGCTTGGCGACAATATGGTTTAAGTGGCAAAACCGATGCGAAAACAATCGTAACTTACACTGCTATCGCGGCAGAATCTTTACCTGAAGCAGGTGATGCGCCGCTGAGTATACGGTCGACATTGGCATTACTGGCATTGAGTAAGCGTAATTTTGTGTTATTGCTGACAATGGTTTCGGTATTAACCATTTTTGGTGTTGTTAGTTAGACTCTAGGGTGGACTACGTCCTACTAGGACAGCTTTGCTGCTGAGATTTTATAGCCTCTAGCAGCGAAGCGCTCTAGTTCCTAGGGCGGCTTTATTGTATCCAGCGTTGAGGTTAATTCGAGTAAATGGTCTGACCCCTTGAGTGTTAATATCAGTTATGCTCTTGGCTCGAGCGTTTTAAACGAATACGGTGTTCTATTGTCGATATGCCGATAACTAGACATGGCTTGTATGATTTGATAAAGTGCGCTATCTCATATTAATTGGTCAGACCAATTGACAATTGCTTGTTTAGGGAGCAGGGCGCCAGATGGCTTATATTAAAATTAACCAGCCAAAAATTTCTGATGTGATCATGGAGCAATTAGAGCGAATGATCCTTGAAGGCAGTTTACAGCCAGGTCAGAAGCTACCTCCTGAACGCGAACTCGCGGTACAATTTGAAGTGTCTCGTCCTTCTTTACGTGAAGCGATTCAAAAATTAGAAGCTAAAGGGTTGCTGATGCGTCGTCAAGGCGGTGGCACCTATGTAAAAGAACAACTTTGGCAAAGTCTTGCCGATCCTATCGTTGAATTAATGCATAACGATTCTGAAAGTCAGTATGACTTACTTGAATTTCGTCACGCTACTGAAGGCATGATGGCGTATTTTGCTGCATTGCGCGGTACTGATGCGGATATGCAAAATATTAAAAACCGAATTAATGAAGTAGAAGCCGCAAGCGGTATTGAAGAGCAGGCAGATGCAATTGTACATTTTTATCGTGCAGTGGCAGAGGCGTCACACAATGTTGCAATGCTTCATCTAGTATTAAGTTTAACCCCTGTACTACATAAAAATGTAGAACAAAACTTGGAACTTTTAAGCCGACGCGAAGAAGCTTCCACCATGGCAAATGATCACAGACGAGCTTTACTCGCTGCGATTGTACGTCGGGACCCAGACGCTGCGCGTGAAGCTTCGAATGAACATTTAAGCTACATCGAAGAAGTCATGTTGGCAGTAAGAGAAGAAGACAGTCGGTTGCAACGTAGTTTGCGCCGTTTAAAGAGCGGTGTGTAGTACTTGTCACTTTGAATAAGAATACATTTTTGCTGTGTCAACAAGCAGCAACTAAAAGCCGAAATATAACCCGTATATAAAGAAGGACTGCGAGATGTCTGAAGATATGCTTCAAGATTTAGACCCACTAGAAACCCATGAATGGGTTGATGCTCTGCAAGCTGTGTTAGAGCATGAAGGGCCTGAACGTGCACATTTTTTACTCGAAAAATTAATTGATAAAGCACGTCGTAATGGTACTCACTTACCTTACAATGCCACTACTGCCTATTTAAATACTATTCCAGCAGGCCAAGAGCCTAATATGCCTGGTAACCAAGAAATGGAACGTCGTATTCGTGCGATTATCCGTTGGAATGCCTTGGCAATGGTATTACGTGGTTCTAAGAAAGATTTAGAGCTTGGTGGTCATATATCCAGTTTTGCTTCTAGCGCGACAATTTATGATGTGTGTTTTAACCACTTCTTCCGTGCACCAAATGAGCAAGATGGTGGTGACTTGGTGTATTTTCAAGGTCATATCGCACCGGGTATTTATGCGCGTTCTTTCCTTGAAGGGCGTATTACTGAAGAACAAATGGCTAACTTCCGTCAAGAAGTCGATGGCAAAGGCTTGTCTTCTTACCCGCATCCTAAATTAATGCCAAGCTATTGGCAGTTCCCGACGGTATCGATGGGTCTAGGTCCTATTCAAGCCATTTACCAAGCACGTTATTTAAAGTATTTAACTGACCGTGGTTTAAAAGATTGTTCTAAGCAAACTGTTTACTGTTTCTTAGGTGACGGTGAGTGTGATGAGCCAGAAGCTTTGGGGGCAATTGGCTTAGCTGCGCGCGAAGAATTAGATAATTTAGTGTTTATCGTTAACTGTAACTTACAGCGTTTAGATGGTCCTGTTCGTGGTAACGGTAAGATTATCCAAGAGCTTGAAGGCGAATTCCGCGGCGCAGGTTGGGAAGTGGTTAAAGTCATTTGGGGTCGTTATTGGGATCCATTATTGGCGCGTGATACCAGCGGTAAGTTATTACAGTTAATGGAAGAAACCGTAGACGGTGAATACCAAAACTGTAAAGCTAAAGGTGGTGCATGGACTCGTGAACATTTCTTTGGTAAATATCCTGAAACCGCAGAAATGGTGGCTAATATGTCAGATGATGACATTTGGCGCTTAAACCGTGGTGGCCATGATCCTGTAAAAGTTTACGCTGCACTTGAACATGCACAGAAAACCAAAGGTCGTCCAACGGTTATTCTTGCTAAAACCGTTAAAGGTTATGGTTTAGGTGATGCGGGTGAAGGTAAAAACATTGCTCATAACGTGAAAAAAATGGGCATAGAGGCTATTCAACACTTCCGTAACCGTTTCAATATTCCGATCCCTGATGACAAGTTAGAAGATTTGCCTTTCTATCATCCCGGTCCTGACTCTGAAGAAGTTAAATACCTGAAGAGTCGCCGTGAAGCGTTATTAGGTTATTTACCGCAGCGTCGTGAAAAGTTCACTGAAGAGTTAGATATTCCTTCATTGAAAATTTTCGATTCGATTTTGAAAGGTTCTAATGGCCGTGAAATTTCGTCAACAATGGCGTTTGTGCGCGTATTAACCGCATTGTTAAAAGACAAAGGCATTGGCAAACGCATTGTGCCAATTATTCCTGATGAAGCGCGTACTTTTGGTATGGAAGGCTTATTCCGTCAAGTGGGTATTTACGCTCACGAAGGCCAAAAATACGTACCACAAGATTCTGATCAAGTGGCGTACTACCGTGAAGCTAAAACTGGTCAGGTTTTACAAGAAGGTATTAACGAATTAGGCGCAATGTCATCTTGGGTGTCAGCTGCAACCAGTTACTCAGTCAACGACATGCCAACGATTCCGTTTTACATCTACTATTCTATGTTCGGTTTCCAACGTATCGGCGATATGGCATGGGCTGCTGGCGACATGCGCGCACGTGGTTTCTTGGTGGGCGGTACTTCTGGCCGTACAACATTGAACGGCGAAGGTTTACAGCATCAAGATGGTCACAGCCACGTATTGGCTAACACTATTCCAAACTGTATTTCTTATGACCCTACTTACGGTTATGAAATTGCGGTAGTCGTACAAGATGGTATTCGTCGTATGTATGGCGAAAACCAAGAAGATATCTTCTACTACTTAACCACAATGAACGAAAACTACGTTCAGCCAGAAATGCCAGCCGGTGCCGAAGAAGGTATTGTAAAAGGTATTTACAAGCTTGAATCAGTTGCTGGTAGCGGTAAAGGCAAAGTGCAATTAATGGGTTGCGGTACGATTCTTGAAGAAGTTCGTAAAGCCGCGCAAGCATTAGCCAAAGACTTTGGCGTAACTGCAGACGTATTCAGTGTGACCAGTTTTAATGAGCTAACTCGTGATGGTCAAGCTGCTGAGCGTTGGAACATGTTGCATCCTACAGCAAAACCTAAGCAAGCATATATTAGCCAAGTATTATCTGCAGATGCGCCAGCGATTGTGGCGACTGACTACATGAAGATATACGGTGAGCAATTACGTGCATTCGTGCCAACTGACTATAAAGTGTTAGGTACAGATGGTTTTGGTCGTAGCGATAGCCGCGCAAACTTACGTCATCATTTTGAAGTTGATGCCAAGTTTATTGTCATTGCGGCGTTGAAGTCACTTGTTGACCGTAATGAAATGCCAGTGGATGTGTTGATTAAAACCATCGCTGAATATGGCATTGATGCTGACAAGATCAACCCACAGCTCGCGTAAGGGGATACAAAATGGCTGAATTAAAAGAAGTTTTGGTTCCTAATATCGATACTGATGCTGTACAAGTTATTGAAATTTGTGCTGCAGTGGGTGATTTTCTTGAGAAAGAAGCGTCAATCATTACAGTTGAAAGCGATAAGGCAACCATGGATATTCCAGCACCTTTTGCTGGTACCTTGGCAGAATTAAAAATTGCTGTGGGTGATACAGTGTCAGAAGGCACGTTAATTGCGATGATGAGTGTTGCTGATGCCGCGCCTGCCAAAGCAGACGTTGCAGCACCAGCGCCTAAAGCTGAAGCGCCAGTCGCACAAGCTGCGGCTCCTGCACCAGTGACGCCTGTTGCCGCACCAAGTGCTGGTGCCTCTGAAGTGATTGAAGTGAAAGTGCCAGATATTGGCGGTGATACAGATGTGTCTGTCATCGAAGTGTTGGTTGCTGTAGGTGATAGCATTGATGTTGATACAGGTTTAATTACCTTAGAAACAGATAAAGCCACCATGGACGTACCGTCACCTAAAGCGGGTGTGGTTAAATCAGTGAAAGTGGCTGTTGGCGACAAAGTCTCTGAAGGTTCATTAGTTATTACGCTAGAAGTTGCTGGTTCTGAACCAGTAGCACCAGCAGTGTCAGCGCCACAAGCAACAGCACCGGAAGCTCAAGCAGCTGCACCTCAGGCTGCAGCTCCTGTTTCTCAAGCAATGGCAGCCGTAACAACAAGCCAAGTACAAGAAATTCATGTACCTGATATTGGCGACGCTAATGATGTCGATGTTATTGAAGTGCTGGTTGCTGTTGGTGATGAAATCACCGCAGATCAAGGTTTAATTACCCTTGAAACTGACAAAGCGACCATGGAAGTACCAGCACCATTTGCCGGTAAGTTAGTGTCGTTAATGGTTAACGTGGGCGATAAAGTGTCTCAAGGTAGCTTAATTGCGACTATTGAAACGACTAGTGCCGCACCTGCTCAAGCTGCTCCTGTTCAAACGGAGTCTGCTCCAGTAGCGCCTGCATCAACAATAGCTGCCAGTCGTCCATCGACTCCGCCGGTACCGTATCACCCTAGTGCTGCGGCACCTAAATCTACCGGAGTTGCTTACGCATCGCCTTCTGTGCGCCGTTTAGCGCGTGAATTTGGTGTGGATTTGACCAAGGTTACTGGTACTGGACGTAAAGCGCGGATTTTGAAAGAAGACGTGCAAGCATTTGTGAAATATGAGTTGTCACGCCCTAAAGCGACAGCTGCTACGGCGGTTGCTGGTGGTGCCGGTGGCTTAAGTGTGATTGCTGCTCCTAAAGTTGATTTCAGTAAGTTTGGTGAAGTGGAAGAAGTACCACTAAGCCGTATCCAGAAAATTTCTGGACCTAACTTACATCGTAACTGGGTAACGATTCCGCATGTTACCCAGTTCGACGAAGCTGATATTACTGAGATGGAAGCCTTCCGTAAGCAGCAAAATGAGCTTGCAGCGAAGAAGAAAGCAGATTACAAAATCACGCCTCTGGTGTTTATGATGAAAGCTGTCGCGAAAGCATTGGCTGAGTTCCCTGTGTTTAACTCAAGCTTAAGTAGTGATGGTGAGTCGCTGATTCAGAAGAAGTACTTCCACATTGGTGTGGCTGTTGATACGCCTAATGGCCTAATGGTTCCGGTTGTACGTGACGTTGATAAAAAAGGCATTGTTGAATTGTCTCGCGAGTTAACTGACATTTCGATCCGTGCTCGTGACGGCAAGTTAAAGTCGGCTGATATGCAAGGCAGCTGTTTTACGATTTCAAGTTTAGGTGGCATTGGCGGTACGGCATTTACGCCGATTGTTAATTACCCTGATGTGGCGATTTTAGGTGTGTCTAAATCTGAAATTAAGCCTAAGTGGAATGGCAAAGAGTTTGAGCCTAAATTAATGTTGCCATTGTCATTATCATACGACCATCGTGTGATTGATGGTGCAATGGCCGCACGCTTTAGTGTGACATTGTCAGCCATCTTATCTGACATTCGTACCATGATATTGTAAACAAATATGGCCGCTCTAATAGAGTGGCCTTTTTTATGTCGATGATTATCACTAATGTTTGATTGTGATCGTCATCAAACAAAGGGTAAAATGCGGTCAGCTATCACAATCTGACCACATTGATTGTTGAATCGGTTTTGTTCGCCAACATATGCAAAGAATAGAGGAAAACATGAGTAACGAAATTAAAACTCAGGTAGTTGTATTAGGATCAGGCCCTGCAGGCTATTCAGCAGCATTCCGTGCAGCTGATTTAGGTTTAGATGCCATTATCGTTGAACGTTTTAGCACCCTAGGTGGTGTATGTTTGAACGTAGGTTGTATCCCATCTAAAGCATTACTACACATTGCTAAAGTGATTGAAGAAGCTAAATCAGCTGCGAGTCACGGTGTGGTATTTGGTGAGCCAACAATCGATTTAGAAAAATTACGCGGCTTTAAAGACAAAGTTGTTGGTCAGTTAACGGGCGGATTAGGCGGAATGTCTAAAATGCGTAAAGTTAACGTGGTTAACGGTTTTGGTAAGTTCACTGGCCCTAACAGCCTAGAAGTGACGGCTGAAGACGGTACTGTTACTGTGGTTCAGTTTGAGCAAGCTATTATTGCGGCAGGCTCTCGTCCAATTAAACTGCCATTTATCCCCCATGACGATCCACGTATTTGGGATTCGACTGACGCACTAGAATTGAAAGAAGTGCCTGGTAAGTTATTGGTAATGGGCGGTGGTATTATTGGTCTAGAAATGGGTACTGTGTATTCATCTTTAGGCAGCCAAATTGACGTGGTTGAAATGTTTGACCAAGTTATCCCTGCAGCAGATAAAGACGTTGTTCGAGTATTCACTAAACAAATTAAGAAGAAGTTTAACCTTATTCTTGAAACTAAAGTGACGGCTGTAGAAGCTAAAGAAGACGGTATCTACGTCACAATGGAAGGCAAGAAAGCACCTGCTGAACCTGTTCGTTACGATGCTGTATTAGTGGCAATTGGTCGTTCACCTAATGGTAAGTTAATTGCTGCTGAAAAAGCGGGTGTAAATGTTGATGAGCGTGGCTTTATCAATGTAGACAAGCAATTACGTACCAACGTGCCACACATTTATGCAATTGGTGACATCGTTGGTCAACCAATGTTAGCTCACAAAGGTGTGCATGAAGGTCATGTAGCGGCTGAAGTAATTGCGGGTATGAAGCATTACTTTGACCCTAAAGTGATTCCATCGATTGCTTATACTGATCCAGAAGTAGCATGGGTTGGTCTAACTGAGAAAGAAGCCAAAGAGCAAGGTATTGCTTTTGAAACGTCTACTTTCCCTTGGGCTGCAAGTGGCCGCGCCATTGCATCAGATTGCAGTGAAGGTATGACCAAGTTAATATTCGACAAAGATACTCATCGTATAATCGGTGGTGCTGTTGTTGGTGTTAACGGTGGTGAATTGTTAGGTGAAATTGGCCTAGCGATTGAAATGGGTTGTGATGCTGAAGACTTAGCATTAACGATTCATGCTCACCCAACCTTACATGAATCAGTTGGTTTAGCGGCTGAAATGTATGAAGGTTCAATTACTGATCTACCTAACCCGAAAGCGGTTAAGAAGAAGTAATTTACGCTGACGATATAGCGATAAACAAGCACTCCATCTAGGGGGGTGCTTTTTTTTGCCTGTAGTTTGATTTTTAGACTAGTGTTATAGATGAGTATTACTTTCTCTACCGAATAATGTTAAAACATTAATAATGTTTATAAAACTACTCGAGAATGCCCTAAAAAAAGTTTGTTAATTGTTATTTTTTTGGTGTAGATGATTATACTATAACTTCACTTACTGAGGCATTAAACCAATATGTTGGTTGGTGTCGTTGTTATTCCGTTTATCAGTAAATCATGGCGATTAGTAAACATATTATCTTTTGAGGTCTAGGCTTAATTTATGAACAGAGCGGTAATCTATTGGTTAGTCTGTATAGGGTTTAATCTGCTCGCCGCTATACCTGCTAATGCAGGGGATGTAGTACAGCGAGTATTTACTGCGCGAGATGGATTAGCCAATGCGATAATTCAAGATATTAGCTTTGACCATTATGGGTTTGTTTGGCTCGCTACTCAACAAGGTCTGTATCGGGTTAGTAATAGCAAAGTAAGGCGTATTGATAAAGTCGGTTTTTATTCTGTACTTGATGACGAACTCATCACTACAGTGGTAAATGCTGGTCAAGATCATTTGCTTATCGGCAGCAATAGCTCATTATATTTATACAGTATTTTAGATAATCACTTTAGCTTATTGCTTAAACCTAAAGATAATGACGTCACTAATATTAACAACAGTATTCGTGTAGTGGCAACTCAGCGTCAGCTCGATGGGCGATTACTTATATTAGCCTATTCGGGACAAGTCTATTATTTTGATGATGTTTCTCAACAATTGTCTTTATCTGCAAGCCACTCATTAGATCATCAATTACCTTGGCGCAACGCGCTAGAATTACACTCATCTCAATATCTATTTTCAACCGATCATTTATTGGAACTTCATCAGGCCGATGGGGCGTTTATCGGCGCATTTCCATGGACAGATCAAAATGGTTCGATTAGGGAATTGTTCCAAGATAAACAGCATCGAATATGGATGTTGACTTCTAAAGGATTATTTAGCGTTGATGTCGAGAATTTACGTTTACAACCCGTGACTAACATCCCATATTACGTCGATAAGATGGAACAAGACCTTGATGGCAACTTGTGGATATCGAGTCGGACAGGGCTTATTTTTTGGAACCCATCTAATGATACATTTACACTTTATCATGATGAACTTAAACAAAGTGCCAATATTGATTATATTCACGATATGGCAGTTGATGCCGATGGTCTATTGTGGGTTGGTGGTTCTGGCGATGGTCTTGCGGTCATTGCTGGTAAGCCTAAGTTTTTAATTGAAGATTATTCTAAAGCCCCACCTTATCAATTGGATAATGAAATGGTGTGGTCAATATACAGCGAAGGTGATCAGTTGTGGATGGGGACCGATGGTGGCTTATCTGTGGTCGATACTCAGAACCAAACGTCAACAATGATCACTCCGCCAGGGTTTGAACTTAATGACAGTATTTACCGAATTGAATCGCTAGATGAACAGAATCTCGTATTAGCCTCATCAAGCGGGCTTTATGTGGTGAATAAAATCACTAATGTTAGTTCTAATTTTGCTAGTTGGAGTGGCGGTAAAGAGTCACTGAAAGATAAAGTAGTCATTGGTATTTATCATGATGAATTTTATAGCGATGTGATTTGGTTCGGGACCAATCATGGATTGTATTATTGGAAAGAGGGTAATACTGATCTGAAGCTACAAGCGTTATCAAATGGTCAACAGTCACTGATTAATACTTGGTATAAAGCCATGCTGAGAGATGATGCTGATCGTTTATGGCTAAGTGGTGGTAAGCATTTTGGTTATTTAACTGCGGCTGGTGAATATGTTTCAAAGTTGGACGTGTTTACTAATTTTACTAACCTTCCTACGATGAATAGCTTTATGCAAGTAGCCCCAAGTATTATGTGGTTAGGCACTTCCCAGCATGGTATTTATCAATACAATACAAAAACCGATGAGCTTATCTCGCTTGATCAACAATGGAAGATCGATTGTAAAGTGGTGTTCTTTTTTCAAGATACCACTACAGACCACATTGTAGGTTGTGCTAGTGCCATTATTAAAGTGAATAAAAAGTCCGGTAAAGTCAGTTCATTTAGTCATCAAGATGGGTTAATTTCTGACGAATTTAATGAATCAGCAAAATTTTATGATCCTAATAAAGGTTTCTTCATTGGTACGCCTGATGGGGCAATGTTAATCGATCTTGATACATTGGCGCCTCGCACCATCAGTGACAAAGTCATACTCGAATCTGTATCTGTATTTTACGAAAATAATACCGCAGTTTATTTAATACCAAGTCAACTCACTCAAGTCGAGCCGGGCGCTAGCTTAATTAGTTTTCAAATCGCATTACTCGATTATCTTGATGATAAACCGATGGCCATACAGTACCGACTCGCTAAGGATGATAATGCGGCAGGAAACTACGTGTTATTAGAAGGCCAGTCGCAAATTAATATTACAGGGTTAAGTGCCGGGGCGTATGTACTTGAACTCTTGTACAAAAGAAATGGTGTTTGGTCAAGTGAACCATTCCAATATCAATTTGCCGTAAAGCAGCTTTGGTGGCGCACTCAGCAATTTGAAGTAGCCTTCATTTTTAGTATTTTGTTAATTGTTTCTATTATGTTGTTGTTTAGGCAGCGACAAGTGCATCGCTTTAAACAAATTAACCATGCATTAGTTGAAAGTGATGAGCGCTTACATCAAGCCTTAAAAGGCAGCGATTCTGATTTATGGGAGTGGCATGATTCTACTCAAATGTTGTCGCTAGATAACCAGAGTGGTGTGTTAGGACCAGAGCATAATATTAGTGTCAAACTAGAGGATATACCCATACACGTAGACGATGTTGATCGGATGCAATCTGTCTGGAAAGACCTTATAACAGGTCAAGAAGAAATGATTGATGCCGAGTACCGATATCGCAATCAGTATGATCACCAATGGCATTGGCTACGGATTAAAGGCAGAGCGATTAAATTTGATCCCAGTAGTGGTCGTGTGACTCATGCTGCGGGTATGTATACTGATATATCGCAACAACGTGAGCTGGAAAGCGAAGTCAATTTGTTAGCTCAGGCTTTTGAAAATACCTCCGAAGGAGTGCTGATATTAGATGCTGATAAAAATATTAAAATTAGTAATGCGGCAGCTAATTTAATTTTAACCTCTAAAAATAGTGATTTAGCTGGCAAGCATTTTGCCGATTTGGTGTTTGCAACACCAGAGCCGTTCGATATGCAGGATGTGTTTGATAAAGAACATTTTTGGACTGGAGAGTGCGAGTTTAACTGTATTGATGGCAGTCGCTGTCCTGTATGGGTAAATGTATCGACGATGCTCAGTGTTAATGGTGCAGCATTGCATTATGTGGTGGTTTTTTCTGATATCACCGAACGTAAACACAATGAGTTGCACTTACGTCGTTTGGCTAACAGCGATACGTTAACCGGTTTAGCTAATAGGGCGATGTTTTCTCGTCGACTGGGCGAAGCAATTGAAACCGCTAAAAAGCACAAAGAAACCTTAGCACTACTTTTTCTAGATCTTGATCGCTTTAAACATGTTAATGATTCATACGGTCATAGTATGGGCGATGCATTATTAGTTGAAGCGGCTAATCGGCTTCAGTCTTGCTTGTCAGAAAAGCATTTATTATGCCGTTTTGGTGGTGATGAATTTGTGCTTTTGCTTCGTGACGCAAACGATGTCGACAGCATTAATCACATAGCGACACAATTACTAAAACAAATCGAAATGCCATTCAAACTGTATGGTAGAGAGTTTTTTATCTCGACCAGTATCGGGATTAGCATTTGGTCTGATGATGATCAAACTCCTGAAACCTTAATTAAAAATGCTGATTTAGCCATGTATCATGCTAAAGAAGAAGGCCGTGGTAATTTTCAATATTACTCCGCTGAGCGTAACGCAGAAGCCTTATATCATTTGCGCTTAGAAGCTGATTTGCACCGAGCAGTACAATGCAACGAATTTGAATTGTACTATCAACCTCAAATTGATGTTCAGCAACAAAATCGCTTAGTCGGCGTAGAAGCATTAATTCGTTGGCAACATCCAAAAGATGGCATGGTTAACCCCGATGTATTTATTGGTATAGCTGAATCGTGCGGCCTTATTGTGGAGATTGATCGCTGGGTGCTAACTCAAGCTTGTATCGATGGTGCTTACTGGCATCGACAGTATCAAAGTGAGATAAAAGTATCAGTTAACGTATCTGCTATGCACTTTAGACAACCAGATTTTATCGACTTTTTAACTGCGACATTGCATAAAACTGGCATGCCTGCTCATTGCTTGTCGATGGAAATTACTGAAGGTGTATTGATGAAAGAGATTGATATTGCCAGTCAGCATTTGCTCGCTTTGAAGCAGTTAGGTATTGATGTTGCCATAGATGATTTTGGGACTGGTTACTCCTCTCTTGCTTATTTACGCTCATTCCAAGTTAATGTCCTAAAAGTTGATCGCTGCTTTTTAATCCATATTGATACTAACAAAGCAGATCAAGCTATCTTGAGCAGTATTATTGAATTAGCACGAAATTTATCCCTTGAAGTGATTGCAGAAGGGGTTGAATCGGAACAGCAATTGAATCAAGTTGTTCAGCGAGGATGTCATATTATTCAGGGTTATTATTTCGCTAAGCCTATGCCCAAAAACGAGATTGAACATAAAATAAAACAACAAATGTTGATTGATATGTCACGCGATGTTTAACGATACTGATTGTAATATTGTTGGTGCCATTCACTAGTATAGGTATTGGTTAAATTTTGTTAGAATGAGTCGTTTTTACTTACTTTCGGAATGATTTATGCAACAAATTTTGCGCCTTAACTTGTTTACTTGGTTTTTGGCTAGCTGTATTTGCTTTAGCTTGGTAGTACAACCTGTACATGCGGCTAAAAAAACGGCTAAAGAAAGACCTACCATTGGCTTAGTGCTCAGTGGTGGTGGTGCAAAAGGTGCTGCACATATCGGTGTGTTGAAAGTATTAGAAAAGTATCATATCCCAGTAGATTATATCGCTGGTACCAGTATTGGTGCATACGTCGCCGGTATGTATGCGCTGGGCTATAACGCGGATCAAATTGAAGAATTAATGCTTAATGGCCAATGGTCAAAAGGTTATTCCGATACCATTCCTCGTGACAAATTAAGTTACCGAGACAAGCAACAGCGCGATCAATTTAATATCCCTCTTACGGTTGGCTACAACGATAATCGCTTAACGTCGCCAAGCGGATTGTTGCGTGGCCAAAGCATGTCGCAGTTACTGCGTCATTCAACGGGATTAGTTGAACAGTTTGGCGACTTTGATGAGTTGGCTATTCCTTATCGGGCTGTAGCAACTGACTTAGCAACCAGCGAAGCGGTGGTATTATCAAGCGGCAGTATAGTACAAGCAATGCAAGCCTCAGCCACTGTACCAGGAGCATTGCAACCAGCATTGATTAATGGTCGTTTACTCGTTGATGGCGGGATTGCTAACAATATGCCTATTGATGTAGTGAAAGCCATGGGCGCAGATATTATTATTGCAGTTGATATTGGTTCTGCATTGACTAAACAAGAAAACTTAGACAGTACCATTGCTGTGCTAGAACAACTTTCTACTATTTTGACTCAAGCCAGTACCGCCCGCCAAAAAACCTTACTGACGTCTGGCGATATTTTAATTCGTCCAGCCATTGATAGCTTAAGTACTACCGATTTTTCAATCATGCCATTAGCACTTAAATTAGGTGAAGATGCCGCCATATTAGAGTTGGTGAAGTTAGAGCCGCTTGGGATTAGTGAACACGATTATTTGGCTTACCAAGCGAGTAAATTACAACAAAGTTTATTGTGGGTAGATCCTCTTAAAAAACCCATTTATAAAATCGCCTTCGATAACCAGTCAAAAGTCAGTGAGAAATTATTGCGAGATCGCTTAGGGATTGTCGAAGGGGTTGCACTCAGTAAAGATGAATTAGATTCCGCCCTTAATCGTGTGTATTCGCTGAATAAATTTGAGCGTGTCGATGCCGAATTTGAAGATGTTGAACAAGGCCGAATTTTAACGATTACCACCAAAGCAAAATCATGGGGTCCGAATTATTTCCAAGCAGGTTTTAACTGGGAAGATGACTTCACTCTCGACTCAGCGATTACATTAAGTCTAGCGTATACCATGACCGACTTAACTGAAAATGGCGGAGAGTGGCGTAACGAATTAGAACTAGGGTTTAAAAAATTAGTCGCGACGGAATTTTATCAACCATTAGATCGTGATCAAACATTTTATAGCCTAGCGAGATTCCAATATGAAATGAAAGATTGGGATTTGTTTAATCAAGATGGCAGTTATGTTGAGCTCGAACATAATGTGGCTCAAATTGTTTTAGGTACGGGTTATAATTTTAATTCAGATGGCATTATCGAACTAGGCTTTGTTGCGGAAGATGGGCGAGTCAGCAGTGAGTTTGGTTCGGTTGATTCACTTAGTTATCATTCAACCGGCGGTTATTTTAAAATTGCCTATGACAATTTAAACAGTATTAGTTTCCCAACAGAAGGAAATCGAATTACCTTTGTCAGTTATTTTCGAGATGAATCGTACAGCGGATTAACTAATGTCGATACAACCTTTAGTGACGATCTCGCTTGGCAATTTGAGGCGGATTGGAAGGGTGCATTAAAACTCGGCAACCATGCCATTGTGGGCAAAATGGAGTTGGCTACTGTTGAAAATGATGGTGACTTTACCTTACACGTTGCCGATTTAGGCGGGTTCTTAAACTTGTCTGGTTATCGTAAAGATACCCTAGCAGGCGCTCATAAAGTATTTGGCGCAGTGATTTATCAATATGATCTTGGCCGTGACGTATTGATCACCGATTTACCTTTGTATTTAGGCACAAGCCTTGAAGCTGGTAATGTGTGG
Organism: Shewanella sp. H8; assembly: GCF_040285065.1. NCBI lineage: Bacteria > Pseudomonadati > Pseudomonadota > Gammaproteobacteria > Alteromonadales > Shewanellaceae > Shewanella > Shewanella sp. H8. Next base: position 4,168,499 of record NZ_CP157213.1, on the reverse strand, counting down.
TTTGATCGTGATGATGTGGATTTAGACGATTTGATTTTTGCCAGCAGTTTGTATTTAGGTACTGATACTGACTGGGGCCCTGCGGCATTAGGGTTTGGTTTTACTGACAGCGGTGAAACAGCATTCTATTTATTTGTGGGTAAAAACTTTTAGGCTAGAGGCTATACAAGCTATAAGCCTAGTGGCTAGAGCGCTTCGCTGCTAGAGGCTATACAAGCTAAGAGCCTAGTTGCTAGAACGCTTCGCAGCTAGAGGCTATACAAGCTATAAGCCTAGAGCGCTTCGCTGCTAGAGGTTATACGAGCTAAAAAAGTCTAGATGCTAGAGCGCTTCGCTGCTAGAGGCTATACAAGCTAAAAGCCTAGAAGCTAGGACGTTGCAGAGGCTATTAAATCTTAGCAGCGCAGCGACCTAGAACCTAGCAGGACGTATTCCGCTCTAGCAGCGCAGGTAGTAATCCTGCATGCGCCAACTGATGATGTGCAATAACCCATTTAGTTTGATTGACGGTATGAGGTGCAGGAATCGCCACGGTTTGCATACTGGCTGCTCGTGCGGCAATTAAACCATTAAACGAGTCTTCAATAGCGATGCATTGACTCGGTGGCACGCCAAGCCCTTTAGCACAATTCAAATAAACTTCTGGATGTGGTTTGCCATACTCTAGATTTTCAGCAGATTCAATCGCATCAAAATAATGGCCTATGGCCAGTTTATGCAGCACAGCTTCAATAATTAATGACGACGAAGATGTTGCTAACCCTATTTTAAGCCCTAAACGTTTACAGGCGTCTAGCGACTCAATGACACCTCGCATCGGTTCACCATTGGCATTGATTTGGGCGATAACTTCATTAACAATTTTATTTGCCGAGGCTGTGTTGTCGTAATTTGGCCAAGGAAAACGTTGGTACCAATAGCTAACTACATGATCAATGCGCAAGCCAGTAGTTTGTTCTATTTCTTCGAGGCTGAGATTTAACCCAAAACTATTTAGTACAGTTTGCTCGGCTAACTGCCAAACGGGTTCGGAATCAATTAATACTCCATCCATATCAAAAATAACGGCTTTTATTTGGGTCGACACAATACTGGCTCCATAAACGGCATAACCTTTAGCGTTAATTATTACTTTGTTGCTGATGAGACACAATCAAAACAGACTTTTTTAAAAAATATTTCATTTAAAAAAGTGGATATTTCATTGTGTATAGTTTAATCAGTGGGTGTTGCGTAAGTTAATGTATTTAAGTGTTTTTTAGGCTATTTCAAACTATTGTCTAATTTTAATTTATTTAACTTCCCGCTAAATTGATTGTTAGGTTGATAAATCGCGTTGATTTCATACCTCCGATAGTGTGAGCTGATTCATACTTTTGTAAAGCTGTAGTATACTGGAGGTCGGATTTCAAGCCCGAACCAGTGGAATTATCAGCGTAATCATAATGACGTTGAGTTTCGCCGTTAGGCGTCAAACAAAGAGGAATGTTGCCGTGCTAAAAGCATATCGTAAACACGTCGCAGAACGTGCTGCAGAGGGTGTAGTCCCTAAGCCATTAAATGCACAACAAGTGGCTGAACTGGTTAAGTTATTTGAAACACCACCAGCAGGTGAAGAGGCATTCATCCTCGACTTGCTCGAAAATCGTATTCCACCAGGAGTAGATGAAGCTGCCTATGTAAAAGCCGCTTTCCTTGATGCTGTCGCTAAAGGCACAGTGTCATCTCCAATATTAAGCACAGAACACGCTGTTAAACTGCTTGGCACTATGCAAGGCGGTTACAACATTGAGCCGTTAATCGACCAACTAGACAATGCTAAATTGGCACCTTTAGCCGTTACAGCACTGTCTAATACCTTGTTGATGTTTGATTCATACCACGATGTTGTTGAAAAAATGCAAGCGGGTAATGATTTTGCTAAGCAAGTGGTTGAAGCTTGGGCCAATGCAGATTGGTTCTTAAATCGTCCAAAATTGACTGACAAAGTTACATTAACTGTTTTCAAAGTGTCTGGTGAAACCAACACTGATGATTTGTCTCCTGCGCCAGATGCATGGTCTCGTCCAGATATTCCATTACACGCATTAGCAATGTTAAAAAATGCGCGTGACGGTATTGTGCCTGATGAATCAGGTGTTGTGGGTCCAATCAAAGAAATCGAAGCGTTAAAAGGTAAAGGTCATCCTTTAGTTTACGTTGGTGATGTTGTCGGTACGGGTTCTTCACGTAAATCTGCCACTAACTCAGTGTTATGGTTTATGGGTGATGACATTCCTTTTGTTCCTAACAAGCGTGCTGGTGGCTTCTGTCTAGGCAACAAAATTGCGCCTATTTTCTTCAACACCATGGAAGATGCAGGTGCATTACCGATCGAACTAAACGTTGATAAAATGGATACCGGTGATGTTATCGATATCTACCCTTATGAAGGTGTTGTTAAACGTGGTGGCACTGATGAAGTCATCTCTACGTTCGAATTAAAAACTGAAGTATTGTTAGATGAAGTTCGTGCTGGTGGTCGTATTCCGTTGATCATTGGTCGTGGCCTTACTGACCGTGCGCGTGAAACCTTAGGTCTTGAAGCATCGAAAGTATTCGTTCGTCCACAAGACATCGCCGCTTCTGATAAAGGTTTTACTTTAGCTCAGAAAATGGTTGGTAAAGCATGTGGCGTATCAGGTGTTCGTCCTGGTCAATACTGCGAACCTAAGATGACTTCTGTTGGTTCACAAGACACTACCGGCCCTATGACACGTGATGAGTTAAAAGACTTAGCATGTTTAGGCTTTAGTGCTGATTTAACCATGCAGTCATTCTGTCACACTGCGGCTTATCCAAAGCCTGTTGATGTTACGACTCACCACACATTACCGGATTTCATTATGAACCGTGGTGGTGTTGCTTTACGTCCAGGTGACGGGGTTATTCACTCGTGGTTAAACCGTATGTTATTACCTGATACCGTAGGTACTGGTGGTGATTCACATACTCGTTTCCCTATTGGTATTTCATTTCCAGCGGGTTCTGGTTTAGTGGCATTTGCTGCTGCAACAGGTGTCATGCCTCTTGATATGCCTGAGTCAGTGCTAGTGCGCTTTAAAGGCGAAATGCAACCTGGTATTACCTTACGTGATTTAGTCCATGCTATCCCATTAAAAGCAATTGAAATGGGTCTGCTAACGGTTGAGAAGAAAGGCAAGATCAATGCTTTCTCTGGCCGCGTATTAGAAATCGAAGGTCTTGAAAAACTTAAAGTTGAACAAGCATTCGAATTATCTGATGCATCTGCTGAGCGTTCAGCGGCAGGTTGTAGCATTAAGCTAGACAAAGAGCCTATCATCGAATATCTAACCTCTAACATCGTGATGTTAAAGTGGATGATTGCAGAAGGTTATGGCGATCGTCGTACGATTGAACGTCGTATTAAAGCGATGGAAGAATGGATTGCTAACCCAGAGTTGATGAAAGCTGATAAAGATGCAGAATATGCTGAAATTATCGAAATCGACTTAAACGACATCAAAGAGCCAATCCTTTGTGCACCAAACGATCCTGATGATGCAGTATTATTATCAAGTGTTGCACAAACTAAGATTGACGAAGTGTTTGTTGGTTCTTGTATGACAAACATCGGTCACTTCCGTGCGACCGGTAAGATGTTAGAAAAGTTTGCTACAACATTACCGACTCGTTTATGGATTGCACCACCAACTAAGATGGATCGCGATCAATTAACGGAAGAAGGCTATTACGCCATCTTCGGTCGTGTTGGCGCACGTATCGAGATCCCTGGTTGTTCTCTATGTATGGGTAACCAAGCACGTGTTGCAGAAGGTGCTACTGTAGTATCAACTTCAACTCGTAACTTCCCTAACCGTTTAGGTACTGGCGCAAACGTTTACTTAGCATCAGCTGAGTTAGCAGCAGTAGCAGCGTTATTGGGTCGTTTACCTTCAGTAGAAGAGTATCAAAACTACGCTAAAGAATTAGATGCAACTGCAGCTGACACTTACCGTTACTTGAACTTCGACCAAATCGATTCTTACACTAAGAAAGCCGACAGCGTGATTTTCCAAGCCGCGCTATAAGCTTAAACTAGTTAACAGTTGATCAAAAATGCCAGCAGAAATGCTGGCATTTTTATTTGGTGTAAAATCATGTTGTTAGTAACTTATTTTTAGACAAAAGTGTATTAAGATATGGCCTGCGGCCACTAACGTCATGGCGCTTCGCCCACACCAGACCAAGAGGAAACTAACGGCTAAAACCAATTCGAAAATCAGCCATATCTGTTTTCCTTGTGCTTATGGCCTGCGGCCACTAACGTCGTGGCGCTTCACCCACACCAGACCAAGAGGAAACCAACGGCTGTTCCCTCTTTACTTTTTTTAAAAGAATTAGCCCAGCCGCCCCGCAACATTTTCGCTATTTACAAAACAATAGCGGCGAAAAGGTCGCCATGGGGATTGATCCAGCTTTTAACTTTATTTGTATGCTGCTTCGGTCCATCTTATTAATAAAGAGTGAAAATGCTAACGCTTCCGATGGTACATCTGATGTGAATGGATTCACGAATGTCGTAATGACAGGACGCCAAAGAACGACCTGTACCGCGAAAGCTAGCGGGCTCTGATAGATCGGATGTCTGAATGCCTTGAAGCACATGGATGTGCGAGAGAGGCCATGGCCAGCTCACGCTATTTTCTTCAACGGTCTCAAGTTCAGAGTTGAATTTTGGCTGTTCAATCGAGGAATCTAACTCATTTATGGACAGAAACGTCTTAGGTTGATCCCCTCAGACGTACTTTAACCAAAGCTTGTTAGAACTGAAGCACTTTTAATTCTAGCTGTAAGCAATTGATTATTAGATGCTTTTTCTATTGCAAGCATTGAGCTCGACTATTCAGCCAACACTTTTTTATACTGGACATGTTTAACTCGATTTGAGGACATCTTGAACCCAGTAATTACGCTTTCGGGGTTTCTTTCTATATGGATGATACCAAGGTTGCGACTGACCAGCATATCTTGTTGCACTGCATCAAGCTTAGATACCAGACTGTTACCTATATGAAGCTGTAGCTCACCGTCAATTATCTTGATGTGGTAATTGACCATTAATGCTTCACTGTAAAAATTCCCCGTAAATTGGGCTAATTGGTCGCCGTTGTAATTGGCTGGTGTGTACTCATCACATATAAAGGGATCCCGACCATTTACCGAGACTGACATTTGATTACTTTTAGGCATAAAAGTCATAATGACGTTAGCAGACACACCCATTAGCTTGAACTGCTTTTCGGAAAGAGGGGCTAAATCATATTCTCGTTCGGGGGCTGGTGATAGCTTTAACTTTCCCTGTTTAATATACACATGACGTGAATCACTTCTATCTTCACTCCAATAGTGACCAGAAAAATTCTTTAGCTGATCTGCGTTAAGTTCAATAAACTGCGGCGCACTTTCAACTTCTTTTTTGTAGAACTGATTTAAATATAGATCAGCAACTTGGCGTGCTAAACCAGTTGAATAAGCATCCTCTCTGTTCGCTAGGACAATGACTGAAAATTTTTGCTCTGGAAATCTAATCAGATTCGACTTAAAACCGCCAAACCACCCTGCGTGGTCTATCTGTTTAAGCCCTTTATAATCACTTATACGAAGCCCAGAAGCATAATCAAGTTGCTCACCGTTATTGAGCGTTCCAACGGTTGTCATTTTTTCCCAAAAGTTTTTATCAAACACTTTTTGTTGATAAAACTCATCGTCCCATTTTTTTAAATCTTCTACAGTAGTTAAAATGCCGCCATCACCAATAAGATCTAATGTTGACATGTTAATTTCGAATTCAGGTCCAGAGAAGGGGGTATATCCATAGGCTTTATTTTTCACAATACGGTTATGATTATTATGAAACCGCGTATTGTGCATCTTCAGAGGCTTAAAGATTTCATTGTCAGCGAATGAGGCCATTGAAACTCCCGTTACCTTTTGCACTATTTGTGCAAGTAACCAATAACCTGAATTACTGTATAAAAACTCCTCCCCAGGATTGAAATTAAGTGATGGTTGAGCAGTCAACCACCCCATGACCTCTGCATCATCATAGTAATCATCAGTTCGAAAACCTTTTAACTCTTTAAGGTTAAAATAATCTCTAACCCCACTAGTGTGGTGGAGCAAATGTCTTATGGTGATGTCTTTTGCATAATCTGGAAAATCTGGAAAGAAAGAGTAGAGCGAATCGTTTAAATTCAAATTTTGTTGCTGAACTAATAGGAGGATAGTCGCTGCTGTGAATTGTTTTGAGGTAGATGCAATTCTAAAAACGGTGGTTGGAGTATTAGGGACTGAGTGCTCGATATTGGCTAAGCCATATCCTTTACTGAAAATGAGTTTACCTTCTTTAATAACTGCTACAGTGCCGCCTGGCTGGTCAACTTGTTCCCATTCGGAAAAAATACTATCAATGTCAAACTGGCTAGGATCAGCAATAGCATCTGGGCGAAATGTAGAAATAACAATAAACACACTCACGAGGATTAATGATCTGATTTTTAGCAACTTAAACTCCATTTTAAAATTAGATGTCTTCTTTTAGTCCACTGTATTCTATTTTTGTTCAAAATACTTACAAGTGAACATCTCCTTGGTAACCCTTGTCCTCGATTGCAAGCCAAACTCACGACTTCTTTCTTACATCTATTCAAATAGAGTATTAAAATGTATACAAGAGTGGCTTTTTATTTAGCTATACAAAAAACTGCTGACTCGAAGATCTCCGTTTGAAGTGAACGAATGTGTAAAGCTATTTTGATCTAAAGCTTGAGACTAGTTCACATTGTAAGAGCTATTTTACAAGGGCAGCAAGACTCTCAAAAAGTTAATCGAAAAGGGAAATACTGTTGTTTTCCTCTCATCACTTTTTGCAAAAGATTAGGGGCGAAGCGACACAACGTAGTTTATTATATGACTAACAAGGTTTGGGGCATAAATGAGTTACGTATATTGCTTACAATAGTCTAAATTCAACTCTGGACTTGAGGCCGTTGAAGACAATGACGTGAGCTAGCCATGGATGGCGAGCTAGCTTTAGAGGGGAAGGGACGCCCCATCTGAAGCGTTAGCATTTTCGAATAAGGCTGAGGCAGTTACCCAATAAAGTTAAAAGCTGGATCAATCCCCATGGCGACCTTTTCGCTGTTTGAAAATGTTGCGGGGCGGCTGGGAGTTCCAAGAGGGAACAGCCGTTGGTTTCCTCTTGGTCTGGTGTGGGTGAAGCGCCACGACGTTAGTGGCCGCAGGCCATAATCTAAAAACATAATGGGGCAAAAATGGGTTACATGCCTTGCTTGTAATGGGCATGATGTAACACTGAACTTGAGGCCGTTGAAGAAAATAGCGTGAGCCTGACTGGACGTCAGGCTAGCTTTCGCGGTACAGGATGTACCATCGGAAGCGTTAGCATTTTCGAATAAAGCCGAAGAACACGAAAATGAGGTCAAAAGCTGGATCAATCCCCATGGCGACCTTTTCGCTGTTCAGAAAATGTTGCGGGCGGCTGGGAGTTCTAAGAGGGAACAGCCGTTGGTTTCCTCTTAGTCTGGTGTGGGCGAAGCGCCACGACGTTAGTGGCCGCAGGCCATATCTTAAAAAAGTTTTTGGCCCGTGCAGGGTGGAACCTTGCGATGTTAATCTGGTGTGGGCGAAGCGCCACGACGTTAGTGGCCGCAGGCCATTGTTAACACTCGCGAACCATACCCATTATTCAAAAATGCCAGCAAAATAGCTGGCATTTATAGTAGAGTCATTTAACGTTTTTGAATAATGACCACATCCTTTCTAAGAACGCTATCAACATTAACGACGCGATATGCCGCTGGTTTAACAACGACCACTTTAGTTACTGCCGTCTTATTCGTCAGAGCTTTGGCATGTCCATTGTGAAATAGTGGGGCGCAAGCACTCAAGCTTATCATTGCGAATCCCACCAATAGCATTTTAATCACCGGAAGTTGAATTGACTTTTTCATACACACCTCGGTACAAGTGAAGGTTATTACTTAATATAATCTTCTCAATGTCAATTGCCGATAGTGATGCGTAAAGTTATGCAAATATGGTGTTGAAATGAACGTCTATCGTTAAAAAGTAACGAATTATGAATACTTAATATTCATATCAATCAATGCTTCTCGTGAACCCTTTTCCGCACGCAATCTTGCTAAATACTGTTGCCATAATTCAGCCTGATTACTGCACAAGTTATAAAGCACTTGCCAAGAATACAAACCAGTATCATGACCATCATCAAAGGTGATTTTTACCGCGTAGTGGCCTACAGGTTCGAGCGCTTTAATATTAACGGCTTTCTTATGAGTCACTAATATTGGGTCGCCATGACGCTGTACTTCTGCAGAGGGCGAGAACACCCGCAGCATTTCACAACTAATGTTGTAAGTCTGGTCGTTGTCGAAAGTCACTTCGAGTAACTTAGATTGGCGTTTAAGTTTAACGCCAGTCACGTTAGGTGTTGCTTGTGTCATTGGATCACCTATAAAAAAAGGATTAACGCTAAATCGCAGATTATCATCATACGCGCGTTAATCCCATTTTTGTTATACCAGTTCGTGATATCTGCTGGCGATTTCTAATGGTCATTTATCTAACATAAATGGCCATTGAATCGATTATAAAATAAAGCGACTTAGATCTTCATCTTGTACCAAGGTATCTAGATGGTCGTTGACATAATCTGCGTCAATTATATAAGTTGAACCTGATTTTTCAGAAGCATCATAGGAAATATCTTCCATTAATTTTTCCATCACGGTATGCAACCGGCGAGCACCAATATTTTCAGTACGCTCGTTCACTTGCCATGCGGCTTCTGCAATGCGATCAATACCCGACTCAGTAAACTCTATAGTCACACCTTCAGTGTTCATTAGTGCAATACTCTGCTCAGTGAGTGAGGCAAATGGCTCTGTGAGAATACGCTTAAAATCGGCAGCGGTAAGGGCGTCTAATTCAACACGAATAGGTAAACGACCTTGAAGCTCTGGAATTAAATCTGAGGGTTTAGACATCTGGAATGCACCAGAAGCAATAAACAGAATATGGTCGGTTTTCACCATGCCGTGTTTAGTGGTTACGGTACAACCTTCCACTAATGGCAATAAGTCACGTTGTACCCCTTCACGAGATACATCGGGGCCTGAACTTTCGCCGCGCTTACAAATTTTGTCAATTTCGTCTAAAAACACAATACCATTTTGTTCAACTAGCTCGATGGCTTGTTCTTTTAAGTCTTCTTGATTGACTAATTTTGCCGCTTCATCTTCAACTAACTGCTTATAAGCATCTTTAATTTTAAGCTTTTTACGCTTAGACGTGCTCTGACCTAGATTTTGAAATAAACCTTGTAGCTGATTGGTCATTTCTTCCATGCCTGGAGGCGACATAATTTCTACGCCAATCTGAGGCGCAGCAACGTCGATTTCGATTTCTTTATCGTCTAACTGGCCTTCACGCAATTTTTTACGGAAAACCTGACGGGTGGTTGAGTCGTCTTTTTTGTCGGTTTCCCAGTCATCTTTTGGTTTTGGCAATAAGGCATCTAAAATGCGTTCTTCTGCCATTTCTTCGGCGCGATGACGGCACTTTTTCATTTGCTGTTCGCGAGTCATTTTTACCGCTGACTCAGTCAAATCTCGGATGATTTGTTCGACTTCTTTACCCACATAACCGACTTCAGTAAATTTGGTGGCTTCGACTTTAATAAAGGGTGCGTTAGCTAATTTAGCTAAGCGACGCGCTATTTCAGTTTTACCGACACCAGTAGGGCCTATCATTAGAATGTTTTTCGGCGTGACTTCATGACGAAGCTCGGGCTCTAATTGCATGCGGCGCCAGCGATTTCGAAGCGCGACTGCAACTGAGCGTTTAGCATTTTGTTGGCCGATGATATGCGAATCTAGTTCGTGAACAATTTCACGAGGTGTCATTTCAGACATAACGGTTCCTTTCTTTACGCTCGAATTAGTAGTCTAACTTTTCGATAGTTTTAAATTGGTTGGTAAACACACAAATGTCGCCTGCAATCGTTAATGATTTTTCGGCAATCTCTTCTGCGCTTAATTCGGTATTTTGCAGTAATGCTAAAGCCGATGCATGGGCATAGTTTCCGCCAGAACCAATCGCAATTAAGTCATGTTCTGGTTCAACCACGTCACCATTACCGGTAATAATTAATGATGTTTCAGGGTCAGCAACGACCAGCATAGCTTCGAGCTTTCGTAGCATTTTGTCGGTACGCCAATCTTTGGCAAGTTCTACGGCAGATTTTAATAGATGGCCTTGATGCATTTCGAGCTTGGCTTCAAAAAGCTCAAAAAGAGTAAATGCATCGGCGGTACCGCCAGCAAAACCAGCTAATACTTTGTTGTGGTAAAGGCGACGCACTTTACGCGCATTACCTTTCATTACGGTATTGCCTAAAGACACTTGGCCATCACCAGCGATGACAACTTGATTATTACGACGTACAGATACGATAGTAGTCACGGTAAATCCTCTTAACTAATACATCAACGGGGTCATTAGGGTGAATGCAATTGTTGATTGTTAAAAAGGATATGGGGTCAAAATGGCAGATATCAAGCGATGCTTAATAAAAAGCCCTGTTCAAAAGAACAGGGCGATGTGATTTATGCATTACGACTATAATAGGTTGTTTATTCCCACAACCAAATGAGACAACCATTTAAACCTGCGCTCTGCATTTTATGACGATTGGTTTCGGCTTCACGCTTGTTTGGGTATGGCCCCAACACCACGCGATACCATACGCCATTGGTTCCTTCACTGCGACGCACTTGCGCCTCTGCACCTTGGAAGGCAATTCTGGCTTTCATTTCATTTGCTTGTGATTCTTGCCTAAATGAGCCACATTGCATTTGATAGATGCCGCTAGACACTACGCCAGACTGAGGGACGTCGACTTCAACTTGCATATTTTCAAGTTCTTTTAAATAAGTCCATTCTTCCTGCGGTTTCGGTGGTAATGCATTTGGATCTTTCTTTACGGTTTTTTTCGGTGCTTCAGCGACCACAGCTTGTGTTGTTTTCTTCTTTGGTTGTTGAACTGGTTCCGTTGTGGCTGATGAGTCTGAGCTGCCATTAATGGACCATAAAAAATAGCCGAAACCGATGATCAATGTGAGTACCCCAAAAACAGCCAAATATGGAAAAGAGCGCTTAGGTGCTTTTTTCCGTTGTGGCGCGCGGGCTTTAGTACCCGAACGAGGTTTGCGATTTGCGTAGTCACGACTCATGATTACATCCGCTCTAGGGTTTCAATGCCGAGTAGCGACAAACCCGTTTTCAACGTTTTAGCTGTAAGTTGCGATAGCAACAAACGGCTTTGCTTTTGCGCTTCGGTTTCGGCAGCAAGCACAGGGCATGCTTCATAGAAGCTTGAAAATTCACTAGCAAGTTCATAAAGGTAACCACACAACACATGAGGCAAGCCTTTATCTGTCATACGGGTTAATACTTCACCAAATTGTGCCAGTTTTGTGCCTAAGTCTTTTTCTTTTTCATGTTCGAGCACTATCTTAGCCTGGCTAAGATCAATATCTGCTGCGCGTTTGAAAATACCTGCCACGCGGGTGTAGGCGTAAAGTAAGTAAGGTGCAGTATTACCTTCAAAACTCAACATCTGTTCAAAACTGAAAATATAATCACTGGTTCGGTTTTTAGATAGATCGGCATACTTAACAGAGCTGATGCCGACTACGCGAGCGATTTCAGTCAGTGTTTCTTGGTCCATATCTGGGTTTTTACTGCGAACCAGTTCAAGTGCGCGAACATCGGCTTCGTCAAGTAAATCAACTAATTTAACCACACCGCCTGAACGGGTTTTAAATGGACGACCATCTTCACCATTCATGGTGCCAAAGCCAGTGTGCTCCAGCAACATTTCAGGGCGAACAAATTTAGCCAATTTGGCAAGGCTAAACACTTGTTGGAAGTGTAAGGCTTGACGTAAATCGACAAAGTACATGGCGCGATCGGCTTTTAATACGTTTGAGCGGTAACGCATGGCGGCAAGATCTGACGTTGCATATAAGTAGCCACCATCCGCTTTTTGAATGATAACCGGTAGAGGCTCACCTTCTTTGGTGCGATATGCTTCTTGGAATACCACTTTAGCGCCATTGCTTTCACTTAACAGACCTTGGGCGTCTAAATCTTTAACCACTTGAGCTAGATCGGCATTGTAGGCGCTTTCGCCGTGAACATCGGCGCGGGTTAAGCTAACCCCTAAACGCTTATATACATCATGACAATGGCTTAAAGAGATGTCGTTAAATTCGCGCCATAGCTTATTGCAGTATTCATCACCTGATTGTAAAGCGACGACTAACTGACGGGCACGCGTAGCGAATTCAGTCGATTCGTCAAAACGTACTTTAGCGGCACGATAAAAACTCTCTAGGTCAGACAATTCCATCTTGGCTTGTTCGCCATTGGCGGCACGTAACTCTTCCATTAACGCCAGCAGCATACCAAATTGAGTGCCCCAGTCGCCTACGTGGTTTTGACGAATGACGTTATGGCCTAAATATTCAAGTGCGCGTACGACGCTGTCACCAATGATGGTTGAGCGTAAGTGGCCTACGTGCATTTCTTTGGCTAAGTTTGGCGAAGAATAATCGACAACGATAGTTTGTTTTGCGGGTAATACCACACCTAAATGGTCATCGTTTAGCGCTTGTTGTAGCTGGTTAGCTAGCGCATTGTCATCGATAAAAAAGTTAATAAAACCTGGGCCGGCGATTTCTACTTTGGCCACATAAGATGATGCAGGTAAGGTGTCGATGATCAGTTGTGCTAATTCGCGCGGGTTCTTTTTCGCTACTTTGGTCAGCATCATTGCAAGGTTAGTCGCTAAGTCACCATGACTTTTATCTTTAGTGCGATCGACCTGAATGCGAGCTTGAAAATCAGCCGGCACAATTCCTTGTTGTTTGAAGGATTCGATGGTTTGTTCTAGTAAAGATTCAATATGTGATTTCATGGGCGTTTGCTTGCACTAATTCGTTAAATGAATGACATGACGGAACCGCATATTTTAGCCGTTTATGGGGGGTAATTGCTATCTGCTTTGGCGGAAATATCGGTTTTTTATGCTGAATATTAATCTAAGTGAAGTTTATGGCAGCTTTAAGCTTGATAGGCTTGCCCGTAATACGGCTTAATTACATTAAATCCTGCGGGTCACGATCTATATTCCAACGGCATTTTTTACCTTCCGGTATTTGCTCTATTTGGCCTAATACTCGTTCAAATTCGGTTTGGAGACGTTGGCGGCTTTTAGCTTGGAGTATTAATTGACGTCGGTATTTTCCTGCTTTTCGATCAAGTGGCGCTGGAATTGGGCCTATCACTTCAAAGTCTTTATCTTGTGGTAATAGCTCACTCGTGCGCGTAAGGAAAGCATCGGCATTTTCAGCTAAATGTGATTCTGCACGAATTAATACCATGTGCCATGCAGGGGGTAATAATGCTTGCTGACGTTCTTTCAATTGGCTACGAGCGAACTCGCCATAACCGCGTTTGAGTAAGTCACGTAGAATAGGGTTATCACTTTGATGAGTTTGCAGGAGTACTTTGCCGGGTTTGTCTGCACGACCAGCACGACCTGATACTTGAGTGTATAACTGGCCGAAACGTTCAGGGGCACGAAAATCTGCACTAAACAAAGCACCATCGACATCAAGTAAGCCGACTAAGGTGACATCAGGAAAATGATGGCCTTTGGCTAACATTTGGGTACCAACCAAAATTTTATATTTCCCCATATGAATGCCTTGCAATTGTTGCTCGAGTGAACCCTTTCGGCGGGTAGTATCGCGGTCAATACGGACAACAGGATAATTGGGAAACAACTTTATTAATTCAAGTTCCAGCTGTTCGGTACCTAAACCATGACCCATTAACATGGTGCTGCCGCATTCGTGGCATTGACGTGGGATAGCGTATTGATTGCCGCAATGATGGCAACAAATTTCATTTAATCCTTGATGTACGGTGAAAAATGCATCGCAACGGTCGCATTCATGTAAATGGCCACATTCGTGGCAAAGCAAAGCAGGGGCAAATCCACGACGGTTTAAAAACAGCAGCACCTGATTACCCGCGTCAAGATGCATGCGCATTTCGTTAATCAATGATGTCGACAAGCCTGCTTTGAGTGGCTGCGAAGTAATATCGATAATACCTTGCTTAACTTTTTGGGCTGCACCTGCTCGTTCACTGAGTTCAAGGTGGTGATAACGTCCAGATAGTGCATTTTGTAAGGTTTCTAACGATGGAGTCGCTGAACCTAATACCACTTGAATATCTTCAAGATGACCGCGCATTACTGCTAAGTCTCTTGCGTGATAACGCACTCCTTCTTGTTGTTTAAAGCTACTGTCATGCTCTTCGTCGAGAATAATTAATCCAGGAAAGGCCATAGGAGTAAAAAGTGCTGAACGAGTGCCAATGATAATGGCCGCTTCACCCACACGAGCTTGGCGCCAAGCCTCAAGTCGTTGGTTGTCGGTGAGTCCTGAATGGATCACGGCAACGTTAACTTCGAAGCGACGTTTGAAACGATTAATGGTTTGCGGTGTTAAGCCTATTTCAGGCACGAGGATCAGTGCTTGCTTACCTTGTTTTAAAATAGTCTCAAGCAAGGTTAGGTAGACTTCGGTTTTACCTGAACCAGTAATGCCTTCTAATAAAGTGCAATGGAATCCTTGCTGTTGAGTGAGCACAGCAACAGCGACAGCTTGCTGCTTGTTGAGCTTATGAGGTGACTCATTCATGACCAATTGCTGACGCCAGCTTAAATCATGGCTAAGTTGCTTTTGCTGGCGTTCAATCCACTGCTTTTCTTCTAAGGCTTTTAACGCTGGCTTGCTTAATGCTTGGGTGGTGAACTCGTCTTGAGTTATAGGGTTTGCAAGTAATAACTGGAAAAGTTTTTTCTGTGCTGGGGCACGTTTGAGTACGCTTGGATCTGCATTGCGCCCTTGCTCACTTAAATGATATTCAATCACTGCTTGTGGTGTTGCTTCAAGGCCTTTTCTTAATGCAACAGGTAGTGCTTGGCTGAGCATTTGCCCTTGGGATGTAAAGTAGTATCTGGCTGCCCATAATGTTAATTTATATAGCGAATCAGGTAACAATGGGGCATCATCTAATACAGCGGTAACCGATTTTATTTGTTGCGGTGCTAAGTCACAGCTATCGGTGATAGCTGTAATTAAGCCGATGAGCTGTTGCGGTCCAAAAGGAACTTTAACTCGAAGGCCAATTTGTAATCCCGTTTGCTGTTCGTCTTTTACGCGATAACTAAAGTTTCTGCGTAATGGAACGGGTAAGGCAACTTCAACAAACACGGGCATAAGGCTTCATCATTTTCAATTCTATAGTGGATTGTGGATCAGTTTACCTCTAAGTGTCATCAAAGAGATAGGGCAACATATATGCGTAAAGGACTTATTGAGGCCATCATCTTAGCCTTTGGATTATTGGGTTATGTGACCACGGCAATGGCTCAAGTGAATCATGTCAGTATCAATAGTCGTCAATTTGAATTGAACAGTGTACCGCAAATGAAGGTGAATGTTGTGGCACAAATTGATGATGTGTCACGGTTAGGGTTCTATGTTCGTCAGCTAGATAATGGTAAATTTAAGCAGCAAAAATTGAGTGTGCAGATGATTAACCGCTTTTTACTGCAACTGGATGGTACTGATATCATTCGTGATAAAAATGCACAGCTGATTATTACCCAAGCCACACCATCTAAGGCAGTTATATTAGTCGTTGTGGCGGTTTTTGATGCGCCATATTCTTTTAAAAGTGCCAATTTAACCGCTCATACAAATAACCAACAATCATCAGCAGTTGCAGAAAATCCTGTAAAGAAATTGTCTGTTATATCTCAAAAAAATAAGCAAACATCACAACCATCGTCAACAACAGTAACACAAGCAATAGCATCGGTAGACGGAGCAACGCAGCAAGTAGATTGTTTAATTGAGCGAGATAATAGTGACACATTATGGCGTATAGCTAACCGTTACAAAGAGCAATGGCATACCAGCGTTTATGGTGCGATGTTAGCTATTTTTGAGGCTAATTTATCGGCTTTTTCCAAGCAAAGAATTCACTTATTATTAAAAGATGTTCCGTTACATTGCCCATCAACTGCTATTTTGTCTGAATACAATAATAAAGGAGTAGATAGAAAAGTATTTGAGGTCATCGAAGCAAAGCATGCGGCTAAATAAGTGTTATAACCATAATGAGTGATAAACAGTGCTGCTTAATCGGGTATTTACTTTTGTTTATCAGTAATTAGTTGCAGCTAGTTATGTTAGTTTATATAGTTGCGGTTGTTAATACTTATAATTTGCGCGATGAAAAGCTTAAAAAAGTAAACAATAATAATAAATTACCACCTGATGAGCTTAGGATGAGCATTTTATTTGCCAGTGTATAAGTGCATTTAACATCATTGTTTTTCAGCGTGTTTTACGCTGTGCTGAAGCAGTTTATAATCTAAAGGATTGATTTAATGAAAAGCTTTAAGGTGCTAGCAATATTAGCATTATTGGCAGTTGATAGTATTTCAATTGTCATTGCACAAATTAGCAATATCAGTATTGATACTATTCCATTTGAAAGCGGACAATCTCCTAAGTTAACAGTGAATATCATCACTGATCAGGATGATTTATCGCGGCTGACCTTTTATTTACGCCAAATTTATCAAGATAACATTGTGTTAGAAAAGCTTGATGTTGAACAGCGAGATGGTGATGTATTTGTCTTAAGTGGTACTGAAAAAATACGTGATCAAGATGCTGCACTCATTGTTTCTGAATATCGCAATGCTAAATGGTTACAATATTCACCTGTACCTTTATTTCCCCAAACCGTGACTCAAAGCCGACATCAACCTGTTGCGATAAAAACCATGAAGTCACCCTCTGTGGCATTATCGGCATCGAAACTTGATCCAACAAGTCGAAACACTACAGCCGCGCTAACGCAACAAAGATTAAATAATTGTAAGATTAGTCAGTTGCAAGATGATACGTTATGGAATATTGCTGTACGCTATCGTAAGCAATGGGGTTCCAATATTTATGGTGCAATGCTTGCTCTTTATCACACTAATCCATCAGCATTTTATCACGGCAAAATTCGGCTACTAAAACGAGGACGTTCATTAGATTGTCCATCTGTAGAAATGCTTTCAAATTATCAAAATGTAGCAGCCGACAAAACCACATTTGATAACTTAGTGGCTAGTCAACAAAGTCAGTCCCAAGCGGTGTCAACATCATTAATTAATCAATCTGTGTTACCAAAAGCTGCCATAACACATAAAGTAATCGATCCAATTGGCAATAAAGTGTCTGATAGTGATAAATTATTAGCGGCTAGTCATGAAACGAAAATATCATCTCAGCGAATCCAAGCCAATAATATCATCACAAAAACGGTAGACATACAGCGCGATAACAAAGACAAGATTTGTACTATTGATAAATCTCCCCAAGATACGTTATGGCGAATTGCTGAGCGTTATGCAGAGCAATGGCACAGCAATGTTTTTGGTGCAATGCTCGCGATTTATGATACAAATCCGAATGCATTTGCAAGCCATAAAATTTACTTACTGATGTCTGATCGCAGTTTGAAATGCCCATCTAAACCAATATTAATGCAATACCAAAGTCCTTCTAAAGCCCAAGCAACTTATGAAGCGTTAGAGCGTTTACATCGGAAATTGTAGTATCGTTTAGAAATTCTACTTGTTTGTCTATATGAGACCTTGTACTATATCGCGCCTATAACGTACCGTTATTAACTACATGTGGTGCTCAGCTTCGGGTTGGGAGAGCGACATGGCCTTCAATTTAAGGTAACTCCAAATGAAAAAAGATATACACCCAAATTACGCTGAAATTACTGCAACTTGTACTTGTGGTAACATCATCAAAGTAAACTCAACTGCAGGCAAAAACCTACACTTGGACGTATGTGGTGCATGTCACCCATTTTACACTGGTACTCAGAAAGTTGTTGATACTGGTGGTCGTATTGACAAGTTTAACAAGCGTTTTGGTATGGTTGGTAAAAAGTAATTGTAATTCAATTACTCTAGAAAGGCGCCTTTGGCGCCTTTTTTGTGTTCTAAATTTGAATAACTTCAGCTAGAGGTTGTTAACAATATTGAGCCGTTGTTTATTATGCTAGCTAACTGCGCTGAGTTGACTTAAAACGTGAGCTATTTTGATTTTAGGTTTATTTGCCCCATCTCTAATCCCGCTCCAAAGGTCAATAACCGTCAACGAGTATTGTGCTGAGAAGAAAACTAATTTTTTAGTAATAAACAATACCAAAAACCATAAAATCCACTTTATTGTAATTTAGACAAAATAAACTGTAAATAACGACTCCTACATCCGATTGCCAACCTAAATCTTGTTATATTCCTACATTTTTAACTTATTGATTTATATATATTCATGTTGGATTAGTTAGTTTTATAAAACGTAGCCTATGTTTTGGCTTGCAATGGGTTCTATTATTAAGTTTTTGATTTATATCGTCTCAGTATTAGCGTATTGTTGTTGAAATTTTCTATGGTGATCAAGTTCACAACTAATGTGTACTGTTGACCATATCTTTCTTCAATTTAGCGCATTTCAGGATGTATAAAATGTCAGATATTCGTCAACAAGCTCTCGACTATCATGAATTTCCAGTGCCAGGGAAAACGGCTGTTTGTCTAACAAAACCCGCTCAATCAAGCCATGACCTTGCTTTAGCATATAGTCCAGGCGTTGCGGAGCCTGTTAGAGAAATTGCATTGAATCCTGAAAATGCATATCGATATACCAATAAAGGTAATACCGTTGCGGTGATTACCAACGGCACGGCTATTTTGGGCTTGGGTAATTTAGGTCCATTAGCTTCTAAGCCTGTTATGGAAGGAAAATCACTGCTATTCAAGCGTTTTGCTAATATCGATTCAATTGATATTGAAGTAAAACACCGCACAACTGAAGACTTTATTAATACCGTTGAATCTATTGCTGATACCTTTGGCGGAATTAACTTAGAGGACATCAAGGCGCCTGAATGTTTTGAGATAGAACAAGAGCTCATTAAGCGATGTAATATACCCGTATTTCATGACGATCAACATGGTACTGCTATTGTGACTGCAGCAGGGATGTTAAACTCGCTCGAAATTCAGGGTAAAAAAATTGGTGATGCAGTATTTGTTTGTTTAGGTGCTGGTGCAGCTGCCATTGCGTGTATGACGATGATTGTTAAATGTGGTGCATTACGTGAAAATGTTTATATGCTCGACAGACAAGGTGTTATCCATACTCGTCGTGAAGATATCAATGAGTACAAAGCATTATTTGCCAATAATACTGACAAACGTACGTTGCAAGACGTGATTAAAGATGCCGATGTATTTTTAGGCTTGTCGGGAGCGAACTTATTAACCGCTGACGATATTGCGTTAATGGCGCCTAATCCTGTTATTTTTGCTTGTTCTAATCCAGATCCTGAAATTAGACCCGAATTAGCCCACAATATCCGCAAAGATTTAATTATGGGTACCGGTCGTAGTGATTATCCCAATCAAGTCAATAATGTATTGTGCTTTCCGTTTATTTTTAGAGGTGCACTAGATGTTCGTGCATCGGTGATTAATGACGAGATGAAGTTGGCTGCTGTATATGCAATCGCTAATCTTGCCAAGGAGCCGGTTCCTACTGAAGTGCTTGCTGCTTATCCTAACGTGTCATCTTTAAGCTTTGGTCCACAATATGTGTTGCCAAAACCAATGGATCCAAGATTGTTATCGATTGTTGCTCGCGCGGTGTCACAAGCGGCAATAGACTCCGGAGTGGCAAAAATAACCACATTGCCGACTGAATATCAGGTATAGAATATTGGAAATAGATAAATCGATTAGTTAATTCAAATATAGATGGGTTAGCGAGATTGCATTTCAACAAAAGGGGCTTTTGCCCCTTTTTTTATGGTGTCGGATAAAAGTCAATAAATCGCTTAGTGAAGTTGTGGAGTACAATCGTTATATTGGAGACATTAAATAAATCCAGCAGGATAGCGGATACATGAAACACACCAAGATCCTTACTAAAAAAATGACCAGCTTTTGGTTGCTTTCATTGGCCGCTGTTGCCTTTGTGTTTTTGTTGTGTGCGGTGATGGGGTTTACTCAATTAACCTATAATTTTCAGCAACAAAAAGTCGCTGAATTAGAGACCATGTTAGTCGAGGATTACCAGCAACATGGCAGCAATCAATTTTCAAGTTGGTTACCCCCATTATTGACAGCTTATAAAGCGGTCGATTTTTCTCTGTCTCATAAACACCAAGTCGTTTACCAATTTCATCGCGATCAAATCGATACCACTCAGAGCAACTTGACGGTATATCAAACCCAGTTGAACCCTGGTCAATTATCCATGAAGTTGGTTATGCCACCGCCTTTTTCTTTGTATGATTTAGGCTGGCATGAGCTGATAATTCTTTTTATCGGTTTTATTAGTATCGGGTTTTTTGTTCGCTTTGGTTATGGTTGGTATTCCAGAGAATTAGATGGAGTAGAGCAACTTGCACTGCGGAGCAAACTTATTTTAGACGGTAAATTAAAGCAAGCCGCCGAAGTGCCTACCAATGGTAAACCACGCATGATCAATCGTGCGCTCAGTAAATTACTCGCCGATCTGGATGATGCTCATAAAGAACGTGGTCGCTTAGATCAGTTTATTCGGAAAGATACTTTTTTAGATAAACAAACTCAAATTGGTAATCCTATATTTTTTCAAAACCGTCTAGATGCGCTAAGCCATGATCAAAAAATGATGGCTCATGGTGTATTGATGTTTATTGAGTTTGATGATGTTGATTTGGTTGAAAATGAATTCGGTGAAGGTGGCATGAAGGCGATGCTATCACTAACAACCGAAGCAATTACTGCAGCGTTAACTCAATATGAAGACAGTATTTTTGCCCGACGTAGTTATTCTCAATTAGCTATTGTCGTCCCACAATTATCGCTCATAGAAGCCGATCAGTTAGCCCAACGAATACTAAAAACTTGTCTCGCATTACCTTTTTATGGCATCGGTGATCCTGATAATTTTTTCCACTTAGGCTGTGCATTTTTTAAAACTGGCGATTTACAAATTCAACTTGTTGAAGAGGCTGAAATGGCACTTCGTGCTGCACAGCTGCAACGGGTTAATAACTGGTTTATGTATGATAAAGGCGCATTAGATGAAGAAATTGCCAAAGGTTCTGTCCGTTGGCGCAGCTTCCTAGAAAATACGCTAGTATCAAAACGTTTTTTTACCTTACAACAAGCGATTGTCGACAGTGATGATCAAATTCTACATTATGAAGTATTTAGTCGTGCTAGAGATTCACGGGGTAAGGATATACGCGCAACCTTGTTTATTCCAATGGCTAACAAATGTGGCTTGATGCCACAGATTGAACGGCAAATATTGGAGCAAGTGCTCTTCAGGCTAATGAATGATAATACACTCACTTATAGCATCAATTTAAGCCTCGATAGTTTAATCAGTAGAGCGTTTGTTCGTTGGATACAATCAACATTACTTGAGCATCGTCCTTTAGCTTCGCGGCTTATTTTCGAGGTGTCGGAAGACATCATTGTTAAAAATCAAAAGAATACCTTATTGCTTAAAACCTTAGATATGCTTAGGAAAATGGGGGCGAAATTGGCTGTCGATAATGTTGGGCAGTATGTTGTCGGGAGTCATTATATTCAAGAATATCATTTTGATTTAGTCAAACTACACCGTTCTATCGTACGACAAGTGCATCAACGACCGGAGAATCAACTATTTATTCGCAGCTTAATTGGTGGTCTTTATCGAGCGGAAGTAAAAGTGATTGCAGAAGGGGTTGAATGTTTCGAGGAGTGGCAAACGTTAAAAATTCTCGGGGTGAGTGCTGCACAGGGCGATTTCTTAGGGCAAAGATCTGAAGTTTAACGATTTTAGTGCTATGTTTGTTTTAATACACTAATGTTAAAGCTTATTTATCAATATATTAACTTTTATCTTAAATAAATATTCGGTATTTTATTGATTAGTTATAGAATCAACGCATTAGTACAACGTTTAATCGCGACATATTTTCCCAAAAATAACTATGGATTCCTAATTGAATCTCCTTGATGTGTTGAATTAATGATCCTGTTGATTTGATAATGTACCATTAGCCAGGAATCTAAAATAATTAATATGTTAGCGAATACGGGTCAAGCAATGGACAATGGTTTTTTGAGTAAACTAGCCTTTTGGCAGACTTCCAAATCTATGGGGGATTTAGGCGTATTTGTCGCCGATAATTGCCTGTGGGCGTACAAGCCAAAGCAAGACCATTCGGCAGCTGTTATTAGTCAGTTTTCAGTAAAGAAAAACGATTGGTATCAAGCTTTTGAAGCACTAAAGCATCAGTTTGGTCGAGTTAGAGTACAATTAGTGATGTCTCATCAATATTATCAGCTAGTACAAGCTGAAAAACCTAATGTTGAACCTACTGAAGTGACTCAAGCATTAATTTGGTCTGTTAAGGACATGGTGTCAGAGCCTGTCGCTAATATTCATCTGGATTATTTTGAGTCTAGCCTTATTCCTAGTTCAAAAGTGAATGTAGTGGTAAGTAGTCGTCAATTTTTAATGCAGTTAGCGGGTGCTTGTAATACTAGTGGATTAGAGGTTGCAGGGATAAGCATTGAAGAATTAGCGTTAAGCCATTTATTAGCTCACGATAACATGGCACATATGTTGGTTTCCCACCTACCACAACAGGAATTATTGTTACTGGTCGTTAAAGCGGGCGAAGTGTTAATGCAACGTCGAGTCAGAGGATTTAATCAACTGAATCAAGCGACGTTAGAAGAATTAAAGCTAGGTTTAGCCGATAATCTCAGCTTAGAGATTCAGCGGTCTATGGACTATTTTGAAAGCCAGTTACGTCAAGCTCCGGTGGCATCGATTAGTATTTTGGTTGAAGGCGATAGTGCATCATTGGCCAATCTTGTAGCGGCCAACTTTAATCAAAAAGTGACGGCGATTACTCATGATGGTGTATCGAGTTTACTCGCTCAGTTGGCACTGCAAGAATTAACGCGAGGTGAAGTGTGATAAAAACCGGCGTTAATTTATATACAGCAGATTTGTTGCCTAAAAAACAAAGGCTGACGTTTTCTAGAATGATAATCGCATTAGCCTTATTTATAGGGTGCAGTGCGCTACTTTATGGCGTAGGACTTTGGAATACCGATGAATTGCAGGTGCTCAACCAGCAGGAAAACAGCAAAAAGAATAGTTTAACTGAACAAAAAAATCAGTTAGAGCAACAGATTGCTGAACGTAAACCCGATGCTAAATTGGTAGCAAAGGTTGAGCTTGAGCGGCAACGTTTAGACCTTAATAAATTATTAAAAGATAAACTTAGTCAAATGGATATGCTAATTAGCCAAGGTTACTCGCCAATGTTGACCGATTTAGCTGCTGTTGCCGACAATAGTTTGTGGTTGAGCCATATAACAATAGAACAACAAAGCAATGACGTTCAGCGCATTGAATTTGAAGGCTATGGACGTAACCCACAAAGTATCCCCCTTTGGATAGATAAACTTAAAAACACAGCTACATTAAAAGGGTACGCGTTTTCGGCTATGACGATGGACCGCGGCGAAGCGCAACCGTTAGCATTTAAATTAATAAGCCAACCTAGTGCTAAGGAGTTAGCACAATGAAACAACAATGGTTGATATGGTCTGAAAAATTTAATGAATTAAGCCAGCGCGAACGAGTATTGATTGCTGTTGCTTTATTCGTAGTAGCGGGAATGTTGTTGTTTATGCCTTTTGAATCACTTTGGAAACAACAGCAAAGTGTGAAAAATCAATTAAAAGGGCTACAGCAAGAAAATTCGATTTCCATGCAACAAGTGGCACTCTATGAAGAGCGATTGCAGCTAGATCCTAATCAGGATTACCAACAGCGATTACAATTAATTACTGAGCAGATGCAATTGATCGATGCCGATTTAACCGACCAAATGGTTGATATGGTGCCAGCTGATTATATGCCAACGTTATTAGCCAATTTGTTAGGTAATGTGAAAGGAGTGTCGCTCATTTCATTTGCCTCAATTGCTCCTCAAGCCTTATTGCAAGTTGGAGATGCTGATAAAATTAATCTCTATCGTCACGGTATTAAGTTAACCTTACAAGGTGATTACTTTTCTATTTTAGCGTTTATTAAGGCCGTCGAAAGTATGCCTGATAAATTGTATTGGAAGCGGCTGGACTATCGTGTAGACGTTCATCCTGATGCCTTAGTTGAATTAGAACTTTACACACTGAGTGTGAATAAGGACTTTATCAGTGTTGCAAAACAAAATTAACACAATGGCATTTGCAGTGAGCCTAATGATGCTGCTAATGTCCGCGACTAATGCACAAACTTTACGTGATCCTACCTTGCCTAGCCAGGGGTTTCTTGCTGTAAAGGCCCTTGATGATAATCAAGCTTTAGTGCTAAACAGTATTGTTAACGGTCAACATTCCTATGCAATTATCAATAATATCATTCTGTCGGTGGGTGATGCAGTTAACGGTAGTGGCTTGCGAGTATCAAAAATTAGTAAAGATTATGTTACCTTGTCAGATGGAAGAAAACTTCAACTATTTCAGTCGATAACAGAGTGATAGGATAAGAATAAAAAATGAATGTGATTAAATATGTTACTCCTCTGATGTCGCTGTGCTTAGTTGCTTGCCAAACAACAGATAGACCCGATCCACAAGCTGCAAAAACGGCTTTGAATGAGTCAAGACAACAAGTTGATATCCCTCAAGCTATTACGCCCCCTCTAGCGGCGATGCCGGAAGATGTTCAGCGTGAGCTCAATGGTAGTAATATATTGGGTCCATCAGCAAGAGCCATACCTGCGGAGCGTCGTTTTGATGTGTCTGCAAATGAAGTGGATGCCAGAGTCTTTTTCCCCAGTTTAGTGAAAGATACCCCATTAAGTATTGCGGTACATCCTGATGTTCAAGGTAAAATATCGTTATCTTTAAAAGCAGTCACTCTGTCAGAAGCTATACAAGTAGTGGAAGATATTTATGGTTACGAAGTTAATCGTGAAGGACGTATTTTACGGGTATTCCCATCGGGTATGAGAACCGAAACATTTCCGTTGAATTATATCTACATGCAACGCGAAGGCTTGTCATTAACGTCAGTTAGCTCTGGACGAATTTCAGATCAAAACAGTAATTCAAGTAGTGGAAATAGTAATAGCAATAACAACAATAGCTCTAGCAATAATAGTAGTAGCGACAGTAATTCGAACAGTAGTGACAATACCAATGGTACATTTATTCGTTCAACGACTAAAACAGATTTTTGGGGTGAATTACAAGCAACATTAACATCCATTATGGGTGAAACGGGTGGTGGTCGACAAGTTGTGGTGACGCCTCAAGCGGGTTTAGTCACTGTTAGGGCCTTCCCTGATGAGTTACGTCAAATTCGTAGTTTTTTACAAATAGCAGAAAGTCATTTACAACGCCAAGTGATTTTAGAAGCGAAAATTATAGAGGTCACCTTATCTGACGGTTACCAGCAAGGGATCCAGTGGGAAAATGTTTTAGGTCATGCTGGCAGTACCAATATTAATTTCAGTACCTCAGCAGGACAAGGATTAAGCAATGCCATTACAACCGCTATTGGCGGCGTAACCTCAATAAACTTCAGCGGAACTGATTTTAGTAGCATTATCAATTTGCTAGATACTCAAGGCGATGTCGATGTACTTTCAAGCCCGCGAGTGACGGCTTCTAATAACCAAAAAGCGGTGATTAAAGTCGGTAATGATGAGTATTTCGTGACCGATGTGTCTTCAACGACAGTGTCTGGCACAACGACAGTTACCACTCCACAAGTTGAGTTAACCCCATTTTTCTCCGGTATTGCATTAGATGTAACCCCTCAGATCGACGAACATGGCAATGTGATATTGCACGTCCATCCTTCAGTCATCGATGTGACCTCGCAAACCAAAGAAATTACCATCAGTGACTCAACGTTGGAATTACCTTTAGCGCAAAGCGAGATCCGTGAATCTGATACTGTGATCCGAGCCGCATCTGGTGATGTCGTCGTTATTGGCGGATTAATGAAAAGCGAGAATATTGAAACGGTTTCCAAGGTTCCATTATTGGGTGATATTCCATTTTTGGGCGAAGCCTTTACTAGTCGTACTAAATCTAAGCAGAAAACCGAACTGATTATTATGTTAAAACCAACGGTTGTCGGTGGTGATACATGGAAGGATGAATTAAAACGTTCACAGGATTTAATTGAACGTTGGTATCCTTCTAAGTAGTGGCAGTTGATAACGACAGTTGGCATAGGATAACGGCGGTTGATACTTGAAAAGGGATAGCCAGTAATTATGTATTTGGAGCATTTTGGCTTAAGTCAGTTGCCTTTTACGCTTACCCCAAATACAGGTTTCTTTTTTGGGTTGTCGCCGCATGTGGAAGCACTGCAAGTACTACAAACCGCATTACAAACAGGCGAAGGTTTTATTAAGGTCACGGGTGAAGTGGGCACAGGTAAAACCTTGGTTTGTCGTAAGCTGTTGAATGACTTACCGACTCAATACCATTGTGCTTATTTACCTAACCCCTATTTAAGCCCTAATGAATTACGTTGGGCTGTTGCAGGTGAACTAGGGTTGGATTTACCTGATAAATTAGATCAGCAGCAATTGACCCGATTGATCCATGAGCGTTTACTGGCGCTTAATCATCGAGGATTTCAGGTGGTGCTCGTCTTAGATGAAGCACAAGCATTACCAGATGACAGTATTGAAGCATTACGATTGTTTACCAATTTAGAGACCGAAAGCCGTAAGCTATTGCAAGTGGTGTTATTTGGCCAGCCAGAATTAGATCAACGCCTAGCACAACCAAAGTTCAGACAGTTAAGGCAACGTATCACCTTTAGTTATAATTTACGTCCGTTAACCTGGGATGAGATACAGGCTTATATTCATTACCGCCTCATGGTAGCCGGTTATAAAGGGTCTGAATTGTTTAGTACATCAGATATCAAACTCATCGCTAAAGCCGCTCGAGGTATTCCGCGCTTAGTGAATATATTGGCACATAAGAGTTTATTATTATGTTACGGCCAAAACGGAAAAAAGGTGTCTACTCGTGATTGTCTTGCTGCAATATTGGACACTGAAGATGTTAGTTTGCAGCATAAAGTGAAGTTCTCTCGTATTCGTATATTGATTATTGTGCTGCTTGCCGCATTGATGTTGTTTGTTGGATTCAATGGCGAAAGCTGTTGTGGTGAATGGATGACACAAATAGGCGAGATAAAATGAGCGTGATTATCAAAATGCTGAAAGATTTAGAGCTGCGCCAACAGTCTGAAACCGGAATCCCTCCGACGCAACCAGCGGGTGAGTTTGTACGTCCTCAAATTCAATACCAATCAACCGCTAAATCACGATTGCCGCTCATTAGCCTTATTGTCGTAGCTATACTCTTAATACCTACATTATGGTTTGGGGTATCAATATACCGCCAAGCTAATAATGAAATTGTCAGTGAACTAGCCTCTATCAGTTCAATAGTGACCAGAGAAACTGAATCGTTAGATGTTAATCTGCCGCAAAAGAATGACGGTCTTGATGTTGAACAGTCTAAATTAGTGTTAAACCCAACATCGACACGTATGCAAACATCGGCATTGGTAAGTACAGCGGTAATAACTCAAAATGCTGCCCAGATAAGGGATCAAATATCTATGCCAGGTTCACCAGCAGTGGATACGGCACCAGTGCTTGATGACGATACAATGAGTTTATCTCCAGCATCGCAACGACAAGATAGCGTTAATGTACCTGAAACGGTTGAAACACCAACGCTATTAACTACAACCGAAGAGTCTGATAAGTCGAGTTTTACAGACGCCAATAAGGCTGTTCCTAGTAAAACAGTAAACAATAACACCATATCTAATAATGTGGTGCCTGATAGTATTGAATCGACTAAGGTGTCACCGAATAAGAACGCCTCGAATAATATTGAAGCGACTCAAGGCTTAACCACAGAGCAAACGTCTGCTTCATCTATACAAGAATCGGTTACCAGACAAATGCCTGCAGGGATGACGGTGAAAGAAGTGGTGCTGACTAAAGCGCAAATGGCGCAATTGCAATATCGCAAAGCGATGAATGCAGAGCAAGAGCAGCGACTTGATGATGCCACGGGTTACTATTTAGAGGCAATAGTATTGCAACCTAGCTTACATAAAGCCCGTAAACAATTAGTAGCGATTTATTATGCCCAGCATAATCTTATCGCGGTGATGCGATTACTTGAGAGTGGTATTAGTCTGTTTCCGCAACAATGGGAGTTTTATGTGATTTTGTCGCAAATTCAAACCGAAATGAAAGCCTATGATAAAGCATTGTCAACCTTGGATATGATCCCTGACAACTCTACTTGGGCTCGAGATAAATGGGTTGCTCAAACCGAATTGGCGCAAAGCTCAAAAAACTTCTTTTTAGCAGAATCTGCTTACCGTAATTTACTGGTATCCGAGTCGACCAACTCTCGCTGGTGGATGGGTTTAGGATATGCGTTAGATTCTCAGAAAAAATATTCCCAAGCAGCTCAAGCTTACCGATCTGCTTTAAGTTATGAAGGATTATCTACTTCCGCCATGTCATTTATTGAAAAACGTTTAGTTCAGTTAGGGGAAAACCGATGAAGCCTAAGTTAAAGATGCGGTTAGGGGATCTTCTTGTTCAAGAGCTGATTATTACCGACGAGCAATTAAAGCAAGCATTAACGGAACAGCGTAATTCAGGTAGAAAGCTCGGTCGTACGTTAATTGACTTAAACAGTATTACTGAAGATCAGTTACTTAAGTTTTTGTCTCAACAGCTAAATTTACCCTATCTTGATATTAGTCGCCGTCCAATAGCCGATGAAGTGGTTAATATTCTCCCCGAAGTACAGGCGAGACGTTTTCGTGCCTTAGTGGTAGAGAGTCATCCAGACCATGTAGTCGTTGCAATGAGCGATCCTGCAGACTTGCAGGCCATTGATAATATTGAAGCATTAGTAGCCCCTAAGCAGTTAATGCTCGCGGTAGCACCAGAACAACAGTTACTCGATGCATTTGATAACCTTTATCGTCGTACTGGTCAAATCGCGGAAATCGCCGGTAAGCTCGACGAAGAATATGCCTCTGATGACATGTTCGATTTGGCTAATATAACCCAAAGTGACAGTGATAACGAAACCACTGTCGTGAAGTTATTGCAGTCTATTTTTGAAGATGCAGTGCAAATGCGAGCGTCAGATATTCATATTGAACCCGGCGAGAAAGTGCTGCGGATCCGCCAGCGTATTGATGGTCAATTACATGAAAATATCTTAAGTGAAGTCAATATTGCTTCGGCATTGGTATTGCGGCTTAAATTGATGGCGGGATTGGATATTTCAGAGAAACGTATGCCACAAGATGGCCGTTTTCATATGGAAATAAAAGGTCATCAAATTGACGTGCGGATGTCGACCATGCCCATTTATCATGGCGAATCTGTGGTAATGCGTTTGTTAGATCAAACCACAGGCCTGCGTACCTTAGATGAAACCGGCATGCCACCCAATATCGTGGCGCGAATTCGTAAACAAATTAAGCGCCCTCACGGTATGTTGTTAGTGACAGGGCCAACGGGTAGCGGTAAAACGACAACGTTATACGGGATTTTAAATGAGCTTAATACTGCAGACCGAAAGATTATTACCGTAGAAGACCCAGTAGAGTATCAGTTACCGCGAATTAACCAAGTTCAGGTTAATCACAAAATTGGTTTGGACTTTTCTAACGTACTGCGTACCACGCTCCGTCAAGATCCAGACATTATCATGGTGGGGGAGATGCGTGACCAAGAAACCGTTGAAATTGGTTTACGGGGTGCGTTAACAGGTCACTTTGTATTATCGACTTTGCATACCAATGATGCCGTTACCAGTGCGTTACGATTACTCGATATGGGCGCGGCGAGTTATTTGGTTGCCAGTGCATTGCGAGTCATTATCGCTCAACGTCTTGTGAGGCGTGTTTGCCATAATTGCGCAGTGGATTATCAGCCAACCGCGGCTGAACGTAGCTGGCTTACGAGTGTGACTAAAAGAGATATTAACAGCGCTACGTTTAAAGTGGGTAGTGGTTGTCAAACCTGTAATGGTTCTGGTTATCGTGGTCGAATAGGTATTTTTGAAATACTCGAACTAGACGAAAACATGATTGATGCCATGCGTACAGGTAATCCGCAAGACTTTGCCCGAGCAGCGATACGCAGTCCTCATTTTATTCCGCTCGCGCATTCGGCCATGGAGTATTTGTTCCTTGGTACCACAACACTAGAAGAAGTGTCTAAACTAGTGGAAGATGTCAGTGAATCAACAGTTGCCTTGTCTGAAGATCTTGTTAGTCAACAAGATATTGGGTTGTAATCATGCCGACATATCAATACCGAGGTCGTAATTCACAAGGGCAGGCTGTCAGTGCACAGCTTGAGTCTGCCAATGAAAGCTCCGCGGCCGATACATTGTTATCTCGGGGCATTATCCCGTTAGAATTACGAGAAGTGAAAACCAAGCAATCGTTTTCGGTGAGCTTATTTAAAAGCAAAGTGTCGCTCGAAGAACTGCAAATTTTTAGCCGACAAATGTATTCATTGACGCGTTCAGGCATTCCCATTTTAAGAGCTATTGCTGGGTTATCAGAAACCACTCATTCAGACCGAATGAAGAAAGCTTTAGATGATATATCTGAACAGCTTACTTCTGGGCGACCATTATCTTCGGCAATGAATCAACATCCAGATGTATTTGATTCATTGTTTATATCGATGGTTCATGTTGGTGAAAATACCGGTAAATTGGAAGACGCTTTTATCCAGTTGTCAGGGTATATCGAACGAGAGCAAGAAACCCGTCGTCGGATCAAAGCGGCGATACGTTATCCAATGTTTGTATTGATCGCCATTACCATTGCGATGGTTATTTTGAATATTATGGTTATCCCTAAATTTGCTGATATGTTTTCTCGTTTTGGCGCGGAACTGCCATTGGCGACAAGAATATTAATTGGCACATCTAACCTGTTTGTTAATTTTTGGCCTCATATGATCGTGGTATTAATTGGCGTTGTAGTCGGTATTCGATATTGGCATCATACAGAAAAAGGTGAGAAGCAATGGGACTTATGGAAACTGCATATTCCTGTGGTCGGCTCTATTATTGAACGTTCAACCTTGTCGCGTTACTGTCGTTGTTTTTCGATGATGCTCAGTGCGGGTGTACCCATGACACAAGCATTAAGCCTGGTTGCGGATGCGGTGGATAATGCCTATATGCATGACAAGATTGTGGGGATGCGCCGTGGTATCGAATCAGGTGAATCAATGCTGCGGGTATCCAATAGTAGTCAATTGTTTACGCCATTAGTTCTGCAAATGGTAGCAGTGGGTGAAGAAACGGGTCAAATTGATCAGTTATTGAATGATGCCGCTGATTTTTATGAAGGCGAAGTCGATTACGATTTAAAAAATCTCACCGCCAAATTGGAACCTATTTTAATCGCATTTGTTGCTGGTATTGTATTGATATTAGCTCTGGGTATTTATCTTCCTATGTGGGATATGCTTAATGTGGTCAAAGGGGGCTAGCGCGGAATGAACGTTATTCATTGGGCATTGGAATGCTGAGCCAGCAAAAAGCAGATGATGATTTGCTTAACGTTTATGCGCGCATTATTGCAATATTAGTGTTGCTGGTATTGCTAACCGTTTTTGGTATACGTTATTTAAATAACACCCAAAGTTTAGGTGAACGAGGCTTAGAATTTGAACATAATCGTCTGTTGAATGTTTTGTCTATGGTACGCAGCCAATGGTTAGCCTCTGGTCGACCCGATAAGATGTTATTGTCTTGGCATAATGTTGCATCAAATATGCCTTCGAATAAGATAGATACTGGCAACAACGAGACAGTACCAAATGATACTCAATTGAAGATAGGCACTATTGATGATGTTGATTTAGTGGCAACCGGTAATTGGATTTCTATGTCGGCTCAAGGTTGGCCAATCATTAATACTAATGACGCCAAAGGATGCGAACATCTATGGGGGCAATTACTGGCAAGTGATGTTCAAGAATTACATATTACGGTAGATTATCAGTCTGATCAGAATATCTGCCGTTACTTTTCAAATAAGGCCAGTTTACGTTATCAACTGCAAACGGGTAGCGTTATTTTTTTAATAGGCGACTGAAAAATTACGTATCGCTAGTGTTAAAAATTTAATAACCTGCTAATATTAGTGAAGTTATAGCTTAATCAGTTTTATTTGCTGTTATGGCGCTATAGAGAAGAGTCAAATATTATGAAATTGAAACAACAAGGTTTTTCATTAGTCGAATTGGTTATTGTTATTGTCATCCTCGGTTTATTAGCCGCTACGGCACTTCCGCGCTTTTTAAATGTGACTGATGATGCTGAAGATGCCAGTGTCGACGGGGTTGCAGGTGGTTTAGCTACCGCAGTGAGTTTTGTACGCGCTCAATGGGAAGTTGATGGTCGTCGTAATACTAATGTGCTTTTAGACGGTACCAGTGTATCGCTTGATACTCGGTTTGGTTTTCCTACAGGCACAACCAATACAGATGCTACGACAATGACCGACGATACTTGTCAGGAAGTATTTGATTCAGTTTTACAAAATGCACCTAGAAATGTTATATACAACTTAGATGCAAGCAAACAACGTTATACGGTTAGAATGTTAGATGGTGTGGGTGGAACATCTACCAGTATTGATGGTCAAACTGTCAGTAATCTTGATGTGTGTGTATATCATCAAATCGCTACCTTAACACTAAATCAGACTACAGGGGTTGCAGATCCTACTCCAGATTTAGATACCGCGGGCGCTAACGGTGTAACATATAATGCCGGAACGGGTCAGGTGGTATCATTTACTAACGACTAATTTGGTTTATCACTTCTAATAATGATGTCGATTTACCCATTTCTTTTTAATAGAGGTTATTTAATATGCAAAAGCAACAAGGTTTTACATTAATTGAATTAGTGGTTGTTATCATTATTCTCGGTATTTTAGCAGTAACTGCAGCACCTAAATTTATTAATCTGCAAGGTGATGCTCGTGCGTCTGCGCTAAGCGGTTTAAAAGCAGCGATTCAAGGTGCTAATACTTTAGTTTATTCAAAAGCGGCTTTAGCTGGAAAAGAAACAACAGAAAATGCAACTGTTACTTTATCAGGTGATGCTTCAGCGACTCCTGCAACCAATGTAGATGTAACAACAGATTATGGATACTTGGACAATACAGTGGTCAACTTTACCAATGCATTGGATATAAGCGTTCAAAGCATTACCGCTCCTACTTCAGGTAATGTTACTTCAACTGGCGATTGGGCTCTTGCTGTTGACTCTACTAGTGGTGTCGTAAGTTTTTGGCAAAATGATGCTCCATACACTTGTACTTTCACTTATAAACCAGCAACAGCAACATCAATTCCAGTATTTTCTGCTGTGCCTGATGCTAACAAATGCTAAATACTGATAATTAATTACAAAGAAGCCTGCTTTTGCAGGTTTTTTTTTGGATATTTTCTTCCTAAGGAAAAGTTAAATTTTGATAGTTATTTGATTTATGATTCACCATTCATTATTGATAGTATTTATTAGTGCGTTTTCTTGAGCTCAGCAAATAAACAGACAAGCTTGGCTGTTTTTGCCATACTTAATCAGCTAATATAAGTCTCTGACAATATTATGGTTTAGCGCTTTTTATCGCACACAATATTCATTAGATTAAATAAGGACTGTATTTCATTGAGTCAACAACGCAATATTCAGCTTGGGTTTACCTTAGTTGAATTGGTTACCACCATGATTTTGATTGGTATTATTGCTGTGGCGGTATTACCGCGTTTAATGTCTGACTCTTCTTACAGCGCTTATACCTTACGTAATGAGTTTATTAGCGAGTTGCGTCAAGTCCAACTTAAAGCAATGCAAAATACTGATCAGTGCTATCAACTTGATGTTAACGCCAGTGGCTATACCTTACGTTATTTTAATGATCGCATTGTTACTAGCTCGAACAATAGTTGCAGTAATCCATTCCGCACAGAACAACCGCAAACCTTTAGTGGTGGCACTAATATCACCCTAGCCAGTACCGCTAGCCAAGTATTCTCGATTACCTTTGATAGTCTAGGGCGAATTGTCTCCCCTGTTTGCTCGGGATATTGTTTTAACGCGGTTGCCGATGAAACGCTTGCCATTGCGGTAGAAACTGAGGGCTATATTTATGCTCTGTAAATTTAAGCGGCAACCACAATCTCGGCTTCACGCGATGAAAAAATTTCACAAAGCACCCAAGCGTCAACAGTTCGCTCAATTTGCACGTGGCTTTACCTTAATTGAACTTGTCGTTGGTATGATGGTGATCGGTATAGCAATTGTGATGCTCACCAGCATGTTACTCCCCCAAGCCGATAGAGCGGCAAAAACCTTGCACAGAGTCCGCTCTGCAGAATTAGCTCATTCGGTAATGAATGAGATTTGGGGTAAGCGTTATGATCAACAAACCAACCCCAACGGTGGTGTACCAGCGTGTGATGCTCCAGCAGGTAATACTTGCTCTGCAGTAAGCGCTTTGGGTAATGACGGTGAAACCCGTGACACTTTTAATGATGTTGATGATTACGACGGCTTAGATCAAACCGCCAACATGCTCGATTCAAGCCAAACGTATGCCCAAGCCTATCCTAATTATCAGTTGAACGTGTCAGTGACTTATCTAAACTCAGCAACGAAGGCGCAAAAATTAATTACCGTAGATGTGACCACGCCGGCTAATGAAGTGATCACTTACCAAGCGGTAAGGAGTAATTACTAATGCCATTACAGCGCCGATTAAAGATTGCTGGTTTTACCTTAATTGAAATGGTGACGGTCATTTTAGTTTTAGGCATTGTAGTGGTTGGGTTGAGTAGCTTTGTTATTTTTGGTACCCGAATATTTGTTGAATCAAGCGCCGTTGATCACGTGTTGAGTGAAAGCCGTTTTGGTATGGAACGGATGACCCGAGATATCCGTGCTGCTGTGCCCAATAGTATGCGGGTGTTAACCGCAACAGACGGGAGTTATCAATGTCTTGAATTATTGCCGATTAGCGCCAGTACCTCGTATCTTGATGCGCCATTTTTTCCCCAAGCTGCGCAAAATAGCTTAACGGCGATTAAAAGCATTCGTAGTATTAATACAGGTCAATCAGTACTTATTTACCCATTAACCACCGATGAAATTTACAATCCACAAGGGACTACCGCTAAGCGATTTATTGTACAAAGTGTTGCTGAATCTGGTGATAAACAGACGATCACTCTAACTCAAACCGTGCGTTTTACAGAAGCGTCGCCGCTAAAACGCTTATACGTTGCTGACAACCCATTGAGTTACTGTTTTATTAATACCGCTAGCAATGTAGAGTTACGTTTATATCAAGGCTATGGTTTTTCGGCCAATCAGCCATTACCTACCGCGATGGGCAATGGTGTATTGATGGCACAAAATATCACTAACGCTTTAACCATTAATCCAGCGGTCATTCTTACGCCATCGTCATTAGTGACCAACGCCATTGTGCATTTACAGCCGGTATTTAGTGTTAATGGTGAAACGTTTCAATATCAACATCAAGTGCAGGTGATGAATGTTCCCTAAGCTGAAATTAAGCCAACAGGCACAACAAGGTAGTGCATTAATTATCGGTGTTTTTGTATTAACCGTGATGTTTCTTATTGCGGCCAGTTTGATCCGAATTGTTGGCGATGCTGATGAGTCGGTAAATATGGAAGTGTGGGGCACTCGGGCATTGTTTAGCGCTAACAGTGGTGCTGATGCGGCATTGGCTCAGTTATTTCCACTTGATGGTACTGCGGCGACGTGTACCGATGTGGCTTCAACTTGGACGCCACCGAGTAACGCGGTTGGATTTCATAGTTGTAGCGTGAGCATTAGCTGTAATACTGCCAGTGTCAGTGGTGTGACTCAATATAGAATTAATAGTTTAGCTGCATGCGAAACGGGTGATTGTGCTGGTGACTCGAGCAGTTCAACGTGTTTACGAGTGAGTCGCCAAGTGGAGGTAGAAGCGCGTGGGAATTAGACTATTTATATGTATTGTTATTTTAGTGGGCACGAGCTTTTTTGCCTGCCAAAGCTTTGCATTAGAAGCTAACTTTCATATTCAATTTGGTAAATCCACTGCCTCTGGGGATAAATCGACCGATGTAGAATTTGATTATGCGTTTCAAACTGGTGTCATACCATTAATTTTCTTAATGCCGACCACAGAAGACAGTAACAGTGATGGCCCTGCATCGGTATTTGTAGGTAGTGTGACTAAGGAAGGGTTTACCTGGTCACAACAAGAGCCTGTATCACCTTCTAACCGCTATCAAAAATCCACTGTCATGCCTGAAGTACACTGGATTGCTGTTACACCAGGGTCCTATGACCTGCCAAATAACATCAAGCTAATTGCTGGCTCAGTTAATTATGACCAGGCTATATTTGGTTCCAGCGCCCCTTATGCCCAAGTGACTTTACCTGCGACTCAAAATGTGGTGTTGAATCAGATTCAAACTCAGAATAATGACTGTTGGTTAACCAGCACATCACAGTCAAGCGGTTCAGTCCTACAACTCGCGTTAGATACGTCAGAGGTTTATAGCAATAGTCGATGTCAACCAGGTAATTTAAATAACAATCAAATTCAAAATGAAACCATTGGTTATTTATCGTTGCAAGCCGCTAGCGGTAAAATGACGTTGAATGGTGTTGAAACTCATTATCACTTTGGTCAAGCACAAACGTTTACTGATAGTGGTACTAAAGACGTAAGTAATCAATGCCGTTATACGACAACTTTAACTGGCTTTGAGGGTATTCCTACATTAGTTGCGGGTAAAAATAGTCGCTTAGGTGGTGATGGTGGCTGGCTTCGTCGTTGTAACCTAACTAACGACAAGGTAAGTATAGTCATTGATGAAGATACTTATAAAGACAATGACCGCCAAC
Source organism: Shewanella sp. H8 (assembly GCF_040285065.1). Taxonomy (NCBI): domain Bacteria; kingdom Pseudomonadati; phylum Pseudomonadota; class Gammaproteobacteria; order Alteromonadales; family Shewanellaceae; genus Shewanella; species Shewanella sp. H8. Next base: position 4,131,103 of record NZ_CP157213.1, on the reverse strand, counting down.
ATCGCTGGGAGAGATACAGCTTTGTTGCTTTTGAGGCTCTAGAACCAGTCTTTCAGTGCTTTACTGATAACTTTGACCGAACTGATTTGGGCGATGACTGGGTTGTTTCCAATAGTCGAGGTGGTTTTACTCCATCTATTGTGAGTAATCGTTTACAAGTTACTCAAGCGAGAACTAATCAAGCGACTTCGTCAACTTACCAACGCCTCTTTCCAGCAACAGATAACTTTGTCACCATAGAATTTGATCATTATGCTTATAATGGTAGCGGTGCCGATGGTATTGCTTTTGTATTGTCAGATAGCACTATTACGCCCCAAGCAGGCGCTTATGGTGGGCCGTTAGGTTATGGTGCTCGCTCAAATGAAAATGGTTTTGCGGGCGGTTGGTTAGGTTTTGGTATTGACGAGTATGGTAATTTTTCAAGGGAAGGTGGATCCGGTGGCCCGGGGCGTCGTAAACAATCGGTTGCTATTCGAGGGTCTGGCTCAGGTACATCTGGTTATCCTTATTTACGCGGTACTTGTTCAAATGGTACGACTAATACAAGTGGCGACTGCTTATCGCCAACTATCGATGATAATGTCACTCAAGCGCATCGATACAGAATCACCGTTGACTCACAAGTTGCTAGTCAATCGTTAGTTAAAGTTGAACGTGATACAGGTAATGGTTTTATTGAAATTATTTCACAATTTGATGCCGCGTCTTTCGCAAACCAAGCCGATTTACCTGAGAGCTTTTTATTGTCTTTGACAGGTTCTACTGGTGGGGCAACCAATATTCATGAAATTGATAATGTTGAAATATGTGCACTAAAATCCAACCCTATAGGGGTACAAATCGATCACTTTGAGTATTCATACTCTGGTCAAGGAATTACCTGCGCACCCAAAACACTGTCGATTAAAGCTTGTGCAAACGCAGCTTGTACAGAGACGGTGAATGACAGTGTTACTGCAACGCTAACGCCTGCAAGCGTGACTAATGGTGGATGGGTTGGTGGTAATGTTGTTACATTCTCTGGTGGAGAAAAAGCGGATTTACAGTTAAGGCATAACACGGTTGGCACGGTAACATTGGGTGTTTCAGGCTCAACGCCTAGTACCAAAGCATTTAGTGAAACTCTTTGCCGTATTAATGGTGGCTCTGCAACTGCTGGAAACTGTGATTTAGACTTTGCTGACAGTGGATTTATTTTTGAGGTGCCAGATAAGTTAGCCAATAAACCAACTAACAACATTACTATTAGTGCAGTGAAAACATCAGACGACACACTGCAATGTGTCCCTACATTTGCCGATACCACAAAAGATATCAGTTTTTGGAGTAGCTATATCGATCCCTCTTTGCCTATAAATGGTCAGTCAGTCACCGTTAATGATACGCCTGTGAGCAAGCTAAGTACTGCAGGAACCAACATAAAGTTAGCTTTTGATTCTACTGGTACAGCTAATATCGATGTTAATTACCCTGATGCAGGTAAAATGCAACTTGATGCTAAATATACCGGTACAGGTGATGAAGCCGGATTGGTCATGTTGGGTTCAGATCAGTTTGTGAGCTTTCCTGTGGGTTTATGTATTACACCGGAAGATAATAATGCGCAATGTTCTGCGGATAACAGTTCTTGTGATGTGTACAAAAAAGCCGGCGAGTCATTTAACTTAATTATTCAAGGGAAAGCTTGGGAGTCTGACGGCGATACCAATTTTTGCGATAACATCAATACGCCCAATTATGCTCATGACAAGATAGCGTTAACACATGAGTTAGTTGCCCCTTCTGGTGGCGTGTTAGGTGCTGTTGGCACTACACAATATAATCATGTAGCCCAAACAACTAACACTAATACTGTGCCACAGTCAGTAACAGAAGTCGGTGTATTTCAATTTACAGCTAAGCCTCTAAGTAATTATTTAGGTTCGAGTTTCTATGATATTCCAATGGCTGAATCTCCTAGCATAGGTCGTTTTGTGCCAGATCGTTTTGTTGTCAGTAACATTAGTGTAGTGCCATCTTGCGGTAGTTTTAATTATATGGATCAGCCTTTTAAACTAGCGCTAACCTTAAATACCGTAAATACAGGAACTTATGTGACCCAAAATTATCAAGGTGTCTTTGCTAAAGCTAATGCAATCTTAGTAGGGGAAAATGGTAATAATGGTGTGGATTTAAGTGCCAGATTAAGTGATTTGCCCATTGATGCAAGCTCATGGGCTTTAGGTGAAGCAAGCGTCGACATCACTAACCTAGCTAGCTTCAACCGAATGACGGCTCCGGGTGTTGACGGACCTTTTTCTTTGTTGGATATTGGTGTGCAAGTATTTGATAATGATGGAGACTTCGCATTAGTTGCATCTGCAGATATGCTCCCGGGTAGCAGCAGTATTTGTGCCGACAATAATACTTGCACAGCAAAGCTACTCTCGACTCAAGATTTTCGTCATGGCAGAGTGGTGATGGATAATACCTATGGCCCTGAAAATGAAATACTGCGTATGCCAACTTATGCCCAATACTGGAATGGTAGTGATTGGATAACAAACATCGATGATAGTTGCACTCAAGTTATTGATCCTCTAGATGGCACAGAAGTATATGCGCCATCATTAACTGCTGGACAGAGTGTTACTCGTAGCGATGCTGGCAGTGAAGTGAACTCTGGAAAACTGACATTGTTATGGGAAAGTAGCGGTTTAGTACCTTATCGAGGCCAAGTTACCGCTCCATTAACTGTTGACGATTGGCTCAAATGGTATTGGAATTGGGACGATGCAAGTTCGACTTCATTATATAACCCAAAAGCGAGTGCTTATTTTGGCCGCTACCGAGGCCATGATAGGATCATTTATTGGCGAGAAGTGAACCAATAAACTGAATAAAAAAACATCGTTTTTATGATTTTTAGGATTAAATTTGAACGATTGACATTTTTTTGGGCATTTTTAGAAAAAAAAATGCCAGATTAGCGATTGTTGACCTGTTCGGTATTGTAGAATGGGGGTGTCATTGATAGAGTTAGCTGATTTTTATTCTTCTGACTTCACAGAATACAGGCCTGATACATGTTCAAAAAGTTGCGCGGCATTTTTTCTAACGACCTATCCATAGATTTAGGTACGGCAAACACTCTTATTTATGTTCGCGATGAAGGCATCGTATTGAACGAACCCTCTGTGGTAGCCATTCGCGGTGATCGCAATAGTAATGGCCCCAAATCAGTTGCTGCTGTGGGAACTGATGCTAAACAAATGTTAGGGCGTACACCTGGTAATATTCAAGCTATTCGTCCAATGAAAGACGGTGTAATTGCCGATTTCTATGTGACCGAAAAAATGCTTCAGCACTTTATAAAGCAAGTGCACAACAACAGTTTTTTCCGTCCTAGCCCTCGAGTACTTGTATGTGTGCCAGTAGGCGCAACCCAAGTTGAGCGTCGCGCTATTCGCGAATCAGCAATGGGGGCAGGAGCCCGTGAAGTGTATCTTATTGAAGAGCCTATGGCGGCAGCAATAGGTGCTGGTTTACCAGTATCTGAAGCGACGGGCTCTATGGTTGTTGATATCGGTGGTGGTACTACAGAAGTCGCAATCATTTCGTTAAATGGTGTGGTGTATTCTTCATCAGTACGTATCGGTGGCGATAAGTTTGACGATGCGATTATTAATTATGTTCGCCGTAACTACGGTAGCCTAATTGGTGAGGCAACTGCTGAACGTATTAAACATACTATTGGTACTGCATATCCTGGTGACGAAGTGCTTGAAATTGAAGTGCGCGGTCGTAACCTTGCGGAAGGTGTACCAAGAAGTTTTACGTTAAACAGCAATGAAATCTTAGAAGCATTACAAGAACCGTTATCGGGTATTGTGAGTGCGGTAATGGTTGCCCTTGAGCAGTCGCCACCAGAGCTAGCTTCAGACATTTCTGAGCGTGGCATGGTATTAACAGGCGGTGGTGCTTTACTTCGTGATTTAGACCGTTTGTTAATGCAAGAGACTGGGATTCCGGTGATGGTTGCTGACGACCCTCTGACTTGTGTTGCTCGTGGTGGTGGTAAAGCGCTTGAAATGATTGATATGCATGGTGGTGATTTGTTCTCTGAAGAGAACTAATTATTATTAGCTGAGCAACTTTATTAACACCAGTAACCGGGTTAATAAAGTTGTGAACAATTTATGAAACCAATTTTCGTTCGTGGCGTTTCCATTCAATTTAGATTAACACTGGCAATTATTTTGTCGGTGGCATTACTTATCACTAATCAACGCCTAGATCCCATTCGCCAATCTTTATCCTCAGTATTAAGTCCTTTGCAGTATTTAGCTAATGTTCCCGGTGTGATGCTTGACTGGTCCGCTGAAGCATTTGCGACTCGCAATATGCTCGAATTGCAAAACAAAGAACTACTTCGGCAACAACTGGTAATCTCTGAACGTTTACAACGTTTTGAGTATGTTCGCCAAGAGAATGAGCGTTTACGGACATTGCTCGGTTCGCCTGTGCATATGGATTCTCGTAAAATGGTGGCCGAAGTCATGGAAGTTGCCAGCGACCCTTTTCGGCAGTTTGTAGTGTTAAATCATGGTTTGCAAACCGGTGTTTATGTTGGTCAACCTGTGGTTGATGCTAAAGGTGTTGTAGGACAAGTCGTTGAAGTGAGTGAATTGACCAGCCGGGTGTTAATGGTGTCAGATACAACCCATGGCATTCCTGTTCGAGTAACACGTAATGACGTGCGAGCGATTGCTAACGGTACTGGTGATATCGATCAAATTGAATTACGTCATGTGGCTAAAAGCACTGATATTATAGTGGGTGATTTATTAGTGACCTCAGGGTTGGGCAATCGTTTCCCCGAAGGCTATCCCGTTGCTCGGGTTATCAGTGTATCGCGTGATGACGGTCAGAGCTACGCGGTGATTAATGCTCAGCCTTTGGCTGCGCTTGACCGTATTCGTTATGTATTACTTATTTGGCCTGATGAAACCAAACCTTTTACCCTTCCTGCTGATGTACAAGGGTTGATTAAGAATACTGCCGACAAGGCAACTGCCTCCGCAACGAAACCCGTTACCAGCGAGGTAAATCAATGAGTACGCACATCGCTAATGGGCGCTTAGTGGTCTGGATGACATTATTTATCGGAATGATGTTTCAGATTATGCCGTTACCTAAAATGGTAGAAGCTTGGCGACCTGACTGGCTATTAATGGTGATGATGTATTGGGCGATGGCACTACCGCATCGTTACAACATTCTGACCGCGTGGATTTTAGGGGTAATGCTTGATGTGCTGTTAGGAGCCCATTTAGGGATTAGATCATTAGCATTGTCGCTGGTTATCTATATTGTGGTGTTGTTATGTCAGCGATTGCGAAATTATCCACGCTGGCAACAATCAATCTTAGTGGCTTGTTTTATCTGTATTTATCATGTGGTTATATTTGTGACCCAGTTTGTTGTGGTCGAGTCTACGCCATTTGATGTTGAAATGTTTTTGCCTGCTATTTCAAGTTTATTTATTTGGTGGTGGGTCTTTTGGGTGTTACGTAATATGCGCCGTCATTATAAAGTTCGTTAATATAACGTAAAAACCTAAGTATGGTTTTAATGTACACTAACTAGAGTAAATATCAGATGACATGGGTACTGGCTTCTACCTCACCAAGAAGAAAAGAATTATTACTTCAAGCAGGCTTTAGTCATCCAGGTTTTTCGTTCGAGTTAGTTGCGCCTGATATAGATGAAACACCTCTGTCGACCGAAACTGCCACTCAATATGTATCCCGTTTAGCGCTCGAAAAAGCCCAAGCGGGGTTAGCACTTAGTGAACATTTTTTTGCACCTAAAGTATTGGGTTCGGATACGATAGTAGTACTGAATGACCAGATATTAGGAAAACCCGTTGATCAAGAAGATGCCAAACGCATGTTGAACTTGTTATCCGGTCAAACTCACGAAGTGATGACCGCAGTAGCATTAACAGATGGCGAGCAAACGTTTAGCCGATTGTGTCGTACTCAAGTGACATTCTGTGAGTTATCCGTAGCTGATATAGAGGCTTATGTTGCTTCTGGTGAGCCTATGGATAAAGCGGGTGCTTACGGTATACAAGCTCTGGGTGGCTGCTTTGTTAAATCAATTATAGGCAGTTACTCTGCCGTTGTCGGTTTGCCCTTAGTTGATACTCGTGAATTATTAGCCTGCATGATGCAGCACTCTCAATAAGATATTGCTTCGACGGTTATCTACAGTGGTGTAACTGCTGTCACTATTACGATTGAAGCATGACCTGAATACTGGTGGCTTATGAATATAAAAGCACAACGTAAAAAAGGCACCGAATTACTTATCAATGTCACGCCAACAGAAGCGCGTGTTGCATTAGTCGAGCATGGTGTGTTGCAAGAGGTGCATATTGAACGTCGTATGAAACGAGGTTTAGTCGGCAATATCTATAAAGGTAAAATCAGCCGTGTACTTCCTGGTATGCAGGCTGCTTTTGTTGATATTGGCTTAGATAAAGCCGCTTTCTTACATGCTTCCGATATTGTTCCTCATACCGAATGTGTTGCCGATGTCGAGAAAGGCAACTTTGTGGTGCGTGATATTGCGGAACTGGTGCGGCAAGGCCAAGACATTATGGTGCAAGTGGTTAAAGATCCACTCGGTACTAAAGGCGCCCGTCTAACAACCGACATTACCTTACCTTCACGATATTTAGTCTTTATGCCTGGTTCTAGCCATGTGGGCGTATCACAACGCATTGAGCTCGAAGAAGAACGTCAACGTCTTAAAAATATTACCTTGCCTTATGTTGATGATGACGGCGGTTTTATTATACGCACTGCGGCTGAAAATGTGGGTGAAGGCGAACTCGCCCAAGATGCGGCTTTTTTACGGCGAGTGTGGTCCAAGGTTAGCGAACGTCGTAAGCGTAAAGGCGTTATTTTACTGTATCAAGACTTGGCATTGCCGGTGCGGATTATTCGTGATTTTGTGGGGGAAGAACTTGATCATATTCAAGTAGATTCACGTCGTACCTATGCAGAATTACAACAGTTTGCTCAAGAGTTCATGCCTGAAATTGCGGATAAAATTGAGCATTATGCAGGCCCCGCACCTATCTTTGAATTGTATGATGTCGAAAACGAAATTCAGCGGGCTTTAGGCCGCAAAGTGGAACTTAAATCTGGCGGTTATTTGATTATTGATCAAACCGAAGCCATGACCACAGTTGACATTAATACCGGAGCGTTTGTTGGCCATCGTAATTTAGAAGAAACCATTTTCAATACTAATCTTGAAGCCACGCAAGCGATTGCGAGACAACTGCGGTTGCGTAATTTGGGCGGAATTATTATTATCGACTTTATCGATATGCTCAATAATGAACACCAAAAGCGAGTGCTCGAAAGCTTAAATGCCGCATTAGCGTTAGACCGCGTTAAAACCAGTGTTAGTGGTTTTTCCGGTCTAGGTTTAGTCGAAATGACTCGTAAACGTACCCGCGAAAGTTTAGAGCACGTGGTGTGTGGTGAGTGTCCGTCTTGTAAAGGCACAGGCACCATGAAAACTATTGAAACCGTGTCATATGAAATATTTCGAGAGATTATTCGGTTAAATCGTGCTTATAAAGCCGATGAATTTTTACTGTATTGCTCGCCAGCTGTGTATATGAGCTTTAGCGGTGATGAATCGCATTTGTTGGCAGAGTTAGAAGTCTATATAGGTAAGCGTATACGTTTGCAAAATGAACCGTTATACATTCAAAGTAAATATGATGTGGTGATGATGTAGTGTCTATAAACCGGGCAGCAACTATTAATAGATTATCTTGGCAAATTTTGGCTATCACGCTAGTGTTATTTGCATTGGTTGTTAGCCTTATTCGCGGGTTATTGCCTCATATTCCTGAAATACGTACCGAATTAGTTAACTACCTCGAAAGCGAATATCACCTAAATGTACAAATGGATGAACTCAATGCCGAATGGCAAGCATTTGGCCCAGCACTAACCGTTAAAAATTTGGTTTTACCGCCGCAAGATGACCTACCTATTACTGTTATTAGCGAAAATGTACACATTAAACTCGACTTTTGGCAGTCGCTTATATCCTTACGTCCACAGATTGAAACTGTGGTATTTGATGGGGTTAAAGTCGCGTTAAATCTTGATCAATTACCCACCACAGATGAACATGCTGAAACGGATAACAAAGCAAATCTCGATTGGTTATATGGCCTCTTATTAGAACAACTAGGGCATTTTTTAATCAAAGATGCTTCACTACAACTGATTAGTTCACAACATAATTATCGACCGATTTTTATCGATAACCTATTGTGGTTAAACACTGAAAATCATCACCAAGCACAAGGCATGATCCATGTTGATCAGCTTGAGTCGCAGCAAGAGCAATTGACCTTACGTATTGATCTTAAAGGTAATGGCTATCAACCTGACACAGTTGAAGGCCAGCTTTACGTTACTGCTGATTCATTGGATTTGGGCGAATGGGCTTCCAGACAACATACTGCCCAGCAAGATACGGATAATATTGAATTCCAAGGCGTGATAAATCTCGATGCATGGATGACATTCAAACAACGCGAAATACGTGATGGTATCTTAGTTTTTAAACCTAGCTGGTTACAGTGGAGTGATAGTGACACCCAGCAAAAGTTTGCCATTAACTCAGGTTCGTTGCGATGGACCCCACAACCTAGTGGTTGGAAAATTGAGAGTCACGATTTAGATTTATCAACTAACGATAAAACCTGGCCATTGTTGAAGATAGCGGTTGGCACTCATGCGGGTGACTTTTTTGGTTACGTTGATCAAATCATTCCGTCATACCTCAAGCCTATGTTGCCGTTAGTGCCTGGGTTGGGTAAGCAACAAGTGAACAATTGGCAACATCTCAATCCTCAAGGGGAGATTGGTCCTATTAGGTTGTATAAACCAGCCGATAAATCGATGATTGCCCAAGTCGATATTCAGCAACTGCAGTGGCAACCTTATCAGTCGATACCAGGAATAAGCCCTATTGATGCCAACTTAACGTGGGTGAATAATCAACTTGAATTTAGCTTGCCAGAGCAGGAGTATAAACTCGACTTCAGTGATGATTTTAGTCAACCATTAACACTTCATGGCAGTGCTATTATGGGTCGATATGATGTCGATCAGCATCGACTAACCGTCCCTAATATTGAATTGGTTAATGATGATATTACACTGCAAGCGGGCTTGAATTTAGTACTGTCTGAACAGGCGTCTATGGGATTAGCGGCGAATTTAACGATTAATGATGTTGCCCATGTGGGACGTTATTTTCCTTTAATGGCCATGAGTCCCAATTTAGTCGATTATCTTAATGATGGTTTAGTCGCTGGGGAAATCAATAATGCACAGATTGTGTGGCAGGGTGAATTAAGCGGATATCCTTATCAAGATCATAGTGGAATATTCCAAGCGGGCTTTACCCTTGATAATGGCATCTTTAAGTTTCAACCGAGTTGGCCAGCAGTGAGTGATTTAACCCTTTCAGCCCTGTTCGAAAATGACATGATGGATTTGGTTATTGAGCAGGGGAAACTCGACAAAGTAGCCGTTAACGGGGCGCGAGTGTCGATAGCGCATTTAGGTAAAGAGTCTTTATTAAAAGTTGTCGCGGATATTACTACCGATGCACAAGCCGCCACCAAGGTGATTAATGCCTCTTCGTTGCAACACTCCGTAGGTGCAACGTTAGATGTAGTGCAAATTCAGCAACAGATTAATACCACCTTGGATCTTGCTATTCCGTTATATCATGGGGGTGAGCAGTCAATTAAAGGCCAAGTCAATTTAGCCAACAATCCCATTTTTATTGCTCAGCCCGGGTTGCAATTACACCAAGTAACAGGCCAAGTAACGTTTGATAATCAATTCATTAGTGCTAAAAATATTAAAGCACAGCTGTTTAGTCAGCCATTAACGTTTAGTGTGGCGACGGCTGATAAAAAAGGTAATTTAGCCTTAAATGTCGACATGGCTGGACGCTGGGATCTTGCTAGCTTGCCGAGCGAATTAACGAATCCAATGACAGGTACTTATAACGGTGACCTTAACTGGGACGGCGAATTAACTATGATATTTGACCCCAGCGGTTACAGTTTACAAGTTTCGGTAAAATCTGATTTGGTTGGAACCTCGCTTGATTTGCCTTCGCCCTATAAAAAATCTGCTGTCGAGCCTCAAATACTTCGAGCTGATCTCATTGGTGATAACAAACAATCATCTCTAAGCATCAAGTTAGGTAATAATGTTGAATTTTGGGGCGGGTTTAATGCCGAAAATGGCAGCCAACTTGCTTTTTATGACATTATGATTGGTCGTCATTTTAGGCTTGGCGATACATTAAATAAACAACAGGGCCACTTGCATCTGGATCTACCAAAAATAGAGTTAGCGCAATGGCTACCACTCATTAATCGATTTAGTACGGCTACGGAACCTCAAGTTGTCACATCGTCAGTACGCGATCGTATTTTATCCGCACACGAGTTGCCAGATGCCGTTATACCTGCAAATACTATCGCTTCGACGGAATCGACAGTCGTGGCATCGGAATTCCCCAAATTATTGGGTATTCATGCCGACATTGCCCAATTAAATGTATTGGGTCAGTCATTTGATAAATTGCACTTTGATGCTCAACCTACAGAACATTTATGGCGGGTTGAAGCTGAGTCACAACAGTTTGATGGTCGTATCGATTTTTATCCAAACTGGCGCGATCAAGGGATTAAAGTTGTTGCCAAAAAACTGCATTTATTCCCATCACTGAGTAGCATTGAAAGTGTTGAATTGAGCTCGACATCGATGCAACAACACCTGCCGACATTAGCGGTAGATGTTGATGATTTTAGTGTAAATAATTTATCATTCGGGCACTTAGTACTGCAAGGCTTGCCCAATGATCAAGGTTATAAATTTCAAACGATTTCACTCACCAAACCAACTGTAACATTACAAGCTAATGGATTATGGTCTGTTGACCGTGGGAGTGATAAAACCTTATTTGATGTCAATTTACATGCAGACAAGTTTGATGATTTATCGACGATATTAGATATAAACCCAGGATTGAAAGATGCTCCGCTTGATCTTACTGGCCAACTATCTTGGCTAGGCGCGCCTTATCATTTCGCGCTTGAGACTCTAAACGGTCAGTTAAAGTTTGACTTAGGTAAAGGCCATTTATCGGAGATAAGTGATAAAGGTGCGCGGGTATTTTCGTTATTTAGTTTAGATTCATTATTACGTAAATTATCGTTAGATTTTTCAGATGTATTCGGCAAAGGTCTGTATTTCAATACCTTTAATGGCAATCTTACAATTGATAATGGGGTGGTTAAAACCACCGATACCGAAATGGATGCTATTGCTGGCGATATGCGTGTTAGAGGTTACACCGACTTAACTACCCAAAGCTTAAATTACGACATTCGTTTTGTGCCACAACTTGCGTCCAGTGTTCCAACCGTAGTGTTACTCAGTACCAGTGCGTGGACTTTGGGTTTAGGGGCATTTGCACTGACTAAAGTATTAGAGCCTGTTATTGAAGTTATCTCAGAAATTCGTTTTCGACTCACAGGTACTATGGAAAATCCACAACTAGAAGAGCTTGAACGTAAGAGTAAAGAAATCGAAATCCCTAAGGCCATTTTACCTCAGGACGCTGAAACTGATGTAGGAACCGATTCTGATGCTAAAGTAAAACTAGATACTAAAGCTGATACAGATGCTAAAGTAAAAACAGATGATAGTAGTAATGAAACTGATATTGAGAGCAAGGATCTCGCAACCGACGCTCAAGACAGTGCTGCGCTTAATACTACAAAATACATTGGTACAACACCATCAAGCATAATTATTCCTAGCATCAATAATCTTTTTCAAACCGCACAAATACAATCCACAGATACACGAGAACGTTTAATTAAACGATCAACTGTTGAGCCATCAACTAATGTCGTTATGCTACAAGGAGTGAGAAATGCAAATCAGCTTATTGCAATGCCAAAGCAGTCGCGATGTCAAAGCCAATCTCGCATTTGTCGACTCGCAGCTTAAAGACTTACCTCGAGATGCTAATGAACCACAATTAGTGGTGTTACCTGAGTGTTGTTTATTGTTTGGTGGCCATGAGAGTCAACAACTTGAATTCGCTGGCAGCCAGCATCAAAGCGATCTTAAAAATGCGTTAGCGGCAATGGCAAAACAATACCAAGTGTATTTTATTGCCGGCACTATTCCCATGCGTGCCGATGATGGTAGAGTCTTCAGTCGTTGTTATTTTTTTGATGATCATGGCATCACCCTAGGGCATTACGATAAACTGCATTTATTCGATGTCGAAGTGAGCGATGGCACTAAAACCTACCGCGAAAGTGATACCTTTCATCCAGGAGATCACATTAGTGTGATTGATACTCCGTTTGGTAAGGTTGGTTTAGCCATTTGCTATGACATCCGTTTTGGCGATATGTTTCGGGCTTTGCGTTTAGCGGGAGCAGATTATATTGCCCTACCTTCAGCATTTACCAAGGTGACTGGTGAAGCGCATTGGCAAGTGTTATTACAAGCTCGAGCAATAGAAACCCAATGTTACTTGTTAGGTGCTGGCCAATGGGGGCAACATAATCAAGGTAGTAGAGAAACATGGGGGCACAGTATGATAGTTGATCCATGGGGTCGAGTGATTGCTGAGCGAGCCACTGAATGTGGCTGGGTACAAGCTAAAGTTGATTTAACGGAACTACGCCGTATTCGTCAACAAATGCCGGTGATCGGCCATAATCGATTTATAGCGCCACAGTTGAAATAACACTGAATGAGCCCTGACTAACACTGAGTTCACAGTAAGCGTTACCAATTAAAAAAAGAGAGTTTTAATGCCATTTTTAACCCAAGTAGAGCAGAGTTTATTACAAGATGGATTAACCTTAGATGGACTGCAAGGTTACTTAAATACTATTCATCAGCACAATATCGATTTTTCAGACCTGTATTTCCAAGGTAGCCGCCATGAGTCTTGGGTATTAGAAGATGGCATTGTTAAAGAAGGTAGTTTCCACATTGAACGTGGGGTAGGCGTACGAGCCATTAGTGGTGAAAAAACCGGTTTTGCTTATTCTGACGAAATTAGCCCTGTAGCCCTTGATGCAGCAGCAAAAGCGGCCCGTGGTATTGCCAGTGTAGGTGAGCAACAAAAGGTACAAGCTTTTAAACGTCAAACTGCACATAAACTGTATGACAGTGCTGATCCGATTGCTGCTATGGATGAAGTTAAAAAAATTGATCTTCTGAAACAAGCCGATGCTTATATTCGTAGCCTAGACAGTCGCATTATTCAGGTGGTTGTTAGCCTATCAGGGGTGCATGAAGAGATATTAATCGTCGCGAGTGATGGCACATTGGCCGCCGATATCCGTCCATTAGTACGTTTTAACTGTAGTGTTATTTTAGAAGATAACGGTAAGCGTGAACGTGGCAGTGCCGGTGGCGGTGGTCGTCATGATTACAGTGTCTTTTTAGCTACCGATGAAGCAGGCTTACCACTAAGCTTTGAATTTGCCCGTGAAGCGGTGCGTCAAGCACAGGTTAATGTTAATGCTATTGATGCTCCAGCAGGTGAAATGCCAGTAGTATTAGGTAATGGTTGGCCTGGCGTATTATTGCATGAAGCCGTTGGCCATGGTTTAGAAGGTGACTTTAACCGTAAAGGCAGCAGTGCTTTTAGCGGTAAAATAGGTCAACAAGTGGCGTCGACATTAGTGACAGTGGTAGATGATGGCACCATGGAAAACCGCCGTGGCTCATTAAGTATTGATGACGAAGGTGTACCAAGCCAAAAAACGACCTTAATTGAAAACGGTATTCTAAAAGGTTACATGCAAGACAAGTTAAATGCTCGCTTAATGGGACAAGCTCCAACGGGTAACGGTCGTCGTGAGTCTTATGCGCATTTACCTATGCCTCGAATGACCAATACCTATATGAATGCAGGAGAGTCAAACCCTGCCGATATTATTAAGTCGGTTAAAAAGGGCATTTATGCACCGAACTTTGGTGGTGGACAAGTCGACATTACTTCGGGTAAGTTTGTATTCTCAGCTTCTGAAGCCTATTTAATTGAAGATGGTGAAGTCACACATGCCATTAAAGGCGCGACATTAATTGGCAATGGTCCTGAAGCGATGGGATTAATTTCAATGGTCGGTAATGATTTAGCCTTAGATAAAGGCGTCGGTGTATGTGGTAAAGATGGCCAAAGTGTACCTGTCGGCGTCGGCCAACCTACATTGAAAATTGACCGACTGACCGTAGGCGGTACGGCTTAACATTAACCCGCAATGGTAATAATACCATTCCGCGTTAATAAGTGATGACTCAGCGAGAGTTTAAAAGGGCTTAAATAAGACGCATGACTGAATGAATAGTGGTTCTCTTTCGAAGTCATGCAACACAGTGTAAGCCTTTTTAAAACTCGCCTGAAAGGAATGCCCCAGCAGCTTTTGCTCTGCGTTCTCGCTATTTGAAAGGGAACAACCATTACTACATAGCGACGCCTTAATCAAAAACCGCTGGACGCATTCTGAGTGGTCACTTATTAATGCGGATTGGTATATAACGGCTTGCTGAGTATTTATGCTTAGTGAGCCGTTTGCTATGAGGTGATGGCCTAACATTGAATATTCAATGTGTTGTAGATGGCGATAGAGGACATTAATTAACTGAAAGGGTTATTTTTATAAGATATGTCGCTGTGATAATAACCATTTTGGGTTATTATCCACCAAGAAATTAGGGTGTTAACTCTTGAGGTTTTTATGGTTCCACAACGTAATATCAATACACATAGTTGGAGGCGCTATCGTCTTGGCCTGTGTTTGAGTATTTCTTTATTAAATTTGAGTGTCTTAGCTGAGCCTATTACATTCAGTCATGCTTGGCAGCAATTAGAGCAAGTGAGCGATCAGCTTCAAGCTAAATCCCAGCTTGTTAATCGTGCACAAGCGGAAGAAGATGCTGGAGATGCGTTAAATTACCCCTCTATCAATATTGCTGGTAGTTATACTCGCCTCGAAAAGCCTATTGAACTTGATTTACGTGATTTAAATCCATTAGCTAACCTCGACACCAGTACATTACCAGCCGCTCTTACTAGTGCATTAGCGGAAATTCCGGGTTCACTTTTTGTCACCCCTTTTACCGAACAAGATGTGTTTCGTGCCAGCCTGCAAGCTATGTGGCCAATTTATACCGGCGGTAAAATTACGGCTGCTCAAGGGATACATGCGGCACAGGTTTCCGAGACCGAACAAGAGTTAGCACTGGCTCGGCGTGAGTTATTTCTCCAGTTAGTTGATCGTTATTATGCGGTATCGGTAACAAAAACCTTAGTTGATACCCAAAAGCAGCTGGTGGATTCATTAACTGTACATGTGACTCATGCAAAAAAATTAGAACAACAGGGACAAATCGCCAAGGTTGAACGCTTAAATGCCCAAGTAGCATTAGAAAATGCCAAAGTTAATTGGGGTAAAAGTAAGCGCCAATATGAAATGGCCGAAATTGCCTTAGCACGAATGCTGCATATCCCCAGTGTTGATCCTATTTCAGCTCTTTTTCTACTTGAGCAACAGCCATCATTACCACGCCTTAGTCAACTGACGCTAACGCAGCATCCAGCGTTAAAACTACTCGAAGCCAAAGAAGCACAAGCCAATGGTTTGGTGGATTTAGAAAAGGGTAGCTATTACCCTACAGTGTATTTATACGGTAATTATACCTTGTACGAAGATGACAGTTTATTTGCTCAAGTTGAGCCAGATTGGATGGTTGGCGTCGGCATGAGCATACCGTTGATTAGTCGTGATGGTCGCAGTGGTAAAGTGCAAGCGGCCAAAAGTGCTTTATTACAAGCGCGTTATACCAAAGCACAAACCAAACAAGATTTAAGTTTACTGATTGATCAAAGTTATCGGCAAATGTTGCAAGCCAAAGAAGAAGCCGATGCGCTAGATGTTTCATTGGCGTTAGCAACCGAAAATTTACGTTTGCGAGAGTTGTCTTTTAATCAAGGTTTATCAACTTCAATCGACAGGGTTGATGCCGAGTTAAGCCTCACCGCGGTTAAAACTCAGCAATTAGGTGCTAAATACCGTTATATACAAGCCTATGCCAAAGTGATGGCCGTGAGTGGCCAAGTCGATGAATTCATTAACCGAACACAAATTCAAGGGGCTGCTTATGCGGGCTAATAAGATCATTGCGATCATCGTATTCGTACTACTTCTATTATTAATCGGCTATGGCGTTAAGCTGGCTTTTGCACCTAAGCCTGTGGTGTTGCAAGGGCAAATAGAAGCGCGTGAATATAATATATCGTCAAAAGTATCTGGGCGGATTGAACAAGTCTTGGTACGTAAAGGCGATCAGGTTGATGTCGGTGATATTTTGTTTGCTATAAACAGTCCAGAACTGAATGCCAAACTAATGCAAGCTCAAGGAAATCTCGATGCTGCAACCGCCATGCAACAACAAGCCAATAACGGTGAAAGACAACAACAAATCATGGCTGTTAAAGATCAGTGGTTAAAAGCCAAGGCTGCGACAGAACTGAGCGACAAAACCTATCTACGTATCGACAACCTGTTTAATGAAGGCGTTGTAGCACGACAAAAACGTGATGAAGCCTATACTCAATGGCAAGCCGCCAAATATACCGAACAAGCAGCTTATGCTAAGTATCAAATGACCCAAGAAGGTGCGCGTGTTGAAACCAAAGCGGCCGCAGCCGGTAAGACTCGTATGGCCGAAGGTGTGGTCAATGAGGTCAATGCTATCTTGGCCGACAGCCAAATGCGATCACCTAAAAAAGCAGAAGTGAGTGAAGTGTTATTGCATGGCGGTGAACTGGCGCCCAGTGGTTTTCCTGTGGTGAGTATTATTGATATGAGTGACTCGTGGGCTGTGTTACAAGTCCGAGAAGATCAGCTACTGCAATTTAAGCAAGATCAATCGGTAATGCTGACAATCCCAGCATTACAACAGCAAGTCGAATTTACTGTGACTCACATCAGCGTGATGGGCGATTTTGCCACCTGGCGTTCAACCGAGAGTGGTCACGACTTTGACATGCGTACCTTTGAGGTGGAACTCACACCAAAGCAAAAAATTGCCGATTTACGCGTAGGAATGTCGGTATTATTTAAAGCCGATCAGCATGCAGAACGTTAATAAGGCTTGCTGATGAGGCATTTATTCAGGCGCGAATTTAACGCGTTGTGGCATTCTCCATGGCAATTAGCTTTGATAAGCTATATTCCAATTATTGGCATGTTAGGCTTATGGTGGTTATTCAGCGCCGGAATACCAAGGCAGTTACCCGTAGCAGTGGTTGATTTAGACAATAGCCAAATCAGTCGGATGCTAGCACGGGAATTGTCAGCTAACCCATCGGTTGCATTGCATTCATATGCCAATGAAGTGGAGGCCATCAATGCCATGCGTCAATCACAAGTGTATGCGTTGGTTATTTTTCCATATCAACTCAAAAAAGACTTATTAACCTCCAAACGCCCGATAATTGATATTCGCTATAACAGCCAGTATTTATTAGTAGGGAAATTACTGTCTAGCCAGCTACAGCGAAGTCTTGCACAAGGATTGACTCATTTCGGTGAAGTTAATCTATTGCTTAAAGGTGCCAATAAAGCCACTGTTGATGTGAGTTTATCGCCTATTAGTAATCAAACCACGGCTTTATTTAATCAAAACGTTAATTATGTCAGCTTTCTGGTTCCGCCAATATTAATCGCCTTATGGCAATTAATCGCGATGCTGGTTTTTGTTAATAGTGTTAATCGTGAGCTTATCCCACAGGGTGAACGTCACTATGTTGCGCAAGATATTTGGCCTAAAGTGTGGGTGAAAATGGTAATTTATAGCCCTATTATGCTTATCCATGGTGGCTTTATTTTATTGTGGTTATACCAATATTTAGCCTTACCCGCTGCTGGATCTTTATTACTGCTGGTCTTAGCGCAAGCCGTTATGCTTATTGTATTGTGGTTGTTAGTGTTGGTTATTTTTATGTTGGTGCGCGATCGTGCGCGTATCGTGAGTTTTTGTACCGGATTATTTGCCCCTGCATTTGCCTTTATGGGGGTGACTTTTCCGGTAAACGATATGTTCATTACTGCTAAATGGTGGCGATTATTAATCCCTTCTAGTCATTATATTGATTCGCATATTAGTGTAATTAGCTACGGCGCAGGTTTGCGACAAGTATTGATTCAAATGGGATCTTATTGGGGTTTTTTACTGTTACTGCCTGTGCTTTATATGTTGGGCCGTAATGCGCAAAAAATCCCTGACCAGGCACAAGTCGATGGTGTTATTAATCCGGAGGTGAATAGATGAACTTCTGGCAATTAATTATCGCAGAATGCAAAGCCATATTGACCGATAAAGCGATTATGACGACATTATTTGGCGGGGTATTATTTTACTCAATACTTTATCCATCACCGTATTTATACGAAGTGCCAACAGAGCAACCCGTTGTGGTGGTTGACCAAGATAATTCTTCACTCAGCCGACTATTGATCCGCCATGCCGATGCCAGTGCAAAGATAAAAATACTTGCTAATGTAAGTAGTATTGATGAAGCTCAAACGTGGATTGAAGAGGGTAAGGCGCACGGTTTATTGGTTATTCCGCCTAATTTTAGGCGCGACTTAATGTTAGGCAAAGGTGCGACATTAAGCTACGGCGGTGATGCGAGTTACTTTTTAATTTATGCCGCAGTGGTGGAGGGATTAGTTAATGCGGGGATTGATGCCAGCAAACAAGTGCAATTCATTGGTTTATTGGCCCGAGGGCAAAATCCTCAGCTTGCCCAGCAAGCTATTAACTCGGTTAGCCTTAACTCTGTTCCGGCTTTTAACCCCAGTTTAGGTTACACCCCCTATGTGGTACCGGGTTTGTTTTTATTGATTCTGCATCAAACCTTACTCATTGGTACAGGTATTTTGGGAGCCAGCCAATGGCGTAAACCTGGATATTGGCAGCAAGTGCGCCCAGTGACTCTGGTACTGGCAAGGCTCAGTGTTTTTATGATGATTTACGCGCTATTTAGTAGCTACTACTTAGGCTATTGCTTCTATTGGTATAAGGTTACCGTGATTGCGCCGGTGCTTGAAGTGGGTCTATTTATGTTGCCTTTTTTACTTGCAACAGCCGCGTTAGGTATTTATCTCAGTAGTTATTTTTACCGTCGAGAATTACCAACGCAATTGTATTTACTGGTATCGATGCCGATTTTATTCGTATCTGGATTTGTTTGGCCGGTTGAATTAATACCGCAACCTTTAGTATTAGCCTCACAGGCTATCCCTGCTGTTCCAGCGATTATGGGCATGATTGAACTTGGTCAATTAGGTTCAGGGTGGCTGGCTATAATGCCTAAATGGTTACAATTATGGGGATTATTTGCAGTATTTGCCACCATGGCAATTATGGCCATTTCAGATAAACAAAAAGACTTTAAGATTGAATCATAATATTTCAGTAAGAGTGTCTAATGGGCTATATCATAACGAAATAAGTATGAGTAAAGTTACTTTATAAATAACAATAGACAGGTGTGGTATTCATTTACCTGTCTATTGTTCGCACTGACTCGAGTGCTCTGGGGGATTTTTTTGGTTGATTAGCGTTAACCATAGTGGTTTTTTTGTCTAATTCCAATTACATCATTCCGTTTTGATCGCTATTTAAAGCGGCTTCTAAACGTTCAACATTATGTTGATATATACCGTTGTTATCGACTTCTGCGGCATGTTTAAAGTCTGCTAAAGCCCCTAAGCTGTCATGACTCATTAACTTCATCACACCACGATTGTTATAAGCATAAGCACGAACTGTCATCGATGGGATTGCTGGTTGAGTACGAGCGCTCTTCACTGCAGCACTACAGGCTTTTTCTGCTTTTTCCATATCTGCTAATTTTATATATCCTGCGCATAAGTTCACATTGCGAGAATACTCATCCACAGCAAATTTACTGGCCGATAGTGTTGCTGATAGTCCTTCTTTAACATCACCAAATTGTAATGCATCAACGCCAGGCACATCTTCAATTAATACCATTTTGTAGGCATTACTAGTGGTTTTCGAAGTTTGTTCGTCAGCCATTACATTTGTCGATGCTGTCAGTACTAATGTGGCACAAATTAGGCCATTAACGATGCTCTTTTTCATGATGTCGATCCTTAAGTGATTGAGGTAGCGCCGCGCTACAGGTGAACTTTAGTGAAAAGGGCGACAACCGACAAACGATATAAAACGCATTAATGGGTTAAAAAAATTCACTTATGAAATATGAGGTGGTTATTTATCCCTATCGAATCCGTATGCAAACATTGGTACATACACTAGGGTGAGTAAGGTACCTACTATAAGCCCGCCGATGGCGACATCTGCCAGTGGTGATAAACGTTCTAGGCCAACGGCTTGTTCTAGTGCAATAGGGATCATACCGGCTATGGTGCCAAAAGCGGTCATCATTACCGGACGGAATCGGACACGGACACTTTCAACGGCACTTTCAAATGGCGATTCTTTTTTCCTAAAGTCTTGATAGAAATCGACCAGTAATACTGCGTTTTTAATGATGATCCCAAACAGCAGTAAGATACCGATTAAGCTTGGCATACAGCTGGGTTTGTCAAACAATAACATGCCCCATGAGGCGCCGATGAGGGATAGTGGCAAGACCACTATCATGATTAGGCCGAGCCCAACTGAGCGATAAATGACGATAAGTGTGATGGTTAAAATAACGATACCTGTTGCGATAGCTTTGATCATACGGGTAAAACTGTCATTTAAGGATATAATGTCGCCTTGCTGGGTAACGTTGTAACCAGCTGTATTCACAGTTTTTAGTGCTTCGATGGCATCACTAGTAATATGAGTTACCGGACGGGTTGTGCGGAATCCATTAACATCGATGCTGTATAACATCTGGTCACGTTCTATTTTTGCCTGGGTCAGATTATTACTGATTGTCGCTAATGCTGTTAGCGGTAATTCATCACCAGCGGGTGTTTGGATCAACATCGATTTTAGACTTTGGATATCCTCACTAAAACTTCCTTTAAGGTACAAGCGAACGTACTGAGTTGACATTGATGATAAGCTGCCGCTCATTGATAATATCCGACCGTTGATGGGTATTTGTTCGGCAATGGCTGCAGGTGTTAGCCCATAACTCAGTGCTTTATTGGTATCTATATCGACTTTTAACTCATTAAAATCACTTGCCCAGCTTTGGGTAATACTGGTTAATCCTTTTATAGGCGCCAGTGCTTGTGCAACTTTCTCGGCCATTTCGGGTAAGTTTTCAAAATCACTGGATGTGATACGAACGTCCAGTGGCGCTTTAATCGAACTCATAGGCGTTGCACCAAAATCATAAACTTCGACGGTTTTAATGCCTGATAAGGTGTGTAATTGATCGCGGATTTCATCTTCGATAGTCCATAGGGATTTTTTGCGTTGGAACCGATTGACGCAGTTAATGGTGATGATGGCTTCACTTGGTAAATTACCACTGCCTAATGATAATACCCCTGTTTCAGAACCGAAGGCGACTGAACTCATGGTGACTTCTGGTTGCTGATGTAACCAAGTTAAAAAGGGTTTCATTTTGGCTTCTGAGTCTTCTACGCGGTCATTGGCGCTGAAGACAATGTGGGCTTTGATAATCCCAGTGTCCATCGGCGGCATAGTGTCTTTGCCGATAATGGGCATAATGTTTGACACACTAATAATCAGTAAGGCCAGTACACCGACGGTTAACAATAGTTTGCGCCACACTGCGTAACGGCCATTGGTAAAATGCAGAATACTGATATAAGGGGCGACTAAGCGCCCGAAAGAGGCTTGGTAAAGTCGTTCAAAAAATTTTTCGATACGATTTTTTTGAGTACCATTTTTATAGAGGTATAACGATAATTTTGGAATAAAGGTTATTGATAGAAAATACGAAACGAGCAGTGCGATGATCAGTGTTGATATTAAGGGTCTAAAGATATGCTGCGGGAAATCACCGACAAACATCAGCGGAAACATGATTACGATGGTCGCGACGGTGCCGGAAAATATCGGAGACAGAACTTCTTTGGTACCTTCTTCAATCGCGGTGTTTAAATCCTCTTTGACCTCGCTTATATGCCGTTCGATATTTTCAAGAACCACAACTGCATCATCCACCAACATGCCGAGTGCTAAGATGATGGCGGTATAGACCACAATATTCAGCTCTCCACCGAATAAGTAAATAATTGCTATGGTGCCAAAAAAGACCAGTGGGATCGATAAGCCTGCAGCAATAATTGCACGGAAGTTACCGAGAAAAAACATCATTACAATCAGGGTATAAATAACGGCATCACGTAATGCTTCCAGCATATTATCGTTTGCGGTTTCGATGAGGTCGCGTTGAGTATCACTAATTTGAAATTCGATATTGGGGTATTGTACTTTTAGTTTTTCAAGTTCGGTCCGTGTCGCCTTGCTAACATCGAGTACACTGCCACCGGGAGTTCGTTGCACTGCCATGGCGATACCTTCTTTGCCGTTACCCATATAACCACTAAAGCGTTTTTGGTAACCCCATTTGACTTTGGCAATATCTTTTAAATGAACATTAGGCGCAACAAATATGTTTTTTACACTATCAATATCGGCATGATCGCCGTAATAGGTCAGAGTGAAAAAGCCATTTTTACCTTTAAGAAACCCTAGCGGCATATCTTTGTTTGTGGCAGTAATAACATTGGCGACTTTGTTAAAATCTAAACCATATTTTTTAGCTTTAAGTGGGTCAAGTTCGATATTAATCGCACTTTGATAGCCACCAAAAACTTCTACATTACCAATATCAGGTTTACTTAGAAGATAAGGCTTTATAAAGCTGTCGGCTATTTTACGTAAATCGGGTAAGGTCAAATTACTGTTTTTTGAAGATAATGTAATCACTTCGACAGGCCGAGTAAAAGCACCAGAAGTATAAATTGCTGGGTTTGCGCCAGCGGGTAATTTACTGCTTGCTATCGATAGTGCATTGTTAACATCAACCGCAGCAGCATCTAATCCTTTTTCATATTCAAACTCACCTTTAACAATAGAAAAGTTTGCCACATTAACCGAGCTAACTTCGCGGATCATTGCAAGCCGAGATATCTCCTCTTCGATGGGTTTGGAGACCGTTGATGCCGCAACCTTTGCTGTGGCGCCTGAGATTTGTGTGATGACGATAATGGTAGGACGATCTGAATCTGGGAATAGGTTTTTCGGCATGGAAATTAATCCCATTACGCCGATAATAAACAAAGCGATAATCAGTGCAAAAGTCAGGTAAGAACGGTGATAAAAATAATTAAACATTTTATAACCCTTTACGAATTAGCTCGGATAATAGAGATGCCCGTGAGCAGCTTAAGTAGAATGTCGGGTTTAGCAACGACATATTCATCGCCCGCTTTTATGCCGTCTACCAATAATCCTTCACTGCCTTCTGCGATAATGGTTACCTGGTGAGCCACCGCTGTATCGCCTTCGACAAGAAGAACATATTGTTTACCATTTTTTTGCAATACGGCATTTGTGGGTAATAGAATATTTTTACCGCGATACACAATCAGTTTTACTTCAACTCGGTTACCGGCCGATACGGTTGTTTGCAACTGGCAACTGTATTCGTTTAAGCCGTTATAAGTGCTGTTAAGTGAATGTACTGGGCAGTTTTGTTGTTGGTAAATAACGGCGCTAGGAATGACTTTATCGGAAACGCGCACCAGTAATCTTTTTGTGTTGCCACCGGATAAACTTAATAGTGATTTGCCACCAGTGGCAATGCCTCCCTCGGCGATAAAGGTTTTACTTACCACGCCATCTATTGGTGATTTTATGCTGGTATAACTGAGGTTGTCATCGATTTCACGAATATTTTGTTTTAATGCGGCCACGTTGTTTTTCATGCCTGCGATTGTTGATTCCATGCTCTCGATATTGGCATTATCAGTATCAATTTTGTCTTGTGAAACCGCTTGAATATCGAGCAGTTTCGTATTGCGTTTATAGCTAATTTGTAAACTTTTAAGATCGGCTTGTTTAGCTTTAATCTGATTGCCCATTTCTGCTATTTTAAATTCAAGACTTTTCTTTTGCGCCAATAGATCTCCCGCATCAAGTTCTGCCAGTAGATCACCTCGTTTAACATTGGTGCCACTGGTTACGATCATTTTTACACGTGACGTGACCTTTGAAGCTAAATCAACATTGCTATCACTTTGTACCTCGGCTAAATAAGGCAAGGTTAGCACCACGGTTGAAATGCTGGCTGTGTTTACCAGCACCACCAAGCCATAAGTTTTAGCAGGAGGAATGGATTGCATCGCTGTTTTCTTATGACTGATAATGGTTACACCCGCAATAATCAAAGCAATGACAATGAGCAAGGAGACAATTGTTTTTATTGATATGATTTTCATAAGTCTATTGTTCTTTATTAATTTTGTTGCCGATAAGTTAGTCACATTCGTATATGGCGAGCATCTTATATAACGAGTCAGTGAAAACTGAAATGAAGCGAATTTAAAAAATTAACAATTATTGAGTGTTAATTAAGTTAAAAACAAATAGTAACGCATGTAATTTTGATTTCATCACGCATGTTAAGCTCCTAATATTTAGCTTGTTCTGCACTTTGCTTTTGACTCGCGTCGACTTTGGCATGAAATACCAAGTGACTGACAAGAAATTTGTTACGATCAAGTTTCAATCCGACTTCAAATAATTTTGTAAGTTTTGCATTATTATTCCTGATGACGTTTCTTATCGTAAGTTAAGGCGTAAAAAACATAAAAAGGATGCAAATTTTTAGTTTTTAGTATCGGATAAACTGAATAATTTTATCCTGTTAGGAAATGTATATTATGTTTGGAGTTCTCATTCTTGAAAAGAAAAGACGATTCTCTTGGTATTGTTCTGATTTTATATCAGGTAGAAGTAATGAATCGGCATTAATAGGGAGTTCGGGCGGGGGGGAGTTTATTTGTGGGTTATAAATAATCTTCAGTTAACAGAATACTAAATGCTTTTAATTTTTCTTTATTAATGAAATAACACACTTTAGGTGGTGTCGATTCGGCACGAATAAGGCCTGATTTTTTTAACACGCGAAGATGTTCTGAAACGGTTGACTGAGCCAATCCGATATGGGGAACCAGTGCGCCATTTAAACAACCTCCCTCCCTGTCATCTAATTTTATTAGAATTTTTAAAATACGTAATCTAGCTGGATGCGATAATGCTTTAGCAATGAGGGCGAATTGTTGTTCTCTTGCCCGCTCATCCTCTGTGGTACTAAACATATCATTGGATAAATTTTGTTTAGACAGCATTTCGTTTTCCTCCGTAATTAGATGACATCATCGTTAAAGTACATTGAACATTATAAAAGTATGGCTTACAACTTACTATTAGACTTGACAAAAATAATGCTCAGGCGCTTAATAATCGTAAAATAACGATTAATAAAAGGGGTTGGGCTTGATGAAGTCTCAAGAGGTCGTTCAACAAAAACCTTCTAAGTTAAGAAATTTTGCAGTGATGTTATTTTCTTCAGTAATGGGGCTTTCTGGATTAACGCTGATGTATTTACGTGCCACGACCGTATTACATTATCCTCAGATTATTGGAGAAATTTTAGCAGGTGTAACGATACTTGTTTTTGCGTTGGTATCTATTACTTTTTTAATTAAATGTATTGTGCATAGAGATGCTGTGTTGGAAGAGTTACGACATCAAGTTAAATCAGTATTTTTTGGCGCTATTGCAGTTTCATTTCTGTTGATTGCCACTATTTTGGGTAACTTAGACCTCCCTGGGGCGTCAGTTATCTGGTGGATAGGAGCGATATTAGAGCTTTTTGTGACTTGTTATTGCTTTTCTTTTTGGATGAATAACGATATGCAATTACAACATGCAACACCCGCGTGGATGATCCCTATAGTGGGTAATTTGATTGCTCCCTTTGGCGGTGTCGGCATTGTACCTATTCCCGTATTGATGTTTTTCTTTAGTGTAGGGATATTTTTTTGGATTATTTTGCTGCCTATACTGATTAATCGTATTATTTTTCACGGTCCTATTGCAGAGCAATTTATTCCAACACTGTTCATTTTAATCGCACCGCCAGCGGCGAGCTTGATTGCATATTTAAATATAAATGGTAATCAGTTGGATTTTTTTGGGACCATGCTTTTTAATATCGCACTCATTTTTACCATCCTGATTTTCAGTATGTGTAGAAGCTTCTTGGGTAAAAAGTTTTATATTTCTGCTTGGGCCTATACTTTCCCTTTAACGGCAATGGCAGTAGCAACACTGGTTATGTTTGCTCAAACTGGTTTTGTTTTTTATGCATATTTAGCACAAGTGATGATTGTTGTTTCTACAATCATCATTGTTTGGGTTTTTTACCAAACATTAATACGTGTTTTTAATGGCAAACTATTTAGCCTGCCCCAGGGTTAAGAGGCGATAATTAATGGCTTTCATCATGAAAGCTTTTAAGGATCCAATCTATTAGCAATTGCACTTCTGGTCGCTGCTGTTCATTGGTGTGACGGGTGAGGTAATAGCGGTCATGGCTATAAAGTGGATGGGGAAATAATGACTGAAGGGTGTTGTTATCAAACCATGCCTGGCTAATGGGAAGCGGGATTAATGCCACTCCAAGTCCTTGTTCTGCCGCGCGCGCGACACTAAACATACTGTCTAATTGGATAATTTGTTTCGGCTGAAAACCATCAAATCCGACACTTTCAGCCCATTGATGCCATGCGTGTGGCCTAGCTTTATGCAATATTAATGGCACTTGAGTTAATGCTTTAAAGCCTTGCAATGATAACTCTGCATGGACTGATGCATTGCACGCCGGAATATAGGTGATTGGAAATAAGTCATACACATCTGCACTAGGCTGTTGCTTACCAGAGAGCATAATTGAGACGTCAGTATGCTTGATGGTGTCGATACGTGACTTGATGGTTTCTAATTTAAGATTGATGTTGGGGTATTTGGATGACCAACCAATGAGTTTGGGCATAAATAATTCACTGGCAAAAAATTCTGGCATCGAAATACTAACTTCTAACATGCGTTCTGATTGGCTAAATTCACTTACCGTATTCACCAGTTGCTGCATGATAGGTTCAACTTCTTGATAAAAGCGGATGCCGACTTCGGTTAATATTACTGCACGAGTTTGGCGAATAAATAGGGCTTGGTTTAATGAGCCTTCCAACTGCTTAATTTGATGGCTTACCGCTGAGGGAGTGAGGTAGAGTTTTTTAGCGGTTTCTTTAAAGCTCAAGCATTCTGCTGCAACACAAAAACAACGTAGGCCGCGCATAGATGTGTGTAAAGGGATCATTCAATTCTCAACAAGGGCTATTCATCAAGTCACTCTAGTAACGTTTACATAAAAGTGATGACACCAGTAATACACTCGATTAAGTGCTGACGAGCGGTAAGGTTATAATACTTGTAACAGCAAAGATTAGACCATACTGTAAACTATAGTTAAAACAGTCTATTAACTCATTTGTTATTTGAGCATTGAATTAATTTAGTGCCTTATTAAATAAGAGGTGCACTATAACAGTGCGAAGTTATTTGTCTTATAGTTTAGCAAGGAAGTAAGCAGGGCTAGCGCTTAATTAATGTGTCTAACTAGAAGTACAGTGTTTCTTGCTTGGTGCCATCGATAAAGATGTCGCATTTGTCTGCAGTGCTCGATTTTGCCGATTGAACAATGCTAGCAACAATACCAAAGCTTCCACCTTGATCTCCGAGTACCGAACCAAAGTAACAATCACCTTTAAACTTCATATCTTTAAAGTTGGCATTAAGGTTTTGAGTAGGAGTCATTGGCGGGAATCGACCCTGCATGATCGGATCACCATTGGCGGTCAGTTGCAGTTTATTTTTTTCTTTATCATAGGATCCACCAAGCACGATAGTTTGGTCATTGACGACAACCGTTTTGTTTTGAGCCACGATGGGTGGTTTAGCTGCACAAGCGGTGAGTAGTACGCCTGCTGATAAGATAGAAAGTAGAGAAATTTTGCGCATTATTATTCCTTAGTATGCGTCGAGAGTCATAAATCGGTCCCTCGAAATAGTAAACTAGCCCTGTTTACAGATGCTATTGATGGTATCGAAACGAAGGATGTTGTGCACTATTTACTAGTTGAACAATTTGTAAACTGAACATAAGGTCAGTTAGGGAAATAGCTCTTTATTTCAACAAAGTATCGATTTAATACCGTATAACATGTCTTATTGTATCAACATATTTGTTAATGCCAAGTATAAAAAAAAGCCTGCTTAAATAGCAGGCTTTAAGAACAATTTTTTGTTTATGATAAGGTCACATAAAACTTCAATTCAGTGACCACACCTTTAGGCGTAGTGGTTGTCAGTGTGACTTGGCTGATACCAGCAGTTCCAACATTTTCCAAGGTAAAGGACGTTGATGTCCCACCAGCAGCGCTCTTGTTTGGCACGGTATAGCCAGAGAATTGTAAATCACCTTCGGTGCTAGCAACGGTTAAGGTTGTACCAAAAGGTAATATTTGATTAGCGCTATCTGTGAGTACTACATCAAACTGAGCAGTTTCATCTAGTGCGATAGGCTGAATATCAGTGTCGTAATCATTAATGACAGTGCCATTTTGACTCACTACAAAATTGGCGTTAGAGCCTGACATTGTTAATACCAACGCTTTACGGATATAAGTGGTCATGGCATCGCTGTCACACAAGCTACCTTGGCACTGTGGGCCGTTAAATTTACTATCAGCCGCTTGGTATGTGTCACTGGCTTGAATATTAAAGTAAGGTTCACCTGATTGATGTGTGCCTGATTCATTATCATCTCTAAAGGCATCGGGTAAATCAACGAAGCCGCCGTCATGGTAGGTTTCTACATCCATACCATTGCCACTACACTCTACAGACGTTGTACCGCTTAAGCAGCCATTAACCACGCCACCATCGTCATCATCAAATACATTATTGCCATTGGTATCAAAAAAGGTTTCGTGTCCTAAGGCATAAGCTAAAATGGTGATGCGGTGATCGCTCACCCGAGGTGATGCAGAGGTCCAAGTGACTGAACATGTTCCGTTTACTATGGTACACGATGGCTCAATTTGGCCACCTTCTGCGGTAAAATTGATGGTGGTATCATCTGGTGCTGGGTTAGCAAAGCTGTCAGAGGCATAAGCTGTAATGGTGACTTCTTCACCATTGTTATCGCCAGCTTCTGGGTTACCGATTGATCTTGAAAGACTAAAACCTAACTGTTGCGGTAAACCGGTATTGACCGTTAGCTGCTCTGATTGACTGGTAATTGTTTTATTAGTGTCTACATCAGTGGTTGATACCATTACACGTACAGGTGTAGGGATCGTACCGGCTTGCACTCTGACACTCACTAAACCTTCAGAGTTTGTAATACTGCTGTCCGATACTTCACCATTAGCAAATTGTAAACCACCAACACTGGTATCTAAGCTGAAATTAACCGTTTGTTGTGCTGCAGGTTGGCCATTAGCACTGCTCACTAAGAAGGTCACTAAAGAAGACTCGGTGGTATCAGTACCGCCAGAACCTTTGATACGAATTTGGCTTGGTTCAGCAGAAACAAAACTGATATTAGACAAGGTTTGACGCGCTAACGTAAAAGGTATGCTTGCGCTTAAGCTAGTGTCGTTAACCGTTGCTGTTGCGATTATGGTATCACTGCGCTCACTATTACCGCTGCAACTAATATCTGAAAATGTGGAGTTTGCTGAGCCAGACAAGCTAGTAACTGGTGAGTCTAAGGTCGCATCGTCGCCGCTGGTACAGTCTGAACTAAAACTAATACTGGTTGGACTTTGCAAGCGTGTAACTGCGCCATCGGAGCTCTCCGTTATCAGAGTAGCTGTAACTCCAAATGTGCCACCTGCGCTAATGGTATAATTACCATCGCTATCAGCAACAAGTGTTGTCGCTAATTCCCCCTCAACAAACTCGTCATTTTCATCATACGCTCCTATCTTCACTATGCCATCAATAGCAATGTCGTCACTTGCTAATACTTCATAAGCACTGGAGCTCGTGAGGGTTGTGTCTTCGTATTCGGTTGTGACCGTGAGTAAACTTGCACCCAGATCTGAATCTGACGGCGTAAAGTTAAGGGTGGCAATACCAGAGGTTTTTGTTAGCGCTGTTGCTGGGGTTAACGTCGCGCTACCTGCATTAAATGTCACAATTTGGTTGGCAATACCTTGATTATTACTGTCAGTAATCAAAGCGTTGAGTTGAACGGTATGATCAACATTAAAGCGTGTAATAGGGCCCGTTGCATCGCTAATTGATGCGGTTATGTTAAGTGCTTCAACTGGGGCTGTGGTGTTATATTCTTTAAATTGGTAATTACGACTGTCGCTAACAGAGTCATCATCATCTGATGTGTAGCTCGCTGTTAAGGTATCAGCTTCTGTGCTAGTGGAGCTAACTATCGTCGTCGCAATGCCAGAAGATGAAGTTAATACAGAAGATTGGCTTAAGCTGGCATTGGTGGTGCTAAAGGTAATGAGGGCTCCACTGACATTAATATTGCCTTGCTTAAGCTGAGCCACAGCACAAAAACTCTTATTAATATCAAAAATGAGTGAACTAGTACTAGCATCACATTGGCCATTAATGACATCTTGGTAGCTAACCGTAATGCTAAAACTACCATTTAATTCAGGGGTATCGGTACCATCTGCGGCACCGTTACAACCTGTAAAAAACACCATTGAAACTAATGATAACAACAGTGTGCGAATTACCATTTTAAGCCGCATTAGCAACATCCTTATTCTCTTTAAGCCGTATTAGTCTTTAATTTCAGATCGTAAATATTTGAACAATTCTTTTGATGATTTTGATTCCGTTCCTTTAGACAGTTCTTTATTAGCTTGGCGGATCAGCTGACGCAATTTTTGACGTTCAAATTGTGGATGTAGATCCAGTAATGTTTGAATTTCATCATCACCATTAGTTAATAAACGCTCACGCATTTTTTCGAAAATCTGTATTTGCGCGGCTTCATTATTGTTTTTGTTTAACACTTTATCGAGTGCTGCTTCAATAGGTTCATGCTCAAATCCGCGCATCAATTTACCAATGTATTGCATATGGCGGCGATAGGCTTCGGTTTTTTGTTTAATCAGTTTTGTTTTTAGAATCGCATCATATAGAAACTCATCTAAACCCATTTTGTCTAATTGAGTTTTGCTCAGGGCAATCAAACGCATACCAAGTGCTTGAGCATCCTCACTTTCTTTTTTTACACCTGTTCTGCTGACATAGTTGTCATCATTATCATAGGGTTGTTGAAATAGCTCTGAATCGCCAACAATTTTCATAGTCATAAACCTCAAGTCAATATGTGCTAATGATAACATTTATTTGGCCCAGAATATGCAGAATTTATTGGTGAAAGGTTGCGATATAAATGCCCTGTTATCAATCGCCAATTGAATTTGATATGCTAGCGTCAATTAGACTAATCAAAGAGTAAATTTGTGGCTTCTCATCCTTCTTCAGCGCCAGGCGCAAGTGAACCAACACCTAGAATTGATTCTGAATTAACGGCATTAAAAGACGCTGTATCTGTCGCACTAGAATACGCGAAAGAGTTGGGTACGACAGCCGCTGAGGTGGCCATTAGTAAGCAGCAAGGTTTATCGGTTTCGACCCGTGACAAAGAAGTTGAAACGGTTGAGTTTAATAAAGATGGTGCCTTAGGCATTACTATTTTTAGAGATGGCCGCAAAGGAAATTCGTCCACATCAGATTTAAGCCCTGAGGCTATTCGCCAAGCCGTTAAGGCGGCTGATGGTATTGCAAAATATACTTCAGAAGATCCTTTTAGTGGCTTAGCCGATCCGGCCTTGATGGCACAAGATATTCGAGACTTACAGCTATACCATCCGCAAGATATTGATGCTGAAGAGTTAGCTCAGTTAGCGATACGTGCTGAGGAAGCGAGTTTATCAGTTGATAGCCGTATCCGTAACTCTGACGGTGCAAGTGCTAATGCGCATACCGCCGCCAGAGTTTATGGTAATAGTCATGGATTTTTGAATGGTTATTGTAGCTCGCGATACAGTTTAAGTTGTGTTGTTATTGGCGAAGAGTCTGATGGCAATATGCAACGCGATTACGACTATACCGTTGCTCGTAAATATCAAGATTTACTGTCACCTGAAGCGGTAGGATTACAAGCAGCCAACAAAACCTTGAGCCGTTTGGATGCGCGCAAAATTGCTACAGCGAAAATGCCGGTATTATTTGCCCCAGAAATTGCTACTGGCCTAATGGGGCATTTAATTGGTGCAATTAGTGGTAGCAGTATTTACCGTAAGTCGAGCTTCTTGATGGAAGCACTGAACAGCCAAATATTTCCAGACTGGTTTAGCATTGAAGAACAACCACATTTAATTGGTGCATTAGCGAGTGCCAATTACGACAGTGAAGGTGTAGCGACTCAAGACCGTCGTATTATTGATCGCGGCCAGCTAGAGACTTACTTGTTAACCAGCTATTCCGCTCGTAAATTAGGTATGACCAACACAGGGCATGCAGGCGGTATTTATAACTGGACCTTGAGCCACACCAATCAAACCTTTGATGACTTAGTGAAGATGATGAATACCGGCTTAATTGTTACAGAAGTGATGGGCCAAGGTGTTAATGGCGTCACCGGTGATTATTCTCGCGGCGCGGCAGGTTTTTATGTTGAAAACGGCGAAGTGTTATATCCCGTAGAAGAAATTACCATTGCTGGCAATTTAAAAGACATGTTTATGGGTATCCAAGGTGTCGGTAAGGATCGCGATTTACGTTCATCAATCCGTACTGGTGGTATTTTACTGAACGAAATGAAAATTGCTGGTAACTAAATAGGCTAAAAAACCTAGCTTAAAAACAGTTAACTTAAGCCAGACTTCCAAATGATTAACCTCTTATCAGCAGATAAGAGGTTTTTTTATAACCAAAATAGTCAATCTTGACGATCTATATATTTACTTTACCTTTCTTGACAGTCGTTTACGCATACAAAGAGTCATAATACTGCAAATGTAACTAGGTGGTTAATGGAGTAATTATGTTCAACAAGAAAGTAAGTCGATTGATAATGATATCAACAGTTGGAGCCTTATTATTTGGCTGTGGATCGGATGATAGTAGCGATAGCAGTTCTGACTACGCTTATGTGCAATATTATAATGGATCGCCTAATAGTACTTCTACATCGCTAGTACTTGACGACTACTCATATACTTCAATCGATTTTGCTGACGCTATGCCGCGTTATGGCTACAGCACGGGCGATGCAGATTTAGAAATTTATGGTCAAGATGAAGATGGTGAAACAGTATCTATTTACAGTGATACTGTTGACATGGATAACGATGATAACCATTTATTTGTGTTATATGGTGATTATTTAGATCCACAATTACTGGATATTAATTACAATCGTGAAGATATGGATGATCTTAACGCAGATGATGATTATGAGTACAGTAAAATGCAGGTGCTTATTGCCAACGTAGCAACTGATGAAGGCACATTTGATGCGTATATTTCACTTGATACTCAAACCATTGATGACGCGGTAATGTTAGGCAGTGTAGGGTACGGTAGCTACAGTGATTCAACCATTCTAGATACCGAAGATTACATTGTCTATCTGACCGACACAGGTACTAAAGATGTAATTTATACCACTGGCAGCATGGATCTAACCACGGAAACCGTTTATAAATTGGTTATCCGCAATAGCTTTGGTGCTGGTGATATTAAAGTGAACATCGACAGTGTTGACTCGACCACTACGGTAGATAATTATGCTGCGTTGGAAGCAACTGCAGACTATCGAGTATTTAATGGCCTTGAATCTCAAAGCATTGATGTTGATATTGCTAGTCAGCAAGAAACTCAGTATTTATATGATATTTCGCCGTTTACAGTATCTGATTACCAATCAACTTCGTTTAACGATTACGGGATCACAGCAAAAGATGCTACAACCAAAACGCAATTATTTAATAACTTGTTAGTGACGTTTGAACAAGATGATGTGAAATCTTTGCTTGTATATCAAAACGAAGACGGTTCAGTGGAAGGAATGGAAATTACTCAAGACCTGCGTCCCCGTGCTTATGAATACAAAGTTGACGTAGTCAATTTATCTTATGACTATGATGATCTGAGCGTGTATTTTGTGCGTGCTTCAGAAACCATTGAAACCGCAGAATATACCTTGACTGACTTAGACTTTGTTGAAGAACAGAGTACAACCTTACCTGAAGATTTTTATGAAATTAACATAGTGTATGAGGCTGATAATGGCACTCAAACACTCATTTATCAGTCTGATTCTTTAGATATAAGTGGCGACAGTAATTTTACCTTTGTACTGACGCCTGACAGCACAAGTGCATTAGGTCATAGACTGACGTCGTTAGAATAGTATTGAGTACATAAGCAGTGAATTAATCCACTGTTGATACAACAAAAAAACCGATATCAATGATATCGGTTTTTTATTGATTGGCGGTTAACCCGTTAAGCTATTTTGCCAAGTTTACTTAACGCACATATTACTTTCATATGAATATGTTCATTTAGCAATTATATGCAGCTAAACATATCCATTGATAAGTTAATTGGTGCGGTATTGGCTTAATATTTTACCTAAATCAACAGATGCTTTTGATAATGCTTTCACACCATTTGAAGATTGTTGAGATAAGCTTCTAATAATATTAGATTTCTGTCTTATGTCTGCCAGCTCTTTAGCTATATCATTGGCCACAGCACTTTGTTCTTCTGATGAGGTTGAAATTTGGAAACTCATGTCCATAATTGAACGTGATGATTCAGAAATCGCATTAACATCGGTACCAATATTAGTAATTAAATCGCTGCTACTTTGTGCTTGTTTAACAGTATCTTGAGTAATAGTGTCAATATTAAGTGTTTCACTTTGCAGTAATTCAATCATTTTATGGATTTGAACCGTTGCAGCTTGAGTACGTCCTGCAAGGGTTCTGACTTCGTCAGCAACCACTGCAAAGCCACGACCCATTTCACCCGCTCGTGCCGCTTCAATGGCAGCGTTTAATGCCAGTAAGTTGGTTTGATCTGAAATGCCATTAATGGTGGTGATGACTTCATTAATGTTAGTTGCGTTGATTTTTAATGTGTTAACCGAGCTCGATGTTTGTTCAATGTAGGTCGATAGCTGCTTAATTTCACTAATCGCACGCTTAGCTCTATCATAGCTTTGACGCGTGTATTCTGAATCTTGTTCAACACGTTGAGTTGAATTTCGGGCAATATTCGATACTTCAGCTGCTGATGCCGTCATTTCTTCCATTGCAGTGGCTACCGAGTCAAGAGAAGCATACTGTAAATCAATTTGTTCTGCACTTTGTAAAGCTTCATTGGCAAATGAGCTGGACGTTGTTTGCAATGTCTCTGCACTTTTTTTCACCGCCACAACAAGCTCAGTTAATGTATCCATTGCTCTATCTAGTGCACAACCAATGGTGCCAAACTCATCGCGACCAGGGTGGAAACCTAAACGAGAAGTTAAATCACCTTTGGCAATTTTTTCCGTGGTATTCCATAACACCCACAAGGCACCGCCAATGAAGGTAGCATTCCAGTAAAGTACGAGACTAAAAGGCAATATCCATAGGAATGATAGCAACAACGATGTTAATGCCGCTTGTTTAGCATTGGCTTCTTGATCATAGACGGATGCAGTCAATGTATAAAATTTACCGTCTAGTCCATAAACTGCAGTAATGGTATCTTGTTGCCGTGAACTGTTTTGAGAACGTGTAGATACTTGTAAGCCTAAGTTTGCAGCTTGATCTAATTGATTAGTCGTATCAAGAGCCTTTACGGTAGCGGCGGCTTTTTGCTCTAAAACATGCAGTGATTGCTGTTCAATATTGTCAATTTTATTAAGGTAACCACTAATCGATACACTTGATAAAATGATGAGGAACAGTCCGAAAATAACCAAAAATTTATCATTAATGGACATTTTGATGAAAATTTTATCGATATTTCTGAAATCAACTTCTTTCATGGTTGTGTACCTAAACCTGTGAATACAATAAATGGCAAATAACTAGATGAGCTTTTAGTCTTTTGGTACTAAATAGTTAGCTGAATAGTCTTTTGCAGTGACCAAAATGATATTGATGTAGGATCAATATCGACAATAAACCTAATGTCTTAAGTGTTTTATTGTTTTTTATGGGTGGCTTATTTAGCATGCTATACAGCAGCCATACTAGCCTAATCATTTGATAAAATCCCTAATATTTTTTAACGACATGATGGGGGAATAATCATATTAAACAGTACGTTGTTCTTTTGTTGAGATTTTATATAGGCTTGTTTTCATCTTAATGCTTGTTTCTTAAAAGTTATTTTAACATTTGTTTTTCACTGTTCAGCCAAGTGTATTATTTTATTATGTTAATCAATTAGATAGCTATTTTTCTTGCCTCATTTATGTGATCAATATGCTGTATTATGTAAACGAATTTTGGGACAATCTTGCCGCATATTACAAAAAAATAGCATTTTTATTACAAATATGGGGTTTATAAATGAAAGGACTAACTAAACTAACGGTGGTTTCACTCGCCGTTGCCGCAGCATTGCCAATGATGGCTAATGCTGATGCATTGATTTCGTCGGACACAGCAGCATTTACTTGTGATGGTGCCACACTGACCAGTATTTACGATGTTCAAGGCGCTGGTGAGTCAAGCCCGTTGATTGCTGATGGCAGTTTTGCATCGGTTAACGAAGTGACAGTAAAAGGAATCGTTACTGCTAGAAGTGACAGCTTATACAAAGGTTTCTTTATTCAAGATGTTGAAGGCGATAACTCGCCTTATACTTCAGACGGTATTTTTGTCTACCTAAACCAAGCTGCGCCAGATACGATTCAACCAGGTACTGAAGTGTGTGTACAAGGTAAGGTAAATGAGTATTACGGCTCAACTCAGATTGACCTAAAAGCAGATCAAAAGTTTGAAGTAGGTGCATTAGGAGATGTTCCCGCAGGTGTTGAGTTTTATGTAGCAGATGGCGAAACCTTAGCACAAGCATTAGAGCGTGTAGAAGGCATGAAAGTGAAGCTGGATGTCGGTAGCGAGATGAAAGTCACTCGTACTTTTAGTTTCGATTATGATTCATACCGAAACAATATGGTGTTGTCACATAAAGCACCATTAATGAAGCCAACCCAAGTGTTTGAACCCAATTCAGCAGAGGCTATTACCTTGGGTGAAGCTAATGCGGTAAACCATTTATTAGTCGAATCTGATTACAAGGCTAACAACGGCGAAGTACCTTACTTCCCAGATTTTAATGCCGAAACGGGTTACATCCGTGTCGGCGACCAGCTAACAAACCTTGAAGGTGTGATTGGCTATAGTTACAACGCATACCGTCTTTTAGCGACTAACACGATTACCGCAGGTGATTTTATTCGTGAAAATGATCGTACTGATGCGCCTACCGTGGCTGACATGGGCGATATTCGAGTCGCTAGCTTTAACGTATTGAACTTTTTTAATGACGTGGTTGGTGGCGATGCAAATCCTACTGACAGCAATCGTGGTGCGACAACAGAAGATGAGATGGTATTGCAGCGTACTAAGATTGTGACAGCGCTAGTTGCCATGAATGCTGATGTTGTTGGCCTGATGGAAATAGCTAACAATGGTTTTGGTGAGCTCAGTGCTATTCAAAACTTGGTTGATGCTCTTAATGCAGAGCTAACTGATGAGCAAGCGTATCGTTTTGTTGAAGTTGAAGATGCCGACAAGTATGAAGGCAAATATATAGGTAGTGATGCTATTACAGTCGGTATGTTATATCGCCCTGATCGCATTACCTTAGAGGGTGCAGCAAAAGTGATTGCTACGCCAGAGCAACATGCCGCAGAAGGTGCTGAGACTCGTGAGCAAGATGGCGTGGTTGAGCAAAGCCCTAGTTATGATAAGTACCAACGTCACAGTCTATTACAAACTTTTACCATTAATGATGAAAAACTGACTGTTGTGGTTAATCACCTGAAATCGAAAGGTTCAGGTTGTATTGAAGAGTGGGCTGATTTTAACGAAGATTCAGAACCTGCTGACATGCAAGGTAAGTGTAATGCGTTCCGCGTATCTGCTGCCAAAGTATTGGGTGATTCACTCAAAGATGTTGATGGTGATTTACTGGTTATTGGTGACTTAAATGCATACGGTAAAGAAGATCCTGTCGCAGTATTAACTGACTATGATGCGTCAACTACTGACCATGTTATCCGCACCGCGTCTTGGACAACTTTAAACGGTAAAGTATACGAACGTGAAGGCAGTGTGATTGATAAAGGTTATGGGTTAATTAACTTAAATACTCAAGCACATGGTGCAACAACATACTCATATAGCTACAGCGGTGAATTAGGTAACTTAGATCATGCCTTAGCCAATGCTAGCTTAGCAGCTAAGTTAGTTGATATTGACGATTGGCACATCAACTCGGTTGAATCTAATTTATTTGAATATGGCAGCAAGTACACTGGTGACTTGGTTAAATCTGAGAATGCATTTTCTGCCTCAGATCACGACCCTGTGATCATTGCATTAAGCTATCCTGCGCCAGTAACACCTGAGCCAACTCCAGAGCCTGTTCAAGACAGTGATGGTGGTAGTTTGGGTTACTTTGCGTTGATGTTATTAGGTGCATTAGGTTTACGCCGTCGTTAATGTTTACCAGTGATTAAAACACTAATAAAAAAGATGACTGTAAGGTCATCTTTTTTTATTGAGTCAGTGATAAGTGTCATGAACAGGTAAAATTACCGGCTAAATAGCACTTATTAATTCGTGACGCAGTGGCTTACATTTTCCATGTTAGCGTCGCGCTGTAATTGGCTGGCGCACCGTAATAACCTTGGGCCCAATATAAACTGTTGATGTATTTCTCATCGCCGACGTTATTGGCATTAACTGCTAGGCCTAAATTTTCGCTGATTTGATACTTCGCCATTAAATCGATAACTGCATATGCATCTTGTTCAGTAATGATTTCAGCACCTGCATTATCAAAACCGACAGCTACCACGCCTTGATCGCGTGAGATATCGTCTTGCCAACGCATGTTCATACCAACAGAGAATCCTTCAATGGTTTCAAAGTCATAGGTAGCTGCAAATTTGAATAACTTACTCGGAGTATAAGCCGTAACCGTATCATCACCTTCGATATCAAAATCGGTATAACCAATGCTGACATTGAGTCCTGAATAAATCTCACCCGCAATATCGATTTCATAACCTTTGCTGCTAATACCTTCTGAACCATAATAACGCTTCAATTCTATCGGCAGATCCGCTGTGGCAGGATCAGGCAGAGCAATATTGTTTTGAATCACGTCAAAATACGCGAGGCTGGCAATTAGGCGACCATTAAATAGCTCACCTTTAATACCTATTTCGCGGCTTTCACCCGTAATAGGGTCAAGAAACACACCGCTAGTGTCTGGATCTGTTTGTTGAACAAAGGTTTCGGTATAGCTGGTGTAGGCAACTAATTCAGGCGTAAAACGATATACCGCACCTAAATATGGAATAAATTTTTGGTAGTCGGCATCTTGATCAACTTCATAAGAAATCCCTTCGGCTTGCCAGTCGTTGTAGCGACCGCCAACAATGACGTGTAAATCGTCAACAATGCTAAAGCGGCCAGTAAAATAAGCAGCTTGTTGTTTGCGTTCTACATCACTACCACGTAAACCGTCGGTAAAAGTTGGCTTAGGAGTATTACCATCCCAGGTATTGAGATCGGGCATCGCAGGGAAGCCATTACCTGTGGTGTAGTCGTAAAGTGAGCTGTCGGTATAGCTCATTTTTGAGTAATTTACTCCAGCAACAAGCTGATGTTCACGACCAAATAAACTGAAGTTACCATCAATATAAATATCAACTAAGTCGCTTTTGTCATCAAAGTCGTATTCACTTCCATAACCTGTTAAGCCAAGCTCAGTGTCTTTATCTGGTGTGCCATATACATAAAACAACTCGGTGTCTTCATCGGTGCTTTTATGAGAATAAGTGGCACGTAAACGCCAGTCATCATTAAAGTGATGACTAAGCTCTAAAACGGTATTATTTTTGACGACTTGCCAATTTGACCAATCTGCCGAAGTATTGGTTGAACGATCATAATTGGTCGCACTGCCGTCTGAGTAAAATAACGGTAACGCGCCCCAGTTATTACCCGTTGCATCATTATTCATGTAGCTGTGGCTTAATGACAGGCTGGTATCGTCAGAAAGGTTTGCTTCTAAAAACACATAGAAAATATTTTTTTCAGTTTCGTAGCGGTCTAAATACGAATCTTTACTTTGAGTGACCGCAACCGCGCGTGCTGCAAAGGTGTCATTAAGTTGAACTGAACCATCTGCTTCTAAGCGGGTATTATTAAAACTACCATAGGTAGCATTAACTGACAGTTGGTTGTCTGCGGTTGGGCGTTTACGAATAAAGTTGATTGTGGCAGAAGGATTACCTACACCGGTCATTAAGCCGTTTGCACCACGGATCACTTCAATACGGTCATAGATAGCGGTATCTTCGTCGGCATGATTATTACCCGATGTTAGCGGTAAACCAATACCATCGATTTGGAAGTTGGTGATGTCAAAACCACGCGCGGTGTAATAGGTGCGGTCAGTCTCAATGCGCTCAACGTTAACGCCTGTTGCGCTGTCGAGTGCTGAGTTAATGTCGTGCAGTTGGAAGTCTTGTAGTTGGGCATCGGTAATAACTGAAACCGATTGAGGAATATCAATAATATCCAAGTCTAATCGTGATGCGCCACTGGCTGAATGAGCATTATAACCCGCGATATAACTGCCAGTGACTTCGATTGTTTCGATGTTTTCTTTTTTGTTGCTTTCATCAGTGACTGTGTCGGCTGCAACAGCCTGTTGACTGAAGCTAATAGCGCATAATATTGCTAAACTAATTTTATTTAATTTCATGGTGTTATCATCTTTAACTGCTATGAACGAATCCATGTTCTGTGTGTTATGAGTGTTGGTTTTTGAGTTTCAATTATTTAACAGTCAGGATAATACAATCGTTTCAAATGAAAATCATTATCATTTACATTTGTAGGTTTTGTAAATTATCTCAATTGCTGGGAATTTTTTGCTAGGTGATACAGTCGTCGATGATTAATGCGACAAAAAAGATTGTTAAGTTGTGCTGAGGCTATTTTATGGGGAAGGGGATTTTCTCTGCGTTCATGCACATAGCATGTCATTGATCTTGATTAATGAACATAAAAAAAGGCGCCTAAGCGCCTTATTATTAAATCTAATCAGTCTTATACTATTAAATCATACTGTTCACGTAATACGTTAATAATGTCTGCTTTTGGGTTAGTAGGTAATGGAATACTTGCGCCAGTCACTTTTTCTGCAACACCTGTATAAGTCCGCGATACGTTCATCATGGCTTCTAACGGTAAGTCGTTATCACGGGCAAGGACTTCGCGCTCTGGCATTCTGTCTTTGTTTAATAAAATGTCCGCATCGTCGAAATGGTTGAGTAAAAATTGACGGAAACCTTCTTTTGAATTTTCAACAATTTTACCTTCGCGATAAGCTGCGCCATCCCAAATACGCGATGAATCGGGAGTACCCACTTCATCCATGTAAATCAGTTTTGACTGGCCGTTTTTATCGTTAACGTAACCGAACTCAAACTTGGTATCGACAAAGACTTGATCAAGCTTTGCTAGTGCATCTGAAATCACCTTAAAACCTTGCTTGAGCAGTGTTTCATATAGGTCGATATCCTGCGGCTTTTCAAAACCGAAAGCTTGGTAGTTGGCTTCAATGTCGCTGCGGCTAATATTAACGTCATCTTGCGCTGGTACGCCCGGGATACCGGTTAAAATACCTTTAGTTGACGGGGTAATTAGCAACTCAGGCAGTTTTTGATCTTTTTGTAAGCCTTCTGGTAGTGTGATACCGCAAAAAATTCGCTCACCTTTTGAATAAGCGCGCCACATGGAACCAGTAATATACTGACGGCAAATGGCTTCTACTTTTATGGGACGGGCTTTTTGAACTATCCATACAAATGGGTGTGGAATATCTAAAATATGGCTGTCAGCTAAACCATTTTCGGCAAATAAACCAAACCAATGATTTGAAATAGCATTCAGTGCAGCGCCTTTACCAGGAATACCTTGCAAATTACCTTCGCCATGGAAAATACAATCAAAAGCGGAAATTCTGTCGCTGATCACCATAATTGCCAGCGGCGTATTTTCAGGCACATCGTAACCTTTATCACGGATGAGTCGACGGCTATCTGCATCTGTTAACCAATACACACTGCGCACTTTGCCACTGTGGACAGGTTTGTCGGTACGAATAGGTAAATCATTGTTCACGGCAAGAACGGAATCGGCAAGACTCATGCGAGTGTTCCTTAGGTTATATGGCATATAGGTTTTTTATGGCCACTATTTTACCTGCATTAACGGGATTTGCCACGTAAAAAGGAGGTGCTGAAATAGGCTTTTTTGTTCTGCGAACAATCATTGGTTAGTTGAGTAAAATCTTGGTCAAGACTTTGCTCGGTTAATCAGGCAAAATTCAGCCTTAAATAATTATGGACCGATAAAAGTGAATAGTGAACAACAGAGTGCCAATACCCGCATGGGTCTTATCTTTGTATCAATAGCAGTGTTTTTCTGGGGCATTTTGCCTATTGCGCTAAAGTTATCTGGTGGTTTTATTACTCCGGTTACATTAACTTGGTTCCGGTTTGTCATGGCGTTAGGGGTGACGTTATTGATTCAATGGCGACTGGGTGCATTGCGTCAATTTGTTGGGCTTCCGGCATTGATATGGTTGAAGTTACTGTTAGCGGGCGTGTTGCTGATGTGTAACTACGTATCGTTTGTTTATTCGCTGGGGTATTTAGCGCCAGGCACTGCGCAACTCAATTTTCAAACCGCACCATTTTTCTTGGCATTTGGCGGAGTATTGTTTTTTAAAGAGCGCTTTAATGGGTTTCAATTAAGTTGTTTTGCCACCCTTGCATTAGGGATGCTGATGTTTTTCCATCCGCAGCTCGATTTAAATCAAGCAAGTGATCATCAGGTATTGCTTGGTATTATGATTGTGCAGTTTTCGGTGATGTCGTGGACCAGTTATGCTTTATTGCAAAAGTCGGTTAGCCAGTGTTTATCGCCCAGTAATGTGCTGTTGTTTATTTATGCATTAGGGATTGTGGTCATGGCACCATTTAGTCACTTTAGTCAGTTTGAAGCGATGACATTAGATCAATGGTGGATTGTGCTTTTTTGTGGTGCTAACACCTTGATTGCTTATGGCTGCTTTGCTCAAGCTTTACATTATTGGCCTACAGCACAGGTA
Source organism: Shewanella sp. H8 (assembly GCF_040285065.1). NCBI lineage: Bacteria > Pseudomonadati > Pseudomonadota > Gammaproteobacteria > Alteromonadales > Shewanellaceae > Shewanella > Shewanella sp. H8. The sequence continues at coordinate 4,087,364 of NZ_CP157213.1, read as the reverse complement.
AGCGCGATGTTATCGTTAACCCCAGTATTGAGTTTTAGTGTGACTGAGCTAGTGGTCTGTTTAGGTTGGTGGAGCGGGGTATTTACCAGCGCTAATATTGATGCGCTGTCATTGATGGGAATAGTGCTGATTGTGTGTGCGGTGTTTGTAGTGCAAATTGTGCCCATGTACCAAAAGCGCAAACAGAAAAAAGCATTCCGAACTGTGTTGTAGTTATTTGAATTGAATGTAAGTTAGTGCAGTGACCGTATGAGTGTTATTGATGCGATTAACTGTGCTGTGCGAGGTAATAAAGCGTTAATCCAAATGTGCCAAAAAATGTGCAGCCAATTATCATCATCCACAGTAATGTTTTATCTTGTTTAGCTGATTGAGCTAGATCCAAAGGTGACGAGCCACCAACTATCTGTAAAATGAAGCCTAAAAAATCCATTTAGGTTGCCTATTGGGTGAGTTAATCCATTAATGGTCAGTGTCGCCAATATTTCCGTAGTAATCAAATTAATTAGTGTTATTTGATTTTATCATTCTTAGCTTATAAATAATGGGTTTAATCAAAAGCGGAAAACAAAAATGGAGCCATTAGGCTCCATTTTTTGTGTCATTCAATTGAATGATTAGCCGTTGTCACGTGGCTTACGTGGACGATCACCTGCAGGGCGATCACCTCGAGGACGGTCACTGCGAGCACGATCGCTACGTGGGCGACGTGGAGCACCTGCGCCACGAGTCGTATCAGCAAATACTTCATCACCAGCTTCACGAATGTTTAAAGGACGACCACATACACGCACTTTTCTTAGGTGCGAAAGGATGTCTTTAGGCATTCCGTCTGGTAAATCAACCGTTGTCACTTGATCGAATAATTGAATTTGACCAATGAAACGGCTATCAATGTTTGCTTCGTTAGCAATTGCGCCAACGATGTTACCTACACCAACACCATTTTCACGACCTACATCGATAACATAACGATTCATTTTCACGTCTGGGTTATCTTTTAAGCCTTCCGCGTCACCAAAACTAGTTGGTGCTGGACGGTTACTACGCTCACTGCGTTCACGACGTGGACGGTCGCTATTACGATCACCTCGGTCACCACGGTCGTTACTACGATCGTCACGAGAATCACGTTGACGCTCGGTAATTGTTGGTAACTGAAGCGGACGCTCTTGTTGTACTTGTTGTAATAATGCAGCAGCCAGTAAGTCAGTATCAACTTCAAGTTGTTGACATAATTCAGCAACGGCATTCTTCATGAAATCTAGATCACCGTTAATGGTTTCTTGGATTTGCTCACCTAAACGAGATAAACGACGCTCTGCAACTGTTTCAGGGCTAGGTACTTTCATTGGCGAAATACGGCTGTTAGTAGCACGTTCGATAGTGCGCAACATACGCATTTCACGATTGGTCACAAACAAGATTGCCATACCAGTACGACCAGCACGACCTGTACGACCTATACGGTGTACATAGGCTTCTGAATCATAAGGAATATCATAGTTTATTACGTGTCCAATACGTTCAACGTCTAGACCACGTGCCGCAACATCAGTTGCGATTAAAATGTCTAATTTACCGCGTTTAAGCTGCTCAACTGCACGCTCACGTGCTTGTTGATTCATGTCACCATGTAATGGTGATGAAGCATAACCACGGGCTTCTAATTTTTCTGCTAATTCAACACAGCTGTTACGAGTACGAACGAAGATGATAATACCTTCAGTATTTTCAACTTCTAAAACACGTACTAACGCTTCTAGTTTATTGTGTTGTGATACTTGCACATAACGTTGGTCGATAGACTCAACAGTTGTCTGGCTAGACGCTATGCTGATATTCACTGGGTTAGTTAAGTGCTTAGCTGCAACGCGCTTAATTTGCTCAGGCATAGTGGCAGAGAATAATGCAAGTTGGCTATCAGAAGGCTTGTGCTCTAATACCCATTCGATATCATCGATGAAGCCCATTTTTAACATTTCATCGGCTTCATCTAATACTAAGGCTTTTAGATTATCTAGCTTTAACGTGCCACGACGCATGTGATCCATTACACGACCTGGAGTACCAACAATCACTTGTGGTCCACGCTTAAGGGCGTTTAATTGTTGTTGCATGCTTTGACCACCGTAAATCGGTAGTACGTGGAAGCCTTTTATGAATTTGGCATAACTGCCAAATGCTTCGGCAACTTGAACCGCTAATTCGCGGGTTGGTGCTAACACTAAAATCTGTGGAGCATTGATTTTCATGTCGATTTTGTTTAGTAAAGGCAGGGCAAACGCGCCTGTTTTACCGGTACCGGTTTGTGCTTGACCGATAATATCTTTACCAGCCATAAGCGGGTCGATACTAGCAGCTTGAATTGGAGTTGGTTTTTCATAACCTAACTCGTCAAGCGAACGCAACAAAGACTCAGACAGGCCGAGTTCGCGGAAAGTTCTTTCAGATGACATTGATTTGTAGCCTTGTGGATGCGCACGAAGTTCGGAAGCTCGTGCTAAAGTTTCACAGACAGAAAATCAACCCCGTGTCGATTTCCCGCGCCGATAAGGGGGCGTATTATAGCAGCAACTCTGTGAGTTGACCACGTAAAAACTGAAAATAAACCTTAATTGGTCTATTCTAGGTTAATATTGGCCTGATTCTTGATTTTTAACATATCTCAATTGATTGAAAAGTGAACATTTGTTGGTGTGGGAAAGGCTATTTAGGAAGCTTGGTCAATTTATCGATACTGAGCATTTGATACACGGTTTCTGCTACTGCGACTATAAAGTCGATATCTAGGGTGTTTATTGTGTCGTCTGGCGTGTGGTATTGCGCATGTGGTGGCACGCCAAAATACACCCAAGCGTAACCCGCTTTATGGAATGGATAATGGTCTGATGCTCTAAGCCAGTCGCTTTTTCTCATTCGTCCACTTAATAAGTTTGTATGATGAGTCTTAATGCATAATTGAGTCTGTTGCATTAATAGAGGCTCAATCGACTCAAAATTTTCAAGATTGTCTTGCCCCTCTAGGTAGATAGCCCTGCGGCGATCAGGATGACCTATCATGTCTAAGTTAACGCTGAGTTCTATGTCCATTTGCGACTGTTGCTGTAATGCTGTCACCAATGCATAGCTACCATATAAACCAGGTTCTTCGGCATCAGTGGCAACAATCATTAAATTAACATCATCTAGTGGCGGAGACTGTTTCCAGCGTTCAGCAATGGCTAGCATGCCAGCAATGCCTGAAGCATTATCATCTGCACCTGGATATATTTTGCTAGCTGTCTGGCCTAAGTGATCATAGTGCGCGGTAATCACTCTCCAGCGATTTGAGTTTTTTTTTGCCGCAATGGTCGCAATGATATTGACCCCAGAAACGGTCGAAAATTGATGTTGAAAACTGAACGGAACTGCAAACGTTGGCTGCCAGGGTTGTAATCCCATCTCTGTAAATCGTTTGATTAAATACTCTCGACTAAGGCGGGCGCCTTCGGTGCCTGTCTTGCGGCCTTGAAATTCAGCGGAACTCAGTGTGGTGATATCTTGAGTGATTTGCTGATGTGCGCTAGACCAATTGGTTATAATATCTGACGAGCATTGGCGAGGTATTTGACTGCAAGCACTGAGTAAGCCGCATACAAAAAACATAACTAACACCTTAAGGTGAGTTTGAGTCGTAAACATAGGGTGTTATCTCCTCTCATTCACCTAAGGTTTGGTATGTGATCTCTGCTTGTTATTTGGCTTTTTTCGCCTTTACCCGTTTGTTGTGTAACGCCAACATCGGCTTTAAGAATCTAGCGGTATGAGACTCTGGGTGCTCTGCTACTTCTTCTGGAGTGCCGGCAGCTAAAATCATCCCGCCACCTGCGCCGCCTTCTGGGCCTAAATCGATAATCCAGTCTGCCGTTTTAATGACATCTAAATTATGCTCAATCACTACCACAGTGTTGCCGTGAGATTTTAAGCGATGTAATACTTCTAACAATAATTGAATGTCAGCAAAGTGCAGCCCGGTTGTTGGTTCATCTAAAATATACAAGGTTTTACCTGTGTCACGTTTAGACAACTCTTTAGCTAATTTCACCCGCTGTGCTTCACCGCCTGATAACGTCGTCGCACTTTGACCTAAACGAATGTACGACAAACCCACATCCATTAAAGTTTGCAGTTTACGGGAAATTGATGGAATCGCATCAAAGTAGCCTCGGGCATCTTCAACCGTCATTTGCAGCACTTCGTGAATGTTTTTACCTTTGTATTTCACTTCTAAGGTTTCGCGGTTATAACGCTTACCTTTACACGAGTCACAAGGCACGTAAACATCTGGCAAAAAGTGCATTTCAACTTTAATTAAGCCATCACCTTGGCAGGCTTCACAACGACCGCCTTTCACGTTAAATGAGAAACGCCCCACTTGGTAACCACGGGTACGCGATTCTTGGGTGCCAGCAAACAGTTCACGTATTGGCGTAAAAATACCTGTATAAGTGGCAGGGTTAGAGCGTGGTGTACGGCCAATAGGGCTTTGGTCAATATCAACCACTTTGTCACAATGATCCATGCCTTCAATACTTTTGTAAGCGGCGGGTTCATCAACTGTGGCGCCATTGAGCATCCGATGGGCTATTTTAAAGAAGGTATCATTAATTAGCGTCGACTTGCCCGAACCAGACACACCAGTCACACAGGTAAACAGTCCAACTGGAATGGTTAAATCAACATCCCTTAAGTTATTGCCTGATGCGCCAAATAATTCAATGACTTTCTTTGGATTAATCGGGGTGCGTTCATCACTAATGTGGATTTGCTTTTTACCAGAAATGTATTGGCCCGTGACCGATTCTTCACAGTTAAGAATATCTTCTAGCGTACCGTCGCAAATCACTTCACCACCATGTACACCAGCACCAGGGCCAATATCAATAATGTGGTCAGCAAGACGGATAGCGTCTTCATCGTGTTCGACCACAATAACGGTATTACCTAAATCACGCAGATGGATTAGGGTTTGTAATAAGCGTTCATTATCGCGTTGATGCAAGCCAATTGATGGCTCATCCAGCACATACATCACGCCCACTAAACCAGCACCAATTTGGCTGGCTAAGCGAATACGTTGCGCCTCGCCACCGGATAAGGTTTCGGCTGAACGCGATAAACTTAAATAATTGAGACCAACATTGACTAAAAAGCCCAAGCGTTGGCTGATTTCTTTTAATATTTTGTCAGCAATTTGTGCGCGTTGGCCTTCAAAGACTACTGTGTCGAAATATTGTTTGGCTTCACCAATCGACCACATTGTTAGCTGCGGTAAATTGAGATCGCCAATAAATACGTTACGGGCTTCTTCTCGTAAGCGCGAGCCACCGCAGCTTTTACAAGGCTGCATATTGATAAATTTAGACAGCTCATCGCGCACCGAGTTACTTTCTGTTTCTCGGTAGCGGCGATCCATATTATTTAAAATGCCTTCAAACGGATGGTTTCGTATCACCACGTCGCCGCGATCATTAATGTATTTAAAGGCGATATTTTGTTTGCCTGATCCATGCATCACAATCTTTTTGATTTTATCGCTAAGTTCTGCAAAAGGTGTTTCTACATCAAACTTATAATGTTCAGCAAGTGAGCTGAGCATTTGGAAATAATAAAAGTTTCGTCTATCCCAGCCTCTAATGGCGCCACCGGCTAATGATAATTCATCATTAGTGACCACTCTTTCTTGGTCAAAAAACTGTTGTACCCCTAAACCGTCACAGGTTTGGCAAGCCCCGGCCGGATTGTTAAACGAAAAAATACGCGGTTCAAGTTCAGCCATTGAATAGCCACAATGCGGACACGCGAAATTAGCCGAGAATATCAGCTCTTCAATACTGTTATCTTCCATGCTGGCAATTTTTGCGATACCACTAGATAGTTCTAATGCGGTTTCAAACGACTCAGCTAAGCGCTGTTTCATGTCTTCGCGTACTTTGAAGCGATCGACAACCACTTCAATAGTATGTTTGATGTGTAAATCTAATGTTGGTGGATCGGTTAAGTCACATACTTCGCCGTCAATTCGAGCGCGGATGTAACCTTGTGCCGATAAGCCTTCAAGCAGTTTAACGTGTTCACCTTTACGGTCATTAACCACTGGCGCAAGCAGCATTTGACGACTGTCTGCCGGTAATGCTAATACTTTATCAACCATTTGGCTGACAGTTTGCGCCGACAACGGCTGATGATGTGTCGGGCAGCGAGGCTCACCCACACGGGCAAACAATAAGCGTAAATAGTCATAAATTTCGGTAATGGTCCCAACCGTAGAACGCGGGTTGTGGGAGGTCGATTTTTGTTCAATAGAAATGGCGGGGCTTAAGCCTTCAATATGATCAACATCGGGTTTTTCCATTAAGCTCAAGAATTGACGCGCATATGCCGACAAGGATTCGACATAGCGACGTTGCCCTTCTGCATACAAGGTATCGAAGGCTAATGATGATTTTCCTGAACCAGATAACCCGGTAATGACAATAAGTTTGTTTCGGGGGATGGTGAGATTGATGTTCTTCAGATTGTGGGTTCGGGCACCGCGTATTTCAATTTTATCCATCTCTTCACTCTATGACTTATGTAAAACAAAACAACAATTAGTATCGCATAGTTTGTTGGGCGACTTCATATCAATTTTGACTATCTTGGCTTTATCCCCAAACTACTTGAACTAAGCATATTCAGCTAGCTTAGGTTTATGATACGCCCAGAACAGGATAAAAGTTTAACATGTGCAGATAAAACATCTTATACCAAAACTGTGATTTCCTTTTGAGCTAATTAATGACGGTGTGGTAATATGCGCAACTTATAATATTGTTGAATAACTTATCAAAGGGCAACAGCATGGCCAGTAATGGACTGTCAGGTATGGAAAAAAAGGTCGCATTTTCGTTAGCCGGTGTGTTTGGTTTACGAATGATGGGACTGTTTATGATAATGCCTGTCTTCGCGCTGTATGGTCAGCATTTAGAAGGCTTTTCACCGTTATGGGTAGGTATTGCTATTGGTGCTTATGGATTAACTCAAGCTTTTTTACAAATTCCTATGGGTATTTTGTCTGACAAATACGGACGTAAACCGATTATTCTCGGTGGCTTAGTCTTATTTGCGATTGGTAGTTTAATTGCCGCATCATCTGATCATATTTACGGCGTAGTATTTGGTCGTGCAGTTCAGGGAATGGGGGCCATTGCCGCGGCTGTATTAGCGCTTGCTGCCGATTTAACCCGAGACGAGCAACGCACTAAAGTCATGGCGATTATCGGCATGTGTATTGGTTTTTCATTTGCATTGTCATTATTGGTCGGGCCGATAGTGGCACAGTATCTGGGGTTAACAGGACTCTTTTTGCTAACCGCAGTATTGGCGGTATTAGGCATGTTGATTGTGCAGTTTTTTGTCCCCAACCCAATTAGCCAAGCGCCTAAAGGCGATACGGTAGCCACACCAACAAAACTAAAACGTATGTTGTTAGACCCACAATTATTTCGCTTAGATGCTGGCATTTTTATTCTGCATTTGGTGTTAACTGCGGTGTTTGTTGCATTGCCGCTAGATTTGGTTGATGCCGGTTTAGCAAAAGAAGAACATTGGATGTTGTATTTCCCAGCTTTTGTAGGCGCGTTTTTCTTAATGGTGCCGCTAATTATCATTGGGGTTAAACGTAACAACACTAAAACCATGTTCCAAATATCATTGGTGATAATGATGCTATCGCTTGGGATGATGGGGTTTTATGCTAATAACATTTGGGTACTCAGTGCTGCCGTAGTGTTATTTTTCACTGGGTTTAACTATCTTGAAGCATCATTGCCGAGTTTGATTGCTAAGTTTTGTCCTGTCGGTGACAAAGGTTCGGCTATGGGTGTGTATTCAACTAGTCAGTTTTTAGGCGCATTCTGTGGCGGCATGTTAGGCGGCGGAGCTTATCAACTCGTCGGCGCATCAGGGGTGTTTTTTGTTGCTCTTGGATTAATGTGTGTGTGGTTACTTTTGACCATCGGCATGCAAAAACCTGTGTTATTAAAAAGCTATACCCTTGAAGCAACTATAAAAGATAAATCCGATGCGCAAAATATGGCCAGCAAACTTTCACAGTTAATTGGTGTCGTTGAAGCCATTGTGGTGCTCGAAGAGAAAGTGGCTTATTTAAAGGTCGATGATAAATTCAATTTAAGCGAAGCGCGAGCTGTGTTAGGCTCTGTGAATTAGATCGTTTTGATCACGCTTAGTATTCAGATAAAGTAAATAGACAAAAATTTCAGGAGATTTCGATGGCCAGTCGTGGTGTGAACAAAGTAATTTTGGTAGGTAATTTAGGTAAAGATCCTGAAGTTCGTTATATGCCAAACGGCAATGCTGTCGCTAACTTTACCGTAGCGACAAGTGAATCGTGGAAAGACCAGCAAGGTCAAACACAAGAGCGTACCGAGTGGCACAATATTGTGATGTATCGTCGCCTTGCAGAAATTGCTGGCGAGTACTTAAAGAAAGGCTCTAAAGTTTATTTAGAAGGCAAATTGCAAACCAGTAAGTGGCAAGATCAGACTACCGGTCAAGACCGTTATAAAACTGAAATCAACGCTATGGAAATGCAAATGTTAGACAGCCGCAACTCAGGCGATAATGCCGGTGGTGGTCAATATCAAGGACAAAATGCAGGGCAACAACAGTCTCGTCCCGCACCAGCTGCTCAAGCTCGTCCGCCGCAAGCGCAATATAATCAAACTGCGCCAGCCGCAGGTAATGCTGCTTACCAAGCACAGCCAAATGCTGGCCAACAAGGTGGTTATCAGCAACAAGCTGCGCCTGCGCAACAAACTGCACCAGCATATGCACCAAAGCCTGCCGCTGCACCACAGGGTAATTTTCAACCACAAAATGCCCCAGCACAGCGTCCAGCACCACAGCCACAACAAAACTTCACTCCAGATTTAGATGAAGGCTGGGATGACGATATTCCTTTCTAATTCACAGTAAAAGTACAAATGTTAATTTTGATGATTTAAATCAATAATAAAAATCACTAAAGCCCTAATTTATTAGGGCTTTTTGTTTTCAAAACGCTAACGAATTATTGCTAGCGGCGTCATATGTTTGGATAGATAATGAGAGCTGAACTAAAATCGAAAATTATTGAAATATGTGATAGAAAAATCGCGCTGAAAGGCGATAACGTTGGTTTATCTTTTTATGCCTTCTTTGCCAATAAAAATGACACTCCAGAACTATTGATGGAAGTGGCGACATGGTGGATTCAAACTCATCAGTTAGATCATTTTGTTAAGGCACATGAAATAAAATAAATGATGATTGATGGTGTGTAATTAACGCTAATGTTCCTTAGGCGGCGAATGAGCTGTGACCAAGCGAGTATTTTAAAATAGATTTAGTCTATTTTTGACGCCACTTCGTATCTACACGTTATTAGTCATATCACCTGGAAATCTGTGACGTCGTATTGAGATCATTTTATGTAAAAATTTAGTTGATTTTATTATGGTATACGTCATTTTTGAACGTTCAATCAAAATTGTGTTAAGGCTTTTCATTGCTTTAATGATATATTTTGACCCTTGGGCACTGTTAAAATAGTAAATGCTAGGTTGAATACCGATATGGCGAGTACAAATTTTTCAAATAGAAGCTGGAGGAAAGGGTGAACATAACTGGTCGACTATTAATTATTGTGGCCACTCTGCTATGTTTTAGTGGATGTGCGAGTACTTCCACGCCAGGTGACCCATTCGAATCTGTTAATCGAAAAAGCTGGGATTTTAATTACAAGATCATGGATAAGCATGTAGTAAAACCCGCAGCAAAAGGTTATGAAAAAATCCCTCAGCCTGTTCGAAAAGGTGTGTCTAATCTGCTATCGAATTTAAGCGAGCCTCTTTACGCGGTAAATAACCTCCTACAGTGGAAAGTCACCGACAGTGGCAGCAGTATTTTACGTTTTGTGGTCAACTCAACAATTGGTCTAGTGGGTATTTTTGATCCTGCTACCGATATGGGGTTACCACAGAAACAAGAGACCTTTGCACAAACCTTTGGTGCTTGGGGTGTCGGTAATGGGCCTTTTGTTATGTGGCCTGTTTATGGTGCCAGTACTGCGCGTAATACGGTGGGGGATTTTGTCGATGTTTTTGTCTATCCTTTGTCACTGCTTACGTTTGAACAAAGGTTAGGTAAATTTACGCTTGAAGGTTTAGATAGCCGGATTGAATTTCAGCAATATGAGCCCATGTTAAATGGTTCGTTAGATCCATATGGTTATGTAAAAGATGTCTATCTGCAAAGAGATGCATACTTGGTCAGTGACGGTAAAGTAAAGAAAACTGAAGCTGATACCTTTGATGAAGAGTTCGATAATGAACTACTAGATGATGAACTCTTAGATGACGAACTCATAGACGCTGAGCCGCTAGACGATCACACTCTAGACGATCAAACTTTAGACGTTAAACCATTAAGTGATAAAAAAAGTGACAACAAAAAAATAGACAATAAAACTGATATCAAGAGAACGGACTAGCCAATGTCAAACATCAAAACGTTTTCATCTTGTACGAGTGAATTAAAAAATATTCGCGGATTTGTAGTAGATGCATGCCACGATTTTCCTTTTAGCGAAGATAAAGTCAATGAAATCGTATTAGCGGTCGATGAAGCTTGTGCCAATGTTATTCGTCATGGTTATCACATGTCGAACAAAGGCTGCTTAGAACTAGAGATAAGCAGTGGTGATGATCATGCGCTATTTGTGATTAAAGATGTGTGTTCGCAGATTACAGGCAAGCAATTAACACCTCCTGAAAACGATTTATGTGAGCCCGGTGGACTAGGCCTTTGCCTCATTTATCATGTGGCTGAAACGGTAAGGTTAATACCCCATAATGGCAAAGGTAATTGGCTAGAACTGATGATAAAATTTGGGTGACATGAAATGAATATTGAAATTGAAAAATATAATAATTACCAAGTGATTAAACTTTATGGCGAAGTTGATTTGAGCAACTCGCGTAATATTAAACTCGACATTATAAAATTAATTAAAAGTAAAAATAACATTATCGTTGATTTTACTCATCTGCAATATATCGACAGCTCTGGTATGGCGTCATTGGTAGAGGCGTTCAACGAAGCCAAAGAAAACGATACTGAATTTCATATTGTTGGCGCTAATGGTTCACCGCTTCAAGTACTGCAATTAACCCGTTTAAACACAGTGTTTAACCTAGCTGACTCAGTTGAAGTTGTGGGTAACAATGGTTAAACCTATTATTACTGTAGAGCATTTATTTGCCCAATATGGTGACACTCATGTACTCAAAGATGTCAATTTAGAGGTCAACACCGGAGAGATTTTGGTGGTAATGGGCGGTTCTGGCTCAGGTAAAAGTACCTTACTCAACCATATGCTTGGGCTTAAAACGCCAAAGTCAGGCACTATCATGATTGATGGTGTGAATATTTTTAAGGCCAAAAATAAGCAATTACGCAACTTGCGTAAAAAAATGGGCGTGGCTTTCCAAGGTGGCGCCCTGCTAAGTTCGTTAAATGTGGCAGATAACGTCAGACTTCCTTTAGAACATAATACGTCATTAGATACCCAAACTATTGATATTATGGTGCGGATGAAGCTTGAACTAATGAATATGGCTGACACGGGTCATCTTATGCCCTCTGAACTATCTGGCGGTATGCTAAAGCGAGCTGGTTTAGCTAGGGCCGTGATTATGGACCCTAAGCTACTGTTCTTTGATGAGCCTTCGGCAGGGCTCGATCCTACTACCGCAGTAGAATTGGATGAGCTTATTTTAACCCTAAGGGATGCCATGAACATGACCATAGTGGTCGTGACTCATGAGCTTGAAAGTGTGTTTAAAATTGCCGATAGAGTGGTGGTTTTATTTGACGGTGAAGTGGTTGCTAACGGCACGGTTGATGAAATTAAAAACTCACCAGATGAACGAATTCAAAACATGATTAATCGTCAACCGAATACCCACAGAGATGATGGTGAGGTTTACTTTAATCGTTTATTAAATAAGGAAAAAAATTAATGGAAACCTTATTTAATTCGATCAGTAAGTTAGGCGCAGCGACGCGGAAAAATATTGATAGCTTAGGCTTAGCGACATTATTTTTATTACGAATTATTAGCAGCTTATTCACTGGGCTGGTGTCATTTAAGCAAGTGATTAAGCAAATATACTTTATTGGTAATCGGTCTTTAATTGTCATTGTTGTGGCTGCATTATTTACCGGTATGGTAGTGGCTTTGCAGTTTTACGATACCTTAGTGCGATTCGGCTCGGTAGATTTATTAGGTTCGGCGGTTGCCTTGAGCCTGATTAAAGAATTAGGTCCGGTGATGACCGCATTAATGGTGATTGCACGAGTAGGCTCTGCCACCTGTTCCGAAATTGGCATTATGCGCAACGAACAACAATTTGATGCGCTTGATTGCATGGCTATTAATAGTTACCGCTATGTCATGTTGCCACGACTACTAGCGGCATTGATTTGTGTGCCTATTTTAACGGCTTTGTTTGACTTGGTGGGTATTGGCGGTGGTTATATTGTTGGTATCCATATCCAAGGCGAAAGTCCTGGTGCATATATTCAAGGGGTATTAGATACGATTAGCTTTAAAGATGTGCTGGTCGGTCAAATAAAGTCGATAGTATTTGGGTTGTTTATTATGTGGATACCTTTATATTACGGCTATTATTTACACCTAAACCAAAAAAATATGGGCGCAGAAGGCGTCAGTAATGGCACCACTCAGGCAGTGGTAATGAGTGCAATTATAATGTTGTTTAGTGACTACATCGTTAGCTCATTAGCGCTATAACTAGAGGTAACAATGAAAAATAATTACGTCAATTTTCTCGTCGGCCTGTTTGTGTTATTCGGGATTGGGGCCTTGGTATTTATGTCTGTTACCATTGGCGGGGCATCGGTTACCAATAGTGGTAAATATACCTTAGTGGCAAAATTTGAAAATTCTTCAGGTTTAAAAGAAGGTGCCTTTGTTGAAATGTCTGGGGTACGCGTTGGATTAATTCAATCAATTAATTACGACCCTAAAGCGTATGAGTCTGTGGTGAAAGTGTCATTAGATAATACGATTACTGTGCCTGATGACTCGGTCGCCTCTATTCGGACATCTGGCATTATCGGTGACAGATTTCTTAAAATATCTAGCGGTGGTTCAGATATTAATATGGAAGATGGTGATGAGTTTATTGATACTGAATCATCTATCAGCATTGAAGAGTTAATTAGCAAATATATGTTTAGTCAGGATAAATAATGAAATCGATAATTTTTTTACTTATGATGTTAGTGATGCCGTCTTTAGCTTTAGCGGCACAAGAACCGACCGAACGCGTTAAATTGGGTGTGGCAGATATCATTGGTATTGCATCAGATAGTGCATTGTCAGTTGAACAGAAAAAACAATCACTCAGTGATGTGATTGAAAAGCATGTAGATATACAAGCCTCGGCACAACGCGTGTTAGGTAAGTACTGGAGACAAGCTAGCGATACTGAAAAACGTCAATTTATGGTGTTATTGAAAGGGGTGTTAGTCGATACTTATATTGTATTGTTAGAACAATATGATCATCAAACGGTTGATTACACCAGCGAAACCATTAAGAAAAAGGTTTATGCATCGGTAGATACTGAAATTCATACCAAAGAAAATATCATTCCGGTTTCTTATCAGCTTTATCAACGTAATAACGAATGGAAAATTTACGATTTTGTTGCTGAAGGTTTATCGATGATCCGCACCTTTAGCAATGATTACCAAAGCACCTTGAAAAAAAGTGGTGTCAGTGGCTTAAACGAAGCCCTTACAGCTAAATTAGCCCAAGGATAAGGTTGCCCTTGAAGATTGATAGAGCGTTAGCTAACAGCATCATTGATGAAACGTTATGGTTTAAAACGAATTTAGCCATCACGTTAAGTGACTATAATTATTACTTAATTAAAAAAAATGGCCAAATAAGCTGTAACTTTTCATCCTTATGCGATGAGCATTACAGCAAGCTCTATAAGCAGTTTCAAACCTTGAGATTACAGCACAACATTGCTGAAATTTTGCCATTAAATGATGATGGCAAGATGTGTTGGGGGCTGCCTTTTGGCACAGAATCGACCTTATATGAGTGTATTATCCTGCTTGATTCACCCTCAGGCCATGAGTCACACCATATTAGCTCACTGTATTTCAAGCTAATGTATCAGTTAAAAAGCTTCCAGTTTTCTGAAGTGTCTTCACAACTCAATGCGGCCCAAGTATGGATCCGCGAAGAGATAGAAGAGATTTCACGCTTGCAACAGTTGATGTTGCCAGACAAAGGTATTGAGCTTAGTTCTGTCAGAATGGCTTATACCTATAAAGCAATGAAAGGTGCGGGTGGTGATTACTTAGACATTGTTGATATTGGCAAAAATCGTCCAGAAGCCCAAGGCGATATAGGAATGATTATTGCCGACGTATCGGGTCATGGCCCTGCTGCTGCAGTAGAAACTGCGATGATTGATGCTATTTTACGTACTTTTGAACCGAAAAATTTAAACAGTAGTTCTTCAGAGGTGCTTAATTATATCAATCAACACTTCTTCACTAAAAAGCCCCGCGGCAGTTTTTTAACCGCCACAGTAATGCGTTATAATTTCAAAGAAAAAGAACTTATTTATGCTAATGCCGGCCATCCTCATGCGTATTTGAAAAAAGCTAATAGGCTTGTAGCCCTAGATCAAGGTGGAATTCCGATTGGGGTGCTGCGTGAGCAAAATTGGGATACTTACCGGGTTAGCGTTGATGTGGGTGATATCTTGTTTGTGTATACAGACGTGGTCATCGAAACACAAAATGCCCACAAAGAATTATTTGGTTTCGATCGCTTAGAAAAAGCAATCAGCGCAGCACCTGATGAACCCGAGGCGATGCTGGAGTTTCTAGAGCAGCAAATGAAACAGTTTTGTGGTTTTTCTGAATTTCAGGATGATTTGACCATGTGCGCTATTCAGTTTATTTAAGATCATTCACTCAATATTTTTTAACGAGTTGAATAGCTAGTGGAATAACGAGTTGGATGATGATATTTCGTTCTGACGAATACGTAATTAAAATGATTGAATAAGATTAATTCTACAGGTTAATAAAAAGCCCTGACCTAATGTTCAGGGCTTTTTTTCTTGAACTATTAAGCGGTTAATGCTTCAGATGGGCCAAAGAATTCATAATGAATTTGGTTTTCTGGTACACCTAAGCTGGTTGCGATGGCCAATGCTGCTTTCATAAAACCAGTAGGACCAAGCAGGTAAAATTCTACATCGCGGTCTGCAGGTAATTGTTCTGCAATGAGTGATGCATCAATAAACCCTGTTGCATGGGGTTGGCAATCTGGTTCTGGTTGGCTGTATATGTACAGTGGCTTAATATGGTTGTGGGCAGTAGCAAGTTGGTCGACATGCTGTTTAAACGCATGGACATCGCTATTAATGGCCGCATGAATAAAGCGAATATCGCGTCCTGAACCAGCTTCAGTATTTAGCATACTAATGGCTGGCGTAATGCCTACACCACCAGTTAATAAAATTAATGGCTTAGTATTTTTACGTAAGATGAAATCACCACTTGGGGCACGTAATTTCACTTTATCGCCTAACTTAATATTGTCATGTAAGTGATTAGATACCACACCATTTGGCTCACGTTTAACGCTAATTCTTAAGTAATCTTTACCGGCAGCATCAGACAAGCTGTAGTTACGACGCATCGATACACCGTCAATATCGTCAAATACTAGGGTTAAAAACTGTCCGGCTTCAAAGCTGGGTAAGCCGTTATCATCAGCGGGTTGGAAGTAAAAAGAGGTAATAACCGAACTTTCATCTACACGTTTCACTAATGTGAAGTCACGCTCGCCGCGCCAGCCACCGGCTTTCTGTTCGTTATCCGTGTAAATTGATTCTTCGGCAGCAATCAAAATGTTGGCTAATTGGCCGTAAGCTTTGGCCCAAGCGTCAATGACTTCGTCTGTTGCTGCATCACCGAGTACGGTTTTAATTGCCTGCAATAAACAGCTGCCAACAGCGTCATATTGTTCAGGCAAAATACCCAATGCCACATGTTTTTGAACAATTTTACTGACAGCTTCACTCAAATTACCTAATTCATCAATATTGGCACCGTAAGCGATAACAGCGTTAGCAAGTGCTTTAGGTTGAGTGCCTTTGCCTTGGTTAGTTTGATTGAAATAAGGCAATACTTCTGGATGCTGTACAAACAGTAATGGGTAAAAATGACTGGTGATATCATTAGCGTAAATTTGCAGTGCTGGCACGGTAGCCTTAATAATTTGAACAGTTGCAGTGTCTAACATTCATGATTTCCTTTTTGAATATAAAATAGCGATAAGCTTCAATCAATTACCTTGTATCTCTAGACATTACACATAACGTGCCAATGTTTATCAACCTGATTTATAAAGGATAAAATCTCTAAAGGTTAATTTGACCTAGATCAATAAGTATGTCAAATTAACCTAAATTAGGTTGATTTGACTTGTTATGAATATTGTTCCCTTTATAGACATTGTAGAAGACTTAAATCGTGACCTGATAAAATCGGAACGATACTTACGGCTGATTTTAGCGATTCAGCGCGCTATCCCATGTGATGTGGTGGCCTTGTTGAAACTTAAACATGACCACTTAGTGCCAGTAGCCGTTGTAGGGTTAAAGCAACAAGCTCTCGCCAGACAGTTTTCGATTAACCACCATCCACGTTTACAGCAGATTTTGGCTAACCCACACATTACCCGCTTTGATGCTGAATCGACACTGCCCGATCCCTACGACGGTTTAGTCGATGATGGTAGTGAACAATTGCACGTGCATGACTGCATGGGCAGTACTATTTTTATTGATGGTAAAGCTTGGGGCGTTTTAACCCTAGACGCGATGAAAGCGGGTAGCTTTGATTCGCTTAACCCAACAGAAACCCGCGCTTATATTGCTGCTGTGGCTGCTGCTATTAAAACCAGTGAACATATTGAAGCGTTAGAGGTTCAAGTTGAGCGCAACCATCAAGTGGCTCAACACATGTTAGCCACAACGGGACCGTCGACTATTATTGGTAATAGTGCCGTCATTACGAATTTATTGTCAGAGATAAATACCGTTGCCGCCAGCGATCTATCGGTATTAATTACTGGTGAAACTGGTGTGGGTAAAGAGCTGGTTGCCAAAAGTATTCATCAGCAATCACGTCGCAGTGAGCAACTGCTAGTGCAAATTAACTGTGCAGCATTGCCAGAAAGCATTGTTGAAAGTGAACTATTTGGCCATGTAAAAGGCGCATATTCTGGTGCGGTAAGCGATCGTCGTGGCCGTTTTGAATTGGCTGATGGTGGTACGTTATTTTTAGATGAGGTGGGTGAGTTACCACTTGCGGTACAGGCTAAGTTATTACGTGCATTGCAAAATGGTGAAATTCAACGTGTCGGTAGCGACAATATTATTGTGGTGGATGTCAGAATTGTGGCCGCAACCAACCGTAATTTACAGCTTGAAGTCAAAGAAGGTCGCTTTAGGGCAGACTTATATCATCGCTTGAGTGTATACCCTCTTCCAGTGCCGCCATTACGTGAACGTGGTAAAGACGTTATTTTGCTGGCGGGCTATTTTTTAGAAAAAAGCCAACATCAGCTTGGGGTCGCTAAACTAAGATTACAACAAACAGCAATTGATCAGTTAACGCAATATCATTGGCCTGGTAATGTGCGCGAGTTAGAGCATGTGTTAAGCCGTGCAGCACTTCGTGCCACTAGTGAGCAAGGGCATCATGCCAGAATTATTAGTATCAGTCGTGTTCATCTCGGGTCAGAGTTCGTTGTGAGCCATTCTGTAGCACCAGCAATAGCCGAGATTGATAATACCAGCAACGCTAATGCCGCTGCCGCATTATCGCAGGTATTAACCCTTGGACTACGAGATTCAACCGATGAGTACCAACGACAAATCATACAAACAGTGTTAGCGAACGAACGAAGTAATTTAGCCGCCGTTGCCAGGAGTTTAAAGCTAGACAGAAGTAATTTAATCCGCACCATGCGCCGCTTAGGACTTGACCCCAATACGGCATATTAAGAGTGAAGTATCCAAAACAGTGGCGTGAGCGGTTAATCACCTCATCTGAAGTCATCTCGTTCAGAAGTCATGACGATTTGAGGTTAATTAGAATATTTTTTATTCAGAAATTAGTTCCAGTAAATCCAGGTCAATATACACTGGGTTAATTAGAGTTACATAAAGGATTGATGTGATGCAAAAAAGTAATATAGGTAATATCGCGCTGATTGTTGCCATAGTCGCTGTATTGGTTGCTGCTTTAATGGTATTTGGCTCTTCACTGGGATTGTGGGAGCCGATAGTCGGCTTTATAGCCAGTCGTAATTACAATAACCTGTTGGGGTATGTGGTAGTGGTTGTCGCACTGGTAGCATTGGTTATCACTCTTGTTACCAACAGTGGTACTAAGGGAAAGGTTAAGTCGATTGTGGCATTATTACTTGGCATGGGCATATTGTCGCCAAGCATTATCGCAATGGTGGGCAACCCTGTTAAATACCCACCTATTCACGATATTACTACCAATATTCAATCGCCACCGCAGTTTGAGTTTTTAACTGACAGCCGGATTGGAGCGAAAAATACTTTGGTTTATGGTGGAGAAGATATCGCCGCGCAGCAACGACAAGCTTTCCCTAATATTCAACCTATTACGTCAGATTTATCGGTTGAAGCGGCTTATCAAAAGGCATTAACTGTCGCGAAAACCATGGGATGGACGATTGTCCATCAAGACCCAAAAGCACTGCGCTTTGAAAGTACGGCAACAACGCCTTTTTTCAATTTTGCTGACGATGTTGTGGTTGTTGTGTCTACATTAGAACGGGGCAGTCGCATTAATTTACGCAGCGTGTCGCGGATTGGCAAAGGCGATGCGGGTGTTAACGCAAAGCGAATTCAAGAATTTAGTCAACGTTTCAGCCAATGATTTAGCGTCTGTGTTTCGCGCTAGAATATACAGATTGTTATCTATAGAGGGAGCGTGAACGCTCCCTTTTGCTTTAATCTGTTGAGGTTTATTAAATCTATTTTGCAGGCTGAATGATGTATACAAAATTATGATTTATCGAGACTAAATGACAAGGCTAAATCATTATTTATTGAATATGTTCCAAAATAATGTGGACTAACTTTTCGTAATCACCCGAAAAATGGTGTCCGCCTGACATTTCGACAATATGAAAGTTTTCAGGGTTTAATTGGCTACATGTGGTGAGTGGTTTCTCATCGATACCGTACACACAAAGAATATTTTGGTCGGTGAGTTTCTGCATTTCTGGTATCACGGCTAACTCAGTATCATGATTATTTGCCATTAGCCAGTCGCTAACATGAAATTGAAAATCGACAGTTTTCGACTGGCCAAGTACCACCATTTCTTTTACCAAGTTTTTCTCGCTTATGGTTAATCCATTTCTCATAAAAGGTAATACATCCGCTCCCCTAGAGTAGCCAATAAGTATCACTTGTTTTCGACTCCATAGGTTTGTGTAGTATTTAATAACATTGCCAAGATCTAAGGCTGCTTGTTCGGGTGATTTGCGATTCCAAAAATACTGTAATGAATTGAAACCAACAACCGGGATCCCTTGTTTATTGAGGCTTTCACCAATTGACTTATCTATACCAGCCCAACCGCCATCACCGGTTAATATAATCGCAAGTGGCTGGTTTTTATTGCTGGTGGTCGGTAATTCAATGAGGGGTAAATCATTTAAGCTGTCTGGCTTAATAGTGGCATCAGTTTTCAATTCTTTAGCCGCTAATTGATTAAATGCTTGCTGAAATTGGGAAAACCAATTTTCTGTAACCGCAAATCCATGGCCAACTTTGGGTAACATCACTATGTTTCCATTACCGACTTTTTCAACGTAATCTTTGGTGATTTGAGCATTACAAACTTGATCATTCTCTCCTTGTAACGCAAACCAAGCACTCGGTAGCTGCTTATTGATATCGAATAAGTAGTTATTCTTAAGTTTAGGGTCCTTGCGCCATGAAAGACTTCCATTGCCTTGACATAGCGGTTTATCCAGCAGTAAGTCAGGGCAGAATCCTAAACTAATTCCGCCTTGAAATGTGTTTGGAGGTGACTGAGCCAGTACAGTATAAACTAATGTTGCACCAGAAGAGTACCCAACTAAAACGGGGAGGGAGTATTGTCTAAACTGATATTTTTGCTGTAAATATTGGCTAAGTGATTCAAAGTCTGCAGCGGGATAAGAGCATTTTCCTTTTTCATTACCAATGACTTTTAAGTAATGGGTAATATCAATCGCTGCAACCATTGCCCCAGTTGTGGCTAACTGTTTTACCATATCGATAAAACCGATATCCCAGCCACCATCGCCAGACACAAATAACACTAACTGGGTTGGTTTTTGATTATGATTGTAAATATGGATGTCGCCAAACCCACCGTAATTAACGATTTCCTGTTGTTCTGCTTGCACCGCACTAGAGATTATTAATATCAGTATGAAAATCAGTTTACTCATTTCTTCAACGCTCCCATGAATGTTCCACCAGAGATTAAGCTTGTTATGCTGAGCATTACCGGCAGTAAACTTAAGCTGTTTGGTAATGCTAAATAGCGAGATTCCCAAGTAGGGTCAAATTTTTCTTTATAACGACGTAATCCTTCAAAGTTATATAATTCACCGCCGCTTTCGAAGATAATATGGCCAACTTTGTGCCATAGCGGTGCTAATTCATGGGTGTCTAATCCAGATAAAGGTGCCATGCCCATATTAAAGTGTTGATAGCCTTGCTCCTTGCCCCATAGCATCAATTTTATGGTTAACCACTCCATCACGCCTGTAGGTGCCTCATCTGTGAAACGCATTAAATCGATGGATAACTCATTTTTATTGTCTGTTTGCCATAAGTTAGCAAAGGCCACAATGAGGTCATCTTTTTTTACAACGGCGCAAGGAGTTTTTACAATGTAACTTTCATTGAAAAATCCCAGCGAAAATTGTTTTTCGTGGGTCGATTTATTTTCTAACCATTGATCAGAAACGTTTTTTAACTCCACTAAATGTTCAGAAACCTGCGAGCAATTTAACACTTCAAAACTGATATTTGACAGTTTTTTCATCTTATTATCGGCTTGGCGTAAACGGCTACGGGAAGAGCCTTCTAAGCTAAATTCAGTAAGATTTACCTTACCTTCTTCTCCTAGTTTGATGATCACTAATCCCATGTCTAAATAAAAAGGTAGGTTAACTTTAGATATTTGATAGCACGCCAACTTAGCCGATTTTTTATCCGCCATATCTCGTAACTGCCATAACAGATCTTGTTGTTGTATTGGGCAACCGACTGGATCACCCATGACGATCCAATATTTAGCCGTCATGCCATACATTAGAAACGATTGGTTATCCTTACCGATTAAAATGAGTTTATCGCCAAGTAAGGCTAAGTGAGGGTTAGTGTCATTGGCGCCTTTTATTAGAGGCAACAATGTTTGAAGCAATTCTGGACGAGGGGCTACATATCTAGCTTTGGGGCTACGCAATAATTTTAAGGCTATATAAGCGATTAAAATAGCAATAATAATAATGCTTGAGCGCAAAAAGCGTGATACGTCGTTACTAAATGCAAACTGCCACCATAATCTATTATGATATTCGACGTGTTTAAATGAAAAAAAACCGATCCAAATAGTTGATACAGCTATCAGTATTATAAGAATAAACCACGAGTTAGAAAAGGCGGAGTCGATAAGTGTAGACTCTCGATAAAAATGTGATCGCGTGGGTAACATCAACAATAACATGGTGCCAATAATGAGTGCTTCTTGCCAATCGCCTCCTTTAGTTAATGACAATATAACGCCGGCGCAAAGTAGTGTAATAGATGCATAGTAAGAGGCATTTACGCGCCGTCTTACAGCCCCAGCCAGCAGTAATAACAACATCCCCACAATACTGTTTAATATGTATGATATTTCAACCACAGAAAGCGGAATAATTTTTCGCAATCCATTCATCACTTGGCTATCACTTGGCGTCGCACCTGAAAATAGCATTATTCCGCCAGCAAGCAGCATCAATAACCCAAAGACTTGTGGAGTATTTTGGGTGATTAGGCGTGATGCATTTCCGACAGCACTATTGATGTTTTTCAAGCGGACAGAAAACTCAAAACAAAGAATGGCAATGCCAGATAATAACAGTGGTATGAAATAATAAGTAATACGATACAAGATCATCGCTGATATTAATTCTTGGGCAGGGAATGCGTGGCCTAATAAAGAGATAAATACCGCTTCAAAAACGCCCAAACCTCCGGGTACTTGGCTATACAAACCTACAGCCTGAGCGATTAGAAAAACCAATAAAAAAGTAATGAAAGAAATATCAATGTGTTGGTGTAGAAAAATAAACAGCACGCTAGAAGCTAAAATCAAATCTACAGCAGCAATAGCTGTTTGAGCGAGTGTCATGTTGATGCTTGGTAAGGTAATTTCAAAACCTTTAAAAGAGAAAGGTGTTTTTTTTGTGAGTATCAGCACCCAATATGCAATGAGACTTACCGCCGCAAGATAAATCACCCAGTTAACCGCATTATTGGTGGTTATTGTAACAATATCTCGATTAATCAGTATTATATAAGCAAGCACTGCGAGTGTTAATGTGCCTAAAAAAAACATGATACTAATAAAAATGGATAGTTTTATGAGTTCAATGCCAGTAATGCCTAATATGCTATAAAAACGATAACGGACTGACGGGCCTGAAATAAGGGCGTGACCAATATTATTACTAATTGAAAAACCAATCATCGACGCTAAAACCACTTTGCCTTTAGGGAGTTGTTTACCTAAGTACTTTAACCCTAAAAAATCGTAACAAGTAAGGGTTAAATAATCGATTAAAGTGATGAAGAGGGCCAATAAAAATGTACTGAGATAGGTGAGGTTAATCGTTGAAACTATGGTGGCATAGCTCACGTTATCAAGCTCATAATGGACAACAAGTATCGCTACAATAAATAAAAACACACCTAAAAATGGCATGATTTTTTTAACCAGTTGTAACATTTTGAGCACCTGTAATAAGTAGTTTGCTACTGCCCTCAAAAGACTTTACCAATTGGCGTATTAGTATCTATTCATACCCAACGGTTGGTATTTTGCTAGCTTATTTAAGCTAGATTCTGTTATTTTGTTAACACTAAATTTTGTTCAAAACTGGTTTCATTTTTTGCATGATATAAGCCAATTTTTACTTCTGCATTTTACGTTACGCCTTAAGTTATTTTTGTGCTAATTAATTTTAATTCAGCAATTATTCTCGTTCAGTACAGGCAAAAATAATGCTAATTAACTTAATGCCATTCGCTTAATAGTGAATGACATTTTATCGTCTGTTTGAGTACCTCCTTCGGATAAAATTTTCTTTTCCTTTGTTCAAGTAAAATTAGCCATTTACCATTTCATCTCATTATCTTGAGATTTTTAGGGATTATTCCTAGGCTTGGGCCATCACTGAAAAATAAACTCATCTGGAATTAAGTACAATGCATTGATAAAGTATATTCACAACGGTTCGACTTTAAGTTCTGTTGCAATGGTTGCCATTTCTAAACGTATTGTGTTGTAGGAAATCAGTATCAATACTAGCAATCTCATTATTGGAATACTGTAGCTTTCAATTATCTATATGGGATGTTTATCGTTTAACTGCAGTAAGTCCCAAAGATTGCCATACAAATCTTCAAATACAGCTACTGTGCCATAGTCTTGTTCTTGAGGCGGGCGCACAAACTTAATCCCTTCAAGTTGCATGCGGTTATAGTCGCGCCAAAAATCGTCAGTATTCAAAAAAAGAAATACCCGTCCGCCAGTTTGGTTACCAATAAAATTATGTTGCTTTGGTGTAGATGCCCGAGCTAACAACAGAGACACCCCGTTTGATCCTGGAGGTGACACCACGACCCATCGCTTGTCTTGTTCTGCTTGATAGGTGTCTTCAATCAAATCAAACTTCAATTTATTGACATAAAAATCGATGGCTTCATCGTAATCATTCACCACTAGCGCGATGTGAACTATAGACTGTTTCATTATTATCCTTAGAAATCGAAACAAGTTAACCAGATCGTTTATTCGAAAACTCACTCTGCCATCGATGGTTAATTAATGCGATAGACATGAGGACATTTATGAATAAAAAAGCCACCACGCTTGGTTGTGGCTTTTGGCTATGTGATTAATCGTACCTTTAATTATCTCCACTTAATCATATGGTTAGCCAGTAAGAATATTTATTAGCAGTATTTTACTGTTTCTTTATTGGCTATTTGCGATGCCTAACGATATTACGCAGCAAGTTTTATAAGTCACTTAACAGCATGGCACTGATGGTATATAGATGCTGCTTGCTGGCGGAGTTCAGTGCAGCACCAACAATGGAGTAAAGCAGCCAGCTGAATATCCTGTTCAAAGAAAAAATAGCAATTGGGATTATGACCAAATTGAACAAGATGTAGCAGCATCCGTTGCAAGCATAATTATTTTTGTAGTCTTATTACATTTTGTCTAAAAAATATTCAGCTATCAGAAAGGCTTATACCAGTAATGCTAATAATATTCACTACGGCCTCTTTCATTGTGAGTTAGTATGAGGCTAATATCCCTGCGCTGTTTCGCAGTAGTGTGTTTTCTCAAATTTAAGGATGTAGAAATGAAAGGCGCTGATACTCGAGTGGTTCCTGGGCTGATCTCAATTGCAATTATCTTATTGCTTTGGTTTATTGTGCCTCCCCCTGAAGGGGTGACAGCAAATGCATGGCATTTACTGGCGTTATTTATTGGTACTGTTGTGGCCATTATTGGCAAGGCTATGCCAATTGGTGCTATTGCCATTTTGGCGATCACTTTAGTAGCACTAACAGGGGTAACAAATGATAACCCTTCTGATGCGATTAAAGATGCGTTAAGTGGTTTTTCTAATTCATTAATTTGGTTGATTGGTATTGCGATTATTATCTCTCGTGGTTTGGTTAAAACCGGTTTAGGAAATCGCATCGGTTATTACTTTATTTCACTATTTGGTCGAAAACCATTGGTATTGGATATGCATTGGCGCTGTCGGAACTCGTCATTGCGCCGGTAACACCCAGTAACACCGCTCGAGGTGGCGGGATTATTCATCCCATTATGAAGTCTATCGCCACCAGTTTTGGTTCATCTCCAGAAGAAGGCACATCGCGTAAAATTGGTCATTATCTTGCTTTGGTTAACTACCATATAAATCCTATTACCTCGGCGATGTTTATTACTGCGACAGCGCCCAATCCATTAATCGTTAAGCTTATTGCAGATGCTACTGGATCTGATATCAGTATTACTTGGGGAACATGGGCGCTTGCAGCACTTTTACCTGGTTTGGTTTGTATTGGGCTAGTGCCATTGATTGTATATGCCGTTTACCCGCCAGAAATCAAAAGCACCCCAAACGCAAGAGACTTTGCTAAGTCTAAATTAACTGAAATGGGGCCTATGTCCTACGGTGAAAAAGTCATGATTAGTGTTTTTTCACTTCTGCTGATTTTGTGGGCGGGTGTGCCAGCAATGATATTGGGCGCTGATTATGCGGTTAATACTACCGCGGTGGCTTTTTTAGGCTTATCTATTTTATTAATCAGTGGTGTTTTAAATTGGCAAGATGTGCTTAAAGAAAAGTCAGCTTGGGATACCGTTGTTTGGTTCTCAGCATTGGTAATGATGGCGACCTTTTTGAGTAAGTTAGGCTTAGTGGCATGGTTTTCTGGGGTTGTTGAGAGCAATATTGATCAACTTGGTGTTGGCTGGATGGTGTCTGCGATTATATTAGTGGTGGTTTACTTTTACGCGCATTACTTCTTTGCTAGTACAACGGCTCATATTACTGCAATGTTTGCTGCCTTTTATGCTGCTGGTTTAGCGCTAGGCGCGCCGCCATTATATCTTGGTTTACTATTAGCGGGTGCCTCATCGTTAATGATGTCATTAACCCATTATGCTACAGGTACTTCACCGATTATTTTTGGCTCTGGTTATGTGTCGATGGAAAATTGGTGGGTAATGGGCTTCATTATGAGTATTGTTAACTTAACCGTTTGGGGTGTGGTTGGCGGGCTTTGGTGGAAGGTGTTGGGATACTGGTAATTTACCTATCAATTTATAGCATTATATAAACAGTTAAAAATGAAAAGGTCACCATAGCGTGACCTTTTTTATATTCCATTTCCGCATGGAATT
Organism: Shewanella sp. H8; assembly: GCF_040285065.1. Classification (NCBI taxonomy): domain Bacteria; kingdom Pseudomonadati; phylum Pseudomonadota; class Gammaproteobacteria; order Alteromonadales; family Shewanellaceae; genus Shewanella; species Shewanella sp. H8. Next base: position 4,060,907 of record NZ_CP157213.1, on the reverse strand, counting down.
AACGAAAAGGAGAGTAACCTTTCTGGTATGTTAATACGCTTTGAATTGTAAAACCTCAGATGTTCTGAGCTGCTCAAATCAGTAATGTGATAGCGACAAGACTTATTTATAAATTATGAAGTATAAAAAAGCCACAGCGCTTGGCTGTGGCTTTTAGTGGTGTTAGTGATAACACCTTTGAGGAACTTATCTACACTACTTTACACATAATATGTTACTAGTCAGTAAGTTAGTCTATAAAAAAGATTAGTTCTTTTTAGAGTATTTAGCTGCTTCTTCACCCGCTAAGCGACCAAAGGTGATGATATCTGAAATGGCATTACCACCTAAGCGGTTAGCACCATGAACACCACCAGTAACTTCACCAGCACCATATAAACCAGGTATAACCTGCTTCTTAGCATTCATCACTTCTGCTTTAGTGTCGATCATCACGCCACCCATAGTGTGGTGAACACCAGGAGTCACTTCGATAGCATAGTAGTTACCTTCGTTTAGTGCACGAGGTAGGTTAGGACGCTCAAAATCAGTGTCTTTACCACTAGCAACTAAGGTGTTGTAACGCGCAACGGTTTCAGTCAATGCTTTACCGTCAATGCCTTCCATTTTGCCTAATTTAACTAAACTATCAGCAGTTGGTGCAACACCTAAACCAATATACTTATCAATTTTAGACAATGATTTACGGACAGAATCATCGAAGATTAAGAACGCTGATTTACCAGTTTGTCCTAAGATTGCTGCAGATGCTTTATCGCGAGTAGTGATTTCGTTAACGAAACGCTTACCTTCACGGTTAACCAAAATGGCACCATTACCACGTACCGCTTCAGTGACCATTACGCCACCTTTAACAGATAGAGTTGGGTGAGCTTGGATATACTGCATGTCTTTCAATGCGCCACCGGCATTTTCAGCAACATCTAGACCATCACCTACCGCACCAGGTTGGTTAGTAGAGATAAAGCCTTTCAATTTAGGATCAAGCTTAGATACCCGTTCGTTATTTTTAGCGAAACCACCTGTTGCTAATACAACAGCATCGGCTTTCACCCAGTAATAACCTTTGTACATACCTTTAACGAGGAGACCTTTAACTTTACCGTTATCATCTTTAAGGACTTCAATACCACGAGTGTTCATGCGTAAGTCGATATTGCGTTTAACAGCATTATCATAAAGCACTTGAACAAGATGAGCACCAACGCCAGCACCACCAGTTGGACGGTGTGCACGGTTAACTGATGCGCCACCCATACGGCCAACATCATTTAAATCGGCGCCCATTCCAGTCATCCAATCAACAGAAGCTTTAGAATGTGAACTTAAAATTTCAACCAATGCTGGATCGTTTAAGTCGCGACCACCTTTCATGGTGTCTTTGTACATTAACTCTGGGCTATCTTTAATGTCTTTCGCTTTTTGTTGGTCAGTCCAAGCCGCGTTCATACCGCCAGCGGCCAATTTAGCATTACCACCAATAACTGGCTCTTTCTCAATAAGAATAACTTTAGCGCCATTATCAGTTGCAGATATTGCAGCAGAGAAACCTGCGCCGCCAGAACCGACAATCACTACGTCAACAGTATCGTGAGGTGCGCTAGCAAGAGCAGCCTGACGTTCTGATTTATCTTTGGCCAATTCAGCAATTGTAGGTTCGTTACGTTCCCACTTCTTAGCATATGGCATGTTGAAATCGAAGCTATGGCAAGAATCACAGTAAACCATAGATTTTTCGTGAGCGCTGTGGCATGTAGTACATGCTGGCTCGGCAGGGAAATGGGATGCATGAGCATTATAATGTTCATGTTTGGTAGACTCTGCTACTTCAGCCAATGTGCCATGACAAGAAACACACTGTGCATTCTCATAGGTTAAGCTATCATTTGATAATTCACCATCTGGCTGGTGACAGCTATCACACTCTTGGTTTTGTTCATGGAATTCGGCTAAATTATCAGCCGCAACAGCATTGCCCATTAGGCCTGCTGTGCCCATTAATGTGGCAAGACAGACTGCAAGTTTCATCTTTTTCATTTTTGCTCCCCCTTCTATAGTTAGTGACGCTTAGTGCATTAACTATAGAAGCACTCTCGTTGTTATACCAAGGTGAAATGACAATCACTTCACTTTAAATAAGGTGCTGTCCAAATTAAGTATCGATTTGATCAGCTATTACTTTTGCTCACAAGCAGTTTTACCTATGGTGTTCATACTCGCAATAAGATAACCACAAAGAGGTGCGGAAATGGCGTCTCAATCACAAGCATATAAACAGTCCATGCAAAGATGCATAACTCTAAGGGGGTATATGCAATTTTGCATAGCGTAGGTGGAGCTAGATCACATTAAGTTAGTGTTATAGGCAAAACGTACTTAACGATTTGCTAATTAGAGCAATGCAGCACAGTTTCACCTGAGGCTGGTGTGTATCATCTCGCCATGAGATTTTTATTCCTTTTACTTATCACGATATCCTTACCGGTGCTGGCTCAAGAAAGCATCGTATTTGGCGTGCATTCAAATACCGCACCATTAGAGTGGCGCAACAACGGCGTGGACCAAGGCTTTAACGTTGAGTTGATGAATAGAATTGGTCAACTTACTGATAAGCGGATCATTGTTCGGCGCAAAAGTTTTCAGCAGTTAGTAAAAGATGTTCATAATCCTAATAGTGATATTGACGTTATTGCCGTTGTTAGCCCTGTCAATATAGACCGCCAATTAGCGCAGTCAGATCCCATTTATGCCACCCATGCTAAAGCGTATACCTTACAAGGTAAGGCACTCATTAATAATTGGGCAGATCTGGTGGGTAAGCGGGTTGCCATTAAAAAAGGGGCTTTTGTTGAGGTTTTTTTATCAGATCATCTGCAAAATTTTGATCGTGTAGATGTAGACTTATATGAAACGGGCTTTAAATTACTCACTAAAAACCAAGTCGATGTGGTTATTGCCGAAAGCTTTGTTGCACGACGTTTACTTCCGCTTTATCCGTCAGTTCGTAGTTCAAGTGATGCATTAATTTATGGTGCATTTAACTTTGTCGCTAATGGTACAAAAGCCAAACAGATGTACCAAATTAATGAAGCGCTTAGACAACTAAAAATATCAGGTGAATACGACCAATTGGTTAACAAATGGTTTGGCACTGGGCGTGAAAAAGTGGATTTAACATCTACCGATAATCGCTTGTTTGCTTTCGTGATATTGGTCGCCATTATTTCGGCTGTAGGCTTGGTATACACAGGATTTATTAGCGCCAGTTTACGTCGCCATACAAAAGCGCTCGATGCTGAATTAATTCAACGTAAGCGTATTGAAGCTGAGATATCCGAATTGTCGAAGCAGTTCCAATCTGTGCTTGATGGTATCCCCGACGGAGTAACCATAGTCAATAAAGAGCTCCAGCATTTGTGGAGTAATGATAACAATATCCATTTGTTAGTTTCTGATGAATTTTACTATATCGATCATGATGTTTTTATACTTAGAATGGCAGTGCTTGATGTGTTAACTAGCCAAAAATCTCTTACTGCTGATATGGTGTATCAACAACAATTTTGGCAATTACAAATTCACCCTATTGCTCAAGAGCAGGTAGTTATTCTACTTGCCGAGTCAACAGAGCAGCATCGATTGCGACAAGCCAATGAAGAAGCCAGCCGTTTAGCCTCGTTAGGTGAGTTGTCTGCGGGTATTGCCCACGAAATCAATAATCCAACCGGCTTAATTGTACACGCGGTATCTCTTTTTACCGCCGCAATAAAAGATTTAACCCCAGCCGCATCTCATTACCAGAAACAAAATCCTTTCTGGCTGATTGCAGGCTTACCTCCAGATGTCGCTATAGATGAGCTGCAACATAGTTGCGGTACTATCGAAGAGGGCTCTAAACGCATCAGCCGAATAGTTAATGATTTAAAGCGTTATGCCATGCCTCATATTGCTGATGAATATACTCAAGTTTGTCTTAATGATGTGGTTCAAGTCGCCCAGCGTCTTACCGCTAATCAAACCAAATATCATCAAATCACCTTAAAGCTAAGTGAATCCAGCCCTATGATTAAAGGCGACGCTCAACAATTACATCAGGTGTTAATTAATCTTATTCAAAATGCCTGTAATGCCTGTCTTGCAGAGCAAGGCGCGATAGTAATCGAGACAAGTATAGAAGACGATATTACCATATTGAGTATTAAAGATAATGGTTGCGGGATGAACAGTGCAACGTTAAAACGTATAACTGAACCCTTCTTTACCACTCGGCGAAACGAAGGTGGCAGTGGCTTAGGTTTATCAGTATCCAGTAAAATAATTAAAGAACACCATGGAGAAATGCAGATACAGTCGAGTATTGGCAAAGGTACACAAATTCGCCTGACTTTCGCATTGGCACAATAGGATAATAAATGAAACTCGCTAGAAATATTCTCTTAGTCGACGATGAAGCCCCTTGGTTACGTACGTTAGCCGTCACTCTTAATCGTCTAGTACCCGAAGCCGAAATTGATACCTGTGTTGACAGTCGCCAGGTGGAAAGTCGCTTACAAGTGGGTGACTATGCGTTAGTGCTAGTCGATCTGACGATGCCGTTTCACTCAGGTGAAGACATTTTAGCAATGATCCGCAATGACTTTCCTAATACTCGCGTCATTATTGTCACTGGTGTTAACGAAATTGATACCGCAGTACGTTGCATTAAAAATGGTGCCTATGACTACTTTATCAAAACAGACAATGTCGATGATCTTGCCCGTACTGTCCGCCGAGCACTGGAAGTGGTTGGACTTGAAAGAAACTACCTTTATATAAAAGAGAAGTTTTTAAGTCGTACTTTAGATAATCCGCAAGCGTTTAATAATATTTTAACCTGCGAGCCACACTTATTAGATCAATTTCGCTATCTTGAAGCCGTGTCATGTAGCCCAGAACCTTTATTAATATTTGGTGCCAGCGGGACAGGCAAAAGTGAATTTGCAAAATCTTGCCATGCACTTTATAGCCCGAATGAACCCTTTATTAGTATTAATTTAGCGGGCATTAGTAGCGAGGTGTTTGAACAAAAAATGTGTGGCCAACTGTATCACCATAATAATGGTGAATTAGAAGCCGTTGCGGGGTTATTACATCAAGTGGGTAGCGGAGTGCTTTATCTTAACGAAATTGGCGCCTTGTCACTTGATGCCCAAGTTAAGCTTTTAGATGTGTTTGAAACTAGAAAATATTATCCTCTAGGTAGCGACACTGCTTACCCAGTAAAATGTAAGTTTGTCGTATCGACTCAAGATGATTTACTAAAACTTCATCAAGCCGGTGAGTTTAGAAGCGATTTACTCTACCGTTTACGCGCCCATAAAATTAAATTACCGCCATTAGCTGAGCGCAAGTTAGATATCTCTATGTTGATCAATCATTTTATCGCTTTAGCAGCAGCTGAAATGAATCTACCTGCGCCAATTCAACCGGCAGATTTAGCCTCTAAATTAGCTAACTATGACTTCCCCGGCAATCTACACGAGCTAAAAGGAATGGTATTTGATGCCGTCAGTCGCAGCGATGGCATAGCACTTAATACCTCAGCTTTTATGGAAGCCATCAACGAACACAAGTCATTGACTGAACCCCCACAAGACAGAATTATCTTTCCTAAATCCTTACCCACAATTGCACAAATGAATCAGGCTTTAATGGACGAGGCAATGAGTCGAACAGCCAATAACCAAACCGCAGCAGCGCAGATACTCGGTATCAGTCAAAGTGCATTGAGTCGGCGGTTGAAGGGGCATTAGAGCAAAAATGCCCTTTATTAAGAATTAACGCCGTTTTTTGCGGTTCTTTAGTGTATTCAATAGAGAACTGCTCAGTGATCTTTGCTGAGTTGTTCTAAGGTGATCCGTTCGAGTTGATGAACATACCACTAGAAAGTGGTCCATGTTGCAAACGCTTATTCAAGAGAAAGCCTATCCCCACCTTAACCTCGTCTTAACCCACTCATCTGTATGCTGTAGCCATTATTGTGCAAGACACAAGTTTGGAGAGGTATTTGATGAAAGCAAAACCCGCAGTACAACAAGCAATGCTTGCACTATTCGTGGCGAGCCTATTGGGCTGCAGCGCTGTCGATAATGTCAATTACGCCGACCAAGCCAGTCAAAATCAAACCGATATTAGTCAACGCTTAATTGAACAATTATTGGCGACATCAAATGCTAACGAGGTACCTGAGCAATCGGTAGCACGACTAACAGACTTGGTTAACGTACCTGAATTACAACAATTTATGACTGCCGCGCTAGAGAATAATCCCAGCCTACAACAAAGTGTGGTGGCGCTAAATATGGCCTATGCTCAGCACGGTATTACCTCTGCAAGCCGCTTACCAACAGTGGATGCTAGCTTTAGTGGATCGTCAACAGAAGATAGTGATGACAGTTACACTACTGATATTACCGTGAGCTGGGAGCTGGATTTATGGCAAAAAATAGCTGACAGCAGCAACGCTGCATTAAAAGACATTGCCAGTACGCAAGCTAGTCTACAAAGTGCGCAAGACTTAGTGGCTGCCAACGTGATGCGCAGCTGGTTAGACATTAGCCTTAAGCAACAACTTGTGGCGATTGAAACCCAGCGTTTAGCGGTATTAGAAAACAACCAAGCACTGATTTTGGCGCGTTACCGTGTTGGCTTAGGCAGTTTAGAAGACCTTGATAATGCCAATACCAGTGCTGCCAGCACAAAAGCAACGTTAGCGGACTATCAAGAACAACTCGCCCAAAGTAAGCGTGATTTAACCTTACTTACCGGACAATGGACCGGTAACGATTTAGCCGTAAATATTGCCGCAGCATTTCCTACTGTATTAAATCCTATTAGCTCGCTGGGGCAACAAAACCTGAGTCAACGTCCTGACATTAAAACCGCATTTTACAATATTGAAGCCGAAGCATTACGTACTGATGCCGCCTATAAAGCCATGTTGCCTTCGATCAGTTTGTCGGCCAGTTTAACCGACATGGCCGAGTCGCCAAGTGATGCTTTATTAACGGGACCATTATGGAGCGTACTTGGACAGTTATCTGCACCTTTGTTTCAAGGGGGAAAGTTAACATCACAAGCGGAGTTAGCGCAGTTAACTACTGAGCAGCGTTATTGGGTATACCAAGAAACCTTATTAAATGCGGTTAACGAAGTTGAAAACACCGTTGGCCAAGAGTACTCCCTTGCTAAACAACAACAGCATTTAACCGACGCTCGACTCAGTGCTCAACGTAGCTTTGTGAGTTATGAGCAAAAGTATCGCCAAGGCTTAGTTGATATTTTTGATTTACTTACGGTACAGCAACAAACCTTTGATGTTGAAGCACAGCTTGCCAACACTATTTATAACCGTCTTATAAACCGCATTGATTTAGGCCTAGCGTTGGGCTTAGGGGTATCGCATGAAGCTTAATCGTCTAAACGTTATTGTCACTGTATTATCATTGGGCAGTATTTTTGTTGCAGTAGGGTATACCGCATCGCACTTACCGCCGTCACCTAATCAAAAAGCGCCAGAGGTAGAGAAAATTGAAAAGCCAGTAGCCACAACTACAGCGGTATCATTATTACCACAAGTGGGTGTAGTGGCTGTAAGTGGACAAGAATATCAAGCTGAAGTGATTGGTTTTGGTGAAGCAACACCGCGCTATGAGCTAACCTTGAGTGCCGAAATAAGTGGCAAGATTGACAGTGTTGCACGTCAGTTTGAATCCGGTCAGGTTATTAAAAAAGGCACTGTATTAGGCCAGATTAATGACATCAGTTACCAGCAAGCTTTAACCCAAGCGCAAACCGATGTTGCTCAAGCTGAACTTGATTTATTAGAAGAACAACGTGAAGGTGAGCAAGCTAAATCAGAATGGTTACGTTCAGGTTTGTCTGGCGAGCCAGCATCTCCACTAGTACTAAGAACTCCGCAACTGGCCCAAGCCACCGCAGCATTAGAAAATGCCAAGTTAGCGCTTAAAAAAGCCAAGCAAGACGTGGCGTACACCAACATTACCGCACCGTTTGATGCGCTGGTGGTGAGCCGTGATATTCAACCAGGCAGTTATGTACAAGCAGGCACTCAACTTGGCACCTTATACAGTGTTGCAGAAGTGGAAATTAATGTCCCATTGTCTGATTTACAATGGCAAAATCTACCCGATTTTGATAATGCTGAACTGGCTAAAACCCCTTGGAATGTCACCTTGTACAGTGCTAATGGGCATAACCAGTGGCAAGGTTATATTGAGCGTGTAGAGCAACATTTAACCCAAACCAGTCGTCAACGGTCATTAATTGTGGTGGTTGATAATCCACTTGCACAACAAGCTGACTTATACCCTGGCACCTTTGTAAAAGCACAAATCAACGGTAAAACATTAAGCAATTTATGGCAATTACCTTCATCGGCTATTTCGCAACAAGGTGATATTTGGTTTGTCGATGATAATGGACTTCTTGCTAAATCAGCGGCCGCCATTGCATTTGAGAAAGAGGGTTTTGTGTATGTGTCACCTATCGCTAACGAACAGCAAACCCAGTCTGGCTTAATGCAGATTATTAAGCGCCCTTTAAGCAGTTTTAAAGTGGGCATTAAGGTGCTTGCTAAGGTTGAGGTGTAAGTTATGTTGGACGAGCAATCAACACATACTGGGGCAATATCTTGGTTTGCTAGAAACTCAGTTGCGGCTAACTTGCTGTTAATAGGCATGATAATAGTAGGCTTGTTTTCGTTAACCAGCTTGCGCAAAGAAGCATTTCCTAGCTTAGAGCCCGACAGAGTTACCGTGTCAGTCACTTACGACAGTGGTGATCCTGTGCTGGCAGAAGAAGGCATTGCGATTAAAATTGAAGATGCATTAGAAACTGTCCCAGGTATTAAACGTATTACATCAACATCTAATGCCGGTGGCAGTAGTGTGATGATTGAGAAAACCAGTTCTTATGATTTAGACACCTTGTTAACCGACATTAAAACCAATGTTGACGCTATCTATAACTTTCCAACCGAAGCGGAAAATCCCGTTATCGATAAAATGCGCATGCAAGATCATGCCTTATGGATTGAAATATACGGTGATGCCGATCGTGCAACTTTGCAAGCGTTAGCCGAACAGCTTAAATCAGACTTATTAAGTCAGTCTGCTATTCATGATTTAGAAATTAAGGCCAAAGCTGAGCCAATGATTTCTATCGAAGTTGACGAAGCTAAGTTGCAAGCCTACGGACTCACATTAACCTCAGTGTCTGATGCTGTGAATGCCGAATCGTCAGCATCAATTTCGACCAGTTTATATAACGACGACAAAACCGTACGCTTAAAAGTATCAGAACAAGCCTATGAATTAGAAGATTTTATGGCTATTCCGATTATCAGCAACAGCCAAGGTTCGCTTATTACCCTGGGCGATATTGCCACCGTTAAAGACGAATTTGCCGACGACACCTTTGTATTGTCGCGATACAACAAAGCTAATTCCAGTGCGATTGAAATTGTTATGGATGAAAACGGCGATATTGTTGATATTGTCGATCAAGCAAAACAAGTTATCGAAAAATGGCGTAATTCAACAATGTTGCCCGCTAATGTGAGCATCGCTTCTTGGCATGACAAAAGTACTCTTATTACCGAACGGTTAAGCTTATTGGTTAAAAATGCCCTAAGCGGTATCGCGCTAGTGTTTATCATTTTAGCGTTATTCTTAAACTTACGAGTGGCATTTTGGGTTGCAGCAGGGCTACCGTTTGTATTTTTTGGCACCTTATTTTTTATGACCAACAACTTTGCCGGCTTAACCCTAAATGAAATGACCACCTTTGGCTTTATTATGGCGCTGGGTATTGTGGTCGACGATGCCGTGGTGGTGGGAGAGAGTGTTTACAGCACCAGACAAAAATACGGCGATAACATCAATAACACCATTAAAGGCACGTTAAAGGTGGCCACGCCGACTATATTTGGTGTGCTAACGACGGTAGTGGCTTTTGTGGCTTTGGCTAATGTTGAAGGTCGTTTAGGGCAGATTTATGCCCAGTTTGGTACTGTTGTTGCCATTTGTTTAATGTTGTCATTGATTGAGTCGAAATTTATTTTACCGTCGCATTTAGCCCATATTGATACCAAAAAACGGTTTGAAAAGTCATGGTTTAATCATATTCAACATGCTGCCGACAGTGGCTTAAAGTGGTTTAGTCGAGAGATTTATCAACCATCAATTGAACTTGCACTGCGTTTCCGTTACGCAGTCGTCATGCTGTTTATTACGGTATTTATTGTCGTTGCCAGTATGCCGATTACGGGTGGTGTGCGGGTAGCGTTTTTCCCTGATATTGCTGGTGATACTGTGGTGGCAGATTTTTCGATGCAAAACGACGCCAGCTTTGGTCAAACCTATAAAAATTTAATGACCTTAGAAAATGCCGCTAAGCAAGTTGATGCTCAGCTTTCAGCACTATCATTGGCGCAATCATTAGCACAGCCATCGGCACAACAAAATGATGATGACAACAAAGACAGCTATTTAACCAGTTTACATGTGATGGCAAGTAGTAGTGACTCAGGCCAAGTTCAAGTTGAGCTTGCCAGTAATAGTCCGTATACCCTTAAAGAATTCACCACAAAATGGACCGAGCTAGTGGGTCAAATGGAAGGCATTAAAAAACTTAAAATCTTGTCGAAAAAAGAGATGCTCGATAACTTTAAAGTGGAAATTAAAGCGAGAGACAGTGAATCTGTTTTTGCTGCTGGAACCGAGTTAAAAGCTGTATTAGAAGCAATGGATGGTGTTAGCGGCATTGACGATAACTTAGATTTTGGCGAACCACAGTATCGTTTTGAATTAACTAAGCAGGGCCGCGCGTTAGGTTTTGATACTGAAACTTTATCTGCTCAAGTATTGCAATCATTTGGTGGCGGCGTTGTGCAACGTTTTCAACGCGGCAAAGATGAAGTGAAAGTTCGGGTGCGTTACCCAGATGCAGATCGTCAAACCATAGAAGATATTCTGCTTGCCAATGTAAGAACCAGCGACGGCACCATAGTGCCATTAAGTCACGTTGCGGACATTTTTAATGATTATCAACCGTCGAGTATTACGCGCATAGACAGCCAACGAGCTGTGTATATTAGTGCAGTATTAGACAAAGACAAAATTGCTTCAAACGAGCTTGTTAGTCAACTTCAGCGCACAGTAGTGTCACAGTTAGAGGTGCAATATCCTAGTGTGAGCTTTAACTTTGCTGGTGAAGCAGAGCAACAAGCGGAAACCACAAGCTCAATTGAATCAATGTTTGTGTTAGCGTTAATTGCCATATACGCCTTGTTGGCAATCCCGTTAAAGTCGTATGTGCAACCTATGATCATTATGACCGCCATTCCGTTTGGTATTGTTGGGGCTATTTTAGGCCATTGGTGGAATGACTTAACCATTAGTATTTTATCGTTAAACGGTATTTTGGCGTTAAGTGGTGTCGTGGTAAACGACAGCTTGTTGTTAGTATCGCGCTTTAACGAGTTAATTAAAGAAGAAGGATTATCTGTACACGATGCCATTGTAGAATCATGCACAGGGCGACTTAGAGCGGTATTGCTTACCTCGGTGACTACCTTTGCTGGCTTAGCTCCATTATTAGGTGAAACCTCACTACAAGCGCAGTTTTTAATTCCTGCCGCAGCGGCGCTGGGGTATGGTATTTTATTTGCCACAGTTATTACCTTGTTGCTAACACCGTCATTGTTATTGATTCAATGTGAAACAAAAGACTTTATGACTAAAGTTATGAATAAATTACGCCCAAATCACGACGCGACAGCGCCAGTATAAAATAAGGAGCCCGCTCGATGACAACCGATAAATTTCAGTTACTACTGGTTGAAGATGATCTCGATTTAGCGACGGCGGTGATTGAGTATTTAGAACTAGAAGATATTCTTTGCGATCACAGCGCCAATGGACTGGCAGGGCTTGGCTTAATTCAGAAAAATTATTACGACGTGGTCATTTTGGATTTAAATTTACCCAAGATGAATGGCTTGCAAGTGTGCAAATCTTTACGCGCCGACGGCATTGATGTGCCAGTATTAATGCTCACAGCCCGCGATACGCTAGATGATAAACTTAATGGTTTTGCCAATGGCACTGACGACTACTTAATTAAACCGTTTGCCATGGAAGAATTGATTGTGCGTATTAAAGTGTTGGCAAAGCGCCGTAGTGGCCAAGTGCAAAAGCTTACCGTCGCCGACTTATCAATCGACTTACAGCAAAAACAGGTTTATCGGGCCAATGTGGAGTTAAAATTGTCGCCAACAGCGTTGAAAATTTTAACCGTGTTAATGAATGCTAGCCCTAATCCAGTATCGCGCGAAAAATTAATGCAAACCGTGTGGGGCGACGAACAACCAGACAGTAACAGCTTAAAGGTGCATATTTTTAATTTACGTAAACAAATTGATGCCGAGCATGAACATAAATTGATGCACACTATTAGCGGTTATGGTTTTGCGATAAAGGAATCTGATCTGTAATGAAAATAATCCCCAGTATTCGGCTTTATATATTGTTGGCTATGTTGATCACCGGTATCAGCACTATTTTGATCCTGTCGATTTTAAGCCTACATTATTTTATATCTGGCATGGATTCGTCAATGCGGGTTGCTATGTATGCCCAAGGACAGCAACAGGTTACAGATGGTAAGCCTTATCAGTTTGAAGTCTTTACGGTGGCTTCTCGTTGGCAAGATCTACCCGAAAGCGTAAAGCAAATAATGGTTGAGCCGCCAAACGAGTTAAATGTGCTGAATAAAAAAATTGTTGGCGGTAATTTTATAACACCACCAGACGCTGGTTATTTCGTTATGAAAATGAAAGTTGGAGATGAAATACGTTTTGTATCAACGGTATTCGATCGCAATAGCCACAGTATGTTTAAGGGTGATGGGCCGCCGTATTTTCTCGTCATAGTGTTAACTGGCTTGCTAGGTATTTTGGCGTTTGCAGTTGTACTCATTTTAGTGATGCGCCGAGTGACGGTTCCGGTTGAGAGATTGAAGAACTGGGCTAAAGGACTCAATACTCAACAACTTGAGCAACCAATGCCAGACTTTCATTACAGTGAATTAAATATCTTAGGCAATATTATTAAAACCAGTTTACGTTCTGTCCAAGACAGTTTAGCCCGCGAGCAACAGTTTTTAAGTTATGCCAGCCATGAGCTGCGTACACCGATTGCGGTTATTCGAACGAATACAGAATTATTGCAAAAACTGATAAGCAAAGGGGCAAGTGCAGAAAAACAAGCTCAAGTTGTTCATCGCATTGAGCGTGCAGGCCTGACCATGACAGATCTTACTGAAACCTTACTATGGTTAACAAGACATGAAGATCAAAGCTTACCTATGGAAGAAGTCAATTTAGGCCAGCTTATCCGTCAATTGGTTCAAGAGTTGAGCTATTTAACCAAGGGAAAAGATATTGAATTAAGTATCGAAACAGATGACTCAATTCATCAATTACCAATAACGTTATGTCGAATTGTGTTGAATAATTTAATCCGTAATGCGTTGCAACACACCATTGAAGGTCGTGTCATTATTAAGCAATCGACAACATCTGTTAGCATGATTAATGAGTCTGATTCTGGTCATCATCACAGTGAAGAATTAGGGTTTGGTTTAGGGCTTGAGCTAACCACTCGTTTAATTAACCACTATGATTGGGATTACCAAAATATAGAAACTAATAGCGGCCGTAAAGTGACCATTAACTTTAGCCGTTAAATTAGGATAACGATAGTAGCCACCTATTATTAGGTGGCTTTTTTGTAGGTAGAGTTTGGTGCCAATATTGGGTTATTGAAATGCAGAAAAACATTATAATATGATGATAATTAAATTATCACTTAATGCTAATTTAATTTGATTGTACTGTGAGGCAATCGGCCTATAATGAGGGGTATCTTTTCGACCTACTTGGTTATGGGATCGCCTCAATGAAATACCGCTCACATTTATTTTCACTTCGTATTGGCAATGCGCTTAGAGAGTCTTTTAAAGACGCCCCTTACAAAGCCAGTACTTTTTCTAAAGATTTATTAGCTGGCTTAACGGTTGGCATTATTGCTATTCCCTTGTCGATGGCGTTGGCCATTGCCATTGGTGTTGCACCTCAATATGGGTTATATACCGCTATTATTGCCGGGTTTATTATTCCATTATCTGGTGGTTCTCGTTATAGCGTATCGGGTCCTACTGCCGCGTTTGTGGTGATTCTATATCCCATTGTTCACCAATATGGCCTGTCTGGTTTATTGCTTGCCAGTATTTTATCTGGAATTATCTTGATCATCATGGCGCTGTTTCGGCTAGGGCGATATATTCAATATATTCCAGAGCCAGTCACCTTAGGCTTTACCGGCGGTATTGGTGTGGTGATTGCGGTGTTGCAAGTAAAAGACTTTTTTGGACTAAGTATTGAGGAAATGCCCGAAAGCTTTGTGGGTAAAGTGGTGGCATTATCCCAAGCGTTACCTGAATTGTCGTTACCAACAGTGGTTGTGGGGGTAAGCACATTATTGGTGTTTATCATATGGCCTAAATTTAAGTTGCCCGTTCCAGCCCATCTTCCTGCCGTTATTGTTGCTAGTCTTGTCGCCTTGGTATTGAATCAGCAAGGCTTTAATGTGGCCACCATAGGTTCCACTTTTAGCTTTACCTTGGCCGATGGCACCACTGGGGCGGGTATTCCATCAATGTTACCCGATTTTCAATGGCCTTGGTTACGTACTCAAGTCGACGACGTGCCATTGGTGTTCAGTTGGCAATTAGCCAGTGATTTATTGTCTGCAGCGTTTGCCATAGCCATGTTAGGCGCCATTGAATCATTATTATGTGCAGTAGTGCTAGATGGTATGTCGGGGCAGAAACACAGCGCTAATAGCGAATTGCTCGGCCAAGGTATTGGTAATATTATTGCACCGTTTTTTGGTGGTATTACAGCTACGGCGGCTATTGCTCGTTCGGCTGCTAACTATAAAGCCGGTGCGGTCACGCCATTTGCTGCAATGATCCATGCCATTGTGGTATTAGTGTCATTGTTATCTCTTACTACTATTTTGGCTTATATTCCCATGGCTGGTATGTCAGCATTGTTGCTTATGGTGGCATGGAACATGAGCGAAGCACCTAAAATTGTTCATTTAATTAAAAAAGCCCCTTCAAGTGAAATACTTGTTTTAATGGTGTGCTTGTTATTAACGATTTTCTTCGACATGGTCATCGCGATAAGCTTTGGGATTATTTTGGCGTCATTATTGTTTATGAAGCAAGTGGCCGATATGACTCAGGTGCGTGATATTAGCGAACATAAAAAGTTGGTTAATGTCACCTTACCACCACGCTGGAAAGTATTTAAAATTAATGGTCCATTATTTTTTGCCGCAGCAGATAGTGCTTTTGGCGAATTAGGCTATTTAAGTACCGACGAAGATGGGGTGATTTTATATCTTGATGGGGTGTCTATACTCGACTCTGGTGGCGTGTCTGCTTTATATAAATTTATCAATAAATGTCAGCACCATAACACTCGGGTATTGCTGGCCGACTTTCAATTTCAACCGCTTAAAACCTTAGCTAAAGCAGGCTTTAAGCCCGATGGTGTACAATGTGTGACTTATTCTACCTTGGCTGACGCCCTCGATGCTGTGGCGGTACCTGAGCCCAAATAGTTTACCCCATAAGGTTAGATAATCGGTGGATAACAGCAGGACATAAGTCTGTTTGATAGCCGTTTATTATCACTAGTGGAATTGGTACGGATGACTAGGGCCTGTTGATCTTTGCTGGTTGAATTTTGTTCGAGTTAAAAACGTTTTAATCGAGGCGAATGGATTGATGCCTAGTCATCTAAGCAAAATCCATTCAACAAAGAGTAAAACGTTTTTAGCAGAACCCTTCGGGCAGCGTTTGTTGGCCATTTTTACGGCGTTATCGACTTTTTATGTAGAATAACTACACCTCAAAGTCTCTGCCTTGTACAAATGGCCAGCAATTCGCTGCAAAAACAACCTTGAAAGATCAACAGGCCCGAACTTACAAACTCACACGCAGCCATGCGTGTGAGTTTAAATGGATAGAGTCTTTCAGCCATGCAACGTTAAGAGTTACTTTGCCACTTCAACGTAATGCCAATTTTCGCCAACATGTAACCTGACAGAATTCACTTTTTTGTCGCGCTCAACATTGATGTGATTAACTTGCTTTGACCACAATTCTTGCAAGGTGGTCATTTTTAAATAAAACCCTTCCATGTCAGCCGTTATCGGTGTTTCTTGATAAACCCATAAATACTTACCTTGTAATTCCGTACCTACATAGGTCAAGGTTAATGGGTGTTGCTGTTGATCCTGCATCGAAAACGTTGAAATAGCATAGTAAGCAAAAGCTTCGCGGCTAACGGGATCGCTAATAATATCGGTATTTTTATCAATCACCTGTTGCGCCGCATGTTCAGCATCATGCAGATAAAATCGATGCTGAATTTCAAGCATTCCACTGTGCTGATTAAACACGATACTGGTATAAGCTTCTTTTTGCTGGTGGGCATTAGCCGCACCAGCGAAACATAATAAACCCACCAGACTGAGCCAAAATAATATTGAAATACGCATTATTTTTTCTTCACTTTAATGTCAGGGTCTTTTAACGCTTCTTTGTTATCGTGCATGATATCGCGATACTTATTCCCTTTACGCTCCTCTTCTTTAAAGGCTTCAATGCGCGATGGAATAATTTGTCTAGGATAATAGTTGTTTTCAATGTCTACATCGGCGGTTTCACCACGACGATCGACTACCGCAGACACCAATATCTTATCTTTGTCAGTCACAATCAGTTTGTTGACTTCAAACGGTGAACGACGCCAAATTTCAGCCGGAATCATCATTGACTCAGTATCACCATTTTCAAAAGTGAGATCGAGTAATATTGGCATCACCAAACCGCCAAGATTACTAAAGTTGAACACGTAATAATTTTTATCTTCTGTTAATGCTCGTGCCAGAGCTTGTTGCTCCCATGGATCGAGTTCCGCGTGCTTCTTGTTGTACTTATTACGTTGTTTATTGGTGACACTAAATTGATCATGCTGATCATGATAATCGGTATTGTCAGCATTTAATTCAACCCAAGTTTTTTGACCACTTTGCTGATTATGCTCAACAGACAATGGCATCGGTTTTTCTTGGTATGCCTGACGACGGCGTTCAAAATCAATATCAGGATTATTCGTGTCTAAACGTAATTTGTATATACGGTCGAGTGAAATATCCACATGATCTGTGGTGTAAAACCAGCCACGGAAAAACCAATCTAAGTCGACTCCTGAGGCTTCTTCCATGGTGCGGAAAAAGTCGCTTGGTGTTGGACGCTTATTCATCCAGCGGCGGCTGTATTCTTGAAAGGCAAAATCAAATAGCTCACGGCCTAAAACCACTTCGCGTAAAATGTTTAATGCCACAGCAGGCTTAATATAAGCATTCGGCCCAAGCTGTAACACACTGTCTGACTGGGTCATCACTGGCACTTGTACGTTAGACTTCATGTACTCAAGTACATCACTTGGCTCTCGTCCCCACGATAAATTCGGGTCCCATTCGCGGGTGGCTATACCATCTAAAAAGCTGTTTAAACCTTCGTCCATCCAGGTCCATTGGCGTTCGTCTGAGTTTACAATCATCGGAAAGTAATTATGGCCGACTTCATGGATCACTACGCCAATTAAGAATTGTTTTTCCGATAAGGTATACGTGCGGCTTTCATCGTCATGCCAAATGGTGCGCGGCCCATTAAAACTGATCATTGGGTATTCCATACCGCCTACTGGGCCATTGACGCTATTGGCGGTTGGATAAGGATAATCAAAGGTAAAGCGTGAATAGACCTTTAACGTGTGGATTATTGATGCGGTTGAATAACGTTGCCACAGTTCGCCACCTTCTTTGGGATAGAAAGACATTGCCATTACTTGCGGATTACTGCCACCTTGCTGATAACCCTGTGCATCCCAAATAAATTTACGTGATGATGCCCAAGCAAAGTCACGGACATTTTCGGCTTTAAAATGCCAGGTTTTAGTGCCTTTTTCAGTACTCGATTCATTGGCGAGTGCTTCGTCTTCCGAGACAATAAATACTGGTTTGTCGGCGGTTTTCGCTTTATCTAAACGCTGTAATTGTTGAAATGACAACACGTTTTTGCTGTTTTGCAATACGCCCGTGGCGGTGACGATATGGTCACTGGGCACCGTCATGCTGACATCGTAATTACCAAACTCTAAGGTAAATTCTCCGCTGCCTAAAAACTCTTTGTTGTGCCACGCTTCATAGTCGGAATAACTGGCAACACGAGGAAACCATTGCGCCAATAAGAAGATGTCATTGCCGCCTTCGCGCTTGTCATCAGGGAAATGCTCATAACCAGAACGAGCACCAACGGCATCTTCTTCTAAAATGTTGTATGCGTAATTAATTTTTAATTTTGTGGTGTTGTTGGCTTTTAGTGGCTGCGGTAAATCAACCCGCATTTGCGCACCCACTATGGTGTATTTAAGCGGTTTATTATTAACATCAGTGACATTCTGAATGTTATAGCCCATCTGATGGTCGGCTAAAAATTGTTGGCGACGCAAATCATGTAAGTCGATTTTAGCAAAGGCGTTATCACCATAGGTGTTAGTGGCATTAACGCTATCATCTACACCTGTAAAGGTGGCACTGCGCTCTGCTATTGAGTCTGACTTAAAGCGATTTTGTTCTAGTTGAAACCACAAGTATTTTAGCGTGTAAGGTGAATTGTTGTGATAAGTAATCACTTGTTCGCCATTAATGCTGCGTTTTTGTTCATCAAGAGTGACCTTGATTTGGTAATCAACTTGTTGTTGCCAATAGTCTTTACCGGGCTCACCAGCGGCGTTGCGGTAATCGTTTGGGGTTGGGAGGCTTTCTTCAAGTTGGCGGAACTTATCTTCAAAATTACCTTTGCTTTGGACTATTTCTGAAGCTGAACTTGAAAAGGTAACTGAACTGGCTAATGCCAATAACAGCAGCTGTCGATATACGCGCATAAACACTCCTTTGATACCAGAAGACTGATATCAATAAACCCAAAATGATGATGGTTATCTTTTTTAGGGCAGTGTAACTAACTTGCTAAGGTTATGCAGTTAGAAGAGTGTTACTAAGTTTTACATGGTGCGGACGTAAGTGCTGTATGACATAAAATAGTTCGTAAGATTATTTGAAATTAGGCAGAAATTTTTGTAAATTTTTATGACGAACTTCATTAGGCACTACTTTAGGTAGAATTTTGTATTTATTGATAATCTGTTGATATTCGCCATTGGCTTTTAGCATGTCGATGCCATTGGTAAAGGTGATTGAACTGTCCTTATTTTGCTGATTAAAAGCAACATATAAGGGGGTTGGTTTACCTATGGTGCCTGCATAGCGAAGTTGCTGATTTAAGTTTAATTGACTTGCGGTGTACTCAATGACATTTTTGTTGCCGACGATCACCGAATGACGACCTTTTACTAGGCGAATAATGTTCATTGCTAATGGATCGCGACCTGAAGCAAAATAAGTATTTGTATGAACATTAAACCAAGCGTCGAGTTCTACGCCATAGTGATAACCGCTTACTACTGCAACTTGTTGAGATTGATTGAGATCAGTAATGTGCTCAAATGTTTCATTACTACCGACAAGGGTATAAAAGTCGATGCTGTTATATCCTACAATCACATCAGGATTAATTAATTGATTTTTGGTAATGGTGTGTGGCATCAATGCCAATACAGCGTCAATGTTATTCTTTTGCAGTTCAACTAAGGCACGTTTATAAGGAATCGTTTGGAATTCAACTGATTGACCTTGAATCTCAAAGGCTCGACGAGTGAGCTCTACTACGTAGCCGGTTTGATTTTCGCAGATGTATGGGCACCAAATATCTGAGGCGATGCGGATAGGCGTAGCATGGGCTTGAAAACAGAAAATGGACAGTATAACCAACAGGTACTTTAACAACTCTTTTGCTCCATGTTTTGAACGGGCGGGTATAGTAATTGTTTAAAGTGTATAGGCAACCTTTTTTGGTTAAAAAACGCCCTACTTTAGGCATTGCTAACAAACACACTCGTTATGTGAATGGGAATCGCTAAAAACAAACATACTGTTAACACTGATTTCTCATCATTAACAATTAACCGAGATAATATTTTATGGCGACGTTAAATAGACAATTTACCCATGTGGTTGTTGAACAACCTGGTGAACCGACTGCTATGACCATGGCACAATCAACTCTTGCGATGCCAACAGCGGGTCAAGTAACGATTAAGGTCTATGCAGCAGGCGTTAATGGTCCTGATATTAAACAGCGTGCAGGGGCTTATCCACCGCCGGCAGACGCCAGTCCGATCCTTGGTTTAGAAGTAGCGGGTGAGATTGTTGATGTGGCAGATGATGTTACCCAGTGGCAAGTTGGCGATAAAGTCTGTGCCTTAGTGCCAGGTGGTGGCTATGCCGAGTTAGTAAACACTTACGCAGCCCATTGCTTACCTATCCCTACTGGTTACAGTTATGTGCAAGCAGCCGCTCTACCTGAAACTTTTTTTACTGTGTGGGGGAATTTGTTTATTCGTGGTGGACTTAAAGAAGGCGAAACAGTTCTTATCCATGGGGGCTCTGGCGGCATAGGCACTACCGCTATTCAAATGGCGAGTCGTTTAGGGGCAACGGTATTAGCAACCTCTGGGACTGCAGAGAAATGCCAATACTGTCTTGCTCAAGGTGCTAGCGTAGCGATTAACTATAACGAGCAGCACTTTGTTGAACCAATCTTAGCGGCGACAAATGGTTTAGGCGTTAACGTCATTATGGATATCGCAGGTGGCGACTTTATTAACGAAAACCTTAAAGCCATCGCCATAGATGGGCGCATGGTATCGGTTTCCACAGCACGAGGTGCCCAAGCCACTGTGGATATTTTTCGGATTATGGCTAAACGTGTTATTTGGACTGGTTCAACCCTACGTCCGCAAAGTGTAACCAATAAAGCGCAAATTGCTCATGGTTTAGCGCAGTATGTATGGCCATTACTTAATAGTGGTGAAATGAGTATCCCTGTCGATAGCGTATTTGCTTTTTCTCAGGTGGTTGAAGCACATAAACGAATGGAGTCGGGGCAGCATAAGGGCAAGATTGTATTAGATCTGCAAGCTTAAACGATGAATAGTTTTTTCTATGTTAGATAACACCCAGATGTGAAACGCGATATATTTTGATAAAAAACTTGAAGCTTAATTTTTTTAAGCTAGAGTCTGGATTATACAATTTTGAAGATAAAGTTTTGAAGATAAAGTCTTGAAGATAAAGTCATTGGCTAAAGTCTTGATGACACAGTCATTGGCTAAAGTCTTGATGACACAGTCATTGGCTAAAGACGGCCAATGACTGTTGTTAGGACATTATTTTGTAAAACAAATGGCACTAAGTCGTTAAAAAGTGCCTATAAAAGACACTTTTATGCAATTTCGCAAAATTTTCATCATTTTAGGCATTGATTCTCAGAAATATTCTGTTTAAATACTCACAGAAATACAGAACAGATATCGTGATGCGGTATGAAGGTATTATCTTCAATAAACCTGCATTTTTTAGAATATGTGTTGATTTAAGGGCGTTAGCATATATGTATAACACAGCAAAAAAACAACTTTGGTTTGGTGAATTAAGAACATCAAAAGGCAACACAATTGTTGTTCATGATAACCAGCTGCCAGACGCGTCACCAGGACGTATTTTTATGTACAACACCATCCGTAATACGATAGTGGAGTATGTAGAAGACATCGTTAAAGTTAACTTACATGACTTGGATGATGAACAAACAAAAGCAGCAATAGCTGAATATAGCGATGCGTGGCAAGCGGCACGTGCTGAATTTATGTTAAAGCACCAAGCGCGTATCGATTTGTCTGCTGTACCTGATACGGCACCGCCACGTAAAGCGAAACCCGTGCCAGAGCCAGATGACATCGTTGACTCAGATGATGACGACATTCCAGAATTAGATGATTCAGATGATGACGAAAGCTTTGATGATATGGGTGAAAACGAAGATGATTAATGGTGTCAATAATATTAAGTCACCAACTTAATATTCACTGTACACACTTCATCTATTAACCTAGTTTGTCGAGCTTAATGTTAGTCGAGCTTAATTAATCGTCTATCAGTATTGATGTTAATGACATAAAGAATCATTCGGAATTCTTTATGTCGTTTATTCTTTATCGAAACTGTCGACGATAATCGCACCCATAGACGCGGGCATCGCGATTAAAATAATCCGCTTTAATGCTAAAATGGGATCGTCCCATAACGGTAATTTATTTAACGCCAACAGCACAACTCCCACCACTAATAATGTCAATATGTATGCCGCTATTACCCGTAACAAAAACGCTTGTTTACGCTTAACGATATTTGCCTGAAATACACTTTGGTAAGCAAATAAGGTAATAAACGCCAACGACAATAGCACTACAAGTACTAAGTTTACTGTCGGCAAACTGGCAGATAAACGCCATGCTTCTTCAGAAAACGCAATCGGCACCGACATGGCAAAAGCCCCGACGGCAATTTGACCAATATCTTCAGCATTAAAAGTGGTTTGTTCTGGCTTATTATTTAGCATCAAAATGGTATCGAGTTATGTGGTGATACAACTTACCAGGTGTTAGCCATACATCGCCGGGTAAATCCGGCTGATTAGGCGAGTCTGGTAACATTTGAGGTTCTATACATACAGCTTGATGGTCGTTTAATACTCGTTGCTTTTTGCCTATAGTGCCTTGTAAAAAGTTAGCGCCGTAAACTTGAACCCCAGGTTGATTGGTGTAAATCGTCATACTGCGACCACTTTGTTCACTGGCTAAACAACCAAACCTCTGTAAATCAGCCCCCGGATTATCGAGCACATAGCAATGGTCAAAACCTTTGGTGGCAGCTAATGCCGCGCGTGAAGTTTGCACCGACATAGGTGTGGGCACTTTCATGTCTAAATCACTGCCAGCAGTGGGTTGCATTGCGGTTGGTATGCCAACATCATTCATGCAGAGGTAGGTTTTTGCATCGACTTGTAAGGTATGTTTAGCATTGGTGTCACTGCGATTACCGTCTAAATTAAAGTAGCTGTGTTGGGTTAAACTAATTGGGCAAGCTTTGTCTGTACTGGCGAGCATTTCAATATACAAATTGTTGCCCACTAAACGGTAGTCTAATTGCACGGTGCAATTACCTGGGAATCCCATGTCACCATCTGGACTTTTTAAGGTTAAGCGTACGCCGTCACTTAAGGTCCCTAGCTGCCATAATTTTCGATTAAAACCTTCTGTGCCACCATGTAAACAATTGGTCGCTTGGTTAACACTAAGTTGGTATTGCTCGCCATTATATTGCATTTTACCATTAGCAATTCGATTACTATAACGTCCGGCAATGGCACCTAAATGGGCTTTTTGGGCTAAATAATCTTCGGCGCTGTCGCAACCTAAGACAATATTTTTGCGTTCACCATTACGATCTGGAGTCCATAACGAGCGAATAATCCCGCCTAAACTTAATACTTCAAGTGCGATGATGCCATTATCAATTCTAACCCGTTCAATCTCACCACCACGGGGATCTTGCCAAGGTTCCAACACACTAAAACGTACCATTTATGCCTCTCTAATCTGTAACGTATTAACCAATGCGACCGGCACCGCCACTGGCTGCACACAAGTGAATAGCTGCTTCGATACCCGTTTGTTTAAAAAATTGATTTTCGACTAAATTGATCACTTTATCGGTGAGGTCATGGTTAACCAACGCCAACACACAACCATCACTCATGCGTACACCGCCTTGCTCACCGATAAGTGTCGAAATCATGGTGACTAAGGTGTCTATTTCAGGCGTGATAATATCAAAGTCATCGCGCATAGATATTTGAGATTGCGCCATTAACTGGCTAAATCGAGGGATATTATTTTGTTGTAACGCTCGAGCTGTATTACTGGTGCGCTGATTTTCACTGATGATATGACGAGCACGGCGGAATTGTTCATCGCTGAGTAGTTCTTTATGTTGAGTTAATAAGCTTAATGACAAGTCACGTAACGAATCGAGTCCAAGCAACTTAGTGATTTGCCTGCATTCTTGTTTACGCTGTTCAAATTGTTGCATAAATCCGTGACGGTCTTGTTTCAAATCAATTACGATTAAGCTTAGTTCTTCTGGCAATAACACAGGTTCACTTTCTAACTCTAAAAAATCAATCAGTAAAGCATGATCAGGTACGGCCATAGCACTGATCATTTGGTCCATCATACCGCAATCTAATTGCATAAATTGGCTTTCGCCACGTTGAGCTAATTGGGCGATGGCCATAGGTGATAAGTTTAATTGACTGGCATAACTGATTGCTGTCCCAAAAGCGATTTCAAGCGCTGCTGATGAAGATAACCCTGCGCCGAGTGGCACGTCGCCAACAATAGCCAAGTCTAAGCCCTTTGCGCGTAAACCTGATTGGTTCATAGCCGCTGTCACGCCTTTTAGGTAATTAACCCAATCATCATCTGCAGCGACTGCACCTTCTTCACCAAATTGCCATTGTTTGATTTGGCCAGGAAAAGCAGTGGTGACGGCACGAAATAAATGGTCATCGCGATGTTTAACGGCAATAACAGTATGAAAGTTAATTGCTGCGGGCAGTGCGAGACCTTCGTTATAGTCAGTATGTTCACCCATAATGTTCACTCGCCCGGGTGCTTGGTATAAGTCGTCAGCTTTAGTACCAAATGTTTGAACAAATAATTTAGTCGCGCGTTGAGCAGGGTTTGACATACTTCAAAAAATCCAAAAAAGGGTGACAAGAAAAGTCTTATTAATGAGTTATAGCATGACTTTACTGTGTCTGTAACTGAGATTTGTTTATCCGAAGTAAAATTGAAAATACTTTGTAGTAAACAAAAACGCCTAGAGTGTTATCTAGGCGTCTGTATATAACCATTAGTTTTATAATGGCGTTTGAGGTTGCTCAATATCTGATACATCAGATTCTGCCGTATTGGCAGAGACGAGTTCGGGGTTCAATTCTGGTGGTGAATCAAGTAACTCTTTAATGACATGATCAGCGAAACCAGCACCTGCGGCTTCATATAGGTTGTATACAGTGTTTACGCCAGAATCTTTTAATGACTCGGCATCTTCTGAATATTGCACTATCGCACTGATTTTTCCTTCGTAATTAAGCTTTTTCAGTTGTTGCACCGCAAATAAATTACCGACGTGATTTGGCATCGCCAGCAACACTAATTCTAAATGTGGTGCTCGTTCAAGCTTTAACCAAAAGTCAGTATCGCCAGCGTCACCTTGTACGACATGACGGTCTTGGCTGCGGTGGAAATCAACTAACTCTTGTTTATGCTCAATTCCTAAAATTTCGCCAGTGTATTTTGAACGTAACTCATCATAGGCACCGGAGCCAATTCGTCCCATACCTAAAATTAAAAAGCGCGGATTACCAATAGGAATTTGCCTGTCTTCAGGGTGTAAAGGATGGCGCTCTAGCTTTTTTAGTTTGGCTTGGTAACGTAAATAAATCTTTGAGGCACTTTTATTGAATGGTGCCGCAAATAAGAAACTAATGCTTAAGGCGACCGCGATAATGATTAGCCATTCTGGTGGTAACCAGCCTTTATGTGCAGCAACCGCCGCAACAATCAACCCAAACTCACTGTAGCTTCCTAAGTTAAATGAGGCGAGTAATGAAGTACGCGAACGAAGTTTAAAACGAGTCAGTAGGTAAACAAACATCAAAATCTTAGCGGGTATTAGCACCACTAAAATAGCGGCTAAACCAATGTCAGCTAAAGTGGGCAGTCCATTTAAGCCAATGGTTAAGAAAAAGGCGACTAAGAATAGCTCTTTAAAGTAATAAATTGACTTGGCCAGCTCAGACGATTTTGCATGCCCAGCCAATAAAATACCGATAATCAATGCACCTAAATCGGGTTTTAGCCCCACAGCTTCAAATAACCATGCACCCACCACCAATGCCATGACTAAACCAAATAATACCAGCATTTCACCGTGACCAACGCGGTCGAATATTTTATAAATAAGTGGTCGGGCTAATGGTAGTAACAATAAGCCAAAGGCCCAAACGGAAGGAATATTACCTTTTGAAATAGTCAGGAACACCACCGCAAAGATATCTTGCATAATCAAGATACCAACCGCCACTCGGCCATAAAGCGACTGCATATCACCACTGTCTTCGAGGACTTTTACAGCAAATACGGTACTGGAAAAACTGAGTGCAAACGAAATCAACATCAGCTGATTAAAGCTAAATCCGTCGAGCTGTTCGATACCTAAAAAGCCCAATAACTTAAGTATTGGCACAAAAAATAGAATCGAACCGATTAAATGTAAGCTTGAACCGGCCCATACTTCAGCTTTAAACAAACTTTTAAGGTCTAGTTTAAGGCCAATAGAAAACAACAGTAAGGTGACACCTAAATCAGCAAGTTGCTGCAAAATAGGTAAGCTAGTGTCTTCAATGCCTAAGGTGAACAATACAAAACCAGCTGCAAGATAACCAATGAGTGGCGGTAAACCTACTCGGCTGACAAGCATTCCGCAAAGTAGGGTGATAATCAGGATAGCGGGTTCCATAAAGCGCCTTGAATAAGGGATATAAAATCATATTGTATAAGAAAAAAGTTAACTTTCGATGACTTTAATGCGTTAAATGCAAAAAACAGCATCTTTAGTAGCTAAAGATGCTGTTTTGCATAATGTTTATTGAGTGTGGTTTAAATAGCGCTTTAGCCAATGAACCCGCTAAATATCGCTCGCTAACTTACTTTGTTAATAGCAAATCTAAATGAGCTGCAAAATCTTTTGGGCCCATAAAACCGGTTACTCGTAGGTCTTCACGTTGTTTACCGTTTTGATCAAACATCAATAACGTCGGTAAACCCAGTACGCCATAGTGTTCAAGTAAGGCAATATCAATGTCGTCACTGGCGGTGACATCGGCTTGCAATAACACCATTTGGTTCATACGCTTGGCGACTTCATCATTTTTAAAAGTAATGGCTTCAAACTCTTTACAGGCCACACACCAGTCGGCGTATAAATCTAGCATCACGGTTTTACCGCTAACACTGGCTTTATCCAATTCAAGATCTAAGTCTTGTAGCGACTTAATGCGGATAAAGTGATTGGCTTCGGTATTGGCTTTGCCATCTATACTC
The DNA here is from genome assembly GCF_040285065.1 of Shewanella sp. H8. NCBI lineage: Bacteria > Pseudomonadati > Pseudomonadota > Gammaproteobacteria > Alteromonadales > Shewanellaceae > Shewanella > Shewanella sp. H8. The sequence continues at coordinate 4,033,510 of NZ_CP157213.1, read as the reverse complement.
GTTTGAGTCATGTTTGGGTTTTGGTGACCAAAACTTGTCATTAATGCTTGGAAGCCATATGAGAAACTTGCCATCAACGCCAGTAATAACAATACCCCACGAGTACTTTGTTTCCAGTTAAATTCTGACAACCGGTTTTGATGCATTAAGTAAGCGATTAAGCTTATTGCCCATACAGACCAAAGTAAATCGGACACTAAACCTGGCCAAATACGACCAATCATCACAATCGATACAGAAATCAACAAGAAGCCGAAGATGGTTTTAATAATATCCATCCAAGCCCCAGCTCGCGGTAATATCTTACCACCCGAAGTACCAATAATTAATAACGGTAAGCCCATGCCCATGCTTAATACATACAGGGCTAAAAAGCCTTGCAGTAAGTCACCAGACTGCGCCACGTAAATAAGCACGCCAGATAACGGTGCCGTGGTACAAGGTGAGGCCACTAAGCCAGAAATCACTCCCATCATAAACACGCCAATAAGGTTGCCACCTTTTTGGTTGTTCGACATCGAGTTCATTTTTTCTTGCCATTTTGATGGCAATTTCAAGTCATACATGCCGAACATCGACAAACTCAGCATTACAAACATAACGGCCAAAAATATTAAAATGGCTGGGTGTTGTAAGGCCGCTTGAAACTTAAGTCCGGCAGAGGCAACTACTAATCCTAATAAGGAATAAGTAATTGCCATTCCTTGTACATAAGCCATTGATAGCGTGAAAGCTTTAGCAGTAGACAGCTTTTTGCCTTGGCCAACAATAATACCCGACAAAATAGGGTACATCGGAAACACACAAGGCGTTAATGCTAAGCCAATACCTAAACCAAAGAAAATCACTAAGGTCCATAATAGGCTATCGTTTTGTAGCATTTGGTTTAAGGTGTCTTGTTGAGTAATTGGAGCGGTTGCGGTATCTGTTGCTTCAGCTTGATCCGCAGCGCCAATCACTTCTTTATTGGTTAACGTGCCATCATTTGCAGCAATGGCGGTTAAAGTGACATCGTGTTTGGTGGGCGGATAACACAAGGTACCTTCCGCACAACCCATAAAGGTAACGTGAAACACGGCATCGGCTTGAGCTTCTTTAAAAGCAATCGGGATTTCTACAAACGAGTAAAATACCTCTTGGTCGCCAAAATACTCATCATGATGGTTTTTACCATGAGGTAATTCAATATCACCTATTACCGCACCATCAACAGAAAACTGCAATTTGTCGCGATATAGATAATAACCTTCGGCGATGACAAAATTGATTTTGAGCTGATTACCTTGTTGTTGATAATCAAACACAAAAGCATCGTTAACCTTCATTAACTCCGGTTCGCTGCTTAAAAAGCTGAATTTACTGCTCGACGAATTAGCACTGTGTGCCACTGGTGAGAGTATGATTGATGACATCAGTAAAAATGATGTCAGGCAAAGTGCGACGATTTTTTTCATGATGGTGAGTTGTCTTTTATCCATTGTAAATAAGGGCCAAAACCACCGATAATCGGAGTGGCAATGAATTCTGGTACTTCATAAGGATGCATTTGGATCACGAGTTGTTCAATGGCATGATAATCACTCGTCATACATTTTATTTGCATTGGTACTTCATACGACTGACAGATGTTATTGTCCCATCGATAAACTGATTCAACGACTTGGCCAATTTGCACACAAGCCGCTAATTTCGCCTCAACCAATGCAGCTGCAATGCGTGACGCTGTTTCTGCATCTGGGCAGGTGGTTAAAATGAGCAGCTGTTCAGGTTTATACATAAGTTGTCTTAAAGTTTACTTAAGTTAACGGTGTTAGAGTGAGCACAGTACGATGTTTTACGAACATTTTCATTAAACAGGGGCGATATTCGTGACGCGTCTTGAAAAGAGACCCGTTAACCCCCATTAAAGTTTCATCGGCAACAGTTATTTTATCGGTCGCCACTCTGTTATCTTAGTAAGTCGTCACTCTATCAAAAAGCGATCCTTAGAGGCCAATATGTTTTTTATTTTATTGTTAATATTTGTTTTAGTTCCCGTCATTGAGCTCAATGTACTGATAGAAGTTGCGGGTTCAATTGGCTCATGGGCAACTGTGGGCTTGGTACTTTTTACAGCCGTTGTTGGTGTGTCACTGGTGCGCAGCCAAGGATTAAGTACCTTAATGTCGGTGCAAGAGAAGTTAGCCCGTGGTGAAGCACCTGGACAAGAAATTGTTGAAGGCATGATGTTAGCAGCCGCAGGAGTATTATTACTTATTCCAGGTTTTGTTACTGACTTTATCGGTTTAGTGTTATTAACGCCGTTTACCCGAGCGCCCATTGCTGCATTTTTATATAAACGTATGCAACTTCGCGTTATCGCTAATGGTGGTTTTCCTCCAGGATTTGGCGCTGGCGGTGGGCAGAGTCCATTCGGACAATCAGGCCCGTTTGCAGGTAAAGGCCCATTTGATCAACAGGGAAATACGTTCGACGGTGATTTTGAGAGTAAAGATGAACAACCGCGCAGCCATCAAATCGAGTATGACAATGCCGATGCCGATCGCGATATTGACAAGGATGACGACATTATTGATGTTGAACCGACCCAGCCTAAAGATGACAACAAACCATCGTAGTAACCTGAAGGCAATTCGATTTCGGAGCTAATGCCGCTATTAGGCTATTAGTCTATAGAGAACACAAAACAGCCGACTGATGCTGATGCACTACTTGATCACTACAATTCGGCTGTTTTTGATTCTGATTGGAGTTGCTTGTCTTGTTGAGCTCCGAGCCAAACTGCACTAATAATGCTGAGTCCCCAATTGGCTAAAAATATCCAAGTGAGTGTTGCCATGCTTGAGCTGCCAGTGTCGAGTGCGACATTAGAGACTGCCGCATAAATAGAGCCTAAATCATTGCCAATATTACCTGCCAAAATTTGCTCTGCAATCACTTGGGCGCGGCTAATAATTTGATTCATTAATACTAAAATACACACCACACTGACACTGATAAATCCCCAGCCGAGTAATTTTTTACCTAACCAGAGTTGACCACTGCCAGGGCAAATAATGCCAGAAAGCATGGCGGCATAAATGGATTTTTTCATCGTAAAGTCACTGTACTTGCCATTAAGGTGCTGCTATTAATCCCCCGACACTGCTTAAAAAGCAAGTGTGACGGGCATTATTAACACAGTTTAATATTCGCGGAGATGATGAGTCATGGAGTCTTTTTCATCGGCTTGTTGGTTAGGTTCATCAGTATCAGTCGCTTTGGGGTAAGGCACGGCATGATTCATGTTTTGTGGTTCGCTAATCTTGGTCGCTAAATAGTAACAAGCAATTCCCATTAAGGTATTGGTGATAGGCAATGCAAGTAAAATACCTTTTACACCGCCCACATAAGAACCCAGCAGCGCCAGCGGTAACATTAATAATAGTAAGCGACACAAGTTAATCACCAGAGAACTCAGCGGTCTGTGGTAAGCATTTAAGCTAGTCGCAAAAATAATTAAAATACCCAGCGGTCCATATGCGGCAGGCAACACCATAATATAAAAACTCAGCCACTCAATAACCAGCGGATCGTGAGTAAACCATCCGGCAATTATATCAGCGGAAAAATACAGTGGAATAAACAATAATGTTTGAAATACAAACGCAAATCGCAACGACATTAATAAGGCTTTTTTTGCTCGGTCATGTTGGCCAGCACCTAAGTTTTGCGCAATAAACGGCATTAAACTCGACGACAAGGCCATCACCACAATCAGTAACACTGACTCAAGGCGAATACCCGCACCAAAGGCGGCCACACCGCTATTATCAATACGGGCTAACATCGCCATAATAATGCCGTTAGCAATAGGGTTAATCACATTCATTAATGCTGCTGGGCGGGCGATATGGGATAACACTTTAAAATGCAAAATCAATCGACCAAAATCAAACTCAGCAAACTTCACCAATTTACGTTTAACTACAATCAAGTGACCCGCTAATGACATTGCCACCACCCAAGAGAGTGTTGTTGCAATGGCAGCGCCTTGGATTTCTAAACGTGGAAAAGGGCCAATGCCGAAGATAAGTAATGGGTCGAGGATCAAGTTTACAATGGCGGCTAGCATCATAATTTTAGCCGGGGAATGAGTGTCTCCCGTGGCACGTAATGCCTGATTACCCACCATTAATAATACCAATGCAGGGGCACCTAAATACCAGTACCACATGTAATCATTAATTAATGGCAAACTGGCACTGTTAGCGCCCAGTAAACTAAAAGTAGGTTCAATGAAGACACAACCGAGTATGGATAAGCCCCAAATAATCACCAAGGTTATCCATAAGGTGTCATATAAAAACACTCTTGATTCCGGCGCATGCCCAGAACCAATTAAGCGACCAAGATTGGTCGACACGCCTGCACCAATACCAATACCTATACTGGTAATCACTAAGGTGACAGGGAAAGTAAAGCTCACCGCAGCCAGAGCTTCAGTGCCTAACTTACTGATAAAAAAGATGTCTACCAGACTGCCACCAAGAATGGTCATAATGCCAATCAAGTTAGGCAACGTCATGTTTAGCAGCACACGGCCAATAGGGGCGGTGAGCAACCCATGTCTGTCTTTCATCTATTCTCGGTTTAAGTATTTCAAAGGAATAGAATTCTATCAGGATTAGTGCGCCATTAATAAATCAGACTTAAAAAAAGTGGAGTTTTTTTTAAAATTCCCCTTGGATCTGTGATCAATCACCCCCATATCTCATGCACAAGGGAAAAGCCCTTTTATGTTAGTTAATAGCCTCGTTTTTTGGGCATCAAATCATTAGGAGAGTTCATAGATGAATATTCGTCCATTACATGACCGCGTTATCGTTAAACGTTTAGAAGTTGAATCTAAATCAGCAGGCGGCATCGTACTTACAGGCAGCGCAGCTGAAAAATCAACTCGCGGTGAGATCCTTGCTGTAGGCAACGGTCGTATTTCAGAAAATGGCACAGTTACACCACTTGACGTTAAAGTGGGCGACGTGGTGATCTTCAACGAAGGTTACGGCGTGAAGAAAGAAAAAATTGACGGTGAAGAAGTCTTAATCCTGTCAGAAGCTGACCTGATGGCAGTAGTAGGCTAAGCCTCACGCATCAATCGACTTTCCAATTAATCATTAAATTTAAAGGAACATCAAAAATGGCAGCTAAAGAAGTCTTATTTGGTAATGACGCACGCGTAAAAATGCTTGCAGGCGTTAACATCCTAGCCAACGCAGTTAAAGTAACCTTAGGCCCTAAAGGTCGTAACGTTGTTTTAGATAAAAGCTTTGGTTCACCAATGATCACCAAAGATGGTGTGTCAGTGGCGAAAGAAATCGAACTAACAGACAAGTTCGAAAACATGGGCGCACAAATGGTTAAAGAAGTTGCTTCTAAAGCCAATGATGCAGCCGGTGACGGTACCACTACTGCAACAGTATTAGCTCAGTCTATTGTTGTTGAAGGCCTAAAAGCAGTTGCAGCGGGTATGAACCCAATGGATCTTAAGCGCGGTATCGACAAAGCGGTTATCGCAGCCGTTGCTGAGCTTAAATTGCTTTCTCAAGAATGTTCAGACTCTAAAGCCATTGCTCAGGTTGGTACTATCTCAGCAAACTCTGATGAGTCAATCGGCGAAATCATTGCTACAGCAATGCAAAAAGTCGGTAAAGAAGGTGTTATCACCGTTGAAGAAGGCCAAGCGCTTGAAAACGAATTAGACGTTGTTGAAGGTATGCAGTTTGACCGTGGTTATTTATCACCATACTTCATCAATAAGCCAGAAACTGGCAGCATTGAATTAGACAGCCCATTCATTTTATTAGTAGACAAAAAAGTCTCTAACATTCGTGAATTGCTACCAATTCTTGAAGGTCTAGCTAAAACAGGTAAGCCATTGCTTATCGTTGCAGAAGACGTTGAAGGCGAAGCATTAGCCACATTAGTTGTTAACAACATGCGTGGTATCGTTAAAGTGGCAGCGGTTAAAGCCCCTGGTTTTGGCGATCGTCGTAAAGCAATGCTTCAAGATGTTGCTATCCTAACTGGCGGTACTGTTATCGCTGAAGAAATCGGCCTAGAGCTTGAAAAAGCGACCCTAGAAGATTTAGGTACTGCTAAGCGCGTTATCATCACTAAAGATAACACCACCATCATTGATGGTAGCGGCGACCAAGCACAGATTTCAGCACGTGTTTCGCAAATCAAACAACAAGTTGAAGAATCAACTTCAGACTACGACAAAGAAAAACTTCAAGAGCGTATGGCTAAGTTAGCTGGCGGTGTTGCAGTGATTAAAGTTGGCGCAGCAACAGAAGTTGAAATGAAAGAGAAAAAAGCCCGCGTAGAAGATGCATTACATGCAACTCGCGCAGCAGTTGAAGAAGGTGTGGTCGCCGGTGGTGGTGTTGCCCTTGTTCGCGTAGCAAGCAAAATTAAAAACGTTGAAGTGATTAACGAAGACCAAAAACACGGTGTGGTTATTGCCCTACGTGCTATGGAAGCGCCTTTACGTCAAATCGCAACTAACGCTGGTCAAGAAGCATCAGTTGTCGCTAACACTGTTAAAAACGGTGAAGGTAACTTCGGTTACAACGCTGGCAACGACACTTACGGTGACATGTTAGAAATGGGTATCCTAGACCCAACTAAAGTAACGCGTAGTGCATTACAGTTTGCTGCATCTATTGCTGGCTTAATGATTACCACTGAAGCGATGATTGCTGAAGTACCACAAGAAGCTTCTGCTCCAGATATGGGCGGAATGGGTGGTATGGGCGGTATGGGCGGCATGATGTAATCTAGCTGGTCTAAATCGGTGATAACTGCGTTGCTTCACCACTCGTTTATGAGAAACTAAACGTCGTGGTAAAGCGCCTTGTTCTAACACGATTTATCCTGCGCTATATTGCTTGTCGTTCTAAAGCTTAAAGCCAAACTTCTTGTAAAAGAATAGAAAAATCCCCGATACCTAACGGTATCGGGGATTTTTGTTTTTATAGAGGGCATAATATTATTATATCTAGTTATATTATTTCAAAATTTACTTTGGCCAGCATTTAATTTTACTCCTCATTTACTTAATGAAATAAACTTATTCATAGGATAGAATAAATTAATCAAACACCGTAAAAGTATTAAAAGACGTTAACCATGGCTGTTGCATACGCACATATAAATCCAGAAAATCTCAGATGGGCTCGTGAAAGAGCGCATTTGACTATGGGTATGCTTGCTAGGAAATTAAATATTAGTGAAGAAAAATTAGTGGCTTGGGAAAATGGTCACAAAAAAATTACTTTTAATCAAGCAAAGTCTGTCGCTGAAAAAACCTACATCCCATTCGGTTATTTGTTTTTAAAAAATACACCTAAGGAAAAACTACCAATACCAGATCTACGAACTGTTGATGGTGAAGAGTTACGTCAACCTAGTGCAGAGTTACTTAAAATAATCCAAATTGTTATTGCTCGGCAACACTGGTATCAAGAGTATCAAGCAGAACAAGGTATTGAGAATAACTCCTATATTGGTCGTTTTAATTCTGACAGTAGTTTCGTCAATATTGTTAAAGATATGCGAAAAGCACTAGGTGTTGGAGCGCATCCTGAGCGTGGAAGTTGGGAAGAATATCAACGGTTACTAGTTAAACGTATTGAACAACTTGGCATTTTAGTAATGCGCCATGGTGATTTAGGACACCATACTAAAAAATTATCTGTTGAAGAGTTTCGTGGTTTTGCTATTTACGATAAGACCTCCCCTGTCATTTTTGTAAATCAAGCTGATGCGCCTAGTGCAAGGCTTTTTACTTTAATGCACGAACTTGCTCATATATGGATTGGACAAAGTGGCGTATCTGATGCGAGTGCTAAAGCACACCGTAAAGAAGAGGTTTTGTGTAATGCAGTTGCTGCTGAGTTTTTAGTGCCGCAAGATGAGTTTTTAGGTTTATGGAAAAATACAGAAAACTGGATTGATAATTTACCTCAGCTAGAAGCACACTTCCATGTAAGCAAATGGGTATTAGCGCGTAGAGCCTTAACTTTAGCTCTTATTACTCAATCTCAATATGGTAAGTATATTACCTTTTTGAAGAAACAACATGAGCAAAGAGAAAAAAGGAACAGTGCGCCAAGTTATTACCGCACTGTTAATAGTCAAATCAGTGAAAACTTTTCTCGTGCTTTAATTGCTGAAACTTTAAGCGGTAAAGTCCTCTTAAGGGATGCTGGCCAATTATTAGGCATGAAGCCTAACAACATCACTAAATTTGCCAAGGAGCTAGGTATTTGAATTATTTATTAGACTCTAATACTTATATCCAAGCAAAGAACTTTTACTATGATATGGAATTTTGTCCTGCTTATTGGGACTGGCTTGATCAGCAGTTTAATAGTGGTCAATTAGCCAGTATCATCAGTGTTTATGATGAATTGGCTAACTATGGTGATGAACTAACCCATTGGGTTAAAGATAGAAAAGAGCACTTTTTACCAATTTCAGAAGATGTTACTCAAGAAAAGTTTATTGAAGTTGTTCAGTATGTTTCTGAGTTAGAGAATAAAAATCCTGAAAATGTAGTAAACTTTTTAGATAAAGCTGATCCTTGGCTTATTGCAAAGGCAATAGTGACAGGTGCAACTATTGTTACTCATGAAGTGCTTGATCCTCCTAATAGTAAGAAAGTTAAAATTCCAAATATTTGTAAAGAATTTAATGTTGAATACATTACTACATATCAACTTCTAAGGAAGCTTGAAGCAAAATTTATCTTGTCTTAATAGTCGAGGTAAAAGTAAACTTTCTGCCCCACAATACTGTCTATGCCATTTCTTCGACGTAATTCAGCTATTACTCCCGCATAATTTTATCCAGATATCCCATGGCGAAGGCCGATAACACGAAGGTGATGTGGATGAGCAAATACCACAGGTTTTGTCATTCGCTATAAGTAAGTGGGGTCAGATCAAACTTTCTGCCTCACTATCCAGATATCCTCATTGTAAAGCCAATAACACCGATGTGATGTGGATGAGTAAATACCACATAATTTGTCGTTATCTATATTAATTTCTATCAATCTTCGGGCCAATTTCTCAGTCTGTAATGACTACATCTAATCAGCAAATCACTAAATAATCGAATAGTGTAACAACCTACACTTTTGTTGCTCTTGACAGGGGAAATTACAGTAAAGTGTAGCAAAGTACACTTTGGACTAACGTTATGACATCTGCACTCAATCAACAATCTTTGGGTTTACTCATTAAAGAAACCAGAAAAAATGCGGCATTGACTCAAGATGTGGCGGCGATGTTGTGTGGCGTGACCAAAAAGACGTTAATCCGTGTCGAGAAAGGTAATGATGTTTATATCTCGACAGTGTTCAAAATTCTTAATGGCCGAATAAGTGGGATCAGGGTCTGAGGGATCCCTCAGACTCTGATCTAATTTATCGTAGGCACACTTCAGAATGAATTTAACCCTGACCCCACTTGTTATTATTGAGTAGTTTAATGTTCAATATGTGGTGTTCTTACTAACCATTGAGTACTATAAGATACAATAGAGGGCTGCGACAGTAATTATTGAGTATTACCGGACGCATTCATGATCAACGTAATAATATTCTAATGAACCAAATTAACTTCAAGCACAAATAACTCGATGAGTCGTATAGCACCCAATAATCAAGGTCAATCATAATTATTGAGTATTATAAGGCACTTTATTTGATAATTTTCATATTTTTGAGTACAATAATATTCATTAAATATAAAAAAGAGTGTTCAATGGAAGCGATTAATTCAAAAAATTTAAATGAACTAACTGTACAAGCTTTCATTGATAATTCATGGAAGGATATTGCGAAGATTACATTCCCAAAGAATGCTGACTACACGTATGGTGCTACCGAAGTTGACTATGAATCTAGCTATGCTATTGATAATCTTTCTGCGGATGATCACCATGCAGTATCTATAAATCACCCTGTTGAATTATTTTTTGATGACAGTGAACAAAAAGGTTGGTTGAAGTTCATTGACGATATTATTCCGAGTGGCTCAAGCCGTAAGTACTGGCTAACGCAAATAGATACAGAGGGAATGTCAGCTAATCAACAAAAGTTCGTGTTGCTAGCATTTGGTACCATTTCTCCCATTGGGAATTTACGCATCAAAGAATCTATCGAAGCGGTTAATAAAGTACCAACGCAATACTTTTCAGTGTCAGATGTCGCAAGTAGAGCGGCAGACTTTCTGAGTTATGCACAAACTCGGGGGGCCGCAGCGGGTGGTGCGACTGGAGCAGGTGGAGAAGCCCCCAAACTGCTACTAAGACGCAGCAAAGACGATCTTGTGTGGATAGATACCTATCAAGATAATACTAATATCGATGATATGTATTACCTCGTTAAATTCCCGAGAGGGAATAGAAGGGGAATTAATGATGCGGTGTTAGTTGCCGAGTACCATTATTACCATGAGTTAACCGCTATGGGTTTTAGCACTATACCTGTAGCTGACATGAAATTAGAAAAAGGTGAAAACTATCATTCACTTTGGTTGCCTAGGTTCGATATAGAGACTCAAGCCGATGGGACGACCAAACGTTATGGCATGGAGTCTGTGTACTCAATGCTAAAAAAACCGCCAGCTACTATTTTAGATCATGGCGAGACAATACGTGAGTTGATTGACCTGATCACTCAAAGTAATACTGTCAAGGAGAAGAAGCTATCCTTTGATGTTGAGGCATTTATAATTGAATGGGTTCGCCGCGACTTATTAAATATTGCGTTTGGCAATAGTGATAATCACGGTCGAAATACTTCATTCTATAAAGATGACAAAGGAATAAGATTAACCCCCATTTATGATTTTGCGCCTATGAAAGCGGATCCTGATGGTATACCAAGAACAACGAAATGGGCTGCGCCAGCTTTAGAGCTTGGTGGTAAATTTAACTTTATTGAGATTGCATACTCCTTAAGTGATTTAATTGACCCACAATTCTTGATCAATGAATTGAGGACAACTGGACGTCAATTAGTAGGTTTAAAACAGAGGCTAATAGACCGTGGTGTTCCTGAACAAATAGTGAATCTGCCAACAATTGGGTTTGATTTTCTAGATGAAAAATTGGAAGGGTGGGGATTATTATGAAAAAGACAATTTTAACGAATACCGTCAATTTCTTAAAAAAACATAATGATGATAACAATATGAAATTTAACAGCGAGGGTGAACGTATTGGGACTAAAAACGATAATGTGCAAGGTCAAACTGTAGCTAATCGAGCTGATGGTAACTTTGTAAATATGAGTGTTGACATGGGAAAGCCTGTGGTAAAAAGAGTTCCACTCCCGAACAGAAGTGCTACTTTACCCTCGCATAATCGTAAACCATTGGTAATAAAAGTAACAACTAGAGATGAGACTCAAGTTAGGCAACGTTCGTCTACGAACACGGCTATTAAAGATGTAAAGTTACGTAAGTCAGTTATTAATAGTGTTATTACTAAATTACTATTTTCTGAAATTACACAAGGAGATGCCTTAATTCAGTTACGGATACAGGTACTAGGTTTAAACCAAGAAAAATATGCGAAATTAGTTAACGTTTCTCGTAAAAAACTTTCTGATATAGAAAATAACAGAAGCAACCCAAGTGTTGACGTTTTGAATAAAGTTTTTAAGCCTTTTGGTTTAAATGTGGGTTTGATACCAATCTCACCTACTGTATTGCAAAACGTTCTAGATGGTGATGATGAATAAATATCACATAATGTGTAGTTATCTATATTGATTACTACCAATCTTCTGGTCAATTTCTCAGTCTGTAGTGGCTACATTTAATCAGCAAATCTTTATCTAAAGCAAAAGAGTAAACCACTATAAGGTGTAGGATGTTACACTTCCCTGTTGAAATATCAGGCATTCAGAGCTAAAGTGTAGCAAAGTACACTTTGGACTAACGTTATGACATCTGCACTCAATCAACAATCCTTGGGTTTACTCATTAAAGAAACCAGAAACAACGCGGCATTGACTCAAGATGTGGCGGCGATGTTGTGTGGCGTGACCAAAAAGACGTTAATCCGTGTCGAGAAAGGTAATGATGTTTATATCTCGACAGTGTTCAAAATTCTTAATGGTCTGGGGATTAGTATTGATGCAGCACAGAATAATAACGCTGATCCTAAAGTGTGGTACTAATCGATAGTAAACAAAAAGCCCTGATACTGTTATGTATCAGGGCTTTTTATTTGGATATGGATGCTTACTTGAGTGTAATTACTTGCGGGTAATTTTATCCAGATATCCCATGGCGAAGGCCGATATCACAAAGGTGATGTGGATGAGCAGATACCACATGATTTTGTCGTTTGCGGTGTTTTCTGCATTCATAAATATCTTAAGTAGGTGGATGGATGAAATCGCGACAATTGACGCGGCTACTTTGTTTTTAAGTGAGCCTGAATCCATCTTGCCTAGCCAGTTTAGTTTTTCACTATTTTCACCCACATCAAGTCGTGAGACGAAGTTTTCGTAGCCGGAAAACATCACCATGATGAGTAGACCACCGACTAAGGTGATGTCGATGAGTGATAGGGTCACGAGCACTAAATCAACTTCTGCAATGGTGAAAATAATAGGAATGATATGAAAGATCTCTTGAAAGAACTTTATGCCTAAGGCGAGTAAGACTAAGCTTAATCCCAAATAAATAGGCGCCATGATCCAGCGTGATGCATACATCAATTTTTCAAATATTTGTTCCATAAAAATAGTAACCCTTCAAATAAATACGCTAGAAATCAATCGAACCACTTATGTTAAAACAGTAACATAATGAATTTAGCTGTGTTTGCATATAGTGGCAAACCTGATGATACGTTATCTAAGGTTAAGTGATAACAGGGTAAAGAAGTTAATTAACATAAACTGTGTCGTGTCATCAATCATTCAAGTCAGTCTCATACCTAATTCGACCAGCATTAAAGGCTTGTTTACAACTCAATGGGGTTATAGTGTAGCAAGTTATGCTTTATGGTTGGTTTATCGGTTGGATATTAACAAAGTGTATTAAGATACGCTTTTGTTGAACATTTGATTTAGCAGGGACAGGTTTGGATGTGTCAGAGGCAGTGTAAAAAACCTGCTGTCAATTTTGTTCCGCAATTTTTAATCTATGCCTAAGGTTGGTTAATTACACTGTGTTGCTTGAGTCTGTAAATAGTTAAGTATTTCAAAATTAAAAGGAAGAACTATCATCATGGATAAACATAATTCCAATACGACTCGTAAAATGCCTTGGGTGACGATAAGTGTCATTGCATCCATAGTGTTGTTACTTGGACTGCTGCTAACGCTGATGCCCAAGGGTTTTAAGACGAGCCATGAACAAATCGGCACGGGTAAGCCTGCGGTGGTATTTGTCTATGATCCTAACTTTGTGTCGAGTGTCACCCAGACTGAGCAGATGAATGAAGCGCGTGATCATCTTGGCGATAACGTGTTATTTCTTGTTGCCAGTGTGGGAACGCCTGAGGGACAGGCGTTCATCGCTAAATATAATGCTGGCGGTGCTGAGCTATTACTCTTTGATTCAGCGGGAGCGCTTATTAAAAGACAGTCGGCGGTTATAGACGCTAATGAACTTATGCGCTGGGTACGGTAGTTATTTTTAGTCTAGATCTCAGATTGATTACTTTGCAGGTTATAAAAAATTGCGCGTCATGATATCCAGCTAATTGAGGGTTAATACCAAATATTAGCAAGCCTAAATATCAGACGTTAAAAAGCCTCGATACTTAACAGTATCGAGGCTTTTTTATTTCATAGTGTTTAATTTTTTATTGATTGCAGTCGGCTTTTAGAAACATTTACTTTTATCCATTTATTAGGACCGTGTACCTTAGTGCTATTCATTAACGTTGAACCACTAACCATCAGCGATTAATCATTTCTCAATCGCACTATTTGATATATGATGCGCCACCTTAAATTTGCCTAAGTTTTCGATTCAATTTTATGTCTACCAATGCCCTTTATACCGACTTGTCTGGTTATTACGATTTAATGTGTCGCGATATTAATTACCAACAACAAAGCAATAGCGTAGTGCGCTTGCATCAAATATTAGGCAATAGTGGTAAACAACATTTAGATTTAGCCTGTGGCACCGGGCCGCATGTGAGGCATTTTATCGATTTTGGTTATCAAAGCAGTGGACTCGATATCAATCAGCCTATGCTCGATATTGCTATGCGCCGTTGCCCTGAAGCACGGTTTAGTTTGCAAAATATGACTGAGTTTTATGTTGAAGAAAAACTTGATTTAATTACCTGCTTTTTGTATTCCATCCATTATTCTCAGGGTACAGAAGCGCTTAAAGCGTGTATCGCAAGCGTTCATAACGCATTAAATCCAGGTGGCCTGTTTTGTTTTAACTCTGTTGATAAGCATAAGATTAATAACAAGGCGTTGGTGCGGCACAGTGTCGAGCATGATGAAAGCGAGTTTGTGTTTGAATCTGGCTGGCATTACAGCGGGGAAGGTGAGATGCAGTCGCTAAATTTAAGCATCGCCAAAACCCAGTTTGACGCCACGCAGTTATGGCAAGATTCCCATTCGATGGTCGCCACTAGCTTTACTGAACTTAACGCATTGTTAAGTCCGTATTTCGATATTCATATATTTGAACACGATTATGACAAAATCATCCCGTGGGATTTAGATTCTGGCAATGCTTTGTTTGTGTGTGTGAAACGCGAAATTTAGAGGGGCATCAAGGTTGTTATTAGCCATATAATAGTGGCAGAATTTACTTATTTGAATATAGCCATCGTCATTAACAATGGCTATTTATTGAGTGTTACTCTTCGGTAAATTCGGCTTCAGCCTTTTCTAGCTCTTGCTGGTTTTTAAGCTCAAATTGTTGCTGTTTTTTCAGTTTGGCTTCTTCTTCAAGCTCTGCTTTTCTTTCTTTAAAGCTGTGTTTCTCTGTTTTGGTGAGAAACTTAAACGCTTTATCATTGGCAATTGCGTAAGCAACAACATCTTCGCCTTTTACTCTGCGTTCATCGACACGTTGTGAAAAACGTTCGTTATCTCTGGCTTTGCGTTCTTCGGCATTTAACTTACTCATATCGGTATCCTCATTAATTATTCACGGTAGCGTTAACTACACTCAGTCAAACAAATGAGAGTGGTTGCACATTCATAAATCTGATGCGGGGATTTTAGCATAAGCTTGCGTTGCTGGCCTGCATAGATGGTGTCTTAGTCATTCTAAAAATAAGTGGTCAGAGTAAGTATTACATCAATCATTGAAGCTATTTAATGCCATTGCGATGTTATGAGTGGCTTGTTGGGCGTGCGAGCTTAGTTTTGTGATGGAAATAAAGCCATGCATGCAATCATCAAAATGTTGGTGTTGTGTGTTGATACCTGTCGCTTTTAGGCGCTGCGCATACGCTATGCCATCATCCCTTAATGGATCGTAACCTAGGGTGAGTATGTAGCTTTTGGGCGATTCGCTGATGTCTTTTGCTTGCAGTAGGCTTACCAGTGGTAGGTTTACTTCATCAAGAGAATGTAAATAATGTTGCCTGAAATAATCCATTAAATCGCGGGTGAGTATTAACTGCTTATTGAAACTGCGATAAGACTCCGTTAAACCTTGCAGATCAAGCATCGGGTAGATTAAGAATTGAAATGCAGGTTTTACTTTTGCCTGAACAGATAGTGATGTTTGTAGTGAATTTAATCCAAGGATGCAGGCTAAATATCCCCCTGCGCTGTCGCCACCCACGCCAATATGATCTGGATTGATATTAAGCAGTTGATGATGGTCGTTGATATAGTTCCAAGCATCAATGGCATCGCAAATTGGCGTTGGGAATTTATGTTCTGGGGCAAGGCGATAACCGACCGAAATAATATTCATCTTGCCATGTTTAGCGAGGTAGCGGCAAAAGCTATCGTGAGTGTTAATGCTGCCAATAACGCAGCCGCCACCATGAAAATAAACCAGTGTTTTGGGTAGTATTTTAGCGCTGGGATAGTAACAACGGATTTTGATTGTGCTATCACCTGCACTCACAGGTACCGTTAAATTAATCACTTTATCCATTTTGATTTTATTAAGCCCAAGCACGCTGTCCATCACTAAGAATATGTACCTAAATAGTGTGACAGGCAGCTTATGCAAAGGTGTTAATGACAACAACTTGGCGGCCATTAACTGCTTAGCTTCTAGCGTTGGCGCTTGTTTATTGAAACTGTCCATTGTTATGGGCCTTATTGTTATTGTTATTGTTATTGTTATAGAGCAACAACAGCCTTTATCGGCTTAAAAATTTCATTACTAGGCGATTAATATACGCCGGTGATACGTTACTTAATCTATGTAATAAGCCATAAAATACACCTACTGTTCTATGGGTTTTAGCGTGCTTTACCTGTTTTTCGATCACTGCTACTACGTTCTGTGCGGTGATATTTACGCCTAATCGTTGCAGTACTTTGGCAGAGTTTTTTTGAGATTTCACCATATTGGTGGTGACAAAGGGCGGCATAACATCGCAAACCTTGATGCCATATTTTGCCCATTCTAGCTCTAACGCTTCGGTCAGTGCTTTTACAGCAAATTTACTGGCCGAGTAACTGGCCAGTTCCGGTACACCGTAATCGCTACTGGCTGATGACATATTGATAATAGTACTGGTGCCATTATTATTTAAATATGGCCAGGCAGCATGGCATAGATTCATCACTCCGATAACATTAACATTCACTATTCGTTGATGATGTTCAATAGGTGTTTGTTCAAATGACCCTATCTCCAATATGCCGGCGTTATTGAATAATATCGCCAAGCAATTATTATGTTCGGCACAAAATTTAGCCATAGCGTGTTGTACTTGTAAAACATCACCGACATCCAGTTGAAACAAACGTATCCGCGTTCTATCCCATATTTCAGTGGCTTGTGTTAGTTGCACCATATTGATGTCGGCCATGGCGACCCAGTGACCCTTTTTGTGAAAGTGTTTTGCAGTTGCTAAGCCAATGCCGGATGCTGCGCCGGTAATAAAGATAGTATTTTTATTCATCATAACCTGGTTGTTTTTTTGTACTGGTTAAAGGTGGGTAAGCTAACTAAAATAAGCGGGTATTAAAGTGTTCCATTTGCGGTTGTTTCATTTCATCAACCCAGCGCTGCCAGGTGTATGGCCATAAAATTGGGTCGCCATCGGCGTCTAAATACCAACTTTGGCATCCACCTACCCAACTAGTGCCTTTTAACCCTTCCTTTATGTAGGCATTAAACTCGTCAATGGCTTGGGGCTTAGCTTCAAATTCATCAAATTGATGACCACGCCATTTATCAATCATTTTTATCACGTAATCAGCTTGAACTTCGCTCATGGCGATAACAGAGAAGTTACCAATAGGGGTATTAGGACCTAACATTAAAAAGAAGTTAGGGTAATTGGGTAGCAGCATGGAGCGATAAGCTTTAATTTTATGTTGCCACGCTTTATCAATGTGCAAATTATTACGACCAATTAGGTTCATTGGGCGCATAAAATTAAATGCATTAAACCCAGTGGATAACACCAATACATCAAGCTCATGGTGCTTACCGTCTTTAGTGGTAATGCCTGTTGCAGTAATACGATCTATACCCTCTGTTATTAACTCTGCGTTGGGTTTTTGAATACCTTTATAAAAGGTGGTGTTGATAATTACCCGTTTACAGCCCACTTGATAATTAGGACGTAATTTTTCTCGTAAGATTTTGTCTTTTATGCTTAATCTTAAGTTTGTTTTACATAAAAAATTTAATAAGTGTTTTTGTACAAAATGGCCCGTTACCGCTTTAGTAAAAATATGCTCTAAAAAGAATTTTCCAGCATTACGGTGAATTTTGGTGATGATTGGATAGCGGCTCATCAGTTTTCTGCTGGTTTTTGAAAACTCAAAATCTGGCAGGTGCATTAACCACTGTGGTGTGCGCTGAAAAACCGACACTTTTGCTCCAGTGTTTATCAGTTCTGGAATGGCTTGAGCGGCAGTTGACCCGGTACCGATAACGCCTACTCGGGTTGAAGTCGATATTTCGACGTCGTGGTTCCACTGAGCTGTGTGAAATATAGCGCCTGTAAAGTCTTCTAGTCCGGGAATATCTGGACATTGCGGGTGATGCAAAATACCTGTGGCACACACAATAAAATCGGCGATATAGGTTTGTGCTTTATCGGTTTTTACCGTCCATTTGCCATCAGCATATTTCGCATCGGTTACCGCTTCGTTAAAGCGAATGTCCCGTTTTACATCATATTTATCTGCAACATTTTCAAAATACTGTTTTATTTCTGGCCCGCGGGCAAAAAAGCGGCTCCAGTTTGGGTTCGGTTCAAATGAATAGGTGTACATGTGAGCAGGTACATCACAGGCTGCACCAGGGTAGGTATTTTCTCGCCATGTGCCGCCCACGCAGTCTTTTTTCTCCAGCACTACAATGTCGGTGATACCGGCTTTTCGCAGCTTAATTGTCATTAAGATGCCCGTCATACCGGCACCTATGATAACTACCGCAGGGTTTCTTTTTATTTGGGTCATGGTAGCCCTTATTTATTCTTATCGTGATGTCTTACCGTTATTTGTGACTGCTACTTTGAATGTTTATAACGTTAAGTGTAAGCATTAAAAGAGTGTTAACGATTTGTATTATCTCTCCAGCATAAAAAACTATTGTTGATTGATCTACGCGTTAAAGGGACGTATATTTGTGATTTTAAGACATAGAAGCCATCAGTTATGACATTTCGCAGCATTACCAGTGTACAAATTATTGTGTCTTATGGCATTGAGCTGGGTATTGATGAGGATGTTTTACTGCAAGGCTCTGGTTTAGTCAGCGCTCAGTTAACCGATCACGAACAGCAGGTTGAAGACAAACAAGAGTTACAGGTGTTAAACAACCTCATGTTAAATAGCGCTTGCCCATTTAAGGTTGGCATGGCGTTGGGTTGCCGTTATCACCTTACCAGCTATGGCATTATGGGCTACGCGTTATTGGCGAGTCGTACCGTGAGAAAGGCAGTTGAGCTGGGGCTTCGTTATTTAGATTTAACCTATGTTTTTTCCAAAATAAAATTGTCTGAGGTTAACGATGGCTTGTCGCTAACATTCTTATGCGATATTCCGGGCGAGTTAGGTGAGTTGGTGCTAGTGAGAGATATGTTGGGGGCTGCGATGATCCAACGAGAAATATTTGAAAGCAAAGATTTACCCCTTAAATTGCAGTTTACCTCACCTCAACCTGCAGGTTTACCACTAGAGGAGATAAAACAAATACTGGGTGCCGAAGTTGAATTTAACGCCAGTTATAATGGTTTTGTAGGTTTAGCGCACTTATTGGACTTGCCATTGGTTAAAGCTAATGAAGCTACCGCCAGAATATGTGAAGCCCAATGCAACCAGTTGTTGCAACAAAAGCAAAACTGGCAACCCACCGCCAAGCTGGTTAAAGACACTCTGGTACATTTGGGTTTAACGACGTCAATGGAAGACATTGCAAAACATTTAGCGCGCACCACTCGCACTTTACATCGTCAATTGAAACAAGAGCAAACCAGTTGGCGCCAGGTGCGTGATGATGTGCGTTTTGGCATTGCAGAAGCGTTATTATTAACGCCAATGCAACTTGATGAAATTGCTGAACGACTTGGTTTTAGTGACGGGGCTAATTTTAGTCACAGCTTTAAACGCTGTAAAAATATGACCCCAAGCCAGTATCGTAAACAAGCAAAAAAACAGCGATAGCCATCGGTGTAATGTAGGTAAAGGCTAGCGAGAAGCTCAAGCCTTAGGCCTAGAATCTAAAGACTTATACCAAGAATTTAGAACAAGCGGCTGTTAAACCAGAATCTGCCTTTAATGATGCCATTGCCTAATGTTTAATTACAGAACTGCCGTTCGCATGGAATTCCGTCACCATCACCATCCATTTCAGTTCTTGGGCAGTTGCGGATATAAAAGGTGGCTTCTGCACATGAACGCATTTGGCTGCAGTGTGTTTTACCTGCTTCACATCTAAAGCTAGGAGTCGGTTCAATCCACTGCATCTGCTCAACATCTTCATTGGTCAGCACCGGTGTAGCGGTCATTTTCTCATATTGTTTATAGGCAAAAATACCAACCCCAAGCAAGATAATAAGCATTATTAAACGACCAAGTATGGGGCTTGAGCGGTAGCTTTCCTCGCGATGATATGGATTATTCTGTTGATGTTTAGTTATCTGAGAAGCAGTTCTAGTGGTGTTAGACACCACTGCCACGCCTTCAATACTGGCTTTTACGGCTTTGACTTTGCCATCGGGCTGGTTCTCGCGATGAAATACAATCTCATCACCCACCATAGGCTTTCTTGCCATGTGTTTTAACGCTGAGATATGGATAAACACATCTTGATTATTGCCGGTTTCTGGTTTGATAAAACCAAAACCTTTGTCATTGTTCCAGCGAACTAAGGTGCCTCTTTCCATGGCGATACTTTTCCTTGATGGTAATTCTTGAGGGGAATTCAGGTGAATAACAATCATGCTTAATAAATTGGTTTTATAATAACTATTTTTACAGTATTTAAGCTAGTTATTTGATTAAGTTAACCATAAGTAGGATGATAAAAATTGGCTAACGGTTAACTCAATTAAGTAAGCCTAGTGAGTCTATATCGGCCAAACTCAAAGCCAGTTTTTAGGGTGATATAGGCGTACTTAATTAGGCATTATGTCAGCTGTTTATTTGAACTTGAAAATAAAGCGATAAGTTATCGCTATAAAAAATCCTTTAGCAACTTGGCTACGTATAAAGAGATCTAATATTTATCAAAAGGACTTAACCATGCGTTTTTTTATCATGATTACCAGCTTATTACTGCTTAGCGCTTGCAGCACTATTTATCCAAACCAGGAAATTACAGGACAGGTTTTCCCATCTGTAACAGGGCAAACACTTGAAAAAGAGTCTATGACCTTGCCTGATGATTTACAGGGAGAAATGGCGTTATTACTGATTGGTTACAAGCAAGACTCACAGTTTGATATTGATCGCTGGTTGATTGGTTTAGATATGACTCAAACAACAGTGTCGGTTTATGAAGTGCCGACAATACAAGGCCTGTTTCCTAGAATGTTCAGCACCCTGATTAATAATGGTATGCGTGCTGGTATACCTAAGCCTCTTTGGAAAGGCGTTGTCACGGTTTACCAAGATGGTGAAAAAGTACAAGCTTTTACCGGTAATGAAAACCCAAACAATTCTCGGGTGGTGCTTATCAATGCACAAGGTAAAGTGATTTACTTTTATGACCAAGGCTTCTCTGTTGATGCGCTAAATAAGTTAAGAGCCTTGCTTTAATGATCAAAATACTGCGTATGAAATATTGGTCTTGAGATGAATCATGGCAGTATTTTAACTGTCGAGCTTTAGCCTTATAGCCACATCTCGATAGACTATGTATCTTATGAATATTGGCAATGTGATCGACAGTAATTATGTACAGGTTCATTTGATACGTTTTTTGGCGTTTGTGTTGTTAGGCTCTAATTATGAAACAAAGCTAAATGTGGCTAACCATGATTAAATACCGCTAACCTGATTGTAATGTTATGCGTGATCACTAATTATTTACACGCTACTAATTTGTAGCTCTTATTGAGGACTTAACTATGCTGTACGATTTGACTGTAGTGCAATTCAGCAAAATGCTGAATAATTTAAATAATATTCTTGATAAGGCCGAGGCATTTTCCGCTTTTAAAAAGGTCGACATGGCTGTATTGCTGAACTCTCGCTTAGCGGCAGATCAATTTAATCTTATTCGTCAGATCCAGATCGCCTGTGACACGGCTAAAGTCGGTGTTGCCAGATTAACCGGTCAGCTAGACACTATGCCTAAGCATGATGACACTGAAATGACGCTTGAAGAGTTGCGCCAACGCATTGCTTCAGTCATTGAATATCTGGATGGTTTTAGCGAGGCCGACTTCGCTCACGCTGCCACTATCCATGTGTCACAACCTCGTTGGGCAGGTAAATACTTAACAGGTAATGAATTTTCCATTGAGCATGCCATTCCTAATCTCTATTTTCATATCACTACGGCCTACGCGATATTACGCCACAACGGTGTTGAAGTGGGCAAAAAAGACTACTTAGGCGCGATGCCTTATAAAGTCCCGGTGATTTAACAAAGATACCCATTAGCGGCTATTGAGGATAAATAAGCTTATATAGCGTTTTTATCCTTTTATATCTGTGCCCAGAAGCCACCGTTTAAGCAATATATTGACCTGCTTTTTACGTTAACTTTTGGGCATTGTTGTTTTATTTCATTGTCTATGATTCTGCTGAATAACCACTTTTTTATTTAATCTTAACGGCATTCGATGTGATAATTCTTTGGCGTAACAACTGAATTAATGTTGGCGCGATAGAGGCTAGAATCATTCCGCTCATCAATAAATATTGATTTGGAGTATATGATTCCCCCATTAATACTAGGCCGCAGACTATGCCCGCTATCGGGTTGGCAATGCCGCCAAAAGTGAAGTCGACTACTGACATACGTTGCAGTAACCACACATACATACTGTAACCCAGTACAGTATTGAGCAAAATTATCCAGCTTATGCCGAAACTATTAGTCAGACTAAATTGGCTGACAACATTGATATATTGTTCAGGTGCAATGAGTGCCTGAATTCCTGTTGCAATCAGTAATAATCCCCCGCCAATAATCAGTTGCCAAGTGAGTATGGTCCACCAATGAATGCGCGAACCTAACGCTTTGGTCATTGTGCTACCGATAATAATGCAACTAATTGCAGCAAGCATTGCGACTAATCCAATGGGATTTAAGCTGATGGATCTTGGATCAAACAGCATCCAAGCTAAGCCAATTAATATAGCCCCGGAAATTGCTTGTAACAGGTTAGGGCGTTTTTTACTGACTATCCAATGAAATAACATCGCGAAAACCGGTACCGATATCATTCCGATGCCAGAAATAGCCGATGGCAGCGTTAACGCCATGATAAAAATTAAACTGAAAAATATAGCTATGTTAATGGCACCGAGTTTAATCAAAATAGACCAGTCTGCTTTATTCGGTAGGCTGGGTTTAATTGCCAGTAAAATAAGCCCTGCAGGTAGCGCACGAAGGGCACCGAGTAACAATGCTGGCCAGTCAGGCAAGGTTAGCTGTGTCATTGCATAAGTGGTACCCCAAAAAAATGCAGGGATCATGGCAAGTAAAATATTCATAAAAACCTTAGCGTTCTACCTATTACATTTATTGTCTTCATTTAAAGATAAATGCAATTTTTGAAAATAATCAATAACGATAGTTGGTAGATAGATTAAAACGGCCAGTGTCTTTTAAGACGCTGGCCGTTTTTGTGCGTGTATTATTCAATAATGTCGTCTTATTTTCGTAGTAACACTTTTTATCATAATTGTAATTATGGTTGTAACTGGGCTTTTGCTGCTTCAACTTTTGAAAAATCTAAGCCAAGTTCTACAACAGCTTCTTTGATTAAGGCTGGGTTTTGCATCGCCATGCCCATCAACTCTTGTAATTTATCCGCAGGAATGCCTAATTGACCAATCGTCGCCATTGCTGCAAATGGGTTTTCAGTTAACGTCTGGAACAGCTCATTAATTTGTACGTCACTGATATTGTGTTCTTTGAAGATGGCAAGAATAGGATTCATTACGTTACCTTGTATGGTTGAAGTGAGAAACGCAATATTTTATCACGTTTTACACTCTATGGTGCAAGATGGCTGTCGTAGTTATTCTCTGAATTTAAGCCATTGATGTTTGTACGCATCTCGATATAGTGCATTGCTGTATGTTTGGTTAATTTACACGGATTTTTTATATGGATATTGTCACCCTTTGTATTGTTCTTATTATTTTGCAGCCGATAATTGTGTATTTCGCTTTTTTCAAAAATATTGCTGCTACAACTAAATATAACGAATTTTATCAATCGTTTCTTGTGCTTCCTCCTAGCTTGTCTTTATTTTACACAGACCAATATTGGTCTGCGTTAGGCTTGTTAATTGGGGTGACTGTCGTTGGTATTGTGTTGGCCAAAATGATTAACCATAAGGCTAATCCCCATTGCTCTTGGTGCTTTAACTTCATTAACGATATCATGGTTCATATTGGTTGGTTTTGGTCACCTTGTGGCTGACGCTTTTTCAAGTTCTACATTGGTTGTATCAATCTTTGACATAATCACATCGCCAAAAGGGATTTATTCTGCGTTGTTAATGTCATTTTATTATTTAGCCGCGATGTTAGTGTTGATATTCATCCGCGTATTAGAGAAAAAATTTACGCCAAAGGAAGAGCTTAGTGGGGTGTTGCTACTTATATTAAGCTTTATTGGTGGCGCACTTCCCGCCATGGCGGATTATTTTGTGTTAAGTACTTTTCTCAATGTGTTTATTTTATATCTCAGTAGTGGTGTGATAATTCGTTCTGATGATGATAGTTCTGCTGGTGCAATTGGTTTTATGTATGCCTATTTATTTACTATGGGTGTAGGGGTTTGTTTGTTGTATCAAGGTGGCATGTGGCTTTATCGTGTTGCGAGCTAAAGGTGCGTTGTAAACCATCATGTTAACGAAAAAGGCCAGAGCACATATTGTGATGTGTTCTGGCCTTTTTAATTGTGTTTATTCGCTGTTAACTATTGCTTTTCAACCTTACAGCGTGTTTGCAATAAGGCTATGGTGTTGCCGCTTTGTACATGGCGCAACAGGCAGTTGTCGCCTTGTTTTAACATCTGTATTGCATCAGGCATCTCGGTACTGCGCCCCATGATCAATAAGCCATTCGCATCTTTGTGCGGTGCACGTTCAATGACCTCTTGGCTGTATTGAGTAAAAGCATTGTCGGCAATGATGACACCGCTGGCACCGAGCAAGCTGGCTATTGCTTGTTGTAATTCAGCATGGGTTTGACTGTTAGGGTTTGTTAGCGTTGCCGCTTGTAGCGGCGGTTGCACCTCGCTTTCGGTGGCAACGCAACCCGCTATAGTCAATATGCTTATGACACCTATGAATCGTTTTAGCATTATTGCTCCAAAACCAATGGCGTTATAATACGATTGTTTTTTAACACATTTTGATTACGTGTATCTTCTAGTACAAAGCCTGAGTCTACAAAAGTGTTATGTGCGGAGGCACGCGCCACGGCCGTTGCAGTTGTGGGACAGCGGTTGTTGTCGCGATAAAATAATGCCGCGCTTAATAATCTTTCGTTGGTATCGCCTAATGCATGTTCAAAGTCGTCTGCTAGCACACAACCTGGCACCTCGCTGTCGACTGTTGGATTAGTCGAGGGTACAAACCCGTCAGAATACTCACCAAAGCCTTTGTCGTTTACGCCTTTAAACTGAATGGTAAAGTACGTGGTGTCACAGTTATTGGTGGGGTAAAAGCCGTAAGGCTTACCGCAGGTCGTATCGCCAAGTTGAATAACCTCAATATCAATACCGCGAAGGGCATTCATTAAGGCTTCACTGGCAGAACAAGTCCCTGGAGTGGTTAGCACAAATACGCGTTTAAGATTTAGTGTCGGCAGTGATAACCCGCTGCGCAGTAATGAAGTATTAAATCCGATTGATTCAGGGTAAAACGGCATCGGTGTTAATGCCTCGCCCGTAACCGGATTAATTGTCGAGTATTTGTCGTTAAAGCTGGTACGTTCAAATATTTGGTTATTTGTGGCTTCGTCACCAGCAATCATGTAACCCAGCTGACTGGCAAGGGCTAATAAACCACCGCCGTTATAACGAATATCTAATACTAAATCTTCAACTTGTGCGTTGCTGAGTGTCGTGATGGCATCGTATAACCCTTTTTCCGCGGTAGCTATGTGTGAGTTAAATTGCAAATAACCTACTTTGCCGTTAGCGGTGTCAATGGTTCTGGTATTTTGTACTGGCGTTGATACGACAGTGTCTGCTGTTAGCGTTACTGTACGGTCAGTTTGGCTATCCAAATCACGGACAATAAACTCGGTTTGCTTGCCACTGGTGCTTGGGAATAACCCCGCATTTAAGATTGCAATACTGTCACTGTCATTGGCATCTTCTACGCTAACACCATCAACAGCAATAATAATTGCTCCACGACTAACATTAGCATCACTGGCTGGCGTATTTGGTTCGTTATATGCCACAGTCACTAGTCTTGTTACACTGCTAGAAGCATTTCGTAAACTTAAACTCATGCCATAGCCAACTGAGGCGCCGGATCCGTTAAGTGATTCCCATTCTTCTGTCGACATTGAGAAATGGAAGTTGTCTTTGAGGTTACCAGTGTCAGATAGCTCATCCGTTCTAAGTAATTCAAAATATTCTGCCACACTATATGGTGCAGGATCGCGATCAATAATTTCGTCGTACCAAAGGTAAGTATCATTGCTCCATGATCGTAACCATAGCTGTTGGGTTAATGGCACGTTGCATTGTTCGGCTAAAGTCGAGTAGTTTACAAATTGGCCTGCAACCCACAGAGGTGAGCTAGAGTCAGTATTGCTGCCATCGCTACTTGATGAGCTGCCGCTATCTGATGAACCACCGCCACTGCAGGCCGTTAACAATAGGCTAGCGCCGATAATGAATGGAGTTAAGATACTGCTTGAGAGTAACTGCATTAATAATCCTTTATTTTACTCTAAATAAACGGGTTGGTTTATGTACTTTTGATTGACAACTTTATTACAATTGACTCAATTTGTAACTCAATTTTTAACCAAATGTAAATATTTTCTCATGTTAATATTTAGAACTTCATTGCCATGAAATAGAACATCATCGGTTATGTCTTTACGTTTATATTTGCTGTTTTACCCATGAGGACATTACCATGATGAATAAACATAAAATAAAAAGGGCAGCCAATGCTAGCTTCATTAAATAATCTTTCCACGCCGCATCGTCTGCAGGGTGGTGCATCTGGGGTCAAACTGTTGTTGATTATTTTAGCAACCATGCTGGTAACTGTGGGATTAACTTTTTTTATTATCCGCACTTATATCTTCCCGTCACCGCTTACTCCGGTCAGCTTAAATGCTAAAGAAGAGCAAAAATTGGATCAAAAACTGTCTCAGTTGGGTTGGCAAGTTGAACCACGCTCTAGGATAGCAGCATCAAGTGGTCGTGATGGTTCTGGCAATGCTGATCATGCTAATGTCGCCGGTGATGATTTAACCCCAGAAGCGTATCGTGAATTTGATGCTGATCGGCAAGTGACCTTTAGTGAGAAAGAAGTGAATTCGATGATAGGTCGCAACCCTGATTTTGCTCAACGTGTCGCAATTGATTTTTCTAATAATTTAGCCAGCGCTAAAATGTTGATCCCTATACCAGAGGATTTTCCCTTCATGGCTGGGGAGATTTTACGAGTTAATACCGGGCTTGATATTCATTTAGACGCTAATCGTCGTCCCGTTGTCGCGCTAGTGGGGGTGAGTTTAATGGGCGTGCCAATCCCAAATGCATGGCTAGGAAACATGAAAAATGTCAATTTGGTCGGTGAGTTTGGCGATCGAGGCTTTTGGAATGCGTTTGCTGACGGTGTGGATGATATTCAAATTCGTGATGGCGAGCTGTCTATTAAATTACGAGAATAAATCTTTAAACAGTGGGCTTGATATTAAGCCCATCTTCAACTCACCACAGGGCTATTCTTGTGCTATTACGTCTAAGTTTGGCTCATCGTAACGACAACTGGTTTAGGTTCAACTTACTCCGAGTAACACTTAATTCAAACAATACGTATTCAAGCAAAACGTCTTCTACGTTCGATTGATGCTAAGTGCGGTAGAGCACTTTTACCACATGCCAACCAAATTTGGTTTTGACTAGGTGAGGGGTAATTAACTCGCCGTTGAAACAGACTTTATCGAAGGGTGGCACCATTTGGCCTTTTTTGAATTCACCTAAATTACCGCCACTTTTGGCAGACGGGCAACTAGAGTGCTTTTTCGCTAACACATCAAACTTGGCGCCTTTATTTAGCTGCTTGATGATGTCTTCAGCTTGAGTCTGGTGTTTCACTAATATGTGTAATGCTGCTGCGGTTTTGGCCATGATGTGGGTCTTTGTCTCACTGTGATTAGCACAATATTATACCTGTTTCGCGAGCAAAATTGGCAACAGTTACTATTTAGTTATGCCCAGTTATTATTAACTCATTTGGGGACTGGGTTTTGCAATAGATCTTTAGCCCAAAAAATCAATTGCAAACAAAGTACTAAGGTAAAAGGTATAGCGCCAACAATGGCAATTTGTTTGTTAAGATTTACATCGTTAATACTTACCAGTGCGATGGTAATGGCAATAAGAATAAGGCTCCATAGCAGTTTTGAATTACGACTTTCGCTGCCTGTAAGCAAGCCTGCAATATAAATTGAAGAGTCGGCACTGGTGATTAAAAAGGTGACCAATAGCAACAACGCTGCACCAGATAGCCAACTGCCCATGGGTAGTTGCTCAAAGAAGTTAAATAACCCCAAAGTATATTGTTGGTTTACCGCATCCATCACTTGTTGTGCATAAGGTTGAGTTAACACGCTACCCGCAAAACCTGAAAACCAGATAATTGAGGTTAAGGTTGGCAGTAAAATAGTACAACTTAAAAATTGCCTAATGGTTCTTCCTTTGCTGATCCTAGCAATAAAGGGCCCTACAAACGGCGCCCAAGCTATCCACCATACTAAGTAAATGACAGTCCAACCTTGGCTCCACTGTTCTGGTTTGCCCATACCAAATGACATTTTTGGTAGCAATTCAATGTAGGTCATGCTTGAGTCGAAGATTAACTTTACAGTTTGAAGAGGGTCAACTAAGGCTATTACCGCTACCAACAGTGCGATCATAAATAACGAATTAAATTGGCTTAAGCGCTTAATGCCACCATTTAACCCCGCTAGGGAAGAAAGAGTAAATAAAGCCGCAATAATTAAAATCATGCCGATGCGAAAATAAATCGAGCCAATGTCGAGACCAAGTGACTGTACAACACCCGTTTGGATTAAGGCGATAGTGTTAGCAAAAGTGCCTGCAATACCAAATACAATGGCAATAACCGCCATTAAATCAAGAATATTAAGCCATTTAGGTTTATCAGCACTAAAACTGGCACTGACTCGTAAACTGCGTTGTTTATTATAGGCAAACCATGCCATCACTAATCCTGCCATAGCATAAATGGCCCAGGCATTGAGTCCCCAATGAAAATAAGTAATAGCTAACGAACCTGATATTGAAGAAAAATCTTGTTTTAAAAACTCTGGAGGATTAACAAAATGATAAACAGGTTCTGCAACGCCCCAAAAAATGAGTCCAGATCCCATGCCGGCAGTAAATAGCATTGCCATCCAACTGATAAAACTAAACTCAGTTTTTGCCTGTTCGCCACCTAAGCGAATTCGCCCAATAGGACTGATACTCACGATGGTTGCCAACAATAATAATAAACTTGAAAACTGAATAAACTGTGAACCAAAATGCTGCAAAAAGAATTGAGTAAATGTACTGAAAACCGCTAAAGTGTTATAGGGAAACATCAATAATAACGTCGCAATTATTACCACCGGAAAGTAAAAACCATATTGAGGTTTAATCCAGCGCTGCAACTTAGTTTTACGCATTGATAAAGTATTAGTCAGGGTATTTAGCATGGATATTTAGGCTACTGAATAGAAGCGTTTACTATGCCGCACTTTGACGTTAGATAACAGTACTGAGATTTGTGTCACTGCAGGTTTTTGAAGGCAGAAATGCATAGAAGCTAGGGTCGCGATGACTATTATTTGGTGAAATAGTATGATTATCAATCGTATTGCTCACCTAAAAAAACTGAAGTGTTACTAAGTAACTCGATCATTAGTCAATTGGGCAGTAAATAGATTACAGTATTAGCAAGTTTATAAAATACCGCGAGCAAATAACGAAAAGGAAATTTTAATGCTTAAGCGAATCATACCTTTATGTATAGCGAGTGCGATGACTATGGCAGTACCTGTTCATGCAGAAGAAGATAAATTTATTTGGTTAGAAGATGTCGAAGGCGTCAAGCCTATGGAGTGGGTTAAGCAGCAAAATGCATCATCTGCTGCTCACATTAAGGCTTACCCTGAGTTTGAACATCTGGTGTCAAACAGCTTAGAGATTCTAAACGATAAAGCCCGTATCCCTTATGCCTCCCGTATTGGTGATTTTCTGTATAACTTCTGGAAGGACGAGACTCACGAACGTGGTATTTATCGTCGTACCACGTTAGCAGAATACGCAAAGGCCGAACCTAAATGGGAAACGGTACTTGATATTGATGCCCTTGGTAAAACCGAAGGTGTTAACTGGGTTTATAAAGGCATGAATTGCCAGTATCCGCAAAATGAGCGTTGCTTTGTATCCTTGTCTCGCGGTGGTGCTGATGCGGCTGAAGTACGCGAATTTGATTTAACGACTAAGGCTTTTGTCGACAACACTCAACAACCCTTTTTGTTGGCTGAGGCTAAGTCAATGCTAAGCTGGATTGATAAAGATACCGTTTTTGTCGGCACTGATTTTGGCGATGCGCAAAGCATGACGGATTCAGGTTATCCCAGTGTGGTTAAATTGTGGAAACGTGGCACACCTTTGTCTGCAGCTAAATTAGTGTTTAGAGGCAATAAAGCGTCGGTTGCCGTGTCGGGCTATGTGATGTTTGATGATAAAACACCGCTGAATATCGTCACAGAAAGCTTAACTTTTTATACCGCTAAGCATTATGTTTATCAAGACAGTAAGTTAGTGTCGCTGCCGATCCCTGAAGATGCCGAGTTAAAAGGTTATTTTAAAGGTCAGTTATATATTGAACTAAAAAGTGATTTAGTCACCCCAAAAGGGACTTTTAAACAAGGTGCCATAGTCTATACCCCAGTTGATAAGCTGATTTCGCAAAAACCGGAGTTTAGTGAGTTGGTATCGCCAACAGCGCACGCCTCTATTTCACAAGTGTCATTTAGTCAGAATGCTATTTTTGTGACTTGGCTTGATGATGTAAAAAGTAAACTCGTACGTTACCTGCAAAACGACAAAGGCGAGTGGCAAAGTAAACCTGTGCCATTTGATGCCAATGGCAGCTTAAGTGTGTTTGATGTTGAGCGTGATAGTGATGATTTTTTCGTTAATTACACCAGCTTTTTAGAACCGGCTAGTTTATACCGCTTAAATGGTGCAAGCCTAAAAGCTGATAAAATTAAAGCAATGCCACAACAATTTTCTGCCGAGAAATTTATTACCCAGCAGTATTTTGTTAAGTCGAAAGATGGCACTAAAGTACCTTATTTTGTGGTAATGGCTAAAGACATCAAACTTGATAGTAGCAACCCTACATTACTCTATGGTTATGGTGGCTTTGAAATTTCTCTTTTGCCAGCCTATTCAGCCACTATTGGCAAAAACTGGTTAGAACAAGGCGGCGTTTATGTGCTGGCTAACATCCGTGGCGGTGGAGAGTACGGCCCAGCATGGCACCAGGCGGCATTAAAACAAAATCGTCATAAAGCATATGAAGACTTTGAAGCAATCGCGGAAGACTTAATTGCCCGTAAAATAACGTCAAGCAAACATCTTGGTATTCAAGGCGGCAGTAACGGTGGCTTGTTAATGGGTGCGGCATTTACTCGTCGTCCTGAGTTATATAACGCCGTAGTGTGCCAAGTGCCGCTGTTGGACATGAAACGCTACAACCAACTATTGGCGGGTGCCAGCTGGATGGGTGAGTATGGTAATCCTGATATTGCAGAAGAATGGGCATACATTAAAACTTACTCGCCGTACCATAATCTTAAATCAGGGGTTAACTACCCTAAAGTGTTCTTTACTACCTCAACGCGTGATGATCGGGTTCATCCTGCACACGCGCGCAAAATGGTTGCTAAAATGGAAGACATGGGCATTGATGTGTTGTATTACGAAAACATTGAAGGTGGTCATGCCGGTGCGGCAGATAATACCCAAGCAGCCGAGTTAAGTTCGATGGCGTATGCATATTTAATGCAGCAACTTCGTTAAACATTATTGTAAGTGATGAATAGAAAAAGGGTTTCAGCAATGCTGAAACCCTTTCTATTATTTCCACATGCCATTAACCAATACGTCGTGTTTTTAACTTTAAAAAAGAACCGCAGTGTGAAACCGCGGCGAATAGTACTAAGTTAATGAGCACAAGGGTTCTCTTGTCGCAATTAGCCGGGGGGAGGCTAAATGACAATTAATTTGCACTAACTAACTCAATTTCGTTACTAGCAAGCGCACCATTAATTTCAATCGCGACTTTGTAAATCATATCAGCATCATCTGACGCTTTACTTTGTAAGTCGAGATCACTCACATTAAAAGTATATGCTCCTTCGGTATCAGTGGCTGCTAATGTTCCCGTGCATTCATCAGTAGTTGCACTATCGCATACATAGCTTTGAGTGACATGCCAGCGTTTCCAAGCCTTAGGTTTTACAGATGGTGAGTCTGGGTCAGGAAAACCAAAATAGACAATACTGTAGTTGGTTGCATCCGTGAGCGCTTTACCCTCGGTATTCGCTAGTGTGAATGCTAACGCGCCAGTTGTGGCATTATATGTATCGAGTGAAACGACCACGCTGCTCGCGTCATCAATTTTAACAGCGTCACTTACTGGATCAACCACTACTGGTGGCACAACTACGACTGGTGGTTCAACTACCACTGGGTCTGTGACAACATCGTCATCATCACTACTACAGCCAAACATTAGCAATGAGCTGG
Source organism: Shewanella sp. H8 (assembly GCF_040285065.1). Classification (NCBI taxonomy): domain Bacteria; kingdom Pseudomonadati; phylum Pseudomonadota; class Gammaproteobacteria; order Alteromonadales; family Shewanellaceae; genus Shewanella; species Shewanella sp. H8. The sequence goes on along the minus strand of NZ_CP157213.1, from coordinate 4,000,592 downwards.
CTAATATGGCGCTAAGATATTTAAGTTTCATCACGCGCTCCTTAATTGAAGTGTCCAGTATGACAAGTGGTACATTCCATATCGCTTTTAACACTGGCTGCAGAACCCATAGTTGAGCTTACACCATGGCATGATTGACATGCTTGTGCTGCTTCAGATGGTTTAGCTTCAGGTAATATAGAAATGTCTTCACCGGCATACGCGCGGTTTAACAATTCAACAATTTTAAGCGTAATACTGGCAGATAGGCGTTTACAACGTTCACCTTTAAGTGCAAATACTTTACCTGATGCCGCAGACCAATTACTAATTGAAGAGTGACATAGTGGGCTGTTGGCAATTGAGGTTGCGCCTACTTCTAGTGATTTCTCATCAGTGGAACCAATCCCTGCAACAAATTCAGCTGAAGACAAAGGTAAATCTGTGCTTTCATAGTAGCGGAATGAAGCGCCAATAATGGCACTGTTTTGGCCATTAATATCATCAAGAATATTAATTAACATACCTGCCGCATTTAGGTTGCCACATAAGGTGCCTTGACCTACAACACCAGCCCAACCGTAACCTGCTAATGCAGTTGGAATACTTGCAAACTTGCTGGCATCAGCACTGGTAGATGCTGCAAGCATTGTAATAATTGCATGGAAGACTTGATGCATACAGCCGCCGCCAGTTTCATAAGCTAGCTTAGCGGTTGCCATTGCATCTAACGGCACATATTTAAGTGCTTCCCCTAATTCTAAGCGATAGTTACCATCTGCATCTGTAGCAGCAAATGCTGATGTACCTAATAGTGTAGCCCCCGCCGCAGCGGTGCTTAATCCAATAATTTGTGTCAATGCTTGACGTCTATTCATGCTCATGGTCATTACCCTCTTTATCATCAGTATTTTAGTATTCAAGCGCTTATGCTTGTGATGGCTAGGCTTGTTTTGTTATTAGCTGCTAGATAAAAGCGCTAGCAACTCGATGACTCAACAATACTCAATGGGGTTATGAAAAGTGTGATTTACCACAGATAAAACTATTCATTAGAAAAAGTTCAATTAACTCAATATATGCAGTCTCAGAGTCGCGTCTATAAAGACTAAAATCGCAACTTTTTGTGATGTGTCTCTCATAATTTATTAGATTTATACTCATTTATAGGTATATTTGTGAATATTATTATTATGAAATAGTGTGACATAAATCCCAACTACACTATTGTTAGTCATTACGCCTTACAAAATTTAACGAATAAAAGCCTGAAGATATCAGGATCACAGATTTCATAAGATTTTCTGCATACACTTTACACATGATGAGTAATGGGGTCGTTGACATGCAATTGGGGCATTGTAGGTTTGATATAGAGAAAGGAGATTTGATTAATCTCGAAAATGGTGATGTTTGGCACCTTCCTAAGGCTGAACTGCATGTACTGAGCTTATTAATTGAGTATCAGGGGAAAGTTGTTGCTAAGCCTTTATTAGAGTCTGGTTATGATGATAATTATCATTTAAGTGGCGCTTCGGTAGCGCGTGCAGTATTTACATTACGGGCATTTTTTGGACCACAACATGAATCCCTTATTGAAACGGTAAAGGGCCAAGGTTACTTACTAAGACATCACCGTACTCGAAAGGTAACAAAGAGGGTATTACCATCAATTAACCGTCGGTATGCTAGTTTAATCATAATAACCATAATAGGGTTGATGATTGGAGGCATAGTCGCAGTGAAATCGATGCAACCTAAAATTGGACCTATTGAGCCATTAAGTATCAGCACTGTTACAATGTCATCAGGAAAGACGGTTGAGATACTGCTATTTTCACCCTCAAAAACCAACAATGAATTACTCATAGAACAAGGGCTACAAATACAACAAAGTTTTGCCGATTGTGATGTGAGCAGTTGGCAGTCGGTATTTTTATCACTGTCTCACGACAAGCAAGTGTTGAATATTACTATGCAAGGGGAACTCTTAGGTCAGTCTCTTATCCGTAATTTGAAAATCAGTGACTTACGGCAACCTAAACAATTTGTTAATCGTGATTGGCTTAAACAGGTGAATATTTGTGACACCATAAGTGCAAAGTCAGGCCAAACAAATCAGCGGTTGGAGTAATTATCTTATGTCTAGAAGCAGATTGTGGGTCGTCAATATCATTATTTTAGTCTTACTACTCAGTAGTGTGGCAATTATTTATAGACTCACTATACGTGTACCAAGTTTTATGCTCAGTTGCAGTTCTGAGCTGTTTCACCACCAAACGGCAGAGCAAGATCGTCGTCATTATTTATTAGTTGATTTTGTGTCAAATGATGGACAAGCGCAAATTAACTATCGATATTTTGATTATGAAGGTAATTTAGCTGGCACATTATCAATGACAGGTACTGTCGATAGTATTGATACAGAAAATCAAATTTACAATATATCGGTGACCACTAAAGAAGAATTTCTGTCGAGTAACCCTCAAAATATACCTGCCCATTTATCTTATTTATCTTATGTTAGTAGCCTAAATTTGAATGAAAAAGGATTGCATTCTCTAAGACTTCAAGTGCTTAAGCAAAATGAGAAAAAAGATTATACAGTGGTACTATTTCAACCGAGTAATACCGTGTGTGGTTGTCGTTTTGTGAATTAATTGAGTAGATTAACAGCATTCGAAAAAGGTCGATGCATAGCATCGACCTTTTGGCTTTTGACTTAATACTTATCCAATTTTAGTTTGTAGTAAGCTGTTTCAAGGCTTGTTGTGTTAGTTTTTCAGTATAAGCATTTATCTTCCAATGTTCGGCACTCCATCCTTTTATAAAACGCTGAAAGTCAGCCCAAGCGATGCAATATAATGCGCGCCATTGTTGTTCAACGTCTTGGGGGGATATGTATGGATGATACTCAGTAAGTCCTTGACTCAGAGCCATAAAATAATGATCGAGATAGTCATTAATTAGGTTTTCTGGCTCGTTATAGTTCAGCACACTGCTTAACAGCATCACCACATCTTTCATGCCGCAGCCCCGGCCTATATATTGAAAATCTACCGCCGCTGCGTGATCATTTGGGCTAAAGCAAAAGTTAGCTAATTTTGCATCGCCATGTACCAAGGTTTGGAAGGTACATTGGTTTAACGTTTTATCAATAAGGTGAGCTGCTGACTTGAGTGGACCGTACGGCAAAGTGGCTAATTCGTCTGGACGAGTACCCAAGTGCCAGTAGGTACCAATTGGCCATAACCCTTTAGGCTCGGTATGCATATATTGAGCGTGAAAATATCCCAACCAAGTTAAACAAGCGTATACCGTAGCCGCAGTGGCGGTTTTTCTGACTTGGATAAAATCGATGGTCTGCAAGTCTTGCAACACTAATAGAATTTCATTGGCTTGTTGCTCAACATGTAAACAACGTGGTACTGGGCTCATTGAGGGCTCACCATGGTCGTTAACATAGTGTTGATACCAATTGACTTCTACTTGGTAGGACTGCAATTTTCGTTGATGCGAAAGCGGTGTGTTCCAACCTTTTGGATGTGATTCCGGTTGAGGTAAGCTGATGTGTTTTACAATAACAGAGGAATACGGTTTACCGGTTATATAGGCTCGAAACAATTGTCCATAACCACCCCATAATGGTTGGATTAACTCAATATGAGTTAAGCTTGTCGCTCCAATTGCTTGGGTTACACGTTGTAAAACATTGTCTGAAATACTCAAAATGTTCTCATGATAATTATTTTATAATAATGGTTTTGTCATCGATATCTTGTAATGGTAACAAGAAGCCTTATTGGATAAGAGATATATTCACTTTCTATCACAAACGCATATTTGAAACATAAACGGAATATACAAGATTGAAAATGACAGCCCTATAAAATAAGTACTTATTATTGGTTTGATCACACCGCAGGGCGATTTAAGTCAAAACGTAACTCGTCTGAAATACCATAATAAGCCGATGGGCCGCCAGCACGTAATACCGGTTCGGCTAATGCGGTTTGGTAAACCCCCTCCGCGTTGAGTAAGTGCTTTTCAATGTGCACCGCGACTACTTCACCGAGAACCAACCAGCTATCTATTTTGTCACCATTTGCAGCTGTCAGTTGAATGCATTGCGATAGCTTGCATTCGAAGTTGACCGGGCTTTGTGCCACGCGATCGGCCTTAACAATGTTACCCGCTATTGGGGTTAAGCCAGCAAATTCAAATTCATCCGTACCTCGAGGCAATGCAGCCGAGGTTTGATTCATTTGTGCGGCTAAACTGCGGGTGGTTAAGTTCCACACAAACTCGCCAGTTTCAACAATATTGGCGACGCTGTCTTTCCAGCCCGTGCTGGCAAAACCAATAATCGGTGGATCATAATTAAAGCAATTAAAGAAACTATAAGGTGCAAGATTACGCTGGCCTTGAGCATTGCGTGACGAAATCCAACCTATTGGCCGTGGGCCAATAATCGCATTTAGCGGGTTGTGTGGAAGGCCATGGCCTTTATGGGGTTCATAAAAAAAACGATTGTCAGTATTCATTGTATGAAGTGTCCTTGTCTTAAAGTATTACGACGATATAAAAGCGGTCCACAATAAACGTAGGCCAACCACTATCATCAAACTAAGAATGATCTTTTTAAATTGTTTATCGTTAATTTTATCTTGGAGCCGTAATCCTAACTTTACTCCTATCCAAGCGATAGGGGCGAGCATGGCTGATATGGTTAAATTACTGAAGTTAATTTGGCCCAGCATGGCGTAAGGGATCAGTTTTACCGCATTGACTACCGCAAAAAACATTACAGCAGTGCCAAGATATTTTGTTTTATCTAACCGTAATGGAATTAAATAAGCATTTAATGGTGGTCCGCCAGCATGGGCGACAAAGCTGGTAAATCCGGCAATGGTGCCACAAATTCGACCAATAAGAGGTGACGGTTTACGTTGTGACCATTCACCTAAAGTTAGCCCATATAAACCAAAGCCCAATGAGATTATCCCCAAAATACCCCGTAAATATTGTTCATTAAGGAGATCAAATAATAGATAGGCCAATATGATACCAACCATTGCCGAGGGTAATAAAATCAATAATTGGCTGTTACTCTGTTTATTCCACCAAGATTTTACGCTTAAAAAATCCATGTAAACGAGTAAAGGCAACATTACTGCCGCGGCCGCAGCAGGACTTATCGCTAATGCCAACAGTGGCACTGTTAATCCGCCAGCACCACCCGCAAACCCCGACTTAGACATTCCAGTGATAAGCACGGCAGGAATAGCCACTAACCAAAACAATGGTTCTGTTAACACCGAGACTCCCTATTAATCTATCAGTTGATGATTAACTGATAGCTTATTATTTATAGCAGATAGTGGATAGTGAATTTATGGTGTATCACAAGTAAATGAACTAGAAATGATAGCTCTGCAGATACTAATCAGACTGTAAATTAACAGAACATGTAAGTCACTATATTAGTGAAGGATTAAATACTGGTAGCAGAATGATATTAAGAATTAGCTGAAGATAACAACGCGGGTGAGCGTTGTTCATCTGAGTGGCTCAAAAGCCTTTGTTTTAACACCTCAAATTCAAGTGGTTTATCAAATAAATACCCTTGTAAATAATGAATACCTAACGTCGTTAGGGTTGTAGCTTGTTGTTGGTTTTCAACACCTTCAGCAATTACTTGGTAGCCAAGGCCATGAGACATCACCATAACCGCTTTAACGATATCAACACCATTAATTTGCAGGTTAGTGATGAATGAACGGTCAATTTTTACGAAGTTTATATCTAAATCTTGGATTACCGATAATGATGAATAACCGGTACCAAAATCATCAATTGAAATCATAAAGCCCAAAGCTTGTAATCCTTTAACCATGTTAATTAATTTAAGCTTATCTTTTGAAAATAGCGACTCAGTTATTTCAATATGAACATCGCTTGGATTTATATTATGTTGATTGACAATATTGTGTACCTTATTCACAAAATTGATGTCTTCAAATTGAATTATCGAGACATTAATGGATATTTTTAATCCTTGATTTAGCTCATGTAATGCAGATAATTTACGCATTGACTCTTCTATTACCCAATAGCCAATTTCTTTAATCGCACCATTTTTTTCTGCCAACGGAATAAACACCTCTGGTGAAATTAATGCACCTTCAAAATCCCATCTTAGCAATGCTTCAACACAGGCTATATTACCCGTGCTAGATTCAATAATTGGTTGAAAAACAAGATGTAACTGCTTATCAGAGACGGCTTGAGCAATACCTTTACTCAAATGAATTTCATATTTTATTTTTTGTTTTAATTGGCTACTAAACATCACATAATCGCCAAGGCCACCTTCTTTACGACTGTACATAGACAAGTCTGCCAAACTGATTAAATCGGATATTGATTGACCGTGTTCAGGGTACATGGCTATTCCAATAGAACAGTCCATATCAATGACATGTTGAGAGGTTAAAATCGGTACGTTAATGCATTTTTTTAAAATGATGGCTAATTCTTCAAAGCGATAATGTGAAGTGTGATGTGCCATGATAATAAATTCATCACCACCCCAACGGCAGATAATTTCATCGTGCTGACAAGCTTGTTTAATGCGCTTTGCTACCTCAATAAGAACTTCATCACCCACATTATGGCCAAAGTTATCATTAGCTTGTTTAAAGCCATCTAAGTCGAGGAAGAAAATAGCATAATTAATATCGTATTTTATTTGTGTAAACTGATGATTGGCGGCTTCAATAAAGGCGCGCCTATTTAACAAATGAGTCAGGGGATCATGTTGGCTTAACTCAATAATTTTTTGAGTTCTTTGTATGACTTGTTGCTCCATACTTCTTAATAATTGATTATGTTCATTCCGTAGCTTAATAGAATGCTCAGTAAAATTAGCCGCAGTTTTGGCTATTGAAAACATAACAAAGGCATAGGCAAGACCTAAATAACCCAACATTTGATGGGCCGGATTTCCGCCAACGATCATTTGAATTGAAAATGGAGCCAACAACAATAAGGTGTATGTTTGTGATACGAGTTTATTGCCCGATAATATTGTTGCTGCACCGCCCGCCATGGCCGACACTATGACCAAAGCAGAAAATAATTCTTCGATACTTAATTTATTGTAAAAAAATAAGCAATAAAATGCCCAAAAACATGCTGTGAGTATTGCTCCAACGCTATAACGATATAAGTCGCTTTGACTTCCTAATATGCCTTTATTCGCTCGCTTCAACCAAAAAAAAGTATCAAGACTACGTAATAAAATTAATCCAGATAAGCACAACCACCACAATAATTTATCATTAGTTGCGGAATGATTTTCAAATCCAAATGCTAGACCAGCAGAAGCGGCTACCGTAACGGCAATACCAGGTATTGCGCTACGGTATAGTAACTTTAGGTGGTCATTGAGTATTTGTGGATCTGCCTGTGCTGTCATTAACATGTATACCGTCAGCATGGTTGAATAATTATCAGTATACTTCTCATGCTCAAAAATACTACATTTAGAGTGTTTATGATGTGTTACTTATTTAGTTTTGAGCGCTAGGTTACAAATTAAAACAAAAATTGGTATAGGTAGCCGGCCAAAACAGCCATAGACAAAATAACCGCCAGAAATACCACAACTAAAGTATTTTTAAAAATGGATTTAAGCAAAATAACCTCAGTTAAGCTGGCGCCTGCGCTGCCAATAATGAGTGCCATTACCGCACCAAGCCCCATTCCTTTAGCGGCCAATGCTGCACTTAATGGAATAACGGCTTCCGCGCGTATATATAATGGAATACCAATAACGGCTGCAACCGGGATAGCAAACGGATTGTTATTACTGGCATATTTAGCAACCAACTCGGTTGGCATAAAACCGTAAATTAGTGAGCCAACAGCAATACCGCCAATTAAATAAGGCAACACTTTTTTAAAGTCTGTCCATGTGGTTTGCCAAATTTGTTGCCATTTATTAATGGGTTTAGCGGTACCGCAGCATGATGTTTTACCGTTTTTTGCGGCAGGCGCTATATAAGCTTCGGGTTTGATGTATTTTTCAAAACCAAGCTTTTCTAAGCTGTAGCCAGCAACAATAGACACTCCCATTGCCACGGCAAAATAAAATATTGTTACCGTAAGGCCAAAAGTCACCGCAAATAAGCCAATAATAATGGGATTGAGCAGCGGGCTAGCAAACAAAAACACCATCATGGTACCAAAGCCTGCTTTTGCCCTTAATAACCCTTTTAAAAATGGAATGGTAGAACAAGAACAAAAGGGCGTGATCGCACCTAAAAAACCTGCGATAAAATACCCCTTGCCATGTTTATCGCTAAGTATTGATTGGATTTTTTCTGGAGGAATATACATTTGCAATACACCGACCAAATAACTAATCAATAAAAATAATGTCGTTAATTCCAAGGTTAAAAAAAGGAACATATTTACGGTTTCTTGCCACATATTACTGGTTATCATTATACAACTCCATATTTCTAGAATGGTCGAAATATAATGTTGTTTAATGGATTGATCAAGTTAATTCTAGTAATATCGAAATATAATTTAGTTTTTGAGGTGGTTATGGATATCGAAACGATTGCTAAGGCATTGAAAGAATTAGGGCATCCTACACGATTAATGATTTATAAATCGGTAGTGCGTGCTGGGTATCAAGGTATTGCAGTGGGTGGTTTACAAGAAAAACTAGCCATTCCGGGGTCGACATTATCTCATCATGTCTCTGGATTAGTGTCTGCTGGGTTAATTTCTCAGCGCCGCGAAGGAAGAACACTTTTTTGTACTGCTGAATATGACACATTGCAAACTGTGATTGGTTTTTTACAAGATGAATGTTGTGCAGACGAGCAGACTCCTACAGTATGAGTATGAGTATGAGTAGGAGTAGGATAACGGATTAAAGGAATAACCTCACAATGATAACACTGAGTGAATGGCAACAGCAGGGACAATTCGAGCAGATTAACGGTCGGCAGATTTTTACTCGCCAAGCGGGAGACAAGCAAGCGCCAGCGTTATTGTTAATTCATGGTTATCCGAGTGCCAGTTGGGATTGGGAAGGCATGTGGCATGCACTCACTCAACACTATTATGTGATCACCCTCGATATGTTGGGCTTTGGTTTATCAGACAAACCTAAAGATGCGCGTTACTTAATAAGTGAGCAAGCCGATATTTTTCAGGTATTTTTGCATAAGTTAGGTGTCAGTGAATATCATATTTTAGCCCACGACTATGGTGATACGGTCGCACAAGATCTGCTAGCAAGACAAGTCGATGGTAACAGTCATACCCATATTGCAAGCGTATGTTTTTTAAATGGTGGTCTATTTCCCGAAACCCATAAACCGCTATTAATACAAAAGCTTTTACTGTCGCCATTAGGACCTTTAATGGCAAAACTGATCAACAAACAAAAATTTGCCACTAGTTTACAACGAATATTTGGGCCGTCGACACCACCAGATCCAGATGTCATCGACACGCTGTGGCAGTTATTAACCCACAATAATGGCTTGGCGGTAATGCATAGGTTGATTAGTTATATGACCCAACGACAACAACATCGTGAGCGCTGGGTTGGGGCTATTATTAACAGCACAATACCAATAAAGCTTATTGCTGGGGCGCTTGATCCGATCTCGGGTCAGCATATGATTGACCGTTACCGTCAATTAATACCCAATGCGAATATTACCGAAATGCTCACGCTAGGTCACTATCCACAAATTGAAGATGCCGACGCTATTAGCACTGCTTATTTGCAGTTTAGACAGGGTCTTGAGTAAGCTAACATGACAGTAGAGATCAATAAAGTTGTCATACTTAATTGATATTATTACTTTCTAATTCATTTTTACTATAGAGACAAACATCATGCGCGCCTTTGTCGTCATCTTTTTTTTAGCTAGCGGATTATTCACTAGCATTGGCTGTTCATCTGTAAGCTCGGCGCCTACAGATGCAGAAAAACCCTATGTATTATTGGTTTCTATCGATGGCTACCGTTTTGATTACAACCGTCTACATAACCCTAAGCACTTAACTGAATTTGCAGCACATGCAGCCCAAGTGACTCATCTTATACCGTCTTTTCCCACAGTGACCTTTCCAAACCACATTACCCTTGTTACTGGATTGTATCCCGCCCATCACGGCATCGTTTCCAACCATTTTTATAACCATGATTTACAACAATCCTATAGTATGAAGATTAAACAGGCGGTCACCGATGATCGCTTTTATCATGGGGTACCATTGTGGTCATTAGCGGGTCAGCAAGGCTTAAAAAGCGCGACTTATTTTTGGCCTGGTTCTGAAGCTAAAATTGCGGGACAGCGGCCTGATTATTGGCTGCCTTATAATGATGATGCACCGAATAATGAAAGAGTCGAGCAGGTTTTACAGTGGTTTAATTTACCCGAAGCTGAGCGCCCACAGTTTGTGACCTTGTATTTTTCTGACGTGGATACCGCAGGGCATCATTTTGGCCCAACATCAGATAATACGTATCAAGCAGTGCAGAGTATTGATCAAGCCATTGGGCAATTATTGGCAGGAATACAGGCGCTACCTTTCAAGGTTAATGTTATTATTACTTCCGACCATGGCATGGCCAACGTTGCAGATTTTCCACGCATGTACACTGACAAACTCTTTGCTGGAAATGAAGCTTTAAAAGCCAAATTTAGTTTTAATAACGACGCCGCATTTTCGTTAATAACCGCGACAGGGGAGAATAAACTACAAGATTTAGATGCCTTAGAAGTACTCACAAAAAAAGTCCCAGGTTTGCAATTTTATCGCCAGCAAGATATTCCAGCTTACTTGCACTTTAGTGGTAATCAATCAATTGAAGATGCGGTGTTAATCAGTAATCAACATTATATTACTAGTACAGACGCCAAGGTAGGGGTGACAGGTAAACACGGTTATGATGCCAGTGTGATAACCGACATGAACACAGTGCTATATGCTCAAGGGCCTGCGTTTAATCATGTCAGCATTGAACACGCTGAAAACATTCATTTATACCCTCTAATCGCCCATATTTTAGGCTTAACGATAACAGAACCGATTGATGGTCGATTAAGCGTATTGGCGCCTTTATTAGCCCAATGATGGTAGATGATTATTTGAGTTTAATACTCGCCACAATATTGATTTACAAAAGATAAATAGATCTTAGCTGTTTGGTGATATAACGTGAATGGATTGTCATTTTTTGTTGGCTAGTTGCCTATTTATTTGTGATTATAAATTTGATTAACGTCTTAAATCCCACCAGTATCCGTTGTTGTAACGAGTGATTAAAATCTCAATGCAATATTCTGTTTTAACGATAAATTTAAAACAAAATAATGGGGTCAGCTGAGTAGCCCTATTAATATAAGGTAATGTGAACCATGAAAACAGCAATAGATTATTACTTTACTAGCCTTTCTCCTTACGCTTACTTAGGCCATAACACTTTTATTGCGTTGGCGAATAAGCACAAAACTAACATCCATTATAAACCGATTAAATTAGCCAAACTGTTTGCCGAATTAGGCGTGTTACCGGTTAAGCAGCGCCCACAAGCTAGACAAGACTATCGCTTAATTGAACTCGCCCGTTGGTCTAAAAAACGTCATTTATCCCTTAACCTGCATCCAGCATTTTTCCCCGCAGACCCCAGTCTAGCCGACCGATGCGCTATAGCCCTGCAGCAAGTAGGGCAAAATCCTAGCGAATTTGTTGGTAATGTACTTGCAGCATGTTGGGCGCAAGAGCAAAACATTGCTGATGAAACAGTTATTCGACAAATATTAACCTCGCTTAATATCGACACCGACAGCATTGTACAGCAAGCTTTATCAAGTGAAATTGATGAAATATATGAAGTAAATACAATAGAAGCTATTGAGAAAGGCTTGTTGGGCGTACCCACTTACGTGTACCAAAATGAACCATTTTGGGGGCAGGATAGATTGGATTTACTCAATGATGAGTTGAGTGAGTAAGGTTATTAAGTGATGAGTTAACACAAAGTAGTAGTGACCATTAATGGCATTTTTACAGCGTTCTTTAGATCATAGTGATAATAAGCGTGATCAGTTGTTTAAATTTGTCGGATTCGACTATTAATGAGCTGGCTGCACACGTAGGTTATGTTGCACTAAATCTGAGTTTTGGCATAAAGGGAAATGATTATCCTTGAATGCTTTGCTCAGTATTTAATGACAACACATTTACTTTAACCTTGTAATACCAATTAATACGCAAATAATTCCGCCGGCCATTCCAGCCCACGCTTCGATAGGGGTATCACCATTTAATGCCCTGGTTACTTGAGAACTGGCAGCATCATAAATATTGTAGCCCCACAACGCTAAAAAAATACCCGCAATAACAAGTACAATCCCAATAATTTTACTGTTCATTTTTACTCCAAACGTTGGTGAGACAACTGTTGATAAGACCATAATTGATGGACCTAAAATTAACGAGGTTAATCAAATTAATAATACCTCGTGATAAGAAATGCCTCGTTAGCATTACTGTTAACTGCCAAATTATTGATAGCTTTTATCGAGTCCATTTTAGCTAAAATGGCATTAAAAAAAGCTATCGTAATATTGTGATTATCAGTCTTTAAAGTGGTTTAAATTCGTGTCTAATTTTTTCTATTCGTTCACGATTAACCCCAAAATCTGAGCGTCCAATACGTGAAGCCGATCTAACATGTATGGTTATTTTATCGGATGCTGTTGCTGGAAAATAAAACTCCACATCATCAACAAAGCGCATTATCTGAGAGGTAAACTCCACGCGAATATAATTGTCCTCGACCACAACGATATTTGCTCGCTCTGCAGCTTTTAGTATGTGTAAAAGGCGCACTTGCGCTTGTTGACGTGTGCCGACGAACTCAATTGGTTCAATATAATGCTCTTCATCTGCAGCAGATTGTTGGCTATTAACACAATTAGGTGATTCTGGACACGGTGTTAACTTGTCATTACTGACGCCCAATGTAGGCACAGTACCAGTACAACCTGCTAAAAAAATTGCGCTACAAATGATAATAGATATCTGCTTATACATCGTTGTTATCCTTTTATTGTTGTCGTGGTTATCCATTTCGTTGATTGTAAAGTCTCTAATTACTTATACAATAATTCGCCATCGTAAGCGACTGGCATTTTTGGTTCAAGGTTTCATTAACTTTTGTCTTAGGCTATTCAATTATGGGCTTAGTAAAACCAGTTACATCAACAGGGTAAGAGCATGAAAATTCACTTGCCAAAAATAACTTTTTCAAGGTAATCGGTGTTGCGATTGGCTTTCATTTGTTTTGCTCTTACTCCTTTCTTCAAGGTCGTGTCTGACTGGAGACGATTCATCGCAACATGCCTACACCTGCCATTACTTCGGCGCGCCACTACGTCGGATACGACAATCATCACCTTGTAGACGGGGGCATCAATGTTCGAAAAATACTTGAACATCTGTAGTTGCGACATGGGTTAACTCACTTCTTACTAAAAAGAAATATAAGATTAGAGTCGTGTGACTTCTATAAGACGGATTTAAGCGAAGGGGCGTTCTGTGCAATAAAAAGGGCTTATCAATGATAAACCCTTCATAGTGATTAAGCAGATTACTTGGCGCTTAACTGCGGCGTTTTACCTCAGTAAACATGCCGAGCACTAAGCTAATACAAGCAAGTATTAAAATAATAGCAAACGGAAGTGCTGCAATAATGGTCACCGACTGAAGCGCTTGAATAGAGTCAGTACCGCCAATCCACAACATCACCATAGCGATTACCGCAGAGATAACCGCCCACACTATCTTTTGCTTCATCGGTAATTCCAACTTACCCCCAGCGGTCATGCTATCGACCACTATGGAGCCGGAATCCAAGGTCGTCACAAAGAACACGATAATCAATATAACCGCAATAATGGACAGCAAATCACCCATTGGATACGCATCAAGCATGTAGAATAAACTCAAGGAAACGTCGGTAATACCTTGCTCTGTTCCTAGCAGGCCAACTTTATCTATTATTTGTTGAATCGCAATACCACCAAAAAAAGACATCCAAGCTGTGGTCACTAAGGTGGGGATAATCATCACACAAGCCAGAAACTCACGTACGGTGCGACCACGCGAAATTCGCGCGACAAACATACCAAAGAAAGGCGCATAGGCTATCCACCAGGCCCAGTAGAATACGGTCCAACCGTGTAACCAGCTGGTGTCTTCACGGCCAGAGTTCTGGCTCAGTGGTATGATGTTTTTGACATAACCGACAACGGCGGTTGCCAATGAATCAAGGACAGTTGTGAAATTAAGGGCGCTAATAATGCCAAGAAATATAAAGGCAATAATCATGTTGATGTTGCTCAACAGTTTAACCCCGCCATCCATGCCACGAACCACAGAGATAATAGCCAGCCCCATAATGAGTAGAATAATTGTCAGTTGCAGAAAAAGACTATTTTCAAAACCAAACACGTGGCTTATTCCGCTGGCCGCTTGAGACCCCCCTAAACCCAGTGACGTAGCAAGGCCGAACAAAATAACCAGTACCGCCATAATGTCGATGACATCGCCGGTTTTCCCCCAGACTTTATCACCTAGCATGGGATAGAAAACCGAGCGCATTGAAAGCGGTAAGCCCTTATTATAAACAAAATATGCCAATGAGAGCGCGGTCATGCCATAGATAGCCCAAGCATGAAAGCCCCAATGGAATACCGCGGCGCCGAGCGCTAATTCACGACCTTCAGGTGTAAATGGTGCCACGCCGAGCGGGGTGCCAAACCAATCGGTGTAAAACGCTGTTGGCTCTGCCACGCCCCAGAAAATAAGGCCAATGCCCATACCAGCGGCAAATAGCATGGATATCCAAGATATTGTCGAGTAATCAGTGGTGGCGCTATCACCGCCTAAGCGAATTTTTCCTAATGGGGAAAAGGCAATCCCAATGGCAAAAATAAGCATAATGTTAGCTGTCCACATGAACACGAAATCAAAGTGAGATAGAGCGGCAGCCTTGACTGAATCAATGGCAGCTTTGGCATCTGCGGGAGGAAAAACCAGCAGGGCCACAATAAATAAAATGGATAAACCGACAGAAACGGTGAACACGGTGTTGTGGACATCCATGCCCCACTTTAAAATATTGTCTTGACCAACTTGATAATCGGTTGAGTCGATACTGTATTTTTTTGATTTAAATTTCATAATTAAAATATTTACCTATTCGAAATAACGAATATGGAGACCAACTCCATTTTGAGTGGTACTAGGGCCTATTGATCTTTGTTGGTTGAATTTTGTTCGACCCTTCGGGCAGCGCTTGTTGACCATTTTTACGGCGTTATCGGCTTTTTATGTAGAATAACGACACCTCAAAGTCTCTGCTTTGTATATATGTGAGTAATGGCCAACAATTCGCTGTAAAAATAACCTTGAAAGATCAACCTGCCTTAATTAAGCAGTTAATAAAAAAACAAGGTGGTTTGTACATCATCATTTGCGCAGCGGTTTCATTTGCATCAAAGGAGAAGTTCTTATCGTGTAAATATTTAGCTGAACGGAGACCGGTAAAGTATATGTTATTAAGATCCATACTCATATAAAAATAGAGACATTGACCCTGTAATAGATTCTGAGTCCATCTTTATTAACGTGCCGGCCTAATTTAACCACAACAATTGATAGTGGGTTTTAGTAAAGTACTTAAGCGTCAGGTAATTAACTCGAGTATTTCAGTGTAGCTTACAGATGTAATTATTCGACAAAAGTGCTGCATTAATAGCTAACGCAGCACTAATTAAGCGCTTTTTGTTATCAATCGATCATATACATGGCTTTATGGTTTAGCCCAAAAAACACCTGTGAGTTATTCAGGAAAAGTGTCTACAATCGCCAGTCATGTGAATATCACTCCCTTGAAGTGAACACTGCCGAAGCGGGTTTGGTTTTCGGTTTGAGAAGACCAATGCCAAAAGCGGCCATTGCCACTGAAATGATGGCATTGAGGTAGTTGAAAAATGCATAGGGTGCGTAATCAAGTACGTCTACCCCTAAAGTGGCGGCATAAAAGGCACCGGCCGTAGTCCACGGAATAAGGCCTGTGGTCATAGTCGCCCCTTCTTCCACTGAACGCGAAAGAACGGCAGCTTCAACATTTTGTTGCTCATATTTAGGCTTAAACAGCTGGCAACTTAGAATTATCGAAATATAAGCCTCGCCCATGGCAATGTTACCTAAGAAGGCGGACATAATCGTTGTGGCAATAAGGGTAGCGGTGCGTTGCACTCTTTTTATGATACCGGCTAATAGTGCAGTGAGAAATCCCGCCCCATGCAAAATGCCGCCTAGCGCGATAGCCATTAACGCCAACAGTAAGGTCCAGATCATACTGCTAATGCCACCGCGACCCAGCAAAGCATCTACATTGGCGATACCCGTTGATTCGGGTGTATTTTCCCACAGCGCATTAAGCACTGTGATAGCACTCTCTCCTTGATAAAAAATAGCGATTAGCACTGCGAGTATAATACTGCATGACATCGTCACTTCTGCGGGCACTTTTCTAATGCTCAGCACCGCGAGCAAAATCAGGGGTAATAATGTAATCAGTGGCGTAAGGCTGTAGGTATTGGCTAGTGCCGTTTGAATTGAGGTGACTTCTGTTAAATCTAGATTTTGTTCACCATAGTTAAATCCTATCACTAAAAATATGATAAATGTGAGTATAAAGGTGGGCGTTGTGGTGAACAGCATGGCGTAAATATGTCGATAAATATTGGTGCCAGCACTCATAGCGGCAAGGTTTGTGGTATCTGAAATCGGCGACATTTTATCACCAAAAGTTGCACCGCAAACAATCATACCTGCGACTAAAGGCAGGGGGATATTCATGGCAGAGCCGATGCCCATAAAAACCACGCCTAGCGTGCCAACGGTACCCCAAGATGTTCCGGTTGCGACCGACATCAAGGCGCACAGTAATAAACCGACTGCTAAAAACAAACTCGGACTCAACCCACTAAGGCCATAATAAATAAGCGTAGCGATGGTGCCACTGTGCATAAAACTGGCAATCACCATGCCGATCAATATAAAGATATAAATGGCAGGCATCGCTTTGCTCAGCGCGTTAGTCATTAACTCACGTATGTGTATATAGCCATAGCCAAGACTAAAAGCGTTAAGCCCAATCCACAAAATACACAAAAACATCAGTATGTGCAGGCTGATCCCTAGAGCAAAAAGCCCAGCAGCAATGGTGATGATAATCACGCTGAAACAGATAAGAGACTGCAAAAAACTAGGGCTACGGGGTAAGTTAGGAGTGATTACAGGCATTAGTACACAGTATGATAACAATTGGGATAAAGCTGAGTATATCAGTACAAATAATTGGGTAAACTATTAGCAAGCAAGATATCAAAAAATATACAGTTCGTCTTTTATAAGCGGTGGTTTAGCACCAAAGTCGGATTGGGTGGGTATGTTAATTTGTGGCAAGATTAGATGCTAAAAATTAGTGGAAAAACGATGCCACCCATTTCTGGAACAAATAACATAACTTTTTTTCATGGCTTTGGCGAGGGTTACGGTCGATGTGTTCAACTCATCAATTTTTATCGATATGGCTAAAATATTATCGTTAAATGAGTGATTTATGGTCCTCTAAGAAATTCAGCACAGCAGAATATCTTGATATCAATCAAGTATAAGGAAGATGGTGGTTTTTCAAGAATTAATGCTTAAGCGCACAGCCAGCGCTGACAATTTGCAGCGCCTTGTCGTCGTTTTCGGTCCAAATGCTCACAGTATTCGGTTAAGGCAGGTAATGCGCCGACAGCGCCTTTAAATAATGTACCAAATTCAGTGGTGATTTTAAGCCAATTTTCTGCGGGGATGTTGAGTCTATTCAGTATGTCCTGACTGCTTGAGCTAATGGCGCCACGCTTATCTTCTCGAATAATCCGACCGGTATCTTCAACCAGTATAATGTAGTCTTTCACGCTGAACATGAGCCCGTTAGGCATATTGAGTCGCTCATTACCCACAAACGGTAATAACTCAGGTGGTTGCTCGCCTTTCATTGCTGAATTGATACGGCGCTGAATACTGGTGTAATCAGAGGTTTCTGGGGTTGCAGCCATTTTGGCTCTGACAGGGTTTAAATCGACATAAGCCATACAGGCTAAAACTGCGGCTTCATCAAGCAAAGCCTGAGATTTAAACCTTCCTTCCCAGAATCTGCCTGTGCACTTATCTTCTTTGTTGGCCATTCTGGCTATAGGCTCACTGAGTGAGCGCATAAACCAACTGATATCAATTAAGCGCTTACGGTATTCGGTAATGCATTCATTAATCGTTTTAAGTTCAAATTGGTTAAGGTCTTCCTCTTTAAGGTATTTGTGCGTGAGCAACGTGCCCTTAAAGCCCTTGTGCCATTGAATTAGCACTTCTTTATCTGACCACTGTTTTACTTTGTCAGCATCGACTTTCAATACTACATGCAAATGGTTACTCATCACGACATAAGCACAGATATCAATAGCAAAGATGGTCGCTAACTCAAGAATGCGTGAATCGACCCACTCACGCCGATGCTCAAAGTTCTCACCTGTTGAATTATCAATTCCACATAGAAATGCCTTACGTACCACACGAGAACAACAGTGATAATAAGGCGTATCTTCTAAACTAACGATAGTTTGTCTTGGTCTGGCCATCTTAGATTACCTGTCTGAGTTAAAGGTAACTAAGCCTAGTTGAGTGTTTGACATTTAACCAATTGGGGTGGGTGGCCATGTTTTGGTTAGCCATGTTTTGGTTAAAACGTAAATTAACAGGGTTTAGAAACTATTTTGGTCTTCCCGACAACAGCCGAAGCCTGAGCTACGTATACGATTATGTTCTGCATAACTTGTACAAATGGCTGAACAGACGCAGTGGTCGACGAAGTTACAACTGGAGTAATTTCAAGAAGATGTTAGAGTATTTTAGAATTGAGAGTCCAAAAGTCAGTAAGCGTCTAGTGCTGGTTGATTGGTACTAGGGTCGTGTTTTACACGAGTGAATATATAACTGAAGAGCCGGATGCGGTAGTTCCGCACGTCCGGATCTGTGTGGGGTCGGGTCAGTAATGGCCCGCTCTACCACGATTAAATATTATTGGAATTTGGTATGAATGAAATAGACTTTAAAGATTTACTGCTCAATAAAACTGACATTGAGTCCGTCATTTACACTCACATTCATATCGAATATCTAATCACTAACTTCCTTGAAAATTCGTTTCCTGAGCCGTCCTATTTAAAAGCAATGCAATTAGATTACTTTTCTCGGGTAAATTTAGCTTTGGCTTTAGGGATCTCACCAGCTCTTAAAGCTCCATTAACGAATTTAGGTAAAATTCGTAATGATTTCGCTCATAACCTTGAGCAGTCCATTGACAAAAATCGTATAAATAACTTTTACGGTTCATTTTCATCGGAACATCGTCAATCTATTCATAAATTAGCTCATGATTTAGGCGTGTTTGGGCTAGATGAGGGCATCAAATGGAAAGAAATGGAGCCAAAAAGTAAGTTTTCTCTTTGTTGTATGTCTCTCTTTTACTTTGTTCGTTTTACAGTATTAGAACAATCTCACAGTCAGAATATTTCCCGAATTGGATATTGTGCGATGAAGGAGAAGATTGAGAGCTCATCGTAACCATATTTATAAAAAGACATTTAAATGTAAATAAAACAGTGGGTTATGCTGAACTTTGACCCGCAGTATAACCCACTGTTTTAGTCTGCTTAATGCGGCGTTACACATAGAAAATTTAACCTGAAACTCACGAATTAGAATTAATGATCTAACTCGGAAATGTCCAATAGAGAGTTAGCATTAGCTTTACAATATTCAAGTTGAACTCTGGTTTTAAGACTGTTTTATTGTGTCAGGTTGTAATCCGCTAATGATGTTGAGATTTTTATATGATTTAGTGATTACAAGATGGTATCTGATCATGGTTCAATGAAAAACCAACATATTATCATTGGGTATAATTTATCCTCAATGATATGGGTGTGATGAACGACATTTTATCAATACAGGCTTCTTGGTTTTATGCGCTAAAGCGTTCTGTGGTGTTAGGTTTTAGTTCTGTGTATACGTAAAAACATAATAATATTAGGAAGATAAATGCGTACTTCAAAAATAATATACTTTGCCATTTTTATACTTGTCATGTTTTCTTCGTGTATTGCAGTTTGGATATATTACCTTAAAGAGGGCAAAGATTTACTGAGTTTTACAAT
Source organism: Shewanella sp. H8 (assembly GCF_040285065.1). Taxonomy (NCBI): domain Bacteria; kingdom Pseudomonadati; phylum Pseudomonadota; class Gammaproteobacteria; order Alteromonadales; family Shewanellaceae; genus Shewanella; species Shewanella sp. H8. The sequence goes on along the minus strand of NZ_CP157213.1, from coordinate 3,980,229 downwards.
GTCGACAGTTGGGTTCTGCATTGCACTATTAGCCCTTTTTATCGCTGTCAGGACATATACATCCATCGATAGTGTGAACAATATAAGCAAAATGGAAGGTAACATTCTTGATAATGAGCACTATGTCATTTCACTTCCAGAGTTAATAAATCAATTCAAGTCTAAAGACGAAAAAGCACTAGACAAAGCACTATTCGATTCCGTTGAATCTAAGTTAAAAAAAGAGTCCGGAACTGCTGTTCTGTTTGCTGATACGTTGCAGTATATGATTGATCTCATTGTGTTATTTCCTGCTGTTTTTAATGCTTCTGATACAGACAAAAAACGCTATAAACAACGGATGGACAAGATATTAACAGAGGTAGATAGGCAACGTGACATACTGCATTCGATAAGCAAGGGAAATTCAATTCAAATTACTGAATCAATAAAGTTATTTAAAGCTGTTGTTTCATACCAGAATTTTGTTGCTGATGGTAATTTTAATATCCATGCAGATCTTCTTCATGTTCGTGGCCCTATACTGCGAAATCCGGTCACAAAAACAATTTATCACAATTACCTTGGCTTATATTACAACAAAAAGGGCATGCACTTGCTCAGAGAGTCCTTAAATATGGGGAATATCGATATTCTCTCACTTGAAGGTCTTAGTGTGGTCCACAAAGCTATTGGCTCTATATCTCCGTTAATGATAGAAGATGTGACCATGTATTTAAAATCTGCATGTGACCAGTTTGATAGGGCTCTTAGTATTTCTAGTGAAGATGTTATGTGGCCAGGGTTCATTAATTATAACAAAGCCCGTACATTGTTCTTTTTGGCTTTGTTATCAAATACTGACATAAAATGGCTTGAAGTTATGGATGAAGCGATTGAGTTTCGCAGTAGATTAAACCGCCTAATAGATGAAATCCTAACGATAGACAGATCTAAAACGGCCAAAATAGAGAATACACATTTAAGGCAATTTTTTCTCTATCAAGAAGAGTTGGCCCGTGTCGTAAAATTAAATTTAATAATTGCAGACAACGCCATAAAACAAAACACGCTACCCGCACTGTATAAAGGGGTTAATTTAGCAGGTGTATCTAAGCAAACGGCCTCGGACTTATTTATGGAAATACACAGCTTCTCTACGGTTAAATCTTATCAAGAGGAAATTGTTAATCGACTTATAGAGTGATCAAACGCGATTACCCGTAACAGATTAATAGGAAAACGATGCCACCCATTTCTTGAACAGATAATTGTCGCCAAACAAATCAACATGAGCAATAAATAAAGCCGATGACATTATGGTAATTTACCGCTGCCTCTGGCAGGTTGATCTGCTGTTCAAAGAGTTGAAATCCCATACAAACTGGAAGCGATTTGCCACCGCGCAGAAAGCGACAGTTGATGTCCTAGTATGGGCCAGCCTGCTGGCACTTATCATTAGACACAGCACTGCCCTTCAGATTATGCCCTCTGTTTCGCTGTTTAATGCAGCAAAGAATGTGGACGTTTGGCAGCTGCCTATTTTTGAATGTATCTGTCATCGGGCCTGGTCAGAAATAACAGAAAAGATAAATTGGGCTGTCTGCTATATAATAAGAAACGCACAAAAGTCAAAACAGAGAAAATCTATAAAAGACATAGCATTAGATAGATTTTTTGTAGGTCTTAATACTTAAGGTCAAGTGTATGTTGACGCCATAGTCGCTTGTTAGTTGCTTTTATACACATGAGATCTATGAGCGACTTTTACTACGTTAACTACAAGTACATCACCCTTTATTTCATACACGATTCGATACAAGCCCTGACGAACCCTGTAATTTTCTTGACCTGAAAGCTTTATACAGCCTTCACCTCTAGGGTTTACAGCTAATGCATCTATTTTACTTAGAATCTTTTTTATATCGTTGTTAGGTATAACCCGTAAATCTTTAGCCACTGATTTTTTAAACGTAATTCTATATTTTTCCATGTGACTTCAAATCATTTAGTAAATCTTCATATGAAAGATCGGGCTCATTAGCTCTTGCTGATACAGCAGCTAGATCTTCTTGGTCTTCACGCATTAATAAACGAACAGCTTCATCTATTAACTCTGAAATTGATAAGTGGGCTGAGGCAGCACGGATTTTTAAAGCTTGATGTATATCTGGCTCAAAATAAACGGTAGAACGTTTTGATAAATTACTCATGATTATGTCTCCATAAAATCGGAAACAACATCATAGCGCTACAACGTTATAATGTCATCAAGTATCGAGAAGCAACTAATATTTTAGTATTTATGCGTTGCGCTGTTTGCAAGGCATAAATCGCTTGTTGGACTTGGCCGATGCCACATCCATATTTATCGGTATAGTTTATGCTGTAGGCATTTACTTTTTGGCGGTAGTGGTATTTTGGAAATTAATCGTGACACCCATAATTAATTTGCAATGCCTGATGATACTTTTTCGTATTGTTCTTGGTTCTTGCGGAGGGATAGCGAACTTTTATAAAGAGGAACCCGTGGGTTCAAAGTCCTATTTTTCGTCCAAATAAAAAGGCCCTATATTTACCGATTTTGCATTTTGTCTTTTATCTTGAGGAGGGATAGCTTGCTTGTAATAAAGAGGAACCCGTGGGTTCAAAGTCCTATCTTTCGCCCAAACAAAAAGGCCTTATCTTTCGATAAGGCCTTTTTGTTTTTAATGTGGCGGAGGGATAGGGATTTGAACCCTAGAACGGGATAAACCGTTGCCGGTTTTCAAGACCGGTGCATTCGACCACTCTGCCATCCCTCCGAACGCGGTGAATAATAAGGGTATTCACGAAAAAGTAAAGCCTTGATGTGTGCGATGGCGCAACAAATGTGCAATATCACTCAAAAAGGCCTGCGTTTGCGTAAAATTTGCTCTTTCAGCGCGATTTAACACTTATGTTCTATAACCGTTTCGTTGCGTTTATTTGCAACCTCTGTCGTTAATCGCGTTCAGTGACAGAGGTTGCGACAACAAATTTTGCTTAGTTTACCAAACCACGACGCTTTAATAAGGCGTCAGTCGATGGTTTTTTACCAGCAAAGTCGATGTAGTCTTGCATTAGGTCTTGGCTGTTACCTTTTGATAACACAGTGTCACGGTATTTTTGGCCATTCTCTAGGGTTAATCCACCATGATCCATCATGAAAGAGAATGCGTCAGCAGCAAACACTTCAGTCCATAAGTATGCGTAGTAACCCGCTGAGTAACCACCACCAAAGCTATGGCTAAAGTAGGTGGTTTTGTAGCGAGGAGGTACAGGAGTGTAATCTAAACCGTGTTTTGCTAAGGCTTGTTTTTCAAATGCTGCAACATCGGTAATTTCAGTACCCGCAGCAATTGAATGCCATTCCATATCCAGTAACGCAGCTGCTAAGTATTCAACAGTACCAAAACCTTGATTAAAGGTATGTGATTTTAATACTTTTGCTAATAACTCAGCAGGAATGGGTTCGCCAGTTTTGTAGTGTTTAGCGTAGTTTGCTAATACTTGTGGGTCGATACTCCAGTCTTCGTTTGCTTGTGATGGAAATTCAACAAAGTCACGTGCAGTAGCGGTGCCTGCTAGGCTAGGGTAGTTAACTTGCGAGAACAATCCGTGAATAGCATGACCAAACTCATGGAACATGGTGCTTACTTCGTCGAATGTCATTAAGGTTGGTTGACCTTCGGCTGGCTTAGGAATGTTTAACGCGTTATACACTACTGGCTTGGTGTTTTTCAAGAATGACTGGGTAACCAGTTCGTCCATCCATGCACCACCACGCTTACCTTGGCGAGCATATGGGTCTAGATAGAATAAACCAATGGCACTGCCATCTTTGTTAAAGACTTCATATGCCGATACGTCTTTGTGCCATACAGGTAAGTCTTTACGAGGTTTAATTGTGATGCCGTAAAGCTTGTTCATGGCGAAGAATAAGCCGTCGTTAAGTACGGTATTCATTTCGAAGTATGGCTTAACTTGGCTGTCATCTAGGTCATATTTGGCTTTACGTACTTTCTCTGCGTAGTAAGCCCAGTCCCATGGTTCAAGTTTGAAGTCTTTACCGTCTTTAACGATTTCAGCTTGAATGTCAGCCGCTTCAATTCTGGCTTTAACTAAGGCTTTTGGTGCTAGATCATCAAGTATGCCGTAAACCGCTTCTGGGGTTTTAGCCATTTGATCGCCTAGGCTGTAAGCCGCCCATGTTGGGTAACCTAATAGATTGGCTTTAGCTGCACGTAGTTGAGCAATTTTGATGTTTAAAGGCGCGTTTGTGTCCATGGCGCGATAAGCAGAGGTTTCCCATAGTTGCTGACGAACATCACGATTTTTAAGGCTAGACAGTAATGGTTGAGTGGTGGTGTTCACTAAGGTGATCATGTAACCCGTTTTACCAGCATCTTTTGCCGCAGCTGCCAATGATGCAATGTCGCTGTCAGATAAGCCGTCAAGTAGGGCTTTATCTTCAATAACAATCACGTCATCTTTAAATGATTTTAATACGTTCTGTGAAAAACTGGTTTCCAGTTTGGCTAATTCACCATTTAGTTCACGCATTTTAGTTTTGTCTGCAGCAGACAGCTCTGCACCTGCGCGTACGAAGCGGTCGTAATACACTTCAACTAAACGCAAGTCTTCGCCAGTTAATGCCGCTTTATTTTTATAAATAGCTTGAATGCGGGAAAATAGTTTCTGGTTTAGGTAGATATTGTCTTGATGGGCGGTTAGTTTCGGGACGATTTGTTCTTCAATACTGGTGTAGTTGTCGTCTGAAATAAGCCCTGAAAGATTGAAAAATGCACGTTGAGTGCGATCTAAGATGGCACCGGTTTTTTCTAACGCGACAATGGTATTTTCAAATGTAGCGGGTTCACTGTTGTTAGTAATCGTAGCAATTTGTGCTTTTTGTTCTTGCATGCCTTGCTCAAAGGCAGGTAAATAATCGCTGGTCTTAAGCTTATCAAACTGAGGCGCCATAAAAGGTAATGGACTGGCAGTTAATAATACATTGTCGACAGTTTCAGGTGCTTTGGTCATTGTTTTTGCCGAATCTGTAGCCGTTTTGCTGGCCATTGCGGTATCAGTTGATTGCTCTGAACATGCACTGAGCATTAACGCTGCGCTAACGGCAGTAGTTATAAGAGTTTTGCGCATTAAAGTATCCTTGGGTCTGGGCCCTTTTAGGTGTTTTTATCTCTATTCATTTTGTAGATGTTGCGATAAATAGAAGTTATAGAAACGGAATGAAATAGTACTAACCCCAAAAATAAGCTGTTGCTCAGTGGGCTGGTATAACCTAGTACAATACCAAGACTTCGGCTTGTGGCAAAGGCTAATACGGTTAACTAAGATTAAATTTTGTAACTAAAATTACTAATAGTGATTTTGGTTATGTTTTAGCGCACTCTGACAGTAATTTTAGTGGCAATTTGTGGATATTCGCGTAGCTTAATAGCCATAGATACGTACGATGAGGGTGATAGATGAAAGCTGGTAAGCACGATACAAAACTGCTCAAGCTCGCGATGGAGATTGGTGTGGGATATGCGCAAAAGCGTGGTTTTGATGATTTTGGTAAAGGCATTTCGCCAAAAGATAAAGTGGAATGTATTTATCGATTATTAGTGCAAGACAATTTAATCCAACCATTAGCTGAAGATAAAGATGATGGTCCGAATCGTAAACATAAATTGATTTTATGGATTAGTAAGCAATTGCCTAAAGAGCATGAGTTACTGAACTAACGTTACTGACGTGAATAATGAATTAAGCCCAAATGAAATCGCATTTCATTTGGGCTTTTTTGTCTCTAGGGGCTGTACAATCGCTAATATTGATTTTATTAGCGCGATTCTATTTCAATAATTTTTAAGCTGATTAACTGCTTTTGCCATTGTTGCTTATTAATACCTTCTACCCAAAATGGTGTTGTTTGACGGTGCTGACCTTTGCGTAAATAGGTTTCTGGCATACGGAAAATAGCTTCCCACGCTTCTATGGTTTCGGTTTTGATTAAACCGCCTTGATCGTCAAAAAAACTGGCTTCAACATTGACGACGGTAACGTGATCGTCACTCGTGCTGTCAAAATCAAACACAAGTCCGAGTTTGTCGCCTTTCCATTGCGTGTTAGCTAGAGTCACTTTTATGCCGTCTTTAGCTGTGCTGCCAAGTAAGCTGGGTTGTGCCATTGCTGCAGCGGTTAAGCGTGTTGTGGCGATAGCTGGGGCAATTGAAGGTTCAACTGGTGTTTTAGCGCTAACTGTTGGCGTGTTTGCTACTGCAATAGGTGCAACAGTGGTTGCCGTAGATGATACTGATTTTGCCATTGCAGCGGGCGAGGCCGCCACTTGAGTCACGACAACAGGTTGCGTAACCGTTTCGGTGATGATGTATTCCCAGGTGAAGTCGTCTTTTAAGCGAACATTGGCGCCATTTTCTAACGTGATCACTGCAACATCAGCTGCCATTGCTGCAGGGGCAAATAATAACAATAAGGCTGATGCAATCGCATTAAATTTGGTTTTCATTTATTCATCCTGATTGAGAGTCTTTAATCGCTTAATTCTACGTGTTTTCATGAATTAAATGGAAAATATTTTGATGGTAAGCATATCTACTCATGCTGGATGTTATGAAGTGCCTTTTAGGCGTATTCAGTTTTAGCGTTAATGTCGCCAATGGTCATTTATATTAGTGAATGCTGAAAGTGATATGGCTCATAAAATACAACATTGGCAGCAAAAACGGGTTTTGATTTACAGAGTAAAGAGTAAACTCACCCATAACATGTAAACTTTATACATGAATAGCATTTGAGGAGTAGAGTTATGTTTTGTGTGCAATGTGAGCAAACCATTAGAACACCAGCAGGTAACGGCTGTAGTTACTCGCAAGGTATGTGTGGCAAGTTAGCGTCGACGTCTGATATTCAAGACTTATTAATTTATATGCTGCAAGGTGTGTCTGCTTACGCAGTTAAAGCCCGTGAGTTTGGCATTGTAGACAGCGATATCGACGCATTTGTCCCTAAGGCCTTTTTTGCCACTCTGACTAACGTAAACTTTGATGATGAACGCTTAATTGATTATGCCTATCAGGCACAAACCTATCGTGACCAATTAAAAGCGGCGTATATCGCAGCGTGTAAAGAAAAAGGCGTAGAGCCTGAAATGGTTAGCGCACAAGGTGAGCTATTACTCGCTACTTCAAAACCTGAAATCTTAGCTCAAGCGCCAGTTGCATTGCTTAATCGCGGTGACGTACATGAAGACATTCTAGGCTTACGTTTATTATGTTTATACGGTTTAAAAGGTGCTGCAGCTTATATGGAGCATGCTCGCGTATTAGATCAAACTGACGTTGATGTGGCGGCTGAGTTCCATAAAATTATGGCATTTTTAGGTGAAGATTCTATTGATGCAGACAAATTGTTTGCGACAGCAATGGAAATTGGCCAATTAAATTATCGCATTATGGCGATGTTAGATTTAGGTGAAACCACTTCATTTGGTCACCCAGAACCAACACAAGTGAATACCAAGTCTGTTAAAGGTAAGGCTATTTTAGTGTCTGGCCATGACATGAAAGACTTAGAACTTATCCTTGAGCAAACTGAAGGCAAGGGCATTAACGTCTTTACTCATGGCGAAATGTTACCTGCACTTGCTTACCCAGCATTTAAAAAATACCCACATTTAGTCGGTAACTACGGTGGCGCTTGGCAAAATCAGCAAAAAGAATTTGCCACTTTCCCTGGTGCAGTTGTGATGACATCAAACTGTATTATCGACCCTACGGTAGGCGAATACTCTGACCGTATTTATACTCGTAGCATTGTGGGTTGGCCTGGTGTGACTCATGTTGAAGGTGAAGACTTTAGCGAAGTGATTAACAAAGCACTTGAGCTTGAAGGCTTTATTTACGATGAAATCCCACACATGATCACTATCGGTTTTGCGCGCAATGCATTAATGGCAGCAGCACCAACCGTAGTCGAAAACGTCAAGAATGGTTCTATTAAGCACTTTTTCTTGATTGGTGGTTGTGATGGCGACAAATTAGAGCGCAATTACTTCACCGATTTAGCTAAGTCTGTACCAGACGATTCAATTATTTTGACCTTAGGTTGCGGTAAGTACAAGTTCAATAAATTAGACTTTGGTGACATTAATGGCGTACCACGTTTATTAGATGTGGGCCAATGTAATGATGCTTATTCTGCTATTCAGTTAGCATTAGCATTAAAAGATATTTTTGAGTGTGACCTTAATGATTTACCGTTGAGCCTAGTGTTGTCATGGTTTGAGCAAAAAGCCATTGTGGTGTTATTAACCTTGCTATCGCTTGGTGTGAAAAACATCCGTACTGGCCCAACCGCTCCAGCGTTTTTATCTGACAATTTAATGAGCATTTTAGAGCAGCAGTTTGGTTTACGCGGCACTACTGATGTTGAGTCAGACTTAAAAGCAATGATGAAAGTGGCATAATCAGCCATAAAAATCGTGCATTTATGTTAAGCGTATTTGCACGATAACGATTAAAAGGCGATATGGCATTATCCATATCGTCTTCGGTCTTTTTTACTGCGTTAAAGGTATCAAAATGAGTAGCTCTCCCTCTGTTGGTTTTTCTTTTTCTCAAGCACTTTCTGCCCAAGCGGCTAAATCGGTTGCCCCTGTAAAAGAGGCTCCGCCAGTGGTTGAACCTGCTACACAAATAACCCAAGAGGCTATTTTAGCTGCCAATAACTGGCAACGAGGTGAGGTAAAGTTACACTGTGTTGAAAAATGGAATGAAACCCACAACGTGGTGAGTTTTCGATTTCAAGGACTCACACCGGTTAAGTTTAATTTTAAACCGGGGCAGTTTATTACCTTTAAGTTAGATATAGATGGTGAAAAAATTTACCGCAGTTACACTATTTCATCTTCTCCTTCGCGGCCTTTTTCGTTGGTCGTTACGGTTAAACGGATCGAGGATGGCTTAGTATCTAATTACTTAGCCGACACCTTAAATGTGGGTGATGACGTCACGGTCACTGGCCCAGACGGTATCTTTAATTTGGTCGATATTGCTGCCGATAAATATTTATTTTTAAGTGCTGGTTGCGGTGTTACGCCAATGCATTCTATGTCGCGCTGGCTTTGCGATACCACCACCGACAGTGATATTGCATTCGTGCACAGTGCAAAAACGGTCAATGACATTATATTTGCAGATTCAATGGCATCAATGGCATCACGAAGCCAAAAATTCAATCTTAATTATATGCTTAAGTCAGATGAAAATAGCCAAGTACTCACTGATAAACATGAGGCTACAGGCTTTGGCATTGGTCGCTTAAACTTAGAAAGCTTAATCAAATTGGTACCAGATTATCAGCAGCGTACCGTTTTTGTGTGTGGCCCTGAATCTTATATGGCCGACGTAAAATTACTGTTAGCAGCCGCTGAATTTGATATGAGTCAGTTCAATCAAGAAAGCTTTGGTGAAAGCAGTGCTATGGGTGTGAAAGCTGCGCTGGAAAGTAATCCATCAACCGAGCAGTTTATGTTGAGCATTGGCGATAAAGACATTCCGTTAACGGGCGATCAAACGTTATTGGATGGCATCGAGTCTGCAAAGTTACCGATTATCGCTGCTTGTCGCTCTGGCGTTTGTGGCGCGTGCAAATGTCAGGTTGTGTCGGGAACATTCAAATCAACCAGTCAAATGGCGTTAACACCTGACGAAATAGCAGCAGGTTTTGTGTTGGCTTGTTCAACTAAAATAACCTCGAATGTGCAGTTAAAAATGTAGTAGACGTTAGATTTTGGACGCTAAACATTAAAAAATCCCTTAGTGGTTAGGCTACGAAGGGATTTTTTATTGGCAGGAGTCATCATGACGTTTATTTATCTTCTGGAGACTAGACAGTTTTTAGTGATATCTCGTAACGATTGAACGTAAATTCACCATGTTGATATTGTGAGTGGTAGGTCATACCAAGTTTGGTGGCCACGTTTATCGAGGCACTATTGGCATTTGCAACATCGGCATAGACTATGTCTAAATCCATATGCTGTTTGGCATAGTCAATACAGGCTTGGTTAGCTTCTGTAGTTAACCCTTTTCCCCAATAATCTGGATGGAGCCGATAACCAATATCGACGGCATTAATGCGGGTTTCATTTTTAAATCCACAAAAACCAATCACAGTATTGGTGTCTTTAAGCACCATCGCCCAACGGCCAAAACCGTATTGTTGATATTCCACCAACCAAATGTTGCCAATGATGTTTTCGGCATCGCTTAAGGTATTACATACGCCTGCATCGCCAGTGTAACGATTGACTTGCTCTGGTGTATTAAAATGCAATACTGCTGGTGCATCTTCAAGGGTAAATTCTCGGATAATCAACCTTGGTGTTTCAGTAATGATTTTCATTATTTTCCCTTGTTATTGTTTTTATATCCCTATTGATTTAATCACTTTATCCCTTAATTCGAATTGAGATTACCTAAAACGAATTACAAAGTAGCTTAAGCTTATGCTAGGTTAACATACTCAATTCCCGACAATTAAGAATAACAATATGATCTGCTCCCGTGCTGCGTACCCCTTATTGGCGTTAGTGTTTTCAGCTTCGTCTTTATCATTTAATGCTATTGCAACACAGAGCGATCTTGATCAATCTGTTACTCAAGCGTTACCTAAACTTGAAAAGTTATATCTACATTTGCATCAACACCCTGAGTTGTCTTACCAAGAAAAAGCCACCAGTCAGCGGATGGCGCAAGAGTTAGCACAATTGGGGTTTGAGGTGACAGACAATTTTGGCGGTTACGGTGTGGTTGGCATATTGCAAAATGGCAAGGGGCCAGTGGTGATGATCCGCGCTGACATAGATGGATTACCCATTATAGAACAAACTGGTAAATCTTATGCGTCCACAGTGACAACGCAAGATGCCAGCAACAATAAAGTTGGTATTATGCACGGCTGTGGTCACGATATTCACATGACCAGTTTGATTGGTACTGCAGAGCAATTAGTTAAACATAAAGCCGATTGGCAAGGCACCTTAATGATGGTTGCCCAACCAGCAGAAGAAGTGGGCGGCGGGGCCAAAGCGATGCTTAAACAAGGCTTGTTTAGCAAATTCCCAACACCCGACAGTATTATTGGTTTGCATGTGAGCGCGTCAATTCCTGCGGGTAAAGTGGGCACGGTAAGCGGTTATGCTTTGGCGAACGTTGATTCTGTCGATATTACCATAAAGGGTAAGGGTGGCCACGGGGCTTATCCGCATTCAACTATCGATCCTGTGGTACTTGCTGCACGCACTGTACTTGCACTGCAAACCATAGTTAGCCGTGAAGTGTCACCGTTAGAGCCTAATGTTGTCACTGTGGGGTCTATTCATGGCGGATCGAAACACAATATTATTTCAGATGAAGTGAAGTTGCAGCTGACATTACGCTCGTATAATCCTAAGGTTCGTGAACAACAAATAGCGGCGATTAAACGTATTACTACAGGTATTGCGATCAGTGCTGGTTTGCCAGATGATTTCATGCCTGTGGTGTATGTGCATGACGATGAAACGATCCCTTCAACCTACAACGACCCAACATTAGCCGCTAAAGTGAAAGCCAGTATTGAGGCTGAATTGGGCAGTGATAATGTGCTGGTGGCACCACCGGTAATGGCGGGTGAAGATTTTGGTTTATATGGACTTACACCAGAGAAACGTCCTATTACCTTATTTTGGCTCGGCGCTGTTGATCCTAAACAGTATCAAGCAAGTGTTGCATCTGGCGATACATTGCCGTCTTTACACTCTAGCCAGTTTGCGCCAGATTATCAGTTAACTATCCGTACTGGGGTTAGGGCTATGACAAAATCCGCGATGGATTTATTTAATCAAACAGCGCAATAAACTTGAACGTTTACATTCAAATCAGTTTGCACCCGTTTATCTATGCCGTTAACTATCCTTACTGGGGTTAGGGCAATGACAAAATCCGCGATGGATTTATTTAATCAACCAGCGCAATAAACTAAAACGTTTACATTCAAGTCAGTTTGCACCCGGTTATCTATGTCGTTAACTATCCTTACTGGGGTTAGGGCGATGACAAAATCCGCGATGGATTTATTTAATTAGCCTACGCAATAACAGTAAACGTATAAAGTAACGCTATTTCTTTCAACAATATGGGTAATAGTCGCTATAATGGCGGCTATTGTTATTTTTGGAATTCCTTATTTTTGGAACATGGGCATCATATGATTATCTTCAGCACTAACCTTGGCGATTTTACCGTAGAGCTTGATATGGAACATGCGCCAGTCACGTCTAAAAACTTTTTAAAGTATTGTCAGGATGGTTTTTACGAAGGCACTATTTTTCATCGAGTCATTAAAGGTTTTATGGTGCAGGGGGGGGGGGTAACGGCCAAAATGAAAGAAAAGCCAACTCGCGATCCTATCGCTAATGAAGCCAATAAAGGCTTAAAAAATGTAGTGGGTACTTTGTCTATGGCGCGCACTGATGCGCCGCATTCGGCCACTGGGCAGTTTTTTATTAATGTTGCCGACAACGATTTTTTAGATCATACAGCAACGACCAATTCGGGCTGGGGTTATGCGGTGTTTGCAAAAGTCACTGCGGGTATGGATGTTATCCAGCAAATGGAGCGAGTCAAAACCACTACAATAGCTGGTCATGATGATGTGCCGCGTGAGCCTATTGTGATTGAGAAAGTGACTATTATTGATGAGCCGACTATTGCATAGAGCTAGCTTAAATCTAGCGCAGATTTGCGGATTAATGAGTTGCGTTTCGTTACTCTTTACTGTCTTTAGCTAATCAATAAAAGTCAGCGCAATAAAAAAGGTTCGACAGTAATGTCGAACCTTTTTTGATCAGCCACTAAGCTGGAGAATGTAGATTAAAGTGTATAGCGAATACCAATGGCTACACCGTCATCTTCAGACAGTTCCATTCTGGCTTGCTGGGCTTTATCGTTACTGGTGAAATCGCTGTAATCACGACGAGCTTCTAGGTACACGACGGTTTCAGGATTGAACACATAGTGTAATCCCATCACCACAAACTGACGCTTAAATACGTCGTCTGGATCGGCGTTATAGTTAGGTTGAATAACATAATCACTGCCAGCATCGAGGATGTTGTAAGACACAAAGGTACGGATGTTGTTGTCAAACATATACGAGAACAAGGATTCAACACCGACGGCTTTATCAATTAAACGGCCGATATTGTCGGTGTCATGATTTTCGTTTTTGTTCACGTTGGCTGCGGCATAAAAGCCATTTTGATCAAAGTTACCCCAAGTGATACCCATACCGTAAATGAGATCAATGGCAGTAGATGCGCGACCGTTACCAAAAGTCACATCAAACTCACCACGGTTAATACCCGCCGTTAGGACTAATTTTTCAGTCGCTTGGTAAGTTACTGCGCCACCATAGGTATAGTTATATTCAACTTGCTGAGCTTCTGCTGAACCTGTTGTCCATAAATCTTCACAAGCTTCTTGAGTAATGTTTTCAATATCACAGGTATAGAACTCACTGTTTTTTAGCTGAACTTGTACAGCGAAGCTAACATCACCAAAACTATTACGATACTGCACGGTTTTGTCACCACGACCGACACCGTTTACCGCGCCATCATCTTTGTTGTAAGTGTAAACACCAGCAGTGTTTCCATCCCATACAAAACCATAGTTTGTGCTGTAGACCACGTCATACCAAGCACCCCACTGCTTGCCAATTGTGATGCTGCCGTATGTGTCATGTGCAAGGCCGACATAACCTAAACGGTTATAAAAAAACTCATCTTGAATTGACTCAAAGCGGTTGTTATAAACAATGTCTGTGCTGCCCACAGGGTTTACACCCCATTCTAATTTTGCATACGCTTTCCAACCATTTTGTAATTGACGATCAAAACCAAAATTAATGCGTGACGCGCCGTTAACGACTTCAGTTTCACCTTGAGTATTGATCACTCGCGCATCGACAAAACCGCCAATGCTAACCGCATTCACATCATCTTTAAAAATTTCGATGGCTAATGCCGAAGGTGTTACCAGAACAGTTGAAATCAACGCTGCAACTAAAGTTTTATTCATTTTAATCTCTTGTCTTGTTGTTTGGATAAGCACAGCTTAGTTCATTTAAAATTCTTTCCATTGAGTCGACGGAGAGTAACAAACCCTCTATCCACTCATAAAGTGAAATATGCTCACAAAAGGCGATATACATCAAAAAATTCATTGTTCAATAGTTTAATAAAGTCTCATGTTAATACTAAGTTTAAATAAGGTTAATTAATAAGATTAATTGTTGATCTGTGTTTGCTTATGCATTTAATGTGATTTTTTATTTTATTTTATTTTATTTTGCTGAAAGTTATCTTTTTTGAGGGTTTATTTGATGTAGATCGTTACATTATTCCCCCAATGTCATATGTTTAATTTAAGGCTGTTATCGATTTTATCGGGAGCAACATTATGAACATGACTTTGCAGTTTTTTGGTGCAACTAAAGAGGTTACTGGCTCTTGCCATATGCTTACAGTTAATGAGCAGCAAGTATTGCTTGATTGTGGACTCATTCAAGGCAGTAAAGCTGACTGGTTACGTAATCACGATCCTTTTCCATTCAACCCGCAAAATATTCACGCAGTGGTATTAAGCCATGCTCATATCGATCATTCTGGTCGTTTACCAAATTTAATAAAACATGGTTTTACAGGACCCATTTATACTCAACGGGCTACCGCGCAGTTATGTAGTGTGATGTTACGTGATGCCGCGGTGCTGCAAGAAAGAGATACCGATAGGCAAAATAAGAAGCGCGCAAAACATGACTTAGTGCCACTTGAGCCGTTATTTACCGAAAAAGAAGTTGATCAAGTGATGGCACAATTTGTGGAGCTTGATTACGGTCAACGCGTGCAAATTGCCGACAGCATAGAAATTTGCTTATCTGATGCGGGGCATATTTTAGGCTCGGCTGTGGTTGAGTTATGGTTAGGCAATAAACCTGAACAGAAAAAACTGGTTTTTAGTGGTGATTTGGGCCGAGCCGGCATGCCGATTTTGGGGGACCCAACGTTTATCGAACAAGCTGATTTGGTGCTAATGGAAAGCACTTATGGCGATAGGTTACACCGAAGCTGGCAAGATACCCTGGTAGAGCTTAAAGCGATTTTTAAAACGACAATTAACGAAAGTCGCGGCAATATTTTAATTCCTGCTTTTTCTGTGGGCCGCTCGCAAGAGTTACTTTATCTGTTTCATTTATATGCCAAAGAGTGGGATTTATCGCGTTGGCGTATTTGTTTAGACAGCCCAATGGCGATAAAAGCAACCGAAGTGTACGTTAAGAATTACCCATTAATGGACGAAGACTTTAAACGTTTTACTCGTCAATCTCCTGGGCAACATCCGTTGTTATCTTGTGCTGAATTTATTAATAGTACCGAGGAGTCGATAGAGCTGAATGATATCCATAAAGGGCTAATAGTGATTGCCGGTAGTGGTATGTGTAATGGCGGCCGTATTCGTAATCATTTTGTGCATAATTTATGGCGTAAAGAAGCCGATATTATTATTTGTGGTTACCAAGCTATGGGCACGCCAGGCCGTTTATTGGTAGATGGTGCCAAAGAATTAACTATTCATGGCCAAAGTGTCAAAGTGGCCGCGCGTATTCATACCGTTGGTGGCTTGTCTGCTCATGCAGATCAAGCTGAATTATTGCGTTGGTATCATCATTTTGAGCAATCACCTGGGGTGATATTGGTACATGGTGAACCCGAAGCACAGCAAGTATTGATTGAAGCACTGAATCAAGACTCTGCGACTAAACCGAAACATAGCGCTATTGCCGAGCGAGGAGATTGCTTAGATTTAACCGCATTACCTGAGTTTGTTTGGCTTACTACGGCAAGTGAATCTAATGAGCCATCAGAACGTTGATTCAAGTGAATGTGGGGGTTGGTTGATAATAATTAGCTGCGAGCTAAGCATCAATTTCGTCTTGCAGCTTTTCAATATCATCTAAAATACGCATAAACTTTTGCCCAAATTCAGTTACCTCGTATTCCACTCTAGGTGGGATCTCGGGATAGTTGATTTTATGTAAAATGCCGAATTCAATATTTTTCTTCAAGCATTGATTTAACACTTTGGTGCTGAGACCTTCAACTGATTTGACCATTTCACCAGGACGATTAATCTTGTTCGCCAATAGCTGATACACCGTTAATGACCATTTACAGCCGTAAATGGTTTCGACCATGCGTGCACTTTTTTCTGGAGCCGATTTTCGCGCAAATAATTTTTCGTTTGTATTCATTAATATGTACCTAAAAGTACCTATGCAACCGATTTGTACTTACTATTCAATCGGATAGTTTGCCAATAAGCTTACCACACTTACTCTTACTTTAGGTGTGAACAAATGACGAAGTTAACGCAAGAAACTGCGCTTATTATTGGTGGTACAAGTGGTATTGGCTTTGAAACAGCTAGGCAATTAGTGGTTCAAGGTATTGATACCATTATTGTTGGTAATAAGGCGGATAAACTCAATGAGGCTGTGATGCAATTGTCAGCTCTAGGTCGTGTAAGCGGATTTCAAACTAACTTATACGACAGCCAAGATCTTGCGCGTTTGATCAATATGATTGACTCAACCGATAAAAAGATGACTTATTTAGTTAACGCAGCTGGGTATTTTAATCCCAAGCCGTTTTTAGAGCATCAAGTGAGTGATTACGATATTTACATGGAGCTTAACAAAGCCATTTTTGTTATTTCGCAAGCGGTTGCCAGAAACATGATAAAACATAATGGCGGTAGCATAGTGAATATTGGTTCTATGTGGGCTAAACAAGCCATTAAAGCTACGCCATCAAGTGCGTACTCTATGGCTAAAGCTGGTTTACATGCATTGACACAACACATGGCAATGGAATTGGCTGAGCATAGTATTCGTGTTAATGCCGTTTCGCCAGCCGTGGTCAGTACGCCAATTTATGAGGCCTTTATTGAACCTCAATATGTGTCTAACGTACTTGAAAGCTTCAATGAATTTCATCCTATTGGGCGAATTGGTAATGCCACCGATGTTGCGAACAGCATAGTGTTTTTATTATCTGATAAAGCAAGTTGGGTGACGGGTGCAATATGGGATGTTGATGGTGGCGTGATGGCTGGACGTAATTAATATATCGCTTACAAAAGGGAATTTGCTATTTGAAGTATGAATATTTGAGGGGTGATTTTTATCACTCCTTATTATCCGCTAACTAACGACCAATCGCATTAGACTAAATCACACTTAATAAGCGTTAATATTTCATTCTATAAATCACTATGACGCGTTAAGCTATACACAAATAAGTGATATGAGCTGCGTGATGAAGTTAGTTAACATAGATAAAAACCGATACCGTTCAATTAATAACCAGATGCAGATAGGCTTGGTCGCCTTATTGATCATTTTGTCATTAGTGTTTGGCCAATTAATGATTTATTTTTTGGGCGTAAAACCGATAGCGGGCGCTGAATCCACGGGTAATTTTCATTTGAATTTTGGTGGGGTTATTTTAGCCGTAATGGTGTGCAGTTTATTAGTGCGCAACTTGCGTCACAAACCGACGTTTTACGAAGTCTATTATGTATGGCAACTCAAACAATTGCAGAACAAAATCTACCGTAAACTAAAAGCTATTCAACAAGCCGCCAAAAATAATAATCGCGATGCGTTAGTGATATTGAGCTTTTATTATCAAAGCTTAGCTTTAGTATATAACTTAGATAACAATACGTTAACTATGTCGAACGTCAATAATGAGTTAGATAAACTGCAACAGTGCATTGATGCGGCAGGTTTTACGATTGATGTCGATGAGTTTACTCCAGAGATGCTACAAGCCTTTTAGTACAACCTATTCATAGCTTAAATAAGGAGCCGTTATGTCAATACTGGCAGATATTCCTTTTTCATTACTCGAACTAGCACCGATGCGTGAAGATTCCACCGTGTCAGAAACCCTGCAAGACAGTTTACGTTATGCCCAACATGCCGAAAGCCTTGGTGTAAATCGTTTTTGGCTAGCTGAACACCACAATATGCCGGGTATTATTTGCTCTGCTACGTCTATTTTAATTGGTTACATTGCTGGTGGCACTACGCGAATACGTGTTGGTGCTGGCGGCATTATGTTACCCAATCATCCACCGCTAGTGGTGGCAGAGCAATTTGGCACGTTAGCCAGCTTGTATCCTGATCGAATTGATTTAGGTTTAGGCCGTGCGCCTGGCAGCGATCCTGTGACGAGTTTAGCGCTTAATCGTGATAATAAACGGGCGGAACATTTTCCTGATGAAGTGCGAGAGTTACAGTCGTTACTTGGCCCTCGCGAACAGCGTCAAGACAGTAACTATAAAGCGGTGCGGGCTATCCCAGGTGAAGACACCAACGTGCCAATTTGGTTATTAGGTTCTAGTTTATTCAGTGCGCAATTAGCCGCAGAACGTGGGTTGCCATATGTGTTTGCTGGCCATTTTGCACCGCGTTTTCTGTCAGAAGCTATCGCACTTTATCGTCGTGAATTTATCCCTTCGGCAGTGTTAGCTAAACCTTATGTGATGGTTGGTTTACCCCTAATAGCTGCGCCAACAGATGCCGAGGCTGAGCATCTTAGTACTACCTCTAAACAGCGTATTTTAGCATTAATTCGTGGTCAAGAAATGTGGCTTAAACCGCCAATTACTAGCATGAATGGTTTGTGGAGCGAGCAAGAAAAGAACTATGTTGATAGCTTTTTAAGTTTGTCTATTTGTGGCGGCCCAACAACCATTAAGCATCGATTAGAGATGTTTGTTGAGGAGCTTGGAGTAGACGAATTGATGTTTACTAATGACTTGTATGACAACGAGCACCGTTTACGCGCCTTGGATATTTTAATGAGCGTGAAGCAATAACGAAGCCAAAGTCAGCTAGTTTATTGAGTAAGTGCTAAGTTGCTAGTTACTCAAAACATAAAAAACCAAGACTGATGTCTTGGTTTTTTTAAGTTTACATCAGCAGAATTAACTCAACAAACTTAAATAGCTTGGCCGTTTACAGTCAGTTTAACGTCAATGTTGCCACGTACTGCATTTGAGTATGGGCAAACTTGATGAGCTTTTTTAACCAGATTTTCAGCCTCGATTTGGTCGAGTTCTAGTTCGACAGCAAGTGCAACTGTGAGTG
This sequence comes from Shewanella sp. H8, assembly GCF_040285065.1. Classification (NCBI taxonomy): domain Bacteria; kingdom Pseudomonadati; phylum Pseudomonadota; class Gammaproteobacteria; order Alteromonadales; family Shewanellaceae; genus Shewanella; species Shewanella sp. H8. The sequence continues at coordinate 3,960,936 of NZ_CP157213.1, read as the reverse complement.
CAAAACCACCATTATCATTAGCGCCGATACCTACAGTCGCTGTAGTTGGAGCCGATTTGATAGCCACTTTAGTTTGGCTCGCCACATGCAAAATAGCATTTGAGAAACATGCAGCATAACCTGCAGCAAATAACTGTTCTGGATTAGTAAACTCACCACTGCCGCCCATTTCTTTTGGGTAACTTAATTGTAAGTCGACTTTTTTGTCATCAGTAGAAACTTGGCCATTACGACCTGCAAGTGCTGTAGCTGAAGTTGTGTATAACGCTTTCATAATAGACCTCATAAAGTATGTTAAAAATGTTAGTTGTATCAATTTGGGTGATTGCGATGGCTTATATCTAGATGGTGTTGATTTCATCATTAAGTATATTAAGTTGTGCGCAATCTAATTGTATTTACTATAGCGTGAGGTTTTTATTATTGCAACTACATTGTGCGCAATTTATTTTAAGTTAACCCTTATTAAAAATGACGAAACCGTTTTGAACCGTATCAGCAACTCAATATCAATATGATTAGCTTGTCATTCTTCTGTCACCTTTCTGTCATCATTAGCTCTCACAATAGCGTCTCATTAGACCTCTTAGGCTGTGCTTAGCATCGCCATATAAACTATTAATGATAAAAAAGGATAGGCTATGAAACGGTTTGTGACTCGTCGTGATTTTCTTGCAATATCAGCCAAAGGTGTAGGTGCGGTAGTCGTGTCGTATGGATTAATGGGCTGCAGTAGTGATGATGACGAACAGGTATCAGGTCAATTTTTGCAAGGGGTAGCGAGTGGCGATCCTGCAACTGATGCAGTCATTTTATGGACCCGAGTGACACCTGATGTAGAGGGTGATATTACCGTGTCATGGGAAGTTGCCACCGACAGTGATTTTAACCAATTAGTCACCAATGGCCAAACTGTTACTAATCAAAACCGAGACTATACCGTTAAAGTCGACGCGGTAGGGCTTGAAGCTGGTCAACAGTATTACTATCGCTTTAAAGCGGGTGAGACTTTGTCGGAAATGGGCCAAACGCGTACATTACCTGAGGGCAGTGTTGATTCGGTAAAGTTAGCGGTAATGTCGTGTGCTAATTTCCCCGCTGGCTATTTTAATGTGTATGAAATGGCTGCGCAACAAGATGATTTAGATGCTGTGGTGCATTTAGGTGACTATTTATATGAGTATGCTCGTGGTGAATACGCCAGCGAGCATGCCGTTGAGTTAGATCGTGAAGTGTTACCAGAAGGTGAGTTGTTTTTACTTGATGATTATCGTACTCGTTACAGCCAATACCGTAGCGATGCAAGCTTACAAAAACTGCATGCTAAAGTGCCTTTTATTACAGTGTGGGATGACCACGAAGTAGCAAATGATACCTGGAAAGACGGTGCTGAAAATCATAACGACGGCGAAGGCGATTTTGATGAGCGCAAACAAGCGGCACTGCAAGCTTACTTTGAATGGCTGCCAATTCGCCCTTGGAGTGAAGGTAACCATGAAGAAATTTACAGAAGTTTTAATTACGGTAACTTGGTTGATTTGCACATGCTCGATACTCGAGTATTGGCTCGCGATAAACAGCTAGAGTACGGAAATTATATTGACTCTGCTACAGGGTCATTTAACAGTACAACATTTGCAGCTGATGTGACCGATACCAACCGTACATTACTTGGGCAGACTCAGTTACTGTGGTTACAGCAAACGTTATTACAGTCTACGGCTAAATGGCAAGTGTTAGGTCAGCAAGTTTTGATGGGTAAAATGTTAATGCCTGCGGCTATAGCGACTCAACAAATGAGTATTCCACAATTCGCTGAGCTTGCCGGATTAGCTCAACTAGCGGCTCGTGCACAAGCAAGCGACCCCACATTAACGGTTGCAGAGCTTACGTACTTGCAAGCGAATCAAGACAAGTTAACCCCTGAGGTGATAGCGCTATTACAATTGCCTTCAATTCCATACAATTTAGATGCATGGGACGGCTATGCCTATGAGCGTGAAGTTATTTACGCTACTGCAAAATCGTTAAACCAAAATTTAGTGGTGGTTGCCGGTGACACTCATAATGCTTGGTCGAGTGACTTGACCGATAGTAGTGGGGATATTGTAGGAGTAGAATTTGCCACTAGTTCTGTATCATCACCTGGGCTTGAGTATTACTTGGGCTTATCTGATGATGAAAGCCAGCGACCGAAGCGGCAATTGTTGGTTTGATTACCGATCTAAAATACGCCAATTTGAAAGATCGTGGTTACTTGTTACTGACATTTACTCAAGATGAAGTGCGCAGTGATTGGCAATATGTCGACACGATTTTAGATAAGACTTTTGCTAAGTTAGATGCCCGTGGCTACAGCGCCACGAGTACCGCTGGGAGTCCAAAGGTCACATCGGTGTCGTAATCAGTTGAGTGGATTAACAGATACAATTCAGCCATCGTAAAGGTGGCTGAATGGTTTATACATATAATCAAATCATTATTGTTAATCTATGGTCAATACCACGATTTTTAATGGATGATTGTCATCAAATGCGGGAAAGTCTGGGTGGCAATCTAACCACAGAGTCGCGCTAACTTTACGGCCTTGTTTTTCTACGCAGCGTACAAGACTGTCGTACCATGCTTGGCGATCAACTTTAGCGACATTATTACAACAGACAATTTTACCGCCCACTTTTGTTGTTAATACTGCTGGTTTAAACAAGCCTTGGTAATCATTGACGAGATCGACAATCCCGAATGCGCTTTTAGCAAACCGTGGCGGGTCTAAAAACACTAAATCGAATTGAGTTGCGCGTAGTTTAGGGTATTTAGGCAGTTTTTGATTACGACGACCACCAATGGGTAAACCTGCTAATTGCCGCAGAGCTGGAAACGCATCACTTTGCACAAATTCACACACATCGGTGACATTGTTTAGCTCAGCATTTTTTTGCCCAGCCGCTAATGCAAATGATGAAAAGTCGACATTCATCACTCTACGAGCACCGCCCATCGCTGCAGCAGTACCAATACCGCAAGTGTATGAAAACAGGTTTAATACCGTCTTGTCTTGGCTATTGTCACAAACATATTCACGGCCGATACGCATGTCTAAAAATAACAGCGGGTCTTGACCTTCGTGGCGCAATTTGGAGGTAAAGGTAATGCCATTTTCATGGATAACTTGTTCTGATTGCGAGTAATCCTGGGCTTCGTTTCCTGCATTATTAACCACGCGAGAATGGCTGCCTGAACGATCGTTGTAAACGATATGGTAGTCTGCATGGGCAGTAAGTATGCTTGATATGTCTTCAAGTTGTTGCGCCGTTAACGTTTGATGAAAGGTTTGGATTAACCAAGCATCACCGTAACGGTCGATATTTAGGCCATTCTCACCTTCAACCGTGCCATGAAAAACTCGATAACAATCAGTATTATTTTGGTTAGCTTGCTCAAAAAAAGTGGCGCGCTTGGCTAATGCATCGGCTAAAGCAGCTGGAATAGTCATGGATACTCGCTAAATGGTGGGGCAATTGGCGCGGATTATAGCAAACATTTTGGCAGAGTGACGTTGCGACAGAGACTATTAATCTGGTAGATACACCTTAAAGGTTTTGTCGGCAATGATTTTGCCATTGAGTTCTAGTGTCATTCGCCAGTTACCTACCTTGCTACTTGTTGGTGCCCAAATGCAATCGCCGAGATAAAAGCGCCAATCATTTTCTTTAATCGATACCCAATCAACCTGACGATGCATGTTTCAGAGCTTCACCGTGTTTTCAATACTAGGCGCGTTAATGCGGTAATGTAGGTACCTTATAAATTAGCACAACAACGTAGTGGGAACACGGTGAAACTCCCAAGGGGCAAGTTTTACACGCGTTTATGCTGCGTTATTGATTTTGGAAAGGGAATAACCATTACACGCAATCAATGCCTTGCCTAAACGCGTGTAAACTCTTGCTGAAATCGAGCATCTTCAGGTTGATTGGGTATGAACCGTGCCATCAAACGGTGGGCGAACATTGCCGTCATCATCTGGAATATCTGGGTGGTATATACAGTAAGTGAGCACTTGATTCTTAGCTTTTTTGATCCGAGCAATAAAACCAAATTCGGTATCGATAATCGCAGGTACATGAACCGTGGCCTCTGAAAATCGCGGCAACTCATCACTTTGATTGTCCCATTGACTAAATATGCCACTGTAAATAATGCTCACGTCCGCTTTTAACTTACTCAAACCTTATCCTTTGGCGTTATCTTTTAGGTATTTTATTGCGGCTTGTAGCGCAAAATCATAGCCTTGCGCGCCTAGACCGCAGATAACACCTTGGGCTTTGTCAGAAAAATAAGAATGGTGTCTAAAAGGTTCGCGGGCATGTACATTTGATAAATGCACTTCAATAAACGGAATGGCTACGCCGAGTATCGCATCACGCAGGGCGACACTCGTGTGGGTAAACGCGGCTGGATTGATAATAATAAACTGTGCATCGGTCGCATGGATCGCATCAATAAGCTGGTGTTCAGCATTTGACTGAATGTGTTCTAAGGTTACGCCAACTTTACTCGCCGTATCAGTGAGATCGCTCAGTATAGTCGCTAAGGTTTGATGGCCATAATGCCCAGGCTCACGGCGACCAAGCAAATTAAGATTAGGGCCGTTAATAACTAAAATTTTGGCTATGTTGCTCTATGATACTTCCTGTGTGGTGGGCAATAAACTAAACACCTTCATTCTTACTGAAGATAAGCGATTGGTAAACCTCAAAATCCTCAGTTAAAAGGAAAATTAATAGTCTGACTTATTTTGACGCATGGCTTTGGTGGCACCACGTTGTTTTTTTGTTTCGATGCGTCGCGTTTGGCTGCCTTTGGTTGCTCGAGTCGGTATACGGGCTTTTTGCACAATACCGACACTTTTTACTAACTCGATAAATTGTTCTAACGCGGTTTGGCGATTAAAATCCTGGCTACGAGATTGCTGACACTTAATGATTATTTTTCCGCTTTTAGTTATACGGTGGTCAGCTTTGGCTAATAGCTTTTGTTGATAAAATTCTGGTAAAGATGACGAAGCAATATCAAAGCTGAGCTGGGCGGCGGTAGACACTTTATTGACATTTTGGCCACCAGCACCACTTGAACGAACAAACTGCCATTCAATTTCATTGTCTTGCAATATGACTCGTTGAGTTATTTGTATCATTCGGTTGTAGTGGTCCCCTTAAATTAGCTATTGATGAACATATCTGTGTGATTAATGTTTCTACAGCATGAGAATTTATTTTATCTTTCTAGTTTTTATTTTACCGTAGTCTCAGAATTTTTTCAGCCTTGTCTTATGTTGGCATTATTGGCGTGATAGATCCGTAATACTTGATCTAAAAAGTCTGACTAGCCTCTGAGTTATTAGATATTTAATGAAATGAATAGAATAGTTTTGTTATCATACGACCATTGCAGCTTTACACGATAACATCACCGTATAAAGTCTATTCTATGGCCTGATCACAAGGCTGGAGTTGCCGTTATGTTATGTCAAATCCCTGATATTACCAAAGGTGTCATTAGTTTATTTGTCAGTGGCCGTTTATCGGCACACGATTACCGAACTCATTTACAGCCCGCGATTAAGAGTTACCGAAAAGACTGGGACCAAGTGTGTCTTTATATTGAAGCCGATGTGTTATTAGAAAGGCTGGGAGTTTGGTTCACTCACTGGCAGTGGTGAAGTACAGTTACCCGAGTTTGATGCTTTAGTGTTTGTGGGCGGGCCTGACTGGGTCGGCAATGCGGTTAGGCTTATGGGACCGTTTATGCAAGGCGAAGTCGCATGGTTTTCATTAGAGCATAAACAAGATGCTGTAGCTTGGATTGCCAAACGATCTCATCGCTAGAAGTAATCTATTGGATTATTTTCTACTTTCATTGCTTATTTGGACAAAAACTTCCTATCATAAGCTCCACTTTGTAGTAAATTGTCAGCAATTACGGCAAAATTCATCTCGAAAGTTCTACTAACCCTAGTGTTTAGTTTATTATTTTAGGAAAAAATAGCTTATGTCATTATCAAAATTGTTAGCCGCGTCAAGTGCATTATTGTTAACCCTTAGCTTAACGGCATGTACGCCAGAAGTGGGTAGTGACGCATGGTGTAAGCAAATGAAAGAAAAAGACAGTGGTAATTGGACTGCCAATGAAGCCGCTGATTACGCTAAACACTGCGTATTTAAATAATATCGTTTAGGAGTGGGTGGTTGAGTCATACCGTTTTGCCTTTTATGGCTAATATAGCCAAGTTATTGATTGCTTTAGTACTACTGCAATTTGTGGGTGCCAATTTAGGTGCGCATCAATTACATGTGGGTAACAGCAATGAAGAGCAAAATAACCATCCACATCTTCAGTTTACTACCGAAGTGATAAGCCTTGTTGAGTGTGTCGATTGTGCTCGTGCACTTGACGGTTCATTGCTGCATTCGGTAAATGATGATCATCAGCATGCTGACAATGTTACCGATGTTGAGCAAGTTGATGTCTGTTTAGATTGTCAGTGTCATGGTGGTCATGTGACACTTGTTAAGCTTAACGATAATGTTATTAGTGAACATTTTCATGACCTTTTTGTCGATACTAAACTTAACTATTTACCTCCTGAGTCTTTCCCTACTTATCGCCCTCCTATCGTTTAATCCCTTTAAAACACGTTTTTACTGTTTAGCTTCACCTCTATATTCGCTGTTATTGTGCTAATGAATGCTTTTTTGCATTCCATCATGGCGTGATATCTCGCTTGAATGACGGTGGCTAAGCCTATTTCCGTTGATATTTATTGTCGACGGTCTAGATTGTTTTTAGGATTAACTATGAAAATCAAATCAGTCCCAGCACTACCTTTATTGGCAGCATTAAATGCCAACGCTATGTTGAGCCATTTAGTGAGTCGTGCTCAGTTAAATGTTGCGCCATGCACTCAGCCCCTCTCTCCGTCAAGCATTCGACAATATGACCGCACTAACTCCAGCGTTTTGCGGGCATTATTGTTCAGTGCAGCGCTATTGCTATCATTATTTGCACTGTCTAGTTCGCCTGTGCAAGCCAGCAGTGAATCAACAGAGGCCGCTCATCAAGAGTCGTTGTTAACCTTAAGTGCAGAGCAGCGCCAACTCGCGGGAGTGGAAGTGGCACAGTTAAGTGCGACCGCGTTTAATTTACAGGCTGTAGCCACCGCTCAGCTGGTTGTTGATAAAGACAAAACTATCACCATAGCGCCGCAATTAGATATGCAGGTGCTTAAGCGCCATGTGGTGCCAGGGCAACAGGTGCAAAAAGGCCAACCATTATTGACTATCGGCGGGGCAGATATTGCTGCGGCGCAAGCCGATTACGTTAATGCTGCAACGGAGTGGGATCGCATAAAGCGCATGAGCCAAGGAACGATTAGTGCCAGCCAGCTTATGCAAACCGAAGTCAACGCAGAGCTTAAACGTGCCATTTTACAGTCGGTAATGATGTCCACAAAACAGATAGCCGAGCTAGCAGCATCGCCAAGTTCAATTGGTCAGTTTCAGTTATTGGCTCCCATAAATGGTCGGGTTCAGCAAGATATTGCCACATTAGGACAAGTGCTAACCGCGGGCACACCTTTGATGCAACTAACCGATGAATCGTATTTGTGGGTGGAGGCAGAACTGACGCCATTACAAGCAGATCAAGTCAACATGGGCACCGATGTTTTGGTGCGAGTGGGAAGCCGTACTCGAGAGGGTGTCATTATTGGGCGTTCGCATGAAATTAACTCGCAAACCCGTACTGAGCAAGTATTAGTGCGTATGGCAAACCCAGGCCATGACTTACATGCTGGCGAGTTTGCCGAATTATACCTTGCAGCAAATCAAGGGGCTGAGCCGCTTGGATTTATTGTGCCAGATGCGGCGTTAACACGCGGTGGTGATGGTGATTGGCAGGTGTTCATAGAGCAAGACGGTGGGTTTAGTGCAGTAGAGGTTTCTGTGGTGGAGCGTCAACGCGGACTGAGTTTTATTCGTGGTTTAGTACCACAAACTCGCGTTGTTGTATCTGGTGCTTTTTTCTTAGCATCTGAGCAAGCCAAATCTGGCTTTGATATCCATAACCACTAAGCGCTAAGGCATCAAAATGTTATATAAATTAATTGAGATTGCCGTTGAAAGCGGTTATTGGTGTTACTTGGATTACTGGCCACTGTGGTGGCATCGGTATTCATGTTACCGAAATTAAATCTAGATGCGTTTCCGGATGTCACCAATGTGCAGGTGACCATTAATACTGAAGCGGAAGGTTTGGCGGCAGAAGAGGTCGAGAAGCTGATTAGCTATCCTGTCGAATCGGCAATGTATGCATTACCGGCGGTGATCGAGGTGCGTTCATTATCACGTACTGGCTTATCGTTAGTGACCGTGGTGTTTGCCGAAGGTACCGATATTTATTTTGCACGTCAGCAAGTGTTTGAACAACTGCAAGCTGCAAAAGAGTCGATTCCTGCGGGTGTTGGCACCCCTAAAATTGGCCCGAATACCTCTGGTTTAGGGCAAATTTATCAATACATTTTAAGGGCGGAACCCGAAACCAATATCAACGCATCTGAGCTGCGTAGCTTAAATGACTATTTAGTGAAGTTGATATTAATGCCGGTGAGTGGTGTGACTGAAGTGCTGTCATTTGGCGGCGAGGTGTTGCAATACCAAGTGCAAGTTGATCCCAATAAACTGCGCAGTTATGGCTTGTCGATGACCCAAGTTAGCCAAGCATTGGAAAGTAATAATCGTAATGCAGGTGGTTGGTTTATGGACCAAGGCCAAGAGCAATTAGTGGTCCGAGGTTATGGTTTGTTGCCCGCTGGCGACGCTGGCATACAGGCCATTGCCGACATTCCGTTAACCGAAATCAATGGCACGCCAATAAGAGTGGCCGACATTGCTAATGTGGCTTTTGGTAGCGAAATAAGAGTCGGTGCAGTGACCATGTCGCGTAGGCAAGCAGCGGCTAATGGCTCGTCATCCGAGGTGCAAGCCCTAGGTGAAGTGGTTGCAGGCGTTGTGCTTAAACGCATGGGTGCCAATACCAAAGCCACTATTGATGACATTAATTCTCGTATTGGTTTAATTGAGCAATCCTTGCCAAAAGGAGTGTCATTTGAGGTGTTTTACGACCAAGCGGATTTAGTCGATAAAGCAGTCACAACTGTAGTTGAAGCGCTATTGATGGCCTTTGGTTTTATCGTGATTATTTTGGCACTCTTTTTAGTTAATATTCGCGCCACATTGTTGGTGTTGCTGTCGATCCCAGTGTCGATCGGGATAGCGTTATTGATCATGGCCTATTATGGAATGTCAGCTAATTTAATGTCTTTAGGTGGTCTTGCTGTTGCGATCGGTATGCTAGTTGATGGCTCGGTGGTGATGGTCGAAAACATCTTTAAACATGTTAGCGGCGAAACTGGCGCCAACCAATCAGCTGAAGCTCATGTTGATAGTGATGTTGACAGTGAATCTGATTCACAAACCCAAAGCATGGCGATTAGGATCATGCTGGCGGCAAAAGAAGTGTGCAGTCCTATCTTCTTTGCAACAGCGATTATCATCGTAGTATTTATGCCGTTATTTGCCCTAGAAGGTGTAGAGGGAAAATTATTTCAACCTATGGCCGTGAGTATTATTCTCGCCATGATGGCGGCATTAGTGGTGGCGTTATTTGCGGTGCCTGCATTGGCGGTGTTTCTATTTAAACGCGGTATTGTGGTGCGTCAAAGCAAGGTGTTGGCCCCCATTGACGCAGTCTATCGACGAGTACTCACTCTGGTGCTATCAAGTCCTAAATCGGTGATGTTAGCTGCAGTTGTTTTGTTTGCTGCAAGCATGCTGTTATTACCAAAACTGGGCACTGAATTTGTGCCTGAATTAGAAGAGGGCACCATCAACTTACGGGTGACACTAGCGCCTACAGCCAGTTTGGCAACTTCGGTTAACGTTGCGCCTAAAATTGAAGCCATGCTGCTTGAGTTTCCCGAGGTGGAATATGCGTTAAGTCGAATCGGGGCTCCCGAACTTGGCGGCGACCCTGAACCTGTGAGTAATATTGAAATATATATTGGTCTTAAGCCGATAGAGCAATGGACATCGGCAAGTTCGCGCTTTGAGCTACAGCGTTTGATGGAGCAACGGCTAGCTAGCAATATTTCCAGGATTATTGTTAACCTTCTCACAACCGATTGCTACTCGAGTCGATGAGTTGTTATCGGGCGTTAAAGCGCAGTTAGCGATTAAGATATTTGGTCCAGATTTGAGCATCTTGTCGGAAAAAGGTCAGGTGTTAACCGATTTAGTCGCTGCCATTCCTGGGGCGGTTGATGTGTCGCTAGAACAAGTCAGCGGTGAAGCTCAGTTAGTGGTTCGACCTAAACGTGAAGTACTCGCTCGCTATGGTATAAGCGTCGATGAAGTCATGAGTTTAGTCACTCAAGGTATTGGTGGTGCCAGTGCAGGACAAGTGATTGATGGTAATGCTCGTTATGACATTAATCTGCGATTAGCAGCGCAATATCGTAATGCGCCAGATGCGATTGAAGACTTGCTACTCAGTGGTGCTAATGGCGCGATTGTACGCTTGGGCGATCTCGCTGATGTGGTGATTGAAATGGCACCGCCGAATATTCGTCGTGACGATGTACAGCGCCGAGTAGTGGTGCAAGCCAACGTATCGGGGCGTGACATGGGTTCGGTGGTCAATGATATTTATGCCATTGTGCCGCAAGCGGACTTACCTGCTGGCTATACGGTTGTGGTGGGCGGCCAATATGAAAACCAACAACGGGCACAGCAAAAGCTAATGTTGGTGGTGCCCATTTCTATCGCACTTATTGGTTTATTGTTGTATTTCTCGTTTGGGTCACTCAAACAAGTGGCATTGATTATGGCTAACGTACCATTGGCATTAATCGGCGGCGTAGTGGCTTTATATGCCACCGGCACCTATTTGTCGGTGCCCAGTTCAATCGGCTTTATCACCTTGTTTGGTGTTGCTGTGCTGAATGGTGTAGTGCTGGTGGACTCGATTAACCAGCGCAGACAATCATCAGATGAAAGTCTGTACGACAGTGTTTATCAAGGCACGGTAGGGCGGTTACGTCCGGTGTTAATGACGGCACTCACCTCTGCATTGGGCTGATCCCTATCTTGTTATCATCTGGTGTGGGCAGTGAAATTCAACAACCATTAGCGGTGGTGATCATTGGCGGCTTGTTTAGCTCAACTGCTTTGACTTTACTGGTGTTGCCGACGGTTTATCAGTGGTTGTATCGAGATAAGTTATTATCGAAATAAACTATCATTTTATAAATTATATTGTCATAAACTATCATAAGCATAAAGCCAATTAGCTAAATAACATTTCAATCTTAAGCCTAATCATCCGATTAGGCTTTTTCATTTTCATTCGTAAATCGCTCGAAAATAATACTTGCGTATTTAGGATTACAGTTGTAATTTAAATAGGTGGATTACATCTGTAATCCATTTCTAACCTAACAAGTTCTAACAACAAATGAGCGGTATCGCATGAAAGAAATCAGCAATAGTGAATTAGTCGTGTTGCAGCAGCTTTGGCAGCAGTCGCCATTGACCTCGAGTGAAGTGGTTGATGCGTTAGAGCAAAGCCATGACATGCATGAAAAAACGGTTAAAACCTTGCTTAATCGTTTAGTCAAAAAACAAGCCGTCAGTTTTGAAAAACAAGGCAGGGTTTACCATTACTCACCATTAATAGCTCAGCAGGACTATACCGTTAAAGAATCGCTTTCTTTTGTGGAACGCATGTTTGCTGGCAAGTTAACCCCATTGGTTGCCGGTTTTGCGCAAAAGAACAAGCTGTCGGCAGAAGATGTCGCCGAACTGCAAACCTTACTTGATGATTGGCAAAAGGAACAAAAGTGATGATTAATTGGTTTATGGAACAAACCATCTCATTGAGCGTGGTGTGTCTGGTATTACTGTTATTGCACCGGTTGTTATTGTCTAAATTTGGGGCGCATTATACTTATTTTATGTGGATATCCGTGCCACTGTTAATGATTGCCGATTTACTGCAAATGATATTACCGCACCACTTTAGCTGGTTTGGTAGCAATAACGCAGCTTCAATCATCCAGCAGTATTATGTGTTTGCTAGCGCGATACCGCTGCGTTGTCGTCAGGCTTACTTGATAGGTTATACCTGCCTTATCTCTACGGTGCGGTTATCACGTTATTAGTCGCTAATATCATTATGGAATACGGCTACCTGCAACGGTTAATCCAACATGGGCGTCAGCTAGATATTCCTTCTGTAAAGCTTAACGTATTAGTCCATCCAGATATTGAATCACCTATGTTAGCAGGGTTTATTGCTCCCAGTATTTTAGTGCCAATAAGCTTTACATTACTCGATGAAAGCCAGCAGCAGGCCATTATTCAGCATGAGGTTTATCACTATCAACGTGGTGATTTATGGGCAAATATCCTGGCTTATGGATTAACCGTATTGTTTTGGTTCAATCCGTTGATGTGGCTGAGTTATCGCCGATTTAGGCAAGATCAAGAATTGTCATGCGATGCACAAGTCACTGCTAACATGAAAGCCAAAGCTAAAATTGCCTATAGCAGAACTCTATTGGCTTATTCACAGCATGCGCCGTTGAGCATGTTACACACCCATTATGGGGATAAAACCATCTTAAAAGAGAGGATCTTACAGATGAAAAAGCAACATGGAAAAAGCACCTTAGCGTTGATTGGCATGACATTAGCTATTGGCGTTAGTGCCTTTATGTTTAATCAGCAGGTATTTGCAGGTAATAATATCAGCGTTGAAAACAAAACCGACTCTATGGCAATGCCGGTGATAAGAATTGAGCCTAGCTATCCGATTAATGCAGCTAAAGAAGGGCTTAATGGCTATGTTCAAATGTCATTTGATATCAGTTCAAATGGCAGTGTTGGCAATGTTAGAGTGACTAAGTCGTCGCCAAAGCAAGTGTTTGATGCATCGGCTGTTGAGGCGCTTGAACAATGGAAGTATCAACCCTCAGCAACTGGGTTTAAAGACCTACAAGTACAGTTAGACTATGTGATCCATCAGCCAGAGAAATCAGTTGAGAGAATCACCGTAAAATAAACAATATCAAAGATACTGAAAATGATTCAATGCCTCATTGCTATGGGGCATTGAATCATTTTTATCGTTCAGGATTTTTGATCAATCCTCAAGCTAACATTATTCTTTTGGCGGTTTAGGTTTTAAATTAAGCCCTAGTTTATTGGCCAGCGGTTCAATTGCGGTCCCCTGGATGATGACTGAGAACAACACGATGAAAAACACCATGTGGATCATTTCTCGTGACCCTTCAACCCCGGCAGCGGCGGGAATGAGCGCAAATACGATTGGGGTAGCACCTTTAAGGCCTATTGCTGATACAAACAAACGCTTGCGCCAATTAACCTGTCTAAAGGGCAAGTAACATAGTTGTACCGCTAAGGGGCGTGCCACGACAATTAATAGAATGGCAGGTAATAAAGACATCATGAATACTGGGAGTAGTTGTTGTGGGAATATTTGCAAACCTAGAATAATAAACATCAACGACTGAGCTAACCAGGATATGCCATTAAAAAAGTGTTTACTGATTTCGGCACCTTTCTTTAAATAGTTACCGATGATCACTCCTGCAATATAAACCGCAATGAGTTCATTACCACCCAATATTTCGGTGCTTGATACTGTAATGGCGAACGTAGCTAAAATAAAAACCGGAATAAGTCCAAATTCAGGCAGTTTAATGCGATTAAGTGCCCAAACGGCCATTTTACCCATTAATAAGCCCATTATTGTGCCGACACCAATTTGTTGAATAAGGCTAGTAAGTATTGAAAAAGTCGTGGGAGCACCATTGGCACTATTGAGAATATAATCAGTGAGCATGACCACCATTAGTAAGGCTACAGGGTCATTGGTAGCCGATTCGAATTCTAAAATAGTCCCTGTTCCGTGTTTTAATTTAAGCTTTTTTGACTCTAAGATTGAAAATACTGCCGCGGCATCGGTCGATGAAACCACTGCGGCAAATAACATGCAGGTAATAAGATTAAAATCGAGTAGTGCATTTAAGATAAAGCCAAAAATAACGGTGGTAAAGATCACGCCAGCAGTAGACAACATGCCGCCTTCTTTCCAGGCAAAACGAATGTGGTTCATTGGAGTATTAAGCCCACCAACAAAGACTATGGTGTTTAACGCGAGGGTGCCAATAACCGAGGTAAGTTGTAGATCATCATAGACAAAACCAAACTCACCATTACCAAAAGCGAGGCCTACGGTCATGAAAATCAATAGAGAGGGTAAACCCAAGGTTTTAGAAGGGTGATGGAGTAAAATGCCTATGGCGATAAGGATGGATATCCCTAAAATAATAATATCTAATGGCATATAGGTACTCCTAAGCTAATGAAGACGGTACTAAATGGCTATTTTAGCATTAAATTAGTCCAACTACGTTTTATAAGCATTTTTTAATCGTTAACCTCTATGAGGGTTAACGAATGAGATAAGTAAGTTGAAATCAAAATATTTAGCATTTTCTGTTATTTGTTCTGTGTTAATCATCCTGTTTTGTTACATTCACAATGATAACGTTGTTTTTTTGTCTATTTTGTTAAAATATTAAGCCTATCTAAACTTCCTCTAAGCCGCAGCCACATTGAATTTGCATATTTCTGCAATGTTACTGAAATGTGAGTGTCATATAAGCGCAGTCTTTTTGTCATTTTTGCAGGTTAATTTGTCATCCAGCCGATTTACTCACACGCTTATATCCGTCCTCGGAGATGATAATGGAACTGAAAAATATTTTTAAACTCACTGCGCTTTCTACTGCTCTTGCAGCCACATTAGGGCTCGCTGGTTGTGGTGGTGATATCAATATCAATGCGGGTAGCGAAACTGTTACACCGACTACGCCAACAACTCCAACTACACCCACTCAGACAGAACAAGAAAAATCATACAGTGGCTTTGCAACTAAAAGTACCGCAATTGCCGCGGTTGATGGCAAAGAAGTTTGGATATTAGAGGGTACGTTAGCGCCTTCTACTGCAGCATCATCGATTACCACTGGTGGCCAAGATGGCGACAAAATAGTGTTAGGTAACGATGTTGTATGGCAACTTGATGGCGCAGTAATAGCTGGTGGCGACAATGCCGACGCTGTTGAGTTATCTATTTTACCTGGCACCAAAATTTTAGGTGGCAGTGATTCATATTTAGTGGTCAGTCGTGGTTCAAAAATCATGGCAGAGGGTACTGCAACTGCTCCAATCGTATTTACCTCTGTTGAGACAGCACTTGGTGAAGAAGGTAAAGCTGGCCAATGGGGCGGTTTAGTGTTGCTGGGTAATGCGCCTGTTAATACTTGTCCTGATTTAACCAATTGTTCAGCATCTTTTGAAGTCGGTAATCACAGCTACGGCGGTAACGACACTGAAGACAATTCAGGTTCAATAAAATATGTACGTGTTGAGTTTGGTGGTTTCAAAATCAACGATACCCAAGAAATGAACGGTATCAGCTTTGCAGGTGTAGGTGCGGGAACTGAAGTTGACCATGTGCAAGTTCACATGAATAACGATGACGGTTTTGAATTTTGGGGTGGCAATGTTTCAGTTTCAAATATCGTACTGACTGAAAACTTTGATGACTCATTAGATTGGACAAACGGTTGGCAAGGTAGTGCACAGCACGTTTATATTCGTCTGGCAGATAATGCATCTAACCGCGGTATTGAAGCCGACAGCAACAGTGATGCTAGCGCAGTGCCTATGTCAAAACCGACATTAGCTAACGTAACGGTTCAAGTGGCTAACGGCACTAATAGTGGCGGTGACGATGCTGAAGGTATTTTATTCCGTAAAGGTACTGGCGTTAATGCTTATAACATCCTCGTTAAAGGTGATGTTGATTCTGGCGAATGTTTAGAGGTTAACGACGACAACACGGTTAACAACGCTAACACTGCAGAATTGACCATGCAAAACAGTTTAATAGACTGTGTTGAACCGTTTAAAAGTGCTAAAGCTGATGCTGCAGAAGGTCGCACGTTGGCATTAGATGTTGAGGCTTGGTACAAAGGCCAAGACGGTAACCTAGTTGCAGCGTCTGATTTAACTGATTACAAGCCTAACTCATCCTCAGTTGCCCTAACCGGTGGTAAAGCAGATTTAGCTAACCTTGATGATCGCCTAGTTGATGCTGAATATATTGGCGCATTTGACGGTACTAACGACTGGACTACAGGTTGGACTACGGCTATTCATGATGACGTAGCTCCTGTGGTGACTGAATTACCTGTATTGACGTCTTGCCCTGTAGGCACTACAGCTTCAGCGGCGACTGATGGTTTATACAAAGACTCATCTGTTACGTTAATTTGTACCCTTGAAGGTAATGTGTTGAGCAACACCACCTTACTTGCTGGTCAAAACGTGATGTACAAAATTGATGGTGGCGCAGTGCTTGTTGGTGCTGACAAAACAACATCTGCAACATTAGCCATTCAAGCTGGCGCTAAATTATTTGCTACCTCTAACAGCTATATTGCCGTTAGCCGTGGTTCAAAAATTATGGCTCAAGGCAGCGCTGAACATCCAATCGTAATGACATCTGAAGAAGATATGATTATGGGTGCAGAAGGCGAGCGTGGTCAATGGGGCGGCTTAGTTATTCTCGGTAATGGTTTAACCAACAAATGCCCAGATAAAAATGCTTGTGATGCCTCGTTTGAAGTCGGTGACTTTCCCTATGGTGGTAACGATAATGCCGATAACAGCGGTCAAATCAGCTACGTAGTGATTAAGTATGCTGGCTTTAAAGTGAATGATACCCAAGAAATGAACGGTATCTCATTTGCGGCAGTCGGAAGCGGAACTCAAGTTGACCATATCCAAGTACATGCTAACGGCGACGATGGCGTTGAGTTCTGGGGTGGTGCCGTTAACTTGAAATATGTCTACCTAACTGAAAACTTTGATGACAGCTTAGATTGGACTAACGGTTGGACAGGTAAAGCACAGTTTGTTTACATCACCCATGAAGATGGCAATGCAAACCGTGGTATTGAAGGTGACAGCCATAAAGGTGCAACTGATACCCCTGTATCTGCGCCAATGTTAGCTAACTTCACTATTTTACCGGGTACAGATACCGAAAATGCTAGTGGCGATAAAGGTGAAGGAATCTTACTTCGTGTTGCTACAGCAGGTGAGTTATACAACGTACTAGTACAAGGTCGTAAAGGCAGTACCGGCACCACAGAAACGGGTGAGTGTTTAGAGCTAGATGGCACTTATGCTGGTTTAGTTGACAACGTAAACAACTCAACTCTGACCATGTCTCACTCCATTATCGACTGTAATGAGCCATTTAAATACAGCTCAGATAATACCGCTACAGCAGATGCTGTAAATGTAGAAACTTGGTTCTTAGGCCAAGACGGTAACTCTACAGCGGCAGTCACTATTACTGACGGCATGCCAGCAGCGACCGATACAACGCTACTGGGTAATGGTAAAGACTTAAGCACAGAAGATAGCTTCTTCGAATCAACCAACTTTATTGGTGCATTCGATGGCCAGACTGACTGGCGTCAAGGTTGGGCTTACTTTCCACAGTAACCTCCTTGATAACCTAAATCTGTGACCTATTAATAGCCGCTCGCAAGGGCGGCTATCTCTGAACCGCATACAGGATAGTATAAGTATGAAAACCAAGCCGAGTTTTACCGTTAATAAGTTAAGCCTTGCCATTCTCTCTGTTATTTCTGCGGCGACATTATTAACAGCTACTCCCGTATACTCGCAAGAACCAGAACCTGCACGTGACCCAGGTGAAGTGATTCCGATTGAACCGATTGAAGTGATATCAGTCACAGGGCGTTTACGTAGCTCAGCATCAGAAGCTACCGAAGAACGTCGTGAGCAAATTGCTGTAGCCGATATTATGGGCTCAGAACAAATTTCAAGAACCGGTGACGGTGACGCAGCCGCCGCGCTTCGTCGTGTTACGGGGTTAACCTTAAAAGATGGCAAATTCATTTATGTTCGTGGTCTGGGTGAGCGTTATTCAAGTACCTCGCTTAATGGCGCGACAGTGCCATCGCCAGATCCAACTCGTAACGTGGTTCCACTAGACATGTTCCCAGCATCGATTATTGAATCGTTATCAGTGCAAAAGTCAGCGTCTGCCAATTCGCCAGCAGCCTTTGGTGGCGGACACGTTGATATTCGTACTAAATCAATACCAGCGGACTTCTTTTTTAAAGCGTCAGTGGGCGGCCGCTATAACACCAATGACTCAAATGACAGCTACACCTACAATGGTGGTGGCGATGATTGGACCGGCCAGGACGATGGCACTCGCAGCATGCCGAGTAGTATTAATAATACCATCGACCAATATGGCGGTATCAGCCCAATTGATATGGTAAGTGGCTCAAATGGCGGCTTAGATTATTCCGCGGCACAACAAGTTAACCGTGAGTTGGCGTTAGATATGTATCGCGACATGACGGTACAAAGCCAAAGCACAGACCCTGCAATACGCGGTAATATTGCCATTGGTGATCGTTGGGACATTACTGACGATATTATCTTTGGTGCGTTATCGGCCGTGTCATACAAGAAACAAGCTGAAAACTATACCAAACGTGAAGTTGAACTTGACGGTGACAGTAGCCAGGTTCAAGTTGAAAACCAAAAAGACATTGTGGGTACTGACTCAATTGTACAAGTATCTGGCATGCTTAACTTAGGCTTAGAGATTGGTTACAACCATAAAATCGAAACCTTTACCACTTACTTGCAAGACACCTCTGATGATGTGTCGATAGGGCTTGAAGAAACCATTGATACCTTGGGTGAACCTAATGCACTGCAAGTTTACTCAATTGATTACGAAGAACGCACCTTAATTAGCAACCAGATTAAAGGCCATCACTTTATTGAGTTGTTAAATGATGCAGAGTTTAGCTGGAAGTTTTCAGACGCGCGCTCAGAACGCTATGCGCCTAATGAAGTGTCATATACCTACAATGTTATTTTAGATGATAACAACCAGTTATTATCGCGTAACCTTAATACCCAAGATGCACCAAAGTATGTCTACAGTCGCTTAGAAGACGACAGCCAAAACTATGGCTGGGACTTTATGTATCCGATTAATTTTGACGATGCAGTGGTTAAACTCACTACCGGTTATGAATACTTTGAGCGGACTCGCGAAAGCTATGCCACCCGTTTAGGGTTTGATGTTGATTTAAGTCCAACAGATCCTAACGGCGGTATTTTAGCCGGTGATTTTGATGAGATTTTTTCTGACGAAAACATTACTAACAATACCCTAGGGCTAGAACTTAAAGACGCATCAACCGATACCGAAGACTACATTGCAGCAGAGAAAAATGATGCCGCCTTTGTTAGTGTCGACATCGACTTTAATGATGTATGGCGAGTTTATGCTGGTTTGCGTTACGAAGACTTCCGTCGAGTTACATTGCCTATCGACCCAGAAGGTGAAATCTCTGACGAAGGCGGTCGTTACGACTTAACCGACTATGCTATTGCCGAAGATGGATGGTTTCCGTCGTTATCAATAACGTGGAAACAAACCGATACTACCCAATGGCGCTTAGGAGCAAGTAAAACCATAGTGCGACCAGACTTACGTGAAGTGTCGCCAGTGCGATTCCAAGATCCAGTTACTGGTTTTGACTTCTTCGGTAATCCAGAGCTTGAAAGCTCAGACATTCTTAACCTCGATTTACGTTGGGAATACTACTCAGATTCGGGCAACAACTTCAGCATGGGCGCATTCTACAAAGATGTAGACGCACCGATTGAACCGATTCAACGTATTTCAGAAGCAGGTCGTCAGCTTAAGTTTTATAACGCTGAGTCTGGCTACGTGTACGGTCTTGAAACCGAGTTTTTACAAGAACTTGAGTTTTTGGGCGGCGCAGATAGTATTTGGCAAGACTTCTTTGTTGCCGGTAACCTAACTGTTGGCGACTCAGAAATCGATATCGCTGCCAATGGCGAAATCGACCCAACGAATAACACTCGTCGTATGACAGGGCATTCGCAATGGGTAGCCAACTTACAGTTAAGTTACGACTCGTCAGACAGTTATCACAGTGCCACATTAGTGTATAACGTGTTTGGTGAACGCATAGCTTATGGTGGCCGAGGTGGCTTGGATGACGTATTTGAAAAACCATTCCATAGCCTAGATTTTACCTATACTTTATTCCCGAGCACGAGCACCACGGTGAAGTTAAAAGCGAAGAATATTTTAGGTGAAACCACTGAGTACCAACAACAAGATATTGAAGTGTATGCCAAAGACCCAGGCACAGAATTTACCTTACAATTTAGCTACGAGTATTAATACGCGCTAGCAATAAGGTTAAAAATTCACTGATGTTTAGGCGATTTATATATTATTTCAATCACTAAAACTTATTAAGGCCACTTTCTTTTAAACAAAGAGCGTGGCCTTTTTGTTTGTCACGTCATTCATCCCAGAGATTGTGAGTCTTTTAGTTAAATCAATCTTTTTGAAAACATTGTTGTTAGAATACGCCTACTTTTTTTGTAAACAGCAGTCCGAGTGAATAACCATTATGTTTAAGCCTTCTTACCTGTTTTTATACTTAATATTGGCTATCTCAACCAGTGCATGCGCTATGCCAACGGGCATGACTCAAGCGGGCAGCATTACTGCACCGTCTATTGACGAAGCCAGCGGATTGGCAGTATCACGTATTAATGATCACATATTGTGGACGCATAACGACAGTGGCGACACAGCAAGGTTATTTGCTATCGATACTCAAGGAAACCAACTGGCAACAGTTAATATTGAAGGGGTAACAAATATCGATTGGGAAGATATTGCCTCATTTACGCTGCATAACCAGTCTTACTTACTGATAGCGGATATTGGTGATAACCACGCTAAGCGATTGCAGTATCAATTACACTTGATCAAAGAACCTGATTTGAGTCAATTACATGGCAATAATGTGCTGTCAGTGAAACCCAGTTGGAGCATGACATTTACCTATCCAGATGGCGCTCACGATTGTGAATCAGTGGCAGTTGATGTTGCCAAGCAAAAAATACTGCTACTGACTAAACGCGATGATTTACCAATATTATATTCATTGCCATTAATCGACCCGTCATTAGGCCAAACTGAAACCAATCATTCAACTGACTCTTTAGCTACTCATGCAACGAATACTCTAACTACTCATTCATCCGTTCAAAAGTTTAATCAGCAAGCCAAAAGGTTGGGTGAAATAGCGCCGTTACCAACCGCTATGCGCGATTACACCAGTATATACACTTGGATTGGTTATGCAGGAAAGCCCACCGCTATGGACATCTCTGCAGATGGTTTATCGGCCGTGGTGTTAACTTATACTCACGCGTTCTATTTTACGCAAACACAGCCAGGCGATTGGTTAAGCTTGTTTGCTACCCAGCCACAGCAGATATCATTACCAAGCATAAAACAAGCTGAAGCGGTGAGTTTTAGCCAAGATGGCCAGAGTATTTATATCACTTCTGAACGACTGCCAGCCCCTTTGTATAAAGTAGATTTGCAGGGTGATAAGATACTGAAACAGTAGTAAATCAATTTGTAGGTTATTGATGCTTGGTTTAATACTGATGCTTGGTTTGATACTGATGTGTAACGTCTTCGAACCATTATTTTCGTAAGCTCGAAAATAATGATGGTGGAGACAAGTTCTGCCCCCACCGATCGTTTAACTGGCCAAATCTTAATTATTGATATAGATTTTTAGCGATGATAGTTAAATCTTCTTGTCCCTGTAAATCGGGATACTCGGTATTCATATTTTTAACGAATATCTCAGCATCAGCAGAGTCAGCAACAAGTTGCTTCATTTTTTTAAAATAGGTTATTTGAAAATCTAAGTCTGCAGCAGTTGCTTTGCCAAAACCATGTGAACCCAATAATAATGTATAGCCAGCTTGTTTCGCTTTGGCTAAATCCATTAACGCACCATCAATTGAAGCTTTTTTTTTAATCATATGATAAGAAGCATGAAACTCTTTTGACGGTGAAAAATGTTGGTAATATACCTTATCGTCAATCGCAATATTCACCCCAGGCATTCCCGGCATAGAAGTTGGCTCTAGTCGATAACTCACGCCATCAACATTAAACATTGTCGTTGCTTCAACCACTTCATCAAATTTCACAACCTCTGTATCAATCGAGTTATTATACTTTTTGCCGAAAAATTCAATCATTCCTTTAGCCGCTTCGGATTGCATAAAGGCTTCCATTGGCCGAGGAATGACCTTGTCTTCATTCTCATAAACCTTTAATCCCAATGCGTGAAATGACACCAGTACTTTCTCGATAGGTTTGCCCAACTGTTGAGTGTATTGAACAAACTCTTCAATGTTGTTTGTAAAAACCTGAGGCTCTATCACGACCAATTTTTTATCAGTTTCTACGATAAAACTGACATCTGCCATCGGGTCAAATGACGCATAGGTATGTAAGGTAAAATTTTCAAATTTATCGGTTGAGAACTGCGCCGAAGGTTGGGCAAAACTAAAAAATGAAATCGCAGACAGTGCGACAGACAAGATTACTTTATTCATAATTCACTTTCCTGTATTAAAATATTTTAGATTATCTAAAAATTACTGGAAATGAAGAGTGAATATGGGCAGAAAAATGGTGAAAATCGAACTCTAAGGACGAATTGTTACCTGTAACGATAATTCTGGATGTTTTTCAGACAAACATCAACTCGTTAGAGACTACAGATTATTCAAACACCAATCCCCCAGTCAGGCTGCCATAGTTAAATATTTTCTATTCTATTTTCTAGTTTGATATTGCTGTTTAACGTCTTTAATCAGTTGTTGCCATTGAGGATATTCGGCAAAGCTTTGTTGTAAGTCGCCCCAAGGTGTTAGTGCTTCTGCCATCGTCGGCGCGTTGTTTTGGCGAGTTTGATACAAATAATAAAATGCAGAGGCACGGTAATTAGCGGCGCAATGGACCAACACTGGTACATTACCGTTTTGCTCCATGAGGCTAAAAAATTGCGCTACATTTTCTTTGGTAGGGTGCTGCCAGTCCACGCTAATATTGTGATAATTCATGCCGAGTTGCGTCACTATTTGCTGCTCATTTTGTAATGCATGCGGGTTTTCATTGGGAATGAGATTAATCACGGTTTTAATGCCCGCTTGAGCAAGCTGTTTAAATTGCTGTTCTGTGGGTAAACCCGAGGTAATCACTTGTGAGTTGTTAAATTTAACCGCTTTTATGTCACCCAGTTTACTGGTGTCGATATACGCTGTACTTTCCGCACTATTCACTCCCACACTGTATATTCCCGCACAGAAAAACAAACAACACATTAATATGCTGGTGGACAGTAGACGATAACGTTGCAGTATATTCATGTGATCCCTTGGCTTGATTTGATACCAGATAACGCGTGATGAGTTTTTTACTCTGTTCAAGTTAACGGCACCATTAATGATAGTCAAATGTGATGAAAATTTTGGATTGGCTGCTAACCAATAAAATTTATTCTGACGCCATTTATTTCAAACGAAAAAGAACACAAAGCGCTTTGTCGCGTACCATAGGAAGCACGCCGTTCGTTTGCTAGAAAATATGCACGTAATTAAAAAGCGAACTTAAGTCGTACGGTGAGGAAAATAGAATAATTCTAATTTATTGATATTGTTTAATTTAATTTTTTAACATTTAATGCCGACACTTTTAACGCGCAATCCAAGTTTTATATCTGAGGCTAAGGGGCATTTAATTGCTTTACATCAATGAGATAGAGAATGTAGGATGATATAAATCAATAACTTAAATGGTCGGCTTTATTGGGCGAGGCGTTCAATAAGCTGTTGAACTAAGCCGCTGCGCGGAGCCAAATGAGGCTTCAATTGAGTACATAATCCTCATTGAAACCGTTAGGCTTAAAGATGTAAGATAGAAAAATATGATGAAAAGGAATTTCAATGAAAAACTTACCCACTACTCAATATCAACAGACCCAAAACTGCTCTGTAGCCCATAGCCAGCATCAAAAAAAGCAAATTCCTATAACATGAAGTATGCCAATTAAGTTGGACTAGGCATCGGCCAAGTCCAACAAGCGATTTATGCCCTGCAAACAGCGCAACGCATAAATACTAAAACGTTATGTTTCAAAGGAAACTCAGTAATTGAAATTTGAAGACATTAAGCCAGAAGTTTATGGAATAATTTTTGGC
Source organism: Shewanella sp. H8 (assembly GCF_040285065.1). Lineage (NCBI taxonomy): Bacteria > Pseudomonadati > Pseudomonadota > Gammaproteobacteria > Alteromonadales > Shewanellaceae > Shewanella > Shewanella sp. H8. The sequence continues at coordinate 3,936,535 of NZ_CP157213.1, read as the reverse complement.
ATATTCTCGCTTGCATTGGGATATTTTCTCCTTGAATTGGCGATTTCAGTTTTCCATTCAGGGGCGGTACAAGGTTATATAAAGAAGCTTGCCTCAGGAGAGGCCGACCTTCTACCAATACCAGTATTTATGGCGCTAGTTCTTTTTGTCGCACGAGAAATATTGGATTCAATAAAAAAACGGAAGGCTGAGTTGCGGAAAATTAAAGCATACAAACAGTTAATAGCAGAAGAGCTAGAGCTGAATTATGGTGCCTATTTATCGCTAGAAGGCATTTTCTCGGAGCTAGAGGAAAATAAGGAAGAGTGGGATGGTGGTATTTATGAGGCAAAGTTCAAAGAGGCCGGAAATCTCTATGTACATGTCACTCACGATGATCGGTTAGTCATGGCTTCCCCTGCAAGAAAACCATCAATGGTGCAACACGACAAGATCCTAGTTAATGTTGCAGAGCTCGACATTAACTTCTACGAAAAGCTTCAATGTGGTTATTTGAAAGTTATAGAGCTTAACCACCTTTATGACTCACTGATAAAAGGGCTTAAGGCTAGCGACTTCGATGAGCCTTTTCCTCATACAATCACAAAAAGTGGTTTTCTTGGTTACGCTTTGAATGAATGCGAAAGGATTTACAGTGAGCTAAATGATCTTTATCTATTTTGTACAGGCCGTAAGCTTGAAAAAAGCCGTCTCAGATAAACATAACACATATGAGCCTTCCGCCAGTCAATAGGCGAGCCTAACTTATTTGACTGCTTTTGCAGTCAAATTAAAATCAATCAACAAATTCATCTACTTCGTCTGTCATTTAGCTGTCAAATCGTCGTTTACAGCAAACACATATAGAGGCTCTCTTAGTGCGATCTTATCGCTGCCTGACGCTTTTCATTCCTTTGAAATATCAGGGGCACTAGACATTTATCGGTTAACCCTAAGATGGCACTATTCAAGTCTCAGGTGCTTTATGCACAGTTAGTTTCAGGCTCATTTAAGGTGTAAACGACTTTGTTGATTGCATTCATTAATGCGCGCCAATAAGGTGTCTAATCAAGGCGATGTAGCTTAAATAGCATTTGGCATAGTGATGATGGTGAGAAGTCATTGCTTCATTAGCCACATCATTCACGGTCATGCTCGCTTCTCTTTTTCAAAGAGTATCTAGTTAGACGTTCAGCTCACCTTATTGCGCGACTTATCCTTTTAAGAATCGTTGTTCATCAAACACCGTTTTGTTCTTTAACATGAAATAAACACAGCGGCCAAGCTTATGTGCCAGTGCAGATAATAATGCTTTAGCTTTACTCATTCGTTTTTGTAATCGATTAAGGTAGTTACGTGCTTTGTCATTGCCTCGCAGATAAAGTACCGCAGCTTCTGAGAACGCCCATTTCAAATGAGCATTACCGATTTTATTACCGTTAGTACCGTAGGTTTTACCGGCTGACTCCGCTTTACATTTGACTAATCGAGAGTATGACGCAAACTTTTGTACTGACTCAAATCTGCTAATATCGCCGATTTCATACAGGATAGTCAGCGATAAAATCTTACCAATACCAGGTACCGTTTTCAGTAATTCTAAATAGACGGGATTATGGTTTTTGGCTTGTTTTTCGATGAACCATTCAACCTGTGCGAGTTCCTTTGCATAACAATCAAGGAGTGCCATGTCTAAATCGATATTTCGTTGTACGATAGGATCTTGATATTGCTCGCGTAGTTTTTGTCTTGCTGAAATATTTTTAAGATTTAACTCTGTCGCAGGCAAGTTGTATTGACTGTTTGGTGTTAACCACGTGGCCTTTGAGCATCGCACCGTGACGGACAATCTTCATTCGTCGACGTAACAAGTCGCGTGCTGCGCGCATTTCACTCGGATAATCGTACGCTATGGGGAAGTTGCCACCACGCAGTAATGTGGCAATTTTAAAGGAATCGACTTTATCATTTTTAGTTTTACCACCGTGGATCGCCTTCATATAAAGCGCATGGCCTAAGATAAAATCAATTCCCAGTTCAGCACACCAATCTGACACCCAGTACCAGCAATGCATACACTCAACCCCGACAATTACATTGCCGATATAGGGTTCTAGAATGAGTAATAAGTCATCTTTGCTGGCACCTATCTTTTTGTGAGCAACAACTTCCCCTTTAGAATCAATGATGCAGACGTAAAGTAAACGTGCATGTAAATCAATACCACAGTAGTATGGATGTGAGTTATTATAAAATCTCATTGAGCTTTCTCCTGTTGGTTTAGTCACCTTAAGCATACCGCTGATGCGGCTTGCTAGGGAGAGGGCTCAATAAGTATCAAGCAGCGCTAGTGGGACAAATTTCCGCTGCGCTCCAAGTTTTCCCCTTCGCTGGGCGTTGAACTAAGCCGCTGCGCGGAGCCAACAGAGACTTCAATTGAGTACATAATCCTCATTGAAACTGTTAGGCTTAAAGATGTAAGATAGAAAAATATGATGAAAAGGAATTTCAATGAAAAACTTACCCACTACTCAATATCAACAGACCCAAAACTGCTCTGTAGCCCATGGCCAGCATCAAAAAAAGCAAATTCCTATAGCATGAAGCATGCCAATTAATATGGGCTAGGCATCGGCCAAGTCCAACAAGCGATTTATGCCCTGCAAACAGCGCAACGCATAAATACTAAAACGTTATGCAGCACTTGGAACCTTACTCGTTAGGAGTTATAGATGGATGAGAAGATAGTTATCGGGTTATTTGGCGTTGTCTTAGGCTTCTTTCTGAATTTCTTTAAGGACATATTCACAGCTCGGCGAACTCGCAAGAGGGAAGCAGAGTACCTCGCAATAAGAATGATCTGCATCTTTGAATCTTTTATGGATAGTTGTGCTGCTGTAGTTGGAGATGACGGGCTATATCATGGGCAAACAGATGAAGATGGTTGCCATCGTGTACAAGTGGAAACTCCAGAGCTGGATGTAGAGTTAAAAGATGTAAATTGGAAATCCTTCTCACCGCAGTTAATGTACGAAATACTCTATTTTCCAAGTTTAGTAAAGGAAGCGAACAGCTTTATATCTAGTACATTTGAGTTTGCAGCAAGTCCTCCAGATTTTTTCGAGGGTTTTGAAGAGCGTCAGTATCAATACTCAACTCTTGGACTTAGAGCTGCTGAAATTACTCAGAAACTTAGAAAACAGTACAATATACCGAAAAATCACATAACAAGTTGGGATATGGTCGAGTACATGCTAAATGAGAAAAAGAAGATTAATAAACTTCGGCTAGATAGAAATAAAGCTCACGAAGAAAGGAATGCATCATTGCATAACAAGTCAATGCAACCGACCGCTGACGCGTCGGTTGATTGAAGCGTTATAGGGCTTGGAGTTCTCTCGAGGTATCTGCACATGATAAATCCAAATAAACTAATCACAATTGATGATGATGATAATCGTGCTCTCAAAAATTGCGAAATGGAAAAGGTATTACAGACACTATTCTCATTGGTGAGTACTAATAGAAACGAAAGCAAGATGCTGTACCGTGGTGTTAGCTATGATTTTTTATCAGATCGTTTATCTAAAAACGATGAAAACATCGATGATAAAACAATAGCTAACCGTCTATTTTATTTTGGAGAAAAAGCTCAGCACTTTAGGAACGAAGCTATTAATAGAAAGTGGCTAAATGACATTTCTGATATTAGTAATAAAACTGCAAACAAAATATTCGACAGACTGTCAAATCTTAGTAAATCAAAAAATAGTAACGTTACTTCGTTTGTCAATTCAAACTCTTCTTTCTTTGAATTCTTTTCAGATAAAGCTAATAAAGCCGTCTTTTCCGATATGATTAATGAACTTGGCGTTGTTGCGCGTGATTACTATTGGGCTGTACTTCATACTGCTGGTCATATTGGTACTAATGGGAAGTCAATTTCGATTTCGACTTCTCGGAGTATTAGACAAGCAATAAGTTTCTCTGGAAAACGAGATACTCGAAGGTATGTAATATTTACAATAAATAGAACAGATCATCGAACTAAAAAGCGATTAACTAATGAAATTTCTAGGTTTCATGTGCCGGTTTTACCGATGAGGTCTTCAATTTACCAAGCCCAAAAAGAAGAAACCCTTAAAGCTGGGCTTTTTCCTCATGACATCGTCGGGTTATATTGTGTTCATACGAAGCAATTAATATTAAACCCGCATATGTTCAGCCAACTTAATGAAAAAGTGAACATTGCCATGAAGCCTTTAATTATTGACCAATCGCATTTTAATGAACGGCTACATGACTTAACAAACTATTCATCTTGGTTTCATACCTTTGACCGAGAAGAATATTTTGAAACAGTAGCTTAGCCCTATAACTAAGGTGAATTAACATGGCCACCCAAAATAGTTGGCGAAATAATAGACAGTAAACTAGGCTTTATTTACCCTTCCTAAATGGTATTTGAAGATGGCCAGACCAAGACAGACAATTGTTAGTTTAGATTACACACCTTCTCTTGAAAATAGAGAGTAGTCACTGTTGTACACGAGTAGTGCGTAAGGCATTTTTGTGTGGTATTGATAATTCAACCTGTGAGAACTTTGAGCATCGGCGTGAGTGGGTTGACTCACGTATTCTTGAGCTTACCACCATCTTTGCTATTGATATTTATGCTTACGCACTCTTTATAATGAACAGTAAAATGATGGCGGCATTGTTTTATTATTTTAACTGAATATTGTGAGCATTTAGACCGAAAACGATGACAAGGCGCTGCAAACTGCCAGCGCTGGCTGTGCGTTTAAGTATTGTTCAAAAGCTAGGTGGCATAGTTTACTGCAGCATAGATTTATCGGTAACATCTTGTCGAATAGGAACGCTCATAAGTGCTCAATTTAATATTTAGCGTCAACGTCTATTTTGCTTCACCTAGCGTATTAAGTAGATTAGATAACAAGCTAGAAGCACCAAAACGATAGTGTTTAGCGTTATCGGCCCAACCTTCCCCAATAATATTATCAGCCATATCTAAATATAGTTTGGCTTCTTCTGCAGTCTGAACGCCGCCAGAGGCCTTAAAACCAACGTGACTTTCAACGTCCATCAGTTTGATGACTGATAACATAATTTCAGCCGCTTCTAGCGTTGCATTGACGGGCACTTTCCCCGTAGAGGTTTTGATCATATCAGCACCCGCTTTAATGGATATTTCGGAGGCTCTTTTGATTAGTTCAGGCGTTTTTAGCTCACCAGACTCGATAATCACTTTGAAGAAAATGTCATTACCGCAAGCGGCTTTACATTGCTCAATAAGCTCAAAGCAAACATCCTCATTACCCAATATTAACGCGCGATATGGAAACACAACATCGACATCATCTGCGCCATAGGCAATGGCCGCTTTTGTTTCAGCAACGGCTATTTCAACATCATCATTTCCATGAGGAAAATTAGTCACAGTGACCACTCGAATATTGGGGGTACCTTGTGATCGCAATTGCTTTTTGGCAATAGGAATGAAACGCGGATAGATGCATATGCCGGCGGTATTACCTGCAAAGGTTTTAGCTAGCTTACACAACTCGATAATTTTATCATCGGTATCGTTATCGCTTAAGGTTGTTAGATCCATCAAATGAAGTGCACGTAGTGCAGCTATTTTTACATTACTCATTGGTATTTCCGGTACGTAGTAAAAATCCATTCCCAAGGTCCTACTGTCCTTGGAAACAAATAAAGGAACGGCATTATAAAAGTAGAGGACTTTCGAAAATAGATACAGAAATGAAGGCTATATCTATATCAGATCTTGAGGATTAGAGCGTTCGGGTTAGAACTTGGGTTCGTTATTTCGAAGTTGCTCATTTTTTGATGCATTCACCACCATACATTCACTGATTATTTGTCCTAATGTTATTATTGCTTGTACTGTTTTATCATTCAGTGCAAAGGACGCGTTCAATCTCATACAATGGTTGTAGTGTTCGGTTACGCTAAACATTTTTCCCGGCGCAATGCTGATGTTTTGCTTTATAGCAGCATGAAAAACATCCACAGAATCAATTCCAAGCGGAAGTTCTACCCAAATAAAATAACCTCCTTGTTGACTCGTTATATTCACTCCTGAAGGTAAGTACTTAGTAAGCAAACACTCCATCTGTCTCTTACGTTCATGCAGTTTTTTTCTCAACTGCTTTAAATGGGTTTCGTAATTACACTTACTTAAATAGTCCGTTAGCGCTAATTGAATGGGTGCGCTTGTTGCTAGCGTGCTCATTAATTGCAACTTTTGCATCTCCAACGCACGCTTCCCTGCTGCTACCCAACCAATTCTAAACCCCGAAACCAAAGATTTTGAAAAAGAAGAACAAAGCATTACGTTTCCAGTTTGATCAAACTGTTTGACTGGCATAACTGGAGAGCCTTCTTGATAAAGCTCTCCATAGACATCATCTTCAATCAAGGCCACGTTATAACGATTAAGCAGATCATTTAACGACTGCTTTTTCTCTAATGTTAGTGTAAAACCCAGTGGGTTCTGATGATTGCTCATCAACCAGCACGCCTTTACATCATGGGATTGAAGTGCCTTTTCCAAAGCATCGAGATCAATTCCTGCTATAGTATCGGTTCTTACCGACAAGGCTTTTAATCCCAGCCGCTCTAATGATTGAAGTGCACCATAAAACGTGGGAGATTCAACCACCACCCAATCACCCGGTTTGGTGCACACTTGCAAGCTGAGATTTAACGCTTCGAGTGCGCCGGCGGTAATCACAATCTCCTCAGGCGATATGTTAACTCCTTTTGTCGCATACCGTTTAGCAAGGATCGTTCTTAACTCTTCATTACCAGGCGGTAAATTATCGAATGTACTAGAAATTGGTAGATTTCGGGCGGCAGACATTAGCGAACGATTAACTTGTTGGCGTGGATACAAACTAGGATCTGGATACGCGAAACCAAAATTAACCATATACGGGTTACGACCTGCTTGCAGCACTTCAAACACAAAGTCGTTAATATCAACTTTTTCAGTTAACGACACCGCAATATGTCGATGAGGTTCGGTTTCTTTTAATTCAGGTGTCACACGATAGCCTGAACGCGCTTGAGAAACCACATAACCTTGAGACTCCAAGACTTGATAAGCATGTAAAACGGTCATCAAACTTAGACCACTATGTTCAGACTGTTTTCTAAGCGACGGTAATTTATCGCCCGCACGCCAGACTCCAGATTTTATCTGACGTTTGAGTTGATAAACCAGATCTTCATACTTTGCCAATTCGAATTCACCATAACAATTAATACCTTCTAAATCATAACACCGATAAAAACCATCTGTTATATATTTAGACTTAATTTCTGTGCCTACTTATACCCTTGGCCATCCATTAATATGCCATCTTCTAAAATGAATAAGGCTAGTTTATGTTTGAGCTCGATGCTTTGTTATTAGCACGGATACAGTTTGCTTTTACAATATCTTTCCACATTATTTTTCCAGCAATAACCATTGGGCTGGCTAGCTACCTTGCTGTATTAGAAGGATTAAGCCTCAAAACACGTAATCCTGACTACAAAGTCCTCTACCTTTTTTGGTCAAAGATTTTTGCTGTAAACTTTGGTATGGGTGTTGTTTCAGGCCTTGTTATGGCCTATCAATTTGGAACCAATTGGAGTGGTTTTTCATCTTTTGCCGGTAGTATTACTGGGCCGCTACTCACTTATGAAGTGCTGACTGCTTTTTTCTTAGAAGCTGGTTTTCTTGGGGTTATGCTCTTTGGCTGGCAACGAGTAGGCGATAAGCTACACTTTTTTGCTACCTGTATGGTCGCTCTGGGGACCATACTCTCCACTTTTTGGATCCTCGCCTCTAACAGTTGGATGCAAACCCCAACCGGTTACGAGATTATCAATGGTCAAGTTGTCCCAACCGATTGGTTTGCAGTCATTTTTAACCCTTCATTTCCATACAGATTAGTTCATATGGGTGTTGCAGCATTTCTCAGCACTGCTTTATTTGTCGGTGCTTGCGCAGCCTGGCATCTGCTCAAGGGCAACAAAACTGGCCCAGTTAAGAAAATGTTTTCGATGGCAATGTGGATGTTAGTTCTAGTCGCACCGATCCAAGCCTATATAGGGGACATACATGGCCTTAATACGCTAGAACATCAACCTGCAAAAATTGCAGCGATAGAAGGACATTGGGATAACTCTGACGGCGGCCCAAGTCCATTGATTCTGTTTGGATTCCCGAATATGGAAAAAGAGCGTACAGACTTTGCGCTTGAAATACCCGTACTTGGCAGCTTAATACTCAAACACAGTTTGGTAGAACCCATTCCAGCATTGAAAGACTTTCCAAAAGACGAAAGACCTAACTCACTAGTTATATTTTGGTCTTTTAGAATTATGGTATTACTTGGAGTACTCATGATTTTACAGGGCTTGTACAGTCTTGTTCTACGTAAAAAACAGCGACTTTATAATACAGGTTGGTATCTAAAGTTCTCTCTTTTAATGGGGCCCGCTGGGTTAATTGCTATACTCGCGGGTTGGTTTACTACCGAAGTAGGCCGTCAGCCTTGGGTTGTATACGGATTGATGAAAACTAAAGATGCAGTATCGGCCCATAGTGACTTACAAATGAGTATCAGCCTTCTATGTTTCTTCATTGTTTACAGCCTAGTCTTTGGGTTTGGCTACTTCTACATGATGCGCCAAATGAAACAGGGGCCTCAGCTAGATGATGCTCACAACACTGGTTCCCATGAAATTTCGACAATTTCTGGTCGACTTTAAATTTACGGCATGACTTGAGGTAATCTTTATGGAATTAGATCTTTCGGTTGTTTGGTTTGGTATCATCATCTTTGCTACCTTGATGTACATTTTCATGGATGGTTTTGATTTAGGCATAGGAATTATGATGCCTTTTGTTAAAAGCAGTTCACAAAAAGATGTCATGGTTAATAGTGTTGCCCCGGTTTGGGATGGTAATGAAACGTGGATAGTACTTGGTGGCGCTGCGCTATTTGGCGCCTTCCCTCTGGCTTACTCGATAATTCTTGAAGCGTTAACCATCCCAATTACACTGATGTTAGTGGCACTAATTTTTCGGGGTGTTGCCTTTGAGTTTCGCTTTAAAGCACTACCAAGTCACCTTAAATTCTGGGATCGTGCATTTATGGTAGGCTCAATTATTACCACCTATTGTCAAGGTGTTGTCGTTGGTGCAGTGGTTCAGGGATTTACTGTTGAAGGTCGTATATTTACAGGTGGCCAGTTAGATTGGCTCGCTCCATTCCCACTATTTTGTGGCTTTGGTCTGTTGGCTGCATATGCATTACTTGGTAGCACTTGGTTGCTAACGAAAACTGAAGGTGATCTGCAACAGACCATATTTACTTTAGTGCCTAAAATTCTCAGCTTACTTATTGTTGCTATAATTGTCGTGAGTGTATGGACACCACTGACTAGCGTATCCATTGCCGAACGTTGGTTTACGCTACCCAATTTATTCCTATTAGCTCCGGTGCCCTTACTGACGGCTGTTTTGTGCTGGAAAACATTTGATTCAGTCAAAAAGCAAAAAGAAACATCCCCGTTTTTAATGGCATTAATGATTGTTTTTCTTGGTTTTGCAGGTCTTGGGATTAGCCTATGGCCTAACATCATTCCTCCTAACATCTCAATATGGCAAGCAGCAGCCCCCAAAGAAAGCCTCAGTTTCATGCTTTATGGTGCGTTGATCATTATTCCTATGATCCTTGCATATACATTTTGGAGTTATTACGTCTTCGCCGGAAAAGTAAAAGAAGGCGAGGCTTACCACTAATTAATCATTAGGGAGGTTAAAATGAAACTTAATAGCACACTCCAGAAATGGTTATGGCTTATAAGTATCTGGGTTATAAGTGTACTTTCGTTAGGCATAGTATCTATGGGATTTAAATTATTGATGACTGCGGCTGGATTTAAATCTTAAGTAATCCATAACAAAATCAGAATAATAGAAACTTTATTAGAAGTAAACTAAGCGTCTAGCGAAGCACACCTTGAATTAACATAGCTAGAATTAACATGGCCACCCATTCCAATTTGTTCAAGTGCTGGGTGGCTACTTTATTCACCCAGTACTTCAAACTCATCACGCGCCAGGTGGGCGCGTCCGTCAGCCTCTAAAACCAAAGTTCACTGTACACAACACCAAAGGCTTTATTCATCGTCCATTTTGACGTTAGAACATAACGATTATCACCTTCTGCTTTCCACAATTAACATGGTCGCCCATTCCAATTATTTAGACATATCGATAGAAATTGATGCGTTGAGTGCATCGCGCCGAACTCTCGCTAAAGCAATGAAAACGAGTTATGTTACTTGTTCAAAAGCGGGGTGGCATAGTTTAGTCACTTTACTTATGATGTTATTTTGGTGGCTTCTGTAGTTTTTAAATCGGTTATTGAGGCTAGCCAAATGGTCACCTGTAATAAAAAAATCTATCATTAATTGAGGTAACAATATGAACAAAGAAAATAATGTTATTCCCGCTGATTTTGTAAACTACAAAACCACCTTTTTAATGAACAAGGATAATATCCCGAAGCTATTTCTTTTCGAGCATAATACCAAAGCCGGAGTTTATGGGAGAATCTGCGTGACCGTTGGGGAGTTAAGGTTTTTTGGTTTTAAAGAACGTCGCGGTGCGATAGAGCAAGAGCTTATAGTCAAAGCCGGAAGTGTTGCCATTTCACCACCAGAATACTGGCATAAAGTTGAGTTGATGACTGAAGATACTGAATTTAAAGTAGAGTTCTTTGCACAACAAGATTCTCAGATCGTTAAAGAAAACTTATCAGAGCGAAATGAATAAAAACAATTAATATCAGACAACTAATATCAAACAATTAACATGGCCACCATTTTAATTTCCATTCCAATTAAATAAAGAGTAAATACGCAACTAGGCTTTAGTTACCTTTATTACTAACTGGTAACCTAAGATGGCCAGACCTAGACAAACTATCGTTAGCCTAGAACAAACACTTGGCTACCCATTCCAATTTGTTCAAAAGCAGGGTGGCATACTTTATTCACCCAGTACTTCAAACTCATCACTAGCCAGGCGGGCGTGTCCGTCAGCCTCTACAACCCAAAGTTCGCGGTGCACAACACCAAAGGCTTTATTCATCGTCCATTTTGACGTTAGAACATAACTATTATCACCTTCTGCTTCCCATGTTACTTGTGTGTAATCCACATCTTTAAAACCTTGATCAATAATACCTTGCCAGAAAGCTTCAATGGCTTTACGGCCTTCAAACACACCGAAGGGGCGAGCCGTCATAGTACAATCTTTTTGATACTGAGCAGCACAGCCTTTGGCATCTTGGCTATTGAATGCAATTTGCCAAGCTAAAATACCGTTTTTACAGGCGGCTAAAATCGTGTTGTCTGTCATTGTAAAATTTTTCATGGGAAGGTCCTTGATAAACTGTTTGTGTCGCGATTGAAATAGATAATAGCCATATAATTAAATTAGAAAAACAGCTATATTTGTAAACACTGTTTAATAAAATAGAACAATAGTTATGATTCGATTACGGCAGATGTCGGTGTTTGCGCATATTGTAGAGGCGGGTTCAATTACCGCGGCGGCAGAGGTTTTGGCGGTATCTAAATCAGTGGTGAGCCAGCACCTGAAGTCGTTAGAAACTGACCTTGGCATTGTGTTACTCAAGCGGACAACTCGTAAGCAAGCCCTAACAGATGCAGGACAACAGTTTTACCAACACTGTAAAATGCTTAATCAAATAGCAGGTGATGCATGGTTAGATACGGAACAAACTAAAGTGATCCCGCAAGGACGAGTGCGCATCACAGCGCCTAATGCCTTAATGGAAACTCTGGTGACTCCAGCTATTGGAAAGTTGCTCTCGCAATACCCTTTATTAAAGCCTGAACTTATTAGTCATGATCAGCATTTAGACTTAATGTCAGAAGACATTGATTTAGCGATACGGGTTGGGCGATCCCAAGCCAGTAATTTAAAACAGAAACGTATTGGTGAGTTTAGAGATGTGCTGGTGGGCACAAAAGCACTCGTTGAACAAAATGAGTGGCAGGCATTGCCTTATGTAGCAAATACTTGGCAAAAAAAAGCCATTACACATGAGTTTATAACAGATACAAACGAGCCATGGCATTACCATACTCAGGCACATTGCATAGCTAACTCATTTCATACTTGCTTGGCATTAATTCAATTTGGCAGTGGCGTTGGGATAGTACCGGACTTTTATCTTGATAACCTTGAGGGCGATTTAGTGGAGGTGTTTAAAGGGAAAACATTGCCGATGAATACCATTTATGGTCTACATCCGTTTGGCAATCGAATGCCATTAAATGTGAAAGTGTGCTTTGATGCAATTGCTAAAGAATTGACCACCGCAATGACATCTTGATAGTGGGCAAAGTAAATAGATACTTCAACCGAATTACCTAGCTTCCCATTGTTAAATTTTACAGTTTCCCTCTTTTGGTCCGAGCAGGGTGAAACCTTGCGATCTATTCTTGTTTCTAGAATCGGTGCGGATGAAGCGCCACGACGTTAGTGGCCGCAGGCTATAAGTACAAAGAACACCTAGATAGCTAATGTACTAATTCACTTAAGCCGTTGCCGATTTACACTGCCAACATGTTCATCCAGCTTGGTTAATCTACTTGCATCCAATCGACTTCAACGCCAGCTTGTTCAAACATATCTTCGCTGACTTTAATCTTGTCTCCCCAGCGCGACAGAAAATCGTCGTTGGGCTTTGGGCTATGCACAGCGCGCAATCCGGTTTGGATAATCTTGGCAGCGCAGTTTGGGCAGGGGAAGTGAGTCACCCAAATTTCACAGCTACTGAGATCGCGTTTGGCATGCAATATGGCGTTTTCTTCTGCATGGAGCGTTTTTAGCAGTTTCATTTCACGGTTATCGGTTTCGGCGCTATCTGATATTCCGTGAGGGTAACCATTAAAGCCTAACGATACGATGCGATTGTTTTCAGTGATCACCGCACCAACTCGGGTGGAGGGATCTTTACTCCAAGATGCTACGAGCTCGGCCATCTGTAAAAAACGTATCGCCCATTTTGTCATCATGTTATTGCCGTTCCTATGCGTTATTTATCGCTCTGACTATCGTATTAACTATCACGTTATGTATCACTTTAACTAGGCGCTATTCTCTATGCAGAATAGTGATAAATCAACCTAGTATATTATAATCTTGATCCTACTTACCTTTTCTTATATTTAGTAGGGTTATAGTGCGCCTGAAAGATTGGTTAAACCCCAAGCTCATCGGTTGTTCAAAGTATGACTTACTGTTTATAATTATGCTTCATACTGTTGATAATTAACACTAATCTATACATTTAAATCGTGCAGAAAGCTATTTTCATATATTTAATAAGGATTGAAAAGTTGAACTATGGCTACAAAAAATGGGTGGTATGATTAATTTTTGTTGCTCTGTAATAATATGGCCATATAGACTTAGTTTTTAGCCTTTTTTAGCTTAGTTTGAATAGAGTGGAATATGACAGAAAAAGAGAAAATGCTCTCAGGAGAGTATTATGATCCCGGTGATGCGGAGTTGGTTGCGTTACGCCTAAAAGCCCGTTTATTGACCGAAACGTTAAATCAAACCAGTGTGAGTGATGCTGATAAACGAGTGAACATTGTTAAATCATTGTTTGGCTCGACAGGACGTAGCATTCATATTGAGTCGTCATTTAACTGTGATTATGGTGTGAATATTCATGTCGGTGAAAATTTTTATGCCAATTTTGGCTGCGTTATTTTAGACGTTGCAGAAGTTAGAATTGGTGATAATTGTTTAATCGCACCTCAAGTAGGAATTTATACTGCCACGCATCCACTCGACCCTATTAAAAGAAACAGCGGTGTAGAGTACGGCAAACCAGTAACCATAGGCCACAACTGTTGGATTGGTGGCCACGCTACGATCAATCCCGGTGTGACGTTAGGCAATAATGTTGTTGTCGCTTCAGGCGCTGTGGTAACCAATAGTTTTGGCGACAATGTTGTCATCGGCGGTAATCCCGCAAGAGTGATTAAAGAAATAGCGTGCTCAGACTGTTGATAATTAAGGTCAATTAATAGATTTGAATTGTGGTTAACGCAATCGTAATCAAAGTGAAGAATAGTGATGTTATATTCATCACTAAAATGGATGGCTTAGTTTTATTCTCATACAAGAGCAAAGGCAGTAAGTTATCAACTTACTCAGGTTCGTGTCATCGTCTTCCCGGCAATGCTTATGAGCCGGGATCCAGGTGTTAGTTTCCTGTAGTTTTGTACTTATGGCCTGCGGCCACTAACGTCGTGGCGCTTCACCCACACCAGACCAAGAGGGAATTAACGGCTATTCCCTCTTGGATCACCCAGCCGCCCCGCAACATTTTCAAACAGCGAAAAGGTCGCCATGGGGTAGATCCAGCTTTTAACTTTATTTTTAGTCAGCTTCGGCCTTATTCGAAAATGCTAACGCTTCAGATGGGGCGTCCCTTCCCCTCTAAAGCTAGCTGGCCGTCCATGGCCAGCTCACGTCATTTTCTTCAACGGCCTCAAGTTCAGAGTTGAATTTTGACCGTTGCAAGCAATATACGTAACTCATTTATGCCCCATTATGTTTTTAGATTATGGCCTGCGGCCACTAACGTCGTGGCGCTTCACCCACACCAGACCAAAAGGAAACCAACGGCTGTTCCCTCTTCGATCACCCAGCCGCCCCGCAACATTTTCAAACAGCGAAAAGGTCGCCATGGGGTTGATCCAGCTTTTGACTTTATTGTTATTCCGCCTCGGACTTATTCGAAAATGCTAACGCTTCCGATGGTACATCCTGTACCCCGAAAGCTAGCCTGACATTCATGTCAGGATTCACGCTATTTTCTTCAACGCCCTCTAGTTCAGGGTTGAACCGGTCCATTTTCAAGTCAATAAATCTAACTTGTTTTTGCCCCAAACCTTGTTAGTCATATAATAAACTACGTTGTGTCGCTTCGCCCCTAATCTTTTGCAAAAAGTGATGAGAGGAAAACAACAGTATTTCCCTTTTCGGTTAACTTTTTGAGAATCTTGCTGCCCTTGTAAAATAGCTCTTACAATGTGAACTAGTCTCAAGCTTTAGATCAAAATAGCTTTACACATTCGTTCACTTCAAACGGAGATCTTCGAGTCAGCAGTTTTTTGTATAGCTAAATAAAAAGCCACTCTTGTATACATTTGAATACTCTATTTGAATAGATGTAAGAAAGAAGTCGTGAGTTTGGCTTGCAATCGAGGACAAGGGTTACCAAGGAGATGTTCACTTGTAAGTATTTTGAACAAAAATAGAATACAATGGACTAAAAGAAGACATGTAATTTTAAAATGGAGTTTAAGTTGCTAAAAATCAGATCATTAATCCTCGTGAGTGTGTTTATTGTTATTTCTACATTTCGCCCAGATGCTATTGCTGATCCTAGCCAGTTTGACATTGATAGTATTTTTTCCGAATGGGAACAAGTTGACCAGCCAGGCGGCACTGTAGCAGTTATTAAAGAAGGTAAACTCATTTTCAGTAAAGGATATGGCTTAGCAAATATCGAGCACTCAGTCCCTAATACTCCAACCACCGTTTTTAGAATTGCATCTACCTCAAAACAATTCACAGCAGCGACTATTCTCCTATTAGTTCAGCAACAAAATTTGAATTTAAACGATTCGCTCTACTCTTTCTTTCCAGATTTTCCAGATTATGCAAAAGACATCACCATAAGACATTTGCTCCACCACACTAGTGGGGTTAGAGATTATTTTAACCTTAAAGAGTTAAAAGGTTTTCGAACTGATGATTACTATGATGATGCAGAGGTCATGGGGTGGTTGACCGCTCAACCATCACTTAATTTCAACCCTGGGGAGGAGTTTTTATACAGTAATTCAGGTTATTGGTTACTTGCACAAATAGTGCAAAAGGTAACGGGAGTTTCAATGGCCTCATTCGCTGACAATGAAATCTTTAAGCCTCTGAAGATGCACAATACGCGGTTTCATAATAATCATAACCGTATTGTGAAAAATAAAGCCTATGGATATACCCCCTTCTCTGGACCTGAATTCGAAATTAACATGCCAACATTAGATCTTATTGGTGATGGCGGCATTTTAACTACTGTAGAAGATTTAAAAAAATGGGACGATGAGTTTTATCAACAAAAAGTGTTTGATAAAAACTTTTGGGAAAAAATGACAACCGTTGGAACGCTCAATAACGGTGAGCAACTTGATTATGCTTCTGGGCTTCGTATAAGTGATTATAAAGGGCTTAAACAGATAGACCACGCCGGGTGGTTTGGCGGTTTTAAGTCGAATCTGATTAGATTTCCAGAGCAAAAATTTTCAGTCATTGTCCTAGCGAACAGAGAGGATGCTTATTCAACTGGTTTAGCACGCCAAGTTGCTGATCTATATTTAAATCAGTTCTACAAAAAAGAAGTTGAAAGTGCGCCGCAGTTTATTGAACTTAACGCAGATCAGTTAAAGAATTTTTCTGGTCACTATTGGAGTGAAGATAGAAGTGATTCACGTCATGTGTATATTAAACAGGGAAAGTTAAAGCTATCACCAGCCCCCGAACGAGAATATGATTTAGCCCCTCTTTCCGAAAAGCAGTTCAAGCTAATGGGTGTGTCTGCTAACGTCATTATGACTTTTATGCCTAAAAGTAATCAAATGTCAGTCTCGGTAAATGGTCGGGATCCCTTTATATGTGATGAGTACACACCAGCCAATTACAACGGCGACCAATTAGCCCAATTTACGGGAAATTTTTACAGTGAAGCATTAATGGTCAATTACCACATCAAGATAATTGACGGTGAGCTACAGCTTCATATAGGTAACAGTCTGGTATCTAAGCTTGATGCAGTGCAACAAGATATGCTGGTCAGTCGCAACCTTGGTATCATCCATATAGAAAGAAACACCGAAAGCGTAATTACTGGGTTCAAGATGTCCTCAAATCGAGTTAAACATGTCCAGTATAAAAAAGTGTTGGCTGAATAGTCGAGCTCAATGCTTATAATAGTAAAAGCATCTAATAATCAATTACTTACAGCGCGACCTAAAAGTGCTTTTTTACTTTCAGGAAGAAAGATTGCTAGTACTGAGTAGCCCTATAACCTAGGGTTACTTTTTAAGTAGTGACTTTAAATAGTCTAATTAATGTGGAGATAATCTCAATAGCTTCTTAAGTATTTCAGAACTTAGCCATACTTATCATCATCTGAACTTAAGACTTAAGACTTAAGACTTTAGTGCTTCAGTTCTAACAAGCTTTGGTTAAAGTACGTCTGAGGGGATCAACCTAAGACGTTTCTGTCCAAAAATGAGTTAAACGTCTGGTTTGCAAATGCCTAAATTCAACTCTGAACTTGAGGCCGTTGAAGAAAATGACGTGAGTCCAGACATGGCCTTTCTCGCACATCTGACCGATAAGGATATTGGAAATGTCATTATGATGTCGGGAACATCATTGACCATGTGCTTCAAGGCATTCAGGCATCCTGCCTATAAGAGCTGGCTAGCTTTGGAGGGGAAGGCTCGCCCCATCTGAAGCGTTAGCATTTTCATTCTTTACTATAAAGAGGTGGCCGAAGCCGACTCAATACGCGGCCAAAAGCTGGATTAATTTCCGTCGCAATTTTTTCGCTGCAGTTGTTTGGTTAAACAGCGAAAATGTTGCCGGAACGGCATGGGCTAATTCTTTTATAAAAAGTAAAGAGGGGATTGCTGTTGATCCCCTTTTGGCCTGTGCCGGGTGGAACCTTGCGATCTTAATTCAAACGAAGTTTGATAAATCTGGTGTGGGCGAAGCGCCACGACGTTAGTGGCCGCAGGCCATAAAGTACAAAAAATACAAAAGCACAAAGAATACACCTGGATCCCCGATAAAAGCACTCGAGGATGACGGCGTAGAGCTGGATTCTTCCCGGTAACGTCCTTGAACCGGGTCTTAGCATTGCCGGAATGACGGAGTCAGAGCATGCCTAAATCAGGGAACGACGGTGAACTCAATTATGCCATCGCGGCATTTGTGAATCCTTTCACATCAGACAGCCTTTCTATTTACTCTTCTTGGCTCAAAATAAAATTGCTGATCGCTTTTGAGATCAGATCTTTCTTCATCGTGGTGCGTGACACTTTTTGATCAAACCAAAAGCTCATGGGTTGGTCGAAGCCGATGCCATGCATATAGTTGTATAGTGCTTTGCGCAGCCCTTCGCCGAGCATGTCATGATCGGTACCGGTGGGGTCGGTGAAATCAACATCATTTTCAGCGAACATAATCTCAGGGCGATCGCCAAGCGTGATGCCAAATTGTTCAGGGTTTAAGCCAATAGGACTGTGAATTGTAGCCACAAAACGATGCCAGTAAGCTGATTGGAAACAACCTTGTTGCATCAACTGTCGCACCATTTCTAACGAATCAATGGTTTCTTGCTCGGTTTGAGTGGGAAAGCCATACATCAAATAAGCATGCACCAATATACCTGCGTCACTAAACGCCTTAGTGACTTGGGCGACGCGCTCAACACTCACGCCTTTTTTCATTAGCTTTAATAGACGATCTGAAGCAACCTCAAGGCCGCCGCTAATCGCGATACAACCCGAATCAGCCAGTAACTGACAACGTGCTGGGCTAAAGGTACGCTCAAAGCGAATATTGCCCCACCAGCTGATCACCACGTTACGTTCAATCAATCGTTTGGCGAATGCAAATAAGGTTTTTGGCGGTAAGGCTTCATCAACAAAATGGAAACCGGTTTGCCCGGTTTCGGCGACAAGCGCCTCGATGCGATCGACCAGAACATCTGCGCCTGCGGTATCGTAGCGGTCGATATAATCTAAGCTGACATCGCAAAAGCTGCATTTACGCCAGTAGCATCCGTGGGCGATGGTTAATTTATTCCAGCGGCCGTCACTCCAAATGCGGTGCATTGGGTTGAGCATTTCACATAACGACAGGTATTCGGTTAATGGCAGACCATCGTAAATTGGTGCGCCAACCTCAGATTGGGGAATGTCGTGTAGCTCAGTATTTTGATTAAGATGAACGTAAGGTTCACCGTTTTCATCTTCTGCCAAAAAGTAAGTGCGTACTAACTCTTCAATGTCGCGCTTACCTTCAAAATACTCTAGCAAGGTAATTAGCGGACGTTCGCCGTCGTCTAAACAAATAAAGTCGATAAATTCAAAGACCCGCGGGTCTTTCAGCGCACGTAGTTCGGTATTCACAAAGCCACCACCCATTACGATAGGTAGCTCAGGATTGATGGCTTTACAGGTTTGCGCTATGCGCAAAGCGCCAAGCATATTGCCGGGAAACGGTACGGTTAACGCGACTACGCTAGGCTGGGTTTCTTCTAAATATTGCTCAACCAACTGCTCTAAAATGTCTGAGCTGAAGCTAGGTTCGCCCATTAAGGTGTCGTATAGGTTGTCGAAGCTTGGGTTGGCTGCGGCTAAGCGCTCGCCATAACGGCTGACTTCAAAGTAAGGATCAACCCCTTGGGTGATCACGTTCGACAGATCGTTAATGAATAAAGTGGCGAGGTATTTGGCTTTATCTTGTACGCCTAAATTGCCAAAGGCAGCTTGCAGTACGTCGCCTGACACGGCTTCCATCTGGGCGATAGCTTCAAATGCTGGGCCTTCGGGTAAAAAACGACGCGAGTTAATTCGCATGGCTAGGCTTGGGTCTTTGCCTTGTAAAAAGCGAATGGCAGGTTCAACGGTGCTATGGTAACGTTCAAATTCAGCTAGAAAATCAAACACTACATCAGGCAGCTCATCGTCTTCAAAGTGTTCGAAGTTTTCTTCTACATGTTGACGGATCACCTCCAGCGCGGGCGCTGTCATCATTTCAAGAAACAACTCAATAGCAGGATCTCTCTGAACCGCTTCATAGCCTCGTAAACGTAAAAAACCCGTTAAATAAGCCGTTGCTGGATACGGCGTATTAAGTTGAGTCATTGGAGGTGTCATCAGAAGAACGGTCATAGCCTGCCTTTATCGTAAAGCCAATAGAAATAAGGCTGCATTCTACCAGTAAAAATGGCTCAAATCCCTTTAATTCCGGCTTTCATCAGGCTTGCTGCTTGTCATCATGTTTTCCGGTGTGTGATGACTATTGTCGGGGGGATGTATTTTGTTGAGCAATATTAGTGACTAATTGCTTAACAATGAGCAATGTTGTTCTCATGTCATTATGGGGTTTAGCTCGAGTAGTTATTGCCCTTGGGATAAGGGCGATAACTACTCGTATGACATTGCCGTTAATTGGCCAGAATAGACTTTAGATAGCCAGAGCCAAGTTGGCGCATTTGCTTTTCTCCCCAAGCTACTCTTTGGCGCAGGTATGGGGTTAAATTATTAGGGTTTCGGTTGCGTGGACTCGGCAATAATACCGCTAACCGCGCAGCTTCGTTGTTGGATAGATAACGGGCCGATTTATTATAATAATGCTGGCTAGCCGCTTCTACACCGTAAATGCCTTTACCAAATTCAGCTACGTTTAAGTACACCTCTAAGATACGTTTTTTACCCCAAATAGCTTCGAGGCTCACGGCCAACATGGCTTCTAACCCTTTACGAACAAAACTTCTACCCGGCCAAAGTAACAGATTTTTTGCGGTTTGTTGGCTGATGGTACTGGCACCACGCAGGCCTTCTCCATCGTCGTACTGGTTAAGGGCTTTAGTTATGGAGTTAACATCGACCCCGAAGTGCTGTGGAAACAATTGATCTTCTGCGGCTACTACAGCTAATGGCATGTGCGCTGGCAGCTCATCAATACTTACCCAATGCTGACTTACCGGATAATCGCTTTGCAGCATAAATGACGTAGTGGGTGGCGGCACAAATCTGAGCAACAGCAACAATAGCGTCAGTAAAGCTAAAAAGCGCCATGTTACGTACCAGGTCCAACCGAAAAAACCGCGCTTACGATTTGCCATTCATTGCCTTATGTTAACTTTAAACATCGTTTGTAATGCGTAACAGTAGCGGATATCACAGATTAAAGCGAAACAACCACGCGAGCTTAGACCAAGAATCTAGAACCTAAATCTTAGCCAGTACAACTTGAATCTCTGCCAAGCTGGTTTGCCATTGTAGGTAATCAAGCGTGATGGGATCCGCATGATTATTGGCCACTATTACCAATGATGGAAATCCTTGGATTGGCAGTTTACGGGCAAAGGCTATTTCTTGTTGTAACTGCTGATCAATATTGTCACTGAGTAATTGTTGCTTAAACATCGCGGCATTGATACCTAACGATTCAGCTAATGCACACAGTACCTCAACATCAGATGGGTTTTGTGCCTGTAGGTAATAGGCCTGTTGAATGGCACTGATCATTGCACGTTCTTGACCAAATTGGCGAGCAATAATACAGGCTCGGCAAGCTGGGTAAGTCGAACGTTTTGGCTGACAACGTTGCCAAAAGTCGTGATTAAATTCAGTTCCCAGTTGCTGGGTAATATTTTTCCAGGTTTGTTGTAACATTTGCTGCATCGATTCTGGCATCGGCTCTGCTGAATCGGGAGCTAACCCTCCGACCAAGTACTGTACACTCAATTGCTGTCCAAACTGCTGTTGTAGTTGATCTTGCAATGTATCCCAGGTTGGGCGATAGCCCCAGCACCAGCTACACATTGGATCATGAACATAATACAGTGTCGGCTTAGGTAGGGTTTTCTGAGTTGATTCAGTTGATTCAATTGTCATATAAATTCGCTATTTCATTCATATTCAGTCCGTAGACTATGCCATATAAACAACAAGTGATCATTCTTGATTAACATCAGGGCACTAAACATAAAAATATGGAGCAATGAAATGACAAGGAACAATAGGGCTGTACTGAGCGTGGCGTCGATATTGACGAGTCTATTTTGTTTATCAGCTTGCAATAGCAACGATAGCGATAATACAACGTCGGTAGATATTGATAAAAGTATTAGTGCTCAAGTTGGGCCTAGACCATTGTTTTTAATTGATCAAATGCAAGACAGTGAATTAAAAACTCAATTAGCACTGTGTAAGTCTGGGCCATTTTACAGAACAGATTTTTCGATTGGCCATCGCGGTGCATCGATGCAATTTCCTGAACACACCCAAGAAGCTTATCAAGCTGCTATCGATTCGGGCGCAGGTATTGTTGAATGTGACGTGACGTTTACCGCAGATAAAGAGTTAGTTTGCCGTCACTCGCAATGTGACTTAGCGACTACCACTAATATTTTAACTATTCCTGAACTTGCCAATAAATGTTCAGTGCCTTTTTCACCCGCCGATGCCGCCAATGGCGTTAGCGCGACTGCAACCTGTTGTACCAGCGACATTAGCTTAGCGGAATTTAAAACCTTAAAAGGCAAAATGGATGGATTTAACCCTAACGCGACAACAGTTGCAGAGTTTATGGATGGCACACCCAACTGGCGAACTGACTTGTACGCTGGCAATGGCACATTAATGACTCATGCGGAAAGTATCACGCTGTTTAAAGCGGCAGGGGTGAAGATGACTCCAGAGCTTAAATCAGCCAGTGTTAGCATGCCGTATGATGGTTTTACTCAGCAAGATTACGCGCAAAAGATGTTAGATGAATATGCAGCGGCAGGTGTGGATGCATCGCAGGTATTCCCGCAGTCATTTAATTTAGACGACGTAAAATATTGGATAGCTAATGCGCCTGAATTTGCTGAGCAGGCAGTATATCTTGACGGTCGTGATGGCGAAACTGGATTTGATCCGCAAAATAGCGCCACTTGGTCACCGAGCATGGATACCTTAGTCGCTGATGGCGTAAAAATTATCGCGCCACCGTTATGGATGTTGGTAACCCTAGACGTTAACAATGCCATCGTAGCGTCTGAATATGCCAAAGCGGCCAGTGCCGCAGGACTTAACATAATAACCTGGTCACTTGAGCGTTCAGGTCCACTTAGCGAAGGCGGTGGCGGTTGGTATTATCAAAGTATTGCCGATGCTATTGATAACGAAGGCGACACTTTTGAGCTGTTAGATGTACTGGCTAAAGATGTCGGTGTTATCGGGGTATTTTCAGATTGGCCAGCCACAGTCACTTATTACGCAAACTGCATGGATATATAACAACGCACAATATTTTTCCAGACGATCAGACAAGGAAAAATCAAGCCGTTAAAAAAGGTGCCGACATTGTTGGCACCTTTTTTATGTTAATCACTATACTCAAGTATTAGGCGTATTTATTGTTCACTCAGTGGGTTAAACATTAAACCTATGAGGGCGTTGGTGATGATAAAAGCTAAGGATACTTTTGAGGGTGTTAGCGAAGTCACTGAAATAGTTTGGAAAAAGATATGTTAACGCTGTTATTAGCCTTTAGTCTATATAGATTGCCTAGGATGTCAGTGGTAGTGTAACAACACAATAAAATTCATAATCATATAAAAAATAAGGATATTGTAAATGAAATTAACCAAACGATTTTGCATGATCGGCGCAGCAGCTGTGTTATCTATCAGTACCGCAGTGATGGCAGCACCGACCTTTATTAATATTCTCACTGGTGGCACTAGTGGCGTTTACTATCCTATTGGTGTGGCTTTATCTCAGCTTTACAGTAATGGTATTGAAGGTTCTAAAACATCTGTTCAAGCGACTAAAGCATCGGTGGAAAACCTTAACCTATTACAAGCTGGTCGTGGTGAGTTAGCGCTGGCGTTAGGGGATTCTGTATCGGCTGCATGGAAAGGTGACACAGAGGCTGGTTTTAAAAAGCCGTTAGACAAATTACGTGTTATTGCGGCAACCTATTCTAACTATATTCAAATTGTCGCCAATAAAGATGCCGGTATTAATAGCCTCGCAGATTTAAAAGGCAAACGTATTTCTGTTGGAGCGCCAAAATCAGGAACTGAACTTAACGCGCGTGCCATATTTGCAGCAGCAGGACTCAGTTACGATGATATGGGTAAAGTTGAGTTTTTACCTTATGCCGAATCTGTTGAGCTGATTAAAAACCGCCAATTGGATGCGACTTTACAATCGTCTGGTTTAGGTATGGCAGCCATTCGTGATTTAGCCGCAACAATGGATATCAACTTTGTGGCTATCCCTGCAGATGTTGTCGCTAAAATTAATAATCCTGCTTATCAAGTTGGGGTTATTACAGCTAATACTTATGAAGGCCAAACAGAAGATGTGAGTACTGTTGCGATACAAAACTTATTGGTAAGTCATAGCAAGGTGTCTGATGAAATTGCTTATCAAATGACTAAGCTGATGTTTGAAAACCTGGACCGTTTAGGTACTGCACACTCTGCTGCAAAAGCGATCAGTTTAGACACTGCGGCTAAAAATCTGCCTATCCCATTACACCCTGGTGCAGAACGCTATTACAAAGAAGTGAATGCGCTATAAGTCATAGTATTAAGTTAACAGCGCTTGTTTGGTAAACCCAGCAAGCGCTTTATTTATCTGGTTTTCTCCATATTCATTAGTTTCAACTTTGGGTAATCATTAACGTTATTCAATTGAGGTTATTATTTATTCGTTTACTTTTCTTTTCTCTTTGAGTTGATATTATTTAGCAGTATAAGCGTAGAGGCATACCATGAGCGATCCAACCCAGAACCAGATGAATGAGCCGGAGCAAGGCCTGAGCGCTGATACGCGTAACTGGCCAAAAGCATTGTTTGCTGTGGCACTTATTTTTTCTATTTTCCAAATTACCACAGCGGCATTTCATCCAGTTTCAACCCAAGTGTTACGCGCCGTGCACGTGGGCTTTTTATTATTAGTGGTGTTTATTAGTTATCCAGGTATAGGCAAGAGTCAGCCATGGCAACCTTTGGCATGGATACTCGGTTTAGCCGGTATGGCTACCGCGGTTTATCAGTGGGTATTTGAAGCTGACTTAATTCAACGTTCTGGTGACTTAACCCAAAATGACATGATTATTGGTGTGGTGTTAGTCGCTTTAGTGTTTGAAGCTGCCAGACGAGTGATGGGAATTGCACTGCCGATTATTTGCGGTATGTTTTTAGCCTATGGTTTATTTGGTGAGTATTTACCCGGTGAATTGATGCATCGAGGTTATGGTTTCGACCAAATAGTTAACCAGTTGGCCTTTGGCACCGAAGGCTTATACGGCACACCTACCTACGTATCTGCGACTTATATTTTCTTGTTTATTCTGTTTGGTGCCTTTTTAGAGCAGGCTGGAATGATCCGCTTATTTACCGACTTTGCTATGGGCTTATTTGGCCATAAAGTCGGAGGGCCTGCAAAAGTGTCGGTGGTGTCATCTGCACTCATGGGTACCATTACGGGTTCGGGGGTGGCCAATGTGGTGACAACTGGCCAGTTTACGATTCCATTAATGAAGCGTTTTGGTTATCGCTCTGCTTTTGCGGGTGGGGTAGAAGCCACATCCAGTATGGGCAGCCAAATTATGCCGCCGATTATGGGTGCCGTAGCCTTTATTATGGCTGAAACCATTAACGTTCAATTTATTGAAATTGCTAAAGCGGCGATGATCCCCGCAGTATTGTATTTTTGTTCGGTGTTCTGGATGGTGCATTTAGAGGCTAAACGCGCCAATTTATCTGGCTTACCCAAAGATCAATGTCCTGATCCGTGGGCGGCAATTAAGTTGCGTTGGTACTTACTCATTCCGCTATTTATTTTGATTGGTTTGTTATTTTCCGGTCGTACACCGCTGTTTTCTGGCATGGTTGGTTTAGCACTCACTGCGATTGTGATTTTAGGTTCAGCGATTATCCTTAATCTATCATCAGCCGCAATGCGATTTGCTTTTTGGATAGCGCTAGGGGTCTTATGTGCTGGCTTTTTCCAGTTAGGCATTGGGGTAATGTTTGGCGTTATCGCTATGCTGGTGGTGATTTGTTGGTTTGTTAAAGGTGGTAAAGAAACCCTAACCTTATGTTTGCACGCGTTAGTTGAAGGTGCTCGTCACGCCGTGCCTGTTGGTATTGCGTGTGCATTGGTTGGGGTGATTATTGGGATTGTGTCACTTACGGGTATAGCATCTACGTTTGCAGGTTATATTTTAGCCGTCGGGCAAGATAATTTATTTTTGTCTTTATTGCTGACGATGGTGACGTGTTTGGTATTAGGCATGGGGATCCCAACCATCCCTAATTATATTATTACCAGTTCCATTGCTGCCCCAGCATTATTAGATTTAGGCGTGCCGTTAATCGTGTCGCACATGTTTGTGTTTTATTTTGGCATTATGGCTGACCTTACACCACCAGTAGCATTGGCGTGTTTTGCGGCGGCGCCTATTGCGAAAGAAAAGGGTTTAAAAATAAGTTTATGGGCCATTCGAATTGCCATTGCAGGGTTTATTATTCCGTTTATGGCGGTATACGATCCGGCATTAATGCTTCAAGGTGGTGGCGTACTGGATACCATTTTTGTGGTACTTAAAGCGACGGTTGCGATTGGTATTTGGGGCGTGATATTTACGGGGTATTTATTACAAAACCTTTTTGTGTGGGAGCGTATTTTAGGTTTTATTGCTGGTGGTTGTTTGATTATGGCAACACCGCTAAGTGATGAGTTAGGCTTTAGTTTGGCGCTGGCGTTTATTTTACAGCACGTATGGCGTGCTCGTAAGTTACAACGTTTAGCACAGGGCAAATAATGCTAGGATTATGCTTAGGCCTAGCAGGCACAATATGGGCTCAAGTGCCTGCAGAGCAAATGACATTGTCGTGGACTCATACTATTGAAAAAATTCGTTGGGCGGAAGATTATCGCTTAATTAACGAGGGGTTTATTTTAGAGCAAGCAAGGGTTAAAGGCAGTGGTGCCGGGATGGAAATTCCTGCCGATGCGGTGTTAAAAGACGGCAGCTGGCATTACAAACCGCATTTACCCGTGTTGCCAATGCTAAAGTTAGGCCGCACCCCAGAAGCAGGCGATTATCAGTTATGTGTGTCATCGACTCAGACCGAGCAACTGTGTCATCCAATGAGTTATTGGATTGGCGAGCCAACGGCAAAGCAACCATCAATAGAGCTATGGGGTTGTGATATACCTTAATAATGAACGGTAATGAGACAGATTAATGATTGGTATTAAAGCATAAAAAAGCTGAATCAATTGATTCAGCTTTTTCTTTTTTTCAAGGCGTTCACAACGATTTACTTTGCAAACACATCTTGCAGTGCAGGTACCACTTGTTTTTTACGACTTAGTACGCCGTCTAGCCAAACGCGACCGTTGACAGTCGGTTTACCATAAGCACGCTCAGTTAAGTCTGGTAAATCAGAAACCACTAACATTTCTGAACCTTCTTTCATGATGTCGGTTAGCAGTAATAATACGCTGTGGCGATGACCTTCGACTTTTAATTTAGCAATATCTGCTTCTAAGTCAGCTTTGATGTCGTCAAATACAGACAAATCGATAACTTCTAATTGGCCAATACCGACTAAGTTTCCGTTCATGTTGAAGTCTTTAAAGTCACGCATTACTAGGTCACGCGCAGGCGTGCCTTCAACTGCTGATTTTACTTTAAACATCTCCATACCAAGTGCTTTAAAGTCTTCAATACCAGCAATTTTAGCTAAGGCTTCAACACAGCGAATGTCAGCTGTGGTGCAGGTGGGTGATTTGAAAATAACGGTATCACTTAAAATGGCACACATCATGATACCAGCGATGTTCGCAGGGATTTTTACTTGGTAAAAATCGTACATCATTTTGATGACTGTGTTACTGCAACCTACTGGACGGATCCAACATTCTAGCGGAGTAGAAGTGGTTAAATCGCCTAGTTTATGGTGGTCAACAATGCCCACGATAGTTGCTTGAGCGATATCATCTGGCGCTTGAGTAATTTCTGAATGGTCAACAATATAGACTTCTTCACCCGCGTAACTGGTTTTGTATTCTGGCGCTTCAAAACCAAATTTCTCTAAAATAAATGCGGTTTCTGGTGATAATTCGCCTAAACGGGCCGCTATTGCTGGCTCACCGATTTGGTTTTTTAAATATGCTAATGCTATAGCACCACAAATTGAATCTGAATCAGGGATCTTGTGACCCACTACATACATTGCCATTGAAAGACTCTCCTATAAAGTTGCCCTGATTTTAACAAGGATTGATCTTCATCGCATTAAAAAATACCACTTCAAAGGTTCAACTTACCATATGAGTGTTATCAATGATGATATGTGTCTGTAATTGACAAAAAAAGCCCCGAGCGGAGAGTCTCGGGGTTTTTTCTATTTTACACAGGGTAAGTGTATATTTGTCTTTAGCTTGGGGGCTACAACGCTATTGAATTATCTATTCAGTAGTCTATTGAGTCCATCTTAAACGCTCTATCTTAAGTGCTAATAGCTCTGTATAGGTGTTTATTGTGCTTGAATACCGTGCTCGAATTAACTTTAGTAGGTTTCATTCAAATAGCGATTTTATTGCTCATGAATATTGTTAATGACTTATTGCTAGTGGTTTAGCCTTAGTACTGAATATTTGTCATTGATTAAAATGGCATCGCTATACCCGTACTTTTATCACCACTTTACGAACTTGCTGAGGTTTAGCACTAGTGCCCGGCATATGGATGTCACCAGGAAAAAATAAAGCAAACATGCCCGCTTTTAGAGGAATAAACGCCGCATCATGCCGGTTAGATTCATAGTCGTATTCTGCATAATCATGCTTGTCAAAATAGGGCTTAGAAGGCGTTTGATTAGCTAAGGGCAGATAGCCAAACTCTTCTTCGCCACTCACCACATATTGCACATCAATATATTGTTGATGCACTTCGAATGGCTCTATTTCTTTAGGTTTAGTCTCATAATCATTAACGATAACGAAAATATCTTTACCTTCAAGTGAGTAACTTCCGACTTCAAGCTGGCTAAAGTCTGTGCTCGCGAGATGGGCTAGTGCTTTGGCTAGTCTCGGGCTCAGTTGAGTGTATAAGTGACGATTTGCAAGAGTATCAACAATCATAAAAATTCCGTAAGATAAAAATCATAAAAGCATGCTAGCGTATTAACCCTAAAGCATACCGTTTTACCAAGATAACAGCATTACAAATATAATAAGGATTGTACATTGCCTGCATTACGTTTACTTGCTGGACCAACAGCTTACGAACAACTCGAAGCGAATGGCTTAGACCAATCATTATTTACGCAAATTTTTGCGGCCTCTGGTGGCCCTAAGTGGCTGGCCATCGCAGGCTTAGATAAGTATTTATTCAGTGAATTTTTTCAGGGACGCGAAGACCCACTCTATACCATGGGTGCGTCATCGGGGGCGTGGCGTTTGGCCTGTATGGCGCAACAAGATCCACTCGCGGCTTATGCAAGGTTAGAGCATTTTTATATTCATCAGCGCTACGATAAAAAGCCTTCCCGAGAGCAGGTTAGTGCCCAAGTATTGCAAATTGTGGATGGTATTTTAGGTGAGCAACAAGGTGCGGATATTATTGCTAACCCATTAATTCGTCATCATATGGTGGCTTGTCGTGCCCGCCATTTAAATCGCATTCATGCCAAGTTTGCTTTAATGATGGGCTTGTCGATGGCGGCGATAAGCAATGTGGTAAACCGTAAAAGTTTAGGCTGGCATTTTGAGCGGGTGATATTAAGTCATAAAGACGATGCGTCACCTTTTAGGCGATTGAAAGATTTACCCACTAAACAGGTTAAGTTGACCCAAGACAATATCCGCCATGGTTTATTGGCTAGCGGATCGATCCCGTTATTGCTCGACCCAGTTAACGATCTGCAAGGATCGCCCAAAGGTCAATATTACGATGGGGGAATAACCGATTACCATTTTGATATGCCACTACCAGCCGCGACAGGGTTAAGTTTATATCCACATTTTTATCCTTATATGAGCCCTGGCTGGTTCGATAAATCCTTGTTGTGGCGTAAAGCGAAAGCCAATTACCACAATGGATTAATTTTAGCGCCGAGTAAGCAATTTATTGCCAGCTTACCCTTTGGTAAAATTCCTGATCGTGAAGACTTTAAGCATTTAGATACCGAAAGCCGGATTGCTTATTGGCAGCAAAGTGTACAACAAAGCCAAGTATTAGCCGACGAATTTGCCAATATTGTCGCTTCTGGCACGATAATGGACCGTATTGAACGTTTATAAATTAGCGTAGTAATTGTATGTTTTTTGCTCTTTTTTGAAATGTAGTCGTATAAAATAAGGTCTATTAAATAGAACCTAGTGTAAACAGGCCCTAGTGTAAACAGTATCTAGTGTAAGCAGTGCTGATGTCGGCAATCTGTGTTATTTACATTTTCTCAAGTTGTTGAATTATTAACCACTGCTACACTTGTTTTATTGATTTGACTTTAGCTCAGTAACTTCACCTTTGGTGTCGGAGGCTGTTATGCGAACAAAAGAAGTGGCATTACTTATTCAAGATGCAGTGCTATTACCGGGTGGACGACTTGAAATTAGCGTCGTGACACCCAGTGATTTGTGCGTGGTTGCAGATGTGCTAAAAGGTTACTACGAGTTAGCATTTGCACCTTTAAAAGTGAATAGTGATTTACCTTGTTATATTGCTGCGACTCAATGTAATATCATTGATTTTAATCAGTTAGATAACGGTTGTTTAAGTATTATTATCGAAGGGTCACAACGCCTTAAAATCTTATCGGCGGCAAAAAAACGTAATGGTTGCTGGATAGCTCGCGCGCTACCTTGTCCTAATTGGACCCAAGAACCCATAGTGGGTGAGTTTGAAATAATTAGCGCCGCACTGGAGCAATTTTATCAAGTGAATCCTAATTTACTGGAGTTATATTCACAAACTCATTTAGAAGATGCTGCGTGGGTCAGCCAACGTTGGTTAGAGGTTTTACCTATGTATAATCGTGATAAGCTGATTCTAGTTGAACAACCTAACTGTCATAAAACCATGGATTTTGTGTTGCACTTACTTAAATCCTATGTGGATGTGTAGGTTTTTTTATAAAGAATGCTACCTACCTATACACGCTAATACAGATACATTTATAGGCTAGCCTGATAACATAGTGCTATTGTTTTTTGCATCTCATTTCCTTAATAGCCCTTTTATGCCGAATTTATCAAATCCGCACGATCAATCCTTGTCTTCAACTACCGCTATTGCAGCCCAACCATCGTATGTCGTGTTGCCGCGCGTGAGTGAGTTAGCGGGTAAGCAATACCACACGGTACTTGAATTTTTGATAGAGCATTTTAAACAAATTGATGCCAGTGTTTGGTTGCAACGGATTGAAGCTGGCAAGGTGCATTGGCAAAATGGTGAGTTAATTACTGCAGACAGCATCTATCAAGCCACTGCGCGGGTATATTATTATCGTGAAGTGCTGGCCGAAACGAAAGTACCGTTTGCTGAGCAAGTGCTATATCAAGACAATGACACCATTGTTGTGTATAAACCGCATTTTTTACCTGTAACCCCTGGTGGTAATTACGTTAATGAATGCTTAGTGCATCGATTACGTATCGCAACTCAAATTGATACCGTTGCACCAGCCCATCGGCTCGACAAAGATACTGCTGGGGTAATGTTAATGACAGTAAACCCGCAAACTAGGCATGCCTATCATCAGCTTTTTTTAGATGACAAGATCACCAAGGATTATCAGGCTATTGCTACATTAACGCCGCAGTTGCTGGCTCAATTAGCGGATAACACAGTGATACTGCCAGTGCATTGGACGGTTAAAAATCGGATTGTTGCAGCAAATCCCAGCTTTACTATGCAGGTAGTTGAGGGTGAGGCAAACAGTCATTCCGAAATCAGTTTAGTGGCGGTAAAAGACGGCTTTGGCTTATTTGAATTAAGTCCTATTACCGGTAAAACCCATCAATTACGAGTGCATATGCAAAGTTTAGGTATGCCGATTTTTAATGATCGATTTTATCCTGTGTTACAACCTAAAGGGCCTGACAACTTTGATAAGCCCTTGCAGTTATTGGCTAAACGATTACGTTTTACCGACCCTATTAGTGGTATTTCGCAAGATTTTCAATGCCAGGGGTTGAATTTTTAGTTTGTTATTTATCCCGAATTCAGAACATTTAGCTAATAAAAAACCGCCATCGTTAAAGTCGATGGCGGTTTAGTTTTAATAACTATTTTTCAGTTATTCAGCTTTAGTGTGTTTAACACCTTTGCGATTCTTCATTGGATCACCGTCATAACCAAGGGCTTTCCAGTCTAAACGCTCGCCTTTATTGTGGCAGTCATTACACTGTAGTGCCTTGTCTTTTGGTGACACCATGTGGTTGATACGCCACCACATTTCGGTTTCAACAAAGCCATGCTTACCACTGTATTTGAGTCCTTTTTCTACCATAGTAGGGTTTGCTTCCATTCCCAATTTGGCTGCTAAGTCCCAATCAAACTCAGTCCAGTAACCACCTTCACCATAAACTTTAGGTGTCAGTAAGATATTGAGTTCAGTGTCATAAATTTGCTTACCTGTATGTACTTTAAAAGGATAAATCTTAGCTTTAGGGTCACGAATATCACCTAATGGATAAGTTAATTTTACCGTTTTAGTTGGGTCCATTTTGTCGCCAGGCATGTAAGCATCGGCGCGGCCATTAAACCATGTGTATTGTGGTATAACGTCTTTTTCCCAAATAAAGCTACCTTTCTTTTTATTGTAAGTGTGCTTACCATATTTATCGACCGTGTCAGGAAGATCTTGTCCTGCAGCAGACCAATCCCAACGCATTTTTGTCGGTTCAACTTTAGAGAACGTTGGTATGTGACAAGTTTGGCACGCTACTGTTTGTGAGTGTGTATTGAGCGTTTTATTTTTGTGAGGTGCTGCATCATGGCAGTTTTCACAACCAATGTTGTTTTCGCCTCCAGGTGATACGCCCATCGCATTGCCGGTAATTTGGTGATTTTCAGTGGCATGACAAGTTTGGCACTGGAAATCATTACCATCGGCGTCCATGTGGACATCGGTAGCTTTGTCTGGATAAGACATTGATGAGTCTAAGTCACCATGTTTAACTGCATCACCACCGCCGCCGTAAAAGTGGCAACTGCCGCAATTATCACGTACGGGTGCACCCACATTCTGCGCTACTTTGGTTAAGTTAACTGTGGCGAAAACTTCGCCTGCAGCAGAAGGATCTTTAATGTAAGTTCCTGTTGTGTCGTGGCAGACCAAACAATCCACTTTGGTCATGTCTTTAAAGTCGAATGTAGAATCTTTCCAACCATAACCCGCATGACAACTAGTACAACGTGGTTCATTACCCGCTATTGCAACACAAAAGTTATTGATGCTGTTCTTTTTACCGCGCATCACTGTGCGGCCAGGTAATTTTTGCTCTAATTCCCAAGTCCAATGTGAAGATTTCATAAATTCTTCGGCATGTTCTTTGTGGCATGTTAAGCATTGTGTAGTCACTTCAGGGCCATTGGCAAAAGGCCCTTGCAACGCCTCTTTGTGGTTAAAGGCAGCCTGTGCGCTACTGCTTAATATCAGTAATACAGCCAGTGCTGATGATATTCTCATGATAATAGTCCTTATCCCTGAGCTTGCGCTCAGGGGCACTAAGTTAGAAGTTTAAGTTAGAAATTAACTGTTAGGGTTGCATTGACGTCATAGGCGGTGTCAATCACTGGTAGCATTGAGTACGCTGTACCGGCAATTACATCGTCAACCTTCATCGGTGCACCTACTGGTGAACCACTTCCGGTATATTCATAGTCGTAATACAAGCCCGCTAACTTAATAAACATCTTTGGATTAATATCAAAGATATAATACGCTTCGGCAACATGACCGCGGGTAGCTAACTTACTGCCAATAGGGTCGTCTTGCGCTTGGGTGAAGGGACTCCAGTATTTTGAACCGTAGTTATACTCCAAACCGAATTTACCGTATGGAGCTGGTATTTGCATACCGACATACACGCCGTAACCATCTTTGGTGTCGCTATCCACTGTTTCTTTTGGCACCATAATGATTTCAGTAGCAGTGCTGTTCAGTTCTGCTTCAAATACTGCATCGCTTAACATACCGCCAAACATACCAGCATTACCGTTAGGTTCTGCACGAGTCCAACCTAGTGATGCAAACATTTTTAAATCGTCGTCAGTTTCATAAGCATAACCTAAGCCACCTAAGTAAATATCACCAATCACACCGCTTGGTTGTACGCGGGTAACGAAGTTAAAGTTTTCAAATTTTTGCATGTCTTGATACATGGTTGGGGCAAAGATACTGGCGAGTTGAGTCGGAAATGCCATGGTGCCTGTAAAGCCATCATTGACATCTTTTGCACCAAATAAAGTGAACTGCAAAAAGTGATTACCGTCATTGATAACGTCGATATTAAAACCACCTAAGTGAGTGTCTTTAGTTACGATGTCACCAAACAATTCGCCATTTCCGTATTGTGATTCGAAGCCTTGGCCATAGCAAAAACGTACTGTTTGACCTTCAATACCGGTGATATCCCCTAAGTTGTAACCTAAGGTTAGACCATCGAAGTTGAAATTGACTAAGTGACCTGATGGTGTGCCGCCTCGAAGTTCGTTTTCACGATAATGACTTGGTGGGCCGTACGTTGAAGGGCGACGTCCAATAGAAAGATAAGTGCCGCTGCCGTTAATGTCTTTCCAGTTAAAATAGGCGCGTTCTACTTTTAGTTCATCACCACTGGTGCTACCGCTACTGGTGCCGTCCATGGTGAATGCATTCCATGAGTCAAACACTTTAACTCCAGTAGAATCTCCCCAGCTTTTAAACATGGTTAAGCGTCCGGCAAAGCTGACGTTGTCCCATACTTTGGCATCAATGTTTAGGCGCAAACGAGTAGTATAAAAAATATCATTATCAATATCTTGTTGGGTTTTCTGGCCTAACACCATAGGCATAACACCTTGTAGCTGACCATTTTGAAATGCGGTGGCTAAATCAGGGTTAGCCATCATCATTTGGCCTAACGGTGAGGTAGCACTACTTGGGTCACCAAATACTCCTGACATGGCTTTGGTAGCGAAGTCAGTAAAATTAACATTCATGGCTGGGTTCCAAGTGACATTTTGATAATGTAATGAATGTGCTTTGGTTCTAAAATCACCCGTAATGGCTATTCTGTCTAATGCCGTGTGACGCTCGGTTTTGTCAACGCGTGAATTTAAATATTCTAGATCTTCATTAATAGTCGCGAGTTGTTCTTTAAGATCAGCAATCTTTTGTGCATCGGTATCGGCCGCTAAGCTAGCACCACTCATAAAGAGTGCATTTGCAACGAGTATTGATATGAGTGTTCTCATAGTCTTGCTCCCCCAATTTGCCAAATAATGTACTTAATCTGGCAAATTTTTGTTGTAAGAATCCCTGAGGCGTCGCCCCAATTTTTTTTGGATTGTTATGCTTATGTAACGTTTAGAGCGAAAAGCTCTTAGCTTTCAGGTATTAGCCGCAAGTTGCTGGCTGATCTGAATCGGCTGCATGGTCATATAAAAACTGTTGAATATCTTTCAAGTCTTTTTCTGACAGCGCCTCAAAAACGGCAGGTTTTGCTTTATGTTTATCACGAGAGAAGAAGCGGTCCCATTGGCTCATGGTTTTAGCCATAGGGGTAAGTTCAGGGCCTTCACTATCGGCACTATGGCAAGCTTTACATTCTTTCTTGTAAAGGTGTTTGCCTTTTTTAGGGTTACCACCTTCGGCTGCCATTGCTTGGCTACCTAGTGATAATGCAATAGCGAGTGCGATACCAACTTTAACGTATGTGTTCATCATTTTATCCTCTATAGGGCTTTTTATAGGTGGTGCATTTTGTAATATGTGTTTCTTTCTTTGCTGTGAATAATGTTACCTAAAAGTGAGTAGTGTTAATTTGAAGTAGATCATATTCATGAGAAAAATCTAATTGAAAAAAAGTTAATTGAATCAAATCTAATGGACTTATTGTGATATGGATCATTTTTGTAACAATATGAAGTTTGCTAATTGGATGAAAAGTCTTGCAGTGGATTTATTAATAAGGAGGCGTTATCTGTTGTACTTGGTCTGTGAAATAAGTCTTTAGGAAGGATTTTATTGAGGGAAAGCTTAAAAACTCATAATGAGGCCATGGTTAGCTCATTATGAGTTGGTTAGTTGGTTAGTTGATTAGTTGATTAGTGCGCTAGTTGATTTAATCACTAACACAGTGGCACTAATACTACATAAGACTAGGGTCGCGATGCGGGTTTTATTTTTATCAACGTGGTTAATAAGCAATCCTGATACTAGATAACCCGCAACAATAGAAGGGAATAACATTAACGATAACCATAAATGTTTAGTCTCTACTAAACCGACTATGGCTAAAATAGCTAATGCAATCAGCGAACTCAGTACGAAGAAAGCTGATAATGCCGCTCTAAATTTACTCGGATCTTTGCCTGCAAGTAAAATAGCCATAGGTGGACCGCCAATAGCGGCGATGTTGCCAAATATGCCTGAAAATACACCAGCGATAAATAAACTCATTTTATTGATAGGTGCAGTGATGCGATAGACACTTAATATCACCGCAATAAATACAATTGCAGCAATGATCAGTCCCAATATAGCTTGCGGTGCAAACAGTAATAATCCTGCGCCTAAAAAGCCACCGGGGACCCGCCCAAGCAAGGCGTATTGTAATCCGTTAAATTGTAGGTGATTACGTTCTCTAAATAAGGTCATTGCAGAAATGGCAAACCCCATTGCAATAATGGGTACGGGCACAAGTTCGGGATCAACGATATATAATAGTGGACTGGCAACAACAGCTAACCCAAAACCAATTAAGCTTTGGGTTAATGCGCCTAAAAAAACGATAACTGATGCCAGTATCAAGGTGCTTGGATCGATAAATGACATCATAAGTTCTCTATAAAAACATACTGCTTCTTAGTGGGGCAGTTTCAAAGTTTGTGAGCGAGTCACCAATCAATGAACTATTCGAGTTCTTCCCACTCGATCCCCATATCATCCATTATCTTTTTCGCTTCACTTGGAATACTGTCAGGTTCATCTTTAGACAAATCACAGTCATAAGGTAATGGTTGACCTGTATATGCATGCAAAAATGCTTCGCATAGCAGTTCACTGTTAGTTGCATGACGCAGATTGTTGATCTGACGCCTGGTGCGCTCATCTGTTAGTATTTTTAATACTTTTAGCGGTATTGAAACTGTAATCTTTTTTACTTGTTCATTTTTTTTGCCATGTTCGGCATATGGGCTAATATATTCGCCATTCCATTCTGTCATTAACTTACCCTTAACGATAAATACGGTGCGGATTTTAAACCGTTACAAACTCTAGTCAAATTATTGCGACTATTTAATCACGATGCAAATAGATTTCTTGATGTTTAGACGTCTATGCGTCTATTTTTGTTGACGGATGAACAACTCTTCGGTAAATTTGGACGTCTAGACATCTACTTGTGTGTTTGTGACATTTTAGGAAGTAATTATGACAAAGCATAAAAGCGCCACATTGGCCGTTCGCCAAGGTATTGAAACAGACACACAACATGGTGCAATTGTACCTCCCATTTATTTATCGACTAATTATTCATTCGATGGTCATAATAATCCTCGTGAGTTTGATTATAGTCGTTCAGGTAATCCTACTCGGTGTATTTTGGGGGAGGCGCTCGCCAAACTTGAACAAGGTGCTACTGGCGTGGTGACCTGTACCGGTATGGCTGCCATTACGTTAGTCACCAGCTTACTTGGTCCTGATGATTTATTGGTTGTACCTCATGATTGTTATGGTGGTAGTTACCGTTTATTTACTAACTTGGCCCAAAAAGGTCAATTTAAGGTATTGGTTGTCGATCAAACTGACGCTGATGCGTTAAACCAAGCTATTGCCCAGAAACCTAAAATGGTGTGGTTAGAAACTCCGTCTAATCCATTACTGCGTGTAATTGATATCGAAGCTGTCAGCCGTGCTTGTCATGATGTTGGTGCGTTAGTGGCAGTCGATAACACCTTTTTGTCACCAATATTACAGCAACCCTTATTATTGGGTGCAGATATTGTGATCCACTCAACCACCAAATACATCAATGGCCATAGTGATGTTGTTGGCGGTGCTGTTGTGGCAAAAGATGCCAAGTTAGGTGAATTATTGCATTGGTGGTCAAACACCCTCGGGTTGACAGGTTCTGCGTTTGATAGTTATTTAACCCTGCGTGGATTGCGTACGCTTGCAGTGCGAATTCGCGAGCATCAGCGTAATGCGCAAAAGATTGTTGAATTACTTTGTGCCAGCGATGTGGTTACCAAGGTTTACTATCCGGGTTTAAAAGACCACCCCGGTCACGAAATTGCGGCAAAACAACAAAAAGGTTTTGGCGCTATGTTAAGTTTTGAATTGCAAGGGGGCGAAGCTGAAGTTGTGGCCTTTTTACAGGGGTTGTCTTTGTTCAGTATTGCTGAAAGTTTAGGCGGAGTGGAAAGTTTAGTCGCCGTTCCGGCCACTATGACTCATAGAGCAATGGACCCACAAGCACGGCAAGAGGCTGGTATTAAAGAGACTTTATTGAGACTATCTGTTGGTATTGAAGACGCAGAAGATCTTCTTACTGATCTTAAAGCAGGTTTAGCTGCCGTGGCAGCAATTAAATAAGCTTAATTTGAGTTAATGGTAGCTGCGGTTTGAGTGAAATAACGTAAAATAGCACAATATGCAGTTGTAGCATGATTCAAATGCAAAAAGAGTTCATTGCTCCACTATTCATTGCATAAAGTGTTCAAATGCAAAAAGAAGCAGTCGCAATAAAAGTCGTAGTTGTTTAAGGAGTCAGTAATGGCGCGAAGTCATTTACATAAGTTTGGTGGTTCTAGTTTAGCGGATGCAGATTGCTATCGCCGTGTTGCACATATTTTGCTTACCCACGGTCAAAGCGATGATCTTGTTGTAGTGTCAGCAGCCGGTAAAACCACTAACTTCTTATACAAATTGCTGAGCCTTCGTGACAGTGGTCAATTGTGGCAAGAAGAGCTACACGTATTGATTAGTTATCAGCAGACGTTAATTGAGCAATTACTGTCAAATGAACAAGCTCGTGATTTACGTGAACGTTTGTCGACCGATAGATCTCAACTAGTCAGTTTGTTGTCTTTAGAGCAACATAATGATTACCAATTAAACCATGTAGTGAGTTTTGGTGAACGTTGGTCCGCTCGCCTCATGGCTGCATTGTTACGAGAAATGGGCGTAGCAGCCAGTAATGTTGATGCCTGTTCTATTTTAGTTGCTGATGAAGGTGCTATTCCTAATATTTTAGTGGCGCAATCGCGTGAGAAAGTGCAAACCTTATTAGCTCGACATCCACAAGAACGTTTAGTGATAACGGGCTTTATTTGCGCGAATAGTCATGGTGATACTTTATTGCTTGGCCGTAATGGTTCTGATTTTAGTGCCACATTAATTGCCAGTTTAGCCGACATTGAACGGGTGACTATTTGGACCGATGTAGAAGGTGTTTTTAATGCCGACCCAAATAAAATCAATGATGCTAAATTGCTTAAAAGTATGTCGCTAGCAGAAGCTGATCGCTTAGCGCGCTTAGGCTCACCCGTATTGCATTCACGTACATTACAACCATTATTCAATACCGACGTTAGCCTTGCTGTGCGCTCAAGCTATGCCTCGCATACCGACTTTACCCTTATTGCTCCGCAGAGTTCATCCGCCAGCGCACCAGTGGTAACCAACTTAAATGAAGTGGTGTTGATCGGTTTTAAAATGGGTGCCGCTCTTGCGCCTTTACTGAATATATTTCATGAGGCAGGGCTAACGCCTTTAGCCTATTGGGAACTAGCCCAGCATAAATTTGAATTAGCGTTTACCCTCGAAAGCCAAAAGCAATTACTGACATTATTGGCTCTGCACGGCAATGAATTATTGATTGATGACGTTACAGTACAAACCGACTTGGGTTTAGTGGCATTAGTCAGTGCCGATGCGCATCACTTTCGACGTAGTTTTGCCCGCTTATTAAGTCGTGATGCTAAGCCTGTTTATCAGGATGCGCTTAGCTTAGTGACCTTAGTGCCACAAGCACAGGTCAGTTTACTGACTCAAAAGGTGCATCGTCGTTGTGCTGGACCAAGAATGCGCATTGGAGTGTTACTTTTAGGTGTGGGTAATATTGGTGCCGCATGGATAGACTTATTTAAACGCGCAAGACCTACATTAGATGTAGAGTTAGAAGCCTCTGTTGAACTGATCGGTGTGGTAGGTTCGCAAAAAGCATTAATTTCCAATGACGCGATTGACCTCGATAACTGGCAGCAAGATTACCAAGCTAATGCCATAGAATGGGATTATGACAAGTTATTTGAACAGCTGGCACAATTATCTTGTGACGAAATAGTCGCGTTAGATATCAGTGCTAGTGCCACATTAACCCTGCAATACCCTCAGTTATTTGCTCGTGGTATTCACGTGGTGAGTGCCAATAAGTTAGCGGGCTCTGGGCCATTACCTTTTTACCGTGAACTCAAGCAGCAATTGAGTAATCGGCGTTTATTTTGGCGCTATAACGCCAGTTGCGGCGCAGGCTTGCCGATACAACATGCGTTGAACGACTTACGAAACAGTGGCGATTCTATTGAAGCGGTAGGCGGAATATTTTCTGGCACCTTATGTTGGTTGTTTGAACACTATGATGGGACTAAACCGTTTTCTGAATTGGTATTAGAGGCACGCAGTTTAGGCATTACCGAACCCGATCCTCGTGATGATTTATCCGGGCGTGATATGCAACGTAAACTGCTTATTTTAGCCCGTGAGATAGGCTTGGAGGTTGAGTTAAACGATATTGGCCTTATCTCGTTAGTGCCTAAAGCGTTAGCCGAGTTATCTCTAGAAGACTTCTTACCTCGTATTAGCGAATTAGATGATGATTTATTACAACAATATGTGGCTGCTGCCGAGCAAAACAAGGTGCTGCGTTATGTGGCTTCGCTGGATAAAGTGGAAGGTAAAATGCAAGCGGAAGTGAGTTTGCAGTGGGTTGATAACAATCATCCTTATGCTAATTTAACCCCGGGCGATAATGTGTTTGTTATTCGCAGTGCGTTTTATCAAGGCAACCCATTGATTATTCGTGGCCCAGGCGCTGGGCGTGAGGTGACTGCTGCTGCGGTACAGTCGGATTTAGTGCATATTTGTAAAGACTTACTTCAAGAGTAAGATGATTGAAAGACCATGTTATATGGTCTTTTTTGTTGTTTATGGCCAACGGCCACAATAGCTTAAGATCGCAAGGTTCCACCCTGCACTGGCCAAAAGGGGATCAACAGCAATCCCCTCTTGGATCACCCCTGCCGTTCCGGCAACATTTTCTGGGAAGCGAAAAGGTTGCGATGGAAATAGATCCAGCGTTTGACCTCATTTTAGTGTTCTTCAGCCTTATTCTAAAATGCTAACGCTTCCGATGAGGCGTCCCTTCCCCTCGAAAGCTAGCTGGCCGTCCATGGCCAGCTCACGTCATTTTCTTCAACGGCCTCAATGTAATGAACTCTGAAAACACGAGATAAGCTATCATCAGAATAAACAATTAACATATAAGTTATATCAATGGTTATCTAAATGATAATTGTTCATTGAACAAAGCCAGAAGCTATTCATGGCTTGTAAAGTGCATGAAATACATACAAACTAAATGTTATAAAAAAGGGGAGGGGTAATGCTATATAAGTACTTGGATCCAGACCGAATCAGTATTTTAGAATCTAGCCTTATCCGGTTTACGCAACCTACTGACTTTAATGATCCTTTTGAGTTTAAACCGGTTATTTCTACTTTGGCTTCAAAAGCTGAAATGGATCAGTATGTTGACCAGTATATGGATGAAATACTCCAAGCTGAGCTTAAAAAATATCCACCTGAAGTCAGAACTTTAATTCCTCTTAAACAATTAAAGTTGATTACACGTCAACTCTATAGTCAAAATTTGCCTGAAATTGAAAAAAAACTAGTTGAAATGGGAAGTGTTACCACTCAATTATTCAGTGATAAATCAAATGAGTTGATAGGGGTACTTTCGTTAGCAGAGAATAATAGTAATTTATTAATGTGGTCCCATTATGCTAGGTCTCATAAAGGCTTTTGTGTTGGCTTTGATAAAAAATCGGATTTTTTTAATCGTACAAGAAGCATAAAGGATGAGTTTTATTATTTACGCAAAGTTGAGTATCGCAAAGACAGACCAATAAGCCGCTTAACACAGTTGAGTAGTGTTGAACTGCTATTGATTAAATCCGAAGAGTGGCAATATGAGCAAGAATGGCGAATGTGCGCCGCATTAACTGACTCAAGCCTCACTATTGACGAAAGTCCGTTTCCTATCCATCTTTTTGAATTCCCTAAAACAGCAGTGAAACAAGTCATTTTGGGCGCATGTATGAGTCAAAATAATAAAGATAAATTGCTGGGAATTATAAAAACAAACAAAGAATATAACCATGTTATTGTTAAGCAGGCGATTATATCTTCACAGCAATTCAAGATTGAGTTTATTGATTTATAGCTAATCAAGTCTGCGAGACAATTGTATGCTGGCTCTTGTCACTTTGACTTTTTTTAGCTTGCATTTACTTGCCCTTATTTAGGAAATTGAATTAGTCTGTTTTTTTAAACACAACTATTTTTTCTGGACAGAATGGATATCGAATGAAAAGGCCAACAAAGGAGCAAATTCGAGACTTACCCATTTATGAAGGTATTAGTCTAGAAAATATCATCGTTGTCATAAACAAAGCTGATGCTATCAGTGCCATAGCAGAGTTAAGAACACACTTTTGTTTAGGGTTTGACACAGAGAGTAAACCTTGTTTCATAAAAGGTGAGGTAAGTGATGGACCTCATCTAATTCAGATCGCCACAAAATCTAAAGTATTCTTATTTCCTACAAAATTTTATGAACATTTTACAGCAATCGCAGACATATTATCTGACCCAACAATAAAGAAAGTGGGTTTTGGATTGAAAGAAGATAAAAAAAGTCTCTTTAGAAAATTTGGAATTAAATTAGTCAATACGGAAGAACTCTCTGCAACAGTAATGCGTTTTATGCAAGTTAAACAACGTGTTGGCGCAAGGGTTGCGGTGGCAATGTTTTTTGAACGACGACTATCGAAGAGCGCCCAACAATCAAATTGGTCAATATTCCCTCTACACG
Source organism: Shewanella sp. H8 (assembly GCF_040285065.1). NCBI lineage: Bacteria > Pseudomonadati > Pseudomonadota > Gammaproteobacteria > Alteromonadales > Shewanellaceae > Shewanella > Shewanella sp. H8. The sequence goes on along the minus strand of NZ_CP157213.1, from coordinate 3,893,197 downwards.
AACATCAGAAAAAATACGCAGCAAATGATGCTCATACGTCATTATTAATCGAACTTGAAATAGAAAGGCTGAGCCATTAACTCCTCTAAAAAGATTGATTTTTCACCAATCAATAGCCAGTATTAATTATTTGGTTAAGTGAGCATGGTTGCTTACGATTAGTTTACTTCTGATAAGCTGGCTAAATTGGCTCTGTGCTTCACCACTCATTTTTTAAAACCTACTGCTTCATTCCTAGTTGATTGATCTCAAACCTTTCTGTTTTGCTGAGTTTGTCTAATTGACTCAGGCCAAGCGGTTGTCTGTTAAAAGCTACTTTTTTACTAATTTTGATTCAAATTATAAACCATGATAATAAAAATTAATTATTGATTTGATAATTTATGATAATTTTTATTTATATTTTGTTAGCCGTAAGATGGTTCCATCGAAACAAATGATGAATCAGTCAATAGTATTTTTGGAGTTAGTTATGAAAATGAATCACGTAGGTTTAATGGTTGGCGATATGGATACAGCGGTTGAGTTTTACACTAAAGCGCTGGGTTTAAGAGTTGTAATGGGTAACACTAAGGTTCAAGAAGAGCGTGAGACTGCTATTGGCAGAATGTGTGTGGCTGTATTTGGTGAAGGTTTTAAAGGCTTTAACATTGCCCACCTAGTGACGAGTGATGGCATTGGTGTTGAAATGTTTGAAATGAAAGAGCGCCAAGAACGTCATGAAGTTGATTTCACACGTCTTGGTATCTTCCACTTTTGTTTGCAAACAGATGACTTTGAAGGGGCCATTGCGCGTACTGAACAATATGGCGGTAAAGTGCGTATGGATATTATGCGCTACCATCCAGAAGACGACAGCAATCTAGCGCAAATGGTGTACTTGGAAGACCCATTTGGCAACTTGTTTGAGCTATACTCACACACTTATGAAGAAACTTACGCTACTGATTACGAGTAAGTTTATCTGGTTACACATTAATTGAAAGCTACCTAAATGGTAGCTTTTTATGTCTGGCGATACATTTTCTAGGTTGCTTTGCGTGACCTTTCAGCTTTAGACACTCAGTTCACTTTAGCCCATTAAACACCTTAGAAAGCTTAGTCAAGTAACGCTTAGCTTCCAGTCAGTCGCATACGAAATCCCCGTTGTTAGCTCTATGGTTTATTGCTCGGTTGTTTGGTCACGATTTGCCGATACACGTTGGTGTATCCGTAATTCAATTGATTGGTTGTGCACTCAAATGAATACGATGAATAATTTACTAGATGCATAGTGGTTCAAGGGATTTTGCTGGTTATTTAGCACTATCTTTATTGTTTGTTGTTTAGGCGTAGACTTAAATTAGTCTATTGGTGGTTTTTTAGCTTGACTTAGGATGCAGTTAAACTAGTATATGGACATATAGACGTCCAAACGGCTAAATCGCTTAAGTTAAGTGAGTTAAATTAGTTGATTGGTATAGACTCCGAAGTTTTACAGAAGTTGAAGGAATACATTATGGCTTTTCATCATGCGCAACATGCCCAGTCGTTAAATCAGAGCTTGTCTGAGCTGAATGATATTAATGTGTCTTTTGAGTTTTTCCCGCCTTCAACTCCAGCAATGGAAGAGATCTTGTGGAATTCTGTTCGTCGTTTAGAGCCATTAAACCCTAAATTTGTCTCAGTGACTTATGGTGCCAACTCAGGAGTGCGAGATCGTACTCATAGCGTGATTGAACGTATCCAGAAGGAAACCAATCTAGTTGCTGCGCCGCATTTAACCTTGGTTGATGCCAGTGATGAAGAGTTAGTTGAACTGGCAAAGCATTATTGGAATTCAGGCGTAAGAGACATAGTGGCTTTACGTGGTGACTTACCTGATGGCAGCCCAAAGCCGACTCGGTTTGCTAATGATTTAGTTCGTTTATTACGCTCAGTTGCCGACTTTGATATTTCGGTTGCGGCTTATCCTGAAGTACATCCCGATGCGCGTAATGCTCAAGCGGATTTAATCAACTTAAAGAAAAAGATTGATGCGGGAGCTAATCGCGCCATTACCCAGTTTTTCTTTGATGTTGAATCATACTTACGTTTTCGTGATCGCTGCGTGACAGCAGGCATTGATGTTGAGATTATTCCGGGGATTTTACCCGTGACTAACTTTAAGCAGACTAAACGTTTTGCTGACATGACCAATGTGGCTATTCCGCATTGGTTACATCGCCAGTTTGAAGGTTTAGATGATGACCCCGCGACACGTCAGTTAGTGGGCGCAAACGTTGCTATTGATATGGTGAAAGTATTGTCCCGTGAAGGCGTTAAAGATTTCCATTTTTACACCCTTAACCGTGCAGAATTAACCTATGCGATTTGCCATACTTTAGGTGTGCGTCCAAAGTAAAAAACACCAAATAGTTACCACCTAAAAAAACCATTAATGAATATTTTAATGGTTTTTTTGTTTAACGATTCGACGTTTTGGGTATTCTTTTTTGAACATTTTAGGTCTATGGTGGTAGAACAATAATTAATCAATAAAGAGGTGTGATGATGAAAACATCCTTTTATATGCTCAGTGTATTGGCAGGCCTAACAATGTGTAATGTTATGGCAGCTGAAGCCGCAGAAATATCTCCCCCACAACAAGCTACTCCAGCCGCCGCTCAGCTATGTACATCCTGTCATGGTGCTCAAGGTCAAGGCATTGGTATTACCGGCCCTCGTTTAGCGGGGCTATCAGTCGAGTATATCAATAATCAACTTAAGTTATTTCACGTAGGTAAACGTCAAAACCCTACCATGTCAGCAATGGCTGCTACGGTTCAGGGAGACAATATTGCTGTGGTTTCACAATATTTTAGTCAACAGCCAGTTGCAGATATTCCGCTACAATTTCGTGGTGACAAGGTTGCCATTAGCGATCCTTTCGAAGCATTAGCCTTTCAAGGTGATTGGTCGCGTACCATTCCAGCTTGTACTAGTTGCCATGGTCCATCCGGAGTAGGTGCTGGTCAATTCCCTCGTTTAGCGGGCCAAGAAGTCAGTTACCTTAAAACCCAATTATTATCATGGCAAAATGGTACTCGAAAAGGCGATATTGATAACATGATGGGCAATATAGCGGTGAAATTAACGGCTGCCGAAATTGATGGTTTATCTCAGTTTTTTGCCAATATAAAATAAGGACATAGCGATGAAATTATTATCGATAGTGAGCATTGGTATCCTGTGTAGCTTGCCCTTACAGGCCAATGAATTATTAACTGACATTTCGCCTAAGCCTGCTACGGTAAAATCGTCTGACTCTTCAACAACACTCCCCGATCGTCAAGCTGCGTTGCCCTCAGTCGAGAAAAAAACAACTGATGAATATTTACAACCTGCGTCATTAACTGATATTCCCGCGGGCGCGTTTGGCGATAAAGTTCGTTTAGGTTATCAACTGTTTGTGAATACTCAACAACTTCGAGATAAGTATGTTGGCAATGATCTTAATTGTGTCAATTGTCATATGAATGCCGGAATGAAAGCGAATGCATCGCCTTTATGGGCTGCATATTTTGCTTATCCTGCTTATCGCAAGAAAAACGATAAAGTAAATTCTTTTCAGGAGCGGATTCAAGGCTGTTTTACTTATTCGATGAATGGTAAAGCGCCAGCATCAGGCTCACCTGAGTTAGTGGCAATATCTGCGTATTCATACTGGTTAGGCATGAGTGGATTAATGACGCAATATAATGTTGCAGGTCCAGTGCCTGAATTGTCAGATGTTGAGTTAGTTAAAGGTGCAAAGCGAGATGATTTTCCTATGCCTGCAGCCATCGCCAAACATCAAGATATTACAGCATTAAGTCAGCTTCCTGGACGTGGTTATCCGAAAACTCCGCAACCAGAATTAGCGTATTCACCAGTTCGTGGTATGACCGTGTATCAAACACATTGCCAAGTGTGTCATGGTGAAGATGGCGAGGGACAAATGATTGCTGGTGTCGCCGCATTACCACCATTATGGGGACCACAAAGTTTTAATTGGGGGGCGGGAATGCACCGAGTGAATACCGCTACTGACTTTATCTATGAAAATATGCCGTTTGGTAAAAGTATCCAGCTCACTGTTCAGCAAGCTTGGGATGTCGCGGCATACATTAATTCGTTTGATCGCCCGCAAGATCCTCGTTTTGAAGGTGATGTCAGCAAAACACAGGCAACCTATCATAAGCATCAAGGGTATTATGGTCAGTCTGTAGCGGGTAAACCTATTTTAGGTTCTGAGTCTTATCCGGTTTTTCCGCTTAAAAATACTGTTAAACAGTGATGTTTTTTCTATAAAAGTAATGTGATTAAAAATACCCATCGAGTTATTGCTTAATGGGTATTTTTTTAAGATTATTTGGTTTTTATTACAATATAGAGCTTATTTAAGATGGTGAAGAATGTCGGATCTCGGAGTTAAATTCGGGATTATCTTTATATATTAACTTTGTCTTTTATTTACCATCTGTTAATTAGAGTAAATTTAGTGACGATATTGACTCATCTATTTATTTTATTAGAGGCTAGGCTATGACACTACTAATCTCCACAGCACAAACTTGTCCACTCTGCCAACAAGCGAATGATTGTGCCATGGTACAAGGATTAGACATAAGTGCATGCTGGTGTGCTAAGCAACCATTGCACATGCCATCAGTTATTGCACAGAACAAAACCATAAATTTTTTGGCAGGCTTTCCCGACAACCAATGTATCTGCCAGTCATGTATGCTGAAATTGATGCAACAATCCGATATAGATTCCGTCGAAATATATATGCCATAACTAAGGGCCTAAATTAGAACCATAGCCATCATTTATTAGGGAAGTTTCTATGCCTGCGAAAGTCATCAATTTCAACGATAAGTTTACGCAGTTCAGCGATCATTGGTCTCCTCGTGTTATTGCGGAAATGAATGATTATCAATTTAAATTGGTCAAGGTTGAGGGTGAGTTTGTTTGGCATGATCATCCCGACACAGACGAAGTGTTTATTGTCATTGAAGGAACCTTAACAATAGCTTTTCGTGATAAGGAGGTTACGCTGCGAACAGGTGAAATGGTGGTTATTCCTAAAGGTGTTGAGCATAAACCAATGGCGAATGAGCAATGTAACATTATGATTATTGAACCTCGAGGTGTGGTCAATACCGGCGAGATTGGTAGCGACCTCACTGCATTAAATGATCAGTGGATATAGTGGTGACTGATACGATTATTGGAGACGGGCTTTGACTAACATGATTGCAATTTAGCGTGACTGCTTGTTGGTACTTAAGCGTGTTGTTTTATAGGACATTACTGTTAATTCTATGTTAATTTTTTATTGTTAGCCTGTCGTTAGTCGGTATACTGAGAATATTGGTTTTTGGCAAGTAAGCCTAAAGCACGAGTAGATACCTTATCTATACCAGAGGATAGTAATGTTAAGAAAAATTCTTGTTGTCGTGGTCGCTATTATTGCGATCCCTTTTGTTGTGGCTCTTTTTGTTCAAAATGACTATTCAGTCACCCGCACTATTACCATAGATAAACCCGTTACTGAGGTTTTTGATTATATTAAACATCTAAAAAATCAAGATAACTTTAGCAAGTGGGCACTAATGGATCCCGACATGGTGAAAACCTATCGTGGTACCGATGCGACAGTGGGGTTTGTATCTGCATGGGCAAGTGAAAATCCCGAGGTAGGTGTAGGCGAGCAAGAAATTATCGCCATAGATGAAGGCAAACGGATCGACTTTGAATTACGGTTTATTTCACCTTTTGAAGCGAATGAACCTGCTTATATGACCACAGCAACAATTAACTCTAATCAAACAAAAGTGGATTGGGGTTTTAGCGGTCATTTTGACTACCCTGCAAATTTAATGTTTCTCTTTTTCGACTTTGAAACCATGATAGGTGCTGACTTACAGCAAGGTTTGGATACGTTAAAAGTAGTATTAGAAAAGTAGTCTATTTTACGTTGGCGAGGATAATTTATCGAGGAAATGAATTATTAGGTCTTAGCTTGTCTTGCCATGATTGACTTAATCGGGGTAACCTAAAAATTAAATAGTTGCAATGGAGTTGGGCTGTTGCAGCTGTAATAAAAATAACCAAAATTATAATAATAACTAAACATTTAATAATAACTTCGACATTAGTCATTACTCATTATGAGGTTTTACATGGAAGCAGTCACAAATTTTGTCAGCATGATCAACAGTATAGTGTGGGGCGTCCCCATGTTGGTTATGATTCTAGGCGTCGGACTGTTTCTGTCCGTTGGCTTAAAGTTCATGCCTATTTTAAAGCTAAATAGAGGCTTTAAATTATTATGGTCGGGTCGTCAGGTTAATGATGAAACAGAAAAAGGTGATGTCAGTCCGTTTAATGCCTTAATGACATCGTTATCAGCGACCATAGGTACGGGTAACATTGCAGGTGTGGCGACAGCGATTTTTATTGGTGGTCCAGGAGCGCTATTTTGGATGTGGTGTACTGCATTAGTCGGTATGGCAACCAAATTTTCCGAAGCTGTACTGGCAGTGAGATTTCGAGAAAACGATGCTAACGGTAATCATGTTGGCGGCCCGATGTATTATATCAAAAATGGCTTAGGCAGTAAGTGGGCATGGTTAGGCACTGCATTTGCAATTTTTGGTTCGATTGCTGGTTTCGGTATTGGTAATACCGTGCAAGCTAACTCAGTTGCTGATGCTATGAGCAGTAACTTTGGGGTACCCAATTGGGTGACTGGCGTGGTGTTGATGGTGTTGGTTGGCGCGGTGTTAATGGGCGGGATTAAGCGTATTGCTGAAGTGGCTGGTAAATTAGTGCCATTGATGACAGTGTTTTATATTACCGCGGGTTTAGCTGTATTGATTGTTAATGCCGCACAAGTACCTGCTGCTTTTATGTTGATTATTGAAAGTGCCTTTAATCCAGTTGCAGCCCAAGGTGGTTTTGCTGGTGCGGCGGTTTGGGCTGCAATTCGTTTTGGTGTGGCTCGTGGGGTGTTTTCAAATGAAGCGGGTTTGGGTAGCGCGCCCATTGCTCACGCTGCCGCGCAAACTAATAATCCGGTTAAGCAAGGTTTAGTGGCCATGTTAGGTACGTTTATTGACACGCTTATCGTCTGTTCTATTACTGGTTTGGCTATTGTGGTTTCCGGTGCGTGGACCTCTGGCGAAAACGGCGCGTCATTAACCTCTCTGGCGTTTTCTCATGCTTTACCTATGGGTAATTACATTGTGGCCATAGCATTAGCCGTGTTCGCCTTTACCACTATTTTAGGTTGGAGTTTTTACAGTGAAAAGTGTGTTCAGTATTTATTAGGTGATAAAGCTGTAAAACCATTCCGTCTTATTTGGACCTTGGTTGTGCCTATTGGCGCAGTGAGCTCATTAGAATTTATTTGGTTATTAGCCGACACATTGAATGCGATGATGGCGATTCCAAACTTAATTGCCTTAGTGCTATTAAGCCCAGTGGTCTTTAGCTTAACCCGTGAGTATTTTATTAAGCAGCGGGCATTAAAAGTCAAAGCTTAATTCTGGAAGTAGCTTACTAGTCTAGTAAGCAGTAACGATGTTAAGCATGTTCATCTATATAGATGAACATGCTTTTTAATTTCAAGAGATTAATCCGTTTATTATTCTATTTACCAATGATGATGAATGCCAATATGGGTCCAATCATCAAGCTTACGACGTTTGTTATTTTTAACCTATTGGGTCCCGATAGTCTATTCGAAGTTGTTATCAAACTCTGAATCTTCAAATAAATCGACCGCAAAGGTTGGGGTAACATGTTTGAATTGGCGAGCAAAATGACGCTGCACGCCTTTAAGATCGATATTGCCAATCCCTGATGCAAAGCCAAACCAAGCATAAAGACCGCTAATATCTGCAAACATTGGAGGCAAATATTTGGGTTGAGCAATAATGCCTTCTTGGCAGGCCTGATACAGTACAGGAATATCTTCAATGGCTAATTTTCCGAGAAATAGCATTGGGATTAGCTCAGGTAACCCAGTGCTGATGGCACTACGAATAAAGTTAATGTTTTCTACATAACCGCGCACATAAGAAATGTCTTTGGTAAAAAAGCTACCTCCACCCACCATGCCACCACGAAATACTCGTTGAGTAACACGATAGCTTTCTTTTGAGCTGAGATTAAGGTTTCTAAAGTAGCGATAGACTTCAATAAAATCGGCACCTTGTTCAGCCATATCAACCGCGGATACTCGGTCGCTAATACGCCGAGCACGTCCTGGATTAGAGCTTAAGGTGAGCATTTCCATTAACACTGCTAATCCTTCTTGTGAAGCGGTCACTCGTGGTGAGCCAACACTCAGCCAAGTTGCATGGGGTTGGGCACGACCATTGAGTGTGGTGCCCACATGGACCCAACCTTCATGTACTTCATAGACGTTAAGATCGGATTCACTGAACATGGCACGGGTGTTAATTTTGACAGTATCTCCACCTACGGCGGCGTCTGACACAATACCATCGCTTAACTTCACGTGAATTTCATCGTTATGAAAATACTTCACTAAGCGCTCGCTGAGTACATTTACCGCTTCTGGAGCGGTGATAATCTTAGGATGACGGTGACTCATGTGGCGCGCTGCGGGCAATGAAAATATATGACTTAAGCGATCGCCAAGTTGGCGTAGTGTATGACGATCACCGTGTAATTTGTGGCTTGCACTGCCGTAAAGTTCTTGGCTGAGTTGACCAAACATGGGGTTACCGCGATTGTGGAGCATGTCTATCACGATCCGATATTGATCAATGTTTGCCAGTAGAATTTTAGCTAATTTATCGCGTTTACCTAAGCCTCGCTCAATGGCACTTTTTAAGCTTAGTAGGTCGGTTTGGGTTTGCTGTGGGTTAAATGATAAAGGAATAGATTGATAAAAGTCATTACTAATACTGGGAAGCTGTTTGTTCTGCTTTGCTAAAAAATCCTCTTCAATTTGCCTAGGCCACTTTATCGAGTCTAGGATTTTAATCGGAGCTTGAATACGGATTAATTCATCAGAAAAACGACGAATATCTTGTTGATAACGCGATAAAGAGTCAGACATTGTTTTCCCTAATCTAGATAATGTTGTCAGCAGCACTGGCATTCATGTTAGCAGATGTTGAGCATAAAACAGCAATGAAAAAATGCAGTGTTATAAGCACTTTTTTAGTGCAACCCATCACTTTACATCGCAATTCTTCATAAGTATTTTATTTAAGTGACTTAAAATGTTGACTTATTTTCTTGGCATTAAAACTGCTTTGTCTAAAGTAGGTATATTTGAAAGGAGCATTTATGGCAGCGATGAGCTATTTAAGTGTGATTGAGCGTTATCATGAATATGAACACTTAGTGCATGAATTATTAGAATCTATTTTGATTGGTGTGGGTGATATTAATTTATTCGAGCAACCTATTTCAGCAAAAGTTTTTGAAGACATGGCAATAAGCTATCCTTTTGTGGAGCTCATTTATTTGCTTGATGAACAAGGAACTCAGGTTTGTCCAAATATCAGCGTTGTTAATCAACAAGTAAAGTTATTAGCCTGTGGTCATCATGCAGATCGAAGTCAGCGACCTTATTTTACTCAATTAACTGCACTCGATAAAGTCCACATTACTCGACCGTATTTGTCTAATTCCGGTGGGGGCTTGTGTTTGTCTGCATCGCAAATGATTAAATCGACCTCTGGGCAAGTTGTTATTGTGGTTATTGATGTCAACCTAACCCGATTGATCGAGTTTATGATGGGTGACAGTGCTAGGCGTAAAATGTCTCCCTTTTTTAAAAGTATTTATGCTGTAATTGTCATCTGCCTTTTTGTGTTAGTGAGCGTATTAATGTCGACCGTCATTCGTGATATTTATACTTTATTTAGCCAAATAACCGAGACTCCTAATCCGCTACAGCCGTTTGGTATTATCATTTTTCTTACGCTAGCATTAGCGATTTTTGATTTGGGCAAAACCATTTTGGAAGAAGAGGTGCTAATGCATAAAGATATCTTCCGTCACAGTTCGACCCGTAGAACTATTACTCGATTTATTTCGACTATCTTGATTGCGATTTCAATTGAAGCTCTTTTAACCATGTTTAAAGCATCGCTTGGAGAGAAACAATACATTGAACCGGCAATTTTAATGATGTTAGCCGTGGTGGGATTATTAGTGGGTTTGGGGGTATATGTTTATTTAGGCGCTAAAGCAGAGCTACTGCTCACGCAAGCACAAGTAGGTAAGCACACTCGAATAGGACAAGGTAAAAGCGAGTAACAGTGACTTAAAACGCTTAACAATCACTTTAGACAACTGATTTTAACTAGACAGGGATAAACGATATGTTCGTTTATCCCTATTTTTAGAAAAAGTCGTCGTCGCCAATTGCTTTACGTAATTGAGCTTGCTCGAGAAAGTCTTCTAATCTTCGTTTTACTTGACGTTTATGTAGTAATGTTTCTGCGGATTTAACGTTTCTAGGCGCTGTCATCGCGTCAATTTCTGTGTCATCAGGCACTCTATCTGTAAGATTAGCCATAACGAAACCCTCATGTTGAATAAAAACGTGGAATTAATTCAATGAGCATTTTTTAACTAAAAACTGATCAATTGGAAAGCAAAATATTTTGTCTCTATTGGACAGCTATTTTTACCTTTCTACTTTAGCTTAGCAGTAAATATATTTCTTGCTAGTAAAGCCGTAAACCCGTGACTTAGAGTGTGTTTGGTATCAAATATCATTGATGTTTTGATGTGGTGAACGTTATAAATTCAGATAAAAAATGCCACCTTTCAAATAGGTGGCATTAATAAAGTTATATCTAACTTGAGGTTGTGTTAATTGTTATAGACTAAATCCATATGAATAGCCTAAAACAATTTTTGCATCACTGTCTGGTAAGTCTGTGTCAGACGCCATAAATGATACGGTACCCAAATCTGTTTCAGCGCTTAATGTAACGTTGTAGTCTGCATAAGTATCACCAAATAAATCTTCTACAACATCACCTTGTGAATAACCATAATGTAGTGCAAGGCTAAGTTTTTCTGTTAACGGAAAGCTGGCGTTGGCTTGAATATAGTTCCAGTCTGTTTCGTCACTTGCACCAGAGACATCAGAGTCAGCATTGATTACTTGAGAATAACCAACATCCAACCATTTCCATCCAAGTACTAACGCAACTTCACCAAAATCAATGCTGCCACCTGCATCTGGGTAAGCATAATAAAGATAGCTAATGTCGTAAGTGAAATCTTCATTAAAATTACCACCGTAACCACCATAAAGGTCTAATTCGTAGCTAGTCTCGTCACCGAAATCGACATTAGATGCCCAAGTACCCGCATAAAAACCAGATTCATGAGCATAATCAATACCACCTTGAATGGCTGCTTCATTACTGGTTTGCGTAGTACCACGCCATAAATAGTTTGATGTCGCGCCAATATTGCCAGTGACTTCTGCAAGGGCTGAGGCACTTAGTAGTAAGCCGGTTGATAATGCAATTGCTTGATATAGTGATTTTTTCATCTTCATCCCTTAACGTTTTATTATCACTGAACATTCATTTATAAAATGAACTCAATGTTAGTTTGTTTGGAGAATAATTAGCGAAACTCATGCCAGTTTGGTTTTTTCTTAATAATTAAGTGCTTATATATATCTAGAACATTTTGTTATGGTTTTGTTGCCGCTTTATGATGCATGGCTGCACTTTTTTTGTGCAACAGTAATGTATGCTGAGATATTGGCTTAAGAGACGGTCAGGCTTTTATTGGCTTGATACACTTAAGGTAAAGTTATTGTTAATTTAAGTGTCAGAAGAAGATTAAAATACAGATATAAAAAAACCTCCACAGAGGAGGTTTTTATCAAAAAAGATTATGCGCAATAATTAGTTAACGCTATCTTTTAGGGTTTTACCCGCTTTAAACTTAGGCACTGTCGCTGCTGCGATTTGGATTTCTTTGCCAGTTTGCGGATTACGGCCAGTACGTGCAGCACGTTGAGTGGTTTCAAATGAACCAAAACCAACGATAGAAATTTTGTCACCGTTTTTCATGGCTTCAGTTACCGTTTCTTCAAAAGATTTTAGTGCGCGGCCAGCTTCAGCTTTGGTTAGTTCTGCATTTTCTGCGATTTTTGCAATTAATTCACTTTTGTTCATATTGATATTCTCTGCTTTCCATAGAAGTGTTTTTAACATGATTAACATGCCACAAGCCATGCAGGTTTAAAAGCACTTTATCTTATAAATTCAGTATCAGTACTAGTTTTAAAGCAAAAACAGTACAAATATTGCCTTTATTAGTGCTTTATTTACTCTTCTAATAGTTGGTAAAGAATTTTCTTTACTAACTGTGGTTCGAAAGGTTTATCACATAAGGCGTTAACCCCCGCACTAAATACATTACTTAGGTGGGTGTCGTTAGCTTCAGAAGAAACCATCAAAATAGGAATATGCGATTGCTGACTATGATTTCGGATATATTGAGTTAATGCTAATCCATCTACCGACGGCATGTTGTAGTCGGTAATCACTAAATCGTACATGTTTTCTTTCATCAGGTTTATCGCTTGTTCACCATCAACAGCTTCTGTAATCAGTTGCATCCCTAAATTGCTAATAGTGCGTTTAATCACATTACGTGCCATGCGGCTATCGTCAACAACTAATACTCTAATGTTATGCACGTCAAAATGGCTTAAATCCATTTCGTCATTGCTGAGGAAGTCAATTGTTGAGTTAAGTGCCGTGGCTAAGTGATCGGCATTAAATGGCTTAGGTAAAATAGCAACAACGCCAGATTGCCTGAATATTTCGAGTTGTTCACGACGGCATTCACTAGACACTAGCATAAATTGAATGTCGCTTAATGAGGGTGTGCTTTTGATGTACTGCAGTAGCTCTGTCGCTTCACCATCTACAAAATGCAACGCACTGGCAATTAAGTCAGGTTTATGGCGTTGAATTATTTGTTTTGCTTCAGCAATCGTTGCGGCAGTTTGGATGCTTGTTACACCTTCTTGCTGAAGACGAGTAATAATAATTTTACGTTGAGTTTCAGAAGGCTCAAGTAATAAGATTGATAATTCACTTGGAGATAAACTAGTCATAATTCTCGTTCCACAGATGTGTTGATTTTTTTGTTATCTAAATGTTGCACATTGTCAGATTATACACTAAAAAATACTTTAAAAATCACATACCGACCGCGTAATAGTGGCATATGTTTATTTTTCAATAAGATAATCTCTAGTGGCGCTCGATAACCCTACCCACCATTGAAATACCACCAGGCTTAGCAGCAATAACCATAACGGGAACAGTGGAATGTTATAACCCTGAAAGACAAGTTTGACGTCATCAGGAGTGATTTGATAGGCAATCATGGCTGTTGTAGTGATGGCGGCAAACCCAAGAGTTTGTAATCCTGCATAGCTGAGTAATAACACTTTTGTCCATGGGGCACGTTTAACTAAACCAATTAAGGCAGGTATAACCCCCAGCGTGATTAAATCAAACGCTTGAAAGGTGCTTGCTCGCCAAATTGCAATAACGGAGACTACAACATAGAGTGATATAAGAAGCATCACTCTAATTGGCATATTGGGATCAGTGTTTTGATTCATATTGGTCATCGAGCCGGATAATTTGAGGTAGAATATCTCACAAAATCGAATGATGGGTATATTTTGATGACAGAAACACATTTTTGGACGTTAGTGACACGTGATAAGCCCGAGCAGTCTTCTGCTGAGCTTGAATTGCGTTTACGTGAAACATTGCAAACTTTAGACGATGAGGCACTCAAAGCATTTGATAAAATGCTAGGCCAACAATTACGCCGCAGTTATTTATGGTCGATTTGGGGGGCGGCATACATTGTTACAGGCTGCGATTCCGATTATGGTTTTGCTGAGTTTAGATGTTTTTTATTGTCACTAGGTCAACAATGGTACGACAAAATTATTGCCAACCCTGATTGTTTGGGTGAGTTAGAACAATGGCCGTTAGTGGATGATTACGCTTACCCATTTGTGGAAGACTATGATTTGATTGCTGGTAAAATTTACGAAGACCGCACCGGACACGAACTGCCATTCGTACCCTCAGGGCTAAACTCGCCAGTTGGCAAAAAATTTAGCACCAAACCGAAGGTGATGCGCCAAACTTATCCATTACTGAGCGCACGGTTTCCTTTTTAGTTGTATGAAACATATACTACTGGGAGGGTTAAGCGTTGTTTTAGCTTCAGAGCGTTATAATCATTACATAGGATGTAGTACTGATGATTATTTTTTATTTTACGACAATGTATTTCGCGGCATGAAAAATTGCTCGAACAACTAGTCACTACCGACATCACGGTTTGATTAGGTAGCACTGCAGGTATTTTAAACCCTTTGGAGGTGTATTATGAACGTAAAATATTTACTGTTAGCGTCAATCTTTTTTTGTTGTGTAGCCAATGCAGAGGAAGAGGTAACAGCTAATCCTGTTATCGAAGTTGGGGTGGTTAAAATTGAATGGCAAAACCCAAAAGATTTCAGTGATATCAAGACCTCTAATGAACTCCAATCACGTTTTGAAACTCGGTTATTTGAAACTTTAACCAATAATATTAACAAACAAGCTGAAAAAATCTTAAAACCAAATCAAAAACTGGAAATGATTGTGACCAACTTTGATTTGGCAGGTGATATGCGTCCGACCTTTGGTGCTACACCAAGCGATCTTCGTGTGGTTAAAGATCTCTACCCACCCAGAGCGACATTTAGTTATACCATTACTGAGAACGGCAACGTTATTATTGCCGGGGACGAAAAAATAACCGACATGAGTTTTATGTACAACACTCGTCGTTTAAACAATAAACCGTTTCAATATGAAACGACTTTGTTTGATGATTGGTTGAACAAGACCATAGCGCCTAAATTATAAAATCGCGTCTAATACCAATCCTTATTAGAATATGATCTATTTTAGGCTGCGTCACTAGGCCCAGTACAATGAAAATGACTGTAGGTGTAGTCTTCTACATCAAAGTCATTTGAAACAGTAATGGGGGTTGTGACACCGCCCCGAAGGGCGAATTTATCAGAGTGGTCTTCTTTGTTAGCCTTTCTTAACGTACGACTGCATGGATGCAGGAGGTAGAGCAACGCAGGAGCAGTTGCCGAGAACGACTATGTCTTCAAAAGGCTGCCTCGAATACCTCACTGATAATTTTCGCTAAAAGAGCAAATTCTAATGCGGGTTGGTATAAATTATTAATTAGTGTTTTATTTTTCGTCAAGTAGGTAAAACCCATTCAACGCAAGTTTTGCCTGTTTTTTTGCTTGAGAACTCAGGGTTGATAATTGGTATTCTGTTGCTTGTTGTTTCACTTGTGGTGGTAAAGAATGCCGATGGAAAACAACCCAAAGGATACTGCTTTTATAGACTCTTTTTCGATAATACTGTCAAGTTCGCTTACGAGCTGTATAGCCGTAATTTATTGTTTTAGTTAGACCAATTATCCAGCAATATTACGTTCGGTATTGTTGCTACAAAGAAACAAGTCTATGACGAAATAATGACAAGATTATGCCATATTAAGCAAAGCCCTCATCTTCAAGTATTGGAGGGCTGAGCATGTCATTATTTGGCAAGTTTAAATATTTGCAGGGTTTGCAGTAATGTTGCTAGCTTTTTAACAAAGGCTTCAAGTGTTTCTGGGGCAACATGAGTGCTGTTTTGCATTTCATCGAATTCTGCTACTAGTTCCTGAACATAAGGTAGAAAGCGGTTGCTCTGTTGAGTAAAACCTTGTTCTTCAGTAAAAATCGCGACAAATTTCCCGTGACCCGCTTTACGCAGTTCATCTAGGCGAGCGTCTGAATCAATGGCTTGTCTATAGGCTATTTGCAGGTTTTCTTTTATTTGTAGAAAAACATTAGTGTACGGCATAATTGCCTCATAGTGCATGTATTAAGAATAAGGCTAATTATAAGGAGCTGTTATGCCGGCAACAAGGAAAAGTCCGCTTATTTTCAATATCAGTTTGATTTATCGTCATTTACAACGTGATTGCTACGGGTTAGTGGCACTTGCATTGTGTTTTGTCTCCGCCCCTGCAGCAGCTGTTGACTCTCCAGTATTTTATAAAATTCAATATCAGCAACAGCAGGCTTATTTATTAGGTTCCATACACATTGGTCGTCAAGATTTTTACCCATTAGCGCAGCATATTGAATCAGCATTTACACAATCGGACGCATTGGTGGTTGAAGCTGATGTTAGCCAAGGTGATACTGGCGCATTATTGCAGCAATATGGAGGTTTATCTGCTCATATTGCCGCAGACGTAGATGCGACTAGAGGTATTTTTTGTCAAAGTAATCAGGCCTTGTGTCAAACGTTAGCACCTTATGCACCTTGGTTGCAGTCAGCGCAAATTAGTATAGGCCGTTTTGCGCAATTAGGTTACAGCGCCGAGCAAGGGGTGGATGCTTATTTTATGGCAAATCGCGGTGATAAAGCTTTGATTGAACTTGAGAGTATTCAGTTTCAGTTTGAATTGATTTCGTCATTTTCAACGGCGACTCAGTTACAAATGCTCGACGAATCGATAAATGCGAGCGATGCTGAAATGCTAGATTTAATCTATGCATGGCGACAAGGGGATGACAGTGCGCTGGCGACTATTATGGAAGCACAAGCAGGCGACACTGATGAATTACTTGAAAAGTTACTTTGGCAACGTAATCAAACCATGACACACAAAATCATCCAGTTGTTACAAAATAAAACCCAAAAGCAATTATTTATAGTTGTAGGAGCGGGCCATATTGTGGGTCGACAAGCCATTCCTGATTTACTGATACAACAAGGTGCAACTGTCACTCGTTGTACCATCTTGCAGTGCTAATGTCGGTTTGCTTAGGTGTAGTCTTGGTTTAACAACTTGATTTTTAGTGATAATTTATCACCCGTGTCAGCAATGCATATTGTGATTTGCAAGATATTATCTGTGCTAGAGACGTGTTGTGAAAATATGGCTCGCGGAATCCACTCTTCGTTGCAACGTAATTATTCTTAGTAGAAACATAATTATTGTGCAAAATTTTTTGATTGAAATTATCAACATTTCTATGTTGCATCATATTGGCTAGGAAAGTTAAGTTAGCTGTTTTATATCAGTTGCCGGGATAGTTGCGTCGAGCAATGATGTGCTGGTTTAAGCAATCTCATTGGTAACGACATACTGTTTTAAACGTATTCAACAATTAGCGGTTTAGCAATACCAAGACTCTAAGGTATAATGATCTACTAACCGTTTTGCAGCACATGCTTTTTGCTGCCTATTTAAGGTACAACATTGTGAGCCACGACTACGCTATCGAATTAAAAGCGATGCCTTCGCTTTTGTCTTTGTATCGCAAAATCCTGTTTGGGCGTAAACCGGGATGGGATCATCAACCGCTTCCTAATATTTATGTACAAGCACCAAATGTGATCTTGTCTCAAGATAAAATTCGCCAATATGCTGAAGTGTGTGGTTTCGAATACGATGGTGTAGTGTTGCCGCCAACGTATTTGTATGTCTGGGCATTTCGTTTACATGCAATGATATTTATACATAAAGCAGTTACTTTTCCGTTGCTTGGAATGATCCACTTAAAAAATAGTATCAGTGTATTTCGCCCCGTGAGAGCGGATGAAACCTTGACTGTACAATGTGAGCTTGCTGCAAGCCGCACCACTGATGCCGGACTTGAGTTTGAGTTAGTCTCTAAAGTGTTTGTCGGCGAAGAATTGGTGTGGCAAGCGCTATCAACTTACTTATATCGCATTGGGTCAGCTGGACGTCGAACTCGTCCACCTAAAGCCTCTGAGATGGCATGGGAAAACGTACAGCAATGGCGTTTAACTGATGATTTAGGTCGTCGTTATGCTAAAGCATCGGGTGATTATAACTTAATTCACTTACACCCTTTATTGTCAAAACGCTTTGGTTTTGATCGAGTGTTGGCGCATGGTATGTGGTCTAAGGCGCGTGCATTATCTCACTTAATGCCGTCTATCGGTGAGAGACCTTTTCAAGTGGATGTCGAATTTAAGCTGCCGGTATTTATGCCGTCTGAAGTGACATTTGCATTCGAAAGCATTGAAAATGGTAAGCGTTTTGAAATGCGTGATGTTAAAGGTCGTAGACCACATTTACAGGGCAACATGACTTACTTATAAGCATACTACCCTCAGTTCTGGAATCAATAACCTTTATTTCGCCATCAGCTTAGTGCCGACTGACAATAGGCATATTGACGCGTTAATATACCTATTGGGTAAAACATATGACAAGCTTGATATTGTAGACTTGAATTAACTCTATTTTTAATGAGTGACTCTATCTCATTTAGAATGAAAATGAGTTAAATTGCAGTGACAGAACAGCTCAGGTTAGTTACCTGAGCTTTTTTTATGGCTGTTTAAGGTACCGCATGGCCCATTGCTGCTTGCCAAATACTAAACCATTGTTGGCGGTCTAAGTGGATGTTGGCTGAATTTACTGCGCTGGTTATGCGTTCTAGATTACCACTGCCGATAATAGGCGCAGGGCAACTAGGATGCATACGAATCCAAGCGTAGATTACTTGGCTAATGTCTTCTGTTCCGACTTTTTGTGCGACATCGTGTAAGGTGTTGCGAATGCGCAGTGCTTGAGGTGTGTTCGAGGACAATAATTCCCCACCTCCCAAACAAGACCATGCCATAGGTGTTATATGGTGTTGTTGACATTGGTCGAGCACTCCATCATGCAAGCTTTGCATGGCCAAAGGCGATATTTCAACTTGATTTGTGATCAGCGGAGCTTGGAGTCGTGATTGTAATAAATTAAATTGGTTAGTGGTAAAGTTAGATACACCAAAATGGCTGACTTTACCTTGGGCATGCAATAGCTCAAAAGCTTCTGCTATCTCGTCTGCGTTCATCAATGGATCGGGACGATGAATCAGTAGCACATCTAAATATTCGGTTTTTAATTTGGTGAGAGAATTTTCAACACTTTGAATAATGTTTATTTTACTGGTGTCATAATGATTGACGTAGCGACCATCATAGCCATTAAATTCTGGTTTAATACCACACTTACTGATTAGCTGCATTTGTTGACGTAATTGCGGTTTTAGCGCTAAAGCTTCACCAAATAGGGTTTCACATTGATACACCCCATAAATATCGGCATGATCCATGCTGGTTACACCAAGTTCAAGATAATGCTCTATTAAGCCAAGGCGTTGTTGTAATGACATATTCCAAGAATCAATCCGCCAAAAGCCGGCTATAAAATCTGAAAATATAAATGCAGGTGAAGTCATGATTAGTTACTTATTATCGAAGGTCATAATACTTTAGCAGATAAGAAAAGCTAAGCCAGATAACATACGAATGCATCTGACTTAACTCGATAACCCCTTGAATTATTTTTGGTAAATATGCACATCGCGTTGCGGGAATGGAATACTAATACCTTCAGCATCAAAGCGCATTTTAACTGAACGAGTGATATCCCAATAGACTTCCCAATAATCATCTGGATTAACCCAAGGTCTGACAACAAAGTCGACAGACGATTCGCCTAATGTATGTAGTTTTACAATGGGCTGAGGTTCTGCATGTACTTTTGGATGTTGCTCAACAATACTTTGTAAAATTGTTTCAGCATGTTCAATATTGTCGCTGTAACTAATGCCAAAAATCATATCAACTCGTCGCTGGTGTTCAGCGGTGATGTTGTTGATGGTATCACCCCAAATCTTATTGTTTGGTACGATAAGGCGTTGGTTATCTAATGTTTTAATGGTGGTTGATACAAGACTCATGTGGCTGACTCGGCCAGTCACTCCTGCAGCATTAATCAAATTGCCCACATCAAATGGACGATAGACTAAGATCATCATTCCCGATGCGAAATTTGACAAAGTATCTTGTAGCGCAAAACCAATAATGACACCAGCAATACCAAAACCAGCAAGTAGCGGGCCGAGTTCAAAACCGAGCTGCGACAATGCGATTAACAAACCTACAGCAAAAACAATTTTAGCGGACAACGAGATGAAAAAATCTTGCAGTAGTTGGCTAAATTGTAATTTTGATGCTCTTACTGTTTTCGAGATAATTTTAGTGGCAACTTTTGCGGCTAAACTGGTGACAAATAGGATTAACAAAAACACCAGAATTTTAAATGTCAGGCTAGGGCCATTATTGATGGTTTGATCTTTAAGCGTTTTCCCCCAACCTTGTAGCAAATTAGACGCAACGCTGAAATTCAATACATCTTGAGTAATATCACCCGATACACTAAACAATGTTTGTTTAAACTGCGATACATCTTGGTCTAGTGTTTCGAGTATTCCAGCAGAAACCGCTAAACTCGAGCTGCTTTGCTCCAAGCGCTCTTTTAATGCTACAACCTGGGATTTTTGTTCAGCGCTAATATCTGCTCCAGCACTTTCGGCTTCAGCAACGGCTTTTTGTAACTCATCTTGAGTGTAATGCACAAAACTATTGAATTGGTCGGCTCGTTTGAGCATAAATTCAGTCAGTTTTTGCTTCTGGACACTGACATCCATACTCAGATTTTCAGCCCATTGCAGCGTGGTAAATTGCGCCTTGAGATAATGATCGCGTTCAACTTCACGTTGTGAGATAGCTAAGATAATCTTATTGCTATCTTCTTGGCTTACGCCAAGACGCATGTTCATAATTTGCTGGTCTAAGTAGTGGCTAACATTTCCCAAAAATGTCATTCGGTTTTGCACTAAGTTCTTTAGGTATTGCTTATCAGCATCAGGTGAGGCAATTAATTGGCCAATTTTATCACCTAATTCAGATGACTTGTTCTTAATGCGATATTCAGTAAATGTACGAAGCTCACCTTTCTCCTTTAACAATAATTGAGTCTCTTGCTCGATAGTATGTTGCAAGCGAGTAATTTGCTTTTGAGTCTCTGTTAGCTCATTACTAACAATAATCGGGTCCACAGAATCTTGTTCAGCATGAAGTGATGGCGATATAAATGTCGCGGTAACTAATATTAAGGTAAGTAAAATTCGGAGCATGTAAGGCCATCCTGTAGTCCTAAGTTGGGCATATGATAGTGGAAAACCCCTGTAAGCACCAAATACAGCAATCTGTAGGGTAATTTGTTACACTTGTCGTCATTACGGAACCGAGGAAATAACCATGTCGCTGCAATGTGCCCATTGCTATAAATCTTTTTCAATTGCCAAGGTGGCTGATAGTCGCGGTAAAGGTTTGTCAGTAGAAGTGCAATGCCCTCATTGTGCAGCGTGGCTTGGACATAATAAATTTCTATCATTTGCCAAAATGATTGGGTTTTATGGTGGTGTAACCGCCGCAGCAATAGGTTACTTTGCTGAGGATGTGACGTTTATTACCACTCCTGTGGTTATATTAGCCGTTATAATGATTGGTTTATCGCACATTATGGATCATTTACAGCTTGTAGAATCCCCTGAAAATGATCCAACTACAGAAACTAACGTTAAATAACTATTGTTACTTAACTTCAATAACTTGGCCTGCTAGTGACGTTTCAACGTAGTAAATCCCGCCTAGTACGACAATAGCAACGATGATCATCACTAAAATAACCCCGATATTTTCACGAATAAATTGTGGCATGTTTTACGTCCTGTACTGATGGAACACTAATGTTGTATAGACTAATGTTGCCATAATATAAATGACAACTTAAGCCTAGCTTAAAACGAGTTTAATTGATTGTCATGTATGCGTTGTTCTTAATTCATTTTAATGTTTCATAAAAAATTCATGAATTGTCACAATCTATTGATTGCATTTCAGCTACGGTCTTTTACACTTATGCTCACTTTTATTAACTTACTGGAATAGTGTACTTGAAAGCCCGCATCCAAATAAGACAAACGATAGCAATCTGGCTAAGTGCCATTTTGATTGTATTGTCTATTGCTGCGTCTGCGCATTCTGTACGACATCTTAATGATGGTGTACAAAATCATTGTGCCCTGTGCTTTCATCAACACCAGCTTAATAAAACGATTCATTCTTCCAATATTGTGTTTGTTGTTACTAAACAAACCTTTGAGCGTCAGCAATATACGCTGCCTTTTTCACTTAGCGTATTTAAAGCTTATTACCAAAGTCGTGCCCCTCCTTTATCTCGTTAGTCCAACACATTAATTAATTATTTTTCCGTTATCTGTTGGTTGATATCAACCTCAGGTAAACGGCT
Source organism: Shewanella sp. H8 (assembly GCF_040285065.1). Taxonomy (NCBI): domain Bacteria; kingdom Pseudomonadati; phylum Pseudomonadota; class Gammaproteobacteria; order Alteromonadales; family Shewanellaceae; genus Shewanella; species Shewanella sp. H8. Next base: position 3,870,874 of record NZ_CP157213.1, on the reverse strand, counting down.
ACTTGTTGTATTTTGGAGATATCATGTCTGCGTTAAACACACGTGTTTCGTTATTGGCACTGGCTTGTGCTGTAAGTTCGTATTCTGCAATGGCGGAAGATTCTAGTTTAACTAATCCCAGCATTAGTGCGGTACTCGATGGTTATTATCAAACAGGCGATCGCCCTATGGCTGAAAGAGAAGAGGGTTTTGGCTTAGGCGAAACAGAATTGGCATTAAGTGCCAATATTGATGAAATGTTTTACGGTAAAGTCACTGCAGTTATTGAGTTGGAGGATGGTGAGACAGAATTGAATTTGGAAGAAGCCTTTATCCAAACCCTGGCGTTACCAAATGGGCTTTCTGTTCGTGCTGGCCGGTTTTTATCTGATATTGGTTATTTAAATAATCAACATAAACATACTGATTCGTTTACTGAGCGACCTGCGGTATACCGTGCATTTTTAGGTAATCACTATTTTGATGATGGTATCCGCTTAAGCTATGTTGCACCAACAGATCTTTATTGGACTATGGGTGTTGAAGCGTTTGGTGGGGATAGCTTACGTGCTGCAGATGAACACGGTGAGCGTGATTTTGATGATGTTGGCGTGTATACCGCGTTAACCAAGATTGGTGGTGATATTGGTATTGAGAGTTCTTGGCAACTCGGGTTCAGCTATTTACGTAATGAAAATGGTTTAGCATATGCCGAAGAGCACGAAGATGAAGAAGAAACTGCTGATGAACATGCTGAACACAGTCACAGCGCATCATACACAGGCGAAAATACTTACATTGCTGACTTTGTTTATAAGTGGGCCCCTAATGGTAACTACAAATATCAAAACCTTACCTTAAGTGGTGAATACTTTAGAGTGACAGATATTTTTGGCGAAGAACCTGGGCACGTTGATGAAGTCGATGACATAGATGATCATGAAATTAGTGATGATTATCATGAAGGTTGGTACTTAAGCAGTGTGTATCAATTCTCTCCTAGCTGGTCTGCAGGGTTGCGTTATGGCCAAATAGATACGTTTGAGATCCATGAAGATCACCTTGATCCTCAAAAGTTAAAAGAAACCGAATTCAGCCTTGCTTGGCACAGCAGCCATTTCTCGACAGTGCGCTTGCAATACACTCATCAAACCGGAACCAATTTTGATGGTTTTGAAGATGATAATATTTTCACTTTACAATATGTTATGTCATTAGGAGCTCACGGTGCGCATCAATTCTAAATTGCTTTTAGCAGTGACTTCAATGTCGTTGCTGTTTACCGCGACAGCCAAAGCGGAACTGAATGTATTTGCCTGTGAACCTGAATATGCCGCATTAGCGCAAACCTTAGCAGCTGATGCGAGAGTGTATTCGGCAACTACAGCGATGCAAGATCCACATCAAGTGCAAGCACGACCTAGTTTGATTGCTAAAATGCGTCAAGCAGATTTGGTTGTCTGTGCTGGGGCTGATTTAGAAATCGGTTGGTTACCTATGCTACAAATGAAGTCGTCTAACCCTAAGGTTAATTCGACCGATAAAGGACTGTTTTTTGCGGCCGACCAAATCGATACGCTAGACAAGCTAAGCCATGTCGATCGTTCAATGGGTGATGTGCATGCAAAAGGTAACCCTCATATTCATTTAGACCCACAACGTATGTTAAAAGTGGCCAAAGCCCTGACATTGAAACTGACCGAGATTGATCCAAACAATAGTGGTGAGTATCAACAGGCTTTAGCTGATTTTAGCCAACGCTGGGAAGCTAAAATTCCTCAGTGGCAAGCAGAGGCGAAAGGCTTAGCGGGTAAAAAGGTCATCGCTTATCATTCTAGTTTCCGTTATTTATTTAATTGGATTGGAATTGAACAAGTGGCAGATCTTGAGCCAAAACCAGGTTTAGCACCAACCAGTAGTCATTTAGCATCATTACTTACACGCGCTGAAAAAGGTGATGTGATGGCGGTGATAGTGGCGTCATATCAAGATGAACGCGGTGCTAAATGGCTTGGCGAACGTGCAAATTTACCAGTATTAGTTTTACCTATGTCAGTGGGTGGCAACGAACAGAGTAAAGACTTATTTAGTCTATACGATAGCTTGCTTAGCTTGTTGAATGGAGTGAAATAATCCTATGTTTGATGTCGAGCTATTGTCGATTTTGCTTCCAGCATTAGCGGCAGGGTTATTGGTGTTATCAACCCATGTGTTGTTAGGCCGACAAGTCCTTAAACGTGGCATTATCTTTATTGATTTAGCCATTGCTCAAGTTGCTGCGTTAGGAGCGATAGTTTCGCACATTGATCATAGGGTAGACAATTTACCGTATGCCCACGTGTGGATGCCAGCATTATTTGCATTGGCCGGTGCAGGCGTTATTGCTTGGATGGCAAAGCGATTAGTGGGTGAACTTGAAGCCTTTATTGGTTGTTTTTATGTACTCAGTGCAGTAGCTGCAATGCTATTGTTAGCCAATGATCCTCATGGTGCTGAGTTATTAAAGCAATTAATGTCTGGTCAAATATTATGGGTAAGTTGGTCTCAATTGGTATTACCTGCAGTCGTTTCTGCTGCAATTATTGGGATCATTGTCTTTAGACCAAGTGTGTTAGATGGCGGAGGTTTTTACTTCTTATTTGCATTAGTCATTACTTTGTCGGTAGAGCTTGTTGGAGTGTATTTAGTGTTTAGCACCCTAATTTTACCGGCTTTGGCATTAAACAAATATCAAGGAAAAGCTAAGCTTGCTTGGGGTTATGGGGTAGGAGTGGTTGGTTATATCGCTGGGTTAGTGTTATCTGCTAGCTTTGATTTGCCCAGTGGTGCTGCCATCGTAGCAACATTAGCGCTAAGTGCTTTGTTATTCAGAGTGTTACTTAAACTGCGCTCATCTGCTTCAGCTTATCAATCTACTAATCACTAAGCTGTCACATAAACTATGTTATTCTGCCCCATATCATAGGGGCAGAATATTTCAGCGTACATATGTAAACAAAACGTTGAGTCCATAGACCTGCATCGTTATACTATCGCCAATTTTATTGCAGGAGTATGCTGTGCTGCTTATCGCTCGTTCAATCATTCTCGCCGTGCTTTTGTTTTTACTCTTTGTATTTTCAATTGTTTTTTGCCTTATACGCCCAATGCATCGTAACAATGTACACGTGATTGCCAATATCTTTGGTTCTGTTGCACCAATATTAGGCATTAAGGTCATTAAACGTGTTCATCCGGTAAGTACTTCGTCGGAGCCTTGCATTTATCTTGCGAATCATCAGAATAATTTTGATTTATTTACTCATACGTCAGTAGTACCAAAAGCGACGGTTAGTTTAGGTAAAAAGAGCCTAGCGTGGATGCCGTTATTTGGTCAAATTTATTGGTTATCTGGCAACATTCTTATTGATCGTAAAAATCGTCACAGTGCCTTTGATACAATGGCTAAAACCGTAGAGAAAATGAAAAATAAAGGACTGTCGGTATGGATATTTCCTGAAGGAACTCGTTCTCGCGGTCGCGGATTGTTACCGTTTAAAGTGGGGGCATTTCATACTGCAATAGCCGCTCAAGCTCCGATAGTACCTGTATTAGCTTCGTGTCAGAGCCACATTAATCTTAATCGTTGGAACAACGGTGTAGTGATTGTGGAGATGATGGAACCGATCCCAACAGCTGGCTTAGATAAAAATGATGTGAAAGCCTTAAACAATAAGGTACATCAATTGATGTCGGCCCGTTTGGTTGAGTTAAATAAAGAAGCTGAAGCGTTAACCCTGAAAGCTCGAACATAACCACTAATCACTAAACATCCTAGCAAGCTCGCAACTTGTGTCAGTTTGGGTATAATTGATTAAATTTTTATGAGTCCTATTTACGGAGTTATCCATGTCTGTTGAGCGTCAGTTAAAAGAGCAATTTGCTGAGAATCTCGAAATTGTTGATGCCTTACTTGCTGATGGTTCAGAGCCTGATGCGGAATATACTTTTGAACATCATTTTTCGGCGACTAATTTTGATCGCTTAGAAAAAGCAGCTGTTGATGCATTTAAGCTCGGTTTTGAAGTGAACGATGCTGAAGAAATGGAGCTTGAAGATGGCTCGATTATTTTCTGCTTTGATGCCATTGCTCAGCATAAGTTAGAAGCTCCTTTATTGGATAAAGCCTGTGAACAGTTGATTTTATTAGCCTCCAAGCAAAAAGTCGATTATGACGGTTGGGGAACTTATTTTGTCGGTGACGATGTTGAAGGCGAAGAAGATGATGAAGATGCTGATGATGAAGATGATACATTTCACTAATTCATAGGCAGTCTAATACCATAAAAAAACGCTCATCAATGATGAGCGTTTTTTTATGGTCGATAGAATGTGCTTGGTCGCCGGTTATTGATGAATAACGCTTTTGTTACGGCCTTCTTGCTTAGCGATATATAGTGCTTTATCTGCACCAGATAACCAAGTAGAGATATTGTCTATTTGGGAGTCTAAATCGTTAATTCCAATGCTTACAGTGACTTTTATAAGGCGATTTTCGAATGAGACTTCAGATGCTTCAATACGTTTTCTCAACCGCTCAGTAAAGTTAAGCGCATCTTCTGCTGTTGTTTTTGATAATACTACGCCAAATTCTTCACCGCCATAACGGCCAGCAAAGTCGGTGTCGCGCAATGCTTGCTTTAATAAATAGGCTGTATGTTGAATGACTTTATCACCTGCAGAGTGACCATATTTATCGTTGATAACTTTAAAGTTATCAATATCAATCATCACCAATGATGCGGTATCACCATAACGAGCATAGCGATCAAACTCTTTTTCCATGCAATCTTGCCAATGGCGACGATTATATAACTGGGTTAACGCATCTGTTTGGCTGAGCAGCTCTAGTTGTTCGTTAGCGGCTTTTAGTTGTAGTTTGTTGACGGCTATATCAGTCACATCGTACACAATAATACTAATATGAGTGATTTTACCCGTTAGCGAGGCTAATGGTAATAAGGTGATATTTTGATACATATAATCGGCTCGACCCGTTACTGGTCGATAATTTTTAAACTGGAACACGTATGGACGTTGCTCCCAACTAATAAAAGTACGGTTTTTAAGTAAAAAAACCGATTCCATTTTTTGTTTTAACCATTTAGCAGGTAAGTCTGGAAACTTTTCAAACAGATTATCACCTTTAATTGAATTGGGTGACACACCACTGTGGTTTTCCATAAAACCATTCCAAAGTTGGATATTATAGTCGCTATCAATCACGACTAAGCCCACTTCTATGGTTTGTACCATATCGATTAGCCAGTGTAGTTCGTTCATCGCACTTTGGTCATTTGACATAAAGGGTTATCCAACGTTAGTCGAGTAAGTAGCCAAGCTTGTAATTCAGCGTTGCAATAGATTCTTCAGTAAACAGCAGCAAAAGATCACATTGAATATTGTAATCCTCTATTCGATAGTTAATTTCCATCGCGAGTGTGCGTTGCCATTTTGCTGAGTTGTCGTGAATGAGTTCATTGACACTACAGTGTCTGCCCAGCACGACCGGGTGAGATTGACTGAATTTCATATCGAGTTGTTCAGAAATACCATTTAAAAATGCACCAATGAGCACATTACCTGTGTCCATCATCACTTCTATTTCAGTATTATTGTCTTCTGGATTTTCTAATCCCATTAGTTTTGCCATATCCTCAAAACTAGAGTCATGGAACAGTAATAACGCTTCACCAGCGATACCCGCACCAATAAATCCTTGGCAAAGTCCTGAGACTGTTGAATTTCGTTCAGTGGCTTTTAGGGCCATGGTCAATTCACTGACTTCAAGTACATTAACGTTGGGAATAGGTAATAGTACAAATACATCAAGGAGTTTAGCGAGTAAATCAGCTGCTCTGCCCATTGCGACGTTGGCGATTTCTTGGCATGCGTCACGCATATCAACTCTCATCATTGGAGTGTCGTTTACTTTATTACCCTGAGTAAGGGTTAAAATGCCGTACTCTTGCAAAATATGACTGATAGCATCTGCACTCACTGGTTTTTGAATAAAATCCAGAGCACCTAAAGCTTTGACTCGTTCGTGGGCTTTAATTTGAATATCGCCAGACACGACAATAATTAATGCGGGCAAATCTTGTTGCTGTACAGCTTGGAGGACCTCATAACCATCCATAACGGGCATATTGAGATCAAGGAAGACAATCTCTCCTTTACCAGCACGAATAACATCAAGCCCTTCAGCACCATTGGTGGCGTAGCTGATTTCAACATCCCAATCTTTGGGGAGAGTTCTTGCCATTTGTTTTCTGGCGAGTGCTGAATCGTCGCATATTAATATTGGAATGGTCATTGTTGCTAGTCTTCCTTATTTTGCCTTTAAGAAAACACACTCATTAATGCAACCGCGAGTGGTACTAGGCGGATAGTAATGATAAGACTTTTTACAGCGATTTTTGTTTGTTAGTACATTATACGTATTTGCTTACAATATTGGTAACTTGGTTTTTGATCACTTTGTTTTCTACATTTTAGTCATGTGTAAATGTCTTGATACTGATCTAACCATTTGTGAAAAATCAGTAAGTCAAGGTCGTTATATTAATAATAGGTAATATATGAGGCTAACACCCAATTATATTTTGTTCAAAAATTAGATAACAAAATTTTGACCTATAACGATTTTTTGTCGTGTTATGTCTGTTAGACAGAGAATGTAGATATGTTAGTCTACATTCTGGACAGACCAGTAGCGGGTGTATCATGGAAACAGAATTAATCAAGTTCACTGTAGACAATGGTATTGCCCATGTTTGCTTAAATCGACCGAGTAAAATAAACGCACTTAATGTTGAGATGTTTACCGAGATAGATCGGGTGATTAAGCAAATTCATGTGAATAAGCACATTAATGCCGTCATTTTATCCGGAGCCGATGGGAATTTTTGTTCAGGTTTAGACGTAAAGAGTGTGGCCAAATCCCCAGTTAATGCCCTAAAACTGTTATTCAAGTGGTTGCCTGGCAATGCAAACTTAGCTCAACGGGTATCTTTGGGGTGGCAACGTTTACCTATTCCGGTCATTGCGGTGTTAGATGGGTGTTGTTATGGCGGTGGCACTCAAATCGCATTAGGTGCTGATATTCGTATTGCATCGCCAAACTGTAAATTGTCAATAATGGAAGCCAAGTGGGGGTTGGTGCCCGATATGGCGGGGTTAGTTGCGTTAAGGCAAGTCATGTCAAAAGACCAAGCATTGATACTGACTTATACTGCGGATATTTTAACAGCGGATCAAGCGCTTGAATTGGGCTTAATCACTGAAATCAGTGAGACAGCCTATGAGAGTGCGACTGTGCTGGCGCAAAAAATAATTCGAACTTCACCGGATGCCAATGCAGCAATTAAACGCAGTATTAATCAGAGTTGGACCGCTTCTGTGCGCAGCTTATTGGCCCGTGAGTCACTGAGCCAAGTTAGGTTGTTATTAGGTAAAAACCGTGTGATAGCGGCAATAAGACAAACTAAGAATCCAGATAAAGCCTATCGTTCTCGTCAATCTTGGTGGTAAACAAACGGCTTAGCGCTATGACATAGACGCATACATTATCTACCGATAACCGTTCTGGAAAAGCCTTCGATTTGATTGAGGGCTTCTTCCCACCCGCTCGGACTGCTTAAATCTAAGCTCATTTGGTATTGGCGGTAATATCGAGCCGGTTTAACTTGATTATAATTAAGCCGAGTTGATGCCTGTTCAATTGAATTTGGATTTGCATCGGAAGATTGAATATCGAGAATGGGGATAGACATTGTGACTAATTGTTCAGCAATTGATTTACGCTGACTTTGTAGGTCAATTAAATGCTCAAATTCACGATAAGGATTGACGATAACTAACACATCAGGCGTAGGAATTTTTTTGTCATAAAGAAGATTGGTGACCATACCGGCACTATCATCAATCACAATCAGGATGTTTCCACCAGGGAATAAACTGATGGTTGAGGTTAATTGATTCAGTGCTTCACTCAAACTACTTTGTTGAAAGTTTCTCAGTTCAAGTAACTGAGATGAATCATATTTTGGCGTACTTTTATTACTACTTAATTGCAGTTGTTCAGTACCTGCTTTAGTAATTTCTTCAGGCTTTGTTGCATAGTTAGGGCGGTATAGTCCTTTTGCCGGCGTTAAGCTAATACTCGCCCAGCCACGTTGATTAATATTAGTTCTTAGGTAACTGGCTAAGCCTGCAGCATCTGCATCGGTATCAGAAGCGGCAATAATAACGGCGGAACCAAAGTGTTTTTTACTCTCCCAAGACCTAACGAGAACTTCAGTTTGCTTACCATCAATAGAGATAAATTTGATTTCATCAGTAGGCAGGTAAGCATAGGGTTGCTGTGCTTTTACGCTAGGCATGGTGGCCAATATGCTTATTGTTACGATTAATAACTGACTAAGTCGTCCTAATTGCACCCTAACCCCTAAGTGAAATGCATCATAATGTGATTAGCTTAATGTATAACGATGACTAAAAACAATGCCCTGATATACAGGGCATTATTTATTCAACATTATTCACATTTCTTGTTAGCTATTATACGTGGCTGACAAGTACCATACGAATTGCATCAAGCTGTAATTGACTGTTGTCCATGTAGCCTGTTAACTCAGCCATTTGATTACGAATATATTCTAGTTCGTCTTCACGAATGTTCGGGTTTACTGCTTTTAAGGCTTCAAGTCGTTCCAATTCGCTAGTTAATTGTTGAGTCATTTTGGCGCGAGCCTCCACGACTAACTGCGTTAGCGATTGTTTTGCATATTCTTCACCTTTAGCCAATAACGGGTGCAAAATAGGTTGAGAGGCGTTTACAAGCTTGCTGGCGATATGACGGTTAACTGCACTGAGCTGTTTATCAAAACTGGCATAATCGACTTTATCAGCCATATTTAACCCGTTTTTATCCAGCAATACTCGAATAGGCGTTGGTGGTAAATAACGGTATAACTGAGTCGATTTTGGTGCAGAGGCATCGGCCATGTAAATCAACTCTAAAAACAAAGTACCAGCAGGTAGCGCCTTATTTTTTAGAATCGCCACACTAGTGGTGCCTGTTTCTGAACCCGTGATTAAATCTAAACCGGTTTGTACCAAAGGATGTTCTTGGGTGATAAATGCAATGTCATCACGAGACAAAGCCGTTTCACGATCAAACGTTACAGTAATACCGTCTTCATTTAACCCAGGATAAGTAGGGAACATCATGTGTTCACTAGGGCGCAGGATAATCGAATTTTCACCACGATCTTCTTGATCTACACCAATAATGTCCCATAAACGAATGACTGAACCGATGAGATGAGTATCGTTATCGCTTTCTGACAAACGTTTAATTAAGGCATCGGCACGTTCGCCGCCGTGAGAGTTTATCTCTAACAGTTTATCTCGGCCTTGCTCCATTGCCTGTTTGAGTTCTTTGTAGCGATGCTGGGTATGATTCAACAGTTGAGTCATCAGATCTTCATCAGCATTACACAGTACGTTAATCAGTTCGTCAGCAAATTCGTTAAACAACACATGGCCACTTGGGCAGGTGAGTTCGAACGCATTGAGTCCTTGATGATACCAACGCATTAATCTTTCTTGAGCGGTATCGCGCAGATAAGGTAAATGAATTTGAATGTCGTTTTGTTGGCCAATGCGATCTAAACGCCCTATCCGCTGTTCTAATAAGTCAGGGTTCAGTGGTAAATCGAATAATACTAAGTGGCTCGCAAACTGGAAGTTACGCCCTTCAGAGCCAATTTCAGAACAAATTAATGCCTGGGCTCCACCTTCTTCTTGAGCAAAATAAGCACCTGCTTTATCGCGCTCAATAATTGACATGTCTTCATGGAATACCGTTGCTTGAATACCTTCGCGGGTACGTAGTGCTTCTTCAAGGCTTAACGCTGTTTCTGCTTGGCTGGCAATAATCAGTACTTTTTTACTGCGATGAGACTTTAAAAACTCAATTAACCAATCCACTCGTGGATCAAATTTCCACCAACTAGCACTGTCGCTTTCAAAGGCTTGATACAGTTTTTCAGGGCTTAATGCCTGTGCAGCTTTTGCCAACGGTGGTTTAGATCCACCCATCATGCTGTTAACACGATCTGCGGTAATATATTGATCAGGCATTTCTTGTGGGTATGTATTAAAGAAACGCTTCGGAAAGCCTTTTACTGATGCGCGACTATTACGATATAGCACTCGGCCTGTACCGTGACGATCGAGTAGTTCTTGAAGTAATTCTTGGCGTGCAGCCTGCTGTGCTTCGGCATCTACATCTTTTGACTGGATCAAGCGAATGCTTGGTTCTATGTCTTTTTCACTAAGCAACTCGGTTAAACTGTTAATGGCACTGTCGGGTAACTTTTTATCCTGACTCAATGCTTCAGCTGCTTCTGCCACATCTTTGTAGCTTGCTTCTTCAGCTAAAAAGGCATCGTAATCATAAAAACGATCCGGATCGAGTAAACGTAAACGGGCAAAGTGACTTTGATGACCGAGTTGATCTGGTGTAGCTGTTAATAGCAATACACCAGGGACCACTTTACTTAAGGCATCAACGATTTGATAAGCTCGACTTGGTGCATCTTCAGACCATTCTAAATGATGTGCTTCGTCGACAACCATTAAGTCCCAATCAGCATCTAAAGCTTGTTCAAGACGTTTTTTCTTTCGCAATAAATCAAGTGAGCAAATGATCAATTGTTCGGTGTAAAACGGGTTGTCATTGTCGGCATAGGCTTCTACACAACGATCTTCATCAAACACGGAGAAACGCAGGTTAAAGCGGCGCAACATTTCAACTAACCACTGGTGGCGTAAGGTGTCAGGCACTATCACTAAAATCCGTTCTGCACGACCAGTCAGTAACTGTTGATGAATAATTAAGCCTGCTTCAATAGTTTTACCTAGACCAACTTCATCAGCAAGTAATACTCGTGGCGCATAACGACGACCAACTTCGTGAGCAATCCATTGTTGATGGGCAATCAAACCGACGCGCGGGCCTTGTTGGCCGAGTAAATCTGAGGTGGCTAATTTGTGGCGCAATAACTGACATTGATAACGCACACCAAAGCGTTCTAAGCGGTCAATTTGTCCAGCAAATAAACGATCTTGTGGCTTGTTAAAGCGAATATTGTGGCTCAGCATTGTCTCACGAAGACTGACTTTTTCTTGAGTTTCGCTATGGATACCATGATAAATCACCAATTGATTTTTTTCTTCAAGCTCTTCAATGGTAATACTCCAACCTTCACCGCTTTCGACAGTGTCACCTGGGTTAAAGATAACCCGAGTTAAGGGAGCTTCACTGCGGGAAAACATCCGGTTTTCTCCAGTGGCAGGAAATAGCAGCGTAACCATGCGGCCTTCAACTTGAACGACTGTCCCTAATCCGAGTTCTGACTCGGTATCACTAATCCAGCGTTGACCTAAGGCAAACGGCATTTTCTACTCTCATTTATTTCGTGAAACAAAAAAAGGGGGCGTATGTTAAACCAAACCCATCCAGATTGAAATTCTAGCATTGATTTATCGTTCACATGGTCGTTTTTACACCATATTGACATGTGAATGTCACATTGACCCCATAGTGTGAAACAAAGGCGATGAAGATGGCATTGAATTTTGTTCGACTTGTGCCATATTTTATTGAGCAAAGCATTGCTAAATGCAATGGCTTGTTATCAATAGAGACTTTGTTTATCCCTTTAATGTTATACGTGTAGCTAAGAGATACTGACATCTAATCATTGAGAGCACTCTGGAGGCGCCATGCAACAAAACGACAAAAAGTTGTTTGTACTGGATACCAACGTGTTACTACATGAACCTTTAGCGATATATTCGTTTAAAGAACATGACGTAATTATTCCCATGACTGTGTTAGAAGAACTCGACAGTATTAAGGATCGTAAACGGGATGTGAGTCGCGATGCACGAGTCGCCATACGAGGATTAGAAGATATTCTTGGTGGCCCCACAACACCAGAGCAAATCTTAAAAGGCGTTGCACTACCGACACACCAAGAACATTCTGAAGTCTCTGGCCATTTGTCGATTTTCCCAGATCACCAAATTGACTTTATTATCGGCTCCCTGCCTGGTGATAATAACGATAACCGCATCATCAACACCGCCCTACATTTACAAAAAATCCATTTTCCTCGTACCGTAGTGTTAGTCACTAAAGACATTAATATGCGCTTAAAAGCCAAAGGTGCAGGTATTGAGCGAGTAGAAGATTATCGTACCGATCAACTGATTGATGATGTGCGTTTTCTTGCCAAAGGCTTTTATCAATTCCCCGGTGATTTTTGGCAAAATGTTGACAAGGTATCAACTGACCGCAAAGGTTTGCATACCGTTCATCAAGTGCCACTGGAGCATCTTGGTAATGAAAAATTCTATCTTAACCAGTATTTGATTGATGATAGTTCTGACTTTTGTGGTCGTGTTATGAGTACAACGGATCAACATTTAGAGATGATCGATCGCGGACGTGATCGTTTATTGCATCATGACGCATGGGGCGTTACCCCTAAGAATATTTATCAAGGTATGGCGCTCGATGCTTTGCTAGACCCTGATATTGAACTGATTATTCTGACCGGTCCTGCTGGGTGTGGTAAAACACTATTAGCCATGGCTGCAGCATTAGAGTTGGTAGTTGAACGTAAGTTGTATGACAAAATCATTGTTACTCGTAACACACCCGAAATTGCAGAATCGATAGGTTTTTTACCGGGTAGCGAAGAGGAAAAAATGACCCCTTGGCTCGCTGCGATTACTGATACGTTAGAAGTGCTGCATAAAAATGATGTTAACCCTACTGGCAGTGTTAATTACATTATGGAAAAAGCTAACATTCAGTTTAAGTCGATAAACTTTATGCGTGGCCGTTCTATTCAAAATTCCGTGGTCATTTTAGATGAATGCCAAAACTTAACCGCATCACAAATTAAAACCATGATCACTCGTATGGGTGAGGGCACTAAGTTGATTTGTAGCGGTAACTTAGCCCAAATTGATTCAACCTACCTAACGGCTGTAACTTCTGGATTAACCTATATAGTGGAGCGTTTTAAAGACTTTGAAGGCAGTGCCAACATTTATCTTAATGGGGTGGTGCGTTCTCGGTTAGCAGAATTTGCTGAGGAACATTTGTAGTATGTTCACTGCCTAAGCGAGTACGCACAAGGGCATATATATCCCGTTACATAAATAAGGTTACATTGCGTAACCTTATTTATTATTCATTGACTAGAATAAGTTTGTATCTTGGTTTTATGTATCTTGCTTTTACATATTAGGCAGGTTGGACAAGTGCCTTTGATTCTATTAATACATGTGCTTGAGCTTATCTTCCTGATATCATAATCATTACTGTTTTTACTGCCGATTTTTTTTGGTGTTAATTGTTCGACAGCGAGTTTGTTTTACGCTGTATCAAGGGTGTTAATGAAACCGACTGAGCCAGATTTACAACTAAAATCTCCTATTCAACGCAATTATAACCGTGCGGTGTTTTACACCTATATTGGGGTTATTGTGATGGCTCTTTTGTCGGCAGGCATAATGTTCGAACGCCAAAAAGAACAGCAAATTCAACAGCGTGAAGAGCAAGTGGCTCGTCATGTGATGCAAATCGATTTATTGCTTGAGTCAAGTATTCGTGCGGTGAAAAGTTTGCGTGATGTGGCTGTTGACCATTTACGTTTAGGTGAATTGGTTCGTAAAGACAGATTGCCTGAGTATGAAAAATTTAACGAAGATGGTCAATATTTTACCCTTGAGCCCAACTACGCCAAAAGTGGCATTCCGTTTACCAACATGGGGCGGATTACTGGAGCTGGCTCATTAGATAACCGCAGCGAGAGTTTCTATCAAGAGCTAGAAATGTTGTTTGAGCTGTCATTGTCTTTTCCTGTCGCTAAAGAAGCAGCGCCCAAAGCCTCGTCGATTTATTATATTTCTAAGCGTCGAATGATGTCGTTTTATCCTTGGGAAGATAACGATCTGCGTTTTAGAGATGAACTGCTTAATAAAAAACAGTTTCAGTTAGCAACGCCTTCAATGAACCCGCAACGTAGCGTATTTTGGAGCGAAGCATATATTGATTCTGCTCATCAAGGCTTGATTACCACGCTTGGCTTACCTGTCTATTTAGAGGACGAGTTTATTGGTGCGATTAATTTAGACATGACCTTGTCGTCATTGGATAAACAAATTCGTACCTATTTTAAAATGCCGGGTACAGTGATTTTGCTTGATCAGCAAAATAATATCTTATCCCACAGCGATTTTGATTCCAGTGAAATGAATAAGGTGTATCACATTAGCCAGCGTATTCCGGCAGAGTTACATTCATTATCTGAATCTGAATTGTTCGATGCCCATGACGGCATGTTACGTAACGGTTATTATATTCATAGTGTTGCGCTACATAACGCGCCTTGGCGGTTACTGTATCTACAAGATGAAGATGATTTATTTAAGGATTCGTGGGACAAGCTACAACTGAGCTTTGTATTAGTGGTTTTGGCCTTATCACTGCTAGTGACCATTGTGCATTGGCAGACTCGCCGTGCGTTCGTCAGCCCTGCTTCACGCTTGTTAACGCATCTAGAGGCGTGTTCACAAACACCTATTCGACCACCAGAAAAAATTACCCGTGGTTGGGAGCCTTGGTTTGCGTTAGTTAGCCGTATTTTTGAAGAGAACCTCCAATATACACATCATCTTGCTGAGCAGAATAAACGCCTCGACAACTTAGTTGCCCGGCGTACTCAACGATTGCGTGAAACCACTGAGCGCCGCGAACGAGAATTTGCGCTATTACGTTCATTGATCGATTCGATCCCAGAAGCCATTGTGTTTAAAGATAAAGAAGGTAAATACTTGGGCTGCAATAAGTCAGCAGAAAGAATGCTGGGTTATAACGAAAATGAGATTATTGGCTTAACGTCATCAGAAGTCGTGAGTCCAGAAAAAGGTGAACGCATTGGTGAAGAAGACAAGAAAGTACTGACCCAACAACATTCGTTACGCTATCAAGAACGGGTGAATGTTGAAGGTAAAGTGGTATTGCTTGATACCTTTAAACTGCCTTTTTACAATCGCCGTGGTGAACTCTTAGGCTTAATTTCTGTATGGCGAGATATCACTCGAGAATTCGATGCCGCAGAACAATTACGTTTATCTGAGCAGCGTTACCACCTTGCTATGGATGCAGTAGAAGATGGTTTATGGGATTGGTATATCGATTCAGAGCAAATTATTTGTAATCCCGCTTTTTATTCCATGTTGGGTTATCAAGCCAATGAGTTTCCACCGTTAATAGAATCATTTGATGAATTGTGTCATCCAGATGATCGTGATCGGATGCAAGAATATCGTTCTCAATATGTTCACGATCCAGTAGGAACATATGAGATAGAATTTAGAATGCGCGGGAAAAATGGCGAGTATTATTGGGTACTATCTCGTGGCCGAGCGGTCGAATTTTCTGATGACGGTAGCAGTAAGCGGATGCTCGGTACTCATAAAGATATTACCCGCCAGAAAAGTAACGAAGTGGCCTTACTTGAAGCTAAGCAAGAAGCTGAATTAGCCAACATGTATAAAAGCGAATTTTTGGCCAATATGAGCCATGAAATTCGCACTCCAATGAACGCTATTATTGGTATGGTGCAATTGGCTCAGCGGACTAACTTAACCGCACAACAACAGGATTATCTTAGTAAAGCTGGGTTTTCAGCACAATCCTTGCTGCGAATTATCAATGATATTTTGGATTTTTCTAAAATTGAAGCTGGCAAATTAGAGTTAGAGCGTGTTGCATTTCCACTCGACAAAGTGCTTGATCATGTTATTGATATTAATGCTATTAAAGCGCAAGAAAAAGGCGTTGAGCTACTGCTTTATGCCCCAGTAACAGCAGGGTTGATCTTAAATGGTGATCCACTGCGTTTAGGCCAAGTATTGGTTAATTTATTGTCTAACGCTGTCAAGTTTACCCAAATTGGTGAAGTTGAACTTGGCTGCGAAGATGTGGGTGAGCGCGATGACCGCATTACCCTGAAATTCTGGGTACGTGATACTGGTATTGGTATTAATAAAGATCATCAAGCCATGTTGTTTGATGCATTTTCCCAAGCCGATGGTTCAACTACGCGTAAATATGGCGGCACAGGTTTAGGCCTGTCAATTAGTAAGCATTTGGTGTCAATGATGGGCGGCACCATGCACGTTGAGTCGCAGCCGGATGCTGGGAGTACCTTTAGTTTTACGATTAGTTTTGAAATTGCAGAAGAACAAGTGGTCGAGCCGTTAGTGGTGCCAGATCAATTAAATAATCTCACCACACTAGTGGTTGATGACAATCCAAGCGCATTACAAATTTATTCTACATTGATGAAAGACTTTAGCTTTGGTGTGAACACCGCTGACAGTGGTCCAAAAGCACTGGCGATGTTACGTAACAAACCAGTAGATCTATTGTTGTTAGATTGGATGATGCCAGAAATGAATGGCTGCGAAGTGATTAAAGCTATTGATGAGATGGTTAAAGATGGCAGTTTAGCCAAACGTCCTATCATTATCTTAATGACCGCTTATGCCGCAGGGCCGTTAGATAATGAACTAGAGCGAACATCCGTTCACGCTGTGTTACAAAAGCCATTTAAAGCGTCGGCATTATTTGATGAAATTATTAGTGCCTTTGCCAAAGCACCTAAACTAAATGTTATGCCAGTTGTTGTTGAAGCTGAACCCACAAAGGCATCTGGTTTAGTCCTACTGGTTGAAGATAATTTTATTAATCAACAAGTGGCAGCTGAATTACTGAAAAGTGCAGGATATGAAGTGGTGATAGCCGATAATGGCCAAATCGCATTAGATTTGATTGATACTAAACCGTTTGATGCGGTGTTAATGGACATTCAAATGCCGGTAATGGATGGCTTAACCGCCACCGCTGAACTACGCAAACGTTACAATACTGAACAGATGCCAATTATAGCCATGACTGCGCATGCCATGTCGGGTGATAAAGAAAAAAGCTTAGCCGCAGGCATGAATGCACACATTACTAAGCCAATTGTGCTTACTGAATTATTTGAAACGTTGTCTTATTGGATTACCTATAAAAATAATCATAAAGACAGTAATACTCCAGATAGCTGAATCCTGAATTTTTAGGCGGTTTGGTTATAGTATTTATCGATAATAGGATATTAACAACAGGGAGATTAATTATGATCCGCCGTAGTATTTCATTGGCATTGTTGCTGGTAATTACGCCCGCAACATTACTTTCTAATGCAGCATTAGCCGCAAGCGATCCAGCCCAAAAAATAATTAACAATGCTGAAGCAGCCAAAGGCTTTATTAATCTGTTTTATGACACAAAATCCGCAAACTTATACCTGCAAGCCAATAAGCTTAACCAACCATTTTTATTACTTACAAGTTTACCTCATGGTGTCGGTTCAAATGATATAGGCTTGGATCGTGGCCAGTTAGGCCAAACTCGAATGGTACAGTTTGAGCAACACGGTCCCTACTTAATGTTGAAGCAGCTTAATACTCAGTATCGAGCGACCAGCAATAATGTTGCAGAGCGTCAAGCGGTAACACAGGCCTTTGCCGAGTCGATTTTATGGCAGGGTAAATTGGTCGAAGGTAAAACGGCAATAGTCGCAATTAACGATTTAGTGATTAATGATTTACATGGAGTTTCTGCGGTATTAGCGGCAACCAAGCAAGGTCAGTACAGTTTAGATCGTAATCGTTCGGTTATTTTACCGCTAGGAATTAAATCCTTTGAACGTAATGCCGACATAGATGTTAATTTAACATTTAACGCTGACAAAGCGGGCAAGCAAGTTGCAGAGGTCACCCCTGACGGTACAGCTATGTCTGTTCGTGTGCGTTATTCGTTTGTACAACTTCCCGACGACGGCTATGAGCCTCGCAGTTATCATCCCATGAGCGGTTATCTTTCCGATCAGTATGCCGATTATTCTACCTCGGTTGATCAACCACTGACTCAGCGTCATTTATTGCGCCATAGATTAGAAAAAGTGACTCCAGGTGACGCCCCCAGTAAAGTGGTTAACCCTATTGTGTATTATCTTGACCCAGGGGTGCCAGAACCTATTCGTAGTGCATTATTAGCAGGGGCTCGCTGGTGGGAAAGTGCATTTACCGATGCGGGCTTTATTGATGGCTTTAAAGTTGAATTATTACCCGAGGGCGCAGACCCTCAAGATATGCGTTACAACATGATCCAATGGGTACATCGTGCCACGAGAGGCTGGTCATATGGCGCTGCAGTTACCGATCCTCGTACTGGTGAAATCATTAAAGGCAATGTCACGCTAGGTAGCTTAAGAGTTCGACAGGATCATCTTATCGCTCGCGGACTGACGGCTGGTTGGCCAGACAGAAAAGCCGCAGATGATGCAGCGATGGGGTTATCACTTGCACGTATTCGTCAACTGGCGGCGCATGAGGTTGGCCATACGTTAGGGCTAGATCATAATTTTGCCGCCTCAACAAACGATAATGCTTCAGTGATGGATTATCCACATCCTTATGCCAGTATTGAAAGTGATTATATCGATATTAGTCATCCATATCGTGAAGGCATTGGCGAGTGGGACAAATACACTATCGCCTATGGTTATGGCGATGCTAAGCAGGCTGATGCATTGTTAACATCGACCATAAGCAAGGGCTTTCGTTATATTGGCGAATCCGACTCACGTAGTGCAAGCGCCAGTAATGCGTATGCCAGTTTATGGGATCGCGGTAATGATGCTGTCGCAGAATTAGTGCGCTTAGAAACGGTGCGCCGTAAAGCCATTGACGATTTCAATTCAGATGCCTTATTGGCAGGTGAACCTAATGGTGAACTAGCCGATGTGTTTGTGCCTATTTACATGCTTACACGTTTTCAAATAACCGCCGCCGCAAAATGGATTGGAGGCACGGATTATAGCTACCAACAAGTTGGCGCAGGCGTTCGTTGGAATTATGTTCGTCCTAAAATGCAACTTGCTGCAGTTGATGCCCTTCTGGCAAGTTTGCAAACTGAAAGCTTGTTGGTGCCCAATAATGTGTTACAAGCTTTAGTGCCTAAAGCAGGAAATTATCGTAAAACTCGCGAAAGCTTTGGCTCTAATTTAGGGGTAATTACTGATCCTGTCGCGATGGGTGAAGTGATGAGTCGTCATATTGTGTCACAGTTATTAGCTCCAGAGCGTTTAAACAGAGTCAGTCAGGAATATATGGAAGACAGTCAGCAGCTGTCGGTGGTTAAATTAATCGATAAACTTGCTGCTGCCACCTTATATCAAGATTTACCCAGTGGCCAAGGTCTAGCATTGCAAATGCGAGTCAACACTGTGGTTGTTGATAGCTTATTAGCGGCTTATCATAATCCTACAACGGCTCCTGAAGTAAAAGCACAGTTGGCTGCAAGAGTTGATTATATTATTAAGCAACTTAAACGCCGCAGTAATCGTGGTAGTGATTATCAATCAGCACATTATGATTGGTTGTTCCAAGGCATTACCAAAGGCATGGATGATGCAACTTATCGATTAATCACCAAACCGATTGAAATGCCACCCGGTTCACCAATATAAATGCAACTTATGTTCAGCTCATTAGATTGAAAATACGCGACCTTAATAGGTCGCGTATTACTTTGTATCGAACAGCGGGCATCGTTATCATTTGAGCATTGGAAGGACTGTATTTCTATCTTGGTTTATCTTGGTTCACTACTCATGATTTTAGGATTTTTTGGATAAAAATGATCTGCTTTGCGATCGATATGATTAAATTGGCGGGTGTTTTTGTAAGGCAACTTCATAAATCCTGAAATGCCATAACCTTGAATTTTATTCGCGTGAGCAATAATGCGATCCAAACTCGCTCTAAATGAAGCCTGTTTACGTGGGTTTAATAAACGTAAGTAACTGTGAATTTTTAAGTGATTAGGTAGAGCTTCAAAAATAATACAACCGGTGTGATGGATTTGATTTAACGAAGCCAGTTCAGTCATTATTTCTGCTGGGAGTTCTAGGTTTTCTTCCGGATCCTTACCATCTTCAAAATATGAATGTAAGCGAGATTTATCTTCTAAATTGGGTACATCACCGACTTCAAATGGCAGTTGTAACTCACCGGTTATTTCATATTGGTGTTCAGTACTTTTTCGTTCGAGATGTAATGTGTCTTTGGCATTAAAGAAGCAAGCTTTAAATACCCCAATTCGTTTAATGCCCCGTGCCATAGTGACCATATTATTAACCGCTAATATTAACGGTGCTTTACTGTCTGGATCGTAAATCGCTAAGTTTGAGTCAATAAACACCCCTGACTCTCGCCAATGGATCACCAGTCCGCCGACGATAGGGTATTGTGCCAAACGACCTACTGCGGCAATAAAGCCTTTTTCCGTGTCAGCCATACCCACCATAAAATTACGGTAATATTTTTCTAGTTGCACATCATCCATTTTGGCGATGGGATCTTGAGTGTTGTGCTCTTTTAAAAATGATTTACGCGAGCTGTAACTCACGGTTTCGACGGTTTTAGATCGCGGTTGCGCCCACACTGGAATGTCGGGTTTCAATGGTGAGGTATGCAGAATAGGTAAATGCATCCTATGGCTGTGCCGAAAGCTTTTAAGAAAATAATCACCAGCAAGGTTACGTTTTTCAACATCATCACTGAGCATTGCGTCGAGTGTTCTTGCCAACTCAATGGGTAAGCCGATGCTGGTGGCTGGAATGACTTTTGTGCCGAAACGACTGATTTGTCCAGATGCAAGTGCATATAAGGTAGCAGCAGCACCTTGCTCGTCAAATCTTGGGCTTGATAACGCACCGCTCAGTTGTTCATCACCAATAAAATACACATCGCCCATACGCGCATTAGTGTGTTGTTGATCGCTTGATAATAAAGACATGACATTGTCATCAACTGCGCGGTTGTGTTCATCTCGTTGAGCAAATACTGCCGACCCCCAATCGATCAATGATAACTTGTCGGCATCAATATCATAAACTAAGTTGGAGGGTTTAATATCGCCATGTACTAAAGGTTTTCCCTTGCGAAGATAATATAGAATATTCGCCAATTGCCTCGCTATACTCACTATCATTACTGGTGGTAAAGCGCCTAATCGTTGGCAAATTTTGTCGAGATCTTCACCTTGAGCTCGCTCCATCACTAAAATACCTTGCTTACCAACGCGCTCAAATTTAATTGCTTCTGGGATGTTAGGGTGCTTCACTTGATTAAGCATGTAGGCTTCTTCTTCAAGCCTATCCTGGACACTTTGGGGTAAATTAATTCTGGAAAATTTAAACACATGTGATTGGTTAAATTCATTGATACCCGCAAATACAAAACCATAGGCTCCTTTACCAATAAATTCTATTTGTTGATATCCCAGCTTACTTAACTGCTGCTTACACAAGCGGATCCAAGCTTTATGCTTACGTGCATCATTGGCACTTAGCAAGTAGATAGACTGCTCTTGATTGATATAAAAGTGTTGCAGCTGCGGTGTTTGCAAAGGTAAGTCTCCGTTTGTTAAGCTCATTAAACCTTGATTAACCTTACTGCGGCAAGCGCTTCTTATTTAAAATAAACCATTTTATTCATGCATCAACGTGATTTATTTAAATTTGATATCTGTTTCGCTAAAAATCACCCTAATATCTCTTTCTAATCAGCACATATTATAAGCAAATGATAGCTTCCTATCGAAAAAAATCTGATATGTAAACCTTGACCTATATCAAATCAAAATGAATCAACACTCGGTACTATGACAGTAAGAGTTATTTAATGGTTTAACCAGAGGTTATTATGCCCAATGTCAATAAAGCTGATTTAATTCCGCTATTTAGGTTCCCGCGGCAGCGAATTTTACAATCAATGGAAGTGACCCATTGCCCACATGCGGTGTTTTTTAACAGTAGTGATGAAGAATGCATTACTTGTCATCAAGGGGAAGAATGTTTATGGATTAATCGTAATGATGAAATGGTTGCTCTTGAGATGAAATCTGTTGATGAGTTAAAACAGCAATTATTAATTGCTGTAGATTATATCGATTCTAATTTAAGTCCGCATCATATGTCACGTCGACAGTGTCAATGTGAAAATTGTCGTTGGTTAAGGCTGGTACAAATGACCTTGGACGGTAAAGCCTAGTCGGCTAAACAGCAAATCTTTATCGGAGGTTGCATCCATTTTTTTTAGTCTTTAAAGTAGCTTGTATCTCAATAGCAATTAGACTGAAGAATAGCATTATGGAACCCAGCTTTTGGCATGAAAAATGGCAATTACAACAAATCGGTTTTCATTTAAACCAAGTGAACCCTTTTTTAGTAAAATATTGGCCGCAGTTAGGCTTAACTGAAAATAGCGAGGTGTTCGTTCCTCTATGTGGTAAATCGTTAGACATGTTTTATTTGGCCGAACAACGTCACACTGTGTTGGGCTGTGAATTAAGCGCTATTGCTGTTGAAGATTTTTTTACAGATAATGAACTTGCTTATCAAGTGACTCATATTGATGATCACGCGGTATTTTCTGCCGATCAAGTTGCCTTATATCAAGGTGATATCTTTACTTTACCTTCCAGTTTAACATCCTCTATTAGTGGTTTTTACGATCGTGCGGCGTTGATTGCGTGGCCTGAAGAAATGCGTCAACAGTATGTTCACGCGCTAGCTGCGCTGGTTCCTGCTAACGTGAGAGGATTATTAATTACCCTTGATTACCCACAAGAAACCCTAAAAGGCCCACCATTTGCTGTCAGCCCAACTTGGATTGAAACCTATCTAACGCCATATTTTAACGTCGAATTACTTGAATGTGTCGATGTGTTGGCTGATAACCCAAGGTTTGTGAATAAACAAGTTCCTTGGCTTAATGAAGCTGTTTATAAATTAACTCGAAAGTCATAAATTGAATCTAAAGCTTACTGAGGAAATAAGTAGGTTTTTATAAAAATATCATAAGGTTGAATGGATTTTTTAGACTTCTAATGAGATTCTCTAAGGGTTATTTTGGGGCGTAAATCGACTTCTCCGTCGGCATAAATAGCAGCAATATCATCTTGCTGGCAAATGACGGCTACTGGCCCTTTAAGCATATGGCGAACAAACAATAATCGATACCCATAGCGATGCAAGTCATATAATGCGAGTTTTTGATCTGCTGTGGTTAAATCCCAATACTCATCATGATGAAGTACATCCTTGTTCCGTCGATTATTTATTTGGTATGCAACTTGAATCATAAGTCTTTTCACCTAAATCTTTTGAATTGTATATTTATTGTTAACTACATGACTATAACAATAATACTTTTGAATGATAGTTTTTTGAACATTTTTTGTAGTAAAAAAAATCGAATTTCGTTAACTAACTCACATTATCATCAATTTGGACACTCGGATGCTTAATTACATTGAACCAGTATTTCGCCCTCCTTCAGAGGGGAAGTCATTAATTTTACAGGTTAGCAATGGCTGCAGCTGGAATCAGTGTAGTTTTTGTAGTATGTACACCCAACCGCAAAAGCAGTTTAGAGCACAGAAACTTGATAAAATTGAAGATGATATTATTACTGCTGCAGCTTCTGGTTATCCGTTTCGTCGTGTTTTTTTAGCTGACGGTGATGCAATGACATTACCCTTTAATCGTTTGAAAGCTATTTGCGAATTGATTAATACTCATCTGCCTCATGTCACTCGGATCAGCAGTTATTGTTTGCCGCGCAATCTTAATAATAAAACCGTTGAGCAACTTTCTGAATTACAAAAAATGGGTTTATCCATTTTGTATATTGGCTGTGAAAGCGGTGATGATGAAGTGCTTGGACGAATTAAAAAAGGCGAAACGTTCGTCTCATCTTTAGCTGCGCTACAGAAGATTAGCCAAGCAGGCATAAAATCATCAGTGATGATTTTAATGGGATTAGGTGGTGTGCAGCTATCTCATCAACATGCGATAGCTTCAGCTGAATTAATGAATGCGGCTCAGCCCGATTATTTATCAACATTGGTGGTGACGTTACCATTGGGAACAGAGCGAATGGACAGTGTTTTTGATGGTAAGTTTGTATTGCCAGATCAAACCGGTTTACTGACAGAGATGCACACTTTATTGAGCCACCTTGAACTCGATAAAACGATCTTTCGTTCTGATCACGCATCAAATTACCTAGTGTTAAAAGGTGTGTTAGGTAAAGATAAACCAGCATTAGTCGCTCAAGTAGAACATGCATTACAAGGCATTATCCCACTAAGGCAAGAATGGCAACGCGGCTTATAGTCACGTTTGTAATGAACTTAAAATTTATTTTTTAATCAGTGGCTTAAACTAACTCACACTATAAAATCCGATAGAGTATCAATTTATTTAATTGAGTAGGACAGTGATCCCCATGAAAACTAAAATTATATTAGATACCGACCCCGGCATTGATGACGTATTTGCCATTTTGTTTGCCGAAGCGCATCCAGGTATTGAGCTAAAAGCCATCACAACTGTTTATGGCAATGCAACCATCGAAAATGCGACCCGTAATGCCCTCTATATTAAGCAAAAATATCAATTAAAAGCCGATGTCGTTATTGGTGCGAGTAAGCCCATTATTCGACCTCCAGTAGGACCCACTGTGGTGGTTCATGGTGAAGGGGGTCTTGGTGATGTGATTGTACCTGCAAATGTTGAGGGCAAAGCAGATCCTCGTCCTGCATATCAATACATAATCGATGCTGTTAAGGCTGAGCCTGGTGAAATCACTTTGGTGGCTATTGGTCCGTTAACTAACCTTGCTCTAGCACTTCAGGCTGACCCCAGCATTGTCGATTTGGTTAAAGACGTCGTTATTATGGGCGGCGCCTTTGGTGAGAATAATCACCACGGTAATGTGACTCCGTTTGCAGAAGCAAATATTCATGATGATCCTCATGCTGCTGATATTGTGCTCACAGCCTCTTGGCCTGTGGTGGTAATTGGTTTGGATGTGACCGAGCAAAGCTTTTTTACTCGCGAGTACCTTGACCAATTGCGTGATGATGCCGGCGAAGTTGGGCAATTTATCTGGAATATCAGTCGTTATTATTTGAGGTTTTATAGTGAGAAGGTGGGCTTAGAAGCTTGCCATGTGCATGACCCATCGGCTATTGCCTATGTGATTAATCCTGCATTGTTCACTCTTAGAGAAGGACCAATAAGGGTTGTTACCGATGGCGTAGCTGAAGGAATGACTATTCAGAAATGTGGTAGCCGTATTTATCCGCATGATGCATGGAAGGATAAAACACCACAAAAAGTTGGCGTTGCGGTGAACGATACTGAGTTATTGGCATTATATCGAAGCAGTATTATTGATTATGCTGCTAGTTTGAAATAGTCAAAATTAGGCAGAATAACGACAAATTTACTCATAACAGTATGTTTGATGATGGTTTTATGCTTAAGGTAGTTGCCGTTAAAGGGCCGTGATAGTTTTTACTGCCCCCATATAAGCTAACGTTATGAGGGCAGGACTATTAACACTAAAAATATTACACCCGTGAAGATTAGTGTTGTAAATGAATTTCCTTTACTGGACAAGGAATAGTGATGTTTGCTGCCGTTAGCGCTTTAATAATAGCTAGGTTGGTTTGATACTTTTCTTCAAAATAACTTGTTGTAGGCACCCAATAACGCACGCCTATTTCCATGCCGATAGAATTAAACCCATTGATTCCTACCAATGGTTTCTTGTCTTTATAAATTGCAGGAGCTGCAGCAAGTACGTCATTAACTAATTGGATAACATGATCGGCATCAGTTTGATAATCAATATTAAATTTGTTTTCAACCAGTTTATAAGCAAATGAGTTATGTAAAATCTCCCCGACAATGTGCTTATTGGGGATACTGATTTGTTCGCCTTCTTCATTGGTTAAAATGGTTTGCCCTAGTTTAATGACTTCCACTACGCCGCTGACATCCTTTACTTCAATGGTGTTTCCAACCACAAACGGGCGAGTCACAATAATCGTTATACCAGCTGCATAGTTAGATAACATACCTTGTAATGCTAAGCCTGCACCGAGTGAAGCGGCGCCAATAGCGGCAACCATAGGTGTCACGCTAATACCAAGTTTACCTAAACAGATCACTACGACCATCACAATAATAATGATTTTAATTAAGTTGGAGGCAAAGTTACTGAGGGTGATATCAATGTTATGCTTTTTTAGTTGTGCGGCGACAATGTTGGCGGCTTTGTTAGCAACCCAAAGCCCCAATAAGAAAATAATAAGTGCACCAGCAATTTGAAAGCTGTACTCAACAACAAACTCAGTGATGACGCTATAGACATTTTGTAGTTGTTGGAGCTCTTGATCTAAACTGGGTTCGTTCATCTATATTCCTTGTTGAAGCATTTTTAGTTGTTATCAATTTGGATGATAACAACTTTTTACACATAGGGGAAAATCTTAGCCTGCAGTTAAGAGTCATTAAGCTGAAAATTTTTTTTATCAACTTAACGCGCATTTTTATTGTTGATGTCTATACTTTATTGCGGATAGGCGAATTATTGATACGGGTAATTAAGTGGATAATATGCAGAACGTCACAGAATTTTATTGAAGAATAAAAAAGTAAACTTTTTGCATAAAAACTCATTGCGTATTGTTTAAAAATATCGTTTACTGCGCGTGTTCTTACAGATTCGTAATAACACTTTTATCACCCCACTAACTGGAGGCACCGGCCTAATGAGCCAATTTCAATCGATTGATGTTGCAGATTATTATGACAAGGACACGTTTGACCGCATTGAAGCATTTGCTAAAGATAAGCCAACACCATTTGTAGTTATTGACACCCAAATCGTTGCGAAACAATACGATGATATGGTTAACAATTTTCCTTTCGCCAATATCTATTATGCGGTTAAGGCAAATCCGGCCAAAGAGATTTTAACCTTATTGCGAGATAAAGGTTCAAACTTTGACATAGCCTCTATTTACGAACTTGAAATGGTAACGTCTATAGGTGTTTCAACTGATCGTGTTAGCTATGGTAACACCATCAAGAAACGCGTAGATGTGCGTTCGTTCTATCAACAAGGTGTGCGCATGTATGCTTCAGATTCTGAAGCTGATTTACGCATGATTGCTGAAGAAGCTCCAGGTTCAAAAGTGTACTTACGTATTTTAACTGAAGGCACACATACCGCTGATTGGCCTTTATCACGTAAGTTTGGCTGTCAAAATGAAATGGCATACGACTTATTAGTATTGGCTAAAGAATTAGGCTTACAACCACATGGTATTTCATTCCATGTCGGTTCACAGCAACGTGATATCGGTGCGTGGGATTCTGCCATCGGTAAAGTGAAAAGTATTTACGACCGTTTAAAAGAAGAACATGGCATTGTGTTAAAGATGATCAATCTAGGTGGTGGTTTTCCTGCCAACTATATAGACAAAACCAATGAACTGGGTGTTTATGCGCAGCAGATTAAACATTTCTTGGAAGAAGATTTTGGTGATGAATTACCTGAAATTATTCTAGAACCTGGTCGTTCATTACTTTCAAATGCCGGTGTACTTGTATCTGAAGTGGTATTAATTTCGCGTAAATCACACACAGCGTTAGAGCGCTGGGTATTTACTGATGTAGGTAAGTTCTCAGGTTTGATTGAAACCATGGATGAAGCGATTAAGTTTCCTATCTACACTGAGCGTAAAGGCGAGTTAGATAAGTGTGTTATTGCCGGCCCAACCTGCGACAGCGCTGATATTATGTATGAACATTACAGCTATGGTTTGCCGGTCGATTTAGCCATTGGCGATCGTTTGTACTGGTTAACTGCTGGTGCTTATACCACTACATACTCAGCAGTATGTTTTAATGGTTTCCCACCGTTAAAAGATTATTACTTGTAATCCATCAGTATTGAGTAAAAATGGACGCTTAGCGTCCTTTTTTGTTATTAACGGTATGACTAATACCCTACCCAAATTTTTTAAGGTTAATTTGATGTAAATCACGTTAATCGTTTTTGATTTAGATAAATAGCTTGTTGTTTTTACTCCCTCTCAACTATGCTGAAAGCTGTGTATTTGGTGGGATTTTGACATATATTAGTAATAATTTAACGAAAGCATATTAACTATTATGAATTTATATGTGATCAAGTTAACCTTATGCGCCTAAAGACTCAGTTAAAGTCTGGATTATAAGAATTTAATATTCAAAACTGAAAGGGGTTTTCATAATGTCCGATGTATTTCACTTAGGATTAACTAAAAAAATGTTAGATGGCGCTACCTTAGCAATCGTACCTGGTGATCCAGAACGTGTTAAGCGTATTGCCGAGCTAATGGACAACGCAACGTTCTTAGCCAGCCATCGTGAATACACCAGCTATTTAGCTTATATCGATGGCAAACCTGTTGTTGTTTGTTCAACGGGGATCGGCGGACCATCAACATCTATTGCAGTAGAAGAGTTAGCACAACTGGGTGTGCGAACTTTTTTGCGTGTCGGTACAACGGGTTCAATTCAACCACATGTGAATGTGGGTGATGTCATTGTCACTCACGCATCAGTGCGTTTAGACGGTGCCAGTTTGCACTTTGCTCCGTTAGAGTTTCCTGCTGCTGCTGATTTTGTTTGTACTACAGCAATGGTTGCAGCGTGTAGAGATGCAGGCATAGAGCCACATGTCGGTATTACTGCCTCTTCTGACACCTTCTATCCAGGCCAAGAACGT
This sequence comes from Shewanella sp. H8, assembly GCF_040285065.1. Classification (NCBI taxonomy): domain Bacteria; kingdom Pseudomonadati; phylum Pseudomonadota; class Gammaproteobacteria; order Alteromonadales; family Shewanellaceae; genus Shewanella; species Shewanella sp. H8. The sequence goes on along the minus strand of NZ_CP157213.1, from coordinate 3,842,011 downwards.
TACGATACTGTTTCTGGTCGCGTAACTCAGCGCTTTGTTGGTTCAATGAAAGAATGGCAAGCAATGGGCGTGCTGAACTATGAAATGGAATCATCAACACTATTTACTATGTGTGCAACTCAAGGTTGGCGTGCAGCGTGTGTAGCGGGTGTTATTGTAAACCGTACCGAGCAAGAAATTCCTGATGAAGCTACAATGAAGAAAACTGAAGTTAGTGCAGTGTCTATTGTTGTCGCAGCAGCGAAAAAATTGCTAGCGTAAACTCATGCTGTTGGCCATCATATTTTAACAAGCGATTTTGTTATAACAGATTGGGTTAACACGTAAACATTAAAAAAGGTGCCTAGGCACCTTTTTTGTTATCTAATTTTTATAAGGGGCAGCCTAGATTAGAAATGATATTTCGCAATGATTGAGTAGGTACTTTGGTCAATGCCCGCAACACCATATTTACTTTGCCAATAATCATATTCAATACCCACTAACAGCTTGTTTTGTTTGTGATCGCCAAATAATGATTTGCCTAAGTCATATTTTATTTGCGGATTAAAGTGTAGGTTTTCGTCATAGCCGTTGTTGTCTGCAGAAAATACCCAATCAATATAGCCATCGATAATAATATTGGCATTGCCCACTGGCATGTCGATTCTAAATACTGGAGTAAACTGCCAACCATCGCTGTTGTTGCCACTACTAATAGCGTCACGACGGTATGTGTTCAGTTGTAAGTAGCTAAAAAATGGCACGTCAAAGTCTAAACCGATACCATAAAGCATACTGTTAACAGGGCCTTCACCTTCTTCGTAAGTGAGTGCTAAAGAGATATCTTTTACCGCACCAAAGCTAACAGGCTGACCCAATATTTTACTCGCACTAAACCGAGGTGAAATTTCACCATAATTTGTGCTATCAACACCGTTATTATTACCATTAAAATTAATAAAATCTTGGAATACAAACCAATCGCCATACTTCCAGGCACCAGCCGTTTCTAGGGTAATCGTTGTTTGTCTTTCTGATGGTGCTAAGTCATAGTTTTCACCATGCAAGACAGTCGCGCTAACATCCCACCATTGAACTAAATCGTCAGCAAAAACATTTGGTGAGAGGAGAAGTGTCGCTAAAAGGTAGATTCTTTTCATGTTTCTTCCGGTTAATTAAGTATTCAGGTTGATCAGTAGTGACAGTTTAGGCGTAAATTTTAAATCGATCGAGTACAACTTTGCGATCTATTATTCTGGATCATGCACAATGGGCGCAATATATTCAATATTTTGCTAGATCACAATTAAAACTGTTAAGAATGTGACGATTTCATTGTTTTCATGGTCGATATAATCGCTAACGCGAGTATATAAATTGTCAATGTGATGCAATGCATAACGACTAATGCTGGCTCTGTTATGTTATAAATGTGGGTAAATATCCTGTATCACTTAACGAAAATGTCGGCGTCATTAATAATGACGCACTGTTTAGATCATGTAAGTCGATCAAGCGTTTATAACGCAGAACATAATGTGCATGTTTGACATAATATGTCGCATTAATAAATAAAGATGTTATAGTGAATTAAAGGACATTCTCATATTATGGGGGAGTATATGGAGCTTTCAAACCCGCTCACTGTTTGGCTAGTGCTAGGACTGTTGTTGATGTTAGCGGAAATAATTATTCCGGGTGGTATTGTGATTTTATTAGGTGCAGCATGCCTTCTTGTCGCATCTGCACTGGCTGTTGGCATTATCGATGGATTGGTACAAAGCCTGACATTATGGTTTATGGCCTCAATGGTACTATTACTGAGTTTTCGTCATATAACCCAACGGTTAGTGGGCGGCGACTCCCATGTTGATAATACCGACGAAGAAACCGATTTGTATAACCAAGTCGCCATCGTTAAACAAACCATTGGTCCTGGACAACAAACGGGGCGAATTAGTTGTTTAGGTTCAGATTGGACCGCTTTGGGTGATGGATCAGTAATAAAAGAGGGCACTAAAGTGAGAATTATTTGTCGGGATAATATTGCTTTTGTTGTTGAACCCATTATTGATTCGGTATAGTGATAATCTGGTGTTATTATAAAAACAATTTATTATCAATGCTTTAAAATAGTTTTATTAGAATATTAGGTAGTGATTACCGTCCAATGTTATTTAGGAAAGTCAGTTTAAAAGGGAGTAGATATGTTTGTGTTAACAATCGTTTTTTTATTTGTAATGTTTATTTTGTACAAACTCATGTTAATTGTGCCAATGCGTGAAGTGCATGTGATTGAGCGTCTGGGTAAGTTTCGTGTTGTGTTACAGCCAGGTTTTCATTTTCTGGTTCCTTTTGTTGATCGTGTTTCTTATCGACACGACACTCGTGAAGAAGTGCTTGATGTTCCGCCACAGAGTTGTATTTCAAAGGATAACACCCAATTAGAAGTTGACGGTTTAGTCTACCTTAAAGTGATGGATGGTAAATTGGCCAGTTATGGTATCGAAAATTATCGTCGTGCGGCGGTAAATCTGGCTCAAACAACAATGCGCTCTGAAATTGGTAAATTGACCTTATCACAAACATTTTCAGAACGTGACAGTTTGAATGAGTCGATAGTCCGTGAGATTGATAAAGCCTCTGATCCATGGGGAATTAAGGTGTTACGTTACGAAATTAAAAACATTACGCCATCGCGTAATGTTATTCACACCTTAGAAAAACAAATGGAAGCTGAGCGTCGTAAACGTGCGGAAATTACCTTAGCTAATGCAGAAAAAGCCGCGATGATTAATATGTCACAAGGTGAGCGTCAAGAGGCGATTAATCTATCTGAAGGCCAAAAGCAAAAACGAATTAACGAAGCAATCGGTACCGGACAACAAATTTCAATAGTTGCTAATGCCAAAGCAGAAGGCATGGCAATGATTTGTAAGGCATTGACCATCAATGGTGGTAATGATGCGATGAACATGTTGCTCAAAGAACAGTTTATTGGGCAAGTGGGCAAAATTCTATCCGAATCTCAAGTGTCTGTGGTGCCAGCTGAAATGGCTAAACTGGAAGGTTTTTTTGAAGGAATGGAACAAGTGACTCACGCCGTAACCAATTCATCAGTAAAAGGAGCACGCTAATGTTGATTAACGGAATTGATACTGATTTTATTGTTATGGTTATTTGGGGCGCTATTTTTGCCATTTTTGTGCTCAAATTATTTCAGTCTATTCGCCTCGTTCCAACTAAGTCTGCTTATATCGTTGAACGGTTAGGCAAATATCACAATACCTTAGATGCTGGCTTTCATGCGCTGATCCCTTTTGTTGATAAAGTCGCTTATATTCATGACTTAAAAGAAGAAACTATCGATGTGCCACCGCAAGAGTGTTTTTCAAGTGATGAAGTGAATGTCGAAGTTGATGGCGTGATTTATATTTCGGTAACCGATCCAGTAAAAGCCAGTTATGGCATAACGGATTACCGTTATGCAGCCATTCAATTGGCGCAAACTACCACTCGTTCAGTGATTGGCACGTTAGACCTTGACCGTACTTTTGAAGAGCGTGATTTAATTTCGGCCAAAGTGGTTGAGGTGCTTGATGAAGCGGGTTCAATGTGGGGTATTAGGGTTCACCGCTACGAAATTAAAAACATCACCCCTCCTGAAACGGTTAAAAACGCCATGGAAATGCAGGTTAATGCCGAACGTGAACGTCGGGCATTATTAGCCAAAAGTGAAGGTGATAAACAAAGTAAAATTAACCGTTCAGAAGGTGTCATGGCGGAAACCATCAATCGTTCTGAAGGTGAAATGCAGCGTCGTATTAATGAGGCCGAAGGTAAGGCTCAGGAAATTCTAACGATAGCTAAAGCGACATCTGAATCAATAGAACGATTGGCTGTGGTTATTTCGTCAGAAGGTGGACAAAGTGCTCTGCGGATGCAACTTGGTGAACAATACATGAAGCAGTTAGATGGTTTAAGCAAACCTGATAGTCGTATTGTGTTACCTGGTAATTTAGTTAATTTTGAATATTGGATGGACAGCATTGGTTTAAAAGACGATAAGAAATAAATCGACTTTTATCCAACCTGTTTTTCTGGGTTGAGGTTAATCATTAAATAGGCCAGCATTGCTGGCCTAAATGTTACTTACTTATCCCGAGTTCAGGTTACTTAACCATTTGGGTTAAGTGTTCAATAAATGCTTTAGTCGCCGCCGATATTATGTGGTCTTTAGGATAAAGGATATTAATATCTTTGAATCCGGCACTTAGTTCGGGTAATACATTGATTAATTGTTGGTTTTCAACAGCCGCGATTGCAATGACTTGAGGCAATAACGTAATCCCAGCACCGCCTAAACAAAAGTGGTATAAAGAGTTGTAATCACTGCAAATGACTTTATGATTTGCGCTGATTTCTGTATGTTGAAATATCCAGTTATCTTCTAATATACCTTCTGCAGACCGATAGCCCAAAAGTGAGTGATAATGTAAATCATCAATGGTTTCAATAACCGATGAATTTTCAAGATAAAGTGTACTAGCATACAATTTTCGTTCAAAGGTCATCAGCTTTTGGCTATGGATATTCCCTTTACTGACCTCACCGACATTGAGCATGAAATCTAAATCTAAACGTTTTAGATCTTGAATTTGCCCCGGCACAATAAACACTTCTAACTGTACTTGTGGGTAAGCATGAATAAAATTGGCAATGTGTTTATCCAACAGCTTATCAACAAAGGGTTGTAAGCCTATTCTTAACTTACCTTGTACATCGTCGTGACGATGTTTAAATACGTCTCCAGCATGTTTGAGTTGGTTAACTAACGGTGTTATTTGGCTAAGGTAACGTTGGCCAGAAGTGGTTAATTTCATTACTCGGGTCGTACGGGTAAACAGCGGTGCGCCGAGCTGTTTTTCTAAATCTGCAATGCGGCGACTTACTAGTGCTCGGCGGGTATCAAGTGATTTAGCCGCTTTGGAGAAGCTGCCTAGTTTTGCTACGGCAATAAACAGCTCTAAATCTTTGATATTCAATATGACAACCTAAGTAACTATCTTAATTTGTATAGTAATTTTCATGCGTATCTTTGTCAATTTAGGCTGATAGGGCCATTAAGACATTCAAAATATGCTGTTGTTATTCTAGCGAACCCCTCTACCTCTCAGCAAACGTATACGGTAAACCTAGCAAGGATCTCAATTAAACTTGTTTTGCTCTTTATTGTATGGAATATGGCTAAAAGTTGCATGATATATTCTTAAAATACTAGGTGTCACATATTGCACCATGATTAATAAGTGTTTATTTAGAACCATATCGGCCCACGAAAGGTAAACAGACCCTCGCTATTTGATATATAATGCAATGCAGATTTCTGGGAGGAAAAATGGACGTATCATCATTATTAGACGGCCTAAACGATAAGCAGCGTGAGGCAGTTGGCGCACCACTTTCAAATATGTTGGTGTTAGCGGGTGCCGGCAGTGGTAAAACCCGAGTATTAACCCACCGTATAGCGTGGTTAATGCAAGTTGAACAACAAAGTCCATATTCTATTTTGGCAGTCACCTTTACCAATAAAGCCGCGGCAGAAATGCGTGAACGGGTGGAAAAGGTCGTGGGTACTAACATGGGACGCATGTGGATAGGTACCTTCCACGGTTTAGCCCATCGGTTATTACGCACTCATTATCAAGATGCCAATTTACCGCAAAGCTTCCAGATTATTGATTCTGACGATCAGTTGCGTTTGTTAAAACGTATTCTAAAAAGCCTTAATTTAGATGAGAAGCAGTATCCTCCGCGTCAAGCTCAGGGTTATATCAATGGTAAGAAAGATCAAGGTCTTCGCCCTAAGCATATCGATGCAGGCGGGTTTCCGATTGAGCAAAACTTACTGAATATTTATAAAATCTACCAAGAATCTTGTGATCGTGCAGGTTTGGTCGATTTTGCTGAAATCCTATTACGTGCGCATGAGTTATGGTTGAATAAACCGCATTTATTGGCACATTATCAAGAGCGTTTTCGTCATATTTTAGTAGATGAGTTTCAAGATACTAACGCGATACAATATGCGTGGATCCGTGTGTTAGCGGGCAAAACGGCTAATGTGATGATTGTCGGTGATGACGATCAATCCATTTATGGCTGGCGTGGTGCGCAAATTGAAAACCTCCATCGTTTCTTAAAAGATTTTGACGGTGCAACAACGATTCGTTTAGAACAAAATTACCGTTCAACGGCGAATATTTTGAATGCCTCTAACGCTGTGATTTCTAATAACCCAGATCGCTTGGGCAAAGAGTTATGGACTGAAGACAAAGATGGCGAGCCCATTTCTGTTTATTGCGCCTTTAATGAGACGGACGAAGCCAAGTTCATTGTGGGTCGCATTAGCGATTGGCAGGAAAAAGGCGGTAGTTTGAGCGAGTGCGCGATTTTATATCGTTCAAATGCGCAATCGCGAGTATTAGAAGAAGCCTTTTTACACAAAGGGTTAGCTTACCGTATTTACGGTGGTCTGCGCTTCTTCGAGCGTCAAGAAATTAAAGATGCAATGGGCTATATGCGTCTTATCAATAATAAAGATGATGATGCCGCATTCGAACGTGTGGTGAATACCCCAGCTCGTGGTATTGGTGATCGCACTTTAGATATTGTGCGCTCAACAGCCAGACAGCAACAGCTAACACTTTGGCAAGCCTGTGTGCATTTAGTTGAAGAAAAAGTACTAGCTGGGCGTGCAGCTAATGCCATCAATGGCTTTATGGAACTGATTATCTCGATGCGTACTGATACTGCAGATATGTTGTTGTATCGGATGGCTGATGATGTGATTGACCGTTCAGGTTTGCGTACCATGTACGAGGCTGAAAAGGGCGAAAAAGCCCAAGCGCGAATTGAAAACTTAAATGAGTTAGTTACTGCAGCGCGCAGTTTCGAAATGCCTGAAGAACTTGAAGACATGGGCGAGCTTAATGCCTTTTTATCTCATGCAGCATTAGAAGCTGGCGAAGGTCAGGCTGATGCCTTTACCGATGCAGTGCAATTGATGACGTTACATTCGGCCAAAGGACTTGAGTTTCCAATGGTGTTTATGGCGGGTGTTGAGGAAGGATTATTCCCGAGCAAGATGGCACTAGATGAAGGCGATCGTTTAGATGAAGAGCGTCGTTTATGTTATGTCGGAATGACCCGTGCAATGCAGAAACTGTACATCAGTTATGCTGAGTCCCGTCGTATTTATGGCCGTGAAGATTATGCTAGCCCATCACGATTTATTAACGAAATTCCTGAAAAATTCGTTGAACAAATTCGCATACGTGCTCAGGTGAAGCCATCGATCAGCAAACGCTTTGCTGCTCGTCCTGCGACGGTCACTACCAAGCCGAATGGTTTTAATGATACTGGTTATAGAGTTGGCTCTAAAGTGAAGCATTTTAAGTTTGGTGAAGGCAAGGTGATTAACTTTGAAGGCTCTGGTGAAAAAGGCCGTGTGCAGGTTGATTTTGTCGATTTCGGCTGCAAATGGTTGTTGGTGTCGTTAGCAAAATTAGAGCACTGTTAATCTGTATAACTTGCTAAATCATGGAGATACGACACCAATGTCATTGCAAGATAAGTTGCGTGCATATGCACGATTAATGCGGATTGACAGACCCATTGGCACCTTACTTCTGTTATGGCCTTGTTTAATGGCATTGGTGTTAGCCGCTCATGGTATGCCTGATATCAAGGTGTTACTCATTTTCATCGTGGGTGTGATTATTATGCGGGCTAATGGCTGCATAATTAATGACTTTGCTGACCGTAAATTAGATGCTCATGTCGAGCGTACAAGTATGCGACCGTTGGTGTCGGGTGAAGTGTCTGTTAAAGAGGCACTGACTCTATTTACTCTTTTAGGGTTGGCTGCTTTTAGTTTAGTGTTATGGCTTAATCCTCTCGTGGTGCAGTTATCTGTAGTCGGGATAGTATTAACTGTGATGTACCCGTTTATGAAACGGGTGACCAACATGCCACAAATGTTTTTGGGTATTGTGTGGAGTTGGTCAATTCCGATGGCCTATGCTGCTCAACTTGGTGAAGTGCCAGTTGAAGCTTGGTGGTTATTTATGGCTAATTGGTGTTGGACGGTAGCGTACGACACCATGTATGCCATAGTCGATCGTGACGATGACTTAAAAGTTGGCATTAAATCAACCGCTATCTTATTTGGCCGCTTTGACCGACAGATTATCGGCCTATTTCAACTTGCTGCGTTAGGGTGTTTTGTGATGGCTGGGCTGGTGGCCGACCGAGGGGTTATTTATGGCTTGGGTATTATCAGCTTTATTGGGTTTGCGATGTATCAGCAACGATTAATTTTCCATCATGAACGTGCCCCATGCTTTAAAGCCTTTTTAAATAATAACTGGGCAGGGATGATACTGTTTATCGCACTCGCACTGGATTATATGATTTAACGTTTGTGGTTTATTACCATAGGGCAGGGATGCATGAAAACAACTTATTGGTTGTGCTGCGCGATAATGTGTTGTTGGTTATCTATTGTCAGTGTGTCAGCTAACAATGATGTTGCAGTGGTTAGTTTACCAAGCAAGACTGTCGATGTGTATTCCACAGCTGCGGTTGTCAACATTCCTCGTACCCGTCAATTTATACTCAAAGATGGCGATCGTGACTATCAAGTGATGATCAAGCTCCCCAAAAAATACCAGCAAAGTAGTTCACATCAATATCCAGTGATATACATGACTGATAGCATGTACAGTTTGCAAGTGGTGTCTGGTGCAACGCGATTTCCGATGAACAGCAACATAATGCAACAAGCTATTTTAGTCGCTATTGGCTATCAAAAGCCAAGTAAAGGCTCTGCGAGTCGGATTAGAGATTTCACTCCAAGTCACGATCCGAGTTGGACATTATCGACGGGTGAGGCTAAACGACATGTTAGCTTTATCAGTAATGTTGTTATGCCCTTTGTTGAAACGAATTTTCGGGTAAATAAGCAATATGATACTTTTATGGGAAATTCGTTAGGCGGCTTGCTGGGTGCATATATATTGTTAGAACGACCAAGGCTATTTGATTATTATGTATTGGGTAGCCCATCTCTGTGGTTCGATAATAAGCAATTGTTGCAGCAGTTTTCTCAGCGTTTTAGTCACACACCAGCAATATCTGCCAAGGTTTTTATTGGTATTGGCGAATTAGAAAAGCCACCTCATACTAATGGTAATCATCATATGGTGGCAGACGCTCAGGCTTTTTGTCAAATACTTCAATCTCATCCATCTGCTAAAACCGGCGCTTTACAACTCAAGCTGCTGGTGATCCCAGAGGCCGAACATTCGATGGCTTTCCCAACTACTGCAATTCATGGTTTAACTTGGTTGTTTAAACGCAGTATTTAACTCAAATCACCTATTAGCCCTATAAAGTCGCTTAATTATAGTGCAACTCTTTGTCGTGTTGCGTGATAAAGCTATATCAATCATTTCCTGTAACAACTTTTGAGCTAATCAATTTCCATAAGGCGTATTTTTGCTGATATGTTAATAACTTGTTTTATTTTTATCTGCCCCCACATCCATTTCTACAGCGCGTCAATAATTGAATAGAGATTACCCAAGGAAGAGTATTGAATGAGAGCAACAGTTAAATATCGGTTAGTCTTTTTAGTCTTAATGATATTCAGTTTTGTTATCGGTGTTCAGTGGACGCCTGAGTCGTTAACGAGCGATGCTGATAAGTGGTCGTTATACCTTATTTGTGTAGTGTATTTTTTGTTACTGCCTCTGAGCTACTGGTATTGCATTATCAAAATGGGCGCTCAGAAACTGTGGAAATTGATTATCGTTTTCAGTTTAAGCAGCCTGGTTGCTCGGTTAAGTTTCCCTGCCGAAGTCGCGCACTATTTTGAGTTTGTTGCATGGTTACGATATCCGATTATTGCAGTGTTGCTGGTTATTGAATTGTACTTGGTGGTGAGTGTTGTTCGTGGATTGATTAAGGTGCGAAAGCTTAAGGGCGATCCTAGAGTTGGTGCGGTAGAAACGTATCGGGATGGCGATGAAAAAAGTTTAACTATCGCACTTATTCTGGCCAGTGAAGCGACCAACTGGTTTTATTCAATCCCTTGGTTTTCACGTCATCATCCGGCGGCCATCGCTAATATCAATCTCAATAGTGCAACGCGCTGGCATGTATGGCTAATGCTAATAGGTTGTATCACCGCATCTTGTAGCAGTTATTTATTATTGGTCTCATGGAGCGAGTGGTTGGCAATTATTGTCTCGAGCATTATTGCCTATACCTTGATGTCTATTGTGGCTAATCATCGGCTATCACGTTATTACTCTTTGTATTTAATCAGAGATAACTTAGTGATCAATAATTCATTGTGGGGATTTATGGTCGTGAACATTGCGGATATTGCCAGTGTTGATAATCAAGAATCAGCTGAATTAAATAAAGATGAACCAGAAACCATTATTATTGGTCGTGGGCAGAGTAATGTCACTATTACGCTAAATCGTCCGGTCATTTATCATGGTGGTATGGGCCAGTTACCGGAACCCATGAAAGTGATTCATTTGAGTGTGGATGAGCCGCAGCGGTTAATTCAGGCGCTGAACAATAGCAAAATTTCGGTGGTTGAATAACTGAAAGCAGTCATAAAAAAATGCGCTAATGAAAGCGCATTTTTTTATGAGTAAACCAGTACTACTAAGTAAAAATCGAGTAGCTGATTTACTGATTAATCTCGCACTAACGTGGTTAAGTCTGCAGGGCGATAGTAAACGGATTTTAAGACTTTGCCTTGGCGTACCACTTTACCTGCCATATCAACATCTTTAGCGCACTTGGCAATAATAAACTCACCTTTAGTGCTACCGACTATTTCAACACCTTGTTTAGCGTAAAAGGCGATGGTTTCATCTAACTCTTGTTGATTTCGGCACACTTTACTCATGTTGCTTGAGTGCACCTCATCCCAGCATTGGATAAAGTCTATTTCGCGGTTTTTAGCCACGTTTAGCAATAAATCGATAAGGTAGCTGATCTCTAGACTATCACTTATCTGGGCTGCACCTAAGTGCACTAAGCGGCCCATTAACACATAAACTGAGTCAACAATGGCATCAGCTTGTTCAATACGCGAGTCGGCTTCTGCAAGCTCGGTCATTTCTTCAATAATTAATGATGTATGCAAAGTGTCTGCTTTATCGTCTAGGCTAGCACTATCGTTAACGGGCAGGTCAAAGGTGTTGCGAAACTCAAAAATGTCGCGGTATAAATGATCGTAAATGGATTGGGTTAATTGACTGAGTTTCATTGGAATACCTTAATAATAAATGTGGGTTAATTTTAAAGAAATGAGCCATGGAATACAAAGCAATCAATCGATTTACCTATAAAAAAACCGGCAAGATAGCCGGTTTTAATCGTTTTTATTGAGAGAGCTTATTTAATAAATGCGAAGGCATCACCATATAGGTGGTCCTCTTCTACTCCAAGTTCACGGAACAACTCTCGTGCAGCTCCTACCATGTCAAAGCGGCCTGCAATGTATATGTCGTAACCGTTTAAGCTGACAAAATCCTGCTTAATCTGTTCGAGCAGGTTTGCTTTTTTACCTTTCCAAGCGCTATCTGCAAGTTCAACGACAGGAATAAACTCTAACCACGAATGATCGGCCTGCCATTGCTTGGCGATGTCTTGGTAATACATCGCGTCTTCATTGCGGCAACCCCAATACAGTTTAGTGTGAATGGTTTCGCCATTAGCAATTTGTGCTTCAACGATACTTTTTATGTATGAGAAACCTGTGCCACCCGCAATCAAAATACGGGGTCTGTGGCTATCGCTACGCAAAAAGGCATCACCTGCGGGCGCTTCTATATCGATATGCTTTGAGGTTTGTAGACGTTCCACAACCTGCATAGGGTAGCTTTCGCTGACTGCTGCACCAATGTGTAACTCAATCAATGCCGCATTAGGAGCCGAAGCGATAGAGAAAGGACGTTTGTCTTTTTCACCCATGACCACAGATAAGTATTGGCCGGCTTTAAAATCGAAAGCTGCTTCGGGTTTAAGGAACACTTGATACACAGCGTCATTAAACGGGGTGATTTTTTCAATCTGACAACGAATGGTTTTCATCTAACGTCCTTTAGGGCCTTTTTTATTTTTATCAATGCGTTAATTATAGCGACTTGCGCCTTAATGAGAGCACTGTAGTTATAATGTTGGTATATCGTCTATGCCGAGCTCATCCCAGATTTGATCGACTTTTTGTTTAACTTCAGGATCCATCACAATAGGGGTTCCCCATTCACGAGTAGTTTCACCTGGCCATTTATTTGTTGCATCTAAGCCCATTTTCGATCCTAAACCAGCAACAGGAGAGGCAAAATCTAGGTAATCAATCGGAGTATTATCTACCATCATGGTATCGCGAATAGGATCCATGCGGGTGGTAATGGCCCAAATAACATCTTGCCAATCTCGACAATTAACATCGTCATCAACGACAACGATAAATTTGGTATACATAAATTGGCGTAAGAATGACCACGCCCCCATCATTACGCGCTTAGCATGACCGGGATATTGTTTCCGAATTGAAATTATCGCCATGCGATAAGAACAACCTTCCGGCGGCAGATAGAAATCAATAATCTCTGGGTACTGCTTACGTAGAATAGGCACAAATACTTCGTTTAATGCTACGCCTAACATGGCTGGTTCATCAGGTGGACGACCGGTGTAAGTGCTATGATAAATAGCATCTTTACGGTGAGTAATATGCGTCACGGTAAAGACCGGAAATGAATCCGTTTCATTATAGTAGCCAGTATGATCGCCGTAAGGGCCTTCTACTGCTGTTTCATCAGGATCGATGTAACCTTCCAGTATAATTTCGCTAGTGGCTGGCACTTCTAGATCGCAGCTAATAGCTTTACAGACTTCAGTACGTTCACCTCGTAGCAAACCAGCAAAAGCATATTCGCTCATTGCATCCGGTACAGGGGTAACAGCACCTAAAATAGTCACGGGATCGCTACCTAATGCCACTACTACAGGGTAACGTTCACCCGGATGCAGTTGTTTAAAGTCTTTAAAGTCTAACGCGCCGCCGCGGTGATCAAGCCAACGCATGATCAGTTTATTTTTACTTAATAACTGTTGACGATAAATGCCTAAGTTTTGTCTTTTTTGACGTGGTCCTTTGGTGATGGTTAACCCCCAAGTGACTAAGGGAGCAACATCTCCAGGCCAGCAATGTTGGATTGGCAACGAGGTTAAGTCGACTTCATCGCCGCTTTTAACCACTTGCTGACAAGGTGGATTACGGACAGTTTTAGGCGGCATATTTAATGCCTGTTTATACATAGGAATTTTGGCTATGGCATCTTTAAAGCCACTTGGAGGCTCTGGCTCTTTTAAGAATGCCAACAACTCACCAACCTCACGCAGCGCTAAAGGGTCATCTTTACCCAATGCCATTGCTACACGTTTAGGGGTGCCAAACAAGTTAACCAAAACCGGCATAGTGTTATTAGTAGGATTTTCAAATAGCAAAGCGGGGCCACCCGATCGTAAAACACGATCCGCGATCTCCGTCATTTCTAAGTGAGGATCAACAGGGTGCTTAATACGCTTTAATTCGCCATTTACTTCTAAATGATCGATGAAGCTGCGTAAATCTTTAAAACTCATGTTACCGCCTGTTAATCATATCCAAACCCTTATGAGGCGCACTATAGCATTTTTCTAATATAGGGTTAAGCCATTTGATAGCCCTTATATTGTTGATATCGACTTTAACCTTGCTTAGCGTAAACTAGTGTAGGTATTCCATTTTGTGGAGGTGACTTATGCGAGTAAATAAATATTGGGCTTTATTGCCTTTATTAGGGCTTGGCGGGGCTATAGGGTTAACGATGGCAGGTTTTGCTAATGCTCAGCCGCCATTATCTAATGAGTATTCTCCTCGAGTTTCACATTCTGTTGGTTCTCAAACTAATAATAACCGTCAACATAATCTTCATCGCCAACATAATAACCATTATCGCAATATCGATCCTTGGCGTTTAGGCTGGGATCAAGGTTGGGGAGTCAATCAGCGTTGGGGGCCAAGCATTGGGTTTAGTTGGAGCAATAGTAACAACTGGCGCTATGGTTTTGGATGGGGATATGATAATTATCGTCTTGGTCGTTATGGTTATTATCCTTATCAGAATCAGTTGGGTACAGAATACCGATCACGACAAGTTGAGCTTGATGACACAGTTGTGGTTACACCGCCACAGCGTACTACAACCAGTATTCAATATGCTTCGGGTTTACATCATTTACCTGAAAATGCCAAAGTTATTCAACGCGACAACGGTACTGTTTATGAATGGCAAGGTGTCGAATATTATTTTGATTGGAACACTCAAACCTATAAAGTGGTTAAAGCAGATTAGCCATGATAATAGCAAAACTCAATGCTATTATCGGCTTTAGCTTGATACATTGCTGTATCTGCAGCGCTGATAAGCTCCCGACTAGTTAGACCATTTTTAGGTAATATACTAATGCCGATACTCGCTCCAACGTGCAAGGTGTGTTGATCGATAATAATGGGGTGTTTAATTGTTGCTAATAGTTGATGTATTTTTTGTTCAAGATCGATTGGCTCACTGAGCATATCAAGCCAAATAATAAACTCATCTCCACCCAATCGACCTACAATATCGGTCGATCGTAAATTTTTCACCAAACGCTTCGCTATGACAATTATCACTTCATCACCAATGCTGTGACCTAAGGTATCGTTAATATCTTTAAATTTATTAAGGTCAATGAATAATAATGCGGCTTGATTGGTTCCGCGTAAATCCCTGGCAATGGCAGAATCAATTTGTTTTATAAATGCTCGACGATTGTAAATACCTGTTAGATCGTCATGTTCGGCTAGGAAGATAAGCTTGTCTTGTTGTTCAAATAGCTTACGGGTTTGGCTATCGACTTCTTGTTTTAGTTGTTCTTTTTTAATGGTTATTTGAGCTAGTGACTGTTTCATCTTATTAAAATTTTCAGCCAGTGCCGATAATTCATCAGTGTCTTGGATATTAATTTGACTGATTAAATCTCCAGCAGCCAAAGCCTTCATCCCCTGATTCAGTGAGGTAAGTCCTTTCTTAAAGCGAATGAGTGTCATAAAAGACCAAACTGTTACCAGAGTTGCTAACAGTAGTAACACCAAGCCTATCATGGCTAATAATCGTTGTTGTGTTTGGTTTGCTTGCTTAATTGATAATTGATGAAGATGAAACATTTCTTCGGTCATTTCTTCAATAATCATACTATATTTGGCTTTAAATAATCGTTCTGCAGTGAGTGTTGATGAAATATTGACTTGCTTATTGTGGAAATTATTTTGGGTATTAATTAATGTTCTAACATTAGTATTAAGCCTATTTAGGTTTTCAATGACCAATTTTTGCTGTGCGTCCCAGTTGATTTGTTGAGAAAGATCTTTGGCCAGTTCTGCTTGGCGATTATTGAGTTCAGATAACCCTTGGTCGTCGGTATATTCCTGGTAGAGCCACAGCTGACTTCGTAAGCTATCGATGCTAATTTGCAATTTCATTGAATAATTAAGTTGGTGATATATTTTTTGTTGATAATAGTGAGCTTGTATTAAGGAGAAACCAACAATGAGCGTAAGCAGTGAACAAAGTGTAGCAGTGAGTTTAAGGCGCTTTGATAACATCATAAATTACCATCCAGCCTCTAAATTCATGAATTTTTCAAGTAATTGTCTATCGAAAACCTGTCGAAAATCTAAGCTATTTTGTTCAGCAACTAATTGGTTGTCGATAGCCCACTGACTCTGGGTTTGAATGTTAGAAAAGAGTGCATTACTGAGTGATAACCGAAAAGTATAATCATCCCAAGAATAATGCAGCTGAGAAGGCTCGATAAGTAAAGTGTTACTGATGATCCCTTGAGCAAGTTTTGAGTGGCTGTGAATATAATCTGTCGCATCGTTAATGGCTTTTAGTATCGCTAATTTTTCAGTTGTTGTTAAAGATGTGTCTTTTAGTTCGAGTAAATTAAAGGATAAATGATGTAAGCCTCGGCTATTAATCACTTGTGGATTTGAGGATATTTGTTGTGTTAATAAATAACCGAAAGGTTCCCATGCCGAAATCATATCCACTTGATGATTTAATAGTGCTGGAATGAGTTGTTCTGCAGGTAAATATACTCGTTCAATAGGTTGCTGAGTTTTATTATACATAATCAATAAACTATCAAAAAAGAACTCACTGGCGCTACTTTTGACTATACCTACGCGGGCGTGGGCTAGATTATCCAGTTGATGATATTTTTGCGGGGTTAAGCTTAGTAATTTGAGATCATTATCTGATTCGACAAAACTGGCTAATACGGTAAAATTTGCTTGTTTAAAGCTATTAAACATCACAACTGTTTCTGATGCAGTAGCCAAATCGACTTGTTTATTCTTAAGAGCGTCAAAGCATTTTACCCCGCTGTCAAATCTCACTAGTTCAACATTTAAACCATTTTTTTCAAAGTAACCTTGCTGCTGAGCAATAAAAAATGGTGATGAAAGCGGGGTGCCAGATACCGCTATTTTTATGAGATCCTTTTGAGCGGAAGTGGTAAATGATTGGCTTGCGCCAAGATCACAACTGGTAACCCCAATTAACATAAAAGCCAAGAGAAAAATGTTCAACACTTTGATCATAAAATACTTCAATAAAGATATTTAGTAATATCAAGTGTAGTGAATGTATATTTTTTTGGATAAAAATTTAGAAAAAAACGCATGTTTTAATCGTATTAATTAATGCAATTAGTACTAAGGTATGACATTAGAGTGCAATTAACTTATTAAAGTGATGAACGTAAACCGAAACCAAACGTGATTTAATAGGCTCTTATTGATTTAGATTGTTTTCTGACTCTAGCGATTGTAACTGAATTAATAAGGGGCAATCTCTGCCAATAATTTTTCTTCTTATGGGAGTTTTCATTGGTTTAATGAAAGCGATAATAACGTTATATGAAGTGGGGCAATGAGGTCGATATTTTCGGATGTTTTCATAAAGATTTTGTGGAATTCATATTGTTTTTATTGGATTTATTACTACGCAGAGTGTGTTTGTTAGTTATACCCGTACCCATATAATACTAGCGGATCATCGTGGCCCATATTCTGATACATTGTAATGTTTTGGGGATCCTCGCTGCAGCTAGGGCATCACCCATTATCTAGAGAGTTCTCTTTCTTCTATAGACATATTACTAACTCACTATGGCGATGAATAATTGTCATAGTGAGTTAGTTGTCTGGATTGTTATTTTTTTAAGAGTAATTTCGTTGATCTATTAACATAATTATTCATATTTATAGCAACTAATTTGGTATAAAGTCTTTATATTAGGTATTATTTTATTTAATAGCATCGCGAATGTCGATGATGCGCCTCGTTATCCAGACATGTAAATATTAACAAAGCGATTATAAAACGGATATCAGTTACATAAGCTCAAATTAAATGGATGTTATGTATTTAAAAGTAAAGGAGTTATTTTGCTATGTTGTTATCAGGCTTAACCAATACCGTTTATAAAATCCTCATTATCGACGATAATATCCAAAATATCTTTGTGCTAGAAGATATTTTATCCCCTCTTGGCAATGTTTATTTTTCAGAGTCTGGAGCTAATGCATTAGCATTAATAGATAAAATTAAGCCGGACGTGATTTTACTCGACATTGAAATGCCTGATATGGATGGTTGGGAGGTGTGCCGTACACTTAAGGCCAATCCGCTATTTAGTGATATTCCTATTATTTTTATTACTGGTCACACCGACCCAGAATTTGAAAAACTTGCTCTAGAAAGTGGCGGGGTTGATTTTATCACCAAACCATTTAATGCCTCTATTTGCTGTTTACGAGTTCATACACAGCTCAAATTCAGACAGCAAAATCAATTGATTATTAAAGCTAAGGAAGAGCTACAACAATTAGTCAATCAAGTTCCTATGTTAGTGACTTATTGGGATGATCAAGGCCAAAACTTATTCAGTAACGATAACTCAGGCTTGTGGTTTGAGAGTTTACTCGGAGATGTTAAAGGTAAGCATATTTCGGCTATTTTCCCTGATGAACTCAGTAATGCCATTTTAAACCATCACCGTCATATTACCTCTGATGCATTAAAATATATTGTCACAGTACCTCATCGCATTGGTGCGAGTTTCTATGAAGTCTTTCAATCTAAAATGAAATCAAGTGCAGGAGTCGATGGTTACTTGGTTACTGTCGTTGACGTTTCTGAGGTCAAACATGCAAGGCAAGCGTTGTACTCCGAGAAAGAACGTTTAAGAGTGACACTTAATTCAATTGGTGATGCTGTTATTGCAACCGATACTAAAGGAATGATTACCTTTATGAATCCGATTGCAGAGCGTATGACTGGCTGGCGCTTGAAAGATGCATTACATCAGAAAATTGAGGATGTGATGTTTTTGACAGATTCAAATACTCAGCAGAAATTATTAAATCCGTTATATTTAGCATTACGAGAGCATCGAATAGTCGCGATGGCACTCAATAGTCAGTTAACATCACGTGGCGGGCATGTATTTTTTGTTGAAGATTCTGCAGCCCCGATCCGTAATGAAAACGGTGAAGTCATTGGTGCCATTATGGTGTTTCATGATGTGAGTGAAGCGATGGCAATGGCGATGAAAATGAGTCATTTAGCCAACCATGATCAGTTGACTGATTTGCCAAATCGAATTTTACTTCAAGATAGACTTTCCGTAGCGTGTTCGGCTGCCAAGTCCTATGGCACTAAAGCGGCGGCATTGTTGATTGATATTGACCACTTTAAATACCTTAATGATTCATTAGGCCATCAATATGGTGACGAACTGATTTGTTTGATGGCGAAACGAATACGTTCATTAATACCCACATCGTATACATTAGCTCGATTAGGCGGTGATGAATTTGTCATTTTAATGAGCGAGACTCGCTCTGTTGAAGCCTCGTCAAAATTAGCCTCTAAATTAGTTGATGCAATGCATGAACCATTTGCTCTTGATGGTCAAAAGTATAATGTATCCGTTAGCATTGGCATTAGTGTATTCCCCAATGATGCCGCAGATGCTGAAGAGTTAATGAGACATGCCGATGTTGCTATGTATCGCGCCAAGCAGGAAGGTCGTAATCGTTTTTGCTTTTTCTCGCATGATTTAGAGCATTCTATTATGGAGCGCCACCATTTAGAAACTCGCTTAAGAAAAGCATTAATCAATGATGAGCTCTTTGTCCATTACCAACCTAAATTTGATTTAAAAACTAATGAAATTGTTGGTGCTGAAGCACTTGTTAGACTGGTTAACGATGAGGGCAAGTTTATTTCTCCGGCAGAATTTATCCCATTAGCGGAAGAGTCTGGTTTGATTATTATGTTGGGTAAGCAAGTGCTAAACAAAGCCTGCGCAGAAGCTAAAAGTTGGCTGGAAAGGGGATATATTATTCCTGTTTCTGTTAATGTCGCCGCGGCACAGTTTGCCGACCCTGACTTAGCTAGTGTGATCAAAGAAGCGTTATTAAATAATGACTTTCCCGCTCATTTACTTGAACTAGAAATTACCGAAACAGCATTAATGCTTGATGCTGCTGACATGCAAAACAAATTGAGCGAATTAACCTCATTAGGCATTAAGATTGCGATTGATGATTTTGGTACCGGCTATTCTAGTTTGGCTTATTTAAAGAAGTTTAATGTTGATGTTATGAAGATTGATATGTCTTTTGTAAAAGATATGCTCAACAATAAACACGATTATGAAATCGTTAAGACTATCATTTCATTAGGTAAATCGATGGGGTTAGTGTTAATTGCTGAGGGTGTTGAAACGGAAGCACAACGCCACGCATTAATCGAACTGGAATGCTTTATGGGCCAAGGTTATTTGTTTAGTCGTCCTTTAAGTTCTTGTGATTTTGAAGAATTTATCATACAAAAAAAATTACATGGGTAAGTGTTGTCGAGCAACAATAGTTTATTGAGTTATACTTTTTACTAATTTATGTTCATAAAAAAGCCCCATTGCATCCTTTGCGTTGGGGCTTTTTGTTTGCATTGTTTGTTGTTATTTTGAGTATTTCAGCCAAAGGCTTTAATAAAAATGACGTTATTGGATGATAAAGTCTGGGGACCCTATAACGCCTTAACTGTTATGTTAGCTGCCTTCCTAACGGCTAACGATGGGACAATAAAGTGGCAAGGATGCAAGTTATGTTGCGCTTATTATTAGAATGTTTGTTGCTGTATATTATCAACTTGCTGGGGAACGAGTTGATAATAAAGTCAAACATCCTTGCCAAAACGGTTTTGATATTTAGCTCTGCTAAGGGCGACAATAGCGCCGTCATTGTGAAGCTAAAATACCTTAATAAAAATGATGGTATTGGATAATAGATCCTGGGGATCCAATAACGCCTTAACTGTAATGTTAGCTGTCTTCCTTACGGCTAACGGTGGAGCAATAAAATGGCAAGGATGAAGATATTTTGCGCTTATTATTAGTATGTTTTGTTGTTTGCTGGTGTTTATCTCATCACTGGGGAATGAATTAATAAAACGATCAAACATCCTTGCCAAAACGGTTTTGATATTTAGCTCTGTTAAGGACGACAATAGCGCCGTCATTGCGAAGTTAAAATACCTTAATAAAAATGACGGTATTGGATAATAGATCCTGGGGATCCAATAACGCCTTAACTTTAATGTTAGCGGTCTTCTTAACAGCTAACGGTGGAGCAATAAAGCGGCAAGGATGCAAGATATTTTGCGCTTATTATTAGAATGTTTGTTGCTGTGTATTATCAACTTGCTGGGGGACGAGTTGTTAACACGGTCAAACATCCTTGCCAAAACGGTTTGATTCCCTAACTTGCCATTGTGTGTAACTGTTGGCTGAGTTGGGTGATTTTTTGTTGTAAATGCTCTATTTCTGACACGATAGCGCTTTTACTTTCGGTTTTGTGAGCATCATTATGTCTTACCCATTTGTAAACGGTTTTAGCTGATACACCGTATTGCTTTGCTACGTCAGACAACAGTCTATTATGATTTTTGACTTCATTAATCACTTGTTTTTGTAAGTCTATTGGATACTGTTTCGCATTTGATATATTCATTAGAAACACTCCCTATTGGTTATTGATGCTTACCTGAACGAGTTTCTACTTCATCCCATTGACTACAACCAAGATGTGCTAAGAAAAAAATATTTTGACGACACTGTTTAATGACATTTTTCGCCATGAAATGTATCGACTTAATGTTACTATTTAAGTTTATCTTATTCATCGCCATCTCCTACAACTACTCTGATTGCTCAAAAATCAAACTACTACTTAGTGGGTATATATTCTTATATGGAAAGCTTGTGCCAACTTTATGAATTAATTTTACTTGTTGTTTATCAGTGCTTTATAAAACCCTATGAATTCATGATTTTATTTTGTTTATCTTGTTTGGTGCAATTGCACTAATTTGGTGAAAAATATTCTTTTAAGCATTACGATGTCAGCACAATTATTGGCTTGGAGTATGGATGATAAATATGGCAAAAATAGGTCATGTTAATGACAATATGGGGACAAGGGTTATTAGGTTAATAGGGGACCAATTATTAACGGTTCAAAAACAAGATTTACACTGGTTTATGCATGACATTAAGTGTTTAATCTCAACTCAGCCTAATAAAAATGAGTTCAATAGCTGTTTACTTTGCTAACTGTCTAGGGACTGTTGTTCTTTCAAGGTTGTTTTTACAGAGAATTGTTGGACCATGACTGAAACTGTGAATGACAAGGCAGAGGCTTTGTTGTGTGGTTATTCTACATAAAAAGTCGATAACGCTGTCGAAATAGTCAGAAAATACTGCCCGATAGGCTCGACTAAAAGCGTTTTACTCTTTGTTGAGCGAGTGGTGCTTAGATTACTAGGGTGCAATGCACTAGCCTCGACTAAAACACTTTTATCTCGAACAAAATATAACCTGCTAAGATCAACAGATCCTAGTATCGGCTGACAATAGTCTCGTTATTAATGCGGATTTTAATCGCTGAAGTAGCATTGTTAGCAAAATAAATGACAATCTTTACCCTGCTTACTTTCAAGGTTTTGTATTTATTTATCCTATCTCTTACCTCTAATTGAGCTTGATTCAGACTTCAATAGCAGCGATTGAAGTCTGAAATACCGCGACAGAGCATTTCATATATTGGACTATAAGCGCTAGTGTATTAAAAACAGTGTGGCTAGACCTAAAAATGCAAATAAGCCAACTACATCTGTCACCGTGGTGAGTACCATGCCACCCGCCAGTGCAGGATCGATGTTTAACTTTTTCAACATTATTGGGATCGTGGCACCAGCAAAGCCGGCTACCGTCATATTAATCAGCATTGCACTGCCGATTAACCCGCCTAACACTATGTCATCTTTCCACAACCATACCGCAATAAATACCAATATAGACCACATTAAGCCGTTTAATAATCCAATACTTAATTCTTTACCTATCAACCAACGGGAGTTACTTTGACCAATATGTCCCAGTGCAATACCACGGATCACCAGTGCTAAGGTTTGATTACCGGCAACCCCACCCATACTTGGTACTATGGTCATTAAAATCGCAATGGTGGCAAATTGCTCTAAGGTACCTTCAAACATGTTGCTAACTGATGAGGCAAGCAGTGCAGCGAATAAGTTAATCATTAACCATAGAGAGCGTCTCAGGGTACTTTTAAGCACTGGGCCAAAGGTATCTTCATCATCATCCATCCCCGCCATGCCCATCATTGAATGTTCGGCATCTTCACGGATTACATCAATAATGTCATCGATAGTGATCCGTCCAAGCAATTTTGCTTGTTTGTCGACCACAGGAGCAGATATCCAATCGAGTCGTTCAAATTTCTGCGCTACGTCTTTATCAGACATTTCAACGGGAATGCTTTCTAGTTCGGTGTCCATAATACTGCGGACAGTTACACTGGGGTTACATGTTAATAAATCGACCAACCTTACTCCGCCTAATACATGATCTTGGCGGTCGACCACATATAAAGTATCGGTAGAGTCGGGGAGATTTCCTCGTTGACGTAAATAGCGTAATACCACTTCGATATTGACATCTGGTCGTAACGTGACGGTATCGGTATTCATGATACTGCCAGCGGTATCTTCAGGGTAACGCAGTGCTTGTTCAACTCGATCTCGGTCTTGGCTTTTCATCGACTTGAGTACTTTTTTGTAAACTGTGTCAGGTAAGCTACGAAGAATATAGGCGAGATCGTCGGTGTCCATGCCGATTGTGGCTTGAGCAAGCTTTTCTGGAGTCATGTTGCTAATAAGTGAATCCTTTAGCTCTTCACCTAATTCGTCTAGAATTTCGCCTGTATGTTGCTGGTCAATTAATTGCCATAGCACTTGTCTATTTTTTGGCGGAGATGATTCAAGAATAAGGGCGACATCATTAGGCGACATGGTATGTAACATGTTGCGAGCGTGGACAAACATACCGCTGTCGAGTGCTTGGGCAAGTTGATTGAGGCGTTGTTCGGTAATTTCATTGTCTAGGTACTCTTTACCCATATATCTACTTCCTATTCATTACACCGCAATCATTTGCTTCTCAGATTTTTCTGGCTCAAGGTTATTAGTTACAAAGTTGAAACCTATGCAATTAAAAATGAAATATCTGAAGGTTTCTGTTGGGCGAGTTTCTATATCGCCGTATTATTTAATTAAACAATAGAGGTGTGCTTTCCGGATATCAAGCAACACCGGAGGTTACTATAACGGGTATATTTTCGTCATCTTAAGCGTTAAATATTCACAGAGTAAAACAATACTTAATGTGATGGTATTGACTACTTGAGGTAAACATAAAGGCTATTCTTGTGAGGTGAATATGTAAATAATATTGTTGTGGCTATTGCGTTAGTATGAGGCTGAGGAGTTCAAGGCGCAACATCTAATATAGGCATATGGTTTGTGAGCATTAGAGAATAGAAGCTAGTGTTACTGACATATTTAGCGCTAATCTTACATTTTGCGACTCTCTATTGCCGAGCTGCTAAGCGTACAAATTTAGCAACATTCATCAAATTTGGCATTAATGAGATCGCACACTGCGCTTAGGGCCGCTTCTGCATCTGGTCCTTCAGCTGTCACTGTGATCATTTTTCCAATTCCACTTTCGAGCATTAACAACCCTAGGACACTTGCTGCACTGGCACTTTTTTCATCTTGAATTAAGGTTATATTGGCATCAAAATCAGCGACTAGAATGGCTAACTTTGTCGCTGCGCGGGCGTGTAAACCTAATTTGTTTGAAATACTAACTTGGCGTTCAAGTTTGATCATTGATTCGATCCTATTTTCACTTAGCTGTTACTGCCATTTAAATCCAATTCTCTGTGGCGAACATTCACTGTATGTTTACTGCCTTGTCTAAATCGTTTTGCCAATTGATCGACAATATACACTGAGCGATGTTGACCACCAGTACAGCCAATGGCGATAGTAAGGTAGCTGCGATTGTTACGTTCTAGGTGAGGCATCCAAGTTTCGAATAGGTTTTCAATTTGCCAGATAAACTTATTAACTAATGGCTGGCGCCCTAAAAACTCTTGTACAGGTTCGTCTAAACCAGTAAATGGACGCAGCTCTATTTCCCAGTGTGGGTTGGGCAAAAAGCGTACATCAAACATAAAGTCCGCTTCTGTCGGCATTCCGTGTTTAAAGCCAAAAGATTCAAAGTTAATCACTAACTCTTTATCAACACTGCCTAATAATATTTGCCTAACCTGGTCACTTAATTCGTAAATATTCAGTGCTGATGTATCAATATAATGGTCAACAATTTTTGCGATTGGTTCAAGTAAGCGTCCTTCTAGTTTGATCGCTTCTTGCAGTGAAATATGATTTTTAGATAGCGGATGTAATCGACGAGTTTCACTATAACGTTTGAGTAGAACTTTATCATTGGAGTTTAAAAAGAAGCTGATAATTTCAGTGTCGTGCTCAAGCAGGGCTAATTGATTTTGAAGCACTTTACTTTGCTCATCAATGTTGCGTACATCAACACTGATTGCCACTAAATCATTACTACCTTTGAGCTGTGCTAATAATGTGCCAATAAGAGCTAAAGGCAAATTATCAACACAATAATATCCTAGGTCTTCCAATACTCTTAAGGCTACTGATTTTCCTGAGCCTGAACGTCCTGATACTATGACAAGTTTCATGCAGTGATAACCTGATAAAGTTCTGTTGAGTCGTGAGTTTTACGAAGCTGTTTCAATATTTGCTTGTCACTTAGTTTTTGGGCCATGTTCGATAACGTGCTTAAGTGTTCTTGGCACTGATCTGCCGGCACTAATAAAGCAAATAACAGATCAACTGGTTGGTTATCGATTGCATCAAAGGCAATGGGTTCTTCACACTTAATAAATATGGCAATGGGCTGATCGATAGACGTCAATCGACCATGAGGTATCGCGATGCCATTTCCTATACCTGTGCTACCCACTTTCTCTCTCGCTAAAAGGCTTTCAAAAACCTCTTGCGAAGATAGGGGTGGGTACTGGGCAGCGACTAAGTTGCTGATGAGTTCCAGTACTTTTTTCTTACTGCCCGGGGTGGCACAGGTAGTGCACTCCGGTCGCAGAATGGTACAAAGTTCCATCGTTAGTGTTGTGTATACTTCTGTTGGTGTTTAATTACCTGACGGTTGAGCTTATCGATCAGGGCGTCTATTGCAGTATACATATCAGTACATTCTGACATGGCAAACATCACTATGCCATCTGTGATTTTACTGGCTTTTGATCTTTGTTGTAACTTTTATACATTGAGCGCAACGTTTGCATTATGGCTCTGATCGGAGTGTCGTTCAAGCTTTGAAAATTTATCATGAATATATTCCGTTGCCTTGTAGGTTATAAACTCTTACGTTGGTTAGACGGTGGAATCATCATTGCTTCACGATATTTTGCAATGGTACGACGAGCAACGTTTATGCCCTGTTCAGCCAGAAGTTGGGCCATTTTACTGTCACTCAGCGGTTTTTGCTGGTTTTCTGCAGCAACTAATTTTTTGATAAAAGCACGAATTGCAGTAGATGAACATTCACCGCCATCGTCAGTGCTGACATGGCTAGAGAAGAAGTATTTTAGTTCAAACAGTCCTCGTGGGGTGTGCATGTATTTTTGGGTAGTCACCCGTGAAATGGTTGATTCATGCATTTCTACAGCTTCAGCGATATCATTTAATACCATTGGTTTCATGGCTTCTTCGCCATATTCAAAGAAACCTTGTTGAAATTGTACAATGCAATTGGCCACTTTGAGTAATGTGTCGTTACGGCTTTCAATACTTTTAATAAACCATTTAGCTTCTTGCAAGTGGCCTCGAATAAATTGACTATCCGACGGATTTTTACTGCTTCGCGCCATGGCGGCGTATTGTTGATTAACGCCAATTTTTGGCATGTTGTCAGGATTTAACTCTACAACCCATCGGCCATTTTTCTTTAGTACCGTAACATCGGGTATGACGTATTCGTCATCTACGGCAGTAATTAATAAACCTGGACGAGGATTAAGTGACTGGATTAGGGTGATAGCGTCACGCAACTCGTTTTCTTTTAGCTTTGTTTTACGCATTAACAATCTAAAATCACGCCCGGCAATTAAATCTAAATAGTCTTTAATCAGCAGACGAGCATTATCAATATGGGGGGTTGTGTTGGCATATTGCGCTAATTGGATGAATAAGCACTCGCTTAAATCTCTAGCCGCTACACCAACAGGATCAAAGTGTTGAATGCGCTTTAATACGGCTTCAACTTCATCTAGTTCAACGGTTTCATCGCCCATTGCTTCGAGAATATCTTCGGTACTTTGGGTTAAATAACCTTGTTCATCAACAGCATCAATGATAGCGGTGGCAATTGCTAAATCGGTCTCAGAAAAGGGAGTAAGATTTTTTTGCCATTCTAAATGCTCATACAGACCTTCGGTGGTTTCACCTTGGAATGGCATGTCATCGTCGCGCATGCTCGCACTGCCTGAACCTGACATTGGGGAGGCGGTATACACTTCGTCCCATGTCGTATCCATGGCTAGATCATCCATGGTTTCTTTGGTTATAGACTCTGCAGTGTCAACTGTAGAGGTGTCTTTTTCTTTATTAACGCTGCTGTTGTCACTAAAGTCGGTATCAGCTTGGTCTCGATTTTCTTTTGCGGAGTTTTTTGCTTCTGAAAACTCATCTTCTATTTCAAGCAATGGGTTTGAATCCAATGCTTGTTGGATTTCTTGCTGTAGCTCCAATGACGATAATTGCAGTAAGCGAATAGCCTGCTGCAATTGTGGGGTCATGGTTAAGTGTTGACCCATTTTTAGTTGGAGTGACGCTTTCATTTACCGCTTATCCCTAGATGATTTCCATAAAAATGACAATCTAAAATACTGTATTGATTGTTACATACATCAATGACATTTAACGTTATTTAGTTAACGTTCAACAAAACGAGTTAGATAGTTTAAAAGACCCGTAACTTAACTATAGCTTGAATTGTTCACCTAAGTACACAGCTCGAACTTGTTGATTGCTCAATACTTCATCAGGTGTACCTTCAGCAATTAAATTACCTTGGCTAACAATATAGGCCCGCTCGCAAACATCTAACGTTTCACGAACATTATGGTCGGTAATTAATACCCCTAAACCGCGACTTTTCAGTTGTTGGATAATTTTTTTAATATCAATAACTGAAATAGGATCAACACCAGCAAAGGGTTCATCGAGTAAAATAAATTTTGGATTAGCAGCTAATGCGCGTGCAATCTCAACGCGACGACGTTCTCCACCCGACAACGACATGCCTTGATTATCGCGAATGTGGGTAATGTGGAATTCTTCTAGCAAATGCTCAAGTTGTTCAATTCGTTGGTCGTTGTTGAGCTCTTTGCGAGTTTGCAACACGGCCATAATATTGTCGTGTACAGTGAGCTTACGAAAAATGCTGGCTTCTTGCGGTAAATAACCAATACCTTTACGGGCTCGAAGATGCATTGGATCGGCGGTGAGATCGTCATTATCAATTAAGATCCGACCTTTATCGCTTTTTACTAAGCCGACAACCATATAAAATGTGGTTGTTTTACCCGCCCCATTAGGGCCTAAAAGACCCACTATCTGGCCAGTTTTAACCGTTAAACTAACATCTTTAACAACTTGACGAGCTTTATAGCTTTTAGCTAAATTTTCAGCGGTTAAGGTTATTTGGGTCATTGTTTGTTCTGCTTGTTAACAGGGATTTCAGGGAGTTTTTGCTTCGGCGCGGTTTCATCTTGGAAGTTTTCAGGTTGAATAATCGTGATGACCCGATCTTGTCCCTTACCTGTACTTTCAGCTATCAACTCTTGTGCATTGATATTGTACTTAATTTTGTTACCAGTAACTTGGCTTCCTGATTGCTCAAGCTTGGCATTGCCTATTAATGTGAGCGTGGTGCTGGCAAGATCATAAGTAATTTCGTCGGCACTGGCGGTACCTATTTGGCCGTCATCTAATTCTTGTGAAAACGTTGCCGGCGAACCAGTGGCGATAAGTCTTTTACTGGTGCTGTTTTCGGGGGTAAATGCCCGCAGCTGATCAGCATTGATATTAATCGAGCCTTGAACAATGGTAACCGGGCCATTAAAGACAATTTGATTGTTTTTAATGTCGGCAGACTGGCTTACTGCGGCAATTTTTAACTCCTGCATAAGATCACCTTGTTTAGCCATGGCAGGCAAACTCAGTAGGCAAAGTATGCTACTTAATAACATAACATTGGCGCGAGTGTGGAGACGATTAATGTGGCTCATATTTCCCTTCTACCTGGCTGAGTAGCGATAATTTTTGCGAATTCAAGTCTGCATGTAGGCCTAAGCCTTGAATAATAAACCCTTTTCCTTTGATATACACCATCTCCTGCGAGGTACCTATCATAGTGGTTAAATCCACAGTAATGGCTTGGGTGCTCAGTGATTGTAGGGGTTCTTCTATATCAATAGCATCAATAATAACATTATTTTCTAATATTACTTTGCTGGTATTTTTATTTAATCGTCCTCGGTCTGCACTTAATTGCCACTGTGCTTTACCATTTTCAGGATAAATGAGGTAGATAGGTTTGGTAAAGTGAGTGACGTCAGTAGAAGCATAATGTTCCATGTGCTCGGCACTGACTCGACTTTCTACAAAACCGAGTTGATTAAATTCAGTGGTTTGAAGGTTATTTGCAATAAAATCTGGACGCTCAATTCCGCGAACTTTCACGGCCTCCATTTCACTGCGCTTTATTTGTGCTTGCCAGTATAGTATTAAAGCAAGGCCAAAAAAAACTACAATACCTAGCGTGACTCTATTCATATACTCATACCATGAGCAGTGGCAAATTTATCTTGGCTTAATAGTAATAAGTCGGTCAGTTCACGTAGTGCACCGTGTCCGCCATTTAGGGTCGTTGTCATATGGCATTGTTGTTTTACAAACGGATGGCCATCACCGACACATACTGCTAGTCCTACGGCTTTCATCACGGGAAGATCAACCATGTCATCACCAATGTAAGCGACTTCGTCGGCGCTCACATTATACAAAGACATAAGTTGCTCAAAAGGTTCGGATTTATTGTCAATCCCCTGGTAAATATGCGTAATACCTAATGCCGTCATGCGGTTTTCTACTATTTTGGATTTACGCCCAGTGATCACAGCTACATGAAATCCACTTGTGATGATAGAACGCACTCCGTAGCCATCGCGAGTATGAAAGGCTTTCAGTTCTTCGCCAGCATTACTGAGGTAAATACGGCCATCGGAAAATACACCGTCGACGTCACAGATTAATAGTTTAATTTTTTGAGCGCGTAACCACACATCATTACTGATGGGACCGTATAATCCTTGGCGAAACGAGGTTGATTCTGACATGATTAAATGACTCCAGCTTTAACCATATCGAGCATATTTAATGCCCCGATCGGTTGGTGTTTTTCATTGACGACAATCAATCCGTTGATGCTTTTTTCATCCATAATTTGCAGTGCTTGTGCAGCTAAAATACCAGCAGGACTGGTCACACAGTTTTTGGTCATTACGTGTGCTATCGGAGTGGTTCTCAGGTTCACTTCTGCATCGATGACACGACGTAAATCTCCATCGGTAAATATACCCACTAGCTTATTATCATTATCGACGACTGCGGTCATGCCAAGACCTTTTTTGGATATTTCGTAAAGTGCTTCAGTAATACAAATATCATTATGGACTATGGGTAAATCATCACCTTTATGCATGACATCATCTACTTTCAACAATAATTTTCTTCCCAAAGAACCGCCTGGATGTGACAAGGCAAAATCATCACGAGTAAATCCTTTTGCTTGCAATAATGCAATGGCTAATGCATCACCCATTGCTAACGTTGCAGTGGTACTTGAGGTTGGTGCTAATCCAAGTGGACAAGCTTCTTCTTGAACCTGAATACATAAATGGATTTTGGATAAACGCGCCATGTTGGAGTCTGGCTTGCCCGTTACCGCAATAACCGGAACCCCCATGCGCTGTATCACAGGCATCAAGGTGAGTATTTCACTTGATTCACCAGAATTGGAAATGGCGAGCACAATGTCATTTTTTGCTAATGCGCCCAAATCACCATGACTGGCTTCTCCTGGGTGTACAAAAAATGCCGGTGTACCAGTACTGGCAAAAGTTGCTGATATTTTATTACCGATATGACCCGATTTCCCCATCCCCATAACAATGACTTTGCCATTGCACTGTAGGATGAGTTCACACGCTTGGCCAAACTCAACTGAGTCCACGTATTGATATAAATTATCTAAAGCAGCTTTTTCAATATCAATGACTTTACGGCCCCATTGACGAAATTGAGTTTGATTTACCATGTGAATCTCTCTTTTAACTTAATACTTTACCTTAATGCTCCAATCTAATGAGATTGAAATACAACAATTTGGTACGCAATAAAGGTGATTAATAATAGTGCACCATGCCAACGGGTTAGTTGTTGTTTGGCACCACTAGATAATACTAAAACGGCTAATGCAGTACTGGTACCTAAGACCATATAGAAGTCTCTTCCACTGGCTGAGGCATCTATTTCACCAGGGGAAATTAACCCTGGCAGTGCCAACACTGCAAGAATATTAAATAAGTTGGATCCAACAATATTACCAATGACGAGGTCGTCTTCTTTTTTTAGCACCCCAGCAATACAGGCTGCTAATTCTGGAAGGCTTGTTCCCACTGCAATAATGGTTAGGCCGATGACCAGATCAGATAACCCATAAAACGTTGCAATACCCACAGCGCCATCTACCATCCAACTGGCTGAAACCGGGAGTAATATAATACCGACAGTTAGCCAAATGATAGCATGAAAGGTTGGAACATTTTTAGGGATCTCAGATTCAAGTTCTGTATCTAAGTTATCGGGTGTTTTATCTTTAATCGCTTGCCATATGAAATATCCCATTAGCAGAAAAAGTAACACGATGAGCATGCTACCTTCTGTACGCGTGAGCACGCCATCATGTAAGGTGTAACCAGCGAAAACTGTGGCCGCTAGCATAAGTGGTATTTCACGTTTTAAGGTTTTTGATCCTACGCCAATAGCCCCAAATAAGGCCGTTAATCCTAGAATTAAAGTAATGTTTGCAATGTTGGAGCCCAACACGTTACCAATAGCGGTATCACGCATGCCATCCATTGATGCGGTTGCGGCGACAAACATTTCGGGGGCAGAGCTGCCCATTGCAACAATAGTCAGTCCAATTAACATAGGCGGCAAGCCTAAATTGCGTGCAAAAGCGGCTGCGCCGTAAACAAATCTATCTGCACTCCAAACTAAAATAGCAAGGCCAACAATTAACATTAGGATATTAACTAGCATGTGATTCCGATTGTGGTCATTAATTGCTGAGTATTTTCGCTGGATTTTTATCAAATTGAAAGCATTGAGCAGTAATTGTTCTTGTAATGATATGTCGTTACATGGATATAGTTGTCGCTTAATCGACAATTACAGTACAATTTGCGCTTCAACTTAATTCAAGGAAGGCTGTTATCTCCTCAACGCCAATGTCTGATATGAGTAAATCAAATGAAAAACCTTTGGTAGAGGTTAACCATATGGCCTTTAGCCATGGTTCCCGTGTGATATTTAAAGATATTTCTTTATCGATCCCTAAAGGCAAAGTAACAGCAATCATGGGGCCAAGCGGTATAGGCAAAACTACGCTATTAAAATTGATTGGCGGACAGTTAACGCCTAGCAGTGGACAAGTATTGTTTGATGGTCATGATGTGCATAAGCTTAAGCGCAAAGACCTTTTTCAATTGCGTAAACGTATGAGTATGTTATTTCAAAGTGGTGCAATGTTTACCGACCTTAATGTATTCGACAATGTCGCATTTGCGTTGAGAGAACATTCTGGATTACCAGAAGAGATAATCCGCACCATTGTATTGATGAAGTTACAAGCCGTAGGACTTCGAGGTGCGGCGTATATGATGCCGAGTGAGTTATCTGGTGGAATGCAGCGCAGAGCTGCATTGGCAAGAGCCATTGCGTTAGAGCCTGAAATGGTGATGTATGATGAGCCATTTGCGGGACAAGATCCTATTTCTATGGGAATGTTGGTAAAACTCATTCGTAAATTGTCCGATTCGCTAAAGCTCACTTCTGTAGTGGTTTCTCACGATGTAGATGAAGTATTGGGTATTGCAGATTATGTTTATGTGATAGCAGATAAACAGGTCATTGCGCATGGAACACCAGATCAATTACGCCAGTCTGACAATCCACAACTGATCCAGTTTATTCAAGGCGCACCAGATGGCCCTGTGCCATTTCATTATCCTGCTGAGGATTATCAAGAGGAGCTACTTCGTGGGTGTAATTGATTATGTTGCCGATATTGGGAGTTATGTGCTGAAATTAGTGTCGGGTTATGGTCGAGCTGGCATTATGTTATGGCGTGCAATTGTTCGTGTTCCAAACATCAAAAAAGGTACACCATTAATTATTAAGCAGGTTTATGTGCTTGGTGTGCGTTCTATGGTTATCATTTTAGTATCGGGTTTGTTTATTGGCATGGTATTAGCCCTACAGGGATATAATATTTTAGTCGATTTTGGTACTGAAGAAAGTTTAGGCCCAATGGTGGCCTTAAGTTTATTACGTGAACTTGGTCCTGTTGTTGCTGCATTATTATTTGCTGGTCGAGCGGGCTCTGCATTAACGGCCGAAATTGGTTTAATGAAATCAACAGAGCAATTGTCGAGTCTAGAAATGATGGCGATAGATCCGTTAAGACAAATTATTGCACCGCGTTTTTGGGCTGGTGTTATCAGCATGCCATTACTGGCGATAATGTTTAGTTTAGTGGGTATTTGGGGCGGCTACTTAGTGGGTGTTGAATGGAAAGGTATTGATAGTGGTGCGTTTTGGTCTATTCTGGAAGCATCTGTTGAGTGGCGAAAAGATATTGTTAACAGTTTGATAAAAAGTGTTGTTTTTGGTGTGGTGGTGACATGGATAGCCTTGTATAGAGGTTATGAAGTTCAACCAAACCCAGAAGGCATTAGTCGTGCGACAACCTCAACGGTTGTGCAGGCAAGCTTAGCTGTTTTAGCGTTGGACTTTTTGCTTACGGCAATCATGTTCGGAAATTAAGATTTTTTCATTGTTTAGATTAACTAAAGTGGTTTAAGAGTATGTTGACACGGAAAGTAGAATTATTGGTGGGCGTGTTTTTATTGTCAGGTTTATTGGCATTTTGCGTATTAGTATTCAACGTAGCTAATATTGAAGTGAAATCTAATGACCAGACTTATGCATTAGTGGCTGAGTTTAATAATATTGGCGGCTTAAAAGTACGTTCACCCGTCAAAGTCGGTGGTGTAGTGATTGGTCGTGTGACTGATATTACCCTTGATAGTAAGAAACTAGAGCCGATTGTAACCTTAACAATAGACAAACGTTACAATCAATTCCCCGAAACAAGCAGTTTAGCTATTTTGACTTCTGGGTTGCTTGGGGAACAATTTATTGGCTTAACACCTGGGTTTATGGACGATGACATTTCGATGCTTGCCGATGGGGATAAAGTAGAAGACACACACGGAGCATTGGTTTTAGAAGATTTAATTGGTCAGCTTTTATTTAGTATGTCGTCTAAAGGTAAATAGGAACGCTATTATGAAAACGTTTTTTTGTCGTGTTATTGCTTTAGGTCTATTTGGCAGTGCTGTTATCAGTCAAGCTGCGGTAGCGGCTAATGATGAGGTGAACACTCATGATCCTTATGTCATGATCCAGCAAGTCGCGAATATGACTTTTGATCGATTTAAAACAGATAAAGAATTAATCAATAATGATTTAGGTTACCTAAAAGTCATTGTTCGTGAAGAGCTTATGCCTTACGTTGATTATAAATATGCCGCTTATAAAGTGATGGGGCAGTATTTAAAAGATACTACTGTTGATCAGCGTAATCGTTTTGTTGATGCATTTGAAGGATATTTAGTAGCAACCTATGCGCAGGCATTAACAGAATACACAAATCAAACTGTCGCCTTTGATCCGTCAAGTGACTTTAGTAATGAAAAAATTGTGGAGGTTAACGTTCAGGTTATTGAGCAAGGGCGTCCACCGATTAAAATTCAATTTAAAACGCGTCGTTTGAAAGACGATTCTTGGAAAGCATTTGATTTAATCGCAGAAGGTGTGAGCTTATTAGCCACTAAACAATCTGAGATATCTAATTTAATTCGCCAACAAGGTATTGAAGCTGTGATTACCATGCTGAATGATAAAACCCAGCAGAAAATTGATCGCGAACCAAAAAAAGAAGCTGTGGCGGCGTGATTACCTTTAATCAACAAGAGCAACGTTGCATCGTCAGCGGCCGTTTAACGCAAGATGAGGTGAAACAATTGTGGCCTAAACGTCATGAATTGTTTACTGCATCAACTCAAGTGATAGACTTATCATCCTTAGAATATGCTGACAGTGCAGGTGTTGCATTGTTAGTCGCGTTTATCACACTACATGTTTCAGATGGTCATGAAACAAGTGTGTTACGTCAATTGGTAAACCCAAGTGATCAGCTCAAAAAAATAATTGAGCTTTATGATTTAAGCGCTTTTTTTAACTAAATTTTGTATCGAATAGTAAAGGTAATTGATTTCATGGAATGTAACGTTATTGAACAAATTTTAACAGAAGCATTATCGCTTACTGAAGCGCATGTGACCACTGATGGCAGCCATTATAAAGTGGTTGCCGTTGGCGAATGTTTTGACGGCATGAGCCGCGTAAAGCAGCAACAGGCGATTTATGCCCCTTTAGCTGAACAAATTGCCAACGGCGAATTGCACGCATTAACGATTAAAACTTTTACGCCGACTCAGTGGAAGCGTGAAAAACTTTTCAATATGTAACAACAGAGACTCACTGTGGATAAATTAACTATAAAAGCCAGTAAGCCTTTAACTGGTGAAGTCGTGATCTCTGGTGCAAAAAACGCAGCATTGCCTATTTTAATGGCTGGCGTACTCGCGGAAACAGATTTTATTGTATCAAATGTACCTAACCTTCGTGACGTGATCACCAGTTGCGAATTACTACGTTGTTTAGGTGCTGAGGTTGAAGATTTAGGTGGGAGCCGTATTCGCATTTCAACCACTAATTTAAATGAATACTGTGCACCTTATGATTTAGTTAAAACAATGCGTGCTTCTATTCTTATTTTAGGGCCTTTGCTTGCTCGTTATGGCACGGCAGATGTTTCATTACCTGGCGGTTGTGCTATTGGTGCACGTCCCGTTAATCTACATTTGCACGGTTTAGAGTTAATGGGCGCTAAGATTGAAGTCAAAGAAGGCTACATTAAAGCCCGTGTTGATGGCCGCCTAAAAGGCGCACATATCTTTATGGATATGGTTAGCGTAGGTGCCACTGAAAACTTGCTTATGGCAGCAGCATTAGCAGACGGCACTACGGTTATTGAAAATGCTGCTCGCGAGCCAGAAGTCACAGATTTAGTCCACTGCCTAATTTCTATGGGGGCAAAAATCACTGGTGTAGGTACAGCAACATTAAAGATTGAAGGTGTAGAGCGTTTAACGGGGTGTGAATATCGTGTGATGCCTGATCGCATCGAAACGGGTTCATTTCTTGTTGCTGCTGCAGTCACTCGTGGCAAAATTCGCTGTGTATCTGCAGATCCAAGTGCATTAGAAGCGGTTTTATCTAAGCTTGAAGATGCCGGCGCGGAGATAACAACGGGTGACGATTGGATTGAACTTGATATGAAAGGTCAACGTCCAAAATCCGTTAACATTAAAACTGCCCCTTACCCAGCATTTCCGACAGATATGCAAGCGCAATTTTGTGTGTTAAATGCACTTGCTGAAGGTACGGGTCGTGTTACTGAAACGATTTTTGAGAATCGTTTTATGCATGTACCTGAGTTAAGCCGTATGGGAGCTAACATAGAACTGGAAGGGAATACTTGCATTATTCATGGGATTGAACGCTTAAATGGCGCACAAGTGATGGCGACAGATTTACGTGCTTCTGCCAGCTTAGTTATTGCTGGCTTAGTAGCGGATGGTATTACAACTGTTGATCGTATTTATCATCTTGATCGTGGTTACGAGCATATAGAAGCTAAGTTCCAAGGCTTGGGTGCTGAAGTCGTTCGAGTCAAATAGTTGTATTAAATTGTTCGAGTGAAATAATCATCACTATTGATTATGACTAAAAAAAGCCATTCAAATGAATGG
Organism: Shewanella sp. H8; assembly: GCF_040285065.1. Lineage (NCBI taxonomy): Bacteria > Pseudomonadati > Pseudomonadota > Gammaproteobacteria > Alteromonadales > Shewanellaceae > Shewanella > Shewanella sp. H8. The sequence goes on along the minus strand of NZ_CP157213.1, from coordinate 3,805,002 downwards.
CTTTTTTGCTTTTTTTGCTATTTTTGAGGAGGCATCTACTCTGGCGTAGTGACTTTTTCAGTAATAATCACTGGCAGTGTTTGTTGTTTACCTTCACGTATAATGGTCATATTCACCTTGGTGCCAGGTGTTGTTTCTGCAATTCTGTCCATTAACATTTCAACACCAGGAACATCTTCATCATTATATTGAGTTATAACATCTCTAGGCATCAAACGTGCGCGAGCAGCCGGTCCGTCAGGATCAATACCTGTTACTAATACCCCTTTCAAATCCGGAAGGTTGAGTATCTGCGCCATTACAGGATTTAATGGCTCGCCTGAAATACCTAACGCACCACGGATAACCCGGCCATGCTTAATCAATTTATCCATAATACTGTGGGCTAGCTTTATTGGGATCGCAAAGCTAATTCCATTACCGCCGTTATCTCCACCTACCTGAAATGCCGCAGTGTTGATACCAATTAATTCACCACCGGTATCGATTAATGCACCACCTGAATTGCCTGCATTAATGGCAGCATCTGTCTGTAAGAAGTCTAAATAGCCTGAACTTAAGCCGCTACGTCCTGTTGCACTGATAATTCCTTGGGTAATAGTTTGGCCAATATTATACGGATTACCAATTGCTAATACGACATCACCTACTTGAGCTGGTTTATCTAGGTTAACGGGTACGATAGGTAAATTGTCACCTTCAATTTTTAATACGGCTAAATCAGTTTCAGGATCGGAACCAACGACTTCAGCAGTAAATTTACGTCCATCTTGCAGCGCAATAACAATTTCATCGGCTTTTTTGATCACATGGTAATTCGTCAGCACATAGCCTTCTTTACTCATAAGTACTCCAGAGCCTAGACCTTGGAGTGAACTGGTATTAAGTGGGTTACGCTGATCAATACTAAGGCTATAAATGTTTGCTACAGCTGGGGCTGCGCGGCGAACCGCCTTTGCAAAAGATAATTCTGAGCCACTATTGCCCACATTTGCTAGGTTATGATTGAACGACGAGTTTTGTGTCAGAGTGGTGATGACGAGAAAAACAGCAGCCATGATGAGACCAAATACCACAGCTTTAATTATATAGATGGACGTGTCTTTTAGGTTCATGGCTTGAATAATTGTTAAAAAAAATGGATGCTATATTAACATAGCTCAAATAAATAAGCACCGACCAAAGGTTGATCGATGCTTGATTCTATAACTGATATCACATTCAATAATATGATGATTATCGTAATGCATACCCTAGTAGATTGACAATATTAGCGTAAAACAAGGTAGAGCAAATTGTTGTCACGCAATATCTTAAGTGCTACTGAGTTTTTATTTTCTTTCAGTAATTCTTTTAATGCTTTAAGGCTCGAGACCTTGGTACGGTTTAGTCCCACAATTAAATCACCTTTTTCTAAGCCGCTCATTGCAGCTGGTGAACCTTGAGCAATTTCAGTAATCTCAATCCCTTTTTTGCTGTCTTCTAATGTGGCACCTTGTAACATAGGATGCACGCTACCCGCTTCAGCTTCGACTTTATCAGCTTCCCCTAAGGTCGCTTTAATGGTCTTTTTATCACCGTCACGAATAATACCAAACTCCACTTCTGCTCCAGCACCCATAGTGGCAACTTTGGCACGTAATTCTTGGAAGGTTTTAATATTACGGCCGTTAAGACTGACAATAATATCACCTGCTTTGAGTCCAGCTTTGTCGGCTGCACTTTTCGGCATAACTTCATTTACAAAGCCACCATGTTGAGTATCTAAACCAAAGGCTTTGGCTAGTTCATTATCAAGATCGCGTCCAGATACTCCTAGTACTCCTCGTCTCACTTCACCATGTTCAATAATTTGCTCAACAAGGTTATGCACCATATTGGCTGGGATAGCGAAACCAATACCAACGTTACCACCATTAGGGGCGACAATTGCGGTGTTTATTCCGATTAGCTCACCTTTTAAATTGACTAATGCACCACCTGAGTTGCCGCTATTTATAGCAGCATCTGTTTGGATAAAGTTTTCCAGCATTTCAATGCCTAAGCCGCTGCGGCCTAATGCACTAACAATCCCCGAGGTCACTGTTTGACCAAGTCCAAATGGGTTACCAATGGCTACTGCAAAATCACCAACACGTATTTCATCTGAATCGGTTTGTTTAATAGCGACTAAATTTTTGGCTTCTATTTGCAGTAATGCGATATCAGATTCTTTATCCGTCCCAATCAGCTTAGCTTTTACTTCGCGGCCGTCATGTAAACCAATTTGAATATCGTCGGCACCATTAATGACATGGTTATTCGTAATGATGTAGCCTTTATCTGCATCAATAATAACGCCTGAGCCTAAACCTCTAAAAGGGCGTTCTTGAACTTGTTCTTGCGGTGCATTGGGGCCAAAGAAATAACGAAATACATCAGGTACTCGTTGCTTTGATACTTGAGTGCCTGATACTGCTACAGACACTACCGCTGGTGTTGTCTGTTCTAACATGGGGGCTAAACTCGGAATTGCTTGACCGTCAACTGCTTGAGGGATTGCCGCCAGCGAGATGGTGGGGGTCATGACTAATGATGCCGTTAATAGTGCAGCAGAAAGTAAGCTTAATTTGGTTTTCATCTATGGATAGCTCCTGTATACATTCAAGCGAGTTAACATAAAATATGTGGCTTGATGGCATGATTTCAAAGTTAAATATCGTTAATCAATTTTACGAATGCACTGTCGAGAGTTTTTTAATGTCGTTCTCTATTGGCAAGCAAGTCGATACAAATATAAGTAAATAATAAGCAAGTTAACGTTAACCAATCAGAGTAATGGGGCTTATGTTAGTTCCATTTTTATTAACAAAGGTTAATTTGCTCCTTTGAAGCCATTACTCGTATTAGTTGTTTAATGTTATTATTAACAGCAATTATTTTATGTAAGAGAGTCGTAATCGTGTCGCAGTTAACCCCTTGGCAGCATTATCAGCAAGACCTTACCCGAGATGATTTTTCACATGATGCCGCACAAGAACAGGCTGTTAAGTCACTACAGCGTGTCTATGATGAATTAATTATCGCCGCGAAACCTGTATCAGGTATGAGTAAATTGTTTGCTTCCTTTGGCGTGAAGTCAACATCAGAACCTGTAAAAGGTTTGTATTTATGGGGTGGGGTCGGGCGCGGGAAAACCTACCTGATGGATATTTTTTTTGATGCTCTACCTGGTGATCGTAAGTTACGGGCTCACTTTCACCGTTTTATGCATCAAATTCATCATGACTTAGGTGAGCTTAAAGGCGTGCAAGATCCACTTTTGACGATGGCAAAGAAAATGGCATCACAATATCAAGTGATCTGCTTTGATGAGTTCTTTGTTTCTGACATTACCGATGCCATGTTGTTGGGTACCTTATTCCAAGCATTATTCAAAGAAGGGGTGACACTGGTCGCGACCTCAAACATCATTCCTGATGAATTGTATAAAAATGGCTTACAACGAGTACGTTTTTTACCTGCAATTGCATTAATTAATCAACATTGTGAAATCTTAAATGTCGATTCAGGGATTGATTATCGCCTACGCACCCTAGAGCAGGCTGAAATTTATCATTACCCACTCGATAAACAAGCTGACATCAATTTATTGCATTACTTTGACCAACTCGCGACAGAATCTGAAAGGCTGGTAGCGCCGATAGAGGTCGATGGCCGTGCAATTACCATTCGCCAACAATCACAAGGTATATTGCTAATAAACTTTAGAGACTTGTGTGATGGGCCTCGTTCACAACGAGATTATATGGAGCTGGCCTGTCTTTATCATACTGTACTGGTGAGTGGTTTAGAGCAAATGGGATCACAGCAAACAGGTGATGATATCGCCAGGCGCTTTTTGGCCATGGTCGATGAATTCTATGAAAGAAATGTCAAACTAATTATTTCAGCCCAAGTGGAATTGGAACAAATTTATACCGATGGTCTGCTAAGTTTTGAATTCAGACGCTGTCGTTCAAGGCTAATTGAAATGCAATCGAAAGAATATCTTGCGCTAGAGCATTTAGCATAGACTGTTAGTGGTATTTTTTAACTGTATTTTTTTAAAAAAGTTAGGCAGATTTTGTTAAACAGATAAAGAGTAGTTTATTTCAAATATTATTAAAAATCAGGTGATCTTTGCTGTGGCTTTGCGTATAATCTGCGACCTGCCCGCGTTAATCCGCCAATTTGGGCGGAAGTTGTAAGCCAATATTCGTGTTCGAAGGGGCAAGAATCGGTAATTTTGTGTTGATTGCAACCTGCAGTCAGCATGTGAGACAGAAAATTAACTTTGGGTTTTTGTAATAATGAAGACTTTTACTGCTACACCAGAAACTGTAACTCGTGACTGGTTTGTTGTTGACGCTGAAGGCAAAACTTTAGGTCGTATCGCAACTGAAATCGCAACTCGCTTACGTGGCAAGCATAAGCCAGAATACACTCCACACGTTGACACTGGTGATTATATCATCGTTATCAATGCTGAAAAAGTGACTGTAACTGGTAATAAAGCAGCCGGTAAGATCTACTACTCTCATTCAGGCTTCATTGGTGGCATTAAGCAAATCAGCTTTGAGAAGCTTCAAGCTCATAAGCCTGAAATGATCATCGAGAAAGCAGTTAAGGGTATGTTACCAAAAGGTCCTTTGGGCCGTGCCATGTTCCGTAAACTTAAAGTTTACGCTGGCACAGAACATAACCACGCTGCACAACAACCACAAGTTCTTGATATCTAAACGGGAGGAGTAAGCAAATGTCTGCAACTCAGTACTACGGCACTGGCCGTCGCAAAACATCTACAGCTCGCGTTTTCGCTAAAGCAGGTAGTGGCAATATCGTTGTAAACCAACGTCCTTTGGATGTATATTTTGGTCGTGAAACTGCTCGTATGGTTGTTCGTCAACCATTAGAATTAGTTGAAATGACTGATAAGTTAGACATCTATGTAACTGTTAAGGGCGGTGGTACTACTGGCCAAGCTGGTGCAATTCGTCACGGTATTACCCGTGCATTATTGCAACTAGATGAAGCTTTACGTCCTGCTCTACGTACCGCTGGTTTTGTTACCCGTGATGCACGTAAAGTTGAACGTAAGAAAGTTGGTCTACGTAAAGCACGTCGTAAGCCACAATTCTCTAAGCGTTAATTCGTTTTTTGGATTCAAAAAACCCAGCGTATGCTGGGTTTTTTATTGCCTAAAATTTATGGTTTATACCAATTTCATTAATGATGTGATCAATCCAAGCCACTGAGATTTTTCAGTTTGAGGCGGATTGTTGAAAGAATGGTTGTTCCTTAATACAACAAGGCAATAAAAAATGGACAACATTGTTCTATATCTAGAACTATGGTGTTCTATAAAACAACAGATTGTAGTGAAACATCGGCTTAACGTGACAATTTAAGAGAAGCTAAAACATGAATATACAACTATTAATGACCGCATTTGGCTTGGTTTTAATACTTGAAGGGCTTGGTCCATTACTTTTCCCTAACAAGTGGCAAAAATATTTATTAGAGCTTTCTGCACAAAAGCAAAATGTTCTCAGACGCTTAGGTGGCAGCTTAGTGACTGCTGGAGTGATTTTATTGATAATTTTTCAATAAAAAACTTGCCTATAACCCCCTAAAATCTGTTAAAATTCCATTTTATACCACAAGATGTTGCAGCTAATAATGGGTAAAAATGTAGTCGTACTCGGCACTCAATGGGGTGACGAAGGTAAAGGTAAAATTGTCGACCTTTTAACAGAACAGGCAAAATACGTAGTTCGTTACCAAGGCGGCCATAATGCTGGTCATACTTTGGTCATTGATGGTGACAAAACCGTTCTTCATCTTATTCCGTCAGGCATTTTACGTGATAACGTAAAATGTATTATCGGTAATGGTGTGGTCGTCGCTCCTGACGCGTTGTTGAAAGAAATCAACATGCTTAAAGAACGCGGTGTACCAGTAGAAGAGCGTTTGCTCATTTCTGAAGCATGTCCACTTATCCTTCCGTTCCATTGTGCATTAGATGTTGCTCGCGAGAAAGCTCGCGGTAATCAAGCCATCGGTACAACTGGACGTGGTATTGGTCCTGCATATGAAGACAAAGTCTCTCGTCGCGGTTTACGCATTGGTGATTTGTTTAATGCAGAACTTTTTGCAATTAAGTTAAAAGAAGTCATGAAATATCATAACTTCATGCTAACTGAGTACTACCATGTAGAAGCTGTCGATTATCAACAAACACTTGATGATGCATTAGCCATTGCTGATTATCTGAAGAGCATGTGTACTGATGTCAGCGAATTGCTTGATGTTGCGCGTAAAGCGGGTGAGCCAATTCTATTTGAAGGTGCTCAAGGTACATTATTGGATATCGACCACGGTACATATCCATTTGTAACTTCATCAAATACTACTGCTGGTGGTGTTGCGACGGGTTCAGGTTTTGGGCCTCGTCATCTAGATTATGTCCTAGGCATCATGAAAGCGTACACAACTCGTGTCGGTGCGGGTCCATTCCCAACAGAGCTTGCCAATGAAATTGGTGATTATCTGGGTGAGAAAGGCCAAGAATTTGGTGCTACAACAGGTCGCAAACGTCGTCCTGGTTGGTTAGATGCTGTGGCAATGCGCCGTGCAGTTCAAATCAATAGTGTTAGTGGTTTTTGCTTAACCAAATTAGATGTTTTAGACGGTCTAAAAGAAGTTAAGATTTGTGTTGGCTATCAATCTCCTGATGGATCGGTTTCAAAGGTGACTCCTTTGGCTGCAGAAGGTTATGATTTAGTTACCCCAATTTATGAAACCATGCCTGGTTGGAGTGAAAATACCTTTGGTGCTACAAGCATCGATCAATTGCCTCCCGCCGCAATTAACTATATCAAACGTCTCGAAGCGCTATTAGAAACGCCTATTGATATTATCTCTACCGGTCCGGACCGAAATGAAACCATGATTTTGGTTAATCCGTTCAAGTAAGATTAAAAGGCCGCAATAAGCGGCCTTTTTAATGAGTGTAATTAACTGCTGTAACTGCTTATCCTCAAGAAATACGCTATACTGCCGATGGATAAGTCATCTAAGTGTCATAGAGAATCCTTATGTTGCGTATCAGTTTATTGTTGTTGAGTGTTGTTTCTGCCAATGTGTTTGCTGTTACAGAAGCTGTCGATATTTATAGCGATCAACAATTGATTTCGCTCATCCGCTCAAATCAATATCTACAACGTGTAAAGGCTGACGATTGCCAGTTGGTTCAAGACATTGAGGCCCGCGCTGAAGTATTACAGCAACCCATGTATCAGTTTTTATGGGGAGAAATGCTCAACCATGGCGTGTGTGTTAAAGCGCATCCTTCTCGCGGTATGGCGCTATTGCAAACCTCCGCAGAACAAGGTAGTGCTGCAGCGATGGTAAAATTGGCAGATTATTATTATCGCGGTAAACTAGTGGTTAAAGACCCCAACCGAGCAGTGCAATATATATTGCCTGCGGCAGCTAATGGGGATTTAACTGCACAAATGATGTTGGTTCGTTTATTTGGTGAAGGCTATGGAAGTCCTGCTGATTATGAACTTGGCTATCATTGGTTATATAACAGTATATTTAACGACGACGCCCAACAGAAAAAGGCTTCGTCTTTATTGCAGATGCTTGCTGCAAAAATGCCTGCCAGCATAGTGGCAAGAGCACAGCGGCCGTAACTGTACCCGTTAAAGGCTCCACGATATGGAGCGAATTATTTGGAAATTGAATGATCAACGATCCTCATTTTGATAGAGAACAAGACAAGTACGACAATCCAATCCCTAGTCGTGAGTATATTTTAGAATACTTGCGAGCGCAAAAGTCACCAGTTAGCCGCGATAAAATTGCCGAAGCATTAAAAATTACTGAAGAAGAGCCATTAGAGGCGCTTCGTCGTCGCTTGCGCGCAATGGAGCGAGATGGCCAATTAGTATTCACTCGTGGCCAAAGCTATGGCTTGCCTGAACGCATGGATTTATTGTCTGGCACCGTTATTGGTCATCGTGATGGCTTTGGCTTTTTTAAGCCAGATGAAGGTGGTGACGACTTATTTATTAACAATCGCGACATGTTGATGTATTTCCATGGCGATAAAGTTTTAGCGCAAAAAGCGGGCACCGATCGTCGTGGCCGTCGTGAAGCACGCATCGTGCGATTAGTTCAACAACGCACTGCAGCTTTAGTCGGACGTTACCATGTCGACGGCGGCATGGGTTTTGTGATTGCTGATGATAGGCGTATTACTCAAGAAATATTAATCGCCAGCGAAGATACACTAGGCGCTCGCGCCGGTGATGTTGTCGTGGTTGAATTAACCCGTCGTCCTGGTCGTTTTGTTAAAGCAGCAGCCAAAGTAACTGAAGTTTTGGGTAAGACGATGGCTCCGGGTATGGAAATTGAAATTGCGTTGCGTAATTACGATTTACCGCACACTTGGTCAGCCATTATAGAGAAAAAACTCAAGCGTATTCCTGATGAAGTACCTGAAGAAGATAAGCTAGGTCGTGTTGATTTGCGTCATTTACCGCTGGTAACTATTGACGGCGAAGATGCCCGTGACTTTGATGATGCTGTCTATGCCGAAGCAAAACCAACTGGTGGCTGGCGTTTATGGGTAGCGATTGCTGACGTGAGCCATTATGTTCGCACTGATTCTGCATTAGATACAGAAGCGCGCGCTCGTGGTAACTCGGTATATTTCCCGTCGCAAGTTATTCCAATGTTGCCTGAGAAAATATCTAACGGTTTATGTTCTTTAAAACCGCATGTTGATCGTTTATGCATGGTGGCCGAGATGACCATTTCTGCTGCGGGTAAGCTCTCTGGCACTAAGTTTTATCCTGCGGTAATGCACTCTCATGCCCGTTTTACTTATACCCAAGTAGCCGCGATGCTGGAAGGCGGACCTATAGCTCCTGAGCATGAAGCGTTATTCCCACATTTATTATGTTTGCAGTCGTTATATCTTATCTTAGATGAACGACGTGCAGAGCGTGGTGCGATTGCTTTTGAAACATTAGAAACGCAGTTTATATTTAATGAGCAGCGTAAAATTGACAAAATCGTCCCAAGAGGCCGTAACCAAGCACATAAAATCATCGAAGAATGCATGATTTTAGCTAACGTGGCTTCGGCAAAGTTTGTCAAAAAACACAAAGGCGAAGTGTTATACCGTGTTCATGAAGCACCATCAGAGCAAAAACTGGCTAATTTTAAAGAGTTTCTTGCCGAACGTGGCTTAAGCATGGATGGCGGACTAGAACCGACACCGACTGATTATCAAAATTTGATGTTGAAAATTGCCGACCGTCCAGACTTTGAGCTGATTCAAGTGATGTTATTGCGCTCAATGCGCCAAGCAATCTATAGCCCAGATAACGAAGGCCACTTTGGTTTGGCATTAGAAGCTTATTCGCATTTCACCTCGCCAATTCGTCGTTACCCTGATTTAGTGTTACATCGAGTGATTAAATATTTGCTCGCAAAAGAACAAGGTGATGTTCACGATAAGTGGACTCAAGATGGCGGTTATCTCTATCAAATTGAAGAATTAGATGCATTAGGTGAAGAGTGTTCAACCACCGAGCGTCGCGCAGATGAAGCAACTCGCGATGTGAGTGACTGGCTTAAATGTGAATATATGCAAGATCATGTCGGCGATACATTCGATGCGGTTATTGCCTCCGTCACCAGCTTTGGATTGTTTGTCAGACTAAATGAGTTATTTATTGATGGACTGGTACACATTTCAAGTCTAGCAAGTGATTACTATCAATTTGATCTTATGCGTCAGCGATTAATTGGTGAAAATACTCGCCAAGTATATCAAGTAGGTGATGCAGTGACGGTTAAAGTTGCCGCGGTCAATCTTGATGATCGTCAAATTGACCTGTTGATGGTGGGTGACAACAGTAAAAGTGCGGGTAAACCTGCACGCAAAGGCAGCAAGTCTTCAACGGCTCGTGAACGAGTGAATGCTGAAGGGGCTAAATCGGCTCGAGGTAAATCGTCTGCAAAGTCTGATAAACCTAAATCTGATAAAGCTAAGTCTGACAAACCTAAGTCAGATAAGCCTAAGCCCAGCAAACGTCGTTCAAGTGGGAAAGCTTCATCTCCAGCGGCCAAACCTGCTGCTGTAGCTCAAAAAACTGATGCTGCAAAACCGGATTCTAGCGTTAAGAAAACCCCTGCCAAGCGCAGCAAGAGAAAGTAATTAAATGAAAAAACAAGATACCATTTTTGGCATTCATGCCGTTCAAGCCTTGTTAGATAACAGCCCTGAACGCGTCATTGAACTTTGGCTATTACAAGGCCGTGATGACGAGCGCTTAACGCCACTGATTAATATAGCATCAAGCTTTGGTACAACATTGCAACGTGCAGCTCGTAAAGTGTTAGATGACAAAGCGGGTAGTTCACAACATCAAGGTATTGTCGCGCGTGTGAAGGCGGTTAAACCTTTGATTGAAAGTGATTTAGATGCATTACTTGATAAAACGGCTGTGCCTTTTTTATTGATTCTAGACGGTGTAACAGATCCACATAACCTCGGCGCATGTTTGCGTAATGCTGATGCTGCAGGGGTGCACGGAGTTATTGTACCAAAAGATAATTCTGTCGGACTTACTTCAACAGTCAGTAAAGTCGCTTGTGGCGCAGCAGAAACGATTCCATTATTTCAAGTTACTAACCTTGCTCGTACTATGCGTCACCTGCAAGACAAAGGTGTTTGGATTGTCGGCACGGCTGGTGAAGCTGATGGCAATGTATATCAGGCCGATCTTAAAGGGCCTTTAGCGATTGCCATGGGTGCCGAAGATAAAGGTTTACGCCGATTATCGCGAGAAGGCTGCGATTCATTGGTGTCAATCCCAATGGCCGGAAGTGTGTCGAGTCTTAACGTGTCGGTTGCGACGGGTGTTTGTTTATTTGAAGCGGTCAGACAGCGTTTAAGTTAACCATTTAACTGTCGGCTAATTGCTATCAATATTAATAAAAAACGGCGATATTTATCGCCGTTTTTTTATATTCAATATTGAGGAGGGACGGGTTAGCAATCTACTCTATTCATAGTAGAGCTTATTTAAATAAATAATATTAGCGTCCACCAATTTCGTTATCGACATCCTCATCATCCAATATCTTATGCTCAACCTGCTCATTACTTACCGTGTTAGCATTAGCTGGGCTAGCATCAGCAGTATCATCTGTTTGTGTATTGCTACTATCTAACTCTTCATTGTCTGAATCTGGAGTGATATCAAATGCATCTTCAGCGGGGTGGATCATTTGCTCATTAACCATGTCAACATCAACACGTGGATCGAATGATGCTGCCAACGGCGAACTGACCATATCACCACCTGCCATCACGTAATCTGCAGTAATAGTCTGTTCAGCTTTTTGACGTAGATTTATCCACATGAGCCTCGCCAATAAGGTAAACGAGCAGATAGCCATAAATCCATACAGCATCTGGTCACCCATAACTTGCATTAAGCCAGATGCGACCAAAGGACCAATACTTGCACCGATCCCGAAAGTCACTAATATGGTGGCTGATAATCCCACTCGTTCATGTTGATCAACGCGTGAATTAGCTAATGCGGTTGCTAATGGGTACAAGGTGAACGCTAAAATACCAAATAAACCAGTTAATATTAACGAATACACTGAGTGAAAGGGGACGATAGAAATAATTAACACGATAAAGCCTAATAGCGTGCAGTTAATTCGAATCAATAAGCTACGAGAGATAATATCTGACAATTTACCCATTGGCCATTGGGCCAACAATCCTGCAAAAATGGTACAAGACATATAGAGTGCAACGTGTTCAGGATCAATACCTATGGCTGTAGCGTAAGAGGGCGCCAAACCATAAAAACAACCTACAATCATACTGCCTAATGCGATCGTCGTCAGTGCTTGAGGTGCTCGTTTCCAATAATGACCCATTTGTAATGGTGCTGGCGTTAACGGCTCTGGGTGAATTCTACGAGTGATTGCTATAGGCACAATACATAATGAAAAACAGATGGCAATTAACAGTAATGGTTCTAAACCTAAATCAGGATATAAACTAATTGCACCTTGACCCGCCATTAACCCTAAGTAAGATACAATCATATAACTGGCAAACACGGTACCACGTTGATTTGTCTCAGCTTGTTCATTCAGCCAGCTTTCTAATACCATATACTGGCACATCATGCCCATACCAACCGCAAGACGCAGTACTATCCACACAGTTAAGTTGTCTATAAGCGCATGGCCAAGAGCCGACGCAGTGACAACCCCAGCACAAGCCACAAAGGCTCGAATATGACCCACTTGTGCAATGAGTTTATGACCCACTTTAGAGCCAAATACAAGGCCAATATAGTAGGCTGACATCATGCCGCCAATCCATATTTGCGGGACTTCCATTGTGGTAAGTCTTAAGCCTAAATAGGTTGTTAGTAAACCTGCTGCAAGCACCATTAAAAAAGTTGTACTGTATAATGATGCAAAACTGCGTAGGGGGCTGTCCATAACTGTGCCTTTATTGGTTCAATCAGTATTGGTTCAAGAAAGCCATTTGGCCTTATTGATTAAGTGTTTCGTTTCATTTTAGGTTAATCATTATTGAAACGTGTATAACAAGTTAAATGTAGTAATGGTATCGGTGTTTTGGCTTCCATCAGGAACGACTTCGGTATACTTGACGTTCATCCCGATTTTAAATGCCCAATCTTGAATAAAAGTATTTTTATAACTCATGTCTAGGGTTAGCGTGTTGTTATCTTGACCCGTTTCAGCAGTAATATCGGCATTCAGACTGGTGTATTCTTGTAATTTAACCGTATATTTAGCGGCAGTACGAAGAATGACATCACGGTTTGCTTCAGGATAAGGCTCTAACGTGCTCTCTTCGGCTAGGTCATAACGATAACCCGGGCCAACTTCAAGGCTTAACTTAGTTTTATTGTTTTTTATTAAGTCGAAACCATAACCTGTTGAAACGGTATAAATTCGAGTGTATGAACCAAATTCATCCCAAGTAAATTCACCACGGCCAAACACATAGCCTCGCTCTAGTTTATAGTTCGACTGTAAAAATACTTGATATTTTTCTGCAGTTGATTCAGTACCGTCAGCAGCATAATAAGCTTTTAGTGTGGCTTCTTGTCTGGTTTTAATTGAATCATAAGTCATGTAAGTGCGGCCGTTGAAGTTTTTAGTTTCATTATTACCACTATTAAGTTGCAGTCCTGCTTCAACCTCGGCATTAAAATTATTTGACGGTTCTTGGTAATCTGGTGGAACCAAAGCCCATGCTGGCGAAGATAGAATAAAGAGGAAGCATGTGGAGACTATTTTTTTCATGATTATCATTAGAGTTTTTTATTCTTTGACGGCGTAAACGCGCTATTTTTGACTGCCGCCATCATACCTGTAATCAAGATTGCTGAAAAGAGTGAGTTAGTGCTTGAGTTTATGACGTGCTTTATGTATCATCGCGCGCTCAAATCAGTCACTTTAATTCGTTCCTTGCCTCTAATTGGTCTGACTGAGCCAAAACGAGGCTACCTAACCGTAAGGAGCAATAAATGCGTCATTATGAAATCGTATTTATGGTTCACCCAGATCAAAGTGAACAAGTCCCAGGTATGATTGAGCGTTGCACCGGTGTTATCACTGCTGCTAATGGTACAGTCCACCGTTTAGAAGATTGGGGCCGCCGTCAATTGGCATATCCAATTCAAGACCTACATAAAGCTCACTATGTTCTTATGAACGTAGAAGCAACTGCAGAGTCTATTGAAGCACTAGAAACAGCTTTCCGTTTCAACGACGCTGTTCTGCGTAATATGGTAATGCGCACTAAAGCTGCCGTTACTGAAGCTTCTCCTATGGCAAAAGCAAGAGACGAACGTGAAACACGTCGTCCATCTTCTGATGACCGTACTGTTGAAGCAAGCGCTGAAGAAAACGCTGAATAATTTTTTGTGAATAACCACTTAACGTTGTCAGGAACGATAATTCGTTCAAGACGATTAGATAGCCCAAGCGGTATTGCCCATGTGGTAATAACGGTAGAGCATAAATCGCAACGACAAGAAGTAGAAATGTTGAGAAACGTCTACTGTTTGATTCAAGTGATATTAAGTGGCCCGCGCTTTAATAGCGTTGCAAATAAATTACAAGCAGGTGTGCAAGTTGATGTGGAAGGGTTTCTTTCATTACAACAAGGGCGAAATGGCCAAAACCGTTTAGTCTTGCATGCTGAAAATGTCGAATTGAAAACTTAGGAGACTGTCAAAATGGCACGTTATTTCCGTCGTCGCAAGTTCTGCCGCTTCACCGCTGAAGGTGTTGTAGAGATTGATTACAAAGATATCGTTACTTTAAAAAACTATATCACTGAAAGCGGCAAGATTGTTCCTAGCCGTATCACTGGTACTAGTGCTAAATACCAACGCCAACTAGCTCGCGCTATCAAGCGTGCTCGTTATCTTTCTCTACTGCCATATACTGATTTACATCAGTAATATTGCGGTATTAATTCCTAACCGAATATAGAGGATTTGATAATGAACGTTATTCTGCTAGATAAAGTTGCAAACTTAGGTGGCTTAGGCGACCAAGTTTCTGTTAAAGCTGGTTATGCTCGTAACTTCCTTTTACCTTATGGTAAAGCAGTTGTAGCAAATGCAGCAAACACTGAAGTATTTGAAGCTCGTCGTGCTGAATTAGAAGCTAAATTAGCTGCTGAATTAGCAACTGCGACAGCTCGTGCTGATACATTAACTGCATTAGAAGCTGTTGTTATTGCTTCTAAAGCGGGTGATGAAGGTAAATTATTCGGATCAATTGGCAACCGTGATATCGCTGATGCAGTTACTGCAGCTGGCGTAGCACTTGCTAAATCTGAAGTTCGTTTACCTTTAGGTGCTTTACGCACTACTGGTGACTTCGAAGTTGAAGTACAAGTACACACTGAAGTTAAAGCTATAGTTAAAATTTCTGTTGTTGCAGAAGCTTAGTTATCTTTAGCTCCATAGAAAACACCGCCCTCGGGCGGTGTTTTTTTATGTCTGCTGTTTAGTAAATCATACATGCTTGAGGTAAGAAGCCTTGCCTAGAGTGATGTATCGAACACACTTATATTGTGATGCAACTTGTGGTCAATAGATAAAAAAATACCCAGCCAACAGAGCTAGGTATTATTCATTAAGGTGTTAATTAGTTTCTAACTAAATCTAACTCTTTGATTAAGTTGTCGGCATGATCAACTTGATCCATCATCCACAAAATATAACGAATATCAACATGCACTGCTCGG
This sequence comes from Shewanella sp. H8, assembly GCF_040285065.1. Taxonomy (NCBI): domain Bacteria; kingdom Pseudomonadati; phylum Pseudomonadota; class Gammaproteobacteria; order Alteromonadales; family Shewanellaceae; genus Shewanella; species Shewanella sp. H8. Next base: position 3,789,629 of record NZ_CP157213.1, on the reverse strand, counting down.
GTAATAGTTGGGTTAAAGAACCAATCTTTAGTGATGGCTTCGTAAGTAGAGTCGAAGTTAAGACCCACTAACTCGCCTTTGCCATTAAACACAGGTGAACCTGAGTTACCGCCCGTTGTATCCGCACTTGATAGAAAGTTAACGGGTACAGAGTTAAAGTCGGCAGGCTTGTCTAAGCATGACATCAACTTACACACCCAAGTGCTAGGTTGTTGATATACCGTCGCGACTCTGTGCTTTCCGTAATCATTTGCTTTAATTGCGGCTAATAACTTAGCTGGAGCATTGTATGGTTCTTCACCAGTATTTTTAGCTAAAATGCCTTCTAAGCGCGTAAATGGTTGCTTATATAGAGCATCTTTTGATTGATAGCCATCAACCATGCCATAGGTAATACGCAGAGTGCGGTTTGCATCTGGGTATACTGGCCAATTGTTAGACTTGTAATAGTTAATAATGGCTTTCATGTATTCAGGGCGAACTGATGACAACTTGCCTTCGAGTAACTTTTCACTTTTCTCTAGTGTCATGTTGGTGTCATGAATAGCAACAGCTAAACGAATGAATGGGTCTTCACTGGTTTCAAACTCTTGCGCTGTTTTGTTCATCCAGTCAAGGCGTTTTGCTTGATCGGTTAGCTCTGTTAACGCATACAGACCTTCCACCTTCGCTTCTAACTCTTCAAAACTATGTGCGCTACTTAATGCATTATCAAACACTTCTGTTTTAAGTGGCTGGCTAGCATAGGCTTGTAGGTCTTGTAACCAAAGGATTTTATCAACTGCAGGATCAAAACTTCTATCAATACGTTTTAATGCCGATTTAAACATCTTCATGTCGCGTTGCTGAAAACCTGTTTCTCGTTGTTCATCAGGCTTTTGCTTTTCTTTAGCTAAGCGATATAACTTACTGGCAGCTGTTAATAACACGCTCGATTGTGCATTTTTAAAATAATAATTAGTTTGCACTTGAGTGTGCTGCTCTGCTAATAAGGCCTCTAAGTTATTAATTAATTTAAGATTGGCGTTAGGATCTTTTTTTAACCAAGCCAGAAAGTCATTTTCTCGCTGTTGTTTAATCCCAACGATATCAGTTGCTTTAAAACCATCGAGTAAGCCATTGATCTTTTTCATCCGATTAGCCATTGATGCCATAGTACCGGCATACTTAATCGCGATATCTTTATCCATTTCACCCATTAAGGTTATCGTATCAATTTGTAATTGATACCGTTTAGCATAAGTTGGATAAAGCCAATCGTTGGCAAACTGTAGTTCACTGGTTAAGTTATAACGACTGGTTGAACCAGGAAAACCCGCTACAAAAATACCGTCGCCAGCTTTAACGCCATCGGCATTAATTTTTAGATAGCTTTTTGGGGTATAAGGGACGTTGTCTTCAGAATAGGTGGCGGGTTTACCATCTTTACCAACATAAGCGCGTAAAAAAGTAAAATCACCTGAATGACGTGGGTATTCGTAATTATCAATATCACCACCAAATCCACCAACACTTTCAGGTGGTGCGTAAACTAAGCGAACATCACGAATAATGAGCTGTTTAGTGAGGTAATATTCTAAGCCATGATGAAAACTGTTAACCGAACAACGGTAGTTGTCATCGGCTTCGCAGATTTTTATTAATGCTTTGCTGTTGGTTTCAATGCCTTCAAAGCGCGCCAAGGGGTCATTGCTTAAGTTTGCCATAACTTGATTGGTCACATTAGTAACTTTTTCAGTAATGTATAAGCGTTCGTTTGGCCCTGCCGAAGGTTCTTCTGCTTGGGTGTTTGCTAAAAAGCCATTTTCGAGGTAATTATGCTCTTTTTTGCTGTTATATTGTATGCCGCGATAAGCACAATGATGGTTTGTGACAACTAGGCCTTGGGGGGATACAAAACTGGCGGTACAATAGCCCAAACTGACAACGGCATTCATTGGATATTGTCCTAAATCTGCCAGTTGTGATGCCGGAATATCGATACCTCGTTGGGTGAGTTTATCTGCAATAGATGGCATTTGGTACGGTTGCCATTGGCCTTCATCGGCAAAGGCGAAGCTAGAGGTCAGCACAAGTGCTGCAACAAGTGCGATACGCATGTATTTTCCTTAAATTATTATTTTTGTTCCGTTTGACAAATCGTTATCTCTATTTGTTATAACGGTAAATTAAGCTTGACCACGGTGTTATACCATATTTTATAAAGTCGTTGGAAATTGGGAGTGTTAATGTCACAGCAAGGTGCTTTTAAATCAAGAAACAGGCAAAAAGATGTAGAAGTAAATGCATTAAAATTGCCACCTCATTCTATTGAAGCTGAACAATCCGTGTTAGGTGGATTAATGTTAGATGCTGAAGCGTGGGACCGTGTTTCTGAAGCGGTTGTGTCAGAAGACTTTTATTCTCGTTCTCATCGAATGATTTTCGCCGCAATGCAGCGTTTAATGGAATCGGGTCAACCGCTGGATTTAATCACTGTATCTGAACAACTCGAAATTGAAGATCAACTAGACGATGCTGGCGGCTTTGCTTACCTTGGCGAAATTGCTAAAAACACCCCAAGTGCCGGTAATATTTTATCTTACGCAGATATTGTACGTGAACGTGCCGTAGTGCGTGACATGATTGCCGTTGCCCATGAAATCGCCGATGCGGGTTATAACCCTGAAGGGCGAGATTCAAGTTCTTTATTAGATTTAGCCGAAACCAAAGTATTTAAAATTGCAGAAATGCGAACCAATGCCAATGAAGGCCCTGAAAACATTAAAAGCATTCTTGAAAAAACCGTTGATAGGATTGAACAGCTCTATAATAATCCTCATAACGGGGTTACTGGTGTATCAAGTGGTTTTAATGATTTAGATAAAATGACCGCAGGTTTTCAGTCTGGAGACTTAATTATTGTTGCTGCTCGTCCTTCTATGGGTAAAACCACCTTCGCGATGAACTTGTGTGAACAAGCCGCGATGAATGAAGATAAGCCAGTGCTTATTTTTAGCCTCGAGATGCCCTCTGAACAGATCATGATGCGTATGTTGGCGTCGCTGGGTCGGGTTGACCAAACCAGAATTCGTACTGGTCAGCTAGATGATGAAGATTGGGCGCGCGTTTCATCGACCATGGGCATTATGCTTGAACAAGGTAAAATGTATATTGATGATGGCTCAGGTTTAACCCCAACAGACGTACGTAGTCGAGCCAGACGTATTGCCCGCGAGCATGGCGGGTTATCAATGATCATGATCGATTACTTACAATTAATGCAAGTGCCGGCGCTAAAAGACAATCGTACTTTAGAAATTTCAGAAATCTCTCGCTCATTAAAAGCCTTAGCTAAAGAATTAGAAGTGCCAGTTATTGCGTTGTCGCAGCTTAACCGCTCGCTAGAGCAACGAGCGGATAAACGCCCAATTAACTCTGACTTGCGTGAATCTGGTGCGATTGAGCAAGATGCGGATTTGATCATGTTTATTTATCGTGACGAAGTGTATAACGACACCTCAGAAGATAAAGGCACCGCTGAAATCATTATTGGTAAGCAACGTAACGGGCCTATTGGTCGTATTAGGCTAGTATTCCAAGGTCAATTTTCTCGTTTTGATAATTATGCTGGGCCGCAGTTTGAAGAAGATTAATAATTGATTAGGTTGAATTAATTTATTACTGGATTTCATTTACATTAATGATGCCATTCAATTGATGCTGTCGATTTTGTTAAGAAGCACAACTAATTATACGGTTTATCATATTATTTAATTAAGGCCATTCATTGAAACCTTTTCCTCGCGCAGAAATAAGTCGTTCTGCCTTACAAAGTAATTTAGTGCAATTACGTCTTATTGCTCCTAATAGCAAAGTTATGGCGGTTGTTAAAGCTAATGGTTATGGCCATGGGTTATTGAATGTTGCTGAAAGTGTTGGGTTATTAAATGCCTCTGAAACGGTTGGCATGCACAGTGGTAGCGCCGATGGTTTTGGATTAGCACGGCTTGAAGAGGCATTACAACTTAGAGACGGCGGGGTAAAAGGTAAGCTTTTATTATTAGAGGGGTTCTTCCGTCAGTCGGACTTACCGACACTGGTTAGTCATAATATTGATACTGTAGTTCATCATGAGTCACAACTGCAGATGCTTGAAACCATAAAGCTTGAGAAGCCAGTAACCGTATGGATAAAAATCGATACGGGTATGCATCGTATCGGCTTTACCTTGGATCAGTTTGACAGTATTTATCAGCGTTTATTGGTCTGTCCGCAAGTGGCTAAACCGATTCATTTAATGACCCATTTTGCCTGTGCTGACGAACCCGATAATAGCCTTACTCAAACGCAAATGGACGCCTTTGAGCAACGGATTAAAGGCTTAGAAGGGGATCGCACCTTAGCTAATTCTGCCGGGACATTATTTTGGCCATCAAGCCAAGCTGATTGGATAAGACCCGGTATTGCGCTTTATGGTGTATCTCCGGTTGTAGGTGATAGAGGTGTTAATCACCGATTAATTCCAGCAATGGAGTTAGTGTCTAATTTAATTGCTGTACGTGAGCACAAAGCCGGTGATAGTGTCGGCTACGGCGCTTTCTGGACCGCGAAACAAGACACTCGGTTAGGCGTCGTGGCCATTGGTTATGGTGATGGTTATCCACGCAATGCACCAGAAGGCACCCCCGTGTGGATTAACGGTCGCCGTGTGCCAATAGTGGGTCGAATATCGATGGATATGTTAACGGTCGACTTAGGTGCCAATGCAGCAGACAAAGTAGGGGATAATGTTCAGTTATGGGGTAAAGCTCTCGCAGTAGAAGAAGTAGCCGAATATATTGGCACTATTGCTTATGAGTTAGTGACTAAATTAACCCCTCGTGTGGTGGTTGAGCTGCTTGAGTAACCACCCCACTATTTTTAGTGCTTAATGCCTATTGGACATTTTAGTTTTGGCTATTTTATATCCTCAAAGCAAATTTCAATAAAGGCATTGCCGTATTCATGAGTAAACGGCATCATGATTTTCTTACCTTGTGCCTTATGAGAAATAGTATGATTTTTCCCCGACACCACAGCTGGTGTCGCCATATCAAAATCATAACCTTTTTCGCTTAATAAATTTTTAGCGCCGCCAGTGACCATGTTGGTTATTTCCCCAACTAAATCAGTCACTTCATCGTTGATAAATCCAGGTTCTTCACCCAGCATCTTATTCATAATTTCGAGAATCAATTTTTTTTCAAAGGTAATTGAAAGCGATCCGCGGGTTGTTGGGCCAACCATACCAATTAAACCGGATACGTCACCTTTAGCAAGGTCATGGTTTTTCAACTGTGGTTTACCGGGTTTTAAATCCATTGTTGCCATGGTCGAAATAACATTGATTAAAGAAACAAGGAATGGATTAATGAATTCAACTTTCATAGGTTAAGCGATCCTCTTACATTCAAAAAAGTGGCGATAATTCAACTAGAGCATAAGCTTGCCATCATTCTAGCTAATAAGTGTAAATTGCTACTATATCAGCAATGTCAAATAGAGGTTTAAGCTTAGAACACAAAAATGAAATTGAAACTACTAACAAGGATAAAAATGTTTTTATCCAGTGGTTTAGTATAAACAATATAAAATTAGCCGTCAGTTTACTTTAGTCTATTTAAGCTTAAAAACATGAGTATCAGTCGCTTACATTGTAAATTTATGATGCCAAATATTGTCTTGAACCAATGGGTTACACCTTCAAATAAGCACTCGATGTGAGTGGACATCAACATAGTTGAACATAAAGTCGTCAATATTGATTGTCGTTTTCTTATGCAACACATAGCATATTGAATTGTGGCTCGACGGAAAGTTAAGTCCGTGGGGGGGTAGGCTTTAATGGCTGATTTAAAGATACTGACTACACAAGTTTGAAAAGTCATCTCTTGGGTTGAGAAGAAAATCATTGCCCACGATCGTCGTCATGTCTGATTCTGAAATAAACGGGTTATCGATTTTAAAAATGAGTCTTTGATTCAACTTACTTTTTATCAAATAAGTACAGTGATATTGATAAAATAACTGATCAAACTGACCACTCTCGATAATTCTCTGAAGACCAACTTGTATTCTCTGGGCTAACCTAGGCTTGTCCGGTGACACATAATAATATGTCGCCAACGGAATATTGAGCATAAGATGTTCATCAACAACTAACTCGGGATAATGCTGTTTAAATAGTTCAATTTCTTGAAAAACCTCATTAACACCACGTCCAAAGGTGATAAAACGTTCCTTGGATAACATATTAAATAAACTATTATATTCAGTACTTTCTACAACCTTAAATCCCGCTTTTTGCATGGCAACTTTAGTAGACCATTGGCTACCAGAGCCGGTATTAAGAGAGGTTAACTGCGCTAATGTGGTGATATTGGCTAATGTCGCTGCATTTTCCTGTTTAATAATAAAAATCCTAAACCCCTGAATGCCTTTTCGAATGGGGATTTTTATTGGTATAAGCTGTTCATCCCACTCTAACTTTGAGGCTTCAGCGATAACATTGATAGTGTGGCCATCTTTTAATGCCCTGAATGTACGATTGCGGCTCATTATCATACTGGACACTGTTAAAGATGCTTCGCCAAAATCAACTTTTGTTGCTTCAATCACTAATGCTAAAAGGTCATAGGGATATTGATATCGATTATCCAATTCGGATTCTGAGTTATTAATAATAAATTGATCATTTGCGTAAGCGTTGGAGATGCTAGTTAACACTCCAAATAAAAGAAGGTTGAAAAACAAGAAAAAGCGCTTTAAATCATCCATAAATCAGCTCTTTACAATATAAAAATGTATTTGGAGTGCGCTTATTTTAGCCTGAGGATTTCTGACCAATACTAAAAAAACACCTGTGTGAACATATTTACAATAGTTTGGCTTTATATGAGTATCAACCTTTTAATAGAAGTTCTCTGATCAATGTAACAAAAGGCATACTAAAGCTAGACTCACGAATAGATACACTTGAACGCACTTTTTCATTGTGCCGATGCAGGGGGCGTTTAGTTTATTTAAGTTATTGATTTTAAATTAAATGACTGAGATAAGGATTCTAGCTGACAATTTCACTTTTTGGCTGTGGTTTTGGATAACAGTAAATTGAGAGTAATTGAGCTTAATCGCCATTGTTTGATCTTTCCTTAAATCAGTAGACACTTGTTTCTCAATGACGGGTTAATGATATAATTACTCACTATTTAGGACTGTCCAGTCGTATTAAGCTGATTTATGACTTCTTTACTGGCTCCTTGTGCAACAACGATTACCCAAAATGCACCTAATACGGTGAATCAATACCGCAAATGATGAGTATAAATAATTCAGTGAATACAACGCCAAAGCTAGCTACACCAATAGATACGGTAGATCGCACCTTTTCCATAGCGCCCATGTTGGATAGGTTGGATTTTTATATAAGCTATTGATTTTTATGTTTAGTGCATTTGCTTGGATTCCTATTGGGTTCCTCGTTAATATTTTAGTATTTTTGGATACCTGAATAACCCTCGTAAATATTTCCTTTCATGTAACCTGTGTAATCACTTTCTATACCCTCCAACGATATGCAAAAAGTTTTCACTGAAAATAAAAACACCCCTGATAGATTGTTTTTTGAGCTGTTAAACGCATTTTTTAAATTATTTTCAGTGTTGATGCATATTTCCCCACATTTTTCCTTTTTACAGCCATTTTTGTTTAATAACTCTCAATGTAGTTTAGTCATCTAGAAAAAAAATAAGTACGTAATTTTAGCTATTTAATGTTGTAGAAATACATTAAACCCTATTCAAAAATAATTAGTAACACTGAATCAATTTCAGTGTTACTAATTTACTTTTAAGGTACTTGAAAAGTAAGTTTTTCACTTGTTTATCATTGCAAATGTAAAATTTCACTTATTTATCATTATATTATGTGTTTTAGCTTGGTTGCATATATGATTTTAATAAGTTAAATTGTTTTCACTGAAAACATAATTTGATGAGAAAATATCGAATAAATCTTAACTTCTTGCTAATAGCAAGTTTCAAATTGAAGAGGGGAATAAAAGCTGATTTACTTTGAAAAAACTAAGCCATGATTGCGCTAACAATCATGGCTTGGAAAACAACCTATTTTGAGAGAGGGTATTTTCAATGATTAGTTTAGAACAAATGAAGGGTATTAAGCAAATTGAAGGTTTATTGCCGTTTTTAAAGTTTTACGACAAAGGATTTTGTGCTTGGTGTTTATCAGATGCTAATGACTATCGCAGTGCTGAAAATGTGGGACTGGTGATGGGTGAACGTTATGTTGATGTGGTGCGGAAGCATCCTGAATTTGCGGTGCAGTTGAGTGATATTTTACTTGGGATAAATTTAGAAGAGCCAAATAATTTGGGGTATTTCATCGGATTTTCTCGTTCGATTGACAAGCAAATCCGAGGATGAAAACCATTTAAACCCATTGTTGAGGTTTATGCATTATCGATAATGCGAGTGTTGAGGCTCTGCACTCCCTCAACTCTTGTATATCGTATGCGCTCAATGCATTGTTAGCCGCTTTTTGTCTTAATGTGCGCGCGGCTTTTGATGTTGCTTCTTTGCGTGTTCGAGCAAGTCCTTTTTGTGATAGATATTTTTTTACCTGGTATTGGCTTAAACCAAGTTTCGCAGCAACTTGATCACCACTTAGGTGCTCGTTAGTATAATAGTGTTCGATTAGTTCTGCATTTATATCAATAGCCGCACTCATTAGTTACCTTCCTTAACCAGCTTTTCGGCTAGCGTTTTCATGTATTGTTGGCATGAACCCACCTGATCACGCGGCAGGGCATACCATTGGTGCAGTGCTTGTTTAATTATTTCTGACTGTTTCACGCGGCATACCCTGTAAGCGAAGTTTTGAATCGGCGGTGCAGGCAAATAGCTCTGCATCACCTTGGGTGAAGTTGCTAATTTCAATAGCGTTGCACGTTTTGCACATCCCCCAACCGCTGTAATTGTTGCGCTTATAGGTCACTTCTACTTGTTGCTGGTCATGCATTAGCGTGAAAAACGGCGCTGACAAGGTCACTACACCTTGTTTGGTGCTGAATGTTTTTACTGGTTTGCTCATGCTGCACCTCTGATTATGTCTTCTATGTCGATTTGCGTGCCAGGTTCAGAGTTATCTGGACGGGTTTCAATGCTGCCTTTGATTTCCAGTGGATGACACGGCAAGCGCACCTGGTGAAAACGGTAAGAGTGGGTGATGGTTCGCCTTATGCCTTTTGCAAAATTGGTTAACCCATTACCTAATGCCTGCCAGTAAAGGCAATCTAATGCGCCTAGTATAATAGCCACTTTGATTTGGTCGCTCATGTAGACCGCGAATGACAGCCCATATTTTTGGTGGCGATAGTGGCTTAAGATATGTTTAAACGCTGCTTTATTTTTCATTTATGTCTATTCCTTAACAGTTATCGTATGTTCCATGGACAATGCAGATTTGATGCATTTCAGGTATTGCGCGATAGGTCCACACATCACCGCAATCACGATTAAACTGTTTTATATATTGTTGACCAGGAATAATTTTGAAGCCGTTATTTTTGGCTTTAGCGATAGTTCTAAGCTCTGAAAACGTAAAGTTATAATCACCATAATTATTCATTACCCATTCGCTAGCCATGCAATCGTATTGTTTTCTGGCTATTGGCATTGTTTCGCTGACGACTTCCATTTATGCAACCTCGCTAGGTTCAAACTTATAGCCAAACTTTACCCAATCATATTCTTTGAGAATTCGGCGTTGTGGGCCGCTTCTTCAAGCGTGTTGATTGCCCGTGATAAGTTGCTTTCTTTTACGCCATTGCGTATTGCTGATAGCTTTTCTTTGTGCCCTACAACAAAGTAGACGTTAAGTGCTGCGATTATTTGTGGTGAACTGATTTTGGTGAATCGCAATAGCAGTTACAGACGTTCGGCTGATTCTCCGCCTGGGATTAGGTATTTCATGCCAAATCCTCTAAGCTCAAGCCCAGTTCACGGGCCAGTTTCATATCTTCTGTTTTACGGCGTGCAGCTGCTTTCGCTTTGCCTTGATCACTAATGGCTTTATTAATTGTTTTTCGGTCTTTAAATTCATTACCATCATTAATAACGCCATTAAATGTTCCAGGACCTTTTAACTGTCCGTCCCATTCAATATCGGCTTTGGAAAATTGCTTTGGCTGTTCAATTACTTTTGGCGCTGGTGAGACTGGTTGCGGCTTTTTGTTCATTACTTTTTTTGAAACAAAATCAGGCACATTATTACCTACTGATTCGTGGTATTTAGCGCGGCAACGAGCGAGTATGTATTCACGGTTTTCGCGGTAATACGCTCTTGCTGTAATCTGTTTTGGGGTTAGCTGGTTCATCATCGCTACTCGCTTCGATTGTTAGGCTTAAGCTGCTTTTGTGCTGTGAATGTGGTCTTTTTTGGCTTGGTCGCGTAACTGGTCTAGGTATTCAGCTAGGTCGGTTACGTTTATCATCCAAACCGATTTGTTGCTTTTACCTGTTCGAAAAGCAGGTATGGGCAACTTGCCTGCTTTGGCGTAGTTCTTGGCGACACCCTTTGATAGCCCAAAAAACTCATTACAAATGTCTTCTAGTGGGATGACGGCTTTGTTGAACTGGGCCATGAGTAAAAATGCAGTGTTCATTGGTTTTCCTTGGCATCTTGTTCGATGCGGGCTTGTATTTGTTTTTTTGCGCGTTTCCAGCCGTTAATTATGCGATTAAGCGCAAAAGCTTCATTTGGGTATTCATTCAGCATGGCTTGGTAATCTGCTATTTCACGGTCGCAGTATTCGGTTGCGGCGCTCATATACTTGCCCTTAGCTGAAATACTGTGCCGCTTTGGTGCAGTGGCGTGTTGCGCCATAGGGTGATGTGGCCTGTTTTGTAGTTGTAACGCATTGCTAGTTCACTGCCGATTTCACCTGCTCGGTCTTCAAACTGCTTGATGAATAGCAGGCTTGGGTTGCATGCCATGAGTTGGCGTTCTAGCTTTTCGATGCGCTGTTGTACTCGTGGGCATTCCATTGGGTCTGGTTTGGTGGTGAGTAAACAGGCAAAACGAATGCTAACAAGGTGGAAGTGTTCAGCGCGTTCTTTGTCTGTTTTTGGTGTGTTAGTCAGTATCATTTTGCCGTCCTCGGTTAATTAGCTACGAACCGAATATAACCCTGGTTAATTAATTCGTCAATAACTTTGGTTAATTGTTTTTTTGAAAGTAGGCTTTTTAATGATCTGCATTTGGGATGGTGGTATAAATAACCAATTGAACTAAGGAGGGTTTATGGCGTTAGTAAAGTGTGATGAATGTGGTAAAGAAAAAAGCAGTGCAGCCAAGGTCTGCCCACATTGTGGCAAGAGTCGTGATCATATTTCATCTGGGGTGATTTGGTTTGTAGTTTTGGGATTAGTTGTGTTTTTTGGCGTAATGGCCATGAATGGTTAATAAAAAGCCCAGATTGAATTCTGGGCTTAATTTATAATTCATAAAAATCTATTTCAAGTTATCAGAGAAGTACCGAATACCAAAATACTTTCCCTATTACTGTGATGTGTTTTATATCTTCTGTTTCGTATCGTTCATCTGGCCATTCATCTAAATTGAAGCTGCGCAGCCGTAAACCGCCACCTGGTAGTTTGTATAATGTTTTAATGCGTAACATTCCATCGTGGTTGATTGCGTACATTTTGCCGTCGGTCACATCTGTTTGTGATGTGTCTACCCCCACAGTTGAACCGTTGGGCAAAACTGGTTCCATGCTGTTGCCACTCACACGGACGCAAGCTGCGTTGGTTGGGTCTACGTTTGATTTTCGTAAGGTCGATTTTGCAAAGCGTAATTTAGGCCCGTGAAAATGAGGCATTTCTGGTATGCCGAGTCCTGCGGCTAATTCTACATCCATATAAAACGGTATCTCTACTTCATCATCACTTAATGTGGTTTTGTTATCCCATGTTTCCATTGGGCCAGCCCATTCGGCGTTGGCTTCAACTGAAGCTCTTGTCTTTCCTGTAATTAACTCTTCTGCGGTTGTTCCTAACACATTCGCGATAGCCACTAACTTAGAGGACTCTTTTGCTTTGCCTGAAATAAGTTTATGCACCATTACCTGAGAGATGTTGGCGCGTTCGGCTAATTCCTTCTGTGTTAATCCAGAAGCCTTTAGTTTTTCTTGGAGGTTTTGGGCAAGTGTTTTCATAAGTTAATTGTATTACCTAAGTTATAAACTCGATACTAACTAAAGTTATTTTTATTGGTTGCGGTTAATTAACTTTGGTTATATTATGGGTTTTGTTATTAATTCATTGGAGTTCTTATGAAGACAGCTGATGTTATTGCTCACTTTGGAGGTCAGGGTCGTTTAGCTAAGGTTCTTGATGTTTCACAGCCTGCAATTTCAAAGTGGGGGGATACCGTTCCATTACTTAGAGCTTATCAAATTCAAGTGATTACAAACGGGAAACTTAAAGTTGGTAACCCGCAGATCAAGCAAGCAGTTTAATTTTAATAGTAAGCAGGGAGAAAAGCATGAAACAAAGATCACGTTTAGATTTATTGATGAAAGCCATTAATACGTGGCTTGAATTACCCAAGGTTAGTCGGTCGGCGTTGGCCACTGCGGTAGTGCAGGCGGTTGATGATTTAAAGTTGGCGACTGTATTGGCTAAAGAGGGGATTGCGTTTACCTACTCGGATGATATTTACAACGATGCTCGAGTTAATGCGCAAAAGATTTTCCGTTGGCTTGGGCAGTATGCAGACCAAAACGCGGTACCGGAGCGTTTGTTTTATGTTGAGCAGGCAATATTGGCAGCTATGCCAGTTGAATTGCGCATTGGGTATTTAAACGATGTTTACGGCATGGTTGGCGTGACCGTTGTTGTTGACCATGTGAGTGATGCTATGTCGTTAAGTGCAGATGATATGGCGGCAACGTTAACCAAAGAAAACTGCGATGCACAGGTGGCTGTTATTCGTTTAGGCATTAACCCAAGCCGTCATCAAGTTGAAACTGCTTACCGCGAACTACGTGAATCACGCGGGGTAACATCAATGTCTTTGGATGTACTTGAGCGTAAGTTCCCTTATTTAACCAATAAATCACTTAAGTCGGCTGGTTAGCATGGCTGATAACGTTGATGAAGCTAACAAAATAGCTGAACTGCATTTAGCCAGTGAATTAACCAAGGCGAAACGGATTTTACCGCCATTAACGGGGCGTTGTTTTTATTGCGAGTCACCGACGGTAGAACGCTTTTGTGATGCAGATTGTCGTGATGACTATGAACGCTTACAGCGCAGTGTGCAGATGCGTAAACGAGGTTGATATGTGGTCATTTATGTTGGGTTGGTTAGGTTTTGCAGTGATTTTGACTATTGCGTTTTGTTTTATGTTTAAAGGGGCTAAGTGCAATGACTCAGTTAAGTGATAACAATTTAGTGTTAATTGAAACCGAAGAAGAAAAACAAGAATTTGAGCGTATTGAGCGTGATCAGCAGATTAATGCAATTGCTGCAGTGGTAAGAACATGCCCAACGAATAGTTCAACTGGCATTGCGGATTGTTTGTTTAACGCGGGTTGTCGTGTTGAGTTGTTTAACGTTCAGATATAAGAAACCCCGCTTAAGTTTGGCGACCTGAGCACGGGGTTAATACCTACGAAGAGAGGTTTGATGATGTTACGAAAATATACAGATAACGTCAATGATGTTGAAAATAGCAACATCGTGCCGTTTAAGCCTGTTGATGGTGTAGTTGGTGTCAGTAAACAGGGGGTTATTGTGAAAGCTGATTTAGATGATGGTTATTTAAGGCTGTCTAATACATTGGTGGATTCCCTTTGTTTAACCAAGCTTAGTGATAGAGAAAGCCGTGTGTTGTTTTCTGTCATGCGTCGTACTTATGGCTTTGGTAAGCCTGTTGATTGGATATCGTATAGCCAGATTCAGGAAATGACAGCGATTGATTCAAACAATGTTTCTCGCGTTGTTGGTGCGTTAATTAAGCGCAACATTCTGTTAAAAGAAGGCAAGAAAATCGGCATTAATACTGTTATTTCTGGTTGGTTAGATAAGCCGATAAGCAATAAAACTGTCAGTTTAGACAGCAATCAATCAATGTCTAAACAGACAGTAAAACCTGTCAATTTAGACTGTGAGACTGTCAGTTTAGACAACAAACCATGTCAATCTAGACCCCCACAAAAGAAAGACATTAATACAAAAGAAAGACAAAAAGAAATATGTGCTAAATCTTCATTTAATGCTTTTTTTAAGCAATACCCAAGTCACAGAAAAGGCGGTTCGGATTCAGCAGCCTGGGCAGCATGGAAGTCTGAAAAACTGACTGACCAGGATTGTGAAGCTGCAATCGATTGGTTAGCTCTAGCAGCGCAGCGAGACTCCAACTGGGGCATTAGTGCTAACGGCCAGTTTGTATTGGGTGTAACTAAGTTTATCCGCAACAAAACATGGTTAACCCCATTGCCTACCCCAGCGACCAACAACCAGCGTAAAAGTTTACAAATTCCGGTTTATGACGAGAAGGTAAACGAGTATTCCGACTATGCCGACGATTTTAATATGGAGATTTAATGATGTTAACTATGAACTCTGAATTATCAAAACTGCTATCCCGTTTGAATGCTCCAGTTGGTGTGAACCCTGCAACTCGTGAACATATTGCTGAATTAAAAAGAAAGTCAGAAGAGACTGCTTACAAAGACCATATCGCCCGTAAGAACAAGAAACTTATGAATTTAACTGGATTGAATACACATTTTTTGGCTTGTCGATTCGATAATTATTTTTGTGATCGTAAAGACCAGTTTGATGCGGTTGAAAAGGCCCAAAAATATTGCGAAAAGTTTATTGAATATTCTGCAGTTGCTAAGGGTTTTTTATTTAGTGGCACATCGGGAACGGGTAAGAACCATTTGGCTAGCGCGATAGTGAATGATCTTGTATCAAAGAACCATTTTGTGGTTTTGCTTAGCGTGATGGATTTGCTGGCCAAGGTGCGTGAAAGTTATAAGAATCCGTCGATTTCAGAAGATAAATTAATAAATGATTTTCTAAGACCGGATTTATTGATTATTGACGAGCTTGGGTTGCAGCGTGGCAGTGTTGACGAAGTGTTATGGCTAACTCGAATTATTGATAAAAGATTATATGCCAATAAGCCAACTTCGTTTATCACCAACCTTAAGAAATCAGAATTACAAGAATTGCTAGGTGAACGTGCTTACGGGCGTGTTTTAGAGTCTGTTGGTTTAGGTGTTCTTTTTAGTTGGCCAAGTTATCGCGGTAAGCGAGTTGGAGGCTCTAATGACCAATAAACCTTCTACCCAAAAAGAGCGCTTGTGTCGTGTTTTGAAAGGTAATCGCTTTTTAACCCTGTATGAAATTCAGCAGCAGTGTTTTGAGCGCTTTGGTGTCCATGATAGCGAAACCGCGTTAAGTGCCCGTTGGCGCGAGTTGCCAGTGTCGGTTAAGCAAAAGCGCCGTCGTGATAAATGCAGTGCTTGGGAATACAGGTTGGTAGCGTGATTATGGCAAATACGGCGTCTGGTGTTGAAGTTGGCAAGTTAACCAATGCGGCGTTAAAGCGTTGGTTACGTGCTGGGGTGAGTCGTGATTATCGTGATCCGCAGTTTCCTGAAATCCGTTTACGTGCTGCAGCTGGCCGAACGCGGGCAAGTGTTCATTTGGTGTTGAATGAAAACGGTAAGACGGTTTGGCAAAAGGTGGGCACTTGGCCAAGCATGTGTATTAAGACGTTATGTGCTGATTTGCCGGTGATGTTGGCTAAACGCAGTGGCGGCAACATGGTGACAGGCCAGTTTGATACGGTAGGCAGTTTGCTTGAGTGGTACCAGGAGCATATTGCCAATAACACGACGTTGAGTTTGAGTTGGCGCAGTAACGTGAAGTCGATGATCAAGTGTCACCTGATGCCTCGGTTGGCTAATGTTCGTTTGGCTAACGTGAGTTTTATTACTGTTGATAGTGATTTGGTTAAACCCATGTTGGTTGAGGGTTTTTCGCCTCAATACATTCGTGAAGCAGTTAATAAGCTTAAAGCTGTGTTTGCTGCGGCTTCAAAGCTACGTTTGATTAGTGCGAACCCGTTAGCCGGTTATCGAGTGACGTATTCAATTAAGGTGGCTGATGTGGTTGATACTCGCTTGTTTGAGTCTGATTTGGCAGCTTTGTTTGTTCGCTTAGGTGAAGTGGTTATGCCTGTGCAGATGCTGTTTGTGTTGATGATGATGTTTGGTACTCGCATTAATGAGACTCGTTTGGCTCGTTGGGATCACTTTGCAGGTGATTATTGGGTGATACCTGCAAGTAATGCCAAGAACAAGCAAGAGCATCGGGTGCCTATGACTGATTCGGCTAAGGCGTTAATTCAGCATTATCGCAAGTGGCAGCTTAAGCATGTTGGTAAACGCGCTTATTTGTTCCCCGGTAATATTGGCGCTATTTCAATCCGCAGTGCTCATGAGTGGCATACACAAATTCGCTTTAAACACTTCACTAGTCATGATTTGCGTCGTTTGTTCAGGACCATTGTTGCTGACTTGGGTGTAGATACCATGATTGGTGAACGCCTGCTTAATCATTCATTGCCTGTTTTGCTGCGCAAGTACGTTAAATCGACCTTGGATAAGGGCATGAGCCAAGCGTTAGACCAATATCACCAATATTTAATTTATCGTGGGTTTTCTTCTGTTGCGCCCGAGATATTGCCTAGATCGTCCGTTGAAACTGAGAACGGTCAAACCAAGACAGCAAGCGGTTGGTTGTGATGATCACCGCATCATTATTAGAAGAATATGCAATTAGAGGTTTTTGGGGGCGAAATGGCATTACGCGGGTTTGATTTTTTGAAAACAGGCAGGAATATTCGCGGGCTAACCCAGACCGAAGTGGCCGAGATTTATGGGGTAAGTGAACGGACTTATCAGCGTTGGGAACGGGGTGATGTGAGAGTGCCATTTGATGATGTTTCGGCAATATGCGCCCAGGTGTTTCTGTTAGGGATTGATGAAATAAAGGCGGTGATTAGTGACGAAGATTAACGTGCAGCAGCTGGACCATCAACAAGCGGCATTGAATATGAAGGCCTTGCGCCATGGGTTAAAGCGTTGGGGTAATTACTGGGCATATCAAGAACGGGGCAAAGGCTTTGCTAACCGAAGCCAGTGCGACAAGTTAGGTGAGGTGATTGTTTACGGTAGTTCGGCAGTAATTGAGGTAACGCCCCCGCGTGATGTTAGGCAGTTCGACCAGATGATTGAACGGTTAACTCCTCAATGTATACGGGCCATTAGAGCGCATTACATCTGCAAAGGGCAGTGGGCATTGGTGGGGTTCGATAGTAAGAAGTCTTATGTGTATTGGTTGAGACGGGCAGAGGTAGTTTTGCTGGGGTGAGTATGGAGTTATTCAATTAGATTTTGGAAGTTGTTGCAGGGGTAATGATTGGAATCGTTATAGGCAAGAATGTGGTATTTACAGTAATTAGCCATGAATAATGGGCAAGCAATCTTTGAAGTGATGATGCATTTTCCTGACTGGCTCCATTGCATCCTCGTGTCCAGTCAAAATAGATAGCATTTGCATATTTATAGCCGCGAGAGCATTACAGTTTCGAAGTGAATCATAAATTACCTTAGGTTCATAACCCACACCATTGCCAATTAGCGAGATAAGACCGCTATGAGTAAAACTGTTAAACGCTGAATTGTTAATACTCCTAAAGTCATTCAACTGACTAAGAATATGCTCGGGAGCATCCGAACTTCCAAGTGCTTTAAGCATTTCCCCAATCAAGGGCGTTTCCAGCTTCTTTATCTCATTTGGACCAATTTTTTCTGCTGTTAATAGTTTATTAATCCAAACCTCAGTATCAGCGTACATAAGCCAAAATCCACGTATTAGGCTTTCGTACTGGGGTCGCATCAATGCAAAGCCCGATGATGTAAAACCATCAGAGATTAACTTAAGAGAAGATAGGCCATGTTCAAATGACAAAATGCCTGATTGAAATGCCATTTGCCATTTAAGCTTGGGTACCGCTCCAAGATGTTGTAGTTGTTCAACGTGATCCGCCATAAAATCATACATTTCAAAGCAGCACGGTAATAGTGTCTCTAATTTTTTCTCGTACACAGCAGTTCCATTTTTGTCGCAAAGCCCAAATTGAGTGGGAGCGTCAGAGGTCGGCAATCTCGATTTTCGCTAGTCGCTCTTTGCCGTCTATCAGATTACATTTAACTCTGTGAATTACAAGTGTTATATCTAGTCTGAACTAATACAATTAATGGGTCCTTCTGGCTCGGAGCACTGCGGGGGTGGGAAAGCGCAGTGCTTCACTACATATGAGAATTTTAGGGGGTTATGTTGTTGTTTTATCGCTTTGATCTCTGCCAATCAATTACAGCCAAAAAATAAACCTATTAAGTGAATGAATTAATAGTGTTTTACCCTAAATTTGATGATGCACAATTCCACTCACCTTTTGATCATCTTAAACCGCAACTTTTGATCGCCTAAATCTTTGTGCCCATAGCTTTAGTTTGCTGCTACTTTTAATAGACTGGTTACATTGATGTAAATACTAGTTCACTAGTTAAGGATGACTATGAGTAACGCTACAGAATTGTATTGTATTAAATCGACCTCTGACACTTTGATCATTGAAGAGATAATTCAAAATGAGTTGAAAATAGCCGAGGACTTACCCCAAGAGTTAGCGGTAAAAGTTTTTACCAAGGACAGCTGTGTATGTTGGGATTACGATGATTCTATTGCCATTTCTTTCGAGCAAGAAAAAGTATTAGTCAAAATAGTGCATTCGGCATTTGACTCAGTAAAGCGATAGCTTACTAAATATATTAAAAATACAGATTTATGCCTTGCTAACTCATTATCACCCACGGTTATTGGCTACGAACAAAAAATGGCTACTTGATGTAGTCATTTTTATGGGCGTTTCACTGTGGCTTTTTGCAGTCTAAAGGATTATGTTGAGAAAAATAGTGCCACTTTAATATATTGATATTGTTTGGTTTATTTTTTACATTTGATGTGGGCCTGTTAACGCGTAATTTACGTTTTTTATTTGAGTGTAAGAGTCATTAAATTGCTTTACTTCAAAGACATAGAAAGCGTAGGATGATAGAAATAATTAACTTAAATGCGCGACTTTATCTGTTGAGACGTTCAATAAGCCGTTAAATGGCTTTATCTTTTCAAATTAATTTTAAGGTATAATTCTAGAATGAAAAAAGAAGTATTAGACGAACAGGCGGGTTTTCTAGAATTTATCAAAAACTATGAATATATCAATGAACAAGGTCGTTTAGACCTAGAAGCCTTTTGTTTTAATTTATCCATATGTTTTTCTTGCGATGGAATTTTAGATAAATCCCCCCGACCGATTGATATGTATCATTTACTTATAGATCTTCTAAAAAATCATGCAAATAACAATGATATGTCTTTGTGGGTTCAAAACCAAAAGTTAGTTGATTGGTCACCTGAATTTGAACGTATGTATCCTGATAAATATAGAACTTGTATCCATATAGCAGGATTGGTTCATGTTATGAGCTATTGGGTGTATGACATTGGACACTATTTAATGGGGATTCCAGAGCCAAAAAAAATTGAGAAATATTTCAATTGGGTTGATAGTGAATGGATATTCGTTCATACATTTATAAATGGGTTTCATAATTTTTTTACGTCATTTTTAAAAAAAATGGACGAAAAAGGTGTAAAAGAAAGAGGGTATTCTTTGTTCGAGGCTCTGCATAAATCAAAAAGTTCTGATATTGATTATGATAAAGCCATTAATGAATTAAAGATAAGAAGCTCAGCTCAAAATAAAGCGATAAAAAGGATTGATCAAGCCATTAGTGCAGAGTTTTACTTGGAGGCAATTACTCTTGAAGAAAACCTGATTAGCAATTGCTTATTCAATTACCTTAAGTCGAAAAACAAACACTTCAAAAATCCATCATTTCAGAAACTCCTTAAAGAGTGTAAAGAGTTAACCAATGACGCTTCTGAAATGGTAGATAGAGTAAATACTTGGCGAGCGAAAAGAAATACTGCAATACATGGCTTTGTAGAATCTGAAATTAATTCTTTATCCGAGTCTGAAAATGAATTTTTGTCTTTTGCAAAAGAAACCTCTATTGAAGGGCGTGACTTTTGTCAGCTCATCTGTGATTGGTATATCAAACAATCCATTAATTTTATACCAACTGAATTTGAAACTAAGCAAAAAACTTTGAATTAAATAGTCAACCATTTAACAATTCATTACAGCGTGAAAAAAGTTGGCTTGCGCACAACTTTAGCTAAGCGTTTTAGCGGCTCTTAATTAAGCGTTGAGTTTGTAGCATTTTTCCTAAAAGACGTTTTAAAAACCAAAAAATAAACAGCCACGTTTATTGGCACCAAACAAAAAATGGCTACTTGATGTAGCCATTTTTATGGGAGTTTAATTGTGGCTTTTTGCAGTCTAAAGGACTATGTTGAGAAAAATAAGGCTGCTCTAATACATTGATATTGTTTGGTTTATTTTTTTACATTTGATACGGGTACTTTTAACGCGCAATTTACGTTTTTTATTTGAGTGTAAGAGTCATTAAATTGCTTTACTTTAAAGACATAGAAAACATAGGATGATATTAATCAATAACTTAAACGGGTGGCTTTATCAGTCGAGCTGTTCGATAAGCTGTTATAGCTCCTGGAGGCAGTCCGTGGCACCTGATGATAAAATTCTAGATTATTTTAAAGTCATTCATGAAAATTGTAATACTATTGAATTTACATTTGATAAAAAAAATAGCCTTTATATTCCATTGTTTAATACATCTATCGATCATGGTTTATCGATACTTTTATTAAAAAAGCAAAACCTTACAGTTTCATGCTTAGCTTTAGCTCGCCCAATGGTTGAAAGTTATTTAAGAGCAATGTGGGTCAAGTATTGCCTTCATGAAGATAAAATTATTGAGGGTTGTTCTACTATGCACTTTCCCATCAAGTTAGATTTTTTATTGGGTGAAATTGAAAAAAAGCTACCTGAAAACCATTTGTTTAGCGGATTTAAATCATCAATTACACCTCTGTTAGTAAATATCCATGACTATACTCATACGGGAATCCAAAGTATTGTTCGGCAGTATGACTATAATAAAAATCTAACAAATGAAAATTGCTTTGATGAAGTGTCTGAACTCATAAAATTAGTCGTTTTAGTTACATCGTTATCATATGAAGAACTAATTCCAGTTATGGATAACAGCCTTTCACATACTGACATTTATAAATCAGCTATGGAGCTGATCGAGCTATAACAAACGCATCAAGAGGGACAGCCAATGCGTGGCATTTTTATAATGCGTTGGTTTTTGTGATTACGGTGTTATGCGGAAAGTTGGCTACAAACAAAAAATGGCTACTTGATGTAGCCATTTTTATGGGCATTTCACTGTGGATTTTTGCAGTCTAAAGGACTATGTTAAGAAAAATAGGGCTGCTCTAATATATTGATATAGATTGGTTTATTTTTTTCATTTGATGCGGCACGCTTTTAACGTGCAATTTACGTTTTTTATTTGAGTGTAAGAGTCATTAAATTACTTTACTTAACAGACATATAAAATGTAAGGTTATATTCATCAATAACTTAAATGGGTGGCTTTATCGGTCGAGTCGTTCAATAAGCTGTTAGGTTTCAATCTAATATTCATTTATTTTTCAATATCCGGAGATTTTATGAGTAAAAAATCGCAACATGTTGTTAGTAGTGCTAAAGGCGGATGGGATGTTAAAAAAAGTGGTTCTGACAGAGCATCTAAGCACTTTGTAACTCAGGTGGAAGCTATTCAATGGGCAAAAGGAGTCGCTCAAAATCAGAAATCTGAATTATATATTCATGGCAAAGATGGAAAAATAAGAGAAAAAAATAGTTATGGTAATGATGATTATCCGCCAAAAGGCTAAAGGTAAGTTTGATGATGGATAATTTTAATAAGAATGTTTTTGTAAACTGCCCGTTCGATGATGACTATCGGCAATTATTAATTTCGATTATTTTTACTGTTAAATATTTAGGCTATATTCCGCGATTATCTCTTGTAAGATCAGACTCTGCGGAGTCTCGTATTGATAAAATAGTGGGTTTAATTAATGAGTCAAAATTTGGGATTCATGATCTATCAAGAATAATATCTTCTAGTGAAAATGAGCATTTTAGAATGAATATGCCTTTTGAACTTGGTATTGATTATGGTTCAAAAGCGTTTAAAGAAGGAAAGTGGGCTACGAAACAGCTACTAGTTTTAGAAAAAGAGAAATATCGATATCAAAAAGCTCTTTCGGATTTATCTGGCTCAGATATAAAAAATCATGATGATAGTCCTATAAAAGTTGTAAAAGTTGTTCGTGATTGGTTTGTTGCTACTGAAGATATTCGTGCAGATAGCGGGAACAAAATTTGGTCTAAATTTAATGAATTTAATGCTTACTTGTACGACCAAGCTGTAGAAATAGATGGTCATGATGATGTTGATGAGCTTCAAGTCATAGAAGTAATTAGACACATAGAAGACTGGCTTAAAGCAACATAACAAGGCGTTGAAATCGGAATTGTAAAACATAGCCACCCACGATTATTTTTATATTTGACGTTGACACTTTTAACGCACAATTTAAGTTTTTATTTGAGTGTAAGAGTCATTAAATTGCTTTACTTCAAAGACATATAAAATGTAAGGTTATGCTCATCAATAACTTAAACGGTCGGCTTTATCGGTCGAGTCGTCAATAAGCTGTTATACGATTATTCAAATTGGAGATGTATTTTGAGTTTAAAAATTGTAGGGAAATCCCCTGGATTTAACAATAATTATCACTTTCATGCATCACCTAAATATAGGGCAAGTGCATTTTCACCTGAAATAGCAATCAGAACAAAAGAGTTAATAGAATCAAAGTCAACTGAACTGGGTTGGAAAGTTCATGATATTGCTGTTGATGATGACCATATTCATTTTCTTATTCAAGCAGATACCACACCTAGTAATATTGCACACCGTTTGTTTGGTTTCACATCTTTCTCATTAAGAAAAGAATTCCCTAAGTTAAAAGAACTTAATAAAGATCATTTTTGGGGCGGTGAGCAATGTAAATGCATTACAGATGTGGATCACTTTAATAATACAATTGCTTATATTGCAAAACATAAGCAATCATAAATCGTATAACAAGAGACTTTAAGTCGGAATAAAAACAGTTAGTTAAGCAGACGTTGATCTAAGCCGCAGCGCGGAGCCAAAGCTGATTCACTCGAGTATATTAACCTGATAGAATCAGCTAGATTTAAAAAAATGTGATGGAACACCACTATGAAAAAGGAATTGAAATTGAACACATACAAACCAAGCCTCATAATCAATTCAACATTGCTTTGCAGTCTATAGCCTGTATTAAAAAAGCAAATCCCTATAGCATAATATGTACCCATTAACCTGGACTCGGCATCAGCAAAGTCCTACAGCGTTTTGTGCCATGCAAACAGCGCAACGCACAAATACTAAAACGTTATGCAAACTAAGGATAAATAATGAATCCACCAAGAGTATTTATTTCATATTCACATGACTCTGCCGAGCATAAGGGCTGGGTTTTGGACTTTGCTACGACCTTAAGGAATCGAGGTGTAGATGCGGTTTTAGACCAATGGGATCTAAAACCAGGGGACGATCTCCCTCATTTTATGGAAACACAGCTGGAGGCTTCAGACTTTGTGCTAATGGTATGTTCAGAAAAGTACGTAGCGAAAGCTAATGCTGGAGAAGGAGGTGTAGGTTACGAAAAAATGATTATGACTTCATCCTTGCTCAACACAATCGATAGTAGCACAGTAATCCCTATTATTCGTCAGGATGGCTCAGACCATCGACCGACATTTTTAAAGTCAAAATTGTATATAAATTTCTCTAATGATTCTGAAAATGAATACAGCTTTGATGATCTGCTTAGAACGCTTTTGAACTCCCCTTTGTACGAGAAGCCTTCAATTGGGAGTAGCCCATTTAAATCTATGGATAACTCTAGGCCAGACAGAAAGTCAGACGGAATAAAAACACTAATGCTAGCAGTAGCGAAATGTTACGAGAGAAGGACGTATCAGTATATTTGGTTTGAAGATCTGATCATGACAGTATCAATGCATAGGCTAACGTTAAACAAATATATCATAGAAGCTAGTAAGCAAGGGCTAATACGAATGGAAAGTGATGGTGCAATTACAATTACCCCAGATGGAATTAGTTACCTTGAACAACATGAAATTATAGAGAGTTAGATAACTGCATAACAAAGCAAGCCACGGCGACGCTATCGCGTGCGTGCTTTTAGCGATAGCTGTAATTAATTAAAATTAAGTGGATACTAATGATAAGAACACGAAACATAGCCACCCACGATTACGATTACTTTTACATTTGACGTTGAAATTTTTAACGTGCAATTTAAGATTTTTATTTGTGTGTAATAGTCATTAAATTGCTTTACTTCAAAGGCATGCAAAATGTAAGGTTATATTAATCAATAATTTAAATTGTCTGCTTTATAGGACTAACCGTAAAATAGTAAAAGGATTTATACATGAGTGAAGAGCACAAAAAGAAAATAGGTATTTCAGACGCGCATGATCTTATAGAAACAGGCACAAAGTGGGAGCAGCGCAAGGGAAGGGATACCGATTATTATTTCTATGACGAGAAAGATGCTGCTGGTAATGTGGTTGGAAAGTATGAAGTCTCGGAATCGATGTCAATCTATCCCCCCTTTGGCACGACCGTGAACTGGAAGAAGCTATCCTAATTGCATATCAAGGCGGTCAACAGGTCCTCTTTTCCGCGTAAAAGCTAAGCATTGCCACCCACAATTGTTTCTGATTGTAGTGGTTACGCTAGTGCGGTGTTGAACTAAGTCAAAGCTGATTCAATAGAGTATATTAACCTAATAGAATCAGCTAAGTTTAAAAGTGTAATGGAACACAACTATGACAAGGGAATTGTAATTGAACATACAAATCAAGCCTCATAATAAATCAACATTGCTTTGCAGTACTGCGCGCATCATAAAAAGCAAATTCCTATAGCATAAAGCGTACCCATTAACCAGGACTCGGCATCAGCCAAGTCCAATAAGCGGTTTGTGTCTTCAAACGGCGCAACGCACAAATTCTAAAACGTGATAACTCAAGGAGTTTAATTGAAATCATTTGCGCAAGTCATCAAAGAAATAGAAGGTCAAAAGGTGAGTCTGTTGTTGGGTAATGGTTTTTCTCAAGCGTGGGATTACAATATTTTCAATTACAAAAATCTCCTTGCTTCGGCAAATTTTGGTTCTAGAGATCAAGCCATAAAAAGTATTTTTCATAAGTTGGGTACTTACGACTTTGAAGCGGTCATGCAAACAATGATTTCTAGTATCTATGTCAGCCAATCATTTAATGAATATCCAGTTTTTGTAAAAGGTATTCAACTTGACGCTGAAAAACTTAACTCAACACTTGTTACTACTATTGCAAAAACACACCCAAGACTTCCAAGTAATATAACTAATGAAGAATATAAGTTAGCCAGAAAATTCCTAAATTCATTTAATAAAATTTTTACTTTAAATTATGATTTGCTGATGTACTGGGCTAGAAACAAGAGTGAATTGGAACCCGATAACTTTACAACTGATGATGGGTTTCGAGCTCATCTTACGTGGACTGGTGAAGAAGCCAATCAAAATGTATTTTTTCTTCATGGTGGGCTTCATCTTTACGATGAGGGAGGAGTAATTAAAAAGCACGCTTATACTGATAATGGTGAAACCATCATCGATAAAGTGAAAGCTAATTTAGATAGACGTAATTTCCCGATTTTTGTTGCGGAACCAGATTATCAAAAAAAATTAGATAAAATATTGCACAATCCATATTTAAATTATTGCTATACGCAATTAGGTAATATTAGTGATTCACTTGTAATTTATGGGCATTCAATGGATGAAACAGATACACACATCTTTGATAAAGTTGGTAAAAGTGGTGTTAGAGATGTATATATAAGCATATATGGAGACGCTAACTCTACGGAGAATAGGAGAACAAAAGCAAATGCTGCTTCATATTTTGAATCATGTAACGTTCATTTCTATGAGGCAGAGAGTACACCTATATGGAATGACTCTACAACCGTGGTCAATTTAACTTGACCACAGCTGGTGCACTATCTCTATTCGTAGCAAATCACTTAACCGATAACTTTTAACTCAAATCTAAAAATTATCGGTTTTACATATCACATAAATCCAATTCGACCAACGCCATATGTGGCGTAAAACACGCCATATATGGCGTATTTTTACCCCTGAAAACAGCTACAGTTTATATAAGCTTGATACCACTGCGTAACTGGCTTTGCTTCCTCTCTCGCGCTCTCTCTAGTTAGACCCTCGCCGTTGGGCTCCTGTATTGGAGCCCATTTTTTTGCTCATATTGACCAGGTGCGGCATGAATATTAAAACAAGGCTTTTGGCGCTGGGGTTTACTGGTGCCATTCTTACTGGCGGTGTATTGGTTGCTACGGGTGAGGGGGAAGTGTTACGCACCTATGTTGACCCTGCTGGTATTGAAACAGCCTGCTTTGGGCAAACCGGCCACAACATTAAGCTTGGCATGGTGTTCTCAAATGAACAGTGCTTAGACATGCTGGCTAGCAGCCTTAAATCCTTTGACCGTGAATTGGTGAAACTCACGCCGCCATTAAGCGAAGGTGAACACATTGCTTACCTGAGTTTTATTTACAACGTTGGGGCCGAGGCTTTTGGGGCCTCTACGCTGCGCAAAAAGTTGTGGGCTGGTGACCACGTTGGTGCATGTAATGAGTTACCAAGATGGGTTTATGCTAAAAAGAAAAAGTTACCAGGCTTAATAAAACGCCGCTCAAATGAGCGGCGTTATTGTTTGAGGGACTTGTGATGTTTAACGACCTAAAAACCACAGTGCTGTTATGCATTGTCATTATTATGGCCACGGTGATTGGTTTTGGCGCCTTGGGTATGAACTCGCTTAAAGCCAAGAACACATCGTTAACGGATGATTTACTGCAATCACAGGTGAGTGTTGCCGCGCTACTCAGTAGTAATGACAACCAAGCCGAACGCATCAAAATACTTGAGCGTGATTATAGGGTAATGACTGAGCTTAATGCCGCGCATCGAAAACAGCTTGTCGATTTACAAGCAACGCACGAAAGCCGAATCATACAAGCCGATCTCATTAAGGACTCACCCGATGAACCTACAAAAGATTGGGCTAATGCTTTGTTGCCTGCTGATGCTTTGCAGCTGCTCAAGCAAGCCGATTGTAAAAGTGGTGACCCAAACCAAAACGGTTTATGTACTCCCGCCACCTAGCTGGCTTGAATCATGTAATAACCCCGTATTTGTTGGCAGCACCAATATTGATTTACTTAAACACTCACTCACTCAAACCAACGCGCTAGCAACTTGTAATGCAAACATGCAGCGCCTACAAAAATGGCGGCAGCAATATGAGCATAACGACTGACCTAAGCGCAAAGCTCACATCGTTATTGTCTTACATCGCCTCGTTTTTCACCGCAGCTGGCAGTTATGTGAACGATATGGATATTGGTGTTTTAGTCGGAGTCTTGTGTGCTATCGCAACGGCAATGGTTAACTGGTTTTATCAGGCACGTAAGAGCCAGCGTGAAAACCACATACAAACGTTGCAAGCACAATTGCTCACCAAACAATTGCAGCATATTGAAGAAGAACGAACCAGCCATGTGCTAGATGATATCCAAGGGGACTAGCCATGGCGCGTATACCCCAACAACAAATCGAGCCAGTTTTACTCAATAAAACCGACCTGTGCAAAAGTCTCAACATCAGCACCACCGCGTTCGACAAGTGGGACGTACCCGTACACAGCAAAAAGGGCCGTGAGTGTTTATACACCATGGCCGATGTGGTGGGTAATCGTGTTGCCAACGAGCGTAAAAAGCACCTTGGCAAACCCGATGAAGATGAAAGTGACAAGCCGAATATCGACTTTGAACGCTACCGCTTAACCAAAGCACAGGCTGACGGGCAAGAGCTTAAAAACGAAAAAGACCGCAAAGAAGTGGTCGAAGTGGGCTTTTGTACTTTCTTGCTCAGTCGCATCGCGGCGCAAGTGGCCCCAGTGTTAGACCAAATTCACATACGGGTAAAACGTAAATTCCCCGATATTCCCGAACGCACTATTGAGGCCATTAAAGCCGAAGTGATTAAAAGCCAAAACACCACCGCTGAACTGGCTAGCAGCATTGAGGATTTATTAGATGAGTATATCAGCAGCACAGATTAATAATCTGAAAGCCGCTGTATCTGCTGGATTACGCTCATTCTATCGACCACCCGTTTTAACCTGCAGCCAATACGCAGACCAACATTTTTACATGTCGTCGGAATCTTCCTACACCGAAGGTAAATGGGAAAGCCTACCGTTTCAAATCGGTATTCTGAACGCCATGGGCAATGACCAAATCCACACGCTGAACTTAATGAAGTCAGCGCGTGTGGGTTACACCAAAATGCTAATGGCTAACTCAGCTTATAAAGTTGAGCATAAAAAACGTAATGTGCTGATCTACCAGCCCCGTGACGGCCAAGCCAAAACCTTCATGAAAAAGCACGTTGAAACGGCTATTCGTGACATACCCGCATGGAAAAAGCTGGCACCATGGCTAGGGCGTAAAAATAAAGACAGCACCTTAGAAGACAAGATATTCAGCAACGGTAAAACCCTGATGGTTCGCGGTGGTACCGCAGCCGCTAACTACCGTGAAATATCAACAGACGATGTAATTTACGATGAACTTGCAGGTTTTGACGAGTCAATCGAACACGAAGGTAATGCCACCTCACTTGGCGATACCCGTATTGAACTATCGATGTTTCCGAAATCGATACGCGGTTCGACACCTAAAGTATTGGGTACCTGCCAAATTGAAAAAGCCTGTAACGAGTCACCGCATTATTTTCGCTTTAACTTACCTTGCCCACATTGTGGCGAGTTACAGCATTTAAAGTGGGGCGGCGCTACCGAGCCATTCGGCATTAAGTGGGTAGACTCAAACCCCGCAAGCGCTTACTACGTTTGCGAACATTGCGCCTGTTGCATTGAAAGCAATCAACTAGACGATATGGAACTGCACCCCAATGCGATATGGATATGCGAAAACACCGGCATTCGAACCAAAGACTTTCTCGACTTTTATGATGTTGAGGGTAACGACATTATTACCCCACCCAATATATCGATTCATATTTGGTCGGCTTACAACTCACTGAACAGTTGGGCTAAGTTAGTCACCGAGTTTTACAAAGCCAAAGGCGATAAAGAAAAGCTGCAAACCTTTGTTAACACCAAACTGGGTGAACCGTGGGACGACGACAACGGCGAACGGGTTGAATGGGAAGACCTAGCCCGTAGGCGTGAAATGTACCCAAGCGGCAAAGTGCCTGAATGGGTTAATTACATTACCTGTGGTGTTGATACTCAAGATGACCGATATGAAGGCCGTGTTTGGGGCTGGGGTGCAGGTAAAGAAACAGCATTACTGGACCGTTTTATCTTATACGGCGACCCTGCAAGCCAAGTGTTATTAGACAAAGTAGCCGACAGACTACGCCAAAGTTACACCCGCATAGATGGAATAGTGCTCAATATAGGTGTAACCGGCTGGGACTCAGGCGGCCATTACACCGACACAGTTTACTCCATGAGTAAAAAGCTTGGCGTGATGAAAGTGGTACCCGTTAAAGGTGCCAACGTATACGGCAAACCGATTGCTAATTTTCCCCGCAAGCGCAACAGCAAAGGGGTGTACTTAACCGAGGTGGGTACCGACAACGCCAAAGAGTTGATCATGTCGATGCTGCGCATTATGCCCAGTGTTGATACCCGCACACCTGGAGCAATCCATTTACCGCTAAACGATTTAGTGTGTGACGACGTTGAACTGCAACAGCTTACCGCTGAACGCAAAATACCCGTGCGCCGTAATGGCCGCGTGGTGTATCGCTGGGATGCAGGCGGAAGACGTAACGAGGCACTCGATTGCTTAGTGTACGCCATGGCCGCGTTGTATATCGCCATAGAAAAGTTTGGCATTAATTTAAACCAATCCAGCAAGTCCGTTGGCAGCAATGCCACCACCGAAAACGATGAGGGCAATACACCCCCTCAACAATCATCTTCAACCCAATCGTCACCATCACGTCAATCATCCAGCACAAACAGTTGGTTAAACGGTGGCGGTGGGCGCAAATCAGGAGGCTGGCTGTAATGTCAAAGCAACTTGCACTACAAATGGTCGATGCCTACATCGAAGCCGAAAAAGATGTGTTATTAGGCAAGACGGTAACGGTCAATGGCAAGATGATGACCAGTGAAGATTTAGACGCTATTCGTAAAGGCCGTATGGAATGGCAACGCACTTTAAATGCCTATTCTCGCCCACAAGGCATTGCCAGCTTAGCCACATTTAACTGAGGCGCACATGAGTATTATTAACAATGCAATTGCGGTTATCTCGCCTAAGTGGGCATTAAATCGTGAAGCTGCTGCACGCAGTTATCAAAGCCTTAAAGGTTACGATGCCGCTAAACCCAGCCGAACCCACAAAGGCACTAAAGAATCACGCGGTGCTAACCAAGCCGTATTTGCTGCAGGTAAAAACTTGCGAGAACAAGCCCGCTGGTTAGATGAAAACCATGATCTCAGTATTGGCATGCTCGACCGAATGGAAGAGCGAGTGGTGGGCGCCAACGGTATTGTTATCGAGCCGCAACCCCGCAGCTATGATGGTGAAATATTGGATGAACTAGCCAATGACATTCAGCGTCGTTTTGCTACCTGGTCATTAAAACCAGACGTCACCAACCGATACACTCGCCCAGAGCTTGAGCGCTTAGTGTTACGTACTGCATTGCGAGACGGTGAAGTGTTCGGCCAAATGGTGCGCGGTAAAGTACCCAAGTTTGGTCATCCAAACTCACAAGGCACCCAATTTAGTGTCGAGGCATTAGAGCCTGATTACATTCCGTTTGAACTTAACGATGTATCAATCCGCGTTCGCCAAGGGTTAGAGGTAAACACCTGGGGACAAGTAGTTAATTACCATGTATTGCTTGATCACCCCGCAGACCAAATAGGCTTTCGTTACAAAACTAAAACAATACCTGCAAAAAATATGTTGCACCTTGGCATGTTTAAGCGCCTGCACCAGTTGCGCGGCATCAGCATGTTTCACGGCATTTTAACCCGTTTAAGCGACATTAAAGACTACGAAGAATCTGAACGTGTTGCTGCCCGTATTGCTGCGGCACTGGCGTTTTACATTAAACGTGGCGACCCGAGTATGTATATCGGGGGCGATGATGCACCCCGACACCGCGAAGTTAACTTTGCACCAGGCATGAGCTTTGATGATCTGCAACCCGGTGAAGATGTCGGCATGATTGAATCAAATCGGCCCAACACTCACATGGTCGATTTTCGTAACGGCCAGTTAAAAGCCTGTGCCGCCGGTACCCGTGGCAGTTACTCAAGTATTGCCCGCGACTATCAAGGCAGTTACTCAAGCCAGCGCCAAGAACTAGTAGAGCAAGACGAGTCGAACCGCATTATGCAGCAATGGTTTTGTGCCGGTTGGTCACGCCCTGTGTTTCGTAACTGGTTAGAAATGGAAATGCTCAACAAGCAAGACCCACTAACGTTGCCGCCAGACTTAGATATTAGGACTTTATATGATGCGGTTTATTACGGACCCACCATGCCATGGATTGACCCCGCTAAAGAATCTAAAGCATGGCAAATGATGATAGCCGGTAATGCCGCTACCGAGTCTGACTGGTCACGCGCTCGAGGCCGCAACCCTGCCGAAGTGAAACGACAACGCAAACGCGAGGTCGATTACAACCGCAAAAACGACATGGTCACGGGTAATGATCCCGAACCTCAAAACGGAGATAACCCAAGTGAAAAAGTCAAAACTTAGTCTGGCAATGCTAGCCGTAGCAGTATCAAGCACTGCACTGCTGGCACCCCAAGCAAGCAGCCCAACAGCAAACAGAGAAAAGCGCGGCATTTACAGCATGAAAGGTGCTGCTAATGGTGTCGTTGAACTGATTTTATACGGTGATGTTGGTTGGGACTTTACCGCGAAACAGATTGCTGCCGACCTACGCGCCATGGGGCAAGTATCGCAAATTAAAGCTTACATCCAATCGGGTGGTGGCGATGTAATGGATGGCATGGCCATTTATAACATTCTCGCCCGCTGGCCGTGTCAAAAGTCGATTTGTATTGAATCGGTAGCGGCATCAATGGCCAGTGTTATTTGTATGGCGTTCGATACCGTCATTATGCCCTCAAATGCATTTTTGATGATCCACAGTAATTGGGGCGGTGCAGTCGGTACCGCCGATGACTTACGTGAATATGCCGACTTACTCGACAAGTGGCGTTCAAGCATGGGCAAAGCCTATCAAGACAAAGCGAACGGCAAGCTATCAGATGATCAGCTTGCGCTGTTTTTTAAAGAAGATACTTGGTTGTCAGCACAAGAAGCGGTTGGTCTTGGGTTGGCTGATGAAGTGATTGAACCGATGCAAATGGCTGCATCAATTGATTTTAAACGACTTAAGGATTTTAATAATATGCCTAAAGCATTACAACCCCTGCTTGCACAACAGGGAAATATTGGTGCAACACAGCCAGCTGCAACAACCCAGCCAGCAACTCAACAACCAGCCGCGTCGGTACCCACACCCGCTGCACCGTCGCAAGCGGATATTCAAGCCGCTGCAACGGCAATGAATAAAGAACGTATCGACGGTATTAATGCCGCCTTTACTCCGTTCCCGCAGTTTGCCGAGATTAAAAACACCTGCATTGCAGATACCGGTATTAATGCCGACAAAGCCAAAGACATGATCTTAGCTAAGTTAGGCGAAGGTACAACATCATTAGCGGCACAGCCTAACAGTGTGATCATTCATGCGGGTAACGGCAATATCGTAAGCGATTCAATCCGTGCACAGTTAATGGCCCGCGCTGGTCATGAAGCGGCGCAAAAAGACAATGGCTATGGCAGTTACAATTTACGTGAACTCGCCCGTGCATCATTAGCCGATCGCGGTATTGGTTGTGCCGGTATGAACGTGATGCAAATGGTGGGTTTAGCGTTTACCCATACCTCGTCTGATTTCGGTAACATCATGTTAGATGTGGCCAATAAGTCAGTGTTAAAAGGTTGGGCTGAAGCAGCTGAAACCTTTGAGCGTATCGCTAAAAAAGGTCAGTTAAGTGACTTTAAAGTCGCGCACCGTGTTGGCATGGGTGAGTTTAAAAGCTTACCAGAAGTTAAAGACGGCGCTGAATATAAATACATTACGGTTGGCGATCACGCTGAAAAAATTGCCCTAGCTACCTACGGCGGTATTTTCACGCTTACTCGTCAAACCGTTATTAATGATGACATGGACAT
This sequence comes from Shewanella sp. H8, assembly GCF_040285065.1. Classification (NCBI taxonomy): domain Bacteria; kingdom Pseudomonadati; phylum Pseudomonadota; class Gammaproteobacteria; order Alteromonadales; family Shewanellaceae; genus Shewanella; species Shewanella sp. H8. The sequence continues at coordinate 3,755,916 of NZ_CP157213.1, read as the reverse complement.
GTTAATGGGCGTACCGATGAAAATGGGTAAAGCCGCTAAGCGTACCATTGGTGACTTGTTCTGGGCTGTATTAACCAAAAACGCCAAAATGAACGACGGTAAAGCCTTGTTCCATGCTGATCACGGTAACTTAACATCAGGCGCGCCAAGCGTTGAAGCATTCAGCATTGCGGCCGAATTAATGGAATCGCAAATGATTGGTGAATCACCATTAAACATCATGCCTGCATTTGCATTAGTGCCACCAAACCTTAAGCGTGCGGTATTGCAAATCATTCAGTCAACGTCGGTTAAAGGTACTGATGCCAACTCTGGTGTTGCTAACCCAATCCGCGACTTTGTTGAAGTGTTATCAGAGCCACGCCTTAAAGCGAAAAGTGATAAAGAGTGGTACCTATCAGCAGCGCAAGGTGAAGACACGATTGAAGTGGCTTATCTTGATGGTATTGATACGCCTTACATTGAGCAGCAACAAGGTTTCACCGTTGATGGTGTGGCAACCAAAGTGCGTATTGATGCTGGCGTATCTCCGCTTGACCATCGTGGATTGGTTAAGTCTACTGGCGCATAACCAGCTATTTTATACAAATCAAAAAGGCCGCTTAACGTTACTGTTAGCGGCCTTTTTAATGTCTATGTGTTAAATCATTAGGAACAATTCAGATGAAAAATTGTATTGCAGATGGTAATACCATCGACTTTACCGCCACGGCAGATGTAGCCAGTGGTGCGCCAGTGTTATTGGGCAAAGTGGTTGCCGTGTCGTTAGGTGCTGTTGCAACGGACGAGATGGGCGTGGGCGCAACCGAAGGTGTGTTCGAACTGCCTAAAGTTGAAGCTGACGACATTGGCCAAGGTGCGCAAGTTTACCTTAAGGCAGACGGCAATATTACCTCAACAGCATCAGGCAATACCTTAGCGGGTAAAGCATGGGCGGCAGCGGGTAACCCAAGCACTACAGTTTGGGTAAAAGTGAATGCCTAGCATTGAATCGCGCTTTGCCACCAAGCTGGCGCGAGCCTTTAATAAGCTGGCAGTACCTTGCCAGTTTATTCCTGTCAATGGCAACCCAGCTTACAGCCGAAGTGTTCACCTGCCGCCAACCGAAATAGATCGCAGTAATGAATACTTACAGGCACCAATATCACATGCTGAGTTTTTGCAACAAGACGGCTCAGTAATGGTTGATGATATTTTTGAACTTAACGGTAAACAATACCGACTGACTCAGCTACACGAACGTGATGAAATAATCGTGAGCTTTGTATGTTTAGAGCTTTAAGGACAATGCATGGCATTAGCAATCACAGGGTTTGAAGCAGTTGATCGCGAGCTTAAACGCATTCGTGCTGTTCAAGCGCCTGCCATTGCTAGCGCGATAGACGATGCCGCTAAGTTTGGTCAACAATTGGCAGTGGACGCCATTTTTAACAAGTACGGTTTTAAGTCTAAGTCGTATGTTGAACAACATTTCAGTGTCAGCATTAATCCTAAAACGCTCACCGCATCGGTTAGTGCAAGGATGCAAGCCTCAACGCTAACCCGCTTTGCCAGCCCTCGTTACAAAGTGGGTAAGCAGGCGGCAAGGGTGGCCGCAGGGTTTAGCGTTAACGTTATTCGCAATAAGCCGGTGTGGTTTAGTGGCGCGTTTACCGTGCTTGGCCGCAATGGCAATCAACTTATGTTTAGTCGCAAAAAGGGTGATAACTCTTGGCGAGACTTAAAAGGACAAAAAGCGTTATACGGCCCTTCAGTGGCTGGCAGCTTTGGGTATATGCGCGACGATTTAGAGCCGCCCATTATTATCCATCTGCGTGAAAAATATGGCCATTACGCTAAGTAGTCCTTAACTTCACCAAGAGACATTACCCATGATTAACACCATCATAAACCGCTTAAAAATGGTTGAAGGCGCTGTGGTGCGCGAAGGTTTTTATGTCCAAAGCGTAGCAAGGGAAAACACCTTTATTTTCTTGCAGCCCTACACTGATTTGTTCGGCGCAAAAAACGGCGTTAATCAATTCCGTGCCGACTTAACTTTGCAAGTGGTTGCCGGTATTAATGTCAGTAAATCAACCACCGCCACCGCCGAGCTCATTAACCTGGTTCGCGACATTCGCAGCGCATTCTTTAAAGACGAACGTAATACCGAAAAACCGTCATGGCTACCCAAAGCTATTACGTTTAAAGAAACTGAGGCCTGCAAATACATTATGCCCGAAGCCCATGAAAAACATGGATTAGCGGTCATCACTTTAACCTTAATTCATACAGCACCATTTGGAGAAAAACTATGAGCGACACCGTAGTTGAAAGTTACATCGGCTCAGGCATTGTGTATGTCAACGGCCGCGACGTGGGTAACGCCAGCGGCGTAAACATTTCAATCGAGCAAGAAACCAAAGAGAAACCAAACTATCGTGGCGGTGGCGGTAACGCTGCCGAAATCACCGTAGTTAAATCGGTCAGCTTATCAATGACGTTAAACGATTTTAGCAACGCTAACTTAGCCTTAGCGCTGCGCGGTAAAATTGATGCGTTAACAGCCGACTCAGTCACCGACGAGCCAATCACCGCAGCGTTAGACGGCCTAGCCGATACCGCCAAAATGATTGATACCGACATTGCAGTAGTGGTTACCGACAGCACGGGAAGCACCACCTATGTGTTAGATGAAGATTACATTGTCAGTGCCGCAGGTATTCGTGCATTAAGCACCGGTGCCATTACCGCTGGCGAAGCGCTTAAAGTCACGTATACCAGCAAAGCGGGTAACTCGCTGCAAGCTTTAGTTGAGTCAGGCGAAGAAGTGAAGGTAGTTGTTGACGGTATTAACGATGCAACTGGTAAACCCAGTGTGTTGAAGTTTTACCGTTGGAAGCCTACGCCAACATCGGGCCTAGACTTAATTGGCGACGATTTTGGCTCGTTCGACATCGAAGGCGGCGTACTGGCCGACAGCAGCATTGTTGCTTCTGGTAAGTCTAAGTTCTTTGTGCGAAGTGCAGCGTAATTGAACTGTTCGGAATAACCGTATAGTTCAACATTCAAGCCCACAGTTAACCGCTGTGGGCTTTTTTATTTTGTTTTGTAACACTAATTTGGTGATGTATGAGCTTTAAAGACCAAGTCATTAACCTGATTATTCAGGGCAAAGATTTATTTTCCAGTGAAGCCAAGAAGTCTGAAAAGGCAGTGGCCGAGTTAGCGGCACAAAGCGAAATCCTTAATGCCCGCTTAAAAGAGTTAGAAGATTTACAAGCCGCAGCCAACTCAATTGATGATTTAACTGCATCAATTAGCAAAGGTGAAAGCGCCTACAAAGACAATGCCGTTGCCCTTGATAAGTTAGTTAGCCAACAAAAAGCAGCAGCCAAAGAATTAAAGCAACTTGAAGCCGCGCAAACTCAAGCCCAAGGCACTACCAACGAGTTAGAACAAGAGTACAATCAAGCCCAAGCTGCATTGGTTAAGTACGAAACCGAATTACAACAAGCCCGTGTTGAAGTTGAAAAACTCAGCACCGAGCAGCAACAAGGTGCCACAGCCAGCAAAGAGCAAGCCGCTGCCCTCAATAAAGCCACCGTTGATTTACAACAATTAGCTAACGAGCAAACCGCCGCTAAAAACAGTGCCAATGAGTTAGCCACTGCATTAGATGCCCAGCGCCGCGAACTGCTTGAAGCTACTACCGCAACCGATACCGCCAGCCGTGCAAAAGCGGAGTATACCCTCAATGTAAAAACCGCCCGTACTGAGTTAAACCAGCTGGCTAGCGGCATTAACAAAAGCAAAACCGAACTCGACAAAAATACCGCCAGTTTAAAAACAGCGGGCATCAGCATGGACAACCTAGCTGATGGCACTAAAGATTTAAAGCAGCAACAAGCCGCAGCTGAAACCGCATTAAGCGGTGTGAACACTAAGCTTGAAAAGCACAATAAGCTGCTGGTTGAGTCTAAAAAAGATGCGGGTGATTTTGGTGGTAGCATCAAAAGCGCCACGGCATCATTGGTTGCCATGGCTGGTGCCTACATTGGTGTCGATAAACTGTGGGAAAGCATTAAGTCGGTATTAACCGCAGGCGATGAAGCCGCAGCGTTCACCGCGCAAATGACCGCCATGATGGGCAGTATAGCTGGCGGTGAGCAAGCGACCGCATGGATTAAAGACTTTGCTAACAATACTGGTACCCGTTTAGATTCGGTTAAACAAGCCTTTGCATCATTAAAAACATTTGGTATCGACCCGACCAATGGCAGCTTGCAGGCCATGGTCGATTACAACGCTAAGTTAGGTGGTAGCCAAGAAAAGCTCGAAGGTATTATTCTTGGTGTTGGCCAAGCCTGGGCTAAACAAAAACTGCAGGGTGAAGAAATACTGCAGTTGGTTGAACGCGGTATCCCCGTTTGGGACTTACTAGAACAAGTCACCGGTAAAAATGCGGTCCAACTGCAAAAGATGAGTGAAGCGGGGCAACTTGGCCGCGATGTGATGCAGCAGCTGTTTACCGAAATGGGTAATCAAGCCAATGGCCAAGCTTCTAAAAGCCTTGAACGCTTAAGTGGTCAAGTTAACTTGATGTCTAACAAGTGGCTTGAATTTAAAACTATCATTGCCGACTCAGGCGCGTACCAGGTAGCAGTTGATTTTATTCAGTCGTTAAACGCCAAGTTTGACGAACTCAATAAAAGCGGTCAAATCAAACAGGCCGCGCAAGACATTAGCGACTTTTTTACCACCATGATCCGCGATGGTGGCTCAAGCATTACTGCTACCCTTGAAAACATTGCTGCCTTTGCTCGGGCGTTAAATGTGATTAGCGGATCATTGCGCTTGGTGTGGAACGGCATTACCGCAGGGCTATCATCTATTGCCTTGGTGGCTACGGCATCATTTGCCAAAATCATTGATGCTTATGCTTATATGATTGAAGCGCTTGGTGGTGATGAACTTGGCGCCTCTATTCGTCAAGTGTCAGAAGCTGTTAAGGCTATTTCTGACGGCTATAAGCAACAAATTGAGCAAGACAGCAAAGACATTAATGCCGCTTGGCAACAGATGACCGGCGAAGTTGAGCAAGCCGCCGCTACTGCGTACAAAGCTGCGGGTGAAGCTGCAACTAAAAGCGCGAAGGTACAGACTGATGCGGCTAATAAAGTCGCTGATGCCCAGCAAAACCAAGGTGATGCCACCGACGAAAAAACCGCCAAAATCAAAGAGTTTGAATTGGCGATGTCGAAAGCAGGCATTACCACCGTTACTGTGTTGCGCGAACAAGCGGCCGCAGCTAAAGCCACTTACGAAGAAGTAAAGCAAGGTGCCGCCGATGGTGTAGCCTCAACTAACGAGCTTAACCAGGCGTTCTTAAAATACGCCGAGGCATCGATTCAAGCGTCCGTGGCGGGTGATAAGCAAGTTGAGTCGAGTCTTCAGCAACAAGCCGCCAACCTGGGGCTTAGCGAAAACGTTGATGCGTTGGTGACTCAGTACCAAAAGCTGAAACAAGCACAAACGGCCATGGGTGAAAGTGGCCAGCAAGCCGAAAAGCAAGTTGAAAGTTCAAGCACCAATATTGGTATTAGCATTCAAAACACCGTGGGCGTGATTGTTAAAAGCGCTCAAGATGCGGGTACTACGCTGTCGAGTGTGGCTGAGTTTTTCACTGCATACTTGCAAGGCATTACCGCGCAAGTGGCTGAACTCAGTACCGGTGCAGTCGCTTACTTTAAGTCGATACTTTACGGCCAAACCCTGCTAACCGACTCAAGCAGTGAGCTCGAAAAAACCATTCAGATTTATAAAGATCTGCGTGGTGAGATTGGCGAACTACAAACAGTGCAAGCCGCATCGATAGACTTTACTGGCATTAGTAACTTTGCTCGTGAGGCTGAAATTGCAGGTAAGCAAGCGCAAGCGGCATATTACAATCAGCGTATCGAACTGCTAAAAATGGTTGATGCCCTTGATGCTGCAGAAAGTGGCAACGTTGGCTTAATCAATAGCGCCGAAAATGCAGCCAACTCAATGAACTTGATGAATGATCAAGACTTGGGAGTGCTACGCACGGCGATTGATTCGGCTAAATCTAGCATGGACTCGCTACGCGATAGTGCGCAATCAACACTCGATACCCTACAAGATGAACTCGACGGCTACCTTGGTAACCAAGCCGCAATCGAAGAACGTCAGTATCAGCAAGAGTTAACCGAGATTAAAGCTCAGTTAGCTGCCGCTGAAACCACGGGCGACAAGGCGTTAATTGCCCAGTTAAAAGAAGCCGAGGAAACGCTAAAAAAGGTTTACGCTTACCGAACTGCTGAGATTAAAGCCCAGCAAGATGCCAGCGAAAAACAAGCCATTAGCGATGCCGCAGCCCTCAGCAATCAAACTGCCAGCAATGCTGCAACTAATACCGCCAACACTGCGGCAAAAGCCACAACAACCCAAACCACGACCACCACAACCGCAGCAACCAGTAGCGATACGGTGGTATTGCAGCTGCAAGTGGGCAATCGCACGTTTGATGCACAAGCAAAACGCAGCATTGTGAATGAGTTGGTCGCGGAGATTAAGCGCCTGCAATCGGTTGGTGGCTAGTCTGGGCTGAAATCAAATAAAGAGGCGATATGTACAACACCACTATCGACACCATTGTGCTAACCGAGCCGTTGCACTGGCTTAATCGCAATAGTACGCAGCGTGTCGCGGCCAATATGACAAGGGCACTAAACGGTGCTCCGCATATTCAGCAAACCATCATACCCGCAGGGTTTACGTTAGAGCTGGGCAGTAAAGCCGGCTGGATGCTTCGCACTGAGTTTGAGCAGTTACAAGCCCATGCTGCCAGCACCATTACCGAGTTCACTGTTAATCACGATGGCACCGACATTAATGTGATGTGGGATAACACCCAAAGCAGTGTGATCACGGGTGATGACGTTGACGATCAGTTAGGCGGGTATCCGCTGCTGACTAACGTGGTATTACGATTTTTAACGCTGTAACTCTTTCACGCTTTTTTATACACACAGGTGGCCCATGAGCATTACCCGTAATGATTTAAAAATATTCAAGCCAGAACTGCTCGGTACCAGTGACGATGCAGGCGGCCAACGTACCCGCAATGCGGTGCAGTCTGGCACCCTTAACGAGTTGTTTACTGCGATATCTGACATTGACCACGCGCAATCATCACTCGACGTAGTTAAGTGTTACCCAGCATTAGACACCACCGACACGGGCACCTTGCTCGATGCTCATGTGTACATTAGCCAACCGCCCACTGATGCGTTAGTGTCGATGCTGTTAGTCGAGGCCGATGCGTTAGACGATGAAGACCGCATGGTTGAAATGAAAGCCATTTTAGAGTCATCAGTAACCGCGGGCTCATTAATTCGTGACGGCGCACCGGGCTTTTTACCCAATCAAAACAGCTTTAGTAAAGACTATTTACAGTCTACGTATATGTTCGATGGCAAAGAGTATCGCAAAACCACCACGTTACGTGTGGGCCAAGTGATTGCGATTACCGTTGAATACCCAGACGCCGAAGATGTGGAGTGGCCACGTAAAACCCATTACGCCATGGTGACAGATACTAATGCACCAGGTAACAGTAATGGCAATATTGTATTCGACCCACCAATTGATTTTGCTACCCCTGAGTACAACGAAACAATCAACGGCAAAAGTAACTGCACTAAGCTGCGTTTAACCAACGAAGCCAGCCCGTTAACGTTTCACGGTGTAACTAAGTTAACCGCCGCGAGCAGCAGCAAAAATTTAGCGGTGCAAGCAGTACAGCAAAACTTATTGCCCGTGGTGTTAAGCGAACAAATTAAAACAGGTCAATCGATAAGTGATGGCGATGTGGTACGTAAAACCGTATCGCAAACCGCAACAGCGGCACAAAGCTATCAGTTTGCGGCACTTGATGTGCTGCAAGGTACTAACACTGCAGTTGATTACACCCCTGTGGTGAGTTACACATCTGGCGGTATTCAGTACGGCAGTGATGATGCTATTAGTGTGGTCAGTAGTGATTCAATTAGTGTGACGTTATCGCGCAAGCCAGACCTTAACACCCCAGTGACCTTGGGCTATATCTCAACCAATGCATATCAAAACTACAGCAATGCCGATGCGTTCCCTGCAGATCGCGAATTAGTCGCCAACACCTTAACGGGTAAGGTGGTTTATCAAGGCAATAATTCTTCGTTCATTGAGCGTGAAGGTGTGCTTTTCACAACGACGATTACTGAATATCGTGTGGGCATTATCGATTATCAAACGGGTGCCGTTACGCTTGAGTCTGGCATGAGCGGCTTAACCTTTGTCGCTTTAGTCATAGCGCCTGAGTCAACAACCGTTGCAACCTTTGTGCTTAATGCCACCGACCCAGTGTTAAACACCTTTTATGTGCAAGTGATGACGGTGAGTGATGTGTTAATCAGCGCCAGCAGTGATGCCAATGGCACCATTTCTGGCACAGGGATTAGCGGCAGCATAGTAAACAATTTGGTTGAAATGACATTCACCCAAACGGTGAAGTTAAGCACCTTACGTTACGACATTACCGAGCAAGTGCGCAACTTACCGCCAGCTGATATTTACGGCCTTAATCCGCTGCGGGTTCCCAATGCGGGTGTGGTTAATATATTTAGGCAGTGGGGCACTGTGGCGGTATCGCACACTGATTATCAAGCCATTGTGAGCCCAAGTAATGGTGCCACAGTAACCGTGCGTGCCGACACTAATTTTGTTGATATTACCGACGCCAATGGCGCCAGCTTATGGACCGCAACCAGCGACCACTTTACGGTTGATAATGCCACCGGCACTGTCACCCTAAACAGTGACTTTAGCGGCTTTACTGCGCCGTTTATTTTAAGTGACACCATCAGCGAGTTGGCATTAGTCACGGCAGTTAACGAAGGTGTAGTGAGTATTTCAGCGCCGTTAACTCGCGAGTATCCAATGGGCGCCAGTGTGGCCAGTGTGCAGATATTGGGTGATTTACAAGCCCGAGTTGGCAAAGTACGCGACATGACCAGCTGGGCAAACAACTGGGACCTAGACGGTGACTCCGCCCAAGGCACGTTAAATACGGTGGACATCCCCATTGAAGTCACTAACCAGGCGGCGGTTAACGAAGATTGGGCCTTAGTGCTTACCTCAACCACGGCGTTTCGTTGTGTCGGTAAGCGCATTGGCCAAATTGCCACGGGTGATACGTTAAACGACTTTGCCCCAATTAACTCGCTAACGAATCAACCGTATTTTGTGATCCGCTCAGGCGCGTTCGGTGCAGGTTGGAACCCGGGCGAAGCAATCCGCTTTGCCACCGTGGCCAGTGCCAAACCCATCATGCCAATTCGCACAGTGCAAGCCGGTCACAGTCAAATCACCACCGACAAAGCCGTGTTGGCATTCCGTGGTAATGAAGCGTAATAAACTAAATTAAAGTAAGAGGTTAGTTTTATGGGATTACCAGTAACGGTTTATCGTTGGGATGACGCGGGTGCGCCACAATTGACCACACCTAAACCATCAGAAATTATTAATATTTTGCAAAAGTGTTTAGTTGACGGTTATGGGTCTAAGTCGCCACTTGGTTGGACAAAAGAGTTTGAAGATGTTGTATCTCAAAAGGTGGCTTATCGAAACTCACCCACCGAGGGTAGTGGTGGGTATTTTCAAATGTGGAGTCATGACGGTTCAAATAGCGCAAATATATTAATGCGTTTAACGTCGGCCGTGTCCATGAGTGGTTTAGATACGTTCTTTAATAAAAGCTACAACACAGGTATTCACGCTTATAATTCCAATTTTGACCGTTGGGTTGTGATTGGTACAAGTAGAGCATTCTATTTAATCTTATCGACCAATGGGGTTATGGGTGGTAATAATTCACTATATGATAGTGTGGCATACGTTGGTGACTTTGATCCGTTTATACCGAATGATATAAACACGTTTATAACGATTGGTAGCACCAGTGTAAATGGCGACTTCACTGGTACATCACTTACAAGCTGGTCTTCGTGCTTTCATACAGCGTTCAGAATAAGTTCACCACCATCTTCGGCATCTACTATTTTACTAAAACTTGGAGGTACAGATGGTAGCGCCACGATGGACGATTATGGAATTTTGGTTATTAACAATGTTTTTTATACGAACCCAATTCAAGGCGTAAGCGATGTTAATTTGGGAATTTACTACCCTGTATTGATTGCTGCTCATAGTGTATACCCGAACAGTCTCTATACTAGCCCTGACGGTGCTAGCTATAGGCAAAGTCAGAATTACCCGCTTTATCGTGGCAAGTTGGCGGGTATGAATTGTTCAATGTCACCACGTTGCGAAAATTTACCGTGGCCTGTTATACAAACTGACTTTGGGGTTGACCACTGGGTTATGCGTAGCACAGGTTCAGTACAAGGTGTTGTAGTTAATATGGTGACTTGGCATGAGTAATATTTTGTTTCAGTATAGCAAGCTCAGTTTGGTTCCGCTTTATAGAGCCAAATTAGAGCTTGACTTAGACCCACAGGCAGAACGATTTTCAATATTAGACAGAAAGACGATGGCAACGCTTTACACTGGTAAAGCTGACAGGTCGGTTATTCACTTAAATAATAATTTCACTAGTGGTGGTAATTTAGTAGTGATGATTTTTGATGATGACAGGACTTTTAACGCTGCGGTGGTTGATGGTGTTGACGGTCAAATTTTTGATGTTGCCAACACATGATTCAATTACGCTTCAATCAACCTTGGCCTAACGCTACATCACCAATCACAATTCGTTTTGGTGGTGATGTAGTTGTTGAGCCACCAACACCGCCAATTAGCCCGCCATCACTAGGGATTAACTTAGGTGTTACCTGGCAACCGCCTGTGCGTGTTGATCATCAATTGCAATTAGTCAGTTATTGCGAATCAAGGCAGAGTGAAACAACCGCAGCGTGGTTTACTCATTTAGCAATTGATAGCGTTACTAATCTCAATTGGCAATACAAACCACTAACGCAACAAGCTTATTCAGTTGAATACGCTGTAAACCCGTTATTAACCGTAACGAATGCGTGGCAATGGTTTGTGGCTGACAGCGTTGAACAGCAGTATGAATTAACCTGGTTGGTACCAAATCAACAGCAAAACCAATGGCTCATGAACTGGCAAACAGCGCCTAGCTTACTGGCTATTGAGTCGGCAATTGATTGGGCAGATGGTACCGAGTGCAGCAATTTAATAAACGTGACGTATTACTATGGCCACGTTCGTGTTGCTCAACCCGCTATTGCATGGGGGCCGCATACGGCGAGTTGGATTTGCTCAACTCGTTATCGAACACCTACGGGCAAAGTCACGATTCGCTTTAGTGAGCCTTGGGCCAGTTCAACCAGCCCTTTGCAGTTGCGTTTTACTGCATCGCCAAACTATTGTTATTTTGACGATGGCGGCGGGCTAATCGATGCCAACCCAAGCTTACCCAGCCTTGATTTTGAAACCCCCATTGAACCACAACTGCGCAGGTATTATTTAATGCAGCCAACCATTACGTGTGTGCGTGTATCTGATGACGTACCGATTGTGATCAGTAATATTAATATCAGCCGCAGCCGTGGCCAGTGGGCCAGTTCGGTGAGTATTGATTTTTCAAGCCGCATCGATGCCAGCCGCGCTGAAAACCAATTACTCAAAATCGGCATTAACGGTTATGAGTTTTATTGCCTGGTTGAACAGCTAAGTGTCAGCAAAGTGTTTGGCAGCGAAACCCACAGTGGTTCGGGTCGCAGCCGCAGCGCTGAATTAGCCAGCCCATACTTACTGAATATCAGTTATACCAACTCGGTATCGCGCAGCTTTAACGGTTTACTTACCGACATGCTGCAATTTACCGATTGGACAATTCAGTTAAACGGCATCACTGATTTTAACGTACCAGCAGGGGCGTTCAGTGTTGGTAATAAATCACCGATTGAAGCCGTAAGCGAGGCAGTGGCTCAAGTGGGTTGTATGTTATTAAGCAATGACGATACCCGCACGTTAACTGTGGTACCACGTTGGCCAACGGTACCGTGGCAAATGGATTCGGCAACGCCAGACTTAACCGTGCACGATGCAGTGATCACCCAATACAGCCAAACCAAATCACTCAACACCGAGTGCAATGTGGTGTGGCTACGCGGTGAACAACAAGGTATTAGCGCCAAAGTGAAACGTACTGGCAGTGCAGGTAACATTGCCACCGATGACATCAGCGCTCAGTTAATTGTTGATAATCAGGCGGCAAGAATAGCCGGTACCAACGCACTGGCCGACACGGGCAACACGTTAAACATCACCATGGGCCTACCGATTATGAGCGACTTACCGCCAGTAACACCTGGTATGTTGATTGGTATTCGTGAGGGTGTTGAGGTGTTTAAAGGAATATGCGACAGCGCATCAATATCAGCATCGATTAGCGATAAAGGTGAAATTGATATCAACCAATCAATCACCGTGATCCGCCATGTAGCGTAAGTGAATTGAAATCAGTGAATTAATAATCAGTGAATTGATAATCTAAGGATCGACAATGTTAAAGCAGTTACAACAATCATTAGCCCAACCAAGGCTGATCATGACCATCAACACCGTAAACACCGACGGAACCGTCACCGCCACCACTGCCAGCAACCATACTCAACGAGTCATTGGCAGCGGCAGCGTTGGCGATCACATCTACGTTCAAGACGGCAGGGTGCTAGGGATAGCACCAGCTTTGGTATTTGTGGCGATAGAGGTTTAATTGTTGTATTCACTAGCAAAATTATTCAAATGGGAATTTAATTTAGAAAGTAAATCAGAATTAGTACAATAAGTATCAATATGTATTCTTGCTTTTTTAATGAATTCTAAAGTGAATCTATTATTATAAAAATCATCTATGCCATACATTTGATGCTCTATAGAAAGTAAATTTCTATATGGTGGACCTAATGATGAGTTAGTCATCTCGAAAATAAATAAAACCAGATGAATATAGCCATTAAGATTACTTTCTATTCTTATATGTTGGTAGTGTTTACTTTTATCAATTATGCTAATAATTTCGTGTAGTTTTAGGTTTTTCGGTATATTAATGTTTGGGATATCTAGTCTAAATTTAAATCGTCGTGATATTTCGTATATCAATGAGTTCAATCTATTTATAGATACCTCGACGGTATGAATGTTAAACCCTATAGGGCAACGAAAAACGGATACGTCGCCAAGTTTTGGTTTTGAAATATATTCTATGTTTAATGTCTCTCTTAAGGCTTTATAAAAGTAATGGATAGCATTTATGTCATATTCTTTTTTCATGTTAAATGTATTAATTATTTCAAATAGCTCTCCCGATAAGATTTCCTTTTTTTCATCATTTTTTAAAAAGTTTTCGAAAGTATTGATTTTGTCGGAAAACTTATAGTCAACGCAAATTTTCTCTATTGAATCTAAAGTATCCAAGAACTCACTAATTTTAATTTTCTTTATTTGAAGAGATAATAAATCTTTCTGTTTTTTAATAAATTCTAATTGTATTATTTCCCTGTCTTTATTTTCTTTATCTATGATTTCCTGTCGTTTATTTTGATGTTTAATTTGGGATTGCTGCACTTTGAATTGTTTCATGCTGATTAATAGCACTCCCAAAGTGCCAAGGCCAGCTATCATCGAGAATGAGCCTGACAGCAAAGAGCTAAAAGTGCTCCAGTCATCGTTCAGTGTGGATATTTTACAAGTCAACTTGTTTGGATTAAATCCGATGAATGCAAAGCACCCCATCTGATACCCGTAGGTTGCTATGATAAGAAATGCAGCTATAACCCCGATAAGGCACAAAGCTGCTAATGCGGTTAACCATTTACCCAAGTTATCACTACTGCCCGATACGTTCATTAAACATCCTTATCATGTAGACGCTTTGGGTATAACTCAGTGTATACCTGCCAAAGCGTATTAATATTCCTATGGCCTGTTACCTGGGCAACTTCATCAATAGTGTACCCTTTTTCAAATAGCCGGCTAGCACCTTCACGTCGCAAATCATGATAGCGTAAATCCTCAATACCTAATGCGTTACGCACCCGCTGAAAACCTGCAGCAACAGACCTTTCATTAAACGGGAATACCCGTGCATCATTACGGGGTTGTTTTTGTAATATCTCCCACGCCCCACCTAACAACGGCACTAGCATGTGATTACCTGCTTTTTTACGTGGGTCTTTACGGTCACGCACAATCACCGCTTTTTGTGCTTCATCCACATCAGCCCATAATATTCGGCAAACTTCACCAACCCGCATACAACTTAAAATAGAGAAGTCGAGCAAATCAATATACGGAATATGCGCAGCTTGTTTATTGGCACGTTCTTCTAACCCTACCTTTAACTTTTCAATTTCAACTGCAGTTGGCCTACGCGAACGCCGCGCAGATTTGCCAATTAAGTTTTGGCTGTGCAAAAGCTCATACGCTTCAATAACAGGAAGCTCAGTAACTGGATATCCAAAGCTAGGCTTAGCCATTTTTAAACACCAGCGCAAATAGCTCACGTCATGCGCTACAGTCGATGGCCCAGCACCCGCATCTATTCTATTTTTACAATGGTCAACAATATGATGAGAGCGAATATCGACAATATTGATTTTGCCTATTTCACTATCAGCTAAAAGCTTAAGCACATAAAGTTTGGTTCGTCCTAAAGATATGTGGGGATCGTCAATATATTTGGCAATCACCTCACTCAATGGGAGCTCACCCGAACTAGGGTTTGGTATGCCATCTGATTCCAATTTCCCCACTTCTTGTTTAGCCCATGATTCGGCAGGTGCTAACTTTGAAAATGTTCTATGATCACTGTAAACTATCTTGCCTTTTTTCTTGACCCTTACAGTACATTTATAACGTATTGTGCCATCGGCGCGGGTTCTTGGATCGATAACGTAATAGGCCATCTTGGGTACCCAGTCCTATATTTTTGGATACCTCAGAGGATACCTGACAACCTTAAAATGTGCAAAAACGTTTAAAAACAACCCAAAATGTGAGAATGATGAGTTTACTAAATACTGATATAAAGCCTGATACACCAAGGGTTACGTTAGATAGAACGTTTAGCATAGCGCCTATGCTGGATTGGACCGACCGTCATTATCGTTACTTTGCTCGCTTAATGTCGAGTAAGGCATTGCTGTATACCGAGATGGTGACAACGGGCGCCATATTGCAAGGTAAGGGTGACTATTTAGCTTATAACGAACAAGAGCATCCAGTGGCGTTACAGTTGGGAGGCTCTAATGTTGTTGATTTAGCGGCGTGTGCCAAGTTGGCTGCTGAACGTGGTTATGATGAAGTGAACCTCAATGTCGGATGTCCATCTGATAGAGTGCAAAATGGTCGTTTTGGTGCATGTTTAATGGCTGAGCCTGCGCTTGTGGCGCAATGTGTTGATGCGATGAAACAGGTAACTGATATTCCCATTACAGTTAAAACCCGTATTGGAATTGACGAGCAAGACAGTTATCTATTTTTAACTGATTTTATTGAAACCGTGAGCGCTCAAGGTTGTAGTGCATTTACTATTCATGCGCGTAAAGCTTGGTTACAAGGGTTAAGTCCGAAAGAGAATCGTGAAATTCCGCCGCTAGATTATGATCGAGTTTATCAGTTAAAGCGTGATTATCTGCACTTGAATATTAGCATTAACGGTGGCATTAAAACCCTTGAAGAATCTAAGTTGCATTTAGCCCAGCTAGATGGGGTGATGGTGGGGCGTGAAGCTTACCAAAACCCATATATGTTGGCACAAGTTGATCAACAGTTGTGTGGACTCGATACAGTGGTGATCACTCGTCAGCAAGTGATTGAACAAATGTTGCCATATATTGAAGCTCATTTAGCCCAAGGTGGTCGTTTAAATCACATTACCCGCCATATGATTGGTTTATTCCAAGGATTACCGGGTTCGCGTGGTTGGCGTCGTCATTTAAGTGAAAATGCCCATAAACCCAATGCTGATATTAGGGTTGTACTAAAAGCCGCTGAGTTTGTCGATGCAGAAGCACAGGCCAATGATGAATGCCATTAAGTCGCTATCTTAATATATCTCGATAGCGGCAGATCTACAGTTAAGCCTCGCTGTGTTGAACACTCAGATACCATATAAAAGCACTTAATAATAAGTGCTTTTTATTTGGCGTTTTTTGAGTTTATGCCCTGCATTACTCTCTTTGAAAATACTTAACGGGTTAAATAGTCGCTATTTAAGTATTCGCTTATGTAATGAGTGAATATGATATTCATTCAATCATCCTCCCCAAGCTCGGTGATATTTCACTGTATATTTCTATTTTTTGTCATTTCTATCATAGATAACAAAAACGGCTGGTCATTTTCACCAATGATATGGTGAATTTTACTATCTGTTGGTTTTTTGCTCGACTAATAAGTTCAATTATATAAACTAAAATTAATAAATTTATCATGTTAATTATATGGTTATAGTTGATTGTTAAAGTTGGCACGTAGCTTGTAATACCTATTGTGTAATCAACTAGACGGGTGTTTAGTTGCCAATAACCAACACAAGAAAGGATGCCATTATGTCTACATTAACTTCAACCAACGTGATTCGCCGTAGTGTTCAATTATCAATTGCAGCTGCATTATTGGTTACCGCCAGTGTTTCGGCACAAGCAGATGAAATTTCAATCTCTAATACGGTCGCTGCACTAGAGCAGAATATGACGCAAGCGAGCCAAGAGATGATTTCAAATGTGAAGCAAGAGTTAATGCTGTCGTTGCAAACCCAAATAGCTGAACAAGTTTTTGAAATTAATTCGGCACTAGAGTTTGCTAGCTTTGAACAACCACAAATAAGTACCACAGTAGCTGCTGAAAATAAGTAATGGATTGGGCGATGAATATAGGCTTGGTGCTGCCATTAATGTCGTTATTGTTATTGCCAGTTATCAGTTTTGGATTGTGTGCGATGTTAGTCAGCTGGCTGTTATGGCCAAGCATTAATGGCCAAGCTTAATCTTAAATCATTGCTTTTTTTTAGAATAATTTTTATTAAATATTAGAGGGTAATATGAACTGTTTAATCAATAGATTACAAGATGAAACTCGAATCGTGTGTGGCGTATCGGCTAAATTAGCGAAACAATACGATTGGTCATTACTTTGGACTCGTGTGGTAACGGTTGGGCTAGTGCTAACCAATCCAAGTATTAGTTTACTTGCATACTTTGTGATTGCCGTGGTGATGAGCCAAAAAACATCTCGATTTTAAGACTTGCCCAGTAATGGATAAGCGGGGGTACATTGATTACCCCGTAGACAGGTTACATTGATGTATGTCACTATTTTTTTAAGAAAGCTTGGAAGCGTTGTTTTGCTTCATCACTTTGTAAGCGTTTAGAAAATTCAACTATTTCTAATTTCATCTGAGCTTTAACTTCTGCTAGGTTATGACGTAAAAGCCGTTTTGATGCTTGCATAGATAACGGTGGTAGAGCTGCCAATTTTTTTGCTTGCGCTAGACTGAAGCTAATGAGCTCGTCTTGGGCAACCACGCGGTTAATAATGGTTAATTTTTCAGCCATCTCTGCATCAAAGGCTTCGCCAAGTAAAATAAGTTCAGCCGCTTTTTGTTGACCCACGATTAATGGTAACAATATGCTTGAAGCGGCTTCTGGTACCAGAGCTAAATTCACAAAAGGCATTTGGAATTTTGCCCTATTGTCGGCGTATACTAAGTCACAGTGCAACAGCAATGTTGTCCCTATTCCCACCGCGGCTCCGGTTACTGCAGCCACTACAGGCTTTTTAAGATCTAATAAACAAAACAAGAATTTAACGGTTGGATGATTATCATCTAACGCACCACTTTGTAGAAAATCGACGATATCATTGCCAGAGCTAAAGCAGTTTTCGGTACCGTGAAACATAAAGGCACGAATATCATTGTCGGCTTCACCTTGGATCAGGTATTCTGTGAATTGCTGATACATTTCTAGATTAAAGGCATTGCGCTTTTCTGGACGATTAAAACTGATGATACGCACGCCTTGATCATCTCTTACCTGAATATAACTCATTCGTAGCTTCCTTAAGTGAATGCGAGTGACATTACATGGAGTTTAAGACATTGAAAGCAATATTCAAACATCTGTTTAACTTTTTAGTGTTATCATCAATATCATTCGCGGCCAGTGCTAATGTTGTTTTGGTTGATGGACATGTTAGAGCTATGCCTGCGAGTGTGCCTAATACTGCCGCTTATTTTACGTTAGAAAATCATAACAACAGCGATGTTAAGTTAGTTGAAGTGAAGACCAGTGCGGCAAAAGTAGCACAGTTACATACCATTGTTGAAGAAGATGGCATGGTTAAAATGCGTCAAGTTGAAGGGTTTATAATACCGTCTCACGGTTCGTTAACGCTTCAACCTACGGGCAATCATGTGATGTTATTGTCGTTAACCGCACCATTGGCTGTTAATGATAAAGTCCCTTTAGAATTAATTTTTGAAGATGGTCAGCATCTTATGATTGAGCTTATGGTGCTTAAACAAGCCGGTACTGATCATGATGAACATGCAGAGCATCATCACCATCATTAAGGAGCAATATTGATGCAAATAACAAGGAATAAAATTTTAAGCGTGGTTGGGGTGCTTTTTTTAGTACTTTACTTTGTGAGTGTGTGGTGGAGTATTGAACCCGATCCCATTAAACCGGTATCGTCGCAAGCCGATAACGGTAACGTCATTGTGGGTTATGCGACCACAACGTCACTTATTACCACCATGGAAACCTTGCTGGATAAACCAGGTGGTTGGCTATCAAATGATATTATGCCTCCGTCGGTAATGATGGATAATATGCCTGCATTTGAGTTTGGGGCACTAGAGCAAGTACGTGATTTAGCATTAACGATGCGTAAAGAGTTTAGCCGTTCACAGTCGCAGTCGACTGCTGATGCTGATTTACTCGCTGCACATTCTAAACTAAACATTGGTCATACTAGTTGGTTGGTGCCAAGTGCTGAAGGTGAGTATCGCGATGCGATTAAATTATTGAAACTTTATCGTGCTAAAATCAGTGATGCTAACAACAATAATGCTCAGTTTTATGCTCGTGCAGATAATCTGAATGAATGGTTGAAAGAAGTTCAGAAACGCTTAGGCAGTATGTCGCAACATTTATCTGCCAGTGTGGGCCAAGAACGATTAAATACTGATTTAGCAGGTGATAACTCTGCGCGTCAATCTACACCTGGTTTATCAAGTAATGAAATTAAAACTGGCTGGTGGAAAATAGACGATGTATTTTATGAAAGCCGTGGTTCTGCTTGGGCATTATTGAATTTTATGCGAGCAATTGAAATTGATTTTGCCGACGTTTTAGAAAAGAAAAACGCTGAGGTCAGTTTACGTCAAATTATTCGTGAACTTGAAGCTACTCAGCAAACAGTTTGGAGCCCTTTGGTTCTTAATGGAAATGGTTTTGGTTTAGTCGCTAATCACTCGTTGGTGATGGCTAATTATATTTCGCGTGCAAATGCCGCGGTAATTGATTTAACTAATTTACTCTCACAGGGATAATGATGAAAAAGACTCTTCTTGCCACAGCTGTCGTGGGCCTTTTAAGTATGTCATCGGCTCATGCGGCAACTGTATTAGGTTTTAAAGTCGGCGCTGATTATTGGCAGGCCGACACTACAAATTCATTTAATGATGATAGCGGTGTTGCTCACAGTTTTGATGATGATTCAGCACAAGGCAGTATATGGTTTGCTATTGAGCATCCACTTCCGTTTGTACCGAATGTTAAAATTCGTCAGAATTCGCTCGAATCGAGTTCGGACATTAGTAACGCTGACTTTACCTTTAATGGTAACTATTTTTCTGGCGATGTATCAGTTACCAATGACTTAAATAATACAGACTTTATGTTGTACTACGAAATTCTTGATAATGATTTAGTGTCAGTTGATTTAGGCGCTGCATACAAGTTAATGAGTGGCTCATTACGTGTTAATGATGCTGGTCATCCTGAAGAAGTGGATATCGACAGCGGCGTTGTGATGGGTTATGCCAGTGCACAAGTTGGCATGGTTGGTTTAGGTTTGTTTGGTTTTGCTGATGTGTTGTTAGGCATAGATGAATCTAACGTATATGACTATGGTGCTGGTTTAGGGTGGCAGTTTGATGGATTAGCTGTTGATACTTCTATCCGTGTTGGTTACCGTGAGTTTAACTTTGATGTGAGCAACTTTTCTGATGTATCACAAAATACAAGTTTTAAAGGTGCATTTGCTGGCGTTGAATTAGTTTTCTAACACCGCATAATGTGAATGAAAAAACCGCCAAATGGCGGTTTTTTTTGTGGGCGAAGAATCATTACTGTTGAGTAATTAATCCATTGTTAATTGAGATGATATCATCTTCGTTTAACGTACCTGCCGCCTGTTTCAGCGCTAAAATAGAATTGATATAGCCATAGCGGGCTTCAGATAGTTGACGCTTTGAATCGTATAAATCACGAGTACGGTTTAATACGTCAACAATAGTACGAGTACCGACTTCAAATCCAGCTTGAGTCGCTTTTAACGCACTTTCAGATGAAATAACTGACTGCTCATAGGCTTTGATTGAGCTGATAGACGCATTAACATTGTTAAAGTTGTTACGTATATTTTTGGTCACACTACGATGAGTTTGTTCTAGCTTCTCGCTTGCTTCAACATACGCAAATTGTGCCTGCTTAACCTGTGATGTCACAGAAAAACCTTCAAAAATAGGGATACTTAACGTCACACCTACAGACGTTGTATTATAATCAGAACCAGGGTTAAGTACTGAGGTATTATCATAACCAGCGCTAAGGCTTAATGATGGCATGTGGCCAGCTTTGTATAAGCTAATGGTTTCGTTGGCGATATCTTTTCCGATACGTTGAGTCATTAAATCAATGCTACTGTTTTCAGCCATTTTCAACCAATCAGATGATAAGGCCGGTGAAGGCTTTCCTGCCGAAAAACGGTCAGTATCAAGAATATTAATCGACTTATGATCTATTCCGGTAATTTCGCGTAACGCTTCATAGCTATTGTCTAAGGTATTCAGTGCTAGAATTTCTACTGCAGAGGCTAAGTCATATTGAGCTTGTGCTTCATGAACATCAGTAATAGCAGTTAAGCCTACAGCAAACCGTTGTTTAGTTTGTTCAAGCTGGCGTTCAATTGCTGCTTTTTCAGCACCTTGGAATTCATAGTTATCTTTGGCCGTTAATACATTAAAATACGCGGTAGTGACACGAGTAATAAGTGACTGTAATGTTGATGCATAAACAGAATCTGCTTGCGATGCCGCCATTTCAGCTAATGTTAAACCAACCCACGCGCTATGATTGTAAATGACTTGGCTTAGGCTAACACCACTGATAACTGTTTCACTGTTACTTGAGTTGCTTGGGTCATACCAAGATTTAGCATAGCCAACACTGGCACTGACCGTTGGCAGTAACGGTGCGCGGTTTTCTTCAATACTTTCATATAATGCATCACGTTGTGCTTTAGCTTGTAAAACAATAGGGTCGCTAGTGAGTGCTTGTTGATAAATTTGAAGTAAATCATCAGCTTGCGCCGCTGGTGCTGCAATAGCAAATGCTAGTGCTGCGTATAATGAACCAATTTTGAATTTCATTTGCTGCCCTTTTAGACAATTCCTCGGTAAAATGAGGTGTTGATTAACTAATAAATTTTTTCATGCCCTGCGCTAAATTAATGATTTATCATATTTACAATATCAACGCGGCAATCAGTGTTAACTTGCTTGTTTAATGAGTATGCCCAGTTTTTTACAGATATATAGTCATTCAATATCGATGACTAACAGCTTACTGCATCATTACTACTGATGATTAATTACTAACCACTAAAGTGTTTACTGCATTTGTTACACTACTGACTTATTACATTACTTATAACTTTACTTAATAGTAGTGATTTTTTCATTTTCAAGTCAAATTTGAAGTGTAACAGATTTTATTTTTTTTCAGCTGACTTTTGCATCTGTAGTGTCAAATGCTTAGTTATTAATTATGCTAATTTGAACTGTTAAAATGAATATACTGCTTACGTTTTAATCGACAAGGATAAATATGTCTGAGCAATCTACTATAACTACCTTTGATGCTGACTCTGGTTTCAGTTTGATATCCAAGAAATTGTTGTACAAAGGTTTTTTCCAGTTGGAAGAATACACCTTTAAACATAAATTATTTAAAGGTGGCTGGAGCGGCGAAGTCACTCGCGAAGTTTTTGAAAGAGGCAATGCCGTGGTGGTGGTGCCTTATGATCCGGTTCGTGATGAGGTCGTGTTAATCGAACAAATTAGGGTTCCTGCATTAGTAACTACTAAATCAATCTGGCTTCTTGAATTGGTGGCAGGTATGATAGCGCCCGGCGAATTACCTGAACAAGTCGCTGAACGTGAATTAGCCGAAGAGACTGGATTAAGTTTATTGGATTTAACCTATATAAACAGTTACTTGTCTAGTCCTGGTGGCACAACTGAGCGTTTTTACTTGTTTTTGGGGCATGTTGATACAACCAATGCCGGCGGAATACATGGTCTTGAACATGAAAATGAAGATATTCGTGTACATGTAGTGAGCAGGCAACAAGCTTATGAATGGATTAATAATGGTCGTATCGATAATGCCGCGACGGTATTAGGCATCCAATGGTTGATGCTAAATTACCAAAAAATTCGTGACACACTTTAGTTATTGAACGTGATAATGAGTAAGGTAGGAATGATTGAGTGGCAAAGTTTATCCTAAATAAAAAGCAAAAATACCAACCTAATGTCAGTGATTTTTTAGCTGTCTGTGGTCGAAATTATGCGCATATTTTAAAATGGTTACCCGAGCAAATCAATGTTAACGAACCTTGGCAAATTAATGGCAAATTCGGAATGTTGTCAATTAATCTAATTGAAAATACTAAGTATACTCAGTTAGTTGAAATATCACGTCCAATCCCAAATGGACATTTTTTTAAATCTCCCAAAGTAATTGTCCGTGTCTATCATGATGCACAATTAGCAGAAGTGTTAACTAGCCAACAGATTTATCGTTTAAAGCCCGTGTATGATTACCCGAATATACATATGCATCATAGCGATGAAAAATTTCAGGTGAATGCATTCCTTGAAGAGCTGTTGAAGATTGGGTCTCTGAGTGTGACTTACCAATCATAGCTTTTTTATTATTTATACCAGGTTAGGAATTTTTAGTGCTTAAAGAAGCAGTCCATTATTCTATTGCTGAAAATGAACCCGTGCGATTAGTCCAAGTGACCGATCCGCATCTTTTTGCCGATCCTGAAGGTCAATTACTGGGTGTGAATACGGCACAAAGTCTCCAAGCTGTTCTGAATACGTTCATCGCAACCCAATATCCCGCTAATATTTTGTTGGCAACTGGCGATATTAGTCAAGATTACTCCCCTGAGTCCTATCAACACTTTGTTGAAAAAATTGAGATGTTAAATCTGCCTTGCCACTATCTACCCGGTAATCATGATGACCCAAGGTTGATGAGCTTGCGTATGCAAGGTGAGCAGATCTTTGGCCAACAAAGAGTCATTATTGGTAATTGGTTGATACTCATGCTTGATTCTACTGTTCGAGGTAAACCTGGCGGCTATATGGGCGAACAACAGTTTGCCTTGATAGATGCTGCAATTAAGGATGAACCGAATAAGCATGTGTTGTTAGTGATGCATCATAATCCTATATTAATGCAGTGTGCTTGGTTAGATCAGCATTGCATGATGAATGGTGAAGACTTTTTGCAACGAACAAGTCGCTATCCGCAAGTGAAAGGAGTTCTTTGGGGGCATGTACATCAACAAGTGGATAATGTTCATTTTGGAGCGCATGGTCCTATTCCATTAATGGCGACGCCATCAACCTGCATTCAGTTCAAACCGGCTTCATCGTATTTTGCATTAGATAATCTTCAACCCGGTTATCGTTTGCTGGAGTTGGCATGCGATGGTAGCATTCGTACTAACGTGTACCGTGTGCCAGGAAATCGATTTGCACCTGATAATGAGGCCAGCGGATACTAGTTTAGCGCGTCATCTTATTTTGTAAGGGACGTTTAGTGCTACTTAATCGTCTCGCGAGGGAATATGCTGCTTTATATACATGGTTTTAATAGCTCTCCGCGGTCAGACAAGGCCGTTCAAACCGCACACTATATTCAGCAACATTATCCACAAGTCGATTTTTACCAACCACAATTACCTTCTTCACCCATCGCAGCAATGACATTATTGTGCAACATTACTGAACAAGCTAAACAGCAAGGGCAGGTATTACGCTTTATCGGTTCATCATTAGGCGGTTATTTTGCGAGTTATTTAGCTGAAATGTATGGTGGAAAAGCCGTTTTGGTGAATCCTGCGGTAAAACCGTTCGAATTATTTGAACAGTTTATCGGACCCCAATATAATCCTTATACTAACGAACATTATCAGGTGTTGCCGATACATCAAAATGATGTCGCTACGTTTAATACTCATGTGATCCGACATCCAGATCGTTTTCTTGTGCTGTTGCAAACTGGTGACGAAGTGTTAGATTATCGACAAGCGCTACATAAATACCATAGCTGTGAATTACATTTAGAGCCGAAAGGCGACCACAGTTTTGTCGGTTATGAACAACAATTAGACAAAATATGTAAATTTATTCAGTTGTAACCTTATACCGTTACAAACAACGATCAATTTGGGCTAACTTTGGCTCTATTTAACTCCAAATGTGTGGATTATGACCAACCAATATACTTCTGATGCTATTGAGGTCCTCAATGGACTTGACCCGGTAAAACGCCGTCCAGGCATGTATACCGATACTTCTAGACCTAACCATCTTGGGCAAGAAGTCATTGATAATAGTGTTGATGAAGCATTGGCGGGGCACGCGACTAAAATTGACGTTGTACTTCATGCTGACAACTCCCTAGAAGTGACCGACGATGGCCGTGGTATGCCTGTGGATATTCATCCAGAAGAAGGCATTCCTGGAGTTGAACTTATTCTAACTAAACTGCATGCAGGTGGTAAGTTTTCCAATGAAAACTACCAGTTTTCAGGTGGTTTACATGGCGTAGGTATTTCAGTTGTTAACGCCTTATCCACCCGAGTAGAAATTACGGTTCGCCGAGATGCTCAAGTGTATGACATGGCATTTGAAAACGGCTTCAAAGTTGAAGAGTTGGTTGTTACGGGTACATGTGGACGTCGTAATACCGGGACTCGAGTGCATTTTTGGCCCGATACCAGTTATTTTGATTCACCCAATTTTTCTGTCAGTAAGTTAATTTATATCCTACGGGCGAAAGCGGTATTATGTCCTGGTTTGCGGATCAAATTTACCAATAAGCAAAATGGTGAAGTACATGAGTGGTTCTATGAAAGTGGCTTAACCGATTACCTTAAAGAAGCCATAAAAGACTCGGTTTTATTACCAGAAGAGCCGTTTGTTGGCAGTTTTAAAGGCAAGTTAGAAGCCGCTGAATGGGCGATTACTTGGTTACCTGAAGGTGGTGACAGTTTAAGTGAAAGCTACGTCAACTTAATACCAACTCCATTAGGTGGTACTCATGTCAATGGCTTTAGACAAGGTTTACTTGAGTCTATGCGTGAGTTTTGTGAATTCCGTAATCTTGTTCCTCGAGGAATTAAATTATCGCCCGATGACATTTGGGATCGTGCAGCGTTTATCTTATCGATAAAAATGCAAGACCCACAATTTTCTGGGCAAACCAAAGAAAAACTCTCTAGTCGTCAAAGTTCTGCATTTGTGGCAGGCATTGCACGAGATGCATTTTCTTTATGGTTAAATTCCAATACAGAATTAGCCGAGCAGTTGGCAGAACTGTGTATTGGTAATGCACTGCGTCGCTTAAAAGCAGCCAAGAAAGTCGCGCGTAAAAAAGTCACCTCAGGCCCTGCACTACCAGGCAAGTTAACGGATTGTAGTGGCCAAGACCCTATGCGTGGTGAATTATTTTTAGTGGAAGGTGACTCTGCTGGTGGTAGTGCCAAACAAGCTCGAGACCGAGAATTTCAAGCGATTATGCCATTAAGAGGCAAAATTTTAAATACGTGGGAAGTAGATGCCTCACAAGTGTTAGGTTCGCAAGAGGTGCATAATATTTCGATTGCGATTGGTTGCGATCCTGACAGTGAAGATATTTCAGAATTACGTTATGGTAAAATTTGTATTTTAGCCGATGCGGATTCTGATGGACTACATATTGCGACACTATTGTGTGCGTTGTTTTTAAAGCATTATCGCGTATTGGTGAATCATGGGCATATCTATATTGCTATGCCGCCACTATTTCGTATTGATGTCGGTAAAGAAGTTTTTTATGCTTTGGATGAGGCCGAAAAATCCGGAATTTTAGATCGTATAGCAGCAGAAAATAAGAAAGGTAAAGTGCAAGTGACTCGCTTTAAAGGTCTGGGTGAAATGAACCCCTTGCAATTGCGTGAAACCACCATGGATCCGAATACACGACGCTTAGTACAATTAACCATTGATGATGCAGATGAGACTGTGGCATTAATGGATATGTTACTAGCCAAAAAGCGTGCTCCGGATCGTAAGAGCTGGTTAGAAAGCAAAGGTGACTTAGCGTTACTTTAGTTGAGTTTTAATGCCAATAAAAATAAATAACATAAGGCAAAGAATAATTAGCATGCAGTATATTAGATTGCGATCCTACGTTAACCATAACGGTAAATTAGCCTTTATGGGAATACTCTTTTTAGGCTTGTTTCCGATTTTTGCTTCAGCAGCACAATCTGTGATAATTACGGTAACAAAAGGCTTTGGTTTAAGCTTATATGCTTCTGATTTAGGTGATATTAAGCAAATGACCGTGGGCGATAACGGTACTTTATTTGTTGGTTCACAAAAAAGTGGCACCGTGTATGCGCTAATCGATAGTGATCAAAATGGACAAGTCGATAAGCGTTACCTTATCGCCAAAGGCCTTGATTATCCTGAGGCTGTCGCTTTCCACAACGGCTCGCTATACGTTACCGAGGATGATCGCATTATTCGTTTTGATGAGATTGAATCTCGATTACGTAGACCTGGTCGAGCGCGTGAAGTCTATTCTAATTTACCCAGTTTAGATAAAAAATACACTCGTTCTATGCGCTTTGGCCCTGACGGACGTCTGTATGTTGCTATTGGCTCACCATGTAATGTCTGTGAATCCCCGATGCCATTTGGCAATATTTTGGCTATAAATGTCGATACCGGTGCCAGTGAACAAATTGCTTTTGGGTTGAGAAGCGTTACCGGTTTTGATTGGTCACCTGTAACTAACAAATTATGGTTTGCTGATTTAGGCCGTAATTGGATGGGTGATAATATTCCTGCAGATGAGATTAATCGTGTAGACATTAAAGGTAGCCATTTTGGTTTTCCTTATTTGCATGGCACCGATGTGGTTGAACCTGCATATGATAAACCCGAAAACTTAAATATTACGGTTCCCGAATTTGAACTACCAGCACATGTTGCGCCAACGGGATTAAGTTTTTATCGGGGTGAGCAATTTCCTCAACGCTATCATCAACAGCTTTTTGTGGCCGAAAATGGCTCGTGGAACCGCTCAAGTAAAGTCGGCTATCAAATTGTGATGCTTGATATTAAAGATGAAAAGGTTATTAAACGTGAAACCGTGGTGAGCTTTTTAGATGGAGAGTTTCCGGTTGCACGTCCGTTTGATGTTATTAATGCGCCAGATGGTGCTATGTACATTTCAGATGACCTAAAAGGTAATATTTACCGTCTGTTTTATAACGCACCTGAACAATCACAGGAAATGAAATAATGAGTGATGCGATTGAATTAAGTCTTGATGGGGTAGAGCAAATGCCGCTAAGGCGCTTTACCGAAGAGGCTTATTTAAATTATTCCATGTACGTGATTATGGATCGTGCCTTACCGCATATTGGCGATGGCTTAAAACCCGTCCAACGCCGTATTATTTATGCCATGAGCGAATTAGGCTTATCTGCACAATCTAAACATAAAAAATCTGCCCGTACTGTCGGTGACGTTTTAGGTAAGTATCATCCACATGGTGATAGCGCATGTTATGAAGCCATGGTGTTAATGGCGCAGCCATTTTCTTATCGATATCCACTCGTCGATGGTCAAGGTAACTGGGGGGCGCCAGATGATCCTAAGTCATTTGCGGCAATGCGTTATACCGAAGCCAGATTATCAAAATTCTCTGAAGTGTTACTGTCGGAATTAGGTCAAGGTACCGTCGACTGGAGCCCTAACTTTGATGGCACCATGAAGGAACCTAAAACCTTACCAGCACGATTACCGCATATTTTGCTTAATGGTATTACCGGTATAGCTGTGGGTATGGCAACAGACATTCCACCACATAACGTTCGTGAGTTAGTGTCAGCCTGTGTTGAGCTTATTGATAACCCTAAAACAGATTTAGCGCGATTAATGGAGTTAGTGCCTGGTCCTGATTATCCAACAGAAGCCGAAATTATTACCCCAAAAGCAGATATTGAGCGGATTTATGATACTGGGCGTGGTTCAATTAAAATGCGTGCTGTTTATCGTGAAGAGCAGGGCGAGATCCTTATCACGTCATTACCGCATCAAGCCAGTAGCGGTAAAATTTTAGAGCAAATCGCCAATCAAATGCAGGCAAAAAAATTGCCGATGGTGTCTGATTTACGTGATGAGTCTGATCATGAAAATCCCGTTCGGTTAGTGATTGTGCCTCGGTCAAATCGTATTGATTGTGATCAATTAATGACCCATTTATTTGCCACGACAGATCTTGAAAAAAGCTTCCGAGTGAATCTAAACGTATTGGGGCTCGATGGCCGTCCACAAGTTAAAGGTTTAAAAACGCTGCTAACTGAATGGTTAGAGTTCCGTATGACAACCGTTACACGTCGCTTGCAGTATAGGCTTGATAAAGTGTTAGCTCGTTTACACATTTTAGAAGCCCTAATGGTAGCTTTTTTAAATATTGACGAAGTGATCGAAATTATTCGTTTTAACGATGAACCGAAAGCCGAATTGATGTCACGGTTTAACTTGTCTGATAAACAAGCTGAATCCATTTTAGAATTAAAATTACGTCATCTAGCTAAGCTTGAAGAATTTAAGATCAAAGCCGAGCAAGACGAGTTAGCCGCAGAACGTGACAAATTAGAATTGTTATTAAGCTCAGACCGTCGTTTAAAAACCTTGGTAAAGAAAGAATTGATCCAAGATGGCGATAATTATGGTGATAATCGTCGTTCACCTATTATTGAACGTATTGATGCCAAAGCACTGACTGAGCAAGAATTAACCCCAACAGAGTCTGTCACTGTAGTGTTGTCAGATAAAGGCTGGGTACGTTGTGCTAAAGGTCATGATGTTGATGTTGAGGGCTTGTCGTACAAGTCGGGAGACAGTTACTTATGCAGCGCCATTGGTAAGAGTAATCAAGCCGCGGTATTTATTGACTCCACTGGTCGCGCATTTGCGACAGACAGCCACACATTACCGTCGGCACGAAGCCAAGGTGAACCAATTACCACACGCTTTAATATGGCGCCAGGCGCGACTATGCAACATGTATTAATGGGTGCCGATGAGCAATTTTTCTTGTTGGCAACCGATGCAGGTTATGGGTTTATTTGTGCTTATCCTGATTTGATCAGCCGTAATAAAGCGGGTAAGGCGCTGCTAAACTTGCCAACAAATGCACTTGTGTTGTCACCCAAATTAATTAACAAAGCCGCAGATCAATCTTTATTAGCAATCACCTCAGAGGGGCGCATGTTAATGTTTAATCTTGATGCTTTACCGCAGTTATCAAAAGGTAAAGGCAATAAAATCATTGGTATTCCGACAGATCGGGCTAAAAATCGTGAGGAAATATTATTGCACCTAAGTGTGGTACCTCAAGATGCATCTGTTACTTTATGGGCGGGTAAACGTAAATTAACCTTGAAACCAAGCGATCTAGAGCATTATAGAGGTGAACGCGGGCGTCGGGGAGCTAAACTGCCAAGAGGCTTGCAACGGGTTGATAGTGTTGATGTCGATGGTGTTTACGACGACAGCGAGTCAGCTGTAGATGGTTCTACTGATACGTTAGATTAATTGTTTATCTAGGGTGTGATTGTGATTCTATGCGATTGCACCAATATTATTTTTAACGTTAATATTGTGTGAATATCTTTACGATGTGCTTACTTGTCCAGATGGTGTTGGACTGGTAAGCCGATAAAAAATGAGCAAAAAAGCTGCTCACATGAGCAGCTTTTTTTATTAACAAGAGGCTAGGGTCTGTTGATCTTTGCAGGTTAAATTTTGTTCGAGATAAAAACGTTTTAATCGAGGCGAGCGGATTGCTGCCTAGCAATCTAAGCTAAATTCGCTCAACAAAGAGTAAAACGTTTTTAGCCGAACCCTTCGGGCAGCGTTTGTTGGTCATTTTTACTACGTTATCGACTTTTTATGTAGAATAACTACATCACAAAGTCTCTGCCTTGTACAAATGACCAACAATTCGCTGCAAAAACAACCTTGAAAGATCAACAGGCCCTAGGTTAAGCCACTTCATAGAAATTAGGTTCGTACTCTAGCTGAGTCTGAATGATGTTAGTTGCCATTCGCGCACATTTACCACATTGATCAGCAACACCCAAACGCTTTTTCACGTCAGCAAGTGAGCAATCACCTTGGCTTACGGCAGCTTTAATTTGAGTATCAGTGATGGCATGACAAAGACAAACGTACATTATAGAAAGCCTCTTCATTCAAAAATAGGTTGAGCTAAGAAAGTAATCTTATTCTAAATGAAAACCGTTATCATTAGCAATAACTTTTTATCGATTATGGCGATCATTTTTATTACAGTTTGATCTATCTCATTTTTTGATGAAGAAAAAAGGGGGCTGTCATCTTAATTTTAGCGACCAAATAGCCGAATTGAGATAATTCTGAAAGTATTGGCAGCTAGGCAGCACTTCAATCATTATGACTATGCAATAACAATGTAAGTTGTGCAGGCCCTAAGCTTCAATATTTAAATTATTTACCCAAACCATCCATTATAATCCGTTGTTATCGGCATCATTGTTGCCTCCATGGCTTTGTCTGGATAATTACTGAATATACCATCTACACCCATCGTTTTTAATGCCTTAATATCATCAGCATTATCAACGGTAAATACAAATACTTTACCACCTCGTTGGTGGGCATCATCAACAATCGCTTGATTAACAAAACTCACATCAAGATTAATTGAATAAGCATTCAGTGTCGTCACGATTTGAGCTAGATCTAACGGTACACCCGATATTAACGGGGAGATAACCGCTCGTGGCAAAGCTCGTTTTATTTGAGCTAAATCAGGATGGTTAAATGACGATATTAATAGCTGTTCAGGAGTAAAGTGAAGCAGTTTGAGAGCTTGAGGGTATAAACTAATAAAGGACTGTACGCAGCCAATCCCTTTTAATTCAATATTAACGGTGCACAAGCCTTTGCTTTTAGTACTTACCCGTTCGAGTACTTGCCACAGCGTAGGAATCGCTTGTCCACCAATGGTACATTGAGCCAGTTTTGCTTTGGTGGTTAAGTGTATTAGCCCTGTACCAGTAGATTTACCTTCTAAGCGGCGATCGTGAAACACCACTAATTCATCCTCTACGCAATGCACATCCAGTTCAATAGCATTCACACCCAAGTCGAGGGCTTTATCCATAGCGACTAAGGTGTTTTCTGGTTCATAACCGCTAGCGCCGCGGTGAGCAAAAACGAGCATTAGGAGTCCTTAATTAATATTCCTATTAACCTTTAT
The DNA here is from genome assembly GCF_040285065.1 of Shewanella sp. H8. NCBI lineage: Bacteria > Pseudomonadati > Pseudomonadota > Gammaproteobacteria > Alteromonadales > Shewanellaceae > Shewanella > Shewanella sp. H8. Next base: position 3,723,922 of record NZ_CP157213.1, on the reverse strand, counting down.
ATAAGCCAGTATCTTCTTTAGATGACTGATTAATGTGAATTTCCATTTGTGGATAAGCAAGTTCGACATTATTTTCTTTAAGCTTTTTAGTAATAAGTTTATGTAAGTTGTGACGTAAAGGCCAACGAGCGGACATGTCTTTGGCATACGAACGAATTTCATAATCTTGTGTATGTTGACCAAAGCCTGCAAACCATACTTCAGGTTCTGGGATAGCTAATGATAAGTCACATTCTCGCACGGCTTGATGAAGTAACATTTCAACTTTAGCAGGGTCAGCATCACGAGATACCGATACATTCACGATCACACGAGTGATCTGATCGGACAACGACCAGTTAACCAATTGTTCAGTAATAAAAGCTTTGTTAGGCACAATAATTTCTTTGCGATCCCAGTCGACAATCGTAGTGGCTCTGATTTGGATTTTACTGACCGTTCCTGAGAGATCGCGGATAGTGACGGTATCGCCAATACGAATGGGTTTTTCAAATAAAATGATTAAACCAGAAATAAAGTTAGCAAAAATTTCTTGTAAGCCAAAGCCCAAACCCACAGAGAGCGCCGCAACGAGCCACTGTAATTTTGACCATTCCATGCCAAGGGTCGAAAACCCAAGCAGTATGCCAAAAAACACCACTAAATAACTGCTAACGGTAGTGATGGCAAAACCGGTTCCTGGCGATAAATCTAATCTCTGCAACAAGGTAAGTTCTAGCAAGCCAGGGAGGTTTTTAGCAATTACTAACGTGAAACCAACTAACATGAACCCAAATAAAATTGACTTTAATGTAATGGGTACTTGTTGCTCAATGCCATTTATATTGCTATTGGTGGTCCATAAGGTAATACCGTCTAAAAACGTGAATACCGCAGTATGCGTTTGCGCCAATATGCCTAATAAACTGGCGAAAAAGGCTAGAATCAAAATTGATCTGACCAAGCCCAGTGATTGGCTAGAAATCGTTTCTAAATCAACAATGGGTTCTTCGTAGGTTTCTATCGGTTCATTGTTGTGTAATTCGCCTTTTTCACGTTGTGCTAAACGTTCCGCACGCTTGGCTTTGGCGCGGTCAAACGCGATTAAGCGGCGCTCAATCAGCATCCAACGTTTAATTAACTGATAGGTAAGTAAGAAGCCCAAACCTAATAATACCGATATCTGTAGCTGTAATAGAAGTTGAAAAGCCGTGAAGTAGTAGCCGATACCCGCTAAAATAGCACTAAAAATAGGGGTGACGATCAGGATTAACCATACTGCTTGTTGAATAATCGCCATGTTAGTGGCACTAGGCTTATTTTTACGATATTGGCCAATAAGTAACATGATATCTTTATACAGTCGGCACAACAAAATACAGAAAATGATAAATGCACCACGGCCAATACTGTTGCGTACTAATGAAGTATCTAAAGCCTCGGTAAAGCCCATTAAGCCAATTAACGGTGCTGATACCAGTACAAATGAAGCCATAGTCTGTTGTGCTTGTTTGACAATTTTTTTCGGTCGTCTGAAATGACTAATTAAAATCCCTTTATCTAAGGTTAATAAGAAAAAGAATTGGTAAATCAGAAAACACACACCAATGGCTAAAATGCCGACGCCCACAGCATGAACCATATTTTGCTCTGAACTTGAGAAAATAATCCCTGCGACTATTAACGGTAAGGGTTTTATCAAGGCATACACTAAACTGATTATGAGCGTTTTGATGGTGTACTTAAATTTATCTTGCGTCACATTGCCCACAAACACAGCATAACGATTAAGCGCTTTATTGAACTTAGGTGTCAGCATGTCTTGTGCCATTAAACAGCACAACAATAAAATGCCCCACCAGGCCCAATAATTACTTTGTTCTGACCAAGCTTGTTGTAATGACTGCCACTGATTTGATTGCAGTAACCAAACACTACTGTGGCTTAAATCAATTAACCATAATGCGCCAATACTAGGAGCGTTAGGTACCCAAAATAAATGTTCGTTAAGGGTATTTTTTAATGTGTCATGTAATTGATTTAATTGTTCATAGCCAATACGTAATTTAGCAAATTCAGCTAAATATTGATCATAACTCTGCAGCAATTGCTCTATCAGTATCTGTTGTGATTGCAGTAACTTGTTTTGCGTTTCTGAAAAAGTTTCGCTGTCATCGAGCTGTTGACTATTTAATGCTTGTTGCTGTTCTAATTGATAGCGTTCTAGTCGCGCATCCGCTAATTCTGTTTGCAATTTATCAAGATTGGGTGGCTTAGGTAATGATTGCAGCATTTGCAAGAAACGGTCACCGAATGCTGAATTGGTTTTAACCCAAGTGATTTGTTCAAGAACATTTGAAAGTTGTGCATTTTGTGATTGATAGCGCTTTTCAATTCGTTGTTGTTTCTCTATTGCTGCTTTGATTTTGCTTGTCAGTGTTTGTAATTGTGTTGCATAGCGCTGATTTAATTTACTTAATTCTAGCGACCACGGGTCGGCTAGCTCTTGGGTATCAATTAAATTGTTGGCTATGGTATCTGCGGTTTGTTGCTGACGAGACGCAATATTGTATTTGTTAATCAGCTCAATAAAGTCTTCTTGTTGTTCTAAAGATAATCTATTGAGTTGTTGTTGAAGCTGAGTAATTTCTAATTGCTTAGGGTTAGCTAAGCGTTCAGCTTGTAAGGTCTCAATTTGTTGTGTTAGCAGTGCAGACTGAAGATTATTACGTTTACCCAATGGAGTATCAATTGGCACTTGTTGGGTTTTATTATGCTGAGTTAAGGCATTTTCGGCTTGAGTAATTAACTGCGGTAATTGTGTTTGGCGTTGTGAAATTACACGTAACTGCTGATTTAGGCTCGACTCAGTTTCTTTTAACTCCGATAGACGAAAATAAGCCATTGAAGCTTGCTGATCAAGCGCGATATCCGCATCAAGATTCAATGCTACCTGAGCTTCACGAAGTTGCCCTGCAAGCGATAGCTTGATTTGGTTGTTAGAGCGTTCAATTTTGCTATAGGTTTGCTGTTCTATTTGCAGCTTTTCAATGCTGCTTTCAAGTTCTGCAATTTGAGATTGTATATCAAGCGGTTGATTTTCGGGTTGGCTATTAAGCCCCAAACGTTTATCTAAGGTCAGAGGGGTATTGGCCAATACAGGAATCGACAGTGTATTAACGATAAGGAAACACAGGCATAAACACGCTAAACGAAACATAATATTTGGCTCAAGTTGGAGTTCGGCCATGTTAGCAAATTTACGTGATTATGCTCGCTTTTTTTGATGACTTTGTTGAGTTTCAAATAAAGCCGTAGCCACAATAATTGTGCCACCAATAATGGTTCGGATTGTGAGTTGTTCATCTAAGACTAATAGCGCGAGCACTGCACCGTAAAATGGCTGTAAACATGACACTAAACCCACTGTTTTGGCGCTTAAATAAGGCAGTGCGGTAGTAAATAATGTGTGGGGTAAAGCTGTGAATACTACGCCCAGTAACAGTATCAATCCCCAAGTCGTTTGGCTAATATCTTGGGGGGAGACACATCTTGCCAAGGGCTTAACAGTAAAAAGTGATTAAGGTTTGATAAAACATCGCATGGGGTCCACTGTAATGCGAAAACACCCGTTTATGGAGTAAGTTTCTGGCAGTAAATAATGCTGTTGAAATGATACCCACTATAATACCTAAGGTAATGTCATTATCTAAGTTGGCTTCAGGGATCAACAGTATCACCCCTATTAATACCGTCATACCGGATATCACATCAAGTAGCTTTATTTGAGTTTTATTGATCAAGGGTTCGATTAACACTGTCATGACGGGATATGTAAAAAAAGCAATCATGCCAATGGCGACAGAAGATAACTGCATGGCAGCAAAGTAGGTTACCCAATGTAGGCAAACTAACGTCCCTAACGCTAAGGCCTCCCAATAATCTTGGCTGACGTTGTAATCTAAGTGGGCGTTTGGTGGTTTTAATGATTATGGCGAGCACGATGGCGGCGATAATACAGCGTAAAAAGGTAATGTTAAGAGCGCTAAGAGGAATAAGTTTAGAAAATAAAGCCGTACCACCAAAAAGTAGTACGGCTAAATGTAATTCAACTAACCCAGAGTGGGGTTTAGTTACCGTCATATTAATTACTGTTGGGAGAGTTTCGCGAAAGGTTGACCCATGCGCGAAGTTTCACCTGGTTCGACGCCATCAGCAAATGTATCAATGGCATCTTGGGCAAATAACATCACTACCGTGCTTCCTAACTTAAAGCGACCCATTTCGACGCCTTTTTCTAGGGTTAATGCTTCTGGCCCTGTTGTTGGATAATCCCAGCTAAAGACTTGCTTACCGCCTGGTGGGGTAACTGTACCAGACCATATAGTTTCAATGCTGGCAACAATGGTTGCACCAACTAGTACCATCGCAAGCGGGCCTGCTTGGGTTTCAAATATTGCGACGACACGTTCATTACGGGCAAACAGTCCTGGCACATTTTGCGCGGTGAGTGGATTCACTGAGAACAAATCACCTGGCACGTATGTCATTTTTGATAATGTGCCGGTAATTGGCATATGGATGCGGTGGTAATCTTTGGGCGCCAAGTAAATGGTTGCAAAGTCGCCACTATCAAAGCGTGCCGCATCAGCCTTATTACCACCTAATAATGCTTCAGAGGTATAACTGTGACCTTTGGCTTGGAAAATATTGCCAGCTTCAATTGGGCCGCATTGACTTACAGCGCCATCAACAGGGTGCACCATAATATTGGTGTCTTGGCACAATGGTCTGAGTTCAGGTTTTAACGCTCGAGTAAAAAATGCATTGAATGTTTTATAAGCTTCTGGCTCAGACTGCAATGCTTCTGACATATCAATTTTGTATTTTTTGATAAACCACTTAATCCCCGCCGTGGTGATCGCGCCTGCTTCAGCTTCAGCAAACTTACCGACTAAGCGTGATAGAAAGTGTTTTGGCAGCATGTATTGCAAAGCAATTTTAATTGAGTCCAATGTATTTCCCCTTTCTCTAATCTGGTTGAACTATAAACTTAATGCTATAGATTCTACAGGCTTCTATCTGTAATGAATATTATTCATCAATTGCACGGAAATGCCGAGCATGACGTTGCTCATCTAAACTGGCAATAATACGCTGATAATTACTAAAGCGATCTTGAGTAATTTTTCCATCAGCTAATGCTTGTTGTAAAGCACAACCTGGGTCATCGCCATGCTTACAATCGCGAAACTTACATGTTCCTAAAAACTCTCTAAATTCAATAAAACACCAACCAACCCTGATGGCGTCTAAGTGCCATAAAGCAAATTCACGTATACCCGGTGAATCAATTAAATCACCGCCGCTGACAAAATGCAGTAACTTGGCTGTGGTTGTTGTATGTTGGCCCAAACCTGAGTTATCGGATACATCGCCAATTAACAATTCTGCTTCTGGCATTAAGGCATTAATTAAGGACGATTTCCCCACGCCAGACTGACCAGCAAAAACACTGACTTTGTTATTGAGCAACTCTTTTATATTTTCAACACCTTCGCCCGTATGGCTACTGACTCTATAAACGGGATAACCAATATCTTGGTAACGTGTTAGAGCTCGTTCGATTTCATCACGATTAGTATCATCTAATAAATCAATTTTATTGAGAATGATGATCGGTGGAATATCGGTATCTTCAGATGCCACTAAATATCGGTCAATTATTTGGGTGGTAAAGCTGGGTAACACCGATGACACAATTAAGATTTGATCGATGTTGGCAGCAATAATTTTTACGCCGTCGTATAAATCTGGTCGAGTTAACGAAGATGTTCGGGGATGAACGGCGATAACAATGCCACCGATACTGGAGCCAGATTGGACTTCTGTCGCTAATCTGACCACCACTTTATCACCAGTGACTAAACTAGTCACTGCGCGGCGAATATTACACCGTGAGACAATTCCGTCTGCAGTTTCGATGTCGGCATGCTGGCCAAAGCGAGAAATAACCACTCCAGCTTGCTCAGGGCCTAAGAGGTTATCCTGTAATTCAGCATGTTGAGTGTCATCGTCACCACGCTTTAATCGCTTGGTTTGATTCGCTCGCATTCGGCGTAATTGGCCTTGGCTTAGGGGTTTCTTTTTACTCACTGGCTTATCTTCATTAAATAGGTGTTTTTTTGTGTGTCAAAAAAACAGTATGATACACACTCTTTTATAAAAATGCCTGAATTTAGGCGACAGATAACATAAGGCGGCATAAATGGCTGTTGATGCGAATAACCTCATTTGGGTTGATTTAGAAATGACAGGCTTAGAACCAGCAGTTGATCGAGTCATTGAAATTGCAACCTTGGTGACAGACCAAGAACTTAATATCATTGCCCAGGGCCCTGTTCTAGCCATTTATCAAACCGATGATGTACTAGCTGGGATGGATGATTGGAACCAAAAGCATCATGGAGAGTCTGGCTTAGTGGACCGAGTTCGTGCGAGTAAATGTTCTGAACAAGATGCAATTGAACAAACGATTACCTTTTTAGCTCAGTATGTACCTAAAGGCGCATCGCCAATGTGCGGTAATAGTATTGGTCAAGATCGTCGATTTTTGAATAAATACATGTTGGAACTTGAAGAATATTTTCATTATCGTAATATTGATGTTAGTACCATCAAGGAATTGGTTCGTCGTTGGAGCCCTGAAACCATGAATGGCTTTAGTAAGAAAAATACCCACCAAGCTTTAGAAGATATTAAAGAGTCTATTGCTGAAATGCAGTTTTATCGCAAAGAAGTATTTAAAATTTAACCAATTGAACAATTTTCTTTAAAAAGGGGGTTGCAGCATAGTAAAATTTATCTATAATGCGGCCTCAACTTTCTACAGAGCGCCAAACTCTGAGTCATAGAAAGTTGTAATGAAATTTGAAAGTACGCGACATTAGCTCAGTTGGTAGAGCGATACCTTGCCAAGGTATAGGTCATCAGTTCGAACCTGATATGTCGCTCCAAATTTCAGCATGATTTTGTAATGCGACATTAGCTCAGTTGGTAGAGCGATACCTTGCCAAGGTATAGGTCATCAGTTCGAACCTGATATGTCGCTCCAATTTTCTACATGATTTTGATACGCGACATTAGCTCAGTTGGTAGAGCGATACCTTGCCAAGGTATAGGTCATCAGTTCGAACCTGATATGTCGCTCCAAATCACTTCCCTAGTTTGAAATACGATACTTTTTTGCTTGCCAAGTTCAAGCTAGAGGTCATAAAGCGGTCATCAGTTCGAACCACTTTTTATTTATAAAGAAACGTCGCTCCAAATCATTTCCTCTTGTTAAATCCTCCATTAATTACCTTTGTGTCACTAAGCTCAGCTACGTTTTTAGGAAATACAATACCTATCTTTTTCAATCTAGACGTCGTATATGATCATCCGTTCGAACCATTATTGAGAAACGTATAGCTCGATCTACATTTTTTAATGGCCATCAATCCGAGTCTAATTCAGCCTGAACCTTATTATTGTAATAAATTTGCACCATTTGTGTTTGAGCAAATCGTTTTGCAATCAACAAATAAGTGATCTAGTACTCACTTCTTCATGGATCTCTAAAGTAAGAGCATATTGGTGAAGTAAAACATGATCTGGTTCAAATCATTTACTGCTGTAATCTTTGATAATCACCTTAAGAAATATTTTCCTAAGATGTTTGGGCATTAAACGAGGTTGAGTGTTATGCGGTTCCAACAGCTAAGTGAGCTACTTGATTATGTTGCTAATTGTCATCTTGATATGGAAAAGTTATATAAGCGTTTAGATAATAATGCAGACTCTTCTAGAGTGAAAATGATGTTGGATTATTTTCAACAACATCAACGGCATACATATGAAACGTTAGAGCGCTATATTGAAGGTGCACCATTAAGAATATTAAATACTTGGTATAAGGACATTACTTTCGAAGACTTCAGCAAGCGCTGCGCGGAGACAATGTTACCTGCCAATATGGATGAAGAGGCTGTGCTCGAATTACATCTTGATCTAGAAAACCGTCTTATTGCGTTAGTTGAAAAAACCGCAATGAGCAGTCCAACAGAAGAAATTAAAAATACATTAATGGATTTAGTACGAGTGACAAAAACTCAACAACACCGTTTAGTTCTTAGCACACTTCGTATGGATGACATTTAAACGGCACATTGAAATTCTGATTTATCTTCCTGAAGTGTAAGTTTGCCAGCTATCCCCAGTAGCTGGTTTTTTTATTAACAAAAAATAACCACTAGAACAGTGGGAGTTCCTCGGTAACTTCTGGTATATTTAGCTTTCTTGTAACTCTTTTTTATGGAAGCTGACTTTTCACATGACATTGCTGCTCAAAACCCTTGAAAATGAACAAGCTACTGTAGCTCTAGGGCAACAAATTGCGCAGTGGATTGTGCCGCCACTAACTATTTACCTTACCGGTGATTTGGGGGCAGGCAAAACAACGTTAAGCAGGGGGATTATTCAAAGTTTAGGGCACCAAGGGACAGTAAAGAGCCCAACTTATACTTTGGTTGAACCTTATGAGTTTAGTGATATGGATGTCTTTCATTTTGATCTATATCGATTAGCTGATCCCGAGGAACTAGAGTTTATGGGGATCCGAGATTACTTTACAGACAGAAGTGTCTGTCTGGTTGAATGGCCTGATAATGGCCATGGGTTACTCCCTAAGGCTGACATACATTTGCATTTGCGTTATAAAGAATCTCAAAGACAAATTGAATTACAAGCCTTATCCCCTGCAGGGCAGGCAATTATAAATAATATAAAATAAAATAATAATGACTTTAAAAAATACGTTTTTCACCCCTGTGCTTTTCATACTATTGTTTTTGTTGCCTAATATTGTTTGGGCGGCTAATCAACTTGATAGTGTGCGAATTTGGGCTGCCCCAGAATCGACTCGAGTGGTATTTGATTTAACTCAATCTCCTAAATATGACAGTTTTAGCCTCACTGGACCTCATCGTTTGGTGGTGGATATTCAAGATACTGGCGCAAAAATCAATTTAGATAAAATTGCTAATAACAGTAAAATCATTAAAAAGATACGTTTTAGCTCTCCTCCTAAAAAAGGCGTTTTGCGTCTGGTGATGGATTTAACTAAACCAGTAAAATCGAGTTTATTTACTTTGCCACCGACTGCACCGTATGGAAACCGCCTTGTGGTTGACTTAGAAGACTCCGCTGGTGGTTCATCTGCCGTGCAGCAATCTGTTCGTCGCTCTGCAAATCAGTCATCCCGGGATATCGTTGTAGCCATTGATGCAGGGCATGGTGGTGAAGATCCTGGTTCTATAGGGCCGTCAGGCATACATGAAAAGCGTGTCGTGCTTGAAATTGCTAAGCGCTTGGCCCGTAAAATTAATTCGATTTCAGGCATGCGTGCTGTTATGACTCGCAGTGGTGATTATTTCGTTAATTTGAATAAACGCTCTGAGCTCGCCCGAAACAGTAAAGCTGATTTACTGATATCTATCCATGCTGATGCCTTTACTTCTCCACAACCTAATGGTGCTTCTGTTTGGGTGCTGTCAATGCGACGAGCCAACAGTGAGATTGGTCGTTGGTTAGAGCAAAAAGAGAAACACTCAGAATTGTTAGGTGGCGCTGGTGAGATTATTCAAAATACCGACAGTGAACAATACCTTGCAATGACATTGCTCGATATGTCGATGAACAGTTCTATGGCCATTAGCCATTCAATTGCGGGCGACATTTTACGCGATTTAAGAACCATTACTCACTTGCATAAAAGAAATCCTGAATCTGCAAGCTTTGCTGTGCTCAAATCGCCAGATATTCCGTCTATTTTGGTTGAAACCGGTTTTATCTCAAACCCAAACGAAGAACGGCTGTTATCTAATGGCAATCATCAAGAAAAGCTTGCCAATGCAATTTATAAAGGCGTATTACGCTATTTTGAAAGTAATCCGCCTGCTGATTCTTTGATGGCCAAACAATCTAACATTAAACACAGTGTAAAACGTGGTGAGTCACTATCGGTTATTGCGCAACGCTATAGCGTATCGGTAAGCAGTATTAAACGTGCTAACAATTTAAAGAATGATGTTGTGCGTGTTGGTCAAAAACTTGTGATACCAAGGGCTTAATATGGCGATAGAACTGTTACCTCCACAACTTGCTAACCAAATCGCAGCAGGCGAGGTGGTAGAGCGGCCTGCATCTGTGGTTAAAGAGCTAGTAGAGAACAGTCTTGATGCCGGTGCAACGCGAGTCGATATTGATATCGATAAAGGCGGTAGCAAACTTATTCGTATCCGTGATAACGGTGCGGGTATTGCTAAAGGTGAGTTAGCGCTGGCTTTATCGCGCCATGCTACTTCAAAAGTTCATACCCTAGACGACCTAGAAGCTATTTTAAGCTTTGGGTTTCGAGGTGAAGCTCTAGCCAGTATCAGCTCAGTGTCGCGACTCACATTAACCTCAAAAACGGCTGAACAATCTGAAGCCTGGCAGGCCTATGCTGAAGGCTCGCAAATGGACGTAAAAGTGACTCCAGCTGCGCACCCACAAGGCTCGAGTATTGAAGTGGTGGATTTATTTTTTAATACACCCGCCAGACGCCGTTTCTTAAAAAGCGACAAAACCGAATTTACCCATATTGATGAGTGGTTAAAACGGATTGCCATGGTGCGCAGCGATATTCATTTTACTCTGACACACAATGGTAAATTAGTGCGCCAGTATCGGCCTGCAAATACCGATATTCAAACTCAACAACGCTTGGCGCAAATTTGTGGTCGAGCTTTTGCTGAACAAGCGTTGAGCATTACTTGCGAACATGATGATTTATTATTAACGGGTTATCTGCAGTCACCACAGGACTCAGTCATCACGGATACCAACTTTTTTTATGTCAATGGGCGTTTAATTAGAGACCGATTGGTTAACCATGCAGTGAAACAAGCTTTTGCCGAATATGGCATTGAACACCAGCCGGGCTATGTGCTGATGTTATCACTTGATCCACATCAAGTTGATGTCAATGTACATCCAGCCAAGCATGAAGTACGTTTTCATCAATCTCGTTATGTGCATGACTTTATTCTACAAGCGGTACAGTCTGCATTAGTAGAAATGCCTGTTTTGCCGTTATCTGAAGCGTTACAGCCTCAGCAAAATTCTGCGCCAATGCACACAGAGTCAAGTTTGCTGCATGATACGAATATCATCGACACCGCAGAAGCTGTTTTCACACTTAATCAAGAACCGAGTAAGGCTATTAACAGCGTTAGCCCTTATGGTTCGATGCATGTACCTGGAAAGAATAATGGCTTATCTGGAGGTTATTCAGCTGCAATTAAGCCAAGTTATGATAAAAAGCCTTCTTCAGGCGAGACGAAAACCGCCATTGCCAATTATGGACAGTTATTGCATACCCCAAATACTGCAGTGTCATATGTCAGTGAAGAGGTAACTCAGCTTGCCATGCCAGCGTTATTAGCAGGTGAGTATTGGGTAATGTGTAAAGATGAGAAGTTATCATTACTGCCGATAAAAACAGTTTTGTTCACGGTCAAAAAAGTAGAAATACAAACAAAATTAGCTAATGGTTTAGTGTCGCAACCCTTACTTATGCCCGTTTCGATTGCTGCTGATTTGGATTGGAAAGACACCTTAACCTTACGTGAGCAACTACTGCGTCAAATGGGTATTGAGTTAACAATTCGCTTCCAGCAGTTGATTATTAAAAAAGTGCCCCCATATTTGAGGGAAAGCCAACTTGCAATTGTTGTTCCGGAACTATTGGAATGGATACAATTAGAGCAACCTGCAGAAAGTGCTATTGTAGAGTGGCTTGCACAACAAAGTTTATCGAAATTTGAGCCTGTACAATCTTTATGGCAGCAATTTTATTTGCTGGATGATGAAATAAAACAAACTTGTTATGACCAAGAGCACGCATTGCCTTGGCAAAAATGGATGAAAGATAATTAACGTGAACAGTGTCGATAAGCCGAAAGTGATTTTTTTAATGGGGCCTACTGCCTCAGGCAAAACGGCACTAGCCATTGAAATGGCGACCAAACATAATTGCGAAATTATCTCGGTAGATTCAGCATTAATCTACCGTGATATGGATATAGGGTCTGCTAAACCCAGTGCTGAAGAGCTAGAAATGGCTCCGCATAAATTGATTAATATTCTTGATCCCAGCGAAAGTTATTCAGCAGCAGATTTTCGCTTAGATGCACTATTAGCTATTGAAGATATCATTAGTCGTGGTAAGACCCCTTTATTAGTGGGTGGCACCATGATGTATTTTAAGGCATTGTTAGAGGGATTATCACCTTTACCCAGTGCAGATGAAGGTATTAGACAGCAAATATTAGCTCAAGCAGAAATAGACGGTTGGGACGTACTACATCAAGAATTGTGTAACATTGACCCTGTTGCTGGGGCTAGAATTCATCCGAATGATCCACAACGATTGTCACGGGCATTAGAGGTTTATCGGATCAGTGGCAAAACAATGACTGAATTGACACAAACTAAGTCTGTTGCTTTGCCGTATGATGTGATGCAATTTGCAATTGCACCAAACGATCGAAAAGTATTACATGAATTAATCGGTAAACGTTTTAATATCATGTTAGAACAAGGTCTTATCGAAGAAGTTGCGCGTTTAAAAGCCCGTGATGATTTGCATTTAGAGCTACCATCTATGCGTTGTGTTGGTTACAGACAGTGTTGGCAGTACCTAGATAATGAATTTGATCATAATACTATGGTCGAAAAAGCTACCGCAGCCACTAGGCAATTGGCCAAACGTCAATTAACATGGTTGAGGAGTTGGCCAGATTTACAATGGCTTGAAAGTGGTGTAGAAGGGAATTTAGTTACACTTATGCGACAAAGCCGCTAGCTTATTAGCCGTTGCTGTATAATACTAAAACTAAACAATAAAACTTAATTCAACATATTTTAAAATAAAAAAGGAAATTGAAAATGGCTAAGGGGCAATCTTTACAAGACCCATTTTTGAACGCTTTGCGTCGAGAGCGTGTACCAGTCTCTATTTATTTAGTGAATGGTATTAAATTACAAGGCCAGGTTGAATCATTTGATCAATTTGTTATCTTGTTGAAAAATACTGTAAGCCAAATGGTTTATAAGCATGCTATTTCAACAGTAGTACCAGCACGCCCATTTAATGTTACTAATCATCAGGGCACTGCTCATGATGAAGAAAGTGACACTGAATAATTTGAAAAGGAATATACTTTTTGTTTGATCGTTATGAAGCAGGTGAAACAGCTGTATTAGTTCATATAGACTTTTCTGACGAAGATCGTCGAGAAGATCTTACTGAATTACAGTTGTTAGTTGAATCCGCTGGTGCTCGCTCTGTAGGGGTGATTACTGGTAGTCGACGCTCACCGGATCGTAAGTTTTTTATTGGTACAGGCAAAGCAGAAGAACTTGCTGCCATGGTTGCCGCTACTGAAGCCAATGTGGTGATTTTTAATCATGCATTAAGTCCTGCTCAAGAGCGTAACCTTGAAGTAATATGTCAGTGTCGAGTGTTAGATCGAACTACGTTGATCCTTGATATTTTTGCTCAACGAGCGAGAACACATGAAGGTAAGTTGCAAGTGGAGCTAGCGCAATTGCGCCACATGTCGACACGCCTAATTCGTGGTTGGACTCATTTAGAGCGACAAAAGGGTGGTATCGGGATGCGCGGGCCGGGTGAAACTCAGCTTGAAACAGACCGACGTTTATTACGAGGCCGGATTAAGAACATTAACCGCCGCCTTGATAAAGTTGATAAGCAACGTGAACAAAGTCGCCGAGCTCGTAAGCGCAGTGATTTATCGACTGTGTCTTTAGTGGGTTATACTAATGCGGGCAAATCGACATTATTTAATTCGCTAACGTCATCGGACGTTTATGCTGCCGATCAGTTGTTCGCAACACTAGACCCAACACTGCGTAAATTATCGTTACCAGATGGTGCGGTAATTTTAGCTGATACAGTGGGGTTTATTCGTCATTTACCTCATGACTTAGTCGCGGCCTTTAAAGCCACATTACAAGAAACTCGACAAGCTGAGATTCTTTTACATGTTGTTGATTGTGCAGATGAAAATATGACAGAAAATTTTGACCAAGTACAACTTGTACTTAAAGAAATTGATGCAGATGAAATCCCACAATTAGTAGTATGTAATAAAATTGATTTACTTGAAGATTTCGCGCCCCGTATCGATTACGGTGAAGACGGTAAACCTGAGAGGGTTTGGGTCTCTGCGCAAAAACGCATTGGATTTGATTTGCTGCTTAATGCTATAACCGAATTAATCGGTGAAGTGATTCGCGAGCTTACATTGAAAATACCTGCATCAGCAGGACATTATCTTGGCCAGTTTTATCGACTGGATGCAATACAGCAGAAAGAGTATGACGATCTGGGGAACTGTATTTTGTCTGTTCGTTTATCGGATGCCAATTGGCGCCGATTAGCTAAACAGAGTCAGGGGGAATTAGAGGCATTTATTTTTGAACCTTCAGAAGTAGACGTCACTTGTTAATCTCATTTATTTCATCCAATTATGGAGTGCTAAATGGCTTGGAATGAGCCCGGTAACAAGGGAAACAAAGACCCTTGGGGAAATAAAGGTGGTAATGATAAAGGGCCACCAGATCTCGACGAAGTATTTCGTAACCTATCAAAACGTTTTGGTGGCAAGGGGGGCAGTGGCGCCTCAGGTCAACCATTTAATTCATCATTATTGATTGTGATTGCCGTTATTGCCCTAATTATTTGGGCATTGTCTGGTTTATACACGGTCAAAGAAGCTGAGCGTGGAGTGTTACTCCGTTTTGGTCAACATATTGGTGAAGTGAGTTCCGGTTTACATTGGAAAGCCACTTTTATTGATGAAGTGACTACTGTTGACGTGGAAACGTTCCGTTCAGTTCCTGCTTCAGGCAGTATGCTGACCTCTGATGAAAACGTCGTCAAAGTTGAACTCGTGGTTCAATATAGTGTATCTGACGCGTATTCGTACTTATTCAGCTCGGTAGATGCCAACTCAAGTTTGCGTGAAGCAACCGACAGTGCATTGCGTTATGTGATTGGTCACAATCGCATGGATGACATTTTAACCACCGGGCGTGACGCTATTCGCCGTGATACTTGGACTGAGTTAGAGCGTATTATTGAGCCGTATAAAATAGGCTTACAAATTCGCGATGTTAACTTTTTACCCGCTCGCCCTCCTGAAGAAGTCAAAGATGCATTTGATGATGCAATCTCTGCTCAGGAAGATGAACAGCGCTTTATTCGTGAAGCGGAAGCTTATGCTCGCGAAATCGAACCCAAAGCGCGTGGTACAGTTGAACGAATGTCACAACAAGCTAGTGCTTATAAACAGCGTGAGGTTCTTGAAGCGAAAGGTAAAGTTTCTCGATTTGAGAAATTATTACCTGAGTATAAAGCCGCACCTGATGTGACCCGTAATCGTTTGTATATTGATGCGATGCAGTCAGTGTTGGCTGATACCAATAAAGTACTCATTGATACCAAGAATAGCGGTAATTTGATGTATTTACCTTTGGATAAGTTGATAGATTCTTCTAAGAGTTTACGTAATCAAGCCACACCAGAGGTCGATCCACACGTCAATTCAGTATCAACTATTGGTGTTAACACTCCAATAACTAGCATGTCGACTGATGGTCGTCTCAGCCGCGAAGATCGTCTTCGTCAAGGGAGGAACTAATTATGGGTAGATTTGCTCTGATCATTTTGGTGGTCATATTAGGAATTGGTTTTTCATCTTTAATGGTGGTAAACGAAGGCGAGCGTGCAATTGTAGCCCGTTTCGGTAAGGTTCTTAAACAAGACGATGGTGTCAAAACAAGAGTATTCGCGCCTGGTTTACACTTCAAATTGCCTGTTGTTGATAAAGTTCGATATTTGGATGCTCGTATCCAAACATTGGATGGTGCTGCGGATCGTTTTGTGACTTCTGAAAAGAAAGACTTAATGGTCGACTCATATGTAAAATGGCGTATTAGAGATTTTGAAAAGTACTATCTTTCTACTAATGGCGGTATTAAAGCCAATGCAGAAAGCTTGTTGCAAGCCAAAATCAATAACGATTTACGTACTGAGTTTGGTCGTCGTACTATCAAGGAAATTGTTTCTGGTAAACGCGATGAATTGCAAACGGACGCATTAGAAAATGCATCTGAAAGTGCTGAGAACCTCGGTATTGAAGTGGTTGATGTTCGCGTTAAGCAAATTAATTTACCTGCTAACGTCAGTAACAGTATTTATCAACGTATGCGTGCTGAACGTCAAGCTGTGGCGAAAGAGCATCGTGCGCAAGGTAAAGAACAAGCTGAAATTATCCGTGCGACCATTGATGCCAATGTGACGGTTAAGATTGCTGAAGCTGAACGTAAAGCCCTTACCGTTCGAGGTGAAGGTGATGCACTTGCGGCAAAGATTTATGCTGATACTTACAGTAAAGATCCTGAGTTTTATAGTTTTTTACGTAGTTTAGAAGCCTATAAAGAAAGTTTTGCCGGCAAAAGTGACATTATGGTGTTAGAGCCTGAAGGTGATTTCTTTAAATATATGAAATCATCTAGCGGTAAATAACGCTAATATTTGTTTTGTCTAAAAAAGCTCGGTATTTGCCGAGCTTTTTTGTGCCTGTAATTCAATTCAACGAGTATGAATTCAGTTTTCTAAAAAACAGTTGATCAATAACAACTGTAATTATTTGAACTGTTTTTCATTATTAATATTTAATAATATATTGTTCTAAATGGATTTATAGTATTTTTTTTGCTAATTAAGTGGCCACTAATTGTTAAAAGGTGGTTGATTATTATGCAGTTTTGAAAAAAATGTTAATATCCTCAACATAGATGTGTGTTTTCACTATGATCTAGTTCTAATTTTTCGCTATAATGAGCACCGCCTCAAACTATGAATTTAGCGTTTTACCATTTTGGTCGCTAAAGTATTGAAATATAAAAATTCCAACACCCTCTGGGAGATAAGTGGATGAGCAATGCGCCAGTCGATACCGGACGTCGCAGATTCCTGACAGCCGCAACCGCCGTAGTAGGTGGTGCTGGTGCCGTCGCTGTAGCGGTTCCTTTCATCAAGTCATGGAATCCGAGCGCCAAGGCGAAAGCTGCAGGTGCGCCGGTCGAAGTAAATATTAGTAAAGTAGAACCAGGTCAGTTAATTCGTGTCGAATGGCGCGGAAAACCGGTTTGGGTAGTGCGTCGTACAGAAGCTGTACTCAATAATCTTAAAACATTAGACAGCCAATTGCGCGATCCTGCTTCAGAAGAGATGCAGCAACCAGAATATGCAACTAATCCTGCGCGTTCTATTAAGCCTGAATTCTTCATTGCTGTGGGTATTTGTACGCACTTAGGTTGTTCTCCAACCTATCTGCCTGATTCATTCGGTGAACAGGTTGAAGGTGTAACATCTGGTTTCTTCTGTCCTTGTCATGGTTCTAAATTTGACATGGCTGGTCGTGTATTCCAGGGTGTTCCAGCACCTCTAAACTTAGTGATCCCACCGCACAAATATATCGATGATGTTAATGTAATCATCGGTGATGATACAGGAGCGGCGTAATGGTTAAGAATATTATTGATTGGATTGATGCACGCATCCCAATGACGGTTACGTATAATCGTCACGTGGGTCAGTATGCAACACCAAAGAACTTTAACTTTTGGTATTTCTTTGGTTCATTAGCGCTTTTAGTATTAGTTAACCAATTACTGACAGGTATTTGGTTAACCATGAATTACGTACCTACAGCAGAAGGCGCCTTTGCCTCTGTTGAGTACATCATGCGTGATGTTGATTACGGTTGGTTACTACGTTATATGCACTCTACCGGTGCATCGGCGTTTTTCTTTGTGATCTATATGCACATGTTCCGTGGACTAATTTACGGTTCTTATCAAAAACCAAGAGAGCTATTATGGCTATTTGGTATGTTGATATTCCTTGTGCTGATGGCTGAAGCATTCATGGGTTACTTACTGCCTTGGGGACAAATGTCTTACTGGGGCGCACAGGTAATTATTTCTTTGTTTGGTGCCATTCCCGTTATTGGTGATGACCTAACATTGTGGATCCGTGGTGATTACGTTATTTCTGGCGCAACGCTAAACCGCTTCTTCGCATTACATGTTATTGCGCTACCGCTTGTATTGGTTGTGTTGGTGTTCTTGCACCTTATTGCCTTGCATGAAGTTGGTTCGAATAACCCAGATGGTGTTGAGATTAAAAAGAACAAAGATGAGAACGGATGGCCTATTGATGGTATTCCATTCCACCCTTATTACACCGTAAAAGATATTATGGGTGTAGCAGGTTTCTTAATCGTGTTCTGTTATGTGTTGTTCTTTATGCCTGAAGGCGGCGGTTACTTCCTTGAAAAGCCAAATTTTGAAGCGGCTAACTCAATGAAGACCCCTGAACACATTGCGCCGGTTTGGTACTTCACACCTTTTTATGCCATTTTACGTGCTATCCCAGATAAGTTAGTGGGTGTTATTGGTATGGGTCTTTCTATTGCAGTGTTGTTTGTTCTGCCTTGGCTCGACCGTTGTAAAGTGAAGTCTATTCGCTACCGCAGCATGATCCACAAGATCAACATTGCACAATTCACTGTGTCGTTCATTATTTTAGGTTATTTAGGTGTGGTTCCTGCAACGCCTGAGTTAACTATTTTGGCACGTATTTGTACTTTCACTTATTTTGCTTTCTTTGTAGCCTTATGGTTCTACAGTAAAAATGAGAAAACAAAAGAAGTACCAACGAGGGTGACACACTAATGAAAAAGTTATTAATTGCATTAGTTACATTGCTGCCATCTCTCGCAATGGCAGCGAGTGGACATAATGTTCACTTAGAAAGTGCTAACGTTGACTTGCATGATAATGCGTCATTAGAGCGTGGTGTTGATTTGTTTCAACATTATTGCTCTGGTTGTCACAGCACTCAATACCAACGCTATGAGCGTGTTGCAACTGATTTAGGCATCTCTACAGATGATATGCGTAATAAGTACATGTTCACCGATGCTAAAATCGGTGATTTGATGGAAAACGCTATTCCTACTCCAGATGCGGCTAAATGGTTTGGCGCTGCGCCTCCTGATTTAACGTTGGTTGCTCGTGTGCGTGGCGCTGATTGGGTATTTTCTTACCTAAAAGGTTTCTATGCAGACGAGACTCGTCCATTTGGTGTCAATAACCATGTATTCCCTTCAGTGGGTATGCCGCATGTTTTACAAGACTTACAAGGTCTTGCAGTAGAACAAGCAGATGGAAGTTATGTCACTACTGGCGGGACTATGAATGCAGAAGAATATGACCAAGCGGTTCGTGATCTCACGGGGTTCTTAGTTTATTCGGCTGAACCAGTTCAATTAGAACGTGAAGCTTTAGGTTGGTGGGTACTTGGATTCTTGTTTATTTTCTTCATCATTGCTTATTTATTGAAGAAAGAATACTGGAAAGATGTACACTAGCTATCAATAACGGTTATTATACATTATCCGCATATTGTAAACGGGGGGCTTAGCCCCTCGTTTGTTTTGTTTTTTTTAAGATTCTGGAGGGTATCAATGGCTGTTGCTGCCAACAAGCGCTCTATCATGACACTTTTTTCTGGTGCCGATGATTTATATAGTCACCAAGTACGTATCGTATTGGCTGAAAAAGGGGTTACCGTTGATGTTTTACAGGTTGACCCAAGTGAAATGCCTGAAGATTTACTTGAAGTAAATCCATACAATTCAGTACCGACTTTGGTCGATCGTGAACTAGTATTATACGAATCACGTATTATTATGGAATATTTGGATGAACGTTTTCCACATCCTCCACTAATGCCTGTATACCCAGTATCACGTGGCCAAAGCCGTTTAATGATGCACAGAATTGACACCGATTGGTATTCGCTTGTTGAGCGTATCCGTAAAGGTGAAAAAGCTGATGCAGCGCGTAAAGAATTAACTGAAAGTTTAATTGCTTTAGCACCAGTATTTGCTGAAATGCCGTACTTCATGAGCGAAGAATTTGGTTTATCTGATTGCTATTTAGGCCCATTATTATGGCGTCTACCGGTTTTAGGTATTCACTTGGATCCTCGTACAACTAAAGATATCAGTGCTTACATGACACGTATTTTTGAACGTGAATCATTTAAGGCATCGTTAACTGAGGCTGAGCGCGAAATGCGCATGGGCATGTAATGAAACCAATAACACCTAATCGTCCATATTTGTTGCGCGCTTACTATGAGTGGTTGATGGATAACCATTTGACGCCACACGTAGTAGTGGATGCATTTGTTAATGGTACGCAAGTTCCACAGCAATTTGTTAAAGACGGTCAAATCGTCTTGAATATTGCTACTGGAGCTGTGGCTAATCTTCATATGACTAATGATTCTGTCGAATTTAATGCACGTTTTGGTGGTGTACCACAAAATGTGTATTTACCAATGTCATCTATCGTGGCGATATATGCTCGTGAAAACGGTGCTGGTACGGTATTTGATATGGAAGATGCGTATATGATTGAAAGTGAACAAGATGAGTTATCATCTGTCCCACCGTCAATGAAGTCTGTTGATGATACATCAACAGTACCGTCATCGCCTAAATCAACCAATCCTGATGATAAAGCTAAGCGTAAAAACCATTTAACTGTGGTGAAATAGCGGTTAGTGGTCATTACATAAAACCAGTCGCAAGGCTGGTTTTTTTTAATCTAAAATTGATCTATTACAAACGTTTATAGCGGAAATGGAAACCATAATGTTGTTGATGATTGATAATTATGATTCTTTTACGTTTAACTTAGTCCAGTATTTTCAGACTCTTGGACAAGAAGTTTTGGTAAAACGTAATGATGAAATCACCATTGAACAAATTGAAAAGCTCGCTCCCACGCATTTAATAATTTCTCCAGGCCCATGTACACCAAATGAAGCCGGTATTTCGCTTGCTGCCATTAAGTATTTTGCGGGTAAAATTCCCATTTTGGGTGTGTGTTTGGGCCATCAAGCGATAGCCCAAGTTTATGGTGTTGAGGTTGTGCGTGCCAAACGGGTTATGCATGGTAAAACCAGTTTGATTGAACATAATCAACAGGGATTGTTTACGCAATTGGCTTTACCTCTGCAAGTCACTCGCTACCATTCTTTGTTGGTTCACCAGGTGCCAAATGAGTTTACACTTGATGCTTGGTTTGATGATCCTATTCACGGTCGTGAAATTATGGCAATGAGTCATAATAAGTTACGTATATTCAGCGTTCAGTTTCATCCTGAATCTATTTTGACCCAACAAGGTCATGAACTACTGGATAACTTCTTGCATTTATAACCTATAGAAAGAGTACTTATTCAAGTTCATTATTATTTATTCTGTTACAACTTCTGCAACTAATCTGGCTAAATTCTCGCGTCTATTTGTGCTATAAATAACGCTTAAAATAATAAAAGGGATAACCATGACAAGCTTTATGCGAAACTTTGCGGTGAGCGCACTTTCTTTGGCAATGATAAGTGGCTGTGCTGCCACGGCCAAACATGACGATACAATGGTTATCGCAACGCCGAGTGCAACAACATTGACCGCGACATTAGCACAACCTCCAAAAGCGCAACAGCCGTTGACACTTAATCAAATTATGGCCAATCCAGATTGGATGGGAATATTTGCTCAAGGCGCCTATTGGAGTGATGACAGTCAGTCAGTTTATTTTAGCCGCCAAGCACATCAATCTCCGGTCCGTGATTTTTATCAGCAAGCCATCAGTCAGCCTGCAGCAAACAAACTTGCGCTCAATCAGTTGCACCTCGCCGATCAGCGCAATGGTGTATTCAATCAGGCAAAGACTCAAAAAGCCTATATTTATCAAGGCAACGTATTTGTAAAAGACTTATCAAGCGGTGAGATAAAGCAAATTACCCGACAAAATGATCCGATTAATGGCGTAAGTTTCCTAAACGATGGAGACCTTGCTTTTTGGCAAGGTAATAATATTTTCCGTCTACACAATTCTAGTGGGTTAATAGAACAAATTGCTGCTATTCAAATGGCCAACGAACCCAAAGGTATTGCTGATCCAAGTAGTTTTATTGCCAAGCAACAACAGAGACTCACTCAATATGTTGCCATGCAACATGAGAACAGCCTTGCTCGAGATGAGTATCGAGATTCGTTGGCTAAAGAAGACCCCACTTTTTCAGCTAGACCTTGGTATTTAGGCGATGCCGAAGTTGTTTCTGAAATGAGTTTGTCGCCAGATGGACGCTACGTAGTATTAGCGTTAACCGATAAGAATTATGATTGGCGCTCAGAACACGACATTATGCCTAACTATTTAGGCCAAGATGGTTATGTCGAGCCTGTACCGGCGCGTTCTCGTGTTGCTGAAGATGTATTCCCTGGTCAACGATTAGTATTACTTGACCTTGTAGAACACAGTAAAAAAGACATTACTATTGAAGGATTAACCGGTTTTGATCAAGATGTGTTAGCGAGTGTTAAAGCTGAAAATGCTAAAGCGGAAGGCAAAACATATAAAAGTGAAAAATCGCCGCGTTTAATCCAATTAATACAGGATTGGGAATGGAACCAAAGTGCTATCCAGTGGAATAGTACCGACGACAAACTATTGATAATGCTTGAAGCTGTTGATAATAAAGATCGTTGGATTGCGAGTGTTGATTTAAAAAAAGGTAAACTGATAACCGAACACCGTCTACATGACGACGCCTGGGTTAACTATAATTATAACCAATTTGGTTGGATAGCGGGTACAGATAGCATGTACTACTTATCTGAAGAGTCTGGTTTTTCACAGTTATATACCAAAACTGCCGCCGGTGAAGTAACCGCTTTAACTAATGGTCAATATGTGGTTGATAGTGTGACCTTATCCCCAGATGCTAAATACCTTTATTATCGTGCCAATAAGGACCATCCCGGTAGTTACAATGTTTACCGTGTTGAGATTGCTAATGGTAAAACAGAGCAATTGACTCAGTGGTTAGGCACATTGGATTACAGTTTAAGTCCTGATGGACAATCACTGCTGTTGACTGCCTCATCGACCCTACACCCAGATGAGTTATATGTTCAGCCTATTGGCGGGGAAATAACCCAGTTAACTAACTACACAAGTCCAGAGTTTACACAATACCCTTGGCAAGCTCCGCAGATAGTCACGATTCCGTCAAGCCATGGCGCGGGAAAAATCTATGCTCGAGTTTATTTGCCGCAAGGGTACGATGCTAAGCAAGCTGATAAATATCCTGCTGTAGTGTTTAATCATGGTGCGGGTTATTTACAAAATGCCCATTATGGATTTTCGGGTTATTTCCGAGAGTTTATGTTTAATAACCTACTTACCCAACAAGGTTATGTGGTGATGGACATGGATTATCGAGGTTCAAAAGGCTATGGGCGTGATTGGCGTACATCCATTTATCGTAATATGGGTCATCCCGAAGTTGAAGATTTAAAAGATGGTGTGGCTTGGATGGCTAAAAATGCTAATGTTAATAACAAACGTGTTGGTACCTATGGTGGTTCATATGGTGGATTCCTCACCTTTATGGCGCTATTTAATGAGCCTGAGTTATTCCAAGCAGGAGCCGCATTACGCCCAGTAGCAGATTGGGCACATTATAATGCCCCATATACCTCTAATATTTTAAATACGCCTGACGTTGATCCTATTGCCTATGAGCGTAGCTCACCAATAGAACATGCTCAAGGGTTACAAAAACCATTGCTGATCATGAGTGGTGTGTTAGATGACAATGTATTTTTCCAAGATAGTGTTCGTATGGTGCAGCGCCTGATAGAGTTAGAAAAACCGATGTTTGAAACGGCTATCTACCCAGTTGAGCCACATGGATTTAAGCAACCTTCAAGTTGGTTAGATCAATACCGTCGGATTTATAAGTTGTTTGAACAAGAACTGAAATAGTCAGCGTTAGGTTCAAAAAATAGGTATTAAGGCTTCCTTTGAGAAGCCTTAATTTTTATTATTAAGTGATTGAAACAGCAAAAGGCAACATGAGTGGCAATATCAATAGCGGGTGGAGTTAGACCAGGTAAAGTTATCGAGATTGAACGCCGTCTCTATAACCAACTGATTGTCGGTAAGCACAAAGCTTGTGCTATGCCTGATGAATTGAACCTGGAGCTAGAAGATAACGCTAATAAGCTTGATATTGAGCGTAAAGCATTAAAGCGGCGCATTGAGAAGCAAACTAACGAAAATAGTGTGTATCTCGATGTATCGGCTCAATTAACGAATACGGTTAACTGTACAATTGAAAATACCTTAACTTATCCACAAATGATTTTAGATACATCGGGAAGCAGTGAAAGCCAAATTTTACTGCTTGATCTGTTATTAGAGCCGGATGTTAATATCAACCGCTTACGACCGATTATAGAAAGTATTAGCTGGCTATCACGAGATTTAATAAATTTAATCAATAATCCAACGTCTGTTCACCTTCGTCCTAACCATGCCGACGTTCAAGTCACTGATATTAAGTTGGGTTTAAACTATATTGGTATTGAAAATTTGCGCTTACTGATCCCCTATTTTTGTCTACGTCACTGGCTACCTTCAGATAATGCAAACTTATTTTGGGTCACCCGTAAGTTATGGCGGTATAGCATGATAAGTGCCATCGCAGCGCAAGCCTTAGCTAAGTTACAAAATAAAGACCCGAACTTGGTGTATATCTGTGCCTTAATGTACCAATTTGCTTCCTCTATTATACTCAGCCAAAGTGGCCATATTTTTGATAAAATCAAGGGGACTTGGCTAAGTGAAGCCAGTCACGGTCGAGATAAACAAGTGTACGATGCTATTCTGGCTACGGACTTTCCTGCTCAAGCGGTATTAGAGCAAGTAATGCAGCATAGCCATTGTTTAAATTGGCAACTGTTAAGTTTACTTAAATTTGATGATTCACCGATTACTCAGGTGTTAAAAGAATTAGATCAAAACTACCTTTTTACAGAGTTGTCTGTGGATGCTGCCATGGTGGCTAAGGCAAGTTGTTATGCCAAAGTGCTTCTACTAGAAGAGCAACAACAAATCGATCCACAAGAAAAACGAATCATGTTTGATTATTATCAATTTTCAGAGCAAGAATTAATACGGCTAAAAGGGCAAAACTTTCGTAAATTAGATTTACTTTAAGTACGATTTTTATCGTAATGACAAATGTTAAAAACGTGTATTTATTCACTTTTAGTGAATAGTTACACAAATGGCGGTGGGATAACTTTTTTTATGACTATTTATGTTCAATACCCCCCTGATAAACGCTTGTTTTAGTCATATTTTTCAATCTTTATGCATAATGCCAATCAAGCCTGCAGAAGTTAATTTTACTGAACTGGTATTTTGATCACATTTTCGCTAATAATGTCGCATAAATTATACAAACTTCCGCTAACGCACTTACAGAATATAAAGCAAACAGCGGAAACAGCGGCTTCTAAGCCGTTTACAACCTGAAGGATAAAATGCAATGAGTGTAGAAATGAATTTAACCCGTGGTCAATTTGATAAAGTTATGGTGCCTAATTATGCGCCCGCTGCAGTTATTCCTGTTCGTGGTGCTGGTAGCCGAGTGTGGGATCAAGAAGGTAAAGAATTCATCGATTTTGCAGGTGGCATTGCAGTAAATTGTTTAGGTCATTGTCATCCAGCTTTAGTGTCTGCATTAAAAGAGCAGGGCGAAAAGTTATGGCATCTATCAAACGTCATGACCAACGAGCCAGCACTCGAATTAGCCACAAAATTAGTTAATGCCACATTTGCTGAACGTGTCTATTTTGCCAACTCAGGGGCTGAAGCGAACGAAGCTGCATTAAAATTGGCTCGCCGTTATGCACTTGATAACCATGGTGCAGATAAAGATCAAATCATCGCATTTGATAAAGCTTTCCATGGTCGTACATTCTTTACTGTAACGGTTGGCGGACAAGCTGCTTATTCTGACGGTTTTGGCCCTAAGCCACAAAGTATTACGCATGTGCCATTTAATGATATAGCTGCACTTGAAGCGGTAATTTCAGACAAAACTTGCGCCATTATGCTTGAACCTCTTCAAGGTGAAGGCGGAATTATCAATGGTGATCCTGAGTTCTTAAAAGCGGTACGTCGTTTAGCCGATAAGCACGACGCACTAGTGATTTTTGACGAAGTACAAACAGGTGTAGGCCGTACTGGTGAGCTATTTGCTTACATGGGTACTGATATTGTGCCAGATATTTTAACTAGCGCTAAAGCGTTAGGTGGTGGCTTCCCTATTGCAGCAATGTTAACAACGGCAAAAATTGCTGCTCATTTAAAAATTGGTACTCATGGTTCAACTTATGGCGGTAACCCACTAGCTTGTGCTGTAGCGAATGCGGTAATGGACGTGGTAAACACCAAAGAAGTATTAGACGGTGTTAAGCATCGTGAACAGCTATTCCGTGATGGTTTAGCGGCAATTAATGCCAAATATCATGTGTTTAGTGAGGTGCGCGGTAAAGGATTATTAATTGGCGCGGTATTAAATGAACAATATGAAGGTCGTAGTCGTGAGTTTTTGGTTGCTTCTATCGCAGAAGGCTTAATGAGTTTGATGGCCGGCGCAAACGTAGTGCGTTTTGCTCCTTCATTGGTTATCCCAGAAGCTGATATCGCTGAAGGCTTACTGCGTTTTGAACGTGCAGTTGCAAAAGTGGTAGCGGGTTAATTAACAAATAAGTGCTAGCCAAGCTTGCACTTATTTGTTTGGGTTCGCCAACAAAGTGAATATGCGCGGAAAGATTTCCAGCGCAGTTCTTTTGTGGCGCAATGAGGAGATTAAGATGTTAATCATACGTCCTATCCGTGCAAGTGATTACGATGCACTTTATGTTATCGCAGTTGAGTCAGGCCACGGTTTTACATCTTTACCAGTTAACGAAGAGTTACTGCGTTCAAAGATTGCTAGGGCAGAAGCATCTTTCACTAAGCATGTAGATAAACCTTTCGATGAAGGGTATTTGATGGTGCTTGAAGATATGAAAACCGGTGAAGTTGTCGGTACTTGTGGTATTGAAGCTGCTGTCGGTATGAACGATGCTTTTTATCATTATCGATTAGGTACAGAAGTCTATCATTCTCAACAAATCTCTGTCCGCAATGAAGTTGAAACCCTGACATTATGCCATGACTACACAGGTGCAGCAGAAGTGTGCACTCTGTTTTTAAAAGACGGTTATCGTAAAGGTAATAATGGTCGCATGCTGTCGCGATCGCGTTTTTTATTATTGGCTCAACATCCTGAACGCTTCGGGAAAACTGTGATTGCGGAGATGCGTGGTGTGAGTGATGAACATGGTGACTCACCTTTTTATGAATGGTTACAACATCATTTTTTAGGCATCGATTTTGTTGAAGCCGATTACTTATCCGGTTTAGGTAAGAAATCTTTTATGGCAGAAATGATGCCACGTAACCCTGTTTACGTGTGTATGTTGCCTAAAAAAGCTCAAAAAGTGATTGGTGAAGTCCATAAGAATACTAAGCCAGCATTACGTTTACTGGAGGCGGAAGGGTTTAAATTCCGCAACTATGTCGATATTTTTGATGGTGGTCCAACGGTTGAATGTTCAATCGGTGATATTCGCTCAGTAAAAAAGAGTCGTTTGCTCACGGTCAGTATTGGCAAAATGCCACATGGCGATCACCACTTTATTATTTCCAACACCTCGCTTGCTGATTATCGTGCATCGGCGGCTAAATTGTTGGTCTCTGATGAACACGATAATGTTGTGCTTAGCCCTGAAATCGCGACCGCTCTTATGGTTGCTGAAGGTGAGCAAATTCGTGTTTTAGCAATGTAGGAGCAAGAAATGACACAATATATTCAAGGTCAGTGGTTAGCTGGCGAAGGTCATGAAATTAACTCAAAAAACCCTGCCAATGGTGACGTAATTTGGCAAGGTAACACCGCGACCGCGATTCAAGTGAATGCGGCGGTTGATGCCGCTCGTGCGGCGCAGTTTGATTGGTTTATGTTGGGATATGAAGCCCGCTTAGCCATTGTTGAAGCTTATCGCGCACAACTAGAAGCTAATAAAGCCGAGATAGCAGAAACCATCGCTCAAGAAACTGGTAAGCCACAGTGGGAAACGGCCACTGAAGTGGGCGCTATGATTGGCAAGATAGCATTGTCAGCAAAAGCTCACGACAAACGTACCGGTACTGAAACGAATGATTTACCTGCAGGACGCGCTGTGCTGCGCCATAAACCTCATGGTGTAGTTGCGGTATTTGGCCCATATAACTTTCCAGGACACTTACCCAATGGACACATAGTGCCAGCATTACTTGCTGGTAACACCGTGGTATTTAAGCCATCAGAGTTAACGCCTAAAGTGGCTGAGTTAATGCTGAAGTGTTGGGACAAAGCTGGTTTACCACAAGGTGTGGTTAACTTAGTGCAAGGTGAAGTCGAAACAGGTAAAGCGTTAGCATCACACCCACAAATTGACGGCTTGTTCTTTACTGGTAGTTCACGTACTGGGCATATTTTACATCAACAATATGCGGGGCATCCGGGTAAAATTTTGGCCTTAGAAATGGGCGGCAATAATCCGCTTATCGTTAAAGGCGTTACCGATACTAAAGCTGCGGTACATGACATTATTCAGTCTGCTTATATCTCGTCTGGACAGCGTTGTACTTGTGCCCGTCGTTTATATATTGAAGAAGGCGTTCAAGGCGATGCGTTAATTGCAGAGTTGGTTCGTGCGGTTAAACAAATCAAAGTAGGTGCTTGGAACGCGCAACCACAGCCATTTATGGGCTCGATGATTTCTGAAACTGCAGCGCGTGGAATGGTTGCGGCACAAGCGACGCTTCAGTCATTAGGTGGCGTTTCTTTAGTT
The DNA here is from genome assembly GCF_040285065.1 of Shewanella sp. H8. Classification (NCBI taxonomy): domain Bacteria; kingdom Pseudomonadati; phylum Pseudomonadota; class Gammaproteobacteria; order Alteromonadales; family Shewanellaceae; genus Shewanella; species Shewanella sp. H8. The sequence continues at coordinate 3,694,883 of NZ_CP157213.1, read as the reverse complement.
GAGTTAGTGCAAGTTGAAGCTGGTACGGGTTTAGTGTCTCCAGGCTTAATTGATGTCACCAAAGTCGCTGAATTACCAGATGAAGAATATTTTGGTCCATTATTGCAGTTAGTTCGTTACCGCGATTTTGATCAGGCCATTCATTTAGCTAATGCGACTCGTTATGGTTTATCTGCTGGTTTATTAGCGGATAGTCGTGAAGATTACGATTACTTCTTAGCGCGCATTCGTGCTGGTATTGTTAATTGGAATAAGCAAATCACTGGCGCGTCAGGTGCGGCACCATTTGGTGGTGTTGGTGCATCGGGTAATCATCGTGCAAGTGCATTTTATGCTGCTGATTACTGCGCTTATCCAGTTGCTTCAATGGAAGCCGACTCTGTGAGTTTGCCTGCTACTTTAAGCCCTGGTTTATCAATTTAACCGATAAGTTTATCGGGTGATCATGTTGGTGACAGAAGTTGCCAACATTATTTTAGAAGGATTTAACCATGCATACTAACGTTAATACTTTATTTGCCGCCTTATGGAAAGACTACATTCAGATGACGCCTTCAGCAGCGAAAATTCATCAACTATTAGGTCATGGCGCGCCAATCATCAATGACCATATCGCCTTGCGTACCTTTAATATCGCTAAGGTGAATTTAAGCGTATTGGCTAAGCATTTCACTTCTATCGGTTATGTCGATAGTGGCGATTATAAGTTTGAACAGAAAAAACTGATAGCCAAGCACTTTGAGCATCCGGATCCAAAGCAGCCGAAGGTGTTTATCTCTGAGTTGTTAGTAGAAGAATTTAGCCCTGAGTTGCAAAAGAGCATTCATGGTTTAATTGAACAAGTGGATGTTGCGGCAACCACGGCAGATAATTTTATTTATTCTGGGCGTCATTGGGATTTAGATAAAGCGACCTACCAATCATTGCTTGCCGAGAGTGAGTACGCAGCATGGGTTGCAGCATTAGGATATCGTGCTAATCACTTTACCGTTTCTATTAATGATCTGCCTCAGTTTGAACGCATTGAAGACGTTAACCAAGCTTTGAAAGATGCTGGTTTTGTCTTAAATGCTTCAGGTGGTGAAATTAAAGGCTCGCCAGAAGTATTGCTAGAGCAGTCTTCTACCATGGCTGATAAAGTGATGGTAAAGTTTACTGATGGTGATGCTGAAATTCCTAGTTGTTTCTACGAATTCGCCCGTCGTTATCCAATGGATAATGGTCAGCTTTATACTGGCTTTGTTGCGGCATCAGCCGACAAGATTTTTGAAAGCACCAATGCAATGATGTAACAAAATAGTATTGGCTGAGTAGTCGACTATTGGCGAAATGGAGTGCGATTAGCTGAATAGAATACCAAGGTCAGGGGTTTATCAAAATGCTGACATTAAGCCCTTGTAATGACTTGCTACGACTAAATTGCAATACGAAGCCATATTGGTCGCATATCTCCTTAACAATCGATAAGCCCAATCCGTGGCCCATTGTCGCTTCATCTAATCGGGTGCCTCGGGAGGTGAGTAATGCAATTTGTTGTTGTTCTACACCTTTACCATCATCTTCAATCTGTACAAGAATACCACCAGAAGGTAAATAATCTATGCTGACATTAACCTGTGTTAGTGCCCATTTGAAAGCGTTATCGAGTAGGTTACCAAATAATTCCATGCCATCTTCGCGATGAATCGGAATACGGCTAATCTGTTGTGGATTAATGATGCTGCAATTAATAACCCGTTGGTGATGCACTTTATGAAGGGTTTGGATTAATCCATCGAAATCCTTGGGTACTGCAAGTTGCGCCGCGGGTAACATGTCTCCGGTGATCCGTGCCGCGGCCAATTTACGTTCAATCATTTTATGAACTAAATCTAATTGCTGTTGCATTGCGCTTGCAGCATCAGGATGGCTGAGTCCGAGCGCTTCCACTTGCTGCTGCATCACCGCTAATGGGGTTTTTAAGCCATGACTTAAATTGCCTAGGTTATTGCGACTGCGTTCAATTTGTTTGGCTGTGTAGTCTAATAGCTCGTTATAGGTTTCTGCTAGCGGGCGGATTTCTGCTGGAATTTGTGAGATTGTTAACGAGGCTATTTCACCTTCGCGCAATTTAGCCAGCGTACCTTGGATTTGATTAACAGGTTTAAATGATTGACGTAAGATGATAAAAATACCGGTAATCATGGCCAATAACATGCCAATATTGATTGCTAGTTTAGTACCAAATACTTCGCTAAACACTCGTCGGCCAATGCTTAAATCCTGGGCAACGGTGAGTGTGGCTGTGTTGTGACTATTTGGTGCTCCAATGCCAATGGATAACAGCTGCATATCATTATTTCTAGGCCCTTTTGCTTGCCAAGCTCGCTTCTGTTGCGCTTGTAATGGCTCAATTTGTAATTCTGCATCCCATAATGAGCGAGAGCGAATAGTACGGTCAGGTAAATTTAATTGAAAGTATCGTCCTGAATAGGCGGGTCGGTAGAAACTGGATAATTGGCTTTGGTCGATAACCAACTCACCCTCATCAAGTCGGGTGGCGATAATAATGTGTTCTAAATCTTCTTCTAGGCGGTTAATAATCGAGTCGTGAAACGCATCTCGCAACATTGACTCAAACAAAAATAAGCCTATGAGGGTGGCAATGATGACTAATCCACTGAGCCATAAGCTCAATTTAAAACGAATCGAGATCATTCAATAATGCCATGAAAAATATAACCCTGGCCACGACGGGTTTCGATAGCCGTTTTACCGAGTTTTTTTCGTAAATGGGTTACGTAAACTTCAACAACATTACTTTCCTTTTCATCATCAAATTGATAAAGCTTCTCTGTAAGTTGCTGTTTAGATAGCAGCTTTTTCGGCGACATTAAGAAAATTTTCAGTAATCGAAACTCCATGGATGTTAATTCATATACGTGTTCATTGACGGTCACTTTTTGCTCGTTTTCGTCTAAATTAACCCCGGCATAGCATAATTGTTTGGAGGAAGAATTAATTCGCCCATGAGCTCGGTGAATAAGGGCTTGAATTCGCGCTAGTAGCTCTTGAGTGTGAAAGGGTTTACCTAAGTAATCATCAGCACCAGCATTAAAGCCTTCAACCTTTTGGTGCCACTGGCTTCGGGCCGTCAACATGATTACCGGGGTTGTGATGCCGCGGTCTCGCCATTGAGTGAGCAGTGACAAGCCATTGCCGTCTGGTAAACCTATATCTAAAATGACACAGTCATAATCGGTTTCTTTGATCAAATAATCTGCTTCAATAGCTTTGTCTGTGACATCTGTAATATAACCAGCTTGCTTGAGTTGTTTTTCAAGCTCGGCAACGAGTAATGGATTATCTTCAACGAGTAACAGTTTCATGTTTAGTACATTCGCTCGGTAATTGATTCAATGAATCCTGTATGCCATTGGCTGCATCTAATTGCAGATTAATAACATGCCCATGTGTTAGTTTAAATTGCAGATCATAGCGCCATTTGTCTTTATCTTTATCTTGATATAGCTGCGCATCGATTAAGTGACCATCACAATATTGTGACACCCACGCTAAATAATCATCTAATGAAGGTATATTACCAGAAGATACTAATTTTTGGACGTTGTCATGATCTAGAGGGAATTCTTTTACAGGAATCTCTTGTTGATTAATGGTGATGGCCATTAAGCTGCTTATGGCCATAGAAAACAAGCTATTCATGGTCGCTCCAAAATAAAAAAAGTGGCGTTCAGAGTATGAACACCACTTTAAGTATCTTGGCTTAAATCAAGCTGAAGCTTTTATGATCAAGGTTTGAACATTTAGCCTTAGTCGTATTTAGCGTGTGCCGTAAACCACTATTGTTTTACCGTGTGCTTGGATCAAATTCTGTTCTTCAAGCATTTTCAAAATACGGCCAACAGTTTCACGTGAACAACCGACAATTTGACCAATCTCTTGACGAGTGATCTTAATTTGCATGCCGTCAGGATGTGTCATCGCATCTGGTTGTTTGGCAAGGTGTAATAGCGTTTGTGCAATACGGCCAGCGACATCAAGAAACGCTAAGTCGCCTACTTTTTGGCTAGTACTGTGTAAACGATAGGCCATTTGCGCCGAAAGTTTCATCAGGATCTCAGGATTTACCTGAATGAGTTGCTTAAACTTCTTATAAGAAATTTCTGCAATTTCACATGCTTGCTTAGCACGAACCCAAGCGGTACGTTCAGATTGCTCTTCAAATAATCCAAGCTCACCGATAAAGTCGCCTTGATTCAGATAAGAAAGGATCATTTCTTTACCTTCTTCATCTTTGATCAATACTGCGACCGAACCTTTAACGATATAATATAAAGTATCAGAATCTTCGCCAGCGTGAATTAACGTGCTTTTTGCTGGGTACTTATGAATGTGACAATGTGAAAGAAACCATTCTAATGTTGGGTCAGGTTTTGGCTTACCAATCAGAGCCATATGATATTCCTCGATTGATTAAAAATGAAAGTAAGTAATGTCTAATTAAGGATTCTACGTTATTGAAACGATGAAAACTTTGATAGAGATCGTATTTAAAGATGTGCGTAGTGTATATTAACTTGTTAAATTTTAGATTAATTTTATTTTGTTTGTGATGAAAGTCGACTTTTTTTGTAAATTTGTTTAATTATCACTGAGATTGAATTATAGCTAATGTTATTTGTCTATTGTATTGGTTGCATGAGTTAGCTAATGTTATTTAATCAGTATAATAAATAGTTGTCGAGGTCTGCGTGAAAAAACTTAGTCAAATCGGGGTTATTGTGTGTGTTGCTCTATTGAGTGGACTAAGTTTGCCTGTCAGTGCGTTTGTTATTCCCCCTTCGAGCCAATCTCTGGCAGCGACTAAACTGGTTCATATTCAGATTAAAGCCAAGCAGGGTGATGCAGATGCCCAATTTTTATTAGGGTTAATGAACCTTTCGGGGCGATATGTTGCTCAAGATACTAAACAAGGGCTAAGTTGGGTTAATCTTGCCGCGCAGCAGCAAAATATCAAAGCGCAACAAACATTAGCAGACTTATCTTTTGAAGGTAAATTATTTCCACGAGATTTAGCATTGGCAGAAAAATGGTATCTGCAAATGACTGAGCAAGGAGATAAATGGGCTCATTTTCGTTTAGGGTTTATTTATTCTGCTGGTGGCGATGGTGTTATACGTAATTGTGGTAAAGCGATGGAGCAGTTTAGTGCTGCAGGTGATGCAATATCAATGGGTAATATAGCTTGGATATTAGCCACATGTCCTGAAGCTCAATATCGTGATGGATCACGTGCGCTGTCGATTTCGTTAAAATTACTTGAACATAATCAAAATGACCCAACGGTATTAGATAACCTTGCTGCAGCCTATGCGGAAATAGGTGATTTTACTTCTGCTATTGATGCTCAGAAAAAAGCGATTGATGCGTTGAGAAATAAACCGGAGATTGCGCGCAGTGATGAATTTATTTTACGCTTGAAGCAGTACCAAAATAATCAAGCTTATCGAGAAATTATTCCACTCATGTAGTGCCAATAAAACGCTAAGGTTCACTTAACGGTATTAAAGTTGATATTGGCTTGAGTATCGGGGTATTGGATTGCGTTGATGTGCTTAATGCACTAACAGATCGAGAAGGGGGATTAGTACTTTAAACACATCAACTGTCGTTATTTCGCCTGAAATCACGATGCGGTTATCTTAGTCTTTCTGACTTAAATCAAGCTTAATCGAGCTTAATATCATCTAGACTTTGCAACTCGATACGTTTATCCATTAAGTCTTTAATTAATGGAGTCAAAATTAATTCCATCGCTAATGACATTTTTCCTCCGGGCACAACCAGCGTATTGACCCGTGACATAAATGAGCCTTGGATCATATTAAGGTAATAAGGGAAATCAACATTGTTAATACCGCGAAAGCGGATTACAACAAAGCTTTCATCTAAGCTCGGAATGTCTTTTGCACTAAAAGGATTAGAGGTATCTACGGTGGGAACCCGTTGAAAGTTAATATGTGTCCGTGAGAATTGTGGCGTCATGTGTTTAATATAATCGTCCATGCTGCGCACAATTGAACCCATTACTTTTTCACGACTATGACCCCTATCATTGGTATCGCGAATAATTTTCTGGATCCATTCTAAATTGACTATCGGAACCATGCCGATCAAAAGATCGATATGTTTAGCCACATCAGCGTCTTCTGTTACCACACCACCGTGTAGTCCTTCGTAATACAGCATATCGGTATTTTCAGGTAAATCACGCCACTGGGTGAACGTACCTGGCATTTGGTTGAATGGAACGGCTTCGTCGAATGTATGTAAATAACTGCGAGTCTGACCATTACCTGTGTCACCGTAACTGGTAAAACATTCTTCGAGTTTTTTGAAGTTATTCGCTTCGGGACCAAAATAACTTAAATTACGATTTTCAGCCTGTGACTTTCTAATTAATACTTCCATTTCTGCGCGAGTGAAATTATGAAAACTGTCACCTTCAACGAATGCTGCAGTAATACCTAGCTGTCTAAAAATATGAGTAAAGGCAGTAGTTGTCGTTGTTGTGCCAGCACCGGATGAACCAGTTACAGCAATAATAGGGTGTTTTGCTGACATGTTATTTGCCTAGGTAATGTTGTGGACGCAAAAAATCGAGTCACTAGTTATACGGTAATTATCACCCGTCGGTCAATTATTCAGAGGTAACAATGTGATTATTTTGCCGAAATAATATCATTTTTTATTGCGACTAGTCGGCAGATGGACGCGAAATATGTTCGCGTTGTCGTATCGCAATAGACTCATCATCCTCACTAAACTCAACCACTAGCTCACCTTTTTTTAGTGCGAGCTTACATTGTTCCATTGCTCTAGCTAATTGTTGCTGATCGGCATCACTAAAACTACCGTCTTCAAGTTGCGATAATAAATATTCTTTTATGATACCTTGCAGCGTTTCTTGGGGTAATGACAGTAAAGCTTCATATGGCACAAGCATGGTGTATTCCTATTAAAGATCTCGCTGGGAAGATGGAGGGGCGTACTCGGATACTGTAGCTCCAGCAAGTTGAATAAACTCCAGAATACGATGTTCGAGGTAAAAACGTGGTTTCCAAGGCCATCCACCTTCAATAAACCCGACATGCCCGCCAAAATCATGCAATTCATATTCAACCATGGGTGATAATTGCTCTTGATTTGGGATGACATCATCAGTCATAAAGGGATCATCTTTGGCGTGGATCACTAATGTGGGCTTAGTAATATGTTGTAAATAAGCAAGGCCACTAGATTGCTGATAGTAATCATTGACGTCAGTAAAGCCGTGTAATGGCGCGGTGACTTTATCGTCGAACAAGTAAAATGTATCCAGTTTTTTCAGCTGACTTTTACTGATAGGCATTTGCTCGGCCAACTCTGGGGTATTAATTTTATCGAGCATTTTCTGTTGTAAGCGCTTTATTAAGAATCGCTGATAGTGAGTTGAAAAGCCACTTTCTAAGCGTTTGGCACATGCTGCTAACTTGAGCGGTGCAGACACCACAACAGCCCGTTCAAGTAGGCTGTGTCGTTCGGTGCTACCTTGGTATTTTGCCAATACATTGCCGCCCAAACTGTAGCCAACGGCATATAGAGGTGAATCAGGATAATAGTGTTTTAGTTGTGCTAGGGTAAATGCAAAATCGTTAACATCGCCGCTATGATAACTGCGAGCTAGGCGATTTGGCTCACCAGAGCAGCCTCGATGATGATGAACAACAGCAGACAATTTGGCTTTTTTTGCTTCAATGAGCATTCTGCGTGCATAATGTGATTCTGTGTTACCTTCAAGGCCATGAATAATCACTAAGATAGGCTCACCATTTTGAGCTTGGCCTAACCAATCTAAATCGATGAAATCGCCGTCAGGTAACTCTTGTCGCTGTCTAAATGTTGTTGGTCTGGCTACTTTGAAAAGCAATGGTAGAATCGTTTGGATATGTGGACTTGCAGCCCACCAAGGCGGAGTAAACAGCTTTTTCATAAATGGAATAATTCTACAATTGTTTGTGAAATTTAAACGTATTTTTAAATGTTTGTCGTGCCACTTTACCACATAAAAAATACTGACAACAATAAACTCAAAGGGAAGTAAATGAAGCGACGATCCTTTATTACTGGTGCTTTTGTCGGAACTGCGGCACTCGCGCTAGGTGTTAACTTGTATTCGCCAAGTGTCACCAATTCGATGGATGATATTCATCACCGAGTCTTGTTTAGTGTACTGATCCCAGTGTTCTTAGATGGTGCATTACCTGAAGTGCCTAGCCACAAAGAGATTGCGATTAATCGCACTTTAGATGCGATTTCGCAATCAATAACTCATTTACCCATTGAGCAACAACAAGAGTTGATGGAATTGCTGGAGTTGCTTGAAGGACGCTTTGGCTTATTGTTGCTAAGTGGCAGTATGACACCGCTGTTAATGCGTGAACCACAGCAATTGATCGACATGTTAGAGTTTTGGCGTCATAACTATTTGGACATGTTAACAACCGCTTATAACGGATTACGTGAATTGATAATGGCAAGTTACTATGCCTGTCCGGAACATTGGGGCAATTTACGCTATGTAAAGCCCACTTTCTTGGTGCATAACGCGCATTAATCCCTTATGTAAGGAGCTCTCCCTTGGCCATTATTGATCCTATTATCACCGGATTAAGCTCAGGCTGGCATCATATTGATGCCAGTACCTTAGAAATGGATCGTCACTTTGACGCTGATGTAGTTATTGTTGGTACTGGAGCAGGTGGCGGTACCGCTGCAGAGATACTCACTGAAGCGGGTTTAAAAGTGATTATGATTGAAGGTGGATCGCTTAAATCATCAACTCACTTTGATATGGAAGAACGTCACGCTTATCCTAATTTGTACCAACAAGCGGCGGCGATGAAAACCGCAGATAAAGGCGTGGGTATATTTCAAGGCCGAACTGTGGGCGGTTCAACAACAGTCAATTGGACCACATCCATCAGAACACCCGAGCAAACCTTAGCTTATTGGCAGCAAGAAAAGTCGGTAAAAGGTTTGTCTTCGCAAGATTTACTACCTTGGTTTGAGCTAATGGAACAGAGGCTCAATATTGAGCAGTGGCAATTTGAGCCCAACCGTAATAACGGTGCTTTGCGAGAGGGTTGCGAAAAGTTAGGTTGGGATTACACCGTTATTAAACGCAATGTAAAAGGATGTTGGAATACCGGTTACTGCGGCATGGGGTGTCCTGTTAACGCCAAACAATCAATGCTAGTGACCACCATACCTGCCGCATTAGATAAAGGTGCAACGCTGATTTCTCGGGCTAAGGTAATCAAACTTGAACATAAAGGCGATCAAGTTGTTGGCTTAACGGCTCAGGCATTAACCGAAGGTTTAGCACCAACGTCAGTTAAGATTACCTTCACCGCTAAGCATTATATTTTAAGTGCAGGGGCTATTCATACGCCGACGATTTTAATGCGTTCAAATACCCCTGATCCGCATAAGCAATTAGGTAAAACGTTTTTACATCCGTCATTGCTATCGGGCGGAATTTTTGCGGAACAAATTAATGGTCACAGTGGTGCGCCGCAGTCCATATACTCAGATGAATTTGTTTGGCGTGATGGTGCAAGTGGCGATCTAGGTTATAAGCTTGAAGTTGCGCCTGTACATCCAGTGCTGATCGCATCTAAAACCATTGGTTATGGTGTGAGCCACGCACAGTTAATGGCTAATTTTAACCAAATGCAGGTCACCATTGCGCTTATTCGTGATGGTTTCAATCAACAATGTCCTGGTGGACAGGTAAGGTTAACCGACACCACTTTTGCGTTAGATTATCCGTTAAACCAAGGTTTTTGGGATGGTGCACGCAGAGCATTTTTGTCTATGGCGGAACTGCAGTTTGCTGCCGGCGCTAAAAAGGTGTTACCAATGCATGATGGCTTGGCTTTTCTTAATTCGTGGGGTGAAGCGAAGCAGGCGATTAATAACGCAGATTTAGGTTTATTAAAAACCATTGTCGCCTCAGCCCATGTGATGGGAGGTTGTGCAATGGGTGAAGATAAAACCCTTTCAATGGTCGATGGCTTTGGTCATTCTCATTATCTTGAAAATTTATCGGTCATGGATGGTTCGGTATTTCCCACCAGTTTGGGGGCTAACCCTCAATTGTCTATTTATGGGATTGTCGCACGAAATGCGACGGCATTAGCTGAGAAGCTAACTCAAGCTAGTTAACTCAATTAACTTGATATACTGGCTATGGTCGGTATATCAAGTGATACTGAGGAGGATGTGTCGGTATTAGATAGGTAGCTCATTTGTCCCAATACTGATTATGTATGTGACTAGCATAATGATGAATGGTTAGTTATTTCTCCGTCATCTTGGTAGCGCTTGTGAGCCAGAAAGCAACTCCATTCTTTATAGCCTGTATCTGCTATATTTTTCCATAACCACTTGTTAATTAATGTTGTAGATTAACTAATAATGATAGCCATTTTATCGTCATAAAATACCATTATGGGTGGATGTTACTGTGACTCTAATGGACTGTGGATAATTGCTGAATAAACGGTGATGGTGTATTACAAACTAATAACACCTTGCGGATTTAACTCAGTCATAATAGCTTCATTTAAGCCGAATAAGCTCAGGTAGTGTTGTATATTGCTAGGCCCACAATGATCGGAGTTAACCGTTTCACCATCCAGTAAATTCAACTTTTGCAACAGCATATTTTGAGATTTTCGTTCCATAATTAACTCAACATCGAGCATTTTCTGATACTCGTCGTTGGCTAAGTGAACCTTAGTGATCCGACGTAATCGTCGATAAGGTTGTAACACATTCGCTTCCCATTTTTCCACTACACTGGTTAATGTTTCCCAGTGCTGCTGCATCAAAACGTAATGTTGTTGATCAAGGTATTGGGCTAATAATAAAATGTTAATATTTACTTGGTAACTGTCTTGTAAGCGTATGTAAAATTCAGGATTAATTGAATAACTTTGCTCGCAATGATGCCAAATTGTGTGACTAAACATTTGGTGATGAATAAAATGCGACATACCATTTCCTTTGCTGTGTCGATGTTATTAATAGACACTATAATTAATAATAAATCAATATGAATCAATTTGTTATTGAAAATCCTGTTCAATAACTTCAATCTGCTCTTGAATCTCTAACCAATTCATTTCGCTTTCATCCATGCTTTGCGTCAGCGTGGTGCGTTCGTTGAGAACATTAGTCATTTTAGCCTTGTTTTCTGCTTCGTATAAGCTGCCATCGGCTAATTCAATTTCTAATTCGGCTAATCTTTTACTAATTTTCTGTTGTTGGGTCTCTAACTTTATTTGTTGTTTTTTCAGAGGTGAAACTTGTTGGCGTAGTTCAGCGGCCATTCTTTTTTGCTGCTTTTTATCAACCGTGTTACCGCTGGTGGCTGTATCCGTTTTATTGTTGGCTTGGGCCAATTTTGCGGCATCTAGCAACCATTGATGATAATCATCTAAGTCGCCGTCAAAAGGTGTCACAGCGCCTTGATCGACTAAGTAATAGTCACTACAACTTAAGCGTAATAAGTGACGGTCATGGGACACAATAACCATTGCGCCTTCAAAGCTTTGCAATGCCATAGTGAGCGCGTGGCGCATTTCTAAATCTAAATGGTTGGTGGGTTCATCGAGTAACAATAGGTTAGGGCGCTGCCAAACGACTAATGCTAATACTAGGCGGGCTTTTTCGCCGCCAGAAAAAGGTCGTACGGGCGACAAAGCCATATCACCATTAAAGCCAAATCCACCTAAAAAGCTACGTAATTCTTGCTCGCTAGCATTAGGCGGCGCAAGTCTGACCAAGTGTTGCATTGGGGTATCATCAAGACTTAAAAATTCAACTTGGTGCTGAGCAAAATAACCAATGTTTAACCCTGGGTTAGGTTGGTATTTACCCGTTTTGGCCTGTAATTGACCTGATAACAGTTTAATAAGTGTCGATTTACCCGCACCGTTTCTGCCCAATAGACCGATTCGCGCGCCTGGAACCAGATTTAACTCAACTTGTTTGAGGATGATTTTATCTTCATAACCAATAGAGACATTTTCCATCACTATTAGTGGATTTGGTAAGGCTTCAGGTTTCCTAAAGGCCATTTGAAATGGATTGTCTACTTGTGATGGCAATAACTCAGCCATGCGTTCGAGGGCTTTTAAGCGGCTTTGTGCTTGTTTAGCTTTACTGGCTTTATAGCGAAAACGATCAACAAATGACTGCATATGTGAACGTTCTTTCTGTTGGCGCTCAAAGGCCACTTGTTGTTGTGCCATACGTTCTGCACGCACACGTTCAAAAGAAGAGTAATTGCCTTTGTAATAATTTAATTTGTGATTTTCGACATGAACAATTTCACCGACAATGCCATCAATAAAGTCACGATCGTGACTAATTAAAATAAGCGTACCTTGATAAGATTTTATCCAACCTTCTAGCCAATACATAGTATCTAAGTCTAAGTGGTTGGTTGGCTCATCGAGTAATAATAGATCGGAGCGGCATAACAAGGCTTGGGCTAAGTTGAGGCGCATTCGCCAGCCCCCAGAGAAGCTTTTGACTGGATTGCGTTGGTCTACATCCTTAAACCCTAGGCCGGCTAATAACGCGCCTGCTCGAGCGTGAATGGCATAACCGCCAATAGCATCAATTTTGCCATGAATAAGTGCAATGGCATTACCGTTATTATCGGTTTGAGCTTTGTCTAACTCGGCTTCAAGTTGACGGTATTCAATATCGCCATCAATAACGTATTCTAATGCGGAGACATCTAACGCTGGTGTTTCTTGAGCTACTGAGGCAACTTGCCAACCTGCAGGGAAGCTGAATTCACCTTTATCAAGATGCAAATGACCCAAAATCAAGGCAAGCAGTGATGATTTACCGGTACCATTGGCCCCAACAAGGCCAACCTTATGTCCGGGATAAATCGTCAGTGAGGTTTCATCGAGTAAGGTTTTACTGCCGCGAATTAACTGAGCTTGGCTAATGTTGATCATTAATTACAACTTGATATTTGAGAATAGAATAATGGTGCAGATAATATCGCATATACGATTTATTTCCCACAATCACGGGACTCATGTGGGCTAATCATGGCAAAATAGGCACATAAAGTAGATAAATACCTCCTTGAGTAAACATCTCAGTCAGTAACCACTAAGTCGAGTAAGTCATGACCAAAATTAAAAAGCGTTTTGTCGCCGGCGCTAAATGCCCTAAATGCGGTGCTAAAGACAGTATTTTATTGTTTAAAGAAAATGGTATTGAAACTGTTGAATGCACTGAATGTGATTATCGTGAGCAGCAAACTGATATTAAAGCGCCTCAAAAGACCAGTGGCAGTATGATTGGGGTATTTAAACCAGACTAAAACATATTTAACTGAAATATACCTCAGCAGGTATGGTGAGTGAGGCTAATTATTTATATCGTTATCGGGTGGCGTTTCGGTAGCGATCTTTGTTCTCTGCTGCTCTAATATGCTGATGAAATCTGTATTATGTTTATTTAGATCATCAAAGCGTTTGGTCACCTGTTGTAGCTCTAAAGCATAACTGGGATCGTCTTTGGGCTTGGTCTGCCAGTAACGTTTACGATCGAGCTTTTGCAGTTCACTGGCGCGTAATATTTCAAAATAGCTGTTTTCTTGCTTTAAGCGATAAATTTCGCCATCAAGCAATTTCAACAATTTCTGTTTCGAAAGAGTTTGGTTATTAAGCAATGCTGTTAATGGATCTTCTTTGAGTTCGCGCTTGTCAGAGTCGATTTCGGTGGTAATACCTAATTGGTATTCAATTTTATGTTGGCTATATTCTTGCGGACAAACAGTTTGGCTGAAAACGACTTTTTCATCCATCATGCATTTGTAAATAGTATTGGCTTGAGCAGTAAAAGCGCTCATGGTCAGTACCATCAATAATAGTCTTTTTGCCATACGGCCACACATCCTTTTGTTATCACTATTTTCGATATCAGAGCGTTAGATTATAAATACTAACCCTTATCTATAATCCCTAAAGTCTAACAACTGATTATTCTGTTTAGTTGGCTATGCCAACAATTGGTTATGGTAACAATTGGCTATGGCAACAATGATATTACGCTAGTGATATTATTGGTTAAATATGACGCAATTTTATCGATAAAGCCAGTTTTTTGGCAATAGGAATTTAAAATAATAACCAAATCTTTGTTTATTATTTATCGACTTAAGCTGATAAAATTGCTGTGTTAAGTGGGTATTAACTCAAGTGACGTTTAAATGACACATTATCGATTAAACGAGCCTTGCCTAGATACGCGGCGGCAATAACAACGAGTTCGCTGTCTGTGGCGGTGATTTGACGTAATGTATTGGCATTTCTCACTTCGAGATAATCTGGGGTAAAGCCAGCATTAACCAGCTGTTTTTCGGCTTTTAAGATAGCGTCTTGTATTGCTTCACCGTGTTGAATAGCGCTAATAATAATATCTAGTGCCTGTTTTAATGTCGCAGCAGAGTGTTTTTCATCTGCGGTTAAATAGCCGTTACGTGAACTCATTGCCAGACCAGATTGTTCACGAATAGTCTCAACACCAATGACTTTAATTGGCATCGATAAATCTTCAACCATGGTTTTGATGATCATCAATTGTTGAAAGTCTTTACGGCCGAATAAAGCGATATCAGGCTGAACAATATGAAACAGTTTGGTGACAATAGTTGCCACACCACGAAAATGACCTGGGCGGCTGGCACCACATAATTCATTGCCAATATCAGGTACTTCAACAAATGTTTGTTGTGCTAAACCTTTAGGGTAAATCATCTCTGGTGTCGGAGTGAACAGTATTGCTGTTCCGGCAGCCATCAACTTGTCGCTATCTTGTGCGAGTGACCGTGGGTAACCGTCTAAGTCTTCGTTGGCACTAAATTGCAGTGGGTTAACAAAAATAGATACAACCACATGATCTGCATGCTTTTTGGCTTCATTCACTAACGTAATGTGACCTTGATGTAAGTTGCCCATTGTTGGTACAAAGGCAACTGTTTCGCCGTTACGACGCCAAGCATTAACATGTTCGCGAATGGTTGAAATAGCAGTGGTGGTAATCATTTTCTGTTGGAGCCTTAATAATAAAACATCGTCGTTATTTGATGTACATTCAAAGTTAATGATTAATTAAATGTATGTTCTTCAGCAGGAAAAGTGCCGTTTGCCACTTCATCAATGTAGGCTCTGATCGCCGAGCGGATTTCACCAGTTTGCTTGAGATAGTTTTTAGAAAAACGCGGAATATAACCACTGGAAATCCCTAAAACATCATGCATTACCAGAATTTGTCCATCAGTGTCGGCACCTGCACCAATACCAATAACCGGGATCGTTAATGCTTCAGTGATGGCTTTAGCAAGTGGAGCAGGAATACATTCAACCACTAATAATTGCGCACCAGCGGCTTGTAATGCTTTAGCTTCATCTAGTATACGTTGAGCGTTGTCGGCATCGCGGCCTTGTACTTTAAATCCGCCAAATACGTTGACTGATTGTGGGGTTAACCCCAAGTGCGCACATACCGGTATGCCGCGTTCAGTTAACATTTTTACGCTTTCAAGTAACCAATGTCCCCCTTCTAATTTAACCATACTGGCACCCGCTTGCATGAGTGTTGCAGCGTTTGTCATGGTTTGCTCAGGGGTGCTATAGCTCATAAATGGCATGTCTGCGATAAGTAATGCACGCGCAACACCGCGTTTAACACAAGCTGTGTGGTAGGCAATATCGGCAATGGTTACTGGTAAAGTATCGTCATGGCCTTGCAGTACCATACCCAGAGAATCGCCAACTAAAAGTACATCAACACCTTCGCTGTCAAATGCGCTGGCAAAACTGGCATCATAGGCCGTTAATGCGGTGAACTTTTTAGCTTCTTGTTTGAACTTGATTAGGGTCGAACCGGTGACTTTTGACATAGTAGACTCTTAAAACAATATTGAAATACTAAAAGTTGAGCTTAATGTTCTGTCTGTTAAGATCAACTTAAATCGATAAGTTTTTGCAATTCATCGCGCATTGCTACACTAATAAGGCTTTCAAGACTGGTGTTGCAAGGCAGTGTTAGCGTTGGAGCAATATCTGCTAATGGCACTAATACAAAACTGCGTTGCTTCATGCCGTAATGAGGCACAGTAAGCCGTGGTTCATTTATGTGTTGTTGACCATACAATAATAAATCTAAATCTAAGGTCCGTGGGCCCCAGCGTTCAAGTCTAACTCGACCATGTTGCAGCTCAATGGCTTGCAATGCATCAAGTAACTCAACAGGCTGTAAGCTTGTTATAAAACCTGCTACAGCATTAATGTAATCAGGCTGTACAACGTCACCCATTGGCTTGGAACTATAGTAACTAGACACACTTAACGAACCTTCTAAGGCTAATCTTTTAAGTGCGTCGACTGCATCATCTAATTGTTGTGTTGGGTTGGCTAAATTAGCCCCCAAAGCCACATAAACTTGAGTTGCCGGCATTATTACTCTGCTTCTGGTTTCGCTTTTGCCACAGGTTTACGACGTCGTTTACGCTGTGGTGCATTTCTGTTGCGAGTATTACTGCCTTTGATACTTTTCGCTATGTCGCTACGGTCAGTTTCATCGGCTTCAACAAACGCTTTCCACCACTCAGCTATCTTGGCGGTATTGCCCGCTTCAGCTTCGCCGCGTAATAACAGTAAATCATAAGCCGCTCTAAATTTAGGGTGCTCTAACAGTTTAAAGGCTCGTGTACCTTGACTGCGCTCTAAGCGAAGTTGCAGCTGCCAAATATCACGTGCTGGAGTGCTAAATCTGCGTGGCAAACTAATAGTTCGACACTGTTGTTCAAGTACATCACCCATTGCAGCAACATGTGCATCGTAATGAGTTAAGCCACTTTCAATGGCGATATCGTCGGCTCGTTGTTTAATTGGGTACCATAATATCGCCGCGAAAAAGAATGCTGGTGTGACTGATTTATCTTCGCTGACACGAATATCGGTGTTGCGCATAACGGCTTGCAGCATTTTAGCTGTATAGCCTTTTGGTGATTCTTCGATAAGCTCGCCGACTTGTGGAAACAAGGGCGTGAATAAACCAAAGCGTAGCATCATCTGATAATTGGCTTCTGCTTTACCGGCAAAGAAGAGTTTTAATACTTCTTCGTACATGCGTGCCGCAGGGATATCGCTTAATAATGGTGCTAGTGCTTTGATGGGGTCCGCGGTAACTGCGTCGATTTGCATATCAAGTTTAGTGGCAAAACGAACAGCTCGGAGCATACGTACTGGATCTTCGCGGTAGCGAGTTTCTGGATCACCAATGAGCTTAATTGTGCGAGCATTGAGGTCGTTTATACCACCGCCATAACTGCGAATAGAATAGTCGTTAATGTCGTAGTAAAGAGCATTAATGGTAAAGTCACGACGCTCTGCATCCTCATCAATTCCACCGTAAACATTGTCGCGTAACAAACGCCCTTCGGCATTAGATTTAGACACCTTATCGTCGCTTTCACTGTGGTGACCGCGGAAGGTAGCTACTTCGATGACGTCACGACCAAAAACGATGTGTGCCAATCTAAAGCGACGTCCAACTAAACGACAGTTACGAAATAATCGCTTTATGTCTTCTGGGGTAGCGTTGGTGACGACGTCAAAATCTTTTGGTTCAAGTCCTAAAAGGATATCGCGGACACCACCACCCACTAAATAGGCTTTATAGCCTGATTTATTAAGACGGTAGAGTACTTTTAGTGCGTTTTCACTAATTTGACGACGTGAAACTGAGTGGCCATCTCTGGAGATAATATCCAGACGCAAGCCATCTTCTTGAATGGACTCTTCAAGCACTGGAGCTACTTTGTTGGTTTCAAATAGCTGTTTGCAGAATTGGCTAATACGGCGAAAAATAATACACCTCGGAATGCTAGAATAATTTGATTAAAAATCTGGCGGGTATAATACATTAAATGTAATCGAATGAGTATACATGCCGTAGTGCTAAAAAGGTTTAATGCCATAACTTATACTGAATGGTAACGATTGCTAGCTATTTCTCGCCGATAAGATAATTTCTTTTTTTGCCGGAATAGTGCTTATATTAAATTGTTCTATGGCTTGTTCAAGCATCACCTCTACCGAATCATAATCAACGGTTTGCTGACCCAAGAAGGCTAGTGCGGCATTTATACTCGCCTGTGGCTTGATTATATCGATGGCGGGGGCATGATTTTGTTTTGATAATTTAAAGCTTTTTTCGGTACAGGCTAACGGTAAATGTAGCCAACTAGGTTGAGCCAATCCCAGTTGTGAAAACATGCTTATTTGTCGGCAACTGGATTCAAGTAAATCACAACCTCTGACAACTTCAGTGATACCTTGATAGGCATCATCGAGCACAACAGCGAGTTGATATGCATATAAACCATCGCTACGTTTAATAATAAAGTCTTCTTCAGCAAAGTGTTTATCAACAATCACATGGCCTTGAATTTGATCAACAAAACTATCTGTTTTAACCCGATTACGAATTCGAATCGCGCCGTGTGTCAGTCTAGGTTGATGCCGACCGCAACGGCCATCGTATACACCACCGCTGCTTTGAATGATTTTTCGGCTACATTGACAGTAATAAGCATCGTCACTGGCGATAAGTGCATCAATTTGGTTTTGATAGGCCTGATGTCGTTGGTGTTGAAATAAAACGGTGCCATGCCAATGTAAGCCATAGGCATCAAGTGTTCTAAGGATGCTATCACTTGCACCGGTAACTTCACGTGGGGGATCAATGTCTTCTATGCGAACTAACCATTGGCCTTGCTGACTGTGCGCGCGAAGATAACTGCCTAATGCAGCAATGAGTGAACCAAAATGAAGCGGGCCTGATGGGGATGGCGCAAAACGTCCGATATAGGAAGTAGTACTCATGGTTTGGTGATGCTTTGGGGTCACTAATACAGCATTGCTTTTGTCACCACACCATAGGGTGGTAAAACAACGATGTTGTTAAGTCGGTTAAATAAAGAAAACAAAAGAGCGAGATAATCTCGCTCTTTTTGATAACGGATTAACCCGCCATTTGTTTTTCTTTGATTTCAGCTAGGGTCTTACAGTCGATACATTGATCGGCAGTAGGACGAGCTTCAAGACGACGGATGCCAATTTCGACACCACATGAATTACAGTAACCAAAATCATCTTCTTCGATTAGTTGTAACGTCTTTTCAATCTTTTTGATCAGTTTACGTTCTCTATCACGTGCGCGTAATTCCAAGCTGAATTCTTCTTCTTGTGCTGCACGGTCTACAGGATCAGGAAAGTTTGCAGCTTCATCTTGCATGTGAGTTAACGTACGGTCGACTTCTTCACGCAATTGGTTACGCCATGCTTCGAGGATCAACTTAAAGTGACCACGTTGCTTGGGATTCATATACTCTTCACCAGCTGATTCCTGGTAAGGATCTACACCAGCGATAGCGAGTACGCCAAGTTTTTTCGTGCCTTGAGGCATAACGCATCTCCTGTAATAATTTGCGTTTTAAGGGCGTCTTAAATTTACGGCCGCTATCTATAACAGAAACTCTACAGCGTGGCAAATTTTTTACTTTTTATTTTCACTTTTTCTTTGATTTACGCCATCACTTTACATGAGGTCGTTATCTGACTTTCTAATGGTGAAAGTTCAGTTTTATACGCTAACACTTCAACCCCCTCCAATACTGCTTGTTGAAATAAATCGGCATACTGTGGATCGATATGTCGTGCGGGTTTAACGCACTCTATGCCGCTGTGTTGCACCACAAATAATAATACTGCACGGTGTCCTAATGCGACCATGTGCATCAGCTCTCGTAGGTGCTTTTGTCCTCGAGTGGTCACAGCATCTGGGAAATAGCCCATCTGTTGTTCTAGTAAGGTACAACTCTTCACTTCAATATAGCAGTCTGGTTGGTTTTGGCTAGTGAGTAAAATATCGATGCGGCTGTTTTCATTGCCGTATTTCACTTCACGTTTTAGGTTGTCATAACCTAGTAGCTCAGGTATCACTTGTCGATTAATGGCTTCTTCTGCAAGTGCATTGGCTCGTCCGGTATTAATCCCGATAAGTTGTTGCTGATCCGTCTGCATTAATTCCCAAGTGTGGGCATATTTACGTTTGGGATTATCTGAGGTGGAAAACCATACTTTTTCTCCTGGAAATAAACAGTTTTTCATTGAACCAGTATTAGGGCAATGAATGGTGATTTCTTGCCCATTAGGCAGTTCAATATCAGCAAGAAAGCGTTTATAACGCTTAATTAATACACCGGATTCTAATTTGGGAGTAAATTGCATCGATGACTCATTTGATGAGTTGATTTACAACAATGCTAACAAACTTTAGCTTGGTTTATCGATTATGTTTTGTCTACACTACTGCCATTGACTCGTGATTAAACACGAGTATTGATGTTATTAGGCTTACTAAAAGGGATTATTATGAATATTATGACCGTTACTCTCACCACCGAAGCCCCTGCAGAACATTGGGGTAAAGCTGATGTCACTTATCAAGGTACTAAAGCGACGATCCATTTATCGGGTGGCGATGAACTGCGACAAGTGCAAATGGCCGCAAGAAAAATTCGCACTCAAGGCATCAATGATGTGCAGCTAGAGGGTGGTTTATGGAATTTGCATTCACAGTGGGCATTTGCGCAAGGTTTTGCTACGGCTAAAGCAGGATACCAAGTGGATTGGTGTGGCAGTGATGCTGACAAAGAGACGTTGAACCATCGTGCTGTAGCAGCCCAGTTTGCCCGTAAATTAATTAATGATACCCCTGAAGATTTATCGCCGTTGTCTTTGGCCAATCAAGCTGCGTCTTGGTTAAAAAATATTGGTGGCGACCATGTCAGTTTTACTATTGTTGAAGGCCAAGAATTATTAGAGAAAAAATGGGTCGGTATTCATGCTG
The DNA here is from genome assembly GCF_040285065.1 of Shewanella sp. H8. Lineage (NCBI taxonomy): Bacteria > Pseudomonadati > Pseudomonadota > Gammaproteobacteria > Alteromonadales > Shewanellaceae > Shewanella > Shewanella sp. H8. The sequence goes on along the minus strand of NZ_CP157213.1, from coordinate 3,673,820 downwards.
TTGGTCGTGGTAGTGAACGTCCTCCTGCGTTGTTAGAGCTCGACTTTAATCCATTAGGCGCTGATGCACCTGTATCTGTGGCTTTAGTGGGTAAAGGCATTACATTTGACTCTGGCGGTTATAGCTTGAAGTCGTCAGAAGGCATGTTAGCAATGAAATGCGACATGGGCGGCGCAGCGACTGTTACTGCAGCGTTGGGATTGGCGATGAAGGAGGGGTTAAATAAACGCGTTAAGCTATTCCTTTGTTGTGCGGAAAATCTAATCAGCGGCCGAGCCTTTAAATTAGGTGACATTTTAACGTATAAAAATGGTACTACGGTTGAAGTGGTTAATACTGACGCTGAAGGGCGTTTAGTACTGGCAGATGGTTTACAAGCCGCGTCAGAAACGGGTGCTGGCTTAATTATTGACGCAGCAACATTAACTGGTGCAGCGGTGATGGCGGTGGGTTCAAATTATAATGCGATTTTTTCACCACAAATGGCAACATTACAATTAGCTCAAAAGAGCGCAGCTGCAGTATCTGAGAATGTATGGCCGTTGCCGTTAGATGCTTGGCATAAGGATATGTGTCCATCAGCTTATGCAGATACAGCTAACAGCCGACCAACCAAAGGCGGTGGCGCGGGCGGTGCATCAAATGCTGCTGGGTTCTTATGGCGTTTTGTGTCACCAGAAGCAAATTGGTTGCATGTTGATTTAGCGGCTGCATTTGAATCATCTGCATCACCATTGTGGGGCGCAGGTGCCACAACTCATGGCGTATTGACGATAGCTGAGTTATTGAAAGACTAATTATTTTTGAGCGTGACAAAGCCGTCGTTCACCTTATGTGACGGCGGTTTTTTATTCTTTGAGCTTTAAAGGCCAACTTTTTAATATCGTATAATGAACATTATTGTGCTGACGAGTCGATTGATATAAATGTAAATGGCTCGGTGCAATGGTGAGTTGAATGTTCGATTTAGTTTTTGGCAGTGATACCGATGTCACTCCGCGAAATAGACTAATATGTGGAATATAGTCATATTGATTTTTTGCGAGTTGGTGAATATCTGCAATTCTCCTAACGGCATCTGCCATAGTGTGCAATGATGCACAGGCTTGTCCTTTTAAGCAGATTAATTTTGCAGCTTGCCACCAATCTAAGGTATCGATAGTTTGGTTAAATTTGGTCTTTGGTCTTTGGCATTTGTTCTATAGCGGTAAGAATATCAGCGTAACTGGTCGGATCTACTGAACCTAAAAAGCCTAATGTTAGATGTAAATTGTGTGCTAAAACCATTGCGGAGTTAGTGTCTGTTTTATATTTAAGTAATTGTTGTAAAAGTAATATTTGTTGTGTTTGTGGTTTGTCTAGACTAAAGCCCACAAATAATCTCGCTGATGGACATGATTGCATTCGGTTGGGCCTGTGATCAGTTGGGTTGAAACATAAGCGTGAATAGATTATTAATAGCACTTAATGTAAAAATTTATCACATTATCAGTTAACTATTTAACCAATATGGTACTTATCTTTAGCGATAAGCTCCATGTGATAAGTGACTTTATTCCCAGCAAATTGAATTGCTAACCTTAACTGAGTTGATGAATGACCAATAGTACCCAGCAACTATTGAAAAGCGTTTTTACTGATGGACCTATTGAAGGCAATAATACTTCGGTGTTATCACTGCTTAATCAGGCTCTGCAATTAGTTTGCAAAAGAATGGAATGCACTGCTGCATTTGTGTTGACTAGTCAATATGATAAATTATTCGCAGTTGATAGTGATATAATCGATACCACTGAACAACAATGTGTCAGTTATTTTGGTGCATCATCCACATCAGAACCACTTTTTAATCAACAGCTTCAAGATAACTTTCCTTTATTTGAATCCATACTCTGCAATCATCAACCTATTATTTATGCTTCTTTAGCCGAACAAGAGTTAATCGCTGCCGACAATCCAATATTAATCCCGCTTTTAGAGATATTTGATGACCTTGATATTGACTGTAAACATCTTGGATTAAGCTCAGTATTACAGGTGGGTAATGTTAAGGTTGTACTTGGGACCTTGTGTGCATCAGATACTAATCCTGTGGCCAATCAGTATGACGATCCATGTCAATTTGTACTCAATTTACTTGAAGACACAGCATATCAACTAGCGTCTTCATTAGAGTTACGACGTTTAGCAGTGCTATTTGATAACAAAAATAAGCAGTATCAAGAGCTATTTCAATTATTGCCTATGCCATGTGCGCTGATTGATTTACACGATAATGTGGTACTGCAAAATGGGGTGAGTAAACATAGTTTACCTATAACCATAGGGCAGAGTTTATTTAACTTATTACGTGAAGACGATCATCCACTGCTACTTGATACATTGCATATTGTTCGTGAAGGGATTTTACGCCAAGCTTGGTGTGAAGTGCCGCTACGAAATGGAGTTCAAATTAAGTGGTATAAGTTTAGTTTTTGTCAGGCTCTTAATCAGCAACAGCAGTTATTGTTAATGATTGAAGATGTGACTGAGCGTTACCGACTTACCGATGAATTGTCGTTTCATTCAAATTATGATGTGTTAACTGGATTACCCAATCGGTTGCAGTTTGAAAACATGCTTGAAGAACTATTACATGAAGAAGATCAAGTACCTGCTTGTATAGCGTTTATCGATTTAGATCAATTTCAGGTTGTGAATGATTTAAGCGGACATCAAGCTGGTGACATACTGCTACAACAAGTGGCGACACGATTAAAACAATTACTGCGTAAAGGTGATGTTGTTGCTCGTTTAGGCGGCGATGAGTTTGGATTATTGATGCATTACTCAGATATGTCATCATCACAACAAGTGGCTAAACGGATTTGTCAGCAATTATTTGACCATGAATTTATTTGGAAAGGTATTAAGCACAATATCAGTGCCAGTATTGGGATCGCCAAGGTAGATTATGCTGATCCTGATATTTATGGCGTTATGAGTAAAGCGGATGCTGCTTGCCGATTAGCCAAAGAAAAAGGTCGCAATTGTTGGCATTTTTATAATCCTGAAGACCCACAAATGCACTTCATGTATAACCAAATGCTTGCTTCTGTTGATATTACAGGAGCGTTAGCCTTAAATCAGTTTGAATTATTTTATCAATTAATTGAGCCGCTAGATAAACCCGAGACTGGTATTCACATGGAAATCTTGCTGCGTATGGTACAAAGCGATGGCCAATATATATCACCAGGTGTATTTTTACCTGCAGCCGAACGTTATAACTTAGCGCCACGAGTCGATAAATGGGTCATTGACCATTTATTGAAGTGGGGTGGCAATAATTTAGCCATCTGGAAGCAACTTTCTATGGTGTCGGTAAATTTATCAGCTATGTCGCTTGCGGATAAAGAATTTATGAATTGGCTCGAAATGCGCTTGATGGTAGAACCTGAGCTAGTGAGTAAGTTATGTTTTGAAATTACTGAAACAGCAGCGGTAAGTCAGTTAGATCAAGCCACAGGATTAATCGATTTACTGGAACCTTTTGGGTGTAAAATTGCTTTAGATGATTTTGGTTCTGGTTTTTCCAGTTTTGCTTATTTGAAATGTCTTGACGTAGATTATGTTAAAATCGATGGTCAATTTGTGGTAAATTTATGTGAAAACCGCAGTGATAAAGCCATTGTTTCAGCCATTTGTCAGCTTGGTAAAGACATGGACTTTGAAGTGATTGCAGAGTTTGTGGAAAACACCGAAATTGGTGTATACCTGAAAAATATTGGTGTCGATTATGCTCAAGGTTATGCCATTAATAAACCGACCCGATTAGCAGAATTACAGAGTGGTTTACGAACACCGTGGTTAACATAAATTGAGTCAATAAAGTGATCTGATGGTCAAAGATGATTAATTGACTCGTGAAACCGGCAGTTAATGACACTTCGGTGCAATTGTGGGTAGAATGAACCTTAGAAAATTGCCGTAAAAGTTAATATCCTTGACCTCAAAACAAGCATTGCCGCAAATAGAATCATTGATGACCACTAAATTACCTATTCACGCGGTGCTCAACGCATTACGTGAGCAGTTTGCCACCCATTCACACATTATTCTTGAAGCGCCTACCGGTGCGGGCAAATCAACGGCATTGCCATTGGCCATGTTAGCTTGGCCTGAAATTAGTGGCAAAATTTTGATGCTTGAACCTCGTCGAGTCGCCGCCAGAAATGTCGCACAATTTATTGCCCAACAATTGGGACAATCTGTTGGGCAACTGGTGGGTTTTCGTGTGCGCGGCGAGTCAAAAGTCAGCGCAAATACTCGTTTAGAAATAGTGACTGAAGGTATTTTGACCCGAATGATCCAGCAAGATCCTGAACTGAGTGGGATTGATGTGATTATTTTCGATGAAATTCACGAGCGTCACCTCCCTACCGATTTAGGCTTGGCTTTAGCATTGGAAGTACAGCAATCATTACGTGACGATTTACACATTATTGCTATGTCAGCCACCTTGTCGGGTTTGCCACTAGACACCTTGATGCCTGATGCTGCGAAAATACACAGCGATGGCTGTAGTTTTGCCGTTGAGATTGCTTATCAACCTTGCCCTAGCCAACAGATGTGGCTAACGCATATGTCTCGTGTGATCATCGATATCATTTCAGACTCCAATCTAACGCCATATCAGCAAGGTAGTGTGCTCGCATTTTTACCTGGTAAAGGTGAGATCCGTAAATTAGCCGGACTATTACGTCAGCGTTTGGATGCATCATGGCTTATTTGTCCTATGTATGGCGACTTGTCGTCAGCGGAGCAAGATCTCGCCATTCGCGCAGCAGAACCGGGTAAACGTAAAATCGTCCTCGCGACCAATGTGGCTGAATCAAGTTTAACGATTGAAGGTATTACCCTTGTCATAGACAGTGGTTATCGACGTGAAGCGAGTTTTAACCCTAAAACCGGCGTGACACGCTTAGGGCTTAAGCGTATTAGCCAAGCCTCGGCAATTCAGCGTAGTGGCCGTGCAGGGCGTTTAGCAGCTGGTTATTGCGTGCGTTTGTGGAGCCAAGAAGAGCAAGGACGAATGCGTAACGTTGATGAACCCGAAATCACTCAAGCAGAGCTCACTGCAATGGCGCTTGATTGTGCCAATTGGGGGGCTAAATCATTTGCCGAATTATCGCTGCTCACACCACCGCCGCAGATCCATGAACAAGTTGCTTGGCGGTTACTCATTCAATTGGAATTAATTGACCAGCAACATAAGTTAACACCACTTGGTCGAGAGGCTTATGCATTAGGTTGCCATCCGCGCTTAGCGCATATGCTGCTTAAAGCTAAACAACTTGCTTTGCAAGACAATCAGCCACAGCTTTGTCTGTTAGCATGCGTTTTAGCAGGCATTATTGAAGCCCGTGGATTACCGAAAAAAGGCGCTGATATTCATCATTATTTGACCGAGGCTTTGCAGGGACAGATTAAACAACAAGTAAGACAATGGCAGCAATCCTTGGCGATATCGGGACAGGTCAATGAAGCAATACGTAATGCATCCACACGTGATATTAGTTATTTGTTAGCACTTGCTTACCCAGATCGTATTGCCAAAGCCCGTGGTCATGAAGGCTTTTTATTGAGTAATGGTACTGGTGTGGTGATCAATGCCGATGATAGTTTGGCTCATGAACCTTGGTTAGTGGTCGCTGACTTTCAAGAAACTCAAGGGCGTAATGCCGGCCAAGTGTACCTTGCTACTAAATTGGATGAACGCTTATTTACGGCAGAGCTTGCTTCGTTAGTAACTACTCACATTCACGGTGGTTGGGATGAAGCAAAAGGGCGGTTTTTTGCTGAAAAACATACCAAAATCGGTGAGGTTATTATTAAAACCGATACTGGAATTACACCAGAGCCCGCACAAATTACCGCCGCATTATTGGAACAGGTCCGCATTAAAGGGTTAACAATTCTTAATCGTGATGACAAATTAATCCAGTTACAATATAGGGTTGAATTAGCACGTCATTTTACACCAGAGCATGATTGGCCTTGCTTAACCGATGAGCATTTATTAGCGACACTAGAAGATTGGCTTGGGCCCTATTTAGATAACATTCGCTCACTGGCCGCGTTAACTAAGGTTGGTGCTTATGGGTTGGTGAAAAACTTACTCAACTGGCAACAACAACAGCTATTAGAACAATTAGTGCCGACACATTGGCCTATGGCAACAGGTACTCGTGCCCCTATTCGTTACCAGATGCCATTAGATGTTGATGGGCATTTTTATCATAACGCCGAACAACAAGGACGAGCTTTATTAAGTGTACGATTGCAAGAAGCGTTAGGCTTAGCGCAAAGCCCGACCATATTACACGGCAAAATGACGGTAACAATGGAGCTATTATCGCCAGCACAAAGACCATTAGCAGCCACAGCTGATTTAGCCAGTTTTTGGCAAGGTCCTTATATGGAAGTAAAAAAAGAAATGCGCGGTCGGTATCCAAGGCATTTATGGCCAGATGATCCTGTGAACACAGTAGCAACCAAATATACTAAAAAGAAAACGCCTGGCTTGTAGATAAGCGATAGCATTTATTAGCTATATGTACATATTTCAGGATTATATGGAAAACGAATCAATCAGTTATGACAAAAAAAACCAGAAAAACTAAAAAGTCTTCGGCCACAGCAAAAAAGCGTGGTTCATCATTGTGGCGTAAAATCTGGTCACTCACGTGGAAATTAGCCATTGTGGGTGCCGCCGTGGTCAGTTTTTATGCGATTTATTTAGACCAAATTATTGCGCAAAAATTTGAAGGTCAAAAGTGGCATTTACCTGCTCAAGTGTTTAGTCGTTCAATGGCGCTATACCCAGGTGCGGCAATTAACCATCCTCAATTAATGGCAGAGTTGAAACTGCTTGGTTACCGAAAAGTGGCTAACCCAAGGCAAGTTGGCGAGTTTTCGGCTTCAAGTACTCGTATTGAATTATGGCGTCGTCCTTTTTTACATCCCGAAGGCAATCAAGCTGAGCAACGCGTAATGATTAGCTTTGACTCTGAAGGGGTGAGTTCAGTGACTCGCATGTCTGATAAGCGTGAATTGGCGGTATTCCATCTAGAGCCTGTATTACTCGACCGCATTGTTGCTGGCGACGGAGAAGATCGTTTATTTGTTCCAAGTCCTGAGATCCCTAGCATTATTATCGATGCACTCATTTTAGTGGAAGACCGTAGCTTTTATGATCATTTTGGGGTTAATCCCTTAGCTATTGCCCGTGCGGCAATGGTCAATATTACTGCTGGCCGAACTGTGCAGGGCGGTTCAACGTTGACCCAGCAATTAGCCAAAAACTTCTTTTTAAGCAGTGAGCGCTCTATAGTGCGTAAAGTACGCGAAGCGTTAATGGCGCTGATTATTGATTTTCGTTACAGCAAGGATGAAATTTTAGAAGCCTACCTAAATGAAGTGTACATGGGGCAAGATAAGTCTCGTGGTGTACACGGCATGGGCTTAGCCTCACAGTTTTATTTTGGCCGTCCTGTTGGTGAGTTAACGGTATCGCAGCAAGCCTTTTTGGTGGCGGTAATTAAAGGGCCATCTTATTACAATCCGTGGCGTTACCCTGAACGAGCTCAAGAACGACGAGACCTCGTTTTACGCATATTAATGGAAAATGATAAGCTTACTGTCGCGCAATATAAGGCCGCTGCAGAGTCGCCTATCGGCTTACGTAGTGCAAAAAAATCAGTGCATCAAAAATTACCCGCATTTTTTGCTGTTGTGAAACAAGAGCTCCGTGATCGTTATGGAGATTCGTTACTGCAACAATCGGGCGTTAAGGTGTATACCACGCTAGATCCTATGGCCCAGGAAGCAGCAGAAAAAGCAGTGACATCTACGATGTCTTCGTTAAATAAACGCGCTAAAAATATTCAAGTGGGTATGGTTGTTACTGATAAGTACAGCGGCGGTATTGCGGCCATGGTTGGCGATAAAGTACCCGGTTATGAGGGATTTAACCGTGCCGTTGAAATTCGTCGCCCAATCGGTTCTTTAATTAAACCTTTTGTATATGCCAGCGCATTAAACCAAAGTGATAAATTCACCTTGGCTACACCTGTTGAAGATAAGCCGATAACATTAAAAAATGAACAAGGTAAAACATGGTCACCAAAGAACTTTGACAAGAAATTCAGTGGTAAAGTGCCTCTACTCACAGCATTTAAAGATTCGATGAATGTCCCCACAGTTAATGTCGGTTTAGCCGTTGGTGTTAATAATGTTGCTTCTACACTACAAAAATCGGGTTGGGCTGATGATATTTCACCTTATCCATCTATGTTGCTAGGTGCTGTGAATGGTTCGCCATTGATGGTTGCACAGGTTTACCAAACTTTGGCTGACGGAGGTCGTTATCGTAAATTAACCTCTATTACCGCGGTGTTAGATAGTCAAAATCAAGCTTTGGATGTGAGTCGTGCGGCTGGATCCCAAGCGATCAATCCTGCGACAGATTATTTAATCCAATATGCGATGAATCAAGTGGTACGTAATGGCACAGCTAAGCGTTTAGGTGCCGCTTTTCCTGGGGTGCGTTTGGCGGGTAAAACGGGTACCAGTAATGACAGTCGTGATTCATGGTTTGCCGGTTTTGATGAACGTAACGTAGCGGCCATTTGGGTAGGCCAAGATGATAATAGTAAAACGGGTTTGTACGGTAGTAGTGGAGCAATGGCTGTGTATCAAGCATTTTTGCAACAACGCCCACCACTGAGTTTACGTATGATCCCTGTTAATGGAGTTATTAATGGTTATTTTGATCGCACCACTGGTGCGGCTAAGCAAGGCAATTGTGACAATATCATTGGTCTGCCAGCGCTAGATAGCAGCTATAGACCCGCAAAAAATTGCGGTGAATCTTTGTCTTGGTGGCAAAAGTTAGTGGGTAATTAGTTAATGGATGCTAATAAAAAGCCCAAGATATAGATTACCTTGGGCTTTATATTGGGCTGTGTTTCGGTTTAGCTTGAAGATTAGTTTTTATTTTGTTGTTGCCTTAATTTGGCAATTTCATCCAGCATTTGTTGTTGGTTTTGTTCCATTTTAAGCTGGTTTTGCTGCATTTGTTCGAATGCTTGAGTCAGCTGATTATTAATGTGTTCTTTATGTGCCGCTTGAGCCTCTTGTGCTTCACTACGTTCTTGTTCATCTGGCGCCACAAATACTGAAGCCATATAACCCGAAATAACCCCAAAAAAGCTGACACCACTGATAATGACCAAACCACCAATGACATGACCGATAGTACTGACGGGATAGAAGTCACCGTAACCGACAGTTGAGATAGTGACGAGAGCCCACCAAATAGCTTGTTCAGCGGTTTGGATATTGGCGTTAGGCTCTGCGCTTTCTACTAATAAAATAAGTACTGAAGCAGCAGCAAGAATGAGCACCATTGCCACCAATAAACTGGCTAATGTAGTCTGTTTTCGTTGGCGTAATAATGGGATTATTAATGACCGGCTCATGCGGATAAGGCGGATCACTCTTAATATTTGAAATACCCGTGCTATACGTAGTGCTTCAATGGCTGGGATGCTGGCAACAAAATCAATCCAATGATGTCTTAAGTAATAGGTTTTATTGCGAGCTTTGAATAAGCCATAAAAAAAATTGATCATGAAAATGACGCATATCGAGCTGTCGATATACAGTAAAATCTTGTTGGTTTCGGTATCGAAATGGCCGAAAGTCATAGTAAGAACAATTACCACAGAGACTAACGATAGTACCATCATCGCAAGTTCAAATGGGCTAGGGGCTTCGACGTTTTTGATGGACCAACGTTTTGATTCGAGCATGTAGTTAAGTCCGCTTACGTTGGTTAGCCAATAGGCTTTATTAAATGATGAACTTTATCATAACAAAAAACGCACAAGACAGGAGCCTAGTGCGTTTTTTAATTACTGAAATGAATCGTTAAGCATATTTATTTGGTTAATTTAGTGTCTACGAAATTAACTAAATCATCTAGAACACGCTTTTTGATTTCCAGCTGAGATTCACTTTCTAAGCCGTATTTTTGCGCTAAAATGACGTAATCTTCAGCATTTAACGATACGGTCAAACGGGGGCGCTTAGGGCGTTTAGATACTGACAATCCGAGTATGGTTCGGATTTGGTCTGAAGGGCTAACACCTTTATCTAATGCGGCTTTGCGGATAGAGTATTGAAGTTTCTCATCCAAATCAAAAGCCACTTGAGTCGCTTTTGCCGCTTGTTGGTTTTTAAGCCATGTCTCTGGTAATGGTTTGCCTGAGCTCATTAGAAAATTATCTCCTACCTGTATCAGCTTGCTGGCCAGTACTCTCTAATATCGGTCAATGGACGATATAACGTTAGCATTACTTCAGTGTCGCCACTTTCATAAACTTCTATATCCACAGCGTGAGAGTCATCAGCATTCACCAAACTATAACCTTCAAAGCCTTCGCCATGTGCATCATCATCATTTTGCGGAGGTGTTAAGCCTCGAAAATCTTGACGATGGAAGTAGCCAAAACTTGCAAATTCGACTTGATGATATTCATCACTAAGCCATTTATCCAATTCTGTGCTTAATTCACTTGGAAGGGCTTTCACTGAGAGTGTGGCTTTGCCAGGCTCTTCAAATATTTCAGAAAATGCGTCAAGATCAAACAATTGTTCAACCACAGCGCGATTAATTTTCATTGAAATACTGAGGTAAGATTCGTCTTCTTGCAAGTAGGATAAGTAGATTGCGGTGCCGCTATGGCCACGTAATAAGAATTCACAAAGCTGCGAGCGCTGGTATTCATAAGTATGAACAGCTTCAACCTTAAGCTGTTGCCCACGCAATTGCGTAGGCAAAGCAAAACTGTCATCAAGGGTGATCATATCACCCTTGAGCAGTTTGTTAGGATGGTCAAGCTGGCGCTTCGGGGCTTCTTTTTTGCCGAATAGGCCGCTAAGAAATCCCATAACCGCTTAGCCTTTACGTGCTTTAATGCGATCTAACACGGCATTAGCGTTCGACTTTTGCTCACCAATACCTGCTTCAGCTAGTTTGGCATGTAATGACTTATCACTGTTTTCTTCAGCTAAAGTCTCTGACGCTTTTAAGCGATCATCAAATTGCTGTTGACGGGCTTTAATACGCTCAAGTGAATCTTTAGCATTAAGCAGTTTTGAGTTGCTTGACGCAAATGAGTCTGTGATAGTCGCAGTGGCTTTTTGTACGCTTTCAGTGGTTTTGACCATAGTTAATTGACGTTGATAATCATTTAACTGACGCTCGGTCTTTTTCACTAAATCTTTTAAACGCACAGCATGTGAACTAAAGCTGTCATTGGCAGTTTGTTGCTCGGCTAACTCTTCATCTAACTGAGCAATTTTTTCAGCAATTTCAATTGCTAATGCTTCATTACCTTTATCTAGCGCTTGGGTTACATAACCTTCGTGCTCAGCAACACTGCGTTTTAAGCGATCAATTTCGCGGCTAGCTTGCATTTCTTTAGCCATCACGTCAGTTAGTTCACGCTTGGCTTTAGTTAAATGTTTTTCTGCATCACGAATTTCTTGCTCAAAAATTCGAGTTGAGTTTGCATCAACAATATTTTGGCCAACTTCTGTTGCACCACCACGAAACGCGGTAAGAATCTTGTTTAGAATGCCCATAATTGGCTCCTTAGTTTAAAAATTCGACGAGTTCATCGATAACTTCCAGACAGTTGTCTGACAGTACGGCTAATTCTTGTTCAATCTCTTCCATGCTTGACAGCACAGACAATGCACCGTAAACCACGTATTTATCATCAATTTTTGCAAATGATGATAATGGCATGGGAATGTTGAGCTCTAACATGGTCTCAAACATTTCAGCGCGGCGATCTTGGTTTACTTCGTTTTCGCCCCACAGATAACTGATACACAATATTTGGTTGTCAGTTACTGATACAAATACCGGAATTTCTTCTCGGCCGACAATATTGACTTGCAACACTTCAACATCACCATCAATCAGATAACAATCAAACTGAAAACCGGTTTTGCTTTGATCGCATTGTCCGTTGAGGTGATTTGCAATGGTATGGATATTCATATGTGCCCTTAATTGACATATTATGTCTGTGAGTAAAGATAGCATTTAGACATATTATGTCAAGTGCTAATTAATCCAATTAAAAAAGATTAATGACTTCATTTTCTGACCAAGCAGCTAAGTGGTAGTAATACAGCTGTAATGAACCAATTTCGTTCACCTTAATCTTGTCTATATCGGTATAAAAATTCTTTGGAAACTCAAATGAAGCGTGGATAAGCCCTGGTGTAAGCCAGTTTTCTGGTACTGGCATTTGATCAATAGCGGCCAATCGTTGTTGTGGGTTTTTACCCATTTTACTGCCGATACTCCAACCCCACTCACCAAAGCTAGGGACATTATGGTGATACTGTTTGACATTAAAACCTGCAGCAGCGAGTGTTTTGCCAACCGAGATAAATGCTTTTTTGGCATGATAAGGAGAGGTTGATTGCACCGTGATCACCCCATCTGCACTGAGTAATTCATTGAGTTTGCGATAAAATAAATCTGAATACAGTTTGTTTAAATCTGGGTGGCTTGGGTCGGGCAAATCCACAATGATGGCATCAAACATTTGGCCCGTTTTAATAAGTTTATCGACGCCGTTAAATGCATCGTCGACCATTAAGGTTAAGCGTGGGTCATTCAAGGCATCGCCGTTTAACGCCAGTAATGCATCGCTTAAACGTTGTGGCATATCAGCCGGTGGCGATTTAAATAATGCCAACAAATCTTGATCTAAATCCATTAAGGTAACGGTTTTAGGTTGCCATTTGAGTACTTGCTTTAGCCCTAGACCATCACCTCCGCCAATGATTAACACGTTATCGTGACGTGCGCTGGCAGCCAATGTTGGATGAACTAAAAAGCTGTGATAGATATGCTCGTCGTTGCTAGAAAATTGCAAACGACCGTTGATATATAAATTATAAACAGGAGGTAGCCCGCCACCACGTAATCGCTCAGTAAAGTTGAGCTGCTGGAAACGTGTCGCTTTGGCATAGACCACATGATCTTTATACAATAGGTTATTAAAATGCTGTTCCCAGCTAGGGCCTTTAACCGCTAAAACACCAATGACTACACTGGCAATAATATGGCCAATCAACAACAATTTGACATGGTTTATTTTTGACCAAAAACGCCAAATAAATACCAGTCCAGCGAGCAAGTTAACACTGGCGGTGAGTGCGGCCGCTAATTGAATATCTATGGCCAGCATAAAACCGACCCAGATAGCGGCACCTATACCTGCACCAATGTAATCGGCACCATATATGGTGCCGGCATTATGCAGTAAGTGCGCTTCAGATAAGGATTGCCGAACGCGGGCGATAAGCGGAATTTCCATACCAATCATTAACCCAAGTAATACTCCCCAAACGTAAGGCAAGTATTCACTCAGGGTTTGCAGGCTAGCAATAAAGCCACCATTAGGTAAATGATCGGGCGGCAGGCCCAGTGTATTGGCGATGGCTAATGGCAGTTGTTGACCAAACCCAATCACAGCAGCGGTAACAATAATGGCAAATGAGCCACACAGTGCCACGGTTAATTCGAGCATGGCAAAGCCGGTGAATGCGCATTTTATTTTTCGGGCGGCAAATGCCCCCACACCCATTGACACAATCATTAAACCAATCATGGTGTAAATGGCAGCTTCTAGCGCGCCGAGAATTCGGCCTGCATAGTGAGATAATAAGTATTCATAAATAAGACCACATCCCGCCAGCGAGGCCATGATGCCGAGTAATAAGGCATCATCAAACCACGATACTTGACGGGATGTGAGGGGACTTTGCTGCGAGTCCCCCTGCGTTGTGCTAGTAGGAACTTCATCGAGCAAAGGTGTTGTCATAAATTAAGCCATTAACGCCGTGAGAATAAGGGCAACGGCAATACTAATCGCCATTTCTACGGCTGCAATACCAATGTTTTGTTGTTTTTCAACTTCTTCAGCAAGATTAATACCCGCCAACACCAGTTTTTTCACTAAAGTGATTAATAACGATAACACTGCCAACATGATCAATGAAAATACACACCAACCAAGAATGTTGCTTAGATGGGCGGTTGGGTTATAAACAATGAAATGACTTGCTGCATTAAAACTTAACGCCATGGCTATCATGTAACCACTGTGACGTAAGGCTAATGCCGTTTGACCTTGGGTTAATGCTTGTTGCATTGAGGCACCTTGATTACGTTGAGCATAACGTTTTTCTCGTAATCGAGTGAGTATCACTAGCATGAGTTGTGAGATTAGAAAGGCACTAAAAATGGCAATGAAGGTATCTAGGGTAATATCTTCGGCCCACATTAATACAGCGCGGATAATAATGGCTGTGGCTATAGCTGCTGCGGCATCTACTACGGCAACAGACACATTACCTTTAAGGATTTCAGCATTTTTAGCAAATTCATTTAAAGCGATTTTATCATGCAAAAGTCGGCCTAATTTGATCAACACTAAGCCAAATAAGCCATAAGCCGACATACCGATAGCTTCGGTTAAATACGATGGTGCTGCTTCGCCGGTAATAGCACCCGTGAGCACAATACCTAGTGCCGCAACAGCACCAGCGGTACTAATACCAAATGCAAAATTGTCACGCTCAGCGAGCTCGGCACTGCTGTTGACTTTAATGCTCCAGCCCTGCAAGTAACGCATTAGCGCCAGTAAAACGATAGCGATGGTTAAATCAATGGCTAGAATAATCGCCAGATCTTGAGTTAACCCATATTCTTGAAAAAATGTCATGGTGAGTCCTTACCTATTTTCCACGGCGAACACCGCGACTAGTGCGGCTGCTTGAGTTACGGAAACTGCTGTCTTTTGAATAGCTCGAACGGAATTTTCGACTCGCGCTCTGAGTGGTACTGCTGGCTTTGGGAGTACTAGCACTTTGACGTGATAAGCTAGTCGAACCGGTTCGTGTTTTAGCATAAGGGCTATCAAAACGTTTCCCTTGGCTGTTAAAACGTTTCTTGGTTTGTTCAAAGGTTTTGGCTTGCGAAGTTGCTTGCTTTGGTGAAGTGTAACGATAACGTCCCACATCATTATAATAACTGTAACCACGGTTTCCAGACCAACGGTCGTACCCTATAGGGCGGGTGAAATTAGAAAACATCGCATACATGCCATACCAAGCCCATATGGACGTACCGCTTGAGTTATTTTGCCAGCTACCATATGCCGGATTACCCACAAGCTGGCTACCGGCACCGCTGCCATCAGTACCATTTGCCAGTGCTTCAGCTTCACGGCTAATAGCGTTAACACGAGCAAGTTGCCCTTTAGACATGTCTGCAACTACGTTAACTGGATCAGATAACATATCGTTATATAAACTGGTGTCAGCCGCTTGATACACATTCTGTGCTTCGGCTAATTGCTGATCTAAATCAATAAAGTTCGCGCTGTTACTTAAGTCTTTATAACGACGAGTTAACGACTGAAACATTGGACCTTCAGTGCTGGCATCTTTAGCCAACGCTTCCAATAATGGCGTTAAGTCAGGTTGGCGTTTAGCCAAAATACTGGTGTATTGTTTGAGTAAAGTGGCATTACGTAACTGGTTATCGTTGAGCGAACTAGCCAACAGATTAAGGCGTTGTTGGGTCAGTTGTTGGTACTGAGCAATTTGTTCCGGCCTCTCGTCACCACAACCGCTAAGGGTTAGTGCGACAATCAATACCGTCATCAATGTGAGTACACGGGGGAGGTGACCTACCATGTTTTCTCCAAAATGTAGATTTTTCATGTGCTAATTCAATATGACACAGGTTATAGTAATCTTAGTGTCAATGATATTAATCTGATCATTAGACTAATCGATAGATATATCACTCACGACATAATATGTCCAACACTCATTTTCTTTAGGGGTCATTATTGCCATGCAAAACCAAGGTGACAAGGTATTATCTGTAGCCATGCTAGACAGCGCAGATCGTTACTGGTTAAGACTCTGTGACGTTTGGCCGGAAGCTACAATGGCACTGACAGTCATGCAACAACAAGAGTTAAAGATCGTGTTTAGCTTGAGTGACTACATGGGCGAGCAACTTTGTCGGCATCCTGAATGGATTGTTCAGCTATTTAATGGCTTGTTGGATGATGTGGTGCGCAGTGAGTTTGACCTTGAGTTACATGCATTATTGCAAGAGCTGACTCAAGAAGAGCAAGTTAAATCAGCTTTAAGACGTTATCGTAATCTGCAAATGGTTCGTTTAGCGTGGCGGGATTTTTTAAATTACACCCCAGTTGAAGAATCTCTGCTCGACTTATCTGCATTGGCTGAAGCATTAGTGATTGCTGGGCGAGATTGGTTATATCAAGACATGAGTCAGCAATACGGCACACCGACGAGCGCTGAAGGTAAGCCACAACCTTTATTGATTTTAGGTATGGGGAAGTTAGGCGGACGTGAGCTTAATTTTTCATCTGACATCGATTTAATTTTTACCTTTCCTGAGCATGGTGAAACCGTTGGCGGTCGACGAACTCAAGACAACCAACAATTCTTTATTCGCATGGGTCAGCGTTTGGTTAATTTACTTGATCAAGTGACGGTTGATGGATTTGTATTCCGTGTTGATATGCGCCTACGTCCTTATGGTGAAAGTGGTCCTTTGGTGGTCAGCTTTAGTGGTTTAGAAGACTATTACCAAGAGCAAGGTCGTGATTGGGAACGTTATGCCATGGTCAAGGCGCGTGTGCTTGGCCCTTGGTCTGGCTATTGTGACGAATTACATGATCTATTACGGCCGTTTGTTTATCGTCGTTATATTGATTTTTCTGCCATTGAATCACTGCGTAAAATGAAGCAACTGATCGCGCAAGAGGTTAGGCGTCGGCATTTAACGGACAATATTAAACTTGGCGCTGGCGGGATCCGCGAAGTCGAATTCGTGATGCAAAGTTTTCAGCTTATTCGTGGCGGACGAGAGCCTGCATTGCGTCAGCAGAGTTTATTCGGTGCCATTGATACCTTGTACAGCTTAGGTCAATTGGAATATTTAGCCGTTGATGAACTTAAGCACAGTTACATTCTATTGCGTCGAGTTGAAAATTTATTACAAGCCATTGACGATAAACAAACACAAACCTTGCCTAACAATGAACTTGATTGGCAACGTTTATGTTATCCATTAGACGTTGACAACGAAGCTGAACTTCGCGACAGAATCAATTCAGCAATGGCCACTATTCATGGTCACTTTAATGACACCGTTGGTGGTGATGATAGCCATGAAAACAATGATCATTGGACTTCTTTATTTTGGAATGTGCAGCAAGATGAAGACGCTAACGCATTACTGCAAGAGCAACAAATCGATGATATCGAATTATGGCCGCTATTAAGTGAGTGGCATAAAACTGTATCAAAACGTTCTATTGGGCCACGAGGGCGTGAAACTTTAGATAAGTTAATGCCTAAACTCCTCGAAGAGCTTGTTGGCCAAACCAAACCAAGCCAAGCGTTTAGGCCTGTTGCTAAAGTACTGGATAAAATCTTAACTCGAACAACTTATTTAGAGCTTTTATGTGAAAATCCGGGCGCGAGGCAACAATTAGTCAGTTTATGTTGTGCAAGTCCATGGATTGCCCGTGAACTGGCAAACTTTCCGATGTTGTTGGATGAGTTAATTGATCCATCGCAGCTGTATGACATTACTTCTATTGATGATTACCCTAGTGAACTACGCCAGTACTTATTACGCGTGCCAGAAGATGACATGGAACAGCAAATGGAAGCACTGCGGCAGTTTAAATTGTCTCAGCAGCTTAAGATTGCTGCTGCAGATGTGACGGGCGTGTTACCTGTGATGCAGGTAAGTGATCATTTAACCTTTTTAGCCGAAGCCATTATCGAACAAGTGGTGCTACAAGCTTGGCATCAGACTGCATCTCGCCATGGTATTCCTGAGGGGACGAGTCCTAGCAATATGGGGTTTGCGGTAATTGGTTACGGTAAACTTGGTGGTATTGAGCTGGGGTATGGTTCTGATTTAGATTTGGTTTTTTTACACGGGCATACAGGCTCAGGTACCACCGATGGTGAACGCCCTATCGATAATAGTCATTTTTATTTGAAGCTTGCTCAGCGTGTGGTGCATTTATTTGCCACCCGTACAACGTCTGGTGAGTTATATGAAGTGGACATGCGTTTACGTCCGTCCGGAGCTTCTGGTTTGTTGGTGAGTGAAATTGAACACTTTGGCACCTATTTACAACAAGAAGCGTGGACGTGGGAACATCAAGCTTTAGTGCGTGCTCGTTTTGTATTTGGTGATTATTCGCTGGCAGGACGTTTTAGTGAATTACGTGCGCAAATATTGCAAAATGAACGTAATAAAGTCGAGCTCGCCAAAGATGTCAGAGACATGCGGATTAAAATGCGTGAACATTTACTGAATGTAAACCCAGGACTATTTGATTTAAAACAGAGTGCCGGTGGGATTGCTGATATTGAATTTATTGCACAATATTTAGTGTTAGCTTATGCCCATGAATATCATGAGTTAACCATTTGGTCTGATAACGTGCGTATTTTTGAAGTGTTAGCCGAATTAGAATTGTTGCCAATAATGCAGGCCCAACATTTAACCCAAACTTACTGTTGGCTGCGAGACGAGAGCCATGAGTTGACATTACAACAGTTGCCCAGCAAATTACCGGTACAAAGTGTGCAACCAAAAACTGATAGCGTTATTGAAATTTATAATGAGATTTTAGCGGTTTAACTGGGTTCATTTAAACACTGTTAGTTAGTGAAATGTTTACTGATGTGTTGAATTTATTTAATCCAACACATCAGTAGGTTAAGTCCGATCTGAGATTCGATGTATGTCATCTATTTTCAAGATGATTATTCACTATTTAGCTGAGTATTTGCTCTATCCACCACTGATATATTGGCAAACCAATTAATACGTTAATCGGAAATGTTATTCCGAGTGACGCCAACATGGCCAAACCGATATTTGCATCTGGAATGGCGGCTTTAATTGCTGCAGGTGCTGCGATATAAGATGCACTCGCAGTGAGTCCCGCAAGCACTAAAATGCTGCCAGAGGGTAAATCAAGTAACATTCCCAAACCAATACCCGCCCAAGCCAGTACAAATGGAATGAGTGCTGCAAATAACAATAATCGCCACTGTTTGTATGGGATCGGGAAACAAACTTTTGCGGTACTGATACCCATTTCTAATAAGAACAATGCTAACAAGGTTTTAAAACCGCCTAGTAACATGGGGGTTAATGGTGCCATGCCACTGGTGCCATAAAGCCAACCTATGATAGCCCCACCACTGAGTAACACTACACCGCGACTTGTTAGAGCCTCGTGTAACACGCTGCCAGTTGAAGCGTGCTCACTATTGCCAGTGACTTTTGCTTGAAGGTAACGATGTAGCCACAACATGATAATAATAGCGGGTAGTTCGAGTAACACTAAATACAAGGTTGTTTCAGGTCGCAAAGGCCATTGAGACTGTTCTACCATCGTCATCACTACCGCAAATGTGCCCGCACTGACTGAGCCATAATGGGCTGCAATACTAATAGCTTCCTTTTGGGGGAGTTTGATGAGTTTACGCAGTAGTGGGTACAAACTCAGTGGAATAATAAATCCCAGTGCGATAACAGACAACAATTCTGTGATAGCTAAATGACTGGTTTCACCATGGAGTGCCATTCCGCCTTTAAGTCCTAGTGTCAACATGAGTAAAATAGACAAGGTTTCGTAGGTGGCTTTAGGAACTTTTAAATCTGACTTAATCAATCCGGCAAGCAAACCAAGAGCAAAAAAGGCAATGACAATATCAGGCATGTTATAGCTTCTGTCTGTTATAAAGTATCGCGATTTTGCCTTGTTGTGTTAACAAAGGGAAATTATTTAAGTGAAATAGACTGTAATACGGTATTATTTTATTGAGTAATATTATGCTGATCTATTAAGTGCAATCGGCGTATAGTATCTTTGGATGAACACATAAAATATTAACAGTAGAGCATCATGATATGAAAAATGAAATTGATATTCACCGGGCGTTAAAAGTGTTTAATAAAATCACTCAATATGGCGAGAAGCGCGCCATAGAAAGTGATGATGACGGCCATTTGGATCATGATTATTGGCTGTGCGGTATGAGTGCACAAACCGATCATGACGGTTATACCATTAGCTTGTCTGATGCTCAGGCTAGCTTAACGGTATTTTTTCACAACAAGTATCAGTTTGAATATCCGACCAATGACGCGCTAGACAATTTTTTACGTCGTTTTAATGATATTGAAAATTATCAAGCTCAGTAAATTTACGCTTATACTTATATTAGCCTGATCAGTGCCGATCACCTCAGTGCTGCAGGCTTGTTTACGCCCATTGTTGCATTTCAACAAGGCGACTATAAGTACGCCTAAACTCAAATTGTAATGCCCCATCAATATACAACTCTTCTAAACGGCACTGGCTGTTGAGAATTAACATCACTTTTTGGTCGTATAGCTCATCCACTAAACTAATAAAGCGTCGGGTAGGATCGTCTTCACTTGCATATGCCAGTTGTCGTTCACCAGTCGTAGTGGCTATTGCGCCATCCTCAGTACCTCTAGCTTTAATCCAACTGCGAACTTCACCGCCTAAAGTCGGCACATTACTGAGTAATATATGACTAAACTGTCCTGCAAGTTCGATATAATCTAACGCTGAACGAGGTCCTTGGCATAGGGCTGAAAATTCAAACCAAGCAAGCTGACCATATTGACTTTCAATGGCAACATCACGCTGACAAATCTCTATCGAATTAGATTGGTTTATTATATTCGACTTTTTCTGCGGGTATTGCTGACATAATAGTTCAAATACTGCTTTAGGCGTTATTGATGAAGGTAGTTTTAGCCAAGGCCTAGGTGCTGTTGTCGTTAAGTTTGTAGTATTAGCGTGTAAACGGTGATCAATCTGGCCGTTCAAATGAATGGTTTGGGTATATTGTTGAAGCAGATCGATAGTAGGTAAAAAACGATCGCGTTGTAAACCGTTTTTATACAAGTCGATAATAGGTACATTTGAGGTTGCGACTAAGGTAACATTGGACTTAAATAAAGTGTCAAATAATCGCCCAAGTAAGATGGCATCACCGATGTCAGTAACAAAAAATTCATCAAAACAAATAACAGAATATTTAGCTGCAATCTGCTTACCAATGTGAGTTAAAGGATTACGTATCCCCGATGTTTGATTTAATTGCTGGTGGATCATGGCCATAAAACGGTGAAAGTGCAGACGTAATACGGTTTTATCCGTTTGAGGCTGTGCGCTATATATGCTCTGGCCACACAAGCTTTGATAGAACAAGTCCATCAAAAAGGTTTTCCCTCGGCCTACATCTCCCCATAAATATAAGCCTCGCCTGTTTGTGCTAACAGATACGCATTGGTGATAAAGCAAATCAAGGGCGAGTATTGCTTGTTGTTGTGCAGGATCATCAACAATATTTTGCTGAATACATTGTTGGTAAGCTTGTAATGGTGACATAACATAGAATGTAAATTGCTGGACTAAGGAGTATATCATTAATGACTTACTTTATTATGATGGGATTTTCCTTTAAGCTCTTGAAGTAAAAATAACAAACCTTTAACTCTATCAAGGACCCAAAATGAATTATAAAAATAAGGGCATAACCTATATCGGTGTCGGTATGTCCTTGGAAGGTGATATGGATATCCAAGGTCCAGCTATGATAGCGGGCCAAACTAAAGGTAAAATCAGTTCAACTGCTCAAGTTAACATAGAGTTAAGCGGCAACGTTGAAGGTGAGGTTTTTTGTCAAGAGATGAGAGTTTCTGGGTTATTTAAAGGCAAATTACATTGCAAAAAATTAATCATTACCAGTTCGGGTATTGTTGATGGTGAAGTGTCGAGTCATCAAATGGAAATTTATGGCGGTGGACAATTTATCGGTATGCGCACTAAAGGGCCTGAATCATCAGGATTACCGCAAATAAACAATGAACGATTTTTATCACAAGACGATGTTACATCGACGTCGCATACAAAACTGCCAATATTGACTCGCAAACTGAGTTATTTGGCGGTAGCTATTATTGTCGTTATCACAGGGGTCGTTGTTCAACCCACAATCAGTTCGGCGTTAAACCGTGCTCAAGAAACATCTGCTGAGATAAATCAAACAAGCGCTGCGCAATACCCATTATCAGCATTGACGGTGACTGAAAAAAATGCCGCCGCATTATTGCAGGAAATGGATCAACAGGCTTCATTTGCAGAGCAAGCCGAAGAATTACTTAATGCAGGTCAAAGTGATGTTAACGTGGCGATGGAAGATTTAGATGCATTAGCACAAACCAGTGAAGTTTTGGGTGATAACCAGAATATAAGTGATGATGTTGAATAGAATCAGTTGAACGCGACGCCGGATAAACATTAATTTATTGATAAAATCAGATCAAAAAAATGGCTTGGTTAATTACAGTATTTACTGAATTAACCAAGCCATTTTTGTTATGTTTGAAGCAATCCAAGCATAACAATATTGTTATGGATTAATGCGAGTTGGCATGCCAGAACGTTGTTCAAGCAAGCGCTTTAATGTAAATGAATCAGTGTCTGGGTGAGCAACAAAACGAGTGGTGTTTTTATCGAATGATAATGGCACTGGCTCTGTTGATTCAAATTCTGCTTGGTTGCGTGAGAGTGGCTCATGGACTTCTAAATAACGGTTGCCATCAGGTTCTTCAGTGGCCTTGATAGGTTTATTGATAAACTCAACTCGAGTGCCAACTGGTACGGTCTCAAATAAATGTTTGATATCTTCATCGCGTAAACGAACACAACCAGAACTTACTCGTAACCCTATGCCGAACGTGGCGTTAGTACCATGAACAGCGTATAAATTGCCTACATAAAGTGCGAACAAACCCATAGGGTTATCAGCACCAGCTGGCCATACTGCTGGTAATGTTATCCCTTTAGCTGCGTAAGATTTGCGAATGTTAACTGTAGGTGTCCACGTTGGATTTGCGCGTTTACGATATACTTGAGTCACCCAATTTTCTGGGGTGTCTTTTCCTATTTGGCCAATACCAATAGGCAATACTTCGACAATATTTTTACCTTTTGGATAATAATACAAACGCATTTCAGCCGAGTTAATCACCACGCCTTCACGCTTAGTATCCGGTAAAATTAACTGGTGAGGGATCAATAAAGTGCTACCTGCTTTTGGCAAAAATGGGTCAACCCCAGGGTTAGCTTCTAATAAATTAGTCAACCCGAGCTGAAACTGTGATGCAATTTGTTCTAAGGTGAGTTTCCCTTCTGGAACCACGTAATATTGGTTTTCACCAACTAAATTACTGCCTTCAGCAGGTAGACGATATTCAACAGCAGCACTCGAAAAACTTAATACAATAGCGGTCGCTGCAATAAAAGTAGAGCGTAACGAATTTATCATGAGGGTTATATCATTCCTAAAACAGGCGTTATGTTAGTCAGCTTACAATATCTTGCCAAACTTGACTATTTTGTACAGATAATTAGTACAGATGGTTAGGGCGCATCGTTACTTATTGCGCCTAATATTTCAACTAATTTTTTCACTTTAGCTATTTTAATCCCAAGCGTTTAGCAAGCCGATGTAAATTACCCGAGTCGATTTGCAGATAACGTGCGGTTGCGGCCCAATTACCATCTGTTTGGGCTAATGCTTGTTGAATAAACTGGCTTTGAAAATGCTCGGTTGCATCGCGTAAGCTTGTTTGTGGCAAAGACGTTGCAGATTGTTTCATCGTTGGTTTTTTGTTTTGTCTGGCAACGGTGTCTGTGGTCTGCGCAAATTCAAAATGGCTATTTTTTATCAGACACATACCCTCTTTTGAGGTTTGTGATTTAGCTAATACAGCAGCTCGATGGATGGCATGTTCTAGTTCTCGTACGTTACCAGGCCAATCATATTGTTCAAGCAATTGCAGTGATGAAGGCTCTAGTGCTAAATGCGTTAAGTGCAACTGTTGACGATAGCGTTCGATAAAGAAGCCTGCTAACAAATGAATATCTTCTCGGCGTTCTCTCAATGGTGGTACAACAATGGGGAACACGCTTAAGCGATGGTATAAATCGGCTCTAAATCGTCCGGCTAATACTTCGCTTTTGAGATCTTTATTGGTTGCGGCAATAATGCGCACATCGACTTTTAAGCTGCGATCATCACCGACTTTCTGTAAATCTCCGTATTGCAACACTCGCAGTAACTTGGCTTGTAAGTTAAGTGCGAGTTCACCAATCTCATCTAAAAACAAGGTGCCTTTATCAGCCATTTCAAATTTGCCACTACGGTGGCTAATTGCCCCAGTAAAAGCTCCTTTAACATGACCAAAGAGCTCACTTTCAGCTACAGATTCAGCCAACGCGGCACAATTTAAATAAACCAACGGCTTTTTTGCCCTGACAGAATGCAGGTGGATTTCTTTGGCAATGAGTTCTTTACCTGTACCTGTTTCGCCTAAAATTAATACATTGAGTTCAGTTGCCGCAACCACATTCACTTCATTAAGCAGAGCTAAAAAATTATCTGCCTGACCGATGATTTCTGTTTCGTGGTTCAGTAGTCCTGATGTTTTTGCCTCTGGAATGGTAAAGTTGCTGGCTTGTTTTTCAAGCTTATCAATCAGTAATGCATTGTTTAATGACGCAGCGGCAATGGCACTAAAGCTGCGTAGTTCACTATTAGTAAATTGATCAAACTTGTGTGGATCGAGCGCATCGATGGTGAGTGCACCAATGAGTTGCTCGTTAGCGAACAACGGTAAGCCGATGCAGGCATGCACTTTTAAGTCACCATCTACATTCGGAATTAAACCATCGTAAGGGTCGGGTAATTCGCTATCGGAAGGGAAACGGACAATATCACCCGCTCGGGCAATGGTTTCGAGTCGCGGATGTTCACTCAGTATAAAGCGGCGTCCTAATACATCAGCACTCAATCCATCAATCGCCAAAGGGGTAAATTGATGACCTTGAAATGATAATAGAGCAGCAGCATCACAATGGAGGTTTTCTCTTACCGTGGTTAATAAGCGCGAAAAGCGATCGCGATTAGATAAATTAGCGGTGATATCAAGTGCGATACGAGTTAAGTCTGCTTGACTTAATGGCATGTCAAACTCCAATTAACAACAAGGTGGTGTCATTATGACAAGTGTAAATATAACAACAAGGGTAAAGGATAAATTGTTTGCACAAAAGGGGCCAGAAGGCCCCTTTGTGATATTCATCAACACATGTTTATCGATTAGATTACGCTAGTGCAGCCGCTTGTTTTGCTTTAACACTTTTGCTAACAATGGCTTTCTTGATGATGTCAAATAAGAACGCTGCCATCAACAATCCACCGATACTGAAGATAATGTCACCAAACATTCGCGTCCATACAAGGCTTTCCACTAAGTCGCTGTGGATCACTGCAGGAGAACGGGCATACCAATAACCGTGGTCGATGACCGCAAAAAACTGCACGATACCAACAGGTAGTAATGACATAAACAGCATTGCGGCTAAGCCAATATTTAAGGTCCAGAATGCCCCTTTAAGGTATTTATGGTTCCATTGCATATCGCCTGTTAAGCCACGCAGACAGAATAGCATTAGCCCTATGCCTAACATACCGTAAACGCCCATAAATGCACCATGAGAATGTGTCGCTGTAGTGTTTAACCCTTGGATAAAATAGAGCGATATTGGTGGGTTAATTAAGAAACCTAATACACCTGCACCAATTAAGTTCCAGAAAGATGTGGCCACAAAGAACATAATGACCCAGTGATAACGCTCCATCCACGGACTTGCTTTACGTAAACGATAGGTTTCCACTGCTTCAAAACCAATTAACGCTAACGGCACAACTTCAAGCGCAGAGAATATCGCTCCCCAAGCTATAACTGAGGTTTGAGTACCGGTAAAGTATAAATGATGTAGAGTACCGATTAAGCCGCCAGTTAAAAATACCACGGTTGTGAACAATACCGCTCCGTTGGCACTGCGTGCACGGATAAGGCCTAAACGAACTAACATTAATGCGATAACGGCAGTTGCAAATGTTTCAAAGAAGCCTTCTACCCATAAGTGCACCACCCACCAGCGCCAGTATTCAGCAATGGCAAGGTTTGAGTGTTTACCCATAAATAGGCCTGCACCATAAAATAAACCGATGGCCACACACGAGGCGTACAGGATCCAAATCGCCGGTAATATGTCGCTATTAACTTTTAATGCTGGGCGCATAGCTGCAGTAATTAACACTGTCCATATTAATAGGCCTACAAACAATAATATTTGCCAAACACGTCCTAAATCAATGTACTCATATCCTTGATGACCGAATAAATAGTTCATGTCTAGGTCAAAGTATTGCTGTACCCCAATCCATTCACCAGCCATAGAACCCAGAACGATAACAACTAACGCAACCCAAAGAATGTTTACACCTAAGCGTTGATACTTAGGTTCGTACCCTGATAGTGCTGGGGCAATATATAATCCTGTGCCTAACCATGCAGTGGCAATCCAAAATACGGCAAGTTGAGTGTGCCAAGTTCGGGTAACTGAATAAGGTAGAATTTCAGATATTGGGAAGCCATAAAACTCTTGACCTTCAACCGCGTAATGCGCTGTAATCCCACCCACTAATATTTGCAGTAAAAATAGTCCTATTGCTGTAACAAAATACTTTCCGACCGCTTTTTGTGATGGCGTAGGTTTAGTAAAAAATAATGGGTCACCTTTGGCTGGTTCTGGCAATGGTTCTTCTTTGCAGGTGGCGTGATGCCAAGCCAACATACCAATACCAAGAAGCAATGATACAAGACTTAATACTGACCAAACAATATTATCAGAAGTGGGTACGTTGCCGATTTGTGGATCGTATGGCCAGTTATTGGTGTAAGTATAATCATAACCAGGGCGTTCAGTTACCGCAGCCCAAGCTCCCCAAAAGAGGAAAGCATTTAACAACTCACGATGTTCAGCATCAGTAATCGTGCCTTCCTTCATGGCATATTGTTCACGTAATGAACTCAATGCAGGATCGTCACCAAATAAAGATAAATAATGTTTAGTGACTTCATTAATTGCCGCAATTCGGGTATTTGACAGCGCGACGTGAGTTTCATCCCCAGTACCTTTGACCACTGTGTTATGGCGAATATCATCTCTCAAGCCTTTTTCTAAACCGGCTTGCTGTTCTGAATCGAGTTCGGTGAAATTGCGGTTATAGCGCTCGTTTGCGGTGATTGACAACCAAGCCTGGGCTTCACGGTGTAACCAATCAGCGGTCCAGTCTGGCGCAACATAAGAACCATGTCCCCAAATTGATCCTAACTGATGACCACCCATTGAACGCCAAACGAGTTGACCTTGCTCAATATCATTTTTGGTAAATATAGGCTGACCACTGGTGTCGGTAAACGCCGTTGGAATAGGTGGTTTTTCTCGATATATGCCACTGCCTAAACTGAGTAATACAGTGAAGGAAGCAACTAGCACGATTAATAGTGCAATGCCGATAAGTTTGTTTTTGCTCATGAATCCTCTTTGCGCAAAGTCATTTTGATACAGTTAATCTGACACTACACAAGTCGTGCCAACTTTTAACCTGTATTTAAGTTGTTATTATTTAGAGGGTTACACTTCTATTTTGTTTAGAGGTAGTGTCTAAAAGACATTGAATTACTATTGTCTTTTGGACATCGGTGTCGAAATGACATCTCGTTATCGTGATGCAGATCACTTTCGATTAAATAATAGTCTTGGCGATTTATATCGATGGTTGTTTACCGCGACCATTGAGTCATTAGGCGTTGTTGAGCTTTTAAGGTTGTTTTTACAGCGAATTATGCAATTGAGATAGAGGTTATTTATAGGTTTTTCATGGGTTAACTATTGAGCAGTTGGTTTAATTCGCGGCTTATTGTTAAGTTTATACGCGCTACTATTTACTTAGCGTGCTAAGTAGTTATAATACTTAGCATGCTAAGTAAGTGACAATCCATTATGAATAAAGAATTAGAACGATTAAAAGAACTTTCTCTTGCTGAGAACTTAGGGCGATTGCATCGTTTATGGCGCACTGCAGCGGATGCAGAATTAATCCCCCTTGGTCTCACTCATCCTCGTTGGACTGCATTATGGAAGCTATTACGTTTAGGTGACAACGTAAGCCAAAAGGTGCTTGCTCATGCTTTAGAGATTGAACTGCCTTCGCTAATGCGCACCCTTAGTCAGCTAGAAGAGCAAGGATATGTACAACGCCGCTGCTGCGAGACCGATAAGCGTGCCCGTATTGTGTGTTTAACCCCAGAAGGTCTCGGCATGCTTAAACAAATGGAAGGTCGCATTATGTCAGTTCGTCGTGATTTATTGGCGGGCATTAGCACCCAAGAATTAAGTGAGTTTGAACGTATCATTAGTCTGATCAGTGATAACGCCCTCTCGGCGCTGCATAAGAACACTGAATCAGACCACAAAATCCCTGAATGAGAAATAATATGACTCCAGACCAACAATTTGCTCGACTCGTTAAAATATCCATTATTATGTTTGTACTGGTATTTGGTTATTTTATGTTTGCCGACGCCGTTATCCCTATGACGCCTCAAGCTATGGCGACACGAATGGTGACGAAAGTAACCCCACAAGTTAGCGGTAAAATTGCTTCGATTGAGGTTGAAAATAACCAAGTGGTTGCTAAGGGGGATGTATTATTTAAAATCGATTCAGCCTCATATGAGCTGGCCGTTGAACAAGCCACATTAGCCTTAGAACAGGCAGAACAAGATAATGCGGAACTGGATGCTGCCATTGTAGCTGCTCAGGCAGATGTAAAAGCCAACCTAAGCAGTTCCCAACAAAAGCGCAGCGAAGCAACCCGTATCGATACGCTTTATGCTACTAGGGGCGTATCTCAGCAGTTAAAAGATCAAACTGAAAGTGATGCAGCAACAGCGGAGGCAAATTTACTTGCCGCTAAAGCCCGATTAGTTAAATTAACCGTAAGTCGTGGACGTGATGGTAAAGATAATTTAAAAGTGCGCCAAGCTCAAAACCACTTAGCTCAAGCTGAGTTAAACCTGTCTTATACCCAAATTCGTGCTGATCAAAGTGGTGTGGTAACTAACTTACAGCTGAAAGTAGGTAGTTTTGCGACAATTGGCCAGCCGTTATTGGCCGTAGTATCAGAGAAAGTGGATATTATTGCTGACTTTAGAGAAAAAAGCCTAAGAGGCATAAAGCCACAATCAACGGCTTATATTACCTTTGATGGTCAACCTGGGCGTTTATATCCTGCTAAAGTCAGTACCGTAGATGCTGGCGTTAGCGCTGGGCAATTTGAAGCTAACGGTCGTTTAGCTTCACCACAGGATTCTGTTCGTTGGGTGCGTGATGCTCAGCGATTACGTTTACACCTTGAACTTGATCAACAAGCCATCAATACATTGCCTGCTGGGGCGCGTGCAACCGTGCAATTAGTGCCAAATAGTATTCTGCTTGGTTTGCTTGCAAAGCTGCAAATCAAGGCTGTGAGTGTGCTGCATTATATATACTAAATGAATGATTAATATATGCGTTTAGTTGTTGATTAATTGGTATTAAATTTAAATACCATTTTGCCAATCCGTAATAATGTATGACTTCCTTTTTGTTGTTTATCTGCTTCTATAGCAAAATATTAATATTAGTTTTGTGTGTTTTTTCTCCAACGCCGTAGGTATTTTAGATGTTATTACGTCATAGCCCTTTGACAGCAAATGATTTTCGTCAATGTTTACGCATTGCAACGGGCGCAACGCTAGGGTTTGCAATATGTAAGTTTTTCGACTTGAGCAATGGAGTCTTTTTTACCGTAACGCCAATGTTGTTATTGGGTTTGGTGCCTGTAATGAATGCCCATGCTATGCGACAATTGTTGGCATCGGCAGTAATGGCAGGCATTGAAGTCGGTATTGTTGGTGGTTTATTTGGCTCTCATCCAGGAATGATATTACCCATTGTTTTTGCACTTTTTTTGTATCGGTTTGCGGCAATGTCGCGTGGCAATTTATTTCTATTCGGTGCAAACGGAGTAATCAGTTTAAGTATTATGCTGCACTTTGCCAGTTATCCTAGTGTTGATATTAACAACCTTATTTTCAGTAACTTTTGGGCAACGGTTACTTCAGTCATCATTGCTTACGCCGTGACTGCATTATGGCCAGATGTTGAGCCCAGAGCGTCGATGGCGGCAGTAGTTAAAGCACCTAATCGAATGCGCCACGAAGCGTTGCTTGGAGCATCCATTGCAACGGCATCATTTTTAGTATTTCAGGTGTTTAACTTACGAGATTCTATGTCGGCTCAAGCCACTACGTTATTATTGTTATTTCCGATGCATTGGAATGGTGCGCTTGGCTATGCTCGAAAACGTGCTATTGGCACTTTATTTGGGGTGACGTTTGGCTTAGTTGGCCAAGGCTTGCTGTATGATTGGTCTGGATTATTAATTTTTGTGATACCACTGTTATGGATAGGCTTAATGCTATTTAGCCAAGTGCATGTTAGAGAGGCTAGCGGTTCCGGGGTCGGCTTTGGTGCCATGACCACCTTAGGAATCTTGTTTGGCCAATATTTAACCCCAAACAATGACTTAGTGTTTAGTGCCTTATATCGTATCAGTAGCATTTTAGTAGCGATAGTGGCGACATTATTGCTGTGTTATTTGGTGCATCGGTTGTTAAATCGTTTTGAAGCAACCCGATTTGGGCTGTAGTTAGGCGGCTGGTTTCCATTTATTGCCAGCCCATTTTCCACTGTTGTGAATCTTTTAGATCGTGCCAGTCTACCGCAAACTCTTGTGTATTCATTTCTGCACGAATAATGCATTCAATGACATTTTTTTGCTCGTCATATTCCACTTTTATGATGCTAAAATGTTTGAGCTTGTTAATAACCTCAATCTTAGTCCATTTACTGTGGAGTAATTTCTTTGGGTGAAATCGGTTCATATTGTTCTCATACTATTATTTGATTTATGTGACTAACACTTTTCAGTTGGAGTCAGTAATGGCAGCAGTTGACTTAGCTCATCAATAACAATATCTGCTAATGCTTGATAACGGTTTTCAATGCCATGGGTAATTAAGCAGGCGATCATGCCAGCATTATTGGCCGCTTGAATGTCGTATAAGTAATCGCCAACATACATAATATATTGTGGGGCAATTTCCCATTGCGAGGCTATTGCCAGTAGTGCATCGGGTGCGGGTTTTGCTGGATAATCTTCTCTAGTGAGCACATGGTCGATGGCAATATTATTTTTTTTAATCTTCATGTTACTAGCCGCAAGGCTATTACGAGTCACTATGGCGGTGGGTAATTTAGCCACTTCAATAGCATTAATTAACTCTGTCATGCCTTTAATGGGTTTAGCATTTATTGCATCTTGGTATTCATGATCAAGAATAACTTGGTTTGCTTTGGCTTGAGTTGTTTTGCAATTTAAACTGTCGACGTATTTAAGTAGATCAATGGCTTGAGGACAACCAATTTGCTGACGAATTAAATCAAAGTCCAAACTGGATTCAACTAAGGTGCCGTCTAAATCAAAAATAATGCCTTTTATTTGCATTGGTAAATTCAATGAATACCCTTACTTGCTTAATGCTTAATGCTTAATGCTTAATGCTTATCTGTCGAATTGAATAGAGTGTAACTCAATTGCAAATGGGCCTTGTTGTTTTTGGGCGACTAAAAAACCAATTCTATCAATATCTTCAAAATGTAGTTCTGGTGCATTTGCGACCGATCGCCCTCTAAAGCTGACAGTAAAGTCCGCGGCGGTAAAAGCATGTTGAGTGATTGTGTCTACACGAGTGGTAAAATTAGCTACATAAGCTTCACCATTCGATAAACTCGGTGTTTTTAGGCGAATTTGATAGGTTTTTCCATCACCTTCAACCACTAAAGTCAGTAATGATGCTGCTGTTATTTGAGATGTTAATATTGATTCTGTAGACGCAAATCCACCATTATTTTCTAATGAAACCGAACCCGTAAATAATAGCAAGTTTTGTTGGCCATCAATGCTGACTTGGCTTTGTGAGACGCCACCCATTACAGTGTCATTATTGATATTCCATTTTGTAAAGTGACTTACATCGGTAAAGTGAAATAGCATATTTTCCTCACTTGTACTCCATGCGGGCTGGCTAATAAGGGACATAAAACCAGCAACCAATATGGTTGTTTTTATGGCCTGATTCAGGCGAATTTTGTGTCTATTTATTGATGTCATTATAAACCCATTAATCATCGCTAGCGTACTGTTTTCATGATAATGCACTGAGTAAAAAAATGGCTCATCAGGGTGAGGGATAAGCCAAAAGGTACTACTGGGGGATTACATTGGCGGTATAAGATTTGCTAAACCAGCCGTTATCTAAATGATTCTCTAATAGGTTCTTTAGTAGGTGCTCTAGTAGATAATCTAATAGATGATTTATTAATACATTACGTAGGCCAGTGTCTTTCGGTTCAGTTATTTATTAGATTGCTAAATCCAATGTTTATATTCGACAAAGCATAATGATGGCAGTACCCTTGAGGAAGGTTTTACTGGGAACAATATATTTTGCAAGTCAACAGTACATTATTCACTCCATCACCAGTGCTTTCATTCAGTGTGGTGAGCATAAATTTATTTAATTTTATTGAACCGCCTTACGCTTACTACGACTTTGAAAATATCTATAGTGACAAACAGTGGCTAAAAAAGTGTGCCTGGTTAAGTGATTTTATTAAGCAGAACCAACCCGATGTTATCGGCTTTCAGGAAGTGTTTAGTCCAGACGTCTTAGCTAAACTGACAAAGTCGTTAGGTTATGAATATTTTGTTGCCTTGGATTTACCTGAGGTGATCAGTGACTATGTGTATCGCAGCCCTGTGGTGGCGATAGCATCTAAGTATCCTATTATTGATTCCGCCAATGTCATTCCAGATCCGCAGTGGGTGACTCAATTAGGTTTGGCTGAGTCATTTAGCTTTAGCCGTAAACCACTTCGAGCCACGATACAGTTTCCTATTTTTGGACCTTGCGACTGTTATGTTATTCACCTTAAGTCTAAGCGAAGTGGTGTGAGCCGCGACGATATGAGTGAAAGTGGCTTACATGGCGGAGCTGATTTTGTTGCAAGGCAAGTGCTTGGGCGCTGGGCATCCAGTTTGCAGCGTGGCAGTGAAGCCGCATTGTTATGCCATAAAATGCTAATGCGAAGACAACAAAGTCAACAACCCTTTATGCTCATGGGTGACTTTAATGACACTATGGGTAGTGAGATCTTAGCTGCGTTTAACAATCAATTACGAGTATACCGTAATGACATTGAAGACCCTGGACTAGCTAAGCTAGGCGAAACGTCATTAATGGCAGAATTACATCAAAGCAGTTTGTTTGACAGTTATGAGTTGTTTATTGCCGCAACTAAGCGCAATGCAACCTTAGCAGAAGATGAATTCGAATCGGCATCGGTAATAGATGATGAACCTCATGCGGTAAGGCAACCAACACATTACTATGGTAATAGCGGTTCTGTACTCGATTACATCTTGGTATCGAGTGAGTTCAATCCTACTCAACAGCAAAATCTGGCTCATATTGTCGATTATCAAACGTTCGATAGGCATCTTGTTCGACCGGACTATGAGCGTGATAGTGATAGTACTGATCATGCACCAGTGATGATGCGTTTTAATGTGCGCAGTTAGTGCTGTTTGTAAGTCATTGTTTTTAAAAATTAGATTGAACATTGAATTTAAATACCAATTAAGTGTGATTGACATTTGTTAATGGTGAAAGCAAATATTTGATAATAAAAAAGCGCTGATTTCTATCAGCGCTTTTTAACGTTTACAAGGTGACTAATTTAACATGTGTTTTATATTTACACAGCGCTGCTCTTGTTGACGAGTTTCAAGTAGAGCGCGTCTGGTCAATTTCGATAAACCTGTTTGCGTGTTTAAAACCGAGCTAATGGCATCAATGTTAGCTGAACTGCAATCCGTTGGAATGAGTTGCGCTGCAAAGCTGCGCATAAATACCGGCCCCTTGCTGTCCATTAACGTTAAGTTAGCGAAGCGTTGTTCTGCGGTTGCAGCACTTAATAACTTTTGCTCTGCAGGGTAAAGATTATTCATCGCGACTCGAATTTTTGAGAATGGCATGCTGTCATTATGTTCAATGGTATTTAGCCACTGTCGTTTAAGCGATGACTGCGGACGAATGACTTCTGCGGCGATAGCCGCTTTTTCACCAGAGTCAGATTGATCAAGCTGTTTTTCTCGTGTAAGTAACGCCTGAGCGTTGTCATAATCGTAACGGTTTAATTGTTTGATCATCGTCCAGCGTAAATCTTGATCTATGCTTAAACCTTTAATGAGGTCCTTACCTTGCAATAAAGATTGGATATGTTTTAACGCGTCTCCATTGCTAGAGAAACTAATGTAAGCATCGAACCAACGACGTTGGAAATCACTGTTACTAAAATACTCCATACTCATGCGCAGACTCATCTGACTCAGTGCTTTGGATATTTTATTATTATAGGCTGTATTGCTTGGCGCCATTAAATCGAGGTAGTTTTTAGCCCGCTGTAAATTGCCTAATACTTGTCCAAGAATTGTGTAATCCTTTTCCTGTGGTGCATTGATTAATGCAATATTTAAAAACTCATTTAATGGGGTTTTACCTTCGATGACACTGTCCCACATACTCTGCCAAAGCATTGATCGTAATAACTGATCGCTCACTTGGCTTAGTTGCTCTTTAGCGGTATTAAATGAAGTAGGGTCTAACTCCACTTTTACAAAACCCCAGTCATCGTAGTTTGGATAAACTAAATCTGGGCAAGCCTCGCCAATTAACTGCTCAACTTCGGTATAAGCGCCTTTGTATGTCACAGCAAGCGATTTTTGTTTTTCTACCCCATAACGTTGCTTATTGAACAAGCCAATTTTTATTCTTTGTTCACGCAGTGTTGGGTGTTGGTCATCTGCCGTTTGTATAATGGCAAACGAGTCAATTTGGCGGTTTTGGCAAGTGTATTGTGCTTTGATGGTGTTAACACCTGCGGCGTACAACCACTCTTTGGTCCAAAGTGATAAATCTCGGCCACTGGCTTGAGCTAGGCTATTAATGAAGTCGTTTAGCTCGGCATTCTTATAACTGTATTGTTGTAAATATTGGCTCACACCACGGCGGAAAGTCTCTTCACCGAGTAAATGACGCAATTGCTTGATGGTTGATGCGCCTTTTTGATAAGTAATCGCATCTATATTATCAAAAGCATTTTGGCTGGTGGCTACGGGCACTTCAATGGGATGTGTAGTGACTAAGCTGTCTTGATGATAAGCAGCTTGTTTACCAGAAGCATAAAAAGTACGCCAGGCATGACTAAATTCGGTGGCTTCACTGGTGGCAAGGGTGCCCATAAATGAGGCGAAACTTTCGTTTAACCACAGGCCATTCCACCATTTCATTGTTACCAAGTCGCCAAACCACTGGTGGGCCATTTCATGCATGATAACGCCCGCTAAACGTTCTTTTTGTTCAGCCGTCATTTCGGCATTAAATAAGAAACGGTCTTCAGAAAAAGTAATTGCTGCTGCG
The DNA here is from genome assembly GCF_040285065.1 of Shewanella sp. H8. Classification (NCBI taxonomy): domain Bacteria; kingdom Pseudomonadati; phylum Pseudomonadota; class Gammaproteobacteria; order Alteromonadales; family Shewanellaceae; genus Shewanella; species Shewanella sp. H8. The sequence continues at coordinate 3,637,993 of NZ_CP157213.1, read as the reverse complement.
TTTTCCATGGCACCGTAGAGAAAGTCAGGCACCAGTACTTGGTCATATTTTTTGAACGGATAAGCAATGCCAAAGTAGCTATCAAAAAAGTCTAAACCTTGCTTAGTATAGGTAAACCAATCTTGTGGGCTAACTTGTGAGGCCACTGACTGACGAGAGAATAATCGCATTGGATAACGCCCTGAATTGTCTTGCCACACTTTGTAGGGACCGGCATGCATGGAGAAATTATACGGGCTCAGCTTAGGCGTTGTTGGGAATGTCCATAAGTTATTGTCACCTTGGTCAATCACATTGGTTTCGCGCATGGCGCTGATGACTTGCCAATCTTTTGGAGCATGGACATTAATTTGATAATTGGCTTTGATATCCGGTTGATCAAATACGGCAAACATTTGCTGGGCGGCAGCAGGCTCAAAATGCGAGTACAAGTAAACTTTTCCGTCTACAGGGTCGACAAAACGATGCAGGCCTTCGCCGTTAGTGCTGTGTTCCCGAGTAAATTCAATTTCAATAGTGTTACTACCACTGGTTAATAGACTCTGATTTAAAGTGAAGTAAGCGCCATTGTAATTAGGGTAAACCTTGGTGCCGTTAATGATAAATTGTTGAACATTGGCTTTATTTAGATCTAACGTAAGCGATTTAGGCACGCTGCTTAGGTCAAAGTGTACTACTGATTTTGCACTGAATTGGCTTTGTTCACTAAGGAAAAAGGTCAGCTCGTATTGCACATTAGAAACGATATTTGAACGTGCTTGCGCTTGTGCTTGGCTGATATTGGCTGTGCCATCTCGTTGAAAAGATGAGGTTGAAACAGAGCTGCTACAGCTGATCACACTGGCACAACATAATGCAATTAGGCTAGTTTTAATGATCCGAGGGCTAAATAATTCAGTGGATAACAATTTCACGTTAGTGTTCCTAACTTATTATTGGGTGTATGAAAAAGCCGACAAGGTTGTCGGCTTTAGCGCTATGATCAGGCTAATTACAAGCCTAAAAATGATTTCGATTTAACTTTACGAATTTCTTTTTCATCAGACCATTCAATTAAACCGGTATCAAGGTCCATTAAACGCATGGTCATTTTGTAGTACACATCTTTGGTGCTGCCATCTTGTTTAACGATGCTAGATAAGTTGCCGTACAACATGTACTGCGCCCCAATCTGACGACCAAATTTAATCGCTGTCGATGGGTCGACCATGCCTGCATTATTTTGATAATCGAGCTGTTTACGCACGGTATCAACCTTGGTCATGTCGATAAAGCGGAACTTACCTGAACGTAATAATTTGTTGCTAATAGTATCGGTAACAGACTCTGTGTCGATGTGCTCAGAGGTTTTGTTTTTGATTTTATCAACAAAAATAATGGGACGGTTAGTTTGAGTCATGACGATAACAGGTGGGAACGTCAACATACTGTCGACCATTTTAGCAGCAATATTTTGCAGATCGGTTGAGCCAAAGTTTTCGTTAACTGTTTCTACTTCAGAGGCATCGCCATATTCAACTTTAGATTGACAGGCACTCAGCCCCATTACTGCAGCTAACACAAATATCAGTTTCAAATTTTTCATAATAAATTCCATTAGTGATGAGTGACAGTTGATAAAGGTTATCGTCTATCAGATGATTATTGAATAAAAACGGGTACGATTTCCAGTTTCTATTGCCCAAATTAATGTTGTACGGTTCGGTTTCACTGTAATTTGTACATTTTGGCTATTATTTAAACCAATATTATAATCGCCCGCAGCAATAAACTCTCTGGCAATTTGTGCTTGGCGTGGCAACGTAAGCCAACTTCTACGGTCAGCCTGCTCGCTAATGACGTTAAAAATCTGCATCGCAATTGCCCCAACATTCATTTGATTGTTGCTACTACGGCTACTTTGGTTTAATTGGTATTTTGCGTAAATTCTGGCAGCTTGACGAAACAATGCAGCAGGCAAATCTTCTTTTAATGCATTTATAGCCAACGCATCGATATTGGCAATGCTCTGGGCTTCCAATACTTGGTTTAAGCCTATAATTTTACTTTCGCTTAATAATTGACGCTGTGGTTGGTAAGTCGCTAATGATGCTGTTTGCCAATTACCGTCGATAGAAAAAGGGACGGTAATACTTTGTTTTTCGGGGACAAAGCTTCTTTCTACAATAAACACCACTTGGCCTTGGTCTTCGGTAGGTAAAACGGCATCCCCCCAACGGCGTTTAAATTCATCGTATTGAGGCATGGCAAGTTGCTTAGCTAGGCGGATTAAATCTTGCTGTAAATAAGTGTTATTAGGGGTAATTTGAGCTGCTTTGCGATAATCGATAAAAGCATCGTTTGGCTCGTTAGCGAGTTCGTGCAATAACCCTGTGATGTAATAACTGTACGCGTTAAGAAATGAGCTGGTAACAGTTCCGGCTTCTTGGCTTAATTGAGTTATTTGTGCGTCGATAGTGCCATTGGCCATGTCTTGCACCGATTTTTGCGATTGCTGATATCGAGCTTGTTCTAAGCTTTGTAGTTCATTACTGCGGCGAACTTCAACGAGTGCACCTTGAGTGTCGCCACTAAATAAATAATTCAGAGCCTGATACTGGTGCAGCATTATACGTTCATAACCAGGGCCACGGTATGGAATGGCGTTATCATTTAATAAAATACTACTCGCCCCAGCCCCGAGTTGACTGGCGCTGACGGTGGCTTTGTCATCAAAGGCTTGGTAGGCATCAATGGCCTGTTGGTAATAGGTTTTGCTGCGAGTGAAATCTCCCGAAATCTGCATAATACGTCCAGACTCCTGGGCGTAAAGTAGGCCATCATTACCGCTAATATTGTCTGCTAACTCATTGATGTTTGCTGTGGGAGCATCACTGCTTAATTGTTGTCTGTACGGTGCTATTTGCGAAGGATAGTTAACAAATACACTGTTAAAAGCGCATCCCGTTAATCCCATCGTAAGAATTAATAACACCCAAACTGATTTTAACATGAGGATACCTCGGCCGATCCTGCCATAAGGTTGACTCGTTCAAGTAAGGTAATGCCTTGCAAGTGGTCATATTCATGTTGAAAAATACGAGCTATAAATCCCGATAATGATTGCTGGTGTAATCGACCATCGAGCGATTGATATTGGACCTCAATTTCGGTATGTCGCAAAATAGACAGACGTTTACCGGGGAGCGACAAGCAACCTTCTATGCCCGTTTCTGTCATTGTTGACGTAGACAATATTTGTGGATTGATCACGACCGTTGGGACCATAGATGGTGCATTGGGATAACGTTTATTGGGGTTGGATGCCATGATAAACATTGCCGCTCGACTGAACACTTGCGTTGCCGCAATACCAACCCCGTTAGTATTTAACATAGTGCTGAGCATGTTATCTGCTAACGCGTGTAATGCGTCATCAAACACCGTCACAGGCTCAGCCGTCAGCGTAAGAATATTATCGCCTGTAGTTGCTATTGTGAGGTGCTGATTTAATTGCATGTACGCCAACTGTTAGTTAACTTAAAAATAATGAGCTTTCGATACCATTGGTTAATGGTAAACCATCTTTAATCGCAACAGTGTTCATTAAGACTATTTAATAATGCGGTGGTGGTGTTTCATCTGCTTGAGATGCCATGTTACTGGGTTCAATCGCATGCAGTTTATTGACCATTAATAGCATTTGCTGTTGTTGTCTGGCAACTAATGTATTGAGTTTAATCACTTCTTGATTTAACTCCTCAATGACGATGTCTTGAAATGATAGTCTCATTTCAAGATCATCAATTTTTTGCAACACTTGCTCCATGTCGACCTCTTATTGATTGGTTATTGCTGCCAATATTCTACTAGACCTTGGCTACTAATACTGACGATAGAGCCTGGCTCTGTCATTACGGAAGAGTATACTACAGCGCCTTTATTTTGGGTGTTTTTACTCAGCTGAACTTTCCAATGTCCGAGCTTTTTCCCTGAGTCAACTTGCCATAAAAAGATCTCGCTTGATGGTGTTCCGGTGAGTAATTGCTGATCATTCTGAGCAAAGCGAGCAGAGGAAAAATTCATTTGCCTACGAATAATGTTTAACTGACTTAGTGCAGCCCCTGAAGCTGATTGCCAGATTGTTGCATTACCAGTTATATCACCTGCAAAGCTTAAACTGCCACTTTCATTAATCAGTACTTTGGTAATGCGCGAGCTTAACTGCCATTGTTGAATAGGTTGGCCTGTTTGCGCCTGCCATAGAATAACCTTGTTATCATTACCACCACTTAGTGCCTTTAGACCGTCAGCGCTAATCGATACACTATTGACCTTTTCGTTATGACCTAAAAACTGAATCAAACGATTGTTTTTCGGTGATAATGACATGACGGAACCATCACCAAGAGCGACTAAAGTTTGGCCATCATTGGCAATCGCCACGCTTTGAGCGTAAGAGGGCAGCGACCACCAACCTACCGAACTGCCATCATCTAAACGCCATATCGCTAATGAGTTACTGCTAATCGTGGCGGCAAAGATTTTGTTGGCGGAAATAGCGGTATCAATGACATTGCTGGTGTTATCCTTTTGACCTTGTAACCATTGATATGACAAACTTGGGCCGGTTAAATCCCATACTTGTACACCATTATTAGCCGTACTGATTAATGCTAGATTACCATCATCAGATAAGCTGGCGCTGTAGCTGGCATCAGTTGTCAGTATCATGACTTTGCTTGGTGAAGGTTGGCATGCGGATAATAAGCATACACAAAATAAGATTGAACAAAAAAACCGCATTGGAACTCGTATCATGAACTTGCTCCTAGAATTATTGTCTTAAACCTTAATTATATAAGGTTTACCCAATGGTATAACCGTTTTAACTAGTATAAAGTGGATAATTAACATGACCACTTACATATCTCATTGATTGAATGTATTAGGGTTATTGTAACCACTATAGGATGCTGAGGAAGCTTTAATGAAATCTATTTACAAATTATCGTTAGTTGCATTAGCCGTTGTTGGCCTTACTGCGTGTAATCAAGATCAAGACGTTACCCAAAAGAAAATTGAATTAACAACTGACGTGCAAAAAGAAGCATACAGTGTAGGTGGTTCAATCGGTAAGTACATGTCAGGTCACATTAAAGAGCAAGAAGAATTAGGTTTTGCTGTTGATCGTACCATGGTGATTAAAGGCTTTACCGATGGTTTAAGTGAAGACATGCTGCTAACTGAAGAAGAAATGCAGACAGTATTGGAAAACCTAGATAAAAAATTAAACGACAAACGCCTAGAGCAAGCTGAAATAGTAGCGGCTAAAGCGATTGCCGATGGCAAAAAATTCTTAGAAGATAATAAAGCTAAAGAAGGCGTAACAACGACTGAATCTGGTTTACAGTATGAAGTATTAGAAGCTGGAACGGGCGAAAAGCCAGCAGCAGAAGATACTGTTGAAGTACATTACCGCGGTACGCTAACTGATGGTACCGAGTTTGACAGTTCATATGCGCGTGGTGAAACCGCTAAGTTCCCGCTAAATCGTGTTATTCCTGGTTGGACTGAAGGTGTACAGTTAATGCCTGTTGGCGCTAAGTACAAATTCGTTATTCCAGCTGAATTAGCTTACGGTGATCGTGATACTGGTACTATTCCTGCTAATTCAACTTTAGTTTTTGAAGTTGAGCTAGTGTCTGTTGAAAAAGCGCCAGTAGCGGCACCTGCTGCAAAGTAATATTGAAATCGCTTTGCGATTATCATAGATATAAAAAAGACGCTTCGGCGTCTTTTTTATATCTAACTAACCTAACTCGGGATAACTAGTCTAGCTATATCCATTTTAAGCGGTAAAACAGATACATTTGAAAGGCAATAAGTGCAAATAAGCCTGCACAAAATGCAGTAAAAGCCCAGTTTGTTTCAGCCCCTGGTATGCCGCCAATATTGACACCCAATAAGCCAGTTAAAAAACCTAAAGGTAGAAATACTGCCGAAATAAGTGATAAAAAATACAACCTTTGGTTTACTTGTTCTGATTGCTGCGATTGCAGTTCTTCTTGGGTGACACTGGCGCGATCGCGTATTGAATCAAGATCTTCTATGACTCGGATCAGGGTTTCGTGGATTTCACGTAAACGGATTTTGTCATTAACGTCAAATAGCTCGTTGGTTTCTTGCAGCATACGAGAAAAAGCTTCTCGTTGTGGGGCTAGGTAACGTCGTAATACCACTGTTTGTCGACGTAGTTCAGCAATTTCAGTGCGCAACGTTTTATTGACTTGAGTGACTACTTTCTCTTCTAATTCATCTAGCTGCTCTTCAAGTTTACCGATAAACTCGACTTTACGTTGGGTCAACCGTTCGCAGATGGCCATGATAAACGCTGCGCTATCAACTGGACCTTTACCATGGGTAATTGCCTCGGCAACATCGATAACCGATTGTAATTGGCGTTCGCATGTTGAAATAATTTTGTGTTCTTCAGCGTAGATCCGCACTGCGACCATGTCTTCTGGATCGGAATTTGGGTTTAAATTAACCCCTCGCAATGCCAGTAAGATCCCTTTTTCTGAGCTTAATACTCGTGGGCGAGTATCGGTGGCCAATAGAGTATCCATCTCGACCCTATCTAAACCAGAGTTGAGGAGCCATTTACGCGCTTTAGGTTCACGATAGCGAAGGTGTAACCATAAAAGGCCATCTTGAGGCTGCCACTGAGCAACTTGCGCTTCAGTGAGCGATTGGCCAGCATTTGGGCCTGTTAATAGTAAGCTGTAAATAAAACCATTATTCATTATTAATCATTCCAAGTGATCACTATCGCAACAATTTACGCTACTTTTTAGTCTTGCCCAAGTTTAAACGAACATGTGGAATGAAATCCTTTCGTTATCGAATATTTAATCATCAAGCACACTATTTGATCCGCTAACAAGCAGCAGAATTGTCGGTCATCGGTTAAAATAAAACAAATACTATTAGAAGAGTACTCATATGGAATTTCAATTTCGTCGTAATCGCCTTGAAGGCACTGTGTTTGCTGAATTTAGTATGGGGCATGAGGTGTTAGGCAGTTGGTTTGCTGAAAATCTTGGTGATGACAAAAATCGCGCTAATTATATCTTAAACCAAATTATGCTTATTAAAACGGGTAGGGCTAATCATTGGCGTGATATTGGTAGAGATTTAACCATCGATATCGACACCGAACAAGTTAGAGTATTTGCTAATATAATTGATTTTGAAGAAGAGCATGTCTTAGACGAAGCAATGAATTTATATAATGCGGAATCTGAATCTTATTGTGGTTTGGAAGATTTCGAATCAGCATTGCAAAGTTGGTTAGCGTTTATTCAAGAAAAATAATAGTTCGCTCAACTTTATATTGGCTTGATCATTTGTGTTGTTAGCTAAGTACTTACTCTAATGTATTTTGACAGCTACCGACTGAAAATCGGTAACTGTCTTGTCATTTAAAACCTGATTTCAATACGTCTTAGAGCTTAGGAATGGCGTTGGCTTCAAAACCATATTTTTTCAGAATTCTTTGTCCCTCAGGTGAGAGAATATACATGGCAAATTGCCATGCTTTATTTTGTGCCCCCTCTTTAACTACCAAGCCATAATCTGCTCCCACTGAAAGTGATTCAGGTATGGTGATTATGTTGAGGTATTTAACCTGGTTTTTTGCCAATACAGCATTGGTGCAATAAGTTAGAAAAATATCCGCCTTTTTTTCACTCATCACCCAACCATATTGATTTAACCCTTCAGGTGCTTTTTCACTTTGTTCACCACCAGTAAGCTGCAAAGCTTTAGTTGAAAGAGCCGAGAAACTTCCTTTTTGTATTGTTTCTGCTTTGTGGAAAAGTTCCCAAGCATAATCACCACTTGGATCAGCTTTAGGCGTTGAAGTACCAACGCGGATTTGTTTATCCATTAACGTAGAAAGTAGGTTATCTGGAGTCACTTTTACATTCGGTTGCGCTAGCGCACAAAGCTGATTTCGGGCAAATAACACCACTGGACTTCCCCATCCCTCCGTAGCCAGTTTTTCAGGGTGTTTCATATTTGCAGAAGCAAAAACATCAGGTTGTTCACCGTCTTCAATTGCTTTTCTTAACAGTCCGCTAGGCGCATATTTTGTGCTGACTTCTGTTTTATAGGCTTGAGTATAAGAAGTTGCTACATCATTTAATGCCGCCTTTAAGCTACCAGCAGCATAGAGTGTTAAAGAGTCAGCTGATGCCGACATTGGGATTAAAAAGGCAATGAGTGCAGAGCATAAAGATAAGGTTTGTTTGATTTTCAAAATAATATCCTTTTAAATGAGATACGGGATAGACTCTATTTATTTTGTAAAAGTGTTTATTTCGCAAAATAATAATGTCTGAATACTGATAATTAGGTGACATCCGGTCACAAATGAATGGTCAATGAAGAATAGAATAAAGGTAAGTTATTTAAAACACATCATATTTTTCATGAGTTTAGGGATGGATAGTCTATTTAGTGACCATTGTCGCAATTTTGGAGGGATCGCATAAATGCGATATTGAGTATTTAGCTTTTAAGCTTCAACTCTGGTAGAGGTAGGGTTTATAACTGAAATGATTCAATGGCATCGTAATAGGTAAGATGTTCACCTCTACAGAATTAGATACATTTTATTGCGGCTGAATGAAACAGCTCCCAATTAAGGGAGCATTATTAACGGATCATTATTAACGGATCATTATTTATTCAGATATCGTAAAGTATTTGATTATCTACTTACTTTGATTGTTATCTATTGATTTAAATATCTAACAGCCATTTCGGTACGTGATTTTGCATCTGCTTTGCGAAGTAAATTCTTCACATGAACTTTGACAGTACCTTCACTGATGTGTAAATCTTCAGAGATCATTCTATTACTTTTACCTTCAGCAAGTTCTTGTAATATCTGTAATTCTCGAGGCGTTAAACTCTCAATCCAGCTGTTGTCATCGACAGTGTTTTTTAGCTCGTAGAGATAAGCTTCTACTTCATCACTAATAACTCTATGGCCTAACATGGCTTTTTTGAGCTGTGCGAGTAATAAGTCTGGCTCAGTATCTTTGAGTAAATAACCATCTGCACCAGCGCGTAATAAACGCATTACATCTTGCTTTGCATCAGATACGGTCAGTATTACAATTCTCGCGGTAACACCTTCTTGGCGCATCGCATTAAGGGTATCAAGACCCGACATACCTTTCATGTTTAAATCGAGCAAAATAATATCGGGTTCGTTTTCGGCGACAGATGTCAGCGCATCTAATCCTGTGCCTGTTTCACCAAACAAAATGAAATCGCTATCAGAGGTGATCAATTGGCAAATGCCACGACGCAGTAAAGGATGATCATCGACAACAAGTACGGAATAAGGCTTACCCATTTAAAGGCTCCTGTTGAGGTGGAAAACTCAGTGTGACGGTTGTTCCGCCATTTTGATTACTATTGAATGAAACAACACCATTTAATTTGTTGGCACGCTCATGCATGATACCAATGCCAAAGTGTTGGTCTCGTTCTGCTAAGTGTGACACGCCAATACCATCATCACAAATTGAAATGGTGATCTTACTATTATCTGTCAACTGACAATCTACCACTATATGGGCAGATTTTGCGTGTTTAATTGCATTTAATGTGGCCTCGCGAACTAATTGCAAAATATGAATATGTTGTTTTGCTTCAAGTAAATGTGGTGAAAGCTTGTAATTGAGTTGGATATCAATATTAGTTTGATTACGTAATTGATCTAGCATGACCTCGATAGCTTGGCCTAAATTAGGCTCTTTAATGGTTAATCTAAACGTTGATAACAGTTCGCGTAATTGTACATAAGCAATACTGACACCTTCATTGATCCCTGATAATTGCTCTTCAACCTCTGGACTGCGACAACTGTTATCAAGGCTCTTACTTAACAAACTAACTTGGATTTTTAAAAAGGATAATAATTGACCAATAGAGTCATGTAATTCTCTAGCGATCACCGAACGTTCTTCTAATAGAGCTAGTTGTTGGCGTTGCTCTGTTGCATTATGGATGGTTATTGAACGGGTTAACATCATGGCGAAGTTTTTAAATAGGATATTATTTAATGGCTTATTTGATATTACATCTAAATAACCCAACTGTTTTTGTTCCGACTGTAGTGGGAAATGCACTGATTCAAATGAGTGGTTTTCTGGCCAGCCAGCTTCTGCTTTAATAACATCTTTAGAACCATCATCATGTTCAATGACTAATCGTAAGTAAGTTAAGTCTTCATAATATTTCAGCTGATTAATCGCAGATTGTAATGCTTTATAGTCAAGTTTATCGGCATGTAACCTGATTAAATTATCGTACAAAAAATTCAGTTCGTTATTAGCTCGGGTTAATGCCAAGGTTTTTTCGTTGACTTGGTCTTCTAAATCTTCATACAAACTGGCTAACTCAGCGGCCGTTTTCTGTAATGCATTTCCAAGTTCGGTTAGCTCTATATAACCCGTTTTAGGCATTTCGACTTTGAAATTGCCTTTAGATATTTTGGCTGCACTGTCCATCAATAACTGTAATGGTTTAACAACACGTTTGCGTGTAAACACCACAGCAAAGAAAGCGATAACCAGTAAAATAGATAACCCGATAATCTGCCCAATGACCAATAGCTTTAGTTTTAAGGCTGCAAATAGTTCCATCTTTAATACTAAGGTATCAATGGTGTCGACAAAACCAGTTAACGATTTAGAATACTCTTGTGTATTACCTTCTTCTATATAGGATTTCATCACTTTCCACTTGTCAATAACTAACAAGTATTGGTCACTTAGCTCCTTGGGACTATACCAAGCGAGAGAACGGGTAAGGGCATCAGAGCTGAGTGTGTTTTCAAATTCAATTATTTTTTTATTGGGATTATTTCCGCCTACATTGGTATACAACAATAGCCTATAACTTTGCATCCGCAGTGACCCAGAGGCGTTGATCCCTTTGGCATCTCCTAAACTGAAGCTTAAATTAACAATAGAAAATACCGCTAAGCTTGATGATAATAAAATCAAAATGAGCATTAAACTGAAAATGGTGGAGGTAAGGCTGCCACGAGTAAACATAAGGTCCCGTTATTATATCAATGAGTGCTTAAAGGTAAGTCGAAAGTACTGTTTCGTATACTATCCAATAGTGTGTTCTATATTAGGTATTAGTTGATAACATTAACAATTGTATCAAACTGTGAGCTACATCTTGTTTACATGTTGATCTAGCGCAAACTTTTGCCGCTATACCTAATAAGGGGTATATTTAAAGCAGGATTAAATAGCTAAATTTGATCTTGGAGATGTCGTGATTATTAAATTAAATATAATGTAACACGGAGATAAAGGGTGATGAAGATGAATGTAAAATCAATTGCACTGAGTGCGGTGATTGCAGCCGGATTTATGGCTGCAGGCGCTATGGCGAGTGATAAAACCGAACCTCGTAATGAGGTTTATAAAGATAAATTTTCAAAGCAATATGACAGCTGGCATGCCACTGATGAAAGCAAAGACGTTGTTGATATGTTAGAAAAAGTACCTAGTTTAGTCGTGTTATGGGCAGGTTACGGTTTTGCTAAAGATTACAATGCACCACGTGGTCATATGTATGCAATTACTGACGTAACTAACTCATTACGTACTGGCGCGCCAAAAAATGCTGCAGATGGTCCAATGCCAATGGCATGTTGGAGCTGTAAAAGCCCTGATGTTCCTCGTGTGATTGAAGAGCAAGGTGAAGATGGCTATTTCAGTGGCAAATGGGCTAAAGGCGGTCCAGAAATTGTCAATGTACTTGGTTGTGGCGATTGTCATGAAAAAGGTTCATCAAAATTACGTATATCACGTCCGTATGTTGACCGTGCAATGGATACGTTAAATACACCATTTGATAAAGCTTCTCGTAAAGATAAGCAATCAATGGTGTGTGGTCAGTGTCACGTTGAATACTATTTCGAGAAAACTGAAGACCGTAAAGGTTTTGTTAAGTTCCCTTGGGATATGGGTACCACCGTTGAGCAAATGGAAGTGTATTATGACAGCATAGAGTTTTCTGATTGGACTCATGCAGTGTCTAAAACTCCAATGTTAAAAGCGCAGCACCCTGGTTATGAAACTTGGAAAATGGGTGTTCACGGTCAAAATAACGTGAGTTGTGTTGATTGTCATATGCCTAAAGTGACTAATGACAAAGGCCGCAAATTTACAGATCATAAAGTGGGTAACCCATTTGATCGCTTTGAAGAAACATGTGCAACTTGTCACACTCAAAGCAAAGAGTTTATGGTTAAGCAAGTTGAAGAAAGCAAGCATAAAGCACAAGATTTAAAAGCTCGTGTTGAAACTCAACTAGTTAAAGCTCACTTTGAAGCGAAAGCTGCTTGGGATGCTGGTGCCACTGAAGCTGAAATGAAGCCAATCTTAATGGATATTCGTCATTCACAATGGCGTTGGGATTATGCGACTGCATCTCATGGCGCATCAACTCATGCTCCAGCTGAAGTACTACGTATTTTAGGTACTGCAGTGGATAAAGCTGCTGATGCTCGTGTGAAACTAGCTCAGTTATTAGGTGCTAAAGGTGTTAAGCAACCGATTGCATACCCTGACACTTCTACTAAAGCAAAAGCGCAAGCAGCATTAGGCATGGACATGAAAACCATGAATGCTGAAAAAGCTGAGTTTAAGAAAACACTGGTTCCTCAGTGGGAAGAAGAAGCTAAAAAGCGTGAAGCGACTTACAAATAAGTTGTACTTAGCATAAGCGCTCTCCTCAGGTGTAAACCTGAAATAATCTAACAAACAGCCCTCATTTGAGGGCTGTTTTTTTATGGGCGTTATAAATAAATCCTTAACAAGTTGGTATTACAAAGCGGTTTCATGGGTGAGGTTATCGTTGCACCAAAATAATGCGATGGTGATCTTATACGCACTTGATTGGTGCCTTTATATTAATGGATAAAAGATAAAATAAAATAAAAGCTATATATAACAACTTGTTGGAAAAGTGGCCTGATGATTGAATTAACTCGTTACAACAAATAAATAACAACTAATTTTTTCACACTTTTGGAGGTCGAGATGAAACTCGTCAGCGCTATCATCAAGCCATTTAAATTGGATGATGTCCGTGAAGCTATTGCAGGCATGGGCATTGAAGGTATGACTGTTACTGAGGTCAAAGGATTTGGACGTCAGAAAGGTCACACAGAACTTTATCGTGGGGCAGAGTATCAAGTGGACTTTCTACCAAAAGTAAAATTAGAAATTGCCACAAAATCTGAAAACTTAGACATGCTTATTGAAGCGATTACCAGTGCCGCTCATACCGGTAAAATTGGTGATGGCAAGATATTTGTTACTAGTTTAGAACAAGTTATCCGTATCCGTACGGGTGAACTTGATAACGAAGCATTATAGGAGGCTGGTATGGAAGAGTTAACTCAATTAGGCCTGACGGTAACTGAATTACGTTTCGCATTAGATACGTTTTATTTCTTGATTTCTGGCGCGTTAGTCATGTGGATGGCTGCTGGTTTTGCCATGCTGGAAGCTGGATTAGTCCGCTCAAAAAACACCACTGAAATTTTAACTAAAAATGTGTGTTTATACTCCATTGCGTGTGTCATGTTTTTATTAGTCGGTTACAACATTATGTATGTCGACAATGTTGAAGGTGGATTTATTCCTTCTTTTGGTTCGTTAATCGGTGGTCAAGCTGATGGTGCAGATCATGCGCTCGAATCAGACTTTTTCTTCCAAGTAGTATTTGTTGCTACAGCGATGTCGATTGTATCAGGTGCTGTTGCTGAACGAATGAGATTATGGTCTTTCCTTGTTTTTTCAGTGGTAATGACGGCAGTGATTTATCCTGTTGAAGGCTACTGGACGTGGGGTGGTGGATTCCTTTCTGCTGCAGGCTTTGTAGATTTTGCTGGTAGTGGCATTGTGCATATGGCCGGTGCAGCAGCTGCAATCTCTGGCGTAATGCTTCTTGGTGCTCGTAAAGGTAAATATGGTGAAAACGGTCAAATTCATCCTATTCCAGGTTCTAATTTACCGATGGCAACCTTAGGTATGTTCATTTTATGGATGGGTTGGTTTGGCTTTAACGGTGGTTCGCAATTGTTAGTGTCAGATGCTGAAAATGCGAGTGCAGTGGCTAAAATCTTTGTAAACACAAACTCTGCTGCAGCATTTGGTGCCATCTCAGCACTTATTGTATGTAAAGTGGTATGGGGCAAAGCTGATTTGACCATGATTTTAAACGGGGCATTGGCTGGATTGGTCGCCATTACAGCTGACCCATTATCACCTTCATTGTTAATGGCTGGTGTGATTGGTTTAGTTGCTGGTGCCGTGGTTATCTTCTCTGTCATTGCATTTGACCGAGTTAAAATAGATGACCCAGTAGGCGCTATTTCGGTACACGGTGTTGCAGGTTTCCTTGGATTGATGTTGGTTCCACTATCGAATGCAGATGCTAGTTTTGGTAGTCAACTATATGGTGCAGCAGTTATCTTTATTTGGGTATTCACTGCATCGTTATTAGTATGGTTTGTATTAAAAATGACCATGGGTATCCGTGTAACAGAAGAAGAAGAGTACAATGGTATGGATGCTTCTGACTGTGGTGTAGAGGCTTACCCTGAGTTTTCTAGTGGTAATAATGCCGGTTAATTTTTAACTTCATTAACTGAGTCAGTATTAAACAGAACCTTCGGGTTCTGTTTTTTTTGGAGATTATTCGTAAATTGGGGGCGATATGAGTTTCTTTAGTACATTTTGTTTGCTTGGTTCAATTGTTGCTATTACTTCTTCTTTTAGTCCTATTGTTGCAGCGGGCACTGTTGTAGTGCGTAAATCATCTGAACCATTTGATGCTTTTGCTGTGCGTGATGAAGTGTTACAGCTACATGAGTGGCAAACGCTACTGCGCCAACAACAGCAATTAACTATTTTACGGTCATTACCAATTGGGTGTATTTCTGTTAATACAGCTTATCTTTATTATCACTGTGGACAGTTAAATTATCGTCCTTATCAATATCATGGCCAGCAGCTTTTCATTCAAATTGATCTACCTCATGACGAAGAATACCCCTCGAAAATAGAGTAATACTTTAATGACAGCTTGTTTTTTTATCTAGGTTTATTGGCTGAAAGATAGGCTATTGACTAAACTTTTAGATAGCTTATTCCTATCTGAGGGTTGAATTATGCTGCTTTGTCACCCATTAAAGCGCTCCTGTGAGACATTAAGTCTTAGCGATAATAGACATAAACCTAATGTTTGTTTCTTCATTCTATTGAGTTTAATGTGCTTCCTTTGCGCTTGCCAGTCAATCCCATCTCAGTCCAAAAATGTTAACGTTAATTCACTTTTTTATGATGATTATTTTGTACCTGTATTAACGATTGATGTCGACGATATTTATCGTTTACCCGACTCCTTTGTAGCGAATTTTAAGCGTCAGTTTCAGTCTGATAATTCCATCCGCAGCAAAAATACCTTAGCTAATGAATGGTTAGCCCAATATGTTGGTGCCCAAGATGGTGGTTTTGAATATCGCGATCATTATACTCGTACAGCGAGTGAAACAATGCTGGATCGTCAAGGAAATTGTATGTCTCTGGTGGTCTTATCGGCTTCATTAGCTGATGTGCTAAATGTACCTGTTGAATTGTATGATATTGATGTTGAACCTTTTTGGGATCGCCGCGGTGGTTTTTATTTAGTTAACGGACACGTTAATTTAAGCTTATTGCCGCCAGAAGATTCTCATACTGTATTGTTCAGGGGAACGGAGGTTTTAATTGACTTTTTGCCCGAACGTTCAGTACGGGCCTACCGAAAAAAACGAGTTAATAAGCGCCAATTAAGTGCCATGTATTACAACAACGTTGCAGCAGAAGCCTTAGTCCGAGCCGATTATGACACCGCATATGCGTTGGTAAAAAAGTCCATAATCTTAGATCCGCAGCTTGTTGCTGCCATCAATACCCTCGCGGTGATCTATCGTCATAAAGGCTTTGATGATGAAGCCGAACAAGTTTATCGAGCAGCCTTACAAGTTAATTCGCAAGACCTATCAACGTTATATAATTTAGCTCTCATTTTAGGCGAGCAAGATCGTTTAGTTGAGTGGGCCGAGATTCATAAAGTACTTGAACTTGCTCGAATTAATAATCCTTTTTATTATTTTGATATGGCGCAACAAGCCTATTTTGATAGCCAATATCAAAATGCACTTATATGGTATAAACGAGCTGTTGCGAAAGCCGATTATCGCCATGAATTCTATTTTGGCTTGTCGAGAGCTTATTGGGCAACGGGTGATGAACGACTTGCAGAGAAAAGCCTTAAACGCGCATTGGCATTAAGTGATACTAGCAACAAACAACGCTATCAAAGTAAATTACAAGCAATGAGACGGAATTAATCCATCTGAGGTTGATAATTATTTTGTTTAGCTAGATCAAGTATTTCTTGATAGCGATATGATTGTTTAAGTGCCGTAATGGCACTATTAACTTGATTAGCTATTATTTGATCATGACAGGCAATTTTTCGCTCTGCGGGGTCAAAAAGTGCGGCTTCGGTTACGCGGATACTGGTGTCTAATTTTTGTCTGAGCAAATGGCGATAATATTCAAATATTCGTCTTTCTAAAACGATTACTTGTACATAACCATTAAATAACATCACTACTTGGCTTTTCTGATTTGATATTTCACTATAAAGCGGATTAGCATCTTCTAAGATTTTAAACTCATCGCCTAAGTATTGTTTTGAGTTCTGAAACCCTAAAATAGACAAACCATTAAGATCATCAATTTGTTCTATCTCGAGGTTATTTCTTGATAAATAGAACAAACTATTTTGATATTCAATCAAGCTTTGTGTATAAAATAATCCTTCAACATTATCAGGAGTATTGATCATACAATCTATTTTTTTTGTTTTTACTAGACGTTGAGAACGTAAATTGGGCGCATGTATAATTTCTTTTATTTCAATATTTTGAGTGTTAAGCGCAGCTTTCAATAGGTCGTATTGTACACCAGTGTTTGTATCGGAAAAGAAATAAGGTGCAATGCTATTACTGGTTGAAAAGCTAATGCTATTAATGGTCGATACTAATGTTTTATTGTCATTCTGCGCGTGTAAATCGATTAATTCGTGTGTATCTTTGATGGGAATAATGGGATTAGCTAACGCAGATGGACAAACACCAATTAAAGAGCTGAATGCAATGAGTAAACTTTTGATGCTGTTTTTCAATGGTTTCCTCCTCTGAATTATCTGCTACATATAAAGTGGAACATCGTCCTTGTATTGCGTTTTAATCATTTTTGTTGTTTTAAGCAAAGCACATTACTTTCCTAATAATGTTTTACTTGTAAAATCAATCTCCTGCTAATAACTAGATTCATTTAACAATCATTTTGTATTGAAGGCCTATAGTTTCGTCCTCAATTGCTTGCTATTAACCACTTTGAACTAATATCTCTATAGTCTTTGTTATCGGCACAGATGAATAATTCTTGATTGATTTGTAGGTAAATACTGGTTAAATTGATAGTTGATGTTCATTTTCTCGATGTTTTTAATCATTTTTTTAATGAATTGTATTATCTGAATTTATCTTTTCTGAATAAGGTAAATAAAACGTTTTGGCTGGAGTTACAACTACTATGCATTACCAAAATGACGATATTCGTATCGATGAAATAAAACAATTACTTCCACCGATTGCGATTCTAGAACGATTTCCGGCAACCGAGAGTGCATCTACAACAGTTTTCAATGCACGTAATAGTATTCATAATATATTGGCGCGCGAAGATGATCGTTTATTGGTGGTAATTGGTCCTTGTTCTATCCACGATCCTGTAGCAGCCTTAGAATATGGTCAACGCTTGGTTAAGCTGCGTGAGCAGTATAAAGACCAGCTTGAAATTGTGATGCGGGTGTATTTTGAGAAGCCAAGAACAACTGTGGGCTGGAAAGGTCTAATTAATGACCCATATATGGACAATAGTTATCAACTCAATGACGGTTTGCGTACTGCTCGAAAATTGTTAGTCGATTTGAATGATTCTGGAATACCCACTGCTGGTGAATTTTTAGATATGATCACACCTCAATATGTCGCCGATATGATGTGTTGGGGAGCTATTGGCGCTCGTACTACCGAGTCGCAAGTGCATAGAGAGTTATCATCAGGACTTTCATGTCCGGTAGGCTTTAAAAATGGTACCGACGGCACGATTAAAGTAGCCATTGATGCTATCGGCGCTGCTAATGCGCCACATCACTTTTTATCGGTGACTAAGTTTGGTCATTCGGCAATTGTATCGACTAAAGGGAATCCTGATTGCCATATTATTTTACGTGGTGGACGGGCACCCAATTATAGTGCTGAACATGTAGCAGATATAACCAAGCAGCTTGCTAAATCGGGGCTGACTGAGAATATTATGATTGATTTTAGTCATGCTAATAGCAGTAAAGATTATAAAAAGCAGATAAAAGTAGCTGAGGATGTTGCTGGTCAAATAGCACAAGGTAATCAGGCTATATTTGGGGTGATGGTAGAAAGCCATCTAGTTGAAGGGCGCCAAGATTTAATTGAAGGTGGTTCGTTGTGTTATGGGCAGAGTGTTACCGATGCTTGTATTGGTTGGGATGACACTGAATCTCTGTTAGCGACGTTAAATCAAAGTGTGGTAGATCGTCGTAATGTATGATGTTTGCTTGGTCATATTTAAGATATAAGGCGCAATTTGCGCCTTATTTATTTGTTTCAACTAGGTACTCATTGGCTTTGGCTAAACTACCAAAGGCCGATATCAGGTTGTCACGACCTTTGTCTT
Source organism: Shewanella sp. H8 (assembly GCF_040285065.1). Taxonomy (NCBI): domain Bacteria; kingdom Pseudomonadati; phylum Pseudomonadota; class Gammaproteobacteria; order Alteromonadales; family Shewanellaceae; genus Shewanella; species Shewanella sp. H8. The sequence goes on along the minus strand of NZ_CP157213.1, from coordinate 3,619,070 downwards.
GCAGTTCAGGATTATCTGATTCAATCATCATCCATACCCATGTTTGTAGTAATTGTAATGGTGGGTATTGAATTTTCGAGCTATCCAACATAAAACATCCTTTAAAATAGTAAATCGTTGTTGGTTTACCATCAAGCGGCGATTATCTGTATTCAAAGAATATCAAATTCTGCTTAGATAAATCACTCTATTTAGATGAATAAAGCACAAAATAGCAAAAAAAATAGAAAAGTAGTATCTTCGTCTACTGCATTTTTACTGATGGTAGGTCTAAAGTGCTATTAAGGTAACATTCACCCCCCCCCCCTCGCGATGACTAAAATAAGTTTGTATTTATTCCATCGTAATGTGACACAAGTCTAATAAGAAAATGGCGTATAATAAGACAATTAATGTTAGAGCGTCATAAACTGCCTATAGCAGCGGTAATTAACTGGAGTATAGATGAGACCTTCTGCGTATTTTGAAGGCCCGGTAGGGAAGCTAAATTGGCATGTTTTGCGATTACTATGGCCATATTTATTAGAGTTTAAAGGGCGTGTATTGTTGGCAATGATTTGCTTAATTGTTGCTAAAATCGCCAGTGTTGGACTGCCATTTATCTTGAAAGAGTTAGTTGATACCCTTGATAAACAATCTGCTACACAGCTTGTTGCTGTCCCTATTGGATTAGTATTGGCCTATGGGGCGGTGCGTTTGTTGAATGTCATTATTGGTGAAGTACGTGATACCTTATTTGGTAGGGTTACTGAGCGTGCTATTCGTCGCCTTGGGCGGGCTGTTTTTGAACATTTACATCGACTCGATCTTGATTTTCATTTAGATCGCCGTACTGGCGGTTTATCTAGAGATATTGAACGAGGTACTAGTGGCGTGAGTTTTTTAATGCGCTTCATGGTGTTTAATATAGTGCCGACATTACTGGAAATCGCTTTAGTTATTGGTATTTTCTTTTATAACTATGGGGTGATTTTTGCGTTAATTACGTTATTTTCTGTTATAGCATATATTGGTTATTCTATTATCGCGACGGAGTGGCGTACGGGTTATGTACGTGATGCAGCCAGAGCGGATTCGCTGGCGAATACGCGATCCGTTGATAGTCTATTAAATTATGAAACTGTAAAGTATTTTAATAATGAACAATTTGAATCACAACGATATGACGAAGCTTTAGAACAATGGGAAGTTGCGAAACGAAAAAATCGCTTATCATTATTTGCGCTAAATGGTGGCCAAGCAGTCATTATTGCTGTGGCTATGACCGCGATGATGGCTCTTGCAGCATATGAAGTGAGTCAAGGTTCAATGACGATTGGTGACTTCGTATTAATTAATGCATTTATGATGCAGTTGTTTATGCCACTTAATTTTTTAGGTTTTGTGTATCGAGAGATCCGTGGTGCATTAGCCAATATTGAGCGTATGTTTGATATCTTAGGCAAACAACCTCAAGTGTTAGACCAAGTTGGTGCAATTGAGAAAAGCCCAACTATTGGAGCGATAAAATTCACAGATGTAAGCTTTCAATATGATCAACGAATTATTCTAAATAGTGTTAATTTTGAAGTGCCAGCAGGGAAAAAAATTGCTGTTGTAGGTGACAGTGGTGCAGGTAAATCAACTATTATTAAGTTGCTATTTCGCTTTTATGATGTTGACCATGGAGCTATCACTATTGATGGTATTGATGTTCGTGACTTTAGTCAGCAGGCCTTGCGAAGAGCTATCGCTATAGTGCCACAAGATACCGTGTTATTTAACAATTCCATTTATGAAAATATTCGATATGGTCGTCCAGAAGCCACTGAAGAAGAGGTTTTTGCTGCAGCTAAATTAGCGCATTTGAGTGATTTTATTGAGTCTTTACCTGATAAAGGTAATACCAAAGTGGGTGAGCGGGGATTAAAACTTTCTGGTGGTGAAAAACAACGTGTCGCTATCGCTCGAGCGGTATTAAAAGGGGCACCTATTTTAGTATTTGATGAAGCAACATCGTCGTTAGACTCACGTTCTGAGCAAGCGATTTTAAACGCATTACGGGATGCAGCTAAAGGGCTTACAAGCTTAGTTGTTGCTCATCGTTTATCGACCATTATTGATGCTGACCAAATAGTAGTATTGAGTAAAGGTAAGATTGTCGAGCATGGTACACATAGTAGTTTGTTAGCTCAACAAGGTCTTTATGCCCGGCTTTGGCATATTCAAAATGAAAAAAGGCTTAGTGAGTAACTATAATTTATAATTCGACAAGTGAATCTTGGGATGCTGTTGCGTACCATACGGTTGTTGGTATTTATCATTAGCTATCACTTGACCATAAGGTTGCGTAGTTATAATACAGGCTGTTAACACCAACATGTTAAGTAGGAATAGTCTATCTCGATTATAGTAAAAGAGCTTGTTAATTGAACTGCTTATACTGCTAAATTGTATAGAAACTGTCTTGTTACATTTATTACGAACAAATTTTTTGACGATGATGATCAACGCAGTTAATCTATAGTTGTGCTTGCGGGTTATTTTTATGAGATAGCTCTATTTATCAACTAATTGGATCTTATGAAGGGACTAAATCGTGTCAGGAGGTAACTTGTGCATAATATTTCGTTAATTGCGGCGCTAGAAGGCACCCGACATCAAGTGACTACTGATTGGCATGCTATTATGGCCATGCTAAAAACACGTAATATGTCTGATGATGCAATTAAAATCGTATATAACGATTTGTGTGCAGGTTTAAGAGTAACAACTCGAGGTGTTACTTTAGCTAAGGCAATCAGCAGCGAGCTTGATAAGAGCATTATTAAACGAAATGATGACGCGCAAGACACACTTTTCTAGTCCAACTCTGTCTATCCAATCAATTTATGCAGGTATGCCGATTTATACTCATAAAGATGCAGATGAATTGATGTCATCAAACCCTTATTAATTCATGATAATAAGTTATTCATCGCTGATATTAGGTTTATTTACCATTTCAAAAATGAGGGAGTTGATTGGGATATAATGAGTGGATACTTAAATGATGAATACTATTGCTAGTTAAGATAGATTATTTTTTCTGCCAAGCAATACACACCATTTTGATCAGTACAGCTGGAGAAGGATCCAGTGTTAAACGCTTAATTTTGCCTTGTTCAAAACACACTAATTCGCCTTCGATTTCTGTCATTCGATTACAGTTTTTGCAACTTAAACTTAAGCTTTGCGTATTTATGTTTACGGCAGCGGTTTTTATATTCAACACGAAATCCTCTGGATTGGCGCCTATTCAAAATCACACTAAGGCCTTTTAATGTGATCCATATCAACTATATTCTACACCTTATATTAATTTTCGGCAATCTAATGACCCGCTCTAATTTTTTATTGAACGTTCGTCCGTTTTTTTATTGCATGTGGCGATAATGCTTATCTAAGGTTACTGCTACACCAGATGATTCGACTATACGAGCATGGTGGCGAGTTAAATATCTTGGATCTGTAACGCCGCATGAATGTGCGATCATGTTTAAATCGTAATGCAAAAAGTGATTGTAGTTTGCGACTCGTGCTGATTTATCTTTAGGATCTAAACCGTATTGTAGCCGTGTATTGTGAGTTGTGATTCCCGTTGGGCAAGTATCTTTATTACATTGCAAAGATTGAATACAGCCTAAAGCAAACATATTTCCACGAGCTGAAGCGATAAAGTCAGCACCAGTGGCCAAAGCCCATGCGACATATGATGGCATGATCATTTTACCTGTGGCGATAATTTTAATGCGTTGCTTAAAGCCGCGTTCATTCAATAAGTCAACCAGTAGCGGTAAGCTTTGTCTTAATGGTAAGCCTACATTGTCCATTAGGGCTTGTGGTGCTGCGCCGGTACCACCATCTGAACTGTCTAGTGTAAAAAAGTCTGGTGCATGTTCAATGCCGCGACGTTCAATTTCATCTAGGAAATCAGTTACCCAAGACATATCACCCAACACAGCCTTAATGCCTGTTGGTTTTCCGGTGATATCTCTTATTTGATTTATCATATCGACGATGTCTGCAACATTGTGTAACTCAATATGGCCATTAGGACTAATCGAGTCTTGTCTGACAGGGATCCCGCGAATAGTTGCAATTTCTTCGGTAACTTTTATGGCAGGTAAAATACCGCCTTTACCGGGTTTCGCGCCTTGGCTTAACTTAATTTCAAACATTTTGACTTCTGGATGCGCCGCCATGTCGCTGAGCTTTTGCGGATCTAAATGGCCTTGCTCGTTACGGACGCCGTATTTAGCAGTGCCTATCTGGAATACCAAATCACAATGCCCTTTAAGGTGATAAGGGCTTAATCCACCTTCGCCAGTATTGAGCCAGCAACCTGCTTTTGCGGCGCCATGAGATAATGCTGTCACCGCTGGACGAGACAAAGCCCCAAAACTCATCGCTGAAACGTGGCAAATTTTATCGGTAGTGTAAGGGTGCTGGCAGTTTGGTCCAATGGTTACCGGTATGGTGTTATATTTTTCATGATCGCTGATTGGAAATGCTGAGTTCATGAACATTACCGTACCCGGTTTATCCAATACTTGAGTTGACCCAAACGCAATAGTCCGGTCAACATTTTTGGCTGCACGATATATCCAACTGCGTTCAGCGCGATTAAAAGGTAGCTCTTCTCTATCTTGAGCAAAAAAGTATTGTCTAAAAAATTCACCTTGTTTTTCTAAAATATACCTAAACCGACCGATAACAGGGTAGTTGTGGCGAATGGCTTGTTTGGTTTGCAGTTTATCAGCAATAAACATGTAAATTATCGCGATGAGTAATAGCCAAAATAACACTAAAAAAAGACCCGAAAAAATATCCATTCCCCACATAAACCAGTGTTGTTGCGGCATAGTATTGTCCTTAAATAGAATTCGATATTAATGATTTAGTACTAGGGTCTTTAGGTCGTTTTTACTGCGTTATCGACTTTTTATGTAGAATAACTACACCACAAAGTCTCCGACTTATAGTTCATGTTTAAGTAATGACCAACAATTCGCTGCAAAACCAACCTTGAAAGATCAACTGACCCTAATGACTAATCAATCCTATTTGCTAGTAATGTTCTCTATATCAAATAGAGAATCACTATATCGTTAAAATTTTGGTCTTGCTATGAAACGATTATCACACACTACAGTAAAGCTGTAATTTCTTAGCTGTGATCATTTAAATTGTTTATTTGTCATTTGTGACTACAGATATTCATTTGTTGGTCGATAATTAAGCTATCGGTCATTCCAAATGAGATATTATTATGGACATTAAAAATACCACTTCAATAGCGACGAGCAACACAAGGGACAGTAAAGATGTTTCAGTCGGCATTTCGACGTCATCAAATCAAGCGGCTGAAAATAACAACTCAGCGGTAAATTCATCAACCAAGGTTTCTGCCAATCAACTCAGTCGTCAAATGATGAACAACACTATTCTTGCTGCTCAAGAAGAAGTGAGTATTGCTGCTGGTGACAAGTCTATGGCATTACTTTATCGAGCCGCGATTGAAGCCATTAATGAAGAGCTCGCACCAACGCTGGGAGAAGACTCGGTGCAAAAGAGTATTGATAGTGGGGTCGACTATTCGCCAGAAGCGACAGCAGATCGCATTTTGAGCTTTGCAACTAAGTTTTTTTCTGTACACCAACAACAAAACTCATCAATGGGGCTCGATGAGCAAGTAGATAGTTTTGTGGTAAAAATTGGTGATGCGATTGGTCAAGGTTTTAAAGAAGCCAGTGACATATTGTCAGGTTTAAAAGTATTAGAGGGTGATATTGCCACTAATATTGATAAAACGTATGAGTTGATCCAACAAGGATTAGCACAATTCAAACAAGACAACTCGAGTAAAGATGAATCACAAAGCGTGACTCAAGCTACTTAGTCTCTTATGATGAAGTTTGGCTCCCATTGATAAGGACTGGACTATGTGGACTACGGGAAAGGTAATTGAACGCATTGATTGGAATGATAAATTATTCTCGTTGCGTATCAAAGCCGATGTCGAACCTTTTATCGCAGGTCAATTTATTAAACTCAGTCAAATGCGTGATGATAAGCGTGTAGCTCGTGCCTATTCTCTTGTTAATCCACCCGGTACGGATTATGTAGAAGTACTGGCCGTAGCAGTAGAAGATGGACAGTTATCACCAGATCTAAAAGCATTAAAGCCTGGCGACACTATCGAAGTGTCATCCAAAGCCGCGGGTTTTATGACCTTAGAAGAAGTGCCTCATGGTGCATTGCAAGGTAAGCACCTGTGGTTTTTGGCAACGGGCACCGCAGTTGGTCCTTTTATCTCAATGTTAGCGACAGATGAACCCTGGCAGCGCTTTGAAAAAGTCATACTGGTTTATGGTGTCAGGCTTGCAGAAGATTTAGCCTATTTAGAGACAATTAAGCAATTTGTTAAAAAATACCCTCAACAGTTCGTGTTTATTCCAATTGTCACCCGAGAAGATTATCCCGATGGTTTATCGTGTCGTATACCTGACGGTATTAACAGCGGACTTATTGAGCAAAAAGCCGGATTAGAAATTAATGCCGAACACTCGCAAATGATGGTTTGTGGTAATCCTGGAATGATCACAGATGCTCAAACGGCCTTAATTGATAAGGGATTGGTTAAAAATCTTCGACGGGCACCAGGGCAGATTACAGTAGAAAAATACTGGTAATATATTCATTAATATAGATTTAACCCTATATTCCTCATTTGTCATTCTGATGGATAATCTAATTGTGTCATTTTCAACTTAGCTCGTTTCTAGTGTGATATTGAAACAATACTTGCTCCTTTTGATTTGATCACTTATCCTGTTGTAATTGATAACCATTATCAATATCAATTAGATTTGTAGTGACGAATATTGTTTTAATTAGGGAGCGTTAATTAATGAAATTGCTAAAAAGTGTCGCATTCTTAGGCTTAGCGAGTGTGACTTCTTCAGTCTATGCCGCTGATGCATTAACGGTTTACTCTTATCGTCAGGCTTTTCTGATTGAGCCTATTTTAGAAAAGTTTACTGCACAAAGTGGTGTCGACGTTAACGTGGTTTTTGCTAAAGACGGTATTGCAGAACGTATGGTGCGTGAAGGTCGATTATCTCCAGCAGACGTAGTGTTAACATCTGACTTTTCTCGTTTAATGGATTTAGTGGATAAAGACCTTGTTTCCCCCGTTGATAGCAAGGTGATTGACGCTAATATTCCTGTTCAATACCGTTCGCAACAAAATGATTGGTATGCGCTCACAATGCGGGTGCGTAATGTCTATTCCTCAAAAGAACGCAGCGGTAAAATTGATATTGATTATGAAGACTTAGCCACACCAGAATACAAAGGCAAAATTTGTACTCGCAGCGGTAAGCACCCTTACAATATAGCATTAGTGGCGTCGATGATTGCCCATGATGGTGAAGCGAAAACCAAAACCTGGTTAGAAGGCGTTAAGGCCAATCTAGCACGTAAGCCTCAAGGTAACGATCGGGATCAAGTGTTAGCGGTTAAAGAAGGTATGTGTGATGTTGCCATTGGTAATAGTTACTACTTCGGCAAAATGTTAATGGACAAAAACCAAAAAAGTTGGGCTGAAGCGGTTGAGATTAATTTCCCAAATCAACAAAATCGTGGCGCACATGTCAATGTTTCAGGTATGGCATTAGCCAAACATTCACCGCATAAAGACGACGCCATTAAATTAATGGAGTTCCTCACTTCAGACGTTGCACAAAAAATGTATGCGGAAGTGAATATGGAATATCCCGTTAAGGCAGATGTTGCACCGTCTGAACTAGTTGCGTCTTGGGGCGAATTTAAAGCAGACAGCTTACCTATCTATAAGTTGGCTGAGTTTCATCATGCCGCGGTGACATTACTTGATGAAGTGAAGTTTGATCTTTAATTGAATCTCGAACACATACGTCAATTAGTTTAAATATTATCAGCGCATTATCGAACATATATCGTTAGTGCGCTGAGTTAATTCGGTATTATTTATGATTTTAGGCTTAACCAGAAGCTGGTCGCTTACTGGTTATTTTATTGCAGCGATACTCATATTGCCGCTGGTTGCCTTAATTGTGCAAGCCATGCTTCCCGATCAAGCGGTATTCAGCCATTTGTTCAATACGGTACTGCCGACATATATTGCTAATAGTTTATTATTAATGTTGTTTGTTGGATTTGGGACGCTAGTGATCGCAACCCCTGCAGCTTGGTTAGTTGCCCGCTGTGACTTTCCATTTCGTCGTTATTTTCAATGGTTATTACTTCTCCCTCTAGCTATGCCAGCCTATATTGTTGCCTATGTTTATACCGACATGTTGGATTATGCTGGCCCAGTGCAACGTACATTAAGATCTTGGTTTGAATGGCAATCTCCCCATGATTATTATTTTCCTTCAATACGAAGTCTTGGTGGGGCCGCGATAATATTATCGCTAGTGTTATTTCCCTATATTTATTTATTGGCTAGAACGGCTTTTATGGAGCAGTCTTCCAGTTTGTTATACGCCTCGCGCATTATGGGCTGTAGTCCGTGGCGGAGTTTTTGGCGTCTCGCACTACCAATGGCAAGACCTGCGTTAGCCGTAGGTGTTGCGCTTGTGGCAATGGAAACAGCAGCAGATTTTGCTACTGTAAGCTATTTTGCTGTACCAACATTAACCACTGCTGTGTACGACACTTGGCTCGGATATGGCAGTTTAACCGCGGCGGCAAAGCTTTCGGCAATTATGCTGTTAGTGGTCTTTTCTATGATTGGGGTAGAGCGTTTTGCGCGCCGGAAACAACAATTATTTCAAAAGCAATCTTCCCTTAATGAAACTGACAGATATGTGTTGTCATCAAAAAGAGCTTGGATAGCATTCGGTTATTGTTTTTTATTGCTATTTACTGCCTTTTTATTACCTTTCATTGTGTTGTGTGGATATGCTATCGATTATTTCAACGAGAGTTGGGATGTGCGTTTTTGGCAATACAGCTTTAACAGCTTATATATTGCCGCCATTGTCAGTGCTGTGTGCGTGGTTCTTTCCTTGATATTGATGTTCGTACGCCGGGTTAGCCCACGTAAAAGTGACCAACTTCCGTCTAGATTAAGTTGTACAGGTTACGCTTTACCGGGAACTGTGTTAGCTATTGGCGTTTTGGTGCCACTGACCTTTATCGACTTTGCGATTAACGATGTTTACGACTGGCTTGGCGCTCAAGGGCCTGGTTTATTATTAACAGGAAGCGTGTTTGCACTGATTTTTGCTTTTTGTGTCCGATTTATTGCCATATCCATTGGCAGTTTAGAAAACAGTTATAAACGTATTTCACCTTCTTTAGATATGGCTTGTATTACGCTAGGGCGGACACCTAATCAACTATTATGGCGAGTGCATTTGCCTTTATTGCGTAAGGGCATTTTTGCTGGCGCATTGTTGGTGTTTATTGAAAGTATGAAAGAGTTGCCGGCAGCGTTATTATTGCGGCCGATTGGATTTGAAAACTTAGCCACTTATGTTTTTCAGTTTGTATCAGATGAAAGGCTTGAACATGGCGCATTGGCCGCTATTGTGATTGTGTTGGTTGGGCTTGTTCCCCTGATTTATCTAAATCGCTCATTAGAGCAACAAGGCTAGTTATGTCAACGTTAACCATTGAAAATGTCTGCAGTGATTATCAAGGCCAAGTTATATTGCGCCATTTAAACCTTATATTGGAACAAGGTGAAATCGTTGCACTATTGGGGCCTAGTGGTTGTGGTAAAACAACACTATTGCGGGCGATAGCGGGCTTACAACCCATTAGCCAAGGTTGCATTAAGATTAATGACCAAGTCTTGAGTGGTGATGACGTATTCGTTGCGAGTGAGCAACGTGGTGTAGGGATGATTTTTCAAGACTACGCCTTATTTCCGCATTTAACCGTGGCTGAAAATATATTATTTGGCGTTAACGATCTTAATCGTGAACAGCGGCTAACACGATTAGAAGAAATGCTTGAGTTGGTTAAATTAACCGGGCTGTCATCTCGTTATCCTCATGAGTTATCTGGCGGACAACAGCAGCGGGTATCTATTGCGCGTGCTTTAGCTTATCAACCTAAGCTGTTATTACTCGATGAACCTTTTTCTAATATTGATGCACAAGTTCGTAACGATATGATGTTGGAAATTCGTGCCATTCTGAAACAACGTAATGTGAGCGCGGTATTTGTTACCCACAGTAAAGACGAAGCATTTGTGTTTGCCGATAAACTGGCTTTGTTTAAAAATGGCGCCATTATACAGCATGGTAAAGCCGAAACTCTTTACTCAGCACCTACAGATCGTTATGTAGCCGACTTTTTAGGTTCTGGGAATTATTTACCGATTACGGTCACGTCTAATCATCAAGTACAGTATTCTTTAGGTTATTTAAACAGTACTGAAGCATTGTCTTTGCCTATTGGAAGTCCAGGGTATTTATTACTGCGACCACAGCAAATTGAATTACATTCCAATATCGACGGTAAGGGTTGTATTGTCCAAAGGCATTTTCTTGGCACTGTATGCCATTATCAAGTTCAAATTGGCGATGATGTTTTGGATATAAACAGTCAATCAACAATATTAATGCCTGGTCAACGGGTGAATGTTGTTATTGCCGCGCATCCTCTGGTGATTTTTAATTAACGCTCAACAGTCTGTATCATTTGATCTCTATTTGATGAATGTGACTGATGATCAATCTCTTATCTAAACTTATTTAAGTAAAATGTGACTTACAAATAAGCTAAATGTGAATACACTTAAAGAAATTTACATTTGATTAAGATAAGCTACTGATTAATGAAATTGATCAGAGGTGCTATTCGTTTTTTAATAGCATCCAGTATTAAGTTATCACCATTTAGGCCGACAGAAAGTATTAAGGTGGATAAGTAAATATGGGTAACCAAGTTATGCCTCGTGAACAGTTAGGGATTTGCGCAGAAGGGAATTTACACAGTGTGTATTTGATGTTTAATGCCAACGATGGTGTTGAAGAGCAATTACGTCCATCTATTGCTAATGTGGCACAATACATTTACGAACTCACAGATCAATATACCGACAGTGCATTTAATGGCTTTGTGGGTATTGGGGCTAATTTTTGGGATACCTTTTACCCAGACGCTCGTCCTGCATTATTAAAACCTTTTCCTGCTATGAATGAAGGTAATCGTGATGCACCTGCAATGGAATATGATTTGTTTGTTCATATCCGTTGTGATCGTTATGATATTTTGCATCTTGTTGCCAATGAAATTAACCAGATGTTTGAAGATTTGGTTGAATTAGTAGATGAAGAGCGCGGTTTTCGATTTATGGACAGCCGTGATTTAACTGGTTTTGTTGATGGTACAGAAAACCCTAAAGGACGCCATCGTCAACAGGTTGCACTTGTCGGTGATGAAGACGAAAAGTTTGTTTCAGGTAGTTATGTTCATGTGCAAAAATATCTGCATAACTTAAGTAAGTGGCATCGTTTACCGGTAAAAAAACAAGAAGATATATATGGCCGTACCAAAGCTGATGATATTGAGTACGAATCAGAAGATAAGCCGTTAACCAGTCATACTAAACGAGTCAATTTAAAGGATCCGCAAGGAAACTCATTAGAGATTTTACGTCAAAGTATGCCTTATGGTTCAACGAGAGAACAAGGGTTGGTATTTATTTCTGTCTGCCGCACCCCTGAACATTTTGAAAAAATGCTTCGGAGTATGGTACATGGCGATAGCGATGGAAATCATGACCATTTAATGTTGTTTACTAAAGCATTGACTGGGTCATCATTCTTTGTGCCATCGCTGGATTTTTTAATTCAATTCGATGATGCCTAAACGCTAATTTTAGATAATAAAAAAGCAATGCCATGGCATTGCTTTTTTATTGGAATGGTTTTTTATTCACTATAATTGAATAAAGATCTAACTGTTTCTAATGTATCATCGATAGTTTTTATACTTGCAGGGCAAATGAAAATAGTATCATCGCCTGCAATAGTACCTAATATCCCTTCAGGCTTGCCTATTGAATCAAGCAAACGTGCAATTAACTGCGCTGCACCAGGGCTGGTTCTGACCACTATCATGGCTTGATTATGATCAACATCCAGTACTAAGTTTTTAACGGGGCTACCTGCAGTAGGGACTCCTAGCTCGGCAGGAAGACAATACACCATTTCTTGCTTAGCATTTCGAGTTCGCACAGCACCAAACTTGCTGAGCATGCGAGATACTTTAGATTGATTAATATTACCGAATCCTTCGGCTTGAAGCGCAATAACAATCTCGCTTTGGCTTCCAAAACGTTCCTCTTTGAGAATCGCTTTAAAAGTTCGCACGAGCTCATCCTGATTTCTTGTCGCTGGCATAGTGATAATTCAACTTATAGTTATTATTCAAAAAACTAGCACATTTTGAATAGATTGACTTATTAAGTCAAGAAAGAATCAAAATAGTTGAATAAAAATTCATTTTTATAGTGGAAATTTAAGCTGACACTTATAGCCAATCCGATGATTTATTTAAATGATGGATTTAAGATAAGGGTAACGATTGCTTTGTTAGTACCAATAACGTATCACCCTTTTTTGATAATAAATTAAGTTTTCCTTTTGAAAAATCAATTTGCTGTACTAATGATATCGCCTTCATCAGATCAGCTTCTTGAGTCATTAAGCTATCGACACAAGCTTTCATGGTTGAATCTGACGGAGCCAGTTTTAGTAAGTTACCTTGCTGAGCGTAATGACCAGAAAATTGATTACAACTATTATTACCTGTTAGCTGACCATTTGGGGCAAACACTAAATTTGCTGGGCTATTATTAATGGTTGGAGTATCGAGGACAACGTCTACATGCCAACGACCCATTAATTGTTCATTAGAGACAACTTGTGGTTGGCTTTGGCAAGCACTAAGGCCTAAAAATATTACAGTGGCGCCGAGAATATGCTTTATCATGCTGAGAGGGTCCAAAAACGAAAACATTGCGGTTATTCTACTACTTGAACAGTAATAAAAGAGTAAATAAATGTAATGTTTTGGATGAATTAACATTATTTAACCTATTAAAGAGTCTCAAATGATCAAAATAGTCAAAATATTGCATTTTGTTGGGTTAATCATGTTGTTGCTGGGCGTAGGACTATACTGGCAAAGTGATCTTGCTCAACAAGTCAGCGGCATGTTGGTTATCGCTTTACTTATTGGTGTAGGTACATTAATTATGTCTCCGTTACCTGTTGCGCTAGTGATAGAATGGGCGAAGAATCAATCTCCCAATTCAGAGTCAAAGGAATAATCATTGTCATTTATTATCCGTAAGGCGTTATTAACCGATGTTGCTGCCATAGTGCAGTTAGAGCGTGCTCATGTTGATGATGAGTTGTTAGATTCTAATAGCCAACTACATGCTCACTCACTGAGAAAAGGTGAGGTTATTCAGTTGATCAATCAACATTGGTTTATTGTCGCAGAAGAACAGGGGCACATTATTGGTTATGTGATGGCTGCAAAATGGTCATTTTTTTCCGCACAACCTTTATACCGCCATATAATTCAAAAAATTAAGTTTGCCGATTTGAATGGTCAAGCAATATCAACAACTAACTCATGCCAATATGGCCCCGTTTGGATTCAAGAGTCGAAGCGTGGTCAAGGTATTTTCGCGGCATTAGTGAGTGAATTAAAACGGCAAGTACACGATACCTTTCCATTTATGGTGACCTATGTTGCCGCCGACAATGCTCGTTCATTGGCTGCACATAAACAAAAAGCGGCAATGACAGAGATTGATCAATTTAGCTTTGAGCAACGTGATTATTGCCTACTCGCGACTAGCAATTTACCTGATTAGCAACATAGGCTAAACAGGTAAAATGAGTTTACATCAACATGGCTATTTATTAACAATATGATAAGCACTGACTTTGACACACTTTTTAAGCCATACCTAAGCTTAAGGCTTTCGGCGTTTGACAACATCAAGCTAATTGCTGCAGTACTGTCTGATGCTGGCGAACCGTATCAATGTATTGAAGCGCACTTTCAAGATGCGGTTAATGCTCAAGTGCAACATTCAGGGTATTTTGTTCGCTGGAAAGAAACATGGATATTTTGTGGCATAACCAATGATTACAATGCAGCAATAACATTGGTTTCCCAAATAGAACTGATTAACATGGCCTCAATCATTGTTAAAGACGTGCCAATTATGACAATGCAGCAAGTGTCGTTTATGTGCATTGAAACGGCCCATTTTGATCACTGCTAATCGACTTGCCAGTGCTGTGTTGATGTCAGTTTAGGTTGAGTTAAGAATAGACTTAATTAGGTTTATTCGCATTGGACTTATTCTGACTTAAGCTTATTGCTGTTATATGGTTTTTTTATTACATCTAGCTTACTAAGTTGCATCAATATTAACGGTCGTTGTTCACTGTGATATCGGCGATACAATTGAGTTATTTCTGCCGGTAACGTGGATAATTCACTTGGCTCTCTTACTATAAATTGCTGTTGTTGATATAAGCTTATTAACCACGGATGGGCAAATAAGAAACAATCTTTAACGATTAATTTTGGTGCGATAAATTGTAATAGTTGAGTTGATACTTGCTGGCCACGATAGTCAGGATGGACTAGCAATCCACTTATTAATTGATATTGGCCTACAGGTTTAACTCTTATTGCGGCAATGATTATTTGCTGGCTCAATTCTGTGTCATTCGTGAGTGTTGGTTGAACATGATGGATGACAGCAACAGATTCTTTTTGGGCCAATCGAGCATAAGGCATATGTTGACGGTAGAATAATTTGATTGCGGACCATTCTCTAATGGCAACAGAAGGTTGCTGATTTCCAGTTATCTTTGTGTTTAGCCAAGTTGGTTGATACATAATGTGAGCCATTTTAAAATCAAATAATGATGTTATTAATGTTATATGTTGTTATTGCTACAAAACAGAAAAAATAAAACCGCCTAATGGCGGTTTTATTTTTCTATGCTATTAACTTAGGTTACAAATGCTAGGTTAAAATGACATAGACAGTTAGCTTATTATAATCCAGCGTCTGCACGAAGGATTTCAGCTTTATCTGTTGCTTCCCAAGGGAAGATATCTCGACCAAAGTGGCCATAAGCAGCAGTCTGTTGATAGATTGGACGTGCTAAATCTAACATTGCTGTTAAGCCATATGGACGTAATTCAAAGTGTTGACGAACCAATTTGATTAACACTTCTTGAGACACCTTACCGGTACCGAAAGTTTCGATACTGATAGAAGTTGGTTCTGCAACACCAATCGCATAAGACACTTGTAACTCGCAACGATCAGCAAGACCTGCAGCTACAATATTTTTAGCTACATAACGTGCAGCATAAGCAGCACTACGGTCAACTTTTGATGGGTCTTTACCAGAGAAAGCACCACCACCATGACGCGCCATGCCGCCATATGTGTCAACGATAATTTTACGTCCTGTTAGTCCACAGTCACCAACGGGTCCGCCAATAACAAAGCGCCCTGTAGGGTTAATAAAGTATTTAGTGTCTTTATTTAACCACTGTTCAGGTAATACAGGCTTAATGATGGTTTCCATTACGGCTTCAATCAAATCAGCTTGTTTAATGTCTTCACGGTGTTGAGTTGATAATACAATCGCATCAATGCCAATAATTTTACCGTTATCGTACGCAAAAGTGACTTGGCTTTTCGCATCGGGACGTAACCACGGTAGCGTACCGTTTTTACGAACTTCAGACTGACGCTTAACTAATTTGTGCGCGTAAGTAATGGGTGCAGGCATTAATACATCAGTTTCATTGCTTGCATAACCAAACATTAAGCCCTGATCGCCAGCGCCTTGCTCTGCAGGATCGGCGCGATCAACACCTTGATTAATATCTGGAGACTGTTTGCCAATGGCATTCAGTACAGCACATGAATCAGCATCAAAACCCATATCTGAATTGGTGTAGCCAATTTCGCGTACCGTTTTGCGGGTAATTTCTTCAATATCTACCCAAGCAGAAGTGGTAACTTCACCACCTACTAATACCATACCGGTTTTAACATACGTTTCGCACGCAACACGAGCTTTTGGATCTTGCTCAAGTATCGCGTCTAATACCGCATCAGAAATCTGATCGGCTATTTTATCTGGATGACCTTCTGAGACAGACTCAGAGGTAAACAAGTGCTTTGCCATAATAGGGGAATCTCGTTGGTTGCAATTGAATATACGTCTAGACGGCTATTTTAGTCGAATTTGATTTTGATAACACCCCCCTATACGAATTTATCTCGAGAATTGTGCACTAATGCATAAATATTTTTTATTCACAAAAACAATGTTTAGTAGAAAGGCTAATTAAATCGATGATTCAAAATAGATTTGGTGGTTTTCTACTATTGCATTTAATTACTTTGCTACTAAGAACTGAACAATATTATTGTGGGTTATTCGGTTTTAACCAGTAATAAAAGGTGATTGTTTATTGTTGCTTGCGTGTTTTAGGCTGTCGTTGTCAATAAATAGTTACTCGTATAGTGAATATTGATTATGGGTATCTGATCAGTTTGTATAATGAAATAATTTAGCTTTTTGTACTTCTATATGAGCAAAATCCAGTTAGTTGATCATTAAAATGTGTAATGAGAGTAATTTTAATTTGCGTCATATCGCCTTGTAGGGGAAAATATGGCTTCACAATTGCCAGCTAGATCATAAAAACAAGCAGGAGAGAGCATGTCATCTCGTAAAGTACTCGCTAATGCCATTCGCGCCCTAAGTATGGATGCGATTCAAAAAGCCAATTCTGGCCATCCCGGTGCCCCGATGGGCATGGCTGATATCGCCGAAGTGCTATGGAATGATTTTCTAAAGCACAATCCAACTAATCCTAAGTGGGTCGATCGCGATCGTTTTGTGTTATCAAACGGTCATGGCTCTATGCTTATATACTCTTTACTGCATTTATCTGGTTATGCATTACCTATGGAAGAGCTAAAGCAATTCCGCCAATTGCATTCAAAAACTCCAGGACATCCTGAATATGGTTACACTCCAGGCATTGAAACGACTACCGGCCCTTTAGGCGCTGGTATCAGTAACGCTGTGGGTATGGCTATTGCAGAAAAAACCTTAGCGGCTCAATTTAACCGTCCGGGACACGACATTGTCGATCATTTTACATATTGTTTCTTGGGTGATGGTTGTTTAATGGAAGGTATTTCTCATGAAGCCTGTTCATTAGCCGGAACGTTAGGTCTTGGCAAGTTAGTGGCATTTTGGGATGACAACGGTATTTCAATCGATGGTAATGTTGAAGGCTGGTTCACTGATGACACACCTAAGCGTTTTGAAGCGTACGGTTGGCATGTTATTGCTGGTGTCGATGGCCATAATCCAGAGGCTATCCGTGCTGCAATTGAAGAAGCGAGATCGGTTACAGATAAGCCATCAATGATTTGTTGTAAAACAATTATTGGTTTTGGCTCACCTAATAAATCAGGTAGTCATGATTGCCATGGTGCACCATTAGGCGATGCTGAAATTGCAGCCGCTCGTGAATTCTTAAACTGGCCATATGCTCCTTTTGAAATTCCATCAGAGGTTTATGCTGGTTGGGATGCTAAGCAAAAGGGTGCCAGCAATGAGTCGTTATGGGATGAGCATTTTGCAGCTTATCAAGCCGCTTACCCTGAGCTCGCTGCAGAATATGATCGCCGGGTATTAAAAGGTGAATTGCCTGCTGATTTCGAAACTAAAGCACAAGCGTTTATCCAAGAAAGCCAAGACAAAGCCGAAAATATTGCTAGTCGTAAAGCATCGCAAAATGCCATTGGTGTATTTGGTGCTATGTTGCCTGAATTACTCGGTGGCAGTGCCGACTTAGCGGGTTCTAACTTAACCCTTTGGTCTGGTTCTAAAGGTATTCAAGATGATCCAGCCGGTAACTACATCTATTACGGTGTGCGTGAATTCGGTATGAGCGGTATTATGAATGGTGCATCACTACATGGTGGTTTTATTAACTATGGTGCGACTTTCATGATGTTTATGGAATATGCGCGTAATGCAGTACGTATGTCTGCATTAATGGGGATTCAAAATATTTTCGTTTATACCCATGATTCTATTGGTCAAGGCGAAGATGGCCCTACTCATCAACCAGTTGAGCAATTAGCTAACTTACGTTTAACACCTAATATGGCCGTATGGCGTCCATGTGATGCAGCAGAAACGGCTGTATCTTGGAAAATTGCAATTGAACGTCGCAATGCTCCAACATCTCTCATCTTTAGCCGTCAAGGCCTTAAAGCTCAAGTGCGTACCGCTGAGCAATTAGCGAACGTAGCTAAAGGTGGTTATGTACTGTCTGATTGCCAAGGCACTGCTGATGTCATCTTAATTGCCACAGGTTCAGAAGTGCAATTAGCCATGGATTCAGCCGCTGAACTCACTAAACTAGGTCAAAAAGTACGGGTTGTTTCTATGCCTTCTACGACTGAGTTTGATAAGCAAGATGCTGCATACAGAGAGTCTGTATTACCAAAAGCAGTGACTAAACGTGTCGCAATTGAAGCCGCACACGCTGATTTCTGGTACAAATATATTGGTTTTGACGGTGGCGTGGTGGGTATGACGACCTTTGGTGAGTCTGCCCCTGGTGCTGAATTACTTAAATATTTCGGCTTCACTGTTGATAATGTCGTAAAAACTGTCCAGTCTTTAGGATAATCATCTGAGATTAAACACTTATCTATTAGGTGTTTAATCTGTATAATAACGGCCTGCAATACTCTTGTAGGCCGTTTTTTTATGTCTTTAATTCACGTAAAGTAATATATTTAAGTCGCTAATGTTTCAGTGTTTTATTTATAACTGACTCAATAATAAGTGCTTTGGTTAATTACTCTGGACCCTAAATGATTCGAGTTGCAATTAATGGTTATGGCCGAATTGGCCGTTCAATACTTCGTGCCTTGTATGAATCGGGTAAACGTCAACAAATTCAAATAGTGGCGATCAATGAGTTGGCAAAGCCAGAAGCCATTTGCCATTTAACTCAATATGACACCACTCATGGTCGTTTTAAGCACAAGGTAAAACTCGACGGTGACAAGTTACTGATTGGCGATGACAGCATTCAGCTACTAAACCAAGCTGATGCGAGTTTATTGCCATGGAAAGAACTTGATATTGATATCGTTTATGAAGCCACCGGCAGTTTAATTGATCGCCAAGCCTGCGAAGCACACATTCATGCAGGTGCTAAACAAGTACTCATTAGTAATCCTTCTTCTGCAGACGTTGATGGCACCATTGTTTATGGTGTTAATCATGACTTGTTGCGCGCAGAGCATACCGTTATTTCTAACGCTTCTTGTACGACCAATTGTATTGTCCCTGTTATTGATGTTTTGGATAAACATTTTGAAGTCAAAAGTGGTGCGATTACCACTATCCACTCGGCGATGAATGATCAGCAGGTGATTGACGCTTATCATGATGATTTACGCCGAACTCGCGCCGCGGGTCAGTCAATTATTCCAGTAGACACTAAATTAGCACGAGGCATTGAGCGTATTTTGCCGCACATGAAAGATAAATTTGAAGCGATTTCTGTTCGGGTACCTACCATTAATGTTACCGCGATCGATTTATCTGTCACACTTGAGAAAAAAGTCGATATTGCGCAAATCAACAGTGTGCTAGAGCGTGCATCAAATGGCAGTTTTAATGGTATTTTAGGTTACACTGACGAGCCGCTGGTATCGTGTGACTTTAACCACGACCCCCGTTCAAGTATTGTTGATGGTACTCAAACCCGTGTCAGTGCCGGCCACTTGGTCAAATTATTATTATGGTGCGATAACGAATGGGGTTTTGCTAACCGCATGCTGGATACTAGTTTAGCGATGATCCAAGCAAAATCGGATCGATAACATCAATTATGTCGCAATGGGGTAAACCGGTTGCGCAGTAAGATTTCGTATTAACTTAAAAAGGAACTGCTAATTATGGCAATTATTAACATGACAGATTTAGATCTACAAAATAAGCGTGTGCTTATTCGTGAAGATTTAAATGTACCTGTCAGCGATGGTTTAGTAACCAGTGATGCGCGTTTACGAGCTTCATTACCTACTATTAAACTCGCACTCAAAAAAGGTGCGGCAGTCATGGTGATGTCGCATTTGGGTCGCCCTACCGAAGGTGAGTTTAACCCAGAGTATTCAATGAAACCTGTGGTTGAATATTTGACTAAAGCTCTTAATTGCTCTGTACGCTTGGAGAGTGATTATCTTGATGGCGTTGAGGTTAATGTTGGTGAAGTCGTCGTATTTGAAAACGTTCGCTTTAATATTGGTGAAGGTAAAAACGATGAGACGTTATCTAAAAAAATGGCTGCCTTATGTGATGTGTATGTCATGGATGCATTTGGTACCGCTCATCGCGCTCAAGCGTCGACTCACGGCGTAGGCGTTTATGCTCCGATAGCCTGTGCGGGTCCGTTATTAGCCCAAGAATTAGATGCATTAGGTAAAGCGCTTCATAATCCAGCTCGTCCAATGGTGGCAATTGTTGGTGGATCAAAAGTGTCAACCAAGTTAACCGTACTTGAAAGCCTGTCAACCAAGGTTGACCAGCTTGTTGTGGGTGGTGGTATTGCCAATACCTTTATTGCAGCTGCGGGTTATAATGTCGGTAAATCATTGTATGAAGCTGATTTAGTGGAAGAAGCAAAGCGTCTTGTGGCCAATGCTCGAAGTCGCGGTGGTGATATTCCTGTCCCTACTGATGTGGTTGTGGCAAGCGAATTTAGCCCTACGGCTGTTGCTACGCTGAAATCGGTGAGTGATGTCACTGACAGTGATATGATATTTGATATCGGCCCTGAGAGTGCTGAAGTATTGGCAAAAATTATTGAACAAGCCGGCACTATCGTCTGGAATGGTCCAGTGGGTGTGTTTGAGTTTGATCAATTCGGTGAAGGTACTAAACGCATAGCACAAGCTATTGCGGAGTCAAAAGCATTTTCTATTGCTGGTGGTGGCGACACCTTAGCCGCAGTAGATAAATATAATATTGCTGACAAAGTATCTTACATCTCTACTGGTGGTGGCGCTTTCCTTGAGTTTTTAGAAGGTAAAGAGTTGCCTGCAGTTGCAATGCTTGAAAAACGTGGCGCTTAGTTCACGCATCAAGTATTTTACCGTAAAACCTAATAATAATTATTATAAAAAATGCTCTGTTACAGCCTAATGGAATTAGGTTGTCGCAGAGTTAACAATCCGTCCAAACGATAGCGACCTAGGTGAGTAATCACCCTATTAATGGAGAACGAAATGGCTCTTATCTCTCTACGACAACTACTTGATCATGCTGCTGAGCATGATTATGGCGTCCCTGCATTTAACGTAAATAACCTTGAGCAAATGCGCGCAATTATGCAAGCGGCTGAAGCAACAGACAGCCCTGTAATTGTGCAAGCATCTGCTGGTGCACGTAAATATGCTCGTCCACAGTTTCTAAAATATCTTATGGCAGCTGCGCTTGAGCAGTATCCTGATATTCCTGTGTGTATTCATCAAGACCATGGTACTGACCCTGATATTTGTCAGCGTTCGATCCAGTTAGGCATGTCATCAGTAATGATGGATGGCTCACTTATGGCCGATGGTAAAACACCTGCATCTTATGACTACAACGTTGATGTGACTCGTCGTACTGTCGCTTTTGCTCATGCTTGTGGTGTGTCGGTTGAAGGTGAAATTGGTTGTTTAGGCAGTTTAGAAACGGGTCAAGCAGGCGAAGAAGATGGTATTGGTGCTGTTGGTACCCTTAGTATGGATCAAATGCTAACCACCCCTGAAGAAGCGGCGCGTTTCGTTGCTGATACCCATGTTGACGCATTAGCTATTGCTATTGGTACTAGCCATGGTGCTTACAAGTTTAGCCGTAAGCCTACTGGTGATGTGTTACGTATTGATCGTATTAAAGAAATCCATGCGCGTATCCCTAATACGCACTTAGTGATGCACGGTTCGTCTTCAGTACCACAAGAATGGCTGCAGATCATCAACAAATATGGTGGTCAAATACCAGAAACTTACGGTGTACCGTTAGAAGAAATTGTTGAAGGTATTAAGCACGGTGTTCGTAAAGTGAATATTGATACTGATTTACGTTTAGCATCAACGGGTGCAGTACGTAAATTCTTAGCCGAAAATCCAGCAGAATTTGACCCGCGTAAATTCTTAAAAGCGTCAATGGAAGCAATGGCTGACATTTGTACAACTCGTTATGAAGCATTTGGTTGTGCGGGGATGGGCTCTAAAATTAAGCCTAAATCACTGCAAGCAATGTATAAAGCTTATCAATCTGGTGAACTTGACCCTAAAATCATGTAAGCCAGTTTTACGTTAAAAAAGCAAATCAGCTCATTTTTTGAATGAGCTGATTTTTTTGTCAATAAATAACGAAAAAATATTGTTTTTTAAACGCTATCTAGCATTATCCTCGCCTTAAAAATTGCCCCTAAATATCATAGCTTACTGATGTAACCTTTATGCTGTTAGCCATCTTAATAGTTGAATTACTAGGGGCTGTTAAGCCAAATACACCTTTATCGTTATTTTACTGACTTGGCCACTATTCGTCTATTTTGCTTTACACTTTTTAACGGCAGCAATTAACACTTTTATGATAAACCATGAGTCATATTGCGGTACCAGGTGCTTATTATCTCGGGGATCCACTTAGAGTATGGCTTATTGGGTGTTTGGGCCGCCTTAGCGCTTGATGAATGGGTTCGGGGGGGGCAATGATATGGCGTTGGCGCTGTGGCCGTTGGAAAGCTAAGATCCTTGTTGCTTAGCGCTTAGCGCTTAGCGGTATGACTATTTTTTCAATTCTGCGGGCAAAGTGTTAGTATGCGTGGGAATTTTAAGCGCATGACCCCACATTAGGTTTGTAAATCGTAAATAAAGGACGAAATGACATGAAAAAACTGCTACTTACTGCAGCTATTACACTAACCATGCCATTTGCAGCACATGCTGGAAGTGAGTTTGTTGAAGGTGATGCCACTCTTGCTGGTGAAGCAGAATTAGGTGCGACTTTAACCACTGGTAATACTGATACTTCTTCGTTTAAAGCGCGCTTCGCGTTAAAACAAGAATTAGGTGACTGGGAAAACGAGTATGTATTAGAAGGACTGTACAAAGAAGATACTGATGAAGTGACTGCAAAGCGTTATTTTCTTGGTGTACAAGGCGACTATCAAATTAATGATGTGAGCTATTTATTTGCTAATACTAACTATGAAGTGGATCCATTCACGGGTTATGATTTCACTTCAACGACTTCAGCTGGTTATGGTCACCGTTTTATTGATACCGATAGAATGTCGTTAAAAGCAGAAGCGGGTCCTGGTTATATATATCAACAACTTGATGACGAATCAGCACTGGCGGAAGGTTATGATAGCGACGACAGCGTTGTTGCTCACGCGGTGATTGATTTCCAAACCAAGATCAGTGATTCATCTAAGTTCCAGCAGAAATTTATTGCCGATTGGGGTAGTAAATTAGATGCTCGTTCTGAAACCTCATTAACGGCAAATATTGTTGGTGCTCTAGCGATGAAATTTGCCGTTATTGTTCGTTATAACAGTGAACCGCTTGATGATAAAGAAAGCACTGATACAGAAACAAACATGACATTATTATATTCATTTTAAGTTAGCTGCATAAATTATGTAACCTATAATGTAAGTATAAAAATGCTGGCTCTGCCAGCTTTTTTTATGGCTGATTTAAAATAAGTGTAATATTTAGCTTATACAGCACTAACTCTCTCACCACTTTATTTATATATTAATGACTTTTTCCCATTGAACTAACCTAGTCACTGGATAGTGAAGGGCTTATTATTGCCAATGCAGCGATCACGGCTACGATTATTCGTTCTACAATTCATTCGTTATAGAGTTATTATAATTAATACTTATTTCTATCCAAGAATTGATACTATGAGGTGTTCTTTTATAGTTTGATTCAAATGAAATGAACCATTTCTATCTCAATCACTGTAACAATAATAATGAAATTTGCGATTTTTATATTCGTTATCATGCAATTATACTTTGCGCATAAAAATCGTACTATTCGCGGACTCGCTCACAAATAATAATCTTATCCACAAGATCGTGACCAAGGAATCCATTTAGCGCTTCTTTTGAGAGTATACTTTTTTTATCAGTCGATACACTGAGACAGTGCGATGCAATTAGGATGTTGTTGGTTCGACAATACAGAACGTATGCTGATCGACCAGACCACGGCGACCCAGTGGCATTTAAATGATCATGAATACTGGGTCTTAAATCAGTTGGCTCTGCATCGCGGCCAAGTGGTTCCTCTCTCTATGCTTCAAACTGTCGCAATATCTGGCGACAGTCCCCAGCAAATACCTCATTCTGAACTACTGGATATTATCAGTAAAATTATTAATTATTTGTGTCAACGTCATGTGAATATGATTGAATATGTGCCTGATCAAGGGGTGGTTCTATACGCTACAGCGATGAATAAGCGTACTAAAATATTGGAGTTACCTAATCGACTACTCTCTTCCGGTCAGTATCTATTTATTATCGTTATTCTCTTAAGTGCATTATTATTTGTTTACTCAAATCTTAATCCCCCTCTGTTTACACAGGCAGATGTATTGCGGCAAGTGTTAACGCAAAATGGACACGTTATTCGACTATTTGTGTTTGGAAGTGATAATCAACAAGATGTGCTATTACATGCAGACTGCTTAGCTTCACAATTACGCTTATGTCACCATGTACGCTGGGATTCTATCACGATGGCTTTATCTTCCAATCAACACTATATTAGTTTTATTTTGATTGATTCTAGTGAGATTGAACCTGTGGTCAGTAGTCTTAAAGTCAGTGTTGATGACATGAGTTCGCCATTTATTACCCAGCAATGGCTGCAAAAGGTACATATTTGTGGCTAGATCAATGACTCGATTATGGCATATAAAAATACGCAGATTTTTACAATCCTCAAGGGGAAAACTTTTTTTTATATTAAGTTTGGTGCTAATTACGTTTACTGTGACCTATGTTCTTCATCGCGTTAACAACCCTCCTAATGTATGGCATTTTGATTGTCGTGCTGATGGTTATTTTAATCACTTAGGTGAATTACCGTTAACCGTTGAAAAAAGTAATGCTGAGTTAACGTTCAGTATTGAAAATAATCAAGCAAAGCTAACTTATCGGTTACAGTCATTAACAAGTGGCATAGAAATCGCGCAATTATTTGGTGAGGTTGAGCTACTTGATATAGGTTCATTAACGTACCATTTAGTATTAACGTTGCAACCGATTGACTGGCAAGATAATAGCCTGTTACGTCCATACTTGGAGAATGAATTTAGTATTGCTGCAGAGGAACTGTTAGCAGAGGAGGTAGGTGTATCTCAACAGATTCAGATAAGCTATTTAGATAAAACTTTAACCAAGGCAAGGCTAGATTTTGTTCCAAGCAATAATGTGTGGGCTTGTCAGATAAATTAACAGCATAGTTCTGACTAATTTTCATTGAATAAATTAACTTTTAGCTTAATATTCCCTTTACGGTATAGTGGGTCTGTGTTGATGAAAAAAGGTGTGTGAACAAATATAGTGGCAAAAGTTAAAGTAAAACAAGAAGAAGCATTATCAATAAAATTCAGCCATCAAATGGGCCCTGGAGACCAACGGGTATTTGATCTGTATTTTTATTTACCAACCGAAATGGGTGTTGGTTCGCATACCTTTGATGAAGAAGAGTATTATCACAGTGGTATTCTCGGACGCCGTTCTTATTATTCTAAAGGCCTTCATTTACCTTTAGTTCAGTCTCGTTTTATCAGTTTAAATAAACGAACCATAGAAGAGTTTCGTTTATACCTTAATTTATTCGCATACCAATTTGCTGTTGCTATTGAAACTGATGGTAAAGAATTACATCAAAAAACTGATCCTAGTGAGTTTTATCCTGAGCTGGATGAGCTTTGTGATGTGGTGACGCAATTGTTAAAAAAGTTTCGTCGTAATGAACCTAGTGATCCTAAGTGGAAATCTTATTTTGAACATGCTGATAATTACTTATCTTGGTTTTGCGAACAGCAACTATTAAAGACATTATCTCGTAGCCCTAGAAGTGCTGATTATAGTGATGTTAAAGATAAAGTGTTGAGCTTATGTCGTGGCGAAAATCATTATCGAGAACAAGAGCGTAAATATAATTCAGTGCAAACTCAGCTAGATGCTAACCGAATCTCTAATAAAATGTTGCTGTTAAGGCGTCTTATTCAGCAAGGGGTTGTCTTAAAAGAAGAGTTAAAACCTTTAGGCGTAGGGCTTAAAAAATTCGTTACAGGAATTGCTACGGGCTTAGTTATGCTGGTGGTGTCAGCGATGATTATAAAAGCTCAAGGTTTCTTTAATGAACTGACTTTAACGTTATTACTCACGTTGGCTGTTATTTATGGCTTCAGGGAAATTTTCAAAGAGGACATTCGAAATGCGATGTGGCGGTTTATTCAACGAGGACGTCCTCGCTGGAGTCGTATTTTACGCGATACAACTACCCAAACAGTGGTTGCAAAACAACTTGTTTGGCTAGAGTTTATGCGCAGCCAAGATATCCCTGATGTAGTAACTGAAATTATGAAGCAACGCCATAGTCAAAACAAAGTGGACTCAGAAGTGCTGCATTATCGTATCGCTACTAAGGTTACCAATAAGCCTTTTGAAGCCGACTATTCGCAAATTCAAGAGCAAGTTAACTTCAGTTTAGTGCCTTTTGCTCGTCATTTAGAGCGCGGGAAAGCCAAAATATATTCAGAAAACGAAGGTAATATTAGTAATGAGTCTGTTGAGCGTCGCTATCAAGTTAATTTGGTTGCGGTGTTGCGTGATGGTAAAAAACAACCGGAATATGCGCGTTTTAAAGTGACAATGAATCGTTCAAGTATTGTTGAAATTAAAGAAAGTCAGCTGCCGGATAATATACAGCCCTTTAAACTTGAATCAGATGATATTCTTACTGACATTACCAGTAATCCTCATCCCCGTGTTCATGAATAGTGTATTGAACAATGCTTATACAAGGGGAGTGGCTTAAGATGAGGGAGTATTGCCAATATATCGCGGGTTGTTAATTTAGGTTAACAACCCGCGATAAGCGAAATTTATTTGGCTGACGACAATACAATTTTTAAAGTCACATACTACAGTTACGCAAAGAATTTACCGTTACGCAAAGTGTTTGAGTTAATCACTTTCGTGGAGGTTGTCATTATCAATTGAACGAGTAAAAGCTTGGCAAATATTTTGATCAACGGACTGCTTTGCACGTTTTAATGCTATTTCAGCATGAGCTAGATATTGATCTAAACTTTGCGCTTGCAAATAGCTCGCTATGCCAATATTAATCCCTGCGCCTAAATTCATTTCTTCTAATCGTTGCATTATATTAATGGCATATTTATGTGCTGAATTCGCATTGGTCTCAGGCATTAAAATGACCAGCTTTCCAAGTTGCCATTGAGCAATTTGATAATTAAGTGGTAACTTAATCAGTAATTGCAGTTCAATGTCTTTTTGGCACTTTTCAAGTTGACTTATATTACCCATATTGCTGAAAATGCTTTCTGGATTGATGTCCATCACCAGTAAGCTTGAATTTTCTTTGGTGAGCTCGTTAAGATTAATAAAGTAATCTTCAAGCTCGTTTAAGCGTAATACAATGGCGCTGCGATGACCTATTATATTACTGCTGTTTTGGACTGATATCGCGGGAGTCGTTTCTTCAAAGGTGCAAATAAGAAATTCAATATCCCCTTCAAATGTAAGTTGACCTGTTAACGTTGTTTTTAAGCAATGTGTAAAACGGCTATGGTTAAATGGCATAATTTGCGCAGTCCATTCACCTTGTAAACTAATTTGTGCGGTAATATTTTGCCATTGATTATCCAGTTCCTCACCGAGCAACTCGGTGAGCGAAATATTAGAGTCTCCGTGTAAAGACATCAGCAGATCAAATTGGTGATTATATTTTATGATTGCTCCATTGGCATCTGTGAGCGCCGAAGCAACTGCACCATTGCTCATTAAGTGATAGAGATAGGCTTGGCGCTGACTATCAATTAATGCGGTAATATCTTCAAATGTGACCAACCAGTAATGCTCATTACTGTTAGGGCATTTTTCGTTGCGAATGTGAGTCTGTAACATACTACTATTAAGTGTTTCTAAATTGATTTCACCTCGCCATTGGTTATGAAGCGTTAACGCCTCTTTAATTTGATGGAAACGATCATCATCAAGATGCAGTACTCTTTGTATGCTGCGATCTTTGAGGGCATCAATTGGCAGTGATAAGGCTGCAGATGCTTTAGCATTTACACTTTGGATGCGGCCACTATCATTGACAATTAAACAGCTCAATTCGTTGTTAAATAGACCGTTACTCAATTGGACGCTATTTTGTTTTGCTCGTCGCTCTAGGACAAATCGATGCCTTAATATAATCAGTAAGCTAGCAAATAGTGCGATTAGGCATCCCGCAATAATGATCGTCATTCGCCATTGTGCATACCGAGCTGCAATATCATCATGGCGTATGTAAGATAATAAAAAGTATTCTCTTTTAGTTTCATATTGGCTAGTTAATTCAACTTTTAAATATACAAAAGTTGAATCTTGGCTATGAAACTGACCAAAGTTATTCATTGCCATCACTCGCCATAACTCGGGGTTAGTTTGTTTTAAACTGGCTCCTAAAGTGTCAGGCATGCTGTTTAATGGAGTAGGTTGGTTGGCTCCCGCATACAGGAAGCCTTGAGTATCAAGCAGCAGTAATGGCGAGTTTTGGTTGAAAAAAGCGGGTTTTATTGTTTCAAGTAATTTAACAATAGAATTGTAAGTGACCAAATAACCATTAATACTTTGGTCTGGATTCTCTATCCATGATAACTGGTAAAAATAAGGTTCTAATATGCCATTAATGGGAGTAAATGCCATTGGTGAAGTGTAAATATCACTGCCACCCATATTTTTACTTGAGCCCAATAATGTTGCTGGTAGCTGCATGTTATTGAAACTCCCCGTAGTGGAAAACTGAAGTTCTCCTTGAGGGTTAAATAATGCCAGATCAAGAAGCTCTGGTATATTTTCAGTTAATGAGTCCCATCTTTTGATGGTTTTTAATTTCAGTTTTTCTGATGGGTTTAGCAGGTATTGCCGCAGTAATTCATCTTTTGCAATGGTTTGAGTTCTAAATTGCAAAAATGATACTTTGTCTGACGCCAAAGAAGCGACTGTTTGTAATTCACTGTAACGCTGGTCGGCCCAATCTTCTTGTAGGCGACGTTCGCCTAAATTGACCACCATGCTAGTGATAATAAACACCGCAATTAATAAAATAATCAGTTGGCTTAACAGCGAAAGAATGTGCTGTTGAGACCAATGAGTCGCTTGTGATGAAATTAATAACGTGTTTGAAGAACCCACTGATTTGTGTTTAGACATTGTGCCACTTTTTTAGCATTCTCTTGCAACAATACTAACATGAAGCCTTCTTTGGCGAAAACGTCTATCCACTAATAGATCTGGTTTGTTTAACCAATGACATCTAACTCGCGTTGTTTAAATATTGCGCCGTTTTGTTCTGCGATAATGCGGCAACGTTCAATGTTTACATTAGCCAGTCCATTAATGGCACTCACTTGCACTTGAGGTATATATTTAGGAGCCAGTTGAATAAATTCAAGCAGTGCCTCATATGAGTTTTCAAGCTTGGGACGACAGTGTTGTTGGTAGCTTTCTGCTGTATCGGCATTGAGTGAAATTGATATACTGTCTATGTATTGGCTGAGCTCTGGCAAAATATTACGACGGTGAAAGTGATTACCTAAACCATCAGTATTCAGCCTTACGTGTCCACCTTGTGCTTTTATCTCTCGGGCAACTTCAAGCAAACACTCAAGGTTTAAAGTGGGTTCACCAAAGCCGCAAAATACGTATTCTTCCACTTCATTTACATTACCTAATAAGGGGATAATATCCTCTGCGGTAATACGTTGAGTGAGAGATAAGTCGTACTCGTGCACTTGCTTCGAACCATTATGCTTGGGGCAGAACTGGCATCTTAATGTGCATCTTGCCGTAATATTGAGATAACGGTGATTGCCGATATCGTAAACTAAGGTTGGCATAGCTGAGGTTGTGGTCATAACCGTTTTTACCATGGAGAACATGGCCAGTATTGTAGCTAAATACAGATGGTAACTATGTTGCTCAGCTCGCAGTTTTAAAGCAAAAAAACAGTGCTTATTTAGCACTGTTTTTTTAGATTAACAATAGTGGTTAACGTGGTTAATGGTGATCGTCAGAACTTAATGGTTCTGTAACTGCTTTAGGTTGCCACCACCAGAGGTAAAAACGGCTTAATGTACGTTTTATATCGTCAAGGATAATATACAGCACAGGAACTAAAATCAGCGTCACTACAGTAGAAAACAAAATGCCGAACGCTAAAGAAGTTGCCATTGGAATGACAATTTTAGCTTGTAAGCTTTTTTCCATAATAATCGGTACTAAGCCAACAAAGGTAGTGAGTGAGGTTAAAATAATTGCTCTAAAGCGATAACAACCAGAGTCGATTGCCGACTGCATCAACGATTTACCTTCTTCGCGTGCTCGGTTAACAAAGTCGACCAAAATCAGCGAGTCGTTTACCACTACCCCAGCTAACGCCACAATACCGCACAAGCTTAATACGCTCATGGATAAGCCAAGAATGTAATGACCAAACAAGGCGCCAATCATGCCGAACGGGATCACCGACATGATAATAAGTGGTTGAGTGTACGATTTTAATGGAATAGCCATTAAGGCGTAAATGGTAAACATAGCAAAGAAAAAGCCTTGTGCTAACCCTAACATGGCATTTTGCTCATCCAAGCTGCCGCCATCCAAAGCTGAAGCCACTTTAGGGAATCGCGCAGTTAATTCAGGTAGAAAATCTTCCTGAATTTCAGCGACCACTTTCGATGGTTCAACGTTATCCTTATTCACATTGGCCGAAATGGTGATAGCTCTACGACCATCAACACGGGTGATAGACGCATATGACTCGCCTAACTCAATATCTGCCACGGTTGAAAATGGTACTGCGGCACCAGACGGTGTGCGGATAAGCATGTTTTCAAGATCACCCACAGTACGACGTTGCTCTAGTGGGTAACGCACCATGACTTTAACTTCTTCTTTATTACGTAAAATACGTTGGGCTTCATAACCATAAAAGCCGTAACGGACTTGGCGAGCCAAATCAGACAATGTTAGCCCTTGCGCTTCTGCTTCTGGACGAATGTTTAAGCGGATCTCGTGTGAACCTGATGAGAAGTTATCAGTAATATCATACACGCCTTCGTAAGTGGCCAATTTAGCTTTAAGCACTTTGGCCGCTTCAGATAACTGGTCTAAGTCGGTTGCTGTTAAGCGGAACGATAAGTCGCCGCCAGCATCGTTGGTACTGGCATTGATGTTAAGCTTTTTAACTGATAATAACTCGGGTAATTGCTTGCGCCATTCTTCAGCAATCGCCACACCGTCTATTTCTCGGTCTTCACCTTTAGTCAGCTCGGTAAACACAAAGGCACTGCTGCGCGAACTTAGTTCAATATAGCTGTGCTTTACCATTGGGTAACCGTATTGATCTTCAAGTTTGGCGTTCATTTTGTACAACGCATCTTCCACTTGTTGAAGCACTTTTAAGGTGTTCTGTTCAGAGCTACCTTCTTCCATTTCAAGTTGAACTTGAATAAAGTCAGATGGAATATCTGGAAAGAAAACCCAGCGAACTTTACCGCTCTGCACCAAAGCTAACGATAGAATTAATACTCCAACAAACACCGCAACAACGTTATAACGATGTTTAATACAACGTTCGAGGAAGTGGCGATAGGTGTTATGAATAAAATGCTGAAGCCATTCGTTGATAGCAAATTTAATACGTGAGAATACATGTGTCGGTACTTTACGTTTTTTTATTTTCATGTGAGCTAAATGTGCAGGTAGAATCAGCTTTGATTCGATCAGCGAAAACGCTAAACACAAAATCACCACCATACCGATGGATTTCCAAATAATGCCCATGGGTCCTGAGACCATGATCATCGGGATAAAGGCCGCAATAGTAGTGAGAACCCCAAAAGTGGCTGGCATGGCCACTTTTTGTACTCCTTTTACCACGTTATCCAACGAGTGGCCGTTTTCTTCTAACTCGGTATAGGCACTTTCGCCGATGACAATGGCATCGTCGACGACGATCCCCAGCACCAGAATAAACGCGAATAAGGTCAGCATGTTAATCGACATGTTAAACGGCTCAAGTGGCATGAGTAGCATGGTGCCCAAAAAGCACACCGGTAAGCCCATCATGACCCAAAAAGCGAGCTTAAGATCTAAGAACAAAGCCAGAATAATAAATACCAGCAGGGCGCCATAAAACATGTTTGACAACATCATGTTTAAACGGCCTTGCAGGTAGTGAGTTAAATCTCCCCAGGTATCAAGTTGAATATTGCTTGGTAAGCTTTTTTTACGTTCGGCAACATAGGCCTTAACTTGTGATGAAATATCTAACGCATTTTGATCGTCAATACTGGTAATTTCAATGACGGCAGCAGGTTTGCCGTTAAAGCGAGTGTATTCTAGACGCTCTTCAAAATCATCATTAATGGTGGCAACTTGCGGTAACATAATCCGGCTGCCGTCTGCGCGAGTTTCTACCACAATTTGGGCAAAGTCAGCAGCGGTATAAGCTTGGCCTTTGGTGCGCAGTAGGATGTCACCGTCTTGGGCTCGAATAGAGCCCCCGGGTAAATCAATCGATGAGTTTTGCACCGCTAAAGCGACTTGGGTAAAGGTAATACCATATTCACGCAACTTGTCTTCAGACAGTTCAATGCCGATTTCATAGTCGCGAACACCAGTGACTTTCGCGCGAGTGACAGCAGGTAAATCGGTGATATCGTCTCTGATCGCTTTTGCCATTTCTTTCATGTCATGTAGGGTCATGTCGCCATAGACAGACACCCAAATCACATTGTTTTCTGGCTTTATTTGGTAAATATTAGGTTTTTCGATGTTATCTGGAAAGGTCGCAATAGCATCGATACGCAGTTTAGCTTCATCTAGCACTTGTTGCACTTCGTAGCCGTCTTCTACTTCAATCGTCACCGAGCCAACACTGTCACTGGCAATCGACGTCACTTTTTTAATCCCGCTGATATCTTGAATGGCTTCTTCTATTTTTATATTAATACCTTCTTCAATTTCTTGTGGCGCAGCACCGGGGTAGGCCACATTGATATTGATAAGGTTTAATTCAAAGGTTGGAAATATTTCTTTATTAATCAGTACAGCACTAAACAAACCGCCAATAAGCAAGGCTGCCATCAGTAAGTTGGCGGCGACACTATTGCGAGCAAACCAGGCGATAATTCCTTTATTAGTATCCATTATTATTCACCTGCAGTCGTAGCGGCTTGGGTGTCAGTATCGACTGGCTCAGTCTTGGTTTCTTCACCCAATACTTTGATGACTTGTCCAGAATTCAAGCTGTTAATGCTAGTGGTTGATACACGCTCATTTGCTTTGAAACTGCCTTGAATATAAATGGTATCAATGTCTGAGCGAATAATATTCACTGGGCGAATTTCAATAATGTTATCTGCACCCACTACGGCAACCTGACCATTGCGCACCACATGTCGAGGTAGTTTTACCACATCATTAACGGTTCGACCTGTGATGATTGCATTAACAAAACTGCCATATTTTAAGGGTAATTGACCTTCGGTTTTGTTTTTGCGCAAATATGGATCACGAATTTCTGCTACTAAATACACCATGCGAGTCTCTTCGTCGATGACATTTTCGCTGCGCACGATGTTGCCTTTCCAAGAGACTGGTTTACCTGCTAGCAATGCCGTAAGTGTGACTCCAGTTTCAGGGTTATCGACAGACTCTAAATAAGCGAGATCTTCATTTGCTAATGGCAATCTTATTTCGGCAATACTGGTGTCGTATAGCTCACCGAGGTTTGTGCCTAACGTAACATACTGACCTAAGTCGACATTGCGGGCCTTAATGATGCCGTCAAAGGGGGCGCGGATAACCGTACGCGCTAGGTTACGTTGTGCGCGGGCTAAAGCAGCTTCGGCGTATTTGACGTTGGCTTGTTCTTTTTTCAGCTGAGGAATGCGTAATCCCAGTTCTGGCGGTAAACCGTTACCAAAATCTTTAAATTCAATTTTTGCGACGACGCCACGGGCTTTTTCTTCATTTAATTCGGCTGTTGCTTGTGCCAATGTCGCTTCTGCCTGAATGAGATCGGCTTCGTAATCTGATGGTTCGATAATGGCCAGTTGTTCGCCTTTTTTAACCACGCCACCGGCAACAAAATTGGCTGAAATATTCAGCATTCGCCCTTGGACTTCGGTGACTAGCTGAGTTTTATATTTAGGGTTAACTACGCCGTACGACGGTAAATTAAGCGATAAGGTTTGTGGTGTGACGGTTTGCACGTCAATAATCGGTACACTGACGGGTTCATCTTTTTGCTCGGGAGCTTCTTGCGTGCTGATAAGCAACATGGCTGCGGCAACAAACACGGCAATAATCAGGAGTGGTGACAATCTTCTAAGTATTATTTTTATCATTTCTTTTGCGTATCCATGCTGAAATAATGCTAAAGACAGTTAACTTCGTTGGCTAACATGTTCATTCAGATTCATTTTATTACTCATATCATCTAAATTAACAGAGTATGGCGTTTATCTAAATAGTTTGATGTAAATAAAATGTTTCAAATTTTGCGTTTTTTTATGATATGACAATTAAAGCTTAATAAACGGGGTTTTTTAGCATATATGATTTGGGATAAAATACATTATTTGAGTTTTAATTCATAGCAATTAACGGTTTAGGGAAGATTTTACCGATGGGTGTTTTTTGTGCATAAATTGACACATCTTGACACTTTGTTGCGATATTAAGTCTAGTTAATGATGATATATAGTGCTTTAGGGATAAAAAAGCGAATTACTCAGTAATTCGCTTTAATATTTAGTTGGCGCCTTATTTTAGGGGCAACATAAATCAGCCTAGACGTTATTTTTTCTTATACTTTTTCGATTTCACTCGAGCATCTTTGGCATTCGCTTTTTTCTTACCTGGCACTTTGGCTTCTTTGTGTTTAGGGCGAAGCTCTTCAATGACACGGCGTTTAAGTGGCAACTCAATATAACGTTCGATTTTAGAGATAATCCGCATATCGTGTGCTTCAACCAATGAGATTGCGGTTCCTTTGGCGCCTGCGCGTGCAGTGCGGCCAATTCGATGGACGTACGCATCAGCAGAGCGGGGCATGTCAAAGTTAATCACATGGGTAATATCATCAACATCAATTCCTCGAGCTGCTACATCGGTAGCCAATAACACATTGACTTCGCCTTTAGAAAAACGCCCAAGTGCTTGGAAGCGTTTTTTCTGTTCCATATCGCCACGCATAAATGCACAAGGAATATTGGCTTTTAGTAGTAACCCTTCCAAACTAGCAACCATTTCGCGTGTTTTTACAAACACTATGGTGCGTTTAACATTTTCTTGTTGAAGAATATGGCATAACAATGCAAATTTATGCGCTTGATCATCAGCTAAGTGAATCCATTGATGCACTTTGGCTTTTTCACTGCGTGGTGCTTCTACATCTACCATGATTGGATCGTTTAACAATTCACGAGCAAATCGGTTTACACCATTGCCTTCAAGCGTGGCAGAAAACAACA
Source organism: Shewanella sp. H8 (assembly GCF_040285065.1). Classification (NCBI taxonomy): domain Bacteria; kingdom Pseudomonadati; phylum Pseudomonadota; class Gammaproteobacteria; order Alteromonadales; family Shewanellaceae; genus Shewanella; species Shewanella sp. H8. The sequence goes on along the minus strand of NZ_CP157213.1, from coordinate 3,583,074 downwards.
TATTCTGTTTGCGACCTTGAGCTTCAATGGCAATAGATTGCACCACTGATGAGAATCCCATATCAAGCATACGGTCAGCTTCATCAATGATTAAAATTTCAACTTCAGTGGCGTCAAATTTATCTTTGTCTAAGTATTCCATTAATCGACCCGGGGTGGCGATTAACAAGTCGACGTTATTTTCTAATGCTTCTTCTTGTGGGCCATATGGCACACCGCCAGTAATAATGACGATATTAAGATCGAGTCCAGTGGCTAAATGGCTGGCGTAACGATGAATTTGACTGGCTAATTCGCGAGTTGGTGTTAGCACTAAAATACGTGCTTGACCTTCAAAACGACGCGGGAAATCGATTAAATGTTGCAATGCGGGCAGTAAAAAGCTGGCCGTTTTTCCCGTGCCGGTTGGCGCACGCGCTAAAATATCCCGCTGATCCATGGCCAATGGAATGGTTTGCTGCTGAATGGTGGTAGGGGTGTTGTGTCCCATGGCCTTGAGTGACTCTAATAAGCTAGGGTCGAGCTGGAAATCTTCAAATTGCATGCGCTGGTCTCGCTGAAAAATAGTTGAGTATTATAGCTGACCTAATGAGCAGGCTAAAGCTTTAAGTAGAATGGGCGACATAAATCTATCATTGTTTCGCTGTATCGTCCTTGTTTATCGCGGATCGTCATCTGGTGGTGCTGGGTTTCAACAGCTGGATTAGCGAGTGTTGGCGGTTCGCTTGTTATTGGCTTGTGCTGGATTGCCAATATTGATCTGTTAGCTACCTTTCCCTCAATGCTAATGATATCAAACTGCTTTGCAACAAATAGACTATAAGCGCTGAGTTGTTGAGTAAAACTGGTTAAACTTTGCCGTGGTAAAATAACACTTGCCGTGCCTTGAGGCGCCAGTAATTGGCTGATCACGCTTTGTAATTCAGCGAATGACAAGGTGTTGGTGTGTCTTGCATCTGCTCGCGCGCTGTTTTTGGCCTGAGTACCCTGCTCAAAGTAGGGGGGGTTACAAATAATATGGTCGAATAATGGCTCATCATTGTTATTGTGTTGCTGTTGAAAGTCTTGAATAGCACCGTGAAATAGTTGCACTGTCTCTGACCAAGGGCTTCGCTTAATATTAAATTGGCAAGCCTTTGCTGCAGCATTGTCTATTTCTACTGCAATAATACTGGTGTGGTGAGGGCTTCGTTGTGCTGCCATTAAGCTGAGCAAACCGCTTCCTGCACCAATATCTAGAATATAACTAGATTGTGTCAATTCAGCCCATGCTCCGAGTAAAACCGCATCAGTACTCACAGCCATACCACATTCTTTATCATCGATATGAAATTGTTTAAACGTAAAAGACATAGGTAATAGATTACTCTTTCGGCTGCTTGAATGACTCGAACGGGATCATAACTGCTTTGGTTTTTACTGTCGCGTGTTAATTGTCACTGTCTGTAATGGTTGAGTTTTTGTTATGTAATTTAACGTAACGTTCATAGGCGTGGTGAATATGTGCACAAGTCCTGCCACAAATGGTAACTAAAATGACTTATTTTAATTGTTCGCCCTGCTTAAGCTTGAGTATATAGGTGATATTTGATATTAGTTTGCGCACTTTTTTAGACGTAAAGTTGAGTAAAAAGTCTAATTTAGGTTATTTCGTCAGGGATGTGTCGTTGAATTCAGATCTAACGAGTTATTTCGTTACTTTTAATAAAAGTTTTACTATTTTTAAGTGTATTTTTAACTTTACAATTTGTTGTTAGTTCAGTTCAACAGTAGCTAATTACGCTGTAATCAATTAGGTTTGTTAAAAAACATAACAATAAAATGAGGCGAGTAGTGCAAACAACCAAAATGAGTGTGACTGATACGCTAGGGTTAGGGTTTATGACCTTTGCGTTTTTTTTAGGTGCGGGTAACTTAATTTTCCCACCTTTTGCTGGCATGCTTGCTGGCGAGAATATGTCCTTTGCGATGTTAGGTTTCTTAATTACCGCTGTGGGTATGCCATTGATAGGCTTAATCGCTGTTGCCAAAGCTAATGGTAAAGTAATGGCGTTATTACCAGCATTTGCAGCAACGGCGTTAGCCATTGCTATTTACATTATTATCGGTCCTGCATTTGCTGCCCCGCGTACTGCTTTGGTGGCGTTTGAAATAGGAGCAAGGCCTTTTATCAGTAACCCTGACGCATTGATGATGTTAGGTGGTAAAGAGTTCAGTATTGCACAACTTATTTTTACGCTAGTGTTTTTCTCTATCGTGATGTTTCTCTCTTTATTTCCAGGCAAGTTGCTCGATAGCGTGGGCAAAATACTTACGCCGGTATTGATTTTATTATTGGTGGGTTTAGCCTGCTCAGTGATTATTATTCCTGGCGCAGAGGTGAATACGCCTGTCGGTGAGTATATTAATAACCCATTAACCAAAGGCATTATTGAGGGTTATAACACCATGGATACCTTGGCATCTTTGATGTTTGGTATGTTAATTATCGATTTATTACGCAAAAAAGGCGTTAACGATCTAGCTGATCAAACTAAGTATTTAGTGCGTGCAGCATTCATCGCTGCTGGTGGTTTAGGTTTTGTGTATGTTTCGTTGTTTTATCTTGGTGCTTCTGCTGGTGATTTTGCTATTGGTGCAGAGAATGGCGGACAAATTTTAACAAACTATGTGACTCATCATTTTGGCGGAATCGGCTCATTAATGTTGTCAACGGTTGTGACGCTAGCATGTTTAACTACTGCGATTGGTTTGGTGACGGCATGTTCTGAGTTCTTCAATGAGTTAATGCCAAGCTTGTCTTATAAATTGCTGGTAGTGGTGTTAAGTATGATTTGTGCCACCGTTGCCAACGTTGGCCTAACGCAGTTAATTAGTATCAGTATTCCTGTACTAATGACCATTTACCCCGTTGCGATCGCATTGGTATTGGTGACTTTTTTAACAGAACGCTTTGCGCGGCCAGAGTTTTCCCATCGTCTAGTACTTAGTGTTGCACTCTTTTTTGGTATTTTCGATGGTTTAAAAACGGCTGGTATGGACATGAGTTTCCTTGATTTTCTGCCATTGCATGCAGAAGGAATGGCTTGGTTACTACCTACGGCATTGACTGCAATTGTTTGTTTGTTTTTACCTAAAAAAATGGATAATAAAGCGGTTGTTTAAACGATAAATAGGTCATAATAAACAAATCAATACAACGACGTTATGATAAATTATCTAGCGTCGTTTTTATTATTTACTGGATACTGCTTTGGCCAAACTTGCTTATCAACCGAATCCTTTAATTAACCAGTTTATTGATGACGTATGGTCAACTAATGGGTTAAGTAATAATACCTTGGTATCCTATCGTACAGACTTACAAAATTTAGATCGTTATGTTTTGGCCAAAGGGCTGAATTTGCTGCAAGTCGATCAGGGAGTACTGCGTGATTATCTCGCTGTACGTTTTGATAAAAACTTTGCTAAAAGTAGTACCGCAAGATTACTCAGTAGTTTACGGCGTTTTTATGCTTACTTATTGGTTAAGCAGAAAATTAGCCAAGATCCAACTGCATTAATTAAGTCTCCTAAGTTAGCTCGTCAATTGCCGGATACATTGTCAGAGGCGCAAATCGACAGTTTATTATCCGAGCCAAATACCGAAGAAGCCATTGAGCATCGCGATAAAGCGATGTTGGAACTCTTGTATGCGACCGGATTACGAGTAACTGAATTGGTGAGTTTAACCATGGAACAAATTAGTTTGCGTCAAGGCTTGGTTCGGGTCATGGGTAAGGGAGGAAAAGAGCGTTTGGTTCCGTTGGGTGAGCTTGCCATCGCGGAGGTTGAACAATATATTAAGTTTGCTCGTGGTGAGTTATTGAGTATGAAGCAGTCAGATGTGTTGTTTCCGTCACGTCGCGGACAAATGATGACTCGACAAACCTTTTGGCATCGAATTAAATTGTATGCGGCCAGAGCGGGTATTCAATGTCATTTATCACCACATACCTTACGCCATGCTTTTGCTACCCATTTATTGAATCACGGTGCGGATCTTAGGGTTGTACAACTTTTATTGGGACATAGTGATTTATCAACTACACAAATATATACTCACGTAGCAAAAGTGCGTTTACAACAGTTACATAGTCAGCATCATCCGCGGGGGTAAGCATCTTAATGATTACCTGGATGATCAAATCCTTACATTTTAAGCGTGTCAGTCTAGTTGCGTTAGTGGAACTAAGTCTGTAAGTTTTATCTACTAAGTCGGGTCTATTCTAATCGAACCCGTGTAATTTTAGGAACTATCATGAAGTTAACCAAAGCATTAGCCCTTGTTGCCAGCCTTATTATCGCTCCTATAGTGTCTGCGGCACCTGCGACCGATGTCTCCAATGAATCAGCACTAAAGCAAAAACTCACTGAGACCTTGGGTGTCAACGTGACATTAATTCAACAATCTCCAGTTGATGGTTTATATCAAGCACTGACCGACCGTGGCGTATTATATGTAACTAAAGATGGCGCCAAGCTATTTCATGGCAATTTGTATGATATGGACAAAGGCATGAAAAACTTAACTGAGGCAGCATTAGCTGGACCTCGTATTAAATTACTCAAGCCATTTGAAGATGATATGTTGGTTTACAAAGCCAAAAATGAAAAGCATGTTGTTACCGTATTTACCGATGTTGATTGCGGCTATTGCCGTAAGTTACACAATCAAATGCAAGGTTATAATGATTTAGGCATTACTATTCGCTATTTAGCTTTCCCTCGTGCGGGTATTCCTTCTGCTAATGCTGATGAGATGCAAGCAGTATGGTGTGCCAAAGATCCTTTAAAAGCGATGACAGAAGCTAAAAACGGTGGCAATGTTAAAGCGGCTAGTTGTGGTATTGATATTGCTGCGCAGTATAAGTTAGGTGTGTCGTTTGGTGTTAACGGCACACCAGCATTGATTTTAGAAAATGGTGTTATGGTACCTGGCTATCAAGCTCCGGCAGAGTTATTAAATACTATCGAATCAAATTTATAATTCAGTTTTATTAACGCTGAATTATAAGTCCAAGCCGAAGAGTCTGTGCTAATAATATAAATCAAGGTGAGCTTCGGCTCACCTTTTTGTTATGCTCTATTTTCTTACCGTCCGATTAAGGTTGCCTTTTGTCTCATAAAATCGTCCGTCGCCCTCAGGTTGATGATAGCCATTTACCTGCTTCTTTACCGCCAATACTGAAACAACTCTATGCTCGCCGTGGAGTTAATGAAGATAACTGTGAATTAGTGCTAAATAAGTTGTTACGTCCAGATACTATGAAAGGACTTGCAGAAGCCGCCGTGATTATTGCAGATGCGATTGCTGCGCAACAATCAATATTGATTGTTGGCGATTTTGATGCTGATGGCGCCACGTCAACTAGTGTATGTATCTTAGCATTGAAATTAATGGGGGCTAACAATGTCGATTACCTTATTCCTAATCGATTTGATTATGGTTATGGCTTAAGCCCTGAAATTGTTGCGGTGGCTTATAGTAAAAATGCCGATGTACTCATTACGGTCGATAATGGCATCTCGTCAATTGAGGGGGTTGCAGCTGCCAAATTGTTGGGGATGACTGTTGTTGTAACTGATCATCACTTGCCTGGAAGTTCATTGCCCAATGCTGATGTTATTGTCAATCCAAATCAACCCGGTTGTCAGTTTGCGAGTAAGTCTATTGCTGGTGTTGGGGTGGCGTTTTATCTCATGTCAGCTTTGCGAGCAGAATTAAGACAGCGTAATTGGTATCAACAGCAAAAAATTACAGAGCCCAATCTAGGAACATTACTCGATATTGTCGCGTTAGGGACTGTCGCTGATGTTGTGGCGTTGGACACTAATAACCGTATTTTAGTGAATGCAGGATTACAGCGTGTTCGTAATGGCCGCTGTCGTGTTGGTATTACGGCGTTGCTTGAAGTTGCAAAACGTAGCCCTGAAAAGATGGTTGCCGCAGACTTTGGTTTTGCAGTCGGCCCCAGATTAAATGCCGCTGGCCGTTTAGATGAAATGGCCTTAGGGGTTGAAACCTTATTATGTGAAGACATTTTTCTGGCCAGAAGAATGGCTGCCGAACTAGATGGATTAAACCAAGAGCGCCGCGAGCTTGAAACCGGCATGCAACAAGAGGCATTAAAAAGTTTATCGAAAGTGTCGCTCAATGAAGATGATTTACCCTGGGGTATTGCCATTTTTCAAGATGATTGGCATCAGGGGGTGATTGGGATCTTAGCCTCACGGATTAAGGATCGATATCAACGTCCCGTTATTGCCTTTGCCGATGCAGGTGATGGCGCAATAAAAGGTTCGGCCCGTTCGATTAAAGGTCTACATATGCGCGATCTACTTGAACGCATTAATGGCTTATATCCTGGAATGATAATCAAATTTGGTGGTCATGCGATGGCGGCGGGATTATCACTAAAAGAAGACGCATTCGAGCAGTTTAAGCAAGCCTTTGACAATGCTGTAAGGGAAGTCTTGGATTATGAACAGCTGACGGGAGAGTTACTCTCTGATGGTGAGTTGTCTACTGATTTAATGACACTTGATACCGCATTTTTATTACGTAATGCAGGGCCATGGGGGCAATCGTTTGAAGAGCCTTTGTTTGATGGCGTGTTTAATGTTATCCAGCAACGTATAGTTGGCGAAAAACATCTAAAGCTTTTGTTAGAGACAGAATGCGGCAGTATGATGTTAGATGGTATAGCTTTCAATATTGATTTAGCCATATGGCCTGATGCAACCATTAAGCATGCTCGTGTGGTGTATAAACTAGATGTGAATGAGTTTAGGGGTAACCAAACCGTGCAGTTAATGGTGGATTATATTGAACCTATGTAGTGGGTTTAATCTTTGATATACCATTTATTAGCAGAGATAAATGGTATTGAGATTGTAAATTATGTGCCGTCTTAAAATGTATTTATCATCTTTAAGTACAATAAATTAAAACAAAAAGGCCTCGCAATGCGAGGCCTTTTTGTAAAAAGTATAAAGTTATTTGGTACAGGTGAGAGGACTTGAACCTCCACGCCCTTTCGAGCATCAGCACCTGAAGCTGACGTGTCTACCAATTCCACCACACCTGCAAAACATGTATTGCGAAATAACTTTATTTTATTAGTCGCTGAAGCCACCAACATAAATATGGTGCCCGAACCCGGAATCGAACCAGGGACACGAGGATTTTCAATCCTCTGCTCTACCGACTGAGCTATTCGGGCGACGGACGCAATTTAAAGGGTTTTGACCTGCTTAGTCAACCTGTTTTTACTATTTATGTCAAAATTTGCTTCATTTGGATGTATTTTGTGCGCATCGAATGTTATTCAGCCAAAGCATCATAGTGAGTGTAATACTTCATTGTTATGCTGGTTAGTTACTTAAATAATGTTATGGTGCATTTTTACTGAGTGATACTGAGACTAAGTAAACTAGAGTAGAGATAAATTTGCCAACGTTGGTTGGTCAGGCATAAAAAAACGCTCCGTGGAGCGTTTAATGGTAATAACTAATTAACTGCCGTTGAGATTAAATAATGGCTAGTTAGTTAATATCTCATTATTTGGAAAGTTTGCTTTCATCACAGTTTTAACGTGTTGTTGTAATTTTTCCTGACCTAATTCGCCATATGCTTCAGCCATAATCTCTAATGCTCGTTCAGTTGAAGGTGTTCCTGGGAATTTTTCCATAACTGTTTGAGCACGAACTGCAGCTGCACTCCATGCGTTCATTTTGATATAATATTCGGCAACTTTAATTGAATATTTGGCTAAACGGTTCTTTAAGAACTGCATACGTTGCTGTGCATCGGCAGAATACTTGCTATTTGGATACGATTTAATCAATCGATCGAAATCTTTAAATGCATCTTGGGCATTCTTTGGATCGCGATCGGTACGATCAATATTCATTAAATCGTGAAATAAGTAATTATCTGCCTGCATATTAGTTAAACCACGCATATAATAGACGTAATCTATATTAGGATGCGTTGGATTGAGGCGAATAAAGCGATCAATATTAGCAAGTCCCGAGGCTGCATCATCCATTTTGTAATACGCGTATATCAAGTCTAATTGAACTTGAGTTTTATGCGGACCAAATGGAAAACGTGAGTCTAATGCTTCAAGTGAACGGACGGCTTTAGAGTAATTACCTAATTCCATTGACGTTCTTGCTTGTGAATACAGTACCTCAGGTGATGCTTTATTGGCAACATCATCGTCTTCTGGACTGCTACTACAGGCTGTTAAAGCCAGTGAAAGTAATACTAGGGCGGCACCTTTGGCAATTTTATGCATACTTGAATTCAATTCTTTTTAAGTTGTTGTTAAGAATTTTTCCATTTCACGGTAAAATGGAAAACATCCGATTGTAACAGATAGTTCATTCACTTTGGACCCCTAAACTGGGGTACGGTTCCTATGACACAAGAGATTAATCTAAAAAGCGAGATCACAGCAACACAAACCGGTCTGAGATTGGACCAAGCATTAGCTGCTTTGTTCCCTGACTATTCGCGCACACGCATCAAGGAATGGATCCTATCTGGTGCAATTACTGTTGACGGTATCACAGTCGACAAGCCACGGGAAAAGGTTTTCGAAACTCAACTGATAGAAGTGACTGCCACTATTGAGGAAGAAGTGCGTGCACAAGCACAAAATATCGACCTTAATATTGTTTATGAAGATGATCATATTTTAGTGGTGAATAAGCAAGCAGGTTTGGTTGTTCATCCTGGTGCGGGCAATGCCGACGGCACATTGATGAACGCATTGTTACATCATTGCCCTAGTATTGAGCACGTTCCAAGAGCGGGTATTGTACATCGATTAGATAAGGACACCACGGGCTTAATGGTTGTTGCTAAAACGGTTGAAGCACAAACACACTTGGTAGCAGCCTTACAAGCTCGTGATATTGTTCGCGAATATGAAGCAATTGTATTGGGTACCATGACCGCTGGTGGCACTGTTGATGAACCTATCGATCGTCACGCGACTAGACGTACACAAATGGCAGTAATACATGGTGGTCGCCCATCAGTGACTCACTATCGTGTCGCTGAGAAATTCCGCGCTCATACACGTTTGCGTTTACGTTTAGAGAGTGGTCGAACTCATCAAATTCGTGTTCATATGGCATATATTGGACATGAGCTTGTTGGTGATCCTGTTTATGGTGGTCGACCTCGTCCTCCTAAATCTGCTAGCCCAGAGTTTTTTGAGCTGCTTAAAGGCTTTAATCGTCAAGCATTACATGCGGTGCGTTTAGAGCTTGCTCATCCATTTACTTGTGAAATCATGACATGGCATGCGCCTATTCCTGATGACATGGCTGAGTTAACTAAAGCACTACGAGTTGATACAGAGCTTAATCCGATAGTGTATTTATAATGCTTAAGCACGATTGGCTAATACCTGATAACGTTGCCATAGCAATGACAAATCGCTATGGCGGTATCAGTGTTAGCCCTTTTGATAGTTTAAATCTAGGTTTACATGTTGGCGATAAGCCTCAAGATGTATTAGCTAATCGTGCAATTTTAAGCGAAACATTATCACTACCTGCTAAGCCAACTTGGCTCGAGCAAGTCCACGGTACTAATATCGTCGATTTACAGACGTTGAGCGCAGATAGCTCAATAACGTTGGCGGATGGTAGTTATTGCAATCAATTTGGTCATGTTTGCGCGGTAATGACCGCCGACTGTTTACCGATATTATTGTGTAATCAACAAGGTACTGAAGTGGCGGCTGTCCATGCTGGATGGCGTGGTTTGTGTGAGGGTGTCATTGAGCAAGCCTTGACGATGTTTAAATCTGCACCATCAACATTGAATGCTTATTTGGGGCCTGCAATTGGCTCTTCTTCATTTGAGGTTGGCGCTGAGGTTCGAGATGCTTTTATCAATAAAGATCCGCAAGCTTCAAGGTACTTTGTACGTCATCACACCAAATACTTAGGTGATTTAGTTGGGCTGGCTAAGCTGCGTTTGTCTGCTGCGGGTGTCATTCAAGTCTATAGTGCTGATGTGTGCACCTTTTCAGATCCTGATTACTTCTCTTATCGTCGAGACAAACAAACTGGCCGAATGGCTTCGTTAATTTGGCTTAAATCCTAAGTTATTTGTTTGAGTTTAAAAAATACACGATTTGTTGATGTAGATTAAGTTTTAAGCTTGAAATTAAATAAAATGCCCCCATCATTAAGACAACAAATTATTCGTTTCTGAATTAATTTCCCTTCCATAAGTGTCAGATCCTAGGAGGTTGTATGAGACTCGATCGTATGACTAATAAGTTTCAAATTGCCATTTCCGATGCTCAATCGTTAGCCTTGGGGCGCGACCATCAATTTATTGAACCTATTCATTTAATGATGGCGCTATTAAATCAAGATTCCGGTTCTATTCATTCTTTGCTCACGCAAGCGGGGATTCGCGTCAGCGCGCTTCGTTCAGCTGTTAGCCAAGCGTTAGAGAATTTACCGCAGGTTGAAGGTACTGGTGGTGATGTTCAGCTGTCACAAGGGTTAATTCGTTTATTGAATCTTTGCGATAAATTAGCCCAAAAGCGTAAAGATAAATATATTTCATCGGAATTGTTTATCTTAGCCGCATTGGAAAATAATGATCAGCTTGCCAAGGCATTGAAAGATGCTGGTGCGACCAAAGAATTAATGGAAAAAACCATTGAAGATATGCGTGGTGGCCAGAATGTCGATGATCCCAATGCTGAAGATCAACGCCAAGCGTTGAAAAAATTTACTGTAGATTTAACCGAACGCGCTGAACAAGGGAAATTAGACCCTGTTATTGGCCGTGATGAAGAAATCCGCCGTACGATTCAAGTATTACAACGCCGAACAAAAAATAATCCAGTATTAATTGGTGAGCCTGGCGTGGGTAAAACGGCTATTGTTGAAGGTTTAGCACAACGTATTGTTAATGGCGAAGTCCCTGAAGGAATTAAAAATAAGCGTGTTTTATCATTGGATATGGGCGCGTTAATTGCGGGGGCTAAATATCGCGGTGAGTTCGAAGAGCGCTTAAAAGCAGTCCTCAATGAGCTATCCCAAGAAGAAGGTCAGGTCATTCTGTTTATAGATGAGCTGCATACAATGGTCGGCGCAGGTAAGGGCGAGGGCGCAATGGATGCTGGTAATATGCTTAAGCCGGCATTAGCGCGTGGCGATCTGCATTGTGTTGGTGCAACAACGCTAGACGAATACCGCCAATATATTGAGAAAGATGCCGCATTAGAACGTCGTTTTCAAAAAGTGATTGTTGATGAACCGAGTGTTGAAGATACCATTGCTATTTTACGTGGCTTAAAAGAACGTTATGAATTACATCATCATGTAGAGATTACTGATCCTGCTATTGTTGCCGCTGCAACAATGTCACATCGCTATATTTCAGATAGAAAATTACCAGACAAAGCTATCGACTTAATCGATGAAGCGGCATCTAGTATTAGAATGCAAATTGATTCTAAACCAGAAGCGCTAGATCGATTAGAACGTCGTGCTATTCAACTAAAACTAGAAGAGCAAGCGTTAAGTAAAGAGTCTGATGATGCCAGTCGTAAACGTCTAGAGTTTTTACAAAATGAACTGAGTGATGTTGAAAGTAAAGTCTCAGAGATGAATGAGATTTGGCATACCGAAAAAGCTGCACTAGCTGGAACTCAACATATTAAAGCCGACCTTGAACAAGCTAGAATGGACTTGGAAGTGGCTCGACGTGCTGGGGACTTAACACGTATGTCCGAACTACAGTATGGGCGTATTCCTGAGCTTGAAAAACAGTTGGATTTAGCATCTCAAGCAGAAATGCAAGATATGACATTGCTGCGTAATAAAGTCACGGAAGTAGAAATCGCTGAAGTGTTATCAAAAGCTACCGGTATTCCTGTGTCGAAAATGCTCGAAGGTGAACGAGAAAAGCTATTGCACATGGAGGCTGCATTACACGAACGTGTTATCGGTCAAAATGAGGCTGTCGAAGCGGTATCTAATGCCATTCGTCGTAGTCGTGCTGGTCTTGCTGATCCTCAACGTCCAATCGGATCCTTTTTATTCCTTGGACCAACTGGTGTCGGTAAAACTGAGCTATGTAAAGCGTTAGCTAAATTCTTATTCGATACTGAATCCGCGTTGGTGCGTATCGACATGTCTGAATTTATGGAAAAACACTCAGTGTCACGTTTGGTCGGAGCCCCTCCAGGATATGTAGGTTATGAAGAAGGAGGGTATTTAACCGAAACAGTACGCCGTAAACCTTACTCAGTGATATTGTTAGACGAAGTTGAGAAGGCGCATCCAGACGTCTTTAACGTATTACTGCAAGTATTAGATGATGGTCGTTTGACTGATGGTCAAGGCAGAACGGTTGATTTTAAAAATACTGTCATCATTATGACTTCGAACCTTGGGTCAGATATTATCCAAGAGGGATTTGGTCATACGAGTTATGAAGAGATGAAAGCTGGGGTCATGAATGTGGTGACACAAAGTTTCCGTCCTGAGTTTTTAAACCGTATTGATGAGTCAGTTGTATTCCATCCATTAGATGAAGAAAACATCAAACATATTGCCAGCATTCAATTTGAGCTCTTACGCAAACGTTTGCTTGAAAAAGAGTTCGATATTGAATTGTCTGATGAGGCTCTAACGTTAATCGCGGATGCTGGATTTGATCCTGTCTATGGTGCAAGGCCATTAAAACGAGCATTGCAGCAAGAAGTTGAAAATCCGTTAGCCCAAAAATTACTCCGTGGCGAATTGCTGCCGGGTAAAATGATTAAAGTCGTAGTGAAAGAGGGAAAATTAGCATTCATTCAATAATGTAATTTAGCAATATTAAGTTATGCTGATATAAGAAAGGGAGCCGTTGCTCCCTTTTTCTATTGTTGTGTATTGCAAAATAAACGGATTCGGTCAGTATTTTCTTTTATCGCTGCTTGTCTTTGTTCTTCTGTCATGGTCACTGTTTCGCCGCTTTCTTTGTTTTGTTGGCTTAACTTACTGTGGGTCTTTAATACGTTAAGGCTGTGTTTAGCACTTTCACAGATATCTTTCGCCTGTTGCTTATCCTTTTGGTTAATAATTTTTGCCGATTTCTCTAACTCAGATTCAACTTTAACGGAAGATTTTTTCTGTGGTGTGTGGGTGCCTATTTTAGACGGTTCCATATCTTCACTGTAAATCTTGTTAGCATCTACATTTTGAGGCTGTTGTTGACTGTAATGAACTACACCCTTTTCATCTACCCAAGTGTAAATTGTCGCGGCAAATAAGCATGTACTAAATGCAAAAGTGGTTAAAACAATAACTAAACGCATAATTCCCATTTGAGTATCCTAAAGCTAATTGACGTTATGCTTGAATGTATAAAAATATGCTATCTTGATTATAAATCCAACATCTAAACGATAATATGTAAAGTGTATGCAAAATTCATCCAATCACCCAGTAAAAAACAAAGGTATTTACTTATTACCTAACTTGTTTACCACAGCAGGATTATTTTCAGGTTTTTATGCGGTTATTTCATCGATGAATGACCATTTCGAATCTGCTGCCATTGCTATTTTTATCGCCATGATTTGTGATGGCCTTGACGGCAGAGTTGCGAGGCTTACAAATACGCAAAGTGATTTCGGCGCCGAATACGACAGTATGGCAGATATGGTCTCCTTCGGTATGGCCCCAGCTTTATTAGTTTATAACTGGGCGTTACAGGATTTAGGTAAGATTGGTTGGCTTGCATCCTTTATTTATTGTGCATGTGCAGCGTTAAGGTTGGCGCGTTTTAATACTCAAGTCGGTGTGGCTGACAAAAGGTTTTTTCAAGGGCTTGCAAGTCCAGCTGCGGCTGCTTTAATTGCTGGAAGTATCTGGAGTGGTAGTAAATATGGAATTGATACAACAAGTATAAATTACATAGCTGCAATAATTACCACATTAACTGGACTGCTAATGGTCAGTAATTTCCGCTATCACTCTTTTAAAGAAGTTGATTGGCGAAGTAAGGTAAATTTTGTCGTAATGTTAATGCTTGTCGGTGTATTCGTTATTATTTCTGTAGAACCTGCAATCATACTTTGCCTAGGCTTTTATATTTATGCACTCTCTGGACCGATTATTACCATTAAAAGTATTAAGAAACTAAAAGTGGAACATATTGTTGGTGACGAATTGAATAAACAAGATACACAACAACCTTCATCTATCTGTAATGCTCCTAGTACTGATAGTACTGATAGCACCAAGAGTACAAAAGATGAAACTGGAAGCTAAGAAGTGATCATTAACGACAGTAACGCTTAATAATAGCATTGGGCATTATTAGGTATAGATTACATTCCCATAAATTGTTTGTCCTTATCTCCTCATTAAATAGCCCCTACTCTTCATATTCCAAAAATTAGAGCTTTCATTTAAGTCTCATTACATCTTAATCAGTAAACCTTTGTATTTTAGCTGTAGCGTAATGGAATGAAATTTAACCTTGTTGAGTGCTTTTAGTACTGCGTTGTTTGAATAGTGTTCGGTCGGTTGCTTTTCTTCTAAAAGGTATACAAAAGGGCTTGCACTAAATCCTGTGTTGCCTATAATGCGCATCCACTGACACGGCAGACAGCGCAAGCGGTCACCGGGTTAGGTTGAATTAAGTGCTTCAAAACACTGAGTTCAGCAGCGAAAAGAAAGTTTGAAAAAACACTTGACGCCAACACGGGGAAGCGTAAAATACGCACCCCAAGCCAACGACCTAGCGTCTTAGGCTGCTAACATGAAAGACTTAAACTTCTTCATAGTGAGCAACGTTCTTTAACAATTTAAACAAGAAATCTGTGTGGACATTCACAGGTATTGAGTTATTCGAAATTGTCTTCTGTTCTTCGGAATGTTGGCAATCAAAAAATTTCAACTCAATGCAACGATGAATGTTCATAGCAATATGTAACAAGCATTTTATAGATTCTTCCGAGTTTATAAGGTGTAAATCAGAATTCATTGAGCCGAAATATTCCTAACCGAATATTTCAAAAAACTTTAATTGAAGAGTTTGATCATGGCTCAGATTGAACGCTGGCGGCAGGCCTAACACATGCAAGTCGAGCGGTAACAGGAAGGAAGCTTGCTTTCTTTGCTGACGAGCGGCGGACGGGTGAGTAATGCCTAGGGATCTGCCCAGTCGAGGGGGATAACAGTTGGAAACGACTGCTAATACCGCATACGCCCTACGGGGGAAAGGAGGGGACCTTCGGGCCTTTCGCGATTGGATGAACCTAGGTGGGATTAGCTAGTTGGTGAGGTAATGGCTCACCAAGGCGACGATCCCTAGCTGTTCTGAGAGGATGATCAGCCACACTGGGACTGAGACACGGCCCAGACTCCTACGGGAGGCAGCAGTGGGGAATATTGCACAATGGGGGAAACCCTGATGCAGCCATGCCGCGTGTGTGAAGAAGGCCTTCGGGTTGTAAAGCACTTTCAGTAGGGAGGAAAGGTAGCGTGTTAATAGCACGCTGCTGTGACGTTACCTACAGAAGAAGGACCGGCTAACTTCGTGCCAGCAGCCGCGGTAATACGAGGGGTCCGAGCGTTAATCGGAATTACTGGGCGTAAAGCGTACGCAGGCGGTTCATTAAGCTAGATGTGAAATCCCCGGGCTCAACCTGGGAATTGCATTTAGAACTGGTGAACTAGAGTCTTGTAGAGGGGGGTAGAATTTCAGGTGTAGCGGTGAAATGCGTAGAGATCTGAAGGAATACCGGTGGCGAAGGCGGCCCCCTGGACAAAGACTGACGCTCATGTACGAAAGCGTGGGGAGCAAACAGGATTAGATACCCTGGTAGTCCACGCCGTAAACGATGTCTACTCGGAGTTTGGTGACTTAGTCACTGGGCTCCCAAGCTAACGCATTAAGTAGACCGCCTGGGGAGTACGGCCGCAAGGTTAAAACTCAAATGAATTGACGGGGGCCCGCACAAGCGGTGGAGCATGTGGTTTAATTCGATGCAACGCGAAGAACCTTACCTACTCTTGACATCCACAGAAGCCGGAAGAGATTCTGGTGTGCCTTCGGGAACTGTGAGACAGGTGCTGCATGGCTGTCGTCAGCTCGTGTTGTGAAATGTTGGGTTAAGTCCCGCAACGAGCGCAACCCCTATCCTTATTTGCCAGCACGTAATGGTGGGAACTCTAGGGAGACTGCCGGTGATAAACCGGAGGAAGGTGGGGACGACGTCAAGTCATCATGGCCCTTACGAGTAGGGCTACACACGTGCTACAATGGCGTATACAGAGGGTTGCAAAGCCGCGAGGTGGAGCTAATCTCACAAAGTACGTCGTAGTCCGGATTGGAGTCTGCAACTCGACTCCATGAAGTCGGAATCGCTAGTAATCGTAGATCAGAATGCTACGGTGAATACGTTCCCGGGCCTTGTACACACCGCCCGTCACACCATGGGAGTGGGCTGCAAAAGAAGTGGGTAGTTTAACCTTCGGGAGAACGCTCACCACTTTGTGGTTCATGACTGGGGTGAAGTCGTAACAAGGTAGCCCTAGGGGAACCTGGGGCTGGATCACCTCCTTACCTATACGACTAACTCAATACCTAAAAGTGCAGAGATGCATGTGAGTGTTCACACAGATTACTTGTTAACTTCTTCGGAAGGTAAGTAAAACATACCGCGAGCCGGTTAAGTGTTGTTCTTTAACAATTTGGAAAGCTGATAGTACTAACTAAAGGCGCATTGATGACGATTCGTTGTTGTTGATGTGATTACGTTAGTGCGAAAAATAATACTGATGCGAAAGCATCAGTATCTTGAGTTCTCAAAACACTGTTTAAGTGTCTTGAATATTCTAAAAACTAAGGCGAGTCCACTTCCTACCCGGAGGTGAGACAAGTAAAAACCAGCTAGTTGCGATATAACGCAGGTGGTTCACGCAAGTGAAACTCATTTGGGTTGTATGGTTAAGTGACTAAGCGTATACGGTGGATGCCTTGGCAGTCAGAGGCGATGAAGGACGTAATAACTTGCGAAAAGCGTTGGCGAGCTAGTAATAAGCATTTGAGCTAACGATATCCGAATGGGGAAACCCAGCAGCAGCATAAGCTGTTATCACTACATGAATACATAGTGTAGTGAGGCAAACCCGGGGAACTGAAACATCTAAGTACCCGGAGGAAAAGAAATCAACCGAGATTCCCCTAGTAGCGGCGAGCGAACGGGGATTAGCCCTTAAGTCTATGGGGTGTTAGTGGAATGAGTTGGAAAGCTCAGCGGCACAGGGTGATAGCCCCGTACATGAAAACTAACCATAGATGAAAACGAGTAAGGCGGGACACGTGACATCCTGTTTGAATATGGGGGGACCATCCTCCAAGGCTAAATACTCCTGACTGACCGATAGTGAACCAGTACCGTGAGGGAAAGGCGAAAAGAACCCCTGTGAGGGGAGTGAAATAGAACCTGAAACCGTGTACGTACAAGCAGTGGGAGCGGTTCTTGAGACCGTGACTGCGTACCTTTTGTATAATGGGTCAGCGACTTACGTTTTGTAGCGAGGTTAAGCGAATAGCGGAGCCGTAGGGAAACCGAGTGTTAACTGCGCGTTTAGTTGCAAGGCGTAGACCCGAAACCGAGTGATCTAGCCATGGGCAGGTTGAAGGTTGAGTAACATCAACTGGAGGACCGAACCGACTTATGTTGAAAAATGAGCGGATGACTTGTGGCTGGGGGTGAAAGGCCAATCAAACTCGGAGATATCTGGTTCTCCTCGAAAGCTATTTAGGTAGCGCCTCGAGCGAATACCATTGGGGGTAGAGCACTGTTAAGGCTAGGGGGTCATCCCGACTTACCAACCCTTTGCAAACTCCGAATACCAATGAGTACTACTCGGGAGACAGACAGCGGGTGCTAACGTCCGTTGTCAAAAGGGAAACAACCCAGACCGTCAGCTAAGGTCCCAAAGTGTATGTTAAGTGGGAAACGATGTGGGAAGGCTTAGACAGCTAGGATGTTGGCTTAGAAGCAGCCATCATTTAAAGAAAGCGTAATAGCTCACTAGTCGAGTCGGCCTGCGCGGAAGATTTAACGGGGCTAAACATACCACCGAAGCTACGGGTGCATTTCTTAGGAAGTGCGCGGTAGAGGAGCGTTCTGTAAGCGGTTGAAGGTGAAGGGGTAACCCACACTGGACGTATCAGAAGTGCGAATGCTGACATGAGTAACGATAAAGGGAGTGAAAAACTCCCTCGCCGAAAGACCAAGGGTTCCTGTCCAACGTTAATCGGGGCAGGGTGAGTCGACCCCTAAGGTGAGGCCGAAAGGCGTAATCGATGGGAAACAGATTAATATTTCTGTACTTCTGCTAACTGCGATGGAGAGACGGAGAAGGCTAGGCTAGCGCGGCGTTGGTAGTCCGCGTTTAAGGTAGTAGGCTGTATTCTTAGGCAAATCCGGGAATACGTACTTAAATGTACAGGTTGAGAGCTGATGACGAGTCACTAAGGTGATGAAGTAGTTGATGCCATGCTTCCAGGAAAATCTTCTAAGCTTCAGGTTAGTAGAAATCGTACCCCAAACCGACACAGGTGGTCGGGGGTAGAGAATACCAAGGCGCTTGAGAGAACTCGGCTGAAGGAACTAGGCAAAATGGTACCGTAACTTCGGGAGAAGGTACGCTGCTGTCGGTGATGGGACTTGCTCCCTAAGCTGACGGCAGTCGCAGATACCAGGTGGCTGCAACTGTTTATCAAAAACACAGTACTGTGCAAAATCGCAAGATGACGTATACGGTATGACGCCTGCCCGGTGCCGGAAGGTTAATTGATTGGGTTATCTTCGGAGAAGCTCATGATCGAAGCCCCGGTAAACGGCGGCCGTAACTATAACGGTCCTAAGGTAGCGAAATTCCTTGTCGGGTAAGTTCCGACCTGCACGAATGGCGTAATGATGGCCACGCTGTCTCCAGCCGAGACTCAGTGAAGTTGAAATTGCGGTGAAGATGCCGTATACCCGCGGCTAGACGGAAAGACCCCGTGAACCTTTACTATAGCTTGGCACTGAACATTGAACCTACATGTGTAGGATAGGTGGGAGACTTTGAAACTTTGACGCTAGTCAGAGTGGAGTCAATCTTGAAATACCACCCTTGTAGTTTTGATGTTCTAACCGCGGCCCCTTATCGGGGTTCGGGACAGTGCCTGGTGGGTAGTTTGACTGGGGCGGTCTCCTCCCAAAGAGTAACGGAGGAGCACGAAGGTTGGCTAAGTACGGTCGGACATCGTACGGTTAGTGCAATGGCATAAGCCAGCTTAACTGCGAGACATACACGTCGAGCAGGTACGAAAGTAGGTCATAGTGATCCGGTGGTTCTGAATGGAAGGGCCATCGCTCAACGGATAAAAGGTACTCCGGGGATAACAGGCTGATACCGCCCAAGAGTTCATATCGACGGCGGTGTTTGGCACCTCGATGTCGGCTCATCACATCCTGGGGCTGAAGTCGGTCCCAAGGGTATGGCTGTTCGCCATTTAAAGTGGTACGCGAGCTGGGTTCAGAACGTCGTGAGACAGTTCGGTCCCTATCTGCCCGTGGGCGTTGGATGATTGAAGGAAGCTGCTCCTAGTACGAGAGGACCGGAGTGGACGAACCGCTGGTGTTCGGGTTGTTATGCCAATAGCATTGCCCGGTAGCTACGTTCGGAATCGATAACCGCTGAAAGCATCTAAGCGGGAAGCGAGTCCTAAGATGAGTCATCCCTAGAGCTTTAAGCTCTCTAAAGGGCCGTAGGAGACTACTACGTTGATAGGCAAGGTGTGTAAGCGTTGTGAGGCGTTGAGCTAACTTGTACTAATGACCCGTGAGGCTTAACCATACAACCCAGATGGGTTTTACTGAAAATGTTCCCGACATTTTCTAGCACTTCCTCCTTCCATGGAGGTCGTACTAAAGGGAGCATGACCTTAGTGTTAGAATAGAGCGCTTAGACAGTGTGAGAGACTCAAGTACGCTTTAATAAAGCATAATCAGCTTTTCGAATTATTATTTAATGCATAAAAAAGAATGCGTTAGATAAGCAAAATTTGTCTGGAAACCATAGAGCTGTGGCACCACCTGATCCCATTCCGAACTCAGAAGTGAAACACAGTATCGCCGATGGTAGTGTGGGGTCTCCCCATGTGAGAGTAGGTCATTTCCAGGCGCCTAATTGACTTGAAAGAGTCGTGAGACAGCCCGCTATTATATAGCGGGCTTTTTTACGTCTGTTCATCGTTGAAATTAGGGCTTGGTTTATCTGAAAATAATGTTTGTGTGGCCGATATGCCCATGTGAAATAGGTTATTTTTAGGCGCCTAATTGACTTGAAAGCGTCGTGAGACAGCCCGCTATTATATCATTTACATTAATTAATTGGTCAGTTTTGTCCACCGTCTAGAACATAGTTGAATCACCCTTTCCGGCTCTGCAATAAATCGATTCCATGCAATAGAACACTGCTCAACAATATCGTCATATCCACTAAAGCAACAATTGGCGAGTTCATTCTGACGAAGCCATTGCCACACTTGTTCTATAGGGTTGAGTTATGGCGAATAGGGCGGAAGTTTAAGGATACTAAGGTTATCAAAGTCCTCAGTCAGATCTTGTTGATGCCAACCTTATTGTGGCTTAATGAAACTGTACACCGATATGAGGTAAACTTGCCTTAAGATAAAACGGTGCAAAAAGTAATGAAGATTCAACCAACTTACTCAACAGAATTTAAAATAGATACTGCTAACCTTGTGATTAAACAAGGCTACACAATCCGAGAAGCTTGTGATGCAACCGGCGTAGGCCCGACAGCGATTAGACGTTGGGTAACCCAGCTAAGACAAGAATTTGAAGGTATTACTCCATCAGCTAATGCCATCACTCCCGAACAAAAACGAATTCAAGAGCTTGAAGCTCAAATTAAGAAAATTGAATGGGAGAAAGATATCTTAAAAAAGGCTACCGCTCTCTTAATGCAAGACAACATCAAACGATAGCATTAATTGAATCGTTATCGAGAGAGCAGAACATCGTCAAACAGCTTTGTCATTTGTTTGGAATACCGCGTAGTAGCTACCATTATCATCTCAAACATCGTGGACTAGTGAAGCCTGAACGAGAGAAATTGCGCCAGCAAGCAATTGCAATCCACCATGATAGCCGAGGCTCAGCAGGCGCGAGAACGATAGCAGGCCAGCTCAATCAATTAGGTGAAAATGTTGGCCGCTATAAGGCTGCCAGTTTAATGAGAGATGCAGGATTTATCAGTAGCCAACCCAGAAAACATCGCTACAAGATAGCGAATGATGAGCCTACAATCGCGCCTAACTTGTTAAAGCGACAGTTTAACGTTGACGTCATAAACCAGGTTTGGTGTGGTGATGTAACGTATATTTGGTCTGGAACTAAATGGCTTTATTTAGCCGTGGTAATGGATTTGAATGCGAGAAAAGTGGTGGGTTGGGTTTGCTCTGACAGCCCGAATACTGATTTGACTTGTGCAGCATTAAGAATAGCATTTGAAAGTCAGTACGAAGCATTACGCTACTCTTGTTTTAGCTTGGGACTTAAAGTCATTAAAGAAGTGTACCTAAAGCAGCGTGTAGAAAATAAGACTCTACAACTAGTCATATCAAAATAGCAATTATTGAATGCCCAGAACAGGCTTGTAAAATTATAAGCGACAACTGAACGATTAATAACTACAAACTTGTTTGAAAAAACTGCAATTAGGCAGATAATGCAAAAAAGTGCTTTACCTTTAGGGGGGGGTTTAGCATAATGCACTCGTCAACAGGGGTGTAGTTCCAATTGGTAGAACAGCGGTCTCCAAAACCGATGGTTGCGAGTTCGAGTCTTGCCACCCCTGCCAAATAAAACAACGGCTTGCATAGAAATATGCGAGCCGTTTTCAATTCTGTTGAAGCAACCGTAGAAACGGTAATTTCAAAGTCTTCATTTCTTTTGATAAATACCAGTCAGAATTTTATTTTCGATCACATATATTGACCTAAATAGTTTATTAGCATTATTCAATCATTGAATAAATGGATTTCAGTTTGAGATATATTAAAACTAGAACCAACGAACTGCATTAGTCTGCTAAAAAACAACTACCGCATAAAATCTCATTCCTATAACATAAATTAATCGGTTAAGATTGGCTGGGCATTAACCAAATCGAGCAAAAACCATACCCAGCATGCTTTTACTCATAAATTCTAAAACGTTAGGCTAGGATTTAAGTTCACAAAAATATTATCAAAGGTGAATTCTATGATTCAAATAAGCTTATTCTTTTTGGTATTACTGTTTTCATTCTCTAGTTACTCGCAAACACCGAGTAAGGAATTTACTTGGCCAGGTGGGAGGACGCTAGCGATAAGTCTTTCATATGATGATGCGTTAAACAGTCAATTAGATCATGTTATTCCCGAGCTTAATAAACATCATTTTAATGCCTCGTTTTACGTAGTCGCAAACTCTCCTGTGTTGAATGTGCGAATGGAGGAGTGGCGAGCAGTTGCAAACGCTGGCCATGAGCTTGGTAACCATAGTGTGTATCATCCGTGTAGAGGTTCACTTGCCGATAGGGACTGGGTTGAAATGCATCATGACCTTGATCACTACAGCGTCATACAGATGATTGAGGAGCTGGCAGTTGCTAATACTTTACTAAAAGCGATTGATGGTAAAACTGAAAGGACTTATACGGTTCCCTGCGGCGACTTGCTTGTTGGTAGTAACCTACTGGGTGACGGTAAAGAGTACCTCAATGATATAGATCATCTATTTACTGCTATTAAAGGTCAAGGGGATGATAAACGATTTTCACCTATATTGTATCCAGAAGGACAAAATGGAGAACAATTGATCGAATATGTTCAGAAACTATCCTCGGATATATTGTTAATTAATATTATTTTTCATGGGGTAGGCGGAGATTATCTATCTGTTTCATCTGAAGCGCATGCTGAGTTGTTGACATTTTTAGCGGATAATAGAGAACTCTATTATGTTGATTCATATATTAATTTGATGAGGTATGCCAATAGTATCTTATGACAGAAGACATCTTTATCCTCCTTCCTTCTCTTATTCATCGAATTGGTGGGGATAGAGCCAAACAAGCTAAAACGATAGCATTGCAGTGTGATTGCCAGCTGAAGCGTGTACGTCGTTCGCGAAATTGGGTTGTGTCAGGCAAGGCCATGAGTATTCAATCGTTTACCGAACAATTAAGAGCGGATAGTGATGAGGGCTTTAGTTATCTTATCAAAAAGATTGTAACCGCATTGTTGGGGCATGCCGACAAGTTAGAGCCTTTAGACGCAAAGCTTGCCCGTTTGATTAACCAAACCCCTAGCATTACCTTAGGGGAATTAATTCAACTGACTCAATGCACTATGGCTGAAGCCAGAGTGGCACGCTTCAATGCGGACTTATGAAATTAAGTTGGTACGATTCGCTAGATAGTAGATAATCAGAGCATTGAATATCCATCATCAATACAATAAATGTCATATTTTTCAAAATAAACCTTTACAATACTTGAAACCAAGGTATTATACAGCCTGCTCTGACATTCAGAGTTATTAATGAACATCAAGTAAAAGAAAAGCCTTAGAATCTCTGCGTTATCGTTGTTATCCTCTGTGTTTCCCTTAGCTTCATCGTGACATTCAATAATTCAAGCTTGAGCGCATCGCATTTTCGCGACAGATTGATTAAATTTAAATATATAAGGGACACAAAATGTCTAATAAAACAACTGGTTTAGTAAAATGGTTTAACGAAGATAAAGGTTTTGGCTTTATTACTCCTGATAATGGCGGCGCTGATGTGTTCGTTCATTTCCGTTCAATCACTTCAGAAGGTTTCAAAACTTTAGCTGAAGGCCAAAAAGTTTCTTTCGAAGTTGAGCAAGGCCAAAAAGGCCCTCAAGCTGCTAACGTAGTAGCTGAGTAACTCTTACTTTGTAAGATAGCGCAAATGGTTTAGCGACTGTTTGCGCTTTTTTGTATCTATAATTTAGTGATTTATCCCTTATTCATATCAGCTCGAGTTCACAAGTAACTAATTTATATTTACTTTATCCGATTACAAGTCCATTGATTAACGATATGCCCAGATAAGAGACAAAAAGACCAACTCTGCCTTTTCTATTTAAGATCTGACTCACTTTATTAGTTGGTTCGATCCTCTCTCGATGTTTTTATGATCTTCATCAACACTTATCACCGTAAAACGAATCATTATACTCATTGGATATAATAATGATGACTGCGAGGTGTTCATGTCTGATACCAAAATAATTTTGATATTAAAAATATGTATATCGGTAGGGATTAGCTTAATCTTGTTAGGTATTTATTGCCATAACTTCAGTAATACCATTGAGATGATGGGTATTAATGGCATCATGATTAGTGCAATGTGTGTGGCTTTTGGTATGGTGTTATCGTTGCCGACAAAAATGTATCTAACGTTTATATTGGTTAACCATGAAACGAAACTAACCTAAAAGTAGTAGATTAGTTTGGTTGATTCCAAACCCTGAGTTTAAATCCTGGTACGGATTCCAATTTAAAAATTTTTAAGAAAGTTGATGCGATAATGATCAATCATTAACACCAATTATATCCTCCTTTTCTATTTTCTATTTTCTATTTTCTTTTATGCTTTTTAGCACTCAATCGCTTTTAATAACCTCAACTTTTCATCATTCTGAATCACTACAGCAAATTCCTAATTTAGCGAATTTAAAAAATTTCATAAAGGGGCAAAAATAGTAATTTAATACTTAAATATGATGTTTTTTAGTTGTTGATTTTGAATCGATAAATATAATGATTACGATAAAATAATTTTTAATTAGCTCACTTATTACTCAGTTGATATATTTGATATATTTGATATTATGTAACAGTATATTTGCTACAATAAAATTTTAATATACTGATTATATTGTTATTTAATAGTGGTTGATAATTTTTTAATGTACTAAAAAAGACTTTTTTTCCGGTTATTAATGTGACTTTTGTTACCTTTTGGTTATTTTCGTGATGACATTCGTTGTTTAATCCGTTATTACTGTTTGTGCACATAGGCAAATGACATTTAAGGGAAAAAAATGAGTTCATGGTTTGATAATGTTCAACTTGGTTTTGATATGGCTACGAGCCTAACCATCGTTGGCGCAGCAGTGACTTGGATTATTCGCGAAAAGAAGCAAGCAGAAGCTGAAAAAGTGCGCGGAATTAACCAACAAGTGAGATCGACCAGTTTGAAAAAAGTACAAGATGTACTTTCTGAAATGGAAGATAAATTTTCATTGTTGATTAATGAAACTCAA
This sequence comes from Shewanella sp. H8, assembly GCF_040285065.1. NCBI lineage: Bacteria > Pseudomonadati > Pseudomonadota > Gammaproteobacteria > Alteromonadales > Shewanellaceae > Shewanella > Shewanella sp. H8. The sequence continues at coordinate 3,557,613 of NZ_CP157213.1, read as the reverse complement.
ACTTATGAAAACATGATTGATAACCGAGTGCGAACCGTAGATGAACAATTGGATTTTTCACGATTAAATTTAGCGATAAAGAGAGACAGTAATTTTCTGGTTAAAGCGATTGATCGTCTACAAGCTATCCGTGAAGAGTTAGGCCAATTTTATGAGTTGATTCAAGTGAGACGCTATAGCTTGATACCTTTACTTGATGCTATTGAAGAAGGCGACAAGTATATTGGTGTATTTCAACAGAATATTGATGAAGTTGGTGATGCTTATAATAAAGTAACATCTGGTAATGTCTCTCTTTTAAAAGAATTAGAAATTATCATTTCACGACTCAATGAGGAATTTGGCGATCAGTTAATTGATGTAACAGATGATGTTAAAAAGGAATTATTCCAAAAGATATCTGCTGATGACAAGTATATGCAACCGATAAAATCAATCATTTTTGATGAAGATTATTTTTATTGGGTGCAACGATTTGTCCCTTCAGGAAAAGAAGACGATTACGTCGAAAAAGTGATTAGACCAAGCAATATCGAAGATACCGATTTGTGCTCTGAAGTCATTGTGCACTTCATTTTAGCGTTAATCGGTAAGAATCATGAGCTAATTTCTCAAGTGTTAAGAACGGCTTCTGTTTCGGTGATGAAAGCGAGAATTGAATGTAAAGATATTTTAATTTCACTTAGTGCTATTTCACATAAATTGGTGATGGATAATAACGGTGCATCTTTAAACAATGTGATTATTAAGTATGACTCTAAAGAGTATTTCGGAAGAGACATCACTATTCGCTAGGTTGGTAATTTAGCCTTTAATTTGTGTACATTTTTCCTCGTTACTTAGTTTTAAATGAATGAGGGGTGAGAACTCCTCATCATTTAAGACTAATTCCAATGACTAATTTTATGGTTAACCGGTCTTTCCCTAAACTTTATGACTAGTTTAGGTCATAAGGCGTTATAACCCCTCTATCAACAATTGGCGTTAAAGCATTATTGATGCATCAGTAATGCATCGCTGGGGAATCACTTTATGAGCCCCGCTAGTACCGGATATAACGCAAGATTGATAATATAAATACCTTCAACATTTCCTGTTATTGAGCCAGACCTGTACTACAGGCTTTCGAGCTAAACAGCATTATTTATTCGGCTAAATCCACTTAATGCCTTCATGAAGGCAATTAACCCAAGACTATTGGGTCAAAAACACCGATAATTCACCTCAATTAGACAAGCTGCCCTTTTGGTCGCGCAAGACTGTGGATATATTCAATGGAAATCAAAGTAAACTTTCTCGATAACTTGAGACTCGAAGCTAAATTTGACGACTTTACCGTCACGTCCGATCAACCTATTCGTTATAAAGGTGATGGTTCAGCTCCTAGTCCTTTTGATTATTTCTTAGCTTCGTCTGCGCTGTGTGCGGCTTACTTTATCAAGGTGTATTGTAAAGCCCGAGATATTTCGACTGAAAATATCAAGTTGTCGCAAAACAATATTGTTGATCCTGAAGACCGCTATAACCAAATATTTCAAATCCAGGTGGAATTACCAGAAGATATTTCGGATAAAGATCGCCAAGGTATTTTACGTTCAATCGAACGTTGTACCGTTAAGAAAGTGGTACAAACTGGCCCTGAGTTTAAAATTGAAACCGTTGATAACCTCGATGCAAATGCCAATGCAATGTTGATGGGGCAACCTCAAGGTGATGAGAATACTTTTATCTTGGGTAAAGACTTACCGCTTGAACAAACCATCAAAAACATGACTGGCCTATTAGCTGATCTTGGGATGAAGATTGAAATCTCCTCTTGGCGAAACATTGTGCCAAACGTTTGGTCTTTGCATATCCGTGATGCTGCATCACCAATGTGTTTTACTAACGGTAAAGGTGCCACTAAAGAAAGCGCATTATGTTCAGCATTAGGTGAGTTCATTGAGCGTCTCAATAATAACTTTTTTTATAATGATCAATTCTTTGGTACTGAAATCGCAAATAGCGAGTTTGTACATTATCCAAATGAAAAATGGTTTGCACTCGAAGGTAATGATTCGTTACCTTCAGGCATTTTAGATGACTATTGCTTAGATATTTATAACCCCGATGAAGAGTTATGTGGCTCGCATCTAATTGATACTAATTCTGGCAATAAAGATCGTGGTATTTGTACTATTCCGTACACGCGCCAATCTGATGGTGAAACAGTTTATTTTCCGTCGAACCTTATTGAAAATTTGTTTTTAAGTAATGGGATGAGTGCAGGTAATAACTTGCAAGAAGCCCATGTTCAGTGTTTATCTGAAATTTTTGAGCGTGCGGTAAAACGTCAAATCATTGAACAAGAAATAGTGCTTCCTGATGTGCCAATGGCGGTACTAGAGAAATACCCAAGTATTTTAGCGGGTATTAAAGGGCTTGAAGAACAGGGGTTCCCTATTGTAGTGAAAGATGCTTCATTAGGCGGCCAATTCCCTGTCATGTGCGTAACCTTGATGAACCCTCGTACCGGTGGTGTCTTTGCCTCGTTTGGTGCACATCCTAGCTTTGAAGTGGCATTAGAGCGCAGCTTAACCGAGTTATTACAAGGTCGCAGTTTTGAAGGCTTAAACGATGTGCCAAAGCCAACGTTTAACAGCATGGCAGTAACTGAACCAGAAAACTTTGTTGAGCACTTTATCGATTCAACAGGGGTTATCTCTTGGCGCTTCTTTAGTAGTAAGTTTGATTATGAATTCTGTGAATGGGATTTTACTGGCACTAGTGAAGAAGAAGCCAGCGGTTTATTCGGTATCTTAGAAGCCATGGGCAAAGAAGTGTATATTGCCGAATTTACTAATTTAGGAGCGTCTGCTTGTCGTATTTTAGTGCCTGAATATTCTGAAGTGTATCCAGTTGATGACTTGATTTGGGACAATACCAATAAAGCCTTAAACTATCGTGAAGACATTTTAAACCTGCATTCATTAAGCACTAAAGCGTTAGGTAAGCTAGTTAATCGCTTAGAAGAAAGCCAATTAGATAACCATACCGATATTCGCACTTTAATCGGCATTGTGTTCGACGAAAACACTGTTTGGGGCCAATTAACTATTATCGAATTGAAAATCTTGATTTACCTCGCGTTAGGAGCCCATGAAGATGCCATTGAGTTAGTCGGAGAGTTCTTGCAGTTTAACGACAATACTGTGCAAAGAGGTTTATTCTATCAAGCTGTGAACGCAGTATTAGAGGTGACGTTAGATGAGGATTTAGAGCTTGAGCACTTTATTGGCAACTTTAACCGTATGTTCGGTAAAGATGTGATGGACAATGTGGTAGGTTCGATTAATGGCTCGGTGCGTTTTTATGGCCTGAGCAAAACCAGCATGAATTTAGAAGGTATCGAGCCGCATCTACGTTTGATTGAAAGTTACAAGAAACTGCACCAAGCGCGTAAAATTAAAGCTGGAATATAAGTAATACATCCGCTTGAAATATCTCTAAGAGCGAACCTGATGGTTCGCTTTTTTTGTTAGAGGAAGTTAGCCAGATTTCATGACCATGATTGACGACGAGTTCAGATCAAATGCTTACTGCATTAAATAAGTATTGTGCAGTGTAGATAACGTCAAAGGTTTATCAAAATAGTAGCCTTGGATTAAATTGCAGCCAAGAGAATGCAGCATGGTAAGTTGTTCCTTCTTTTCAACACCTTCAGCGACGGTTATCATTCCGTATGCATCACTGATAGCTAAAATTGATTTGATGAGGGCCTTACTTTGCTTACTGATAGTAATGTTATTTACAAAACAGCGGTCTATTTTAACTTCATCAAAAGGTAGCATATTCAAATAACTTAATGATGAATATCCGGTGCCGAAGTCATCTAGTGAGATGCAGAACGAGCGTTTTTTTAATTCAGTTAATATGTCATATGTTTTTTCAAGCTCATTCAGCATGACATTTTCGGTGATTTCTAAGGTTATTCGGTGTCGTTCAATCCCTATTTCATCTGTTGTCTGTGTAATTGATTCAATAAAGTCTGGTGACATTAACTGTTTTTGAGAAATATTAATCGAAACATTAATAGCCTTTTTACCTGCTGGGGACACACTTAATATATCTGTACAGGCTTGGCGAAATACAAATAGGCCAATTTCTTTAATGATCCCAATTTCTTCAGCTATGCAGATAAAGTCATCGGGTGAAATAGATCCCAGTTTTGGATGTTCCCACCTTGCAAGTGCTTCTACGGCAATTATCTGTTGTGTTTTGGTGTCTATTTGTGGCTGATAAAGAAGGAATATCTCTTCATTTTCGAGCGCTACTCTAAGCTCTGCTTCTAGCAAATATTTATATTGAATTTGTTCATTCAACTGATAGTTATAAAAAGTCGCACTACCTTTAAGTTCTGCTTTAGATTTGTAGAGTACGATGTCAGCTTTACGGATAAGGCCTTCAGGTTGGCTATCATCAGAAGGGTACATGCTGACTCCAATGCTACATTGGGTCATGATCTCTCGGCCATTGACAATAAATTTCTCATCAAATAATTGCTGTATTTGGGCCACTTTTAGGTAGGCTTCATTGAGATTATTGAGCTGCGGAAAGCAAAAGACAAATTCATCACCACCAAAGCGCGATATGGTGTCTTTTGACTCAAAAGCATGTTTAAATTTTTCGCAAATTGATATTAATAACTCATCACCTGCGGAATGACCATGACAATCATTGACCTTTTTAAAGTCATCAATATCGATAAATACAATAGCGACTTGTTGATGGTGAATATCTGCTGATTCTATGCCTTCATAAATTTTTTCGAGTAACAATATTCGATTAGGTAGCCCTGTTAACGCATCATGTAAAGCCATGTGGTGGAGTTTGCTTTTTGAGGCTTCTAATGCATGGATATTATGTTCAATTCGATGGAAACGTCTAGCAATTAAGTTGCTTACTATGAGCGAAATCCCCACCATAAATAATGTTGAGAAAATACTTAATAATATGATGTTAAATAATTTTTTCTGATTGAGTGAGTTTGTTTCTTGTTGTTTTATTTTGATGTAGTTATTCACATTGCTTGAATTAAAATACGATCCTACGATCCAATTCCAATCTTTAATTCGCCTTATGTAGCCTATCTCTGTTCTGTCATTGCCGTCCTCGTTAAGGGTTGCATCATTTAAGGTGATAAAATTGCCTTCTAGTTGGGCTTTAGTGGCAATCTTTTCAGTTATCGTAGAATTTGAATTGATCAGGAATGCTAATTGAGTATCCTTGCTTTCATTAGCAAGTAAGTTGCCTTGGTCGTCGATAATAAATAAGTTTTCATTTTCAAAGTGTTCAAAGTCAATAACAGATTTCAACAATGATATTTTTAAATCGTTTTCAATATCAGAAATATACTCACCAGTTCCAATGAACCAATCATAGGGGGCGAAATACTTTCCAAAGCCAATTTTTTCATATTCTTTTTTTAAAGCTTCTCCGGGTTTTGGGTACCACCAGTGATAAAAAGCTTCTCCATTTTGCTGCTTAATTAAGTTTATATGCTCTCTTAAAATGTATGATCCCCGTAGGTCTTTAGCATCCCAAGCAGAGCTTCCTTCAAGCTCGGGTTTAAGTCCATGCAAGACATTAATACCATTCATTTGAAAGATAAAAAAGTAACCTCTCCCTTCATAAAATCGGATAGGGCGTAACGCATCAGTGATTAATTTTGTCACCGCCGTTTGGGGTTTGTTTTGGTTGTTGTTGTAGATGTTTGTTGCTATTGCATATGCTTCATTTACACGTTGTTGAGACAGCGTTTTAAGCCCATCTATGACCATTTCTTTTTTATAAATAATATAATTCGATGCTTTGTTAGTTGATTGTTTTACGGCATTTTTATTTGTTTCAATAATGTCTTCACGAAGGGATTTGATACTTTCACGGGCTTTATCTTGATTGTCTTTAATAATGATAATATTGACAGTAATCGCGAAAAAGCCAACGACAATACTTGGTGTGTACTTTATTAGGTTAACTAACTTTTTATCGTTTAAAATCATCATGAAAGCTTAGTAAATTCCTTTTTACTGCTTGAATTGTGTATAAAAACAATCCAGTAGAGATCGTTTTTTAGACATTTATTTTCTGTATATGTCTAATGATTAATCATAGCTGATTATTTATCGATCTGTATACTTTACGTTCATTTTGCCGTAGCACTAATGGTGTTTAACCATGTTGATTTGGTTTAAATAATAGTACTTATAATTTATTGGTGCGCAGTTTTCATCAAGTGCAATGTTTTTGTGTCATGAATGATAATTTGCAATTTATAGGTGCACGATTCGTATTACCTTTGGCTATTGGTAAGTAGATGGGCATTGTCCCATAGGGGCATGATATTAATGAGGAAGTCGTGCATGACTGCGTACTATAGAGATAAAAAAGGCCATTTATGTTGTAATAAATGACCTTTTTTTGTTATATCGAGCGTAGATTGTAGGTGTTTTCTATTTAAACAATTTTTTGAGCTTTTTTTTGAGCTATTGTTTGTCTAAGTAACTGTCTACCGCTGTGGCTCTGTCTTCGGCGTGCTCTAAAAGCTCATCGATAGCATCATAAAAATCATCACTGTTTTCTAAGAAACTGTAGCCTGATACTTCTGTGGTAGCGTATGGGGCAATAAGCGCTGAATATGTATTATAGTTGGCTTGCATTTTATTTGTTTCGAATGCATCACCGATGACTTCGAGTACATATTGGTTGTAGCGGTCTCGGTATTCATCATCTGCGTAAATTTTTGCAATGAGAGGCCAGCTATTAGAGTTTAAATCAGAAAAATCTAAGGCTAAAGCGCCACTTTGTTTACCGTCTTGCAAGGCTTCGTTGTTGTCCCATGGGATCCATGTCAGTTGTGATGTTTCAGGATTATTATATAAATAGTAGTTGTGTGGCATTATGCCGTAAGTGTCCCAGTTTTGAATAATGCCATTGACGGCTAAATATTTTAAAAATACATCAACATCAAATACGGCTTCAAGATTTGCACGCCATGTTTCTGGGTCGCTACTGGCCGTATCTTCATCATGTAAAGCTGTGAATAGAGCAAGGATATCAGACCAATCTTCGTCGTCCTCGTTAGTTTTCTTTTCAAAATCGTCTTGGCTAAATGAACCGTCTACAAAAGTCGCTCCATCATCTTCAGGTTTGTATAAGTTACCGTCATCACTGGAGAATTGAGTATCAATTAAGGTGTCGTCAACTTCTTCAACTAGGGTATATAAACCAAAATATTCTGGGCCATCACCATGGTCGACATATAAGGTGTAAAAGCCGGTATGAGAGACAGCTAAACCTGCATCTTCAAATACATCTGCGGCGACTTTTTCTCGTAGCATTGACTCATCATTAAAGTTGTTTTTCAAACTGAATTTTTTAAAGCCATAAAATCGTTGATTTTTAATTTGCGGATAATCATCTTCATATTCGTCAAAGTCGAGTTTAAAGGCGAGTTTTAAAATACCTTGTTGCCAACTGGTTTGCAGTGATGAGTTACCTTTAAAGCGAATTCCCACTCGATACCATTCAGTGTCGTTATAAAATACTTCAGCAGGTACAAAAATAGGATCTTCATCGGTATCGTTTAAGCTGTTGGATGTGGTTTTTCCAAATTCGCCATAGAGTGATGTCATGTCATCTAACATGCTTTGCCAGCGCTCTTCAGTCACGACGATATCGAATCGTTTAACTTCAGTATCATTAAATACTTCGGTAAAGTTAGGGTCGACATTTTTACTGTGAGTTTCGTCTGTCCAATCGGTAGCTTCAAAATCCGCATCTGTGACTACATCTTCGGTATCTGTATCTGTATCTGTACTTGTGTCGGTATCAGTATCTGTACTGGTGGCTGTTTCAGTTACATCTGAAGTGCTATCACTGTCACTACCACAGCCAGTGAGCATAAATACACAACTAAATGTGATGATAAGTAATAGCATTATCGGCAGGCGAAACAGCCGATGGGTATTATGTAAGTTATTGATGGAAAACATTGGGCTCTCCTAGCATTAAGGGGTAATTGCAAATGTAAAACCGTTACGAGGATGTTATCGAAAAAAAGTGCAGAAGATGTGCAGTATTAGTGGAAGAAACTAGCAAGTAGATAAAAGTACGATTTTGATCCTATTAGCTCTTAACTCAATGATGATCGCTGTATTTTAGTTAGGTGCTTTTTGGTTGGTTGTATGTCCGGTAAATTGGTATGTCTGATTTGTTCTTGTTTTGCTGTTGTTGATGAGTTGGAATAATACTACCGCTTCAAACTAGAATGTAGGTATTGTTGGTGTTAGGGGCTACGGGAGGGAGTGTAAAAAATTATTGTGGTGATATGCAGTGGTACCTTATAAATTTACAATGATATAATCCTTCTCAATAATAAGTTAACGCTTACTTAGGTATGAAACCTATTGGGGGTATAAATGAATGTTGAAAATGATGTAATCGACAATCTAGCTGAATTAGAGCGTTTTTTGTTGATAGTCGAAAAGGGTGGTTTAGGCTTAGAGGGCGTAGCTGGGGTTGGCTTGGCAACCAATAATGCTGATGGTAGTCATTTTGTTGCGGTGTTTGGTTATAATCATAAGTTGTTATTGGCGCGTGGAGTTACAGCTGAAATCTTTGAAAGCGGCAAGGATATGGTGAAGAATGGGGTAAAACCCAAGCATTAACCTCCAAAATTATCGGTAAACTCAACAAGGGCAGAAATACATTTCCTGCCCTTAGTTTACTGGAGATTTTTGAGAATTTATTTATCGATATTAATTCATTCAGCTACTTGTCTGAATTGGTTGAACCAATTTTGTGAATTGCTAAATCCGCGCCAATAAACTCATCTTCTTGGCTTAAGCGTAAACTTGATATTTTATTAACTAAACCATAAACGATCATACCGCCAATTAATGCAACCGCTACCCCGGCAATACTACCAATGAGTTGCGACAAAAAGCTGACTCCGCCAAGACCGCCTAAGGCTTGTTGACCAAAAATCCCCGCAGCTATACCGCCCCATACACCGCATAAGCCGTGTAATGGCCATACACCGAGTACATCATCTATCTTATTGCTACGCTGTAACTTGGTGTAAACCCATACAAATAATCCACCGGCCACTCCACCAACAACAAATGCACCAACAGGATGCATTAAGTCAGAACCCGCACACACAGCCACTAAACCAGCAAGAGGGCCGTTATGAATAAAACCAGGGTCATTTTTACCGGCAACAAGCGCCACAATAGTACCGCCGACCATAGCCATTAAACTGTTCACCGCAACTAAGCCGCTAATGCCGTCGAGGGTTTGTGCTGACATGACATTAAAACCAAACCAACCGACAATAAGCACCCAAGAGCCTAGTGCAAGAAACGGGATGTTCGATGGAGCAAACGCAATACCAGGTTTACGACCGCGTCGAGGGCCTAATAAATAGATGGCGACTAAAGCTAACCACCCACCCATGGCATGTACTACAACAGAACCGGCAAAATCATGAAATTGGGCGCCAAATTGGCTTTCTAGCCACGCCTGAAAACCAAAGTTACCATTCCACATAATCCCTTCAAACAAAGGGTATATGAAGGCAACAATTAATGCCGATGCCAGTAAAAAAGGTCTAAAGCTGCCGCGTTCTGCAATACCACCAGATACTATTGCTGGAATGGCTGCTGCAAAGGTCAGTAAAAAGAAAAATTTAACCAGTTGATAGCCATTATCGGTGGCCAAGCTTTCTGCGCTGACAAAGAAGTGGTTGCCATAAGCTATTTGGTAGCCAATGACAAAGTAGGCCATGGCAGAAAAAGCAAAGTCAGTCAGAATTTTCACTAAGGCGTTGACTTGGTTTTTATGTCTTACCGTGCCCATTTCTAAAAATGCAAAGCCAGCGTGCATGGCTAAAACCATAATTGCACCAAGTAAGATAAACAGGGTGTTTGCACTTTGTGCAATAACGCCAATAGCATCACTAATATTATTCATTTCAGTACCCACAAAGCGATTCTCTTCTACAATTCATACTGTTATAAAGCAAAAGTCATTCCTAAATCGTTACTTTGTTATCACTTTTTGAACCTGTTTGGTGCAAACTCATGAAAATGTTGCTGAAATGATCTCGTAAATGTTCGATGTTAGTGCAATTGAAAATTAAGCCAACACAGGGAGTGATGGTGAAAATTGAGGGCTTAGATATTTGTGTTCCATATTGGTGCGCTTGCGCTTTCCTTTGGTGCGTTGTACACGGTGTGAATTAACTTTATGTTAACAGTTGCTATTAAGATAATATTGTTCAAGTAAAGTAGGGCGCATAATCTGTGAATATCCCACTTCCTATTAACAAAAACTAGAAATGACAAACTTAATAACGGGAATAATATGACATTGGTAAGAGTAGCGGGGGTTGGGATGATCCCTTTTTGCAAACCGGGTAATCATGAACCCTACCGCGCGATGGCGGCTAAAGCGATTAAGTTGGCATTAACTGATGCAGGGCTTGAAGCAAAATTGATTCAGCAAGCTTATGGTGCATATATCTATGGTGACAGCACCTGTGCACAGCATGCATTTTACGATGTGATCCAAAGCGGTATTCCAATTATCAATGTTAATAATAATTGTTCTAGCGGCTCGACAGCGTTATTTCTAGCGCGCCAAGCAATATTGTCAGGACAAGTTGATTGCGCGTTAGCATTTGGATTCGAAGAAATGCAGCCTGGTGCATTGGGATCACATTGGACTGATAGAGAAAGCCCTTTTGAGCGGATTGAGCCAGTGTTAAAACAGTTTAATGCCCCGCAAGGCCCGATTGCATTACGTGCTTTTGGTGCTGCAGGCCGACATTATATGGATAAGTATCATGTAGGCGCCGATATCTTTGCCAAGGTGGCAGAAAAATCGCGTCGTCATGCATTACAAAATCCATATTCGATGTTTTCAAAACCATTAACTTACCAACAAGTGCTTGATGATAAAGTTATTTATGATCATTATTTAACTCGACTTATGGCATGCCCACCTACTTGTGGCGCAGCAGCAACGATTGTGTGCAGTGAACCGTTTGCCAGGAAACATGGTATTACCTCTAAAGTACATATTATTGCGCAGGCAATGGCAACAGATACCGAGCAATCGTGGCAAGACCCAATCTATGCCGTTGGTAAAGACATGACGCAACAGGCTGCCGAACAAGTTTACTGCGAGGCAGGGATTGGTCCAAATGATATCGATGTGATTGAGTTACATGATTGTTTTACCCCAAATGAAGTGATTACTTACGAGGCGTTGGGCCTTTGCCCTGAGGGCGGTGCCGCTGAATTGATTGCCAATGGTGACAACACTTATGGTGGTCAATTTGTCATTGGACCTTCGGGTGGGCTGATGTCTAAAGGCCACCCCATTGGTGCAACAGGGCTGGCACAATGTACTGAATTAACCTGGCATTTACGCGGCCAGGCCGGGAGTAGACAAGTGGATAACGCCAAATTAGCGTTGCAACACAATGTCGGATTAGGCGGTGCTGTGGTAGTGACATTATATGGTGTTTAACAACGGTTTGATTTCATGCTACGCTACATTGCCGTCGATGTATGAAGGAATTATAGCGCAACATGGTGGGCTGTTCGTTAACTGGCTTTTTTGCGACTAAAAGTACGTCGGTAAAAGGTCACCACACTGAATGATAAAATCAATGTGCCAATGAGTGACACCAAGGTAATCAACATTACATAGCTTGCTGGCATGTACAGTCCATCGTGTAGAGGCCGAACAAAACTGGCAATTTTAGCTGATAAAGGTCGGTCACTGTGTTTGATTACGGACTCAATCGTTCCTTGTTGATAATTCATGTTGATGCGATCCGCTTCTCTTAACCACACGCCCTGATGTTCATCGAATTGAATACTGTACACAAGGTCTTGTGGTTTATCTGTTTCTGCTTGTTGGTCTTTATTGGGCTTAGAGCGTGGTTTACTCACTGATACAAGCTCTGCGTCTGGCCAAATTTGTTGTGCGTTGCTTAGCTGGCTCAATCAATGACTTGGTTGGCTGACAGCATAAGTTCGTGTCTGTTCGTTGGCGGCATCTTGCTTAAGAACACCTGTCCATAAGCTGTTGTAAGTGATTAAAAATCCGCTGATACACAATATAAACAATGGTACTGAAATAAATAATCCCAGTTGAATGTGGCTTTTAAGTAAACTGCTTGAGCGGGTATTTTTAGGAATACTTTGTTTTAATCTAAATCCATTACGCACTCGCCACCACAGGTAAATGCCAATTAAGGTTACGATGCCCCCCGCAAGCGATGCCCATGCATTAATGTATTTACCACCATTGTCGATGAGAAAATTTCGATGCAACCAAAATACCGTGCTATATCCAGGTAAATCGAAAGAGGAGCTACTCGACAGTTCATTTAACTCTTTGTCCAATGCAATTGATTTACCACGAGTGCTAGCTTGAATATATGGGGTGTGTTCTGTTGGAAAGCGAACAGTACTCATGTCGGGATAGCGCTCAAATACACTCGCAACAGTATCGGCTTTTTGTTCAAGTGTGATTGGAGAGTATGTTTGATCTTTACTGTCTAGGCGATTGAGTAAATCAACGCTACCGAGATATACTCCAGTGGTAAGTACTATTAACATGGTGATGCTAATAAAAAAACCTACCCAGTTGTGAAACCATTTTAATGTCGAAACCATGTTCATTTTTGTTTGCTCAAATTATGCCATGCAGTATTGCAATTAAAGTGTTAAACCTGCTGATTTTATTATTTTTTATAAAAGTTAATACAAATCTACAAACTTGCAGTAATGATAATTAATCTCAATTATTTGTTCAATTAAAGAAGTGTAAAGATGTGGGGGATAAACCCATTTTATCGTTTAAATATCGTTTTGGCGTAAGTGCTTTATTCTGGGATTGTTATTAATTAGATCGTACTTCACCCTATTAGAGCCGTCGCTACGCATTTCTAGATGCCTCAATAACTGGCACTTGAAATGTTCAAGTGGCTAGTAGGATTAGCATTAACGGATGAGTTAAGTGATTATTTTATATTTTTTAAAACTCATACTATTTTGATAATAAACAATATTCTCTAGTGTAAATTTGCATAATAACAATCAATTTGAACAACTACTCAAAATAAACTTGAGCGAACGTTCAAATTGATTTATAGTGGTATCAATTCGAAACGCAACACTCCTAAATTTATTTATCTAGAAGAGAGGATATTATGACTGCATTTACTATTCACACTGTAGACACAGCACCAGAAGACAGCAAAGCAATGTTAGAAGGCGCTAAAAAGCAAATGGGCATGGTACCTAACTTATTTGGCGTGTTGGCAGAATCTCCAAGCACGTTGCAAGCTTACCAACAGTTACATCAGGCTTTTTTAGACACATCATTTAACCCTGAAGAGCTAACGGTTGTATGGCAAACAATAAACGTTGAACACGAATGTGGCTATTGTGTACCAGCACATACAGGTATTGCACATTCAATGAAAGTGGACCCAGCGTTAACTGAAGCATTGCGTAATAAAGCGGCGATGCCAACTGCAAAATTACAAGCGTTACAAGATGCGACATTAAGTATCGTACGTAACCGCGGTAACATTTCTGAAGCAGAACTAGCAGCATTTTATGCCGCAGGTTATGGCCAACAGCAGGTGTTAGAAATCATTTTAGGCTTATCGCAAAAAGTGATCAGTAACTACACTAACCATGTTGCCAAAACACCCGTTGATGATGTATTTAAAAAGTTTGCTTGGTAATATGACAGCTTGCTAATTATTGCAAGCGGCAGTAATTACTCCCCAATACCAATGTTTGTGTTAACGCAACATTGGTATTTTTTTACCGGAGATTAAAGGTGTTGTACATATTACTGCTACCTATAAACTCGTGTCTTAGGGCCTGTTGTTCTTTCAAGGTTGTTTTTGCAGTGAATTGTTGGTCATTTGTACAAGGAAGAGACTTTGTGGTGTAGTTATTCTACATAAAAAGTCGATAACGCAGTAAAAATGACCAACAAACGCTGCCCGAAGGGTTCGGCTAAAAACGTTTTACTCTTTGTTGAGAGCATCTTTTTGACGTGATAGCAGCTTAGATTGTTAGGCAGCAATTCACTCGCCTCGATTAAAACGTTTTTATCTCGAACAAAATTTAACCAGCAAAGGTTAACAGGCCCTAGTCACTCAATAAGAAGTCTTGTCGATCACGTGAATTTATCCTCCAAGTTAGCTGAACTATGGATATTCAGTTAACTTGAATATATCGTGACGATGACCAAGATGTGATGCAAAGTATTACTCAGTTTGATTTTGCCTATTCCATGAGATAAGTGTCTGGCACGGAAATAAAGTCTATGGTTGTTAGATAGTCTGAAAATCTCATCATTGGAATTTACGTAAATGATTAAGCTAAGTGAATTTTTGTGATTAGTATCACATTGGTCATGTGTGATATTTTGTAGCTGTACAACTTGTTGTTCCATGTGCACTTTTTATTACTGAATCCTGTACATGGCATTGCTCATTTTTTGTCTAACTGTCTTTAGGAAATTATATGTTGAGCAGTCTACGTGCTTATCGTTCGTCCATTATTTTACTTAGCGCCCTCTTAGTTGGCGGTTTGTTTGGTGGGCTATTTCCTGAATGGGCCATCAAACTTAAACCAATAGGACAGATATTTCTTAATTTACTGTTTATGATTATCGTGCCATTGGTGGCAGTAAGTGTGATGTCATCGATTGCCCACATGACAGATTTAAAAAAATTGGGTGCGATATTGGTATCGATAATGGGCGTGTCAATTGTGATGGCCATTATCCCTTCGGTAGGTGTGGTATTGCTAGCGTTAGCTTATGATCCAGCACAAGGGGTGACATTAGACTTAGCCAATAGTGTTGAAGCTACTTCAGGCAGTATGGATTTTGTCAGCTTATTAACCACCAATGATTTTGTTGGTTTATTATCTAAATCCAATATTTTAGCCTTAATTATTATGTCAGTAATTAGTGGGGTGGCGATTGGTCAGTCTGGTGAAGATGGCCAGAGAGTCAGCCGGATGCTAGACAGTTTAAATACTGTCATCATGAAAGTGATATCAATCCTAATGCATGTGGCTCCCATCGGCCTTGGTGCTTATTTTGCAGCCACAATGGCCAGTCAAGACTCGGAACTGATGGGCACGTTTGCTCGTGCTGTGGGGCTGTTTTTTGTCGCCATGGCGTTGTATCTTACTTTAGGATCCACCTTATATGCTTGGATTGGTGGTGGTGTAAAAGGCGTTAAGTTGTTTTGGCAACATATGCTCGAACCTGCCGTGACTGCATTAGGGACCAGTTCGTCATTAGCGTCCTTACCCGTGACGATTAGTAGCGCCGCGAAAATGGGGCTAAATGAACAAATTGCCGAGATTAGCTTGCCACTGCTGGTTAATCTAAACAAAGGTGGTGCCGCTGCGATAACGGCGTTAAAGATAGTGTTCATTTATTCTTTGCTAGGGTTAGACTTTACGACAGACGTATTTATGCTGACCATTTTGATTTCGGTGTTATCGGCATTTGTTATTGGTGGTGTGCCAGGTGGGGCATTTTTAGGTGAAATTTTTATTGTCACCACCCTAGGGCTGCCAATGGAAGTGATCCCCATTTTAGTGGTGATTGGTGCGATAACGGATGCTGCTTCAACCGTGATAAATGTTGTGCATGATTTAACCGCGACGCAAATTATTGAGCGCATTAATGGTAAACATTATGCTGCAAAAATACCTGATAGCGAACTTGTTAGGTTAGATTAGATATAAACCTAACTGACTGATACCACTGCATGGCGTTGAGTTCTGGTGTGGTATATTTTAGGCTACAGCAACACAATTTCGTCCTTGTGATTTTGCCTGATATAAGGCTTTGTCGGCTCGTTCTAACAGACTGTGGGCATTGTCTTCCGGGTAATATTGAGTGACACCTAAACTGATTGTAAGCGCCATGTTTTGAATGTTTTGCTTGGCAATATAAAACCGTAATCTTTCCGTTAATTCGGTGGCATCTGCCAACGATGTGTTAGGTAAAATAATCACAAACTCTTCTCCTCCCCACCGCGTTAATAAGTCATCATTACGCATTTTACTTTGAAGTAATTGTGCCAGTTCACACAATACTTTATCGCCGACCAAATGACCGTGATTGTCATTAATTCGCTTAAAATGATCGATGTCGATAATAACAATCGAAATAGGATGCAGGCTAGGAGACGACAGATCAGGCTTTGTTGATATCTTTTTATCTATTATGTTGCCATTAAAAAGTTGACCAATTGCCATTGAAGAAGAGGCATCTTCTGTGTCAATCAAGGGGTTGATTGTATCGGTATTTGCCGCTGATGTGGTTAATAACGTGTTGAGTACTTCATCAAGTTTTTCACGGTTATATAATCCAGTAAGTTTGTCTATTTCAGCCATTTTTTGAATTTCTAAATTACGTATTGCCAGTTTTTGATAGGCAGAGAAACGTGTTTTCTCATAAAATCTAAATAACAAAATTTGCGCAATACACACTTCAATCACGTTAAGTAATGCACCAATTCCAAACGTAACCTGTTGGGGATCTTTCGTTTGCAGGTAAACCATAAAAACACATATGCTAAAGCACAGGGATGAAATATATGTGCCCCATGTTCGACCGATAAGAAAAAAACAAAACGGCGGAATTAGGGTTGCCCATAGGAGTGAATGGACATAACCCTTGGTTGAAATCACAAACAACATGATTAAACTCGTTAGCATGAGAGTGGTAGCCCAAGCGGTTATCTTTACATGTCCTGTTTGGCAAAATCGGTAGTAAATTCCCAGAGAAAGTACCAAGCCAAAAGCATCTAACAATGCGTACATGGATCCTGAAAAATACACTAAATTGATTACAGTGAGAATGGCGAAGTATATAGTTGTAATTAGCAGTGAGTGACCAATAAACCGGATGCGCCAGTAATCCGGATGATCAGGCGGATATTGAGAGAATTCTTTGTACCAAAATTTCAGCATAAAATCTAATCCGTAGTTTATCCGCTCACATAATGAGGGGGAGATCGTCAATAGCATTTTATCATGCTAGTTATATAATGTTAGTTATAGGTAATAAGCTAAATCGTAATTTAAAAACCAATCTATAGCCGCCTATGTCACGGAGATTAGACTCATAAGATGTGTCTGTTTATTGTCGATTACTGGTTTTTACTTATTAGTGTTAATGCATCGGAGCTAATACACTATAACAAGTGCCTTGGGTTACCTTGCTTTAGGATTATTTTTGTTAACGCTTATATTTCCAGTTTTCTTCAAGCATGATAAAGATGTTATACGGTATGTTGTCATGAATGTTGCCAAAACTTGGCATACATTGTTGGTTTTTCCTACCAATATCACAAAGCATTATTTTGTACCGGTATGTACACCCAGCACTCTGTTGATTTTATGCGATAAACTTGATGCATGTATTTGGGCAACGTATCATGCGAATTTTTATTACGATGAGCTCCTCTGCAATGCGCCATTTAATCACTCATTATCATATCAACACTCCAAAAGATGTTGTTGTAGCGAATCAACAAACAATGCTAATTCGGCTAGCTACTCGGGGCATAGTCATGCGTGGTAAACAAATATTGATGCTTTATACCCAACGTTATCATGACTATTCATTGCCAGGTGGCGGCGTCGATGCGGGCGAGTCGATTGAGCATGGTTTAATCCGTGAACTGCAAGAAGAAACCGGGGCGAAGGCTATCAGTAATATCGTGCCGTTTGGGCTATATGAAGAGTATAGACCATGGCTGCGAGATGGTTATACCTTGGTTAATATGCTGTCGTACTGTTTCACCTGTGATATTGCTAGTGAATTAGGTGAAACCCAATTTGAAGCTCACGAGATAAGTAATGGCATGATGCCAATTTGGGTTGATATTGATGAGGCTATTCAGCACAACCTAGATACCATAGCCAACAGCAATAAAAAAGGCTCGTCGATAGAGCGAGAAACCTATCTCTTAAAATTGGTTAAACAAGAATTATTAAGTTAAGCGTAATGTTTGTTGAAGTGGTGTCAGTGTTAAATCAAATAGACATTAATGTATATTCGTTCTATATGGTTAAGGTTACTTAGTCATTTATTAGTATAAAGGTAATTAGTATAAAAATAATTAGGACTGACCACACAAAAAAGGGCCACTGCTTTCGCTTGGCCCCTTATTCATAATGCTTTTTGATTAAGCGCGCACTTGACCTTCACCGCTGACTAAGTATTTTTCAGTGGTTAGTGACTCAAGACCCATTGGACCATATGCATGCAATTTGCTGGTGGCAATACCAATTTCAGCGCCTAGACCCAATTCACTGCCATCAGAAAAACGTGATGATGCATTAACCATGACGACAGAAGCATCTACCGTGCGCTGAAAGCGCGTAGCTGTTGTGTCGTTTTGGGTACAAATCACTTCAGTATGATGACTACCAAAACGGCGAATATGATTAATAGCGTGATCAAAATCAGTGACTTGTCGAATCGCAATTTCTAAATCTAAATATTCTTGACCAAAATCATCATCGCTAATAACGTTGGCATGCTCAAAGTATTGTTGGGCATTTTTACTAACATTAATACGTACTTTATGTGCAGCTAACTCGGCCGCCACTTTTGGTAAAAATGTGGCTGCTACGTCCTGATGTACCAGTAATCCCTCTAGGGCATTACATACTCCAGTTCGCTGGGTTTTACCGTTGAGTAATAAAGACATCGCAATATCGAGATCAGCATCTTTATCAACGTACAAATGACAAACACCTTTAAAATGTTGAATAACAGGAATTTTACTGTTATCAGTAACAAAGTTAATTAAGCCTTCTCCACCGCGTGGAATAATAACGTCAATAAAGTCACGTTGCTGCATAAGTTCTAGCATTAAAGCGCGATCTGGATCTGGTATGACAGTAATCAGCGCTGGTGGTAGCTGATATGCTTGCAGTACATTTTGTAAAATAGAAGCAATAATTTTACTTGAGTTCAATGCTTCTTTACCACCACGCAGTATCACTGCATTACCTGATTTAAAGCACAAAGCACCTGCATCGGCGGTAACATTTGGGCGTGCTTCATAAATCATGCAAACGACCCCTAAAGGTACGCGCATTTTTTGAATATTAAGACCATTTGGTCGTTGGCATATTTCACGGATCATACCGACTGGATCAGGTAACGATGCAACGGTTTCAATGCCTGCAGCCATTGATTCAATACGCTCTGTTGTCAGTGTCAGTCTGTCTATCATTGCCGCGCCTAAGTCAGCTTTTTCGGCATGATCTAGATCTAATAAATTTGCTTTGATGATATCGTCACTATGAGCACGAAGCGCGCGGGCCATATCAAGCAAAATGGTATTTTTAACTTTTTCATCTAAAATGGCTAGAGTTTGTGCAGCTGTAGCTGCGGCTTGCGATAAGTCTTTAATTAAACTCATTTTTACTCCAAAATGGCGATGTTTTTGTCAGAGATCAGTGGGCCCGTTTTTTGCTGGGCATTGTTGGCAAATTCACGATCTTCTTGATCTGCAATAAAATGTAATAAACAACTACTGTAGTTTGATTTGGCTTTTGCCAATTTAGTGCCATCGCCTTTGCGCACTAAAACAGTATCGCCGACGGAAAAGTTGCCTCTTACGGCTACTACATCGTCACTGGTCAGTTGGGTATCATGTTCTTCAAGGTCTGCGCTAAAGTCATTTTCGACAATTAACTCACCTTGAATCTGTGATGTATGAGTCATCCAATGCAAAAGGTCTTTCATTGGTACGTCATATGGTTTGAATAACGTGCCCGGATTCTGGCCTTTTAACAGTTGATTAAAAGTATCCGCGTCAAAACCATCAACAATCATGGTTTCAATTCCGTGTGAAATTGCTTTTTCAGCTGCTTCTATCTTGGTTAGCATACCGCCAGTACCTACGCTACTAGTGGCTCCGCCAGCCATCGCATAGATGTCAGCATTTATTTCACTAACTTGTTTAATCAGTGTGGCATCTTCATGTAAATTAGGGTTTTTAGTATAAAGCCCTTTTACATCAGAGCAGATAATTAGCGCATCCGCATCAGCAGCTGCTGCAACCATGGCTGATAAATTATCATTATCACCCACACGTAACTTAGCGGCGGTAACAGCATCATTCTCGTTAATAATGGGCAGCAAGCCATTGTCTAACAGAGTAAAAATGGTATTTTTAATACTGATATAACGATCGCGGTCACGTAAATCACCATGAGTAAGTAATAGCTGGGCCGAAGGGAAATCAAACAACTTATCCCAAGTGGCCATCATATCTGCTTGACCTGCAGCTGCCATGGCTTTTTTAAGTGAAATGTTCGGCTCTGCCGTATCAGGGAATCGATGTTTTCCTGCGGCTACTGAGCCTGAAGATACCAATACAACTTGGCACCCTTGAGCACGACAAGTAGCGATAAACTGTGCAATACCTAATAAATAATGACTGCTACAACCTTGTTGATGGGGCGCAATTAATGCGCTTCCCACTTTAACGACAATGCGCTTCCAATGTGAAGTTGACATAGTGTAAATATCCTCCTTCATTATAGTTCCTCGGCTAAAACACGATTGGCTTTATCAAAAGTCTTAACGGTTTTATGGCAAGGGTCGGCATCCAGTGCACTGGTAATAAAAATCACCACACTGCTGACAATAAAGCCGGGGATCATTTCGTACATTACGGTGGTTAACGCTTTTCCATCTGCTAAAACTGGCGCGTAAATCCAAAACAATACGGTCACTGCACCCGATATAATACCCGCAACAGCGGCTTTATGTGTCAGGTTCTTTTTATATAGGCAACACAGTACCAGTGGACCAAAGGCCGCACCAAATCCAGCCCATGCATTGCTGACTATCGATAAAATGCTATTTGAGCGATCTAGCGCCAGTAAGCTGGCGACAATACCGACACCGGCTACACCATATCGTCCCATTCTGACCATTTCTTTCTCAGTTGACTCTTTTTTCGAAATAACTCGATAAATGTCTTCGGTCAATGAACTTGACGACACTAATAACTGTGAAGAAATCGTGCTCATAATAGCGGCTAAAATGGCAGCTAAGAGGAAACCACTGATCAGTGGATGGAACAATAATTCAGAAAATACAATAAAGATGGTTTCAGGATCGCTTATTGTCATGTCGAATTTATTGGCGTAGGCAATACCCACTAGACCTGTTGCCAGCGCACCAGTAATGGTGACTGTCATCCAGCTCATGCCAATTCTTCGTGCAGCTTTGATATCAGAAACCGAGCGGATAGCCATAAAGCGCACAATAATATGTGGCTGACCAAAATAACCTAATCCCCAAGAAAGACTTGAAATCAATCCAAGTAGAGTGACATTTTTCATCGCATCAGAAAAATGTGGGATCGACTCATAAGCAAAGCCCATCATTTTATCAGCACTGCTAAACTCTTGATATGCCACAACGGGTACCAGAATCAGGGCAACAAACATGATACAGCCTTGAACAAAGTCAGTCATACTGACGGCTAAAAAACCACCGAGTAGAGTATAAGACACAACCACACCTAGGGTGATCACGAGCCCAAGTTCATAATTTAAATCAAATGCAGAGACAAATAATTTCCCTCCAGCCACTAATCCTGCCGAGGTATATAAGGTAAAGAAGATCACAATGATCACAGCCGCGATAATCCGCACATTACTGTTAGGTGCGTGGAAGCGTTTAGCAAAAAACTCAGGGATCGTTAGGGAGTCACCCGCGACTTCAGTATAAACCCGTAATTTAGGTGCCACGATCAGATAATTAACCAATGCCCCCGCTAATAGGCCAATCGCAATGTAGATGGTTTCGAAGCCGACTAAGAACATGGCTCCAGGTAAGCCCATAAGCATCCAGCCGCTCATGTCGGATGCACCGGCTGACAGTGCGGTAACTTGTGGGCTGACTTTACGTCCACCTAAAATATAACCCGATACATCGCTTGTTGATTGTTTATAAGCAAACAATCCAATGCCTAACATTACTAGGAAATATATTGCCAATGAGACATAGGTTAAGTAATGCATTAATTATTTTCCTCCTAACGCTTTGTGATTTTGAATCCCTTTAGGTTTCAACATGACAAAGAGATAGGTGCTTAAAAGGGCGCACAAACAAAATAATTGTGAAGCTTCTTTCAGCTTTAATGTAGCGGTGCTCCACACTGTGGTTATGAGATTTTCTTCGCTAGACGTGTCTGTTGACATATTGTCCTCCTGGGTTCGGGCTAATCGGTTTATTGTTAATTCATTTATAATTAGCAATAAAAAACCACCAAACTAGTTAGTGGTCTAACTATATTAACATCATTTGGGGTAAAATTTCCAATCGAATATCAATTGAAGCGCTTTTAAGTGTTTTTTAACAACTATTTAACTTTATATGGCTGTGCTGTCTATTATGTGTTTTATGTTTACTGAACATTGGTTGATTAGGTCAGAATCAATTGTCATTATCATTTGCGGGATATGATATATTTCGAACGGATTATCTTTTAAGTTATTAAGTCTTAAGGTTTTTGTGTATATTTTGTATGGTGTAAAATGATATTTTTAAATGGTTATCTGCTTAGCCAATGATATAGGATTTATTTATTATGCAATTTAAACGTTACAACTATGCTGCTAAATGGAAGGGTAAAGTCATTTATTTTGTGTTGTTGAATAAGCTGTCTTTAGTTAAGTGGTTACAGTTCAAATAATTTGAATTCAAATGTTTTGTGTTCAAGTGGTTATGTTTAAGTGAGTACGATCAAGTGATTTTATTTTCACAATGCATATATGGAATAGTTATTTTCAACACGGGATTTTCATACTTTATAGTGTCAAATTACTTAGAAAAGACGTCATAGTTACGGTTTCAACGCTATAGTGATTTAGCAGACAGTTTGCTAAATGGATTTCAAGTTATGATTTAATCATAATGGCATTGTATTTAATTAGACGTTCGGTCTAATATGTTAGTTATGAATAAATCAACGACTCACGAAATCACTCTATTAACACCTAAACCTCGTCGTGGACGGCCACCTAAAGTATCACGAGATAATCCTGATACTCGGGCAGAGCTTATCCGTAGTGGCCTCGAACAGCTAACTGAGCAAGGTTTTGCTTCATCAGGCATTGACGCAATTTTAAAAAAGGTGGGAGTGCCAAAAGGTTCTTTTTATCATTATTTCGCGAGTAAAGAAGCGTTTGGCCAAGTTGTATTGCAAAACTATGCTCAATACTTTTTACATAAACTTGAAACCCATTTATTTGATGAAACTTATTTGCCGTTAACGCGAATTAGGCATTTTGTGGAAGACGCTAAAGCGGGAATGATTCGATACCAATTCAAACGCGGTTGTTTAGTGGGAAATTTAGGTCAAGAGGTGGGGATCTTACCAGACAGTTTTAGACCACAGATAATCGAGATCTTTTTAAGCTGGCAAGCTTGCATGGCACGTTGTCTTAATGATGCGCAATTATTGGGTCAAATATCTGCAACTGCTGATTGCGATCTCTTGGCCGAAAACTTTTGGGTCGGTTGGGAAGGGGCGGTAAGCCGCGCTAAGTTAGTACAAAATGAGTTACCACTCGAAAACTATTATAAGTATTTTATAGCAGGACTTCCGAAATAAAATTTTTTAATCATTAATAGACGATTAGTCTAAAATAGGAGCATACGATGTTTAACGGCATATTGATTGAGAAAGATGACCAAGGTTACCGCGCCACAGTGCAAAGCATTGATGAAAGTGTGCTACCTGAAGGTGATGTCACAGTAAAAGTACTTTACAGCACGCTTAATTATAAAGACGCTCTAGCGATTACAGGTAAAGCACCTGTTGTGAGAACATTCCCTATGGTGCCAGGAATTGATTTAGTGGGCGTTGTCGAACAAAGCGATAGTGATAAGTTTTCCGCAGGCGATAAGGTCTTATTAAATGGTTTTGGGGTGGGCGAAACTCATTGTGGTGGTTTGGCGACTAAGGCGCGTTTAAAAAGTGAATGGCTTATTCCATTACCACAAGCATTTTCACCACAACAAGCTATGGCGATAGGCACAGCAGGGTATACCGCAATGTTATGTGTGATGGCTCTTGAAAAAAATGGCGTAACGCCAGATAAGGGAGAGGTGTTAGTTACTGGAGCAAACGGCGGTGTTGGCAGTTTTGCGATAGCTATTTTAGCTAAGTTAGGATATCACGTTGTAGCTTCTACTGGCCGAATGGATGAAAGTGACTACCTAAGAAAATTAGGCGCTAAGGACGTTATCGATCGTGCAACATTATCAGAACCAGGTCGACCTTTGGCCAAAGAACGTTGGGCTGGTGCTGTTGATTCTGTCGGCAGCCATACTTTAGCCAATGTGTGTGCCAGTACCCAGTATGGCGGTACTGTTGCCGCTTGTGGTTTAGCGCAAGGAATGGATTTCCCTGCCAGCGTTGCGCCGTTTATTTTACGTTACGTGACCCTAGCCGGAGTTGACAGTGTCATGCGACCTTTAGCTGACCGTATTGAGGCATGGAAGCGTCTAAGCGAGATCCTTGACGTTAGTGTTTTCGACGACATAGTCCATGAAATTAGTTTGACTGAAGCGATTGATGTGGCGAGTGATTTGTTAGCTGGTAAGGTTCGTGGCCGTGTAGTTGTTGATGTAAATCGTTAATCAAATGGTTTTATATAAGATATTTATCTAAAGAGCTTTGTCGGTCTGCGTGTAGCAGGCTGATGAATTTATTAGCTTTATTTTCAGCGTCTTCTAGTACATTATGACAGCAAATTGGCACGATAATTTTTTACCACTGCAAGCTTAGTGAATGTCTTCATTCGAAGTTAAATGCCAACTTATCAGACTCAAAAAACTATTTTTGTATTACTATTTGTGAGTTGTTTTATTACTCTGTGACAAGTAGGGTTGGTGTGACATATTGGTCAATAAAATCTTTTGACGGCATAGGTTTAGCAAATAAATACCCTTGTAAGTAGTCACAGGATAATTGTTTTAATAGTTGATGCTGGCCTTCCGTTTCAACGCCCTCTGCCACTACTTTAACCTTTAAATTATGTGCCATAGTGATAATTGCCCGCACTAATGCGATGCTACTTTCATTAGTATCCATATGTTTAATAAACGAGCGGTCAATTTTTAAAATATCAATATCGAGTCGCTGTAAATAAGCTAATGATGAATATCCGACCCCAAAATCATCGATGGCGATATCAATACCATAATGGTTGAGTCGTTGCATTTGCTGTTGAACAGGTGAGTCAGGATCCATTAAGGTGTTTTCTGTTACTTCGATAATCATGGTATCGCGGGGGAGGTCATGTTTATTGCACGCTAATATCCATTCATCAACCCACAAACCGTCATGATCAATTTGCAGCGGTGAGGTATTGACACTCACTTGCATTTTTTTGCCCGACAATTGATAAAAATAGGCCGCATCTTCAATAGCCTGACCTCTAACCCAGTTACCTATATCTTCGATTAAGCCATTTTCTTCGGCAACTGGAATAAACTCATTAGGGCCAATAAGACCGCGCTGTGGATGGTTCCAACGAATGAGTGCTTCTGCTTTGGTTGCATTAATGCCACATTGGTCAAAAATGGGTTGATAAAACAATACAAATTGACCGAGTTTAAGTGCGATGCGGATTTCTTCGATAAGTCGACGTTTTTCAATCGCTTGTTCTTCAATAGCATGAGAGAAAAATTCATATCGATTGCGCCCTTTGCTTTTAGACAAGTACATTGCTTGATCGGCATGTTTGACTAATTCCTCAACATTTTGACCATCACCAGGATAGAAAGTAAGCCCGATACTCCCTGTCACATTGACTTGTACCTCTTTGATGCTAATGCATTGCATGAGGCTACTTTTCACCTTTTCAGCAATTGTGGCTGCGTGTTTTAAGTCACTAACATCTTCAAGAATTAAGGTAAACTCATCTCCGCCTAGGCGCGCAACAGTATCATGATCTCGAACGCATCCACGTAAACGGTTCGCAACTTGATGAAGTAGCAGATCCCCATATTCATGGCCTAAGGAATCGTTCACCTCTTTAAAGCCATCGAGATCAATAAAAATCAATGCAAAAACCATGTCGTCAGTATCAATGAGTGACTGAAGTTTTTCATAGAAAAAACGTCGATTCGGTAGCAGAGTTAATCCATCTTGATAAGCATATTCGTGTAATTGAATATTGGCATTTTCGAGTTCTTTAGTACGCAGTTGTACTTCACTTTCAAGCGAACTCTCACGCTGCTCAATATTTTCTAACATGCTATTAAAACATGTGGTTAATTGGCCTATTTCGTCTTGAGATTGTACTTGGGCACGTAAACTGTAATCTTGTGATTTTGTAATTTTTTGCGAAATTTTAGCAAGGTATAACATAGGACTTAAAAACTTGCGCCGTAAAAATAAAGACAAAAAGAAACTGGCAACAAAGGACGAAAGCAGGATTAACACAATAAACTGACCATAAAATGTCACCCGCTCGATGAGCAAACTGTCATCGACTGAAATCTGCAATTCACCGTAATGTTGGTTATCGAGTGTTAATGGAGTAATCACTTGAGTGATGTTATGGAGGTCTCTATCAATAAGGATAACAGAAGGGCTTTGTGATAATGCTTGCGCTAAAACAGCACCTTCTGCACTGGTTACAGATACTGATAAGACATCGGATCTTAACAAGATCGGATTAATCAGTTCTTGGATTGCATCTTGATCATCAAAAAGTATGGCTGCGGTGATGTTTGGGGATAACATTTGCGATAAGCTTTGAAGGCTTTCAATTTGTTCTTTTTTGGCTGATGACAGTTCGAAAGCGCTGAATATTAACGTCACAACAAGTGTCGAAATGACGGCAACACTCATTAAAATAAACTGAAGTTTTTTACTAATAGTATTAAGAGTGAATAATCGTTTCATAGAATTAATCATTTACTACTCGTCCTAGGCGTAATACTTTTGAGCTCATTGTAATGCCTGACAGTGTTAATCTGTCGGGTGAGACTTCAAAACGTATTTTTCCTCCGGATAAAAAGAAACGAATATGTCCACCTTGTTGAATAAAGTTGTCAGTTTCACCGACGATCATCACATCTGAAAGGTGTTTGTTATTCGATTGCTGCCAAGACTCTAGAGTATCAGCGGTGATAAATAAAATATCGCACAGAGTAAGATCTGATTCTGTAAGAATGACCTCGATATTTTTAATTGGCAGCTTATTGACTTTCCTACCACTTAGCACGGTTCGTGATGTATTAATAAAGCTGCTATCAGGGCTACACAGTGTAAACGAGGTTGCGGTATTTGAGTGGTTATTCCATTCACCGTAGCGAGCAAAGTTAAATAAAAAGCCTGCTTTAAGTGCATATTCTTTTTCAATAGCACTCGCGCTCTGGCTTATTATAAGCAAAAGTGTTAATAATAATCCGAACAGTAGGTGTTTAATCGTTAGCATCTAATTAGTTAGAACTTCGCCGTAATTTTAAAGGTAACAGTTTCGTCGATGTAATTTGGGCGAGTGTATGTTTCACCATAATTACCATATTCAAGATGTGAGCCCGCAAACAGGTTTTTACCCATAATAGCGAAGGACCAGTTAGGATGAAAAGTCCAGTTCCAAGTTAAATCTAATGCGGTATAATTTTCTGTTCCGTAGGCATCACTATTTTCAACTCTGAGTGACGCAAAAATATTATGCTGCTCAAGAAAATGTATATCAGCTTTAGTGAAGAGTTGACGACTCGTTGAGTCAAAGCCGAAGGCTGGAAAGGTATTGTCCACTAAGTTGTACTTAAAGGTGTTGTAGCTATAACCTAATTCGGCTGAAAAACTATCAAAAGGTTGCCAAGTTAAAATAATATCACCACCTTCAGTCGTGAGCTGTGCATTTGATACTAAGTCGAAGTTAATAGATGTGGTAGTTAAGGTTTGTAAGGCCGAATCAATCTGCCCTGCCTGTAACATTGCAAACACAGGGATGAACTGATCAACGTTGGCATCTATTTCGAGTACAGCCACGTCATCGGTGTCAGTGTGATAAAGCGATAAGTCGAGTGCCCATGTCGCATCAGATAAACGATAGCCAATTTCGTAAGAGACTGATTTTTCTGATTTTACGTCATTATTACCGTTTAAGTAAGTTCGGATGTAATATTGATCTATTTCTGCAATTCCAGTGGTAATAGGTGAAACCTCTTCAACTGTTAAACCATCAATGATGAATTTATCGTTAAACAGAAGTAACGAGGGCACCATTACACTTTTTGATGCCGATAGCCATAAAACTTGGTTATTGTGTGGTTTCCACACTAACTTTGCTAAAGGTTGGCTTTCCCAGCCTGTTAAATCGTTATGGTCAACTTTAACACCCATAATGAAGTCTAATTTGTCAGCTAGTAGGTTATATTGAACTTGCGCTAATGTGCCGTACTGCTCAAGGTTGTCAAAACCACCGCCACTTTGTATAAAAGTGCTTTGTGCAAATGAAATAGAGTTGTAACGATAATTAAGCCCCCAATCAAATTGCAAGTCTTGATACAAAAAGTTGATTTGGTAATCAAGATCAAATGATTCGAACTTTTCTTGAATATGTGCTTGATTGCCACTTTGTTTTAACCAAGATGTTTGTAGCATTTGGTTAGCAAAAGGCGAAATTCGATTTTCTAACCGAGCCATAATGCGCGAATCGGTACGATCTACAGTGCCAACAAATGAGATATTTCGGTTACTACTATCAACAACACCATTATAGTTTTGCCCTAATGTTGACTGAGTGACATCAGCTTGAATAAGACCTGACCATTGATCGTTCGGGGTGAAGTCAAACCGTGCTCCTGCCGATTGTTGCTCGGAAAAATCAGCTGGTGCTATTCTTCTCCCTTTGTCTGACGCTTGCGCATCTTTAGCGTGTCCATACACTCTGAAACTGCCGTTATTACCGATATCGCCACCATATCGAAGATTGGTATCGATATTTAGTTGGCTACCGCTACTGACATCTGCATGTATGCCTCTCGTATCGATACTGTTTTTGGTAATAATATTAATCACGCCATTGGTGGCATTGCTACCCCACAGCAGTCCACCTTGACCTCGGATAATTTCGATACGTTCAATATCGTATAATGGCACATTTAACGTTTCCCAATAAACGGCAGCAAACTCTGGGGTATACAAACTTTGGCCGTCGATCATGACCAGTAATTTACTGGAAAATCGTGAGGCTACGCCACGAGAAGAAATCGCCCATTGATTATTATCAAGTTGTCTAACGGCTAATCCTGGAACCATTTTAAGGGCTTCTGGTACAGATGTTACACCTGAACGAGTGATTTGTTCTTTGGTTAATACATATATAGATGAGGCAGTTTCAAAGGCTGATTGGGTTCTTTTCATCGCGGAAGTCACTTGTACATCCATCGCCATCAATGAATCTAAATCTAAGTCTAGATTGCTTAGGGATTCTTCTGCAGCAACATAAGGCGAGATTAACATAAATAAGTACAAGCATTTTTGTGATAACTTCAAACCAATGTCCTTGAAACCAGTGATGATCTATTTTAATCGCGCTACTTTAACACACGCTGTTAACTAAATGTCACTCTATTGGTTTCAATTTGCGGGCTAATTAACCTTATGTTAACTAAGGCGTTGTTATTTTAACCGAGATGTTTGTCTGTTTATGCTGGAATGAATGAAATGATTATTTATAGACTCAAAAGGTAAGCTGTTTTTATTACACATTAGTAGGGCATCTGAAGATGCATAAAGACGATAGCGCATTTTAACGGTAGACTATACATTATAGAGACAGCTTTCGAGGTCATGAGATCACATGGTAGAACTGCAGCAAAATAATCCACTTCATGGTTTAAAATCAGAAACGATGATATCTGAGTTGGTGGCGTTTTATGATTGGAAAATTTTATACGCGGCCTTGCGTTTAGAATGCTTTAATACCAATCCTAATTTGGACGCTTGTGTTAAGTTCCTTAAAAAGACGGAATGGGCGAGGGAACGTGTTGAAAATTTCTATTTGTATCGTTTCAAGCGTATGCCAAAAGGTAACTCAGCTCAGTTCGAGTTAAAACCTCGTGAGCGTGGCTTTGCTGATGGTATTTTACCGCGTAAGCCGCAACCTTTAACGGTTGAGTTAGTTGCCGAGTTGAAAGCCAAAGCAACCGCGGATTATGAACAGATGAAACATAATCAAAGTCGTTCATATGCATCTTCGTCATCATCTTCATATTCTTCGTCGAGTCGTTCAAATGACAGTGATGCCGCAACACAGCGCAATAATAAAAATAAGCCGCAACCTATATTTGATCCAAACAATCCGTGGAATAAATAACCATTAGATAGATGTTATATTAAAGTCTTCGCAACCTAACGATAAGCATATTATCGTTAGGTTGCGTTTTTTATGGAAAATCGAAAGTTATATTTTTCATTTAACTACATAGGGTTAATTGTTTTTATGAGATTTTTTCGAATATTTTTATCAAGGAGTAGACACCCGAGAGAATGATTGCTTAAATAGCAATGCATGTCTTTGTTGTATTTAAGCGCTGCACATTCGCTTCAAGGTCGTTGGGATTACTTTGGGCGCGCAGCTAACTTAAATTGAGGCATAAAGGATTAAATACCTCACCCAGTGTGCTTAGCATTGGGATACAACAAGGATAATAATAATGAAATTGAATAAAATTTTGCTCGCTATCGGCATGGTATCTAGTGTCGCTCTTGTCGGTTGCGATGATGACACTCAATATGGCAAAACACCTCAAGTAACCCCTGAACCCGAAGTGACTCCTCTACTACAAGCCTTTGCTCCAAATGGCACCTTAAAAGCGCAAATCCGCAGAACGAAGTACGGTGTGCCACATATCACCGCAGATAATTTGGAAAGCCTTGGTTTCGGTAACGGTTATGCGCAAGCACAAGATAATTTATGTGTAATGGCCGATGGATTTATTAAAGCTAATTCGCAGCGGTCAATGTATTTTGGCCCCCATGCGTCGTTTGATTTTGCTTCCGGCCTCCCTACCAGTGAGGATAACGGCAATTTAATCTCTGATTTTGCTTACAAAGCATTAAAAATTAGACAACTTGCAGAAGAGCAGTACCCACAATTTAGTTATAACTCGCGTGCCTTAATGGAAGGTTTTAGTGCTGGTTATAATCAATACCTTGCCGATGTAGAAGCCGGAGCTCAAACGGGTGAACCATTTTGTGCAGGTCAGCCATGGGTTAAACCTATTGATGGTGTCGATGTTGCCAGTTATCTATTTTCCATCGCATTATTACCCGGTGCAGCCAACTTTTTAGATTTGATATTCTATGCTAATCCCGGCGATGCAGAAGAGTATTTACCTCGCATAGTTGGCCCCGCACCTTCTGCTGCACAAACTACATTTATACGCGACATGAACAACACCTTAATTGCACGGGCTGCAAACATAACCACTCCCGAAACAAATCCTCGAAACTTGGGCTCTAATGGCTGGGGATTGGGGAAAGATAAAACTGAAAACGGTAAAGGCATGGTGTTAGGCAACCCGCATTTTCCACACACAGGTAACTTACGTTTTTGGCAGTCACATTTAACCATACCAGGACAAATGGATGTGATGGGTGGCTCGTTAGTGGGTATGCCTGGGTTGGTTAACATTGGTTTTAACAAAGATGTTGCTTGGACACATACCTTTTCAACAGCAGAACACTTTGTGATGTATAACCTAGAGCTAGTTGCCGGTGATAGATTGCAATATATGTATGATGGTTCGGCATTGCCGATCACTAAAGAAACGATTTCAGTATTAGTCAATGCAGGGGCTGCAGGCATGTTGGTGGCAGAAAAAGACATTTACACCACAGCTAAAGGTCCTATGGTTGAAGCGCCACCAGCATTGGCGCCGTTTGGATGGGACGATGGCCAAGCTTTCTTTATTCAAGATGCTAACATGGCCAATAAAGATCCCATTGATCATTGGTTAGCTATGAACCTCGCATCCAATAAAGAGGAGTTTCAGCAAGCATTTAAAAATTATGATGGCGTGATTTTTAACAACACTATGTACGCAGATAAAGAAGGTAATGCGTTTTATATTGATGATTCTACCGTTCCAGGATTTTCTGATTTAGTCGTCAATATCATTAAAACCACACCAGAAATTCAGGCCGCTAGAACACAAGCAGGCTTTACTATTCTGCCGGGTAATAACTCGTTATTCAGTTATGATTCACCGATGCCTTATGAACGCGCACCCAAACTTGAACGCAGTGACTTTGTGCAAAACTCAAATAACTCATTTTGGTCGACTAACTTATCTGAACCACTTGAAAACTACTCTCCTTTATATGGTCCAGAGCGAGGTCAATTATCGTTACGTACTCGTATGGGATTAACCTTAATGGATGATGCCGCTGGTGACGATGGTAAATTTTCGCTTGAGGAGTTAGAAGCTGCTTTATTATCTAACCGCGCTTATCTTGCTGAGTTGGTACTAACTGACTTAATTAGCCAGTGTGAGCAACAAGGTGCCACCCCAGTCATGGTGAACGATACCTTGTCTAAAGATGTATCTGCATCATGTACAGCACTAACAGCGTGGAACGGTAAACAAGATAATGACAGCAAGGGTGGGGCGTTAGTTCGTGAGTTTGCCCATCAGTTTGATCAAAATACCATGCTAACCGAAGCATTTGATTATATGAGTGCAGCAACCACGCCTAGCAAACTCAATACTGATGGCAGTGCGTTAATCGCTTTAGCTCATGCAGCTTTGAATCTTGAAGCAGCAGGCTTTGCGGTTGATGCGGCGTTAGGGGATGTGCAATTTGTTGAGAAGTCTCTTCCCGATGGCACTGCATCAGGGGTTAAATTGCCTTGGCCTGGAAGTCATAATGCAGAAGGTGGATTTAACGTGTTCTCGACCAGTTTATCTGGTGATGACACCTTAATCCCTCAACACTCGTATAGTCCTGTTATGGATGTTGTATCAGGCAAGGCAGCTGCATCAGGATTAACGGCAGAAGGTTATCAAGTGCGTTATGGTTCAAGTTGGATGATGACCGTAAGCTTTACTGATGATGGCCCTAAGGCAAAAGGTATTTTGACATATTCTGAGTCTAGTAATGTGTTAAGCCCAAGCTTCTCCGATCAAAGTGAGTTGTATTCTTCGGCCAAACAATTAAGGCCATTGTTATTTACTGAAGCGGAAATTCAAGCATCTGTTGAATCTACTGTCGAGTTAACCTTGCAAAGATAGACGATAAAACAACATTGTGTTGGCCCATGAAACCTCATCGAGACTTGTCGGTGAGGTTTCATTATTTTGGATAAACGAATAAGCGACGATTGATGTTTTTCACAGCACAAATACGCTCTAGTGAGCGCCATTCAATACAGTATATTAATCCTTGTTATTTATGTGGGAATTTGTGAATTTACATGCAGTAGGTGGTCGGTGATGATTTATTTATAAATTATTATGCTGCGTTAATATCCGTAATAAAACCGCATATTATTGAAGTGAAGGGGTAAGCTATTAACAGGATTATAGTTTATCGACAAAGTGAGTATATATGCATACCAAATTATTAATAGCAATCCCTACTTTGGTATAAGACCCCGTAGCTTGACCTTAAATGCTATCTGAAACACACTCAACATATAAATATATTTCTATAAAAAATGGATGATAATAATATGCTGATTTTCTTCATTTGCATCGGGGTGCTAGTGCTCGGGTTCAAGTTTTACAGCCCGTTCGTTGAGCGACAAGCGGGTATCGACCCAAATATCAAAACCCCACAAACACGATTTAATGATGGCGTTGACTATGTTCCAGTTCATCCGGTTAAAGCATTCTTAATTCAATTTCTTAATATTGCGGGTGTAGGACCGATATTTGGGCCAATTTTAGGTGCGCTTTATGGTCCTATTGCGTTGGTTTGGATTGTTCTTGGTAATGTACTTGGTGGCGCGGTTCACGATTACTTCTCTGGTGTAATGAGTATCAAAGAAGACGGTAAAAGCTTACCAGAAATTGCAGGAAAGTATTTCAACATATACTTTAAAGGTGCCATGTTGGTGTTTACTGCCATGTTACTTTTCTTCGTTGGTGTTGTATTTATTATGAGCCCAGCAGGGCTGCTGAGTAATTTAGATTATTTTAAAGACACTTTTTTAAGTAACAATACCTTTTGGGTATTAGTCATTTTAGGTTATTACTTCCTCGCTACTTTGCTACCGATTGATAAAATCATAACCAAATTGTATCCATTATTTGGTTTACTCATGATAGTAATGACAACATCAATTGCTGTTGCGTTACTCATCCATGCGCCACAATTACCGACAATAGACGGTATCTTTGCTTACTTCGATCACAGTCACTATAACAATGACTTATTGGAACCTAACCCAAGTGGGTTACCAGTATGGCCATTGTTATTTATTACTATTACTTGTGGTGCCATCAGCGGATTCCATTCAACTCAAGCACCTATTATGGCGCGTTGTTTAACTAACGAAAAATACGTTCGTCCAGTGTATTACGGTGCAATGGTTGCCGAAGGTATTGTTGCATGTGTTTGGGCTACTGCAGGTATTGCTGCTTTCCCTGGTGGTTATGTCGAACTTAAGAGTATTCTCGATATAGGCGGCCCAGGAATGGTGGTTAACCAAGTCGCGACCACTTACTTAGGGGCTGCTGGTGGTATTATGGCGATTATCGCTGTTGCGATTTTCCCTATTACTTCTGGTGATACAGCATTTAGAGCATTACGCTTAACCATTATTGATGCGTTTAAAATCCCTCAAAGTATTAGAAACCGTTTATTCGTTGCGATTCCTATTCTAATTATTGCTTATTTTATGACGAAGATTGATTTCACTCTAATCTGGCGTTATTTCGCATTCTCAAATATGTTGTTATCTACCAGCGTATTGTGGCTAGCGACGAAGTATCTATTTGATCGCGGTACTTTCCATTGGATTGTGAGTATACCCGCCACTATCGGTACTTGTGTGACAGTGTCGTATATCATGACCGCAGGTATTGGTTTTGGTTTACCGCAAGAGCTAAGTCAACCAGTGGGTATTGCTGTTGGAGTGATATGTCTTATTGCTCTGATTATTGCGCACAATAAACGTAAAGTAGTACCAGTCGTGTAATTGGTTACTGTTTAAATAATAAAAGGGCTGCATAGTGCAGCCCTTTTTGTTGTTCATATAAAAGTGAATATTAAAATTAATGACCGACACGATCCAGTTTTTGAATTAATTCCATCTTTATATCGTCAGGTGTTTGGCTGTGCCAATAACCACTTACATAAGCGAATAGTGGCACCATAAACATAAGAGTAAACAATAAAATCATTAAGCCTCTGGCAGAAAGTTTAATACCATTACGAGTACTAAATTGTAGCGCTTCTTTTTTAGGACAAGCAGACACACAACGCATACATGCTTGGCACTCGTCTGAGTGAATATTCTTTTGAGTATGTACAGATATATTAGCTGGGCAGGCTCGAGTGCATTTGTCGCAACTCATGCCTTTGGTTTCAATTAAACAATGTTGCGTATCGCGACGAATTTTAAACGGGCTAAAAAAGCTCACTATGCCTAACATTGCGCCATAAGGGCAAATGTAACGACAAAATCCTTGGCGACGCCATGCTGCTAACGCAAAGATAATGCTGAAAGCGATTAACGCTATCATTGATGGCATCATAAAAAATACTGCCATTTTTAAATCGGCTACTTTATGATAATTGCCTTGCAAGTAATTAGGAATACTTGCAGCTGGCATTGAAAAGACCAAATAAACCAGTGCAGCTAATAATAAGTATTTTACCATTCTAAGAGGCCAGTCTATCCAAGCTGGTGGCAAAAGTTCGGCAGGAATAAAACGTTTTCTGAGTTTAAATAAATATTCGCCAGCTAAGCCTAATGGACAAGCCCAGCCACAAAAAGCTCGTTTGCAAATTAACCCTGTTAATAGCACAACACACAGCATAACCACGGCAGCGGGGTGATTTTGATCCCATAAGCCTAAGGTTAAAATAGCTTTAAGTTCAATACCGCCAGCAATCGGTAAAAAAGCATCACCAATATCAGGTCGCATTAACCAAGGGGTTTCTCCGGCATACAACATTCCAGCATTAATGGCATATTGTACGCCAACTAATAACATGGAAAGGGCAAAGAAGTGTTGGCAAATTTCACGTATTCTATTGGGTCTGCCTTCTGCATTAGCAAAGGCGGGTTGGTATTGACCTAGTGCAGTCACAGCGATAACGGCGATTAATAATATAAGCAGTAGCGGCCAGAAAAAGCTCGCAAGGGTTGCGCCGAGCAATAATGATCCACTGACCAATGCTCCCCATTTTTTGCCACCCCAATATAGTAGGCTGGTACTATATACTAAGGCTAGCATTAAGGTGATTGATTCAATTGTACTCATTGTGAATGCCTGTGTTGTGTTATTTCCTGTCAATAATGATAAAACCTCTGCGCACGGGTAAATGTGAGTTGGGTCGCCAAAGCCAATAATTGATTTCTAAATATATGATCTATATTGATTTGTTTGGTTTATGTAAACATTGTTAAGGAATGTGTTATTTAGTGATTCAAAGTGTTGTCATGAACTTGTCTTATTTTAGGGTTAAATTATTAAGATCATTTTTGTGACCGTAAAAAGTGGCTAATGGTTAAGTTTTCATTTGAGCATTCGTTCGAGATCGATACGTTAAAGCGCTTAATTGCCCAGCATCAACATCAATTTAGACATAAGTCATTGGCTGATTTGTATTATCGTGGTGAAAAACTATCGGTAACCGCCATCGAACTTGGGCAGCAGCAACAACCTTGCCCTACAGTATTATTTGTCGGTGGTGTTCACGGGGTTGAGCGCATTGGTGCACAAGTGGTGTTAGCTTTTTTAGACAGCTTAGTTAATCGACTTCCTTGGGATACTCATTTACAGCAATTACTTAAACATGTGCGTTTAGCCTTTGTGCCGGTGGCGAATCCGGCGGGCTTTTTACGAGGTAGTCGTGGTAATGCTAATAACGTTGATTTAATGCGCAATGCCCCTATTGATTCAGATGAAGAGGTCACTTTTCTGGTGGGTGGGCAGCGACTATCATCATGCTTACCTTGGTATCGTGGTCAACATGGTATGGAGCTCGAAACCCAAGCCTTAGTGAAGTATGTGCAACAACTACAACACCAAAGTACCAGTGTGATTGCGTTAGATGCCCATTCTGGTTTTGGTTTACGAGACCATCTATGGTTTCCTCATGCGCATACTCGGCAACCGTTTGCGGGTATAGGCTATATTTACCATTTAATGCAACTGTTCGAAAAAGGTTATCCTCATCATGGCCATTATCGGTTAGCGCCACAAAGTCATTTTTATCGTACCCATGGTGATATTTGGGATTATTTGGTGGCGAATGATATTAACCATAAACCATTTATTCCGTTAACGTTAGAAATGGGGTCGTGGGCTTGGGTGCGTAAAAATCCACGTCAGTTATTTAATTTTCCTGGGTATTTTAATCCGCAAAAAAGCCATCGCCATCAACGGATTTTACGTCGTCACGTGGTGTTAATGCAGTTCTTGATTGATGCAGCGTATGCGCAAATTATTGAACAGGTTAAACCGACTCAGCTGACCCAATTGACCCAACAAGCCAATCGATTTTGGACACCGCGAGGATAAAAAATGACCACTTGGGTGTTACTGCGAGGATTAATGCGTGATAGCCGTCATTGGTATGGTTTTGATCGGCTTATACAGCAGCAGGGTATTAATCTTATTTGTGTCGATTTACCCGGTAATGGGCGTTTAGCGCAGCAGGTAAGTCCGTTGTCGATAGACCAGTATTGTGATTCCGTGTGGCAACAAATAGATGCAGCAATGCTTGAGTCTCCAGAGTTAAATTCACCGTTAATGCTGGTGGGGTTGTCAATGGGTGGAATGTTGGCGCTGCAAATGGCTGCTCATCGACCGCAAAGTGTTAAGCAAGTGGTGGTCATTAATAGCAGCGCAGCAAATATTTCAACTTGGTATCTACGTTTTCAGCTTGCGCCCTTATTAGTGTGTAGTGTAAAAGCGCTATGGGGGGCAATGGGTGAGCTAATGTCAGATTTACGCGGTAATAATCCGCACAAATCACATGTGCATATTATTGAATCTATTGTATTAAAGTATACCAGCCGTAATCAATGTAACAATATCGAAGTATTACAAGCGTGGAGTGTGATGAGGCAGCAACAACATACTTCGTTCAGTAATGGCTTACGTCAACTTTATGCTTGCGCAGGTTTTAATTGTCCGACATTGCCGAGAATTGCGGTGAGTGTCATTGTGGCAAATCAAGATCAACTCGCTTACCCCAAATGCAGTGATAATTTAGCAGTTTTTTATCAAACTCAACTACATAAAATCGACAACTGTGGTCATGATGCGAGTCTTGACCAACCTAAAGAGCTATTACAATTGTTACAACAGATTGCCAAAACCTAAGCGTAAATCTTCAAACTTGCTTGTTGATATTAAATTCAAAAAACTAAGCTTTACTCTGTATGGACGAAGCAATACGAACAGTGTTGGCTAGCCACTGTTATGTCTGTAAGCACGGTTTTTCATAGCAGCGATTTCGCTTAAAATCTGTTGACAATAATAAACGGTTTCTTCAACTTGCATGGTTAAACTGACTTGGCGAGTGGTGTAATGATAGCCATGAATTTAGCTGTCATTTTGTCAGTTTTAGTAAACTATAATGAAATGAGATCATAAGCAATTGAGCTGGTCAAAATCTCTCTGGAATTGCTCGAATAACGTTCGCAATCAGCTCAGTGCCTACTGTAACTTTCTATATAATGAGCGAGTACTAATGCCTGCCAAAGCTGCGGCTTTGTCTTTATCGCCATTAACACACTCTAAAAGACGTTGTAAATATCTTTGTTCATTGCTTTTCAAATCAATCATATACTTTGAATTATTTTCTATTTTGCGATCAATTTCAAGACAGGATTTAATCACATTTTCATCAATAATTTGTGTGTTTGCTAGCACTAGTGCACGGGAGAGTATATTGCGCAGTTCTCGGATATTACCTTTAAAATCATGATTTTTTAATAAACTTATTGCAGAATCAGTTACCGTGTATCGTCCACTGTCATCTATTCGCTGCAGAATCGCGGTGGTTAAAAGTGCTATATCATCTTTACGGTTATTTAAAGAGGGGATATGAATAGGGAATACATTAATGCGATAGTATAAGTCTCTTCTGAATTCCCCACGCTCTACCATTGAAAAAATATCTTGGTGAGTCGCGCAAATAAGTCTGAAATCTGACAGCTTGGTTTCTCTGCTGCCCACTGACCGATAAGTGCCGGTTTCAATTAAACGTAATAGCTTTATTTGTAGTTCATAAGGTACATCGCCAATTTCATCTAAAAACAATGTACCTCCATTGGCCACTTCAACTAGGCCGTGTTTATTGTATGTTGCGCCAGTAAAAGCTCCTTTTATATGGCCAAATAATTCACTTTCAAATAAGGTTTCAGTGAGGCCTGAACATTCCAGTATCACCATTGGCTGAGTTTTACGATGACTTGCGAGATGAATAGCTGAAGCCGCTATTTCTTTACCTGTACCTGTGTCTCCCACTAATAATACCGATGCTTCTGTTGGTGCCACTCGGGTAATATTTTCGACTAATTGGTTAAAAGCAGGACTGGCACCGACCATTTCATTATTGCCAATTTGGGGTTTTGCCAGGGTGACTGACTTTAACAATTCGACAAAAAATTTAATCTCTCCTTTGTCGTCAACAATAGGCAATATTTCGATGTCGACATGCTCTGTACCCCGGGGAGAATGATGAATATGTAATACACGTTCTTTTCTCCTCGAAATGCCTGCGGCAGATAATGGACAGGCCTCTCCTGCTTGGTCACAGGGGACCTCATTATTATGTGACACCTTGTAACAATAAGCTGGTTGTTCCTGATCTATTGCGCCAAAACTTTCAAGATACCGTTGGTTACTTGCAAGTATCTGATATGCGGGGGTAACCAAAATGGCAGGGCAGTCATAAGCATTTAGCATAGTGGCAAAGTCTTGATTGATATCTTGGAGGTTAATCTGCATAACGGACTCCATTTTTGTCAATACATTTGACATATATGGCAATTATATTAACAAAAATACAAAAATATAATATCAATCAAACATATAAAGTTGATATTAATCAGTATTAATCAACATTTTGAAAGTATCAATATCATTGTGGCGCGGTCATTGCTGTATATAAAATATCCAATTCATTTGGTGTGATGGTGATCAAAATTTAAGAATAAGATTTTTCATTGAATAATGACAATAAGGAAATTTTATTATGAAATTTAAAAAACTACTATATTGTATGGCCGCTGCTTATCTATCAACTACCGGATTTTCAATTGCTTTAGCCAGTGATGCACAAGCTTTATCACCTCATGATGACGGTGGAGTACTCACTGAAGACTTAGCTGCAAAAGGCAAAATAAAAAGACTGCCTAATGGTGATTTAGTCAGTGCATATGCTTATGGTAATAGTGATAATAAAACGGTTTATGACCTGAAAGCGCAAAGAGAACGTCCTGCTCAAGATATTTTTATTCGGGTATCGAAAGATGATGGTGCGACGTGGAGTAAGCCTGTCAATATTTCTGATACGGCACGTAGAACATCGAAGCAAAGCTACTGGGAAACCGATGATAATGGCGATATTTCTCTTGGCGATTTTTATGGTGACTCCGGAAAACCAAATATCTTTGCGGCAGGTGGTTATGTGGGTGTTTCATGGGCAGATAAATACTGTCCAGCAGTCGACGTTGATGTGACAAACCTGAATGATGATATTCCTGATTATAACTACCATCAGGGTGCTGCTACCTATCTTGATCGTGAAGGAAGACAACTGCCTTTTAGTTGTACTTACATCGCCTATACTAAAAATCCTAGTGCTGTAGATGCTGATAATAATCCCACTGGAGGTACGTGGAAGCGTGAACAATTAAGCTTTGGTGAACGTGATGCCAAACAAAATGTACCCCGTGCAACTAGCTATAGTAACGGTACAAAAGTCGCGTGGAATGTTGTTTGGCAGGAAGACCCAGAAGGTTTAAAAACAGGTACTGCCGATGGTCCGGGAGATGGGGCTAGTGGTGCTAATGTCAATAAAGGTACAGATATTTGGTATACCTATATTGAAGATATGAAGGCTCCCGCACTTGCAGATATTTCGTTTGCTGCCAATGTTTCTCGTGTTACCAATAACTTCAAAAAGTTTAAAAAACGTGAAGGTGATGATGTCGTTGTAGAATTAACGGGTTATCTTGATCCGGTTTGTGCGGCCACACCTGAGTGTTCAGACACTAAGCCATTATTGGTAGAAACAGGTAAAGAAGGCGCATCACGCGCAAACTTAGGCATGGTACAAGTGCCTGGGCAGAAACCTGTCACGGTCATCGCTTATGAAGAAACCAAAGGCGGTGGTGAAGGTGTCGATTTTGGTAAAGTTGTACGTTATCACCGTTTTACTTTCGATAATCCGCCAGCAAGTTATATTAATGTCGCTTTTAGTTCCGGTTTGCAAAAAGGTGGCAGTTCAACTGGTAATTCTAAAAATCAGAATCAGCCGGGTGCTAAAGGAAATTACACTGAAAGTGACACTATTAATACCAGTTCAGATCCACAAAGTGAATATCCAGACACAGAGGGCGTTGTTAGTGACGTTTACCAGTCACCGGATTGGGCAGACCCCGCACGTATTGGTTGTGTGATTAGTAACCCAGCAGAAAATGCTCGACGGGTGCGCTTCTTTGGTAATCAAGTCGCGGGTATGGATGAAAGTATTAACAAAAGTGGTACCAAGTTTATGTTTTTCTGGAAAGAGGGTGCATACGATAAAGGTGGCCCTTCTGACATCGTAGGTCGTATTGGTAAAGTCGGTACGGATGCTGCCAATACAGGCTTGACTCCAGTTGATTTAATACCCGCTGTAGATACCAATTTTACTACGTTTACCCGTTATGTGCTGACATCTACAGGTTCAGTGGTTTATCCCGATGGGCTCGGTGGATATGTAGATGGTTTAGGTAATACCGTCGTTGTTGCAGAAGGGGATGCAGTATTAGATGTAACCTATGAGGAAGCGGGTGGCTGTAATTATTATTTAACTGATGATGATCGAGATCACGTACCCCCAATCACATTATCTGATCGTATTAACAATTCAGGAGCGATGAACCTAAGTACTAATTCTATAGGTGAGGTCACAAGTAACGATACGACTAAGACTATTGAAGCTTTAACGATAACTACCGAGAATAATAATCTCGAAGATGCACGAGCACATCGTGGTGCTATCCGTGGTGATACCATCTTGTTTGGTTACAGTTACACTGCAGATTGGGCATTAGCGAAGTACACCACTGAAAATAACTATAACTTCTTTACACGTCGTAGTTATGACGGTGGACATACTTGGACGGGTACCCAAAACCTGACTAATTATCTACCTGAAGCTGAAGTCGATATTAAAGAGCCTCGTATTGTGGGCGCACCAAGCAGTACGTCTGCCTGTGATCCTGTCAATGCGCCAGAAGGTGCAAACTGTCAAGATCCTAATGCCTTTATATTAGCGTGGGGTTCTGTCAAAAACACCTATGCTCATATCGAAGCTGGTGCAGAACTTGATGTTTTTGTCACTAAAACCAAAGATGGTGGTAGAACCTATGAGCCACTAAAATTAGTATCCGCTAATGTTGATGTTCCTTTAGATCCTGAGGGTGAGCCTGATTTTGAATCACAACTCACCATGAAGCCTAACGGTGACAATTTATATACAGTATGGATGGAAACATCAACTGATGCTGCAGGCAATGAAGATACTGTGGTTCGCTATCGTGCAGAAGCAGATCTCGATGACGCAGGAGCACCAACCACTATACTTGCCGATGGCACTGCTATTTATAATTTAACTCGACCTATTACAGTCGATCAAGGCAGTGTGTCAGGTATTGTTGTTTCAACAACAACAGCAACGGGTACTGAGTATACTTATCCTATGCAGCAATTTAGCTACAACGTAACTGGCTTAGAGGTTGGTAGCACTATATCCGTTACGA
Organism: Shewanella sp. H8; assembly: GCF_040285065.1. Lineage (NCBI taxonomy): Bacteria > Pseudomonadati > Pseudomonadota > Gammaproteobacteria > Alteromonadales > Shewanellaceae > Shewanella > Shewanella sp. H8. The sequence continues at coordinate 3,514,267 of NZ_CP157213.1, read as the reverse complement.
TTAATTTTGGTGGCACTTTACCAGAAGATGCTGTTTTACTTAAAGTAAACGCTGACGGTAGTACGGTTGAGGTTGAGTCTGCTGATTGGGAGCTAATCGGCGATAATTTAGTGCAAGTCAGTATCACTGATGGCGGATACCTTGATGAAGATGGTGCAGAGGATGGCGCAATTATCGATCCTGTTACTGTTGGTGTTCCTGTTGCAACTGTAGAACCAACGCCAGTTTCAACAAGTAGCAGTGGCGGTAGTTTAGGACTAATTGAATTGTTGATTGGTCTTGGGTTATTAGCCCGCAGAAGAGTTAGAGTAACTAGAAAATAGTACTATTTTTCAACATTAAAAAAGCCCCGTCTAATTGATCGGGGCTTTTTTTTGCAATAATTAACCTTCCAGATTTTGCCAAAGCCATGTTTGATGAAGCCGAAAGTGCTAAGCATGTTAATCAACGTATTAGCGTTGCTTACTAAGTGATATTTGGTGGGTGATTAATCTAAACAGGCCTAAATGGCCTGCTTTTTTTATGCTTTATCCGGTGCATAGGTGGTTATATCGATTAGGCAAACAATGGTTGAATTTGTATTAGGCCATAGCCGTTACTCGTTAAGATTTGAGCGCATTTTATTCAAAAATTATATTGGGTTATCAGTTACAGGCTATGTGATTTGAGTCTGTTTTAAAACGTTTTTGGCTATTAAGGTATGGCCTGCGGCCATATTCAACAAATAACCACTTTATCAATTATCCCATTGATGACAAAACTCAATAAAACTTTTCAGCAGCGGGCTGTGATATTTGTCTTTGTGGACCACTAACCAAAACGGTCGCTGCATTTTGATGTTATCACCCTTGATATGAGAATCGAGCTGAGTGACACGCCCATCTCTTACTGCATATTGAGCCGCTAGCGTCGATAAACACCCTAAACCAATACCCGCAGCCACACTATTAATTAACGCTTCAGTAGTATTAAGCTCAAACACTTCATGCCAAGTCTCAATATGCGGTGCAAGGCTGCGCAAAAAGAACTCTCGCGATCCAGAACCTGCCTCTCGCAGTATCCAGTCACTCGGTGATAAATCAGTAATGTGCGGTTTTTTAATATGACAAAAAGGATGTTCTGGAGCGGCAATAATGCACATGTTGTCATGGCTGAATGGTGTTGCAATGAGATCCGGGTGAGGCGTGTTCCCCTCAATTAAGCCAATGTCTAACTCGTAATCACGCAGCTTTTGGCAGATTAGCCGCGAATTTGAAATAAACACACTTTGAGAAAAATGTTGATGCTGGTGGCGAAACTGACTCAATAACCCGGGTACAACATGATTACCTATAGTGTCACTGGCGCCAATTTTTAATTGTCCTGCAAAAGCTTGCTCTGCATCAAATAATTGATTGATATTATTTGCTCTACTTAGCAGCTCATCAGCAAGAGGTAATAGCTTGTGTCCTTCTTGATTAAGCACTAAACGATTATTGACTCGATCAAACAACGGATGGCCAAGTTGTTTTTCTAATTCTGCTAATGCCATACTCACCGCCGCTTTAGACAAGTAGATAGCTTGAGCTGCAGCCGTTAAGGTGTTGTGTTGAGTAATACTCATAAACACATTGAGTTGTTTAAGTGAAATATTCATCTTATTTGGCGGACTCTATTGATGAGAGATGTATTGTCGTTTTAATGTTCAGTTTTATTGAACGCATGTTTCATATAATTGGATATTTATAAACAAACAGCAAGCGTAAAATCACTTTATTCGCTTGTCGATTGGTTTGAGGATGTAATGATTCGAGCAGTAAAACAAACAGTAATGATAGCGCCGACACCAATGGCAGGCCTTGCGTTAGGGATTGCCAGTTTAGGGTGGAGTTGGGAATATCTGGTCGATTTCCACCATTATGGTCAGTGGGTAAGTGCGGCTATTGCTAGTGTATTATTGTTGTTATTAGCGGCTAAATTTCTATTCCATGCCCATTTATTGCGGCAAGATATTGCGCATCCAGTGGTTGGCAGTGTGGTCCCCACGTTTGCCATGGCGTTAATGGTGGTGTCTAATTCCCTCGGCTATGTTTCAGCATTAGCTGGAGACTTAATGTGGTCATTTGCGGTGTTGCTCCACATCAGTTTTTTGGTTGGCTTTATTTATCATCGTAGTAAGCAGTTTTCCTTGCATCATATGGTGCCGAGTTGGTTTATTCCGCCTATTGGTATTGTAGTAGCTGATGTGTCATTTTCAGGTAATGCTCATCTTATGTGGGTTGCTTATGCGGCGCTTATGTTTGGTATGTTAAGTTATGTGGTGATGTTACCCATAATGATTTATCGGCTTATTTTTGCCGAAGCCATTCCCGATGCGGCAAAACCGACATTAGCTGTTTTAGCGGCGCCAGCCAGTTTATCATTGGCGGGTTACCTAACCATTACTCAATATCCGTCACCGGTTATTGTTGGGCTTTTATTTGGTATAGGGGTGTTGATGACCGCGATTATTTACCTGTCGTTTTTTAAGTTATTACGCTTACCTTTTAGCCCCGGCTATGCTGCATTTACCTTTCCGATGGTAATAGGAGCAACAGCATTATTTAAAATGACCGTATGGATGGAAGGTATTGGCGTTGAACCTGAATATATTCAGCAAATTCATTTGCTGGCCGAACTAGAATTGCTTATTGCGACAGTGGTGGTGACATATGTTTGTCTACGATATGTGTCTTTTTATCAACCGAATAAAGTATCGATCATGGATATTTAAATATGACCCCAGCAATTGAAACAGCCAAAAAACATAAAATAGATTTTGAAGTACATGAATATCATCATGATGCTCATTGTGAGTCTTATGGATTAGAGGCGGCACAAAAACTGGGGTTACCTGCACAACAAGTGTTTAAAACCTTAGTGGTGAGTGTAGATAATCATTCGCTAGTGGTTGGTATAGTACCTGTGTCGTCTATGCTCAGCATGAAGTCAATTGCTAAAGCCGCAGGGGCTAAAAAAGCGCATATGGCAGATGCATTAGCGGTGGAGCGTTCAAGTGGTTATGTGCTTGGCGGTGTTAGTCCGTTAGGGCAAAAAAAGCGTTTACTCACGGTTATTGATACCTCGGCACAACAGTATCAACGGATTTACGTTAGCGCCGGCAAAAGAGGCGTAGACATTTCCCTCAATCCTATGGATTTACAACGCATACTTAATGCTAAATTTGCTAATATTTGCGCCCAAAGCTAAGTGTTGTTGATAACCCAATAGCATCGCTAAGCTAATCAAAATAAGCTAACCAAACTAGGTTAACCGCCGAATTAGCCATCTAAGCCCATCAAATAAGCCCAGCAAATAAGTTCACCATCTAAATTTAAAAGGAACAATCAATCTTTAGTTATTTATTTTGGCTTTAAATTCAGCTTGGGTTTGCTGATTGGCTTTTTGATACCAGTAATCTAACATCCGGCTCACTTCTGCTTGTGTTATATCGTCGGTTTTTTTAAGTGGTTTTGCTGCGGTATTATTAACGGCTTGCTCACCTTTAACGGTTGCAGCAGGCATCATTGATGGGGTCATTACAACCGCGCCCGGTTCGGTGTTTGGAACTGTACTTAGTTTGGTGTTAGTGGCCATAGCTGCGATGGCTCCAGAGGTATTGTATTGCGTCATTTCTTGTTCAAAATCGCGACCAATTTGTAAGCCAGCTTTCATCAATTTATCTTGTGTAAACGCAACTTTATCGCCAGCCTGATTGGTTAAGGTTATTGCAGGATGAGCATTAAATTGATTGGCGCGTGAGGTTGAGTTAATGGTCGGCAGGGCTACAGTGTAGGTTTGCTCGCTAGCAGTAAAGCGCAAGATAATGACGTCAGAGGTAAAGTGATTCTGACTACCATTATCGCGATAACGGGCTTGATAGCGAAAGGCAATTTGCTGGATAGCATCAGGCGTCGTTAAGTCGAGCTTTACGCTAGATTGTTGTGTGGCTTTACCATTCACTAATACAGTTTCGGTATTGTTGGGCAGTTGCAAACTGGCCGCCACACAAACTTGGCTAACACTAAAACAAACACTACAAAAAAGTAACCCAATGATGATGTTACGCATGGTATGACGTCCCTTTAAGTTGATTTGGTGGCAGCGAATGCTGGACGGTAATGCTCTGGCAATTTAAAGGTTTTTACGCTGTTACTTAACGGGCAAGTAAAACGAAAAACGCATGATGTCAGCGCGAGATCGGGTGAGTGATCGTTACCATTGCCATGTAAACGATCGCCCACGACAGGATGACCAAGACTCGCCATATGAATCCGAATTTGATGCTTACGGCCTGTGTCTATTTTCACCTGTACTTTTGATTGATTTAGCGCTGGATGATAAGCAAGCCTAGTGGCATGCGACAGTGCGGGTTTATTATCGACAGGACTGTCAATGCTCATGGGTTGACTAGAAAACTCGCCTTCAACAATCACCTGATAATGTTTTTCAAATTCACTGGTTTCAAATAATTTGGCAATGGCCGCGGTGGTTTTTTTACTGTGGCCCAGTATCAATAAGCCCGTCGCTGCGCGGTCAAGCCGATGGATAATAAAGGCATTGCGTTGTGGTTGTATATGCAACTCTGCGTAGCGATTAATGGTGGTATGGTCACTCCACTTTGAGCCTTGGCAGCGCATACCATAGGGTTTGTACCAAATACTGTATTCGCCTTGATCAAATAACAGCTCTGCTGGTGCAACTTGTTCATCTAAAATGTACTGGTTGAAATATAGATGCAGCTTATCGCCAGATTGTAAGGGCTTTTTGGCGCGACGAATGCGATTGGTTTGTTTACCGTGGCTGTGCCAAATAGCACCTTTTTGCATGGCATCTTTTAATACTTGTTTACCTAAACCACTGGCTTGCGCCAATAAGCCTATGGCATCAGTACTGTGCTCAGTAATATCAATATGGTATTCGGTTTTATCAGCCATCATTTAGTTAACTCTAATAACGCAGTCTATAAGCGGTAAATTACGCCAAATGGTACCTTATTTATCGGTTGAATGTTGATTAGTTAATGAAACTTTCTCTTCTGTTGGCTATCTATGTATCATCTGTCGTAAAGTTGTTTTAGCATAATGTGTCTATCAATTGGAGTAAATAAATTGGAACATATCGTTTGGGATCTTGATCCTGTGTTGATTTCGTTTATGGGATTAAAAGTACATTGGTATGGAGCCTTGTTTGCGTTAGCCATAGCGACGGGTTTTCAGGTGATGAAACGTATTTATACAAAAGAAGGCTTAGATGTTGAGTCGCTGGATAATCTATTAATTTATTGCGTTGTCGGCATTATTGTTGGTGCTCGTTTAGCCCATTGTATTTTTTATGATCCAGGGTATTACTTCTCTCATCCAATGAAGATTTTTGCGATTTGGGAAGGCGGATTAGCCAGCCATGGTGGGGGCTTAGGTGCCATATTGGCCTTGTATTATTACCAGCGTAAAGTGAAGTTACCGTTTTTGTTTCTGCTTGATCGTTTAGCAATCGCGACTGCGATATTTGGCTTTTTTGTTCGTTTAGCCAACTTTGCTAACTCTGAGATTTTAGGCGAACCAACAACGCTGCCATGGGGCATTATTTTCAAGCGGATTGATATGCTTCCACGCCACCCAGCACAGTTGTATGAGTCGTTTGCGTATCTATTAATATTTATTGGCTTATACGCCATTTATAAATACACCAATATGAAGCAAAAGCACGGCGCCATTTTTGGTTTGTTTTTAATTTTGGTATTTAGTGCTCGTATTGGTATCGAAACCGTAAAAGTGAGTCAAGCGGCTTACCATGAGTCGATTCTCAGTGCTGGCCAGTGGTTAAGTTTACCGTTTTTATTCACGGGTATTGTGTTGCTCATTATGGCTTACCGTAAACGCAGTTAATTATTTTCTGATAAAAACTCGTACACAAAAAAACGTCCTATGGCTAATGCGATAGGACGTTTTTTTATGGCTGGTATTTAGCGTTCAATTAATGCTTGGTAGTATACCTAAACATACATAAGCATGTTGTGGGTCGTTGAGCTGTAAACACAGTTAAACGACTAAACATACCGGGTGTAACTTTTCTGCTTTAACGGCGCACACCTTATATTCTGGAATTTTTGCAATGGGATCCAATGCATTAATGGTCAGTTTATTGGCCGCGGCTTCGGCAAAATGGAAGGGTAAAAATAATACGCCTACTTGAGCACGTTTAGTCACAAAGGCGGCTATTTCAATCGTTCCGCGGCGGGTACTGAGGATTAACATATCACCGTTACTCACGCCTAATTTTTCGGCATCGTAAACCGAAATCATCACTCTTGGCGAACCTTTAATATCAAGCTCTGGGGTTTTGCGTGTCATGGTGCCAGTATGAAACTGCTCCAGTAAACGGCCTGTTGACAGTGTTAATGGGTACTCACTATCAGGCATTTCAGCGGGTAGACGATAACTCGCGGGGATCATTCTGCCTTTGCCGCGCAAAAATGTCTCGGTATGTAAAATCGGGGTGCCAGGATGGTTTTCATCAAAGCATGGCCATTGTAAACCATCTACTTTGTGTTCAAGGCGTTGCCAAGTCAGACCTTGATATTGTGGAGTGACATGATTAATTTCATCCCAAATGTCTTTGGTGCTGTGGTAATGCCAATTTGCACCTAGGTTGTTGGCAATCGTTTGAATAATTTTCCAGTCGACAATGGCTTCACCCGGTGGCGTTAATGCCACACGTAATTGCTGTACCCGACGTTCGGTATTGGTGAAATGACCATCCTTTTCAGCAAAAGCCGTGGCGGGCAGAACAACATGCGCCATTTGGGCGGTTTCGGTTAAAAAGATATCTTGCACGACCATAAATTTGATTTTAGACAGGGCTGCAATAACATGGGCTTGATCTGGATCGCTCAGTACAGGGTTTTCACCTAATACATACAATGCCTCGAGTTTGCCCTCAACAATTGCGTGCATGATTTCTGTGGCCGTGAATCCGGGCTCAGATGGAAGCGAGCTGTTACCCCAAACGTGAGTAAATTTAGCATTATTATTCAGATTATCGACTTTCTGATAACCCGGATAATAATTAGGTAACGCGCCCATATCACACGCACCTTGAACATTACTTTGGCCGCGAAGCGGGTTTAATCCCGCGCCTATTACACCAATGTTGCCACACAATAATTGTAAGTTAGAGGTAGACACTACGTTGTCATAACCTGAAGTATGTTGGGTTATTCCCATGGCATAATACAAGGCAGTTTTGTTTGCGGTGCCAATCATTTTTGCCATTAAGGCAATATCATCAGCGCTGACACCTGTGATTAATGCGGCATTGGTTAGATTGTAATCTGGCTTCATCACTTCTTGCTTGAGTATTTCATAATCTTCAACACGATTATTGATGTAGTCGACGTCTTGCCAATCATTGAGAATAATTTGCTGCATGATGGCATTGAGAAGCATGACATCTGTGCCAGGTCGATGAGAAACATAAAGATTAGCGCTGTCTGCAATCGTGGTTTTCTTTGGGTCTGCGACGATTAAGCGCGCACCATGTTGACTCACCGCCCGTTTGATATGAGAAGCAATAATCGGATGGGCGCTGGTGGTGTCAGAGCCGATGATAAAAATAACATCAGACTCTTTAATACTAGGAATATCATTGGTCATGGCGCCGCCGCCAATGGTATCGGATAAGCCTGCAACCGTTGATGAATGACATAATCTTGCGCAGTGATCGATGTTGTTAGTACCCATAATGCTACGGGTAAACTTTTGCATTAAATAGTTTTCTTCATTGGTACATTTAGCTGAAGATAATGCGGCAAATTTACTCGGTCCTGTGGCATCTTTAATCGGTTGTAGTTGCTCGGTAATATAGCTAATGGCCTCGCTCCAACTGGCTGGTTGCAGTTGACCATTTTTGCGAATTAATGGTGTGGTAAGGCGTTTAGGGCTGTTTAAAAAGTCAAAACCTGAGCGACCTTTTACGCATAGCATGCCTTCATTTACCAGTGAGTGACTATCGCCACTGACACGCATAACGTGGTTATTACTTTGGTCGACATGTAGTTCAACACGACAACCAACACCACAATATGTGCACACGGTTGAGGTTTTAGTTAATTCTCTGTCAGTGCCTTGAGTTTTATCTCTGGCATCAACCAAGGCGCCAGTGGGGCAGACTTGAACACAGTTACCACATTGCACGCAGTCACTGTCATTCATAGACGCGGTAAAGCCAACTCGCGGCGCATTACGGCTAATGCCTGCTGTGGTGGCATCGGGTAGCGCTTGATAGCTGTTGGGTTCAAAGCTAATCACGTTATGGCCACTTTGTTGATGACAGGCTTCAATGCAAGCCCCACAGCTGATGCAACGATTGGCATCAAAAGTAATAAAAGGCGCACTGTTGTCGACTTTAAATTTACGCGCCTGAGTTTGATCGAGTGTTTTACCGTCAACTTTATATTCGGTGGCATAGTCGCGTAACTTACAATCGGTATTGGCTTGGCAAGCACATTCTAAACAGCGCATGGCTTCTTTCATTGCTTCTTCAGGAACAAACCCTAGCTCCACCTCGGAAAAATTAAGGGTTCGATTTAACTGACTTAATTCAGGCATTTTTAGTCGAGGACGTTTAGCTATCTCGGGGTATAAGTCAGGATATAGCTCAGCAGACAACGAGGCTGTTTTGTTGGCTTTTCGTGAGTTAAATAGCCCTTGTTCTAAATGGCAGGTTAACCCTTCAGTTAATAATCCTTCAATGGCTTCAGCAGCTTTTCGACCATCTGCCACTGCACCTACTGCAGTACCAGGGCCAGTGCGCGAATCACCAATAACAAACAGTTTTTCTACGCCTGCAGACATGGTTTGTTCACAGCCAAGGAAGGTATGCCAGCGGGTTAGGGCAAGGTGACCTGTGTCTATTTGGTTTTCGGGCTGTTCTAAAAAATCTAAATCGACTTGTTGAGATACTGCTGGAATAACGGTATCAAAGACTTCTTCAAAGGTTTCTCCAGTCGCCTTGGGAGAGCGTCGGCCTGATGCATCGGGTTCACCTAGCGCCATTTTCGCAAACGTGACCGATTTAACTCGGCCTTGGCTATCACTGTGGTTTTCGACTGGATTGGTGAGAAAATGAAACTTAACGCCTTCTTCTTCGGCTTCATGTATTTCATAGGGTTCTGCTGGCATTTCATCGCGGCTACGGCGATAAATTAAGGTGACATCTGCACCATCGCGCACAGCGGTTCGAGCGCAATCAATCGCAGTATTACCACCACCAATAACGGCCACTTTTTTGCCGGTAATGAATTTTTTATCTGTGCAATAATCGCGTAAATAATCCACCCCTAAATAACAGCCTTGTAAATCGCTGCCTGGGTAATTCATGGGTACGGCTTTTTGCGCCCCAATTGCGAGGCAAACCGCATCATAATTGGCCACCAATTCGGTTAAATTGGTATCACGACCCAATGCACAACCCGTTTTAATCTTAAGTCCGTTACGGGTGAGTAGTTCTATTTCTTTATCGAGAATATCTTTGGGTAAGCGATATTCTGGAATGCCGTAACGTAACCAGCCGCCCGCTTTTGGGGCAGACTCCATAATGGTGACATCGTGGCCATTATTAGAAAGGTAGTAACCCGCGGTCAATCCCGCTGGTCCACTGCCAATGATGGCAATGCGTTTATTCGTCGCAGGTGCTTTTGGCGGAACGTAAGATTCTAAATCATGTAAATCTAAGTCTGCGGCATGACGTTTGAGCTGACGAATGGCTACGGGTTCATCAACTAATCCGCGGCGACACTCGGCTTCACAAAATGCAGGACAAACACGGCCAATAGACAGCGGTAAAGGTAAGGTTTTTTTGATGACCTTTACCGCTTCTTTATAGTCGCCTTTGCCAATATGATAAAGGTAAGATTGTACGTCAACGCCTGCAGGGCAAGCTGTTTGGCAAGGGGCTTCACAATCGGCAAAATGATCGCTGAGAATATTCTCAAGTGCCTCTTGACGAATTTTACTTAAATAGCTTGATTGGGTAATCACTTCTAAGCCGGTTTCTAGGGCTGTCTCGCAAGCACGAACACAGCGTAAGCTGCCATCATGATTTTTTATTTGCACTTGGCATAAATTACAGTGCTGTTTAGCCTTACTGTGGGAAAAGTCACACAAGTTTGGGATGTTAATACCGGCATCAGTGGCTGCTTTTAATAAGCTATCTGCCTGGGGCAGCGATAGGGTTGCGCCGTCTATGGTGATGTCAATCATTACAAGGCCTTTTAAATTTGAATTGCTGGCTAAGTTTGAATTGCTGTATAAGTCTGCATTGAATGGGGAGCGTACAACTGGACGTCATTCAGGTATCACTACAAAAAGCGGAGTTTGTTTAGCGTGTATTATGTTGCTCTGCAGATTGCGTTTGATAACCTTGGTGTTGTTTCTGCACCCACTGTTGATAAATTCAGTTTAATTGGCTAGGGGATGTTCAGATGTGATTTAGATCATTTTTGTGGTAATTAAAAAGCATGTTTAAATTTATTTCATATTAAACACTGAGTTATTAATATGGAAATAGTGATGGTAAGACCTGTTAAGTCGCACTATTTCGCCATTGTTTATGATTATGGACAGCAAATGGCTAATTTATGCTGCCCAAAAAATCACAGACAGAGCTAACGGGATCGCCCAATTAGCCTCTGTCTGTTCAAATTACTTAAGCCTAAAAACGGCTTCGACTCTATCGCTAATCGTTATTTGACCTTGCTGGTAGGTTTGTGACACGTCTGCATTCATTTTCATACTTGCACGGTACATTTCAGGCTGATGTGATTGCTGCGGAAAGTATCTCACTTCCCATACCCCTGCAATTTGTTCATCAAAACCTTTGGCTAATGATTGGGCTTTTTGCTTGGCATCATTAATGGCGGCTTGGCGAGCTTGAGTGATGAGGTGGGCTTCTTGGCTGGATTTAAGCTCGATGTTATTCACATTATTAATCCCTTCAACCAATGCGCTGTCGAGTATGTCATTTAAGCTAGTGAGATCCATTACGGTGACCGTCATTTGGCGGTTGGCGTTATATCCGCTGAGTTTTCTCGGCTCATTTTTGACATAAACATATTGTGGATTAAGTTGTAAATTAGCCGTTTGAATGTGCTTTTTGTCGATACCCGCTTTAAGTAAACGTTGCATAAACTGGCTGACGGCTTCGTCGGCTTTATCTTTTGCCGCTTTGGCGTTGTCGGCTTGTACTGCCACTGCAACATTAATAATTGCCATATCGGCTGAGGCTTCAATGGTACTGGTGCCCACGGTTTCAATATGAGCAAAGCTTAATTCGGCCGCTTGCACTGTCGCTAAACAGCTGGTGGCCGTTAAGGCGAATAATGTGCTTGAAATGATACTGGTCAGTAATCGTTTTTTCATGAAAAACTCCGTAATCAATAAGATCTGTTAATCAGTGTAAACGTGACAAAAATAAAAAAGGGTTTTATTTTTTATCTTTAGGTTGGTCGTGAAAAAGCTGTGCTGAGATATCAAGTAGTTTATCTCTTATCCATTGATTTACCGGATCGTCTTCTGCTTGTTTATGCCAATACATGTGCACGGCTAAATCGGGCACTTCAAAGGGCAACGGCGATACCACAATAGGCATAGATTGTTGCAACAACATGGCGTAGCTATTTGGCATGGTCATTATCATGTCAGATTGGCTGACAACATTAATTGCAGCAAAGTAGTGTTCGCAGCGCAGGGCAATATTGCGGGTAATGCCTTGGGTTGCTAAAGCCATGTCGACGGTGTCGATAGTAAAGTCTTTTAAGCTGACTAACGCATGTGATGCTTTGGCGTAATTTTCCAGTGTTAACTGCTGCAATATCGGATGATCTTTACGGCAAATAAGTGAAAAGGATTCATGGCAAATTAAACTGCTGCGTATGTCTTTATGGGTTGGCATTAGCACATCGATCACAATGTCTAAACTCTGCTGCGCCAATGAGGGTTCAAGTTCGATACGCTTAATTTGACGACTGTTTAATGTGAGGTTAGGGGTGTTGTTAAGTAAGTCTGGCACCAAAATGGGGAAAAACATCGATTCTAAAATATCCCTTAAACCGAGTTTAATTTCGCGTTTATGCTGCAGAATGTCAAAAGTTGCCGGCTTTGATATGGTGTTATCGAGCAAACTCATTGCTTGTAATACATCAGGAATAATTTTTTGGCATAAGGCCGTAGGCAGCATTTTGCGACCATGGCGAACAAATAATGGGTCGTTAAATTTGTCGCGTAAACGTGCTATTGCATGGCTTACCGCTGGTTGGCTTAAGTGTAATTTAGCCGCAGCGGCAGTAATACTGCCTTGCTGATACACAGTGATCATAATGAGGAATAAGTTCAAATCAATCTTACTATGCAACATATTAATAGTTATCTATGAGTTAGTATCATTTGAATTTATTTTAGGCTTGGTTAAATTAAAGTCAAACTAAACTAATAAAAGTAGACTCAAGATGACCACATTACACGATACCCAGCAAACCCAACAAATGAAAAAAATGACCATCGGTACCGATAAATTTCCTATGCCATTACCGCCTAAATTTGATAACAAGCAACAGCAACAACAATTCGAAAAACAGCGCTTAGCGGCAGCATTCAGAGTATTCGCCCATTATCGATTCGACGAAGGTTTAGCGGGACACATTACCCTGCGAGATTGCATTGCCCCTGAAACCTTTTGGGTAAATCCTTTAGCAGTACATTTTTCCAAAATTAAAGCATCAGATTTAGTGCGTGTTGACCATAATGGCAATATTTTGGAAGGCAAGCACCCAATTAATAATGCAGCTTTTGCGATTCATTCACGCATTCATCATGCTCGCCCAGATGTTAATGCCGTCGCTCATGCCCATACAACTTACGGCCGTGCATTTTCATCATTAGGTGAGCTACTTAAGCCTATTTCTCAAGATGCATGCATGTTTTATGAAAACCACAGCGTGTTTGACACTTTTACCGGTGTGGTGGCTGACTTGTCTGAAGGCGATATGATAGCAGAGGCGTTACAAGACAATGCCGCGGTAATTTTACAAAATCATGGCTTATTAACCGTAGGGAAATCGGTTGATGCAGCGACAGCTAACTTTATTATGTTAGACAGTTGCTGCCACAGTCAGTTATTGGCGCAGGCGGCGGGTGAACTCAAGTTAATTGGTCATGATATTGCGACTAAAACACGACAAATTAATGGTTCCGACTTAGTGACTTGGGGGAATTTTCAGCCGATTTACCAAGTGATGTTAGCGAAAGATAATAGCTTTTTAGATTAATTTCAGCCTCGCTTTTAACACCACTCTCGCTAGGTCGTTTGGCTTAGCGAGCAAGGATGCACTCCATTATGACTGGTTCGATTATTACTGAAATTCTGTTGCCGCTGTCGCTTGCGTTTATTATGTTTGGTATGGGCTTGAGTTTAACCCGCTTTGATTTTTTACGCCTTTGGCAAACACCTGCACCTATTCTCACTGGCTTTGTAGGACAGATTATTGCGCTGCCATTGTTGGCTTTTGGTATTTGTATCGCAATGGATCTTTCTGCGCCCATGGCTGTTGGTTTGATGATTTTGGCGGCTTGTCCAGGTGGCACAACCTCTAATGTGGTGAGCCATTTAGCCAAAGCAAACTTGGCGTTATCGGTAAGTTTAACCGCTATTAGCAGCATAGTGTGTGTGGTTACTGCGCCGTTTGTGATTCAATTTGCTATTGCTCATTTTGCTAATGATGTGTCCATTGATATGTCATTAACCAGCATTTCATTGGGGTTACTCGTTATTACCTTATTGCCAATTATATTGGGTATGTTAGTGCGCAGTTATTGTCGTGATTGGGCGGTAAAGGCTGAGGTGTACTTTAGACGCTTTGCATTAGTGTTCTTACTGTTAATGATTATCGGGGTGGTTATTCAAGAGCATACCATTATTGTTGATGCCTTTAATGAGGTATTTATTGCCTGCTTATTGCTAAATTTTGGCGCGATGTTTATTGGGGCAATCAGCGCTAAATTATTATCGCTTAGCCATAAAGATACCTTAACGTTAGCGATAGAGATTGGTTTGCAAAACTCCACTATGGCAATGTTAATTTGCATTAGTTTACTGCAAGTGCCTAGTTATGCTGTGGTGGCAGGAGTTTACAGTATAACCATGTATGTAGGCGCTGGATTACTGATTGCTTATGCTAGTTATATTCATTCGGATAAAAGTGCCGCTGTTCAAGCGAGCGAGCCACATTAGTAGGGCTTGCTGCTATAAACAAATGGCTCGTTTTGATTATGGATGGTAGGTACTGAGTACCCGCCTAGGCTAATTGAGATAAGTATCATGTCACTACATGTTCAATTAGCGACAGCGCATCTTTAGCCACTAATGTTAATTCGATTACGGCCGCTTGATTTTGCGCGGTAAAGTGCCGTGTCAGCTGCGCATACAAGGGCGGTAGGGGTACGATATTGACCGCTGCGCTCACAGGCAATGCCTTGGCTGACACTGATTTTAGTTTGCGCTGGCAAACCGAGATCGGTGAAGCTTAATTGGTTAATACGCGCTTGGATTTGCTTAGCAATATATTCTGCTGTTAATGGATTGCTGTTGGGCAAAATAACCACAAATTCTTCACCACCATACCTTGATGCCATGGCATTGTTCGAGGGTAAGGCGTCTAACAGTACTTGAGCAATTTTTTGCAAACATTTGTCGCCATTTATATGACCAAACTGATCGTTAAATATTTTAAAGTAATCCACGTCGATAATGATCAAACACAATGGTTGGTCGTGATTAATGCTGTCGTTCCAATTGTTTTGCAACGCGTCATCAAAAGCGTGACGATTAGCTAAGCCGGTTAATTTATCTGTATGGGCTAAGTGGCGCAATTTATTGTATTCGGCTTTATGGCTGGTTAAATTATGCATGATACCGATAAATAACGGTTCTGAGCCTAACTTCATAGAGGGTAAACATGACAATGATAAATCGGCTTCGAGTAGGGTGCTGTCGGCGCGATTAATAATAATTTCTTTTGGTCCATGATTAAAAGGCGCTGTTTGTTTATTGGTTTCGCTGGCCTTGTTCCACACTTCAAATAACGATTGATATTCATCTTTAAACGGACTTTGTAAATAATCGGTCCAGGTTTGGCCAATTAACATTTCATTCGGGGCACCAAATAATTTAGCCGCCAATGGGTTAATCATTTCAATAACACCGGCGGAATTAATCACAAAAATGGCTTCAGAAATGGCCCCAATTACATTGAGCAAGGTGGTAATTTGCACGTTTTCTGCCGCCGTCATTTGACCATTATTATCGGCAGTGGCCATATTTTCTAACATGGTATTTTCGTGGATTTGGACGTTATTTAAAATTTGTTTTTTTGTCCCGCCAGGAAATTTAGCGAATGAGTTTGTTAATTTAGTCACACGAGAAATCGTGTTATTGAGTTCAGTTAATTTATCATTGGTAAACATGGTGCATTCCCTTAAGCGTTTGGTATTGGTAACCCCTTGTTGATGTCAAACACTCTATTAGAAATAGCGGTTTTTAACCTTTCGGTAATCTTCTTATTTTAACCTGTTGATTTATTTGTGTTTAAAGTTTCTTTTTATAGTATAAATTGGTTGTTATTGAGTTGACGCTATTGCATGTACCTTGGATGTAAGCCGGTTTTGTTGCTGGGTTTTAGGATTTGTCTCTTTAGAATCGATAGTCTTCTTAGCCGAAACAGCCTTTTTTATGGCTATATTTGGTTGCATCGTTGACAGATAGTAAGCCGTTACTGGGAGGTAGCGAGACCGTTATTTGGCAGGCGTTTGCTCGTTGGGCTATTGAGAAATGATTGGTTTTTGAGTTCGGTTAACGGGTAAAAGATAACTCCAACCTCAGGTGATGTTAATGGATCACACTAGCCGTTTTATCAAGGTTTAATTATTGGTTGTTTTAATGATATTGAACAAGATAAAAGCTCAGGGCAAGCCTGAACTTTTATCTTAGGTTTATTTAATGTTTAGTTTGGGTGATTGACGATTTCAGGATCGGGACTGAGTACCTGCAAGGTATTGCAGCTGTTTGATAATACAAACTGAAAGCCGGTATTACCTGGTGTTTTATCTAAATCGGTTAATTGAATTAATGTGCCATCGCTGCTAATGGTAATCGCATCAATAATTTTATCAAAAGGTGTGGTGAAGGCCGCACCAACAAATTTTAGCCCTTTACCGGTTTTATCAATTAGCTGGTAAGAAATGGTGCTGTATTGGTTAACGACGACATTGCCACATACATCTGTGCCATCCAGGTTGGTATAAGTAAATACAGGCACTTCTTTGTCGTTTAGGGTGATAGTGAGATTAAAAAACGTTGCTTGGCCTTGAGTGTTTGACATTATATTCTCCATACTTTGGTTTAGGGTTTAGGGTTTAGGGTTTAAGTTTAGGATTAAACCTAAAATCGGTTATGGCCGATTGTTGTAACAGTTGCAATAAATCAGGGTGTTGGTCGAGTTCGCCAAGGCAATCGAGAGCTTGAGCATAAGGAATGGTAAATTGTGGGTCGTTATTTTTTTCAACAATAGTTGCTAACAGACTTTTAGATTGCCGACACAAGGTGATAACTTGTTGTGGCTGGCCGATGGAAGCCAGTAATGACGCCGCTAACATATTGCTTTGGGTTAAATTCGCCACATAAAGTGAACTTTGTTTAAACTCAGTGGTTAATTCGCTAAAAGAGGATATTGCTAGACGCGCATAAACAAGGCTTTCTGAAAGCAGTCCTTGTGAGGCTAAATAATTTGCTGCGGCCATTTGATATTTTGCCCATAACTCATTTTTTTTGTTGGAGGTTTGTAAGTACAAATCTTCAGCAAATTTGGATGCTAATGAGTCAACACTGTAGCTCATAGTGTGTTCAATTGGTTCAAGACTAAAAGCCAACATATTCAGATAATCATGATATTGGAGTATTTTCCAAACTTCATTTTCAGGGTCTTGTTTTAGGGCATTGGTAATAGCAATGAGACCAAGTTTTGCTTTTTCAAAGGCTTGTGAGTTATGACTTCGATAACTTAACAAAATGGCCAGTTGTTGGTAGCTACTGGATAGTCGTTCAAGTAAATAAGGCTGTTTTTCTAAAGCTTGATTGGCCAACTGCTGTTGAATTTGTTGGTGTATTTGTATCGCCGCGGTAATGTCGCCTTGGGCGGTGGCGGCGCTGGCAAGCCAAGAGCGTGCATTAGCAATATCGGCAATCAATTGGCTGTTGGTGTTATTTTTATCCCATAGTTGTAACTTGAGTAGCAATGATTGCTCAAATGCCTCACGGGCGGCGGTAAAGTGTTGCTGCTTCATGTGGATCGAGCCTAAGGAGTTGTGGGCGTACGACAATTCCATAACGGCATCGTCATCGTCTGGCGCGTATTGATACATGGCTTGGCTGTAGCTTAAGTATTGCTCCAACCAAGGCTGTGTTGCAGCCCAATCACTTTTATCGTATTCAAGCTGGCCGAGCCAAAAAGCATTGGCACCTAACGTTTTAAGTAAGTTGAGGTTTTGCGGTTGTATTTCGAGTAACGGCAGCATGCGCTGTTGGGCAGCAATTAAGGCGCTGTGGGCTTCGTCGGTATTGCCGCGCGAATAAGCCACTTCGCCCATGGCCTCTAAGGTTTGGCTGTGTTGAAACTGGGCTTCAAAGCTTAAATAGCTGGCATCGTCGGCCGAAAAGTCACTGAAATATTCTAATGCTTTATTACTGATACCATCGAGCAAGTCCATGCGACCAATACCGCGCATTTTGTCGGCGAATTCACCCACCATAAAACCGAGTAAGTTTTCCGCCGCCAGGCGTTTTTGTTGCGCTTGGGTTTCGGCCTGAATACTGCGAACGCTCATGGCGACAGAAATTAATGTCAGTGTCACAAGGGCTAGCATGACTGCGCGGCGGCGCCAGCGGCCGATGTTGGCTTGTTTGCTAGAGGCTTGAATGAGTGCGAGTTCTTGAGGCTCTAGGTTAAACAATTGGTTATTTAGCAATGTGCTTGCTTCTGTTAATGGTTTACCTTCTGCCAGTAAATAAGCACTACTTTTTGACTCCGCTAGCCAGCGGTTGGATTGATGCTGTAAACGGCTTTTAATCGCTAAACTGTCCTTGTGCTCGGTTATCCATTGGGTCGCGCGGGGCCAGCGCCTTAATAGCGCTTCGTGGGCAATACTAAAGCAGGGTTGATCTTGTTGCAGATGCGAAACAAACAAACGATTATCGACCATGGCTTTGACGAGGTTTATTTCGGCGTCGCTAACGAGATCGCTCCAGCGGGCGGTGCTGCTAGTGATCGATTTTTCATCTTCGGTGAGGGTGACTAACATCGACAGTATTTTAGGCAGCGCGGCGCGTTCGCTGTTGTTTAATTGGCCTAGCACTTCTTCGGCATTTTTACCGATGGCGCCTTCAATACCACCAAGCGAATGGTATACCGACACCAATAATTGGTTGTTGTCATCTTTGTTCAAATACAGTGATTGCAAGGTGTATTGCAACATGGGCAGAGCATCGGGGTTTGAGGCGGCTTCACTGCAAAGTATTTCGTCCAACGGCATTGCCGTATCGGGATCGAGTGTCCATGTGAGGTTAGCTGCATTGGCCGGCAAGCGGATCATTTGCATCAGCTCTGATCGGGTTGGGGCCGATAAATCGAAATGTGAGCCATTGGCTTTGCCTGCCATTAGGCTTGGGTGGCTAACAACCTGAGGATAAAAGTCATTGCGGCAAGCACTAATAATTAATACTACCCCTGAAACCGCAAGGGTTTCTAGGATATCTAATACATTGTTACGTTCGGATTCGGTAAATAATGGCGACGCTAATAAGATTTCTAAACGGTCGATAAACAATGAAAAATGGGGCCGACTGTATTTGGGGGCATTGTCATCATTGATTGATGAGTATTTGGCTAAAGCTAGCTGACAATATTCAATAACGGCATTGATGTCGTTTTGCAGTTTGTTTGCCAGCATATCGGCACTACAGTCGGTAAACACCGCTTGGTCATTGATTTCCCAGTCGAGCATCGCACTGGCGATATCGATAATTAACCTGCTTTTAGTGACATCGGCTAAATCTAGGTTGGCATTATCAATGACGCCAACCCCGTTAAAGCCATTTTTCGACATCAAATTAGGCATGATACCAGCATTAATGAGCGATGATTTGCCTGTACCGCTGGGGCCGAGGATTAAGCAAAAGGCACGGCCAAAATCAACTTGTTTAGTAATGCGATTTAATAAGGTGTTAACTTGCTCGCTTCGGCCAAAAAATACATTGGAGTCGTTGGTGTCAAATGCGCGTAACCCCGGAAACGGTGAGGCGCCTTGCCATTGTTGGGTAGTGACTTTAGCATGGTGACCAATGGGAAATTCAACTTTGGCTAATGTGCGATACCCACGCTTGCGGATGGTTTCAATGTAACTGGGGTTTGATGCTTGGTCACCTAAGGCTTTGCGCAGTTGGGTTATCACTTTATGCAGTGGATTGTCGCCAATGGCGATGTCTCCCCAGCATTGACGAATAATATCGTCTGGGGTGAGCACCTCTCCTTGGTGTTGGCACAGTAGCCTTAATACGTCCATGGCTTTAGGTTCGAGGGTGCGGATTGTGTCACCCGATTGAACACTGTTACTTTGCGGATTGATTTGCCAATCGCCAAAAAAGAAACTGCTGTTGCTCATCTTGATTCATGTCCAATGCGTTAATCGCGTTAAGTTTGGCTAAATATAGGTTTCGCCTTAATGATTGATATCCAGCGCTAAGCTTACTTCTGGAGTGTTATCATTGGTGATACTATTTTCAGCACCTTTTATTGTAGGGTGCGATTACGTCAGTTGTATTTTTGTTATAAAATTGTACCGTATAATTACATTTGTCTCGACAACTATATCGCGTACAGCATCTGGTTAATGTTGTTGTTCTAATTGTTTTATTTGCTCTACTATGAATTGATTTACTGGGGTTTTTATACCGTATTTTTTGCCAATACGGACCACTGCGCCATTGATGTAATCGACTTCTGTTTTTCGTTTTGTTTGAATGTCTTCCCACATCGACGATCGTGCTTTGGGATCTATGTCTAGCATCTGTTTAGCTAAAACATTAAATAGTACATTTGGCAGCGATAAAATGGTGGGTAACCAAGTGGGTTTGACCTTAGTGTATTGGTGTAATTGGATGTCAGCCGCCTCGCACACCGCTAACCATTCTTTCATTGCTTTGGCCAACATCCGACGATTTTTGTAATGACTTAATTGCTGTTTAATTGGTAAGTCGATGACGGCATTTAAGGCGTTATTGAGATTTAATAATAATTTACCGTAAATCATGGGGGTAAAGTCTGCTTCAATGTCGCAACCAAATCCGTGGCTAACGAGTGCAGATTGAATTGCGATGGTATGAGGGTTTGCTTGTAAGGTAAACACACCCTCTGTGCCTTTGTGAAACACAGCATTGGGCAGTTGTAGCACATTAAACGGCGTGATCCCTTGGAGTAAGCTGTAATGATCGAGTGAGTCTTTAATGCTGTCAAAACTGCCTAAGCCATTTTGCATAAATACTATGCTGCTGTTGTCATGAGTAATCGCCATTAACTGATTGGCAATAGTGCTGACTTGATGACATTTTAAGGTGACAAATACCAGATCAAATTTGCCATTGATTGACGGCTCTTTGTTGATATCAGTGATCAACGCTTGCGGCATAATGGTTTGTTTAAAGCCGTTATAATCGGTCATGGTAATGCCGTTATTAGCGATAATTTTCAGCTTAATCGCTGGACGACAAATTAAACTGACCTGTAACCCTGAGAGACATAACTGACCTGCTAAATAACAGCCTGTTGAACCCGCGCCAAAAATTGCAATATCCATTTTATATTCATTCACTGTTTGTTTATGACGAATCGATTTTCTAATCGTTATGTAACACGATATTTTACTTGCTTGTAACATAACAGTATTTTTGGCAGTGTAGAAAACTTAACCAAATAAAATTAAAAAAAGAGAGTTTCTATGAATAAAAATGCTATTAGCACTCTGGCCTTGGCAGTGTTCGGATTAACTCTGGCATCTACTGTGGTTGAAGCTGCCGAAATTAACGTTATTTATGCTGAAACGTTATTAACCGTGCCGGGTGAGGCACCTTTAAGTCAGCAAACTGTTGTAATAAAAGATGGGGTAATCACTTCTATAACATCAGGCTATCAATCTGCGCCAGTGGCGAACGAGAATGACAGCGTTGAGGTTATAGATCTTAAAAATAGCTTTGTAATGCCTGGGATGATGGATATGCATGTTCATTTACAGGGCGAGTTAGGACCGAATAATGATAGCGAGACTTTGCGTATGTCGGATGCCGATGTGGCAATGCGCAGTGCTTATTTTGCAAAAAAGACCTTATTAGCTGGCTTTACTACCGTTCGGGATTTAGGCGCTAAACCGGAACAGATATATGCGTTACGCGATGGCATTAATAAAGGTTGGGTTGATGGCCCACGAATTATTGCATCTGGGGGCGTATCAGTAACCGGAGGCCATGGTGATGTTGATGGCATGAGCCCCGATTTACTTGATAAGTTCACCTCAAAGACCATTTGTGATGGGCCTTATGATTGTCGTCGTGCGACTCGTAGAGCCATTAAATTTGGTGCCGATGTGATTAAGATTACTTCTACTGGCGGTGTGTTATCTGACACTAATACTGGTACTGGTCAACAAATGGATAATGATGAACTTAAAGAAGTTATTGATACTGCGCATGCATTAGGTCGAAAAGTAGCTAGTCATGCCCACGCAGCCCAAGGGATTAATGCGGCGTTGCGTGCTGGCGTCGACAGTATTGAGCATGGCAGTTACGCCGATAAAGAAAGTATTAAGTTAATGAAGAAAAGTGGTGCGTTTTTAGTGCCAACATTGTTGGCCGGTGACACAGTAGTGAAAATGGCCAATGTGGCTGGGGGCAACTTTATGTCTCCAGCCATTAAAGCTAAAGCGATTCGTGTTGGTGGTGACATGATGAAAAACTTTAGTGCGGCTTACAAAGCAGGCGTTAATATTGCTTATGGCACCGACAGTGGGGTGTCACATCATGGTGACAATGCCCAAGAAGCAGTATTGATGAGCAAGGCTGGCATGAGTAATGAGGATATATTAGTCAGTGCGACAGTTAATTCGGCAAAACTGATTGATATGTCGGATAAACTGGGCACGCTTGAGGTGGGTAAATATGCCGACATTATCGCGACACATAACAGTCCGCTTGAGCAAATTGAAGCGTTATTAGATGTGTCATTTGTGATGAAAAAAGGAGTTATTTATAAGCGTTAATGCTATTTATTATTGTAGGTTGGTGGTACCGGAAATATATCACCTCAACGACTACTTGAGTTGGGATTAATTGGGTTGAGGTTAATTAGCAAATTAGCAGACAGTTTATTAACTGGAGCTAAGGTTAAACTGACTTTAGCGCCAGTATTGTTGATCCCTAACTTATAATCATTGTTTATTTTCTTTGTGGTATTTCAATAATCGGCTCAGTGTCGCACTTCTGAATTGAATTTTGGTATTCATTATTTGATTTTTATCAATAAAACGTCTCATTCTTGACCGCGCTTACCATACAGTATGGTTAACCGTAACTAATAAGAGTATATTATTGAATTTACACCATTAACATCATCAATGACGTATATGGATATATAGATGGTAGCTAAGGAATGCTTATGTCGCTTGAAATCGTTGAATTATTTATTTCCATCTTATTGTTAATTATTGCAGTGTTGTTGGTTGTTAATTTGAACCGACACAGTCAGCAACAAGCTAAGAAGATGATGTTAAATACCTATGAGCTTATTCTTGATCAAGTTGATGCTTATATTTATTTAAAAGATACGCAATGTAAATATGTTTATGCGAACCAACTCACCCTTAACTTCTTTGGCGTGACTCTTGAAAAGCTAAAGGGAACTTCCGATAGCGATTACTTTCCAGATAATGTTGTAGAGATATTGCATGGGAATGACACTAAAGTGCTTAATTCACAGCATAAAATATCTGATGATGTGGTTGTTGATACCACAGCATCTTTAGTTGTTTATCACGATGTGAAACAACCTGTATATAACCATAAAGGCGTATTAATTGGCCTAATTGGGATTTCTACCGACATTACTGCTGACTATCATTTACGTTCAAAATTAGAGCAACTTGCTAATACCGATCCGCTAACGGGTTTGTTTAATCGCCGTTCATTTACATCTTTTTGTGAACATGAATTTTTTCGTTCTACTCGCTATTTTCGCCCCTTCTCATTAATGATCATCGACATTGATTTGTTTAAACTGGTTAATGACACCTATGGTCATTTAGTCGGTGATGAGGTAATTAAGCGTGTAGCTAATATATGCGGTGAACATGTCAGAGAGGCTGATGTAGTGGCTCGAATTGGCGGTGAAGAATTTGCGATTTTATTACCCAATACTGATATTGACTCTGCTTATATTTTGGCCGAAAGGTTAAGAGTCGCTCAACAACAGCCTGATGAAAATCAGGCTCCTTCTATAACCATTAGCATTGGTGTTGCAACCTTGTGTTCTCAGGATAAAGCATTTTTAGAGGTATTTAAGCGGGCAGACAATGCGTTGTATTCTTCAAAAAATGTTGGACGCAATAGTGTCAATGTCGCGTAAGAGCATGTACTAAATAACCATTTCAATATGATGGCAAAGTGGGTTTAATGCCATTTTATCCAGTACAATCCATTAGGTGTCATTATGTAATTGGTCATATAATCTTAAATATTGTTAATTTAAGTTGCGCGCAATTAGTTATTGCGATTATCATATGGCTAATAAAAGGACGATTTAAGTTAAATTTTGCGTAATTTTGTGAATTAGCGCTCGATATGGGTGGGAAGTTTACGCCTAAATTGATCCAGTTGTTGTTTTAACGCAGAGAGTTCACATTGATCGATACCGCATTGTTGAATAATGCAGTCGTGGATTTGTATTGCTCTGGATTCAAGTTGGTGACCTTTGTCGGTTAATTGCATACATAATACCCGTTCGTCTTTAGGGGCGCGGATACGTTTAAGCAGCCCATCGGATTCAAGACGTTTTATGACTGGTGTTAATGCGCCGGACTGCTGTCCGAGTTTGCTGGCTAAGGTTTTTAAACTTAAGCCGTCTTGCTCCCAAAGCACTAACATCACTAAATATTGAGTGTAGGTGAGGCCGATAGAGTCAAGTAACGGTTTATACAACTGTGAGATGGCCAATGATGTTGAATAAACAGCAAAGCACAGCTGATTCTCAAGTAACATGGGTTTATCATTTTTCATATCAGTCGCTTAGCTCGCAATATGGTTGATCATTTTTAGGCTGATCAACCTAGGTAAAAGAAACGTATTATAAGAACTTAGTTGGCTATGGTATCAGTTTTTGATGATATCTGTATTGCCAGTGTTAACAAAGTTAATGATTTTTAACATTTTTTAATTATTTAGATCATATTGTCTTTTCGTGGCCGATTTTATGGTGCCGTTGTTATTTAAAGGATACAAGATGAATACTCAAAACCGTCGTATAGTACTGGCAAGCCGCCCTCAAGGTGAACCTGTCGCTAATAATTTCCGTTTAGAAACTGTCAATAAACCGATACCCGCACAAGGTGAGGTATTATTGCGCGCGGTGTATTTATCAATTGATCCCTACATGCGTGGGCGTATGAATGATGCTAAATCATATGCAGAGCCGGTTGCCATTGACGATGTGATGGTGGGCGCAGCGGTATCACAAGTGGAAGTGTCTAATCATCCTGATTATAAAGTGGGTGAGTGGGTGTTAGCGTTTGGAGGCTGGCAAGATTATTTGGTCTCTAATGGCGAAGGTTTAATGAAATTAGGAGATAACCCAAGCCATCCTTCCTATGCATTAGGCATTATGGGAATGCCTGGGTTTACCGCGTATATGGGACTATTAGACATTGGCGTACCTAAAGCGGGCGAAACCATTGTAGTTGCCGCGGCCACCGGGCCTGTTGGCGCTACGGTTGGCCAAATTGGTAAGTTAAAAGGCTGTCGAGTCGTTGGTATTGCTGGTGGCGCTGAAAAATGTCGCTACGCCAAAGACGTGCTCGGTTTTGACGAATGTATTGACCATAAAGCCGCTGATTTTGCGCAGCAATTGGCAACACATTGTGGTAATGGCATTGATGTGTATTTTGAAAACGTTGGCGGCAAGGTGTTTGATGCGGTATTACCGTTATTGAATACGGGTGCTCGGGTGCCTTTATGCGGATTAGTTTCTCAATATAACGCGACTTCGTTACCCGATGGCCCAGATCGTTTGTCCTTGCTTATGGGCACGTTGTTGGTTAAGCGGATTAAGATGCAAGGCTTTATTATTTTTGATGATTATGGCGATCGTTATCCTGAGTTTGCCAAAGATATGGGCCAATGGCTTGGTGAAGGTAAAATTCAATATCGCGAACAGATTGTTGATGGTCTTGAAAACATGGCCGCTGCCTTTATCGGACTATTAAAGGGCGAAAACTTCGGCAAGGTTGTGATTAAAGTAAACGATCCTCTGTAATCCAGTTGATTACGTAAACAGATATTATTTAAGGAATAACAATGAAAGTATTAATGGTATTAACTTCGCACGATAAGTTAGGTGATACGGGTAAGAAAACCGGTTTTTGGTTGGAAGAATTAGCTGCGCCGTATTACACATTTGTCGATAAAGGTGCTGAAGTTGTATTGGCTTCTCCTAAAGGTGGTTTACCGCCACTGGACCCTGTAAGTGATCAAGCTGATTTTCAAACTGACTCTACGCGTCGTTTTACTGCAGATGCTAAAGCGCAAGCATTATTAGCCAATACACTAACATTAGCATCAGTTAATGTAGCAGACTATGACGCAGTGTTTTATCCTGGTGGCCATGGTCCATTATGGGATTTAACCAATGACAAAGACTCCATTGCATTAATTGAACAATGTTATAAAGCAGACAAACTTTTAGGATTGGTTTGCCATGCGCCAGGAGTACTTAAATTCCCTAAAAAACCAGATGGAACACCATTAGTTGCGGGTAAAAATGTAACCGGTTTTACTAATGGTGAAGAAGCTGCTGTTCAGCTCACCGATGTTGTGCCATTTTTGGTGGAAGACATGCTACAACAAAATGGTGCAACCTATTCTAAGGGAGATGATTGGCATCCATATGCGGTCGTTGACGGTAAATTAATTACTGGCCAAAACCCTGCTTCGTCAGAGTTAGTGGCACAAAAAATGTTAGCTTTGTTAAGTTAAAAGCTAATTTATCCTCGGTTCGAATGAACAGAACTGAGGGATTGATATAAGCCCAGTGATTTTTCATTGGGCTTATTTTTACCGTTTCAAATGACTTGGATAACTTAATGATTAAACTACATCACTTAAACAAATCACGTTCAAAACGCATTATTTGGTTATTAGAAGAGCTGGGTGTCGATTATGAGTTAGTTGCTTATCAGCGTGATGCGAGTTCTTTTTTAGCGCCAGAATCACTTAAAAAAGTACATCCATTAGGTAAGTCACCAGTGCTTGAAACAAGTGACTATACCATTGCAGAGTCGGGCGCTATTACCGAATACTTAATTCAAACCTATGGTGCAGATAAACTGATGCCAGCATTAGGTACAGCAGATTATATCGATTACTTACAATGGATGCATTTTGCTGAAAGCTCGGCTGCACTGCCATTATTATTGAAGATTTTTGTTAATATGGAAGGTGCTGAAACGCGTTTTATTGGTGGCTATGCAGATGCCGAAACAGCCAAAGTCATTGGCTATGTTAACGATCGTTTAGAAGGGAAGTTATATCTAGTCGGTAACCGTCTTAGCGGTGCAGATATTATGATGTCGTTTATTGCAGAGCTTGTTGGCCAAAACGGTGAGTTTGAAAAGTATCCTAATATTGGCAAATATTATCAGCAATTATTGACTCATGAGTCATTTCAAAAAGCATTGAAAATTGAAGCTGAATATTAATCACGATAAATATAAAACTTAGGTTTACACCCTGAGTTTGGATTTTTTGTATAAAAAGGCGGACGTAGTTCGCTTTTATTTTTTTTGTACAAATATCATACAAATTGATTACACAGTAAAAACGCGTAAAGCTATTGGTGTAAATTTGTTCTGCACCTTACTAATGTGTAGTATTAATAGCGTATTTATGTGTTTTAAAAGGTTAGATTATGTCTATTTTATCTAATGAAGAGCTCGCATATTTTAGCGATGTGTTCTCGCCTCAAGATGACAATATCGATAATTCATTATCGAGACATTCATTAAGTGTTGCGACTGAAATACCCCAAGTGCTTGCTCATATTTTGGGCAACGCCAAGTTAACCTTGCTGGCTGAAATTAGCTATTACCGTTTGTGGTTTCCGTTAACCGTAAAGTTGGATGATCTAGGGCGATTTTCACCAGAACTGGGAATTCCTGAAGTCATTGATATGCGTGGTGGAGAACGCAGTTGGCGACTTGATCATGTTAAAAATGTCACTGTTATTGATAATGATACCGCTATAGATGTCGAAGTCTTATCTTTATCTAGCTCGGGTATGACCATTAAAGTGCCACAAGAATTTGATACCACATTGCCACATTCAAGCCAGCTTATTTTACCAAATGGTACTCATATTCACATAACATTTGAGCCTGTGCGGACTGAAAATGGCATAATGGCTGCCAAAATTAATGCTGAAGGTGAGTCGCGGGAAATATTACGTCAATTCCTATTTAGCGAACACAAAGCCAAGTATGCGCATCTTTATAAAAATATTAACTATTAACCATAAAATCTTTGGCTAATATAGTTTTAACCGTATTGATAAATTCATTGTCACTTTTTGCCTGAATTAATTGGCATAACTCATCACCTACAGTAGTAAACCGGTAATAGGTAAATAATAAGTGCTGATTCTTTGGCTTTAGCGTCAAAGTGGCATTACACAGGGTGAACTGAATGTGTTCATTAGTGTTTAATAATCCTGTTTCAAATTCACTTTTATGCAAAATACCTGCATCAACCAAAGTTAAAATACTCGAATAGGGTAGCCCAAACTGTGATAAGCCAAAATTGGTTTGGGTGTGTTTACGAAAATATTGTTTTATCCCGCCATTAATACGATAACTGCTCAGTAATTTAAGTCTGGTTTCGGTATTGAACTTGACCGACATGCCTAAAGCTTTTTCAAATATTTGTGCTTCGCGAAAGGTCAGTTGGAGTAATACGGCTAAGGTGCGAAGACTAAATTTTCCTGGATTTACAATTTCACTGGCTAAAATTCTTGCCCATAAATCCTGCATTTTACGGTTATGAATTTGTTCTGCCATCTTAAAAAATTGATAGCGCCAGTCTGGATCTAACTCTACGCCAGTGACATCGGAAGGTGTGTAATTGAGTGCGAGAGCAAATATACTTTCAAGGTTTGCTTGAAACTGGCTGAGTTGTTTTCGTTGGCGGTGATCGGCCCTATCGGTAATAGAAGCCGTGGAAGGGCGGTAGTCTTCTTCGCTTGCTAAACCGATAATCCGCCCAAGTAATAAGGTTTTTTTGCGTGCAGACACTTGGGTGTTGTCTTGTGGTATTTCAGTTACATCAACATCAGCCATCGCGAGATCTCTTTGTGTTTTATACTTGCAACATGCCTATATCATACGACATATATCTCATAGGATATCTATATTAAGTCGTTTAGTGTTTTATGCTTAATGGTGACCATAGCGTTTCTTTATTTGGAAGCGGATGACGCGGAACATTGAATGCTAAGGCAAGTGAACATACCGCCAACCCAGTGCCGATAAAGAATACCGCTTTAGGCGAGCTTAACCACAACATACCTAATAACACCGGAATAATAACCGCTGCAATATGATTAATGGTAAAACTGACCGACATGGTTGAAGCAATATCTTGTTTATCAGCAATTTTTTGAAAATAAGTCTTGGTTGCAATAGCCATAGCAAATAGAAGATGATCAATGACATATAATCCGGCAGCAATATTGGCGTCGCTGACATAAGCATAACAACTGAAAATAATCACTAAGCCTGTGTATTCAATAATCAACGCATTACGTTCACCTATTCGACCAATAAAGCGGCCTATTTTGGGTGCAAAGATTAAGTTAACCACATAATTTATGAGAAATAATCCGGTAATTTCAGACACCGAATAACCGAACTTTTCAACCATCATAAAGCCTGCGAAAACCATAAAAATTTGCCGGCGCGCTCCAGAGAAAAAGGTCAGTAAATAATACAGCCAGTAGCGTTTTCTCATTATCAAATGCTTGTGTTGAATAGAGCCTATTGTAAAACGAGGGAAATATATCATCATCACAATTACCATCAATAATCCACATCCGCCAATGATGCTATACATCCAAATGTAATCAAGATTAAGCCAGCTCATTATTAACCAAATTGAGCCATAGCCCAATAGCGCTGCAGCGGAACGCCAAGCTAATGCTTTACCCATAAAGCCAGGGGCATCTTCTTTTTCAACCCATTGTAATGTAAGCGATTGATTTATTGTTTCAAAATAATGGAAGCCTATCGACATTAGTATTGTCGTTAAATACAACCCGATGACATCGGGAAACCAGCCAGTAATACCCACGCCAATACACAATAATGCCAATGATGATAACGCAAAGGTTTGTTCTTTGATCATCAACAGCACAAACACCGCAGTAAAGGCTAGAAAACCAGGGATTTCTCTTAGGCTTTGTAACAAGCCTATTTCTGCTCCGGTAAATGCGGCGCGTTCAATGACAAAATTATTCAATAATGCCTGCCAAACAGCAAATACCATTGACATTACAAAGGTCATCCATAGCAGTAATTGTTGTGGATTTGTTTGCTGGCTAGTGATTGCGTTACCGCGAGTAAGTGAAACGTCTGACATGGTTGAAACTCTTATTTTTAAGCTTATCAAACCATAGTGACATAAAACCATTTGTTAGGTGAATGTAATTTATTGTAAATAAAAACGCCTATTTAAATGTAAATTATAATGCGAATAATTATCATTTGATATATGCTTGTTGCGTTTTGAGGGAGCGTTTACGTGATATGTCGGAGAAAAAGATGAATAACAAGTTAACTTTGTTGGCAGTATCTGTCGCAAGTGTATTGGGCTTAAGTGTTATGTCAAATGCACATGCCGCAACAAATACCGAAACATTAGCCAAAGCGATTGCTAAGCAAGAGGCTGAAATTGCACTGCTAAAGCAACAGCTTGCTACATTGGCATCAGAGCAAAAGCAACAACAGCAACAAAATAAACAGGTGGCAAATCAAGTTGACACTGTGGTGCAGCAAACCGCTGAAGCACAAGATCGTTTTAGTCGTTTTAGCTTTAAATCATATGGTACTGCTGTGTACACCAGTGATGAATATTTCGATAACGTTCAAGACACATCGGCAGAGCGACGTAATCGCACGGATTTAGAGCGCATCGTGACCGAGTTTGGTTATCAGTTTACTGATGATTGGAGCATGGAAGTTGAAATTGAATACGAACATGGCGGCACTGGCTCGGCATTAGAATATGACGGTTTTGATGAATTTGGTGAGTTCGAATCCGAAGTGGAAGCCGGTGGTGAAGTGGTCGTTGAAAAAGCCGAAATTCGTTATCGTCCAAGCAAAGCGTTTGGGGTTAAGTTCGGTAATATTCATTTGCCGATAGGCTTAACAAGTATTTTGCACAAGCCTAATCAATATTTAACCGTGCAGCGCCATAAGAGTGAGGCTGCAATGATGCCAACCGTTTGGAATGAAAACGGTATTGGTGTTTACGGCGAAATTTCAGATTTTCATTATCAAGCTCAAGTGGTTAGTGGCTTAAATTCTGAATATTTCCGTACTTATGATTGGGTGGCATCTGGCCATCAAAAACGCTTTGAGGAAGTCAATACCGATGACTTAGCCTTTGCCGGACGTCTTGATTACGGCAACTTTAAAACTGGCAGTGCTGTTGGTGTGGCTTATTACTATGGCAATACCAGCGGTAATCGTCATAAAAGTAACAAGTTAGACGTTGATGGTGCATTAAGCATTGTGTCTGTCGCAGGTGCGTTTGTTGAAGGACCTTGGATACTTCGCGGTCAATATTTATATGGCACGTTAGATAATGCAGATGCCATTACCTTGGCTAATAAAACCACGCCAGGTTTACAACCGGGTAACTTTGCACAATTGGGGTCAGAGTCTCAGTCGTTCTTTGTTGAGGCCGGTGTAAAGCTGGACGAATGGTTTGATCTTCCGATGACCGTCTTTGCCAATGTTGATTATTCCAACCCACTCATGGCCGTTGAAACGGGCACCGCAACTAAGCGTTATGAAAACACTTGGAGCAGTGTGGGTGTTAACTATTCCCCTATCCCTGAGATTGTGATTAAAGCCGAAGGTGGTATTCACCAAGTGGCTGTTGCCAGTATTCCAGATACTAACTTTTTTGCTTTAGGTGTGGGATATCAATTCTCACTATAAGTTTAATTATTTTGATTCATTTTTTACATGGAGTTTTATTATGCGCGTTAAACACACTGCAATTACACTGGCTTTAATCACTGCACTATCAGCATGTGGCGGTTCAGGCTCTGATGATACAAGCACCGAGATCCCAGATGTACCAACAACGGGCTTTAGTTTTGTCGCTACTGAAATGATCACCAATTTAACCGATGATGTCATTGTGGCTGGCTATGCAAATTTAGCAGCTAAAGGTGATGCATTATTATTGGCAACACAAGCATTGCTAAGTGCTTCTGCTACTCAAGCCGATTTAGTCACAGCACAGAATGCGTGGAAATCAGCCCGTGAACCTTGGGAGCAAGGTGAGTCGCATATTTTTGGCCCAGTAGATTCATTAAGTATTGATCCGCATTTAGACAGCTGGCCATTAAACACTACCGATTTACAGACTCAGTTAGATAATAACAGCGGTTTTGATGCTGAAACGATTAAAGCTTGGAACGATGATGTTCAAGGTTTTCACACCATGGAATATTTGTTATTTGGCAATGGTGTTGACAGCAATACCAAGTTGATTGCTGACCTTACTACCAGTGAGCGTGAATATTTAATTGCATTAGCTGAAGTGTTCAGAGATTACACAACACTGTTAGATGATGCGTGGCAAGTGAGCTATAACGCTGAAGGTGCCACTGCTATACCTTATGCCGATTTACTTAAAACCCCTGGTGATGCCACTAACACTATTTACTCATCACAATTGGCGGTTATTGAAGAATTAATCAACGGCATGATTGGTATTGTCGATGAAGTGGGTAACGGTAAAATTGCAGATCCATTTGGTGAATCAATCAGTACTGCTGATACCTCAAAGGTGGAGTCACAGTATTCATGGAACTCACTCACTGACTTTGCTAATAACATCATTGGTGTTCGCAATGTATATCAAGGTGAGTTTACTGGTGCGTCAGATAATACTGGTTTAGTAGACTTTGTTGCCGCTGCTGATGCGACGTTATCAACTCGTATTACCAGTGAAATTGATGATGCTATTTTAAAAATTCAAGCCATTTCAGGCAGCACTGATATGCCTTTCCGCCAAGCAATTTTAGACGAAGATGGCCGTGTTCTAGTGCAAAGTGCAATAGATGCACTTACAACATTGCAAACTTCACTGGAGTCAGACGTACTGCCATTATTATCAGATTGGAACTCTTAATTTAGTTATTGCCTCTCCCCATAAGATCATGGAACGACCTTGTTGGGAGGGGAAATGCAACCCTATAACAATATAATAATAACCAGGGTGCATTACCGCTAAACAACCTGATTTCTATTAAAAATGTGTGAGAAAACGATGAATAAATTATTAAGACAACCATACTGGGTTGTAGCATTACTCGGGCTGAGCTTAAGTGCTTGTGGTGGCAGCGGTGATGAAGTTACCCCCGATACCGTTGAGCAAGTTGAACCCGTTGTTACTTATCCTAGTTACACCTCTGTCATTATGTTAGGTGGTGATACCACAACGTTAGATGCCAATAGTTCTGGCCATGGTTTTTCGACGCCATCAGTGAATTTAACTGCCGATGAA
Source organism: Shewanella sp. H8 (assembly GCF_040285065.1). NCBI lineage: Bacteria > Pseudomonadati > Pseudomonadota > Gammaproteobacteria > Alteromonadales > Shewanellaceae > Shewanella > Shewanella sp. H8. Next base: position 3,481,039 of record NZ_CP157213.1, on the reverse strand, counting down.
CTTGAATTACATTTAGAAGGTGATGCCAATTTTGAAGTGTCATTTACTACCGCACCGAATGATCAACATCCAGATCTTGATGGTTTAGGCCCAGTATTCAACAACGCAGACTGTAATTCTTGTCATCAACGCGATGGCCGAAATTCAACACCATTTGTCGCGGCAACTGAAACGCGCATCAAGTTAGGCTCCGCTGATGGCATTTTCTTGCGCATTAGCAAAGCTTCTGCAGAACCTTGTACTGAAGGTACGGCTGAAAATAATTACTGTGCGCCAATTAAAGTACCTGATTTTGGTGATCAACTGTTTCATCGTGGAGTATTAAAAGCGCGTGCAGATTGGCAAGACAATTCGTTTGTTGGCCAAGCGGATGTGTATTTGTCTTATGAACGTCATGATGTCGTTTATTCTGACGGGCAAACGATTAGTTTGAAAAACCCTATTTTTGAAGTGGAAAATCCTTATGATGCGCCAGGCGAAACCAAGCAAAGTGCGAATGTAACGTCTAATTTACTTCAAGATGATGTGTTGATGGGCTGGCGTAATGGCATGCCTGTGTTCGGTTTAGGTTTATTAGAAGCCATACCTGAAGCAAGCATTTTGGCCAACGTTGATGCCGATGACAGTAATAGCGATGAGATTTCTGGTCGTGCAAACTGGGTGTTTGATGCTATAAAAGCACAAAATGGTGAGAGTTCACCTGTGTCTTTAGGTCGCTTTGGTTGGAAAGCCAACACGCCCAGTGTCCGAGTACAATCGTTAGGCGCATTGCGTGGCGATATTGGTATTACTAACCCGTTATTTCCCGATGAAAGTATTGCCGGCACCAGTTTACATGACTCATATTTAACCCGCACAGGATTTGTCGATACCGGTGAAGGCGTCGACGGAGCACCAGAAGCCAGTGCACAATTCAGTGACTCTGTGGTCTTTTATGCAGAAACGTTAGCGGTACCTGGTAGACGTAATGTGGATGACAGCGATGTGCGTGAAGGCGCTCGTTTATTTGAACACCTCAATTGCAGTGGTTGTCATACCCCATCATTTGTGACCAAAACCTCGGGTGACATTGGTGGAATTCCGATGAGCGACAGTTTAAAAGGCCAGACTATTTATCCATTTAGTGACATGTTATTACACGATATGGGTGAGGGGTTAGCTGACGGTCGTCCAGACTTTTTAGCGGATGGTAATGAATGGCGCACACGACCATTGTGGGGAATAGGGCTTACGCAAACCGTTAACCCACAAGCAGGTTTTTTACATGATGGCCGTGCGGCAACCTTGGAAGAAGCCATTTTGTGGCATGACGGAGAAGCCAAAACCACTAAGGAAGATTTTATGGCATTAACCCAAGCTGAGCGAGCTCAAGTTATCGCATTTTTACAGTCACTTTAAGTTAGCGGTAAAAATGCTCAAGCCCTAGATTTTTTCTAGGGCTTTTTTGCGCGTAACTTCACATTGCGTTACTGTACTGCGCATTGTATTAATTACCGATCGTGAGACGTGATCTGTTTCATGTAAATTTTGCTTTCACTGGGCTAAGATACTGTATTACTTTATATGATTTCCATTAGAGGTCAGCATGAGTCAGATATTACTGATCCATTCAAGTGTCCATGGTTACACTCAAAAAATCTGCGACTATTTACAACATCAATTAGCTGAACAAGATCAGCAAGTCACAGTGTCGTCTTTATCTGATGCGCCAGATTTGGCTCAGTTTGATAAAATATTCATTGGTGCCAGTATTCGTCATGGCAAACATCGCCCTGCGTTATATCAATTTATTGAAACACATCGTGCTGAGCTGGAAAGTAAACCAAGTGGTTTTTTTTCAGTGAGTTTAGTGGCCCGCAAGCCCCATAAAAACACGCCAGAAACGAATACTTATATGCAACAGTTTTTAAACCAAAGCGCATGGAAACCTAAGTTATTACAAGTGTTTGGTGGTAATTTAGATTATCAAGGTTATGGTGCAATGGACCGAAATATTATTCGTTTTATTATGTGGCTAACTAAAGGCCCTACCGACCCAAATACTCAAGTTGAGTACACTGATTGGCATAAAGTTGATCAGTTTGCACAGCAGATCATAGAGGCATAATGTCATGGTAAAGCAGTTATGGCAGTGTATTGAAGTTAGATTGCATCAGTTAGTGATATTGATGTCTCTGCTATTAATTTGCACTAGCCCATGGATTTTTATCGGCCGTCAATTAAGTCCGCGTGCTGGCTTTTGGGATGTATTTCATGTGTATGGCGGGTTGTTTACTGGGGTGTTAGCTCTCCTGTTTACTTTTCATATATGTTCAGCAGGGCAATGGCGGCAGTTTTTCCCTTGGCTTACTCTTGATGTTAAACCATTACTGAATGATCTCCGCGGCTTAACGCGTGGAAAATTACCGCACTCTGGAAATAAAGGACTAATTAGTGTCATTGAAGGACTCGGGGTTATCGCGTTACTGTTAGTGTCCTTGAGCGGTGCTATATGGTTTTTTTCGGACCCAAGTAATGCCTTAATGTGGCGAAGTTACCATATACTCTTTGCCCAAGTTTTTATTGGCTTTATCGTTATTCATTTTATATTGGCGATTGTGCATATCAGAGACCTTTTTTAACTAATTTACCTCTGCGATATTTCAAATAGCTATTTATCCACTAAATTACTATTAAGGTATTATTCTCGATAGAGGTTTACTTGAGTAAATTGACTCAGTAATGGCTTAATTTTGCATATTGGGTGACATATATTATGGATAAATTGAGCAAGCTGGTTATGCTTGCGGACTACTTTATTATTTGCGGATGTACTCTTAGTTCTGTTGATCAATACCGCTTGTAATATTGCCTTTTCCCAACCGGTGTCAACAAGGTGTTGTTACCCTAAAATAATACATCATCTCATTAGTACTTACGTTTTCAATATATGTCTACCACGGTGTAAAAAAGTCACTTATTGCAATGTTGTAATTAAAAAAATGGCTATCAACTGATAGCCATTTTTTTAACACAGAGGTTTATTGTTCCCAATAAACCTACTGAAGTCTTTATTTTGTAGTAGCTAAATAATTCATTAATTCAATTAGTTCATTTAAGCTATGCATTTCATTCATGTTGATAGCATATTTATCATTTACGATAAATGTGGGTACGCTACTGACGCTATATAGGTCTTGTTGCTGGCGCCACAAAGCCAGTTTGTTATTGGTATCATTGCTGTCGGCTAATGTGTCATAGGTTGCAGCATCAATACCAAATTGACTGAATACCTTTTTAATATCAGCACGGCTGTTTATTTGTGATTGATGCTGATCGCCTTCAGCATTGTGATCATGTCCATTTGCACCATTATCGCCTTGAATTGCCGCAAACATTGCGTGGTTAAGTTTTTCTTCTTTGCCAACTTCATGGATAACTGCCAGTGAGCGCATGACTTCAGTGCCTAAATCACTGTTCATAAAGTCGACATGCTTAGTGTCGAAGCTGATATCTTTATCTAATCCGGCTTTAATTTCAGTAAGGTATTGAGTTTCCATGTTGAAGCAGTTATGGCAATAAAATGAGAAAAACTCAGTGACTTTAGGTGTGCTGGTAATCATATTATTGGAAATTTGAGTGTAATGCTTGCCTGCAACAAATGGCGTGGCAAGTGTGCTAAATGAGGCTGTGATGAGCGTCAGTGCAACGGCGAATTTTTTAATCATGTAAACCTCAAATCAATGTTAATCGTAAATAACCTTAGGCTTAGGTTAATCTGCGTGTGCTAACTAGAGTAAGTTTCTAAACTGAATTATGGCTTAATTCATCCATTAAAAAGCCCTTAATTACGTGACCTGTGCGTGCTTTATGAGGTTAATACTTGAATAGAAACATATATCGCAGTGAGTTCCAGGGTAACCGGGGAGTATTATGATTTAGTGACAGTGAGTTGTTCATTGTAGTGAGTTCAATGTGACAGCTAAAAAATTGCTGGTTATTAATGATTATTCTCTTAGGGTTTGCCATGCTTCGCATACTTCTCGAAAACGCGCTGCATTGCCTTGATCTCGATCGGGATGCCATTTTAACGCCAGTTTGCGCCATTGTTTGCGAATATCTCTGCTGGTAGCGGTTTGATCAAGTTCAAACACTTTTAAGGCATGACCTTTATTCATTAATTGTACGTTAACGCCAATATATTCTTGATAGCTTGACCAGAATGACTCAAGCATTTCACGCACTACGTTTACGCTGGCATCATAATTCACCCAGTCGAGATAGTAATCGCGTAATGCACCATCGCGAATATGCTGTATATCAGCACTGGCTGGAATTATTCTATATATTTGGATTTCCATCGCCTGAACTTGCAACCACTGCTTGGGCATTAATATGTCTTGTAATTCATATAAGGCATTCATCAGTAAAAAGTTACGTTTGAACAAATCTTTTTCTGGTAAGGGATCTAGGTTATGCATTAACCCTTTGGCTTGTAGCTCACTCGCCAAATGGTGCACTTTCCAACTTTGGTTTGTTGATTGTAATAAGCTCAGGACTGGCCATATGAGTGGGTTGTCACCTTTAGGCACATTGAGTTCGTTACTGTCTTTGGTATTTTCCAGTTCAGCACCATAGGCATTGTGTGAGATTTTATTGAGCAGCATAGTGGCGTATTCATCCTGAATTGGCGAGAAAATCTACTTATCATTAAAGCCCACTATGCCATAGTCGTTTTCAATGACAAGTAGATTTATCACTGCTGGTAGGCCAAAATTGCGTTTCAGTTTGTGGTTTTACTTGGACAAACCTAATCGTAATTTTGATGATATGCCTGAGTTTGCATGTAGACGGTGCGGATTTACATCAAGGTTATCAGATAACTCAACACTGGGTTTAGGTGTTTGATATATACGATAATTGGCCTTGAATAAGGTTGTGATTTAAATAGTCGTTTTCATTTTTTTATGGGGGGTTGATCAATTAATTCTTATTCTTACAGGCAAGAAAACATTATTTGGTATAAAATTCGGCGCAATAAAATAACCAAGGGCTTAACCAATGACAGATAAACTCTATGTTAGTGCGCAACAATTACTGGAAGATTCATTTAGACTCGCTGCACAAGTCTATGACAGTGGCTTTCGACCACAGTTTATCGTTGGTATTTGGCGCGGTGGAGCTCCTATCGGTATTGCAGTCCAAGAGTATTTCGACTTTAAGAAAGTCGACACCGATCATATCGCGGTTAGAACCTCGTCTTACTACGGCATTGGCACAGACAAGCAAGACAAAAACATTAAAGTGCATGGCTTACATTATATTATTGAGAATGCCAATGCTGACGATGGTTTATTGATTGTCGATGATGTATTTGATTCAGGCCGAAGTGTGGATGCGCTTATTGCTAAATTAGGTAAGTTTATGCGTTTGAACATGCCTACCGATATCCGTATTGCTTGCCCTTACTACAAACCTAAAAATACTAAAGTCGACCTGAAACCAGATTATTTTATTCATGCATCTGAAGATTGGTTAGTATTCCCACATGAAGTGTCTGGACTCAATCCACAAGAAATAGCAGAAGGTAAAACTGACTTTAAAAACATCCAAGAACTGTTTTTATAAGCTCTGCTTGGTCTTTCTTTAGCTGGTTATTAATACGAATTTGCTAGAACTTTATTCAAAGTTTGCTAAAGTATAATGCTATGTGAGTGCGTCAACATATTAATGTCAATGTGACAATATCAGTATGTTGGCGCACTTTTTTATCCGAATCAATGCGAAATTTAATTAACATTATGGTTTCTGTAGAATTGTTCATCCCAGAGGTGCCTGTAAAGCGCCAACTTGAACTGTTAGCTCCTGCTAAAAATGCTGATTACGGCATTGAAGCTATTCGCCACGGAGCCGATGCGGTTTATATTGGTGGTCCAGCGTTTGGCGCGCGTCATAATGCTGGCAACAGTGTTGAAGACATTGCCCGCTTGACTGAATTTGCTCATCGTTATCATGCCCAAGTCTTTGTGGCGTTAAATACCATTTTAATGGATGACGAGTTGGGAAAAGCACAGAAACTTATTTGGCAACTTTATGAAGCCGGTGTTGATGCGCTAATTGTTCAAGATATGGGTATTTTACAGTTAGATATACCACCTATCGCATTACATGCGAGTACCCAAACTGATAATCGTAGTCCTGAAAAAACCGTTTTTTTAGAGCAGGTTGGTTTTTCACAAGTGGTATTAGCCCGCGAACTGAATATCCCACAAATTCGCGATATCGCCGCTAGCACAAAAATGAAGTTAGAGTTTTTCATTCATGGTGCGCTATGTGTCAGTTATAGTGGTTTATGCAATTTAAGTCACGCGTATTCTAATCGCAGTGCTAATCGTGGTGAATGTTCACAAATGTGTCGTTTACCGTGTAATTTGACTACGCGAGAAGGCGATGTTTTAGCCGAAAACCAACATTTATTATCACTTAAAGACAATAATCAAACTGATAATTTAGAAGCCTTAATTGATGCTGGCATTAGCTCGTTTAAAATTGAAGGACGTTTAAAGGATATTACCTATCTTAAAAACGTAACCGCTCATTATCGCCAGCAGCTTGATGCCATTATCGCTAAACGTGATGATCTAGAATCGATTTCTCATGGCCGTTGCGAGTTTAACTTTACCCCTGATCCAGATAAAAGCTTTAACCGCGGTAAAACAGATTATTTTGTTAATGAACGCACTGAGGCTATTGAACATTTTAGTTCGCCTAAGTTTATTGGTGAAAAAGTGGGCCGTATTACCCATGTAGGTAAAGATTTTATCAAAATTGATACCAGTGAAAGTGGCAAAGATATCCACTTTAACAATGGTGATGGCTTATGTTTCTTTGTTGAACATTATGAAACTCAGCGTTTGTCTGATGATAAGTTATCGGGTGTGCGCATTAACCGGGCAGACGGAAATACTTTGTATTTAACCGAGGTACCTAAAGATCTTAGCGTTGGTGTGATGATGTTCCGTAACTTCGATCATAAATTTGAATCAACCTTAAATAAAGACTCTGCAACACGAAAAATTGGCGTCGATATGCAGTTTTTTGATACCGAAGATGGTGTGGGTTTAACGCTGACTGATGTGCATAATATCAGTTCCACAGTGAATCTTGTTTGTGATAAAGCTCCTGCCAATGATCAAGCCAAGACAGCAGAACAACTCAAAAAACAACTCAGTAAACTTGGCAGCAGTGATTTTGTGTTGAATAAGATTAATTTACTCACTCAGCAAATGTGGTTTTTGCCTACTTCAGTGGTGAATGAACTTCGTCGCGATGCTGTTAGTGCACTAATGGCTGCAAGGGTTGCTCGTTATCAACGACCAGAGCGTTGGATACATGATAAAGAAGCTCGTTTTCCGCAAAAAGGATTAAGTTTTTTATCCAATGTGGCCAACGAAAAAGCCAAATCGTTTTATCATCAACACGGGGTGATTCAAATTGAAGACACCTATGAAAAAAACACCGTCTTGCATGATGCACCATTAATGGTGACTAAACATTGTTTGCGTTACAGTTTTAACTTATGCCCTAAAGAAGTGGAAGGCATTAAAGCTGACCCAATGTTTTTAGATGTGGGTAAAGATAAATTAAAATTAGTGTTTGACTGTCATAAATGCGAAATGATGATTGTTGGTTCTAATCAATTAGTGAAACAATAACCGAATAGCAGCGATATTTTATTCTTCATATTTCCCTCTGTGGCAGCATTGCGCTTGCCACTGGGTTCGTTTTTCAAATAAGCTGCAAAAATAACCATTAAATAGCTGCCAAAACTTGTGCATTTCGAGTACACTGCGCGGCTGAAATTTCATGGGTTTTAGCCTGTGATACCTTAAGTAGGAAAGAATAGATTATGAGCGATAGCAAAAAATATGGTTTACGTGTAATTCAAGTTGAAGATACTTGGAAAACTGAAATCACTCGTCGTATGACAGCGACTAAAACGGTTGTGTCAAAAAGCCAAGATGGTTTTGCATCAGAAGCTGAAGCAACTGCGTGGGGCGAACAAGCACTGCAAGGCTTTTTATCTAAGCAAGCTGATCGTAACAAGCGTAAAACCGAGAAGCACCTTAAAGCTAAAAGTTTAGCTGCTGCTATTGCTGCTGAATCTGCTGTCGATGAAGAAGAGCTATTTGATGCAGAAGATGAAGATGACGAAGAATTAAACTAACATTTTACCTACTGATGTAAATGTTATCGATAAGTGTCAATTGTCGTATGTTCAAGGTAGAACATACTGGATTAGAATGACTGTTAATCAACTTATCGCTGTCTTGACCAAATAAGGTTTCATTTGGATGTACAAGATACTGCAATTATTGGCTGCTCGGGCGATTGTTATTCCCGAGTGGTGCATCTGCTACTCCTCCATCATTAGCCGTTATTGAGCAACGTTGATAATACATTATGCTTTTATTACCAGCCTGCAAAATGAGATAGGCTATTTACAGTGATAATAGGTATGTCTAGTAAATCCATAAGCTTATTCACGCGGCAATCTCTAACAGTAATAGCGCCAATGACCGTTGAGCATTATGGTTAATTTATGACGCTACGATGGTGCTTTCTTCATGCCATGACGGAGTTTTCGTGAGGTTATCATGGTGTCGTGACGAGGCTCAGCAAGTTGAATTATCTATGAGTTAATCTTTTGTTAGTATCAAGTTCAACTGTGGATCCGTTATAATCATCGCGCTATCATTTTATGATGTCATTATCAGCTTGGAAGTTTCAAGATATTCATTATTCTGAAAATTTTTGTTGTCATGACATCGATATAGCAAAATTTATATTAACAACGATGAGTTGAATCTCAACTCACGTTAAATGAATAGTCAATCTTTACGGTGCTTGCCGTGGATCGTTAGATCTAAGCAGGATAATCGGGAAACCAGTGTAAATCTGGTACTGCCCCCGCAACGGTGATTGGTGAGAGTCTGGTGCGCAATAGCTTGCGTTAAACATCTAGGCTCGCGCGTGTTGTATCATAGGTATGACACCACAACCTTAGTCCGGAGACCGGCCATAAAGGTGATTTCGATGATTTCGGTGGGCAGATCTCGAAATGTAATGTGATACCGCTTGTCGGTTTATGCTATGGGGTTATTCTATAGTTGCAGGCAAGATAGGTGGTCTATATTGCGGCGTTATTGCCCCATTTTTCCTTTCAGGAGTTAAAGGTAAATGGGTACTAAACCAACAAAAATTGCACTGCTATTAAGTGCTGTCTTCAGTGTTGCGAGTGTTAATGCAATTGCGGCTGAATCAACTGCTACATCCCCAGAGGCTTCGGCTGTCAGTATGGATGAAACCATTGTGGTCATTGGCCGTAATGTTGCTAATCCATTAAACATAGCAGCCAATGTTAATGTTATTGATGCAGCTGATATTCAAATGAGCGGTGCTACCAATTTAACCGATTTATTACGTGGACAGTCTGGGATTCAGGTGTCGGATAATAATTCGGGTACTGTATTCTCTATGCGTGGTTTTTCTGCATCACAAGCCGCTAATAACACCTTGATTTTGGTCGATGGACGCCGACTCAATAATATTGATATTTCTGCGCCAAGCATTGAATCAATACCGATTAACTTAATTGAGCGGGTTGAGATTTTATCGGGTAGTGCAGGGGTACTGTATGGTGACCAAGCCGTTGGCGGCGTTATCAATATTATTACTAAAGCGCCAACAGAAACCAGTGGTGGCTTACAGGTTAGTGGTGGCAGTTTTGATACCTATGAAGTGAAAGGCGATGTTTCAGGTGCCATTAACGATGCATGGCGATACTTTTTAGCGGCCAGCTATAACGAAAGCGACAATTACCGCGATAATAATGACAATGAAACCAACTCTATTTTAGGGCGTTTACAGTATCAAACCGATATTGAAGACTTTTTTGTTGAAGTAAATTACTTTGATAATGATCTTCAAGCACCAGGAGCATTATCGTTAGCCCAGTATGAAGCCGATCCTAGCCAAGCAGGGTCTTTTTCTGCGGGCGATTTCAATCATGAAATGACCACCTCATTGCGCAGTGGTTATCAATACCAGCTGAATAATATTTGGGCATTAGGTGCAGATTTAACCTATTCAGATACATTAACGACCAGTGTATCATTTGGTAGCGCAGGCCGTATTGAGCGTGACTTATTGAGTTTTTCACCTAAAGCAACGGCCAATTACCACTTAGACCAAGGTGATTTAAATTTTGTTGCCGGTATTGATGTCAGTAAAGGTGAAGCAGATTTTGATTTTACTTATATGCAACGTAACAATAAACAAACACAAAAAAGTGCTTATGTACAAGCATCGGTACCGATAACACCAACATTATCTTACGTTGTTGGTGGTCGTTATTCAGAAGTGACAGACGATTTATATGATCAATTGCTTTATCCAAACCGTATTGAAATTGATAATGACGCCCATGCATTTGAGTTAGGACTTAATTATCGCCCAAGTAATGAAAACCGCTTTTATGTTCGTGCAAATGATAACTTCCGCTTTGCCAAAGTCGACGAACAGGCTTATACGCCGCTAACGACAATAGGTTTAGATCCTCAAACTGGTCGTTCTTATGAAGCTGGTTGGGATTACACGACAGCGACTCAAACACTAAAAATTAATGCTTACCAACTTGAGTTAGAAGATGAGATTGTCTACGAAGGTGGTCGCACTGATGGTCCCTATGGTGGTGGCGCTAACGTTAATGCAGATGAATCTCGCCGTTTTGGTGTGAGCACTGCTTATGATGTGCAGTTTGCTAGTAACTGGCTACTAGGTGCTTCATACGACTATATTGATGCTGAATTTACTCAGGGCGAAAACGATGGTAAAGCCTTATCTTGGGTGGCTAAGCATTCAGGTAAAGCCTATGTAAGTTATGATTTTACTGAAGATTGGCAAGCCTTTGTTGAAGGTGTTTACACTGGCGAACGTTACATGGAAGGTGATAACAGCAATACGGATGATAAGTTAGACAGCTATGTGCTAACCAACCTTGCACTAAACTATACTCATGGCAGTTGGAACGGCAGTTTACGTGTTGATAACTTACTTGATGAAGATTATGTCGGTGCTGGTTATTACTCACCTTATGGCAATGGATATTATTCTGGTACGGGTCGCTCAATTAGACTGACCGCTGGTTATCGTTTCTAACTTAACCCTGTAAATAATATTACCTGATGAAAGCCAGTAAACTATTACTGGCTTTCGTTTTAATATACCGTTAAATTAATTTAACGGTATATTTTAAAGAAGGTAATCGATGAACATGACTAAGCTTGAGCAACAAGTTCTTACTCAGGTACACGCTATTATTGGCAATGAAGAACAGGTCATTGGTCGTCGGGGGATATTAATTCCGTTAAAGAAAGCCCTTATTAATGAAGCTAATATTCGAGTTGTTATTGATACGGTATCTGCAGATCCTGCTTTAGCAGCCCATTTGTTATTACGCAGTAATACTGCGCATGCCGCAGGCATCGTATTGACAAAAAGCCGAAGTGTTAAAGATGCCTTAATTCGTTTAGGCCAAGTGAATATTTATCGTTATGCATTTTCGTTTTATCTTAAAGAAAGGCTTGATGAGCTTTCTGAGCCTTATAAAAAACTTGTTCAAGGTTATTGGGAATTAAATGAAAACATTGCGATGGATTGCATAGCATTAATACGTGAAGAAAGCGCAACCAATACGAGTAGTAAAATTGATGCAGACGAAATGCAAACATTAGCGCTATTTAGTGTGTTTGGCCAGGTGATTACGTTAACTGCATTTGCTTATTTAAACGCTGAGTTACCACGACCAGTATCGTTAAAAGTATTGAAATCACTCATTGATAAACAACAGCAGCAGTTATCACTAGAGGCTTTTGAATCATTAGGATTAGATGATGATTTACGCGAAGAGTTTTTAATTGCACATAACTTACGCCAAACACAAAATCCTGATTCACCGGGACTTGTGCTTCGACGCGTGTTATCTAAACGGGGTTTATTGATCAATCCGTTGTAGTTTTATACCTTCACTTGCTACCAGCTCGAACCACTTTTGGATTAAATTTGCATTAGTGGCATCGCGGCGATAGGCACCAAATAATGGACGTTTTAGTCCTTCAGCTCCTAATTTTACCGCGGTAAGACTTAATCCCTGACTTTCTCGGATAGACCAAGTAGGCAGGGTTGCTACGCCGTCATTACAGGCAACACGCTGTAATAACATTGAGGTTAAATCGCATTGTTTTTGCTCGCCAGGTTCAATGCCAGCAGGCTCTAAAAAGTGTTTATAAATGTCCAAACGTGCTAAAGGTACTGGGTAGCTAATTAAGGTTTGTTTTGCCAGTTGTGCTGGTGTTACAAATGCTTGTGCCGCTAAAGTGCTATCACTGGAAACGACTAATTTAACTTCAAAATCAAATAGATGTTGATAAGCAATGCTGTGGCCTGGTACTGGGTCTGATGTTAGTACTATGTCTAAACTACCCGTTTCCAACGCATTGAGTGAATCAAATAAATGTCGACTTGAAATATCAATTTGGGCCGCCGGAGCGTGTTGCTTAAATTGCTCTATAACGGGCATTAACCAACGGAAACAACTGTGACATTCAATACCCAGTTTAAGCTGCTGGCTTTCACCCTCTAAGCCGCGCTTAAGATCTGATTCAGTTGCAATCACTTTGGGTAAGATTTCTTCTGCTAGATTCAGCAGACGTGCCCCCTCATGCGTAAAGGTTAACGGCTTACTTTTACGCACAAAAATGCTTGAGTTAATCCGAGTCTCTAACTCTTTTATTTGATGAGAAAGCGCCGACTGAGTTACAAATCGTTTTTTAGCCGCACCCGCTAAACTGCCACTTTCTTTTAACGCCATCAAGGTGCGAAGGTGTCTAAGCTCTATCATTTTCTCTCCACATGAATCTTGCTCAACTAGCCGATGAAATCAATTCGATTGCTTGACAACAGAGTAACACAATAAACTTCTAGACGTCCAGACGCCTATGCAGTTTTTCTGCATAAATGTCCATAAATTTTTTGCTCAACGAAAAGGAAAGCAGTATGAAAATTTCAAGTTTAGGATTTCCCCGTATAGGGCGTCAGCGAGAATTGAAGTTTGCACTTGAGCGCTATTGGCGCGGTGAAGCGGCATTATCGGAATTAAAACAGGTTGCCAGTGAGTTGAAACGTACCCATTGGCAGTGGCAAGCAGACGCAGGCGTTGAGTTCGTTCCCGTAGGTGACTTTGCTTATTATGACCAAGTGTTAACCCTGAGCGCGACGTTAAATGCGATCCCCGAACGTCATCGTGCCACTCAAGCTGATGGCAGCCTAGCCGCTATCGACATTGACACATTATTTCGCGTGGCTCGTGGTCGATCGCAAACTGGCCAACATGCCTGTGCGGCAGAAATGACCAAGTTTTTTAATACTAACTACCATTATCAAGTACCAGAATTAAGCGCTGAACAAACATTCGAGATTGCCTTTGAGCAATTGTTTGATGAAGTGACAGAGGCACAACAATTAGGCCATCAAGCTAAACCAGTAATGCTCGGTCCAGTAACTTATTTATATTTATCTAAAAGCCTCACTGAGTTTAATAAGTTATCGTTATTACCGCAGTTACTATTAGCTTATGAGCAAATACTGTCTCGTTTTGCTGCCCAAGGTGTTAGCTGGGTTCAACTTGACGAGCCGGTACTTGCAGCGGATTTAACCGACGAGTGGCAGCAAGCCATTAACCACAGCTATCAATTTTTAGCGCAAAAAAAACCTACGTCATTGAATATTTTACTTGCCAGTTATTATGGTTCTATTGCCCATCATCAAGCATTGGTGAGCGCATTACCGGTAGAGGGATTACACCTTGATTTAGTAACAGCGCCAGAACAATGTGATGTGTTTGTTGATGCACTTTCTCGCCAACAAGTGCTCTCTATTGGGGTCATTAATGGCCGCAATGTGTGGGCTGCTGATGTTGATGTAATTGCTGAGCAAGTATCCGAATTAGCGACTACGTTAGGTGATCGTTTGTGGATTTCACCTTCATGTTCATTGTTGCATTGTCCTGTTGATGTCGAGGTTGAAACCCAATTAATGAGTCCATTGCTTGGTCAATTAGCTTTTGCAAAACAAAAGTTATTTGAGCTTAATGAAATTCACCAATTAATCGTTGAGCAAGGTTCTGCAACTAGCCAAGCGATTATTGATCGTTGCCAGCAACGCCGCTTGGCAAAAGCTGCCGCAGCTAATCAACAGGTTGTTGATCGTGTGTCGCAGTTAACCGCTGATGATTTTGAACGTATCAGTCCATTTGCCAGCCGTATTATTGCCCAACAGCAAAAGCTAGGGCTACCATTGTTACCCACGACTACCATAGGCTCATTTCCGCAAACCCCCGCTATTCGAGGGTTACGCAACCGCTGGCGTAAAGGCGAAATCAATGACAGTGATTACCGGTTACAGCTTGAACAAGTCACTCAAGACACTATTTCTCGTCAACTTAAATTAGGTATCGACGTGCTAGTTCACGGCGAAGCTGAACGTAATGACATGGTGGAGTATTTTGGCGAACAATTAGAGGGCGTTGGGTTTACTCAATTTGGTTGGGTGCAAAGTTATGGTTCTCGCTGTGTTAAACCTCCATTAATTTATGGGGATGTGTCTCGCCCTAAGCCCATGACAGTTGATTGGGCTACCTATGCGCAAAGCTTAACCGACAAACCTGTTAAAGGCATGCTAACGGGTCCGGTAACCATTTTGCATTGGTCGTTCGCTCGTGAAGATATTTCACGTAAAGATATTGCCAATCAACTTGCGTTAGCAGTACGTGACGAAGTGGTTGATTTAGAGAAAGCGGGTATTGGGATTATTCAAATAGATGAACCCGCATTTCGTGAAGGTTTGCCGATTAAACAAAGCCAATGGGCGGATTATTTAGCCTGGGCTGTTGATGCTTTTAAGTTATCGGCGGCAGGTGTTGAAGATGCAACTCAAATTCATACTCACATGTGTTATAGCGAATTTAATGACACTATCAATGCTATTGCAGCAATGGATGCCGATGTGATTACCATTGAAACATCACGTTCACGGATGGAGTTATTGAATGCCTTTGAAGACTTTCATTATCCGAACGACATTGGTCCTGGGGTATACGACATTCATTCGCCCAATATTCCAACGGTTGAAGAAATGGTTGACCTTATTACTAAGGCATCGGAGAAGATTCCGGTAAAACAATTATGGGTAAATCCTGATTGTGGTTTAAAAACCCGTACCTGGGATGAGGTAGAGCCCGCACTGCGTAATATGATTGAAGCAACGAAAGTGCTTAGACGTCGATTTTAATGTTGGAGCAAGTGTGGTTGCTCTCGATTAACTTGCAGAACTCAATTGAGTTAGGTTGAGTTCTGCTACTCCATTTTGCTCGTTATTACGCAGTGATTTTGCGGTGAACTGCGCTATTGTTTACTACACTAGAAATGTATTCAAAAAAACAATAGGAGCTATTATGAGTCACACTTATAAAGTCATTGAACTAGTGGGGTCATCACCTATCAGTTCAGATGAGGCGGTCAAAAATGCGATTGCAGAAGCCAATAAAAGTTTACTACATTTGCGTTGGTTTCAAGTTATCGAAACTCGTGGTCACTTAGAAGAAGGCCTAATTGCTCACTGGCAAGTGACCATTAAAGTGGGTTTTACCTTGGATCCCGATGCTTAATAATAGCGCTAGGTTTATGCATCTCTTGGTAGGCCCTTTTGTATTGATCTAATCACTCGTTGAGTTTTACGTGAAAGCGCCGACTGTGGCGCTTTTTGTATTTGTTGCACTAATGCCCATTCAATATGTTCAAGTACCATGTCATCCACTTCTTCACTGTGCTTACGTTGCTCCAAAGCCTCAATAATAGCCGGATTAGCTGGGGCATTACCTAATGCTATTGCGATATTACGTAACCAACGTTTGTGACCAATTCGACGAATGGCGCTGCCTTCAGTTTGGCTGAGGAAATAAGTTTCAGACCACGAAAATAGCGTCAATAAATCGGGTTGAATAAGCGCACTACGAGTATGAAAATCGGTCTCTTTAGTCAGTGGTGCTTGAGCATTAACAGGACACACTAACTGACAGTCATCACAACCATAAATACGATTACCTATTAGTGATCGAAACTCTTCAGGGATTGCACCCTGTAACTCAATAGTCAAATAAGAAATACACCGTCTGGCATCGACTACATAAGGTGCAACTATTGCGTCGGTAGGGCATGATTTTATACATGCAACACACGTATTGCAGCCTTCTTCAATCGGGATATCTAGCGGCAAAGGTAAGTTAATTAATAATTCGCCAAGGAAAAACCAGCTTCCTGCATCTGGGTGTAAAATTAACGAGTGTTTTCCGGTCCAGCCTAATCCCGCTTTGTCGGCTAAAGGACGTTCTAAAATAGGCGCTGAGTCCACAAAAGGTCTAAAGTCAGTGGAATCGAATCCGAGTGTTTTACAATGTTCGGTAATATTATCGCCAAGCTTTTTGAGCCTTTGACGGATCATTTTGTGGTAATCACGTCCGCCAGCATAGCGAGAAATATAACCAAGCGTTGGATCGGTTAAATTACTGGCAAAGCCAGCATCGGGTGGCAGGTAATCCATACGTGCGCAAATAACTCTTAATGTGCCAGGGTGTAATTCAGCTGGTCTAGCCCGCATCATTCCGTGATTAGCCATGTAAGCCATCTCACCGTGATAACCGTTATCTAACCAGTCTTGCAATCCTGCTTCGTGTTGGCTTAAGTCGATATCTGCAACACCAATATGAGCAAAGCCAAGTTCTTTACCCCACAACTTGATTTGTCTATTGAGCATATCAAGTTGAGCCGCTGTCAATGGACATGGCTGGCTTGTTAGATCGGTTCCTCGATCAGGAATTGGATTTGGAGTTAATACTGCGGTCGTTGATGTCATAACATTATCATTGAGTAAACACGCAGAAATTATACGCGTTTTACTCGGCTTTAACACAATTTCGCCCAGCTGCTTTAGCAGAGTAGAGCGCTTTATCGGCTTTTAGCAATAACGGTGATAGATCTTTTTCGTTACTATAGCTTGTTACACCTGCGCTGACGGTTTGATGTAAGTTGGGTGAAATTTGTGACCAATCATATTTATCTATGGTATCGACTAGCCGATTAGCGATTTCAATGGCTTTAGTTTTGTCGATATTAGGCAGCAAAATTAAAAACTCTTCGCCACCAACACGACCAACAACATCGGTTTCTCTCATCATGCTTGCGCTAATGGAGGCGAGTTTTACCAGTACCTTATCACCCATATCGTGACCATAAGTATCGTTAACCAGTTTAAAGTAGTCAGCATCAAAGGAGATAATAGAGAACGGTTTTTCGGATTGCTGAGCTGCTTTTAAAAAATGGTTTCCTTGAGTATATGTATAGCGTCTATTGGCGAGTTTTGTAAGTTCATCAGTAAGTGCTAAACGTCTAAATAGTTGTTTTCTTATGACTTGTTTATAAGCGTAGATTGACACTATTAACAAAATGATCGCGACTAATGTGATTATAACGATTTGCATATCTTTATTGCGTTGTAATATTTCTAATTGTTGTTTTTTATCATCATTTCGTTGGATCAGTAATTTGTTTTCAGTTTGAATTTTGTTGGTGTCAAATCGGATTTGCATCTCAGAATTACGCTCTGAAAAGACTTTTTTATCCTGGGATATATGTGATTCTACAAAAGACTCCAGCGCCTCATAGGCCTGCTGCCATTGTTGTAAAGCTTGGTATATTTTGCTTTTGAGTTGTAATGTTTGATTGAGTCCGCGGATATTATTATTGGCGTTAAATGATTTTTCTGCGTGAGTAATGTCTATTATTGCTTGGTTATAGTGACCTTGCTTGAAGTGAATCTGGGCTAAAAACAAATTCATGTAACTATAACTGCCATCGTTATCAGGGGTAATGAGAGGTTTAGTTGTTTGAAGAATAGTATCGGCTTCATTGAGTCTATTTAAACGGATTAAATTACCTGCGATATTAACTGATGTATTTGCGGCTGCAACAAGCTCATTTTGTGTTAACCAAAAATCGCGGCTTTTTTTATTATGTTGTATCGCTTCTTCATAACGTTCAAGTTTTTCTAACGAAAGTGCTATTTGACCATTTGTTTGGTTCGCTTCATAGAACTGTTGGTGTTTTAGGTAGTTTTGTTCGAGTTTTATTTGATATTTAAGCGCTGTTTCGGCATCTCCAAAGCGACGGTAGCTGCTCGCGATCTCACCTAAATTAACATTAGCCCAATAAGTTAAGTTAAGAGATTCATACATATTTTGTGCGGTAATTAGATCTTCTAATGCGGCAGAAAAATTACCTAAATATGATAAAATGGCACCTCTAATACTACGGCCATCGGCAATTAAGCGTAGGTCTTCAAGCTGATATGCACTCTCGATGGCGGTATCAAGTTCAGTAAATATATTGTCATTTTTTCCTTGCATATGGAGATACCAAACTTTGCAATATTGGAGATCTATAGAGATTGATGACGGAGTCGGTTGGCTGTATATCTGAAGGTATTCATCTGCATAGTCAACTGCCGCTTTTATTTTTTCACTGGTATCAGTCGGTAAGCTCCAGCAATTCAATCGAATATAGATTTTTTGGCGAACAATATCATCGGCCGACAATGTCGATTTATATTCGTCGAGTAACTTGCGGTTATCTTCATCAGAGACAAAGTGACCACTATCAAATAGTTTATAAATTTCATCCGCACGCGGGTTAGCTATTGGATTGGCATATGCGATGCAGATGAATCCGATAGTAAAAAATAATGTAATAATACGAGCCATGTGGGATGTATTTGATGTTAGCAAAGTTACCTATTCTCACTTTTTATTTTTAAATTTATTGTAGAGCGCTGACTTGATATTTAAACAATATATGGTGGAATTATAGCCTTTTATTGAACTTAAAAGATATTTTTTGTTTTATAAAGTGTGTGACCTTATTCATTATTATTGTCTATTATTTTGCAGCCCAAATTGACTGATTTGCATTCAGTTATTTACACGAGTATAAAGACGCCTGAATGGATAAAGGCAATGCTGTAAATAATGCCGCAAGTAATGTTATTTAACATTCTGACGGTGTTATGAACTTATGGCGCAGAACAGTGTTTACAAACATCTGATAATGCATGATATCGCATTGGCAGGTAGTTTACTGATTGAAGATGATTATCAATATTGCTTGGCAATAGGCTAATGCCGACGTGTTGAGTCGAGTCATTAGTCTAAACATTTAAGTATGACTTAGTATTATTCCTATAACCTCATTAGACATATATGGCGTGTATAGTGAGTGGCAGATTGTAGAGAGAGAATCATGACAAAAGTTGACCCGCAGTACCTAGAGGTAGCAAAACAAATTTCGTATAACGTAGCCAATAAAGTGCTGCCAATGGACATACTGCCTGAAACATTGCAAGAGGCCTATGAAGGCCTATTTAAAGAGCTTATTGAAGATAAAGCCAATGGGTTCGCCCATGCTTGGGATGCATTGCCAGCCAGTGCGCAAAAGTTAATGACTAAAGCAGAGTTTCATGGCTTTTATATTGCTAATGCATGGATGCAATTAAGCCGTGTTGCTCAAGAGATTGCTGACAGTGCAGACTCTGAAGAAGAGATGAATAATAACGAGTATGATGGCGTATTTGGACGTTTAGCGGAGCAATCATTGAAAGAGTGTTTGCGTAAGCTCAAAAAAGCTCGCACTGATCGTTCATTATTGAATAGCTTTAAACAAGTGATGTCTGCTTAAGTGTATATGTGCATTTGAAATAAGCTTGTTGTTTGACAGAGACAAAAAATCCCAACCTAGATTGGGATTTTTTATGGTCAAAAAACGTAACCGTTACAATTAGTATTTTTACTTCCATCACTATCAACACTTTACAATATTAACGCGTTGAGTCGAACGGATGAACCTTTAGAACGAAGTTCGTTTGTAGCGACGATATTCAGGTTCCCAGAAGTTAGCCTCAATTGATTGTTGGAGTAACTCATCGGTACAAGGTAAGGCTAAACCTTGATCAATAGCCGCTTTAGCAACCGCAAAAGCAATATATTTACTGACGGTTTGAATCTCTTCTAGTGGTGGAAGCAGTGAACCAGTGCCATTTTTACCTAAAGGTGAGCACTCTGCTAATGCACGACTAGATGCCATTAGCATTTCGTCTGACACGCGCCTTGCGCCACAAGATAATACCCCTAAACCGATACCTGGGAAGATAAAGCTGTTATTACATTGAGCAATCTGAAAGGTTTCGCCATTGACGACCACAGGTTCAAATGGACTGCCTGTTGCGACTAATGCTTGGCCAGAGGTCCAATGTAAAATATCTTTAGGTGTTGCTTCAACACGACTGGTTGGATTCGATAATGGGAATACAATCGGACGTTCGCAATGGCTGTGCATTGCTCGGATAATTTCTTCAGTGAATAAACCTGGTGCACCAGATACTCCAATGAGTACTGTCGGTTTGGCATTATTCATTACGTCTAGCAGCGAAATATTGTCACTGTAGTTGTCCCATCCTTCGATATTGGCACATGGCTGAGCCAGTTTCTGCTGGAAAGGCAACAAGTTAGGCATATTATCGAGTAGTAATCCCCAACGATCTACCATGAATACTTGCGAACGCGCTTGTTGATCGCTAATGCCTTCTGACACCATGGTTGCCACAATGGCTTCGGCAATTCCACAACCCGCACTACCAGCACCTAAGAAGGTGATGCGTTGTTTGCTTAGTTTACTGTTTGCGGCTTTACATGCTGCGAGTAATGAACCGACCGTTACCGCTGCCGTGCCTTGAATATCATCGTTGAAACTACAGTATTGATCTTTATAACGTTCAAGCAATGGCATGGCATTTTTTTGAGCAAAATCTTCAAACTGAATCAGTGCATCAGGCCACCGACGGCTAACAGCTTGCATAAATGCTTCAACAAATTCGGTATATTCTTCACCGCCAATCCGCTGATGACGCCAGCCCATATACATTGGATCTTCTAATAAATGAGGGTTATCAGTACCGACATCTAGGGTCACCGCAAGACAATATGCTGGGCTGATCCCGCCACAGCTAGTGTATAACGATAGCTTACCAATTGGGATCCCCATGCCGCCGATACCTTGGTCACCTAATCCGAGAATACGTTCTCCGTCAGTGACCACAATCACTTTGACTTTTTGGCGCGTAGAGTTGTTTAAAATATCATCAACACGATCTTTGTTAGGATATGAAATGAACAATCCACGGTTTCTACGATAGTTTTTAGAAAAGCGTTCACACGCTAAACCAACAGTAGGGGTGTAGATAATCGGCATCATTTCACTAATATTGTTGCGCACTAAGCGATAAAATAACGTTTCGTTAGTATCTTGAATATTACGTAAATAAATGTGCTTATCGAGATCATTGGTGAAGTTTTTAAATTGTGCGTATGCGCGTGAAGCTTGTTCATCGATGGTTTCAATAACCCAAGGAATGAGGCCTTCAAGGTTGAAAAATACTCGTTCTTCTTCACTAAATGCGCTGCCTTTATTAAGCAGTGGTGATTCTAGAATAGCTGGGCCGGCAAAAGGAAGATAGAGGGGGCGTTTGTTATCGTCCATGGGGAACCTTAATGTGTTAGATCCAGTTAGATCGTTATTAGAATAGGGCTGGTTTTTTGTCATTATAGATTATCACGGATGATCTTTTTTGTGGTCTGTTAAGTGGGTTAAATCACACTATTGTCAGGTATTTTAATTCATGTCTCATTTTTGGTGGTTTGCATCTCGCTCATAGTGTAATTAAATATAAAATTATATGGTTTAAATACCCAAGGTTAGAAACAAAAATGCGCAGCCTAAACTACGCATTAATAAAATATTATCTCAATATTCACACTTATATTACTTACCGCGATGTTTGATAGATAAACCTTTTACGAAGTTTCTTAATACTTGGTCACCACAAGGCTTATAGTTTTTATGAGTCGGGCTACGGAACAAGGCTCCTAGTTCAGATTTAGTCATCGCAAAATCGGCTAAGGCTAATGTGGCAAGGATATCTTCTTCACGCATTTCAAGCGCAACGCGTAATTTTTTGAACATAAGGTTGTTAGTCAATTGCTTTAAAGGCGTAGGCACTTCTGCACCAGGCTTTAAACCACGGTTATTAATAATCAAACCATCTAAAAACTGACACATTAAGGTGTCGTTACATGCCTGATAACCTTCTTCATCCTCTTTTTTCAACAGTGCTATAATTTGCTCTGAAGACATTTCTACATTTGCTTGACTGAAAATGTTAATCATTTTGGCATTTGAATAATCAAACACAAAACGAATACGGCGAAGAATATCATTGTTAATCATAAGGTTCTCTGGCGCGGATGCGCTTAAATGGTTTAGGTCAATTGACAAAAGCTATTATAGCGAGAAATCTTTGATTCGTCAGATTATTCGTATGTGGTTAATTGTTTTCTTACTGCTTGGCGGATCTTGTCGTGTAAACCAAAAACACGATCGATATCATCCAAATCCCACGAGGTATTTTCTAATATCACAACGGTTAATTGCGATTGCGGGTAATAGAGCATTAAGCTGATGTACCCAGGGATATATCCCGAATGGCTGTATTCTACTAGGCCATCTTGTTGGCTGATTTGCAAGCCATAACCATAGCCTGTATCTCCCCAACGATGATGCCTAGTTGTACTTGCATGGGTCATGGCTTGATAGCTTGCGGCAGATAAAAATTGGCCTTGATGTAAACCGTTTACAAACTCCACCACACCATCACTACTGGCCTGCATACCGCCAAATGCAATAAAGTCATTGTTTACTGTAAAGTCAGTCAATTGCGTGCGCTGCTGTTGTTGCTCGGTATAACCATTCACTAAGCGTGTTTGCTTGTCGTGAAGCTGTGCAATTGAACCTGTACCAGCATGGATATCAAGTTGATTCTTTTCGGTAAACTGATTAACTAATTGCACATAGGGTTGTTTGTAAACCTGAGCCAATATATCGCCAAGTAATTTATAGCCATAGTTTGAGTAACTAAACTGGCTGGCAGGTATAAATTGAGACCCAGCATTAAGACTCGGAGATTTCGGTGTTGTTATCCCAGAGGTGTGATTTAACAGCTGGCTTATCATGACGGGGTTATCAGGGATGATATCAAGGTGATCTGTGATGCTATCGGTTAACGCTAATTTCTTCTGGTCCACCGCCTGTAATACGAGGGTGGCGGTGACCGTTTTAGAAATAGACCCAATCATAAATATGCTGTCGGGTGCGATGTCGGTACCTGCTTGGTAATTAACATAGCGGGTATCAGTGTCGCTAATGATAATTCTACCGTTAAAAGGTCTCGAATCATTATCTATGATGGTTTGCACATCAACCGCTGTTAATTCAAACGCACTGAGTTGAAATGATATTGAGGCTACGCATAATACAATTAACATACAGCCGAATTTTTGGAAGCCAGTTTTTTGTAAGATAGTGAAGCGGCTAAATAATTGTGATGTGATCATTTAGTGAGATACCAATAAATAAACAAGATAGCGAAGCCGACTAAATACACTAAACCAATCCACGACAAGCCCACCATAACACGGCCATAACGATGTTTTTCAGCCAAAGTGTTACTGGTCATTAAACGGAAGTTAAGCCATGCAAAAATAATTGTGGTCATAAAGGCAAGGATCATTACAAACTCAAGCAGCGGTAATAAAGCGCCTTTAAAAAATAGAATAAGTAATAAACCAAGTGCACTCACAGCCAACATAACTTGAGTTAAATAGCTACGTGGTGACGTGTTGTTGGACAATAATTTCCAGCCCATATCGAGTGTGCGACTGTAGCCATCTATCACTGTGACTGTGGTGCTGAATATACATAAAAATGCGACAACCCCAATTAAATAACGGCTTTCGTTGCCCATGACTTGGCTATAAAGGGTGATCAATTGTGAAGCAAATACTGCCCCAGAATTTGAAAATTGCTCGCCACTGCCATGCATCACTAATGCACCCAGTGCTAAAAATACCATCGCCAGTAATGCTGTGGTGACATAGCCTAAATTAAAATCAAAAATAGCCTGCTTGGCCGTTACCGTTTGGGTTTTACGTTTTTCTATTAACCATAGTGAGTTCCAAGTACTGACCTCTATCGGAGCGGGCATCCAGCCCATCATAGCGACCAAAAAACCTACATATGCCCATTGCCAAGGGGACTCGCTTACTTCTGGTGAACCAAATCCGCTATGAAGATTAAACGCCAATACCACGGCGGTTAAGGTGGTTAGTGTGAGAGCCAACATGATAATTTTGGTCATTTTATCAAGCAACTTATAGTGTCCGAAAATGAGTAATGCTAGAGAACTGACCAGAACAATGAGAGCTAATACATCAATAGACAACGGAATAAATTGCGTCAACATGGCAGCCGTTAACATACATACCCCAGCCGTGCTGGCAATGGCAGCAATAACATTGAGCCCTGTAAACAGCATTAAATACCCGCGACCTTGCTTGTGATAGCCGTGCAGTAAGCTTTCATCCGTTGCAGCTGTGTAGCGAGCGCCGGCGGCGAAAAAAGGATATTTAACGATATTGACTAATAAAATGAGCCACGCCAGTTGCCAACCAAATTCAGCACCAGCACGGGTAGAGGCCACTAAGTGAGAAGCGCCAATCGCAGCAGCGGCCATTAATATTCCCGGTCCTGTGGCTTTAAATAGGGCAGAGACTCGAGAGAACCACGGTAATACGGGGGCAGTTTGTTGATTAAGCATGTAAATTCACTTTTTTAATTATTTATTCTTGGCTAAGTATTTAGTTGTACTTTTGTTGTTGTTTTGTATTGACATTGTTAAATTTTGAATTAACTTGGATGGGTATATTAGAATCCAAGAAAGTAGTAGGCGGTAATCTTGTTACCGCAGTTTGCCGTAGTCATGGATATAAAACAATAAATTAACGTTAAGGATGATCATGAAAAAAACTAACCTTTTTCGCAGCGCATGCGCTATTGCTGTGTCACTGTCCCTTGCTCCAATCGCCTTTGTTACTCAAGCCGCTGATGTCGGCGCCGATTCAAAAGTTGAACGAATTGAAGTGACGGGTTCCCGTATCAAACGAACTGATATAGAAGGGCCTTCACCAATACAATCGTTGAATAAAGATGATATCGAAAATATGGGTTTTGATAACCTACAGCAATTGCTTGAACGTATGCCGGCAAATGGTTCAGGTGCATTTTCAACCCGTGGTAACAGCCAAGATTCTACTGCAAACGGCGGTGCATCAATCAGTTTGCGTGGCTTAGGGCCTGATGCCACTTTGGTGCTTATTAATGGTCGCCGTGTTGGATCGAGTGCTTTTGCTGAAGGGATCTCCAATTCATTTGTCGATATTAATAATATTCCTGTATCGGCCATTGAACGGATTGATATTCTTAAAGACGGTGCATCAGCTATTTATGGTTCTGATGCTATTGCTGGTGTTGTTAACATTGTATTAAGAAAAGACATTGAAGGCATCGAACTTAGTGTTGGTTATGGTGATGACAGTGGTACTGGTTATGATGAAACTACAGCCAGTTTAGTGTGGGGCATGAAGGCTGACAAAGGCAGCGCATCAATCATTCTTGATTACTTTACTAATGGCACGTTGTCAGCAAGCGATATGGGCCGTTTTGGCACAGCTAACCAATCAGCTTACGGTGGTGAAGATTACCGTTCTTCTCGTGGCTTCCCTGGTTATTTTTATGTTGATGGCGTGAAAACCATTGACCCAGATTGCCCGGCCGACAGCGCTACTGCAAGTGGTAGCTGTTTATTTGACTACGGTCCGTATAACTTAACGATTCCAACGTCTGAACGTGTGGGGGCTATTGGCCAATTTGAATATATTTTAGGGGATGACTTAACTGCATTTTTAGAACTGTCTGTGCAACATAATACTTCTGAAGCGGGCGGCGCACCAACGCCATTAGATGAAGATGCAGGCTTAACTGTGCCTGGTACTCACCCCAATAACCCTTTTGGACAAGACATTGATATTGGTCGTTTCCGTACTGTTGATGCCGGACCTCGTCGTTGGGATATCGAATCCGATACTATGCGAGTGGTTGCCGGACTTCGCGGTGTCGTTAATGATTGGGATTGGGAAGTTTCAGCACAACGAGGTCGCAGTGAGTCAACTCAAACCGGTGATCGCTCACAAGGTTGGGTAAGAACCGATTACTTACAAGCTGAAATTGATGCCGGTAACTACAATCCATTTGGTGGCAATATCAACTCGCCTGATGTGATAGATCGCATCACCACGAGCTTAGTGAGACAAGGTGAATCACATATCACCGCTTATGATGCCAGCATTTCAGGTCATGCATTTACCTTGGCGGATCGCGATATCATGATGGCTGCGGGTGCAGAATATCGTGAAGAAGATGTTAGCGATGTGCCAGATGAGCAGTTTCAACGAGGGTTAATTTTTGGTACCGAAGCGGTTTCAGCTTTTGGTTCTCGAGATCAACATGCTGCCTATGTTGAGTTTTCTATCCCAGTGACAGATAATTTTGAGCTGCAGTTAGCCGGTCGTTATGATAACTATAGTGACTTTGGTTCAACTACCAATCCTAAAGTGGCTTTCCTATGGGGCATTAATGAAGAAGTGACGGCCCGTGGTTCATGGTCGACAGGTTTCCGTGCACCTTCCTTGGCACAAATTGGCCTTGGTCCATCTGAAAAAAGTGATTTTTTGGTGGATAGCTATCGCTGTGCTGCTGATAATGTAGACTGTGAATTATTGGATTATAATTTTATATTTGCGGGTAACCCGAACCTTGAAGCGGAAGAGTCTGAGACTTGGAACGTGGGTATGATTTGGGCACCAAGCCAGCAGTTTGATATCGGATTTGATTTCTACAATATCTTACAAGATAACAAAATTGACTCGCTGCAAAACCAAGATGTTTATGATGAAAACTGTAATGATCAAAATAGCACTATCTGTTTACGTAACGCGCCACAAGCCGGTGAAACATTCGGTTCGATTGATGTTATTCAATCAGCGTTCGTCAATATTGGTTCTCAAGAAGTACAAGGCGTGGATCTATCAGCTCATTATGGCCTTGAGTTAGATCGCTACGGTAGTGTTAAATTTGGACTCGAGTACAGTTACTTAATCAGTTTTGAAAAAGAAATCGATGGTGAGACTATTGATTACACTGGCGAGTACGAGTATCCGCAACACCGTTGGTTAGCTACAACTAATTGGAACATGGATGACTTTGCGGCTAACGTTAACTTAAGTTATATCGGCGAGTTTGAAGACTACAACAAAACGCGTACCGTTGATGCACAGTTATTAGTTGATATGTCTGGTTCGTATCGCTTCAATGACACGGTTAAGTTATCTGTAGGTGTCAATAACGTGTTTGACGAGGAACCATCGTTTGCGATTGGTGATGGCGACGCAGATTTATACGGTTATGCAATGGGTGTACATAATCCATTAGGTCGTTATATTTATACTAAAGTCACAATGAATTTCTAATGACAACGTCATAAGATAAACAAAAGCCACATTCACCTAAGGTGCAATGTGGTTTTTTTTGTTCTCATTATTCTCACTATATAATATGGAGCTTAAATGATTACGTTATACGGAACCCAAAAAAGTCGTGCGCTCCGAGTATCTTGGCTTTTAGAAGAATTAGGTGTTGAATGGCAATTTCTTTTTATTGATTTTGCCAAAGGTGAAAATAAAAGTGACGCCTTTTTAACCCTTAATCCTAGCGGGAAAATACCAGTGTTGAGCGATGGTGATTTTGTGTTAACCGAATCAGCTGCCATTATGCGTTACTTAGCCGAAAAATACGGTCAAGGCTATTGGTTACCAAAGCCAGGTACTGAGCAGTCTGGTATTCATGAACGCTGGGTGAGCTTTGTGATTAGCGAACTTGAACAACCACTGTGGAGTATGGGTAAACATCGTTTTGCGTTACCAAAAGAACTGCGCGTAGACGCCATGTTTGCTGTGGCTAAATGGGAGTTTGATCAAGCTGCTGCTATAGCTGAAACGTTGATACCAGAGTCTGGTTTTGTATGTGGTAGTGAGCCTATGGTTGCCGATGTTTTACTCGCACAAACGTTAGGTTGGGCTTTGGGGTTTGAACAACATCTACCGCCTAAGTTGTCAGCGTATCGCGATCGACTAAAACAACGCCCCGCTTTGGCCGCTGCGCTAGCCAAAACAGATGCGCTTGCCAATGCAACAACATAACCATCATTAAAAAAGGAAGCGCTAGGCTTCCTTTTTTGCATCTATTATGCAAACAGTTTATAACTGAGTCGCAGCCCATTTAGCACGGCTTTCACGGCTTTCGCTCATGCCATTATCTGCACGATAAGCTTTA
Source organism: Shewanella sp. H8 (assembly GCF_040285065.1). Lineage (NCBI taxonomy): Bacteria > Pseudomonadati > Pseudomonadota > Gammaproteobacteria > Alteromonadales > Shewanellaceae > Shewanella > Shewanella sp. H8. The sequence goes on along the minus strand of NZ_CP157213.1, from coordinate 3,452,501 downwards.
TAGGCTTCGGCATCTAATGCAACTAGGCTTACATCGACTTCTAAAACCAGTTTACATTCTTTCTTAATACGCCATGCAGCGGTATTGTACAATTCTGTTAATGGCAAAGAGCTTAAAAATTCAGGATTGTATTGGGTGTAAAGTGCTTGAGTCGGATATACCACAAACGCTAAACGGCGCTTAGGTTCTTTTTTAAATAACTCTTCAATACCATCAGAGGTGTTGAGCACTTGCATTTCGATAATATCATCGATTTCTAATAACTTTTTCTGCGCTGGGATAGGCGCTTCTTGTTCGCCAGACTCCCAAGACATTACGTCTTCGTTACTGGTTTTAGTGAGGCTCGCAACTTGTTCAGTTGTTAAGCCTAAAGATAGACGTAAATATTGGATCTCAATCGCATTTAAACCGGTATTTTTCGACATAGTCATTCTCGTATTTGTAGTTAACCTCAGCTTGGGATCATAAGAGGTAAGATATAAGCCAAATATTGTAATTTTGGTTTATTTACCCCAAGTTGAGTCGTTGCATTCTGTTTAGTTAGGGTTACTGGTTAAGCCATACATCTTCGGCCCAATCCCATAATGATTCCCAGCCTTCTTCCTTAAAGCGACCATTTTTCCAAAATCGCACTATGCCTTCTTCATCAATACAGTAAAAGCTATCGCCTTTCTGACAAATGGCAATTTGTTCACGGGGCATACCTATAGACCATGCATAACAGGTCACTTCGGGTAGGTAAGTGTGCGAAGACGGATCCGCAGCTGTTACGGGTTCAATGGTGCCATAAATAACATCGCTGCCATAAAGTAAAAATTCTTTTAGCGCATTGGGTAAACCGATTAAAATCTGTTCTTCAACTTCCACAAGTTGCTCAAATGTTGGCAATTCTAGCGGGACAGGTACTGTTTCGCTTAATTCTTGTAGTTGTTCAATAATTTCATTCATAACATTGTCCCGCCATATCATCGTAATGTTCGCGAGTATAACAGATGTGGTTGTAGCGGATCTTATCTGGCAAAAAAAAAGCGCTCATATGAGCGCAAAGGGTGAAACGGATGTGGAGTCGAAACAAGGTAGAACTCTGAATAATAAGGTGATGAACCCTTATGCTACTTGTGCTTGTGATTCATATAAACTTTGGCGTTTGTAACTTAACCACGCTTTATGATATTGCTTATGAGAATCTTGACGAAGCTTAACTATTTTGGCTTGTTCCCAATCGTCTAGTTGCCTAGAGGTTGCTTTAGCTTGAGTTTCTATCTGTTGAATTTGCTCGTAAATATAATGTTCTGGGCCGCTTTTTATCTCAGCAATATCGTTTAAATGAAACTGAATCTCCACCACCATTTGGCTTGTCGGTAATTTTACTAATACATTTAAGTCGCGATAACCTGACATTTTGGGTTGAGCAAAACGGTTTTTCAATTGCACAATTTCGGTGTGCTGACGCAGTTGTTGATAACTTGATAGTAAGCTTTTAACATCATTAGCCACCACACTTGCTCGCGCTATATCGGTCAGTTGACTGGCATCGCCATCAAATTTTGTGTGAACTTTTTGCGCTGCTCGTTGGTAACTTTTAGTGGCAGGAATAATCGTGCCGGTATTACTTAACTGACTAATGCTGTGAAGTAGGTTGATGAGTTCTTGTTGTGCGACGGGGGCTCTATTCATCAAAGCGTCTAAGTCATCGGTGTCTTGGTTAACTTGCGCTGAAGTGTGTTCGTTCAGTGCCATTAGCTGTTCAATATCATTGGTTGATTGCTGGCTGAAGTCGGAGGCTTGAGCTAACTTGGCATATTTAACCTCGTTAGGTTGAGCTATCGCGCCACGGGTAGACAGTAAAATTAAGAATATAAAGAAGGTACGAAACAACTTATTCATTGAATAGCTCCAGCATAATGTCTGTTAACTTAATGTACCGACTTTTGGCTGGATAGGAAGATTAATGAATAAGGTTTAATGATATATATGAATCTGGATTTATGTAGTATTTGTTTTTATTATCAATTGGTTATTTTTTTACTTATAAAAAAGGGCATCTTTCGATGCCCTTTTTGTGTGTAAATGTGACCCAGATCAGTCATCCATCGTGGTTATTACCAAATTTTTACGCGTTTAGCTGGTTCAATATACATCTTGTCGCCTTCTTTCACGTCATAAGTACTATAGAACTCAGGCATGTTAGATAAGGCACCTAAGGCACGGAAGTGACCAGGTGAATGTGGATCAGTTGCTACACGGTTACGCATTGCTTCTTCTTTCATCTTCACACGCCAAATTTGGGTGAAGCCCATGAAGAAGCGTTGGTCACCAGTTAAACCATCAATAATCGGTGCTTCTTTACCGTCAAGTGACATTTTGTAAGCTTTATAAGCAATGGTCACACCGGATAAGTCACCGATGTTTTCGCCTAATGTTAGGCTACCATTAACGTGTAAGTCGTCAAACACTTGGTAACCATCGTACTGAGCGATTAATGCCTTACCTTTGGCTTCAAATGCTGTTAAGTCAGCTTCGGTCCACCAGTCACGCATGCTACCAGTACCGTCAAACTTAGCGCCTTGATCGTCAAATCCATGACCCATTTCGTGACCGATAACTGCACCAATACCGCCGTAATTTACAGCATCATCGGCTTCTAAGTTGAAGAATGGAGGCTGTAAAATCGCAGCAGGGAACACGATTTCGTTCATGGTTGGGTTGTAGTAAGCATTAACCGTTTGCGGGGTCATGTGCCATTCATCTCTATCAATGGGCTGGCCTAACTTAGCAATGCTCTTATTATGTTCAAAAATAGCAGCTCGGTTGCTGTTACCGACTAAATCATCTGCTTTAATGGTGAGCTTGGTGTAATCATCCCATTTGTTTGGGTAACCAATTTTTGGATTAAATTTGGCTAGTTTATCCTTTGCGGCAACTTTAGTGTCTGCACTCATCCAATCTAATGAATCAATGCTTGAACCATAAGCACCGCTTAAGTTGCTAACTAATTGCTCCATACGTGTTTTTGCTTCTGGTGCAAAATGACGTTTCACATATACTTTACCGACGACTTCGCCTAATGTGCCGCTAACAGTACTAACACCACGCTTCCAACGCGGCTCTTGTTCTTCTTGACCGTTAAGAGTCTTAGAGAAAAAGGCAAAGTTTTCGTTATCTAATGCTTCAGATAAATTGCTGGCATTGTGAGTCAATGTCATCCAAGTCATGTAGTTTTTCCAAGTCGCAAGGTCGTTGTTTTTAAGGACCTCGTTTAAACCTTGGATATAGCTTGGTTGGTTGATAATAATATCAGTTTGCTTGTCGCCACCTAGGGCAGCTAAATAACCATCCCAGTTAATCTCTGAAGCCAATTCTGGCAAATTTTTAACTTGGTATAGGTTGTAAGTTTTAGTGCTGTCGCGATTTTCAACAACGTCCCAATGCTTTTCAGCAATTTGAGTTTCTAGCGCTAAAATGGCTTCTGCACTGGCTTTAGCATTTGGCAAGCCTGCCAAGTTGTACATTTTTTCGATATGTTCAACAAAGGCTTTACGAATATTAACAAAACGTTCTGCTTCGTTAAAATAGTAATCTTTTTCAGGAAGGCTAAGACCATACTGATAAATATGTGTGGCATAACGGCTTGAATCTTTAGCGTCAATATCAACATAAAATGCTAAAGGTGTGCCACCACCATTGACTTGGTTTTCACCAAAGAAAGCGGTTAATTCTTTTTTGTCTTTTAAAGCAGCAATTTTATCTAGCTCAGCTTGGATTGGCGTAATACCTAATTTATTTAAGGTTTCAACGTCCATAAATGAGCGGTATAAATCAGCTACTTTTTGTTCGTCAGTGCCGTCGGCCAAATTAGGCGTTGCACTTAAATCTTCAATAATGGCTTTAACGTCATCACGTGCTTTTTCGCGTAAGTCGTAAAAAGCACCGATGCTGGTACGGTCGCTTGGGATTTCAGCTTTTTTCATCCATATGCCATTAACATACATGTAGAAATCGTCTTGAGGGCGAACTGACTTGTCGATGTTGTCAAAGTTGATGCCTGAAGTAAGCGCTGTTTCTACTGCAGTTGCTGTGGCAGTTTTAGCGACATCTGCTGCAGGTGCAACGGTTGCCTTTTCATCATTACAAGCACTTAAGCCTGCAATTAACGAGGCACATAGACCTCCAATAACCAGTTTTCTCATGTTGTTTCCTTTGCTTTATTTATAGAGCCCTTCAATGGGGGGCATTGCGAGCTGTGTCGCTTAATTCAGCAATAACCCCTTTATCCAAAGGGAAAAGCTATTACTTTTATAGTGAATTGTATGTTAAAGCCTTCTCCGCCTATAAAACAAGCCGCATGGGCTGATATTTACAGGCTTTTTTGTCACGATATGTAACCAAAAATTACCATAGTGGTGAAAAATATCGGTGATTGATTTCTATTTAAGTGTGTAGGCAGCATAATAGCGCCAATATTTTTAGATTGAGTAATCATTGTGCGTTTAGACAAATTTATCTGTGAAAGTACCGAACTGACTCGGTCATTAGCTAAAAAAGCATTGCATCGTGGTGATGTAACTTGTGATGGCGTTGTGGTGAAAGACTCAGGTTTTAAAGTGCTGCCACAAATGGCAGTGCATTTAGAGGGTACCTTAATTAGTGTGATTGGCGAGCGTTACATCATGATGAACAAGCCAGTTGACACTATTTGCTCAACCATTGATGAAGAATACCCTTCGGTATTGAGTTTGATTGATATTGAAAAAATAAACACTTTGCACATCGCTGGTCGCTTAGATGCTGACACCACAGGGCTAGTGTTAATTACCAGTGACGGCCAGTGGTCGCATAAAATCACTTCACCGAAGAAAGATTGTGGTAAGCGTTATTTAGTGGAGTTAGCCAATCCGATTGATGACAGTTTGATACAGGTATTTGCCGATGGTATTGAATTACGAAACGAAGATGGTCTTACTAAGCCTGCCTTATTAGACATTATTGATCCCACTCACGTCAGGCTAACCATCAGTGAAGGTAAGTACCATCAAGTGAAACGCATGTTTGCTGCGGTAGGTAATCACGTCGTCAACTTGCATCGTGAAGCGGTGGGAAGTATTGAGCTTGATAGTGATTTAGCGCTTGGTGAATGGCGTTTGTTAACCGACGTAGAAGCCAAATCTGTGTAAGCACTTTTAATCTTTCAATATAAAAAGCCCGTTGATGTTTATAAGCATTAACGGGCTTTTTTATTGTTATAATTTAGTGACTTAAGGAACCATGCAAAGTCAGAGGTGGTTATTACATGGTGACTGTTTTAACGCCATCAGGGGTGCCAACTAACAATACATCTGCGCCGCGATTAGCAAATAAGCCATTAGTGACGACGCCGACGATGGCGTTGATTTTAGTTTCCATCACTTTAGGGTCTAGAATCTTCATATTGTAGACATCTAAAATCACGTTGCCGTTATCGGTTACAACACCTTGGCGGTAAACTGGATCTCCGCCTAATTTGACTAATTCACGAGCCACGTAAGAACGTGCCATTGGGATGACTTCTACGGGTAATGGGAACTCACCTAAGATTTCTACTTGTTTAGTGTTATCAACAATACAAATAAACTTGTTGGCAACGGCCGCAACAATTTTTTCGCGTGTTAATGCCGCGCCACCGCCTTTAATCATGTCCATGCGGTCATTGATTTCGTCTGCACCATCTACATAGATGTCAATTAAATCAACACTGTTTAAGTCAAACACTTCAATGCCAAGTTCGATAAGTTTTTTAGTCGATGCTTCTGAGCTCGATACAGCACCTTCAATATCATCCTTCATGGTGGCAAGCGCATCAATGAAGTAGTTGACGGTAGAGCCTGTGCCTACACCTACGATGGTGTCTTTTTTGACATATTGCAGTGCAGCCCAGCCAGCCGCTTTTTTCATTTCATCTTGTGTCATAGCTATATTCTCCATTTTAACCATTGGGTTAATGATAACCTAAATTACTGAAGTACCGTTTGTTGTGCATCATAAAAATGTGCATTTTTAAACGCTGAAAGTACTCGTATGTTGATGTCACTCATAAATTTTTTCTCTAACCTTACATCCATTACATAGGCTTTAACTGTGATGGTTTGTTGGTACTGTCCGAATGAGTAGTCATTGCCCAAATTAACGATAATAGGTTTTTTTAATAAGGTATAAGGTGAACATTGAGTCGCTTCTTTGGCGAGGGCAATTGCGAGTTTATGGTCAGCGTGAATTGGAATGGTAAAACTCACTACCACCATTTCATCTAAGGCACCGCTATTAGCGTTGGACACTGCCGTTTTAAGTGCTTCGGCATTAGGTACCATCACGGTATTATCATCAAAGGTGCGTATCCAAGTTACGCTCCATTCTAATTTGGTCACTTCGCCATAATAGCCTGATACGGATATCATATCGCCAACGCGGTAAGGGGGGTTGATCATCATAATAAATCCGGAGATCATATTTTTAGCGGGTTCTTGAGTTGCTAAACCCACCACAATACTGATTGAACCCACAACCGCGAGGATTAAGTTTTCGTGAGGATCAATAATGCCGACAATTGAATAAATTATTACCGAAAGCCATACAAATAAACGCACAAAAGGGAATGATCGACTCCAAATTAAGCGGTATTTAGGCAATGCTTTATTGAGTTGGTTTAAGCAAAACTGCACCAATACCAAAAATAACCACGCTATCAAGCACAGTAGTAAAATACTGATAATGCGATCTAACGAAATAATATCTAAAAATGCTTGTAGTGCTTTACTTGAATCGTCCATATTTGCCCCGGAATGTTATTTGCTGTGCACGTTATCAATCAGGCCTTATTAATGAAAAAGCTTGTTATTATTAATTAAATGAATAGCAATAATATTGGTTAAAAGTGGCGTTATACGGTAATAATGTGCCACAAAATCTTGTTCAGAGTAGTGTACCTGTAATAATCCTTGGCGGACCAAATATTCAAGCTGCAGAATACTTTTCTCAATTGAAATGGTAAAAATATGGGCATGTTGATGCACTCTTAATCCACCGTGGACATATATTTCTGCCAGCGAAAACAAATCACTGTCTTTACAATTTTTTAAAGCCGAGATATTAATTTGGTAAATTTTAATCTCGTTTTCTTGCTTTGTTTCATCGGCATTAATGTCTACTTGGTGGTTGAGTGAATACTGTAGTAACAATAAGGCTAGCGCTGGATGACCTTGGCTAATGGAATAAAGTTGTTTTAATTGGTCTTCAAATGGTGGTTTTTTATCGGTAACTTGCGCCGGTTTAGCCTCTACTGAGTTGACATCAACATGCTGTTCGGTATTAATTAATCCTAATTTGTCTAATTGTTGTGTTTGTATTTGAGCCAGCTCTTTAGCATTAAAATAATTAAATTCAAGCAGATTACTTACTAAATGGCCGATTTGATATTGCGCCGATAATCGCTGCCAAGTATAGGTTTCACAACCGAGTAACCAACAATGTTGTTTGCGGGTTTCCATCATGATGGTAGCAAAGGTCATTAATGCTTGAGAATTCCCCATCATTCTTATCATAAGCTTATGCACATCATCGATAATAATCAGTTGTGAGTTTTGCTGATTGATTAATTTGATGGCATCAGTAATGGTGTCTGGTGGGGCAATGTTAAAACAATAACAGATGTTTGCGATTGCTTCTTTTGCACTTAACGGTGCCTGATAAAAACTCATATAGAGAACTTGCTCTGGCAGCGGTTTTATATGTAACGTACTTGTTGATGACGATGAATCTATTTTAGGCGTAGAAAGCGATTTATTTTGTGATGCTGCTGATATGTCATTATGCATTGTCGTGAGCAGTGACATTACTTGAGCTAAAAAGGCTGACAACCCCGCTCCAGAAGGAACAATAACCGCTGTTAATTCTCCTTGTCGCTGGCACCATAATTCGATAATTTCACGCATTTGTTGTTGTTGTTGTTCACGGCCGACAAAATTATCACCAGTGACGAATGATGGGCATGACACTGTACCCATCAGTGCTCTTTGGGTCTGTATATTAGGAGAGTTTTTGGCGATGGTATAGAGGGATATTACGCCTTTTTCTGCATCATGGGACTCAGTTTTATGTGACGGTGATGAGATAAATAAATGCGTAATAGCTTGTTTAAATTTATTTAAAAAATTGAAGTTAATGTCCATCTATACTCTCTTTTTACATGCCTAAGTAAAGCTTAACATGAAGTCATTAAAAACAGTATTTGCACCACATCGAGTTTAATATTACCTGGGTAAACTAATCATTAACTGACAAACGAGTAAATATAATCTATCGCTGATGTCTTTTTAGTTTAAAAACCAATAATTTCGGTTAAAAACCTATTATTTGTGATTATTTACCTATTATAGGGCCAATTCTTTATCGTATACTCATTAGACTTATTGAGCTGATTTTTTTAGAGAGAGTGATGAAACGCTGTTTATTTTTTGCCTGCACCTTCTTATTGTGTTCAAGTGCCGTTTTTAGCCATTCGGTAGCTGCTGAACCCGTATCTCAAAAACAATCATTACAAGAGCTAGCGTCAATCAGCGCTATGCTAGTCGACTTGAACACCAATGAAGTATTGTACTCCAGCAATCCGGATCAAACTGTTCCCATCGCTTCGGTGACAAAACTCATGACTGCCATGGTAACTCTTGATGCAAAACTACCGTTAGATGAAAAGATATCAGTTAACGTTTCAGACTCACCAGTGATGCGTAATGTGTATTCTAGAATACGATTAGGCAGCAAAGTGAGCCGTGAAACCATGTTGTTAATGACGCTGATGTCATCTGAAAACCGTGCGGCTACTTCACTTGCTCATCATTATCCTGGTGGATTTAAAGCGTTTGTTCGGGCCATGAATGATAAAGCAACCGCATTGGGGATGACACATACCCATTATGTTGAACCTACTGGGTTATCGCCTGAAAATGTATCTAGTGCGAATGACCTTATTTTATTATTGAAAGCCAGCCAGCAATATCCGTTGTTAGGCAAGTTAAGCTCAACCAATAAAAAGCATATTATTTTTCAAAAACCACGTTATGCACTCGATTTTCACAACACCAATAAATTAGTGTTCAAAGATAGTTGGAACATTGCGTTAACTAAAACCGGTTATACCAGTAAAGCTGGACATTGTTTGGTGATGTTGACGGAAATGAATAAGCGTAAAGTGGCGTTTGTGGTATTAGATTCGTTTGGTAAATACACTCATATGGCGGATGCTAATCGACTTAAAAAATGGTTGGAAACCGGTCGAACTACTCCTATTCCTGCTTCGGCAAAAGCGTATAAAAAACAACGCCAGTTAGTCATAGTCGCCAGTAATACTGAAAGCTAACTAGGTTTCTTTTGCCCAAATGATAAACCTGCAAATAATATTTGTAGGTTTTTTTATGGGTGAAAAATATTCCTTATAAATCAACAAAAAGCACCTGTAAGTACCTATTAATTAATAAAAAACAACTACAAAACTACTGAGTAGTAGCTGTTCATTGAGGTAGTTTCACTCTAAGATATTGGTAATTATCGCGGTAAAGGTATCAATATGTTAAACATGGATTTTAGCCAAAGAGTGGTGATCAACACTGCTGAACTTGAATGGCAAAATAGCCCTGCTGTAGGCGTAGTACGTAAACGGTTAGCGCGCGAAGAAGCCGAGCGCGGTCATGCTACTAGCATTGTTAAATATCAAGCTGGTGCTAAATTTAACTCGCATCCTCATCCGTTAGGTGAAGAAATTTTAGTGTTAGAAGGTGTATTTTCTGACGAAAGCGGAGATTACCCCGCAGGTACGTATTTACGTAACCCTGAAGGGTTTGTTCATGCGCCATTTAGCGTTGAAGGTTGTACCTTATTAGTGAAATTACACCAGTTCCAAGAGAGCGATTCACAACAGGTGGCGATTAATACGAATAAGGCTGAATGGTTGCCTGGTCAAGGTCAGTTAAAGGTGATGCCACTGCATCAACATGGCACTGAATCTACCGCTTTAGTCATGTGGCCTGCGGGAACACACTTTCAACCGCATCGTCATTTTGGTGGTGAAGAAATTTATGTGATTAGTGGAGAATTTATTGATGAACTTGGCCGTTATCCTACCGGTACGTGGATCCGCAGCCCACATTTAAGTCAGCATAATCCCTATGTGGAGCAAGATACTGTTATTTTGGTAAAAGTTGGTCATTTATAAGCGGACTGTTGCGCTAAAAGTATAGGATTCAATCCATAATCTATTAAAAAATACTTAATTTATTGAGGCTTTTATAAATAGATGGCTATGTATGCGTGCCACTTAACTGCGGGATTATATTGGTTCATCTAGGTGTTTATTTAGTTATTTAAAGTGTGATTTTATCAAGGGCAGGGCGTTATTTATGGCTTCAACACGGACTAGTGAATTTATATCATCTTTAGCTGAGCGAGCAGAGACAGTGCTTTTTGAAGAATCAATTGCTTTGATAGACAATCATTATAATTTTAGCCCTAGTGCATTTAAAAATGGTGATCAACTTAATGAGGCTGGGGAGAACTCTGGTTCTTGTAAGGTGTTGGCATTTGGGCAAATTCAGCAATTAACCGTACAGCAAACATTAATCCTGTTTGGTCAGCATTATCGAGATGTAGTGGCAACACCACAAGGCGATGATCATCAAAATATTCGTCAGTTTATGCAGCATGGTTGGCAAGGGGTTTTGTTTTCGCAATTGGCGTTACAAGATAAATAATTGTCAGCTTTCAAACATTGTAGAATTAACCACTCAGTATTGTATGTTGCTACGATAAAAAGGTGGCCACTTAATTAGATATAATAGTGTTTCTAATTAAGTGGCTCAGATGAACAGATCATCTATTTTGTATTCAAACGCTTAATCATGTTCGAATATCTCTTCTTTTAAGTCACGGATTGTATTCAGATCTAAATTTCCAGGTTGAGGGCTCCATGTTACTCGCAAATAATTAGCTAAATCTCTTAGCTGTTCATCACTTAATTTATCAGCATAAGCTGGCATGGCATAAAAGCTGGTGGTGGTGTTGTAATGTTGGCTTTTAATCCCTTTTAACATCACTGCGACGATATTGTGTGGACTGGCTTTATCTAAGGTAGAGTTACCTGCCATTGCGGGTGCAACATTAGGTCGCCCCTCACCATTTAGACCATGACAACCGGCGCAATATCCTGTGTATAGCTTGTACCCTGGTAATTTAGGCTGATGACCATTGAAGGTGAGCGCTTTAGCTTCTACTGCTTCGTCAGTATCAAGCAAGTAACTGCTTACCGCGTGCATGTCGGAATCGGTTAAGTGACTAAAACTGTGGTATACCACAGGATACATGCCACCAAATACGGTACCTTTGCGAGAATAGCCTTCAGTAAACAACGACTTTAAATCATCATGAGTCCAGTTTTGTCGGTTAAGCTCAGTAGGAGTGATATTAGATGCTTCTAGCCCTTCGATAATGGCACCTTGAAAGTGTTTATCCGGTTCCATCGCAAATAAGCTGTCTCTAGGAGTATGACATTCACCACAATGTCCTAGCGAATTGACTAAGTAATTACCTCGGTTCCACGGCTCACTCTTGTCTTTCTTTGGGGTAAATTCCTTAGCATCATGGGCTACTAAATTCCATGCCTTGAGGCCAAATCGTATGTTGAAGGGGAAATAAACATCATTATCGAGATTGGCTTGTTTGATGGGTTTAGTACTCATCAAATAAGCATAAATCGCTTTGGTATCTTGATCCGTTAACAGGCTGTAAGACGTGTACGGCATAGCCGGGTAAAGGTTGCCATTAATACCGACGCCATGATGCATTGCATCAAAAAACTCGTCATAACTGTATTTACCCATTCCGGTGTCTTTGTCTGAAGTAATATTGGTTGAGTACACAGCCCCAAACGGAGTTTCGAACGGCAAGCCACCCGCTAATTCGCGTCCGCCCACCGCGGTATGACAAGCCACACAGTCGCCTATTTTCATTAAATAAGCCCCACGCTCTATCGCACTCGTGTCATCTGCAGCGCTGCAAGTCAACGCCACTAAACCCAAACCGACACTGAGTAATACCGTATGAGTGAGTTTTTTACTCAAATTTAGCCCTAACCATTTAAGACTAGCTAAATGATGTTGATATGCTAGTTTCATGAGAGGGTTAACCCCTCTGTTTTGAGGATCAATTCTTTCATCGCCGCATAGTATTTTACATAGCCAGTACAGCGACAGACATGTTCGCTCAATGCTTCTTCTATGACTTTTTCAACTTGATCTTTGGCAATGGGTTTGCGCTTTAGTTGCTCCATCAGTGCGGTTGATTCATTGATAAAGCCCGAAGTGCACCAACCACATTGAAACGAGAAATTGTCCAAAAAGGCTTGTTGCACAGGGCTAAGCGCGGTGATTTCGCCTTGGGCATTCTGTTTAGCATGACCTTCTATTGTACGGATATGTTTACCGTTGAAACGTTCAACACCGTTGATGCAAGTACGTACAACCTTACTTACGCCTAAGTTGTCGTCTACTATTACTGTACAGGCATGACATACGCCTACGCCGCAGCCAAACTTAGTGCCGGTGAGATTTAAATACTCATGTAAGAATTCAATCATCATGACGCCATCGCCGACCTCAATTGGGCCCACGGCTTGGTTATTAATAGTTAGTTCAATTGACTGGCTCATGCCATGGCCTCCTTAATTTTTTTCGCTGTCATTGGTAGTTCGTAAAAGCGTACTTCGGTAGCCTGATAAACGGCCTCAATCAAAGCGGCCACTACAGGTATCATTACCACCTCGGCAATGCCGCGGTTCGGATCGGTTTCGGATAGTTGCGCTAAAATAGTGTGTCGCTGATTCCAAACACCAACATGCCTTGCTAACGGCACCTGATAGCGATTGAGGTTCCAAGTGCCATTACCCGATCCGGCTTCAAATGGGGGTAACTCTTCATGAAGTGCATGGCCGATCCCCATGACAAGACCGCCTTGAATTTGGCCTTCAACTAACTCCTTAACAATCACTTTACCGGCTTCTAACCAAGTATGAGAGCTCAGCAATGACACTTCGCCATTACCTTCATTTACGGCAATTTCGACTAATGTTGCGCACGGAGCATAGTAAGTCACCATGGCATTATTGAGCTCAGTGCTAGGGTACTTCATGGTTTGACGATCGATTAAGTGATAGCCATTAGAGCTCATGCTGGCTTTGCGGGCCGCATTGCCATGATAGCGATTACCTTCGCCGTATTGCAGTGCCAAAGCATCTAATGCAATACGTTCTTTAGTGCCAAAAATTTCGAAATCAGCTTCAGCCCAGGCCCAGCGGTTAAAGGCGTGACCCATTACGCCAACCACTAACCCCATATCGTGAGCGCGTTTAGCCATAATATCGATCGACAGTGGCGGAAAGCCCATGGCGGTAAGTTTGCCATCAACCCAGCGGCCATCGCTTGAATCATTGAGGTTAGTCGAACCCAATGGGGAGTTAAAATATAACTCATTCCAAATAGACACTGCAGCAGGCCACAGTCCATGACGGTAGATAATGTCAGCGGCAATGCGGGTTACATGGCTTTGATAATAAGCAGACATAGATGCTGACGATGCCATAGCTTTAACGGGTGTCCAACGTGGGTTCGCCGCCATTTCATCTTGGCGCTGTTGTGAAATAATGTAAGGATTATCGGTTTGCACTAACTGCATCGCATCCCAAATGTCTATTTCCGCGAGTTTCACCTCATGGGCATAATTACCTAGCGACTCGCTGACAACCACTGCTTGGGAGGTTTGGGCGCCGGTGCCCATTTCGACAAACCCAATCTCCAGTATTATTTTTCCGTCTGGGGCTAATCTAACCGCAGCACTTGGCGCCGCGGCCCCAGTACCATAATCTTTAGTGGCGATGCCAAAGCCTACACCGTAGCGCATGCCTGGATGCTTGGCTTCATAATTAGCCTTTGTAGCGGCTCGGTTTTGCCATACAGGGTCTTGTTCGGCCATATCGAGCATTTCACGGTATCGCAACGTACCATTGGGGATAGCACCTTGAGTATTACGTTGTCCTGACTCCATTACATTAGCCGCACGTAGCTTAAAGGGGTCTACTTTTAACTCTGCAGCCATTTCGTGGATCATGCATTCCATAGCAGTCATAGATTGCAATGTGCCATAACCGCGCATAGACCCTGCATCTGGGTTACGAGAGGCATAACAGGTGGCGACAATATCATTACGCGGCGTGTAGTAAATACTTTGCATTGCCGTTGCGCCAACGGAGGTGACCGACGGACTGAAGTTAACTCTACCACCGCCATCTACAGTCATTTTTGACGTTAATGCTTGAATTTTTAAGGTGGCTTTATCTACCGCTAAACGATTTTTCATCGTGAATGGATGACGCTTAAGGCCGACTTGAAATTGTTCAAAGCGATCATTGGCTAAACGTATCGGACCGTTGGCATAAATGGTCGCAAGCACACCATAATAAGGAAATATCGAGTGATCTTTGGCGCCAAAACCACCACCAATATAAGGTGAGTGCACCACCAAATGTTTTACTTTGTCCGCCAATGGTCCAGATGACAGCATATGCACCGCCATCTCTTGAAAGTCTTGCGGCGATTGCGAGGTAATAACCGTATGAAAGGTTTGGCTACTGGCATCAAACCAGCCATTAAAGGCTTCTGGTTCCATCATCATAGGGTCGATAATTTGGGTGCGATATTCGCGTTCTAATACTTGCCATTGTTGGCTTTCTTTAGCACTCGCTATCTGCTTCTCTATCTCGCCAGCATAATAAAGCCCCCGCTCAGAAACCGAACCTTGAGCATTAGCATCCCCAAGCCATTCCGGTTTGTGGTTTCTAACACTTGGAAAAAACAAGCCGTCGTGTAGTGGACTATAGGCGTCTTCAGTAGCGCCATTTTTACCTTCAACCCGAATAAGACGCCAGTTGGCATAAGGATCTTTGCTGTCTGATAAAAAAGGGGTTTTTTCACCGTATTGCAATAAGGTATTGTCGAACTGCAACAAAGATTTAGCCTGTTTAAACGCTGGGAAACTGTCGAATAATAATATCGCCACAGCGTGACCAAGATAGTCAGCGGTATGTCCTTGTGCCAGTAACATATTGTCACCGTAAAACGCCGGCAACTTAACTTTGTCGCGGGCAAGATCTGCAGCGGTTATTACTTTATAGGGTTTAGCCGAAGCGGGTAGGTGATCAAGGGAGAAACCTTGATAAGTATGATCCGCATTAGTTGCTCGTAAAACAAACGCATAGCCTTGCTGTTTTGGCCAGCCAGCCATGTCCATCGCGCGGTAATCTCGACCGTAGACTTTTTGGCCGGTGACTTTAGCAATACCATCATTGCGAAATTTGGGCTTAGATTGACCGTTAACTTGAGTTTGCCATTGAGCAGCCAGTTCAGGAGAGATTATAGACGCATTGGCCCGACTCATTTCCCACAGTAAAGGCGCTGAATAAACCGCTACCCCACCAATCACACATTGTTTAATAAAGGTCCGGCGCGACGCGTTAGACATATCCATATATCACCTCAGTTTGTCTTAAGGGGAAAATCAGACGCCCTGTTAACTGTCGTCCGATCTTGACTCATTCATTTGGTTATAAGTGCAGAATTTGATTGCGATGAATCTAAATTAGCAATATTCAACGCTAACATAGGGATATTAGAATGCATATTCTCTATGGTTATAGGACTTATCAAATAAAGACGCTTGAATAGACTAGCACCATTTTCATGATTTAATCGGCAAAAAAACGGTGTAGATTTAGAGTATGTTATAAAAATGCTGTTATTAATGTTTAACATCGTCAACATTACCCTTTTGGGCTCAAACAGAGTTATTTGATGTTTCATTGAGTAAATGGTTTTTTTTCACCATTAATGAATCACATAGACAGCAAAGGGGGTATTAGTGTGGGCGAGCATCTTGGCTTTTTATGAAGATTGATTATTTAATTTTAGTCAGTATAAATAATAATTGTGTTTGAAAATGAATCTTTGTTTATGGTTTTAAGTTAATTGTTTTATTTGTATTTCTATGGTTAAAATTTTGTTTTGTTTTGTTTTGTTTTGTTTTGTTTTGTTTTGTTTATGTGTTTATATTGAGGGTTTAATCATAACTAAGGTTAACTGTTTAGCTGTGATGAGAGTCTCATTATTATCAAGTGAGGTGATATCGCCCCCTGTTATGCAGAGGTTTTACTTATTGAATGTATGCAGTGACTTAATTATATGGTTCTATTCTTGGCAATAAGTTGTGATAGCCGGGTCATTCAATTGTCTTATATAATAGAAGTATCTTTTACCTGTTTAACCCGCAGTAATTTATTACTTATGCCTGTTGTTGAATCTCTATTGAAGTTAATTTTTACATCCGTTAATACTGTGCCAATATTCCCCCACAAGTATGATCAAGCGCACCTCTTACTACTTCAAACTCGCCATCAGATAACAATTAAATAACGTTTTAATTACTAAACCATCAAAACCGTAAACTTAAATGTACATTCATGGCGGGGATCGCAATATTTGTCTTATTTAGCTAACTGTTTAATCCAAATTGATTAGGTACACTGCGCGCCTTTGATATGCAGAGCGTTCAAAGCACTACTATATAGCCATTGCATTACCTGCATTATTTAATCACAACCTGTTTAAAGGATAGAAAATCATATGCCATTTCCAACACACCGGTTTTACGAAGACATTATGGCTTTGTTTTGTGCAGGTGTAATGGTGTCTTTGGGGGTGACGCTCTATAACAGTAATCAACTTATTACTGGTGGTACCGCTGGCCTGGCGATTATTGGCATGCATTTGACATCATTAAGTTTTGGGATGTTATTCTTTTTAGTCAATGTGCCTTTTTATTACATCGCATGGACAAAACTTTCTAAGCGTTTCACTATCAATACCTTCATTTCAGTGTCAATCATTTCGGTAATGACGGATTACATGCCGATGTTTATTCATATCGACAATGTAAATCCAGTATTTGCAGCCACTGTCGGTGGTATGTTGATTGGCGTCGGGATGTTAATTATGTTCAGACATAAGTCGAGTTTAGGGGGCTTAGGCATTTTGGCGCTTTACTTACAAAATAAGTATTCAATTCGAGCTGGTAATTTTGGCTTGTTAGTTGATACGATTATTTTAAGCTCTTCGATGTTGATGTTTTCTTTTGAGGTGGTGTTATTGTCTGTGATGGGGGCTGCAATGTTAAATGTGTTGATTGCGATTAATCATAAACCCGGCCGTTATCAAGCTTATGTTGAGAGTAAAACCGAAAAAGACGGTGTTAGCGTATAATTGAAGTCAAAGTTTGCCTCCGCTTATTTTTTATTGCCACACTTAGATTAAAATAAAGTCGTGGCACTTCTCTCACTCATAGGCAATGGGTAAAGTGCATTCTTGATTATTAATCAGTATTTGCAAACCTCAGAGCTCCGGCAACATTTTTGTTGTTTACTTAAATAACACAAGTGAAAAGCTCGCGTCTGTTATTCATCTCTACTTCGAGTTCATCTTTAACCGTCTTCGGCCCATCTTATAGTTCAAAGTGAAAATCCAACGTTTCCGATAGGAATCTGATAGACAGCATTCTGGCTTAATGAAACTGCACACCTATATACACCTATATAAGAAGTAAACTTGCCTATAGATAACATCGGCACAATATGAATAGTGCGATATTAGCGCTATAAGAATAATATGACCGATAAATACAAGGGAATTGAGCTGTTTCAATTGATCTGCATTTTAAAATTCCTGTAGTTACTAATACTTAATAAGCAATATTGTGGATAAGTTTGTGTGTAACGTGTGGCTAAGCTGGTGTTAAATCGGGTATAAAAACTAATTGATAAATATCATTATAAATGGGTTGCACTAAATCTTGAGTTGCCTATAATGCGCATCCACTGACACGGCAGACAGCGCAAGCGGTCACCGGGTTAGGTTGAATTAAGTGCTTCAAAACACAGAGTTCAGCAGCGAAAAGAAAGTTTGAAAAAACACTTGACGCCAACACGGGGAAGCGTAGAATACGCACCCCAAGCCAACGACCTAGCGTCTTAGGCTGCTAACATGAAAGACTTAAACTTCTTCATAGTGAGCAACGTTCTTTAACAATTTAAACAAGAAATCTGTGTGGACATTCACAGGTGTTGAGTTATTCGAAATTGTCTTCTGTTCTTCGGAATGTTGGCAATCAAAAAATTTCAACTCAATGCAACGATGAATGTTCATAGCAATATGTAACAAGCATTTTATAGATTCTTCCGAGTTTATAAGATGTAAATCAGAATTCATTGAGCCGAAATATTCTTAACCGAATATTTCAAAAAACTTTAATTGAAGAGTTTGATCATGGCTCAGATTGAACGCTGGCGGCAGGCCTAACACATGCAAGTCGAGCGGTAACAGAAAGTAGCTTGCTACTTTGCTGACGAGCGGCGGACGGGTGAGTAATGCCTAGGGATCTGCCCAGTCGAGGGGGATAACAGTTGGAAACGACTGCTAATACCGCATACGCCCTACGGGGGAAAGGAGGGGACCTTCGGGCCTTTCGCGATTGGATGAACCTAGGTGGGATTAGCTAGTTGGTGAGGTAATGGCTCACCAAGGCGACGATCCCTAGCTGTTCTGAGAGGATGATCAGCCACACTGGGACTGAGACACGGCCCAGACTCCTACGGGAGGCAGCAGTGGGGAATATTGCACAATGGGGGAAACCCTGATGCAGCCATGCCGCGTGTGTGAAGAAGGCCTTCGGGTTGTAAAGCACTTTCAGTAGGGAGGAAAGGTAGCGTGTTAATAGCACGCTGCTGTGACGTTACCTACAGAAGAAGGACCGGCTAACTTCGTGCCAGCAGCCGCGGTAATACGAGGGGTCCGAGCGTTAATCGGAATTACTGGGCGTAAAGCGTACGCAGGCGGTTCATTAAGCTAGATGTGAAATCCCCGGGCTCAACCTGGGAATTGCATTTAGAACTGGTGAACTAGAGTCTTGTAGAGGGGGGTAGAATTTCAGGTGTAGCGGTGAAATGCGTAGAGATCTGAAGGAATACCGGTGGCGAAGGCGGCCCCCTGGACAAAGACTGACGCTCATGTACGAAAGCGTGGGGAGCAAACAGGATTAGATACCCTGGTAGTCCACGCCGTAAACGATGTCTACTCGGAGTTTGGTGACTTAGTCACTGGGCTCCCAAGCTAACGCATTAAGTAGACCGCCTGGGGAGTACGGCCGCAAGGTTAAAACTCAAATGAATTGACGGGGGCCCGCACAAGCGGTGGAGCATGTGGTTTAATTCGATGCAACGCGAAGAACCTTACCTACTCTTGACATCCACAGAAGCCGGAAGAGATTCTGGTGTGCCTTCGGGAACTGTGAGACAGGTGCTGCATGGCTGTCGTCAGCTCGTGTTGTGAAATGTTGGGTTAAGTCCCGCAACGAGCGCAACCCCTATCCTTATTTGCCAGCACGTAATGGTGGGAACTCTAGGGAGACTGCCGGTGATAAACCGGAGGAAGGTGGGGACGACGTCAAGTCATCATGGCCCTTACGAGTAGGGCTACACACGTGCTACAATGGCGTATACAGAGGGTTGCAAAGCCGCGAGGTGGAGCTAATCTCACAAAGTACGTCGTAGTCCGGATTGGAGTCTGCAACTCGACTCCATGAAGTCGGAATCGCTAGTAATCGTAGATCAGAATGCTACGGTGAATACGTTCCCGGGCCTTGTACACACCGCCCGTCACACCATGGGAGTGGGCTGCAAAAGAAGTGGGTAGTTTAACCTTCGGGAGAACGCTCACCACTTTGTGGTTCATGACTGGGGTGAAGTCGTAACAAGGTAGCCCTAGGGGAACCTGGGGCTGGATCACCTCCTTACCTATACGACTAACTCAATACCTAAAGTGCAGCGATGCATGTGAGTGTTCACACAGATTACTTGTTACCTTCTTCGGAAGGAGAGTGAAACACACCGCGAGCCGGTTAAGTGTTGTTCTTTAACAATTTGGAAAGCTGATAGTACTAACTAAAGGCGCATTGATGACGATTCGTTGTTGTTGATGTGATTACGTTAGTGCGAAAAATAATACTGATGCGAAAGCATCAGTATCTTGAGTTCTCAAAACACTGTTTAAGTGTCTTGAATATTCTAAAAACTAAGGCGAGTCCACTTCCTACCCGGAGGTGAGACAAGTAAAAACCAGCTAGTTGCGATATAACGCAGGTGGTTCACGCAAGTGAAACTCATTTGGGTTGTATGGTTAAGTGACTAAGCGTATACGGTGGATGCCTTGGCAGTCAGAGGCGATGAAGGACGTAATAACTTGCGAAAAGCGTTGGCGAGCTAGTAATAAGCATTTGAGCTAACGATATCCGAATGGGGAAACCCAGCAGCATAAGCTGTTATCACTACATGAATACATAGTGTAGTGAGGCAAACCCGGGGAACTGAAACATCTAAGTACCCGGAGGAAAAGAAATCAACCGAGATTCCCCTAGTAGCGGCGAGCGAACGGGGATTAGCCCTTAAGTCTATGGGGTGTTAGTGGAATGAGTTGGAAAGCTCAGCGGCACAGGGTGATAGCCCCGTACATGAAAACTAACCATAGATGAAAACGAGTAAGGCGGGACACGTGACATCCTGTTTGAATATGGGGGGACCATCCTCCAAGGCTAAATACTCCTGACTGACCGATAGTGAACCAGTACCGTGAGGGAAAGGCGAAAAGAACCCCTGTGAGGGGAGTGAAATAGAACCTGAAACCGTGTACGTACAAGCAGTGGGAGCGGTTCTTGAGACCGTGACTGCGTACCTTTTGTATAATGGGTCAGCGACTTACGTTTTGTAGCGAGGTTAAGCGAATAGCGGAGCCGTAGGGAAACCGAGTGTTAACTGCGCGTTTAGTTGCAAGGCGTAGACCCGAAACCGAGTGATCTAGCCATGGGCAGGTTGAAGGTTGAGTAACATCAACTGGAGGACCGAACCGACTTATGTTGAAAAATGAGCGGATGACTTGTGGCTGGGGGTGAAAGGCCAATCAAACTCGGAGATATCTGGTTCTCCTCGAAAGCTATTTAGGTAGCGCCTCGAGCGAATACCATTGGGGGTAGAGCACTGTTAAGGCTAGGGGGTCATCCCGACTTACCAACCCTTTGCAAACTCCGAATACCAATGAGTACTACTCGGGAGACAGACAGCGGGTGCTAACGTCCGTTGTCAAAAGGGAAACAACCCAGACCGTCAGCTAAGGTCCCAAAGTGTATGTTAAGTGGGAAACGATGTGGGGAAGGCTTAGACAGCTAGGATGTTGGCTTAGAAGCAGCCATCATTTAAAGAAAGCGTAATAGCTCACTAGTCGAGTCGGCCTGCGCGGAAGATTTAACGGGGCTAAACATACCACCGAAGCTACGGGTGCATTTCTTAGGAAGTGCGCGGTAGAGGAGCGTTCTGTAAGCGGTTGAAGGTGAAGGGGTAACCCACACTGGACGTATCAGAAGTGCGAATGCTGACATGAGTAACGATAAAGGGAGTGAAAAACTCCCTCGCCGAAAGACCAAGGGTTCCTGTCCAACGTTAATCGGGGCAGGGTGAGTCGACCCCTAAGGTGAGGCCGAAAGGCGTAATCGATGGGAAACAGATTAATATTTCTGTACTTCTGCTAACTGCGATGGAGAGACGGAGAAGGCTAGGCTAGCGCGGCGTTGGTAGTCCGCGTTTAAGGTAGTAGGCTGTATTCTTAGGCAAATCCGGGAATACGTACTTAAATGTACAGGTTGAGAGCTGATGACGAGTCACTAAGGTGATGAAGTAGTTGATGCCATGCTTCCAGGAAAATCTTCTAAGCTTCAGGTTAGTAGAAATCGTACCCCAAACCGACACAGGTGGTCGGGTAGAGAATACCAAGGCGCTTGAGAGAACTCGGCTGAAGGAACTAGGCAAAATGGTACCGTAACTTCGGGAGAAGGTACGCTGCTGTCGGTGATGGGACTTGCTCCCTAAGCTGACGGCAGTCGCAGATACCAGGTGGCTGCAACTGTTTATCAAAAACACAGTACTGTGCAAAATCGCAAGATGACGTATACGGTATGACGCCTGCCCGGTGCCGGAAGGTTAATTGATTGGGTTATCTTCGGAGAAGCTCATGATCGAAGCCCCGGTAAACGGCGGCCGTAACTATAACGGTCCTAAGGTAGCGAAATTCCTTGTCGGGTAAGTTCCGACCTGCACGAATGGCGTAATGATGGCCACGCTGTCTCCAGCCGAGACTCAGTGAAGTTGAAATTGCGGTGAAGTGAAGATGCCGTATACCCGCGGCTAGACGGAAAGACCCCGTGAACCTTTACTATAGCTTGGCACTGAACATTGAACCTACATGTGTAGGATAGGTGGGAGACTTTGAAACTTTGACGCTAGTCAGAGTGGAGTCAATCTTGAAATACCACCCTTGTAGTTTTGATGTTCTAACCGCGGCCCCTTATCGGGGTTCGGGACAGTGCCTGGTGGGTAGTTTGACTGGGGCGGTCTCCTCCCAAAGAGTAACGGAGGAGCACGAAGGTTGGCTAAGTACGGTCGGACATCGTACGGTTAGTGCAATGGCATAAGCCAGCTTAACTGCGAGACATACACGTCGAGCAGGTACGAAAGTAGGTCATAGTGATCCGGTGGTTCTGAATGGAAGGGCCATCGCTCAACGGATAAAAGGTACTCCGGGGATAACAGGCTGATACCGCCCAAGAGTTCATATCGACGGCGGTGTTTGGCACCTCGATGTCGGCTCATCACATCCTGGGCTGCTGAAGTCGGTCCCAAGGGTATGGCTGTTCGCCATTTAAAGTGGTACGCGAGCTGGGTTCAGAACGTCGTGAGACAGTTCGGTCCCTATCTGCCGTGGGCGTTGGATGATTGAAGGAAGCTGCTCCTAGTACGAGAGGACCGGAGTGGACGAACCGCTGGTGTTCGGGTTGTTATGCCAATAGCATTGCCCGGTAGCTACGTTCGGAATCGATAACCGCTGAAAGCATCTAAGCGGGAAGCGAGTCCTAAGATGAGTCATCCCTAGAGCTTTAAGCTCTCTAAAGGGCCGTAGGAGACTACTACGTTGATAGGCAAGGTGTGTAAGCGTTGTGAGGCGTTGAGCTAACTTGTACTAATGACCCGTGAGGCTTAACCATACAACCCAGATGGGTTTTACTGAAAATGTTCCCGACATTTTCTAGCACTTCCTCCTTCCATGGAGGTCGTACTAAAGGGAGCATGACCTTAGTGTTAGAATAGAGCGCTTAGACAGTGTGAGAGACTCAAAAAGCAATCAGCTTTCCGAATTATTATTTAATGCATAAAAAAGAATGCGTTAGATAAGCAAAATTTGTCTGGAAACCATAGAGCTGTGGCACCACCTGATCCCATTCCGAACTCAGAAGTGAAACACAGTATCGCCGATGGTAGTGTGGGGTCTCCCCATGTGAGAGTAGGTCATTTCCAGGCGCCTAATTGACTTGAAAGAGTCGTGAAACAGCCCGCTATTATATAGCGGGCTTTTTTACGTCTGTAATTTGTTGAAATTATGGCTTGGTTTATCTGAACATCATACTTGTGTGGCCGATATGCCCATGCCAAATAGGTGATTCCTAGGCGCCTAATAAGTAAAATAAGTAGCTGCATTTAAAATAACTTCACGTTTTCATTGATGAGGGCTGAATAAGCTGGCATGGTTTAAAGCTAGTAAGATCATTGGCCTGCAGGTTTTCATCTTTTTAAGCATAATTCCACAATATTGTAGTTAATATTATAGAATCGTTTTGATTAACTGAAGCTAACACCATTTATGTCTCATTTATTATTGAAATAATGCTCTGTAATGACTCTATATCGCAACTCTATGTTTTAGCGCATAGTGTGTATTGTTAACGCTATTAAAACGTTAATTTAACCCTTACACTACAAATAGCTTAATGACCTTGAGTAATATTAATGAAACCAATTATTTGTAGCAGTGCATTAGAGGCCGTGTCCTTAATTGAAAGTGGTGAAACCTTGTGGACTCATTCCATGGGGGCAACCCCAACATTATTGTTAGACGCGTTAGCCCAACATGCGTTAACAAAGCATGGTTTAACATTATTGCAGTTGCATACCGAGGGTGCAGAGTCGTTAAGTGATCCCCGTTTAAAGGATCATCTACGCCATCGTTGTTTCTTTGCTGGCACACCCACGCGCTCGCTGTTGCAACAAGGTGATGCCGATTATGTGCCTATTTTTCTTTCTGAAGTACCCAAGTTGTTTCGTTCCGGCGAACAGCATATCGATACCGCGATTATTCAAGTTTCCCCACCAGATAAACATGGTATCTGTTCGTTAGGTATATCGGTTGAGGCAACTTTAGCGGCCTGCCAAATGGCGGGTAAAATCATAGCCCATATTAACCCTATGATGCCTCGCACCCATGGTGATGGTTTTATTCATTATCATAAGCTTGCTGCAGTGTATGAGCAGAGTATGCCGTTACCGCAACATCTATTTGCCCCAAGTGATGCGACAAGCTTAGCTATCGGCCAGAATGTGGCTAAGTTAGTACGAGATGGCGCTTGCCTACAAATGGGCATAGGTGCAATTCCAGACGCTGTATTGGCGTGTTTAACCGGACATAAAGATTTAGGCGTACACACCGAGCTATTTTCAGATGGAGTGCTTAATCTGGTTGAACTTGGGGTTATCAATAATAGTCGTAAAAAGGTCCATCCCGGTAAGACAGTGACAGGCTTTGCATTGGGTAGCCAACGACTTTATGACTTTGTTGATGATAACCCCTCGGTAATATTTATGGATATTGAGCAAGTAAATGACACTGCGATTATTCGTAAAAATCCGAATGTAATGTCAATAAACTCCGCGTTACAGGTCGATATTTCAGGGCAGGTGTGTGCTGACTCATTGGGCACGCAAATTTATTCAGGTGTAGGCGGCCAGATGGACTTTATCCGCGGCGCTGGCCTTTCTGAAGGCGGCCGATCTGTCATCGCATTGCCAAGTACTGCGGCTAATGGCACTGTGTCGCGGATAGCCACAGTATTATCCCCTGGCGCTGGCGTGGTAACCACCCGTGCGCATGTACACTATATCGTCACAGAGTATGGAACCGCTTATCTACGCGGTAAGTCATTACGCGAGCGAGCCCGAGCGCTTATTGATATTGCTCATCCAAAGTTTAGAGAACAGCTTTGCCAAGAAGCCTTTGATATGTGGCAAATTACGGTTTAAATTCGGTTAACTGAACAGTTTGAGTGAGTTTTTGTTTATGGCCTGCGGCTATTGACGTTGTCCGCAGGCCATAATATAAAAAATTAAAACGATTATTCGTTTAACACACCAACAAGGTTTATGATTGAAGAGTCTCGATAATGAAGTTGATGTGAGGTCTAATCATGATAATAGCTTGCCCCCATTGCGATACCTTAAATCGCATCCCTGAAGAACGTCTTGAACAACAACCGACTTGTGGGAAATGTAAACAAAGCCTATTCGTTGGTGAACCGATAGAGCTTACTGCTGCCAATTTTAGCCTCCATGCTAATAAATCAGAGTTACCACTGGTGGTCGACTTTTGGGCTAGCTGGTGCGGTCCGTGTAAAAACTTTGCGCCGGTATTTACTCAAGCAGCCAAGAAATGGGAACCTAAGTTTCGTTTCGGCAAGCTCAACACCGAAGAGCAACAAGCCCTTGCTGCCCAATTCAATATTCGCTCGATCCCAACCCTGATGGTATTTAAACAAGGCAAAGTGCTTGCACAACAATCCGGCGCTATGCCTGCATCATCATTTAACCAATGGCTAGAGTCGATTAAATAGATTTTGGACTTTAGATTACTCATTAAAAACGCGATAAACTATCGCGTTTTTGTTTAGCTTTATTTTGATTGTTGTTTAAAAGGAATTGATAAACATGAAAAAAATCTTAGTTATCTGTTTACTTAGTCTCGTGATATTTGGCTTTTTGGATCAAAAGGGTCAAACCACTCAAATTGTACAAAACGTTTATGCTGGCTATACCGCTGGCAGCGATAGTGCGTTACAAAATGCCATTGATAATAAGCAGAGTAACCTTCAAATCGGTGGTTCAGGGGATGTGGTAAAAATACTTTCCGATGATTTAAAAGGCAGCCGCCATCAACGATTTATTCTAAAAATAGCCAGCGGAAACACGCTATTAGTTGCCCATAATATTGATTTAGCCCCACGGATAGAAAACTTAAATGTCGGTGATACCGTCGAATTTTACGGTGTTTATGAATTTAATAACAAAGGTGGCGTCATCCATTGGACTCACCATGATCCACGCGGACAACATCAAGGCGGCTGGTTAAAACACAATGGCAGCACCTATCAATAGATCGCAGTTTTAATAGTATCCAAACAACTCAAAGTTCTCGGGCAACAATCTGGTTGAGTGATCCATGAGAGAGGAACCTTGTGATCTTAATCCAAACGAAGTTTGGACATAAAAAAGAATAACCGTGATTATTCAAGGTTACTCTTTTCGGGATCACTCTTTATTCAGGAGCTCTATCTACTCAGGGCCGCTCTCTATTCTGGATCATAGTCCAATATTGGTGCCAACCATCGTTCAGTCTCTTCCAATGTCATGCCTTTACGCTTAGCGTAGTCTTCTACCTGATCTTTACCAATATTGGTCACGCCAAAATAGCGCGATTTAGGATGAGCAAAGTACCAGCCAGAGACCGCAGCGGTTGGGTACATGGCGAAGCTTTCGGTGATGTTCAAATCGATAGTTTCATCGGGTTTGAGTAAGTCCCATAACAAACCTTTTTCGGTGTGGTCTGGACATGCAGGGTAACCTGGTGCTGGGCGAATGCCTTTATAACGCTCACGAATTAACGCTTCATTGTCGAGCACTTCATCTGCGGCATAACCCCAAAACTCTTTACGAACACGTTCGTGCATACGCTCGGCAAAAGCTTCGGCTAAACGGTCTGCTAAGCATTTAAGCATAATCGCGTTGTAGTCATCGTGATTGGCTTCAAAGCGGGCAACATGTTCATCAATTCCATGCCCCGTCGTTACCGCAAAACCGCCCATGTAATCAGCAACGCCTGAATCTTTTGGTGCAACAAAGTCAGATAAACAAAAGTTGTCGTTACCGACACGTTCAAGCTGCATACGCAAATGATGAGTGGTCATTTCTAATGTGGTGCGGCTTTCATCGGTATACAGTTCAATGTCGTCATGGTTGACGGTATTGGCTGGGAATAAACCGATCACTGCTTTGGCGGTAAGCCACTTTTCAGCAATAATTTGCTTCAACATAGCTTGGCCATCGGCAAATAATTTAACCGCTTCTTCGCCTACCACTTTGTCTTTTAAAAGTTCTGGGTAATGACCGTGCAGCTCCCAGCTTCTAAAGAACGGTGTCCAGTCGATACGTGCAACTAAGTCTTCTAGTGGGTAGTCATCAAACACTTGGCGACCTAACACGTTAGGCGTAAATGGAGTGTAGTTTTCCCAGTCGTGTTTACAACGGTTTTCGCGCGAATCTTCTATCGACACTATGGTTTTACGCTTAGTTTGTGATAAACGTTTTTCACGCATCATGTCGTATTCAACGTAAGCTTCGTCAATGGTCGCTTGGCGTGTTTCGTTGTTAATCAGTTTTGACACCATAGGCACGGCGCGCGAGGCATCGGCAATGTAAATGGCACCGTGTGGATAATGCGGAGCTATTTTTACTGCAGTATGAATTTTAGAGCAGGTTGCACCGCCGATAATAGCAGGGATGGTTAAGCCTTCACGGTGGAAGGTTTTCACGTTATGTACCATTTCATCAAGACTTGGTGTAATAAGACCTGACATGCCGATAATGTCAATATTGTGCTCTTTTACTGCATCGAGAATTTTATCGACCGATACCATCACCCCAAGATCGACCACTTCGTAGCCGTTACAAGCGAGTACTACACCAACGATATTTTTACCGATGTCATGAACATCACCTTTTACCGTGACCATTAAAATTCGCCCGTTTGACTGACCGGCAACCTTTTCAAGCTCAATATATGGATTAAGATAAGCCACGGCTTTTTTCATTACCCGAGCCGATTTAACCACTTGGGGTAAAAACATTTTGCCCGCGCCAAATAAGTCGCCAACCACGTTCATGCCATCCATTAATGGTCCTTCGATAACATCGAGAGGGCGCACGGCTTCTAGGCGGGCAGCTTCAGTATCTTCATCAATAAATTCGGTGATACCTTTAACTAAGGCATGGGATAAACGCTTAGATACTGGCCAACTGCGCCAGGCTAAATCTTCTTTTTTGGCCACTTGTGAGCCATCACCTCTAAAGCTTTCAGCGATGTCGAGTAGTTGTTCGGTGTTACTTGAGTCGGCAACCGGGCAAGGTAAGTTTTGGACTACGTTTTCAACCCGTTTTTTGAGCTCTGGGTCAATATCATCGTATATGGCTAACTGACCTGCGTTAACAATACCCATGTCCATGCCTGCTTGAATGGCATGGTATAAAAACACCGCGTGAATAGCTTCGCGTACTGGGTTGTTACCACGGAACGAGAATGACACGTTAGACACGCCACCGGAGATCATCGCGTGTGGCAAGGTGGCTTTGATGTCTTTAATGGCTTCGATAAAGTCGACTGCATAGTTGTCGTGTTCATCAATACCGGTGGCAATGGCGAAGATATTGGGGTCGAAAATAATGTCTTCTGGTGGAAAGCCGACAACATCGACCAAAATACGATAAGCACGGGTACAAATTTGGGTTTTACGTTCACGTGTATCGGCTTGGCCGTCTTCGTCAAAGGCCATGACAATGGCGGCAGCGCCATAGCGTTTCACTAAGGTGGCTTGTTCGATAAATTTGGCTTCGCCTTCTTTCATCGAAATAGAGTTTACAATCGACTTGCCTTGAACGCATTTAAGGCCGGCTTCAATCACTTCCCATTTTGATGAGTCAATCATGATTGGCACGCGAGAGATGTCGGGCTCAGAGGCGATTAAGTTTAAAAACTTCGCCATAGACGCCACGCCATCGAGCATACCTTCGTCCATGTTGACGTCGATAATTTGCGCGCCGTTTTCAACCTGCTCGCGCACGACATCTAACGCTTCTTCGAACTTTTCTTCTTTAATTAAGCGTAAAAACTTGGCCGAACCAGTCACGTTTGCGCGCTCGCCGACATTCACAAATAACGAGTTTTTATCAATGGTGAGTGGCTCTAGGCCCGATAAACGACACGCGACTGGAAGATCTGGGATCTGTCTTGGTTCGTGTCTGAGTACTGCTTCTCGGATGGCGCTAATGTGAGCTGGTGTACTGCCACAACAGCCGCCGACAATATTGAGCATGCCTTCTTGCGCCCATTGATTAATGACTTCGGCCATTTCTTCTGGGGTTTCATCGTAGCCGCCAAATTCGTTGGGTAAGCCAGCATTAGGGTGGGCAGAGACATAGCATTCGGCAATACGTGACAATTCTTCAACGTACGGGCGTAACTCTTTTGGTCCTAGGGCGCAGTTAAGGCCAATCGATAACGGCTTGATGTGGCGTAAAGAGTTATAGAAGGCTTCGGTTGTTTGGCCGGTTAGTGTACGGCCTGAGGCGTCGGTAATAGTGCCAGAAATCATGACAGGTAAGCGATCGCCAAGCTGATCGAATACTTTTTCAATCGCAAATAGCGCGGCCTTGGCATTTAAGGTATCAAAAATGGTTTCAACCATAATGATATCGGCGCCGCCTTCAATTAAGGCGCTGGTTGATTCGACATAGGCTTCAACTAATTGATCGAAACTGACATTACGAAACCCTGGGTCGTTAACGTCTGGGCTGATAGAACAGGTACGGTTGGTTGGGCCTAATACACCGGCAACATAACGTGGTGAACCAGTTTGTGCTGCTACTTCATCTGCTGCTTGGCGAGCAACTCGGGCGCCAGCAAGGTTAATTTCAGCGGCCAGTGACTGCATATCGTAGTCGGCCATGGCAATGGTGGTGGCATTAAAGGTGTTGGTTTCAATAATGTCGGCACCGTTTAACAGGTACTGAGTATGAATATCTTTAATGATTTGCGGTTGGCTGAGTACTAATAAGTCATTGTTGCCTTTAACATCGCAATGCCAATCTTTAAAACGCTCGCCACGATAATCTTCTTCTTCCAACTTATAGTCTTGGATCATGGTGCCCATAGCGCCATCTAAAATCACAATACGCTGCGCTAACAATGCGTTAAGTTGTTTAAGAGTTTGACTGTAAGAAGTCGATTTCGCCATAACAGTTACCTTTTTATCACTATGTTGCTTGATACCTTGATTGAGATAAGCATACCCTTAAATCTATGTAAAAGGGCGATATCCGCATTGAACATATCAATGGGTCAATTTAAATGCTTATCTGCTAAGATTACGTTTAGACATATAAACGTATAGACGGCTATAGTACGCGAGTTTTTATAATAAGGGCAAGGCTGAATTAAGCACTATTTGGCTTAAAAATTAAGTTAACATCAGAATGTTTAATCTAAGTGAGTATAAATTTTCCATTTTTAGGCAACACAAGATATTGTTTAACAATAATTTATTATCTTGAGTAAGGATTTATTTTAATGAAACAAGCCAAGATAGTGTTTTTACGTCACGGTGAATGTGAAGGCGGTGAAATAGCACGTGGTCAAATTGATGTGCCATTAACGCCGCAAGGCCATGAACAAATGTGCCAAGCCTTTGCTAGTGTCACGCACCCAATAAGCCATATTTTTAGTTCGCCTTTAGTGCGCTGTAAAAGCTTTGCAGCAAGCTTGTCACAGCAATTAACCGTGCCGCTAGATCTTGTGCCAGCTTTGCAAGAGATAAACTTTGGCGTATGGGATGGCCAAGCATTTGATAAAATTTATCATAAAAGCCCAAGCCAGTTTGATGCTTATTGGCGGGATCCATGGAATGTTGAAAACACCCCCGAGAAGGGCGAAAGTGTGGTCGATTTTGCAGAGCGGGTACAACAAGGATTAATTGAGGTTGTAGCCTGTTTACAGCGAGTGTTGAATGAAGCAGATGAATCAATTCCACAGGCATTGGTGGTGACCCATGGTGGCGTAATTCGATGCATTATGGGACATGTGCTAAATGCCGGCCAATGTAGTGGATTATTCGCTAACCTAGCGATCCCCTATGCTGCTATTATGGTGCTCGATGTTTATTGGCCTGACGATGTTGATATTATTGATAGTTCTCAGCCAGCGGCAATGGAGAGTGAGCCTGCTAAAGTGAGCTTTAGATTACATTGGCCTAAGGCTTAATTGTGATTGCTTTAGTGCCATTGCTTAGTTGTTGCAGCGTCATAATGATGATTTTTTCAAAATTATAACGTTAAGCTAAGGATTTTTAAGATCATTGTTGTAAGATCATAGCTTCAAAATAATAGTGCTTTTCAAGGTATTGGGAATTGGGATAAGCCCAAACTGTACCCGCAACTGTAAATGACCCATTTCGTATGGGGCATAAGTCAGATACCAGCTTTGAATCGCCTCAATATCCATGCCTAAGCGGGTGACTTAGGG
Organism: Shewanella sp. H8; assembly: GCF_040285065.1. Classification (NCBI taxonomy): domain Bacteria; kingdom Pseudomonadati; phylum Pseudomonadota; class Gammaproteobacteria; order Alteromonadales; family Shewanellaceae; genus Shewanella; species Shewanella sp. H8. The sequence goes on along the minus strand of NZ_CP157213.1, from coordinate 3,420,831 downwards.
GAGTTATTAAATAGATGTATGTGTTAATTAATTGGACATGGCGAGGTCTCTTACATGTCTAAATCTGTATTAGATGTAAATCATCTTTTTTGGCAAATCGATAATAAAACGATTCTGGCGGATATTCATTTCAGTCTATCTCAAGGGCAGATGTTAGGTGTTATAGGCCCAAATGGTGCAGGTAAGTCTAGTCTGTTGCGCTGTTTGTACCGTTACATTGTGCCGACCAGCGGCGATATAAACATTTTTTCTAAATCCATCAGTAAATATTCTTCTAGGTTGTTAGCGCAGAACATTGCTGTGGTACAACAAGATACTCCGCATTATTTTGACATCACTACCGAGCAGTTAGTGGCGATGGGGCTGACACCGCATAAAGGCTTATTTGACGCTAACACTGCCCAAGACCGCGAGCGTGTGTTAAGTGCATTAACCAAAGTGGGATTACAACAAAAAGCACAGCAACAGTATGAACTGTTATCTGGCGGCGAAAAGCAACGTGCCTTGATTGCCCGCGCTATTGTGCAACAACCTCATATTCTTATTTTAGATGAACCAACCAATCATTTAGATATTCGTTATCAAATTCAAATTCTTGAATTGGTTAAATCATTAGGTATTAGTGTTATAGCCTCTATCCATGATTTGAATTTAGCCAGTGCGATGTGCGATAAATTATTGCTGCTTGATCACGGCAAGTTAATTGCTAAAGGTACGCCAACAGAAGTGCTTACCGAACGCCAAATTAGTGAGGTGTTTGGTGTGTGTTGCGATATTAATAACCATCCGCAAAACGGTAAGCCGCTTATTAGCTATTTTTATGGTTACCAAGCAAGTCAGAAAGGACGCCTAGATCATGATTGATGCATCACAACGTCGCTATTATTTGTATTTCAGTTTGTTGGTTTTAGCCACGCTGATCACCCCTTTTTTTGCGGCTAGTTTTGGCGCGGCCAATATACATATTAACGATGTGTTAATGAGCTTTAATAGCTTACTGAGTAATGAGATCCCCAGTGCTATTGTTGGAAATGATCATGGCACAACGCTAACTCAACGTATTGTGCTTGAATTACGTTTACCGCGGATATTGTTAGCTTTTGTGGCGGGGGCAGGGTTGTCAATTGCTGGCAGTGTGCTGCAAACCGTCACCCGTAATCCGTTAGCCGATCCCTATTTATTTGGCATTAGTTCTGGTGCGTCATTTGGTGCTGTGTTGGTGGTGTCATTATTCAGTCAAACGGGCTTATTTGCTGATTTTCTATCTGGGGTATTGACCATTAAACCAAGTTATACGCCACAAGCTTGGTGGTCTTGGTCAACGTTAAGCATACCAATAGGTGCGTTTATTGGTGCGAGTTTGTCGGTATTGATCGTGTTTATCTTGTCGGGTTCTGGTCGAACTAGTCAAGTTGAACGTATGTTGTTGTCTGGTGTAGCGACCTCATTTTTGTTTGGTGCATTAACCAGTTTGCTATTGTATTTCTCTACCCCACAAGCTGCAGCGTCAGTGTTATTTTGGAGCTTAGGCAGCTTTGCTAAAGCAAGTTGGTCTAATTTACTGCTACCCAGTGTTACGGTTGGTGCAAGTTTATTGATTATGTTGGCATTTAGACGGCAAATTATGGCGCTGCAAGCAGGTGATGAAACTGCGCACACGTTAGGTATTAATGTCGCCAAATTACGTTTAAGTATGTTGTTATTGTGTTCACTGATCACCGCGATGTTGGTGGCGACTTGTGGCGGTATTGGTTTTGTGGGGTTGATGATCCCGCATACCGTTAGGCTATTGTTCTCTGGACGTCAGCCGATGATCTTAACCGCCATGTTAGGTGGTTTGTTTATGGTGTGGATTGACGTGATAGCCCGATGTATTTTAGGCAATCAAGAACTGCCAGTCGGTATTATTACAGCCGCATTAGGCAGTGTATTTTTCTTGTTTATTTTGCGCCAGCGCCGTTAATCCTTTAGACATTCGAATGTGAACAGTGATAAGCACTTTATTAAGTACTTTTATATGGACTGTGATGCACATTATGTTGAAATGTATTTGCACAAGTTATTGGAGTTGTGATGTTTGTGATAGAGCCTATTAGCCCTAAAGTTGATGATGATATTCAGCATAAGATTAATCAAAAAACCAAACCGTTAGGGGCGTTAGGGCAACTTGAATCGTTGGCATTGCAGATCGCTCGGGTGCAGCACAGTGGTAATCAACACCTTTTAAGTACACCACTGCAAATTAAAAAACCGACCATGTTGGTGTTTGCTGCCGACCATGGTATTGCTGCTTTCGGTGTTTCGATTGCACCTAGCGAAGTCACCATACAAATGGTACAAAATTTTGTTCAAGGTGGTGCGGCAATTAATGTGTTTTGTCGCCAAGTGGGTTTTGAGCTGGAGATAATTGATTGTGGAATATTACAGCCACTAACAGACCAAGCCAAAGTGATTGATCAGCGCTTAGGCGCGGGTACTAATGCAATGCATTTGACTGCCGCAATGTCGCTTGAAAAAGTCGCATTGGGGTTTGAGCTTGCTCGCCAGTTGGTTAGCCGTCATGTTGATGCTGGTTGCAATATTATTGCCTTGGGTGAAATGGGTATTGGCAACACATCTGCCGCGACAGCGGTAATGTCAGCTATGCTTAATATCAATGTTGAACAATGTGTTGGTCGAGGCACTGGAATAGACGATGCCACCTTGGTAATCAAAACCAAATTAATTAACCAAGCGCTTGATTTACATCAACATGAACTAGTGTCTCCTGAGGCTATTTTGGCACATGTAGGTGGGTTTGAAATTGTGCAAATGACTGGGGCAATTTTGGCTGCTGCGGAACAAAAAATATTAGTGCTAATAGATGGTTTTATCGCTACTGCTGCTGCATTAGTTGCGGTAACATTATTTCCACAAGCAAGAGATTATTTAGTCTTTGCTCATGAGTCGCAAGAGCAGGGACATAAGCTTCTTTTAAAACAGTTACAAGCAACTCCATTGCTGTCGCTGGGTTTAAGACTTGGAGAGGGTACAGGTGCTGCGTTAGCGTTACCGTTAATTCACGCTGCGGTGAATTTTTACAATCAAATGGCCAGTTTCGATGATGCTGGCGTTAATAATGTGGTTTAAAGGAATAAAATGTCTGGCGAGATAAAATGGTTGCGGCAGTTAAATTTATTTTTTGTGGCGTTGAGTTTTTTTACTCGGATCCCTGTTCCATCATGGGTAATGATAGACAGTGACGAGCTGAACAAAGCTAGCCGTTATTTTGGCTTGGTCGGTTTAGTCATAGGCTTAATAAGTGCGTTGGTTTTTTGGCTCGCGCAGCTTATTTTACCGGCGAGCATTGCGATTTTGCTAGCAATGGTGGCGGGTGTATTAGTGACCGGAGGCTTTCATGAGGACGGTTTAGCTGACACAGCAGACGGCTTTGGTGGTGGTTGGACGGTAGAAGATAAACTGCGAATTATGAAAGATTCGCGCTTAGGCAGTTATGGTGCTTTAGCGTTAGTGTTGGTGCTATTACTGAAATGGCAATTGTTAGTTGAGTTAGCATTATATAGCCCAATGGCTGCGGTAAGTGCGCTTATAGTGGGTCATACTCTCAGTCGCGTTGTGTCTGGTAGCTTAATTTTTAGTGGGCAATATGTGCGCGACGACGACAGCAGCAAGTCGAAACCAATGGCGGAAAATCAACAGTTAAACGACTTACTTATTTTACTTGCCAGTGGTATTTTTGTGTTGCTCTGGCTTAATGGGGTTGTCGCTTTTGTGTTGTTTATTGGCTTATGGTTGGCGCGTATTTTATTGGGCGGTTTTTTCCGTAAACAAATTGGTGGTTATACTGGCGACACCTTAGGCGCAGCACAGCAAATTAGTGAAGTGTGTTGTTATCTGGTAATTTTAGCGGTTGGGATAAGCTGATGATTCATTTGGTGTTGGGCGGTGCGCGTAGTGGTAAGAGTCGGTTTGCCGAGCAATGTGTGGCCGAATACGCAGCGATTGGTTATTCATGTGTTTACTTAGCCACAGCAACAGCATTAGACGATGAAATGTCTGAGCGTATTAATCAACACCAACAAGACCGTATGTCCAGCGCCCATAGCTGGACATTGCACGAACAAGCTTACGATATTGCCCAAACATTAGTGGCAATAGATAAACCACAACAAGTGATATTGCTTGATTGCCTGACCTTATTATTAACCAATCACTTATTATTAAATGATGGCGCCTCGTGGGCCAGCCAAAAGTCATTATTCATCGACAGTTTGTCTGCATTACAAAGCCATGTGGTGTTAGTCAGCAATGAAGTGGGCTCTGGCATTGTTCCTATGGGTGAGTTAAATCGCCGTTTTGTTGATGAAGCCGGTTGGCTCAATCAAGCCGTAGCGGCGATATCTGATCAAGTTACTTTGGTGGTCGCTGGGCTGCCTTTGGTCTTAAAAGCATAATGTCATTGGCTGACGATCAATCTTCAACCATTCCACAATTGTATGGCGCATTAATGGTACAAGGCACCACTTCTGATGCGGGTAAAAGTACACTGGTTGCTGGACTATGCCGAGTATTTTCCCGGCAACACGTCAATGTAGCACCTTTTAAACCACAAAATATGGCGTTAAACAGTGCGGTTACTGTCGATGGTGGCGAAATTGGCCGCGCCCAAGCACTACAAGCCTTTGCATGTAACATCCCACCTCATACCGATTTTAACCCCGTATTATTAAAACCAAGTTCAGACACTGGCGCCCAAATCATTATTCACGGTAAAGCGTTAACCACATTAGAAGCCAAGGCTTTTTTTGGTCCACAGAGCCAAGGCTATAAAACCTTAGCTTTGGCGGCGGTAATGCAATCTTACAGGCGCTTGCAACAGCAATACTCATTGGTGGTGATAGAGGGTGCGGGTAGTCCTGCCGAAATCAATTTACGTGAAGGTGATATTGCCAATATGGGCTTTGCCGAAGTAGCCGATTGCCCTGTGATCATTATTGCTGACATTGATAAAGGTGGCGTTTTTGCGCATCTGGTGGGTACGTTAGCGCTGTTAAGTCCAAGTGAGCAAGCGAGGGTTAAAGGCTTTGTGATTAATCGTTTTCGAGGCGATATGAGCTTATTACAGCCGGGAATCGATTGGCTTGAACAATACACCAATAAACCAGTATTGGGCGTGCTACCGTATTTACACGACTTACATCTAGATGCTGAAGATGCATTAATTGACACGCCCATTAATCCATTAACAGACACATCCGCTAGGTTAACTGTATTGGTTTTAGTGTACCCGAGGATCAGTAATCACACCGACTTTGATCCGCTGCGCTTACATCCACAAATTGATTTTCATTATGTGAGCATGCAAAGCGATGCTAGTTCGGCGGTGTGGCCTCACGCCGATATCATCATTTTGCCTGGCAGTAAAAATGTCCGTGCGGATTTAGCTTTTATGCGTCAGCAAGGTTGGGATATTAAGCTCAAACATCATTTACGTTACGGCGGTAAAGTCATCGGTATTTGTGGCGGTTATCAAATGATGGGTGAGCTTATTGATGACCCTTTAGGCATTGAAGATAACGCTGGTTGCAGTGACGGATTGGGCCTATTGCCTATTACTACCGTATTAACGGTTAGTAAAACCTTAACTCAAGTAAGGGGTCACTTACGCTTACAAGACCAGCAGGCCGAGTTTAGTGGCTATGAAATTCATTGTGGTGAGTCTTCACTCACTCAAGGTGACCTAACGCAACCCATGTTGATTAAACATGTGGCCGATCAACCGTTGCCGGAGGCGAAACTCGACGGCTTACTGAGTAATGACCAACAAATTTTAGCAACATATATACACGGCTTGTTTGACAGCCCCCAAGCGTGCCAACTCATATTAGGCTGGGCAGGGTTAACCAACGCGCAGCATATTGATATTAACCAAATCCGCGAGCAGCAACTAAATCGTCTTGCCGACGTATTAGAAGCGCATTTGGACATGAACACACTGAAAGGATTAATTGCATGACAACTGATAACCACGACACTGAACAAGATAACGCTATTGACGCAAGCAAAGCTGAACGTCATAAAGCCCGCCAGCAGAAAGTCAAAGTGGGGGTGGATGCCAAAATTGCCGCCGCACAAGACGAAAAAGGCATTTTGTTAGTATTAACTGGTAACGGTAAAGGCAAATCAACCTCTGGTTTTGGTTCGATTACTCGCGCTGTAGGCCATGGACATAAAGCCGCAGTAGTACAATTTATTAAAGGTACTTGGGCGTGCGGCGAGCGTAATTTACTTGAGGGTGCAGGTGTGCCATTTCATGTCATGGGCACAGGTTTTACTTGGGAAACTCAAGACAAAGAAAAAGACACTCAAGCAGCAATGGAAGCCTGGCTTGAAGCTGAAAAGTTACTTAAAGATGAATCGATTAACATGGTTTTGTTAGATGAATTAACTTACATGGTGAGTTACCACTATATCGAACTTGAACGGGTATTAACGGCTTTAAGAAATCGCCCTGCGATGCAACACGTTATTATTACTGGCCGAGCTTGTCACCGTGACATCATTGAATTAGCCGATACGGTGAGCGAAGTACAACCCATTAAACATGCGTTTAACGAAGGTATTAAAGCGCAGTTAGGCTTTGATTATTAAATTTTAATTAGTAGACAATATCGCTTGGGCGCTGCGATATTGTTAGCACTAAATTGATTGCTCAATGACGTTAAATATTACCGCTATTGGTCTGTGACCACAGAATTAACATGAGGGACAAACTAACGAGCGGTGATTTTTTCTAATTCGCCATTTTGTTTCAAGGCGTTCAAAGCTTAGCGCATACTTTTTGCTAATGTTTCATCAGTATCTTTATGGTGAGTAACAGACCATAGTACTTTGCTAAACAACGTATTCATCAGCCCAATCTTTTAAGCGTTCTAAAATGTCTAAGGCTGTGCGGCCAAAATCGGTTATAGCATAAGACACCGCAATAGGACGATCACTAATCACATGACGAGTCACTAACCCTTGGGCTTCTAATTCTTTAAGGCGTTGGTCGACCATTTTTTTACTTGCCCCGCCTAGCATGCGCGATAAATCATTAAATCGTACTGGGCCATCTTGCAGGTGCCATAAAATTGATGCTTTCCATTTACCGCCTAATACACGCATACCGCGCTCGACCGAGCAGGGTTCAGCACAAGCATTGATAACTTTTTTTTGACCGTTAGTCATTGTTTCAATTTTAGTTTTCATTAATCCAACCTAGGTTACCAAAAGTATACTAGTTGCTTTTGTATTCCATTGTATCAAAATGGTTATCAATAAATCTATTCATCTATCAAACAAACAGGCTAGCGCCACTTTAATACCATTAAGGAATGTTTCTCTATGGCAGTATTAACCTCTTACGATCCCACGAGTTATCACAAAGTTGATGGTGGTGAACACATTGAAGCCATTGCGGTCGGTAGTGTCGAAATAACCCCTATTGAGCTGTTACCCGCAGTGATAAACAATGCGAAAGTTGCTCAAAAAGCTTGGGCAAGTTTGCCGTTAATAGAACGCCAACAATATGTGGTTAAAGCGTATCAGCAGCTGGTGGCCGTACAAGATGAGCTTGCAACACTTATAGGTCAAGAGATGGGTAAAGATTATCGTCGCGCTACTTATGAAGTGGGAGGAACGATACAAAATGCGCCTTATTTTGCCAGTGAAATAAGTGATGCCTTAACGACTGAGCAAATTGATAATCGTACGGAATTACAATATCGACCATTAGGTGTTGTGGCTGTGATTTCGCCTTGGAACTACCCGATAGCCATGGCCAATAACTTACTGATGCCTGCGCTTATAGCGGGTAACAGTGTGATATTAAAGCCGTCGGAATTGACGCCTTTAGTGGCTGAGTTGTTTATTAAAACACTTAATAAAGTGTTACCAGAACATGTGTTGCAAGTGGTTCAAGGTGATAAAGCCCTTGGCCAAGCATTAGTGGCTGCAGACATTAATATGGTGGCATTTACAGGCTCAATGGCCGCTGGTAAAAACATTATGGCCAATGCAGCTTCTGGCTTAAAACGTTTGGTAATGGAGCTGGGTGGCAATGACCCCTTGATTGTGATGGCCAGCGCCAATATCGATTCTGCGGTTAGATTCGCTGTCGCCAGTTCGTTTGAAAACGCCGGACAGATGTGTACCTCAACGGAACGAGTTTATGTTGATGAGCGTATTGCCGCTGAGTTTGAACAAAAAGTAGTAGCTTTAGCCAGCCGCTATCGCGTAGGCGCATGGGACGCAGCGAATGTGAATATTGGCCCGATAGTCAATCCAGCTCAGCACCAGAAAGTGCTTGAGCAGTTACAAGATGCTAAAGCCAAAGGGGCCAGGTTGTTACTGGGTAGTGATGATTATCCATTACCGTTCATTCACCCTACCGTGGTCACAGGTATTACCCCTGACATGCTGTTAGAGGGAGAAGAAACCTTTGGCCCTGTGGTGGCGATTAGTCACTTTAGCGACATTGATGCAGCCATAGGTCGTGCTAATAACAGTCATTATGGTTTAGCTGCTGTGGTATTTGGTGGCCAAGGCGCTAAAGCCGTTGCTGAGCAACTTGAAGCTGGCATGGTCGGCGTTAATCAAGGTGCTGGGGCAGGTAATGCGCCATGGGTAGGGGCTAAGCAAAGTGGTTTTGGCTTTCATGGTACTGCGGCTGGGCATCGTCAATTTGCCCAAGTGCGGGTAATGAATTATTAATTTTTTGGGGCCAGCTAGCATTTAACTCGCTATTTTCAGTCAACAATCGTTGGCCCACGTTATGGTTAAAGGTATAAAAAATGAATACAACAAATGTAAATTCAGATTATTTTGTCGTGGCACGTGAACCCGGAGCTGAACATCCTGCGTTACCGACATGGGCGAATCATAAAGCCAACATCGCAGAGCTTAATGATGCTGCGTTGGCTGATGCACAGCAGCCAAGTGTGAGTAAAAAAATGTTAGCCGAAGTGCCTGGGGCGTTTCAATTACTCAATGTATTGTCGGCCGATGAGTGCAAACGATTAATATCTGCAAGTGAAACTATGGGCTTTTTACCTGATGCGGCGGTGTCTCTGCCTCGTCATGTGCGTCATAACGACAGTTTAACCTGGGTGGTAGATAATGCCACTGAGCAGGTTATTTGGAATAGAGTTAAATCGCTTATGGATGACAACCTAGGTATTTTTGGTGGTAAAGCTGCTTTAGGATTAAATAATCGATTTCGTTTTTATCGCTATAACCAAGGCGATTTTTTTAAGCCGCATTCAGATGGTTCATGGCCAGGCAGCCAAGTCATCGACGGAGAATTAGTGCGGGATGCTTTTGGCGATCGTTACAGTCTGTTGACCTTTTTAATCTTACTGACCGATGATTTTGAGGGTGGTGCTACGCGCTTTTTAGTCAATGCTGACAATCCAGATTTACCAGCTAAACATGGCGATAATGTTAAAACCGTGGATGTACGAACCCCTGCTGGCAGCGTGCTTTGTTTTCCTCATGGCATGCATCCTCTGCATTGTATCCACAGTTCAGAACCGATTTATCAAGGGATTAAATACATCATTCGCACCGATGTATTGTTTGAGTTATAGCGTTACTGATGGGGTCGCGTAGCGATAAGCTTACCTAATGCTTAATATTTCTATTCAAGTATTAGTGGTGGTTTATATGAGTGTTTTTCAACGATGAAATAGGCTTAAATATCGACAGCTTGAATATGGTTTTTTCAAGATAGTGATAGGCATTATTCAAAATCGGCCGCTACTTCAAACACCATGCTTTCACCTGTCGTTGGATGATTTAATGCCAAATATTGGGCGTGTAAATGCAATCTGTTGGTGGCGACACCGTATAAATCATCACCCACAATCGGCATATGCAAACCATCGTGATGGGCGCAATGCATGCGTAATTGATGAGTACGTCCGGTTTTAGGGTATAAGTGCACTAAAGTGCGCAGGCCTTGACGTTGGTGTACCTGCCAAAATGTTTCGGCATGCTTGCCGTATTCATAACACACCAGCTGCTTTGGCCTGTCATCTAAATCAACTCTAAGTGGCAAGCTAATATCGCCTTGTTCGGTATCAGGGGTGCCTTCTATAAGCGCAATATATCGCTTGGTTACACTGCGTTGAATAAATTGCTGCTGCAGGGTTTTATTGGCCTCTTTGGTGAGCGCTATTACCATCAAACCTGAGGTCGACATGTCTAAGCGATGGACAATTAATGGCCCAGTGGCATTGGGAAACTGTTGCTGCATGCGACTAAATACGCTGTCGGTAATATTTTTACCGGGTACCGATAATAACTCCGCGGGCTTATTGATTATGGCCATCACATCATCTTGATAAATAATGTCTATTTGAGTGTCTTTACCGGGATTAATCAGCAAGGGGTCATCATCAACTTGCATGCCTTTAAGCATGTGGGTGAGAATTGGACGGCATTTTCCATGACAAGCTGGGTAGTAGTTTTTGTGTTGTTTTATTTCTGATTTGGGCGATGTTCCCCACCAAAATTCAGCCATGGCAATCGGAGTAAATTGGTGAATAAATGCATATTGCAGTAACTTAGGCGCAGCACACTCGCCTGCACCCGCGGGCGGTAAGTGATTAGGTGCATCGTTAAAAATAGTGTTTAAGTCACGCACTTCACCCAGGATATTTAAAAACTGATATTGAGCAAATAACTTTTTTTGTAAACTGTTAGATAATTGTTTTCGTTGAAGTTTAAGTTTTTTTATTTGTTGTTGCAGCTCGCCTAGCTGTGTTTGTGTTGTGTCTATTTGTGTCTGCCACTGCTGCTTTAATGCATTGAGCTGATGCTTTTGCTGCACGCTTTGGCGACTAAGCTCAATTGATAAGGTTTTATACTCATCACTGCTGATATCGGCCTGGGCTAATGCGTTATCGGCTTGTTCACGGGCGAGCTTACGTTGTTTTCGACTTTCAACTATTGCGTTGCGTTGCTGCTCAAGCTCACGTTCTGCTTGCTGTTGTTGCTGAGTTAACTGCGTGGTTAAGCTTGCCAGTAACGGGTCGCTTTCATGTTGATGGAGTAACTGGTTAATCTGGTTAATCTGCTTGTTTTCAGCGTTAAAAAAGCTGTCTTGGGTCAGCATGTCAAACACTGGCGGTACAAAGGGCTGCAAGATATTTTGATCGGCTAATTTGCCTGAAAATGATGCTAAAAAACCCAGTTGTCCGTGAGTGTCTTTTACCACCAACACTCCAAACATCTTACCAATTACCATGCCGCGATCTTGTTGGCTGTGTAGGCCAAAGTTATGCTGCCAAGGATTAGCCTCGAGCAGATCCTGTTGCAACTGTTGTGCTGCCAATATGGTTAAAGGGTGAGGTTGGTAATAAAACGGAAAGGTAAAAGACTCAGGCAATCCTTGTTCTGCAAGTGTGCTATTGAACGCTATCGCATCATTAAAAGGAATAAAACACGGATCGCTAACAGTCATTACATACACTCACAGCATAAACGGGCGGCTATTTTACCCCGTAGTGGTGTGTGATGCATCTAGTTAGTTTTTCTAGCGATAGGGAGATATTTGTTAGAAAAAAGAAGTGAAGTTTTTAATCAAAATAGGATGCCAATAATTTTGGCATCCTAACAGAATAATCACTTCGCTACTTAACGTGATATCTAAATAATACTAGGTTATCCAGGATGACATTACTTGACCAAATAAACGCTGCCCCCGCACCTGAAAATTGCTGCTGAAAATTCATATAGGCTTTTTTGTTGTCTACGCCAATTTCTTGTTCGGTAAATTCAACAGACTTAGGCCAACTGACATATTCATTGTTAGTCGGCCAGTCTTGAGGTATTTGCCAGTGCAGCGAATAAGCCTTGTCATAGCTATCTCTTCCCTCGGTATTACAACTTTTTGTTAACCGTTGTTGACCGACTTCAGTCGCACAACTTAAGTCATAAATGGGTGCGGTATAAAACGTTTGCGCTGACCAATCTGCGTTAGTGACTGTGCCATCAGAGAAGCTGGCAATTAAGCCGCCGTCGCCGGGATGATATTTTTTACCGCGATTATTCTCAGTTCCTAACCCTGAGCTTTCTTCCCAATCGACGACTTTGATAGCGATGTCATAAGGCTTTTTAACTTTAAATCGGACGATATTAGAGTTAAAAGGCGTAAAAGGAATAGGATCAACGCCGATGAGCTTACCGTTAATAAACAGTTCGAAGTAATTATCGGCAAAAATATAGCCGGTTACTATCTCGCCATCTTTATCGACTTCGATAACCGGCACTGACGATAAATCAACCTCATTTATTGATGCCGGCGTTATCCCTGAGCATTCATTATATAGGTCAGCAGTGAAGTATTGTTGTTGGTATTGAACTGATGCAGGCACTATAAACTCTTGGCCATTGTCGGTTTTTACGCCGATAGGTGATGAGCGCGACTGACCATGTTGGCAGGTAAATAAGTTAGCTTTTGTTACTGTTGCTTGGCCTTCAATAACATGTGCCGTACCGTTGTAATTCAATGGTGCAGCGATTGTTGCAAAACTGGCGAGTAGTAATAACGGTAATATTGTAGATTGCATTGGGTATTCCACTTAAATGCATTGTGCCGACAATACTAAGCTTGCACTTTGTCCGGTTCAATCAAATACCGATAAGTTTACATTTATTTACGCTATATAAAGAAAAAATTCAAAGGGCGAAACTTCGTGTTGGTAAGTTGAAGTGTTTTTTTGTGGTGTAAATGTAAATGCAAATAATTATGACGGTTAATATTGGCAAGACGTTGTTATTAAAGAAAATAGGCGAAGCATAAGTGCTTCGCTTATTAGGTGACTACCGAGAGATGATTGGCTATATTAGTCTTTTACACTCGGTTCAGAGCACACAGCTTGTTGCCATCGGGGTCACGAAGGTAGGCTAGGTATAAGTCCATCCCTGCGCCTGAACGTACGCCAGGAGCGTCTTCACAGGCGGTGCCGCCATTAGCAACGCCAGCTGCATGCCATGCATCGGCTAATGCTGGGGTTTCTGCAGCAAAACCAATAGTTGAGCCATTACCGTGACATGCAGGTTCACCATTAATCGGTTTAGTGAGTAATAAAATACCTGTTGGGGTCATGTAGATACAGCGACCTTTAGGATCTATTTTACCCTCAGCAATACCTAATGCGCCTAAAATGGCATCATAGAATTTTTTTGACGCTTCGATATCATTAACGCCAAGCATAACGTGACTAAACATGGTGACTCTCCTTGTGTAAGTTCAACTGAACTGTAAATTAACTAACTGTTTTTATATGGTTTTTATATGGTTGTAAATAGTGCATTATTAAATCAGTGCTGATGTGAGATTACTGTGTTAACAAGTCTATGGTATGGCTTAGCAGTGAAGTATCACCTATTTTGCCATGCCCGGGTACGACAATTTTTGCTTGAGTAAATTGTGCTTGTACTTTTGCCACTGTAAGCGGCCATTGCTCTAGGTCTGCTTCACCGGTATAACCAAGAGTGCGTGAACTCAGTGATTTTATTAAACAGCCGCCGAATAAAATCTGTTGCTTAGGCAGCCACACCACCAGGTTATCGACCGTGTGGCCTGCGCCCAGATAATACACTTCAATGAGTTGCTGCTGAAGTGTGTGTTGCTTAGTTCTAAATGTGTGGCTTGCGCTGCTGAGTTTGTTAGCGGTCAATAGAAGTTGAGTTTTATCTGACACCCAGGTGGCGATACCTTGGCTGTTAAGGTAGCCAATTCCACCTGTGCGGTCTTGATGTGAATGAGTCGATATAGTGGCTGTAACGGTTAAACCTTGCTGGGTAATCCAATCCACAAGCTTGGCGGTATCGCTATCTGTCCAGGGAGTATCAATAATAAACGCCTGTTTGTCTTGCACCACCACTAGGCCATTTGACTCAACTAATCCAAAGCCGTTGACCTGTTTATATGACTGGTGTAAATACACATCTGGCACAAGAGGCGATAGGGTGAGCTCAGCGGGTTGCTGCTGTGGCCTTTGGGCTGCATCGGTGTTGCTTTGAACTGTTTGTTGTTCGTTTTCATGGGCAAACGAAGGCGCACTTATCATGAGCATCGCTACGCTAACAATAGAGCAAAACCGCCAAAAATGATTTAACGTCATGATGATGCCTTGTTTGAGTAAATGTGTAATTTAACAGGCATCATTACCGTGTTTTATAAAGAGTGGCGATTTAACCTCGATACTTAGAAAATAGCTCGCCAACGTTCACTTTAGCCTTGAGTTTAGCTGCCAGTAAATACATACCTGCTAATTTACGATGAATAAAAATAGCATCGGTTGGCGGAGTATGCCATTCATTTTGTTGGGTACTGATTGCTTTACCTGCTTGAGTAACTCGTTTGGCTAAGTCGCTTTGGCCAAAGTCGTATTCGCCTTCAAACCGTAGCGGTTCACAAGCTTGATAAAAGATATCGATAATCAGTTGTTGATGGCCAGGGTCCATTTTATCTTTAAAAAAGCCAATTTTTTTGGCTGCGGATGCCATTTGAAGCTTGTCTTGTGTTGCTGCACCTTGCATGAGTTCATGATAACCCTGCGATAGCGCATCACTAATAGTACGAGTGGCGCCAAAGTCAAATAGGACGATTTTTTGAGTGTCAGTTTGGTACTGAAAATTGGCAAAGTTAGGATCAGACTGGACTAATTTAAACTCGAATAACTCTTTAAAGCATAAAGCCATTAACTCGCTAGCGATATGGTCTCGAACCGCCTGTGACGCTTGTGTTACAGATTCAATCGCCACACCTTCAACAAATTGCATGGTTAAAATACTGTTGTTACTGAGCTGTTTGTATACTTTAGGCACTATAAAGCTGGAGTTCTCCCCCAATTGCTGTCGATAAAGCTCAATGTGTTCTGCTTCAAAGTGATAGTCAGCTTCGTTATGCAGTTGGGCTTTGGCTTCTGCCAGTAAGGTATCCAGTTTAACGTTTGCCGGAATAAGACGTGAAACTTTTAATAATGTCGCTACGTTGTCGATATCACTATCGATACTGTCTCTAATACCTGGATATTGAATTTTAATCGCCAGTTTTTCCCCTGTATCTAAATAGGCTAAATGTACTTGGCCTATGGATGCAGCGGCAAAAGGGCGCAATTCAAATTGGGCAAACGGAGCGAGCCAGTCGCGGCCCCAATGTTGAATTAATAAGGTGGTTAATTGTTTATGGGGCATGGCTTTGGCGTCTGAACGCAACCTAGCTAATATATCTGCTAGTTCTGGAGGGACTAAATCACCAGCATCCATTGATAACATTTGGCCCACTTTCATCGCCGCACCACGAAGTTGTGACAGTTTATCGGCAACATGACCAATGTTGGTTGGGGTCATTACTAGCTGTTGTAACTTAGGTGATTGACCTTTGCTAAGTTGTTTTGCACCTTCAAGCAGCACGTTACCCGCTAGGCGAGAAGCCAATCCCCCCATTTTTGATAATCGCGATAATCGGCTGGTTGGTACTTTGGATTCATTATTTTTCATGATGGTCTTTATCTGCAATACAACGATTAGATTGGTTTTATTGTACGCTTATGAAGAGTTATATGATCAGATTCAATGATGTCTAATTCGAAATTATATTAACCTGAACTCGGGATAAGGAATGAACTTAGCTATTTAACATCAGCATGTTAACCAAGCTCACTTTCAAGCTTGTCATTTGTTATGCTAACAAGGTGAATTGACGCGTCAATAGCTAGCCTATTGTAAGTCGATTCAACACAGTTAGCAGGACAAAGGGCTGTTTGAAAGGCGTTTATTATCCCGAGCTCAGGTTATATTACTAAGAATAACCTGACTAATTAGTTAGAGTGATAGGTTTAAGGCGAACTCAATAACGATTGATGAATACGCCTTTGATAGATTTTTGGACACTAATAACTTATGGCTATTTTATCAATTTAAGTAAGGCTTTAAAGCGATCGCCTTGGGCAACATGTTGTAGTTCAAACAGCAGTGATTCTACATTAGTGAGTTGGGCACCATCATTAAGCATCATTTGTACCCCAAGAACTTTATTGTCTGTCCCCCTTGATGAAACGGCATCGGCAACCAAGTGGACTTGATAGTCATTAGCTAATAAGTCTTTGCAGGTTTGGTAAACGCAAACATGGGTTTCAATACCCGCTAGAATGACATTATTGCGCTTTAATGTTGTCAGCTGCTGTTTTACTTCGTCGCAATGCCAGCCACTAAAGTGTTTTTTAGCTATGGGTTGGGAGGTTTGCGACAACAATGGTACGAGTTCTTCGCTGGAGTGGCCTAATTTATCGGGTAATTGTTCTAACCAGATAATAGGAATATCAAATAGCTGTGCACCTTGAATTAATACCGCAAGCTTTTGGTGTAATTGGGCTGATTGCTGCATAACTTGTGCAAGCTTGCCTTGTACGTCCACAATCATTAATACACTTTGTTCTGCTGTTATCATGGTCAGTTACTCGAATAGATGTAGTGAGCTTTTGAGTATTGGCTATTTTGTCCATGGTGAAAATAAGCATTTAGTCTATTATGGCTATGTTAGTTTATATGATTGTTCATGCTGGAGTGTCAGGGATTGATATGAAAAAACGCATTGTCATTTGTTCCGATGGAACCTGGAATCGACCCGAGAAAGATCTTGAAAAAGATCACGCCACTAATGTGCTTAAACTTGCCCGCGCCATCAAACCCATTGCGGATGATGGTGCACCTCAACAGGTATTTTATGATTGGGGAATTGGCTCATCTCACGATGCTATTATTGGCGGCATAACTGGGCGCGGGCTGAATAAAAATATTATGGATGCCTATCGCTATATTGTGCAAAACTACTCAGCCGGAGACGAAATTTACCTGTTTGGTTTTAGTCGCGGCGCCTATACCGTGCGCTGTTTGTGTGGCCTAATCAATAATTGCGGTATTGTTACTCGTCCTGATGCCAAGCTTATTCAACAAGCGTTTGACCATTATAAAATGAAAACGAAACCTTTCGCGCCAGACGGTGAACGATCGGTGCAGTTTCGTCAGCAACATTCACACCCATCGCGCGAAGTGGCGTTTGTGGGCGTGTGGGATACGGTAGGCGCAATGGGGATTCCGTTATCATTTTTAGGCATTTTTGAAGATAAAGATGAGTTTTACGACACCAAACTTGGCCACAATGTCAAAGTGGCGCGCCATGCTTTAGCAATTGATGAACATCGTAGTGATTTTGAACCGACGATTTGGCAACCCAGAAGTGGTATTGATATTCAGCAAGTTTGGTTTGTTGGTGCCCACAGCAACGTTGGTGGCAGCTATGTGCCAGATTCAGACGGTAGCACTTTGTCAGATATTGCATTGCAGTGGATGATTAGCCAAGCAAAGAGATTCGATTTAACGGTGGAATTGCATTTATCTGATACATTACAACCTAATCCAATGGCGGATATTCAAGAGTCATACCGCAGCTTTTATCGGATTAAAAAACGCTTTATACGCGAGCTAGAACCAGAGAAAGTACCAATATTTTTGCATCAATCGGTTAAAACGCGTTGGTTAAATGACGACAGTTACCGACCTGAAAACATAGTCAACTATATAGATAGCTATGGCTGGCCCGACAAACTGGTCGATTAACTGTTGTGAATAACTGAGCTTAAATAACAGCTTCCAATTTATCATTTGAATTAACCCGTTTTAATTAATCGCTTTCAATTAGCCCGTTTTAGTTTGCATTAACAATTAAGGAAAATATCTTGCTACGTTTATTTTTATCATTGAGTACAGCCATTGGATTGTTGTTAGTGTCGTTAGTTTTACCGGCAACTGAACTCATAGCAGGGCAAGATCTACAACAAGGATCACAGCCAAAGCAGCCCGCCAAACGAATAGTCGCTTTGTCGCCCCATGGAGTTGAAATGCTTTTTGCTATAGGGGCTGGGGAGTCGATTATGGCGACCACTGATTATGCCGACTATCCTGCAGCAGCTAAAAATATCCCTAGTATTGGTGGCTACTATGGCATTCAGATAGAGCGAGTCATTGAGCTTAATCCAGATTTAATTGTGGTGTGGCAAAGCGGCAATAAAATGGAAGATATTAATCAGTTACGCGATTTAGGTTTTAAGCTATTTAATAGCGACCCTAAAAACTTGGCTGATGTGGCGACAGATCTTGAACTGCTAGGCCAACTGACTGGACATCAAGCACAAGCGCAGCAAGTGGCGACCGATTATCGCCAGCAGTTAGCGCAAATTAAGCTAAAAAACCAAGCTAAACCAGTTGTAAAAGTATTTTATCAATTATGGTCAACACCGCTGATGACGGTTGCAAAAGGCAGTTGGATCCAAAACTTGATTGAAGTGTGTCATGGTGAGAATGTGTTTTATGACGCTGCCAGTGAATACCCACAAATCAGCATTGAAAATGTATTGCTAACAGGCGCCGAAGTAATTTTACAAAGCCAAGATGAGGGCAATGTTTTAGGTATCAATTGGGCTGATTGGCCAGAGCTCCCCGCAGTAAAAAACCAGCATATATATCAGTTTGATGCAGACTTACTGCATCGGGCAACACCAAGGGCTATTTTAGGTGTTAATGCTGTTTGTGGGGCGTTGGATAAAGTAAGAGGGTAGGTGGTTGAACTGGTGAGTGTGGGCACTGTTTCTTATGGCCTGCTGCCACACCAGAATGTTCAAATTTCGTTTGAAATAAGATCGCAAGGTTCCACCCTGCACGGGCCAAAAGGGGATCAACAGCAATCCCCTCTTGGATCACCCCTGCCGTTCCGGCAACATTTTCAAAGAGCGAAAAAGTCGCGACGGAAATTAATCCAGATTTTAACTTCAATTGTAAGCTGCTTCGGCCTTATTCGAAAATGCTGACGCTTCCTATGGTACATCCTGTACCTCGAAAGCTAAGCTCACATCCATGTGAGCTTCACGCTATTTTCTTCAACGGCCTCAGGTTCAGAGTTGAATTTGTACATTTTAAAGCAGCGACTAGCTCGTTTTTGCCCCAAAACTTGTTACTCTTTAATGAGTAAGCGGTCCATTGCCAAGTAATCTCCAGTGTATTCAGCATGTGCTATTTCATTATTACGATCTAGATGTATTCATTTACTATTAAAAACAGCAAAACTACGTTACTAAAACTGTACTCTCAGAAACATACATGATGGCTTTGTTTTTTGATAAAAAGTTATTGAAATATTGATGTGCTTTCGATAGAAACTATTATTTACAGGTTAGATTGTGCTTAACAGAATGAACTGATTTTATATAGATTTAGCTTAATTAAAATCAACTAACTCATGAAGCAAGCCTAAAGTCGTAATGTAGATTAATTTCGAAAAGTATAATTGATTGATAATATTATAAATACATATCATGGCTTGCTTTTTAAACGACATTATCGAACGAGCCGTTCAATAAGTTGTATGGGGCTAATCAATGTTAGTCGAAGAAAACGGAGTTATTCATCAAGAGCGAGCTTCAGCTCTTGGTTATTTAGTCAAAGTTGTCGTTTTACAACAATACGACAAGGTGAATGATTTCAAATATCTTTACCTTAAATACGGTGGAGCTACTCTTACAAAAGAGCAAATGGAGCTAGAATGTCCTAGTTGGGATAGTAGATGGATTGTTTCGCAAACGTTTACTGCTATGTCTTTAGAAGCATTTTATTTTGACTACATACAAAATAATGCATCTAAAACTCAAGCTGGGAAAAAACGTACTTCTCCACAAAGGTTTCAGTATATTTGTAATGAAATTTTAAAAATAAATACTAATGAAGTTAATAAGCTATTTGATAAATTAGTGCTTCTAGATAAAACAAGAACTCATTGGGTACACAATAAAAGTGCTGACTTTGAAAACTATAACAAAGTTCCGGAGTTTTTTAGCTCAGATGAATGTATAAAAATTTTATTAGAGGTTTTTGAACTCATTAGTAAAAATGACAGTAGTTGCATAGTTGCAAGAGAAACGGCATGTATATTAAAACAAGTACAAGAGAATGTTGCAAATGAAGTTGCAGCCCTCACCCCATAACAAGCAAGTCATTCCTGCTGACGCATGAATGACGCGTTAGCGAGTTAGTTCAGCATGGAGCACATTAAGTGGAAGTAGCACTCACAATAATCGCTGGGGTAATCATGATATTGATTACATTTGCAGTATCATCAAGTAGAGATAAACAACTTGATGATCCCAATGATGATAGCGTTGTATATCTAGATAAACTCGAAGAAGTTTCAACTCTACAAGAAAATGGAAAATATCTAGTAAGAATATTGAGACAAAGCGGAAACCTTCAAAAAGATGATCAAACTTTTGATTGTCCAAATAAAGCAATTAAAACTGCTATTTCTACTCTAAAACGTGCAAAAATTGATTTTGTGTTAATTTCAAAAAATACAGACGTAGAGTTTTTCTTCCGCAGAACTTATCACCATCACGGTGGTAGTGCGGAAGGTAAGAAAGTTGGCAGTGTAGAAATATACAAAGTAGAGTAACCCGCTAACAAGAGACTATGGCTCAATAACTATGATTAAACTTTAGCATTTGAGGCTGACATCATTCTTCATATGATAAAAAACAACAGTTTGGTGTAACAATTAACTAATCCAATACTCGTACAACCCGCGTATACAGGCGTCTTAGAATTATGGGGAGGGTTCAAATCTCTACCCCAAATTTAGTTGGGTCAGTGTAAACTTTATGTCATTGCACTAAATCCGAAGCTCTAACGCACTTTTGTCCAAAAACGAGTTAGTCTTAGCTTTCAAATGCTCAAATTCAACTCTGAACTTGAGGTCGTTGAAGAAAATAGCGTGAGCTGGCCATGGATGGCCCGCTAGCTTTCGCGGTACAGGATGTACCATCGGAAGCGTTAGCATTTTCGAATAAGGCCGAAGCCGTATTCAAATGAGGTTCAACGCTGAATTAATCCCCATGGCGACTTTTCGCAGCTCTTATTTTGTAAATAGCGAAAATGTTGCGGGGCGGCTGGGAGTTCCAAGAGGGAACAGCCGTTGGTTTCCTCTTGGTCTGGTGTGGGCGAAGCGCCACGACGTTAGTGGCCGCAGGCCATAGGTACAAAAAGTACAAAAGTACAAAGCAAACCATAAGTGTCCGCTCGGACACTTCCTCAATAACCGGACAGTATTTAAGCCTGTCCGCGGACACTTTTAGGGTGTTCGATTATCACTTTAAATAATTATCATTATGAAAAATAACAATAAATAACTATTGGCATGGCTTGTGCTTTATCTTGGTATAAATGTGAAGCGGTGGTTGCGGTCAGCGCGTTACCTAAGGACTTGAGATGATTAAAGACACAAGTAGCCAAGATACTGTTATTGCGCCTAAGTTAGGCCGTAAATTGCGCCTACCCTTAATAATAGGTTGCGGCGCCATATTAATGAGCGCGCTGGTGTGGGCAAGTTTTAGTCACGACAGTTCAGTGCGGTCGGTTGATGGCGCCGATTTACGCATGGCAACGCTCACTCGTGGCACCTTAGTGAGAGATATTGCCACTACCGGTAAAATTGTCGCGGCCAATGCCCCCATTTTATATAGCACGGAAGAAGGTGTGGTGACGCTATTAAGTCAACCTGGTGATGAAGTTGAACTGGGGCAAGTGGTGGCCAAGATTGAAAGCCCACGTTTACAAAGTGAATTGCAACAACAGCAGTCGTTGCTTGAAGGCATGCAAGGTAATTTAGAACGAGCCAAGTTAGATGCCCGCCGAGAGCAATTACGCGTTAGCCAGGTTTTAGACATGTCGAAAGTAGATTTAGAAGCCGCTGATCGTGAAAGTCGTCGTGGCGATCAACTGATTGAGTCGAGTTTGATCAGCATAATCGATTATGAAAAAAGCAAGGATGATTTACATAAAGCCAAACTGCTGCACAAACATGCCCAGCAAGAAGTTGAGTTAATGCGCGACACCCTCAGTTTTGAAATTCAAAACCGTACCCTTGAAGTTCAGCGTCAGGCCTTAGTGGTGCGCGAGCTCACACGACAAGCGAATGCGCTGAATATTGTTGCGCCAGTGAACGGCATTATTGGCAACTGGCTGGTGGAACAAAAAGCCCGTATTGGTGCGAGTCAGCCGATGTTAACCGTTGTGGATTTAACTGCCTTTGAAGCAGAGCTTGCTGTACCCGAGTCCTATGCCGATGAGCTGGGACTCGGCATGGATGTCGAGCTGAGTTTTGGCAACCTGAATGTGGTTGGTCAATTGTCGTCAATTTCACCTGAAGTCCGCAATCGTGAAGTGACCGCCCGAGTGCGTTTTGCTGACAGTAACACTTTATCGTTACGCCAAAATCAGCGTTTATCTGCCCGAGTCTTACTGGAAAACAGATCCAATGTGTTGATAGTTAAACGCGGTGATTTTCTTAATATGGGCGGCGAAGTGGCGTATCAAGTGAGTGACGCTGTTGCTCATAAGAAAGTCGTTAAATTGGGCGCACGCAGTATGAGCCAAGTTGAAGTGCTTGAAGGTGGTGAAGAAGGTGATGTATGGGTGATATCTGGCACCGAAATCTTTAAAAATGATCCAACAATTCAAATCCGATAGCTAAATAAATAGCTAAATCAATAACTAAGAAAATAACCAAACATTTAACTGAGTAAGGACATTCTATGATTTTTATTCAACGTAGACAGCTTATTGCGCTAGGCGCGTTATTTATACTTGCAATGGCTGTGAGTTATCGCATTGATAATCAGACCGATTGGTTATCGGTCAGTTTGCAATTAATTGATATAAGCAGCCAAGTATCGACTCGGTTAAGTGACATCAATCCGACTGTTAGTTTGCATATTGACATTAGCGACATACTCAAGTTTAAGTTGTTGCTTTAGCTTTGTTAATGACAAAAGAGTATTAAGTAGCACAGCATTTAATAACACAGCATTTAACAATAAAGTATTTTACACGACCGTATTTAGAACAACTGTATTCAGATTAGCAAGATTCACATTATCAGCCCTAAGCGCTGGGATGCGACAGCCGAATTAACCAAGGAAGCCATTATGTTATCTATGAAAAATATCAGTAAAGTATTCAAAACTGATTTAGTTGAAACCCATGCGCTACGCGACTTTAACCTTGAAGTGAGTGAAGGCGAGTTTGTCGCGGTGACTGGCCCGTCTGGTTCAGGTAAAACCACCTTTTTGAATATTGCTGGTTTACTTGAGGGGTTTTCATCTGGCGAATACTGTCTTGATGGCGTTAATGTGTCGAATTTGAGCGATAACAAAAGCGCTAAAGTCCGCAATGAAAAAATTGGCTTTATATTTCAAGGTTTCAATTTAATTCCCGACCTTAATTTAGCCGAAAACGTCGAAGTGCCATTGCGTTATCGCGGTATGAATGCCAGCGATCGTAAGCGCCGAGTAGAATCCGCATTAGAACAAGTCGGCTTAGGTGCGCGGATGAAACACTTACCGACACAATTGTCTGGCGGACAACAGCAACGTGTCGCCATTGCGCGCGCATTGGCAGGCGAACCACGTTTTTTACTTGCCGATGAACCTACTGGTAATTTAGACAGTTTAATGGCGCGCCAGGTGATGGAGTTGTTAGAGAATATTAACCAGCAAGGCACGACCATCATTATGGTGACTCACGACCCAGAATTGGCCCGCCGTGCCCAGCGCAATATTCAAATTGTAGACGGCCAAGTGTGTGACTTTTCGATGTATCAACCTGCAGCTACTGGCACGCGTTAATCGCATAAGGGAATATTATGTTTTTTTATTATTGTGATTTGGCGTGGCGAAGTATCCGAAAAACGCCGATGTTATCGATGTTAATGGTGTTAGCAATTTCGATTGGTATCGGCATTACCATCACCACCTTAAATGTGTATAAAACCATGTCTTATAATCCGGCAGGCGATCGCAGTGAGGTGATTAACTCAGTGCAGCTATGGAGCCAAGGCTTGGATACTTGGGATGAGTTTATTGCCAATATCACTTATATCGATGCGATGAATTTGCGTAATAACGATGAGTTGAGCCTTAAAGCGGCGACTTATCGTACTGGTTTAGCGTTGCAGTCTGACAATCCAAAAATTGAACCTGTATTACAAAGTGTGCGGGTGACCGATAGAGACTTTTTTAGGATTTTTTCTGTACCATTTTTATACGGCAGTTATTGGGAAGCGAGTGTCGATTTACGCCCAGCTTATCAAGTGGTGATTAGCCAAAAGTTAAACTTACGCTTTTTTGAAGGCAAAAATAGTGTCGGTAAAACGGTGTTTTTAGACCGTAAGCCTTACCAAATAGTCGGGGTGATTGAAGATTGGAATCCACAGCCTAAATACTATGATCCACTTAATGGGGCGTTTAATGATGCTGAAGAAATATTCATTCCTTTTTCGTTAACTGGCCAAGAAGAGTTTGATGTGTGGGGCAATACCAGTGGTTGGAAATTTGAAACCATGATTACTTACAACGACCGATTAACGTCAGAAAAAGTATGGATTCAATTTTGGACTGAATTGAATAGTGAAGATGAAAGACAGAGTCTTCAAGGTTGGTTAACCCGCTATGTGGAGCAGCAAAGAGCGATCGGCCGCTTTACTGATACGGCTAAAACCCCTAGTGAGTCAGTACAAATTAGCGATATCGATAAATGGCTTGAAGATAACGATGTGGTGCCAAAAGATAACAAAATATTAGTTGGCTTAAGCTTGTTGTTTTTAAGTGTGTGTTTGGTGAATATACTTGGGTTATTGCTGACCAAATTTTTAAAGCGCGCGCCAGAAGTCGGTGTGCGCCGTGCTATTGGCGCCAGTCGTGGACAAATATTTAGTCAGTACATGGTTGAAGTTGGCATGATTGGTTTTATCGGTGGTGTAGTGGGTTTGTTATGGGCTTGGGGTTCGTTAACAGCGCTGCACAGCTATTTTTCAATGGATCAAAGTGTTACTGGGCTTGATGCCAGTATGTGGATTATTACGCCATTAATTGCTATTTCTACCGCTGTATTGGCTGGAGTTTACCCTGCCTGGGTGGTGTGCCGCACTAAACCGAGTGTGTATTTAAAAGCCCAATAACGGATTAAACAAGGACATCACCATGTTACATATCAAACCGATTTTATCCAGTTTAATGCGCAGTAAAAGTGCGCCGATTTTATTGTTATTGCAGATCATTTTGTCGGTTGCGATAGTCGCCAATGCCAGTTTTATTATTAACGAGCGTTTGTCGTTAATGCAGCGAGAATCTGGCTATGCTGAAGATCAAATACTCACTTTTAGTGTTTATAATTTCGACCCTGCAGTTGATAACATCAAACAAAATCAGGTTGATCAACAGATTTTACGTTCGCTGCCTAATGTTATCGATGCCAGTTCGAGTAATATGTTGCCGTTAAGCGGCAGTGGTTGGATGGACCGTTATGTTGATGGGCCTAATCCTGATACGGCCAAAAGTACCCCTGGATTTGCTTTTTACTTGGGCAATGAACATTTATTGAATGTTATGGGCGCAAAACTGATTGCCGGACGTAATTTTACCGCCGACGAAATAAATACCAACTTAGATGACAGTGGCATGTTGGCGATAGTGTCGCAGCCCTTAGCCAAAGCCTTTTGGGGTGAAGAGTCACCGCTGGGTAAAACCATGTATCAAGGCGAACAAACAGTTACCATTATTGGTGTAGTTGATAAGCTACAAGGGGCTTGGGTTGATAATGAGAATTTTGAATATAGTGTGATCCAAAATATCGATTTTGGCGGTAACAGCAGTAACAAATCATATATGGTACGGGCATTACCGGAACATATTCCTGCCTTAGAAGAAGCGATCCGTAAAGCGCTGCATGCTGAAAACCCCAATCGGGTGTTTGATAACTTTCAAACCTTGACTGAGTTAAGAAATCTTACCTACAGTAATCACCGTTTAATGGCGACGGTATTGAGTATTATGGTGGTGTTATTGCTACTTATTACCGCGTTAGGATTAACCGGGATGGTGATGTTTAATATTCAACGCCGCACCAAACAAATCGGTACTCGCCGGGCGCTGGGTGCACGTAAGCGTGACATCATTCAATATTTTATGGTGGAAAATTACCTGATTTGTATTGTCGGTGGCGTGATTGGTGGCATGTTGGCATTAGTCTTGGGGCAGCAATTAATGTCACTGTATAGCTTACCTATGGTACCGGTGATTTATCCGATTATATCTGTTATTGGTTTGCTGGTGGTGACCACGCTGGCAGTAATAGTGCCGGCAGCTAAAGCCGCGAATATTTCACCAGCAATGGCAACGCGCAGCGTGTAGTGTGTTCAACTGCGACGCTTACGCTTAACAATAACGTGACAGTAAGGTCTTTCGTCATGTTATTGTTAATGATTTCATTGTACAAACATGCAGTTGTATAAACATATTTATGTGTAGCAATAACCTAATTGGACTCAAACATACTCTAATGGATAATATTTTAATTGTTGATGACAATCATGCCATTTGCCAAGCGCTTGCGTTAATGATTGAACTGCATGGCTATCAGGCCATTTTTTGTCACACGCCTGATGCGGCTGTTGAGATTGTTACTAACAAAGAAATCAGCTTGGTGATCCAAGACATGAACTTTAGCCGTGACACCACCTCGGGTGAAGAAGGTAAGCAACTGTTTTACGCATTGCGTCAATTACAACCCAATTTACCGATTATTTTAATGACAGCATGGACCCAGTTAGAAACCGCAGTCGAATTGGTTAAAGCAGGGGCAGCTGATTACATGGGTAAACCGTGGGATGACGCTAAGTTGTTGAACAGCATTAGCAACCTATTATCTATCTATCGACTTTCCCAACAAAACAACCAATTAACGCGTATCGACAGTGAACGCATGTCGGCGATTAATGGCGCCGACTTATGTGGCTTAATTTTTGGTAGTGGTGCAATGCAGCGCTGTGTTGATTTGGCGTTGCAAGTTGCGCGATCCGATGTGTCGGTGATGATCACTGGCCCAAATGGTGCGGGTAAAGACAAAATAGCCGATATTTTACAGGCCAACTCGCCACTAAAAGACCAACCTTTTATTAAGGTTAACATTGGCGCTTTACCAATGGATTTGTTAGAAGCAGAACTGTTTGGCGCAGAAGCTGGCGCATTCACTGGCGCCAACAAAACCCGTATGGGTCGTTTTGAAGCTGCCGACGGTGGCACATTATTTTTAGATGAAATTGGTAATTTGCCATTATCTGGCCAAGTAAAGTTATTGCGCGTATTGCAAACGGGTGAATTTGAACGTTTAGGCAGTCATCAAACTCGCAAAGTGAATGTTCGGGTTATTAGTGCTACCAACGCGGATTTAGCCGGTGACATTGTTAATGGGCGTTTTCGTGAAGATTTGTTTTATCGCTTAAATGTCATTGAACTGAATGTGCCGCCACTTAATCAACGCCAAGATGATATTTTACCGTTAGTTAAACACTTTATTGGTGTTAATTTTAGCCTTGATAAGTCGACCCAGCAGGCTTTAATTAATCATAGTTGGTCGGGTAATGTACGTGAATTAGAAAATGCCTGTAAACGGGCTGTGCTGTTAGCTAAGTCACCACAATTAACGATTGATGACTTTGGTTTGATGGCGATAGCCAGTGGCAGTGCAGCTACCCAGCATACGCTTGTTGTTGGGCATCATCTTGGCCCACAAGATCAAGGCATTGATGATACTCAGTCGATTTGCGAACCAGATAAGCAACAGCTAGAGGACGCCTTAGTACAATATAATGGCGTCATTGCCAGAGTAGCAAAATCCTTTGGCTTAAGCCGACAAGCCCTTTATCGCCGTATGGAGAAATATGGCCTTAAGGTAACTAAATAATGATGTTATCACTGCGCACTAAATTGTTGTTCAGTAACATGTTGAGCTGCCTTTTGGCGGCGATGTCAGGCGCTTTAGTGTGGCTTACATTAGGCGATGACTCTTTCTGGTTGGCTATTATTGTGATGCTGGCGGTGTGTTATTTTTGCAGCATGTGGCTCACCCGAAGATTGAGTGACAGTCTACGAGCATTAGAAATCGGTCTACTTAACTTTAAAGATAATGATTTTAGTGTGTCGCTGCATCCCTACGGCGAGCCACAATTAGATGCTCTAGTGAGCTTATATAACCAAGCATCGGCAAAGCTGCGCAGTGAGCGCCAGTTTATTTATCAGCGTGAGTTAATGCTCGATAAGGTGATTCAGAACTCACCTAATGTCATGCTATTAATTGATGATTCCGAACGGGTCATTTACGCCAATGGAGCAGCAAGGCATTTGTTTAATCAGGGTGTTAAAGTAGAAGGCATGTTGTTACCTGATCTTGTGGTGATGTTACCCGACACGCTTAAAGGCGCGTTAAGCAGTGAGCAAGAAGGACTGTTTTCGATGGGCGGGAGCGGAGTCGATGATGTTGATAGTTATTCTAATACTAATGCTGACAGTAACGACGTTGAAACCTGGCATATCTCTCGTGGTCGCTTTACTCAAAACAATCAGCAGCACCATTTAATTTTGCTTAAACAACTCACTAAAGAACTTAATCGCCAAGAAGTAGCAGTGTGGAAAAAGGTGATTCGAATTATCAGCCACGAGCTCAATAACTCGGTCGCGCCCATTGCTTCTATGGTCAATTCCGGTAAGTTTTTAACCCAGCACTTAGACGACAGCAAGCTGCAATTGATTTTTGATACCATCGAAAATCGCACCACACACCTTAGTCAATTTATTTCCCATTATGCCCAGTTTGCTAAGTTACCGCTACCACAAAAAGTCTTGATTGATTGGGCTAAAATGACCCAGCAATTAGCGCAGCAATACCCATTTAACCTGTTGTCACCTTTACCTATTAATCCAATTAAACTCGATGCAGTGCAATTAGAACAAGTCTTTATCAATCTGCTTAAAAATGCCCATGAGTCAGGTGCGATGGCAGACACTGTGTCGTTAATGTTTGAGGAAGTGACTCATCCAGTTAACGGGTTATTAATTAAAGTAGAAGATCAAGGTAGCGGGATGTCTAGCGAAGTATTGTCGCAAGCCTTGTTACCGTTTTATTCAACTAAACAATCGGGTACCGGGATAGGTTTGCCATTATGTCGTGAGATTATTGAAGCTCATGGTGGCCGTATTAGTATGCAAAACCGCCCACAAGGCGGCTTAAGTGTCAAAGTCTGGTTGCCTTCGCTAGAAGCTTAATCTCTACTAGAAGCCTGGCCCATTTACTCTTTCACGGCATGTTAACTGCTAACGACTGAACGAATTAAGCCGCGTTGAAACCAGGTTTGCATCGTTTGCAATACCATCAGTGGCGCAGATTGCTCGTCGTGCCATTGCAATATTTGTTCGCACTGGTTGGCAAAGTTGTTGCCTTGAATAAACCCCTGCAATAATGCGTGTTGTGCGGCTGATAATGAGGAAAACTCAGTTAGGCGTGACTCTCCACGCCATAGTAACCATGCCCGAGGTGATAAATAGTCTGGTGCAGGTGGCGTGGAATCGGCTTTTAATGCTTGCCAGGCTTCGACTGCGTTACTATTACAAGTAAATATTTGCACGCTGGGATGAAAGCGTAAACAGCAATTAGGCCACAACTCTGGCGATATAGCCTGCAAATCGCTAAAGCTTGCATGGGCACAGTCTGCTGCATCAAATGCAATGAGTAATCGGCGCTCGAATCGGGCTAAATCGGCAATAATGGGATGTTGTTTAAAAAACGCATCTTGTTGTAGAAAATCTGGCAGATCATCGCAAAACTGGCGCAATGATTTATTACTCGAAGGATGTGCACGGGTATAGTCAGCCGCCATTTTATCGAATAAATCGTCACCCAAATACAGCCCTAGAAGTTGGTGGTCGGTTTCGATGGTTTCTTTTAAACGAATTCGATAAGCGTTGGCATAAATTTGTAGACGGTCATCAGCACCGATCCCCGCTTGTTCAGACACATTGGCTTTCATCACCGACTGAATGTGTCCGTGCTGGGTATCCGAACTATCAGAGAGTAAATACTGCATAAATTGCTGTTGAATTTCAGCTAAACGGCTCATGTTTATGCCCTGACTTGTTGCGGTGAAGTGTGATTAGCGTTAATGAGCTTGCTTAAGTCATCAAGTGAACGACAGCCAAATTGTGAACGTGCTAAGGCTGGATCATCGGGTAGCGTTAACTGGGCAATGTGTTTAGCTTCGAGCAATTCTTGGTATAACGCAGGGAACTCTGGAATATTCGCGTCGCGTTCAATCATGGTGCTAACAGCGCCAAAGCGCTCTAGTGCAGCTTGGTAAAGTGTCCAAACCGATGGTGGTACATCATGGTCGTGAGTATCAATGACATAATCACCAAAGTCGCTATGTCCCGCTAAATGAAATTGTTGTACCCGGCGAGGATCGATCTTTTTAAGGTAATCCAGCGGATTAAAATGATGATTACGGGCGCTGACATAAATGTTATTAATGTCGAGTAATATCAAGCAATCTGCGGCTTCTGCCACTTGGCTTAAAAAATCCCATTCATCCATGGTCGAGTCTTGATATGACAAATAACTCGATACGTTTTCTAGCAGAATTCGTCTACCTAAAAAGTCCTGCACAATACGCACTCGCTCAGCAACATGGTTAACGGTTTCTTCGGTGTAAGGCAATGGCAGTAAATCATGACTATTGACGCCGTGAATTGAGGTCCAGCAAATATGGTCTGAAATCCATTTCGGTTGAATGTCATTACTGAGTTTTTTAAGGGCTTTTAAGTAATCCATATCTAAAGGATCTGTACTGCCTATCGACATCGATACGCCGTGCATTACAACAGGATATTGCTCGGCAATAGCTTCTAAATAGTATCGGGGTTTACCGCCAGCAACTAAGTAGTTTTCAGACAACACTTCAAACCAATCGATATCGGGCTGGTGCTGTAAAATATGTTCAAAATGGTCAGTACGTAAGCCTAAACCAAATCCAAGAAAGTCTTCTGTAATACGTGTATTTGGCATGGTGTACCTTGTTATTGCAAACAAATTGGTAATGAATAAAAAGGCTGATGACGTTCAAGTCACAGAGTTAGAAAGCCATCAACCTTATGAGTTTTATTGATTACTAGCTAACGTTACCGCCAATGTCACCACAAGATTTAGCTGTAGTGTTCACAAAGCCAGTGCCTTTACAGCTTGCCATTCCGCCACAAGCATTATCAGCACCTTTACAATCGTTATGGCCTTTACAGACGTTAACACCGTAACAATGTACTAAATCGGCTTTAGTGACTTTACCAACCCAATCATCTTTTTGCGTGCCGCCCACATCTGCACAAGCTTTTGATGGCATGCCAACAAAACCTGTGCCTTTACAGCTCGCTTGACCGCCACAGGCATTGTCAGCTGTTTTACAATCGTTATGGCCTTTACAGGTATTAACGCCGTAACAATGAACTAAATCTGTTTCGCCAGCAGCCATAGGAGCTGTACTTGTTTCGGCCGCCATTGCCTGACCTGATAAACTGGCCATAGCTAATGCGAGTGCTGCGCCTGTTAGGCTAGTTTGTGCTTTGGTATTCATGATGTATTCCTTACAATGTTGATTATTATTTTTACTGCTTATTCTTGTTACTCGTCACAAGATTGATTTGCTGCAGCTATCACACTTGTTAGGAGTTATTAGTATTGACCGTGGTGGGGCTCAATATCTTTCAACATAAAGTGTAGTCTAGTCACTAAAATGTTGTATAAGTGTTAACTTACAATTGATTTATAAGACGAAAGAAATGAATAAGTAAGATAAATAAAATGATGTTAGTTGAGATAACTAGGGCGTTCAAGCGATGAGGGTTAACTGGCTATTTATCGTTTTTCGATAATCAAAGTTCAGGTTAAACACGATAAAAAAATATAAGGAAAAATTATGCAGACAATACTTGTTTGTTTATTCATCGCAGTATTATTGCCTTATGCGGCAAAAGTACCTGTTGCGGTGGCAATGGCAAAATTGGGTCGATATGACAATAATCATCCGCGAGCACAGCAAGGGCAATTAACCGGATTTGGTGCGCGTGCAGTGGCGG
The DNA here is from genome assembly GCF_040285065.1 of Shewanella sp. H8. Lineage (NCBI taxonomy): Bacteria > Pseudomonadati > Pseudomonadota > Gammaproteobacteria > Alteromonadales > Shewanellaceae > Shewanella > Shewanella sp. H8. The sequence continues at coordinate 3,388,720 of NZ_CP157213.1, read as the reverse complement.
GACATCAAAATGCGTTTGAGTCATTAATTGTATTTGGGGTTGCAGTATTAACGGCGTTAGTAACTAACAATGTTACCGATGTTGTCGCGCTTTTAGCCATAGTGCATGTGGTCGCGAGAGTGGTTTATCATGTCATGTATTTATTAAATTACGGCACATTGCGTTCGTTGTCTTGGTTTGTGGCTATAGGGGCATCGCTAGGGATTTTTTGCCAAGCGTTTTAATTCCGTTTCTACTTCAAATAAAAAAACGCCTTACATGGCGTTTTTTTATTTGAAATCAATTACGTTATTGTTGCATTAATCTAGGCTAGTAATACGTTGATAACCCATTTCAGTTAATTGGTCGTTAACGCAATCCAATAAAAATGAGCCGACTTCGCTTTCTGGTAATTGATCTTCTACCGCGATTTGCTGACAGGCTTGTTTTAATGACGCGACATCCTTCTCAGGGGCTTGCGGTAGGGCAGATGCTGTAAAACTAACTACCGAAGCACTGGCCAGTAATGTTGCAAATGTAATGCGGGTGATAATAGTTGATGGCATGGTTGTTCCTTCTTGGGAGAACTTTGTTATTTTGACTAGTTAGTTGGACAAATATTACTTTAGCTTAGTTCCGTTAGATAGAGTGATTAATAGTATTTTTATTGTTAAGTCGCGCATATGAAGTGGGATATTAGTGTTGTAAAGCATGGTGCTTTCCTGTTCTGTCGAGTGTTTTTTAATGAACACAAAACAACTAGATTGATAAGATAGTTTGTGATTGTCACTCATTTACCCGCTTAATGTGGTTTGTATAAAAAGGTAAAACGATGCAAGATTTTGACTCTTTACTCACCCAAGTTAGAAATTGCCAAATTTGCGCTGCAGAATTAGTTGATGGTGTTCGGCCCATTGTGCAAATTGATCCTCAAGCAAAGATATTAATTATCGGTCAGGCGCCTGGACGTAAAGTGCATATGTCGGGTATACCATTTGACGATGCCAGTGGTGACAGATTGCGACAGTGGTTAGGTGTCACAAGAGAGGTTTTCTATGATGCCAAACAAGTGGCTATAATGCCGATAGGTTTTTGTTTTCCTGGCAGTTATCAAGCCGGCGCAGTAGGTACTAAAAAGGGTAAATCGGGTGATTTACCGCCAAGGAAAGAATGCGCACCTAAATGGCATAACTTGTTGTTACAGCAGTTAGTTAACGTAGAGTTGGTGTTACTGGTGGGGCAATATGCACAACAATATTATTTACCTAATAAACCTAAAACATTAACCGAAACGGTGCATCAATGGCATACGTTTGGGCCGCGCTTTATTCCCCTGCCACATCCCAGCCCGCTTAATAATATTTGGCTTAGTCGTAATCGCTGGTTTGAAACCGAATTACTCAGCGATATTCAACAACGAGTGGCTGCTGCGTTAGCGTAACGATAACGCGTTATTGTGTTATGTGTTGCTGATTTATAAAATCGATAGCGCTATGCGTTAAACAACGTTTAGATAAATAGGTAGTGGTTTTTTGTAACTGGAGTAAAAATCCGCTATCGGTTTCGGTGATGCGATAAACATCAGTCCACAAAATATGTTGATTAACATGGAGTGATTGGCTGTTGATACCCTTATCATCAATGGTCAGCTTTACCTCTTCACCTGCCGCTTTACTCATCATTTGACGCCATAACCACCAGGTTTTATTAAAGCGAATGCTTAAAAATTCAACCACAGACAGGCCAATGAAAAAGTAGCCTAGGTAATAGGTTTCTTGAGTGCTTATTGCCGCTTGGCTTATTGAATCAATTAATAAAATAACTAAACCAATCAGCGCAAAAATGGCCGTTTTAATAAACCGTTTTGCTGATGGGGTAGGGTTGATGGATTGCTGATAACATTCTTCAAAATATGATTTATTGAGTACATATTCGGCAGTATAACTAAAGGCTTGTGACATGATGACCTAATTAACAACAATTGATGGGCATGATTATCGCATAGTCATTAGTTTGCTCAAAGTATGCTAATTATTGTCACACCTTTATACCAATCCTTATTAGAATATGATCTATTTTAGGCTGCGTCACTAGGCCCAGTACAATGAAAATGACTGTAGGTGTAGTCTTCTACATCAAAGTCATTTGAAACAGTAATGGGGGTTGTGACACCGCCCCGAAGGGCGAATTTATCAGAGTGGTCTTCTTTGTTAGCCTTTCTTAACGTAGAACGACTATGTCTTCAAAAGGCTGCCTCGAATACCTCACTGATAATTTTCGCTAAAAGAGCAAATTCTAATGCGGATTGGTATTACTACCAACAGTGTCGGTCCTTGGTGTCATTCTATCTCAGCAGTGTCGTGAATATGTCGTAAATGGCTATATCAAATACTTTTATCAGAAGCGTGGGGTAAATATATGGCGCGTTATTGTTATCAACAACGCGCCATATTAATGGCTATTTTTAAACACCAAATATCAGTCTATGTTGATGGTTTGCATTAACGCATCTGTAAGCTGTTGCTGTTGTTCTGGGGTTAATTGCTGATTGTCTTGGTTCGATAATGAAAACACATTGTCTGCTCGTTCACCGACGGTACTTATGGTGGCCGAATGAATATGCAATTCTAATTCCCTAAAAATATTGGCAATTTGTTCCATAAATTCACTGGTGTCTAGGGCGGATACATTGACTAAACTACGAGTCGATTTTCGTGAATGTAAAAATTCGATACTGGGTTGATTATCAAAGCTTTGATGACGCCTAGACTGACGTTTTTTAGGTAAGCTAATGCCTTTATCCAGTACTTGATGCAATTTATTGATCACTTGTTTACGACGTTGCGCACTGATGATAGGTTTTTCGTCAAAATCGAGCACTTTGAATGACTCAACCACATAACCATCTTTAGTTCGGGCAATTTGTGCCTGTTTTACCGAAATGCGCAGTGCCGCTAAAGTATTAAATAATTTAACAAATAATCCTGGGCGATCTTTAGTGTACACAAACACATCACTACAGCCTTTAACGACCGCATCATCAAGTAAAATGAGGGTGTTGTATTTATTATCTGTTGTTGGTGCAAGATCATGGTTAATCATTGCTTGAGTATATCTGGCAATATCATCAGTATCGGCATTACTAAAGAAGGCTATCGGTAGTCGTCGCCATAAGGTTTTTATGGTTGTAGTCATGTCGTCATCTGCGTGTAACAGATTAAGTGCTTCTTGTTTATGTTCGCGGACAATGGTGCGAATTTGCAGCATATTTTCAAGGCCATTGCGAAGTGCTTTGCGGGTAATAAAATATAAATCTTTTAACAGTGATGCCTTCCAGTCATTCCAAAGATCATCATTGGTTGCTTGAATATCGGCAATGGTTAAGCAATACAAGGCATCTAAACGGGCTAAGGTTCCGACTTTTTTAGCAAAAGTATCAATCACTTCAGGATCGTTAATGTCCATACGTTGTGACGTCATGGACATTAGCAGGTGATGCTCTACCAACCAGCAGATGAGGTGTTCTTGTGACACTTTCAGTCCATGAAACTTGGCAAATAAACTGGCATCGACAGCTCCTAGTTCACTGTGGTCGCCACCGCGACCTTTAGCTAAATCATGAAATAATGCCGCAAATAACAATGTCGATTTGTTAAACATTTTTTGATAGATGTCAGCAGCTAATGCCAAGTCTTTATTTAAGGTTTTAATGTCTTTACCGTAGGTGTAAATATTTTTTAGCACCTTGTGGGTGTGTTCATCAACGGTATAAGCATGAAATAAATCAAATTGCATCTGGCCAACCACTTCACGCCATTGCGGTAAATAAGACGCTAAAATACCGTGTTGGTGCATTAAGGTAATGGCAAGTCCCATGCCTTGAGGATGCATAAATATTGCTTTAAATTGCTCACGGCAGCGCTGAAAGTCTTGTAAGTCGCCCATTAAGCGACGTCTAACTTGGCGCAGTGATCGTAAGGTTTCTGCGGTAATGCCAACTATTTTGTCGTGATGAATCGCGATAAATTCAAATAACGCCATAATTTGAGTGCGATCAATAAACACGGTTTCGTCACGAACATGGATGTATTTATCGACAATTTCAAAGTTTTCATTCAACTCTATTATGTCGGGGTTGAGCTGCGGAATAATTTCGCGATGGAAATAGGCCATTAAAATCTTGTTTAATTCACTAATACGTTTCATGGCGCGAAACAATTGGCGCATCATTTTTTCGATGGCTATATTGCCACTTTCGCCGATGGGCATGCCATCACCAAAACCCATTAATTTAGCCACTTCTGCTTGATATTGCAGTAATAAACGGTTTTCTGATCGTTGAGCGGCTTGATGTAAGGCAAACCGCACTCTAAATAAAAAGTGTTGGCATTCCATTAATTCGGCGTATTCGTCATTGGTTAAAAAGCCAAATCGTCGCAGTGATTGCATGCTGGCAACGCCGAAATGCTTACGGGCAACCCAAGTAAGGGTTTGTATATCGCGCATACCACCGGGGCTAGTTTTAAGGTTAGGTTCAATACTATAGGAGGTGTCTTGTGCTTTAGCGTGGCGTTCTTGTTGTTCGCTGAGTTTGGCATTAAAAAATGCCTGGCTTTGCCATAAATCTTGACCGTAAAGGGCGTTTAATACTTGTTGTTGGTGCTGATTATTACCAAATAAATGCCGAATTTCCAATAAGCTGGTCGCAATGGTTACATCGTCTTTGCATGCTTGGAATGTGTCATCCATACTGCGCACTGCATGACCTAAATCTAGGTTAAGATCCCACAGATGGGTGAGGAACTGACTCACTGAATTAGCTTCGGTAGGCGTTAAAGGCCCATCATGAATAATGCAGATGTCGATGTCGGAGAAGGGATGTAAAGTTTGTCGACCGTAACCTCCAACAGCATTAAGTGAGATGCGATCAGGATCTAATTCGAAAGGTTGCCAAAGTTGGCATAATAACTCATCGAAAAAGTGAGATCGCTTATTCAAAGTGTCGTTAATTGCACTTTGAAAAATGTTATCTTGTAAAAATTGATCCAGTGACTTAATCGCCTGTTTTAGCTCTGCGGTGGTCATGTCTGGGCGCAAAACTGTACTAGCAGGTTGCGAAAGCATGTTACTCCTTGTTGATGTGCCTTTTAACAGAATAAGGTATTCTTAAACAAATTGGTATCATTCTTAATGAGGTTTTATGGTGTCTAAACGAGGTCGACTAGACCAATTTATTGCTGGCACGTTACAAATTTCTAAAAAAGCCGTCCGTGGGTTGTTAATCAGCAATAAAGTACTTGTCGATGGTCAATTAGCCAAATCACCTGATTTACAAATAGATGAGTTTAGCCATATTACCTGCAATGGTGTGGTGTTGCGTCAATATCAAAAACAATACTATATGCTCAATAAGCCCGATGGCGTGGTCAGCGCAACCATTGATGATAAACACCCAACGGCATTGGGATTAATGACGGGTGTTAACACTGATATGCTGCATATTGCTGGCAGATTAGATTTGCATTCAACTGGGTTGTTGTTGCTCACTAATGACGCCAAATGGTCTGCTGCTTTAATGGCGCCTGAGCATAAAGTAGATAAGCAGTATTTAGTGACATTAGCCAATCCACTCCAGCAAGAATATGTCGAGGCATTCGCCAATGGGATGTATTTCGAATTTGAAGACATTACCACCTTACCAGCACAACTCGCATTATTATCCAGTCATCAAGCAAGGGTGGTGTTGCGAGAGGGCAAGTATCATCAAATTAAACGCATGTTTGGTCGTTTTCGTAATCCGGTGGTTGCGTTGCATCGCGAGTCTGTGGGTAATATTCTGTTAGATAATACTCTGTTACCTGGTGAGTTTCGTGCATTAACAAAAGCTGAAGTTGATAGTGTTATTCAGCACTAGATCAACTTTTTTGATTTGAATACATGTTAATTTACCTGCTTCATTACAACAAATTAGGTGGCATGTGGATATTCAAGCATTAAAAAAAGTCAGCGAATTAGATGTATTTAGTTTGTTGGTGTTTAAGCTCATTTACGAAACGGGCTTTGCTAACTTTGCCGCCAAAGAGCTTGCTGTCTCCGCACCGAAAATTAGCCGCTGTTTAACATCATTAAGAGTCATTTTTAATGATGAATTATTTTTTCGTCGCCAGCAAGGATTGAAACCGACACCATTAGCCGAACGTTTATATCTGCCTATATGCCAATTATGTGACATGGTGAGCCAAATTGAGCGAATGGCAGACGATCGTTTAAATCATTGTCAAACGCCTATTTTACATATTGCGGTATCACCAAGCATTATTACCAGCTTAGCGATGGCGTTAAGCCAGCTCCCTCGTAATGTCATTGGTAAAGTTAAACTTCACAGTTGGGAGGCCGACACAGAAGAGCTCATTTACAATGGTGAACTTGATTTTGGTATTGGGTTTGATACTCAAGATGCTCATGAATTAGAGCTATCAAATATTGCAAGCGTGACATCTTTATGTGTGGTGGGAAATACTAATCATTCATTTTGGGCTGGTGGTGAGCCAGTAAAGTTAGAAAATATCATTCAGCACCCTATCGTGTATTTACGTTGTAAAGGTTTTAATAATCGTATTGACCCTTTAGAACTTTATTGTCAAACCCATGGTTTGCTTTTAGACGATATTGAATGTGTTAGGAAATTAGAAGATTGGTATTGGCATATGTTAACAATGGATAGTTTGGCTATCACAATTTGTAATGAAGGGGCATTTGCACAACAAATTCCACAATTACGAGTGGAGAAATTACCCGATAGCGAATTTAAAAAACTTAATGATGTCATGGCTATGCCTAATTATTGTTTAATTGAGCGTGCAGAACTTTATCGCCGTTATTCTTCAAAAACCACGCAAATGATAATGGATATCACTAAGTCGCTATTGCATTAAGGTATATTCGATTGTAAATGAGATTCAAAACACTTAGCTGTGTAGGTTGAGTGTTTTGTTTTAAAAAGTTAATAGTTAAAAATCAATATGTTACATTGTTAATGTTTTTCCCTTCAAACTCATCCTCAATATACCTATTTTTAAGTACTTCTTTGGGGTTGCGCGGTGTGAATTTGGCTATTTTATTTTTGTTAATACTTAAAAATAAAATCGCTAATTTCTTCTAACGAATCTCTAACTTAATCTCACAGGTTTGCAATAGCAGACGAGCATTTTGTCTTATTTCCTTATATTTTATAGGTGCAAAAACCTACAAATTTAAATCGGGGGATTTAAAATGAAGAAATATAATAAAACATTACTCGCTGTAGCATTTATGGCTGCAATGGGTGTGACAGGATGTGGCTCTGACGGCAGTGATGGTGCCGATGGTGTTGCGGGTGCTGATGGTGCTGCAGGTGCCAATGGTACAGATGGTACTTCAGCAGGCTTAACAGTCACTACAGTTGAAAGTGCAGCTAATTTTAATTTAACCCTAGCACCAGCAGATATTGTTGTTGTGGGTACAGATGCATTTAGCGTTAAATTTAGCGTAACAGGTGAAGGTACTGGCGGAGCGGCTGTGCCATTCTCTGGACTTGATAAAGTTGCGCTGTATGTAACCAGCCAGTCTGCTAACACTACCGATACGGGTGCACCTTATTTATGGACCAACCATGCACTTGCTAATGATTTTGGCAGCAGCATGTATTGTAATTTAACGGGTAGTACTACAGCTCGTGATGGCAGTGAAGTAGAAGCCTGTACATTGGTTGAAGATCCAGCTAACCCTGGTACTTATACAGGTACTTGGGAACATGATGGTAATGCGCCTGTAGTATTGGCCGATGGTGATGCTAACGATTTAGTTCGTGTGATGATCCGTGCTTATGATGTTGTAATGGCAGATGGTACAGAGGTAAGTGATAAGCCTCTATCAACGCCAATTGATTTTATTCCAGCAACTGGTGAACTTGCGGTTTCAGCAAAAGATGCCGTGTCTAATGCAGCATGTATCAAGTGTCATAGCCCAATGGAAGGTTATGCTGATACTGATTTGCGTATAAGTAACATTAGTGCTCACCATAACTATCAAAAAGTTGAAAACTGTGTTGCTTGTCATAACCCTGCTTATGCGGGCGGACAAGACGACGAAGAAGTGGGCTTTAATGCAAACTTCAATGCCATGATCCACACCATTCATATGGGTAAAGATCTTGCAGAATGGCAGGGACTACAAGGCGAAGCTAAAGAGATGTGGGGCGAAATTGGTTTCCCAGCTGAGTCAACTGAATGTGCTGTTTGTCATGATAATGGCACCCAGTGGAACGACAATATCTATGCTGAAGCTTGTGAATCATGTCACTTAACTGTGAACTTTGAAACGGGTGAAGGTCATAATGGTATTGTGCCTTCAAGTGACGCTGTTTGTTCTGGTTGTCACGGTTCAGGTAGCTTAAGCCCAATGGAAGCTCATAAGGTTGGTCGTCGTGCTGACTTAGCAAATGGTTTAGTCTTAGATGTTGTTTCTGCTGAAGTTGCAGCAGGCGAACTAACTGTCACTATTGGTGTTGAATTAAATGGTGCAGTTGCAGCTGATGGTACTGATCTAGCTGATTATGTATTTAGCACATCTGGTGGTCGGAGTATTTTAATCGGTACCCTTGATGACAATGGTGATTACGTTCAAGGTACAAGTATCTCTACTGATGGAGGTATGTTTGTGGTTACGGGTGGTAACATCGTCCTAACTCAAACACTTAGTGATGCTACAGATTTAGATGGCGAAACACTTTATGTGTCATCTGAAATGAACATGTGTGGTGATACAGACACCGATATGATTGTTGCTACAGCTGATGGTTGTGATGTTGGTATTCCAGCTAACATCGTCACTAAATACTTTGTATTTGATGCAGTAGCCGCTACTGGTGTTGCCACTACTGACAACCTACGTTTTGTTAGTCCTGCAGTAACTGCTTATAACGCACCTACACAGGTGGGTAATGACCGTACAACCGCTGACGAAGCTAAATGTAATGCTTGTCACGACAACTTAGCGCACGTTAAAGCACCTCGTCATGGTGTGACTAACTTTACACAATGTGCTGATTGTCATAACAATGCTAGCCCTGTAGGTTCTCATCATGAAACAGTTCAAGTTGAATCTGCTGACGGTACGTTTGAAGTGGTTGAAGGCCTAGAGTACTATAACCGTGATTTAGTAACTGTTGCTCACCGTTACCACAGTGGAACATATGCGGAAGAAGCATCTGGCGTTTATATCAATGCTGACGGCGACTTAGTTAACTATCCTGCGGATCAAACTAATTGCCAAGCGTGTCATAAAGATGCAAATGCAGCTGGCGATGCTATGGCATTCTTTGATGGTACTGGTACTTTGACCTCTGGTAGAACTTCAGTTGCACTCGGTAATGGTGAATTTATTTCTCCAGTTACAGAAGCTTGTCGTAGTTGTCACGCTCACTCTGGTGAAGCGGCTCTAGCTCACTTTAAGAGTAATGGCGCAACAGTCTTTGGCGACAACATTATGTCTGCAGACGCAGTGCCAATTGAATCATGTGCAACATGTCATGCCGATGGTAAAACATACGGCTTAGATGTAGTTCATGGAAGTTCTGCACATTAATAGAAAATAATTTCTTAATCATCACTTAAGAAAATAAAAAAGAGGGAGGCAATAATGCCTCCCTCTTTTTTTATTAATTTTCAGGCTAAACGCTGCATATATAACATTTGTAATTTACTTCATTAGTTGTATGTTTTATTTCTTTATTTTGCTCTCTTAGTTTTTATCTCAATTTGTTCATGTCGGAATACCTCTTTGTAATTACATAATGTGAAATTGCAAATTTTAGTTTTGCAAATACTCAAATATGAAATTATAAATTTTCATTAAGAGAATTGTGATTAAGCATCACAGGTTTGTAACATTTTTCGGGCCTTTTTCCTTATTTCCTTATATTTTGTAGGTGCAAAAACCTATAAATTTAAATCGGGGGATTTAAAATGAAGAAATATAATAAAACATTACTCGCTGTAGCATTTATGGCTGCAATGGGTGTGACAGGATGTGGCTCTGACGGCAGTGATGGTGTTGCGGGTGCTGATGGTGCTGCAGGTGCCGATGGTACAGATGGTACTTCAGCAGGCTTAACCGTCACTACAGTTGAAAGTGCAGCTAATTTTAATTTAACCCTAGCACCAGCAGATATTGTTGTTGTGGGTACAGATGCATTTAGCGTTAAATTTAGCGTAACAGGTGAAGGTACTGGCGGAACGTCTGTGCCATTCTCTGGACTTGAGAAGGTTGCACTATATGTAACCAGCCAGTCTGCTAATACTACCGATACTGGTGCACCGATGTTATGGACCAACCATGCGCTTGCTAACGATTTTGGCAGCAGTATGTATTGTAATTTAACGGGTAGCACTACAGCTCGCGATGGCAGTGAAGTAGAAGCCTGTACATTGGTTGAAGACCCAGCTAATCCTGGTACTTATACAGGTACTTGGGAACATGATGGTAATGCGCCTGTAGTATTGGCCGATGGTGATGCTAACGATTTAGTTCGTGTGATGATCCGTGCTTATGATGTTGTAATGGCAGATGGTACAGAGGTAAGTGATAAGCCTCTATCAACGCCAATTGATTTTATTCCAGCAACTGGCGAACTTGCGGTTTCAGCAAAAGATGCCGTGTCTAATGCAGCATGTATCAAGTGTCATAGCCCAATGGAAGGTTATGCTGATACTGATTTGCATATTAGCAACATTAGTGCTCACCATAACTATCAAAAAGTTGAAAACTGTGTTGCTTGTCATAACCCTGCTTATGCGGGCGGACAAGACGACGAAGAAGTGGGCTTTAATGCAAACTTCAATGCCATGATCCACACCATTCATATGGGGGAGCATATTGCTGACTCACTTACTGGTGAAGCGAAAGAGATGTTTGGCGGAATCGCTTTTCCTGCTGAAGCAAATGAATGTACTGTTTGTCATGATAATGGCACCCAGTGGAACGACAATGTCTATGCTGAAGCCTGTGTATCATGTCACGTAGATGTGAACCTTGAGACCGGCGAAAACCATAACGGTATTGTGCCTTCAAGCGACGCTGTTTGTTCTGGTTGTCACGGTTCAGGTAGCTTAAGCCCAATGGAAGCGCACAGTGTTAATCGTCGTGCTGCTTTTGAAGATGGTTTAGTGTTAGACGTCGTTTCTGCTGATGTTGCTTCAGATGTATTAACTGTTGTCATTGGTGTTGAATTAAATGGTGCAGTTGCAGCTGATGGTACAGATTTAACTATGTATCTAAACAAAGCGAAATCAGGTGACGATATCTTAATTGGTACACTTGATAGCAATGGCGATTATATTCGTGGATTAAGTGTAAACACTGTATCTAATCCAGAAATGTTTGTTGTTGCAGGCGGCCAGTTAACCTTAACTAAGTCACTTACCGCTAATCAACTTGATGGTAAAACAATTTCAGTTTCTTCTGAATTGAACATGTGTGGTAACACAACAACTGACATGATTGTTGAGAACACAATGCTAGCTGATGGTGCAGGTACTGATACTGGTGCTTGTGATGTAGCGGTTCCTTCAAACATTGTAACTAAGTACTTTGTGTTTGATACAGTTGCTGCAGCGGGTGCTGAAACTACTACCAACTTACGTTTTGTTAGCCCTGAGCTAACAGGTTACACTTCACCTACACAGGTGGGTAATGACCGTACAACAGCTGATGAAGCGAAATGTAATGCTTGTCATGACAATTTATCGCATGTTAAATCACCTAACCATGGTGTGACTAACTTTACACAATGTGCTGATTGTCATAATAACAACTACCCTGGTTCTTATCATGCAGATGTTTATAAACAGTCTGGTGTAGATGATGATGGCGAACCTACGTTTGAAGTTGTTGAAGGCCTAGAGTATTACAACCGTGACTTAGCAACAGTTGCTCACCGTTTCCACAGCGGTTTGTTTGCAGGTAGTACAGGTGCTGGCATCTACTTAGATACAGATGATGAATTGGTTAACTACCCTGCGGTACAAACTAATTGTCAAGCGTGTCATAAAGATGCAAATGCTGCTGGCGATGCTATGCCATTCTTTGATGGTACTGGTGAGTTAACATCAGGTAGAACTGCGATTGAAATCAGTGGTGGTGAATTTATTTCTCCAGTTGCCGAAGCTTGTCGTAGTTGTCACGCTCACTCTGGTGCAGCGGCTCTTGCTCACTTCAAGAGTAATGGTGCAACAGTCTTTGGTGATAATATTACCTCAGCTGATGATGTACCGGTTGAATCATGTGCAACATGTCATGCTGATGGTAAAACATACGGTGTAGATGTAGTGCATGGAAGTTCAGCACACTAATAGAAAATAACTTCTTAATCATCATTTAAGAAAATAAGTAAGAGGGAGGCAGTAATGCCTCCCTCTTTTTTTATTAATGTTGTCTAACCGGTGCTTATTTAATATTTGTAACTTAATTCATTCGTTGTATGTTTTACCTCTTCGTTTTTATCTCAATTTGTTCACGTTGGAATGCTATTTCTCATTACACAATATGAAATTACAAGTTTATTTTTTTGTTAGTACCTGAGCATTAATTGATAACATAATGAAGCCAAATTGTGATCAGTATTCACATATTCGCAACATTTTCGGGTTTTTTGCCTTATTTTCTTATATCTTATTAGATGCAAGAACCTATAAATTTAAATCGGGGGATTTAAAATGAAGAAATATAATAGAACATTACTGGCGGCCGCTTTTATTGCCGCTTTTGGTTTAGCTGGATGTGGCTCTGACGGCAGTGATGGTGCCGACGGTGCCGATGGTGCAGCAGGTGCCGATGGCGCTGATGGTACTAATGCTGGTTTAACGGTAACTACCGTTGAAGATGCTGCAAACTTTACGTTAACTATAGCGCCAACAGATATTGTGGTTGTTGGTACTGACGATTTTAGCTTTAAATTTACGGCTACAGCGGAAGGCTCTGGTGGAGCGACTTTTCCATTCTCTGGACTTGAAAAGGTCCAGCTCTATGTAACCAGCCAGTCTGAAAATACCACTGACACGGGTGCCCCATACCTATGGACAAGTCATTTATATGCTAATGACTTTGTTAGTGATAACGCTATGTATTGTACCCTTACTGGTACTGCAACTACTCGTGCTGGTGTTGAAGTTGAAGCGTGTACGATAGCTGAAGATCCTGCTAATCCTGGTACCTATACCGGTACTTGGGAGCATGATGGTAATGCGCCATCAGTATTAACTGACGGTGATGCTAACAACCTAGTTCGTGTGATGTTACGTGCATATAATGTTGCTATGGCTGATGGTACTGGTATCAGTGATAAGCTGTTATCAACGCCAATTGATTTTATTCCTGCGACTGGCGAGCTAGCTGTTTCTGAAAAAGATTCAGTGTCTAATGCGGCATGTATTCAATGTCATAGTTCATTAGATGGTTACGCTGATACAGATATGCGTATGAGCAACATCAGTGCACATCATAATTATCAAAAAGTTGAAAACTGTGTAGCGTGTCATAACCCAGCGATGGCAGCCGATGAAGACTATGCAGATTTGGGATATAACATCAGCTTCAACGCTATGATCCACACTATCCATGCTGGACATCATATTGCTGACTCGCTAACTGGCGAAGCTGCAGAGCTGTTTGGTGAAATTGGTTTCCCAGCCGAGTTAAATGAATGTACAGTTTGTCATGATAATGGCACTCAGTGGAACGACAACGTCTATAAAGAAGCGTGTGTATCATGTCACGTAGATGTTAACTTAACGACGGGTGAAAACCACAACGGTATTGTGCCTTCAAGCGACGCTGTTTGTTCTGGTTGTCATGGCTCTGGTATTTTAAGCCCAATGGAAGCTCATAAAGTGGGTTTACGTGATAATGTTGCTGAGGGATTAGTCTTTGATTTCACTTCGGCAGTTGCAACAGTAACAGCAGACCCATCAATTTCTACTTTAACAGTTACTGCTAATGTAACACTTAATGGTGCTGCAATTGCTGATGGTACTGACTTAAGCGAATATATGACTTCAACAAGTCGTGGTTTTCTAATTGGTAATTTATCTGAAGATGGCGCAGTTACCAGTGGTCTTGGAATGTCGGTGATTGATGATGCAGTGAGCATGACTGGCGGTGTATTAACCGTCGCTAGTGACTTTGATGCAAGCCTTTTAGTCGGTCCTATCTATGTTACAGCAGAAGTTCAAGTTTGTGCTGAAGATGACATGATTGTTATGTGTACTGAAGATGCTGATGGAAATATTGAACAACTTGGAGTGGCAAACAGTGCCCCGGTTAAGTATTTCAACTTAACCGATGCCGATGCAACTGAGGTGGTTTCACGTTTTGATGACCCTGCACGTATCACTGTAACTGAAGCGAAATGTAATAGCTGTCATGGTAGCTTAACATATGTGAAAGGTACCCATGGTGTGACAGAATTTACTCAATGTATGGATTGTCATAATGAAAATGTTGGTAGATCTGGTCACCCAGTGCAGTACAAGTCTGATGAAGTGGATGAAGATGGTGATGCGATATGGGTAACAACTGATGTTACATTTAGCCAACGAGATTTATTTGGTGTAGCACACAGATTCCATTCTGGCCTTTGGGATGCGACTCGTGGCGAACCTGGTATCTATCGTGATGCTGATGGTGAACTGCACGGATATCCAGCTGTACAAACTAATTGTACAGAGTGTCATAACGATGGTGAGTCTCTATTTGCTGACGATGGTGGTTTAACATCAGGCAAACGTGCAATTAAAGTGAGTACTAGTGAAGAGTTATACATTTCACCAGTAGCAGAAGCTTGTCGTAGTTGTCATGCTCACTCAGGAGCTGCTGCATTAGCTCATTTCAAGGCAAATGGTGCAACAGTTCAAGGTACGCCAGATTCAACAGCTGACTTACCAGTTGAATCATGTGCAACGTGTCATGCTGAAGGTAAAACTTACGGCGTAGATGTTGTTCATGGTAGTTCAGCACACTAAATATAAAATAAATTCTTAATCATCACTTAAGAAAATAACTAACAGGGAGGCAGTAATGCCTCCCTGTTTTTTTAATGAAGTTTATTAATCAATCTATAAGTATTTCATGGTCATTCGTTGTCAGTATTTTCTTTGAAAAAATATATCGAACAAGATCATTAATTACACAATCTAATCCTATTTAACCCAACGTAATCTAATCAATTCAGTCAATGCCAGTAACTTAAGTTATTGCAATTTAATTGACCATTAAATTGAGGTTAATGACATATCAACTTCAACTGAATTATCTAACGTAGTGGCATTTGTCCTACAATTGATGATGTCTCAATGAGCTGGAAACATCGGCGTGTAAATCGTTGATGATGCATGCTCTGTCGTCTGTTATATGGCTCATGCGATTTGAGGGATATGGGCTACCAATCGGTAATGAACAAGGTAGAAAATAAACAGAGTGACTAAGGAGGACTGATTAATGAGAAAGACGTTATTGAGAGGGAAGTTAACGATGGGGCAGTTCTAGTATGACGCTATTAAAATCTATCAACTTGTTTGGTGCGAGAAAAACAAAAGGGAAGCACAGCTGCTTCCCTTTTATCAAACCAGTATTTTTTGCTAAGTACTCTACAGTTCGTTTCGTTAAGCCATTTGTTGGCGTTGCATTCTTAATAGCCATTTTCCGTAGATGAAAATACCTACGGCTGAAATAATCCCGATAGCGGCAATAATATACCAAGCCATACCGATGTTGTTGGCTTGATACAAAGCTTGGGTTAAGGCTTGTGGCTCTTGGCCTGTTACGCTGACTAAGCGGTTAAACGCTTCACCTTGTGGGATGTTAGCTATATCGGTTAGGTTCATGCCATGTTCAGACAAGGCTTCACGAGCGATACGCTCTTTTGAAGCGTACATGTCATACAGTTTAGGGCCGAAATAACCTTCTAACGTCCAACCTATGCCTTGAGGTAACATAACAAAACCTAAGTACATGGCTTTTTTACCTTCAGGTGCAATATTGCCCATAAATTCGTTCTTCTTGGGACTTATCATCATTTCACCGACAGAGAACATGGCTATTGCCAGTACAATCATCCAAGCTGCATTAAATGCACCCACCAAAGCAATGGCTAAAATACTCAATAAACAACCGACAAACATGGCGGTTGTAATGCGATATTTAGCCGTAAGCGCAGCAACAATAAAGCAGGTGGTCATGATCATGCCTGCATTAAGGTTGAGCATGCCCTCTGGCATCACTTTGGTACCATCATTACTAAGGCCTAACCAAAATTGCAATATGCCGTTGCTAGTGCCTTCGGGGCCAAATAATGAAGTGACAATGACGCTGGTGTCGACCCACTCAGCAATGTGGATCGGTAATACATCAAATAATGAATTGTATAAGAACCAAAAGCCGGCAAATACTAGCATATAGTAAATCACCACAGGTTTTTTAAGTTCTCTAAGGGCATCTTTCCACAATGCGTCTTGCTGTAGTTCGCCAGATTTTACTTTACGAGTGCGCTCTAAACGCTCGTCTTTACCGGGTTCTTTGTAAGCCAATAAAAATAAAAAGTTTAATGAGATAATCGTCGCACAAGCATAAAACACATTATCCCAAGATAATTGGCGCATATGCACTGCAACCAGTGGACCTAAAAAACCACCAATATTAACTACTTGGTAAAAAATACCCCAAGCCATCGAAGTATTATTACGATTAGTTGACAGTACTAAGGTGCCTTGAATTCCGGGTTTGAATACCCCTGTACCCATGGCTAGCAACATGGCTCCGGCGAGAAAACCCCAGAAACTGGGGAAGAATGCCATGGTTAAATAACCACATATTTTGATGATGGTAGAAACGAAAATGGTTTCTTTATAGCCGACACGATCAGAAATTCCGCCGGTTAACACGGGTACAAAGGTTTGCAATAACGCCCAGACCGATATGATAATACCGTAATCACTTAAATTAATGCCCAGTCCGCCTTGTGATACAGGCGCTTTAGCGTATAAACCTGCACTGGCTTTTACACCATAATAGGCAATGCGTTCTATTAGCTCCATACCACCAACAAGCCAAAATATATAACCTAAACTGCTTATTGCTGCCCACATACCTAATTGTTTTACTTCACTCAAGTCATTGCTTGAGTGTGAATTAGTGCTCATAAGTCACCCTTTTATTTTATGCTTTTTATCATTTCTTTAACAAAGGCTGACACTGTACCTAAGTTCTAGATAAATATCCAAAGACAATAAAAAAAGCGAATCATAAGATCCGCTTTTTTTATATCACTATTAGCCTATCGACAGGCCTAAGTTTGCTATTGTGGCTTATGCACCACAACACTTTTTGTATTTTTTACCACTACCACAAGGGCAAGCATCATTACGGTTAGGTTTAGCTTCAAAGCTGACTGTTTTCGGTTTATTTAATATACCGCTTAAATCAATGATGTTTTCAGGTTTGTCGGCATCAATAGTGATATTGGCAAACAACTGTTTGTCGGCCACTATTTCAGCTACTTCAACTTTGCGCGCTTCAGTTTGTACTGACAATTTAAGCGGTAATGCTTCTGTGCCAAGTTTGGCTGCGCGTTTGGTGTTATAACCACTTTCGCCATAGGCCGGTTTAGGGGTTTGACGACCTTTAAAAAAGAATTTATCAGACATTGTTTTGGCCTATTAAATAGATTGATGATATTGGCCGAAGCTTATACACCAAAAATGTAAATTGAGATATCAAGGTTTTAAGTTTGAACTAAATAAAGGTTAAATTATTGCTATAGCTCACATCAACAAAGATAAAAACCAGCGAATTATTCGCTGGTTTTTGCAGGACGCTTTATTTGAGCTGAGTAAATCGTAACTAATAAGTCAACAACTTACTGGTTGCCGTTAAATCTTGGCCAATTCAATTTTTTGCTCGTTTAGTTTTTCAATATCACGAGTTAAATCGGTCATTTTAGCGCGTTCTTTATCAATTACCGCGGCAGGGGCTTTAGCCACAAAGCCTTGATTAGATAATTTACCCTCAATACGGGCTATCTCTTGAGCAAGCTTTTCTAGTTGTTTATCAATACGGGCCATTTCTGCGCCGACATCGATCAAACCAGCCATTGGAATTAACAGCTCCATATTGCCAACTAATTGCGTGCTCGACATTGGTGCCGTTTCACCTTCTTCAAGGATAGTGATGGTTTCTAATTTTGCGAGACTAGCAAAGAAGGTTTGGTTAGCTTCAAGGCGAATACGATCCTCGTAGCTTACACCGCGCACTAATGCATTAAGTGGCTTAGAAGGCGCAATGTTAAGTTCTGCACGAATATTACGTACTGCCACAATCACTTGCTTAACCCATTCAAGATCGGCCATCGCGGTCGCATCAACTTGATCGGCTTGATAAGTTGGGAACGATGCTAGCATGATGGTATCGCCTGTTACGCCCGCTAATGGCTTAACACGCTGCCAAATCGTTTCGGTAATGTACGGCATAATTGGGTGCATTAGGCGTTGTATTTTTTCAAGCACATTAACTAATGTATGGCGCGTTCCACGCATTTGCGCGTCGCTACCATTTTGCATTACTGGCTTGGTTAGCTCTAAGTACCAGTCACAGAATTGGTTCCAAGTGAACTCGTATAAAGTGTTAGCGGCTAGGTCAAAACGATAAGCGGCCATGTGGTCATCAAAGGTTTTCACGGTTTGGTTAAACAAACCAATGATCCAACGATCGGCTAATGACAACTCCATTGTTCCTGGTTTGCCATTAACTAATAGTTGACCGCAATCTAAAGGTTCGCCAGCTTCATCGCTATCGGGATCCGTCTGCACTTCAGTGTTCATTAACACGTAACGTGACGCATTCCATAACTTGTTACAGAAACTGCGGTAGCCATCAAGACGTTTCATGTCCCAGTTGATGTCACGACCCGTTGATGCCATTGCTGCTAACGTAAAGCGCAGGGCATCGGTACCGTGGGCTTCAATGCCGTCGGCAAATTCTTTGCGGGTACTTTTTTCAATTTTTGCCGCCAGTTGTGGCTGCATCATGTTGCCAGTACGCTTAGTTACTAACGTTTCAAGATCGATACCGTCGATCATGTCTAATGGGTCAAGTACGTTACCTTTAGATTTTGACATCTTATTGCCGGCTTCGTCACGGATAAGGCCAGTAACGTAAACGGTTTTGAAAGGTACTTGTGGTTTGCCATCTTCATCTTTAATGAAGTGCATTGTCATCATAATCATCCGCGCAACCCAGAAGAAGATAATGTCAAAACCGGTAACCAACACATCGGTTGGGTGGAAGGTTTTTAAATCTTCTAAGTTATCCGGCCAACCTAAGGTTGAGAATGTCCATAATGCCGAGCTGAACCAAGTATCTAATACGTCGTCGTCTTGACGTAATACCACTGAGTCAGCAAATTGGTGCTTAGCACGCACTTCCGCTTCGTTACGGGCAACATAGACTTTACCGTTTTCGTCGTACCAAGCTGGAATACGGTGTCCCCACCATAACTGGCGTGAAATACACCAGTCTTTAATATCACGCATCCACGAGAAGTACATATTTTCATATTGCTGCGGCACAAACTTAATTTCGCCGGTTTCTACTGCTTCAATCGCTGTTTTTGCCATTGACTGTACGGCCACATACCACTGGTCGGTTAATAGAGGTTCTATGACCACACCGGAGCGATCGCCATAGGGTACTTTTAAGCCGTGCGGAGCGACTTTTTCAAGTAAGCCTAATGTTTCAAACTCTTCAACAATTGCTGTACGAGCTTTAAAGCGGTCAAGGCCGACATAACGCTCTGGTAAGGCAATTTCAATGTCTTTGTTTGGGGTGCCATCGGTGTTGATGACTTCAACAAAACTGCGGACACAGGCATCTAACGTAAAGATACTGTACATAGGCAGTTGATGACGTTTACCGACTTCATAGTCGTTAAAGTCATGGGCTGGAGTAATTTTTACGCAACCAGTACCAAATTCCATATCGACGTAATCGTCGGCAACAATTGGCACTAAACGGTTAACGATAGGCAATAGAATGAATTTGCCAATTAATGACTGATAACGCTCATCATCTGGATGCACGGCTACTGCGCTGTCACCTAACATGGTTTCTGGGCGAGTCGTGGCCACTTCGAGATAGTCTTTACCATCGGCCGTTAATGCGCCTTGGGCCAAAGGATAGCGGAAGTGCCACATGTGGCCTTGCTTCTCTTTATTTTCAACTTCTAAGTCAGAAATGGCGGTATGAAGTTTTGGATCCCAGTTAACTAAGCGCTTACCACGATAAATTAATTCGTCATCGTATAGGCGAACAAACACTTCTTGAACAGCTTTAGATAAGCCTTCGTCCATCGTAAAACGTTCGCGATCCCAATCAACAGATGCGCCCATGCGGCGAAGCTGTTTAGTGATGGTGCCACCAGACTGTTCTTTCCAGTCCCACACTTTATCAATAAAGGCGTCACGGCCTAAATCATGGCGAGTTTTACCTTCTTCGGCTTCAAGCTTACGCTCAACCAACATTTGAGTCGCAATACCTGCGTGGTCGGTGCCGATTTGCCACAAGGTATTTTTACCTTTCATGCGCTCATAGCGGGTAAGGGTATCCATGATGGTATCTTGGAATGCATGACCCATGTGTAAGCTACCGGTTACATTCGGTGGCGGGATCATGATGCAATAATTGCCTTGTGATTCATCGCCGCTAGGCTTGAAGTAACCTTGCTCTTCCCAGTTTTGGTAAAGGGCTTGTTCGATAGACTTTGGGTTGTATGTTTTTTCCATAGGAGCGTTATGTTCTCTATCTAAATTAAGTGTTTATTCGGCTAATGCTTGAGTGCTGGGCGTAATGCCTACATTCTGATATTGACGGTAGCGATTGCGTGCAATGCGCTTGAGTTCGTCATCATTAGCGACAAAATCGATAATATGGGGCAAGTTTACCGCAAAACTGGGCATTTGGTCTGCAAGATTAATCAGAACTTGGCGACTTTTATTTGGCCCTAAGGTATCAAAACCAATTTCGACTGGCGCACCTGTCACTGGGCCTTCACCTTTTAAGTTGTGTGGTACAAAGGCGTTTGGCTCAAATTGCCACAGTAATTCGTCAATTGCATAAGCTTGCTGTTTGTCTTTGCAGTGAATGTAGACTGTTTTTTGTTGACGATATTGTTGTTCAGCTAACCTGCAAGCAGCTAAATACAGTGCATCTAATGCACTCATTTGATTATGATTTTCAGGCATAAGGTAAAATATGGCTTGAGTCATGTTGTGATGCTTTTAACAGGTTAATAAGTTGGGCTTGAGTTTACACTAAAATCGTCTGCGGGTTAATGACCTCGTGATACGATATTCATATGATGTTGGAATAGCTCAATACCACTAAGGTCAGTTTAATCGCGCTTATTAATCCGCCATATATCACTATCATAATGGATTTTCTACGCCGCTGTGGTAATAGCTCTGTAATGGATGGACGCTGAGGCGATGGTTGAGCTGGCGTTAAGCTTGAACGCCACAACACAAACCACCTAATGGTTAAATTGTAGGGGATGTTATTAATCATTATTTGCTGTTTACGCCATGGGCTTAACAGCAGTAGTCGACTATAAATCCTTTGCTGATTTATCACTATGCTAAAACGGGTGGTGAAACGGTCGTAATAGACATCTATTTTTCGATTATCAATTAAATATTCTTTGTGTTGCTGGCGAGTCATGGCCATTAATTTGCCCCGTTTATTGATTCATTACTGCGGTTTTAACAATACTGTCGAGCCAATCCATAAACAAACTTAGGCGCTTAGGTAGTTGGCTACGTGAAGGATACAAGATACTCACCGGCATGGGAGCGGCTTCATATTGAGGCAAAATCCGGATTAAACGACCAGTATTTAAGTAGTCTGTTACGCCCATCTCTGGGATTTGAGCAATACCTAGCCCAGCTAAACATGCCGAGGTGTAAGCGTCGGAATTAGTTACCGAGACCACACTTGGAACCGTGCACTGGTCATTCTGACCGTGTTCTACATAGTCAAAAAGAGCTGAATTGTGATCCGTTGAGGTACTATGATTTATTGTTGGGATATAACCGATTATTCGGTGTTGTTGTAAGTCTGCAAGGGTGCTTGGTGTACCATAGCGTTGGACATAAGTTGGGCTAATACAGTTTATAATGCGATATTGTGTTAAGGGTCTGGCAATAAGTAAACTGTTACCTTGATTCCCCACTCTGATCAGGCAATCAACACCAGATTTTATTGGATCGATATGATAATCGGTGCTGCTGATGACTATATTGACACGAGGATAACGATCGCACCATTCGCTGAGTCGAGGCAATACGGTTTTGTTGGCAAAACGACTCGGCATATCAACTTTTATGACGCCTCGAACACTGTCATTATCATGCTGAAACTGACTTTCTAATGCATCTATATCGTGCAATATTTGTCGACATTGCGCTAAATAGATAGCCCCATCATGGGTTAACGTCACCCGCCGAGTACTGCGTTGAAAAAGCCGCGTTCCTAATAGTTGCTCTAATGACTCAACTGCAGCTGAAATACTCGATTTAGGTAAGTGCAATGCCGCTGCTGCCTGAGTAAAACTGCCTGTTTGCGCGACATGAACAAATCGTCTCATAGCTTCAAATTTATTCATTTTCGCCTTATTATTGTTCGTGTAATGCAAACAATAATGCCACTTTTATGCTGTTTATCCTAGTAGATGAGTGTTTTATTATCATTGCATCTTCTATTAAATGAACAAGAGACATATATGAATAAGTTGGTATTAGTCACTGGTGGTAGCCGCGGTTTAGGTAAGAATGCCGCATTAATGTTGGCGGCTAAAGGTGCGGATGTGGTGATTACGTATTTACATAACAAGGAGGCCGCAGATGAAGTTGTCGCAAGTATTCGCTGGCTAGGAAAAAAAGCCGCGGCATTACCGCTGAATGTCGGTGATGTTTCCATGTTTAGCTCATTTACAGACAAATTGTCTGAGTTGTTAAGCCAATATTTTGAACGCGAGAATATTGATGCACTGATTAACAATGCCGGAATGGGTGAGTTTGCAGCATTTGCAGACACAACTGAAGCTCAGTTTGATGGATTAATGAATGTGCATTTAAAGGGAGTTTTTTTTCTAACCCAATCGTTACTTCCTTTAATAAATAATGGCGGCAAAGTGATTAATGTGAGCTCTGGGTTAACACGTTTTAGTGAAACTGGGTTCTGTGCTTATGCGATGATGAAAGCGGGTGTTGAAGTGATGACCCGC
The DNA here is from genome assembly GCF_040285065.1 of Shewanella sp. H8. Classification (NCBI taxonomy): domain Bacteria; kingdom Pseudomonadati; phylum Pseudomonadota; class Gammaproteobacteria; order Alteromonadales; family Shewanellaceae; genus Shewanella; species Shewanella sp. H8. The sequence continues at coordinate 3,365,376 of NZ_CP157213.1, read as the reverse complement.
TATTTAGCTTTAGAGCTTGGACCACGTCAGATAAGTGTTAATACCTTAGCCCCAGGGGCAATAGAAACCGATTTTGGTGGTGGCGTTGTGCGCGATAATACTGCGTTAAATGAGTCTATCGCATCAAAAACGGCACTTGGGCGTGTTGGTTTGCCGGACGATATTGGTAAGGCGATGTTGATGCTATTAAGCGATGAAGCGCAGTGGTTAAATGGCCAGAGAATTGAAGTGTCTGGAGGAATTCATTTGTAATTGATGGTGAAATGACTATAACCAGCGGTAAGTCCGTTATTGCTTAGCAAAATCGGTATCAGTTGGAAAATAATCTTGATAAATGGTTTGGTACATACCTAATGAGATTAATTCATCAAATGCTTGTTGCCATAGCGCAATTACCTCGTCACTGGTGTCGTTTGAGAACGCAATGTACAGTGTCGAATCGTACAGTTTGATTGGTATTCGCTCTATGCTATTGATATCAATATTGGCGGCTTTAGCTAAAAAAAGCATCACTAATAATGATAGGCCCGATCCACTTCATACTCTGTTCTCGATCAGGTCTTTTTGCAATAATAAATAACGTCGTATTAGGTTGTTCTTTTAGCATTTGAAATGCTCTATTAAAAGGATACATTTTGATATCAGTGTTTACATGCTTGTTTTTCATCATCGCTTTAACAATTTCAACAGAAAAACCATTTAGCTGGTCATTTTGTTGATAGCTAAAAGGGTGTAAAGGATGAGTGATAAACTGGGTGTCGGCAAGAGGTTGTGCGAACAGATTTAAAGGCACTAATGCAGCAAACACACTGAAGAATAAATAAAGCGGGGATAATCGGAAATTTTTTATCAAAAAATGACCAACTTAACGTTAACAGATCCTTGAACTTGCTGTGCCATTCAATCAATTCCTTCTGATTGTTAAGTAAAGTATTTAATGTAAATTTGTACAATATGTAATTTATCATGTAATTAGGTCATAAAAAAAACTATGACTGCACTATTATTGTTTTATGTGAACGAGTTATCGTGATTCATCTTCTGTTGATTTAATAGCCAATCTTGCTGGATCTGGGAAGACAAGCGGTTGTTTTATGTGCCACAAGAAACATGACGTTTAATGATGTATCCACCGTGACTAATATTGAGCAAACTAAAATTCCCCATCCAATCGCGTTTTTACCTAAGTCTGCCCAAAGTACCACTAAGCTTGGGGCTAAATTTAAGTCGCCTAGCTTTGTTGATTAAACTCAATGACACTGAACTAAAAGTCACGCTTATCGATGTGGTCGAGGATTTATAACCCCAGTAAAATAGTAACATAAAAGGGTAAAGCATTCGCTTTACCCTTTTATATGCGTTAAACCTAAGGTTTACTCGCTAATTTCAACACCAGCGCGGTTAATTAAGAACTGGCTTAAAATCGGAACTGGACGACCTGTAGAGCCTTTGTTCGCACCGCTGTTCCAAGCTGTACCTGCGACATCTAAATGTGCCCAGTTATACTTCTTAGCGAAACGCGATAAGAAGCATGCCGCAGTGATTGAACCTGCTGGACGGCCGCCTAAGTTAGTCATGTCGGCAAATGGGCTATCAAGCATGTCTTGATATTCATCCCATAATGGCATGCGCCACGCACGGTCACCACTTTGCTCACCAGCATTAAGGATCTCATGTGCCAATGGGTTATGAGAACTAAACAAGCCTGAAGCGTGTTTACCTAATGCAATAACACAAGCACCGGTTAAAGTGGCTGTATCAATGACTAATTCAGGTTCAAAGCGCTCAACGTAGGTTAATACGTCACATAGCACTAAACGGCCTTCAGCATCAGTATTAAGTACTTCAACCGTTTGACCTGACATAGTGGTTAAAATGTCACCAGGGCGATAAGCATTACCGGCAGGCATGTTTTCACAGCCAGCTAATATACCAATAACGTTGATAGGTAATTTCATTTCGCATAACGCTTTCATGGTGCCAATCACACCCGCAGCGCCGCCCATGTCGTATTTCATTTCGTCCATGGCTTCGCCTGGCTTTAATGAAATCCCACCAGAGTCAAATGTTAACCCTTTACCTACGAGTACAATTGGCTTTTCTGTGCTGTTTACTGCGCCCTGATATTCCATCACTGTCATGATAGATTCGTTTGCGCTAGCACGGCCAACAGCAAGGTAAGCGTTCATGCCTAACTTAGCCATTTGCTCTTCGCCAATAGTCGTGACAGTAAGGTTTTCATGCACTTCAGCCATTTGACGGGCTTGAGATGCTAAATAAGCAGGGTTACAAATGTTAGGTGGCATATTAGCTACATCGCGGCATAAATGCATACCCGAAGAAACTGCTGTACCATGCTCAATCGCACGCTCACCAATGGTTAATTCACGGCGTGTCGGCACATTGAATACCATTTTACGTAATGGACGACGAGTTTCGCCTTTACGGGTTTTTAATGCGTCAAATGAGTATAAACTGTTTTTAGTGCTTTCAATGGCTTGGCGAACTTTCCAGTAGGTGTCGCGGCCTTTGACATGCAATTCAGTTAAGAAGCATACGGCTTCCATTGAACCCGTTTCATTAAGGGTACTAATGGTTTTTGTGATAATTTGTTTGTATTGGCGCTCGTCTAACTCACGCTCTTTGCCACAACCAACCAGTAACACACGTTCACTTAATACATTTGGCACGTGATGCAATAGCAACATTTGTCCTGGTTTTCCTTCAAGGTCACCACGACGAAGTAGGTTACTGATGTAACCTTCACTTATTTTATCCAATTGCTCTGCGATACCAGACAGACGGCGAGGTTCGTATACGCCGACAACGATGCAGGCTGAACGTTGCTTTTCGGGGCTGCCGCTCTTTACGCTAAACTCCATGAGCACTCCTAGATTCTTAAAGACAAATATTTAAATTTATTAGATAATGTTTGCATTAGGCCATCTGGCATATAATCAACGAAAAGGTGTTCAGTATTTGGGGATATTAACGAAAAAGAGGCGTAAATTGACAGCCAAAATAGATGTTAACCATGACCCCAAAGCACCTTCCGCGCTGGTCAGAAAACTAGCAAAACTGTTGAAAGTAGACAGTTTACATGAAAGTTGCTCTGATACCAGTAAAAAGATAAGTTTAGCCACCGGATCCTACTTGTGATTGTATTTAGATATCTTATTCGTGAAGTTTTAAAAGCACAATTCGCGGTACTTTTAGTGTTGTTAACTATTTTTATCAGCCAACAATTTGTGCGAGTGTTAGCTGACGCATCGGACGGTGAATTTCCCGCTTCATTAGTGATGACATTATTAGGGTTAAATTTACCTCAATTAACCGTATTAGTATTACCGTTAAGTTTCTTTTTAGGGATATTGCTTGCTCACGGTCGAATGTATGCCGAAAATGAAATGGTGGTATTACACAGTGTAGGCGTGAGTGAATGGTATGTCACCCGAGTCACCTTATTGGTGGCTTTTGCTAATTTGTTGTTTACCGCATATTTATCGATTTATGTAGGACCTTGGGCTGAAGAACGCCAAAATCAAGTCTTAGAAAAAGCGCAATCAGAAGCTGGTCTAGCGGCATTAACTCAGGGGCGTTTTCAAGAAAGCCCTAATGGTCGAGCGGTATTATTTGTCGAAAAAATAAATAAAGACAATACATTAGATAAGGTTTTTGTTGCACAGCTTCCCGATCCAGAAGACGAAAATGGTCTAACAAATATTGTTGTCGCCAATAAAGGTCGAGTGATTGAAGATAATATTGGTAGCCAACAGTTACAACTTGAAAATGGCTTCCGTTATCAAGGTAGCCCTAGGTCACTTGAGTTGCAGGTGATAGCGTTTGGTGGCTATAAAATGGAAATCAAAGAACAGGAAGTGGATGAGCGTCGACGTAAATTATCGGCATTACCCTTTGATGAGTTGTTAGATACTCCAGGCCCAGAAGCAGCAGCAGAATTTCAATGGAGACTGGCCATTCCTATTTCAATTCCATTGCTCACTTTGATTGCTGTGCCATTAGCGCGAGTGAATGTACGTCAGGGTAAGTTTGCTAAGATGTTTCCAGCAATTTTGCTGTACTTAGGGTATTTCGGATTAATGGTTGCAGGTAAAAAAGCGTTGCAAGATGAGGTGATACCACAGTTTTTAGGCATGTGGTGGATCCACGGGTTTGCGTTGATGTTAGGGCTGTTGTTATTAATTAAAGAACGCCCTACAGGGATGAAATTCCTAAATTTATTTAAACGCAAGCAGGTGACTGCATGAGAATATTAGATCTTTATATCGCCCGCATGATTATCGGCACATCAAGTTTATGTTTACTTATTTTGACAGGATTATCTGGGATTATTAAGTGGGTAGACCAATTACGCGTTGTTGGTCGTGGTGCTTATACCATGATGGATGCGGCGATTTATGTTCTGTTTTTAGTGCCTCGAGATATTGAAATGTTTTTCCCAATGGCGGTATTGCTTGGAGCATTAATTGGTATGGGCATGTTGGCATCAAATTCAGAATTAGTCGTGATGCAAGCCTCTGGTATGTCACGCTTACAAATAACTCAATCTGCGATGAAAACGGCAATACCTTTGATGATTTTAGTGATGGCGCTGGGTGAGTGGGGCGCACCTATTGCTGAAAAAAGTGCTAAAGAACTGCAGGCAACTAAAATATCGGGTGGCAGTTTAATAAAGTCTCATCGTGGTATTTGGGCTAAAGATGGTGACTTATTTGTTAATATTGGTGAAGTATTAGATATTAACACTTTGAATAATATTAGCTTGTATGAGTTTAGTGATCAGCAAGAACTAACCAGAGTGACACATGCTAAAACAGCGGCATTCACTGATAATGCTTGGCAATTAACTGCTGTTGAAAATACTACTGTTAAAGGTGATCGTGTTATTCGCGAGCACCTTGATACTGATGTATGGCAGTCCTCATTAACACCTGATAAGTTGAGTGTAGTGTCGGTAAAGCCTGAGGCGCTCTCCATTAGTGGACTCATTGATTATTTGGATTATTTAGAAGTTAATCAACAAGACCCAAGTCGTTATGAGTTAGCGTTATGGCGCAAAATTATGCAACCAGTGACCGTGGCTGTAATGATGTTAGTGGCATTGTCATTTGTATTTGGCCCATTACGAACTGTTACTATGGGGGCTCGTGTGTTGCTGGGTGTAGTGGCTGGATTTAGCTTTTATATCAGTAACCAGATATTTGGTCCTATGAGCATAGTGTATGAATTACCCGCCGCAGTAGGGGCTATAGCGCCGAGCATATTGTTTACGGGGTTAGCTTTGTATTATATTCGTAAATAATCAAAATTTTCTATGATCAGTCTATGTATCAATATTTTAGGTATAAATAGATTGTGTGAAACTGAATAAAAAAATGGCAACCTGTTGGTTGCCATTTTTGTTACTTAATACTGAACTAAGTGCTGTATTAGGTTAGCTATGCACCATGCCAGTTACGCATTTGGTTAGCTTCTACTGACAACACCACAACTTCAGAACGAGTCATCATGTCTTGTAATGCTAATTTGTCATCATTGATGAGAATCCACAGATTGCCAATACCTAATAAAGACCAAACTACCCGAGCACATGCGGTAATAAAACTTAGATTTTGGCCATTAGGGTGTTGAACTTTGAGTCGCCAAGCCCGCATGCCTAATGTTTGCCCGCCTTTACTCCAAAACAGAGCATAAAACCCGCCGACACAAATGGCTATCCAGAGTTGATAAAGGCCATGGTAAATCGGTGTGTTATTAAGTAAGTCTGATACATCTTCATGGCCATTCATTGCGATAAGTCCGCTACTGTGCAGCCCGAAAAAAATACCAAAACCTAACGCACCGGCAAACATGAAAACCGCAACAGCAAGTACTGAGTCGTACATCATTGCACCTAAACGGCGAAAGAAGCTCGCCCGAGGGAAATTAGCATGGTCTGAATTAAACATAGCGGATCCTTACAATAAGCCAAATGGCTAAACTTCGTCATCTTCACGAACAAATTTGATACTCGTAAAACCAAAACGTGCGAACTCGGTTTTACGAAATTCTTTTTCAGCTTTGGCACCTTTTTTTGAGGTTAAGGCAACTTGTTGTTCCATGGCCAAAAAGTTTTTTAAATCAATACCTTCAGCTTCAGCTGCTGCTTCATAAAGATCACGATGTATGTCATAGCTAAAGGCGATAGTTTTGCTTTGGCCTTTAAAGGTATAAATCACTTGGCGTGCCATGGATAACTCCTGAAATTAATGTAATTCACTTTTAAATATAAAGAATACGGCATCTAAAGGCATAACCCTGCCCATAAATAGTCAGGCTTTAAGGGCTCTTTGAGATACCAAACGGCAAAAGGGACAAATACACATAAGCTGATGACCTCTTACAGAATCTTTAATTGTCCCACGTTCATCGCGGTATAACCAAGACGATTTGCAGGAACTTGCAATAAATATTCGAATAAGGCAATCCCCCAGCTCACTAAAGCATCGATAATCCATGACTTACCGTTTAAGGTCTTTAAATGGCCATACCAAGCAAAAGTCTAATACACAACAAACCGATGGTGATGACTGATGGGCGCATTAGATAGACCTTATGATAAAGATAAATACAGGTAACATGCACCAGCGGGATAACTGTCTAGTGACTTAGTCAGTTTTACTGAAGTGCTGTCTGGTTTGAATCCTTGTTTCTGCCAGTAAGTATGTGCACCTTGCACTGCGACTAATCCAATACCATTAACGGCCAATGTTTTTGCCTGTTTAACGATATAATTAAACAGCTTTTTACCAATGCCCATGCCTTGAGCGCTGGGTGAGATGGCCATGTCGTGTAAATACCAGCTATCAGCATTAATCTGTCCATTGATTTCGGTATCCAATGACGGGGCATCACCTTGCCGCCAAGGGTGAACAAGCGCGTAGGCTAACATTTGATTGTTATGCTCAAATACCCAGCAACTTGAGGGTGAAGTTTGCCATTTACTTTGCATGACACTTAGCGATTCCGGCGTGAGTTCGACATAACATTGCGCTTGGATCGCCATAATAGCGGGCCAGTCTGTAGTGGTAATTAGGCGGATTGGCATATCATTCAGTCTTCACATAATTGAAGTCGCAATTATACTCAGAAACAGCCTAAAACCTAAGCGTTAATCTATGCTAGAGTAGTTGTAAAAATAGAGATTAGGAAGATCAACATAATGAAAGTCAGTTTACATTCAATGAGTAAAGGTGTTGTTACATCAACACTGGTTACGTTAATTACGTGTTCATCATTTATGGCAATGGCTGGTGTCGAAGCATTTAAATCAGGCCCTGTAATTAAAGATTATGGCAAAGTGGCTGAAGTAAATAGCAGTTTAGTCATACCAGCAGATATGAAGTTTAAAGTCGCTTTTGATTTAAGTAACGCATCCAAACCAGCAGAATTAAACCGAAGTATTAATACGTTAGCGCGCTTTATTAATATGCATGTGGCCGCAGGGGTTAAGCTTGAAGACATTTCACTCGCCATGGTTGTGCATGGTAAAGCCGCTAATGATATGACTAAGGATAGCTTTTATCAGCCGCTTAATGCAGGGCAAAAAAATGTAAATACTGACTTAATAGCACAATTGGTTAAACAAGGCGTTAAGTTTTATGTGTGTGGCCAGACCGCTGCATATTATGGCATTACACCAGACGATTTACTGCCTGGCGTAGACATGGCATTATCGGCATTAACAGCACATGCAATATTGGCGAATGAAGGTTACAGTGTTAATCCGTTTTAAACTCTAGTTAATTCGTTATAGTTGATTAAATACTTCTTTTTTGTGTATTTATTAATCATTTTGTTGACGGTGCCATTTTGTTGCAGTTGTATTATTGCCGCATTGATTTGCGGTAATAATATGGCATGTTGTTTGCGAAGGCGTAGTACTAATTCGCCCTTTGAATGAATGGCAGCCAGTGTGATGGGGATATTTAATTGTTTGGCCCAATATAATGCAGGTAAGTCACCTGAAATAGCAGCACCAACTCGCTCTCTATGTAATGCTTTTATTAACTCTCGTTCAGATGCAAAATCCACTCGTATAAAGTTAGTATCATTATGGTAAAGATAACCCCGAATGGTACCAATCCTTTTATCTTTAATTTGGTTAATATCTTGCCATTTATGAGCATTCTTATCCAAGGTGATAATGTTTTCTTGGATGGTTAATATTGGTATCGATTGCGTAAAATCATCACCCAGATCTTGATTTTCAAACCAGCTAGGACTGACAATATCAAAGTCCAGTAAGCCATTTTCAAGAGCATAGTTGGTTCTTTTTGGGGGGAAGTTATGGTTTTCGATGCTGATATTTGCTTGGGATAATATCAAGGGAACTAACTCACCAATAATACCCGGATTATCCGGCGAGTTAGAGATAAAATAAGGTATCCAGCCATTTGACGCGTTAACATTATATTTTAAAATGGTTTGAGCGTTTACCGTAAAGCAACACGTTATCAACCAATATAAGAGGTATATTCTGTAGTATTTTCTCATAGTATCCCTTCTTGTAAATGGTCAATATCAAGCTATATCAATACTTAGATTCAAATAATAAGTCCGTTAGATTTAATATTGTTCAAGACATAATAAACACAAACTTGGATGATTATTTTTTGGGGTTAAAGTGTAAGTTTTATGATGTTTGATAAGTGATGTTTTCTTATTACCTTGGCTTAATAATAGACCTTGTTGCAAAGCTAACTTAGCCACAATTTTTTCATCACCACGAATATACATCGAAATTGTTTTGACAATATTATCTTCAACAATATGCTGATTAAACTCTTTTGCTGAGATAATTAAACTCGATTGGCCATCGCTTTCGAGCTTAAGTTTACTATCAAGATCAGTATCGGTGATTACCAGCCATTGTTGCGTGGAAAGCTCTGCCAATAGGTTTTTTAGTCCCGTACCTGTAGCGATAACACTGTTGTTAGCTTGCTGATATTGATCGGCAATGCAGGTTAATAAACGTGTCAGTTGTGCCCCAGCTCCCTGACTACGCGCTTGACGGATCCAAGCCGATAAGTCGTCAGCGACGAGTTTAGAAAACCGTTTTGTTTTTAATGACTCAACCATCCAGTTACATAAAAAATGGCTTTCTTGTGCAGCAGTTCTGACGGCTTTGTGCTGCGATGCAGAGGTGTTTATTGCCTCTATTCCTGCCAGCGCAAGGGTTAATAAAGCTTGGTTGTAAGTTTCAGTCGTCATTTCAACAGATCAATAAAGTAATGTGATGCGCAGTTTAACGTGTAGACGTTAATTGCTAAACAGATATTTGTGTTTAGTGAGTTCATCAGGTTGGATTCTCTGTTTGAAATAATTGCAGTTTTATAACCATAAAACTGCATTTTATCTATTTTTATCTTACTTTTTTGGCGGGAATTGCGCCAAAATAGTCGCAACAGTCTTGTTAATATCTTTTGCTTTATCTTCACCACCTTGATCAAAGTGATACTGACCATTACCGCGCCAAATCAAGCGTTTGTCAGCTGGGTCGATAATATCAATTTGAATAGTTTGCGTTTTTGCGGTGTCACTGCCTAATGGGATACCTATACTTGTGCCAAGGCTAATTCCACCATTAGATCCCCAAGTGCCGGAGCCTAAGCCAATGGATAATCCTGAATCTTTTTCTTTGTTTTCTGTCACGAAAGCATAGTTAACAAAAAAGTCAGCATTGTCGGCTCTAAATACATAACCTTGATTCACTAAGGCTTGTTTAATGCCATCATTAATTCGGTCAGCAGTTAAAGGATCATCAGTGTGTTCTACGCTGAGTTGACTGAATGTTTTCAGTACCGAGAAGTCGTAATTAACATCATAATCTTGTTTAGGTTTTGTAGCACAAGAAGTTAGTAACACTAAGGCGAAGAGTATAAAAATGTGCTTGCACCACGCGATAGTTCGTGAAAACGACTGACCCGAATGTCTTAATGTACTCATGAAACCTCCTATTAACTCGCAATAATGTACAAAATTAACTCAATTAGTATAACCTTAACCTAACGGTGTTTGGTGGTGACTTTGGCTAATAAAGCGAATGGCAGTTATCAATCCAAGCTATTAATGACTATATAGTATATTTAGATGGTAAGTACTAAATTCAATACTAAGGTTAAAGACTCTAATGATGGAACAGTTAAGTTTTTTTGCGGTGCCCAGTCCATGCATCGGCGTTTGTCAGTCTGACAGTCGCGGCTATTGTGTGGGTTGTCTTCGAAGCCGTGATGAACGTTTTAACTGGATGAGTTACAGCGAGTTGCGAAAACAGGACGTGATCCGTTTGTGTTTACAGCGTAAACGACGTCGTCAATATGCTATCCATAAAGCCAAGCAACAGGAACAACAAACCCAGCAAACATCGCACACGCCTCAATTAGATTTTGATGCGCAGCCAATTTCAGATAGTAGCTATGTTGATTTAACGGATTTTAGTTTGGATGAATAATTTATCAGTATAAAACTAGGCTTTCATCGCTTGCCAAAATAGTTTAAAGCTAGCGCTTCTGTGTATCTCATCGTCACCTAAATGTGGATTATCGGTAAAAAAACGAATGGCTGCTAAGTACTGACCATGGCAGTTTTCGAGCAATAATGCGTTGGGGAAGTCAGCAATAATTTCCTGCTGTTTACCTCGATTAATCAATTCGACTACAAATCCTAAAATGCTGTTCATTGCTTGTTTTCTTACGTCGGCATCAATGTCCGCTGACATCGAATACTGGAGAAAAAATAACTGTTTTAATGGTTGTGCAATAGCCCAATCGATGGCTTTTTGCCATAACGTATTGGCATCTTGTTCGATATCACCACTAAATTGAGTATTACTAACCATGTTGGTGGCAAACTCCTGTTTAATGGATAAAAATAGTTGACTCATGATATCTTTTTTTGTCGGGAAATGATGGAACAAGGTACCTGTAGCTACGCCAGCCGCTTTGGCTATTGATGCGGTTGAAGTGGCGTTAAAGCCTTTATTAACAAACAGCTGTAATGCTGAATCTAAAATCGCTTGTTTTTTGTCTGTTCTGACAATGGGTGTACTGCTCATTGAGTCAAAATACCTGTGTATGTTGGTACGGTTTATCTACAGTTTATTTATCAAATTCGTTTGAATGCTGACTGTTTAATTTCGAAATCGGCTCAGTAAGTATCACTAATTAACGTCATACTTACTGTTGCGACAATTTAGCGTTGTTAGCGCAGGAAAAACTTCATTAGTAGTCGCTGGATCAAGCCGCCATAAGGTGGATGGACCAACACGCCAGTATTAATTTTACCACTATTTAATATGGTTTTAGCGTGACTAAAGGTTAAAAAGCCTTCTTTGCCGTGATAGTGGCCCATGCCAGATGGACCAATACCACCAAACGGTGCGTCATCGGCAGCAACATGAAACACAGTGTCATTAATACACACTCCGCCCGAATGCGTTTGCTGTAAAATATCTTGCTGAGTTTTATCATCAAAACTCATGATATATAGGGCTAAAGGGCGATCTCGATGGTTTATGTAACCTATCGCTTCATCAATCGATTGATAACTAATAATTGGTAATAAAGGTCCAAATATTTCATCCTGCATAATGAGCATGTCGTCAGTGGTATGTGTGACTAACTGAGTGGCTATTTTGCGTTGAGTTGTTGATATTGGGCTATTAATTGCGGAAGTGACAGTTGCTCCTTTAGTCTTCGCATCTTCCAACACCTTGAGTAGGCGTTGGTGCTGACGCTCATTAATGATATTGCCATAATCTTGGTTGGTGTCGAAATTAGGATACATTTTATTAAATCGACGTTGATAAGCACCAATAAATGCTTCGACCTTGTCGGCTGGGCACAACACATAGTCAGGTGCGACACAGATTTGGCCAGCATTTAAGCATTTGCCAAAAATAAGCCGTTCAACGGCGGTGTCTATTGGCATATCTGGCGCAATAATCGCTGGCGATTTTCCACCTAGCTCTAATGTCACTGGTGTCAGATTGTTTGCCGCTGCACGCATCACATGACGACCAACCACAGTTGAACCGGTAAACAGAATATGGTCAAACGGTAATGCTGAAAATGCTGCGGCGACATCTGCTTCACCTTCAACTAATTCGACTTCATTTGAGTCAAAAATCGTTGCTAACATCTTGCGCAATACCGCATTAGTTGCCGGAGTGAACTCTGACATTTTTAACATGGCACCATTGCCAGCTGCAATGGCAGTGACTAATGGCCCCATTGATAACATGATAGGGAAGTTCCATGGCACAATAATACCAATTACGCCTAAGGGCTGATATTGCACCGACACTTTGGACGGGGAGAGTAATAAACCCGCATGACGACGGCTGGGTTTCATCCATGATTTAAGGTGTTTGATGGTGTAATTGATATTATTAACACAAGGCATAATATCTGAAATGATGGTGTCATTTGCAGAACGGTGGCCATAGTCGCTAATTAATGCGTCAATAATAGCTTGTTGATTATCGAGTAAAGCTTGTTTTAGTTGGGTTAATTTATCAACCCGTGACTGGTAATTTGGTGCTGGGGTAGATTGGAAGCGCGTACGTTGATTGGTCAGTAATTGTCGTAATTGTGTTTCAATATTATCAACGGCCATATTCATTTTCTATCTCCAGTAAAAATAATATCGTCGATTTGATGTCTCTAATACAAATAAACCGACTGATTAGTCGGTCTGATGTTATGTTAGTTTGTGAGCTAAGGCAAGTTTTCGCACTAGGTTTGATTTTGATCACTATGCAAGTCTTTGTTACTGACTATACTTTAATCGAAGATATGGAATTAGGTGCCTTTAATTGAGGCATGAATGTCATAGCTCGTGAACACTTATCTCTGTGGAGGATAATATGCGAAAAGGTAATATTTTATGGCCTACCGATTTTTCTGATACGGCATCGCATGCATTACGATATGCGATTGAAATGGCGAATTTATATCAAGTCGATATTCGTATCATGAATGTAGTTGATCAGCCTATTGGTGATGAAAATTTCATGGCGCTTACGATTACACCAGAAGAGTTGGCAAAAACCATGGAAGATGCTGCCGCCAGCCAAATGCATAAATTATTGGGGCAACTTAATACCAATTTAAAAATTGAAACGATTATTCGACGTGGTGATGCGGTTAACGAAATTCTGGAAGAAGCTAATAGTGGTGATATTGGAATGGTGGTTATTGCCAGCCATGGCAGAAGTGGACTTTCACATTTTTTGAATACCAATGTTGCAGAAGCTGTTGCGAATAAAGCTAAATGCCCAGTATTAGTGGTCAAGTAATCTTGGCTGTTGTAAAAGCCCTAGTGACTTAACCAATGTTATTGTTTGCTTAAAAGCTCGAACCGGGTTGGGTTAAAAATGCGACTTCGGCCGCTGTTGAGTCGCGACCTAAGATCGTATTTCGGTGTGGGAAACGGTGAAATTGAGCAATAATAGCGTAGTGATGCTGTTGGCTACGCAGATTGTTCGGTGCATATTGTTCAAATAATGGTAACGCTTGTTGATGAATGACAATCGATTCACTGTGCATATAGGGCATAATTAAAAATGCAGCCTGTTGCGTCGGTAACACTGCTAAACAACCCATTGCCACCGCTTCTTGTGCTAGTGATAATGCGAGATTATCAGCGGAAAATGCCGCTGGTGTATCGCGATAAATGTTTCGCGAAAATTGATCAAGTACAATAATTTCGGCTAATCGACCTTGAGTGTTTTCCCGCCAGTGTTGTAATTCTCCCTTTATGGCTGCATCTAAAGTGGTGCCAAAAAGCTGTGTAATCTGTAAATCAAAATCGGTATCTTTTATCCACCATTGTTTAGAAGATATTTGAGTAAACCAAAAATCAATAACATCTTTGGCGATGATGTTGGTGGTTTTTATTAATGTCATTATGCTAAATCCAATTACGATTATCGTGGCTTATTGCATTGAGTGATCGAGCGATAATTAATTGTGCTACCGACATGGGAATGTACGGAAATACCACATTTCCACTGGCCAACCCAACTTCAACATAGGCTAACTGAGCCTGTCTCTGTCCTTTGGTTTGCGTTATTTTAATATGCTGAATTTTTTCGAATGCGACTCGTTGCCATTGCTGGCCGAAGAAACCATTATGTTGCCAAATAACCTGATCTTTTACGACATAGCCCCATTGTTTATAACGGATGTAAATAGCAGATATCACCATGACAGCAGTAAACCAAATCAACTGAAAAAAACCAAGACTATGTTGGCCAAAATAACCGATGATTGTGAGCACACTTGCTAGCAACAGTGGCAGAACGATTCGTCTTGTCAGCCAATTAATATGGATAGCTGTATAACGATTAGGTAATGCGCCTGCGCCGCCACTGAGCTGTGGGATTTGAGCCAAGATGGATTTAATTTCAGTGGTCTTCACGCTTGGGATTAACATGTGTTGTTTAGTTTTGTGTTCAACTTCATGTCCTTTGACTTGTTTAAAGTATAAGGTCCAGCGGTTAAATAAACGCGCAATAACGGGTTGTTGAAAATGAATTAATTGAATACGCTTTATGGCCAATGCATCTTGCTGATGCGAAATAACACCGCCACTTCGCTGTATGGTGTCATTATGTTTGTCGAGCTGATATGGATGATATTTTAAAATGGCAGCCACAATTGAAATTAACGAAAACAAGCTGTAAATCGCAAATAACCCCACGATGACCATGATAGTTTGCAAGCCGATATTTTGATCTGTTTGCTGTTGAACCCAATACCAGAACTGTTGTGCGACAGGCGAGTCGAATACTTTATCCCAATCAAGCTGACCTGCGATAGGGCCGGCTATGACCGCAAACCAAATAAAATTGTTTTGATAAAAACCAAATAAAACTAAATCAGATAAACTTTTTCGTACAATAGGCTGCATATTGTCAGTGCATTGTTGGTTGACGGCCTGCGGATCAGTGTTTATTGACAACGTGGTGTCTGATTGAGGTAAATCAGAATGATTTAAAGCAGGGTCGCTTAAATTCGAATGGGTTAAATTAAGTAATAAATTTTTTAAGGTTTGCGCTTGTTGTGTGTCTAATGCCGCTAAATGGGCTTCGTCATCTTTCGAACCTGCGGTTTCAATTATCAGAGTACCGAGCGACAATGGCTTAAAATAAAATGGTTGTTGATAACGTATATTTTGAATTCGACCTAGGGGGATTTCATCTTTTTTGGTGAAAAATAACCCGCGCTTTACTTCAAGTTGATGGTTGTTAAGGCGAAAGCGAAATTTATGCCATTCTATTATCGCAGCCAATGTGACCAATATTAATAAAGCACTAGATGCTAATATTCCCCATTGCATATTAAAACCTTGCTGCCATCCAGTGTAAACAATCGGCACAATAGCGAAGCCATTACTAAAGATGTTTTTCAAGGTACTAAAAATATTATTGACGATAGACCATGCCGACAGCGCTTGCCATTGTTGTAAATCACTTGTTGGAGTATCACTCTCGTTCGTTACAGCAGAGTGATTGTTCGTCATATCTGCGCTATCGGTCGTCACACTCGAAGTTTCGTGAATCGCCTCTAGAGTATCCGTTGAACTGGCATTTTCGGGCTTATTCGCAACGCTAGCAGTGCGTTGAATAAGTCGTTCATTATCTTGTGATAGTGGTGGCTTATCCATTGTGGCTATCCTGCTGAGGAGGTTGAATGGATAAGCTGTCGACTTCAACGTTTGAAGCTGCTGGATCAATAATATCGCAATCGTGAGTGGGTAATAATTTACTTGTGGCCGCTTGGTTTAATAAATGTTGGCGTAAATGTTCTGCTAGGTCTGCATTGAGACCTGGTAAATTAATTTCAGCTAAACCACTACCAGCACTAAAGCATTTTAGGGTGACTAAGTTGAATTTTCGTTCAGCTGGCCCTTGCGACAAATTAACATGTTGTAGCCGAGTATAGGGGAGTGCTGTTGTTGATACCCAATATAAACCTTCACGTAATACTATTTCATTTTTAAACAATCCATACGCAATTTTATTGGCTTTAAGATGGATAAGTTTAATGATTATGGCGGCTAAAAATATCGCCAGTATTATGATGCTAGTCGCTATCATTAAGGGGAACGGTTTTGTCAGTAATAGAAATGCAGTTAATGCCGTTATGATGAGCATCGCCACTACACTGCTAATTATCAATAATAGCTTAGGGTAATTAGGGTCAATATTACTCAATGATAAATCAGCAAGTTGAATATAATCACCTTGAGACAAACGCGGACCGTGGTGATAAACAGACTGCAATGTTTCTTCTGCTGATCTCTTCACAGAAGCATCACTTAAGGTTGACTGAGCATGTGATTGTTGTGACGTTAATGTACTCTTTAACTGCGGCGGAGTATCCATGGCTGTTCGCTTTCCAAATCTGATGATATCGATTGTTAAAAACTATAACGAGATTGTCTCTACTTAGGTAGTGTTAATCATATAGGGTGATGAATAAATGAATCTATTGCCATAAAAACCGCTATTAATTCAGCCGCGATTAGCTAACACTAGCAATAGTGCTTGCGTAACTGACTGCAGATACAGTAATTTCTAATCAGTGATGAGAGATAATAGGGTGTGATGATGTTTTCGAATAATTACGTGATCAATAAATCGCAAAAAGCATTTCTACGAAAATTATATTTAGCGCATCTTCTCGATGAAGAACAGCATAATTTACTAAGCTTACAAAAATTAACCAAGATGCCAAGAAGAACCTTGCAAGATGCGATTGCCGCATTTGTTGATATTGGTATTGAGGTGGATTTTGTCCAACAAGGCCAACGTCATAATGAAGGCTATTATCGTATTTCTACTTGGGGCCCAATCAGCAGCGCTTGGGTGAATAGTCATTTTAAGCAGATCAAGCAGCACCTAGAAATTATAGATGATCCTGAAATGGCCCATTAGATCGTTTATGCATCATTGTATTCATTGTTGAAAGGATAACTCATGACTATTCAGATATTGTTATTTAATCCACAAGGTCAATTGTTATCTCAAGGCGATGACACGCTTATGGCCCAATATGATCCGCAACAGCATTTGATATGGGTTGATATTACTGGGCCTAATAGCCAAGGTTTTTTTCAGCAATATCCTTTATTTGGGATTAATAGTCTCGATTTTGAAGAAGCGCAACGTGAACGTCATCCGCCCCAATTTGAAGAATATGACACGCATTCATACTTATTAACTCATGAACTTATGGACCGAGAAGATTATCTTCTGCTCGAACGTAGCCAGTTGCTATTACACGTCAGTGACCGCTTTTTAGTGACCCAGCATGTCAAATCGTCACTGAGTGTTAGCAAAGTGGCTCAACGGATCATTGAACAAGGTTTCCTTGATAGCAATAATATGAGCAAAGTGTGTTATGAATTGCTGCGCCAAATTGTTTTTGATTATCTGGCTGTGATGCTGGCGTTAGAAGAGCGTTTAAGTGAAATTGAAGATGAAATATTTGAAGTGTCAACGGATGATTTACTGGCAGAGTTGATTGCTTATAACAGTAAATTACAAAAGGCTAAACGTTCGTTTAGCTATCATGAAGAGGTGTTACAACAATTACTTGGTGATGATAGCCATCAACATATTAAAATGGACTATGAACAACTGAGCTATTTATATAATCAGTTTGAGCGCTTATCGAGTCGTGCCAGCCTTTATCAAGGGTTAGTGGACAGTTTAATCAATGGTTATATTTCGGTGAGTGCTCATAAAACTAATCGCGTGATGATGACGTTAACCCTGGTGACTGCTATTTTTTTACCACTAACCTTAGTGGCTGGTATTTACGGAATGAACTTTAACAATATGCCTGAGCTGCAATGGCAATTTGGTTACTTTGCGGTATTGCTGCTGATGGGCATTATTGTGGTATCGGGTTTATTAATGGCTAAGATTAGGCATTGGTTTTAATAATTTTAGATTGATATTAGATGTTTTTTACATATCATTCGTGTTTAAGGTGAAATTTGTTCCGTACTCATTGTTGTTAGTTATTATTCATTTTAGTTACCATGATGAGTAGTTTCATCTTGGTTAAACCTTGCAGTAAGTTGGTGCCATATTTGTAATCAAAGGAGGGGTTTTGGCGGTATTTCAACATGGGTTTAATTTTGGCAACATTGATATTACGTCCCAAAAACCTTCTCCTACAGACAGCCAAACTGCAGATGATTACCAAGTCGATTCATTGCAACCGCCAGTAACCCACATAGAACAATTTTTATCTGCCAAGCAACAGCAGCTACTGATGAAAGAGGTAGCAAGCTACCCATTGGAGCGGGTTGAAATTGAAGTCTATGGCAAGAAACATCTTATTCCTCGTACTCAAGCATGGTTTGGTGATCCCGGCTGTGATTATCGCTTTTCTAAATTACAGATTTCACCTTTGCCATGGCCTGCTGTATTGAGTCGATTACGGCATAAGTTACGTGTTGATCATCACTTTGACAGTAATGCTGTACTCGTTAATTATTATGCCAATGGACATGACAGCATGGGATGGCACAGTGACGATGAACCTGAAATTGTCAGTGGTTCTGCTATCGCTTCAGTCACTTTAGGCGCAGAGCGTGATTTTGTTGTGCGTCATAAACATAATCATAATAAAGTGAATTTTGCTTTAGGCAGTGGAGACTTGTTGATTATGCATGCTGGAATGCAGCAAGTTTGGCAACATGGATTGCCAAAACGTTTAAGAGTGACAGAGCCTAGAGTTAATTTTACTTTTAGGCAAATTGTTGCTGGTTTTTACTCTCGCTAACTTTATTATCATCCTGATTACTATTCAAATTTGTTAGTTCTGCGACGGCCCATTTATCCTTGAACGGTTCTGTGCTCTAGTGGCGACTTTTGGTTTGCTTGTTTGACCTTTAATCAGCAAACCAGTACTCTGCGATTTCTGAGATATGTATTAACAAGAGTATTACTATGTCTATTCAACAAATCATTACTGATAAATTGAATCAAGCTTTCTCGCCGTTACACCTTGAGGTGATTAACGAAAGTAATCGTCATCATGTGCCACCAAATTCTGAGACTCATTTTAAAGTCGTTATGGTGAGTGAACTCTTTAGCGAACAAAGGTTATTAGCGCGTCATCGTGCCGTTAACCAAGTACTCGCAGATGAACTAGCTAATGGCGTACATGCGTTATCCATTAACGCTTATAGCCAACCAGAATGGCAAGCATTAGATGACGTGCCTAGAACGCCTAACTGTAAAGGCTAATGTTTATTACTTATTGATCTATTTGTACAAAAACCTCGCAAACTCTGTGAGGTTTTTTATTGGCAGTTGAAGTGATGCGGTGCTTGTCACTCGTTATGATTATGTTACAGTCATGGACTAGCTGAGTGAGAACGATAAGGATATTTACATGGTAAAAGTGATAAAAACCTGTTGTTTAATAGGTTTACTCTTATTGTTCGCCTGTCAACCCGATACTCCTTTGCAAACAAATTCTCTTTCTCAAAAATCTTCCGTTCCTTACCAAGCAATAGAGTGGCGTTTAGCTACCTCGTGGCCGAAAAATTTGCCTGGCTTAGGTATGGCTCCTGAAAGGTTCGCTCAATTAGTCAAACGCATGTCTAACGGACGTTTAATCATTACCGTTTATGGTGCAGGACAGTTGATGCCAGCATTATCTGTATTTGATGGTGTTAGTAATGGCACAATCGAAATGGCCCATAGCGCTTCATATTATTGGAAAGGTAAAGCTCCCGCAGTCCAATTTTTTTCATCAATTCCCTTTGGGTTAAATGCGCAACAGATGAATGCATGGCTTCATTATGGTGGTGGAATGGCATTGTGGGAAGAAGTCTATCAACCCTTTGGTATATTGCCATTAGCTGGGGGAAATACTGGTATGCAAATGGGGGGCTGGTTTAATAAAGAGATTACCGCACCAGAAGACTTTAAAGGTCTCAAAATGCGTTTACCTGGCTTAGGTGGTGAAGTTCTTAAAAAATTAGGCGGCATTCCTGTAGATGCTCTAACAGGCAGAGAATTATATAGCGCTTTACAAACGGGTGCTATTGACGCTGCAGAATGGGTTGGACCTTATAATGATTTACCATTAGGTTTGTATCAAGTAGCTAAATATTATTACTACCCCGGCTGGCATGAACCTGGTTCGACAATGGAATTTTTAATTAACAAACAAGCTTTTTCTACTTTGTCCGACGACTTAAAAATAATTGTTAAAGTGGCTGCTAAAGCAATAAATCAAGATATGTTAGACGACTATACTCAAGGCCATATTACGGCGATGGACGTATTGCTTAACGAACATGCCGTGCAGGTTAAACCTTTTCCTCAAAGTGTGCTCCGCGCATTGAAACAAGCAAGAGATGATGTGCTTAATAATGAAGCGGCTAAAGATCCATTGTTTAATAAAGTCCTTGAGTCATACATGGCCAACGAGACGTCGGTTAAACGCTATTTTAGTTACACTGAAGATGCATTAAGTCGATTTGAATTAGAAGCTCAACAGCAGCAGTAAACTCTGGCTGTGACAACGCTTGAATAGTGATATTATCTCAACATTAGATAATATCGTGTCGGATAATTTTACTTATTTTGGGAGTAAGCAATGCCTTTATTAGACAGTTTTACCGTAGATCATACACGTATGAATGCTCCAGCAGTTCGCGTTGCCAAACACATGAGCACCCCAAGCGGTGATGCTATTACGGTATTTGATTTGCGTTTTTGTGCACCAAACAAAGACATCCTTAGCGAGCGTGGTATTCATACCCTTGAGCATTTATTTGCAGGCTTTATGCGTGAGCATTTAAATGGTGATGGTGTAGAGATTATCGATATTTCTCCAATGGGTTGTCGTACCGGTTTTTACATGAGTTTAATTGGCCAACCGACCGAAGGTCAGGTAGCTGATGCTTGGTTAGCGGCAATGGTTGATGTAACGAATGTGATTGATCAAAAAGATATTCCTGAATTAAATGAATATCAATGTGGTACTTATGAGATGCATTCATTAACACAAGCACAAGATATTGCCCGAATGATCATTGCTGCGGGTGTGAGCGTTAATCAAAATGATGATTTAAAATTGAGTGATGAAATTTTAGGTAATCTTTAATCTAATAGATTCACTGATATTGATGAAAGCGGCTTTAGCCGCTTTTTTTGTGAATAAAACACCCCAATTCTGGGTAAATGTTATCACTACGCTATTTTTATATGACTGAAACCGTTATTGTAATGTGCTAATTTTAGTACGACATTTTTCATTTTAAGCGGTTTTTTTGCGTGACCAGACAGATATACGGAGATTAATATGTCTAACCACCCATTTAGCTTGTCAGTGATTGCGGCTGCAGTGCTTTATGTTTGCCATTCAACCAATGCTGTTGCAGAAACAGTGACAGAATCTATTGATAACATCAATAATCAACTCGATTTACAACAATCATCGGTAAGCCTATTTCATTATCGTCAAAATGATATAGCGCTAGGGTTGACGGGCGCAACAATATTGCCTCAAGCACCACACCAGGATGTGACGATCACTCATGCCAGTGCCACTGACGGTGTTGCCATTTTACAAGATGGTGTTTTCTTCTCTCCTGCACCGTATTCTGGAACGCAATTAGTATTACAACCCAATTTAAAGCAGCAACAAAAAGTATCGTTTACTGGCATGACCAGTGTGACTGAGAGTTCGCAAGCCGCTTTTGGTAAACTTGATTATCAATCCGTGCAAATTAGTCCCAATAAATATGCTACAGACATTAATCTTGAAGGCAGTGACAATAGTGCTATCAATGGTGGTGTCATCGTCAGCGGCACCACAAAACAAAATGGCATGTTATTGGCACTTGATTATCAATCAGCATCTGACGATGTTGGTTATCGCGTTCCGAGAGATGCCGATTCGACTCAGAAAGATATTCTGTTCAAAATTGCTGCCGAGAGTTTGCCGGGTGCGCGTAATCAACAAACCACCGAATTTAGTTATCAGTATTCATCGCAAGATGTTGATCGCGGTTCATTGGGGTTAACAAGTATTGATTTTGCATTAAATCCGGCTCAACTATATTCAGCTGCCAGCACTGACAATATTGAAGATGAGCGTCAACGTTACGTATTAGCCCATAAGGTTATTTTGTCTTCGACTTCAACAATGGCTACCGATTTTTACTACCAAAGCTATTCACAACAATCTCAAGACATGCGTTTTGTTGACGGTATTCAAATTGATGGTGCCTTGTTGTCTGGTATTGCCATGTTTGAAGTTGCCCCTACAGCAGATGGGATGAACTTGGGATCGTTAACCCAAAATAATGATTTTTCAGGTTTTGGTATACAGACAAAAGGCGTCAGCATGTATGGTCAACACCAGGTTACTTATACCGCGCGATACCATACTGATAAAGCTGAAATGCGATTAGGTCAACGTGAATGGTTGTGGGGCAATGATTTATTATTAACCCCAACTACCGATGATGAATATGCACTTACTTATACTGACGATGCTTCGGTGTATTCATCAGCAGTCGACACTAAATTAAATTATGGTCAATGGTCTATTAATCTTGGTTTAGGCTATGAGCACGTTAGCGTATCCCGCGAGCTTGATGATGCAGATGCTAGCATTAATGCTGTTGATTTTTCTGATGATGGATGGTCACCTTCCATAGAAGTGGCTTATCAATCTGGAGCATGGTCTGCAGCATTACAAGCCAAGCAGGCTTGGACTGCAGCTTCTGCTGGAAACGTTGAGCAAACGGCGCAAAAGGCGCTCCAATATCAATTAGCGTTAGGCTATCAGCAAGATGCCTTCTCGATTGCTATCAGCGGTTATATGCATGATTACGATAATCAACATCTTAGCTGTATACAGGGCATGGTATGTGATTACGAGCAGATCTCATTACAAGAAAATATTAGTGATGTCTCTGTTGTGGGAGCGGACTTTAGCCTAGCGTATGGATTGACCTTCGATCACTTTTCTATTCCATTTAAAGCAAAATATCAATTTACTCAAGCCGAAACCGATAACGCTGATTGCAATGACTTAATGGGCTGTTTTGCTGCTGATAGTCAATTGCCATGGGTGCCAGAACAACAATTGACGTTAAGTTCTGGTGTTATTTACGGTGATGTGTCGATTATGGCGCAAGCTTTGTATCAATCTGAACTAGGTTATCAAGGGGCATTCACTAATGATCGTGCTATTGATAGTCAATGGAAGGTGGATATAGCAGCGGCTTATCATTTTTCCGAACAGCATGAATTGTATGTTCGTGTTGAAAATGTATTAGATGAAGACTTAGTCGCGAATAGTACGATAATGGGTTATCAAGGACAGTCTGAAATGACCACTTATTTTGGTTATCAAGGTCATTTTTAAATCGGTATCGATAGAATAATATTCAATTTTTGTTAATGGTATTTATAATTCAACATGTTATTAACACTTAAAAGAATATTCATTTTTGGGGTGATATTGCAGTGGTATCTGTTCTCTTTAGGATGGGAATTTAAGATTAATACTCTAAAAATTAATACGTTAGTTTTTAAAATCAGAATCTAGCAGACAATATAAGCTCTTAGGTTCTGATCCGTTTGCCTTGACCTCAAAGCCAGCTATTGAGTAAGGTATTGGTTTGAAAACACCTATAATTTTCGTGGCGATAGTCTCATATTTGCGGTAAAATGCGCGCGACCAGCGTGATTATGATCGCATTTTCGAGTTAAATCTGCGCTAGCTCAAACGCAAAGTGTTTGTTAACACTTTGTTTTTGTAGCGGAACGTGGCGCATTGTCTTTCCTTCAAACGTAGTGCTTGTGGATATGATTACAATTAAGAAAGGATTGGAACTGCCTATAGCAGGCGGACCAGAGCAAGTTATCCATAATGGCCCAGCCATTAGACACGTAGCGACTTTGGGTGAAGAGTATATTGGCTTACGTCCAACGATGAAAATCAAAGTGGGCGATAAAGTACAAAAAGGCCAAGTTCTTTTTGAAGATAAAAAGAATTTAGGCGTTAAATATACGGCTTTAGCCAGTGGTACTATTTTAGAAATTAACCGAGGTGCAAGACGTGTACTTCAGTCAGTGGTAATTGATGTGGAAGGTGACGATAGCGTTGCTTTTGCTCAATACGATGCTGATAAGCTAGACACGTTAGACGCACAAGTTGTTCGTGATAATCTGATTGATTCAGGTTTATGGACCGCTTTGCGTACTCGCCCTTTCAGTAAAGTGCCAGCAGTAGATGCTACTGCCGCAGGTATTTTTGTTACTGCGATTGATACTCAACCTCTTGCTGCCGATCCTGTGGTAGTCATAGCTGAACATAAAGAAGATTTTGCTAATGGTCTTAAGATCTTAGCTCGATTAACTGAAGGTAAAGTTTACCTATGTAAAGCTCAAGGCGCTGATATCCCAATGGCTAATGCTCAAGTCCAAGAATTTGCGGGTAAACACCCAGCAGGTCTTGCGGGTACGCATATTCATTACGTTCTTCCTGCTTCTGCAACACGAACTGTTTGGCATATTGGCTATCAAGATGTGATTGCTTTTGGCCAACTGTTTACACAAGGTGTATTAAACACTGAGCGTGTCGTTGCTATTGGCGGCCCTAAAGCGAAAAATCCTCGCCTTGTTCGTACTGTTGTTGGTGCTAGCATGGCTGAACTGACTAATGATGAAACAGTTGGTGACGATATTCGTGTGGTTTCGGGTTCAGTGTTAAATGGCCATACAGCAGTTGGACCTAAAGCTTATTTAGGACGTTATCATCAGCAGGTGAGTGTGCTGGAAGAGGGTACTGAGAAAGAATTATTTGGTTGGGCTTTGCCTGGTTCAGATAAGTTCTCTATTACTCGATCTTTCCTAGGTCACTTACATCCATCGCGTCTGTTTAATATGACGACCAGCACGGGCGGTTCAGACCGCGCAATGGTGCCGATTGGTAACTATGAACGCGTAATGCCTTTAGACATTCTACCTACTATGCTACTTCGCGATCTTGTTTCTGGGGACTTTGATGGTGCAGCTCGTTTAGGCGCATTAGAGTTAGATGAAGAAGATTTAGCATTATGTACGTTCGTATGTCCAGGTAAGTATGACTACGCTTCATATTTACGTGACTGTCTAGATACGATCGAGAGGGAAGGCTAATGAGCTTGAAAGATTTTATCGAGCGTATTGAACCGCAATTTGAAAAAGGCGGTAAGTACGAAAAGTGGTATGCCCTTTATGAAGCGGCTGCCACCGTATTGTATACACCAGGTAAAGTGAACCACGGGGCAACTCATGTTCGCGATAACCTTGACCTAAAACGTATGATGATTACGGTTTGGGCGTGTACATTCCCAGCGATGTTTTTTGGTATGTACAACGTAGGCTTACAAGCTCAAATTGCCATGGGTGCCGGTTTCGGTATGCCTGACATTTGGCAAGTAGGTTTATTTGAATTATTTGGCGCTCAACTCACTGCAGACTCTGGCATTACGTCCTTGATGTTCTATGGTGCGTGCTTCTTCCTACCTATCTATGCAGTGACTTTCATTGTCGGTGGTTTTTGGGAGGTGCTCTTTGCGTCAGTGCGTGGCCATGAAATTAACGAAGGTTTCTTCGTTACTTCAGTGCTATTTGCATTAACTCTACCGCCAACAATTCCTTTATGGATGGTCGCTTTAGGTATTACCTTCGGTGTGGTTGTAGCAAAAGAAATATTCGGTGGTACAGGGCGTAACTTCTTAAACCCTGCACTCGCTGGACGTGCTTTCTTGTTCTTTGCTTACCCATTAAGCATGTCTGGTGATAACTCTTGGGTTGTGGCTGATGGCTTCTCTGGTGCAACGGCATTAAGTCAGGCTGCGCAAGGTACTTTCGATTACGCCTCAAATGCTAACTGGATTGACGCCTTTATGGGCTTTATTCCTGGTTCAGTGGGTGAAGTATCGACCTTTGCCATTTTGCTAGGTGGTTTAGTTATTATCTATACCCGTATTGCCTCTTGGCGTATTGTCGGTGGCGTGATGCTAGGTATGGTGGCAATTGCTACTCTACTTAACTTGGTAGGTAGTGATACAAACCCTATGTTCGCAATGCCTTGGTATTGGCACTTAGTATTAGGTGGCTTTGCATTTGGTATGATGTTTATGGCGACAGACCCTGTTTCTGCGTCATTTACCAATACGGCTAAATGGACATACGGCTTCCTTATTGGTGCAATGGTAGTGTTTATCCGCGTGGTTAACCCTGCATTCCCTGAAGGTATGATGTTAGCTATCCTGTTTGCTAACCTATTTGCTCCATTATTTGACCATTTTGTTGTACAGGCAAATATTAAGCGGAGGATTGCTCGTGGCTAGTAATAAAGATTCGTTCGGAAGAACGCTATTTGTTGTTGTCGGCTTATGTCTTATCTGTTCTGTACTTGTTTCTACCGCTGCGGTGTTGTTAAAACCCATCCAGCAAGAAAACAAGTTGCTGGATAAGCAAAAGTATATTCTTGAAGCGGCGAGCCTGATTAATCTAAAAGAAGGCAATATCACCAAAAAAGATATTCTAAGCAAATACAACCAATATGTTGAAGCTCGCTTAGTTGACCTTAAAACAGGTGATTTTGTTGAAGGTGACGCTAATACTTACGATCAACGTAAAGCATCGCGTAACACTGACATGTCGTCTATACCTGAACATGACATAGCCTCAATCAAGCGTGTTGCCGATAAAGCCGTTGTTTACCTTGTTCGTAATGATGAAGGTAAATTGACTAGCGTAATTTTACCTGTCCATGGTTATGGTTTGTGGTCAACTATGTATGCGTTTTTAGCTCTAGAAGCTGATCTCAATACTGTGCAAGGACTTGTTTACTATGACCAAGGTGAAACACCTGGTTTAGGTGGCGAAGTTGAAAATCCAAAATGGAAAGCATTATGGAAAGGTAAGCAGTTATTTGATGCTCAAGGTAACTTGGCTATTAGTGTAACTAAAAACCCCGTAGTGGCTAGCTCTATTCATGGGGTTGATGCGCTTTCTGGTGCAACATTGACCAGTAACGGTGTACAACACTCATTGACGTTTTGGTTAGGTAAAGAAGGTTTTGCAAACTTTATCGCTAAAGCACGCAACGGAGGGTTAAGCTAATGGCTAACGCTAAAGAACTTAAACAGGTTCTGACCGGACCGATAATCAATAACAACCCAATTGCATTGCAAATCTTGGGTGTGTGTAGTGCGCTTGCTGTTACCAGTAAATTAGAAACAGCATTAGTAATGACGATTGCATTAACCGCGGTAACAGCGTTTTCTAACCTGTTTATCTCGCTTATTCGTAATCACATTCCAAGCAGTGTTCGTATTATTGTGCAGATGACCATTATCGCTTCATTAGTGATTGTGGTTGACCAAGTATTGCAAGCTTATGCTTATGCGATTTCTAAACAGTTATCGGTATTCGTTGGTTTGATTATTACTAACTGTATTGTAATGGGGCGCGCTGAAGCTTACGCAATGAAAACGCCACCTTTGATGAGCTTTATGGATGGTATCGGTAACGGTT
Source organism: Shewanella sp. H8 (assembly GCF_040285065.1). Classification (NCBI taxonomy): domain Bacteria; kingdom Pseudomonadati; phylum Pseudomonadota; class Gammaproteobacteria; order Alteromonadales; family Shewanellaceae; genus Shewanella; species Shewanella sp. H8. Next base: position 3,337,727 of record NZ_CP157213.1, on the reverse strand, counting down.
TAGGTTACGGTGCAATTCTATTATCAGTTGGTGTGGTGCGTGAACTATTTGGTAATGGTTCATTATTCGGCGTAGAAATCCTCAGCAAAATCTCTGACGGTGGTTGGTACCAGCCTAACGGTTTATTACTACTACCACCGAGTGCATTCTTCTTGATCGGTGGTTTGATCTGGTTGATCCGTACTTACAAGCCAGAGCAAGTTGAAGCAAAAGGGTAAACGCAATGGAACATTATATTAGTTTATTAATTCGTTCAGTTTTCATTGAAAACATGGCACTAGCGTTCTTCTTAGGTATGTGTACTTTCTTAGCTGTATCAAAGAAAGTCACTACTGCGATGGGCCTTGGTGTTGCAGTTATCGTGGTGCTGGCTATTTCGGTTCCTGCTAACCAAATTATTTATCAAGGTTTATTGGCTCCAGGCGCATTAGCTTGGGCTGGTTTCCCTGATGCTGATTTGAGCTTCTTGAAGTTCATCACCTTTATCGGTGTGATTGCAGCACTTGTACAAATTTTGGAAATGGCTTTAGACAAGTATTTTCCACCTTTGTACAACGCGTTAGGTATTTTCTTACCTTTGATTACCGTGAACTGTGCAATTTTCGGTGCAGTATCTTTCATGGTTGAGCGTGATTATAACCTTGGCGAGAGCGTAGTATTTGGTATTGGCTCTGGCATTGGTTGGGCGTTAGCAATTGTATTGCTAGCCGGTATCCGCGAAAAGATGAAATACTCTGACGTGCCAAATGGCTTACGTGGCTTAGGTATTACCTTCGTTTCAGCAGGTCTTATGGCTCTAGGTTTCATGTCATTCTCTGGTGTTTCTCTTTAAGAGACATTGAGGCGACGCATTAATTTGAACCTTTAAGGATAAGTGAATGGGTATTCTTGAATCTACTCCACTAGATGTATATTTAGGTGTGAGTATGTTTACTGCAATTGTCTTGATTTTGGTATTAGTGATTTTATTCGCTAAATCAAAACTCGTGGCAAGCGGTGATATCAAAATTGGTATTAACGGTGATGCAGATAAAACAATTACAACAGGCGCTGGCGGTAAGTTACTTAACGTTTTAGCCGACAACGGCATCTTCGTATCAAGTGCGTGTGGCGGCGGTGGCTCATGTGGTCAGTGTCGTGTGCAAATTAAGTCTGGTGGTGGTGATATTCTTCCTACTGAGCTTGACCACATTAGTAAAGGCGAAGCTCGTGAAGGTTGTCGTTTATCTTGTCAGGTAAACGTTAAAACTGACATGGAAATTGAACTTGATGAAGAAATCTTTGGCATCAAGAAATGGGAATGTGAAGTTATCTCTAACGATAACAAAGCAACGTTTATTAAAGAACTTAAGCTGCAAATTCCTGATGGCGAAACAGTGCCTTTCCGTGCTGGTGGTTACATTCAAATTGAAGCACCTGCTCATCATGTTAAATATGCTGAGTTTGAAGTGCCTGATAAGTATCGTGGCGACTGGGAACACTTTGGTTTCTTCAAGTTAGAATCACAAGTAGACGAAGAAACTATTCGTGCTTACTCAATGGCTAACTACCCAGAAGAGTTTGGGATTATTATGTTGAACGTGCGTATTGCTACGCCACCGCCACGTAATTTAACCTTGCCTTGTGGTAAAATGTCTTCATACATCTGGAGCTTAAAAGCCGGTGATAAAGTCACTATTTCTGGTCCATTTGGTGAGTTTTTCGCTAAAGATACTGATGCAGAAATGGTCTTCATTGGTGGTGGTGCTGGTATGGCCCCTATGCGTTCACATATTTTTGACCAATTAAAGCGTCTTAAATCAAAACGTAAGATTAGCTTCTGGTACGGTGCGCGTTCTAAGCGTGAAATGTTCTATGTGGAAGATTTTGACGGCTTAGCGGCCGAGAATGAAAACTTCCAGTGGCATGTTGCGTTGTCAGATCCGCAAGCGGAAGATAACTGGACTGGTTATACTGGTTTCATTCATAACGTTTTGTATGAAAACTACTTGCGTGACCATGACGCTCCAGAAGATTGTGAGTTCTACATGTGTGGACCTCCAATGATGAATGCAGCCGTAATTGGTATGCTTAAAGATTTAGGTGTCGAAGATGAAAACATCTTATTAGATGATTTTGGCGGCTAATGAGTTAGCTCATTACATTGACATGTAAGTCATGAAAATTGCAGCAATGCAGACAGGGTGGTTAAACACGAGTCTGTGTGCTGCAATTTTTTTTATTCATTTGAAAAAGTGTAAATTTGAAATGACCGTAAATTCAATCAAGTTACTGCTATTGCCAGCCCTTTTGCTATTCGTCAGTGCATGTAGCTCACCAGAGCCGATGATTTCATTATCAGGTAGTACAATGGGGACCACATACCATATTAAAGTGGTACCTAATGAAAAATTACCAGAACCCCAATTACTTCAAGCTGAAATAGATATGGCCTTGGAAGTTGTTAATGATCAAATGTCGACCTATCGTCCAGACTCGGAACTGTCGAAATTTAATCAATTACAAATACAGCAGAGAGTTAAGGTTTCAGCTGATACGATTAAAGTGATAAAAGAGGGAATGCGTCTTTATAAAGAGACCGATGGGGCGTTAGATATCACCTTAGGCCCAGTGGTTAACTTGTGGGGTTTTGGTCCAGATAAAAGACCTATTACTGAGCCAAGCCAAGCCCAAATTGATGCCGCAAAATCTAAAATGGGCATCAATGAATTGTCAATTAGTGGTCATAGCTTAATTAAGCATAATGCCGATTTATACATTGATTTATCATCAATTGCCAAAGGCTTTGGTGTTGATAAAATTGCGGCCATTTTAGATAAGTATCATGCCAGTGGTTACCTTGTAGAAATTGGTGGTGAGCTTAACGTCAAAGGCACTAAAGCTGATCATTCACCTTGGCGCGTCGCAGTTGAGCAACCCACTAGTGAAGGGCAAGTGGTGCAACAAGTGATTGAGCCAGGAACCATGTCATTAGCAACATCTGGCGATTATCGTAACTTTTATCAAGAAAATGGCGAACGTTTTTCACATTTGATTGATCCACGAAGTGGATATCCTATAAAGCATAAACTTGCGTCTGCAACCGTGTTAAACTCTAGTTGTATGACCGCAGATGGATATGCTACCGCCATGATGGTGTTAGGTACTGAGGCTTCCCTCGCACTTGCTAAAGAGAAACATTTAGCAATAATGCTGATAGAGAAGCAAGAGCAAGGTTTTAAGGTCTATTACAGTGATGCGTTTAAAGCGTATTTGAAATAGGTTTTTTTGATTCAAAACTACTCAAGCTTGAGCTGAATGAGTTGACTGGAGTTCGTTATGAGCACATTTATTGCTGCATTTGTGGTGTTATTATTATTTTTCTTATTGATGTCTGTCGGATATATCGTTAAAAAGAAAGCGGTTGAAGGCAGTTGTGGTGGTTTAGGTGTTTTAGGTATTGAAAAAGCCTGTGACTGTGATGATCCATGTGATGCTCGCAAGCGTCGTATGGAAAAAGATCAAGCTCGCAAAGAAATGCTTAATCAAAACCGCATTATTTAAGTCAAACAGTTTTATAAAAGCCATTTAAGAAACAATGTTTTTAGCGCTTACAATGTAAAGAGTCTTCATTTTGAAGGCTTTTTTTATGTCTTATTTTTAGATTGCCATTACAAATCTAAGTTGTAATGATAACGGTTATCAGTTGTAAGTGTGTGAAATAAAAAGGAAATTTGCCTTTCTCTCTACAGTGTTCTATTCTATGTGAAATTGATCGAGATCAAATTATTTATCAAGGGACATTACTATGAAAGGTCATCCTAAAGTCATCAGCCAACTCAATCGCGTACTTACTTGCGAGCTGACGGCCATTAACCAATACTTTTTACATGCTCGTATGTTTAAACATTGGGGTTTGGCTAAGCTTAATGAAAAAGAGTACAAAAAATCGATTGAAGACATGAAGCATGCTGACAAATTGATTGAACGTGTTTTGTTTCTTGAAGGTTTACCTAACCTACAACAGCTAGACAAACTTCGTATTGGTGAACATGCTGAAGAAATGCTTAGCTGTGACATGGCGGCAATAACGGCACAAATTGCCGTTTTGCGCGAAGCTATTGATATCTGCGAAACCCAGCAAGATTATGTTAGCCGTGATCTGCTTGAAGATTTACTAGAAGATGAAGAAGAGCACCTAGATTGGATTGAGTCGCAACAAGAGCTCATCACTCAAACCGGTATTCAAAATTATCTTCAATCACAAATTAACGACTAATAGGAACAGATTATGAAAGGTCATCCAGAAGTTATAGACGCCCTAAATCTTTTATTAACCGGTGAGTTGTCTGCCATGGATCAATATTTTGTCCATGCGCATATGTATGAAGATTGGGGATTCAATGAATTATATACTCGTATCTTGCATGAATCAGATGACGAAAAGTTGCACGCGGCAAAATTAGTCCAACGCATTTTATTCTTAGAAGGCACTCCCGATGTAGGTAGCCGTGAAGCATTGAATATTGGTAAAGACGTGCAAGAAATGTTTAGAAATGATTTGGCATATGAATATCATGTCGCTGATAATTTACGTAAGGTGATTGCCCTATGTGAAGAAAAAAATGATTATCAAACCCGCGAAATTTTAGAAGTATTACTTGATGACACTGAATCTGACCACATGTACTGGTTAGAAAAACAATTAGGTCTTATTGAGCGTGTAGGTTTGCAAAATTATTTGCAGACAAAAATGTAATTTATTTGTAAGAGCATATCATTTGCAAGATAGTATCATTTTTAGATTGTATCATTTTTAGTTAACAGCCCAACTATGTTGGGCTTTTTTGTGTTTGCAAGAGAATGATTGAATACTGTTTTTGTATACAGTAGTATTACGGTTAATTAAGTTACTGGTAATGGTTACAGAATGCGTAAAATCATTCACATCGATATGGATTGCTATTTTGCTGCCGTTGAAATGCGAGATTTTCCTGAACTTCGTGGGAAAGCTATCGCTGTTGGCGGCAGAAGCGATCGACGAGGTGTGATAAGCACATGCAGTTATGAGGCCCGTAAATTTGGGGTCCGCAGTGCCATGTCCAGTTATCACGCACTGCAATTGTGCCCGCATCTAATTTTAGTGCCTGGGCGAATGGATGTGTATAAATCAGTATCATTGCAAATACGTGAGATTTTTCATCGATACACTGATTTGGTTGAGCCATTGTCTTTAGATGAGGCTTACCTTGATGTTAGCGACTGCCAAGCTCATCAAGGCAGTGCCACGTTAATCGCTAAAGCTATCCGCGATGATATTTTTGACGTTACCGGGTTAACGGCTTCAGCCGGTATTGCACCCATTAAGTTTCTAGCCAAAATTGCTTCCGATTTAAATAAGCCAAATGGTCAATATGTGATTACCCCGAATCAAATTGGCGATTTTGTCAAAGACCTACCCCTGAGTAAAATTCCTGGTGTTGGTAAAGTCACCTCAAAAAAGCTAGCCGATATAGGTTTAACCACTTGTTATGATGTACAGCAATATTCCAAACCTCAGTTAATCGATGCTTTCGGTAAATTTGGCCATGTGTTAATAGAGCGTTCTCAAGGTATCGATACCAGGCAAATTAGCCCTCACCGAGTGCGTAAATCGGTTGGTGTTGAAACGACGTTAGCTAAAGACATTTTTACTTTAGAACAATGTCATCAAGTATTACCACAGCTTATTCAAGAACTGAGTGCTCGTGTTCATCGAAGTGCTAAAGACAGGCAAATCCATAAGCAGGTCGTTAAACTTAAATTTAACGACTTTAAACAAACTACCATTGAGCATCGCAGTGATGAGATTTCAATTAATTTGTTTCATGAGTTGTTATTGCAAGCTTTGCAGCGCAGCCAAGGACGAGGGATCCGTTTGGTTGGCGTGAGTGTTGGTTTAGCGGATGTAACGTTGGCAACGGCAGATAACGGTGTGGATCAAATTACTCAACTCGATTTACAGTTTTAATATTTCATACGTTGAAGTTCTTTATACCAATGGGTACAAAAAAGGCGACATTTCTGTCGCCTTTTTTGAGTCTGTAAATTATTGATCGTGATTAAGCTTCTTTAGCTGGAATACGTGCCAATACTGCAAGTAACAATTCCCAGTATTGACCAACAGTAGTGATGTTGACCTTTTCATCTGGGCTGTGTGGATAGCGAATTGTTGGGCCAATCGATACCATGTCCATAAGCGGGTAGGGTTCTTTGAATAAACCACATTCAAGACCTGCATGGATTACCATAATGGTAGGATCTTTTTTATAAATGTCGTTATAGGTTTCACGCACAATCGCCATTACTGGTGAACTGGTGTCTGGTTTCCAGCCCGGATATGCACCGCTTAAATCAATACTCGCCCCAGAAAGGTTAGCCAATGCAGTCAGCATGCCTGTGACTTCTTCACGACCCGAGTCAATTAATGAGCGAATAAGACATAGCACTTCAACGCTTTCATCTTCAGTACTAATGACACCGATATTCAATGATGTTTCTGTAACACCTTCCACTTCATCACTCATGCGGATCACCCCGTTAGGGCTAGCATGCAGTAGGTCAATTAAGGTATTTTGCGCTTCTTCGCCCATGACTTTCGTTGGTGGCTCTATTGTGGCTAACGTGAGTGTCATGGATGGATCTGCAACGGCTAATTCTTCACGAACTAACGCTTGGTATGTTTCAATGGCTTGCTTTAATGCTTCAATGTTTTCAGCCGGCAACATAAATTGAACGTTAGCTTCACGCGGAATCGCATTACGCAGCGAGCCACCGCTAAAGCTGACAAGCTCTAGGGCTAATTCGTCACTGTATTTAAATAGAAAGCGAGCCAGTAACTTATTTGCATTGCCACGACCAAGGTGAATATTCACCCCTGAATGACCGCCTTTTAAGCCTGACATGGTTAATGAGAAACTGGCATTACTTTGCTCTGGTGCTTGCCAAGACATGGGGACGCTTATCTGAGCGTCAACACCGCCCGCACAGCCCATGTAGATTTCACCTTCTTGTTCAGAATCTGTATTAATTAAAATATCAGCTTCAAGGTAACCCGCTTCTAATCCAAAAGCCCCTGTCATACCGGCTTCTTCATCAATAGTGAGCAGTACTTCCAGTGGCCCGTGTTTAATGTCTTTACTGCCTAAAACAGCCAACGCTGAAGACATACCAATACCATTGTCTGAGCCTAAGGTTGTGCCTTTGGCTTTAACCCAATCACCGTCAACATAGGCTTCAATAGGGTCGGTTTCAAAGTTATGTACCTTATCGGCATTTTTCTGCGGCACCATATCAATATGTGCTTGTAACACCACTTTTTTACAGTTTTCCATTCCTGCTGTAGCAGGCTTACGGATGATTAAATTTCCGACTTTGTCTTCAACAACAGCAAGGCCTTGTGCTTTTGCCCATTGCTGAATGTATTGCGACAATGCATGTTCATGTTTTGATGGATGTGGAATAGCACAAATTTGTTCAAACCATTGCCATAGAGGCTGAGGATATAATTGAGTTAATGCAGTCACGAAACGCCCTCTAAGATGAAATTGAGTCGATATACGACAAAAATATAACTACAGCTATTTTAACATATTCTGCGCAGTTACTTGATATTGCAGCACCGATTTGCCAAGGTTTAGTCCACAATTGTGTAAATAATTATGAACCCATCAATTTGCTTGTCTAGGGCTATTGATGTTTGGTGTTTTAAATATGTTTGAGATAAATGCCCCGTGCTCTATGTCACAAGGTGTCACTACTTGTGCCGTCTAGAATGCTAAGCAAATACCTTGCAAAAAATGCCTTCAAAAAAACAAGATCGTTTAGCTGAATATTCGGGCAGCGCTTGTGGCTTCTATCTACAGAGTTATCGTCTACTTATGTGGATCCGCTGTATTTCATCCGCTCAGCATTGTATTAACGTGACACAAACTGCTGCCAAATTGATCTTGAAAGATCAATGGCCATTGCAATAGATTAAGGATTTTTTATGACCCCAATTAATAAACAAGTAAACAAAGCTATTAATGCGTTTCAAGTACCCATTATTGATGTATCCAGTGATGAGGCTATTTTTGAAGGAGAGGGGGAAGGTTGGGATGCTGTGGTAGTCGTTGCTACAAGCCTGGCAGACATTAAGCAAGATGAAATCAGTTTGCTGGCGGCACATGCGAGTCAAATTGATAAGCGTGTAGGTAAAAGTGCCACACTATTATTTGCTCCAGGTTTGGCTGGTGGCCGCTTAATCATCTCGCCCGTGGTGGATAGCGAGAATGAATACAGTGATGTCAGGATTTTTGCTAAAGCAGCAAGGAAGGGGATTGCTATCGCCAAAGCTGCTGGGGCAACTAAACCTTTATTAGTAGTACCAGCTGTAAGTGATAAACGCTTTGCTAATGCTGAACAAGTGGCAGCATTGGCATGTGGCCAAGAGCTGTGGCAACCGTTAGAGGCCCGTGAAGCAAACTCATTATCGCCGAGTTTAGAGGCCATTGGATTATTAAATACGGCTATACATAGTGTGTTAATTAATGCAGCTGAAGCTGGACGAGTATTAGCGCGAGATCTTTGCGGCACTGAGCCTGAGAGAATGTCGGCTATCGGGTTTGCCCAATATTGTGTTGATGCTTTCGCTGATAGCGGATTAGCAGTGTCTGTCATTGATCAAGTCGAGCTGTTAACAGCGCAATACCCACTATTAAGTGCTGTTGGTAGAAGCTCATTTGGGGTTGAACGTCACCAACCTCGAGTGGTAAAGCTTGAATATGTAGGCGAAGGTACTATAAGCAAAACGTTGTTCTTTGCTGGTAAAGGAGTGATTTACGATACGGGTGGCTCTGATATCAAAGTTGCAGGGTCAATGGCGGGAATGAGCCGTGATAAAGGCGGTGCGGCTGCAGTGGCAGGATTAATGAAGGCATTATCGATTCTTAAACCCAAAGGCATCAAAGTTATTGCTGAGCTTGGGTTGGTTAGAAACAGCATCGGCAGTGATGCGTTTGTTACCGATGAAATTATTACCAGTCATGCAGGTGTGCGAGTTCGCATTGGTAATACCGATGCAGAGGGGCGTTTAGTGTTAGCTGACTTGTTATCACATTTGCGTATTCAGGCACGAACCTCTGTGAATCCACAATTATTTTCAGTGGCGACCTTAACTGGTCATGTCGTACGCGCGTACGGCGGTTATCCAGCTTTAGTTGAAAATAATGCAGCCAAAAGACAAGGTGTGGCTGAGTCATTAGCTGAGGTGGGAGAGTTATGGGGGGAGCCATTTGAAGTTTCGCGTTTACGAAATGAAGATTTTGATAAAGTGGCAGATAAAAATGGCGCTGCCGATGTGGTGTCATCTAACAATGGCCCGTCTTCAATTACGGCTCGCGGACATCAATATCCCGCAGCATTCTTAATAAAAGCTTCTGGCTTAGAGGATACTGCATTGGCATTTACACATATTGACATCGCTGGTAGTGCTGTTGAAGGGGATCCTCTCTATGGTAAGCCAACAGCTAGCCCTTTGGTTGCTTTATTACATTTTTTGAAGTTACCAAGTATGTCGCAATAAGGTATTGTTTAATAACAAATATTAACTTTGTTAACATTAGGTGAACAATAGTTATACATAGTTTTAATACAAGAATAATGTAATAAAATCACTTTATTCGAGTTTTTTGTGAATAAAAGCAAATAATACTTGTAATTAAATTACGATTTTGTATAATTCAATTCGTCGACAAGCAGTGTCTTCGTCGACTCTAGTTAATCCAGGATGGATATAGCCTCCAAGGATCTGAGTGACAAGTTGTCTCAATGGATTTGAGTAATGTACGTTCCAGGGAACCGAGCCAAGCTTTACTAGGTTTATGTAACTTTACTTAATTTAGGAGAAAGACTATGTCTTATACAGGTAACAGCAAATTTTATTGGCAAAACACTTGGTTTGCTGATGTAACAGTTTTACGTGGCGGTATATTCGCCATGAAACGTTAAGAACTGACCCTCTTTACGTAGCGTTAATATCCATCAACCTTTTGTTCGTCTCGTTTGACGGTTTTAGACAAGGTGGTAAATTATTTAATTTATCACTACATCACATTAAGTGGTGCTAGCTTTCCTTTCCCCATATGGGATGCTTGTAACATGTCTGCCTACTCTTTTGAGTAGGCTTTTTTTTGCCTAAAATTTAGTTAGACTTTGGCTAGACCTTCGCTAGATTCTAGTAAGGTTGTAGTTAGAATGTAGTTAATGGTTTTAGTGCGCTATATAAAAAACTGAAATCTTTCAACAAAAAGGCTATTGATAGCTATCAAGGTCGTAAGTATTTATAATTCTCAAGATTAAAGTGAACCCTCGGTAATGATGGTGATTTTGCTCTAAAGGTAAGCTGTAAATGCTTATCTCATCCTCATCTACAACAATTAAAACGATTAACTCAATGTTAACCTTTGCCCAAGGAACCCCGTTCCATGTTAGAAAAATTATTTAAGCTTAAACAGAACAACACTAGCCTTAAACAAGAGGCTATCGCCGGTCTTACTACTTTCTTAACCATGGCTTACATCATATTTGTTAATCCTATGATGCTTGCTGATGCTGGGATGGATCATGGTGCGGTATTTGTTGCTACATGTTTAGCCGCTGCTATTGGTTGCTTGGTTATGGGCTTACTGGCAAATTATCCTATCGCATTAGCGCCAGGAATGGGTTTGAATGCCTTTTTTACTTATACGGTAGTAGGGGGAATGGGCTATAGCTGGGAAACCGCACTTGGTGCGGTATTTATGTCTGGGGTATGTTTTTTAATATTATCTTTGGTGAGAATACGTGAGTGGATTGTAAATAGTATTCCAATGTCATTGCGCTTTGGTATTGCGGCTGGTATTGGGTTGTTTTTAGCCTTAATCGGTTTGAAAAATGCCGGCATTGTTGTAGCGAGTCCAGCAACAATAGTGACCATGGGTGATATCACTTCATTTCCTGCTGTTATGGCTGCATTAGGCTTTTTCCTAATTATTGCCATGGTACACCGTGGCTTAAAAGCTGCAGTTATTTTTAGTATTTTGATCGTAACGGTTTTAGGGATGATATTTGGTGATGTGCAGTATCAAGGTTTAATTTCTATGCCGCCGTCTATTATGCCGACATTTATGAAAATGGACTTATCTAGTGTATTAGAAGTGAGTATGTTGTCTGTGGTGTTTGCTTTCTTGTTTGTCGATTTATTTGACACTTCTGGCACTTTGGTTGCTGTCGCCCAACGTGGCGGATTACTCGATGAAAAAGGGCGGTTGCCTAGAGTTAAACGTGCACTAACGGCGGATAGTATTGCGACTATTACTGGTGCTGCATTAGGCACATCAACAACCACCAGCTACATCGAAAGTATTGCTGGTGTGAGCGTGGGCGGTCGTACAGGTTTAACCGCCGTTATTGTTGGCTTACTTTTTTTAGCCGCTTTATTTGTTTCGCCATTAGCGGGTATGGTGCCAGCATATGCAACAACGGGAACCTTGTTTTATGTTGCAATTCTAATGATGTCTGGTTTGGTAAATGTTGACTGGGAAGATATTACTGAAGCAGCTCCTGTAGTTGTGACGTGTTTATTAATGCCATTAACCTTCTCTATTGCCAGTGCTATCGGTCTTGGGTTTATTTCTTATGCGGTGATCAAATTAATGACAGGACGTTTTAAGGATTTAAACGCGGGGGTTTTAGTGGTTGCAGCTTTATTTATTGCTAAGTTTATTTATAGTTAACCAATACCCATGAAAATGGACAAAGGGTAATTTATTGGCTTAGGCTAAAACAAAAAAGGGCTTATTGCTCTTTTTTGTTTTTTTAAATGCAAAAATATAACTGTATTAATGGCTTTCACTATGAATTGTCGTGTGAATTGGGTATAAAAATGGATTACATATTTTTAGTTAACTGAGTAACACAAATGGGTTATCGCCGCGTAGTTGTTAAGTTGGGCACCAGTGTACTGACATCAGGCAGTAAAAAGCTTGATAAGGCACATATGGTCGAATTGGCCAGACAAATGGCATCGCTTATGCGTTCAGGTGTTGAAGTTGTATTATGTACATCCGGGGCGATAGCGGCCGGACGAGAGCATTTAAATTACCCTCTATTACCCGATACTATGGCGAACAAACAGTTACTTGCGGCAGTGGGTCAGAGTCAGTTAATTTTGGCTTGGTCGCAATTATTCAGTATTTACGGTTTACATGTAGGTCAATTACTACTGACGCGAGCTGATTTACAAGATCGTGAACGTTATCTCAATGCTCGCGATACCTTAAACGCCTTATTAACTCATAATATTATTCCCATTATTAATGAAAATGATGCCGTCGCAACCAATGAAATTAAAGTGGGGGATAACGATAACTTATCAGCCCGTGCAGCCTTACTTTGTGATGCAGATTTATTGATTTTACTCACCGACCAAACAGGCTTATTTGATGCAGATCCTCGTACTCATCCAGATGCACAGTTGATTAAACAAGTCACCAATATTGATGACAGTTTGCGTTTATTGGCAGGCGGTTCAGTGTCTGGTCTTGGAACGGGCGGAATGGCCACCAAACTTGAAGCGGCGGATGTGGCACGGCGCGCGGGGATTGAAGTGGTCATTGCATCGGGACATCATCCTAATGTGATTACTAAACTGGCGGCCAAGGAGTCAGTCGGCACCCATTTTAGTGCCATAGAAAATCCATTGGAAAGTCGTAAACAATGGATCCTTGCTGGACCGACTTCGCAAGGGAAATTAATTGTTGATTCTGGTGCCTCTGCCGCAGTGGTGACCAATGGTCGCAGTTTACTCTCTAAAGGTATTGTTAATGTTGAGGGGCACTTTGATCGCGGGGCGACCTTACTGATTGTGGATCAAACTGGCAAAATTCTGGCTAAAGGGATAAGTCGATATTGTGCTAATGATTTAATTAAAATTAGCGGCAAACATTCTAATGATATAGAAAGCCTGCTTGGCTATAACTACAGTGATGCCGTGGTTCATCGTAATGATATGGTCGTACTTGATAATTAAGGATAAACAGATGTCAGCCACAGAAACGGAATATTTAACCCAATTAGGTCAACGTGCTAAGGCGGCGAGTTTTATATTAGCTAACTTAACGGCTAAACAGAAAACGGCACTATTAACGACAATTGCCGACCATTTAACGTTGCATAAAAATGAGATTTTACAGGCAAATGCGCAAGATGTCGCCGCAGCGAAACAAAATGGGTTAACCGACGCTATGGTTGATAGATTGATGCTGGATGAAGGGCGACTCGGCGGTATTATTGCTGATATTGATAATGTCATCTCATTGGCCGATCCCATCGGTAAGGACGCTGAAAGTCGGATATTGGACAATGGTTTACGCTTAACTCGCCGCAGTGTGCCATTAGGTGTGGTTGGGGTTATTTATGAAGCTCGTCCAAATGTTACTGTTGATATTGCGGTGTTGGCGTTAAAGACAGGTAATGCTGTGATTTTGCGTGGTGGTAAAGAAACCTTAACGTCCAATAAAGTGTTAAGTGAAGTGATCCGAGAAGCGCTGACTAGCTTAGATTTGCCTAAAGATGCCGTACAGTTAATTGATTCACCAGATCGTAGTTTGGTTAGTGGTTTACTCAGACTGGATAAATATGTCGATATGATTATTCCTCGAGGGGGACAGCATCTACAAAGACTGTGTGCTGAACAGTCGAGTATCCCAGTGATTTTAGGTGGAATTGGAATTTGTCATTTATATGTTGATAAGCAAGCCGACTTAGTGCGCGCAATCGAGGTAATTGCCAACGCCAAAGTTCAGCGTCCGACAGTGTGTAATGCCCTAGATACCTTATTAGTTCATCAAGACGTTGCCGCTGATTTTATTCCCAACATAGCGTCACACTTGCATTCGTTAGGCGTCCGTTTTCATGCTTGTGTAAACAGTTTTCATTATCTTGAAGGTTTAGGGTTTGATGTTACCCCCGCACATGATGAATCATTTTCGACTGAATGGTTATCGCTGACATTAGGGATTAAAGTCGTCAATAACATTGATGAAGCGGTAGGGCATATTCGCCAATATTCGACAGGGCATTCTGAAGCAATTTTGACTGATAATATCAATACAGCAAGTGAGTTTATGAACCAAGTCGATTCGGCTGCTGTGTATGTTAACGCCAGTACTCGCTTTACTGATGGTTCACAATTCGGCCTTGGCGCTGAAGTTGCTGTGAGTACCCAGAAGTTACACGCTCGTGGTCCAATGGGTTTAGATGCTCTGACTACCTATAAGTGGCTCGCTTGGGGGGATTACACCAGCAGACAATAATCAGTTTGTTATAACTATGGCAAAAAAGGGTACAGGTAAGTGCCCTTTAGTTATTGGTATTTTATGCCAATAACTAGAAATAGTGTGTTCTAGCAAAATAATCAATAAAGCAATGATCAATAGGTAATTATCAAGGTTAATGTCATAACCAGCTCTATAGTATTGAACTACATAGACCCAATGCCACTTCAAAGGTACTTGCCGCCTACAAAAAATAATATCGCTTCAAAACCATATAGAGACATAACTTGAAACGATGTCACAGATATTATTTTTATGGGTAACTTAAGCGTGCTTTATCATTTTTATGTGAAATACCCTTACGTGTTGCCATTTCGCGGTGATATCAGTAAAACACGATAAAATTTTACTTGTCCCCTTGTAATTTATTTTGTTGTCCCAATATAGGTATCAAGGCAGATATGAGTGGTTAATATTGAACCTCAAGTTAGAAAACAAAATACTTGAATAACTTGTTGTTCGTCCCCATATCTACATCAAACAACGTATTTTTATATTTTCGACGACTAACGTCAATTTCGGAGGACCCCATGGGCAAAATTATTGGTATCGATTTAGGAACGACAAACTCTTGTGTGGCTGTCCTTGATGGCGGCAAAGCACGCGTAATTGAAAACGCAGAGGGCGACCGTACAACTCCTTCAATCATTGCTTACACTGAAGAAGAAACGATTGTTGGTCAACCAGCAAAACGTCAAGCTGTAACCAACCCAACAAATACTTTCTTTGCTATTAAGCGTTTAATTGGTCGTCGTTTTAAAGATGACGAAGTTCAGCGCGATGTAAACATCATGCCATTCAAAATTATCGCTGCTGATAATGGTGATGCATGGGTTGAGTCTCGTGGCAACAAAATGGCTCCACCACAAGTTTCAGCTGAAATCTTGAAAAAGATGAAAAAGACAGCAGAAGACTTTTTAGGTGAAGAAGTAACAGAAGCCGTTATTACTGTTCCTGCTTACTTTAATGATTCACAACGTCAAGCAACTAAAGATGCTGGCCGTATCGCTGGTTTAGATGTTAAGCGTATTATCAACGAGCCAACAGCTGCAGCACTAGCTTATGGTATTGATAAAAAGCAAGGCGATAACGTTGTTGCTGTATACGACTTAGGTGGTGGTACTTTCGATATCTCTATTATCGAAATCGACAGTAACGACGGCGATCAAACATTTGAAGTATTAGCAACCAATGGTGATACTCATTTAGGTGGTGAAGACTTTGATAACCGTTTAATTAACTATTTAGCTGACGAATTCAAAAAAGACCAAGGCTTAGATCTACGTAAAGATCCTTTAGCTATGCAACGTTTGAAAGAAGCTGCTGAAAAAGCAAAAATCGAGCTTTCAAGCACTAACCACACTGAAGTTAACTTACCTTATATCACTGCTGATACCTCTGGTCCTAAGCACTTAGTGGTTAAAATTACTCGAGCTAAGTTAGAGTCATTGGTTGAAGATTTAATTCAACGTACTTTAGAACCGTTAAAAGTAGCACTTGCTGATGCTGACTTAAAAGTCTCAGACATCAACGAAGTGATTCTTGTTGGTGGTCAGACTCGTATGCCTAAAGTACAAGAAGCCGTTACTAACTTCTTTGGTAAAGAGCCACGTAAAGACGTTAACCCAGATGAAGCTGTAGCTGTAGGCGCGGCAATTCAAGCTGGTGTATTGTCTGGTGAAGTGAAAGACGTTCTATTACTTGACGTTACGCCGTTATCATTTGGTATTGAAACCATGGGTGGCGTAATGACTAAGCTTATCGAGAAGAACACAACTATCCCGACAAAAGCGAGCCAAACGTTCTCTACTGCTGATGACAACCAAAGTGCGGTAACCATTCACGTGTTACAAGGTGAGCGTAAGCAATCAAGCTACAATAAGTCTTTAGGTCAATTCAACCTTGAAGGTATTGAACCAGCTCCACGTGGTCAACCACAAGTTGAAGTTGCATTTGACATTGATGCTGATGGTATCTTAAAAGTGTCAGCAACAGACAAGAAAACCGGTAAAGCTCAAAACATCACCATTAAAGCTAACTCAGGTTTATCTGATGAAGAAGTTGAGCAAATGGTTCGTGATGCAGAAGCTCACGCTGATGAAGATGTAAAATTTGAAGAGTTAGTTCACGCACGTAACCAAGCTGACGGCTTAGTTCACTCAACTAAGAAACAAGTTGAAGAAGCGGGCGATGACTTACCTAGCGAAGACAAAGAGAAAATTGAAGCGGCTATCGCAACTTTAGAAACTGCTATTAAAGGCAATGAAAAAGAAGCAATGGATACAGCAACTCAAGCTCTTATCGAAGCATCTGCTAAGCTAATGGAAATCGCTCAAGCGAAAGCTCAAGCTGGCGCAGAAGGCCAAGCTTCTGGTGCTGACCAAGAAAAACCTGCTGATGATGTTGTTGATGCTGAGTTCGAAGAAGTTGAAGAAGACAAAAAGTAATTAATACTTTCAGTTAGTTATCATTGAAGCGGGCGTTGAGGTTATCCTCATACGCCCGTTTGTATAAATTAAGTTTAGCAACTTACTTAAATCTTCGAGAAACAAAATATTATGTCAAAGCGTGATTTTTACGAAGTTCTCGGTGTTGCTCGTGACACCAGTGAACGCGAAATTAAAAAAGCGTATAAACGCTTAGCGATGAAATTTCATCCAGATCGAAACCCAGGTGACAAAGTCGCAGAAGCTAGCTTTAAAGAGATTAAAGAAGCGTACGAAATTTTAACCGACAGCGATAAGAAAGCAGCATATGACCAATTTGGCCATGCTGGCGTTGATCCTAATCGTGGACACGGTGGTGGCCAAGGTGATTTTGGCGATATCTTTGGTGATGTTTTCGGGGATATTTTCGGCGGTGGTCGTCGTGGCGGACAACGTCAAGCGGCGCGCGGAAGTGACTTACGTTATAATCTTGAATTGTCTTTAGAAGAAGCAGTTCGTGGTTTAACTAAAGAATTGCGTATTCCGACATTAGCCGCTTGTGATTTGTGTGACGGTAGCGGTGCTAAAAAAGGCACATCTGCAACCACATGTGGCACTTGTCATGGCCAAGGCCAAGTGCAAATGCGTCAAGGATTCTTTGCTGTTCAACAAGCCTGTCCTACTTGTCATGGTCGCGGTAAGATCATTAAAGAGCCATGCAGCAAATGTCATGGTGAAGGACGCGTTGAGAAAAGCAAAACCTTATCGGTTAAAATTCCTGCAGGTGTTGATACTGGCGATCGTATTCGTCTTACTGGCGAAGGTGAGGCGGGTGAGTTTGGTGCGCCTCCTGGTGATTTATATGTTCAGGTCAGCGTACGTGAGCATGCTATATTTACTCGCGATGCCAACAACCTTTATTGTGAAGTGCCAATTTCATTCAGTAAAGCAGCATTAGGTGGCGAAATTGAAGTCCCAACACTAGACGGTAAAGTGAGCCTTAAAATTCCAACAGAAACCCAAACTGGGCGTATGTTCCGTTTACGCGGTAAAGGGGTTAAGTCAGTTCGTAGCCATGCAGTAGGTGATTTACTGTGTAAAGTGGTTATGGAAACGCCTGTGAATCTGAATGAAAAACAAAAAGATTTACTGCGTGAATTTGAGGCAACCTTAACGGGTGAATCGAAAAAACACAGTCCAAAAGCGGAAGGTTTTTTTGATGGTGTAAAAAAGTTCTTTCAGGACTTAAACAGTTAATCACTATTCATAGAAAGTGATCATCAATAAAGGCTGTTTACTTTGGGTAAACAGCCTTTTTTATTGGGATATAGAATTTATTTGTATTCATGACTAATTAGGCGCCATCCATGTCATTTTCAGCATTTTCGCTCGATCCAAAATTATTAAGCACATTACCTACCGCGATAATTGAGCCTAGCCGTATTCAACAATTGGCTATTCCAGCCGTACTGGAGGGGCAAGATGTGTTGGCTCTGGCACAAACGGGTAGCGGAAAAACCTATGCTTATGGTTTACCTCTATTACAACAGTTAAGCCAATTGTCTGCTGCTAGTTTGTCTGCGGTGGTAATTGTGCCCACCAGAGAGTTAGCCGTTCAAGTTATGCAAAATCTGGCTCCATTAGCACAAGCGGTAAATTTACGGGTTGATGTGTTGTGCGGCGGTGAAGCAATTGAATTACAAATTGAGCGACTCACTCAACCGATTAATCTGGTTGTTGCAACGCCGGGGCGTTTATTAGCGTTAGCGCAACAAGGTGTGATTCAATTTGACCATGTTCAAAGTCTAGTACTAGATGAAGCCGATCGATTGCTGGACATGGGATTTATCGCTGATATTAATGCACTTATTGCTTTAATGCCAAAGGGGCAACGGTTATTGTTTTCAGCAACATTGCCTGAGCCGCTAACGGCATTAGCCGAACAAATATTGTCTGCATCGTGTGTACGGATTGAAGCCCATGCTGTTAATAGTACTGTGACCGATATTGCTCAAACCCTATATCATGTAAATAAAGGCAGTAAGGCAAAAGCATTGATCCATTTAATTACTTTGCATCAATGGTCACAAGTATTGGTGTTTGTTAATGCTAAAGATGATGCCGATACATTGTGTAAAAAGTTACTCAAAGCGGGTATTAATGCGGCTGCACTTCATGGTGATAAAGAACAAGCTTTGCGAAGCCAAACATTAGCGTTGTTTAAAAGCAAAAAACTAACGGTTTTAATCGCTACAGATGTATTAGCTCGCGGTATTCATATCGACGCATTACCTGTCGTAATTAATGTCGACTTGCCTGCTCAGGCAGCAGTCTATGTTCATCGAATTGGTAGAACAGCACGGGCGGGATTAAGTGGCGTTGCATTATCATTAGTTTCACACTCTGAGTTACAAAGTTTAGATGCCATTAGAACCTTAATAGGTCAAACATTACCTTTGACCGAATTAGTAGGCTTTACGGTCACGGATAAACCGACTAGCGCAACCAGTAAGCGTGCTCCGCGTGATAAACAAGCCAATCGTCGTACGGCTAACAAACGCAGTATTAGTGATTTCAAAAAGCAAAAAACAGCACGTTAATACTTGCTTATTTATCGCATTTCAAATGGTGTTTTGCTGAGGTAGATTAGTATAAAATAAGTTAATGATGGATTAGCTTAGTGGCTAAATGAATGTTAAAAGGATGAATGATGAAACCTCTCGCGCTAACCTTATTCGTTTCTGCTTTATTGGTTGGTTGTGTTAACAATCAATCACCCACAGGGCGTGGACAAACCTTACTGTTTTCAGATGTGCAAATGCAACAGATGGGAGCTCAATCATTTGAAACCATGAAACAAAGTGAAAAAATAAGCCAAAACCAAGCGCAAACACAATATGTAAACTGTATAGCGAAGCGTATCACTGCAGTACTACCTGATCAGTCACAGCAATGGGATGTCGTATTATTTGACTCTGATCAAGTCAATGCATTTGCCTTGCCCGGTGGTCATATTGGTGTTTATACAGGTTTGTTAAAGGTCGCTGTCAATCAAGATCAACTTGCTACTGTTATGGGTCATGAAGTGGCTCATGTGTTAGCGCAACATGGTAATGAGCAGGTCTCACGGGCTCAGTTAACCGGGTTGGGTATGCAAGTTGCCGATGCCGCAATAGGAGTGTCGGGTGTAGCCAATAAAGATTTATATATGGCCGCATTAGGTTTAGGGGCGAATGTGGGTATTATTTTACCCTTTGGTCGCAGCCAAGAGTCCGAAGCCGATATTGTCGGACTAGAAATAATGGCAAAAGCAGGTTTTAATCCTGGCCAAAGTATTACCTTATGGCAAAACATGGCCAAAGCTGGTGGTGCCCAAGGACCAGAACTTCTGTCTACACATCCGTCACACAGTCACCGAATTGATGACTTACAAGCGGCACAAAATAAAGTTATGCCACTTTATACACAGGCAAGGAAACAGTCTTTGACTGAGTGTAAAATAGCTCCGGCTAATTAATGTTTTTGCCAACATTACCAGGATTAATTGTGATAAACTCTGGTGCGAATTTTTTATGTTTATTGAGAGAAAATTATTATGTCAGATTTGTTCAGCACTATGGAACAGCATGCAAGCTACGGTGTAGGTCGTCAAATGGGCGAGCAATTAGCTGCCAATTCTTTTGACGGTATTGATATTCCTGCTGTTCAAGCTGGTCTTGCTGATGCATTTGCCGGTAAAGAAAGCGCAGTATCAATGGAAGAGCTTCAAGTTGCATTTACTGAGATCAGTCGTCGTTTACAAGAAATTCAAGAAGCTGCTTCAGAAGCTGCTGCAGCCGAAGGTGATACATTCTTAGCTGAAAATGCTAAGCGTGATGGTGTTACCGTTACTGAGTCTGGTCTTCAATACGAAGTGCTTGTGCAAGGCGAAGGTGAGAAACCAACTTACGATTCAACTGTTCGTACTCATTATCATGGTACTTTTATCAATGGTGATGTATTCGACAGTTCTGTTGCTCGTGGCGAACCTGCTGAATTCCCGATATCAGGTGTTATTGCTGGTTGGACTGAAGCATTACAGTTAATGCCAGTTGGAACCAAACTTAAATTATATGTTCCACATCACCTAGCATACGGTGAGCGTGGCGCGGGTGCTTCCATCCCGCCATACTCAGCTTTGGTGTTCGAAGTTGAGTTGTTAGATATTATCTAGTTTATTAAAAACGCCTAAGTTAACTTAGGCGTTTTTGTATATGCTGTTTTTAGATTTACTTTTAGTTAACGCTGGGAGAATGAAATGACTGCAAAAGTGAGAATTGCTGTAGTTGGTGCCAGTGGCCGTATGGGCCGTACACTGATTGAATCTGCTAAACAGCAACACGTTATCGTACTTGGCGCCGCGATTGAGCGTACTGGGTCAAGTCTAATAGGTATTGATGCTGGTGTGCTTGCTGGTGTTGGTGCGATGAACGTTACCATTACCGATTCGCTAGATAAAGTCGTCAACGACTTTGACGTGTTAATTGATTTTACCTCACCAGAATCTTCAATTGTTCACCTTGATTGGTGTGCAAAAAACCATAAAGCAATCGTTATTGGTACCACTGGTTTTAATCATGCTCAAAAAGAACAGATTAATGCCTATTCAGAGCAAGTACCCGTGGTGTTAGCTCCGAATATGTCTGTGGGTGTGAATGTGATGTGGAAATTACTCGCACTGGCTACAGAAGTCATGGGTGATTATACCGATATCGAAATAATCGAAGCACATCACCGTCATAAAAAAGATGCTCCGTCTGGTACTGCATTAAAAATGGGCGAGATCATTGCTGAAGTATTAGGCCGTGATTTAGATGAATGTGCAGTTTATGGGCGAGAAGGCATTACTGGTGAACGCGATCGTAATACCATTGGTTTTGCAACGGTTCGTGCCGGAGATATTGTCGGTGAACATACCGCTATGTTCGCTGATATAGGCGAACGCTTGGAAATAACCCATAAAGCATCGAGTCGAATGACTTTTGCTAATGGGGCGATGAGGGCGGCTTTTTGGCTCTCAGATCAAAATGCTGGTCTGTATGACATGCAACAAGTATTAGGATTGAATTAGATAATGAAAACACCAAATGTTGGTGTTTTTTTTTGAAAACAATCCTGTAAAATATAGACGTAAAAGCTAATTTCTTATACAATCGATAGAATTTGTCGAAATTTTGGATTTTATCGAAAATAGACAATTCATACAAAATAAAAAACACATAATTTAAGTGGCTTGGCTCTTTTCTGGAGGTCGCGTTGACACAGTCTGCCTTACTCGTACTCGAAGATGGAACCGTATTCTCTGGCACCGCAATTGGTGCTACCGGTATCTCTGTTGGTGAAGTGGTATTTAATACTTCAATGACAGGTTACCAAGAGATTCTTACGGATCCTTCATATTCACGCCAAATAGTAACATTAACCTATCCTCACATCGGTAACACAGGTACTAATGATGAAGACACTGAATCGGATTCGGTTCATGCATGTGGCTTAATTATTCGTGACTTACCGCTTATGGCGAGTAATTTCCGCAACCAACAATCATTAAGCGATTATTTAAAAGCGAATAATGTGGTTGGTATTGCTGATATTGATACTCGCAAACTAACTCGAATTTTGCGTGAAAAAGGCGCTCAAGCCGGTTGTATTATGGTTGGAGACCTAGACGAAGCAAAAGCACTAGCGGAAGCGAAAGCATTCCCTGGCTTGAAAGGCATGGATTTAGCTAAAGAAGTGACCACCGATAAAGCTTATACATGGCGCAACGGTAGCTGGAAATTAGTCGGTGGTTTACCGTCTGAAACACCAGAATCGGAACTCAAGTATAAAGTTGTCGCATACGATTACGGTGTAAAACGTAATATTTTACGGATGTTGGTTGATCGTGGTTGTGATGTAACGGTAGTACCAGCGCAAACATCTGCTGCAGATGTGCTCGCCATGAAGCCTGATGGAATATTCCTATCAAATGGTCCTGGCGACCCTGAACCATGTGATTATGCAATTGAAGCCATACAACAAATTTTAAAAACAGACATTCCAGTGTTTGGTATTTGTTTAGGTCATCAATTACTTGCTTTAGCCTCTGGTGCGAAAACCTTAAAAATGAAGTTTGGTCATCATGGTGCAAACCATCCGGTGAGCAATATTGAAAAAGGCAACGTGATGATCACCAGTCAAAACCACGGTTTTGCTGCAGATGAAACCACATTGCCTGCAAATATTAAGGTTACGCATAAGTCGTTATTTGATGGTTCATTACAAGGTATTCACCTAACGGATAAACCAGCGTTTAGCTTTCAAGGACACCCTGAAGCGAGTCCTGGGCCAACCGATGCCGCGCCGCTGTTCGATCATTTCATCGAGCTAATTGAACAATACCGTCAGCACGCTAAGTAGTTATCTGGGAGAAGACGACGCAATGCCAAAACGTACAGATATAAAAAGTATTCTTATCCTAGGTGCCGGTCCAATTGTTATTGGGCAGGCGTGTGAGTTTGATTATTCAGGTGCACAAGCCTGTAAAGCGCTTCGCGAAGAAGGCTATCGCGTGATTCTGGTCAACTCTAATCCCGCAACGATTATGACCGACCCTGAAATGGCTGATGCAACCTATATCGAGCCAATTCATTGGGAAGTGGTACGTAACATCATTGCTAAAGAACGACCTGATGCAATTCTACCCACAATGGGTGGGCAAACTGCACTAAATTGCGCACTTCAACTTGAAGAAAAAGGTGTGCTAAAAGAATTTAATGTTGAAATGATTGGTGCGACAGCTGATGCGATTGATAAAGCTGAAGACCGTAGCCGTTTCGACAAAGCGATGAAATCCATTGGGTTAGACTGCCCGCGAGCGGGTATTGCTCATAATATGGATGAAGCTTATGGCGTATTAGATATGGTGGGCTTCCCCTGTATTATTCGTCCGTCTTTCACCATGGGTGGCAGCGGCGGTGGTATTGCCTACAACAAAGAAGAGTTTGAAGAGATTTGTTCTCAAGGCTTAGACTTGTCGCCAACTAACGAATTATTGATTGATGAATCATTAATTGGTTGGAAAGAATATGAAATGGAAGTGGTTCGTGACCGCAACGATAACTGTATTATCGTATGTGCTATCGAAAACTTTGACCCAATGGGCGTTCACACTGGTGACTCAATTACGGTTGCGCCAGCACAAACGTTAACTGACAAAGAATATCAATTAATGCGTAATGCTTCTTTAGCGGTTTTACGTGAGATCGGTGTTGAAACTGGTGGTTCAAACGTACAGTTTGGTATTTGTCCTGATACTGGCCGTATGGTTATTATTGAGATGAACCCACGAGTATCACGATCATCAGCTCTAGCGTCTAAAGCGACTGGTTTCCCTATTGCTAAAATTGCCGCTAAGCTTGCTGTTGGTTACACATTAGATGAGCTTAGTAACGATATTACAGGCGGTAAAACACCTGCATCGTTCGAACCTGCTATCGATTATGTTGTGACCAAAATACCACGTTTTAACTTTGAAAAGTTTGCTGGTGCAAATGACCGTTTAACGACTCAAATGAAGTCTGTGGGTGAAGTCATGGCCATTGGCCGTACTTTCCAAGAATCATTGCAAAAAGCGTTACGCGGCCTTGAAGTGAGTCGTAACGGTTTTGATCCGATTGTTGATTTACAATCTCCAGAAGCCATACAACGTATTCGCCATGAATTAAAAGAACCGGGTTGTGACCGTATTTGGTACATCGCAGATGCATTTCGTGCAGGTTTAAGCCGTGATGATATCTTCACGCTAACTAATATTGACCATTGGTTCTTGGTTCAAATTGAAGATTTGATTACCCAAGAAGCAAAAGTCGCTGAGCTTGGGATGTCAGGATTAGAGCAAAACTACTTACGCCAATTAAAGCGTAAAGGTTTCTCTGATGCGCGTTTAGCCGATGTGTTAGGTGTGAATGAAAGCGAAATTCGTAAATTACGTCAACGTCATGAAATTCACCCAGTTTATAAGCGTGTCGATACTTGTGCAGCTGAATTCTCAACTGATACAGCTTACATGTATTCAACGTATGAAGATGAGTGCGAAGCTAACCCATCGAACCGTGAAAAAATCATGATTCTGGGTGGCGGTCCTAACCGTATTGGACAAGGGATTGAGTTCGATTACTGCTGTGTTCATGCAGCATTAGCACTACGCGAAGACGGTTATGAAACCATTATGGTGAACTGTAATCCTGAAACCGTATCAACCGATTACGATACATCTGACCGCTTATATTTCGAACCCGTCACGCTTGAAGACGTACTCGAAATCGTGCGTATCGAAAAACCAAAAGGTGTAATCGTACAGTATGGTGGTCAAACTCCCCTTAAACTAGCACGAGAATTAGAAGCAGCAGGCGTACCGATTATTGGTACCAGCCCGGATGCAATTGACCGTGCAGAAGACCGCGAACGTTTCCAACAAGCGATTCAACGTTTGAACATGAAACAGCCTGAAAATGCGACAGTAACTACTGTAGAAAGTGCTGTGATTGAAGCTGAAAAAATTGGTTATCCCTTGGTTGTTCGCCCATCTTATGTATTGGGCGGTCGTGCGATGGAAATTGTATACGATAAGCAAGATTTACTCCGCTACTTTAACGAAGCGGTCAAAGTATCTAATGCATCGCCAGTATTACTTGATCACTTCTTAGATGATGCGATTGAAGTGGATATTGATGCAGTGTGTGACGGTGAGACTGTGGTGGTTGGTGCCATTATGGAACACATTGAACAAGCTGGGGTTCACTCTGGTGACTCAGGATGTTCATTACCACCTTACACCTTGAGTGCTGATATTCAGGCGAGAATGCGTGATCAAGTGTCTAAACTGGCTTTTGAATTAGGCGTGGTCGGTTTGATGAACGTGCAGTTTGCAGTAAAAGATAACGAAATCTATATGATTGAAGTTAATCCGCGTGCCGCACGTACAGTCCCATTTGTGTCTAAAGCGACAGGCGTGCCGCTAGCTAAAATAGCAGCACGAGTTATGGCTGGCCAAAGTTTAATTTCACAGAACTTCACTAGAGAAGTGATTCCACCGTATTTCTCTGTGAAAGAAGTGGTATTACCGTTTAATAAGTTCCCAGGTGTTGATCCGCTATTAGGCCCAGAAATGCGCTCAACTGGTGAAGTGATGGGCGTGGGTGATACTTTTGCTGAAGCCTATGCAAAAGCCCAGCTTGGTGCCACATCTGAAGTGCCTAAGTCGGGCCGTGCGTTATTATCTGTGCGTAACAGTGATAAAAAACGCGTTGCCGATTTAGCTTCTAAGCTAATTGAGCTAGGTTATGAAATTGATGCCACTCATGGAACCGCGATTATCTTAGGCGAAGCAGGGATTAATCCTCGCTTGGTTAACAAGGTACATGAAGGTCGTCCACACATTGTTGATCGTATTAAAAATGGCGAATATACCTACATTGTTAATACTACAGAAGGTCGTCAAGCGATTGTCGATTCTCGACAGATCCGTCGTGGTGCATTGCGTTATAAAGTCAATTATACTACGACATTGAATGCTGCCTTTGCGACCTGTTTAGCGCATGCTGCAGATGATCGTGTCAAGGTGACTTCTATACAAGAGCTACACAAACGTATAAAAAGTTAATTTTTACTGTGTGGTCGTGATTAAGGTCGCCATTTGGCGACCTTTTTTATGACATTTTGATGAAGCATGACTAGCAAGTCTGTAAAAGCTTAGGTAAGCTGTTGTCATCATCGAAAAGATGCATCCTAGATACGCACGCTAAGTCGGTTGCGTACTTCCAACTAAATTTTTACTGTGTTGACTTTTGTCAGCACGGGATGCTTTTGTTTTTAAAGGAGACAAAGTCATTATGAGTAAAGTCCCAATGACTGTAGTTGGCGCAGACCAATTACGTAAAGAACTTGAAATGCTAAAGTTCGATCGCCGTCCAAAAATTACAGAAGCAATTGCTTCTGCACGTGAGTTGGGCGATTTAAAAGAGAATGCCGAATACCATGCAGCCCGTGAAGATCAGGGAATTTGTGAAGCGCGTATTCGCGATATTGAAGGTAAGTTATCTAACGCTCAAATTATTGATGTCACTAAACTGGAAAACACTGGACGAGTCATTTTTGGCACCACTGTGACCATTTTAAATATTGATACCGATGCTGAAGTGACTTATCGCATTGTCGGCGATGATGAAGCCGATATTAAACATAATTTAATTTCTGTTAATTCGCCCATTGCACGTGGATTAATTGGTAAAAGCGAAGGTGATGAGGTTTCTATAACCACGCCTGGCGGATTAACTGACTATGAAATTATCGCGGTTAAATACCTCTAAATGAGCGTTTATTGCCATTTGGAATATTGATAAATTGTTATTAATGCCTCGGTTTAAGACGAAAAGGCCTCTTATGGACAAATTCAATCCAAACTAAAACAATACTGTCTAACTGAAAGCACTAAATAACATTATTTAGTGCTTTTTTTGTTTACTGTAATGAATATTTAAACAGATCAGATATTGGATAATTATTGGTATAAAGCATAGAACATGGATGAAAATTCATTTGCAGATTAAAGGTGCAATGGATATTCTCGGCATGTGTTAAGTTGATGTGTTGTTTCTGATGTTACTTAGTAAATAACTATATTGATCTGTAAAAGTAAGTAAATAGCTTTGTAAGATAAGTGCATAGCTTTGTATGATAAATAAATTGATTTGCAACTTAAGGTCATTATGACGTTTCCATGGGCTCGTATATTGCTAATGCTGATTATTGTGGGGTTGTGTTCAATCTTCCTTACCAATAGTCGTGTGCTAGTTTTAGCATCTATGCCATTTGATTCATATTATAGTCATTCTTGTTCGTATGATCAGGACTTAACGTCAAAGGAACGCCGTTGTGAACCGCAAAGCAATACTTATTCTGATACTACCTTTTCTTCAATTGAAAATGCGAATGTAGACTTATCTACTGTACTTAGCGACACTCTTACTGATGTGAGCAGCTCAATATTGGACTACGCTAGAGATCTGTCATCAACGAATGTTATCTCTGAGCCACCTAATTCAAACGATGTCCATTATGTGCCCACTTATTCTGCACGATATATCAGCATAGCTCAGCATCAACCCGACGAAACAAACCCTAATTATGTGTTGGCTTATGAATTTGTTTCTCCACCAGTACCGAGCTTAACCATAGGTTATCAAATTAATTTTAGTCCCCAATTGGACTGGACATTGTCAACCGCGTCAGCCCCCTCAAGACTTTCAGCTTGGAAAGAGTCTAATTTACTTTTCGTTCACGCTCACACCTGCTAACTAAATCCTGCATTAATGATAAATGTCATTAGCTTTGCTAATGAGTTTTACTGTGGGTCGATGATTTAGGTCAATACTGTTCATCACTCACTATGCATTTTAGATTGTGGCTTAAATGGCCTCAATATTGTGGGATCAAGCGTTATGAAAATATCATCAAAAAATAGTAGATTAAATCATTATTCTCAATGGAAATATTGGCTTTTAATTATCACCCTAAGTGTCCTGTTTTTGAGTGCATTACCTTCTTGGTTTGGGGAAGAACCTGCGGTTCAGCTTGCTGTTAAATCGCAACATTCACTGACAACAGAACAAATCCACCATACATTGCAACAAGCTGGCATAAACAGTAAACGCATTGATCAGCAACTAGACAATGTCTTGGTGATATTAGCTGATGCCGATACCCAAACACAAGCTAAAGAGGCTTTAGTTAAGCAGTTTGGACAACAAGCCCAAGTGACTTTAGCGTTATCACCTGCTGCCCCAAATTGGTTATTAGATTTAGGTGTTAAACCCATCAAGTTAGGATTAGATCTTCGAGGAGGCGTGCAGTTTCTGCTGGACGTGGATCTTGACCTCGTATTTAAAAATCAAGCCGTGATGATTGGCGATGCCATAAGACAGTTTGTTAGAGAACAACACTTTAGCCGAGTGTCAGTGGATTCAGGCGAGGGTGCGGCATTAGCTATCAATGTCGTTAATGACGATGTTCGTGGGCAATTAAGGCAATTTATTGCTCAGAAATATCCTTTGTGGCAAGTGAGTGGGCACCAACAAACACTGAATGTGAGTTTACCTGAAAATGAGCAAATCAAGTTAACGAATTTAACGGTTCAGCAAAATTTACAAATTATGCGTAGCCGGATTGAAGAGTTAGGGATTACCGAAGCATTAGTACAGCGTCAAGGTGAAAATCGTATTCGCATTGAACTGCCTGGTGTGCAAGACCCCGCCACGGCTAAAAATGTCATTGGTGCCACTGCAAGTTTAGCATTTTACCCTGTAGTTCAGACAGGTTCGGTCAATGCTATTGTCTTTAACGACGAACAAAATAAACCTGTTTATGTTAACAGAAGCCCGGTACTTAACGGTGATCACATTATTGATGCTCGTGCCGCTACCGGCGACTTTGGTATGGCAAAAGTGAACATCAGCCTTGATGCTGCGGGTGGTATGCTAATGTCGGACTTCTCTCGCGACAATATAGGCAAGCCTATGGCAACCGCATACAGCGAGTTCAGCCGTGATGATCAAGGTAAAGCCATACAAACGACAAAGATAATCAGTGTAGCAACCATTCAAAGCCAATTAGGCAATCGTTTTGAAATAACAGGTGCAGGAAGCCATCAAGAAGCTCAGCAGCTTGCATTACTGCTAAGGGCTGGCTCAATGACTGCGCCTGTTACGATTGTTGAAGAGCGGACCATTGGCCCCAGTTTAGGTGCTGAAAACATCGTTAACGGTTTTGCGGCATTAGCATTAGGTATGGCGGTGACATTATTATTTATGGCGTGTTGGTATCGTCGTTTAGGCTGGGTCGCTAATGTGGCGTTAATTGCCAACATGGTGATGCTATTTGGATTGTTAGCGCTTATTCCTGGTGCGGTATTAACCTTACCTGGTATTGCGGGGTTAGTGCTTACTGTCGGTATGGCAGTAGACACGAACGTACTTATATTTGAGCGGATTAAAGAAAAAATAGCAGAAGGTCGGAGTTTTGCCAGTGCAATTGATGTGGGATTCGATAGTGCCATATCAACTATATTTGATGCTAATTTCACCACAATGATTACTGCTATAGTGCTGTTTTCAATTGGCAATGGTCCCATTCAAGGTTTCGCTTTAACCCTAGGGTTAGGTTTATTAACCAGTATGTTTACTGGTATTTTTGCCTCTCGGGCATTAATTAATCTTGTTTATGGCCGTGATAGTCGTCGTGCAATTAAGGTGTAATCAAATGAACTCAAATCCTTTAAATAACAGCTCAAATCAACTGCAATCTTTTACCAAATGGCGTTATACATCAAGCATGATATCCATTGTGTTGATGTTGTTTTCATTAACGGTAATTGGCGCAAAAGGTTTTAATTGGGGGCTCGATTTCACCGGTGGTGTTGTCACCGAAGTGCAATTAGATAAGGTTATTACAGCAAGTGAAATTCAACCATTAATGACGGCTGCATATCAACAAGAGGTTAGTGTTATTTCGGCCGGAGAGGCCGGGCGTTGGGTATTGAGATACGCAGATATTCCAGATGAAAATCAACGCCCAGAACTGCAAGCTGTATTAGCACCTTTAAATAGTGACATTAAGATATTAAACAGTAGCATCGTTGGACCACAAGTAGGGCAAGAATTAGTTGAACAAGGTGGACTGGCATTATTGATAGCTATGCTGTGTATCATGGTCTATTTGAGTTTTCGATTTGAATGGCGTTTAGCTTCAGGCGCATTATTTGCGCTAATGCATGACGTAGTGTTTGTATTGGCTTTTTTTGCTCTGAGTCAAATGGAATTCAATTTAACCGTGTTGGCGGCTATTCTGGCTATTTTAGGTTATTCGTTAAATGATTCGATTATTATTGCCGATCGAATCCGTGAACAACTTATTGTTAAGCCGCAATGGAATATTACTGATATTAATAATCTTGCCGTTAAATCGACGTTTTCAAGAACCATGGTCACATCCGGCACGACCTTATTAACGGTTGTGGCTTTGTGGATTATGGGAGGATCGCCGCTTGAAGGGTTTTCTATTGCGATGTTTATCGGTATTTTAACCGGTACATGGTCATCAATTTCGGTTGGAGCAACCTTGCCTGAGTTTTTAGGATTAAAAGCTGAACACTATATAGTGGCACCCGTGCCTGATACTCCATAGATATGTGCGTATGAATTATTCTTCATAAAAAAGCCGCTGAAATCAGCGGCTTTTGTTTTGAATTCAAATATCGCGTTATTTTTTTGCTTTTGGCAAAGCAATCTTCATTTCTGCCGAATGGCGGAAAAGAACTAATACATGACCGATAAGTTGCACTTTCGCAGACTGCGTTTCACGAATAATGGCGTCAACGATGGCATTTTTAAGCTCTCTGTCAGCAGAGGCTACTTTCACTTTAATCAATTCATGATGAGTAAGAGCGCTATCAATTTCAGCCAGAACACCTTCAGTTAGTCCATTGCCACCAAGCAGCACCACTGGTTTTAGACTGTGTGCCAGACCTTTTAAATGCTGTTTTTGTTTGGTTGTTAAGTTCATTTTTACCAACTTTTGCTGAGTTACTGTTGAAAAACGCGTATTCTACCCTTATATAGAGCTTATGTAACTCTGAATCGTTGCGGAATTTAAATGACAACAAAAAAACGAACGGCAAGTTCAAGTCGTTGGATGCAGGAACACTTTGATGATCACTATGTGAAACTGGCCCAGAAACGAGGCCTACGTTCACGTGCAGCATTTAAGTTAGAAGAGATCCAACAAAAAGATAACTTGATTAAACAGGGGATGACTGTTGTTGATTTAGGTGCTGCACCAGGTGGTTGGTCACAAGTGGCTGCCAAATTAACGGGTGATAGAGGCAAAGTTATCGCGTGTGATATCTTACCAATGGACCCCATTGTTGGTGTGGATTTCCTTCAAGGTGATTTTAGAGAAAACAAAGTACTCGAAGCATTGCTTGAGCGTGTAGGTCAAGATAAAGTGGATGTGGTACTATCAGATATGGCTCCGAACATGAGTGGTTCGGGTGCTGTTGATCAACCGAGGGCTATGTATTTAGTTGAATTAGCGCTAGATATGTGTCACCAAGTGTTGGCGCCTAATGGCTGTTTTGCTGTTAAAGTCTTTCAGGGGGAGGGCTTTGACGACTACATGAAAACAGTCAAACAGGCATTTAAAGTAGTTAAAACACGTAAACCAGACTCCTCTAGAGCGCGCTCTCGAGAAGTCTATCTAGTGGCGACTGGTTACAAGTTGTAGTAGTCTAACGTTAATAATCGCAGGACTGTTAAGAGGTCGAGTAATTTGAGTGACATGGCTAAAAATTTAATACTCTGGGTTGTCATCGCTGTTGTGCTGATGTCAGTGTTTCAGGGTTATTCCCCCTCTTCTTCGAATACGCAGAAGATGGATTATTCCGCCTTTTTGGACAATGTTCGAAATGGTCAAATTAACAAGGTCGAAATAAAAAGCGACCAACGAACCATTGAAGGGACAAAGCGTACTGGTGAAAAGTTCACCACTATCATGCCGATTTATGATCAAGATCTAATTAATGATCTAGATAGAAAGGGTATCGACATGAAAGGGCAAGAGGCTGAAGAATCAGGCTTTTTAACCCAAATATTTATTTCATGGTTCCCAATGTTATTGCTCATAGGGGTGTGGATATTCTTCATGCGTCAAATGCAAGGCGGCGGTGGAAAGGGCGCAATGTCATTTGGTAAAAGTAAAGCCAAATTAATGAGCGAAGACCAAATTAAAACCACATTCGCTGATGTTGCTGGCTGTGATGAAGCAAAAGAAGAAGTGAAAGAACTGGTTGATTATTTACGTGATCCTACCAAGTTTCAAAAATTAGGCGGTCGTATTCCTACGGGCGTGTTAATGGTTGGACAGCCTGGTACAGGTAAAACCTTGCTAGCTAAGGCTATTGCTGGTGAATCCAAAGTGCCATTCTTTACCATTTCAGGTTCTGATTTTGTGGAAATGTTTGTCGGTGTTGGTGCTTCTCGTGTTCGTGACATGTTTGAACAAGCCAAAAAATCAGCTCCATGTATTATCTTTATCGATGAAATCGATGCCGTAGGTCGCCAACGTGGTGCAGGTGTTGGTGGTGGTCACGATGAACGAGAGCAAACATTGAACCAGTTACTGGTTGAGATGGATGGTTTCGAAGGTAATGAAGGCGTTATTGTCATTGCGGCAACTAACCGTCCAGACGTACTCGATTCTGCACTACTTCGTCCAGGTCGATTTGACCGCCAAGTTGTGGTCGGTTTACCCGATGTTCGTGGTCGTGAACAAATCCTTAAAGTACACATGCGTAAAGTGCCTTTATCGGACGATGTTAAAGCAAGTGTTATTGCCCGCGGTACCCCAGGGTTCTCAGGTGCAGACTTAGCAAACCTTGTTAACGAAGCTGCGTTGTTTGCTGCTCGTGGTAATCGTCGTGTAGTCGGTATGGAAGAGTTTGAACGTGCTAAAGACAAAATCATGATGGGTGCTGAGCGCCGTTCTATGGTGATGTCTGAAGAAGACAAAGAGATGACGGCTTATCATGAAGCCGGACATGCTATTGTTGGTTGCTTAGTGCCAGAACATGATCCAGTACATAAAGTGACAATTATTCCACGAGGACGTGCATTAGGTGTTACTTTCTTCTTACCTGAAGCTGATGCTGTTAGTCAAAGCCGTCGCAAATTGGAATCACAGATATCCGTTGCTTACGGTGGACGTTTAGCCGAAGAGCTTATCTATGGTAGTGAAAAAGTGTCTACTGGTGCTTCACAAGACATAAAATACGCGACTTCCATTGCTCGTAACATGGTTACGCAATGGGGCTTCTCAGACAAACTGGGTCCATTACTCTATGCCGAAGAAGAAAATGAAGTTTTCTTAGGACGCAGTATGGGTAAATCAAATGCCATGTCTGGTGATACTGCATCATTAATTGATTCTGAAATCAAAATGTTTATCGATAAAAACTATCAACGTGCACAAACCATGTTGACAGAAAATATGGATATTTTACATGCGATGAAAGACGCATTGATGAAGTACGAAACGATTGATTCGTTACAAATTGATGATTTAATGCATCGACGTGAAGTGCGTATGCCAGCTGAATGGCAAAAAGATGAATCATCTGACGATAAAGACAATGGCAATACCACGCCTAAGTCTGAAGTTGAAACGCCAGTGGATGACGCTAAAACCGACACTAAAGTCGACAATAAAGCCGATTCGAATGATGCGGATGAATCACCAGCTAAATAATTAATTTAGTGAATAAAGAAAACCCCGAAAGGGGTTTTCTTGTTTTTAGCCTTTATCAAGGAAAACTAATTTGTTTCAATTAATCCATGCTAAGAAAACCCTCGATTTATCATCTCCAGTTGTAATGGGGATTGTTAATGTCACCCCCGACTCTTTTTCTGACGGCGGTGCTTATTCTAATGTTGAATTAGCCTGCAAACATGTCGACCACATGGTTGAGCAAGGTGCATTAATTATTGATGTGGGTGGCGAGTCAACTCGTCCAGGTTCCGACATCGTTTCAGTGGAAGAAGAACTGGCACGTGTTATTCCCATTATTGAATACACCGCTAAAAAATATGATGTATGGATTTCGATAGATACCAGTAAACCTGAAGTAATGGAGCAGGCAGTCAATGCAGGTGCCAATATGATTAATGATGTGCGTGCATTGCAAGTAGCTGGAGCCTTAGCAATGGCTGCAACCTTAGATGTGCCAATTTGTTTAATGCATATGCAAGGTGAACCTCAAACCATGCAAGAGAAACCTGAGTATCAAGATGTAGTTGAAGAAGTAAAAGCCTTTTTCGAACTGCGTATTGCCTACTGTGAAGCGGCAGGTATTGATCGTGAGCGTCTAATTCTTGATCCAGGTTTTGGCTTTGGCAAAACTTTAGCGCATAATTACCGCCTATTAGCGACATTACCTTCCTTACATGAATTTCATTTACCTTTATTGGTCGGATTGTCACGAAAAAGCATGATTGGGGACTTGTTAGGGCGTGCTATTGATCAACGCCTTGCGGGTAGTCTTGCTGGAGCACTTATTGCAGCTCAGCAAGGTGCGCAGATAATACGAGTTCATGATGTACCCGAAACTGTTGACGTACTTAAAGTCATGTCTGAAACAATGGCTAATTTGTAGTTCTGTCGATATAACACGTTGTATAAAAAGTGATTAACTTAAGTGGGGACCTGTGAAACAAAGACAATTTTTTGGAACCGATGGTATTCGCGGCAAAGTAGGGGCAGGCAAAATGACCCCCGAATTGGCATTGAAGCTCGGTTGGGCCGCAGGACGAGTATTGTCGCGAAATGGCACTCAAAAAGTGATTATTGGTAAGGATACTCGTATTTCAGGTTACTTATTTGAATCGGCTTTAGAAGCGGGATTATCTGCCGCCGGGTTAAATGTTTTATTACTTGGACCCATGCCGACACCTGCAGTAGCTTATTTAACTCGGACATTTCGTGCTGAAGCGGGTGTGGTTATTAGTGCTTCGCATAATCCATATTACGATAATGGTATCAAGTTTTTCTCAACAGATGGCAGTAAACTCGATGATGATATTGAGCTTGAAATTGAGGCTGAACTTGAAAAACCATTAGTGTGTGTTGAATCTCACTTATTGGGTAAGGCCCGCAGAATCGAAGATGCTGCAGGACGTTATATTGAATATTGCAAAGGGAATTTCCCAGCAGATCAAACTCTTGAAGGTTTAAAAATTGTGGTTGATTGTGCCCATGGTGCAACTTATCACATAGCCCCCAATGTATTTCGAGAACTTGGTGCGGATGTGATTGCTATTGGTGATAAACCTAATGGTTTGAATATCAATGATAAAGTGGGTGCAACATCAATGGCCAAAATATGTGAAACTGTATTAGCTGAAAAAGCTGATTTAGGTATCGCATTAGATGGTGATGGCGACCGTATTATGATGGTCAATAGCCACGGAGAGGTAATTGATGGGGATCAAATTTTATATATTCTAGCCGTAGATGCCCAAAAACGTGGTATTTTGAAAGGCGGTGTAGTGGGCACGTTAATGTCTAACCTAGGGCTAGATTTAGCATTGCAAGCGCTTAATATTCCATTTGTTCGCTCGAAAGTGGGTGATCGGTATGTCATGGAAATTCTTAAAGAAAAAAACTGGCGTATCGGCGGAGAAAATTCGGGCCATATACTCAATCTTGATCATGGCACCACAGGTGATGGTATTGTTGCGGGTATTTTAGTGCTAGCAGCGATGCGACGCCAAAATTCGTCACTTGAACAATTAACCGAATCAATGAAGATGTTACCGCAGGTATTAGTGAACGTTAGGTTTGAAGGAAACTCGAATCCGTTGGATACTGATGCAGTAAGATTAGCCCAAGCTGATGTTGAGCAACAATTAGGTTCTCGTGGACGAGTATTATTACGCAAGTCGGGTACAGAACCGTTAATTAGGGTGATGGTTGAGGGTGATGATCATCCACAAGTGCTTGCACATGCAAATCGTATTGCTGACGCCGTAAAGGCAGCATGTTAATTATCTGAATATTCAGTTATGTTGTTACGCGCTCAAAAAGTAGACGCTTCGACAGATTATCTGAATTATTCCCCTTTTAGCTCTTGTAACTTGATAAGTGGTTCGCTATTATTCACGCCGCTTTCAGAGGAGATAATGAATGGCACTCAGACGTCCTATGGTCGCTGGCAACTGGAAAATGAATGGTAATTCGGCATTGGCCCAAGAACTTTTCAAAAAGTTTGCTACAAAGCTCCAAAATGATTCCGCTGAAGTGGTTTTATGTCCGCCTTCAATTTATCTTGAAAGTGTTCGACAGCTGCTTGAAGCTAATAAGCAAACCTTAGATGGCGCGCTTGTGAGAATGGGCGCACAAAATCTTAGTCAACATGATTTTGGTGCGTACACCGGTGAAATGTCCGGGCAGATGCTAAAAGATTCTGGATGTCGATATGTTATTATCGGCCATTCCGAACGTCGCCGTATGTACGGAGAGACGAGTAATATAGTGGCAGAGAAGTTTGCCGCAGCGCAAAAAAATGGTCTGACACCGATTTTATGTGTAGGTGAATCTGGACCGGCTCGTGAAGCAAGACGTACCTTTGAGGTGATTGCGGAAGAGCTTGATATAGTAATTGAAAAAAACGGTACCATGGCTTTTGATAACGCGATTATCGCCTACGAACCTTTATGGGCAGTAGGTACAGGTAAAAGCGCTACACCAGAGCAGGCACAAGAAGTACATGCGTTTATACGCAGTCGCCTCTCTGAAGTATCTCCCTTCATTGGCGAGAATATCAGAATTTTATACGGTGGTAGCGTCACCCCAAGCAATGCGGCAGATATATTTGCCCAGCCTGATGTTGATGGCGGCTTGATTGGCGGTGCCAGTTTGAACTCAAGTGAGTTTTTAAGTTTATGTACCATAGCGATGAGCGCGTAATAATATGTACGAAGTTCTTATAGTTGTATACTTGGTGGTAGCGTTAGGCCTTATCGGCTTAATTTTAATTCAACAAGGAAAGGGTGCCGATATGGGCGCATCTTTCGGAGCCGGTGCTTCAGGCACATTGTTCGGTTCAAGCGGATCAGGTAACTTCCTGACTCGCAGTACTGCAGTATTAGCCATTGGTTTTTTTGCATTGAGTTTAGTGATTGGTAATTTAAGTGCTAATCATACTCAACAAAATGATCAATGGAATGATTTAGGTCCAGCAGCAGAGCAAATCATTGACGATGCGCCTGTGCAAACCGAACAGTCAGAAACAAAAATTCCTGACTAGTAAACTAAATATCGCCGAGGTGGTGGAATTGGTAGACGCGCAGCCTTGAGGTGGCTGTGTCTTAACGGACGTGCGGGTTCAAGTCCCGCTCTCGGCACCATTATTTAACTAACAAATCATGGATTGAGTTTGATTAGTTATTGCAAGATATAGTGTAAATCAATATACTTGCATCAGTTGACGCGGGGTGGAGCAGTTGGTAGCTCGTCGGGCTCATAACCCGAAGGTCGTCGGTTCAAGTCCGGCCCCCGCAACCAGCTCCTTGTAATTTAACTTTGAAAGAAGATAAATTACAATTTACAGGTTTTATAATAAAATAACCTCGTGATTACGGGGTTTTTTGTTATATGGACTTTTAAATATCCGTGTTTTATGCGGATTGCTATGGGGCTATTAGCCCTTTTTTTGTTTTTTTTGGGGGTCATTTTTGGCAACGATAGAATCCAAGCTAGTTGAGATGTTAACGGTACCCGTTGAAGCATTGGGCTTTCAACTATGGGGCATAGAGTATATTCAAGCTGGTCGTCATTCAATATTACGTGTTTTCATTGATCACGAGAATGGCATCAACATTGAAGACTGTGCAGAAGCCAGTCGTCAAGTTAGCGCAGTTATGGATGTTGAAGACCCTATTTCTACAGAATACACATTAGAAGTATCTTCACCTGGCGTAGATAGACCTTTATTTACCGCTGAGCAATATGCGGCCTACGTGGGTGAAGATGCAAAAGTACAGTTGACTATGCCTGTTGCGGGTAGTCGTAATTTAAAAGGCGTCATTAGTAGCGTTGATGGGCAAATGCTCACCATCACTGTTGATGGTAAAGACTTGATTGTTGCTTTGGATAATATCCGTAAAGGCAACATTATCGCTAAGTTTTGATAGTTTCAGGTGAAGAACGAGGCAAGACCAAATGAATAAAGAGATCCTGCTAGTCGCAGAAGCGGTTTCCAATGAGAAAGGCGTTCCCCGTGAGAAAATTTTCGAGGCGCTAGAAATTGCACTGGCCACTGCTACAAAGAAAAAATACGAAGGCGATATTGAAGTTCGTGTTGAAATTGACCGTAAAACGGGTCATTACGATACGTACCGTCGTTGGATGGTAGTTGATGACCATGGTGAACCACTAGAGAACCCTTATAGTGAAATTACCATTGAAGCTGCGCGTTATGAACAACCTGATATCCAGCCAGGTGAATACATTGAAGATGAAATAGATTCAGTTGTCTTTGACCGTATTACGACGCAAACAGCAAAACAAGTTATCGTTCAAAAAGTTCGTGAAGCCGAGCGTGCGCAAATTGTTGAACAATTTATTGAGCGTGAAGGTGAAATTGTTACTGGTATCGTCAAAAAAAGTACCCGTGAAAGTGTGGTTGTCGATTTAGGCAATAACGCAGATGGCGTGATATTTAAAGAAGACTTAATTAGCCGTGAATCTTTCCGCCCTGGTGATCGTGTACGTGCTTTATTGTACTCAGTACGTCCAGAAGCGCGTGGAGCACAGTTATTTTTAACTCGCAGTAAGCCTGAGATGTTAATTGAGCTTTTCCGTGTTGAAGTGCCTGAAATTTACGACGAATTGATTGAAGTGATGGGTGCTGCTCGTGATCCAGGAGCTCGTGCTAAAATCGCCGTTAAATCAAATGACCGTCGCATTGACCCTATTGGTGCTTGTGTTGGTATGCGTGGCGCACGTGTACAAGCCGTATCAAACGAATTAGGTGGCGAGCGAGTAGATATTGTGATGTGGGATGATAATCCTGCACAATATGTGATCAATGCCATGGCACCTGCTGATGTAGCCTCTATCATTGTCGATGAAGATAATCACTCAATGGATATTGCTGTGGAAGCAGATAGTTTGGCACAGGCAATTGGTCGAAATGGCCAAAACGTTCGTTTAGCGACTCAACTGACTGGTTGGGAATTAAATGTAATGACAGTTGAAGACTTGAATAAGAAACACCAAGCCGAAAGTGCAAAGGTGATTGACTTGTTTGTAGCTTCTCTGGATGTAGATGCAGATTTTGCAGCCGTGTTGGCTGATGAGGGATTCACTTCGTTAGAAGAAATTGCTTATGTCCCAGAATCTGAACTATTAGCAATAGAAGGTTTTGACGAAGATATCGTTGAAGCACTACGTGAACGTGCAAAGGCGGCAATCTCAACAAGAGCATTAGCGTCTGAAGAAGCGTTAGACGGTGCAGAGCCAAGTGATGACTTACTAGCATTGGAAGGATTAGAAAGACATTTAGCTTATGTTCTTGCGAGCAATGGCGTAGTGACTTTAGAAGACTTGGCCGAGCAAGGTATTGATGATTTACTTGATATTGAAGAATTAACAGAAGAAAAAGCAGGTGAGCTCATCATGGCTGCCCGCAATATCTGTTGGTTTGGCGAAGAAGCATAAGTCGATCAACAGGGGGATTTAATTGATGGCAGATACAAATATAGAAAAATTAGCAACAGAAGTGGGCAAATCAGTCGAGCGACTAATTGAGCAATTCTCAGAAGCAGGTATGAGCAAGAAGAAACTCGATACCGTTTCAGAAAATGAGAAGAAACAACTTCTTGATTATCTAAAAAAACAGCATGGTGCAGATACTGTACCGACTAAAATGACATTGCAGCGTAAAACTGTGTCAACATTAAGTGTTGCAAGCACTGACGGTCAGTCAAAAGACGTTAAAGTGGAAGTCCGTAAAAAGCGCACTTTCGTTAAACGTGATGATGCAGAGTTAGCAAAACAAGCTGAATTAGAAGCTCAAGCCAAGGCCAAAGCAGAAGCTCAAGCAAAAGCGGAAGCTGAAGCAAAAGCCAAAGTAGCGGCAGAAGCGAAAGCAACTGCAGAAGCGAAGAAAAAAGCGGAAGCCGAAGCCAAATTGAAATCAGAAAAAGTAAAAGCTGAGCCTAAAGTAGCCAAAGTTGCTGACCCAGAAACGGCAGCAGCAAAAGCAGAGGCCGAGCGTTTAAAAGCGACTCAAGAAGCTGTGTTAACTCAAAAGCAAAAAGATGAAGCTGCTAAAGCTGCTGAAGCTGCACGTTTACTTGCAGAAGTAAACTCAAAGCGTTGGGCTGAAGAAGAGCGTCAACGTTTAGAAGCTGAAAAAAATGGTGATCATCACATCACAACATCTAAAGTTGCTCGTGCAGCAGAAGACAGTTCAGATGCTGATGACGAAAAACGTGGTCGTCGTGCTCGCAATAAAAACGCCAATAAAAAACGTGGCGGAAAAGATGCTCGTGACGGACGCGAAAAGCACATGCGTAACCGCAGCACTGCACCAGAATCTATGGCGCATGGTTTTAATAAACCTGCAGCTGCTGTTAGTCGTGATGTGCGTATTGGTGAAACTGTAACCGTATCTGAATTGGCTCATTTAATGGCAATTAAAGCCACTGTGATCATCAAGCAAATGATGAAAATGGGCACTATGGTGACAATTAACCAAGTACTTGACCAAGAAACAGCGCAAATGGTTGCAGAAGAACTCGGTCATAAAGTGGTACTTATTCGTGAAAACGAACTTGAGCATCAAGTTCTTCAAGACCGAGATGACAACATTAAACTAGAATCACGCGCACCGGTTGTGACTATCATGGGTCACGTTGACCACGGTAAAACATCGTTACTCGATTATATTCGTCGTGCGAAAGTAGCATCTGGTGAAGCCGGTGGTATTACTCAGCATATTGGTGCATACCACGTTGAAA
This sequence comes from Shewanella sp. H8, assembly GCF_040285065.1. NCBI lineage: Bacteria > Pseudomonadati > Pseudomonadota > Gammaproteobacteria > Alteromonadales > Shewanellaceae > Shewanella > Shewanella sp. H8. The sequence continues at coordinate 3,296,273 of NZ_CP157213.1, read as the reverse complement.
CTGACAACGGCATGATCACTTTCCTTGATACTCCTGGTCACGCGGCGTTTACGTCAATGCGTGCTCGTGGTGCAAAGGCAACTGATATTGTTATTTTGGTTGTAGCTGCTGATGATGGTGTAATGCCACAAACGATTGAAGCGATTCAACATGCTAAAGCGGGTAATGTACCGTTAATTGTAGCTGTTAACAAAATGGATAAGCCAGATGCTGATCCTGAGCGTGTTAAGAGTGAGCTGTCTCAACATGGCATTATGTCAGACGATTGGGGCGGAGATAATATGTTTGTTCATGTATCAGCTAAAACTGGTATGGGCGTTGACGAACTATTAGAAGGCATCTTGCTTCAATCTGAAGTATTAGAACTTAAAGCTATACGTGATGGAATGGCAGCGGGTGTTGTTATTGAATCAAAACTTGATAAAGGTCGTGGCCCTGTGGCTACTGTCTTGGTTCAAGAAGGTACATTACGTCAAGGTGATATCGTTTTATGTGGTTTAGAGTACGGTAAAATTCGTGCGATGAATGACGAAAATGGTCAATCTATCACTGAAGCAGGTCCTTCTATCCCGGTAGAAATTTTAGGTCTTTCTGGTGTGCCGTTAGCTGGTGATGAAGCGACAGTTGTACGTGATGAACGTAAAGCCCGTGAAGTAGCATTGTATCGCCAAGGAAAATTCCGCGATATTAAATTAGCACGTCAGCAAAAGTCTAAGCTAGAAAACATGTTTGCCAACATGGAAGAAGGCGAAGTACAAGAACTGAATATCGTACTTAAAGCGGATGTTCAGGGTTCTCTTGAGGCAATTTGTGAATCATTAGCTAAACTGTCTACTGATGAAGTGAAAGTGAACATTATTGCTCGCGGTGTCGGTGCATTAACTGAAACTGATGCAACATTAGCTGCAGCTTCTAATGCTATTTTGGTCGGCTTCAATGTCCGTGCTGATGCACAGGCTCGTAAGACTATCGATTCAGAAAGTGTTGATTTACGTTATTACAGCATCATCTACAACTTAATTGATGAAGTACGTGCTGCAATGACAGGTATGTTAGCACCAGAATTTAGACAAGAAATTATCGGTCTTGCTGAAGTTCGTGATGTATTTAAGTCTCCTAAAATTGGCGCTATTGCTGGTTGTATGGTTACCGAAGGTATTGTTAAGCGTAGTGCACCAATTCGTGTTCTACGTGATAACGTGGTTATCTTCGAAGGTGAACTTGAGTCATTACGTCGCTTTAAAGACGATGCTCCAGAAGTCCGTAATGGGATGGAATGTGGTATTGGTGTGAAGAACTACAATGACGTTCGCGTAGGAGACCAAATTGAGGTCTTCGAAACAGTCGAAATAGCTCGCACCTTATAAGAACCAATGGAAGGGCGGCTTTAGCCGCCCTTTTTGATTGTAGACCTAACGATATGGCATATCATCATGGCAAAAGAATTTAGTCGTACACGTCGTATTGCACAACAGCTCCAGCAAGAACTTGCAATGGTGTTGCAGCGCGATATGAAAGATCCCCGCATTGGTTTTGTTACTGTAAACGATGTCGATGTTTCACGTGATTTAAGTTATGCAAAAGTTTATGTGACTTTCTTTGAAGAAGACACAGAACTTGTTCAACAAAAAATTGATGCGCTTACTGTTGCAGCGCCTTATATCCGTACTTTAGTTGCTGGCCGTATGAAATTACGTGTCATGCCTGAATTACGCTTTATTTACGATAGCTCACTAGTTGAAGGTATGCGTATGTCTAACCTAGTGACCCAAGTTATCAATAAAGATAAAGCCAAGCAGCAAGAGTTTAATCCAGAAGCATCTGATAGCAGCGAGTCTGCTGACGGTGAAAAGGAGCAAGATTAATGGCTCGTCGCCCTAAAGGTCGCTTCATCGACGGTATAGTGTTACTCGATAAAGATACTGGCATGAGCTCTAATTTTGCCCTGCAAAGAGTTAAGCGTTTTTTTAATGCCAATAAAGCCGGCCATACAGGTGCTTTAGATCCGTTAGCAACAGGTATGTTGCCTATTTGTCTCGGAGAAGCAACTAAGTTCTCTCAGCATTTATTAGATTCGGATAAGCGCTACCTAGTGACGGCTAAATTGGGTCAACGTACTGATACGAGTGATTCTGATGGGGAAATCGTGCAAACGCGTCCCGTTAATGTTACTCAAGCATTACTTGATGAAAAGCTCGCATTTTTTCGAGGAACCACTCAGCAAATACCTTCAATGTATTCGGCATTAAAATACCAAGGTCAACCTTTGTATAAATATGCTCGTGAGGGGATTGAAGTTCCACGTGAGTCGCGACCTATTACTGTATTTGAGCTTAATTTTATTAAGCTTGAAGGTGATGAATTAACCCTAGACATTCATTGTTCTAAAGGGACTTACATACGTACCATTATTGATGATTTAGGTGAAATGCTTGGCTGTGGAGCACATGTTATTATGTTGCGACGTACTCAAGTTGCCGAATATCCGTATGAAAAAATGGTAACGTTAGCGCAATTAGAAGCGTTAGTTGAGCAATCCCATAGACAAGATGTTGCGCCTCAGACATTGATGGATCCATTATTATTACCAATGGATACAGCTGTGGCTAAATTTGCTGAAATTAACTTGCCAGACGAGATGTTATATTACGTTATGCAAGGACAAGCAATCCAAGCTGCGGGACTTAAGCCTGAAGAATTAGTGCGTATTACTATTGGTGATTCACATCGATTTGTTGGTATGGGCATCATGAATGATGATGGTCTATTAGCACCTAAACGGTTGATTGTAATTCACGATAATGATCCTGCAGAGTAGTCAGACGGCTTTAACGTTGGCTTTTAACAATAAAAAACGAATTTAGATTGCGGTTAACTATCAATGTGGTTAAAATACTGCGCTCGCTCTGGCTGAGTTAGTGATCGGCTAGAGATACATTTACTTTTTTTGGAGATACACATGTCACTAAGTGCTGAAGCAAAAGCGAAAATTTTGGCTGATTTTGGTCGCTGCGAAAACGATACAGGTTCAACTGAAGTTCAAGTAGCTTTGTTAACTGCTCAAATTAACCACCTTCAAGGTCACTTTAAAGAGCACATCCATGATCACCACTCACGTCGTGGTCTATTACGTATGGTAAGTGCACGCCGTAAGCTTTCTGCTTACTTAAAGCGTACTGACGTAGCACGTTATACTGCTATGATCCAGAAGTTAGGTTTACGTCGTTAATTCGATATTCGGCTTACTTTTGTAAGCAGATTAGACCATAAAAAAGGAGGCTATTGCCTCCTTTTTTATTGTCCAAAATAAACAATATTTACTTTGGATAATCATACTCACTATAGTTGCAGCGCTGAACTTCAATATCTAAAATAATAGTGTTTATGCTTGAGGTGTTAGCAATGAGTATTTCATTACCATTTTTGTGGTGATGAGCCACACGTGTAGTACTGGTGTACACGTAAATAATCATTGTAGACATTCAGTATACAGGCAAGCGTCGTCACTTAATTATATGATGTCACGTTTATACAATCCCTACACATGAATGATCTTAGCGGTATTACAGGCTATATATTTTTCTTCAAATTCTTCTATGGGTAACGGCTCACTGAAATAAAAACCTTGGCCTATTTCACATTGATTTTCTCTGAGCCATTCAAGCTGTTGTATATTCTCGATACCTTCAGCAACAATCGTCAAGTCAAGCTGGCGACCAAGCATTAAAATAGTCGATGCAATAGCGCTATCCTGTGGAAGATCACTCACAAATGCTCGATCAATTTTCATGGTGGTAATTGGCAGGTGACGTAAATAAGACAATGATGAATATCCAGTACCAAAGTCATCCACCGCAATCCCAAAACCGGCAGATTTGAGCAGTTCTAATTTTGTTATAGCTTGCTCAATATCATTCATTAGCGATGTTTCAGTAATTTCGATTTCAAGCAATTCTGGCCGGATTTGGTAACGAATTGCCAATTGTTTAATATCAGGAACTAAACTGGCATCAGCAAATTGTTGTGAGGCCACATTGACGGCAATAGGAATTTCATAATTGTATTTACGTTGCCATTCTCGAATCACTTTACAAGTTTGTTCAATGACCCAACGACCAATAGGGATGATTATCCCTGTTTCTTCTGCCACGGGAATAAATGACATAGGGCTAATCAAGCGTCCGTCTTTTTGCCAGCGAATTAACGCTTCACAGCCAACAACTTTATCTGTTTTTAGATCAAATTTAGGTTGAAAATACAATAAGAACTCATTGTTCTTTAGTGCATCATGTAAAGAGGCTTCTGTACGTAATCTAACCGCAGCGCGCTCAGTCATTTGTTGTTTGAAAAACGCCCATTGATTTGAGCCAGCAGCTTTAGCGCTGTACATCGCGATATCTGCATGACGAATTAAATCTTCTGCCGTGATACCATCTTCTGGATAAATAGAGATACCGATAGATGCCGCTGGATGAATGGCGTGCTCATTAAGTTGAATTGGGGTGTTTAATTGAATAAGCAACTTGTCAACAAAGTCTGCTGCTTGTGAAGGTGTTTGAATCTCATCGGCTAAAATCACAAACTCATCGCCACCTAAACGAGCCACACTACCTTGCTCACCAACCACTCTTTCTAAAATACGGGCAATACGTGCCAGGAATTGATCACCGATAGCATGACCTAATGAGTCATTGACGTTTTTAAACCGGTCTAAATCAATAAAGAGTAAAGCGAAATTCCGTTTATGAACTCGAGAACGTTGAATGGTTACATTCAACGTTTCTAATAATAAAGCCCGATTAGGCAAACCAGTCAATGGGTCTCGGGTTGCCATTTTTCGGAGTTTGTTTTGGGTTTGGCTAAATTGCAGCAAAATCTGATTAAACTTACTTGTCACAAGTCCTAATTCATCATCCTTATGCGCTTTAGACATGGGCAATAGATTTTCATCAGGATAATCTGGGTCAATTTTATCGATAGCTTCACTAATACGAGCAATAGGTTGAGTGAGAAAACGATGAAACACCACCGTTAATACTAAAGTGAGCAACAATGCTCGAGCCAATGTGGCAATGAGTCCAAGTTGGAGTTGATTAAACAGTTTGTTGGTGAGTTTTTGCGTGTCGTAGAATATGGTAAGTGTGCCGATTAGCTGTTGTTGCTTATTACCTTCAAAATAGAACGGGCGATATAACGGGCGCGAAATTTCTTTCAGATCACCAAAAAGACGGTTGCTGATGGAAACATAACTATTTGATAATTCATTTAACTCATTTGCCGAAGAAACAAATAATGAACCGTCATCAAGTTCAATGACAGCCGAGCCAACATTATCGACTTTGATAATGCCCTCTAGAGTTTGACTGGCAAGTTTATCGTCTAAAGACCACACTGCATTGGTGGTGGTTTGTTCAACAGAATTCAGTAGTTCTTGCTGTGCAGCTGTCAGTTGTTGTTTAGTCGTGATGACGACTAGTGCTATTTCGACAATAAAAATGGCAATTGCAAAAAATAAAGCAGTAAAAACAACTAAGTTTGTCTGTTTCCATGTTAGGGACTTAAAATTGGTCATTATGTATTATTCCATGTCACATAAGTGACTATTTTTACGTTAATTTTGTAACATCTTAAAATGCTAAAACTACAAAATATGTAGACCCAATATGAAAATCAATTCTATTGTGGTTGTTCAATATATAAACCCGACAGAAATTGATATTATTGCTCATAACTTTAGTCAAGTTCCTCTGTCTTGTCATCAATAATCAGTGCAATAAGTCAACCTTAAGTCACTTAATAGACATAAACAGAGGTTTTTCGTGCCACATTGAGTTTTCAATACGGTGTGCTCATCTAGGAATGTGATTATTTTTATGATTTTCACATTCTACCACTCGCGTCTATTTAACTATTCGAGCTAATTGAAGTATACTCGTACGCGTAATTAAAGGTCATTAAATTAAGGAATGGGTCACGTGAATCCAATTGTAAAGAGTTTTGAGTATGGTCAACATACAGTCACCTTAGAAACAGGTGTTATTGCACGTCAAGCAGATGCTGCAGTTTTAGCAAGCATGGGCGATACCACAGTATTAGTTACTGTAGTGGGTAAAAAAGTAGCGGATCTAAGCCGTGGTTTTTTCCCTCTAACGGTTAATTATCAAGAAAAAACCTATGCTGCAGGTAAAATCCCTGGTGGTTTCTTCAAGCGTGAAGGTCGTCCTTCAGAAGATGAAACTCTGATTGCACGTCTAATTGACCGTCCTATTCGTCCTTTATTCCCTAACGGTTTTAAAAACGAAGTTCAAGTTATCATCACTGTAGTTTCAGTTGACCCACAAATCGAACCAGATATTGTTTCAATGATTGGTACTTCTGCGGCACTTGCTATCTCTGGTATCCCCTTCAGTGGCCCACTTGGCGCTGCTCGTGTTGGTTACATCGACGGTGAATATTTACTGAACCCAACTGTTGATCAGCTTGCTACAAGTTCACTTAACTTAGTGGTAGCGGGTACTAAAGGTGCTGTACTTATGGTTGAATCTGAAGCTAAAGCGCTTGCAGAAGAAATCATGTTAGGTGCTGTAACTTACGGCCATGATCAACAACAAGTCGTTGTTGATGCCATTGCTGAGTTCAAGGCTGAAGCCGGCAAACCAATGTGGGAATGGACTGCACCAGTTCAAGATCCTGTATTAGTTGCCAAAATTAAAGAACTTGCTGAAGTAGGCATGACAGAAGCTTATCAAATTGAAGTTAAGCAAGACCGTTATGTACAAGTCGGTATTGTTAAAGACGCAGCTAAAGCAGCATTAGTTGCTGAAAATCCAGAAGTTGATACTCGAGAAGTAGACAACTTACTTGGTAGCTTAGAGAAAAGTGTTGTACGTGGACGTATTATTAATGGTAAGCCACGTATCGATGGTCGTGAGCCAGACATGATCCGCGCATTAAGTGTTTTAGCTGGTGTACTTCCACGTACACACGGTAGTTCATTATTTACTCGTGGTGAAACTCAAGCTCTAGTAACCTGTACTTTAGGTACTGAACGTGATGCTCAGAAAATTGATAGCATTATGGGCGAACGTACTAATCGCTTTATGCTTCACTATAACTTCCCTCCGTATTCTGTTGGTGAAACAGGTATGGTTGGCTCACCTAAGCGCCGCGAAATCGGTCATGGTAAGTTAGCATGGCGTGGTATGAATGCTGTTATGCCTTCAGCTGAAGAATTTCCATACAGCATTCGTGTTGTATCTGAAATTACTGAATCTAACGGTTCAAGCTCAATGGCTTCTGTATGTGGTACTTCATTAGCATTAATGGATGCAGGTGTACCAATTAAGTCGTCGGTTGCAGGTATTGCAATGGGACTAGTTAAAGAAGGTGACGATTTCGTTGTACTTTCTGACATCCTAGGCGATGAAGATCACTTAGGTGATATGGACTTTAAAGTAGCGGGTACTCGTGACGGTATTACTGCATTGCAGATGGATATTAAGATCGAAGGCATTACTAAAGAGATTATGGATATCGCGTTGCAGCAAGCTTATGGTGCACGTGTTCATATCTTAAACGTAATGGATCAAGCTATTGGTTCACATCGTGATGATATTTCTGCCCATGCTCCACGTATTACGACTATCAAGATTAATCCAGAAAAAATCCGTGATGTCATTGGTAAAGGCGGTGCGGTAATTCGCGCGCTAACCGAAGAAACTGGCACTACGATTGAGTTAGATGATAATGGTACTGTTAAGATTGCATCTTCAAATGGTGAAGCAACTAAAGAAGCTATCCGTCGTATTGAAGAAATCACTGCTGAAGTTGAAGTGGGTCGTATCTATAACGGTAAAGTTATCCGTATCGTTGATTTCGGTGCCTTCGTTAACATTCTTCCAGGTAAAGATGGTTTAGTACACATCTCACAAATCAGTGACGAACGTGTAGCAAATGTATCTGACCATTTAGAAATGAACCAAGAAGTTGCTGTTAAGGTAATGGAAGTGGATCGTCAAGGTCGTGTAAGATTATCAATTAAAGAAGCTCAAGCAAAAGAAACTGCTGAGTAATTTAATCGTTAAATCTTAGTTATACTAAAAAAAGGAGATCATTTGATCTCCTTTTTTTTATCTATCGAAAAATAATCTGTAATGTCCATGGCTCTTAGATTGCCAGATTGCTATGATGTTGAATATTAATAGAACCTGATAAGGTAAAGCGGATGGAATGTAAACTACGCACCACAATCGTTGCCGTTGTTGTCGGTGCAAGTATGTTATTGTCAGGGTGTGCTGCAACGTTAGGTTCAAAAGATGATATTGCAGGACAGATGATTGTCGCGCCAGTGATGCCAGATTATAAATTGGAATTGACCTTGGCAAAGCTGAATGAAATTTTGGCTACTATGGAGTTAACTGACGAACAACGCGCACGTTTTCATTATGACCGTGGGGTTATATATGACAGTGTTGGTTTGCGTTTGCTCGGTCGAATTGATTTCCATCAAGCTATAAAATTACAACCAGACTTAGCCGATGCTTATAATTTTTTAGGTATTTATTATACCCAAGAAGGTGAGTTTGAGAGTGCTTATGAAGCATTCGATGGTGTATTAGAATTGTCACCAAGTTATGACTACGCCTACTTAAATAGAGGAATTGCTTTATATTATGGCGAACGTTACGAGTTAGCCGTTAATGATATGAAAGCATTTTATGAGCAAGATCCTAGTGATGGTTACCGTGTTCTTTGGCTTTATTTAATGGCTTCCTCTATAGATAAAAATAGCGCTTTAATTAATTTAACTGAACAGCGAAAGCAATTAAGAAATGAAGCTTGGTCCAGTGTATTGGTCGATTTTTACATGGGAAAAGTCAGTCAAGAACAAGTGTTTGTTGCAGCTAAACTCGGTTTGTCTCAACCTAAAGAATACGCAGAACGTTTATGTGAAGCATATTTTTACTTAGCTAAACATGCTGCGGAAAAGGGGCAATATCAGCAAGCTGCTAATTTTTACCGTTTAACGTTAGCCACCAATATCTATGATTTTGTTGAACATCGTTATGCGAGAATTGAATTAGCTAAAATGCAAAATATGATTCAACAATCTACCGAATTATCAGCGAAGCACTAAAAAACACTTTGCCTAGCCAATTCTGTCGATAGGCGCTATAATTTGCGCCTTTTTTAGCGGCTAGTGCAAGGTTAACATGTCAGGCAATAAAGTTGAGGTCGACAAGCGTCGTACTTTCGCCATCATTTCGCACCCCGATGCGGGTAAAACCACCATCACCGAAAAAGTACTTTTATTCGGAAACGCCTTACAAAAGGCCGGTACGGTAAAAGGTAAAAAGTCTGGTCAACATGCTAAATCTGATTGGATGGAAATGGAAAAAGATCGTGGTATTTCGATTACCACCTCTGTGATGCAATTCCCTTACGGTGGTGCGCTTATCAATTTACTTGATACGCCTGGTCACGAAGATTTTTCGGAAGATACCTACCGTACACTAACCGCAGTAGATTCATGTTTAATGGTTATTGACTCGGCTAAAGGTGTTGAAGATCGTACTATTAAGCTTATGGAAGTAACGCGCTTACGTGATACACCCATAGTGACATTTATGAACAAATGTGACCGCGATATTCGCGATCCCATTGAATTGATGGATGAAGTTGAAGACATCTTAAAAATAGCTTGTGCACCTATTACCTGGCCAATAGGTTCAGGTAAGGAATTTAAAGGTGTGTACCATATTTTGCGAGATGAAATCATTTTATACCAGAGCGGTATGGGTCATACCATCCAAGAAGAACGCATTATTAAAGGATTACATAATCCTGAATTAGATAAAGTCCTTGGATCATACGCCACTGAAATACGTGATGAAATGGAGCTGGTTGCTGGCGCTTCAAATGAATTCAATCAAGAAGCTTTTCTAAAAGGTGAGCTTACGCCAGTATATTTCGGTACAGCCTTAGGTAACTTCGGTGTGGACCATATTTTGGATGGTATTGTTGAATGGGCCCCAAAACCATTGCCTCGTGAAAGTGATGTCCGCAGAGTCACTCCTGATGAAGAGAAATTCTCAGGTTTTATCTTCAAAATTCAAGCTAACATGGATCCTAAACACCGAGATCGGGTTGCCTTTATGCGCATCTGCTCTGGTGTATATGAACAAGGCATGAAAATGCATCATGTTCGTATTGGTAAAGATGTAAATGTCAGTGACGCGTTAACCTTTATGGCAGGGGATCGTAGCCGTGCTGAAGCTGCTTATCCTGGTGATATTATTGGCTTACACAATCACGGCACTATGCGAATTGGTGATACATTTACTCAAGGTGAAAAACTGCGCTTTACTGGTGTGCCTAACTTCGCGCCTGAAATGTTCCGCCGTATTCGTTTAAAAGATCCTCTTAAGCAAAAGCAGTTACTAAAAGGCTTGGTTCAGCTAGCAGAAGAAGGTGCAGTACAAGTCTTCAGACCTGTGGATTCTAATGATTTAATTGTTGGTGCTGTTGGTGTACTTCAGTTTGAAGTGGTTGTTGGGCGCTTAAAAAGTGAATATAACGTAGAAGCCATTTACGAAGGTATCAGTGTCAGTACCGCTCGTTGGGTCTATTGCAAAGATGAACGTAAATTAGAAGAGTTTCGTCGTAAATGCAGTCAACAGTTAGCCCTAGATGGCGGCAATAATTTAACCTATATTGCCCCTACAATGGTCAATCTCAACTTATCAATGGAACGTTATCCTGATATTGAGTTTACCAAAACACGCGAACACTAATTGTTAAGATAGTTTTTGCAGATATGTTAAAAAGGTGGCTTTGCCGCCTTTTTTATTGATGTTTTTTTGGGATTATTAAGATGAATAAAGCTATTCTTAAATTATTTTGTGTAACTAATTGATAGACATGCGTTTTTTGTGTGGTGGTATGGGGTTAATACTAGAAAATCAACATTGTTGTTTGCCAATAGTGAACAAACATGAAAATAATATTGTAATATCAATAACCACATTACAACCAACCATCGATACTAATGTTGGCGATAGTATAAAAAGGCAATTTTATGATTGATACTCATGCTCACCTCGACATGGCTGCGTTCGATGATGATAGAGCACAGGTGTTTGATGCAATGCATCATCAAGGCATTACCTCCGCTATTATACCTGGAGTATCGGTTCAACAATGGCAAAAGCAAATCCAAATAGCACAGCAATATGACTGTTATTTTTCACTTGGTATTCACCCTTGGTATGTACCAGAGGATATTGATGCCACCATTATTCAGCTTGATACCATGTTACAGAAATATAGGGGGGACAAGCGTTTAGTCGCGGTAGGGGAGTGTGGGCTAGATAAATTGCATCATTGGTCGGATAAACAATTAACGTTACTTGAACAACAATTGTTGCTTGCAAAAACTTATCGATTGCCGGTTATTTTACATGCAGTTAAAGCCCATCAAGAGCTTTTAGCTATATTAGGGAAAATGAAGCTAGACCGAAGCGGGGTCGTGCACGGATTTTATGGTAACAATGACATTGCCAAACGATATATTGACCTAGGTTTTAAACTGGGCATAGGGGCTTTAATACTCAATCCAAATGCAACAAAACTTCGCCAAACAGTAACAAATTTACCCTTAGAACACTTCTTAATAGAAACCGATTCACCTAGTATGCCTCCTTTCGACCATCCCAAAACGCGTAATACTCCTCTTATATTAAGTAGAATTGTGTCCGAAATCGCATTTTTAAAGAAAAAAGAAATTGTCTGTATATTAGAACAGTTGAATAAAAATGCTGTGCAACTATTTGAGCTTTAGTCTTTTTTATTGAAACGAAAACATCAATTTGTTATTTAATTTGCTAAGAGATTGAAATTAAACTTTAAAAGCTTGATCAAAACAACGCTTTTCGTTTCATGCTCAGTTATAATCGTCAACGGAAATTAGGTGAGTTAACAACATTCAAAAAAACTGTTAACAAAAGGGTGATGATTAATGGATATAGTAATGAGTTTAGTAGGGGTGGTCACCTTACTATTGATAGGTTTTGCACTATCAAATAATAGAAAAGCAATTAATGTACGTACAGTCGGTGGTGCTTTAGCAATTCAAGCATTCTTCGCTGGTTTCGTATTATATGTTCCAATCGGTAAAGATATACTGAAAGGTGTTTCAGACGCAGTATCAAGTGTGATTAGTTATGCACAAGCAGGTACTAGCTTCTTATTTGGTGATTTGGCTAACTTTAAAGTTGGTTTCATTTTCGCCATCAACGTATTACCTGTCATTATATTCTTCTCTTCTCTAATTGCAGTGCTTTACTATTTAGGCATTATGCAGTGGATCATCCGTATTATCGGTGGTGGACTACAAAAAGCATTAGGCACTAGTCGTACAGAATCTATGTCAGCTACAGCGAATATCTTCGTTGGTCAAACTGAAGCACCATTAGTAGTACGTCCGTTTATTGCGACAATGACTCAGTCTGAGCTATTTGCCATCATGGTTGGTGGTTTAGCGTCAATCGCTGGTTCTGTATTAGCGGGTTACGCGCAAATGGGTGTTCCAATTGCATACTTAGTGGCTGCGTCATTCATGGCGGCACCAGGTGGTCTATTAATGGCTAAACTGATGCACCCAGAAACAGAAGCCTCTATCAATGAAATGGATGAATTACCAGATGATCCTGATAAGCCTGCAAACGTATTAGACGCTGCTGCTTCAGGTGCTGCATCAGGTATGCACCTTGCATTAAACGTTGGTGCTATGTTGATCGCATTCGTTGGTTTAATCGCAATGATCAACGGTATCATCGGTGGTGTAACAGGTTGGTTTGGTTTAGAGGGTATTACTCTTGAACTTATCCTAGGTTATATCTTCATGCCTTTAGCATTCTTAATCGGTGTACCTTGGAATGAATCGTTAGTTGCGGGTTCTTTCATCGGTCAAAAGATTGTTGTTAACGAATTTGTTGCTTACTTAAACTTCGCTCCGTATCTACTAGATGCATCTGCTGAAGGTTTCAAAGTAGTAGCAGAAACTGGCATTATGATGTCAGACCGTACTAAAGCGATTATATCTTTCGCATTGTGTGGATTCGCTAACTTATCTTCTATTGCAATCTTACTTGGTGGTTTAGGTGCTATGGCTCCTGCACGTCGCCATGACCTTGCAAAATTAGGTATCCGTGCTGTTATCGCTGGTTCATTAGCTAACTTAATGAGTGCGACATTAGCCGGTTTATTCTTAGCTATCTAAGAAGAAGTCCTTGGGGGAAACCCCAAAAAGCTGGGTCTTTATATCAATAATAAATTAGAGACCCAGTTTTTTAAGAAAGTTGTTATTGATTTTTGTGTTAATCCACCGTTTCCCAATATGAAGTTATGCCGTTTTATTGATTGTAAAAAAGGATGCTTTAAATCCTCTTGTCAAAGGTGAAATGTCAAATTGTTAACAATGTGTAGACAAAAAGTCGCGACATTGTTCACATAAAAGAATTTTGTATTCGTTTTTTATTGATTAAATATTGAGATTTATATCAGTAACGGTAAAATGCGAATGACTAAAAAGAAGTGCTATCCACGAAGATAGTTAAATAATATACATGGGGTTGATGATGAAAAAATTAAATACTTTAGTATTGGCAAGTACTGTTGCTCTAGCCGGTTCTGCATTTACTGCTTCTGCTGCTGAACAAACTGGTGACATTCACGCTAATGATTACAAGTGGATGCAGTTTAACATTATGTATGCAATAGATGAGCATCCAATTGCAAACGAAGATGAAGCTACTCATAACTATTTAGAAATGGAGTTTGGCGGTCGTTCTGGTTTTGTTGACCTATATGGTTATGTTGATGTGTTCAACTTAGGCAACAGTGATTCAGGCGATAAAGCTGACGGCGCGAGCAAAATGTTCATGAAGTTAGCGCCTCGTTTCTCACTTGATGCGATTACTGGTACCGATTTATCTTTCGGCCCAGTTCAGGAAGTGTATTTATCTACTCTATTTAACTGGGGTGGTGGCGCTATCAATACAGAAGGCAATGGTGGCGGCGATGTTAACATGTCTTTTTGGGGTGTTGGTGCGGATGTAATGGTTCCATGGTTAGGTAAAACTGGCATGAACCTTTATGGTGCTTATGACATTAGCCGTAAAGATTGGAATGGTTACCAATTCTCAGCTAACTGGTTCAAGCCATTTGTATTCTTCGAAGATAAGAGCTTCTTATCTTTCCAAGGTTATGTTGATTATCAGTTCGACATGGATGAAGAATATTCAGGTATGAACACTGATGGCGACTATAACAACACAGAACACGGTGGTGCTGTATTCTTCGGCCTTTACTACCATACAGATCGTTTCGCACTAGGTTATGGTGGTAAGTACTTCTACCATTCTTATGGCTTGAACGATAATGCATTTAAAAATGATACTTTTGGTTTCGGTGGTTTAGACACTACTGGTTGGACTCACTTCCTCACTGCAACTTACAAAATCTAATTGTTAATGAGTTAGTTATATTGGGGCCGCAGATTGTGGCTCCAAATTTTAAAGCAAAAATTAAATAAACATCTAAATCTTTATCTAAAATTATGTGAATATATCGTGGTTTTATATAAAGGTTTGTACTCTACAAAGTTTTATTTTTACGCGCTAAAATGGATTTTTCGCGGAATAGTTAAAACAAATATCTTTGTTTTACCTTTTCCGGTCTTCAAGGATTCAAGTCGTGGTACTCGTTATCAGATTGAATACCTAGGTTAGTAAATATCACCTAGATTTACTGGCAGTACTGAAGGCCCGGCCATAATTTAATCATATGCCTGTTCAATAGTATTGCCTGAAAAAATTTATCGACTTTGATTTTTCGTTTCGGAGAGCAATTATGACTGATTTAAAAAAAGCGGCACTACGCGGTATTTCATTAATGGATTTAACCACATTGAATGATGATGATACAGAACAAAAAGTGATTGATTTGTGCCATAAAGCCAAGTCTCCTGCTGGCAATACCGCTGCTATATGTATATATCCTCGCTTTATTCCTATCGCACGTAAAACACTTAATGAGCTTGATTGTGAAGACATTAAAATTGCTACAGTGACTAACTTTCCTCATGGTAATGATGATATTGCCATTGCCGTGTTAGAAACCCGTGCTGCTGTTGCCTATGGTGCCGATGAAGTGGATGTTGTGTTTCCTTACAGAGCGTTAATGGCTGGTAATGAGACGGTTGGCTTTGAATTGGTAAAAGCGTGTAAAGAAGAATGCGGTGAAGATGTCCTTTTAAAAGTGATTATCGAATCTGGCGAGTTGAAAGATCCTGCTTTAATTCGTAAAGCATCAGAAATAGCTATTGATGCAGGTGCTAATTTTATCAAAACATCAACCGGGAAAGTACCGGTTAATGCCACGATTGAAGCGGCTGAAATAATGCTAACTGTGATCAGTGAGAAAAATCGCCAAGTTGGTTTTAAACCAGCTGGTGGTGTACGTGATGCCGAACAAACTGCAGAGTTTTTAGACCTAGCCGAACGTATTTTAGGTGCTGATTGGGTCAGTCCGCAAACATTCCGTTTTGGTGCCTCTAGCCTATTAAACAGCTTACTGCATACCCTTGAAATGACTGAAGCGCCTAAATCGACTTCAGGCTACTAATTCGTATTATGCATTAACACTCATTTTGCATGACCGCTAATGGTCATGCAAAGCGTCATCATCTGATGACATTTAAGATATTAATGGCGATCCTCAAGGTGTTGGATTGCCTAAAGGGGACTCATATGTTTCTTGCTCAAGAGATTATTCGCAAAAAACGCAACGGCGATGCACTAAGTACGGCTGAAATTCAATTTTTTGTTGATGGTATTACTCATAATACGGTTTCTGAAGGTCAAATTGCTGCGTTCGGCATGGCCGTGTATTTCAAAGACATGAATATGGACGAACGTATAGCATTAACTATTGCGATGCGCGATTCCGGAACAGTATTAAATTGGGATTCACTCGGCCTTGATGGTCCTATTATTGATAAACATAGTACTGGCGGTGTGGGTGATGTTATCAGCTTAATGCTTGGCCCTATGGCTGCAGCTTGTGGTGGTTATGTACCGATGATTTCCGGGCGTGGTCTAGGTCATACTGGTGGTACACTAGATAAGTTTGATGCTATTCCTGGATATCAAACTGAGCCTTCAAGTGAATTGTTCCGCAAAGTTGTTAAAGACGCAGGTGTTGCCATTATTGGCCAAACTGGTGACTTAGTACCGGCAGACAAGCGTTTCTATTCCATTCGCGATAATACCGCCACTGTAGAATCTATTTCGTTAATTACCGCATCCATTTTATCTAAAAAGTTAGCTGCTGGACTTGATGCCCTTGTGATGGATGTAAAAGTAGGAAGTGGTGCATTTATGCCAACCTACGAAGCATCTGAAGAATTAGCTCGTAGTATTACTGCTGTCGCAAACGGTGCAGGCACAAAAACAACCGCGTTATTAACGGATATGAACCAAGTGTTGGCTTCATGTGCAGGTAATGCTGTAGAAGTTCGTGAAGCGATTAACTTTTTAACTGGTCAATATCGTAATCCGCGTTTATATGCTGTCACCATGGGATTATGTGCAGAAATGCTCATTTTAGGTGGTATTGCACAAAATGAAGCAGAAGCACGTAATAAGTTAAATGCTGTACTCGATAATGGTAAGGCCGCTGAAGCGTTCGCTAAAATGGTTGCTGGCTTAGGTGGCCCAACCGATTTCGTTGAGGCATATGATAAATACTTACCTCAAGCGAAGATTATACGTCCAGTTTATTCGAACATATCTGGTTTTGCTTATAAAATGGATACACGCGAACTTGGTTTATCTGTTGTTACCTTAGGTGGCGGACGTCGTAAACCTGGTGATGTATTGGATTACAGTGTTGGATTAACTCAAGTGTGTTCATTGGGTCAGGAAGTTAATAAAGATGTCCCGTTAGCGATGATCCATGCTCAATCTGAAGATGCTTTTGCAGAAGCCGCAGCAGCTGTTCAGCAAGCGATTGTTATTGGCGATAGTGCGCCTGAGAAGACGCCTGAAATATATCGTTATATTCGCGCTTCAGATTTATAAAGGGAAAACATGATGAAACGAACTTTTATTTTAATGCTCGACTCTTTTGGTGTCGGTGCAGCCACCGATGCAGATAAGTTTGGTGATGTCGGTTCTGATACTTTCGGCCACATTGCGCAGGCGTGTGCGGAAGGTAAAGCGGATATTGGCCGACAAGGGCCTTTAAAATTACCTAATCTTGCTCGATTAGGTTTAGGTCACGCAGGCTTTGAAAGTACGGGTCAATTTGCTGCTGGTTTTGGTGATAATGTTGAGCTTATTGGTGCTTATGGTCATGCTGATGAATTAAGCTCTGGCAAAGATACACCAAGTGGTCATTGGGAAATGGCTGGTGTACCCGTTTTATATGAATGGGGATATTTCAGCGATTTAACCAATTCATTTCCTAAAGAATTAACCGATAAAATCCTAAAACGCGCCGGATTAGACGGCTTCTTAGGTAACAGCCATGCTTCAGGCACTAAAATTCTTGAAGAATTAGGCGAAGAGCACATGAAAACAGGCAAGCCTATTTTTTACACTTCTGCCGATTCGGTATTTCAAATAGCTTGTCATGAAGAATCATTTGGCCTAGAAAATCTATACAATTTATGCAAAATCGCTCGTGAAGAGTTAGAGCCTTATAATATTGGCCGTGTTATTGCGCGCCCGTTTGTAGGGACTGGAGCGATAGATTTTGCGCGTACAGGCAATCGTCATGATTACGCGGTATTACCGCCAGCACCAACAGTGCTCGATAAAATGAAAGATGCTGGTGGTGAAGTGGTGAGTATTGGTAAAATTGCCGATATTTATGCTCATAGTGGTATTACTCAAAAGTTTAAAGCCACGGGTCTTGAAGAGCTATTTGATGAAACCTTAGTGCAAATTAAGCGTGCGGGTGATAACACTATTGTATTTACTAACTTTGTTGATTTTGACTCACATTATGGTCATCGTCGTGACACCGCTGGTTATGCTAAAGCTCTTGAATATTTTGATTCTCGTTTACCTGAGTTATTTGCGGCTTTAGAGCCAGATGACCTTGTTTTATTTACAGCAGATCATGGTTGTGATCCTACCTGGGTGGGTACTGAGCATACTCGTGAACGCGTACCAGTTTTAGCTTATGGTGCAGGTTTACCCGCGGGTTCATTAGGTCGCCGTAAGTCTTTTGCTGATATTGGTCAGTCTATTGCGAGTTATTTTAAGTTAGAACCAATGAATTATGGTGAATCTTTTATTAATTAGTCACATTTTCAAACGACGGTTCTATATAAAGTTTAATGCCTTTGCTAAACTGCAAACATGATTAAGTAAAATAAAATAGAAACATAGGGGTTATAACATGGCTACACCACATATTAATGCTGTTGAAGGTGCTTTTGGCGACACTGTACTTTTCCCAGGCGATCCATTACGTGCAAAATACATTGCAGAAACATTTCTAGAAAATGTTGAGCAAGTAACAGATGTTCGTAACATGCTTGGTTTTACTGGTACTTATAAAGGTAAGCGTATTTCGGTTATGGGTTCAGGTATGGGAATTCCATCTTGTTCAATTTATGCTCATGAATTAATCAAAGATTATGGCGTTAAAAACCTAATCCGTGTTGGTACTTGTGGTGCTATTAGCACTGATGTAAAAGTGCGTGACGTGATTATTGGTATGGGTGCATGTACAGACTCACGCGTGAATCGTTTACGTTTTAAAGATAACGATTTTGCTGCTATTGCTGATTACAGCTTATTAAGCGCAGTCGTTGATTCAGCTAAAAAACATGGAACGAAGATCCGTGTTGGTAACGTTTTTTCTGCTGATTTATTCTACACTCCAGATCCTCAAATGTTTGATGTGATGGAAAAGATGGGTGTTTTAGGCGTCGAAATGGAAGCTGCTGGCTTGTATGGTGTTGCACATGAGTTAGGTGCAAAAGCCTTGTGTGTCGTGACTGTATCTGACCATATTCGTACTGGTGAAAAAACCACTTCTGATGAGCGTCAAACCACATTCAGCGACATGATAGTTATGACTTTAGATGCAGCATTAACACTGTAATTTAAACGTTAATTATAAAAATGGGCACTCATTGAGTGCCCATTTTTTATATTATTTTTTGCTATCTGTATCTATATCTGTTGCAGAGGAAGGAGTAAATGACCTCTTTTTGGTCTTTTTATGTAATTTGAGTCGTGTTTTTCGACGATCAAAATCTGCTCGTTTAAATGATAATGCGCGAGAGAGTAATAAACCAATAAAGCCAGCTACAACCAACATCATCTGTTGTAATTGCATATTTTGTTCATACAACACTTTTATTTCATCAAAAAATATATCCAGATTTAAACGTACTTCCACGTAACCTAAATTATTATTATCTTGAATCACGTTTTCAATTAATGGAGGATACGGTTTTAACAAACCTTTTAATGTTTCTGAATCTGCTTCTAAGTTTTCATATGACACACTTTGCGCAAAAGCCAATCTGACACCTTGCGAATTATAGATATTCACCGACATCACTTTAGGATCCGCTGCTAGTGCAGATGCTAACCATTGAAGTTGTTCATCATTTTGCAAAAACATTGCTGGTGCAGCACCATTAGCAGCTTGTTGTGCTAACAGTCGAGCCATCACTTTTGTCTGTGAATTTAATAATTTCTGGCCATTACGTAAACTCGATTGCCACAATTGTATTAGACCTAATATCAGTACTATTGCTACAATGATTTGCACAATTCTGCTGACTTTTTGTCTTTTTTTAAGGCCTTTAATAAAAATCACTTTAATCCTCAGTGTTTTTTCTATTTAATTAGAAACTGTATTTTTGGGCATTTTTGTGGGCAGCCCTTCTGTAGTTATCTAATTACAGAGAATCATCAAAAAGCTATATTAATCGAAAAATTTGTCAGTAGATAGTCGTAACATACTAAGAGGCCGTATTGATGCTTAAACAAGATGATAATGTTTTACTAAATTGGTTATTTTCAGGTAGTTGTGAGACATATCAACATCTAAGCTGTGTGTTATATCGTTATCGAGAGTCAGATTATTTGAATAATTTGCAAGCTCATTTATCGTACCGTTGTCGAGTGATTTTTAGTGTTGAATGCTCAACTGAAATTGAGTCTTGGTTATCCTCTATTCCAACGAATGCCCATATTGCAAAGCTTGACAGGCAGAATGATTTATTAGGTTTTGAATTGGCGGCCCAAGTAGCGAATGATCAATGGATAGCGTCATTCCCAACGAATATAGCTGCTGAAATTGTGCTTGTTCAACAACCTTTAGCTCGCCTCAATCAACCGGGGTTATTGGTGATGGATATGGATTCCACAGCGATTGAAATCGAATGTATTGACGAACTTGCCTTCATGGCTGGTGTTGGTGAAGAAGTTGCCGCCGTTACAGCAAGTGCAATGCGTGGTGAACTAGACTTTGAACAATCTTTAAGACAACGTGTCAGCAAGCTTGCTGGAGCCGATGCGGCGATTATTCAGCAATTATGCGATACCTTACCCTTAATGTCTGGTCTTGAAGCGATGTTAGCCGAATTAAAAACGCATCAATGGAAGTTAGTAGTCGCTTCCGGTGGCTTTACACCATTTGTGGACCATTTAAAGACATTATTGAATTTAGACGCCGCGTTTGCCAATGAACTGGTTATTGTTGATGGTAAGCTCAGCGGTGAAGTGACCGGTGATGTCGTGGATGCTCAATACAAAGCTAACGTAGTGAATCAGTGTGCTGAACAATGGTCTATTGCATCAGGCCAACGAGTGGCAATTGGTGATGGTGCCAATGACATTGCGATGATCCAGGCCGCTGATTTAGGATTGGCATTTCATGCTAAGCCTAAATTAATTGCCGCCGCAGATGCTTCAATACAACATGTCGATTTACGCGCCTTGGTTTTTTGCTTACAGCTATAAAGACAGTATCAATGCTTATAAAGCACGTTAAATATAGAATAGTTACTCTATTCTAGTTGTAATTCATGGCAGTAATGTTAGTTTTAGATTTATTATTACTAATATAACTGCCTATTTTGACTAAAGATATCTTCCAAGACTCTCTCTATATTCCATACCGTGATGGTTCATTACATCTTCGGCATATTCGTCCTACGACATTAACACCTCTGGGGATCCCCATTTTGATGTTGCATGGTGCTATGTCAAATGGGAGGGTATTTTACAGCGACACAGGGCGCGGTCTAGGGTGTTTTTTGGCTAAGGCTGGTTTTGATGTTTATGTTATGGATACCGCAGGGCGTGGCTTGAGTAAGCCTGTTATTGATCGTCATTTTTCTTTGGGTCAAGGTGAAGTCATTCGTGAACAATTGCCTTTAGTACAACATTTTATTACCAAGCGTCACCCTTTGGTGAATAAAGTACATTGGTGTGCACATTCATGGGGAGGGGTATTAATGGCCAGCAGTTTGGCTCGTTATACTCATTTACAATCCAGTGTTGCATCACTATTAACTTTTGGCTCTAAACGCACTATCAAGGTGAAGTCATTTAAGAAATGGTTAATGGTAGATTTTTTCTGGAATCGTTTTGCGCCATTGTATATAGCCAAACAAGGCTACTTTGATGCCAGTCGGCTTCGTGTCGGTATGGACAATGAAAGCCGTGCATCTTTATTGCAAACCATTGATTGGGTTAAGGGGGATTGGATTGATCATGACGATCATTTTCACTATGCCCAAGCTGCAACAAAAGCACTATGGCCACCGGCTTGGTTCATTGCGGGGGAAAATGATCATGTTTTAGGCAATCCATCAGATGTACGCGATATGATCGATGAATGTGGTTTTACCCAGATTAAGTACACATTGCTCGCTAAAGAAAAGGGTAATTTAATGGATTATAATCACGCAGGTATGTTGACAGAACGACAGGCAGAGCAAGATCATTTTGTACAAATTAAACAATGGTATTTGGGCCTAGCAGAGCATTGATTAGGTTAGCGTCATGACACTTGGAAAGCGAAATTCAACTTCTGCGGTAATATCGAGTAACTCACCAGAGCCAATGACTTTCCATAACTGCTCTTCCAATTGCTTAGCTCGATGATTTGCATGAATATGAATATACTCTAGCTCGCGTCGAATATAACTCATATCGGGCTTGTCAGTTGCTCCTACATACACTCTTAATGCCATAAAACGACCCGCTTTTTTACTTTGAGTAATAAATTCAATTTGTTGTTCTCTATTAATCAGTTCAGATTTAAGTTTACATTGAATTTGCACTGCGCCTCTAGGGTGACGTGTGAGTTGAATAAATACTTCAAAAAAGGTCATATCTTGCGTGGGTTTCATCAGTTTAAGCGGGTCTACAATTTGCTGTTTTAATACATTGTTCTTTAACAGTGGCATTAAGTTGTATTGCAGTAATTTATCACTATCCTGAGCAAATAAATGACTAATTTCATCGGACGTAGTACCAATACCTATATATGCCATTTTTGCCGTTTTGGCTGTTTTTTCAATAAAATAGGGTACACCGGGTAATTGACGCATTAACAGATTTTTCATCCCGTCAGCCAGTTCTTTCTTTTGGCCTTCGTTATCAGATAATTGTTCGAGTTTTTGTTTATTGTGGGCAATGAGTTTATTTAAAAACGTTACACCTTCATGTGGTGAGTGACCAATAATGGCACTGACATGTAAAATCAGCCCATTCATTCGGCTGCGTATTAATTGGTATGGTAAATTTGATAAATTCGTTGTATTCGCTGCGGCCTGAAGTCTTGGAAATGATAATGTTATGGCACCCGGTTCATCAAAGTTAGCGGTCTTTTCTAACATAATTTGTAAACCACGACTTGAAATATCATGAGTGATACCCGATGTCTGTTTATCACCTTGCTGGATGGTAATTAAGGTTTTAAAAGAGAATCGGGCTTCATGGCGCCGTTCACTAAATGGCATTGAAACCTTTTTGATGTTTTGTTGCTTGATCTTAGTTTGCGCAAAAACCTTTAAAGCATTGACATCGGATTGCTCAAACCAGCATTGATAGTCCTTACGAGCTTCCTCGTTAGTTAAATCAATAAGTTGTAAAATATGACTAAATTGAGCTAATTGTTGTTCTGTGAGGGCTGCATAACGAGCATCATCTCCGGGGAGGGTCGATGTTTTGTAGCTTTTACTGTGATCGATTACTTGAGTGATCACTTTAAACACTCGCCAACTGGCTTTTTTAGAAGCAAAACCGAAAAATAAATGGATATTTTTAGTGGATTTAAGTTCCGCTAAGGTAGCAGAATAAAAATGTAGCTTACCGTTGGCATGATAAGTAAAACTAAATAAATAACTATGGTCATTGTTTTCGGCTTGATTAATCAGTTGAGTTAACCGACTCGTATTAAGAAGGCTTGGGAGTTGGCTAATTTCATTTTCATCTTGAAAATAATGCTGGATAGATTGGTTACTTCGACTCAGCAATTCATAAGTTATCTGTGGTTTATTATTAACCGAAGAAACAAACAAGGGTAAATGCGTCAATAAAGGCAGGTAATGACGCTCATAACCTAATCCCGTCGCGGTAACGATGACATCATTAACATCCACTTTATAGCGGAATTTATGCCCGCGGATTAACTGCGATAACAAGCTATCTAACGCCCCTCCGCCGCCGAGCCTTTTTAGTCTAAAGATGGCACTGTCATCTTTGTTTTGAATATCAACTATTTGATAGTCAACACCTTGCTGTAAATCATCCAAATAATATTCATCACTGAGTTCAAGCAGTTTTACGCGCAACGGTTTGTCTTGGTCAAAGCCATGTTTCAATGGCAACTTAATGCGAGCTCCGCCGACGGATAAATCTAGCGTAACACCATTATCTTCAGCTAGCCCTTGCTGAGAAACCATGATTCGAATGCTATAATTCATTCGTTCTTCACTACGATTAAAGTAGCTCCCGAGCACGACTCCAGGCACCAGAAATTGATTTTCTTGGTTAGTATCTTCGTCAGAGACTTTTTCTCTCAGTCTAAGGCGACGCCGCTTATGCAGTTTAATAACATGCTCATATACGCCTAGTGTGTAATTATTGCGATATAATGGCAGTATTTGTAATAAAGACTCTTTTGCTGGTGCATCTAGGAAATGTTTTTGATTAGCAATGACTATTTCTTCGCAAGGTAATTCAGTTTTGTCGCGTAAATCAATCAGTCGTGTGCATAAAGATGAGATTCGGTTTAGCTCCATTTTCAGTAGAAAACGGGTAGAATTTGATTCGTCAGCGGTTAACTGTTCAAAAATATCCTGAAAGTCAGGTTCCATGATCAGAGACTTTAGTTGTTCAATTAATGCACTGTGGTTTTCTAAGCTCATTATTATGTCGTTTCAAATACTTATTGTAAGTCTGGCTGATAATGTTATCGGCAAGAAAGTGCTAATCTGTATTGTAATATACATTTCTGCGATCTTGGTAAACTATGGCGAAATGATATGCTATGAATTGTCATATTACTCAGATTAACACGCGGTGTTATGGATAACGCGTTATTGATTTAGCACTGGCTTTACTGCGCGCTATTTATCACTCATTTATAGTTGTTCTGTATGGAGTGTGAACAAGATTTTAACCATTGGCAAGACTCAAACTAAAGATCATTGTTATTATTACTAATATAAGTCATCAAAGCGGTTATTTTGCTTTTGTCGATGGTACATAGATGTAATAAACATAACTTTTTAATTATGATTGTTTGGGAGTCTTTAGATCAAATAACTTGAATTGTAACGTATTAATTGGTTTTCAATATAGGATTTAACATGGCAAAAGCTCCAAAAATGACATTTGTTTGTGACGATTGTGGTCAAGATTATCCGCGTTGGCAGGGGCAATGTCGTTGTGGTGCGTGGAACTCTTTAGTTGAAATGAGGTTATCGGCATCAAAGAGTTCAACCTCGCGTTCATCGGTATTGGGCTACGCAGGTGCTGTTGGTGGCGGTTCCAAAAAGCTGAGTGAAGTTGAATCTGTGGAAGCTGAAAAAAGACTCACTGAAATTGGTGAGTTAGACAGAGTATTAAGCGGTGGATTAACAACTGGTTCTGTTAATATTATTTCAGGTGATCCTGGTGCAGGTAAAACAACGTTGTTATCCGATTTAGTTGCTCGAATGTCGCAATCAATGGCGTCGTTGTACTGTACTGCAGAAGAGTCATTATCCCAATTTAAGAATCGCGTTAATCGTTTAAAGCTTAATTATAACGAAGATAACTTGTTTCTGTTGTCTGAAACCAGCGTAGAAGCGATTATTGAGGAATTAGAAGCTAAGCAAATTAAATTTGCCGTAATCGATTCTATTCAAGCAGTCGTTACAGATGCTGCAAATGGGAGTCCAGGGTCGCCGTCGCAAGTTAAAACAGCTGCACAAGCGTTTACGCAATACTGTAAAAAAAATAACGTGACTATGTTTATTATTGCTCATGTGAATAAAAATAATGAAATCGCTGGACCGCAAACCTTAGTCCATATTGTGGATTCCTTGCTACATATTGACACTAATGATGGCCAAATTCGTACCTTACGAGCCAATAAAAACCGTTTTGGTGATGTCGATACCGTGGGGATTTTTCGTATGAGTGAGCGTGGAATGCTCAGTGTTGATAACCCTAGCGAAATATTTTTATCGGGCTCCACCACAGAATCACCCGGTTCGACAATTACCTGTATTCGTAAAGGTAATCGTAATTTGTTGTTAGAAATACAATGTTTAACGACTGAAACTGAGTCTGAATTTCCGCAGCGTGTATGCGTCGGTCTTAACATGAACCGAATTAAGATGTTAACGGGGATTTTACGTAAACATACTAAAACCAAGATATATCATGATACTTTTTTCAACATTGTCGGCGGATTGAAAATTGATGAATCAGAAACCTGTATTGATTTAGCGCTTGTTACGGCATTATTGAGCAGCTTAAATGACTTTGTGGTGCCTAGAACCACTTGTATTATGGGTGAGTTGAGTTTGAACGGCGATGTACGTCCAATTGACAGTGGTGTTCCAAGGGTAAAAGAAGCTGCACAGCACGGGTTTACGGAGATTTTTATTCCATTTCGGAATTACCATAAAACCATGGAAGGGTTAGGCGCCAAAATCACTCCGGTAAAAACTATTCATGAGCTACTTGAGCTCATTCATTAATCATCCATTGTGCAAATGGCTCATATAAAAAAGGTAAATCAATGATTTACCTTTTTTTGTTTTCGCGACGTTATTAATTAATTTTTTATTAGTCACTACGGAGCGATTAAAAACGTAAGTTCACGGTTTAATAGCTGGGCATCACCCATATTTAATTCAATTATTCTTCGAAGGTGGGTGATACTGTCAACATCAATATGTGTACATTTTAAGCCAAGATGTTCAGGCGTTTTATGCACAATTTCAGTTTCCATTGTTAATTCAATAGCGGAGTCTGCTAGCATAAATTTTAGCGTTAACATGCTATCTGGCTGCTCATTGTAATCTGCAGGTCTTTCTACTAAGGCGCCATTGAGACTTAAATCTAAAATTTTTGTTTGCCATGTTTTCTCTGCTTGCGTGAGGTAAGCACTGGCTGCAAATAAAATACGAGAAAACTTACGCCTATCGTCCATGGTTTGCCCTTAGTTATTCAGCATTATAATGATATGTCGTTAATGTTACTTTTTAAGCATACTCGATTTATCTCGGTTACGCAGAAAATTTTTAACATAAACTGAAGCGCATGCGCTTCAGTTTATTTAGTGGTGTTGAGTTCGCTTGTGAAATTAAACCAGCAAGTGGCCCATTAACGCAATAATAGGCAAGGTTACTAACGTTCGTAGAATAAAGATGACGAATAGTTCAAAAAAGTTAACAGGGATTTTACTGCCAATTAAAAGTGCACCCACTTCACTCATATAAATAAGCTGAGTAACAGATAAAGCAGCAATCACAAAGCGTGTTAAGTCAGACTCTATCGAACTGGCTAAAATGGATGGAATAAACATATCCGCAAAGCCAACAACAATCGTTTTTGAGGCTTCGGTAGCTTCTGGAATATGGAGTAATTCTAAAAATGGAATAAATGGCATACCTAAGTAATTAAAAATTGGTGTGTGTTCCGCTAATATCAAAGCTACTGTGCCAATAGCCATAACAACGGGGATAACACCAAATATCATATCGACAACGTTTTTAATCCCTTCAGTCAGAACATGTTTCATTCCACCAGCAGAGGATGCTCGTTGCATTGCTTGATCAAATCCCCATGA
The DNA here is from genome assembly GCF_040285065.1 of Shewanella sp. H8. Classification (NCBI taxonomy): domain Bacteria; kingdom Pseudomonadati; phylum Pseudomonadota; class Gammaproteobacteria; order Alteromonadales; family Shewanellaceae; genus Shewanella; species Shewanella sp. H8. The sequence goes on along the minus strand of NZ_CP157213.1, from coordinate 3,268,883 downwards.
AAACACCCCATGATTAGCTGGGATCGTTTCGTCATCTTCGTGGCGAGGAGTGTTATCGATGTAAAGATCTTTCTTCCATGATAGCGGAGGTAGTTTAGGAACTATGATTGCGGCAACAAAGCCTGCTAGACATACGGTGAGATAAAATGGCGCAAAAAGATGTTCTAGTTTGACTTGTGATATCACCACTAGACTGAACGTTATTGACACCGCAGAGAACGTAGTACCTATGACTGCAGCTTCACGGGCAGTATAGAAACGGGTTTCGTATTGTTTGGTGGTCATTAAAATGCCCACGCTGCCATCACCTAACCAAGACGCCATACAGTCAATGGCACTTCGCCCTGGTAAATTAAATATTGGCCGCATCACTTTAGTTAATAACGTACCAAAAAACTCTAATAAGCCAAAATTAAGTAATAAGGGTAATAACATACCGGCAAAAATAAATACCGAGAACAACACTGGGACTAAATCATTGAGTACTAGGCCGCCAGTTGACGATGAAATAATCGCATCAGGTCCCACTTGCAAGTAAACCATGACAATAAAGATTGCCCCCAGTATCCGCACGACTAACCAGAATAAATTTACTTTCAGTAAAGTGCGTAAAAAAGTGTTTTTACGCACAAATTTAGGATTAATGATCTGAGTAAACAGTGAGGCGAATGCCATTAATACAACAATACAGGTAACAATAAGCTGAATCGAACTGCCCATTTGGCTTTGCAATGCTTTTGAGATGATAGCGATTGGAATGGTAATAGACCCTTCGATGTTAATTGGGGTCATAAACAATAATAAACCAATCAGTGATGGAATAATAAAGGTGAGGATTGTTTTGATGCTGTGTTTTTTCTGTGTCACGTTAAATTCACCCTACATATTTGCTTTAAGTTGGGAAAGCTGTCCTTTCCAACTGTTTATCATGGACAGACATTGAATGTCCATTCAGTTGTATTTTTTGGTAGGCAAGGTTACCCCCTTATTTACAGCTTGTAAAATGATAACTTAACCGAATAGATATTAGTGAAATGTGAGTAGTTATTTGCTTTGAAAGAATCACTTTTTATATAACGAAATACTAATTGAACTGAATGTTTAGTATTTTGTTATTAGCGTATTTTTATTTTGATTTTGTGGAATTTACAACTACTCGAATAGCCATTAAAAAATATCAATATTGTGTCAATATATGACCTATTGATTAATGGCTAGCGAGTGTTTTTTAGATTATAGCCTTGGAGGATTGGACTCAAGCACATAATCCATACCGGGTAATCCTAACCAATAACCATTGCAATGATGGCTGGCCGCCGACACAGATTTATTGTCATTAAACTGTTTTGTGAACAGTGCTTCTTTGTTAAGTGTATCCGTTTTGACTTGTTCTAAAGCATGGGCTAAGTCTGAACCCAAAGTTATATCGGCTAATTTGTTAGGTGATATTCGCCAGTAATCAATTCCCATATCGAGCATCTGTGGGATTTGGTTAATTAAATTCACCTGCGCTGCTGATTGAGTTTGGATGCCATTTAGACGCAATAAGGGTTGCGATTCTTGTGTTTGAGCAAGTAATCCTTTGCTATGACGTTGGCAAATGGTTTGGCATTTATCTTTAGGTAACCGGTAATGTTTGGCAGTAAAACAGCGCGCTGAGAGTGCTAATGGCATATAGCCATGGCCAAGCACTTCTATTTCAAAAGCCGGTTTACCGCCGTAGTTGATAACGTTACTTAACCATTGTTGCGATAATTCACATGGCATAACAAAACGGTACATCCCTTTACGGTGCAATAAATCAAGACTGGTTCGATTATAATTATTGATTGTTGGCCCACAAACAAAAGGGACTTTAGCTTGGTGTGCATAATGTACTGCAGCCATGTCATTAGCCTCAATACTGAAATCACCATTATCGATAGCACGCTTTAATTCGTTAAGTTCAGATTGTGCTTCTATCAGGGCCATTGTTGATAGCACCACATGCTTACCATGAGATTTAAGCATATTGGCGAGTTCAAGGTAGTCATTAAACTTCACTTCTCGACGGCGACTGCATACCGTTTCACCTAAATATACGGTATCGATATCACTTAAAGCAACGTGTTGATAAAACGCTTCTACGTTAGGTTTTGACCAACAGTAGCTAATTGGAGCAAGAGATATTTTCATTTTATAACCTTATTGCCATTGACGCTCGTAAGCACCCAATGTTGTTATTTGTCCTTCGGATACTTTTGCTAGCACTTGTGCCCATTGTGGTTGTTCGCAAAACGACTCGGGGTTGGCGAAATAAGTGTCAATCGCGCTACGCCAAACTTGAGTCACTTGGCTCACATAAGCAGGACTTCGTTGTCGTCCTTCAATTTTGAGTGATTTTATTCCTGCTTGAGCCAGTTGAGGCAATAAGCTTAACGTATTTAAGCTGGTGGGTGACTCAAGTAAATATTTCGCGTCATGGTCATACTCGGCAATATAACGGCCCTTACAGACCACAGGATACCCAAGTTGCTGGCTTATATCAGCTTTATCGATTAACACGTCATTAAGCCTGGTGAGTTTATCATTGCCGTCATCTTGCCAACGCACATGATTGGCTGGCGAGCACGACCCGCCAGTATTAGGTGATTGTCCTGTCACATAGGACGATAAATGACATCGACCCTCAGCCATAATACATAGACTGCCAAAGGCAAAGACTTCAAGTTCGACCGGGCTGACTTTAGCTAAATCTCGTACTTGTTTTATTGACAGTACTCTAGGGAGAACGGCACGTTCGATATTAAATGCTTCTTTATAAAACGACAGAGCCCCTAAATTGGTCGCACTAGCCTGTACAGACAAATGCAAGGTAAGGTGAGGGTAGTGCTGGTGGGCATAATCTAGCAATGATAAATCAGCAACAATGAGGGCGTCCATTTCTAATTGAGCTGCTAAATCAACAGCTTGATACCAGCGATGTTCTTGTCCAGGTTTAGGGAAGGTGTTAAGGGTTAAAAATACTTTTCGTCCTTGGCCATGAGCCAGTTTGGTAGCTTGCGCTAGTTGAAGGGGCGAAAAGTTTAAACCGGCAAACGAACGCGCATTGGTGTCATCTTTAAGTCCGAGATAAACCGCATCAGCGCCAGCGTTAAGTGCGGCTTTGAGTGACGCTATATTACCGGCGGGGCATAAGAGTTCCATGTTGGTGTTCTCGTTTTTTTCAAAGATCAGGAGTGTAAATGTGATTGAGTTAACATGAATTGATTTAAAACAGGTTTAGTTAGATAAATTGCCAGTAGACTATCTTAATTAATAGTTATTTTTGTAGGTAGGTATTTACAATGGCTCAAGCGTTTACACACCAATTTTCACAACACTTATTACATATTGCGCCTAAGGTGGGTCGTCGTTCGCTTAATTTGATGCCAGATAAGTTAAAAATGATCGCGCTCAATAAGCTATTGAATTTAGTGTTAACAGAACAATTAAAGTCAGATGAACTCCATTTCCTCAAACAAAAGTGGGTAGGGATCTGTATTGATGATATTGGTTTACACTTTGAGGTGGGTATTGAACAAGAATTACGAGTGCGAGGATTAACTCAGCCGGATGTGACATTAAGTGCCAATGTGCCTGAGTTAATTTTAGTTGCAGCGGGCAAGGAAGATCCCGATACACTGTTTTTTCAACGTAAATTACGTATTGAAGGGGATACTGAATTAGGTTTAGAAGTAAAAAACCTATTAATGTCTATTGAGTTAGATAATTTACCTAAACCTGCTCAAGTGGGAATAGAACAAATGGCAAAATTACTGCACGCATTACAAGCCAAGGATTAACATTGGCGATAATAATAAACGGCGTTATTTGCGCTGTTTTTTTGCGTTTATTATTATCAAATTATAGATAAATTATTGAGCCTCTTAAGTATCTAGCCTTTACCTGTGAGTACTTTATATTTTATTAATAACTCGTCTTGCGACTCGACGTGTTTGGGATCTGGATCGATACAGTCAATCGGACACACAGACACACATGTCGGTTTGTCATAATGGCCAACACATTCGGTGCATAATGCGGGATCAATTTCATACACTTCTTCACCCATAGTAATGGCCTCATTAGGACATTCGGGTTCGCACATATCACAATTAATACAGCTATCGTCAATAATTAATGCCATAAAAACCTTAAGTTAAGCAGGTTGATGAGGGTTTCGAGTGTCCATTCCCTCAGGTAAATTACGCATTAGCATGGCTTTATCGACATTGATATTATGTGGAATGGCCATAAATACAAAATGACCCGAACCCAGTGCAGCATCGATTTGCTCATTTTTACGATTCACTAATGATTCAATAGTGATAACAAAATTACCTTCAGTTGTCATCACTTCTACACTGTCACCAACAGAGAATTTATTTTTCACATCAATTTCTGCCAACCCTTGCTCATTACGTTTGCCGGTAAACTCACCCACAAACTGCTGACTGTCGCTAACCGAATGACCATATTGATAGTTTTGATATTCATCATGAACATGACGGCGTAAAAAACCTTCGGTATAACCACGATGGGCTAAACCTTCAAGGTTATTCATTAAAGTACGATCAAAGTCTTTTCCTGCGGCTGCATCTTCTATGGCCTGACGATACAATTGTGCTGTGCGCGCAACATAGTAAAAAGACTTAGTACGACCTTCAATTTTTAATGAATCAACGCCCATTCTGGTCAAGCGATCCACATGTTGAATGGCTCGCAAATCCTTTGAATTCATAATATAGGTGCCGTGTTCATCTTCAAAAGCGGGCATATACTCGCCAGGACGACCTGCTTCTTGTAACAGAACTATGTCGTTACTGGGTTGTCCAGAGCCTAATGTTGGGTTTTCCAGCTGCACAGTTGGTGCTACAGGGATGATATCGCCAGAATCGGTTTGCTGTGCTTGATGCACATCATATTTCCAACGGCACGCATTGGTACAAGTGCCTTGATTGGGATCGCGTTTATTCATGTAACCAGACAATAAACAACGGCCAGAATATGCCATGCATAATGCACCATGAACAAATACTTCAAGCTCAATATCTGGACAACGTTGACGGATCTCTTCAATTTCATCTAATGATAATTCACGAGATAAAATGACCCGTTTAATACCTTGTTGCTGCCAGAATTTGACGGATGCCCAATTAATGGCATTAGCTTGAACTGATAAGTGAACCACTTGCTCTGGAAACGTTTCGCGCACCATCATAATTAACCCTGGATCTGACATGATTACCGCATCGGGTTTCATCGCGATCACAGGTTCCATGTCTTTAATATACGTTTTTAGCTTGGCATTGTGTGGTGCAATATTGCTGACGACATATAATTTTTTGCCTAGGGCGTGAGCTTCTTCAATACCAGAAGCAAGATTTTCCATTTTGAAATCATTATTTCGAACTCGTAAACTGTAACGAGGTTGGCCAGCATAAACAGCATCGGCGCCATAAGCAAAGGCGTAACGCATATTTTTAAGTGTACCAGCGGGGGATAATAATTCAGGTTTGAACATGGTTTTTCTCGACCTAGTTGAACATGGTATGATTCAAGGGCCGAAGCTTACTTAAGGATATTAGCTGGGACAAATATAGCCTTGGTATTTGTGAGGTTGGTTGTGTTTTTAGAGTATTGAAGAATCTTTTTTACCGATACATCAAAACCGAAAGTTATAATTAATTGAATTCTAGTTAGCTCAGTAATCGCAAACGTTTTCAGTTTGGGTATATAATCTTAATATTAGTAATTATTTATTTATGGAGACTCCATGTCCACGGAACATCAACTCTTGGTCGGACTATTAAGAAAGCTTAAAGATGACGCTTTAGTTCTACCAACATTACCAGAAGTGGCTATGCGTGTTCAAGAAGTTGTGTCCCGTAGAGATTCAAGCCTAAAACAAGTCGCTGAGATCATTGGTCAAGATGCAGCTATTTCAGCTCGTATTATTAGAGTAGCAAATAGCGCTTTATACTCTGCAGGGAAAAAAGCTGAGAGTATAAACGCTGCGGTTAGTCGTATTGGTTTAGTGCAAATTAAATCCATTACAACATCTGTGGCAATGGAGCAATTATTTATCTCAACCAATGAAATGGTGTGGGAGGTAATGGATGAAGTATGGAATACCTCTATTGAGGTGACGGCTTCATCTTGTGCGATGCTTGAAATGTATAACAAGCGCCATCCAAATAAAAAATTAGACCGTGATACCTTAACTCTTGCTGGTTTGGTGCATAATATTGGCGCATTACCAGTATTAACCGAGGCCGAAGTTCAGCCAGAGCTATTTAGTCGAATTGACGATTTACGCAGTTTAGTGCGTAAAATGCAGGGGCCTATTGGTCGTGCAATATTGAAAACATGGGATTTTGCACCTGAAGTGATGGAAGTGGTGGAGCGCTGGGCTGATTTACATTACATGCCTGAAAAAGTGACTTATCTAGATTTTATTCGGTCAGCTGCATTTTATACCGGAGAGTTACGTGCGGGTGAAGAGTTAGAAGAAAGATTAGGTGTTTTTGCTGAGCGAGGCTTACCCGTGACCCCAGAAGATCTTGCTAGTGATGAGTTTATTGAAATGTATCATTCGATTAAACAGAGTTACGAATAGTCGTATTGGATTTATTGTTACCAATTTAAGTCATTGAGCCAATACAATATAATATCCAAATATAATGCTAATTTAACGTATAAAGAAAGCATAAGATTAGAACATAATGAATTATTTACTGATAATAATATTATTTATACTTACGGTTATGCTGTGCATTGTCGGGTATTTTTATTGGCGTCAATATCGATTTATTCGGCAATTGACTCATTCACTTGAATTACAATTATTAAATCAAGATTCATTTTTAATCGACTCCCCTTCAACATTATTAAAACCACTTACTAACGTCCTCAACAATTTACATCAATCAAATTATTTAAACAGTGAACGAGATAAATTAACGGGATTGGCTAATCGCGTTGGTTTTAAACGCAGAATTCTGTCAATAATGCCTATTTCAGAAGGCATGTTAGTGTTGATAGATATTCGACAATTTCGTTTTGTAAATGATTTATTTGGTTTTGTATTTGGCGATAAACTTCTAAAAGCGTTTGCTAAAAAAATCACTAATATCAGCTGTAAAGCTCAATTTATCGCAAGGATGAACGGCAATGAGTTTCTGTTGTTTTTTCATAAACCATTGACTAGTGAGCAATTGTTTGCGATAAAAAATGATTTACAAACCCTGTTTGAAATAGAACAACAGCCAATTAGCATCAAAGTGCAGCTTGGCGTCTTGTCGTTAAACGAGCACCATGCCGATGTCAGTTTAATGTTGCGCCGATTAGATTTAGCACTGAAAAAGGCCAAAACATTAAAACAGCAGATAGCTTTTTATGATCAAGATGACGATAAAGCACAGTATCGAGAATTATTAATTATCAATGGCTTACCTAAAGGTTTAAAGCAAAACCAACTGTTTATGGTATTTCAGCCTAAGTTGGATATAAAAAGTGGTCAATGTAAACAGGTTGAAGCTTTGATTCGTTGGCAACATGAAGGCTTAGGATTAATTTCACCTAGTGAGTTTATTCCACTCGCGGAACAAACTGGTATGATCGAAATGTTAAGCACTTGGGTGCTTGATAAGGTCATCGCTCAACAAGCTAAATGGCGCAATATGGGTATTTATATTAATGTGGCCCTAAACTTGTCATCTACTGATTTAGATAATCCCAATTTAGCTGTCGATGTTGCCACTAAATTATCCCAATACCTAGTTCCTGCCGAATCGATTACTATTGAAATCACCGAAAGTGCTTTAATGTCATCTGTCGAAAATACCATTGTTATTTTAAATCAATTGCGTGATATTGGGGTTAAACTTGCTATTGATGATTTTGGTACAGGACATTCATCGTTGGCATATTTACGTTATCTCCCAGTAGATGAAGTTAAGATTGATAAAGCCTTTTTAAATGAATTTGAAACCTCTGCTGCTGCCAAACACATTGTGAAGACCAGTATAGAACTGGCTAAAAATTTGGGTTTTAAAGTGACGGTTGAAGGCGTTGAATCAAAATCAGTATTAGAAGTGTTAACGGGTTTTGGAGTCGATACTATTCAAGGTGATTACTTTGCAAAGCCATTCACCGTAAGCGAATTTGAACATAGTTACCCGCAACTTAACTATCCGATATCTAATGAATCATAAGGAGCCTTATAAACTGAATGCAATTTTATAAGTAGAGAGTTAATGATTAAAATCCTACTGACAACTGGCTGATTAATGTTGCAGGCATAGGTGCTAACTGGCGTTTTTGATTCATGCAAACCATTTCAATTGTTGCTGTTACAGCAGGCTTTTTAGCATTTGGCCGCCATATTTCCTGTTTCCATACTGTGCGGTATTTACTCTCAAAATAAAATTGCGTACGCACATCAATAATATCAGCAAACTCAACGCCATCGTGACATAACATATCGCTGCGATAGACAGCAAAACCCAATTGTTGTTGCTGCCAAAGCTTGCTGAGTACCTCTGCGCCAATGACATGCTCCCGCGCACGTTCAAAATACTTTAAAAAATTTGGATGATAAACTACACCAGAAAAATCAGTATCTTCATAATAAATTTGTACAGCAAAAGAGTAGATTGGACTGTATTTAGGCTCTGCAGGAGAATGGCTCATATCGCTATGACCTTATTATATTGTGGTTAATCATTTTCAGGCTGAAGCAGTTGATGATATTTACCCTGCTTTTGTAATGTTAATAGCCCTTCGTCTAATAACTTGCTAAGACGCTCCGCTTGCGGATTTAGTTTAGAGAACGCGACAAAAATTTCACTTTTATGGTTAATGAATTTAGCCGTTATATCGTCTTCAACTCCCATCTGTTGAATGTAAACATCTGCCACAAGATCGAACATAATCGCGGTATCAATTCGGCCTACTAATAATAAATTGATCAGCTGACGTTGACTGTTGACCGTAATGACTTGCAATTTTCGTTGTTCTACCAGTGTGTTGAATTCGTCACCGTATTCATAACCATTCACAATCCCGATAATACTTCTGCTTGGGAGCTGCCATTTATTATTGGCCATTGTTGGATGTTCTTTAGCAAAGAAAAAAGATGCGGTTACGGTAAAAAGAGGCTCATTACCAAACACAAAGCGATCTATGGTACTTTCCTCCCGAGTGACATTAAAGACGCCATCAACAGATCCTCGCTCGGTCATTATGAGTCCGCGAGTATAAGGCACTATAATAGTAGAAACGTCTACATCAACTTGCTTGAAGGCTTGATTGATTAGATTGTGGGAAATACCGCTGCCAAATTCGTTGGCAAAAGGTGGCCAGCCATCTTCAGCTGCCAAAGTGATTTTTAATGGCTCGGCTAATGTTGTTTTTGGTGTGAAGATCACGCAAAAGATCACCAATGCAAGTAAAGTAACCTGTGCAGATATTCTGCGTACTTTATAGGTTGAAATATGATCAACCAAGGTGCTGAGGTAACCTATTAACGACATATCATCCTTTATTAAATATTTTAATAACATTGAGTGAATACTACCATCTTTACTACCCAAGTGGTATTTACTCAGTCGGGTAAATATTTGGATAATAATTATGATAATCAATAGTCTAAGGCTATAAATTGATTTCGTAAAAAATTTATTATTACAATATTGGTAACCCTAATGCAGTGATCTTAAATTTATTCATTGGTTCTTTGCAACGTTTCTCTGAGTTACTCATAATGTAAGTCTTCAATTTAATGTTTAAAAAGTTTAATTGAAGTTTAGTATTATTAGAATAAGTACTGCCATCGACGAAATCTGAAAAGCGATTGCGCAAATGATTAAATTAATAACGTGCTATCAATGGCAGTAAATTGCTGACATTGGTCGGTTAATGACTTTGCAGTAAGGCGCTCAACACTAATTACATGGGTGTAGCATGTCGTTGTTTGATTGATTTTTTTTAGTAATAAATCGAAATCGCCATCTCCAGACAGTAAAATTACTTCATCAACAGCAGGCGCTATCTCAAGCATGTCGATGGTAATCCCAACATCCCAATCACCTTTTGCAGAGCCATCACTACGTTGAATATAGGGCTTAGTTTTCACGGTAAAGCCAATATGCTTTAGTGCATCTTGAAACTTTACCTGTCCGTCATCAGCCGGGGCTATTGCGTAGGCAATAGCGTGGCTGATATTACCTTGAGCAGATAAACGTTTATACAAGGCACGGTAATTAAATGAACGCCCAAAACCTTGTTTACAGGTGTAATAAATATTTTGTACATCTACGAATACTGCAAGCGTTGTCATTATTAAACCTGAGAAAATTAAGGCTATTGCGCTTGTTGGGCGGCAATGGCGTCATTAAGTTGTGCTTCAATAAACCCTGGAGAGTGAGTTGACGAAGAGATGAGTCGGTACATTGCTGGGATCACTAATAGGGTGACTATGGTTGCAAATGCCATGCCGAAGAATATCACAGTTCCAACCGCAATGCGGCTTTCACTGCCAGCTCCGGATGACATAATCAGGGGTATTGCACCAATTAGAGTGGTGAATGCGGTCATTAATATTGGCCGTAAACGGCGCGCTGAAGCATCTATAATAGCGTTGTCGAGTGATAAACCGCGGTCACGTAATTGATTGGCAAATTCGACAATTAAAATACCATTCTTGGTGACCATACCAATTAACATTATCATGCCAATTTGACTATAGATATTCATCCCTTGATGCATGAGTACTAAGCCAATAAAACCACCAAAAATACCCATCGGAACAGTAAACATCACCACTGCCGGATTGATAAAGCTTTCAAATTGAGCTGCTAATACTAGGTAAGCAATCAGTAATGCTAAAGCAAACACAATGAGCACACCGGTTTGGTTTTCTTTAAAATCTTTTGACTCACCAGTGTAGGCAATTGAAATATCGTTTGGCAGTAATGTAATTGCGCGATTCTCTAAAAAGTCGAGTGCTTCCCCTAGTGTATAACCTTCACCTAAATTTGCTTTAATGGTAATCGATTTTTGTTTGTTGGTATGGCTTAGCCGCTGCGGTGAGGCAACTTCTTCAACCTTAGTGACGGTGTCGAGGGTGATTAATTCGCCTTTGCTGCTTCTAAAATAAATCTTACTGAGGTCAGTGACGCTATTAAAGCTGTTTTCATCACCGCGTAGGTATACATCATATTCTTCACCACGTTCAACAAAGGTTGTTTCGCTACGCCCTCCCAACATTATTTCTAAGGTTGTCGCTATTTCTGAGACGCTAATTCCTAACTCTGCAGCCCTTTGTTTGTCGACCGTAACGACAAGTTCTGGGGTTGTTTCTGCGTAATCTAAATCAGCACCGTCAAGCATAGGGCTCGCATCGGCTTCTTGTTGTAGTACTTGGGCCCATTTAAATAACTCGGAATAGTCGGAGCCCCCCAATACAAATTGAACTGGTTCACTTGATTGACCTCTAAATCCAGGTAGCATCGGACGAACCATTACATCAGGAATATCCTTTAACGTTTGACTGATTAATGCTAAAGCTTGTTTAATATCTGTATCACGATCTTGCCAATCTTCAAGTTGGATAATGGCAAATCCGGTTTGATCACCCGCTCTGCCACCAAATGCAGGGGCTTCAACACTAAATGATTTCACTACTCCCTGGCCTAATAGTGGCATTAATCGATTTTCAACAATGTCCATATTGGCGACCATGCGATTATAACTGGTGCCTTCGGCACCTTTAATAAACGCAAACAAAACTCCACGATCTTCTTGCGGTGAGAGCTGTGAAGGGACTTGTTGCATTAATAAGTAACTACCACCGATACAGACGATGATAATAATTGGTGCCGCTATTCGCCAACGAAGCGCCCATTTGACCATGCCACGATAGCGTTGTTCTAATCTATTAAAACCATTATCTATAGCAAGATTAAAGCGATTTTTTTTCACATTGGCTTTTAATAGCTTACTGCACATTACTGGGGTAAGTGTCAGTGCGATAAGTGATGAAAAAAGTACCGACATTGCCAGCATCACGGAGAATTCTGTAAACAATAAACCCACCATGCCATCCATAAATGAGATGGGTAAAAACACCATAATTAACACTAACGTAGTGGACATAACCGCAAAACCAACCTCACGGGTCCCTTTATAAGCCGCTAGAAGTGGTTGTTCGCCTTGCTCAATATGATGAAAAATATTTTCCACCACAACGATGGCGTCATCAACCACCAGTCCAATAGCCAAAATGAGTGCCATTAAGGTTAATAAGTTAATGGAGTAACCTAAACTGTAAGCGGCCATAAAAGAGGCTATTAATGATACTGGAACGGTAACGGCTGGTATGAGTGTCGCTCGCACTTGACCGATGAAAATGTACAGCACCAACACAACCAGCACACCAGTTATGAACAAGGTGTTGTAAACCTCATTAATGGAGCGAGCAATAAACACATTGGCATCATAGTCGACAACTAATTGTGTCCCTTCAGGCAGAAAACTCTGCACTTTATCGACTTCTTGTTGTACTTGCATCGAAATGTCTAATGGGTTGGCATCTGATTGCGGCACTATTCCTAGGCTTAAATTGACAATGCCATTACTTTTAAAGGTCGAATTTTCGTTTTCTGCACCGATAAACACACTGGCGACATCTTTAAGGTAAATCGGGGTGCCATCGTTTGCGGTGTGGACAACTAAGTAATTAAAATCTTCTGGGCTGTAATATAACCGTTTTGTTCTGACTGACATTACAGTGGTGTCATTACGGACTTCACCTCCGGGTGTTTCAAGGTTTTCTGTATTTAATGCATTAATTATATCGCTGGTAGTCACATTTCTACCTGCCATTAATTGTGGCTTTAGCTGCACGTACATGACTTTGTATAAGCCACCTGAAATATTAACCGAGCTAACACCAGTAATTAAACTGAATCTATCTTCTAATACTCGTTGGGCGTAATCAGTGAGCTGAGTACGGTCCATATTTTCAGAGCTTAAGTTGACGTAAATCGATGGTTCACCAGTACCATTATCTTTAGATACAATGGGATCATCAGCTTCGTCAGGTAAGCGGCGTTGCGCTTTGGCCACGGCATCTCGTATGTCACTCACGCCTTCGGTTAAGTCCCAACCAAGTTCAAATTCGACTGAAATACGTGACATGCCATTTCGAGTGACTGATGTGATCTCATCTATACCGCTGATCCCGGTCAACTCATCTTCGAGAGTCTTGGTTATTTTACTTTCCATGATAGTGGCCGATGCACCGCTATAGGTGGTCATAACGGTCACTACAGGGTTTTGTACATCGGGCATTTCTCTAACTGACAGTTTAGAAAATGACACTAAGCCAAACACACACAGTAATAAACTCAGTACAATTGCAACAACAGGGCGCTTAACGGCCGTATCACTTAACCACATTATTCGCGCTCCTGTTTAACAGGGCTTGTTGTAGACTGAGTGGCTAAGTCTTTCACTTTCACACCGTCACGCATGTTCACTAGTCCTTGTACAACAATGTGATCGCCTATATTGATACCAGATTCTATTAATACCTGATCTTTAATTCGCGCGCCTAACATTACTTGGGTGCGTGTGGCGATATTGTCTTGATTTATCACGTAGACATAACGTCTGGTGCCTGAATATTCAAGCGCTTGTACTGGGACAATAGGAGATGACACACTAGGAAATACTAGTGTTGCTGACATCATCATGCCAGGCTTTAATTGACCTTTTTTATTATCAAACTGACTACGAATATTGAGATTGAGAGTTGCTGAATTGACGCGAGGATCAATCGCGATAATCTTGCCTATAAAAATGACTTTATTCCACGCTCTGCTTGTAGCGCTTACCGACATCCCTGTACTTAGTAGTGAAAGATAATGTTCAGGAACTTGTAGGTCGAGCTGTAATACGGATAAGTCATCAAGTGATAACAGTGATTCATTGATACTAACCATTTTCCCACGACTGAAATTAATAAAACCAGTATTACCGGGAAATGGTGCCGTTAATGTGTGGTAATCCAAGTCGGTTTTAGCTGATTCGAGTCGTGCGAAAGCGATATCGACATTCGCTTTTTGAGCTTCTATTTCTGTTTGAGTGATGGCGTTAACGTGAATCAGCTTGTTAAATTCATTAAGCTTACGAACCTCATCCTTATAGTAAGCTTGAGCTTCGGTCACACTGGCTTTTGCTTTGCGGTTATCTAGGGTTAGTAATACTTGTCCTTTACTGACATGTTGGTTGGATGTGACTTCTATGTTGTCTATTTTACCTGCTACTTGTGGCGCTATCATTACCGCATGAGTAGCAGCAAGTTTTCCTATCAAGGTAATTGATTGTGATAGGTCATGTTGTTCAATGGTTGCAGTGATGACAGGCACGACTTTTTCTGCCCGAGGAGATTTTTGTGCGGCACTGGCATTAGGTAAAAAGACAATGAAGCCCAAAAAAAATATGGTTGTTAAGAAAAAACATTGGCCAAGTTTATTCATCATTTGAGTCATATCTCTATAAACATTCATTTAAGGGGAGTGTAACGCGGCGGCATTTGGCTAACGAGTAGCTTGTCAGTAATAGTTGGTTATTGTAATTTTTTTCTTTTGAGTAAAGAGTAAAGTAATGTAAAGCTTTTGATATTTTTGTAACAAGTCGCATTTCTATTTCCCCATTAATCATAAGGAATGGGGAAATAAAAGCCATATCATTTGATATGGCTTTTATTTATATTTCAGCTAAATTATTAGTGAGTTAAAGCTGATGGGACTATTTTAACTTTTATTTTTCGATAGGTTCGTTCGTAATTTCAATAGTCTGTTTTTTATTCACAGGGGTTAACCCCATAAAATAACCAATACTTTTGTTTGGTGATGACTTGTTAACATCTTCATCATTTAATTCAAAACTGGCTTGGTCTGAAAATAGTGAATATTTTGTTTTCGTTTTTTGAGCTGTCGGTTGTTGTGTTGTTGTGTTTTGTTCGACTTTTGGGGCTTCTGTTGTGACTGCTTTACTAGTTTTAGTCGGTATCAAGTGATTAAAGTTGTAATTAAAAACCCCACTCGCTTCAATTGTTTCTACACTGGATTTATCTTGATTTTGATAAGAAGCTAAAATACCGTGTTTACCGAGTGGAATCTCATGGGATAGTTTTTTACCGGTGCCAATTTTTACACCATTTATGTACCAATCTGCTGGTACGTCACTGTTTAATGTCACCATCGCTGATTTTAGGCCTAGTTCTTCATTCAACCTAGCATCGATTTTATTGTTATAAGAAGGCTTAAATTGCATTGCAACTTTATAATGTAAGTCACCTTTCATGTTCATGTTGGCGTCAAGAACTTCGTATGATAATAAAACACTTTTTTCATTTAAAAATGGAGATTCATTACGAGTATTCGATAAAATGCTACTTTTAGATTCTTTCAAACAATCAGCAATCGATTGATATTTTGAACATTCAGTTGCGCCATTTATATTCACTGGGAATGTACTGTCTGGTTTTGATAAATCAGCAAGTAAACGGTTAGTTATTTCTGTTTTGAGTTTAAATAATTGTTGACTTTTATCGGCACGCTTTTTGTTTATGGCTTCATATTCAGCTAAGATTTCTACTTTTTCAGTTTGAAGACGTTTAATATCATCTTCTGCTTCTTGAGTTAATTTATCGACAGAATAAATAGACGCTTCTATTTGCTTATATGTTTCGGCAATATTCGATTTTGCACGAATAATTTTAGGTAATTCGGCAATAAGCTCATCATAACGTTGTTGCTCTGAAATAATTGATTTTTTCAGACCTTCTATGTCGTAAGCTTTTTTATTGAGCTGTGAAAATCTGTCGTTCACCGTGATTAGCAGAGTATCAATATTATATTGTTGTTCAATTGTATCGAAAGTTTGCTTTTCTAACGCGGTAATGACTTCAAGAGCCGGAATAACTGGTTCTTCTGACGTGGCAATGGCTTCAAGGGCCGGAATAGTCGGTTTTTCTGACGTAGTAATGACTTCGGATGTCGGAAGAGCCAGCTTTTCTGACGTGGTAATAATTTCGAGTGCCGCAAATGAGTTGCTTGCGTATAAGCACAATAAAGCAAGGCTAATTGAACCGTATATCACACTGGTATCTCCATTAAATTTCTCTACAAGCTGGAACCATCAACACTCTGTAATACGCTGAGCATAATCAGCAAAGAGTAACATAATCCGTTAATATTTTATAATACTGAAGTTATTTTAGCTTTACAAACAGATTGTCGTGCATTGCTCACAATAAATTCACAAATTTTTGAGTTACTATCTCAATTGAACAGTATTAATTATAACCTCTCAAATACGGTTAAATAATAAAGCGGAGCACTGAGGCTCCGCTTTATTCTATAATATATTTGGTTTTATAATAATTACTTATTTAAACGCTTATATTTTAACCTATGCGGTTCCATTATATCTGTTCCTAAAGTCTCTTTTAGCCAGTTAGAATATTCAGTATAGTTTCCTTCATAGAAACTCACTTTACCTTCGTCACGGTAATCAAGAATGTGAGTCGCAATACGGTCTAGGAACCAACGGTCATGGGAAATAACCATTGCACAACCAGGAAACTCTAATAACGCTTCTTCTAGTGCACGCAGTGTTTCTACATCCAGATCATTGGTTGGTTCGTCGAGTAATAATACGTTGCCACCGGCTTGTAATAATTTGGCTAAGTGGACTCGGTTGCGCTCACCACCCGATAATGAACCAATTATTTTTTGCTGATCGCCACCACGGAAGTTAAAGCGGCCTACGTAAGCACGGCTAGAAATTTCAGTGTTGTTGATCCGCATAATATCTTGGCCGCCAGAAATCTCTTGCCACACGGTATTTTTATCATTCATTGAGTCACGGAACTGATCAACTGATGCAATTTGAACCGAATCACCGACAGAAATAGAGCCACTGTCTGGTTGTTCTTCGCCTGAGATCATTTTGAATAAGGTTGATTTACCTGCACCATTAGCACCAATAATGCCGACGATAGCCCCCTTAGGAACCGTGAATGTCAAATCGTCAATCAGAACGCGGTCACCATATGACTTGGTTAAATTAGTCACTTCAATGACTTTGTCGCCTAAGCGAGGTCCTGGTGGAATAAATAATTCATTGGTTTCGTTACGCTTTTGATAATCGTTAGTGTTCAATTCTTCAAAGCGAGCCATACGGGCCTTGCCTTTAGACTGACGACCTTTGGCGCCTTGGCGCACCCATTCTAATTCTTTTGCAATGGTTTTTTGACGAGCACTTTCAGTTGAAGATTCTTGCTGTAAACGGGCATTTTTTTGCTCAAGCCATGAAGAGTAATTACCTTCCCATGGAATACCTTCACCACGGTCGAGTTCTAAAATCCAACCCGCGGCATTATCTAAGAAGTAACGGTCATGGGTAATGGCCACTACGGTACCGTTATATTCTTGTAAGAAGTGTTCTAACCATGCCACTGATTCAGCATCCAAATGGTTGGTTGGTTCGTCAAGTAACAGCATCTCTGGTTTTTCAAGTAACAGGCGACAAATGGCTACACGTCGACGTTCACCACCTGAGAGCACTGCAATTTTTTCATCCCAATCCGGTAGACGTAATGCGTTTGCCGCTCGTTCAAGAATATGATCAAGGTTATGGGCATCTTGAGATTGAATAATAGCTTCTAATTCACCTTGCTCTTTAGCTAGGGCATCGAAGTCTGCATCTGGCTCTGCATAAGCAGTATAAACTTCATCTAAACGTATTAATGCATTTTTGGCTTCGCTTAATGCCTCTTCAACAGCTTCGCGAACGGTTTGTTGTTCGTTTAAGCGAGGTTCTTGCGGTAAATAACCTATTTTTAGACCGGGCATCGGCCTTGCTTCACCTTCTATTTCGGTATCGATACCCGCCATAATGCGCAGTAGAGTTGATTTACCTGAACCGTTTAATCCGAGTACACCAATTTTTGCACCGGGAAAAAAACTTAGAGAAATGTCTTTTAATATTTGTTTTTTAGGCGGGACAATCTTACCCACTCTAAGCATGCTGTATACAAATTGAGCCATAATGATACTGTCTAATTGTCAACAAAGATGAAGATAATTCTACTGCATTATGAGCTGAACTCAACAGGCAATTGTATGATTTAATTTTGGGTGTTTTTAAGCTTAAACAAGCTCCTTAATTAGATCGCTTTGTTGCTTAAACATGAATCGTTTTGTATTAAGAACACAGTGAATTTCATGTTGTTTCTACTGTAAATCATTGTCGTTGCAGGGTAGAATACCGCGCAACCCTACTATATAGATAATGATGTTGGAGCTACCATGTTGAAGAAAGCGATGAATATTGCGGATTATGATCCAGAATTATTTAAAGCCATTGAAGACGAAACTTGTCGTCAAGAAGAACACATCGAATTGATCGCGTCTGAAAACTATACCAGTCCACGTGTGATGGAAGCGCAAGGTTCTCAGTTAACCAACAAGTATGCCGAAGGTTATCCAGGTAAGCGTTACTATGGTGGGTGTGAATTCGTTGATGTGGTTGAAACATTAGCGATTGAACGTGCAAAAGAATTATTTGGTGCAACTTACGCCAATGTGCAGCCTCATTCAGGCTCACAAGCAAACAGCGCTGTATTTATGGCGCTATTGCAACCAGGTGATACCGTTTTAGGGATGAACTTGGCTCATGGTGGTCATTTAACTCACGGTTCTCCAGTTAACTTCTCTGGCAAGCTTTATAACATTATTCCTTACGGTATCGATGAGTCTGGCAAAATTGACTATGACGAAATGGAACGCTTAGCAATTGAGCATAAGCCTAAGATGATGATCGGCGGTTTCTCAGCGTTTTCAGGAATAGTTGATTGGGCTAAAATGCGCGAAATCGCTGATAAAATTGGTGCGTACTTATTTGTCGATATGGCACACGTTGCAGGCTTAATTGCTGCTGGTGTTTATCCAACACCAGTCCCACATGCCCATGTAGTTACGTCTACAACACATAAAACGTTAGCTGGCCCACGCGGCGGGATTATCATTTCTGCAGCCGATGACGAAGTGTTATACAAAAAACTTAACTCAGCAGTATTCCCAGGTGGCCAAGGCGGCCCGTTAATGCATGTTATCGCGGGTAAAGCGGTTGCATTTAAAGAGGCATTAGAGCCAGAGTTTAAAGTATATCAACAACAAGTGGTTAAAAATGCAAAAGCTATGGTTGAAGTGTTTTTAGCTCGCGGTTATAAAATCGTCTCTGGTGGTACAGAAAACCATTTAATGTTGGTGGATTTAATTGGCCGTGATTTAACAGGTAAAGAAGCTGATGCCGCATTGGGTAATGCAAACATTACTGTTAACAAAAACTCAGTGCCAAACGATCCGCGTTCACCGTTTGTTACTTCTGGTATCCGCATTGGTTCACCGGCTATTACTCGTCGCGGCTTTAAAGAAGCTGAAGCAAAAGAATTAACCGGTTGGATTTGCGATATTTTAGATGATGTATCTGATACCGCAGTTATTGAGCGCGTTAAAGGCCAAGTATTGGCCTTGTGTGTTAAATTCCCTGTATATGGTTAATCGCTATTGATGATAGGCATACAGGTTTAGGTTAACCTTGTGTCGCAAATAGGATAAACTTTAATGGCCGCTAATTGTTAGCGGCCATTTTGTTTTTTCTGCAGGAGGTTCAATGCATTGCCCTTTTTGTAGCGCGACCGATACCAAAGTTATAGATTCTCGTTTAGTGGCAGATGGTCACCAAGTCCGTCGCCGCCGGGAATGTACCGAATGCCATGAACGTTTTACCACATTTGAAGGCGCTGAATTAGTTATGCCTCGCGTCATAAAACGCGACGGAACTCGGCAACCCTTTGATGAAGATAAGCTGCGTGGAGGCATGTTGCGGGCAGTTGAAAAACGTCCAGTCTCAATTGATGAAATAGAGCAAGCTCTCACCAAAATCAAATCAACATTGCGAGCCACTGGCGAACGTGAAGTTAACTCTGAAATGATTGGTAATCTAATGATGGAACAGTTAATGAGCCTTGATAAGGTTGCCTACATTCGCTTTGCGTCTGTGTACCGAGCCTTTGAAGATGTGTCTCAATTTGGTGAAGCCATAGCTAAACTGCAAAAATAATTACTGATTAAAGCAATGTTTATCGTGTGATGTGTCTATGTCACTCGTGTAAATAACATGGCATCGAAAAAGAGATACCTACCATGCCTAACTGGTCTAGCTTCGATATTGAAATGATGAGCCGTGCCATTATGTTGGCAGAGCGGGGACGTTATACCACTCGGCCTAATCCTTGTGTGGGATGTGTGATTGTTGCTGATGGACAGATTATTGGTGAAGGTTTTCATCAACGAGCAGGCCAAGGGCATGCCGAAGTCAATGCTCTTCAAATGGCGTTTGATAATGGCTTTTCTACCGAAGGCGCGACCGCTTATGTCACTCTTGAACCTTGTAGTCATTATGGCCGCACGCCACCTTGCGCTTTAGGCTTGATAAACGCCAAGGTAGCTAGAGTTGTGGTTGCTGTTACTGATGCTAACCCAGAAGTGTCTGGCAGAGGTATTAACATGCTTCGTGATGCAGATATTCAGGTTGATGTGGGATTACTGACAGAACAAGCTTATGCCCTTAACCTTGGTTTTATGAAGCGGATGAAGACAGGAGTTCCTTGGGTTACGGTTAAAATAGCCGCCAGTTTAGACGGTAAAACCGCGTTATCTAATGGGGTATCAAAGTGGATTACCGGTGAAGCTGCACGAGCAGATGTACAAAAGTATCGTGCTAGCCATTGCGCATTAATCACCGGTGTTGAAACCATTCTTGTTGATGATCCTAGCTTAAATGTTCGCTATGAAGCGTTAGGTGAACTAACTACTCATCATACCAAAGATGAAATATTCCAACCTTTAAGAGTGGTGCTCGATAGTCGAGCAAGATTAACTGCAGCTCAACAGTTGTTTGCGATTAAAAGTCCGATATTGTTAGTTTCTGGTCGTCATTATGCAGACAGTGTTAAAGCGACATTTCCTGAGCATGTGTCTTTTTTAGTATTAGAGTGTGACTCGTCAGGTAGAATCCCGTTATTAGCCTTGCTAACGTATTTAGGTGAAAATGCTAATGCTGTATTGGTTGAAGCGGGCGCCACTTTAGCTGGGGCATTTGTCGCTCAAAACTTAGCTGACGATATCGTACTTTATCAGGCGCCTAAACTATTAGGCAGCCATGGACGGAATATGTTGCAGTTACCTGATTATAATGCAATAGAGCAAATTCCTGCATTGCACTTAATTGATGAGCGCAACGTTGGACAAGATAAGCGATATATCCTCAGATATAATCAACCATATTAATGTGCGAGTTGTGAAGCCTAAAACCTGAGCAATAGCAAAGTTTAAAAGCAAAAAGTGAGTCATTATGTTTACTGGGATAATCGAAGCCCTTGGTACATTACGTAAAATTGATCGCAAAGGTAACGATATTCGTTTAACCGTTGCCAGTGGTAAGTTAGATTTGGCTGATGTAAAGCTAGGTGACAGCATCGCCACAAACGGAGTGTGTCTAACCGTAGTTGAACGGTTGGTTGATGGCTATGTTGCAGATATTTCGGCCGAAACGGTTGGATTAACTGGTTTCAGTCATTATCAAGTTGGCCAAAAGGTAAATCTTGAAAAAGCGGTGTCAGCCACCACAAGGTTGGGCGGACATATGGTCAGCGGCCATGTTGATGGGATTGCTAAGGTTGAGCAATGTGCTTATCGAGGCAAGGCAATAGAATTTTGGTTAGTGGCTCCAGTTTCATTACAACGATATATCGCACATAAAGGGTCGATCACAATTGATGGCGTTAGTTTAACTGTTAATGAAGTTGATGGAGCACGTTTCAGGTTAACCATAGTGCCTCACACTGCGGGTGAAACTACGCTGGTGGATCTAAAAGTCGGTGATAGTGTCAATATTGAAGTCGATTTGATTGCTCGTTATTTAGAACGTTTAATGCAGCCTCAAGCAGAGCATACACCGCCTACATCTGGTGTGACAATGGAACTGCTCGCTAAGTCAGGTTTTTTGCGTTAACGACCACAGTAAATAATATTTGTGCCCAAACAAAAAAATATTACCAATAGATTTAATACCTCAAGATTAAATCAATAACTAAATTAATAAAGGTCTGACAATGGCGTTACATAGCATAGAAGAAATCATTGAAGATATTCGTCAAGGTAAAATGGTTATCTTGATGGATGATGAAGACAGAGAGAATGAAGGTGATTTAATCATGGCCGCTGAAAAAGTGACGCCAGAAGCAATCAACTTTATGGCAACTTATGGCCGAGGATTAATTTGCCAAACGTTGACCAAAGAACGTTGTCAGCAACTTAATTTACCTTTAATGGTTACTAACAATAATGCCCAGTTTACAACCAACTTTACAGTATCTATAGAGGCGGCAACGGGTGTTACAACCGGGATTTCAGCCCATGATCGTGCTGTGACGATACTAGCTGCAGTGGCTAAAGATGCTAAGGCTGCAGATTTAGTCCAACCAGGTCATATATTCCCATTGATGGCACAAGAAGGCGGAGTATTAACTCGAGCAGGCCATACAGAAGCGGGTTGCGATTTAGCTCGCTTAGCGGGATGTGAACCTTCCGCAGCGATTGTTGAAATTTTAAATGAAGATGGCACCATGGCCCGTCACCCAGATTTAGCCAAGTTTAGTGAAAAACATGGCATTAAAATGGGCACAATTGCAGACCTAATTGAATACCGTAATACTAATGAAACCACTGTTGTGCGTGAAGCTCAATGTAAGTTGCCTACCCGTTTTGGTGAATTTACTATGGTGACGTTTAGAGACACTATTGATAATCAACTGCACTATGCCTTAGTTAAAGATGAAGTGAAGCCAAATTGTTTAGTGCGGGTACATTTACAGAATACCTTTAATGATTTACTGCATTCAGAACGCGACCAAAAGCGTAGTTGGTCATTAGAAAAAGCCATGGAGCTCATTGCAGCTGAAGGTGGTGTTTTAGTGTTACTTGGTAATGACGAAAATACCAGTGACGTGCTAGCTAAAGTCAAAGCATTTGAAGCCGAGGACAATGGTCAATCACCCGCGCCAGCTCAATGGCAGGGAACTTCACGCCGTGTGGGAGTAGGATCGCAAATTTTGGCAAGTTTAGGTGTCACCAGTATGCGTCTATTAAGTTCACCAAAACGTTACCATTCATTGTCAGGTTTTGGTTTGGAAGTGACCGATTATATCGCCGAATAATATTGGCTGATGGTAAATTTAACAATTTCATTAATTGCATAGAGCTCAGGACTAACGGCTGTGATATCATAGCGCCTCTTTTTGCCCCGAGCTGGGTGCTTTAGCTAATTTAGGTAAGATAGAATGAACATAGTTCAAGGTAATATCGAAGCGAAAAATGCCAAAGTGGCGATCGTAATATCGCGATTCAATAGTTTTTTAGTTGAAAGTCTGCTTGATGGTGCAATAGACACATTAAAGCGTTTCGGCCAGGTCAGCGACGACAACATTACCGTTGTTCGAGTACCTGGTGCAGTTGAATTACCCCTTGCCGCTAAACGTGTTGCGGCAAGTGGAAAGTTTGACGGAATCATAGCATTAGGCGCTGTCATTCGTGGCGGCACACCTCATTTTGATTTTGTTGCTGGTGAATGTAACAAAGGTCTTGCACAAGTTGCATTAGAGTATGATCTTCCTGTTGCGTTTGGTGTATTAACTACAGATACCATTGAGCAAGCTATTGAACGTTCAGGTACTAAAGCAGGTAACAAAGGTGGCGAAGCAGCCCTTAGTTTGCTTGAAATGGTTAATGTACTGCAACAATTAGAACAACAGCTGTAAATAGTAGGAAAAGTATGAAACCTTCAGAGCGCCGTAAGGCCCGCCGTTTAGCCGTTCAAGCCATTTATTCATGGCAGTTAAGTAAAAATAATGTTGCTGACGTAGAACATGAGTTTTTAACAGAACAAAACACTGACGGTGTTGATGTGGCTTATTTTCGTGAATTGCTAACGGGTGTAGCATCAAAAACTGCGCAGATTGATGAGTTGTTAAAACCACATCTTGACCGTAATTTTGAAGAAGTGTCACCAGTAGAAAAAGCCATTGTGCGTTTGGCCACTTACGAGTTAACCTTCCGCAAAGATGTGCCATTTAAAGTGGCCATTAACGAAGGTATTGAGTTAGCAAAAGCCTTTGGTGCTGAAGATAGTCATAAGTTTGTTAACGGCATGCTTGATAAGTTAGTAAAACATAAGTAACACCAGAACGGTATCTTCGGATACCGTTTTCAATTCTTATTAATTGTTTCAAAATTAAGGTGGACGGTTTACCGTACCAGACTGAATGTGAAAGAATTTGATCTCATCGAACATTACTTCCGCAATAAAGGTCAAAAAAGGCGCGATGTTGAGTTAAGCATCGGCGACGACTGTGCGTTAGTGAATCCAGCCGACAATAAATCTATCGCTATTTCTTGTGATACCCTTGTTGAAAATGTCCATTTTTTAGCTGATATTCCGGCTCATGCTTTAGGGTATAAATCGTTAGCGGTTAATCTTTCTGATCTGGCGGCTATGGGGGCTGAACCCGCGTGGTTTACGTTAGCCCTGACATTACCCAATGTGGACCAGCCTTGGTTAGCACACTTCAGTGAAGGCCTGTTTGAAATTGCAGAATATTACAGTATTGCTCTTATTGGCGGTGATACAACCCGTGGACCTCGCAGCATCAGTATTACAATTAATGGCCAAGTCCCGAAAGGTACAGCCTTAACTCGTTGCGGAGCCAAAATAGGTGATTGGATTTATGTTACTGGTACTTTAGGGGATTCAGCTTTAGGCTTGGATATTCTCCGAGGGGTTAAAACAGTTAATCCAGAAGATAAAGAATACCTTATTAATCGCCATTATTATCCAACTCCTCGTGTGTTAGCTGGTCAAGCTCTTCGTACATTAGCTACGAGTGCTATCGATTTATCAGATGGTTTAATGTCTGATATTGGCCATGTGTTAAGTGCTTCTACGGTTGGTGCGATTATTGATATCAACCAAGTGCCGTTATCTGCGTCGTTAACTGCTAACCTAAGCCGAGAAGAAGCATTAAGTTATGCACTTACTGGTGGTGAAGACTACGAGTTACTTTTCACTGTTCCTGAGTCTCAACGTGGCGCGATTGATACTGCGTTAATTAATGCCGGCGTCAAGTTTGTCAAAATTGGCCAAATTTGTGCTGGAGATAAATTAAAATTCGTAGACGACGGTAAAGCTTTTTCTCCAATATCTCGCAGTTTTGAACATTTTTAATTGAAGCATTATGAAACTACTTACCCAAGATAAATTTGTCAACAAGCTATCTTTAGCTAATCCTATTCACTTTTTAGCATTAGGCTTTGGCAGTGGCAAAGCGGCGAAAGCACCGGGTACTTTTGGTACCTTAGCCGCCGTTCCGTTGGTGCTATTGATGCAGCAGTTAAGCCTTACGAATTACCTGATTATTACCTGTATTAGTATGCTTGTTGGGATTTATATTTGTGGTAAAGCGGCTAGAGATATGGGAGTACACGATCATGGCGCTATTGTGTGGGATGAAGTGGTTGGTTTGATGATCACTATGATAGCTGCGCCTCTAGGCTATATGTGGTTAGTACTTGGCTTTGTTTTATTTCGTTTTTTTGACATAGTTAAACCTTGGCCAATACGTTGGCTTGATGCCAAAGTACATGGCGGTTTTGGTATTATGATTGATGATGTATTAGCAGGTGTTTTTTCGTTAATAGGTGTGCAGTTGGCAGTTTATTATCTATAACGTAGTCATAAACATCGAATAAAAAAGAGCGCAATGTGCTCTTTTTTCATATTTGATTCTTGTCATTGCAAACTCAGAGATACTAAGATTTATTGAGTCATGATTAAATTGCTGCGTAGCTGTTCTATTTCATTATTCATATTGACGATGCGCAATTTAAGATCTGTTTCATAATAAGAGCAGCTTAATATTTTACCCACCGGGTTGTAGCGTAATTGCCATAACTGCAGCAGGCTATTGTCGTTATTGCAATATTCTGGTTTTTTAAGCAGAAGCGATGCATCTGTTGATACAGGTTCTTTAACCATATTAACGAAATATTCAGCCCGCAAGTTATCATCATCAATGGGTTTAATAAACATTTTAGCTAACCATTGCTCGTAAAATGGTGCTGTATCTTGTTGAGCTTCCATTACCATTTGCTGCATGGCGTTGTGACCAAAGAGCCACTCACCTGAAAATATACGTTCATAGTCATTTTGATTTAAACTGAAAGGGGATTGCCAAGCACTGATATTTTTAACCACTTCTTTATTGCTTTGAGCTAAAGTACCCGCAAAGCGGAGTTGCTCCTTCAGTACACCACTGACAATCATATGAACCAGTAACGATCCCGATGAGTGATATACATTATTCCAAAATTGCGTTTCTTTGTTTAGGAATGCTATTGCAGCATCAACCCCTATTTTGCTGGCAATAGATCCCGAGCGATTCATCGTTTCAAGTAAACTTAGCTCTCTTAACTGAAACAGTTGAGACCAGAGAATTTGATCTTGAGGGATTAAAGACTGATCATTTTCTTGCCAATCAGGCATAGCGACTAATATATTGTATTTATCAATATTGGCTTGATGGGCATTAATAGCACGGTTAATTGTTTCACTATTACGATTAAAAAACTCATTGCAAGTTTCCCAATATGCTAAGTGGCAAGCTTCTTTAAAGTCGCGAATTAATTTAGTTTGTTGAGTACTAAAGCTGAGCGATGTTTCTTGTGGATTCGATTTAGCACCCTCGATAGTGCTCAGCATCTTCATAGCATACTCAACCCCGTTTTCACTCGATGCAACAGGTTGCTGCTTTAGCCAGCTTTCAACTAATAACGTATTAGGAGACTTTGTTCTGTCGGAAGCGTTGATTGCCACTAAGCAGACAACGGCAAATACTAATAAGCTGCTTATTAATCCAACCAGCACACCAATCGTTTTTAACAACATCATCATTCTTTATCCGCAAAATCCATTTAACACAATGGTAACATGCAGCTTGATTTTTGATAAGTCATGACCTTTATTGTAATAACTCTCGGGCGTTAGCTAAGGTGTTTTCAGTAATCACGTCTCCACCTAGTAAGCGTGCCAATTCATTAACCCGTTGATCTTTATCTAATGCCTGCATCGTAGTTTCTGTGGCACCCGCTTTATTGAATTTGTTTACAAACATATGTTGATGACCTTTACCCGCAACTTGGGGTAAATGAGTGA
The DNA here is from genome assembly GCF_040285065.1 of Shewanella sp. H8. Lineage (NCBI taxonomy): Bacteria > Pseudomonadati > Pseudomonadota > Gammaproteobacteria > Alteromonadales > Shewanellaceae > Shewanella > Shewanella sp. H8. The sequence goes on along the minus strand of NZ_CP157213.1, from coordinate 3,241,454 downwards.
CACACAACACTTGAGTAGACTCTCCGAGGCTGCGCAACATGCGTCCAACCACAGAAGCCGTTGGACCTGAAATACCGACATCAACCTCATCGAATATTAATGTCGGTGTTGCCACTTTTTTAGCTGTGATCACTTGAATCCCTAATCCAATACGCGATAACTCACCGCCAGAGGCAACTTTAGAAATCGGTTGTAATGGTTGCCCAGGGTTTGTGGTCACCATAAATTCAATGCTATCGCAGCCATTAACTGAAATGTTGTCCGGATTATGATTAATTTGAATAGTAAATTTACCCTTAGGCATATTGAGCTCATGGATAGACTGGGTAACTAGCTTGTCTAATTCTTTAGCATAACGGCTACGACTTTGACTAAGTTTCTGCGCATTGGTTAAATAGGCGTTTCTAGTGTCTTCAAGTTGCTGTCTTATACCATCTAATTTAGTCTCGTCGTCAGCAAGTTCTGCCAATTCACTCATCAAGGCTTGATGATGTAGTGCCAGCTTATCAGCACTCACATGATGCTTACGCGCCAATTGCATAGCTGTTGAAAGGCGTTTTTCTAAATAGGCAAAATGTTCTGGATCAAGCTCTAAACTGCTTAAATAACTTTCAATTTCACTCGCACTTTCTTGTACTTGAATTAACGCATCGCTGATCATAGTGCTAATAGGCGCAAGGGATTCATCATAGCCTTGAAGCGTATCAGCAATACTGGCCACTTTATTGAGTAGAGATTCTATATTGCCTTCATCACTTTCTGTCAATAAATGTAAACCCGCTTGGCAGCGTTCAATTAAATCTGTGCCATTGGCTAAGCGCTTGTGTTCTTGTTCTATTTCATCAAATTCATCTATGCCTAAATTAAACTCATTAAGTTCTTCTACTTGATATTGCAGTAACTGTTGACGCGAAATACGTTCATGCTGAGCTTGTTCAAGCTGTTTTAGCTCGTTTTCCACTTGTTTGCAGCGTTGATAGCTGGCACTAACGCTATCTATCAGTAGCTTGTGGTTGGCATAACTGTCGAGTAAAGCTAACTGATGGTCATTTTTAAGCATGGCATGATGAGCATGTTGGCCATGAATACCAATGAGGAGCTGACCTACTGATTTTAATTGGGTTACAGGGACTGGATTACCATTGATATAGGCTCTCGAGCGACCGTCATTATTGATAGTCCTACGCAATATACATTCATCTTCAGCATCGAGATCGTTGTCTTCTAGCCAGCGTTTGGCTAAAGGGACATCATGGAGGGTAAACCTTGCACTAATTTCTGTTTTAGTTGCACCTGGTCTGATGGTGTTTGCGTCACTGCGGTTTCCTAAGCACAATCCTAGGGCATCGATAGCAATCGATTTACCTGCACCCGTTTCTCCGGTGATGCTTGTCATACCGGCTTTAAAGTCGAGTTCTAAAAAACGCACGATAGCAAAATTATTGATGCTGAGTTGGCAAAGCATAGTGAATCCTTGTCAATGAAACGTTCAAACCACTGTATTGATAAACAGTATATACTGATTTTATATACAGTAAAGTAGTTGGTGTGAAATTATCGCTGACTATTTTATCGCCTGCTAGCGGTTAATGATTAACCAGTGGATTTTAATAGTATTTCTATTATAGGCAAACTAATAAAGGTCACTAATGTGCCATATAAAATCCCTTGGGCACTTCCATTAGCATTAATTTGGTAGCGATCTGCCAGTAGATACACACTTGCTGCCGTGGGTAATGCTGCTAAAAGCACTCCCATTATCAGTAATTCGTGTTCTACGCCAAATAATTTGAGTAATCCAAAGGCAATAAAAGGCTGAATAATTAATTTGAGTAAATTAATTAAACTCAATTCTGTAATCAGGCTAAGACTGAACATCTTTGCAAAAGATTGATGTCGTAAAGCTTTGGCAAGTACCATACCTATAGCAAATAGTGCACAAGGGCTGGAGGTGTTACCCACTTGGTGAAGTACCAAAGCCAGACTTTCAGGTAAGGTGATATGCAATGCTGATAAGGTGATACCAATGAGGCTGCCTAGCACAATCGGATTTTTATACAGTGCATTACCCATGATGACGATAGCGTGGTCGGTTGATTGTTTATTTCGGCTGGCAAGTTCAATAGACACTAACGCAAAAGCAAACATGAACACCGACAGTAAGCTGGCAATTGAAGCCGCAACTAATGCCATTTTGTGTCCTGGGAATAACAAGCTCAGCAATGGAATACCAATAAAGGCGGTATTGCCAAATGTGGCGTTTAAGGCTCGCATGGCGGCAACAGCTTGCTGCTTTGGAGCACACCAAAGTGATACAACAATCACTATGGCGTAAGTGATGACCATCGCGAGACTAAATGCGCCAATAAAGCCCCATTGAATAATATCTTCAATACGAGTTTCGGCTAAAACAATCAGTAAAATTGCCGGGAAGGCAATGTAATAGACAAATTGATTGAGGATCAGATCGGTATCTGGTGGCAACAGTCTCAATTTTTGAACAATACTGCCAAGCAGCATAATTATAAAAACAGCGATTAGCGGGGTAAGAATACTGGACATCCCTCGCAATTCCTTAACAAAATGGTAATAAGGTCACTGTACTGCTTTTTGGTAGGCGGATGCAATTAGGCTAAAGTTAAACGGTGATTATTTTTTTGATTTATTGTTTAAACTGGCCTTTGATACTTTAGGCGGAGGTAATATGCCTAGCTCAGTAAAAAAGTGTACTTGTCTTCTTAGTTCAAATAACGATCCAACTCGTACTTGATTGCCAATAACTAGCGTCCAGTCATCAGTCTTACCATTAGCATTACTGAAGGTGAAACCTTGATAAAAAATGCTTCTCATGGGCGGCACTCAATAAAAAGCCTGAATAAGTTCAGGCTAAACAATGTTTATTGCAAGGCTTAGACTGTGTATTACAGACTAATACCGATATTAGACACACCAGCTTCAATAATATCTTTACGTAAACCTTTAACTAATTCACTATTTATTTCCGGATTTGCTTCGATAATATCGAGTAACATGGCTTGTAATTGTTTTTCTTCTTCCATTACTGGATGTGAAAATACAAACTCATCGAGCGCTTCATCCATTAAGGATTCATCACTAATGGCTTCAATATAATTGGCCACAGTACTCGATGATAACTTGCTGATATTTGTTATATCTTCTTCAATCTTACCGTCTATCGCTCCCATAAGGCTGGCAATCGCGACAGCAGCATCCATTGCTGGATAAGCTCCATAGGCTTCAAATTCGCTCGGCTCAGGAGTGTTTTCATCGAGACGCTGCAAATGCACATGGATATTGAATTTAAGTTTTTTGTCATACTGGCTTTGCCATAACAAATCTAATGCTGTACTTAATACTTGAGGTTGGCCGAATTCACACACTTCAGAAAAAAGTTGGTAGTTCGGGAGCATACGTTGACATAGCGCTAGGGCAAAAAGCTGCTTTTGCGGTAACGATAATGCTTTAAGGCGTTTAAAAAAACCGGATTTACTGGTCATTTGGAGTATCCACTGATAGCTGATTTATCACTTGATTTGCTGCTAATTCTACCTTAGTTAACTCATCAAGTAACTCTAGTATTTCAGGTTCTAAGTCATTAAGGTCAATTTTATGTTTTAATCCAGACTCTATATCTCGACACAGTTTTTGTGTTGTTGGTACGCCGCAATAACATGTTGCCCCATGCAATTTATGTACGACTTGAAGTAGTAGGTTTGCATCTCTTGTCAGTAATGCTTTTTCGATAGCTTTTGTTGTTTCTGGTAATGAGTTCACCAGCATCTTTAGCATATCCAACGCTAAATCGGTTTTCTGATTGACTTGTGTTAAACATAAATCCCAATTCAATATTTGGGCATCAAAATGGGTGAGTTGTGGCTTATTCATCCATCGACTGATAACACTTTTTAAGGACAATTCGTCAATGGGTTTGGCTAAGAAACCATCCATTCCGCTGGATAAAATATTATCGCGCTCTTCAGCAATAGCATGCGCAGTTACAGCGATAATTGGAGTATTACGGTTGAGCGATTCTGAGCGTATTTGTCGCGTTGCCGTTATACCGTCGATTCCAGGCATTTGAATATCCATGAAGATTAAGTCAAATGCGCGTTTCTTTGCCTGCGTTATTGCATCCGCACCATTATTTACGGTAACCACATCAACCACTAATTCTTTTAGTAAAGTATCAATTAATTTTAGGTTGGCGATATTGTCGTCAACAGCTAATACTGATGCATTTTGGCGAGGTGTGACATCTTGACTTATTTGTTCTGGTAAACTCACAAAAGTAGAAGGCACTGGTGGATATATTAAATGATGCGCTAGGGTTAAATCGCTTACCGGGGTGCTGAGCAACACATCTGCATTGACTTTTAACACATTGATAATCATGTTTTGATCTAAACAGTCGTGCAATAAAATGAGACAGTCGGTATGTTGTCTGGCTCGTTGTAATAAATGAATAAAAGACGCTGTGTCAGCAAAACCATGGCAACTCATGATGATGTAATCAAATTTGCTGTTTTTAGTGTGTAAAACAGAGGTAAGGTTTTCTGGGTTGGCAACATTAGTGATAATTAATTGCCATGACACTAAACGGCGATTTAAAGTATCGCGAGTTAATTCCCGTGGTTCATATAATAAGACTGATTTATGTTGCAATGCATCAACTGGCAATACTTCACCAATTTCAAATTGACTGATCCCAAGTGGGAGAATAAACCAAAAATTGGAACCTTTATTGGGGGCCGATGTAAAGCCTATCTGGCCACCCATTTGGTTAATTAAGCGTTTAGTAATCACTAAGCCCAATCCGGTGCCACCAAAGCGACGTGAAATGGATGAGTCAGCTTGGCCAAATGCTTGGAATAAATATTCTTGTTGGCTCTCATCAATACCAATCCCAGTATCAATAACTTCGCAGCGTAAAGTAATATTATCTTCGCCCTGGCCCACTAAGTGTATTTTGAGTATCACACTGCCTTTGTCGGTAAACTTGATAGCGTTGCCGACTAAGTTAGTAATAATCTGGCTGACTCTCATTGCATCGCCACTGACATTTTCAGGCACATTAGCATCAATGTCGATAACCAGTTCTAATCCTTTCTCTTGCGCACTACCCGCAATTATAGTCAGCGTTTCCGTAAGCGTGTCACGCAGCGCAAAAGGCATTTTTTCTAATATCATTTTACCGGCTTCTAGTTTAGAGAAGTCGAGAATATCGTTAATAATACCGAGCAGGTTGCTGGCACTGCGTTCAATCGTTTTTATATAGTCAAGTTGGCTCGTATGCAGTGGTGTTTTTAATAACTGTCTTGCAAAGCCAATAACACCATTAAGTGGGGTGCGTAACTCGTGGGACATGTTGGCTAAAAATTCTGATTTTATGCGACTTGCTTCAAGGGCTCGTTTTTTGGCAATATCTAGCTCAACGTTTTGAATTTCAATTTGCTCAAGCGTTTCACGCAAGTCTGAGGTTGCTTGATCAATGTTTTGTTGCATTTCATCGTGATATTCAGACAATGAGCCAGCCATTGCGTTGATCCCTCGTTTAAGCAGATCCAGCTCGCCAATCAAGTTACCTTCGAGGCGAGTATCAAGTTTACCTTCACGAATTTTAGCTACCACTCGCACCATTTCGGTAATGGGGTAGTTAACGTGTTTAACTAAGCGGAAGGTGAAAAATAAGTTAAATTGTACGCCAATCAATACGATAATAAACGCGGCTATTGCAGCTCGATGTTGTTCAAGTAAAGCATTTTCTTTATTCAATAATACTGAAATATACCCTAGTACTCTTTCTTGTTGATTATTGTAAATAGGTACAACGATGCCATTGGCTGATGACGCATTATCGGTGTCGTCGTCATTCTGGCTATTTATCCGGGTAACATATTTTGGTTCTAACCCAGTATGAGATATTATTGGCACTCGAATGATTAAGGTATCACCAATAGTTTGATGTTCTGTAGCGATTAAGTTCGCCAACGGTTGTTTATAACGCATGGTTTCAAAATCTTTGTGGTAATGCGAGGTAACAAAGAGTTGGTTTTCGGCATCAAATACAGCAATAGATAGGATAAGGGATGCGTTGTTTATTTGTGATGCGGCGAGTAAGCGTTTAGTCGATTCTCGATCTTGATTGATAATACCAAATTCACTGGCAATGGCTAACGGCTCAACAATATTGCTGCCTTTTTCAATTAAGGTTTGTTCCAATTCATAAAAGCGGTTTATCGTGAAATAACTTCCAAGTAGAATACCAACTACAATAGTGGGCGCTAACGCAAGTACCAGAACCCAAGAGCGTAGGCTGTATTTGGTCATATTGTTGGTACTTTTCATAGCGGTTAGGTGTGTCCCTGTGGCTAAATCGCGATTATTGGGTCTAGACTGCCAGAAATGGCGCACTCTTGACTAGTTTTTTATTTAATACCTGAGGCCTAAATGGCACAATTTTTCCAAGCAAAACCGAACAAATCTAAGCAATTATCCGCAAAGCTAAGCCTCAGCGTTACTCAACTTGATCATTTAGGTGCAGGGATTGCGCAACATCAAGGCAAAGTGGTGTTTATTCCAGGCGTGTTACCAGGCGAGACTGCAACGGTACAATTTGTGGAACAAAAGAAAAGCTATGCTAAAGCCAAGCTAATTGCTATTGATCTTGCATCCGCCGATAGAGTTAAACCTCTCTGTCCACATTATCATCAATGCGGCGGTTGTGATTTACAACATATGGACATCAATGCGCAACGCGATCATAAGCAGGCTACCTTGGTGGATCTTATTAGCAAACTGTCGAGTGCAGAAGCCATTGAAGCCGATATGATTGCAAAACCGATAGTGGGCGATGCGTGGCATTACCGTCGGCGCGCAAGGCTGGCAACATTATTTGATAAAAATACTCGACGTTTACAACTTGGGTTTCGTGCAGGCAATAGCAATAAAATTGTGTCTATTGAACAGTGTCCAGTATTAGCGGATTCGTTGTCGGCATTAATTACCCCCTTGGCAGTTAATTTAAATCAACTTAAAGCCAAGTCTAGTTTAGGTCACGTTGAACTTACTCAGGCCGATAATGGTAACTTTGCGGTGTTAAGAGTAACTAAAGTATTGCCTGCATCAGATATTCGTTGGTTAACGGGCTTTGCTGAAAAACATCAACTGCATTTTTTATTGCAAGATGATGAAGGGCAGTTAACTCAACTGTATCCGTTATTACAAACTGATGGCGAGGTAACGTTACCTTATTATCATCTGGCACAGGAGTCTGTACGTTGTTCGTTTACACCAGGTAATTTTGTTCAGATAAACGAAGTTATTAATCAGGCTATGGTAGATCAAGCCATCAAATGGTTAGATCCTCAGGCCGGTGAGCGTATTTTAGATTTGTTTTGTGGTGTAGGTAACTTCAGTTTACCGTTAGCATTAAAATCAGCGGAGGTTATCGCTGTTGAAGGTGTGCCCGAAATGGTGCAACAAGCCAAGCAAAATGCGGTTGACAACCAACTGGATAATGTCAGTTTTTATCATGCAGATTTAAGTGCTGATCTCTCTACGCAAACTTGGTTAGGTAAAATTGATAAACTATTACTTGATCCTGCTCGAGCGGGCGCGTTTGAAAGTTTACAGTGGTTACAGAAAATGCAACCTAAAAAAGTGGTATATGTTTCATGTAATCCAGCCAGTTTAGCGCGTGACAGTAGTGTATTATTAGCTAACGGTTATCAAATTACCCAAGTGGGATTAGTGGATATGTTTCCACAGACACATCATATTGAAGCCATGGTGTTATTTGAATTACTGTAATAAACAGCCAGTTTTTGGTTGTATATGGGTAGTATGCTAAAAATTTGTTCAACTAAACGCTATTAAATTGACAAAATTGTGTAGAGCTTCAAGATAGGTTGTTTAGTTATTGTTAATACCATATCAACACTTTATGCCAAGTGTGAATATGGTTGGATGTCAGTCGGTCATGCGGCTAAGGAAGGGTTCATGGTATCTGTTCGCGAAGCACATTTTAATACGCAAGCATTCCAATTAGATGAATGGGTCGCTCGTTACATCGACGACAAAGACGATGCGCAAACGTTATTGTCGCTGATCCAACAAGTTGAGGCTTTACCGGTTAAAAATAAGCAGGCTCATACTGAGTTGCTTGCGCGTGCTCGTGAAATGATTGAAATCTTAGCGCCGTTGAATATGGACATTGAAACACTGCAAGCAGCAGTACTCTTTGTGTTATTGGAAGCGGGTGTGCTTAATGAAGAGCAAATCTTAGAGCAATATGGTGAAAACCTTGCTAGATTAGTTGCCAGTGTCGTCACCATGGACGCTATCGGTGCTTTAAAAGTCAGTCAAAACGCTCGTGATGCCGAACCTCAAATAGATAATATTCGTAAAATGCTCCTCGCAATGGTTGAAGATGTTCGCGCCGTAGTTATCAAATTAGCCGAACGTGTTTATTTATTGCGAGCTGTCAAAAATGCCGATGAAGAAACTCGGGTGCTGGTCGCGCGTGAAATTGCTGACATTTATGCACCATTAGCTAATCGTTTAGGTATTGGTCAATTAAAGTGGGAACTTGAAGATATTTCTTTTCGTTACTTGCATCCAACAGTTTATAAAGACATTGCTAAACAGCTTGATGGTAAACGTGTTGACCGAGAAGTGTTTATAGACAAATTTGTCACCCAGTTGCAACAACGTTTAGATAGTGATGATATTCGCGCAAAAGTGTACGGACGCCCTAAGCACATTTACAGTATTTGGCGAAAAATGAAGGGCAAAGATCTCAAGTTTGATGAGCTTTTTGACGTTCGTGCGGTGCGTATCGTGACCGAAAGATTACAAGATTGCTATGGCGCGTTAGGGGTTGTGCATGATCTCTGGCACCATATTCCGCGTGAATTTGATGATTACGTTGCTAATCCAAAACCTAACGGTTACCAATCTATTCATACTGTGGTTGTTGGTCCTGAAGGCAAAACTGTCGAAATTCAAATTCGTACGGAGGCGATGCATCAAGATTCTGAACTGGGTGTCGCAGCGCATTGGAAATACAAAGAAGGTGCGGGTAACACTAAGCAAACGGGTTACGAAGAAAAAATTAATTGGTTACGTAAGATTTTACAATGGCAAGAAGATGTTGCCGAAAGCGGTAATTTGGTTGATGAAGTTCGTAGTCAAGTGTTTGAAGACCGAGTTTATGTCTTTACGCCAAGTGGTGAAGTTGTTGATTTACCATTAGGTTCCACTGTGCTCGATTTCGCCTACTATATTCACTCGCATGTGGGGCATAAGTGCATTGGAGCAAAAGTCGATGGCCGTATTGTGCCATTTACTTACCAGGTTGAAACGGGTGAGCGTATTGAAATTATTACCTCAAAGACACCCAATCCTAAACGTGATTGGCTTAACCCTAGTTTAGGTTATATTAAATCGTCACGTTCACGCTCAAAAATCCAACACTGGTTTAAGCAACAAGACCGCGATAAAAATATTGCCGCGGGTAAAGAGATGCTTGAATCAGAATTGGCCAGAGTAGGGCTAAAAGTTAAAGACGCCGCAGTGGCTGTTGAACGCTTTAATTTAAATACCATGGATGACATGTTGGCTGCCATCGGTGGGGGTGACTTACGCTTAAATCAAGTGGTTAACTTCACAGAAACCAAAATTCGCAAAGTAGAAGAGACTGACGAAAACTTACTTGAAGACATCATAAAGAAAACGACACATAAACCGAAGAAGTCTGATAAAGGTCAAGTTGAAGTTGATGGTGTCGGCAATTTAATGAGCCACATCGCTCGATGTTGCCAGCCAGTCCCAGGTGATGAAATTTTTGGTTATATCACTATGGGGCGTGGTATTTCTGTACACCGAAGTGATTGTGAGCAAGTTAAAGAGTTAATGCGTGCTCATCCCGAACGTAGTGTCGATGTCATTTGGGGAGAGAACTATTCAGGTGGTTATCGTATTCGTGTTAGGGTACTTGCCAATGATCGTAGTGGTTTATTGCGCGATTTAACCACAGTACTTGCTGCTGAGAAATCCAATGTGATGGCCATGAGTTCATCTTCTGATGTTAAAAGCCAAACTGCAACTGTTGAGCTTGAACTTGAACTGTACAATTTAGATGGTTTATCTCGGGTTCTGGCTAAATTGTCGCAAGTTGATGGTGTTATTGAGTCGCGTCGATTATAACTAATATCGTGTGTTGATCGAGAAGGCATCTACTTGTTAGGTGCCTTTTTCATTCCGTTTTATTCAAGAAAGAGGACATTTTTGTGGCAGACATTCAATCGTTACTCACCATAATGCAACAATTACGCGATCCTGATTCTGGTTGCCCGTGGGATCTTGCCCAGGATTTTGCCAGTATAGTGCCCTTTACCTTAGAAGAGGCTTATGAGGTCGTTGATACGATTGAGAGGCAGGCGTGGGAAGAGTTACCTGATGAACTCGGTGACTTACTGTTTCAGGTGGTGTTTTATTGTCAACTGGGACAAGAGCAAGGTAAGTTTGATTTTTCGACAGTGGTGGCGCGTATTAACGATAAGCTTGTTCGTCGTCATCCTCATGTATTTAGTCAATCAGCCAGTGAAGCCACTGTGGCGATTACTAATACTCAAGACTTAAGCCAAGCGTGGGATAAGTTAAAAGCTAATGAGCGCGAACAAAAACAACTGCACTCTGCTTTAGATGATATTCCTCAAGCATTACCCGCATTGTCTCGATCACGAAAAATTCAACATAGAGTGGCTAAAGTCGGTTTTGACTGGGCCGAACTTGATCCTGTGGTCGCCAAAATCCACGAAGAAATCGATGAAGTATTGGTTGAAGTTAACAAAAGAGATGAAGACCCTGATTTTTATCAACCCAGAATCGTCGATGAAATGGGGGATTTATTGTTTGCCGTGGTTAATCTTGCTCGGCATTTAAAGGTCGATCCTGAGCAAGCTTTACGCCAAGCCAATCATAAGTTTGAACGCAGATTTAGAGGGGTAGAGCAATGTGTAGCGGATAGTGGCAAAACCATACAACAACATACATTGACTGAATTAGACGGATACTGGAATTTAATAAAGCATTACGAAAAAGCAAATTAGCTAAAATTAGCGCGTTTAAGTTTGTCGAATCAAGGTGGCTTTGCTATAATATCGCCCCGTCCTAGTGCTTTCTTACAAGCACGTAATTTTCCAATCTAATTTCTCAGGTTCAGCATGACTACAAGGTATATCTTCGTTACTGGTGGCGTTGTTTCATCACTAGGTAAAGGCATTGCAGCAGCTTCGCTAGCAGCAATTTTAGAGGCGCGTGGCCTCAATGTAACCATTATGAAACTTGACCCATATATTAACGTCGATCCGGGTACTATGAGCCCCACTCAGCACGGTGAAGTATTCGTGACTGAAGATGGTGCTGAAACCGATCTCGACTTAGGTCATTACGAACGCTTCATTCGTACCAAAATGAATCGTCGTAATAACTTTACTACCGGCCGTATTTACGAAGAAGTGATTAGTAAAGAACGTCGTGGTGATTATTTAGGTGCAACCATTCAGGTTATTCCTCACATTACTAATGCGATTAAAGAAAAAATAATCGCGGGTGGTGAAGGCCATGATGTGGCGATTGTGGAAATTGGCGGCACGGTAGGCGATATTGAATCATTACCGTTTCTCGAGTCTATTCGTCAATTAGGTGCCGAGCTAGGACGTGAGCGTACTTTATTTATGCATTTAACCTTAGTGCCATTCTTAGGCGCTGCAGGTGAAATTAAAACCAAGCCAACTCAGCACTCCGTTAAAGAGCTACGTTCTATTGGTATTGCACCAGATGTACTGGTTTGTCGTGGCGACCGTGCTGTTCCTGCTAATGAAAAAGCTAAAATTTCGTTATTCTGCAACGTAGAAGAACGTGCGGTTATTTCATTAAAAGACGTTGATAGCATCTATAAAATTCCAGCGTTATTACGCTCGCAAGGATTAGATGAGTTAGTGATCAAGCGTTTCAATTTAGAATGTAACGAAGCTGACTTGTCTGAGTGGGAAAACGTTATTTACCAAGAAGCCAATCCAAATGGTGAAGTCACTATTGGTATGGTTGGTAAGTACATCGAATTACCTGACGCTTATAAGTCTGTTAATGAAGCATTAAAACATGCAGGCATAAAAAAACGTGTAACAGTGAACATTAAGTACATTGATTCACAAACTGTTGAAGCTAAAGGCGAAGAAGTGTTGCAAGGCCTTGATGGTATTTTAGTACCTGGTGGCTTTGGTGAGCGTGGCGTAGAAGGTAAAATTTTTGCCGCTAAATTTGCCCGTGAAAATAATCTACCGTACTTTGGTATTTGTTTAGGTATGCAAGTAGCATTAATAGAATTTGCACGTAATGTTGCAAGTTTAGACGGTGCTCACTCAACAGAGTTTAATTCACAAACACCTTATCCAGTAGTGGGCCTAATCACTGAATGGATTAACGAAGAAGGTGATGTTGAAAAACGCCATGAGTCTTCAGATTTAGGTGGCACCATGCGTTTAGGCGCTCAGTTATGCCATTTAAAAGAAGGCACAAAAGCTGCAACAGCTTATAATTCAGCAACGTGTGTAGAGCGTCATCGTCATCGTTACGAAGTGAATAATAACTTCATCGAACGTATGGAAAAAGCCGGCTTAGTGTTCAGTGGTTTGTCTTCTGATCGTAAATTAATAGAGATGATTGAACTGCCTGATCACCCATGGTTTGTTGCGAGTCAATTCCACCCTGAATTTACTTCAACCCCACGAGATGGTCATCCATTGTTTGAAGGCTTTATTGCTGCTTCTTATGCGTATCAAAAACGCGATATCAGCTAATTGAGACAGCCGCTAATGCATGCATTAGCGGCTTTTTTGTGTAAGATATGTGCATAAATCAAATAATCGCTATTACGATGTCTCATTGCGGTTAAAACTAAGTTGAAGCAAAGACCAATTCGATCTACTCTACCTTACAATAGAATAAAATTACTAAACTGAAAGTTTAATACCAATAAATCGACAATATTTGTTGTTTAAGCGGTTTTATTGGTATTGGCTTTTAACTTTTATTTAAAACTTTTAATTTACTTACACAGTACGAGGATATTATGGCTAACATTATTAAAGTGATTGGTCGCGAGATTATGGATTCGCGTGGTAACCCAACCGTTGAAGCAGAAGTACATTTGGAAGGCGGTTTTATTGGTATGGCTGCTGCACCATCTGGAGCATCAACTGGTAGTCGCGAAGCATTAGAACTTCGTGACGGCGACAAAGCACGTTACTTAGGTAAAGGTGTATTAAAAGCTGTTGCTGCTGTAAATGGCCCAATTGCTGAAGCGATTAAAGGTAAAGATGCTTTGGCTCAAGCTGAACTTGACCAAATCATGATTGACTTAGACGGTACCGAAAACAAAGCAAAATTTGGCGCTAACGCTATTCTTGCTGTTTCTCTTGCTATCGCAAAAGCCGCCGCTGCTGCTAAGCACGTACCTTTATATGCTCACATTGCTGATCTAAACGGTACACCAGGTGTTTACTCTATGCCTCTTCCAATGATGAACATCATCAATGGTGGCGAGCATGCTGATAACAGTGTTGATATTCAAGAGTTTATGATCCAACCTGTCGGCGCAAAGACTTTTCGTGAAGGTCTACGTATGGGGGCGGAAGTATTCCACAGCCTTGCTAAAGTGCTTAAAGCTGACGGTCATTCAACTGCGGTAGGTGATGAAGGTGGTTTTGCTCCAAACCTAGCATCTAACGAAGCTGCACTAGCTGCAATTAAAGTTGCTGTAGCCAATGCAGGTTACGAGCTAGGTAAAGACATCACGTTAGCGATGGATTGTGCTGCTTCTGAGTTTTACGACAAAGAAGCCAACATCTACGATCTTAAAGGTGAAGGTAAAAAATTCACTTCTGAAGAATTTAACTTCTTCTTACAAGGTCTTACTCAACGCTACCCAATCGTTTCTATCGAAGATGGTCTTGACGAGTCTGACTGGGATGGTTTTGCTCACCAAACTAAATTAATGGGTGATAAAATCCAATTAGTGGGTGACGATCTATTCGTAACAAATACTAAGATTCTTAAACGTGGTATCGACAACGGCATTGCTAACTCTATTTTAATTAAATTCAACCAAATCGGTACCTTAACCGAAACATTGGCGGCAATTAAAATGGCTAAAGATGCAGGCTTTACGGTTGTTATTTCTCATCGTAGTGGCGAGACAGAAGATTCAACGATTGCCGATTTAGCTGTTGGTACAGCGGCAGGTCAAATCAAAACAGGTTCACTAAGCCGTAGTGACCGTGTTGCGAAATATAACCAATTGCTTCGTATAGAAGAAGCGCTAGGTTCAAAAGCACCATACAACGGTCTTAAAGAAGTGAAAGGCCAAGGATAATATTTTTGCTTTAGCTTAAAAAGGCCACCACTAGGTGGCCTTTTTTGTTGTACTATAATGAACATATTTTCTAGGGGTTACTTCGACATAACTTAATATTATGAAACGACTAATATTTTTATTGATTTGTTTATTATCACTTTTACAGTACCGACTATGGAAGGGTGACAACAATTTTTCAGAATATGTCGTGCTGCAAACCCAAATAGCAGCGCAAGAACAAAGTAATGACAAGCTTGTTGCTCGAAATCAAATCCTTAAAGAAGAGATTATTGATTTAAAAAGTGGCACTGCAGCCATTGAAGAACGTGCCCGCAACGAGTTAGGTATGGTAAAAGAAGGCGAAACGTTTTATCGAGTCGTAGGCAGTGAATTACGTGATCTGAACCAATTAAATCGTTAGTCTATGTGGCATCCTAGATACTACTTAATCATATTATTTTCAATCTTGGTATTGCATATATGCTAAACAATCCTCGTTCTATCATTGCTATTGTTCCTGCTGCAGGCGTGGGGAGTCGTATGGGAGCCAATATGCCTAAGCAATATTTGATGCTTGGACAGCAATGCATTCTCGCCCATACATTAGACTCATTATTGTCGCATGCTGAAATAGACCAAGTCGTTGTAGCATTAAACCCACAAGATAACTATTTCAGTCAGTTACCACAGTCTCACCACTCAAAGCTGACAACCGTTTTTGGTGGTGGTGAACGTGCCGATTCTGTATTAGCCGCATTAGATTATGTTGAGTCTATAAACCCTGAAGCTTGGGCTTTGGTGCACGACGCTGCAAGGCCTTGTGTTACTCACCAAGATATTACTAAGTTGATTGAATCAGTAAATCTTCATCCCCAAGGCGCCATTCTCGCCGCACCGGTTCGCGACACCATGAAGCGAAGTGACACTAACGGTAATATTATTCATACAGTCGATCGCGCGTTATTATGGCATGCATTAACTCCACAGCT
Source organism: Shewanella sp. H8 (assembly GCF_040285065.1). Lineage (NCBI taxonomy): Bacteria > Pseudomonadati > Pseudomonadota > Gammaproteobacteria > Alteromonadales > Shewanellaceae > Shewanella > Shewanella sp. H8. The sequence continues at coordinate 3,226,025 of NZ_CP157213.1, read as the reverse complement.
TTTCCCTGTTTCTGTTTTACGTCACCACTTATCGGCGGCATTAGCCGCGCAGGTTCCTATTACTGATGAAGCCAGTGCCATGGAGTGGGCCGGGGTTATGCCAGGATTGGTTAATGGCCGAATGGATAATATCAAAGTGACTCACCCTGATGATTTACAATTAGCCGCTCTGTTTATGTCACAACAATAGTTAACTGAAATAGTCACACTCGTTAATATCAGTTCAAAGCAAGTTAAGATAAGGTTTTTAAATGAATATTCGTATCGGTCATGGTTTTGATGTACATAAATTTGGCGGTGATAGCCCACTGGTTTTAGGTGGTGTTACTGTCCCTTATGAAAGTGGACTGATTGCCCATTCTGACGGTGATGTGGTACTGCATGCCATTAGTGATGCGATATTAGGGGCGATGGCGTTAGGTGATATAGGCAAACACTTCCCTGATACTGATGTTAATTTTGCCGGTGCAGATAGTCGGGTATTATTAAAGCACTGTTATCAACTTGCACTGCAAAAGCAGTTTGTATTAGGTAACTTAGATGTCACCATTATTGCTCAGGCACCTAAAATGGCGCCACATATTGAGGCTATGCGTCAATGCTTAAGTGTTGATTTACAGACCGACATAGACAAGATTAATGTTAAAGCGACCACTACCGAGAAGCTGGGTTTTACAGGGCGCAAAGAAGGCATCGCTGTTGAAGCTGTTGTATTAATGAAAAGCCAATAACCTACAAATTATAGAGAATTCTGTCGCATGAAAGAATTACATTACCTATTTGGTAAACCAATAAGCCAGGCCGATTTACGCACTCATAACAGTGATTTTATTGTTAAAGAAATTTTGCCTTTTACGCCGACGGGCGAAGGCGAACATCATATGCTGCACGTGCGCAAAAATGGCATGAATACCGTTTATGTTGCTGAAATATTGGCTAAGTTTGCTAAAGTTCATCCAAAAGAAGTGACCTTTGCTGGCCAGAAAGACAAAAACGCCATCACTGAACAATGGTTTGGGGTGCGTATTCCTGGTAAAGAAACACCAGAGTGGACGCAGCTTAATGATGATAAATTAACGATTTTGTCGAGCGGTCGCCACAGTAAAAAATTGCGTATAGGCGCTTTGCTTGGCAATCGGTTTGTGCTGACATTACGTAATATTACCGAAGTCGCTGATGTTGAAGCGCGTTTACAACAAATTGCCAAAATGGGTGTGCCTAATTACTTTGGTGAGCAACGTTTTGGTCATGACGGTAAAAACTTGCTGTTAGGGCGACAAATGCTTAGCGGCGGTCGTAATGTAAAAGATCGCAATAAACGCAGCATGTATTTATCAGCTGTGCGTTCTAACATATTTAATCAAGTGGTTTCCTATCGCTTAGCGACTCATCAAGCCCAAACATTAGCGGGTGATTGTGTCATGTTAGCCGGCAGTAAAAGCTATTTTACTGTTCAAGCATGGGATGATGTTCTCAATGCGCGTTTAGCAGAAAAAGATATTCAACTATCAGCGCCATTGTGGGGCAGGGGAACACCCTTAGCTCAAGATGAAGCACTAACTGTAGAAATGACGCCATTAGCTGATTTGTCAATTGACTTACAGGGACTTGAAGAGGCGGGCTTGTCACAAGAGCGACGCCCATTATTACTTGAGCCTCAAGGCATTAAGTGGCAGTTTGACGCTGATACGCTCACGCTTGAATTTGTTTTGCCTGCGGGAAGTTATGCAACGTCAGTACTTCGCGAACTGGCTGATTATCAAGATGTTCAAGAGTTACAACGAAAAGTCATGGTTGCAGATCAACAAGCACAAACAAAACAAGAGTCTTAATCGATGATGAATATTTTAGTCAGTAATGATGATGGCGTGAACGCTCCAGGAATTATTACGTTAAGTAACGTACTCAGTGAGTTTGCGCAGATACTAACCGTTGCCCCAGATCGTAATTGCTCTGGAGCAAGTAACTCATTAACCTTGACTAATCCATTAAGAATTAATAACTTAGATAATGGTTATATTTCTGTAAGCGGGACTCCTACCGATTGTGTCCATCTCGCGATTCGGGAACTGTGTCAAACTGAGCCTGATATTGTGGTTTCTGGTATTAATGCAGGGGCTAATATGGGCGATGATACCCTGTACTCAGGTACTGTCGCTGCTGCAATGGAAGGACGTTTTTTAGGTTTGCCTGCTATTGCAGTATCACTGGCTGGAAAGTCATTAATTCATTATGATACCGCAGCCATCTTTGCTGCCAAAATTGTAAAAGGATTGTTGGCTCACCCTATTAGTCGTGACCAAATTTTAAATGTTAATGTTCCAGACTTGCCTTTATCGCAAATTAAAGGCATTAAAGTGACACGTTTAGGCGGCCGGCATAAAGCCGAAGGTATGATAAAAACCCAAGATCCAGCGGGTAAAGATATATACTGGCTTGGGCCTGTTGGCACTGAGCAAGATGCGGGTGAAGGGACTGATTTTGGTGCTGTAGCAGCCGGTTATGTGTCAATAACACCGCTAACTGTTGATTTAACGGCATACAATCAACTTGACGGATTAGCCGATTGGATAATAAAAATATGACACGGGTAGCTTCAACATCAGCAAATAATTTAGCGAAAAAATTGTCTGATGCAGGGATCATACATCCTGCGGTATTGCATGCGGTTGCAACAATACCACGAGAATTATTTCTCGATGGTGCATTAGCGCATAAAGCCTATGAAAATACGGCATTACCGATAGGCCAAGGTCAGACTATTTCACAACCTTATATTGTGGCTAGAATGACGGAGTTGTTGATGCAGCACAATCCTCAGAAGGTGCTAGAAATTGGTACTGGTTCTGGTTATCAAGCTGCCATTTTGGCATCGTTAATTCCAGAGTTATGTACTATTGAACGTATCAAAGCATTACAAATACAAGCTAGGCAAAGGCTAAAGCGTCTAGATTTACATAACGTAGCATTCAAATATGGTGATGGTTGGCAAGGGTGGCCAAATCGAGGACCGTTTGATGGCATTATGGTGACGGCCGCAGCGGCTACGGTACCTCAAGCATTGCTTGAACAGTTATCTGACCATGGGGTATTAATTATTCCTGTGGGTGAAGATACTCAACAACTGCTCAAAATAACCCGTATTGGACAATCATTCCAATCAGAGATTGTTGAGGCGGTAAAGTTTGTACCTCTTATTAATGGCGGTTTAGCATAGTTATCACGATAAGATGAGCCTTAATAAATTAATCATAATTTCTTTTGAAATAAGCTCGTTGGAAATAAGTTCGTTTTAGCATAACAATCATGTATTTCTCCCCTTAAGGACTTTGTTTGATGAATACCGGTTGGCCGAACGTTTGTGTTTTAGCTATTTTGCTTTCGGGATGCAGCTTTCAAGCGGATCATCCAGCGCCGGTTGACAGTTTATCGTCGAAAAATTATAACCCTCGTTATCATAAAGGGTCATTAAAAACCAATAAATACAAAGTAAAGAAAGGTGACACTCTTTATTCAATAGCATGGGGCGCCAGCCGTAATTTTGTAGAACTAGCTCATTTGAATCATTTAGCGGCTCCTTACACTATCTATCCAGGGCAGACACTGACGTTAACTGCCCCAAAAAAGCATTCGTCGACCGCAGTTCGTAAACCTAAGGCTAATGTTAATTCGGTACAAACTAGCGCGGTCTCTCAACCCTATATTTCGAGTGGAAACCGTCCGGAATCTAAAACAATCAAGCCTATAATTCTCTCAAAGCCCATAGTTGCAGTGGTTCCAGCCGAAACGAAAAAAGATCTTGATCACAAAGTAAAGCCTGCGTATTCTGTAACAACTACCCAACAAAATATTAACCAAGGTTCGAGTAGTCCTATCGAAAACTTGCCGCAGCAAGTTCACCAATGGCACTGGCCAGTTAGAGGCCGAATAATTAAATATTTTTCGGCATCAGAACAAGGCAATCAAGGGATTAAGATTGCTGGCAATCGCGGAGATATTATTAAAGCCGCAGCTGATGGAAGAGTTGTTTATGCAGGTAATGCACTACGAGGTTATGGCAACTTAGTGATTATCAAACATAATGATGATTTTTTAAGTGCTTATGCTCATACGGACAAGATAATGGTTAAAGAAAAGCAATATGTTAGTGCAGGGCAAACAGTTGCAACAATGGGCAGTACAGGGACAAGCCAAGTGATGCTTCATTTTGAAGTGCGTTACCATGGAAAGTCTGTCAACCCATTAAGATATCTACCTAAACAATAATAGTTTAGCAACATAAATAGCGGAGGATAAGCAAGTGAAGTAGATTACATACATAAAATTAGGTTTGGGAGAGCAATTATGAGCCGCAAAAATAGTACTGCTTCAGCAGAACAACTTGTCGATCTAGCTAAACAACCACAAGAGGTTGCAACCAAAAAAGGCGATTTGGTACAACAACTCGACATTGAAGAAAAAGTCCAAGACGACCTTCAAAAAAATCTTGACGCCACCCAATTATATTTAGGTGAAATTGGTTTTTCCCCACTGCTTACGGCAGAAGAAGAAGTGTTTTTTTCACGTAAATCCCTCAAAGGCTGCGCAAAATCTCGCAACCGTATGATAGAAAGTAATCTCCGTCTTGTTGTTAAAATATCCCGCAGATATAACAATCGTGGTTTAGCACTGCTAGATCTTATTGAAGAAGGCAATTTGGGCCTAATTAGAGCCGTGGAAAAATTTGATCCTGAACGTGGATTTCGTTTTTCGACTTATGCTACGTGGTGGATTAGACAAACTATTGAACGCGCGATTATGAATCAGACTCGCACAATCCGTCTTCCTATTCATGTAGTAAAAGAATTGAATGTGTATTTACGCACAGCAAGGCAACTTGCCCAAAAATTAGATCATGAGCCTACCGCTGAAGAAATTGCCGAAAAATTAGATGTCTCGACCGGTGATGTCAGTCGTATGTTAAAATTAAACGAAAGAATTACCTCGGTAGATTCACCATTAGCTGGCGACAGTGAAAAGGCATTATTAGATGTCATTGCCGCTGATGATTCGGTCGGTCCTGACCATCGTGTACAAAATGAAGATTTATCTAAATCAATCGTTGGCTGGTTAAATGAACTGAATACCAAACAACGTGAAGTGTTGGCAAGACGTTTTGGTTTACTTGGATACGAACCTTCAACATTAGAACATGTGGGGGCAGAAATTGGTCTTACACGTGAACGAGTTCGTCAAATTCAAGTTGAAGCGCTAAAACGCTTAAAAGATTTACTTGGTACGCAAGGTCTGTCTGTTGAGGCACTTTTTAGAGATTAATAAATAGTTAATACTTACTTTGGGTATTAAATGAAAGATGACCATCGAAAGTTATTTGATAGGGAATCTGAATAAATACAATTTAAGGTGATAGTCGATAGTCGGGTTAATAACCTATATGGGCGGTAACAATTCTGACTCATGTTTTTAGGTTTATCCCGTTAATCGTTGTGAACTTAAACGATGTAGGGTTAAAGTTAATTTGTTGATAAATAAAATGTATTTCCCCATATGCTATTTGCACATTTACCATGTGGTTAAATATGCTTAACGCGGATTCAAAACGTCTATTCACTCCTTTCTAGCATCTCCTCGCTATTTACATTTGCCTATTATTTTAAGCCTATTGTTGTGTCATTCTAACTCTCATTGTGCATGTAATACCTTTTTCGATAAATACAATGTTGGTGTGGAAGTCTTGTCAGACTTCCACAGACCTATTATTCCGAGTTATACCAAGCTTTGGTATTGATTAGCTTTGGCTATTTAAGCGCTTCAATTCATATAAATAATCTAATGCTTGTTTAGGGGTTAAATCGTCAGGATTAATTTGTGCTAGCTTTCCCAATGCAGCTGAAGGCTCTGGTATTGGCGGTAATAAGTTCATACTGACTTGGGTCGGATTTTGCTGCGATAAACTCATATCGCGGTTTTCAAGTTGATGCAGTTTTTGTTTTGCTGCTTTAATCACTTGAGCTGGAACACCTGCAAGTGCCGCAACTTGTAACCCATAGCTTTTACTTGCCGCACCTTCTTGCACTGAATGCATAAAGGCAATCGTGTCGTCGTGTTCTATTGCATCTAAGTGGACGTTAATCACTGATGGTAACAGTTCGGGCAGTTGGGTTAGTTCGAAATAGTGAGTGGCAAATAACGTTAACGCACTCACATTTTTTGCTAAATATTCTGCAGCAGACCACGCGAGGGCTAAACCATCGTAAGTCGAGGTTCCGCGACCGATTTCATCCATCAACACTAAACTGTTTGCGGTCGCATTATGTAAAATGTTTGCGGTTTCAGTCATTTCAACCATGAAGGTTGAGCGACCCGATGCTAGATCATCTGAGGCACCAATACGGGTGAATATCCGATCAACTTCGCCAATTTTGGCTGAATCCGCGGGAACAAAACAACCAATGTGTGCCATTAATGTAATGAGTGCTACCTGACGCATATAGGTCGATTTACCGCCCATATTGGGACCGGTGACAATAAGCATTTGACGTTGCGGTGTTAACGCAACAGGGTTTGCAATAAAAGCCGCTTGACTGACCCTTTCAACCACAGGATGACGACCTGCGTCAATATGAATACCAATATCGTCAGTCATTTGTGGGCGTTGGTAATTAAAGGTTTCTGCTCGCTCTGCAAAATTACTGAGTATATCTAGCTCTGCAGCGGCGCTAGCAAACTGTTGTAACTCTTGTAATTTTGGCAGCAATAAGTCAAATAGCTGTTCCCACAGCTGTTTTTCAAGTGCGAGGGCTTTGCCTTGGCTTGAGAGTACTTTTTCTTCGTATTGTTTTAATTCTGGGGTGATATAACGCTCTGTCCCTTTCAGTGTTTGCCGGCGTTGATAGCTCAGAGGCACTCTGTCAGCTTGTAAACGACTAACTTCAATATAATATCCATGAACTCGGTTATAACCCACTTTTAAGGTGTTAATTCCAGTTTGCTGTTTCTCGCGGGCTTCAAGTTCAACTAAATAATCACTCGCGCCTTCGCTCAGCTTACGCCATTCATCTAATTCATTATTATAGCCAGTACGGATAACCCCACCATCACGAATTAACACAGGAGGATTATCTACAATAGCGCGCGTTAATAAATCGTGCTGTTCTGGGAAATCACCTAATAATTGCACTAATGCGCTCAATCTAGGTTGTTGACATGTAGCTAATGTTTGTTGAATTTCTGGCAGAAGTGTTAACGCTTGTTTTAAACGTGAAAAGTCGCGAGGTCTGGCACTGCGTAGTGCTAAACGAGCCATAATACGTTCAATATCACCTAAGCTTTTTAGTTGTTCATGTAACGTTTGATATAGGTCGAGTTCAATGAGTTCATTGACGGCATTATGGCGATATTGAATTGTTTGTCTATTGCGAAGTGGCTCGTGGATCCAGCGCTGCAACATACGGCTGCCCATAGGGGTTGCGGTATTATCTAATACCCACGAGAGGGTATTTTCTCGTCCGCCGGACAAGTTTTTAGTTAACTCTAAATTACGTCGCGTCGCGGCATCTAAAATAATGGATTCCGATTGATTAAAACGCACAATCGAGTTGATATGCGGCAACGCCATCTTTTGAGTATCTTTTACATACTGCATTAAGCAACCAGCAGCTTGCAGCGCCAAGCGGGCATCTGTAATCCCAAAACCATGTAAGTCTTTGGTACCAAATTGACTCAATAGTAAATTAACACAAGTATCGTAATCAAACTCCCACTCTGGACGGCGGCGGATCCCTTTCATATTATTGATTAATAACATGTCAGTAAAATCTTCACTGTAAAGTAATTCTGCAGGATTAGTGCGTTGTAATTCGGCTTCTAATGCTTCACGAGTGGGTAATTCTGCAACCACAAAACGGCCTGATGAAATATCTAGGGTTGCGTAACCAAAACCGTTTTTACCTTGATAAAGCGCCGCCAGTAAATTGTCTTGTTTTTCTTGCAATAGGGCTTCGTCTGTTAAGGTGCCAGGAGTCACAATACGCACCACTTGGCGTTCAACTGGGCCTTTTGATGTGGCTGGGTCGCCAATTTGTTCGCAAATGGCCACTGACTGACCAATGTTAACTAATTTTGCTAAATAGCCTTCGACTGCATGATAGGGAATGCCTGCCATAGGAATAGGATCGCCGCCGCTTTTCCCGCGAGCAGTAAGCGAAATACCCAGCATTTCAGATGCTCGTTTAGCATCATCGTAAAATAGCTCATAAAAATCACCCATACGGTAAAATAATAACATATCAGGATGGGCGGCTTTTAAGCCCAAATACTGACGCATCATCGGGGTGTGTTTTTCTAAATCGCTGGTATCAATCACTGTCATTATGAACACTTCACTATTAATCGTTTTTAAGTCGTAAATCTTATGAGGCTAATCTTAACAATATTTGTCCTCTGGGTATAAATAGATTCATATAAAAATCTACGAAGATAATATATTGATGTAAAAAGGCAATTTTCAAAGGATTGAAAAAAATTACGATCAGCACTTGATACTGTATGACTATACAGTATACTGATGAACATAATGAAATGGTCCACACCATTCCACCTAAGTACAAATAGCATTTTACTAAACGTATTGAATGCCTTAAGAGGGTTTTATAATGAAGGTTGATCCAAATAAAGAGAAAGCACTTGCCGCCGTGTTAAGTCAAATTGAAAAGCAATTTGGTAAAGGCTCAATTATGAAATTGGGCGAAGATCGCACAATGGATGTTGAAACTATCTCTACAGGTTCACTTTCATTGGATGTCGCCCTAGGTGCTGGTGGTTTACCATTAGGACGTATTGTTGAGATCTATGGCCCTGAATCATCAGGTAAAACAACATTAACACTTGAAGTGATTGCTGCAGCACAACGCGAAGGTAAAACCTGTGCGTTTATTGATGCAGAGCATGCACTTGACCCTATTTATGCAAAAAAGCTAGGCGTAGATATTGATAACCTACTTTGTTCGCAGCCAGACACTGGCGAGCAAGCATTAGAAATTTGTGACGCATTAACCCGTTCTGGTGCTGTAGATGTTATTGTTGTCGATTCTGTTGCTGCATTAACGCCAAAAGCCGAAATTGAAGGTGAAATTGGTGATTCACATATGGGCCTTGCTGCTCGTATGATGAGCCAAGCAATGCGCAAACTTGCTGGTAACCTTAAGCAATCAAATACTTTGCTTATTTTTATTAACCAAATTCGTATGAAAATTGGTGTGATGTTTGGTAGTCCAGAAACAACTACTGGTGGTAACGCACTGAAGTTTTACGCTTCTGTTCGTTTAGATATTCGTCGTATCGGTGCCATTAAAAACGGTGATGAAGTTATCGGTAACGAAACCCGCGTAAAAGTCGTTAAAAATAAAATTGCAGCACCATTTAAGCAAGCTGAATTCCAAATTCTTTATGGATTAGGTATTAATCGTACCGGCGAGTTGGTTGACTTAGGCGTTGCACATAAGCTTGTTGATAAAGCAGGTGCTTGGTATAGCTACAAAGGTGAAAAAATTGGTCAAGGCCGTGCAAATGCAGGTAAATTCCTGACTGAAAATCCAGCTATTGCCAATGAAATCGACACCACTTTGCGTGCTATGCTATTAGCTGCTCCAGGCTCATTAGGCTCAAGCACTGACAGCGACGAGAATGTTGATCTCGAAACTGGCGAAGTTTTCTAAGTTAGTCCGCAAAATCTATCGCGGTAGCGCATCTTGCGCGCCGCGAATATTCCCATCAAGAAAACCTCTCTATGTTTAATAAAAAATCAAAAGGCATTGATGAGCAATAAATCTAGTCGGTTCTAGGTTATTGTTAATTTGATTTTTTTAGGTGATATGTTTTATTACATTTAAACGTTTTATCAATTAAGCCCGTGGTGTTTGGGTCTTTAGGTCGTAACGCAACAATAGTTAATTAACATTGTGATTTTAGCGGTCGCGTTAAGTTGAGTAAAACTCTTGTTTTGGTCAAATAATATATTTGCTCAATGATGTTCCTGGAAGACCAATCAATAAGCCTTTACCCTAGGGTAAAAAAATGATCATCCTGTTTATTTGTATTCGATATTTAACGCTTGTCCCTCTTGTTTATACTGTTGTATTTAACACGCCATACAACCATTCATTCCCCTATAGGCACACAAGGTATCATTTTTTACTGCTATTATAATCGATTCACTCATCTCGCTTCTTTCGCCAAATTCAGTATATAATGCCTACATTTACAGGCTTGCTTGTCAAGCTCGTTACTTTTGTATTTTCTATATTCAGGGCCAATTAATGTTTCAGACTACAGCAGAATTAAGAAGCGCTTTTTTAAAGTACTTTGAAGATAACGGACATCAGGTTGTTGATAGCAGCTCGCTCGTTCCCACCAATGACCCAACACTGTTATTTACCAATGCGGGTATGAACCAGTTTAAAGACGTGTTCCTCGGAATGGATAAGCGCAGTTATACACGAGCGACCACATCTCAACGTTGTGTGCGTGCTGGTGGTAAACATAACGATCTTGATAATGTAGGCTATACCGCTCGTCACCATACTTTTTTTGAAATGTTAGGTAACTTCAGTTTTGGCGATTACTTTAAAGAAGATGCGATTCGTTTCGCATGGACCTTTTTAACCGAAACACTCAAGCTACCAAAAGAGCGTTTATGTGTCACCATTTATGAAACAGATGACGAAGCGTATGACCTTTGGACTCAAAAAATTGGTGTAGCCCCTGAAAATATGATTCGTATTGGCGACAATAAAGGAGCTCCATTTGCGTCAGATAACTTCTGGCAGATGGGTGATACCGGTCCTTGTGGTCCTTGTAGTGAAATTTTCTATGATCATGGCGATCATATTTGGGGTGGCCGCCCTGGTACTCCTGAAGAAGACGGCGATCGTTTTATTGAAATTTGGAACATCGTATTTATGCAGTATAACCGTCAAGCAGACGGTGAAATGTTGCCATTACCTAAGCCTTCTGTCGATACAGGCATGGGCATTGAACGTATAGCTGCCATTATGCAGGGCGTACATTCAAACTACGAAATTGATATCTTTAAGCAGTTGATTGCTAAAACAGCCGAAATTATTGGCGTTTCAGATTTAGAGAACAAATCATTACGCGTCATTGCTGATCATATCCGTTCTTGTGCATTCTTAATTGCTGATGGTGTGATGCCATCAAATGAAGGCCGCGGTTATGTGTTACGTCGTATTATTCGTCGTGCTGTGCGTCATGGTAATAAGTTGGGTGCTACTGATGCGTTTTTCTATAAGCTTGTTCCTACGCTAATCAGTGTAATGGGCGATGCAGCCAATGGTTTAACACAAACTCAAGCCATTGTTGAAAAAGCCTTAAAAGCGGAAGAAGAACAATTTGCTCGTACTCTTGAGCGTGGTTTAGTGATTTTAGATGGTGCACTGAATTCTCTACAAGGTAATACTTTAGACGGTGACACTGTATTTAAACTTTATGACACCTATGGTTTTCCAGTCGATTTAACTGCTGATGTGTGTCGTGAACGTGACATTAATGTTGACGAAGCAGGCTTTGAAGTTGCAATGGCTGAACAAAGAAGTCGTGCACAAGCCGCAGGTAACTTTGGTGCAGATTATAACAATCATTTAATTATTGATGCTGAAACATCATTTAGTGGTTATACCGAGTTAACTGGGCAGTCGAATGTTATTGCTTTATATGTTGACGGTAAATCAGTTGATACAGTGGGTGCTGGGCAAGATGCCGTTGTTGTATTAGATAGCACCCCGTTTTACGCAGAGTCTGGTGGACAGGTAGGTGATAAAGGTCAACTAACGGCAGTTGGCGTAGAATTTACTGTTATGGATACTCAAAAATTTGGCCCTGCAATAGGCCACGAAGGAAAGTTAACTCAAGGGCAATTGGTTGTTGGCCTGCAGTTAACTGCACAAGTGGATAAAAAGTTACGTCACCGTACTCAGTTAAATCATTCTGTGACTCACTTATTGCATGCTGCATTGCGCCAAATACTGGGTTCTCATGTCACTCAAAAAGGTTCGTTAGTTAACCCAGAACGTTTACGTTTTGACTTCTCTCATTTTGAAGCGGTTAAACCTTCTGAGTTGAAAGCGGTAGAAGATTTAGTTAACACACAGATCCGTCGTAATCATGAACTTTTTACTGCTGAAATGGCCATTGATGAAGCCAAAGAAAAAGGCGCAATGGCATTGTTTGGTGAAAAATACGATGACCAGGTACGCGTTGTTACCATGGGCGATTTTTCAATCGAACTGTGTGGCGGTACGCATGTGGGCCGCACTGGTGATATTGGTTTATTTAAAATCACTTCTGAGGGCGGTATTGCTGCAGGAGTGCGTCGTATTGAAGCGGTTACGGGTATTGCTGCTATGGCTTATATTGCCGAGCAACAAGCTGTGTTAGACGAAGCTGCACAGTTGCTGAAATCAGACAGTGCTTCTGTTATCAGTAAATTAAAAGCTCAGTTAGATAAAGTGAAACAACTAGAAAAAGATTTGTCTCAGTTAAAAGATAAGTTAGCCGCTGCGGCTAGTGCCGATATGGCGGGTGATGCTGTTGATATCAATGGTGTTAAGGTGCTGGTTAAGATGCTTGATGGCATAGACCCAGGCTCTTTACGTGGCCTACAAGATGAGTTAAAGCAAAAACTTAAGTCTGCCATTATTGTGCTTGGTACTGCCAAAGACGGTAAAGTAAACTTAATAGCAGGTGTGAGCAATGACTTAACCAAACGAGTCAAAGCTGGTGAGCTTGTTGCCATGGTCGCCCAGCAAGTAGGCGGCAAAGGTGGTGGACGTCCTGATATGGCTCAAGCCGGTGGCTCTCAGCCTGAGAACCTTAAAACAGCCTTGGCCTCAGTTGAACCTTGGATCCGTGAGCGTTTAAGCTAATAAGTCGGTAAATTAGGGCTTATATTGGTGCTTAAGTTATAAAGTCTATGATATTCAACTTTATAACTTGAGTGCCAACAGTAGATTTGGCATAGTGAACTCACTCGCGAACAGTAAAAGCGTTTATAGGTATTGTTAGGTGATGATTTTCGATAAGTCTTTGGACACAAATCATTATTGATTTTATTCTAGTTATTTTGGTTATTGTTTTTACTGTATTGATTTATTTAACTGCGTGGTGATTAGCAAGTGTGATTAATTTGTTACTTATTGCGTATCAATAGATGATTTATCGTCAAATTTACGATTTTCGAATAGATGGTGCTTTATAAACCGACGTATTTAGAAATAGATACTATTATTTTATGTAAAGCAGACCTTATAATGAACGCATATTACGGACAAAGCGTGTTATGCAGATTGAACTAAAGGAGCAATAGAATGCTAATTTTGACTCGTCGTGTAGGCGAAACATTAATGATTGGTGATGAAGTCACCGTTACTGTTCTAGGTGTAAAAGGTAATCAGGTACGTATCGGTGTTAACGCGCCTAAGGAAGTTTCTGTTCATCGTGAAGAGATCTACCAACGTATTCAATCTGAGAAGTCTGGAACACCTTCTGAAGATGGTAATTTCTAATATTCGGCAGATTGTGTCGTCGATATAATTAAAGTCAGCATTTGCTGACTTTTTTGTTTGTTCAATACCACTTTTATGTATTAATAAATGTGAAATTTCAGTGATTAACAGGTTTTTTTACCAGCCTAGCATTCAAATTATTTTGATTATTCTCGATTCAAGGCTTATGTCGCATTATTTGACTTTTTATATGCATTAGTACAATACAATCAATACAAACCCAGCCATTATTTATTAATGTTTGTGGAATAGGGATTTTGTAAAAACAACATGGTAAGTTCAATAATGCCCTGAAAGATGCAATTTAGTAAAAAGGTAAACTTGCCACAATCACGAGTGACTTAATGAAGCTGATATTGATGGTGATGATGTGAATAGTTATAAAAAGTAATGCAGTTTTCATGACTATTTGAGGCTATTATCTCCAATGTGCTTAAAAACACTCCAAATGAAGTTAGGTTTCCTAAAAAGGGTTTGACTTATTTTCGTCAAACAGTAATATGTGCGCCAAGAAACGGAGAGGTGGCCGAGTGGCCGAAGGCGCTCCCCTGCTAAGGGAGTATGGGCTTTAAATCCCATCGAGGGTTCGAATCCCTCCTTCTCCGCCATTTCTTACAATAGATATACGATGCGGATGTAGCTCAGCTGGATAGAGTACCTGGCTACGAACCAGGCGGTCGGAGGTTCGACTCCTCCCATCCGCACCATTATCTATCAAAGTGTTAAATTTGAATGCGCGTGTAGCTCAGCTGGATAGAGTACCTGGCTACGAACCAGGCGGTCGGAGGTTCGACTCCTCCCACGCGCACCATTCATATTTCACTAAACCCAATTTATGCGCGTGTAGCTCAGCTGGATAGAGTACCTGGCTACGAACCAGGCGGTCGGAGGTTCGACTCCTCCCACGCGCACCATTTATTGCGGAGAGGTGGCCGAGTGGCCGAAGGCGCTCCCCTGCTAAGGGAGTATGGGCTTTAAATCCCATCGAGGGTTCGAATCCCTCCTTCTCCGCCATTCATTCATATGTAATGTTGGTATTTTTTTATCGTACTAACTATAGCAATGCCTTTGAATGATATGTTGTACCGATTTTGCGCGTGTAGCTCAGCTGGATAGAGTACCTGGCTACGAACCAGGCGGTCGGAGGTTCGACTCCTCCCACGCGCACCATAATAAAAAAGCCCTGCATTTATGCAGGGCTTTTTTTATGTTAATTTGTCCCGTCCTGAAATAAGTTGACACTTACCCCCTCAAATTATCTTCATCATTAGATGCTTCTTAGTCATATCGTTGTGGATCTGACTTAGCCGCCTTTTGTTATTACATCTTTATTCATTGTGTTTGTTTGATTGAGAATACTTATGTATATGTTTGCGTCTGTTTAGCGGTAAGTGATGTTGTTTCATGCTTATTGATGATGAATTTATTATTTAGCTATCAGAAAATGCTACTTAGTTATGGGATCTTCATTTTACCGGCTTTATTTTTACTGATTGTATAGTTGCACTGTCTTTGTGCATGTCACTTGGTAAGACCAATTTACAAAAAGATAGCATTATTGTGGTATATTGTTTATATTTTGTGACAAGATTTTGAGCTGATGTCCCGCAAGTGGGGGGATTCAGCTCATAAAAACCTGAATTAAATAAAGCTTGAGTTGAATATTTATGCTTGCTGAATTAGCGCTTGTTTAATAGGTAAGTCAAATAGGTATGGTGAATTGATAAATATTAATTCTTGCACCGATTTAGCGCGCCTAAACCAACTTATCTTAATTTAACTGTTTGACAAAAAAGTGAGGACACATGACATCAATATCTGAGCAGTTATCCGATGCGCTGGGCATTATGATAATGGGCATGGGCTTAGTGTTTATCTTTTTAAGTATGTTGATCATCGGTATTGGTATTGTTGCTAAGCTTTTCCCTGCGCCTATAGCGGCAGCTACAGCTGCGCCTGCAACAGCAATACCCAGAGCACCGGCACAGGTAGCTTTAAATCCTAAGCTAGTTGCCGCAATCACCTCTGCGATACATCAATACCGCGCGAAATAAATTTGGAGTCATTATGAGCAAGCCATTAGCACTAACCGATGTCGTCCTGCGTGACGCACACCAATCAATACTGGCAACACGTTTACGCCTCGACGATATGCTACCTATCGCGCCGTTATTAGACAAAGTGGGGTTTTGGTCACTTGAGTCATGGGGGGGAGCAACGTTTGACTCTTGTATTCGTTATCTTGGTGAGGATCCTTGGGACCGCATTCGTGAACTAAAAAAAGTCATGCCTAATACACCGCAGCAAATGTTACTGCGAGGGCAAAATTTATTAGGCTATCGTCATTATGCAGACGATGTTGTTACACGATTCGTTGAACGTGCTCACACCAATGGCGTAGATGTATTCCGTATTTTTGATGCAATGAATGATGTACGTAACCTTGAAACCGCAGTTAAAGCAGTTAAAAACGTTGGCGGACATGCGCAAGGGACGATTTCGTTCACTACTAGCCCTATTCATACGATTGATACTTGGGTCGACATGGCAAAGCGTTTAGAAGACATGGGCGCCGATTCATTATGTATTAAAGATATGGCGGGTTTACTTAAACCGATGCAAGCCTATGAGTTAATCAGTCGCCTAAAATCACAAACTGATTTAATGGTATCGATGCATTGTCATGCGACAACGGGTTTAAGCACTGCTACATACCAAAAAGCCATTGAAGCTGGGGTTGATGTGCTTGACACTGCAATATCTTCAATGAGCCAAACCTATGGGCACAGTGCCACAGAAACCTTAGTGGCAATGGTTGAAGATACTGACAGAGCAACCGGTTACGATATGGTGTTGTTAGAAGAGATAGCCGCTTATTTTCGTGAAGTACGTAAAAAGTATGTCCGTTTCGAAGGTGCACTTAAAGGTATCGATTCACGTATTTTGCGTGCTCAGGTACCTGGCGGTATGTTGACTAACATGGAAAACCAATTAAAAGAGCAGGGTGCAGCAGACAAAATGGATGCCGTGCTTGAAGAGATCCCTCGGGTGCGTGAAGATCTTGGCTTCTTACCTTTAGTTACGCCTACCTCGCAAATTGTTGGTTCACAGTCGGTGATCAACGTGCTGATGGGTGAACGTTACAAGTCGATGACCAAAGAGACTGAAGGCGTTCTAAAAGGCGAATATGGTGCGACGCCGGCGCCAGTTAACGTCGAGTTGCAAGCCAGAGTGCTAAAGGGTGAACAGCCTATTACCTGTCGTCCAGCAGATTTGATTGCACCAGAACTTGATAAGTTACGTGTAGAACTTACAAAAACAGCTAAAGAGCAGGGCTTTAGCCTAGCAGCTGAATCAGATGATGATGTGATGACTTATGCGTTGTTCAATCAAATTGGTCTTAAATTTCTTAAAAATCGTGGCAACCCGGATGCGTTTGAGCCTGTCCCAAGTGCAGATGATTTACAAGTGAAAGCCGATAAAGGTCCACAAACGTATACCGTTGACGTAGAGGGGCAACATTTTGTCGTCGAAGTGAGCGAAGGTGGCGAAATAGGGCATATCGCGCCAGTCTCAGCTGCACCAGTTGCCATGGCTCCTGTGGCTTCAGCGCCTGTTGGCGAAGTTAAATGCACTATGGCTGCACCGTTATCGGGAAATATTTTCAAAGTGTTAGTTAATAATGGTCAAGCGGTTAAAACTGGTGAAGTGATCATTATCTTGGAAGCGATGAAAATGGAAACCGAAATTCGTGCTCAAGAAGATGGTGTTGTAACTCAGTTAGCGGTTAAGCAGGGTGACAGTGTAACTGTAGGTTCAACATTGTTATCACTAGCATAAGAGGTCGAAATGGAAGGATTACTGGCTTTTTGGGCTGAAACGGGTGTGGCTAACTTTACTGGTGGCCAACTGCTGATGATGGCTGTTGGTTGTTTATTGTTATTTCTAGCGATAATTAAAGGTTTTGAGCCGTTATTATTATTACCTATTGGGTTTGGTGCCATATTAGCTAACATTCCTAATGCAGGTTTCACCGATGAAGGTGGTTTGCTGTATTACGCTTATCATGTCGGCATTGAAACTGGGGTGTTCCCATTGCTCATCTTCATGGGGGTAGGTGCATTAACTGATTTTGGGGCGCTAATTGCTAACCCTAAAACACTTTTGTTAGGGGCTGCGGCACAATTTGGTATTTTTTCTACCTTAATTGGTGCTATAGCGCTGAATCTTGTACCTGGATTTGAGTTTAGTATGCAAGATGCTGCTGCTATTGCCATCATTGGCGGTGCAGATGGTCCAACGGCAATTTTCTTAGCCTCTAAGTTGGCGCCAGAGTTGCTAGGCGCGATTGCCGTTGCTGCATATTCATATATGGCGCTAGTGCCATTAATTCAGCCGCCTATAATGAAACTGCTCACCACTAAAGCTGAACGCGAAATTAAAATGGAACAATTGCGTGAAGTCAGTAAGAAAGAGAAAATTATCTTTCCACTGATGGTACTTGGCTTAACCATTTTGTTTTTACCCGCAGCAACACCATTAATTGGTATGTTCTGTTTAGGTAATTTGATGCGTGAATCAGGTGTGGTTGATCGTTTATCGAAAACGGCGCAAAACGAGTTAATCAACATAGTGACTATCTTTTTAGGTCTTGCTGTTGGATCTAAGTTATCCGCCGATCAATTTCTGCGTATCGAAACCTTGGGTATTTTAATCCTTGGCGCGGTTGCATTTAGTATTGGTACTGCTTCAGGGGTATTGATGGCCAAATTAATGAGTAAGCTCTCTGGTGGGAAAATTAACCCACTTATCGGTGCAGCAGGTGTTTCTGCAGTGCCAATGGCTGCTCGAGTGGTGAATAAGGTAGGTTTAGAGGCTAATAACCAAAACTTCTTACTCATGCATGCAATGGGACCCAACGTTGCTGGTGTGCTGGGTAGTGCGGTTGCAGCTGGTGTGTTGTTGGCTGTTTTAGGTTAATCGTTAACGATTGAGTTTAAAAGCCAATGCAATTGCATTGGCTTTTTTGTTTTTATTCCATAAGTAAAGTAGATATAACTGTTTAATTTATGTTGGTGTACTTAATTTTTAATACTGAGCGGTTGTGACGTTATAGTTGTGAAAGAATTATTGACCCTTATTAGAATTAGTCTTTATCTAATGGCTGTCAAAGATAAATAATAAAACCTGTATGTATTAAAAGTTATATTGATATGGGGAAATAGCATCGGGGTTACTTTTGAACTTGGCTGCTAACCTTTAAATCAAAAACAAAAAATCGATTACATTATTAAAATGTTAATAATTGTTTTGTTCAATAAACATACTAATCTAGTTTGAAATATGTCGATAATTCACTTGGATTATTCGTTTGTTAGCTTACTTGTGTGCCCATTATATTGAGTATTATTAATCGAAAGGTAATATGTACTGAAGCCAATTTTTAGTCAGAAACTTATTGGCATACCTCTTTATAGGTATGTAAGCGGCCGTTTTTATTCATAATTTTATATCAGCAAGACATGTCCCTAAAATAATAATAGTTCGACAGCCCGTTAATTTTAACGGTCAAAAGTCGCAAATTTTGAATTGCCATCAATATCTAGTCAAACAAGTATGTAAAATGCAAGATATGTCACGGAAACTGAACAGTGAACTTATTAAGGTTACGACCAGTTAACTTGCTAGCCATATATTTTACGTATATTTAGCAGATTGATAACTCAACTTAAAATAAATATTAGGAATGTAAGATGAATAATAAATTGCTTGCTAGTCAAGTTACGGATAAGGCTTGCCAAAATTCTGCTGTGACCAAAAAATGGGCTTTATCAGCATTAACTTGTTCGTTGTTATTAGCCATGGGCAGCGCCAATGCCGCAGACACCAATGTTAATACAGTTGCTGATGCAATCACTCAAGGTACAGCAAAAGTAAACTTAAATTTACGTTATGAATCAGTCGATCAAGACAATCCGTTAAAAGACGCAGATGCTTTGACCTTACGCACCCGTTTAACCTTTGCTACGGCTGAGTATTATGGATTAACTGCATTAGTTGAGTTTGAAGATTCTCGCAGTGTGGCAGGGGTAAATGATTACAACGACGCTATCGGAAATAACACCGATTATTCAGTGATAGCCGATCCTGAAACAACTGAATTAGATCAAGCTTTCTTACAATACAAGCGTAATGGTTTTACTGCTAAAGCTGGGCGTCAAGTTATCGCCATCGATAACCAACGTTTTATCGGCCATGTTGGCTGGCGTCAAGATCGCCAAACATTCGATGCAGTTACCATGCAATATGCGATAAACGATTTTAGTGTTGATTATGGTTACATCTACAAGCGCAACCGTATTTTTGCAGAAGTTAAAGACATTGATTCAAAAGATCACGTTATTAACGCATCTTACAATTTCGGTTTGGGTAAACTTAGCGCATACAGCTACTTACTTGAAGAAGATACCAACATAGACAATGGTATCGACACCTATGGTATTCGCTTTGCGGGTGCTAAAGATATCGATAAAATTAAACTACTTTATACGTTAGAGTACGCAACTCAAGATACTGATACAGAAACAACATCTTACTCTACAGATTATATGCTTGGTGAAGTGGGCGTTGGCTTTAGTGGTTTGACCGTTAAGCTTGGTTACGAGCTATTGGGCTCTGACGATGGCGAATATGGTTTTTCAACTCCGTTAGCGACTTTGCATGCGTTTAATGGTTGGGCAGACCAATTTTTGGCAACACCAAAGCAAGGCTTAGTTGACACTTATGTGTCAATTGGCGGCAGTGTGGTTGGTGGTAAATGGGCGCTGGTTTATCATGATTTTGAAGCAGATGAGTCAAGTGCCACTGTTAACGATTTAGGTGATGAAATTGATGCGGTATTTAGTTTACCAATTGATAAGCATTACACCGTAGGCGTTAAATACGCATCTTATTCAGCGGGTGATGCTGGAGCAGGAAAAGTTGATGCCGATAAAGTATGGTTATGGGCAAACGCTAAGTTCTAATTTTATTAGCATGATATAACAAAAAACGAGTATCAGTTGATACTCGTTTTTTTATTGTCATTAATCTTGTATGACGATAGAACTGCAATAAGAAGCGTAATAAAAACTAAGACACTACTTGCTGTTGCGGTGTTTCATTTGAGTAAAATTGTTCTACATCAAGCTGACCTTCGCTTTTACCAATCACCACCGCAGTCATCATGTCTCCGGTCACATTAGTTGCAGTGCGGATCATATCAATAATACGGTCTATCGCGGCGATAAAGGCAATCCCTTCAAGCGGTAAACCTATTACGCCTAAGGTTACGGTTAACATCACCATCGCGCTACCTGGCACTCCTGCGGTGCCTACAGAAGCGACTGTGGCCGTTACCGCAATTAGCATGTAGTCGGTCATATCAAGCGGAATACCGTAAATTTGCGCAATAAAGATCGCCGCAATGGCAGGGTAAATGCCGCCACAACCATCCATATTCATGGTCGCACCTAATGGGAGTACAAAAGCACTGTAGCGCTTCGACACGCCCATCGCTTCGGTACTTCGTGTGCTGGCCGGTAAAGTACCGAAGCTTGATGCGGTACTAAAGGCCACAACTTGTGCTGGTAAGGCTTTACGGAAAAACTGAACTGGGCTAAGACCTGCAGCAAATTTCACTAAACCGCCATACACAAAGATAATATGAATTAGCGCGGCAATATAAATCGCAATAATAAACTTACCTAATGGTAATAATGTACTTAAGCCATATTCGCCAACAACCCACGCCATTAAGCCAAATACACCAATAGGCGTTAGTTTTAATACCATACGTGTTAATTGAAACATCACTTCAGCACCCGCTTCAATCACGTTCTTTAACGGCGTGGCTTTCTCGCCGACAGCATTAATGGCGATACCAATTAATGCTGCAAACACGATAATTTGCAGTACATTACCTTCTGCCAACGAGGCAAATGGATTGACTGGGATCATGTTAAGTAATACTTGTGCAAATCCAGGAATATCACGCTCACGCACTTCCGATGTCGCTAAAGCTAAATTACCGCCCATGTCGATTAGGCTACCGACCGTTAAGCCAATAAATGACGCAATGGTGCCAGTAAACATAAACATGGCCAAGGTTTTAAAGCTTAAGCGTTTTAAATTACCTTGTGAACCCAAGGAGGTAATGCTGACCACAATGGCACAAAATACTAAAGGAGCAACGAGCATTTTTATGGCGCTAATAAACAGATCGCCAAGGGGTTTTAACATCACGGCTGACTCGCCTAATCCGACCCCAGTAAGTGTACCCAATACAAAACCTGCAATGACTTTCTGCCAAAAAGGGATACGATTGAACGTTTGCAATATCATGAAAATTCCAAATTATGTCATTGTAACGTCACTAATCTTATTAGGTAACGTTGTTGTGCGTGACTCATTGTGTTCACTAATGAGCGATGAATTACCAAGAACTACACCATCTTATGGTGATGTTTAGTAGTGGAACTATTTAGTTTATATTAAGACCGAACTAGATGCTGATGCTAAATAATGCGCTAATAAACCCGCTAAGGTTAATTAATATTAATTGTATTGTATGAAGTGATCCAATGACAAACAACGTTATTTTGTTATAACTTATATGAATAAACAAATTTGTTATTATAACTTTAAATTTATTACTAATAATTAACTTATTAAGGCCTATTGTTCAATTTATTAAATTGAATCTGCAAACGTGAATCATGGATGTTTTGCCGTTATAGCCTGTGTAGCGTTTGGGTCGCTATGTTGATATGAGTGAGTTAACGTTAGAGGTTTGCGGGTTCAAAATTCTGCAAGATAGGTTCAGCTAGATCCATGTTCTGTGTAAATATCCATGGCGAGAACTGCGATAAAATCTGAAATGAAACTATTAATGCGCAATAAGGTCTATTAATGACGAGTTTATGGTTAATGTTTAGCGGTGCGTTTTTGGCTGCAACCTTATTGCCGGGTGGTTCCGAAGTGTTACTCGTGGCATTACTTAATCAAACGCCATCGTCATGGTTCGAATTATTGATGTTGGCCAGTATTGGTAATACGTTTGGCGCGATGACAAGTTATGGTTTAGGTCGAGCCGGACGGCTTGCTAAAAGTCCACAAGATATCCAAAGTCGGCAATATCGTTATGCTCTGGCATGGCTTGAAAAATATGGTATGTGGGCTTTATTACTATCTTGGTTACCCATCATCGGTGATTTGTTATGTCTGTTGGCTGGTTGGTTAAAAATTCCTATAGTGCCAGCATCATTTTTTATGTTTTTCGGTAAGTTACTACGTTACAGCGTAATTGTGTTTTTAGTTCTTTATACTGTTGAGTAACTTTATACCGTTATTTTTTCTGTGATTATATTTATCCTAATGAAGAAAGGAGTCGATTTTGAAATTAAATTTGAATAAATGGATATTAGCTGCAGCAATCAGTGCTGCATTAAGTGGTTGTGCATTCGATGCGCATCAATCGTCAAATTTGCCACAAGGTGTAAGTTTAATTGAAACGGTTGCACCTTCTGAAAATCAAGTCAGTATCCCTTATAAAAAATATCAGTTAGCGAATGGCTTAACGGTGATTTTACACCAAGATAAGTCTGATCCTTTAGTTCATGTTGATGTTACCTATCATGTTGGTTCTGCTCGCGAATTAGCTGGTCGTAGTGGTTTTGCGCATTTATTTGAACACATGATGTTTCAAGGCTCACAACATGTAGCCGACGAACAGCATTTCAAAGTTGTTACCGAAGCGGGCGGAACACTAAATGGTTCTACCAATACTGACCGAACCAATTACTTTGAAACCGTGCCGAGTAATCAACTAGAAAAAATGCTCTGGTTAGAATCAGATCGTATGGGCTTTTTGTTACCTGCACTCACGAGTGAAAAATTCGAAGTACAACGTGAAACGGTTAAAAATGAACGCGCACAACGTATTGATAATCGTCCTTATGGGCGTTTAAATGAACGTTTTAATCAAGCATTTTATCCAGCCGGTCATCCGTATTCTTGGCCTGTCATCGGTTGGCCAGATGACTTAGATCGCGCCACCGTTGATGACGTGAAACATTTCTTCCAACGTTGGTATGGGCCTAATAATGCCACTTTAACTATTGGTGGTGACTTTGATGAAGTGCAAACATTGGCGTGGGTAAATAAATATTTTGGTGAAATCCCTCGTGGACCAGAAGTCAAACCAGAAGCTAAAACCGCAGTCACGTTAGATAAAACTCGCTATATCTCGATGGAAGATAAGGTTCATTTACCGCTTATTTATATCGGTTTTCCAACCGTTTATGCGCAACACAAAGATGAAGCTGCATTAGATTTGCTGGCTAATATTCTCGGTGGTGGTAAAACCTCATTAATATATAAAAACTTAGTTAAAGATGGTTATGCGGTACAAGCTGCAGTGAGCCATCCTTGCCAAGAGCTTACTTGTCAGCTGTCACTTTATGCCGTAGCGAATCCTGCCAAAGGTGGTAGTCTTGCAGAACTCGAAACCAAAATAAACCAAACGATTAATGAGTTTGAGCAACGCGGTGTCACTGACGACGATTTGCAAAAAGTCAAAGTGCAGTTTGAAGCCGATACCATCTTTGGTATGCAAAGCGTAGCAGGAAAAGTATCAACACTTGCTGCTAATCAAACCTTCTTTGGCAAACCTGACATGGTGGCATCTGATTTAGCCCGTTATGCCAATGTCACTAAAGCCGATGTAATGCGAGTATTTAATACTTACATTAAAAATAAGCCAATGGTGGTGATGAGCGTGGTACCCGAAGGGCAAACGCAGCTAATTGCCCATGCAGATAATTTTGAACCGAGCATTATGCCAATTGCACAAGATGCGGTAACCGGATTAACCAATATCACTTTTGCAAAATCATCATTTGATCGCAATAAAATACCGTCATCAACCGCAGCGCCATTATTGACTGTGCCACAGTTATGGGACAGCAAGCTGGCCAACGGCATTAGTGTTATGGGCACTGAAAGTGATGAAACGCCAACGGTCGAATTGCTGGTTTATTTGGATGGTGGACATCGTTTGTCGCCGATCAAAAAAGCTGGCCTAGCAGAGTTGACCGCCTCGATGCTTAATGAGTCAAGCTCGTTACGCAGTAGTGAAGAATTGGCTGGTGCGCTTGATATGCTCGGGTCATCAATTAGCTTTGGTGCCAGTGATTCACAAAGTTACATCAAGGTATCAAGTTTAACTGAAAACTTAGATGCGACGCTTGCTATTGTTAAGGAGCGCTTATTTAGTCCTGGCTTTTTAGAGGCTGACTTTGAACGATTGAAGCAGCAGCAACTACAAGGATTACAACATCAAATGTCTGATCCTAATTATCTAGCTCGTAGTGGTTTCGCTCAATTACTCTACGGTGCAGATAGCCCAAAGGGGATCAGCAGTGATGGCACCATGACATCAATTTCAGCGCTAACACTTGATGATGTGAAACAATTTTACCAGCAGCAATATCGTGCTGGTAATGCGAAAATGGTTGTTGTATCGGATTTAAATCAACAACAGATTATGCCGAAATTATCGATGTTTAATGAATGGGAAGGTGATGCTACTCAGGTTGCAGCATTACCTGCATTGCCTTCACACCTTAAAAATACCATTTATTTGATTGATAAGCCTGGGGCTGCTCAATCTGTCATTGACATTGGTCAAGTATCATTACCTTATGATACTACTGGTGATTATTTTAAGGCCTATCTGATGAACTACCCGTTAGGGGGCGCATTTAACAGCCGTATTAATCTCAATCTACGTGAGGATAAAGGTTACACTTATGGCGCTCGCACGCAATTTAGTGGCGCCGAAGATTCAGGGCTATTTATTGCGTCTGCTAGCGTCAAAAGTGATGTGACAGGTTTAGCATTGGCTGAGTTTGTTAAAGAGATTAACGCTTACCAAGCGTCAGGCATGAACGCCGAAGAAAGCGCCTTTATGCGCAGTTCGATTGCGCAAAGCCAAGCGTTAGAATACGAAACACCGTATCAAAAGGCCGGCTTTTTAAGGATGATTCAACGCTATCACTTAGATAAAAACTTTACTGCCAAGCAAGACGAAATAATTAACACTATTTCGATAGATGAATTAAATAAACTTGCCGGTAAGTTATTAAATATCAATGATATGGTCATGTTGGTGGTCGGTGATAAAGCAACCGTTGCACCGCAACTTCATGAACTTGGATATCAAGTTAAAATAATGACACTTGCTGACTAGTTGAACACTTGATACTTATAGGGTTAACACCAGCCTTGAAATACGCTAATGTTAACCGCATATAGTCTTAGCTCAATCTATTTTATAAATAGGTTGAGATAAATTATGTGTTTTAATCGTGAATTTCATACAGTGTCAGTTTATCAACAAATATCATATAATGTTAAGGCTCCATCATCGGTAACAACGACTGTTACCGTTTTTATTTAAGACCCACAAACAAACTGATTTATACTGAGTTACATTTTTCGCTTTCCAGTAATAATCTCGTTTATTATCCGGTCTAGCTATTTACTCGCAATGCGAATCCATAAAAGAGAGTAGTAAATTGAAGTCTTTCAATGAAAAAGTCGAAAACTTAAGTGACACTCAAGGCCGAGCTGCATTATTGGGCATGTCACGTGGTATTGAACGTGAAGCATTGCGTATCGATGGAAATGGTCACTTAGCACAAGATGAACACCCTAAAGCACTCGGTTCTGCTCTGACTCATTCGCGTATAACCACTGATTATAGCGAATCCTTATTAGAATTTATTACTCCAGTATGTCACAGCATTGACGAGCTATTAGAGGGATTAACTCAAACGCATGCTTATAGTGTTCGAAACCT
This sequence comes from Shewanella sp. H8, assembly GCF_040285065.1. Lineage (NCBI taxonomy): Bacteria > Pseudomonadati > Pseudomonadota > Gammaproteobacteria > Alteromonadales > Shewanellaceae > Shewanella > Shewanella sp. H8. The sequence continues at coordinate 3,199,544 of NZ_CP157213.1, read as the reverse complement.
TAATGGCCAAGAACTCTGGCCTGTTAGCATGCCATGTTATGTGGGTGCAGTTAGCGACATTCCCGTAGCACGTTATGGAACCTCCAATAACGGTAAAATGAAAACCTTATACCGCAAAGGATTAACCCATCGTTATGGTGCGTTAATGCAGATTATTTCTGGGGTCCATTTTAACTTTTCTGTTTCACAAGAGTTATGGCAACGTCTATATGACGATAAAATTGCTAACGGCAATGGCAGCGCTTGTTGTAGCAAAAGCATTAACTTTGAAGATTTCGTTTCTGAATCTTATTTTGGCCTGATCCGCAATTACCGTCGTTTAGTCTGGGTGTTACCGTATTTATTTGGTTCAACTCCGGCATTATGTAGCTCATTTATAAAAGATCAAGAAGTTGATTTTGAGTTTAAAAAAACCGGTAAAGGCACGTTATATCTACCTTTTGCAACATCATTACGGATGAGTGATTTAGGTTATACCAATAAAGAACAAGATACGTTGAATATCAGCTATAACTCATTACCTGACTATCTTGAAGGCGTTGGTGCTGCGATTAAAATGCCATCGAAAAAGTTTGCTCAAATAGGTGTCAATGTTGATGGTGAGTTCCGTCAACTCAATAGTAATATTTTGCAAATTGAAAATGAGTTTTATGCTCCAATCCGCGCTAAACGTGTCACCCAAAAAGGTGAAAAACCTTCGCAAGCTCTATCCCGTGCAGGTGTTGAATATATTGAAGTACGCGCCTTAGACGTAAATCCATTTAGCCCAGTTGGGATAGACGCGACGCAAGTGCGTTTTTTAGATTTGTTTTTATTGCATTGTTTATTATCTCCATCTAAAGATACTGATGCCGTTGGTGAAGCTGAAATTGCCGCTAACCTAAAAGCGGTAGTATTAGAAGGGCGTAAACCTGGACTTACTCTGCAACGCAATGGTCAAGCCATTGGTTTAAAACAATGGATGCACGAGCTTTTTGATGAACTATCAACGTTAGCTGTTTTACTTGATGGCGATGATAGCCATGCATACCAAACGGCATTAAACACTTGGTCAGAAGCCATTGATGATCCAGACAAAACCTTATCTGGTCGCGTAATACAAGAAGTCGTCGTTAAGGGCACAGATCATAGTGTGTGGGTTAAGACGTTGGCGGATGATTATCATCAATATTTAAGTCAATATCCTTTAACTGATGAGGTTATTCAAGGCTATGAAGAAGAGGCTGAAAAGTCGTTGCTAGAGCAGAAAAATCTAGAAGCTCAGCCACAAGATGATTTTACTCACTTCTTAAAAGACTATTTTAGTGATGTGGTTCCTGCTGGCACTTTCGAGGCCAAATAATCATGTCTCTTCGGTCATTCTGGCGAACATCGGTAATGCTGATAATTGGACTAGCCTTGCATGGTTGTGCTTCATCGCCAGATGAAATGGTTGAATGTGGTACTGTGTCGAGTTATTTAGACCCCGACAACAGTGCCAATTTATACCGAGTCGTTGTGACTCACCTAGATGGCGTCCCTGTTATTTCAAGACCGAATTATCAGTTATTGCCCGGTGAACATGAGTTTACTGTCGCAGAACTGATTAATTCACCAGCGTTAAAAGTGTCATTATCTGCACGGAAAGTAAAAGTTTTTTCTATCAAAGTAAAAGCTGAACAGCGTTACCATATTGCTGCACAATTCAATACCGATAAAATCTATATCGGCCAAAATCAAGGTTATTGGCAACCCGTGGTTTGGCAGACAGAATCCCATCAATGTGAGATGACGCGCTAACCTGAATTGCATTAATTGCTTATTGATGTAAAACTAAACATTGAATCAATATCTTAGGTACTGGTAGAAGTGTTATGAAATGTTTTTTAGGTGTTGTTAGCGCAATTGTTTTATTGTCTTTAACAGGTTGCGCCACCTCGCCTCCGAAAGAGCCTGATAATCTTTGTTCGATTTTTAAAGAACATCGCTCGTGGTATGACGCCGCTGTAGATACCCGTGAAAAGTGGGGCGTGCCTGTACATGTTCCCTTAGCGATGATGTATCAAGAAAGCTCATTCAAACACAATGCGGCACCTCCAATGGAATACTTTTTAGGCTTTATCCCCACAGGGCGAGCCAGTGACGCTTATGGTTATGCGCAAGCTAAAACCATGACTTGGGACGATTACGTTCGCGAGACCGGTAACAGTTGGTCTAGCCGCAGTGATTTTGACGATGCTATGGATTTTATGGGCTGGTTTATTTATAAAACCCATAAAATTAACGGCGTGTCTAAGTGGGATGCTAAAAACCAATACTTAAATTATCACGAAGGTTGGGGCGGTTATAAACGTGGCAGTTATAAAGCCAAAAAATGGTTAACGCCAGTGGCTAATAAAGTCGATAAACGCTCAAAACGCTATGCTGCTCAGTATCATCAATGTAAAGAAGATTTAGATTCCTCATGGTTATGGCGAGTGTTTTTTGGCTAATATTAATGCAGAACTTGATCTCAATAATGAATTGAACATAGTCGGATAAATAAAATGGGCAATCTCACGAGATTGCCCATTTTATTCCAGAGTATTCATACTGTTGAAAAGCTGGATCATTATGGTATAACTTGCTAGATAGACAATAAAACATTATTTAACAATATGTTACTTAATGACACTATTACCTTTACTTGCAATAGGCTCACTATTGATACAGTTTGTCATACTAGAATGCGCCTTGTGAGCAAATAGATGACCAGTTTGCGATAAAGTAGTTTAAATAACCTAATTCAAACAGATTTATCTCATCTGTAAATTAGTTGAGATTAGCTTTTTGATTATCCTGAGTAGTTTTAAGGTTTCTTGTTAAAAACTGCTCAACTAATACCATTTGCGAGTCTACTTTTTCAACGACGTCACCACCTAGGTGAACCATATCTTGACCCAACTCATTACTACTATTCACTAATTGAGATACCACCACTACGCTTCGATTGACTTCATTAGACACCTGAGATTGCTGTTCTACAGCGCTAGCAATATGATGAGTCATGTCGGTGATTTGCTCTACAGCAAGACGAATTTCATTAAGTGCGACACCTGCTTGTTCTGCTTGCTCAACACAAACATTGGCATCATTAAGCCCTTGTTCCATGCTCGATACAGCAGACCCAGTACCTTGTTGTAAACGACTTATCATATCGTGGATTTCTTTAGTTGAGCTATGTGTTCGCTGAGCCAATGAGCGGACCTCATCGGCCACAACAGCAAATCCACGGCCTTGCTCTCCAGCCCTTGCCGCTTCAATTGCAGCGTTTAGGGCGAGTAAATTTGTTTGTTCAGAAATAGCTTCAATGACATCCAATACAGAACCAATATTTTTGCTGTGTTGTTCTAATTCAGTAATAACATTAGAAATCGTACCCAGTTGATTAGACATTTTTTTGATAGAAGAGACCATTTGCTTAACTACATTGTCACCTAAAGTAGTTTGAGATAATGCACTTGCTGAAGATTGAGCTGCATCAGCACAATTTGAAGCCATATCAGTTAATGTCGCGGTCATTTGGTGCATCGCTGTTGCAACTTGTTCAATTTCAGCCATTTGCGATTGGCTGTTTTGCTGAATATCATGTCCTTTGGTTGCTGATTTTTCGGCGCTTTCTGATACTTGTTTGCTTGAGTCAAGTGTACGCCCTAACACCGCCCTAAGCTCGGATGCTTGCATTTGCAGTGCTAAATCAATCTTTGCAATATCGTCATTTTTTCCGGTATAAACAGCAGAGGAAATAGGATTATTATAAATAGTAGTGGCTTTTTCAACGAGATGATTAAAACGTTTGAATGCTGTTTTTATAGCGATAAAACCACCACCAAACGAAATACCAAACAGTCCTAAGCTTATCATGTCCCCTTGGCTAGCAAGATAAGCCATGGGGATCATTACAGCACCAAAGGTTAAATAGACTTTAATGGGTAAGGTGATTTTACTAGGGGTAATAGAGTGAGTTTTACCCTCTTTTAATTGTTCATAAATCGTTTCTGCTCGTGTTATTTGCGCACGCGTTGGTTTAGTTCGAATAGATTGATATTCAACTATTTCACCCTTATATGAAATGGGGGTAACAAAGGCATCGACCCAATAATAATCACCATTAGAGCAACGGTTTTTAACTAATCCTTTCCAAGGGTCTCCTTGTTGAATATGTTGCCAAAGATCTTTAAATGCCGCGGTCGGCATATCCGGGTGACGTACCATATTGTGTGGTTGACCAACTAAATCTTGGGGCTCAAAGCCTGCGACGGTACAAAAAGAGCTATTGGCATATTTAATATGGCTGTTGGTGTCGGTGATGGAAAGCAAAATCCAGTCTAGCGGGTAATCATATTCTTTTTGTGTTATTGGCTGATTATTTCTCATTGATATAGCTCCAAGGATTTGGGCCATTTCTATCCTTGAAACGGAATGAATATTATAAGTATAATTTTTTTATATTTTTATTAAAAAGTTTTTATTGTATTGGTATCTTTTAATAATAATTAGTTATAAATGATCCTTCAATTAATGAATTGTTGAAATGATAGTTTGAACAATATTATAAATTACATAATCTGATAAACATTTTTTACTATACACGAAAAATAAAATGTTACTGAAGTGTATCAACAGGTCGTACCTTTTGTTGCAGTATACATTTTATTGTTATAACCATTAGGTATTGGACTTATTTATTAAGGTATGGGTGCGTGATGATTATTTGAGAGTGAGATTCATATTACACACATATGGATATTAAGTAGGGTATTAATTTTGAGACTAGTTAGATAATTATTTTTTAAAATTAACATTGAAATTAGACTTGGGATGTATATTGCTGGGTGGTTAAGAAATACTCAAATCTTTGAGTTGTTTTAATGATTAAATGTTCATTATATTTATCATTAGTAAAATAAGATTAATTATTGGATGTCCATTATTAATCACCTACAATAACAAAGGTTATAATTCATCGAAAGCCAACATGAAAGACGAATATAACCATGTAACAATAAAAGGAGCCTAGGCTCCTTTTATTGTTAACTGATACTTATTTGGTAACCATATTGGTCGTATTTACTTGGCCTATTTATTTGTCAAATTCTGCCAAAATCCAATCTAACGGTGCTTGATATTGTTGTGGCATCCAAGCTTTAAGCTGGTTGATACTGTCATCTAACATGGCTTTATTGTGCACTGACAAGTTTAAATGGCCTACCTTACGGCCCTCACGAACTTCTTTGTTGTACCAAAATAGTTCTGCATTAGGCAGGCTTAACCATCTATCGTCTTTATCAACGCCAATTAAGTTTACCATCACACATTGAAAATTTACTTGCGGCAGATGCAAAGGTAAATTGCACAAAGCACGTAAGTGCAGTTCAAACTGGTTAATGTGACAACCTGTTTGAGTCCAATGGCCAGAATTATGTACCCGCGGGGCTAACTCATTCACCATTAAGTGTTCACCCACACGGAAACACTCCATTGCCATCACACCCACATATTCAAGGCCATTCATCACCTTGCTGAGCATGGCTTCAGCTTCAGCTTGCAAAGGGGCTAAACGGGTTAATGGTGCAATAGAAGCCATTAGAATGCCGTCTTGATGTAGGTTAAGCGTCAGTGGGTAAAATAAACAACGGCCATCTTGAGTGCGAACCCCAACTAATGACACTTCTTCATCAAAGTTAATCGCTTGTTCTGCGATGGCTTCATTGCGCCAATCGGCAGGAATGGTTGTCGCTTCTGTCTGTTTTAGCCAATGTTGTCCTTTACCGTCATAACCGCCGGTGCGGCGTTTTAATAATACCCGTTCACCATAAGCTTTATGCAGGGCTTCGGTACTGGTATTGTCATCAACTAATTGCCAAGGCGAGGTCGCAACATCTAATTCATCTAAGAGACTTTTTTGGGTAAAACGATCCGCTAAACGGCCAAATACTGGGCCATTAATAAAATGTGGGTGTTGGCTGAGTTGTAAACTAAGTTGAGATTCAGGCCATTGCTCGCGTTCAGCGGTAATAATGTCATCAGCTTCTAATGGTAATTTAACATCTGATGGCGTCATAATATCAACCGGACGCACATTAATACCCAGTGGCTGACCAGCGTGACTAAGCATGGCGCCTAATTGACCATCGCCCAATACCCATAAATTTTTTGGCAACGTCATTAGTCTTCTCTCGGATCGGGATTATCAAGGATCGAGCGAGTTTGCTCATCACGAAATGCGTCTAAACGCTCAGCTAAAGCAGTGTCGCTAATTGCCAAAATTTGGCTGGCTAATAAACCTGCGTTAAATGCACCAGCTGTACCAATCGCCAAGGTGCCAACAGCAATCCCTTTAGGCATTTGTACAATAGACAATAGACTGTCCATGCCAGATAGCGCCTTGCTTTGCACTGGAACACCCAATACTGGTAAACGCGTTTTCGAGGCGATCATGCCGGGTAAATGGGCTGCTCCGCCTGCGCCACCAATAATGACTTTATAGCCTTTATCTGCAGCAGAACTTGCAAATTCCATAAGCTTGTCTGGTGTTCTATGAGCAGAAACAACTTCAACATGATAAGGCACTTGTAACTTATCCATAATTTCAGCGGCGGCTTCCATTGTAGGCCAATCACTTTTCGAACCCATTACAACAGCAACTAGGGCTTGCATGTTAACTCCTTAACGTACTTATTCTATTAGTATATTTAGTTAATTCGCTCAGTAGGAAACGGCGGCGGTCAACGTCAATATTAAGGCGATAAAAAAGGGGCTAGATAATAGCATAAGCCGTGCTCTGTTGGCTGCATTTCAGTGTTTTATGAGGCTAACACTCAATTTCTAAATACGAAAACTCTTTAAATACATTTTATTTAAATAACCCTTTTACTCATCGCGCTCGTTATTAGCCGTATACAAGGTCACTTTGCGTACGTAACCAATATGAATAACAGGTCGATAGATAGGGGTATAATCATGAACCATGTCCATAAGCAGCTCACTCGCAGTACATTAGCCATTGTCATTAGCGCGATTATTATCGGTGGTTGTGCACAAGAATCCAAAGACAGTGCAAAACAAAGTCAGCCCCAATCTACTTCTAAAAATCAGCCTGCTTCTAAAATTAAATCCGCGAGTAAAACTGATTCATCTTCACAAGCGCGCCCTGAGTTATCTGAGGTAGCAGGCTTAGTGATAGCTTCTGAGCCACAGGTTGATTTATACCAAGGATCTAAGGAGCTACATCGCAGTGCTAAAGTCATGGCATCGTCAATGGCGCAGGGTATTGTGAGTTCTCAGCATGTTAGCGTAAGTGATCGCAATTTTTCTTTGGCACCAACGGTTAATGATAAGTTTGAGTCAATAGTGGAAAACGGCAATATGGTTGCCGCTGAAACACCGGTATCCACTTTTTCAATTGATGTTGATACTGGCAGTTACAGCACCACCCGCAGATTAATTAATCAAGGCCAACTGCCGACTAAGAATACCGTTAGGGTAGAAGAGTTAGTGAATTACTTTAGTTACAACTATCCAACACCGACAAACTCTGAGCAGCCATTTAGCGTCAATACTGAATTAGCACCATCACCGTACAATGCTGATACTCAGTTATTGCGTATCGGCCTTAAAGGCTTTGATGTTGCAGTAGAGCAGCTTGGTGCAACTAATTTGGTGTTATTACTTGATGTGTCTGGCTCTATGTCGTCTATTGATAAGTTACCATTATTAAAACAAGCCATGTTGATGCTGAGTCAGCAATTATCGGCGCAAGATAAAGTATCGATTGTGGTGTATGCAGGCGCCAGCGGTGTGGTGCTTGATGGCGTTGCAGGTAATGACTTTTCTGCCATTAAAACAGCCCTTAGTCAGTTAAATGCTCAAGGTGGCACTAATGGAAGTCAAGGTATTCAGTTGGCGTATCAATTAGCGCAAAAACACTTCATCACAAATGGTAGTAACCGAGTTATATTAGCCACAGACGGAGACTTTAACCTGGGGATGACAGATCATCAGCAATTGGTCGATTTCGTTACCAGTCAAAGTAAAAATGGTATTGGTTTATCCACGCTTGGTTTTGGTCTGGGTTCTCGTACTGCGAGTTATAATGACCATTTATTGGAACAATTATCGAATAAAGCTAACGGTCAATATGCCTATATAGACACGCTTAATGAAGCGCGAAAAGTGCTAGTGGATCAACTCAGTGCCACCCTGTTAACTATTGCCCACGATGTTAAAGTGCAAATTGAATTTAACCCAGCCGTGGTGTCTGAGTATCGACTTATTGGCTATGAAAATCGGGTGTTGAACCGCAGCGACTTTAATAACGATGCAGTTGATGCCGGAGAAATTGGCGCAGGTCATACCGTTACCGCCTTGTACGAACTGCGCTATAACGAAAGTCGCAATAGATTAGTAGACCCATTGCGTTATGGCATCGAAAAGCCAGTTGTTGAAGACACAATGGTAAGCACCGATGAAGTGGCCTTTTTAAAATTACGATATAAAAAGATTGGCGAACAAACCAGTCAATTAATCACTTATCCCATTAACCGCGAGCAGCAGCTGACTCATCTACATCAAGCCAGCGATGACTTTAGATTTGCTGCGGCAGTAGCGGGATTTGGGCAATTGCTTAACCATAATGATTATGTCCACGATACTGATTATGCTAACTTAATTACATTAGCCGAATCCGCAATGGGCCAAGACCGCTTTGGTTATCGCCATGAATTTGTGCAAATGCTTAACACCGCCAAGGTACTTTCAGAGCAGCAAGCATTATTAGAATTGACGGCAAAGCGCACCAATCAGTAAGTGGGTAACAATAAGGATAAAATAGTGCATACATTGAATCAGCCTAAGGACGATACTTTAACCGCACAAGCTGGTAGCGACGAGCAACTTATGCTCGACTATCAGGCTGGTGATATGAGCGCGTTTGAAACCCTATACCGCAAGCATAAAGGGCCTTTGTATCGTTATTTTGTCCGTCAATTACATAACCAGCAGTTAGCAGAAGACTTATATCAAGACACTTGGGGCAAAGTCATTAACGCAGCAGTGCAATATCAAGTCACCGCAAAGTTTACCACTTGGTTGTATAAAATTGCTCATAACTTATTGATTGATCATGTGCGCGCGGTTAAGCCGCTTGATAAGGTCACTGCACTTGGCGAAGACCAAACTATGGATAGCCTAGAAGCTAATCATCATGTCTCACCAGAGCCGCAATTACTGCAGCAGCAACAAGCCGATATGCTTAAAAGTTGTATCGCTAAATTGCCGCCAGTGCAAAAAGAAGCCTTTTTGCTCAATATCGAAATGGGCATGACTGCCGCCATGATAAGCGATATTGCCAATGTCACTTTAGAAGCTACTAAAAGCCGGATTCGTTATGCCTATAAAAGTATTAAACAATGTATCGCTAACCAATGGCAGGAGACGTCATTATGATTAAGCAACCCGAACATGACCAAGAGTTCACGGCATTACAAACTGAAATTAACAAGGCTTATCATCAACAAACATTAGAGCAACCATCAGATGAACTTGATGAAGCGATTTTAGCTAAAGCGCGATCGGGGGCTCATGTGTCAGCAAAGGGGAAAAAGCTTAAAAAGTCACTATGGCAACGTAATGCTTGGTTATTTTCAAGTGCCGCGTCTGTATTGCTGGTGGCCGGATTGTTTATGCTCACTCCGAGTTGGCAACAGCTAATAGGTGTCGATGCGGAACAAGCTATACCTACTCAACCTGCGTTACCTAAGCAAGCTATACCCCAACAAATAGGATCGGTTTCAGTTGTAGCCGCTACCGAAAAAGCAATTGCTATCGAAGGTTTGTCGATGAAAGTCAAATCTGCATCTACGATTAAAAATGATTCATCAAGTAACGATTCGGTAATTAGCGAGCCAGTCGCTGAAGAATCAACAATTAACGCATTCAGTGAGCAACCAGCACTAATGCGTGCAGAGCCAGCACAAATTGCGAGTGACACAGCAAAGCAAGCGGTGGCAGCTAAAACCAATGATGTAGCAACGCAAAAAAAGGCCATTGAATTACAATCGCATCGCAATGACAAAGAAATCCAGTTATTGAAACAACAAAGCGATAATTCAACAAAAGATATTATTCAACTAGATACCGCTGACGTGGCATTAGCTCGCTTAAAAGCGTTAATGGCAGACAATAAAATAATCCAAGCTGAGCGTTATATGATTACAATGGATCAACGTTTTCCTGAATTATCAAATAAGGCGCACCCACTTTATGAGCAATATCAAAAGATTAAAGTACAGTTAACCTCGAAATAACTAAGGTTCAAATAGCCTTAAAATAACAACGGTTAAACCAATATGGTTTAGCCGTTTTTCGTTACATTTTTGTACTGCTAAATTCGCCGCAACTCTGATAACGTTAAAGCATAAATAAAACCGCCAATTCGATAACATCTCAACTCACATTATCGACGTTAATAAGGATGCTCCTCACCATGAAACTTCGTCGCTCCGTTACGCATTGTATGCTGGCTTTAGGCACTTTAGCCTGCTCATCAATGATATTTGCTAACGCTTCAAATCAAGGTTATTACCGCGCGCCAGCTTTACATGATCAAACCCTAGTGTTTACTGCCGAGGGTGATCTGTGGACCACTGAACTCAGTCAAAACAACAACCAAACAAAAGCCAGTCGCTTAACGAGTTTGGCGGCTGAAGAAATGGATGCAACGATTTCAAAAGATGGTAAATGGGTGGCTTATACCGCCAATTATGAAGGCGCAACTGAAGTCTATGTGATGCCTATTCAAGGCGGAGTCGCTAAACGAGTGAGTTTTGAAAATAGCCGCGTACGCTTGCAAGGCTGGACCGCAACTGGCGAAGTATTATATTCCACCGACAACGCATTTGGTCCGGCAAATTTCTGGGTGCTCAAAACGGTTAATCCACAAACTTTAAACATCACCAATTTACCTTTAGCTGACGCCGTAGAAGGTACAATTGATGATAAAGGTGAATATGTTTATTTTACTCAATTTGGTCTGCAAGTCAGTGGCGACAATGTCAAAGTGTATCGCGGCGGTGCTAAAGGTGAGATTTGGCGTTATAAACTAGGCAGTAAAAAAGAAGCCCAGCAATTAACGGCAACACATGAAGGCTCAGTTAAACAGCCGATGTTATGGAATAATCGAGTCTACTTTGTGAGTGATCAGTCTGGGAATGACAATATTTGGTCAATGAGCGTAGACGGTAAAGATATTAAACAGCACACCCAATATACCGACTGGCAAGTGCGTGACGCCCAACTTAATCATGGTCGAATTGTGTTCCAGCAAGGTGCCGACATTAAACTGCTTAATTTGGATAATCTGCTTGAGTCCACTCTCGACATTGAACTCACCAGTGACTTTGCTCATCGCCGTGAGCAATGGGTAAATGATCCTATGGATTATGCCACTTCAACGGTATTCGCCCCTCAAGGCGATAATGTAGTGATTACCGCTCGCAGTCATGTCGCTATTGCCAGTAATGATGGCCGCCGTTTAGTACAAATAAACTCACCCGCCGATAGCCGAGTTCGCGATGCACTATTAAGTGACGATGGGAAATGGGTGTATGGCATTAGTGACGCATCTGGCGAGCAAGAAATTTGGCAATATCCAGCCGACGGTTCAGCAGGGGCAAAACAGCTCACTAAAGATGGCAATACCTTACGCACCAGTTTATCGTTATCACCTAATGGTCGTTATTTGGTTCACGATGATTATATGGGCAATGTGTGGTTATTGGATTTAACCCGTAACGATAACCAGAAAATCATCAAAAATGGCGAAGGTCTTGGTCCTTATCAAGATATTAACTGGTCTGGTGATAGTCAATTTATTGCCCTAACCAAAGCAGAAATTGGAAAGCAACGTCCTCAAATTGTGTTGTATTCAATTAACGATTCAAAAGCACAAACCGTCACCACAGATAAGTATGAATCTTTTTCGCCGAGTTTTAGTCCTGACGGTAAATGGTTATATTTTCTGTCTAATCGCGAATTTAAAGCTAATCCAGGTTCGCCTTGGGGCGATCGTAATATGGGACCTATTTTTGACAAACGCACCCAAATTTTTGCATTAGCTTTAAATGCTAAAGCGTCATTTCCATTTGCTAAACCAACGGAATTAACGATCCAAAGAGACGCTAAAAAAGCAGATGAAAAAGATTCTGATTCGGTGAGTAAAATTAAAGTTGATTGGGATGGGTTAAATCAACGTTTATGGCAAGTACCAGTGGATGCTGGAAATTACAACAGTTTAACGGTCGCTAAAGACAAACTGTACTTACTTGATAGTAATAAACAAAGTAGTGAATTAAAACTCGTTAAGTTTGAACCTATAAACCCGAAAGTAGAATCCTTTAGTGAAGATGTGGGCCAATACTCATTATCAAAAGACGGCAGTAAATTAATGCTGCGCAAAAAATCAGATCCTAAAAATATCATGATTGTCGCTGCCGGAGACAAACTGCCTAGCGATGTATCTCAAGCCAAAGTCAGTACCAATCAATGGCAATTAAGTATTTCGCCACCGCAAGAATGGCAGCAAATTTTTGAAGATGCTTGGTTGATGCATCGCGATTCGTTTTTTGATCCGAAAATGCGTGGGGTAGATTGGCAAGCCGCTAAAGCTAAGTATCAACCTTTGGTCGATAGACTGACCGATCGTAATGAGCTCAATGATATTTTCATGCAAATGATGGGCGAACTGAACTCACTGCATTCACAAGTGCGTGGTGGTGATATTACTCGTGACACTGATGCCGCCAAAGCTGCTGCTTTAGGCGCTAGACTGACACAAACCGATAAAGGTGTAATCGTCAGTCATATTTATCAAACTGATGCTGAGTTACCATTGTCTGTATCACCACTTGCTCGTATTGAAGTTAATGCTAAAGATGGCGATGTGATTAAGACCATTAATGGCAAAAATGTCACCAATATTGCTGAAGTGACACAATTGCTACGTAACCAAGGCAATAAACAAGTGCTATTAGGTTTACAGCGTGGTAAAACACACATTAATACTATAGTGACACCACATGATATTGGTACCGATGCCAAGCTACGTTATTTGGACTGGGTTGAACATAATGGCGATAAAGTGGCTAAAGCCTCCAAAGGAAATATTGGCTATTTGCATTTATACGCTATGGGTAGCGGTGATATAGAAAGCTTTGCTCGCGAGTTTTATACCAACTACGACAAAGATGGTCTAATCATTGATGTTCGCCGCAATCGTGGTGGTAACATCGACAGCTGGATTATTGAAAAGCTATTGCGTCGTGCTTGGGCATTTTGGCAGCCAACTCGTGGCAGCACTAATGCAAACATGCAGCAAACCTTCCGAGGCCACTTAGTCGTGTTAGCCGATCAAATGACCTACTCAGACGGTGAGACTTTTTCTGCGGGAATTAGAGCACTTAATATTGCGCCGATTATCGGTAAGCAAACCGCGGGTGCCGGTGTATGGTTATCGGGTCGTAATTCGGTTACCGACAAAGGCATGGCACGAGTGGCAGAATACCCACAATATGCCATAGACGGTCGTTGGGTGGTTGAAGGTCACGGGGTTGAGCCCGACATTGAAGTCGATAACTTACCTTATGCTACTTTTAGCGGTAAAGATGCTCAGCTTGAAGCTGCAATTAATTATTTAAAAGACGAATTAGTGCAACAGCCTATTAAACCATTACAAGGTCAGCCAATACCTCCCAAGGGGCCTGCGGCAGACATTAAAGCGAAATAAGTTGTAAAACAGCTTAAAAAACAACCCTCCTTAAACATTGTTTTTGGAGGGTTATATTTATGGTTCTAAAGAATTTAGTATTGCTAAATATTAATGTTTAATGTCAACTTCACAGGCTAATGAGTTAGCAATAAAGCAGTTCGCATGAGCCTTTTCATGAATTTTTGCCAATGTATCTTCATCTACTTCAACCCCTTCAGCAAAGATCACCTTAGGTTCAAGCGTCATTTTTACTACAGCAATTTTCCCAGCGGCATTTTGGCCTAAATCTGCAGTGGCATTATCAATATAACTCGCCACAGGAAGCCGTTTTAAATGAGCAATGGCTAAAAAGGTCAGCATATGACATGACGATAGCGCCGCCAGTAAACATTCTTCAGGATTCACTTTATCTGCATTTCCTTTGTATTCAGGAGCAGATGAGGTTTGGATGGTTTGTCCGCTGCCAAACTTAACCTCATGGTCGCGATTAAATTCACCTTCTTCACTAGGTGAAGATTGCCAATTGGTTGTTACTTTAAAGCCCATTTTGTACTCCTAAAACCACATAAAAGTGGTGTTTATAACGACTTAACGTTTTTAAAACGTACAATATTCATCGTTATATTGTATTCTTTTAATGGTAATTAATATCTATATATTCAACACCAAGCACCGCCTATTGTCTATGAACTCGGTCGAATAAATGTACATAAACATGTCCTCAAATCACTACAGCTAACCTTGCTGCCTGAGTGATTAACACTAAGCGTTGACGTCTAGGTCAAGATATGATGTTTCTCTGTTTAAAAAGAAAAACCAGCTTGCGCTGGTTTTTCTTTATACAAGCTTTGTCTATATTTTAATAAACCAATATAAATCAGTTAATTAAAGGTTTAAAAAAATCAATCACCTTTATCACTTATCGAGTAACCTCAAACACTGAACGCTAGTTGTGTTATTTATTCTGATTAAGCTTCTTCGGTAGTCAATTTGGTAATTAATTCAGCAATAGTGGCAGGTTCTTGGGCGCCAGAGATTAAATACTGTTGATTAAACACTATGGCGGGCACTGCTTGGATCCCACGGCCGATCCAAAGTTGCTCTTCCTCTTTTACGGCAGCTTCAAAGCGTTTGTCAGTGAGCACTGCGCGTGCTTCATTAGCATCTAAACCGACTTGCGCTGCAGCTTCAATTAAGACTTCAATATCATCTGGGTTTTTCTGCTCAGTAAAGTAGCTGCTGAATAATGCCAGTTTCAATTCAGTTTGCTTACCAGACTCTGCCGCCCAATACAGTAGCTGATGGGCCTGAAGAGTGTTGTAAATACGTGATGAGTCAGAAAAGTTAAACTCAAAGCCTAAATCGGCACCCATTTGAGTTAATCGTTGACGATTTTGCGCACTTTGCTCAGGTGTAGAACCGTATTTTTCGGCAATATGTTCACCTAGGTGTTGCCCTTCAGGCCCCATTTTTGGATTAAGTTCAAAAGGATGCCACTGAATGTTAACGTCTAAATCATTGAATTGACTTAATGCTTGCTCAAGTCGGCGGTAACCGACAATACACCAAGGGCACATTACGTCTGAAATTATGTCAATTTGGAGCTGCTTAGTCGCCATGAATGTTCCTGTTAATGATTAATTCGACTTCATTTACCAAAGTCTGAAAAGATAATAAATGTATAGTTGCTTATAAATTAACTGCTTTTAGCGGTAAATTGAATGGTTTACCATCACTTGTGTAAACAACACAAAAATTGCAATCTTTAGAGCTGAATTGTGTCTATACTTAATCAGTAATCTGATGTTTAATCAATGTAGGGGTTAGGTTAATTTGACATATCCCATGCACGTTTAATATTGATATAGCCATTAAAGTGTATCAGGTAGAGATAAAACACATTTTAGGCTTGAGTACTTGTGATACAAAGCACATGTCCGATGTCTAAATATGTCTGCCTACATTTGTACAACAACACGATTTATGTCAGCATGCAATTGTAATACGCGACAAATTTGGCAAGTAAATTCTTTTAAGGACAATCTATGAAAATAAATCTTTCTGGTCACCATGTTGATGTTACTGATACTGTCAAACAACACGTAGATGAAAAATTCGCTAAAATAGCTAGCCATTTTCCAACACTTATTTCGCTAGATGTCATCATTGCCAAAGAGCATGGTGAATTTGATGTAGAAATTAGAACTAACTATGAAGGAACTCGCATTGCGGCTAAAGGAACTGACTTAGTCATGTATCCTGCTATTACCAGCGCAGCTAAAAAATTAGATGCAGCGCTAAAGCAACGTAAAGGCCAATTAAAAGCAGATTTGCATGATAAACCAGATGTTACTGCGCCTGAAATTGCTTACGAAAAAGTTCAAGAAATGGACTTAAGTTAACCATACTCGTTTATTCAACGAGTCCCAAAAACGCAGCCTACGCTGCGTTTTTTGTTTTAATTTTATCGAAAGCGATAATCAAGTCAACGTCAGCAAGAACGAATGTAAGGCTGATGAAAATAAAACCTAGGTGCTAGAAGCTAGTGAATGTTTTACTTAGATTGATATTATGCTAAGAAAATATCCAATACTGATAAACATGAATACCTTAACCGTTTGCTTCATAAACCTTTCTTGGTCTCAACATAGTGCAATGTCACAGCCTTATAAATACAATCTAGTTCGATGACAGACCCTATTGTTTTTTGATGACAGTTAATGATAAGTCGAGGTCATCGAGTAAATGACAGCATTAATGCGGTAGTGATAAGTTTATCGAATAATTTAACTCATAGGCCGATAGAGGCTGCTTACTGAGGATATACTTGGTTTCTACCATTCTTTTTAGCTTGATACAGATACCGATCGGCATTATTAATCATCTCATCAATAGTTTGATTATCGGTTAACTGTGAAATTCCGATACTGATGGTCAGGCTGATGTCTTGTTCATGACAATACACGCTATGACGTTGTACGTTAATGCGAATTTTTTCTGCAATGACAAAAGCTTGTTCAGCTGAAGTTTGCGGGAGAATAAACAAGAACTCTTCACCTCCCCAACGGGCAACACAATCTTGCTGTCTTACACTTTTTGTAAATACTTGTGCTAGCTCAGTAAGCACCATATCGCCGCAATTATGACCATATTTATCGTTGACCATTTTAAAATGATCAAGATCGCAGAGCAAAATAGACAAGGGATCGTCGTTTCTTGATGTTCTTGATTTTTCTTGCTGCAAAATGGTTAACGCATTACGTCGGTTAGCCAGTTTCGTTAACGGGTCTGATAACGCTAATTGTTGATATTTTTTGCTTAATTCCAATGCACTTTTGAAGGATATCATTCTTAAATATTCATATAATGCGGAGAGGAAAGTAGTGGTTAGAAATGACAATATTAACCGTAGTTTGAATTCCATTGAATAAGTTACATGCGGGATACTATCAGTAGGTAAAAATATAATAATAGCAATAACAGTCAAGAAAAACGCAAGGTTAATTAGACCAGATGTTAACCCCAGTATATAAACGGATACTGGCGCCACAATAAAAATCCACAATGGCCCCGTTTGTTCGACCCCGCCAGTAAACACCAAATAGAACATTAATAAATACAATGAGTAAATCGTAATATAAGAGCTAAGTTTAAGTGTTTGGTATTTTTTGAGACTAATGTAAGCGAAACAATAAATCATACTGGCGAAGAATAGCGTAATGGTTAACTCATGATTACTATTAAATAAGCTTATGAATCCCATCATAAAAGTCATTGACATTCCGACGAGTGAAAACAGGGATATAACGCGAGTTTGCTGTTGGTCTGCGTTATTTTCAGTTTCATTGTTCATAAATGTTAGCAATGGTTAATCCTTTAAACACTTTGTGGCAGAAGTGAAACTACGATTGATTTCAAAGATGTTTCATATTCAATAACAATATGTATAGACGTTACCATTCAGATTGCCATGAATTGAACTTATATCAAATGATCTTTTTAAAAGTGCTCAACTAGATTGCAATGATGAACACAATAATAATGCTAAATGTTATAACAAGCTTTACGTCAGATACCAAGTATTATGGAAGACTATGTCTTACCAGTAAGGCTTGTAACAGTGATGAGACGAAGGGGAAAAGTGCTCTGCTTGATTATAGATCGTTATTATTTGCTTTATCGGTTCTGTTGCCAAGCGTTCTAGCACTTAGGCTTAGAACGCTTTAACAGACTTCGTTTGAGTTATTCTTCGTCGTTAATATCTGCATTGTGGTAAACGTTCTGTACGTCATCACAATCATCAAGAGCGGCTAAGAACTTTTCAAAACTTTCAACATCTTCACCAGTGATTTCCGTCATGGTTTGTGGCACAAATGCTAAATTCTCTACCTTAAAGTCAATTTCTGGGAAGGCTTCAGTTAATACAGTACGGGCATTGTTAAACTCAGATACTGGCGCATATACGCTGATGATGCCATCTTCTAGTTCTACATCGGCAACGTCGACGTCAGCCATCATAAGCAATTCAAGAATGGCTTCATCGTCTTCGCCATCAAACACAAATACAGCCTGATGTTCGAACATGTGGCCAACCGTACCTGGGCTACCTAATTTGGCATCATTCTTAACAAATGCTTGGCGAACCTGAGTAAATGTCCGATTACCGTTGTCTGTTAAGCAGTCAACAATTACCATGGTTCCGCCAGGACCAAAGCCTTCATAGCGGGCGGTATCATAATCTTCACCACCACCACCACGAGCTTTTTCAATGGCACGTTCAATAACGTGTGCTGGAACTTGATCTTTCTTCGCACGGGCAATCAAGCTTCGTAGTGCAAGGTTGCCATCTGGGTCAACACCACCTTTAGCACAAATATAAATCTCTTTACCGTAACGTGAGTAAATACGTGTCTTTTGGCCAGCGGTTTTCGCCATGGACTCTTTTTTATTTTGATATGCTCTGCCCATCTTAATCTCGTTTTATTAAATGTTTAAGGCTAAAAATTGTCATCGATTCTAGCAGGAATAAGTTGTGCTGTTTAGGTGCTGGCTCTAAATTTTATATAAATAGCCTCGATAACAGCATAAATCTTACCAATTTTAGAGTCTACATTTCATAAAGTCTTGGTGCATTATTCTTACTTACATCTCACGTGTGTTAACTTTATGTATCAATTGTTTTGAATCGATAACACTATTTGATAGTATGTCTTTGTTTAATACAAACCATAAAATAAGGGAAAGGATCTCTCATTTGGTGAAACCGATATTAATAGACCATCGTTTCACCTATTTATCCTGAGATGTGTTGATGAATAATATGATCAATATCATTTAAACAATTAACCACTAAGCTTGAACTGAGAGTCCAAATATGAAATCTGAATCTGCCGAAGCAGGTCAACCACCAATTTCGACGGTAACCGTGTTGTATTATGATGCACCAGTCGGCCTTGAAATGTTCAATGCAGTGCTGACTGATTTACACATCAGCCAAACAGGCCGAGTTATGATCCCAGAATCATTTCGTCAAGGTAAATCGATTATTGCAGTTCTAGAAGGCGAGTGTAAGATATTGAATTCATTAGGTGAACGTGTTTATGCTCAGCGCGTAGTGACTTAATATTATGATTCAATGATGTAAATTAAAAAAAATAAGACACCATAAGGTGTCTTTTTTTGTGCTGTTTGATATGTGTGTAGCTTACAATCGGAGTGTTACGCTACAACGAATTATTGCATAATAAATCGGCCAACAATTTATCAGCCAAAGGCTGTAATACTTCTGTGTTAGGTTCAGTGTGAGCCACGGTCCGTAAACCGTATATTCCCATCACCAAATATTGCGCTAAAAATTGACTATCGCTTTCTTGTGATATCAACTGTTGTACTTTTGCTGTTTCAAACACTGATGCTAATGATTGATGCCAAAGCTGCAACATTTGGCAGGTTATTTGTTTAATTTGTTCATCTTGCTCACCCATCTCACTTAATGATTTGGTCAGTAAGCATGACTGAGTCGCATCACAACTTAAACACTCTTGTACGATCACCGCTAAGTAATCACCTAAGTTGTCTATCGCAGAGTGGTCATTAGCAAATAATTGCTCAAACTGGTCACTGCGATGTTGTTGATATTGTTCAATCGCAGCAATAAACAAGCCTTTTTTATTATCAAAGGCACAGTAAATTGAACCTGGATGCAACCCCGTGGCTTTAGTGAGATCTTGCATGCTGGTTTTAGCGTATCCATTGACTAAAAAGGTGCTCATGGCAGCACGTAAAACTTTTTCTCTATTAAATTCAGCGTGTCTCATATCTGCTCACTTTTGGTCAATAACAAAGCGTGATAACTCTTAACACTCAAGTCTAACTAAATTTGAATATACATTCAAAATTTACTTGAATGTATATTCAATTAAGATTAATCTTGAATGTATATTCAAGATAGGAGTTAGTCAAATGCTGGCCAATTTATTTACACCTTACAAACTCAATGACACCTTAACATTATCAAATAAGATTTTAATGGCACCGTTAACGCGTTGTATGGCAGATGATGATCTTGTGCCGACGCAAAAAATGGTAGATTACTATGCTCGCCGTGCAGACGCGGGTCTTATCATCAGCGAAGCGACCATTATTCGCCCTGACGGCCAAGGTTATCCAAATACCCCAGGCTTATTTACTCCAGCTCAAATTAATGGCTGGCATGTTGTCACCGATGCAGTGCACAAAAATGGCGGTAAAATGTTTGCCCAGCTTTGGCATACTGGTCGAGTTGCACACCCACACTTTTTTGGTGGTGGCGAGGTGTTATCTGCTTCAGCACAAGCGGTTGAAGGTACTGTGCCTAGAATGCGTGAATTGGTTTATCAAACGCCAAAGCCTGCCACGTTAGACGATATTAAGCAGTTAGTCGTAGATTATGCTCAAGCCGCTGCAAATGCGATTGAAGCCGGTTTTGATGGTGTTGAAATACATGGTGCAAATGGTTATTTAATTGACCAGTTCTTACACCATGACAGTAATCGTCGTGATGATGAATACGGCCAGACTCCAGAAAAAATGTCTCGTTTTGCCTTAGAAGTCGTTGATGCTATTACAACCAGAATTGGCGCAGACCGCACAGGGCTTCGCTTATCTCCTGGTGCTTATTTCAATATGGCCGCGGATCCGCGTGACCGTGCAGTATTTGATTATTTATTACCAGAATTATCAAAACGTAATCTCGCATATCTACATGTAGGAATTTTTGACGATTCAACTCAGTTTGATTATTTAGGTGGCAGTGCATCTGCGTACATGCGCAGTGTTTACACTGGTACATTAGTGGGCGTTGGCAGCTATACCGCAGAAACGGGTAGCGCTGCAATTGAAGCTAATAAATTTGACTTGTTAGCTATTGGTCGTCCATTTATCGCTAACCCAGACTATGTGGCAAAAGTGCGTGATGGCGGTGAATTAGTTACCTACACCGACAACATGCTAGCAGAACTGATTTAAGCCTGTTTGTTATTTTTTGTTTGTTGTTTTGCGTTAACCACTTCAAGTGAAGTGCCAATAACGTAGTTTGTAGGAATCCCTTTCCCATGCTTATGTTAGGCGCGGGGAGTGGCGCTAAAATCATCAACCCCTATTTTTGTTTTTTAGCATCCGTCTTGACCACAGCTTTAGCTGTGGTTTTTTTTGGTTAAAGTTTGTAAGACATTTGTCTCAGTGAGTGTAGTCCATTACTATGACGGCAATTTTTGGCAAAGAGAAACATGATGCAAACACTGCAGCAATTAAATAATGGTTCGTTAAAAGGTTATCAGCGGGTCACTATCGCAGAACAACTGACGGAGTTTCCTGTAAAACTGTTTGAGTTAGCAGATACCCTAGAAGTACTCGATCTTAGCAATAACCAATTATCGTCATTACCCGATAACTTTGCCGACTTGCATCAACTTAAAATCTTGTTTGTATCGAATAACCTATTTGAACATCTTCCTGCTGTATTAGGCCTGTGTCCAAAATTAGAAATGATAGGTTTTAAAGCCAATCAAATTCGCACAGTATCTGAAGCATCTATTCCAAAACAAACCCGTTGGTTAATATTAACCGATAACCACATTGAGCAATTACCTGACAGTTTAGGTCAATGTTATCGTCTCGAAAAACTTGCGTTAGCGGGTAATCGATTAACCGCATTGCCTAATAGCATGGCAAACTGTAATCAATTAGCTCTAATTCGCCTGTCTGCTAACCAGCTCACCGAGTTGCCCGATTGGTTATTTAGCTTACCTAACCTAGCGTGGTTGGCTTTTGCGGGGAATACATTTAGTCATGTTGAACATTGTGATAATACTCGGGTACCTACAGTGCCATTAACCCAATTTAATTTAGGTAAGTTATTGGGGCAGGGCGCATCTGGATTGATTTACCAAGCAACTCACCATGCTAAACACTCAGATAAAACCAGCTTTAGTCGTGATACTGATGTAGCGATTAAGTTGTTTAAGGGCATGGTAACAAGTGATGGTTATCCAGCAGATGAGCTTGATTGCTGCTTAACCGCTGGCGAGCACCCAAACCTGATTAATGTGGTTGCACAAATTAATCAACCAGAGCAACTGGGTTTAGTGATGCAACTGATTCCGCCAAGCTATGGCAATTTAGGTTTACCACCGTCATTACAAACCTGTAGTCGCGATACTTTTGATCCCGAAACCGTATTTACTTGGGAACGCATTACTCATATCGCCAGCCAAATGGCTGATATTTTGGTTCATTTACATCAAAATGGTATTAGCCATGGTGATATTTACGCCCATAACATCATGATAAATATGCAAGATGACGTGTTGTTTGGTGATTTCGGCGCCGCATCAAATTTAAATCAATTTGTCCCACCGCATCTGCAATTAATGCAAGCTATTGAGGTTAGGGCCTTTGGTTATTTGGTCGATGACATGCTAAACCTCATCGATAACCCCAACACACCACAAGCGGCAATGTTGCGTGAATTAGTGCAAGATTGCTTGCATCACAGTTTATCAACAAAACCGAGTTTTAAAGCGCTGTTACCACGTTTAGCGAGCATTGCTTAACAGATAAACACACTCGGGCTAAGGCATGATTAGGTTTAACCTGCCTAGTTGTTTCTTAGTTTGAGTGAATAGCTCTAGTTAATGGACTGAGTTAATCGCTCGAGTGAATCGTTCTGCGAATAAAGAATACAGAATATGGTCTTTAGCCACACACTGGATTATAATCAAATTATCATGTCGTAATGAAAGGCTCGCTCACTGTGGAAAATAAAACTGCACGTTTTACTGTATTAATGGACCCGCTAAAAAAGCAGGCATTTGAACAACTGTGTGCCGCTCAAGATCTCACTCCATCACAAGTCACCCGTCAGCTTATTCGCGAATATCTTGAAAAGCATGATGTGAGTTTTGGTGACAATCAAAGTCGTCCCAATCCACAAGTAAAAAGCTAAGTTTCAATTCGCCTATTGTTATGCTATTGATTACGCACGTGGCTACGATAGCCGGTACGTTAACGGATAAAGTGGATCTGTTGGTTATCACCCTAGGGTAGTCAATTTGTGATAATAGCATTATAATGCCATTACAATATTCGGCAGGGTAGAGACTTTTCTATTTAACGCCAATCGATAAAGCCTGTCGAACTGCGTATTAGCGCGATTAACTTGTTCGACAACTGCAAAGAACACAGAGAGTAAAGATATGAGTGATGTAATCCCGCCATGCCCAAAATGTGAGTCTCCGTATGCTTATTCAGACGGCACATTATTAATTTGCCCAGAATGCGCCAATGAATGGAACCCAAATGAAGAAGTGGTTGATCCTGACGCAATCATTTTAAAAGATGCCAACGGCAACTTATTAGCAGAAGGCGACAAAGTCACCTTAATCAAAGATCTTAAAGTAAAAGGTTCATCACTCGTGCTTAAAGTCGGCACTAAAGCAGTAATCAACCACTTAGTCGACGGTGACCACGACATCGATTGTAAAGTTGATGGCAATGGCCAAATGATGTTGAAATCGAAGTTTGTGAAAAAACAAAGCTAATAGCAATTAACCTAATTGTTATAAGTGCCCATTAATCAACTTTAGGCTGATTAACAAAAAATCCCCGCAGGCAACAATGCCATCGGGGATTTTTTATGGACTCCGGTTCAAGTCCCGCCGCCACATCTTACTTGATAGTGGAGTGATAAATAGTTAAGAATCTCGAAAGTGGAGTATTTTTGAGGGGTTTTTTGAGAGTTGCTAGATACTAGGTGTTATGTGCTTTGCTGCCTAGTGGCGATACTCAAATGAAATCGATTCTATGACACGCGGTAAACCCATCCATGGGCGCTCTGCGAAAACATCCATGTTTTCGAAGGTCATAGCCGCGATTGCACCCGAGTCTCGGCTATCTTCGATTAAGTCTTTTTGTAATTTCTGTTGAATCTATTTCTGATAAAAATCCTATATTTTAGTTTTTCGTGTTTTTGATGTTTTTGATTTAATCTATGTAGATAGTAAGTCATTAAAATTATAAATTTCTAGTGTAAACGTTGAACAAGATACTGAGGCTAGAAATGCTCAATCCTAAGTATGTTGTCATGTAGCGCGAAAACGCAGAAGAAAGGGCTGATATTCAATTTGATGGTGATGCAAGTGACAATGCCAATCAGTTAAAAGACACGTTTGACCCTGAACAAATAGATTGCTCTGTGTATCCAAGGCTAATGATTTGCGAAATGGAATGAGTATCCAAATCACAATATCTAAACTATATACAGTTCAGATTTTGTGATTGATTAAATTTATTTTCCGAAGAGTTTTGGTGATAATTGTTCTAAGGTTCTGATATTTATACTCATGTTTGTTTTTTCATCAGGTTTGATAAATAAGTGTGCTTGCTTATCAAAATAAACAAAAGGTATTGAATTCTGGTATGAAACGGGTACAAAATAATAGAACTCACCTAATTCACTTTTAGATGGGATATTTATTGCTGCTTGTATGAATGTTAGATAACTCATTTTTGGAAGCCCAAAAACAAAGAATTTACCAACTGTACCATCTGGTGTAACGGTTGTTCTTGCGAGTAATACTGGAGCATAATGACCAGTAGCTACACAATCAAGTTTATCAGCTACCCCTATTTCATCTTGATGTTTTTCAAACAAATTTGGCCTTCTTAGGCATTCATCACCATGGTACACGTATAGATCAGAAGATTTGTATCTAAAAGTATGAGAAAATTCCAAACCATACATTTCCGTTGCACCAATAGAAATCATTTTACTCAAAGTTTTTAATGCTATTTCATTTTGGTCTTTGCTAAATGAATCGACAGGAATATAGGCAATACCATAGGCGTGGTTTAAAGGCGCGTCACTAGAGTTTCCACCTAGGATACTCAAAAAAGCACCTCCCATACCACCGCCAAATGCCGCACCAATAATACCGTCAGCCGCGTAATCTAAACCGCTAGAGCTAACATCACTACTTTCAGGTATATCTGCATCACGTAACCCATTATGCAAGCCTAAGCTCCCCTCAACCACGTTCATTGCAAAACTCGCGTCAGGGTCATAAACGAAATCATCGTTAGATTGTGGTGTATATGGGTCAGTTGAAGCACAACCCACTAGGAGTAGGCTTGCGATCATGCTTATTGTTAATAACTTTTTGTTTAGCGCTTTCATTCATTTACACCTCTCCACTATTTATAGTGCATAGATTATCATTGTTTTTAGATTGAGCTACCGAGGGGATCACAAACCTACAAATTGCTTGTAGCAGTAAGATACCGTTTCCCTAAAGTGTCTTACTATCTATTACCAACCGCATCATCAATGTTAATAGGTATAGAGCGATATTAGCGCTGCCAAAACAGACACTAATACTTGCTCACGGCTTCTCTGGCAAGCGTGTATTCGTCTATATGTGTTATGTGTGCATATTCTCATGCATCGCGATCACCTAATACCCTCTATACCGATAACAAAATACAGAACGGCAACAACTAAATTGGCGGGGGGAATGTCGATGCTATCGACATGAACACTAAAAAATTTATTACATGTCGATTAAATCGATTTTTATAAACATGTTTTATAGACTTTTAACATCAACATTTTGTTGAAGTTGTGGGTGTTTCAACAGGCAGGCCGTTTTCCCTCCTTGGTCGAGTGTGGGCGAAGCGCCAAGACGCTGATGTTAGATTTGAAAATGAAATAATGTATAAAATTACCATGTAAAAAAGACAAACAAAAAGGGCTTAGCATTGCTGCTAAGCCCTTCTATAAATTGGTGGAGGCGGCGGGACTTGAACCCGCGTCCAGAAAGCCTACATCCTCGGCACTACATGTTTAGTCTCTCTTTTATTTAACCAAGCAGTCTCCGAAAGACAGGATGCTACTTGGTGAGTCCGGTACTATTTCGCGGTTCACCCCCGGACGGAGTTCCCTCGCTAGCACACTGTAATATGACCATCAGAATCCACTGTCCACGTGCGAAACGTGTGGTTGATGGCTAGCTAGCCTAAGCTGCTAGAGAGTAGTTAGAGTCGTTTGCAACTATAACGGTGCGGCTTTTTACGAGGCCAACCGCCCCTCGACATGCTCCTTGGGTTTCGTGAATCCTGTCGAATCCAGAATCGCCCCCAATTGAGTTAACTATAACGCTTTGTTAGATGAATACCTAGTGTCCATTAACAAAATATAATCGTTTGTTCACTATCTGTTCGTTATAGGCCTATGTTCAATAACAACTTATCAGTTTCAATTGTTTTAGTGGCCTATTAACGAGATTAAGCACTCTCTTTATCTTTTTTCATTACGCGGGCTTTTTCTATTTTCCACTCGCGCTCTTTGGTATCTTCACGTTTATCGTGATCTTTTTTACCTTTACCTAAACCAATTTCAACTTTTACCCAAGCACCTTTACGCCAGTACATTGATAATGGCACTAAGGTGTAGCCTTGGCGTTCAATTAGGCCGGCAAGTTTGTCAATTTCTTTGCGCTTTAACAGCAATTTTTTAGTTCTGACTGGGTCACATATTACATGGGTAGAAGCAGTATTAAGCGGTTGAATAGTACAACCATGCATAAAGGCTTCGCCTTCTTTAATATAGACGTAACAGTCAGATAAGTTGACTTTTCCCATGCGGATGGACTTAACTTCCCAACCCATAAGTTGTAATCCTGCTTCGACTTTTTCTTCGATGCGGAATTCAAAAGTTGCACGTTTATTGCGTGCAATGCTCGCTGAGGAATTTTTTGTTGATTTCTTTTTTACCATTTTATTACCGTTCTGATTGTCGTTGTTGACCGAAGGATGGTGCTGGACAACCCGCAGTGAGCCCATTTGATAAACTCTAATATATAAGAGATATGGGGGAGATTTATGATATTACAACGATTATACCCAGTTTCTTGGTGATTGTGTTATTTCCAACGAGATTTAACCACTCTCTAAGATGCCTTTTTTATTTAACGTGATAAAATCGAACTATTGTATTAAGGATAGTGATGTCAGATGCCCAAAATTTCCAAGAATGTACTGGTTAGATTTAGTGCCTTACAGATGTATGATTTAGTCAATGATGTTGAGTCATATCATGCTTTTTTACCGGGTTGTGTCGGCGGGAAGGTACTTGAATTTGATGGTGAAACCATGTTGGCCTCGGTTGATGTTAGTAAAGCGGGGATCAGTAAAACGTTTACTACACGTAACCAAGTGATTGAAGCTAAATCGATTACCCTTGAACTAGAAAATGGCCCGTTTAAGTATATGCACGGCTTATGGAAGTTTACTGAACTGACCGAAGATGCTTGTAAAGTTGAATTTGATTTAGATTTTGAATTTTCAAACGTGCTCGTTGATATGGCGTTTGGTAAAGTATTTAGAGAGTTAATGTCGTCGATGGTGATGGCATTTACTGACAGAGCAAAGGTGATTTATCGTGACGAATGAAACAGAAAAATTCTCGGTAGATGTCATTTACGCATTGCCTAAACAGCAAAAGATTATTTCGGTGATGGTGTCGCCGGGAACCACATTTATTGAAGCGGTTAAGCAAAGTGATATGGTTAAGTTTTTTCCTGAGATTAATCTTGAAAAGGTTAAGCTTGGGGTATTTAGCCGTCAGGTTAAACATGATGAGGTTCTTGTACCTGGGCAACGAGTTGAAATTTATCGACCGTTAATTGCCGACCCTAAAGATGTGCGTCGCAAGCGTGCTGAAAAAGCCAAAGATGAAGGCCGCATTAATAAAATTACTGGTGCTAAAGTTAATTAACCTCAATTCGTAAGACGAAAGGTTAAGTTTTTGGTGGTTATATAGCAAAAAAGCAGGATTCTCGTGAGAGGTCCTGCTTTTTTATTCACATAAATCACATGTTATTGTGTGATTTATGTTGATTCATTATTTTGTTCAGCTTGAATGTTTAACTCTGGACGTAACTCTTCAACCAAAGGTTTACTGTCGGGGCGAATTTCAGGTAAAAGCGGTTTAACTTCAGGCTCGTTCACCGATGGTAATGAACTTTCTTCAAGTGGAGTATTAAATTCCGGGCTGAGATCATAATCTCCAACAACACTCGAAATTTTGTCTCCATCAAAGTGAATGATCAATTCTTTATGCGTAATACTGGCATCTCGACCACTTTTGAAATGGTATACATAGTACCAAGTGTCATCTGAGAAGCTGTCGCGCAATACTGGGCGGCCTAAAATATATTCAGCTTGTTCTTTGGTCATGTCTATACGAAGTTTGTCGACTTGCTGTGTTTCCATGTAATTGCCTTGCGGCACATCTGGCTTGTAAATCAACCAATCAAAAACACTGCATCCGCTAAGAGATAATGTAAGCGCTACTGCGCTTACAAGGGTAAGACGTTGTTTTTTGTTTATCATTGTCTGCGCTAGTTCCTAAATTCTGTCGGTCATCATACCCAAGCTGTCCCCATTCTGACAAGGGGCTATGAGAATATGTTGTGATTTTGAGTCAATTTAACGTGCTAAGTTCCATTTTAGTGTGACAAATATATTTATCGAAAACTTTGAACTTTATTCAACCTTGTATAAATAATGTTGGTATGATGTTGTTCAAATGTGATGATATTCAATTGTTTGATTTAAACACTCGAACTAAAACTTATAAATATCAAGTACTAAATGGCGTAAGCTTTTGATTATTTGAACATATGCTTTATTTTAAACAGTAATGATTACAACATAAGAAACCACGATGACGATTGAGCAATCACAGAACACAATATTAACTAGCCCAAAGAAAGGCAATCTTGTTTGTGTTGGCACTGGATTACAACTTGCCGGACAAGTCGGTGCATTGAGTTTGAGTTATATTGAGCATGCTGATGTGGTTTTTTCACTTGTTCCAGATGGTTTTTGTGAGCGTTGGCTTAAGTCTCTCAATATAGATGTCCGTTCGCTTCAACCTTATTATGCTCAAAAAAGTGAGGTCAAAAATCGTCGTGATACTTATGCTGAAATGGTGGATGCGATCTTAGACGAAGTTCGCCTCGGTAAGTTAGTTGTATGCGCTTTATATGGTCATCCTGGTGTATTTGCTTGTGTAGGGCATTTATCCATTAAACAAGCTCGCTGTGAGGGTTTTAACGCTAGTATGTTACCGGGGATTTCTGCAGAAGCTTGTTTGTGGGCGGATTTAGGCATTGACCCCGGAAATAGTGGCCATCAAAGCTTTGAAGCTACGCAGTTAATGCTTTATAACCATGTGCCAGATCCTACTACGCACCTTTTACTATGGCAGATAGCTCTTGCAGGTGAACATACCTTGACTCAATTTGGTACGACTACAGATAAATTGCAGATTTTGGTTGAACACTTAAATCAGTGGTATCCGCTTAGTCATGAAGTGATTATATATGAAGCAGCAAATTTGCCATTTCAATCACCTGTTATTGAGCGTATGACGCTATCCATGTTACCAGATGCTAAATTAACGATGATTAGCACATTATTGATCCCCCCCGCTAGTAAGATGAGTCTTAACCACGAAATGCTGGCCAAATTAGGCATAACAGATTTAGATATTGGTTAAGTATCTTGATGGCTGCTCACTAATGATGTAATAAAAACATAGTATGCTTAAAAGGACAGCTTTTTATCCATAAGCTAAGGATGGATATTACTGAGGAACATTATTCAATATTAGCTTAATAGGCATTGTTTTTATGGATAAAAATATTTTTTAGGGTGTGTTGTGTCTGTAGTGACGATAAAGTAAATGGTTATAATTTTTTTGTCGACGGAGCGACTCAGTAAAGTTAAGGTTGTTACTAAGAATAATTACATTAATGTAAATTTTGGTCGTTAATTAAAAATATAATTTAGAATTTAAGGTTACGATATGTCGAACATGAATACATTTTTCACCAAGCTTGGAACTGACGCTCTTTTATTGGAATCATATAAGCTTGATCCTCGTGGCATTATGAAGGCGAATGGATTAACAAAAGAAGAAATTGAAGCTGTAATGTCTGGAGATAAAGCAAAAGTTAGCAAGTTGTCAGGTGATAAAGAAATGTCCATGTATTTGCTTGTAGTAAACCCCACGGAATAATGAAGTTGTCCTCAAAAATATTGTACTCTGTTATCATCGCACTGTTTTTAAGCTTTGCGGTGAATGCTGATAGCACCGATTATGATAGCGAATTAGATTCTATTGAACGGTCATTGCAGACAGATATCAATATTGCCATTGATAAAATTGATACTATATTATCCTCAGAATTATCATTAACCCCACAACAACATAGTCGTCTCTATGGGTTAATAAGTGCCAAATATATTTATTTAGGTGACTTTGCTAAAGCGGATGAAGTGTTAAATAAAGCGTTGTCGTTCAATCCTAGAGGGGAGCTGTTGACAAATATTTATTTATTTAAAATTACCGCAAATATAGGACTGAATAACTATCAAGAAGCCTTTTTTCTTTTAGAAAAAAATCTTGCTCGTATCGATAATTACCAAGATCCTAGAATAAAAATACAGTCATACAGTCGTTTAATGAATGTGTATTTAGAGCTTGGTGCTTATGATGAGATACTACGGATTGCACAATTATCATTGAATTTAAATCAAGGCAAAGACCCTAAATATCAATGTTATTTGATGTTGTACCACGCCGTGGCTCATTTAAAGTTAACTCATTTTGACCAAGCAGAAACATTATTCAAAGATACACAACTTTATTGTAAAGATAATGGTTTTCCATTGATAGAAATTATGTCTATCAAAGGACATGGTAATGTGCTGTTTGATAAAGGGTTATACGCTGAAGCTGAACCATTTTATCTTGTTGCTTTAGAACGCTATCAAAAGTTTAAATTTGAAGTCGAAATTAACGAAATACAATCTTATTTGAGCGTTATTTATTTTCATTTAGATGATTTTCAGCAAGCTGAAATGTTTGCGCAATTGGTTAATGCTTTACCTAATAAACCCAGTAATATGCAGGTAAAAAAGCGTGTTAATGAAGTGCTTTCTTTAATTGCAGGTAAGCGAGGTCAGTTTGATAAAGCATATCAGTTTCAAGTTGTTGCTTCTGCACTTGATAAGCAATTACTTGATGAACAAAAAGTAAAAGAAAATGCCTATCAAATGGCTCGCTTTGATAGCGTTGAAAAAAATCGTGAAAATACCAGCTTAATTCAAGATCATGAGCTGCTAATGAAGCAAAAAGATTTATTTATGAAAGAGAAAAGTTCGTCAGTCATGTTCTCTACCTTGCTTGTAGGTTTGTCTGTTGGATTATTGTTGTTACTGATATCTGCTTGGTTACAACGTAATCAATTCATGAAACAAGCTCAACGTGATGGATTAACTGGTATTCTTAATCGACGTGCAGGGCAAGAAATTGCCGAGAATCAGTTTGTTCAAACCCAAACTCTTGATGAACCATTTTCGGTATTATTATTAGACTTAGACTTGTTTAAACATATTAATGATCAATACGGTCATGCAACGGGTGATTGGGTATTAAAGAAAGTGACTAATATGATCAGTGACATGCTGAACCCGACTGATATTTTTACCAGAATGGGTGGGGAAGAATTTGCTATTTTTATGCCTAAGCAAACAGAGTGTGTTGCAACTGAATTTGCTGAATATGTTCGTAATGCTGTCGCCAACATTAATACTCGTTTTTCTGGACATGAGTTTACCATTACCGTCAGTATTGGTGTCAGTAGCGTTGGTAAAGATGATTTAAGCCTCGATCCTTTAATT
This sequence comes from Shewanella sp. H8, assembly GCF_040285065.1. Classification (NCBI taxonomy): domain Bacteria; kingdom Pseudomonadati; phylum Pseudomonadota; class Gammaproteobacteria; order Alteromonadales; family Shewanellaceae; genus Shewanella; species Shewanella sp. H8. Next base: position 3,167,473 of record NZ_CP157213.1, on the reverse strand, counting down.
CATCGTGCTGATATGGCCTTATATCATGCTAAGGCTATAGGGCGTAACTGCGTTGCTTGTTATACCGATGAGTTAAAATAATTCCCTTCATTGTCTGTGTTGAGTTAATGCTTAACTGGCATGACAAGCCTAAGCATTCGCGTGTTTAGGCTTTTTTATTATATAAAGGCTCATAAGCATGATTTTATCAAATGTTCTGTTTAGGCTAGAGCTTTAAAATTATTCATCCACATTTTTTCCGTAACATTGCTGGTCGCTTCTATGATAAAGCCAATGCTAGCTTACAAGCGCACACTTAAAAAATTGCTAACACCGCCTTTATCTGTGCGAGTATTTAGTTCGTTAACCCTTGCTCTGTCGGCTTAGCGTTGTCCTTCATTACCCTTATCTCATTTATCATAACTAACCGCTTAACATTCCTGCACGACTCACTCGTCCTAGCCTCTGGGTTGCTAATGCTAAAAACCTTCTTGGCGCATTTATTGTCGGTCTTTATGACATTTATTGGTTTATTTGAAAAATAATTTAATTATTTTTTCAAATAAACCAATTTACATGACCTTGTTGATCGGCCTACGTAACTCGTATTTTAATCATTAAAACACTCGATATTTTTAACGTTTACGTAAACGTAATAATTAAACGGTTGTTTGAATATTGCCATGTGGTGGGATTGCTTAATCTACTGTTTATTATGATGTTTTATTGATTACGTGCAGGTTAACTCAAAACGTTATTAAATTGTTTAATTCAATAATATAGACCAAAGTTTAGTAAACTTATGGTTACAATATGTTTTTTTATTACAACTGTTTTTACCATTTTAATGTGTTGGTAAATTGGTAAGATGAATTTAAGTTATCGTTTTTTTATAATAAGGTGTTTCATATTTTATTGTTATTTTACAATTGCCTATGGTTTTATCCTTATCTTGGTACGACCAATTTATGTGATCGTCATCAATGGTGTTTGAGTCATTTGGTAAACTGATAACTGTTGCAATTACAAACGTTTTTGGTTAGTTTTTAGTACGAAACAGACATTTGAAAGTTTTAGGTGATAACCGTTAACTTCACTTGAGTATCAATCGTTAACTGATTATTTGAACTCATTAAACGCATTCATTGTTTAAGCAGAGACATTAAGCTTTACGGATAAATGAGAGTGAGACGAATAGTAATTGATAACAAAATTCATTAATGAAGCAAGACAATTAGCATCAAAACAGACAGCATTAAGGGAGCCATTATTATGACGGCAGAACAATTGGTAGCTCAATACAGTAAGTCCACAGCAAATGCTGATGATTCGGTTAAAACCGATCTTACCTTTATCGGCCCCGCTATTAATGGGCAAGATGAAGTGTTTAACGATGGCGCAGTGGCTTTCCTTGATTCTTTATGTGCCAAGTTTGCAGATGAGGTGCCTAAGCTGTTAAAGCAGCGTAAGCAAAAGCAAGCTCGTATTGATAATGGTGAATTACCTGATTTTTTACCTGAAACCCGCGCTATACGAGATGGTAATTGGACCATTCGAGGTATACCTGCGGATTTAACTGACAGACGTGTTGAAATTACCGGTCCAGTGGATCGCAAAATGATTATCAATGCATTAAATGCCAACGTAAAAGTCTTTATGGCTGATTTTGAAGACTCTTTGGCGCCGAGTTGGCAGAAAATTGTCGAAGGACAAATTAACCTTCGTGATGCAGTGCGCGGTGATATTGATTTTACAGCGCCAGAAACAGGTAAGCATTATTCACTTAACCCTGATCCTGCAGTATTAATTGCTCGTGTTCGTGGTTTGCATCTCATTGAAAAGCACATCGAATACAAAGGTCAACCGATCCCTGGGGGTTTAGTTGATTTCGCAATGTATTTTTATCATAACTATCGCCAATTGTTAGTTAAGAATTCAGGACCTTATTTTTATATTCCTAAGTTAGAAAGCCATCTAGAAGCGCGTTGGTGGGCAAAAGTATTTGCTTTTGCTGAAGAGCGTTTTTGTTTGGAGCCCGGCACAATTAAATGTACCTGTTTAATTGAAACCTTGCCTGCAGTATTTGAAATGGAAGAAATCTTATATGAGCTTCGTTCAAATATTGTCGCATTGAACTGTGGCCGTTGGGATTATATTTTCAGCTACATCAAAACCTTAAAGAACTATCCAGATCGCGTGTTACCTGATCGTCAGGCAGTGACCATGGATACCAAGTTTTTAAGCGCCTATTCTCGCTTACTGATTAAGACTTGTCATAAACGTGGTGCATTAGCTATGGGTGGCATGGCGGCATTTATTCCTGCTAAAGATGAAGCCACTAACGAGCTAGTATTGCAAAAGGTGCGTGGCGATAAAGAGTTGGAAGCTCGCAATGGCCACGATGGTACTTGGGTTGCTCATCCTGGTTTAGCTGATACTGCAATGAAAATCTTTAATGATTACATTGGCGGCGGCAGAACAAATCAATTGCATATTACTCGTGATGTTGATGCACCTATTTTAGCCAGTGAGTTACTTGAGCCTTGTGAGGGTGAGCGAACTGAAGAAGGCATGCGTTTGAATATCCGTATTGCTTTGCAATACATCGAAGCGTGGATCCAAGGTAATGGTTGCGTACCGATTTACGGATTGATGGAAGATGCTGCTACGGCAGAAATATCTCGCACTTCTATTTGGCAGTGGATCAAACATGGCAAGAGCTTATCAAATGGCAAACTTGTCACTAAAGAATTATTTAAACAGATGTTAAAAGAAGAAACGGCCAACGTAAAAAAAGAGCTCGGTACTGAGCGTTTTGAAGCTGGCCAATTCACTAAAGCGGCAGCGTTATTTGAACAAATTACTACCTCAGATGAGTTAGTCGATTTCTTAACATTACCAGGTTATGAATTGTTGACCGCTGAATAGCAAGTTAACTATATATTTATTATAGAAAAATATATTTGGTAAGGTTAATCACTTTTACTTTGCCAACTTATTAATCTGGAAGGAGTAATACTATGACTACACAACTAACTCGTCAGCAACAGGTTGATGCAATTAAGAAAGATTGGGCTGAAAATCCACGTTGGAAAGGTGTTAAACGTCCATTTACTGCTGAAGAAGTTGTGGCATTACGTGGTTCTGTTGTACCTGAAAACACAATTGCGAAGCTTGGGGCTGCAAGATTGTGGAAATTGGTTAATGGCGGAGCTAAAAAAGGCTACGTTAACTCACTTGGCGCATTGACTGGTGGTCAAGCTGTACAGCAAGCAAAAGCGGGTATTGAAGCTATTTACTTATCAGGCTGGCAGGTTGCTGCAGACGCTAACCTAGCGGGCACTATGTATCCAGACCAATCTCTTTATCCTGCTAACTCAGTACCAGCCGTCGTGAGCCGTATTAATAACTCTTTCCGCCGTGCTGACCAGATCCAATGGGGTAAAGAAGTTAATCCTGGTGATGACAATTATACTGACTATTTCCTACCAATCGTTGCAGATGCTGAAGCTGGTTTTGGTGGTGTATTGAATGCCTTTGAACTGATGAAGTCGATGATTGATGCTGGTGCTGCTGGTGTTCACTTTGAAGATCAATTAGCGTCTGTTAAAAAGTGTGGTCACATGGGCGGTAAAGTTCTAGTACCAACTCAAGAAGCAGTACAAAAGTTAGTCGCTGCACGTTTAGCTGCCGATGTAAGCGGTGTTGATACCTTGGTTATTGCACGTACCGATGCTAATGCTGCAGATTTGATGACTTCAGATTGTGATGAATATGACCGTGAGTTTGTTACTGGTGAACGTACTAACGAAGGTTTCTATCGTGTTAACGCAGGTATTGACCAAGCTATTTCACGTGGCCTTGCTTATGCCCCTTATGCAGACTTGATTTGGTGTGAAACAGCTAAGCCTTGTCTCGAAGAAGCGAAGGTATTTGCTGATGCAATTCATGCACAGTACCCAGACCAACTGTTAGCGTACAACTGTTCTCCTTCGTTTAACTGGAAGAAGAATTTGGATGACGCTACGATTGCTAAGTTCCAACAAGAGCTATCTAACATGGGCTATAAGTACCAGTTCATCACGTTAGCGGGCATTCATAACATGTGGTACAACATGTTTGATTTAGCCTATGACTATGCTCGTGGTGAAGGTATGAAGCACTATGTTGAGAAAGTACAGGAACTTGAATTTGCTGCAGCTAAGAAAGGTTATACTTTCGTGTCGCATCAGCAAGAAGTGGGTACTGGTTACTTCGATCAAGTAACAACGTGTATTCAAGGTGGTAAATCGTCAGTAACAGCACTAACGGGTTCTACTGAAGAAGAACAGTTTTAGTCGTTAGCTCAACCGTTTTAAAAAGTTCGGTCACTTTGTGACTGTTGTCACCCGTACGGCTCACCTACAGGTCGTGCGGGTTTTTTATCCAAATATAATTGATTATAAGTAATGCTTAGTAGTTGATCTTGATTATTTGGGTACTTCCTGCCCGTAAGCTTTTACAACCACAAATTTGTGATTGCGGCTCTTGTGAGCCGTTTTTTTTTCGTTTAAATTTGAGCGAAACATGCTTAACACAGCAACTATTATTCATAATAAATTTATTTTATATTATGAGTTCTGGCATTGCGGTGAATGTTCATTTAAAAGGAAGATTAACGATATTAAATCGGAACTTTATGGCGATGGTTACAACATCGATCCATAAATGATTACAGCTAAGTATTTTTGATGGTCAATGGAGTTTGGCTATCAAACCAAACTTTGTTGATTTAACTTGATAGTTCTCTATTGATTTACTTATTGGACAAAAAGAGTTTTTGCAACAATACACCGCATAATTTATGCAAAACTCCTGTTTTAGACTCTTTTTACAAATGAAATTTTATTATTTCCACACTCAGTAAACTATAAATTATTAGGGTTGTTCTATGTCAGGTAGATAAAGTTCTGGTTTTATTTAAATAGGATAATTGATATCGTTTGACTCACTTAAATGAGCTCACCAATGTGTGTGTTAGATGGATAAAGTAGGGATGCTACTGAACAAGATGTAATGATGGTTAATCTTAGCAACAATGGTTAGTGGTTCGATCTTCAAAAAAGGGTAGCCATTATATATCGGCAATGGCTACCTTATATCCGTTAACCACTATTGCATAATTAAACTGGTAATTCGCTTCGCTTTATCGTTAGGAATTGGGAAGCTTAAATGATACTGAGCAATTTTCCAGCCATCAACTGTATGCACTAAAGCGCCCGTTCCTCGACTAACACCATAAGAAGGGCTATAAAGTTGTTCGTCAAACACGATAGTATCGTCAATTTGTAACAAGTGACGTGATTTCACATCGTAATGCCAACCCTTGGTGGGTTTAGCGTAGCCCTCAAACTCAACCATGTTCCAACGTTCTGATTGATCTGTGCCAATAAATACCGCTTGAGGGTGGTAAAGGCTAAAATAAGTGGTCCAGTCAGCGGCGGCAGCGCTTTCGTGTAATTGGTTTAATAATGCATTGACGGCTTGGCTGTCAGCTTCAGATAAGCCTTGGTTGTCAATTAACTCACTTTTCTGACTGATGTCTTTAATCACCGCTTCACTTTCGGAGCTGACTTGTTGACTCACTTGTTTGTTATTTTGCTCAGTTGTTGATTCTTCAGCTTCGATTGCGTGCAAGTCAAAGGCTGCCACAGTCGTCATTAACACGGCAATAAACCCGAGTCGGTGAATAATTGATTGCATAATATCCTTTTTAACATAATGTTCGATTGTTTTAATTTGATTATTTTACTTAGTATTTTAATGCCAATTTATGGGGTCTAGCTGATAAAATTGGCTCAATTCTTTATATAATTGTTGGTGCTGTTGGTAAAAGTCCACTGGGCGTTCAAAAAATGTTTCACTGATCACAGCAAAAAACTCAGCAGGATTGGTCGCACCATAATAGTTGAATAATGACGGGATATGCTGCTGAGCGCAATACTGTAATTGCTTAAATTCTTGCCCCAAGGTGGTAGACCATGAACGATATGAAGTGATGTCTCGTAAAGGTGGAGCACCATTTGCCGTACCATCTTCTTGATCAAGTTGGTGAGCGAATTCATGTATGACAACATTACTGCCATCAAATGGATCTGCAGCACCTTCTACTGTGCTGTTCCATGACAATACCACTTTACCGTATTCCCAAGACTCACCTAATAGGACATTACGTTGAGATGACTGTACCCCCGCGAGATCAGTTCGGTTTTGTTTAACAATAAATGCAGCTGGGTAGACTAAAACTTGCTTTAACTTAGGGTAATAATCGGTTTTACGGTTGAGTAATAATAAACAGGCTTGGGCCGCGATGGTGACTTTGACTTCGTCATTTATTTCGAATCCGTCACAACCGACAAATTGTTTCTCATTAATAAATACTTGAATATGCTTTTTTAGTTGAAGCTGCAAATCCGTCGGCATGGCTTTGAAGTAGGGAAAGCGTTTTTTTAATATATTGCGCCATAGTGTGGGGAATGGTTGGCTGGTGACAATGTTACGTTGACGGTTCAGGCGCCATTGACTACTGGTAATCCATCCTACGGCTGTTATCGATAGAACGAGCAAAATTACAATCGCGATCATAGAAGTTTCCTGATAGTCGAAGAGGGGCTTAAAATTATGATCATCAATGATTATTCATTGTCTAAGTTACAGGCCTGAATCACCGTCTTTTGTATTTATTAGGTATGTAATGATTAATGGGGCGGTTATTAAACAAATTCAAGCTTTAGCGATAACTAAATTATTATCGGTATGTAAACAATGAATCTTTGCAGTATTCATAATTTACATTTGTATAGGTTCAACAACGACTCATTACAAATATGATTGTCTCTTGGTGAAGCCTCTACGGCCAGTTACAATGACAATAGTGAACATAAAATGTTGGGAACCATAGATAATGAATGAGCAGCAATTGTTAGAGGCGATTAATCAAACCATGCCATTTGGTAAATATGCTGGCCGTAAATTATTACAGTTACCTGAACCTTACTTAGTTTGGTTTCATTCAAAAGGTTTTCCTGAGGGGAAACTCGGTGAGCAATTGGCATTGATGTATGAAGTGAAGCTCAATGGATTAGAAGAAATGCTACAACCCTTGTTGAAACGGTAATAATGGTAAGCAAGGGGAAATATTGGTAATAAGCGAAGGCTTCGATTGTGAATATACTAGATTGGCTTTGTCGCTAGTCTTTACTGGAGTGTAGAATAAGACATTTAAAATTAACGGTATCGTTTTACAAGGCTGTTGACGCTTTTATAGGATCTTGAGAACGAAGTCAGCCCTAGTATCTAGGTTGTTAATATTTTTTTCATGTAGAAACTGGTGAACATTTGCCCGCGTTTTTGTTGATAGTTTGTATGTTGCTCAGTAAAGCCCATTTTTTCAAATAACGCTTTGGATAAATATGATGCATCAACTGTTAGGTTCGGATATTGCTGTTGTAGTGCCCAGTGTTGTAAGTGTTTGTAGAGTGCGCTGGCTACGCCTTGGTGCTGATAGTTGGGATGCACATATAGGCAGTCGATGTAGCCTCGGTATTTAAAATGGGTTTCTAAACTAATAAAACCGATCACCTGTTGGTTGTCTAGCATTACCCATGCTTTATTTCGCTTGTATTGTTGTTGCCAGAATTTAGCTGAACGTGGTGCCGATGACCATACGTTGAGTTTGAGTTTTGGATATCTTGGGTGAACAATACCTTGTACCGCAGTGTGATATAACTGACTGATTTGAATTGCATATGACGCAGAAAAATCAACAATGTGCTTTGATTGTTTGATTGAGTTGTTCATAAAAAAAAGACCAATCGCTAAGATTGGTCAATTATGTAAGGTTTTATCAATAAAACGAACTATTTTTTATCAATATTGCCTACAAACATGATTTTATCAAATGTTCTGTTTAGGCTAGAGCTTTTAAAGTTATTCATCCACATTTGTTCAGAAACTTCTACTTTGTCGCCTTTGCTTACTTCAGTTTGTGGACCCGCAGCCCAATATGTTTCGTTAGCTTCTTTAAGTTGAACATAGGTATAACCACCGCTATTCATGGTGTCGAGAACTTCAGCTTGGTGTAAAGCGCCTTGAGCCCATGCAGAAGAAACACCTAAAGCCAAGGTGGCAGCGGCAGCAAATGCAATTAATTTAGCTTTCATGTATGTATTCCTATTTTGCCTAAAAAGAGTTGTTAACAAACAAATAAATTTTACGTTTGCACTATTTAACCATCTCTGCTTATCGTGGTCTGTGATCTACCGCGAATTATTGTTGTCTTTCAGCTGATAGGTGTTAGCAGTTGGTTGTTAAGTGTTAAAAGGTATGAATTTATCGTTTAATCATGATGGCTAATATAATTGACGTTTGCAAACAGTAGTCCATCAATAACACGCCCATGTTGACTGACAAAATCGATAAAAGCTTCTGGTAATGTTTGGTTGTTAATGGGTTGCTGCCAATGGGCATGGAGTAATGCTCCATATCCTTCTTTGCCTGCTGCAGTATAAGAGCTTGATACGCCTAGGTATAATTGGTTCGGTTGTAGTGGTTGCCATTGATCTTGTTTGTAGATTTCAATTTGAGTGATCCGCAGACCTTTAGCTTGCTTGCCATCATAAAAATAACGCAAACCATAAGGGTAGGGGAAACTACCTGCGCCAGTGCCCATTATGCCATTATTGGTTGCGGAGTTTATCGATGACTCTAATGCTTCGATAACATATTTACCCTGAATCTTATACAAGGTCAGTGGCAGTTCAAATGGCAAAATTCGGCCCACAACATCAGCTAATGATAATTGACCTTTGTGTAATGACTGCCTAACACCACCCGCATTATGTAATGCAAAATCGATAGCGGGTTCAATATTTTTAGCGGCTTTATACATACTTCGACTTACCCAAGGTGCAATTTCACTACCATGGGGTAAGTGCTTACTCGGTAAGCGAGTATGGACAAAGTCGCGTGGAATATGAGCAAGAATTTGGTTTTCTATCGCATCTAAAGATGGTCTATATTGAGTATGAATGACAGAGTGAATAACTTCATCATATTGTGCATCTTTAATACAGGGATGAGCAAAAAGTTGTGTTACTAATTTTGCTGCGGTAGTGCTGTCGGTGGTGTTACCTTCTTTAGTCGTTACTGTAATTTGGTCATCGATCATAAAATAATTGTTGCCTAACAATTCGATAACATTACCGTTCTGGTCAAAACATATATCCGCTAAACCAATGGTTTCTGCGTATTTCCCTGCATGCAAAATGGGGGTTGAATTGATTGTTTCGGCATACGGAATATTACTCCAACCTATATCACTTAGTTCACCTTGAAGTGTATGTGAGTGCCCGCCTACAATTAAGCTTATTCCATCAACTTTTGACGCGAGCTCCCGGTCTTGATCTAAGCCTAAATGGCTGAGTACAACAATGTGATAAATACCTTGTTGTTGCAAACGTTGTATTGTTCGTTGTGTCGTTTCTATGGCGTTAACAAAGTGGGTATCGGGATCGGGTCTAGCAATTAAGCGCATTTGGTCTAATGTGATACCAATTATTGCTATTTTAGTGTCATGAAATGGTTTAATTAACACTTTGGCCGTTTCAGTAGAGTCATCAAAATCGTACAGCATTGGATGGCCATAAAGTCGGCCTGCTTTATGGCGGTCTTCCTGGCTTAAATCCATATTACCTGCTAATACCGGAAAATCGATACGGTTTAGAAAGGCTTGAACAGGGCTGTTACCGGCATCGACTTCGTGATTACCGAGCACCATAGCATCAGGTTTTAGCAAGTTAAGTAAATGGGCGTTGGCTGCACCTTTAAATTCTCTAAAGTACAAAGTGCCTTGAAAACTATCACCGCCATGTAAAAAAAGAAAAGGTGATTGTTTGGCTATTGCTTGTTGTCTAGCTTGTTCAATTTGATAACCTAAACGCGCGTAACCACCAGAATGCGCTTCGAGGGTATAGATTTGTTGTTGATTCTCGAGACTAAACTGAACTGGACTGGGTTCAAAATTGGAATGGGTATCATTAATGTGGGCCAAGGTTAACGTGTAGCGTTGCTTCATAAATTCCCTCTTTCATTGGAAAACGATTCTAACATTGTTTTATGAATATGGGGTGCCAAATCACCTTAGAGTTTGGATTTTAATGTAATAACAAGGCTACTTTGATTACTAGCTAATCTTGGCAAGCATCTGTATAATTCGCCGCCCTGTTACAGGTTTTGGTGTTTGAGTTTTGAGGTTAGGCAGATGAGTGAAAAGAAAATCAATTTATTAGATCTTGATCGTAAAGGACTGCGAGCGTTGTTCAGCGAGATGGGCGAAAAACCATTTCGTGCCGATCAGTTAATGAAGTGGATCTATCACTTTGGCGTCAGTGACTTTGAAGAGATGAACAACATAAACAAAGTGTTGCGTGGGAAATTAGCTGCGCGATGCGAAATAGTAGCACCTGAAATTGCTAGTTTTCAAAAATCTAATGATGGCACCATTAAATTTGCTATCAATGTTGGCCAAGGCCAAGAAGTTGAAACAGTTTACATTCCTGAAGAAGACCGTGCGACCTTGTGTGTATCATCACAAGTTGGTTGCGCCTTAGAATGTACCTTCTGCTCAACGGGTCAGCAAGGTTTTAACCGTAACTTAACGGTATCTGAAATCGTTGGCCAAGTTTGGCGAGTGTCACAATTTTTAGGTTTCCATAAAGACACTGGCGATCGTCCTATTTCAAACGTAGTAATGATGGGCATGGGCGAACCTTTGCTAAACCTTGCCAATGTTATTCCTGCAATGGACATTATGTTAGATGACTTTGGTTTTAGTTTATCTAAACGTCGTGTGACGTTATCGACTTCTGGCGTGGTACCAGCACTTGATAAATTGGGTGATGCCATTGATGTTGCGCTAGCAGTAAGTATTCATGCGCCTAATGATGAGTTGCGTGACGTGCTGGTTCCAGTGAATAAAAAATATCCATTGCAAGAGTTTTTAGCGAGTATTCGTCGTTATTTAGAAAAGTCGAATGCAAATCGCGGCCGCGTGACTGTCGAATATGTGATGCTTGACCATATCAATGACAGCACAGATCAAGCGCATGAACTTGCAAAGTTAATGAAAGATACTCCATGTAAGATTAATTTAATTCCGTTTAACCCGTATCCTGGTTCTCCTTACGGTCGCTCGTCTAATTCACGTATAGATCGTTTTTCTAAAGTATTGATGGAATATGGTCTAACGGTCATCGTGCGTAAAACACGTGGTGATGATATTGATGCTGCTTGTGGTCAATTAGCCGGTGATATCCGTGATAGAACAAAACGTTTAGCAAAAAAACAAATGCAACAGAGTCAGATTTCAGTCACAATGGAATAACTTGTTGTTTGCACAGATAATAGGCTTATAAATGAAGCACGGAATGCAGAAAGTTTGTCTGTTTACCTTAATCGCCTTGTCTACCACTGCTTGTGTGACTGAACGTACTTACAGTGGTACAGATACCCCTGTAGCGGAACGTCAGTTTGATAGGCAGGGGGCTGCGAGAGAACGAATGCAACTTGGACTCACTTACCTAGGTCGTGGGAATAGTGAACAAGCAAAGTACAATTTAAATAAAGCCGTTGAATATGCGCCGAATATCAGTGAAGTACATATGGCAATGGCATATTATTATCAAACTGTTGGTGATGTTGAACGAACAGAAGCGTCATACAAAAAAGCCATTAGTCTAGATGATGTGACAGGCGATGCGCGAAATAATTTTGGGGTTTTTTTATGCCAGCAAAATAATTTTGTTGAGTCTGAAAAAATGTTTCTTGCTGCAATTGAAACACCTAATTATACCCGCACAGCATCGAGTTATGAAAACTTAGGCGTATGCAGTCGTAAAGCAGGTAATAAAGAAAAAGCGCGACAGTATTTTAATATGGCGTTAAAGTATGATAAAAGACGCAAGGTAACATTACTAGAATTAACCGAGTTAGCCATGGAAGATGCTGACTACGGCAATGCGCGCGAGCAACTTGCAAGATACCATCAAGTTGCTAGCGAATCAGCAGAAAGTTTAGCCTTAGGGATTAAGATTGAGCGGGCGGCGAATGATGTAGAGGCCGTAAAACGATTTGGCATTTTATTAATTGCGAAGTTTCCTGCATCTCCACAAGCCAAAAATTATAGAGCTAACTTGAATTAATGACTAAAGAATTCGAAGAAGAACAAGACGCTGGAAATGCGTCGTTGTTAAAAGATGTTGTTACTGCTGGTGCCATTTTAAAAGCGGCTCGCGAAGCAAAAGGTATCTCTATTGAGACCGTAGCAACCCAATTGCATTTACGCCCCAAGATCATTAATGATCTTGAAAATGATATTTTCGTTAATATTGCCTCCACGACTTATGTTAGAGGTTATATTAAAAATTATGCTCGCATTGTTAATGCGGACATAAGCCAAATTCAGCAATGTTTAAGCCATCAATTACCTGAAATTGTAGCACCAGCAATGCAAAGTTTTTCACGAAAAACCACTCATCAAGCGCGTAATAGTCGTCTTAATTTAGTGACTTACTTTATTGTTGCGGTATTAATTGCGTTGTTAGTCTTATGGTGGGTACAAAAGTCCTCGTTATTGACCAATGTTGATTTTTCACAGCCAACTGTTGAAGAAATTGCTGCTGGAAGTAACCAGCTTGAACCGCATCAGATTATGAGCAGTGAAGCCGTAACAACCAACACTAATGAGTTGAATCAGGATAGTAGTGATAATGTCACTGATAGCGCTAATAATGCCGCAATAGAGGCAGAAGATAAGCTTATCCAAACAGCGCAAAACGCGGCGAGTGCCGCTACAGAATTATCGAATAATACACTTAATACCAACCCCACATCTACAATATCAACAGATACCAATGTAGACGGTGTAGAAAGTGTATTAACCATCGAACTCTCCGGTGATTGTTGGGTTAATGTGACCGATGCCAACGGCAAAGTGATGGTTGACGGTGTGAAGAGTGCCGCATATCGTATTGAAGTCAGTGGTAAAAAACCTTTTAAAGTGATTCTTGGTGCGCCTCAAGTTGCCAGTATCAGTCTCGATGGTGAAAAGGTCAGTTTAGCTGAATTTGCCAATGGTCGAGTCGCAAGATTAACCCTGCCTAAAGCGTCATAATGCTTTAGCAACAGCAGTAGAGCATATTTGCATGTATAACGAATCCCCAATCATTCGCCGACAATCTACACGTATTTATGTGGGAAATGTGCCTATTGGCGATGGCGCACCGATTGCTGTGCAATCGATGACCAACACTAAAACCACGGATGTCGAAGCCACAGTGGCGCAAATTCGTGCATTAGAAAAAGTCGGTGCAGACATTGTCCGTGTTTCTGTGCCTACGATGGATGCAGCTGAAGCTTTTAAGATTATCAAACAGTCTGTCAATGTACCATTAGTAGCTGATATTCATTTTGATTACCGTATAGCGCTCAAAGTGGCTGAATATGGAGTTGATTGTTTGCGCATTAACCCTGGCAACATTGGCAATGAAGAACGTATTCGCAGTGTCGTTGAGTGTGCTCGTGATAAAAATATTCCAATTCGCATAGGCGTTAATGGCGGATCGCTTGAAAAAGATTTAATGGACAAATATCGCGAACCAACGGCTGAAGCATTATTAGAATCAGCAATGCGTCATGTCGATATTTTGGACCGTTTGAACTTTGATCAGTTTAAAGTCAGCGTTAAAGCCTCTGATGTTTTCCTTGCCGTTGAATCATATCGTTTACTTGCGAAACAAATTCGCCAACCTTTACATTTGGGTATTACAGAAGCGGGTGGCTTGCGCGCTGGTTCTGTAAAATCCGCGGTTGGTTTAGGTTTGTTATTGGCTGAAGGCATTGGCGATACTATACGTATTTCATTGGCTGCCGATCCGATTGAAGAAATTAAAGTTGGCTTCGATATTTTAAAGTCTTTACGGATCCGTAGCCGTGGGATTAACTTTATCGCTTGTCCTTCTTGTTCGCGTCAAGAGTTTGATGTGATTAGTACCGTCAACGAACTTGAACGCCGCCTTGAAGATATTACTACCGCAATGGATGTCTCTATTATAGGTTGCGTTGTCAATGGCCCTGGCGAAGCGTTAGTGTCTGATATCGGCTTAACCGGTGGTTATGCCAAGAGCGGTTATTATGATGACGGAGTGCGTCAAAAAGAGCGCTTTGACAATAAAAATATTATCGACGGTTTAGAAGCTAAAATCCGTGCTAAAGCGAGCATGATGGCCAATCGTATTGCGATTACCGACAAAACCGAATAATCATTAATCCTTTGCATCGCAACATAAACCTTGTAGATGTTGAAGGCATATTTACATTTTATTAGCGCGAGCTAATTCAAAAATTGGACCCGTTAACAGTGGCAAAGCAAATCCAAGCTATTCGCGGCATGAATGACATTCTGCCAACGCAAAGTCCTTTATGGCAAAAAGTTGAAGCTGTATTGCGTTCATCTGTAAGTGCATTTGGCTATAGCGAAATTCGTACCCCTATTGTAGAAAGTGCCGACCTTTTTAAGCGCTCTATTGGTGAAGTGACCGATATTGTTGAAAAAGAAATGTACACTTTTGAAGACCGTAACAGTGACAGTTTAAGCTTGCGTCCAGAAGGCACTGCTTCAACAGTGCGCGCAGGTAATGAGCACGGCTTACTTTATAACCAAGAACAACGTTTATGGTATATGGGGCCAATGTTTCGTCATGAGCGCCCACAAAAAGGCCGTTACCGTCAATTCCACCAATTTGGTGTTGAAGTCTACGGTATCGGCAGTGCTGATATTGATGCTGAAGTATTAATGTTATCTGCTCGTTTATGGGACCAATTAGGCATAAAAGAACATGTAGCATTAGAGCTTAATACGCTAGGCGATTCTGCGGAGCGTGCTGCTTATCGTGATGCCTTAATTGCTTTTTTAGAGCAGCATAAAGACAAACTCGATGAAGATAGCCAACGCCGGATGTATTCAAATCCATTGCGGGTGCTTGACAGTAAAGACCAGCAGGTGCAAGCCATTTTAGGTGATGCCCCTGCGTTGATGGACTATCTTGGTGAAGACTCCAAGACACATTTTTCAACTTTGTGTGAACTCTTAGACGCTGTAGGCATCCAATACACCATCAATCCTCGTTTAGTGCGTGGTTTAGATTACTATAACCGTACTGTATTCGAATGGGTAACCACTAGTTTGGGCTCGCAAGGTACTGTATTGGCTGGTGGACGTTACGATGGTTTAGTTGGCCAACTTGGTGGTAAAGATACGCCCGCAGTGGGTTTTGCTATGGGACTAGAGCGTATTGTATTGCTGCTTGAAACCCTCGAACTCACTAGTGACATAGCCGCTGAAGTTGATGTTTATGTCACAGCAATGGGTAATAATTGCGAAGTTGAAGCGATTAAAGTGGCGCAAGAGTTGCGTCAACAGTTGCCAACGCTTAAAGTCATGAGCCATTGCGGTGGTGGTAACTTTAAAAAGCAAATGAAACGTGCCGATAAAAGCGGTGCCCAGTTTGCGTTGATTATCGGTGAAAACGAAATAGCCAATAATCAAGTCGCTATTAAGCCGTTAAGAACAAACAACGAACAACTATTGGTTACGCGTGCTGAACTCGTAGCTAAAATTGCAGAACTGATTTAAGAATAGATTTTAAAGGGGTAGTGTAAGTGGAAATTTATAGCACAGAAGAACAACAAGTAGATGCTATCAAGCAGTTCTGGAAAGATTATGGCACGTCTATAGTCATTGGTGCCGTAGTAGGCCTAGGTGGTCTATACGGTTGGAATACTTATTCTGACATGAAAGTAACCGCTGCTGAAGATGCTTCAGAGTCATTCCAAACTATTGTGGCACAGTCGACTAATCCTGCTGCATTATTAGTTCAAGCAGAAAGCTTTGCTTCAGCACATGATTCACAAGGTTATCAATCTTTGCTCGAACTGATGGTCGCAAAATCAGCCGTGGAAGCCGGTGATTTAGCTAAAGCAGAAGCATCATTGACTAAAGTGATTGCCGCAAAACCTGGTTCTGGTTTGGGTATGGTTGCGATGATCCGTTTAGCGCGAATTCAAGCTGAACAAGACAATTTAGGTATGGCGTTGGCCACACTAGATCAAGTAACGGACAAAGCATTTTCTTCACAACGTGAAGAATTAAAAGGCGACTTTTTAGTGCGTCAAGGTGATTTGGATAAAGCCAAATTAGCTTATCAAGCAGCAGTGGATAATGGTGGTGCACTAACCAGTCCAGCGTTGACCATGAAGTTAGACAATCTAAACAAGGCATAAGGAATTTAGCCGATGAAGTCGTGGTGTAAAAATCTACTTGCCGTTGGGTTAAGTGTTGCTCTTATGTCTGCTTGCTCTTCAAGTGATGTTGAAGAAGAGCCTGTAAGTGAACTTGTTGATATTCAAGCAACCGTGTTTCCAGAAATTAGCTGGGATACAAGTGTAGGCGATGGTGTAGGCGATTATTACTCGCAGCTTCGTCCTGCGGTTCGTTATGGAAAATTGTTTGTGGCTGACCGCAGTGGTGTTGTCGTTGCATTTGACGAAACAACGGGTGATGAGTTATGGAAACAAGATTTTAATGATGCTTTTAAAGAGCAGCTTAAAACCAAAACTAAAGGTATTCGTTTAGCGGCTGGTGTTACAGCTGCACGTAATAAAGTCTTTGTTGGTGGTGAAACTGGTTTATTAGTCGCCCTTGATGAAGCAACGGGTGACGTTGTGTGGTCAGCACAAGCTAATGGTGAGTTATTATCGGCACCCACAGTGGCAGAAGATGTTGTTGCAGTGAATACCAGTAAAGGCGCATTTGAAGCATTTAATATCGATAACGGTGAAAAGTTATGGACATATGAAATGCAACTGCCAAACCTTACCTTACGAGGTACAGGTTCTGCGGCATATGAAGCAGGCGGTTTCTTTGTAGGCACTGCAGATGGTAAAGTTGCCGTTGTAGTTAAAGCTAATGGCCAAGCTGCTTGGGAACAAGCTGTTTTTACTCCAGCAGGTGCTAATGAGTTTACCCGTATGGCTGATATTGATATGACG
Organism: Shewanella sp. H8; assembly: GCF_040285065.1. NCBI lineage: Bacteria > Pseudomonadati > Pseudomonadota > Gammaproteobacteria > Alteromonadales > Shewanellaceae > Shewanella > Shewanella sp. H8. The sequence continues at coordinate 3,150,349 of NZ_CP157213.1, read as the reverse complement.
CCATTAATTTTGGGCGAAAATCTGTATGTTGCCAGTTACAATGGTAATTTAGTCTCTATGGAGCTTCGTAGTGGTCGTGTGGTTTGGTCGCGTAAATATTCAAGCTTTAATGAGTTGGCTGCAGCGGGCATTGGCCTGTACTTAGTCGACGATCATAGCCGTATTTACTCTGTCGATCGCCGTAATGGGTTAGAGTTATGGAGTAATACTGAACTTCAAAATCGTGAATTAACCTCTCCTGCCGTGTTAGAAAATTATATTGTAGTCGGTGATTTTGAAGGTTACTTGCATTTTATTGACCGCAATAGTGGCAAAATTGTTGGCCGCATTCAAGTTGATAGCGATGGACTATATGGTCAGCCTTTAGTGGTAGGTGAGAAAATTTATGTTCAAGGTCGCAGCGGTAAAGTTGCAATTGTTACCTTGAACAAACAAGAGCAAATGAATGATGAGGAAGATACCGAAACTGATGCGGAATAAGTGCTAGCACTATTGTTGCGTTAATTAAGGTATAATGTCCTTACTAGAGCCCCTGGAAGTGTTCCGGGGGCTTTTTATTGAAAAGTTTTTTAGAGGCAAAATCATGATCCCTGTAGTGGCCCTTGTTGGGCGACCCAATGTCGGTAAATCGACATTATTTAACCGTCTTACTCGTACTCGTGATGCGTTAGTCGCTGATTTTCCTGGCTTGACACGTGACCGTAAATACGGTCGTGCATTCTTAGCTGGCTACGAGTTTATCGTTGTTGATACTGGCGGTATTGATGGCAGTGAAGAAGGGATCGAAACCAAAATGGCTGAACAGTCATTGGCCGCGATTGAAGAAGCTGATGTCGTATTATTTATGACTGACGCTCGTGCGGGTATGACGGCTGCCGATTTAGCGATTGCTCAGCATTTACGTAGCCGTGACAAAGTCACCTTTGTTGTTGCTAATAAAGTTGATGGTATTGATGCCGATTCTGCTTGTGGTGAGTTTTGGTCTTTAGGTCTAGGTGAAGTCTATCAAATGGCAGCGGCGCAAGGTCGTGGTGTCACTAACATGATTGACTATGCGTTAACGCCTTATGCTGAAGCTATGGGTATTGTTCGCCAGCTTGACGAAGAAGGCGAGCAGGTTGAACGTGAATATACTGAAGAAGAAGCTGAAGCGGAACAAGAACGTTTACAAAACTTACCCATTAAGCTCGCTATTATTGGTAAGCCTAATGTGGGTAAATCAACACTGATCAACCGTATCCTCGGTGAAGAACGTGTTGTTGTTTATGATGAACCAGGTACCACCCGTGACAGTATTTACATTCCGATGTCTCGTGAAGGTAGAGAGTATATATTAATTGATACAGCAGGTGTTCGTCGTCGCAGTAAAGTAAATGAAGTTATCGAGAAATTCTCGGTAATTAAAACCTTGAAAGCAGTTGAGGATGCTAACGTAGTCTTGTTAGTTATCGATGCGCGCGAAGGTATTGCAGAACAAGATCTTGGTTTATTAGGTTTTACCTTAAATGCAGGTCGTGCATTAGTTATTGCGATAAATAAGTGGGACGGTATTGATCAAAAAGTCAAAGACCGTGTTAAAAGCGAACTTGATCGCCGTTTAGGTTTTATCGATTTTGCCCGTATTCACTTTATTTCAGCATTACATGGTACTGGCGTTGGTCACTTATATGAGTCAATTGAAGAAGCCTACGACAGTGCTACTCGTCGTGTGAGTACATCAATGCTTACTCGTGTGATGCAAATGTCGCAAGATGATCACCAACCACCATTGGTTAATGGTCGTCGTGTGAAGCTTAAATATGCTCACGCTGGCGGTTATAATCCACCAATTGTGGTTATTCATGGTAACCAAGTTAAGAAGCTACCTGATTCGTATAAGCGCTATATGATGAACTACTTCCGTCGTTCATTAAAAGTGGTTGGTACACCAATTCAGTTACGTTTCCATGAAGGTGCTAACCCGTTTGAAGGCAGAACCGAGAAATTGACCGTAGGTCAAGAGCGTCGTCGTAAGCGTGCTATGAGCCATATTCGCGATCGTACTAAATAACTTAGTATTGGAATATCGTAGTATTGAACTACGTTATTTATTGCTCAAAAAGCCTGACTTGTTCAGGCTTTTTGGTAGGTGTCTCGCCCAAGAGGGTAGCTCTTTAATATGAGTCATTCTGAAGCAGTGCCATAGAGTCAAGATTGGATAAAACACCATGCAGCAAAAAATTGCCGGTTATCATCTGGATGAAGAACATCATTGGGTCGCTGAATTAGGCTGTGGCCATTTTCAACATGTGCGCCATAATCCACCTTGGACAGTTCGTCCTTGGGTGACGACGGTAGAAGGTCGGCAACAACAATTGGGGATGATTCTTAATTGTAAAAAATGCGATGTTGCGGCACCGCCAGATAGTCTCGGTTAAATTGAGTTTACCTATCTTAAGACGTTAAATCACCAGTGGCTCGACACCACCATAAATACGCGGCAATGTAAGTACATATCATGCTGTCCATTACCATTGATAACCAAAACCCATCGACAAAATCTTGATTGGCATGACTCAATACCAAGCTAACAAAAAACAGCTTTTCAATGAGCGCAATGCAAAATAGCGGCTTTATCCAAGTAGAACGCACCATCGCAATAAAAAAGCTACATCCCACCATTAATACCATAAATCCCCAGTGCTGAATAAATATCGTGTCACTGGGCTGATGGGTTAGTTGATTAAGATTTTCGACTGCCCACTGCGGGAATAAGGTATAAAGTCCGCCTAATGACGTGCCTATCCCTGCGAGGAATAATGCCAACTGCCGAGTTTTTTGAAAAAAATGAGTCATGTGTGATTCCGTTCATCGTTATTTTATTGCCATAGTGTCATGTTTAAGATTCTTTTTCGATTATTGTTATCCATAAGTGATTGTTAAGATTTTGGCGTGATAATGGCCCCATAATCGCAATCCTACCGAGGTTTATATGCAAACACAGACTACTTACCCGCTACTTCATCGTCTTATTCATTGGGGATTGGCATTGACCATGATGGTGATGTTATTAACCGTATTATTAAGGCTTGGGTGGATGGATAAAAACCACATGGCCGCCATAATTCATCAAGGCTTAGCGAAAATCGATGTGATGATTACCGACAAGCAAGCAGTAACGATTGCCAAAAGTATTCGTGGCGTTATGTTCCAGTGGCATATCTATTTTGGTTATGCTGTGGGGGTGTTTGTGTCAGCACGATTTATTTATATGGCCAAGTTTGGTTTGCATTATCCGTCACCATTTTCGAGCCAAGCGACAACCAAGCAAAAGTTTCAGGCATGGGTGTATTGGGTGTTCTATGCTGGCGTTGCGTTATCGGTAATTACAGGTTTGTTACTCAAGTTTGGTCCTGAAGTAATAGAACAACAGGCTGAAACAATTCATAAGTTGGCATTATGGTATTTCGTTCCTTTTATTAGTTTACATTTGGCTGGTATTTTAGTGGCAGAATCGGGTCACGAAAAAGGCTTAGTGTCGAAGATGATTGGTGGGTAACTTTTCCTGTTAATGGGTTAGGGCAATAGTTGCTCTAACTCGCTATTTAGTTTGCTCAGTTTCGTTACTTAAGTAAACCTTAAGATTGATAACTTACTTTGTTGTCTATTAAGTCATTAGGCAGAAATATAATGTTAAAGAAGTTATTTTCACACTTAGGGAAGTTTAACGTTGCTGCATTTAGTTTGGCTTTAGGGCTTGGACTAAGCATAACGGCTCAAGCCGCGCCATCATTAGATAATAAGGTGATGGATCAGCAAGGGCAGTCGGTCAGTTTACAGCAATTTGCCGGTAAAGTTGTTTATGTTGATTTTTGGGCTTCTTGGTGTGCTCCATGCCGTAAATCATTTCCGTGGATGAATGCCATCCAGGATAAATATCAACAGCAAGGTTTAGAGGTTGTAGCCATTAATCTGGATGTTGATACCGCATTAGCCCATGAGTTTTTGAGCAAGCTACCAGCACAATTTAATCTTCGTTTTGACCCTGAAGGTGATATTGCCCAAGCATTTGAGCTACAAGGTATGCCAAGTAGCTTTTTGTTTAATCGTAAAGGTGAATTAGTCCAAACTCATATGGGATTTTTTACCGAAAACATTCCCGCCTACGAGCAAGAAATCCAAATGTTGTTACAGGAGTAAATTCATGACAAAAGCGTTATATCACCCCTTTGCCAAGGCTGCAGTCGCATTAGCTATTGCCAGTAGTTTGGTTGGATGTTCTAGCCTAGGTGTACAGCCTTGGGAAAAAGACCAATTAGCTCGTGCCGATATGGCTTTGAATAGTGAAAAACTCGATCTCGCATTAGATGATCATATTTATTTTAGTAAAGAAGGAACCAGTGGTGGTCGTTCATTAGCGGGCGGAGGTTGTGGATGCAACTAACATCTAAGCAAAGTATTGCCAGTGCATTGGCGTTAGCAAGTTGTAGTTTATTGAGCCAACAGGCCAATGCTGCTGAACCTATTCCTGCCAATGATGATTGGAAGGTAGATGCTGCCATTATGTACTATGGCGAGCAAGACCGTGTACAAGCTACTGAAGCCATAGGTAACGTACAAAAAGCCTTTGGTGATACATCTCTATTGGATATGAAGATCGTTGTCGACAGCTTAACTGGTGCGTCGGCTTCAGGTGCTGTCGCTCAAGCTGAAAGCCAAACCTTTACTCGTCCATCGGGTGATGGACAATACACAGTTGCTGCTGGTGATACTCCGCTGGACGATACTTTTCATGATACTCGCGTTCAGTTAAGCGCTAATTGGCAAGAAGTGATCAATCAAGATTGGACCGGTAATATTGGTGTATATGGTTCGAAAGAATTTGATTATTTATCCATGGGTATTAATGGCGGCCTTGAGCGTAGTTTTAATAAAAATAATACTACGTTGTCGTTATCGGGTGCCTTTACCAATGATGTTGTCGATCCCGTTGGCGGTCGCCCTGTTGCAATGTCGGAAATGGTGTTTCGTGGCAATTATTACAACGATGCCGATTATCAAGCGGCCTTTGATCAAACTCGTTTAGCCGGTGATGATACTAAACAAACTAGTGATATTATGTTTGGTGTGACTCAGATTATTAATCGTAATTGGTTGATGCAAGCTAATTATGGTTTATCAAGTGTGTCAGGCTACATGACTGATCCATATAAAATCTTAAGTGAAGTTGATGTTAATGGTGTAACTCAATCCTACCGTTACGAGAATCGTCCAGACTCACGTCTAAAACACAGTGTATTTTTACTCACCAAAGGTGCATTGGATTCAGGGGTAGTTGATTTTTCATATCGCTATAGTACTGATGATTGGGAAATTCAATCGCATACTTTAGAAACGCATTACCGCTATAATTTTAGCCCAACTATATACGCACAATTGCACTTACGTTATTACCAGCAGCAAGCCGCTGAGTTTTATCAACCATTTTTGATGAGTGGCGATGCAATACCTGAATATGCCAGCGCGGATTATCGCATTGGTGATATGACGGCTTACACCATAGGGCTTAAATTTGGTCAGCATTTATCGGGTGGCCATGAACTAAGTTATCGTATTGAGTATTATCAGCAAAATCCTGAAAATAATGGCACTGAGATACCTGGTCAGCTACAAAACTACGATTTATTTCCTTCTGTGAAGGCGATAGTAGCTCAAGTGAGTTATTCGTTTTAAGATGAACGTATCATCAATAAACAGAGTAATTTAATTTGCTTGAACCAATCAAAACAATGTCAAAAGCCCCAAAGGTGATGAGCTTACAGCCTCGTCCTTGGGGCTTTTTAGGTTCATTTAGCGCTATGGCTAGTCCGTGTGAATTATTAATGGCGGTTGATGACGAGCACATAGCGAGGCAAATGCTGAACATTGCTTATGATGAAGCAAAGCGAATAGAGCATAAATTCAGCCGTTTTATTGAAGGTAACGTGGTGTGGCAGTTAAACCATGCCCAAGGTGAAACCACACCGATCGATGCCGAAACAGCGCATTTATTACAGTTTGCTCAACAGTGTTTTCAATTAAGTGAATCGGCATTCGATATCAGTGCTTGTCCATTAATTGCGCTATGGCGCTTTGATGGTAGCCATGGTGTGCCGTTACAAACTGAGATTGATGCAACCATGTTAAAGGTGGGTTTTGCTCGTATTGCATTAACTGACAACAGCGTTTGTATGCCAGCAGACATGAGTGTCGATTTTGGCGGTATCGGTAAGGAATATGCGGTTGATCGCACCGCGCAAACTTTAGCGAATCGTTGGCCAAATCATTCGGTATTAGTTAACTTTGGTGGTGATATTGCTTGCCCTATTATCAAAAGTAATGGTTGGCAGGTGGGGATTGAGAACCCTCATAAGCTTGATAACGCCGCCGCACTGTTAACCATTCGCCAAGGGGCATTAGCCACTAGTGGTAATACTCGCCGCTATATTGAGGTGGATGGTAAACGTTATGGGCATATTATTAACCCAAAAACAGGTTACCCCATAGAGCATGCACCATTGTCTGTGACAGTATTGGCGCCCAATTGCGTTATGGCAGGCATGTTAGCCACTATGTCGATGCTAAAAGGACCTGATGCGGAAGATTTTCTACAGCAACAAGGTGTCGACTCTAAGGTGTTTCGTTAATGATTAAGGATAATGAATGCGAGTATTATTAGTCGAAGATAATAAGCTTTTAGCGCAAGGTATCGTCATGAGCTTAGCTAAAGAAGGCATTCAGGTTGATCATTTAAGTTCATATCATCAAGCTCAAGTTGCCTTAAACAATGAAGATTTTAGTGCGATTATTTTGGATCTTGGTTTACCCGATGGTAATGGTGCGGATTTATTAAAACAGTGGCGCAAAAACGGTATCTCGCTACCCATTATTGTGTTGACCGCAAACACTGATTTTGACACCCGCTTAATGTGTTTAGATATTGGCGCCGACGATTATTTAAGTAAGCCTTTCGATGTAAGGGAGCTGATTGCCAGACTAAAAGCCATCGTTCGTCGTCAACATGGTTTAGACCACAACCAATTCAGTTATGGGTCATTAACGATTGATTTCACTCGCTGTGAAGTGCATTTTCGCGATCAACTCATTTCACTTTCTCGGCGTGAATATCAATTATTGTTGGAGTTTGCGCAATCAGCAGGGCGTGTCTTAACTCGAAATCAGTTAGAGCAATTAACTTATGGTTGGGATGAAGTGGGCAGTAACTCGATAGAAGTGCATATACATCATTTACGTAAAAAAACCGCCACTGAATTAATTAAAACCGTACGTGGCATCGGTTACATTTTAAATGAGATAGTGTAATTTATTAGGGTCTATTGGGCTCTGTATACTTACCAGTAAATTGATGAACTTAATGCAATAAGGATATTATGTTTTCGTTACGATTATTATTAAGTTTGATCATGCTGGTGGGAATTGTACTCACGGTGACCTTTTCGAGCATATTAAGCACCCGTGATGCCAAACATGAAGTTGAAGAGTTATTTGACGCACAAATGGTGCAAACCGCTAAAATGCTTGAACAGTTTTATGTGGATCAGCTTACAGAAGACCAGTTGGCACAATTGATCTCTCAGCCGATCTTATTTCATGTTGACGATTCGAAAATTGAAACATTTGCTGAGCAAGCCAATCCTAATACCTTGTCTTATGAACACAAATTATCCTTTCAATTATTGTCTAGTACCGGGCAGATACTGGCGTATTCTGACAGTTCTGGCGAGCAGCAATTAACCACTTTTAACCCCGGTTATGATACTCGTATAATTGACCGTGAATTATGGCATGTGTACAGTTTTTTCTCTGAGCCGCATCAGGTATGGATTGTTACTGCACAACGTGATGATGTTAGGCAAGAGTTAGTGTCATTAATCATCAGCAACACTTGGCGAGCGCCGTTAATCATTACCCCTATTATGATGTTTTTTATGTTGGTGCTAACTTATTACTTATTTAAACCGGTTAAGTTATTAGAGCGTCATTTAGACAAGCGTCCTGCCCAAGACTTAAGCCCAATTAATTTCACTTTACCAACGGAATTAGCATCAACCCAAAAAGCACTTAACAGCTATCTACTGCGTATTAGCGAGACCATGATCCGTGAACGTCGTTTTAGTGCCGATGCAGCCCATGAACTTAAAACCCCATTAGCCATTATTAAGTTACACAGCGACGGTTTAAGCGACGTGCTGAGTAGCCAATCCCCAGACGTTAAGCAAGCTACCTTGCCTTACATTGAAGCTATAGGCGAGGGAGTAAATCGTATTAGCCATACCGTAGAGCAGTTGTTGTTATTATCACGAGTTGATGCCATTGAGGCGTTAAATAAAACCGATTGTAAGCTGCAGAATATTATAGAGAATGTGATAAACCAGTTAGTACATATCATTGCCGATTACGAGTGGTATATCGTTGTGCCTAAAGATATGATCATCAATGTCGATCCGTTTTACATCGAATTAGTACTGAAAAATATTATCGAAAATGCCTGTAAATATAGCCCTACAGAATCATTGATAAGCATTAAGGTTACTCAGGACGATCAACAGACTATGATTTGTGTGGCTGACCAAGGTTGCGGTATGTCAGATGAGGAAATTGCTTTAGCCAAAAATCGATTTTATCGTGTCGATGAAAACACCTCACAAGGTGCGGGTTTAGGATTGTCTATTTGTCAGCACATTATCAGCTTACATCATGGCGAGCTGACTTTTAGTCGGGTACAACCTCATGGACTGGATGTGTGTATCGTATTACCTCGAGCACAGTCATAGGCTTTAAATCGATAAAAACAACATGAGAAAGGTTATCGACTCATATTGTTTTTATCTGCTATCTGCTATCTGTTTACTGTCTTTCTCTCGACGACTTATTTTCCCTTGACTGGCTAGTGCGTGATGATGAACTATCACGTTGCTTGCTCACTGAGCGTGAAGCTTGTTGAGGCGCAGATCTAGTCGTTGAGCGAACTTGCGTTTTTTGCGGTTGACTCCTGCTAGTTTGCTTAACTTGCTGTTGACGCGCTTTTTCAACTCGGGTGTTACGCTGAGCTTGTTGTAATGTTTGTGTACCTGGCTTACTTGTTACATTAACTACTGATTTTGCCTCATTTCTAGGGTTAGTTTTGGCAACATCGCGTTGACGACTATAGCTTGATTTTATTGGCTCACCTTTACGATCAAATGACTTAGTGTTTGTAGTCGGTTGACGTTGCTGACTTAACTCGCGTTTTAACTGGGTGCTTTTGTGTTTCGCTTGGTCATTGCGGTTCACACTTCTTACCACTGCTTTCTCGCTGCGTTTGTCTTGCTTAACGCTGTGGTTTACCTGTTGACGTTTAGGTTCACGTGAATAACTCACTGGCTGATTACGTTTTTCATAATGGCCATTGTAACGTTTACTGATCACCTGGCTGCGATACGCCACGCCCTTGCGATGTTTAGGTTTATGTTGCCAATGTTGGGCACCATTGCTGTAACTTACTTTACGTGGTGTGTAGTAACGATAGTGTTGACGTACAGGTACCACAATCACACGGCGGTCATGCCACTGGAAACCACTAAAGAAGAAGTTAAAGCTAATGCGTACTCCGCTGTTCCAATAAATGGCACTGTGGTTAGGGCGATAATGCACATAAGCTGGCGCATTCCAATAAATTGGCGGGTACCGCTTCCAGCGCCAGTTACCATAAACGATACGACTGTCGTAATAAGGCACATAAATGATTTCTGGACGAACGGATTCAATGATAATCCTGCGCTCAACTCTGGTGACTTTCACTTGTTCAAGATCAGCTAAGTTATTGGCTTCATCAGCTTGTTGTCTTAGAGTTTGAATACTGTCTAGCATTCGGCCTTCATCTTGTAAAAATGCATCGCCTACACTTTGTGTCCAGGCTAAATCATCATTTAAACGATCGAGAACATTAGGAAAAGCCACTAAGGCTTTTACGCTTGGGTCCCAGTCTTGCGACTCAACGGCCGTCATTATTTGGTTTGTGTCGTTATTACCTTGGCTTGATAACCAACGTTTGGCTTGGACAATTTCTAACGGATAAGTAGACGCAATTAAGATATGAGTTAATAAACTGTCAGGATATAGCGCAATTGGTGCGAGCATTTGGGCTAATTCAGCATCACTAACCACTTCATCTTCGGTGGTATATGTGTATGACTCTGTTGGCTGCGCCGCTTGCACACTTGTTAATGGTATGCAGACCAAGGCTAAGGCGAGTAATGCCTGAGCGGGTACGTGAATGGCTTTTTTCATGTTATCTCCAGTGTCATTGATGACTGTTAGGGTCATCATAACGAGTCGAAGATGAACATAAGCTGAAAGCTAATGACTGTAATTAATATGCTAGAACTATGGGAGAGGAATAAGCGAGAGGATGAAGCTAGATAAATAAATTAAAGAAATGATGTGTAGTCGGAACCTAAAGCAGGCGCTTACTGTTGGAAAGTAAATTCAAATTTGGCACCACCTAATGATGCCGATTGGCCTACCGTCAGTTTACCGTGATAACTGTCAACAAGATCTCTAACGATCGCCAGTCCGATCCCGTGGCCTTGAGTGTAAGTGTCAGCACGGATCCCTCGTTCAAAAATATGTTGCTGTTTATCTGTAGGAATACCTTCACCATCATCTTCAATTGTCATGCTCAGCTGATTTTCTTGCTGTGTAAGGCTCAATCTCACTTTTGTTTTAGCGGCTTTACAGGCATTGTCGAGCACGTTGCCGAGCATTTCTGTTAAGTCTGCTTCATCGCCTTTAAAGTGGGCTTGTTTGTTAGGGTGGTACTCAATGGTGAGATGCTTATTCTGGTAAATCTTCGTTAAGGTTCTGACTAATTTAACGGCTGCCTCGTCGATACTAACGCCTAAGTGCCAACCGCTACCAGCAGCACTTTGGGCTCGCGTTAGTTGGTAGGCAATAATGTGGTTAATGCGATTAATTTGCTCTGTTGAGGCTTCACTTAAATCAGCTTGAGTTTGAATAACCGCTAAAGGTGTTTTCAGACTGTGGGCTAAATCGGCTAAGGCATTGCGATAACGTTTGCGCTGATTTTGTTCGGTTTGTAATAAGGTATTTAATTGTTGAGCCACTTTTTGCAGTTCTACTGGGTAGTGAGTGCTTAACTGCATTGAATTACCTTGTTCTACTGCGCTGAGTTCTTGGCTAAATTGACCTAAAGGCTTTAGGGTCCACAATAGCCAGCTAAGCTGCACGATAACGAGCAAGGCGGTTAAAATGAGTAGCCAAGTCCACAAGGTATTAGAGAAGTTTCTGATTTGTTGTAGGTATTCTTGTTGGTCTTTTATAATGTGCAGCGTCATCGTAAAAGGCTGTTCGCTGGTGGCAAAACTCACGCTAAAACTGTATATCAATTGCGGTTTGTCATTAATTAATATTGAGTCAAATGCACTTCTACCGGTTACGGGTTTGGGTAAGTTAATCGGAGTATTTAGACCGAGAAATGAATTGGAACTCCACAGTAACTGGCTATCTTTGGTGATTAACGCATAAAGACCTGAACCAATTACATTGAACTGGTTTTCAAGTAAATGAGTTGGCATTTGTAATTGGTTATCTTCTACTTCAGCCATGGCTAAAACAGAGTAAACATAAGCTTTTAATTGGTTTTTTGCAGCCACATTTATTTGGCTTTCAAAGGCATTGTTTACGGTTATGCCGATAATGGGCAATAACACCAAAATCAGTAATAAGGCACTGATAACAATGCGGACTTTAAGTGAGTTGAGTAGTTTATGCATCTTGATCTAATTGACGCAGTCGATAACCTTGGCCGCGTAGCGTTTCGATTAGTTGATATTGATTGTCTGGGTCTAGCTTCTTACGTAAGCGACGAATAAACACTTCAATCACATTAGAGTCTAGGTCAAAATCTTGATCATAAATGTGTTCAATTAAACTGCTTTTTGAATGCACTGAACCCGGATGTAACATTAGGTATTCAAATAATTTGTATTCAGAACCACTTAAATTAATGCTTTGGAGATTTTTTTTAATTTCTAAGCTGCGGGTATTAATACTAAAGGGACCGTTTTGGATCACCGGACTGGCTTTACCTACTGAACGCCTAATTAACGCATTGATACGGGCGACTAATTCTTCTAGTTGAAACGGCTTACTTAAATAATCATCAGCGCCAGCATCTAATCCAACCACTTTGTCTTGCCAGCTGTCTCGAGCGGTTAAAATGATAATTGGGTAGCTGATATTTTGCTCACGCAATTGGCTGATTAATGACAAGCCATCGAGCTTAGGTAAACCAACATCTATAATAGCCACATCGTATTGATATTCTTGCGCTTGAAATAAACCTTCTTCACCATCGCTAGCGACATCAACAGTATACTGCGCTTCAATAAGATGCTGTTTGATATTACCTTGCAAGTTTAAATCATCTTCGACCAGTAATAATCTCATGGGCTAGTTCCTTGTGACTGATCCATTGCTGGCATCAATTGACACATAAAAAATCACCCCATCATTGGTGAGTAATTTAACTCGATAACCTGGATGTCCGTTGATGTTAGCTGATTGTACTTTTAACACTTTGCCTGAATAACTGCGTTTGGCCATTTGAATGGCTTGTTGTGAACTGGTCACGACTAAATTATTGTCTTGGCGATTATTTTTAGGGCCTGGGACAAGCTGTAACCTTGCAGATGAACTTAATGCAGACACCAGCGAAGTACCAGCAAAGCTGGGTGATGACATTACTAATATTAAGCCTAATAGAGTGGCACTGAGCTTGAGCATACGCTGCATTGTATTAATCCTAATAACCTCATTATTACTAGTGTAAAAGATCCCTTTCTATATAGAAACATCTACTTAAACTCAACTCAGTATAAGAGAAGTGATAAGTCGATATAAACCGCTTTATTTCAAACTAACCAATGTCTGAATGTTTTGTCAGTGCAGTATACGTGTTAACAGATGAACATTAACTGAATAGCGCTTATTAGTTACCTTATTGGGTGTTGAATCATGCTGCGGAGTTGATGTTCAGCTTGTGTTCATTTTGAGTGGGCTTTAATGATTGCAACATTTACGGTTGTGAGGAATAACCATGAAACAACATTCAAATAAGATGATCAACATAGCCCCAAGTCGTAAACCGTTTACATTGGGATTAAGTTTATGTGTTGCTTGTGCGTTAGGCTTAAGCTCTAGTGCGGTATTCAGTGCAGAAGTTGCTACCAGCCAAGTGATTGGAGCCTTTAGCCAAGCGCGCCAGCTTGATTCCTCAGCAATCAGTTCAGACACTGAAACTCAACAGCGAGTGGCAGAACTGCACCAGCAAGCAACGGTGTTATCTGCTAGTGCGGCAATCACTCAAAAAGTGACTCGTGAACAAATGATGGCTTTGCATCAAAAAGAGGCAACGACTAAAGAAAGCCAGCAACAGCGGGTTTTGGCTCAGCAAAATCAGGTGGTTTACTATGATTTCTCGTTCTATGGTGCCGACTCTTTTTTACTTGAAGACAACGATTATGACGGTTTTCATCAAACGTTTAGTGTGACTTTTGATGCTGATATTAATAGTAGTGCCGGTGATATTCAGAGCGATGTATTTGCTGAGTTATATTTAAGCCAAGACGGTGGTCCTTGGATCCATTATTACTCTACTGATGTTTTTAGTTTGTATTCTAATTCTGGCGATGATGATTACGAAGTGCTTACAACCTTGGCCAGCGGTTATCAAACCGATCATTATGATGTATTAATAGATTTGTATGAGTTGGGTTATGCCGATCCTGTGGCGACCATTAGCAGCGATGAGTCCAATGCTCTTTATGCTTTGCCGCTTGAAAGTAGTGATCGTGATGCGGTTTATGTAGAAGAGATTTATATCGAAACAGAACATTCAGGTGGGGCGTTGTCTTGGTTAACTGCTGGCTTATTGATGATGGTTGCAGGGTTTCGTAGACGTTTGATTAATAAAAAATAACCTAACTTTTTTACTTATCTACGTCTTAACTACGGTAGAATGCCTATTTTTGATTTTATCAGTTTTTTTGTTTTGATTTTGGCAGTTTTGACTTATTCATTAGGGATAAGTCGTTAGGAGTGAGTATGTTAGTAAAGTTAAATGCATCATTGTTATGCAGTTCATTAATTGGTTCGGCGCTGTTGTTATCTGGTTGCCAATTACCTAATCCTTATACGGGCGAATCAGAAAATGCTAAAGCAACTAATGGTGCCATTATTGGTGCCATTTCTGGTGCAGTCATTGGTGTTGCCTCATCAAGTAAAAGCGATCGCGGTAAAGGTGCGTTAATTGGTGCTGCATCAGGTGCTGCTGTCGGTGGCGGTGTTGGTTATTATATGGATGTGCAAGAGGCGGAGCTTCGTAAACAACTCAGTTCAACGGGTGTGAGTGTGACTCGCAACGGTGACACTATTGTATTGAATATGCCCAATGAAGTGACCTTTGCCGTTGATCAAACTGTCTTAAGTTCACGTGCTAAATCAGTATTAAACAGTGTTGTATTAGTTGCTAAAGAATATGATGATACTCGCTTAAACGTGATTGGTTATACCGACAGTTCGGGTTCTGATTCTTACAACTTGCGTTTATCTCAAGTACGAGCAAGTGAAGTTGCACAGTATCTCACTAGCCAAAACATCAGTGGTTCACGCGTATCGTCTACTGGCATGGGTGAGTCTAGCCCAATTGCAAGCAATGCTACCTCAAGTGGCCGAGCTCAAAACCGCCGCGTAGAAATAGTGCTAACGCCAATAGGCAAGTAGTTCGCTAAAATTTAAGTCAAAAATGGCACTAAGTGATTGATTCACTTTGTGCCATTTTTTATGATTATATTTGCTCGTTAACCAATCTATGTGGCGTGTTTACCACGACTTATCATAGCTATTTAACTATCGAAGTTAAATTGCCTTGTGCAAGTTGAGTGTTAATTTCATCACCCGATTTTACATTGGCAACATCAAATAATACTTTGCCATTATTGTCTTTCGTTATTGAATAACCACGACTTAATGTTGCCAACGGACTCACGGTGTCAAGCTGATGCGCTGCATTAGTCAGCTTTTGCTCTGATTGAGTTAATTTATGCTGTATTACATCAACTAAACGAGTTTGCAGGTAAGACAATCGATTTGTTTCCAAGGTTAGGGTATTAATCGGCGATCGTTGCTGTAAGCGATTATGTAATTGCTGGTGGCGTAGGGTTAACCGGCTGAGCTTATGCTGTAAGGAATTTTCTAAGCGCATTTGCATTTCATCAAAACGCTGTTCAAATTGTTGCAGTTTACGTTGTGGCTCATGGCGTTGCAGTTGATGGGACAACTGAGTTAATCGTCCATACTGCTGTAATTGGTAATGTTTCATACCCTGTTGCATACGCGATAACAACAACGCCAATTTTTCTGCTTTATTGCCTTTGTCTTTTGACAATAACTCTGCACCTGCGGATGGCGTTGGCGCGCGAACATCGGCAACATAGTCACTAATGGTGGTATCTATTTCATGGCCGACAGCACTGATAATCGGTAAGGCGCTGTTATAAATAGCATGAGCTAAATGTTCGCTATTGAAACACCATAAATCTTCTAATGAACCACCACCACGGGTAAGCAACAGAACATCGACTTCCATGCGTTGGTTTGCAGCGACAATCGCTTGGCAGATTAATTGACTGGCCGTGGCACCTTGCACTTGAGTAGGGTACACAATCACTTCGATAGAGGGATCCCGACGAGCTAATACATGCAATATATCTCGCAGTGCCGCACCAGTTGCCGATGTCACCACCCCAATACGTTGAATGTTATCAGGAATAGGGCGTTTGGTTTCTAATGCAAATAAACCTTCAGCAGCCAATTTAAGTTTTAATGCTTCAAATTCTTGTGCCAGTAACCCATCACCAGCAGGCAGCATCGACTCAAGCAGCAACTGATAGTCACCACGTGGCTCGTAAACACTGATTGCACCTTTTACTAATACTTGTTGGCCATTAATAGGTTTAAAACGTACCGATTGATTACGGCCCTTAAACATCGCACAACGAACTTGTGAATGAGCGTCCTTCAAGGTGAGATACCAGTGTCCTGAACTGGGTGCCGAAAAGTTTGATATTTCACCATTTAGCCAAATTTTGCCGATTTGACCTTCAAGAATATGCCTCACTTCGCTATTTAATTGCGACACACTGTAAACATTGTTTTTTGTGGCACTCATGAGAGTTCTCATTCTAACGTTAATAAATTTCTATTTTCCATTTACCAACAGCAATATGCAAGGTATAATCTCGCCGCAATATTTCACTCAAAATCCTACTTACTAGGGAGATGTTGCCATGCTACGTTTACTGAAAGATGCACTAACCTTTGATGATGTTTTGTTGGTTCCTGCCCACTCGACCGTACTCCCTAATACCGCAGTTCTTAAAACTCGTTTAACGAACAAAATTGAATTAAATATTCCACTTGTATCAGCTGCTATGGATACTGTGACTGAATCTCGTCTTGCGATCGCGATGGCGCAAGAAGGTGGTTTAGGGTTTGTTCATAAAAACATGAGTATTGAGCAACAAGCCGAAGAAGTCCGTAAAGTTAAAAGTTATGAAGCCGGTATTGTTCAAGACCCGGTTACCGTTACGCCTACAACAACCTTAACTGATTTACGTTTACTAACTGAACGTAATGGTTTTGCCGGTTACCCTGTTGTGAATGATGCACACGAACTTGTGGGCATCATTACTGGTCGTGACGTGCGTTTTGTAACTGACTGGAGCAAAACGGTTGCCGACATGATGACCCCTAAAGATCGTTTGGTTACCGTGATCGAAGGCACGAAGTTAGATGAAGTGCAAAAATTAATGCATTCTCATCGTATTGAAAAAATCTTAGTGATTGACAATAACTTTAAACTTAAAGGCTTAGTCACCGTTAAAGATTTCGAAAAAGCGGAACGCAAACCAAACGCATGTAAAGACGAATTAGGTCGTTTACGTGTCGGTGCTGCAGTTGGTGCTGGTCCAGGCAATGAAGAGCGTGTTGATGCCCTTGTAAAAGCCGGTGTTGACGTTTTATTGATTGACTCATCACATGGTCACTCAGAAGGTGTATTACAGCGCATTCGTGACACCAGAGCTAAATACCCCGATTTACAAATTGTTGGCGGCAACGTGGCAACGGCATCTGGCGCGCTTGCGTTAGTCGAAGCAGGCGTTAACGCTGTTAAAGTCGGTATTGGCCCTGGTTCAATTTGTACTACTCGTATTGTAACGGGTGTCGGTGTGCCGCAAATTACTGCGGTATCTGATGCTGCTGAAGCAGTGCTTGCGTTAGGCATTCCTGTTATTGCAGATGGCGGTATTCGTTTTTCTGGCGATTTAGCTAAAGCATTAGCCGCAGGTGCATCATGCATCATGGCGGGTTCTATGTTTGCCGGTACTGAAGAAGCGCCAGGTGAAACTGAACTTTACCAAGGTCGTGCTTATAAGTCATACCGTGGTATGGGATCTCTGGGCGCAATGGGCCAAACTCAAGGTTCATCTGATCGTTACTTCCAAAGTGACAACGCCGCAGACAAACTCGTACCTGAAGGTGTTGAAGGTCGCGTGCCGTACAAAGGTAAGTTGAAAGAAATTATTCATCAACATATGGGCGGCTTGCGTTCATGTATGGGCTTAACGGGCTGCGCTACCATTAAAGATTTAAATGAAAAAGCACAGTTTGTAAGAGTCACTTCAGCAGGTATGGGTGAGTCACATGTACATGACGTGACCATTACCAAAGAAGCACCAAACTATCGTTCATAATTACTGTAAGGGCGACGTTATGTCGCCCTTGTTTTATTAGCGCTAATTTGCCCGCATCAGTTGGATGCGAGTTATTACAATTAATTAATATGTAAAGGTTATTCATGAGTAATATTCACGATCATAAGATTCTAATCCTCGATTTTGGTTCTCAGTACACTCAACTTATTGCGCGTCGTATCCGTGAAATTGGTGTGTATTGTGAGTTATGGGCGTGGGATGTGAGCGAAGCGCAAATTCGTGAGTTTGCCCCAAATGGTATTATTTTGGCTGGTGGCCCTGAAAGTGTCACCGCTGACAATTCACCACGAGCTCCTGAATATGTGTTTACTGCTGGTGTACCGGTATTGGGTATTTGTTATGGCATGCAAACCATGTCAGAACAGCTTGGCGGTAAAGTAATTAAAGGCATTGGTGAAGGCGAGTTTGGTTATGCCCAAATAGAACTGCAAACCCCATCAGCATTGTTCAGCAGCATTGAAGACGCCGTGAGTGAAGAGGGTAAATCATTACTTGATGTGTGGATGAGTCACGGTGACAAAGTATCGGCTATTCCAGAAGGATTTGTGACAGTCGCGACCACAGCAACTTGCCCTTTTGCTGCTATGTCCAATGAAGAGAAAGGTTTTTACGGTGTACAGTTTCATCCTGAGGTGACTCATACTCGTCAAGGTCAGCGCATGCTAGAGCATTTTGCGTTAGACATTTGTAACTGTAAAGCCAATTGGAAACCGTCATCAATCATTGAAGATGCCATTGAGCGTCTTAAAAAACAAATTGGCGATGACGAAGTTATTCTAGGCTTGTCTGGCGGTGTTGATTCATCGGTTGTGGCGATGTTATTACACCGCGCCATTGGCGACAAATTAACATGTGTGTTCGTTGATAACGGTTTATTACGTTTGAATGAAGCTGATCAAGTATTAGAAATGTTTGGCGATCACTTTGGATTGAATATTGTTCACGTAGATGCCGAAAACCGTTTCTTAGATGCAATGGCTGGTGAAGCTGAGCCAGAAGCTAAGCGTAAAATTATTGGTCGTGTATTTGTTGAAATCTTCGATGAAGAATCAAAGAAATGTGCTAATGCTAAATGGTTAGCTCAAGGCACCATTTATCCAGATGTAATTGAATCAGCGGGCAGTGCAACGGGTAAAGCCCATGTGATTAAGTCGCACCACAATGTTGGCGGTTTACCTGCCGATATGAAGATGGGTTTAGTTGAGCCATTACGTGAATTATTTAAAGATGAAGTGCGTAAGATCGGTTTAGAGTTAGGCTTGCCGTATAACATGCTTTATCGTCATCCTTTCCCTGGGCCTGGTTTAGGTGTTCGTGTACTTGGCGAAGTGAAAAAAGAGTATTGTGATTTATTGCGCAGTGCAGATGCTATCTTTATTGAAGAACTGCATAAAGCAGATTTGTATAATAAAGTTAGCCAAGCCTTTACGGTGTTTTTACCGGTTCGTTCGGTAGGTGTAATGGGCGATGGTCGTAAATATGATTGGGTTGTATCGTTGCGTGCGGTAGAAACTATCGACTTTATGACAGCACATTGGGCACATTTACCGTATGATTTCTTAGGTCGCGTTTCAAACCGCATTATCAATGAAGTCGATGGTATTTCACGTGTAGTTTATGATATTTCAGGTAAGCCACCTGCAACAATCGAATGGGAATAACCCTGTAAGATTAAACCTAGTTTGATTTAAAAAAGACGCTGCGGCGTCTTTTTTATTTGCTAGAATAGTGAACATAACAATTACCTAGGTTAATAGAGTGACAGATACCCCAAAGGCAGCCGTTTCAACCGAACCTTGGCCTCTTGCTGATGTTGATAATGACATTGCCGCTCCCCAAGTGAATCATGTTCAGTTAGCCATTGATGAAAAGTGGATGCGCGTAGCGATGCAACTTGCTGAGCAAGCCGAGCAACAAGGTGAGGTGCCCGTTGGTGCTGTGTTGGTTAAAGACGATGTTTTAATTGCCAGTGGTTGTAATTTAAGTATTGTAAATCACGATCCAACGGCACATGCCGAGATGGAATGTATCCGCCAAGCAGGCAAGGTACTGGAAAACTATCGTATGCTGGACACCACTTTATATGTCACGTTAGAACCTTGCACTATGTGCGCAGGAGCTATGATCCACAGTCGCATTACCAGGATAGTGTATGGTGCAGATGATTTAAAAACAGGCGCAGCAGGTAGCGTAATTAATTTATTGCAACATCCTGCTTTCAATCATCAGCTTGATGTGACTTCTGGCGTGCTAGCCGCGCAATGTGCGGAGCAATTAAGTTTGTTTTTTAAGCGCCGTCGAGCAGAAAAAAAAGCACTCAAACAGTTAGCGATAAAGTCGCCTGATTGAGTGCTGTTCTATGTGTTTGTTCGACGGTATAGCTAAATAGTGTGTGATTAAGTTTCGTGACTGTGAATGAGTAAAAAGTGTGCCCTTATGCGGGTTCTAATACGGATTTTGTGTAGTTTTTGCGTAACGCGGCGACGTGAAATGGTATTGTTTAAAGCTCTTCTTCTCATACCGTGAATCCTTAATATTGGCTAATCTCACAGATGTTCTAAATAAATGCATACTTAACTCGCATGCTTTATATTGATAAATTCGGTGACATCATACGCTCTTTTTGTGACGATTATGCGTTAGATTTAATTGAATTCCTCTTTTATACACCATTATTATTCTGCCGATACTTTAATATTGGTTGAGTCTTCTGCAATTACTTCAATTTGTCCATTACCTTCCATCGGTTCCAACTTTTTGGTTTGATTATCGACCCAAACTAAAGTGTCATAGTAACGACGAATACTGTCGACATAATGAACCGCCTCACTGCCGCGGGCATAGCCATAGCGTGTTTGTTTGTAATATTTAGATTGTTGTAGCAAAGGCAATACTTTTTTAACGTCACGCCAAGCGCTGGGATCCATTTCCATTGATTCCGCTAATCGACGCGCATCCTCAACATGGCCTAAACCGATATTATAAGAGGCTAATGCGAACCAAATTCGTTGGGCTTCCGGAATAGAATCTGGCAACCTTTCCATCATGTCTTTTAAATAAAATGCGCCACCACGTATACTTTGTTCAGCATCTAATCGGTCATCAACACCCACATAACTGGCGGTGGGTTGAGTTAGCATCATCATGCCTCTCACCCCTGTAGGTGAGCGAGCACTGGGGTTCCAATGTGATTCTTGATAACTAGCAGCGGCCAATTTACGCCAATCTAATTCGCCTGAATATTGCTCGAAAAAGCTGCGGTATTCTGGAAGGATATTATCGATTGCACGGATAAAGGCGCGTGTATCGACATAATCAAAGCGTTTAACATGGCCAAAATATTTTTCGTTTAAATGTTCAAGAGTACCCGCGCGCCTTTCTTTATGCCAAAAGGCCAATAATCGACTCATTAAACGATCGCTATTATTAGGCGGTAACAGCCACACTACTTCGACTTTTTCTTCTAAAATCATTCCTGCGCGCAATTCAGGTAAAAAACGCTGGTTGATCAATAAGCTATTAGAATCTGAAATCGTGTAGTTAAGTTCACCATTGGCTATTAATGCAAACAATTCTTCATTGTCTTTGTCGTTGACTTGGTTCCACAACAAATCTGGATAGTCTTTTTGTAACTTAGTTAACGTGTTGACTGAAGATGAGTTAGCCATAACGGTGATTTCACCCGACAAGGTGCTAATATCTTTGGGCTCAGGTGTTCCTTCTTTATAAACCAATACTTGATTGACTTTATATAAGGTCGGTCCCATTTTAAATTGTTGACTGCGGTTTGGGGTTTTAGCGATACCAGCAGCGATAATGTCAATCTTGTTATCTTTTAATGCCGCAAAAAGTTGCTTGCGATTGGTATACGGGATCATTTTTAAAGGGAGAGATAAATAATCAGCAAAACGTTGCGCCATTTCGAAGTCGAATCCGCTTTCGCCCAGTTCTGAATTAAGATAAATCTGTGGGCCATACAAGGTCCCTACCCTTAATTCGGTACGCTTTAGTGCGGGCGCAGCAATATCAACTTTTTGAATATCAACAGGTTGACAGGCGGATAATATCCCGCAAATTAAAATGATGAATAAGGTTTTGATCATATTTATTAATTGGTTATCTTAAGTTGTTTCGTTCATTTCACGAGAGTAATACGTAAGAAACGAATGTAATACTGGTTGAATAGCCTTTAAATATGTAGGGGGTTAGGGTGTTTTTTTGGTTACTTTATCAGGAGTTTTCCTAAACGCCTATAGTTGAACGAATAAGCAGCATTTTGTGGTTGTTTTTTGTTAAAAGGTAAAGTGATTATGTTATTCAATTTATCATTACTTAGGATAGATATTTTCCCTATCAGGAAACACTGTTTTTACTGGTCCTTAAAGGTGATTTGTAGTGTGCAATTCCTTATAATAGCGCCAATTCTGATCCTCCTATATTATAAGGTGAATAGACGTGATGGAAATCATTCGCGGAGCCCCAGCACTATCTGCATTTAGAGTTCAAAAATTCATGGAGGCTTGCGAAAATGCAGCGCTTCCTGTATCGCAAATTTATGCTGAATATGTTCATTTAGCTGATTTGAATGAATCACTAGATGATAATGAGCGTCTACAGTTAGAAACCATTCTTACCTACGGGCCAGCAATTGAGTCCCATGCGCCACAAGGCACTTTGTTATTTGTTACTCCGCGTCCTGGCACTATTTCTCCTTGGTCATCTAAAGCAACCGATATTGCCCATAACTGTGGTTTAAGTAAGGTTAAGCGTCTTGAACGTGGTATTGCTTATTATGTTGAAGCCCCTGTATTAACGGCAGAGCAACAAAAACAACTGAATGGTTTATTGCATGACCGCATGGTTGAAGTCATGTTGCCAGCATTTGAAGCTGCAGAAGTATTATTTGCTCACACTGAACCAGCAAAATTCAGCAGTGTGAATATTCTTGCAGAAGGTCGTCGCGCATTAGAAGTGGCTAACGTGAAGTTAGGCTTGGCGCTTGCTGATGATGAAATTGACTATTTAGTTGAAAACTTTGTACGTTTAAAGCGCAACCCAAACGACATCGAATTAATGATGTTTGCTCAAGCAAACTCGGAACATTGTCGCCACAAAATCTTTAATGCTGATTGGACAATCGATGGCGAAGTGCAGCCAAAGTCATTATTCAAAATGATTAAAAACACTTTTGAAGTCACACCAGATTACGTGTTATCAGCTTACAAAGATAATGCCGCGGTGATGGCGGGTTCTGTTGCTGGTCGTTTTTTCCCTGATCCCGATGGTATTTACAACTACCACTCCGAACCAATGCATATATTGATGAAAGTAGAAACACACAATCATCCTACTGCAATTAGTCCATATCCTGGTGCAGCTACTGGCTCTGGTGGTGAAATTCGCGATGAAGGTGCTACAGGCCGAGGCTCTAAACCTAAAGCGGGTTTATCTGGTTTTACCGTTTCTAATTTAAAAATCCCTGGTTTTGTACAGCCATGGGAAGGCGATTACGGCAAGCCAGATCGCATTGTAACGCCACTTGAAATTATGCTTGAAGGCCCACTAGGCGGTGCCGCATTTAACAACGAATTTGGTCGCCCAGCTATTACGGGTTATTTCCGTACTTACGAGCAATTAGTCTCTAGTCATAATGGTGTTGAAGTTCGTGGTTATCATAAACCCATTATGATTGCTGGTGGCTTAGGTAATATCCGTGAAGATCATGTTCAAAAAGGCGAAATCACCATTGGCGCTAAGCTCATTGTGCTTGGCGGACCTGCAATGAACATTGGTTTAGGTGGCGGCGCAGCATCTTCAATGGCATCTGGTCAGTCTAGCGAAGATTTAGATTTTGCATCTGTACAACGTGAAAATCCAGAAATGGAACGCCGTTGTCAGGAAGTGATCGACCGCTGCTGGCAGTTAGGTGACACCAATCCAATTCAATTTATTCACGATGTGGGTGCGGGGGGATTATCAAATGCATTCCCTGAATTAGTGAATGATGCAGACCGTGGTGGGGTATTCAATTTACGTAATGTTCCCTCTGACGAACCAGGCATGAGCCCGCTTGAAATTTGGTGTAATGAATCACAAGAACGTTATGTGTTATCGGTTGCGCCAGAGAACTTACAACAGTTTGCTGATATTTGTGCCCGTGAACGCGCACCATTTGCAGTGGTTGGTGAAGCGACAGCAGAAATGCATTTAACCCTTGCCGACAGTCACTTTAACAACAAGCCTATTGATTTACCGCTTGAAGTTTTATTAGGCAAAGCACCTAAAATGAGCCGTGATGTAGTGACGGCTCAAGCGGTATCGCCAGCGTTAGATCAAACTAAAATTGAGCTAAAAGATGCCGTTAAGCGCATTTTAACCTTGCCAACCGTGGCAGACAAAACCTTCCTTATCACCATTGGTGATCGCTCCGTTACTGGTTTAGTGAATCGCGACCAAATGGTGGGCCCATGGCAGGTTCCAGTAGCCGACTGTGCGGTAACTGCATCAAGTTATGACAGTTACTGCGGTGAAGCAATGTCTATGGGTGAGCGTACTCCGTTAGCCTTACTCGATTTTGACGCCTCTGCCCGTATGGCCGTTGCTGAGTCGATTATGAACATTGCCGGTACTGATATTGGCTCGTTCAAGCGTATTAAATTGTCTGCCAACTGGATGTCGCCAGCAGGTCACCCAGGTGAAGATGCGGGTTTATATCAAGCCGTTAAAGCGATTGGTGAAGACCTTTGTCCAGAACTTGGTATTACTATTCCGGTCGGTAAAGACTCCATGTCGATGAAAACCGCATGGGAAGATAATGGTACCCAGAAAACTGTTACATCGCCAATGTCGTTAGTCATCACCGCTTTTGGTGTAGTGCAAGATATTCGTAAAACGGTAACGCCAGAGCTTCGCAGTGATAAAGGTGACAGCGCATTATTAATGCTGGACCTAAGTAATGGTCAAAACCGTTTAGGCGGTTCTTGCTTTGCGCAGGTTTACAGTGAGCTAGGTGACATAGCACCAACATTGGATATTACCGCTAACTTAGCGGGCTTCTTTGAAGTGATGCAGCAGCTAGTCGCTGATCAAGCTGTTATGGCTTATCACGACCGCAGTGACGGCGGTTTATTTACCACCTTAGTGGAAATGGCATTTGCTGGTAATACAGGGTTAACTATTGATTTAGCTAGTTTGAGTGGTACTGATTTAGAACGTCTATTTAACGAAGAACTCGGTGCCGTTATTCAAGTTAGTGCTGCTGATGTTAAAGCCATTACCGCGCGATTTGAGGCTAAAGGCGTAACGTGTCATCACATTGGTGGTTTACAAGCAACAGACAAAATTAGCATTAACGATGGCGAGCGAGTGATCTTTACCGATAGTCGTACGGCATTACGTACCTTGTGGTCAGAAACTACCTATCGCTTGCAAGCACTGCGTGACAACCCAGAATGCGCACGCGAAGAGTATGAACTTAAACAGCAAGCTGATGCGCCAGGTCTAACGGTTAAATTAGGCTTTAACCCAAGTGAAGATGTGGCCGCACCTTATATTCTTAAAGGTGCAGCACCTAAAATGGCTATTTTACGTGAGCAGGGGGTTAACTCCCATGTTGAAATGGCAGCTGCATTTGACCGTGCGGGTTTTGAAAGTCGTGACGTGCACATGTCGGATATCTTATCTGGACGAATTAGTTTAGAAGAATTCCAAGGCCTTGTGGCTTGTGGTGGGTTCTCATACGGTGACGTTCTCGGTGCTGGTGAAGGTTGGGCAAAATCGATTCTGTTTAATGATCGTGCCCGCGATGAGTTTAGCCGTTTCTTTGAACGTGATTCAAGCATTGCACTTGGTGTGTGTAATGGTTGTCAAATGTTGTCTAACTTGAAACAAATTATTCCAGGCAGCGAACATTGGCCGCATTTTGTGCGTAACCGTTCAGAGCGTTTTGAAGCGCGATTCAGTTTGGTTGAAGTACAGCAAACACCGTCGGTATTTTTTGAAGGTATGGTCGGTTCGCGTATGCCTATCGCAGTCTCTCATGGTGAAGGTTTGGCTGAATTTGCCAACGCACAAGCACTGGCAAATGCAGAAGCTTCTGGCACTATTGCGCTACGTTATGTCGATGGTCATGGTCAAATTGCCACTCAGTACCCAGAAAACCCAAATGGTTCTGCTAATGGGTTAACCGGTATTTGTACTACAGATGGTCGCGTTACGATTATGATGCCGCACCCTGAGCGTGTATTTAGAACCGTTGCCAACTCATGGCATCCTGATAACTGGGGTGAAGACAGCCCATGGATGCGGATGTTCCGTAATGCACGGGTTAAGATTGGTTAATACCAAATCAACACCCTAGCTAAAGTAAAGTACTAAGGCGACTCAATTGAGTCGTCTTTTTATTGGCTGGGTATTTAATAACTATTCAATTTATGCAGTTAGCGATGGCTGGCTGTATGATTTTCACATGATCTTGGCCGATCATGTAACGTAAATTAATACTTGGTTTAGAGCTAAGTTTAGAGCTAAGTTTAGTCTTCTGTTTAGAGCTAGGTTTGAGAAGTAGGTTAGCGCTCAGTTTAGGATAAGAGTTAGTCTAGTTCGCGGCGTTATTGTTCGTCATAAAGAAAAACCCCATAGATTAACTCTATGGGGTTTTCTGTATCGTTATATTAGGGTAATAACGATTGCCGGTTAATATGATTTCTGCGCTAACAAAAATAACCACTAACACTGTGTAGCTAAAAAAGTGATCTAACTTATTTCAATTCTTTAGCTGTAAACATTTCAGTAAAAGCACGTTTATACAAGTTGGCAATATTTTCAAATAATTGAGTCATAACTGAATCTCTTAATATTAGGTGATGATGGATTAAGACTACGACGCCTTGCTCACTCAGTATGCGTCTTCTTAACTGTGCATTAATTATACGGTTTAATATTATTGTCTTCAAGCGAGAAAAAATGATATTTGTCATTAGTTATTCTAATGCTTTTGTTTTTTTAATGTATTGTCTCATTAGTGTTGTTGTTTTTATCATCTTGTTTTTATTTAATTTATTATTTTAGTCTGATTATATTATTTAATAAATTATTCATCCTAAGTTAATAATTAATTAAATAATATACTTTGTGGTAACAATTGGCTCTAATGACCAAATAATCGGTTTTTTATTTATAGGCATTGTGGCTCCTAGCAATGGGAGGAATATTGTCAATACCTCTTGGGAGGACAAAAGTGTAGTTTGTTAATTGTAACGACTTTTTTGAGTATATAAGTATAAGTTGTCTGCTCTGGTATCGTTTTAAAGACCAGTTTTAAGCATTTTAATTATTCTAAGTTAATGATTATATAAGTAAAAAAAATATCTATGCAAAAGATCTAATGTGGGTCACAAATTTGACTAAAAAATATGATCTACTCAAGGATTATACCGTAAGATATAAGCGTTTAGGATTGGGCTTGAAAACATAGGCAAACAGATTAATTTATCATTTTTTACATTTTGGTGAGTTGTTCATTGTTTCAAAATGACCGTTTTCAGGTATAACATCATCATTATGGCAACAATCTGTTGCTGTGTCGTATTTGGTTGTACTGAAGTAAGGAGTCGCCAATGATTATCGAAGAGGTCGTTGAGCTATCGCGTTATCAATTTGCGTTTACAGCTATGTACCACTTTTTATTTGTTCCACTCACCCTAGGTTTAGCCTTTATTCTTGCCATTATGGAATCACTTTATGTGATGACCAATAAGCAAATCTATAAAGACATGACAAAATTTTGGGGTAAATTGTTTGGTATTAATTTTGCGTTAGGTGTCGCAACTGGTTTAGCGATGGAGTTCCAGTTTGGTACTAACTGGTCCTACTATTCTCATTACGTCGGTGACATTTTTGGTGCGCCTCTGGCGATAGAAGCTTTGATGGCTTTCTTCCTTGAGTCAACGTTAGTCGGAATGTTCTTTTTTGGTTGGGATCGCTTCAGTAAACGCCAACATTTAGTCGTCACTTGGCTTGTCGCTCTTGGCTCTAATTTGTCAGCGTTATGGATTTTGATCGCAAACGGTTGGATGCAAAACCCTGTGGGTTCGGTGTTTAACTATGAAACCATGCGCATGGAAATGATCGATTTTGGCGCTTTGGTGTTTAACCCTGTAGCGCAAGTTAAGTTTGTTCATACAGTCGCATCTGGTTATGTTGCCGGAGCCATGTTTGTACTTGCTATTAGCTCGTACTATATATTGAAAGGTCGAGACTTACCGTTTGCTCGTCGCTCGTTTGCCATTGCCGCAAGCTTTGGTTTGGCTTCCATTCTATCGGTTATTGTACTTGGTGATGAATCTGGCTATGAAGTCGGTGAAGTTCAGCGGGTAAAATTAGCAGCAATTGAAGCTGAGTGGCACACTGAGCCTGCACCAGCAGCCTTTACTGCGGTCGGTTTTCCTAATCAAGAAACGATGAAAACCGATTATGCCATTAAAATTCCATATGCGATGGGCATTATTGCCACTCGATCTTTAGATACCGAAGTGACTGGTATTACCGATCTCGTTAAAAATCATGAAGCACGCATTCGTACTGGTATGGTTGCTTACGGATTACTTGAAAAACTACGTGCAGGTGATAAATCTGCCGAAGTAAGAGAGCAATTTGAAGCGGTTAAAGACGATTTAGGTTATGGCTTCTTACTGAAGCGTTATACCGATAAAGTGGTCGATGCGACTGAAGAGCAAATTATTGCTGCCTCTTTTGATTCTATTCCTACTGTGGCACCAATGTTCTGGACCTTCCGTATTATGGTTGGTGCAGGTGTGATTATGCTATTTGTATTTGCTGCTGCGTTCTGGCAAAGCACTCGTCATAAAATTGCAGAGAAAAAATGGCTACTTCGCGCTGCACTTTATAGTTTACCGCTTCCTTGGGTTGCCATTGAATGTGGTTGGTTTGTGTCAGAGTTTGGTCGCCAACCTTGGACCATTTCAGAAATTCTACCAACCTTCATGTCTGCATCGAGTTTAACGCCGGCCGATTTATGGTTCAGTATTATTTCGATCACGGTTTTCTACACTATTCTGTTGGTTATAGAAGCTTACTTGATGTTTAAGTTTGCACGTCTTGGCCCAAGCAGCTTAAAAACTGGTCGTTACCATTTTGAAAACCAAGATGCTTAAGCGGAGGACCTGATTATGTTTGATTATGAAGTATTAAGATTTATCTGGTGGGCACTAATTGGTGTGTTACTTGTTGGTTTTGCTGTGGCTGATGGTTTTGATATGGGCGTGGGTATGTTATTACCGATTATTGGTAAAGACGATACTGAACGCCGTATTATGATTAACACTATCGCACCGCACTGGGACGGTAACCAAGTATGGTTAGTTACAGCTGCTGGTGCATTGTTTGCCGCTTGGCCTATGGTCTATGCCGTATCGTTTTCGGGCTTTTATGTAGCGATGATGCTAGTATTATTCGCTTTATATTTACGTCCAGTCGGCTTTGATTATCGTTCTAAAATTGAAGATCCAAGATGGCGTAAGTCATGGGATGGGGCATTATTTGTCGGCAGTTTTGTGCCACCATTAATCATTGGTGTAGCATTTGGTAACTTACTGCAAGGTGTACCTTTTAACTTTGATGAATATCTACGTGCAACTTACCATGGCGGATTCTTCGGTTTATTAAATCCGTTTGGTTTGTTAGTTGGACTTGTCAGTGTAACAATGTTTGTTATGCAAGGGGCTTCATGGTTACAAATGAAGACAGATGGCGAGTTACGGGTACGCAGTGTTAAGGCATCACAAATTTGTGGTGGTCTATTATTTGTACTCTTTGGTGCTGCTGGTGTCTGGTTAGTCAACGGTATTGATGGATACGTCATTACCTCTACACTTGATCTAGCTGGTCCGTCAAATCCAACCACTAAAACGGTCGCTATTGAAGCGGGCGCTTGGTTAACTAATTATGACAAATATCCTATTACGATGTTGTTTCCAGTATTAGGATTATTAATGCCAATATTAGTGATTTTTGCTAGTCGCTTAAATCGCAGTGGTTTTGCATTCTTATTTAGTTCACTTGCTGTTGCTGGCGTTATTTTGACTTGTGGTGCAGCAATGTTCCCATTTGTTATGCCATCATCACTAGAGCCTAATGCTAGCTTAACCATGTGGGATGCGACAGCCAGCCAACTATCGCTTAATGTGATGACCGTTGTTGCTGCCATCTTTGTACCAACGATACTTTGTTATACTGCTTGGACTTATTACAAGATGTTCGGCCGTTTAAATCGTGAGTTTATTGAAAACAATAAAACCTCACTTTACTAAATTAAGGAGCAACATCTATGTGGTATTTTGCGTGGATTTTAGGGGTATTGTTAGCGTGTGCATTCGGTATTATCAACGCCTTATGGCTTGAGAATACTGAAAATATGGATCGCAATAGCGAACTATAAACGTTATACATTCTGAAAAAAAACCGCTTTAGTGATAAAGCGGTTTTTTATTGGCTGTAAAACACACTACGCCACTAAAGTTGATAAGCTTCGAAGCAAAGTGATGGTGTAGGTTTTTGAAGATAAATCTATCAGTATAGCTAGTCACAGGTATCTGACTGGCACATTCATGATTTTTAATGCGTCATAAATACAAAGTCTGGCTTTATGTGTACTATTCGGATAATTAACTACATCGGCATTATCAATGGTTACGATTACTAATGTGGTAACGAAGTTAGTAATAATATGATGGTTGTCCTAATGATGATTGGGGCTGGTAGCGTGTTCAATTAGCGGTTATTGCTTTATATAAATTATTTAACCAGAACCCAATTGCTGGATTCTGGCGTTTATAACAAATTTCATTTAGTTAATCAGCGATAACTTAACCCTCGTCATCCTATGAGATAAGCTGGTTTTTGATAGAAACCAGCCCATTTCAAGCAATCAATATCAAGCTTGGTTTATAGCAAAGTTATACAGAGTGATAACGAGGTACTGGACTGCTTAAAAGCTATTTATCACTCTCAACTGAGCTAAGGTTAAATATACCTATTTGTTGTTTAATACTCACAGCAAGCGCAGTTAATTGCTCTGCATCAGTCACTGCTTTTGTTGCTCGTTCATCACTATTTTGTGCCAGAGTCGATATAGTATGTAAGCTTTGCGATACCTCATTTGCTACTGTGCTTTGTTGTTTGGTTGCACTGGCGATACTTGATGAAAATAATGCCATTTCAGCGATGTTTTGATTAATTTGACTTAGTTGATTGTTGACTGTATCGGCTTGCTCTGCGGAAGATATACCCAATTGCTGACACTGAACCATTTGCGTGGAGGTGTTGTTGACTTGCTTTTGTAATTTACTGATTGTTGAGTTTATTTCACTTAATGAATCTTGTGTCCTTTGCGCAAGTGAACGGACTTCATCAGCCACAACTGCAAAACCGCGACCTTGCTCACCTGCTCTAGCTGCTTCAATCGCTGCATTTAAGGCCAATAAATTAGTTTGGTCGGCAATGCCATTGATTACCTCGGCTACTTGGCTGATGGCTTGGGTTTCTGTGCTTACACTTTCAATATTTTTTTCGCTTTGAATAAGTTGTTCACTCAAGGATTGTAGCGCTATGACCACCTGAGATAACTGAGTATGCCCTTGGTGGGATGCGCTATCAACTTCTTGGGCTTGTAGGGCTCCTTGACTGGCATTTTGTGCCACATCATTAATAGACGAAGACATCTCTTCAATAGCCGTCGCAATTTGCTCTGTTTGGTTTAGCAGTGCTTTTGCTTCGTTGCCATTTAATCTTGATGTTTCTTGACTCAGATTAGCTTGGCTTTCTAAGGTGATGACAGATTGCTTTAAGGATTCAATTAATCCCGCTAAATTAGCTGCCATTTTGGTAACACTTACTGTGATACTGTCAACTTCATTAAGACTGTCTTCAGGACATTTGGCAAAGTTTTGTGAAAGATCTCCTCGGCCCAAATTAGCTATTTGACCCTGTAAAATCTTTAATGGCTGAATTGCTCGACTAATTACTATAAACAGTAAAATAGAAATAAGCACTATACCAAGTACGGCTAATATGGCGTTATTTTTTAACATTCCTATGCTTTCATTACTCAACTCTTTTTCTGGCACAAAACCGACTAAAGTCCAATCCCAACCAGGAATATTGACAGAATAAGAATACATGACTTGATTAGACAGTGAGGTATAAACCCAACTACTTTTATCTGTAAGTGCCTTTTCAAGAGATAGTCCATCAAATAATGCTTCACTAAAGGGAGCTTCTGTTTCCAATTTTTGATGAGAAATAACTTGTTTATCAGCATTACGGATGATCACATAAGAACCAGATTCTTCTAAGGTCATTTTTTTAAATAAACTTTGTATTTGTTCAACTGATTGGGTGATATCAAAACCAATAAAAAGGATCGCAATGACGCTGCCACTGTTATCTTGAATAGGTTGATAAATTGTCATGTAGTCTTTGCCGAAAAGCTTAGAGTATCCTTCGTACTTTCCACCGTTAATTAACATCTTGTAACCTAGGTGTTTAGAACCTAAATAGGTGCCTAATGCACGGTTACCATCTGCTTTTTTTAGTGATGTAGCGACACGAACAAAATCATCATTATCACGAGCAAATATTGTTGCGACACCGCCTGTGAGTTTTGAAAAATGATCAACATCATCGTTTAAATTATTAACTTGTTCATTTTCATGAAGCAGTACCGGGGTATTAACTCCTGATACTTCAACTGTACTCCCTGCTAACGAAAAATCACCGGGGTATAAGTTGCGGAGAATCTCTGCATTTCGCCTAGCTAAGAATTGCATGCTGTCGTATTGCTGTTCAATTAAATTAGCATTACTGTGCATTTGTGATTTGACCGCTTCAATGGCTTTATCGTGTAATACAGTCGTTGCAGATAGATAGGAAAACCAAGACATGGCGGCATAGATAATGATAGACGATAGTACGACTAGAGACCCAATTTGTTTTGATATAGGCCAGTTTTTATAGTTCATATGCTTTTCTCATAATTGTTTTAATTATTGATCTATAATTTTCGTTTGGACTGAATTATTCAATGTACATGGGAAAGTATACCTATTCATTGTCATAAAACAAAAAGTGTGTTCATTCTCCAATAAATAACATAAAAAGTAATGTTAAAAAATAGTAAACTTTTATAAACAACCAAATTATGTTAAGTGATTGTTAGTGTCTAAGTTAACTTTTTTTGTTTTCATCAATAAGGTATACATTACTGGCACCCAAATCAGTGACAGCATGGTGGCCAATAGCGTACCGCCAGCAATAGCGATAGCAAAGGGTGGCCAAAAGCCACCACCGGCGATAATCAAAGGTAAGAATCCACCTATGGTGGTAATGGTGGTTGATCCAATATGACGCCCACAACTGCTCACCGTACTAATGATTATTGGTATATTACCATTGCGTGCCTCGGGGATATCTTCTAATTCAGCTAAAATAACAATGGCGGCATTAATGGCTAAGCCCATTAAACCCAATAAACCGATGATGACGGTAAACCCAAACGGGTAACCAAATACATATACGGATAACAAGCCTAAACCTGCCGATTGAAATGCACTCAGTAAAATAATGGCGGTTAATCTAAACGAGTTGAAAGACAGCACTACCGTCGCTAATAACAAAGTGACCACCAACACAATATTAGACAGTAAATTACCTACAGCTTCATTGCGTTTTGCGCTTTCGCCGCCGATTTCGAGATGATATCCCGCTGGAATGGGTAAATTAGCAATAGTATCTTTAACCTCGTTTAGCACTTGTGCTGGTAATACACCACTGGTGATATAAGCCTCGATAGTATTAACGCGCTCACCATTTCTGCGGGGGATTGCACCGCGACTGACATTGATTTCATTATAAGATAATGCCGATAGTGGAATGCCTGACCCTGATGGTGACACCAAATTTATCTCGGCTAAACGCGTGGCTTGTTCGCGACTGTTATCGCCTAAACGAACACGTATTGGCAGTGATTCGGTTTGCTCTAAAATACTGCCACCAATGATGCCAGTGGTCGCCATTTGAATTTGATTAGCAATGTCGCTTAAACTTAAGCCGCTCATTAAGCTGGCGTCTTCATTCACCTGTAACCACACTTTTGGAGCGCCAGAACTGAGCGTGGCACGAGTGTGAATGACATCTGGTGTGGCGACTAAAATGCCGCGTACTTGTTCACCCAATGTTTTAAGGGTATCAAGATTAGGGCCATAAATACGCAGCTCAACAGGAGCGTTAAAAGGGGGGCCTTGTTCCAGTTTACGCACTAAAATCTGTGCTTGTGGAAATTGGGTATCAAACTCTTTTTGCAATTGTAAAATTAACCTATTGGCGGCGACATAATCAGTCACTTTAATCATTGCTTGAGCATAATGGGTTGCCCCTTGTTGCCGTTGAGTTAAGTTGTAATAGAAAGAGGGCGTATTACCGCCAACAACCCATGTAGCGGCGACAATATCGTCAATCTGTTGCAGCTTATTATCAATCAGTTTAACCTGCTCGAGAGTGTTATCAATACTGACATGAGGTGCCAAGTAGACTTCAATTTGAAACATATCGCGATCAGATGGTGGGAAAAATTGTTCAGTCATTTTCCCCGCAGCAAAAAAGCCTGCAACCGGTAATATTCCAATCACAATAGCGGTCAGTATTGGTCTTGTTAACGCAAACCTAAGGCTGGCAGTATATGCCTGACTTATTTTGGGAAATGCCATGCCTTGCTGATACCAAACCGTTGGTTTTTCACTGCGACTGAATCGACCCGCAAGGCCAGCAATAATGGTATGAGAAATAATATATGAGCCAAGTAAGGCGAACATGACTGAAATGGCAATGCCACCAACAAACTCACCCGCGGACCCCGGCATTAACACAATAGGCGCAAAGGCGAGCATAGTGGTAATGGTAGACCCCGCCAGTGGAAGCCATAAATGATGTAGTGTTTTCGATACCGCTTCCAGCTTACTCATACCTTGCTGACGGCGTTGAGCAATGGCATCAACAATCACAATCGCATTATCGACCATAATCCCCAGCGCAACCACTAAACCTGTTACCGACATTTGGTGGATCGGTAGGCCAGTATATTTCATGCAGGTAAGGGTAAATAACGCGGTTAATGGTAATGATATCGCCACAATAACCGCATTTCTCAGTCCTAATGTCAGCATCAGAACCACTAAAATAATCACAAATCCTTGTAACAGATTAATCACTAAGTCGCCTAATCGGTCACTGGTATAGCTTTGTTGGTCGAATAACCATTGAACCTTGATATTGGCCGGTAAATTAACTGAGAAATCATCTATAGCGTTGCTAACATGCTGTTGCCACACATCGACTCGATTATTATTGAGCATGCGCGCAGAGACTAATACGCCTTGTTGACTGTCGATTAAGGCGATACTTGATGCTGGGGTCTTAGCTTGGCGGGTAATATTAGCCACATCCCCTAAGCGAATAATTTGACCATAGTCATCTACTTTTAACGGCACTTGGCGGATACGATTTTGGGAATCTAACTCACCAGATACTTCAACTAAGGCTCTAAATTGGCTGTTATTAACTTCACCCGCTGAAATTTTACTGTCGGCATTATTTAAAATCGCGGCAATACTGGCGGGGGTTAAATGCAATTGGCTGATTTTATTGCCATCTAACTCAACTAAAATCTCTTCTTGTGGTGCGCCATAGAGTTTAACAAAATCAGTACCGCTGAGCAGCCTTAGGCGGCTTTGTAATTCTTTAGCATAACGATTAAGAATATCGGCTCTTACAGGGCTGTCGTCGGCCCAAACAAGCCCTAAAATAGCAGTGTTGGCATAACCTAGTTGATCATCTAATACGCTGTTTTGTGCTTCTAATGGCAACAATGATTCACTGTCGGCGATCAGATCACGAGCGCGTGACCACACCGGAGCCGTCTCTGTTACTGTGTCTTTTAACTCTAACTGGATAACCGAAATTCCCGGGCGAGAAGTAGACTGGACTAGCTTTAAATCTTCTAAACGACGTAATTGATTTTCTAACACTTCGGTCACTAGCGCTTCAACCCGCTCAGCAGATGCACCTGGGTATTGAGTGATAACAGATGAAAATCGGTTAGTAATATGTGGGTCTTCGGTGCGAGGTAGGCTTGAAATGGCACCTAATCCAGCAACAATTAATAATGCGATAAATAAGCTGGTTAGGCGGCCATTTTCTAAAAATGCTTTAATCATAGTGCCCCCGTTTTCTCTGCTTGAGCGAGAGTCACTTTTTGGTCAACGACCAATTTATGTAATCCTTGTGACACAATTAGATCGCTTGGTTTTATGGCACCTTGAATATACGCTTGTTGTTCATTGGTATAGATAATCTCTACATCGCGACGTTCAATGGTATAAAAACCTTGCTCAGCCTCAACTAAGGCAAACACATTCCATAATCCGCGAACTCCGTCAGTTAAGGCCGACATTGGTACCCAATAACCAGGTTCCAGAACATCTTGCTGATAAGCTAAATAGGCTATCTCACCATTGATGACTCTTGCTGAATCTGGTAACAGAATACGTAACTGAACTGTACGGCTAATCGTGTTCACTTCGGCGCTTATTCCGGCAATTTTAGCTGTAAAGGTTTGTTTACCTACACGGACATCTACCATCTGCTCGGCGGTTAACTGCTGTGCGATGTCAATGGGTACCCCAATATAAGCCACAGACTGACTGTTACCTACTAAGGTGAAAACCGGACTGCCTAGCGCAATCACTTCGCCGACATTATGAAAACGTTGACTGATTTTTCCATTGAATGGGGCCAGTAAGGTTGATTTTTCAATTTTTAAATTGGTCGCACTTAAGCTGGCGTCTATACGCTTATGGTTAGCTTGTAAGCTGATAACTTGTTGTTGGGTTTCATCGAGTTGCTGCTCAGACACATAGTTTTGTTGCTTCAACTTTTGAGTACGAACTAAGGTGCTTTTTGCTAAATCTATATCTGCCTGAGTTTGTAATAAACTGGCTTGTAATTGCTGCTTTTCTGCGATCAATAAATCAGTATCAAGCTGCGCTAATATTTGTTCTTTGCTAACCGTATCGCCACTGTCGACCAGGATATTATTGAGTTTGCCCGCAAGTTCAAAGCCAATTCCGGTGGTATTGGCTGAACGAATCGTACCCGTGTAAGTTTGCATGTGCTGATAACGGTCGCTTAACGACAAAGGCTGTGACAATACCGTTTGATACTCAGTTGTTTGTGAATGCTCTTTTACCTCAGAGCCACAACCGCCTAATGCGATGAAGCTTAAACCTAGCGCCAAGTATCGAATGATTGGGGTGAATGTCTTTGATGCGTACATAAAGTGTCTTCCTTGCGTAGTAATAGGTTGTATCTGTCTGGCTTATCTTAATGAAAGCATTTATTTCAAACCACAATATGTAATTTAAATGTTAATTAGACTCAGTAGTCTAGTTTTATAAGACTAGACTGTCCAGTCTATTTTTGGTTACTATAACGCTAATTAATGAGCGGTATTATTGAAGCTCGATTTTACTTAATGGGTTAATTTACGGAACCAACATGACAAAAGAACACACATCGCTTAATAATGACGGACAAGTTAATTTGAGCCGCAGCGAACAGAAGCGGGCCCAGATACTTGAATCTGCGATGGAACTCTTTGGTGAACAAGGTTTTCCTAATACCAGCATGGATGAAGTGGCTAAGCATGCCGGCGTATCAAAACAAACGGTATATTCATATTTTGGTTCTAAAGATGATTTGTTTGTTTCCGCGATTGAGTCTAAATGTGTTGTGCATCAACTCACTGACGATGCCTTAGTTGATGCAAGTAAACCTCAACAGGTTATTTTGCAGTTTGCTCAGCAATTTGGTGAGATGATTGTTAGCAAAGAGGCCATGACAGTATTTAAAACCTGCGTAGCTCAAGCTGATACTCACCCAGAAGTGTCTAGATTATTTTATGACGCTGGCCCCAAGCACGTACTCGGACTGGTTAGAAATTATTTAAAAAAGGTCAATGATCACGGCGAATACTTGTTTGAAAATCCGCATGAAAGCGCAGTTAGATTATGTTTAATGTTATTTGGCGAACTTAAATTACGTCTAGAGTTAGGCTTGGAGATCGGTGATTTACTGATATCCAGACAAGCATACATACAAGATACTGCCGTGATGTTTTTGCGAGCTCACCAAGTTGACGTAAAATAAACCATAAAAGTTGAACCTAATTGGCTCGAAAACAGTATTGCTATTCCATTAAACCAAAGTGTAATGAAACCAAGGTTCCATTACACCAAGGTAATATATAATTTACCTCATTATTTGAAGGGAAGCAGATCAATATGACGCTTTATAACGTTAACGTAATTCAGCCAAAATCATTGAGTAAATCAGCTTTGTCAATTTTGTTGGCATCAAGTCTGCTGTTTAGTCAGCAAGGTCTAGCTGCCCCTGATCGTTCACCGTTCTCACTCACCATCGCCCGTACATCAACGGGTACTGCAAATGTTGGGACTGATGACGCTAACGCTAATCAGTTACAGCGAGATACATGGAAAACCAGTTTTTCAGCTAACATGCCACTTAATCGCCAGTGGTCCATCGGTGCCAACATAGGCTACAACAACCTCGACTACGACTGGCAAATAAATCAAAGTACCCCGTTAGTGAATAACATTCAGCCTTGGTCAACTATCCATCAGTACAGTGCAGGATTATCGTTATCATATCGACCTGATAACCATTGGATGTTTTTAGTTGCGCCTAAATTACAATATGCCTATGCCGATACCGCATCTTCTTCAAATGCACAAAGTTATGGTGTGGTTGCTTCGGGTATGTACCGTTTTGACTCAGGCAATATGTTGGGTTTAGGCGTGGCATATTTAAATGATATTTCCGAAGTGCGAACCGTGCCCTATATTGCGGTTCGTTGGCAAATAAATGATAAGTGGGTGCTTGCTAACCCATTCCAAGCCGGTTTTAGTGGTCCAGCAGGATTAGAGCTAAGTTATCAATATAATACCGATATTGATTTTGGCGTTGGTAGTTCAAAACGAACTGAACGTTTTTTAATTGCTGATGATGATCAAACCATCGAAGTAGATGAATGGGTTGGTTTTGTTCGTGCTGGCTGGAAAGCTACCGACAACATTAGCCTTAACGCATATGCTGGTTATTATTTTGCTGGTGAAATGGAATTAAGTTACCCAGACGTTACCGAAGATATAGATGATCAAGCAGCATTTGGCTTGGTATTTAAATTATCGTTTTAACAATGAGCAATAACAGCCGATAACAAAAAAGCCGCTTAAATTAGCGGCTTTTTTGTTTGGTAATTTTGGTTTAAGCAAGTTAATTAACTCAAATATTAGTTAACAACATTAGGTATCAAGCTAATCCAAATCGTCTTTGCCACTTAAAAGTAGGTAACGTCTTTTACGCGTTTAGAGCGGTTTTGTTGCTCGTACAATTGCCATACTTGTTTAAAGTCAAGAGCTAACTCAGTTACGTAAAACTCACCAGAAGGGTAGGTCTTAACCACTTTTGCACCACGGATAATACCGCTCACGCTAGTCTTAACGTTATCATCAGTTAATAACCACTCACTTACGTCGCTATTAGCGGTAACTTTTTGGCCATAAACTTGTTCTGCTAACTCACGATAAGCGGCAACTTTTGACGCTTGCATCGCCATTAAAATACGATGTGATGCTTCTTTACTCGGCTGTGTTGCTAAAGGCGCGTAACCAATTGCTGTTAGGGTTGGAAACGAGGCTGGTGCTTCTGTTTCCCACTGAACATATTTATCTTTGCTCACACATCCGCTTAGCAGCAACAGCATAATTAACATCAATGACTTCATAGCTTATCTCCTAATACGGTGTAACGACTGTCGCCTCGCTTTTCGTGGCGATACAATAAGCCGTTGCGTGACTCAATTATTTCAGAAGGTTGTAAATAACCCGACAAACTCGATGCTGCCACAAATGATTGCACTGCAGTCAGTACCCGATTATTGGTGACATTTACCACTCGGCCATTAAATATAATGCCTTCAGGTGTAAGTGCCATGGTTGACACCAAAACATGTGATACCGGTAAGTCTGAGCGTAATAGCTCCCAATTCCGACTCAACATAAACTCGCCTTGTTCTGTCGCACGTAAACTAGTCGCTACATTTAAATCCACTAAGTTAAATTCATGGGCATGAAAGGCAGCAAGTAGCCCTTGCTGTAACTGTAAAGCTAACTCATTGGTGGTATTTAAATTACTGGCCATAACTGGCGTAGAAATAAGCAGTGGTTGATCGGGGCGTAAAGCATCATTCTGTAATACTAATTCGTTGACTAACTTTTCGGCCCACACATTAACTTGCCCTTTAGGCGATAATCCAACGTCCTGAATATCATAAGCTAGCGTTTTGTTTTTAGCGTTATTTTTATCGGTAACTTTGACCAGTTTTCCGTTGTTACTAAAGGCAAGGTTATTGGCTTCGTTAGGCGTTTGGGTACATGCCACTAATGATAACGATGCGAGCATGACAGTGGGGATAAAAAGCCTGTTAATCATAATAATTCCTCTAACACTTAATGCTGCAAGTCTTGGTATAAATGAGCTATTTAATCACCTTGTGTACCATCAACTAAGGCCATTAACTTACTTCTTTATCGTTCGTCACCTTATATCGGCAAAAGCACAAAAAGCTTTACTATAATTGTACTCGATCGAAAAATAACTACAAAAATGTTAATAGGCACAATTTTTGCTTTGTTAAAAATAGAGTAAGCTTAATTTGTGTAATTAGGCCAAATTGACGTTTTTTTGACATTAGGACATCGCATGCTGATCAGACAAAGCCTTACTAACCGAGCTAATTCCTTCAGTCATATTGCTGTAATAGCCATGTTATGCGTCAGTGGCTTATTGGCGACAATGTCTGCATCGGCTGAACAAATTGAAGTTACTGGCAAGGCCAAAATTGTTAATGGCGATATTGATAAAGCCCGCGAAGATGCCATTAGCCAAGCATTAAATTATGCCAGCTTAAAAGCCGGGGTTAACTTTTCCAGCCAACAACAAGTCAATCAAGGTCGGCTCACTCAAGATACCTTTCAAATTCAACGAATGGGATCGGCTAATAACGTTGAATTAATGAGTGAAATGATCAGCCAGCATACTATTACCGTGGTTTTACAACTTGAACTCGGTGAGCAAGAACCCGATGCACAATGCAAAAGCCAATCGCTTAAAGCCGCCATTATGTTGCCACAAGCCTATTTACAAGAACGCGCCCAGTTACGCTATGGCCAGCTGGCCAATTTTGAACAACGTATTACAGAACATCTAGGTAAAATTATTAATGCGCAATCGCGTTATAGCTTTGCACGATTACATGCCGATGAAAAAATTGATAACACCAATCAATTGGTGAATTTTAAAGGGTACCGTATTCCTAGTTGGCTTGGCGAGATCACCGATAGCCAATATTTATTGCAACCAGAAATTATTGATATTTCAACTGAACCAGTACAAAGCAGTTATATGGGCTTGGTCGACGATGATCCGCTAAGGCAATTTATTATAAAGTTAACCCTTTATCATGCTATCAGTGGCGAAGTGGTTTGGAGTGAATCTTTCACAACCTCCGCGCCTTGGGAATTTGAAAGACAAGAAATCGTTTCACCTGCTAACCAGCGCTTTTGGCGCTCATCTTATGGTCAGGCTATAAGTGATATTTTACAACAAAGTGTTATGTCATTGGATAAACAATTAAATTGTCGACCATTATTAGGCCAAATTGTTGCCAGGCAAGGGGATAGAATTATCATTAATTTAGGTCGTAAAAATGGCGTTAAAATGGGTGATAAATTCCAAATCGTATTACAGAAAAATATCCCAGACAGATTTAACTCCATGCGCGCTATCGCCACAAAAAGTCGTGCCAATGTGGTTATCGAACAAGTTACCGAAGACAGCTCAACAGCAATATTTGACGGTATCGACAGTGCAGACAATATTCAAGTCAATGATATTGCCATTAAGAACTAATTTATAAAGAAATGGGGCCGTTAAAAACTAACAATCTAGAGTATTAGAGTTTAATAAATAGATCTTAACAAATAGGCCGTAAGCATTTGTTGGTTATTAATCAAGCAATTAAATTTAAAAGGTTTAATTCAACTATAAACTCAGTATAATCACAGGGTCTCTCTATAGCTCAACAGGATAGAGCAGCCGCCTCCTAAGCGGTTGTTTGTATAAGTAGGTGTAAATATTTATATCTTTATATTTATAGGTGCTAATAATAAAACCCTTTATATATAAGCATTTATGGTTATTTCTTGGCGAGGTGAAACATTTTTACTTAAATCTAATAATTCCTAATCTTTTAAATAATGATATGAACAATGATATTATGATATGAAAATGATACAAAATGCATTTCAAAAAGGTTTTGGGTTATGGCAAAAATGATAATCAAAAAAGAAGATTTCATACTATCTGATTACATTAGTAAAAATGTTACAAAGCAAAGTACCTTTATGTTTAAAGAGATAGGTATAAAAAAACTTCCTTACATCGAAAAAGGCTCAAAAGACTTTTTTGATGCTACTGTAAGTGGTGGCGGTTTCTCTCTTGTACTAAGACTAACTAAAAGATCAAAAGTCTTTTACTTTAAACCAACAAATGGCTCGATGAAAAAAATCGGCTCTTGGCAAGAAAGAACAGATAGTTGTCACTACCCATCAGGTTTTTATAGCTTAGCGATGGCTAGAGTAGAATTTAAGAAAATATGTTCACAGTGGGATAATTTCTGTGCTGAGTCAGCAACCACCGGAGAGTGGACAATTGAAAGATACCTTGATGAGAAGTACGTAGAAGATAGGAAATCAATAAAAATAAAAAATGGAGGCATCAAGCCAATTGAAAATTTAAAGGTACTCAAGGCTATAAAATCTGACTTAACCCCTTTTATAAAAAAAAGAATTAAAGA
The DNA here is from genome assembly GCF_040285065.1 of Shewanella sp. H8. Classification (NCBI taxonomy): domain Bacteria; kingdom Pseudomonadati; phylum Pseudomonadota; class Gammaproteobacteria; order Alteromonadales; family Shewanellaceae; genus Shewanella; species Shewanella sp. H8. The sequence continues at coordinate 3,107,407 of NZ_CP157213.1, read as the reverse complement.
TGTAGACGAGGTATGGATCAAGGAGCTTATAGAATATTGGGAAACTCCAAAGGAAAATCCGACAAACGGTGTAGTTAAAGTAAAGTCCAAAAGATCGCAGCGAAAGTCATATACCGTAATAAACTCGATGTTTAATATTTGCTCCAAAGCAAAATATATCACACACAACCCACTTGATGGATTCAATTATTTATTTAAAGACGAAGAAGAGTACGAGCGAGAAATAAACACTTATGATGTCAATCCAGACATAGCATTAAGATTTCTTTTTGAAGAAGCCCCCGGAAATTTAGCCGGAAAAATAATTCTAGCTACTATGATCATGGCTGGAGTTCGTAATTGTGAAGCATATAGAAACTTCCGACTCAACTTTCAAATTGAAAAAAAGAACTTGCACATTCCGTCGTCTATAAGTCGCAAGACAAAAAAGAAGCGTGATATCCCGATCGAGTCTGATTATTATTGGTCTCAAGTCATTATATATCTAAGTAGTAGTTATTACTTTGAAAACGACCATGGGCATATGTTTCCTAGTCATAAAATGTCTGAAACTGGGCATGTAACAGAAGGGGTTATACGTGATTCATGGAAAGCGATGAAATTAAATTTCGGATTTTTAACCACAGACAGGGCATATGACTTCAGACATACATTTGCTACTAAAGTGACTAAAAAAGTTGGTGTAGAGACAGCAGCTAAAATAATTGGTGATAAACCAGAAACTTTGATGAAGTACTACTTAAAACATGAAATTGATGAAACGAGACCGCTACTTGCTGCAATTCAAAATGGAAGCGCAAACAGACAGCTTGTCAAAGAAGATACTAGTGATACTAATGATATGGTTCAAGCTACTGCTCTGGGTATGCCAGATGCAGTTAAGGAAGCATTTGAAACGTACAAAAATGGCAAAGTATTGCCGAATTACAACATGATGTATAAAAGTCAGTGGGATTTATTTGTTTCAAAAATTCGTCAGCTATCAGAAAAAGGAAAGATTAAAGATGCTGATATGTGGTTAATGCTTCAATCTGAAGATGTTTAATTAATCAAGAGGGAATAGAAGTTTTTTGTGCCGGCTTTATCGAAGTTAAACCAGTTAATTCAATCAACCACCTGGCTTGCAAATGAATACTGGCTACTGTTCCTGCGAAGCAGGGCTAACGACAATTGTTATTACTATTTATTGATCGGCCAGTCACTGTGTGACCGAAGAATACAGCCAGTTAATTAGAGGCTGACCATAACAGTTACTCTAGTGGTTACGAACTTAGCCACACTTATCGTAATGTGAATTAGTGGATTTTGATCATTAACTCTAAGGAGCTTTTGTCCAGAAATTAGTTAGCCAGGCTGACTCATTTTTGGCCCTTTATCATTAGGGTTAAAACTAATTCAAGCTTCATTTATTTGAATTTTCCATACAAAAACTAATGTGGGATTAATCTTGTCAAGAAAACTAGTGACTTACCAGAGGCCATCGCTAGTCATAAACGGCCACAGCAGTATCTACACTTGATTTATTGTCTCTTCGATTTGGTCATATCTAGTAATATAATATTTATCAAGCGAATGATCACTTCAACTATGATGCGTTAGGGATACTATCTGTATCAGGCTAAAGTATTCCACCGAGAATTTTAAAAACTATTGGTAGATCTTCTTTGTATGTAGCTATGTAGTTAGAGGTAATGACCTTTGCAACTTGGTCTTCAAGTCTTTTACTTTTAATCAACTCACCATGCTCATCGCCTTAACTAACATTAATCAAAAAGTTATTTTAAACTAAATATGTTGGCCATAAAAATGGTATGACAATGGTTTTAAAAGAAAAGGCGAAATGGCGTAGCTAACTTGGTCACCTAGTTAGAGGATAATCTAAACAGTATTCCGAGATTTTTGAGTTTTTCCATAATTATCGTAATATGAATAAAGTAATATTGAGTATTAACTCTAACGAGTTTCTGTCCAGTTATGAGCACAACATGGCAAATGTATTCCTTTTTTAAATGATCTCGAACCACTTTTTGACTAAGTTCTTATTACCACTATAGTGAGGCCCTCTTTATTGTCAAAGTTTGCACTTAGGTCTTGCGAATCTCTTAATCGCAAAAATAAACTGCACTCATTGACTGCGAGCGCCAATTTATAGTTTTTTCATTTTTAACTGTCGCAAGGTTGGTTTGCAGTAACAATAAGTTTTGGTATACCTCTCGCAAATGCATAGAGCAATAATTTTTGTATTTCGCAATACAGGAGTGCGAATCTATATTTTTTGACATTATCTATAATTTTAATATGAACTCTTTTTTTGTATAATTAATACACAAGTGACACGGTTATTGCCGTTAGTGACACTGTTATTGCCACTAATGGCACTAATTTTATATTAAAACAGATCGGAAAACTCTCCCTAAATCCACTTCATAAATTATCACTTTACATGACAAGTTTGAAATTATTAATAGTATAAAAAATACTCATTTTTATTGGGTAAAATGTTATAATTAAATCTATAAAAACGATATAAAACATATAGATAATTGACAATAATTGTTTTTTTAATATGAAGTGTTAGGCAAGCTATATTTACAGCAGCGGAATTTTCGGTAGTACTACGTACCCCCTTAACCCCCCTACTTGTAAAGGTTCAGTCCTCAAAGTCACTACGTGTCATCTGCGGCTGGATAGGTGCTCAATGCCACTTCGTGTCATCTGCGCTTAGTAAATAAAATAATAGAAGAGGGCCTAAGCCCCGGGAGTTTTAATATGTGCAATAAAAGAAAACCAGGTAAGAATCCAGAAGAGGGCCAAAGCCTCGGTAATGTTAAAATTAAAGAACGCGGAAGACCAAGTAAGGATCCGGAAGAGCGCCGAGACGCTCCGGTAACATTCAGAACCACCCAAGCAGAACGCAATCTATTTACATGCATAGCAAAAGCAGCCAAGTATAAGCAGCGTGGACTATTTATGTATGACCTCGTATTTAGCATTTTAGCTCAAGAAAAATTTACACTGTTAATCCCTGGCGAACCAGCCGAAGATTTACGACGTCATTACAAAATCTCCTCTACTAATTTAAACGCACTTAAGCGTGATTATTACTACCTTGCCGAACGCGGCATAAATGCAGAGTCAGAGCGTAAAGCATTAAGAATTGAACTCTCAGAACACTGTCGACTAACTAAAGAACTCCATACCCAGACATTTAGAAAGCAAATTACATTGCCTGTTAACCATGAATTCTGGGAACAATTAGCAATTGAAAGCGAGACTGGCAATATAGACTTACTAACTACAGCTAAAAAATTAATGGCGGTTAGAGAAACTAAAATAGGTACTTTACAAGAAGAAATTGCGGAGCTAGAACTAAGACTGCACGAGCTTAAGTCAAGAGTATTTACAGAGGATTAAAGCCACTTGTCCTTGCCGGTGTGTATCGGCAGGGACAAGTGGCCAGAGGGTTATATAGGCTCAAATAATAAAAAAGGGGTGCGGTATGATATATAAAGACTTCCAGGACAGATCCGGTATCAGAGCAACTCTTGAGTATTTTTTGCGTGCAAATGATGATCACGAGCACGCAATGGGCAATATAGTATTTGTTCAAGGCAGCGCGATAAGTGACGACCCAATATCTATAAATACCGATGGTACAGCAGAAGTTAACCTAGACGAGCTGGTAGCAGAATTTGAGCAGCAAGCGGGGTTATATGTCGGCACTAACCGCGACGGAAAGCTATATAACCACTCAACATTAACTTTACGCTATGAAGACTCATTAACAGATAAGCAGTGGGCAGAAGTGATCGAAGAATTCCAAGCTGGAATGGGCTACGAATTTGATAACAGTTTATTTTGCGGTGGCATCCATAAAGAAAAGAAAAACTTACATTTACACATCGGAGCATGTCGAGTTGATAGCGACGGGAAATTAATATCAAAACACAACCACTACGAAAAAGCACAGCGAGTCAGGGATCGTATATGCCAAAAATTTGGACTGACAGCGCCTGAAAATTCATTTGATTTTCTGTCTAAAAATGCCAGCAATGACCATTTGGATTTTGTAAGCCTCGATAAAGCTCGAGGAAATAAATTTAATAAAGATTTTTCGTATGTCGACGAACGCAACTTAATACGCACTAAAATAAAACAAGTATTTGAACATGACAAACCGTCAACCATTACTGACTACGTAAAATCATTAAAAAAACGTGGTGTTACCATCGAAGCTCGCGAAGATAAAGTGGGTGAATGTATGGGGATATCATACAAACTAAAAGGCAGTGATAAGTCTCATAGTGGCAGCAACATATCGTCGACTCATGCGTCGTGGGGATCACTTTTAAACCCTGAACGGAAAGGCTTAAACTACCACCCAGCACGCGATAATCCTACTTTAGGACTTACTGGAATACGTGTGAAAGTTAAAGTAACTAAAAAGCAAGTATCTACTATTAAGCGTTTAAGACTTAATGTAATCGTTCGCAGATATGAAGGACAATATTATGCCGATTTAGCCTTTAGATGCGGCGACGTCGAAATGCTAGCTGAGGCAATTATGGAAATGATTTTAAAAACTCTTGCTCTAATATTTTGCGGCGGTTATGCAAGAACTTACACGCCTTTGGAGCTTAGCCGGTCTATTATCGAGCATGATACTAACAATGAAACCGTATATGACGGATCAGACATACAGCAGTGTATGCAAAACGTGATGACTGACGCTATGACATGGAAAGATGAAGACAGCGATACCACTCAAGACCTGTGCTTTGGATGGGACAAGACAGCATAATTAAGTCAAAAACAGTTTTATGGGGGAGTGGAACAGATTTTACATTAACAGCGCACAATGCCTCACTAAATACCACATTATCGTAAGACATATTATAGTTTGATAAATTTTCAGAGGACAAATTTTATTTTTTGATAATAAAGCTTGATCACTTTTGGACAGAATGTATGAACGATCTCTCGCGATTCTGTTCCTGCCAAGTAAACTACTGGACCTCGCTACTTTATTCAGAGCCATAGGGGCATCTGGTTATACAGATGGTTCACTCTTATCGTGGTGAACAACGCTTCATACTACTTCACGTCGCATGGGCTGAAACGTTTTAGGTATCAAACCCAGTAATGGACAAAAGTGAGTTAGGTCACTAGCTTTAATTCATGAGTTTCGGATAATATTTTCTATGGGGTTGCGCCCGCAACACAGAGCCAATTGGAGCAAAGTGAAAAATTGTTCCGAGTATTTGAGCTTGATACATGATCTGCACGGCCCAAAACGGATGTTTGGCAATTATCTGTGGTTGATATTAGGCTTCCTCTAATTTTTCTTCGGTTTTGTGGTTTGGTAGATTCGGATTTAGTACTTCAAACCCAATAGATTCAAGGCTCTCAACAATGTCATCATGCTTGTACCCTCTGCTAAGCAAAGCCATGTCTACTGCTACAACAAGCTCTGACTCAGCTCTCGTTAATGCGACGTAGACCATATTCCAAGTCTTGTTGAACTTGGTTACACCATTCTGCATTAAGTATTTGAATATCGCTGGCGTTAAGATTAAGACACAAACCTTAGACTCTAAGCCCTTAGTTCGTTGGATGCTGCTTATTGCATACTTGGCCGAATTGTCCTTAGATGAACTAAATTGCTCGGCCGAGCGGCAAAGTTTTATGAACAGCTCTTTGTCATATGGAATTTCCAGCTTGGCAAGAAATTTACGTATTGATTTGTTGTTGTCATTCTTGGATAACAGGGAGGCAAAGAAACGCTGTAATGAATATATGACCACGTCTTTTTCGTATTCGGGAAACTTTACTGTAAGTAGCTCTTCTACCTCAGGATCAAACTCGGGTAGTGACCCTGCTTGTTTGGTTGAGTAATTACCTTCTTTTCTGAAGATGCTCACTAAGCTTCCATTCTCAATGTGATGACAGAGAACTTCGTCGTAATGATCATCTTCAGAAGTGATGTATGTTAGGCATCCTTCAACTTCTGACAAGCTAGTTTGCTCTTGGCCTTTGGGGCAAAAGGTGTTTGAGAGGTCAAGAATTCTCTGTGGAACCCTACGAGAAGTAGTTATATTCGGAAGTACTTTAACTTTTTCGTTGGCTTTGTTCGCAGCTAACCAGTCTGTGAAAGATGTTGGATAATCTATTGCTTGCTTAGGGTCACCCACCATGTAAATGTCAACCGAATTCTCGCCGATTTGTTGAAAAGCCTTAAGAGCTGTTTCATCAAGATCCTGAGCTTCGTCCAGAAAAATCTTATCAATCGCGCTACTTAGTAACTTGTGAACTTTCCTAACTTTAGACTTCTTTTTCTGGCTGCTATGTTTGGAGTACTTTTCATCGACAATTCTCCATGCCGCAGCATATGTCTCATCGACATGTATCACGCCAATCTTCTTTAGCCTGCTAATTGTGCTCGCTGATTCTCGTCGTTTTTTTTCCTCAGACTTGCCAGGAGGAAAGTTTGAGAATGTTTTGCATCGAGATGAGGTGGTGTGTATTTCATTTAGAACAAACGGAGAGTAAGGGTAAATGATCTCATTCAATAGGAACGTATGAACAGTGCAAACTATGATATTTTCTGGCAAGTATCCAAATTGCTTGATGATAGCTTCGGAAATGTTCTTCGCGGCATTATTGGTATAGGTGATGGCAAAGATCTTCTTATATGACGAAGCATCATAGTGCTTGATGATCTTCTCAGCTAGGCCGTGAGTCTTACCAGCACCTGCTCCGGCTATTTGGACTTCAATCATTTCATGAAGTCCAAGGCTTCTAGAATGTGCTTGGGTAGCATGATCGGATCTTTGTTCATTTCATCTAAGATAGAGTCTGCAATCTTGAGCATCCTTTCGGCTTTACTATTTTTCAGGAACTCGGCCATATCTTTCGGGGTTTTGTACGTCTTGTTGAACAGCGTGTTTAGGCGATGAAGGTTTCCAGCTGTTCCAGCTAGATCGTCTTCGAGCGTATAATTGGTAGTTGTTCTTACTCTTATATTGTCGTTTTCGATATCGTATTTTTGGTGCTTGTCTTTGGTTGCATTATTATCATCATAATCACGTATGATGCTTAGCTTCTTCTTTGGTTTGCCTTTATTGACTTGCAACCAGACGTCCATGAAAGTTATGAAGCCAGTTTGCTCGATCGATATTACTTCAAGACTACTCAAATTCTTGTTATTACGGTAGAGGATGGCGTTGATCAGCATCTCTTCGGTAGTGCCTTCAACGAGTACAGTCTTATTGCTTAGTAGCAGTTTTAGAATATCGAAGTTAGGCCGCTTACGAAGATAGTTAGTGAGATGCTTCTTACTATCAGTTAGGTGTATAGCCTCATTTCCAGATAGGACGATTACGTTAGTTAGCTCAAGTTTATTGATGACCTGAGGGCTATGGGAGCTAATTAGCGTTTGTAGAGATGAGCCGCCTTTTTGTGTGCTCTTGTATATGAAGTCAGTTGCGAAGCGGAGGTTGTTGACGCTAAGGTGTGCTTCAGGTTCTTCGATACAGCAGAGGTTGAGTGCATTCTTGTTGCTTTTGAAGAACTCAAATAATAGGTAAATGAAAACAAGATTACGATACCCGAGGCCACGCTGATATAGGTAGCTTTCACCAGACTTCAAGGTGATGTTGGATAGGATGCTCTTTAAATTTGGCAGGTTAGGGATACATTCAAGCTTATCAACAATTTCGTCGAAGAAGTTCTCGAAGTCTGGATCAGGTGTAACGATTTTTTTGAATGTCTCTGTACTTTCGATTTCATCAAAGAAAGAAGTGTACGCGCTGTTAATCTTGGCCTTGTCGGAATCCTCGAGAGCGGAAATAAGCATTTTTGTCAGAATGTTGTTTGATTTCTGTGTATTATTTTCAGCAAAGTCGTCACGCTCGGCGTTGATAGCGTTGATGGCTATAAGTCTTAAATCAGAATAGCTAACCTTTAACCCATTATTGCTTTGCGTTACATCATAGTCGTAAAGCTCAATTGGTAAGTTAAACCAGCGTGTATCTTTGATATCCTCAATGCCGTCGAGTAATTCTTTGGCACTATTTACAAAATGATCTGCATCTTTAGGCCTGAAATCGTACCGAATCTTATAACTCTCGTCGGCTTCGTCTCCGATTATCCACTTACCAATAACGCCTTCTTCAATAATGTTCTTTGGGTCAGTGAACTCGACCTCAACTCGAACCTTTGGAATCAAAGCCTTGATCTCATCATCTCCCTTGCCGTTGATGATAGCTTGATAAAAGTCTTTGATTGCATCGCGGTTGATGTCCGATACAGATAGACGTTTCTTATTGAAGCTTATGTCGTTGCTATTAAGTGGCAGAGCAAGTGCGTCAAATAGGTTGGTTTTACCTGCTTCGTTTTCACCGATAATTAGGCTAAGTGGTGAAAGTTTGATCTTGAAGCTTTTGAAGGCTCGGTAGTTTTCAATTTCGACCGTACGAATGTACATTTGTATTCCATGTAGTTATTGTTAGTGCTCCTGTTTACAAAGTTAACACTAAACAACCCAAGCTAAAAGCAAACTGAATCGCCACCATTACTCTAGTCAATATTTAGCATTACTAAAACTTGGCCAACTCACCACTGACAGAGTAAGTTATCTGCCGCACCGATAACTCGCAATGGGGCAAAAATGAGTCAAATTAGATGCGGTAATGCTTGTCTTCATAAGCTTCGACAAATGAGATCAGCTTTTCAAGCTCTTTACCTTCCAGAGTCCCAGGCCCTGAATCGAATATAGATTCAATTCTTTTCAATGCAGCTTTGTACTGAACTTTTGAAGGCTCAATACCCAGTTTATAATCATCTGCTTTGTAAGAGGGAGAGCCCTGAACCTGCTCTTTTTCTGACGACAACTTTTTTATTCATTTACCGTTTCTCGACTACAAAATACATTAGGTGTGTATAGCATAGTGAGTTGCTAGCCATAATGTAAGGCATGGCTAACAACACAAAATGGGGCATAAGTAGTCTAATGAAGTCGTGGCGATCCAAATCACATAACAAGAGTTGCCCGATGAGGCTTTGTAGTGTTAATTGCTGCTATCGTCCCAATTAACTAAAAGGCTTGCCAAAATCATCAGTGCCTTGGTTTAGGAAATTATTGTAAACATCGGAAATGTATTGGTAGGTGGCAAGGTCAACAGAGAATTCTTTGTCTTTGAAAGGCGTGTAATCACTTTTATCCAACTTTTTAGATAACAGCACTTTAATGCGTCCCTTTTGTTTGAGTGGCTTGAATACCATGAGTGGAGCTTTGCCGCTCGTTAATGCGTGGATATCGCAGCGCAATAACAAGCCGTTGTGTGGTTCAAATTGAAACCTATCTTGCTTATCCATATCGGTGTAGCTTTTTATATGAGCTCCTTCGAGAACCTTACTAATATTGCAGCCAGTGACGACGCAGCGGCCACCATATTTTTGATGTAATGCCTTGGTGAAATCACGTTGCTCTTTACTATTCCGAGTGAGACTAGAGTTAAAATCAGCTTCAACAGCACCAGATTGGGACTGCTGAGAGGGGCGTTCAATACCGACAAACTCGCACACATAGTTACACTGTTCACAGTATCCAAGGAATTGAAGTAACTTTGATAGTTCATGACTGCTGGCGGCGCTATTGCCAAGTGCATTGACAGAAATTGTCTGCTTGAAAGTGAATTTAACCCCGAGCGCATTAGTAAGCGATTCCCATTCGGATCTGTGTTGCTCATCAGTGCCGTTCAAGTGGAAATGAAAGTCCTGCTTAATTTTTTTGATCGAAAATAGGGTTTTCCCGCGTTCCATGCCAAAACCGATAGATGGATTGCCTTTGTTCAGTGTGTAGGCTGCAAGCCCTTTAGTGAGCTGGTGGCCACGGAGGGTGGACAGTAGTAGTTGCATGCCTTGACGCGCATTTTCATTCTCCCCGCTAACACTTAAATGTGTTAAAAACCCTCTCTGAGCAGACAGTGGTATCGATTTCTTGAGCGGATAGGATTTCTTTGGGGCAGACATTAAGCATTTTCCTTACTGTAATGGAGTGACTTCGATGTGCTGATCGCTCTCTGGTACGGCTTGATTTATATAGACACTCTGTAGCATTACTAAAATTTGGTCAACAAGATCTAGCTTAATGCCGCCACTAATAGGCGCAGTAAGAAGGAATGGGGCAGAAATGATTTACCCTAGATAGCTCATTTTTGGACAAAAGCTTCTTAGTGCTATTGCTCAGCTTGTGTGGGGATCGATTAGAAAAAGTACTGGTAACGCAACACTACAATTAGGAGTGTTGCGGAAAATTGTTCTGAGTAATTGCGCTTGTTATATATACAACCAGCGCTCTTCTGGTATTTCACATTCGGACCTTGCGATTAGGTTCTAAAATACCCAAATTTCCAGTTAAAACCATATTTACTCATAAGGCTTCAACTCAAAACTTTTGTTAATCACCACCAATCTTTTTCGACACCGAGTCAATATGAAAAAGTATTTCAACAACTTTGCTCATTTCTTAAAATCCCTCAAAAGGAGCTAAATTACAGTCTTTATTGCCTTCGGCATGGTTATATAACCAAAAAGTTAGTTGATGCCGTTGACGTCTATCTAGTGGCTACCAACGTAGGTACCAGTGTAGAAATGATTCAAAAGTTTTATAGTAAACTAAATTCAGTAATGCGAAGTGATGAGCTAGTAGGTACCTTTGAAACATCCAGTGAACCAAATTTTTAAAACAAGCGAAGGCGCAGTTTTCCCCTTGGATAATTATTAATAAGTCCCGCATGAGCTTTTTACAAAAAATAAAAGTTAACTTTTATTAATGTGTTTTACATTACTTAAATGACTGAATCATATAAGGCAGAATAAAAAAACAATACAAATAAACATATAAACCAGAGGCTTAAAGGAATTTCGAGTTTATTTTAGATTCTTAATTTGTTATTGTTATTGTATTCCATTTAACGAACGATGTAATTCATATGTTTATTTTACCCTCATCTTTAGAGCCATATTTTTCTCACAACTTATTTAAAGTAAAATTTTTGGGTGTAAACATATCTCAATCAGCGGCAAAGGTAGTCCGCGATAACGACCTTTCGCTAGATTCTAAACGAGATAATGATTACGACTTTCGTTCAATTTTTTCACATCATACTCACTATGGAATTTTTTGTTATAACTTTGATAAAATCACCAAATTAAGAAAAAAGATCACATCAAAAGTTGAGGCTCTAAACGAATTAAGTATTCGAGCTAAAAAAACACGATTAAAAATATTGGAAAGAATTGAACGATTAAACTCTAACTTGGACAAAGCTTTATTTGAATCAAAGCAACGCTTTTTAAATGCTGATTATTGCAAAAGAAAAATGGTTCGTTTGTTCTTAAGCGAAATGTTGTACGTTGCGCAAAAGAATAAAGAAGTTGGTGGAAAGAAAGGTGAATCAGCCTATGCCTCACGCTTAATGGTTTCCTTTAGAAAAATGCAAAATGAATATAACAAGGAGTTTCTGGATTCTAAGAAGATTTTAGTTAACGGTGAATATAAATCACTACTTGAGTTCGTGGACACCGCAAATACAAACGCAGCTAAACTATACGCGAGAATTAAAGGCTTACAGAATTTAGCTGAAATGCGAACGGAAGATTTAAAATCCAAGAACAGTGCTTCTCTTGGCTTTGGCTGGGCTTTTTTAACGATGACTGCACCACCTGAGTATCATTCGAACCCCACAACAACTAAACAAAGAAAGTCTTGGAATAGAAAAAACGCCATAGAATCTAAAAAATATTTAACTGAGTGCTGGAAAGCACTAGGTAGAGATTGGGAGCGTTTTAATATTAGTGTTAAAAATGGCGATGTGTTTGGTTGCAGAGTTTCAGAAGCGAATAAAGATGGCACTTTACATGGGCATATAGTTATTTTTTACGATAGAAGTAAAGAGGATAAGTTATTTTCAAACCAAGGAATATTTTATAAACATTTTGCAAGAGTGAGCAAGCACCAGTTAAAAATCGTTATTGGCGATGTAGATTCCGAAAAAGGCGAAAGCTCAAAAGTTTCTTCAGCTTCATCGTATTGCTTTAAATATATTAATAAGGCTGTTGGTGTTGATGTTATAGATTTAGATAAGGATAAATCAGAGTTAGATAAAGAATCAGAAAAAGATATGCTTATCAAAATTGATGCCTGGAGAGCAGCCATTGGGGCTAGAGCCTTTAATTTTTTTGGAATAAAGGGTTATAGTGCTGTATGGGATGCTTTACGTAAGATCAGCCATAGAACAGGACTTACAACTAAAAAGCAATTCAAAAAACATGGCAAGTTATCAACGAATGTTGTTTACGAAGATCCGAAGCCTTGTACTATAACGGCTCAAGAATTTGAAAATGAATTAAGTTTATTAACAGAAAGGTTAACAGATGAAGAGCAAGGTGCAAAATTAGATTACTATTTATTAAATAAGTATTCTAGCCAACACATTGAATATAGTGGGGGGAATTATAGCCAAGGCGATTTATTAGAGCTTGACGAAAAGACTCTAAAAGAAATAAGTACGCATTTCATGGAACCTGAAGACACTTTTTCTTCTGACTCCGGTGATGGGGATTTTCATTTCGATTCTGAATATGAACTCCGTAGAAAAAAAGAACTTGATTGGTATATTAAATTAAATGGCACCTTTAACGATTATCAAATATGTGAGAAAGAGTATTGTTTCAGAAAAGTTTTAGAGCATTCAGTTAACGGGGATTTTGCTAAATTTCAAAGAGCATGTGAAAAATACAATGTTGAATTAATAGGAGAAAAGGAATTAAATAAATATGGTGAAACAGTCAAAAAAATCATTGGCGTTAATACTGGCACTTGGGTTTATCTATTTAAAAAATATGTGATTATCGATACCCAAGTAGAATCAAAAAAAGTTTAAAAAATACAAAAACGGACTTAAAATTAAAAAGCGGAACGTAAAAAAGCATTAACAGATAAAGCTAAAAAAGCCATCAAAAATAAAGGCGACCCTCAAGGAAATCAACCCGATGATATTGATTTCTTCTTAAAGTCAATGCTAGGAAAGACTGATTGCAGCGCAACATATCTTCTACTCTAATAACAATCAAAAAAACTACTGAGCCACCTGACCTATGTTCTATATCAAAACATACAAAAATTTCTATTAAATTGTTCAAACGTAAGGAGCACATCATTGAATTTTCTTACGTTAGCTGAGTACACCTTCCGCATCATCTTTGTGGATGTTTTTCCATGAATCAGTTCCGCAACACTACATGCAATCGCAGCCATCGAATCTACGTCGCCGCCTATGAAAATGCATGTCCTTAATGCATCTTCAACGCTTGTTGATTTAAGTCCAATGAAGAGCGATATAGGCACTGTATCCCATGCCGAAGTAGTAAAAACACCTCCTCTATCTTTGCGCTCAAACTCCAGATTGTAATCTAAGTAATATCCCCAATTTTCATAGCACTGATATTTAATATCTTCAAACCCAGCACCATTTCTAAGTTTGAAAATTAACCAGGCCACTGATTCGGCTCCACACATACCTTCATGATGACTATGAGTTATCTTACTAATTTTTTGTGCCAGGTGAATTGCTTCATTTTCACTTGCCGCAACATATCCAGCCGGAATAGATCTTATTGCACTGCCGTTACCAGATGAATCACCAATGTCTTGCTCAAGCCACTTAAAAAAACTAAAGCTATATTCTTCATGTGGGTACTTTTGATACCAATCAATCATAGCATGTTCAAAGTTATCGCTGCCTTTAAGCAGCTCAGAACAAATAGCGGCAGCTAAAATACTGTCATCAGTTAAGTGTGATGAAGGTGAAAAAAGCGGGAGGTTATACCCGCGAATTTTGTCGCTTCCCTCAAAGCTACTACCGCAGTGATCACCAAGCAAAAGGCCGTTCAATTATTTAAGCTCCAAATTCAGATCGGAAGGACTTATACCGCTCATCAACTCTATTAACTGCAAGTAACTTGCTTTGTATTCTGTACCATCACCGATAAGCATATAAACACTGCCGCTTTTTGTTGTAACTACGTTGTTTTTGAGCTCAATGATCCTGGATGTGCAGACGTAGTCATTTTCTTGATACCTTCTTGTACTGTCACTTACGACCACACCATATAGCACCTGAAAGCCATCAATAGTTACAAGTGACCAATTTTTAACAAAAGTTTTTAAATTCATAGCCTTATCCTGAAAAATCCAGAAAACAGTATAAAAGGAATCCCAAGACAAAAAATAAACAAAAAAGTGTCATTTGTTAGAGCACTAGCCACATCAAAGGACAATTGATATGGAAGAAAAAAGAAAACAGATCTAATGAAACGTTGTACTGCATATAAATTATCAACTGCAAATAAATACATCGTGTAGCCCAAGATCGCGATGACATAAACTCGTTCGACAATCATATTGACTCCTAAAGCATAATGTATTGATAGTTGTGTCTAAAGTCTTCTAGAGTTAATTGACTTCCATCGCTTTTAAGCATGTTTGCATCGAAAGCATCTCGAAAACGATCACTGGATTCTGTGTAACCAACATCTGTAGAGCCAGTACCATTATAATTTCTAACATCAATCAAGAGGTTTAATGCGGCGCTCTTACCACTGTTTTTATCAATATAACTATATGCTTTAGCGAAATGTTCGTAAGCAAGACCAAAATCACCTTGAAAAATAACGTCAGTATCAACATAATGCGTAACATCAACAGGACGGTAATCACCAGTACTAGTTGCCATGCGTTGACCCGATAAAAAAGTCGCTTGCCCCTCTTCAAACCATGAGTCTATAGTGCCACCTGCACTTACTGGTGTAGCAACATTCTTTTGAATCGTATGAATAAGCTCATGAAGAACAACCTGCGCTGCATCAGAGCGACTTACCATTGAATTTGGAGGTATAATCATTCCTAAAATGGAACCCACCCCATAAAAGTCTTTGGTTCTGTTTTCATCAAGGCAAACAACTATTTTGTCTGGAACAATCCTACGATCATCTAAATCATACCCATTGATTTTTTCGTAGGCTGCAACAAGTTCACTCTGCTTTTTATTCGAAATAACATTCCAGTACCCGTGAAGAATTCTTAGTCGAGTGTTGTAATCCATTACATCCCAACCAACAGGTGCTTTAAAATCGATATCGATATTTCGAATGTCATGAACATTCCCATTAGTGTCATCATACTCAGCAAGGAATTGAATCATGTTATCACCAACAAAAGGAGAGTACTGAGGACGATATCCGTCAAACTCTGCTTTACTAAGACCCATTAAATTTAAGGCACGGGTCAAATTATTTTCTACCATAGTGGCTGCAAATTTAAAATCAGAGTCAGGTAATGACGGGCTGCCATAAACTAATGTACTAGCTGATTCAAAGTAATAATGGTTGTTTTGAGTAACACATTTACCTCCACCAGATAATGACGCATCATCAGGGTAATAAAGATCAGTGTCGTAGGCTGATTTAAACTCACCAGCAACACTTACGGTGCTAGTCTCTGAACCAACATCACTGCCACAGCCAGCTAGTAAAAGTAGAAGCAAAGAAAGTATGTTAAACAAATATTTATTCATGATTATTCCCTTTGGTTTTAATCTTTTGCACTCGATTGATATGATATTTTTTTAGACCGTGAGCTGTGCTTATAATTACCCAATAAACATTATTTTTAGTGTCAAACACATCTTCAGATATTGTTCCTTCTTCGCCTTTTTTAACGGCTTGTATTAACCAAGCCAGTTTTAAAATTTTGTAATTAAAATAACCCATTTGAGACAAGTCCATGTCATGCAATCTGCCTTTAAACTGTTCTTTAAGTGCCTTAACGACAGCTTTTTCAGTTACTTGATCACAAATCAAGTCATGTAAATTTGGAGAAATAACAATCCTTATTTTTCCGCCATTAAGATATTTCTGAGCTTTCAAAGGATGTTCGTGAACACATCGAATAACGTTGGAATTTAGTATGGCGATTCTGTCCAGTAATCTAGTCAATCTCTATCCCACCATTTTCCAAAAATGCATTAATGTCATCTTGTTGTAATTTTTGTTCAAGCTCTTCATCGATTGAAATGACATGCACAATAAATGTATTTTCAGATTGTTTTTCGTCAGCGATGTCGAACACATTTACGATAAGGTTTAAATTATGAAATGAAGCTTCTGCATACCAGTTTTCATCAACATCCAGTACTGATAAAACCTTGTAGAACTCTTCTTTTTTATCATCTGCCACACGCTGAACTTGATTAGAAAAGCAGAAACTAAGAACTTTAAATTCGTTCAATAGATCACGTTTAGTCCGATCACAAGTCATGTGTAATAAATCAATAATATTTTTTGTAGACATGAGAAGTCCTTCCAAAAAATTGAAATCAATAGTATTTTTTTGTTTATTAGTTAAGTATTAGGAATCGAAATTTATAATTGCTTGAAGTGAAAACCATTGGTAATCATTGCGTAAAATTCTCATATCTTCTATCTCGCTGTATAAACCAATATCAATTCGTGTTTTGTGTGATATACGAAAGAAAATTGTTTCTTGATAATAATCAAGCATACCGCCTCTGTGGTCGCAAAACGGGTCATGCTCCCTTTTAATCTGATGCATATATATAGATTTCAAAAGCTGAACGACTGAGCCATTTTCATTGACCAAATTACAGATACCGATCGAGAAAGAGAGTATTAATTCTTTATTGTCTTCAAGCTGCTTTAGCTCGTTTAAATGTTTAATGAGAAGTGAACGTAAATAATCATTGTGAAGGAAAGTGTTAGACATTTACAACCTCCTTTTGGAAGGAGGGTTACTTTATCACGTTTGCAGCTATTTGTCAATATCTGTATTACATGTGCAGCCAAAAGGGGTGATGCGGATAAGGCATTTTGGTTTTTTGGCTAACAGTTGTCGGCGTAAAAAGCTGACTAACATTCGCTCACAACTGACAACAAAAGCCCTCAAAGAAGTAAAGGTAACAGAGCGATTAGGGCATTGGAGTTGTCCGCAATGTGAAACGGGGCGATTACAATTTATGGGATTAATCCCACTGCTAAAAATAGTCGAGCGTGAAGCCGCGCTGAGGTTGTCGGGCTAAACGAAAAAGAGTGGTGTATAGCATGAAATGATATGCTTAGTTAATACCAAATTAGCTAAGACGATAACGCACATCACCACGCAGGCAAATCATGATGAATGAGAGTGGTCAGCAGATAACAGGACGATGGAAAGTGATGAAACGACTCAAAATCCAGTTTAAAAGGTGTAACCAGAACAAACGATTAGCCAAAGTGCTGCACAAAAAACAACTACCGTAAAAAAGCAAATTCCTATAGCATAAAACATACCGATTAATATGGATGTGGCATCGGCCAAGTCCAACAAGCGATTTATGCCCTGCAAACAGCGCAACGCATAAATACTAAAACGTTAGGCGCAAAAAATTATGCGATACGATACATATTCCCTAAAGAAATTGTTAAGCGCCCTTACTGACCAGTTTGATGGTGTTAGCGAAGTGTATTTATTTGGCTCTCGGCTTCACAGAACAAGAAGTACGCGGTCAGATGTAGATTTGTTGATAACAGTTAGCGACTCAGTAATAGCTGAGGATGTGAGAGATCTAGCCCTTCGGGAATGTCCAGCATTAGACTTTTTCTTAATTGAAGGTGGTGTTGCCACTAGTTGTGCAAACGGCAGTAAAGTGCGGGCTAGCAATAAAAAATCTTTAATTAAGAGTCTTGGTGCTAAAAAAATCTGGGATAAATCGGCTGGCTTTTTACCAGTAGACATTGACTGGGATTTTGACGTTATCAAAGGAATGAACCCAATGATGACTACACTCATTTCAGCTGTTCCGTTTCCGTCAAAAGCTGAGGCGGTATCAGAAGGTGCTGCGATTGAAAGCACTATAAATGAATCTATGTGGTCAAAAGTAAAAGACCATCCTATTTGGGTTTTAACTGTGGCGGTTTGTGCAGCCGCTGCTATAACTTTTAAAGTAACTTATGAGTTGCGTATTGTGCCTCTTGAAAAAGAGATAGAAAGTTTGAAAGTCACTCTGACATCAGAACACAATGATATCTCAGAAAATGCGCCTAACAAATCAAAGCAGCAAGGCCCTTCGGGCGGGACGCGCTGACGCGCGCCCCTGTTTGAGGCGTTAGGTGGCTTTAGAGTGAAGTATCTTCGTACAAAGTTGGCGACAGATTGGAAGTTAAAAAAATCTCTATCTCAGCAGGTTATTAAAAAAGTATTTTGGTTTATTCCAAAAGCAAACCCTGACTATGAAAATAAACTTCATTTTGTAAAAGAGTGGTTAATTGAGTTTGATGAAAATGGTTTACCTTATAGAGAAATCGGTTTAGATCATAATGGTAATTTTGTTCTATCTGGCCCCAATTTAAATAATTATGGTTTTTGGTTAGATTGTAATATGCAATATAAAGATATTACTGGTGTAGCTTGTACATCAGAGGTATTTGATAAGTTATGGCAAGAGGTTTGGTGAACTAGTCACCTAACACATATGAGCCTTCCGCCAGTCAATAGGCGAGCCTAACTTATTTGACTGCTTTTGCAGTCAAATTAAAATCAATCAACAAATTCATCTACTTCGTCTGTCATTTATCGGTTAACCCTAAGATGGCAATATTCAAGTCAGAGGTGCTTTGTGCACAGTTAGTTTCAGGCTCATTTAAGGTGTAAACGACTTTGTTGATTGCATTCATTAATGCGTGCCAATAAGGTGTCTAATCAAGGCGATGTAGCTTAAATAGTATCTGACATAGTGATGATGGTGAGAAGTCATTGCTTCATTAGCCACATCATTCACAGTCAAGTCGACAACCAAATTTTAAACTTGTGTTACCTGAAGCTTTTCCTATCAGTGAGATTACATGCTTTTTATTCAATCCCATTAATTTTGCTGCTTCATCAAGCATTGCTTCAGGTAAACCTATTTTGATAAATAAATTTGATTCTGTAACAATATCAAGTTGCTTTTACTGGACTTACCGTAAAAGTAACTTGTTGCGGCTTGCCCTGCAACGACCTTGTAAAGATAGGTTTAGAAACTACAGGTGAGTAGTGATGATCAACTTTTTCGCATTCATCTATGTGTTGAATTAATGCTTTGATCGCATTTTTATATTGTTCAGGTACTCTCATCACTGTCGTTTTTTCATATCGAGTCTTACGGCCAGCACCTTTACGTACACCACCATGCGTCCCTTTATGTTCTTCACTTTTATCTGCCATACTTAGAATCTCTTGATTACGTAACGATATCAAGATAACTTGATTTGGTTACATAATCAAATAAAACGTTATAAATTTGTTGCTCCACAAGTCAAAGAGCAATGCATTATTCGATTGTAAAAATAATAGACTTGCACCTTGATGGTTTACTGCTAATATCACTGTAATTATATACAGTGGTTTTTTGTTGTGCGTGTTATCCCTATACCTGCAAGAGCAGGCATTACAGGTTTTGAAAGTCCCGCTGCTGAATACAGCCAGCTTGGTATGAGCTTGGATGATTTGCTTATTGAGCATCCAAGCTCGACCTTTATTGGTATTGCTCAAGGTGAGTCGATGCAAGACGTCGGTATCTTTGATGGTGATATGATCATTGTTGATCGTCATGTGACTGCTCGAAACGGCGATGTCATCGTTGCCAATTTTAATGGCGAGTTTGTCTGTAAAATCCTAGATACCAAGGGGCGTGTTCTCCTTTCTTCTAATCAACAATACCAACCTGTCATAATTCATGAATACGATGATTTTAGTATTGAGGGTGTAGTCACACGTTCTATTCGTTGTCACCGTCAAAGCCCTCTGTTATGTGGTAATTAGATGTTTGCTCTAGTTGACGCTAATAGCTTCTATTGCAGTGCAGAACAAGTCTTCCGCCCTGATTGGCGTGGTAAGCCTGTTATTGTGTTGAGTAACAACGATGGGATGATTGTTGCAGCTAATCGTCAAGCTAAAGAGGCTGGAATTGGGAAATTTCTACCTTACTTTCAGGTTAAAGCCTTATGCGCGAAACATGGTGTTATTGTCTGTTCCTCAAACTATGAACTCTATGCTGACTTATCTAGCAAAATGATGGACATCATTGGCCGCTTTGCTCCTGAGCAACATATCTACTCTATTGATGAAAGCTTCCTTTCCTTTAAGAA
Organism: Shewanella sp. H8; assembly: GCF_040285065.1. Lineage (NCBI taxonomy): Bacteria > Pseudomonadati > Pseudomonadota > Gammaproteobacteria > Alteromonadales > Shewanellaceae > Shewanella > Shewanella sp. H8. Next base: position 3,087,163 of record NZ_CP157213.1, on the reverse strand, counting down.
CTGCTATCCCGCTATCAAATGCCTCCGTACTCAAGGCAAGTTAATCCGCCGTGCAGTGTGGAAAGAAGCGCGATTAGCAGTCTGTGTGGGTATTGGTGAAACGCTTACTCTAGCTAAAATTGCCAACCATGCAGCTAAGAAAATTGAGAGCTACCAAGGGGTTTGTTTCATTAGTAATGAGCAAGAGCGTATTGCTATTTTAAAGCAGCTTGCTGTAGGGGATGTATGGGGGATAGGCCGCCGAATAAGTAAGAAGCTTGAACTAATGAATATCCGTACTGCGTTTCAACTCGCTTCTATGCCGCCGACACTGGCAAGAAAGCAATTTAGTATTGAAATAGAACGTTCCGTTCGTGAGCTTAACGGCCAAGCCTGTAAAGTATGGGATGAGGCGAGGGCAGATAAAAAGCAGATATTTTCGACTAGAAGCGTAGGTGAGCGGATCACTGATTTTGAGTCGTTACAGCAAGCATTGAGTAAGCATGTTGCTATCGCAGCGAGTAAAGCACGTAAGCAATGCTCAAACTGCAAGACCATGCTGATTTTTGCCAGCAACTCACCCCATGATGAACGGCCAGTAAGCTACAAAGCTATTGTGCATTTTCCATGTCCGACTAACTGCACTGTTGAGCTAACCAAAGCGATGAGTGAGGCCGCACCAAAGCTTTTTCGTGAAGGCATACATTATTACAAAATCGGTATAGGGCTTATTGATCTAGCCAACGAAAAACACAACCAATTCGATTTGTTTAACCCTCCTAAAGCTAATCCAGCTTTGATGCATACGCTAGATGACATTAACCAACGTTATGGAAGTGATACGATGTTTCTAGCAGCGCAAGGCATAGAGCATAAGTGGTCAATGCGCCGTGACCTGCTAACTCCGCAATACACAACCAAATGGCTCAGTGTACCCAGCATTAAGTGTTAACTAGGTTTTCGCATTGATTAATGTTTTCACTGTTAGTATCACTCATATGCTTGGTCTGACTAGATAAATCAGGCATTATCTAGTCACTGTTCCTTAGCTTAAAGTTTTCAATGAACCTCCTCAAAATTGGTCTACCACTCTTTCTACTGGCTCTCAGCTCTACAGCCATTGCAGCAGGAAATACATCTAATGACTCATTCAACAAAGCAAAGAAGATGCTCGAGCGGGAGGTCTATCAAGATCACCGCGTAACCATCTACTGTGGTGCTAAATTTGACGCTAAAAAGAACATCGAAGCACCTACAGGTTTTGTTACTTCTAAATACATTAAACGGGCAAAACGGGTTGAGTGGGAACATGTAGTTCCGGCGGAGAACTTTGGCAGAGCCTTCAGTGAGTGGCGTGATGGTCACAAAAGTTGTGTCGATAGCAAAGGTAAGTCGTTTAAGGGACGTAAGTGCGCAGAGAAGATCAATCAAGAATATCGTTATATGCAATCTGACATGCATAACTTGTTCCCTGCCATCGGTGCTGTAAATGCACTACGCAGTAACTATAACTTTACTATGTTGCCCTCAGCGGTGTCTGACTTTGGTAGTTGTGATATGCGTATAGATGATCGCAAGGCACAACCACCGATAGCTGCTCGTGGCATTATCGCTCGAACACACATGTATATGGAGCAGACTTACCCTAAATACAAAATGAGTAAACAACAGAGCCAATTAATGCAAGTTTGGGACAAACAAGATCCTGTTTCTAAGTGGGAGTGTAAGCGGTCAAAACGTATTGAAAACCTTCAGGGGAATGCAAATACAGTGGTCGATAGCCGTTGTAAATCACTTGGTTTGTAGGCATTTAGATGGGCGGCTAGCTCATTTATGCCCCATTACGTGCCAGCATCAATTGAACCTTCGTGCAGACTGAGCCCAGCTTGACTTAGTTTTGCTCATGCCTGAAATGTGTTTAAGGAAGTGGGGGCTTACCAGACGATGAACTAGCTATACATTCCACACTAATCAAGGGTTAATTCTAGACAATTACCTTGGGTGTGAGAAGATAAAGTAAGTGAGATCATCTTCATCAGGAACATTACATAGTATGACCATCCATCATGTACCGATAGAACGCCGATTCGCAAAACCCTCTGAAAAGCACCTTGTCGATCCCGACTTTTTGTCGTTATGGGGCGAAAGTACATCTGGCAATCTGAGCTGGGATGATTTTAAGGACAACCACTGTGTTGTTGTGCTCGCTGATGGTAAATGTGGCAAAACTCATGAGTTTAAGAGACGAAATGAAATACTCCGGGCTAACGGGAAAGTCTCGTTTTTCATACCGCTTGAGCAGCTCCAAGACAGTGAAGTTCTAGATATATTGTCAGATGAAGAAGAACATGCATGGGATGATTGGCTTGCAGCCCCTGATCAGACGGCGGTGTTCTTTTTAGATGCTGTAGATGAGCTTAAGCTTCGTCAAGGAACGCTTCGTAAGGCTTTGAAGAAAGTTAAAGATACTCTTGGCGAAGCTCTATCGAGAGCAAAATTTTTTATTTCTTGCCGTCCAAGTGATTGGAATGAGGAGTTGGACGTTAAAGCTCTATCAACAATACTGCCGCCGAAAAAAAAAGACCAGGCGCAGTTACAACCTAAGGACGGAGAACAGGTTTTCTTACAGGTTGTTTCTCGTACGGAACGGGCTAGTAATAAAACTGAGCGGGAGATTGATGATCATGACTCCTCAGACAATATCAGAGTGGTAAGCCTTCTACCTTTTACTCAAAGCGAAGTTCTGGAGTTTGCGAAACTATACTTTCCAAGTGCCTCAGAACAGTTTAATCGCCAATTATCAGAAAAAGAACTTTGGCACTTATATCGTTCCCCTTACGAAATTATGTCGGCCCTCGATCAATTAGCGGAGCAAGGGCAATTAGGTAATTTAGAGGAGCAACTTGTTTATGGCATTAACCAAAAGCTTCGTGAAATATCAGATAAAAAGCGGAACTGTCTTAGTCAAGACAAAGCACTCGATGGTGCAGAACGAGTAGCATTAGCTTTTTTTATGACTAAAACGAGATCAATAAAATCGACTTCTACTGCAAGTAAAGAAAGCGCCCTAAAGATTCAAGATGTACTGACTGGTTGGACATTTGATGAATGCGCGGAGCTACTTGGTAAGCCCATCTTTGACCGTACAGGAGTTGGAGCGTTCAGGTTCCACCACCGTTCTACCCAAGAGTATCTGGCTGCGTTGCGCTTGAAGAAGTTGAGGGAGTTAGGTCTCAATACAAATGACTTATTTAGCCAGTTATTCGCGCGTGTAAAAAATGAAGACGTAGTAATTCCAAGTATGGAACCAGTGACGGCGTGGTTAGCTCTGTGGTACCCCGATATATATAACGAGATTAAAGGACGCTCGCCTTCTTTGATGTTTCGTCAAGGAATCCCCGCTTTGCTTACAGTTGAGTGCCGTGCAGAGCTTATTCGCAAATACGTTGATATGTACTCGCAAGATAAAACGTGGCGAGGTATACGAATTGATTTTTCAGATCTGAAACGGTTGTCGACACCAGAGCTATCGCCTGTTATTCGCGAGTTGTGGGATAAAGCTTATTCAGGTCTTGATACACGGGAGTTACTTTTAGAGCTAATCTATTTGACTCCAATGCCAATCTGTACAGATTTGGCATTAAATGCATTATTTGATGAAGATTTACCGATACATCAGAGAACTTACGCTGGATGGAGCGTGCTTGAATTTGGGGGGCAAGAACAGAAAGAAAAAGTCGGAAAAGCTGTTCTTAAGGGGGAGTGGCCACACAAGCTGGTTCGAAGCATATTAAGTAATCTTATTCCAGATGCAATGTGTGTATTTGATTTTTTTGCAGTCGCAAGATTCCTTCCTGAGCCCCCTAATAATGTTCATGGATTAGGTTTCTCAATAATGAATGCAATCAAGTCTGAATCGTTGTCGGACGAACAAAAGTATTGGCTCAGAGATGAGCTTGCTCAAGCAGTATGGGATGCTCGGTGCGCTGAGAGTCGTATCTACAACGGTAACTCGAAATACAACCATTTTGTGGACGCTGTAATCCAAGCTTGCTTTTTAAGCGTGCCAGCTGAAAAAGAGAGTGTTGAACAATGGGCTTGGTGTCTTGCTATCGCTTTTCACTTCGGCGAGCGCAGGACCAGTATTGTAGCGAGAGACGAAACTCAAGCGTTGGTCAAGTTGTTGTCACAAAACCTAAAGCTTAGGGAAGCGTATTATTGGGCTTGTTTGTGCTTAGTAGAAGAGCTTGAGAGTTGTGACAACTTCATGTTTAGCGATTATCTTATTGATTATGAGAACATATTGCCTCCATTCACTACTAACGATCTTCCGTGGTTGGAACGGGCTTTTATTGAGGGCGAATCAAAAAATAAAAAAGACGCCGCCTTTTATCGCATAATTCAGCTTGTTAAATATGAGTCTTCTTCAAGAGCAATTGAGTTCTTGTCTTCATTACTTTCGGCAGGCACTGAATATGCAGATATGTTAGAGCGAACCCTAAATCCTCCCGAACGAGAGCCAGATGAATACGAGGTTGAACATCGCCATAGAATGGAAACATTTGCTGAAATGGAAGCTAAAAGGGTCGAAGATTGGAGGGAGTGGAGGGACGAGGTTCTTGCTCGTGAGGATTTTTGTTTAGGTGAGGACGAATATGAGAACACGATTTACAACCTGTTCAAATTTTTAGAACAGAGTAGTGATACTTCGACGTGGGGGGAGTGGGACTCCAACCTGATTGAAAAAGCCTTTTCCAAAAAATTTGTCGATGCCCTAAGGCCAAGGCTATCAGATTATTGGAAGTCAGCGGATGTACTGCTGTTCAGTGAACGAAATAACGACGCTAAGAACTCTTTTTCTTATGAGACCTTGATGGCTCTTACCGCAGTTAAGTGCGATTCTGAAAGTAAGTGTTGGCCGACAGGTTTGACTGATGAGCAGGTTAGTCAGGCTGTAAAAATCTCGACTATCGAGCTCAATAAGTTTGCCAACTATCTTAATACGCTAACAGACAAGTACCCCGTCATCGTTGGAGAAGTATTTACATTAGAGGCTCAGAAGCAACTGGAAGATTTCGCTGAGTTAGGCAAAGCTCCTATACTTCTTGATGCTCTGTATTCAGATTACTTAATCGTAAAAAACAGCGTTATCGAAGCGATATTGACGAAACTTGATATTATCGAAGCTGGTATGATCAAAGGTTCCAATACCGACCTAAAGTATGCTTTTGAATTAGTAGCTAAGTTTGGTGCGGACACTCCTAAAGCTTTATTAGCTGAAGTAGTGAATTGCTTCCTCGATAATTCTATTGATTCCGTTGATGATCGTAATGCTTGGGTTGCAAGGTTGGCAAATCTCAACTTGGTGAAAGGCTGCGATAGGATCATCGAGTTTACAGAAAATAGATGCGCTGATGGCAATTTAGATCTTTTTGCTATTGTCTTTGGCGACCGCCATAGCATGCAGCAACCTACGTTTGAGCATATAGAGCCGACTCAACAAAGACTAGCTGTATTGAAACCACTGGTTATTCGCTCTTATGAAGTCGTTCAGCCTTCTTCTGATATAAAGAGGGAAGGCTCCTTTAGACCAGGAAGGAGGGACTACGCTGAGCATGCTCGCAGCTTCCTACTTGAAAGCCTATTTAAAGTAGAATCACTCTATACAATTGACACTTTATACGAGTTGTCAGCGATGCCTTTATTTAATGACGTATCTTGTAGGCTAAAGCAAGCCGCTGTTGAGCTCGCGGCTAGAATTTCAGAGCCGAAGCCAATGCCAGTGGAGAGGTTTAATCAATTTAATAGAGAGAGAAATTATCAACCCTATGATGACAGCTCTCTATTTATGGTTATGAATAACAGGCTAGATGATTTTGAGCATAGCCTACTTAATGATGAGGCAAGCATAGTCGATACGTTGAGAAAAGTGGATGGCGAAACCGAGCTTCGTAGGTTTATTTCTAATTACCTATATCACAATAGCCGTGGTGCTTACTCGGTAACTCAAGAAGCGGTAGTTGCTGCCGAAAAAAGAACAGATATTCGACTTAATGTAGATCGCATCGATAGGTATGCCACTATAGAACTCAAGCTTGATGATAGTCGAAATAACTGGTCGGGTTCTGAGCTGAAAGTTGCATTAGTCGATCAGTTAGTTGGACGATATCTAAATCACAAGAAATGCTATGTCGGTTGCCTTCTAATATGTATGAGGGAGTCCCGCAATTGGGTAAATCCAGATACAGGTGCAAAAATGAACCTAGAAGAGACCGTAAGCTGGCTTCAAGGTATCGCTGATGACCTCACATTACAGCGCCCAGAGCTACTAGTTTCAGTGAAGGGTATCGACTACTCCAAAATAGCAAATGAATGATGTAGTAGTATTTTGAGTTCTTAGGCAAGGCTTCGGTCTTGCTTTTCTATTCGCTGATGAGTTACTCCACTTTGGTAAGGACTGATAAATCTAGACACTTTCTGTATTTTTGCCATACCCCATCTAATCCACGCTTATCTAATTTAGTGAGGTCGCTAGCGCGAAAATGTCCAAAAGCTTGTTAGGGTGCATAACACGTTTATGCCCCAAAGTTACTTAGAACTAAAGCTCTATTTAACAATGCTTACCTTCGTTTTTCATACAAAATTTAATTGATATTGCTCTTTTACAGATGTCATTTTTACTGCCTAGATTGCATAATTTAATGAACTGGTTTTATATACAGGTATAATGAGATTTGGCTTAATTGGCAACAAACAACTCATTAAGTAAGCCTAAAGTCGTAACGTAGGTTTAATTAGAAAACTATAATTGATTGATAATGTTAAAAATAAATATAATCGCTTATTTTTTAACGACATTAACGCGCAAGCTCGTTTTATTTAAGGATGTTGAGAGTATTTTATCGCTTTACATCGAGGACATAGAGAATGTAGGATGATATAAATCAATAACTTGAACAGCCGACTTTATCGGGCGAGCCGTTCAATAAGCTGTTGAACTAAGCCGCTGCGCGGAGCCAAATGAGGCTTCAATTGAGTACATAATCCTCATAGAAACCGTTAGGCTTAAAGATGTAAGATAGAAAAATATGATGAAAAGGAATTTCAATGAAAAACATACTTGCTACTCAATATCAACAGACTAAAACTGCTCTGTATCCCATAGCCAGCATCAAAAAAAGCAAATTCCTATAGCATGAAGCATGCCAATTAATATGGACTAGGCATCGGCCAAGTCCAACAAGCGATTTATGCCCTGCAAATAGCGCAACGCATAAATACTAAAACGTTAGGTTTTATAATCGAGTATGGAGTTAATCAAAATTCAGAAAATAGTCACGTTAATAGCACCTTATAGCCTAACCGTATCTTTATTGTATTTACTTGGTTTTTGGGGGGCGTTTAATATAAATATACTAGAATATATTGCGTTAACTGATGTGGTAAAACACGCATTAAACCCCCTTGTGTTTTCCGTTTTGCTTTTATGCCTGTCTACTTTTATTGGAAGTTCACTTTTACCAAAAAATGTTATGGAGGTGCTTCCTCCAGGAGGTGGGGCTCACCTTCTAGTTGCAAAGTATTCTAGATTTTCATTTAGTTTAATAGTCATACTTTTGTTTGTAGCAGTAATTTATTTTTTACTATTTTCTGACTCTGAAAATCGGTGGTATCAAGCAGGTTTTCTGGCTGTGTTAATTATACCATTAGTAATTGGAGAGTCTGAGTTTATTAAAGACGAAATACCAAATAGAATGTTAAGGTTTTCTATCGTTTATATTATGGTTTCAACGATTCTACTATCTTATGGTTGGGGAGTTAATAAGGCTATTGATATTAAAGCTGACCAGTCCATCATCATTATCAATGATAAGAAAATTCAGAAATCCTATATAGGTCGTGCCGGAGGTTATCTGTTTTTATGGAATAATTCTCTAAAAGAAGTAGAGGTAGTTCAAAGTGGTGAAGTTAAAAATTTGAGATTTACAATACCAGAAAAAAAGCCTGTATTTAATTGGTTTTCCGAACAAAACAAAACCTAACAAATAAGGATAGGCCGCGCGAAGCCGCGTCCTTATCCCAAGTGTTGAACAAGCCCGACACGTGGGATGCGACTTTTTATTATGTAAATAACAGTTCGAGAAAACGCGCTGTTTGATGTGATGGTTATCTGGCAACTTTTCTGTAGCCAGCAAGTTCCCTTAGCTCATTTGCTAATTATTTAACTCTCTTAATTTCAGTGCGTTAAATTAATCCTCCACGGTATTCAGTTAAGCCATTATCTTTATTATCATATTAAATGTTAGGTGGGTATTAAGTTTGTCGGTCGTGTCACTATGCCCATAAAGCGCATTGGTTGCTGACAACACGGGCAACTGCGCGTCGCTAATCTGCGCTTTATCGCGGGAATGTTTGGAAACACTGCCCCAGCAACCGCTAGCATAAGCTGTATTTGTAGCCTGAGCTTTTTGGCATTGCCTCTGAGTAATCCATAGTCTCTTACTCGTCTTAATCCCTTCGGTAATACGTGTTGCAGTATTAACCAGAGAAATTCTGTGGCGGGTAGAGTACGAATTTTCTTCGATTTGGTTTGGCTGTCTTCATATTCGAAACCCACTTGACCATCGACAAGACTGACGATGCTTTTATCGGGCAGTACGCCACGATAAAGATAGCGTGATAGATACTGCAACGCAGGCAAGCCTTTGCCCACATGCTGGCAGTCTACCACCCACTTTTTTGGCAGTGAGGTTGGCAGTTTGAGATTCAGTTTTGCCAACTGTTCCAGTAAACGTGCGCGCCACACTTTAGCTAAATTGAAAGCGTTGAACAGGTATTTGCCCTTATTCTTTTTCCAGTGGTGTTGGGTTTTGTTGAAACTGCCCGCTGGAATAATAAAGTGAATATGCGGATGTAAATCTCGCCGCCGGCTGTGGGTATGCAGCACGCCAGTTAAACCAATATCACCGGCAAGTTTTGGTGAGTTAAGCGCAAAATCTTTGAGCACACTGGCAGCGACGGCAAACATGGCAGGATAGAGGGCTTCCGGTTGATATTTAGCCACAACACGCAGTTCATATGGCAAAGTAAATGTCACCATAAAGTAATCGACAGGCAACAGTTTAGCCTGTTGCTTCGCTAACCAATCTGCTGTGGTGTTGTACTGGCATTGAGGGCAACTGCGATGACCACATGACAGCGGGAAATCTGCTATATGAGTGCAACCCTGACAAGCCCAGCGGCTAGCTCTTTGGGAATGAGAGCGGCAGCTGAGCATAGCATTAATCGCTTGGCGCATTGGTGGGGTGATGTTGCCATCATAAGCTTGATTAAACGCATCAAGGTGGTCACGTAAAATGTCGATAAATGTCATATGCCACACTCCCACTTGAGCACCAATTTATCAGTGGGTTGGTTGACTGACAGAGCAGTATTTTTGCGAATAATGGTCGTGAGGCGGGTATACCTTGCCGTGGTGTTGAGGCTGTTGAGGCTGTTGTGGCCGAGTAAGTGCTGTACTGAGCGTAAATCTAACCCTTGCTCTAGCAAATGAGTCGCGTAGCTGTGGCGTAAATTATGTGGGCTGATGGATTTGTGAATGTTGCACTCACGAATAACGCGTTTTAGTGCTTTTTGAATACCGCCTTTATCTATCACGGAGCCTGGTTTACCGTCTTTATCGGGAAATACATGCCGAGGATGGCGATGGGTTTGCCAGTAATAACGCAGCGCTAACAATGTGCGTTGTGGTAAAGGTACTAGCCTATCCTTGCCGCCTTTGGCGTCACGAATATGCACCTGCATCAACGCTGAATCGATATCGCCAACCTGTAATGACATTGCTTCACCGAGGCGCAACCCCATACTGTATAGGGTTAAAAAGCACACTTGATATCGCAGCTTATGGGTGAGGCTAATGACGATAGAGACTTCGGCAGGGGTCAAAATATCGGGTAAACGTTTGACTTGCGGCGGCTTAACAATACTCAGCCACTCCCAATGTTGGTTAAGGACATACCGATAGAAAAACTGTAATCCATTACGGTCGAGTTTTACGGTACTCCAGGAGTGAGAGGCAATTAAATCAGCAAAATAACGCTTCAAATCATCGGTTGAAAGGTTATCAGGGCAACAGTCAAAATAAGCACTAATGCGCCTGACCGCACGACTGTACGCATCGATGGTAGCAGGCCGCTTGCCTTGCAGAGTTAAATTGGTAAGATGTTGTTCATAAAGAAAATCAAAGCGTTGTTGTTCATGAGTTTCCATGGTGATACTCTTAGGTAATGCCAAGATAGGCAGGGTCTAGTAAGTATTTATGATGGTGCTAAAGATGTGTTTTTATCTTTTCTGCCGCAGAGCGGCTTCGTTCAACAAGCTGTTAAACAAGGACAAAAAACAGTTGGTTTTGCTCCTTCGTCGCTAATTTTAACCAACTGTTTTTTGCCTGTTAACAGGGCGTTAGCCTTCTATCAATATCGAGATTTTAATATTTTCCATGATGAATAATTATAAGGCGAGTTTCTTACAGCATCTACAACAAGTTCGCGATACTGCCGAGGCCACATATTTAGATAAAGATTACGATGAAAAAGTAAAATTTATATTTTTCAACGACCAAATGACTTATTCATTAGGACAGTCGCTACTTTCTTTTTCTTTAGCAAAGACTCTAGATGAAAGTATAGATATAAGACACCCCTTCAGTCACATGGGACAGAGCAGTTCCTATTCGGCAAGGGTTATAGATGAAAATGCTATCGTTCCGTCGCTTATAGAAAATGGCTTTCAAAAATTCTCTAGAAGCTGTTTTATTAATCAGTCTATGCGGAGATTCCCTGAAATAAGCTCAAGCTACTATCAAACTGGAAAGATAACCAACTTGATGGTGAAATTCATCAAGCCCTATGAGACTTTGCTTGATCTGCTTTATGATGTAGAGCTTGGAGTAATATCTTCAAAAAATCTGTTAAATTCAGCCTTAAAGCACTATATAGAATTAAACCGTATTAACTCAAAGTCGTACAAACTTAAAGAAAGTCTATTAACTTGTCGCCCTGGAAAGCTCGATGCGTATGAATTTGAGAAAGTTGGTGAATCTATTATAAGCTACGTGTTTGATGGCAAATTAAAACTACCAGCAAGGCAAAGCTCTACAAGAGATAAAAAACAACGCCGTGATGGAGTGTTTCGAATAACATCAGAAGAAGGTTTTTGGGGAAGAGTTCAACGTAAATTTAACTCTGATTTTATTATAGTTGACTACAAAAATTACGGTTCAAATATAGAGTCAGACACTTTATATTCTGTCAGCAAGTATGCAAATAATGCTATTGGGAAATTTATTATAATTGTATCTCGATTAGGTATATCAAATAAAGCAATCGATTCCCAGCTTAGAGTTTATAGAGACATGGGAGTTGTCGTTATTGTTTTATCTGATGATGATTTAAATATGCTAATAGATAATAAAAATAACGAACAGTCTGATGAATGCCCCTCTCAACTATTAGATAGCAAATTAGATGAGTTGTTATTGGGGTATTAATTTCAAAGGCTAACAAGAAATTAAACAAGGACAAAAAACAGTTGGCTTTTTGTTCACTACGTTCACTTATTTTAGCCAACAATTTTATTGCCTCTTAACGAGGCATTATGTGCTAGGAGCTGTCTTCATATATTCAGCATTCGATAAACGTTATATAAACTATAGACTCATATTTTTATGGTAATGGATGAAGGTTCGATCAGGTTATTATTAAGAAATATTCAACTAGAAAAGGCAATAGATAGAAAGTATGCATTTCATTGTATTACTTTTGAAAGCTTAGGATTGTTTTTAGATTTATTAGATGAATTGATTTCTGATTGTAATGAAAATAAAGACCGGTATTCAAAAGGTAAAGTTCATGATTTCTTAAGACTAAGACGCCTTCAAATTGAGGGTAATCAATATAATGTTGACTTATTTAACAATGAGGAAATTTATTATATAAATTCCTTTAGGGAATATATTAGTAATATACGCTCTATTATATTGGGAAATAGCTTTGATATATCTCAATTAATAAGACACATTACAGATAACATTATAAAGTCAGCATTAGAATATGAGAATAACCCCGAAGCCTTAATTGAAATCATAAGAACGTTTCTCTCAAGGTTCGATCACCTGTATTACAGTATCAAAAATAATTTTGGAAATATAAATTTATACATACACAAATATCAGTACTGTATCTCCGTAATAAATAATGCAATAGACTTTGAATTAGCGGATCATCGTTGGCTGACTTCATTAATTGTAACTCGTGATGTTCATGATGTTTTTTCAAAAGTTAAAAAATCTAATAACCTTGATTTAATTATCTATAAAAATGACTTTAATTTTTTTAGCACCGTCAATGTTAGAACTCCTTTTGATTGGTGTATTCGTAAAGTTGATGACATATTACAAGAATTGGAAAAAAGCACTGAGGAAAAAGCACTTAAAGAAAAACTGTGGGGAATAAAAGAGAAAATAAAATTCTTTCAGTCAGTAAGCCCCTTTTACCTTACAAAAAAAGAACACTTGGATCTTGAAGACATTAAGCTACTGAGAAGAAAGTTTATTAGTCTTTTTGAGTGTGTTGACGATTATCATTTTTTGAATAAAGACATACATAAAAATCTCCGGTCTATAGCCTATATGCTATCGGCCACATACAACAGAATACTTAATTGTTTAGAATTAGAACAAAAGATTTCTTTTTCTCTTTCAGAAATAAAAAAGAATAATACACTCTATATTATTTCAAAAAACAATAAAAAGAATCAAAGTTTTTCTTTTGGTGAAGAAAATCTTACATCAATTCTTGCCAGTAATTTACGATGTTTGTATAAAGAATACCCCAATATATCTGTCAACTGTGAGGCAATGGTCGGGAATGGTCGTTCAGATGTTCGCCTTAGTATGGGAAATAAGACCTTTGGGTTAATTGAGGCAAAACTTATTAATCAAACTTCGAATGTTGAAAATGAAACAAGAAATGCTATAGATCAGCTTTATTCTAGATATAGCGAAAATGAAAATATAGAAGGTGACGCCGAGATAGATTTGTATTTAATACTTTTTTCTTACGACAAGAATTTCAGAAAATTGGCGAAATCTATAAAAGCCTCTATTTATAGTTACTCTGAGAGGAATAGCTTGGAGTATGAAAAAATTAGCATGACTGAAAATGGTGTTCGATTTATCTACAAGGAGCAACGCAGTAACTTTGATTTTCTAGATAAAATCAGAACTATTAATGTCATGGTATGTAATATGGAAATTGACTATAAATCGACAAGCAAACAAAGAACAAGCAACAAAATATATGATCCATCAAGAAGCACATAACACATATGAGCCTTCCGCCAGTCAATAGGCGAGCCTAACTTATTTGACTGCTTTTGCAGTCAAATTAAAATCAATCAACAAATTCATCTACTTCGTCTGTCATTTATCGGTTAACCCTAAGATGGCAATATTCAAGTCAGAGGTGCTTTGTGCACAGTTAGTTTCAGGCTCATTTAAGGTGTAAACGACTTTGTTGATTGCATTCATTAATGCGTGCCAATAAGGTGTCTAATCAAGGCGATGTAGCTTAAATAGTATCTGACATAGTGATGATGGTGAGAAGTCATTGCTTCATTAGCCACATCATTCACAGTCAAGTCGACAACCAAATTTTAAACTTGTGTTACCTGAAGCTTTTCCTATCAGTGAGATTACATGCTTTTTATTCAATCCCATTAATTTTGCTGCTTCATCAAGCATTGCTTCAGGTAAACCTATTTTGATAAATAAATTTGATTCTGTAACAATATCAAGTTGCTTTTACTGGACTTACCGTAAAAGTAACTTGTTGCGGCTTGCCCTGCAACGACCTTGTAAAGATAGGTTTAGAAACTACAGGTGAGTAGTGATGATCAACTTTTTCGCATTCATCTATGTGTTGAATTAATGCTTTGATCGCATTTTTATATTGTTCAGGTACTCTCATCACTGTCGTTTTTTCATATCGAGTCTTACGGCCAGCACCTTTACGTACACCACCATGCGTCCCTTTATGTTCTTCACTTTTATCTGCCATACTTAGAACCTCTTGATTACGTAACGATATCAAGATAACTTGATTTGGTTACATAATCAAATAAAACGTTATAAATTTGTTGCTCCACAAGTCAAAGAGCAATGCATTATTCGATTGTAAAAATAATAGACTTGCACCTTGATGGTTTACTGCTAATATTACTGTAATTATATACAGTGGTTTTTTGTTATGCGTGTTATCCCTATACCTGCAAGAGCAGGCATTACAGGTTTTGAAAGTCCCGCTGCTGAATACAGCCAGCTTGGTATGAGCTTGGATGATTTGCTTATTGAGCATCCAAGCTCGACCTTTATTGGTATTGCTCAAGGTGAGTCGATGCAAGACGTCGGTATCTTTGATGGTGATATGATCATTGTTGATCGTCATGTGACTGCTCGAAACGGCGATGTCATCGTTGCCAATTTTAATGGCGAGTTTGTCTGTAAAATCCTAGATAAAGGGGCGTGTTCTCCTTTCTTCTAATCAACAATACCAACCTGTCATAATTCATGAATACGATGATTTTAGTATTGAGGGTGTAGTCACACGTTCTATTCGTTGTCACCGTCAAAGCCCTCTGTTATGTGGTAATTAGATGTTTGCTCTAGTTGACGCTAATAGCTTCTATTGCAGTGCAGAACAAGTCTTCCGCCCTGATTGGCGTGGTAAGCCTGTTATTGTGTTGAGTAACAACGATGGGATGATTGTTGCAGCTAATCGTCAAGCTAAAGAGGCTGGAATTGGGAAATTTCTACCTTACTTTCAGGTTAAAGCCTTATGCGCGAAACATGGTGTTATTGTCTGTTCCTCAAACTATGAACTCTATGCTGACTTATCTAGCAAAATGATGGACATCATTGGCCGCTTTGCTCCTGAGCAACATATCTACTCTATTGATGAAAGCTTCCTTTCCTTTAAGAACTGCTATCCCGCTATCAAATGCCTCCGTACTCAAGCAAGTTAATCCGCCGTGCAGTGTGGAAAGAAGCGCGATTAGCAGTCTGTGTGGGTATTGGTGAAACGCTTACTCTAGCTAAAATTGCCAACCATGCAGCTAAGAAAATTGAGAGCTACCAAGGGGTTTGTTTCATTAGTAATGAGCAAGAGCGTATTGCTATTTTAAAGCAGCTTGCTGTAGGGGATGTATGGGGGATAGGCCGCCGAATAAGTAAGAAGCTTGAACTAATGAATATCCGTACTGCGTTTCAACTCGCTTCTATGCCGCCGACACTGGCAAGAAAGCAATTTAGTATTGAAATAGAACGTACCGTTCGTGAGCTTAATGGCCAAGCCTGTAAAGTATGGGATGAGGCGAGGGCAGATAAAAAGCAGATATTTTCTACTAGAAGCGTAGGTGAGCGGATCACTGATTTTGAGTCGTTACAGCAAGCATTGAGTAAGCATGTTGCTATAGCAGCGAGTAAAGCACGTAAGCAAGGCTCAAACTGTAAGACTATGCTTATTTTTGCCAACAATTCCCCCCATGATGAACGGCCAGTAAGCTACAAAGCTATTGTGCATTTTCCATGTCCGACTAACTGCACTGTTGAGCTAACCAAAGCGATGAGTGAGGCCGCACCAAAGCTTTTTCGTGAAGGCATACATTATTACAAAATCGGCATAGGGCTTATTGATCTAGCCAGCGAAAAGCATAACCAATTCGATTTATTTAACCCTACTAAAGCCAATCCCGCTTTGATGCATACGCTAGATGACATTAACCAACGCTATGGCAGTGATACGATGTTTCTAGCAGCGCAAGGCATAGAACATAAATGGTCAATGCGCCGTGACCTGCTAACTCCGCAATACACAACTAAATGGCTAAGTGTACCCAGTATTAAGTGCTAACGAGGTTCTTGCTTTAATTAATGCTTTTACTGTTAGTATCACTCATATGCTTGGTTCCACACGATAAATCAGGCATTATCTAGTCACTGTTCCTTAGCTTAAAGCTTTCAATGAAACTTCTTAAAATTGGTCTACCTTTCTTTCTACTGGCTCTTACCTCAACAGCCATTGCAGCTGGAAATACATCTAATGATTCATTCAACAAAGCAAAGAAGATGCTCGAGCGGGAGGTCTATCAAGATCACCGCGTAACCATCTACTGTGGTGCTAAATTTGACGCAAAAAAGAACATCGAAGCACCTACTGGTTTTGTTACTTCTAAATACATTAAACGGGCAAAACGGGTTGAGTGGGAACATGTAGTTCCGGCGGAGAACTTTGGCAGGGCCTTCAGTGAGTGGCGTGATGGTCACAAAAGTTGTGTCGATAGCAAAGGTAAGTCGTTTAAGGGACGTAAGTGCGCAGAGAAGATCAATCAAGAATATCGTTATATGCAATCTGACATGCATAACTTGTTCCCTGCCATCGGTGCTGTAAATGCACTACGCAGTAACTATAACTTTACTATGTTGCCCTCAGCGGTGTCTGACTTTGGTAGTTGTGATATGCGTATAGATGATCGCAAGGCACAACCACCGATAGCTGCTCGTGGCATTATCGCTCGAACACACATGTATATGGAGCAGACTTACCCTAAATACAAAATGAGTAAACAACAGAGCCAATTAATGCAAGTTTGGGACAAACAAGATCCTGTTTCTAAGTGGGAGTGTAAGCGGTCAAAACGTATTGAAAACCTTCAGGGGAATGCAAATACAGTGGTCGATAGCCGTTGTAAATCACTTGGTTTGTAGGCGTTTAGATGGACGGCTAGCTCGCTTATGCCCCATTATGTTTTTAGATTATGGCCTGCGGCCACTAACGTCGTGGCGCTTCACCCACACCAGACCAAAAGGAAACCAACGGCTGTTCCCTCTTGGATCACCCAGCCGCCCCGCAACATTTTCAAACAGCGAAAAGGTCGCCATGGGGTTGATCCAGCTTTTGACTTTATTGTTATTCCGCCTCGGACTTATTCGAAAACGATGGTACATCCTGTACCCCGAAAGTTAGCCTGACATCCATGTCAGGATTCACGCTATTTTCTTCAACGCCCTCTAGTTCAGAGTTAACCGGTTCATTTCCAAGTCAATAAAACTAACTCGTTTGTGCCCCTTTATCATTTAGAGTTAAAGATCATTCATATCTTGTTTATGGCAGTTTGACATACATTTGCTCATGTAAGGAGTGGGAGTAATGTGTCATATCACCACTGTTTACGCGAATCTTATTGTAAGCCAGCTCCCCCCAATATGTTCCCCGTACACATAGTAAAGGCTATCTACATCTCAACAAGTAATACAAGGTCTTGCAGCATGGTTAGATTTTACCAACCTTTTTTGCGGTATCAATAAACATTCGTATATTGATACCAGCTTTTTCTATCTAATATCAGTATCATAAAATTAGGGTGTAGCCTTAATGATACTTTAATCATATGATACCCCTATATTTGATACCTTCCACAAAAGTGAGTGCCCAATGCGTATCTTTTCCTATTGTCGTGTTTCTACAACAGAGCAAACCACAGAGAATCAAATTATTGCTATTAGGCAGAAAGGGTATGAAGTCAATGATGCTCGTACCATCAGCGAAACGGTTTCCGGTTCTGTTGAGGCAATGAAGCGCGAAAAGTTCAAGATGCTAATCAATCATCAGATGGAACGTGGTGATATGCTGGTGGTCTTAAAGCTAGACCGCTTAGGTCGTGACAACATAGACGTACAAAACACAATTAACCTGCTTACAGATAAAGGTATCAAGGTTGCTTGCCTTGATCTCCCCGTAGCAGACCTATCAAGTGCTGAGGGTAAGCTGATGCTACAAATGTTCTCAGCTTTTGCTGAGTTTGAGCGTAACCGAATTAGAGAGAGAACAAAAGAAGGGCTTGTACGAGCGCAAGCTCAAGGCAAAAAACTGGGTAGACCGAAAGCCCATGACACAACTATTTCAGTTCAATCCAAGAAAGCAGAGGGGCTATCGCAATCAAAAGCTGCGGAAGCATTAGGATTGGGGATTGCTACAGTAAAAAGGCACTGGAACATGTCTAATCATAGTAAGGTTATCGGCTAAGAGCAGCCTAAAAGAGACACTATTTTCTAGTTTACTCCTTAATTTTCTCATATACTCACATTAATAACTTTGAGAGCTTACCCTATGACAGATCAAATCCTAACGCTCCAAGAAATAGCGGAGTATTTAAAGTTAACCGAAAAAACTGCATACCGCTTAGCGGCTGATGGCAAATTGCCAGGCTTTAAAGTGGGCGGTGCATGGCGTTTTAAACGTGAAGATCTTGAAGTTTGGATTGAAGCTCAAAAGAACAACAATTAGAGGCATATCAAATGAAATTAAAACTAACCTTATCACGCCTTGAAAGCCTCCTTATGACGGCCTGTGATGACTTACGTGGCAGCATGGACGCAAGTGAGTATAAAGAGTACATCTTCGGTATGTTGTTTCTGAAGCGCGCGAGTGACTTGTTTGATCAGCGTCGAGTTGAACTTAAAGCTGAATATAAAAAACAAGGCATGTTAGATGCCGATATCGAAATTGAATTAGCAGATGCTGATAATTATGCTGGTCAGTATTTTTTTGTGCCTCCAAGAGCACGCTGGAATGAGAGTTGGGATGAAGAAGTTGTAGTTAAAGACCAAGCAGGCAACATTGTATTAGACCAACATGGTAATCCAACTAAGCAATTTGTAAGGCGTCCCGCATTAAAGCACGTTAAAGAAAACGTCGGTACAACCCTCAACAAAGCATTAGAAGCGATAGAAGATGCTAACCCAGAAGCATTACAAGATGTATTAAAGAGCATTAACTTCAACCGCAAAATTGGCTCGCGAACTCTAGACGACGACACCCTTGCAGATTTTGTTCAAAACTTCGAAAAGATACCCTTAAAAGATGAAGACTTTGAATTCCCCGATCTTCTTGGCGCAGCTTACGAATGGCTGATTAAATACTTTGCTGATTCAGCAGGCAAAAAAGCAGGAGAGTTTTATACCCCTGCCGAAGTTGTGCGCCTATGTGTTGAAATATGTGATCCACAAGAAGGCATGAGCATATACGATCCGACTGTTGGGTCTGGTGGCATGCTGATTCAAATGCGCGACTATTTACGCGAAAACGGTGGCAGTGCCGACGAAATGACTTTAAACGGTCAAGAAAAAATCGGCACAACGTGGTCTATTTGTAAAATGAACATGTTATTACATGGCATTTCTCATGCCGATATTCGCCAAGAAGATACACTGCGCGAACCTCAGCATTTAGACGACAACAACGAGCTTAAACGTTTTGATCGCGTGGTTGCCAACCCTCCTTTTAGTCAAAACTTCATTAAAAAAGACCTTAAATTTCCGGGGCGATTTTCGGTTATGTTGCCGGAAAAAGGAAAAAAAGCCGACTTAATGTTTGTGCAGCACATGCTTGCTGTGCTCAAACACGATGGCCGATTAGCTACGGTCATGCCTCATGGTGTGTTGTTCCGTAGTGGTGAAGAGCGCGATGCACGTAAACATTTTATTAATAACGGTTATCTTGAAGCTGTTATCGGTTTACCTGGTAACTTATTTTATGGCACAGGAATTCCTGCGTGTATTTTAGTCATGAATAAAGTAGGTGCTGCCAATCGCGATCATGTGTTGTTTATTAATGCTGATCGCGAATATCGTGAAGATAAGGCGCAAAACCACCTACGAGCAGAGGATATTGATAAAATCATCCATGCTTATCGTTCAGGTGACAATATTCCTGCCTATGCTCGATTAGTCCCTAATACTGAGATTGCGAAAGAAGAGTACAACTGCAATATTCGCCGCTATGTGGATAATGCTCCAGCGCCAGAACCTCATGATGTGCGAGCGCATTTGCACGGTGGTGTGCCAATTTCTGAGGTCGATAACTTAGAGCACTTTTGGTCTAACTATCCGCAATTGCGTGATGATGCCTTTGTGCCTAAAGACCAAATTTATGTCGATTTAGCGCCGGTGATTAAAGACAAACGCGACATTGCTGATTTTGTAACAACTCATCAAAGTGTTGCCTCACGACACGAGCAAATAATTCAACAGCTCGAAGCATGGTGGCAGCGAAACTTACCTATTGTTGAAGCACTCGCACCCGACCCTGAAAACCAACACGATGTGCATGGTAATAATGTTTATGTTATGCGTAGCCAATTGCTTACCAGTATTGAGAAAGAATTAGCCGGGCAAAATTTACTAACTAACTCTCAAGTGCGGGGAGCTTTTGCGAAATATGTTGATGGACTAAAAAGCGATTTCAAATCCATTGCAGCCAGCGGTTGGGGGCCAGAATTAATTCCTGACGAAGACATATTGCAAAGCCAATTTCCTGAAGTATTACAAGAGCTAGAACAGTCTCAATCTCGTTTGGCTGAATTGCAATCGCTGTTTGCTGCTGCCGATGAAGAAGACTTTGACGACACAGAAGACAGTGGTGTCATGCCATCTGAAGACGTTAAAAATAAAAAATCGGATTTAAAGGTTGTCAATGCAGATTGGAAGGCACAGCTAAAAGAGTTAAAAGCATTATGCGCTAATATCTTCATCGAGCTTCACTCAGCTAGCTTACTGCCACAAGGTGCAAAGAAAGCCTTTTATTGCACTGAGGGGCTAGGGCAAAAAGATCCTGAATTTGCTAACGGTCTGCGTATTTTTGAACTTGCTAAACAACAAAATCACCACTCAGAATATCTTGAACCTCTTAAACAAGCTGTCACACAAGGCAAGTTAGCCTATGAGCGTAGCTTATCAATCACTACAAGCCTTGAGCGACACAAAGTATTAGAAGACGAAGTAAAAACTATTAAAGCCAATATCAAAGGTATTGAAGATAAACGAGATGACTTGGTGCAAAGTGCCCGAGGAAATATTTCAAACGATGAAGCTCGCATCGTTATAATCGAACGTTTACGTTTAACCTTACTGAATACCTATAAGGTCTACCTTCGAGCTGACCAACGAGCATGCATAAAAGCCATTGAAAATTTATCATTAAAATATGCCGTTACCGCGAAGACTATTGAGCAAGAACGCAATTCAGCTTCTGAACAACTTCAGGCCTTTATGATGGAGTTGGGGTATGAGTAATCTTCCTAGTTATACTAAAAAACCTTTAGGCTCGTTGGCAATTGCAAGGCGCGGGATAACCTATTCCGCACATATGTTAGTTGAGCGTGATGAGGGTTTGCCATATGTAAATATGAAATCATTTAAAAAAGGTGGTGGTTTTAATAAAAATGGATTGAAGTTTTTCAACGGCGGTTTCAAACAAGATGATTTGGCAAATGATAAAGACCTTCTTATAGCTAACACTGATGTCACCTTAGACGGAGATATAGTGGGTATCCCAGCTTATCTACCTGAGTATATTAGAAATGATCCCGTGCTTTTTTCTCATCATGTTACTCGATTGAGATTAACCGACGAAATCGATGCTCATTTTCTCTATTATCTGTTAAACATTGATGAATATCGACGTTGGATGCACAAATATGCTAGAGGAACCACAGTATTGATGCTTGATATGCAGGCAATCAATAAGATTCC
Organism: Shewanella sp. H8; assembly: GCF_040285065.1. Lineage (NCBI taxonomy): Bacteria > Pseudomonadati > Pseudomonadota > Gammaproteobacteria > Alteromonadales > Shewanellaceae > Shewanella > Shewanella sp. H8. The sequence goes on along the minus strand of NZ_CP157213.1, from coordinate 3,065,538 downwards.
GATACATTTTCCCATAGATATAAGTTTTCGGCTAAAAATAGTCAAAATTTTATCTACAATCGACCAAACAATTGAAAAAACTGAAGAAATAATTGAAAAGTATCAGCAAATAAAAACAGGTTTGATGCAAGACTTGTTTACTCGTGGTATTGGTCCAGATAGCAAACTACGCCGGCGCAGTGAGCAAGCCCCCGAGCTTTATCATGAAACTGTGTTAGGTTGGTTACCAATTGGATGGAAATGCGATACTTTAGAAAATGTTTTGGCTACTGTCTCAAATAATATGAGAAGTGGTCCATTTGGTAGTGCTTTGTTGAAATCTGAGCTAGTCGAAGATGGAATCCCTTTTCTTGGTATTGATAATATTCATATTGAAAAATTTGTTCCCAATTACAAAAGATTTGTTTCCGAACGAAAGTTTAATGAACTCAATAAGTATGCTGTAAGACCTAAAGATGTAGTGATAACGATTATGGGTACTGTTGGAAGGAGCGCAGTGATCCCTGATAATATTGAAAAAGCATTATCGTCCAAGCATCTTTGGACTATGACCCTGGACGCAGACAAAGTGATTCCAGAATTGATATGTTGGCAGTTAAATTATGCTTCTTGGGTAAAGGCATGGTTTCGACGAGAAACTCAGGGAGGAATTATGGATGCGATCCAATCAAAGACTCTTAAAGAATTGAAATTGCCATTTCCGCCTATTGATGAGCAAAACGAGATATTAAAACGCTATGCGGCGATAACTAATAAAATTGTAAGTGAGCGCAATAAGCTGAATAAATATAACAAAATCAAAGCAGGGTTAATGCACGATTTACTCACAGGAAAAAAAACTGTTTCAACACAAGATGATGAGGCTGTTTGTGTCTGAATATACTGAAGTAGAACAGCCCTTTCTGCAACAATTAGCAGAGCTTAGTTGGATTAGTATCGACCAAAGTGAGGGAATACCGCAAAACCCAGTACTGAGCTTACGGCAAAACTTTCGACAGTGGTTGTTGCCTGATGTATTTGCCAAAGCCGTTGCAATGATTAATACCACCAATGACGGCAAACCTTGGTTAAGTGATAAGCAGTTGCAAGATTTACAAGACCAGATATCACGCCAACCAAACAGAACCTTGCTTGAAGCCAACGAGGCGATTCAAAAGTTATTATTTAAGTCCCAAGTTGATGTTAATGAGCTAACGGGTGAACAAGATCCGATAGTTAAATTGATTGATTTTGTTAACCCTCAGAACAACGTTTTTCATGCTATTAACCAGTTTCGCATTGATACTCCTGGTTGTATAAAGCAGTTTATTATTCCCGATATTGTATTGTTCATAAACGGCATCCCGTTAATAGTGGTTGAGTGTAAAAAAGGCGGACCTACTTGCGCTAACCCAATGGCAGAGGCCTTTGAGCAGCTACAACGATATATGAACAAGCGCAAAGCTACCCAAGATCACAGCTTAAAAGAAGGTGAACCAAGGTTATTCCACACCTCAATGATGTTAATCCGCTCCAGTGGTGTTGAGGCCGACTACGGCACCATAACCTCTGGTGAAGAGCATTTTTATCCTTGGAAAACTCAGTGGCCGCTACAGGACGACATCACTGAAGGCTGGAACCAACAACAGCAACTGATCAATGGCATGTTAAATAAAACTAATCTGCTTAATATGCTTAGAACCTGCTCGGTATTTATGGACACCGACAGTGGACCTCGTATTAAAGTGGTATGTCGCTATCAGCAATTTAGAGCCGCGAATAAGATAATTGCCCGCTTGCGTGATGGCAAAACGGTACAAGATAAAAGCGGTGTGGTTTGGCATACCCAAGGCTCAGGTAAAAGTTTAACCATGGTATTTGTAGCGAGAATGCTGCGGGTATCTCGTGATCTTAATGATTATAAAATACTGCTGATTAATGACCGCGTTGATCTTGAAGATCAACTGGCAACCACCGCAACCATTATTGGTGGGCGGGTAAATACCATTGAAAGTCGCAAAGACTTGCGTGAGCATCTCTCAGCGGACAGCTCAGACATTAATATGGTAATGGTGCATAAGTTTCAGCTGCGTGATGAAACCTTGCCTAACACCGTTGCAGAGGCCTTAGGCACTTACCAAGCTATGCCGACAAAACAAACCTTTGGCGTAGTGAATAATTCGTCGCGTATCGTATTAATGATTGACGAAGCGCATCGTACTCAAGGCTCAGATTTAGGTGACAACATTTTTGAGGCCTTTCCTAATGCTGCCCGTATTGCATTTACCGGTACGCCGTTAATTACTGAACGTCATGGAGCCAAGAAAACCCACAAACGTTTTGGCACTTACATTGACGAATATAAGTTGATGGATGCAGTAAAAGACGGCACCACTTTGCAGATATTATACGAAGGACGCACCTCAGATGATGCCCTTAACGATAAACATGGATTTGAAACGAGCTTCGAAAACCTATTTAAAGGGCGCAGTGACGAAGAAATATTAGCGATTAAGAAAAAGTATGGTGCAACAGGCGATATTCAAGAAGCTGAAAACCGTATTAATGCCATAGGTAAAGACATTGTTAAACATTATTTAGAGCACATTTACCCTAATCAGTTTAAAGCTCAGGTTGTGTGTTTTTCTAAACTGGCTGCTGTGCGCTATCAAACAGCAATTCATTCAGCTTTGAGTGAGCATGTTGCAGCGTTAAAGGCTGAAGCACATCCTGACCTGGAACAAATTAAACGTATTGAATTTTTAAAGGCGGCTGTGGTTATTTCAGGTGACGGAACTAATGAAGCCGCCTATATAACCAAAGCACGTAAACAAGCAAAAGAATGGAATGCAGTTGATAATTTTTGTCGGTCGTTCGATTTAGATGACCCCGACAAAGTGCACACCGGAATCGCATTTTTAATTGTGTGCGACATGTTGCTGACAGGCTTTGATGCACCGATTGAACAAGTGATGTACATAGACAAAAAGCTCAGTGAACATACCTTGTTGCAAGCGATTGCTCGAACCAATCGCGTGAAGAAAGGCAAACATCGTGGCTATGTTATCGATTACATTGGTTTGACAGAAAATTTGACTGACGCCTTAACCTTATATGCTGCCGCAGACGAACAACAAGAGTTAGCTAATGGCTTTAAAAGTATCGCCTCTGAAATGCCAGTGCTAGAAGAGCGTTATCAACGCATATTACAATTGTTTGCTCAGCACAAAATCTTAAAAGTACGAGAATTTGTTGAAGGTGAATTACCAAATATTCAAGCAGATGCTGCGGTTGTGCATGAAGCGGTTAAATTATTGAAAGATGAAAAGATACGTGCCGACTTTGATGTTTATCTGAAAAAATTCTTAATGAGTTTAGATATTATTTTGCCGCATCAGGCTGCACACAAGTATCGTGTGCCAGCTAAACGATTGGGTTACATTTTACGGGTAACTAAAGAGCGCTACAAAGACACCAGCTTAAATTTGGGTGATGCTGGAGCGAAGGTTAAAGACCTGATAAATGAACATTTAATCAATTTAGGCATTAACCCTAAAGTTGATCCTGTTGAATTACTGTCTGAAAACTTTATCGCAAACCTGAATAAAAATGCAGGCGGCAATGAAGAAGCTAAAGCCAGTGAAATGGAACATGCTATTCGCAAACATTGCACGGTTCATCATGATGAAGACCCCGCGTTTTATAAGAGCCTGTCTGAAAAAGTCGAAAAATTAATCACGCAATATCAAGATCAATGGGAAAAACTTGCCGAAGAGCTAGATAAGCTTCGTACAGAAGCAAAAGAAGGGCGTAAGCAAGGCGAAGAAGGCATGAGCAAAGAAGCGACTACCTTTTACGAACACATTGCTAGCCAAGCTTTTGAAGGCGGGAAAGTACCTTCTGAGTCTAAAGCCAAGATGAAGGTGTTAATGGAGGCTATTGTCGAAACGTTGCAGGCAAGTATTGGCAGTATTGACTTTTGGAACAACCCGAATAAACAGAAAAGAATACGCAGTGAAATAAAAACAGCGTTAACCTTAACGGGCATTGCTGAGTTAAAACAAAACAGAGAAAGAGTAGCTATTGAAATTATGAAGTTAGCTAAAAACAGACATGATGCACTTGTTCAGCATAATAATGAGGGTGCTAACTGATGAATGCTAGAAAAGTACTAGACATTGAATATCAGCTAATGCCAGGCGCTGATCGCAAAACAACTGATATTGTTATTGAACGCAACGGTATTATAGCAGTTCGACCACCATCAAATTATACGCCAGAACAAGTTGATGCGGTGGTTAAAAGTAAGCGTATGTGGATTTACCGTAACTTAGCCGAATGGCGTGATTTGAACTCCACGGCAGTCGTTCGTGAATGGGTAAACGGTGAAACCTTCCTTTATTTGGGTCGCGCTTATCGCTTAGCATTAATAACTGAACAAGCGGAGCCACTTAAACTAATTGAAGGTAGATTTTGTTTAAAACGGCAGTTAGTTGATACAGGCGGTTCATCAGCAGCGAAGAAAGCGTTTGAGGTTTATTATGCAGATAAAGGCTTTCAACGGATTTCTGAGCGAGTGAAATATTATGCCCCAAAAATTGGAGTAACAGCTTCTTCCATTAACGTTAAAGACATGAGCTTTCGCTGGGCTAGTTGCAGTAAATCAGGTGCCCTTAATTTCCATTGGAAATGCATGATGGCTCCATCGAAGATCATAGATTACATAATCGTCCACGAGCTATGTCATATGCATCAACGCAACCATTCAGATGCTTTCTGGAATGAAGTTGATAAGATTATGCCAGACTATCGTGAGCGTAAAGAATGGTTGAGAAAAAATGGGGCAGGGTTGAGTTTATAGCTAGTGTTTTGTGATTAGACTTAATACCTAGTATCTATCTAAGGATGGTTAATGAGAGAAATAACAAAAAATCAGTTTAACGCATATTGTTATGCTAGACAGCCACTTGTAATAACTATCAGTAATGAAATAAAGTGGTATGAGGCTGGTGATCGAAAAGTATTAGCTACCTTACTTCTAGATAATACGGATAAAGACTATAATTTTGTTATTTTAGTTCGTGATGCTCGTAAACTTTTTCGTGCTTGGGACATATCATGGAGCCATCCAACAATAGAAGACGCTGAGGAAAAGCTAGTACAAAAAATGAACTCCCTAGTTAATGATGGGAATGATTATTATGAACAAGGAGACGAAACTTCTCCACCACACGACATTTTAGCTCCTAAAGTAGATGAAGATAAGCAGCATGAATATTTTAGAGTTTTAGTTACAGAAAAAAGAATGGAAGCAGCCAGAAACTTAATAGTAGAAGCTGTTTATAGTTATGTTGATGTTGATGGTAACTACATAAAAGAGTTTCAAACGCATGGATTCGATGCCAGACTTTGGGAGTTATTTCTATATATTTTCTTATATGATAGTGGTTTTGAGTTTAATCAGGACTATAACGCTCCCGACTACCTAGTTTCATTCTTTGGAAAGCAATTCTGCATTGAAGCTGTCACTGTTAACCCGAGCCAAAATTCAGAAAGACCAGATCCCCCATCTCCTCAAAATGATGTGGATATGCAGAAGTTGTGCGATGACTATATGCCTATAAAATTTGGTAGTAGCTTGTTTACAAAACTACAGAAGAAATACTGGGAAAAGCCACATGTACAAGGGAAACCACTCATTATAGCTATTCACGATTACCATATGCCAGGTTCCATGACCTGGAGTAGAAATGCACTAGTTGAATATTTATATGGTAAAAGAGCAATAGTTGTAGAAATTGATGGGAAAAGGTCCATTTATGAAGAAACAATTGAAACTCATAGCTGGCAAGGTAAAACCATTCCTTCAAATTTCTTTAATTCTGAGAATGCAGAAAATATTAGTGCTGTTCTTTTCACTAACACTGCAACCATAACTAAATTCAATCGTATGGGTAAGTTAGCTGGTCTTGGTGGCGAGAATATTAAAATGCAGAGAGTTGGAGTTAAATTACACTCTGATCCCAAATCTTTAGGGCCAGTGCCATTCGCTATTGATGTAGACGATCCAAGTTACGAAGAAAGTTGGTCTGAAAGTGTCGTTATGTACCACAATCCCAATGCATTGCACCCTGTAGATATTAACTGCTTCTCTACTATTAATCATCTGTGGTTGGATAAGGAGTCAGGTGAGTTAGTCGGTATACAGCGTGAGGGTGATATTATTAATTCAATAACAAACGTGTTTGAGTTTGAAACATGATTATCAATCAAGTCAATATCAAGTTTGTAGAGCAAAAAAATATTGTGTCCAAAAGTTTTTAACTTTCTAGGGTATAAACAAGGGTATTTAAAATCAACTTTATTTTTCTTGGTTTAAAAACAATAGGTTAACTTGTGGTGGGCGGCATGATGTATGTCGTAATAGTCTGCGACGTAGTGAAATAGTCAATTTGGCCGAACTAAAAGATAAAACTTCTGTGGGTTGCACATGTGAAGGCCAACGGAGTGAGGGCATCTGTTAGATTCCTTCATTTCCCCTACAAAATCTAATGATTATCACTATCAACTAGTGCAATAACTCTAACAAGGATTTGTCCAGAAATTGGTTAGCCAAGCTGACTCATTTATGCCCCTGTTTACTCACCAAGTTGAGTCGTCTTTAGCTAATTACGTTTACCATACATGCGCTAATGGATAAAAAAATACAACATCTGACTCGAAGCTTTGTCAATAGGTGAAGTAAGACCTATAAATGTACTTTAAGCACTTAGGTTAATCATTGATGTTATCTGGTTTGTCGTGGGTCGGATTGTTCCTTGCGTATTCAACCCCATTTCTCTTATATATATGGGTGTCAGGATGCTGCCCTTGTTTCATTTCTTTGACCATTTGAGTGCGAGACACTTTTCCTCTACCTTTAACTGTGGCGACTCATGTGCCTTTTTAATTAGCCATTCTCGAACTCAGTAAGATCTTCAACTCTAAATTCTTTGCATTGCTCTGGGGGATCAAAAGCTCCATTAAGAGAAAGTCCATACCACGTGGCGGCAAACGGTCTGACTATTTGGTTTAGTACGACAATTGAAATTTTAGTAAAGAGTGCCAACTACCTTGAAAAACACCGAAGTGTTAAATCTATTATGAAAAAAGATGGTCAAATTATTGTAGAAAAGCTAGAAAGTTTAGTATAGTGCACGCAGTAAAATATGTCCCGATAACTCAGCTGGATAGAGTGTCTCCCTCCTAAGGAGAATGCCGCAGGTTCGAATCCTGCTCGGGACACCATTTCTTTAACCTATTTGGGTCTATAAATAGAAAAATAGCTTAATTGCACAGCACCCCAATGATAAAAGCCTTATCTAAAACGTTAACCAGCCATTCCTAAATTCAGTACCAATTATTTATCAATCCTAATATTTTTCTTCAATAAAAATGATATGTAAAATGATATGGAGTTTAATGCTTTTTATATATTCATGATTTTATTAGATTAATATTATTAGTTGTTGCTTATATCAGCCGCCTCCTAAGCGGCCGATCGGGGTTCGAGTCCCTGTGGGGAGACCATAACACCTCTTCTTGTCTTAAAAATCAATAGCTTAATAAAATCGTCAAAAGTTGTGCCGCCTATGTGCCGCCTCTGGAAACCACTTTTTTGGAATTTTTTTTCGAGCACTCTTCAAAACTCCGCTTTTCGATAGTTTGAACTCAATCATGGACATTTAAGCGTATTTCCAATAGTTTTCTATTAAAGCTAAAACATGGAAGTATTGTGTAATGAACCTCAAGAAAGAGTCTAACCTACAAACTAAACCTCACAAGTCTGAAGTCGATAATCAGTTAGAAGAACTTCTAACCGAAATGCCTGAAGCATTGAAAACGCAGTTGGTTAATATTTTAAATTCGTCAGGACATGCTAATTGAAAGCTGGAAAACAGGCAGGGATAAACGGTATGCCAAAAAAGATAAAGTAGAAGCTTTTGCTATACAGTTTTATACTCAGAAAAATTATGCTAATCCCCACCAAGCAGCGCAAGCTATGGTTGACCATACGATGGAATATGCAAAAGCGTCGATTACGCTTTTACTTCATCATATCAGGCAATCAGAACAATCAACTCTTGGCTGAGCAAGCATATTAAATCAACTAAATAAAATGGTTTTTTACTGTGATTAATAAACAGATCTCTCAAGCTCAACTGCTATTTCCAAAATCTAAGTATCCCCTTTTAAATACCTACATTGACCTTTTTGTGAAATATATATATCAACACGATATTTGTGTTTTAGAATCTGATCTTGAAATTTTGTCAGTTGCGCTAGGGAAAACGACACGTCAGCTTTTCAGGACTGTTAATTCAAAAGAAAGCGTTTCAGATAAGCTTGAAAGTTTAATTTGTGATGGCCTTAAACTTAAAGTGGAAACAAAAAGAAGGCTTACAACAAGCCATACAGAGTTATCACAAGAAGCCAATAAAAATGTTGTTGATGTTGTTATTTCTCATTACCAATCGAAACTCGATGAAATTGAAGAACTAAAACGGCAGGACATTCTTGAACGAAAAGCTAAAGTTTTATCTGAAGCTAAAGCAAAAGCTGAAATGTTACAGAATCAACTTAGAGAAGAAGCAGAAGAATTCAAAGCAAGCCGTGTTGATTTTGAAGATTTTGAACTTTATGGCATCAAAAAAAACTCTCGTGTAGATAAGCTATTGACCCAACTTCGTAAAAAGATAATTACCCTTGAAGAGTTCAAATGGCTAGATAGTGTTGGTTTTTCAACTGAACTTGTCGTACAGAAATATCACCTTCAGTTAGCCCATCAACATTATCAAAATTGGAAAAAAAATAGCTTATCTTGGGAGTTGGTTAATGCTAGTGCTGCATATAGAAAAGCTGAGGTGCTGACTATAATAAAAAAAGCGTTAGATGATTCATATCCATTCAATATTCCCAAGAATGAAAAGAAATTAAAATCAGCTTTATTAACCACATACGGTGGCGTTTGTAGAGACTTAAAGGATTATGTGAATTCAATTAAACTTGGTTTAGAAGCACATAAAGTGATGCCATTGAACTTCAGGCCATGTACCTTGTTAGGCGCAGTTTACCTTTCAACGGGTGAATTTGACTTAGGCCATGAGTGGTATGACAAAGCAAAAGAACGAGGATTTAGCCAAGACGCTTACGACAATGATATTAAATCTGTTTATTTCAGGGCGAGTGATGAAATGAAAAACAGATTAAAGCAAAACCTAATAGCTACTGGTCACAAGTATAAATGGTTATAAATCAATACCGTCACACCCTGTGACGGGGCATTCGTCAATTTCAGCAAATTGGTGGAGTAGGGGTAACACCTTGGCGTGAATTAAGACGGCTAAGTAAAATCACTGACGAAAGCCTAGAGTGGGTAGATCAAATTAGGCAAGCCGCAGATGACTCAGATTGGAGTCGTTACACAGAGCTGATGGGCGGCGTATTTTGTAAGCGTGATGATCAAGTTATTAGATTGCTTTACCAATATAAAAAGCTAAGCGATATTCAATTAAGTCATCAAAAATTCGGCATTCCCCACGAAAAGACTAAGGATGCAGGCTATCAGCCTGCATCTAGTCACTCAACTATTACTGAATCCAATGCTGAAACCAATGCTGCAAATGCTACTAATCGCGCGGGATTCAGCCAACAATTAGTTCCAGGAAATCCTGAAATAATCCAAGAATGTGATTCTGGAATCAATGCTGCTGAAAACACGGCAATTACTGAAAATTCCCACATACAAACTGATGAAAGACAATTTGCAACGAATCGTTATGGTGATGAGCTTATAGTGCAGTTAAAAGGCATTGTCGCTTTAGGTGTTGAAATCGTGACTAGAGTACATGAGCGGACGTTAAGCTATTCACAGGCTAATGGGAAGATTGAGCCTAATCGCTCTAACTTGGAGTTCTGTCAATAAGTGTACTTTAGATAAATGAGGGATTTAAAATATATTCGATAGTTTTAATTAATCTCTGATGCGAGTAGGATAAGTTAGCGAGTAAATATCTAAGAATAGTGCAGGAAAAATATCCTTGACATCAAATGCTTATGATATAGGGCTAAGAAATTTTTATACTCATGAATATTATGGATGATGTAGCACATGAAAAATTTACAACAAGTAAAGCCAACACCTGAGCAATTAAAGCTAATTACAATCCCAACTCCTGGTATTAGGATAATCAAAGGAGCTGCTGGGAGTGGTAAAACAACAACTTCGCTTTTGATGTTACGAACAGCATTAGGATATTTACTTGATGTTTCTAGAGAGAAAAATGATTCACCGACAATAAACGTTAAAGTATTCTCATTTAATAGAACTCTTGCAGCGTATGTTTCTCAATTAGCAAAAGATATATCACTTACAATTAAAGCTAAACCTGGTGAGTTAAATGTTGAGGTGACAACATTAGGTAAATATTTAAATGAGAAAGCATTGTCAAAAAACAATATAATAAGTGAAGTGGTAAAAAGTAAAAAGATAAAGGAGTTAGCAGGCTGTATACCTTTGCTTTCTGATTTTTTAATTGACGAAGTAGAATATGTTCTTGGACTGTTACTTCACAATGATTTAGAGAGTTATATAACAATTGAAAGAACAGGGAGAGGTATTCTGCCGCGTGTAGATCATTTTTTACGAAGAAGAATATTAGATGAAGTTATATATCCTTATTTAAAATTTAAGAGTGAAAATCTTTTAGTTGATTGGGATGACCTATCTGTAATTGGTAGTGAAACTGTTTTTGAAAATATAGATATTGCAATCATTGATGAAGCTCAAGATTTTTCAGCTAATCAACTTCGATCAATAATAAAGCAACTAAGCCCACTTTCTTTTACTATTATTGTCCTTGACAGTGCGCAGCGAATTTATAAAAGAGGATTTACATGGAAAGATGTTGGCATTAATGACTCATCATCTTTTCGTCTTGAAAGAAACTATCGGAACACCATTCAAATAGCTAGTTTTGTAAAAAGGTTTATCGAGAATTCAAGTATTTCTTTCGATAATGATGCTACGTTATCCAATATCGACAAGATAACACGACAAGGTAGAATACCTCAGATTGTTGAAGGTCGATTTAAATATCAAATGAGCCATATCGTTGCATATATAAAAGATAATATAGATTTGAACTCTCAATCGATTGGTTTTCTTCATCCCAAAGGTGGGGGCTGGTTTGATTATATCAAGACGATTCTAAATCGTGAAAGTATTGACTACATTGAGATATCAAGAACAAATAACTGGCCAGAATCAAGCGCAAATGTTGCGCTATCAACAATTCACTCTGCAAAAGGACTTGAGTTCGATTTTGTTTTTATTATGGGGTTACAACATAGTCATTTTATCTTTAATGAAAGTGACTCAGAGGATATAAACTATTCATCTACAATAAGATTAATTTCTATGGGCATAACTAGAGCTAAAGAGAATGTAATTATTGGTTATTCGAGCGAAACTAAACCTTCTTTTATATCTCTTTTTGATAAAATAACTTTCGAGGCCATAAAATATGGAAATTGAGAAATCGGCAATATCGAGAGGTATTGATGAAATTATTCATTTTACAACCAATGAAGGTCTAATAGGAATCCTACATTCAGAGTTCTTGCTTCCTAATGCTAGGCTAAAAGAAGAGAACACATTAGAATTTATATTTAGCCAAAATTCAGAGCAACGTAAAGAAAGGGATAAAAAGTGGCTTGATTTTGTGAATTTTTCCATAACAAAAGTTAATCATGAGTTTTTTTCATACTCACAACAAAGGAGAAGATCACAGACAATTTTTTGGGTGATATTGTCATTCTCGATTAAAATACTTAATGATGATAAAGTTGTTTTTACTACTACAAATAATATTTACCCATCATGCACCAGAGAGCCTGGTCTTATTGGGTTTGATAAAATGTTTTCTGAATCGATAGTAGGTAAGTTTCAAGTGAATATGTTGCGAACCGAACATCATTTACCTTCATGGACAACTTGTGAACAAGCTGAGGTTCTTTATCCTGATGGTTGCTCAATATCTCATTTGCTAAAAATATATGTAAGAAATGAAGATAATAAACATTCAGTCAAAGGCATTTTAGCCGCTTTAAATAAAGACTATGATGTAGTTATAGCACCTGATATGTTCAAAAAAATTTAAGGACTAAGCCTCATGACCAATGTATCAGAGGAACAAATTATAAATTCTGCACTATGGGCAGCGTATGGAGATGCATTAGGCTTCATAACCGAGTTAGCAGACACTAAAATTATAAAATCTCGGACAGGGATCGTTACAATTAAAGGCTTAATTGACTGGAAAAGGCAAATAGGTGGACAATTTGGTACAACAATTAATCTTCCTAAAGGTTCGTATTCTGACGATACACAGCTGCGTCTAGCAACATCAAGAGCTATTATGGGAAATGGTCATTTTTCTATTCATTCCTTTTCAAAAATTGAATTACCAGTATGGCAGTCTTATGCCCTTGGAGCTGGAAGAGGCTCCAAGGTGGCAGCAGGTTCATTAGCAAAAAATAATATTGCTTGGTATAACAACTTTTATGAGACAGATAAAGTTAGTTATCTAAATAGTGGTGGGAATGGCGCAGCAATGAGAATCCAACCTCATGTTTGGAGCGCTGTACAACTTGATGATCCCGATATTTTTCTACCTGATGTCATTAAAAATAGTCTTACTACACATGGACATCCAAGGGCAATTGCAGGTTCTGTATTTCATGCTTTATGCTTGTCATACACACTTTTTTATCGAAGACTTCCTAGTATTGAAGAGTTTAAGACTTTTAATCAATGGACTTTAGAAATACCAAGGATTATTTCCCAAGATAATAATCTCAATACAATTTGGATGTCACATTACGAAAGTGTGTCCCCTATAACATTGATAGAAAGTTATTATCTTGTTTTCAATGAACTAGGTGAGCTCATAAGCTTAGTTGAAGACTGGTATGCAGGTGCAACTAGAAATTATAAAGATCTGGCTCAAGTTCTTGATCTGTATAAAAGTGAAACAAGAGGGTCAGGTACTTTAACTGCTTTAGCTGCATCCGCGGCGTGCTTATTATCAGAAGAAATGCAAATAGATGAGATAATTAAAGTTATTGTAAATGAGCTGTGGACAGATACTGATTCGATAGCAACAATGGCTGGAGCAATTTTAGGGGCTAAGACTGATACAAAACCTCTGGAAAAAGTCCAAGATGAAGCATATATAATAAAAGAGGCAAAACGCTTATACCTTATTTCTATCGGTGAAGAAGCAAACAGTTTTGAGTATTCAAATCATATGACGTGGAAATGCCCTGTATCTCAACTAGATTTCTTGGGAATGTATAATAATAAGCTTGTTTTTTTTCCATTTGGCATAGTTGAAAGTGTTGCGAATGAAGAATATATAGCTCGAAGTAAAACTTATAACTATGAATGGTTAAAGTCAGATGTTGGCCAATCTTTTTTAATAAAGAAGCGAGCTTCTGAAGATATTAAAAAAGTCTCTAAGAAACTTTTAAATGAACAAGTTGAAAAAATATCGAGTACAGACACTAGCAACTCAACACACTCACATATAAGTAACTTTCAGTCTGAATTGAGTTTAAAGCAAGAACTAAGCGAATATTCTTTAAGTATTGATGCATTGACATCAGAGTCAATAAAAGAAGGACTAAACCCTGTAACTATAGGGCGTCATATTATCCAAATCTCTGAATCAGAAATGGGTACTAATGGAGTGATTGCTTATAGTGCAATAATTTCGAAAGCATTAATTGTTAGAAGAAATAAAAGATAATTACACTTTTAAATTTGATGAATTAAACTAAATGATTTAACAACTCTCATTGTTTAGCTTTGAGAGTTGTTTTCTGCCCATAAAATCTAGTTTTTGATTTTTAGTGTGTTATTTTTAAAATGATATTAAATTAATTTATAAATCTAAATTGTTAACATTGGTTGACAAAAAAACAACCGCTTCTTTCTTTCGTCAGCGGAGTGTAGTTCGATTTCCTTTACTAGCTTATTTACCTTTGACTCATGTTGAACGGTGCCTGATAAATGTGCTGTAGTGATGCCAAGTTCTTGTTCAGCATGTTCAATATCGAAATTAGAGTAGGTGCTGATTGTTAATCTATATAGCCTAACAGTTCTCGTAGATCCCTTTGTAAATATTTAGTAGACTTAACGTTTATGAATAATTAGGTTAAGCATGGATCAGCTTCTCTCTCGCTCTGCTGAGTTCGAAAACTTTGTTAATGGACTGCTAGGACATCCTGAAACACAAAAATCGAAACGAACTGATGGTGCTCGTATTCTCTGCGCAGTTGTTATGGAGCATGCTTTGAGTATTAAAATTCTAATGCACGCTAATGCCTTTACATCAGCATTAGGTCTGTTAAGGCTCCAATATGAGGCTTTAGTCAGAGCGCATTGGCTCATTTTCGCTGCATCAGACATTATGGTGGATAAATTACTTTCAGAGCTTACAAACGAGTCTGCTCAAGCGGCTAATTCAATACCTATGGTCGGTGAAATGATGAAAGCGATGGAAGGCAAAGCCCCACAAAATGCACTTCAACCGCTACTTGAATTCAAAGAAAACTCATACAGGTCTCTCAGTTCTTATATCCATGGAGGCATACATGTCATCAGCCGTAAGAAGCAGGGCTACCCAGTCATACTCTTGGAAAATGTCCTTAAAAATTCTAACCAACTCAGCGGAGTCGCAGGGTACTTTTGGTCTCATCAGACTCAGAACCCGCTGATTATTGCTAATGCCATGGCTTCTTTTAAAAAATATCAGGATTGTTTTAATTACCTGACACAAGATAATTAGGAGTATTAAATGGAATTAGATGCAGTTTTGAAGTTAATTTCAGGTTTCGGTGCAATTTTTGGGATCCCCTTAACTATAACTCACCTTTTAACATACAAAAACTCAGGCAAGCTAAAAAGGTATGAAATATTCAAAGAGATAAAAGGGTATCTTGCTGATTATAATAGTAAAAGTTATCCTGTTATATGTGCTGCTATTAACTGTATTAGCAAAAGAGAGTTAACTCTAGATGAAGTGAAGTGGTTTATTGATACACCTCATGCTTTTGAATACATAAAAGCTTATAGTGATCAGGAGAGATATATAGAAATATCTGAAAAAATGGATTCTTTTAGATATTCAGATAAATATTCATCAAAAGCGGTAAGAAATCTTGAACACCTAAAGTTAGCTACTGCGTATGTAATCCTGTCAGGCATTGGTGTGTTCATTCTTTTATTGACACAGTCACAAGCTGAAATGTTTTTAATTGCGATAAGTGGCTATATATCTGGTGTAATTTGTATATTTTTTGGCGTTATGATGCTTATCCAAAAAGGACATTTAACTAGCAGCAAGTTAACTGTTGAGCGAAAATTTGACGTTGTGAAAAAACAGAAAAAGAGTTAGACGGTTCAACTTTGTTTAAGTTTTAACGATAATAGTGAGTGATCGTTAATCTATATGAATTATTTATAGTTTTGGGCATTAGATCATATAAATATTCAATGTTTATGTTGTTAATAATCCTTTTTATTGCTATCAAGGTATTGTTTTAAAAGAATTTAGAACTAGCTGTTTACCTTAAGTAGAGAAAATATGAATAAATTAATACTGGCTTCGCTTTTGTTTGTATTGGCCGTCCCCATGTCATTCGCACATAGCGGAAGAACTGATAAAAACGGTGGTCACAACTGTAGTCAAGCATCAATAGATAAAGGACTTTGTACTGGTTATCATTACCACAATGGGATTGCAAAAACTGATACTAGCAACCAAGAAAAACATTCACATGACGGTATTCTTCATACACATAAAGTTGAAGAGGCTAAAACTGAAAAAGTTGCTATTAAGTCATAGCTTCAAACTAGCTTAACTTTTCAAACAGCTCTCTCTTTTCATCTTCAGAGAGCTGTTTTATTTCTCCAACAAGCCTATCCACTTTCGATACCTGCTGAAAAGTTCCAAGCAGATGAGCTGTAGTAATACCCAATTCAGCCCTAACATGTTCAATATCTAAATGGATATAAGTGCTGGCTGTGATACTGGCTCTTGTTTAAATCCCTAATGCTATGTCCTAGTCGTTTACTAGTTGTTTGATTTTTGATATCTAAAGCGACCGCCACGCATGACGCTCCAGCTGGCTATGGTTCGCCTTAAATGGTGACAACTCTTTTGAAAGTGTAGGCATTTTCTGTACCGCGAAGCTCTGCACGTTCTGTAATGCGATGCCAGAAGCTGCCTTTACCTGCCTTTTCGATAATATGGCCTGATTGACTGCGCTCACTCGGGAATACAAAGCGCTCACCTTTTACTGCTTCTTGGCTGCGTCTGGTAAGAATGTCCATCGCTTCTTTTGTCAGTGGCACAGCATGAGGCTTTTTAACTTTCATTTTACTGGTTGGGATAAGCCAAATACCACGCTGATGATCTATCTCGCGCCACTCCATGCTAAACACACAGCTTTTACGCTGGCCTGTTAATAGCAACATCATTACCACATCACGGTAAATAGGTAGCTCAAGTTCTAGGGCTTCAAGTAATCGCTTCACTTCATGCTCGGCTAAAATACGCTCTCGTTTAGTGCCTGTTAGTTTTTCTGCAAATCACCTCATCATTTCTCAGCCTCGCTATCGCAGTCTGATCAGCTTTAGCGCTATAATTGTGTTTCATTTTTTGTTGCTAGGAGCAATTGTTTGTCATATTCATATATTCCGTTTGATCTTTATAAGCGTAAGTGGATTTTTAACCATAAAGATTTGCCTGTATCAGATGATGATAAGGCGCTGATTAAGCCATTGACCGATAAAAGTGCCATGGAAGTGTGGGATAAGTGGATAAGCAATAAGAGCAGTCGCGCAGAATTATTCGAAAAGGGTGACTGGCCAGCGAAGCAAGATGCCTGGACGGCAACTGAGCACTGGCAAGCTGCGTGGGACTCTCATGATAATGCGATGCCAGAAGCAATAATTGAACATATTCAGTGGCCTGCAGATGCTGTGGTGTATTTTTGTTATGAAAAGTACCAAATAGTTGAAACGCGTTGGGATGTGTTTGTGCGTAATTGGAAGTGCTTTTTATTTTTTGATGATGGTCCAATTCTTATCTCGCCAAAGCACAAGCAAGCATTGATGTTTCTACAGAATGGCCAATATAAATTAGGCGTTCGCGGTTAATTAATCAAACCTACGTTACGGTTGTTGACTCAATGGCCGATATTGTTGCCGTTTTTTTACAGCTTTTTTAGAGAGTTTATATGAAATTATTAGCTTCAATTGGTTTGAGCTTATCGTTAATGCTGCCTTTGTTGGCACAAGCTAGCACAATTGCAGATGTTGATGTAGCAGAACAAATGACTGCAGCAGAGCAACCATTAGTATTGAATGGTGCAGGGGTGCGCAGTAAGTTTTTCATGGATTTATATGTGGGTAGTTTGTACTTACCTAAAAAAGTGCAAACCTTAGATGATGTACTGGCACAGCCTATTGCTGTGATCCAGTTAACCATCACTTCTGGAATGATCTCTTCAAATAAAATGCGTAACGGCATAACAGAAGGATTTGATTCCGCTACCGACAATGACACGCATTTTATTGCCAAAGACATTGAACATTTTACACAGCTATTTGCTGATGAAATTGTTGAAGGTGATCAATTTACTTTTGTTACTCAAAAAGGTAAGGGCGTGACCAGCATAAAAAATGGTCAGGTTCAGGGTGAGATAGTGGGTGAGGCTTTTCGTCAGGCATTACTTAAGATTTGGTTAGGCGAAGGGGCTGCACAACAAAGTTTACGTGAAGCAATGCTAGGGAAAGCCTCTAACTAGTGTCGCTACGCTGCTAAGATTGTATAGTATCTAGCCGCGAAGCGTCCTAGATTCTAGGCTTTTAGCATGTTACAACAGTAATGAAGGGCGACTAGTGAGGTCGCAGTGCTAATTGATAAGTATTCGGCTGACAAATTAAGCTGAAAAGTCATTACCAAGCGTCGAAATAGTAGAGGTTTTACCTTTGCCATTATAGGTTAAACTTGATGCATTACGGCTGGCTTGCAGTGCTTGGGCAAATCGATTGAGACTGGCAATATTTAGCTCAATTAAACTGGCATTTTGGCTGTTTATATCTTTGCATTCTGCAAGAATAGTTCTAGCTTGTGCAACTTTTGCGATTAACTCTGGATCGGTGGAAAGGAGAGTGTGCTGAGGATGATTTGCTAATTTTTCGTCAGTAGTTTTCATGTTGAATAAACATTGAGTTTTGTCTTTAGAAAGTGCTAACAGTTTGTCTGCATCTTGTTTAGATAATGCCGATTTTTCTTCGGAAATAAGCTGCCTTAGCTGTACTAACGTCTTATTCTGGCTGTCTAATAACTCACGAAGTTCATCGTGAAGCAGTCCATTTGGCTGTTCATTTAGCTGTTCATTTAGTACGGTCATAAATTACTCTTAGGTTTTCTTAACTAACACTTCACTATAATGCAAGGTTGCACCTATTGTCTCTGTGTCGTTAAAACAAATTAAAGAGTAACGTTTAACGGTTACTCTTTATTAAACGATAAACTGCCTAGCTCTGCTTCAAAACTAGCAATATTCGCGGCTAGCTTTTCTGGATCGACTTTATAGCGTCCTTCAGAGATAGCTTGCTTTATTTCTGCGACCTTTTTTTGGTCGACTTCCGGTAACGATGCCATTTTAGTTTGCGCGCTCTGAAGCTGTTGAGCTTGAGAGGTAATGCTTACGGAATCTGTTTTAACTGGTGCAGCTGATTTTGGTGCTGCAGTCGTATTAGATTGCGAAGCAGACTGCATATCACGAGCAGTGCGCATTTGTGTATTGTTAGTAGTGTTATGCTTAATGTCAATTGCCATGGGAGGCTCCAGCGTAATGAATCAGGTTTTCCAAACAGGCTATCGACACCCCAGGAAAAAACTTTAGCTTTATTTTACATTCTTACTTCAACTTCGCCAACGCCAATTACCACTGCATCAAATTGTTTCTCTGTATTACTATTTTTGACTCTGATCACTTCACCAATGTTACCGTCTCGCAATGCTTCTCCAAGGGTTTTGATTTGAACATTAGCGGTTTTTGCATAAATAGAAACATTGTCACCTTTGCAAACAAAACACAGATTATTAGTAGTTATTGGCGAGTCTTTGCTAACACGACGCTTCACTCGTGAACCGATTAATGTAGACGTATTAGAAAAATATTGGCCTTTTAAATTATATTGGTCAACGTACATTACCTGTAAGCGATGTTGATCAATGATTTGATCTTTAGAAAGTAACTGATTAGCGACTACGACTGGATATTTTATTTCAACTCGAACTGAGATGTACATTTGCCATGGGTAGTCATAGTCAGGACTATCGCAGCTTATTTTTACCATATTATTACGGCTAATAGCTCTCTCACTGGCAAGTTCTACATTGATAGGTGGATAACATCGCGGCGGATTTATTCTACCTTCAAGATTTTGTGGGGTAATTTGGATTTTGGCTTTTGAGTCAGCCTCAATTTTTTTGGCGACAGTCTCTTTAGCTAATGCGTAAATGGTCGATAATGTAGGTGTTACTATCTCTTCACTAGCAAATACTGGCGAAAAAAAGGTTATTGAGCACAAAAAACATAAAAAAAATACTTTCATAATGAAGATACTAGCTTGTTTCGCCAGAATACACCTATACTTTGAAAAACGAAAAATATGCGAGTTATCTCGGCATATGTAAGAAGTTAAGAATAAAAGGTCTAAGGATATGATAATAGCATTATCCTTTCGTCAAAAAAGTGTCGGTTTATGGTGAGTATGAGTCAATGCTATTTAAAGCAAATTACATGCCCACTTTTAAATTCGATCAATTGATAAGTATTCGCTAGGTTGGTGATAGTTTATACTCAAGTTGAACTTGTCATCAGTAGCGAGATATATTAACCGTATTATGTTAAACCTAGGTTTACTATAATTTCAAAGCACAATTTATCCTTTTGGGTGACCGTTAACTACAAGGCTGTTTTATGTCGAGCATTTTAGAATCAGTAAATAAACGTACTCAACTTGTCGGGCAAAACAGACTAGAGTTGCTATTGTTTAGGCTTAATGGCCGCCAAAGATTTGGGATTAACGTGTTTAAAGTGAAAGAGGTATTGCAATGCCCACCACTGACAACGTTACCTAAATTAAACCGTTTTGTTAAAGGTGTTGCTCATATTCGTGGTGCAACCATTTCTGTTATCGATTTAAGTGCGGCAACAGGCGGACGTCCGCTGACATCGACCGAAAATTGTTTTATTATCATTTCAGAATATAACCGAAGCGTTCAAGGCTTTTTAGTGAGTTCTGTTGAACGTATTATCAACATGAACTGGGAAGCGATTATGCCTCCTCCACAAGGTTCTGGTCGTTCATCATATTTAACGGCTGTCACTGAAATAGAAGGTGAGTTGGTTGAGATTTTAGATGTTGAAAAAATTCTCGATGAAATTTCACCGGTTAAGACTTCGATCAGTAAAGAGGTCAATGAAACATTAACCATTGATAGAGATCAACATTATCATATTATGGTTATTGATGATTCAACAGTGGCTCGTAAACAAATTATTCGCTCATTAGAGTCCTTAAATCTACAAATTGATACAGCCAAAGATGGTAAGGAAGCGTTACTTAAACTGAAAAGTATAGCGACTGAAATGGATGATGTATCTGTTGAAATCCCGCTTATTATTTCTGATATTGAAATGCCAGAAATGGATGGTTATACACTAACTGCAGAAATTCGCGATGATCCAAAATTAAAGAACATAAAAGTAGTATTGCATACATCATTAAGTGGTGTGTTTAACCAAGCAATGGTAGAGAAAGTAGGGGCTAACGACTTTATTGCCAAGTTTAACCCTGATGAATTAGCCGCAGCGGTTAACAAACATTTGAGCTTATAAAGCCAATATTGATATTTTATCTCATAAGCTCGTATATTTAGGAAGATAATGTGACAGATAAATCACTTGCTGAAGCAGAGTACAATCAATTTAGGCTGTTTTTAGAACAGCATAGCGGTATTGTGTTAGGTGAGAATAAACAATATTTAGTGCGCAGTCGTTTAGCTCCACTGATGGGAAAGTATAATTTACCTTCTTTATCTGAGGTGGTTAAAAAGTCAATGAAACCGACAGAACGTCAATTACGCGCTGAAGTGATAGATGCAATGACGACAAATGAAACCTTATGGTTTCGAGACCGTTATCCATTTGAATTACTGCACAATACTCTGTTACCTGAGTACAGTAAGCTTGGTCGACCATTGAAAATATGGTCGGCGGCGTGCTCTTCTGGGCAAGAACCTTATTCTTTAGCCATGACTGTGTTGGAGTATCAGCAACGTAAACCTGGCGCTTTACCTGGGGGGGCTGCTATCCAGGCAACTGATTTATCACCTTCAATGTTAGACCGCTGCAAGAATGCTGAATATGATGGTTTAGCCCTAGCTCGCGGTTTGTCTGAAGAACGTAAACGTCAGTTTTTTGATACCTTGCCGTCAGGCAATATGAAAGTGAAAGATAATGTTAAGCGTTTAGTTAATTTTAGGGCCCACAATCTCCTTGAAAACTATAGTCTATTAGGCAAGTACGATATTATCTTTTGCCGTAATGTATTGATTTATTTTGGGCCAGAGGCAAAAGCTAAAATTTTGCGGCAATTTGCTGCCGCACTTAATCCAAAAGGGATTTTATTTTTAGGTGCGTCAGAATCTCTTGCGGGTTTGAGCGATGAATTTAATATGGTTCGTTGTAACCCTGGTATTTATTATCAAAAGAAAGTGTAGTTAAAATAATAGCTTAACCTAATTATCATGCCGGCATTCGTCGGTATGTTTGTTTTTATCTTTTTATTCGTAAAAAATTAATTATTGGCATAACCTTTGCTTTATTCCTATCAGTTAGCTGATGGAGGCAATTTTATGGCGATTAATTTCGATAATGCATTAGGTGTTCACCAATACTCGTTGGGCGTAAGAGCTCAAAGAGCAGAAGTTATTTCAAGTAATATCGCCAATGCCAATACTCCTCATTATAAAGCTAAAGATGTTGATTTTGCTTCTGCGATGCAAGCGGCAAGCTCACATCAGAAGGGCTTGAGTATGAGTAAAACCACAGATAAACATTTCGATTTAACGGCATTAAGCCAACAACATGTTCAATATCGTGTACCTACTCAAGCCGATACCGGTGATGGTAATACTGTCGACACGCAAAAAGAGCAAGCAGCATTTATGCAAAATGCGCTGGAATATCAAATGTCATTAGGGTTTCTTGAAAGTAAATTTTCTGGCATGACTAAAGCATTGCGGGGTGATTAATTATGAGTTTATTTAATATTTTAAATGTATCTGGCTCGGGTATGTCTGCGCAGTCTGTACGGTTGAACACCACCGCCAGTAATATTGCCAATGCAGATTCTGTGTCGAGTAGCGTAGATAAAACCTATCGTGCACGTCATCCCGTTTTTGAAGCCGAATTAATGAAAGCCAATAGCCAGCAAAATGACTCACCAGGAGTCACTGTTAAAGGCATTGTCGAAAGTGACAAACCATTGCAAAAAGAATATTCACCAGACCATCCAATGGCAGATAATGAGGGGTTTATCTACAAACCCAATGTTAATGTAATGGAAGAAATGGCAGATATGATTTCTGCATCACGCTCTTATCAAATGAATGTTCAAGTGGCTGATGCGACTAAGACTATGTTGCAACAAACACTAAGGATGGGTAAATAGTATGATTATTCAAGGAGGTAACAATGAGCCTCGTTAATGCTTACAGTCAGTCTTTACCGCAACAGTCCAGTAGTGCTTCTAACACAAGTGCTGCAACGAAAAGTTCGGTACAGACAAATACAACGACGACTACAACAGGTAATGTTTTTCTAGATAGCATCCGTCTACCAGAAGAAAGTGCGATACCTGAAGCTAATGATCAGATGTTAAAGCAAGAGGATTTTTTTGCTTTACTTAGTCAACAGTTGTCAATGCAGGATCCATTTGAGCCCGTTGACAATGACCAAATGATTGCGCAAATGGCATCATTCTCGACAGTCGATGGTATTTCAAATCTTAATGATGAAATTCTTAACCTTAATACTGTCATGAGCTCAAGCCAAGCATTACAAGCTTCAAGTTTAGTTGGACGTAAAGTGCTTATTCCTTCTGATACTGGCGCTATATCTACTGAAAGCCCTGAGATTAAAGCTGTGATCAGTACACCATCGGCAATCGAGTCTATTACGGTTAGGGTGGAAGATGAATCCGGCCAGCTTATTAAGAGTTTTACTGTTGATGGCAGTGAAGGCGGCAATGTTGATGTCACTTGGGATGGTTTAGATAAAAATGGCGAACCTGTTGAAGCAGGTAATTATGCCATTAAGGCCAGCGGTAAGGTGGATGGAACATCGGAAGATTTAGCGGTATCGACTTATGCCCATGTTGCCAGCGTGTCTTTAGGCACAACGGCAACAGGAGCCATTTTGAATTTGCGTGGAGTAGGCGGAATTAAGTTGTCTGACGTACTCGCAGTATCCGAAACATAGAGTATGACCAACAATAGATTATTGGTCGTATTTATAAATGAATTAATTGTGAGAGGTGAACTATGTCATTTAACATCGCACTCAGTGGTATCGCTGCCGCGCAAAAAGACTTAAATACTACCGCGAATAATATCGCTAACGTGAATACCGTCGGTTTTAAAGAATCTCGTGCAGAGTTTGCTGATGTGTATGCAAATTCAATTTTTGCAAACAGTAAAACAACAGTGGGTGGTGGTGTTACCACTACGCAAGTTGCCCAACAGTTTCATCAAGGTAGTTTACAATTTACCAGTAACTCGCTGGATATGGCGATAAGTGGTAGCGGATTTTTTGTTACTTCATCAGATTTAGATACACAGGATCTATCTTATACTAGAGCCGGTGCATTTAAAGTTGATTCAGATAATTATATGGTTGATTCTGCGGGTAATTTTTTACAAGGGTTCCCTGTGGATGACGATGGTAACTCCACATCGGTGAGTTTAACAACCACAGATCCGATCCAAATTCCGGATACTGCCGGTAGCCCAGTGCAAACAGAAAGTGTTGGCTTGCAGATGAACCTTAATGTGGGTGAAGATGCATTAGACCCAGCTAGTTTTGATCCGGATGATTCTGATACATTCAACAACTCTACTTCAGTAACCATTTATGATTCATTAGGTGAATCACATATTATGACCACCTACTTTATTAAACCTACCGCAGGTTCATATACAGGTGAAAGTAACTGGGTTGCTTTTTATGCGGTAGATGGTGAGCCAGTTGATGTTGCAACTGGTGCTGGTAGTTATGATACGGATATCGATGGTGATGGTACCGTTGATGGTGCTGGTACCGCATCAGCTACTAACCCAAGCGGCGTTGGTACATGGTCTGGTGCAGTGCTGAAATTTAACTCTACTGGTACTTATACTGGCAGTGACCCAGCTACGATTACCACTGAGGCACTCGGTACTGGTGGTGCAGAGGCTTTAGGCCCTGGAGCCGATGGTACTCAAACGCTTACAATAAGCTTTAATAACCCAACTCAGTATGCTTCTCCGTTTGAAGTGACTGAGTTAACTCAAGATGGTATTACCGTTGGTCGATTAACTAATGTTGGTATTGGTTCAGATGGTTTGATTACCGCCAGTTACAGCAATGGTTCAACGGTTCCGTTAGCACGGGTGGCATTAGTGCGTTTTGCTAACGAGCAAGGACTCACTCAAGTGGGTAATACGTCTTGGCAAGCCAGTTTAGCTTCAGGTGATGCATTAGCTGGTGAAGCTAACAGTGGTACTTTTGGTAGTATAAACTCGTCTGCCCTTGAGCAATCAAACGTAGACTTAACCACAGAGTTAGTTGATTTAATCTCGGCTCAGCGTAACTTCCAAGCCAACTCGCGTACGCTCGAAGTTAACAATACTTTAAATCAAACAATCTTACAGATCCGCTAAGTTTACGTTTACCTTAAAAATTTATGCTTATCTGATAAAAGGTGTTGCCGTTTACGGCAACACCTTGCCTTTACCCTTCTTGTTATAACTCATCCTTATTACTCCCCCCTCGTGTTGATTGATTGTTTTTTGACACTTACAGTGACTCACTATTTGTTATTCTTATTTAATTTCAGTTAATTACATTTCTTAAAACTCCATCAGTCCTCATTGGCATGATGATTGCTTGTTCTGTATATATAGTATTTTTACTGAAAGTTTGACGGAGCAACAAATGGACAAATTTCTTTATATTGCCATGAGTGGCGCAAAGCAAGGGATGAATGCCTTAGCGGTAAGTGCTAACAATCTTGCCAACGCCAATACTGATGGATTTAAAGCTGACATGGTCCAAGCCCGTTCAATGCAGGCATTTGGTGAAGGTTTGCCTACACGGGTATTTTCAATGATGGAAAGCCCAGGCAGTAATTTTAACGGTGGTCCTATTAAAACTACTGGTCGCGATCTTGATGTTGCGGTTAAGGGTGATGGCTGGCTTGCTGTGCAAGCAGCAGATGGTTCAGAAGGCTACACCCGTGCAGGCAGTTTAAAAATTGACAGCACAGGCATGTTGTTAAATAGCAGTAACCGTCCGGTGATGGGGACGTCAGGTCCAATTGTGTTACCTATTCCTGTTGAAAAAATAGAAATTTCGGCCAAC
This sequence comes from Shewanella sp. H8, assembly GCF_040285065.1. Lineage (NCBI taxonomy): Bacteria > Pseudomonadati > Pseudomonadota > Gammaproteobacteria > Alteromonadales > Shewanellaceae > Shewanella > Shewanella sp. H8. The sequence continues at coordinate 3,039,747 of NZ_CP157213.1, read as the reverse complement.
GGCATTATTTCAGTACGTCCGCAAGGAGCAACAGCTGAAATAGTCGAAGAGGTCGCCAGGATTAAATTAGTTAATCCTGGTAATGAAAACCTAATGCGCGGTGAAGATGGTTTGTTCCGTCTTATTGCGGGTGGTAATGCACCAAATGACCCTGGGGTTGAAGTGGAAAGTGGTGCCGTTGAAGGCAGTAATGTCAACTCAGTGCATGAAATGGTCGCCATGATTGATATTCAACGTCAATACGAAATGCAAGTCAAAATGATGAAGAACGCTGAAGAAATTGATCGGGCGTCCACTTCCTTGATGAGAATTAGTTAGGAGTAATTATTATGCATCCAGCGTTATGGATAAGTAAAACCGGTGTCGATGCCCAGCAAACCAACATTGCCGTTATTTCTAATAACGTGGCTAACGCCAGTACTGTTGGGTTTAAGAAAAGTCGTGCGGTATTTGAAGACTTACTTTATCAAACGGTTAATCAAGCAGGTGGTGTTAGCTCAGACAACAGCAAGTTACCGAATGGTTTGAACATTGGTGCGGGTACCAAAGTGGTTGCCACCCAAAAAATGTTTACTCAAGGCAACATGCTCACCACGGATAACTCGTTAGATTTAATGATTGAAGGCTCAGGTTTTTTTGAAGTGCAAATGCCAGATGGCACAGCTGCCTATACACGAAACGGCCAGTTTAGCTTAGATGAAACAGGTCAGATTGTAACACCGGGCTCGGGTTATGTCGTGCAGCCAACAATTGCCATTCCTGATGATGCAACCAGCATTACCGTGTCTTCGGCTGGTGAAGTATCAGTGCAAATTCCTGGTACAGCAGAAAGCCAAGTGGTAGGGCAGCTCACTATGACTGACTTTATTAATCCGGCTGGTTTAGATCCCCTAGGACAAAACTTGTATACCGAAACGGGAGCAAGTGGCACGCCAATTCAAGGTACAGCATCACAAGACGGTTTAGGTTCTATTCGTCAAGGGGCATTAGAAACATCAAACGTAAACGTGACTGAAGAATTGGTCAACCTTATTCAAGGCCAACGTATTTACGAGATGAACTCCAAAGTCATCTCGGCAGTTGACCAAATGCTGTCTTATATTAATCAGAATCTCTAAGGAGCTAACATGATTAAATACATTGCGTTAGCATCATTGGTGTTATTGGCTGGCTGTAGTTCTACTGCCAAGAAACCTATTGCAGATGACCCATTTTATGCGCCGGTATATCCAGATGTTACTCCGACGCAAGCGGCGGCGACGGGATCTATTTATCATGATACCCAAGCTTCAAGTTTGTATTCTGATATTCGTGCTCATCGTATTGGTGACATTATTACTGTCATGCTGAAAGAATCGACTCAAGCCTCGAAAAGCGCCAACAACGAAATCAAAAAGGGTACCGATTTAAGTATGGAACCTATTTATGCTGGTGGTAAAAACATATCTATTAGCGGCGTACCTATCGATTTAGGTTACACCGACAGCATGAATACCAAACGAGAATCAGACGCCGATCAATCTAACAGCTTAGATGGCAGCATTTCGGCCAATATCATCCAAGTGCTCAGTAACGGCAATTTAGTGATACGCGGAGAAAAGTGGATTTCGATTAACAACGGTGATGAGTTTATCCGTGTTACCGGCATGATCCGCAGCCAAGACATTACAACAGACAATACCATCGACTCCACACGTGTGGCTAACGCTCGAATTCAGTATAGCGGTACCGGTACGTTTGCTGACTCCCAAAAAGTCGGTTGGCTGAGTTCATTCTTTATGAGTGACTGGTGGCCTTTTTAAGGAGTAATGCATGAAAACTAAACTGTTTAGGTCGACTGCCTCAATAGTCGCGTCAATATTAATGCTAACCGCACCGGTACATGCCGAACGGATTAAAGACATTGCCAGTATTCAAGGGGTACGAAGTAACCAATTAGTCGGATATGGCTTAGTGGTTGGTTTGCCTGGTACCGGGGAAAAAACCCGCTATACCGAACAAACGTTTAGAACCATGCTTAAAAACTTCGGTATTAATTTGCCAGACTCTGTTCGTCCTAGTTCAAAAAACGTTGCTGTTGTGGCAGTACATGCTGATATGCCAGCCTTTATTAAACCGGGTCAAAATCTTGACATTACTGTGTCCAGTTTAGGTGAAGCAAAAAGTTTACGTGGTGGTACTTTATTACAAACCTTCTTAAAAGGTGTCGATGGCAATGTGTATGCCATTGCTCAAGGCAGCTTAATTGTCAGTGGTTTTAGCGCTGAGGGGCTTGATGGCTCAATGGTTATTCAAAACACCCCAACAGTTGGCCGTATCCCAAGTGGTGCCATTGTTGAACGCAGTGTTATCAGTCCATTTGCTAGTGGTGACTACCTTACTTTCAATCTTCGCCGCTCTGACTTTTCGACCGCCAAGCGCACTGCCGATGCCATTAACGATTTACTCGGTCCAGATATGGCGAAAGCTATTGATGCAACCTCTATTCAAGTCAGCGCCCCACGCGACGCATCACAGCGAGTGTCATTTTTATCGACATTAGAAAACATAGAAGTCATACCGGCGGAAGAGTCTGCCAAAGTCATTGTTAACTCACGCACCGGCACCATAGTGGTAGGCCAAAACGTTAAATTGTTGCCTGCAGCGGTAACACACGGCGGATTAACCGTCACCATCGCTGAAGCCACTCAAGTATCACAGCCTAACGCATTAGCCGGTGGCGATACGGTTGTTACCACTAACAGTACGATTGATGTGTCAGAAAAAGATCGTCGTATGTTTATGTTTAATCCGGGTACCACACTTGATGAGCTTGTCAGAGCCGTGAATTTAGTGGGTGCAGCACCATCAGATGTACTTGCCATCCTCGAAGCGTTAAAGATGGCAGGTGCTTTGCATGGTGAACTTATCATTATCTAAATATTGTCGGAATGACTATGGAAAAGTTGTCAGCTTCATCGAACTTTCTGGATCTAGGAGGACTAGATTCACTTCGTGTCCAAGCCCAGAAAGACGAGAAGGGGGCACTTAAAGAGGCGGCAAAGCAGTTTGAAGGTATCTTTATTCAAATGCTAATGAAAAGCATGCGAGATGCTAATGCCGCGTTTAAGTCAGACAATCCAATGAACAGTGAAACCACCGAGTTTTTTGAACAAATGCGTGACCAGCAAATGTCGGTCGATTTATCAAGTAAAGGCATGCTAGGGCTTGCAGAACTCATGGTTCAGCAATTAGACCCTGAAGATAGCCCTATTACACCAGCATCGGTATTGCGTGGTGATAGTGATTACAAAGTTAACCCAAGTATGTTTATTGCTCCAGCAACCGAGTTAGATAAAGACACTCTCGATGCTATAGCGCCAAAAGATCAAATAGCGGCATCGCATTCTGTTATAGCCCATTCTGTTATAGATAGCGCCGAATCGATGAGACCCATGTCGGCCCAACTGACTAGTGTGTTAGACGATAAACAGTTAAACAGTGTGCTGCGCGGTGAACAATTAGCCAGCCAAGCGGTACAAGCAGGCAAAGGTTTGCCGCAATCAAAGGTTAACGCAGTAAAAGATAAAGGCATTGCCGTAAGTGAATTTACCAGTCCAGAGCATTTTATTTCGGTGTTGTATCCTCATGCGGAAAAAGCCGCACAATCATTGGGAACATCGGCTGAGGTATTAATTGCCCAGTCAGCATTGGAAACCGGTTGGGGTCAAAAAGTGGTACGCCGTAACGACGGCACTATGAGTCATAACTTATTTAATATTAAAGCAGACAAGCGTTGGCAAGGTGATAAAACCTCAGTGAATACATTGGAATTTGAAAAAGGCATTGCGGTGCAACAAAAAGCGGACTTCAGAATGTATGACAACCTTGAGCAAAGCTTTAATGACTTTGTGTCGTTTATCAGCCAAGGCGATCGCTATCAAGATGCACGTAAGGTTGCCAGCGAGCCAACTCAATTTATTCGAGCGTTGCAAAAAGCAGGCTATGCCACTGACCCTCAATATGCCAATAAGGTTATCAATGTGATGAAGTCGGTAAAAGAAGGCCTTAAATCTATATTACCTGTGGAGACTAAATAATGTCAGTAGACTTACTCAATATCGCTCGCACAGGCGTTCAAGCATCTCAAGCACAACTGGGTGTAACCAGTAATAACATCGCTAATGCTAATACTGAAGGTTATAACAGACAAGTTGCCACGCAAGCATCAACAGAATCACAACGCTATGGTAATAATTTTTATGGTACCGGCACGTATGTGTCCGATGTTAAACGTGTCTATAACGAGTTTGCTGCCCGTGAGTTACGTATAGGCCAAACCAGTATGAGCGCGGCTGAAACGTCTTACGATAAGTTAAGCGAATTAGACCAAATTTACTCTCAAATTGGCAGCATGGTGCCAGAAAACTTGAACAATTTTTTTGCAAGTATTAATAGTGTGGCTGATTTACCAACCGATATTGGTATGCGTAGCAGTAGTCTCAGTTCAGCTGAACAGATGGCAAACAGTATCAATCAAATGCAATCGCTGCTGGATGGTCAAACAACCCAAACCAACAGCCAAATAGAGTCTATCACCACTCGTATTAATGAGATCAGTACAGAACTAGGCAGCATCAATTTAGAGTTGATGAAATCTCAAGGTGAAGATAGCCAATTACTGGACAAGCAAGATGCCCTTATTTTAGAGCTCAGTGAATATGCCCAGGTCAATGTTATTCCGTTAGATACAGGCGCCAAATCAATCATGCTCGGCGGCTCTGTGATGTTGGTTTCTGGTGAAGTGTCGATGTCGATAGGCACCAGTATTGGTGACCCTTACCCAAATGAACCGGGACTTAATGCATCAATTGGCGATAAAACTCTTAATGTCGACCCTTCAAAATTGGGCGGTCAACTAGGCGCATTATTCTCTTTTAGAGACGACACCTTATTACCTGCCAGCGCTGAGCTTGGTCAAATGGCATTAGGCATTGCAGACACATTTAACGAAATGCAATCCAAAGGTTTTGATTTAAACGGTGACGTTGGCAGTAACATTTTTCGCGATATTAACGATCCATTAATGGCATTAGGTCGAGTGGGTGAGTATTCAACCAATACGGGCAATGCGGCAGGCGTATCGGTCAATATTGATGACGTAGGTGCATTGTCGGGCGGCAGTTATGAGTTGAGTTATACCTTGGCAACCAATAGTTACCAACTAATAGATACACAAACCGGTGAGAAAACTGCTTTAACCTTAACGGGCAGTGAACTTACTGGCGGTGCTGGCTTTAGCATTAACATTGCCAGTGGTGCTATGGGTGATGGCGATAAATTTGATATTCGCCCAACAGCCGGTGCTGCCGCTAGCTTAAAAGTAGTGATGACAGACCCTAAAGGTATTGCCGCAGCTGGGCCAACATTAACCACAGATGCTAGCAACTCTGGTAATACGGCAATTAGCTTAAACAGCATGGACTCAACTAACGCCGTTTTTCAAAGTGTTAATGGCTCATCAATTACGTTTGAACTAAATACTGCTGCTGCTCCTAATACTTATGAAGCCTTTGATAGTGCGGGTTCATCATTAGGTACAGGCACTATTACCAATAACAACATCAATGCCTTTGGTATGGACTTTGACATTACCACTAACGGCACCGCTACCGCAGACACCTTCACGTTTGATTTGTCTTTCGCCGAAGGTGACAACAGCAATGCCGTTGCAACTGCGGCGTTATCAAACAGCAAATTAATGAATAACGGTACAGGCACCCTAACCAGTGTATTTGAAAATACTAAATTGGATATCGGTAGCCAAACTAAATCTGCAGAAGTGCGAGTGGGTTCTGCCACGGCAATATACCAACAAGCTAGCGATCGTGTTCAAAGTGAGTCAGGCGTTAACCTAGATGAAGAAGCGGCAAACTTATTGCGTTTTCAGCAATCTTATCAAGCCGCCGCCAGAATTATGACCACAGCGCAAACCATTTTCGATACTTTATTTAGCTCGGTTCGTTAGGAGATACATCATGAGAATTTCTACCGGACAAATGTTTCAACAAAACACTAATAGCATATTAGAGAAACAATCTGCTACTAACAGCATTACGGCACAGATTTCCAGCGGCAAAAGAGTCAACACCGCTGGTGATGACCCTGTTGCGGCCATTGGTATTGATAATCTAAAGCAAAAAAATACCTTAATAGACCAATTTGTCAAAAATATTGATTACGCCACTAACCACATTCAACAAGCCGAAAGCCAGTTAGGTCAAGCTGATACCTTAGTGAGCAGTATGAGAGAGTCTGTGCTTCGCGGTATTAACGGCAGCATGACAGGTGCCGAGCGGCAAGTGATTGCCGATGACATGCGTCAAAGTCTTGAACAATTAATGTCCATTGCTAATACCAAAGATGAATCGGGCAATTATATTTTTGCAGGTAATAACACCAACGACATTCCATTTGCCTTTGATAATAACGGCGATGTGGTTTACAGCGGCGATTCAGGCATTCGAAAAAGCAATGTCGCTGCGGGCGTCCAAGTTAATACCAATGTGCCCGGTGATGCAGCGTTTATGAATGCACCTAGCGGCATGGGCGATTATGGCGTCAATTATTCGTCATTACAGCAAGGCGACTTTGTGGTTACCAGTGCCAAAGTTACTGATAGCGCTGCTTATGTTGATAATGACTACACATATAGCTTTGCATTCACCGATGACGGCGCAGGTGGCCTGAACGTAGAGGTGACAGATAACGCCACACCGACGGCAAATATTGTTTATCCAGCGGCTTCTTTTGACGCTTCAGCGCCGATAGCGTTTAACGGCATGGAAATTAACATTGATGGTGAACCTGAAATTGGCGATACATTCAGCATAGAAGAAGTGGCACAAGTCAGTATATTCGATACTTTCAGCAAGGTTATTGCGTTATATGAAAGTGGCGATGATGCCCAAACTCCTGCAGGTCAAGCAGAGTTGGCACAGCTCTTGAATAACATTGATAGCGGCGTCAATCAAATGAGTCAAGAGCGAAGCTCAACTGGCAACAGCTTAAAAGTGTTGCAACAGTACAGCGACAATCATACTGATGAAAAATTGATTAACACCTCGGCATTATCAAAGTTAGAAGATTTAGATTTTGCCTCGGCAATTACCGAATTTGAAAAGCAACAATTAGCGCTCAATGCGGCATCGAGTTTGTTCAGTAAAATTAGTTCGACCAGTTTGTTTGACTATATATAAACATGTTTTGTGAGCTCTGATTCACGAAAATTTTACCACAAAATTAAACAGTTTAATGATTAACCGTTTAGCCAAGCTCCAAGTCTTGGCGTTCAACTAAGAAGAGGAATTTACACTATGGCTATTTCAGTTAACACTAACGTTACATCCATGAAGGCGCAAGGCAACTTAAATAATGCGCAAAGCAGTACTGCTACTTCTATGGAGCGTTTAGCATCGGGTTTACGCATTAACAGCGCTAAAGATGATGCCGCAGGTCTACAGATTTCCAATCGTATGACCAGTCAAATTAATGGTATTGGCGTTGCTATTCGTAATGCTAACGATGGTATCTCTATTTCACAAACTGCTGAAGGTGCAATGGGTGAGTCAACTAACATTCTCCAGCGTATGCGTGATTTATCACTTCAATCAGCTAACGGTTCAAATTCTGAAGAAGACCGCACTTCAATGCAAAAAGAAATTTCTTCTTTACAGACCGAGTTAACCCGTATTGCCGATACTACATCATTTGGTGGACAAAAATTACTTGATGGTAGTTATGGCACCCAGAAATTCCAAGTGGGTTCTAATGCTAATGAAACCATTTCTATTTCTATTGGAGATATCTCTGCCAATGCTATTGGGCAAAATCAAATGACAGGTGCCGGTAGTGTATTTGGCGCTGCCGCTGCTGCTGGTACGGCTTACACTGCAGCAACAGGTGCGTCAGATATTGTGCTAAGTGGCCCTGATGGTACCTCTATTGCAACTGATATTTCAGCTCTGGATGCAAAAGCCGCTGCAGAAGCATTAAATGCTTTAGGAACGGGTGTTGATGTTAGTACTAAGGCATCTGTTCAGCTTGCAGGCTTTACCGCTGCGGATACTGGCACATTAGAGATTGGTACGGACAGTTATGATTTAAGTAAATTCAATGGCAGCATGGCTGATTTGGCTACTGCGATTGGTAAAGATGGCCACACTGCTACATATGATTCGGATAGTGGTACATTAAATATTTCTGCAGACGATGTTGCAGGTGTTAAAGCGGTAGGGCCTGCTACTGGCACAATGACCATGGCGACGGTATCTGATGGCGTAGTGGGTGCTACGGATGTTGTTGATGTAGGCGGTGTAGTGGTTAATGCTGAATTAAAGTTTGCTTCTAGTGATGCTTTCACTGTAACGGGTACTACGGCAGCGATTACGACTGCTGGTGGGGCATCAGCGTTAAGTACAGTTAAAGATATCAATATTGGAACGGCAGACGGCGCTCAAGATGCGATTGCGGTTATTGATGCGGCCCTTGCCGGCATAGACAGCCAACGAGCAGATTTAGGTGCTTCTCAAAATCGCATGAGCTTTACCATTAGTAACTTGAGTAATATTCAAAATAACGTGTCGGATGCGCGTAGCCGTATTCAAGATGTTGACTTTGCCTCAGAAAGTGCTGAGTTAAGTAAGCAGCAAATTCTGTCTCAAGCATCGTCTTCAATGCTTGCACAGGCGAATCAGTTGCCACAAGTTGCGTTATCACTACTTGGTTAGTCATTAACAGAGTTATTAAACGTGATATTAAAAACCGCCACTTATTTAAGTGGCGGTTTTTTGTAAACTTAATATACTGAATTTAAACGTTTATTTAATTTTCATTTGATTTTTATTGATTTATTTTGGTGTGGTGTAAAAAAAAACTAAAGTTCTCCATTTTCTTGCCGTTACCTTAAGTGTAACCAATATGATCCGCCTGGCTTAATACAGACAGGCAATGTCTACAGTCAGGAATACGAGGAATTAAATCATGGCTATTTCAGTAAATACTAACGTCACGTCAATGAAAGCGCAGGGCAATCTAAACACAGCACAGAGCAACAGTGCTACTTCTATGGAACGTTTAGCATCGGGTCTGCGCATTAACAGCGCCAAAGATGATGCCGCAGGTCTACAGATTTCCAATCGTATGACCAGTCAAATTAATGGTATTGGTGTTGCGATGCGTAACGCTAACGATGGTATCTCTATCTCGCAAACGGCTGAAGGTGCAATGGGTGAGTCAACCAACATTCTCCAACGTATGCGTGATTTATCGCTTCAATCAGCTAACGGTTCAAACTCTGCTGAAGATCGCACTTCAATGCAAAAAGAAATTTCTTCTTTACAGACCGAGTTAACCCGTATTGCTGATACCACATCATTTGGTGGACAAAAATTACTTGATGGCAGCTACGGTAGCCAGAAATTCCAAGTGGGTTCTAATGCTAATGAAACTATTTCTATCTCTTTAGCTGATGTTTCTGCCAATGCTCTTGGGCAAAATCAAATGACAGGTGCTGGTACGGTATTTGGCGCTGATGCAGCTTCTGGCACAGCTTACACTGCAGCAACAGGTGCGTCAGATATTGTGCTAAGTGGCCCTGATGGTACCTCTATTGCAACTGATATTTCAGCTCTGGATGCAAAAGCCGCTGCTGAAGCGTTAAATGCTTTAGGAACGGGTGTTGATGTTAGTACTAAGGCATCTGTTCAGCTTGCAGGCTTTACCGCTGCGGATACTGGTACATTAGAGATTGGTACGGACAGTTATGATTTAAGTAAATTTAACGGCAGCATGGCTGATTTGGCTACTGCGATTGGTAAAGATGGCCACACTGCTACATATGATTCGGATACTGGTACATTAGATATTTCTGCCGACGATGTTGCAGGTATTAAAGCGGTAGGGCCTGCTACTGGCACAATGACCATGGCGACGGTATCTGATGGCGTAGTGGGTGCTACGGATGTTGTTGATGCTGGCGGTGTAGTGGTTAATGCTGAGTTAGAGTTTGCTTCTAGTGATGCTTTCACTGTAACAGGTACTACGGCAGCGATTACGACTGCTGGTGGTACCTCTACGTTAAATACAATTAAAGATGTCGATATCGGAACGGCAGATGGCGCTCAAGATGCGATAGCGGTAATTGATGCAGCTTTAGCTGATATTGACAGCCAACGAGCTGATTTAGGTGCAACACAAAACAGAATGGGCTTTACTCTTAGTAACTTGAGTAATATTCAAAATAACGTGTCAGATGCACGTAGCCGTATTCAAGATGTTGACTTTGCTTCAGAAAGTGCTGAGTTAAGTAAGCAGCAGATTCTATCACAAGCGTCGTCTTCAATGCTTGCACAAGCGAATCAGTTGCCACAAGTTGCGTTATCACTACTATAATTTAGCGAGTATAGTGAATAGTAATTTGATAGTAACTCACTGAGTGAATCAGTAATAGCGTCAAAATTGGAAGGGAAGATTCACACTGTTGAATCTTCCTTTTTGTTTATATATAGATAACTAATGCATTGAAACTAGATAGGCATAGAGCTTAACAGTACTATTTAGTATGCTAATGTTTTGACGAGCAGGCTAATTGACGATTTGCTGAATTAATGTGACTTTGTTGACAGAGTGGTCTAAACGAATAAAGCATTAATCGTGATTACATGATTTAGAGAGGATGTTATGGATAATAATTCAATGGGTATTACAGGATCACCTGTAAGCCCCTCTGTAACAAATAGGCCTGAAGCTTTAACGAATAGATCTGAAGCGACTTCAAATGCTCTATCAGGCAAGAATGGCGCAGCACATATAGCGGTAGATAAAAGCGCTTATGTAGCAGAGACCGATAAAGTGTCGTTGGTTAACGCGGTAGCTGAAACCGAAGCAAATGCTAAAGTTGCAGCTGACGCTAAAGCAGAGCAATCTGAGACAGAAGCCTTAGAAGAAGTGGTTATGCAGCTGTCGGAAGTGATGTCACTGATGAATAAAGGGCTGGCGTTTTCGGTTGATGAAGATTCAGGCTCCGCTATTGTTAAAGTAATGGATATTAATTCGGGTGAAATCATACGCCAAATCCCAAGTGATGAAGCGTTAGAGTTGGCGCAAAAGTTGCAAGATGTAAAAGGTTTGTTGATGAGAACAGAAGCCTAATTGCTAATGGCAAAAAGTCAATTATGCGCTTTTTTGTGTCACTAAGTTGAGATAAGTTGAGGTAAATATGGGATTAACATCGGTAGGGCTAGGATCTGGCCTAGACATTAACGGTATTGTATCGGCTTTAGTTAGCTCGGAACAAGCTCCTAAGGTTGCTCAATTTGACGCAAAAGAGGGTGAGATTAACTCCGAAATATCAGCGATAGGTTTTTTAAAAAGCGCCTTATCCGAATTTCAAGATAGTTTAAGCTTTCTCTCTGATACCGATTCCTTTGATAGCCAGGTTGTGAAACTGTCAAAGAGCACTTATTTAAGTTCAACGGTAACGGATGATGCTGTGTCAGGTAGCTATAGTGTGGCTGTTGAGCAGTTAGCACAGAGTCAAAAAGTGGGTTCTGTGGCTGTGAGTGATGTGACTGCGGCTTTAGATGAGGGCTCGTTAAACTTTGCCATTGATGGTGATAGCTTTGATATTGATGTCACCGCAGATGACACTTTACAAACATTGGTAGCGAAAATTAATAATGCTGATGATAATGTTGGTGTTACAGCAACCATAGTGAACAGTGATGACGGTGCAAAATTAGTATTAACGTCTAATGAAACCGGTACCGCCAATAATATAACGGTTTCAGCGACCGATACTGGTGCGGGAACTGTGCTAGCAGATACCTTTGCCATGACCGAGTTACAACCCGCTAAAGATTCAATTGTTTATATTGACGGACTAAAGCTCACTTCAAGCAGTAATACCGTTGAAGATGCCATTGATGGTGTGACACTTAATCTTAAAGATGCTGATGTTGACGAGTTGACTACACTAACGGTTTCCCAAAATACTAGTTCAGTCAAAACTGGCATTAAGGCATTCGTAGAGGCGTTTAATTCGCTGTCAGAGACAATTTCTGGTTTGACTAGTTACAATGCGGCCACCCAAACTGCGGGAACTTTGCAAGGTGACTCTTTACCTCGCGGGATACAGAGTCAATTACGTAATGTAATGTCTTCGTCATTTTCAACATCCGATGGTAATTTATCACTTGCCTCTATCGGTATTACCACCACGCGCAGTGGCACATTGGAAATCGATGATGATATTTTAACTGCTGCATTAGAAAGTAATATCAGTGGTATTAAAGATATGTTTACTGCTGAAGATAGTGGTGTCGCAACCAAGTTAGATGGTTATTTAGACTCATATGTTGGTACCGGATCGATTATTGATAGTCGTGATACCTCGCTTGACAGTAGCTTAGAACGTTTGGCCGATCAGCGTGAAGCGTTTGCCACAAAAATGGCCGCATTTGAAGCGCGCTTGTATACCCAGTATAACTATATGGATTTAATTGTGGGACAACTGAGCACCCAGAGTTCCGATTTGCAATCTCGACTCGATTCACTTCCAGGGCTTGTGAGCCAAAATGATTAATCCCATGGTTGATTAACCTGTGGAATTAATCTGTTTAAAAGATGATGGCGAGTTGAAATTAAATGACGACAATAGAACAAAAAATGTTACTTGATGATTTAGATGCAACCAGCGAACAATGCAGAATAGTACTAGATAGTTTAAAAAGCAAAAATGATACAGAAGAATTTGATAAGTTGGTATTAGATTTGCAAGAGTTGATTGCTAAGCGTCAAAACTTATTGAATGTTTTGATTGCAGATGATTCGTTTGTGCAAAAAGATTATTTGCAACGCCAACTGGAGCTGACATTAAGCCTTGAGGTGAAAGCAAAGTTAGTCATGAAGAGTTTGCATGCTGAAATACATTTAGGAAAGAAAAACCAACGTCAAGTTAATGTTTATAAAAGTATTGATTCAGATAGGTAGGTATTTATGAGAAGCTCACTACAGTCATATAGAAAAGTTTCGCTAGAAAGCGAAATTGCGGTGGCTTCGCCGCATCGCATTATACAAATGATGTTTGAAGGCGCATTGCAACGTATTGCACAAGCTAAGTATGCAATTCAGCAGAAAAACGCTGCGCAAAAAGGCGAAAATATCGGTAAAGCAGTGAGTATTATTGCTGGGTTGAGCGGTAGTTTAAACATGGATGCTGGCTCCGAAATTTCTGCTAATCTAGACTCTCTTTATGAATATATGTTGAGACGATTATCAGAGGCCAATGTTGCTAATGATGTGGAAATGCTCGAAGAAGTTTCCTCTTTGCTTAGAACCATTAAAGAAGGTTGGGATACCATCCCACAAAATATGCACGAGTTAACCTCAGAAGCGAGTTAATCGTTATAGCATAGGCATACTGTAACAAAAGTAATAAAAAAGACGCATAGCGTCTTTTTTTGCTATCTGGGTTACAGTGATTCTACTTGTAGATAAACGGGTAGTTGGCTTATTGTTAAAGTGAATGAAAATAACAAAGCGGTATGCTTATTAGTATCCATTAGAGTTTTTGAATGAAAAAGCAGCATTTTTAAAAAAAATGTGGCTTGATATCGATAAAATGTAACTGATACTTGCTTATGATGGCTTGATAATACAGTATTTATGATTGTATCTATTGTTGTGACTGCGTTTTTGCTTTAATTAACAAATTAACAACCCTGTTTAGACATAATGATAGTATATTGTCACAGTAGTCAATTTTTTGGCTACACTGTATTTGGTGTTGTAGCTTATTGGCTATAACCTTCCCGAGTAAATACCTATAACAAGAGCTTTGGCCTTCTGAATGATGCAAATAGAACAAAGAATTTTAATTGTCGGTACCCCATCAGAGCGTGTGTCTCGTTTATGCTGCATTTTCGAATTTTTAGGCGAAGAATGTGAGATTGTTTCAACCGAGAGCTTATTGACCTTACTCGAGCAATCTCGTTTCCGCGCCCTCATCATGGAGACAGATCACATTGATACAGACAGTATTAAAAATATTGCTGTGATAGCGCCTTGGCAACCCATGTTGTTACTGGGTGATATCGATATCAATTTATCTAGCCTCCTTGGCACCATCGAAGAACCGATAAATTATCCACAATTAACTGAACTACTTCATTTTTGTCAAGTGTTTGGTCAAGCTAAACGAGACTACACATTAACCAGTGGTAATCAAACCAAGTTGTTTCGTAGTTTAGTGGGCCGCAGCGAAGGTATTGCTAAAGTTCGTCACTTGATTAATCAAGTATCAAGTTCTGATGCCACCGTATTAGTACTGGGGCAATCGGGAACGGGTAAAGAAGTTGTCGCGCGTAATATTCACTATTTATCTGAACGTCGCGATGGACCGTTTATTCCGGTCAATTGTGGTGCTATTCCTGCGGAGTTGTTAGAAAGTGAATTGTTTGGTCATGAAAAGGGCTCTTTCACTGGTGCGATATCTTCACGTAAAGGTCGTTTTGAATTAGCTGAAGGCGGCACATTATTTTTAGATGAAATTGGTGATATGCCGCTGCAAATGCAAGTTAAGTTGCTGCGTGTATTGCAAGAAAAGGTATTTGAGCGTGTTGGTGGCAGTAAAACTATCGCGACAGATGTTCGTATTGTTGCGGCGACCCATCGCGATCTTGAAACCATGATTATTGATAACTTGTTTCGCGAAGATTTATATTATCGACTCAATGTATTCCCAATTGAAATGCCAGGGTTAAGTGAGCGCAGTGAAGATGTGCCTTTATTACTCCATGAATTAGTTAATCGAGTATTTAATGAAGGCCGTGGTAAGGTTCGTTTTACCCAACGAGCCATTGAATCGCTAAAAGAACACTCTTGGTCTGGTAATGTCCGTGAATTGTCTAACTTAGTTGAACGTTTAACCATTTTGTTTCCTGGTGGGCTGGTTGACGTAAATGATCTACCCCATAAGTATCGCTATATTGACGTTCCTGAATATTGTGTTGAAGTGAATGAAGAACAATTAGAGCGAGATGCGTTAGCGTCGATATTTAGTGATGAAGAACCCGTTGATATTCCGGAAACACGCTTTCCAAGTGAACTGCCGGCTGAAGGGGTTAATTTAAAGGATTTATTAGCGGAGCTGGAAATTGACATGATCCGCCAAGCGCTTGAATTGCAGGATAATGTTGTTGCAAGAGCCGCTGAAATGCTAGGTATTCGCCGTACAACATTGGTCGAAAAAATGCGTAAATATGGTTTGAGTAAAGATTAACCGTTAGCCTATTATTGCTTTGATTCGTCATTAGCTATTCAATCAAAAAACACATCCGCAGATGTGTTTTTTCGTTTCTAGCACTTAGAACGGTAGACGGTAGACAGTAGACGGTAGACAGTAGACGGTAGACAGTAGACGGTAGACAGTAGACGGTGGACGGTGGACGGTAGACGGTAGAACCTAGAACCTAGAACCTAGAACCTAGAACCTAGAACCTAGAACTTAGAACCCTAGTATCTCGCCCCCCCCCTTAATCATAGATTCTCGCATTGGCACGCGAAATGCAATGGCTAGTCAAATGTTATTATTTTGACGGAGTGGCCATGTATACAGCACGAGCGTTATCACCTACCGATGATTCAGGTTTTGAATTATCTGCGTCGGCTTCGTCTTTTAAAACACCTGATGCTGTGTCTCAGGCTGCAGAGTCTCAAACTACGAAGAACAGTGCTATCTCAGTATCTATGCAGCAGCGTAATGCTAATGTGATACGTCAAAGCGTTGCTCATTCAAGTGCTCCCGTTGTTAGTGCTTATTCCAATAAGGCCGCCAATATGTCTAATCAAATGGAGCATATTCTCCAAGCTATGCCATCTGGGGTGGTGATTATTGATGGCGATGGCGTGGTGACACTCGCTAACCCAGTTGCAACCGAGTTACTCGGTCGTCCATTACAAGGTGCCCGCTGGTTTGACATTATTCATCGTGCTTTTGCTCCACAAGATGATGATGGACATGAAGTGTCATTAAAAAATGGTCGCCGAGTAAAATTGGCCATAACCCCATTGGCACCAGAGTCTGGACAGTTGATAGTGATAACCGATCTTACCGAAACTCGTTTATTACAGAAAAACCTGTCTCATTTACAACGTTTATCGGCATTAGGAAAAATGGTGGCGACATTAGCCCACCAGGTGCGTACGCCATTATCTGCCGCCTTGCTCTATGCTTCTAATCTCGCCAGTCCTAAATTATCAGATTCCGCTCGGACTAAGTTTCAATCTAAGTTGGTTGATCGATTGAATGAATTAGAGCGTCAAGTTAATGATATGTTATTGATGGCTAAAGGTCGTCAAGAGGGAATGGCAGAATCAGTTACAATGGAAGAGATTATTAGTCAAGTAATGGCGAGCTGCGAGCCTATTGCAGATAAAAAACATTGTCAGCTTGTCATTGAAGATACATCGCATTCATTAATGCTTGCCAATGCTAATGCATTGAGCTCTGCGGTGAATAATTTAGTGATGAATAGTATTGAAGCAGGCGCCACAAAAATTAAAGTCAGTGCCAGTGAAACCCCAGATGGGCTATTGTTAGATGTCATCGACAATGGCAAGGGGCTCGAGCCGTCAATGCAACAGCAAATATTAGAACCCTTTTTTACTACAAAGAGCCAAGGTACAGGTTTAGGCTTAGCCGTTGTCCAGTCGGTAGTACGTAATCATGGCGGGCACATTCAGTTGTCATGTAAGCCTGGTATGGGGTGCCATATACGTTTGAGCTTTCCCCACATTAAAAAAACAACTGATCAGGAGGTGATGCGTGGCTGAAGCAAATATTCTATTAGTTGAGGATGACGCTGATTTACGTGAAGCATTGCTTGATACTCTCATGCTTGCCCATTACGACTGTGTTGATGTCGGTAGTGCCGAAGAGGCAATTTTGGCCTTGAAAGCAAACCATTTTGATATAGTGATTAGCGATGTGCAGATGGAAGGCATTGGTGGATTGGGTTTACTGGGTTATTTACAGCAACATCAACCTAAATTGCCGGTATTGTTAATGACCGCTTATGCGACGATTGACAGCGCTGTTAGTGCAATGAAATTAGGCGCAGTAGATTACCTTGCTAAACCGTTTGCGCCTGAAGTGTTGTTGAATCAGGTGTCACGTTATTTACCGTTAAAGCAAAACCACGATAAACCTGTGGTTGCCGATGAGAAAAGTTTAGCCTTGTTGTCGCTGGCTCAGCGGGTAGCAGTGTCAGATGCATCGGTCATGATTATGGGGCCTAGTGGTTCGGGTAAAGAAGTGTTGGCGCGGTTTATTCACCAACATAGTCAACGCCATGATCAGCCGTTTATTGCGATTAACTGCGCTGCAATACCAGAAAACATGTTAGAAGCCACTTTGTTTGGTTATGAAAAAGGCGCATTTACTGGTGCTTATCAAGCTTGCCCTGGTAAATTTGAACAAGCTCAAGGCGGCACCATTTTACTTGATGAAATATCCGAGATGGAACTTGGCTTACAAGCTAAATTACTCAGGGTATTACAAGAACGCGAAGTTGAGCGTTTAGGTGGTCGCAAAACCATTAAACTAGATGTGCGAGTACTGGCAACCTCAAATCGAGATTTAAAAGCCATGGCGACCTCGGGTGAGTTTAGAGAAGATTTATACTACCGAATTAATGTTTTTCCGTTAACCTGGCCTGCGCTACATCAACGCCCTGCAGATATTCTACCTTTGGCGCGACACTTGCTGATTAAGCATGCAAAAGCATTTAATATGATTTCTGTACCTAAGCTTGATGATGCTGCTACTAGGCGTTTATTAACCCATCGTTGGCCGGGTAATGTGCGTGAGTTAGATAATGTTATTCAACGTGCACTGATATTACGAGCTAATGATGATATTGGCGTCAATGATATTATTATTGACTCTGCCGATGTGAAGTTGGTTTCTACAGAGAGTATTGATACTGATAAGCCTGTTGACGTAGACGGTTTAGGCGATGAATTAAAAGCCCAAGAGCATGTGATTATTTTAGAAACCCTTAATCAATGTCAGGGGAGTCGGAAAATGGTCGCAGAAAAACTGGGGATCAGTGCCCGCACGTTACGTTATAAAATGGCTAAAATGCGTGATATGGGGATCCAATTACCTGCATAGCAACCTACATAGTAAAAATTGCAGTTATCAGTTTTTTGTTAAGCCTATGATTTAGGAGTCTAATCATTTCATTTCTGCTCATTAAATTAGATTGATACCGCTTTATATACCAACAAATAACCTATTCCATTATGTGAATAGGTTATTTTTGCCTTCCTACTTTCTATCTTTTTCCTGTTATTTAACATCTTGGCATCTAAATTGCTTTAACTCTTTATTAGTTATTATTGTCGTCAAAAAATCGACGAAAGGGAGTTACACCATGCAGATTAGCGCAAATCCATTAATGCAAGAAATGCAGTCACTTCGTGGCGAAATAGCTCCTTCTATTGGTTCATCTATTCGTCCTAACCTAACCCAACAAGTGAATAACACGACGGGAGCTGATTTTAGTCAGCTACTGTCTCAAGCCGTGGGTACGGTTAATGGATTGCAGCAAACATCAGCAAATTTGGCCACTCGTTTAGATATGGGCGACACCACTGTGTCCTTGTCTGATACCGTTATTGCGCGTGAAAAAGCTGGTGTTGCGTTTGAGGCAACGGTGCAGGTACGTAATAAGCTGGTCGATGCTTATAAAGAAATTATGAATATGCCTGTTTAGTGCAAACGTTTTTAAGCACTAAATTACATAACATCATCAGATATAGCAGGTACGTATTGTGAGCACAGATATAATGGTAGGTTCAGATTCAACAGTTGATGACGGAGTCCAGCAAGAGAATAAATCTGGATTGCTTGGCGGTGCAGGTGGTGCCGACATGATGCGTCAAGTGATCATGATTCTGGCATTGGCAATCTGTCTTGCGTTGGCGGTTTTTGTGATGATGTGGGCGCAGGAGCCTGATTATCGCCCATTGGGTAAAATGGAAACCGCAGAAATGATCCAGGTCTTAGATGTTCTCGATAAAAACCAAATCGATTATCAAATAAATGTTGATGTGGTGAAAGTGCCTGAAGATAAATATCAAGATGTAAAATTACTGCTTAGCCGTGCGGGAATTCAAAGTAGCACTCAAGCAAATGACTATTTAAGTCAAGACAGTGGTTTTGGTGTAAGCCAGCGCATGGAGCAAGCTCGCTTAAAGCAAAGCCAAGAATCCAATTTAGCCCGAGCGATAGAAGAGTTAAAAAGTATTAGTCGTGCCAAAGTGATTTTAGCATTACCGAAAGAAAACGTTTTTGCTCGTAATGCGTCTAAACCAAGTGCGACTGTGGTGGTGAGTGTTCGTCGTGGCGGTTTAGGCCAGGAAGAGATTGATGCGATTGTTGATATTGTTGGCTCTGCAGTACAAGGGCTGGTTCCTTCACGCGTAACAGTAACCGATTCAAATGGCCGTTTACTTAATTCTGGTAGCCAAGATGGCACCTCTGCAAGAGCTCGTCGTGAGTCTGAGTTGGTACAACAAAAAGAAGCTGAATATCGTAATAAAATTGAATCAATATTGATGCCTATTTTAGGGCCTGAGAATTTTACCACTCAAGTCGATGTCAATATGAACTTTACCGCAGTGGAACAAACTGCTAAACGTTTCTCGCCTGATTTACCTGCTATTCGCAGTGAAATGACGATTGAACGTAACTCATCTGGTCAAGGTATTGGTGGAATTCCTGGTGCGTTAAGTAATCAACCTCCAATGGAGTCTGCTATTCCAGAAGTAGCAGGTGAGGCTTCTAGTTCTACCACTTCAGGAGACTCTTCAAAAGAAGCCACGCGAAATTATGAATTAGACACAACGATAAGCCATACACGTCAGCAAATTGGTGTTGTACGCCGTGTGAGTGCATCTGTTGCAATTAACTTTAAGCCCGGTCAAGTTGATGAGAATGGCCAAGTATCACGGGTGCCAAGAACAGAACAAGAGTTGACCAATATTCGCCGTTTATTAGAAGGTGCGGTAGGTTTTAGTACTCAACGTGGTGATGCTCTCGAAGTGGTTACCGTTCCCTTTATGGATCAGTTAATTGAAGAATTACCAGAGCCGGATATGTGGGAGCAGCCTTGGTTTTGGCGAGCGATAAGATTGGCTTTAGGTGCACTTGTTATTTTAGTGCTTATTTTAGCTGTGGTTCGACCTATGCTTAAGAAGCTAACAAATCCGAATGGGGTAGAGATGCCTGATGATGTGCGTCCTGGACATGAATTAGCCGAAATTGAAGATCAATATGCCGCAGACACCTTAGGTATGCTTAATACTACAGAGGCGGAATACAGTTATGCTGATGACGGATCAATTCACATACCTAATTTGCATAAAGATGATGATATGATTAAAGCAATTAGAGCTCTCGTGGCCAATGAGCCAGAACTTTCCACTCAAGTAATTAAGAATTGGTTACAAGACAATGGCTAATGAAAAAAAAGAAAAAACCGAAAAAGCGGCAGTTGCGGGTTTCGATCCAGAGTCTGTCACTGGCGTCGAAAAAACAGCTATTTTACTGCTGAGTTTGAGTGAAGCAGATGCTGCGTCAATTTTAAAACACTTAGAGCCTAAGCAGGTGCAAAAAGTGGGCATGGCGATGGCGGCTATGGACGAGTTTGGTCAAGAAAAAGTCATCGGCGTTCATAAATTATTTTTAGATGATATTCAAAAATATTCGTCTATTGGTTTTAACAGTGAAGAGTTCGTCCGTAAGGCGTTGACCGCTGCGTTGGGTGAAGATAAAGCCGGTAATTTGATTGAACAAATTATCATGGGTAGCGGCGCTAAAGGACTTGATTCGTTAAAATGGATGGATGCACGTCAAGTAGCAACGATCATTCAAAATGAACATCCTCAAATTCAAACTATTGTATTGTCGTATTTAGAACCCGATCAAGCCGCTGAAATTTTTAGCCAGTTTCCAGAGAATACCCGCTTAGATTTAATGATGCGTATTGCTAATCTTGAGGAAGTTCAACCTGCAGCATTGCAAGAGTTGAATGACATTATGGAGAAACAATTCGCTGGTCAAGGTGGTGCTCAAGCCGCGAAGATGGGTGGCTTGAAAGCAGCTGCCAATATTATGAATTATCTTGATACTGGGGTTGAAAGCCAGATCATGGAAACGATGCGCGACACTGACGAAGAAATGGCACAGCAAATCCAAGACATGATGTTTGTATTTGAAAACCTTATTGATGTGGATGACCGTGGTATTCAGGCCTTATTACGTGAAGTGCAGCAAGATATTCTGATAAAAGCGCTTAAGGGTGCTGATGATGGACTGAAAGAGAAACTTTTGGGTAATATGTCTAAGCGTGCGGCTGAACTGTTGCGTGATGACTTAGAAGCCATGGGACCGATTCGTATTAGTGAAGTTGAAGTGGCACAAAAAGAGATTTTATCTATTGCTCGTCGTCTCAGTGACAGTGGTGAAATTATGTTAGGTGGCGGTGGTGGTGACGAATTCTTGTAATCAATAACAATCATCAGTATATGGGAGGATCTCTATTGGATTGCTCTCGGTTATGTTTGTATGTTTACCATGAGTGCCACAATATAACGTGATGCCCTGTTGTTTGCTTTGAAACCATGACTTCAACAATATAAGTGATCTATTATGCCAGAATCAAAATCACCTAAAAAGGTACTTAATGCGGATGATGAGCATGAATTTACTCATTGGCAATTACCTGATATTACTCAAGATCGTAGTCAAAGTCCTTCAAATTTATTTGGTAAGTTTTCGGGAAGTCATACATCAGACCCTATGACAGAGCCGAGCCAACCTATGGCTCCACCAACTATGGCGCAAATTGAAGAGATCCGAGCTGCGGCAGAACGAGAAGGTTTTGAACAAGGTAAGCAAGACGGTTATCAACAAGGATTAGAACAAGGGCGTTTAGAAGGACTAGAGCAAGGACATCTTGAAGGTTTTACTCAAGGTGAGCAACAAGGATTAGAAGCTGGTCAAGCAAAAGCCAATGAACTTGGTGAACAACTAAATCACATTATTAATCAATTTGAGCAACCATTATCAATACTCGATGACGAAATAGAAGCAGAGCTGCTTGCCATGACGTTAAGCCTTGCAAAAGCGGTTATTGGCCATGAACTTAAGACGCATCCAGAGCATATCTTATCGGCTTTACGTCAAGGTGTTGACGCACTTCCACTAAAAGAACAACTGGTTAAAATTCGCTTGAATCAAACTGATTCGGAAATCGTGAATCAAAGCTTTAGTGCTGAACAGCTGCAAAAAAATCAGTGGCAGATTGATATTGATCCGACATTATCAAATGGTGATTGTATGCTCCACAGTGTTCGTTCATCTGTCGATTTACGAGTTGAACAACGCATCAATCAAGTGTTTAGCGAGTTAGATGCTCAGTCAAATCAGTTAGCCAAAAATGTAAAACAACAAAAGGCCACTCATCCTCAATACCAAACCACATCAGTCGACAATTTAAGTGAACATCAACACACTGCAGAGCTTGCCGACAGGGATATTGGTAAAGAAATGGATGATGGCGTTAGTGATATGTCTGGCACCGACAGTTCAGTTCAACATCAGGCTATCCAAGACGATGTTACCGAAACGACTGAGTCTGTGGTGGATAAAAAAAGGGATCCACCTTCAGCATCAATTGATGTTGACCAAGTTGTTGCTCCTAATACAAGTCCTGATGTAAGTGACGATCCCGTGCGAGCTGATAAAGCGGATAATATTCAGCCTCCACAGAATGACTTATCTTAAGGAAACACTGATGAGTACTCGTCAACATAAACTATTTAATAAATTTGCGGTACATCATAAGCATGTATTACCGCTGCGACCTGTTGCAAGTGGTCAGTTAGTTAGGGTGGTTGGTTTAACACTCGAAGCCACTGGGTGTCGTGCGCCGGTGGGGAGTTTATGTTCTATTGAGACTATGGTGGGTGAGTTGGTAGCTGAAGTCATAGGGTTTGATGACAAGCTACTTTATTTAATGCCTATTGAAGAGCTAAGAGGTGTGTTGCCCGGAGCTCGAGTTCAACCACTTGGTGAGCAATCGGGATTAAATGTTGGTTTATCATTACTTGGTCGGGTTTTAGACGGTAGTGGTGTGCCATTAGATGGTCTAGGTCCGCTTAATACCGATCAACATGCTGCACGTCATGGTCCTTATATTAATCCATTATCTCGACGCGCGATTACTGAACCGTTAGATGTTGGTGTTCGCGCGATTAATTCAATGTTGACTGTGGGTAAAGGTCAGCGTATGGGTTTATTTGCCGGTTCCGGTGTGGGTAAAAGTGTACTATTGGGCATGATGACTCGAGGATCTAAAGCCGACATTATTGTGGTGGGTTTAGTAGGTGAGCGTGGTCGAGAAGTTAAAGAATTTATTGAAGAAATCTTGGGTGATGAAGGCCGTGCGCGCTCTGTTGTGGTGGCTGCGCCTGCAGATACATCTCCATTAATGCGTTTACGGGCTTGTGAAACGTCCACTCGTATCGCTGAGTATTTTAGAGATTTAGGTTACGATGTTTTATTACTCATGGATAGCCTGACCCGTTATGCGCAAGCGCAGCGAGAAGTGGCGTTAGCGGTAGGCGAGCCGCCTGCCACTAAAGGATATCCACCTTCAGTATTTGCTAAACTTCCACGTTTGGTTGAGCGAGCAGGTAATGGCGGCGCAGGACAAGGTTCTATTACGGCATTTTATACTGTATTGACCGAGGGTGATGATCAACAAGATCCTATTGCGGATGCTTCAAGGGCTATTTTAGATGGTCACATTGTGTTGTCTCGCCAACTTGCCGATTCGGGTCATTATCCTGCTATTGATGTGGAAGCATCGATTAGCCGTGTCGCACCTATGGTTATTAGTGTGGAACATCTAGAAGCGATGCGTAAAGTTAAACAGATGTATTCTTTATATCAGCAGAATCGTGACCTTATTTCAATTGGGGCCTATTCTCAGGGCAGTGATCCTCGGATTGATAATGCAATCCGCTTACAACCCGCAATGAATGCTTTTTTACGTCAGGGATTTAAAGAGCCTGTGACATTTGAAGACAGTCGAGTAATGTTGACTCAAATAGCTGCACAGTGTCAGGGATAACATAAATGACTCGAACTGATCCCCTATTAACAGTACTGAAGTTAGCCACTTCTGCAGAAGAACAGGCGGCATTACAGCTTAAATCTGCACAATTTGAAAAACAAAAACGCCAAGGTCAGCTAGATGCATTGAACAATTATCGTTTAGATTATATGAAACAGATGGAAGGGCATGCAGGAACGACGTTACGGGCAAATCAATATCATCAATTTCATCAGTTTATTCGTCAAGTAGATAGTGCGATAACACAGCAAGTTTCAGCGGTTCAAGATGCCGAAAAGCAAGTCGGTTATCGTCAAGTTCATTGGCAAGAAAAACAACAAAAGCGTAAAGCGGTTGACATGTTATTGGCCCAAAAAGCCAATAAAGCGATGGTACTAGAAGCCAAACGCGAGCAAAAAATGTCAGATGAATTTGCTATGCAGCAATATTTCCGTCAAAAAAAGAAATAGTCTTTCTTAACCTAATCTAAATATCACTTATACTCCGTTCTCCGCATTTTTATTGTTTATCGTCTTTAATTTAAAGATTGTTAGTCAATAAATATTGGCACCTAAATTGCTTAACATTATAAATATAAGTAGAAATCGTCAGTGAAGCGACAGTACATAGCTCACTAGTAAGTTTTACAATGAACTTTTTCATCGTCTTTTGCATCGCCAGAAGACTAATATTGCGCGTATAGAGTTTCATTGACACGTGGTTATTAGACGATAAATTACCTAACTTTGTTTAATTGAGTGGAGCAGATTATGCAGCAGGTCAACAATATTTTACTCGGCGGTAGCAGTAAATCTGCTGATGTGAGTATGAAAGGAAACATGCAAGATGTTGATAATAAATCATTCTTATCTGCTTTAGATCAAGCAAACGAATCCAATCTTGCTACACAACGTAACGCTAATACAACGAAGAACTCGTTTAATACCGAAGTTGAAAAAGCGAATGTCGATATTGGCACTGAGTATTCTTCAGAAGAAAATGCCGATGCGGAAATGATTTTTGCGCAGCTTAATATGGCTGACTCATTGAATAACCGTAATGCCGCCGACGGAAAAGACTTGCCGCTCGGCGAGATGACCGAAGGTGATTTTGACGCGACTCTTTCATCAGCGTCTGGAAACGACGTTGTTGTTAATAATTCTATTGATACGATTGATTTACCAGTTGATTTTGCAACTGCCACAGAAGCTCTTTCTCAGCTCAGTACTGAAGACCTAGATAAGATTATGGCATTTGCCAATTTGTCTTTAGAAGATTTACAAGCGCTAGACAACCAGGCGTTAAATAAATTAATTAGTGAATTTAATTTACAATCACTGGGTGCTGATGCTTCTAATTTAGCCATGATGGATACCTCTGTTGATAGCAAAGATGGTGAATCTGGCGATTTGGTTAATGACGATAAACAAAGTGATATTGATAAGTCGGTGGCCGCAAGCGTAGCGATACCTGGACAGGCCAGTGCTAGCGGTGTAAGTACAGCAAATAATTCATTAAACTCTAGAGTTAATGGTTCGGCAACATCACTTGAATCTGCATCAACAACGACGGCAATTGATCCTAAAACTATTTTAGGAGATAAAACCCGCATTGATGGCAATATTCAATTGGATGCAGATAGTGCCAAAGTATTGGCAAAAGCTGATTTTGCCGTGGTACTGGATTCCTTAGCGGTAAAACGCACTTCAGCTGATGTGTCTGTTAACGTTAATCAAGTTAACTTGGGAATGGATGCATTAGCCAGCGTGAGTGATACTGACAATAAAGCGCTACAAAATCTGAGTAGTTTGACTCCTGCACATAAAAGTGATGTACCACAATTTCAGTTATCGTTAAGAACACAAGGCGAGGCTGGTGTGCAGATGCAAGAGATGATCCAACGCTTTTCTCCTGTGATGAAACAACAGTTAATCACCATGGTGAGTAATGGCATTCAACAAGCTGAAATTCGTCTTGATCCACCTGAGCTTGGGCATTTAACGGTTAAAATTCAAATCCAGGGCGACCAAACACAGGTGCAGTTCCATGTTGCCCAGTCGCAAACCCGTGATATTGTTGAGCAAGCTATGCCTCGATTACGAGATATGCTATCTCAAGAAGGATTACAATTGACTGATAGTCATGTTTCACAAGGTGATGAGGAAAATGAACAACAAGGTCAACCAAGTGATCAACGTGATGGCGACAGCCAATTGGATGAAATTTCAGCACAAGAGGTTAGCTTGATGACAAATCCGTCAAGGAGTTTACATTCAGCTATAGATTATTATGCTTAAGTAGGTAACCTATAGCAATAATATGACTTTTTGATAACAGCTGGTTATTCTGCTACGTCTTAATGTTAACCACTATGTTGATTAGGAGCCACTATCATGGCTGATCAAGAACAAGAATTAGAGTTTAATGATACTGCTGACGGCGGTAAGAAGAAAAATAAACTGATCATCTTTGGTGGTATTGGTTTAGTGGTTGCCTTATTAATTGCTGGCGCAGTGTGGTTTTTTATGGGCTCGGATGAAGCTATCCCAGTTGATGGTGGAGAAGATTCTGTCGCATCTCAATCTGATTCAAAAGATAATGTAGAAGCCGATTATGTTGGAATGCCGAGGCCTTTTTTATTCAATTTACCCGGTGCTGACAGGGCTAGGCTTGTCGAAATAAAAGTTCAATTAATGGTGCGTGGTGAAAATGACAGTGTGCTTGTCCAAAAACATATTCCATTAATTGAAGATGCATTATTAACCACTTTTAGTGCTGCTGATGTGCAAAAGTTGAGTACCCAAGCTGGTAAAGATGAGTTACGCCAGTTAGCGTTGCTTAATGTTCAAAATACGCTACAACCAATAACAGGAAAGAAAATCGTTGAAAAAGTCCTGTTTACTGGCTTTGTAATGCAATAACCAAAAGCATTAACTGCTAAGGCGATTATGTGAGTGATTTATTAAGCCAAGATGAGATTGATGCGCTATTACATGGTGTCGACGATGTTGATGATGATGACATAGAAGAAGATAGTGCTGATGCGCGTTCTTATGATTTCTCATCTCAAGATCGAATTGTACGTGGCCGTATGCCCACGCTTGAAATTGTTAATGAACGATTTGCACGCCATTTGCGGATCAGCATGTTTAACATGATGCGTCGTGCTGCTGAAGTGTCTATTAATGGCGTTCAGATGCTAAAATTCGGCGAGTATGTGCATACTTTATTTGTTCCAACCAGCTTAAATATGGTGCGATTTAGCCCTCTTAAAGGCACCGCCTTAATCACCATGGAAGCACGATTAGTCTTTATTCTTGTTGATAACTTTTTTGGTGGCGATGGTCGTTTTCATGCCAAAATTGAAGGCCGTGAATTTACGCCAACAGAACGTCGCATTGTACAGTTGTTGCTTAAAATTATTTTTGAAGATTATAAAGAAGCTTGGGCGCCAGTAATGGATGTTGAGTTTGAGTATCTCGACTCTGAAGTGAATCCCGCAATGGCGAATATTGTTAGCCCAACAGAAGTCGTTGTTATTAATTCGTTTCATATTGAAGTTGATGGCGGTGGTGGTGATTTTCATATCACTATGCCGTATTCAATGATTGAGCCAATACGAGAATTGCTGGATGCGGGTGTCCAAAGTGATAAACAAGATACTGATATGCGCTGGTCGCAAGCATTACGCGATGAAATCATGGATGTGCAAGTAGGTTTTGATGCCAACATTATAGAACATGAAGTAACACTGCGTGACGTGATGGGATTTAAAGCGGGTGATATTATTCCAATTGAATTACCTGAGCATATTATGATGCGAATCGAGGATTTACCCACTTATCGATGCAAGCTGGGTAAATCGCGCGATAATTTAGCATTAAAAATTAAAGAAAAAATACCGCGGCCAGAGACTGTTAAGTCAGAACTGCAGTTAGTGACTCGCAAAGGCAAGTCGCGTGATATTTCAGATTTATAAGGTGAAGTAAATGAGCACAGAAGATACAGGTGATGACTGGGCTGCAGCAATGGCAGAGCAGGCGATTGAAGAAGCTGAACAGGTTGAGCTTGATGAGTTAGTTGATGACTCTAAACCCATTACTAAAGAAGAAGCTGCAAAGCTCGATGGTATTTTAGATATTCCAGTGACTATTTCTATGGAAGTAGGCCGCAGTTTTATCAGTATTCGTAATCTACTTCAGCTGAACCAGGGGTCGGTAGTCGAGCTTGACCGTGTAGCGGGTGAGCCTCTAGATGTAATGGTTAACGGTACCTTGATTGCCCATGGCGAAGTCGTGGTAGTGAACGATAAGTTTGGTATTCGTTTAACTGATGTGATTAGTCAGACCGAGCGAATTAAAAAGCTAAAATAACCACATTCATTAACGCAGCAAATTATATAGTTATATTCGATTTGCTGAGTTGATTCCACATACCAAGGAATTAAAGTGGCGAATATGATACAAATGCTTGGCATCATGAGTGAGGCATTGAGCTCACCTGAAGTGTCAAGCTCGCTGGCCAATAATACCGTTGCGAAAACTAATGAAGTGTCAAATGTTGCTACATTAGCCAATATGGTTGGTGGCTTGATTGTGGTATTAGCGCTAATATTTTTATTAGCTTATATTGTAAAACGTCTTAAATTAGTGCCATCAAGTGGTGGTGTCATTAAAACCGTTGCTGTTACGTCGGTAGGACAACGTGAAAAAGTGGTATTAGTCGAGGTTAACGGCCAACAATACTTACTTGGCGTGACCTCACAACAGATTAACCTCATTGATAAGCTCACCAACCCTGTCGACATTCCCATATCTTCGTTTGCAAATCGTCTAAAACAAGCTAAGGACAGCAATAATGAATAAGTGCACTACAGTGTTAATCTTGCTTGTAGCACTAATTGCAATCGGGCTATCTCCTTCTGCATTTGCTCAGGATGGTGTATTACCTGCATTAACGGTTACCACAGGAGCTGATGGCACAACTGAATATTCGGTAACGATGCAAATTTTATTGCTAATGACAGCAATGAGTTTCATCCCCGCTATGGTTATCATGCTGACATCTTTTACCCGTATTATTGTGGTGTTATCGATATTGAGACAAGCCCTAGGTTTACAGCAAACTCCTTCAAACCAAGTATTGATTGGCATTAGTTTGTTTATGACATTTTTTATTATGGCGCCAGTATTTGATAAAATTTACGCTGAAGCCGTTGAACCTTATATCAATGAAACATTAACATTGACTCAGGCTTATGATGTCGGCAAAGAACCGATTAAAAAGTTTATGTTATCGCAAGTGAGAACCACAGATTTACAAACGTTCATTGAAATATCTGGCTATAAAGATATTCAATCACCTGAACAAACGCCAATGAGTGTTGTTATTCCAGCATTTATTACCAGTGAGCTTAAAACTGCATTCCAAATTGGTTTTATGTTGTTTGTACCATTTTTGGTACTCGATTTGGTTGTGGCCAGTATTTTAATGGCAATGGGTATGATGATGTTGTCGCCGATGATCGTATCACTGCCGTTTAAAATTATGTTGTTTGTACTTGTTGATGGTTGGGGTCTTGTTATGGGGACTTTAGCGAACAGCTTCGGAATATAAGGCGCTTAAATTATGTCTCCAGAATCGCTAATTGATATTTTCCGAGAAGCACTATCTGTTATTGTACTTATGGTGTCAGCGATTATTTTACCCGGCTTATGTATCGGTTTAGTTGTGGCGGTCTTTCAAGCTGCGACATCAATTAACGAGCAAACCTTAAGTTTTTTACCCCGTTTATTGGTAACGTTATTTGCATTAATGTTTTTAGGTCATTGGTTAGTGCAAACCATGATGGAATTTTTTATCGAGATGGTAAATCTCATTCCACAAGTGATAGGTTAAGTCATGGATATTTTGTTTGATGAAATAAGTCAAACAATTGCTGCCTATTTATTGCCATTTTTTCGTATTTCATCCATGTTGATGGTAATGGTTGTCTTTGGCGCCAATACAACTCCAACTCGAGTTAGGCTGATGTTATCCGTTGCGATAACGATGGCTGTTGCGCCCATTTTACCCCCGATTGAAAATGTCGAATTAATGGCATTGAGTTCTGTTTTTGTCATTTTGCAACAAATGCTAATAGGGGTCTCTATGGGGTTTGTAACCTTAATGGTAATGCAAACATTTGTGTTAACGGGACAGATTATTGGTATGCAAACCAGCTTAGGTTTTGCCTCTATGGTTGATCCGGGTTCTGGTGCACAAACACCTGTAGTCAGTAACTTTTTTCTCTTACTCGCAACATTGATTTTTTTGGCTGTAGATGGTCATTTATTGATGTTTAAAATGCTGGTGGCCAGTTTTGAATCTATTCCAATTTCAAATCAAGGTATCTCAATCGCCAATTATCGCGCTCTTGCTGAATGGGGCGGTTTTATGTTTGGCGCAGCATTAACTATGTCTATTTCGGCTATTATTGCCTTGTTATTAATTAATTTATCATTTGGTGTGATGACTCGAGCGTCACCTCAATTGAATATTTTCTCTATTGGTTTTCCAGTCACCATGGTCAGTGGTTTATTTATTTTATGGTTAACATTGGGGCCCATCATGGAGCATTTTGATGAAGTCTGGTCAGCTGCACAGTTACTTCTGTGTGATATTTTGCTGCTGCAATGTCCACTTGATAGTTCTGTAGTTTTCTAGGGGGCATTCATGGCAGAAAGTGATAGTGGTCAAGAACGCACCGAGGAGCCCACAGGAAAGCGACTTGAGCAAGCTCGTGAAAAAGGTCAGGTCGCCCGTTCTAAAGAGCTCGGTACCGCAGCGGTACTTATTGCCGCATCGGTTGGTTTTTCGATGACAGGGCCTGCAATTGCCAAAAGCCTTTATAATATTATGAAGCAAATTTTTTCCATGGAACGCGACCAAATATTTGATACCAACTCTATGTTTCGGGTGTGGGGAGTTGTTGGGAATGAGTTAGCCTGGCCATTAATGAGTTTTATTGCTTTACTGGCATTTGTCTCTTTTTTGGGCAATATCGTTTTAGGCGGTATGTCTTTTTCGGTCAAAGCGTTTATGCCTAAGGGCAGTAAATTAAACCCAATGAACGGATTTAAACGCATGTTTGGTACTCAAGCCTTGGTTGAGCTTGCTAAGGGAATAGCTAAATTTTTGGTAGTGGCATTATCGGCTTATTTTCTCCTAAGTTTTTATTTTTATGATATTTTAACCCTGTCTGGCGATCACCTACCTGGTAATGTTTACCATGCTTTAGATTTACTTATTTGGATGTTTATCCTGCTATGCTGTTCAATGCTATTTATTGTTATTATTGATGTGCCCTTTCAAATTTGGAATCACAATAAACAACTGAAAATGACTAAGCAGGAAATCAAAGATGAATATAAAGATTCAGAAGGTAAGCCTGAAGTTAAAGGTCGAATAAGACAGATGCAGCAAGAGTTGGCACAGCGACGTATGATGACTGAAGTGCCTAATGCTGATGTTATTGTGGTTAACCCTGAACATTATGCGGTGGCAGTTAAATATGACGTAAAACGTTCGTCAGCACCATTTTTACTCGCTAAAGGCGTTGATGACGTTGCTTTTAGGATCCGAGAGATTGCTCGAGAGCATGATATTGCTATTGTTTCTGCACCACCACTAGCTCGCGCTATTTACCATACCACTAAGATTGATCAACAAGTGCCTGAAGGTTTATTTACCGCTGTAGCTCAAGTATTAGCGTATGTATTTCAACTAAGACAATACCAGAAAGGTAAAGGCCGTCGACCTAAAGCCATCCCACTTAACCAACCTATCCCAGATGATTTGAAGCATTAATCACCACTCAATTAGCTTATGTTGTGCAATAACTAATAGTGGCTCAATTTTTGCTTTATAGTTTTATTGGCGTCAAATATCAGTACTTTATTTCGCAATAGACTATACGAAGGGTTTACCTCAATGGATGCAAAAGCAGCTTTCGGGCAATTTAAACAAATAAGACTAGCGACATTTAAAGGTATTGGTACACCTTTATTGGTGCTTGCGGCGCTGGCAATGGTGGTGTTACCCATTCCTGCTTTTTTGCTCGATATCCTTTTCTCATTCAATATCGCGTTAGCATTAGTTGTGTTGCTTGTTACTATTTATACCGATAGACCCCTCGATTTTGCTGCTTTCCCTACCGTATTATTAGTGGCTACCTTGTTAAGGCTTGGCCTTAACGTTGCTTCTACTCGAATTGTATTGCTTGAAGGTCATAATGGTGGTGATGCTGCCGGTAAAGTGATCGAAGCTTTCGGTTCGGTAGTTATCGGTGGTAACTATGCAGTCGGTTTAGTGGTGTTTCTTATTTTGATCATCATTAACTTTGCCGTTGTAACTAAAGGTGCTGGGCGTATTTCTGAGGTGAGTGCTCGCTTTACCTTGGACGCCATGCCTGGTAAACAAATGGCAATTGATGCCGATTTAAATGCCGGTACTCTGACTCAAGATCAAGCACGTATTCGTCGCGCTGAAGTCACTCGAGAAGCTGACTTTTACGGTGCTATGGACGGTGCTTCAAAATTTGTAAAAGGTGATGCGATCGCTGGTATTATGATTCTAGTTATCAATATCTTAGGTGGATTCGTTATCGGTATTGTGCAGCATGATCTAGACTTTTCTAGTGCTGTAGAAATTTATACGTTATTAACCATCGGTGATGGTTTGGTTGCACAGATCCCTGGTTTATTATTATCTATTGCCGCTGCTTTATTGGTGACTCGTCAAAATGAGTCTGGTGATATGGGCCAAATGATGTTTAGTCAGATGTTTGACAGTCATAAATCATTAGCCATTGCCGCTGGGTTATTATTTGTTATGGGTATCGTGCCAGGTATGCCCCATGTTGCATTTTTAACATTTGCATTTATTACCGCAGGTGCTGCTTACTTTGTTTACAAGCGTAACGTAGATAAAAAACAAGCTGCATTGACACTAGCGACTAAAGGACCTGTTGAAACTAAAGATAAAGAACCTAAAGATTTAAGTTGGGATGATGTGCGTCATGTAGACACCATTGGACTTGAAGTCGGTTATCGCTTAATTCCATTAGTTGATAAGTCTCAAGGTGGTGAATTATTAGGCAGGATCAAAGGCGTACGTAAAAAACTGTCGCAAGAATTAGGTTTTCTAGTTCCTGCTGTACATATTCGTGACAATCTAGATTTATCACCTAATGCCTATCGCATTTCGTTAATGGGCGTCGTGGTTGGGGAAGCTGAAGTTAGGCATGATTGTGAATTAGCGATTAATCCCGGCCAAGTATACGGTAAGCTTGATGGGATTGAGACTCACGATCCAGCCTTCGGTTTAGAGGCTGTATGGATAGCACCTGAGCAACGTGAACATGCGCAAACATTGGGCTATACCGTAGTTGATACCGCAACTGTGGTCGCGACACATATTAGTCAATTATTGAGTAATAATGCTGCAAAACTATTAGGTTACGAAGAAGTTCAGCAATTAATGGATATGCTGGCCAAAAATTCACCTAAATTGGTTGATGGTTTTGTGCCAGATGTTATGCCTCTGGGCTCGGTGGTTAAAGTGATGCAAAACTTACTTAATGAAGGTGTATCGGTACGTGATTTACGCACTATAGTGCAGACATTGCTAGAGTATGGAACTAAGAGTAATGATACTGAAGTGCTAACGGCTGCCGTGCGTATTGCGTTAAAACGTATGATAGTACAAGAAATCTCTGGTCCAGAACTTGAAATCCCTGTCATTACATTGGCGCCAGAGTTGGAACAGATGTTGCATAAGTCTATGCAGGCTACCGGCGGTGAAGGACCTAATATTGAACCGGGCCTTGCAGAGCGTATGCAGCAGTCGTTATTAGATGCTGCTCAGAAGCAAGAAATGGTAGGGCAACCAGCCATTTTATTGACATCTGGCATGCTTAGGTCAACGCTGTCACGATTTGTTAAATACACTATTCCAAATTTACGAGTGATTTCTTATCAAGAAATACCAGACGAGAAGCAAATACGAATTGTTTCAGCTGTAGGTCAATAGTGATAATGTCAGTTTTTAGAGGTGCATAAGTGAAAATTAAACGATTTTTTGCCAAAGATATGCGCGCAGCATTGGCCCAAGTTAAAGAAACGCTAGGTTCTGACGCTGTCATTATGTCAAACAAGAAAGTCACTGGCGGGATAGAAATTGTCGCGGCGGTTGATTATGACGAACCTAAAGCCGCTATTGCGTCACAAGCGCCGACCAGCAGTTTTATGGATGTGAGTGACGATAGAGTATCACTAGGTGCTAAACCTGCTGTAAAAGCTCAATCTAAGGTTAGTCCACCGCCAGCGGCTGACTCACTGCAAGCATTACTTGAAAAACAGCATAACCGCATGACTCAGCAGATGTCAGTGCGTCAAGATGAGCCAGAATTACCTGAATGGGCTCGTCAATTAGAAGGCGCAAAGCCAGCTAAATCAGCTGCAACTTTTCAACCACAAACCACCGCGGAACATTCTAAAAGAACCAATAAAAATCAATCTGCTGATATGGAAGAGTTGCGCGAAGAGATGGCTTCATTACGAAGCCTTTTGACCCATCAAGTATCCTCATTAATGAAGGATCAAAAAAAGCGCACCGACCCGGTTGGTGCCATGCTTGAAAGCAAATTGATTGCAGCTGAGTTTTCTCCAGCAGTAGCTGCTAAACTAGCAGGATTAAGTCAACATTACTCTCCAGCAGATTTAGTGAGAGCGTTACCACAAAGTTTAGCTAATCTACTTGATAATCAAGGTGATGATATTGTCAAACGTGGTGGTGTTGTGGCATTTGTTGGACCTACTGGTGTCGGTAAAACAACATCTTTAGCTAAAATAGCAGCAAGATTTGCTGCCCATCATGGCCCAGAACAAGTTGCATTAATTACCACAGACCATTATCGAATTGGTGCCTATGACCAATTAGCGACTTATGGGAAAATTATGGGCTGCCCAGTTAAGCAAGCAAATGATTTAACTGAGTTGGAACAAATTCTTTATCAGTTTAGAAATCGTAAATTAGTGTTAATTGATACAGCAGGTATGGGACAACGTGACATGCGTCTGTATCAACAACTTGATAATTTGACTGCAAACAGTAGGATCCCTATTCGGAGTTACTTAGTATTATCTGCGACAGGTCAACGTCGTGTATTACAAGATGCTGTAGAGCACTTTAAGCGGATTCCATTATCTGGTGCTATTTTGACTAAATTAGACGAATCGATATCAATTGCAGGTGCATTGAGCGTATTGATTCAAAATGAGTTACCATTGAGTTATGTTACAAACGGTCAACGTGTTCCTGAAGACATGAAAGTGGCTGATACATTAGAATTAGCGAAGCAAGCATTAGCAGCATTAAACGAAAAAGAACAACAGACGTCACAAGACCCAGTGTGGTCTAATGACACAGCCTATGCATTTGAGTGAAAATATGACTCGGGATCAAGCAAGTGGTTTACGTATGATGAATCAACCAAATAACGATAAAGTAAAAGTAATTGCCGTATCCGGTGGTAAAGGCGGAGTGGGCAAAACCAGTGTGTCAATTAATACCGCGGTAGCGTTAGCTGAAAAGGGCAAACGTGTATTAGTTCTTGATGCCGATTTAGGTTTAGCCAATGTCGATGTCATGCTTGGGATACGTGCGGAGAAAAATTTATCTCATGTTTTGTCCGGTGATGCCGAATTAGATGACATCATTGTACGCGGGCCTAAAGGTATTGGCATTGTTCCTGCAACGTCAGGTTCTCAAGCGATGGTTGAGTTAACACAAGCACAACATGCTGGGTTAATCCGAGCATTTAGTGAAATGCGTACTCAGTTCGATATTTTAATTGTGGATACTGCGGCAGGCATATCAGATATGGTGCTGAGTTTTTCTCGTGCATCACAAGATGTATTAATTGTAGTATGTGATGAACCTACGTCAATTACTGATGCCTATGCATTGATTAAAATTTTAAGTCGTGAACATGGTGTGTTCCACTTCAAAATTGTAGCAAATATGGTGCGTAGTTTACGAGAAGGTATGGAATTATTTGCTAAACTAAGTAAAGTAACGGATAGATTCTTAGATGTTGCTTTAGAATTAGTGGCAACTGTTCCATTTGATGAAAATTTACGAAAATCTGTTCGTAAGCAAAAGTTAGTTGTTGAAGCGTATCCTAAATCACCTTCAGCTATTGCTTACCAAGGATTAGCCAATAAAATTATGACTTGGCCTGTACCACAACAGCCAGGTGGTCATCTAGAGTTCTTTGTTGAACGTCTTGTACAACGTAAACCGATACAAGAAGAAGGAACAACGAGTGAATAAAGCCGCTGCGTATACTCAGTTCGATAACAAAACGTCTATTGTTGAACAGTATGCACCGCTGGTAAAAAGAATTGCCCATCATATGCTGGCAAGATTACCAGCATCGGTGCAACTTGATGATTTATTACAAGCTGGGATGATGGGGTTACTTGAAGCCTCATCTAAATTTGATAACAGTAAAGGTGCTAAATTTGAAACCTTTGCGGGAATCAGAATTCGTGGCGCAATGATAGATGAAATTCGCCGTGGTGACTGGGTTCCACGTTCAGTTCACCGTAATAATCGTCGTGTTGCCCAGGTTATTGACGAATTAGGACAACAGTTTGGACGTGATGCTAATGACACTGAAATTGCTGAAAAACTTGATATGTCGCTCGATGAGTACCATCATATCTTAAATGATGTTTCTGTTGGTAAAATCATAGGCATAGAAGATCTTGGTGTTTCGCAAGATGTGTTAGTCACTGACAACGAACCGTCTGATAAAACCTTTGACTCACTTGCTGAAGTTCAATTCCAATCTGCGCTGGTTGCAGCAATTAAAACATTACCAGAAAGAGATGCCTTAGTGTTGTCGTTATATTATGACGAAGCATTAAATTTAAAAGAAATTGGTTCAATCCTTGAGGTTAGCGAATCGCGAGTAAGCCAGATATTAAGTCAGGCCATGCTCAGATTAAAAGCAAAACTTAAGCATTGGACACAAGAATAATAACTTATTTAGAGCAAACGAGTATCAGCTCACCGGAGGAAACCTTGGACAAGAATATGAAGATTCTCATTGTTGACGATTTTTCAACAATGAGGCGTATCATTAAGAACTTGTTGCGAGATTTGGGATTTAATAATACCCAAGAAGCAGATGATGGCTCAACAGCCCTACCTATGTTGCAAAAAGGTGATTTTGATTTTGTGGTAACAGACTGGAATATGCCGGGAATGCAAGGTATCGATTTGCTTAGAGCGATTCGTGCTGATGATTCTTTAAAGCATTTACCTGTATTAATGGTAACCGCAGAGGCTAAACGTGAACAGATTATTGCAGCTGCGCAAGCCGGTGTTAATGGTTATGTGGTTAAACCTTTCACCGCGGCGACGTTAAAAGAAAAGTTAGATAAAATCTTTGAACGACTCGCATAAGAAAGGATAAGTCATGCAGGCATCAATATCGGGGTTAATCACTCTCGAACAAGCCCAAGGACTTGTTGAACTGCTTACTTCTGGTAAGCAAGACGAAGCCGATGATGTAATCAGGGAGCTTGCAATGCCATTGCAAAGTGAGCTTTTTGAAGAAGTCGGTAAGTTAACTCGACAACTCCATAGTGCACTAAAAGATTTTCAATTGGATAACCGTATATCTGAATTAGCCAATACCGAAATACCGGATGCTAAAGAAAGATTGAATTATGTTATCGATATGACAGAACAAGCTGCAAATAAAACGATGGATGCAGTTGAAGAATGTTTACCTTTGGCCGATACCATTATTAGTAACATACAATCAGTGACTCCCATGTGGGATAAATTGATGCGTTGTGATATCGAATTGGGTGAGTTTAAATCACTTTGTCATGATGTTCAGCAGTTTATGTCCCATAGTGAGCACGATTCTAATCGTCTTCGTGAGTTATTAAATCAAATTTTGATGGCACAAGACTTCCAAGACTTAACGGGTCAGATGATCCGTAGAGTGATAGATTTGGTTCGTGAAGTAGAAAGTAATTTGGTCTCAATGCTAACGGTATTTGGTGATCATATTACCGAATCATCGCCAACTATAAACGATAATAAGATAGAAGCAGAAGGTCCCATCATGCATGCTGAATTGCGCGAAGATGTAGTGACTGGTCAGGATGAAGTAGACGATCTTCTATCAAGTCTGGGTTTCTAATTAGGAGTCAATTTAATGTCCTTTGATGTTGATGAAGAGATACTCCAGGACTTTTTAATTGAAGCTGGCGAGATTTTAGAGCTTCTACAAGAGCAACTTGTTGCTCTTGAAAATAATCCTGATGACAGTGATTTACTTAATGCTATTTTCCGTGGATTCCACACTGTTAAGGGTGGCGCAGGCTTTTTAAGCCTAAAACCCATGGTTGATGTGTGTCACGAAGCTGAAAATACGTTCGATTTATTACGCACGGGCAAACGTGGTGTAAATGCAGAGTTAATGGATATTATTTTGCAAGCGGTCGACGCTATTAATACCATGTTTGCTCAAACTCAGCAGGGGCAAGAACAAGATTCTGCAGATTCCGAGCTACTCGCCAAACTCAAATTATTAAGCTCAGGCGCACCTTTACCTTCAGAAATGACAGTTGAAGAACTTGAGCCTATTGAGAATATTGTAGAATCCAGCGAACCTGAACACATCGAAGATATTACTTCTTCATCAGGGGGAGTGTCTGGTTCCGGCAGTATTGATGACATTGATGAGTCCGAATTTGAGGCATTACTTGATGCTTTACATGGTACTGGGAAAAGTCCGGTATCATCTAAAGCGGCTGATGTTAAAAAAGATAATGTAAAGCCAGCGGCGGCAAGTAATAGCGACGAAATTACGGATGACGAGTTTGAAGCATTACTAGATGAATTACACGGTTCTGGTTCACTCACACAGAAATCTGATCCACTTGTTCCAGCTAAGCCACCCGCAAGTACTCCTGTTGTTGAACCTCTTGTTGATTCAGATGAAATTACTGATGATGAGTTTGAACGTCTTTTAGATGAGTTGCATGGTAAAGCGAGTGCCCCAGCAGTAGCTAAAACGCAAGCCGCATCTGTCACTGCTGCTAAAACAGAAACTAAAAAATCTGTAGTGGCACCTGTCGTCAAGCCTGCTGCTGCAACGCCACCGGCAGTCACGCCAAAGGTTGAGCCAGTTAAAGATAAGGCTCCTGCGAAAGCGCCTTCTGTTCCACAAGGCGAAACAACGGTTCGTGTAGATACTGCTCGTTTAGATGAAATCATGAATATGGTTGGTGAGTTAGTATTAGTACGTAATCGATTGGTTAGTTTAGGCATTAATCGTGAAGACGAGGAAATGTCAAAGGCCCTTGCAAATCTTGATTTAGTTACCGCTGATTTACAAGGCGCGGTGATGAAGACTCGTATGCAACCAATCAAGAAAGTATTTGGTCGATTCCCTCGTGTGGTTCGTGATCTAGCGCGAACGTTAAATAAAGAAATCGATTTAATTATGATTGGTGAGGACACTGATCTTGATAAGAATTTAGTCGAGGCGTTAGCCGATCCTTTAGTCCATTTAGTGCGTAACTCAGTCGATCATGGTATCGAAATGCCGATTACGCGTGAAGCAAGTGGCAAATCTCGGACAGGTACTATTACTTTGTCTGCTAGCCAAGAAGGTGACCATATTCTGCTTAAAATTGAGGATGATGGTGCAGGGATGGACCCTGAGAAACTAAAACAAATTGCAATCAGTCGTGGTGTGTTAGATGAAGATGCCGCCTCGAGAATGACTGATAACGAAGCTTATAACCTTATTTTTGCCCCTGGCTTTTCAACAAAGGTTGAAATTTCAGATATTTCAGGCCGCGGAGTGGGTATGGATGTGGTGAAAACCCGCATTAACCAACTCAACGGTACTGTTTATATTGATTCGATGAAAGGCAAGGGTACGGTACTTGAAATTAAAGTGCCATTGACCTTAGCTATTATGCCGACATTAATGGTTGATGTTTCTAATCAAGTATTTGCACTACCATTATCGAGTGTGAATGAAATCTTTAATTTGGATTTAAAAAATACCAATATTGTTGATGGCCAACTGACGGTTATTTTCCGTAATAAGGCTGTACCACTATTTTATTTAGAGCATTGGCTGCACAGTAAAAAGTCGACGTTTAAACACGGTGACAAAAAACGAGGCCATGTTGTGATTGTTCAGCTCGGTACTATGCAAATTGGTTTTGTTGTTGATGCGTTGATTGGCCAAGAAGAAGTGGTCATTAAACCGCTTGGTAGTATGTTACAAGGTACACCAGGAATGGCTGGCGCGACAATAACATCTGATGGTGGTATTGCACTTATTTTAGATGTCCCTGGGTTACTAAAACATTATGCAAAGAGCAGAAAATAACAACAAAAGTTCCATTATTTAAGGACTTAAATGGCCATAAAAGTACTAGTTGTAGATGATTCTAGTTTTTTTCGACGTCGAGTCAGTGAGATTGTTAATCAAGATCCTGATCTCGAGGTCATTGCCGTTGCTGTTAATGGCAAAGAAGCTGTTGATATGGCTGCAAAGTTAAAGCCTCAAGTCATTACGATGGATATTGAAATGCCTGTGATGGACGGTATCACTGCTGTCCGTGAAATCATGGCTAATAATCCTACTCCAATTTTAATGTTTTCATCATTAACGCATGATGGCGCAAAAGCCACTCTAGATGCGTTAGAAGCCGGTGCATTAGATTTTTTGCCTAAGCGTTTTGAAGATATTGCCACTAATAAAGATGATGCAATATTTTTATTACAGCAACGAATTAAAGCATTAGGGCGACGTAGAATGTATCGTCCTAGTGCGTTAACGTCTACTTCTGTAAATGCACCTGAACCTCGTAGATCAACTATTGTAGATCAAGAAGCAAAACCGTCATCTCGTCCTCTAAGCGGTCGTTTGAATTCAACGACGGCAACTCGTTCAAGTTTAGCTACTCCAGCTCCGGAACGTCATGCTGCTCAGCAATCCACCTCTTCAGTATCATCTATTCGAGCCAGTGGTAAGCAATATAAAGTTTTATTGATTGGAACATCAACAGGCGGTCCAGTTGCGTTACAAAAAGTGTTAACCGCATTTCCAGCCAATTATCCTCATCCGATTGTGTTGATACAACACATGCCGGCAGCATTTACGCCTGCATTTGCTGCACGGTTAAATACTTTGTGTAGAATCGAAGTCAAAGAAGCTGAAAATGGTGATGTAATACGTCCTGGTTGTGCCTATTTAGCGCCTGGCGGAATGCAACTGATGATTGATCGAAATGGTATGAGCGGAAGGTTAAAAGTGATTCCAGGAACCCCTGAAATGAATTATAAACCATCTGTAGATATTACTTTTGCGTCAGCATCTAAAGCTTTTGGCGGTGATGTTTTAGCCGTTATATTAACGGGTATGGGAGCTGATGGTAGAGAAGGGGCTAGAATGTTAAAGTCTGCTGGTGCTACTATTTGGGCACAAGATGAAGCGAGTTGTGTGGTATATGGAATGCCGCAAGCTGTAGCTTCTGCGGGGATATCCACTCACTCTATTGCGCTAGAACATATGGCTGAAGCCATTTTAAAAGAGTCTAGTCGTGGCTAAGTCTGAATACTCTTTACAGACTAAGCTTATGCTGGGACTGTTTTTATCCTTTATTGTTATATTAGTATTAGCGGGTTTATATATTAATGCTCATCGTAAAGTCACATTATTAGAGCAAGATGTTTTACGTTTAACGGCTTCTCAAGTATTGTTGATGGTACCTGAAGACCAAGCGGCTAATATTGCTCATTGGTTGACTCAACACCCTGAACAGACACAAGCAATGATATCGTCTGCAAGAAAAGATCAAACACAAAGCGTGTTATTGGGACCTGGAGCTTTAGATAGTGAATCGCTAACTGAAGTTGATAACACTAAGAATGATACTGATGCTTCGGCTGAGTTGAAAAGGCAAGACGTTATAGTATCGGAGAATGCTCAAGGGGTTAAAGTGATCCGCTTATCTAACGGTGGTATTCGTGTAACAACTCGTGATGATAAGCAAGATAAACAGTAGTCATTATTCGATAACAGCATCATTATGATAAGTTGAGAGGCTTTTTTGAAAGTATGGACGGTAGCTAACCAAAAAGGTGGCGTAGGTAAAACCACCACAGTAGCCAGTTTAGCCGGGTCATTGGTTAAGCGTGGTCAACGTGTGTTGATGATTGACACCGATCCTCACGCCTCTCTTGGCTATTATTTGGGTATAGATTCTGACGAAGTGCCTAGTTCACTTTATAATGTATTTTTGCAGCATCAGTCGTTGACCAAAGAGTACATTTTACAAAATGTTATTCCAACTCAAATTGAAGGTTTGGACATTATTCCGGCAAATATGGCGTTAGCGACATTAGACCGATCATTAGGCCATCAAGAAGGAATGGGCTTAGTGCTACGAAATCTATTAGCATTGGTTGAAGATCAGTATGATGTGGCTATTATCGATTGCCCACCCGTTTTAGGGGTGCTAATGGTTAATGCATTAGCGGCAAGTAATCATATTATTATTCCTGTTCAAACTGAGTTTTTGGCCATAAAAGGACTTGAGCGTATGGTAAAAACCATGGAAATCATGGGACGCTCTAAAACAACTCGTTATAGCTATACTGTTTTACCCACTATGTATGACAAACGTACAAAAGCCTCCCCAATAGCACTGCAATTTTTACAGGATCAATATGGTCCAATGCTCTGGCCTGATGACGTGATTCCTGTGGATACTAAATTTAGAGACGCGAGCTTGGCTCATTTACCAGCATCACATTATTCTGCCAGTAGCCGAGGTGTAAAAGCATATAATCGCCTGCTAGATTTTTTATATTCTCGGGAGTTCAATCATGTCAAAATCGGTTGATGAAACTGTTTTTGATTATTTCAGTCTTTTATTACAGGAACTGCCAAAAGTTATTCCTGAAAAAAGCTCTGAGATAAAACAAACTATTTCTGTGGCTCCCGTAAATGATATCACTAGTAGTTCTGTCAATTTAAGTGCAGCAGAAATAGCATTATCGGCTCATTATTCACAATTGACATCTTCGAAATCTGCTCCTGTTATTGCTAATAAGAGGTTATATGCTGAACCGACTACCAATGTTGATAAACTTGCGTTGGAAAAATTACTGTCTGCGGTGTCTAAACCCAAAACAGAAGTTGATATATCGCAACAAATTAAAGCTAGCTCTGATCGTGTTCGTCAAGCTATCAGTCAGATTGAACCCAAAACGGTAGCGGATAATGTAGAAATACAAAAAACACAACTAACGGTTAAAGAAATCAAGCCGTTAGTCGATATAAAAATTAATGAAAGTTCACGTACTGACATAAAAGACGCTATTATTAAGCATGATCAGTTGGTGGCGGAGGCAGCGGTACATGAAAACACTGTGCCACAAACTCAGGTTGGGCATCAACCGCCGAGTATTACTCATGATTTACAAGAAGTACTCGATGATGAGTTTCAAGTGTTATTCTTTAATGTCGCGGGATTAACGTTAGCTGTTCCACTGGTGAGCTTAGGTGGAATTATTAAAATTGAGAAGATAAATCATCTGATTGGTAGGCCCTCTTGGTTTATGGGAGTGCAAACCCATCGCGACAGTAAAATAAATGTGGTTGATACCTGTGCATGGGTGATGCCTGAAAAATATACACCAGAATTAGCACAAGCTGTAAATTATCAATATCTTGTTATGCTTGAAGATAGTCAGTGGGGATTAACGTGCGAATCGTTAGTTAATGCCGTTAAAATAGATAAATCACACGTCAATTGGCGTGAAAAACCGGGTAAGCGTCCTTGGCTTGCTGGGGTAGTAAAACAACAAATGTGTGGCATTTTACATGTTCAAGCATTAATCAAAATGCTTGATGCAGGTTTAGGTTGTCAGGATTCGATTGACCGAGGTTAACTATGAGCAATTCTAGAAGTGTAGCAGCGGCTACTGCAGCTAAAGACGATTTAGTATTACAATGGGTTATATTTAAGCTAGATAATGAAACCTACGGTATTAACGTAATGCAAGTTCAAGAAATATTACGTTACACCGAAATTGCTCCTGTACCAGGTGCACCAGATTATGTGTTAGGGATTATTAACCTCCGCGGAAACGTGGTAACCGTAATCGATACACGTTCACGTTTTGGTTTGCCATCAGCTGAACTAGATGATTCTACTCGAGTGGTTATCATTGAAGCTGAAAAACAAGTTATTGGTATTTTGGTTGATAGCGTCGCTGAAGTGGTTTATTTACGTCGCTCAGAAATTGATAACGCACCGAATGTGGGAACTGAAGAAAGTGCTAAATATATTCAAGGCGTGAGTAATCGGGATAATGAACTATTAATTTTAGTTGATTTAGATAAGTTATTATCTGACGATGAATGGGTTGAATTAACTCAAATTTAAACACCTTCTAATAAAACAAGCCAACCTAATGATTGTTGGCTTTTTGTTTTGCTTTAGCTTTGTGTTTAGGTAATTCCAACATAGGTATATTAATGGGTGATGAATTTCTAATTGCAGCTTTAGTGTACGTGATTGCATGTCTTGGCTTGGTTCTTTATTTACAAAAACAGTCGAGTAAATTGAAGAAAAAAGTTGATGCTCTGACAGTA
Organism: Shewanella sp. H8; assembly: GCF_040285065.1. Taxonomy (NCBI): domain Bacteria; kingdom Pseudomonadati; phylum Pseudomonadota; class Gammaproteobacteria; order Alteromonadales; family Shewanellaceae; genus Shewanella; species Shewanella sp. H8. The sequence goes on along the minus strand of NZ_CP157213.1, from coordinate 2,994,765 downwards.
CTTGTAAAAGAAAGTGATCGTCAACGGGAAGCTGTTAAGCGTGAATTACACGAATTGCGCAGTGGTACAATCGGTGTTGGTAGACGGGTTGTTGAATTAGAGAAAAAACTTTCTAAACAATCTGACATGCTTGAAGAAGCCAGCCAACAAGATCCACAAGCAAAATTATATTCTCGGGCTGTTAAAATGGTGGGCTTAGGCGCAGGAATTGATGAGTTAATGCAAGAGTGCGAACTGCCGAAAGCAGAAGCTGAATTGATACTTCGTATACATCGCAAATAGTCGAGTGTTGCCTGTCTAACTCTCCATAATAAAAAAGCCATCAATATGATGGCTTTTTTATTATATCTTTAGTGAAGTATGCTATTTACGACGCATCTTAGCGACAAACATACCATCGCTATCAGCCTGCTGAGGCCAAATTGTCAACATATCACATTGTTGGCCGGTAAAAGGATGGGTGACTGGTTCTAGCTCAAACTCAGTAGTTTCAGATAAGAAGTCTTGTACAATTTGCTCATTTTCACTCGGTGATAAAGAGCAAGTTGCATAAATCAATTTACCGCCTGATTTTACTGCAGCGGCACTACGACGTAAAATGGCTAATTGTAGTATTGGTTTGTCTATTATCGCACTGGCATCATCAAGCCAGCGCATATCAGGATTACGACGCCAAGTACCAGTACAGCTACATGGAGCATCAACTAAAACACCATCAAAGGCATTAGCATCTACTGGTAATTCATCGCCCTTCCAAGGTACAACACTAATATTCTCAAAACCTGCGCGATTGGCGCGTTTACGTAGTTCTTCTAATGGTTTGCGGCGAATGTCAGATGAAATAATGTTGCCAGTGATGGGGACATTTTGTTGTGACATTAATGAGTATAACTGCAGGGTTTTACCACCAGCACCACTGCAAGCATCCCACCATTTTTCATGGCTACTTGGTTGACAAATTTGGCCAATGACTTGCGAGGCTAAATCTTGAATTTCAATATGACCTTGCTTATAAAGATTTATCTCATTTAGGTTAATACTTTTATGGCCCAAACTTATGGCATCTGAAAAGTAATGGCTAGCTTCTGCTTCAACACCCGCTTGTCTAAGAGACTCAATCACTTTTGCTGCCGACAGTGTTTGTGCACGAGCCCATATTGGTGGTCGACTGCTCATTGCGTTAACTACTGCATATTGTTCGGCTTCTACGACAGGACAAAGCTGCCAAAACCATTGTGGTAACAGTTGGGTGATTTGGCTGGTAGTAATGCCGCTTAATGTTGCAAATGCGCTCAATTTGTCATTCAAAGATGCTTTGTGTTCTAGTTGTATTTTGTCTGCGCGAGTTTGAGACCATTGTGCAAATTCATTCCAAGCACTGATTATGTCACTCCACTGATGTTGCTCTAACATCGCACAGGTGCTTAGTTGTTGAAACCAGGTAGAATGTTTTTGACCTGAGTCTAATTGGTTTAACCAGCCCCTCCAACGAAATAGCCCAAACAAACTTTCACGGATCACTCGTCTATCTTTAGAACCATGCTTTTTATGTTCACGAAAATATTGGCCGATGATTCTATCTGCAGGCATGCTTGTGCTAATGACCTGGTCAAATAGCATCGCAATGGTTGTAGCGTAACTTAGGGCTCGTTTTTGTGCTGGTGTGGTCGCAGCGATGTCTTGCACATATTTATCGTCTGATGTTGTTGCGTTAGACATGGCGGGAATATTATGACTCATGAATTGACCTGAGGTTACTGGACAGCAAATAACAATATGCTGTTCTGAAGACTATTTTCTGCTAGTTTAACATGGCTTATCTAAATGATGCTCTAAAACTGTGATGCTACAAAATCACCTAATACTTAATGGTAATCTTCTAAAGTGAATGACTTCAGAAGATTACCATATAATTGTGCTATTACATTTTCAGTAACAATAGTGTCAACGGAGTAAAACTCTCTTGTTGTCACAATTGTTACTGATAATTAAAAGTCTAAATCTAATGCAAAACATAAGTAAGCCATCAAGGCGCGTGTATGTTGATATTCTTGGTTACAAAATTCAACAAAATCAGACTGACATACTTGTTGTGAGCTAATTGGTTTGATGGCAATAAAGTCTTTGCGTCTGAGCTCGTCAATCATTGGGTGATTTTTATCAAATCCTCGTGGAGGTCTAATTAAACTATCTCCCGTTAATTCAAATCCTGCTTGCGATAGTTGAGCTAATGCTTTTTGATAAGCATTAGGGTTTTCATCAATACAATGACGAATGGCATTGAGATATTTTGATTCTGGGTGCCAAATGCCCGCGGCAATGAAGCATTCATCATTAGCGATGTGAACATAAAACCCCGGAGCATGGACATCTTTGGCTTGAAAGTGTTTAAACTGAATGCCGACATTAGTTTTATAGGGTGTTTTATCTTTACTAAAGCGACTGTCGCGTTGTGGACGCATTAAGCTACCACCGACTTTTTTAGCCACAGCGGTGAAGCGTGGAGACATGCCTAAAATAGGCCCTTGCATGGCTTCTATAAACTGTAATGCTGGTGTTCTAACTTGATCTTCGTATTGCTGTTGATTGGCTTTGAACCATTCTCTATCGTTGTTAATGGCTAAGCTGTTTAAAAAGTCGAAACTGAGTTGGCTGAACATAGTAATACCTTTTTAACAATAGCGATGCTGAATGATGTGATAGTTTTTCTAACATGTTAAACAATGTCTGCCATGAGTGAAATAGGATATATTGATTTAAGTCATTAATATTGTGAGTATTATTTGAACACTTTTATATTAACTGAGTATTTGTAGTGTTAAAACACCAAGTAAGCTTTGTTTTTTAGTGCTTTTGATATTATTTTATTATCATTGTAACTTACTGACATAAATATTTTTTTTAACTATTTTGTTGATGTTAATTCGATATAAATAACACCTTAGTGCTAAAGTTGTTGCTAAGGCTATTTTATTGGTGTAAAAACCTGTTTATTAACATCCTATATAGTAATATTTGTCTATTTAGCCTGTCTCGAATGAAGCTAAACATGACGTTTATTCAAACATTGATTTTATTGAATGATTACACTTGGAATGAATAATTCCTCTATAAGAAAGGATTGACCATGACTGAACATTCCCTCGGAATTGTGGGTTGGCGTGAATGGGGTACTTTTCCTGATATTGGCAATGAACGAGTCAAAATCAAAGTGGATACAGGGGCAAAAACATCCTGTTTACATGCATTTAAAATAAAACCGTTTCAAAAAAATAACCAAAAATGGGTAAGAGTCTGGCTTCACCCTGATCAAGATTCAGATCGTGAAGTTATATGTGAGTTTAGTGTATTTGATCGACGAGATGTCAGCGATTCTGGTGGCCATGTCACCAAACGCTATGTGATAAAAACACCTATCCTTATTGGTGAGGAACTTTTTGATATCGAATTGACCTTAACTAATCGAGATCACATGAAATTTAGAATGTTATTGGGGCGTCGTGCATTAGCAGGGCGTTTTTTGGTCAATTCAGCAGAGTCGTTTTTAGCAGGAGAATAACAAATGCACATAGCAATTATGTCGAGAAATAAAAATCTATACTCGACGAGTCGATTAAAAGAAGCTGCAGAAGCTCGTGGTCATATTGTCAATATTGTTGACCCATTAAAATGTTATATGAACATCAACATGAATGCGCCAAGTATCCATGTGCGCGGTGAAGAACTGCCAAAATTTGATGCGGTTATTCCACGTATTGGTGCATCTGTCACTTTTTATGGCACCGCAGTATTGCGCCAGTTTGAGATGATGGGAACTCATCCATTAAATGAATCGGTTGCCATTACGCGCTCACGGGATAAGTTACGCTCATTGCAACTATTATCACGTAAGAACATTGGTTTACCAGTAACAGGCTTTGCTAACAAACCGGCAGATATCCCCGATTTATTAGACATGGTCGGTGGCGCACCTTGTGTGATTAAGCTACTTGAAGGAACCCAAGGTATTGGGGTCGTTTTAGCTGAAACGCGTAAAGCTGCAGAATCGGTTATCGAAGCGTTTATGGGCTTAAAAGCCAACATTATGGTGCAAGAATATATTGCCGAAGCAGGCGGTGCCGATATTCGTTGCTTCGTGATTGGTGACAAAGTGATAGCGGCAATGAAACGTCAGGCGTTACCAGGTGAATTTCGTTCAAATCTGCATCGAGGCGGTTCTGCTAGCATTGTTAAGCTCACTCCAGAAGAGCGCTCAACGGCGTTACGTGCTGCTAAAACAATGGGGCTAAATGTTGCAGGTGTCGATATTTTACGCTCAAAACACGGTCCTTTAGTAATGGAAGTTAACTCATCTCCGGGTCTTGAAGGTATCGAAAAAGCTACCGGTATTGATGTCGCTGAAAAAATCATTCAATTTATCGAAAAAAATGTAAAACCTTCTAGTACAAAAACGAAAGGAGTTGGTTAATGGCAAAAAAGCACGAACCGTTCGTTTTCGGTGATGTTAGTGTAGCGGCAGGCACTCAACAAAGTGTCAAATTGCCCGCAGCAAAACTGTATAATGATACACCGATGGATTTGCACGTTGAAGTATTTCACGGCACTAAAGCGGGCCCTGTTTTGTTAGTTTGTGCAGCCATTCACGGTGATGAGTTAAATGGCATTGAAATATGTCGACGCTTGCTCGGTCGTGTTAATGCTAAAACCTTAACGGGGACCTTGTTAATTGTTCCCATCGTTAACGTATTTGGTTTTATTCAACAATCTCGTTACTTACCGGATCGTCGTGACTTAAATCGCTGTTTTCCGGGCTCTGCTAAAGGCGCGTTAGCAAGTCGTCTCGCGCATTTATTCAGTAGTATTTTAGTTAAACGAGCGACACATATTGTCGATTTACATACCGGCGCTATTCATCGTGAAAATTTACCGCAAATCCGCTGTGATACTGACGATAAAGTGATGCTCGACATGGCAAATGCCTTTGGTGCACCGGTGATAATGTCATCAAAAGCACGCGAAGGTTCAATGCGTGGTTACGCTAATAGCCTTGATATTCCTTGTATTTTATATGAGGCAGGCGAAGCGCTGCGTTTTAGTGATATGTCGATTAAGTCTGGCGTCAATGGCGTTATTAATGTGATGCGCTGTTTAAGTATGACTAAAGGCAAAATTAAAACTAAAAGTACCAGTGTTAATGCTAGTCGCAGTTATTGGGTTCGCAGTGAGTCAGATGGATTAGTTAATATTAAGCTTAAATTGGGCGAGCGTGTATCAAAAGGCCAAGTGTTGGCCAATATTGTTAACCCTTTGGGCGGTGAGCCATCGCCTTTGCTCGCTCCTACTGACGGGATTATTATTGGTAACAGTAATATTCCGGTGACGAATGAAGGTGAAGCCTTGTTTCATATTGCCCAATTTAGCGGTGATGAAATAGAAATTATCAACGATAACCTTGATGATTTTATGCAAGAATACGCTTAGTTTTTTGCTATAAACATTAGGATCTGTTGAACTTTGCCGGTTAAATTTTGTTCGATATAAAAACGTTTTAATCGAGGCGAGTGGATTGCTGCCTAGCAATCTAAGCACCACTCGCTTAGCAAATAATCGCTCAACAAAGAGTAAAACGTTTTTAGCCGAACCCTTCGGGCAGCGTTTGTTGGTCATTTTTACTGCGTTATCGACTTCTTATGTAGAATAACTACACCACAAAGTCTCTGCCTTATGCTCATGTTTAAGTAATGACCAACAATTCGCTGCAAAAACAACCTTGAAAGATCAACAGGCCCTAATAACGTTGGACTAACCCCATGCGATTCATTGAATATCCCACATAGTTTATCTCACACCGTTTAATTAATGACTCATTGACTCATAAAATGATTTTTTCTTAGATAATCAAAAATATTAATTGCTCATATCCTTGTGTAACGCTTATCCTAAAATAACGATTTTAGAGGTATTTCATTTTGAAGAGGTTAATGTGGGTTTACAAACGGTAGTACTAAAACAACAAGACGATCATCAATTAATCTCCCCATCAAAAATCATTTGTATTGGGCGTAATTATGCCGAGCATATTCACGAACTCGGTAATGACATTCCTGATGATATGGTAGTGTTTCTTAAGCCAAACTCAGCCATTACTAACACCTTATGTAGTCACTTAGGTGAGGCCTTACATTACGAGGCCGAGTTGTGCTTTATGGTGAATAATGGTCATTTTAGTGCGGTTGGTGTTGGGCTTGATATGACCAAGCGTGAGCTGCAAACCAAGTTAAAAACCAAAGGTTTACCGTGGGAGCGTTCTAAAGCTTTTGATGGCTCGGCGTTATTCAGCGAATTTATTGCTATAACTGCAGATATAAAAGATTGGTGCTTTCAATTAACCATTGATAATGTCGTGACGCAATTAGGTCATCAGCAATTAATGATGTACCAGCCACACGCTATTTATAACGCCGTCAGTGAGTTTATGACCTTAAACGATGGTGACATTGTGATGACAGGCACACCTAAAGGCGTAGGTGTGGTGACAGAAAATGCTACTTTTGAGCTGAGCTTATGGGCTAATGTGCCATTTACTGTATTTGAAGCTGCACAGTCGGGGGATAAACCGATTGAACAGCTTTGTGGTAACCCAGAAATCGTTAAGCAATGGCAGGCTAAATAACGTTAAGCCGTGAAATAAAGCATGCTCGAAAAAAATGACCCTCTTATTAAAGATGGTCATTTTTTATGAGGCATTTAATGGGTATTAATGCTATTTCATTAACGCGACTGCTTCCATGTCTAGCTCGATATCAGTGCAACCTTTAGCGCAATAAATCCCTGGTGCTTTAGCGCTTTTTGGTGTTTTTTTAGTGTTAGGCGGTAGTTGCAGCGTCAGCGGTTTACTACAGTCGCTGCAAGTTGCGCTGTTACCTTTGAGCATGCGTTTTATCAGGTTTTTTTGTTGATTAAACGATGCCAATGTTGGGTCATTAATCGCTGAAAAATCGAGTTTCTGGGTATCGCTCATGTCGGTTCCTATCTTTCTAGTTGATCTCGCAATAAAGCGAGATCAATCTATTTCATTTGGTCGATCACTTTACTTGGTCAATTGGGCGCCAGCGTTGTAATGCTACTGGAAGGCTAACACCTTGTGCCGTTAATAAATTAACTCGGGCCAAATAAGCTGCACCATGCATTAAGTGTTTGGCTAAGTCTACTGCATGACGCTGGGTGTAGTCATCTAAATAACTGCCTTTAGCCCATGCGTTAAAGGCGCCGAGTGCCGGACCTGCCCAGATTTGATAATCCATCTCGCGACCAAGCTCACCAGTGTTTGACCAACGGCTTGATAAACCTAAATACCAGCGGAAAATTAACGCCATTTTACGTTTAGGATTATTTTTAGCGCGCTCAATTTGTTTTGGGTCGCGCTCATTGAAATGCGCTACCGTGCCAGCCCAAATATCATCCAGGCTTGAGCGGAATACTTGTTTTTCAAGCTTTTCACGTTCCTCGCTTGGAATCGCTTCAATAGAATCATAGCGGGTATATATTTCATATAACTTGTTGGCGCGCATTGGAAATAAAGTGCCGCGCTTTACCACTTGCAGCTTAACGCCCATTTCGAACATATCGGCAGCAGGTGCCATTGTCACATCGGCCATTTCTGTGGTGGCCAGTAATTTACGAGTATGCTCGCTGGCTCCGGCTTCGACACAGGCTTGGTTGATTGAACCCGTAACAATATAAGCTGCGCCCATATGAAATGTCGCCAGTGCCGCGTCAGGCGTGCCAACACCACCACCGGCACCAACACGAATAGGGGTCTTATACTTGTACTGTGCTTGCACTTGATCTTTTAATGCCAAAATAGTGGGCAGTAAAGTGACTAATGGTCGATTGTCGGTATGACCGCCTGAGTCTGCTTCAGCAGTAATATCATCAGCCATAGGCACTAGCTGAGCTAACTCCATTTGCTCTGCGCTGATAAGACCTTCATCAACCAACTGTTGCAGTATTTTAACAGGTGCAGGCTGCATGAATTTAATCGCCACTTCAGTACGGCTGATTTTCGCAATCACTTTATTGTCTATTTGCACATCACCGTTTGCATCACGGCTTAAGCCCGCTGCGCGGTAATAGACAATCTGTGGTGTTAAGCCTAAAAAGGCTGAGGCCTCAACAGTGCGTACTTTATGCTTCAAAAACAGCTCTACACTGCCACGCTCTAGCGCAGGTTCACTTGGGCTGTGAATTAAATTAAATGCGTATGGACCATTTGGTAATGCCGTTTGAATACGGTTAATGGCTTGTTCAACTCGAGATGGAATTAACCCAGCTGCGCCAAATGAACATAAAATACCAGCCTGACCTAACGCAATAACCAGTTCTTCAGAAGAAATACCATTGGCCATCGCACCAGCATAATAAGCGAACTTTACCCCGTGAACGCGGCGGAAATTACTGTCGCCTAAGCTTTGAGTGCCAAGGGCTGGGGCAAATGCGCTGACTGGCAGAGCATTTGCTGCAGTAATAGCATCAGTTACGACTTGGGCTTGCTGAGCAGCCCCTAAGCCTTGTTGTGTGTCATTAACCACATAACACGCTTGTGATAAATCTTTAAGCTTTTTGTCCATGCCTACTGAGTCAAAACTGACGTGTTGCTGGCTAACTTGCCATGGCCAAGGAGAAAGTTTTTCGTTGTGCACTTGAGTTGTCATTATTATTCCTTTTTGGCCTAAGCTTCTTCAATACAGATGGCGATATCTTTGACTTCATAAATGCGCAGACCATCTTTACTGAGATTTGCGTCGCCTATTATGATGCGTTTACCGTCTTCATCTTTTACTGCACTGATATGTACATCAAGTGACATTTGTTTGTTCAGTGGGTTAATTTGACCGCGATATTTCCATTTAATATCCGACAATATTTGGCCGAATTTTGGATTAGTGAAACCTTTACCTAGGTCTGTGCTGATGGCGTAAGTTTGCATCAACTCGATCACGGCTTCAACACCTAATGAACCTGGCATTACCGGATCTTGATGGAAGTGGAATTGGAAGAACCAATCACTAGGGTCAATAGTGCGTGAAGCAGCAAGGTAACCCTTACCGTATTTGCCGCCTGCTTCAACAATTTCTGCTTTGTCGATAAAGTTAAGCTGGCCACCCGCTAAACAATAATGCGGTTGGCTAGTTGGCGGATTAAACACCCGTGACTGTTTATCCAGTAAATTAACGCTAATGTCTGCCGCAACATTGTTATCAACATGCCATGGTTGAGTTATTTTGCCGTTATCTATGCCTAACTGGTTCTTAAGCGCATCACCTTTAAAGTAACCAAATACCGCGCTACCCGTGTAAAAAGGCTCGTTATCGACACTTAACTCAAAGGTGAAGCTTTGAATAATGTTACTGCCAGCAATGACGGTTGATAATAGCTTTGAATCATTGACGATAGTTTTACCGCGTAAATCCACATGACGTAATAATTTTCCGCCACCGTCTAAGTTACGGAAAAATAGCTCTTGCCCAGGAAAACCTAGGGTGGTGCCCATGTAGCCAGAAATAAAGCCATTGGGTTGTAATGAAATTTCCATTAACACCGAATAAGGCATTACCGCTTGATGGCTGTTTTTAGCAAAGTACCAAGCATCTGCCGGCACTTCGTATTCTGCTATACACGATGATGGCTTTTTCAATTCGCCGCGTTTACCGTTAATTTCAACCACGCGAGTGGTTAACTGTAAGTCGCCACAGGGTGTGCGCGGTGGGATAAGTCCGCGGTAAATACTAAAGTCAGGGCCAAAGCATTTTTCGATATCGCCAGTAGCAAACTCAAACATATGGTATGGGGTAAATGGCACGGTATCAGGCACGCGATTAGCGTACTTTGAATCGGCACTGACTATGGGTGCTTCAACGTGTTTTAGCGGAATAACGCCTTTGTTAGTCTGGGCGTTTAAATCTGGAATTTGCGCCATTAACGGCGCTTTGTTGGCAATAACCTTGCTGCTAGCGTTTGAATCAACTGCAGGGCTTGTATTTGAACTGTCTAACGAAAGCTGCGGATAACGTGTACATTCTGCTTCTTCTTTAATCATCACACCCAAGTTTTGGAAATCGACCACCACTTTGCCATTGAGCAAAATATCAATGTTAGCTTTAGCGTAGGGACGTGGATGAATGCCAATTTCGGTCACTTCCATGCGATAAGTCAGTTCAGCAGTTTGTGGTAACACTTGGCCACGACAACGAACTTTTTGCGAAGCATTTTCCAACGGTTGGAATCGGCCATTTTCTACTAGAGTATGCATGCCAATGTGGATCATAAAGAACTGTAATAGCTGGCCACAACCTTCGGCCATTAACGAACCGGCCATCACTTGGTCGCCTTGGAAATGACAAGGGAAATACCAATGGTCTGGCGCAATGTGTTTATGACCTTCGAGTAAGCCTAAGCCCCACGCGCCACCTTGTGTTTGTAATTGACTAACTCGTTCAATCATTAAGAATTTTTCTGAGGCAAAACAAAGCGATTTTTGTATTCCAGTTTGCAGTTGGTGCGCAACATGTTCGCCGCCAAAACAGCTGCCAATATCACCAGTCAATAAATGATGAATTTGACCATAATCAAATGCCGTTTGGCTACAGTGTAATAATGGGGTAAAAGTTGGTTTATTTGGATTGTTGAGCACTTGTTGACGATGTTTTATTTCATCTTCAGTTTGAATAACCCCTTTACCATCGGCCAGCTCTTGGTCGGTAAAGAAGCCCGCACAGCCGCCATCCATTTTTAGGATCATCTTGTCGCCTACGAAACACTCGTAAGAGAAAAAGAATAATAACGTGTCGCCATTGCTGGCAAAGTTATTGATTTTAATGTCGTAACGCAGTGTGTCGCCGCCACGAGGTAAATCGGCTAAGAAGGTCAAAGTACAATCTAATAAGCGATAAACTCGTTCGCCTTTGTTTTCAAAGTCGATACCTAAATAACTGATCAACATTAAATCGCACTGACCCGATTCTACCGCTACAGCCCAAGGAATTTGACCATCCACTAAATACGGCGCATCGACGGGGATGTCGTATTCTGTGGTCATTGAACACGGTTTGTATTGATTCATGGTGGCATCGAGTTTGGTCACACGCGACACTAATAAATAATCTGTGGTCGGTAGGCGAACTCGGCGCGAGTAACTGTCGATAATGGCGTAATCTGGGCCAAACACCTTAGCGATATCGCCTTCGGCATATTCAACTAAATCAGCATAATTCCAAATACACGGTTTATCGGCTGGAATAGGCGCAGTGTAAGCTGGCACACAAGCATGATTAGGTTGGATTAACCTAGCTGGGCTAATTGCTTCACTCTTAACCGCTGTTTGAACCGCAGCATTAACCGCATAAGTATTAGCCGCCGGAGACGCGACTTGAGTCGCGGTTGGCTGATGACTCAAACCGGCTAATTGGGACCGTAATAAACTGTCAGCCACTTTCAAGCCTGCATCACGGCTGGCTAAATAAGCTAAATGCGCTTGTTGTGCTAACCATTGATTTTGTTGGAATGCCGTTAAATGTGCTGGTGGAATCGTATGATTTGTCATACTGGCAACCCTTGGTTGCTTTGGAAACGTTTTATCGGGCATATTTTCTGACATAAGAGGCTCGGCGATATTCTCGCTATTATTGACGCTAAGAGGGCTATTATCACCAATAGTTGGTTGCTTACTTTCAGTGGAACTGACCGCACTAGGGGCGATATCAGCACATTGATTGATAATACTGTCGAGGGTATCAAGTGGGCTGTCGATAATATGTTGGTAAATATCGCGACCACCTAAACTGACTTGTTTAATTAAACTTAACTTACTGCCCGTGGCGAGTTGTTGAGTTAAATTATTACCCAGTCGAGCGTGCAATGCGTGTTGTTGCGCCGCAGAAACCGACAGATTAACTTGTGAGTATTGATTGTCGCTGCTGGTGAATACACTGGCATTGATAGACGGTTTGTCGATGTGGCGAGTTTGCACTAAACCGTGCAGCAAACTGGCCATGCCTGAAGCGGCAAATGTATGACCGAGAATATCATGGGCTTTACTCAATAATGGCGCTGAGCTGACCGCTGTCGCAGCATCAGTTAATCCTTGGGCAAACTGTTGACCTTGAGTCGATAATATACATTCCGGCGATTGGTTTAATTCAACAATATCTGTCAATAACTCAGTTGGTAATTGTGACAATGGCGTAAAGTTAACGCTGTCGATACTGGCGTAACTATCAAGCTGAGAGTGTGCCGCACTAGTTTGTTGCAGCACTAGCGCGCCAGCCCCTTCACCCACTAACCAATCGGTTGAACGCAATCCTTTGGCGTTAAGCTTGGCGGTATTGAACAGCATATTTTCAATACTGCCAGACAGGTCTACAGCGGCAATAATGATGGCATCTAATGGTTCTTGTAACGACCCTAACGCAAACAAATTTTGCGCCACATCAATACAGCGGTTAACTGACTGTTCGCCCGCAGAAATCGTAAATGCTGGGCCGTTGAAATCCCATAATGAGGCTATCCTCGACGCCATAATATTGCCAATAAAACTGGTGTATTGGTTAAGCTTAGCGGCGTCGAGCACACTGTCCATCGCAATGGTTTCAAGGCTGTCATATTCCGCAGTAGATAATTGAATACCTTGAGCGTTAAGGCTTTGCGCTATTTGGCTGTGTAAGTTAACTCGACCGCGGAATTGATGAAGTTCGAGTTCGGTTTCCATGGCGACTAACACCGCGACTTTGCTGCCTGGTGTTAGCTTGGCATCGGCGATAGCTTCATCGGCGACTTTGATCAACAGTAGTTGTTGCGAGATCAGGCGATCATCTTCATTGGGTGGCACTTTAAAACGCAAAAAATCAAAATCGAATTGATCGATATACGCGCCTTGCGGCACTTGGGTGATGCCATATTGGGCTAATAGCTCAGGATGTTTATCTAAGCCTTTCCAGCGTTGAGTGGGTAGCGGGCTAAAGATGGCTTGTTTGGCGATGATTTTTTTCGCCAGTGCATCAATACTGCTACATTGACCAAAATGCGCCGCCATGCCGGTAATGTGCATTGGCATTTCTGCATCAACTAGCGTCGTGTTGCGAGTTTGAGCTTTATTGTTCTGAGTATTATTACTTAGAGAATTATTATTTTGAGAATGATTGTTCAGCGTCTTGTCAGCAACGGCTTTAGCTTGGTACGACTCAAGTAATAAATGGGCGTTACAACCGCCAAAACCAAATACCGATAAACCTGCATGACGGGCTTTATTGCCAACTTTATCGGGCCAAGGTAGCACAGCATTGGGTAAAGTCGCTTGGCCAAATAAGCCATTAGGTGAGGCGATAGGGGCACTGATATTAATACTCGGTGGCAACACGCCTTCACGCATCGCAAAAATCATTTTCATGATCCCTGGCATGCCTGCTGCTGTGAGTAAATGGCCTAAATTGGATTTTGCGGAACCAATTAATGGCGTGGCACTGCCTTCAAGTTTGTCTTCAAAAAAACGTTCCATTGAAGCTAATTCAACTTTGTCGCCTAATGGTGTCCCGGTGGCGTGACATTCAATCACTTCAATACTGGCAGGCGTAATGTTAGGGTCTATTGCGGCGGCATCAAGATAAGCGCGCTCGAATGCTTGTACTTGGCCTTTAATGTTTGGGCTTAATACAAACTGGCCTTTACCATCGTTTGATAAGCCAATGCCACTGACCAAAGCATAAATATGGTCGCCATCACGCTCGGCATCTTCAAGGCGTTTGAGCACTAATACTCCAGCACCTTCACCAGCGAACAAACCTTTACTGTTTTGATCAAACGGAGCTGAAATACCGTGGTCTGGGTAAGCATGAAATATCGAAAAGCCCATATTGATAAAAAACGGATCGGCTCCCGACACCGCGCCAGCCAGCATCATGTCTGCTTTGCCGGTATGCAAGTAGTCGCAGGCTAATTTTAATGCGTAAACTGAACTGGCACAGGCGGCATCTAAACTCAGTTGCGTACCACCTAATCCCAAAGCATCGGCAACGATTTTAGAGGCGTTATGGGCAATGGCACCATTACGCAAGTTAACCATTTTAGGCGCTACATTATTATTGTTATTGGCATTTTCTGCAGTATTGTTTTGCGATGCTTGATTAAACGATTGCAGATTAAAGTTTGGCTGCTGGAGTTTAGTCTGTAAGGCTTTTTCGACCGCGCTGTGATAAAGCGGCACAAATAGCTCGTTAGACTTGGCTGTAGGGAACGATAAAGTGCCCATGACAATGCCGGTGCGTTGCAGCACGTTATGACTAAGGTTTATACCCGCGTCGGTTAACGCATTTCGGGCGGTGTCGGTTGCCCACAAGAAACTGTCATCCAAACCAGTAAATGCCTCGGGCTCAATACGATAACCTTGAGGGTTAAATTGAAAGTCTTGAATGTAGCCGCCTTTATCACAATAAAAACGGTCCGATTCGCCTTGTACACCCAAGTAATCACTCGGTGAAGCATTGAGTTTGCTAGCACTGATTTGGCTGCGTGAATCTTTTTTGTCTAATAAGTTTTGCCAAAATTTAGCGGGAGTATCCGCGTCGGGATACTGATTGGCTAAACCGACAATGGCTATTTTAGGGGTGGCTTGAGAACTCAATGAGGTTCTCCTTCTAATGATGTTTCACTGCAACGAGACAGTGGTGAGCCGTCGGCTATTGCCGTCTGCTGAGATAATGAGTTAATTGCATCGTCAAGGCTGCGAATAAAGGGGGTTAATGACATCGGCACGCGATGTGCCATTAATTGTCCCAGACACTTGAGTAAACTGCTGACATCGTCGCCGCCTTTGGCATTAACGGCAACGGCCATTGCTGGGGACGTGTTGTTACTTTGAGCATTGATTTTGTCAATTAAGGTGGTGGTTTGTCTATCGGCTCCGACTTCAACAAATAATCGACAGCCTTGATCTCGAGCATTGTGGATTAATTGAGTAAAATCCAGCTGATGACAAAAAGTATCGGCAATCGATTGTGCAATAGCGTGTGAGTCTAACGTGACAGGCGCAACTTGAGCCGCCGAGATAAACTGTAAATGTTCGGGTAAGTTTGCCAACAGCGGTTGCAGATAAAACTGACGTACATGGTCGGTAATATTTAGTGCGGCTGGTGTATGCATTGCCGTAATTCGATTGGCTGCAATACCGCGTTTACCTGCTTGTTTTAACAATGCTTTACAACTGGATTCACAACCTGCGATAACACAAGTATCGCCTTGGACGATGGCAATATAAGCACGCGGGTAATCCGCTAAATGGGGCGTGAGTTCGTCAATACTGGCTCGAGTCACAAAGCTGTTCCACACAATGGTTTCGTCATCGGCTAATTGCCATTGTTGACGAACGCAGCGAAGCTCGCCTGAAATATCTTGGGTAAAGATACTGCTGTTTTGGGTTGCTTCAATCATAGTGTGTGGTGCTTGCCAAACATCTAGACTCGCCCACATGGCCGCTTCGCCCATGGAGTAACCCAAGGCAAACTTAGGTTCAATGGCAAATTCTTGCTGCAACAGTTTGGTTAACACATAACTGGCGCCCACACCGGCAATGGCTAATTGGCTCAAACTCATCTGTGCGGTACGGTTTTTATCTGCCGCGTAAATAAACTTGGTTTGTAACATCGATTGCATGTCACCTTGGCTTTCGAGTTCAGCATACACATTGGGGAAAACCAAGCCCATTTGACTGAGCATGTTTGGATACACAGTACCGACGCCAGGATAAACAAAACTTAAGCCATGATCACCCAGCGGCGCAGAATAGAAACAACTGCCAGCAGGGGTTTTATATTCTATCGGCGGGTTATCGTTAATGTCTGGCTGAAGGTGAGTCGACATTGTTACCAACATCGCATTAATTTCTATGATTAATCCGTTACGATCCTGCGCCATTAACACTAAAGCTAGGGGCGCATCCGTTTGATAATCGGCCAATGTACTTTTGATAAGTTTTAGTAAGCTGACATCGTCTGTCGCCGAATTGACCTGCGCAGAGAAAGCCATCAGTTTAGTGTGCAGTTGCACCAATGAAGTGGCACATAATGGCAGCCATAAACGTTGGGGATTAACCAATTGCTTTGAGGCGACTAATGCACGTCCTTGGGTCAAGATCATTGCCTGAACACCGTTGGCACTTGGGTAACATAACGCTGCAACTCTGCTTTGATGAAGTGGGCTAAACCAATACTGGCTGTTGACCTTGTCCTGTGTTGGTATACAACGACTGGCGATAGACTCTACTAGGGTGGTCATTGCGGCCAATGCATTTTTTGCATTATTAGCAGTATTGGATTTTGCATTGCCATCTAACGCGACAATCTGCGGTTGAGTATGTAAACGTTTTGCATGATTCAGCGCCAGTGTTATTGCTTCAGCCTGATTGCTACCAAGTGCAACACCATTTAGATAAGCGTTCGCATTGACGCCATGTTTCGCGGCAAGTAGCCCCTGCATTATCCACAACCGATCGGCAATATTGATCATCTCATCTGTAGTGGATGATAGCCGCTCTATGCTGTGCAATAACGCCAGTTCAAAACCGTCGCTATGCTGAGTATAAATCGCAACCTTGTGCTCATTAACCGAGTCGATATTGGGTTTTCTCAGCAACAAAGCCAAGCGCATTGGCTTGGTTTGTTGCTGCAAAATACGCTCACTAATGGATTTTAGCGCCATGTTATCTGTGGCTGTCACACTGTGTCCTTGTGTGAAAGTTCAGCAGAAGCTTCATGTGGAATAAATGCCCCATTCAAACTCTTACTAATGGTCACTTTAGCATTGAGAATTTGGCAACTCAGGCGGCCGTCTTGATGATATAAACTCACGTTAGCCACTAGCATTCTTTCGCTGTGCTTAACCACATCAAGTTGAATATAACCTTTATCGCCATTTGCAAATGGCCAAGCAGTAACACACTCACCGGTTGATGACGGTAAGCTTGCGGCATCGTATTTTAGTCTTGCCCATACCAACATGGCTTGTAGTAGCAAATCTTCAGCGAAAATTTGGCTACCACCTAATGCCGATGACGGTATAAAACCTTGGCAATCGCTGGCATTAATGCTCGGCAATTGAACCTGACACAAGAGCTGAGCATCATCAAATGCCAACACTTGCTTAATGCCTTGCAAACGCGGGCCATGAAACAAGGTTCCGTTTTGATACAGTTCAGCGCCTGAATACAATGGTGCCATGTTAGCCCATTGAGCCAAACTGCTGTCGCCAACAGTGGGTTTAGCAACATCAGTTGCCAATATTGCTTTATTGATCACCAATTGAGCTTGGTATTGCGGTTTCATGGTTGCGCTAGGATCGTTTAACAAACGAGAGGTGATCAGCGCGCTGATCCCCGCGTTAGTTTGCGTTAGTTCCAGTTGCAACAAATGTGGCTCATTGGTGTCAAAAATAACCCCTTTAAGCAATTTGTATTCAGCAATACTGACAGGCACATGACATAAAGTTTCTGCCGCATCACGCATCCATTGCATGGCGCATACCGTCGGTAATACCGGATTGCCAGCAATACAATGATCGCTAACAAAAGGCATTTCAGCCGGGGTTAATACTCGAGTCACCGTCTGACTGATAACATCAGCAGCCGATGTCTTAGTCATAACTGCCTCAGTTGTAACTGAGTTAGCCGTAAATGCTTTAGTCACAAGTGTATTAGTAGCAAATGTCAGCGAACCCTTGGCAATAAGCAAAGCGTCCGCATTAAGCTTTTTTACAGCGTTGTCCTGTTTTGATGAACCTTGCATATCAGAGCCAATAAGCAGTTGCGCCCCTTGTTGGCTTAATAAACTGTGGGCAAATAGCTCGGCACCCGCTTGTAACGGAATAACGTAAACGCCACGTTCAACAAACATTTTCTTTAATGCTGAGCTGACCATTCCGCCATCCCAGGGGCCCCAATTAAAACTCATCACTTTAGCTTGCGGTAAAGTGTGCGCTAGTTTCAGTGCAGTTTTGTTGAGGATTTCATTCGACATAGCGTAATCACTCTGTCCGGTATTACCGTAAAAACCGGCCGCCGATGAAAACAGTGCAATAAGCTTAATCTGCTGTGGGTCGAGTGCATTAATGATGCTAGCAAGCCCAGTCACTTTGGTGTGGTATACGCGGTTAAGTTCATCCAAGGTTTTATCTTGAATGTGCTTATCGGCTAATACGCCCGCACCGTGAATAACCCCATTAATGATTAATGAGTCGCCCTTGGCATTAGTCAGACTTTTAAGACTAGCCGCTACCGCGGTGGCGTCGCTGACATCCATCGAGACATACTGAGCACTGGCGCCAACCTTGCTGAAAGCACTTAACGCAGCATCTATTTCTAGGCTGCTGCTTATTGGCCATACGAGTGCATCAATCTGTTTTGGCGATGGTCTGTTGCCTTGAGATTGAATATAAGCGATGGCTGCGGCTTTTAACTCAGAGGCTTTTTTGCCTTGTGCCCATGCTGGTAAGTCTTTGCCAAAATGTTGGCTACGACCCGCTAACACAAAATGTGATTGGCATTGTTTGGCTAAGGTGAGAGTGCATTCAAAGGTTACGCCTTTTGCGCCGCCGGTGACCAAAATAGTGTCATTTTTGTTTAAACTTGCTGGTGCAAACTGCTCGCTGGCATTGCCGGCAACTAAAGTGACTCGACCTTGATTACTGATCCCCACTTCATTAATGCGATCCGCGCTAGCATTGGCACCATCGATATCAAATAACTCAGCAACGATGGCATCGGCAAAACTTGCTGTATCAATATTGTTGGCAATGTCTAATGCGCGGCAAAACACCTGTGGCCATTCATGGCTTAGGGTTTTGCTTAGACCAGATAAGGCTGCTTGGTTAAGCTCTGCTGTTGCTAGCTGAGTATTATCAAGATAACCAAATCCACCGTCTAAACGGCTCACGGTAAAGTAGCATAAACGCGAACCTTGAGTTGGTTTGGCAAATTCAGCGTGAAGATGCTTAGCCCACAAAAATGCGTTGTCGACAGCGGCTTTTGCTGCAACAGTGCACGACATTAATTCGCTGCTGTTTGCTGCGGCTTGTGGCTGTAAATGAATAAAGCCCGCAATGGCATGTTCAGCGCCCAAGTCGGTCTTAATATCGGCAATGACTTGTGCAATTTGGGCATCATCAATGCTGCTCAACGTGTAGCTTTTAATATCACTGCTTAAGGGTGAATGTGCCACGGTAATGGTTTGTGGGTTACGAATAACGGCGACGGTTAATCCCTTTGCATTTAGCTTTTCAGCCAGTAAACCTGCATTGTGGCCATCATCTGTGATGACAATACAAGAGTCTGTTGAAAAGCAATCTACGAGTTTATCCGCCGCTGGTAACTTTTTTAGCGCTACCTCGCTGTGTGGAGGTAATGCTGCGGTGTTAACCTCAACCTTGTTTGCAGTTGATGTTGGTGCGACCGGCGCAATCGCGTTTGCTGCAGGCAATTTGGTTTGCATGTAGCTAACGATTTCACCTAGAGTGCGACATTCAGCTAAATCTTCTGGGTTCAACTCAGGTAAGCCTGGAAGCTCATCTTGCACAGTACCTAAAATCTCGACGCGTTTGATTGAGTCGATACCTAAATCGGCTTCCATGTCCATGCTCAGTTCAAGCATTTCTGCAGGGTAACCGGTTTTGTCGGCTACCACTGACATCATGGTGCTTAAAACGGTATCAGCACTTAATCCTGTTGTTGCTGGAGCAGATACTGGAGCCTCAGTGTTGGTGGCAGGCAATTTGGTTTGCATGTAGCTAACGATTTCGCCCAAGGTACGACACTCGGCTAAATCTTCTGGGTTCAGCTCAGGCAAACCGGGTAGTTCGTCTTGCACTGTGCCTAGAATTTCAACACGTTTGATTGAGTCGATACCAAGGTCGGCTTCCATGTCCATGCTCAGTTCAAGCATTTCAGCAGGATAACCGGTTTTGTCGGCCACCACTGACATCATGGTGCTTAATACTGTATCAGCACTCAAGCCCGTTGTTGGCGCGGCAGATGAGAATACGGCTGATGCTGGAGCCGCAGTGCTGACTGCAGGCAGTTTAGTCTGCATGTAGCTGACGATTTCGCCCAAAGTGCGACATTCAGCTAAATCTTCTGGGTTCAGCTCAGGTAAGCCTGGAAGCTCATCTTGCACAGTACCTAAAATCTCGACGCGTTTGATTGAGTCGATACCTAAATCGGCTTCCATGTCCATGCCTAGTTCAAGCATTTCAGTTGGGTAACCAGTTTTATCGGCAACTACTGCTAACATGGTGCGCTGGACATTTTCAGCGGTTAAGCCCGTTGCTGCAGATGCAGATGCAATTGAAGCTGGCGCCACTGTGCTTGCCGCTGGCAATTTTGTTTGCATGTAGCTAACGATTTCACCCAAGGTGCGACACTCAGCTAAATCTTCTGGGCTCAGTTCAGGTAAGCCTGGAAGCTCATCTTGTACTGTGCCTAAAATTTCCACACGCTTGATGGAGTCGATACCAAGGTCTGCTTCCATGTCCATGCCAAGTTCAAGCATTTCAGTTGGGTAACCGGTTTTATCGGCAACCACAGCTAACATGGTACGTTGGACGTTTTCAGCCGTTAAGCCTGTTGATGCAGGTGCAACAGCATCTACCGATGTTGATCCCGTTGACGCTACAGCAACCGAGTTGGCCGCTGGTAATTTGGTTTGCATATAGCTAACGATTTCGCCCAAGGTGCGACACTCGGCTAAATCTTCTGGGCTCAGTTCAGGTAAGCCTGGAAGCTCATCTTGTACTGTGCCTAAAATTTCTACCCGCTTGATTGAGTCGATACCAAGGTCGGCTTCCATGTCCATGCCAAGTTCAAGCATTTCTGTTGGGTAACCGGTTTTGTCTGCGACCACATTGAGCATAGTGTCTAACACTTGTTGCTGTGTTAGTCCGGCTGTTGGTGCAGAAACCGCTGCTGAGCTAACTTGCTGAGCGACAGGAGTTTGAATCGGTTGACTGGCTGTTGGTTGAGATTGAACTGCTTGAGCTGTTTGAACCGGAGCTGGAGCAATAGGTGCTACCACTGGCGAAGGTGTCGTTGTGGCTTGAGCAACTTGGTTTGGCTGTACAAACGCAGGCTGTACCGATGTAGGTACAGATGCTGGAGACACCATAGGCATTGGTGTTTGCCCTTGCAACATGGCTAATGCGGCTTGGTTTGCTTGTGCTTGCTGCGTTAAAAATTGGGTATGACTTTGCAATGTTTGTGCTTGGTGCTGGTGGAACATCTCCATCGAACGTTGCAAGCTTTCTGGAATGGCTAATCCCGATGACGCCATTTGTGCTTGGGCTGTCATCAGGTGAGCAAAGGTGTCGCCATATTGCTGTGGTATGGCTAAAAACTGCTGATGTAATTCAGCTGTTTGTTGCTGCGCAGCAAAAAATGCACCGATACTATCGGCTGACGCTGGCACACTTGAGCTAACTGCTTGAGCTTTAGCTACAGGAGTTGTTGCCGCTAAAGGTGCGGCGACTGCAGAGGCTTGAGCTTGTGCTGATGTTGTAGGTACTTCAATATATTCAGTTTTAATGACTTCTTTTTCCACAATCTTTTCCACAACTTTTTCGACAGGCACTTCCACTGTCTGGCTGGTAACGGTGCCGGTTTGCAATGACTTTTGCATTTTGGCTTGAGTGGCCGGACTAATATAATTACTCGCGGTTAACTTAACGTTCATCGGTGACACTTTTGCAAGCTCAGCGATTGGCGCTTGATACGGATCAACCTCGGTTAATGCAACACCTAATACTGCAAGCTGACAAGCCGCTTGGCGCAGTTGAGTGTCACTATTGCCTTTAGGATTTGGGTTCAAGCTCACTACACTGACTGATTCTGCTTTATTGCCTAAGGTCGCCTCAACCAATTTTTGGAGGATGTTTTTAGGACCAAACTCAACAAATATGCGGGCACCAGCATCATACATGGCATTTAGTTGCTCGCTAAAACGAACCGATTGCAACATATGTTCACTAAATGCTGCTTGGATTGCTTTAGCATCATTAGGATGTGCTTTACCTGTGCCATTGGCATAGAGGCTTAGTTTTGGCTTAGCAAATTTAATCTTATTGATTGCCGCAGCAAACGGCTGCTGAGCATGCGCCACTAATGGAGTGTGGAAAGCACCAGAAACCGGCAGGGCGATTGCTTTAAAACCAAGTTCGGTGGTGATAGCTTGTGCCGCTAAGGTACATGACGCTGTTGGGCCTGCAATAACCAGTTGGGTTGGTGCATTGTAATTAGCCACCTTAACGCCTTCAAATGCGCTAATGCACTGTTCAAGCTTTTCAACTCCGTTGTCAACAGATTGAGCTGGGACAATAATGGCGTACATTACGCCAGCGTCTTGATCTTTAGGTGTCGCCGCCATTGCTTGGCCACGAGCAAAGGCCAATTGATAATAATCAGCTTGGCTAATGACGCCTGCAGCACATAATGCTGACAGTTCACCAAAACTATGGCCGGCAACCATATCGGCTTTAAAACCTGCTTGAGTCAATAATGCATATTGGCCCATGCTGACCGCACCAATAGCACTTTGAGCATTGGCGGTATTAGTTAATGCTGCGTGTTGTGCGGCAATGTCTTCGGCTTCAAAAGCAGGATTTGGGTACATAATTTGCGATAGTGGCGTTTGTTTATGTTGCGCAAACACCTTGTCTGCTTGCATCAGTTGTTGACGCATTTCTGGATATAAACAGGCTAAATCGATGCCCATGTTCAGATACTGCGCCCCTTGTCCGGCAAATAATGCTGCCACTTTATGGCTTGCCGCTTCAGGATGAATCAATGCTGCTGCGCGATAACTGGTACCAGAAGGCAATTGCCAGCTGTCGGCAGTATTTGAGTTTAACTGCGCTAGGGCCTGAGTTAGCTGAATGGTTAAGTCTGCTAATGAAGCAACCACTAAGCCTATACGTGCCGCATTAGGGGCGATGGTATTCAAGGCAAAACGTTTACCAAAATCGGCTAATACAATTTCTTGGCGATTTTGCTGTGTGGTATCAACAGCATTAATTTCACTTTGCAGTGCGGTTAATTGAGCCTGTAATGCGGCTTTATTTTCAGCATGGATCAATAGACTCTGTGGCACTGAACGTTGACGATACTTATCGCCTCGAACATGTTCTTGACGATATTCTTCCAACACAATGTGGAAGTTGGTGCCACCAAAACCAAATGCACTAATACCCGCGCGGCGCGGCGTATTGTCTGCACGAGGTAACCAAGGGCGGGTTTCGGTGTTTAAATAAAATGGCGAATCTTGAATGTTTAAATTTGGATTCGGTTTACTGACGTTAATGGTCGGCGGCAACACTTTATGATGCAAAGCCAGAGCCGCTTTAATCACACCAGCGGTTCCGGCTGTCGATTTAGTGTGGCCAACTTGCGATTTAACAGACCCAAGAGCAATATGCTGTTGAGTGTCATTACCGTCGGCAAACACCGACTTTAGGCCATTGAACTCCGCGACATCACCTGCTGCAGTACCAGTACCATGGGCTTCAATTAAGCCAACAGTTTGCGGCGCAAAACCTGCATCATCATAAGCGCGTCTTAATGCTTTTGCTTGGCCTTCAGGGCGCGGTGCATAAATACTTTTAAACTTACCATCAGATGATGAGCCAATACCTTTGATAACAGCATAAATTCGGTCACCATCTCGTTCGGCATCATCAAGACGTTTAAGCGCCATCATGCCAATACCTTCACCTATCATCATGCCTTTTGAATCAATGTCAAAAGGTTGAATGGTGTCGTTGGTGGTAAATGCCGGTGTTTTTGAAAAGCTCATGTACATAGATGGCGAGTTATCGGTACACACACCACCAGTGAGCATCATGTCACTGCGACCTTCAACTAACTCTGTAATCGCCATGCGCATAGCCGCTAAAGAACCTGCACAAGCTGCGTCAACCACGCAATTCATGCCGCCTAGATCAAAGCGGTTAGCGATACGCCCAGCAATCACATTGCCGAGTGAACCTGGAAATGAGTTCTCTTCCCAGTGAATATATTGATCCTGAAACTTTTTTATCAACATCTCAGTGTCTTCATCACTTAGGCCACTATTTTTAAATACTTTTTTGAGTATTGGGTACTGCAAGCGACCGCTGAGGCTATGATTGATTTTTTGACCACCGCCGACACCTAGTGTAATACCGATGCGATCGGTATCGTACTGTGCATCAATACCAGCATCAGCTAACACTTCTTTGGCGACCACTAACGATAAGAGTTGCGAGGTGTCTGTTAGTTCGAGGATATTAGGTGGCAGGCCAAATTCCATTGGATTGAAATCGACTTCCGGTAAAAAACCACCGCGCTTACAGTAGCTTTTATCGGCCATTGATTTATCGGCATTGTAGTAATCTTCAGCATTCCAATGGGTTTCTGGAACGTCGATAATAGCATCAATTTTTTCGCTGATTAAATCCCAAAACTTGTTTAAGTAACGTGAGTTAGCAAAAATGCTTGCCATGCCGACAATCGCGACAGGCATGTCTTTTAAGCGTTTGTTTAAACGCTTATCTTTATTACTGGATTGGCTCATATGAGTCTCCGTTTGATAACTGAGGTTCAGTTATCTGGTGTTGGGATCCAGCTGCATCAATGGTGCTAGTGGATACTGCTGCTGATTGACTTGCTCCGGGAAATCGAGCAAGAAAAGTGTGATAGTTCCGAACCAATAACTTACGTAAATGAAATGGTCCGTGCTTTAAGACATGCGTGATATAGCGATTACTCGCTTGGGTATGGCTGTCTTGATAAATATCGAGGTAAACCCAGTCAGACTTAAAATCGACTCCAAGCAAAACAGAATAAGCTTGCTGCTCTGTTAATTGAGGCGGAATACTTAACGACACCACTTGCACTACGTTGTCCGGATCTGGACTTGGCAGGGCCAATGTATCGGCTAAGGTCTTAGGGTTAACGGTATAGGTTTGTATATCAGCTCCCTGAGTAATCGGCAGCTGATTGAAGAATTTTTCCGGCACAAAAGGGCTGTCAAATTCGTCTAGTTTAGAGACCCCAAAACGCTTTAAGCAGCGGGCAAGGCCGGAGCGAGATACATTGGGGTTGATAAATTCTTGGGTGACTTTTAGTAGCCGATCTAAAGGCATTTTTAATTGATAACGCAAGCCCAGCATCACGTATTCTTCCATCGGAGATAGTGTGGTGTTGAGTTTGTGCGGGGTATTTGGGGTGTTATCGATTGAGTCACGTTTACGCCACTTACGTATTGTGGCTTCGCTGATATTGAGAATTTTGGATAATTGACTGACGCTGTAATCGGATTGCTGAATAAATTGACGCATTTCAGGCGTCGTAGTCGCATTACGGTGTTGGACCGTTTTTTGGCGAGGCTTGCCCTTAAATAGACCAGATTCTAAATGTGTGGTTATCTTTTTTGTCATCTAGACCGGGATTCCAAATAATCTATTGGGACTTCAGCGCATTCAAACTTACCGATACTTACTTAAGTCATACTTAAAGAAGATAAGATTAGTCTAAATATCCATTTATGCTTTTTTTAGCACAAAGCAGATTACCTGAGGTTTCACTCCGATACAATCACCCGAGACTTAAAACAAGATATGAGGTGTGAAAAATGATTATCTATGGAATGTGTCAAGGCCTCTCAAGATCTAAAACAGCACTGAATTTACCTTATTTGGCGATTATTTTGTTAGTTAATCATTTGATACATTTCCTGCTTTTATGATGGTGAGAATGTATATTTTCACTACTCGCTATATGGGTTTTATTTGACAAAACTCTCGCGGCATCGGTCTTATTGAGGTAATTTAGCCGTATTATCGTTTAATAGAGTGTTATGTATTTTTAATGTCGGTCATGTCCTCAGCAACTCAATCAACGACAACATCAGCGGTTCAATCAGCCAATCGATCTACCGGGCTTTCTCAGCCCTATGTTTATTTTGTGCCGCTTAATGGGGCGCTCTCTCCTGCTGATTATGAAGCGGGTTTAGCCTTAGGTTGGTTAACTGATGACGAGGTCGCTAAGGTGAGCCGTTATAGGAGCGTGTCGGCACGCAATAATGGTTTACAAGTACGCTTAGCGCTTCGGGCTGTGTTATCACTTCATAGTGAACTAAAGCCCAATGAGTGGCGTTTTAGTTACGGCGCTAAAGGTAAACCGGCATTAACACCAGACTTGTTGGCGAAAACGGGGCTACATTTTAATTTAAGTCACAGTGGTGAGTGGTTAATGATTGGGATAGTGATGGGCGGACATGCGTTAAAAGCTGATCATTACGCTGATGCTGACCTGTGTTTTGGGGTTGATATTGAGCGTGAACGTAGCAGTACTGATATTGTACCTATTCTTAACCACTACTTTACCCAAGCTGAAACCGACACTTTATTACAATTGCCGCCATCATTGCAGCGACAGCGATTTTTTGATTTATGGGCGGTTAAAGAGTCTTACATTAAAGCTCGTGGTTTAGGCTTAGCATTGTCACTTAAATCATTTTCTGTTGATTTTAGCTTAATAGCGCGAGGGAGTGTAAATGTGCAACTCGCTGATAAATCACATCAAAATATTGAGTTACAACAAGGTGTTAAGCTTGATTTTACAGAGGATGAAGACATTGCCACCACAATGGTGTGGCAAACAGTATTAGGTCGGTTTGATCAGCAATATCGTTTTGCAATAACCTTTGGCTTAACTAAGCAAGTAAATGATCAACATTCATTAAGAGTAGAGTCCATTGATCATTCATTGAATATTTACCAATTGTCGTTGGCAGATCTACTTGGTTAAAGCCAAAAACGACTTTCTAAAATCAGATGTTAAGCAGAAAAGTTAATTCGAGTCGGTACAAAAAATTCAGCCGAAGCAAAGCTTCGGCTGAATTGTGTTTAGTTGAGCTAGCTTAGAGTTAACGTAATGGAACGATTTCAAAATTTTCGTCAAATTGAACTAACGTTGAAGCTATTTTACTAAAGGCATCTTGGTCGCCAGTCATGGTGGCATTACCTTGCTCAAGCAACTGCTTTAGCGTTGTTTGACCTAATAAAATATCAACAACATCCGATTTTGCAATCGTTAAGGTTGCGTCTGCCGCTTTAGCTTTTTCGACAATGATATTGTTTAAGTTACCATTACTTAGCTCTACAAATACTGTGTTAGCTGGCTCGCCTTTGGCTGCTTTAGTTTCCACATTTAAACTTATACCCCCTAATTTATTTGCTGCAATACTGTCCACTTTAACGGCTAGAAAATCAAACAATGTTGTCATATTCATTTCGCTCAATACATCTGGTGACGCTGATTTTGGCGCGCCAGGCTGAATACCAATACGTAACTCTTGGGCTCCAGTAAGGTAAATATTTCTCCAGCCTGCACCTTCTGCTTGATAACCAAGTTGTTCATAAGTATCAGCCAATAAGTCTCGGGCAGGTTGATTATTTGGGTCTGCCATCACCACTTTGTTGAGTGCCGTAGCCACAAAGCGGTAATCACCCTCGCTAAAGTCTGCTTTAGCCTTTTTCACGATATTATTAGCTCCACCCATATATTCGACAAATTTACTTGCCTCTTGTTGAGTAGGTAGTGGATTTAAGTTGGCTGGATTCATGTCAAAGTAACCCAAATACATGTTGTAAACCGCTTTGGCGTTGTGGCTGTATGTGCCGTGATAACCATTGGTGTACCAGGTGTCTTTGACCTGTTGCGGAATAGTGTCCATGATTGCATCGCCAATATCTTGTATCACAACGCCTTGGTTGGCTAATCGTAATGATTGATTATGCACTAAACCATAATTGTCACGTTGCATTTTAAGATATTGATTAATTTCACCATTACCCCATACCGGTGCTGAATGTGATGCAAATAATACTTCAACATCTTGACCAAATGCATTGACCATTTGGTTGATGTCTTTTGACCACTTTAAGGCATCACGTACTTTGGCACCGCGTAATGTATAAATGTTATGCATACCGTCATAGGTGAGTTCACCTGTCCATAACGCTTTCATCGACGGAATATAAGTCACCATTTCACTGGCCGCTTCAGTGCCTGATGCATCCATAAATACCATTTCAAGCCCGTCGATCGTTAACGTTTCCCATTTGTCTTGTTGGTTGAGTTCATAGTCTGGTTTCACATAAGTAATTTCACCTTTTGATAAGCCTTTTGCCAAGGCTGCATCAACAATACCATGATCGTGTTTACCCAATGTGGCTCCATATTGATAACTTGCTCGGCGGCTCATAGCGTTACCAGCCAGTACATTTTCATCTACAACTTCTGTCGTAATATTATTTGAACCGTACACTTTCACGTCAGGATATAAGTTTTGAACCCCGCGCGCTCCACCAAAGTGATCTGCATGACTGTGGGAATAAATCATTGCTACAATGGGTAAGTTGTTGCCTTCTGGTAAGTGTTCAAAAGCAAATTTTAGTGATTGCTCTGCGGCTTCTTTTGTTAACAGTACATCATAAACAATCCAGCCTGTTTCACCTCGAATCAAGGTCATATTAGATAAGTCAGTGCCACGAATTTGGTAGATACCGTCAGTCACTTTATATAAACCGTTGGGTACCATATTGAGTTGTGCTTGGCGATAAAGTGATGGATTAACCGAGTCCGGAAATTGTTCACTGATAAAGCTAAATTCTGCACGTAAAATGTCAGCGGTTGCTTGGTCGAACTCAGCAATTTGGTTTTTACTAAAACGCTCAAAAGCGACTTTGTCATCAAAATTCAAGCTTTTTGCTAAGGCAGCATTTTGTGCAATAGTAGCAGGTGTTGCCGCTTTTCCGTGATAGTCGACCGTTATATGATCGTGCTCGTGTTGTGCTGCAAATGCATTGAGTGAAAGTGTTGTTATCATTGATAGTGCGATGATTGATTTGTTCATAGTGGTATTCCTCGTTAAATTAAAATATAGGTTTTAAACTTGATGAACCTATCTTAAGGAATAAACACCAAAAGATAACTATAGCTAAATGGTTATAATATATTCACAATGTAAATGTATTGATGATAAAGGTAAGCATATGAATGATGAATTGAGCCATAAATTATCAACTTTAGATTTGAATTTATTACGGGTGTTTTGTGTGGTTTGTCAGCAATCGTCGATTACTCGTGCTGCTGAACAGTTAGCATTAACCCAGTCTTCTGTGAGTAATGCGATAAATCGTCTTAAAATCGCATTAGATTGTGAGTTATTTATTCGGATTGGTCGTGGTATTGAACCTACTGCGACAGGGTTGTATATCTTTAATTCGGTGCAACCTATGCTTGATGCTATTGAACAAACATTGATGGGGATCAGCGAGTTTGATCCTTATACCTCTTCACGAGTATTTACCATATATGCTAATGAAGCTGTGATTGATTTACTGCAACCGCACTTAGATAAGGCGTTAGCTCAGTTAACGGTGAGAGTGGTTTTTCGAAATTCTCCTGTGCATGAGGACGATCAATATCAAGACTTACAAATGCAAAAAATTGATTTGTTAATTGATATTGTGCCTCCAAAACTCAAAACTTTTCGTTTTCAAAAGGTCGCTCAAGAACGGATTATCTGTGTTGTACGTCAACAGCACCCTCAGATACATAATAGTGTTAGTCGTGAAGATTACTTTGCTGCAGAACATGTCATGTATCGTTTTCATCGCGACAACATGCGTGTCGCTGACATTATTTCCAATGAACCTTTACCGCAACGGACGTTATATTGTGAACAGTCGTCGATATTGAGTATGTTGTCTTTGATCAGTAAATCAAATGCCATTGGTATTGCGCCTTACGCATTTAGCCAAAGTTATGCACAATTATTTAACCTTAATTTACTTGAATTGCCGTTTGAAACTCGACCTATTGAGCTATTCAGTATTTGGCCGAGTAAGCATTCACAAGATAAGTCGTGTATTTGGTTGCGGCAAACCATCGAGATATTGATGAAAGAAGCATATGGTTCTTCATAAAAAAGGGTCGCTTTCAAAAAAGCAAATTTAAAGGTGAGCTCTAGCAGATTATGACTTACAGCAATGGCCATTTACGTTGGACGAGTATATGTATTCTATCTATTCAGTGTATTGGCGAACGGCGGTCTTAATCGATGCTGCAAATAAAAACGCCAACGATATTGATAATCTCGTTGGCGCAATTAATTCATTTGCAACAGGTTAGTATTTTGCGGGTTGGCCTGTTGTGGGTAGCGTTGTTTTTATAAACTCGCGTAAATCTTGATTCGATTGTTTTAAGTCGTCATGACGAAGATACATCATATGGCCACTGCGATAGCCCTTAAAAGACAATCTATGTTTCATTAATCCGCTACGGTCAAGTTGCCACATAGTGTATTTAGCGTCAAAGTAATTGGTCGCACCGTCATAATAGCCTGATTGAATCATGACATTAAGGTATGGGTTTTGTGCCATCGCTAAGCGTAAGTTTGCACCAGTATTATCTTTACTTTTATCCCATGGGTGAACAGGGCCGAACATATT
Source organism: Shewanella sp. H8 (assembly GCF_040285065.1). Taxonomy (NCBI): domain Bacteria; kingdom Pseudomonadati; phylum Pseudomonadota; class Gammaproteobacteria; order Alteromonadales; family Shewanellaceae; genus Shewanella; species Shewanella sp. H8. The sequence goes on along the minus strand of NZ_CP157213.1, from coordinate 2,964,183 downwards.
GTATTTTAGATCCGTTTTGTAATTTAGTTCAGTGCGGAGGTAATCATTAATGGCTGGAGTGAAACTGTGTAACCAAGATGTCAGTTCTGCATTGTAGTCTGGTCGACCACCAACAGTCTTTTCATCAATACCAATATAACGCGAGTCTAAGCGGCCAATGGTTTGTTGGCGGTCACGCAAAAGCGCTTTCCAGAAATAGTTGGTATCGATATCTAAATTACTTTGCAGTACTTCAGTGACACTTAGCCCTGAATATCGGGCGACTTGCTCGGCAATACGTTGTTTTTCTTCTGATTCAATAAAGCTACCTTTAGCGAGCGCAGGCAGATATTGATTTAATGTAAATTGCTCTACTTCAGCCAGTAGTAGGGTTAAATCTTGTTGTAGTAAATCTTCCCCAAGCACTTTGTGATACCAAGCTGCGGCGGCAAAATACGGTAAACGATTGGCCGCTTTTACAGGTCCGTTTCGTTCAATGCCGAGATCGGTTGGCGATACTAAAATTACGCCATTTGGATACATCCATTGGTTTTTTTGAAGCTCTAAAGCTAAACCTGATACGCGTGCCGTGCCGTAGCTTTCGCCGATTAAATATTTAGGCGAGCGCCAGCGCTCATTACGTGTCACAAAGGTGGTAACCCATTCCGCTAGATATTTAATATCGGCATTTACGCCAAAGAACATTTTTTGTTGTTCATCTTTTGACGGCATTTTTCCTTCGGCATTAGGCAATACTCTTGAGTAGCCCGTATTAACTGGATTCACATATACAATGTCGGCGGTATCTAATATCGAGTAGTCGTTATTTTTAACACCGTAAGGCTGCAGTGGATAACCTTCATCGTCGACATTTAATACTCTAGGTCCCGTGTAGGCAATGTGCATCCATACCGAAGCAGAACCAGGGCCGCCATTAAACGAAATAATTAACGGTCTGTTACTGTCATCTTTAATATCTGTGCGCTGGTAATAGGTGTAAAACAAGGTTGCAGTTGGGTGACCTTCGTCATCCCATACTGGCTGAGTACCTGTGGTCGCACGATAAGGGATTTTCTTGCCATCGATTTGTGCTTTATGTTCGGTGATCACTTTTTCATCAATGGGAACTTGTCTTATTTCGTCGGCGAAAGCCGTTGATGAAATGCAAAAACTTTGCAGGCAGAGCACGATGACACATGTTTTGAATAAATAATGGCGCATAAGAGGTCTCGTTAAAGTGATTAGTCATTGTCGAGTGACTAGCAGATTAGCATAACGATTGCTTAAACGGGGGCGGGAAGATGAGCTAATATTGTAAACAATTGTGCAATATTGAATCACAATTTTAGTTTGAGTCGTTAAAGGTCTCGAGAAGTAATATGTGTACCCTAGTCGTTCTTTCATAACGGCTTGAAAATGGAATTGGTGTGGCTACCTTTTTAAATTTAGGACGTAGTCTTGATGATCCGTTTACTCTTGAAGAGAGTGCTCTTTAGCTATATATATGGCTTATTAAGGTGTTTCAAGATTGAAATTTAATAGCGAAAGATCATATGCACTTGTCATTGTTGGTATAAAAATAATAATAAATCAAAAAAGCCTTTATCATTCGATAAAGGCTTAGCGTCTACAGCAAAAGAGTTTACAAACAGTTACTGTCTGGCGAGTCTGTTTGACTCTGGCGGGTTTTCAAAATCGCTGCGATATGGGTTAATGTCTAAACCACCGCGGCGAGTGTAACGCGCATAAACCGTTAACTTAGTGCAATGACAGTATTTCTTTAAATCAACAAAGATACGTTCGACGCATTGTTCGTGAAATTCATTGTGCTGGCGGAATGAGATTAAATAGCGCAGCAGTTTTTCACGATCAATTTTAGGCCCCTGATAACGTACCATTACGCTGCCCCAATCGGGTTGCGAAGTAATTAAACAGTTAGACTTTAGCAGATTAGAATTTAGCGTCTCGGCGACACTTTTATCTGAGTCGGTGCTGTCTAGTAAGTGATCGGGCTTAAAGGTGTATTCTTCGATTTCAATATCTAAGTCGTCAATACAAGTGCCTGGTAAATCAACAATGCGTTCAAGGTTGAAATGTTTCGGTTCGATAACGTTTACTGTTACCTCTCCTTGAGCGCAAGCTGCTAAATCACGGCTTAATGTATCTTGTACCGCTTCAGCATTTTCAAACTTAGTTTGGTTAAAGCTGTTTAAGTACAGTTTAAACGATTTCGATTCAATCAAATTGACACTGTTAATGTCTAACTGAACTTCCATAATGGCCACAACAGGCTTGCCTTTGGCGTTAAGCCAAGACAATTCATAGCCGGTCCAAATATCGGTGCCATGAAAAGGAAGCTCACCACTTAATGCTAATGCATCTCGGTTGAGTTTTCGTGGAACCCCTTGCAGCAGTGACGCGTCATACTCAGCTTGATACGCAGTTGCATGACCTAATGTTAGGCCTTTTAATGCAGCTGCATCACTATAAGGGTCGTGATTGTTTGTCATCGAATCGGTTTCCGTGTCAAAATATGGTTTTATTATAAACTACGAGTGGCTTAAGTGTCTTGTTCATCTGCATTAGATTGCTTTATAAAAAATTATCTTCATTCTTATCAAGATACTCTATCTGAACTTCCACGCTATTATCCTTTGGGCGAAGCGTCAATATGTATTCAAGGTGAGTTTGATGAAAATAGTGATGAGGTAGTGTTCTGGAAGCCTATTAAACGTGATGAAATAGCTGATTTCACTAATGTTGAACATGCATTAAATATTCAGTTATACCCTGATATTCATGCATTTTATGGTCAATATTTTTCCGCTCCATTGCCGTTTACCTCAAGCTTTGGTGAAGGAGAATTACTCCAAGCATGGAATCAAGCTGATTTTGAGATTTTGCAACAAAATGTAATTGGGCATTTAATCATGAAGCAAAAGCTGAAACAGCCACTGACTTGGTTTATCGGTGTGCTAGGTGATGGTGATGAAATGCTCACGGTAAACAATGATGATGGCAGTGTATGGGTAGAAATACCTGGTCAGAAGCAAAGCACTCACATTGCAGCATCATTAAGCCAATTTATCGAACAGTTGTCACCGGTGGTTAAACCACCCGTTAAACCTATCGAAGATACCTCTACGGTTACCGATCATCCTGGGATCTGGCAGCGGATCAATAGCATGTGGCAATCATTGCGTGGAAACAAATAATGATAGCCGTAACCTGCATCTCTCAATGACGTTGAGCGATGCGGCTATTGAATGCTTATTGGGATCATTGATGATCCCACGATAAATTTGACACAATGCGGCAAGGTTCGCAGCGAAAGTGAAACATATCTAAAAGTGGCTGTTTGAGTTTCCATTCATGTGAACCGCAACGTGGACAAGCTCGGTTCATTTCGCTTTCTAAAGACTCACCACCCACGCGGTACAAATAATAGTAAGTTGGTATTTTAGTTAAATATTCTATCCTGCCACGTAAATCCCAACCACGTCTAAATAGGTCACTGTCAGCTCGGGTGATTTCATCTAATGCTGCAAATTCTGCTTTAGTGGCCGCAGCCATTTGCAGTTCATCACAAGCTTGCCATTCTGTTTGCCATTTTATGATGCGTTTATGATCGCCATTAAACGTCGCGGGCAGTTGATAAAGTGGGATTGGTAACAGGTTGTCTCCATTACGCAGCGGTGAACACATATGAACATAGCTGGTATACAGCAGTTGCCATGATGGTGTGTCAGTGTTGCTGGCTTCAGAATTAATGTCTTGGCCGATAAATTTTTCTCTAGGAGCCAATAGTTTAGCCGCTGTTAAGCCTGCTAATGTCATTTTTACCCACGGGCTATTATAACGATTAGCGAGGCTGGTTTTTTCAGGTAATAACAAGCGAACTCTAAATTCGCCTTCGTTGAAAGCTACCGCAAATTCACGACCCAATATTTGTCCGTTGGCACGCAAAGCCTCAAGTAAACCATTAATAGCTTTTTCTGCTGCCTCAATGGTGGTATCTGCAAAACATTCAAAGCGCAGTTCAAAAACAAACATGGATTATTTAGCCTTATGATTCATTTTGCTGGCTTGTTGTTCAAGTTCGTGGACTCTGTGAGTGAGTTGCACAATAAGTTGCTGCATATCGCTCACTTGCTGCTGTAATTTCATAACAGGATCCAAATGTTCTGCTGGCAAATTTTCGGCAGAAGGGATATCGCTTAATTCAGGTATATTTTGCCACTCAGACTTCGGCAGTGCTTTAAATTGTTGTAATCCTTGGATTAGGACTGGCATTGGAATGCTATTACCTAAACGACCTTTTATCAGTGCCAAGCTAGGGGAATGCCCATTGTTGGCAATTGACTTAGCCGCTGCAAGCACTTGTTCAATTGGACTCATTGTTGGCTAAATTCCTTAATTCAAGAGTGTGAGATTAACTAATTTTTGTTGATTTAAAAATAAGTCTATATAAATCAATGCCTTATCTTTAGCATGATTTTCGCTTAAAAGATCTGTAAATACATGTGGATTATATTTTAACAAAAAGGATGCAACATGAAATTAAAACTTATCGCAGCAGGATTAATTGGTGCAACATCAATAGCCTTAAGTGGTTGTGTTATCAGTGTAGGCGATCATGAATCGTCTAAGAGTGGCGATTATTGGCAAGAACAGCAAGAAAAAAATCGTGATCTGTTGAGCAAATTGTCTTTGGGGATGAGCAGTAATCAAGTGACAACCGTTATGGGCAATGCTGATTTTAGTGAGGCTTATACTAAACCAACTCAAAACCATGCCGAACAGTCTATCAAAGTGTTGTTTTATCGAACCCAATGGGCTGAAGGAGATGGTAAAACAACCAAAGACGAATGTACGCCAATAGTATTTCGAGATGACGTTTTAGTGGGTTGGGGTGACACTGTCTATCAACAAATTTAATCATTGAATTGTGTCACCTAACACTCACAATAAATTACTCTTAAGCTCGCATCATCACGTCCAATTGGTCAATGACTTCTGACCATTGGGCGTCTTCAGATAACTCTTCTTTTAAAAATGCTTTTTGGCTTGAATTCCAGCAATCGGCATCAATCATCAATGTATGTTTATCAAGTTTATTTTTGTTAACAAAGTCATTAATGCTCTCTTGATTATTGGGTAAGCCTAATTGCTTAAATAAGTGGCTTAAATCATTTGATGTTGTATCCATTTGAAGTATTCCTCGTCATGGTTAAGTAAACCATTTTAGTATCAGTCTTGATACGCTAAATTGCAAACAACTGATGTTGATAACGGCTTTATTACTTAATTGGGTAAACAAAACTTGTAGATTGTTTCAAACTTGTTAAGTTAAGTTTATAGAGTCAAAAAACAAGGAATAATAATGGACAATAACACCTTGGAAACCATACGTGCAGTTTACTTAACGGCTGAAGATTTACGCGTTGCGGCTTCTATTCTTTACAATGCTTATCATGACGACCCATATTTTATGGAAGTGCTTGGCCAAGATGACAAGCAACAATATGAACAGAAACTACGAGCCGCTATTCGCGAAGAATTAAATGAATTATGGCAACAAGAACAACCCTTGATTGGTCTATTTGATGGCGACCGTTTAATTGGTGTTGTGTGTGTTATTACTCAGCAAGTGCCTTTGGGTGAAGGACGTTATTGGCATTGGCGTTTGAAAATGATGCTGGGTACAGGATGGAAATCTACTCAAGGTTTAATGGACAAGGAAACGTGTATCGTAGAGCATCTACCATCTCAAAAATGTGGGGTTTTACAATTTATTGCTCTATCACCTAATGAGCAAAAAAAAGGTTATGGTGCCAAATTAATTCAAGCGGTATTGAGTTGGTGTGATGAACAACCAGGACTTGATGGAATAGGGGTGTTTGTAAGTAATCCATTGCATCATCAAGCATTTATACAACAAGGATTTACTAATATTGCTAGTGTCAGTATCGGTAACGTTGACGGTGAAATTTTGTTTTACAGTAAGGTACAAGGCAACGCTAGAATAAGCTAACACGTATGTTCAGCTGAATGGAACTGTGGATTCTTTCTGCGGTAATGAATGGTTGTTTCACTGAAGTGTTATGTAACAAAGCGCTAGCTTGAATACTGTAATTGAAAACGTTTGGTATACATCTTGTTCGAAAGGTCAACGGTACAAATAAAGGAGTAAGTTAATGGAACCTAAACGTTTCGCTTCATTTGCAGAGTTTTATCCATTTTATCTGTCTCAGCATCAAGATCCCGTTTGTAGAAGGCTACATTATATTGGCAGTACTATTATTTTGGTGATTGTGGTTAATACCCTGATTAACCACCATTGGTGGCAGTTGCTGTGGTTACCTGTAGTCGGATATGGTTTTGCATGGCTAGGGCATTTTATGTTTGAAAAAAATCGGCCTGCAACATTCACTTATCCGTTATACAGCTTGTGGGCTGATTGGGTTATGTTTGGCCAAATGCTAATGCGTTTATGGCGAAAGTAAAGCTGTAGGATTAACTTGCTCACATTGGTGTAAGACATATCTTACAAGCATGTAAGGTATTTTATCTTAAGTTGTCAGTGTTTGGCATCGCGATTTATTTTAAATTCATTACAATCAGTATATTAGGTTTATTTTAGTTTTTTTTAAAACTAAATATTTGTTTCAAGCACATTGGCTGACTTTTAAGATTACATTTTTAGGTTACTATATTGTTATCGAAAGCGGGTCATTAGTTGGTTTTCTTAGGATTAGAAATAAGACTAATGATGCTTAAGAATATCAAGGATGATACTAGGACACGCTCAAGGAAATAGTGCATAAGCTCGGCAAATGGATAGCCGAATCAAGGATGGGTGAAGACGATAATTTGTCGACACAAGGATATATGGATAGGACTGCCGGATGCAGCATGGATGGTTCAACGGATTGAACAGATTTACCCCTCAGTTGATGGAGCGACTGTTCAATGGAATGACACTCATAAGTATTTTTAAATGGTAAGCCACATTAAAAACACAAGGAAATGAGCACAGGGAAAAGGACGGCAGGAAGCTGGTGTACATGGATGACGCAGGGAGCAATATATCAGCAGGATTGCTGACAAAAGTGCCAGTGGGCACAACCTTATTATGTAAGGTTGTGCCCTTTTGCTTTCTGGCCAAACATGGATGTTTTTTGAGGCTGGGTTATGTGAAATACTATTCACAACATAACAATTTGGCTGATACCTAGCTTGCGTTGTTCCCTCATGTTTTAAGCCTCGCTTTATGATCAAAATTATTTTTGTTTAAAGTGGCAATGTACCGTTTAGAAACAAACGTACTGATAACACCGTTCAAAATTTTACTTTTTAAATTATTTATATAAATCTCTTATGTACCCACTTTATGAATTCAAATTTTTATTATTTTAAATGTGGATAGGTATTCATTAGCTTAGAATTTTTTCACGGATTATCATCAGGAATTATTGTTTTTCTACTCGTTCGAGGGGTATTATTTGTTATTGTTCTAGGTTATTTAACTGGTTTAGGGCATTTGTAATAGCTTTTTTACACGGAACTATTGTCATCAGTTAAGCGTATGCTACTCAGTTTATTTACCGATATTATTGCCTAAAATAATGATATAAAATAGGATTTCAGCGTGTGACGTTGCTACTTCTATAATTGTTATCAAATACTTAAATGCTATTCCTACGGCGTACCGTTAATCAAATAAATGTATAAGGTTTTAAACCAAGGATAATATGATGTCTATCTATCAACCTCCAGCGAGTGAATAGATAAATGTTTAGTCTAATTCAAATGAGTAATTACACGGCCAGCCAGAATCTTCATGAAAATCAAGTCATTGTTTACACTGCATCCTGAATACAAAAGCAAACATAATCATGGGTTTAGTGAAGTACTGAAGTATATGGGACCGGGGTTGCTGGTCACCGTAGGTTTTATTGATCCTGGTAATTGGGCTTCAAATATTGCCGCTGGATCAATGTTTGGCTACACACTTTTGTGGATGGTGACATTATCGACTTTGATGTTGATTATACTACAGCACAATGTTGCTCATCTTGGCATTGTCACTGGGGATTGCTTAGCCGAATCAGCGATGAAAAACGTAAATATTCATCTAGCTAGAGTTATCCTTTTGACCAGCATTTTCGCGGTTATATCGACTGGGTTAGCTGAGATTCTCGGCGGTGCAATTGCACTAAAACTTCTTTTTGATATACCAATAGTCGTTGGCTCTGTCATTGTTCTCGCTATTGTTATTGTATTGCTCTTCACAAACACTTACACCAAGCTTGAAAAACTGATAATCGGTTTTGTTTCGATAATTGGTTTTTCTTTTTTATACGAAATGAGCATTGTCAGCATTAACTGGCCAGAAGCGCTAACAAGTTGGGTAACTGTCAGTATTCCTAATGGTTCTATGGTGATTGTAATGGCTGTATTGGGCGCAGTTGTGATGCCACATAATTTATTTCTGCATTCAGAAATCATTCAAAGTCGGCAATGGAACAACGAAGATGAAGCCGTTATTAAAAAGCAATTAAGGTATGAATTTACCGACACGTTAGTATCGATGATTATTGGATGGGCTATTAATAGTGCAATGATTATACTTGCGGCGGCTGCGTTTTTTGATAAAAAGATAGTTGTTACCGAGTTAGAGCAGGCACAACATCTTTTAGCGCCAATGCTTGGTTCAAAGGCTGCTCTTGTTTTCGGCATTGCTTTATTGTTTGCGGGAATTTCCTCAACGATTACCGCCGGTATGGCTGGTGGCTCCGTTTATGCTGGACTATTTAAAGAACCTTATAACATCAAAAACACACATACTAAAATTGGGGTAGCCGGGATATTAGTCATTTCAACGTTGATTATTTTTTTGATTTCAGACCCATTTAAAGGTCTGATCATCTCGCAAATGATATTAAGTATTCAATTACCCATTACCGTTTTTTTGCAAATTTATTTGACGTCATCTAAAAAAGTGATGGGTAAACACAAAAATTCAACATTAATGAATCTGCTATTGTTATCGATTGCCGTCATTCTAACGATTTTAAATATAATGTTGTTTTCAAGCTTTTTGTAAACATGTGAGTCATTAAAACAACAATACCTAAATTGTTGTTAAATGTTTAACTGCTGATGTTTTTAGTTTATTACTAACTTAACTAAAACTCATTTGTGTGGCTCCTCTCCAGCTTTCTGTTTTGCTCTGAGCTTAATTATTCTCATATTGATGTATTTCCACTGAACCAAATCCTAACCAAATTATAGTTTGAGCCTATTTCTAACTGTAGCGATAATGATAATGTTATGTAAATGCTAACAGTTAACTTAATGTTTACCTATTTTGCTTGTTGCTTTGTGAGATATATCGCACAAATCGTGTGAGACAAATCACGTATTTGATGGTTGATATTTCTGGTTTAAATTTAAGTTGTTGATTATATTTAATATTTATTATTTTGGTATCTGTGAGAGACTTTAATCATTTTGAGGTATCTGTTTACGTTACGGTAAATGAATTATTATTTGTTTGTTCCTAGGACGGGAATATTACAAGGTAGTAAAAAGGTCTAGAAGACCATGAGTATATGGACGTAATGGACGATTTTGAGTTTCAGGATGAAACAGTAGACTTGCTCAATGGACGCAATAGCGGATTAAGTGAGTTTAATAACATTATCAGGATGATAGTGTGCAATGGATGCAAGATTCTACGCAAATGATTTGCGACAGGATAAAGTAAGAATTTCATGGATGATATAAGGACACGCTCAGGATAGAGCAGGCTCGGTAAAAGGATAATCGAGTAAGAAGGAAAGTACTTTATGTACATGGAACATCAAGGATTGAGCAAGGATAGAGCAGGACGCAAGCGATACGCATGGATGGTGCAGGGAGCACAGTTATAGCAGGAAAGCTTAACAAGAAACAAAGAGGCCACGGCATTTACTGTCGTGGCCTTTCTTTTGGCTTTTTTTCAGTATCGGCGGAACTAATGGTGGTTATGTTGTCAAATTGTAAAGTGCCTATGTGCAGGGTTTGAGTACTTCATTAAAGTACCTCATTAAAGTACACAATATCTAACTCACCATTGTATAAGGAGATAGCATGAAAGGGTTTAAAGTTGCACTATTGGTTGGTTTTTCATTCGTTTGCTATAACGCCAATGCAGTCGTGAGCGAAGAGCAACAACAATGGGTTGATCAAGCGTTCAGCGATCTCAATAGTAATAATGACGGTACCAAGGTGCTTTGGCAGTATTCACAGCAAACAGTGATGCCAGACATGACACGTATTGAACAATTCAATGCATCCTTACCTGAAACTGAACGTTGGAGTTTGGTGTCTGAAAATGGTGATACTCCTGGTAAAAAACGCTTAACTGAATACCGAGAACGTCAACAAGATTTGCATCAAGATAAAGACGAAACTAGCTATGAATTAGCGTTTTCTGATTTAATTGATTTGTCGACATTGGTTTTTGTCGGTGAGGATGACAATAATATGTCATTTACGTTTACACCCAATATTGATGAGTTAGACAATAACGTATTAGCAGGCGTGCTTTATTTGGATAAAACATCCAAGCATTTACGTAAAATTCTCATCAGAAATACTGACGAGTTAAATCCTGCGTTTTCAGTTACTTTAACTAAATTTGAATTAGAGTTAAGTTTTGATGTGTTTGAGGGATTAGTGATGCCAGCTCATACATCAACCACTATAATGGGTACAGCAGCAATTTTTAAGTCACTCGACAGTGTTCAAACTGTTACCTACAGCGATTATAAAATCCTCAACAATCCACAAACTTAATTGCATTGTGTGGCAATAAAAAACGCTATTTTTTGAAAAATAGCGTTTTTTTGGATTCAACATCGACTAATAAAGGAGGGTATTAGTGGCATTTACCTGAATCACAGCTTTTACTGCTACCACACCCACCAAATTTACCGCTGGCCATTGGGGCATCCATCCATTCTGGTTCGGGGAATATTGGCCAATCAATTTTTGTGACTCGATTACCATGCATGAAAATATGGCCTCGATATTGGTTGATACCATCAGTGCTAAATTCGAACATAAAGGTGGCTTTCCAACAGATACCCGCATTGCCGCCAACACTTGGGCGAGCTGATTCCATTGCAATGGCAAGTAATTGTACATTCTGTTTTTTACAGGCTTGCTCTGCAAGGGTTCGGCTTGACTCTGCCATTTGTCGCAGTTGCCAAAAAAAGGCCGCTATCACGACTAAAGCAACAATTAATAAAAAATCACTCATCATAGGCTGGTTGCTCTAAATAATCCGCCAATCGCGGTTGCTAATTGAACACTTCTGTCAGGATGCCTTAAGTCGGCTAATAATCCTGATCGCAAGCTAGGTATTGCCACAATATCAGCAAATACTTGATTAAAGAAGTGCTGAGGTTGTTTTGCTAATGCTTCTAAATAACCTTTGCGGGTTAGGTCATCTTTTAAGGCTAACCAATTACGTGCAGCAATGGTGATGAGCTTATTATCATCTAAAAGTTGTTGCTCATTGAGATGATTAATCGCTTTCATACTGTATTGAACATCTGACGCCAATGCCGCTAAATACATTACTTTTAGATGGTCTTCGGCTTGATTTAATTTTTCGAATAACTGTTTAGCGAGACGTTTATCGACATTAATATGTTCTAAACATTGGCAAAGTGCAGCTTGTACTTCTATTGGCGCGTTATTAAGCGCGTTGGTGATGTCATCAAGATGGTTAAATTGATCTGCGCGAACACAAATATCAGCTAATCCCTGCAAACCAAGCTGTGGCCACGTGTCTGGTGTTGCTTGACCTGATAAATACTGTGCCGCAAATTCATATTGACTCGATGCCGGTTGGCCAAGTTGAAGCCTAACTAGTGCATTAAATAATGCCAATTTATGTTGATTAGGTTTAAAACTAAAAGGATGATTGGCTAATTGCTCTTGCTGTTCATCGGTTAATGTTTGGGTTGGATTACGACCGAGGGCTTCTAAAATCATCTTAATAAATTGAGTTCGCGGCGCAGGTGATAACAAACCTTGTTCATCTAAAGGTAATTTTACAAACCAAATATACGGTAATTGTTGTTGCTGCCAAAATACAATAGCAAACTGTGCATGGCCTTGAATTGGATAAGGGTATGGTGCCAGTAAAGAGTCGATTTTCTGAAATGCTAACATATCGATATGTTGCACCCGGCGACCTAAATCGTATATTTGGAATTGAGTATTAGCGGTCGTCAGAAACTGGCTTAAGGTGGTTATCTCGGTCATTGTGTTGTCACTAAATCAAAGAAGTTGGATGGGTATTCAATCCGCTAAATGATATCATATTCGGACTTAGCCTTGATATTGTCGTTCATTTTTATGCTTTATTTAACCAGCAAAAATCATTTAATTAAATTAGAACAATTGCTTAAGGCCTATGATCTTTGGTCTGAAACACCACTTCCTGAAACTGCGATGGTCAGTACTGCGCCATTTTGCTGTGATGTAATGGCATTTGAGCAATGGTTACAATTTATTTTTATTCCCAAGATGACTGAGCTTGTAGTGCTACGACAACCTTTGCCGACCAATATGGCCTTGGCTCCTATGGCAGAACATGTTTGGCAAAGTATGCCCCATGGCACCATTATGGTTGCTCAGTTGCAGCAATTTGATGCTGAGCTTAGTCAGCGTTAAGAGTACTGCCGCGCCACTTGATGACATTAATACCAATAAATACTATAAAAATGAAATCTATATAAATTAAGTCTATATAAATTAAGTGCCTATAAACTAAACCAATATAGATTTAGCCAATACAAAATAAGTAAAGTGATAAACATGATCTCAAAAGATAACGATGCTGAATACTCATTAGATAACGATGACTTATGTGAGCCAATAAGCTCAGAAGACATTGACATGCCCTCTACTACAGATACCGAATTAGACGATGATTTACACCCTCCCCATATCGACATACTATTTGAAGACGAGCATATCGTTGCTATTCACAAGCCTGCAGGTTTATTAGTTCATCACAGTTATTTAGCCCGTAGAGAGCGTTTTTTTGCTATGCAGATGACTCGAGATTTGGTGGGTTGTCATGTCTTTCCTGTGCATCGTCTTGATCGACCTACATCTGGCGTGCTGCTGTTTGCTAAATCCAGTGAAGTGGCTCGAATGTTATGTGAGCAATTTGCCAATCACAGTATTAAGAAGCATTATTTAGCGATAGTTCGTGGCAATATGCATGAATCTGGCACTTTAGATTATGCCCTAAAACAAGAGTTTGATGATTTAGGTGATAAGCATGTTGATCCCAACAAAGCTGCTCAAGAAGCCGTGACAGAGTATCAGCCGTTGTTGAATACAGAAATACCATTTAGTTCAGGCCGCTATCCTTCTAGCCGTTATGGATTGATAAAATTAAGCCCTCATACTGGGAGAAAACATCAATTACGTCGTCATATGGCACATTTGCGTCATCCAATCGTTGGAGATACCACGCATGGTGACGGCAAGCAAAATAAATTTTTCCGTGAACATTTTGCGATTAATCGTTTGTGGTTGATTGCAAAAAGTCTGCAGTTTATACATCCGGTAACGCAACAACCGATGCACATAGAAACTGAGCTTGAGTTAGAGTGGTTAACTATTTTCAAGGAATTCGGTTGGGATGATGATCAGTTATCATCTGAGCCAAGCATGCTATTAAGTTAGTCCATATGGTCAGCAAGTAAAGCTTTAAGCTTTTCAAACTCAGGGATTTTGGGTATGAGTTTCTGCTGCTTTTGTTCTATACGGAAGTAGTAGTTGCGGCGTATATGGGCGAATTTATGTTGTAGTTTGAGTTTCCGCTTTCTGCTCACTTGTCGCATGGTCATGGTTCCGTTATTGCGCTATTTCACATTGAGCCAACTAGGGTTGGTCATATCAACTTTAATCACACCATAAAAGATACTTGCGAGAGACTCAAGGAATACAGTAAGGTAAGTTACTAAGACTCAAGGTATTTTATATCGTATTACAATTAAGGGGAAAGTATACCATGAAAAAGGTCAATGTTGTTTTTGGTACCGTTTATGGTAGCGCTCAATTTACTGCAGAAACAGTGACTAAGGCGATTGCAAAATTAGGTTTTACAACTAAGCTTTGGCAACCTAATGAATTATTAGATTTTGTACCTCCTCAAGACGAATTTTTAATTATAGTGTCATCAACCACGGGACACGGAGATATACCTGAAGATATTGCTCCGTGGTTTAATGAACTTAAATCCGCAGCACCTTATTTACCAGCATTGCAATACAGCTTAATAGGGCTAGGTGATTCAAGTTATGAAACCTTTTGTGGAGCGATAAAAAAGTTTGATGAGTTGCTAGCTGAGCTTGGCGCAAAGCCGCTTACTGAGCGATTAGAAATTGATGCCTGTGAAACAATGGAACCGGAAATAGAAGCTAAAACATGGATAGCCAGTTGGCACAACGCCGTCACATCGGTAAGCGTAGCGTAAGCCTTTTTACACAACAGTGGTTTAAATTTGCCCAGCGTCTAAGTCAGGCGTTGCTAATTCCTATTGCTATTTTACCTGCTGCAGGGTTGATGTTGGGAATAACGGTTAATCCGTTGCCATTTATTCCAACTGAATTAAATACTGTGCTGTCAGCGGTAGGTAATCTAGTTTTTACTATGATGCCTTTGTTGTTTAGTGTTGCTGTAGCCATTGGTTTTTGTCGTGATCAAGGGATTGCGGCGTTTTCCGCAGTATTTGGTTTTGGGGTGTTTTTATCCACTATGGGGGCCCTGACAAATATTTATGGCCTCGTATCGCGACCATTATGGGGCATGCAAACCATTGATACTGGTATCGCTGGTGGTATGTTAGTCGGCGCTATCACTTGTTTAGCTGTTAATCTCAGTCATCATGTAAAACTACCTGCTATATTTTCATTTTTTGAAGGTCGCCGCAGTGCCCCTATTATTGTTATCCCCCTGTCTATGGTATTGGCCTATCTATTAGTACATGTTTGGCCTCCCTTATCGACTGTTATTGAGCACCTTTCTGATTGGTCTGTTTATCAAGATCCCGCTATCGCCTTTGGGGTGTACGGTACTGTTGAGCGTTTACTCATTCCGCTAGGTTTGCATCATATTTGGAATGCCCCAGTTTATTTGGAAGTGGGGCAGTATATTAATCAAGGTACAGTGGTCAGAGGAGAAGTGGCACGTTATTTAGCCGGCGATCCGTTGGCGGGAAATCTCGCAGGGGGATACTTAATCAAAATGTGGGGGTTACCTGCCGCTGCACTGGCAATATGGCGTTGCGCAGATAAACCCGAACGTAACAGGGTAGCAGGAATTATGTTATCTGCGGCTACGGCAAGTTGGTTAACGGGGGTTACAGAGCCCATTGAATTCGCATTTATGTTTGTTGCTCCGATTCTATTTATCGTGCATGCCTTGTTGACAGGAATAGCTTATAGCGTGTGTATTTTGCTTGGTATTCACCATAGTATTGTCTTTTCACATGGCTTAGTTGATTTCACATTACTGTTTTCACGTTCAGAAAATACTCAGTGGATTTGGATACTTGGGCCACTTACTGGATTAATTTATTATGCTATTTTCAGGGCTAGCATTTTAGCGTTCAATTTGAAAACTCCTGGTCGAATAGAGCAAACAGATTTACCTGCTGAGCCTAAAGAAAGCCTGCGTGCGATGATTGCGGCTTTAGGTGGGCGTGACAATATTATTGAAATTAATGCCTGTTTAACCCGTTTACGAATTAGTGTTAACCAAGCTAATTTAATTGATAAAGCTCGGTTGATGCGTTTGGGGGCCAAAGGTGTTGTGGTAATGGGGAAAGGGGTGCAAGTCGTCTATGGTACTAAAGCCGAAAGTTTGCGTAAATTACTGCAAAAGTACCTCGATTCACGTCGATAACAGCATTGATTAACTCGGTGTTACTTATTGCTATAATTCGAAAATCTATTTTTTTAAACTCATTTTAACGATGAAACATATACCCTTTTTTCGTATCTACTCTGTTTTTAAGCTTTTGTGCTTAAATTGAATGTTTTTTAGCATTTATGAGTATTTATCATTAAAAAACATCACCTAAATTTCCTTTTCAATGGCACACTCATACATAGTCGTTAAAGAGGAGTCGTAAGCGTGAGTCATCAATCCATAAAAACCGATCCAAGCCAACTACAACGCAAAGTATTAATTACCGATTGTGTCGATGCTAAAGGGTTAATAGCAAAAATTACCGGCGTATGTTTTGCCAATCAGCTCAATATTATTAAAAATACCGAATTTGTTGACCATGCTCAAGGACGCTTTTTTATGCGTGCTGAACTTGAGGGGCAATTTGATGATGAACGTTTGTTGAGTGAACTTCGTGATGTGTTACCTGCAAAAAATCATATGAAACTAGTCGATATGGGTAAAAAACGTATCGTGATCATGGTGACAAAAGAAGCTCATTGCTTGGGTGATATTTTAATGAAGTCCTATTATGGTGGTTTAGATGTTGAAATTGCAGCTGTAGTAGGTAATTACGATGTTTTGCAGCCATTAACTGAAAAGTTTGATATTCCATTTCATTTTGTCAGTCATGAAGGGTTAAGTCGCCAAGAGCATGAACAAGCTATGCTTAAAGTGATTAAGCCATATGATCCCAATTTTGTGGTACTAGCAAAATATATGCGAGTACTCACACCAGAATTTGTGACTGCATTTGCAGATAAAATTATTAATATTCATCATTCATTTTTACCTGCTTTTATTGGTGCTTCACCGTATAAGCAAGCATGGGATCGCGGTGTTAAAATTATTGGTGCAACGGCGCATTTTGTTAATAATAATCTTGATGAGGGACCTATTATTAAACAAGACGTTATCTCGGTTGATCACAGTTTTAGTGCCGCAGAGTTAGCCCATAATGGCCGAGATGTAGAAAAAAGCGTATTAAGTAAAGCATTGCAATTAGTGCTAAATGAGCAAGTTGTGGTGTACGGAAATAAAACGGTTGTATTTTAAAGTACATTTAATAGATGCATCATGGTATTTAAATTCGATGATGCTATCTTTTAAACATCAATGAAGTTGATTAAGTGCGAGTAAGCGATGGTAGCAAGTAAAAGATTATAATAATTCTGGTTACGATATCATCGGTATTAATATTTTCAATATGTGTAGGTAAAGAGTGAGGATAGGATGTTACAAAAAAGTAATTTTTTCTTAAAACCATCAGACTTACCTAATACAGTTGGGCTTTGCTGGGGAATTGTTAATAACAAGCTTGAATTAATTAAGCTGAGTGAGTCACTGTATAAATTGATAAAAAAACCCATCGTTACTATTTTGAAACAACCGCTTTTAAATTCATTTTCTGCTCTTAAAATAGACCATATTGATTTTAACCAACGCCAAACTCACCATGTTATCAATTTTGTTGATGATAAAGGCCATGCATTACAAGCTACTTTAATCCCCATAGAAGAAAGTGATGAAACCTGGTGTATTACGGTCATTGAAATAGAGTTAGATAAAGCTTGGTTAACAGAGTTACACCCTGATTATCATCAGGCGATTCAGTCTAGTGATGATTGGCTTAATCAAATTGAAGAAGTGATTAATGCGAGTGGTGATGTGGTTTTTACTACCGCAATAAAACAAGGCCTGTCGTTAACTCAATCAAAAGTGGGTTATGTACATATTTTCGATGAAAAGAATAACCAAATAACTAAAACAGCTTGGAATGATGATGTAGAAGATTACTTTACTATCTCTAAGCAACAAACTTATCAAGCTGATTCTGGTATTTGGACAGAAACTATTAAGACTCGTAAAGCGGTTATTCATAACGATTTGACTGAACTGATTGAAAATAAAACGCAAGAGGATGGTTTTTTCGCTTTTAAAAATCACCTGTGTATTCCTATTCATTATCGTAAAAAAATTGTGGGTATTATTGGCGTTGGTAATAGAGACAAACCCTATACTCAAGTGGATGCCAAATCGTTAAGCATTTTTGCAACTATTTTGTGGCACAGTGTCGAACTGCCTCGTACCATGAAGGCTGTGTCAAGGCAGTCGAACATTATTAAAATGCAAAAAGAAAAGATGACCTCGATTCTAGTGCAGCTGATCGGCGCTATTTCAGAAGCGCTTGAGCTCAAAGATGCTTACACAGCAGGACATCAAAAGTCAGTCGCACAGTTAAGTTATCTTATTGGTGAAAAAATGGGCTTAACCCCCGGGGTTTTGGAAGGATTAAAACTGGGGTCATTGATCCACGATATTGGCAAACTGGCTATTCCAAGCGAAATTTTATCTAAGCCATCGCGGTTAAGTGACGCAGAGTTTGGTCTCATTAAACAGCATCCAGAACAAGGTGCATTAATCGTTGATGAAGTGGAGTTTCCTTGGCCTATCAAGCAAATGATCCTTCAGCATCATGAACGCCTAGATGGCTCTGGTTATCCCAAAGGATTAAAAGCTGACGACATCATACTTGAAGCTAAAATAATTGCTGTAGCCGACGTTGCAGATTCTATTCTAAGTCATCGACCGTATCGCCCATCTCTAGGCATGGAGGTGTTAACTCAAGAGTTACTTAAGGGTAGAGGTAAAGTGTTCGATGAAGTTATTGTTGATACTTGTCTTGAAATTTTGGCCGTTGAAGATTTTAAAGAAGAGCAATATGTCAGTGGCTTGCCACTAGCACCTGTGGTTTTTCTTGAAGAATTTCATACTCTTGAACACGCTGAGTCCATGATTAAAAAAGCTAAAATGGATGTAGCCGTAGTATTATCGGAAAAAGAACGTACCCCAATTGGCGTGATCGATAGTAATGTTTTAGCTTTTTGGCACAGCCCTTTTTTAGATACTGCAGCAGAGCGTGCGGTGGATAGAAGTTTACTTAATAAACGAGTGCATCAAGTGATGGTGCATAAAATGAATATGATTATCGATCATACCATTTTGCATGATGCCAAATTGATGATGGAAAAAACTAATGCTAGCTATTTGATTGTTCATAATGACAAGCAACAAGTCGTTGGTATGTTGACATGGCGGATTTTAGCCGCAGCATTGCTTAATAGATAATGCCATTGTGAGGTTACTAATATGATGCTGTTCCGATTGATTATTATACTCATAAATTCATAATGCTTATGGTAATAAAAAAGGCTCCAAAGAGCCTTTTTTATTACTTTTACCGTCGGATTATAAAATTAATCAACGATACGCAACAGTTCATTAATGCCCACTTTACCTCGGGTTTTTGCGTCAACCTTTTTAACAATAATCGCAGCATATAAACTGTATTTGCCACAAGCAGATGGTAGGTTACCAGACACTACAACTGAACCCGCTGGAACACGACCGTAATGCACTTCACCGGTTTCGCGATCAAAAATACGTGTGCTTTGTCCAATGTAGACGCCCATTGAAATTACGCTGCCTTCTTCAACGACAACACCTTCAACGATCTCGCTGCGAGCACCAATAAAGCAGTTGTCTTCAATAATGGTAGGGCCAGCTTGTAAAGGCTCTAATACGCCGCCAATGCCTACACCGCCAGACAAGTGTACGTTTTTACCTATCTGTGCACATGACCCCACAGTTGCCCATGTATCAACCATAGTACCTTCATCAACATAAGCGCCTAAATTAACGTAAGATGGCATCAATACGGTGTTTTTACCGATAAATGAACCTTTACGGACCGTTGCAGGTGGTACCACTCGAATGCCTTCTGCTTTAAAGCGAGCTTCATCATAGTTGCTGAATTTCTGTGGGACTTTATCGAAATACTTGGTGTCTCCACCTTCAATCACGCCATTATCAAAAATGCGGAAAGACAGTAGAACGGCTTTTTTTAGCCACTGGTGAACATGCCATTCACCGTCAATTTTTTCAGCAACTCGTGCTTGGCCTTTATCAAGCATATTGATCACGGTTTCCACATCAGCGCGAACACTTGGTTCTACGCTTGCAGGTGAGATGTCTTGACGTGTTTCGAATGCAGCTTCAATGCGTTGACGTAAAGCCTCCATTGTTTTCTCCTGATATTAAATGATTACGTAAATTTATTGTTTAAATTAGTTAGATGATTTTAACGCGAGTGTTAGCGCGTCAGATAGTTGCTGTTGCTGGGGCTCATCTAAGGCCGTACCACTTTGGCTTTGTAATATAAAAAAATCTTCTGCACGTTCACCAATAGTGGTAATTTTGGCGGCCAATAGTGTTACGTTGCAACGATAAAGCGTGTCACCCACTTTGGCTAATAAGCCAGGGGTGTCTAAGGTGGTTAGTTCCATCATACTTGTACCATGACGAGTACTAGGTAAGAAACTCACATGAGTCGCAACATTAAAAGGTTTCATGATCCGCGCTAATTTCCTAAACTTTGGTAATTTAGGTTTTTCTGTGGCTAAGGCTTTTTCTAATGCCTTACGGATACTTTGAATGCGTGATAGTTGAATGATGGGTTCACCATCTTGTTCTAGAATAACAAAGGTGTCGAGTGCATAGTTATCTTTTGATGTCATGATATTAGCATCATGCACATTAATGTTTTTGTTATCTAACACCGTCATTACGGTTGCAAACAGTTTAGGTTTATCTTTGCTATAGATAAACAGTTCAGTACCACCTCGAGTGGTATTTTTAGACATTAATACTAATGGCTCATCGTGATGATGTTTTAAAATGGCTTCAGCGTGCCAAGCAACTTGAGTTGGCTGGTGACGTAAAAAATAGTCAGATTTGAACCTAGACCAGAGTGCATCCATGTCTTTTTCTTTTAATCCACGTCTAATCAGCTCTTTTTTAGCTTTAGCCTGGATCTCTTTAACTCGTGCTTTGACATCGATAGGCTTTTCTTTGCCCCGAGCCAATACTCGTTGGGTTGAAAAATACAAATCTCGTAATAGTGAGCCTTTCCAGTTGTTCCACGTTTTTTCATTAGTGGCACAAATGTCAGCAACCGTGAGGCAATATAAATAACTCAAGTGGGCGGCATCATGTACTTTTTCAGCAAACAGTGCGATTACTTCTGGATCTGAAATATCTCTGCGTTGGGCGGTGACTGACATCACTAAGTGATTTTCAACTAACCAAGCCACTAAACGACCGTCATGATCATTCATACCATGCAATTTGCAAAAATCGATGGCATCTTTTGAACCTAGTTTACTATGATCGCCGCCACGTCCTTTAGCGATATCATGAAAAATCGCTCCCAATACCAATAAGCCTTTTTTAGGCAATTGATTTATTAAGATGGCTCCCAGTGGGAATTCATCTTTTTGCTCGGCTTGTGAAAAACGCTCAATATTGAGCAGCAATCGATGGGTGTGTTCATCAACGGTATAGGCATGAAATAAGTCAAACTGCATTTGGCCTTCAATCTTACGCCAAGCAGGTAAGTACGACGATAAAATACCGTGTTGGTGCATCAAAGATAATGCAGCAATACCCCGAGGATGTTTTAGGATCTCCATAAAGACCTTACGACAGGCTGGATTGTCTTGTAACGGAGAGGTTAGTGCTCTGCGGGCATTACGCAACAACCTTAGCGTTGGGGCATATATCCCTTGAATATTAGAGTTTTTTGCTACTAATAAGAATAAGCGTAATATTTCCTCATTATGAAGGCTAAACACATCATTATCTAACACTTCAATATAACGTCCACGACGTTGATAAATATCACTGATAGGCTGTATTTCTAATGCTTGAGTGTGACCTAATGTCGCGCGCTTAAACAATTGCAGTAACATTTGGTTAAGCTCCATCACGCGGCGGACCGTGCGATAGTAACGCTTCATCATTTGTTCAACGGCTAACTGGGTGGCATCTTCATAACCTAATAAACTAGCGATTTGCCGTTGTAAATCGAACAACAAACGGTTTTCGTTGCGGTTAGCTGTGATGTGCAATGCAAAGCGGATTTCCCAAAGAAAATTTTGGCATTCAATGAGCTCATCTAATTCTGCTGGTGACAAAAAGTCATGTTCGACGAGTTCTTCTAAGGTTGCGGCATCAAAATGGCGCATTGCTACCCAAGCAATCGTTTGAATATCGCGCAATCCACCAGGGCAGGTTTTAATATTAGGTTCTAAGTCAAAGGCGCTGGCTTTGCTGTGACGAGCGGTTTGCTCGTCTTTTTTTGCGTTATAAAAGTCGTAAGAGGGCCAAAAGTCTTGTTGGCGAATGGCATCGTATAGCACATCAAATAGAAATTCACTGCCGGTAAGTAGTCTGGCTTCAATCAGATTGGTGGCAATGGTGATGTCGGCTTTACCTTGCTCAATGGTTTGGGCGATGGTGCGAACACTATGGCCTATTTCAAGCCCCGTATCCCACAGGTAGGTAATAAATTGACTCAACTGAGTTTCAGTTTCAGCTGATAATGGTTCATCGTCAACCAAAAACAGTAAGTCAATATCTGAATGTGGGTGCAGCTCACCTCGACCATAACCGCCAACGGCAACTAAGGTAAGATGGCCATTGTTGAGGCCAAAATTTTGCCAAGTTTGTGTTAGCAAGGAATCAACAAATTGACTACGATGTTTAACAATATCAGCAATTGGATGTTTTGCAGTGTATTGCTCAACTAAGCGCTGGTTTAAGTCAATTAATGCATTTTTGGCGTCCAGCGCAGTATTCATTGATGTCCTTACTAATTATATCTAGTGATTAATGATGCGAGGAAAATCTTCTTCCTCACGTAACGTTAATATTTCTACACCCGTTTCAGTAACTAACAAGGTGTGTTCCCACTGTGCTGAATTTTTACCATCAGATGTGCTAACAGTCCAATTATCGTTTTTATCCAAAACAGTAGTATGACGACCTGCATTGATCATAGGTTCAATCGTAAAGCACATGCCTGGTCTTAGCACGGTTTTGTCATTGTTTTTATAATGAACAACTTGAGGTTCTTCATGGAAGCCTGTTCCAATACCGTGACCACAATAATCTTGCACGATTGAGTACTTATCAAGCCCTGTTTTGCTGGTTTTGATAAATTTTTCGATTGTAGTGCCAATTTCGCCTAATTTTAAACCAGGACGCACTTTTCGAATCGCTAAATATAGACTTTCTTGGGCAATGCGGCTCAAACGTTTATCTTTAGCTGATACTTCACCGATTAAAAACATTTTTGAAGTATCACCATGATAACCGTCTTTAATCACCGTAATATCTAGATTGATCATATCGCCTTCTTTTAAGGCGTAATCACAAGGAATACCATGACAGACCACTTCGTTAACTGAAGTACATATAGACTTCGGAAATCCGTGATAATTGAGTGGCGCAGAAATGGCACCTTGCTCTTCGGTATACTTGGCACAAATGTCGTTTAATTCATCTGTTGTGACCCCCGCTTTAACGTGAGGGGCTACTACTTCCAATACTTTAGCGGCTAATTTACCTGCTACTCGCATTTTTTCTATTTCGTCTGCTTTTTTGATGACAATGCTCATGAAAACTCTCTATCTTTTGGCGGTCAAAATAGGCATGTTTTACCCAAGGAATTTACGGCAAAAATTTGTATTTACATGCCGTTTATGGTATAAAGCGCGCCGTTATGTATAAGATTGTTGTTGTACGGTTCGAGTTAACGAGATGCGTATTGTTGCTTTTATAAGCAGAATTCACATAAAGTTCGGCAAACCGTAAAAGATGACGGTCATTATACATGGCAATTAACTTAAATACTAAATCACACACGTATCGACACATTTTTCGGGGTGCTTTCTAATTCTTATTGAAGTTAGAGGGTCGAAACATGGGATGCGTGGAGGTCTAACCCCTTACATACATAAAGGTATATACAATGACTACTGTTTCAATGCGCGACATGCTTCAAGCTGGTGTTCACTTCGGTCACCAAACTCGTTACTGGAATCCTAAGATGAAGCCTTTCATCTTCGGTGCTCGTAATGGTGTACACATTATCAACCTTGAGCACACTGTACCAATGTTCAACGAAGCGTTAGCTTTCATTAGCAACATTGCTTCTAAGAAAGGTAAAGTTTTATTCGTAGGTACTAAGCGCGCTGCTGGCGAAGCGATTAAAGCATCTGCACTTTCTTGTGATCAGTACTATGTTGATCACCGTTGGTTAGGCGGCATGTTAACCAACTGGAAAACTGTTCGTCAGTCAATCAAGCGTCTTAAAGAGCTAGAAAGCCAGTCTGTAGACGGTACTTTCGACAAGCTTACTAAGAAAGAAGCGTTAATGCGTTCACGCGAATTAGACAAGTTAGAAAAGTCTCTAGGCGGAATCAAGAACATGGGCGGTTTACCTGACGTATTATTCGTTATCGGTGCTGACCATGAGCATATCGCTATTAAAGAAGCAAACAACCTAGGTATCCCAGTTGTTGCAGTTGTTGATACTAACTCTGCTCCAGACGGTGTGAACTACATCGTTCCTGGTAACGACGATGCGATGCGTGCTATTCGTTTGTACACTTCTTCTGTTGCTGCAGCTGCTAACGCTGGCCGTGGTCAAGATTTAGCTGTTCAAGCTGAGCAAGACGGTTTCGTAGAAGCTGTTTAATAAGGCGTGATGCTTAGCATCCCCCCTTATTTGCCAATAAGATAATTGGTGAACAGGGGCCCTTGGGCCCCTGTTTTATAAATGCAAAATTAGACGAATTAAAATAGAGGATTTAACAATGGCAATTACTGCTGCCCAAGTTAAAGAACTTCGTGACCGCACTGGCGCTGGCATGATGGACTGTAAGAATGCACTGACTGAAACTGACGGTGACATCGAACTAGCGATTGATAACATGCGTAAGAGCGGTGCTGCAAAGGCTGCCAAAAAAGCAGGTAACATCGCTGCTGACGGTACTATTCTAATCAAGAATGGCGACGGTTTCGCTGCACTATTAGAAGTTAACTGTCAAACTGATTTCGTTGCTAAAGATTCAAACTTCTTAGCATTTGCTAACGCAGTGCTAGATGTTGCTGCAGCATCTAAAATCACTATTGAAGACTTAAAAGCACAGTTTGAAGAAACTCGTGTTGCACTTGTGACTAAAATTGGTGAAAACATCAATATTCGTCGCGTTGAGTATATCGATGGTGCAAACCTAGCGTCTTACCGTCACGGTGATCGTATTGGTGTTGTTGTTGCGGGCGAAGCTGACGAAGAAACCCTAAAGCACATTGCAATGCACGTTGCTGCTTCTAAGCCAGAGTTTGTTAACCCTGAAGATGTGCCTGCTGATCTTGTTGCAAAAGAGCAAGCGCTGCAAATCGAAATCGCGATGAATGAAGGCAAGCCTGCTGAAATCGCTGAGAAGATGGTTATTGGTCGTATGAAGAAGTTCACTGGTGAGATATCTCTTACTGGTCAAGCTTACATCATGGAACCTAAGAAAACTGTTGGCGTTGTTCTTAAAGAGAAAGGCGCTAAAGTAACCAACTTCATTCGTTTAGAAGTAGGTGAAGGTATCGAGA
The DNA here is from genome assembly GCF_040285065.1 of Shewanella sp. H8. Lineage (NCBI taxonomy): Bacteria > Pseudomonadati > Pseudomonadota > Gammaproteobacteria > Alteromonadales > Shewanellaceae > Shewanella > Shewanella sp. H8. The sequence goes on along the minus strand of NZ_CP157213.1, from coordinate 2,938,665 downwards.
AGAAAGCAGAAGATTTTGCTGCTGAAGTCGCGGCGCAAATCGCTGCTACTAAAAAAGCGTAATCGCTTTTATCTAAATACCCTAAGACCGCAGCAACCGCTGCGGTTTTGTTATGATCAGGATGAGAATTATGAGTACCAATCCAAAACCAGCGTTTAGACGTATTCTGCTTAAATTAAGCGGTGAAGCATTAATGGGTCAAGAAGGCTTCGGCATTGACGCAAAAGTACTTGATCGTATGGCACAAGAAGTAAAAGAGCTTGTTGAACTCGGTATTCAAGTTGGTGTGGTCATTGGTGGTGGTAATCTGTTCCGTGGTGAAGGCTTAGCAAAAGCAGGCATGAACCGCGTGGTGGGCGATCACATGGGTATGTTAGCAACCGTAATGAATGGCTTAGCCATGCGTGATGCCTTACACCGAGCATATGTTAATGCTCGTCTAATGTCAGCTATACCGCTTAAAGGCGTGTGTGACGACTATAATTGGGCTGAAGCAATTAGCTTATTGAAATCTGGCCGTGTAGTCATTTTTGCTGCGGGTACGGGTAATCCTTTTTGCACAACCGATTCTGCAGCTTGTTTACGCGGTATCGAAATTGAAGCTGAAGTGGTATTAAAAGGCACCAAAGTAGACGGCGTCTATTCTGCTGACCCAATGAAAGACCCTGAAGCTGTTAAATATGACACGCTAACCTATGCAGAAGTCCTTGAATCAGAATTAAAAGTAATGGACCTTGCTGCATTTACCATGGCGCGTGATCATAATATACCTATCCTTGTGTTCAATATGAACAAACCTGGTGCACTTCGTCGTGTAATCATGGGTGAGGAAGAAGGTACGATTATTAGCAGTAAACAACCTGCTTAATCACAGACATAAAATATATTTACATTATATAATTTAACTGTTTGAGCGGTTTTATTGCATGTGTCATTCTTAGGCTAATGCTCAAACAAACGTGAATTTGTGACAAAAAGGAAATTATTGTGATTGATACTATTATGTTGGATGCGCAAGAGCGCATGGGTAAATGTGTTGACTCGACTAAAAACCAAATGGCGAAAGTTCGCACTGGTCGTGCTCATCCAAGTTTATTAGATTCTATTCAAGTTGCTTGTTACGGTACTATGTCACCGCTTAAGCAAGTGGCAAACGTTGGTGTTGAAGATTCTCGTACACTTACTGTAAACGTGTTTGATAGAACTATGGTTCAAGCGGTAGAAAAGGCCATCATGAGTTCTGATCTTGGCTTAAACCCTATGACTGCTGGCGCGACATTGCGTATTCCGTTACCTTCGTTAACTGAAGAGCGTCGTAAGGACTTTATTAAAGTCGTTCGTAATGAAGCAGAAAACGGTCGTATTGCCATTCGTAACGTTCGTCGTGATGTTATTAGCGAAGTTAAGAAGCTTGAAAAAGCCAAAGAATGTACTGAAGATGATGTACGTCGTAGTGAAGATGAAGTACAAAAGTACACTGATTCATCTATCAAGAGTATCGATCAAATTCTCATTGCAAAAGAAAAAGAGTTGATGGAAGTATAATCTGTCATCTTAGACGCTAGAGTTAACACGCCGTGTAAGGGTATACTACACGGCGTTTGTTTTTATAAAGGATTGTCGTAGATGTCATCTACAGTTGAGTTTGAATCAGACCCCAAAGCCGATTCGGAGCAAATGACTTCGCAATTGTTGCCGGAACAATTATCTGATGTGGTAAAACAATCTCTGCCCAAGCATGTTGCGATTATTATGGATGGTAATGGCCGTTGGGCACAACTGCAGGGTAAAGCTCGAGTGTTTGGCCATAAAGCAGGTGTTAAAGCGGTTCGCCGTGCGGTAAGTACTGCGACTCAACTTGGCATTGAATCATTAACTCTGTTTGCATTTTCTAGTGAAAACTGGCGCCGACCAGATAAAGAAGTCAGCTTGTTAATGGAGCTGTTTTTTACCGTGTTACAACGTGAATTAAAACTGCTTAATAAAAACCAAGTTAAACTCAATATTATTGGTGATACCAGTCGATTTTCGACGCGTTTACAAAAGCAGATTGCTGCTGCTCAAGAGAAAACAATAAACAATACTGGTTTGATATTAAATGTGGCAGCTAACTATGGTGGCCGTTGGGATATCTTGCAGGCTGCACAAAAATTAGCCAAAAAAGTTGAAAGTGGTGAAATCAACAGCAGTCAGATGACTGAAGAGGCATTAAATGAACATTTGTGCATGCAAAATCAGAGCGAAGTTGATTTAATGATAAGAACAGGCGGTGATTGCCGCATTAGTAATTTTGTTTTATGGCAGGCCGCTTATGCCGAGTTGGTGTTTACTGACACCTTATGGCCTGATTTTGATGAGCTAGCGTTTCGTGATGCTATTGCCATTTTTGCCAGTCGGCAGCGCCGTTTTGGTTTGACCGGAAGTCAAATTGAAGATATACGCGCAATATAAATTTTAAGAGGATTAATTTTTGCTAAAACAACGAATAATAACAGCATTGTGGTTAATCCCAATTGTACTTGGGGCAATCTTTCTACTTCCTGCAAATTATTTTGCATGGGCGTTAGTACCAGTATTTTTAATTGCAGCAAAAGAGTGGGGGAGTTTCATTGACCCCAGTTGTAATGTCACTCAGTGGTCTTTTACCGCGACGCTCAGTCTGTTACTGATAGCGCTTAATCTAGCGGTCCCCGTTGATGTTTTATGGTTTAAGGGACAATTGCATCCCATGTTTCTTGCCATTATCACCATTGGTGTATTTTGGTGGATAGTGAGTATTGGATTAGTGTTTAGTTTTCCTAAAAGCGCCAGCATATGGAAAAAAAGCCCAATGCTAAAATCCATGTTTGGTCAGTTAACACTCATACCGTGTTTTACGTCTTTGATCGCGCTTAAATCGTTAAGCAGCAATGTTCACCCTTATTATGGTGGCACATTAGTCTTTTTAGTATTGTTAGTGGTGTGGGCTACCGATACTGGGGCTTATTTTGCGGGTCGTAAATTAGGTAAACATAAACTGATGCCGAGTGTAAGTCCTGCAAAAACCCTTGAGGGTCTGGTTGGCGGATTAATTACGTCTATGGTTGTGGTGGCAGGCATTATGTATGTTGCACCAGAACAAGAACTAGGTTTACTCATTGTGGTTACGTTAATCACTGCGTTAGCATCTGCTTTTGGTGATTTATCTGAAAGTATGTTTAAGCGTGCTGCTAACATTAAAGATTCTGGCACCATTTTACCGGGACACGGTGGAATTTTAGACCGCATCGATAGCCTTACTGCTGCGCTACCGGTATTTACCTTTATCTACATAGCGATGTGGATGTGATGCCAATGCAAAATATGGTGATTTTAGGGGCAACAGGCTCGATAGGTGCTAGCACGCTAAGTGTGATGGTAAATAATCCAGCGGAATTTCATGTCTATGGTCTAGTGGCTAATGCCAGCGTAGATAAAATGCTGGCATTGTGTATTACCTATAAACCTGAATATGCTCATATGGTGGATGAGAGCGCCGCCATGCAACTTAAAGCCTTATTACCTCAAGGAAGTGTTACTCAGGTAACAACAGGGGCAGAAGCGCTTAATGCATTGGTTACCGATGCTAATACCGATACCGTTATGGCTGCCATTGTTGGTGCTGCTGGATTGGTGCCAACATTTGATGCTGTTAAAGCGGGCAAACGGGTACTGTTAGCCAACAAAGAAGCATTGGTGATGTCGGGTGAATTATTTATGCACACGGCAAGGGCTTCTGGTGCAACAGTGTTACCAGTCGATAGTGAACATAATGCGATTTTTCAATGTTTACCTACCAATGCACAAGCACAATTGGGTTATTGTGATTTAGCCGCATCAGGCATCGCTCATATTTTATTAACCGGTTCAGGTGGTCCGTTTTTGCAAACGGATTTATCGACACTTAGTGCGATGACACCGACACAAGCCTGTAATCATCCTAATTGGTCGATGGGACCTAAAATATCTGTCGATTCAGCCACGATGATGAACAAAGGCTTAGAGTTTATTGAAGCACGCTGGTTGTTTAATACTCAGGCCGACCAACTCAAAGTAGTGATACATCCTCAAAGCGTTATTCATTCCATGGTGCAGTACCGCGATGGTTCAGTTATTGCGCAAATGGGGAACCCTGATATGCGTACTCCTATTGCTCATTGTATGAGCTATCCGCAAAGAATTAACGCTGGTGTTGAACCTTTGGATTTTTTCAAAGTCGGACAGTTAAGCTTTTGTGAACCTGACTTCAGTCGATTTCCATGTTTACGTTTAGCAATGCAAGCATGTGAACATGGACAGGAAGCGACCACAGTGTTGAATGCGGCCAATGAAATTGCCGTTGAAGCTTTCTTAAATGGTCAAATACGTTTTACTGATATTGCGGATATAAATGCACGGTGTTTAGATAGCATACCGCAAACATGTTTAGCGAGTATTGGCGATATTTTACAGTTAGATGGACAAGCTCGCATGACAGCAATGTCCGCTATTAAAGCACTTAATTAGTTCAGGGGAATGATGATAGATTTTTTTTGGAGCTTAGGTTCTTTTATTGTTGCATTAGGTATTTTGATTACCGCACACGAATACGGCCATTTTTGGGTTGCCCGTCGTTGTGGGGTAAAAGTTGAACGATTCTCTATTGGTTTTGGTAAAGCCATTTGGCGCAAAATGGGTAAAGATGGCACCGAATATGTGGTGGCTATGATCCCGTTAGGCGGTTACGTCAAAATGCTTGATGAGCGGGTAGAAGACGTCCCAGCCGAGCTCGTCGATCAAGCCTTTAACCGTAAAACGGTATGGCAGCGTATTGCCATTGTTTCAGCAGGCCCCATTGCTAACTTTATTTTTGCTATAGCAGCCTTGTACGTTATGTATCTGATAGGTACTCCATCAATCAAACCCGTTATTGATAGCACCACGTTAAATAGCCCTGCCAGTGTTATTCAGTTGGTTGAACCGCAACAAATAATGGCAGTATCAGGACAAAAAGTAAGAACCTGGGAAGAGGTTAACTTAGCCTTGGTTAGCCATATTGGTGATGAAAGCATTGATATAACCTTAGCGCCATTATCTGAACTATCAGGTGTGGATATGCCCTTACGTACCGTTAAGCTCGATACGCGTCAGTGGCAATTTGATCCAGAAAAAGAATCTCCAATTACTTCATTAGGTTTAGGCATTTTCCGTCCGGGAATAGATCCTACCATTGCGGTGATCAGCAAAGACAGTGCGGCAGAAAAAGCTGGCATTAAAGTGGGCGATAAACTCGTCAATATTAATGGTGTCCAATACAGTGATTGGAAAGCGTTTGTTGATGTGGTACAAAGCTCTGCCAACAAAAATATTAATATGACATTGATACGTGAAGGTCAATCCATCAATGTGAATGTAGTGCCAAAAGCACAGCAAAATTCTGACGGTAAAACTATCGGAATTATAGGCATTAGTCCAACCCAAGCACCATGGCCTGATAATATGCGCTTTGAGCTTGAGTATGGCATAGTAGATTCGATTGTCGCTGCAACAGATAAAACTTGGCAACTTGTTGCCGTCAGTTTTAAGATGATTGAAAAATTATTTACCGGCGATGTGTCGGTTAAAAACCTCAGTGGTCCTATTTCCATTGCACAAGGCGCTGGCGCCAGTGCAAGTTACGGATTAGTGTACTTTCTAGGGTTTATCGCGCTCATCAGCGTTAACTTAGGGATTATTAATTTAATGCCTTTGCCAGTGCTCGATGGTGGACACTTGCTGTATTACTTTATAGAAGTGATTACTGGTAAGCCTGTACCCGAAAAGGTACAGGAAATAGGTTTCAGGTTTGGTGCAGCTTTGCTGCTAATGTTGATGGGCGTAGCCTTATTCAACGATTTCGCCCGACTCTGAGCAAGACAGACAATAATTAGAAGTGCTCTATGAGATTGAATAAAATTTTTGCCTCGATGTTATTCGTCGGCGCGTCTTTTTCAGGGAATGGTTGGGCAGAGTCTTTCCAACCTTTTGAAGTGACCGACATCCAAGTAGAAGGTTTGCAACGAGTTGCTCTCGGTGCAGCACTATTGAGTTTGCCTGTGAAAGTAGGTGACACAGTAGATGAAGTTAAATTACAGCAAGCGATAAAGAGCCTTTACGGTTCAACCAATTTTGAAAACATTAGTGTCAGTCATGAAGACGGTATACTTTATGTAACAGTTAAAGAACGTCCAACTATTAGCGTTATCTCATTCGAAGGTAATAAAGATATTAAAGACGAACAGTTGCAAGAAAGTCTTGACGGTTCTGGTGTTAGAGCTGGCGAATCGCTCGATAGAACTATGTTGACAGGCATTGAAAAAGGTCTGCAAGATTTCTATTACGGTGTAGGTAAATACGGTGCCAAAGTTGAAGCGCAAATCATCAACTTACCTCGTAACCGTGTTGAGCTTAAATTTAAGTTCACCGAAGGTTTAGCGGCTGAAATCCGCCAGATAAACGTAGTGGGTAACACTGTGTTTTCTGATTATGAACTTATTGGTATGCTTGAATTGAAAGATTATGTTGCTTGGTGGGATTTGTTTGGTGAGCGTCGTTACCAAAAACAAAAGCTACAAGCTGACCTAGAAACCATCAAAACTTATTACCATAATCAAGGGTATATTCGCTTTGAAGTGACTTCAACACAAGTAGCAATGACACCAGACCGTAAAGGTTTGTACATTACTATCAATGTGAATGAAGGCGAAAAGTATAAAGTAAAAGAAGTTAACTTAATAGGCGATCTTATGGGTCGCGAAAAGTTAATGAAAGCTATTTTGCCGATTAAAGCCGGTAATATGTACAACGGTGCCGATGTGACATTCACCGAAGAAATGTACAGTAAATACCTTGGTCGCTTTGGTTATGCTTATCCAGAAGTGAAAACGTATCCTGAAATTAACGATGAAACTAAAGAAGTGGTTCTTAACATCAATGTTAATCCGGGTAAACGTGTATATGTTCGCTCAATTAACTTCACTGGTAACACAGTTACTAAAGATGAAGTAATGCGACGAGAATTGCGCCAAATGGAAGGGGCTTGGTTAAATTCGGCCCAAATTGAGCAGTCTAAACTACGCCTTAACCGTTTAGGTTATTTTGAAACGGTTGATGCTGAAACGATTCAAGTTCCGGGCAGTGATGATTTAGTAGATGTGGCCATTAAGGTGAAAGAGCAACCTTCTGGTTCATTTAATGCTGGTGTTGGTTATGGTACTGAATCAGGCGTGAGTTTGCAGTTTGGTGTTGAGCAAAATAACTTCCTTGGTACAGGTAACCAAGCTGGTTTCAGTATTAATACCAACAAATACTCAAAAAGTGCTAATTTATCTTATACCGACCCATATTTTACTAAAGATGGCGTTAGCTTAGGTGGCAGCATCTTTTGGAACGAGTTTGATGCTAATGAGGCTAATCTTGAGCGTTATAAGAATAAATCTTATGGTGTTGCATTAACTTCAGGGTTTCCAATTAACGAATCTAATCGTTTGAACGGTGGTATTGGCTACCGTCATAATACGATTTCAGAAATATCGTCTTACGAACAAGCTGTACGTTTTTATAATGTTTATCGTAATGATGATCCTGACGCAGACTTAAGTTTTGATAACTTTGAATTAAATGCTGGTTGGTATCGCAGCACAGTTAACCGTGGTCAGTTCCCTACTGATGGTTCGTCGCAACGTTTAAGCGGTAAGATGACAGTGCCAGGTTCTGATTTACAGTATTTTAAAACGGATTTTGACACTAGTTTTTACTTCCCTCTGACACCTCAACATGGGTTTGTCATGTTAGCGCGTGCTCACCTAGGTTACGCCAATGGTTATGGCAAATTTGACGACAACGATCAAATATTGCCGTTCTGGGAAAACTACTATTCAGGTGGTTCGAGCTCGTTACGTGGTTTTAAGTCTAATTCTGTAGGTCCTCGTTCATTTTACTTATATCGTGGTAGTGAGGCATGTTCACCAGACGCGTCGGGTGATGGTTGTAGCTTACCAGGCAATGTTGATACTGTTTATGTGAGTGAAGGTAATTCAATTGGTGGTAACGCCATTGCAACTGCAAGTTTGGAAGTGATTGTTCCTACACCATTCTTAGATGAAGCTTACACCAATTCTGTACGTACCAGTTTCTTCTTAGACGCAGGTAACGTGTGGGATACCGAGTTTGATTATGATGGTTATCGTTATTTACCAGCTGATCAATTCTCTCAGTTAAGTGATTATAGCGATCCGGAACGTATACGTGCCTCATGGGGTATGAGCGTCCAGTGGATATCCCCAATGGGTCCTATGGTGTTCAGTTTGGCTTGGCCATTGAAAGAATATGAAGATGACGAGACAGAAATTTTCTCGTTCAATATTGGCAAAACGTTCTAAAACAAATACACTCGGCAAGTTTTGCTGATAACAACAAGTTTAACAAGGAGTCTACTTTGAAAAAGATGGTAAATCGCGCCTTAATTACATTGGCATTTTGTGCAACACCTATGCTAGCTCAAGCGGAAAAACTCGCTGTAGTTGATATGGGCGAAGTGTTTGAACAGCTGCCTCAGCGTGAACAGATTTCAAAATCATTAAAAGCTGAATTTGGAGATCGTGTTGCAAGTGTCCAAAAAATGCAGGAAGAAATGCGTTCTTTGGTTGAAAAGCAACAACGTGATGGCGCGTTAATGAGCGACACACAAAAGACTGAATTAGTGCGTAAAATGGAATCTCTAAAATCTGAATTCCAATTGAAAGGCAAAGCATTAGACGAAGACATGCGTCGTCGTCAAGGTGAAGAGCAAAACAAGCTATTAGTTCTAGTTCAAAAAGCCATTAATACTATTGCTAGTAAAGAACAATATGACATGGTGCTACAACGTGGCGCAGTTATTTTTGTTAAGCCAGAAGCTGATATTAGCAGCCAAGTGGTAGAAGCCTTAAGTAAAGGCCAATAATAAATATGCAGAAAGTGACTTTAAAAGAGCTTGGCCAATTATTGGGGGCAACGGTTAAAGGTGATGACACCCTAGAAATATTTAGCGTGGCTACCCTTGAAAATGCAACTCAAGGCCAACTCTCTTTTTTAGCCAATAGCAAGTATCGCGATCAGCTTGAGGCCACTCAAGCTAGTGCGGTATTGCTGAGCGAAAAAGATGCAAATGGTTATTCTGGCAATGCCTTGATCGTTAACGATCCTTATGTCGGCTTTGCTCGTATAGCGCAATTACTTGATACCACTCCTAAAGAAACCCCCGGTATTCATCCCTCTGCACAAATAGATCCTTCAGCCATTTTGGGTGAAGGTGTTGCTATTGGTGCTAATGCGGTCATTGGTGCCAAGGTTATTTTAGGTGAAAATGTTCAGATAGGTCCAGGTTGTGTCGTCGGAGAAACCAGTATTATAGGTTCAAATTCGCGTCTTTGGGCCAATGTGAGTGTTTATCATAATGTTCATATCGGGCATGATTGCATCATCCATTCCGGGTCTGTTATTGGGTCTGATGGTTTTGGTTATGCCAATGAGCGCGGTAACTGGATTAAAATCCCGCAAACCGGTGGCGTTCGTATTGGCAATCATGTCGAAATTGGCGCATGTACCAGTATAGACCGTGGTGCATTATCAGATACCGAAATCCACGATGGTGTCATTATCGATAACCAAATTCAAATTGCTCATAACGTTGTTATTGGGCAAAATACCGCCATTGCAGGTGGTACTATTTTGGCTGGTAGCTGTACCATAGGTAAATACTGTATTATTGGCGGTAATTGTGCAATCGCAGGACACTTGAGTATTGCTGACGGAGTTCATGTTAGCGGCGGAACGAATGTGACCAGCATTATCCGTGATAAAGGTGTGTATTCATCTGCGACGATTGCGATGGAAAATAAATTATGGCGTCGAAACACTGTTCGTTTCCGTCAATTAGATGAGCTTTTTAATCGAGTAAAACATCTCGAAAAAAGTGCTAAGGGCACAGAATAATTGTAATTCTGCCTTATTTAAGGAATGTAGTGTGTCAAATCAATTAAACACCATGGATATTAAAGAGATACTTAAATATCTGCCTCATAGATATCCATTCTTGTTAATTGATCGTGTGTTAGATTTTACCGTAGGTGAGCAATTACATGCGATTAAAAATGTCACGATTAATGAACCATTTTTTCAGGGACATTTCCCTATACAACCTGTTATGCCTGGGGTTCTAATTTTAGAAGCTATGGCACAAGCAACAGGTTTGCTTGCGTTTAAAACCATGAGCACAGAACCATCTCCTGACGTATTGTATTATTTTGCAGGTATTGATAAAGCGCGTTTTAGACGTGTTGTTGAGCCAGGCGATCAAATACATTTTCACGTTAAAATGATTAAAGAGCGTCGTGGTATCGGTGTGTTTATTGGTGAAGCCTTGGTTGATGGTGAACTGGTTTGTTCAGCTGAAATTATGTGCGCACGTAGAGAGATTGAAAAGTGATAGATAAATTAGCGTTTGTTCACCCAACAGCCAAAATTGGTAACAATGTCACTATTGGTCCTTGGACCTATATAGGCGAGAATGTTGAAATCGGCGATGACACATGCATCAACTCTCATGTAGTGGTCAAAGGTCCAACCGTTATTGGTAAAGGTAATCGTATTTTTCAATTCGCTTCTGTTGGCGAAGAGTGTCAAGACAAAAAGTACGCAGGCGAACAAACTCGCTTAATTATTGGCGACAATAACATTATTCGTGAATCAGTCACGATTCACCGTGGTACAACCCAAGACAAGGGTGAAACTCGCATAGGGTCTAATAACCTATTTATGGCGTATGTTCATATTGCTCATGACTGTCTTGTTGGTAATAACGTTATTATGGCCAATAATGCTTCTATTGCTGGTCATGTACATATTGGTGATTGGGTTATTTTAGGCGGCATGACTGGCGTGCACCAGTTTGTTCACATTGGTGAACATGCATTTACCGCCGGAGCATCATTGATTTTACAAGACGTACCGCCGTTTGTTATGGCTGCAGGTTCACCCGCGGCTCCCCGTGGCTTAAACCTTGAAGGTTTGAAACGTCGTGGATTTAGTAAAGCAGACCAGCGTGCTATTCTTAATGCTTATAAAACGGTATTTCGTAAGAGTTTAACCATTGAAGAAGCTAATGCGGAATTAAGCAGTGCGGCCGAAAATGACATAAATGTAAAAGCATTTATGGAGTTTATTAACCACTCTGGTCGTGGCATCATTCGATAGAAGACATAATGACTCACACTTCTCAAAAAATATTTGCCATTGTCGCCGGAGAAATCTCCGGCGATATTTTAGGTGCCGGTTTAGTCAATTCACTTAAACAACGCTATCCAGATGCGCGCTTTATTGGCATTGGTGGCCCTCGTATGCAAGCGCTTGGGTTTGAAAGTTTATTTCCAATGGAAGAGCTTTCGATTATGGGATTAGTCGAGGTGTTATCACATTTACCACGACTGTTGCATATTCGTTCAAGCTTAGTGGAACAAATTACTGAACTAGCGCCAGATTGTTTTATTGGTATTGATGCGCCCGATTTTAACATTGGCCTAGAGCTTAAATTAAAAGCCAAAGGGATTAAAACGGTCCATTATGTCAGCCCGTCAGTTTGGGCTTGGCGTCCAAAGCGTATATTTAAAATTGCTAAAGCCACTAATATGGTGTTGTCATTATTGCCGTTTGAGAAAGCGTTTTACGACCAACATCAAGTGCCTTGTACCTTTGTAGGACATACACTTGCAGACGACATTCCGATGCACAGTGATAAGCTGGCTGCTCGGCAGTCATTAGAATTAGATCCTAATGCTGAATATTTGGCGGTATTGCCAGGGTCCAGAGGCGGAGAGCTAAAGCAATTAGCTGAACCGTTTGTCAAAGCGGCCCAATTGGTCAAACAAGCCTATCCAGATATCAAATTTGTCACTCCAGTGGTGAATGATGCTCGTCGTCAACAATTTATTGCTGCGCTTGAACAGTTTGCTCCCGATTTAGAAGTCACTATTGTTGAAGGGCAATCTCGCGAAGTAATGGCTGCCGCTGATTGTATTTTATTGGCATCTGGCACAGCGACGTTAGAGGCTATGTTGGTAAAACGTCCTATGGTGGTGTCGTATCGTGTTAGCCCTATTACTTATGCAATCGGTATCCGGATGATGAGAATTAATAACTTTTCGTTGCCTAATTTACTCGCTAACGAAACCATAGTGCCAGAACTGATGCAAGCTAATTGCCAGCCACAGTTAATTGCCGATGCAGTTATTAATCAACTCAATCAAGATTTTGCGCCATTAAATGCCCGCTTTGAAGAACTACATCAGTTATTGAAATGTAATGCTAGCGAACGAGCTGCTGATGCTGTGGTTGCGCTAATTAACCCATCTGAATGATGTAGGAAAAATGATGACGTCTAGCAATAATCTGCCCATAGTGATTAAAAATATCTCTCCTGAACAGGTGGCCGTTATTTCACAAGGTGTGGTTGCCGGTGTTGATGAAGTTGGACGTGGCCCATTAGTTGGTGATGTGGTGACCGCAGCGGTGATATTAGACCCGAGTAAACCGATAGTAGGCCTTAACGATTCTAAAAAACTCAGTGAAAAGCGCCGTAATGCTTTATACCAACAGATTATGGACAATGCGTTAAGTGTTAGTATTGGCCGTGCTAACCCTAGTGAAATAGATGAGCTGAATATTTTACACGCCACTATGTTGGCAATGCAGCGGGCAGTGGCGGGGTTGTCGATTAAGCCTGAACGAGTATTGGTTGATGGTAATCGGGTGCCAGAGTTTGGTATTGCCAGCCATGCAATAATAAAAGGTGATGGATTAGTTGCCGCCATCAGCGCCGCATCTATTATTGCTAAAGTGACTCGTGATGCAGAGATGGATACGTTAGACACTCAATATCCACAATATGGCTTTGCTAAACACAAAGGTTATCCAACCAAGGCACATTTTGAAGCGTTAGCCTTGTATGGTGTGTTACCTGAGCATCGTAAAAGTTTCAAACCTGTTGCAGAACGTATTTTGCTTCAGGATACCTTGTAATAAGACCAAGATTAAACGACTTAATCATTGGATAACGTCGCTTAGTTTGCTAGTCTAAATCCCGCATTTTCGTGTTGTTTCATTCATCTTTTTCGAAGAAAAAATAATCTATGTCCGATCCTCGTTTTGTTCATTTGCGTGTCCACAGTGATTATTCAATGTCAGATGGCGTTGCCAAAGTGAAACCTATCATTGCAGCCGCTGAAAATCAGGGGATGGCAGCGATAGCATTAACCGATCAAAACAACTTCTGTGGTTTGGTAAAGTTTTATGGTGCTTGTAATAATGCTGGTATTAAACCCATTGTAGGTGCCGATTTTTGGGTGCAAACTCCAGGTTTTGAAAAAGAGTTTTGTGCCTTAACCATTATTGCCATGGATAACGAGGGTTATCAAAATCTGACTCAATTGATCAGTGAAGCTTATCTTCGTGGACATGTCGATAATAGAGTTGTGATAGATCAAGACTGGTTAATCAAATTTAACAGTGGTTTGATCATTCTTTCAGGCGCCAAAGACGGTGACGTTGGTAAGGCATTATTAAAAGGCAATCAACATCAAGTTGAGTCACTGATTGCTTTTTATCAACAACATTTTGAAGATCGTTATTATGTAGAGCTTATCCGTACTGGCCGTGCACATGAAGAACGCTATTTGCACATGGCGGTTGAGCTAGCATCTGAAAAAGGGTTGCCTGTTGTCGCCACTAACCAAGTGGTGTTTTTAAAACAAGATGATTTTGAAGCTCATGAAATTCGTGTCGCTATTCATGATGGTTTTACCTTAGTCGATCCGCGTCGTCCTAAAACCTACAGCGATCAACAATACCTGCGCACCGAAGACGAGATGATCGCCTTGTTTGCCGATATTCCATCGGCCATTCAAAATAGTGTCGAAATTGCTAAGCGCTGTAACGTCACTATTCGCTTACATGAATACTTTTTACCTAATTTCCCGACCGGCGATTTATCGATAGAAGACTTCTTAGTTACTGCCTCAGAAAAAGGCTTAGAAGAACGTCTCGAATTTTTATTCCCTGATCCGCAAGTTCGCCTCGAGAAACGGCCAGAGTATGACGAACGTCTCGAGATTGAACTGAAAGTGATTAACCAAATGGGTTTCCCGGGTTACTTCCTTATTGTGATGGAGTTTATTCAGTGGGGTAAAGACAACGATATTCCAGTCGGTCCAGGTCGTGGTTCTGGTGCAGGTTCGTTAGTGGCATACGCACTAAAAATTACTGATTTAGACCCACTTGAATATGACTTACTGTTCGAGCGTTTCTTGAACCCTGAACGTGTATCCATGCCCGATTTCGACGTCGACTTTTGTATGGACCGCCGTGACGAGGTAATTGATCATGTCGCTGAACTCTATGGCCGTGAAGCGGTATCGCAAATTATTACCTTTGGTACCATGGCAGCAAAAGCTGTGGTACGAGATGTTGGCCGCGTATTAGGTCATCCATATGGCTTTGTTGAACGTCTAACCAAATTAATCCCCGCAGAACCAGGGATGACATTGGCGAAAGCCTTTGAAGTTGAACCCGCGCTTCCTGAAGCCTATGACGGTGATGAAGACGTTAAAGAGCTTATCGACATGTGTCGCCGTTTAGAAGGTGTGACACGTAACGCGGGTAAGCATGCCGGCGGTGTGGTAATTGCCCCCACTCGAATTACAGATTTCGCACCTTTATATTGTGACGCCGAAGGCTTGAACCCTGTTACTCAGTTTGATAAAAACGATGTAGAAACTGCGGGTTTGGTTAAGTTCGATTTCTTGGGCTTACGTACCTTAACCATTATTGATTGGGCGTTGCAGATGATTAATCCGCGCCAAATTAAAGAAGGTAAAGAACCCGTACGTATCGAAGCCATTCCACTTGCTGATCCTGCCTGTTTTAGATTATTGCAGCGCTACGAAACCACCGCGGTATTCCAGCTCGAATCTCGTGGTATGAAAGACTTAATTAAACGTCTGCAACCCGATTGTTTTGAAGACATGATTGCACTGGTAGCATTGTTCCGCCCAGGTCCCTTGCAGTCAGGCATGGTTGACAACTTTATTGAGCGTAAGCATGGCCGTGAAGAAGTTTCATATCCCGATGCTGAATATCAGCATGAGTCTTTAAAAGAACTACTAGCACCCACCTACGGTATTATTTTGTACCAAGAGCAGGTGATGCAAATTGCTCAGGTATTGTCAGGTTACACCCTAGGCGGCGCAGATATGCTGCGTCGTGCAATGGGTAAGAAAAAACCTGAAGAAATGGCCAAGCAGCGCGGCACCTTTAAAGAAGGGGCTATTAATAACGGCATCGACGGCGACTTGTCGATGAAGATCTTCGATTTAGTAGAAAAATTCGCTGGTTACGGTTTTAACAAATCGCATTCAGCTGCCTATGCTTTGGTGTCGTATCAAACCCTGTGGTTAAAAACCCATTTCCCATCGCAGTTTATGGCCGCGGTAATGTCTGCCGACATGGACAACACCGATAAAATTGTCACCTTGGTAGATGAATGTGAGCGCATGGGCTTACCGTTAATTCCGCCAGACGTGAACAAAGGCTTATTTAAATTTACTGTCGATGATGACCTTAATATTGTTTACGGTATTGGTGCTATTAAAGGTGTGGGTGAAGGCCCTGTAGAATCAATTTTAGAAGCACGTAAAGACAGTCCATTTACCGACTTATTTGATTTTTGTGCCCGTGTGGATTTGAAAAAGCTCAATAAACGAGTCATTGAAAAATTAATTTTAGCGGGTGCCTTGGACACATTAGGTCCACATCGTGCATCGATGATGGCAACGTTGCCAGAGGCCATTAGTGCCGCAGCGCAACACGCAAAAGCAGAAGCCATTGGTCAGCATGACATGTTTGGTTTGCTCAATAGTGAGCCAGAAGACAGTAAGCAAAACTTTGTTCAATGTACACAATGGCCGGATAAAATTTGGTTAGAAGGCGAGCGTGAAACCTTAGGGCTTTACCTTACTGGTCATCCTATCAACCAGTATTTAAAAGAACTTAAGCAATACACCAATGGCCGCTTAAAAGACATTCACCCAACCGAGCGCGGTAAAACCGTTAAAGCGGCCGGGTTAGTGGTGGCTACGCGAGTAATGATCACTAAGCGTGGCTCAAAAATGGGTTTAGTTACGTTAGATGATAAAAGTGCCCGTTTAGAAGTGATGTTATTTACCGAACCGTTTGAAAAGTTTGGCCACATGCTTGAAAAAGATCGCATTCTTATTTGTGAAGGTGATGTCAGCTTTGATGATTTTTCTGGCGGCAATCGCATGAACGCGCGCAATATCATTGAAATTGGTGAAGCGCGCAGTCACTTTGCCAAAGCGGTAGAAATCAACGTTCATGGCGATGATGTCACCCCTGATTGGCTAGAAACTTTTGAACAAACATTAACACCGTGGCGTAATGGCGCCGTGCCTGTGGTGATTAACTACACCAAACAACAAGCCAGTGGCAAAATCATGTTAGGTGAAGAATGGCGAGTGAACCCTAGTGATGAATTAATGCTAGCGCTAGAAAGTATGCTTGGTTCAACCAACGTCAAAATCGTGTTTAATTAGGCGATCATCATGATTGAAAAGTCTTCGTTATCAGAGCAAATGAGTGCACAACAACTGCTCAATTTGCTCGAACAAGCTGTATTACCTCTTTACCAAATGAGTGTAGTTAAAGATGAATCATCGCCTAAGTTAGTACTGGCTTACAGTGGCGGAGTTGACTCAGAGGTGCTGGCGTATGGGTTAAGTGTATTTGCGCAAAAATACCCACATATTGCTTGCCTGCTTATTCATGTTCACCATGGGCTTAGTGCAAATGCCGACAATTGGGTACAACATTGTGTCACCCGAGCAGGGCATTACCAATTACCACTGCAAGTAGAACGAGTTAACGTTGATAAAGGCCCCAGACAAAGTCTTGAGGCACAGGCCCGCGACGCTCGTTATCAAGCATTTGATCGTTACCTTAATCCTGGTGACATACTGCTAACCGCCCATCACCAAGATGACCAACTCGAAACGCTATTGCTGGCGTTAAAGCGGGGACAAGGGCCAAAAGGATTGGCGGCAATGGGCGTTATGCAAGCGTATAAACAGTCATGGTTACTTCGGCCGTTATTATCAATAAGCCGTGATCAAATAGAGCAATTTGCCGTTGAATATCACTTAACTCACATTGAAGATGAAAGTAATCAAGACAACAGTTATGACCGTAACTTTCTTCGTTTAGATATTATCCCGCGTTTAAAGCAGCGTTGGCCCAGCATTGCAACAACGGCAGCGAGAAGTGCGGCATTGTGCGCTGAACAACAACACATTGTTGATGATGAAGTCAGGCATCGCTTACCTCAATGGTTAGTATTGGCCAGTGATGTCAATGCATTAATGACCGAATCAAGCGGGTTTACGCTTACTGGTTTTGGTCAATTGAGTGCAGCTTGGCAAGCATTACTGTTTCGTGGTTATTTAATTCATAGTGGCGTTAGTTTACCTTCGCAAGCGCAATTACAACAGATACTGTCACAGCTTTTAGCTGCCAAAGATGATGCTAACATGTCCATTCAATGGGGTGAGTATCATGTTAAGCGTTTTGCCCGTGTGGCATATGTACTCAAAAACAGTGAGCTGGAAACGCCACCTACTAGCCAATTAACGGCTGACTTTATCAGCCTAGTTAATGGCGATATGACAGATATGATGTGTGAAATCGGCCAGCATCAATATCATTTAAGCCAACAAACATCTGCTGATAATCCTTTATTAGCTTTGCCGCCAACTAACAGCAACATTACTATATGCTTTGGCGCTGTTGGCTCTATAAAATGTTATCCGCAATTTGCCTCATCACAACGTCAAAAACCGCGTGAGCTAAAAAAATTGTGGCAAGAATGCAATATCCCACCTTGGCGTCGCCAGCAAATTCCATTGATTTTTTATGATGAAGTATTAGTTGCTGCTATCGGCTTATGGATAGACAAGCGCTATTTAGCGCAAACAGGGATGCAAGGGATAAGTTTACCGCTTTTTTAAAGCATCCTAGGGCCGGTGTTAACATCTGGTCTTTATTGTTTATTCCATCAGCAAAGCGCTTGCTTATTATCCCGTTACATTTTGCTACTTTCGATTTACATACTTGCTGTTACAATGATTTTTCTCATTATTAACAAAGGATGTAGTCTGTGAATACTTTTCGTTTGTTGGCCGTTTTTAGTGTGTTTGGCGCCTTTTTATTGCCAAGCGTGAATGCTATGCCATTTCAATTTGATCAAAAAACTTATCGTAACGATGTACAAACCCTCGCGAGTGATGAGTTTGAAGGCCGTGGGCCATTGTCCCATGGTGAAAAGCTGACCGTTGAGTATTTAGAAAGTGCATACAAAGCGATGGGACTTGCCCCAGGTTTTGGTGACAGTTACCGTCAAGCTGTGCCGATGGCTAAAATTACTGCCGATCAAACAATGCAGCTGACTATGGGTGATGTAGTGTTTAATAACGGCACTGATTTCACCGCACGTACAGAGCAAGTGTTACCTCAAGTCAGTTTAGATAACAGCGATGTAGTGTTTGTTGGCTATGGTATTAATGCGCCAGAATACCAGTGGAATGACTACGCCAATGTCGATGTAAAAGGCAAAACAGTGATCATGCTGGTCAATGACCCAGGATTTGCCACCCAAGACCCAGCCATCTTTAAAGGCAATGCCATGACTTATTATGGTCGTTGGACTTACAAGTACGAAGAAGCAGCAAGGCAGGGCGCTAAAGCGGTGTTTATTGTGCATGAAACCGCACCAGCAGCTTATGGCTGGAACGTCGTAGAAAACAGCAACACCAATACTAAATACACCTTAGTTGATGAACATAAGAACCAATCACACATTGGTGTTATGGGGTGGATTCAACATCAAACCGCGCAAAAGGTGTTTCAGGCAGCAGGGCTAGATTATGACAAGGTTAAATTAACTGCGGCTAAGGCTGGGTTTAAGTCTATTCCTTTAAAGCTTAAAGCTAATCTAGCGGTGAAAAATACCATAGAATTAGCCACCTCATATAATGTCGCCGGCTTATTACCTGGTACCACTCAAGCCGATGAATGGGTAGTCATGCATGCCCACTGGGATCATTTAGGTAAAACTGTTCAAGATGGCAAGACCCGTATTTATAACGGTGCCGTTGATAATGCATCGGGTGTCGCTGGGGTATTACAACTTGCTCGTCATTTTAAACAGCAAAACAAAGCACCAAAACGGTCTATTTTATTTGCAGCCTTTACCGCAGAAGAAACGGGCCTTATTGGCGCGCAATACTTTGCCGCCCATCCACCAGTACCGACCAAGCAATTGGTGTCATTTTTAAACATCGACGGCATGAATGTCGGCAAAGGCGTGGATTACATCTTGCGTTACGGCCAAGGCGTGTCAGAGCTTGAAAACTATTTAGATGATGCTACTAAAGCTCAAGGTCGTACGGTAAAAGCCGACCCTCGTCCACAAAATGGCTTAATGTTCCGTTCAGACCACTTTGCCTTAGCACAACAAGGCGTACCGGGTTTAATGTTTATGAGTTTAGGCGACACCGACCCAGACTACATCGCCCATAAGTACCATCAAGCTGCCGATGACTACGATGCCAGTTGGAATTTAGGTGGGGTAGAGCAAGACTTAGCCTTAATCAGCGATATTATTGAAAAGCTAGCCAACAACAACGACTGGCCAAAATGGATCGAAGATTCAGACTTTAAAAAGCGTCGAGCAGAAGACGGTAAATAGTGTCAGTTGGCTATTAAAAAGTGATTAGATAAGCAAAAGGAGGCGAAAGCCTCCTTTTTGGTATTATCGTATAAATGTTAATATTTATACGATAAGTGGGTTAGCTATTCCACTATATCACTGGTTTTCCACCACATGACAAAAGAACGGGTGGGACAAAATAATTTCCAACGATTATCTTCGGTCGCGGTAAGATGTTTATCAATATTTTGATGAAATAGATGCTCAACATCTTGTTGAATATTACCCATAAACGTTAAATCATCATAGGCTTCTTGCTTGGTGTTATAGATAGCCTCAAAACCATCATCAAGGATTAACACATTTGGTTCAGCGCCCATGTCGTAAAGCATATTGTAAGTAATGTTATAACTAAATGCTCTGTCCTTTGTTGTTTTGCTTCTTTTAGCATTGGGAATCATACCTTCTAGAAACTCAAAATGAATCTGTTTTAAACTCGGCGCATTGGCAAATGCGATGATAATGGCATATTTTCTGGCAATTTTATTGAGCTTTTTTAAATCGGCTAAACCGACTGAACGGGAAGCTATTGCTATATCATGCATGCCTATTTGTTCTAAAGCATCTTCAGCTTCCCAATCTTGTAATAGCGGTTTGATATTATCAACACCTGCATTTTTAGCGTTTTTCATACAGCGGGCTAACATATTAGGAAAGGCATCCACAGCCGTTACTTGGCGAGCTCTGTGAGCTAATGGCACAGATAAACGACCCGGGCCACAACCAATATCGACAACGGTATCACTTGCTTCAATAGGCATACAGGCGACTTGCTGTTCGCTAAAACGTGCTTCAAGACGGATCATTCCATCATACATTTCGGCAAACTCATCCCAATTCAATAGAAACTCACTTTCTGGTCTCTTTTTTTTAGATAAGCGCTTATGTAGCAATTGCCAATTGATTAAACTTTGCATTATTAATACCTTATATCCACCGATATTGAATTTTATCTCTAGTAGACTTGATATAAAACGAATAAAAGTAACGCTAGCTCAAAAAATTGAAAAATAAGAACGTTAACTTTATCGAGTTAAGCTCTGGAGGTGATGCTTATTAGCTGATACATATGGGTTGATACATATGGGTTGATACATTTGGCCTGCGGCCACTAACGTCGTGGCGCTTCGCCCACAACAGACCAAGAGGAAACCAACGGCTGTTCCCTCTTTTTCTTTGTTAAAGAATAGGCCCAGCCGTCACATCAAAATTATCCCATTTGATATAAATAATAGATGCGATAATTTCGCGACGTGGTCAGATCCAGCTTTTGACCTCTCTTGTAGACAGCCTCGGTCCATCTTATTAATAAAAAGTGAAAATGCTAACGCTTCCGATGGTACATCCTGTACCGCGAAAGCTAAGTACACATCCATGTGAGCTTCACGCATTCACTTATAAAGAGTCTTCAACGTCCTCAAGTTCATAGTTGAATCACACCAATTGCAAGCAAGGTATGCAAATCATTTATGCCCCATTATGTTTTTAGATTATGGCCTGCGGCCACTAACGTCGTGGCGCTTCACCCACACCAGACCAAAAGGAAACCAACGGCTGTTCCCTCTTGGATCACCCAGCCGCCCCGCAACATTTTCAAACAGCGAAAAGGTCGCCATGGGGTCAAATTTAACTTTGACCGGCATTTGTAGTCGGCTTCGGACTTATTCGAAAATGCTAACGCTTCCGATGGTACATCCTGTACCGCGAAAGCTAGCCTGACATCCATGTCAGGCTCACGTTATTTTCTTCAACGTCCTCAAGTTCAAAGTTGAATCACACCAATTGCAAGTAAGGATAAATATGAAAATCCAGCACTATTGGCTATTTAAACATGGCTAATGGATTAATGTTCAGCATTAAAGATGGTTGAAGACACAAGCAGGGTTATATGAGGAAATAAGTGCGGTGCTATTAGTACAAGTAGCCAGACATTCTAAACAGACTCAATATTTCTGCTGACAACTGGCTAAAAATCACTACTGGGTTTGGTTTATTATTCAAGGGAGCTGTAGGGGCTTTACCAGCATTAACTGAATATTGTGAACAACTAGAGCGAAAGCGAAGACAAGGTGCATCAAACTGCCAACGCTGGTTGTGTGCTTAAGGCTTAACTTAATACTAAAAAAATCACCTAATTGCCAGCTTGATATCAATCAAGCCACTAGTGCTGTGTTGGATTTGCTGCATTACTCACCATTATCTATCTAGCACTCAGTTTGTTGGTAATTCTCATTCAATTTATACATTTGAATATAGCAGAAAGTTATCGCAATCAAATTGTAAAGCAGTTATGTTAATTAGCATAAAAATGGGTGGCATGGTTAATGTGTTAAGGTAAATATGCAATTAATTCAACCTTTAGATAATCATCTATTAGAAATGATGAGCTGGTTTTGTTGCGAGCAAGAGCTTACAGATTGGTCAGGACCAAACTTTAGGTATCCATTTAATGCAATGACTTTTGTTGAAGATCTCAAACTTAATATGTTAAGTTCTTTTGCACTTGTTTCAAATGAGTCGGAATTTCTAGCTTTTGGTCAATTTTACCAACGATTAAACAAATGCCATTTAGCTCGATTAATTGTTAACCCAAAATATCGAGGTAAAGGTATAGCATCAGAGCTTATGAATCGTCTTTATAGATTAGGTATTGTAGAACTAAAAGTAAAAGAATCTTCCTTGTTTGTTTTAGCGCATAACTATAGCGCGATAAAAGCTTATGAAAAATTTGGTTTCGTGCTTGCAAGTTACCCTGAGCAAATACCATTGGACAATTGTTTATATATGGTTAAATCGTAAAATTCACCATACTTATCATAATGCAACTAGTGAGTTTAAGTATCATAGAATGGGTGGCATGGTTAATATTCATGTTTATGGGGTTGTTGTTTGGTTTTTTCATGGCTCTGTATTTCAAGCACAGTGCTAAGAAAAATAACTTGAGTAATTGGCTACATTGTAACTAACAGGGCTTTATATGTTTCTCAGAATATGGAGATCTAATGAGAAAATCTTTTGAATTCACCGTTAAATCAAACAAAGTTAAAATAACAAATTCGTGGTTTAGTGGGGCAAAATTATATGTAAATGGCGACTTGCGAGGTACTGACAAAACTTTCCTAGCTATTAGCAATCGCACTCTGCTATCTGCAAATTTAGGTGAATCAGGTATTCTTGAAATTAAGCCATTATCAGGGCTAATCACTGTAGAAATGGATGCTTATTTAGTTAATGGTACGGATATGCAGCATGTATACAGTTCACATAAAGGCCTTAGTCTAAAAGAATAAAAGTTGTCTCAATGAACGTATAACAAGAGACTATGCGATTAAACGAAATTCACCATACTTATCATAATGCGAATAGTGAGTTTAACTATTAAGCACTAATACGTTCAATGTCCAAAAACGGGTTAGTCTCAGCTTACAAATGGTTAAATTCAACTCTGAACTTGAGGCCGTTGAAGAAAACGACGTGAGCTAGCCATAAAACATCATAAAAATGGGTGGCATGATTGATCTCGCCAGTTGAATCAGTTAGCTTTTGTTAAAAATATTATTTACATAACGAGTTAATATTACTCTTGGTAATCTAAATTCTCGATTCTCTCCATAAAGAGCATCCAAGCGCTAATGAGTTGATTTAGCTAATATATGCTGATAAGTTACTAATAAATATTAATAAAAAATGATATTAAAGTTGAATTTTGGTTGGCTTCTCAGGATGTTTATCGGAATTCACGTTAATACACTTTTATATTTTTTAAAAAGGTTTAACCATGGAATTCAGTGACAAAGAACTGGAAGTGATAGCCGGTGCTAAGAAAAAGATTAAGACTGCAACATTATTCAGAGTTTTGCTGATTGTTGTCATGCTATGCGGAATTACTGTGATGGCAACAGGTGTGGTTGTCGCTGAGTATATCGTTTATTTAGCATTCGGCGCTGTTTTACTGGCTATTGGATTGCCTCAATTTGGCCCTGGGCCAAAGTACGAAGAGTTATTAAATATCTTAGACAACAAAGCTAATGCGCAGCGTTCAAAAACATAACTATACGCATCACTCGCTCCCGTTGGTCGCTGGGACGCTAAACTGCTGCGCGGCTCGTCGCCCGTGTGCTTCGCGTTAGTTGTACAATCATAAAAGGATGCTTATGAATCATCATTTAAATTATTTAAACTGGTTGCTACTTGTTATTTGCGCAATAGCTTCAATAGTAGGTATTTTTCAATTAGGTCATTTAATTGGCCATGCTGTTTACTCTACTGATTTTAGCCTTAGTTCAATTAGCTTAATGCAAATTAGTTTCATTAGTATAGGTACTTGGGGTATCTCAGAGTTCGTTAGAACCATCAAAAAATTAAAGCACTGAGCTAAAGTACAGCTAACATATAAGGATAGGCCGCGCGAAGCCGCGTCCTTATCTCAAGTGTTGAATAAGCCCGAATACGTGAGATGTGACTCTTTATTATGTAAATACCTGGTCGAGAAAACGCTCTGTTTGACGTGATAGGCATCTAGTTACCTTTTGGTAGCCAGTAATGTTTAGTGGGCGACAGGGTAAACTTTTATAAAAACAGTTCAAAACTTGTCTCTTAAACGTATTTCTGTTCATAAATGAAATAAACGTTTTGTTTAAAAATCTATAAATTCAACTCTGAACTTGAGGCTGTTGATGAAAATAGCGTGAAGCTCACATGGATGTGAGCTTAGCTTTCGCGGTACAGGTCGCTCTTTGGCATCCATGCCACCGCGACATTCGTGAATCCGTTCACATCAGATGTACCATCGGAAGCGTTAGCATTTTCGAATAAGGACGAAGCAGGTTACAAACGAAGTTAAAAGCTGGATCAATCCCCATGGCTACCTTTTCGCTGTTTGAAAATGTTGCGGGGCGGCTGGGAGTTCCAAGAGGGAATAGCCGTTAATTTCCTCTTGGTCTAGTGTGGGCGAAGCGCCACGACGTTAGTGGCCGCAGGCCATAAGCACAAAAAATAAAGCTAATTCCGGCTCAACAGCACTACCAGAATGACAGTAAATTTGGCCCGTGCAGGGTGGAAGCTTGCGATCTTAATTCAAACGAAGTTTGAAAAACCAGTCGTGGCCGCAGGCCATAAAAAACATAATCATTAAGCCAAAGATGACTTCACCACTAAACAAGAAACCTGTTTCTGCTTCCCATATTGCATCACCTGCGCCAGCTCTGACTGACTAATGGGTACATACGCCGCGTTAATCGCATCTTTCTGCACTTCAACAAACGGGTCGTGGATAAACATAAACTGCTCGTTATAACCGCTTAATATCACCCAGTGTGGGCCTTTCTCACCATTAAAGCGATAAGTGCTGATCATCAACAACACCGCATACGCGCTGTCAATCCAATGTTTAATTTGAACTAGTGTAGGTGCCGCGTTGTGTATCTCAATACCTTGTGAAATCAACTGTTGGCAAAAATCGTCATGTACAATGGTGATGACGTCTTTTTTATTACTATCACGCACGCTATCAATAAAAGGGACCGAGGTTGATTGGCTGTACATCTCAATTTGTAAACCACGTTTAATTGCTGCCAACGCCAAACCATGAACACTGCAACCGCCATGGCCGCTAGTCATAAAAATCGTGGTGGCTTCGCGCCAAATACTCAGCTCATCTATTCTACTGGGGTGATATTGCGGTTTAACCGCTGTCATTGCCATCATTAAACACGCTGCGCCACAGGTGAAGGGCGTCGTTTGCACGTACAACGGCATGTTAATCACTTTACTCGGGCCTGGTGGATCTAAGCGTTTATGCATGCGTACGCCATCGGCCAAGTCATCGTAATAATGCACTAAGGTTTTGAGAACTTTATAGCCCATTTTTATATAAAGATTTTTTGCGGCGATATTGTCGTTTCGTACTTCTAGGCGTAATGTAATGAAACCACGCTCAACCACCTCATGCTCACATTGAGTGACCAGTTTAAAGGCAATGTTTTGGCCTCTAAATTCACTAGCAACGGCAATAGAGTAAAGTCTAGCGAGGCGAGTACCACGATGAAACAACACCAAAGCATAGCCTGCGAGTGTGCCGTCTATGTCGGCCACTAATAAGCAGTCCAGTGGTGAGTTGATAAAACGTTTCATCTGCCGAGAACTGATTTTATCGCCGCTAAATGCATTATTTTCAATTTGGTTAAGTTGGGATAAATCGCTGAGAGTGGCTTGACGAAGCAGCATGAGTCGGCTCGAGTTAGCAAACATGATAATGGCTTAATTTACGCGCTAAACCGCACAAGAGGCAACAGATATTTATGGCTCATTTTTTAATTGTCACCGACGATGTTAATGATTGGCGTCCTTATTTACCCAGTGATCATATGGTCACGGTTCATGATTATTTAGAAATGGGCGCATTTGCAGATCAAAGTGCCATGCAAGTGATTAACTTGTGTCGCAGTTATGACTATTTAAGTACCGGTTATTACTGCTCTCTCATGGCTGAAGCTCGCGGTCATAGAGTGATCCCTAGGGTAATGACCATTAATGATTTATCTCAAGACCGTTTTTTTAGTTTGCCGCAATCGGACTTAGATAAGCTACCAGATACTGTGAATGAAGTGACCATGAAGCTATTTTTTGGCTATTGTGATAATCCGTCACTGGAAAAGCTTGCGCGTAAAATATTTGAACGTTTTACCGTGCCTGTATTGCAGGTAAGTTTGTTAAAAATGTCAGGTAAATGGCAAGTTAATACTATTGAGCCTGCGGCGTTTCAAGACTTAACCGATTCAGAACAAGATTTATTTGCTAAGTATCTTGAAGTGTTTTCGCAAAAAGTATGGCGTTTACCGAAACCGTCGAAACGTTATCGTTATGAAATTGCCATGTTGGTGGATGAAAATGAGAAAATGCTGCCATCAAACAAAGGCGCTCTCAAGCTATTTACTAAATCAGCTAATCGTATAGGTATGGATCTGGTTCAAATTGGATCTCATGATCTGGCTCGATTAAGCGAATTTGATGGCTTGTTTATTCGCTCAACCACCAATATCAGCAACTTTACCTATCGGTTTGCTAAAGCGGCTGAGCAACTTGGATTAGTCGTAATGGACGATCCTGAATCCATCATGAAGTGTACTAATAAGGTATTTTTAACCGAGCTATTAAATAAACATAAAGTGCCTGTACCTAAAAGTTTGATTTTTAAAGCCTCTGATAAAAACTGGGCCGATAATGTTATTGATACCATAGGGTTACCAATTGTACTGAAAGTACCCGACGGTGCATTTTCGCTTGGGGTTGTTAAAGTGAAAGACCGTGAAACCTTACTCGAACAAGCTGCAATTATCTTTGAGCACAGTGCATTAATCTTAGCCCAAGCGTTTATGCCGACTGATTATGATTGGCGTATCGGGGTGTTAAATCGTCAGCCAATTTATGCCTGCCGTTACTTTATGAGCCGTGGTCATTGGCAAATTTACCAACATCATCAAAGTGGTCGTGTCAGTAGTGGTGATTTTGACTGTATAGACTTAAAAATGGTGCCGCAAAATATTGTCGATGCAGCGGTTAAAGCGTCTAATTTAATTGGCGCGGGTTTGTATGGTGTCGATTTAAAAGAAATCGATGGTAAAGCCTATGTGATTGAAGTGAATGACAATCCTAGTATTGACCATGGAGTAGAGGATTTGTTTTTAGGTGATTTAGTTTACGACCGTGTAATGACGGAGTTTTTAAGACGTATTCAACTGCGTGGAATGTAATGTCATTTTAATGCAGTTATCAGAGACCTTATTGATTGATATAAGGTCTTTTTTTACAATTAGTTGTCAGTTTGGATGGTAACTTTTATATTACTTATCCCGAGTTCAGGCTATTTATCGCAGATTCGATAACAATTGCGACCAGCTGCTTTTGCTGCATACATTGCTTTATCTGCTCGTTCGTATAAATCTTCTACCTCTTGCTGCGGTAACGACTCCGCAACGCCGAAACTGCATTGAATGTTATATTCGGTGAGTTCAGCATGTTTTGGCATCATTTCTATAATACGTTCGCATACATTTGCTGCCGCGTGGGATCCGCCTTGGGTAATTATGACAAATTCGTCACCACCGATCCTGAAAGCTTGGTCTGTATTACGAATGGCCTGATTGATTAACTCTGCAAAACCAACTAATACAAAATCACCCACTTTATGGCCGTGTACATCATTAAGTTGTTTAAATTTATCTAAATCTAAAACAATTAACGACACTTGCCCTTGCCGGCGATTGACTCGTGCTAACGCAATATCAATAGCTTGCCGATAATAGTAACGGTTACCTAAGTTAGTTAATGCGTCAAACATGGCTTGATTTGACATATTTTGATACTTTAACGCATTATTTAACGGCTGAACTAACACACTTTCAAGTCGTTCTAATGTTTGTTTTTGTGACGGCGTGAGGGGTACTGATAACTGATATGTTATGTAAAACATATCATTAACAGTACGTTGTAGTTCAATACCGTAGTGACGTCCCCAAACAAATTTTTGTTTATCTAGGGTCAACTGCACTCCTTTGACAGGCAAATGTTGTCCTAGGGTTTTGCCGAAATAGGCAAAAACTGTCCGAGGATCTAAACTTCCATGTAGTTGTTGAATTACTTGAATAAGGTCTAATTCAGATTCCGTATTCAAGTAAGTGTCTGAACGATACCAGTAATCCTCAGGATATAATTCTGTTGCTATTGAAAAATCCATTGTATTTGTTCCAGTACGTGACAACTAATTACTATGTTAATAGCAATAATCGTGCCTATGAAAATTTTTCTATAGTTATTAATTGGTTATTGTTTTACTGTAGTAGAATTAAAACGTTTAATTCCCTTTCGACAGTTTTTTGACAAGGAGCCTAATCCCGAATGGAACACAGCATTTTTATCCATATTTTGTTGATGCTTGTGATTGCTATTGTGGCGATTGCATTGTTACGTAGACTTGGCTTGCCAGCTATTTTAGCTTATTTGTTGACCGGGGTTGTGAGTGGCCCCAATGGTTTCCATTGGTTTACCCAGTTACAAATGCAATCAGTGGCTGAGTTAGGTGTTGTACTGTTAATGTTTACCCTCGGCCTTGAGTTTTCAGTACCTCGATTGTGGGCAATGCGTCGCACCGTTTTTGGTTTGGGTAGTGCACAAATGCTGTTAACGGCTTTTGTGGCTGGCGGTATTGCTATGTTGGTTGGGCAAAACTTAGTCGCTGCAGTGGTGATTGGGTCTGCTATCGCGCTATCGTCGACAGCCATTGTGTTGAAGTTGCTTAATGAACTGGGTTGGTTAAGACGAAAGCATGGCGAGCTGTCGGTTAGTGTGTTGTTGTTTCAAGATTTAGCGGTAGTGCCGTTATTGATTTTAATGCCGCTGTTAGCCAAAGGCGGTGCTGAAATGAGCTTCAACAATATCGCCTGGGGATTACTCACCGGTATTTTGGCCTTTTTAGGATTAATGTCATTTGGTAAATGGATATTGCCGCGGATTTTTGACGAAGTGGCACGCTCACGTTCAAATGAGTTATTCGTGTTATCAACCTTGGTTGTAGCCCTAGTGACCGGGGCGTTTACCCAATGGCTTGGGTTGTCGATGGCATTAGGGGCTTTTATTGCGGGGATGTTGTTGGGTGAAAGTCAGTATCGACGCCAGTTAGAAGCTGACATTAGGCCATTTCGTGATTTATTAATGGGCTTATTTTTTATCTCTATTGGTATGCTGTTAGATTTCAATTTAGTGATGCAATATTGGTGGCAAGTATTATTGATTTTGGTCGGCGTGGTGTTAACTAAAATATTGATCGTGCATGGTTTGCTTAAACTTGTGGGCGAAAATACCAAGGTATCGCTCAGTACCGCAATCAGTTTAGGCCAAGTTGGTGAGTTTAGTTTTGTATTGTTAGCATTAGCGGTAAATTATCAATTACTCGAAACCGAAGTGAGTACCGTGTTAGTTGCCGTGGCGGTGATTTCAATGTCGATAGCACCTTGGTTAATCCGTAATAGCGTTGATATTGCCAAAAAGGTCAGCGGCAATAAATTGTCTTCTAAACAAGAAGCAATAGAGAGAGCATTGCCTCCTTCTGATAGCGGTGATGCAGTGCTTATTTTAGGTTATGGCCGTGTGGGGCAAACCATTGCCCGTTTTTTAAAAACTGAAGCAGTGCCTTACATGGTTATGGATTTAGATCCTACTCGGGTAACAGAGGCGAGGGCAGCGGGTGAGAATATTCATTTTGGTGATGCCTGTAGGATGGCACTATTAAAGAATATGGGCATACGCCAAGCCAGTTTGGTGGTCGTGACGTTTTGCGAGCCAAGACAGTCTGAAGAGTGTTTAGCCGTGGCGCGTAAGCTTGCTCCTGACGTAAAAATATTGGTGCGTACTCGTGATGATAGTAATTTGCATGAGCTGAAAGACGCAGGTGCTACACAAGTTATACCAGAGTCGCTTGAGGGCAGTTTGATGTTAGTGTCGCAAGTGTTGTATAAATGTGGCGTGCCATTACCTCGTATCATTAAACGCCTTGAGTCTGAGCGGCGTAATCACTATCAATATCTACATGGCTTTTTTTCGGGAACTGAAACTGACTTCACCTTGGATTTATTGCACGCGGTGTCATTGGCTTCTGGAGCCAGTGCGGTAGGTAAAAAAGTTGCCGATATTCCGTGGCAAACTTTGGATGTAGAGCTTCGTGCTGTACGCCGTAAAGGGGAGGAAATAGATCCGCCACCACCAGAGTGGGTGTTAACTCGTAATGATATTTTAATGCTGGTGGGTAAACCGCGCAGTATTGAGAAAGCGGAAGAATATTTACTCCAAGGCTAAGGACTGTTGATTATCTTAGAAACACCATAGCGAACCTATGGTGTTTTTTTATAGGTTTGTTTAATGCATTGATGTTTTATAATTGACTTCCTAGGTTGTTTATCCACATTTTTTTGTAAACGTTAATAAGTACTTTACTGAATAACAATAATCTGGCAGGTAGAAGCTTTTGTATAACTGATTGTTTTAATAGCAAGCTAAAGCATTGTTGGGTCGCGCTATTAATGATAAAACGTTAGTATTACTCGCCGTCATCTTTGTCTCGACAACATAGTCTGTAAGGACCCTTTAGTGAAACGATATAGACAATTCCTTAAGTTGTTCACCAGCAGTGTATTATTGCTTTCGATATTATTTTGTTATAGCAGTTTTGCCCATCAAATGAGCACCAGTTATTTGTCCGTTAACGTGGATAAACAAGGGCAAATACAGGGGACTTGGCAAGTGGGATTTTTTGATATCAATCAAATTGTTCCTATGGATGATAACCAAGATGGCGAGATCACTTGGGCAGAATTACAAGCCCATCATGTGGCTGTGGTTGATTATTTACAATCTTCTTTAGCCATTGGTCGACAACAAGATTGTCCGCTGACTTTTAAAGACGCCCAACAAATTGATCAGCATTTTAATGAAGGCTATTTAGTCGCCTCGTTTCAAGCTGAGTGTAATAGTTCGGGGGTGTTATCCATCAATGATCAAGCCTTTTTTGATATTGATCCCGATCATCAAGTGATTGTGACTATTACCGCGCCCGATCATCAATACGCTCGTGTAATCAATAACGATAAGCCAACAATATTGGTTAATTTAGGTGAAAGTCAGGCCAGGGCTACGTTTACTGAATATGTTTATCAAGGCATGATTCATATTTGGAAAGGCACAGATCATATTTTATTTTTGCTGGCATTGTTGCTCACTTGTGTATTGGTTCGAGAACAAAAAAAATGGCATGCAATCGATAACCCGAAACAAATTTTTAAAGATACCGCGTGGATTGTTACCGCATTTACGTTAGCGCATTCAGTCACGTTAACTGCCACTGCGATGGGAGTCCTTAATTTCAGTAGCCATTGGGTTGAGCTTGGCATCGCATTGTCGGTGTTGTTTGCCGCCTTAAATAATGTGTGGCCAATTGTATTGCGATTAGGTTGGATCACTTTTGCGTTTGGCTTATTACACGGTATGGGATTTGCTGGAGTATTAGGTGAACTTGGATTACCTGAAAATCAAAAATTATTAGCGATTTTAGCATTTAATGTTGGCGTTGAAATAGGCCAACTGGCTATTTTAGCAGTAGTTTTGCCGTTATTGATATTTATTCGCCATACCCTCTGGTATCGAAACTGGGGTGTACAACTTGGCTCTGTCGCGATTGGATTGATGGCAATACAATGGTCTGTTGAGCGTTTTTAATGAATCATTAATTTTTTATAGTTACCATTTTACATGGCAGATATTTTTTAGCGTGATAGATCGAATAAGATTTTTGAACGTATTGTTATAGGCAAATAGAGGCGTTAAATGATTGTGTTTAGTTGGGTTGTTTTATCAATAATAACAATGAGTTTTTTGATATATAAATTGAATATGATGACCCAAGGTATTTGCCAATATATTCAGCTTTACTATCCTGACGAGTATCAACGTTGTCATCAAATGAGCAGTAAAATGGAGCCGGCACAAAAGTATACTCAAATTCTGTTGATGGAGTCGTTTCATTCTGGTCATTTATCATTGTTGCAAGATCCTGCTTTACAGCGATTAAGATATCGATTAACTCGCTTAAAAACTTTGTTTTTACTTTCGCCTTTTTTATTGATGGTTGTGATTACCATCATCACCTATTGATGGCGCAGATGGGTTCAATGTGAAATTTTTGTTTGTTAATCAAGATCGACAGTCAATTTTAATCTTGGTGTACTTTGGCGAAGCCATTACTGTGCTATTGCAATATATAGACTATATCGGCGAGTTTTTTGCTCTAAACATCAGCAAAGCCTAGATATTATCTGCTTTCTTCCATAGAATGGTAAGTTAACTTTTTATCAGCAGCCATTGCTTATTTTGCTGCGGTTTTATTAGGTATATTGATGTCGGCGAAACTGTTTAATCTTCCCATTAAGCTCTCATTAGAGATGATTGCGAAACTGTTTTCGGCCCCCCAAATTCAAAAAGCGCAAAACTATTTGATCCAAGGCCGTGTGCTAGAAGTCACTGCTAGTAGTGATAACCATGACATTGAAGCCTATGTTCAAGGTTCTGCAGCAGAGCCATATCGGCAAGAAATCACCCTAGTGAATGTTAATCACAAAATTGTGATGCGTTCTTATTGTACTTGTCCTGTCGGAACCAACTGCAAACACGTTACCGCAGCATTGCTGGCTCTGGTCGATAAAAAACCCGTTGAAGAGCAACGGATCCACCAATGGTTACGTCAACTTGACGAGCAAAAGACTGTTGCAGAGTTTGACGTTGAGGATGAAGAAAAAGACCGCATTATTTATGTGTTGTCCAATGATCCCCAAGGTATTTTTGTTGAATTTAAACGCAGTAAATTAAATAAAAAAGGTCAATTTAACAAGGGCAGTAAACTTGCTTTGGCCGATATTCGTTACAGTATGCCGTGGTGGATCGATCCCGAAGACAAGCAAATTATCAGCTTATTATTATCATCAAATAATCATGGTTCTAAAATTTACATTGAAGGTGAAATTTCATTTTTAGCAATTACAAAAATGCTGGCTGCAGAAGTGTGTTTTTGGGAAGAAAATCGCACACCGTTAACGTGGGGCAAAGCCATAGTGCCTGAGTTTATTTGGCTTGAGCATGATAAAAAACACACCCAAATGCAAATGCGTATGCCAGGTCTGGAAAATTGGGAATTTATCGCCACAGTGCCACCATTATATGTCGAGTTAGATTATTTGCATTTAGGTCAAATTGACACTGATTTGCCGGTAAAAAAATTGAGTTTATTGCAGCACATGCCGCCCGTTCCATTAGCTCAAGTTGATGCGATTAGCCATAAAATGCTGCAGCACTTTTCTCCTAAAACGGTACCGGTGCCAAGTGAAATTGATTTTTGTGAAATTACGGATCCATTACTGACTCGATTAACCTTTACCCGCGAGTTTTTTGCCGGCAGTCAGATTATGCAACCGGTTATTCGGGTGGATCATTGTTATGGCGAAATAATATTTAATGCCAGCACTAAACCTGAACGTATTAGTCTTGTTAAAAAAAATCAGGTTCAGTATCAAGTACACCGTGATACTGAAAAAGAACTTGCCGCATTGCAATCATTAACTGATGTTGGTTTGGTGACACTAGAGCCTGAGAATGTTTTAGCGAGTTCCCAGCAAGCTTATTATGTCAGTGTTGGTTTATTACCAGAATCTATCTTCGAATGGTCTGAATTGACCAGTAACGGTCTTGATGCATTAAATGCATTAGGCATGGAGATTCATTTTGACGATGACTTTGACTTACAAATTACCGATGCTCAGCTAGATGTCGACCTCGTAGACGATGATGAATCAGGTTGGTTTTCATTATCGCTCAGTGCCGATATCGATGGCCAAAGCGTACCTTTATTAGCGTTAGTGGCGCGTTGGTTACAACAAAATGGTGAACCAGCGGATGATGATGAATTACTGCTACCGGGTCCTAATGGTGGCTTTATTAAGATTAAAGCTAAAACCATTAAGCCACTAATTAGCATTATTCAAGAATTGTTTAATCGTCATTCTGGTGATGTTATTGCTATCCCCCGTAACCGTGCACATATTTTGAATGATTTATCGGCCAGTGACGTGCGTTTGCTTAATGGTGAACGAGTACGCAACCTAGCCACAAAACTGGCAGAGTTTAAAGGTGTCGTTCCCGTAGAGTTACCTGCTGGTTTACATGCAACGTTACGTGATTATCAAAAGCAGGGATTTGATTGGCTGTGTTTTCTTAAAGAATATCAATTAGGTGGCATTTTGGCAGATGATATGGGCCTAGGTAAAACCATTCAAACCTTGGCTTTTTTACTGAAAGCTAAGCAAGACGCGACGATACGTCGCACCAGTTTAATTGTTTGTCCTACCAGTTTAGTGGGTAACTGGTTAAAAGAAGCCCATAAATTTGCACCATCGCTGAATGTCGTGGTGATCCACGGTAGTAAACGCCAGTCGTTATTAGAGCAAATTAACCAGTTTGATGTGGTGGTAACCACTTATCCATTAATGCTTCGAGATGAAGCCATTTACAGTGAATATGTGTTTGAGCACATTATTTTGGATGAAGCACAGCAAATCAAAAATGCGCAAGCCAAAGTGACTCAAGTGATTAAAACCCTCAAAGGTAAGTTTCGCTTATGTTTATCTGGCACACCGCTTGAAAACCATTTAGGCGAGCTAAAGTCGTTAATGGATTTTTGCTTACCGGGTTTATTAGGCCAACACACTTACTTTAATAAAGAGTTTCGCGGCCCAATTGAAAAACAAGCCGATGTAGAAAAGTCGCAGTTATTGAGCCAACGAATTGCCCCTTTTATGTTGCGTCGAACGAAGAAAGAAGTGGTTTCTGAGTTACCCGAAAAAACGGTGATTATTCAAACTTTGGAACTTGAAAAAGACCAGCGTAATTTGTACGAATCTATCCGTTTAGTGATGGAGAAAAAACTGCGTGAATTATTTGCTAAAAAGGGTGTTTCAAGTAGCCATATCGAATTTTTAGATGCACTGTTGAAACTACGTCAAGCTTGTTGCGACCCACGTTTAGTGAAGCTTGAACAAGCACAGCAAGTTAAAGACAACGCTAAAATGACGTGGTTAATTCAAAACCTGCCAGACATGATTGAAGACGGTCGTAAAATTCTTATCTTCAGCCAATTTACCGGTATGTTGGCGCTCATTGAAGATGAACTAAAACGCTTGGCCATTAGCTATAGTAAGTTGACTGGTCAAACTCGTGATCGTCAAACTCAAATTGACGCGTTTCAGGAAGGCGATAATTCAGTGTTTTTGATCAGTTTAAAAGCGGGCGGAACAGGGCTTAACCTAACCGCTGCCGATACTGTTATTCACTTCGATCCTTGGTGGAACCCAGCGGCAGAACGTCAGGCAACCGATCGAGCTCATCGTATTGGTCAGTTAAATCCGGTATTTGTGTATAAATTGATTGCTCAAGGCACTGTTGAAGAGAAAATTCAAGAAATGCAGCAGCACAAACAAGGTTTGGCTGACAGTATTTTATCCGATGGCACTCAAGGTCCTTGGAAGGGGAATGCCAATGATTTATTGGCTTTGCTCAGCTAGCTTTTGGCGATCTCGTCTACTTTAATCAACGTACATTGGCGCTACAGGTTTACTACACCAACTCAATATGTCATATGTTGAGTTGGTGTTTGGTTCTATATTGGTTTTGTATTTCGACCAAGTATGTTTGGAGTGTTAAAGATTATTCATATAGTAGGGAAATTACTCAAAATTCTTAGATTTTTCTGTTAATACTAGAACAACTGTTATGTTCAAGTTACTTGGCATTGATCTTTAGAAAAAATCGGAGTGATGTTCATAGTGTTAAGTAAACTAAATTACTTCTGTCGGAATACTGCCATTAAGCTGCTCTTTGTCCTACAACTGTGTTTCATTAACTTATCATAGGCTCGCGATTGATATGTCAATGTGCCTTGTTAGTAAAACAAATGACCAGTTTGATTTGAAATAGACCCAATATTCTATTGTTAACTAATTTATCCCACACCTTAACCCGATCTGAAGTTAAGTCGAGCTCAATGATCTTCGATTAAAATCATATTTCTAGATTTAGACATTAGCATGATGTTGTAATATTTTGTTGTGAAATTATTTTGTGAATTTTCAATAAGGAATTTTGATATGTTCTGCAATTCACCAGTTAAACAAATGGTTGATGATAGATTTTCTGTGAAAGCTTTGGTTAATCTTGCTGTATTACTTTTGTTAGTATCATGGGCAAATGTTATTTATGCAGAAACGCCAATCTCCAAGCCTGATAGTAAGCCATTCTCCCATGACGCAGTCGTAGAAGTTGCTCAAAAACTGTCCCAGACCCCCTTTATCGAACCCAAACAAGCCCCCGAAGCGCTGACTAAAATAGATTACTCAACCTATCGTCAAATTAATTTCCAACAACATGCCGCTATTTGGGGCAATGCGCCCACGCCTTTCTCGATACAACTATTTGCTCCTGGGTATATCTATAAACAGTTGATTGATATCGACGTGGTCGAGAATGGTAAATCATTTCC
Organism: Shewanella sp. H8; assembly: GCF_040285065.1. Taxonomy (NCBI): domain Bacteria; kingdom Pseudomonadati; phylum Pseudomonadota; class Gammaproteobacteria; order Alteromonadales; family Shewanellaceae; genus Shewanella; species Shewanella sp. H8. The sequence goes on along the minus strand of NZ_CP157213.1, from coordinate 2,901,631 downwards.
GGTAGAAGTATCTGAATCATCCTTCAGAGTGCCAGATGAATCAATTGGCAAATTACTGGAGCAAGTCGGTAAATATGCAGGGTTTCGTTTGCATTACCCGATCAATCGCGATGATTATAAAGATGAATTTCTGGTGTTTCAGGGCGCCAGTTATTTTCGTGGGGTCTCTAAAGGGCAAGCGTATGGGTTATCTACCCGAGGACTTGCCATCAATGTTGCCGATCCTAAAGGTGAAGAATATCCTTTATTTAAAAAGTTTTGGATTGAACGACCATCAAGCCACCAAGAGGCGATTGTGGTCCATGCGTTACTAGACAGTGTGAGTGTAACAGGAGCCTATCGTTTTGCTATTTACCCTGGAGATCCGACCAGAATGGGCGTCGATGTTAAGCTTTTCCCAAGGCTGGATGTTAAGAATGTGGGGCTGGCTCCGTTAACGTCAATGTTTATGCATGGCGGCATCGATCGCGCTGATACTGCTGATTACCGTCCAGCGGTACATGACTCTGAAGGCCTGCTAATGGAAAAAGGAAATAGTGAGAAAATTTGGCGGCCACTGAATAATCCTCGTGGATTACAAGTAAGTTCTTTTATGGATGAGAATCCTAAAGGATTTGGTTTGATCCAGCCACATCGAAAATTAGATTATTATCAGGACCTTGAAGCAAATTATCATCTTCGTCCATCGGCTTGGGTTGAACCAACGGGTGATTGGGGCAAGGGCAGAGTCGAACTGGTTGAGATCCCATCGGATTCTGAAGCCAATGACAATATTGTTGCCTATTGGAAGCCAGAACAAGGCTTGAAAAAAGGTCAGCCATTCACTTACTCATACCAATTGACCTGGGTGGATCAGATCCCTAAAACCGAAGGCAAAGTAAAAGTGGTTCGAACTGCTGGTGGTCGTAAATTATCGACAGATAAAAATGAGATCGTTATCGATTACAGTCACATCAATGCCAACGATGTCAGTCATATTCGTGTCGATGCCAGTATCAGCAGTGGCGCTATTTTAGAATCACGTATTGAGTCTAATCCCAGTGTTGATGGTGCCAGAGTTTTTATCACGTTCGATCCTCAAGATGCTGAAGTTGCAGAGTTACGTGTACAGCTAAGTAACAAAGATAAACCGCTTGGTATGACATGGCTGTATCGCTTTACTGCAGAGGACTGGCCTTTATGATAGACAATAACAATCCTCTATCTGCTCACGTTAACGATACCTATTGTGGTGCACGTGCGTTGCCAGATGAATCGCCACTGGAGATGTTTCGTCATGAGGTTTCTGAACCGGGCCACAGGTTGAATCCGAGTCAACAAACTGTGTGGTTTACGCTTCGAACATTTGTTGCACGGTTATTTGTGTTTATGGTCACCGCGGGTTTATCTACTTATGGCATAAGAGAAATGTATTTGGTGCTTAATACCAATGCAATTACCATTTTGCAAATGGTTTTTTTGGTGTTGTTTAGCATTAACTTTCTGTGGGTTACTTTTGCTTTTTCACAGGCACTATTGGGTTTTCTATTGCATCTCAAACCGCGCCTGATTAAAGAAAATGAGACAGAACCCAATTTCAAAACGGCGGTATTGCTACCTATTTACAATGAAGATCCGCTGCGTATTAGGGCCACAATAGAGGCGATGAGTGCAGATTTAATCTCTACCGCAGCGGGTAAATATGCTTTCTTTATTCTCAGTGACACTAATCGAGCTGATGCATGGATAGCTGAGGAACAGGCTTTTCTAGATCTTATCAATAACAGCCAACCTCAGTGTCCGGTTTATTACCGTCGTCGTCACCAAAACAGTGAACGTAAAGCCGGTAATATCGGTGATTGGGTTCAGCGTTGGGGCGGTGATTATGAGGCCATGATAGTGCTTGATGCGGATAGCATCATGAGTGCAAAGTCGATGGTGACATTATCACGTCGTTTAGCTGGCGCACCTGGTGTGGGACTTATTCAAACCTTACCGACACTGGTGTTTGCCAATACGCTTTACAGCCGTTTACAACAGTTTGCTAATCAATGTTTTGGTCCTATTTATGCCGAGGGTTTGTCGGCTTGGCATGGTTTGTCATCAAATTTTTGGGGCCACAATGCCATTATTCGCACCAAAGCATTTGCCCAATCTTGTCATCTGCCTATTCTGTCCGGTAAAGCACCTTTTGGCGGCCATGTACTAAGTCATGACTTTATCGAAGCGGCGCTACTGCGTCGTGCAGGTTGGGGCGTGCGTTTTGATACTGATATAGAGGCTTCATTTGAAGAAGCTCCACCGTCGTTAATTGATGTGATGATCCGTGACCGACGCTGGTGTCAGGGTAATTTACAACATTCAGCATTTATGTTCGCTCGCGGTTTTTCATTGCCGACGCGGTTGCATCTTTTGTCTGGGGTGATGTCTTACCTGAGCGCCATTTTTTGGTTGGCCCTGATAATGGTCGGGCTTGCTATTGCGGTTCAAGCTGCATTTATACGTCCGGAGTATTTTGCTAATCCATCGCTGTTTCCAACCTGGCCTGTGTTTGATTCTGAGCGCGCGTTAAGTTTGTTTGTGGTGTCAATGGCCATTGTGCTGGCACCTAAAGCATTTGGCTGGTTTGCTGCCTTGATTAATATTTCGCGGTGTTTACGATTTGGCGGGCCAATACTGTTAACTCTGAGTACCTTGTTGGAAATGATCATGTCTGCTCTGTATGCACCTATTCTGATGGTGTCGCAGTTTGGCGTGGTGTTGTCTATATTTCGCGGCAAAGACAGTGGCTGGATGCCTCAATCTCGAGACGATGGAGCATTGAGCTGGATGTCAGTGATGCGTGCTCATCTTGGTCATACCGTGTTTGGGGTTGCGCTTGCTTTGACCGCACTATCGCTCAGTACAGAACTCTTTTACTGGTTATTACCGATTACGATAGGGTTGATGCTATCGATCCCTTTGTCGTGGTTGAGTGGCGGCGCGAGGCGAACTAAATGGATTAAAACAGTCGGATTACTGCGAGCGCCTGAAGAAAAAAAACCAGTTAACATTTTGGTTAAAGTTAAGGAAACCGAGGCTAACTTGTCACATCTTCGACACATGCATCCGTTCAGTCGGTTGGTTAATAATCCTTTATTACTTAAATGGCACCTTGCTCAGTTACCAGACTTAGGTGAACAAAAACCGACGTTTTATGCCCCGAGAATTATTGCAGAATGGAAATTAAACCATGCTGAAAGCTTACCGCAATTAGAATCATGGTTAGAACCCGCAGAGGTAATAGCATTATTAAGCAATGCGGATTATCTACAGAAATTGAAAACAATCGGTCATTAATTTCTATCACTCGTCTTTGCAACAAGTACTAAAAAGCCCCTCAACAACGCGTTATTGAGGGGCTTTTTCAGCAATTAAGATTAGATTTAGGCTCTAGATCATCATTTCGCGCGAGCCATTGCTGACGTTACAGCATTATTTATGTTGAGCCATCACTCGTGTTGCAAAATCACTTGGTCCGGCCAAAATAGCCCGGCCTATTGCCACTAAATCGACTTGCTTAGTCGCTAAAATGGTTTCGATGTAATCAATGCTTTCAATACCGCCAACACCAATGACTGCTGCGGTGGTCGCGCCTGTCAGCGGCGCGGCATCTTCAACTAAAAAGCCTTCGCCCCGTTTGTCTTTAGGGCGATTCCAGCCGCCAATGCCTGATGATACGTTAAGTATTTCTACGCCAGCATCAACTAGCCATCGGCTAACGTGGCCCATATCGGTATGAGACAAACCTCCGGGATAACCGTCTTGCCCAGGAATGCGTGTCATTACCGCTAATCTTGGCGCCGCTTGTTTTATTTTACTGACTATTTCGAGCAATATTCTGGCGCGATTTTCAACACTGCCACCGTATTGGTCTTGGCGTTGATTGGTCAGCGGCGATAACCACTGATTGATGCCGTAACCATGGGCACAATGGATTTCGACTAAATCAAAACCAGCTTTATCCGCTCGAATAGCGCCATTAACAAAGTCTTGTTGCCAAGTCGCGATATCCTCCAATGTCATGGCGCGAGGAGTGGGTAATACCCGATCATATGCTGGCACGGTTATGCCAGAAGGGCCCATTATATCGGTGCTAATACCGGCACTGTCTTTACCGCCACAATGGGTTATCTGTAAGCCTGTTTTAACATCCATTTGATGTAATAACTTGGCAATGTTACTGAGTCCGGGTAAACACGCGTCATCATGTACACCCAGTTGATTAGCTTCACTGCGACCAGCAAGATTGACATGGCTGTACTCTACCATTACTAGGCCAGCGCCAGACTGGGCTAAGTTTTGATAATGGCTAAAGGTTTGTTCGGTAGCTAAACCATTACTGTCAGCCGTTTGTGATGCCATTGGTGGTACCACAACACGGTTTTTTAAGGTTAATCCACTTGTTAAGGTTAATGGGGTAAAGCGTAACGCGGTCATTGATAATCCTATATCGTAATAGCAACTAAAATGCCTGAAAGCAGCATGATAGAGCCTGCTATACGATTCATTATGGTTGTAAAATTGGGTGAGATAAAGAGTCGTTTAGCACCCGATGCGAGGTAAGCGTAAGCGAGGTTTACAGAACCAAAAGCGCAGGTTGCAATAGTGAGTATTAGGATAACGTCGGTAAAGCTGACGTGATTCATCGGTACAAAAGCAGGAAAAAAGCTGACATAAAAGATTAATGCTTTAGGGTTGCTTAGGGCGATAAAGCTGCCTGTGAGGATGTTTTTAAACTGACTGACTCTTAATGCCGTTGTTAATTTAGCGCCTTTAGCCGTTGCGCGCAGCATATTGAATCCAAGCCAACATAAATACAGCGCACTGGCATATTTTATCAGCTCGAACGCTGGGCTTATGGCGTTAGCAATAGTAGATAAGCCAAAAAGTGCTAACAATATATAGAGAAAATCACCAAGCAATACGCCAAACGTTATTGCTGCGCCGTGACTAAATCCATTTAACAGTGATCTTGATACCATCGCAAATACTGCGGGGCCAGGCACTATAGCTAAAATAAACATGGCAAAAAATAACGCGATAACTTGCTGGAATATCATTAGCTGATTTCAACTCGGATTAAAGGACGTGTGACACAAAATCGATTTTGGCGATTATAGCTTAAATTGATGGTGCAAATGTACTGCAAAGAATAACGTAATTCTATTAGGGTATATTTTTATCATGTTGGCATAGTTGCTGTTTTATGATTTTAGCATCGCTGTGTTACATTATGCAGATAAAGCATTCATTCGGTTAGGTATTATTGTGAATATTATTTTGTTAACCCATACTCGCGAAGTGTTGCGAGCCAATAATACTGGGCAGTTGGTGTCTAAGGTATTAGGTGAACGAGCCCGAGTGGTTGAATGGCACCGTAAACAACCAGATGTAGCGTTATTGAGTTTGATTGCAGCTGGTAAGGTGGGGTTGGTATTCCCAAGCGATGAGACTGTGGCAGTGACTAATGTATCGTCAGCATCTGCAGAGTATTTAGTGCTTATTGATGCGACGTGGCAAGAAGCGCGCAAGATGTTTAATCAAAGCCCTTATCTTAAGACTTTACCTAGCGTTGCATTACAAGCTTCTCAGGCTTCGATTTATCCATTACGGCGTAATCAGATAGAAGGCGGTTTATGCACCGCAGAATGTGTTGCTTTGCTGCTGGAACATGCTGGTGAGCCTGTATTGGCTAAACAACTAACCGATCAGTTAATGGCATTTATTGAGGATTAATGTTTAGTTGAGATTGGCGAGTACCTGCACCACAATGTTTACGTTACACAGGTAGAATATATTGGCAGAACACGGGTACATAAAGCTGTGTCCTGCCTTTTTGCTGGTGTATAAAGCAGACTTATCGTCAGTAAACTTAATGCAAGTAAACTTATTGTCCATAAAGAATGCTAGCAAGTCACAAGCTATTATTTAGCCTTATTCTGATAGTCAAAAGTTTTGCGTAAGCGAATATCGGCAACCGATGCGCCAATCATTACTTTAAACTCGCCAGATTCTGCCAACCAATCATTAGTGTTAACGTCCCAGAATGATAAATCACGTTGAGTGAGGGTAAAGCTAGCTGTTTTCGTTTCGCCGGCTTTTAACCAGAGTTTATCAAAACCTTTTAGTTCTTTAGTGGGGCGCGGAACACTGGCTTTTGCATCGTGTAAATACAACTGCACTACTTCAGCGCCATCCACTTTACTGGTGTTGGTAATATCTACACTGACTGTCATAGTGTCATCGCCAGCAATACTCGCACTTGATAGCTTGATGTTTTGGTAACTGAACTGGCTGTAAGACAAGCCATGGCCGAAAGCAAACAAAGGTTTAATTTGTTGTTGCTCAAACCAGCGGTAACCAATAAATACCCCCTCAGAATACAACGACTCGGTTTCGTTATAGTCATTTAAGGCAATCGGTGCTGTATCGGTGAGCTTTTTCGGTATGGTTATTGGCATTTTACCACTTGGATTGGTATCGCCAAATAACATGTCTGCGTAAGCATTACCGGCTTCCATACCACCATACCAACCCCAAGCTATGGTGCTGGCTGTTTCAGCCCACGGCATTTCAACCGCTGAACCACCAATCAAAAACACTATTGTGTTTGGGTTGGCGTTAAGCAGTTTAGTTATCACTTCGTCTTGCTGGCCGGGTAAGGTCATGTTTGGGCGGTCAATCGATTCACGATCGTCAGCATGGCTTAAGCCACCAAAATAAATGACAGCGTCTGCTTTTTTTGCAGCGGCTAAATACTCTTGTTCACTATTGTATAAGCTGTTGGGTGTTTCCCAGCCTAATGTGGCTTGTTTGTCGCCTTGGTAGCGTAAGCTAATCGCATAGGTTTCGCCCGCGGTTAACTTGACTGTATTAGTTATCACTTTTTCCGAATTTGCTGTGGTTGTATTGAACAGTGGTTTGTCGTTAATGTATAACGCTACTTTGCCATCTGCTTTAATATTAAAGCTGTGGCTGCCTGATTCGATAGGTTTAAGGCTTGCTTTAATTTCAATAACTTGGTTTTTTCCTTTGGCATCAAATTTCGGATCGGCGATCCATGATTCGCTGGCCAGTTGCTTCATTTCATTGTCTCGGTAATAGTTAATTTGCCAAGACGGGGTGCCTGTCCAATGGCGAGTGGTGAGATAGTCATTCGGAATTGGCATAAAGTCGCTGCTGGCTGGGCGCATAAAAGTAATATCGACTTTGTCACCGAGTTTGGCTTTTAAACCATCAAGCGGGCTAATTTCATATAAAGCTTTGACTTCAGATGAGCCACCACCAAAACCATGTCGCTTATCGGCATTAGGGCCTAACACCAATACCCGTTTGAGTTTATTCGGATTAAGCGGCAGAGTGTTAGTGTCATTTTTTAATAGCACGATACCGTTAGCGGCAATGGTTTTGGCATCATTACGATGTGCTTGAGTGTTACGCTGACCCGATAAGCGCTGTTTATCCATCATGCCGATACTGAGTTGTACCCTTAAAATACGGCGGACTTTGTCATCTAAAACCGCCACGGGTACTTTGCCTGCGTTAATCATGTCCAATAATGGTTTAGCTAAAAAGTAATCGTCGAAATCAGCGACATCGGTACCCATTTCAATATCAAGGCCATTCATTGCGGCATCATAGGTATTGATGTCGACATTCCAGTCGGTTAATAACACGCCTTGATAACCCCATTCACCTTTTAATATTGTATTGACTAGGTGAGCGCTTTGGTTGGCATTGGTGCCACGAAACTCGTTATATGCGCCCATAATGGCATGCACATTGGCTTGTTTTACTGCAGCCTCAAAGGCGGGTAAATACACTTCTCGCAAGGTACGTTCATCCGGTTTGGCGTTTACCCCAGTACGATTTAATTCCTGAGTGTTTAAGGCATAATGTTTTACAGTCGCGCCAACATCATTAGCTTGAATTGCTAACACTTCTGGCACCACTAGGCTGGCGGCTAAATATGGGTCTTCGCCCATGTATTCAAAGTTGCGCCCATATAATGGCAACCTTGCGAGGTTAACCCCTGGGCCAAGAATAAGGTCTTTATTACGATGGCGTGCTTCTGCGCCTAATACATTGCCGTGTAGGCGCGCCATATTAGGATCCCAACTTGCTGCAACAGCCGTAAGTGGTGGTAAGTAGGTAGAATAGTCGTTTGTCCAGCCAGCAGGTGCCCAAGAATCTCGTTCTATTTCATAACGTACTCCGTGTGGACCGTCAGACATCCACATTTCATGTATGCCTAAGCGCTCAATCGCTGGGATATGAAACTTACCCGCAGCGTGCACCAAGGACACCTTTTCAGCCAGTGTGAGCTGTGGTAATAAACGGTTAATTTCATCATCGACATTACTGATCCGATTGCCAATACGCAGTTTTTCACTGTCTGACAATGTTGTTAATGCATGCAGCATTTCTGGGGTGATATTTGGGTGGGTGGCAAATGCGCTCGGAGTGACACTGAATAAACCAATTACAAGCAATGCAGCATGGGTTTTATTCCGTTTATGTTTATAACGAGTAGGCATAAATGCCCAAAGCGGGTTAATCATAACGAGATCCCTGTTATTGAAAATTGATAAAGATATTGGCGGTCAGACGGCCAGAAGTCGGGTTGGCATCTATGTCGGTTTGTGGGTTTACCAGAGTTGAATGAAGCAAGTTTCCAGGGTAAATCACTAAACGATTAGGGCGATATTCTATTTGATGATACAAGCTGTAATGTTCATCGCTGGCGACAAAGTAACTGGGTGACGTTTGTTTTTTTTCATCGAGAAAAGGCTGTGCTTTAGTAAAATAAGCGTCGATGTTTTCTGCAGTTATCCGCTCATAATTGGTGGCATTATGTCTAAAAAAACCGGTATCGCCATGTGAACCATCATTTAGATAATGCAAAATGGCAAAGTAATGCGGGCTTGGGGTATCAAAATGTGGCAAGCATTGCAGCGGTGCTAGGCTTTCTGGTTGTTTGTCGATTAACGAATAAACACATTGTTGCGGCTTTAATCGTAACTGGGTTGGAATACGATAAACATCATAAATCAGCTGAAACACCGCATTAATAACCTCGATGATATATTGCCTTGGTAATGCAGTACGTTGCCCAGGGTAATATGAACCTGGGTCTCGACTGAATTGACTGTCGTTGATGGCGATATCAATTAGCTTGGAAATATCATCAGCAAAGTTGTCAATAATGATGACAGGCGTTTGTTGTAGGCCAACGTATTGCACCTGTGGTGCAATGTTGTTGACCTCTACAATCGGCTTTGTAGTTTCTGATGCTGACATCCGCTTTAGCCTTGCATCGCCGTTGATTTACAATAATGTTGCACAAAATCATGGTGAGCAGGCAAGGTGTCGACTTTTCGTTTTACGGTGGCTTTAATGCTGTTTAAAAAGCTTTGTAATTCAGCTTCTTCCATCATGTCGACAATTGGGTGGTACTCTTTAGGTTCTAGACCTTGTCCCATCATGACTTGGATCCACGAGCTTTCACCAAATAGCTCGTTACCGTATTTGTATACCTTGCCAGACTGACTGAACATGTCGATACGATGTTGTAGTGACGCTGGAATTGGCATGTTTTTACAATAACGCCAAAAGCGGCTGTCTTCGCGGTCAGTCACTTTATAATGGAGAATAATAAAGTCGCGAATATTATCCATTTCTATCTTGGTTTGTTGATTAAATTCATCTACGTCAGCCTGAATAACCCCATGTGATGGGAATAGCTGTAATAAGCGCACAATACTGCGTTGGATCATATGAATGCTGGTGGATTCTAATGGTTCTAAAAATCCTGCTGATAAACCCACAGCAATACAGTTTTTATTCCAGTGCTGACGGCGAGTGCCGGTTTTAAACTTGATTACCCGTGGTTGATTGATAGGTGAACCTTCAATATTGTTTAATAACAACTCGGTAGCATCGACATCCGACAGGTATTTACTGCAAAATACCAGGCCATTGCCAGTACGAGTTTGCAATGGAATGCGCCATTGCCAACCTGACTCACGAGCAATCGATCGCGTGTAAGGAATCGGTTTCTGTACTGCTTCTGTTTGTACTGCAATAGCGCTGTCGCAAGGCAACCAATGACTCCAGTCTTCAAAGCCAGTATTTAAGGTTTGCTCAATTAATAAGGCTTTAAATCCGGTGCAATCGATAAATAGATCGCCTTCAATTAACTCACCATTTTCAAGTTGTAATGCCTTAATATTGCCCGAGTCGTCATGCTGTAACACATCGGCAATTTTGCCTTCAATACGAGTTATGCCATGTTGTTCAGCAAATTTACGCAAAAACTTAGCGTAAAGGCTGGCGTCCATGTGGTAAGCATGGTTGTAATCTTGGTTTGGCAGTACTGCAAAACGGCCCTGGCGAGCCGCTAAGTGTTCGGTGCAATAGTCACCAATTTCGCTAACCATATTTTGTTGTTGGCCTTTAAGCCAAAAGTGTTGGAAACCACATGCCCAGCAGTCTTTGCCTAAAAAACCAAATGAATGTAAATAGTCTTTATTGACGTCATGCCAGTTTTCAAATTGAATACCGAGCTTAAACGTGGCGTTGGTGGCCGCCATTACATCTTGTTCTTTTAACCCCAGTAAACGATGAAATATATGCAGGGTAGGGATGGTGGCTTCACCGACACCAACAGTGCCAATGTCGTCCGATTCAACTAAGACAATATCAAGGTTTTTACCCAATAGTTTGCTAAAGGCGGCGGCTGCCATCCAACCTGCGGTACCACCACCGGCAATCACTACTTTTTTGATTGATTTATTCATCTTGGCATCCTATTTAATGTCTTAGTTTCTTGCTGTGTTCAGCATTATCGTTTTAATTTGTTGATTAAATCTGCACGCAATTTACGGGCGTTTAACTCATCTAATGGCTTGGTTAACATGCCTTTGGCGTTGTCGGGAATATGGCTTTCATCGACGTCGTCATGATCGAAAACATAATGATCGAATAAGGCTTTCCACGCCTGGCGTTGTGCTTTAGGTAATGATCGTAAACTGAGCATGCTGTGCAGTAGAGCATTATTCGGTCGACCTAAATAGCCTGGAGTATCGCGCCACCAATGGGTAATGAGTACGTTAAAGTTATCAACGCCGCGAACATGGTGCCACCACATGCTAGGAATAAATAACACATCACCAGGGCTTAGTTCTGCGGTTAGGCTGGCATCTAATGCCTGTAGAAAACGCGGAAAACGTTCAAAGTCGGGATTCGCCATATCAACCAGACTGATGTCTTGGCCTCCGGGTGCCAGTTCCATTGGGCCAACATACAAGTTACTAATTTGTTCGGGTGGAAATAGGGTAAAAGTGCGCTTTCCTACCACGTTACACGCTAGGTTTAGCGGAAAATCATAATGAGCCGCCACCTTGGTTTGATTGCCCAACCAAATGCTGGTTAACGGTTGCATAGGCGCTAAATCTAAACTATTTTCTGCTCCTAAACCGGGTAAACATTGGTGGATATCCGTCGAGCCCATGTACATTCCCGCAGGCATGTCTTTAATCATTTCTTGGGTTAATCGGTCAAGCAGTTGATTAAAATCCAATCGGCCAGCTTGATAATTAAAACCATCAAGTTGTTCATTGTAAAACACTCTACCTTGTTGCTCTGGCGGGATATAATAAGCGGTAACAGGCATGCCTTGATAAAACTTGCGCAGGTAATTCATCGCACTTTGTGCTGACTCTAATCCTGCTTGGACTAACGGCCAATGGTGACACAGCCCTTTAAATACCATAGGTTTGTCGGCATCACGGATCAAGTCTATGACGTCTTCTAATGTACATTCATTGATGTGTTCGACGTGCTGAGTCTGAGCCGTTGTCATCACTATTAACCTTGAGCATTTTTAAGGTTAAGTAATTCACGGACTTTGCTTTGCGATGCTAGTGCCATGTATATGGCTTGTAAGTATCCTTGCTGATGCAATGCGCCCAGCGTTTCAGCTGACAACGTCGCTAAGGTATTTTCGTTAATGGTATAAAAGCCAATCATTTGATGTTTTTGGCCATTGTCTAATTCGATGTCTAAGGTGAACGATTCGAGTAACTCATGTTGAACTAACACATCAATGAAATGATTGTTATCGATGAGTCCATGATGAATGGCTTCAAGCATTTCACCGACCTCATCTAATAATGGGGTGTTACCGCCATAAGGTAAAAACAACGCTTCACCTTCTGATTGGCTCACTCTAGGGTGAGATAAATCAACGTGAATAACACGCTGTTGATGTTCAATACCATCTTCTTGTACTGTTTGTTGACCAATCAAAAATGGCTGACGGCGTACGCTTAGCGGGATATATGATGCGTTCCAACCAGCGTCAGATAAAAATAGATTTTCATTCTGCTGAAAACCAAACAATGCTACTGAGTAAAACTGACCCGTGGCAGCGTCTTTATGAAAGAAAATAGGGTAATGAGCTTGCACGCTGCGAAATTCTTGTGGAAAGGTCAGGCTGAACCAAAGGTTGTCGCCTAATGCGGCAGAGCGAGTGGTAATAACCTTAAGGTCTTTATGATCGATGCTGTTGAGTAATACATGTTGGCTCATATTGATGTCCTATCTTGTTCGTTCAAATACGTTGTTATGATTATTGTAGGTGATCCATGGTGCTAGTCGTTGCTAGAGCTAATCATTTTAAATACTAGCAGCTTGCTCTGCTAAAGTAGGTTACATTTTAGAAAACCCATATTGAGCCACTTTTTCAAGTAAAGCGCGATTGCTGAGTAAGTTATTGCTTAATGCTTTAGTGCGTTGCTGGTTATCGTTAAAAAGTCGTTGGGCGAGTTGCTGCATTGATGGTTTTACATGTGTGGGCAACTGAGTGTTAAATCCCATTCCATACAATACATATTGAAAACTAGCCGCAGGAAACAATGCTTCTTTGTAGCTAATGTCTTGTTGGCTTGGCACTTGGTAGCGCCACAATTCAAGTTGCGCCTGTAAGCTGTCGGGTATCGATTTGTTGTCGCGATGATCGCGCCAATAACCATCCACTTCACGCTTGCTTATCACATAATGTAGCTTTAAGAAGTCGATAATTTGTTGCCAGTGTAATTGGTAGCGCTGGTTGACCCTTGCAGCTATGGTGTCCATTACTTGACGATTTGGCGGTAATTGCTGCGCTAAGCTTGATGCTGTCCATTCAATTAATGCTAATGCAGAGGCTTCTAATGGTTCAATAAACCCAGCCGACATGCCAATGGCAATACAGTTATTTTGCCAACATTTGGCTCTGTAACCAGGATTAAAGGACAATTTACGCGGTTGAAGTTTATCGGCACTCGCAGTATCACCCCCTAAATAGTTAATCAAGGTTTGTTCGGCGCTGGCGTCATTGGTGTGACTTGATGAATACACATAACCCACGCCCTTACGTGTTGGCAGGCCTATGTCCCAAATCCAACCGTTTGGTTGCGCTGTTGCATGAGTACAAGAGGCGATAGGACTATCTTCATTAACATAAGGCACTTGTACAGCAAGGGCGCTGTCATTAAATAATACTGATTTTTGGCATAAAAACGGTACCTGTAAATGCTCACCTAACAATAGTGACTTGGCACCAGTGCAGTCGATAAATAATTGGCCGCTAATTTCACCATGCTCTTTGGTTATCAGTTTATCAATATCGCCTTGGTCAGTATTAACAATTTGGCAGACATGATCGCGAATATGCTTTACGCCAAGCTTTTGGGTGCAATGTTCGCTTAATAGTTGACTGAATTTTCCGGCGTTGAGGTGATAGCCATAATTATTTTGGAAGTGATACTGTGGTGATGAAATGGCTTTTGGTGCTAACCCCAGTTGAGTCAGAACTTCTTGGCTACTCACTGCCTCTGCAAAACTCACTTGGTCTGCATGGGGTAACCAAAATGGGCATAAGTCGAGTTCTTGATGGCCGTGGGGCAAGCTAAAGGGATGTAAATAACTGTCAGATTGAGTTTTTGAGGGCTTATTAACTGAGTCATGGCGCCAATTAATAAATCGAGAACCTTGTTTAAAGCTAGCGTCACAACGGCGAATAAACTCGTTTTCATCAATACCAATTTTGCTCAAGGTTGAACGCATAGAAGGCCAAGTACCTTCGCCTACGCCTATAGTGGCAACGTCGGGTGATTCTATTAGGGTTATCGTTAACTTTGGGTCGTGGGCCAGAACACCTTTGTCGACATTATGCTCAGCAGCCAGTAATCCAGCGGTTATCCAACCGGCTGTACCGCCACCAACAATGACTATTTGGGTGATTGGTTTTTGCATAATATTTACCTACGCCTTTGGCGTTATTGTTATTTTGTGTTTGTAATGCAGGTTTTATAATGTTCAAGTCACATCATAAGTAGAATTCAGGAAAATGTAACCACTTTCAAATTGGGTTCTTCAATATTGGCTTATGTTGTTGTTGCCAAGCTCCTTTATCAAAAAACAAAAATAGTAACGTCCTTGTTACTTAATATCTAGCAAAAAGAGGTGATAAAGTTTATTCACCTCAACGACCTTAAAGGAGACTTCAGTGCATTCCATCCAATATTGGATATTAGGCGGAATGTCACTTAGCTCAATATCATTTAGAAAGTGTAACGAGCACCTAAGCTATAGCGTGCGCCAGTTTCCGTTAGGTTTAACACTTGCTCGTCAGCACGTCCGTGAACACGGGTGTACTCTTCAGTAATGTTAAGTCCTTCGAAAAACACCGTTAAGCCTTCAACTGATTCGATGTCATAGCTGACTGACAAATCAATTTGTGAGTAGGCTTCTGTGTACTGTGGGTTTGCACCAGTACCTTGACTTGTAGAGTTTAAAAACTCATCGCGCCAGTTGTAAGCCACACGCGCTTGGAAACCATAATTTTCATAAACTAACACGGCGTTAGCAGTGTCACTGATGCCTATCAATGCTGATTGCGCTTCAAACGAGTAATTATCGTAAGCCTGATCACTATCAACTAGGGTGTAGTTGGCAATCACACCAAAACCAGTTTCACCAAAGAAGTGCTGAACGGCAAATTCCCAACCATCAATCACTGAACTATCAGCGCTGTTTGATGGTGTTGTGATATTGAAGTTTAATAACTCATCATTATTTGCAGCACTGCCGCTAATGATTTGATTAGCAACATCTACAGCAGCATTGCTAGCATAGTTTGCGAAAATGTAGTCACGAACAGCGCCAGCTTCAGTTGTACCTGTTGCAGCAACTGCAGCTTTGTATAAATCACCTGATGCAGGGTTATAAATGCCGTTAGTGGTACTAACAGTCTCAGAGCTGATAAAGTTTTTAGTGTCTTTACGGAAGTATCCAATAGACATGTAGCTAGACGGGGCGTAATACCACTCAGCAGAGAAGTCGATATTTTCAGATTCTAATGGCAATAATGTAGGGTTACCTGCTGAACCACCGCCATTACTTCGGTTGGCAAGGGTTGCTAATACAGTACCACCTTGAATAGCCGTATAATCAGGGCGACCAATTGTCTCACTGTAAGCAGCACGAAGCATTACATCTTCTACCACTTCGATATTAAAGTTGAAGCTTGGTAATAAGTAATCGTAATCACCTGATTTAGTTTCAAATACCTGCTCACCAGTGCCAACTAAAGCGATTTCAGTTTCAGCAATCCAATCTGCACCATTATAGCCCGCTACAGCAGCTGTTGATGTTACATCAGTTTGCTCATAACGAAGTCCGAAATGCACGTCATACGGCATGCCTGCAATTTCGTTATCGTAGTTATACTGTATATAAACAGCTTGAGATTCTTCTTCTGTATAACGATCTGTTTCAGCAGCATAATTTGTAGAAGGGCAGAAGCCATTTCCACAATCACCACTCACTGAAGAGGCATAATTTGCTGCTGCGAAGTCACGTACTGCGGCAAAATCCCACATGAAAATGGTATCTAATACATCGAAGTTGCCATCTGCAAGCGAGAAATCACCGCCATTTGCATCAAATTTGTCTTGAATAGTATCTGCTGGGAACCAGGCATCTTCAAAGTCACCAGCCGAACCCACGCCACCCCAATCGTTACGTTGTACGTTAACGCTTTGCGAGTGATTATTAACATTCGTTAGGGCAATACCAAAGTCGATGCTACCAGCATCTTCAAATAGATATTCACCGTCAAACTGATATTGATCAATTTCAGACTTATTGCGTGAGTTACCAAAAACAGAACCTGTGAGCATCATGTCTGCAGGTGTCACTGCGTTTCCACCACCAACAGCAAGTATTGGTAAATCACCGCTAAAGTCAGTTGCTGCACTGGTTCGTACAAAAGCCGCGGTACTTAAGTTGTTACTTGAACCATAAAGGTTGTTAGGTTTGTTTTCTGCGGTTGAATTGTGAGCATCAAAGGTTAACTTTAAGTCGTCGCTAGCCTGCCATTCAATGTTAAAACCTAATGAACCACTTTCGTTACGTACGCCATAATCACCTGCAGCCATAGATAAGTCAGCTGGTGAATCGTAGGTTTCTGAATAGATGAGTGGTGAGGCGATAGGACCGTCACTCCAAACGTTTTCAGATGGTACAAAGTTAAACCATGCTGATACATCGTTAGATTGAGTATCAATATCGTTACGCATGTAGGTATAGTCTAAAGTCGCTACTACGCTATCAACAGGGCTGTACTGTAAAACTAGTTGGCCGTTAGTACGTGTACGTTGCTGCTCTTCAAAGCGATAAACTGTGGTTTGCGGTACTGAATAAATGTCATCATCACCTGGGCGATTGATTTGAGTATCGTCTTTAGCTACGCCACCCCAATCACTGTTATCAGCAGTACCTGGGAAGCTGCGCCAGCCTGTGCCGACTTGGGCCTGTTGGTTACCACTTTCACGTTCTTGATAACTGGCTGAAAGCGAAATACCAAATTTGTCATCTGCAAAAGTATTCGAATATAAACCAGATAATTCAGGTGTTACTGAGCCATTATCTGTTGATTGATCATCAACCGCTTTTACACCAAATGTCGCTTTTAAGCCCGGAGAACTGAAGGGTCTATGGGTTAAGATATCGATAGTCGAACCGATACCACCGGTTGAATCTGATGCTTGGCTAGTCTTATGAACTTCAACACCGCTGATACTTTCTGAAGCAATGTTAGCAAAGTCAAATGAGCGCGAACCTGTAGTCACAGGCATTTGGCGACCATTTAGAGTGATTAAGTTGTAGTCTGGACCAAAACCACGCACAGACACTTTACTGCCCTCACCGTTAGATCGGTCAATTGACACACCGGTAATACGCTGAAGTGATTCAGCTAAGTTAGTATCAGGAAACTTACCGATATCTTCAGCAGAAATAGAGTCTACGACTCCACTTGATGAGCGCTTAACATCCATCGATTTAATTAAACTGCCACGAATACCTGTGACCTGTAACACTTCGATATTTTCATCACTAATCTCATCAGCAGCATAAGCAGGTAGCATACTGCTAACGCCTAGCACGACAGATAAACTGGTCGCAAGTTTAGTTTTTGTAAATTTTGTTGTTTTCATCTAGGAAATCCCCATTGACTAGATTTTACTTCTCTCAAAATTGCGGGTAGGCGCAAATCGTTTTTTTTTTACTCTATCCACGCGATAATCATTATTTATAATTGTTGTGTTATAAAACATCTAATGTAAGCGCTTACATAAAACTAGTGTAAAATGTGACCTTAGTCAACAAAAACAACTTCGAATTATTACATTTCATTAACCGTGGTGTTTATTATCGCACACGCTTATTTTTTAATCCTTGTTTTTAAATGATTTAATTTACTATGTTTATTGAAAATAAAATGTAAGCGCTTTCTTTTGTTGCGGGAAATGTTACGGGAATGATGGGGGGTATACTGCAAATTTATTCTACAAATTGAGTGTGAATTATCAAATGCTGGCAGGATATTAACCAGAAACTATTAAGTGCTTAACGTTAATGGCTTTGTAAGTTGTCTTGGGGATGATTGTTGGCAGCAGGGTAATCGCTAACGAGAAAGTGCATCTACGTTGCGTAAATGCATTTATTGGCTAAATGTGAGACATAAAATCAGGAGACGAGTTTGTTTGAAGCGCTAATTGATCGATTTGGTTGACGTTCGAATAAATAGTTCGGGTTGAAATGAGCGTTCAATGACGACGTCTTTATCGTTGTACACTTGTTGAAGTACCCAACGAGCAGCCATTTTTCCCATTTCATGAATTGGGTTGCTGACGGTAGACAATTTAGGTGAAATATATTGTGGGAAGGGGATATTATCGTAACCAATAAATGAAATATCTTCCGGTACACGTAACCCATGCTCTAAGCATACAGCAATCGCCCCAGCGGCCATTTGATCGTTGGCGCACACTACAGCGGTTATCGGCTTGTTTAACGATAATAAATGTTCCATTGCATTACTTCCACCCAGTTCTCGGAAATCACCTTCATAACAAAGCATTTCATCAAACGGAACATGGTACTTTTGCAATGCTCTTTTATGGCCTTTTAAGCGATCACGCACATCGAGTTTGAAAAGCGGTCCCGAAATATAGGCAAGTTGTTTATGACCCAGGGATAAAATGTGTTCAGTTGCCATGAAACCACCTTGTTCATTTTCCAGGTAAACACAGCGATCTTTAATGTCCTCTATATAGCGGTTAATAAAGACGATGGGCGTTGAGGCTTTACTGAGTTCAATTAAATATTCGTCAGATACGGCTTCAACATCTAGAATGAGTGCGTCGCAACCACGACTCAGTAAAAATTCCACCCCTTCTTTTTCTTGTTTTTCATCGCTGTGCCCCGCGGCAATGATGACGTGTTTATTGGCACTGCGAAGCGCAGTTTCAATTTCGGTCATCATAGGTCCATAAAATGGACCATCCAGTTGCGATACCAACACTCCGACACTGTTTGAACGGTTTGATGCTAATGATTGGGCAATAGTGTTGGGGCGATAGCCTAATGACTCCATCGCATCAAGTACTTTTTGTTTGGTTTTATCGCTGACCTTGGTGTTGTTATTCATCACTCTGGACACAGTTGCCAGAGATACACCCGCCATTACAGATACATCGTAAATTGTTGCCATATAATTAGTTTGCAAAAGCCATCTTGGAGCACATGGCTCCAAGACTAACACGCTTTTATTTTGCTTCTCTATTTAATTCTAAGTGAATTTGGTCGACTTTTTGATTATCTAAAATGTACCAACGCATCACGAATGCGACTAATATAGAACCAATCGCAGGGTAGAGGGTGAAGGATAATAATATTCCTTGCTGAGTGTCGACGGTTTGCATTGTATCAGCTTGGTAACCATAACCTGCCAATAGCCAACCAGCAGCAGCACCGCCAATGGCAACGCCTAATTTAATGAAGAAGATTACCGAAGAGTAAATCATCCCGGTAATGCGGACACCATTTTTGTATTGGCCATAATCCACTACGTCTGCCATTTTTGCCCATAATAATGGGGTAGACATATTAAAAGTGAAGCCCCAAATAATAAACATGAAGAAAGCTAGCACCACTTGGTCACTAGGGACAAAGTAACTCATTACACATAATGCCGCAGCGAGTAATTGTAGGGTGATGTAAGCTTTCACTTTACAGAAACGTTTTGCTAAAGGTTGAGCTAATATACAACCGAATATATTACCGACCATGCCTAGCGTAATGAATAAGGTAATTGAGTCGGGCATATTGAGGTAATATTTAACATAGTAAATGGCTAAACTAGTGCGCAATACCATGCCTGATAATAAGCACACAGAGGCAACAGATAACACCCGCCATTGATCGTTTTTGATCATATCGCCAAAGTCTTTTTTGAAGCTAGACTGTTGATCAACTGGGGGGTGCAAACGTTCTTTTGTACCCCAAAAGCACACCAAAAACATCGCTACACCCAATATGCTCATGGCTGTAATGGTTAATTGGTAACCTTTAGCTTGGTCGCCTTCACCTAAAAACTCGACTAATGGCAGGGTTAAACCTGACACTAATAAACCGCCAAGCATTGCAAACACAAAACGGTAAGACTGTACTGATACGCGTTCTTTGGGATCGGCTGTTAGTACACCGCCTAACGCACAATACGGAATGTTAATCGCGGTATACACCATCATTAATGCAGTATAGGTGACGAAGGCATAAATCATTTTGCCATCTTCAGTTAAATCAGGGGTCGTAAAGGCCAAAACACTAATGAAACCGAATGGCAGTGCAAACCATAACAAGTAGGGTCTAAATTTACCCCAGCGGGTATTGGTTCTGTCTGCAAGAGCCCCCATTAAGGGATCCGTAACGGCATCGATTAAGCGAACGGCCAAAAACATGGTGCCGACAAATGCTGGCGAAATACCGAAAATATCGGTATAGAAAAAGGTTAAAAACAGCATCACGGTTTGGAACACTATGTTACTCGCAGTGTCCCCAAGTCCGTAGGCTATTTTCTCTTTGATACTAATCATACATGCCTCAATTATTGTTGTTATTAATTAAAATGATGCGACTGTTTGAAGTTGAGTAAGTCGTTTATGTAACAAAATGCACTGATTCAATGACTATTTTCTCGCGCTGATAAAGTCTCGATACTCATAGGCACTGGATTTTAGTGTTCGCTGTTGAGTTTGGTAGTCAACATAGACTATTCCGAAACGTTTTAAATAACCTTCCGCCCACTCAAAGTTATCCATTAAGCTCCAGGCAAAGTAGCCTACAACGTTCACTCCTTGCTCAATAGCGTTATTAACGGCATTTAAATGGCCATTATAATATTCGACTCTATCTTGATCATCTACCTTACCATTAACCAGTTTATCGTCCATCGCCGCACCGTTTTCAGTTATGTATATTGGTGGTAAGGGATAAAGAGCATTTAATGAGGTTAATAAATCAGTAAAGGCTTGTGGGTAAATTTCCCAACCAATGTCTGTTTTAGGTTTATCGACCATGTCTACTTGGCTAAAACCATTTACCGCATTCGCTTCATATACTGCACGGGTGTAGAAATTGATGCCTAAAAAGTCGATAGGTTGAGCAATAATATCAAAATCGCCATCTTCGATGATGGGAACATCTTCAACTGCAAAATCATAAATTATTTCTGGATAACAACGATCAAAGAGTGGCTTTATGTACCATTGGTTGAAGTACTGATCGGCTTTGCTGGCTGCTTCGACATCGGCTGCGGAATCGGTTGCGCTATAACAAGGGGTAAAGTTAAGCACGATACCATTTAAGCTATTAGGGCTATTCTTTTGCAAAACTTTCATGGCTAAGCCATGAGCCAATAATAAATAGTGCGCTGATTGGCGTCCATAAGCTTTTTTGGCTAATCCTGGTGCATGTACTCCGATTTCATAACCTAAGTACGAGCTGCAAAAAGGTTCGTTAAATGTGGCGTACGAGTAAACTCTATCACCAAATGCTTGAGTGATTTTGTCGGCATAATCAGCAAAAAGGTATGCTGTTTCACGATTTAACCAACCGCCATTGTCTTCAATATGTTGTGGTAAATCCCAGTGGTATAAAGTAACAAAAGTTTTAATTCCACGTTGATTTAACTCATCGATTAAGTCGGTATAAAACTTAACACCTTGTGGATTTAGGCTGCCATCTTTGTTCATTACTCGCGGCCATGAAATCGATAAACGGTAAGCGTCAACACCTAATGATTCAATTAAATCGACATCTTCACGCCATAATTTGACATGCTCGCAAGCTTGTTCTCCGTCTGAACCATCACGAATTTTCCCTGGAGTGGCACAAAATGTGTCCCATATACAAGGGAGGCGTGATGCCACTGCGCCTTCAATTTGAAAAGAAGCAGTCGCCACACCAAAGGTGAACGCTTTTGAATGCATTTTGGAATCGGCTGGTAACATAATTTTCATATTTTAATTCACTTAGTATTGATTAATTTTTTCTATTTTTATGATTAACTAATTTGCTTGAAACATACTGGTAATGGCGTTGTGCCACGTTAGTTACACAGTAAAGATTATGCTCTAGTAGTTAAAAATCGTTGACATCAGTTATCGATATGTTAAAAATGAAAGCGCTTACATTGAGATTAGTGATTAATTATCCAAAGGTCAATAATTGATTTGGCTAATTATTAAATCATCATCTACTTGAACAGGTATGGGGAAGGTGATGAGTCAAATAGCGAGAGTTTACGGGGGAGTTAACTTTCAAACGACGATGATTGATTTTGATTCACTGTCATTATGGGCAGAAACCCAAATAACGATTAACAAAAATAAGGGAATGTCATGGCGACTTCACAACTTCAATCTGAACTGGCAAATGCCAATTCAACACACCAGCAAGGTAACTTTCGCTTTGCGTTAGTGGCATTAACATCATTATTTTTTATGTGGGGTTTCTTAACCTGCTTGAATGATATTTTAATCCCTTATCTAAAAAACATGTTCGACCTTAACTACACCCAAGCAATGCTGGTGCAGTTTTGCTTTTTTGGTGCCTATTTTATTGTGTCTATTCCAGCTGGTGCGCTAGTGGGTAAAATTGGTTATCAAAAAGGGATTATTACCGGATTGATTATTGCCTGCATTGGTTGTTTATTATTTTATCCATCAGCCAGTTATGGCTCATATAACATGTTTCTGTTTGCTTTTTTTGTATTGGCATCCGGTATTACTATTTTACAAGTTTCAGCAAACCCATATGTGAGTGTACTTGGGCCGGCTGAAACAGCATCATCAAGACTGACATTAACTCAAGCATTTAATTCGTTAGGTACGACTGTTGCGCCATTTTTTGGTAGTTGGTTAATTTTATCAACCGTTGAACACGATGAAAAAATCACTGAAGTTGGTGAAGTGATTGGTCAGTTGTCAGTACAGCAGCAGGCGAGTGCGGTACAAACTCCATATTTAATTTTAGCCGCGTCATTGTTTGCATTAGCACTTATTTTCATGTTGTTAAAATTACCGTTATTGGGAAAAAGAGAAGCTAAGTCTAAGACCTCTGCATCTGGGAGTGCTTGGCAGTATCCGCATTTAGTGTTGGGGGCAGTGGGGATTTTTGTCTATGTTGGCGCTGAAGTAGGTATTGGTAGTTTTCTGATTAGTTTTATTACTCAAGATGGAACGAGTGGCGTATCTGAATCTGAAGCTGCACATTATATAGCTTATTACTTTGGTGGCGCTATGGTGGGACGATTTATTGGCGCTGCAGTGATGCAAAAAATCAAAGCCGGTAAGGTGTTAGCATTTAATGCGTTATGTGCGTGTATTTTAGTTGCTGCTGCAATATTGAGTGCCGGCACTGTTGCCATGTGGGCATTACTGCTGGTTGGCTTGTGTAATTCAATTATGTTTCCCACTATTTTTAGCTTAGCGCTGCAAGATTTAAAACAACACACTAGCCAAGGTTCCGGTATTTTATGCTTAGCCATTGTCGGTGGCGCGGTACTCCCGTTATTACAAGGCATGTTAGCTGACAGTATGGGAATTCAATTTGGCTTTATTTTACCGCTATTATGCTACGGGTTTATTGGCTACTACGGTTTGATTGGATGTGATGCAAAACGCCCCGCGACAACTGAAAATGCTTAAGGGAAATAGAATGAAACAGACTCAATTGCAAGGTGTCACGAGAGTAAATATGCTAACAAAAATCAACTTAATAACCTTAGTGGGTTTGCTTGGGCTTAGCGGATGTACCGACAATCAAACCACTAACCAGCTTGCTACAGAAGCTGCGGTTGTTAAAGTCACTGCGGATGAAACGGCATCAAACACATTAGCCATTTGGCCTGAATTAACGCCAGCAATTGCAAAGAATCCTGTATTAGAAGCTAAGATTACTGAATTAGTTTCCAAAATGACACTTGAGCAAAAAGTCGCGCAGATGATCCAGCCTGAAATTCGCGATATCACTGTTGAAGATATGCGTCAATATGGGTTTGGGTCTTATCTTAACGGTGGTGGTGGTTATCCTAATAACGACAAACACGCTACGCCGGCAGATTGGATTGCGTTAGCAGAATCATTTTATCAAGCATCGATAGATGACAGCATCGATGGCATTAATATTCCTACCATGTGGGGTACTGATGCCGTACATGGTCATAACAACGTAATTGGTGCGACCTTATTTCCACATAATATTGGTTTAGGTGCCGCGAATAATCCAAAATTGATTGAGAAAATAGCAGCTATTACAGCTCAAGAAGTAATGGTTACGGGGATTGATTGGGTGTTTGCTCCCACTGTTGCTGTGGTGCGTGATGATCGCTGGGGCCGAACTTATGAAGGTTACTCTGAAGATCCACAGATTGTAAAAGCATATGCATATGCCATTGTCGAAGGCTTGCAAGGTTCTATTAAAGCCGATTTTTTATCTGACCAGCATGTTATTTCAACGGTAAAACATTTTATCGGTGATGGCGGAACTGAAAACGGCATTGATCAAGGTGATAACCTCGCCAACGAACAAGACTTATATGACATACATGCCCAAGGTTATGTGGGTGGCTTAAATGCTGGGGCGCAAAGTGTTATGGCCTCATTTAACAGCTGGCATGGGGTTAAGAACCATGGCAACAAATACCTGTTAACAGATGTGCTTAAAGATAAATTAAATTTCGATGGTTTCGTAGTGGGTGATTGGAATGGTCATGGACAAGTTGCTGGTTGTAGTAATGAATCTTGTGCTCAATCTGTCAATGCTGGATTAGATATTTTTATGGTGCCCACCGCGGCATGGAAACCGTTATACGAAAACACCATTGATCAAGTTAATAGCGGTGAAATTAGCCAAGCGCGGATAGATGATGCGGTAAGCCGTATTTTACGAGTGAAGTTTCGTGCGGGGTTGTTTGATAAACCTAGCCCTGCAAATCGTCCATTATCGGGTAAAACTGAATTAATAGGTCAAGCGAGTCATCGCGATGTTGCCCGTCAAGCGGTGCGCGAGTCGTTGGTGCTGCTTAAGAATAATCAATCGTTATTGCCGCTCAAGCCAAATGCAAAAGTACTTGTTGCTGGTGACGCTGCTGACAATATAGGTAAACAATCAGGGGGTTGGACGATTACTTGGCAGGGTACCGATAATAAAAACTCCGATTTTCCTGGTGCAACTTCAATTTATTCAGGTATCAAGCAGGTGGTCACCCAAGGCGGTGGAGAAGCAATGTTAAGTGTGACGGGTGAATTTAGCCCAGAACAGAAGCCTGATGTTGCCATTGTAGTGTTTGGCGAAGAACCTTATGCCGAGGGCAATGGTGATATTGATAACCTAGAATATCAACGTGGTGATAAGCGAGATTTGGCGTTATTGAAAAAGCTGAAGGCGCAAGGTATCCCTGTTGTATCAGTATTTATCAGCGGTCGCCCAATGTGGGTTAATCCTGAGTTTAATCAGTCAGATGCTTTTGTTGCTGCTTGGCTTCCAGGGTCTGAAGGCCAAGGTATTGCTGATGTGTTGTTCACTAAGCCAGACGGTAGTGTGGGTTATGATTTTGTCGGTAAATTATCATTTTCGTGGCCATCTACACCACAACAAACTCAAGTGAATGTGCCATTAGTACAAGATAAAAGTGTGCAAGCACAAGCTGACTATCAACCGCTTATACCTTACGGTTATGGGTTAAGCTATCAATCAGCATCAACCGATACGATAACCTTAGATAAGTTATCAGAAGATAATTTATCAACAACTCAAACACTTGAAGACTTAGCTTTATTTGAACGAGCAGTGAAATCTCCTTGGTCAATGTACATAGCGACCAATAATGAGCGACAGGGTTTATCAAGCAGCGTGGCAAACAATCGTGCACTGAATATTCGTACTATGGATCGCGTAGTGCAAGAAGATGCACGCTTAGTCTCTTTTAATGGTAGTGAACAAGGAACGGTTGGTTTAATCAGTAATTTTCCGCGCGACTTTAGAGCCTATAGCAATCGTGATTCAGTGTTATCTGTAAGTATTAACGCGCTGCAATTAGTGCAAAAACCGTTGTGGTTAGGTTTGGCGTGTGAAGGTAATTGTCGTCAACAAGTGGATATTACTGAGCTGGTTAATACTAAATTAGGTGAATGGCAAAATATCAATATTTCATTGGCTTGTTTTGCAGGTGAACCAATGGACTTTGGTAAAATTACGATACCATTTTACCTCACGACTGACGCTAAAGTAGACATCAGTTTTAGTGATGTTGTTATTAAAACAACTTCAACTGAAAATACGATTCGATGTAATTAATCAATGAATCGTTAACGCTCTGGTTAGAACTTACCTATATAGGTATGTTCTAACCAAGAGTCACTGAAATTTAAGTGGTTAAATGATAGTGCTACATTCTATTTACGGGTTAGCTCCATAATTGAATACGAATGCATAAACACACTGTTTGTTTTGAGCCAGGCGACGCTTAGCTTAGTATAGAACTGGTTTCGTTTTGTTGCAGATATGTTGTGTCAATGTGGTGGTTTTATCTGCTGATTTTTTGAGTCCTTTTGGATAAGTACAATTAAAAAGTTATCAATCAATGATGTGAAAAGTGGCATAATGTCATATCGATAATGTGTTGATCGCTAGCGCGATATGAATTTTATAAGGAATTGATTTGTCTAACATTGTATTTTCTAAAATAGACTTGCAGCTGATAGTGACACTTGCCAAGCAAGCTGGTGAAGCCATTATGCAGGTTTATGCTCAAACTGATCTGCAGATTGAAGTGAAGCAAGACGATAGTCCGGTTACTGCTGCTGATATCGCTAGTCACAATGTGATTGTCGCTGGGCTTAAGCATCATTTTGCAGACATTCCAGTTATGAGTGAAGAAGCGGCTGATATTAGTTGGGCTGAACGCCAAACGTGGCAAACATATTGGCTTATCGATCCTCTGGATGGCACCAAAGAGTTTATTAAACGCAATGGTGAATTTACCGTCAATATTGCGCTTATTGATCAAGGTAAAGCGATTGCGGGTGTTGTGTATGCGCCAGTGTTAGATAAATGCTATAGCGGCATAGTCGGCCAGGGAGCTTGGCTTGAGCATAACGGCTTGATAGCAACATTAGATATTCATAATCGGGAATTGCAATCGCCACCTATTGTGGTGGGGAGTCGTTCCCATATTAGCCCTGATGTTGCCGCCTATTTACAGACTATTGGTGAGCACAAGATGCTCAGTGTTGGTAGCTCGTTAAAGTTTTGCATGATCGCAGAAGGTCAAGCGGATGTTTATCCAAGATTAGGCCTTACTAGTGAATGGGATACTGCAGCCGCGCAAGCGGTATTAGAAAGTGCGGGTGGACAGGTAGTCGAATATCCTGCGCTAACACCGCTGCAATATAACCAGAAAGAAAATATTTTAAATCCGTATTTTATTGCCGCTTCATCGGCATGGTTTGCACGTAAATAGCTGGAGTATCAATCAGCCTTTGTAAGCTAAATATGGAACCCCAATTAATAATAAACAAGTGGAGTGACAAGTTATGATGCGCATGGGCGTCGATCTCGGTGGTACTAAAATTGAAATAGTGGCGTTAGCCGAAGACGGTACTGAAATATTCAGAAAGCGCATTCCAACGCCAAAAAACTATCCAGGTACCATAGAAGCCATTGTCAGTTTAGTTGCTGATGCGGAATCGGCAACGAAGCAAACCGGTTCTGTTGGTGTGGGTATTCCTGGTGTGGTATCTCCGTTTACTGGATTAGTTAAAAACTCTAATTCCACTTGGATTAACGGCCATCCTTTAGACAAAGATTTAAGCGAAGTATTACACCGAGAAGTACGTGTTGCCAACGATGCCAACTGTTTTGCTGTTTCTGAGGCTGTAGATGGCGCAGCCGCGGGTAAACGCCTAGTATTTGGCGGTATAATTGGTACCGGTTGTGGTGCGGGCATATCTATAAATGGCACTGTTCATGCTGGTGGTAATGGCATTGCTGGTGAATGGGGCCACAACCCGTTACCTTGGATGACACCTGATGAGTTTAATAGCACAACGTGTTTTTGTGGGAATCGCGATTGTATCGAAACCTTTATTTCGGGCACAGGCTTTATCCGAGACTTTCGCGCCGCAGGCGGAGTCGCTACCAGTGGTATTCAAATTTCTGAGATGATGCAGCAAGGTGATCCGCTGGCAACCGCGGCATTTAAGCGTTTTATCGATCGTTTAGCGCGTTCACTCGCACATGTGATTAATATGATGGACCCAGACATCATTGTATTGGGTGGTGGCGTATCTAACATTGACGCCATTTACACTGAGTTACCTTTATTATTACCAAAATACGTTGTCGGCCGTGAGTGCGAAACTCAAGTCGTGAAGAATCAATTTGGCGCATCATCGGGCGTTCGTGGGGCTGCATGGTTGTGGGGCAAAGACGAAAAATAGTCTCAACATTATATCGATGATAGTCAATCCCAATTCAAATCGTTAAGAGTTCACTCACTAAACGGCACTTAAACAGTGCCGTTTTTGTTATAGGAATAACTGTCGCTAGGGTTTGTATTCGGAGCTGATAACGATAAACTAGCGGCAGTTTTTATTGATTAAGTGATATACGGATGTTTTGGCTTAAGAAAGTGTTATCCCAGTTAGTGATGCCCATTCCCTTCAGCATAATGTTATTAATTATTGCAGCCATTTTATGGCGAACCCAGCGGGTAACCTTGCTGCGTTTCGGCCGAGTTGCATTAGTTATTGCTATATTGGCGCTAGTACTAACCAGCCAATCCCAAGTAAGTTATTTTTTAGCCGATTCGTTAGAGTCGCAGTATCAAGTTAACCATCAACCTATAACGGGCCGTTGTGTTGTGATGGTATTGGGGTCGGGTAATCTTGAGCTATCTGGCCATACAGCAGTACAGCAATTATCATCCACGGCACTGGCTCGTTTAAGTGAGGGAATACGGCAGTATGGTCTTGGTCAGCACTGTACCTTAGTCGTCAGTGGCTGGAGCGGTGGCAACCAACCTACCGCCCATGCGACTATGATGGCCCAAGCCGCACAAGAATTAGGGATCCCTAAAGCCAGTATATTGGTATTTAATCAACCTAAAGACACCATTGAAGAAGCTTATGCACTTAAAAGCATGATTGGCTATAAACCGTTTAGGTTAGTCACTTCGGCGACTCATATGCCACGTTCAATGCGAATTTTTACCTCACTGGGAATGCAACCTCAAGCAGCGCCCAGCGATTTTATTGCTAGCCGTGGTTATTGGTGGCGTTTAAATGCGGATCAGTTACTTACATCGCAACGAGCTATTCACGAATATGTGGGGATTTTATGGTTGCAAATAAAAGGTCTACCCACAGGTAACACTGTCGGCCTAATGAATAACCTAGAGTAATCCTATGTGGAATAAATTATCAATGAGAAGGATATTTTCGTGAGTGATGAGCAAATGCTAATCAGCCCTTATTCTAAGCGCAATGGCATAACACTCTCCATTGTTGGTGCAGTCAGTTTACTCGCTAGCTTGATTATTTTTATCGGGTTTAAAGGTTTTTTTGTACTGGGTATGTTGTGCTTTGCCCTTGGATCGGTAGGACTTATTTTAGGGTTTGCTAAACTGTATCAGCCAGCCGTGAGCTTTAAGTTAACCACTGAAGGTGTAGAATTTTTTCATCGTCGCGGACAAGTGTTTATTGAATGGCATAATATTCAACGCGTTGATAGCGTACGGGTAAATCAAAATATGGAGCTGATTGAACTGCCCTATATTGGTGTCAAACTTAAACAGATTAACCCTATTTTAGATTGTATTTCGCCACGTCTGGCCACCGGATTATTAACCGAACAACGTCCATTATTAATGACGGCCGCCACCCAAGATGAAGATTTACAAAGTTTAGAAGGTTATTTAGGCGTGGAATACACGCCGCTGCTGGTTAATGGCGATCGCTATCGTGGGGTATTGGCCATGTTTGGTCATCGTTGCCAAACGTTACATGAGCAGTTGGGGTATCATTTGTATTTATCCACCGACAGCTTAGACAGAGAACCAAAAGAGTTTGTAGCGTTGTTGCGCCAATGGCAACAGCAAACCCAATTGAAAGATGATGAATAGTGTTTTTAAAGCCAGAAGGTAAATTATGGCGCAAACGGATTTACTACAAGGTGGCTGATTATGCGGTGCCATCCGTTATCAAGTCAGTGGCCTGCCTTTTGATGCCGATCACTGTCATTGCAGTCAATGTCGTAAAAGCGCTGGCGCGGTATTGATGAGCTGGATGGATTTTCATCGTCAGCAAGTGCAGTGGTTACAAGGACAAGTGGCTGAGTTTGCGTCTTCAAACGATATCCGTCGTGGATTTTGTCAACAATGCGGCTGCTCATTGACTTTCCGACATCTGAGTTACCCGCAATACACTACATTATCGATCGCATCTTTAGATCAACCAGACCGAGTGCAACCGACTTATCATATTTAACCTGAACTCGGGATAAGAGATGATAATCTGATGATAAAGATCATGAACTTAAAAGTTAACCACTATCAAACTTGTCATTTGTTTTACTAACAAGGCGAATTGACGCGTCAATAGCGGGTCTATTGCAAGTTAATTCAACGCAGCTAGCAAAGCAAAGGGCTGTTTGAAAGGCGTTTGTTATCCCGAGTTCAGGTTATCTACACTGATGAACAAGTGAGTTGGTTAAAAATTGACGATAGTTGTCGACGTTATAAGGCCGCGAGAACGGTGGATTAAGCGTTGGTAGGTGTATCTCGGTGACGGTAACCTAAAAATTGGCCTCCGTCTAAAATCTCAATATTTTCACAATATGCATCACCTTCAAAAACACCTTGATCATGCAGGGTGACTTTTTTACAACGAGCTTCTCCCGTCAATTGTCCTGAAATCATCAACTCGCGACATAAAATATCACCATCAACGGTTCCGCTAGGCTCAATCGTTACATTGCCTTGGGCTTTTATATCACCGTTGATATAGCCAGCAATGAGCACGTCACCGCTAAAAATAAGTTTACCGGTTAAATGGCATTCTTGGGCGATGAAACTGAGTGAATTAGCAGGTTTTTTTTGACCAAACATCTTAGTGCTCTTATGGTTATATTGTGTGGGTAATATAGCGTTATCAATTGAGAAACAACATCAAAACAGCTAACAGTATTTGTGACAACCTTGACTTTTTTGTCGATAAACTTAGCTTGGATGGCCGATAAGTATTGCATCAGTAGGGCAAGGTGACACACATGCACCACAGCCAGTACAGGCATCAATGTCTATCACGGGTTTGGGGACTTGGCCTACCGCCATGATAAAGCTAATTGCGCGAGGATCGCAGGCGTCTTTACAGCTTTGACACCAGACTCCTTTAGCGGTTAAACAGCTATCTTTAATACTGGCGACAATTGTCCACGGCAATACCGCCGTGTCATCAAATACAGGTTCAGGACACACCTCAACGCATTGCTTACAAAAGGTGCATTCATTTTTAGTAAAATCAATTTCAGGAAAGCCACCTTCACCACGTTTAATGATTTGGGTTTCACAGGCGCTTATGCACTTATCACAGCGGGTGCAGTTGTCCGTAAATTCTTGGTCTGTTTTGCTCCAAGGCGGGCGAGTCACATTGGACTTTCTGCGACTAAAAAGATTACGACGACTTTGATTAATACCTTGGGTCATTTGGGTTCCAATTGGACTTAAACACATTTGCTGCAGTCAATATTAGCATTAACTGCAGCACCAAATTGTTAAGCGCTTGGCAATTCATACCAATTCCAATAATTATCTGGTCATTCAGCGAAAGTTCTGCACTTTCTAGGCAAGTAATAGGATTGTAGGCATAGTGCTCTCGGCAACTGCTCCTGCGTTGCTTTATCTCCTACATCTGACCACCATGGATGGTGGGAATGTCTTATTTTTTATGGAAAAAAATAGACCATGCCATCGTACGTCAAAATTCTATTAAGTAGCTAGGAGGTGCATAAACTCGCCCTGCGGGAGCCACTCAGGCTTTCCATTTTTTTGTTGCATTGCTCCATAAGGGAATAACCATTCTTTTAACAATGCGCCTCAAACTGAAAAACCTGAGTGACTCTGATTGATCTCCTAATTAATGGAGTTGGTATTGTAACCATCAGGATTATTTGATTGCCATTTCCAACTACTGTTGGCCATGTCTTCAACAGTATGGGTTGCACGCCAATCCAATTCTGTGGCGGCAAAGCTTGGGTCGGCATAACAGGCAGCAATATCGCCAGGACGACGAGGACTGATTTGATAAGCAATAGTTTTCCCGCAAGCTTTCTCAAATGCCTTGACCATGTCTAACACGCTGTAGCCTATGCCGGTACCGAGATTATAAGTCACCAAACCTGGTTTGGTTTGCAACTTTTTAAGCGCTTGTAAGTGGCCTACAGCTAAATCAACAACGTGGATATAGTCACGCACGCCAGTACCATCAGGAGTATTGTAGTCATTACCAAAGACACTTAACTTTTCACGCTTACCAACGGCAACTTGAGCAATAAACGGCATTAAGTTATTTGGAATATCGTTAGGGTCTTCGCCAATTAAGCCACTTTCGTGGGCGCCAACAGGGTT
Source organism: Shewanella sp. H8 (assembly GCF_040285065.1). Lineage (NCBI taxonomy): Bacteria > Pseudomonadati > Pseudomonadota > Gammaproteobacteria > Alteromonadales > Shewanellaceae > Shewanella > Shewanella sp. H8. The sequence continues at coordinate 2,869,032 of NZ_CP157213.1, read as the reverse complement.
GAAATAACGTAGGCGGGCAATGTTCCAGCTGTTATCTGAGTTATGTAGGTCAGCTAAAATATATTCCACCATTAATTTTGATTGGCCATAAGGGTTGGTGGCACCCGTTGGAAAGTCTTCTTTAATCGGTAAGCTGGCTGGGTCGCCATATACGGTTGCCGATGAGCTGAACACTAAGTTTTTAACATTATTTTCAGCCATTACTTGGCATAAAATAATGGTGCCTGTGACGTTATTTTCGTAATATTTTAAAGGCTTAGCGACTGATTCTCCTACCGCTTTTAATCCTGCAAAATGAATCACTGATTCGATGCGATGGTCAGTAAAGACTTTTTGTAATAATGCTTTATTCAAAATGTCGCCTTGATAAAAAGTGACATCTTTTCCTGTAATAGTTCGCACTCGCGCCAATGCTTCGACACTTGAGTTTGATAGATTGTCTACGATGACGACTTCCTGTCCGGCCTTTAATAGCTCTACTACGGTATGTGTACCAATATAGCCAGCGCCACCGGTTACCAAAATTGTCATAGTTTAATCGTCCTGTGAATTAATGAACCAAGTTTTGTTTATATTGTAAATTATCACTGGCCAATCGTCAGTTAAATTATTGATGCAGCATCCAAATAAATGCTGAACGTTTTTCGGGAATGGGATAATAAGGTGAGTAAACGTGTCGATATTATCGCCATTAATATGTTAGTTGTATTTATTTGTTTACGTTTTGAGCTAGATAACAGTTAGACAAAAAACTGTGAAACAGTTAACAAAACGTCAACCTTAGCACACTATGTATGGAGTGAAGTTGACGTAAAGTGGAACCTATGAGTGCAACAACAAAATATATAGCACATCAACCTGATGCCCAAGGTTACATTGATTACTCAGAGCATGAGAATCAATTATGGCAACAATTGTATCAACGGCAAGTAACCAATATGCCTGGTCGTGCATGTCAAGCATACCTAAAAGGGCTCGATGCATTAGGTATGTCGATTGATCGCATTCCGCAATTGCCTGAAATCGATAAAGTGTTGCTTGATGCAACAGGTTGGAAAACCGCAGCAGTGCCTGCACTGATCTCATTTGGACGTTTCTTTGAGTTACTGGCCAATAAAGAGTTTCCAGTGGCAACGTTTATTCGTGGCAAAGAAGAGTTTGATTACCTGCAAGAACCTGATATTTTTCATGAAATATTTGGCCATTGTCCATTGTTAACCAATCCTTCTTTCGCGCATTTTTCGCATATGTATGGTCAGTTAGGGTTAGCCGCATCGAAAGAAGAGCGAGTATTTTTGGCGCGATTATATTGGTTCACCATTGAGTTTGGCTTAGTCCAAACAAAAAATGAATCACTGCAAATCTACGGCGGCGGCATTTTAAGTTCACCGGGTGAAACCATGTATGCATTAAGTAATAGCCCTGAACGCAAACCGTTTGATTTACTTGATGTACTGCGTACGCCATATCGAATTGATATTATGCAGCCTATTTATTATGTGATTGATAATATTGATTATCTGGATGAGATTGCTCGTATGGACATTATGAGTATGGTGACAGAAGCACGCCAGTTAGGCATGTTTGAGCCTAAATTCGCTCCAAAAGTTAAAGCCAGTTAACGATTTATTGTAGTAGGGCTTGTGGCTCAATAACCTGCAAGTTAGACACTATTTAATTAAGCCAAGGAGTACAAATGAATGCATTAACCGAGATGAAGTGTGAAGCATGCCAAGCAGATGCACCAAAAGTAACCGATGCAGAGTTGGCAGAACTTATCGGTATGATCCCAGATTGGGGCGTTGAAGTTCGTGACGGCATTATGCAGTTAGAGCGGGTATATAAATTTAAAAATTTTAAGTTAGCGATGGCCTTTACTAATAAGTTGGCCGATTTAGCTGAAGCCGAGTTTCATCACCCTGGTATCTTAACTGAGTGGGGCAAAGTTACCGTGACTTGGTGGTCACACTCGATTAAGGGGTTACACAAGAACGATTTCATCATGGCAGCCAAGACCGACCAGTTGCTTGATTAATCGTTATCATCATCTATTTCAGTACATTACGTAAACGTAATGTACTGAAATAATTGCTCTATTACAACTCTGCTGTAAACTTCACTTGCCACCGAGGCAATATCCCTCTAACGTTGTGCCAAATTTCCAAAATAAAACTTTAATAATTAGGGAATCGTTGCATTATGCGTTTGGAAGTCAGTTGTATCGATCGTGTTGGTTTAGCGAAAGACATCCTAGTCGTGCTTGAAAATCATGGTATTAACTTAATTGCTATTGATGCCAGCAATAAAGGTTTCCTATTTTTGCAATTTGCAGAAAACAGTTTTGAAACCTTGCGTGAACTTATGCCACAAATTCGTAAAGTCGAAAGTGTGCATGATGTTCGCACTGTCTCTTTTATGCCTTCAGAGCAAGAACACTACGCGTTAAAAACATTGCTTAAAACCTTACCGGATTCAGTTTTTTCAATTGACGTAAAAGGACGGGTTCGTATTGCGAATGAGTCTGCATTATTGACGCTCAATATGGGCGATCATGAAGTTGCAGGGGAGTCACTTAATCATTGGGTGCAAGGATTTAATTTTGCCCGTTGGATGAGTGAAACGCCTGTATTACCTCAAGCGACTCGAGTGCAAATTAACTCGAACGAGTATTTAGCTGAAATGTTACCCATTTACTTACCTGATGATAATGATAAGACAATCTTAGGTGGGGCTGTTATCTCGCTAAAGTCACCTGCAAGAGTGGGTAAGCAGTTTAATGCGTTGCAAAATCAGACTACTGGTTTTGACAATGTATTAGCCGTTAGCGATAAAATGAAAGATATACTCAAGCAAGCCAAGCGTATGGCGCAGCTTGATGCTCCTTTATTGATTACAGGTGAAACCGGTACGGGTAAAGAGTTAATGGCCCGAGCAAGCCATGATGCCAGTATGCGCCGCGAACATCCGTTTATTGCTATTAACTGTGCAGCACTGCCAGATAGCGTCGCCGAAGAAGAATTATTTGGTTTTGTCAGTAATGGCACTGTTGTTAAACGAGGTTTCTTTGAAGAAGCTAAAGGCGGTACGGTGTTTCTTGATGAAATAGCCGAGATGTCTAAAGCCGCTCAAGTTAAGTTACTACGTTTATTACAAGATGGCACCTTTAGGCGCATAGGTGGTGATGAAGAAATTCGTGCCGATGTACGGATTATTTGTTCAACCCAAAAGCATTTAGCAGAGCTTTGCCAAACAGGTGAGTTTAGAGAAGATTTATATTATCGTATTCACGTATTGAGTTATCACATTCCTTCATTGCGTGAGCGACGTGTTGATGTGCTGCCGTTAACTGAGATGTTTTTAGAACATTACAGTCAGCAGTTATCTAGCCCTTTAAGACGTATTTCGGCAAGCTGTCGTGATTACCTGTTTACTTATGCGTGGCCGGGTAATGTGCGTCAGTTGAAAAATGCTATTTTTAGAGCTGTATCAATGTGGGATGGTTCAACAGAATTGACCGTTGAACAACTTAAATTACCGTCATATGCCGAAGGCTTTGGTTATTTCGATGAAGAATTCGAAGGTACCCTCGATGAAGCGATGAAAGAATACGAAGCGAGTTTATTACGCCGGTTATACCCTGCATACCCAAGTACGCGACAATTAGCCAAAAAACTTGGGGTATCGCATACCGCTATTGCCAATAAGTTGCGTGACTACAGTATTAGTAAGAAAAAGTAATGTAACGATTTAATGCCAGCTTATTGCCGGCATTTTAGTCACTTAAGCGCTGTAGCTCAGTGTTTTAACGACTGTTAAATTAATGTAACGAATATTTTACGAACTATGGTTTATTCCGATAACATGTGATTTGTGCATGCTATAGGTTTTTCAGCCATTATCAGTTATTTGTATGGTCAAAATGAGTCTGCAGTGTGGTTTATCCACTACAACTCACCTCGTATTTAGGAGCAATAATGAAACTTGCAAGTTATCACAACGGACGTCGCGACGGCCAATTAATGTTAGTCAGTAAAGATTTGACCAAGACAGTCGCGGTGCCTGCTATTGCCCATACAATGCAGCAACTATTAGATGCTTGGGATTTGTTATACCCACAACTTAATGAGTTGTATGAAGCATTAAACGCCGGACAAATGGACAATGCAGTAGATTTTGATGAAGCACGTTGTTTATCACCTTTACCACGAGCTTACCAATGGGCCGATGGCAGTGCGTATGTCAATCACGTAGAACTCGTTCGTAAGGCCCGCGGTGCTGAAATGCCAGCATCATTTTGGACTGATCCACTCGTGTATCAAGGTGGTTCTGACTGTTTTATCGCCCCTAAAGCGGATATTCAAATGGCCAGTGAAGAATACGGTATCGATTTCGAATCAGAAATCGCTATTGTTACTGATGATGTTGCCATGGGTGTTAACAGCGAGGATGCGACTAAGCACATTAAATTATTGATGCTAGTTAACGACGTATCACTGCGTAACTTAATTCCAGGTGAATTAGGTAAAGGTTTTGGCTTTTTCCAATCCAAGCCATCGAGTGCATTTTCGCCAATTGCGATTACCCCTGATGAGTTAGGTGACAAATGGCAAGACAGCAAAGTACATTTACCGTTAGTGACTCATTTAAACAGTGAATTATTTGGTCGCCCGAATGCTGGTGTTGATATGACGTTTAACTTTAGCCAGTTAGTTGAACATGTGGCTAAAACACGTCCATTAGGCGCAGGTGCAATCATTGGTTCAGGTACCATTTCTAATTATGATCGCAGTGCGGGTTCTAGTTGCTTAGCTGAAAAGCGGATGCTGGAAATTATTGCCGACGGCAAAGCATCAACACCTTTTATGCACTTTGGCGACACAGTTCGCATTGAAATGTTTGATGATAATGGTGTGAGCATCTTTGGTTCTATCGATCAAAAAGTGATTGAATACAAAGCTTAAGATGATGTATGCAATGTAAACCGAAATAAAAAGGCAATAGCGATAAAGCGTTATTGCCTTTTTTAATGAAAAAACAACAGGGATATAGACATGAAACTCTATGGCTATTGGCGTTCAAGTGCGGCATATCGCGTGCGTATTGCGTTAAATTTAAAGCAGTTAACGGCAGAACATATTTCAGTTCACTTAGTTAATAATGGTGGTGAGCAACACTCTGAAGTTTATCATCAACTCAATCCCTCGGATCTTGTACCGACATTTATCGACAATAACGGGTTTGGTGAGATTAACTTATCGCAATCGTTAGCGATTATGGAATACCTCGACGAAAAACACCCTCAACAACCGTTACTTCCCAGAAATATTGAGCAGCGTGCTATTGTGCGTAGCATGGCTCAAGCCATCGCATGTGAAATTCATCCATTAGATAATCTTCGAGTATTACAATATTTAGTTAACGAAATGGGCGTATCAGAAGCAGATAAAATGCGTTGGTATCATCATTGGATACACCTTGGCTTTGCCGCTTTAGAAAAGCAGTTAAGTCAATATTCTAGACGTTTTTGTTTTGGTGATACTCCGTCGCTGGCCGATATTTGTCTAATCCCGCAAGTGTATAATGCCAAACGCTTTAATTTAGAGCTTGCTGCTTATCCTAATATTGTCCGAATTTGGGATGAGTGCAATAAGTTAACAGCATTTGCTGATGCTGCGCCAGAACAACAGTATGACGCGACTTAATCAAACCCTATTAAATCAGCCCCTGTTAAATCAAGTGGCTATTGATCAGTTGCAACAGGGGCAAGCAAAGCTATTGTCCTTGTTGGCGCAGTGGTTGCAACAGGATGAATCTAGATTAGCAGTGTTATTAACGTGTCAGAAAGTAATGCAACAACAGGGGATCACTGACTGGTTAATTAGCGCAGGTTTTATACGAAATATGATTTGGGATAATTTACACAGCATGGCTTCACAACCCTTAAATGACATTGATGTAATTTACTGGTGCGATAACAATCCATCTTCCGAAAAAGACCAAGCGATACAAGCAATGTTGGTTAAACAGATAGATCTGCCTTGGTCGGTGAAAAATCAAGCTAGAATGCATGTTAGAAATGGTGATAAACCTTATCAATCTTGCGCTGATGCCATGTCATATTGGCCAGAAAAACAAACCGCTATTGGGGTTCAATTAGTCTCAATTGATAAGCTAACATCCTCTGAATTTCAATTACAGGTAATCAGTGTGTTTGGTTTAAACTGTATGTTTGATTTATCGTTAAGCCAAAATCCAAAGCGTGACAAGGCGATTTTTAATCATCGCGTGTATCAAAAGGCGTGGTTAACTCATTATCCCAAACTATCCGTAACAGAATAGTCATCAACAATTATTCACTTGATCAACCTCACAAAACCCAACTATTAAATACCTCTTTTGTCTCTTTATGCCCTCGTTTTGTGATCTAAATCAAGTGTCCGTAACCTCTTTTGCACCTCTAAAGAGGTATTTGGTTTTCATTGATCTATGTCAATGTTATTAACAGATTACTTCGGTAGGTTGGCGGAAAATGTTGAGGATGCACAGAGTTGCATCTAGTTGTCATTACCATGGAGTGTTAAAAATGAATAATAAAATTAGCCTAAGTTTAGCCGCTGCTACGTTATTAACTGCTGGATTATCTTTTGGTGCTGCGGCACATCAAGCGGGTGATATTATCGTTCGAGCAGGTGTTGCTATGGTGGCACCTAATGAGTCAAGTCCTGTAGTAGCAAACATTGCAGAATTTGGGGTAGATAATGATGTGCAACTAGGGCTAAATTTTGCTTATATGTTAACTGATAATTTGGGGGTTGAATTATTAGCAGCATCGCCTTTTAGCCATGATGTGTCACTAGGTGAATTAGGTAAAATTGCAGACACTAAACAATTACCCCCAACATTGGTGGCACAGTATTACTTTGGCAATTCACAATCTGCTTTCCGTCCTTATATTGGTTTAGGGGTTAACTTTACTAATTTCTATGATAGTGAGTTTACCCAAGATGCTAAAGACCTTGGTTTAGACAATTTAAGTTTGTCGAACTCTTGGGGGATTGCTGCTCAATTAGGTCTTGATTACCAAATTGATAAAAAATGGTTGGTTAATGCTTCTGTATGGTATGCACAAATTTCAACTGATGTGAGCTTTGATATGGGTGGAGATCATGTTGTCGTTGATACTGATATTGACCCTTGGGTGTATATGGTGAGCGTAGGTTATTCTTTCTAGTATTTATTAGCATGTGCAGATTCAAAAACAGGAACCCTTGGGTTCCTGTTTTTATTGATACGCTAATTCACTATTTTTTTCGTGGATTCCAATGGCGGGTATTATAAATATATTCAGGTAATAAACGATTAATCCACGCGACAATACGCCAGCGTTTGGTGACATACACTCGGCGTTTACCTTTTTTAAGTGCCGTTAAAATTTGTTCTGCTACTTTATCAATGGGCGATAAAAGCATTTGAGTGTTTAAGTGGACCGCCTTATCAAATAAGCCCAATTGAATATCACTAATGGTTATAGGTAACTTTAAGCGTTGTGCATGCATGCTAAGGCCTTGCAAATAATTTGCAGCAAAAGCTTTAGAGGCATGGTAAGCCACGTTTGGACCACCGCGTTGACCTGCAATTGAGTTAATGGCGGCTAATTGGCCGTAACCCTGTTCGCACATTAATTTAAAAATACACTGACTGGCAGCAGAAAACCCCATGACATTTACATCAATAGTATGTTGATCAATGGCCCAGGGGAGAGTTGAATCATATTCATTAACGCCGGTGTTGACTATCACTAAATGGGCACCATCATGCTTGGTCCAAGCCGCATTAAGTTGTGCTATTAGTGTATCGGGTTGGGTAATAGCTAATGGATACACGCTGACTTCACCGGGCAAGCTTTGACTAAACTCGCTAAACGAGTCAGGATCATTAACAAATAGCACTAGTGAAACCTGCTGTGCAGATAATTGTTTAGCAAGGGTTTGGCTTAGTTGGGAACTTGCACCAATTATCATTGCTGTCGCGATTGACATAGTTAACCTCATCTTAAGTAATGACTCATGATAGAAATAACGCTTGTTGATAACAAGCGAGAAAAAAATTCAACTCAAGACGTGTAGACTTCTAGACATCCTTGTGTATGATGAATTATACAAATGATTGTTGTACTACTACTCGCTGATATACCGTGCTGCCAGTGTTTGGTTTAAATAACCTTAGTCAATGTATGTTAATACTGGTGATCAAGTTGACTGTTGAACGAATTTAACAGAATGTTGAAACTGTGATGTGGTAAGCATAATGGTTGAGGTTATTAACCCATTTAGCTCGTACTCAATCAAGATGCTGTGTTTAATTAATCTAAAAGGTGAGATGTATGCCGGTTCGAATTCCAGATAATCTGCCCGCTGCAGGTATTTTAGAGTCTGAAAATATCTTTGTGATGTCTGAAACCCGTGCGGCTAATCAGGACATTCGTCCAATGCGGGTACTCATCTTGAATTTGATGCCCAACAAAATCGAAACTGAAACCCAATTATTACGTTTATTGGGGAATACGCCATTGCAAGTTGGGGTCGATTTATTACGTATTCATGATAAAGAATCTAAGCATACGTCAGTTGATCACATGAACACCTTTTATCGTGATTTTGAAGACATCAGACATAACAATTACGATGGTTTGATTATTACAGGGGCACCGTTAGGGCAAATTGATTTTAAAGATGTGGTTTATTGGGACCATATTCGCGAGATCATTGACTGGTCGCAACAACATGTGACATCGGTATTATTTCTCTGCTGGGCAGCTCATGCTGGTTTTTATCACCTTTATGATTTACAACGTAAGTTGTTAGCCAACAAACGGTCTGGTGTATTTAATCATCGCCGAACAAGCGACCCGCATCCTTTATTACGTGGTTTTGATGATGAGTTTTTTGCGCCACATTCTCGTTTTGCGGAAATGGACGTCGAACAAATCCGCCAACATCCTGATTTAGAAGTATTAGCTGAATCTGACGAGGCGGGGGCCTATATTGTACTTAGCCGTGATAGCCATAATGTGTTTGTGATGGGCCATCCTGAGTATCAAAAAGATACCTTGAACGAAGAATACGTGCGCGATAAAGGGCAGGGACTTAACCCTGACATTCCACAAAATTATTATCGTCAAGATGATCCCAATCAAGACCCTATTGTTCGCTGGCATAGTCATGGCAGTTTATTAGTCAGTAATTGGCTTAATTATTATGTTTACCAGTTAACACCATATGACTTGTCTGACATGAATGCGAAAACGCCATGGGAAAGTAAAAAGTAAATCTGAATATAGTTTTACCAGCGCTTTAACGTTGACTTCGTTTCGATAAAAGCTATTGTTAAATTTAATGGTTTTTATTGTAAGGTCGAGGTTAAATGGTTAAGACGCGGTTGATGTTATTATTGGTGTGTGCAGTGAGTGGGCCTGTAACCTCTTTGGGGGCCAGTGACCTTTTTAGTGACGCTAATGCAAATGACACTAATGTTAATGGCACCAATGTAAGTGATATTACTGGTAGCGCAACATTAACGGATATCAAACAGCATTTAGCCACGTTAAGCTCACCACAGCAACGTATTGACTTTTTGCAACAACAGCGACTGCAAAGCGCTCAATGGCCAATTGAACAGCAAGGCCAGTTATTGCATTTGTTGGCAATAGAGCAAGAAGTTAACAGTGATCTTGTCGCTGCAGTTGACAGCTATACTCAGGCCATTAAATTACTTACGCCACATCCTCTTAGTGAAGAACTGGTCAAAAGCTATATCGAACGCTCATTCATACTTTACCTTCAAACTAACGACACCCAAGTTTATTGCCCAGATCGTGAAGTGGCGATTACATTAGCCCGTCAGCTTGGAAACGTTGATATCTTGGCCGAAGTGTTAGCTCAAAGCGCGTATTGTTATAATAAACCAAGTGATTTTGGCGAAGGTCTGAAAAGATTAAATGAAGCATTAGCGTTAGCACAACAGCATCAATTAGGACTGAGCCGGCAAGCGATGATATTCAATGCCACCGCGGCTATTTATCGTGACAATGGTTTAAACCGTAAAGCCTATCAATACTTTAAGAAAGCCTATGGTTTTTGGGAGCAAGCCCAAGATAAACAAGACATGTTTAATATGTTGCATAACATGATTGGAGAATCAATTAAATTAGGCTTGTGGGTGGAGAATAAAGACCATTTAGTGCAAATGCAGCAACTGGTCGAGCAGTCGCCAGAGTTTGCTGATTTTGACTTTTTTTATCAATTTAATACCGGTATTAGCTGCTGGGCTCAAGGTTTATTCCAAGAAGGTATTGAGCATTTTTTACGAGCACTTGAAGTGCAAGATACAACTCAAGAAAAATACTTTGTCGACGCCACTCATGCATGGTTGGCATTAAGTTATTTTCGCCAACAACAACCAGATAAAGCTTTTAAATATGCGGAAAAGTTTTCTCATTCGGCAACTTATCACGGTCATTCAAGTGAATTGAAATTGATGATTGCAGCCATCATTGATTACGCAAATGGTTCCAGTAATCTTGGCATGAATAAACTGTTGGATACCATCGATTTACAAAAAAAGAACTTTGCCAATATTATCAATAATGATGTGGTTAATTCATCATTAGACCATAACCTTACCGTTGCTGAATTTAATAATCGCCTGCTCGAAAATCAATTGGCAATTAATAAGCTTAATTTGGAGGCCGAAATTGATACTCAAAAAATCACTAACTTATCAATGGTAATTGCAGTGCTCATCGCATTGGTGTTATTAGTTGTGGTGATTTTCTTGTGGCAATCTCGCCGACAATTTAAACGTCGCTCTCAAACTGATTATCTGACGGGTATTGCTAATAGACGTCATACTTTTGAGCAGGGTAAAAAGGTCGTTAATCAGGCTCAAAAACATAATCTACCACTCGCCGTGATTATGTTCGACATCGATAATTTTAAAGCTATTAATGACCATTATGGCCATGATATTGGCGATTTAGCCATAAAAGCGTGTGGAAGACGTGCACGAAATTGGCTCAAGAAAAACGATATATTAGGTCGCATAGGTGGTGAAGAATTTCTAATTATTTTACCCGATACAGGACAGTTACAAGCCGTTGAAATAGCAGAGCGATTACGAACCAGTATTGAGTCAAACCAGTTTGTTTTTCACAATGTTAAAATTAATTTCACCATCAGTGTGGCTGTTGCTATGTTAACCCCGCAAACTCATGAGCTTGCCGACATTATTAAGCAAGCCGACTTAGGCTTATATCAAGCAAAAGATAAAGGCCGCAATCAAGTAGTGATTATGGACCATTAATCCTCCCCAAATGGCTATTTGGTTTATTTGGCCACTATGGCTACATTCTGCTTAGACTAAAGTTTTATGCTGATTAAATCGCTCAACAGTAATAACGTTACTGATGTGTGGTTGTTGGTATATGTCATAAAAACAATGACTTACATTAAATATAAAGCTAATATTCTTAAACTGTAAATCTTCACTGACAATTCCAATTGATTAACATCAGTATTTAGACCATTTTTTACTTGCTTTACGTTCGCGTCAACGTCAGAGTGATATCAATATTGAAAAAGTTAATTTCTAAGTGTATTTAAATTGGAGTAGTTATGAGTACAGAGCAAACAGGTCAAGATATCGTTATTGTTGCCGCGAAGCGTACACCAATGGGTGGGTTTCAAGGTGCATTGTCTGAGGTAGCATCTCCAGTATTAGCGGCTACGGCGATTAAAGGCCTATTAGCCCAAACTGGTGTGAGTGAAAACAGCATTGACGAAGTGTTGATGGGTTGCGTTTTACCCGCAGGTCTTGGTCAAGCCCCAGCTCGTCAAGCATCACTTGGTGCCAATTTACCTTATAGTGTTGGCGCCACTACTATCAATAAGGTCTGTGGCTCTGGCATGAAAACCGTAATGCTAGCTCATGATTTGATTAAAGCGGGTAGTAGTCAAGTTGTGGTTGCGGGTGGTATGGAAAGTATGAGCCAAGCACCATATTTGCTCGACAAAGCGCGCAGTGGAATGCGTATGGGCCATGGCAAAGTGATGGACCACATGTTTTTAGATGGCCTTGAAGATGCTTACACTGGTGGTGCAATGGGTACATTTGCACAAAAAACGGCAGATGACTTTGGCCTAACCCGCGAGCAAATGGATGCTTTTGCATTAAGTTCGCTCGAAAAAGCTAATGCAGCGATTAACTCTGGCGCATTTAAAGATGAAGTGGTGCCTGTCACCATGAGCACGCGTCGCGGTGACGTGACTGTTGATACCGACGAGCAGCCAGGTAACGCCCGCCCAGAAAAAATTCCGACATTACGTCCAGCATTTACCAAAGACGGCACGATTACAGCAGCCAACTCTAGTTCAATTTCAGACGGCGCTGCAGCGTTAATGTTAATGACACGCGAAAAAGCACAGCAACTGGGTTTAAACGTATTAGCGACTATTAAAGGTCACACTACCCATTCTCAAGAACCGTCGATGTTTACCACCGCACCGGTTGGCGCGATGCAAAAACTGTTCGATAAAGTGCAGTGGAATAAAGATGACGTCGATTTATTTGAAATTAATGAAGCGTTTGCCATGGTCACCATGTTGGCGATTTCTGAACTGAAATTAGATGCCAGTAAAGTCAACGTTAATGGCGGTGCATGTGCAATGGGGCACCCAATTGGTTGTTCTGGTGCGCGTTTGTTAGTCACATTGATTTACGCCTTAAAAGCACGTGGCCTTAAGCGTGGCGTAGCATCGTTATGTATTGGTGGCGGCGAAGCTACAGCAATGGCGATAGAAGTGTAAATAGACAATACAAGTTAAGTTCGACAAGACCACCGCACAGGTAGATGTACACGCAGCCACTTTAGTGAGACTGACAAACACAACAAATCGCGTCACCTGTGCAGTAACTCAATACGAGTGAGCTTGTTTCACTCATAAGATGTTCAAGGATCGAGGAAAGCAACATGATCACACAAGTTAAGCATTACATTGATGGCGAATTCACACATGGCAATGGCGACCGCAATATTGATGTCACTAACCCTGCTAATAATTCAGTTATCGCCAACATTAACTGTGCTACCACTGCCGAAGTCGAATTGGCTATTCACAGTGCTAAAGAAGCGTTTAAGACATGGAAAGAAGTTCCCGTATCTGAACGTGCGCGCGTCATGTTGCGTTACCAACATTTGCTAAAAGAACATCACGATGAACTGGCGACCATTTTGGCCCAAGAAACCGGTAAAACCTTTGAAGATGCTAAAGGCGATGTATGGCGCGGCATTGAAGTGGCCGAGCATGCCTGTAACGTGGCGTCATTAATGATGGGTGAAACGGTAGAAAACGTTGCCCGTAACATCGACACCTACAGTTACACGCAACCATTAGGTGTGTGTGCGGGTATTACGCCTTTCAACTTCCCAGCAATGATCCCGTTATGGATGTTCCCATTATCAATTGCTTGCGGTAATACCTTTATTTTAAAGCCTTCTGAACAAGATCCGATGACGCCGCAACGTTTAGTGGAGTTGTTTGTTGAAGCGGGTGCGCCAAAAGGTGTATTACAACTTATTCATGGCGACAAAACCGCAGTTGATATTTTGCTTAGAGATCCAGCTATTAAAGCGATTTCGTTTGTTGGTTCTGTGGGGGTGGGTCAATACATTTACAAAACGGGCACCGACAACCTAAAACGCGTGCAAGCGTTTGCGGGGGCTAAAAACCATTGCGTGATCATGCCTGATGCGAATAAGCAGCAAGTGATCAATAACATGGTCGGCGCCTCAGTGGGTGCGGCAGGTCAACGTTGTATGGCTATTTCGGTCGCAGTGTTTGTGGGTAAAGCCAAAGAGTGGATCCCTGAGTTAAAAGAGGCGTTAGCTAAAGTGCGCCCAGGTTTGTGGGATGACAAAAACGCTGCTTACGGCCCAGTGATTAGTCCTGCAGCAAAAGAACGGGTACTCAAACTCATTGCCCAAGGTAAAGCTGAAGGTGCTGAGTGTTTATTAGATGGCAGCGATTTTACCTTAGAAGGTTACGAATCGGGTAACTGGGTTGGGCCAACCATGTTTACCAATGTCTCCACCGACATGAGCATATACAAAGAAGAGATCTTTGGCCCTGTATTGTGTTGCATGGAAGCGGACAATTTAGATGATGCTATTGAGCTGGTTAATAACAGTCCTTACGGTAATGGCACCTCTATCTTTACTGCATCTGGCGGTGCCGCTCGTAAATATCAACACGAAATAGAAGTTGGCCAAGTAGGGATTAACGTACCGATCCCTGTGCCATTACCTTTCTTCTCATTCACTGGTTGGAAAGGCAGTTTCTATGGTGATCAGCACGCCTATGGTAAACAAGCGGTGCGTTTTTGTACTGAAACTAAAACCATCACTTCACGCTGGTTTGACACAGAAGCCGTTAGTGGTCCTAACATGAGCATTGACCTCAAATAATCCCTGCTCGGGTTAGTCTCCATTCGCCGTGATAGTTAGTTTATTGATTTATTGCGGCAATATTTATTAGCTAATTTAACAAGACAATTTTGACCCGCGCCATTGGATGATGTTGTAACACAGACAATCTAATGGATAAGCAGCTTAAGCCGCAGGCGGGCAAAACTTCAAATGACCCAAGAGTCATCCAAGACAATATTAGGAGTCCAGCATGGATTTTAATTTAAACGAAGATCAGCGTCAGTTTGCTGATTTAGCCCGTCAATTCTCTGCCGAAGAGCTCGCTCCATTCGCCGCTAAGTGGGATGAAGAACATCATTTTCCTAAAGAGGTTATCCAAAAAGCCGGTGAACTGGGCTTTTGTTCTTTGTATTCGCCAGAATCAGAAGGCGGTATGGGCTTATCCCGGTTAGATTCTTCGATTATTTTTGAAGAATTAGCCCACGGTTGTACAGCTACCACAGCAATGTTAACGATTCATAATATGGCTACTTGGATGGTTACCACATGGGGCACAGAAACGTTGCGTAAACAGTGGTCAGAAGGCTTAACCACTGGGCAATTATTAGCATCTTACTGTTTAACTGAACCTGGTGCTGGTAGTGATGCCGCTTCATTGCAAACCAAAGCCGTGCGTGATGGTGATGATTACCTGATCACAGGTTCAAAAATGTTTATCTCTGGTGCCGGTGAAACCGAGTTATTAGTGGTAATGTGCCGTACTGGTGAAGCAGGCCCTAAAGGCATTTCTGCCATTGCTGTACCTGCTGATGCGGCCGGTGTTACATACGGAAAAGCTGAAGATAAAATGGGTTGGAACGCACAGCCAACAAGATTAATCAGTTTTGAAAATGTGCGCGTGCCTGCCGCCAACTTACTAGGCGAAGAAGGCCAAGGTTTTACCTTTGCCATGAAAGGCCTAGACGGCGGACGTATTAACATTGCTACCTGTTCAATTGGTACGGCCCAAGCTGCACTGACTCGTGCAACTGAATACATGAATGAACGTAAGCAATTTGGTAAACCGCTAGCGGCATTCCAAGCATTGCAGTTCAAACTGGCTGACATGGCAACAGAATTAGTGGCTGCCCGCCAAATGGTACGTTTAGCGGCCTTTAAATTAGATACTCAAGACCCAGAGGCCAGTGCGTATTGTGCCATGGCGAAGCGTTTTGCTACTGATGTGGGTTTCCAAGTGTGTGACGGTGCGCTGCAAATTCATGGCGGTTATGGTTATATCCGTGAATATCCATTAGAACGTCATTTTCGTGATGTACGAGTGCACCAAATTTTAGAGGGCACTAACGAGATCATGCGTTTAATCATTGCCCGTCGTTTGTTAGCTAGCGACGCCCATCCAATCTTGTAATAAACAGATCCACTAGTGACTGAACCACAATATATTCCCTAGCATAAGGACATAAGGTTATGACAAAACCACCTGCGATTCTTGAACATATTATCGGCCACACGGCAATATTGACCTTGAACAATCCGCCTGCAAATACTTGGACGGCTGACAGTTTACAAGCACTTAAAAACATCATCCTTAAGCTGGATCAGGACAAGGATATTTATTCCCTAGTGATTACAGGCGAAGGTGATAAGTTTTTCTCAGCTGGTGCAGATTTAAATTTATTCGCCGATGGCAATAAAGACAATGCAGCCATCATGGCGCAAAACTTTGGTGAAGCCTTTGAAACCTTAAGCGCGTTTCGTGGGGTATCTATTGCTGCCATTAATGGTTACGCCATGGGCGGAGGTTTAGAGATCGCACTCGCTTGTGATTTACGTATTGCTGAAGCTCAGGCAAAAATGGCGTTGCCTGAAGCTTCTGTCGGTTTATTACCTTGTGCGGGCGGCACCCAAAACTTAACGGCATTAGTGGGTGAGGGTTGGGCAAAACGGATGATTTTATGTGGTGAACTGATTGATGCCGCCAAAGCAGTGAACATAGGTTTAATTGAAGAGGTGGTCGAAAAAAGTCAATCACTAGATGCTGCGGTAGCATTGGCCGCTAAAGTGGCTAAACAGTCTCCTAGTAGTGTTAGTGCGTGTAAAACACTTATTCAAGCTGGGCGGAATATGCCTCGCACTCAAGCATTACCGCTTGAACGAGAACTGTTTGTGGGCTTATTCGATACCGAAGATCAGACTGAAGGTGTGAACGCCTTTTTACAAAAACGCGCCGCAAACTGGAAGAACTGCTAATGACTCAAGATGTAATTTTTCAAACATTGGGCACGCTATCCGGTCAATCTATCGGTGTGGTCACTCTGAATATTGAAAAAGCGCTTAATGCGTTAACACTTGATATGGTTGATGCCATGCAAGTCCAACTAACCCGTTGGAAAAGTGATGACAGTATTGCTTGCGTGGTGCTAAATGGCGCCGGCGAGAAAGCCTTTTGTGCCGGAGGTGATGTACGGGCTATTTATCATGCATCAATAGCAAACCCCAATAATATCACCGAAGAAGCTTGTGAATTTTTCACCAAAGAGTATCAACTTGATTATTTATTGCATCAGTTTGGTAAACCCGTGATGGTATGGGGTGACGGCATTGTAATGGGTGGTGGTTTAGGGTTAATGGCTGGCGGTAGCCATCGTATTGTTACCGATCGTAGCCGTATTGCAATGCCAGAAGTGACCATAGGTTTATACCCAGACGTTGGTGGTAGTTACTTTTTAAACCGTATGCCGGGTAAGACAGGGCTGTTTTTAGGGTTAACCGCTTACAACATGAATGCGGCAGATGCCTTGTATGTTGAACTTGGTAACTATTATTTAAATAGCGATGAAAAAGAGCCATTGTTTGATGCCATGGCTGAAGTCATGTGGAGTCAAGATAACGCGGAAAATCATCAACGATTAAGTGACTTGCTCATTGATTTGTCCAAGCAGCACATCGCTACGTTGCCAACCAGCCATTTGCAGCAATTCCAACAACAAATCGATTTGTTAATGGCGGGTGATATTCTTGATGTTCACTATCAATTATCTACCTTAAATACTGAACTTGATTGGTTGAAACGGGCGCAAAAAACGGCGTTAGCGGGTAGCCCAATTAGTTGGCATCTTATTTTTGAACAAGCCGCTTTAGGAACTGAGCTTAGCTTAGCAGACTGTTTTAAATGGGAGCTTGGCGTTAGTGTTAACTGTTGTTCTATGGGCGACTTTTGCGAAGGAGTGCGTGCCTTACTGATTGATAAAGATCGCCAACCTAAATGGCTATTTGCAGATGTCGACGCAGTGGATGCGAATAAAGTGACTCAACTGGTTACTTCTCCTTGGGCTGAAGATAAACACCCATTAGCTGACTTTACTTAAAAAAGGATTAATGACATGGCAACAGTAGCATTTATTGGTTTAGGTAACATGGGCGGTCCAATGGCTGCCAATTTAGTAAAAGCGGGTATGACCGTTACCGTATTTGACTTAAACCCAGTTGCGGTAGAAGCGTTAACATCACAAGGTGCACTCAGTGCTAAAACGGCCTGTGGTGCAGCAGCTTCTGCAGATTTTGTGATTACCATGCTACCAGCAGGCAAGCATGTTCGTAGCTTATACCTAGGCGATGACAACAATAAAGGTTTGTTGGATGTGGTATCTAAACAGGCATTACTGATAGATTGCTCGACCATTGATGCCGACAGCGCTCGCTTAGTGGGTGCAAAAGCGGCCGAAAAAGGCATTGAGTTTATGGACGCGCCAGTGTCTGGTGGCACAGCAGGGGCTGCAGCGGGTACCTTAACCTTTATTTGTGGTGGTAGTGAAGCCGCCTATCAACAAGCCCAAACGGTATTAACGGTTATGGGCGGCAATATTTTTCACGCCGGTGCTGTAGGAGCAGGTCAAATCGCTAAGATTTGTAATAACATGCTGTTGTCTGTATTGATGGTGGGTACTAGCGAATCGTTACAACTTGGTTTGGATAATGGTTTAGATCCTAAAGTGTTGTCTGATATCATGAAAGTCAGTAGCGGCGGTAACTGGACGTTAGAGAAATACAATCCATGCCCAGGCGTGATGGAAAATGTGCCGTCGTCAAAAGACTACCAAGGTGGCTTTATGGTTGACTTGATGGTTAAAGATTTAGGGTTGTCGCAAGAAGCGGCAGTCGCCTCTAATTCAAGCACACCAATGGGATCTTTGGCTCGCAGCTTATATGTTAATCATGCTCGCCAAGGCCATGGTCGCCGCGATTTTTCGAGTGTTTTTGAACAATTTTCAAAGAAAAAATAAAGGATTCAGTTGATGGAATTAAAAGGTAAGGTTGTCGTCATTACTGGCGGAGCGGGTGGATTAGGTCTAGCGATGGCGCATGATTTAGCCACCCAAGGTGCTAAATTGGCGCTTATCGATGTTGATCAAACTAAACTTGAACAAGCTTGTGCTGATTTAGGTTCAATAACTGAAGTACAAGGCTATGCCTTAGACATTACTGACGAAGAAGATGTGGTCGCGGGCTTTAAATTTATTGCTGAAGACTTTGGCCAAGTGAATGTGTTGATCAACAATGCCGGTATTTTACGAGATGGCTTAATGATTAAAGCCAAAGACGGCGTGGTCACTGACCGCATGTCGTATCAGCAGTTTCAGTCTGTTATTAACGTTAACTTAACAGGTACTTTTTTATGTGGTCGTGAAGCCGCTGCAGCTATGATTGAAACCAAGCAAGCTGGGGTGATTATCAATATCTCTAGCATTGCTAAAGTTGGTAACATGGGACAATCTAACTACTCAGCGTCTAAAGCCGGCGTTGCAGCGATGGCGGTTGGTTGGGCAAAAGAGTTAGCTCGTCATAATATTCGTAGTGCTGCAGTTGCTCCAGGGGTTATGGCTACTGAAATGACAGCGGCCATGAAGCCTGAAGCCTTAGAACGTTTAGAAAAAATGGTGCCAGTAGGACGTTTAGGTCAACCTGAAGAAGTAGCTGCTACTGTGCGCTTTATTATCGAAAATGATTACGTTAACGGCCGAGTATTTGAAATTGACGGTGGTTTGCGTTTATAAGCGGGTAGTAATTTACATAATCAGTTTGTTATGATGTTGTCACGCCGAGCCTATGCTCGGCGTAACTTTTTATTCTCTAGGAATGCTATCTCGTGGAAAAATTAGAATACCTGCTTAAAAAAATGATGCTGTTTGTAGGGCTCCTTGGCGTCATTGTTATCTATGGCGGTTTTTTATATCTATTCTTTTCAGGTCGTTCGACGGCTGCTTTACCGTGGTTTTTACTGATTTCGCCTTGGATTTGTGTATTTTTTGGCTTGAGCCATGTACAGCAAGTCAGAGTGTTGCATTGGTTTTCAAGTAAATTCACCTTTAAAAAAAACGCTAAGTAGTCCCGTTTATGTCTGATCTATCAGCCTTTTTATCTCGATTTTCTATCGCTCTGTATACCTTGATAGCCTTGGTCGCATTTGCGGCCAACTCGGTGTTGTGCCGTATGGCATTATCAACCCAACAAATCACACCATTAATAGACCCGAGTAGTTTCACTGCCATCCGTTTAATAGCCGGTGCTTTAGTGTTGTGGTTGTTGATGTTATTGCGCACGACTAAAACTAACACCACAAATTTAACTAGCCGTGGCAGCCTATTTGCGGCGGGATTATTATTTACCTATGCTGTGACGTTTTCATACGCTTACGTGCTACTTGATACCGCCACTGGTGCGTTGATTTTGTTTGCAGCGGTACAAATTAGCATGATGTTAATCAGCTATTTTCAAGGTCATCGCTTAACGTTACTTGAATGGATTGGGGCATTATTGGCTTTTAGCGGATTTGCGTATTTGGTGTTGCCCGGTGTAAGCGCTCCTTCGATAACCGGATTAGTGTTAATGTCCATTAGCGGTTGTGCTTGGGGCGGATATACTTTGTTAGGCAAAAAGTCTGTTAATCCACTATTCGATACGGGTTATAATTTTATTCGCAGTATACCCTTGGTTGCGTTGATGATATTGGTTGTGTGGATACTGCCTCAATTAACCTCAACACCACAAACAACGGTATTGTCTGTCAAAGGTGTATGGTTAGCGGTTTTATCTGGTGCAATCGCCTCGGGTATTGGTTATGCGCTGTGGTATCAAGCCTTACGCGGGCTCACATCAACCCATGCGGCGGTTTTACAATTAACGGTCCCAGTGATTGCAGCTGTGGGCGGTATACTCTTTTTAGATGAAGTGATTAGCTTTCATCTTAGTGTATCGGCTGGGATTATTTTTGTTGGGATTGCATTGGTTATTTTTGCCAAAGCCCATCCAGTTAGTAAGCCGACCCAGTAACTAACAGATAGTTGAGCAATAAACATCATTTACAAGCAAATGACTGACAGATACATAACTCAATAAAATAAATGATTAAGAGGTTACATGAGCAATTCCACACCTTATCCAATTGGTACACCAGGTCAAAAATGGACCGATGCAGACAAAGCACAATGGTTAGCACAAGTTACCATCAAGCGCTCTTATCAAGATGAAGTTGTCAGTAAGTTAATCCCGCTTACCAGCCAATTTGACCAAGTTCAATATGGCGCGTTATCCCTTAATGCTGACAAGTACCCATTATTTGGCTTTACATCAAAACATTGGGACAACAATAAAAAAACGATTTTGATTACCGGTGGTGTACATGGCTATGAAACCAGTGGTGTTCATGGTGCTATTCAGTTTTTAGCCACTAAAGCACAGGATTATACTCAGTATTTTAATGTGGCCGTTGCACCTTGTGTTAGCCCTTGGGGTTACGAAACCATTAATCGATGGAATCCTAAAGCCATCGATCCTAATCGCTCTTTTTATGCCAATAGCCCCGCCGAAGAATCTGCCGCGCTGATGGCATTTGTCGCAAGTTTGGGGGCGGTATATGCCCACATTGATTTACATGAAACGACTGATACTGACGAATTAGAGTTTAGGCCTCTGCTATCTGCGCGTGATGGCGTTGAATACGATAAAGGCATCATTCCTGATGGTTTCTACTTAGTTGGCGACAGTGACAACCCAACCCCTGATTTTCAAAAAGCGGTGATTGATTCAGTGGCTAAAGTGACTCATATTGCGCCTGACGATAACGGACAATTAATTGAAGTACCGATAGAGCAATTTGGGGTAATTAACTATCCGGTTAAAAAACTCAGTTTATGTGCCGGTATTACTGTCAATCACTTTAACACCACTACTGAGGTCTATCCTGATAGCCCATTGGTGACAGCGCAACAATGTAATGATGCACAAGTGGCTGCCGTTACTGGTGGATTGGATTACATTGTTGATTATTTGAAGCTTTAACAAAGCTCAAATATGATAAAAAGCGATAAAGTCTAGAGGCTAGGGCGGACTTCGTCTTAACTTCTAGGCTGTTATGATTTAACCTTCATCAAAGTATGAAGGTTAGAGATATTGGTCCAGTTTAGGTTGATAAATAGACCAGAAATCCTTACAATGTCGCGCTTTATAACGACCCTTTCGGCAATGCCGTATGCCCGTTTTAATCTCATTAGTATTTTTTTAAGCATTTGTTTAAGTGCTGGCTTGAGTCATACATACGTTAACTCGAGTGAATAAACAATAATTTGATATGGGCTTTAACACACAACACGATTTGGAATTTCATTTTGATTACAACAGCTAACATCACGATGCAGTTTGGCGCTAAGCCACTGTTTGAAAATCTCTCAGTCAAATTTGGTGGCGGTAATCGCTACGGTTTAATTGGCGCGAATGGTTGTGGTAAATCCACCTTTATGAAAATCCTTGCCGGTGATTTAGAGCCATCAAGCGGTAACGTCTCATTAGATGTTAATGAACGTATGGGTAAATTAAACCAAGACCAGTTTGCATACGAAGCGTTTTCTGTCGTAGACACTGTGATCATGGGCCACCGCGAGTTGTGGAAGGTGAAGCAAGAGCGTGACCGTATTTATTCTTTACCTGAAATGAGTGAAGAAGACGGTATTAAAGTGTCAGAACTTGAGATGGAATTTGCTGAGATGGACGGATACACGTCAGAATCTCGTGCTGGTGACTTATTGTTAGGTGTCGGTATTGACATAGAGCAACACTTCGGACTGATGAGCGAAATTGCGCCGGGTTTTAAACTGCGGGTGTTATTGGCACAAGCATTATTCTCAGACCCAGATCTACTGTTAC
This sequence comes from Shewanella sp. H8, assembly GCF_040285065.1. Lineage (NCBI taxonomy): Bacteria > Pseudomonadati > Pseudomonadota > Gammaproteobacteria > Alteromonadales > Shewanellaceae > Shewanella > Shewanella sp. H8. The sequence goes on along the minus strand of NZ_CP157213.1, from coordinate 2,846,351 downwards.
TCGACGAACCAACCAACAACTTGGACATCGATACTATTCGCTGGTTACAAGATATGTTGAATCAACGTAACAGTACCATGATTATTATTTCCCATGACCGTTACTTTTTAAATTCAGTATGTACACACATGGCTGACTTAGATTACGGTGAATTGCGTTTGTTCCCAGGTAACTATGACGAATACATGATGGCTGCACAGCAATCACGTGAACGTTTAATGAGTGACAACGCCAAGAAGAAAGCTCAAATTGCCGAGTTGCAAACCTTCGTCGCACGTTTCTCGGCTAACGCATCGAAAGCCAAACAAGCCACGTCACGCGCTAAGCAAATTGATAAAATTAAGCTAGATGATATTAAAGCATCAAGTCGTGTTAACCCGTTTATTCGTTTCGAACAAGAAAAGAAATTGTTCCGTAATGCACTCATCGTTGAAAACCTTGCTAAAGGTTACGACACGCCATTGTTTAGCAAGCTTAACCTAATGGTTGAAGTCGGTGAGCGCATTGCTATTTTGGGTCAGAACGGTGTGGGTAAAACCACCTTGTTACGTACATTAGTGCATGATATCCCACAAGACGAAGGAACCATTAATTGGTCTGAAAATGCCAATATAGGTTACTATGCTCAGGATCATGAAGCTGATTTTGCTAATGATATGACTTTATTCGAATGGATGAGTCAATGGCGCAAAGAAAATGACGATGACCAATCAGTACGCGGTATTTTAGGCCGTATGTTGTTTGGTTCTGACGACATTAAGAAGTCTGTTAAAGTATTATCTGGTGGTGAGAAAGGCCGTATGTATTTCGGTAAACTTATCATGCAAAAACCAAACATTTTATTACTCGACGAACCAACCAACCACATGGACATGGAATCGATTGAGTCATTAAACAACGCGTTAGAAAAATACGAAGGTACATTAATGTTCGTCTCGCACGACCGTGCATTCGTATCATCATTGGCCACCCGTATTCTTGAAGTTACCCCAACAGGGATTAATGACTTCAAAGGTACTTATGACGAATTTTTGGCAAGTAAAGGTATCGAAGCGTAATTCTTCTTTAACAATCAATAGCCGTTATAGTCAATACCAACGCATTAACACTATTAGCCCTGAACAAATGTTCGGGGCTTTTTGTTTTTATTTATTCAGCAAGACTCTATACTCTAGCGTTATAAATCAATGACATTATCCTGAACAGGCATCTATTTTATGAGCATTACCCTTGAACAAATCGCATCAACCTTGAATGAACTGCAATGTCGTACTAATTTTAATATAAAGAATGTTACCGAATACATGTTGCCTGAGTTAAAAGAACCTGTTTATTTGCATGTTGATGGTAAAACACCGTTATTGATTATCCGTCCAGCCTTTGAAATTTTTTCGACAGAATTAGTGACTATTGATGGTGTACGTGCAAAGTATGATTACTATCACAATGCTCAAATGACCCGATTCCCAACACGTAAAAACAAAGGCTTAAATGAAACGTTAACCCACTACGGTTTAGCATTTGAGTTTGATACTACAGATTCAATTAAATTATTCATTAATAGGTTGATTGAAATTGTAAAAGGATAAGCCAACTCATTAGGAGCTCCCACCATGACAGAGCAATTTAATATTAATCAGTTTAATTGTTCCATTAGCGGTAAAGGGCAATCCCTTATCTGGGCTCATGGATTAACCGGCAGTATTCAAAGTGAAGATGCGATTGGTTTATATGCTTGGCATCGATTCCCCAAAAAATTACAACTAATCCGCTATGACGCCATAGGTCATGGCTTATCTTCAGCGGGTAAGTGTGTCGAAGATTATTTATGGCCAGAAATGGCGAAAGATATGATAAGTGTCGCTACTCATTTTAACGCACCATCAGAGCTTATTTTAGGTGGTCAATCAATGGGGTGTGCCACTAGTTTGTATGCCGCATTAACATATCCACAAAAGGTCAAAGGATTGATTTTGATGACGCCACCAACAGCATGGAAAACTCGGGCAGAAAAAGTTGACGATTATCATAAAATGGCTAAAGCGGCACGAATATGGGGCGGTAAAGGTTTAGCTAAAATAAATGCTAAACATTTAGATAAAATGCTTCCAAGCTGGTTGGTTGATGCCCATCAACACAGTGTGCTCGGCATATTAGACGGATTGAAATTGATGACCCGTCACACGCTTGACCAACTATTTCGCGCTGCAGCAATGAATGATTTACCGAGCAAAAAGCAACTTGCGACCATTTCAATTCCAACGTTAATTCTAGCTTGGCAAGACGATGAAGCGCACCCCGTCGATACCGCAATAGAACTTAAAAAGGCATTACCTCATTCCACGCTACATATTGCTCATTCGATGGATGATGTTAATGATTGGCCACAGCTTATCAGTGATTTTTGTGTAGACTTACAATCAAACTAATAACCGTTATTTATCGCCTGTTACTTTTGATATATCTTTAGTGCAATGCTGCAATAACTGAACAAAAAAATCGCTGCCCTTACGTTCAGCAAAAGCAATGTTTCGCTCTGGAATGGATTCTGGGTCGGTATAGCTTGCTAATGCTATTTCCATGCTGACTTCGCGGATAATATGCAGGGTAGGATAGGGCGAACGATTGGTAAAATTAGCGGCACTGTCCTGTGGTTCGCCATCAAAACAATAGTCAGGATGAAAGGTGGCTAACTGGTACACTCCATCATAATCTTGTTCAGCTAATAACGCTGTCGCATCATCAACTAAATCTAGATAAGCATAAAAGCCTTCAAAACCGCGCGGTAAAATAAATAACGTAGTTTCTGTTTCAGGGTTATTATCTAGGTATTGACATTCTGCCAATAACGCCTTTAAAACAGCCTTTATTTTAGTGTCTTCAATGGCAACATAACGAATACTGGCACGTTCGACTTCTCGGCGGGCAAAAGGGCATATATTGTATTTCATAATGACATCTTTTACCCACATTTCAGTGTGGATAAGACATTCATGTTGTTCCATTAATTAGCCTTTAACCCTATTAAATTCATCAGCGTGCTGTAGGTGGCAACATCATTGGGATAATAGATGCCACTAATAATAAAGCCATTGTGACATTAAAAATACGCTGTTGACGATCATTTTTAAGTAGACGCTTTAATGCTACGCCAAACCCAAGCCAGACAATCGCGCAGGGGAATGCCACACATAAAAACACGCTTGCAATAGTGATCACTTGGCCGTTGAGTTCTTGTTGCACTGAGGTGAAAGTGGCAATAGCACCGACAGCCATAATCCACCCCTTTGGGTTTACCCATTGAAATGCAGCAGCTTGAATAAAGCTAAACGGTTTGCTGACTTGTTTGCCTTCCATTTTACTGCTGCTGTTAGCAATTAACCATGACAAATACAGCAAGTAAGTTATGCCGACTACTTTAATTACTGTGTGGATTATTGGGTAGGCTTTAAATATTGCGCTTAATCCAAGTCCTACCGCCAATATCATTGTCGGAAAGCCTAAGCTGATGCCTAGTAAGTGTGGAATACTGCGTTTTATGCCAAAATTCACACCAGAAGTCATTAACATGATGTTATTTGGGCCGGGGGTTATGCCGGCAGAAAATGCAAATAATGCTATTGCAAATACCAATTCCATGTTGTATTTAGTCCTGGTCTGATTAAAAATTGTTGGCATTTTAACGGTTAATGCTATGACAATCTAATATTAATTGTTCGCTAATTTATAATTAAACTAAAGATTGTTATCTCAAGTTGAACGGGGTAGCTTAAACATTATATCGATAAGGTTTAAAACAAACTAATAAATAGGAAATTCTTTTATGTTAAGAAACCTAAGTAAAATTATTTTTTTCCTTAGCATAGTGCTGTTAACTGCTTGTACAACAAATACAGTGAGTACAACACCCAATAACCGTATTACTATCGTGGCTAGTGGTGATTTATCTACATTATCAAAAACGTACGCTTGGCATGAAACCATGTTTGTTGTGCATACAGCCAATAAGATGGATGAAGACGTTTTACGCAAACAATTAATCAGTTCAGTCAATAAATTAATGGCTAACAAAGGCTATCAGTTAGTATCGATTAATGATTCGCCACAAATGATTGTTGGGTTTGGTATGGCACTCGAGTCAGAAATGAGTGATACAGAGATCCTCGCTAAAGTCGGGTTAGTGCCCGGTTTGTATACCCAAGATGTTAATGGTAATTATGAGAAGGGGTCCGTCTTGATCGCCTTTTTCAATCCTAGAGTTAACTTGCCATTTTGGCGTGTTTTAGCGCAAGGGTTTACCGAGCCAGATCGTATACTTGAAGAACGAGAAGCTCGATTTGATGCGCTGATTACAATGATGTTAAATGATATTCCACAAGCTTAAATACGGCTTTTGTACATAAAAAAGACGCTGTTTGCGTCTTTTTTATTCAACAATATTGATATTAATCGTGGTTGACTTCCACTTCATAAGAGCTAAATTTTCGGATATTAATTACGCCAGTATCAAAGATTAAATATTGCCCTTTAATACCTTGCAAGATACCTGTCACTTCAGCAATTTTATCAAAATTATGCGATTTCACTTTGACAGGAAATTGCGTAATAGGGTAGCTAATGGCTTGGATGTTTGCATCAAGACGTTCAATGACAATATCTTGATATTCAGCAGCGAGGGCTTGTAATTTATCTTCAATTAATGGGATAAGTTGGCCAGCTTGTTCGATGAGATCGATATCATCATTATTGCCTTTAAGCATGGCTTGCCAATGGGTTTTATCGTTAATAAATTTGGCTAATTCAATTTCGATTAAGCCCGACATTTTACGGGTCGACACTTTAAAAATAGGTAAACCTTGAGTTGCGCCTTGGTCTATCCAACGAGTTGGAATTTGGGTGTAGCGAGTAATACCCACTTTAATACCTGAAGTATTAGACAAATAGACATAGTGAGGAACAAAGCAATTTGACATGGCCCATTCTGGTTCACGGCAAGTACCTTGATCAAAGTGGCATGTTTCAGGTTTCATAATGCACAGGTCGCAACTGGCCAGTTTTGTCATGCATACGTAACAATGACCCTGAGAATAACTTTTTTTAGTTTTTTTACCGCAGTTGCTGCAAAAAATATTACCCGTGTGAACCATGGTTAATGACTTACCTATAAGCGGGTTAAGGGCTAAGCGCGCTTCACCTACAGGTAAATGATACTCCACCTCATGGTTATCATTGAGGTGGGTTTTCAGTTTTGATAGCGTTCCAAACATGGTCAATCCATTTTTATCATCATTATTTTGTGGCAGTTTAGCAGATGATGAAAACGGATTTTAGGCTTAATTTGGCTCCACCTTGGGTTAATGGTTAAGTAGATTGGTAAAACGTTGAATAATTCAGGTTTTTAAAATTAACTCAGGTTGGTTTATTGAGCTTATCTAATACAACATCATCACCCATTTCATAAAGTGATGCTGTAATTTTCTCTTCTTGATTAGGATCGGTTAAGCCCAAGGCCATGGTGGCTCTAAATAATGCAATACCGGTGTGACTAGCCGTTTCATATTGGCTACTAAACTGTTCAATATTGATACCTAGTTCATTCATTTTATTAGAAATATGTAACACAATTCCTGGGCGGTCATATGCAACTAAGTTGTAATGTAGATGCTTGATTGGCTTAGCACTTAAGCTAGTTTTTGCAAAAGTTAAGGTTAATCCGTCAATGCATTCTAAAGCATCAATTAATTGATCCCACTTAAGTGCAGGCACTTCTAACTGTAATATTGCTGCAAAAATACCGTCTATATGACGCATTTCTGAGTCTAACCAGTTGCCATTATGTCGACTAACAACATTAGCTATTTGTTCGACTAAACCTTTTCTATCAGGAGCTTGCAGAGTGATAAGGTAACGCATCATACGATATTTCTCCTATTAATATTGGCTGTAACACAACTGTCATCTTTGCGTCATATAATCGCAGCCACTTAAGATTGCGTAAATGCTTTACGCTTGTGTTACAAACATTTATTCAGATACTAGTTTTTTTACTTATGTTATTAACTTGTTTTTTTACTGAGTTTTTAGCTTAGTTAAATAAGTTATTTATATTAGTTATTTGGTCATAAATATTTATTGTTAGCACAGTAAACTACACAATCAAAGCGCTAATTATGGCATCGATTAATTATTAGAGGTTCTTAATGGAAAGTCAGGTAAATCAACCTGGTTCTGCTGAAAAAAGTCTACTTGTTGATAGACATGCAACTCGCAGAGCATTTAAGGATAAAGCAGCAGAGATTGGGGTAACCGTTGGCGGCACCTTAGTGTTTGTCACATTGTTATTAATATTTTTCTATTTGCTGTATGTCATCAAACCCATTTTTGATGGTGCACATATAGAGCCAGTTACCAGTATTAGTTATCAGCATGCTGATGCTAAAACGTTAATGGTTGGCAGTGACGAACAAAATGAAGTGTTATACCGAGTTACTGAATCGGGTTCGGTTGATTTTTACTCGTCGATTACAGGTCAGCTCATTTCATCTTTTACGCCTAAATTACCACAAGGCGCTACTGTTACTAGTAGTGCAAAATCTAGTCCTAGCGAGCAACGTTTTGCATTAGGACTCAGTAATGGCCAAGTCATTGTGGTGGGTATTGAGTTTGGTCTGACTTATCCTGACAACAAACGCGTGATTACCCCTTCTTTACGTTACCCCTTGGGCGAAGAGCCGTTAACCATTAACAGTGATGGTGCAGTATATAATCTGGTGTTTGATTATAGTGACGGCCGCATGAGTTTTGCTTATCAAGACAAAAACGGTGCGTGGAAGCTTAATCGCCAAGAAGGCGAAGAAAACATGATGACCGAAGAGGTTGAGTGGTCATCAGTTGAAGTGTTTATTAACGATGCACCTAATCATGTCATATCAGCAATCATGACCCCTGACCATCGTCAGCTAATTTTGAGTGCGAATAATAAACTGTTTATTTATAACACTCGCGATGCCGATTCTGTTGAGTTACTTCAGGTTGTCGATGTAAATAAAGCCGGCGCTAAAGTTAAGCAAGTTAATTTGCTTGCCGGAGCAAGCTCTATATTGGTGAGTTATGACAGCGGTATTGTGAGTCAGTACTTCCAAGTTAATAGCGAAAAAGGTCGTTTATATCAGCAGATTCGTGAGTTTGATGACCTTGCTCCTGTTAGTGTAATGGCGACAGAGTTTTATCGTAAAAGCTTTGCTGTGTTGAGTGCAGATGGCGAATTAACACTGCTTTATACAACCAGTGAACGTGAGTTATTCGACGAAAAATTTCAGTTAACTAACCCTGGTAAAATGGGCTTTAGCCCGCGTTCAAATGCCTTGGTGATTGAAGCCGATAACAAACTTAACCTTTTCTCTGTTGAAAATGATCATCCAGAAATATCGTGGAGCGCACTGTGGGAAAAAGTATGGTACGAAGGTTACCCTGAACCACAATATGTGTGGCAGTCCACTTCTGGTTCTGACGACTTTGAAGCCAAGTTGAGCTTAATGCCACTGGCATTTGGCACCATGAAAGCGGCATTTTACGCTATGCTATTTGCCGCGCCATTAGCGATAGCTGGTGCGATTTATACCGCTTACTTTATGACACCAAAAGTACGTAATGTAGTTAAGCCTACCATTGAAATCATGGAAGCATTACCGACAGTTATTTTGGGTTTCTTGGCTGGTTTATGGCTAGCGCCACTGATTGAAGATCATTTGCCCGGCATTGTGGTGTTGTTGATGTTATTGCCCACATCAATACTTGCCACCGCATTTGCTTGGAGTAAATTGCCAGAAAAATGGAAGCAGCGCTTACCAGAAACCTACCAAGAGCTAATGCTATTGCCGGTGATTATATTTATTGGTTGGTTCTCCTTTGAAATCAGCCCTGTGATTGAAGTGGCATTATTTGACGGCAATACTCGTCAATTTATTACCAATGATTTAGGTATCACATTCGACCAACGTAATGCGCTGGTTGTGGGTATTGCCATGGGCTTTGCGGTAATTCCAACCATATTCTCGATAGCTGAAGATGCGATTTTTTCTGTACCACGTCATTTATCAAACGGCAGTTTGGCACTGGGTGCAACAAACTGGCAAACCCTGACTAAGGTGGTATTACTTACCGCCAGCCCGGGTATTTTCTCAGCTATTATGATGGGCTTAGGTCGTGCAGTGGGTGAAACCATGATTGTGTTAATGGCAACCGGTAATACTGCAATCCTTGAGTGGAGTGTATTTGAAGGTATGCGTACCTTAGCGGCAAACATTGCCGTAGAAATGCCTGAGTCGGCCATTGGTAGTACGCATTATCGCGTATTGTTCTTAGCTGCCTTTGTATTGTTCGTGTTCACCTTCTTCTTTAATACCATTGCTGAAGTTGTTCGCCAACGTTTACGCGAACGTTATAGCTCACTGTAAGGAAAGATGATGACTCAATTAATGATTAATTCGCCAATCGCCTTGAGAGGTTTGTGCAATGGGTAAGTGGTTTAAATCAGGTTCACCGTGGATTTGGATGACCGGTGGTGCCGTTAGTATCAGTTTGATTGCCGTTTTAGGCTTATTACTGTTAATCGCTTGGCGTGGCTTGAGTTACTTTTGGCCTGCTGATATTTATGAATGGCAACTTGAAGACAACAATGGGGTTAAAAGCATTCTAATTGGTGAGATATACGACCGTGAAGAAGTGCCTACAGAGCGTTTAATTTCAGCCGGTCATAAATTTGCCAAACATCCTGGTGAGTTTGTTACTCGTTACTTGGTAAAAACCGGTAACCGTGAGTTTGTTGGTTTAGATTTCCGTTGGATTTTAGGAACCGATATCGTTAGCCGTTCAACCCCTGCTGATGTTGCTAAACTTGAACGGACTAAAAACGGTAATTTTTATGGTTATCCTGTTGCGGTAATTGAAGACGGTAAACGTTTAGAGTTAACCAGTGAAGCTGACATAGAAGCGTCTTTGTTCGACCATATCGACCGCGCAGTGGCTATTTCTGATCAAGCCTTGGCGTTGCAAAAAAGCGATATTGGTTCGATCAATTATCAAATGGAACGTTTACGTTTGAAAGAACGTGGTTATGAGCTTGATGGTGAATTAACTGCTGAGCGTAAAGCGGATATCAAGGCGCAAATCGAACAGCTTAACCAAGACTACCTAGTGCTTGAAAAAGACTTGTTTGCCCTGCGAGATAAAGCGGCGCGTGATTCTGTGGTGATTAAAGACATGCGCGGTGTTGAAGTCACCTTGCAACTGGACTCAATTTTAGACGTAAGTTATGTCAATCACATGAGTTTGCTAGGTAAAGTGGGTCACTGGTTTGTGGGAATAGGTCGCTTTGTTAGTGATGACCCGCGTGAAGCCAATACTGAAGGTGGTGTTTTCCCCGCTATTTTTGGTACGGTATTTATGGTGATGCTCATGGCTGTTATCGTGACGCCATTTGGGGTTATTGCTGCTATTTACTTGCACGAATATGCCAAGAAAGGCCCTATTACTAAGCTTATCCGTATTGCGGTAATTAACTTAGCGGGCGTTCCGTCAATTGTTTATGGTGTGTTTGGTTTAGGTTTCTTTGTATACATGATGGGCGGCTCAATTGATCAATTGTTCTTCCCTGAGGCGTTACCAGCACCGACATTTGGCTCTCCTGGGGTAATTTGGTCAGCATTAACCTTAGCCATTTTAACCTTGCCAGTGGTGATTGTATCAACAGAAGAAGGCTTAAGCCGAATTCCGAGTGCAGTTCGTCAAGGCAGCTTGGCATTAGGCGCGACTAAAGCCGAGACCTTATGGCGCATTGTGATCCCAATGGCAAGCCCAGCAATTATGACTGGTTTGATTTTAGCCGTGGCACGTGCCGCCGGTGAAGTGGCGCCGTTGATGTTAGTGGGTGTAGTAAAATTAGCCCCAACATTACCGATTGATATGAACTTCCCGTTTGTGCATTTAGAACGTAAGTTCATGCACTTAGGTTTCCATATTTACGATGTAGGCTTCCAAAGCCCTAACGTAGAAGCAGCACGCCCATTAGTGTATGCAACTTCGTTCTTATTAGTATCTGTAATTGTTGCTCTTAATTTAACCGCTATCAGCGTGCGCAACCATTTACGTGAAAAATTCCGTTCGCTAGAACATTAATTAGCGATATCCTGAGGAAAGATAAAAAATGATTTCAATTGATAGTTCAGCAATGCAAACAGAAGCCGTTGATTTAGTTAACTTACCGGCACAGGATACCGCACTTGAGATCCGTAATCTTGATTTACGTTACGGTGACAAACAAGCGTTATTTGATGTGTCGATGAAGATCCCTAAAAAACAAGTCACGGCATTTATCGGCCCTAGTGGTTGTGGTAAATCAACGCTGTTACGCTGTATTAACCGCATGAATGATTTGGTTGATAGTTGTAAAATTGAAGGTAAAATATTGCTTCATGGGCAGAACATTTATGACAAGAAAGTTGATGTAGCTGCATTACGTCGTAACGTAGGCATGGTGTTTCAGCGTCCTAACCCGTTCCCTAAGTCAATTTACGAAAACGTGGTGTATGGTTTACGTTTGCAAGGGTTAAGTAACCGCCGTGAATTAGATGAAGCGGCAGAGCGTTCATTACGTGGCGCCGCTATTTGGGACGAAGTGAAAGACCGTTTACATGATAATGCCTTTGGATTATCGGGTGGTCAGCAACAGCGTTTGGTTATTGCCCGTGCCATTGCCATTGAGCCGGAAGTCTTATTACTTGATGAACCAACGTCAGCTCTGGACCCTATCTCAACCTTAACTATTGAAGAATTGATTACTGAATTAAAGCAGCAATATACCGTAGTGATTGTGACGCATAATATGCAACAAGCGGCACGAGTGTCGGATCAAACAGCCTTTATGTACATGGGTGAATTGGTTGAATATGCTGATACCAATACCATTTTTACTACCCCTAAAAAGCGTAAAACCGAAGATTATATTACCGGAAGATACGGTTAATCTTTACTAGAAACGCTTTTAATTAACATACAAAATTTAGGTGGGTATCATGGAAAAAATGAATTTAAGTAAACACATATCAGGGCAGTTTAATGCTGAGCTTGATGATATTCGTAATCGCGTATTAGCCATGGGCGGTTTAGTTGAGCGTCAACTCGAACAGGCATTGGATGCGCTAGCATCACTTGATACAGAATTAGCACAACAAGTGATTGAAGGCGATCATAAAGTGAATGGCATGGAAGTGGCTATTGACGAAGAATGCACTCGTATCATTGCTAAACGTCAACCTGCTGCCAGTGATTTACGCTTGATCCTTGCCATTTCGAAAACCATTACCGATCTTGAACGTATTGGTGATGCTTGTGTGCGCATTGCCAAAGCTGCGGTAGAAAAGCGTGCTAACAGCCAACAGCCTTTATTGGTGAGTATTGAAAACATGGGGCGTCACGCGACGCGTATGTTGCACTCAACCTTAGATGCATTAGCACGTATGGATGCTGACCAAGCATTTGAGTTGCATAAACAAGATGCAAAATTAGATAAAGAATATGAAGGTATAATCCGTCAGTTAATGACCCATATGATGGAAGATCCTCGCTCAATTCCAGGTGTGTTAGACGTATTATGGGCTGCGCGTGCGGTTGAGCGAGTCGGAGACCGTTGTAAGAATATTTGTGAGTACGTGATTTACTATGTGAAAGGCAAAGACGTTCGTCATATTTCTTACGAAGAAATGGAAAAAGAACTGTAAGAATTTGAGTTACCAGACTTGAATGTAGATTTTTTAAATTAACAGTTGTTTTAAGCTTCGATAAAGCCCCATTGATAGGGGCTTTTATATGCTTGTTGAGCATGTTCTTCTGGAATTATATAACTAAGGTCGGGATAATAAACGGTTATCAAACAGTCTTTTGTATCGCTAACAGTATTGCATTGACTTGCAATAGGCTAGCTATTGACGCATCGATGCGCTTTGTTGAAAAACAAATGACAAGTTTGATAAGAAACAGGCCGAATATTGTCATTTTTCCTTGCATATCCCTCCTCTTAACCTGAGTTGAGGTTAACTATATCAATAATCTAATCTTCCTCATCGGTTAATCATATTCAGTAGAAAGCGATTATAAAAAGGACTATTTAGCTAACGATTATCTAGCTAGTGATTATGTGGACATAATGACCATTCTGACAACATGTCATGGTTCATATTGTCGCAATTATTTTGTTTAACTCACGTTTAGGCATCTTTATTTAGAGGTGTGTCGCATTTTTAATGTGGCACCGTATTTGCTTTATCTTAGTATCCATTCCTTACGGCAAGATATATGAGATGTGAAATCAATCGTTTAGACAACGTAAATAAGATTTCAGGTGAGTTCAGTGGCGCATTTGCTGATTTAGGCACCTTCCTTCCTTTAGTTTTAGGCTTAATAGCCCTTAATCAATTCTCTCCCCAAGGGATATTTTTAGGCTTTGGTTTTTTTGCCTTATTTACTGCGTTTTATTATCGACGCCCCATTCCGATACAGCCTATGAAGGTGATCAGTGCGTTAGTCATTGCAGAAGGAATGTCTCCTGGAATGTTACAAGCATCCGCCATGTTAATGGGCCTTATTCTACTTGTTTTAGCCTATAGCGGCATTATTCAATGGATGGCTAAGCTGTTATCACCGGCGATCAGTATCGGTATCCAGCTAGCAATTGGGCTCCAGCTGATATGGTTAGGTGGCGTCATGATGAGCGAAACATGGTTGGTCGGCATACTTGCTTTTGGTTTTCTGTTCGCTAGTCGTTTTATGCCAATGCAATATTTGGTTATGCCGTTAGTGATTATCCTTGGGATCGGTTGGCAATTAACAAGTGGGACTATGCCTAGCTTTAACTTTACCCAAACCAGTGTTTGGCAGTTGGGTTGGCCGAGTATCGATGAATGGGGGTCTGCTGCCATTTTATTGGTGCTACCACAGTTAGCGTTGACATTGACCAATGCGGTGATTGCGATTTCTGCGATGGCGAAAGATAAGTTTCCTGAAGACAGTGAAAATTTTGAACCGCAACAATTTGCTAAAAGCTCTGGTTGGGCTAATTTGCTGTTATCACCTTTTGGGGCTGCTGCAATGTGCCATGGGGCTGGAGGGTTAGCGGTACAATATCACTTTGGCGCTCGAACCTGGTTAGCGCCGACTATTTTTGGCAGTACATGCGTCCTCATTGCTATCTTTTGGGGGCAAGGTATTGCCAGTGCATTGTCATTAATTCCTTTAGCTGTATTAGGTAGTTTACTCGCTATTGCGGGAACCCAATTAGCTTGGTCGAAACGATTCATTGATGGTAACCCGTTTTGTATCTTGGTTATTTTTTCAACGGCCATAACGTGCTTATGGATTAATACCGCTGCTGGCTTGGCTGTCGGTGTTGTATTGGAGTTAGGTCGTCATCAATGGTTGAATGTTGCTAGCTCAAAAAGATAATAGCGCACCTGTGTTGTAATATTTTGATCTGATGGGGGCTTTTTTATATGGACCGGTTGACTGAACAATAATTCCCCAATAAGCCAGTTGGTATATTTGAAGTGACTAATCAGCAAACTGTGGTAACATTTTTGCCCTGTTCTTTCTTCTTTTGTGTACTTAATGAAAAATACCCTTGCTCGTGGTTTAACTAATTTATTGCCTATGGTGCTGTCTATTTGGCTGTTCTGGTCACTGTTTATCTCCCTTGATGGCTTAGGTAAATTATTGCTCGATATTGTGGGGCTAGAACCGGTATTTGTCGGGGCAGGTTTTTGTTTGGTGGCGAGTTTAGTGTTTATCGCCGGCTTATTATTTTCTGTTAGCCCTATTGCATGGGTGTATGGTTGGATTGAAAACCAACTAATGAAGTTTCCGTTGTTTAAGTCTGTGTATGGCAGTATTCGAGATATCGCCAGTTTAATGAATCGTGACGGCCAACCTAAAACTCAAAAAACGGTGTTAGTTAAACAAGCCAACGGTAGTTATGTTGTAGGCTTTATTATGAGTGAGATAGCACCACAGCCACTCGCAGATGCATTGCCTGAAGGTGAATGGGTACCGGTATTATTTCAACTTAGTTATCAAATAGCCGGAGTGACTAGTTTGGTTAAGCGTGAAGACTTAATCAGTGTTGATTGGTCATTTGAAGATGCAATGCGCTTTAACTTAACCGCTGGAATATCAAACAATAAAGAAACTAAAATCGGTTAAGAGCAAGTTCAAGCGATAACTATCGATAACGGTGAATGTTGCGCTTGCCATTATTTTGCCATTGTTGATTTGCGCCAGTAGCAGAATAGTTGTTAAATAAGATCTAGCAAACAATTGCCCCAAGCGATAACAGTGATTATCCTTGGGATAGTTTTTTTTATGAGTGATAAATCAATGTCAACCAACGAAAGTAAATTAGATAAAGTATTAGCAGAGGCCAGAGACTACAAGGCCAGTCGCGAAAAAGGATATCGTGAGCAAGCGCTTAAACTATATCCTTGGGTTTGTGGTCGCTGTACTCGTGAATTCACCCATAAAAACTTGTCTGAGTTAACAGTGCATCATCGTGACCATAACCACGATAACAATCCGTCAGATGGGACCAACTGGGAGTTATTGTGTCTGTATTGTCACGACAATGAACATTCACGTTTTGAAGAGCTTATTCGTTACGGTAGCACCAAAGAAGCCAAACAAGACGCTGCTACGTTTAATCCATTTGCCGATTTAAAAGCAATGATGAAAAAGTAAAACGAGAAAATCTAGAAGCTTTGCGAAGAGATGTTATGCAAGCAAGGTCATAAACCAATAATTGATTCGTTGTCGTAATGTTTCTGAGAGCCTGTAAATAATTTTTGGGGCTGCTGTTTGCTTTACCCATTTTATATAAGCGCCGTACATTGGCTTGACACTGTTCGCCTTAGGTTTTATTGCTTGACGTTAACAGTTTCGCTCGTTAACGCGTTTTCTAGTTTATCAGCGTCCTCACCTAAACGTTTTTCAGCTTCAAGCCATTTTGCACGAGACAAGGTTTGGTTGTTACTATCACCCAAAAACTGTTGTTTTCTGTGTGCTAAACTATCGCAAATTTGCTGTTTTTGCTCATGACTTGTTTGTGACCAAGTCACTATCTCGTCGATATGACGAAAACAACCCATGCAATAATCGTCTTCATTTAAGCCGCAGCGGGCGACACAAGGTGAGTGCATGGTTTACAATTCCAGTTTGGGTATCAATAAAGCGCATCCTATCATTTCAATCAGCTAAGGTTAACCATAAGCAACAATATGCCAGCAACCGATTATCAACTTAGCTTTAATACAGTCGACTCACTTCTTAATACTTTTAAACCTTTATGGCAGCTAGTTGCGTTTGAGTGTGAACACTTACCTTGGCAGCAAAAATTTCCACATTTAGCTCAAAAAGTGTGGCAGCTTGATGATGCAGAAATAGATAGCCTAGATATGGACCAGCTGCAGCTGGTCGAGACGTTATTACCAAGCTTGATTTGCGACATAAAAAAGCACTTGCACCCACAGGCAGAGGAGTTAATGAGTCAATTAAGCTTGTTAGCCATCACTTTGCCTACACACTCGATTAACCCTGAGTCTATTGAACAAACTCCTGACAGAAGCCAGAAAAATAACAATGATAAAACTAAGGAATTAACCCATTTTAGCGCGCATATTAAAGGTCGAAAATGGCAACAAATTGTCGCGTTTGCACATAAAGTCGATCCACAAAATCAACCTAATCTAACCTTGTTACCCATATTAGAATGGTGTGCCGGTAAAGGGCATTTAGGGCGTTTAATTGCTAAAACACAGCGTGTTGATGTGATCAGTCTTGAGTGGCAAGCCCGTTTATGTGAACAAGGTCAAGGGTTTGCTACGCAGTGGCAATTACCGCAAACCTTTATATGTGCTGATGCTTTTATGCCACTAGATCCTGAAAAGCCTCTGTTATTAACGCAGCAGCATGCTATTTCATTACATGCCTGTGGCGATTTACATGTGCGGTTGCTTAATCTTGCTGTATCGGCAAAGACTCAGGCTATTTCTATATCACCTTGCTGTTATCATTTAATTCAACAATCACATTATCAACCATTATCGATCGCAGCAAAGGCCAGTGAATTAAGTTTGTCGCGCCATGATTTGCAGTTGCCGTTACAGCAAAGTATTATTGCCACCCCCAAACAGCAAAAATTTCGTAATCAACAAGTGTCATGGCGTTTAGGTTTTGATAGCCTGCAGCGGAATGTTCGAGGGATAAATGCCTATTTACCGGTACCGACGGTTAAACAAAGTCAGCTTAACGGCAGTTTTACTGAATTTTGCCAATGGGCTGCAGATCAAAAAGAATTAGTATTACCTAGCGATATCGATTTTACTGATTACTCTCAACGCGGATTTGAGCGACAACGGCTCACTAAGCGTATTGATTTAGTGGCTCATCTATTTCGCCGTGCATTAGAGTACTGGTTATTACTTGATCGGGTGTGTTTTTTACAAGAACAGGGGTATCAAGTTGCATTGACTGAATTTTGTGCAAACAGTGTTACCCCTAGGAATGCGATGATCCAAGCAATTAAAACAAACTAATAGTAACCTTTATCACAAAAGTGTAAATTAAGCCTTTGTTTAAACTGGCTTACTTGGCTTAAAACTGTGAAAATTAACCAACGAGTTAATCAAGCATTAAAATCTAACCACAAAAAATCATCCAAATTACCGCATTAGCTTGCCGTTTTTGATTGAATAATTAAGCCATTCTTGTTCAAATGGCGGGTTAATAACGAATAACAACCAATCTAGTGGCTTTGGGCATGCTAGAGCGAAGCGAATTATACGGTTTAATGAAATATTCACGCGTCTTTATCAATAGTCTGGCTTATGAGCTAGCACCACAAATAGTGTCGAGTAGCGATTTAGAGTCACGCTTAGCACCCTTATATCAAAAGTTTCGTATTCCAATGGGGCAACTTGCCGCATTAACGGGTATTACTGAGCGCCGCTGGTGGCCAAAAGGTCACCGTTTGTCAGATGGCGCTATTGCCGCTGCGCAAAAGGCTGTTAATGAAACAGGTATCAATGTCAGTGACTTGGGAGCATTGGTTTACACTGGTGTGTGCCGAGATCAACATGAACCTGCAACGGCTTGTCGAATAGCTGCGGAACTTGGGGTGTCAAAAGACACCGCGATTTACGATATCAGTAACGCTTGCTTAGGAGTGTTGTCGGGTATTTTGGATATAGCCAATCGTATCGAGCTTGGGCAAATTAAAGCCGGTATGGTGGTGTCATGTGAATCTGCACGAGACATCGTTGATGCCACCATAGAGCATATGTTAGCCGAACCGACGATGCAAAACTTCGCACAATCTTTAGCAACATTGACTGGCGGTTCTGGCGCGGTTGCCGTTATTCTAACTGATGGCAGTTTACCGCTTAAAACCGAACGTCAACATCAACTGTTAGGTGCCAGTCATTTGTCTGCCCCTGAGCACTACCAATTGTGTCAATGGGGTTTACAAGAAGCAGGACACTTATTGTATCGTGAGTTTATGCGTACAGATGCGGTAACCCTGCTTAAAGAAGGTGTTGAGCTTGCCAAAGACACTTGGGGACATTTTTTAGAGCAACGCAATTGGGTCGTCGAACAAGTTGATAAAGTGATTTGTCATCAAGTGGGCGCATCAAACCGCCGACAAGTGTTAAACGCATTAAATATACCTCACGAAAAAGAATTTCCAACTTACCAAAAGCTAGGCAACATGGGCACAGTGTCTTTACCTGTTACCGCCGCTATCGCACACGATGAAGGTTTTTTACGTGTTGGCGATCAAGTCAGCTTTTTAGGAATAGGCAGTGGCTTAAACTGCATGATGTTAGGAATTAAGTGGTAACACTGAGTGTTGTGTTTCATTATAAAAATAGTTAACAGGATGCATCATGTTAGACAACTTACTGCCATTTGAAAGTCACTATTTAGACCGTAACGGCAATAAACTGCACTACATTAACGAAGGCCAAGGCGAGCCAGTGGTTATGGTGCACGGTAATCCTAGCTGGAGTTACTATTATCGTAACTTAGTTAGCGCGTTGAGTGACCAGCATCAGTGTATTGTGCCAGACCATATTGGTTGTGGCTTATCAGACAAGCCCGATGATCCGCAATACGATTACACCTTAAAGAATCGTATTGATGACTTAGAAGCCTTACTTGACAGTTTAGGGGTAACACAAAACATTACTCTGGTTGTACATGATTGGGGTGGAATGATTGGAATGGGCTTTGCGGCTCGTCATCCTGAGCGTATCAAACGCCTAGTTTGTTTAAACACAGCAGCGTTTCATTTGCCTAACACTAAGCCGTTTCCTTGGGCATTGTGGATTTGCCGCGAAACCTTACTGGGTTCGTTATTAGTCCGTGGTTTAAATGCATTTTCATCAGCGGCATCGTATGTTGGTGTAAAACGCAAACCCATGTCTAAAGAAGTACGTGAAGCTTATGTCGCGCCGTTTAATTCGTGGAAAAACCGTATTTCAACATTACGATTTGTACAAGATATTCCACTTAAGCCTGGCGATAGGAACTATGATTTAGTGACTAGCATTGGCGATAGCTTAAGCGAGTTTGCTGATGTACCAACCTTGATTTGTTTTGGTTTACAAGATTTTGTATTCGATAAATATTTTTTAGAAGAATGGCGAAAGCGAATGCCTCATGCAACTGTGCACGAGTTTGCTGATTGCGGTCATTACATTCTTGAAGATGCAAGTGACGAAGTGATTGGCTTAATTAAAGACTTTATCGCAAAAAACTAATCACATCCTAAAAGGCTCATTTGAGCCTTTTAGCTATTTAATCGTTTAAAATTATCTATATATTGGCGTGTCTTTTGTTGTTAGCCAGCATATATGCGTTACTCACATTAGCCAAAAATGAAGCCACATGACTCAAACCACTATACTTGCTAATGCCAATATCTGTCAGCACCTTAAAACGGCCGCGCAAACAATGTCTGCTGGGCTTGCAGTTGCTGTACAACACGCTAAGCAAGGCCAATTTAATTATCAAGAAATCGATTTTGTTACCTTACACCAGCAATCGGACATGATTGCTAAAGGGCTTATTCAGTACGGTATTAAACGCGGCATGAAAGCCGTTTTAATGGTGACGCCAAGCATTGAGTTTTTCACGTTAACGTTTGCCTTATTCAAAGCCGGTATCATCCCAATTCTAGTTGACCCAGGTATGGGCGTTAACAACCTTAAACAGTGTTTTGAAGAATCGCAGCCAGATGCGTTTATCGGCATCCCTAAAGCGCACATTGCTAGGCGCATTTTAGGCTGGGGCAAAGGTAGTGTTAAGCAGGTGATTAATGTGGGTGGCTCAGCCATTCAACGCTGGTTAACAAATGCTACCAGTTTAGAAACCATCTCCGAAATTGGGCGTAGTGTTACCCATCCTTTTGAAATGGTATTGCTAAAGCCTGATGATATGGCAGCCATTTTGTTTACCAGTGGTAGTACCGGCACTCCCAAAGGTGTGGTGTACAGTCATGCAATGTTTGAAGCACAAATTAGCGCCCTTAAACACGATTACGGCATTGCACCTGGGGAGCGCGATTTAGCGACTTTTCCGCTGTTTTCATTATTTGGCCCAGCACTTGGCATGGCGTCTATTGTGCCAGACATGGATGCCAGTAAACCCATTACCGCCAATCCAGCCCATTTGTTTGCTGCTATTGAGCAATATCAATGCAGTAACATGTTTGTTAACCCAGCCTTGTTAGAGCGATTAGGCCAAGCAGGGGAGCAAAGCCAACATAAACTCACCAGCATTAAACGAGTAATATCAGCTGGTGCTCCGGCAACCATTAGCTCTATTAAGCGCTTTAGCAAAATGCTCAATCCACAGGTTGAAGTGCTTAACTCTTATGGGGCGACAGAATCGCTGCCCATCAGCATGATTGGCAGCCATGCATTGTTTGCGACCAGCGAACTGACAGATCAAGGTAAAGGGATTTGTGTCGGCAAACCGATATCGTCGGTGAGCGTTGATATAGTTGCCATTACTAACACAGCCCAATCTAATTGGGCTGAAGTCAAAAAACTTGCCGTTAACGAAATTGGTGAAATTGTGGTGGGCGGACCTATGGTCAGCCAAGCCTATTATCAGCGTGAACAAGCCACTCAATTAGCTAAAATTAACGACGGTGAACACGTTAAGCACCGCATGGGTGACGTGGGATATTTAGACGATAATGGCTTATTGTGGATGTGTGGTCGTAAAGGCCATATTGTAGATGCCACACGCGGTCAGCAAAGGTTAAAGCGTTTTTATACATTACCTTGTGAGCGCGTATTCAATACCCATCCACAAGTTAAGCGTTCGGCCATTGTTGGTGTTAATCTTGGTGATAATACTGTGCCCGTATTGTGCATTGAATTACAAAAAGACATCGTATGCTCAACCTCTAAAGCACTGTATCAAGAGTTATTAACCTTGGCTGAGCAATATCCACATACCGACGGAATAGGACGCTTTTTAATTCATCCTGAATTTCCGGTCGATGTGCGTCATAACGCAAAAATATTCAGAGAAAAACTTGCTGTCTGGGCACAAAAACAGTGGAAAGAATAAGGTCATCATCATGAATCTGACAGATTTACATCCACTTGAGCAATCTGCGCTTAGGCAATTGGCATTGTCGGTCAACAAAGTGTTTGTTACCGGAGCTGGCGGCTTTTTAGGATTGGCTGTCTGTCAGCGCTTATTAACGGCTGGTATTCAGGTGGTGGGTTATGCCCGTAGCGACTACCCAAGACTCGTTGAACTGGGCGTCGATATGCGTCAAGGCGATATCAGTGACTATGATAGTGTTAAACAAGCCATGCATGGGTGCGATCTGATATTTCATGTGGCATCAAAGGCAGGTGTGTGGGGTAACAAGCAAAGTTATTACTCGCCTAATGTTGATGGTGCAGACAATATTATCAATGCTTGTAAAGAACTTAATATTCAAAATCTTATTTATACCAGTACTCCAAGTGTCACCTTTGCCGGACAGGACGAAAACGGTATTAATGAGTCAGCACCTTATGCAAAAACATACCTCAATTATTACGGTGAATCTAAAGCCATAGCCGAGCAACTCGTCCTTACGGCTAACTCCGCTAAACTTCGAACAACAGCCTTACGGCCACATTTAATTTGGGGACCAAACGATCCTCATCTTGTGCCAAGAGTGATTGAACGGGCTAGAGCAGGGCGGTTAAAGCTTGTTGGGAATGAAGACAAACTGGTTGATACCATTTATGTCGATAACGCTGCCTATGCCCATATTTTAGCCGCGTTAGATTTAGTGACTAATGCTAAGTGTGCAGGTAAAGCGTATTTTTTAAGTAACGATCAACCCATTACCATGGCTGATATGCTTAATCGTATTCTCGCGTGTGTTGATTTACCGCCAGTGACCAAGCGTGTGCCAGCAAGTGTTGCTTATACTGCAGGCGTAGTGCTTGAAACCGTATATGGCTTATTGAATAAATCGCAAGAACCCATCATCACTCGTTTTGTCGCAAGGCAGCTATCAACTAGCCATTACTTTGATATCAGCGCAGCTAAACAAGACTTAGGTTACCAACCGCTGCTTAACATTGACCAAGGCATGCAAAAATTAAAGATATCACTCACAACTTAATTGTTAGGCACCTCCATTTTAATTGCGTCAACAGCATACAAAAAATGAATGGTCTAAACGACATGAAAAGCCGTTTGTAACATTGTTCTTACATCACTTCCGTTGGTTATTTTTAGTAATCACTTGGTTATATTTTATTCCACTGTATCTTAAATTCTGACCACCACGACAATAACCCCAAAGAGGGTAACAACTCATAACTAGGTGGCGCAGGGAGAAGCAATGCAAGATAACAAACAGGGTAAATGGAACTTAGCCACATTAGCCATTCATGGCGGACATCAACGCGAAGCCTTTGGCTCACTCACCACACCTTTGTATCAAACTGCCACATTTGTTTTCGATAGTGCCGAACAAGGCGGAGCTCGCTTTGCCGGAGAAGAACCAGGCTATATCTATACTCGTTTAGGCAACCCGACAACCGCAGAACTTGAGCGAAAAATGGCGCTATTAGAAGGCGCCGAAGACGCTGCAGCAACCGCATCAGGTATGGCTGCAGTATCAAGTGCATTATTAACTCACTTGCACGCAGGCGATCACTTAATCGCATCTAAAGCGGTTTATGGTTGCACCTTCGCATTAATGACTACTCAACTAACGCGTTTAGGCATCACAACAACCTTGGTCGATTTTACTGATATCGCGGCAATAGAAGCAGCCATCAAGTCAAATACCAAAGTGCTGTTTTGCGAAACGCCGGTAAATCCACATTTACAAGTATTCGACCTTACCGCCATGGCCAATGTCGCTAAAGCGTATAACCTAGTATCTATTGTCGATAACACCTTTATGACACCGCTATTGCAACAACCGCTAGCGTTGGGTATCGATATGGTGATCCACAGTGCTACCAAGTATTTAAACGGCCATGGTGATGTAATCGCGGGTATTGTGTGCGGCAATGCAGAGCACATGCACAGATTAAAATACGAAATATTAAAAGACTTCGGTGGCGTGATATCTCCGCACGATGCATGGTTAATTTTACGCGGTTTAAAAACGTTAGATGTACGGTTAACTCGTCATTGCGACAACGCAGAGGTGTTAGCCGAGTATTTAGATAAAAACGCTAAATTTAGCCAAGTGTTTTACCCTGGTTTAGCACACCACCAAGGTCATCGTTTCATCGGTAAGCAAATGAAACGTGCGGGTGGGGTTATTGCATTTGAATTGAAGGGCGATAAACAAGATGCGATAAACTTCGTCAATCGACTCAAGCTATTCACCATAGCAGTAAGTTTGGGGGATGCAGAATCGCTGATCCAACACCCAGCATCCATGACCCACTCACCTTACACACCAGAAGCTCGATTAGCCGCAGGCATTACTGACAACTTACTTCGTATTTCTGTTGGGTTAGAGAATGTAGAGGATCTGATTGCAGATATAGAGCAAGCCTTAGAATAAATACGGTAGCTAATGAAAAATTTGTTGATAGCAAATTTAAATGTAAATATTTTAATAACGGTCAATGTAATCGTAAAAAGGCTATGAACCATAATAAAGACTGATAATACTTACCTATAGGTTATCTCAGCAACGCTTTTTCGAAGTAATGTTACGAGTATTATAGGTATAAAAAACAACGCATTTTGCGTTGTTTTTCATTGTTAACAAACTTGTTTGGCTACTATGTTAGTTTTCAGAAATCGTTCCTGCTCCACCGCCTGAACCGCCACCAAAACCTGTAGCTCCAGGTGCTGGTGCAGCACCAAACCCTCCACCACCGGAAGTTTGCGTTTCTTCAACGACTTCTGCCACTATGGATGGGTCAATACCGTTGGCAAGTGCGACAGCTAAAATATCATCAGGAGCCATACCTGCAACAGCAGCAGCCTTCAATGCTTGCTTAATCAGCTCTGTATTGCCATTTGCGGCTTGAATCTCTATAGATAATTGCTGTGCTTGCTCTGAAATTGGAGCATTTTGAGTGCTAGCGGTTAACGTATCTTCAGCCATAACACCAGCAGACATGCCCGCTGTAAATAATGCTGAAACTAATAACAGGGTTAATTTATTTTTGCGCATTATTCTGCCTCGCTATTTGGTGAATGATTAAAATAGTTCAGTTGCAATGCACTGATCCATGTTCGTGTTGCATTAATAGGAATTATACTACTGAAATTTTGTACAGCATACAATCCATTCCCTTGTAAACCATCGATGTTTATGAGTGAAAAGTGTTCACCTATAATGGCAGTTTCTACTTGCGGTGCGATGACTTTAATCCCAATACCATGACAAATTTGAATAACTGTTTGAACAAAGAATCGAGTATCTGATTGAGCAATATCTCGGACATAACTAGGTTCAATCTTAATAAAATCAATGTTTAAGTTTCTTATATAGCAAAAAGAACTTAAAGTGGAACCAAAACGTTCAATGGCAATTTCAATATTTAATTTTTTTGCTCTATCAATAAAATGCTCTGTTGACTCAAGCGAAAGCATAGCTCCAGATTCGTTAAATTCATACAAAAGTGGTGGAAGCGTTTTATGTAATTTTTGGTACAAATCAAATAACCAATCGGTAAATATCGGATTATGCAAAGCACGATTACTAATATTAATGGCCACTCGTGTATGCTCGATATGTTGTAACTTATAAAAAATAAAGCACACAACAGCTTGTTCAAGTTCTTGAAGAACACCTAAACGTTCAGCCATAGCAAACACATCTAACGTCGATAACACTTCACCGTTTACTTTAAAACGAACAAATGACTCAACATATAAAATCGATTGATTATTATCTATTACAGGTTGCAACATCAAATCAAAAATCTTATCTAGTGGAATACACTTAATGGAAAAGTTTTTACTATTACAATGGTTAATTTCATTTTTAAAATACTGAGTAAACTCAGTTAAAATACTAACCCATTCTTCACGTGAATGATTCTTGTACGTTGTCTGGCTAGAAACCAACCCTGTGGCATTATCAGCATATTGATTGCATATCAGTTGATTATCTAGACGTTTAATTACTTCGGCGAAGCTTTCTTGATGGTTTACTCGGGTTAGAGTATGTTTTGCAAAGCCATTACTAAAACGTGATGAGCTTTCAATCATAATGTAAGACGTTATTTGCTTATCAACGACTTTAGCCTCGTCTTCCGTTAGCAAACTTAGAAACGCAAACTCAGACCCTGAAATACGATATAACGTTGTACCTTGTAAGTTATTTATCTTTTTACTAAAAAGCTGTGCACCTGATAAAATATAGTCATCACCACTTCCATAACCTTCATTATCATTCACCTGTTTTAAAGATGTCATCGATAATAAACCTAAGTAAAAGTGGTTACCGTGCTGCTCATATTCTGTTTGAATCGATTCAAACTTTTTTAATAACGCGCGGCGATTGGGTAACCCGGTATGTGAGTCGATATAAACATCGTGCGATAAGGCTTCAGCAAATTTTGTTTGTTCGTAAAATGATCGTTGAATATTCTCAATCATACTATTAATGGCATTTACCACAGTGTGCAACTCTGTGGTAAATGGTTTTATAGGATTGATCTCAAAGCGTTTGTGAATAACCGATTCAGCCTGCTTTTTAATACTATTTAGCGGGGTTAATACCGCTTTTAAAATAAAGTAAGCACATAACAGCGCAATAACAAACTGAAATAATGTAGAGACTAAGTTACTGACGGCATGATCCCATAAACTCTTATAAGAAGTACCAGCATGCGACTGCACTTGTAACTGTCCAGCAATACGCCAGCCATCACTCACTTCACTGGTCATTAGAGGCGGGTGCAAGGTAAACCAATTTATAAACCATTGTGGTACAACCAAGTTGCCTACAGGGTTTTCGCGCTTAAATAATATTTTCCCATCAAGATCTGTAAATGTTATTTGTTGATAATAACCAGAGTCGAAAATAACATTAGTCATGGTCTCGGCAGTCACTAAACCTTCTTCATCCATATAAGGCGAGATGGACAAACCTAAACTGTGTGCAGCACCTTGTGCGTGTGATGCTAACTGTTCATTTAAATAGTTACGCATATTCGACACATTATTGTATAACGCAGCTCCAAAGCTAAAAACAGATAAACAAACTATGAGCAGATAAAGCTGCAGACGCAAAGACATTCCATTAATAAACATTAATTGCTCCAGATCCTTTAGTTGGATTATTCACCGTTTTCAATTCGATTGATTAAATCAGTCCAATTTTTTGTACCACCGCTGGATGGTTTTGTGCTGCCTAACCCTTGTGCTTTTGCTAACCATAATCCTTGTCCATTAAATGAATAGACTGGCTTTAAATCACGACGCTGGTCAGCAGGTAAAATCTTAGTTTTTAAATTATCCAAAACCAGGGGCATCGATTTTGGGGTTTCAAAATAAATCAGTACCATATGTGGCTCGTCAATCAATAATGCACGCACATACATCAAGCGCATTTTGCTTTCATCTACGCCCATTGCTTTTAAAGTAAAGTACTTAAATATGGCAAAATCCTCGCAATCACCACCTTTAGTGCCTAATGATTCAAGCGGTGTTGCCCAATAATCACTTTTGTGCCAATGCTCACTATCACTCACAAAACGAATCCGTCGATTAGCGAACTGATTAGTTAAAAGTAACTTATCGTAATCACTTACTAGAGAACCTTCATTTATGATGTCATGCCAGTCACTAAATTCTTCTACACTTTCAGTGCCATAGCGGATCTCTACTTGTTTAAAAAAATCGGGTGTAAATAGGTCGTTGGTTATGTTGGCAATACACACAGCCGAAAAAATCACTGACAAGATAAGCCAGTGACGATATTTATCCCTATAAAACAAAATTAGCTTGATACGTAAATCCTACAAAAATGATGGTTAATCATAACACTGTAACTAATTAACATAAATTTATGCAATAACGGCCACATCATAAGCTAGTTAGTAAAAGAGCGACAATAAAATGACGCCACTTACTAGAGTATATACATAAAAATAACAAATTGTCTGAGATTAGATCGAAATCAGCCTGTTCAAATCAAAACCAAGTTTGTTAGTAAACACAATTGGTGGCGGCGTCAAATTATTGGCATGATTGTTGTTATGTAAATAGGTTGTAAGTTGATTTTAGTCATTTTTGTAGACAGTAGTATTGCTGGTTTTTGTGAGTTATTTACAGTTTATTTTTATTTATTGTTTTAAATCAATAGCTTTAGAGTCGAACATGCTTGTGATAAAAGAAATTTTTTCATAAGTAATAACAAAATAAGTGTATTTACAGGCACAAAAATAGTGCACATGATTATTTAAAATAACATTTATGGTGCAAAAGAAACAATGTAAACAGATTTTTGTAAATCCAATTTGAAGACAAATGAGTAAATTTATAGCTGGTCTATGCCAAAAGAGTCTGACATTAAACTACTGCTAAAGGAATTTTTTTTCAGTACTTTGATTTTTGACTGAATAAATAGTCATAAAACTGACCTTTTAATGGTGAGTGTCAAAAAACTGTCATTAAATTGCTGTATATCATATACTCATAACATTATTAAAGATGAATAATGCAAAACAGAAAGTAGAAATGGACAATTTAAACAAGGAATGAAGTCTGTGATAACAGTATTGAAGCCGTAAACCCTATGATTTTGCTTCATATTTTATCGATGTATTCTCATTTTTATATTTGTCCTATAGGGTCGAAAGGGATTCTTTTCTACTGTTTCGTTTAATTCATAAAATGTTAACAATTTGAAATGAATCATAGCAATCTGGAAGCTGTAATCTAGTGGCGGTAGCGTGTCTTTTTTCTAGTGTTTGTTGAGTATGCTACCGTCAACTTTCAATGCTAGAGCTTAGTTAAACGACATAATTTGAAAGACTAAATGAAACCGATCCGATTTTGATTTAAGGCAGTACCTTAAAGTTTTGTTATTGGAGTTCAACTTTAGATGTTCCTTTGCTCACACGGTTTGCATGGGCAGATTTGCAGTCATCTTTTACCGGTCAATAGAATTTGGGCTTTAGGAAATATGCGAAGAAAAGGTTTATAAATCATAAGAGAGATAATAAATACTAATATTGGACTGATGATGAAGAGTGTTACGTAACTGTATGTCATTGGTTCAATGTGAAGCTTCTTTGCTATAATCCATATAAAACTGATTATTAGAGTATGGGAGCAAAATGTAAAAAATATAACTGAACTATATTTCCCTATATTGAATTTTTTCGTTAAAAAACAAGCTATATTCCAAAAGATTATTGCCCCAAAAACTCTAGATGTTAAAGATATTATAGTTTGAACCTCATCAGGTAAGTTTTCAGGTTTGATAAAGATTAATAAGTTTGTTGAAACTATTAATAAAATTAAACTAACAGTGAACAATAACTGACTTTCAAATTGTTCAACATAGATATTTTTGTTTTTAGCTATGACCATTCCAAGAAAAAAGAAAATAATAATTTTATCATTTATAAATAAGTAATTGTTTAAATTAGATATTGATAAGGTTATTAATAAAATAAAGGTAACAATTGATTTTATTCCAGATGTTAACCGTAATAATAAAAATGATAGTGTTACACATACAAATATGTCTCTTAAAAAATATAAAGGTAGAATACCCGGCGTATCGTATATGGAAAGTAAGTAGTTTAGAACATTTTTATCTTCCAGTGGGGATGTGCCAAGTAGTGAGTCTTTAGTCAGTGATAAGAAGTTCCATGCCACTAAAGGTACTAATAGCGTCAATGTTTTATTTCTTAATAATTTAGTGTATTTGTATTTTGAAATGGAAGTAACGATAAGGTAACCACTAACAATACTGAGCAATGGAACACTAGACCTGCCAATAAGATTACTTATTAACATAATAAAATAATCTTTGAAATTATTTACATCTGTTATTTCGCCATATAGAGGTGGAAAATGTACATAAATCAAACTTAAAATGCAAATTACGCGAGCAGTTGAGATTTTCTTAGATAGTGAGTTTTTCATGATTTAATAACAAATTCATTATACATTTTCGTTGATACTATTTCTTTAACTAACATAATTCAAGTAAAAATTAATAATTATGAATGACTATAAGTTGTTAAGAACAGATGTTATCTTAAAATTTGTTGTATTTTCTTTCTTTTTCTCATTAGTATTTAATTCAACTATTGGTTCTTTAGCTGCGTTGATGTTTATTGTTTGTGGCGGTTCTATTTTGATTAATAATATTAGTGAGAGCTATCGAATCTTGTTGAGATATAGGGCGTTATTGATTATCCCATGTCTTGCTATAGTATCATCTTTTTGGTCTGATACTTCCATGATTGCATTTAGAGGTGGAGTTCAATTATTATTAACAACTGTATTTTCAATAGTGTTGATCTGCCGAGTAGATAAAAACTTACTACTTAATTGTTTGGTTTTTACGTTTATTATTGCAATGGGCGCAAGTCTTGCCTCCAATCGTGTTGCATTAAATGGAATGACTGGTGAAATAAGTTTAATTGGAATATTTTCAAGTAAGAATTATTTGGCTATACATACGGCTATTGGGGTTGGTGTTGGTGTTGTTATGTATTTTTATAGTGAAAAAACCAATAGATTATCACGTATTCTAGGCGGAATTTTGTTATTCCTTGCTGTATTGGTTCTATTAAAAGCAAAATCATTTGGTACCACATTATCAGTATCTATGTCGCTATTTTTAATGTATTTATTTATGTGGTACCAAACTAAAAATATTACATTTTATTTGAGATTAAATGTTAATTTTTTTATGGTGGCAATACTTATTTCAATTATTGGAATAGCGATTTATTCATTGACTCAAAGTTTTTTTGACGAATTTATGTATGATATCGGGAAGGATCCTACATTAACAGGAAGAACTTATATATGGCAAAGAGGTTTAGATTTGATTTCTGAAAACCCTATATTAGGTTCTGGGTATCAAAGTGTTTTCGTTATAAATAATATGGTTGCTGAAGATATCTGGGAGTACGCGAAAGTAGAGTCAGGTTCGGGATTTAACTTTCATAATATGTTTATTAATATATGGGTTGAATTAGGTTTTGTTGGTTTTTTTATCTATGTAGTAGGCCTTATTCTACTTATAAAAAAACTTTATAAAAACTATGACTTTACAAATCCATTATTGGTTTTGTCAATATTTGTGTTCTTCTTTTTCTTTACGCAATCTTTCCTTGAAGCTGTTCTGTTAAGACAATTTACATTAGCTCAGTTTCTGATTTGTTTAGCTTGGATTTCATTTAGTTCTGTAAGCAGGAGAATTGTTAATGTTGCATGATGTTGGTAAAAAAGTAATTGTTTTTGGTGGTTCAGGTTTTATTGGTAACCATTTGATCTGCTCATTGGATAATACTGTAGACAGAATAATATCTATTGATATAAAACCGCCAAAAAATATTGTAAAAAATGTTGAATATATTCAAGCTGATGTAAGAGATTTAGCATCTTTAGAGGTGTATGAAAATATTGATGTTATTTATAATTTAGCTGCAATCCACACTACGCCGGGACATGAACATCATGAATACTATGAAACTAATATAGTTGGTGCAATTGAAGTATGTAAATATGCTAAAAAATGCAATATAAAAGAAATTGTTTTCACGAGTTCAATTTCTGTATATGGTCCTGGTGAAGATCAAAAAGTAGAAACTACGGCCTTAAAGCCTACATCCTCTTATGGTTATTCTAAAAAGATAGCTGAAAGAATCCATCGTGATTGGCAACAATTCGATAGTAATTATAAACTGACAATTGTCAGGCCTGCTGTTGTTTTTGGTCATGGGGAAGGAGGTAATTTCACTCGATTAGCTACATTATTGTCTAAAGGTTGGTTTATTTACCCTGGACGTAAAGATACGATCAAAGCATGTATTTACGTTGGTGATTTGCTGAATGCCATCGAATTCGCCAGAGGGGCTCATAATGATGAAGTTACTTTTAATGGTGCTTACCATCATGGCTATACCTTAGAGGATATTATTAACACATTCACGAAAGAACACTTCCCAAAAGTTAATACATTTCTTGTCCCCAAGTTTATTGTGTTGGCAGCGGCTAAAGCATTCAGATTATTCAATGCACTAAATATTGGAATTCACCCAGATAGAGTGATGAAATTGGTGCAATCAACCAACATATACCCTCAGTGGCTAGTGGATAATGGTAAAACATTTGATGATGGACTTGTTAGAGCATTAGCAGAGTGGAAAAAGGACTCATCAGGAACTTTTAAGTAATGGATAAACAAAAAATTCTGATCATTATTCCTTGCTTAAATGAAGCAGAACATATCGGTCGATTGTTACATCAATTTTGCAAAAATAAGAATAGTTTAATTATTGTTGCGGATGGTGGAAGTTCAGATGGTACTCAGCGGATAGTCAAAGATTGTATCATTGTAAATTCTAATATTAAGTTGATTGTTAACGAAAAGAAAATTCAAAGTGCTGGTATAAACCTTGCTATTAAGCTTTTTGGGTTTGATAGTAAGTATTTTATTCGTATTGATGCACATGCCGATTATCCTGATAACTTTGTAACTGAGTTAATTCAGTCGGCTGAAGTAACGGATGCAGATTCTGTGGTAATAGCAATGGATACCGTCGGTAAAACAGCTATGCAGAATATGTTTGCTATAACGCAAAACTCAAAACTAGGTAATGGCGGTTCGGCACATCGCAATATTAGCAATGAGGGGAAGTGGGTAGAACATGGTCATCATGCTTTAATGCGTGTTTCTGCTTTCACTGATGTTGGTGGTTATGATGAATTATTCGTTGCAAACGAAGATGCTGAATTAGATTTTAGATTAATTAAAGCAGGATTTAAAATTTGGCTAACATCATCAACCTTTATGACTTACTATCCTAGAAGTGATTTTATAGGGCTATTTAAACAATATTACCGCTATGGAATTGGTCGTGCTTCTAATGTTATTAAACATAAACAAATCCCAAAAATTCGACAACTTATACCACTGTCTGTTCTCCCAATATTACTACTTTGCTTATTATTTCCAATAAATATAATTTTTGCATTACCATTTATAAGTTGGTTAGGTCTGTGTTTAGCTTATGGTGTTTTACTGTCAATTCAGAATAAAAAATTATTTATTGTTTTGTCTGGACCAACTGCTGCACTTATGCATTTTGGTTGGTCGGCTGGATTCTGCAGAAAATTAATTTCAAAAATTTTATATAGATAGGATTAGTTATGGAAGTATGTATTGGCATCTGTACCTATAAAAGACCTGAAATTAGGTTAACTTTAGAGTCTATTAGTGCACAAGTTATACCTAAAGATGTCACAATTACAATAGTTGTTGCTGATAATGATGAAACGGCTTGTGCAAGAGAATATATCGAAGGCTTAGCGTTAGAATTAAAGTTAACTTTAAAATATATTCATGCACCTAAGCGAAATATTTCTATTGCTAGAAATGCTTGTCTAGATCATACAACGAGCCCAATTTTTTTAACTATTGATGATGATCAGGTAGCATCAAATAATTGGCTTTCATTGATGCTGAAAAAATTAGAAACAGAAAATGCTGATGTTGTTTTTGGTCCTGTAAATGCTATTTATCAAGATCATACACCTAAATGGATACTCAACAATGATTTTCATTCGCATAAACCAGTGTTCATTAATAATGAAATTCAGACGGGGTATACGGGGAATACTTTAATAAATTTATCCAAAACTGATGGTTTACGTTTTAATTTAGATTATGGAAGAACTGGTGGCGAAGACACAGATTTTTTTTATAAAATGTATGAAAGTGGCGCTAAATTAGTTTTCGAACCAATGGCGATTGTTGAAGAGCCTGTTCCAGAAAATAGACTTACCAAAAAATGGATTTTGAAAAGAAAGCTTCGAATGGGTCAGTCTTTTGGACAGTTAAATTTAGATGATAATCGTGGTTTAAGTAAATTTAAATGTTTTATAATATCGTTATCAAAATTAACGTATTGCTTTGCTCTTTGTTTATTACATTTTTTTGATAATGATAAGTTTCACTTTTGGTTAATGCGCGGAACCTTTCATCTAGGGGTTAATTTAAAATCTTTGGGCTTAAACCATATTGAGAATTATTAATGGATAATAGTATTTCAGTTATAATTGCGGCCTATAATTGTGAAGATTCAATCGTAAAATGTATTAATTCAGCTTTAAATCAATCATTCGTCAAAAAAATATTTGTTATTGATGATTTCTCAACAGATAAAACACTTGAAATAATTAATAATACATACTTTTTAGAAGCTAAAGTTGAAATTCTTACTAATGATAAAAATATGGGACCTTCTTTTTCAAGAAATAGAGCTCTTGAAATTTGTGATACAGAATGGGTTACTGTGTTAGATTCAGATGATTTTATGATTGAAAATCGATTTGAATCATTATTAACATATGATAATGGTTATGAAATAATTGGCGACGATCAATTTAGAACTTTTGAAAATAACCCTGCAACATTATCAAAAATGTTAAATGTTGAAATTCCACTACTTGTTGATATATATTATTTTGTTGAGTCAAATATAACTAAAAAAGATGAGTATAGAAAAGAACTTGGTTTTTTGAAACCACTATTGAGACTTAGTTTTATTAAGAAGTATCAAATAAAATATAAAGAAGAGATGAGGCTTGGAGAAGACTTTGAGTTTTATTCAAGGTTACTATTGCATGGCGCTCGCTTTATACTTGTCGAAGCATGTGGGTACGTTACAGTCGTAAGGGATGATTCTCTTTCTGCAACACATTCAGTTGAAGATTTAACATATTTAAGAGATTGCAACTTATCCTTAATAAATGATTTTGATTATGACACTAAGGTTCACTCATTATTTTATAAATTGTATTACTCAATAAATAAAAAAATAAAATGGATCGAGTTTTATACAGCAATTAAAAATAGAAATATACTGCGTTCCATATCAGTTTTGTTTTGCCGGTTAGATGTGTTTTTCTTTATTACAAGCAATTTATTGGAGCAATTTAAGATTAGGTTTTTAAATGAAAAATAAAAGCTCTATGTTTGCATTATTTATAAGTAAATTTTTTCCGCCAATTCTTAATTTTATTGTATTTGTTTACAGTGCTAGGATTCTGGACCCTGAATCTTTTGGCGAGGTGGCATTAGCATTAACATTGATTTTTCTAGTTTCTTCATTTTTACCTACAGGATGGCGAGATAATTTATTTAAGAGTGAATACATAACAAGCGAAATGATCTCTACTGTTATTTGGTTTCATGTTCTTATGTCAATTGTTCTAGTTTCTTTATTATTATTGTTTTTTTATTTTTTTGAATTTTATTTTTATACTGAAACTATTAACAATATGGTCATGTTACTTTTTGTAAAAGTCTTATTTGATTGCTTTGTAAATGTATATAATACCCTTTGTGTGAAATATGAATATTATTTCCAACTAGCTATAAGAACAGTTATTTGTACTTTGTCTTCAGCTATAACGGTATATGTTATGTTGCAGTTAGATTTTGGTGTATGGGCTTTGGTATGTAGTCAAATCATTATTTCATTATTTGGTTTTATTTTTTTATACATTAAATTTAGAGATCAAACTTTATTATATTTTAGGTTTGAAATTATTAAGGATATGTATCAGTTTTCAATGCCTGTTACATTTGTGAATGGATTTACAAATTTATTTATTCAAGCTGAATCATTTATTGTAGGGAGTTTTTTAGGTGTTAAAGAGTTAGGTTTTTTTAATTTATCAAAACGTCTATATGACATAATAGTAGATATTTTTATTAGTACGATAAATGAAGTTTCTTTAAGTAAGATCTCTAAAAATATTAATGATGTTAAAGTTGATAAAAGTAACGAATTTATAAAACTAACGGCTGTTACTTGGTGGTTGATGTTGCCATTGATTTTTTTGGCTTATTATTTTAGCGAACCAATGTTCAATATTTTATTTACCAATAAATGGATTGAGTCAATTAAAATATTCAATTTCTTTTGTATAATCGCATTGATTGTGTCCTTAGGTGTACCACAGAGGAATTTTATTATATTACTTGGTGGCGCTCGTCATTTATCGAAAATTCAAGTATGTGTTGCTACTATCTCTATTCCAATATATATGACTTTAGCATCATACAACATGGAATATTTCTTGTATTCTTTAGTGTTTTTTAAATTTGTTAATTATATGTCATCGTTGATATTAGTTAGGCGGTTTATCTGTTTTTCTACTAGTTCATACTTTAAAGTTTTATTTAACTCTACGTTGTCATTAATCTTGGCTAACTTTCTTTGTGAATTTTTGTTTACTGGTTTTATTCATAATATTTACATTTATATAGTTATCTACTCTTTATCGCTGATAGCTTTTTATATCGGTTTTTTAGAGTTTTTTTCTCGTCGATTTAAAATAATTCCATCGATTGGGAACTTTACTTTTTTAACAATAATTAAATAAGGATAATTTTTTGAAATTGACTTTTTTTGAATCAAACCCTCCAAACTTTGGTGATGAGTTAAACAAATATTTATGGAGTAATTTAATTGAACCTGGGTTTTTTGATGAGGACGAAAGCACTTTATTCTTAGGTGTTGGTTCAATTCTTTGGGATCATTATCCTAAAGATGCAACAAAAATAGTGATGGGTTCCGGATATGGTGGTTATACACCAATTCCTAATGTTCATGATGGTAGTTGGGATATTACGTTTGTTAGAGGTCCAAGAACAGCTCAACTACTCAATATTGATAAATCTAAAGTGATAACTGATGCTGCTATTTTAGTTAAATATCTCAAATTTCCATCACATATACAGTCACCAAATAGAGTTAGTCGAATTGGTTTTATGCCTCACTATCAGAGTATTCCTCGAGCATGCTGGAAAGAAGTTTGTGAAGTTGCTGGCCTAGTTTACTTAGATCCTACAGAACCAAATGTAACAAACACACTTTCTATGATTAAGAGTTGTGATTTTATTATTTCAGAAGCGATGCATGGCGTAATACTTGCCGATACATTACGAGTTCCTTGGATTCCTATTCAACCCAAAGTAGCTATTCATCGCAATAAATGGTTCGATTGGGCTGAGTCGATGGATTTATCATTATCCTTCAATGACTGTCCAAACTCTTCTATACTAGATTTCTGGTCTTCATTTTCGGGTTTACAAGCAACCGGAAAACGTAGCAATTATGTTCAAAATAAATTAAAAATGATCAATTCCATTTTCGTTAATAATGCAGCTAAAACATTATCGAATTTTATAATTGACGATGCTTTTTTGAGTTCTGACAGTGTTTTTGAAAGAAATTCTGTTAACGCTTTGGAAGCATTAAGTTCA
Organism: Shewanella sp. H8; assembly: GCF_040285065.1. Classification (NCBI taxonomy): domain Bacteria; kingdom Pseudomonadati; phylum Pseudomonadota; class Gammaproteobacteria; order Alteromonadales; family Shewanellaceae; genus Shewanella; species Shewanella sp. H8. The sequence goes on along the minus strand of NZ_CP157213.1, from coordinate 2,810,275 downwards.
AAATGCAAAATCGTTAGGGGTATCGGATGAAGCATTTAGCTGTAATTATTCCATTTTATCAAAAGAAATCCGGATTATTGCGTAATTCAATAAATTCGATTCTTTCACAGTCTGACATTGATAACATAAGAATTACTATTATTATTATTGATGATGAGTCTCCAATTAATGCTGAGAAAGAGTTAATAAATATAGAAAAAATACAAAATATAGAAATTGAAATTATTAATCAAGAAAATTCAGGCCCAGCCAAAGCTAGAAACGTTGGACTTGATTTGGCTGATTCTTTGAACGTTGATTATATTGCTTTTCTGGATTCTGATGATATTTGGCATGACGACCATATTAGTCGGGCGATGTTTTATCTAAATAAAGAAAGTGATTTCTATTTCTGTGATCATCAGCGGTTTGATAATGAAAATAGCTACTTTGTAGAAAATCCTTATATAAATGATTATGTCAATAAATATAAAGTTGAGCAATCTTTAGTTATTGAAATTAAAGCAAAAATTTTCTTTGTTAATTTAATTGAAACTTATTTTTGTCAAACTTCAACAATCGTTTTCTCTCGTAAAATACTTAATGGTTTACGTTTTGATGAAACATTGACTGTTGCAGGTGAAGATCATTTAATGTGGCTTCATTTAATTTCTCAATGTAACATAGTCACTATGGATTTAAAGTCTGGAGTTGATTATGGAGAAGGTGTCAATATATTTACGTCTAGCAATGACTGGGGAACGTCATTATCAATTAAAAATAACTTTGATCAGTTCAGCTTATTTCTTAAAATGAGTAAAGAATTTATTCTTGATAATGCAGTTAAAAAATTTGTAAAATATAAAATGGATGAAAAGTTTTCTTTTTACTCGTATCTAACAGTTAAATTTGCGCTAAGATTCGACTTCATTGGTTTTAAATTATTGTTTAATAGTGATCTTCCTAAGGTATCAACTTTTTTTAAAATTATTTATAATTTTTTCTATTTTATAATTATGAGACCATTGAAATGAGAAATGTTCTAGTTACTTGCCTTTCGGTTGGGTCTAGAATGAATAGCCTAGAAGAGTGCATTTCAAAAGTTAAATCTCTTGAAGTGAATAATTTTACTTTCGAGTTGCTTATTCTAGAAAATTCTATTACAGCTTCAACAGAAATACAAAACCTAATTGGTAAATATAGATCTGATGATTTTATTATAAATCATTGTTTAGAGAGTCGTTTAGGTATCCCATTTGCTAGAAATACAGCTCTTAAATATGCAGTTGATAATAATTTTTCTTTTTTAGCTTTTATAGATGATGATGCTTATCCAGAAAAATTCTGGTTAAATCATCTTATGTCAACGCAAAAATCTTATAATGCTAATGCTGTTACTGGCCCACAGATCCCCATTTTTCCTCAGACGGCCAACAATTCATTTAAATTTGCTTCAATTTTCTCTGAACGAAAGTTTGCTCACAACAAAACTATTTCATGGGCAGCCACTAATAATGTGCTTATGGATGTGAAATTTTTTAATAATAATAATCTATTTTTTAATGAGCAACTAACAGAAGGGGGAGAAGATAAAAACCTTTTTCTTCGGGCTACAAAGCAAGGAGCTATTCTTTATTGGGATGCGAATGCATTAGTTTATGAAAATGTAGTTGATTCGAGAATGACAGTAACTTGGGTAATGGATAGAAGCTTTAGGCATGGTGCAACAGGCTATGCAATTGAATCTTCGACTAAGTCAAAAATTTATACCTTTTTAACATGCTTATTTAAAGGTAATGCGTATATTTTAAAATCTTTTATCTGGCTTCCAGTTAATATTATTAATCCTAAAAAATCATTTCTAGATTCAATTTGTGATTTTTTTCATGGGCTTGGCTTCTTTTATGGTCTTTGGTCAAAAGGACGGTTTAAAAAATATATATGAATACCGTGATTGAAAATGATATAGATGTTTCTATTGTAATAGCTGCTTGGAATTCTGCTGATTTTATTGAAACTGCAATTTTTTCTGCTTTAAATCAAGTCGGTGTAAGTGTTGAGGTTATCGTCATTGACGATTGCTCGACTGATGATACCATTTCTGTTGTACAAAATATTAATGACCCTCGTCTTCGGTTAATTAAAAATATAAAGAATACTGGGCCAGGTGGAGCAAGAAATGCGGGTTTTGATGCGGCAAGAGGTCTGTGGATAGCCGTACTTGATTCTGATGATGATATGTTACCTGATCGATTATCGACTTTGCTTTCTTTAAAAAATGATAAAACTGATATTATTCTTGATAATTTTTATCAGAAACTAAATTCTGACTCAGATTTAATACCTTATTATAGTAAATCAGATCTTCCTTTGGGTGAGTTTTCTCTTTCGTTCTTGATTAATACCAACCTCATATTTTCAAAGGTAAAATCAACTGGTTACTTAAAGCCCGTTTTTAAACGTAGTTTTATTAAAAATAAAGGGGTTAAGTATTGGCCCGAAGTTAGAGTTGGAGAAGATTATTATTTCCTCGCCAACTGTTTAGCTAATTCTGCTAATGCAGAGGTCGTTAAATATTCTGGCTACATTTATAATGTTCGTGGCGATTCAATATCAAGTGTTTTAAACTTACATCATATAAGTACATTGATTGATGCAGATACTAAACTAGTTAATTGTTTTTGTTTTGATAAAACTACTGAAATTGCGCAAGTTACCCGTACTAAAAATCTTCTACGATCATATAAATACCTCGAGATAGTTAACCTGTTAAAACAACGTAAGTTAATAAAAGCTTTTATTTATTCAATTTTATTTCCTTCAAGTTCATTTTTGTTACATCAATCAATTTTAAAAAGATTAAATATTATCTTAAGAGGCTCTAATGGATAGACCATCAAAGTTTCAATTCACTGGCGTACGATCGAATTTTTTATTACGAATTTTCGACATTGCTATTATCGCATTTTCATTATTAATTATGATGCGTGGCTATAATATTGGTTTCGATAAGGACTATTTGTTAGTTCTAATTGGTGTTTTATTCTTTTTTAGTTATGTTGGTGAATCATTAGGGTTATATCGTTCTTGGCGCTTAGGCCGCTTCTCTACAATGTGTAGAATAATATTGCTTAATGTAACCTTTGCATTTTTATTAATGACTTTAGTTTTATTTTTGTTTAAATACAGTGATACTTATTCGCGAATCGCTATGGGTGGCTGGTATTTTCTCTCTGTTGTGTTATTAGTCAGTTGGCGTTTTTGTGTTAGAGAGATAAAACGTATTCGCAGAATAAAAGGTTACAATGTTCAAAAAATTGCAATTGTTGGATTAACACAAACTGGCAAGCTCTTATATGATGAAATATTCAAACATGACGAATTAGGCTTTGAATGCGTTGGTTTTTTTGATGATAGAGAACCGAAGCGTATTGAAAACCTTGATGCGTCATTATTAAAAGGTTCTATAGACGATGCTGTCCAGTTGGCTCGTGCGGGTAATATACACAAATTATATGTTTGTTTGCCTATGTTGGCTGAAAAACGTATAGCCGATATTATTCTGACTCTCGGAGACAGCACTGTTGATGTGTTAATTACCCCCGACTTTTTGTTGAAAAACTTAATGCATGCTCGCATTGGCAGTGTTGGTGAAGTCGATACGTTAAGTGTTTTTGAGTCTCCAGTTGCTGGAATGAAGCGTTTTTACAAACGTAGTTTTGATATCATTTTTAGTTTATGTGCCATAGTGGCTATATCACCTGTACTCATTACTGTCGCTATAGCTGTTTATATATCATCACCCGGGGCAATTATTTTTAAGCAAGATCGTTATGGCTTAGATGGCCGGAAAATTAAAGTATGGAAATTTCGTTCAATGACGGTAACTGAAAATACAGATAAGGTTATTCAGGCTAAAAAAGGCGATGCCCGTATTACTAATGTAGGTGCATTTATACGAAAAACATCATTAGATGAATTACCTCAATTTTTTAATGTCCTCATGGGAGATATGTCAGTAGTAGGTCCACGTCCTCATGCTGTCTCTCATAATGAAGAATATCGTAAGTTAGTAAGTTATTACATGCTCCGACATAAAGTTCTACCTGGTATTACCGGCTGGGCTCAGGTTAATGGTTGGCGCGGTGAAACGGATACCCTTAATAAAATGGAGAAGCGGGTTGAATATGATCTTGATTATATTCGTAATTGGTCATTGTGGTGGGATATAAAGATTGTATTTTTGACTTTTTTTAAAGGCTTTGTCGGTAAAAATGTTTATTAAATATTCCGTAGGTTATTTATTCATTAACCTTTTTATCCCTTTTCTGACGATTATTTATTAGTCTTTCGGATGATGTTTGCCCTTTTGACATTCTGTTAATGTTTTGTAGGCCAAACCTAAGGCTTATAAAGTCAAACACAGCTAATTCAAGTTTTAAATTTTGCTCTTGGGCACTATAGCGTAAGTGTTGTTTTCCCCTCATACATTTTTTATAAGGATATTAGTCATGAACATACCGTTTAAATTGAGTCACATTGCTACTGTTATTACCTCATTAGTACTTATTAACCCTGTATTTGCAGCCGATGAAAAAGCTGGCATGATTCAAACTGAATCGGGTATTGATTTTATACCTGGTTTAAATAGTGGTATTAAATATGATGATAATATCAGCAGTGCTTCAGTGGATACTCAAGACAGTTGGATTTTAACTGTTACCCCAGCAGTACAAGCTCAGCTATTGGATGGTAACAATATTCATACGTTAGAGCTTGGGTTTGAATACGGTGATTATTTTAGTAGTAGTGATGATAACTATCTAGATGCTTTACTTCGGGCTAGTTCTGAAGTTGAGTTAAACCAGTCTAACCGTTTTAATTTTGAGGCTATGTACGTTGCTGGTCACGAAGATCGTGGTACTGGTGTTTTTGAGGGGAATAGCGGCTATATTCAAGAGGAACCTAATACCTATGATGTGTTTAGCGCCGGAGGGTTTTATGAATACGGTGCAAAAACAACGCCAGCGAGGGTTCGAGTTAATGCTGAACTTTATAGTAAAGAGTACAGTAATTATGAAACCATAACTCAATATCGTAATTTTGATGATACGACTTTAGGCGCTACATTTTATTACGATACTCGGTCTGTAACCAGTATTTTTGCTGATTTTCAAAGTGTTGATACCGCCTATGATTCGATGGATCCAACTGGTGACCGTGACAGTAAAACTAATACAGCAAGGTTAGGGGTCGAGTGGGAGGCTACGGCTGCTTCAGAAGGAAGCATAAAAGTCGGTTACCAGCGAAAAAGTTTTGATAATAAAGAACGTGAAGACTTTAGCGGTTTGTCATGGGAGGCTAAGGTTTCTTGGAAACCTCTTACATATTCGGTGTTTGATTTTACCACGGGCCGTACTAGCCGAGATCCTAATGGTTTCGGAGATTATGTAAAGGAAACTAGTTATGGCGTTAAGTGGAACCACGAGTGGAGTGATTTATTCTCTTCAGCCATTGGTTACAGTCATTTTGATGACATTTACACTGGCGTAGATCGTGAAGATAAAAGTAAGCTTTACCTATTTTCTGTTAATTATAACGTTAGTCGTTGGTTAACTTTAGAGGCTGGAGTCAATATTTCTGAAGTTGATTCTAATGATGAACAGTATGTGTTTGACCGTAACGTGTATTTCATCAATGCCGAAATGACCTTATAGGGATCCCATGAAGCATTTATCTCATTTATTTTTTTCTGTTATGTTTTTATTGCTGCTTATACAGCCTACGCTTGCCAGCGCTCAAACTCAAAGTTACCAATTAGGGGCTGGCGATACTATTATCATTAAAGTGTATGGTGAAGACGCATTAACACTCGAAACTAAAATTACCAATAGCGGCACCATAAACTACCCTTTTTTGGGGGCACTAGAATTGAATGGTTTAACTATTAAACAGGTAGAAAAGTTGGTTTATGATGGTTTAAAAGGCGATTATTTTATTGAGCCTAGTGTGTTTGTAGGCATGGTTGAATATCGGCCATTTTATATTCATGGTGAAGTTAAAAAACCTGGTGGTTATCCATACCAGCCTGGAATGACTGTAAACCAAGCTATTGCCTTAGCTGGTGGATTAACCGAACGGGCCTCACAAGAAAAAATTTCAATTTCTCGTGAGGGTAGCAAAGTAGAGTCTGAACAGGGCACCATTAATAGTGCCATTCAAGCCGGCGATACCATCACTATTGAACAGAGATTTTTTTAATGATCTTCCAAGAAAGACGACAAAGAGCTTCCTCAGACAATGTTATTAGCCCAGCAACAATGCAAATGGACCAGCTTATTAATGTTAAAAAACTGCTTTTACCAATATTACGTTTTAAGTGGAGAATTTTAGCTTTCACATTGTTAGTTACAGCGTTAACCATATTTGTGGTGTTAAGTATTACGCCAACTTATAGGGCTTCATCGACATTATTGATTGAGTCGGAGCAGGCTAAGGCTATTAAAATTGATGAAGTCTATGGGATTAATTCTGGTCAACAAGAATACTACTTAACTCAGTTTGAAATTATTAAATCTCGTAGTATTGCTGAACGGGTATTTAATGATCTTGATTTAATTAATCACCCGGCTTTTAACCGGCCACCAAGTTGGTTTTCTAAGCTTAAATCTCAGCTAAACTTTATTCCTAAAGAAGTTGCCACGGGTGATAGCATAGTAAATCGAGACATTGCCAAACATCAATTAATAAACAGTTTCGCTCGAAGTATCAGTATTTCCCCTGTGCGTAAAACGCAGCTGGCGTATATTAGTTACGAAAGTACAGACCCAAAGCTTGCAGCACAAGTCGCTAATGCTGTGGGTGATACCTACATTATAAGTCAGTTAGAAGCTAAGCTTGGAATGACCCAGAAGGCTAATGTTTGGTTAGGGGGGCGTTTAGAAGGCTTACGCTTAAATTTGGACCAGTCTGAATATAGATTAGAACAATTTAAGCTTGAAAATGGTTTGATAGACGTAGAAGGGGTTACGGCATTAGATGCCAAAGAGTTAGAGCGTTTAAGTGATGAGATTACTGTGGCAAGATCGCGTAAAGCCGAAGCCGACAGCTTTATGGCAGTGGTCAAACGTTATGGCGACACTGACATTAGTCGTCTAGAAAGCTTACCTGAAGTGACGTCACATCAGTCAATACAGAATGTAAAACGCGAAGTGGTGTTAGTTGAACGAAAAGTATCTGAATTACAACAAGTTTATGGTCAAAAGCACCCTAAAATGATTGCTGCGCAAGCTGAGCTTAATACCGTACAGCAAAATTTACATAAGCAGATAAGCCGGTTAGTCCAAGGGATTGAAGATGAAGCGCAAACTGCAGCTCAAAATTTAAAAGCCCTAGAATCGCAATTCAATTCAGCTAAAACTGCGTATCAAAACTTGAGTACCAAGGATATCGACTATCAGCGTTTATTGCGTGAAGTTGACACCAACAGGCAGTTATTTGACAGCTTTTTAGCTCGTCAAAAAGAAACCGCAGTCACAGGGGATTTTGATTCACCAGTTGCACGATTTACTGACCGTGCCGTTGAACCGTTATCACCTGAAAAACCAAAGAAAAAAATGATTGTTATTTTAGCATTTATGGCAAGTTTAGGTTTTGCTATTGTATTAGTTTTAGCTTTGGATTCGTTAAATGACACGATTAAGACTAGTGATGATGTTGAAAAAATATTGTCACAAAGGTCGTTAGGTTACGTGCCTAAAGCCAAAAAAGGCACCAGTTATGAAGACATTAATTTTGCTTTTTATGATACGAGTTTACCTCTGCATGCGGAGGCTATTCGTACCATTAGGACTTCTTTGTCATTGATGGCCATGGGTAATAAGTTATCGACCATTGAGGTGACATCATCCACTCCTAATGAAGGGAAAACCTCGACATCAATGAATATAGCATTTGCCTATGCCACTATGGAAAAAGTATTAATTATTGATGCTGATTTACGTAAGTCTAGCTTAGGGATGCGCTTTGGTTTACCAACGTACCAGACCGGTCTTGCTAATATATTATCGGGTACAGACAGTGTGGATAATTGTATTGTAAAAGAAGTAAGACCTAATGTGGATGTTATGCCCGCAGGTGCCGTACCGTTAAATCCGCAAGAATTATTGTCTTCTAGTCAGTTTGATGAATTACTCACAATGCTTAAAACCCAATACAGTAAAATTATTATTGATACACCACCTGTACATGCTGTAAGTGATGCATTAATTATAGCTTCATTATGCGATGCCACAGTGCTAGTGGTGAAAGCAGGACATACTCGTAGCGAAGCGATTAAGTTGACATTAGCTAAGTTAAATCAGGCTCGAGCTAAAGTGTTTGGCGTAGTGTTAAACCAATTCAATGTTAAAGATGCACTGCAATATCAAGGAGATTATGGTTACTACCAAGCTTATGGCGCAGATTCTACAATTAAAGACTCTGCCACCAAAAAGAGTAAGGCGAAGAATAAGGCATGATTGATTTACATTGCCATATCTTACCCAATCTTGATGATGGGGCAAAATCTATTGATGAAGCCATTGGTCTAGTGGCGCTCGCTGTTGAGCAAGGGGTATCACGTATGGTCGCCACACCTCATATTCATTTGGGCATTTTTAACAACAATTTGCAGTCAATTAATAAGGCTTATGACGTGTTATGTGAGGCGTTGGCATTAACCAGTTTAGATGTGCAAATACGCACTGCCGCAGAGGTAAGAATTACGCCAGAAATCATGCTGTTTATTGAACAACAACAATTGCCTTTTCTAGGCCGTTATCAGCAAAAAGATGTGTTGCTGTTAGAGCTGCCTAGTAGTCACATCCCTCCTGGTACAGACAAGTTGATTAGTTGGTTATTGGAAAGGAATGTATTACCTATGATTGCTCATCCTGAACGTAACCGAGAATTACAATCTCACCCTGAACGGATAAACCCTTTTGTTCGATCTGGTTGTTTATTTCAGTTAACCGCAGCGTCATTAATTGGCGACATGGGGCCAGGCCCACAAAAATTGAGTGAATTTTTTATTAAACAAAAGCTTTATTCCATTATGGCTTCTGATTGTCATTCATTAAACCGCCGTCCTCCAAAGTTGATGCAAGCCAGTAATATAGTGACAGAGTTGACTAGCCAAGAATATGCATATGCGTTAACGACGTTGGTGCCAGATAATATTTCTAATGCACTATTTGCGGAGTGCGGTGATTAATGACATGGGTAAAGTTGTCTCCTCGCATGATGGTTTACGCATTAATGATATTTGCATTGTTAAGCTTACTGCCCATGTTGATGCAAAAGGGCTTAGCCAATGCATATCATTTTAAGTCGCGTTTTTATATTGACCAATGGCAACAAGGTACAAAACCTACATCGTTACAATATGCTAATGCATTATTGGCTGCTGATTATGCTTTTAGTGTTGACGACAAAAACCCTCATTATTTGTTAACGCTAGCCAAAGTAATGGAGTGGGGGGTGTTTTCGCAACAAGCAGAACCGAATATTATAGTGTTTAATCAACTGTATTTGGATGCAATTACTCTGCGACCTAGCTGGCCAAATGCTTACAGCGATTATGCGTACAATTTAGCTTTTATCCAGAAAGATATTGTGCAAGCTTGGCCGTATTTAGAGCAAGCCTTGCATTATGGTCCATATGCTCCAGAAGTGTTACATCAAACTTTAGCAATTGGTTTTGCTTATTGGCCTAGTTTAACCATGGCCCAAAAGCAAAAAGTATTTAGTAGCGCTTATATTGCAGCTAGTGCTAATTGGGAAATGTTTATCGATCTTAAAACGCTGGCTTTGAAGTATAAATTAACCCCTGTGATCTGTACTTATTTTGCTTATGCAACGCCCGTTAGTGGTGACGTTAATAAATGGATTAAACTGGATATGTGCCGCTAATGGATAATAAAATTACCCATACGACGATGACTTTTGGGTTATTTAATCGTTCTATGTTGCTAGCATTATGTGCAGTTATTATTTGGGTGCCTATTCCATTAGGTAGTAATCGAATTTGGGCATTGGCGATTTTAGAATTTGTTATTATTACATTAGCTATTGCTCATGTAGCATATTGTTTTAAACATGATGCGTTATTACTTCGTCACGAGTGGCAAAAAAAGCTGTTGTTACCCATAGTATTAATGCAGGTCTACTTATGTATGCAATTACTTAATTGGATACCGCTAATTGATACTGTTGACCCATATCAGACGGCACAGCAATTACTTAAGACCTTTTGTTATGCCCTGTTTATTTTATTAGTGAGTCAATATTGCCAGCAAGCTAAAGCATTACGTTGGTTGTTGATTGCCATCATTATTTCTGGTTGTTTACAGGCTTTTTATGGCACTTTACTCAATTTGTTGCAGCTTGAAGTATCACCTATTTTTGGTTATCACGATGGTGATAGGGCCCGTGGATCGTTTGTGTATCAAAATCATTTTGCTAATTATCTAGCATTATGTCTTTCTATTGCCTTTGGCTGGCTATTATCAGAATTAAAAACAACCAAAAAAGAGTTCGATTTACGTGGGATGTTAATTGATTTGTTATCGACATTATTCAGTCGAAAACTCATTTTACGTTTAGCAATAGTGATCATGATTATTGGCTTAATCTTAAGTCGGTCGCGTATGGGAAATGCCGGTTTTTTTACCTCTCTGGGCGCCGTATCGCTGTTGTCGATGTTTATTTATCGTCGTCCTGCAACCTTGTTTAAGCCTTTAGTTGTGAGTATTTTTATTCTGGATTTATTGATTGTGGGTTCTATTTTTGGCGTTGAGAAAGTTAAGCAGCGCCTCAATGACACCTCTTTTGCCTCAGAAACTCGAGATGAAGTAGTTATTGATAGCCTTCCTATTATTCAAGAACATCTGTTTACTGGTACTGGTGGTGGAAGTTTTTATACTGTATTCCCGCAATACCAACCACAGTTTTATTCTGGTTTTTACGACCATGCTCATAACGAATATATACAGTTTGTCCTTGAGTATGGTCTGGTAATGACATTGATATTAGGTTTATGGGTACTTTATTCATTTTGGTTAGCTTGTCGAACTATGTATTTACGTCACAATAAACTTTACAAGGGCGTCGCATTTGGTTGTGCAATGGCAATAGTGCACATGTTGTTGCATATTTCTGTCGACTTTCATCTGCAGTCCCCCTCTAATACTTTATTATTTTTAACCATTTTAACCTTATGTTGGTTAGTACGTTATTTACCTGCTGACACTGCGCAAACGAAGTCTGCGCTTAATCCATTTTAGTTTTTTAATTTTGTCACTTTAGTTTTAGCGTTAGCTAAATAAGGATATTTATGAAAGTTGTTATTCCTGTTGCCGGTTTGGGTACGCGTATGTTGCCTGCCACAAAAGCAATCCCAAAAGAAATGTTGCCTTTGGTGGATAAACCATTGATTCAATACATTGTCGACGAATGTGTTAGTGCAGGGATTAAAGAAATCGTTTTGGTGACTCATGCCAGTAAAAATGCTATTGAAAACCACTTTGATAAATCTTACGAGTTAGAGTCGACACTTGAGAAACGTGTTAAGCGTCAGTTATTGCATGAAGTGCAGGCTATTTGTCCTAAAAATGTCACTATTATGCATGTACGCCAAGGAGAAGCTAAAGGTCTTGGGCATGCTATTTTATGTGCTAAGCCATGTATTGGTGATAACCCATTTGCAGTAGTGCTTCCAGATGTGATTTTAGATTCGTATTCTGCAGATCAACGCACCGAAAATTTAGCTTCGATGTTAATTCGATATCGCGAATCTAAAGCGAGTCAAATTATGGTTGCGCCAGTACCTGATGATCAAGTCAATAAATATGGTATTGCCGATTGCGGTGGTGAAACGATTAATCCTGGTGATTCGACTAAAATATTTAATATGGTTGAAAAGCCTGAAATTGGACAAGCACCGTCTAACTTAGCCGTTGTCGGCCGTTATGTATTGTCTGAAAAAATTTGGGATTTACTTGCGAGAACGTTACCTGGTGCAGGGGATGAAATTCAGTTAACCGATGCTATTGATATGTTGATAGAGTCTGACACTGTCGAAGCTTTTAATATGACTGGTAAGTCACACGATTGTGGCGACAAGCTAGGCTACATGAAAGCCTTTGTTGAATACGGTTTGCGCGATCCAAAATTGGGTAGTGGCTTTAAGAAAGAACTCGCTGGTTTGCTGGAAGAGTATAGGTAGTCATTAGCTTTGTTTTTTCTCTATACCGTTATTCCGAGTGTTAATTGTTGAGAAACCATACTTCACATTTGGTAGTAAAGCTTAAGCCAAGATCTAGGCTTAAGCTTTACAGGGATGACATATCGGGTGGCGCTGGTGGATCCCGTTATAATATGAGGTTACCAGCGGTATGTACCCGTTTCAGTGATATTTTGGTTTGAGTGATAGTTGATTATCATCGAGCAGTAACACCGCAGTCATCATTAGAGTGCTAAGGCTTTCTTGAAATTATTTTTAATGAGTGAAGGCATTTTTTTGATTAAATCGTGTAATAGATTGATATCATGCAAGGTGTTGAATTTAGTTATTTTTAGCGAAATAGATTAAATCTAATAGCACCATGTATATCTATTATTTAGAAATACACAGGGACTATCTTGTAATTCCCTAGCTGCGGGCGTTATACGCTAAAGCTATCATTAGAGTATATTTCAGATGAGAAGATTAGAATTGTTAGATTATGGGCGTTTTTTCGCGGCCATAATTGTTATTTTATTTCACTATACTTTTAATGGTATGGCCAATGGAAAAATTGATTCAATAAACCATGTTGATTCGATTATTGATTTCACTAAATATGGCTACCTTGGCGTTGAATTGTTTTTTATGATTAGTGGTTTTGTAATATTTCATTCTGCTAGAAATAGAACACCTGCTCAGTTTGCCGTTTCTAGAGCGACGCGACTTTATCCTTCATATTGGTTTGCCGTTATTTTCACCTCCTTATTTGCATTTTTTTGGGGTGGCGATTTAATGTCAGTATATCCGAGCCAAATAGTTGTTAATTTTACATTATTACAAAATTACTTAGATATTGATCATGTTGACGGAGTGTACTGGACTTTAGTATATGAAATAAAGTTTTACTTTCTCGTTTTCTTTATACTGATGATAGGTTTGCAAAAAAAATTAAATCTGTTATTTATGTTATGGCCTGTCGCAATGCTTGCTGCTTATATCACTGGTTATGATTATCTTCCGTATCTAGGAGGGTATTTCTCCTATTTTTCAGCAGGGGCTTTATTTGCAATGTTACAATTAAATAAGTCGTTGAAAAATATACTATCAACCATGATATCTTTTGTTTTATGTTTATTGTACTCAATAGATATAGCAGCATCAAAATCAGAGTTGATGGGAGTGAATTTTTCAGAATATATTGTAGGCTTAATTATTATTAGTTTCTTTGCTTTTTTTATTTTTCAAAATACAAAAAAGGCTCAATTATTAACGCTTCCATTTTCAAAAACACTTGGTGCATTAACATATCCAGTCTATTTAATTCATGCTCACTTTGGATATATGTTCATTTCAAGATATGCCACAGAAGAAAATAAAATATTTATTTATATTCTAACAATATCAATTGTTTTATCAGTTGCATATTTTATGCATAAAGTTATCGAAGTGCGGTTTTCTAATGTATGGAAAGCATTATTTATGAATACTCTTTATAAAGTTATCGTTAAAGTGCAGAGCATTCATGTTGAGGTGATAATTGCGTATAACAAATTGCTCAAGCAAGGACAATAACACTTGACCATCGCTCCGCGTTTATAGGTAATCATTATTTTCCTTCTTTTTGTACATTGCTATTTCAATCCCTCTTTTGATGAGTGCTTATAGCGATGTAACTTTTTGCTTTTGGAAATAAAAAGCTAGCTTTTATCTGTGGTTCACATCAACGATTTGCCTTTAAGCAGTTTACGCAGCCACATTCTGTTTGGGTTAAGCTGTGCTTGTAAATCTAAACTTAATGGCGACAATTCACCGCATAGATTTGCCGCTAGGCATTCGGCAATGAGTGGACCTGAACTTAATCCTCGCGAGCCTAATCCACCTAATACATACAACCCTTCATAAATCGGTGCTGCTGTAGTTTGCCAGTATCGTTGCCATAGGCTGGGTTTATCTTTAGATTTTTGCTGTACGGCATAACGCGCAAATATCTCTTTAACATCAGGTACACATCCCATAACGGGGAAATGATCTCGACTCACCATTCTTTCGCCAACTCTGGCATCATTATTTGAAACATCAATATCGTTAGGCCAGTTAGCGTTAGGAAAGCTTTGCTGCATCTTTAGGCTATTTTCATGCTGTTCTTGTAAGCAAAATTCTAGATGCTTAGGATCTTTTACGTAACTTGCACCGACACAATGTAACTGATCTCGTTGTGGTGTCAGATAACCATTGGCACAGATAACCGTATTAAGCTGTGCGAGTTCACCTTGTGAGGGAACATGACTGACTTGCCCCCTAAAAGCTGTAATTTGCAGTTTTTTTGTTTGGTGGTAGCGAGTAAGTTGCGATCCTGAGGCAATAACAACCTGACTATGTGTTGCTATGGAGTTGTTATTTTCGCCACTAAACAGTTGCCAGCCAGATGAATGTGATTTAAGTGAGCTAATGTCGCTATTATAAATTACCCTCACTTTGGTTAATGTTTGTGCTTTGGCAATACTCGCCTGTGCGAATTCAAACGGGCAAGCCCAACCACCCAAGGGGTAATAAAAACCTGATTTATCGATATCGACGTTAGCAAGTCGTGTAGCTTGTTTTGGATTGACACTAAAAGCAATCTCACTTGGCCACGTTTGCCCATGAATAATTTTATCTAATCTTGTTTGGCTACGTTGATCAAAGCCCGTGTGTAATACACCACACCAATCATGTCCAATATGATAACCATCATCAACTAATGCTTGAATGCGACGCCGGCTATAGAGAAAAGCTTGTTGAAAAAACTGACTGAGTGAATTGTTTTCAGGCGTGAGTAAAGGGTAAATTGCACCTTGTTTGTTACCTGATGCACCTTGTCCTAATTGTTCATCTTTACAATAAATGATTACCGACTTTCCCCGCTCAGCTAATGATAAAGCCAGACTTGCTGAAGCTATTCCCCCGCCTATAATGGCAATGGGACCATCGTCATTACACTGGATTGCAGGAATTGGATTGTAGGCAAACTGTTGGCGTGTTTGTTGTCTGAGAGCTTCACGTTCTGCAATAGCAATATTATCCGTTGATGTGGCCGGAATTGTTTGTGAAAACCCACAAAAATCCAATTGCTTTTTGATTGCAGAGGGAATACCGTTATTATCAAGGGTAGCGGTAAAAAATGTCGCATTATCAAGACTGATACGCCCATATTGCCACAATAAATACTGATTAAAATAATGATCCGAATGAGTCACTTGGCTCGTATAAGGTAGGGCAAACCAATGTGCTATTCTGTTATTCTTCGGTGTGGCAATCGTTTTAGTTTGCTCTAAAGGCGAGCCTTGATATAGGTCAATGACTAATTCGTTGTGGTGTAGACTTAATCGTTGGCAACCTTTGATAGCCGCTATTTCGCAATTGAGTAATGCTTGGGTCAAATCAATTAAAGGGTGATCTGAATGAAGGAGTCCTTGCTGTTGCCATTTTTGTTCAAGTTGCTTTCGGTTTATAGGCGTTTGTTCAAATATACTGATGTGAACTCGGGTTTGTTGTTTAGCTAGAGAAGCATGGCTATTTATAGCTCTTAAGGCAGCACATAATAGGATGATTTCATGGCCATCGCCGAAACCTAATTGGCCTAGCATGAGTAAATGACGTTGATTATCTGTGGCAGTCTCATGACCGTCACCGCTTTGCAATACAATGTCGATATACTGTTTAACAAGTTGGGAATATAGGCTATTTTGATGAGTGTCGGTGCCCAGTAATGAACAACTATGCATTTCTTGTAAATTGGGAGAGACAGATAATAAAGTGGTTTTATTCAAAATGTTTTACTCAGGGCCGATAACTTGGCATTATTTTACCTGTGTTTATGGAAAGCTGACCACTTAATTGCTTTAAAGAAGCTATGATTGCCGCAATTAAGTACTGACATGTACCAAATGGATAGCAAAAAAATGAAAAGAGTCGTGATCACCGGAATGGGTGTAGTTTCAAGTATCGGTAATAACAAGCAAGAAGTGACTGAGTCACTGAAAGCAGGTCGTAGCGGTATTACTCACTCAGAGCAGTTTGAAGAAATGCAATTACGCAGTAGAGTTTGGGGCGATATTAAAATTAACCCAGCTGATCATATCGATCGTAAAGCACTTCGCTTTATGGGTGATGCTGCCGCATATGCTTACATTGCTATGCAGGAAGCGATTACAGATGCTAATTTAACAGAAGAACAATATTCTAATTTTCGTGTCGGACTGATTGCTGGTACGGGTGGCGCGTCATCTAAAAACCAAGTGCAAGCTGCAGATACACTTCGTGAAAAAGGTGTTAAGCGCGTAGGACCTTATATTGTGCCTCGCATTATGTCTAGTACTGCAAGTGCTTGCTTAGCGACACCGTTTAAAATTAAAGGGACGAGCTATTCAATCAGTTCAGCTTGTGCCACCTCAGCGCATTGTATTGGCCATGCCGTTGAACTTATCCAAATGGGTAAGCAAGATATGGTATTTGCTGGTGGTGCTGAAGAAGTTGATTGGACATTAACCATGGGCTTTGATGCCATGGGTGCATTATCAACTAAGTACAATGATACTCCTGAAAAAGCGTCTCGTACTTATGATGCTGACCGTGATGGTTTTGTTATCTCTGGCGGCGGCGGGATTGTTGTTGTTGAAGAATTAGAGCACGCACTTGCTCGTGGCGCCAAGATTTATGCTGAAATTATTGGTTATGGTGCATCATCTGATGGCTATGACATGGTTGCGCCATCAGGCGAAGGTGCTGTTCGTTGTATGCAAATGGCATTAGCGGATGTTGATACACCAGTTGATTACATTAATACTCATGGTACTTCTACACCAGTAGGTGACATGCGTGAACTTGAAGCATTACGTGAAGTCTTCAGTGATAATATGCCTCCAATTGCATCTACTAAATCACTTACAGGTCATGCTTTAGGCGCCGCAGGTGTTCATGAGGCTATTTACAGCTTAATCATGATGGAAGATAGCTTTATTGCACCAAGCATTAACATCGATAACCTTGATGAGAAAGCTACTGGCATGCCAGTAGTTCGCGAAATGCGTAAAGCTGAATTGAATACCGTTATGAGTAACAGTTTTGGCTTTGGTGGCACTAACGCAACATTAGTGATGCGTAAGTATAAAGCTTAAACAGATATGTTCAGTATAAAATAGTATGAGTGGCTGTTGCCGCTAATTGATTAAAGCCAGCCTTGGAAACAAGCTGGCTTTTTTGTTGTCTTTTGTGCAAAAATCTTGGATTTTATTGTATAGAGTCGAGAATGTTTCGCGATTGAATTCTATAAAATAGATAGCAAAAAATAAGAGGTGATAGTTAGCGAACGCTGCACTTACTGAAAAACCGTGCAGATTAGGAGCTAAGATGCTGTTCACTCTAGCATATAGGCATAGAAGTTAATCAAAAACTGGATCCTTAATAAACATCTTGGCAATGACGAGGTGAGGGCATTTGGTATAAGATAATGGCCATGAAAAAGTGATGTAATGCCGTTAACTTACAGAGAACTAGATCTCAAAATGAAAATAATTGCTGATGAAAATATGCCTTATGTTGAAGCCTTATTTGGCGACTTAGGCCAAATTGAATATGTAAATGGTCGAACTTTGAGCCCAGAACAAGTCAATGATGCTGATGTGTTGCTGGTGCGTTCGGTGACTAAAGTGAATGCAGCGTTAATTGAGAATGCAGAGAAGCTTAAGTTTGTCGGTAGTGCGACGATTGGTACCGATCATGTTGATGTTGATTATCTGGCAACGCGCAATATTTATTTCACTAATGCCCCTGGGTGTAATGCTACCGCTGTAGGTGAATATGCCTTTATTGCGATGTTGGAGTTAGCTCAACGATTTGGTGAATCATTAGCCGGTAAAGTTGTGGGCATAGTGGGCGCCGGTAATACGGGTACTGCAGCAGCTAAGTGTTTGCAAGCTTACGGTCTAAAAGTATTGTTATGTGATCCAATTAAAGCATTGCAAGGTGATCCTCGTGAGTTTGTGTCACTCGACACTATCATCGAACAAGCAGATATTATCAGTTTACATGTACCAATTACGAAACAGGGGCAGCATAAAACGTGGTATTTGTTTGATGAAACGCGACTCAATCAATTAAAGCCTAATACATGGTTATTAAATTGTTGTCGTGGCGAGGTTATTGATAATCGAGCGTTAATAAAGTTTAAGCAACAACGTGATGATGTAAAGTTAGTACTTGATGTATGGGAAGGTGAACCTAATCCCATGGCAGCGTTAGTGGCGTTAGCAGAATTTGCGACACCGCACATTGCTGGTTATAGCCTAGAAGGCAAAGCCCGTGGCACGTTTATGCTGTATCAAAAGTGGTGTGAATTACTTGATTTACCAGTAGCAAAATCGTTGGAGAGCTTGTTACCGAGATTCCAATTTAGTCACATTTCCAGTCAAGGTGATTTAAACGAAAGACAATTACTGAAATTATCACGTTTAGTCTACGACTTGCGCGATGATAATTTAAGCTTCAGAGGTTGTTTTGCAACCGCTGCAGGATTTGATTTAATGCGTAAAAACCATACATACCGTCGTGAGTATAGTGCTATTGCGTTAAACCAAGTTACGTCATCGTTATCTGCTGGTGCAATTAACCAATCGATGCTAATGGCTTTGGGGTTTACTTCATAACCACGGGTGTTAACTCTGAAAGTAGTCAATTCGAATAAGCAGCGATATTGTGGGTAAAATTGAGTATTTTAAGCCTGTTGAGAAAAAATCACTTCAAAGCAGGCTTTTTTAGCATATTAACCCTAGTAAAGCATAAGCAATCTAAGGTAAATTGATTGTCCAAACTGGATAATCGGAGTCGAGCGTTAATTATGTCTCAGGAATTTAATGTAGTCGTTTTAGGTGCATCGGGCGCAGTGGGTCAAACTATGATTGAGATCCTCGAGCAGCGTAATTTCCCGGTTGCGAAGTTGTTTCCATTAGCGAGCAGTCGCAGTGCTGGCGAAACGGTCAGTTTTCATGGTAAACAAGTTGAAATTCTTGACGTAGAAACATTTGATTGGACTCAAGCGCAAATTGGTTTCTTCTCTGCTGGTGGTGACGTGTCTGCCAAATGGGCTCCAATTGCGGGTGAAGCCGGTTGTGTTGTTATCGATAATACGTCACATTTTAGATATGACGTAGACGTGCCTTTGGTGATACCTGAAGTTAACCCAGAAGCGATTGCTGATTTCCGTAATCGCAATATTATTGCTAACCCTAATTGTTCTACTATCCAAATGTTGGTTGCGTTAAAGCCTATTTATGACGCTTATGGCATTTCACGTATTAACGTGGCGACGTATCAATCTGTATCTGGTACGGGGAAAAAAGCCATTGAAGAGCTAGCGGGCCAATGTGCAAAATTATTGCAAGGTTTACCTTCAGAGCCATCAGTTTACCCAAAACAAATTGCATTTAATGTGTTGCCGCAAATTGATATGTTTATGGAAAATGGCTACACCAAAGAAGAAATGAAAATGGTGTGGGAAACCCAAAAGATATTTGGCGATGATGAAATAGTTGTTAATCCAACGGCTGTACGTGTACCTGTGTTTTATGGCCACTCAGAAGCAATACATATTGAAACTCGTCAACCTGTTGATGCTGAAGATGTTAAAGCTGTTTTACGTGATGCACCAGGTGTGGTGTTATTTGAAAGTGACGACGAATATCCAACAGTTGTGACCGATGCTGCGGGTAACGACCCTGTCTATGTTGGCCGTGTTCGTAAAGATATTTCGCATTCTCACGGTATAAATTTATGGGTTACTGCCGATAACATCCGTAAAGGTGCAGCATTAAACAGTGTTCAAATCGCAGAAATTTTGATTAGAGATTATTATTAATTACATTTTTTAAATGGGTAATGATATTAATCAATAACGCGATTTAGTTTAAAAAGCCTGCATTGAGCAGGCTTTTTTCGTTTTACAGACCCCAATAGTAGCAGGTCAGGTGAATCTAGTTTATAGTCGTAAACATATCATTTTTAACATCAATAATATTGTCATTGCCTGTAAAATGGGCTCAAGATGGATGTGATTAGATATAATTAACGACTTAATACTAACGATAAAAATTGCCTAAAGCCTGTTGCCAAGCTGGTAACTCAATAGCGCTAAAAGGGAAGGATTGATGACTTTGCGTACTTCATATATTTTGGGTTTGATTGCCTGCACTACTGTTGGTTTAACAAGTGTACAACTTGTTGAGTCTGCACAGGCAGAAACACTGAAGATTACTGGTCCAAATGGTGAGCTAAAACAACAAGTAAAACGCCAATATGGTCCAACTACAGTAAAAGATACCTTTTGGAGTATTGCACAAAAAGTCAGGCCTAATGACAAGGTCAGTGTTTATCAAGTAATGGCTGCATTATTTGATGCCAATCCACACGCATTTAGTGGTAATAATTACAATACATTAGAACGTGGGATGATATTATTAGTTCCCTCGGCAGATGTAATGGCTGCTATTCCCAATAATGTTGCTAAACGTCGTGCAGAGCAAGATGACCGCAGAGTTAGCAGAGCAACGCCACCTACTCAAGTGATTAGTCAACCAGCTCAACTGCCTAAAATTACCACACCAAAGAAACCGACTGCAGGCAAACCACTGCAAATAGTTCAGAAAACACCTGCCGTAGAGGTACAAACCAAAGTCATTAAAGAAGCTAATGATGTTGTGGTCAAGGAGCTTAATAGCGAATTAGATAAAGCCAATGCAAAAACGTTAATGCTGACAGATGAGCTGGCGCGCTCACAAGATGAATTAATGGTTAGCAACAATGATAATCAAGTGTTGAAAAACAAAATTGAACAAATGTCATTGAATATTTCGTCACTTGAAGAAGATTTACAGCTATTACGTGAGAAATATGAAGGTTTAACCTTAGAAAATGAAAACCTCGCTTATCAAGCTGAAAACGTCGAAACTCTTGTAGAAGAACCCACTGATTTTTGGCGCAGCTTAATGGATAACACCATTTTGTTAATCCTCGCCGCATCAATTCCGCTGCTTATGTTATTTGGCTTTATTTTCTGGTTACTCAGCCGCCGCAATAAAAAGACTCAACAGGCAGAAATAAAATCAGAAATTCAACCAGAACAACAATCGACTACTTCAACAGTTGATGATGACGCTGAAGATATTGTGGTTCATTTAGATTCGGATGATGAAGAGTCAATTGATGATTTATTGGATTTAGATAGCGTTGATTTACAGCCTGAAGCCCAAATGAGTAGTGATGCCGAGATGGATATGGCATCAGAGATGTTTATTAGTGAAAAAGAAATCGAAGATGATGAAGGCACTTCACTAGATGATTTATGGGCTGAGGCCATGGATGATCAAGATTCAGAACTTGAACCTCTAGAGGATGACGATGATCTAGACAGTTTATTGGATGGATTAGATGATCAACCCGCTGCAACCATAAGCTCTACTGCACCAGAAGATGATTTAGACAGTTTATTGGCAGATTTGGATGTTGATAGCAAAGATGATGTTGATGGAATAGATGCCTCTGCAGATGATGATATTGACTCATTGCTCGCCGAATTCGATATGCCGGCAGAATCAGCTGACACTATTGTTGATGAACCCGTTAAAGCCGATAGCTCAAGCGCAGAAG
Organism: Shewanella sp. H8; assembly: GCF_040285065.1. NCBI lineage: Bacteria > Pseudomonadati > Pseudomonadota > Gammaproteobacteria > Alteromonadales > Shewanellaceae > Shewanella > Shewanella sp. H8. The sequence goes on along the minus strand of NZ_CP157213.1, from coordinate 2,788,353 downwards.
ATGATATTGACTCATTGCTCGCTGAATTCGATATGCCGGCAGAATCAGCTGACACTATTGTTGATGAACCCGTTAAAGCCGATAGCTCAAGCGCAGAAGATGATATTGACTCATTGCTCGCTGAATTCGATATGCCAGCGGACTCAACTGATACTGTTGTCGATGAACCCGTTAAAGCCGATAGCTCAAGCGCAGAAGATGATATTGACTCATTGCTCGCTGAATTAGATATGCCAGCAGACTCAACTGATACTGTTGTCGATGAACCCATTAAAGCTGATAGCTCAAGCTCAGAAGATGATATTGACTCTTTGCTTGCCGAATTCGATATGCCGGCAGAATCAGCTGGTACTGTTGTCGATGAACCCGCTACAGCTGACGAGGCTGTTAAAGTTGATAACTCAAATGTGGATGATGATGTTGACTCATTGTTAGCCGAGTTTGATATGCCAGCAGGATATGATGAAGACATAGATGATGTTCTTGTGGGCTTGACCGCGACCAACGATGATAATGCTGATGACACAGAGCTTACGCCGGTAACGAGTGATTCCGTTGACAATGATGACGATATAGCCGCATTAATAGCTGCAGAGCTACAAGATGATGATGTCAATGACGACAAAAAAGATGATGAATCAAGTGATGAAGATATAGATGCATTATTGGCTAACTTAAATGAGCCTGTTATTGAGTCAATATTCGTAAAATCAAGTGATCATTCATCCAGTGATGAGCTTCAAAACACTGAGGATGATATAGCAGCACAAATTGAAGCTGAATTGAATGATGAAGATGCTATTGATGAAAGTGATACTAGCGACGAAGACATAGATGCGTTATTAGCGGATCTCAACCAGCCAGTGGTTGAACCTGAAACTAACGACTCTGACCGCGACTCAGTTCAAGCACAAATTGCTGAAGAATTAAATGATGAAGATGTTGCCCATGCTATTGATGACAATGATACTAGCGACGAAGACATAGATGCGTTATTAGCAGATCTCAACCAGCCTGTTGTTGAACCTGAAACTAACGACTTTGACCGCGACTCAGTACAAGCACAAATTGCTGCAGAATTAAATGATGAAGATGTTGCCGATACTAATGATGAAAGTGACACCAGCGACGAAGACATAGATGTGTTATTAGCGGATCTCAACCAGCCTGTTGTTGAACCTGAAACAAGCGACTCTGACCGCGACTCAGTACAAGCACAAATTGCTGCAGAATTAAATGATGAAGATGTTGCCGATACTATTGATGAAAGTGACACCAGCGACGAAGACATAGATGCGTTATTAGCGGATCTCAACCAGCCAGAGATCGAGCCAGAAACAAGCGACTCTGAGCAAGCACAAATTGCAGAAGATGCTGCCGATGCTATTGATGTCGATGACAGTGACACCAGTGATGAAGACATTGATGCATTATTAGCAGACCTTAACCAGACTGTGGTTGAGCCTGAAGTAACAGCTCAAGATATTGTCCCACAACAAGATTCAATCATTGCTGAGCCAGAAGAGGCTCCATTTGCTGAAGAATCAATATCAGATGATGATTCGCTTGATGACGATATGAATACGTTATTGGCAAGTTTTCAAGAAGATGATCAAGCTCCATCAACATCCGATCCCGAAACGGTTCTAGGGGGTGATGAGCCCATTAACGATGATGAGTTATTTGCTGAATTTGACGAATATCTTACTGATAACAATTTAACTCAAAAAGATGATATTGAAGTAGTTCAAGATGCAGAAGAAATACCAGAAACTATGGCATTTGAAGCCGATGATGGCCTTGATGCTTTACTGTCAAAAATGGATGATGATACTGCTTCGCCTACAGATCAACAAAAAACCAATAAAGATTCAGGCTTTTTTAATGACCTAAAATCAAGTAAACCTAAGCCTGAATTATTAGATTGGGAATCGGATTTACTTAATGCTGCACAATATGCAACAGAAGAGCAAAAAATCGATGAACCAGAGGTGAGTGATGATGATTTACTGGCGGCATTTTCACAGTCATTAAAAGATGACAATGATGATGACTTTACTTCTGAAGACGAATATATCCTTAGTGATGATAATTTAACCGTCGATGAAGCGTTGGCTGCATTGGATCAAAATGAGCAAAGTCAATCAGTTGAATCTAAAACCACTGATGATGACTTGATGCGTTTTGAGCGTGAAAATGGTTACATTGATATCGACAAACTATTAAATGACGCCGATGAGAATGACGATAAAACGGATCAATATAAAGATGTTAATATCGATATGGGATCAGCCAATTCGCTTATGGGCAATCCCGATATGGTCGATGTCGATGATGAAGAAAACTCTGTTAATGCCAAGCTCGATTTAGCTAGAGCCTATATTGAAATTGAAGATCAAGACAGTGCCAGAGCATTGTTAAAAGAAGTGCAAATGGACGGCAATGAACGACAGAAACTAGAGGCCAAAAGTTTACTGGAAAGCTTCAGTTAACTAGGTCTATTAGCTCAGTCAATTAATTGGAACAATTGATGCTACATAAGTAAAATATAAGCTTATGTTAACCATAGAAAAGCAAACGGCGCAGATACATGCGCCGTTTTTTTGTGGTAAACTGCGCGCGATTATTTACGAGGGGATATAGGCATGCGGGTCGCGTTAGGTGTTGAATATGATGGTAGTAGTTTTTATGGGTGGCAGCGCCAACTCGATGTCGATTCAGTGCAAGCCCAGATTGAAAAAGCCTTAAGTTTTGTGGCTAACGAACCTATAAAAGTATTATGTGCCGGACGGACTGATACGGGGGTGCATGGTACAGGGCAGGTGGTTCATTTTGACACCAATGTTCAGCGTCCAATAACGGCTTGGACCCAAGGTGTAAATGCTAATTTACCAGACAGCGTAGCGGTACGGTGGGCAAAAGAAGTCGATGATAGTTTTCATGCTCGATATAGTGCTACAGCAAGACGCTATCGCTACGTTATTTATAATCATAAACTGCGACCAGGCATTTTAAGTGCAGGTGTTAGTCATTATCACGGCGTTATTGATGAAACCTTGATGCATCAAGCTGCACAACTTTTAGTCGGCGAACATGACTTTACCACTTTTAGAGCTTTGCATTGCCAAGCTAATACTCCCATTCGAAACGTGCATCAAGTCAATGTGACTCGCCAAGGCATGTATGTGATGGTAGATATCCAAGCTAATGCATTTTTACATCATATGGTACGTAATATTGTCGGTTCACTGCTTCAAATTGGTTTAGGCAATCAACCTATTGAGTGGATAACACAACTCTTGGCAGTAAAAAATCGCAAACAAGCAGCAGCCACAGCTAAACCGAATGGCTTGTATTTGGTTGATGTGACTTACCCAGAGCACTTTCAATTACCTAAGTTAAGTCTCGGTCCCTTGTTTATGCTCGATTAAGATGCTTTGTATCGTATTTATTGAGATGCAAAATGAATGTTATGTTGTCGCAATGCCTTGTAAGGTTTGCCTAAGTCAAAGGGTAGTGAATTTTGTCAATCGAGTCTAAAATGACGGTACCCAATCAACAATCAAGTTTACATCAATGGCTTGATTATTTGCTGGCAATTCATCCTAGTGAAATTGATATGGGCCTAACGCGAGTTAGCGCCGTAGCCAAACGTATTGACGTGATCGATTTGGCTCCAGCTAAAGTGATTACCGTTGCGGGTACCAATGGCAAAGGTACTACCTGTGCAATGCTTGCCGCTATTTTACGCCAGGCCGACTTATCTGTTGGTGTTTACAGCTCACCTCATTTATTGCAGTACAATGAACGAGTACAGATTAATCAACAAGATGCCAGTGATGACTCTCTTATTGAGGCATTCAGTGCCATTGAAACGGCTCGAGGTGATATTTCATTAACCTTTTTTGAATATGCGACACTCGCAGGCTTATATTTGTTTAAAGCTGCTAAAGTCGATGTGATTATTCTTGAAGTGGGCTTAGGTGGTCGATTAGATGCCACCAATATTATTGACTCCACTGCCACTATTTTGACCTCTATCGATCTTGATCACCAAGAATATTTAGGTGATACCCGAGAACTGGTTGGCAGAGAAAAAGCCGGGATATTCCGCCCCAATTGTGTCGCTATTATTGGTGAACCAGACTTACCCATGAGCGTGACTGAATATGCGGATCAGACTCATACGTCTTTGTATCGTGTTGGTCATGAGTTTCATTACCATAAAGACCAGAATCAACCAGCATTATGGCACTTTGAATCAGCGCAACAGTCTTATACTGATTTAGCAGTGCCAAGGTTACCGCTCGCTAACGCTGCAAGCGTTGTCGCGTTGTTAAGTCATATTTGGCCACATATAAGCCAACAGCACATTAACCAAGGTTTACAACAAGCTCAACTTGCAGGGCGATTAGAACAGGTGAGTGAGCAACCATTAGTATTATTGGATGTCGCGCATAATCCGCATGCTGCAAGATATTTAGCGCAGCAATTGCAGGTCTATAAAGGTCGTCGTATTATTGCTTTATGTGGGATGCTTAAGGATAAAGACATTAAGTCGGTACTGGCCACATTGGCCGCACAAGTTAGTCATTGGAACATGGTGAGTTTAAATAATCCTCGCGGCGCATCAGCACAAGCATTGTGTCAAGCACTGCCTAATGACGATTGCCGTCAACATGTCAGCGAATTTACTGACATCAGTAGCGCATGGCAAGCAATACAAGCTACCGTAAATGCTAATGATGTGGTCATTGTATTTGGATCTTTTTATACTGTGGCAGGATTTAAATCTTTATAAACATTATTTATGTCAGACGTTGGTTGTACAAACCATCATTAACGTCATTTCGTTGAAAAAGGGAATTAGCTTTGAATCGTCAATTTCAAAATCGTTTGGTGGGCACCATTGTATTAGCAGCCTTAGGGGTGATTTTTTTACCTGATTTACTCGACGGAAAAAAAACACAGGTGGTCGAGGAATTCACTGAAATTCCTTTACGTCCAGTTCAGTCGAGTTCTTCAAATGGGGCCAAGTCGGGCAATACCGACGATTCAGTGGAAGAATTCCAAGTACTAACGATTGCTGAGCCACAAGATATTAGCAACGATATCGTGGCATTAGGCGAAGATAAACCCAAAAAAGAGGGTAGCCAAGTAGTTCAACAGTCCGCTTCAGCCATTTCGACAGTGAAAAAACCTGAGACACAAAATGCCAGTAAAACTAAATCTCCCGTTACCGCTGGTTTTACACTGCAGTTGGGCGGTTTTAATAATGTAACTAATGTGAAAGCTTTGATTATTCAGCTTAGAAAAGCAGGATTTAACGCTTATACACTGCCTAAAACCCCTGTTGAAGGTAAATTAACACGTGTGTTTGTTGGCCCAGAAGTGTCAGAAGAAAAACTTAAAGCTCGTCAACAACCTATATTAAAATTAACGGGGTTAAAAGGCAAAATCGTAGCCTATAATCCTCAAGAACAATAACCTGTTTAGACGGCAGTTTACGTGCGTGATAAATATTTACAATTTGATTGTTCTAAATCACGCAAGAATAATTTGTACAATCGGAGGTGAGAAACATCTCTGTCTCTGTTAGAATCCCGCCGTCTTGAACCCTATACCGGATCCCCATCTTTATGGTTTGGATTGATTACGCAATAATTATTGTCATTGGATTATCAACTATTATTAGTTTGATCCGTGGGTTTGCCAAAGAAGCCATGTCTCTTGTGGTTTGGTTTGCCGCTTTCTTTATCGCTAGCCAGTTTTATCTCGATCTTGCTGCTCATTTAACTCAAATGCAGGACGAGTTAGTCAGAAACGGTGTGGCGATTGCCATTCTTTTTATCATTACCCTGATCCTAGGGGCATTAGCTAATTATTTGTTAGGCCAGTTAGTCGATAAAACTGGTTTATCGGGCACAGACCGTGTTTTAGGCCTGTGTTTTGGAGCCATTCGTGGCGCGTTAATTGTTAGCGCATTACTGTTTTTTATGGATGCTTTTACGGCATTCCCTGACACTAAATGGTGGCAGGATTCTGTACTTGTACCTGAATTTGGCGTGGTTATTCAGTGGTTTTTTAACTATCTTGAAAACACCTCAAGCTTTGTACCCAAAATTTAACCTAAAACACTTTACAGTGAGGAACCTTACCCATGTGCGGTATCGTCGGAATAGTAGGAAAATCAACAGTTAATCAGACCATTTATGATGCACTAACTGTGCTTCAACATCGTGGTCAAGACGCAGCAGGTATTGTGACTGTTGACATGAATGCGTTTCGTTTACGTAAAGCAAACGGCTTAGTCAAAGACGTGTTTGAACCTAAACATATGCAGCGTTTACAAGGCAATGCCGGTATTGGACATGTTCGATATCCTACCGCTGGCAGCTCGAGTGCATCAGAGGCTCAACCGTTTTATGTTAATTCGCCATTTGGTATTTCGTTAGCCCATAATGGTAACTTGACCAATACGATTGAATTAGCAGATGTTTTGGTGACAAAGCGTCGTCATGTAAACACCACCTCTGACTCCGAAGTTTTGTTAAATCTGTTTGCCGATGAGTTGCAAGAAACGCGCAGCTTAACCTTAAGTGCAGACGAAGTATTTGATGCTGTAGCTAAAGTGCATGCACATATTCGTGGTGCTTATGCCGTGGTGGCAATGATCATAGGCCAAGGAATGGTGGCATTTCGCGATCCGTTTGGCATTCGTCCTTTGGTACTTGGTAAGCATGAAACACCAACCGGCACTGAATATATGGTGGCCTCAGAAAGTGTGGCTCTGGATGCTGTTGGGTTTGAAGTCATGCGCGATGTAGCACCTGGTGAGGCGATTTATATTTCACTTGATGGGCAGTTATTTACTCGTCAATGTGCTGTTAATCCAAGCCATGCTCCATGTATGTTTGAATTCGTGTATTTTGCACGTCCAGATTCTAGCATCGATAAAATCTCTGTTTATGCCAGTCGGGTAAATATGGGCGCTATGTTAGGCAAAAAGATTCAGAAACAATGGGAAGATCATGACATTGATGTTGTTATCCCTATCCCAGAAACCTCATGCGATATAGCGTTAGAAATTGCACGTTGTATGGAATTACCGTATCGCCAAGGGTTTGTTAAAAACCGTTATATCGGCCGTACCTTTATCATGCCCGGTCAGCAAGAACGTAAAAAGTCTGTGCGTCGTAAGCTAAACGCGATTAATACCGAATTTAAAGGTAAAAACGTGTTGTTAGTTGATGATTCGATCGTTCGTGGTACTACGTCTGAGCAAATCATTGAAATGGCACGTGAAGCAGGCGCAAAGAAAGTGTATTTTGCTTCAGCAGCACCTGAAATCCGTTTCCCGAACGTATATGGTATCGATATGCCAACGTCTAATGAGCTTATTGCCCATGGTCGTGATGCAGATGAAATTGCTAAAATCATTGGTGCTGACGGCATTATTTTCCAAGACTTAAGTGACTTAATTGAAGCGGTAAGAATGGAAAATCCTGAAATTAAACGTTTTGAAACATCAGTATTTGATGGTCATTATATTACTAATGACGTTGACCAAGCTTACTTGGATCATTTAACTCAATTACGTAATGACGATGCCAAAGCCAATCGCTCAAAAGACATCGGTACTAACTTAGAAATGCACAACGAGTGTCATCCATAAGTTAGCCTGATTGTTTGCCAATAAAAACCAGCATATTTTATGCTGGTTTTTTTATGCGCGAATTAAGAGCTTAGTCGCTTTGCGGCGAGATTCTATCCAAACCAAGTCTAAAAAGTCAGTGTAATGACTAGCAAATGATGCATTGATAATGGCTCTGGATTTTATCACCACGAAGCAAACTCGTAAGGTAGTCCGATCTAGCTCCTCAGTTTTATGCTTATTTGGCGATAATACTCAAGCGCCTGTGACGCTGCATTCGGATTGAATTTGTTTATCTTGCTGTAATGTTCTAGCGTTTTATGCAAATAACGTATGGCTAAATCTTGTTGGTGTGGATCGTTTGAATGCCATATTTTATCGCCAACAGGGCTAATTCTATTGTCATTGCTCATAGTTGGTCGGGTGTTGCGCTCATCCATGTTGTTATTAGTGTCGTTATTATTTAACTCATTAGTGTTTTTATGGGGTTTCTGACCACCATATCGGACATACAAAATTTCATAAAAACGACGGTTTTCTTCAATCAGTTTTTCGTCAATTAAATCACAATCAAGTTTAATAAGTTGTTGGCGTAGTTCATATTGGTGATGAACAGGACACAAGATAAAGTCGATATTGCGTGCAGAATGTTGTTGGCAAAGCGAATTAACCAACTCGATCATCAAATCTCCGCCAACACCCGCAATAATCACCAAAGGTGTTTGCGGGTGTTGCTCCAGTGGTATCGCTGATACGTCACTACAATGTACCTGCCATTGACGAGATGTTTGTTGCGGATAAAACCGCTCAAGTTTAGTGGTTAACTGTTGCATTAGTGCAGGCACAATATCGACAAAATGGATCATGTTAGCAGCTTGCTTATCTAGCAACGCAGCGCCAAGCAATCCATGGTCGCAACAACAATCCCAAATGTGACTGTAACCCTTGGGGAACATGTTATTGATATGTGTTAAGCGTTGGCCGAGTTTCATCTGTTTATCATGTTTAAGAGTGAAGCTGCGCATTGTAATGATTTGAGCAAAAAAGTGGATAATTATTTGGTATTTGCAGCTTGGCGTATTTAGCGCTAATCTATACTGTAAATTTATACAGTTAAGTGGCGTTATTAAGTTCATTCAGTTGAACGTTAGCGACCCAATAATGGATTATGATTCTATACATTGCTGAAAAACCGAGTTTGGGTCGCGCTATTGCTGATGTTCTGCCAAAGCCACATAAAAAAGGTGATGGTTTTATTACAGCTGCCAATGGTGATTGCGTGTCATGGTGTATTGGTCATTTACTAGAGCAAGCCGAGCCAGATGCTTATGATGATGCCTTTAAATCCTGGAAACTCGAACACCTTCCCATAGTGCCGCAAACGTGGAAATTACAGCCTAAACCTAAAACACGCAGTCAACTTACGGTGTTACGTAAACTGGTTAAACAAGCAACGTCGATCATTAATGCTGGCGATCCAGATCGTGAGGGGCAATTGCTGGTGGATGAAGTTATTGCCTATTTAGGCGTAAAAGGTGACAAGCTCAACCAAGTTCAGCGGCTATTAATCAGTGATTTAAATCCACAAGCCGTTAAACGAGCGCTAGGGCAGTTACGCAGTAATCGTGAGTTTATTCCTTTATCGACTTCAGCATTAGCTCGCAGCCGTGCTGATTGGCTGTATGGCATGAACATGACCCGTGCTTACACCATTCAAGGTCGTAAAGTGGGTTATCAAGGGGTGTTGTCAGTTGGCAGAGTTCAAACGCCTTTGTTGGGCTTAGTGGTACGCCGCGATGACGAGATTGCAGATTTTAAACCCAAGTCCTTTTATGAGGTGTTGGCACATTTAGTTACCGACCAACAACAAACCTTTAGTGCTAAGTGGCAACCTAGCGAAGCGTGTCAACCTTACATGGATGAAGACGGCCGAGTTTTAGCCAAAGGCTTAGCTGAAAATGTGGTTACTCGTATTAATGGACAATCAGGTGAAGTGACTAAGCTTGAAGCCAAAGATAAACGTCAACATCCACCATTGCCTTATAGTTTATCTGCACTGCAAATTGATGCAGCTAAACGTTTTGGCCTGTCTGCTAAAGAGGTACTGGACACCTGCCAAAGTTTATATGAGCGTCATAAGTTGATTACTTATCCGCGCTCAGACAGTCGCTATTTACCTAAAGAGCAACATGCTTTGGCACCAAAAGTATTGGATGCAGTACTCAAAGGCGCTGCAGCATTAGTTGATGGTTGCGACGCTCCTAATGCCAAGCTTAAATCTAAAGCGTGGGACGACAGTAAAGTGGACGCTCACCATGCCATTATACCTACAGAAAAAGTGGCTAATTTGTCTGCGCTATCAAGTCACGAGGCTAAGTTATATCAACATGTTGCGAGGCAATATTTAGCTCAGTTTTACCCTGCTTATATTTATGCTGAAACCGCAGTTGAAGTAACTATTGCCGGTGGTTTGTTTACCACTAAAGCTCGCCAAGATAAAACCCTAGGTTGGAAGCAATTGTTTAAACGGGCTGCCACAGCAAGCCAATCGAATAGCGAAGACAATAACGACGAAACTGTACAATCGTTACCACCACTGGTTAAAGGTCAAATACTCCAATGCGAACGCGGAGAATTATTAGAGAAAATGACTCAAGCGCCAAAGCATTTTACCGACGCGACTTTATTAGGTGCAATGACCGGAATTAGTCGATATGTAACGGACTGTGACATTAAAAAAATCCTTAAAGAAACCGATGGACTCGGCACTGAAGCGACTCGGGCAGGAATTATTGAACTGTTATTTAAGCGCGGTTATTTAGTTCGTCAAGGTAAATCAATTCTAGCCACCCCTGTCGGAAAGGGTTTGATCCGTAGCTTGCCAGAATCGGCAACTACCCCTGACATGACCGCATTGTGGGAAAACAGTTTGGATGCAATCAGTCAAAAGCGACTCAAGTATGATGCGTTTATGCAGCCTTTACTGAGTCAATTAGATAGTCTAATAACCCAAGCATCTAGCCAGTTACCTTCAGCATTACAAGGTGTATCAAGTAGTGCACCCAAGCGCAGCTTTAAAAAGCCATATAAAAAGCGTGCCAAGGCAAAAACAAAAAGTTAAGTTTTAAAGCTGAGTTTGATAACAAGCGAACGCTGCGCTTACGGATAAAAGCTAAAAAGTCTAGAAAATGGTCGTAACGCGGCGAGAGGCTTTACAAGTAGATCACTTGCCGATTAAATTTGACCTTTATGAATAGCTGGCAAGGTAAGCAATATCTTATTGACTGGTGCTCTGGTTTGCCAGCGTTATTAACATCTCGTCCCATCATTTAAGATGAGATTGTGAACAATACCGAGATGTAATCATAGAGGGAGTAACTTACTTATTTAAATTAAAATGTTTCAGTGCATTTTCAGCGACTTCAACGCCGTACTCTTGTACAAAGTGACCCGCTTCAGCTATTTTCATCGGCTCTGGGCAACCCTTGATGATTCCCTTTAATGCCATCATTACAGGTTCACCTAAAACCGCGTCTTTCATGCCGATTGCCATAAAACTGTCACCATCCCAAGTGTTAGACCAAAAATCGATAGCACGCAGTCCATATTTTACCGCGTCATCATTGGCATCTGTTGGGATCATCTGCGGGAAGCGTCTGACGCCAGTTTTATAACTGTTATCAGGAAAAGGCGCATCATAAGCGATAACATCCATCATATTTACCGCAGACCCCGCATCACAAGCAATCAGTCCGCCTACTGGAATTTCAGGTACCGCAGCAGAAAAGGCCATCCATTGTATAGCGGCTTCTGATAATGCTTGGCCATTACTGATCCCTGTGTTCATTACGATGAGTTTTTTAAATCGGTCTTGCATATCCATCGGGATAGTTAATCCTAGGAATCCCCCCCAGTCTTGACATACAAGAACGATGTTTTTCAGATCTAAGCGCTCAATCAAGCCTACTAAACTGTTTCGGTGAAATTCAAAGTTGTATGTATCGTCATCAACAGGTTTGTCTGAACGACCAAAACCAAATAAATCTGGGGCGATTACGCGATGTCCTGCTTGAGTAAATACTGGGATCATTTTGCGGTATAAATAGCTCCAGGTTGGCTCACCGTGTAAGCACAAAAATGTGTATTCAGCAGACTTATCACCTTCGTCGATATAAGCCATGCGTAAAGACTCAAAGCCGTCCAAATCATCAACATAATGAGGTTGAAAAGGGAAAGCGGGTAGCATAGCAAATCGTTGTTCTGGTGTTCTTAGTGCTTTAATAGTCATGTTATATCTCCGAAGGTTTGTTTGATAAGTTAAGTATTTTTTAGTTCGAAACTATCAGCTCGAGCAGTTATCTCGAGCTGATATTAATCAGTGGCTTCTACCTAAAAGTAGGGCATTAAAAGGTAATCCTGATACCCGTATACTGCCGATGATGTAAATAAAAGCCGTAATCAGATCCATGGCCGCAATGACGACAAATGCCTTAGGTGCCATACCCAATGAACCTGCGTAAGCGACAGCGGTAAAGCCGACTATTCTTACTAATCCTCCCCACACAATAATGGGTGCTCGTGTGTTGATATCCGACACCGCCCAAAGTAATGCGGCTCCCATGAGAATTAAAAATGCACCCAATACTACAGTAATAATCAAGGTGTCAGCCTGCGGATTAATTAGCGCTGGAATGATTATTCCTATAGCGATAGGAAAGTTAAATAGCGCCGTTAATTGGACAAACTTTTTAAACATGTTGGTTCTCACTTATGTCAATTTCACTTATATCAATCTCACTTATATAAATGCAATGTGTGGTGATCGGTATAGAATGTGTGAATTATGTATCGATCACTATATTATGTCAATACAGTAAATTGACATTTTGTAGTAACTACTACAAAATGGTAAAAATTCGACAATATAGTGGATGATTAATTGAAAGCGGGTAGAAAAAGAGCATTTGATAGAGATATCGCGTTAGATAAAGCCATGCGCTTATTTTGGGTGAATGGTTATTCTGCTACGTCGATTGCTAACCTTAGTACCGAACTTGGTATTAATACGCCGAGTTTATATGCCGCATTTGGCAATAAAGAAACTCTGTTTAAAGAAGTGCTTGAGCATTATATTGCTCAATATTCAGGGCCAAATTACTTACATTTAACTAAGACTTCTGAGGCAACACTAAAAAAAAGGTTGCAAGCGTGTTTCTATGGTTTGATCCATTTGTTCGCTAATAGTGACACTCCACGCGGCTGTTTATTGGTAAAAAGCGTCAATGAGTCTGATAGTGCAGCATTTCCTGAAGCCGCGCTGTTATATATGAAACAGCAAGGGCAGGAAACTAAACAGTTGTTAATGACGTTACTCGAGTCAGATATGAATCAAGCTAACAGTGCTCATAACCCAGATATTGAAACATTAGTCGATTACTTATTAGCGGTTAGCTATGGTCTGGCAGTTCAAGCCAAAGCAGGGCAATCGGAGGCGGCATTGAAATCGGTGTTTGATCATGCTTTATCAGCTATTCCTAATCACTAATCTTCATGCCTATTGTTTGCTAGGTTAGGAGAATACTAAATTGGCTTATCAGACTACATTAGTTGTTGTAGCAAGTGCCGTTAGGTTAAGACTTATATCACAGTTTCATTAAGCATATACCAGGCAGATGTTGACAATTTATAGCAATCACTACAATATATTAATTATGTAGTAATCACTATGAATTAAACCTAGGCAGATCATCTATGAATAGTACCTTTAACATAAAACAGTTCATTGTGGTGATGTTACTCACCAGCATTTGGATCAATATTGCTGAAGTAGCAAGAGCGATTTTGGTCGCATTTCCAATGATGGAAGCATTCTATGCTGGCAAGTTAGCCGTTGGCCCAATGGCGTTGAGTAATGCGCTGATATGGGGTGTGTGGGATACCATGCTCGCCAGCACATTGGTATTTGTCTATTGGCTATGCGCTCAAAGCTTTGGTCATAACGCTAAATCGATTGTGATATCGGCCACGGTGACGTGTATCGCAACCCTAGGTGTTTTTTGGGTCGGTTCTGTCAACTCAGGGTTAGGCACATGGCAGATGGCATATACTTTGGTGCCAATTGCATGGGTTGAAATGATTATCGGGGCATTTTTGGCGAGTAAACTCTACGCTCGTTATGCTTAATTTGTTAAAATTTCAGAACGGAATATTCATGTTGAGCTCAAGCTTATTGCAACTTCAGCTCAACTAAACTCCCGTCACGATAAGTAATAATGAACTTATGAATCACAGTGAATTTAATCAATTTTGTCAGTCCTTGCCTGCATCGTCTTACGTCATGCAATGGGGCGGTTCACACGTGTGGAAAGTGGCAGGTAAGGTATTCGCCATCGGCTTTACGGCTAAAAATGGTGATGCTGCATTCACATTCAAAACATCACCGCTCAATTTTGAATTTTTAAAACATAGTGATGGTTATTATCCTGCGCCTTATTTTGCCAGCCGCGGGATGAAGTGGATTCAACAAATTGAAACATCAGGTAGATTAGACGAAGAGATAACCTATTATTTAGCGGAATCTCATCGTATCGTCGCTTCCGGTTTGAGTAAGAAAAAACAAGCTGAACTGGGTTTACTGCAAAGTAAATAAGCTTAACAATGTTATTTTCTATTGGGTTTACATGGGGATATTTTAACGCTTAAATAGTCTTAAGCAGTGACAACTTGAGTCGTTACTTTTGGAATAACAACAAACTCATTCCCCTGCAGACCTATGCAAGGTGGTGTTTCTACCGCCAGCTAAACCACACAATGCACACAACACACCTGCAATAGCGCATAACCATAAGGGTACGTCCCAACTGCCAGTAGCAGTATGTAACTGGCCTGCTAACATAGGGCCGACAGCGGCCAGCAAATATCCAACACTTTGTGACATGCCTGAAAGCGACGCCGCTTGGTGTGGGTCATCGGTACGTAAACTAATAAACGATAACCCTAAAATAAAACACGCCCCAGAGCAAAAGCCCAACATGAGTGTCCATACAAAGGCAAAGTGAGGCATATAAAGTAAACCTAGTGCACTTGCTGCACTGAGTAGTGCCAAAATAAAGCTCAGCGCGCTTTGATCTTTTAACTTAGCCAATAGCGGTATTAATACTAAACCTGGTAGTGCAGTCGCAATTTGAAAAGCCCCATGATATGCCCCTGCTTCAACCGCTGAATGGCCGGTGTCGGTCAGTATGCTTGGCAGCCAAGTAATGATGATGTAATTCAAAAAAGAGTTTAACCCTAACAACAAACTAATTTGCCAGGCTAATAAATAGCGCCATACGCTTTTTGATGGTGCTGATTGATGTGCGGAATAGGTGGGCCTAGTGTGTTTACCCAATTGAGCGGTCCATACAATTAAGCTGGCTACAGAAATAATGGCTGCCGAGCCCAGTGCAAATTGCCAGCCTAAACCGTTTAGCTGGCTAAGTGGAAACACCAACGCTGAAAAGCCACCAGACATCACGCCCATCGTTAGCACATAAGCTGAGGTCATCAGTGCCACTTTAGTCGCAAAGTCACGTTTAATCAGGCTGGGTAATAATACGTTAGCAATCGCAATGCCTATACCAATAATGGCAGTACCAATAAATAACATGGCTGATGAATTAATAAATCGAGCCACAATACCTATAAAAATCAGTATTAACGCAGTAAATAAAGCATGTTCTAAGCCTTGTTTACGGGCGAAAATCGCCGCCATAGGCGAAATAACCGCAAAGGCGATTAGCGGCAATGTGGTTAAAAACCCAGCTTGAGATCCGCTTAGACCAAAGTGGTTAATTATTTGCTCTAGTACTGGTGCAATACCGGTAAAAGGGGCGCGTAAATTAGCCGCAATAAGCAAAATACCCATCACCAGTAATATGCCCGAGAAGCGAGAGGGTGGTTTGTTATGTGATGTCACTGAGCTCATGCAATATTTAATTTTCATAGTCGATAATGGCGCCTAGTATAAAGATTTTGTCAGTTAAATAATTTAGAAATAGTGATATTTATTCATATAAAACGGACAACACTATATTTGATGAAATTTATAGGCGAGTTAATGCTTATTGGGCATATCTATATCATCGCTTTGCATGAGCGACTAACAAGAGTCACTAGCGTCAGTAAGCTTGTATTGGGCTAGCGTCTTTATGGTATTTTTTTTCGGTTAATTTATAGTTGTAAGTTTTTTGTTAACAAGTAATACTCGTTGACTGTTGCACCAATAGTCGTTAACTCAATAAAGTCTAAGGATTAAATCTAGGCTATCACAAGGATATTCATGAAAAAAACACCCATTATCGCTGTGCTTACTATTCTTCAAGCACTGCCTGTTCTCCTTACTATCGGTGCACTCATTAGTTTCGCTTTCAATGAATCAACCAGTACTTGGTTGATGGTGAGCAGTCTTGTTACTGTCTTACTGACAGGTTATTTAGGGGTCCCTGCAAGTGTATTATTGTTTAAGGGACATAAATTAGGTTATCAACTAGGGGCGGTTATTTGGGGATATGCCATCATAGTAAAGTTTTTAGCACTGTGGGAAGTAGCCATCGATTCCAGTGAGCTGGTCGGCGGAATGATAATGTACATCGCACTGACTAAATTAGTTTTTTGGTTAATGATCAGTGTTGGTATTTTTACTTTATTGGTTAAAGCGCTCCGTCAACCTAATAACATATCAGCCGATATTGACTCAGCTGATGTAGAAATAACCGAAGCAACGGCTCAACCGTTTAAAAAAATTAGCGTTAAATCGTTGGCGTTATGGTTTATTTATACCGCAATTGTAGTGATATTTTATCAGCTTAGTTAGCATTGTTAAGGCCACTTATAGACTAGGATATGAGTGGCTCAGTTTATGTTTTGTTATTGAGTTACCTTGAGAGTGCTAATCTTAACAATAATAACCATTCACTTGTCTTGTAGCGTTGCCACTTGAGATCATCTTGTCACTTAACATGAGCAATATAACAACAAAAAATCACCTTGTAACAGCTTATAAAAAACTAAAATTAAACCTTGATCACATTTTTATCTAGTTATTAAATTACGATTAATTGCTGACTTTGCTTGTTATTTATTCAGGTGAAAATTTAATACATAAAAACTTATCAGAATAGTGCAACTCAGTTCACTTTATTTTATTTTATGTGATTCCCGTCGGTTGATTTGGTTATTTGCTAGTTAAAAACATACAAAATATAGCCCTTTGATAAGTGTCACCTATGCCTTAGATTCCTTGCAAAGAAAAATAATCTCAAGGTTGTATCCATGTCACCAAATTTAAAAAATAGTATTCCCTCCGAAACGCCTACTACCGGGGTGGGACTCGATCAAAAGAAGATGCTGATCTTAATTGCAGATATTATATTGTTATTTGCTTTATTCTTTGGTTTACCCTTTGAACAAGGAATAAACACAGGGTTAGCTATTTTGGTCTTTACGGCCATTTTATGGGTCACAGAAGCGATTCATATTAGTATCACAGCAATCCTAGTTCCAATTTTAGGTGTTTGCTTTGGCGTGTTCGAAACTAAAGTCGCTATGACTAATTTTGCCAACCCCATTATTTATCTCTTTTTTGGTGGCTTTGTGCTGGCAGCAGCTCTTAATCATCAGAAAATTGATACATTAATTGCACAAAAATTACTAGTTGCGTCAAAAGGCAGATTAGGGGTTGCTTGCTTTATGCTTTTTGGGGTAACAGCTTTGCTTTCGATGTGGATTAGCAATACGGCCACAGCGGCGATGATGTTGCCATTAGCGTTGGGGATATTGTCGCAATTAGATAAAGATAAATATCATAGTACCTATTTGTTTTTGCTTTTAGGTATTGCCTATTCTGCCAATATTGGTGGTATAGGAACCTTAGTCGGCAGTCCACCTAATGCCATTGCAGCAGCGCAAGTGGGATTAAGCTTCAGTGATTGGCTGGAATTTGGTATACCTACCGTTATTATTTTACTGCCGTTAATGTGGTTAGCTTTATATTGGTATTTCAAGCCTAATCTTGCTGCCAAGATTGAAATTCAACGTGAAAGTAAAACACTGACGCGTCGAGGTAAGCTAACGTTAGTCATTTTTCTTACCACAGTTTGTAGCTGGATATTTAGTGTGCCCTTAGCTAAAGCATTGGGTGGTATTCCTCAGTTTGACACTATTATTGCCTTAAGCGCCGTGGTTGTTCTGGCAAGTTTAGGCTTGGTTAGTTGGAAGAAAATTGAAACAACGACTGATTGGG
This sequence comes from Shewanella sp. H8, assembly GCF_040285065.1. Taxonomy (NCBI): domain Bacteria; kingdom Pseudomonadati; phylum Pseudomonadota; class Gammaproteobacteria; order Alteromonadales; family Shewanellaceae; genus Shewanella; species Shewanella sp. H8. Next base: position 2,770,417 of record NZ_CP157213.1, on the reverse strand, counting down.
GAGTATTAATTCTATTCGGTGGTGGTTTAACCTTAAGTGCTATTTTAAAAGCGACGGGCACCAGTGTATTTCTAGCTCACTTTATGACGGATATTTTTGGCAGTACACACATGTCGCTATTTGTGTTTGCCGTGGTTGCATTCGTAGTGATGTTAACTGAATTTGCCAGTAATACTGCTAGTGCAGCCTTGCTAGTACCTGTTTTTGCTGCCATTGCTGAAGCGTTAGGCTTATCGCCAGTGATGTTGTCTGTCATGATAGGCATCGCAGCATCTTGTGCCTTTATGTTACCTGTCGCGACGCCACCTAATGCGATTGTGTATGGTTCGGGTTTTATCAAGCAATCAGAAATGATGCGTGTAGGTATGATCATCAACGTGATTAGCATGATAGTACTCGGGGTAATCGCACATCTATTCTGGAATATCTAACGGTAGAATAGATAGCATTGAACAAACGGCGCATTTTGCGCCGTTTTTTATAGAACAATAAACTTGTTATTACCATTCTGTAGTTGATGTTTGTATTTGGGTTTTTTAGCCGAACCCTTCGGGCAGCGTTTGTTGGTCATTTTTACTGCGTTATCAACTTTTTATGTAGAATAACTACACATCAAAGTCTTTGCCTTGTACAAATGGCCAACAATTCGCTGCAAACATGACCTTGAAAGATCAACAGGCCCTCAGGTTATTTGAAAGTTTTATTCTGTTTAGTTGGTCTTTTAATGTAATCAATTGCTTTTAGTCGGGTTATTTATAAGTGCTTCGGTGACATGTTGCCAGCACATTCGTTTAAGCTTAATGACAGTATTGCTTATATTAATGGTTACAGTCGTGCTTTCACCCTAGCTTTTCCCAGCTATATTGATATCAAATCGCGAGTGCTGCGTGATATCTACAGCGATGCTTACTCTTGTTGATATTGAACTCAAATTTTTGATAATTTCCGTCAATTTATATATTTGAAAGATGGAAAATGCGGTCGTAATTAAAGCGTAAAGCCGTTATGTTAATTGTCATAAAATTGGGTGGTTTGATTATGTTGTAAGCGTTTAAATTATTAAGATCATATTGTAGCTATGTTAGAGATAAACATGCCAACAACCTTGAAAATAAAAGGAAATATTATGAAAATTACACTAGGGTTAATAATATTAGCAGCAAGTTTATTGTCTTATGCTTCTAATGCCAATGCAGATAAAACCATTTTGGCTGGTGGATGCTTTTGGTGCATGGAGTCTGATTTTGAAAAACTTGATGGAGTAACCGATGTGATCTCCGGATTCACAGGCGGAAACATAAAAGACCCCATATATAATGGTAATCATAGCGGTCATTTTGAAGCGGTTCAAATAACCTATGATCCTAACAAGGTCAGTTACAAAGAGCTGTTAGATTATTACTGGGTTAACATTGATCCCTTTGATGCAAAAGGACAGTTTTGTGATAAAGGTACCAGCTATTTAAGCGCGATTTTCGTGGCAAACGCACAAGAAAGAGACATCGCACAACAGTCTAAAAGGGACATTGAAAAGCAATTTCCTAATAGTAACGTTATCACGCCTATCTTAAATGCTTCTATTTTTTACCTTATAAAAGGTGATGAAAGTTACCATCAGGATTATTATAAAAACAACCCTATTAGATACAATGCTTACCGCTGGAGTTGTGGTAGGGACAAAAGATTAAAAGAAATTTGGGGTGATAAAGCGACACATTAATCTAGTTTATACATTTATAAATTCACTGCAAACAACGGGTTTAACAGCGAAACTAATCTGGCATTTATAGCGCAAAGTGGCTTTGATACTTACATTGCAAATAGCCAATTTATAAAATGAAACCCGTTGCTTAAAAAAGTGAAACTGACGAAATAGAGCAAAAAAAGCGCAGGTTACAAAGGCGTAATGGCAAGCCACTATTTTTACCTCCGATGACTTTCATTACGATGAAGCAACACAAAGCTGCCGATGTCCCGCAATCAATGATATGTGGCGAAGCGGCATCAATGTAAAAAGCTATCACTAAGAATACACCTGATTTTGCAGTTATTTAAAGATTGTAAAATCTGTCCCCTGCAACAGCAATGTATGCGAAAACCGCCCATAAAAATGGGACTACAGGTGCTGTTTGAAAATGATAAATCACGGAAAAAACTGAGTTACATCGACAAGATGAAAGTGAAAATAGACAGCCAATGGGGGCGACGACAATATAGCAAACGACTTGGTTGTATTGAGCCTGTGTTCGGGATATTACTGTTAAAAAAGACAAAATCACTTGACCTTACGAGATCAAGTGAAAGTACATGCCCAATGGCAACTATATTGCCTTGTTCATAACATAGAAAAGTTGCAAAACACGATGCACTAAGTAAGGGGTAATCCTATTTAACCTTAAAAAGACCTTTAAAACCTCACTCGCTCAGCGATAAAATATTCATAAAATTAATCGGTTAATGTTAAGTTCTGCTAAGCTAAATGATTGAATTAAAATAAAAACTCAGATATCGTTTGTCCATTAATAAAATAAATTTTAAACGAGTAATTCTACCGGTTCGTTAGCTGTAATTCCCAAAATGGTTACCGAGTGCTACTATAGTGATACATTTAAAAGGGGGTATTATGAGAGTAGAACTAGTAACAACACTGAAACGTCAAGCCACGAAAATATTGTCTGAGCTTCACTCTTCTAAAGAGCCGGTCTTAATTACTGAGCATGGACAGCCTTCTGCATACCTTGTAGATGTTGACGATTTCGAATTTATGCAAAAACGTATGCAAATTCTTGAGGCTCTTGCTAAAGGAGAGCAGGCAATCAGTCGCGGAGATACTATGCCTAATGTTGAAGCGAAAGAGAAAATGAATAAATGGCTGAAATAATTTGGACAAACCCTGCACTAGAGGATCTGAATGATATAGCTGAATATATTGCTTTGAGTCATATGATATCAGCTAAAAAGTTAGTAGTTAAAATATTCGATAATGTTGAACGACTTGAAGCGTTTCCTGAATCAGGCAAGAAACCAATAGAGTTAAGTAATCTTAACTATCGAGAGGTTGTCGTTAACCCATGTCGCATATTTTATAAAGTAGAGACCGATAAGATTTTTATTTTACACGTTATGAGACAAGAGCGTGACTTGCGAAAATTTTTATTGCTGTTGTAACATACTGCTAACTAATAAAGATATGCCGCGCGAAGCCGCGTCCATATCCCAAGTGTTGAATAAGCCCGAACAAGTGAGATGTGACTCTTTATTGTGTCAAAAACAGTTCGAGAAAACGCGCTGTTTGTTGTGATTGTTAGCCACTTTTCAATAGTCAGCAAGTTCCCTTAGCCTCTTTGCCAATTATGTAACTCGCTATATTTCAATATCTTGAACTAATCCTCCACGGTATTCAGTTTAGCCATTATCCTTATTATCATTTTCAACGTTAGGTTGTGAGCAATAAGTTTGTCGGTCATTCCACTATGCCCGTTATCATAAAATTGGGTGGCATAGTTAACTACTAAATCAATAACCTGATTCCAGCTTGATAACAATCAAGCCACTAGCGCTGTGTTAGATTTGTCGCATTGCTCACCATTATCCATTTAGTGCTTAGTTTGTTGATAATTCTTATTCAATTTATACATTTGAATAGTGCAGAATATTATCGCAATCAAAGCTAAAAGCAGTTATGTTAATTATCATAAAATTGGGTGGCATAGTTAACTATGTACTGAAACAGTTGAAGAAAGGGTTTGAAGACACTGTTGATGAAATGGATATTGAACTAGAAAAAGTTCATGAGTCCATCAAGAGTGAAATGAAAAGTAAATACGATACTGCTGTTCATTCACTTACCTATAAAAGCCAAGCTAAACTAGAAAATAAGTCTGAAGAAAAGGTCTTATAACGAGGCGTTGAGGCTGTAGAATTTCTCTTTATTTTTAAGAAAAACAGCCTGTTTTATGGGTTCAAAATGCATTACCTAGTGCCTTAAAAGCGTTTAGGATTGATTTCAGGAGCTCGTTTTTTAATTGAATTTGGCTGTTAGAGTAATTCTACAGCTTAGTTAACTTACTTAATCATGGAGGATTTATGAACATCAAAAAGTGGGTGTGGGAGATTTCGACAATATCGGTTGTCTGTGTATTGCTACTTAACCCAGAGTTAGTGTCTTTAGCTTTGTTTGTTGACGCTGTTGGGCTTGATATATTCTTATTACTTATTGAAGTACAGATAGTGGCTGTAAGTGGGTATTACTTTCATACTTGGTTTAAGCCCATATTGATGCTTTTCTATAAATGTTTACTTAAAGTTGATCCCTATTTTTTTATCCCAACGAAGGATTCTGTTGGCAAGTATCCGATGATTTTGTGCCATGCAGTCCCTTTTTTGATGTTACTAATTATAGGTGTCACTGTCGCTAAACCAGTGATAGATATGGCGTGACGTAAGTTAACAAACCTCAGAATTAAGATTTTTCAAGGCTTTCATGCGATTTGCTGAGCAAATCGCCCGACAGCACTTGGTTCACTTATTAGAGGGGCGTTACCCATAGAAATTTTAACCTGAAACTCACGAATTAGAATTAATGTTCTAACTCGGAAATGTCCAAAAATGAGTTTGAAAATGTTCAAACTTTATTATCGAAAAATGACATTCGTCCACGGAGAATATATCAAGCTATTGCGCAGTTACCGTATATGACAAGTTTAATTTTCATCAAGCATTATCGCAATCGTGCATTTATGGCCGTAACTCATAACTGATTGAGTCATGCCTTTATACAAACCTGCTTATCAATCCAACACGCTTTTATCCAATATGCCTTTCTCAATCAGTTGCTGCAAAATACTGTGGGTCTTTTGCTTTAAGGTATCACGCAGTAACCGCGCAGCAGGGGTAATAGATTGTCTGCTAGGGAATATTAACCAAAGTTCGGTCGGTTTTGCTTGGTATTCGGGTAAAATATGTACCACATTTTCGGCAAGTAAGTCGCTCGACATATCAAGACAAGATTTAAGCCCAATGCCTTTACCTGAAAGGCACCAACGATGAACCAGTTCACCGTCGTTAGAGACTCGATTACCTTTCATTTTGATTTTGTACTGTTCATCATTGCGATAAAAATCCCATACATCATAAGTAATATTATTGAGTTGATATAACAATCCGTTATGGGAGGCTAGGTCTTGTGGGTGTATAGGGGTGCCATTTGCTTCAAGGTAGGCTTTGGAAGCACATAACAACCTAGGAATATTACAGATTTTAAAGCCATATAAATTAGCGTCGTTTGGCGAACCATATCGCAGGGCTAAATCGACTGAGTCACGATAAAAGTCTAAATTACTGTCATTAATGTTGGCATGTAGGCTGATTTTTGGGTGAGTCGCCATAAATTCATCAAGCCAAGGGATAACAATATTACGACCAAGATCCGATGATATGGCTAAGCGTAAGTCGCCATCAATAATGTCCAGTTCACCTTTCATGTTCTGCTTTGCTTGCTCCAGCATCAACATGGCTTGTTCGCACTGTGGGATGTACTTTTCGCCAGCGCTCGATAAACGTAATTGTCTGGTAGTGCGGATAAATAACTCTACGCCTAAGTTAGCTTCTACTCGTTTTAATGCTGCGCTAGCCGTTGCTGTACGCATGTCTAAATTGGTTGCTGCAGCAGTGATGCTGCGAAACTCGGCTACTTTTAGTACTACGTATAAGTCTTCTAGAAGCATGATTATCCATTTTTATTTGATAATGTTTCTATCATTATGCTGTTTATGAATAGTAAAACAAGGGCTAGTATTGTTTCATCAAGTTTGAACACCGTTTGCTGATTAACACAACAGGAATCACATTATGAAAGCCATTGGATATACACAATCTCTTGAAGTCTCTAACCCAGAATCTTTAATCGATGTCACTTTAGCGCAACCTATTGCGACAGGTCGTGATTTATTAATCAAGGTGAGTGCTATTTCGGTTAACCCTGCAGATTACAAAGTACGTTTATATATGCCGCCAACAGACGGTGCAGTAAAAGTGATTGGTTGGGATGCTGTTGGTGAAGTGATTGCTACTGGCGATAAAGCCAGCCAATTTAAGCCGGGTGATGTGGTTTATTATGCGGGTGATATTACTCGTCAAGGTTGTAATGCAGAATACCAATTAGTTGACGAACGTTTAGTTGGCTTTAAGCCAAAAAGTTTACCAAATGCAGAAGCTGCCGCATTGCCTTTAACAGCCATTACCGCATGGGAACTGTTGTTTGAGCATTTAGCCATTAAGCAACAAAGCCCAGCGTCGACTGATAAATCAGACGAAGTCATTTTAGTTGTAGGCGCTGCTGGTGGTGTAGGCTCTATTTTTGTTCAGTTAGCGAAAGCTATTACAGGAGCAACTATCATTGCCACAGCGTCACGTGAAAGTTCAAGTGCATGGGTTAAAAAGTTGGGTGCCGATTATGTTGTTGATCACACCAAACCGCTTGCTGCACAAATTGAAGCGTTGAACATTAGCCCTGTTACTCACGTGGCAAGCTTAAACAGCACCGATAGCTATTTTGAAAGTTACACTGAATTGTTAGCACCATTTGGTAAGATTGCTATGATCGACGATCCGGAAGCTCTTGATATCACAAAGTTGAAGCTAAAGAGCTTGTCATTACATTGGGAGTTTATGTTTGCTCGTTCAATGTTTAATGCTGCAGATATGGATGAACAAAGTCGTTTATTAAACCGTGTGGCAGATCTTGTAGACCAAGGTTATATTCAAACAACGTTAGGTCAGCACATGGGCACGATTAACGCAGTTAACTTGCGTGCTGCTCACAAAGCATTAGAAACGGGTCGTTCTATCGGTAAGATTGTACTAGAAGGCTTTTAGTCTTTTATAAAGTCTGCTCTAATCTCATATTTATAAACAGTTTATTTATTGATTTAATGATTAAAAGGAACATAACATGTCAAAGTTAACTATCGTAGCCAACATTAAAGCTAAAGCTGACAAAGTCGATTTAGTTAAAGCTGAGTTGTTAAAATTAATTGAGGTGACTCGCGCCGAAGTTGGTTGCATTAGCTATGACTTACACCAAGATAATGCCAATCCTGCACATTTCATGTTTTATGAAACCTGGCAGAATCGTGAATTATGGCAAGCTCATATGGGTAATCAACATTTAGCGGATTATGTTGCCGCGACAGAAGGTGCAGTAGTCGAATTTACCTTGAATGAAATGACGATAATCGATTAAGGCTTGCGATAACTGAGTTTTACAAGATTAACTGAAAAGCAGACCATAAAAATGGTCTGCTTTTTTGTCGATTTAATAAACCTACTTATGAGACACTCTGGTGATAAATGAGTACAAATAGACAAGGGTAAGCGCCAAAATGGAAATCCGGTTTACACAACTGCAATGTCGCTCGTCTAGTATCACGATGGACATTGAAGATTGGCTAATTAAATCGCATCAATCTTGGGGAGTGTTTAGTACCGAAGGTGACTTAGGCGCCTTACTGGGTAAATTGTTAACTCAGAAACCGCCAGATAAAACCTGGGGATATTCCGGCCAACTATCGGGTCTTGAGCATTCGCAAGTCGCCTTGGTGTCGCTGCATGAACAGCAACAATTACTTGAAGATATTCTTGAACAAGATGACAGCGAGTCTTTAGGTTATATCGATCCTAAAACCACTGTTTATGGCGTAATATTTGCCCAATGTAATGATGACGCACTGGCTCATCGTTTATTGGCGAAATTGGATCTTACTCGGTTAAGTGATAGCCAGTTTACTCAGCTTTCTACCGGAGAAAGCCGTTGCGTGATGCTTGCCCGTGCGCTGGCGACAAAGGTGCCATTTTTAGTGCTCGACGAACCCTATGCCGGGCTAGATGTGGCTCATAGGCAAGCGTTAAGCCAATATTTACAGCTGTTATCGCAAACTGTGCAAATGTTGGTGGTGGTCTCTCGTGAGCAAGATATGCCAGATTGGATAGAGCATGTTGCCCTGTTTAACCATGGTAAATTAGACAGTGTAATGGCTAAGTCTGAGTGGGATAACCATCCGCTTATCACTCAATTAACCGCGCAATCTGGCCAACAAAGTGAAGATATGCTGGCGCTTATTCGTCGTCACCGTCACACCCCAACATTTGCAAATCCGGTTTTTCAATTGAACAATGGCCGAGTCGCTTACGGTGACAAAGTCATTTTCTCTGGGGTGAATTGGCGCATCAATAATGGTGTTCATTGGCAAGTTAAAGGCCCTAATGGCTGCGGTAAAAGTACTTTGCTTGGGCTTATTTTTGGCGATCATCCACAATGCTACAGTAACGATATTGATATTTTTGGTAAAAAAAGAGGCTCTGGTGAGAGTATTTGGGAGATAAAAAAGCACATCGGCATGGTGTCATCTGCGTTGCATTTACAGTATAGGGTTAATTGTAGTGCGCTTGATGTGATTGTATCGGGCTTTTATGACTCTATTGGCTTGTATCAGCAACCGTCGAAACAACAAGTCGCTATCGCAACGGAGTGGCTAGCGATTTTACACATGAGTCATTTGAGTAAATCGTCATTTCGACAACTAGAATACGGTCAACAGCGATTATTATTAATCGCCAGAGCCATTGTTAAACAGCCAACCTTACTTATCCTCGATGAACCTTATCAAGGTTTAGACTATCTAGGGCGTAGATTAATCAAGAATGCCCTTGAACTTATTGCAAAAGAACACTTAACTCAATTGCTATATGTGTCACATTATCAAGAAGATAGCCTTGATAGTATTCAACACTTTATTGAGTTTATCGCCGATGAACATCAAGGCGGTTATCGTGCTGTGGTCACAAATGCCTAATACTTAACTGGCAAAACTCTTTAAACAGCTGGCATTAGTCGGCTGTTTTTATTTCAGATGATTTTCCAATGATAATTGATAATCTTTCAATTATTACGCCGTATATGACAATTAAATTATCGGATATGATAACCAAATTAATGTAGTGACAGACTTACCAAGTTACTCATGCTAACCGTAAAGGATATGACCTATGTTACTCGATACGCCTATTTGTGATTTTGGCTGGAAAGCACCTGATTTCACACTTAATACGCCTAATGGTGACGCTTTTACCATGAGTGAAAATTTGGGTAAAAAGGGCTTGTTAATTATGTTTATTTGTAATCATTGTCCCTATGTTAAAGCCATTGCGACTCGCTTAGCCGAGGATACAAAACAATTAATGGCCGAAGGCATTAATGTATTGGCAATAATGTCTAACGACTATGAAAATGTTGAAGCGGATTCACCGCAGAACATGTTGCGCTTTGCTGAGTTGCATGGGTTTGAATTTCCGTATTTAGTTGATGAAGACCAGCAAGTAGGCAAACAGTATGGCGCAGTATGTACCCCTGACTTTTTTGGGTTTAATCACCTTGGTGAATTGCAATATCGTGGCCGTTTAGATGATGCACGTTTGCACGATGATCCAAATCGAGAACCAGAGCTTTTGAATGCCATGCAAATGATCGCTGGGATTGGTAAAGGCCCTAAGCAACAAACAGCCAGTATGGGGTGCTCAATTAAATGGCGCTAAATAGCTTTTAATTGAATGCAAACCTTGAAAAAACCTTTTTAAGCACAACAACAGGGTGACAATGTATTGATTTAGTTATCTTGTTAACCAATTGTATTTATTGTATTTATTGTTAATTTGTTAATTTGTTAATTTGTTAATTTGTTTTTAGTTTTATGCTTTTCCTCGTTTGTTGTTCACGACTCTTTGTCGTGATTAACAGGGCAAGCTAATCGATAATATTATTATTTGATATCGTTAACTGCCAGTCCTTTTAATGATTGTTAAAATAAAGATGGAGCACCACATGACCAATGCCATTATTGCTGATTTAGAAAAACGTTACACAACCAAACGTTATGATCCGACCAAGCGCGTTCCAAAACAAGATTTAGACGTGATTTATGAAGCAATGAGATTGTCACCTTCATCGATTAATTCTCAACCATGGAAATTTATCGTGATTGAAAGTGATGCGGCTAAACAGCGCATGTATGACACTTTTGCCAACAAGTTTCAGTTTAATCAACCGCATATTAAAGCAGCTTCGCATATTATATTGTTTGCTTATAACCCTAAGTATACCCGTGAAGATTATGCCAAGGTTGTTGATAAAGGTATTGCGGACGGTCGTACTAAGCCTGCTGATCGTGAAGCTGCGTTTGGGGCATATGCATTTGTAGATTTAAATACCGACGAAGCGGGCAACAATGGTGCTTGGACTAAATCACAAACCTATTTAGCCTTGGGTAACACTATGCATGCTGTTGCACGCTTAGGTATCGATTCAACACCGATGGAAGGGGTTGATAGCGAATTGATAGGTCAAGTTTTTGAAAAAGAATTGGGCGGTTATATTTGTGACGTGGCACTCGTGTTGGGTTATCACAGTTCGGAAGAAGATTATAACGCTGGGTTACCTAAGTCGCGTTTAGCGAAAGAACAGGTTATTCAAATATTGTAATTAATTGATTTTGGCTTGCAGCAATATAAAATTATTTACAGGCTATAAAAACGGCTTAAACGTTTAACGTTTAAGCCGTTTTTTATCTTACTCTTTTAACTTAACTATTTTTATCATCAATACTTTTAGCGTAAATTCTTCTAACGTAAGCAATGACCTCGGTTAAGGCTTATCAGTTTATCTAAAATGCGCTCGCCATCCATACGGATACCATTATGTTCATATTCTGAGGTGAGCCAATATTGTAGCTGTCCGACTTGTTGGGTGGTTTCTAAGCTGTATTGCATTTCCACAAACATGTCGTTGCTATAAATGGCTGCCGCCACAGGGACTTTATTATTAGCCAATTTTTCAAGGTCATATAATGCTGGCCAGTCTTTCTTTGTGGCGATTAACTCTGCAGCAGGCTGCAAAGGAATTAATGCTTCAAACTGGGCAAACATCCATGGATAAACCATTTCACCAGTAAACAACAAAGGTTTATCTGGATGGTAATTAAATTGCTCAAACTGCGACCGTACTCGATGAGCAGCCCACGATGACGCATTATGTTGACAGTAAATCGACTCATGCATTAAGGCAAAAATTGGATTGGTATTGTAACTAAGTAATTGACTGAATTGATGTGCAAATAACGGGTTTATATCGACACCGTGAGCCGTTTCTATTAAGGCTTGTTCAAGCAAGTAATAAACTGCTTCAGGCCCTTGTTCCATGCCAATATTAACGCCTAATAACTGCAGCATTTCTACTGTCAGTTGTTCACCTGTTGCTAAGTAGACTTTGTTTTCATAAAGGTACTTGGCTAAGTTATCAACCAGTAATCTCGCGTCACTAAAACGATTAAAAAAGTCTTTGTTTTTAGCTATAACGCGTTGATATGTCGCTTGGTAAACTTCATCTGCAGTACGGGTCAGCGAAGGAATGCCACCAGTAATATAGGCTTCTTTCAAACCTTCTGGCGCGGCAGATAAATAATGCAATACACAAAATCCACCAAAGCTTTGGCCTAAAATGGTCCAGGGTTCGTCTGGTGACAATTTTGCGCGAATATACTCTGCATCGCGAATAATATTATCGGCACGAAAAAAGCTTAGATAGTCAGCTTGAACAGTGGCGCTCATGTCACTTAAGCTGGTGGCATTGACTGGGCTTGATAATCCAGTGCCGCGTTGATCAAGCAGTAATACCCGATATTCTTTTAGTGCTCTTTTTATCCAACCACTATTGCTAATCGGCCTTACGGCTCCAAAGCCTGGTCCGCCTTGAAAAAACACTAAGTATGGTAGCTTTTTATGTTGGTTTTCTATGCTGGATATTTCACGGGCGAAAACGGTTATTTGCTTACTTAGGTTTTGTTGGTAATCAAGCGGCACAGAGAAAAAATGTTTACGGGCAACGATGTCTGCTAAGGTGAGATCAATCTGCATATAATGGCTATTCCGTCGTTATTAATGATGTTACTAAATTTATCTTGTGGATATGATATATGAACGCATGTACGAGCGCGAACAAGGTTATTTAATTAGCCCGTTAATGATTAACAATCAGTCACTAGACGTAAATCACTTTAAAGAGCTATCTAGATCACATCTGCCTAAGTAGAATTAACGGATAATCAGCAAGTGTTTTTTAAAGAACGAGGTTGTCGATGAAGTATCAAATCATCCCCGTAACGCCTTTTCAGCAAAATTGTAGTGTCATTTGGTGTGAGAAGACCTTAAAGGCTGCGGTTGTTGATCCCGGTGGTAACATTGATCGGATTTTAGCTGAGGTGACTAAGCTAGGCTTACATGTTGAAAAAATACTATTAACCCATGGTCATATTGATCATGTCGGTGCCGCTGCGGCGTTATCGAAACAATTAGCTGTCCCGATTATTGGTCCGCACATTGCTGATAAATTTTGGTTAGATAATTTAGTCAAACAAAGTCAAAACTTCGGTTTTCCGCGTGTAGAAGCCTTTGAACCAAACCAATACCTGAATGATGGTGACGAAGTGAATGTAGGTGAGCAACATTTGCAGGTGCTTCATTGCCCAGGACATACCCCTGGTCACATCGTTTTTTATGATAAAAAGGATAGTTTAGCTTGGGTGGGTGATGTGCTTTTTAGGGGCTCAATTGGTCGCACCGATTTCCCACAATCTAATCATCAAGATTTACTTCACTCTATTACCACTAAATTGTGGCCATTAGGGCAAAATGTCAATTTTATTCCCGGTCATGGGCCTATGTCGACGTTTGCCGATGAACGCCGAAACAACCCCTTTGTTGCTGATCAGTTATTTGATTAATAATTTGTTATAAAATCAGATCATTGAGGTTATTTTTAATACCATGAATGATTGATTCTTTGCATTGTAAAGCCAGTCTGTTAGCTTAATAGTCTGCGTTTATTATGATGGACAGTTCTCATGGTTCAACACCTTGTTGATTTACTCGATGCCTGGTTACCTTCTTATCAAGAAGACTGGGTTGTAGCAGTGTTAACTCAAGTGCAAGGGTCTTCTTATCGCAAGCCCGGCGCTATCATGTTATTTCATCCGATGGGGAAAAGTTTAGGCATGCTAAGCGGAGGTTGCCTTGAAGCTGATCTTCGTCGTCATGCCCAGCGAGCGATTCAAACCCAACAGGTTATTCAATTAACCTACGATGCGACCGACGAGTCTGATACCAGTTATCAACTTGGTTGTGGTGGTATTGTCAATATTATGATGGTGTCGGTAAATAAAGCTAATAATTACTTAAGCTTACTGCACGTACACGATGCATTAATGCGGGGAGACAGCGGAATTTATCAGTTGGATATTGTCGATGACGGTGTATCGAGCAATAAGATATCGGGCTTATTTATTGAGCATCCAAATGATTCGGCCACACCAATAACCCTCAATACTAAAACCATTAAAGTGACAGAGCAGGGTAAAACCTTACTGCAGATCCCTTTGCGTCCTCCGGTGCATATTGGTATTTTCGGTGGTGGTTTAGACGCGCAACCTGTCGCGCTAATGGCGCAAACCATGGGCTGGAAAGTCTCGGTGTTTGACGAGCGCACCGCTTATGCGCGTAGCTATGATTTTCCGGGTTGCCAAATTATCAAACAACCGACTGCCAATGTAACTAATCACTTACTCAGTGATTTAGATGCTGCTTTTTTGATGAGTCACAATCTGCAAATTGATGCCAAGACCCTTAAAGTATTGCAGACACAACCTTTAGCCTATATCTCGTTACTTGGGCCAGTGCACCGCCGCGATAAAGTATTAGCAATGGCTGATCTTCGTTTGGATGATTTTAGTGGTTATTTCTCCGCTCCTGCAGGGCTTGCATTAGGCGGTGAGCTTCCTGGTTCAATAGCATTAAGTGTTTTATCTCAGTGTCACGGGGTGCTATATGGCAGTCAGCTCACTAGTCTTGATAGTGTGATGCTGTAATGATGGGCATAATGAAACCTAATATCGTTACCGTGATTTTAGCTGCGGGGGCTAGCAGCCGATTTAATGGCCGTAAAATAACGGCCAAAGTGCAGGGCGATCAAAGCTTGCTGGCCCATAGCATTACAACCCTAAATCAAGTGACAACCGCAGCAGGTATTCAAACACCTGCGGTGGTGTTGGGTGCACACCTTAATGACGAGATTATGGCAATAACTTCGACATCACATCGAATTATCAATCATGATTGGCAACAAGGATTATCCAGCTCTGTTAAACAGGCTGCTCAATATGCTATTGATCATCATGCAGAGGCTTTATTGCTGGTGTTGGCCGACCAAGTGGCGATAACCGCTCAAGATTATACTCGGCTTGTTGATGCTTATTACCAAAATGGTCTAAGTAGTTGTGCTTTTTATCGGGAAAATGTTGGTGTACCCGCTATATTTTTAGCAGAGGATTTTGCCGCGTTAATGTCAATTGAAGGTGATAAAGGCGCTAAAAGTATATTAAAACGCCATGAAAAAAATAATAGTTTGAACATATTAACGATGGAACAAGCCCAATTTGATATTGATACCCCAGCTGATTTAACGCGATGGTTAAACCAAGTGAGTTAAGTTTCGGCCCAATTAAGGAATGATTATGACAAGCCCAACCCAAAAATTAATGGTCAATGGTAAGGACTTTACCCTTGATGCCGATCCTAATATGCCTGTGCTATGGGCTTTACGTGACATTCTGGGCTTAACGGGCACTAAGTTTGGCTGTGGTGCAGGTTTATGTGGCGCGTGCACGATTCATGTTGATGGCAACCCAATGCGCGGCTGTTTAACCAGTTTAAAGCAAGTGCAAGGCAAGCAAGTTACCACTATTGAAGGTCTTGAAGCAGAAAAGTTAAAGCAAGCTTGGTTGGAGCACAATGTGCCTCAATGCGGTTATTGTCAGGCGGGGCAATTGATGTCTGCTGCGTCGCTATTAAAAACCACAGCTAAACCTACAGATGCACAAATTGACGATGCAATGTCGGGCAATATTTGTCGCTGTGGTACTTATCCGCGGATTAAAGCGGCGATAAAATCGGCTTCGGAGGCATAACCATGACTACATTTACTGCAGTTGAAAATATTAGTCGTCGCCATGTGCTTAAACTATTTGGTGCTGTTGGCGGTGGCTTAGCCCTCGGCACATCCAGTTTAGCGTGGAGCCCAATGGCGCTGGCACAAGACAAACAAGCCTTAATGAACCTATTTGTCGCGATTGGTGAAGACAACAAAGTCTATTTAACCTGTCATCGCTCTGAAATGGGTCAAGGTATTCGAACCGGTATCCCGCAAATTTTAGCTGATGAATTAGAAGCTGATTGGGATAAGGTTGTGGTGGTGCAAGGCCTAGCAGATAAACGTTATGGCAGCCAAAATACTGATGGTAGCCGCAGTATCCGTAAGCATTACCATCGCATGCGCCAAATGGGTGCCACCGCGCGTACTATGTTAGAACAAGCGGCGGCACAACAATGGAAAGTGCCTGCTGCGGAGGTATATGCCAAAGCTCATAAAGTGCATCACAAAGGCAGTAACAGAAGCCTTGCTTATGGCGATTTAGCACTGGTAGCGTCGACATTGCCAATGCCAGAATTAGACTCCGTGGTGTTAAAAAATGCTAGTGATTTTACTCATATTGGCAAGTCACACACTATTGTCGATATGGATGCGATGCTAACGGGTAAAGCGATATATGGATATGACATTAAGCTAGATGGCATGTTGTACGCTAGTATTACTCGCCCACCAGTATTAGGCAGTGATGTGGTAAGTGTTGATGACACCAAAGCCCGCAGTATTGCCGGCGTAGTTGATATCATTACCTTGCCAGCACCACAAGGTGCACCGTTGTTTCAACCTTTGGGCGGCGTAGCTGTAATCGCTACCAACAGTTGGAGTGCGATTGAAGCGCGCAAAGCATTAACGATTACCTGGTCTAAGTCGATTAATGATGGTCATGATTCAGAGTTATATTTACAAGGCTTGGTTGAGCGAGTTAACCAGCCGGGGAAAGTGATACGCAAACTCGGTGATTCGATCACTGAGTGGCCTGCAGAGCAAACCGTTAATGCAGTGTACACAGTCCCTTACTTAACCCACGCCATGATGGAGCCACCCGTTGCAACTGCAAATGTGACGGCCGATGGCTGCGAATTATGGGCATCGAGCCAAACGCCGCAAAGTACTCAACAGAATGTAGCTGGAGCATTAGGGCTTAAAGAAGAGCAGGTTACGGTTAATGTGACCTTATTGGGCGGCGGTTTTGGACGTAAATCCAAACCTGATTTTAGCGTAGAAGCAGCTATTTTATCGCAAAAGTTAAACAAGCCTATTAAGGTGTGTTGGAGCCGCGAAGATGAAATTCAAAATAGCTATTACCATGCGATTAGTGCGCAAATGTATCAGGCAAAACTGGATAACAACAATATGCCAATCGCATTGTTAGCGCGGACAGGTTTTCCATCTATTAGTTCAACATTTGCTGAGGGCGTAGAATATCCGTCGGCTGGTGAGTTAGATCTAGGCTTTAGTGATGTGCCATTAGCGCTGGGACATGTTCAGTTGGAAGCCGTAAAGGCAGAGGCGCATACTCGTATCGGTTGGATGCGCTCTGTGTGTAACATTCAACACGCTTTTGGTATGGGAAGTTTTGTTGATGAGTTAGCCGTTAAAGGTAATAAGCCTTGTATACAAATGTGGCGTGATCTTTTGGGTAAACCACGGATAGAAACATTTGAAAACCAAGCTTTTAAATACGGTAACTATGGTGAGGCGTCAGGGGATCATCCCGTGGATGTGGCTCGATACCTTAAGGTATTAGATACGCTTGAAACTGAGTTAATCAACGCGCCAAAAGCGGCTAAAAATCAAGGCTGGGGAATGTCCATTCACCGCAGTTTCGTGAGTTATGTCGCAGTAGCAACGTTGGTCGAAGTTGTCGATAACAAACTTAAAGTGATTAAATCGATAGCGGTAATGGATGCTGGAACTGTGATTAACCCTGATCGGGTAAAGTCGCAATTAGAAGGTGCGATTATTTTTGGGTTAAGCTTGGCAATGATGGGCGAAATTAGCTTTAAAAATGGCAAAGTGGAACAAACTAATTTCCATAATTATCCGTTATTGCGTATGCCGCAAAGCCCAGATATTGAAACGCATATTATAACGTCTACCGCTAAACCTGCAGGTGTGGGTGAACCCGGTGTGCCGCCAGTAGCACCAAGTTTAACCAATGCTATTTTTGCTGCCACCGGCGTAAGATATCGCGATTTACCGCTCAATAAATATTTATCTGTTTAGCCAGTTTTGTGAGCCACGATACTTAAGTTTTATTCACATAAGTCGATAATAATTAAACAAAATGCCTGAGTATATTTGCACTTAGGCATTTTTATTGTTTATGACAAATATAGTTATAATTACGTAAGTTGAATGACGAGTGAATGTGGACAACCAGAGTCAACTATAATATTGATTCACGAGTATGTGGCCGTTTTCGTTTATGTAGCCTTATTCTCACTTTGAGGTAGTGGCAAATTGTTTAGGAAGCTTATATGAAGCAAATCCAGTTTAGAAAAATTGATGGTATTTTGATCAAATTAAGCCTCAATGGAAAATTTTGGGTGGTGTGTTCACTTGTTGCATTGATCACCAGTGTAATTGCATTAATGAATTATCAACAAACCCAAGAATTAATTGAGCAAACATCGTTACAGCGTGCTCAAGCAAGTGTTGACAGTTTCGCCTTGGTTGCCAATAACCAAGGTTTACGTAACGATGCCCTTACACAATTTGCCCAAGATAACCAATTGCAGTTATCTAGCCGTGATAACACGGTTCGAAGTGGTGATGTGGTAACGACGTCTGCAAGCGTTGGCGATAAGTATTTAACTAAAAGTCAAAATGTTCAGCAATGGGAACAAGAGCCGCTAAGCCAAACGAATTTAATGTTGATTTTGGCTTTGGTTGGTTTATTGCCGTTATTTCAACTGAGCTATTGGATTTCCACCTCATTAGGGGGAGGCTTATGGGATATTTACCAAGCAATTAAACGTTTAGCTGATGGTGACTTAACCGTTAGGTTAAACTTTTTTGGTTCTGATGATTTCAGTTTAATTGCTAATGAAATTGATCGCAGCGCAGATAACATGAGTGAAATGGTTGGTGCTATCCGCAGTAATGCTGAAACCTTGGCTGTTGCCGCTAACGAGTTTAATCATCAAGCCAGTACCAATGACGAACTAATTGACCAACAACACCATTTCTTAGATTCAGTGGCTCACGCCATGGATCAAATGACGGCGGCCATTGCCGATGTGTCACATCATGCAAGTGATGCCTCATTAAATACTAAGCAAAATGCTACACACATAGGTGAAAGCCAAAGTAAGATTAATGATGCGGTTAAACGTATTAGTTATTTATCTGAACGTATAGCTGAAGCATTTTCATCTGTAGAGCAACTCTCCCGCGATGCTACCCAAATTAATGATGCCGTTACCACCATTGATAGTATTTCTGAGCAAACAAATTTATTAGCATTAAATGCTGCTATTGAAGCTGCTCGTGCTGGGGAGCAAGGTCGTGGTTTTGCGGTCGTGGCGGATGAAGTACGTACTCTTGCTGGGCGGACACAAAAAGCAACCGTAGAAATTCAAAAAATGATTGAAGGTTTACAACAAGGTTCCAAAAAGCTCACCACTATTACTACTGTTATTGTGACAGAAGCAGATCAAGGTAGTGCGAGTATTAAAGCTGTCGGTGATGATATTACTCATATGGCTGATTCTATTAATGCGGTGTTTGATATGAGTAGCCAAATAGCTGCTTCGGCAGAACAACAGAGTGTGTCTGCCGGTGATATTGCCATGCAACTTAATCAAATTCGTCAGCAATCGGATACTATTCGTAGTACTTCCAAGCAAGCTGGTATATTAGCTCAAGATTTGAATAAATCTTCTAAAGGTTTAGGAGTAATTTTAAGCCAATATAAAATTTAGTTTAGTCTGTCTTACCTTATCTTAGAGGATTATTGATATTTTTTTGATTAGCTTGAAATAAAGTACTAAGGTATCTGGTCTGTTGTTAACAAGTTGTTAGGCTGAATTCATTGTAATATGAAATTTAGCTAT
This sequence comes from Shewanella sp. H8, assembly GCF_040285065.1. NCBI lineage: Bacteria > Pseudomonadati > Pseudomonadota > Gammaproteobacteria > Alteromonadales > Shewanellaceae > Shewanella > Shewanella sp. H8. The sequence goes on along the minus strand of NZ_CP157213.1, from coordinate 2,751,271 downwards.
GTTTTGCAGATTAAGTTAACCGCATTTAATTTAATCCGTTCGCTTAACAACGTTTATTTTTATAACAGCATGATTAGATACCGATGAATAACAACCGCTTGTATGCCTTGATGGCAAACTTGTTAGGTGCTTTATTGCATGATCAGGCAAACGTCATTTAGGAGTATCAATGATCATTACCACAACGCGCGTAATCGTGCTGACTTTAACCAGTTTATTATTTAGTACCAGTGCCGCGATAGCGGCTTCGCAAAATATAACGGTGTTAAATACCCAAGGACTACCAGCAGAAAACATGGTGGTGTATCTGCTTCCCAATAATCCAGCCCATATAGTTGCCAGCACACCGCCCCAAAAAGCTGAAGTGCATCAAAAAGATAAACAGTTCTCTCCCTATATAACTATTGTACAAAAAGATAATGATGTGGCTTTTGTCAATGAAGACGATATTACTCATCATATTTATTCGGCACTAGGGCCAAAACGTTTTGCATTTAAATTACGTCATAATCAAGAGCAGCAAGTGTTGAGATTCGAGCAAACAGGACACGTGTCGATGGGGTGTAATATTCATGACTGGATGTCGGGTCATTTGTTGGTTGTCGACACACCTTTTTATGCAGTGACTAACCCACAAGGTCAGGTAACATTTGCAGATTTACCCGTCGATGACTTCCAAGTTGTTGTATGGCATCCACAGTTAAAATTGACTGATAATCAACAAATTAAAATGTTCCATTTACCCAGTGATAACAACATTACTATCTCTTTACAGGCTGAATTTGATAGTATTCCGGCTCAGAAAAGTTTAGATGAATTTGAATTTTTAGAAGGATACTAGTATTGGCATTTTTTAATCGCCTGCAAACTCGGATTTTTGCTTTTTTTGTCCTGTTAATTATTGCTGTATTAAGCTTGTCTTTTTGGTTGTCTTATCAAGCAAATCAAAGATTAGAGCAACAATATGTGGCGAGCCAACTTGACGTCGCCAGTCTTGTTTTTGAATCGCAATATGATAATCGAAGCTATTATTTGGCGGCATTCGCAGCGACGGCAGCAAAAGACTTCGGCTTAAAAGATATTTTTATTGATGGTGATAACCGTAGTTTTTTAGTTGCACTCAATAATCATCGTAGTCGAATCAATGCTTCGCTTGCAATGGCAGTATCTGCGGAAGGTAAGATTATTGGTCAGCTGGTCGCATCACAAACAGACAAGGGCCGTGAAGTGGTTGCTTTGGGCTCTGAGCAAAATAGTACGTTTCGCTATCTGTTAGGTTCTGAGTTTGAAACATTAAGTCCATTTTATTTATTAGATAATAAGTTATATCAAATTAAGTTTTCTCCACTCACCAGTGGTGGCAATAGTGTTATCGGTTGGGTTGGATTTGGTTTTCTCGTCGACGATGCATTGGCCAATTCGTTGTATAAACTCACTGGGTTAAATAGTGGTTTTATCCTAACCTCGGCGGATAAAATGACGACAATTGGCCACTCTGGTGAGTCGTTGTCAAACGATGAAAGCATGTTGTTATCCAGCTATATCACTGATCAAAAAAGCAATCTCGATTATATCTTGTGGAAACAGTCTTTGGGTGATGTTGATGGACAAGCTCTGCATGCTTACATGTATAAATCGCGTTCAGACTTACTGGCTTCCATAGACTCGCAGTGGTTACAACAAGTGGCAGTGCTGGTATTAATGTTACCCGTTTCTTTGTTATTGGCATTTTTGATTTCGGGCAGTATTACTCGACCGATTAAACAATTAATTGCCCAAGCCCGCTTTATTGCCAAAGGTAATTACGACTCGAATGTTACTGTCGACTCAAGTGTTGAGTTACAACAATTAGCTAACGAGTTTACCTCAATGCAGCAAGCTATTTTAGCGCGTGAAAAAGCCATTGAGCATCAAGCGTTTCATGACCCGTTAACCAATTTAGGTAACCGCAACGAATTACAGCGCAACATTGAACCTTGGTTGGTTTCAGGTTCAAAAATGGGACTGTGTTTAATTAATATTCGCCGTATGACCGAAATTAATGTCACTTTAGGTCATGAAGTGGGTGATGAAGTGATTAAAGAGGTGGCTAAGCGTCTATGTGAGATTAATTCTGATGCCTTTGCTTACCGGTTGTCAGGTGATGAATTTGTTCTGGCATTTAAGCATTGTGAGCATCAATCGTTCGATGTTTTGTTATCTAAGTTACAGCAACAGATTGGTCAAGATTATCATTACAAAGATGTGATGTTACATTTACAGTTTACTGCTGGCGTGAGCTTTTATCAGCCAAATATCGATATTGTAACCTTACTAAGACAAGCCGATACCGCCTTGCAGCACGCTAAAGTAAATAAGCGTGATTACCAGATCTATGATGCTAATATTGATAAAAATAGCATTGAACGTTTTCAATTAATTAATGAACTCAAAGTGGCTATTGAGCAAAATCAGTTAGTATTGTATTACCAACCAAAATTAAACTTAGCCAAACAAAAAATCACCCATGTTGAAGCATTAGTTCGTTGGGATCATCCTGCTAGAGGCATTATTCCACCCGATACGTTTATTCCTATTGCTGAAAAAACCATGCAAATGGATGCGTTGACACGTTGGGTTATTACCGAAGCAATGGCTCAATATCATCGCTGGCAATTATTGGGCATTGATATGTGTATTGCCGTTAATATTTCGGCTGAAAATTTAAAAGATGAGCAATTTTGCCATTGGGTCATTAATGCACTCGCGGAGCATCATGTTCCTGTAGCTGCAATGACGTTAGAGATCACCGAGGATGCGGTCGTATCAGATCCTGAACTGGCGATAAAGCAGCTCACATTATTACGAAATAATGGACTGACACTATCAATAGATGACTATGGTACGGGTTATTCTTCACTGGCACAGTTGAAGCAATTACCGGTTGATGAGCTAAAAATTGATAAGTCATTTGTGCAAAAGTTACTAGAAAATCAAGCTGACCAAATTATTGTGCAATCAACACTACAACTTGCTCATAACTTGGGGCTTAAAGTGGTTGCCGAAGGCATCGAAGACAAGGCTACGTTAGAGTGGTTAACCGATCTAAACTGCGAAATGGGCCAAGGGTTTTATTTGTCTCGGCCGCTCCCTGAGCGCCAGTTTAATGATTGGTTAACACAATCAGATTATCAATAGGAGAGTGATCATTATTTACTCATTATATACAAGGATAGTGTGCTGTTTACTGTTTGTGAGTAGCAGTGTGTATGCCGACTCTATTGATCTGAAGAACGTTGAGCATGATTTCAGTGGCGTAATTGATGTTCGTGCCGGTTATGCCGATAGTATCGATTCTTATTTAGAGGGTGGATTGGGCAAGTTTGGCGCAGACAATGGCGCGCAATTAGCGTTATCACAACTAGGATTAAATTATCACATCCAATGGGGTGATGCTTGGTCGAGTCGCATAGCGGCTAATGGCTATGTTGATGGGATCAATAATGGATTGGGCATCACCGAAGCGTTGGTCCGTTATCGTGATATTCCAAGTGAATCGGGCATTCGCCTTGATGTACAATTTGGGCTGATGTACCCGAAAATCTCGTTAGAAAATGTTGCAACAGCTTGGGCATCGCCTTACACGTTAAATTACTCAACGTTAAATAGCTGGCTCGCTGAAGAAGTCAGACACATTGGTTTATCGACAACCATTGAGTCTTTAGGCAAGTATCGTCAGTCAGAGCATGATTTTTCATTAACAGCTGAAGCCTTTATGTTTAACGATACCACTGGTGCCATGTTGGCTTGGCATGGTTGGACTCAAACCTCAAGACAAACATTAGTGCAAGAAACGCTTCCCATCGCAGCCATTCCAGCAATGGAAACTGGCGGTATGTTAGAGGCTCAAGCTGCTAATTCGGATCCTTTTACTGAACTTGACGATCGTATTGGTGGGCATGTGTTAGCCAAGTGGACTTGGCGTAATAAAGGCAGTGTTCAAGCAGGTTATTATGACAATAATGCTAACACGCTTATCGTTAAACAAGGTCAATATGTGTGGTTGACTCAGTTTGGTCATGTTGGCACAAAATGGCGTTTACCTTACGGAATAAGCTTAATTGGTCAATTTATGCAGGGTTCTACCTTGATGACCAACACAGAAGGTTATCCTGTGGTTGATAATGATTTTCAATCGGGATATATCTTACTCAGCAAGCGTTGGTCGCAACATAGAGTTAATATTCGTGTTGAAGATTTTTCTGTCACCGATAATGACAGTACGCCATATGATAATAACAACGAAGATGGCCAATCATTGACACTGGCTTACCAGTACCAATTAGACCGACCATGGTTTATTCAATTTGAGTACAATCTTATCGATTCAAATCGACCCGCTAGAGCTTACCTTAATGAATCTATTGATTTAGTCGAACAACATTGGCAATTATCCAGTCGCTATTTCTTTTAGATCACTGAACATAAAATCTATATAAACTAAAACCGTGTTTTCCTGCTGGCGCTGTGCGGTTTTGCAAGTACTCTAGGCATAAAGAGTAACCATAGAGAGTTGTCATAGTGATTGGTCGTTGAGATTAGCTGAGAGGGTGTTCTAAAGGCAAATTCGCTACTAAAAATGCGCTAGAAGTAAGATGAACTTATAGCTTTTATAGCTTTTATGGCTTTTAGTAGCGAAATTATCGAGTTGATATGTTATTTGGTTAACCTATAACTAGGTTGTTTAACTTATATTAGCTTTTCGCTAAAGGTGCTCCAAATTGGCGCATGATCTGATGGTTTCTCAATACCGCGTAAATCGTAATCCACGTCAGATTCAATTAAGCGTGGGACCATAGGTTCAGTCACCAAAATAACGTCTATTCGAAGGCCGCGGTTATCAACAAAACCTTTGCTGCGATAATCAAACCATGAATAACGTTCTGTGCGAGTAGGGTGTAATTGACGAAAACTATCGATAAATCCCCATTGTTCTAGACGCGCTAACCATTCACGTTCTTCAGGTTGGAAGCTACATTTACCCGATTTTAACCAACGCTTAGCGTTAACGTCACCAATACCAATGTCTAAATCGGTTGGAGATATATTAATATCACCAATAATCGCAATATCTTCACTAGGATTATGATGCTTTTCTAAATACAGCATTAAGTCTTGATAAAATTTACGCTTAGCCGGGTATTTTGTTTCGTGATGAATACTTTCACCTTGAGGGAAGTAGCCATTGAATACCGTTAATATACGGCCATTGTCTTGCTTAAACTGACCAATGATCAGGCGACGCTGGGCATCTTCATCATCTGTTTCAAAACCTTTAATAACACAAATAGGTTCTAATTTGGATAGCATCGCCACACCATAGTGCGCTTTGCCACCATGATAATGAACTTTATAACCCATAGCTTCTACGTCAGCGACAGGGAACGCGTCATCATGTACTTTGGTCTCTTGCAAGCCAATAATATCTGGAGAATGGCTGTCGATCAGTGCTTGTAATTGATGTAAACGAGCACGTATCCCATTAATGTTAAAAGACACTATTTTCATTATGGAAGTACTCGCTTAAATGGCTTAACGATGACACTTTTGTATACACCAGCAGCGATATAAGGGTCTACATCGGCCCAAGCTTGTGCGTCTTCTAGTGAAGGAAACTCTGCAACAACTAAAGAACCCGTAAAACCTGCTTCTCCAGGGCTTTCATTATCAATCGCAGGATGTGGTCCGGCAGTTAATAAACGGCCTTCATCGGCTAAAGCTTGTAAACGGGCTAAATGTTCAGTACGAACAGATAAACGCTTTTCTAAACTGTTTTCGACATCTTGAGATGAAATCATATACCACATATAGCAGCTTCCTTTACTTTATATTGTTGAATAATTATTGACCATCAGTTGGTTGCGAGCTGTCTTCTTCCATATTTTTATACAGGTAGACTACCGTAATAACAGTGTTAATTAAGGTGAGGGCCGTTAAGCCAAAGACTTTAAAGTTAACCCAGGTTTCTAAAGGTAAATTGAACGCAATATAAATGTTGGCTAATCCGCATAAGACAAAAAATCCAACCCAATACCATGTGAGTTGAGCCCATATTTTATCATCAACTTTCATTTCTTTACCTAACATGCTCTTAAGCGCAGGTTTGCCCATCATTTGAGAGACAATTAACCCAATAGCAAATAAGGCGTAAACAATGCTGACTTTCCATTTGATAAAGGCATCATCATGGAAAAATAGTGTAAGAGAGCCAAAGACAGTCACCAAGGCGAATGTGGCTAAATGCATTTTTTCAATTTGTTTATAAAGCAGATAAGTGATGACGAGTTGAATTGCTGAAGCCGCAATTAATACCGCTGTTGCAGTATAAATGTCATAGAGTTTATAGACCGCGAAAAAAATGACTAAAGGTAAAAAATCTAACAGTTGTTTCATAAAGATCTCAGGTTAAAAAAGCGAGTGATGATGTGGCATTGCCACCGCAATAATCATCGATTGTAGCATGATGTTATCCCTATTCACATTAACAAGGATAACGAAAAATGATTAATCATAGGCCATGTTGCAAGGGAATGTTAATAGCAATCATCAACAGGTTTGATGATTGTCCGCACTTTATATGCGCTCCTAAAAGTCACTTTTATGTGTTTTTATTTAGGCTCAGTAAGTTACGGTGGTCACTTTTAATCAGTGTTTGTTATCAGTCGCGCTTTGGTCTCTATTCATAGTAAAGCTATAGCTTTCTATGCTGCTGATATTCATTATCGGAAAGTGAAACTGTATTATGGATGGATTAATAACTAAAAAAAGAGCCGAATTAACGGCTCTTTTTGGACTATTGTCATCAATGATAGTCTAGGTTGCGGCTTTCATTGTTGCGGTAAATTCAGCAAGTTTGGCCAATAAGGTAATTTCATCATGTTGGTGTGCAGCAATGATCTTAACCACAGCAGAGCCTGAAATAGCGCCTGCTGCGCCCGCCTTGATGGCAGCACGTACTTGTTCTGGTTCGGCAATACCAAAACCTAGTAGTGGTGGCGGCGCATTGAACTCGGCGAGTTGTGCCAAAATAGTTTCAATCGGTTGACCTGCTTTTGATTCAGTACCCGTGACGCCCGCTCGTGATAGCAGATAGGTGTAACCTTCACCTTGTTCACTGACCATTTTTAAGGTATCTGAATCAGCATTAGGCGGTGCAATAAAGATAGGTGCGATACCATGAGCTTTTGCGGCCTTACTAAAGGGGGCCGATTCTTCAACAGGGACATCTGCAATCAACACTGAATCAACACCTGCAGCCTGTGCTTTGGCATAAAACGTATCAATACCATTAGCAAAAACTAGGTTGGCATACAGTAATAACCCAATTGGTAGATCTGGGTGTTGGGCACGAATTTTAGTGATGATATCAAAGCAATCACTTGGGGTGGTACCTGCGGCTAATGAACGTAAATTAGCACCTTGGATCACTGGGCCATCAGCTAAGGGATCTGAAAAAGGAAAGCCTAATTCAAGGGCATCCGCGCCATTTTCCACTAAGGTTTGAATAATTTTTAACGATAATTCAGGGCTTGGGTCGCCAATGGTCACAAAAGGAACAAACGCACCTTTATCTTGTGCTTTCAGTGCCGCAAATGCTGCTTTATAACGGTTACTCATTGCCGCTCTCCTGTGTTTTTTGTTTGGCTTCTAAAATATCTGCGACAGTAAATATATCTTTGTCACCACGGCCGGATAAATTAACCACTAAAATCGTTTCTTTGGTGGCTTCTTTAGCCATGCGTACGGCATAGGCTAGGGCGTGGGCAGACTCTAATGCAGGAATAATCCCTTCGCAGCGAGCGAGTGTTTGAAACATCTCAAGTGCTTCATCATCGGTAGCTGACTCATAACGTGCACGACCAATAGAATTTAAATATGCATGTTGTGGTCCTACCGATGGGAAATCCAGTCCGGCAGAAACCGAATATGATTCTTCTATCTGGCCATCTGTGTCTTGCATTAATGGCGATTTCATTCCGAAGAAAATGCCGGTTTTACCATGTTTAAGCGGTGCGCCGTGCATCGGAGTATCAATGCCTTTACCTGCAGGTTCTACGCCAATGAGTTCTACTGACGGTTCATCAATAAAATCAGCAAACATGCCAATAGCGTTTGAGCCTCCGCCTACACAAGCGATAACGGCATCGGGTAAACGTCCTTCTCTTTCAAGAATTTGCTTTTTAGTTTCTTCACCGATCATCCGTTGAAATTCACGAACAATGGTTGGGAATGGATGCGGGCCTGCTGCGGTACCGAGCAAGTAATGGGCTTTTTCATAACTTCCAGACCAATCACGCATTGCTTCATTACAGGCATCTTTTAGGGTTGAAGACCCCGATGTTACAGGAATCACTTCAGCGCCCATTAATTTCATTCTGAACACATTTGGCGATTGACGTTCGATATCTTTTGCACCCATGTAAACTTTACATTTTAAGCCTAAAAGTGCACAGGCTAGGGCTGTTGCTACACCGTGTTGGCCAGCCCCTGTTTCGGCAATGATTTCTTTTTTACCCATTCGCTTAGCTAAAAGAGCTTGGCCCAATACCTGGTTGGTTTTGTGGGCACCGCCGTGGAGTAAATCTTCACGTTTGAGGTAAATTTTTACCATTGGGTTTGGACTTAAATTTCGGGTGAGGGTTAGCGCTGTTGGGCGTCCGGCATAGTTTTTCAATAAATCGGTAAATTCAGCAATAAAGCTTTCATCTTGTTGAGCTTCAACAAAGGCGGTTTCGAGTTGCTTTAATGCAGGCACTAAAATCTGTGGTACGTACATACCGCCATATTCGCCGAAATAAGGGTTAAGCTTGAGCTCGGTCATAAATATTCCCTTCGAGTAATCATGTTTTTAACTAAAAATAGTGTCGTAAATATAAAATTAATTACGGCGTAATTGGGTAAATGCGGCAATGAGTTTTTGGTGGTCTTTATGTCCAAGGCTAGATTCTACTCCTGAATTTAAGTCGACCCCATAAAATCCTTGCTGGCTTGCAAGATAAACATTGTCTGGGGTTAATCCACCCGCCAACATCGCATCTTGTTTATCATCAATATCGGCTTGCCAATTAAATGTTTGTCCTGTGCCGCCAAATTGTTGTGCTGATTTGCTATCGTATAAATAACGATTGGCACCCGCTGGCTTTTGGCTCATTTCGCCACTTTGACTATCAACAGCGACGGCTTTCCAAATCTCAGTGCTGAGTTGTTGTTGAGCCAGTAATGCTGTTAACTGTTTTATTTCAAGTTCAGTTTCATCGCCATGTAATTGCACCGCAAATAATTCAAGTGTTTTGGCTAAGTTGGCAATGTCAGCAACGGGATGATTAACAAATACCCCCACCATATTTAAGCCAATATTGCGTTGGTGCATTTGTGCGACTAACTCAGTTGCCACTTCAGGAGTAACCGCTCTTGGTGATTTAGGATGGAATATTAATCCGCCAAACACGGCACCTGCCTTTGCGACTGCCTCAATATCGTCAATTTGAGTTAAACCACAGACTTTATTGTTACCAAAAACAAGTTGTCTGCACGCTAAATCAATATCGTGTTGCGCCATAATGGAACTGCCAACAAGGTAACCGTCTACTAATGGATTTAAACGACGAGTTTGCTGGTGGTTGTAAATTCCCGATTCGCTTATCACTACTCTGTCTGCAGGGATCTGTGGCGCTAATAACTCTGTTGTCGCAAGCTCCGTGCTTAAGTCGCGTAAATTGCGGTTGTTAATACCAATAATCGGCGCATTAAGATCAATTGCCCGAGCCAATTCAGCTTCGTTACTGACTTCGGTTAAGGCATCCAATTGATATTTTGCGGCTTCATCGGCTAATAAACGATATTGTGCATCATCAAGTACTGACAACATCAGCAATATGGCATCTGCGCCTTGATGGGCTGCCAATTTTACTTGGTATGGGTCGACAAAAAAGTCTTTACAGATAATCGGTTGAGTTACCCTTGCGCGCACTTTTGGAATGTAGTCCATGTCACCTTGGAAAAACTGTTCGTCGGTGAGCACTGAAATACCTGCAGCGTAATGAACATAAATATCTGCAATGGCTTCAACATCAAACACTGGGCGAATAAGCCCTTTAGAAGGGCTGGCCTTTTTACATTCAAAGATGAACTGAGCATTAGGCGCTTTTAGGGCGTCATATAAACTACGATCTGATATTTTAGGCTGTAAACTGGCTTCTGGAAAACGCAGTTTAAGTGCGGCAATATGCGCCACTTTTGTATCAACAATACGGGTTAGTACATTACTTTCTGGCTTACTCATTATGTTCTCCAGCTTGGCTCGCGGCAGCTAAATCGGTTAATAAGGTAAAGGCTGCACCGCCCGCAAGTGTATCAAGCGCTAGTTGAGTGCCCGCTTGAACTGAGTCGCAAACACCACTGATATACAAAGCACAACCGGCATTAATGGCCACCGCATCTCGATGAGCTGGCAGGCCTTTGCCTTGTAAAATGGCTTGGGTTATTAAGGCATTGTCTGCCGGTTCGCCACCCGTTAGCTGTGCTATGTCTGCACGTTCAACCCCTAGATCTTCAGGGCTCAGCTGGTAAGTACGCACTACACCGTCTTTTAGTTCTGCCACATGAGTATTATCGTGAAGGGCTACTTCATCTAAGCCACTGCCATAAACCACCATAGCGCGTTTTACCCCAAGGGCATGCAGCACGTGGGCAATGGGTTCAATAAGTTCAAGTGTGTAAACACCTAGTAACATAAACTCTGGGCTGGCAGGGTTAATTAGCGGGCCTAGCACATTAAAAATGGTTCGCGTTTTTAACGCTTGCCTTACTGGCACTGCATGTTTAACTCCACCATGGTAATGCGGTGCGAATAAAAAGCATAAACCGAGTTTATCTAAACATTGGCTTGCTGCTTCTGGTTCCATGGTGAGTGCGATACCGCAATGAGACAATAAGTCGGAAGAACCAGACTTACTTGATACGCTGCGGTTACCGTGTTTCGCCACTCTTGCGCCCGCTGCAGCAGCAACAAACGCGGCAGTGGTTGATATATTAATGGTGTTGTAACCATCACCACCCGTACCAACAATATCAACAATACCAGTGTGTTTTGAGGCATCGCTACGTGGGAATGGTTTGGCTGCTTGGCGTAATGCGTCCGCGGCTCCAGCTATTTCATCAATGGTTTCGCCGCGCATTTTCAGCGCCACTAACATACCCGCCATTGTTGCTGGTTGCATATCACCTTGAATAATAGCGCTAAACACTTGTGCCATTTGCTCGCGATCTAACGACTTACCTTGGTAAAGGCGGTCAAATAAAGCTTGTAGATTATCCATTATGCGCCTCCAGCAAAAGTATGTTCTTGGGTTAAGTAGGCCAATGTTTGTGTCAGTAATTGGCTGCCTAATGTGGTTAAAATGGATTCTGGATGAAATTGAAAACCGATTGCTTGATCTTGTGGGTGCTGTATTGCCATTGGCATGCCATCTGTTGTGGCAATAATGTCTAAGCATTCAGGTACTATTGTCGCCACTAAGCTATGATAACGGGCAACTGGTAATGGTGAGGGTAAATTGGCAAATACACCTTGACCATTATGGAAGGTTGGACTGGCTTTACCGTGGACCACAAATGGCGCGCGCTCAACTTTTCCGCCATAGTATTCAACCATTGCTTGTTGACCTAAACAAATGCCAAGCATCGGTACTTTACCTGCCACTTTACCTATTAACTCCATCATGCAGCCTGCTTCATGAGGCGCACCTGGCCCTGGCGATAATACTAATGCTGTTTTACCAGTTTCATTCATTAGCTTTTTAGCGACATAATCGGCACTGACATCATTACGATAAATGATCACTTTACAGCCAAGGCTACGGAATTGGTCGACTAGGTTGTAAGTAAACGAATCGAAGTTATCGAGTAAGTATATTTTCATCTGTTGATCAGTTTGTGTGGTTGCGTTGCTCATAGACCACCTCCCATTTTTATCGCTGAGATCACCGCTTGGGCTTTTTGACGAGTTTCATCTGCTTCGGCTTGGGGATCTGAATCAAATACCACTCCAGCACCCGCTTGTATATGGGCAACATCATTTTTAACAAAGGCGGAACGAATAACAATGCAGGTGTCCATATCGCCTAAACCATTGAGGTAACCTACTGCGCCACCATAACTACCACGGCGAGCTTGTTCTGCTTGGCGAACTAATTGTGATGCACGTACTTTTGGTGCGCCAACTAAAGTGCCCATGTTCATACAGGCTTGATAAGCGTGTAGGGCATCCAAATCTAAGCGTAACTGACCAGTAACGCGACTGACTAAATGCATCACATGCGAATAACGATCGACTTTTAATAGTTCTGTGACTTTACGGCTACCGCTTTGGCTGATGCGGGCGATGTCATTACGAGCTAAATCGACCAGCATTAGATGTTCAGACAACTCTTTCTTATCTAAACGCAGTTCAAGTTCGATACGGCTATCTAGGTCGAAATCAATTTCACCCTGGGCATTTTTGCCACGCTGACGAGTACCAGCAATGGGGTAGACTTCAACTTGATTACTGGCGGCATCGTATTTAAGGGCACTTTCTGGTGATGCACCAAATAAGGTGAAGTCAGGGCCTCTGAAATAGAACATATAAGGGCTTGGGTTGGTGAGTCTCAATGCTCGGTATGCCCCAATGGTATTAGGGCAGGGTAGGCTGAAGCAACGAGATGGCACCACTTGAAAAATATCACCTGCGACAATGTGTTCTTTTAAATCAATAACCGTTTGTTTAAATTGCTCGTCAGTGATGTTGACTATTGCGTCGGTTGCTACTGGTACTAACGGTTCAATATCATCTAATTGTGCACATTGTTGTATGACATGTTGAACTTGCTGAGAGAGTTGGTTTTTAATGTCTGTATCTTGATTAAATTGATGACTGACAATCTCAGCTTGTTGAGTTTGGTGGTCTATTAAAATAAGTGTTTCAGCAAGATAGAATAAATAGTCGGGGCAGTCATTATGCGCATTGGGCGCCGCTGGAAGTGGCTCCACGGTATCAATCAAGTCATATGCTAATACGCCACCTAAAAATAAATCTTCGAATTTAAGCGGGTTGTTGGTTTGAATGTGTTTGATAAACATTCTTAAGCCATCAAGAGGCGACGTAGACTTTAAGCGTGCATCTTCGTCTTGTAACTCGGTGGCCTTTTTCAACGTGATGATTAAGGTATCATTATCTCGTTGTTGCTCTGCATCATTGAAAAAGTTGGCAATTGGCGCTAACAAGGCCGCGCCATTGTGAGTTAATGCGCTAAACGTGAGTTGATAACCGTCACAACGGATCATCATAGCAGCATGAGTTAATACGATGCTTTTTAAGTGGTCTTTACTTTCGACCTCAGCTGATTCTAATAACATGGTATGCGGCGCGTTGCCGGTAACTTGCTGATACAGCTTTAGCGGATCAGTGTGGTAGGTTAACGGCTGTGTTTGCGTGGTAACCTGAGCGAGCTGGTTTAGTTTGGTCATTGTTGTAGTCACTGTGTAGCCGCTCCCTGTGTCATTGTATTATTCATTTGTTGGCCTTTAAATGTAGTGTAACCCGAGTGACAATGTTGAATGGGCCAAATAACAAGAAAGCCCACATCTCTGCGGGCTTTCTGGTAAAATCTTGTCTCTTAAAAATGAGCACAACGCTTCACACAACCCGTTAATTTGGGAAGTGCCACCACCAAGTAATGTGTAATGAAGCAAAACAGTGTGTCATTGTTAATAGCATCTTGAGTTGGTATTTAATACCTATAGGAAAACCCAGCTGGAGATTAATGTCAATTGAATATTTCTCAAAAGTTGTTAAAAAATGATAATCAGGATAAATCTGGTCTATTTATTGAGCGTTTTAACTAACTAAAGAGCAAAAAAGTTATCAATTGCCATCATTTATTCATAAATCCAAGCAGTATTTATACCGCTACTCTTGTACAATAACCATATGATTACAGAGACTCTCTTGGCCGATCTTCACAGCCACACGACCGCATCAGATGGTCAACTAACACCAACAGAATTATTAACTCGCGCTATTGAAAAAGGCGTTGAGATGTTTGCTATTACTGATCACGACACTGTCGGCGGATTAGCAGAAGCGCATCTTGCTAATAAAGCACATGAGACGCCTTTAAAACTCATCAACGGTTGTGAGATTTCAACTCGTTGGAACAGTTTTGACATTCATATTGTTGGATTAAACTTGGATATTGCTCACACGGGATTGCTTGAGTTTTTAATTCATCAGCGCCAATTGCGTGAAGTGCGAGCCCAAGAGATTGGCGAACGTTTAGCTAAAGCTGGTATTGAAGGCGCCTATGAAGGGGCCAAAGCTATTGCAGGCGATGCCGCACTGAGTCGAGGTCATTATGCTAGATGGCTAGCTAATAATGGGCATGCTTCAGATATGCCTAGTGTATTTAAACGTTATTTGGCACGCGGTAAAACGGGCTATGTACCCAATAATTGGGGCGACATGGCCAATGCGATAGAACATATTCATCAGGCGGGTGGCGTAGCGGTATTAGCCCACCCTAGCGGTTACAAATTATCGGCCAAATGGCTTAAACGCTTAGTGCGTGAATTTGCAGAGGCCGGTGGCGATGCGATTGAAGTTATTTTAGGCCAGCAAACATTAGACGACCGTAATAATTTGATCGCATTAAGTAAGCAAAATAACCTACTTGCTTCTGTGGGGAGCGATTTTCACTTTCCCAGTAATTGGATCGAGCTAGGTAAAAACTTATTCCAACCTCAAGGTGTGGAATGGGTTTGGCAATCACAACATTGGACGGAAAGAGCATGAGTCAATTTTTTTATATTCATGATGAGAACCCACAAGCTCGGTTAATAAACCAAGTGGTGGATATTCTTAAACAAGGCGGAGTCATTGTTTATCCTACAGACTCAGGTTATGCATTAGGTTGTATGATTGGTGAAAAAAATGCCATGACGCGTATGGCACGTATCCGCCAGATTGAAAACGACGCTAATTTTTCATTAATGTGCCGGGATTTATCTGAGTTGGCTAATTTTGCCCGCGTTGATAACCAAGCATACCGTCTATTAAAAAGCTGTATGCCTGGGCCATATACGTTTATTTTCAAAGCGACAAAAGAAGTACCTCGTCGTTTACAATGTGACAAAAAACGTACCATTGGTATCCGTGTTCCGAATAATATTATAGCGTTGGCAATACTTGAAGCATTGGGTGAGCCGATGATGACCACCAGTTTGGTGATGCCAAATGAACAATTTGCCGAGTCAGATCCAGAGCATATTCGCGATATACTCGATCACCAGGTAGACGGTATAATTCATGGCGGTTATTTACCTGAAAATCAAACCACTGTAATTGATATGTCTGAAGGTGAAATGGTGATATTACGTCATGGTGCTGGCGATACCAGTGCATTTGAATAAACTCACACTATTGATAAATAGACAAGGATAAACATGCAAGGCAGTCAGCAAAGCCTGCCATTGGCAGTAATACGTGGCGAAGTGCTTGAAAGCATGCCGTTAGACTTGTTTATTCCACCAGAGGCCTTAGAGGTGTTTCTTGAAACATTCGAAGGCCCACTGGATCTATTATTATATCTAATCCGTAAGCAAAAATTGGATGTGGTTGATTTACCCATCCAACAAATTACCCAACAATATTTAATTTATATCGACATTCTTACTGAAGCTCGGATAGAACTTGCTGCCGATTATTTGGTGATGGCGGCAACGTTAGCAGAGATTAAATCGCGGTTATTATTGCCTAAAATGGCCAATGAAGATGACGAGGAGGAAGATCCTCGTGTGGTACTTATACGGCAATTAAAAGCCTATGAAGTGATCAAACAAGCGGCTGCTGATATTGATGCATTACCGCGTATTGAGCGCGATGTATTTCAGGCATCTGTTTCTGCCGCGCCAGATATTAAACCAGTGATAGTGCCGCCTGATGTCTCGTTGGTGGATATTGCCCGTGCGTTTGGCGAAGTGCTGAAACGCATTGATGCCAACGAAGATCATCATGTTAAACGTGAACATTTATCAACACGGGAACGTATGAGCCAAATTTTAGCTAAGTTATCCAGTACTGAATACATTGGTTTTGAGTGCTTGTTTGATGTCAGCGAAGGCCGTGCTGGTGTTGTGGTGAGCTTTTTAGCCCTAATGGAGTTAGTCAAAGAGTTATTAGTTGAGCTAGTACAAAATGAACCCTTTTCGCCAATTTATGTAAAAGCTTTTTAACTCACTTATATTCGAAGAGATCCATGAAGCCAATTAATCCCATCCAGCTTAAGCAACTTATTGAAGCCAGTTTATTTGTCTTAGGTAAGCCGTTGTCGGTAAAAGTTATCAAAGAAACTGTGTTAGCTGAGTTTAGTGTGTCACGCTCGCGGATTCAGGAAACGCTAGATGAATTACAACTCGATTATCAAGACCGGGGCGTACAACTGGTTAAAATAGCCAGTGGTTATCGATTTCAAACTCAAGAAATACTCAGTCCATTTTTACAACCATTATGGCAAGACAAAGCACCTAAATACTCGCGAGCGACACTTGAAACCTTGGCTGTTATTGCATATCGCCAACCTGTTACGCGCGGCGATATTGAAAATATCAGAGGTGTTGCCATTAGCAGCAATATTATTAAAAGTTTAGTGGATAGAAATTGGATTAAAGCTGTTGGCCATAAAGAAGTACCGGGTAGGCCGTCATTATATGCAACCACCAGTGCATTTCTTGATTATTTCAATTTAAGCAAACTGGCAGATTTACCTGCATTAACTGATGCCAGCTCTCTACATGCGTTATTTGAAAAAGCCCAGTTAGCGATGGATGAGCCCGAAGATGAGGCCAATAGTGAAGACAGCACCGAAGATGGCCTCAATAATGTTGAATAAATTCAAGGGCGCTATTACGGCCATCAACAAAGGTTTCATCTGTGTTTAGGTATCAGTAATACAATTGTTCAAATGACAACAATGTAAACCAGATACATTAGCCGCTGGATTAAATCCATGTCTTACTATTGATGACCAGGGTTTCGTTCGTTTGAGTGGATGACTCGGTAAGCATATAATCAAGTAAGCGTTGTCCAGCTAGGCTTAAAAAGCGCCTTGATGGGTACACTAAAAATACTACGCCAATGTAGGGGGGCAAATCATCAAATAAACGCACTAATTTCCCTTGTTGTATGTCTTCTATACATAAACCTTGTGGTAAGTAACCGATCCCTCGACCTAACCTAGTCGCTTCATAGGCAAGTTGAATACTATTAGTGCATAAATTGCCTTTAACGGCTTGCATGGCATCATTTGCTAGCGGCACTTGACTAAAGGTTTTCCCATTAGGGAAGCGAAATAAAATTGAGTTATGCTGTTCAATATCAGTTATGGTCACTGGCATACCCGCTTTATCCAGATATTCAGGGCTGGCAAAGAAACACATTTCTTCACTGATAATGGGCTTTGCCACCATATCTAATTCAGTAAACGTTTCGTTCACCATAAATGCGATATCAATATTATTTCGGACCATATCTAATGGTTCAGTGCTGGTGATTATTTCAATCGAAAACTTGGGGTTTTGATCCATAAAGGCAAAAATTTTATTAACTACATCCATTATCTGTGGAATTGGAAACATCAAAATACGTAAATGGCCGGTTAATTCCGCCTTGTTGTCGGTAATGTGGGAGAGGGTTTGTTCTAGATCCGCTAGCATCACCAAGGTTTTTTCGTAGAAATGACTGCCCGCTGAGGTCAGTGTTATTGCGCGGCTTTGACGATGAAACAGCTTTAAATTTAATGATTCTTCTAATGATTGCAACCGTCTACTGACGGTCGATTTAGGTAAATTCAACAAATTAGCGGCTTCAAGTATGCTGCCTGTTTCGACAATTCGATGAAATAATGCAATGTCTTCGGTTTTCATATTGATTGCTCGGATTATGCTTGATAAGTCAAACTCAAATAATGGGATTGATGTTCCCAAATAAACCCGTTTATTGCAACTATAATTCAGCGTATGGTTCGGCGTAATTGTCTATAAACTGTTGTCTCTAAAAAGGGGCAATTGAGTTGTAACCCAGTCTGTTTAAATTTCTGTCATCAAGGATCAGAATCGATGAGATATCACTTAACATTGCCGTTGGCATTGCTTATTTCTACTGTTTTAGCTGGTTGTGCACCGGCCGAAATTGTCGTACAAGAAGTACTTGTGCGTCCCGTAAAATTGTTTGAAGTGGCGACCTCTGCAGGTAATACTGTCCGCCAATTTCCTGCGAGAGTAGAAGCTAACAGTCGTGCAGAATTATCATTTCGGATATCAGGTCAATTGGTTAGACTCGATCTTGTTGAAGGGCAGCACGTTAAACAAGGTTTTTTATTGGCTCAATTAGATGATCGCGATGCGCATAATAATTTAATGACTCGTGAAGCTGAGTATGACTTGATGTTAGCTGATTTTACCCGTAATCAAACTTTATTAGATCGTAAACTGATTTCTCAAGCTTTATTCGACAGCAGTAAAGCTCAACTTAAATCAGCTAAAGCAGCCCTTGCGGCAGCTAATGATCAAGTTAGTTATACGCGTTTAGAAGCCCCTTTTAGTGGGACTATCGCAAAACGATTAGTGGATAATCATCAAATTGTACAAGCTAATCAAGGCGTTTTGACGCTGCAAAATAACCAATTACTTGATGTCACGATTCAAGTACCAGAAGCAATGGCGGCAGTATTGACTCAAGATATTGCC
The DNA here is from genome assembly GCF_040285065.1 of Shewanella sp. H8. NCBI lineage: Bacteria > Pseudomonadati > Pseudomonadota > Gammaproteobacteria > Alteromonadales > Shewanellaceae > Shewanella > Shewanella sp. H8. Next base: position 2,732,452 of record NZ_CP157213.1, on the reverse strand, counting down.
CATGGTTTAGCTGCGAAAGTGCGGTTTAGTGCACTAGACGGTATGTCGTTCGATGCTAAATTTAAAGAATATTCAACCCAAGTCACTCCCGGCACCCAAGCTTATGAAGTGGTCTTTTCATTACCACAACCTAAGAATGTGCAATTACTGCCTGGTATGAGTGCTGAGTTGACGCTAGCAACCATCAATGAGTCATCACAAGGCTTTACCGCGATAGTGCCTATTTCTGCAGTAGACAAACAAGATGAAAGTGGTGATGTGATGGTTTGGCGTTATCAGGCTGAAAGTGGTGACATTAATCCAGTGAAAGTCACCCTGGGTCGAGTTAGCAATAATGGCGTAGAAGTATTAACCGGATTGGAAAAAGGCGATGTTATTGTTGCTGCCGGTTTGTCGCAATTATCTGAAGGCATGAAAGTAAAGCCTTTACGCTGGCAACGAGGAGTGTAGTTGATGAATGTTGCTGAGTATTCCATCAATCACAAAGTGATTAGCTGGATGTTTGCGTTTTTGCTGCTTATTGGTGGCAGTGTGGCATTTACCGGATTAGGACAACTAGAATTTCCTGAATTTACCATTAAACAAGCATTGGTTATCACCGCTTATCCAGGTGCATCGCCCGAACAAGTTGAAGAAGAAGTGACCTTGCCACTTGAAGATGCTTTGCAGCAGCTTGATGGCATTAAGCATATCACCTCTATCAATAGCGCTGGATTATCACAAATTCAGGTAGAAATTAAAGACAGTTATGACAAGCATCGCTTACCCCAAGTATGGGATGAGTTGCGTCGAAAAGTTAACGACACCATAGGCTTATTACCACCGGGAACGGCCAAACCCAAAGTGATTGATGACTTTGGTGATGTTTACGGTATTTTACTTAACTTATCAGGTAACGATTTTAGCAACCGAGAGCTGACCAATTATTCAGATTATTTACGTCGTGAATTAGTATTGGTTCCCGGGGTTAAAAAGGTGTCAGTAGTAGGCAACTTGACTGAGCAAGTTGTCATTGAAATTTCTCAGCAAAAACTCTCGGCTTTAGGGTTAGACCAAAACTACATTTATGGATTGGTGAACAATCAAAACGTGGTATCAAATGCCGGCAGTGTTGTCATTGGTGATAATCGCATTCGCTTGCATCCTACTGGCGAGTTTAGTTCAGTGGAGGAATTGTCTCGTTTAGTGGTTAGCTCACCGGGTAGCACTGAGCTTATCTACTTAGGTGATATTGCCAATATTGAAAAAGACTACGAAGATACGCCGAGTGTGTTGTACCACAACAGAGGTGAGTCGGCGTTATCACTGGGTATTTCTTTTTCCAGTGGAGTAAATGTAGTCGATGTCGGTCAACGTGTTAGCGAACGTTTAGTTGAAATAGAATCACAGCGACCATTAGGGATGAACCTTGATAAGGTTTATAACCAAAGTTTAGCTGTGGATGACACTGTGCAAGGTTTTTTGATTAACCTGCTTGAATCGATTGCGATTGTCATCGCAGTGTTATTGTTGTTTATGGGCCTAAGATCGGGTCTATTAATGGGCCTCATTCTACTACTCACTATTCTGGGTACTTTTATTATTATGAAAGTATTAGATATTGAATTGCAGCTGATCTCTCTTGGTGCCCTCATTATTGCATTAGGCATGTTGGTCGATAATGCCATTGTTGTGACTGAAGGTATTTTAATTGGCTTACAGCGTGGTAAAACCCGTTTAGAAGCTGCCAAACAAGTTGTGTCGCAAACGCAGTGGCCATTGTTGGGGGCAACGGTAATAGCCATTATAGCTTTTGCACCGATTGGTTTGTCACAAAATGCGGCTGGTGAGTTTTGTCGTTCATTATTTCAAGTGTTGATGATTTCACTGTTTATCAGTTGGATAACGGCAATTACCTTAACACCCTTTTTCTGTAATTTGTTGTTCAAAGATGCTTCACCGCAAGCTGAACAAACCGATCCCTATAAAGGTTGGCTGTTTACCACTTATCGAAGTTTTCTTTATTTTGTTCTGCGTTTTCGTTTGGTGACATTATCAATTGTATTGGCAATGTTAGTGACCGCAGTGATCGGCTTTGGTCACATTAAAAACGTATTTTTTCCAGCATCGAACACGCCAATATTTTTTGTTGATGTATGGATGCCTGAAGGGACAGACATAAAAGCCACTGAACGTTTTACTAGCGAAATTGAGAAAAAACTGCTGCAAGAAAGTGAACACAATGATACTGGTTTAGTGCATCTTACTTCAGTGATTGGCCAAGGTGCGCAGCGTTTTGTGTTACCTTATCAACCAGAAAAAGGTTATCCAGCCTTTGCCCAGCTAATCATTGAAATGCGCGATTTAGCCGCGGTTGAAGCTTATAAACCACAACTTGAACAATTATTAAATAGTCATTTTCCACAAGCTCAATATCGCTTAAAAAATATGGAAAACGGTCCGTCACCAGCGGCTAAAATTGAAGCGCGTTTCTACGGTGAAGACCCTCAAGTACTGCGTCGTTTAGCAATACAAGCAGAAACAATCTTCCGCAATGAACCTACAATGGACGGTGTTCGTCACAATTGGCGTAATCAAGTCCCGGTGATCCGTCCGCAACTGCAAAATGCGCAAGCGCGTGAAACGGGGATTAGTAAGCAAGATTTAGATAACGCTTTACTGGTTAACTTTAGCGGCAAACAAATCGGCTTATATCGTGAGACTAGCCATTTATTACCGATTGTCGCTCGAGCTCCCGCTACTGAACGTTTGCAAGCCGATAGCTTGTGGAAAATGCAAATATGGAGCACAGAGAACAATATCTTTGTTCCTGCATCGCAAGTGGTTAGCGAATTCAGTACCGAATGGGAAAACCCTTTAATTATGCGCCGTGACCGTATTCGTATGTTGGCGGTATTGGCAGATCCTAAATTGGGAACTGACGAAACAGCAGACTCGGTGCATAAAAAAGTGAGAAGCAAAGTTGAGGATATTAAGCTACCCGCAGGTTATCGCTTAGAATGGGGCGGGGAGTTTGAATCAGCAGGTGAGGCACAAACTGCGGTATTTAGTTCAATTCCTTTGGGCTATTTAGGAATGTTCTTAATCACCGTTTTTCTGTTTAATTCGGTTCGACAACCCTTGGTTATTTGGTTCACTGTACCATTAGCGGTCATCGGCGTTTCAGCTGGTTTGTTGATATTTGATGCCCCATTCAGCTTTATGGCATTACTGGGGTTACTGAGCCTCTCAGGGATGGTCATCAAAAATGGTATTGTGTTGGTTGATCAAATCAATATTGAACTTGATGAAGGTAAAGAGCCCGGATTTGCACTGGTTGATTCGTGCGTGAGCCGTGTTCGCCCTGTGATGATGGCTGCGATTACCACTATGCTGGGGATGATCCCATTAATCAGTGATGCATTTTTCGGTTCTATGGCAATCACTATCATCTTTGGTTTAGGTTTCGCTTCACTATTAACCTTAGTAGTGTTACCTGTAATGTACAGCCTAGTGTTTAACCTTAAAGTGATCCGCTAAAGTGTCATATTAAACTGTTTATTAAGTGATTAAGGCTGTTGACGGATAACGTTAGCAGCCTTTTTATTGGCTGATCTATTCTGTTGGTTTTAGTGTACGCAGAAGCTAAAAGGGCTAAATAACCCTAACTCGAGAGATTACTGGTGTATAAAATTATCTTGCCGTTATCTGGGTTATATCGGTTCATAACAGGGCAGGTATAACGTGTTAATAAGCCTTATGAGCAAGAAAGAGTAAGTTTGATATTGGAGACATTAAAGTGATTGATTTTCATGTGCTTATGTCATCTATTTTCCCTATTTAAGCTTAATGATGGTATTTTTTGCTCAGCAGCTCTATTCAGCGTATAATCTACGCACTTTTCTAAATTGTATGCGCTCCATGCGGGTACAATCCTAAAAGATAATGGAACGAGAATTAATAACATCTTGTTTTTCATATTAAATCCTTTAAAGAGTCCGCTAATGAGTGAAAAATTGCAGAAAGTCTTGGCCCGTGCAGGCCATGGCTCCCGTCGTGAGATGGAGGCATGGATTGCTGCAGGCCGAGTTAGTGTTGACGGTGAAATTGCTGGTTTAGGTGATCGTGTTGAGGTTGATGCCAAAATACGTATTGATGGCCGAGCTATTTCATTAAAATCAGCTGACGACATTATTTGTCGTGTACTGGCATACCATAAACCTGAAGGCGAAATTTGTTCGCGCAAAGATCCTGAAGGTCGTACTACCGTATTTGAACGTTTACCTAAAGTGCGCGATGCTCGTTGGGTTGCGGTAGGACGTTTAGATATCAATACTTCAGGCTTACTATTATTTACCTGTGATGGTGAATTAGCTAACCGTTTAATGCATCCTTCAAATGAAGTAGAGCGTGAATACGCTGTGCGTACTTTTGGTGAAGTGCCAGAAGCCGCAGTACAGCGTTTACGTACCGGTGTGACGTTGGAAGATGGTCCCGCACAGTTTGATAGCATTAAAGCTGCAGGTGGCGAAGGCATAAACCAATGGTGGCATGTTACCCTTCGTGAAGGACGTAATCGTGAAGTACGTCGTTTGTGGGAATCACAAGAAATCCAAGTCAGTCGTTTGATCCGCGTGCGTTATGGCCAAGTTGAATTGCCAAAAACATTACCACGAGGTGGCTGGATTGAACTGCCTATTGACCAAGTTAACTACTTACGTCAACTTGCTGGGTTAGAACCTGAAACTCGTTCAGTTTTAGGTACAGACAAACACAGTGTTGCTCGTTCTAAAGTTAAAAGTGCTAAAATCCGCCGTGCTGTTCATAAGCATAAAGTGGTTGGTAAGCATGGTAAACCGACTCGTCAACGTACCTAATATCACTATGTAGGTTAATTTACAGAAGGTCGCAAATGCGGCCTTTTTTGTTATTTTTTTCCAATGAAAATTAATTATTGCTTACCTACTTGTCAAAAATAATTTCTCAGATATGATTCTCAAAATTTACACATCATTGTGCTGTTTTCGACGATTTATGCGCCGCAGCATTTACATTGTTCATTAGGAATATATGAAAAAATTATTGTTAGGTTTATTGGTCTCGTTATTGGTAGCTTGCGCATCTGCTCCTAGCTGGCAAGGTATGTCTGAACGTGAAATTAGCCAATGGAAAGCGATAGGCTTTGATTCAACCCAAGCGCAAAATTGGCGTGTAAGAGGCTTTGGTCCGACAGAGTCAGAAGGGTGGATAAAAGCCAACTTTACATTAGACACGGCAACTATTTGGGCCAAAGAAGCGTTTAATGTTGAAGAAGCGCAAGTGTGGAGTGAAGCCGGTTTTGAAATTGAAGAAGCTGTCAATAATCGCAGTAAAGGCTTAACGCCTGTGAGAGCTAATTAATCATATTCTGTGCTAAGGACTTCGTTTTGTTGTATTTTACGTCGGATTGGCGTTTTTTGAAGCATTCAGTTCGATGCAATGAATATTTTTGTTGCTTGGTCCCAAAAAATCATTAAAGTATGCACCACGTTAAACGGGACGCGATAGCAGCTCTATTTATTTAACGTGAATGCGAATTAAGTGGCTTGATATTTTTTATCAAAACACGATAAGTTTGCCCGAGTGGTGGAATCGGTAGACACAAGGGATTTAAAATCCCTCGCTGAATAAGCGTGCCAGTTCAAGTCTGGCCTCGGGTACCATTATAATCTCTAGCAATAGAGAGTGGTGTAAAAAGCCTCAACATTAGTTGGGGCTTTTTTACGTCTGAAATTTAATAAATAACATTGAAAGCTAAAATCCCTCGTGCTCTTGTTGAACATCAAGCGTGCCACTCTTTGTTATCAAGAATAGTCTGGCCACGGGTACCATTATAATCTCTAGCAATAGAGAGTGGTGTAAAAAAGCCTCAACATTAGTTGGGGCTTTTTTACGTCTGAAATTTAATAAATAACATCGAAAGCTAAAATCCCTCGTGCTCTTGTTGAACATCAAGCGTGCCACTCTTTGTTATCAAGAATAGTCTGGCCACGGGTACCATTATAATCTCTAGCAATAGAGATTGGTGTAAAAAAGCCTCAACATTAGTTGGGGCTTTTTTACACCTGAAATTTGGTTGTGAATGGTAATAAGCGATAGAAGTAGTGAGAGCGATAAAAGCGAACGAGCCTTGAGCTAGGGCGCTATTTACCTCGCTAGTTCGCTACGCGGCTATAAGAGCGGTTGATTGCAGTTATGAGAGTATAACTGGGTAACTACAGTTATAGACTCTAGTCACGAAGCATTCTCGCACCTAGGAATTTATAATCTCTGGTGCCTCAGCTAGTCGTTAATCAATGCTTTTAATACGGGAGATACTTTAAAGCTGGGTTGATTAAATCCTTCAATATCAATGGCTTCACCCGTTTGTGGATTACGACCTACTTTAGGTAAGTGAAACCGCAATTCAAAGGTGCCGAATTGTGGAATATAAATTTTTTCACCTTCAGCTAAACCTTGATGAATAATCGCTAGGATTTGCTCTAGTTGCTGCTTAGCTTGAGCTTGCGGAATGTCCATCTTATGGGCCATGGATTGGGTTAGTTGCTTTTTATTCATGAGAATCACTTTGATTTAATACTTCTTATTCCCCTTATAACAATTCAGCATGGTCCTTCCTAGTTGTGTATAAATAAATTAATGTTAAGTGGTTACTTTTTATCTTTCTGATTGATTTTTGTGCTGATAAGTGACGTTTTGGTATTAATTTTTGTTACTTTAATGTGTCGATCATTCAAACAGTTTTATTATTTGCCATAATGTCTATATCGATTTCACTTAAGTGAAAAACATGCCAATATTGATGGGTAGCGCCAACGGGGAAGAGTATGTTCAGCAAACCTAAGCATTCTGTAATCGTAAGCATAATAAGCATAATAAGCATATTACTTTTGTGTATGTCGCCATTTACTGCGGCCAGCACTCAAGATCAATATGTGAATTTGACTCAGCACTTACAATTACAGTATTTGGCTGAGCCCACCGCACAACGTGCTCAATACTTAGCGATATTACAAACGGGTTCTGCTGCTGAACAATTAGAATATATTGATGAAATTCAGCATAGTGTTGCCGATTTTTGGCATAGTAAACAAGTGCCATTGGCATTCGACTCAATAAATGACATCGCCTCATTGTTAGAAAAAAATATTGCACTGGAACCCACAGCAGATGATTATCTTGGGGTCATAAATTCTCTACGTAAGTTAATGTGGTTGTCACAAACCCAAGATTGGCAAGCTATTGAGCCTGGCGGTCTGTTGCGTCCTGGGGATAGCCACCCAAGTATTAAGCAAATTAATCAACGGTTGTGGTTATTGGGTGATGCGAACGAATATGTTACTGACGAAGTTATTTATCAACCGACATTGGTACAAAGTGTTAAGCGATTTCAATCTCGTCATGGGTTAAAGGCTGATGCTGTTATTGGGCCTAAAACGTTATACTGGCTAAATCAAACTCCTTTGCAACTCGCTTCTTTATTGGCAATAAGTTTTGTTGAAAAAACGACCTATGTAAGCCAACTATCTCAGCCTTATTTGTTGATTAACATTCCCGCTTTTCAAATGGTGTTAGTTGATCACAATCAAGTGGTGTTGGCATCCAAAGTGATTGTGGGTAAGTCATATAGACAGACTCCAGTGATGAATGGGCAAATTTCAAATGTCATCATTAATCCGACTTGGACGGTTCCTCGACAGTTATTACGCCAAGACATTTTGCCGCAAATTAGGAGAAACGGTCATTACTTTGCCGATAAACATTTTGATGTGTTTGATTATGAAGGCCATCGTATTGATAAAACACCCGAACAATGGCAGCTGGCTGCAGCAGGGAAGTTCCCTTATAAAGTTGTACAACGTCCTGGTGGTGGTAATGCATTAGGCCGTTATAAATTTTACTTTCAAAATAATCAAAGTTTGTATTTACATGATACATCAGCCCCAGAGCTGTTTTCACGTGCGGAACGAGATATATCATCAGGTTGTGTGAGAATTGAAAAAGTACAACAGTTGGCAGATTGGTTTGCAAACCACTTAGTCCTTGATAAGCGTACTTGGAATCGCTTGCAGTCTAATTATACTCAAACTCAATGGTTTTCTCTATCGTCCACGTTACCTGTACACATGGTGTATTGGCGTGCTTGGGTGGATGAGCAGCAAGCCGTGCAGTATCGTGATGATATTTATCAGTTAGCACCAGCAGAACCTGTCAATTTATTAAGCCATAAAGTCTCCAAAAAATAAATTGTGCAATAACTATCAATTAATGAAGTAAAGTTAATCACGGTTTACTTTGTCTCTAAGTAATTGAGCTTTATCACTCTATTATGCAAGAGAACATATTTATTAAGTTACTTATATATCAGCAGACTTGCATTTATGAATATTAATGGTTAATTTATTCATCAAGTGGATAAAAAAGCAACAATTAGCTCAATAGCATTGTAAAGATGAAATTGTGATTTTGAAGCTTATATGTATTGTAATTCAGATAATTAAAGTGGTGTATAAATGACAATCGAGTGCCTAACTCGTCGGCAGTTATTATTAGGCTTAAGCGGTGCCGCAGTGGTGACTTTGTTACCTAATACCGCGCAAGCAAGTCGTTCAACTCTGGGTGTTAAAGATTTACGTTTTTATAACCTTCATACCGGTGAAAGAAGTCAGGGCAGTTTTTGGGTTGATGGTCAATATCAACCAGAGACGCTGACTGAATTTAATCATGTCCTACGTGATCATCGCCAAAACGTTGCAGCACCTATAGATAAGCGAGTATTCGAATATCTATATAAATTACAACTCGCTTTAGATCATCATGATGAAATTAATGTAATCTCTGCTTATCGTTCACCAAAAACAAATCAGATGCTTGCTTCTCGCAGTAACGGGGTTGCCAAGAAAAGTTATCATATGAAAGGCATGGCGATGGATATTGCATTACCAGGTGTGAAAACTAAGCATTTGCGTGATGCAGCCGTATCACTTAAGTTAGGCGGCGTTGGATTTTATCCTCGAGATGGTTTTGTACACATTGATTGTGGCCCCGTGAGACGTTGGGGGTAATGAATATACTTGTGGGTTTAGAGTGACTATGGTAATATCCGCGCGCTTTATTTGAGTCATCGTTGGTCGAAAATGATGACGCCTTCATACTATTTTAATTATTAAGTGAGTGACTTATGTCTTACACAATCAACGCAGAAACCCGCACAAACATCGGGAAAGGTTCGAGCCGCCGCCTACGTCATGCTGGTAAAGTTCCTGCAGTAATTTATGGTCCAGGTAAAGAGCCTGTATCAATTATGTTCGAACACAAAGCTATCGTTAACATCCAGTTAAACGATGACTTTTATACAACTGATTTAACTATCGTAATCGACGGTAAAGAAGTTATAGTTCGCACTAAAGCTATCCAACGTCATGCATTCAAGCAAATGGTTGAACATATCGACTTTATGTTTGTTTAATTGCTGAGTTGAGAAAAAGCGCCTAAGGGCGCTTTTTTTGTGGCTGAATTTTATTCTGAATACTAAAAACTACTCGATTTCGAAGCTATAGTAGATATCCAGTGATTGACTTAAGGTGCTCGACACGCTTTCTAAATACAATTGTGAAAACAAATAATATCGCACTGTCATTTCATAACCTGGGTTGAATACTCCCACACCATACTTAACCATCAAGTCTTCGCCAATATAACCACTCACAGCCACTTTACCATCATCATTGGTATCAAGCTGTACGTTGGAAAAACCAAACCGCTCAATCAATCCTGATGCGGTGCTGCCAATACTATTCATTGCTCCACCATCAAATTGTGAACCTAAACTGAGTGCCGCTCCCATCATTAATGAATTGCTTTGTTGGTTAGTTGTGCTGCTAAATCCTTTACCGGTCAAAATATAAGAGAGTATTTCAGCTTGTTCTTTCACTGGACTAGAGAATAAAGTCACAATTGGACGCATTGGGGTTCCGGTGACTCGAACACCTGCTGTTACGTCGCTGTCTTTAATCTCTCTAGTCGCTTCTATATTTAGATTAGGTAATGAAATTGGGCCAATAAATTGCACTTCACCGGTATCAATACTTAAGGTTTGTCCCATAAACTTATAAGTACCCTTGGTAACTTTGATATCACCAAATAGCATGGGGGGCTTAAAAGCTTGTTGTTGTAATACTAGATCACCTTCTAGCTTACCTTTAAGACCCATACCGTCAATGGTAAGGTTTTTACCGACATTGATGTTGAGATCAGCCGTAACAGCGTAAGGGCTGGTTTTAACGGTTTGTTCAGATACTGAATCGTTAAATACCACATCGTTTGATATCGCAACGCCTCCCTCAGCTAATTGAATAATTTTTATTTGGCCAGATGGAACGTTTACTTTGCCTTTTATTGCCAACAGTTGCTCATTAAAGGTGATATTAATATCTGGAGAAACATCCAATATTGCCATTGGTGGTTGAATCACCGCTAAATTATTGCCTTTAATATCAATATCACCGCTAAATTTTCCTTGTGGCCAAGCAAGTGTTCCTTGAGTACTTACTTGCCCATCACCCATATGCCATTGTCCATTAAGTTGTCCTTGCTGGCCTTCAAGTGCCAGTGACAAGTAGAGTTTATCGATGAGTGTAGGGTTTGTTGATAAAGCAAATGCACCGTCGCTGAGCTTGATATTACCCGATAGGCTTGGGTCCATAAGAGTTCCGGAGACTATTAATCGACTGGATAGAATGCCTTCTAAGGTTTCTAGCTTAGGGAAGAACTCTCCAAAAGGGGCCAGATTGAGATCATTAACATTGATGGTACCTTGTAAGGTTCGATCGGGAGTGATGTTGACACTCAATTGACTTTGCCAGCTGGCGATGCCGGATGAATTAAAACTTAATGAACTATTAATTTGTTTTTCATCAAGGGAGGCTTGTAATAGTAATTGCTGGTAGTCAATGCTAATGGTGTTGTTTTTGGTACGGCTTAGCTTAATATTGCCTGGTAAAAGCGTAAATTGAACATTGGCTGTCGGCTTTTTACCTTTAGCCCAATTAACTTGGCTGGTTAATGCCGCTTCACCACTCCAAGTAATTTTTTTAGACAAAATGGGTGCTAATAATTGTCCTGGGTTACCAGAGAAATTTATATTGGCTTGGCCGGTATTGCCCAAATTAACATCGTTGACTAAACATAATTTATTATGTGGATGTACTAAGCAGAAGTGACTCACGCTACCACGGCTATTGAGCTGATCCCAACTGGCTGTAATTGGGTTATCTTGCTGCCATTTTCCAAGGGCATTACTAATACTGAGCTCTGTTAGTGTGGCATCAAACTGTTGTTTATCAATATTACTATGACTGGTCATTTGTGTATTGATAACCACATCACCTTGGGTGTTGAGTTTACTTTGTTGTTGCTGTTGGTTTCCATCACTGATGAATACGATATCTGTAAGTTTATAGCTGTCCCACACGAGATTATTTGTGTGCAGCTCGGCTTTATATTGATGTTGGGAATAAGGGCGGTAATTGCCGTGTAAGTCGAGGCTGTCGATTTTGCCACCTTGGTAACTAAACTTACTGATTTGTGCATTAAGATCAACGATTGGATCAGCACTATTCCCCGTTACGTTAACTTTGGCAAAAATATTACCTTGGCCACCATTTAGCCACTGACTAACATCGGGAACGCTTAATTCGGCATTGATGTTCCAAGCTTTATCTGCTTGACCATTGATAATGAGCTGAGCTCCTAGCGCGTTTGCCTGAAGGTTGTTAGCGTTAATAGCAATGTCTTGATTTAAAGAAATATCACCTTGTAAATTTAACGGATAACCATTTAAACGCCCCGTTAAGTTTGCCTCTTGAATGGCCACTTGCCATTGTTTATTCGCTAGGGTGCCACTGTTATTAAAGTGGCCGCTAAATTTACTTTGAATGGGTTTTTGCTGATTAATATAATCAATATATTGCAACTGAATATTATCGGTAAGCACACTGGCTTGCCAGGTTATGTCATCTTGATATGACAGTTCTCCAGTGAGATCTAGATTTCCTGCAATTGACTTTACATTCAGTTTGTTGATACTCAGTTTTTGCTTACGGTTAACGACATCAGCAATAATAGCTAAAGTAGGGTGATACGGCGTTGTGAGTTGCCCTTCAAACTGTGCTTCTTGGTTCTTAATATCTCCTTTACTGGCAAAACGACTGATGTTGCTAGTATATTGCGGATTTTTTAATGGCCACTGTAACGCCGCGTCGGTAAGCGTTACTTGGTAATTAAGTCCTGGTGTGGTGAGATTGATTTCAGCATCAAGCTTAAAATAATTATCGCCTTTAGCAATGGCGTTGATATTTAATTTGCTCAAGTCTTGGGTAAGATCAACACTAAGTTGTTGCTGTTGAAGACCCGGTAATTCAGGCAGGTTTTCGATATTGGCGACTAATTTTAAGGTGACAGGGTAATGATCTTGAAACGCAATATCACCGATAACACTTACATCACCATCGTCATGTTGAATAGTTAATTGGGTTATTCCAAGTTGAAACTGGTGAAAACTGGCGGCTAAACCAATATGACTAAAATGGTCGCTACGTTGACCTATCGTAAGCTGAGTTTCAGTGGCATTAAATTGTTTTACATTAATAGGAAAAGGCATAAAAACCTGTGGCAAGTTAGCCAGCGGCCATACGTTTTTATCGGTATCACCAGATCGATTAATCGCTTTATTATCTTGTTGATTTATTTGGCCTGTAGTCGATGCCGTTGTGCCTGTTGCTTCGGTCGTTATAGGAATATTAACTACTAATCCTTGGCTTGTAAGTGATTCAACTACAAGGCCAGTGTTATTCCATATAGCTTGAGTCATTAACTTGTCGGCATGAAATTTCATTCTATTCACAGCAACATTAACCTGTGTTAATTGGGCCTTGCTGAGACTAATGTTGATGGGTAATTCAAGCTCTGTTAAAAGATCTTCGCTTTGGTTTGTGTCACTAACGTTTGCTGAGGTTGGAATATCATCTGTGACAATATTTACATCAATCTTTGATGCGCTTAAATTTGTGACACAAATCTGTTGATTAATGAGACACCTTGGCAGCCAACCTAGTGTTAAATCATCAGCATTAACGCTAATGCCTGGCATTGACCAAGACAAGTGATGCAGGGTGAGATCGCCATTTAAGGTGCCTGAAGCATATTCAACCTCGATATCACTAACAAATTGGTTGGCTAGCATCACGCCTATTTTACTGCCAAATGGAGTGCCAATAATGACAGCAAACAACATCAATAATGCCAAAGGGACGTAGATGAGTATTCGAGTATAAAGCTTAAAATTCCGCCAAATTTTTGCCGATAAGCTTGTTGAAATTTTGGCCTTTTCGTCACTTGAATCGAGCTGTGGCTGTAACTCGGTATCTTGCTGATTTTTCTTGTCAGTATTTTTATGTATCATAAATCAGTCCCCATGGTTAAATGGAAACGATATGAACGTGCAACGGTCTCGGTTTCTTTTAAGCCAAAACCTAAGTCCATGCGAATGGGGCCAATGGGTGAGATCCAATGTACACCACCGCCAACAGATACCACTGGTTCAAATTGTTGTGTATCAAAAGCATTACCAGCATCGACAAAAGTGGCCACTCGCCAAGTCGGGGTAAGATAATATTGATATTCTATACTGCCAATAGCCAAATAACGTCCACCAACAACTTGCCGAGATAAGCCTCCGTCGTCGTTGGTATAGTCTATATAAGGCCCTAACTCTTGATAACTATAACCTCGTATACTTTGGTCACCACCGGCAAAATAACGTAGTGATGGTGGAATATAATCAATATCATTTTTATCGGCAATATTGGCTGCTAAATCAATTCTGGCGACAAAACGGTGTTTATCAAATAAGGTCTCTATCCATTTAAATCGGGCTTGTAAACGAGCAAGTCGAATGGTCGACCCTAAGGAAGGATCTGCATATTCAATGCTGTATGTCTGACGATAACCAGACTTGGGATCGAGCGTGTTGTCACCTCGAACTGTTTTGGTCAGGTTATAGCTTAATAAATAAAAGCGTGGATCATAGTCAGTATCCAGTTGAGTATAAAACTCTCTCATTGATTCAATTGAATAACCATGTAGCCAATTATTTTTAGACCGTCTTTGGCGAGTTAAGCCGATTAAGTACTTTTTAGACTCTAGCTGGCCTGTATTACTAAATTCACGTTTGTCGGCATCATAATCTTGAGTAACGCCATAGGTGTCACGTAATAATCCTAGTTTTATTTTCAACTGGTCATCCAAAGGATGGGTCAATGGGATGGTATAAGTGGTTAATATTTTGGGTCTTTCTGGCGACCATTCAGCACTGGTTTCTTGATAATGACCATAGCTATTTATTTGTGGCGTGCGCCATGTAACACGCACTCGAGGATCGACTGCGTTTTCGGTGCTATTGCCAATATCAGCACCTAAACCGACATCAATAAGATGACTAGGACGTGGGCTCAACTCTACTTTAATGGGTACTAAGCCTGTATCTATCTTGTCTAACTGAGGTAATACTTTGATATTGCTAAAGTAACCAGTATCTAATAAATTGCGATTAAACTCAGTGAGTTGTTGTGTCGCGTAAGGGGCGTCTGCATCAAAAGGGATTAAGGATTCGAGAAGATCGTCGTGTAGTGTACTGCCTTCAAAATCGACATGACCGAATAAATAGCGTTTCCCCGAATCAAACTGCAAATTAATTTGAGCGGTATTTAAGTCACGGTTAATATTAATTTCAGCTTTAGTGTATTGGCCATCAAAATAACCACGCGCCAGCGCTAATGTTACCAGTTGTGATTTAATTAAATCATATACCCCGTGGTTTAAGGTGTCGCCGGGTTTGACTTTTAAACGATTAAGCCACAACGAAAAGGTATCGTCTTCCAGCATCTCACCTTGGAAACGAATATCTATCCATTGAATAATTACAGGGTCTCCTAGGGTGATATTGAGGCTTAACTCCCAAGGTCCATTATCATTTTCTTTAACATCGACATCTAAAATACCATGGTAATAGCCCATGGATTCAAGCGCATCTTGGGTGTTATCGTCCACGGTAAATAAGAAAGCTCGACGCTGAACCTCGTTTTCTGGCAACGTGCCTAAATGAGCAAAAATATTCTTTTCAATTTTTTTGTTAACGCCCGAAACCTTAATCGTTAACCAATTATTATCAGCCAGCACAAAGCCTGACATCATTAATGTCAACGAAAGTAATATAAACTGACTAAATTTAAGACATTTTGTAGACAAGTTAAGCTATCTTTTCCAAAATTGATGATAATGTCTATTGTCGCTACAAAGCATAAAAGTCGCAATGATATGATTGAAATGACAAGTAGAAATAGTCATAAAGATAAACCACTTTAAAGGACTTAACTAACATGAATAAAGTATATTTAACGATTGCGCTCTGTTTAAGCCTCACATCGACTGTCAATTTTGCTGCTGATGATAAACCGTTTGCTATTGCAATCCATGGTGGTGCAGGCACTATTTCAGAAGCTAGTTTAAGTCCTGAGTTACAACAAAATCTTCGCGACAAGCTTAAGCAGGCTGTGGATACAGGATATAAGGTGTTGGATAACGGTGGTGACAGTCTCGATGCCGTTCAAGCTGCAATAAATGTATTAGAGAATAGCCCGCTATTTAATGCTGGGGTCGGTGCTGTTTATACCTTTGATGGTGGCCACGAGTTAGATTCTTCTATAATGGATGGTAACACCATGAATGCAGGTGCTGTGGCTGGGGTTAAACATATTGAAAACCCAATTGATTTAGCGCGCAAGGTGATGGATAAGTCACCCCATGTGATGCTTTACGGACAAGGGGCGGAAGAGTTTGCGTTAACACAACAATTTAGCTTGGTGGCTAACAGTCACTTTGATACCCCACATCGTTATGCGCAATTGTTAGATGCTAAAGCGAGTATTATTAAAGCCGAACAAAATAACGGCGGTGATTATCAAGCATCAGTTGAACAATTACCCGCTAATTATAAATACGGCACGGTAGGCGCTGTAGCACTTGATAAACAAGGCAACCTTGCTGCTGGTACGTCAACCGGAGGCATGACAGCAAAACGTTTTGGTCGTATTGGTGATTCCCCTGTTATTGGTGCCGGAACCTATGCTGAAAATGGCGTTTGTGCTGTATCAGCGACAGGTCACGGTGAGTATTTTATTCGTTATAAGGTGGCGGGTGACATATGTGCGAAAGTGAAATACCAACAGTTATCGATTATTCAAGCCGCTGATGAAGTCATTAACCAACGCTTGCTCTCGGCAGGTGGAACTGGTGGGGTCATAGCCATAGACGAACGAGGCAATATCGCTACACCATTCAATACCGAAGGTATGTACCGTGCAACACGAAGCAAAGGCCAACAGGCGAATATTATGATCTGGCGTGACAAGTAAGTTTTAGCCGCTTTGAATTAA
Source organism: Shewanella sp. H8 (assembly GCF_040285065.1). Taxonomy (NCBI): domain Bacteria; kingdom Pseudomonadati; phylum Pseudomonadota; class Gammaproteobacteria; order Alteromonadales; family Shewanellaceae; genus Shewanella; species Shewanella sp. H8. The sequence goes on along the minus strand of NZ_CP157213.1, from coordinate 2,715,941 downwards.
GCATTGTTAATACTATTGCCAAATACAGTAGGTTAATACAATCGGTTTTATTATCTATCCATTGGGCCATTATTGACTAGACTTAATCAAGTGAGTATTCATAGGTTGATTCATTATGAATTGAATAACGAGTTTTACTAAGCACGTTGTCAATTAGCGTGCATTTGGGGGAAATATGGATTCAATTAAAATTAAAGATTATATGGATAGACGTCCAATACTTTTAACCGCTGAGATGTCGCTGGCAATTGCTGTTGAAAAATTACTTGATAGTAATAAAAATGGGGCTCCAGTTGTTGATCATTTCGGCAAGCTAGTCGGTTTTTTGTCGCAACAAGATTGTTTATCAGTAATGTTAAAAAGCAGCTACCATTGCGATATGACAAGTACCGTACAAGATTGCATGAAAAGCCCTGTTTTGACGGTTGCGCCGGATGACAGTATTTTAGAACTCGCGGAACAAATGTTGGGTGCAAAGCCGAAAATTTATCCAGTATTAAAAGAGGGAAAAGTCATTGGTACCATAAATCGCACCAATGTGCTTAAGGCGATGAATATTTACATGCAGCAGTGTTACTTATCTCCAGCTTAACAATCGTTAAAATCAATACCATTATACTGTTTTCCTTGCTAGGATCGCTTTTTTCGATGTAAGCAAGGGAACCAGTTTTGAATTCGGACCTTCACCCGCTATCTAAAGCATATCTCAATCTTTGTTATCAAACCGATGCTGCTAAAATTCGTCGTCGTTTGTATCGTGTTAATAAAGAAGCTGAGTCTGAAAAAAAATCCCAAACGTTAGCGCAGTTAACCGAAGCTGCCCAGCGAGCTTATGCGAAAGCGCAACAGCGCTTACACTCTAGACCCACCATCAGTTACCCTGATGAACTTCCTGTGTCACAAAAGCGTGATGATATCGCCTCAGCTATTGTCAACAATCAAGTAGTGATTGTTGCGGGTGAAACGGGCTCGGGTAAAACAACCCAGTTACCTAAAATTTGTCTTGAACTGGGTTTAGGTACACGAGGTTTAATTGGTCATACTCAACCACGTCGTCTTGCCGCTCGAAGTGTTGCGAATCGTATAGCCGAAGAACTTAACAGCCCATTAGGTGAAGTTGTTGGCTTTAAAGTTCGATTTGCTGATGCCATGAGTGACCACAGTTACATTAAATTGATGACTGACGGTATTTTGCTAGCGGAACTCACTTCAGACCGATTTCTCAACCAGTATGATGCCATTATTATTGATGAGGCACATGAACGTAGTTTAAACATTGATTTTATATTGGGGTACCTTAAACAGGTATTAAAGAAACGTCCTGACTTAAAAGTGATTATTACTTCGGCGACCATTGATGTAGATCGTTTTTCAAAACACTTTAATAACGCGCCTGTTATTGAAGTGTCTGGGCGTACTTTTGAAGTTGAAACTCGTTATCGCCCTTTAGTGCGTGATACTGATGAAGATTTAGATGTCAGTGATGGTATTTTTGCCGCCGTAGATGAGTTAATGGCTGCGGGGCCTGGCGATATATTGATATTTATGAATGGCGAGCGCGAAATTCGCGATACCGCAGATTTACTTAATAAACAGCAATATCGCGATACTGAAATTTTACCTCTTTACGCGCGTCTTTCTTATGGTGAACAATCTAAGGTCTTTAAAAGCCATATTGGTCGCCGTATTGTATTGGCCACCAACGTTGCCGAAACGTCATTAACCGTGCCTGGGATCCGTTATGTTATTGACCCTGGTACCGCACGCATAAGCCGTTATAGTTACCGTACCAAAGTACAGCGTTTACCGATAGAACCTATCTCACAAGCCAGTGCTAATCAGCGTCAAGGACGTTGTGGGCGTGTTGGTCCGGGTATTTGTATTCGACTATACGATGAAATGGATTTTATTCAGCGTCCCGAATTTACAGATCCTGAAATTTTGCGTACCAATCTAGCTTCTGTCATTTTACACATGTTGTCGATTGGTTTAGGCGACATAGCCGGATTTCCATTTATTCAGCCACCGGATCAAAAACACATTAGAGACGGTTTTTTATTGCTTGAAGAGTTGCAAGCTGTGAAAAAATCTCGTGATGAATTAGTCCTAACTCCATTAGGCAAAGATCTATCTAAAATCCCACTTGATCCGCGTTTGGCTAGAATGGTCATTGAAGCGAATCAATTAGGTTGTCTACACGAAGCATTAGTTATTACTGCTGGTTTGTCGATTCAAGACCCACGAGAACGTCCCGCAGAAAAGAAACAAGTGGCCGACGAGTGCCATCGTCGTTATGCTGATAAAGACTCTGATTTCGCCAGTTGGGTTAAATTATGGGACCACGTTAAAGATCAAAAACGAGAGTTGTCAGCCAGTCAATTTAGAAAACAATGTCGCGATGAATATTTAGCCTATTTACGAGTACGCGAATGGCAAGATCTGTATACCCAAGTGAAACAAGCTGTACATGAATTGAAATGGCGTATTAATGACAGTGCTGCCAGTTACGACCAGTTGCATAAAGCATTATTGTCAGGCTTGCTAAGTCATGTTGGTTTTAAAGGTGAAAACAACGAATATTTAGGGGCTCGAAACCGCAAGTTTTTTGTATTTCCTGGATCGCCATTAGCTAAGAAAGGTCCTAAGTGGATTATGGCCGCTGAGTTAACTGAAACTTCACGGTTATTTGCTCGTTGCTGCGCTAAAATTGAGCCTGAATGGTTAGAGCCACTAGCCGCGCATTTAGTGAAAAAGAATTATCTTGAACCTCATTTTGAAGCCAAAGCAGGCAGCGTTATTGCACTTGAAAATCAGGTGCTTTATGGCTTAACCATAGTCAACCGCCGTCGAGTGCAATATGGTCCTATCGATGCCGTAGAAGCCCGTGAAATATTTATCCGTAGCGCCTTAGCAGAAGGGCAGTTGCAAACAAAAGAAGCTTTTTTTGTTAACAACCAAAAGTTACTTAATGATATCGAGTCTTTAGAGCATAAATCTCGTCGACGCGATATTTTGGTCGATGAACAAGTTCTAGTGGACTTTTACGAACCATTGGTGCCCGAAGGGATTTATAACGCACCATTGTTTTTTGCATGGTGGAAAAAAGCCCGTCAACAAACCCCTGATTTACTCGATTACAGCCAAGCATTATTAATGCAGCGTAGTGCCGACCATATTTCGGCTTTGGACTTTCCAGAAGTATGGCATAAAGGGAATTTGGCTTTAACAGTTAGTTATCACTTTGAACCTGGCAATGCGGATGATGGTGTATCGGTGCACATTCCGGTGGCACTCATCAATCAAATTGACGACAGTGATTTTGATTGGTTAGTACCAGGGTTACGAGAAGAGAAGCTAATCGCATTGATTAAGTCTTTGCCAAAAAACTTACGGCGCAATTTTGTACCTGCTCCTGACTATGCCCGGGCATGTTATCAAGCAATGAAGCCGTTTGAGTTATCAATGCTTGATTCCATGTGTAAACAATTGCTGCGCATGAGTGGCGTGCGTATTTCTGCTGATGATTTTGATTTAACTCAATTAACAGAACATCTTAAGATGAACTTTAAGATTGAAGATGATCAAGGTCGTTTAGTTGCACAAGGCCGTGATTTAGAACTGTTAAAAGGTCAATTGCAAGGTGTTGTCGCCAAAGCAATCCGTAAAGTCGCAGACAAAGGTATTGAGCAACAGGCCATCACTACGTGGTCATTCGGTGATTTACCCGCTCAATATCAGCAGCGTAAAGGTAACTACGAAGTTAAAGCATATCCGGCATTAATTGACAACAAAACCGATGTGGCGATTAAGTTATTTGATGATGAACATGAAGCAAAGCGACATCATCGAGTCGGTCTACGCAGATTGTTATTGATTAATATTCCCTCGCCAGTGAAGCACTTGCAGCAAGCATTGCCTAATAAAGCTAAGCTTGCGATGTACTTTAATCCTTTTGGACAAGTACAGATATTAATTGAAGATATTATTAATGCAGCAGTACAGCAGTTGCTAGATCAAAAGCAATTAGATATTCGTAACGAACAACAATTCGAGCAAGCAAAAGAGTGGGTTCGCCAAGAACTCAATCCTACTGCGGAAATTCTTGCATTGAACGTAGAGACAGTTTTGACCATTTATCAACGAATTAAAAAACGTTTAAAAGGAAAAATTAGCTTTGATATTGCGTTTGCAATGAGTGATATTCAAACTCAGCTGGATAGCCTAGTTTATAAAGGATTTGTCGAAGACTGTGGCTGGCAACGATTAACTGACGTAGCCCGTTATTTAAAAGCTATTGAGAATAGACTGGAAAAGCTGCCAGTTGATCCCACGCGCGATAGATTACATATGCACAGTATTGCTAAAGTTCAAGAGGCGTTAACCGCTCAATTAGCCAAAGTGCCACGTTCGCAACCGATCCCTGAAGCATTGATTGAAGCCCGCTGGATGATAGAAGAGTATCGGGTGTCATGCTTTGCTCAAGTACTTGGCACCGCTTACCCAATTTCAGAAAAACGAGTGTTAAATCATATTAGCCAAGTGTAATCGTAATCAATTTTGTTAATTCATGAAGATGTAAATTAAACCGATGTTACTTAGGTGATATCGGTTTTTTATTGTTTATGCTTTTGAGTAAAGCTTTTAAATTCAACTTATTAATTATCAAATTGGTTTAAGTAGTTCGGAGGTTTTTTAAGTGAAAATTCAGAATAGCTTTCATTTTAATGTTTTAATTATTAAATGACTTTCACGATTATTAGAAATAAGCACCGATTTAAGGCGTTTTACATACTATCCTCACAACAGAACTGAAAGTTTTTCGTAATTATGGTTTAAATGTGATCTGACTATTGATATACTCTAAGGCAAGAATAACGTGATTGTTAATCTTCTCTCTGTAAGGTAAATGTCATTCCTAACATCAGTTTGTTGTATGTATATAACATCATGTAGTTGAATAAAATAAGACAGGCCTTCCCCTACAAAACGACCTAAAAAGATTGGAGTTATTATGGAAGTTCATGAATACGAAAATGCTTACTATCAAGTAAAAGATGACGTGTTAGAGTCTTTACCTTCTGATGAAGAATAAGACGATTGAACGAGCATATTGATGTTATGACTAAAGAGTCGGTACATTAAATACTCCGGCATCGAAATAAAAATAGCAGCTTAGGCTGCTATTTTTATTGGGTTGTTGATGTCTTTCATGATCAATTTAATCAGGATGATGCCTAAATAATAGGTGCCGTTTTGCTATTGGCACTCGATTATGTTTTGCTTTTGAATATTATTAGAATACCAATACCAATACCAATACCAATTAACGACAAAATATCAACCTTCAATACGACCTTTTTCAAGTAATATATCAACAATAATCCAAGAATTGGCGTTTTTATGGAGACGGATTGTACGATCGTCAATCCAGTTTTCGCCGCCTTTTAACCCTTCTATTTTGACTTTTACAGTAACATCATCGGTAAATTTTCGGAAAAAGTCGATATCAATTTCATCAATAGAGATAGTGACCTGACTCATGGATAAACCTAATACATGTCTTTGCACCTGTGATGCAATATGATAATGATCCATTATTTCTTTGAGATCTGGGGCGACAAACCTTTCTGCTTTCTTAACATCACGTTCAACATAAATAGCATTAAAGAAACCAAGTGTAACTTGTTCTGGTGAGAGTAGATCATCTGATTGACTGCATGCAGTGAGGATGAACAACAGAAACAAAGGCAACATTTTTATGGAAGTTATTTTTAGCATAAAGCCCTTTTACTGTTTATATTATTTTGTTGCTAGTATCCTGATTTATGCCATCGCTGACAAGGATAGGTATAATAAAAATAATACGAGTATGGAACATGATATCAAAACATTTAGGTTCTAAATCCTAAATTATTGGTTTGGTACTTTCGTTTATTGATACTAAATGATATCAATGTTGAGTAGTCCACTTGATGATTAAACAGTGTCGGAGCAAGGTTATTAGGTGTTCTAGTATGATAAATTCCATATTCCGTAACTGACTAAACAATGTTTAGTTTACTACTTGGGATATGGTTGAATAATATTGGGTTGTGATAATAGGCATTGAAGAAGCGATTATGTGTTCGAATAGTTGAGAAAGTGAGCACTTTGATTAGAATGACTTGACGCAATAAATAAGGCGTGTCATATCTTATTAAAATACGGTTAGACAAGGATACACAATTTATAAGATGTTACTTTATAAGTTATGGGTGATTAGCATTTTATAAGGTACTCTTATTAGCATAAAGGAGTAATCTTTGAGCATTAGGTTCTTTATTACTCCTAATTTGTGATACCGGATGTCTAAAATTGTTATCCACAAATTCTGTGGACAACTTTGTTTATCTTCCTAGGTTGCTTTAGTAACCTTATGTATTTATTTGTATTTTTTTTATGGTTAAAAAATAACGCAAATTTAGTGTCAGATTGACTTGGCTATAATAAAAAAGCCTCTAAATGAGGCTCGTTTTATTCATTGATGACAATCAACTTACCATTTCTTTTTAGGTTGGAACAACATATCCAGATCATCGCCTTCTTTTTTCTGTTTTGGTGCGCTTGGCTCACTATTCTTTTGAGCTCCCATTATTTCATCGAGCAATAATTTCGCCTCATCTACTTTGCGGGCTATAAAAGGATCATTAGGCGTCTGCGCTTTGATGGTGTGCAATGTGTTTAAGGCTTTAGTGACCATCTGTTTGCTGGAACCGTATTGTTTCATAAAACATGCGGCACGAGCTCGACTAATCATCGACTCAACATTGATCCTCAATTGCAGGCTATCAATACGCATTTCTTCTTGTACAAAAATAGAGGGGTCAACTTTTCCTTTATTATGTTCAGCTCGTAAAATAGCTTTAAGCTTTTTAAGGGTTTTTACTAATTCTAAAACTTGTCTATCATTATCAGGTAAGCGAAAATTCTCAATAGCAGGGACTTGGGCTGGTGAACTTGATACTGTGGATATTTGCGTTTTTATATCAGCTAAACGGCGTTCATAATCAGACTTTAGTTGACCAGAAGAATGGACAATTGATTGCTCTAAAGCATCTTTAATTCGACGATAAAGTACTAGCATTATATGGCTAGAAGATGGGGTCATACCAGTATTAGATAAGACATTATCGGTTTCGTCTATGATGGCTCGTTGTCGAGACATTTCTACTCTACGCTCGGCTTCTGCGCGTTCTTTTTGTTGCTGGACAATACTAAAGCCGATTATCAGCAGTAATAGCGCCCCAATAAGAATTAATATCAAAATTAAGGACATAAAGGTTCCGTTTTATCTTGGATATCACATGGTTAATATAGCCAAATAGCTATAGCTACAAGTTGTTTTGATACTGGATGAAATAATAGAAATAAAATTTCATCAAAAAGAATCTATATCTTAGCGTAAGTTATCGCGGCTGTCGTTGAATAATAAGTCATTTTGTTGATAAATCATTAAACTGTTAACTGTCTATGTTTATGAAAAGCCAACTCAATTCATAACAGCACTATTATTACTTGCTCGTTATTACTATTTACATTACATTTCATTTACTATATAACGTTTTATTATAGTTGAACAATCGTTCCTGCTCAGTGAAATAACATAGATTTTTTCTTATTTGCATATCATGCGGATGAGTGACGGTTAAATCAAGGATAAAACCATGAAACTGCAACAACTTAGATATATTGCAGAGGTTGTTAAACATAACCTTAATGTGTCATCTACGGCTGAGAATCTTTATACTTCACAACCGGGTATTAGCAAGCAAGTCAGAATGTTAGAAGATGAACTAGGCATTCAAATATTCGGTCGCAGTGGTAAACATTTGACTCATGTGACGCCTGCGGGACAACAAGTTATTGATATTGCCAATGATATACTCGGCAAAGTCGATAGCATCAAGAAAGTGTCCGAAGAACATACTCAGCCTAATCAGGGCGAGTTAAATATTACCACCACTGACACTCAGGCTAGATATGCTCTGCCACAAATAATTAAAGAATTTATTAAGCGGTATCCTAAAGTGAATTTGCACATGCACCAAGGTACGCCATCACAAATTAGTGAGCAGGCTGCTAGAGGCGATGCTGATTTTGCTATTGCTACTGAAGCAATGCATTTATATACCGATTTAATCATGTTGCCTTGTTATCATTGGAATCGCTCAATTGTTGTAACTCGTGATCATCCGCTTGCTAGCCAATCGGCAAAGATTAGCATAGAAGATTTAGCGACATATCCATTGGTGACTTATGTATTTGGTTTCGATAAGGCATCTGAAATTGAGAAGTCATTTAAACGTGCAGATCTGGATCCACGAGTCGTGTTTAGCGCAACGAGTGCCGATGTGCTTAAAACCTATGTTCGTTTAGGATTAGGAGTTGGGGTGATTGCTTCTATGGCAATTGATCCGGCGGTAGATAATGATTTAGTGGCGATTGATGCGAGTCACCTGTTTGCTCACAGTACAACTAAGATAGGTTTCCGCCGTGGTAGCTTTTTACGCAGCTACATGTATGACTTTATGCGAAATTTTGCACCGCATTTAACCCGCGATGTAGTTGAGAAAGCGGTTGGACTTCGCGATCAACAATTGATCGATGAAATGTTTGCTGACATGGTGTTACCTGTTCGCTAGTTATTATTTACGAAAGCTAATCCATAAAAAAACCTCGCTAATTAGTGAGGTTTTTTATGGATAATAAAGACTTAGTATGAATTATTTGATTTTAGTCTGGTGCGTAACCTGTCAGACCAATTAACTCTCCATCCAAATAGGCTTTACCATCTGTCATAGCTAAACGTCCTAAGCTGAACCATTTCACTACAAGAGGGTAAATGGCATGTTCTTGTTCGTGAACACGTTCGGCTAAGACTTCCGCATTATCTTCAGGATAAATAGGGACTTTAGCTTGTAATATCACTGGACCAGCATCGAGCTCTGGAATAACAAAATGAACGCTAGCGCCATGTTCCTTGTCCCCTGAGTCTATAGCACGTTGATGTGTGTGTAATCCGGTATACTTAGGCAATAATGATGGATGGATATTAATCATTTTACCGAGAAAATGGCTGACCAATTCATCAGTTAAAATACGCATAAATCCAGCAAGAATAACCAGATCTGGTTGGTATTTTTCTATTGCCTTTAATAAGCGCGCATCGTAATCGCTGCGAGCTTCATTGGTATAAGGAATCACACAACTGGTATCAATCTCGCTTTGATGAGCACGAATTAATCCATAAGCATCCGGTTTGTGGCTGATAACACCAACAACGTCAGCATTTAGGTTATCGTCACAGCCATCGATGATAGCTTGAAGATTGCTGCCACTACCGGAAATCAGTACCACAACACGACAGCTTTGGCTCATTTAAATGATCTCCACTTGCTCTTCGTCGTCTTGACGAGTTGCAATTTCACCTATTAACCAAGCATTTTCGCCTTCAGCAGTTAATAACGCTAATGCTGCATCAACTTTATCTGTAGGTAGCGCAATGACCATACCAACACCACAGTTAAATGTGAGGAACATTTCATGTTGTGCAATATTGCCGTTTGTCATTAACCAGTCGAACACAACAGGCCACTGCCAAGAGTTACCTTTAACGACTGCTTTGCAATCATCCGGGAGGACACGTGGGATATTTTCCCAGAATCCACCGCCGGTAATATGTGCCATTGCGTGAATGTCTGATTGTTCAATCAGTTTCAATAAAGACTTAACATAAATTTTTGTCGGTTCGAGTAAATGGTCAATTAATGGCTTTCCGGCAAGGTCTTGTTGTGGATCTGCTTTGCTGACTTCTAATACCTTACGAATTAACGAGTAACCATTTGAATGAGGACCACTTGAGCCGAGAGCGATTAATGAGTCACCCGCTTTGACTTTTGTGCCATCAATAATGTCTGCTTTTTCAACAACACCAACACAAAATCCTGCAAGATCGTAATCTTCGCCTTCATACATGCCTGGCATTTCAGCAGTTTCACCACCAATTAATGCACAACCTGACTGGAAGCAACCTTCTGCTATGCCACTGACAACTGAAGTTGCAGTTTCAACATCAAGCTTACCTGTCGCATAGTAATCGAGGAAGAAAAGTGGCTCAGCACCTGAAACAATTAGGTCATTGACACACATAGCAACTAAATCAACACCGACAGTGTCATGCTTTTTATAATCAATGGCTAACCTTAATTTGGTGCCAACACCATCAGTGCCAGAAACGAGTACTGGGTGTTTATATTTAGTCGGTAATTCGCATAGTGCGCCAAAACCACCTAAATTGCCCATAACTTCTGGACGGCGAGTGCGTTTTACCGCAGATTTAATGTTGTTTACCAACGCATTACCAGCATCAATATCAACGCCAGCATCTTTGTAACTTAGGGGGGTAGTAGTGGTCACGGAGGATCCTCTAGGGTACATCGTTTTATGGAATTTTATGCGCCAATATTCTACCAGTTTGTGTTGCTCGTCGAAAGTCATGTTTTTACTTTATCCTATAAAGAAAACGATGAATTGCCTATTATTTATCGGTTTAGGTCACGATTTACAGCAATTTTGAAACTTTATGTTTTATACAAGGGATAAATCGACTAACATTTGTCAAATTTGCCTGAAATAGTCAGAAATCTAGGAGAAAGAAATGAAAGTCGTTGAAGTAAAACATCCTCTGGTTCGTCATAAAGTTGGTTTAATGCGTGAAGCGGATATCAGCACCAAACGATTTCGTGAACTTGCCACTGAAGTTGGCAGTTTATTAACCTATGAAGCGACAGCTGATTTTGAAACGGAAACGGTAACAATTGAAGGCTGGAATGGCCCCGTTACTATCGAACAACTTAAAGGTAAAAAAGTTACTGTAGTGCCTATTTTACGTGCGGGTTTAGGCATGATGGATGGTGTTCTTGAGCATCTCCCTAGTGCGCGTATTTCTGTTGTCGGTATATATCGTGATGAAGAAACACTTCAGCCTATACCTTATTTCGAAAAAATAGTCAGTAATGTTGAAGAGCGTATCGCTTTAGTTGTTGATCCAATGTTAGCAACCGGTGGTTCAATGATTGCGACTATTGATTTGTTGAAGAAGCGCGGTTGTAGTTCAATTAAAGCGCTAGTGTTAGTTGCTGCTCCTGAAGGTATTAAAGCACTAGAGCTTGCACATCCTGATATTGAATTGTACACAGCAGCAATTGATGATTGCTTAAACGAACAAGGTTATATCTTACCTGGTTTAGGTGATGCTGGTGACAAAATATTTGGTACTAAATAATATTATAACGTAATTATTTAATATAAAAATGGGAGCCAATTGGCTCCCATTTTTATATCTGTATCATGATTACAACACCATCGCCGCAATCCAACCGAATATCAGCAAAGGAATGTTGTAGTGAATGAAGGTTGGGATCACACTGTCGCGAATATGGTCATGTTGACCATCCGCATTAAGACCAGCAGTGGGACCTAATGTTGAATCTGATGCAGGTGAACCTGCATCACCTAGCGCAGCAGCCGTTCCCACCAACGCGATTGTAGCCGCGGGAGAAAAACCAAAGCTGAGTGCTAACGGGACATAAATGGTAGCGATAATGGGAATCGTTGAGAACGAAGATCCAATTCCCATGGTAATTAATAATCCGACAATTAGCATCAATAATGCGGCTAATGCTTTGTTGTCACCTATGATGTCGCCTAAAGAGGTTACCAGTGTGCCTACTTCTCCTGTTGATTTTACTACAGCAGCAAAACCTGCCGCTGCAATCATAATAAAACCAATATTGGCCATCATAAGCACGCCTTGATTGAACAAATCTTTGCTCACGTCATGTTTAATGATCCCAGAAAAACGGAAAATAACAAATCCACTTAAGGCGCCAAATATCATTGAGTCAGTTTGTAACTGAACCACTAAAGTGACCACAATTGCCGAGAGTGAAATCAGCAAGCTTTTACGGCTGATAGTGACTGTGACATCGTCATTGAGCACGGGTTGCTCAATCAAATATTGTCTAGGTTTACGATAACTGATAAATATTGCGGTCAGTAAACCTACAACCATGCCTGTAGCGGGTAATAACATTGCTTTAGGAATTTGTTCTGCTATTGCATTTAACCCATTGGTGTTTAAATTTGCTAACAAAATATCATTAAGAAAAATCCCACCAAAACCGATAGGTAATATCATATACGTGGTCACCAAACCAAATGTGATAATGCAAGCAATAAGGCGGCGGTCTATATGCAGTTTGGAAATGACATGCAATAACGGTGGAATAAGAATAGGGATAAAGGCGATATGAATAGGCAAAATATTCTGCGATGAAACTGCCATTAATAATATTGTGGCTAATAATAACCAACGCACAACGATAGTATTACTGCTATTGGGTTCTTTCCCGAGCTTTTTTATAATAAAGTGAGAAATTAACGTTGTTAAGCCTGAATGCGACAACGCAGCAGCAAATGCGCCAAGTAATGCATAACTTAATGCGATTTGAGCACCGCCACCGAGGCCGTCATTAAAGGCTGCGATTGTTTGATGAATATCTAATCCACCGACTAAACCTGCCGCCACAGCACTAATTGTTAATGCCACTACAACGTTAATTCGAATAAAGCTTAAAAACAACATTAAGCAAACCGCGATAACAACCGCATTCATAATTATAATTCATAAAAGTAAGTGAGGCGGGTATTCTTGACTGTCTCACCTCTATTTGTCCAGCCTAGATGCATTTTTTCGTTGTTGATGCTTGTTTTGGCGGGTTTCTTCGTCAGAATTACTCGAAAAATGTGATGTAAACAATATTGAGAGTACTTTACCCTTGAGTCATGGATAACTAAAATCAGATTTAATTGTTATATTGGGTTCTCATCTTACGTTAAAAAGCCACTTTTTATTTTTCGATAATTAATTTGTCATACAGTAATTTTATATTGGTGAGTCTGTATGTTTTATTTTTCAGCAGGTAAACCAATTTTCATCTGAAATAACTTATAAGTCAGCTAATTTAGATGTATGGTATACGACTGATATAAGTCCCAACGGTATAATGAATTGCTAAGTTGATCACAGTTAGTTATCAAGCTAGCCATGAAATAATTCCGTTGTTGAGTGTTTAAGCCATTAAATGGAGATAGATAATGAGCGTATTAGTAGGCCGTCCAGCCCCAGATTTTACAGCCGCAGCCGTTCTTGGTTCTGGCGAAATTGTTGACACATTTAACCTTGCTACCGCAATTAAAGGTAAGCCTGCAGTTATTTTCTTCTACCCACTTGATTTTACTTTTGTATGCCCATCAGAGCTAATTGCTTTTGATCACCGTATGGAAGAGTTCACTAAGCGTGGTGTTGAAGTGATTGGTGTTTCTATTGATTCACAGTTCACTCATAATGCATGGCGTAACACTCCAGTAGACAAGGGTGGTATTGGTCAAGTTAAGTACACTCTAGTTGCTGACGTTAAACATGAGATTTGTAAAGCATATGACGTTGAGCATCCAGAAGCGGGTGTTGCTTTCCGTGGTTCTTTCTTAGTGGACAAAGAAGGACAAGTTCGTCACCAAGTGGTTAACGATTTACCATTAGGCCGTAACGTTGACGAAATGATCCGTATGATTGATGCACTTCAGTTCCATGAAGAGCACGGTGAAGTTTGCCCTGCTGGCTGGTCAAAAGGCGAAAAAGGCATGACAGCTAGCACTGAAGGTGTTGCTGCGTACCTAAAAGATAATTCAGCTAAGCTATAATTTAGCTGGTTGAAATTAAAAAAAAGCTGCTTCGGCAGCTTTTTTGTTGAGTATTTATTACCTTACTCTTGTTCTGTTGTTTCGGCATCAGCGCTGACCAGCGGCCATCCACCTAGGGCTTTCCAACGGTTTACAATATAGCAAAATAATTCAGCAGTGCGTTCGGTATCATATAATGCAGAATGTGCTTCTTTATTATCGAAATCAATCCCTGCCATTTTACAAGCTTTAGCTAGGACTGTGTGACCAATGGCTAGTCCGGCAAGCGTTGCGGTATCAAAACTTGCAAAAGGATGAAAAGGAGAGCGCTTCAAGCTGTTTCGTTCAATAGCCTTGTTAATAAACCCTAAGTCAAAAGCAGCGTTGTGAGCAACAATAATACAGCGATGACAATCTGCTGCCTTTTGGGCTTTTTTAACTTCTTTAAAAATTTCTAAAAAAGCGACTTTTTCGTCTACAGCACCGCGAAGTGGGTTAGTTGGATCTATACCATTAAATGCTAAAGATTCTGCTTCTAAGTTTGCACCCTCAAAAGGCTCAATATTAAAATGGAGGGTTCTATCGAGTTCAATGACCCCATCACTATTCATTTTTAATAAGCTGACCGCAATTTCAAGCAACGCGTCTGTATTGGCATTAAAACCCGCAGTTTCAACATCGATAACAACAGGGAAATAACCACGGAAGCGGTGTTTAAACTTGTTAGCGTCGCAAATATCAGTCATTACAGTCTTTATCCTCAATAGCTATCATTTATCGGTGCAAATGATGTAAGCCGGGTATTATGCGCAAACTCAAGCGCAGTGTCATGTCTGATTGTGATTTTTATCCTCGATTAAGCATGATTGTTTACTAAAGTAACTGACTTTGTAGCCGATAATAAAAAGGTAATCAGATATAAAGGGTAGTTTTATGTGGCGAAAACTGATGGTCCTCGCAAGTTTGTGTCTTTGCTCAACAGCTAATGCTGATTTGAGGTATTACGTTGCGTCACTTGAAAACTCAGCTTGGCGTATTGGTGAGAATAATCCAATTGAGTGTCGTCTTGAACATGATATTCCTGATTATGGTCGTGCGGTATTTACGAGCAGAGCTGGTAAAGATTTGAATTTAAATTTCACTTTAGATATGTGGCTTAAACCTGATTCTGTCACCAAAGCGACATTAATTAGCCGTGCTCCTAGCTGGCGCCCTGGTCATAATTCCAAAGAGATCACTCAGCTGACTTACAATAAGCAATTTAATGGTGAAGTGCCAAAAAAAGCAGCTTGGTCGATGTTGAGTGAGTTGAGTCAAGGAATGGAGCCGACGTTTTATTATGCTGATTGGTATAACCACAACTCTAAAATTGCAGTGGGGTTGTCTTCGGCTAATTTTGGCGGTAAATATCGTCAGTTTCGTGCTTGTTTAGCTAATTTATTACCTTACAGTTTTGATGATATTGCGTTTACTGTATTGAATTATCAAGAAGGTGGGGTTGATCTTACTCGTTCATCTAGACAACAATTGCAAAAAGTTCAACGTTACTTGTCTTTTGATCCAGAGGTTGAACTTGTACTTATTGATGCTTATACCGACAGTTATGGTGGACGCTCAGTAAACCAAAGAGTGTCGGATAAACGTGCCGATTCTGTGAAAGACATTTTAATTGCTAGCGGTATCCCCAAAGATCGAATTCATTCCGCTGGACATGGTGAAAAACGTCATGTTACGGGTAATGATCTTGCTGAAGACCGACAAGTGAACCGTCGTGTTGTGATTAAAATAACTAAGCCTATATAATGCTATTTCAGCTTTTTAGTTTCTGCTAGTAAAATACAATATTAAATCTCTTTTATACAATAAAGTTATTCGTTTTTAACAATTGTTGTTGAGGTAATCGTTAATATAAAATCTGATTGTTGAACACCTGCATAAGAATCTCACTTCGAGATGCCCAAATTTAGACTCCAATATTGAGATGATGGCATATCCACTAGATGCTATTATTCATCAATTCATCAGTACTTTGCATAATTCAAGTAATGACTTTGTCCATTAGAATCTATGTTTAATGAATCTTGCTTGGCATAATCGGTTTTGAAGCTCAATCAATGTCAGTTACTTGCACCTTTAGATTACTACGTTGAGTAATCTAAATACACTTAGGACCTTTACACTGATGAAGTTTGAATTGAAAAAACTCAAAACGTTTTAGTAATTGCTCAAATAGGTAATATGAGTGATATTTTTGCAAAAAAGGATAAAAAAAACCCACTTAATCCAAGTGGGCTAAATAATTTGCAATCAACAAATTTAAGGAAGGAAGTCAAGCATAAGAACTGGGTTTAACTGAGGTATTTGGTTACATCAGTGTAGAGTTCTTTGTTTTCAACATCTGAATCAGACGTGTCCTGAAAACAAGGTAATAATAGAATGAATATACTAATGTGACAAACGAAAAAAAATACCATTTAGCATTATAAAAACTAATGAATTAATGGTTGTTTCAATATATATCTTTCAATTTAGTTGTCTATCTCATTGGTTTTCGGTTTGTTATCTATATTCTCTGCATAACTATTCGGATTAGTTAAAGGTGTAACAATATTATTTAACAAATGGCACATCATGCTCAGGGTGATTAGGTAAATTTATTGATTCGTTATTTTATTTAAGCTCCAGTATTATTATCAATTATTGGATGACTGTTTATCATCTTGACTTGATGTTTGATAGGTTTTGCGTTAATGCTTGGCTGAATATGAGTTAAGTATACCTGCCTTGGGATAACCTATGAGTTGTCGTCATTGGTTAAATGATCTCTCATCAAGAATGGATAGGTAATTGTCTTTGGTGATCAATTATTGTGGACTAAAAATGTCTGGCCTCTGTTTTAAAGAAAATATTTGTTGCTTACTGATATCTTGATACTGTTTGGTTGCCTTAAAACATTGCAGGCATCTTAGCTTGTTTAATACCGCGCTAGACATTTCAGTTGAAAACTCTTTTGGAAAACATATCAGCGTACCTAGCAGAGAGAAATGCCAATAATTGATGGCAGTTACTAATAAAGGTAATATTAAGTTGATTTATTATCTGCCTGTTATGCTCCTTCAAATGCCTTCATTTATAGTGTCCTATTAATGTTAAGTCGATTCAATAATAAGGTGCTATCAACCAAAATTAGTTAACGTGGTGTAGCGTATTTTGTTCAATAGATTGTTAATTTTTTGGAGAAATACATTAATAAAGCTTCATCTATTACCGTTATTGAGGTTTTTCGAGTGTTTTAGCGCATTTTGAACAAAATAAAGTCTATTTTTCACTTGGTGCATTATTCACAAGCGTGATGGTACTAGGTATAGTAAGCCAACTTTTACAACCAAAAAATTGATGTTCAAATTATGTTTGTTTGGCCTATTTCAGTCTATTACGAAGATACCGATGCCGGTGGTGTTGTGTACCATTCGAACTACTTAAATTTTTTTGAACGGGCCAGAACCCAATGGTTAAAAGCCATGGGAATTCGCCAAGCTAAACTGTTGGCAGAAGATATTGCTTTTGTCGTTAAACATGTCGATATAGATTTTCGTAAAGCGGCAAAATTTGAACAAGACTTATTGGTTGAATCCAAGGTTATAGAATTAAAAAAAGTGTCGTTGGTGTTTCACCAGCGCCTAGTTGATAATCAAGGTGATTGCTATTGTGAAGCGACAGTGGTTGTCGCGTGTATATCTTTATCACGTATGCGTCCCCGCGCTATCCCCCTAAATATTGTTCAGGAGTTTGACAGTGCACGCTGAAATTTCATTTATTGGCTTGTTTTTAGAAGCCAGTGTATTAGTAAAGTTAGTTATGCTGACCTTATTGGGATTATCCATTGCCTCATGGGCCGTGATTATTCAACGCAACAAATTATTAAACTCCGCAAGAGTAAAATCACTACGTTTTGAAGATACGTTTTGGTCTGGTGTTGATTTAAACCGTCTTTACAAAGAACTGATTGCCCGTGGTAGTGCTATTTCAGGTTTGGAGTCGATGTTTGTTGCTGGTTTTAAAGAATATACTCGTTTGAGCAAAGTAAACAGTAAAGCTCCAGAAGCCGTGATGGATGGTACTACTCGAGCTATGCGAGTAAGTTTGTCGCGTGAAATGGAAAAACTTGATAATCATTTGCCATTATTGGCAACTATTGGGTCAACTAGTCCTTATATTGGTTTATTTGGTACTGTATGGGGCATTATGAATTCCTTTATTGCACTTGGTGCTGTAGAAAATGCCACATTAGCGATGGTTGCACCGGGTATTGCAGAAGCATTGATTGCAACAGCAATGGGTTTGTTTGCTGCTATTCCAGCCGTAATTGGTTATAACCGTTTTACAACGCAAGTTGATAAAATTGAAATGACTTATGCAAACTTTATGGAAGAATTCTCAAACATATTGCAACGTCAAGCATATAGCGAGAAGGAAGCTGTTTAATGTATCAGCGTAAACGTCGTCGTCCAGTTGCTGAAATCAACGTGGTACCTTATATCGATGTTATGTTGGTGTTGTTGATTATTTTTATGGTGACAGCGCCTATTGTATCGCAAGGGGTAAAAGTGGAATTACCTCAAGGTAATGCGGAATCGTTACCTCCTGATAGTAAGCCTCCGATTGTGGCATCCATTGATGCAGCGGGACAATATTTTTTGAATATCGGCAGTAGTTCTAATTCAGATGCTATGGACTTAGAGCAGGTATCTACTGAAGTTGGAGCATTAATTCAACTTGAGCCATTAAGGCCTGTGGTTGTAAAAGCCGACCGCACTATTCCTTATGAAAGTGTTATTCAACTAATGATTAGCTTGCAAGGTGCTGGAGTACCGGCTGTAGGGCTAATGACCGATTCACCAAAGGAGAAATAGGTGGCTGGAAAATCAGATTTAACCTTACCCGTTGCTATTTCTGCTGGTATCCATATTGGGTTTATTGTCATTCTTGCTTTAGGCATCAGTTTTGAGGATAAGCCCAAACAAATGCAAACGGCAGCGGCAAGTGCGCCGGCTGTAAAAGCTATTGTGATTGATCAACAGAAAGTTAATGAAAGAGTTGAGCAATTAAAGAAACAAAAACAAGATGTGGCTAAGCAAGAAAAAGCCCGTCAAGCTGAGTTAGAACGTAAAGCATTAGAAGCACGTCGAAATCGTGAGCGCGAACAAGAAAAAATTAAAACCTTAGAGATTCAGCGCAAACAAAAAGAGCAGGAAACTCAAAAGGCTAATGATGCTGCTAAAGCCGCTCAAGCAAAACAACTGTTAGAAAAAGACCGAGCAGATAAAGCTGAAGTGGTGCGTAAGCAGAAAGAACAGGAACAAAAAGTAGCAGAAGATGCCGCTAAACAAGCATCTGAAAAACGTAAGCAGGAAGAAGCCGCGGCTAAAAAAGCGCAAGAAGAGCGTCAGCGTGCTGATGATGAACGTAAACGTAAAGAAGATGCTGAGCGTAAACGTAAAGCCGAAGCTGATGCCAAGGCACGTCAAGAGCGTGAGATGGCTGAAGCCATGGCTGCAGAACAAGACTCGCTATCTAAAACGCGCAATAAACAAGTTTTATCTGAGGTAGAGAAATATAAAGCAATGATTATTGCCACAATTCAACGTAACTTGGTGGTAGATGAATCCATGAGAGGTAAAAGTTGCCGGGTGTTTATTCGCTTAGCGCCAGACGGATTTGTTACAACCAGTCAAACATTGGATGGTGATCAGGTTGTTTGTCGTGCAGCAAAAGCGTCAATAAATAAAGCGGGACGTTTACCTGTATCGCAAGAACCTGCTGTATATCAACAATTAAAAGAAATTAATTTAACCGTTTCACCGGAATTTAATTAATATAAATCGTATTCTATGATGGAATTGAGTTAAAGGAGTCGCATGAAAAACTTGGCTAAATGGCTAGCACTGACTTTACTAGTGTTAACTACACCCGCTCGCGCAGCGCTAGATATTGTGATTACTGAAGGGGTCGATGTCGCAAGACCTATCGCTGTAGTCCCTTTTGTATGGTTGGGAGAAGGTCCAGCACCGGCATCTATTTCTGATGTTGTCGCATCTGATTTGGCTCGCAGTGGTACATTTAAAACACTTGATGTGCGTGCATTACCACAATCAACTATTTCATCTGTGAATGGTTTTATTGCTCAGAGTTGGGTTAACGTAGAGGCTGAAGCGGTTGTTCTTGGTTCGGTTAAGCCCTATGGTACCGATCAATATTTAGTCAGCTTTGAGTTGATTGATTTAGTTAAAGCACAACTCCAAGCCGGTAACGGACCACAGAATAACAACGAGTTATTACTTGAAAGCCGTGAAACAGTGATCAGTGCAAATCAATTTAGACAATATGGCCACCGTATTAGTGATATTGTTTATGAAAAGCTTACTGGTATTCGTGGTGCATTTTTAACTCGTATTGCCTACGTTGTCGTTAAGCCTGGTCAAAAAGCACCTTATCATCTAATGATTGCAGATTATGATGGTTACAATGAACAAATGTTATTACGTTCACCAGAACCGTTAATGTCACCAACGTGGTCCCCAGATGGACGTCGTTTAGCTTATGTTAGTTTTGAAAACAGAAAAGCGGAAATTTTTGTTCAGGATATTTATAGTCAAACTCGTACTTTGGTGAGTAGTTTTGATGGGATAAATGGCGCGCCTGCATTCTCTCCAGATGGCAAAAAATTAGCAGTGACCTTGTCAAAGGACGGTCAGCCAGATATTTATATCATTGATATAGCGACCAAAGCTGCTCGACGCATTACTGAACATTACGCAATTGATACTGAGCCTTCTTGGTTCCCAGATGGTAAATCGATTTTGTTTACGTCAGAACGAGGTGGGAAGCCACAGTTATATCGCGTAAATTTAGATACAAATAAAGTCTCGCGTATGACTTTTGAAGGAGAATGGAACCTCGGTGGTTCAATTACCCCAGATGGTCGTAGTATGATTTTTGTAAACCGTACGAATGGTAAATTTCATATTGCCCGAATGGATCTTGCAACACGCTTTATGCAGGTGCTTTCATCAACCCAACTTGATGAATCGCCAAGTGTTGCTCCTAATGGCACTATGGTTATCTATGGTACAACCCATCAAGGTAAACAAGTGTTAGCTGCTGTTTCTATGGATGGCAGATTTAAAGCAAGATTGCCAGTCGGCCAGGGCGAGGTGAAGTCACCAGCATGGTCTCCGTTTCTCTAAATAGATATTGATAAGGATTTAAAATGGATCTGAATAAGTTGTTTAAGGCTATGTTGGTTGCAGTTCCGCTTATGGCACTGAGTGCCTGTAGCTCAACTTCAGACTCTGAAACTGATGCTAGCGGTTCGATGAGTGGTACTAGTAGTGAATACGGTGCCGGTGGCGTTGAAACTGGCGGTGTAGCACCTGTTTTAAGTGCTGTAGAGCAACAACGTTTAAAAGAACAAGAATTGCGTCGTCAAAATATCATTTATTTCGATTTTGACCGTAGTGAAGTTCAAAGCGAAAATGCTGAAATCATTCAAGCACATGGTAATTATTTAGTTGAACACCCAAATGTCCGTGTTCTGATTGAAGGTCATGCTGATGAACGTGGTACGCCTGAATACAATATCGCGTTAGGTGAACGTCGAGCTAAAGCGATTGCTAAGTATTTACAAGGTATGGGTGTACAGCCTAGCCAAATGAGTATTGTCAGCTATGGTGAAGAAAAACCATTAGATTACTCTCGTACAGATACCGGTTTTGGTAAAAACCGTCGTGGTGTGTTAGTTTACTAATAGTTAAAGATGTAAGGCCAACCGGTAACGGTTGGCCTTTTTTAGGAGTAAAAAAAATGAAAAAAGTCATATTAGTTGCGGCAATGTTATTCACTACCGCGACTGCGTTTGCTGCCCCAGCACCTGTTTCGGATGCATCGAATGGTTCAAATGATGATCGAATCGCTAAGTTAGAGCGCATCATTAAGGCAAAGCAACAAGGTGACTTTGACATGCAACGCCGTATGGATGCACTGCAAAATGAAGTGTTGGATTTACGAGGCATTACTGAGCAGCAAAATTATCAAATGAATCAAATGATACAGCGTCAACGTCAACTGTATGAGGAAATTGCTAATCTTACTGCTAAGTCATCAACCCCAACAGCTACCATTCCAGCTGATGCTACTACGGTGGCTGCAGCTAGCTCAACTTTGGGTGAAACTGGAAGCTATGAGGCTGCTGTCAATTTGGTGTTAAAAGAGCGCAAATATGATGAAGCAATACCAGCATTTCGTAATTTTATTGCTACATATCCAGATTCTAACTATGCAGCAAACGCTAACTATTGGTTAGGTCAACTTTTATATAATAAAAACGAATACAGTGACGCGAAACAAGCGTTTAGTACAGTGGTTACTAAATTCGCAGACTCTAATAAGCGTAGTGACAGTTTAGTCAAACTGGGAATGATCGCAGAAAAAGAAAATGATTCAGCAGGTGCAAGAGCCCTCTATAATAAAGTGTTAAAAGAATATGCAGATAGTGCATCCGCTCGCCTTGCACAACAGCAATTATCGGCACTGAAAGGCTAATTAAGACAAAAAACAGCCTCTTAGTCTGTTTTTCATGCAAACAACAAGAAATTATAAATTTGCGCTTGCATGAGAAATTGAAAAAGGTATTATAGGCGCCCTCAGAACGGCATAGCTTTCTGAGGGGATTAAAAGCATTAACCGATGTGTATATTTACAAAACTGAATGGATAGTTAGTTCAGTTGGTCTTGAAATAGAGACGGTTGGCTTTTATTCCAGCAAGAATATGAATTCATGCAATACCAAGATGGGTCGTTAGCTCAGTTAGTCTTGAAATAGAGACAGTTGGCTTTTGTACCAGTAAGAATAGTAGTTCTTGCAACACCAAGATGGGTCGTTAGCTCAGTTGGTCTTGAAATAGAGACAGTTGGCTTTTGTACCAGTAAGAATAGTAGTTCTTGCAACACCAAGATGGGTCGTTAGCTCAGTTGGTAGAGCAGTTGGCTTTTAACCAATTGGTCGAAGGTTCGAATCCTTCACGACCCACCACTTTCTAAATAGTGTCTAAAGAATTTAAGTGCAGTACCAAGATGGGTCGTTAGCTCAGTTGGTCTTGAAATAGAGACAGTTGGCTTTTGTACCAGTAAGAATAGTAGTTCTTGCAACACCAAGATGGGTCGTTAGCTCAGTTGGTAGAGCAGTTGGCTTTTAACCAATTGGTCGAAGGTTCGAATCCTTCACGACCCACCACTTTCTAGATAGTGTCTAAAGAATTTAAGTGCAGTACCAAGATGGGTCGTTAGTTCAGTTGGTCTTGAAATAGAGACAGTTGGCTTTTGTTCCTCTCGCAACACCAAGATGGGTCGTTAGCTCAGTTGGTAGAGCAGTTGGCTTTTAACCAATTGGTCGAAGGTTCGAATCCTTCACGACCCACCACTTTTTAAATAGTGTCTAAACAATTTAAATGTTACACCAAGATGGGTCGTTAGCTCAGTTGGTAGAGCAGTTGGCTTTTAACCAATTGGTCGAAGGTTCGAATCCTTCACGACCCACCACTTTCTAAATAGTGTCTAAAGAATTTAAGTGCAGTACCAAGATGGGTAGTTAGTTCAGTTGGTCTTGAAATAGAGACAGTTGGCTTTTGTACCAGTAAGAATAGTAGTTCTTGCAACACCAAGATGGGTCGTTAGCTCAGTTGGTAGAGCAGTTGGCTTTTAACCAATTGGTCGAAGGTTCGAATCCTTCACGACCCACCACTTTTTAAATAGTGGCTAAATAATTTAAACGTTGTACAAATGGGGCATTTACTCCAGTAAGAATGAATATTCTTGCAACACCAAGATGGGTCGTTAGCTCAGTTGGTAGAGCAGTTGGCTTTTAACCAATTGGTCGAAGGTTCGAATCCTTCACGACCCACCACTTAATTATCCTTTCCACTAATTTATCCCTCAATAATATAAAGTCAGTAAAAACTTCAGCAACTTTTGTTCTTTCTTCGTCGTTAAATCAATAACTATCAATATATCTATCACAGCTTCAATCACTAAAATTCAAACTTCCTCTGTATTTTTTCAAGCCATTAAGTCTATTTAGGTTTGTAATCATTCAACTTTAACTTTCTATAACGGATGTTTACGAACTTACCATTGTATTTTAATTTCACCCTCGAATTGAACATTGGGTTGCCATACAAAATCATGCTTTAGCTTTTGCTTATCTACTTTTGTCTCATAGACCTATTGCTAATGTTACTTGTTTGTTAATTAGCTCATATTGCTCAAGATTAGAACAATATAAATAGGGAGATAATAATGAAAAAACTAAAGTTAAATCTTTTTGTTGCAAGTGCTTTATTGGCTATGAGTGGGGGAGCTCAGGCTGCAACCGATATGACATTTGGTGGCTACATAAAGGCAGATGTGATGTTTAGTGACTACGGTAATGGGGCCCCTGATTCTGGTTCTCTTTCTCGTCAGTTTTATGTTCCAGGTACTATTTATGGGACGGAAGGTAATGGTAAGCAAGTTGTTGACTTTCAGGCTCGTGAATCTCGCTTTAACTTTAAAACGGTAACTGATATCGATGGGCATAAGTTAACTGGTTTTATTGAGTTAGATTTTATGACTCACAGTGATGGTAATGAGCGAGTATCGAATAGTTACTCACCAAGAATCCGTCATGCATTTATGAGCTATGACGAATGGACCGTCGGCCAAACATGGTCCACATTTCAAAACCCAGGAGCCTTACCTGAAAACCTTGATTTTGTAGGTGCACCTGAAGGCACACCCTTTGTAAGACAATCACAAGTTCGTTATACCAGCGGTAATTGGCAATTTTCTATTGAAAACCCAGAAACCACTGTAACTCCTTATGGTGGTGGCGCACGTATTACCAGTGGAAGTGGTGTTATTCCTGATTTTGTGGGTCGTTATAACTTTAGTTCTTCAAATGGTTCGACTTTCTCCGCTGCGGCGATTGTCAGGCAACTTAACGTTGAGCAAGTCGTTGGTGGTACAGCTTATGACGCATCCGAGTTAGGTTATGGTGCCAGTTTTGCCGGTGTCATCCCTGTAGGTAAAGACGATTTTAAGTTTACCGCAACTTATGGTGAAGGCCTTGGGCGTTATATGGCATTAAACTATGCTAATGCTGGTGTAATTGATGCTAAGGGTGATATTCAAGCGATAAAATCATTTGGGGGTTTTGTCGCTTATCGTCACTGGTGGACGGAGCAATGGCGTTCAAGCTTTACGTTCTCAGGTTTTTCTGCGGATAACGATGTTGCGTTAACAGGTGAGGCTGTTAATAAAGAAGCGTATTCAGCATACGTGAATTTATTGTATTCTCCGTCAAAACCGCTCACGTTTGGTGTTGAATTTATGCATGCGTTGAACGAGCGTGAAGATGGTATTGATGGTGATTTAAACCGAGTGATGTTTTCTGCAAAATACGTACTGTAGTGTGATGGTATAAAACAAAAGGCAACCGTATGG
This sequence comes from Shewanella sp. H8, assembly GCF_040285065.1. NCBI lineage: Bacteria > Pseudomonadati > Pseudomonadota > Gammaproteobacteria > Alteromonadales > Shewanellaceae > Shewanella > Shewanella sp. H8. The sequence continues at coordinate 2,690,621 of NZ_CP157213.1, read as the reverse complement.
TTGCCTTTTTTAATTACTGTATAAACTAATCAATTAAGGGATTAATTTAATAGGTTATTTTGGCGAACATACGCTTCAAATTCAGTGCAACCACCAATAGGTTGTTCATCAATAAAGATCTGCGGTACTGTTTCAACTGTTTTACCTACACTCTTAGAGAGATCTGCTTTAGAGATACCCTCTGCATGAATATCGATATACTTAAATTTAAAATCTTCACTTTGTGCGGCTAACTTTTCAGATAATTCAACGGCACGGACACAATATGGGCAAGCCGGACGGCCAAAAATAACGACAAACATGGTGACTCCTGTTTAATGATATGAGCAATTTATACCATATGATCTTTTTAAATCATAATTCAGGGCGATTAATTTTGTTTTAACTCATATCGATTTGATATTTTCCTTGATAATCAAAAAATGATTCGATTAAATCCCATCGGTGTTTATTTTTTTTTAAGAGTAGTAAATCGGGTTTTCTAAAGCGATCTTTGTCAGCTAAAACGTCGGCGATGGTGTTGTAGTGTGGGTGTGGTAATCCTGGTGTACGAGTATGACTGAGTACAAATACTGCGTAAAAAGCCCGTTGCTGTGCTTTGGTTGAAAACTGAAAACTTTGTTTAAAATCATTACCCTCAATATCGATATATTGGATTAATAATTTACCGTCTTTATCCTGTAGCAGCATTTCTTGGCATTTAAATAAATGATGGTGTTGTGCATTTAACACTTGCTTAAGTCGTTTGTCTGGATCAATTAACGTTGAATTACACTGTTGGCAAATGCGCGCCGCAATATCGTTTTCGGCGCCACAGTCTGGACATAGTTTAGATCTGAATCTAAAGTCACATTGCTCTGTATCATTAATAAGGCCCTGACAGCGTCGCCCAAAATGCTCAATGATGTCACCTTCTGTATCGACTAACCCCCAAAATGTGTTGGCAAATTGACATACCGGGCAGTGTACTTGTACTGGGACCGATTTACTGTTGGGTTTAGGTTGACCCACCTCGGGATAAAATAAATCATAACCATTTGCGGCGTAGTCAATGACAAGGCAATCAGTTTTATTTGCTGCCAACCGCAAACCTCGGCCAATCATTTGTTGGAATAAGCTTACTGATGCTGTAGGGCGAAGTATGGCAATAAGATCAACGTGTGGCGCATCAAAACCTGTGGTTAATACAGCAACATTGACAATAAATTTAAGCTTTTTAGATTTAAAACGTTCAATGATGTCATCACGGTCTGCATGTGGTGTTTTTGCAGTTATTAAAGCAGCGTCATCATTCATTAACATCATTATTTCATTTGCATGACGTACCGTCGCGGCAAAGATAAGTACTCCTTGGCGGTGCACTGCTAGTTGCTTGACTTGTTTAATGATTGCGGTGGTGGCTCTGCCTTGGTGATGTAGTAAATTATCAACCTCAGCTTGTGGGTATTCATTGGTTTCGGGTGGCGCTAAGCTACTGAAATCATATTGAGCACTGAATCCATCAAAAATAGTAGGCTGAGTTAAATAGCCTTTTTTGATTAATGGTCGCATCGGTAATTCAAAAATACATTTTTCGAATATCGGTTTATCGGTATTACCGACTTTACCGTGATAATGATGACGATATATCCAACCTATGCCTAGTCTATAGGGCGTCGCAGTAAGCCCAAGTAATTTTATATTTGGATTTTTAGTGCGTAAGTGAGTAAGCAACTGTTGATATTGACTAGTCGACTCATTACTGACTCTATGACATTCATCAATAATAACTAATGAAAAAGGTTGGTCGAATTTGGTTAGTGCTCTGGAGGCTGATTGAACGCTAGCGACAACCGTTTTGCCGTTGGCTTTTTTTTGTTTAAGCCCAGCTGAATAGATACTAGCATCTTGTGTCAGCAGGCCAACTTTTTCAGCATTTTGTGCCACTAATTCTTTAACGTGGGTTAGCACTAATATATTACCAGTTGCAATTCTTGCCAGTTCGGCAATAACGATGCTTTTACCTGCACCAGTAGGTAATACTAATACGGCTGATTGTTGGCTTTGCTTAAAATGCGTTACAGCGGCATCTACAGCTTGCTGTTGGTAATCTCTAAGGCTAATGGTCATATGTGTGTTGGTTATGTTTGTGAATGTATGTGAAGTGATGGATCTTATTTGGCAACAGAATAACATAGACCTTCAAGGGTATTTAGCTAGATAATGTTAAATAAGCGTTATTTGTAGTCGATTAATTCGTAGTATTTTGCGAGTTAACCACTGTTTTATCTGTTGGCTTAGTGTAGATTTATCACAAATGTCAGGTAATTATTATAATAAAATCGAAAAATTAGGAGTATACCGCATGAAATATTTATCATTACTTGCATTGCTAGTCGTAAGTCACTGCGCCATGGCGGAGCAAGGATTGGTTGTAGAGATATCGATTGAAGAACATGCCGCACAATCTCAAGATGTGACTATTTCAGTATCCAAAATCGTAATGGGCTTTAATGAATCCGTATCGCTTGATGTTGAAGGGGATTATGGCGTGACCATTGTTTCTGAAAAGTCACAAGCATCTAAAGTTAATTTAGTGGTGAGCTTAAGTGACCAATCTAATGGTGCTCCTGAATTATTAGGTGATAAGTCTCTTAAATTGAATGTTGGTAATTCAGCAAACTATCAGATAAGCCATAATGACCATTCATACAAAGTCACTATTGACACCCGTTACGGTGAATTACCTGCAGTGGAAGAACAAAAATAATCACAATTAATGAATAAAAAAAGCCCCTCAAGGGAGGGGCTAAGAGAGAAATTGGTCAGGATTTCTCTGGGTGGGTAGGACATCACAAATTGGTATGTATTACTCAGTTTTGTTTAAGCGTGACTCAATCAATGTATCAATTACTGCTGGATCAGCCAGAGTTGAAGAATCACCTAAGTTAGTCACTTCGTTTGCTGCAATTTTACGTAAGAATCGACGCATAATTTTACCTGAACGCGTTTTGGGTAAACCACTTGCCCATTGAATCAAATCCGGTGTGGCGAGGGCACCAATTTCTTTACGTACCCATTGACGTAATTCTTGGCGTAATTCTTCTGTGGGTTCAACTCCGCGAGTTAAGGTCACATAGGCGTAAATACCTTGGCCTTTAATGTCATGTGGATAACCCACAACGGCCGCTTCAGCAACGAGATTATGTGCCACTAATGCGCTTTCGACTTCAGCGGTACCTAATCTATGGCCTGACACGTTAATCACGTCATCAACACGACCAGTAATCCAATAGTAACCATCTTCATCACGACGCGCGCCATCACCAGTAAAATACATGCCGCGGAATGTTTTAAAATACGTTAGCGCAAATCTATCATGATCACCGTAAACGGTACGCATTTGTCCTGGCCATGAGTCTAGAATAACCAAATTACCTTCTGTTACGCCTTCAACAATGTTGCCCATGTTGTCGACTAAAGCAGGTTGTACACCAAAAAAAGGTCGTGTTGCGGAACCTGGCTTGGTGTCGGTAGCGCCCGGTAATGGACTAATCAAAATGCCACCGGTTTCGGTTTGCCACCACGTATCAACGATAGGGCATTTTTCATGACCGATCACCTCATGGTACCAACGCCATGCTTCTGGATTTATGGGTTCGCCTACTGATCCCATAATGCGTAACGAGTCGCCTTTATAGCTGCTAAACTGTTCTTTGCCTTCAGCCATAAGCGCACGAATTAATGTCGGTGCTGTATATAGAATATTAACGTTATGACGGTCAATCATTTCACCAAGGCGGGCAGGTGTTGGGTGATTAGGTACACCTTCATGAATTAATACTGTGGCAGCATTGGCAAAAGGACCATATACCATATATGAATGACCAGTAATCCAACCTACATCAGCAGTACACCAATAGACTTCATCAGCCTTGTAATCAAACACATATTCGTGTGTCATTGATGCATATACCATATAACCGCCAGTGGTATGCAGCACACCTTTAGGGTTGCCAGTAGAGCCTGAGGTATAAAGTAAAAACAATGGGTCTTCGGCGTTCATTTCAGCGGGAATACAATGCTCAGAAGCAACGTCCATAAGTGAATCCCACCAAATATCTCGGCCTTCAACCCAATCTATGTCACCACCGGTGCGCTTTAATACGATGACTTTTTCAACACAAGTCACATCAGGGTTTGATATTGCTTCATCAACGCTACGTTTTAAAGGAATTTTACGACCACCACGAACACCTTCATCTGAGGTGATGATGACTTTTGATTTACCGTCAATTACCCTTGCTGCAATTGAATCTGGTGAAAAGCCACCAAACACCACAGAATGAACTGCACCAATACGAGCGCAAGCTAACATAGCGACGGCCGCTTCTGGCACCATAGGCATATAAATCGTGACGATATCGCCTTTATTTACGCCTTGACTGCGCAGGGCGTTGGCAAATTTACAGACGTCTGCATGTAATTCAGCGTAAGTTATTTTACGCTGTTCATTAGCGTCATCACCTTCCCAAATAATCGCGAGTTTATCGCCATGTTCTTCTAAGTGACGATCTAAGCAGTTAGCAGATGCGTTAAGCGTGCCGTCGTAAAACCAGTTAATTGATAAGTTATGATCGTCAAAAGAGGTTTTTTTAATTTTGGTATAAGGTTTAATCCAATCAATACGTTTGCCGTGTTCTCTCCAAAAACCTTCTGGATTAACGATGGATTCCTGGTACATTTTCTTATATTGATCGTTATTAACCAGTGCGTTTTTTGCAATGTCACTAGGAACTTTGTAAAGAGACTGCGAGCTCATAGGGCTTCCCTTTCTAAAAATGGCGTGGTTAAAGTATCATCTGCAACCGACTACCAACACTATTAGACCTTGGTCTAGTTTTAAAATATCCTTAATATTTAGTCTGTTGCACATGGTAGAATCATAAATCTTGGTGATAGTTTGTGCCACAATTACTCATTTTATCTAATGTAGGTTGTTTTACGTTCAACGTGTTAAGTTGTGATAAAAATAAAATAGATGGTTAATAACAATAAAACGATAGCGGAAGATTGAATGAATTTAACTTTAATAGTAGCAATCATTGCGGTGTGTTACGTGTCATTGTTATTTACTTTGGCGTGGGGTGCTGAACGCTGGTTTAGTAAGATAAGCCAAAAAGTCCAAGTATGGATTTATGGTCTCAGTCTTGCTGTGTATTGTTCATCATGGAGTTTTTTAGGCACAGTAGGGCAGTCTGCAAACGATTTGTGGTCTTTTTTACCGATTTTTGTGGGTCCAATTTTGGTATTTACCCTTGGTTTTGGCATGCTGCGAAAAATGGTCGTGGTATCTAAAGCACAAAACATTACTTCTGTTGCCGATTTTATTGCAGCCCGTTACGGTAAGTCACAGTTACTGGCAGCAATTGTTACCCTCATCGCCTTATTTGGCATCATGCCTTACATCGCTTTACAGCTTAAAGCGATGGTGTTTAGTCTTAATTTATTTCAGCCTGATGATAATCCATTAAGTCCGATCGTTGTGCCGTTATTGATCACCATGCTTTTAGCGATTTTTGCTATTTTATTTGGTACTCGAAAATTAGATGCAACAGAGCATAATCCCGGAATGATGGTCGCAATAGCGTTCGAGTCGTTAGTCAAATTAGCCGCATTTATCATTGTGGGTGCGGTAATCAGTTTTGGTTTTTTCGATGGCTTTGGGGATATCTGGCAACAAGCATCTGCCAAAGGACTCATTGAGAATAGTCATTTACGTCTGGAATCATTTTTGCCAGAGTTATTTGTCGGAATGGCAGCATTTTTGTGTATGCCGAGACAATTCCATGCGATGGTTGTTGAGTGTGGTGGCGAACATATTTTGCAAAAATCACGCTGGATTCTACCTATTTATTTAGCGTTGTTTGGCATGTTTGTCGCGCCGTTGGCATTAGCAGGTAAAGTATTGTTAGGCGATTCTGTTTCTGCCGATACCTATGTGATTAATTTACCGCTTGCGCTCGATCAACCCTTATTGGCTGTCATTGCATTACTTGGTACTTTATCGGCCGCTACCGGTATGGTGATCGTTGCTGTGGTGACGATTAGTGTGATGGTCAGTAACGAATGGTTGGTGCCGTTTTTATTGCGTACAGGGCAGATTCGAGAAAAAAACTTTAGTCAGTTCTCGCAATTGTTATTAAATGTCCGTCGCTTTGCCATTGTGGTGATTTTAGGTTTTGGTTATCTAAGCTATTTAACCTTGGCAGATAGCGATTCGTTGTCGCATTTAGGCATGTTGTCATTTGGGGCGTTTTCTCAGTTAGCCCCTGCATTGGTCGGCGGTTTATATTGGAAAAATGGTAATCGTGCTGGAGTATATTTTGGCCTCGCTGTTGGTTTTTGTTTGTGGTGTTTTATTTTACTACAAGGCGCTGGTCAAGCTCGATTCATTGGCGGTGAGTTTGATTTACTCAATAGTATTACTCCCAATGTCAGTGACACATTAATTGCGTTACTTGCAAATGTGGTGTGTTACGTACTCGGCTCTATTTGGTTCAGAGCTGGTGTTGCTGAGCGCATTCAAGCAAGTAACTTTGTTAAGCCTTGGTCTTCAAAGCAAGGTGCTAACAAGCGTCAGGGGCCTATATCGCAACAAGATTTACTTATTTTAGCTAGCCGTTTTGTTAGTCCTACCCGCGCTTATGAGAGTTTTAGCCGTTTTTCGCCCGATGCAGTAAAAAGTGACAGTTGGTATAAAGCCGCGCCAGAGGAGTTAATCGCCCACACCGAGCACATGTTGTCAGGGGTACTCGGGGCATCAAGTGCTTCGTTAGTGATGGACTCGGTCCTACAAGGGCGAGATCTGGCGTTAGATGAAGTATTTAGCCTAGTAGATGAAGCTTCATCAAAAATTATGTTAAGCCAAGATATGCTGCGTGGCGCTATTGAACATGCCTATGAAGGCATGAGTGTGGTTGATAAGGATCTTAATCTCGTTGCTTGGAATTATCGCTACGCGGATTTATATCAATACCCAGAAGGTTTTTTACAAAAAGGTATGCCCATTGCTGATGTGGTTCGATTTAATGCTTCTCGCGGCTTTTGTGGTGATGGAGATATGGAGAATCAAATCGCAATTCGAGTGCAGCACATGCGTAATGGTACCGCGCATACCTCAGAACGCGAACGTAGAGATGGTAAAGTGATTAAAATTCAGGGTAATCCAATGCCCGATGGTGGCTTTGTGATGACATTTACCGATATTACTCAGTATCGCTTGCAAGAAAAGGCATTACTTGAAGCCAATGAAACCTTAGAAAGTCGTGTGCAAGAGCGTACCTATGAATTAGCGATGCTAAACAGTGAATTACTTGAGTCAAAAGCCCAAGAAGAGCTCGCTAATGCCTCTAAAACCCGCTTTTTAGCCGCTGTAGGGCATGATTTAATGCAGCCATTAAATGCTGCTAGATTGTTTACTGCGTCATTGTCGCAATACCCAAACTTAGACCTTGAAGCTCGTACGACGTTAACACACGTTAACAGTTCGCTAAAAACTGCTGGTGAGTTACTGACGGATTTATTGGATATCTCAAAATTAGATTCTGGCATGGTGGATGTTAATCGCCGTGATTTTGCCATCTCTGAGATTATCAATGGTTTATCTATTGAGTTTGATGCAATGGCAGGGGATAACCAAATTTCGTTTTCTATGGTGCCATGCTCAGCTACGGTAAATTCTGACCCGTCATTGTTACGCCGAATATTGCAAAACTTTTTAACTAATGCTTATCGTTACGCCCGCGGAGGCAAAGTCTTATTTGGTTGTCGTCATCGCGGTGATTTTATCGAGATCCAAGTATTGGATACTGGCTGTGGAATTGATGAGTACGATACTCAAGAAATATTTAAAGAGTTTAAACGCCTAAATCATCCCAGTAGCCGTAATGTCAGTGGTTTAGGGCTAGGCTTAGCCATTGCTGATAGAATAAGTAAAGTGCTCGATCACTCCATTCAAGTGCAATCAGCGCTAGGACAAGGCTCCATGTTCTCTATTATTGTGCCGCTAGGACAAACTGTTAGCCAAGTGAAAAATAAACCATTGCCGACATTATTACAGCCTCTAGCAGGCGTTAAAGTGTTATGTATTGATAATGAAGAAGCAATTTTGGCTGGACTTGAGTCATTATTAAGTCGTTGGCAATGTGAGGTTATTTGTGCAACAGATCTTGCTGATGCACGGATTAAGTTGGGACTTAAAGGTGTCGCCCCAGATATTATTTTAGCAGATTACCATTTAGATGATGACCAAAATGGCGTTGATGCTATGGACAATATTCGTTCACGCTATGGTGCCCATTTACCGGGTATTCTTATTACCGCAAATACCAATAAAGACTTGGTAGATGATATTGAACGACGCGGTTATCACTATATGGCTAAGATGGTTAAACCTGCCGCATTGCGTGCGTTAATTTCTAGTTTGGTTAAAAAGTAATTGATCAAACAGATTTGCGGATAAAACATATTAAAACTCGCATTGTACTCGAACGCGCTAAATGGTTTTTAGGCTATCCATTATCAAAATTAAAATGGCTCGATGATAATGAGCATGACGGTGAAATGGTGTCAGAGCGCGCAACTGTGTGATTTATAAATCGGGCCGATGAGAGAATCTACGGCCCTTATTATTAATCAACTAACTAATTTATTAACTTTATACCCCAAGTTGAAGTAAATTAGCTTTTGATGGCCTCAAGCCTGAACTCCAAAATATATTTATTTGAATGTGACTAACCGTGACTAATAAATTGAGCCGTAACGGGGGTAGTATCAATGCCTTTTGCGACCGTGAGCATCGCCGCGGTCAATTTACTTAATTGCTTAGCACTGATGGTGTAGGGCGGCATAAGATAGATATATTTATTAAACGGTCGAACCCAAACACCAAGATCAACAAAGGCTTGTTGTAATTCGGCTGTGTTCACTGTATTGACCATTTCAATCACCCCAACAGCCCCTAGCACACGAACATCATTCACTTGAGGTAAATCAATCGCACTAGCAAGTTCTTGATTGAGCTGAGATTCAATGTTTTCAACTTGTTGCTGCCAATCGCCTTTAAGAAGTAAGTCTAAGCTTGCTGTTGCTGCTGCACATGCCAATGGATTACCCATAAACGTAGGGCCGTGCATAAATACACCTGCAGGTGAGTCACTAATGCCATTAGCAACTTCGTCACTGCATAAGGTGGCGGCGAGGCTAATATATCCTCCAGTTAAGGCTTTACCTACACATAAAATATCCGCTTCAATATTGGCATGCTCATAAGCGAATAGGGTACCGGTTCGACCAAAACCGGTGGCAATTTCATCTAAAATCAGTAGAACATGGTATTGGTCGCAAAGTTGACGCAGTTTACTTAAATAAGCGGGCGAGTAAAAACGCATTCCGCCAGCACCTTGCATGATGGGCTCAATAATAACAGCCGCAATGTTTTGATGGTGTTGAGCAAATGCAGCCTCTAATGCAAGCGTATCGGCTTGGTTCAGCGGCTCATTAAACTTAGATGTTGGTGCCGGGATAAATACTTGTTTAGTGACATTATTGCCAAACATGGTGTGCATACCGCCATCAGGATCGCACACGCTCATCGCCGCAAATGTATCACCGTGATAACCACTTTTTACCGTCATAATCCGTTGTTTTTGTGGTTGATCCCGTCCTTGCCAATATTGCAGCGCCATTTTTAAAGCCACTTCTACTGCAATTGATCCTGAATCGGCTAAGAAAACCTTAGTTAAGTTATCACTGGTCATTTGCACTAAACGTTTTGATGCTTCAATAGCTGGCTGGTGGGTTATGCCGCCAAACATCACGTGACTAAGCTGTGAAAGTTGCTGTTGCATCGCCGCTAAAATGGTTGGATGACTATAACCGTGTACGCATGACCACCACGAACTCGTACCATCAATGAGTATCTTGCCACTGTCTAATGTCAGCTCACAGCCTTGAGCTGAAACGACTCCATATACAGGCAGAGACTGGGTCATAGAGGTATAAGGATGCCAAATGTGTTGTTCATCGAAAGTGTAATCAATAGTGGTATTTAGGTCGGAAAGTGCCATAATTATAGGTGCTCGTTTTTTGACCGCTTGTAAAGCGTGAAGTAATAGCTGCGTTGACAGTTTACGGGCTCAGGGTATCCTAGCCAACATAAAATAAAAAAAGGAATGATCCATGTCGTTAGCTGAAGTTCGTCACGATTGGCAAAAATCACAAATCGAAGCATTATTTGCGTTGCCTATGAATGATTTATTGTTTAAAGCGCACAGTATTCATCGTGAAACATTTGACCCTAACGAAGTGCAGATCAGCCGTCTTTTATCAATTAAAACGGGTGCATGCCCTGAGGACTGTAAATATTGTCCACAAAGCGCACGTTACGACACTGGTCTTGAAAAAGAACGTTTACTTGAAATTGAAAAAGTATTAACAGAGGCTAAAAGTGCTAAAGCAGCAGGAGCATCACGTTTTTGTATGGGGGCCGCTTGGCGTAATCCACGTGACAAAGACATGCCATATTTAACGCAAATGGTAAAAGATGTCCGTGCCTTAGGTATGGAAACTTGTATGACATTAGGTATGTTGTCGTCTGAACAGGCTGATACATTAGCTGATGCGGGTTTAGATTATTACAACCATAACCTTGATACCTCACCTGAATATTACGGCGACGTTATCACCACTCGCACTTATCAAAGCCGTTTAGATACATTAACAAACGTACGTGCTTCTGGGATGAAGGTATGTTCTGGCGGCATTGTGGGTATGGGCGAGCAAGCAACCGATCGCGCAGGTTTACTGCAACAATTGGCCAATTTAGAACAACATCCAGATTCTGTACCAATCAACATGCTGGTTAAAGTGGCCGGTACGCCGTTTGAAAAAATAGATGATCTTGACCCACTTGAGTTTGTGCGCACTATTGCAGTAGCGCGTATTATCATGCCTAAATCACGGGTGCGCTTATCTGCTGGACGTGAAAGCATGAGTGATGAACTGCAATCAATGTGTTTCTTTGCTGGTGCTAACTCTATTTTCTACGGTTGTAAGTTGTTGACGACGCCTAACCCTGAAGAAAACGATGACATGAGTTTATTCCGACGTTTAGGGTTACACCCAGAGCAAGGCCCACAAGCCAATATCGAAAATGATAGTGCATTATTAGCCAAAGCCAGCGCTAAACAAGATAAGTCGACTAAACAGTTTTTTGATGCCGCGGCGTTATAATTTTATATGACGGTATCAGGACAACCTGTCATTGGGTTGCACCCATTAACTCAGAGGATAAGTGATAAGCTTGCTGAACTGCAGGCTACTGGCCTTTTACGCCAACGACATATGATGGCAACAAAACAGCATGCGGTGATTGATTTTAGCCATAATGATTACTTAGGCTTAGCCCGTGAACCCGCTTTAGCTTTAGCACTTTATGCTGGGGCACAGCAACATGGTGTCGGCAGTCGCGCATCACCTCTTGTGAGTGGTTATAACCAAGCTCATGTAGCGCTTGAAAAACGTTTATGTGAGCTTACTGGTCACCAAGCTTGCATGTTATTTAGTTCCGGTTTTAGTGCAAACAGTGCGTTAATGAAAACCCTATTTAACAGTGATGACATTGTAATAGCCGACAAGTTGGTGCATGCCTCTGTCATAGATGGGTTGCAAGACAGTGGCAGTAAAATTCGTCGTTTTTTACATAACGATATTAGCAGTGCAGAGCGCCTTATTGAACGTAATCCTCATACTGCTGTTGTTACCGAAAGTGTGTTTAGTATGGATGGCGATATTGCGCCGATTTCTGAACTATCTGCGCTATGCCAACAGCATGACTGTTGGCTGATTGTCGATGATGCCCACGGTTTTGGTTTGCTGCCTAGCTCATTTGTTAATGCCGATAATGTTGATATTCAGGTGGTAACATTTGGTAAGGCATTAGGGGGCCAAGGCGCGGCTATTTTAGCCTCGCAAGAGGTGATTGATTACTTAATTGCAACTTGTCGTGAGTATATTTATTCTACTGCGTTGTCGCCATCTAATGCTCAGTTAGCCTTAGCTGCGATAAATTGGCAACAAGCTAATCCACAGCTATTGACACAACTAAAGGCTAATATTGCATTGTTTAGGCAACTTGCAGTGGAAAACAAACTTAATATTACATCTTCAACGACCGCTATTCAGCCGATTATGATCGGTGATAATCATCGCGTAATGGCAATTGCAGAGCAGTTAACACAACAAGGTTTTTTGGTGGGTGCTATTCGTTCACCAACGGTACCAAAAGGGCAGGAGCGTTTACGTGTGACGTTAAATGCACAACATCAAGCTATTGATATTTATGAACTTGTTGCCGCAGTAGCTGTTCTTATTCATAAACATGATAATAATTCGATGCAGGCTGTATTAGTTCCACAAGCAGTTGATAAATCAGTAGTCAAATAAGTCGTACCTTTGAGAGCCCCCATGACGTTAGATAATCCGGTTGCAAACACATTTTCAATAGCTGCTGCTCAATACAAGCAACATGATGTATTGCAACGCATTAGCGCCAAACAGTTGCTACAACAGGCTAACTTGTGTGGCACCTTACTTGATGTCGGAGCCGGTCCCGGGACATGTTTTAAAGCTTTTGAACGAGTAAACCAAATAGTTGCAGTTGATATCTCTCATGGCATGCTTACACAGTTGGTTCAACAGCATCCTGATTATTTGCCTCTTTGCACTGATGCCCAAGCACTAGGTTTGCAAAGTGATTCTATTGACAATATCTATTCCAATTTAGCCTTACAGTGGTGCCAAACCTTACCTAAAGCGTTTGCTGAGTTTCATCGAGTATTACGATCTGGAGGTGAATGTTACCTCAGCGTAGTGGTAGATGGCAGTTTAGCTGAATTGGAAAGCTTAGGTTTCCACGTCAATCAATTTGATTCAGTATCCACGCTTAAGACTGCATTTAACGTATCTCAAGTGACGCCGGATGACTGGCACAGCGTCGATATTAAGGTTGAGAGTATTAAGGTTTATTTCGATGATTTACGCAGCTTACTATATTCAATAAAAGGTGTGGGGGCGTCATTTGATCAACATGGTGCAGGTAAGCAGCGTCACGCGCTCACCAAGCGACAATGGCAGCAACGTGTCGCGTTGGCAGAAAGTCTGCGTACCGATAAAGGCTTGCCATTAACTTATCAAATTGCGTATATCCATGCTAAACGAGGCTGACGCTATGCTATATTTTGTGACAGGAACCGATACTGACAGTGGTAAAACCTTAATTTCGGCAGCTCTTTTAGCTAAAGCCCAAGGCGATAAATGTGGTTTTAAACCGATAGCTTCAGGATGTGTTCCCACCGACGCAGGATTGCGTAACAGTGATGCTTTAATGCTAATTGCGCAGTCGAACATGGATTTGCCATATTCGGCGATTAATCCTATTTGTTTTGAGCCTGCTATTGCACCGCACATTGCCGCTAAACAAGTTAATCAGATTTTAACGGCACAAACAGTACTTGATGCTATGTATCATCCGGCGATGCAACAAGCTGATTTTGCATTAATTGAAGGCGCTGGTGGTTGGCGTTTACCATTAGGTAATGGTGAGTTTTTGTCTGATACCGTTAAATTATTGCAGGCCAAGCTACAAAAATCTCGACTAATTCAAGGTCAACTGGCGGCAGCTAACGTTGGTGTTATTTTAGTTGTAGGCATGAAGTTAGGCTGTTTAAACCATGCATTGTTAACTCAAGAGGCGGTACTGGCCGACGGATTAACGATAGCAGGGTGGGTGGCGAATCAAGTCGATATTGAAATGGCTTTTATTGACGACAACCTCAACAGTTTACAGCAAATGATGCAGGGACCATTTTTAGGTTATGTGCCTCATTTAAAAGCGGCTACAGCGGATAATGCCGCTGCTTATCTGCAATTACCGAAATAATCCGCAGTAGAAAATATTAAGCCCAACTTTTTCTGCTGTTAGCTTTTCAGTATGAGCATGCAAAAGTGGGCGAACAATCAATTGATATTAGCAGAAAGGTTAATTTGCGATTGGCATCACTCTGTTACGACCCAAACGCTTTGCTTCGTAGAGTAACTTATCTGTTGCTTCAATCAACTGGGATACATTTTGTTTCGGCTTCCACTCACATACGCCAAAAGAGGCGGTAATTGAGTCGATGACTTTGTCACTACGCCTATCTTTAACACTGAGTTTCTCTAGTGCTCTCCGAATCCCTTCTGCTAGCTGTCTGGCTACTCTAAACTGGCTACTTGGTACAATAATGGCGAACTCTTCACCACCAAAACGATACAGTTTAATCCCGTCGCGGCAAGCTTCTTGAATCCGTTTTGCGACTGTTTTCAAGACTAAGTCACCAAGTTGATGACCAAAGGTATCGTTGAATACTTTAAAGTGGTCGATATCAATGATAATCAAACATGTTCCAGCAGGAGATAAACTGACTTGTGCTTCAATGTCGTGGTCAAATGCGCGGCGATTTAATACATTAGTTAATGCATCAAATAACATGTCTTTTTCGGACTCTGCTAAGCGAGTTTTGAGAATATTAATTTCGGATTGGGCTTTTTGTAACTGTTCAGTAAAACTCTCGGTACTGGAACGAATGTTAGATGATTCTTTAACAATACTTCTAATAACACCGATGACTTGTTCGAGTGAGAAGCCTTGGTTTTCAAGGTCATTTAATTTTTTAAAATCTTTCTCTATTTGAGTTTGAAAGGTTTCGGTGTCTAAATTAGTATCTTTAAGTGATTGAGATAATTCGCATACCATAGCATCAAGGTTTTTGCGCATATCACGCACATTAAGCTCAACCGGATCTGCCACATGCTTTCGGTATAATAATTCACTGGTCACGGGTGAATAAGTTTGATTCTGTTTGACTGCGGTATCCAATTCTTGGTTAAGTAATGGATTTTGCTCACCGACATAAGCATACCAAAGTGCATAATTTGTTGGTGTAGTGGGGATTTTGTATTTTAACATTAACGGCACCGCTTTTTTTAAATTAGCAGCAGCGGTTTGCAATAAGGTGTTAGACATTAAGTGCCTCGTGAGCAGGACAATGAAAAGACATTAAGATGAATTTAGTATAGTAAAATAAATAATAGGACATTATCATTTTGCCAATCACAAAAAAAGCATCATAAGATGCTTTTTATTGAATAAACGAAGGCTAAAATGCATAAGAAATAGCAAACATGGGGCCTGTAAAACTGTAGTTAATATTGTGATCAAAAGTTTTTATATTATTATCATTTATTCTACGTTGTTTTTCTATTGAGATATCAACATCATAATAATTGTAGGCTAGTTTCAGTGACCAGTTGTCACAAATTTTTGCTTCAACACCTAAACGGACATCGATTAACGACCCGTCAACATCGTCATATTTAATGGTAAAATATTGTGCATGTGCAGAAAATGTTAAATCTGGATAAAACTCGTAAGAACCATAAACGCCTAAATTTGGTAATGGTGCAGTAACGCTGTAATCAACGACGTTTGGTGTAGCGACCACATTACTACATTGACTTGTTAAGCTTGAATCTAGCGCACATGTGCCTATATTTCCCTGAAATTCAATTTCGACAAACATAGTGTGTAAACCCACGGAAACTCCTACTGCATAATTTGATCCTTGCCAAATATCATAACCGTAGCCGATACGTAATATATCAATGTTGAATTCGGTATTAAGGGCTGCTCCTGTTTCAATCAAATAGTCCTGACCGTCAATATCTTCAAGGATAAAGTCCTGACTTATTGAGTTGTTATTAGCTTCGCGATCTAAGGATTTCCAATCGATGAAAAGTTTATGTCGTTGATTAAATTCGTAGGTAAATTCAAAGTAGGGTAGGTATTGTTCTTCAGCGAGTAAAAATTCATCTTCAAAATCTATTAGAAAAATACCACCATTTTTAGGATTTGTGACAGCCATATTTGAATCGGAGTTAGCATAAAACACACCTATGTCTATGGTGTATTTATCTGTTGTTGATGAATGGTCACTCTGGCTCTGAGCTGAAATCGCCGTCTGAGTACCAAATAACATTATGGCAATACAAAAAAAAGGTTTAATCATTGAAACTCCGCATTTATTCTTTTTTACTAGTGTCACAAGATATGCGTCTTCATATGATGCTGTTGTCGTATCTGATACCTAATTTATGTAACGATGATATCCAAAAAGGGATGTTAAATGCATCAACATAAACAATAGACCAGGATAAATAGGACAAACAGTTCGATATACATACTAGCACTTTGCCATTAAATGTGAAGTTTTTGTAGCGAGTTGTTGTGCTAAATCAAGTTTTCATTGGTAGTTTGAGCTCAAACACGTAAAAGTACCCATTTTAGTGTCAAAGTGTGATGTGACAGTGAGTTGTGAATAAATAGATAAAATATAGAATGATTTTTTGGCCAAATGCACCTAAAAGTAGAGTAAATAATAGACTCTACTTTTAGGTAGTTGTGAACTAATTGTTATGCATTGTAAGCGATTGCTTTGGTTGCTTAAATATTGAATCTATTCAGCTTCATCGGTGTCAGATGCATCACTTTCAATATCGTCAAATTCTATTTCGACTTTAGCGCTAGAGGGAGTATGAATCGTGCCTACAACAGCATAAAAGGGTTTGCCTTTTGCTAAGCGACAATATTTAATCCACAATAATTCCATTGCGGTTGAGGCGGGCAATTTACCTTGGGAAACTTGTACAAATTGATCTTCATCAACGTTACATGGAATTTGACTACCTTCAGCCAAATTTTTCATTGCTTGACCGTGTTGTTCAAGCAAATCCGCTTCTTTACTGGTAAAGTCACCACAACGTTTAAATCCTTTAGGGAAATTAACGTCATCATAGAAGCGTTTAGAAGAGTGAAAGCTGTCATTGGTCCCATTGGTATGAGCTCCAATAGCTTGTTTCGCATTGATAAATGATTGCTGAGACATGGCTAATACCTTCCAGATTATGAGATATAAAGATTTGCAACTGGAGTATTGGCTAGTATTATCATTTTTTAAATCAAAATATTTTGTCCTTATTGGTAAAGAATTTTTATGGATACAGATTTATTAAAAACCTTCTTAGAAGTATCTCGAACTAGGCACTTTGGTAAAGCGGCAGAAAACCTTTATCTCACTCGAAGCGCTGTTAGTTTTAGGATAAAACAATTAGAAAATATTTTGGGTATAGAACTTTTTGAGCGCTTACGTAACAATATTCAACCAACACCTGCAGGTGAAAGAATGCTTGGTCACGCTGAAGCGGTTCTTAATGCTTGGGAAAGGGCAAAACAGGATATTACTTTAAACCAACAGCACAACGCTCAATTGACATTATCTACTGGTAATAATATTTGGGATTCGTATTTTCAAGGCTTTTTACAGCCATTACATTTGTGCTTAGAAGGTGTTGCTTTAAGAACTGATGTTTTGTCTACATTGGTAATGAACCGCCAACTAATAGCACGCACTTTAGATATCGCAATCACTTTTGATCCCCCTAAATTGGACGAAGTGACATTGGTTAAGCTTGCTCAAGTCAAACTATACTTAGTGTCTAAACAACAGAACGTTAATCTAACTCAAACACCTAATTTACCTTATGTTAAAGTGGATTGGGGGACAGCCTTTAATATTACCCACGCTCAAGATTTTACGATGTTACCGATACCGGTATTACATACCAGCTCTGCCCGTATGGCCTTGGATTTTATCCTCAATAATGGTGGTTGTGCATTTTTACCTGAGGCACTTATTCAACCCTTGTTAGATAATCGCACATTATTTTATGTGAATGATGCTAAATGTATTCGCCGACATGTGTATGCTGCTTATTGGGCCGAAAATGAACGACTGGCATATATTGAAAAAGCTATTTCAATTTTGACGCTCAATGAAAGCACCGATTAGTTATTTTGGGTGTCGATTAAGACAGTAATGGCCAAATGATGATACCCCATGTGAACGCGCACAATACTAAACTGATAAAGACTGCTGCTGACGCAATATCTTTTGCCTGTCCACTGAGTGGGTGGATCTCATCACCAACCCGATCAACTACCGCTTCAATAGCTGAGTTCAATAATTCAACAATCAATACAATTAACACGGCCATAATAAGTAAAATACGTTCAGTACTGCTGATGTTGAGTAGCAGTGCAACGGGTAGCATTAGGCAAGCAAGCACTGTTTCTTGTCTAAATGCCGCTTCGTTTTTCCATGCTGACTTTAGACCTAATATTGAAAACCCTGTAGCTCGAAATACGCGTTTTAGACCATGATTGTTCTCTGGTTTCATTTGGCTCATTATCTTTTTGATTTTAATTCTGTAGATTGTAACATTCCGTTCATATGCTTCCAGCAGTAAATTATCTCAAATGTTGTATATCATTTTGGGTTGAAGTTTTGGGTGGACAATCCATTCGAATGTACTAGGCTTTGCTGTGTCCATTTTAACGTTGTTAGGATAATGAAAGTTTGATGCTCGATTGTAGAAAAGCAGATAAATTACGAGTGTCGAAAGGCATATAAATATTTTTATTAATAAATACATTATGTGCCGTTAAAAATGTACAGCTACGGTAAGTCAGTACTTAAAGGATCTCAACTATCGCAAGGATTGCATATGAGTAAGATAATCTATTTTATATTTTTGATATTATTTGGACTATATTGTTTCCCCACACACTGTGAAGTTTTACCCACACCTCCCATTCAATTAGCAACTCAATATGATCCAGATATAGAGATATCTAAGTATTTAGTCAGCGAAAAACTTGACGGCGTTCGGGGTTATTGGGATGGCAAAAGAATGTTGACTCGCAGTGGCCGAAACATAGTATTACCTGACTCATTTATCATTGGGTTCCCTAATGTCGCTATTGACGGTGAACTTTGGCTCGGCCGTAACCATTTTGAACAGATTTCGGCCTTAGTTCGACGCCAACAAGTCCCTGAAGAAGACTGGCAGGAAGTTAAGTTTATGATGTTTGATTTGCCACAGCATTCTGGCCCTTTTATTGAACGCTATTTAGCGATGAAAATGTTGGTAAAAAGTGCGAACTCTAAACATTTACAGGTTATTAAGCAGGATACAGTGGCTTCAGCTGAAGCTCTATTTTCACAGCTCGATTCTGTCGTTAATGCTGGCGGTGAAGGATTGATGTTACATTATCAGCAAGCTTATTATGCCGTTGGTCGTAGTGAATATATTGTTAAACTAAAACCAAAATATGATGCTGAAGCGATAGTGATTGGCCATACACAAGGGAAAGGTAAATATCGTGGCATGTTGGGAGCTTTGGTCGTAAAAACATCTTCTGGCATAGTGTTCAATGTAGGTAGTGGTCTAAGTGATAAACAACGAGAGAACCCACCTTTAATAGGATCTACCATTACCTATCAATATTTAGGCTTAACTCAAAAAGGCACACCAAGATTTGCCACATTTTTGCGTGAAAGGCCTAAACAATAATTCGTTTGTCTGATAAGCACACTATAGTCGGTTTTGATTTAGAGATCATATTCTGATTAACCTTGTAAGTTTGATTATATTCATCACCATTTAGTTTCTAATGTGATGATTTTGAGTGATTAAGGCGCAATGAATGATTAAAGATGTTTATCTAGCAAAAATAAACTCCGTGCTATTCGTCTGTATGGGTAATATATGTCGCTCTCCCACTGCGGAGGCAGTATTTAAACAACAGGCAGAGATACATAATTTACAACTTAATATCGACTCAGCTGGAACCATGGCTTATCACAAGGGTAATGCACCTGATCATCGTAGCGTCGTTGCCGGGGTTAAACGTGGATTAGATTTTTCGGGTATGAAAGCGAGGCAAGTCAGCAATAGTGATTTTGAAGATTTTGATCTTATATTGGCTGCTGATAAAGCAAACTTAGCAGATTTGCTTGAGCGTTGTCCTGTAAATTATCAATATAAATTACATTTAATTTTGGCGTTTGCTGACAGTGAGGAACAGGAGGTGCCTGATCCCTATTATGGCGGTGAGATGGGGTTTGAATTGGTTATCGATTTACTTGAAACCAGTCTTACAGCATTAGCTGCTCAACTGGTTTCTGTCAAAAATAGATTCTGATTAAATATGGTGTATGTAACTAATCACTAAAACCAACAGCTAAGGTTGTTATTCTAAAAGAGTTATTACCAAACTAACTATGCACAAAGTTAATCGTTATGACGCTTGCCAGAACGTTTTAACTTTTCTTGCTCAATCTTTTGTTGCTTCAAGGCTTCTTTTTCAGCCATCTTACGTGCCACTTCAGTTTTTTCTTTTTCAGCCATTTCGGGAGTTTCAAGGCTTAATAAGCCGATTTTCCCTGAACGGTATTCATGCAGTAATAGTTCTGACACTTTATGGTAATCAACTCGTCCGCCAGGACGAAGTGCTCCGCGAGAGCGACTAATGGCTTCGAGTAATTCAATATCGGTGGCTGGTAGCGATTTAAGCTTATATCGTTCACAAATTTCGTCAGGGTAAGCTTTAAGAAAATAATCGGCAGCAAACATGGCGACATCTTCATATTCCATCGCGGTATCTTTGATTGCGCCGGTGACAGCAAGTCTATAACTGCTGGCTTCATTATCCACTTTCGGCCATAAAATCCCTGGAGTATCAGACAGCACAATTCCGTTACGTAAATTAATACGCTGCTGATTTTTGGTGACCGCGGGTTCATTACCAGTTTTGGCAATAGTTCGGCCTGCTAACGTATTAATAATTGTAGATTTACCGACGTTAGGAATACCCATTATCATGGTACGGATGTCTTTTTCCATGGTGTCACGATGTGGCACCAGTTTACGGCAAAGATCTGGAATACTTCTTACCATTCCTGGTTGTAAAGTGGTGATTGCTGATGCCTGAACGCCTTGTTCACGCTCTAAATATTCAATCCACCGAGCAGTGACTTCAGGATCGGCTAAATCAGATTTATTGAGCAATTTAATACAAGGTTTATCACCACGGAGTTGCGACACCATAGGATTTTCACTGCTGTAGGGAATACGTGCATCTAGCACTTCAATAACGAGATCCACTTGAGGCATTGCCTCTTCAATCTCTTTACGTGCTTTGTGCATGTGTCCTGGATACCACTGAATTGCCATGATGTTGCCTTATAATCGAATGCTAGAACGAAGAAAAAAATCTAATCAATATAATGGGCATATTGTACCTTGTTAGATAACTAAAAGCATAAAAAAAGCGCCCTAAGGCGCTTGGTATCTATGCAAATCAGATTAAATAACGCCTAACTCACGTAATCTTTCCATTAAGTAACTGTTGGCTGTGTAGCGCTCAGATAACACCACTTCTGGATTGGGGTGTAAAAATAAAGGTAGTGAAATTCGAGACTTAGTTTTATCAGCACCTTCAGGATTAATGACTCGGTGAGATGTCGACGGGAAGTAACCACCTGAAGCTTCTTGCAACATGTCACCGATGTTAATAATGATGCTGCCAAAGTCACTGGGAACATCAATCCATTCACCGCTTTGGGTTTTAACTTGTAACCCTGGTTCATTTGCTGCAGGTAATAAGGTGATGAGATTAATATCTTCATGTGCGGCAGCGCGAATAGCGCCCATTTCTTCATCACCTTTCATTGGTGGGTAATGTAAAATGCGCAATAAAGTTTGTTGGCTTTGGGCAATCATGTCTGGCAATGGAATAGTATATTTCACTGCCACTTCTGGTGGTGTGTATTGCTCAATCCAGCTCAGTAACTCTGATGCTAAGGCATTGGCATGATCATAATAGGCAAGAATATTTGCTTTTAATGAATCAGGAATACGGCCCCAAGGATACACGTGATAATACTCTTTAATATCTTTTACGTTGTTGCCTTTGGCTGTTTCAGAAATTGATGCTGGAAAAAAACCATCATGAGTTTCTGCTTTAAACAAAAAGTCATGTTTTTGTTCGGATTGAAAGAAACTGTACCATTCTTTATAAATATCTTCGACAAGTTGCTTTTGAATAGGGTGGTTTGATAATACCCCAAAGCCCGTTTCACGAAGAGATTCAACAAAGCGCTCAGCACTATCTGGTGCAAGGTAATCAATTGTATTTAGTTTCATTATGTATTTCTTATTAGTGTGTTGACCCACTGCAATGGTAACCTTAGTCACACTTTGTCGCAATTATTTGCGCGTCTTCGCTTTGCAATGGTTGAACTGATGCCGCAGATCTCACGTATTGTTTATTTAAGCGATAAGTAAACTCAATGAGAACAGTAATGAATAATTTAACTGAATTTGAAAAATACGTTATTGAACAGAAAGGCACTGAACGTCCTTTTAGTGGTGAATATGTCGATCATGATGTTCAGGGCATGTATTTGTGTAAAAAGTGTCTTGCACCTTTATATAAAAGTGAACATAAGTTTAATGCTCATTGTGGCTGGCCTGCATTTGACAACGAAATTGAAGGAGCGGTAAAGCATACTCTTGATGCCGATGGTCACAGAACCGAAATTACCTGTGCACAATGTGGCGGTCATTTGGGCCATGTATTTGAAGGTGAACATTTAACAGAAAACAATATTCGTCATTGTGTCAATTCTGTGTCGATGGTGTTTACACCATTGGATGAACTAAGCCAAGTAAGCTCTGCTAGTACGCCAAACGAGAAAGCAACCTTTGGTGCAGGGTGTTTTTGGTGTATTGAAGCCATTTTTTCGCAGCTTAAAGGCGTACAGAGTGTTAAGTCGGGTTATTGTGGTGGCGACGCCAAAGATGCCAATTATGATGCGGTCTGTTCTGGTCGTACGGGTCATGCTGAAGTAATACAAATTGAGTTTGATCCCGCAGTGATTAGTTATGAGACTTTATTAGCAGTGTTATTTGAAAGTCATGACCCAACGACATTAAATCAGCAGGGTAATGACAAAGGGCCACAATATCGTTCAGCTATTTTTGCTCATAATAGTCAGCAAATTGATGCTGCTAATCGTTTTATTAACGCATTAACGGAACAACATATATGGTCTAAACCGATAGTGACCGAAGTGAGTGCATTTGATACTTTTTATCCTGCTGAGAATTATCATGAAGACTACTTTGCCAAACACGGTGAGCAGCCTTATTGTCAATTAGTGGTTAAACCTAAGTTTGATAAAGTCATGAGTAAATTTGCCGATAAACGTAAAAATTAACCTTGAATTTAATAAAAAGGGGCAACGATTGCATATACAATCGCTGCCCCTTTTTTGATCTGGATCTTTCAATCAACTCTAATCCATTAATGTCACATTTTTTATGCTATCTAACTAATGTCTAGCACGGGCTGACAACCAAGATATTATCGCTGAACTAAGTGCATTCAATTCACTTGAGCATATTAGATCTGATAATTGTATCAGCATGCGCTCTTCGTAAATGGATATATGACAAATAAAAAAGCCATGCAGAGCATGGCTTTTTTGTTAAGGAGTCTGTCCCGTCCTGAGATAAGTTGACACATTGGAGACTTATCTATGAAACCTTCAGTATTAATCAATATAAAACGTACTCAACGAGATTACACATTAGGCTTTAAATTAGCGGTTGTTAGTCAAGTAGAAAAAGGCGAGCTAACGTATAAGCAAGCTCAAGACCACTATGGCATTCAAGGGAGAAGTACCGTCCTAACATGGTTACGAAAACATGGTAGATTAGATTGGTCCCAGCCGATTGAGCATTCACCTATGTCCAAATCTACAGAAACACCCGCCCAGAAAATCAAACGATTAGAGAAACAAGTCTCCAATCTCGAAATGAAAAATATGATTTATGGCGATATGGTCGAGTTACTTAAAAATGAGTACGGTATTGATTTAGAAAAAAAGTACTTAGCCGAACGCTCTGGCTTGCCAAAGAAAAAGGCACTGTAAAGCTAGCGACAGCGAGTCGGCAGTTTAACCTATCAAGACAAGCTGTTTATCAATGGAAGCAGCGCTTAGCAGCAAGAGCTGACATGTTAAAACCGGTGATGACGATGGTTATGTATTGGCGTCAGTTCATGCCCAGAGTGGGTACGCGTAAGCTTTATCAACTCATCAAGCCACAGTTACTTGAACAAGGCATAAAGCTAGGTAGGGACGGCCTATTTCAGTATTTAAAACAACACAATATGTTAGTAAAGCCTAGGAAGAATTACACCAAGACAACCCATAGCCACCATTGGTTGAGAAAACACCCAAACTTACTCAAAGACAGAGTGGTGAAGAGCGTTGAAGAGGTATTTGTCAGTGACATAACCTACGTAAAATCAGACGAAGGAACTCACTATTTATCATTAGTCACAGATGCATATTCAAGAAAAATAATGGGTTATGAATTAAGTGATGAAATGAAACAGTGTGATGTTGTTAAAGCATTGGAGATGACGATAAAGAATCGTCAGACAACCAGTGATGTCATTCATCATTCAGATAGAGGGATACAGTACTGCTCAGCAGAATATCAACGTAAATTGGCTGCGAATGCGATAAGGCCATCGATGACAGATGGATATGATTGTTATCAGAATGCGTTAGCTGAGCGAGTGAATGGTATTTTGAAGCAAGAGTTTTTACTTTACCGCTGTCGTACGATGAAGGAGCTGGCAATACTCATCAAAGAATCTATTAGGATTTATAACGAGTTAAGACCGCACCTTAGTTTAGGAATGAAAACCCCAAACGAAGTGCATGAAAAAGCCAGTCGGGAGTTCCAACTGGCTTAATAAAAACCGTCAACCTATTTTAGGACTAGACAGTCAAAAGATACCTTAAGATGTTACTTACCAGGGCGAGCCATGCCAGATGATGCACTATTACCTTGGGCCACTTTTTCGACGTTGGCTTCTGTTGTTTGTGCTTCATAAGAACGTCCTTGCGGAACAGCTTGTTGTTCACGAACATCGACTGTTGGCTTAGTCATATCTGATGACACCATTGAACCAAAACGACTGGTTTTAACAACAGTTTTAGGTGCAACGTCGGCCGGTGCAGTTTCAATCACATCGACTTTAACTTCTGGTGCGGTTTCTGGTTTAGCCTTGCGTGTAATTGCAGCAGGTTTTGCCATAGGCGCGGAAGCATTTGACGCAACCGCTTTTTCACGTTCAATGTTTCGTGCTGGTTCTGCACTGATGGGTTCTGCTTTAACTTCCACTTCAGCCGTTACCGATACAACAGGTTGCTCTACAACCTTGGTTGGTTCAATCACTTTTTCAGCCGTTGGTTGTACAACTGGCTCAACAGCTTTAGCTTCTACGACATTTTCAACAGCTTTAGTTTCAACTGTTGATTCTACGACAGGAGTCTCTACCGCTTTCGTTTCAACTTTTGCTTCTACAGCAGGAGTCTCTACCACTTTAGTTTCTGCTACCACTTCAACTGGAGCGACTTGTGTTTCTGTTTTCGTCTCGTTCACTTTCACTTCGGTAGGTTGGTCTGCTTTTGTTGCAGGCAGTTTACTTTGTGATTGCTCGGCATCTAGTTGCTTTTCTAGCTCATCAACAGAGGTAAATACTGCAGGTTGAGTAGTGTCACTTTCATCACGACGACGACGTTGACCAGCAGCACGAAGGTGACGCGGACTACGACGACTACGACGTTGACCTTCGCGACCTTCAGCTGAGTCATCATCATTTTCTGCAACCGTTTTCTCTTGGCTTGCAGTTTCTTCAGTAGACGCATTTACGGCGGATGATTGTTCATCAGTCTGTTCAGCATTTACCGTGTCGGTTTTTGCTAGTGTATCTGTGCCAGTTTGGTCATGACCAGCTTGCTGAGTCATGTCAGTTGTTGATAGCGTCGGTGCTATTTCGGCGTTATCTGCAGCAGTTGAAACTGCCGTATTTTTCACTTCAGCAGACGATTCACTTCGGTCTTTTCTTGGCTGACGACGGCTACGAGTAGCTTTTGCTTCTGTTTTTTCTTCAGTTGCTTTGGCTTCTACTGTATTGGTTTCTGACACATTAGCGGCTATCGCTGCTGTGTCTTTATCGATGTTATCGGTGGTGTTAGTGTCAGTTGCTTTTACAACTGACTCTTCATTTTGCTCATTTTCAATACGAACTTTACGACGAAGGTTACGACGTTGACGACGCTCTCGTGCGGCTTCTTGCTTAGGCGACTTTTCAGTACTGACTTTAACTTCAGCAGTTTTAGCCTCAGCAACTTTAGTATCAGTAGTTTGCGGTAGTGGCTTATCTACTTTTTCAGTTTGTGGTTTGTTGCGTGCGTTGTCGTCTTGAGTATTGGTTTTGCTATTTCGATCATTACGCTTGTTACGAGTACGCGGTTCTACACCATCTTTTGGCTTATCACTGTCATTACGCTGACGACGATTGTCATTACGACTGTCATTGCGTTTGTCATTACGATTAGCGTTATCGTTGCGGCTGTCATTACGACGTGGACGACGATTATTTGTCTGACTATTGTTTTTAGTCGGAGTGCTTGGTTTAACTTCTGTAGTGTCGGTGTTGCTATCAGAAAATAATGCACTAATAGCGGATACGATACGAGCAAAGAAACCAGGTTGAGTTGGCGCTGCAGCGGTAGGTGTTTTCGCAACTGGAGTAGCAGCTACTGCTGCTTCTGGTGCTTTTTGTGGTGACGCGAAGCCTTTTAACGCTGGTTCTGGCGAAGCTGCACGTTCAAGTTTACGAGGTTCATACAGATTTGCAGCAGGCTGTTCTACACGCTTGTAGCTTGATTCACAGACTTCGTCATCACTTTTACGACGAACGACACGGTAGTCAGGTGTTTGCATATTAGCATCTGGGATGATGTACACTTCAACTTGATGACGTTCTTCTGTAATACGAATTGCTTTACGTTTTTCATTTAATAAGAATGCCGCCACATCAACAGGCACAATAGCTTCTATTTGGGTGGTATTCTCTTTAATCGCTTCTTCTTCCATTAAACGTAGGATAGAAAGCGCTAATGATTCAGTACTTCGAATCGTACCTTGACCATGACAACGTGGGCATATAT
The DNA here is from genome assembly GCF_040285065.1 of Shewanella sp. H8. Lineage (NCBI taxonomy): Bacteria > Pseudomonadati > Pseudomonadota > Gammaproteobacteria > Alteromonadales > Shewanellaceae > Shewanella > Shewanella sp. H8. The sequence continues at coordinate 2,663,544 of NZ_CP157213.1, read as the reverse complement.
GTGCCGCTGACTCTTCAAGTGAAGGACGTAAACGTTGGCGTGACATTTCCATTAAACCAAAACGAGAAATACGGCCTAATTGTACGCGTGCACGGTCATGATGCACTGCATCACGTAAACGGTTTTCAACTTCACGCTGATGACGCACGGGTGTCATGTCGATAAAGTCGATTACTACCAAGCCACCTAGGTCACGAAGACGTAATTGACGAGCCACTTCATCGGCCGCTTCAAGGTTAGTGTTTAATGCTGTTTCTTCAATATCGCCGCCTTTTGTTGCACGGGCAGAGTTGATATCGATAGACGTTAATGCTTCTGTTGGGTCAATAACAATTGATCCGCCTGAAGGCAAACGAACTTCCCGTTGGAACGCCGATTCAATTTGTGATTCAATCTGGAAGTGAGTAAATAGTGGCACTTCAGAATCGTATAGTTTTACGCGTTCTACAAAGTCAGGGCGAACCAAACCAATGTGCATTTTGGCTTCTTCGAAAATACGTGGGTGATCGATAAGGATTTCGCCAACATCACGACGTAAATAGTCACGAATAGCGCGTACAATCACGTTACTTTCTTGATGAATTAAGAATGGTGCTGCTTTACTTTGAGCGGCTTCTAGAATGGCATCCCAATGATGTTGAAGTACTTTTAAGTCCCATTTTAGCTCTGTTGATTCTTTTCCTACACCTGCAGTACGAACAATTAAGCCCATACCATTAGGTACATCTAACTCAGACATCGCTTCTTTGAGTTCGGTGCGTTCATCACCTTCGATACGACGAGAAATACCGCCAGCACGAGGGTTATTAGGCATTAAGACTAAGTAAGAGCCTGCAAGACTAATAAAGGTTGTTAGTGCTGCGCCTTTGTTGCCACGTTCTTCTTTATCAATCTGAACGATAACTTCTTGGCCTTCCTGAACAACTTCTTTAATGTTTGGGCGACCTTGGAATGAATAACCTTTAGGGAAGTATTCGCGACCAATTTCTTTTAGGGGTAAAAAACCGTGACGATCTGCACCGTAATCAACAAATGCAGCTTCAAGTGACGGTTCTACTCGAGTGATTTTACCTTTGTAGATATTAGATTTTTTCTGTTCGTGACCTGGACTTTCGATGTCTAAATCATACAGCTCTTGCCCATCTACTAGGGCTACGCGCAACTCTTCTGATTGAGTTGCATTAATTAACATACGTTTCATGATGACGTGATTCTTCTGAATGAGGTCATCAAACAACACGATTTTTCTGCATTACGGGCCTGAATTAATCGGTATAACCTCACGGTTAGATCCAGGCAATTAGGTGCTCATTACTGTAAAACGCAGTCACTGCGTGTCGCATCCTATTTATGGCTCATTTTCTAATGTTTACAAAAACAAGGAATTGGTTGAGTTTCAACCAACCCCATAAATTATGGTATTTTAATCCGTTAATGCCCAAGTCGAATCGGTTTGTTTGATAACAAGCTAAAATGTTGTTCGAATTTGGGGCGATTTACTACAGTTAAATTAAAATCTTTACTAAATACTTACGGTTTAATTGTACAAACGGTTTTTGTCGTTTTTTAATGAATACAATTTGCAAATCAATGAGTTGCTACCGGTAAAGTCTGTTTTTTTAACTGTTAGTTTTTCGCATTTGGTGAAAGTTGTGAACACTTTATCCACTGTTTACTCTCAACCTGTGGGCAAATATAGCAACAATCGTTATTTTCAGCAATCAAAAGCCCATATTCTTTCATGTATTTATTTCAAGTCTTATGTGGCAATAGCCAAGCATTTACAAGATAAGGTACACTATTGGGGTCCCCACTATATGGCGCATCATGAATACTGAAACTACTCCCCAAGTTGAATACGTGACTATCGACGAAGATCATTTTGAACAACGAATCGATAATTTTTTGCTAACTAAATTAAAAGGTGTTCCCAAAAGTATGATCTATCGGATCGTACGTAAAGGGGAAGTGCGGGTGAATAAAAAACGTATTAAACCTGACTACAAATTACAAATAGATGACATTGTTCGTATACCACCCGTTCGAGTTGCAGAAAAAGACAATCGCAAAGCACCTTCGCCTAATTTATCGAGAGTGTCGCAGCTTGAAGACCGTATTATCCATGAAGATAATCATTTAATTGTCCTAAATAAACCTGCTGGTATTGCCGTGCATGGTGGTAGCGGTGTTGATTATGGTGTGATTGAAGGTTTGCGTTCACTGCGTCCGCAGCAGAAGTTTTTAGAATTAGTACATCGATTAGATAAAGATACCTCTGGCGTTTTGCTTGTGGCTAAAAAGCGCAGTGCGTTAAAGCATTTGCATGAGCAATTACGCAGTAAAACCATGCAAAAAGATTATCTAGCTCTGGTTCGAGGTGATTGGCAAGCAAGCGATAAAGTGGTTAAGGCACCATTATTAAAAATCACCTTAAAGTCGGGCGAACGTATCGTACGGGTTAATAAAGAGGGTAAAGAGTCGGAAACTCGTTATAAAATCATGCAACGTTACCAGGGTTGTACTTTGGTTAAGGCGAGTCCTGTGACTGGACGTACTCACCAAATTCGGGTGCATTGTCAATATGCTGGCCATGCAATAGCTTGCGATGATAAATACAGCGAACAGCAATTTGATGACAGTATGCGTGTATTGGGACTAGACCGTCTTTTTTTACATGCGGCGGAGCTTAAATTTACTCATCCTGAAAATAATGAAATCATGCGAGTTAAAGCGCCTTTAGATCCAGTGTTACTCAATACGCTTGATAAATTAAAAAGAGTCTAGCACCCACAGCGGTGTGTAAATGAAGTAAGGAATGGTATTGGATAGTCAAGATAAGGCTTTTGAGCTGGTCATTTTCGATTGGGATGGCACACTCATGGATTCGGTAGGTCACATAGTGTCTTGTATGCAAGATGTAGCACGAGAGCTTAGTTTGCCTATTCCATCAGAACAGCAAGTGAGAGATATTATCGGCTTATCTTTACCTCAAATAATGCCGATTCTATTTGCTGAGTATCAGAATCATCAGCAGATTATTAGTTGCTATCGACGACACCATATTGCTAATGAGCAACCTACGCCTTTATTTGAGGGCGTCGAATCGCTGATCCGCAATCTACATGCCGCAGGTTATCAATTGGCTGTAGCGACGGGTAAAGGACGCGAGGGGCTAGATAAAGTACTTGAACTCACGGGATTAGGTCAGTATTTCCATGCGACACGTTGTGCAGATGATGCTGAAAGTAAGCCGCATCCTGAGATGTTATATTCGCTATTGACTCATTTTGATATTACTGCGGATAGAGCCATTATGATTGGTGATTCGGTTCACGATTTAACTATGGCCAATAATGCGGGTATGGCGGGTATTGGCGTGAGTTATGGTGCCCATAGTGAATCAAGATTGAGAACGTTAAAGCCACGCGCAATTGTCGACCAGCCACTTGAGATACGTCAATATCTTTAACTTTGTTGGCTTATGTTTATGATTGAACTTGACCACGACAACTATAGCAGCGTCGGATAGTACGTACTGTCGACGCTGTATATCATTAGCTTACTAATTTTCTGCGCTGCATGTCCTGTTATTTTACACGTATGTTCACATTTCTAAAGTTAACCATTTCCTCATAATTAACCGGCATTAAACCATTATTTTATGGAGTGTTCAGATTCTTTGCTGAGTACATCAACGCCGTGCTGTTCTAGTAAATAAATAAGCTTAATCAATGGCAGGCCGATTAAACTATTAGGGTCATCACCTTCTAAACGATCAAAAAGAGCAATACCTAATCCTTCACATTTAAAACTCCCAGCACAATAAAGAGGTTGTTCTGCGTCGATGTAATAGCGAATTTGCGCAGCAGATAAATGCTTAAAATGTACTGTAAATGGTTCAACATACGATAACATTTGTTTAGTGACATTATTGAACACCGCAAGACCAGTATAAAAAGTGATTGCTTGGCCTGAAGCAGCGCTTAATTGAGCTATCGCATTGTCGATTGTATTTGGCTTGCCGATAATCTGACCGTTAATTAACGCAACTTGATCTGAGCCAATAATGAATTGTGTCACCGGTGTTTGACCAATTAAGTTTGCGCCAGCTAATGCTTTTTGTTCTGCCAACCTTTTCACTAAGGCTAATGCTGTTTCATCTTTAAAAGGCGTTTCATCAATATCAGGATTAACACAGTCAAAAGGTAACATTAATTTTCGCAATAATTGCTGACGGAAAGGTGAGGTTGATGCAAGTACAAGTTTGAATTTCATTGGGTTTGTTTCATTATTTCTTGGCTAATAACAGAATATTAGTCAGTTTACTGTATTCATCAATGTAAATGGATCATTTTTCTCGAGTAATGCTTGTGTGATGGGGCTGGGTTCGGTAAAATTTGCCAACTTTTAAATTTAATGCCGGATTGAAGAGTATCTAAAGTTCATTTTTAGGTGAGGTTACCGTATTTTTACGGAAATTTTCTTTGACTCCAGCGTTTTCAAACTATAATATGCGCGCCTTATGCAAACAGTAAAGATACCGGTTTCAATTGATCCTATACGCGCTGCCTCGAGTAGTCTTCGATATGAAGGTTTCATTTTAGGTAAGCAATTAAAGCGATTAAGCGAGTTATGTGCCGGCGACTGTTCCGACGTAGTTGTGTCGTTAGAATGTGGTGTCGATTTACAGGGGATAGTCTACCTTCGCGGGAAGGCTGTGACGGAGCTCACTCTGCTATGTCAACGCTGCATGACACAATTTACTACTGAGGTTACGGTCGACTTTTGTTTTAGTCCTTGTAAGACTGAGGCAGAAATCGATGAGCTCCCGGATGCGTATGATCCAATTGAGTGTAATGAGATTGGCGAAGTACGTCTGCATCAATTGATTGAAGATGAATTGATAGTCGCTATGCCTATTATTCCGATGCATGATGATAGTAATTGTAAGTTGGGATCGAAAGATATAGTTGTAGGCGAGATCGAACCCGCTCATGAGGAGCGTCCAAATCCGTTTGCAGTGTTAGAAAAACTGAAGAGCAAGTAATCGTAGGAGACAGGTCCAATGGCTGTACAAAAGAATAAAAAATCACGTTCAAAGCGTGGTATGCGTCGTTCACATGATTCATTGAGCACTGCTCAATTGTCAGTAGACGCTACTAGTGGTGAAATTCATCAACGTCACAATGTGACTGCTGATGGTTTTTACCGCGGTGTAAAGGTTATCAACAAGTAATTTGTTGTTAATCTAATGAAAGATCTGACGCTTGCGTTAGATGCGATGGGGGGCGATCACGGTCCCCACGTAACAGTGCCTGCAGCCTTGCAGGCATTGAAATTTCACACAAGTTTAAAAATTATTTTGGTTGGTAATGAAACCGAAATAGAAAAATATCTACCTCAAACATCCTCTACTGATTTAGCTCGCATAGAAATTATCCATACCACTGAAGTTGTCACCATGAGTGATAGGCCAATTCATGCTTTGCGTTCGCGTAAAAACAGTTCCATGAGAATTGCGCTTGAACTTGTTCGTGATGGTAAAGCCACTGCTTGTGTCAGTGCCGGTAATACCGGTGCATTAATGGCAATGGCTAAAGTGCTATTAAAAACCTTACCTGGTATTGATAGGCCCGCTTTGGTGTCTTGCTTACCGACCATGACAGGAAAGCCTGTTTATTTGCTTGATTTAGGTGCAAATGTCTCTTGTGACTCCGATACCTTATTCCAGTTTGCAATAATGGGGTCGGTATTATGTGAAGCAGTCCATAAGAAACCCCGTCCTAAAGTGGCATTACTTAATGTCGGTATTGAAGCGATTAAGGGCAATGATCAAGTTCAACAAGCAGGGCAAATTCTTCAACAGACTGAACAAGTCAATTATATTGGCTTCGTTGAAGGGGATGAAATTTATACTGGTAATGTTGATGTGATTGTCTGTGATGGCTTTGTCGGCAATATTACTTTAAAAACGTCAGAAGGGATTGCCAAGTTATTAGTTCACCAATTAAAACGTGGCTTGAATGATGGTTTTTTTGTTCGTTTACTCTCCAAACTCATCGCTCCTCGTATACAAGCTGTTCTCAATAAGATGAACCCCGACCACTACAATGGTGCAAGTCTGATAGGATTGCGCGGAATAGTAGTAAAGAGTCATGGTAACGCGGATGAAGCTGCATTTTTACAAGCATTAAATTTAGCAGCAACAGAAGCAAAACGTCGTCTTCCTGAAATGATTAAAGATCGTTTGGAGTCGATTCTTTTAGACATCAATAGCTGATCTCATATATGCACACAAAAATTCTCGGAACAGGTAGCTATCTACCTGTGCAAGTTCGTAGCAATCAAGATCTCGAAAAAATGGTTGAAACCAGTGACCAATGGATTGTTGACCGGACCGGTATTTCAGAGCGGCGCATTGCTGCATCAGACGAATCGGTTTCAACAATGGGTTATCAAGCGGCATTAAAAGCACTTGAAATGGCTGGGATCGATGCAAGCGAGCTTGATATGATTGTTTGCGGAACCACAAGTGCATCAAATGCATTTCCTGCTGCCGCATGTGAAATTCAAGCCCTATTAGGCATTAAAAATATTCCAGCCTTCGACATTGCCGCTGCGTGTTCAGGTTTTATTTATGCTTTATCGATTGCGGATCAATTCGTAAAAACAGGTTCGGCTAAAAAAATACTGGTTATTGGCTCTGATGTATTGTCACGAATGTGTGATCCTGCTGATCGCTCAACTGTCATATTATTTGGTGATGGGGCTGGTGCCGCTGTTATTGGTGTAAGTGATACTCCAGGTATCATTGCGACACACATTTATGCTGATGGTAGCCAAGGGGATTTATTAAAATGCTCTTTTCCTCCTCGTGCGAATGAAAGTTCTGAAGCTGTAGGCTTTATGACGATGAAAGGCAACGATGTGTTTAAAGTCGCAGTTACACAATTGTCTAATGTGGTTACTGAAACCTTGCGTCTTAATAATGTCGATAAATCAGAAATTGATTGGCTCGTGCCACATCAGGCTAATTTTCGCATCATTAATGCCACGGCAAAAAAACTGCACATGAGTTTAGATAAAGTCGTATTAACCTTAGCGAAACATGGCAATACATCTGCTGCCTCTGTGCCTATTGCATTAGATGAGGCTGTGCGTGATGGCCGAATTCAGCGTGGACAATTATTATTGCTTGAAGCGTTCGGTGGCGGTTTTGCATGGGGCAGTGCATTAATTCGTTTTTAATATTTACTTTTTAATTCTTTATACAGGTAAGCGTTTATGGAAAATGTTGCTTTTGTATTTCCTGGCCAAGGTTCGCAGGCCGTAGGAATGTTAGCCGAATTGGCTCAGTCTAACGATATTATTGGGAAAACCTTCGCTGAAGCGAGTGAAGTGTTAGGCTACGATTTATGGGATTTAGTGGCCAATGGTCCAGCTGAAATCTTAAATGAAACAGACAAAACTCAACCTGCGTTGCTGACAGCAAGCGTGGCTATTTGGCGAGCATATCAAGCGTCAAATAAACCATTGCCATCTTTACTTGCTGGCCACAGCCTTGGCGAGTACTCCGCATTAGTGTGCGCCGGTGTGATGGCATTTACTGATGCGGTTAAATTAGTTGAATTGCGTGGTAAGTTAATGCAACAAGCGGTTCCTGCTGGTTCTGGCGCCATGTATGCCATTATTGGTCTTGATAATGATGCTATCGCTGAAGCGTGCACAGAGTTTGCTCAAGGCGATGTGGTGAGCCCTGTTAACTACAACAGCCCTGGTCAAGTCGTTATTGCTGGCGAAAAAGTCGCTGTTGAACGAGCTGCTGCTGCATGTAAAGCTGCTGGGGCTAAAATGACAGTGGCCTTGCCTGTGAGTGTGCCATCACATTGCTCATTAATGAAACCAGCCGCTGATGAATTAGCTAAAGCCTTACTTGAGGTGACATTCTTAGAACCTACAATCAATGTTATTAATAACGTAGATGTCGCAATGCCTACAAGCGCACAAGCAATCAAAGATGCATTGGTGCGTCAATTGTATTGTCCTGTACGTTGGAGCGAAACAGTAGAGTTTATGGCTACACAAGGCGTTACACAGCTAATAGAATGTGGACCAGGTAAAGTATTAACCGGTTTAACGAAAAGAATTAATAAATCGATAGCCGCTAAAGCGGTCAATGATGTTGCTTCATTTGCAGCATTAGTCGAATAAGGGAGTTGATATGAGCTTTAGCATTAGTTTAGAGGGTAAAATTGCCTTAGTCACAGGAGCCAGTCGTGGTATTGGTCGTGCAATTGCTGAATCATTAGTTCAAGCTGGGGCATTAGTTATTGGTACCGCAACCAGTGAGAAAGGCGCTGCAGCGATTCAAGCATACTTAGGTGACAAAGGCTTTGGGATGGTGTTAAATGTCACCGATTCTCAGTCAGTGGCTGATTTATATAGCCAGATCAAAGAAAAGGCTGGTGATGTTGATATTCTTGTCAACAATGCTGGTATTACCCGTGATAATTTATTAATGCGGATGAAAGATGATGAATGGCAAGATATTATTGACACTAATTTGACATCATTATTTAAATTGTCTAAACCAGTAATGCGATCTATGATGAAAAAACGTTTCGGACGAATTATCAGTATCGGTTCAGTTGTTGGTACAATGGGCAATGCCGGCCAAGTAAATTACTCGGCGGCTAAAGCTGGTTTGATTGGATTTACAAAATCTCTTGCAAGAGAGGTTGCATCTCGTCAAATAACAGTGAATGCTATCGCACCTGGATTTATTCAGACCGATATGACAGATGAGCTGACAGATGAGCAGCAACAAGCTATTATGTCGCAAGTTCCGATGGAACGATTAGGGCAAGCACAAGAAATTGCCAATGCAGTATTGTTTTTGGCCTCGGATTCAGCTGCTTACATCACAGGCGAAACCTTGCATGTGAATGGCGGTATGTACATGGTTTAAGAGCGATGGGTAGGCAACTACCTTCATTTGAGTCAGTGTTAGTGACAATTCAATGTTAATTTTTGTGGTTAGACCACAAAATCTAAGCTTGCATTGTTATCTAATTCGAATAAACTACTCGCAATCTTACGCAAGTGCGTAATTTGAATAGGAAAGAAAACTAATGAGCAACATCGAAGAACGTGTAAAGAAAATCATCATTGAGCAACTTGGCGTTAAAGAAGAAGACGTTAAATCAGCTGCTTCTTTTGTAGACGATTTAGGTGCCGATTCTCTAGACACTGTTGAATTGGTTATGGCTCTAGAAGAAGAGTTTGATACCGAGATCCCTGACGAAGAAGCTGAAAAGATCACTACTGTTCAAGCAGCGATCGATTACGTTTCTAAAAATCAGTAATCAAGAATTCACAAAAAAAGGCGGCATTTATGCCGCCTTTTTTTGTTTAAAACATTTGTAAACGCTCGTTTCATTTAATTGCAAGAGAACATCCTTCCTTAACTTTCTTTAGCTATATCGCAATAAATGGCATCGTGGCAGATTTTATTTAAAGGTGAATATCATGTCTAAACGTCGTGTCGTCATCACAGGTCTTGGTCTTGTGACTCCAGTGGGTAATGATGTCGAGTCTACTTGGAATGCCTTACTGGCTGGTAAGAGTGGTATTGCTCCCATTACTAAGTTTGATGCGAGTGAGTATGGCACTCGTTTTAGTGGTTCAGTGAAAGATTTTGACGTCGAACAATACCTAAGCAAAAAAGATGCCCGTAAAATGGATTTGTTTATCCAATATGGCATGGCGGCGGGTATTCAAGCCGTTAAAGATTCAGGCTTAGATATGAGCCAAGAAAACCCCGCTCGCATCGGTACCGCTATTGGCGCGGGTATGGGCGGAATGTGGTTAATCGAGCAAGGCCATTCAGCATTATTAAACGGCGGACCACGCAAAGTGTCACCCTTTTTTGTGCCAAGTACTATTATCAATATGATCGCAGGCCATTTGTCGATTATGTATGGTATGACAGGCCCCAACTTTGCGGTTACCACTGCGTGTACTACGGGCGTACATAATATCGGTTTTGCAGCACGCACCATTGCCTATGGTGATGCCGATGTGATGGTCGCTGGTGGCGCTGAAGATGTGACTAGCCCACTAGGTGTTGCTGGTTTTAGTGCCGCTAAAGCATTATCGACGCGTAATGACGATCCCACTGCAGCAAGTCGTCCTTGGGATAAAGACCGTGATGGCTTTGTTATTGGTGATGGCGCAGGTGTTATTGTTATGGAAGAGTATGAGCGAGCTAAAGCGCGTGGTGCTAAAATTTACGGTGAGTTAGTTGGTTTTGGTATGAGTGGCGATGCATTCCACATGACATCACCTCCAAGTGACGGTGCAGGCGCAGCGGCTGCGATGGTTAATGCCATTAATGATGCCCAAATAGAGAAAGAGCTTGTGGGTTATATTAATGCCCATGGCACCTCAACTAACGCTGGTGATAAAGCCGAAACGGCTGCCGTTAAATCGGTATTTGGACCACATGCCTACGAGGTATTGGTGAGTTCGACTAAATCAATGACGGGGCATTTGTTGGGCGCAGCTGGCGCAGTTGAAGCCATTATTACTCTGCTTGCATTACGCGATCAACACGTACCGCCAACAATCAACTTAGATAACCCAGATGAAGGTTGCGACTTAGATTTTGTTGCCCACACATCTCGCCGTCATCAATTTGATTATGCCTTATGTAATTCATTTGGTTTCGGTGGTACAAACGGTTCATTATTATTCAAAAGAATGGATTAATATTATTTGCTCAAAAAAAGCGCCGATGGCGCTTTTTTTATCTCTTTTAATGATTGGTATTAATACAAAGTGTATCGTTAAGTTTCGATATATCTTGCGATGACTAGGAGGCTGTATGGCCGGACAAGATAGGCAGATTACATTACGTTTTTTAGCTGAGCCCGCAGATGTAAATTTCGGCGGTAAAGTGCATGGCGGCGCAGTAATGAAATGGATCGATTTGGCTGCTTATGCAGCCGCCGCTGGCTGGAGTGGTAAGTATTGTATTACAGTTTATGCAGGTGGCATCCGCTTTGTTAAGCCTATTCATGTGGGGAATATCGTCGAAGTGACAGGTAAAGTCATTTATACTGGTACGACATCCATGCACATTGCCATAGACGTGAAGGCGGGCGATCCTAAAGAGTCAGCACGTTATTTAACCACGCATTGTATTGTGATCATGGTAGCTGTCGACGATGAAGGGGAACCGACTCCAGTTCCTGAGTGGATCCCACAAACTGCCGATGATATTCGTCTACGTGACGCCGCTTTACGTTTAATGGATATGCGTAAACGCATTGGGGCAGAAATGGAAGCTCACGTTAAACCTTCAGTTGAATAAATAAGGGGAAAGTATGGCTAAGGTAGCATTTATTGGATTAGGCGTTATGGGGTTCCCAATGGCGGGGCATTTAACTCAGCAGGGTCATGACGTCACAGTGTATAACCGTACCAGCGCGAAAGCGAAAAAGTGGGTAGCACAGTATGGTGGTAAGTCTGCTGATACACCTAAAGATGCAGCTCAAGGTCAAGACATTGTTTTTATTTGTGTCGGTAATGATGATGACCTACGCCAGGTAGTATCGGGTGAGCAAGGTGCTGTTCATGGTATGCATTCTGGCGCAATTTTAGTTGATCATACTACGGCGTCTGCAGATGTCGCTCGTGAAATTGCCGCGCAAATTGAACCACTTAATATCGGATTTTTGGATGCCCCAGTTTCAGGTGGTCAAGCGGGTGCCGAAAATGGTGTATTAACCGTGATGATGGGGGGGAAACAAACTCACTTTGATGTGGTTAAACCTGTTATCGCTGCTTATAGCCGTTGTGCAGAATTGTTAGGGCCTGTTGGTTCTGGCCAGTTAACTAAAATGGTTAATCAAATTTGTATTGCTGGTGTGGTTCAAGGCTTAGCGGAAGGGCTTCATTTTGCCAAAAGTGCTGGTTTGGATGGCTTGAAAGTGATTGAAGTTATCAGTAAAGGTGCGGCACAAAGTTGGCAGATGGAGAACCGTTATCAGACTATGTGGCAAGGTCAATATGATTTTGGTTTTGCTATCGACTGGATGCGTAAAGATTTAGGTATAGCGTTAGATGAAGCTCGTCAAAATGGTAGTCATTTACCTGTCACAGCGCTAGTTGATCAGTTCTATTCAGAAGTACAGGCGATGAAAGGTAATCGTTGGGATACCTCTAGTTTACTTGCCCGTTTAGAAAAGTCGCGCAGTTAATATCGATTAATACTTTTGTCGTTCCATTCTAGAATCGCTCGATACTTTTTAAACAAGCCGGTTATGTGAGTAACTGGCTTTTTATGGGTATTTTTCTGTTTCTGGTTAGACTTTGCTAAATTAGTACTTTTTGTTGGTAAGTGGTTTGTTAGCTAAAAACCATCGATTTACATGATGTAGCGCACATATTCAAAGTATTAACACTGCTATTATTATTTGATATAAATTAATTTTGCTTAAAGTGGACTAATTAACTAAGTTTACATTGCCAATCAATTTTAGATTGTTTTGTATATAACGTTGTTGAGTAAACTCTCAAGTAAAGTGTCGTGTTGTAGTGTGGTGATCCGTATCAGATAAAAAGAATGCGGGCACATACTAAATTGGAGGAATGAATAGTGAGCAATAAATTACTAAGCGCATTGTTTGCGGCCGGTTTTGCGGTAATGATGATGTCTTCTGCATCATTTGCTGCTGATGAAACCCTCGCAGAGTTTCACGTTGAAATGGGTGGCTGTGAAACTTGTCACGCAGATGGTGAGCCATCAAAAGATGGTGCATATGAATTTGAGCAATGTCAAAGTTGTCATGGTTCATTAGCCGAAATGGATGAAAACCACAAGCCACATGATGGTATTTTAATGTGTGCAGATTGTCATGCACCACATGAAATCAAAGTAGGCGAAATGCCAACTTGTGATACTTGTCATGATGATGGCCGCGTTGCTAAATAAGCTATTTTAGTCGCTTAAAATTAGTAGCTGAAAAATACCGACATTATGTCGGTATTTTGTTTTTAACGGTATAATAATGAAGTAGACATCCAATACTTTTGTACTAATAAGATTAATTTATTCTCGCTTGTTAGTGGTAATGGTATATCCGCACAAAGAACTCTTCGATAGAAAAACTTCATAAACAAACTTATTCATCAATTTTCAATTTACTTGCGTTAATTAGAACGTTATTCCCTAATGTATTGCCTAAAATTCTCATTCAGCATGTATCAACTCATTCAGTTTTAATCTCGTATAATTTGGAAAAATCATCATTCCTTTTAAAAAATGTTTAATTAAAGGATGAAAGACGGTGAGTTAAACACTCATTTATATTACTCAATATATATTCGCATACCTCTTTATAGGTATTAAAATTCTTTTAATTTCAACTAGATGCGCAACAAAAGTGCGCAGGCATGCACTTTTGTTGCGCAAATGTTGATGTAATAAACTTAACTGAATTTCTATTTCTATTGTAAATCAGCATGTTAACTTTTTGGCACGGCTTTCGCAGTCATTTAATCATGAAATCGTTAATGTGAAAGGGTAGATGTATGTCAACAATCCAGTCTAGTTGTGCTTATTGTGGTGTCGGGTGCGGTGTTAGCGTGTCTTCGACTAAAGCCGATTGGGTTGATGTCGATGTGGCCGATGTATCATTAATGGGTGATAGTAATCACCCTGCTAATCAAGGGCATTTATGTGCAAAAGGAGAGCGTTTACTCGACAGTTTAGCTCAACCCAATGTGCTTCGTTATCCTAAACTTCGTTCAGGTAAACCACTTGATTGGGACAATGCGAGCACCTTGATTGCAGACACGTTTGCGCAAACCATTGCGGAACATGGTCCAGATTCCGTTGCACTTTACTTATCAGGGCAATTACTCACTGAAGATTATTATGTAGCAAACAAGTTTGCTAAAGGTTTTTTACAAACAGCCAATATTGATACTAACTCGCGTTTATGTATGTCGTCAGCGGTTAGTGCTATGCAGCGCGCTTTTGGTGAAGATGTGGTGCCAGGTTGTTATGATGACTTAGAACAAGCAGAGGTCATAGTGCTAGTCGGTGCTAATACAGCTTGGACTCATCCAGTGCTTTTTCAACGGATATTAACCGCGAAAAAAGCCAACAACGCGCATTTAGTGGTTATCGACCCTTTATCAACCGCCACCGCAAAACAAGCTGACTTACATTTAGCCATTAAACCGGGTGCTGACTTAGCGCTTTTTCATGGTTTACTCGGTTATCTAGCAGATCAAAATAGTGTTGACCACGCATACATTGCCGCACACACAGAAGGCTTTGATACTGTGGTTCCCCAGGCGCAACAATTAAGCGCCAATTTAACCCAACTTGCCATTGAAGTCGGTGTTTCAGTCACCCAGCTTACAGATTTTTATCAATTAGTCGTCAATAACAATAAAGTGCTTACGGCATCTTGTCAGGGGGTTAATCAATCAACCATCGGCACCGATGTGACGAATGCGATGATTAATTGTCACCTTGCGCTAGGGCACATTGGTCAAACTGGTTGTGGATTCTTTTCGTTAACAGGGCAGCCTAATGCTATGGGCGGCCGTGAGGTAGGAGGCTTAGCGACTCAGTTAGCGTGTCATATGGGATTTTCACAACCGGAGCAGCAGTTACTAGCTGATTTTTGGCAAACTGACAGAGTAGCAGATCAGAAAGGGTTAGCTGCGGTTGAGATGTTTGATGCCCTTGCCGAAGGTAAAATCAAAGCTATTTGGATTATGGGTACCAATCCTGTGGTGTCTTTGCCCAACAGTGAAAAAATAGCACAAGCATTAGCCGATTGTCCTTTTGTGGTGGTGTCTGAAATCAGCCCAGACTCAGATACAGCCAAGCTTGCTGATGTATTACTTCCTGCTCAAGGCTGGTCGGAAAAATGCGGTACCGTCACAAATAGTGAGCGTACTATTACCCGCCAGCGTGGCTTTATCACAGCCAAAGGACAAGCTAAACCTGATTGGTGGGCGCTTAGTCAGGTAGCGAAAAAAATGGGCTTTGATGGCTTTAATTTTGATGACAACGTTAGTGTATTTAGCGAGTTTGCAGCATTATCAGCTAAGGTTAAACAGGTTTTTCCGACTAAGATGTTTGATCTTACTGGGCTAACAGATTTATCCAAAGCACAATATGATGCATTAGCACCAACTCAATGGCCTATTGCTTTGTCGGCTCAAATTGGTCAACAAAACGTGCGTGTTTTCAGTGATGGTGTATTTGCTACCGCAACGGGTAAAGCTCAGTTTGTTGCGCCAGCCGCTAATGTTTCGCAGCAATTGTTACCGAGTAACACACTGTTACTTAATAGCGGCCGCAGTCGGGATCAGTGGCATACCATGACTCGCACTGGGCATATTGCTAGCTTACGAGCCAGTATTCCAGAACCTGTTGTTCTCATGCATTCATCACAACTCAGCACATTTTCTTTAACAGAAGGTGGCTTGGTCCGAATTGAAGCCATTCAAAATCAAATTAAACAATACTCTGCTGAGCTCACTAACCCTGATTTCATTATCCAACCTTCATTCACGGTCGCTCGCGCCGTTGTCGATGATGAAATACCGACAAATATGGCTTTGATGTCGATGCATTGGTCTGCACAGTTTTCGCTGACCAAAGGAGTGAATCAGGCATTAGATGCACGTGTCGATCCAATATCAAAACAACCAGGGTTTAAGTGTCAACCAGTGACATTAAGTCCTGTTGAACTGGCTCTGCAAGGTGTGGTTTTTGGTCAACACGACTCTTCTGCTCACGGGCTATGTTGGCAAGTAACACAAACGCTGGAGAACGGAGTGTGTCATCACATTGGTTTTACAGATATCGACGACGGTTTTGCCTACCAAGCGACAGCCCATTCACTAAAATGGACCTTAACGATAGATGGCCAGCCTTTATATATCCAATGCAATATGGAGAAAGGGTTACTGAAAGCACTAAAGTTGTTATCTGACACTAAAGTGGATGTCGCGTTAACCCAAATGAATGCGTTTATTGGTAAACCTTTAGATAACCAGCTCATTAAGCAATTACATCAACAAATAAAGGCGGGCAACAGCCCATTAGTGTGTGCTTGTACTGGTGTAACCGAAGCGAAGATTAGCGCCGAAATGAATAACCAATTTAATGATCAAGTGATGAGTGATGGTGTCGCTAACATCAGTTTTGAACAGGCATTAGACAGCACTCAATCATTATTAGGTTGCGGGCGTCATTGTGGTAGTTGTAACAGTGAAGTAAAGCAGTGTGCCAAGCAAAGTTGGCAGGATGCATTATCGTACACCGAAATTGAACATCAACATGCAGTAGAAGAGGAAGTTGCCTAATGAATAGCGTAGACGCAATGATAAAAGGTCATCAGCCAATTAACTCTTTAGGCAGTATTACTGATGGATTACATACCCGTGAACTGCAAGCTGGCGAAGTCGCCATTGTTGGCGCTGGTTGTGGTCAGTTGGATTTGATGACCATTAAAGCTGCTCGAATTGTCGCCCAAGCAGATGCATTAGTGCTTGATAGCCTTGTGAGCAGCGATATTTTAACGTTGGTGACGCCATCTTGTCAGCGCCACTTTGTTGGTAAACGTTGCGGTCAGCCAAGTGTTAAGCAAGAAGATATTAATACATTATTACTGAGTTTGGCTCAGCAAGGATTAAAAGTAGTACGTTTAAAAGGCGGAGACCCACATATTTTTGGCCGAGGTTCTGAAGAGGCGCTTTACTTGGCACAGCAGGGGATCCGGTCACAGTTTATTGCCGGTGTTACCGCGGCGTTAGGTTGTGCATCAAGTACAGGGATTCCATTGACTTTTCGTGGTATGGCGCGCAGCGTAACCTTGATAACTGGCACTAAGATGACCGATGCCGATAATGTAAATGCGCCTACGCAGTGGCAGGCATTATTAGCGGCACAATCGACCTTAGTGTTTTATATGGGTAAAGAACAAGCAGCAAGAATTTCACTAGGGCTAATTGATGCACAATGTTCTGAAGATTTGCCGGTAGCACTCGTTACCAATGGTGGTAGACCAAACCAAATTGTCACTTATGCTACCGTTAGATCTATGGCTGATGCCGCGTTAACCATAAAAGACTCGGGGCCAACATTAATCATTATTGGTGAGGTTGTGAGTGTCGGGCAACAACTTGGGGTTTTACTCGACGATATCGACTTTGCTTCACCATTGTCAGAGTCACAGTCAGAATATGAGTATGAGGCACTATATGCCTAAAATTGGCGAGTTAACCCTGACATCAGCCGATGAGTTTGATTTTCGGTTATTGATTAAAGCCTTGGGTAAGGGTGAGAAAGGCTCGCGGACGTTAACGTTTGCCGAGGCTAGCTTATTGCTTGAAGGTTTTGCCAAAGGAAAAGCGACCCGTGCTCAGATGGCAAGTGCCATGATGTTAATGCGCGTTCGTGGTGAAACGACAGCAGAAGTCGCTGGAATGGTGGCTGGTTTGCGCCATACCCTAGATGAAGGTTGGAGTTCATTAGCGGTTGATATTGATTGGCCTGTATATGCGGGTAAGCGTGAACAATTACCTTGGTTATTATTGGTAGCAAAATTATTGGCGAGCAAAGGCATTCGTGTCATGTTGCATGGCGACAGCCAAGCTTTGCCACATCGTCGCCATGTTGAATCTTGCATAGAAGCATTGAATATAACTTGTTGTACTTCACCGCAAAGCGCTAATACCGCGTTGATGTCAGATAACATTGTGTATGTACGCGCGGGTAATTTAGCGCCAGTACTGGATGAGTGTCGTCAATTACATCAAGAATTGGGTTTACGCAGTTTAATTCAAACGGCAGCGCGTTGTATCAACCCTGCTAATGCGCCGATAAGTCTGCGCAGTTATTTTCATCCGGGGTTAGATAATCTGCACCAGAGTATTTGTGAGGTGTTATTTACAAACGGTGAATACCATGATGCCAGTATTGCTATTTTTAAAGGTTTACAAGGCGAAACAGAATGTAATCCAAGAGTGTCGACCACGATAACGGTCGTCAACGGACAAGCAGAGCATACTGAGGTATCGAGCTTCTCTATTCCTACGATATTAGATGGATTTTCTGGTGCAAAGGTAGGCCAAGCAGAATTGTCTAATGAAATTCTTGCGCTGTTATGGCGCGAAAAACAACCTTATTTGGCAAATGAGCTCACAGCATTAATGTCGCGCACCATGATTGAGCAAGCGCTTAGCAGTATTACGGCTACTTTGGCTGCGGTACTGCTATTACTGAGCCGAAAATCAACTATGACGGAACCCAACAAAAATGTAGTTATTACAGCAGAACAAGCGGTTGATTTAAGCCTGCAATGTTGGGAAAACCGTTTTAGTCCAATAGATAGTCCACTCGAGCAATGGCAAAACAAGGAGTGGTTATGCGCAGTTTAATATTTTGTGATCCGAGTTTTTCCGCCGTACCAGTAGTTGATTGTGATGTTGTGCAATATCAGGCTTGTTTGGCGGCATTTGGCCACGTTACTGTACTGTCTTCTGTAAGCCAAGTTGAGCAACGATTACATCAACAAACATTTGATACTTTATTGGTATTAACCAACACATTAGACAATCAAATCCAAGGCCTAATTCAACGCACTTTAACAAATAAACCTATGGTGATAATTGTTAATGCCAAGACTTGGCAACAGGCAGCGTTAACTGATTTGTTGGATTGTGGTCGCATTACTTTTATCCCAGAAATGTTAACGGTAAACCGATTAACCAGCGTGATAAGTTTAGCCCAAGCTAGGTTTAATGCCGCCAGTAAAACCTTAGCTGAATTTAATAAATTAGATAACGAGATCCGCAGTATAAAATTACTCAGCCAGGCAAAATTGATTGTTATGCAGCAGGGGTTTGACGAAGCTAAAGCACATCAAATTATTCAACAACAAGCGATGCAAAAAGGGTTGTCTTTGGCAAAAATGTCAGCACAAATTATCGCCCTAGTCAGCAAGCCAAATAGTGCCGAAGTAACAGGAAGTTAAATATGATCAATGATGGTGCGCTTTATATTGGTGCAAACACCCCAAAGGTGGACGTGTTATCGCCACGGGATACAGTATGGGAACTACAAAGTAATAATTAATCAATGAGTTAAAGTTTTTTATTTGTTGGCACAGAGCCTGCAATATAACAATATGATACTGAATGACGATAATGGTGAAAGCCACTTGTGCTCAAACAGTAAAATTTTAAAAATCGGGATCGTAACTGGCAATGGCGCCAACTCTTTAAGCGGAGTTGGTGCCATTTTGTTTTTATACGGTCCTTGGCATGAAGGAGTAGGATATGGCAGTCTCAAAACCCAAATTAGTGGTCGTAGGTAATGGCATGGTAGGTCATCACTTTATTGAGCAATTATGTAGTTTAGGGCTCAATGAAACGTTTGATGTGCATGTATTTGGAGAAGAGCCTCGTCCAGCCTATGACCGAGTGCAATTGTCAAAATATTTTGAGACCGGTAGCGCCGATCCCTTGATGCTGACCAGTGCGCAAGACTATCAAGATTGGGGGATTTCGCTTCACTTAAATACCCCAATAACCGCAATTGATATTGCCACTAAAATGGTCACAAGTGGTCAAGGTGACCATTACCAGTATGACCGCCTCGTACTGTCTACTGGATCATTTCCATTTGTTCCACCTATTCAAGGTAACGACCGTGCTCAGTGTTTGGTATATCGCACCATTGAAGATCTTGAGGCCATTCAAGCTGCAGCGCAAAACAGTCAAATTGGGGTTGTTGTTGGCGGTGGATTATTAGGGTTAGAAGCCGCTAATGCCATGAAGCAACTTGGAGTGAAAACCCACGTTGTGGAGTTCGCGCCACAATTGATGCCCGTTCAACTTAATGATAAAGCGGGAGATTTGTTATGTAGCAAAATCGAACAACTTGGCGTGAGTGTACATACCTCAAAAGCCACCACTGCAATTATCGACGGTGAAACGGCATTACATAGAATGACCTTTAATGATGAATCTTATCTTGAAACCGACATGATTGTCTTTTCTGCCGGTATTCGTCCACAAGATTCATTAGCTCGAGTGTCAAATATTAATATTGGTGAACGTGGCGGTATTGAAATTGACGATTACTGTCTAACTTCTGCACCAGATGTTTATGCTATTGGTGAATGTGCATTATGGCAGCAAAAAATATTTGGTTTAGTGGCTCCTGGTTATCAAATGGCCCGTGTTGTGGCTTCCCATATTGCTTCATTAACATCAAATACTGTTTCACAGTCATTTACCGGTGCAGATATGAGCACCAAACTTAAGTTACTGGGTGTTGATGTGGCAGCTATTGGTGCGAGTCGCGGTTTTGATAATGCCCAATTTGTTGAGTTGTCTGATAACCAAACGGGAATTTATAAAAAATTATGGTTAGATGAAACGGGTAAGTTTTTAAAAGGTGCGGTGTTAATTGGTGATAACAGCGATTATAGCCGATTACTTGATACCTATTTATCTCAAGACGAAATAGAAGGTTCTGCGGTTGAGTTATTGCTAGCAGGTGCTGAAAACGAAGCTGATTTAAAAGACACCTCTATCGTGTGTTCTTGTCATCAAGTGACCAAGGGTGACATTGTTGAATCTGTTAATGCGGGTAACCATAAAATTTCCGAAATCAAATCTTGTACTCGCGCGGCATCAGGTTGTGGTGGCTGTGCGCCGTTAGTTCAAAAAATTATTGATCAAACGTTGCAAGCTGCAGGGCTCGATTTTAATGCTGGGATTTGTGCCCATTTTGATCATGACCGACAAGCCTTGTATCACTTATGCCAAGTCGAAGGCATTAATGATTTTAATACCTTAATCACTCAGCATGGCAACCCCTCTGCCAGTGGGCACACATATGGTTGTGAAATTTGTAAACCTGCAGCCGCATCTATCTTTGCAAGCCTCCAAAACCAATATGTACTCAATCAAGATAATGGCCATGTACAACTGCAAGACACCAATGATGCTTACTTAGGCAATATCCAAAAAGACGGTACTTATTCTATTGTACCGCGAGTAGCGGGTGGCGAAATAACCCCAACAAAACTAATCGCTATGGGCCAAATTGCCCAAGAATATGACCTGTATACCAAAATAACAGGTGGACAGCGCATTGATATGTTTGGTGCACCGCTATCGCAGTTACCTGAAATTTGGAAAAAACTCATTGATGCTGGTTTTGAAACTGGCCATGCCTATGGCAAATCACTAAGAACAGTTAAGTCATGTGTTGGCAGTACTTGGTGTCGTTATGGTGTGCAAGACGCAGTCGGTTTCGCTATCGATTTAGAAAATCGTTACAAAGGCTTACGCAGTCCGCACAAATTAAAATTTGCCGTGTCAGGTTGTACTAGGGAGTGTGCAGAAGCCCAAAGCAAAGATATCGGTATTATCGCAAGTGATAAAGGTTGGAACTTATATGTTGCAGGTAATGGCGGTATGCGCCCACGTCATGGGGATTTATTTGCTACCGACTTGTCGACCGAAGATCTCTATAAATACATTGACCGCATCTTGATGTTTTATGTCAAAACCGCAGATAAATTACAACGTACTTCCACATGGATGGATTCGTTAGAAGGCGGATTAGATTATCTAAAATCGGTTGTTATTGATGATGCGCTTGGGATTAATGACGTACTAGAGCAACAGATGGATCTTATTGCCGACACTTACCAATGCGAATGGAAGACCAGCCTTGAGCAGCCTGAATTTTTGGCGCGTTTTAATGAATTTGTAAATCCAGATGAAGCACCGCTAACAAGTACCAATACTTATCAACGTATTCGGGAGCAACGCTTCCCAAATATAAAAGATGCAGGGGCTGGAACCATTGCCATTAAAGATATAACCGATGTAATCGAACAACCCGTTTTGGAGGAATTAGTATGAGTTGGATAAACGTGTGCAACGAAGCAAGTATGCCAAAAGGCACCGGAGTAGCAGCTTGGGTAGCGGGACGTGCAGTGGCTATTTTTAACCTTGGTAATGACGGTTTATTTGCCCTTGATAATGTCGATCCTGCCAGTGGTGTGAGCTTGTTAGCTAGAGGATTAATTTGTGAAATTGACGGTGAGCTTTGTGTTGCTTCACCGCTTTATAAGCAACATTACCGTTTGGATACGGGGCGTTGTATTGAAAATACTGATTTAGTCGCTAAACCATTCGATATTAAAACTGAGCAAGGCAATGTTTTTGTCTTAGCTCAGTCGTAAAGGAGGCAACATGAGTGCTGAAAAATTTAATCTGTTTTCTTTTCACGGCAAAATGAAAATAATGCATTTAAGCTGGATGGCCTTTTTTATTACTTTTGTGGTGTGGTTTAACGCCGCTCCATTAGTCAGCGTAATTGCCGACAGTTTAGGGCTGACTAAATCGCAAATTAAAACATTATTGATCCTCAATGTGGCGTTAACCATTCCCGCACGGATTATTATCGGCATGGTTACTGACAAATATGGTCCAAGGATCACTTATTCAGCATTGATGGGAATTTGTTCTATACCCTGTTTTATGTTTGCAGTGGCAGATACCTTTGAGCAATTAGCCTTGGCGCGTTTTCTGATTGGTTTTATTGGCGCTGGTTTTGTGGTTGGAATTCGTATGGTGAGTGAGTGGTTTCCGGCTAAAGAGTTGGGCACTGCAGAAGGTATTTATGGTGGTTGGGGTAACTTTGGTTCAGCCGCTGCAGCCTTTAGTTTACCCGCTATTGCCCTTGCTTTTGGTGGCCCTGATGGCTGGCGTTATGCCATTGGCATTACCGGTTTAATGAGCTTATTGTTTGCGTTTGTGTATTACTTTAACGTTACCGACACCCCAAAAGGTTCAACCTACTTTAAGCCGAAAAAAGGTGGTGGATTAGAAGTGACTAGTAAAAGTGATTTTGTGCTATTAATCATTATGAAAGTCCCTATGTATGCAACATTAGCCTTGCTAGGTTGGAAATTGTCTCCTGCTGGTGTGAGTATGTTTACTCAAGATGTTACTTATCTAATTTACCTTGGCTTAGTTGTGGTGTTTTTGTTTGATTATTATCAAACGTATCAAGTGAACAAACACTTGTTTTCAATTGAAGTCCCAGAATTTGAACGTTATGAGTTTAAGCAAGTTGCTGTGTTGAATATTTTGTATTTCACTACATTTGGATCAGAGCTTGCTGTTGTGTCGATGTTGCCATTATTTTTTGCCGAAACGTTTGAATTAGGCATGGCACAGGCTGGTATGTTGGCTTCAAGTTATGCCTTTATGAATTTAATGTCTCGTCCTGGTGGTGGCTGGTTAAGTGATAAGTTTGGTCGTAAAACAACTTTGCTTATCCTCACAGCGGGTTTGGCTATCGGTTATTTATCGGTAGCGCAAATTGATTCATCTTGGTCATTAACTTTAGCTGTAATGGTTGTCATGGCTTGTTCGTTCTTTGTTCAAGGTGGCGAAGGCGCTGTATTTGCCGCGGTACCTCTCATTAAACGCCGTTTAACCGGACAAATAGCCGGTATGACAGGGGCTTATGGTAATGTTGGTGCAGTCTTTTTCTTAACGGTTTACTCGTTAGTGTCTACTCAAGTGTTTTTCTATGTGATTGCAGTGAGTGCCATATTTGGCTTCGTGACATTATTTTTTATGAAAGAACCCAAAGGTCATATTGCTGAAGTAAACGAGCAAGGTGAAGTAACGTTAATTAGCGTGAGTTAGTATTTGATTTAAATAATATTTACAGACTTTGTGATTAACACTCAAACTGCTTGTATTCATGCAGTTTGAGTTTTTATTTAACAAACATGTTAACCAAACAACGAGAGCTTATATGGCTGAAAAGTCGTTAGAAAAAACACTGGATAGTACAGATGATATGTTTCCATTTGCAGCAACATTGCAACTTGTTGTTGGTCAAGCTTCCGAAAAAGGCCGCAAGTTACAAAATGAAGATGCAATAGGAATTCGTATTCCTTCTGGGATATCACTCATGTCGAAGGGCGTTGTGAGTGTTATCAGTGATGGTGTCAGTACCGCTGAGGGTGGTGCACATGCTTCAGCCATTAGTGTCAGTAACTTTCTAGCAGATTACTACTCCACTCCAGAGACGTGGAGTGTACAAACATCGAGCACTAAAGTCTTAACGGCATTAAACCGTTGGTTATATGGGTTAGGGCAAGATTATCGGGATGCTAGGCGTGGTTTTGTTTGTACCTTTAGTGCATTGGTATTTAAGTCTTGTTCTGTGCACATGCTGCATGTGGGAGATTCGAGGATTTATCGTTTTCGTCGAGGTGAGTTACTTCAATTAAGTCATGACCACAGTGCCAACATTAGCTCATCAAACCAATATCTTACTCGTGCATTGGGGATGGATGTAAAATTAGATGTTGATTACAAAACCTTGTCGGTAGAAGTCGGTGACCTGTATTTAATGACAACAGACGGGGTTCATGACCAATTTACTGAGTTTGTTATACATCAAGAGTTAAGTGAGTTTTGCCAATCATATCCTCTGTTAACCGATGACTTATGTGAACAATTTTGCCAATCTTTGATTAGAAAAGCGTTTGATTCTGGTAGCAAAGATAATCTTAGCGCGCAGCTTTTAAGTGTGAGTCAATTACCTCAGCAAGCCATAGATGATGTTTATCACAGCTTATCTCAGCAGCCATTCCCACCACCGTTAAGCGAAGGGATGAAGCTAGATGGTTATCGGGTTACTCATATTATTCATCAATCACAACGCAGCCAGGTATATCGGGTAGTCAATGAGCTCGACCAAGTTTTTTGCATGAAAACCCCTTCGGTTAATTACTTAGACGATGCTGCTTATATTGAACGATTCATGTTAGAAAGTTGGACGGGTCAACGTATCAATAGTGCACATGTGGTCAAGGTGGTCGAGCAACAGAAAACGAAGTCTGCCTTGTACTATTTAACTGAATTCTTATCAGGAATAAGCTTAGCAGAGTGGCTGACTCAGCATAAAAAAGCGCCAGTGGAAGAGGTGTTATTACTGCTCAAACAAATCGAATTAGGCATTAGAGCATTTCATCGCCGTGAAACGCTGCATCAAGATTTAAAACCCGATAATATTTTTATTACGCGTGAGGGAGTGGTAAAAATTATCGACTTTGGTTCTTGTTACATTAAGGGTATTGCCGAAATAAGCAGTCCGCTAAAGCGTGATCGCATTCTTGGTACTGCAGATTATACCGCGCCAGAAGTGATGCTTGGTTATCAAGCTGATGGGCGCGCCGATTTGTTTTCTTTGGCGGTTATTGCTTTTGAGATGTTAGCCGGGCAATTACCTTTTAAAGGTAAATTAGAACGTTGTCGAAATCGGCAAGATTATTTACGATTAGAATATGTTAGCGTGCATAAATTAAATCCTATGGTGCCAGAGTGGATTGATCAGGCATTAAGAAAAGCACTTAATATTGAACCTAATTTACGTCAAGCTGATACCTGTGAGCTTATTCATCAATTAACCACAGCAAGTATAAATCGAAATACTAAGCATTTTGTTCCGCTAATTAACCGTAACCCAGTACGGTTTTGGCAAATCACTTCTATCGTTCTGTTTTTAGCATTGATGGCCAGTTTACTTATTTGATTAAGCGATTAACGATAATTGCTGACTTGAGTAATGCATTAAGCTTTTATGTTATCTAATGTATGCATTATCCAATCAAATTAACTAGAATATTGAGTGTTCATCATCATAGTACTAAAGTCTATTTTTGTGTTTATCGTTATCCTTTTGGCTTATTTGCAGATGAGGTGCCGATTGTTAGTATTATCGTATATGAATATAGGCTTGACATTGAGTCATGTATTTTAATCACATGGAGTGTATGAAATGTTTAAAGTCGTAAATTGGATGATAGTGTCAAGGTCTCAACTGTTAACAGACTTATTGGATTGTCGTTGGCCGCAAGAGTTTTTAGTTAAATTATCTAAAAGCCACCCAAGCTCTATGGCCAAAATATTGTCTGTAGAACCGATTTCGATAGTCTTTTTTGACTTATCAAGCATTGACTTACAACAGGTATATCAATTACAGCGTCTTATTGAACGTGAGTATTGTTCTATCCATACAGTCTTTATCAATTTCCCTAAACAACTTGATACTCGGTTTCTTATCCACCCTTCGACGACTTTAGGGGTATTTTATGCTGACAGCAGCTTAAGTGAAATCAGTCTTGGTTTAAATAACATCATGAAAGGTCGAAGAGTTATTCCTCAAGAATTATTACATTCAACCGCGAGCGATGAAAATGACGATGACAGTGAACAGTTAACCATTCGCGAACGCGAAGTATTACAGACTTTATTATCTGGCAGCACTAATCTAGATATTGCTAATCAGTTATTTGTTAGCGAATCAACGATAAAAACCCATTTATATCGAGCTTTTAGAAAGATTGGCGTTTCTAGCCGCGGACAAGCAATTGCGTGGGCGCAAACTCATATGCATGAAGTAAGAATATAATATCTTGACGTGTTTATAAAAGTGCAGGTTTATAAAAATGGGTATCAATCGATACCCATTTTTATGTCTATTTTAGTTTAACAATCAAACCATAATTGTGTTTTTGTGGCATCAATGACGCTAAGCGAAACCGTGTCTAAAGCAGCTTGTTGAATTGGCAATTGTCCTTGCATTAATTCATCACGTCTAAACCAATGTAAGGTAAGCTCCTCGCCAATGGGTAAGTTCTGTAGTTGCTGTTCAAATAGTGCGGTAACTTGTAAGTTATCTGCTGCAATCAGTAAATCTCCAGCGCTAAGGCCAGCTTGATGTGCCGGACTATTTTGGATTACGCTTAACACTTTTAAACCCAATGATTCAGTCTTTGTTTTTGCACCAAAGCCAATGATATACCCTTTAGCGTCACCGCCACCTAAATCAGTATTACCTTCACTGGCACGAAGAGTCATCGACACCCCAACTTGAGCCAATAAAGCTTCAAGCGGAATATCATCACAGTTATTAAGGTAGGCAAATAGATCATCACAAGGGCGATTCAGTATCGTTTCGACAATTCGCTGATGACTAAGCGGATCGGTTCCGATACCGGTTAAGCCGTATTGTTGCCAAAGCGTTCGCATTACATCATCTAGGCTCTGTTTACCTTGGGTTTCAATACGGATGGTTAAATCCAAAAATAACGCAAACAATGCACCTTTGGTGTAATAACTGACAATGGCATTGGCGGCATTTTCATCTTGCTTATAAAATTTGGTCCACGCATTAAAACTTGATTGCATTAACGTTTGCTTAAAACGACCTTGGCCTCGGTATACCCGAGTCATAATTTGGCTGAGCAGGGTAAGATAACCTGCATGATCAATACATTGTGATTTAAAAGTAATTAAATCATCGTAATATGATGTGATGCCTTCATAGGCCCACAATTGAGACGTATATGATTCTTGTGATAAATCAAACGGGGTAAATTCAGCCGGTTTAATTCGTTTTACATTCCATGAGTGAAAATATTCATGACTGCATAATGATAAATAAGTGCGATAGCCTTTATCCACAGGTGCATCAAGTGATACAGGTAAATCGTTGCGAGAGCACATTAAAGCGGTTGATGCTTTATGTTCTAAGCCGCCAAAACCATTATCCAAAACAGTGGTCATGAACACATAACGCTTAAACGGCGCTGGAGTGTCAAATAAATTGATTTGATATTCGCAAATAGCTGTTAAATCATTGGCTAAACGAGTCATGTTGGCTCGGTGTTTACCACTGAGTACGATATCATGTGGAACACCAGCTGCATAAAAAGTTTCAATGGTGAGTTCACCCATTTCAACGGGATGGTCAATTAAGTCATCGTAGTTTTCAGCACTAAAATCACCAAAACCAAATTGCTCTCCAGAGACTCTTGTCATGCTGGTGGCCAATGTCCAATGGGATAATTCAACCAGTGCTGGTTTAGCAATGGTGACGCTATGGTGCACAGACTCAAGTCCTTTTGCCGCTAAAAACACACTGCTGCCATTAAAGAAACCATGGTTAGTATCAAGATGAGCGGTACGAACAGATAAATCCCATGCGTAAATCTGGTAGCACAAGGTAACATCGCTACCTTGGTTATTTAACTGCCAAGTCTGTTTGTCTAATTGAGTAACGCATAGCGATTGTTGATTTTCTTTGGCATCAATTTCTATGATGTTTTTAGCGAAATCGCGGATCATGTAGCTACCAGGTAACCAAGCGGGTAAACAAAATACCTGTGCAGGCGATGCTGCCGTAACCGTTAGAGTAACTTCAAATAAATGAGCTTTTGGGTCGACCGCATGAATATGATAATGCATAAAGAATTCCGAATGAGTGGCAAGTCGCAATCAAAACGATTGAGCTATAATGACCAATGCTGCCAAAATTGACTCACTTAAGCAAACGAATCCCATTTTAGGCAAAATATTACCCATAAAAAGTGTTTTTACTGGAGTGATAGTTCAAAGAGTTGATAGTATTATCAATAGCATCAATGCAGTTATCTAATGAGGGTCCCCTAATGGCCGAAGAAACCATATTTAGCAAAATTATCCGTCGTGAAATTCCAGCGGATATTTTATATCAAGATGAGTTAGTTACCGCATTTCGGGATATTGCTCCGCAAGCTCCTACGCACATTCTGATTATTCCTAACCATTTAATCGCGACAACTAATGATATTAAAGCGTCTGATGAAAAAGCATTAGGGCGGATGATAACAGTAGCAGCCAAACTTGCTGATGAAGCCGGTATTGCTGAAGATGGTTATCGATTAATCATAAATTGCAACAAGCATGGTGGCCAAGAGGTGTTTCATATTCATATGCATCTTTTAGGTGGTAAACCCTTAGGCCCTATGCTGAGTCGTGGATAATGAAAATTAACAGTGATTTTTTTCCGTTAACGGAAGTTGCGACACGCTTTGTTAATCAACTTGCTCAATGTCGTCGTTTAGGACTTACGGTCCAAGAGGCCAGCGAGCATCACGTGCTTATTGAGTTGCCTTACAGCCAAGACATTATTGGTTACCCAGATACAGGGGTAATCCACGGCGGGGTTATTACCACCTTAATCGATACTGCTTGCGGTACATCTGTTGTGTGCGCTATTTTGAAAAAGTATCAGACCTTAGAATTGTCACCAACATTAGATTTACGGGTCGATTATATGAAACCAGCAGAACCTCATAAGTCTGTTTATGCTTTTGCTGAATGCTATCGTTTATCGTCAAGCGTTGCTTTTACCCGTGCCATTGCCTATCAAGACAGCATTGATGAGCCTATTGCTCATGCCGTGGGGTCATTTATGCGCATTAGCCCTGAAATGGTCGGCGAAGAGTTTCGTCAAGCGTTAATGGGTAATTTGCCGGGGGTGAAATCATGAGTGAGTCAACCCAAATAGATCCAGCAAAAGGTTTAGATGTTCAAGATGTGGTTAAACGCGCCATTGAATTGAATGATTACAGCTATTTACTTGAGAAAGTACCTTACTCACAATTCATTGGTATGTCCGTGGCCCGTTTTGGTGACGAAATGGTATTTAGACTACCCGCTAAAGATGACAATATCGGTAACCCAATATTGCCAGCGATACATGGCGGAGTGATTGCTGGTTTTATGGAAATGTCGGCTATTGTGCAATTAATGGTATTTATGCAAGCCAAAAAAGTACCTAAAATTATTGATTTTTCGATTGATTACTTACGTGCGGGTTTACACCAAGATACGTTTGCCGAATGTAAAATTACTCGCCAAGGTCGTCGAGTTGCGAACGTGAGCATTAACTGCTGGCAAACCAACCGTAAACAACTTATTGCCACAGCACGAGCTCATTTTTTACTGGATTAGCAATATAGTGAGCTTTATTGTTCCACAAGATTATTTTAATCAGTTTATTAGAAGGACTATAGTATGAAAATAACATCATTATGCTTTATCGCTTCTGCACTGTTACTGAGTGCATGTGCACACAATACTGCGGGCATTTCTGTCGATTCTAGTGGGCTGGTTAGAGTTGATAGCACTTCATTTGCAAGTGATATTAACGTGACAAATATATCATCACATAGGGTGGCTGATTTACTTAAAGCATCGGCATTAATTCAAAGTAAATCCAGTACCGATTTACGGGTACAATACAAATTTACTTGGTTTGATGCTAACGGATTGACTGTTGAAGACGAAGCAAGCAGTTGGAAGTCGGTTAAATTGCATGGCATGCAACAATTGCAAGTGAGTGGTGTGGCGCCAAATGCCCAAGCAATTCGCTTTGAGATTTACGTACGCGAAACGTTTTCTTATTAATTAGATAACGTCAGTGTTGTTAACCTAACTCAAGTTAACTAACACCTTGAAAATAATTAAAGCTAACACTTTATTTATCTTCAAGGTGTTAGCTTCAATACCCAGAATATTTTGTGTTATTAAAATATATGACTGTTCGTGTAATCAGATTGTAGATAGTTTATAATCGTCGTCGCCAAGGGGTGTTCAGTAAAACTGAACTGAGATGTCTATCAGACAAACCCTTAGAACCTGATCCGGCTTATACCGGCGTAGGAATGGGCCACACAATTGTTATGTGCACCTCTTATTCGCTACTCTTGCCGGATCTCAAAATAATTATTTGAGGTCCTATGTTCACGAAAAATTCTACTGGGTTATCCCACACGCCAATTGCTTTAGCTGTTATTACAGCATTGAGCTCGCCTGTTGCTATGGCTAAAACCGCCGATGTTGAGCGCGTTACACCTGAATCTGAAAAAATGGAAGTGATAGTTGTTAACGCTGACTTTAGTAATATCAGCCTTGATAAAATGCCATCCAGCGTTACCGTTATTGATGCTCAACAATTAGAAGATGAAGGCGCGCAACATTTTGAAGATGTGCTTAATTCAATTGCTAACTTTAATTGGTCTGGTGGTAGTTCTCGTCCTAAATATTTCCAAATTCGTGGTGTGGGTGAACAAGAGCAATATCAAGGCGCGCCAAACTCATCGGTTGGCTTTGTAGTTGATGATATTGATTTATCTGGACTTGGCATGGTGTCGAGTATGTACGACATGCAGCAAGTTGAAGTCTTGCGCGGTCCACAAGGTACCCAATATGGAGCGAATGCGTTAGCTGGATTAATTTACTTAAAAAGTAATGATCCTACTGAATCATTTGAACATGGGGCAAAAGTCAGTTTAGGTGACGACAACCTTCGCACGCTTTCAGGCTTTAGTTCTGGTCCACTCAATGATTCAGGTAAATTACTCTACCGTGTATCACTAGAACAACACAATCAAAATGGTTACCGTGACAACCTTTATCTTAACCGCGATGATACTAATGAACGCGACGAGTTAACGGCAAGGGCTAAGCTTCGTTGGTACGCTACAGACGACCTTCAAGTTGATTTGACCTTATTGCATGCCAATTTTGATAATGGTTACGATGTGTGGACATTGGACAATAATCTTACTAACACGTTAACTGACGAACCTGGGGTTGATAGCCAAAAAACCACAGGGGCAGGAATTAAGTTTATTTATACTGGGATGCAAGAATTCGATTTCACTTCGTTAACGTCATTTGCACAAACAGATCATCACAATGGTTATGATGGTGATTGGGCAAACCCAGACTATTGGGCAAGCAAGCAATGTACTGCATACGATGATGACTATAATTCTATCGGTAGTGAGCCATGTGTTTACGATTATACTTGGGATAAAAAGGGGGACCGTAAAACGGTAACTCAAGAGTTTCGTTTGTCTTCAAAAACGGCTGGACGAATTTGGGCGGGAAGCACCGACTGGTTAGTGGGTGTATACGCGATGAATTTAAAAGAAGATAACGACTTATACTCAGAGTACAACTCTTATCCTGATGAAGTATTACAGTCGAGTTATGATGCGACAAATTATGCCGTATTTGGCCAATTAGACAGTCATCTAGGTGACGATTATTTATTGTCGACTGGATTGCGATTTGAACGTCGTGATAGTGATTATAGTGACAGTAACCAAGATGATTTTGCGCCATCAGAAGATATGTGGGGTGGCCATATAGCGCTTTCTAAAGCCATTAACAATAATCAAAATGTCTATGCTCGTATTGCTCGCGGTTACAAAGCGGGTGGATTTAATATGACACTTCCTGCGGAATTATCTAACAAGAAACAGTTCGACACTGAGATTTTATATAACTATGAAGTCGGTGTTAAATCGAGCTGGTTTGACGGAGAAGTGGATTCCACCTTGGCGCTATTTTATATGGATCGCCAAGATCAACAAGTTGCCGCATCTTTACAAGACCCAGATAGCCCGCAGCGGTTTATTCTGTTTACAGAAAACGCTGGCAGTTCAAATAACTACGGTGCTGAACTCGATGCGAAATGGTATTTGACCGAAAGTATTGAATTTTATGGTAGTTTTGGTTGGTTAGAAACTGAATATGGTCAATATCAATACAATGACAAATACGGTTCTACCATTGATTTATCTGGACGCGACTTAGCGCATTCGCCTAAATTTACTTACAGTGCCGGTATGACGTATGTTGCTGATTCAGGTTGGTTTGCAAATGTGAATGCCAGTGGTAAAAGTCAGTTTTATTATTCTGACAGCAATGAATCGCAGTCAGAAGCCTATACCATTTACAACGCCCGCTTAGGTTATGAAACGCCAACATGGTCGGCATTTTTATGGGGCCGCAATTTGTTTGATGAACAATATGGTGTGCGAGGCTTTTACTTTGGCAATGAACCCGATCAAGATTGGGCAGACAAGCAATATATTCGTTATGGTGACCCACGCCAACTGGGTGTAACTTTAGAAGTTCAATTTATGTAATAACATAAAGCCGTTGTGACTTATGTTTCAACGGCTTTTGATAAGGAATAAAAAAATGAAATTAACTGCAGAAATCAGCATGTATCCGTTTAATGAGAACTATCTTGATCCTATTCAATGGTTTATCGCCAGAGTGGATAGTTATGACAATATTCAACGAGTGACAAACGCGATGGCAACCCAAGTCTGTGGTGAATATGCTGATGTTATGTCAATGTTGGCTGTAGAAATGGAGGCCGCCCATAAAAAGTGGGGCAAAGCCGTGTTTGTGTGTAAATTTTTAGGTGGCGAACTTGACCTTTCACATAGCGAATAAACGTCATGAATGATGTGTTATTAACTATCCAGCAAGCTTTTAATGAGGCGTCTTTTATGACGTTTTGGGAGGCTATTGCGGTTATGTTGGCACTTGCTTACTTAATTCTTGCTATGCGGACTAACATTTGGTGTTGGTCTGCTGCATTTATTAGTACCGCCATTTATACAGTACTATTTTGGAATGTCTCTTTGTTAATGGAGTCTGTGCTGAATATTTATTATATGGGAATGGCGGTATATGGTTATTGGTTGTGGTTGCAAGTCCCGCCTTCACAACAAAGTAATTTGCACAATTCTGAGCTGCATAATGGTACTCAGCACAATATAGAAACACATCACCTTAATATTACTAGCTGGTCTTTTGGAACTCATGCTTGGCTCGTCGGCGCAACATCACTAATATCTTTGCTGGTGGGTTATGGTATGGCTCATTACACGTCGGCAGCATTTCCGTATGTCGATGCGGCAACCACGTGTTTTGCTATAGTAACAACCTATCTCGTGGCGAAAAAAGTGCTGGAAAATTGGCTCTATTGGGTCGTCATTGATTTTGTGTCTATTTACCTTTACTTCCAAAAAGGCTTAATGTTGACATCGGGTTTGTTTGTTTTATATGTCGCGATGGCGGTTGGTGGATACATGATGTGGCGTAAGAAATATCGTCATAATATAATAACGCAAGACAATACGAGCCAAGAGGTGGTTGGAGTATAGCCAACCACAATAGCATTTCATTAGAGAAAATATTAGATGTCCCAGCCCTTGTTATCTCTACCCGTTGATGTACTTGATATCATGATGAAAACGATGCCAATAGCGTTGTTTAATAGACTTGAAACACAATGTACCGCCATATCATTGCTCAACGCAGGGATAAGTAATCTTAATATTAAGTTATTTTGTGATGATGGCGATAAGGTTTTAAGGGTTAATCAACATCACAGTAATTGGTGTGATAGGGCACTTGAAATAGAATGTTGGCAAAAGGCTATTGCGGCTCACATTGCCCCAACCCTAGTTTGGGCCAGTGATGATAACCAACTATATTTAAGTGAGTTTATCGAACAGCCAAGCATCGACTGGTCAATTTTTTCAGCGATTAACAGTTACTCATCTTTGCAGAATGGACAAAACAAGCCAATTTTAACCGTTGATGCTGTTCCTTTACTAACAACTCTATTTAGCACACTTATTACCTTACCAGCACCCAGTAAAAGTATTACCGTGACTGAACAGTGGCAACAATATGCGAAGCAGTTAGACCAATTAAGTTCGTCGCAAATCGCTCCGCAATGGCATGATGCTTGGCAGCAATTGTTACGTTTAAATGGGCTTGTTCGGTGTTGGTTATCGCAGTTAGAAGCCTGTGTGCTACTGCCCACTTTTTGTCATCGAGATTTAACCCCCCACAATATATTGCTTAGCGGTAGTGCCTCTCATCAACTGCTTTGTATTGACTATGAATATGCTGTTGCAAGTCATCCGTTGTTCGATTTAGCTAGCGTAGTGGCAAGCCATCAGTTATCAACGATACAAGTGAACCAATTAATTGATAACGTGATCAGACAATATTGTCAGGCTGCTAGTCTTACCGATGTGGCAGCGGCAAAAGCTGCATTACCCGCCGCAATAAACTGTTTTTGGTTGTTTTCAGCAATGTGGGCATTACTGATGGCAGCCAAAGAGCCACAAAAAGTCACACAATACTTACAATATTTTACACATTACTTTACATTAATCACTTGCTAATATGCTCCGATAACGTAAAAGGTTCTTACAAAGTATAAGTGAAGCACATTTTTGATAAAGGAATTATCTGTGTCTAAAAAATTGATAACCCTACTATTATGCAGTTTATTTTTTGTTGGTTGTTCCACAAAAGTCAGTTATTTTTTTCTAGATTGGGCGATAGAGTGGGAGGTCGAAGAGTACGTAGACTTTACCTCAGAACAACAAGATAAATTTGATATCATTATTGAATCGTTTTTAGTCTGGCATCGCCAACAAGAATTGCCGCGGTATCGTGATCAACTGTCGTTATTATCAACGTTAACTAATCAACAAACAATGACCCCAGAGCTATGGCTTAATCAAGTGTCAATGGCAAAGGCACATTGGCACCGTATTTTTGATTTTGTTATGCCTGAACTATTACCTATTATGGCAAGTTTCACCGATGAACAAGTTAACCAGGTATTAACGCAGCTTAAAAAAGAACAACAAGAATTAATTGAAGAATATGCCGGTAAAGATCAAGCTGAATTGATAAAAGACTCAGACAAAAGAATTGCCAAACAGTTATCTGAATGGACTGGTGACGCTACAGATGAACAAAAAAGTATTATTCATCAAGCTAATACTGAACGTTTAGCCACGTTAGACATGTGGCTTGAGTATCGCCATGAATGGCTAAGTCAATTCGAACAAGCGCTGAAACGCCGTCAGCAAACTGACTATTTTACTCAACAAATGAAGTTATTGATGATCTCGCCTGATCAATTAAAGTCTACAGTTTATCGCGATAATGTTGATGAAAACACGCGTAAATTTGGCACCATGCTGATTGCGCTCAATCAAACATTCAGTCAAAAACAACGTCAGCACTTCGACGAAAAACTAACTGAATTAGTAGATGATTTAACTGAGCTACACTTAGATAAATAATAAAGGTTTATATAAGTAAGTGGCCTAAGCTGAAATGTTTTTTATCTTTAGCGGGTCTCTTACAACAACGATTTAGTCAGGATGATTTATGCAAACACTAAGTGGGTTATATCAACAGTTTTTAAATGCGATAAAACATATAGAAGGCTTTGCGCCATTAGCGTTAAGGATTTATTTAGCGCCAGTACTCATGCAGGCTGGTTACAACAAATTATCACATTTTGAAGATACAGCTGCTTGGTTTGGTAATCCAGATTGGGGATTAGGCTTACCTATGCCAGAAGTCATGGCCGCTATGGCTGCGGGAACTGAATTGTTTGGTGGCTTTTTGTTATTAATTGGACTTGCGACCCGCATCGTCGCATTGCCTATGATGGCCACCATGGTTGTCGCTGCTTTTGCGGTACATTTACCTAATGGTTGGTTAGCGATTGCCGATCCTAGTTCTTGGTTAGCTAATGGACAAGTATTGGCTTCGGCAGAAAAACTATCTGCCGCCAAAGTCATTTTGCAAGAGCATGGTAATTATGAATGGTTAACCAGTTCAGGTAGTATTGTTATTCTAAACAACGGAATTGAGTTCGCCATTACTTATTTGATCATGCTGTTTGCTATTTTTGCGATGGGCGGTGGCCGTTACACTAGCGTAGACTATTTAATCTCACGTCGATTTTTAAACAATACCTAAGTGGTATCGGCCTCATTAGAAATCAATGATTAAACTTTGAATATATCCCACCCTCTAGGTGGGATTTTTGTTAATATCGCCACAATATTTTACTCAAGAGGATTATGCCTTGGACGCTAAACAACTGTTATTGACTCGCCAATCGACGCCTCGCTTAGTTGCCCCAGCACCGAATGCTGAACAACTCACTTTTTTGCTTGATGCTGCAGCAAGAGTGCCAGACCACGGCGCATTAACGCCTTGGGAGTTTATTATTGCGGTAGATGATGGCTTAGCTAAGTTGGCAGATATTTTTGTTGATGCGGCTAAAAAAAGTGGTGCAGACGACACTTTTCTCACTAAAGTCGCCAACATGCCTTATCGTGCACCTATGGTGATTACGGTAGTCGCCAAAACACAAGCGCATGACAAAGTACCTGCTTTAGAACAGCATATTGCAGCGGGTTGTGCGACGATGGCAATGCAGCAAGCTGCTTTTGCGATTGGGATAGGTGCTGTATGGCGTACCGGTGATTTTGCTTTTGATACTAATGTGAATAAGGCATTAGGATTAGCTGCAGACGATCAAATTGTGGGCTTTTTATATGTCGGTACGCCAGCAGTAGTCGCACCCACTAAACCGCTTAAAAGTGGTCAGCAATTTGCGCGTTATTTGTAAGCATTGCAAGGTTGGGGGTTATGACCAATGGCCATCTTCATTTTGATGAATGGCCTGCGGCCACCAACGTCGTGGCGCTTCGCCCACACCAGAGCAAAGGGGTAAAGCGCATTCTTGTTCATAAATCGGCCTTTGTAAACCCACTGCTCTCTAGACGAAAAATGATGAAAAACGCATAATTTTCGATGGGGAACGATCCAGCTTTAACCTCATCTGTAACCGACTTACAAATGTCGGATAAATATCTAGTGTCAGCCATGTCTCCCACCTTTATGTAGTGTGTACTGTGTATAAAACCAGTTGTAATGGTTTTTGGCGTGTTGTTAAGTTGAATCGGCTAATAAGTAAACTAAAGTAGTACTAGTAATAAATCGATAACTTTGTAATGCATTGAAATTAATGTGTTTTTATTTTTTTTCGAATATTGAGTCCACTTTTAACGCGCAAGCTCGCTTTTATTTGCCAGTGGAGTTAAATAAAATGGCTTTACATCAATAAGATACTAAATGTAGGATGATATTAATCAATAACTTAAACGGTCGACTTTAAATCTCTTTTGCCGTTCAATAAGCTGTTATACCCTTAATTTGAGAATATATATTAACGGTGGGGTTATCTATTAATTTTACAAAAAAAGGAATCGATAGTTAAAATGAAAAGGATAAATATAGAGTTATCTCAATCTACAATGTATTGGTATGAATTATTAGTTTCAAATTTCCAAGATTTTGATACACCAAAGCTAATTAAAGATGATTTAAAGAAGCAAAAAAAAGAATTAAATAGTAATTTTAAAAAACATTTTATTTATTTCATTTGCTCTAGAAAAAAAATAAGATTTGATATAACAAAAAAAATAAAAAAGGTATGGTTTAAAGATAAAGTTAGAATACCTCTCATTATTGGAAAAGAAAAAAAGAAAACTTCTATTGATATTACTTTTATAGATAGAGCTACCGGAAAGTTCACCCTCCCCAAAATAGATCTTTATGATAAATTCATTACTATTCATGACTTAGATGGCAACAAAGAAAGTTATCCCATACACAATTTTCTAGAAAAAATGGGGCTTGATATTGGGTTTCCAAGTAAAGTCGAGTATGTCGGTTATACAATGAATCCAGATACAAGACCTACAAATGGTGCACATACGGGGCTAAGTGATGCTTTATATAAAACAGATAATGATGATGTAGACATTCTTTTATATTTTAATACGTTTAATACCATTTGCACTTCTAATCAAAATGGCGTTGATGTGTCTGTTGAGAACGCAAAAGCAAAATGGCTAAGCGTAAAAGATGAAGGCTTTTTTATAGAAAAAAGCTTTATATTTTACTTCGACTCAGTAAATCAATTTAGAAATAAAGAAAATGAAAGTAAGGAGTTAA
This sequence comes from Shewanella sp. H8, assembly GCF_040285065.1. NCBI lineage: Bacteria > Pseudomonadati > Pseudomonadota > Gammaproteobacteria > Alteromonadales > Shewanellaceae > Shewanella > Shewanella sp. H8. The sequence goes on along the minus strand of NZ_CP157213.1, from coordinate 2,624,910 downwards.
TAAATCTTCTTAAAAAATTTAAAAGTAGGAATAAGATAGATAACGTATTGTTTTACTATGAGTTTATTCGTGATACAGAATATTGGGAGCTTACATCTACTAAATGTCTGCCCACAAGAAGTCATAGGTTTAAAGTATCTCTTAACGGTGGTAAATGGCAGATAACTTAGATATATCAGGGTATAACAAGTTGCTTAAACGGACAAAAAACAGCTGGCTTTTGCTCGTTCCTCGCCAATTTTAGCCAGCTATTTTATTGCCGCTTAGCAAAGCGTTACACGGCAGTTACTCTTCAATTGGGTTTAGCTTAATTAAATATACAAAGGAAGAAAATGAAAGATAGCTTTAAATTCGACAATGACTATGACGAAGGGATCGATATATCGTCAGAAGATTCGTTTTCAAAAATCACTTCATATTCAATTTCATATAATGTTGCAACATTACTAGATTTGATTGAGCACCAAGAACTTGAATTAGAGCCTGAGTTTCAAAGGAATTTTGTTTGGAACAAACAAATGGCAAGCCTATTTATAGATTCGTTATTAATCGGTTTCCCGACCCCTAATTTATTTTTTGGTCGTAACTCCCAAAGAGAAGACTTTATAGTCATTGATGGACTACAAAGATTAAAAACTATTTATTTTTTCATTAGTGGGCAATTTTCTACTGGAGGTAGTTCAAGTCAATTTAGGCTTGAAGGACTTAATGGACGTTCTTGGAATGGTTGCACCTTTAATGATTTACCACTTAATTTACAGCGTAGACTTAGAAATACGATACAAAATGCTACAGTTATAGATGATATTGATTTTAATCCTGAGATTGTTCATGAGTTATTTTTTCGCATAAATACAGGGGGCATACCACTAACTAACCAAGAAGTTAGGAATTGTGTTTACATAGGTCCTTTCAATCGAACATTGCATGAAATAAATCTTAATGAAGATTGGCGTAATATTTTAGGAACGGAAAAACCACATGCTCGGTTAGCTGATATTGAACTAATACTCCGTATATTGTCACTTATCGATAATCATGAAAACTATCGCCCACCAATGCATAAATTCTTGAGTTATTTTCAGAATGAAAATCGTGATGACGATATGCATCGCCTATCAGATTTATTTAATAAAATTTGTAACATCATTGTTTCAAGTTCCCAAAGCAATATTTTTAGAAAAAAACATATTGTAAAGCGATCATTGTTAGAAACAGTATTCACCGCTTTAGGCATTTTGATTCAAGAAGGCCACTCTTTTAATGATGTAGAAAGCCATATTGAAAACTTAGACCGGATACTCTCAGAGCAAAAACTTTTTAGATCTGCAAACTCATCTAGCGCAGTTGTAAGAGAGAAAATTCAAATAGCTCTTAATGTATTTAGGGGTGATGATGAATTTTAACGCACCTGAAATACAAACTTTCAAGAGTAACTTAGACGGATGTATTAGGTCTGCAGTACAACATCAGCCAAGTTCTTATGCAGCTATTAAAATACAAGCTCTAGTGGATATAACGGTTTATATGATGGCATGTCGGTTTCTTGAAGGCTCAGTTAAACATGTCGTATACCAATGTATGGTTATGAGAGGGTTAAATCCTCTTCAGTTAAGTGAGCTTTCTGCCCGACTTAAGCGGTTTAATAACCCAGAATACGCAAATATTAAACAACTAATTGAAGATGAGCTTGGGTATGATATATCTACAGATGTAAATAATGGATATGCCCCAAGGGATATTTCATATTTAAATGAGGTTTGTAAGAATAGGCACAGGAATGTTCATGCAACAGAAGATTCTCGTGACTGGTATAATACAAACCTAAAGAATATAGAAGATTTTAATCGGGAATATGCAGGGTTATTAAATATCGTGAAATATTTAGACGGTTTGGTTTTTGATCAAGAGTCTAATACATATTTACTTCAAATAGCCGTGTAACAAGTTGTTTAAACGGACGTGAAACAGTTGGCTCGCGCTCGTTCCTCGCACATTTTAGCCAACTATTTCACGCCGCTTAACGAGGCGTTAAGTTCTTCAGGAGGATCTTGTGAAAGATTTGGAATCAATGTTAAGTTTAATTTCTAAAGGTATGTCTAAAAAAACAGCTATCATTTTGATCCTGACTGTAGTTTCTATATTATTATCTTTTTCTTCAATTAAACCTTTTGCTGAAGAACTTCCTGTTTTAGTAGTTTTAAGCCTACTTACTGGGTTTTATATTGCTTTATATTTATTGATTTTTGATATTATCTCTTGGGTATTTAATCGGCTGAAGATTATTTTCAAGTTCCTTATAAGAAGCTCAGCTAAAAAATATGCTGAATTTAAATTATCGTTGCAAAGCAAAAAGAAGCATTATCTAGTTCAAAGGTTATTTATTGAAAAAGTAGGTGAAAATGAGATTAAATATCTATCGCTTTTTTTTGGAAAATCTACTGAATCTATAAAAAATCAGCATGGGCTAATCCCTAAAGAAGTAATTACATATTTTGAAGAGTTATGTAGTAATAGTTTGATGAAGAGAGAAACTATTACTAATACAAGCTATATATTTTCTCTGGATAATAGTTTTGCGCAATCTCTACAAAAAAAATTGTATTCAGGATCTCAGCTTTGTTGTTCGTTAACTTTAAACTTCACAGAAATTCAAGCTAATATTGTCACTACTGGTGGCGGATTAGCGAATGGAAACACCAGAACTTAACAAATAAGGATAGGCCGCGCGAAGCCGCGTCCTTATCCCAAGTGTTGAACAAGCCCAAACACCAGAGAGTGACTCTTTATTATGTAAATAACAGCTCGAGAAAACGCGCTGTTTGATGTGATGGTTATCTGGTAACTTTTCTGTAGCCAGCAGGTTCCCTTAGCTCATCTGCTAATGGTTTAACTCGATATATTTTAGTGCGTTAAATTAATCCTCCATGGCATTCAGTTAGGCCATTATCCTTGTTATCATTTTCAACATTAGCTTGAGGGCATTAAGTTTGTCGGTCGTTTCACTATGCCCATAAAGCGCATTGGCTGCTGACAGCAGGGGCAACTGCGCGTTGCTAATCTACGCTTTATCTCGGGAATGATTGGAAACACGGCCCCTGCAACTGCCAGCATAAGCTGTATTTGTAGCCTGAGCTTTTTGGCGTTACCTCTGAGTAATCCATAGTCTCTTACTCGTCTTAATCCCTTCGGTAATACGTGTTGCAGTATTAACCAGAGAAATTCTGTGGCAGGTAGAGTACGAATTTTCTTCGATTTGGTTTGGCTGTCTTCATATTCGAAACCCACTTGACCATCGACAAGACTGACGATGCTTTTATCGGGCAGTACGCCACGATAAAGATAGCGTGATAGATACTGCAACGCAGGCAAGCCTTTGCCCACATGCTGGCAGTCTACCACCCATTTTTTTGGCAGTGAGGCTGGCCGTTTGAGATTCAGTTTTGCCAACTGTTCCAGTAAACGTGCGCGCCACACTTTAGCTAAATTGAAAGCGTTGAACAGGTATTTGCCCTTATTCTTTTTCCAGTGTTGTTGGGTTTTGTTGAAACTGCCCGCTGGAATAATAAAGTGAATATGCGGATGTAAAGCTCGCCGCCGGCTGTGGGTATGTAGCACGCCAGTGAAACCAATATCACCGGCAAGTTTTGGTGAGTTAAGCGCAAAGTCTTTGAGCACACTGGCAGCCACTGAAAACATGGCTGGATAGAGAGCTTCCGGTTGATATTTAGCCACAACACGCAGTTCATATGGCAAAGTAAATGTCACCATAAAGTAATCGACAGGCAAGAGTTTAGCCTGTTGCTTAGCTAACCAATCTGCCGTGGTGTTGTACTGACATTGCGGGCAACTGCGATGCCCACATGACAGTGGAAAGTCAGCGGTATGAGTACAAGCGTGACAAGCCCAGTGGCTGGCTCTTTGGGTGTTAGTGCGGCAGCTGAGCATGGCATTAATCGCTTGGCGCATTGATGGGGTTATTTGGCCATCATAAGCCTGATTAAAGGCATTAAGATGGTCACGTAAAATATCGATGAACGTCATGAGTCACACTCCCACTTAAGTACCAAATTATCAGTGAGCTGGTTAACTGACAGGACAGTGTTCTTGCGGGTGATAGATGTTAGACGGGTATAGCGTGCGGTAGTGTTAAGGCTGTTGTGGCCGAGCAAGTGCTGTACTGAGCGTAAATCTAACCCTTGTTCGAGCAGATGAGTCGCATAGCTGTGACGTAAATTATGTGGGCTAATGGATTTGTGGATGTTGCACTCACGAATGACTCGCTTTAGTGCTTTTTGAATACCGCCTTTATCTATCATTGAACCTGGCTTACCGTCTTTACCGGGAAACACATGGCGAGGATGACGATGAGTTTGCCAGTAATAACGCAGCGCTAACAATGTTCGTTGTGGTAAAGGTACTAGCCTATCCTTGCCGCCTTTGGCGTCACGGATATGCACCTGCATCAACGCTGAATCAATATCGCCAACCTGCAATGAAATGGCTTCGCCGAGGCGTAACCCCATACTGTACAAGGTTAAAAAGCACACTTGATATCGCAGCTTATGGGTGAGACTAATAACAATAGAGACTTCGGCAGGAGTCAAAATATCGGGTAAGCGTTTTACCTGCGGTGGCTTAACAATACTCAGCCACTCCCAGTGTTGGTTAAGGACATATCGATAGAAAAACTGTAATCCATTACGGTCGAGTTTTACGGTACTCCAGGAGTGAGAGGCAATTAAATCAGCAAAATAACGCTTCAAATCATCGGTTGAAAGGTTATCAGGGCAACAGTCAAAATAAGCACTAATACGCCTAACTGCGCGACTATAAGCATCGATGGTAGCAGGCCGCTTGCCTTGCAGCGTTAAATTGGTAAGATGTTGTTCATAAAGAAAATCAAAGCGTTGTTGTTCATGAGTTTCCATGGTGATACTCCTAGGTAATGCCAAGATAGGCAGGGTCTAGTAAGTATTTATGATGGTGCTAAAGATGTGTTTTTATCTTTTCTGCCGCAGAGCGGCTTCGTTCAACAAGACGTTTAAACGGAACTAAAACAGTGGGTTACGTTTTGCTTCACTACACATTATAACCGACAATTTTAGTCCGCTTAATGCGGCGTTAAATGGCACATGGAATCGCGCAATGAGTAGATACGATAAAGTTGATTTAGCTTACGATTTTTTAGTAACAAAAGAAAAAGATACAGAAGCATTTACCATTGCACAGTTAGCTGAAGCTACAGGTTGGAGTACGGGTACATGTAGTACATATCCTTCTAAACGCTGGCACCAATATGTGGTAAAAGATGGAACTCAATATTCTAGCTCTGGTATTTCATATCTTAGTAAAGAAGAGTTTCGGAGTGTACATAGCCAAAAGCTTCAAAAAACTACCGACCTATCAACAAAAGGAATCTTGGTTCATAAAGCGAAAGAATTCGCTTTACTTGCTGTTTCCACTTACAACAACCCGTATACAGAATTTAAGACTTATGGTTTTATTGTAAATATAGTTATTGCTTATACATCACTATTTCATGCAATCTTTGAAAAGCGAGATTCTGATTATTTCTACCTAGACAACGATGGAAATCCAATACTGATCGACGGAGAAGAGAAAGCCTGGGAACTTGGTGAGTGTAGTGATGCTTATTGGCAAGGTGAGTCAAATGCCGAAAAAGCCAATATTAAATTTCTTATTGGCTTAAGGAACAAGATTGAGCATAGAAGTTTACCTGCCATTGATTTAGCTGTTTGTGGAGAATGCCAATCGGCATTAAGCAATTTTGAAACTTTGCTTGTCGAAGAATTTGGCGATGACCATGCTTTGACTGCGAGTTTAGCTATTGCGATGCAATTAACCAGAATAAGTGAGCAAGCTCAACTTGATTCACTAAAACAACTGCAAAAAGAGAATTATAAAGTTGTCCGTGAATACATGGAAACTTATAGAAATGACCTAAATGATGACGTTGTTCAAAGCCAAAAATATAGAATTAGGGCTTTCTTGGTTCCGAAGTTAGGTAATCATGCTACGTCAGCTGACATTGCGGTAGAGTTTTTAAATGTAAATAACTTGAGTGAAGAAGAAGTTGCAAACTATGAGCAAGGTGTTGCTTTTATTAAAGGGATTGAAAATCCTTTTAAATTAAAACCGTCAAAAGTTGTTGAGTTAGTCGCTAAGAAAAGTAAAGGTTTTAATATGACCCTGCATACGAAGTGCTGGAAGTTTTATGAAGCAAGACCTAGAGAAATTGATGCTACTTTTAAAGGTGAATATTCGAGTTATATCGAAGGTTTTGACCACTACTTATATTCAATGAAGTGGGTGAATTTTTTGATAAAAGAATTAAAAAACAAACAAAAAATGGCAGAAGTAAAAGCACAAGCCATTTAACAAGCGCTTTAAACGTAACTAAAACAGTTGGCTCAGTTTCGCTTCGCTGCACATTATAGCCAACAATTTTAGTCCGCTTAAGCGGACGTTATATTTTTACAGGATTATAGATCGTGCCAAAACTGAATAATCAACTAGAACTTAATCGTTGTCCTCATTGTAGTGTTGATAACCCAAACCTACCTCTTGTGTGGCTAACAAACACAAATTCGCACTCCGGTGGCTCGCAACGATTTTGGCGTGTTTATGCGTGCGCAAGCTGCGGAGGTCTTATTACTGCCGCTGCAGTTAAAGACGGAGGAGATATAATAGAATATTACCCATCAGGTTTGGTTATAGACGAATCAATATCCGGTACTGCTGGCGAATATCTCAAACAAGCGACAGATACAATTTATGCGCCAGCGGGGTCTGTAATGTTGTCTGCAAGTTCAGTAGACGCCATGTTAAAAGAGAAGGGCTATCTTAAGGGTAGCCTGTATGCTCGCATCAATTCCGCCGTTGAAGATCATTTAATAACAGAGGAAATGGCCCGCTGGGCACATGACATTCGGCTGGATGCTAATGATCAACGTCACGCAGATACTCAAGCTCAATTACCTACGGATAGTGACGCTAGAAAATGTATCGACTTCGCAATGGCATTAGGTCAATTTCTGTTTGTTCTTCCAGCACGCGTTGAACGTGGTTTAGCGGAGGCTGAAGGTTAATAAATATAACAAGGCACGCCAGTCGCGGCACAAAAAGTTTTGCTTTTTGCGCCGCTGCGTTTAGCGTTAACTGACTCGATGAATATGGAGTATAAAATTGAGCGACGATAAAGATAAAAAAGATAGAACAGAAGAGGAGAACACTCGAACCACTGGTGCGGCGATGGGTGGTGCTATCTTTGGAGCTTCTATAGGCGGCCCTGCGGGAGCAATTTTTGGTGGGATAATTGGTGCTATTTTAGGGGAAGTTGCAAACGACTCTAAAAAGAAGGGAGATAATGATAATGGATAAAGCCATTTTGATCCCTTCGGTTGTTCTTGCAGCGGTAATGATAGGTATCTATCTTTTTCGTTGTTGGCGGTCAGGTAAAGAAGCTAATAATGCTGTCTTAATTAGTTCGGTATTAAACTCTAGTGGTATTGTTTGCGGTTTAGCTTTAGCTGCTAGTCCTTTCTTTCCTTATGTTAAAGGACTCATTGGTGGTATTGATATTTATATTGTCATTGGAGGTGTGGCTGTTTTATTTGTATCAAGTCAAGCTGTCCATAAAGACGTAATTAAATCTACTCGCAATACAACAGTTAACAAGTCAAGTAACTCGGACGGCGATAAAGCTGCTGCCGGTTCTTGAGGCGTTAGCATTACAAGGATTTGATGAATTGTATGACTCCAAAATTTAAAGTGTTTTCTTTGTCTCTAATATTATTTATGGTTTGTGCATGCTCTTCTACGCCACCAATTGTAGTTCATGACGAATACGGTGAGATGCTCGCTGATAATGAATTGTTCGTAAAAGAAGCGAGTGAATGCGCATTAAAAGCTAAACAAGGTGTTAGTGGTGCAACTTTAACTCAAAATTCAGAGAAGCATGATGTAGCTTTTGCTAGTATTCAACTTTTTTCATTTTTTAGCGAAAATGATTCATGCATAAAATCAAAAGGTTGGCGAATTAAAGAGTAATGCTAACACATATGAGCCTTCCGCCAGTCAATAGGAGAGCCTAACTTATTTGACTGCTTTTGCAGTCAAATAAAAATCAATCAACAAATTCATCTACTTCGTCTGTCATTTAGCTGTCAAATCGTCGTGCTTTTCTAAATAACAGCATGCAAACACATATAGAGGCTCTCTTAGTGCGATCTTATCGCTGCCTGACGCTTTCCATTCCTTTGAAATATCAGAGGTACTACGACTAAATGGATTTAGGAGGTAAAGTGACGCAGGAAGCCAAAGCCGAGACATTTATCGGTTAACCCTAAGATGGCACTATTCAAGTCAGAGGTGCTTTGTGCACAGTTAGTTACAGGCTCATTTAAATATGTAGGGCCAGTGTAAACTTTAATTTATTACCGTACATTTCCTAATCTCACAGCTCATTTTTAGACCTTTTGGACTAACAAACTTTTTTCCAACAATGATTCAGTCATGCTTTTAAACGCCTAAATTCAACTCTGAACTTGAGGTCGTTGAAGAAAATAGCGTGAGCCTGACAGGATGTCAGGTTAGCTTTCGGTGGCCATGGATGGTCGATCGGAAGCGTTAGCATTTTCGAATAAGACTGAAGAACAATAAAATGATGTTAAAAGCTGGATAAATGCCCATGGCGACTTTTCGCAGCTCTTGTTTGGTTAAATAGCGAAAATGTAGCTGGAACGGCAGGGGGGATTGCTGTTGATCCCCTTTTGGCCCGTGCAGGGTGGAACCTTGCGATCTAATTCTTATGTGGCCGTATCTTAAACACACTTCTGTTCAACAATGTATAAAGAAACAATCAGACTTTATTCACTGAACTTCAAATCAAAGCGCTAAAAACATCTAATCGTAAAATTCGAGGGGTAATATATTTTGATAAACGTAGTAACCTAGCGGGCCCATCAGAAGGCTGAGCATAGACCACAGTATACGTTGGGCATTTTTGATATGTGCTTTCGAGGTAAAAGCTCGATAGCAAAAGTGAATATGTAAAACCAGTAATGCGATAAGCATTAAGACTAACGTAATATCCATATTGTCCATGTCATGTTCCTTTGCGTTCCAGCAATGACTTATTTTAGTATAATCCTAAATTAGAAATCTGCAGTAAAAAATAAAAATCCATGTTCTTAAACGGTTATTTACTGTAAGTAAGATTAATTTACGTTAAAAATTAACGAATTAATAGTCTATAAACCATTAAAGAGTCATAATTTTTTAATTGTTGCACAAAGGTACTACTTGTCCATCATCGCTTATCGAATATTTGAATTGAATCATATTTTGTTGGGGTAACCACAATGGATATTTGTACATGGTCACATTAAATAGTGGACTATTCACTAACGTGTTCAACCAAGCACTTACTTTTGGGTAGGGCATGGTGTTAAACCATACAGGTTCAACATTAGCAAATTGACGGATAAACGGAAAAATAGCCAAATCAGCTAATGTAGGGCTGTTGGTGCACAAATAGTTTTGTTGCTGTAATTGTTCTTCCAGCAACTGAATAAATTGTTCAGCTTGTTGTCGATACCAAAGCTGACTGTACTCAGGGGATCTATCTGCATATTTGTATTTATCTAACCAGGGTTTAAAGTCATTATCGTTAGCATTAATAAGCGACTCAGTTGCTGGATTATCTAACCAATACTGTAATAATTGATACTCGTTTGGTGTTAAGTATTTTGTATCTGGCGCAGGGTATTGGGTAAAGGCAAAACGCATGATATCAAGACTTTCACTGATAACTTGGTTATCTGCAGTCACTAAGACAGGTACTGTACCTTTGGCCGAAATAGCCAACATCTCATCAGGTTTATTTTTAAGTTCAATCTCGCGTACTAACGGATTTAGTTGACTTAAATGAAGCCCAAGGCGTGCCCGCATGGCATAGGGGCAACGACGAAAAGTGTATAAAATCGCAGAGTTCATTAGGTGTCTATATAATTAAATCTTAATAATAGAGTAACGCTTTCTGGCTCAATACCGCAAAATAAAATCTTAATCACAAAGTAAAAACATGGTTTAAATTGTTTTAGTATTTTTTTGAGTGTGACTTAGGTATACTTTCCGCCGTTTTTTTGAGCCTGTGCACAATGCGCAGGCCTTACTATATGCACTGTAATATGCACTGGAAATTAAGTTCCAGCCAGCGGAGACCTCATTTTTATGCAACAACCTAAACCAGCGTCTAAACAAGCACCTATTCAAAAGGCCATACAAGCATCATCTCAATCCCAAGTTGCTGTGTGTGCGTTATATAAATTTGTTGCGTTGCCTCATTTTGAGGCCGTTCGTCAGCCATTGCTTAGCGTCATGGAACAAAACGACATTAAAGGGACTTTGCTACTTGCTCAAGAAGGCATTAATGGCACGGTTGCAGGAACGTCATCAGCGATTGACATTTTATTGGCTTGGTTGGGCACACAACCTGGTTTAGATAATATCGTGACTAAGCTATCTTTTGACGCTGAAATGCCATTTTATCGCACCAAAGTGAAGCTGAAAAAAGAAATCGTCACTATGGGGGTTGAAGGTATTGATCCACGTAAAGTCGTCGGAACATATGTAAAACCAAAAGACTGGAATGCACTAATTTCAGATCCTGATGTGGTATTGGTTGATACTCGTAATGATTACGAAGTGCAGATTGGCACTTTTAAAAATGCCGTCAATCCAGTAACAGAGACATTTCGCGAGTTTCCTGAATATGTAAAACAAAACTTAGATCCCGCTAAGCACAAAAAAGTGGCGATGTTTTGTACTGGTGGTATTCGCTGTGAAAAATCGACTGCCTATTTAAAAGAGCAGGGCTTTGATGAGGTATATCATCTTGAAGGCGGCATTTTAAAATATCTTGAAGAAGTAGAACAAGAGCAAAGCTTATGGGAAGGCGAGTGCTTTGTGTTTGATAACCGTGTTGCGGTAAATCACAGCCTAGAAAAAGGCCAATATGATCAATGTAATGCTTGTCGTATGCCAATAACTGAAGCAGAAAAGCAAACTGAAGCTTATGTTCAAGGTGTCAGCTGTCCTCATTGTATTGATAAAGTGCCACAAGAACAGCGTCAACGGTTTATTGAGCGTGAGCGTCAAGTACAATTAGCCAAACAACGTGGTGAAGCGCATATTGGCAGTGATGTGAAGCAAGTTATTGATGCGAGACGTCAGAAAAAAGATGCACAGCGTAAAGCGCAAGAAAAAGTAAACAATAAAGGCTAACTAGAGCCTTTGTTGTATTGAAAGCCCATTCTTATTAAGAGTGGGCTTTTTTGTATTTTACAGAGTATCAATTGTTTAATTTAGGTTATTTAAGATGTCATTTAAAAACTTGATACCCAATATACTGCTTCAGACTTCACTTGAGCTTGCGATAAACTGTGATAAATGGTTTAGCAAGCGCCATAAGTGTGTTATTTTGAGCGCTTTTTTCGATTAGACGACTGAAGGTAAGCTCATGTTTGTTGGATTTGATTATGGTAGTGCCAACTGTGCAATAGGGGTAATGATTGATGATGCGGTGACACTACTACCGTTATCAACTCACTCTGACTTTATGCCTTCAACGTTATACGCGATGGATCGTGAGCTAATTGCCGAAGCGGTATATCAAGGTTTGCCTGAACACCAAAAAGCAGAATATTCCCATCTGCGTAGTTCGCAATTAATGCGCGCAAAACAAATGCGTCATGAATTGGATTTACAACCAGACGAGCAAGCCGTTTTTGTTGGTCAAGCCGCTGTTGATGCCTATTTAGATATGCCTGAAGAAGGTTTTTATGTCCGTTCGCCAAAATCATTTTTAGGCGCCAACGGCCTACGACCTGATCAAATAGGCTTGTTTGAAGATATCGTCACATTAATGATGCAACACGTTAAAACCTCGGCCGATAAAGCATTACATGCTAAGTCTCTGACCGCAGCATCTCATGCTGTGATCGGTAGGCCCGTTAACTTTCAAGGCATTGGTGGCGAAGAGAGTAATCGTCAAGCTGAGGCTATTTTACGTCTTGCTGCTTCTCGAGCCGGTTTTACTGAAGTTACCTTCTTATTTGAACCATTAGCAGCAGGAATGGATTTTGAAGCTAATCTGGAAACCGACAATACCGTACTCGTTGTCGATGTTGGCGGCGGCACCACAGATTGTTCTGTTGTAAGAATGGGTCCATCGCACATTAAACAACAAGATCGCATTTCCGATTGCTTTGGTCATTCAGGGCAACGTATTGGTGGTAATGATTTAGATATCGCCCTCGCCATGACGGGGTTAATGCCAAGTTTTGGCGCCGACACCTTAATGATAAATGGTAAGCCGACACCAAGGGCTCCTTTTTGGAATGCGGTAGCGGTAAACGACATTAGCGCCCAACGTGAGTTTGTCAGTTTAGCGTCGCGTAAGTTAGTCGAGTTGTTAATTAAAGAAGCGCAACAACCTGAACTATTAGTCCGTTTACAAAAAGTACAAAAGAATCAAATGAGTTATCAAGTAGTGCGCCAAGCTGAAGCGGCCAAAATTAGTTTGTCAGACAGCGATAGCACCCAATGTGCTTTAGATTTCATCGAAAAGGGATTGCTTGTACCATTAACTGCGGCACAATTTGAACAAGCCATTAATGAACCGCTTAATAAAGTAGAAGCTTTGATGCAACAAGCGATACAAACCGCTATCACTAAAGCAGAGCAACAAGATTATGATATGCCAAGTACTCCTGATATTGTTTATGTCACTGGCGGCACCGCACGCAGCCCTGCGATATATAATAGAATTGCGAGTGTGTATCCTAATGCTAAAGTGGTAGTGGGTGATCACTTTGGCTCAGTTACCGCAGGATTGACTCGGTGCGCTCAAACGGCCTTTAGTTAATTTAAATGGCTGTTAACCAACAAGGTTAACCCAATAATAAACACTTAACACTACAAGGTTTTCCAATGAAAAAATTACTCATGGCAGTGTGTTTAACGACACTGCTTAGCGCTTGTTCTGACAACGAAGTTGGTGATGTTTCACTTGGAATGTTTACTACACAAGATATAAAACTAAACATTTTAAAAGATGAAATTGTATCAGGAGTTACGTGTCACATCGCCTCAATAGAAGAAAACCTCAGCTTTTCAGATCCCAGTGATAGTTCTATCTCATGCAGGCAAACAGGGGAAATAACCGCGGATATGATTGCAAGAATAGATAAGAGTAAATCCGGTGAGGTGGTATTTAAAAAATCAAAAAGTATCTTTTTCAAGACAATGAAAATTAGAAGAATATTTGATGCTGATAATCAAACCTTAATGTATGTCTCATACTCCACCAAAGAAACCTCGGGAAGCTTCAAGCACAGCCTTTCAACAGTTCCACTTTGGGGAACCAAAGCCTATATTGAGCCAACACAAGTTAAATAATAACAAAATAACCTTTTGATTAAGGTTTTTTTTTAGGCATTATTTACAGTGAGGTTATACGCTGTAAATATATAAAAAAGCTAATGTTTTCATCAACTCACTATCACTATTGAATGGTTGGTTTTGTGCCAAAATGATTTATACACCGTATGGAATCACTTTGAGTTTGATACAAAAAAGCCTGTTAGAGTGACTAACAGGCTTTTGCAGTTGAATCTGGTCAGTTTATGGCTGAGTTAACATTCGACGATATTGACTGCAAGACCACCTTTGGCGGTTTCTTTGTATTTACTGCGCATATCCTTACCGGTATCCATCATGGTCTTAATGACTTTATCCAATGATACTTTGTGGTTACCATCGCCGCGTAATGCCATACGTGAAGCGTTAATGGCTTTTACTGCGCCCATAGCATTGCGCTCAATACAAGGTACTTGTACTAAGCCGCCAACAGGGTCACAGGTTAAGCCTAAGTTATGTTCCATACCAATTTCAGCGGCATTTTCAACATGCTCAACCGTACCGCCCATTATTTCAGTTAATGCAGCCGCCGCCATTGAACAAGCCACACCCACTTCACCTTGACAACCTACTTCAGCGCCGGAAATAGAGGCATTTTTCTTGTACAAAATACCAATGGCTGCAGCGGTGAGTAAATAACGACTGCAAACATCAATATCGACTTCTTGCACAAACATATCGTAGTAACACAATACTGCGGGGATAATTCCTGCCGCGCCATTGGTTGGGGCGGTGACAACACGATCGCCTGCTGCGTTTTGCTCGTTAACCGATAACGCAAATAAATCGACCCAATCCATTGCTGTTAATGGGTCAATGTTATTACGACCTTCTGCTTTTAAGCGTCGATATAGTGCAGGTGCCCGTCGACGCAATTTTAGTCCGCCAGGTAAAATACCTTCTTTTTGGTAACCACGGTCGACGCAATTTTTCATGGTTTGCCAAATATTCCATAAGCCTTGCTTTACGTCTTCTTCGGACGCAATACTCAACTCGTTAGCCATCATTAGAGACGAAATACTTAAGCCGTTATCGCAACATAGTTGCAGTAACTGTAATGCACTATTGAAATCATAAGGTGCTTGTTCAATGGGGGTTGCCGGAGAGGCATTTCGTTGGGTGATTTCATCTTCATCAAGCACAAATCCGCCACCAACAGAATAATAAGTTCGTTGAAAAATGCATTCTCCTTTTGACAATGCATATAACGTCATGGCATTTGCATGGGCAGGTAAGGTTTTGCGTCTGTGGTAGGTTACCCCCTCTTCGCGAGAGAATTTAACCTGCTGTCCATTTGCCAAGGTTAATTTTTGACTTGTTGATACGGTTTCTAAAATGGCATCGATACCATCGGTATTAACGGTTTCGGGATCTTCACCCATTAAACCTAAAATAACCGCTTTACCTGTACCATGGCCTTTACCTGTTTGGCCTAACGATCCAAATAATTCTGTTTGTAATTCATCGGTTTTATCCAATAAATTAAGATCTGCGACATGCTGGATAAAAATTTTACCCGCCTTCATCGGGCCTACTGTATGTGAGCTAGAAGGACCGATACCAATTTTGAACATGTCAAATACGCTAATCATGTTGTTTAACCCTTGCTGAGTCGTTTATTGTTTTAGTTATAAGTGAGTATAATCGTCAAATGTAATGTTGGCGGTTTATCTCATATTCTTGGTAGAGTATCCCACACATTAATCGATGACAGTTCATTAGATTTTTTTATGCATTATTTTCACATTAGCCAGCCTTATACATAATGTGTAATGTGACTTGTTTAACCTGACGTAATAGTCAGCTTTATAGATAGGGGAATGGTTTGAGCTATTTAATGATGGATCTTGCAGGCTTAACAGTATCTGCACTTGAAACTGAGCAATTACAGCATCCACAGGTGGGTGGAATTATATTGTTTAGTCGAAACCTAGAAAGTAAAAGTCAATTAATTGAATTGGTTAAAGAAGTTCGTCATATTCGACCTGAGCTGTTAATTGCCGTGGACCATGAAGGTGGCAGGGTTCAGCGTTTTCGTGAAGGCTTTAGTTTAATTCCTGCGATGGGGGATATTTTACCTGCCGCGAAAGGTGATATGACATTAGCTAAACAATGGGCGAAAGAGTGTGGTTTTTTAATGGCTATAGAGTTACTCGCTTGCGATATTGACCTTAGCTTTGCACCTGTCTTAGATGTAAATGGTATAAGTGAAGTGATTGGTAAACGCAGTTTTAGTGCCGATCCTGTTGAAGTGAGTGCATTGGCGGAACAGTTTATTGTTGGCATGAATGAGGCGGGCATGGCCGCAGTAGGTAAGCACTTTCCTGGTCATGGTAGTGTCGCCGCTGATTCACATATTGCGATGCCGGTTGATCCGCGTAGCAAAGAGCAGGTAGAAGCTTTTGATATGTTACCGTTTAAACAGCTCATTGCTAGCCAACACCTGCAAGGAGTTATGCCTGCACATGTTGTTTATACCAATATTGATCCTAATCCTGCAGGTTTTTCTACTTACTGGTTACAAACAGTTTTACGTCAACAATTAGGTTTCGATGGGGTGATTTTTTCTGATGATTTAGGCATGAAAGGCGCCAGTTTTGCTGGTGATTATGTTGGACGAGCCAAAGCAGCATTAGATGCGGGCTGTGATATGATTTTGCTGTGTAATGACCCTATTGGTGTTAATGTTTTATTAACTGAGTTTGATTGGCCTGCGGCAGAACCTATGCACACTGCATTATCGCTAAAAGGCAATAACTCACAAACTTTGCTGGCGCTCGATGACCAAATACGTTGGCAAGCTGCACAGCAATTGACGATGGACATTAACGTCATTGTCCAGTCGTTATGAAGATAAAGTGATCAGTCTATTAAGCAAAAACCGGATCAATTGATCCGGTTTTTTGTATTTTATTATTTGGCGATTAACCGGTATAAGGTACTGGTTGTGCAGAAGAAGAAGAAGGCTCGATTAAATCAATAGGCTTAACATTAGTCGGCTGAGCCATTTTACGAATTTGCATCACAATACCCAGCTGTGGGTTATCAAAATAGTGGATTTCGCCACTGCGAACTCGGCGGTTTTGAATTAACGGAATGCTCTCTAAGTAAGGCGCTAATTGCTTTTTACCTTCAATCTCGAGTGCGGCATATTCGTTAAAGGTCAATGGGCTTGATTCAACCATCTTTTGGGTTACTTTACGCAAGACCAAATTATTTTCAATATACAGATAATGGCTGAGATAAATGTTAATTGAACCGTCTAACTCCCATACTGGAGTGATTTTTGGCGCCTCATAAAAACTGCCTAATGCACTGAAGTCGGTGCTAGGCATAGCATCAATTTGAGTTGGCTTTTTAACACTTAAACCATGATATTCAAAACTTTTAGAGAAATCCTGGCCGCCAAAAATTCGGATAGGTTTTGAACGTCGGCGTGATTGCATATTTTGTTGCCACGTTAGATGCACTAGGCTTTTAACATAAGGTTCACGTTGAATAGTTCGAATGATATCGTTAAATTTGCCTTGGCTTTGTGCTAACAGTAATGGCCCTTGACCTAAGTAAGCCGTTTGTGGCTTGCTGGCTGCAATATTAAACGGTACTTGGCTTGGGTATGTGGTTGTAATATTACTGACTTTAGGATCATTACAGTTGCTAGCATCGCTGGCCCAGTCGGTTGAAGAACAACCGTTTAAGCCAACGGCAACCCCAGTAATGTCGGTACTGATCACAGGGGTAATAATATCCACGGTGTCTTTACGTAGCTTAGGCGGAGTTGCATCTAACCACTTTTCAACTGAAGTTTGTTGGCGTTCAAATACAAAAACTTCTACTTCAAACCATGATTCTGCATGGGCTGAAAAGCTGTGGGATAGCGCTGTGATAGCGGCGATAGTCATCGCAATTTTACGTAGCACTATTTAGTCTCCAAAATTTGATGTTTAGCAAACTGTTCAAGCAAGGTGTTGATTAACTCAAGACGCTCTTTACTTGTCTCAGCAGGAATGTTGAACTTTAACTTATTTGGCCCGTCCATTCGATAGATTTGTGGCTGATTTTGCAACAAACCAATGATAAACATTGGATCAACATGATTTTCCTGGCCAAATTCGACACTACCACCTTTAGCATGCATTTCTATTTTAACAATACCTAATGCGGTTGCTTGATGTTTGTATAAGGTAATGGCCATTAAATTACGGGTTGGAGTCGGTAGCATCCCAAAGCGATCAATAAATTCGACTTTTAGCTCATCGAGCATGGCTTCTGTTTCGCAATTGGCAATCCGTTTATATAAGGATAAGCGCATGTTGACGTCACTGACATAATCTTCTGGCAATAACGCCGGAATACGTAAATCAATTTCTGCTTTGGCGCTCATCATATAGGCTAGCGAAGGCTCTTTACCTTCTTTGAGGGCTTTCACCGCAGACTCAAGCATTTCCATGTATAAACTGAAGCCAATTTTTGAAATATGACCACTTTGTTCATCACCCAGTAACTCTCCAGCACCACGGATTTCTAAATCTTGGGTAGCCAGTAAAAAGCCTGCGCCAAGATCTTCAAGTGCATCTATTGCAGCAAGACGTTTACGTGCGTCAGCGGTCATGCGTTTAGGATGCGGGGTCATCATATAGGCATAGGCTTGATGATGTGAACGTCCAACACGACCTCGGAGTTGATGCAGTTGCGCTAAACCGAACATGTCAGCTCGGTCGATAATGATGGTATTGGCACTGGGTACGTCGATACCCGTTTCGATAATAGTGGTACATACTAAAACATTAAAACGTTGATGATAGAAGTCTGACATGACTTTTTCTAAGTCACGTTCGCGCATTTGCCCATGGGCTGTGATCACACGGGCTTCTGGAATTAATTCACGAATATTTTGTGCCGTTTTTTCAATGGTCTCAACATTATTATGTAAATAATATACTTGGCCGCCGCGCAAAATTTCACGCAAAATGGCTTCTCGAGCGGTGGCCTTATCATATTCACGGACAAAGGTTTTTACTGCCAACCGTTTAGCCGGAGGGGTAGCGATAATCGATAAATCTCGCATGCCTGACATGGCCATATTAAGCGTACGCGGAATAGGCGTGGCCGTTAAGGTTAAAATGTCGACATTGGCGCGTAGGGCTTTTATCTTTTCTTTTTGTCGGACACCAAAGCGGTGTTCTTCGTCGATGACTAGTAAACCGAGGTTGTCGAAGTTAGCTTCTGATGACAGTAATTTATGGGTACCGATAACAATATCGACTTTTCCCTCTGAGAGCTGTTGGACCACACCAGTTTGTTCTTTGGTGGTTCTAAAGCGTGACATGACTTCAATAACAATCGGCCAATCGGCAAAGCGGTCTTTAAAGTTTTCGTAGTGTTGCTGAGCAAGCAAGGTGGTCGGCACTAACACCACCACTTGTTTACCAGCATTAACAGCGACAAATGCCGCACGCATGGCCACTTCTGTTTTACCAAAACCTACATCGCCGCATACTAAACGATCCATCGCGGTTGGTGCTTGCATGTCTTCAAGTACGGCATGAATAGCACTTTCTTGATCGACCGTTTCTTCAAACGGAAAACCTTGGCTAAATTGTGCGTATTCTTGTTCATCAATATTCATCGCTTCACCCGGACGAGCTTGGCGACGGGCATAAACATCGAGTAATTCTGCTGCTACATCCCGAATTCGTTCGATGGCTTTTTTCTTGGCTTTGGCCCAGGTTTCGTTACCCAGTTTATTTAAATGGGCATCACCATCACCACTGGCGTTAAAACGGCTAATTAAATGCAATGAAGAAACCGGAACATACAGTTTGTCGCCACCGGCATATTCCAGTTTTAAATATTCGGCCACTAAACCGCCGGTATCGAGAGTCTCTAATCCTTGGTATAAGGCAACACCGTGTTCAAGATGCACGATAGGTTGGCCGACTTTAAGCTCGGCTAAGTTTTTAACTAATACATCTGAGCTAACTTGTTTTTGTTTTTCGCGTCGACGTTGCTGTGAGATACGTTGACCAAAGAGTTCGGTTTCACAGATTATGCTTACAGCACCTTTTGCGGTGTCTGTTAACACACAACCACGGGCTAAAGGTGACACGATTAAACCGATATTGTCTTTGGTTGCTAGGTAGTCGCTTAGGTGCTCAAACAGTTTGGGTTTAATGCCAATTTTTGCAAATAAGTCTAATAAGGCTTCACGGCGGCCTTCAGATTCAGCACTGAACAGTAGTTGTGGATGTTTTTGACTGTATTCTTCTAATGCTATAAGAGGTTGTTTGAGTTTGTGATTAGCATTGATATCG
Source organism: Shewanella sp. H8 (assembly GCF_040285065.1). Lineage (NCBI taxonomy): Bacteria > Pseudomonadati > Pseudomonadota > Gammaproteobacteria > Alteromonadales > Shewanellaceae > Shewanella > Shewanella sp. H8. Next base: position 2,605,090 of record NZ_CP157213.1, on the reverse strand, counting down.
GGCAACTTTTCAACATTAGCAATAAGGGCATGTGTTGGTAGTGCGACTTCGGCTAACGGTTCACCGGCATTATTGGTGTCGGTAGCAATATGTTGCTGTAATAACTGGGTTCGATTGTAAGATTTAAATGCCGCAAATAATTCATCATTGAGCAGATAAAGTTCTTTCGGCGCCAGTAATGGGCGCAGAGGATCGACTCGTCGATCTTCGTAGCGCACATTAATTTCATGCAAGTGGGCTAAGCTGGCTTTTTCAATATTGCCTATGGTGATGAGTTGACTGTTTTGTGGCAAGTAATCAAACAGCGTGGCGGTTTCATCGAAAAACAGCGGTAAGTAGTTTTCAATGCCTGCAGGCATTAAGTTACGGCTGACGAGTTGATAAACCGATTCTGCCTCTTTTGAGATCACTTCAAAGCGACGACGATAACGTTGTCTAAAGCCTTCAATAGCATGGTTGTCGGTTGGGAATTCTTTTGCTGGCAACATCCTAATAGTGTCACGGGCCATACCTGAACGCTGAGTATCAACATCAAAATAACGGATTGATTCGACTTCGTCATCAAATAACTCTATGCGTAAAGGTTGTCTAGATCCTGTCGGAAAAATATCAATAATAGAGCCACGAATAGCAAACTCACCGTGTTCGTATACTTGATCAACTAAATGATAACCCGTGTCTGTAAGGTGTTGCCTAGCTTGTTGCAATCCGTAGGTGTCGCCTTTTTTTAACACCATAACGTTAGCGGTCATAAATGATTTTGGCGGCAAACGAACCATTAAGGTGTTTACGGGCACAATCACCACATTATGTTGGCTTTGGCTAATATTAGCTAAGGTTTCCAGTCGTTGGGAAATCAGGTCTTGATGTGGCGAGAAGCTATCGTAGGGCAGGGTTTCACGGTCGGGAAACAGGCACACATTCACATTGATGTGATTTAATAAATAACTCAGCTCGACCTCAAGTGACAAGGCACTGGGCGTGTCATGGGTGACAATAATACTGGTGCCAGGATGGTTATTAATTAAATTGGCTAGGGTGATGGCTTGTGAGACCCCACCTAAGGTTGCCAAAGTTTGTGTTTGTTGGCCTTTTTTTACACTCGGCGGCGTGAGTACACTAAATAGGTTCATTAAAATCTTTTTCAGTTCCGTTTTCGATCAAATCGTATTGAATGAGGCGAGGCTTCAGCTGCGCTGCTTATCGATATTCTGTTTACGTTTTTTGAGCATTTTTTGCTGTACATTCAAACTTGCTCTGACTAGTTGTTCAATATCATCTTCAAGTATTTGACTAAATTCAAGTTCACAACGCCAAAAAGCAGGATCCGTGTCGTCATCAGTTTGTAAAGGGGTACAGGTTTTTATTTGGCAAACACACAATAATGCGACTAATTCAGTATGCAAATAAATGTGGGTTTTAACGTGTTCATTCAACTCGAGTGGTCGTGATGAAATAATGCTGACCCCACTGCCACCAAATTGATCGCCTTTAAATAACTCACCATCCTGAACTTCTTTTTCTAACACATGCTGTAATACTAAATCGACTTTACGTGATTGTAGCTTTAAAAAGTCGACCACAGCTTTTGCATCATTGTCTAAATTTCGTAGCTGCAATAAGCAACTGGCTTCAAGACTTTTCACTTCTGTCAGCAGTTTTAAACCGACAGATTGCATATCGCGAAGTTCATCATCTGTGGGTAAAGGATGATTTTGGTCCCACAAAGTGAGGTACACATTAAAGTGGTGAGGCACACTAAAATAAGAATTGCTGTCAGGTATCAAGGTTTGCCTCTTTATTTATCACACTAATAGCCCTATTATCGTGCCCAAGTTAATGATTTAGCAAGTCATACAGGCTGGCTTATTGTTTTCATTTCCATATTTCGCCTGATTGTCTGATTAATACGCCCAAATGGGCACACAGGATTAGTATTTTTTTATGAATTTAGGATTTTCATTTTTCATCGGCTACCGCTATTGGCGAGCCCGAAAAGCAAATGCTTTTGCGTCTTTTATTACCTTTTTTTCGGTATCGGGTATTTTTCTTGGTGTTGCGGCATTGATTGTTGTCAGTTCGGTGATGAATGGGTTAGAAGGTCAGCTAAAAAATCGCATTTTAGGTGCGGTGCCACAACTGACTCTAATCAGTGACGTTGGCTTTAGGGATTGGCAACAAACTACGCAACGTTTGTTGGCTGATAAAGATTTATTGCAGAATATTCGTGGCATTGTGCCAAGTGCGACAACCCAAGCCATGATCCAATCGAGCAGCAACATTCAGGCGATACAAATGTACGGAGTATACCCTGAACAGGAGCAATCGTTGTCGAGCATTGCATCTCATACCTATTCTGATGCCTTTTCATCGTTACAAGCTGGAAAGTATTCAATTGTGCTTGGTACAGACCTAGCTCGTAAATTAGATGTTCGAGCGGGAGATAAGGTGAGGGTGTTAAGCGGTGATGGGGTGGTGTATTCACCTATGGGGCCCGTTCCTAGTCAGCGTAAATTTACTGTTGCCGGTGTATTTGAAATGGGTTCGCAAGTCGATTCGAGTGTGGCTTATGTGCATTATAAAGATGCGCGTAAGTTGATGCGTCAAGACAGTAATAGCGTTAATGAATTACGGGTGTATTTGAACGATCCTTTTTCTGCGCCTGCGATAGCACCGAAAATAGTGGCTGCATTTGCTAAGCAAAATATTGAGATTCAAACCCGGGACTGGCGCCAAGACTATGGCCATTTATTTGCCGCCGTCAAAATGGAAAAAAACATGATGTCGTTGATGCTCAGCTTAATTGTGGCCGTGGCTGCATTTAATATTGTGTCAGCGTTGGTGATGATGGTGGTGGATAAAACCACCGATGTTGCGGTGTTAAAAACCCAAGGATTAACCACCACTTCGGTGATGAACATTTTTATTGTTCAAGGTTCGCTAAATGCATTGTTAGGGTTAATGTTGGGTGCCGCCGTTGGCATAGTGTTAACGCTCAATTTAAATGAAATATTAACAACTTTGGGTATTTCTATTTTAGGCGTAGGCCAGACATTGCCAGTGCAATTATCGCTAACGCAATTAAGTTTTATCATTTTAGGCACTTTGTTTATTACCTTAATTGCCACCCTTTATCCTGCATTGTCCGCCGCAAGGGTTCAACCTGCTACTGCTTTGAGATACGAATAATGAGTCAGACACAACAAGCGTTATTACAAGTTCAACATGTTAGTAAGCATTACCATGACGGTGAAGTGACCACTCAGGTATTATCTGGTGTTGATTTAACCGTATACAAGGGAGAACAGTTAGCCATTGTGGGCAGTTCTGGGTCGGGTAAAAGTACGCTGTTACATATTATGGGCACCTTAGACATGCCCACGTCTGGAACTGTGTTGTTAGACGGCGAAGATTTATATCAATTGTCTAGTGCGCGTCAGGCGCAAATACGTAATCAAGATTTGGGCTTTATTTACCAGTTCCATCATCTTTTACCTGAATTTACCGCGATTGAAAATGTGGCGATGCCTGCATTCATTCAAGGTAGAGATAAAAAGCAATCCTTAATCGATGCGCAGAATTTACTTGAACGTGTGGGGTTAGGCCATCGTTTACAACATATCCCAGCGCAGTTATCGGGCGGTGAGCGTCAACGTGTCGCGATTGCCAGAGCGCTTATCAACAAACCAAAGTTAGTATTGGCCGATGAACCTACAGGTAATCTGGATGCCAGCAGTGGTGATAATGTTTATGCGATGATCCGCGAGTTAGCACAACAATTTGGAACTGCGTTTGTGGTGGTGACACATGATCATAAATTAGCCGCTAAAATGGATCGTCAATTGACAATGAAAGACGGCATTTTGCAAGTTGTTGCGTCTTCATCTCTTGCAGGGTTAGCCGAATGAGTAAGTGGTTACCGTTAACAATTGGCTGGCGTTTTTTCCGTGCGAGGCAGTCTAATGGCTTTATCGGTTTTATTTCGTTTGCGTCTACTGCAGGCATTGCCCTAGGTGTTGGCGTGCTAATTGTGGTGTTATCTGCCATGAATGGTTTTGAAAAAGAGTTACAAGACCGTTTATTAGGCGTGGTGTCTCACGGTGAACTGGTTGGCGTTAATCAACCGATTGCCGATTGGCATGATATTGCTAAAAGCGCCGCAAATATGCCACAAATCACCGGTGTTGCTCCGTTTGTTCGTTTGCAAGGTTTAGTGCAGAAACCTGGCGGTTTTCAAGGGTTAATCGTTAACGGTATTGATATTAACTATGAATCTGATGTGTCGAGTATTGCTGACTATATGTCTGCCGATGCGTGGCAGTCATTAGCGGGTGATGAAAATCATATTGTGCTCGGTCGTAGTTTATTGGTCAAGTTGGGCTTAAAAGTAGGCGATACTCTGGCAATGTATACCCCTGACGCCAATAACAGTAAGTTAACCTCGGCCAAAAGCCACCGTTTTGTGGTATCTGGTGTGTATAATTTAGGTGGGGAAATTGAATCGACCCAAGCTTATGTGTCACTTAACTATCTAGCTGATTTACTTGAGTTAGGTTCCGCAGTTTCTGGGGTACGAATTCAAGTCGATAATGTGTTTAATGCGGCGAGTATTACCCGTGATTTAGGCTTTGCTCAAGAGCAATATCTTTATATCAATGATTGGACTCGCAGTCAGGGACATTTGTATCAAGATATTCAGTTAGTGCGTTTAATCATGTATTTAGTGTTAGCGCTCGTTATCGCCGTGGCATGTTTCAATATAGTGTCGACACTTGTTATGGCTGTGCGTGATAAAGCTTCTGAAATTGCAATATTAATGACCATGGGGTTATCCCGTGGCGCCATAATGACCATATTTATTTTACAAGGTGCGTTAAATGGTGTGATGGGTTGCACTATTGGTGGCATATTAGGGGTTACTCTAGCCTATAATTTAAGTGCAATTGCTAGCAGTATTGAGCAATTACTAGGTGTTCAGTTATTGGCTTCTGATATTTATTTCATTGATTTCTTACCATCTGAATTACATTACCAAGATGTATTTGTGGTGCTGTTCATGGGGTTATTTATGAGTCTTGTTGCCACGATTTATCCAGCGTGGAAAGCAACTAAAATCGCGCCAGCTACTGCATTAGCGGGTAGATAGATTTTATAAACGAATGAGGTTGATATGGACAGTGATTCAAGTTTATGTTCACTAAAATGTCCTACGTTAGCCTCGGGTAGTTTAATCATCAGGCCATTTACTCTGGATGATTTAAGCGCATTTACTGCCTATCGAGCGGATCCTAATGTTGCTCGATATCAAAGTTGGACGGATTATCACTATCAAGATGCACTAAGGTTATTCAATTCAATTAATTACCACGATTTTGCTAAAGCAGGGCAATGGTATCAATTAGCCATTAGTGATCAGCATGCGTTGTTAATGGGTGATCTGGCAGTGCATTTTATTGACGACAATCAAGTTGAAGTGGGTTTTACTGTCGCTCCAGCATTTCAAGGGCAGGGTATTGCAGCGCAAGCGCTAACTCGTTTATTGCAATACTTGTTTGTAGACTTATCTCGTCACCGAATTATCGCTCAAACTGATTGCCTTAATCTAGCCAGTGCAGCACTTTTAGAAAAATTGCAGTTCCGTCGTGAAGGCCATTTTATTCATAATGTGTTTTTTAAAGGTGCATGGGGTGATGAATATCTGTATGCCATGTTGGCGAGCGAATTTGATAATCAATATCTTGATCATGAATGATAAAGAAAACTGTTATGGCTTGTAACCAATGCACTGATTCAATATTTAAACAAAAAATTGGTCGGTGTAAACGCTGCATGTGGCAACTAACGCTACTGAGCTTGTTTACTTGGCCCGTTTGGTGGTATTGCTACGCTGATACTCCTAAGTCAGTAGAATCTATCGCATTACTTTTCTTTGCTATTAGTTTTACGGGGTTACTTACCCTGCACCTGATCGTGTTGACTTATCGTACTCTGACACAACAGAATCAGTAAAATGGTTCAATCTATTTCAGGATAAAAAATGAGCGTTATATATTATCCTGAGCGAAGCTTAGAGCGGATTGATCTGCTTTTGTTGACCAAAGGTGTCAGCGTCAGTACCGAGCTTCCAATAGCCCGTGGCACTGATAGCGCTTAACGCTAACGACTGCTGTTCTATGAGGTGTTGCTTCACTAATCTAACTTGCGATGCTTCTAAGCCTATAAATACTTGTGTCTGTGCTGTTAAGTCCTCAAGATGTTTTATTCTATCAAGTAGCCAAGCAGCTTGTTGTTCTGCGGTTGTATTTGTCTTTACCACTAGCCATTGAATTTGTATTAGTGGATGTGGCGCCAATAATTGTTTCTCTCGTTCACTATTCACTAACATTATAATGTAACCCGTTGTTGTTAACGAAAGTCGGTTAACTATTCCATTGACTGCATTAATTGAGGTTGAGTCACCCAATAATAGATAGTTATTAGCATCGAATTTATTCATTTTGAGTAGTCCTGGCCCCGCAATGGCAAGCAAATCTCCAATATTAGCTGATTTAGCCCAATCAGTGGCTGGCCCATGATGTTTGTTAATGACAAAATCTAAGCTGAGTTGTTTGTGAATAGGATCAAATTCTCTAATCGTATATGATCGTTTAATGGCAGCGTTAGGGCCATTGAATGTCATATTTTCTGCCGATGAACCGGGTCGTGGCAATAGCACTTTCACATGAGCCCCTTGTTTATCGGCAGGGAAATCGCTTAACTGCTCGCCACTTAACACCAATCTACGAAGATAAGGGCTGATTTCGATGATGTCACTGATATAAGTTAATCTAGGTGGTTTTTTTTCTTTTGGGCTATTCATGATAACTGGCCTATCGTTGGGTGTCGCAAATAGTTGAGATTAAGTTTTGGGTATGTAGTGATTGTGTTAACATTGTCTTTGGTTGATAATATCAACTATATTGATAATTGTTGATGAAGTCAACTAGTTTGTATTGTTGCCGCTCTCTTTAACCTGATGCCGTTGTTGGTGAGGTATTTAAATGAGCTTGAGGATGTCTTATGTCTGAAAATATTAAAGAGCCACTGTTTAATTTATTGCACAGTGTAAAACGTTCATTGCGACAAGCTATTGATAGTGAAGGGTTTGGTTTAACACCTTTACACATGCGAGTGTTGAAACTCATTGCTAGCCAAGATAAAGAATATACAGCAAATGATATAGTGCAGAAAACCTTGATTGATAAGGCGCAATTGGCGCGATTAATCAAAGAACTGATTCAGTTGGAATATGTTGTAAAGATAAATAATCCACATGATAAACGCAGTTATTTTTTAGGATTAAGTCCTGCAGGTTCTGACGTTGTTACGGTTTTGTCTGCGGCAGAATCTCGCGTTAATGAAATAATGAAAAGCGGATTAACAGACCAAGAGATTGCAGATTTTTCTCGTTTGGCAAAGTTGATGGCAAAAAATTTAAATCGACATCTGTAAGTGATAAAAATATAACCCATAAAAAAGTCACGAGAGTGACTTTTTTATAATAAATGAATCAATTTTTTGAACGTTATTGGCCTTTACGTTTTTGCCATTTAAATAGAATTGAATAACGCCACATGCTTTTTATGACAATAAAGCCAATCAATGCACTAATAATACCTAACGCAATGCAACCAACGAGGAAGGGCGGACCTATAGTTGATAACGAAGCTTCAATCCATGCCCAGCTGGCTTCAAATTGAAATGCCTGTGCTTTATGCCCGAGGATTTTAGTGCCTAATAAATATGCACCATAAAACATAATGGGCATGGTTAGCGGATTAGTTATCCACACTAGTGCCACTGCAACGGGAAGATTTACGTTAAACAGTATTGCCAGTCCAGCAGCAGCTACCATTTGAAATGGCATCGGTAGCCACGCCACAAATAGTCCAACCGCAAATGCCCCAGGGGCCGATTTACGATTTAACGCCCAAAGATTAGGCTTGTGTAATAGCGTGCCAAACACCCGTAAATACTTATGATTACGGAGTGTTTCTGGTTTTGGCATATATTTTTGTATAAATTTTTTTGGCATATTTGTCGATTAATGTCTTAACTAATTCATTATGAATCGATTTATCTATGGCTTTTGCGCCTGTTCTTTATCAGCGATGTTGTGGCCTTCGCTGGCACCTATGTGGTGTGTGCCTATTTTATTCTTAGTTATGCTTGTTTGCATTCGCAAAGGGCCGCTTATGGCTGGTTGTTTATTCGCAGTCATTTGGCTTAGCCTGTTGTTTCATAGCTTATATATGCATCAATATGCTGAAAAGTCGCAACAAATCGAGTTTAAGGCGCAGATAGTATCACTAGTTAGCCAAAACAGCGACTGGATTAGTTTTGATGTGCGCGTTATTGCCGAACCAAAGCAAGACGCTTTTTTTGAGACGTTGGCGCTTAACAATGTGCAGCGATATTACCGATTAACATGGCAAAAGCCAGATAAAATTGTGATCGGCCAAATATGGCAATTTAGTGCGAAGTTGAAAGGGATCACAAGCATCCAAAACCAAGGAGGTTTTAATCAACAAAAGTACTTCATTAGTAGGCACATTATTGCTAAAGGTCGAATTAAGCAAGCTGAGTTGATTAGCAATAGTGTGTCTATGCGCCAACAAGTCATGCTTGTGTCATCGCCGATATTGTCACAATTTTCTCAGGGCGACATTTTACAAGCGTTAATCTTTGGCGATAAAAGCATGTTAACCGCGCAGCGTTGGCAACAATTACGCCAGACAGGAGCAGGGCATTTAGTTGCTATTTCAGGTTTACACTTATCGGTCGTCTTTGGTTTATTTTACGCCATAATGATTGGATTGAGCCGTTATGCTTTTTCTTGGCAACATTTAGGTAAAATACAACTCGCGATGTTGATTGCGGCACTATTTACGTTGGGTTATGGCTATTTATCTGGTTTTGCTATTGCTACGCAACGTGCGTTATTGATGCTATTTTTATTGCTGATATTTAGTTTTATAAAACAATTTAGCCATCATTGGGATCGGCTGGCATATGCCTTATTTTTTGTACTATTAGTCGACCCTTTCGCATCACTTGGTGCAGGATTATGGTTATCGTTTGGCGCATTGATGATCATTTTATTATCGGTTAAGTCAGATGTCACTGAGCAACAGGCAATCTTGGATGCAGATTATACCCATCAAAGCATTGATTCCCTCCAACCCCATAACGCAAAGTTTTGGGTAAATAAATTCAAGTTAATAAAAAATAAAATACTCCGTGGACTGAGTGTATTGTGGTCTATTCAATGGCGTTTAGCGCTATTACTTGGTGTATTGCAGGGCATATTGTTTGGTGGGATCTCCCCTCATAGTATTTGGCTCAATATGCTGTTAGTTCCCTGGTTTAGTTTGGTGGTTATTCCGTTAACCATGCTGAGCTTCTGCATTTGGTTGGTGGCTTTGTCTGTTATGTTGTTAGTGGGAGTTGATGCTGGGGCACATCAAAATATTGGCCTGATGATATTTCAATGGGCCAATTTAAGTCTGGAGCCATTTGGATGGTTATTACAGCTGAGTGATCACTTGCCCCTAAAACAACTGGTGTTGACAGAACAAGAACTGGCAGGGTTATTATTTTTTATTTTGGCGACCATGTTATTGATGTTGCGCGGCTATGTACCTAACAAGCTTAGATCTGTTTATCGTTTAATCGTCGTTATTTTGGTGTTACCGATTATCATGGTGAAGCTAGTCGCTCATGATCTTTTACCTACGCCTAAGTCGACATTACGCTCAACACCTTGGCAACTGCATGTAATTGATGTAGCTCAAGGTATGGCCGTGGTTTTACAGCAAGGACAGCACGGTGTTATTTACGATACTGGCGCAGCATATGGAGATTTTAGCTATGCGCAACGCGCTATACTGCCATTTTTGGCTAGTCGAGGTATTCGTTATATTGATTTTATTGTGATAAGCCATGATGATAATGATCATGCTGGTGGATTAAATGTGTTATTGAAGCAATTTCCGCAGGCGGTATTGATAGCAGATTTCCCTATGGCTGCATCGATCTTGTCAGGTTTATCACGACCCGTGAAAACTTGTGACAGTCAGTTAAACTGGCGTGGGGTACAATTAGGTTTTATCAGTAACCAGTTAACGACAAATAGTAATGATAATAACCGTTCATGTGTTGTTAAATTGTTTGATGGTCAATCTTCGGTATTGTTAACCGGCGATATTGAAGCCCCAAGAGAACATATGTTACTGATGGATAATGCTAATATTCAGGCCGATATCTTATTGGTTCCGCACCACGGTAGCCGAACTTCATCTACAGCGGAGTTTATCGATAGCGTTAATCCCCAATTAGCCATTTTTACTGCTGGCTTTTCTAATCAATACGGTTTTCCTAAGTCAGATATTGTGGATAGGTATCAACTTCATGGCAGCAACATTTTACAGACGGGCCACGTTGGCCAAATTAGCATCAGCTTTACTTCTGACGGCTATAAAGTCGCCACTTATCGTCAACAAATTGCCCCATTTTGGTACAACCGTTTGTTTAGATTTGGTGAGTCACTTAAAGCAGAGTAGAATATCATTTATGTTTGTTAGTTAAGTATTGGATTCAATGTCAGCATCACCTAAAAATGAAATGTGGGTCGTTTTCAAACGTTTGATGACCTATGTCGTACCAATGAAAACCATGTTTATTATGGCTGTACTAGGTCTTATCACCTATGGTGCTGTAGATGCGGCGTTTATTGCATTTATTAAACCATTTATCGACGAGGGATTTAGCCAAACACCGACAATAGTTGCGGGTGTCGACTTGCCGACTCATGGTGGTTTTAACGCCAATAAAGACATTATGTTAATGGCTCCAATTGCGGTCATTCTGATGTTCAGCTTACGTGGCGTGGCTAACTTTGTATCGACTTATTGCGTGTCGTATATGAGTGCACAACTCATTATGGATATGCGCCAACAAGTGTTTGAGCATTATCTGCGATTACCCGTGAGTTATATCGACCGTGAAAATAGCGGTAATTTGATTTCGCGCGTTACGTTTGATACGGAGCAAATAGCCCGAGCATCTGGTAGTGCGTTAATTTCAATTGTCCGTGACAGCATGACAGCCATCGGGATGTTAGGCATTATGTTTTACTATTCTTGGAAACTATCATTATGCATATTGGTAATAGGCCCAATAATGGGAATAGTGATCAGTATTGTTAGTAAGCGCTTTCGTAAAGTGTCTAAACAGATTCAATCTGCAATGGGTGGGGTGACTGCTACTACTGAGCAGATGATTAAGGGACATAAAAACGTATTAGTGTTTGGTGGCCAAAAAACAGAGGTTGATCGTTTTTTCCAAGTTAACGATCGTAATCGCTACCAAAATATGAAACTTGCAGTCGCACAGTCAGTTAGCCAGCCGCTTATTATGGTAATTGGTTCGTTCGCATTGGCATTTGTACTGTATGCAGCCACTTGGGATAGCATGAAAACTGATTTAACGGCTGGTACATTTGCAGCTATTTTAGGTGCCATGCTAGCTATGCTTCAACCGATTAAAAACTTAACTCGAGTTAATGCTGAATTTCAACGCGGTATAGCAGCTTGCACAACAGTTTTTGAATTATTAGATACCGCACCAGAACCCGATAATGGTGAGTTTAGTATTGACCGAGTACAAGGTAAGTTGACCTTTGATAATGTCACCTTTACCTATCCTGGCCAAGAAAAGCCCGCTTTAAATGGGATTGACTTTGAGGTTAAGCCGGGTAAAACCGTCGCACTCGTTGGACGTTCTGGTTCTGGGAAATCGACTATCGCCAGTCTGATCACCCGCTTTTATGGTAATTTATCAACCGGTGACATTCGTCTTGATGACACCAGTATTTATGACTATCAGCTTAAATCATTACGTAATCAAGTCGCGTTAGTGTCGCAACAAGTGACCCTGTTCAATGACACCATTGCCAATAACATTTCTTATGCCTATCCAGGTGACGTCACACGAGAGCAGATTATCCATGCCGCTGAATTAGCTTATGCGATGGAATTTATCGAAACCTTACCAGAAGGACTAGATACTCAAGTTGGCGAAAATGGCGTGTTGCTTTCGGGCGGTCAACGTCAACGTATTGCTATTGCTCGCGCTATGCTCCGTGATGCACCAGTATTAATTTTAGATGAAGCAACTTCTGCTCTGGATACCGAATCAGAAAAAGCGATTCAAAAAGGCTTAGATAATCTGCGTCATAATCGTACTTCGATTGTGATTGCCCATCGCTTATCAACCATAGAAAGTGCTGATGAAATTTTGGTTATTGATCAAGGGAAAATTGTTGAACGCGGTAATCACAGTGAGTTAATCGCTCAAGCAGGTATTTACGCTAATCTTTATCAAATGCAGTTCAGTCAATAATGATTAGGTGTTTGTGATGCAACAGCTTATTCATCGCATTTGGTACCAAGGTCATCAAGCCAAGTGGTTCTTATTACCTTTGTCTGGATTGTTTTGGTTAATATCCACGATTAGGCGAGCCCTATTTAATTACGGATTTAAGCACGCACAAGTGTTGCCTGTACCCGTAATTGTTGTTGGTAATATAACGGCGGGCGGGAGTGGTAAAACGCCCACGGTGATTTATTTAATCGAGTTATTGCGCCAACATGGTTATAAACCAGGTGTGATAAGTCGAGGTTATGGAGTTAATATTGATGGCGTTGCTGCCGTTAATATTAATGCAAAAGCCAGTGATGTAGGTGACGAGCCTGCAATGATTGTTGCTCGTACTCAAGTACCTATGGTTGTAGGCAGTAAAAGAATAGCGGCTGCACAAACGTTATTAGCAGACTTTGATGTTGATGTGATTATCAGTGATGATGGTTTACAACATTATGCGCTAGGACGCGATATTGAAATAGCACTCGTTGATGGTGAACGGCGTTATGGAAATCACTGCTTGTTACCCGCAGGTCCCTTGAGAGAGGGGTTATGGCGGTTAAATTCAGTTGATTTCGTGATAAACAATGGCGGGCCTGCTCTGAACGGTGAAGTGCTGATGACACTAGAGCCAGCTGCACTTTGCCAGGTTGATAGCAACCTACACGATGAATTTAGTCAACAGCACAGTGTCGTGGCTATGGCGGGCATTGGTAATCCGCAACGTTTCTTTAATAGTATTAGCCAGTTAGGTTATAAAGTAGTACAAACAATTGAATTTACAGACCATCAAGCTTTTGACCCAAAGCAATTAAATGAGTTATCTGTGCAGCATTCATTATTAATGACTGAAAAAGATGCGGTTAAATGTCGCGATTTTGCACAATCAAACTGGTGGTATTTACCTGTAAATGCGAAGCTTAACTCAGAATTTGATCACGCAATGTTGAGCCGATTACAACAAGTGGCTCAAACTAAAAAAGGATTGTCTCATGGCATTTGATAGAAAATTACTCGAAATTGTGGCCTGCCCAGTATGTAAAGGAAAGCTAGAATACGACAAAGAATCACAACAGTTGATATGTAAGTTTGATAAGTTAGCTTACCCAATTACTGAAGGCATACCAGTATTATTGGAAAATCGCGCTACGGCACTGGTGATAGAGTAACTTATTTATCGCTTTTTTGAGTAGAGATGACTAAGCGCCCGGAAGGGCGTTTTTTTGTTGGTCAATATTTAAAAAGTGAATGTTATTGCAATTAATATCAGCGGTGAAAAATGTATCTTTTGTGTTTTTAGATTGTATAAAAGGTATGTATAGATTTGCTATTGAAGGCTATAAATTCATAAATAAGCATTAAAAAACATTAATTTAATTGAATGTTTTAAAACTGAGGAAGATAATTTAGCAATCAGTAATAGTAAGTTGTTGAGTAGGTTTTTATGGCTGAAAATGATAGCTTTCAACAATGTGTAGCGAGTGTCTTTCGCGAGCATCGTGGCGAGCGAGTGGTGTCATTTGAGTTTCAGGGGAAACGTTATTGGTTGAAACAAGTTGAACAGCTTGCCGGTGCAATGCGTTTGTTAAAGCAAAACTCTGCGGAGGCACTAAATAAAGAAATTGGGGTGTTAAACACCTTAAGTCATTTAGGTGCTCCTGTGCCTGCCGTTGTTGATTTTGGCGACGGTTATATGGTGGTCGAGGATGTTGGTGAGACCATTAATCATGTTCTTGAACATACAAATGAAATTTTGTGGCAACCAATTTTAAACGATGCCAGTGCTGCGTTGGCTAAACTTCACAGTATGCAGCTTGCTCATGGTCGTCCTGCATTGCGAGATATTAGCTGGCAAGCCGGTGAGGTGAAGTTTATTGATTTTGAAGCGAATCAACAACACAAATCTGTTGTTTCTCAACAAGTTCGTGATTTGTTAGTCTTTATCCATAGCTTATATCGTTACATTGGCCCCAAGAATAGTGCGATTAATCTAGCTATTGATTGTTATCGTAAAGCCGGTGGAGAAATGATATGGCAAAAAGCCAAGCAGTTTTTAGCTTCTTGGCAATGGTTATATTATTTTGCTAGACCATTTCGTGACATTGGTGGAAAAGATTTGAAGCCGGTATATTGGGTATTATGGCATTTCAGACAGGCGCCTTTGATACTAGCATAGTGGCTGTTCTGTCTTTAATTATGTTGATGTTTATACAAAAAGCTTGCTTAGAACAGCAAGCTTTTATATGTAAGTTGACAGTGATATTTATTTTACCGAGATAGGTTAGCCATTTAAGTTTTTGTGGATAGGTCTTGATATAAGGTTTCAATCCATTTGTCTGCAGAGATAAATCCCCAAGCCCAATTAGCGTATTTTGCTGGCACGCCCTGTTTTTTGATGGTAGCTAAATCATGGCCCATTTCTATTTCACCACGCATCCAATTAATACTGTCATCAAGCATATGCTTAAATTTTAACAGTGCATTTTTATCGGCTAACGCGCCATGACCGGGTATCACTTTAGTCTTATTGTCTAAACGGTCGAGTATTAAACTAACATTTTCTCGGTAACCCGTCACAGAACCTCCCGCCGCTAAATCAATGTACGGAAAGCGGTCTTTAAAGTATAAATCGCCCATGTGAATGATATTTGCTTTCTCCCACATTACAACACTGTCTCCGTCGGTATGGCCGGGGCCTAGGTGGATAACTTCTAAAGTATCGTGATTGAAATGTATTGAGATGTTTTCTTCAAAAGTGATAACAGGCAGTGCTGAGGTGGGCGTACTGTTATCTTCACTAAGACGTTTGAGCACATTATGATGGGCTAGGATTGTACCTTGCTCGCCAAAATGAGCATTACCACCAGTATGATCACCATGGTAATGAGTATTCACTATGTATTTCGGTACACCGGGTTGAATTTGATTGAGCGCGGCAGTAATTTTATCGGCTAATGGTGCAAATTGGTCATCGATGATCAATATACCGTCGTCCCCTGCAGAAACACCAATATTGCCACCGGCACCCATAAACATATAAGTATTATTATCTAGTTTTTTCGAGGTGATAGTAACATCACTCATGGTGTCATCTGCCACTAAAACGTTGCTGAAAGCCAACATTGCAAAAGCACTTAATCCAATAATTTTTCGTTGGAATCTCAGTTTCATGTTTGTCCCTTTTATTTACTGTCTTAGCGAGCTAGTTGTTATCAATACTACTAATTCAACGTATTAGATCACATAGCTGTTAAGGCTTTGTGGTAGCTTGTCGTTAACGCAATAGCTAATGTAGTCGCATTATTCTAAGACGATTAACGACTAGTATTAGTCCAAGGTAACAGTTTTTGAGCAAAAGTGTTGGCTAAGCCTAATCGAATAGCTGCCTTATGCCTCATTAAGTAAAGAGCTTGGTAGCACAATGGCACTAAATACAAACTGGTTACCGTTGAAAAAGTTAACCCACCAATGATCGCAATGGCCATTGGTGAATAAGGTGGTCCACCACCACCTATTTGGGTGTCTCCCATGGCTAACGGAACTAAGCCTAACACTGTTGTTGCAACTGTCATTAATACTGGACGCAAACGGGTAATACACACGGTGACAATAGTGTCGCTTAGCTTATCTAAATCCGGAGTCATTTGGTTGATTTGATCAACCAACACAATACCATTATTCACCACAATACCCATTAAAATAAGTATGCCAATCATAGACATTACCGACATCGGCGTACCTGTTAACCACAATGCCCAAAATACACCAGTTATGGAGAACATGATCGAGGTAATGATAGCTGTTGGTAAAAGCAGTGATTCAAATAATGCCGCCATAACAATATAAATCATCGCAATGGCTAAGATCATATTCACCGCCATGATTGACTGGTCTTCATCTTGACGTTCAAACCCACCCCGAAGCGAATAGCCGTATCCATTTGGAAAGTTAACTGAATCCATTACTTGAGTTATTTTGGTTTGTGCTTCTTCTGTGGTGAAGTCTTCTAAGTTTGCACCGATTGATAAAGCTGTTTGGCGATTAAAATGTCGAATGGTATCAAAACGTGGAACCACGGTTGCTTCAGCTAAACTGTCTAGGGTATAAACTCGGTCACCTTGACGAATAATCGGTAGTTGCTTAAGTTTTTCCAGCGATTTTTGCCAGCTTTTGTCATAGGCCAGTTCGATACGTAATTCGCCGCTAGGATCATGACGAAATGAACGTAGTTGTGAACCTCTTAAAGCAATTGCAATGTTCGATGCTATATCACTTAAGGTCAAATCCAGTCTGGCAGCCATTTCTCGGTTAATGACGACAATAACTTCCTGTTGTGAACCATTTACTTCAGAACGTACATCGACTAGGCCTTCTATATCTTCGAGTAGTGGCATCACTTGCTCACTGATACGAATTAATTCGGTTGTTGAGCGTCCAGTTAACGTCACACGAATACCGTTATTTTCGTTGCCCCAACCAAATTGTGGCGTAGCAATCGAAAACTTAGGAAAGCCTTCACGGATCATTTTCTTTAACTCACCAATGTCTATTGGGATGTCTTTTTGCAATAAAATGGTTGATAGTGCATCTTGTGGGGCGTAGTAACTGTAAACCGCATCAATATAAAACTTGTCTTTATTGCTGTATAAATACGTTTCCATGCTATTAATCATGGCTTCAGTGACCGCTAGATTATGGCGACCTTCTAGCTGGTAATTAATGTATAAACGGTCATTACCTTCACCATCACCTTGATCTTGTTGCACCATGCTTAATGGCAATGCTGTAGATACCAATATCATCAAAGCGATGATACCAGAACGTTTCGGCCGGGTTAAAATCCAGGTGAGGCTGCGTTGATAAAAACGCCCTAAGTGATTATTGCCATTAGCGGCTTTCACTTCAAAATGAAAGTGATTAAGCATAAGTGGAATAAGGGTTTTTGCAACTAACAATGAAGCCGCCAGCGAAATACAAATGGCGACAGCAACGTGTTCTAAAAAGATGGTCAGTTGAACTTTAACACCAAAAATATTGGGTAAAAATACAATGGCGGTGGTTAATGTGCCTGCTAACACTGCCAATGAAACTTTTTCTACGCCGGTTAACACGGCTTGTTGGTTGGCTTTTAGCTGGCAAGTGTCGTCAATGTGTGCTGCTTGTTTCTCTTGCAGTACGCTTTCGGTCACCACCACCGCATTGTCAATCAACATGCCGACTGCTAATAGTAGTCCCATCATCGACAAAATATTTAAGCTGTAGCCTAAAAAGTACATACCAGCCAATGTCATACATAATGAAATCGGCACAGATGAGATAACCACTAAGGTCATTTTAAGGTTACGTAAAAAAAGATACAGCACGCCAAATGACAATACCGCACCCATTAAGCCAGACAGTAGTAAGTCTTTCAATGACGATTTAACACCATAGGCTTGATCTTCCATGATAAACAGTTTGATGCCATTAAATTGCTGATCTTGCTTAACCTGTTCGATAACGTTTAATACTCGATCAGACACCTCCACTAAATTAGCACCAGACTCTTTAAATACGTCAATGCCCACTGCATATTTTTGGTCTAAATGTCGTCCTTCTATTTTCTCGGGCAGGGCATAATTCACCATCGCAATATCTTGCAGGCGAATACCTGGCACTATGACCAAATTGTTAATATCATCGAGACTGGTAAATTCGCCTTTGGGTGATACTTGATACACTCTTGAGTTTTCTCTAAGGGTGCCTGCACTGATGACGAAGTTTTCAGCCAGCAAACGCGTGCGTAGATCGAGACTATTAAGGTTTGAAGCTATTAATTTATCGGCATCAAGCCGGATTTCAATCTGCTTTTGTTCAACGCCATAAAGGGTGACTTTTGATACGCCATCAACGCGTTCAAGTGGCTTACGCAATTGTTTGTCTAATAAATCAAATGCATTAGAGAGTTCACGCTCGCTTGATATGCGAATGGTCAGAACCGGCATATCGGCGGTAGAAAACTGTTGGATCATCACGCGTTCGACATCTTTTGGTAATAAATGTCTTACCGAGTCGATTTTCTCACGTGCTTCAAGACTTTTGGTGGCAACGTCTTGACCCCATTTCATGTTGAGTCGAATAAAAGCACCGTCTTGGGTTGAATCAGAACGCACCTCTTCAATACCACTCATGGTGGCAAGTGATTCTTCCAGAACTTTAGTGATATCCCGTTCAACTTCTGCAGGACTGGAGCCTTTATACGGAACTTGCACCAGAATTTGTGGAATATCAATCCCTGGAAACATTTCTAATGGCAACATTCGACTGGCCGCCATACCAAATAACATGATGGCCAAGAAAAACATACAGGTGGTGACAGGGCGCTTTATTGCCAGTTGAGTTATGTTCATGCTGGCGTCTCCGCAGTATTAAGCTCAACGTCGCTTTGGATATATTGTTTACGATCAAATAACGCATATAAAGCAGGGATAACTAACAATGTAAGCAAGGTTGACATGCTTAAACCGAAAATCACAGTAATCGCCATTGGCGCACGAACTTCACTGCCATCGCCAATCCCTATTGCCATGGGCAATAAACCTAAAGTAGTGGTTAGGGTTGTCATCATGATAGGACGTAAACGAGATTGCGCAGCATCATTAATCGCAGTTAGCTTATCCTTGCCTTCTTGGCGTAATTGATTAATACGGTCAACTAATACAATCGCATTGTTGACCACAATACCTGCCAGCATAATTAAGCCTATAAATACCACCACACTTAAATGGGTTCCGGTAATAAATAAACCAATAATGCTGCCTGCAACGGCCATAGGCACGGCAATTAAAATTAAGAGTGGATGTAACAATGACTCAAACTGACTGGCCATCACTAAATATACTAAGAAGATAGCTAGAACCAAGGCTATTTTTAACGAATCAAATGATTGTTCCATTTCTTCATTTTGACCGCCAAATCTGGCCTGTATCGAACTCGGGAACTGCTGTTTAGTCAGTATTTGTTGTGCTTGAAGCACCGCTTCGCTTAAATCACCATATGCCAAATTAGACGACACAATAGCGACTCGCTGTTGACTGATACGATTAATCGCTGAAGGACCAATTTGCAAATCTATTGTGGCGATAGCACTTAATGGGATCGGTTGGGCGCTATTGGGATTAATAATTAACGATTCAATGTCGCTGATCTGATCGCGTTCGCTTAACTCACTGCGCACCAAAATATCCACTTTACGATCACGTACCGTAAACTGGCTGGCAATAGTACCACCTACGCGTTGGGCTATACGGTTAGCGACTGTCGGCGCATCCATTCCTAGCGCTGCTAAACGGGCATGATCAAAGCGAATACTGATCTCTGGTTGGCCATCACGTAAGCTAGTATTGATGTCACTAAAACGGTCAGATTCAGACAAGGCATTAACCAATTGGTCTGCGCTTTGTTTGAGTTGAGCTAAATCATAACCTGATAATTCAATTTCAAGTGGGGTTTTAAAACTGAATAACTCAGGATGTTCAATTTTAGCTTCTAGTTCAGGAATGTTTCTTGCTGTGTTTCGCAATACCTGACTAACAACGTTAAAGGCTAAAGGGTCTGCGAGTACCACTTGTAATCGGCCCCAGTTTTCACCGCCGCGAGCGGTATCTGATGTCATTAATCCACCGCTACCCGCTTGGCTATAAGCATGTTTCACATCTTCACGGTCTTTAATCGACAACGCTAGTTTTTGTAATACAGCATCAGTTTCACTGACTTCGGTGCCTGGTGGTAATAAAATTTCGACATAAAACTCACCTTGATTCATCGGCGGGATTAACTCGACACCTAACTTAGGCAGTAAACTGCTTGACGCTAGGGTCACCAATAGTGCTAACACAATGGTGAGTACTTGGTGGCGTAGGGCGTGATGTAACACCCGGAAATAGATAGATTCTACTATGCGATATAAGTAGTTAAAGCCTGCACAGATGGGCTTGAGTAACAGCCCAAATACACTGCTGATAAAACGGCTAATGACAATAATGGCGGTTAACAATCCGGCAGGCAAATAGCTAAACAAGAGTTTAAATGGAAAGCTAAGCACTGCCAGTAAGTAGTAGGCTATTTTTCCTTTACGGCTTGTTGGCTTAGGCTTTTTGGTCACTTCAACCTGTGGCGGCAGGCTAGTAAAACCTTGACGAGATGCCAACATGGGTATGGCTGTTAAGGCAACAAATAATGAGGCAAGTAGGGCGAACGTGACGGTGAGTGCTTGGTCAGAAAATAAGGCTCCAGCAATGCCGTCGACAAAAACTAAAGGTACAAATACTGCCAACGTCGTAAGTGTAGATGCAAAAATAGCCCCAGAGACTTCTTTACATCCAGTGACGGCAGCTTCCATTTTATTCATGCCCTGCGCTTTATATCGGTCTATGTTTTCTAATACCACAATGGCATTGTCGACCAATAAACCAATCGCTAATGCAATACCGCCCAGAGACATAATGTTTAAACTGATATCTGCAAAATACATCATGTTAAAGGTGGCAATAACCGAAAAGGGAATAGAAATAGAAATAATGAGTGTGGCAATAATGTCCCGTAAAAATAGGTAAATAACCAGCATTGCCAATAAGCTACCGAATAATGCCGCAGAAGTTACCTCATTCACTGCACTTTCAATAAACTCTGATTGGTCGTAAATAACTTTTAATTTATTATCTTCATTAGCTTGGTTGATTTTTTCAAGTTCAGATTGTAGTTTTTGCGCAACAGCAACGGTATTCGCGTCACCTTCTTTGTATATTGCTAGCTCAATAGATTCTACTTCGCCGATACGAGTAATATCACTACGTTCTTTGTAGGCATCGCTAATCACCGCAATATCAGATAATCTGACTAAGGTTTGGCCATCTCGGTAGACAATGACTTGACCTAACTCATCTAATGAGTTGAATTGATTTAAGGTTCTGACTAAATATTCTTTATCACCTTGAATAACTTTACCTGCGGATAGATTGATATTTTCTTCATTTATTCGGCGCTTAATTTGGTCGGCATTAAGATTTAATTGGCTCAGTTTTTGTTGGTTTAACTCAATGTGAACTTCTTGCTCTAAACCACCAGATAACCTTACGGCAGCAACACCAGATAAGGCTTCTAAACGTCGTTTTAACTCTTCATCAGCAAAGGTTCTCATTTGCTTTAACTGTTCCGCATCGGCATTGGGTACAGAAAAAGCTAAGCGCATGATGGGATCTAGATTGGGGTTAAAGCGCAGTAATAATGGTTTATTAATGTCTAAAGGAAGCTCAATGGTGTCGATTTTTTCTCGTACTTCAAGGCTAGCCATATCCATATTGGTGCCCCATTCAAACTCGAGCACAACATCAGACATACCAGAACGTGAAATTGAACTGATTTTCCGTAGTCCTTTCACCACCCCAACAGCTTCTTCAATTGGTTTTGATACCAGCTGTTCAATTTCAACCGGAGCGGCACCGTCGTAGGCTGTGCGTATTGTCACGCTGGGATAACTCAAATCTGGCAAAAGTTTAACTGCGAGACGTGAAAATCCGACCATGCCAAAAAGCATCACAGCTAGCATGAACATCCACACAGTGACGGGGCGTTTAACCGAAGTAATAATTATAGACATTATCCCGCTCCGTTATCGAATAGCAGCGAAGCTAAGTGGGGTAATAACCTCTACCAAGGATTGATCTTTAAGGTTTTGTTGGCCACGGATGACAATTTGTTCACCATCTTCCACACCCGATAAAATTTCAACCGTGTTATTTTCACGATATCCCAAGGTGACTTCACGTCGTTGTGCCTTGGTGTCTTTTATCACATACAAAGCCTGTGTGTTGTCTTGGTTGATTAATGCGTTATAAGGCACGGTAAGGACATCAAGGTGGGTGTCGTATTTTAGTTCAACGCGTGTAAACATACCTGCTTTTAATGTTGCGTCTTTATTGGGTACCGATAGTGTCACTTTAAACGTACCACTTTGAGCATCTACTATCGGACTGATGCGTAACACGTTAGCGGTAATAATTTTAGCGTTTGCAGTTTGATGTTGCTGAATAATACTCGCATGTTGACCAACACTTAGGCTGGCAAGTTGTTGTTCTGGTAAGTGTAATATTCCGTGAAGTTGGTCTTGGTTAACGACATAAAATAGTTCTTGGAACTCTTTGGCCATATTACCGGTTTTAACATAACGCTCGGCAATGACACCATTAATAGGTGAGGTAATTTGGCTTTCCTTAACTTGTAGCTCGGCCAAGTCCCGTTGAGCTTTAGCCGCTTGTAGATTGAACTCAAGTTTGGCCATTTGATCTTGGCTAATAAACTCTTTGTTGTTCATTTTGTTTAAACGATTTAATTCTTGCTGAATAATCTGCACTTCGGCTTCTGAGCGATTGAAGTCATAGCGTTGACGTTTGGCATCAATTACCGCAAGTATTTGCCCTTTGGTGACTCGATCGCCTTCTTCAACGTTAATCTTTTCGATTATCCCAGCTATGCGGCTCATCACATGAGACTCTTCTGGTGCCTCAAGTGTGGCGGTGGTGCTGTAAAAAGAAGATACATTGCCTGTAGTGACTAGTGCGGTTTCAACTGGGATAGCAAATTTTTCATCTTCTTTTGCTTGCTCTGTTTCATCACCACAACCGCTAAGTGCTGCGATACAAAGTAAAGGGATTGCCATTTTTTTTATGTTGATGAACCTGTCCATGGGAGTACCTGCCAATTATTATTTTTTTGAATTAAATGACGCTAATGTACTTAGTGTTATATTTAAGCAGTTAAACGTCACGTTATCATTTGTAATCAATGTTAATTACTCACCATATAGCATTAACCATGCCATGTTAAATACATGTTATGCAGCAATGATTTATGTTGGTTTAATGTTTGGTGTTAGTGAGTTTGGTAATGTTAAATTAGTTAAAATGGTTAACTTATGGTGTGATTGGTTATTCCTGCATGATGGGTTATGAAAAAGATTTAATAACACGAACAATAAAAAAGTAAATTAATTAGGGAATAAGAGGTAGAACGACTTCGAGGCTATGGTTGCATGCTAGTAGTAAGTGTATTTAATTCAATGGGGACAAATGAATGGGCTTAAAATACAAAAAAAGCGCCTTTCGGCGCTTTTTTATCACATTAATCAAAACGATTAACGTTTATCAAGACTCACAAATTCACGTGCCGATTCACCAGTGTATAACTGACGTGGACGGCTGATTTTATGGCCTGGTTGATCTAACATTTCTTTCCAATGTGAAATCCAACCAACAGTACGTGACAATGCAAATAGCACAGTAAACATACTGGTAGGGATACCAATGGCTTTCATGATGATACCAGAGTAGAAATCAACGTTCGGGTATAGCTTCTTAGAGATAAAGTATTCATCTTCAAGGGCGATACGCTCAAGTTCCATTGCTACATCTAATAATGGATCAACCACTTTAAGTTCTTTAAGCACGTCATGACACGTTTCACGCATCACTTTAGCGCGTGGGTCGAAGTTTTTGTAAACTCGATGACCAAAGCCCATTAAGCGGAATGGATCGTTTTTGTCTTTCGCTTTCTCGATAAACTCAGGAATGCGATCAACGCTGCCGATTTCTTCTAGCATTTGCAGACAAGCTTCGTTAGCACCACCATGAGCTGGGCCCCACAACGAAGCTATACCCGCTGCAATACATGCAAATGGATTAGCGCCTGATGAACCTGCTAAACGTACTGTTGATGTTGATGCATTTTGCTCATGATCAGCATGCAGTACAAAAATACGGTCCATTGCTTGTTCAATCACTGGGTTGACCTTGTACTCTTCACACGGAGTAGCAAACATCATCGACAAGAAGTTACCTGCATAACTTAAATTGTTACGTGGGTAAATAAATGGCTGCCCCATTGAATATTTGTAGCACATTGCAGCAATGGTCGGCATTTTAGACACTAAGCGATAAGCTGCAATTTCTCTGTGCTCTGGATTGTTAACATCTAGAGAGTCTTGATAGAAAGCAGATAATGCACCTGTTACACCACATAGCATTGCCATAGGGTGTGCATCACGACGAAATCCTCTGAAGAAGAAAGCAATTTGCTCATTAACCATAGTGTGTTGTTTCACTGTGGTGACAAATTGTTCGTAATCGACTTTAGACGGTAATTCACCGTAAAGAAGCAAGTAGCATAAATCTAAGTATGTCGATTCAGTTGCAAGTTGCTCAATTGGATACCCACGATGTAACAAGATACCTTTATCACCATCGATATAAGTAATTGCTGACTCACAAGATGCAGTAGCTAGAAAGCCTGGGTCGAAGGTAAAATACCCTTTTTTTCCAAGTTTACTGATGTCGATAACATCAAAACCTTCAGTACCTTTTTTAATAGGTAGGTCGATTGAATCGTTTCCTGGTAACTCTAATTTGGCTATATTATCAGCCATACCCCGTTCTCCTTACTTCATTCTTTATATGAGTGCGGCATGTTAAGCGGTCATTACTTTACAGTGGATCGGGATCACATTTCAATTTAAATAAGCGTTTAAATTTGTTAGACCATGGTATATGTCCTCTGAAAACCGCTCTGCGCTTGGATTAGAATAAAAAAACACTAAAAAAACTTATTTTGCATAATGTGAGGTTTGTATTTGACAATTCCCACGAGTATACTTGCCTGCGTCCCTAATGGCGACGAGCGTCACAGTTTGGAAATGATTAAATT
This sequence comes from Shewanella sp. H8, assembly GCF_040285065.1. Lineage (NCBI taxonomy): Bacteria > Pseudomonadati > Pseudomonadota > Gammaproteobacteria > Alteromonadales > Shewanellaceae > Shewanella > Shewanella sp. H8. Next base: position 2,579,893 of record NZ_CP157213.1, on the reverse strand, counting down.
ATAAACTAATTGTTGTTTTCTCAACTGTTTTAGGCGTTAAGAGCAGTCTATTTTTTGTTTAGAGAATGCTTTGCTATGTGCAAATTATTAATGGTTAAGCAAAGAATAGATTTATAACAAAAATAAGGCTCAATGGAGCTGAGTGAGCAGAACGTGAAAAAGCAAAGACCTGTCCATCTAGACCTGCAGACGATTCGCTTTCCTGCGACAGCGATCGCGTCAATACTGCACCGCATCTCCGGTGTGATCATGCTATTTGCTATTGGTATCCTTCTTTGGTTGTTAAATTCGACTTTAACATCAGCAGATGGTTTCGCTAGCGTACAATCCTTGTTCGATAGTTTCGTGATGAAGTTCATCCTTTGGGGAATTCTAACTGCGTTGGGTTATCACTTATTAGGTGGCATACGCCATTTGGTAATGGATACTGGTCGTTGGGAAGAGTTAGCTTCAGGTACTGCATCAGCTAAGGCTACTTTTGCTTTAGCAGCGGCCTTTTCAATCATAGCGGGGATTTTGGTATGGTAATAAATGCATCAAGTTTTGGACGCAGTGGTGTTCATGACTATATTCTATTACGCGCAAGTGCAGTGATTCTCGCTTGTTATACTATTTTCATAGTTGGCTTTATCGCGTGTAGTGCCCCATTAACTTTTGAAATTTGGAGTGGTTTGTATAGCTCACTTCCGATGAAAGTCTTTACCCTAATAACCTTGCTTGCTTTACTTATTCATGCATGGATTGGTGTATGGCAAGTATTGACTGATTATGTCAAAAATACTGCATTACGCGGGGTTTTACAGTTTACCTTTGTTTTGATCGCATTAAGTTATGCAGCATCAGGCATTGTAATAATGTGGGGTGTTTAAGTGAGTATTCCAGTACGCGAATTTGATGCAATCGTAATCGGCGCCGGCGGTGCGGGTATGCGAGCAGCATTACAGATTTCTAAAGAAGGTAAGAGCTGTGCGCTTTTATCTAAAGTGTTTCCAACTCGTTCACATACCGTTTCTGCTCAAGGTGGTATCACCGTAGCATTAGGTAACGCGCACGAAGATCATTGGGAACAACATATGTACGATACGGTTAAAGGTTCCGATTTTATCGGTGACCAAGAAGCCATTGAGTTTATGTGTCAAACCGGTCCTGAAGCCATTATCGAACTTGAGCAAATGGGATTACCTTTTTCTCGTTTCGAAGACGGCACTATCTATCAACGTCCTTTTGGTGGCCAATCAAGAAACTTTGGTGGCGAGCAAGCAGCACGTACTGCAGCAGCAGCTGACCGTACAGGACATGCACTGCTTCATTGTTTATATCAACAAAACGTTAAACATAAAACTGACGTTTATTCTGAGTGGTATGCCTTAGATTTGGTTAAAAACGATGATGGCGTGGTTGTTGGTTGTACTGCAATTGAAATTGAAACAGGCGATATTGTTTATTTCAAAGCCAAAGCAACAATTTTAGCAACAGGTGGAGCAGGGCGTATTTATGCTTCTACCACTAACGCCCATATCAATACTGGTGACGGTGTGGGTATGGCGGCACGTGCTGGTGTTCAGTTACAAGATATGGAAATGTGGCAGTTCCACCCTACGGGTATTGCTGGCGCAGGTGTTTTGGTTACTGAAGGTTGTCGTGGTGAAGGTGGATATCTTCTAAACAAAGACGGCGAGCGTTTCATGGAACGTTATGCACCAAACGCGAAAGATTTAGCATCACGTGACGTGGTAGCACGTTCAATGATGACTGAAATTCGTGAAGGTCGTGGTTTAGATGGTCCATTAGGTCCGCATTTGTTGCTGAAGCTTGATCATTTAGGCAAAGAGACCCTAGAAGCTCGTCTTCCTGGTGTTTGTGAATTGTCACGTACCTTTGCTCATATCGATCCAGCCGATGGTCCAATCCCTGTATTACCAACGTGTCACTATATGATGGGCGGATTACCGACTAAAGTGAGTGGTCAAGTTATTCGTAAGAATGATGATGGCACTGAAGAAGATGTATTAGGTTTGTTTGCTGTCGGTGAGATTGCTTGTGTATCCGTACATGGAGCGAACCGTTTAGGTGGTAACTCACTGCTTGATTTAGTGGTATTTGGACGTGCTGCAGGTCAGCATTTAGGTAAAGCGTTAGATGCAACACCTGATCCAAAAGCAGCATCAGACGAAGACATTAGTGCTTCACTTGCTCGTCTTAATCGTTGGGAAAGCAACAAAGACGGTGAAGACCCTACGGTTATCCGTAAAGATCTTCAATTGTGTATGCAGTTAAATTTCTCTGTTTTCCGTAGTGGCGAAGCCATGGCAGAAGGTTTAGAACAGCTTCAAGCGATTCAAAAACGCCTTGAAAATGCTAAGTTATCTGACAATTCTACCGAATTTAATACTCAACGTATTGAGTGTTTAGAATTAGATAACTTAATGGCAACTGCGCTCGCAACAGCTTATGCCGCTAACTTCCGTACAGAAAGCCGTGGTGCGCATTCTCGTGAAGATTATTTAGAACGTGATGATGAAAATTGGTTATGTCATAGCTTGTTTAATCCAGTGACTAAAGCGATGAGCAAACGCGATGTCAACATGTCACCTAAATTACGTGAAGCGTTTCCACCGATAAAACGGACCTACTAGGCAGGAGTTGCAAAGATGAAATTAACATTTGCATTGTATCGTTACAATCCTGATGTAGATACCAAGCCTTACATGAAGGATTTCACCCTGGAAGTGCCTGATGGCTCTGACATGATGGTGCTGGATGCGTTAATTAAACTGAAAGAACAAGACCCAACGCTTGCGTTCCGTCGTTCATGCCGTGAAGGTGTGTGTGGTTCTGACGGTGTTAACATGAATGGTAAAAATGGATTAGCGTGTATCACGCCATTATCGACCTTTAAAGGGAAGAAAATTGAAATCCGTCCTTTACCAGGCATGCCAGTAGTTCGTGATTTGGTCGTTGACCTCACTCAGTTCTACAAGCAATACGAAAAAATTAAGCCTTATCTGATCAATGATGAAAAGGCGCCTGTTCGCGAACATTTACAATCACCTGAAGAGCGTGCTCATTTAGATGGTTTATATGAATGTATTTTGTGTGCATGTTGTTCTACCGCTTGTCCATCTTTCTGGTGGAATCCGGATAAGTTTATCGGTCCAGCTGGTTTATTACATGCTTATCGTTTCTTGATTGACAGCCGCGATACGGCAACTGAGGAGCGTTTATCTGAACTAGATGATGCTTACAGTGTGTTCCGTTGTCATGGCATTATGAACTGTGTTGATGTTTGTCCTAAAGGATTAAACCCAACTAAAGCGATTGGTCATATCAAGTCAATGTTACTTAAGCGAGCCGTATAATGCATAAAGAAGAGCAAAATAGTCTGACTTATTAGCTCTGTTGAGAGTCATCTTCATTATGGAGATGGCTCTTTTGTGTATTTATGCAATACCTCCTGACATTATCTTGTTAAGATAATTTCAGTCTACGTGTGATGTAACTTAAGTTACTCACTGTTATGTTTATGGCTAGTACGTGTATCAAGTTTGAAAGGAATAACAATGCACCAAGGCATCATGAAAGCCTGGCTCGAGTCGTCATATTTAAGTGGTTCGAACTCGACCTACGTAGAAGAGATGTATGAAGCCTATCAAGAAGATCCACAGTCAGTGTCTGCTGATTGGCAGGTCGTTTTTGATAATCTCCCTCCGGTTAATGGTACTTCAGTAGATGTACCCGAAACTGCCCACTCTAAAGTTCGTGACTATTTCCGTAGCTTAGCCCTAGAAGGTCGCTTAAAAAACGCTAACAGCGTCAGCGATCCAGAGCTAGATGCGAAACAAGTTAAAGTCCTGCAATTGATCAATGCCCATCGTTTTCGTGGCCATCAAAATGCCAATTTAGATCCATTAGGATTGTGGAAGCGTGAAGTTGTTCAGGAGCTCGACCCTGCTTATCACGGCTTAACCGCTGAAGACATGCAGCGTCAGTTTAATACTGGTTCATTCGCCTTGGGCGGAGAGACCATGAAGTTGGCTGATATTATTCATGCATTAAAGAGCACTTATTGTGGCTCAATTGGTGCTGAATACATGCATATCACTGATACCGATGAAAAACGTTGGATCCAGCAACGTCTTGAGCCGACATTAGGTAAAGCCAATTATGATAAAAACGTTAAAAAGCGAATTCTTGAAGGGTTAAATGCGGCAGAAGGTATCGAAAAATACCTAGGTGCTAAATTCCCTGGAGCTAAACGTTTTTCATTAGAAGGTGGTGATGCGCTTGTTCCTATGATGCGCGAAATCATTTATCGTGCTGGCGAAGCAGGTACTAAAGAAATCGTTGTAGGTATGGCTCACCGTGGTCGTTTAAACTTACTTATTAACGTGCTAGGTAAACGTCCTGCTGAACTGTTTGATGAGTTTGCGGGTAAACACGCCGACATCCATGGTTCTGGTGACGTTAAATATCATCAAGGTTTCTCATCTGATTTTGAAACACCAGGCGGCAATGTTCATTTAGCCTTAGCCTTTAACCCATCTCACTTAGAAATTGTGAATCCTGTGGTCATTGGCTCTGTGCGTGCGCGTCAAGACCGTCGTGGTTGTAAAGATGGTCTTCAGGTAATGCCTATTACCATTCATGGTGACTCTGCTATTACCGGGCAAGGTATTGTGCAAGAGACATTTAACATGTCTCAAACACGTGGTTTTAGTGTGGGTGGTAGCATTCGAATTGTTATCAACAACCAAGTCGGTTTTACCACATCAAATCATGCTGACACTCGTTCAACTGAATACTGTACTGACATTGCTAAGATGGTTCAGGCACCCATTTTCCACGTCAACGCTGACGATCCGGAAGCAGTTGCGTTTATATCTCAACTTGCCGTGGATTACCGGAATGAGTTTAATCGTGATGTGGTCGTTGATTTAGTGTGTTATCGCCGTCATGGCCATAATGAAGCTGATGAACCTAGCGCTACACAGCCGCTAATGTACGCTAAAATCAAAAAACACCCTACGCCACGTAAAATCTATGCTGATAAATTAATCGCTGAAAATAGTATTCCAGCCGATGAAGTGACTGGTTTGATTAATCATTATCGTGATGCATTAGATGCTGGTGATTGTGTGGTGAAAGAATGGCGTCCTATGACGTTGCACACCGTTGACTGGACACCGTATCTTAATCGCGAATGGGATGAAGAATACGCTGGTTCAATGTCTATGGAGCGCTTACAGAATTTAGCCAATAAGTTGGTTGATATTCCTGAAAGCCACACATTACAGTCACGTGTTGCTAAAATTTGTGCTGATCGCGCCTCTATGGCGGCAGGAGAGAAATTATTAGACTGGGGTTTTGCTGAAACATTGGCTTATGCTTCTATCCTTGAAGACCAAAAGCGCGTACGTATTACTGGTCAAGACTCTGGTCGCGGCACATTCTTCCATCGTCATGCTGTGTTGCATAACCAAAATGACGGTACTACCTATTTACCTTTGCGTAATGTGGCAGATGAACAAGGGCCAATTGATATTATTGACTCAGTATTATCAGAAGCCTCTGTATTAGCGTTTGAATACGGTTACGCAACTGCAGAACCTGGTGGATTAACCATTTGGGAAGCGCAGTTTGGTGACTTTGTTAACTGTGCTCAAGTAGTGATTGACCAGTTCTTATCATCTGGTGAGCAAAAGTGGGGCCGTTTATGCGGTTTGACTATGCTGTTACCTCATGGTTATGAAGGTCAAGGCCCTGAACATTCAAGTGCACGTTTAGAGCGCTTCTTGCAATTATGTGCTAACCACAACATGCAAGTGTGCGTGCCATCAACTCCGGCGCAGGTTTATCACATGTTGCGCCGTCAAGTTGTTCGCCCTATGCGTCGTCCATTAGTGGTCATGTCGCCTAAGTCTTTACTTCGTCATCCATTGGCTGTGTCTAGCCTAGAAGAGCTTGCTGAAGGGACTTTCCAAAATATCATTGGTGAGATTGATACTTTAGATGCCAGCCAAGTGGACCGCGTTGTATTTTGTAGCGGTAAGGTTTATTTCGAGTTACTCGAAAAACGTCGCAAAGAAAATGTCACCAACGTTGCCATTGTACGTGTTGAGCAGCTGTATCCGTTCCCTGATGTGGAACTGCGTGCAGCATTAGCAACATATCAACATGTTACTGATTTTGTTTGGTGTCAGGAAGAGCCGCAAAACCAAGGTGCATGGTACTGTAGTCAACATCATTTCTGGGCTAATATTCCTGCAGGTGCTCAATTAACTTATGCCGGTCGTGAAGCTTCTGCTGCACCAGCATGTGGTTATCCTGGGTTGCACGTACAGCAGCAAGAATCATTAGTAAATAGCGCATTAAAACTGTCGTAATAGATAATTTATATAAGGGAAGCTTTCCATGAGTATCGAAATTAAGGTACCCGTATTACCAGAATCTGTTGCTGATGCAACTATTGCTACTTGGCATGTTAAACCTGGTGAGCAGGTGACTCGCGATCAAAACTTAGTTGATATCGAGACTGACAAAGTTGTATTAGAAGTGGTTGCGCCAGAAGACGGTTCAATCTCTGAATTGTTATTCCAAGAAGGTGACACCGTCTTAGGTGAACAAGTTATTGCTAACTTTGTTCCTGGTGTTGTGTCTGGCCAAGAAGTGACTAAAGCTGAAGCATCAGCGCCTTCTGCTGCTGCCTCTGACGCTTCTACTGATGAATCTAATGATGCATTAAGCCCATCAGTTCGTCGTGTTATTGCTGAACATAATCTTGATGCCAGTAAAATTAAAGGCACTGGTATTGGTGGACGTGTGACCAAGGATGATGTTGATGCATTCCTTAAGTCAGCACCAGCGAAAACTGCTGCGCCAGTTGCACCTGTAGCGCCATTAGAAGGCCGTAGTGAGAAGCGTGTGCCAATGTCACGTCTTCGTAAAACCATTGCAACACGTCTTTTAGAAGCGAAAAATTCCACGGCTATGTTGACGACGTTTAACGAAGTCAACATGAAGCCAATTATGGATATTCGCAAACAGTATCAAGAAGTTTTTGAAAAACGTCATGGTATTCGTTTAGGCTTTATGTCTTTCTATATCAAAGCCGTGACAGAAGCGTTAAAACGCTTCCCAGATGTTAACGCATCTATTGATGGTGATGAGATTGTTTATCATAACTATTTCGATATCAGTTTTGCCGTATCAACACCTCGTGGGCTGGTAACACCTGTCTTACATGATACTGATACCATGAGCTTGGCTCAAATTGAAAAAGCAGTTCGTGAATTAGCCATCAAAGGTCGTGACGGTAAATTGTCTGTTGCAGACATGACTGGCGGTAACTTCACTGTGACTAACGGTGGTGTTTTCGGCTCACTAATGTCGACGCCAATTTTGAACCTGCCACAAAGCGCAATTTTAGGCATGCATGCCATTAAAGATCGCCCTATGGCAGTTAATGGTCAGGTTGTTATTCAGCCTATGATGTACCTAGCACTCTCTTACGATCACCGTATTGTTGATGGTCGTGAGTCAGTTGGCTTCTTAGTTGCTATTAAAGACTTCTTAGAAGATCCAACTCGTCTACTACTTGATTTATAAGACAGTAGATAAACCCCTCGTCGCTGGCTCAATATGAGCCAGTTGGATTTGATTTGAAGTATATGGATAGATCATCATGAATTTGCATGAGTATCAGGCAAAATCTTTATTTGCCGAATATGGTTTACCAGTCTCTGAAGGCTTTGCATGTGATACTGCTCAAGAAGCAGTTGAAGCAGCTGGTCACATTGGCGGAAATTTATGGGTTGTTAAGTGTCAAGTACACGCTGGCGGCCGTGGTAAAGCAGGTGGCGTAAAAGTTACCGGTAGTAAAGACGAAATTAGAGCATTCGCTGAACATTGGCTAGGCAAAAATTTAGTAACATACCAAACTGATGCTAAAGGTCAGCCAGTTGCTAAAATTCTTGTTGAAAGCTGCACTGACATCGCCAATGAATTGTACTTAGGTGCAGTTGTTGATCGTAGTAGTCGTCGCATTGTGTTTATGGCGTCGACTGAAGGTGGTGTAGAAATTGAAAAAGTGGCTGAAGAAACGCCAGAACTTATTCATACCGCTATCATTGATCCGTTAACAGGTCCTCAGGCTTTTCAAGCTCGTGACCTTGGTTTCAAGTTAGGTTTAAACCCAACTCAAATGAAGCAGTTTACCAAGATCTTTATGGGTTTAGCGAACATGTTCACTAATTATGATTTCGCATTATTAGAAATCAACCCACTTGTTATCACAACTGAAGGTAACCTTCATTGTTTAGATGGCAAGATTAGTATTGATGGTAACGCGTTATTCCGTCAACCAAAAATCAAAGCGATGCATGACCCATCACAAGATGATGCTCGTGAAGCGCATGCTGCTAAATTTGAATTAAACTATGTTGCTTTAGACGGTAACGTAGGTTGTATGGTTAACGGTGCCGGCCTAGCAATGGGTACAATGGACATCGTAAACTTACATGGTGGCAAGCCAGCAAACTTCTTGGACGTTGGCGGTGGGGCAACTAAAGAACGTGTTGCTGAAGCCTTTAAAATCATTCTTTCTGACAGCAATGTTAAAGCAGTATTAGTTAACATCTTCGGTGGTATCGTACGTTGCGATATGATCGCTGAAGGTATTATCGGTGCGGTTAAAGAAGTTGGCGTTAAAGTTCCAGTGGTTGTTCGTCTTGAAGGTACTAACGCCGAATTAGGTCGTGAAGTATTGGCTAAGTCTGGTCTTGATATCATCGCGGCTTCAAGTCTAACTGACGCGGCTGAACAAGTTGTTAAAGCTGCGGAGGGCAAATAAATGTCTGTTTTAATTAATAAAGATACCAAGGTGATCTGTCAAGGTTTCACTGGTGGTCAGGGTACTTTTCACTCTGAACAGGCGATTGCTTATGGCACGCAAATGGTTGGTGGTGTTTCTCCTGGAAAAGGTGGTCAAACTCACCTAGGTCTTCCAGTATTCAACACTGTTAAAGATGCCGTAGCTGAAACAGGTGCAACTGCAACTGTAATCTATGTACCTGCACCTTTTTGTAAAGACGCTATCCTTGAAGCAATCGATGCAGGCCTTGAGCTAATCGTTTGTATCACTGAAGGTATTCCTACACTTGATATGCTTCAAGTTAAAGTGAAGCTTGAAGAAACTGGCGTTCGCATGATCGGTCCTAACTGTCCAGGTGTTATCACACCTGGTGAATGTAAGATTGGTATTATGCCTGGTCACATTCACAAGCCTGGTAAAGTCGGTATTGTTTCTCGTTCTGGTACATTAACGTACGAAGCGGTTAAGCAAACTACTGATGAAGGTTTCGGCCAATCTACTTGTGTAGGTATCGGTGGCGACCCAATTCCTGGTACTAACTTCATCGACGTATTGGAAATGTTCCAAAACGATCCACAAACAGAAGCGATTGTAATGATCGGTGAAATTGGTGGTAATGCTGAAGAAGAAGCGGCTGAATATATCAAAGCACACGTGACTAAGCCTGTGGTTTCTTACATTGCTGGTGTTACTGCACCAGAAGGTAAGCGTATGGGCCATGCTGGCGCTATTATCGCTGGTGGTAAAGGTACTGCTGCTGATAAGTTTGCTGCTTTAGAAGCTGCTGGTGTAACTACTGTTCGCTCTTTAGCTGACATTGGTAAAGCATTACGTACTAAAACTGGCTGGTAATTAATTACCTTGCTAGATAAAAGGCGCTTAGGCGCCTTTTTTATTACCTTTTTACATGAGTTTGATTATTTATGGCCATCATGAGTATCATTTTTCCAATCATTTTTATGGTGGCTTTAGGCTATTTATTAACTTGGAAAGGCTTTTTTACTAAAGAGCACATTGCCGGAATTAGCAAATTCACTTTTTTTGTCTGCATCCCTGCTTTTTTATTTACTAATATGCTGGCGGCACCACTAGCGCAAAGCATCGACTTATATTCATTAGTGGCTTTTTACCTCCCTGTGTTGGTGATATTTACGTTGGGTTATCAACTTAATCACTACTTCAGCCCTAGTGATCAGCAAACACGTGATGCTAGTGCGGTTTTCGCCTTAGGGTGCAGTTATTCCAATACGGTTTTAGTTGGGTTGCCTATTATTACCGCTTCGTTAGGTGAGGCGATGATTGGGCCTGTATTGATGATCATTACTTTTCATAGCGCATGTTTGTTCGCGTTAACGTTTGTTTTAGCGGCTCGGGCGGAACAACAAGGGTTTTCTTGGCGTCGCTTTACGCGCTCTATGGTATTAAATCCAGTGGTGTTAAGTATTGGGCTTGGCATCATCGCTAATGGGTTAAGCATTGATTTAGGCAAACAACTTGATGATGGGTTAGCACTATTAGCTAAGCCTGCTCTGGCATGTGCATTATTTGTACTCGGTGCCAACCTCAGTTTCTATCGAGTAGGTGAAAGTTGGCGCTTAGCATTAATGGCCAGTTGTATAAAAATTTTATTGTTACCCGCCTTTGTTTACGTAATGGCTGCAGTGGTATTTCAACTTTCGGCACAAAATACGGCTATGTTGGTGTTATTGAGTGCTTCACCGTTAGGTATCAACGCTTATTTCATTGCAACTGAGATTAAACAGCATGAATCAACTTTAGGTAGCACAGTGGTATTATCAACATTACTATCTATATTGAGCTTTAGCTTATGGATTACTTGGTTGGTATAAAGTATCGAATTCTTGCAAACAGGTATTTGAACCAATAAAAAACCAGCATATACGCTGGTTTTTTGTTGATTAACATCTCGGGAGAGATTTATTCATCTGCATGGTCGCAAGTATCGTTAGTGCAGTGACCATAAAGATACAAACTATGGTGAGTGAGTTTAATATTATGACGCATCGCAATTTCATCTTGGCGACGTTCAATCACATCATCAGTAAATTCAATCACTTTGTCACAGGTTAAACACACCAAATGGTCATGGTGCTGCTGTGTTGACATTTCAAACACCGCTTTACCACTTTCAAAATGATGGCGATTTAAAATGCCTGCATCATCGAATTGGTTAAGTACTCTATATACGGTAGCAAGGCCAATTTCTTCACCTATTTCAAGTAATTTTTTATATAAGTCTTCCGCACTGATGTGCTGATTTTCTGGTTCTTGCATCAGTTCTAGAATTTTAACTCGCGGCAGGGTTATTTTTAATCCGGCTTTTTTGAGCGCTTGATTTCCATCTGTCATTGCTAATCTCTTGATTGCAGAACCCATCGGTTCATCGGTGGATAATGTAAGCATTATATGTCTTGAATTTAAAAACATAAACCTCTTAAGGCGCTTAATCAACTTATATACAGAATAATTAGTAAAACACGCACTTATGTTGATATTATTTGCGATATATCACTAAAAGGTATTCAATAAACTTACTTATACTAAGGGATTATTGCACCACTTAGGTAATAATATATGATCAATTGGCTAGACCATATGTCCATTTGGGGAATTAATTGACAAATGTGCTCGATGATCTTGTACGATAAAGAGATATATTTACAGAATAAAAGCGGTGTTTAATAACAATAAAGGACATAACATGTACCGGCGAATAGTGGTACTGACTGGCGCGGGGATTTCTGCTGAGTCAGGCATTAAAACATTTCGAGATCAACATGGATTATGGGAAGAACATCATATTGAAGATGTTGCAACACCCGAGGGATATGCTCGAGATATCGATTTTGTTGAACGATTCTATAATACACGTTTGGAGCAATTAAATGGTGGTGACGTTGCCCCTAATGCTGCGCATGTTGCTTTAGCTAAACTCGAAGCTGAATTTGATGGTGAATTGTTAGTCATTACTCAAAATGTCGACGATTTACACGAACGAGCAGGCTCGCTGCGTCTCTTACACATGCATGGTGAACTTGCCAAAGGGCGTTGCCCACAATCATTACAAACTTTTGTGTTACGAGAACCTTTTGGTGTCGATAATTGCTGTACGTGTTGTATTCCGGCAAAACGTTTACGACCTCATATTGTTTGGTTTGGTGAGATGCCATTTGGTATGGATAGAATTCATGATGCATTAGACCACTGTGATTTGTTTATTGCCATTGGCACATCTGGGACCGTATATCCAGCTGCCGGTTTTGTCGATGCAGCTAATCACCATGGCGCGCAAACTGTAGAGGTTAATTTAGTCGAAGCCGACAGGCACAGTCAGTTCCAATACCATTTAACCGGTAAAGCAGGGGAGATTGTCCCACAATTAGTAGAACAAATTTTGGCAGGCAAGGTGATAGGCAGTGACAAACCAGACTAGTCATTCAACATGTGATACTAATAATCCGAAAGTGGCGATCATTATGCGTGGTCTGCCAGGCAGTGGTAAGTCACATTGGGTGGAGCATTATATTGATTCATTAGGCGCAGACTTGTCGATTCATATTCGTCAGCACGGTTACTTTTCAACTGATTTTTATTTTTTTCATCAAGGTGAGTATCGGTTCAATCCGCAAAAACTTCCTCAATATCACCAAGCTAATTTAACGGCTTTTATTGTGGCATTAGCCCGTAGTGAACCTGTAGTGATTTGCGATAATACTAATGTTGCTAAGTGGGAGTTTATGGCTTATGAAGCTGCGGCTCGAGCGTTAGGTTATCAAGTGAGAGTGGTGTTAGTGGGTCAGCCCAAAAATGCTGAACATCAACAATTGTGTGCATTACGGAACCAACATCAGGTGCCCCTAGAACATATTCAAAAGATGGGGCATTTGTTTGAGTTAGATTAGGGCCTGTTGATCTTTCAAGGTTGTTTTTACAGCGAATTGTTGTTCATTTGTACAAGGCAGAGACTTTGTGGTGTAGTTATTCTACATAAAAAGTCGATAACGCAGTAAAAATGACCAACAAACGCTGCCCGAAGGGTTCGGCTAAAAACGTTTTACTCTTTGTTGAGCGAATTTAGCTTAGATTGCTAGGCAGCAATCCGCTCGCCTCGATTAAAACGTTTTTATCTCGAACAAAATTTAACCTGCAAAGATCAACAGACCCTAGTCGCTAAAGATATAAAAAAAGGCGCATAAAGCGCCTTTTTGAATTTAGTCCGCGAGTAATTACTTCGCAGCAACAGGTGTAGTTAGGTCTATGCTATAAATCGCCAAGCCAGCTACAACATCAGCTGTTTTAGGTAACTTAACCATTTTACGTTGTTGATTATCAGCAACAAACTGATCAGCAACAGCACTATCTTGAGTTTCAAAACGAATATCTAATGCAACAGTGGCATTGTCGATTGTTTTAAAATCCCAGTTATAATCAGCGGTTGGATCAACCATAGCGTCATATCCGCCAGTTGTATTAGGTTGTGATTCTACAGTGATATAAGCAGATAGTGCATCACGGTTAGTGTCTGGTAGTTCAAGCACTACGTGGTCAGAACCCGTGCTCGCAAATGAGCAACCAAAGGCACGGTAGTTATTTGATGCGACTACAAAAGACATTGTCGCTAACTCATCACCAGTAATAACCGTTCCATCAGCTGCGGTATATGCTAAGTCGACAATGCGATTGGCATCAGCATCAACCACTTCACAATTGCGATCAAACTTAGTCGGTTGAGTGTCATCAATTTTGTAAGTTAAGCCATCTATGACGTAGAAGTTATAGGTTGGATGACCAGTGCGATTAATCAGGTTTTGTGGTGCACTGACGCTTGGGTCAATTTGATTAAATTGATTAGCGGAACATTCTAACCAATTTTTTAATTCAACAGCGATTAAGATGCTTCAACATTTAATAAGTGAATCACAAACATCCTATTAAATAAGTGGGGATCCCTCATAATTTGACCCACTTATTGTTAAGATAAATCTACAACAATAGAAAGGTTTATATTTATCAGATAGAAATGGAGTAGTAGGTTTAAAATTAACGTTTAAAAACCATACTACCCATAACTTTTGTTAATATGAATTATCAATAAACTTGAGGTGCACTTTTATTTAATACTTCACTGGAGATTGTTTGCCTTATTTCTTTAACCTCATCAGCGTCAACTTTTGTTGCATTATTTCTCCATGATTGACGAACAAATGTCGCCAATGTCGCAACTTCCTTATCGTTTAACCGCCAACCAAAGCCGGGCATTTCGATTGCTTCAGGGGCATTCGTTGTTGAGGGTAATCGTGCGCCCGCTAAGATGATATGAATTAACCCATCTGGATTTTCTGCATTCACCAAAGAATTGTCATCAAGTTGTGGGAAAACATGTGGGGCACCCGCACCATCAGTAAAGTGGCATGCATTACAATTATCTAAATACAATCGTGCACCGGAGTTAATATCAACCTTAGCGGAATTAAGTAACTTTGTGGTGTTTCCTGGGGCAGAAGTGTCTTCGCTTTTTGCACTCTTCTGGCCAGATTGACTTTTTAAATAAATTGCCATGGCGTGCAAATCATCTTTAGTTAAGTGACTTAAACTATATTGAATAACATCGGTCATTTCACCTGCTACTGCTGAATAATAATTTCGTCCAGTGCTAAAGTAATCCATTAGATCTTGTACAGACCAATGTTCTAAATTGGTGTTGTTTCCTGCACGCAAGCTTGGAGCATGCCAAATACCAATATCTGCACCAGATAAGAAGCTTTTATTAGCATGGTCGTAAGATTTTTCCTGATAGATAATGCCCCTTGGTGTGTGACAACTACCACAATGACCTAACCCTTGAACTAAGTAAGCCCCACGGTTGTGTTCTTCCGATTGTTTAGGATCAGCCACAAATGCGCCATCATCTGTCGCTACCCAATCCCAAAAACGGATCCCCCAACGTTGATTAAAAGGAAAGCTTAGAGATGTTTCTATCGCTTCAACATCGACAGCTTTAACCCCATGCATGAAATACGCATACATGGCTTTAGTATCTTCATCAGTTATTTTTTGATAACTAGGATAAGGCATTGCAGGGTATAAAAAAGCACCGTCTGCACGAATACCGTGCCGCAAAGATTGTTCAAATTCTTCGTATGTGTAATTACCGATCCCGGCCGTTTTACTTGGGGTTATATTGGTGGAGTAAATGGGACCAAAAGGGCTGTCAACGGCTCTTCCGCCAGCAAATTTTTCACCATTTTCACTGGTATGGCAAGCAACACAGTCGCCAGCATTAGATAAATATTCCCCTTTTTTAATGAGATCCTGCTGTAAATCTTGAGCCATAGACGTACTACTATAACTCCCCATTGCTATTGCCAAACTTAGTAATGAGAATAATGATAACTTCATGTTCACTGCTCCTATACTTGTACCAATGGGCCAGGGTTAGGTAAATATTTTTCTCGAATTGCCTTCGCAGACCAATAGGTTAACGCACCGACTAACCCTGTTGGGTTATATTGAATGTTTTGCGGGAACGCACTGGATCCCATGACAAATACATTATGTACATCCCAACTTTGTAGGTAGCGATTTAATACGCTCGTTGCCGGATCCGTGCCCATAACAGCGCCGCCAACATTATGAGTGGTTTGATAAGGACGGACATCGTATTCAGACCCAAAGTCTTTAAAACTATAATCTACATGATCAGGCTTCATAACCTCGACGATACCTTCAATTTGTTTTTTCATAAATTGAGTCATGCGGATATCATTTTCTTTCCAATTAAAAGTCATCGATAACATTGGCAAGCCATGTTTATCTTTATAGGTTGGATCCAAACTTAAATAACAATCTCTATATGACATATTGGAACCGTGTGTTCCTATCGTCATAGTATGACCATAATTAGCTTTAACGGCCTTTTTCCACTCAGCTCCCCAGCTCGGAGTTCCTGAGGGCAAAGGCATATTCCTAATCGGCTGGCCGTTTGTCATTGCGGCAAAAATATACGAACCACCAATGAAACCTTCTTTTTTAAAATCAATTTGATTGGTACCAAAATCATCTATTACGGTAGCATTGCCACCCGCACCAATAAATGGATTAAAGTTTTTGTCTTTAAAAAATAACGTTGCTCCACCGACCATTTGATAAGCGTAATTACGTCCAACGACTCCTGTATTACTGACAGGGTCGTAAGGTTTACCTATCTCAGATAATAATAATAAACGGACATTGTGATAAGCGTAACTACCAATAATGACTAAATTGGCGGGTTGAAAGACTTCGTCACCATTGGGATCAATATAAGTAACGCCAGTTGCTTTTTTACCAGAACTGTCTTTATTGATTTTGATCACCTCACACCCAGTTCGGTATGAGAAATTTTTACGTTGCTTTAATGCACCTAACACACAAGTTTGAGGAGAGGCTTTTGAGTTGTTAATACACCCATAACGTTCACAGAATCCACAATAGTTACAAGGGCCTAATTGCATTCCATAAGGGTTTTTATAGGCTTCCGATGCATTGGCTGCAGGCAGAGGGAATGGGTGAAAACCTTTTATTTTAGCTGCATTTTCAAAAACAGTATCATTGAGGGTTCGTTGTAATGGGGGAAGCGGAAAAGGTGCTTGTCTAGGGCCTTCAAATATGTTGCCTCCGGGTTGTATTTCACCTTTGATGTTACCCGCTGTACCTGACACACCCAAAATCTTTTCAAAGAAATCAAAATGAGGCTCTAATTCCTCATAGGAGACTCCAAAATCCTGAATTGTCATATCTTCAGGAATAATATCGGCACCAAATTTCTCTTCTACATAACTGCGTAAACGTAATTCTTCTGGCATTGGTCGCCAAGTATGACCATTCCAGTGAGTTCCGGCCCCACCAACGCCATTACCAGGTAAAAAGGAGCCTAACTGACGATAAGGTACGGCAACATCTTGAGATGAGTGGCGAACGGTTACTGTGCTGTCAGCAGGGGCTGACATCAATTTATAACGTACTCCATAAGTCAATTCATCTGCCATTTGAGGATAAGCAAAATCGGGTACAGTATTTTGATCTTTACCACGTTCAAGAGCGAGTACCTCTAGACCCGCTTCAGTCATTTCCATTCCCATAATTGAACTTGTCCAACCAAGTCCTACTAGTACAACATCTACAGGTTTATTTTGACGAATCATATTTATCCCCTCTCTCCTTCAATACTTACAGGTCCAAGTGGGTATTCAACATTAGGGTAAGCTACCCATTCTTTGAATGAGGCTCTAGCCCCTGGAAAACCAATCATTTTCCAACTCGCTAAATTTTTATTGCCGCTATGAATAGGATCTGCAAAGTAGCCTTCTTTGGTATTCTGTAATAAGAAAGAGAAAAACTGCATTGAGCTAAGATCAGAAAATTGAATTTCACCTAATTGTAACTGACTAAGCACCATGTCTTTTTCACTGTCTGATAGTTCTGCAAAGGATTTTTGATAGGTTTGATGGCAGTAATCTTCTGTTGCTTTAATCCCTTGTCTGTAGGTTTGCGCAGGTGTAAGAGATGATTGATAGCCCATTTCTGGTTTAGCAGATAAAAATGGCGGTTGCATATACCAATCTAGAGCGTTACCGAATCTCCCTTGCATTTGCTTGTCAATAAATACCGGAACATTAGTGTCTAAAGCACCGGGTCCAGTAGCATCTGCAGGTATAAGGCGATCGGTTGCTGCTAGGATGAATGCCCATTCATTAGCAGAAAAGTAGCTTGGTTTATATTCCCCTAAATCAATATCTAAAGGTTGAGCAAGGGTTGGTATAACTAGATTCGGGGCCATAGCGACTACTGAAATAGCGATTGTCGCTTCTTTTAAAAATTTTCTTCTGGAGTTGTTTAGCGGTTTTATTATATTCATCATCTTTCCTAAATAGATAACGTACCAATATAGATACCGTACCAATATAGAACACTATATTTACTATATAGAATAATAAATATAGTGTTTTCAATCAGTATACGAAATCAGGCTAAGCTAATAAATACATTAATGAGTTAATATGATTATTCTCGATTAATAATTATTTAACTGAGTGCTTTTGTAAATTCCCGGTGTTATTTAATTCATCTATGTAACAAAAGTAATAATATTTATAAATTATTTAACATTATTAATGTACCAGCTAGATTTTGCCATTAGCTATAACGTTGATAAAATTATAAATTAAAGAATAAACTGATATTTAAAGATAATCACGGAAGTGTCAGAATGTAAACTTAACTGTAATTTAAATAGTTAAGCTGACGTACATATGATTAACTTATTGTTTTTATGGAGATATAACGCTGATCAGCACCTTCGCTGTTAATTAGATTAGCGTGAAGACTGTTAGTATTTATCATTTTTCACTCATTAGAAACTTAATTTAATAAGATATAACTTTTATTAATATAAAGAAGTTGTTTTATTTAAATCATATTATCATATCATTTTTATAGCTAGTTAAGTTAACCTATTCCCACTTATATTTTTGATACCTTTAATAAGTTGGCCTAGAGAAAGTTTATTCTAATTTTTAAAGGGCGCCCATTTTCTTTGTGTATATGTAGAGTCAGGCCCCGAGGCGAATTCTTTTCATTTAAGTCTATTACGCAATGTTAGCATTCCTTACCTATATTAATAATAAAATGAAAAAATTCGTATTATAAGCATAATTAATGAATCAATTGTGGTGAAGCCCTAAATATACTTATTCAAAAAATTATCTGGTCATTCAGCGGGCGTTCTGCGCCTTTTTGGCCAGTAATAGGATAAGCATAGAGTTGTTCTCGGCAACAGCTCCTGCGTTGCTCTATCTCCTGCATCTGACCGCTATGGATGGTGGGAATATGTTTTTGTAAGGAAAAAATAGACCATGCAGCCGTACGTCAAAATCCTATTAAGCAGCATAGAAGGTGCAAAAATCTGTCCTTGGGAGCCACTCAGGCTTTCCTTTTATTTGTTGTATTGTTTTACAAGGGAACAACCATTTTTTCAACAATGCGCCTTAAACTGAAAAACTGAGTCTGTTTGCACAATTAACCAGCATCAAAGATGATGGGTGACAAGGGGATTGTTTTAATGAATATTAAATGTGTGATTTTTCAGTAGAAGCGGACTGCTATATGCAAAATTTATTCGTTGTGATAAATACCGTTAAATGTAAATTGTCTTTTAAAGTGGAATTTTTTAACTTTAATGATAAAAAATTCGCAATGCTACAAAAGCCATCACGAATAATATTGTAAAAAAGAGTTAAGTCAAAATATTAAGATTTGTCTTTTAATAAACCTCTGCTGCGTAACAGTGGTTCTATGCCGGCTTCTTTTCCTCTAAATTGTTTATATAACAACATAGGGTCTGCACTGCCACCTTTGGATAAAATATTGTCACGGAACTTTTGTGCGGTTTCAGGATCAAATATGCCATTTTCTTTGAAGGCTTCGAAGGCGTCGGCCCCGAGAATATCTGACCACAGATAGCTATAGTATCCAGCCGAATAACCGCCTGCAAAAATATGTGAAAAGTAAGTACTGCGATAACGGGGTGCTATTTCATTAATCAATCCCATTTTGTTTAATGAGGCCATTTCAAACTTGGCCGCATCACGAACGTTGCTATCTTGCAGCGAATGCCAATCAAGATCTAAATAGGTTGCCGCCATGTATTCAACCGTGGAAAATCCTTGGTTGAATTGGCTTGCAGCTTGAATTTTTTCAATCAATGACTGTGGTATTACTTCACCCGTTTGATAATGTTTAGCAAATTGGGCCAACACTTCTGGTTGCGTCATCCAGTTTTCCATTACTTGTGAAGGAAACTCAACATAGTCGCGGGGCACAGCGGTACCAGATTGTGAGCGATATTCCACATTTGATAACATGCCATGTAAGGCATGGCCAAATTCATGGAACAGGGTACTTGCTTCATCAAAGGTTAATAACGCAGGTTCGTTGCCGGCAGGGCGTGGGAAGTTAAGTACATTAACGACAATGGGTTTTGATTCAACATCGTTCATATTATATTGACGGCGGTACGAGTTCATCCATGCGCCACCGCGTTTACTTTGACGGACAAAATAGTCCCCCATAAATACCGCCATCAAACTACCATCTTTATCGTATATTTCCCAGGTGCGAACGTCTGGGTGGTATTTGGGCAAATCTGTACGTTCTTTTACGGTAATACCATATAAACGATTAGCAGTGTAAAACACGCCTTTTAATGTACTTTCAAGTGAAAAGTAAGGCTTGGTTTGTTGCTCATTAAAACTGTATTTTGCCACTCGAATTTTATCTGAATAGTACCACCAATCCCATGCTTCTATGGCGAAGCCTGCACCTTGAGCATCGACAAGTGCTTGCATATCGGCCACTTCATTTTTAGCTTGATTTAATGCAGCTGGCCACACTTTATCTAATAAGCCATAAACATTTTCTGGGGTCTTAGCTGTACGTTCTTCTAACACAAAATGAGCATGAGATTGATAACCCATAAGTTGAGCTCGTTGCGCTCGTAATGAGGCAATGTTAGCGAGCACTTTTTTGTTATCGAATTCATTATCATTATTGGCTTTAGAAACATACGCTTTATAAAGTGTTTCACGCAACTGTCTATTATCTGCATAGGTCAAAAAAGGTGTTATTGATGGGCGATGAGGTGTGAAAATCCATTTGCCAGGATGGCCAAGTCTAGTCGCTTTGCGTGCTGCCGTATCAATCACATCTTTTGGTAAACCAGATAAATCATCTTGGTTATCGATGATAAGTTGAAAGTCATTGGTTTCGGCTAATACATTGTCGCCGAATGTTAGACTTAGCTTACCAATTTGTTCATTTAAGCTTCGAAGTTTCAGTTTATCATCTGCAGATAAATTGGCGCCGCCGCGGGTAAATGATTTGTATGTATCGTCGAGTAACTTAGCTTGTGCAGTATTAAGCGGCAAGTTATCACGTTGCTCATAAACGGTTTTAACCCGTTTAAACAGTTTGTCATTAAGGTAAATATCATCTTGTGATGATGATAGTTTAGGTGAAATCTGTTTGGATATGGCCTGTAGTTCGTCGTTTGTATCTGCTCCGGTTAAATTAAAGAAGACGTTGGCTACACGGGTTAATAAGTTACCTGAAAACTCCATCGCTTCAATCGTATTGGAAAATGTTGGCGCTTGTGGATTGTTTGCTATAACACTAATTTGTTGTTGGAGTTCAGCCATACCAGCTTCAAAAGCGGGAAGATAATCATCTGTGGTGATATTTGCAAAATCAGGTATTTCGAAAAATGTGCCGTAAGGTTTAAAAAATGGATTGTCGGCATGTTGCTGTTTTATTTGCGTTACAGATAAAACCATCTCAGTGGTTGTTTCTGCCGTTGGGGAAGAGCATGCACTTAAAGCGAATACAACGGCAATACCAGCGAAAAGTGGTTTAAGGGATGAGCCCTTCATAGTTTTTCCTTTTTATGTTAAGCCTTTAGTCGCAATAAAGCGACTTGTTAACGAGCTTAATTTGATATTTATGTTTTTTTCAGAGTAAATACTACCTATTTTTATTCACTATTTTGTGATTAGTTTGTAACAAAAAAACCGAGCACCCTTAGGTTGCTCGGTTTTTTTATAATGGGTTTGTTGATTTAAAAAAACACATTATATTAAGGCTTTAAAATTACCTTTACTGAGGCATCAACATCTGCTTCGTCAATATAACCAATAGCATTGGGATTGCTGGCAACCGCTGATTTCATCGCAGCAGCATTAGGAACTGTTGTCGGTGGAGTCCCTTTACCAGTAAAGACTTGTTTTGACCAAAATGCTTTAAGTTGGGCATCAGACTTACCAGTCACGGCTTGGTGAAACTCACTGCGTGTGGCGTTGCCTTCTTCAAGTTCATAAACCACAACAGATGAGTTGCCTTTACCTAAAAAGGCTTTCTTTGCATCACTTGCTGACATATCGCCAGAAGCGCTGTTGCCAATAACCACTACGGCAGCGTTTGCTGAAACAATGGCAGACAAGCTTAGTGCTAATACACTGAATAACGTTTTCATTTCGACACTCCTTAGAATACTGCGTCAAATTTAACCGTGTAAATCAAGGTGTCATCGTAAGTGAATTTACCTGTTGTTGTGTCGATGCTGTTGCCCGAGAATCCGCCAGAGGTGTCACCAAAATCATCAGCATAAGTGACATCAAACTTAATAGCTAAGTTATCAATTGCATCCCAACGTAAACCTAAGCTATAGGCCATACGTTCAGCATTGAATGCCACCATTTGTATTGCTGCCGCTTCTGATACTGGTAAACGTTCTTCGTTATCTTGAGTTTTCATATAAGCCACAGTGACATAAGGCGTAAATTCATTTATGCGGTAACCTAATGTTAAATATCCAGAATCAGTATCTGGGCTAACGTTATCGACTTCAATTCGAGTCAACTCTGTAACTGCAATAAATTCACCGTTATCGTAACTTGCGCCCACACCAGCGAAGGTACCTTTTTCGTCATTCAGCTCCAAAACCGTGTAGTCTGCTTTAGTTACCACGCCAGGTGCTAACGTCACATCTACCTCGCTATTAAGATCTCCATCTAATTTAGCTTGACCGTAAACAGCACGTAAAGTCCATGTTTCATCTGTCCAGTTAACATTTGCCCCGATTAAATTACTGACATCAGTGCCAGTAGCTTTAATTGTTGATTCGCCGCCAAACATTTGCATTGTTAGAGTTGAGTCATCAAAATCAACATCATATGATACACCCGCACCTGTGTATGACGAGAACGGTACCGCGCCGTAAACTTCTACTGGTGGGCGTCCGAATGGTTGTGCGTAACCGACGTCTAAGTAGTCTGAATACATGAATAAAGGCACACGTAATTTACCACCACGGACTTTAATACCATTTTCGAAACGGTGTGATAAATAAGCCCATTCAGCTTCTACTTCCCAATCATATTTACCGCGCATCATTAGCTGTAATACAGCTTGAGTATTGTCAGAAATATCAAATGTTGCTTGCAGACCGAATTTGCTTTCCTCAGTGAAGTTAGCACCCGTATCTGCATTATTATATCCTGCATCATTATCGGAACTGATATAAGCACCACTGATAAAACCATTAAGTTTAACTTTGTCAGCTAGGCTTGCATTTTGTTGCGACTGCAAAGCTTGAACTCGTTGCTCTAATTGAGCTATTTTAGCATCAGCAGCTTCATCTGCAATTGCTAAACTTGGAATCATTGCCACTGATATGGCAACTGATAATATTGTTACTTTAAATTGCATGGTGTTACTCCTTGTTCATCATTCATATGCCCTTTGGGCTTATATTTTTGTTTCTGGTACAGCATTTACAATCAATCTTAAACCTTAAATTGATTTGTAATTGATTGTAGTTTTTCACTAATACTTTGGATATCAACACTAATACCTCCCATATCAGCGGTTGTCGCCCTGACTTTTTGTGCGCCACTTTCCATTTCGCTCACATATTGCTGGATCAAAACAGAAGTATTGTGTTGCTCTTCAGTAGCAGTGGCAATTTGGTCATTTACTTCAGATATTGCACTGACTTTATGTGTAATACTTGTAAGAGCATCACCTGCCATTGAGGTTGATTGAACACCTTTATCTGCCGTTTTAATACCTCGTTGCATAGCATCAACAGCTTGCTTTGAGGTTGTAGTTAACTCTTTAAGTACTTTTTGTATTTCTTGTGTTGATGTTTGTGTGCGAGAAGCTAGTGTTCTTACTTCATCGGCAACTACTGCAAATCCACGACCATGCTCACCCGCTCTAGCTGCTTCAATTGCGGCATTTAAAGCCAATAAATTCGTTTGGTCTGCAATGCTACTTATGCTCCCCAAAATATCGTTTACCTTATGGGTAAAAGCATCTAATTGGTTCACCACAACTGCTGTTGTTTGCACTTCATCAGCCAACTCTTTGATGATATTTACAGCATCATTAACGATGACAAATCCATTTTTTGCTTCTGTGTTGGCATTCTCTGCTTCTAATGAAGCACTCGATGCGTATTCAGCTATATGTGTAACACTGACAAACATTTCTTTCATAGCATGAGAAATCTGTTCGATAGCAGCATTTTGCTGAGTCACATTGACTTCACTTTGTTGACTGCCGTTAAGTAATGCACTGGCTACTTCATTTAAATGATCTGTTGTATGCTTAGTATCGGCAAAGGAAGATTGAAGTTTAGTAATAAATTGATTAAACCAATAAACAAGGTCAGCTATTTCATCTTTACCTTGGTATTGAATACGTGACCGTAAGTCTCCTTCGCCTTCAGAAATATTTCGTAATGACTGGGTCACATTGTCAATAGTACTAATAATAGATCTATTGACTAAAAGACCTACTGCAATCATCACAACCGTAGCTACAATACCAATAAGCATGACAATGTTTTCAGCTTGTTCAGTACTGGCAATAGTGGTTTGTATTTGTTGTTCAAACTGCTTAGCTAATTCTTGTTTCTTTTGTGCAAATTGTTTTACTAAGGTTTGGTAGCGTTTAGCATTTTCTGCAGCTTGAGCTTGTATTTTACTGAAATCGACATCATCTTTAATAAACTCAGCAGCTACGCTTCTGGCATTGTCATAATAAAGCGCAATGTCTCGTATCCATTGCTGGGTGTTATTGGCTTCGGTTGGCAATAATGTTGCTAGCTGATTTAAGTTATCGGTAATTTGTTTAACCATCGTTTTCGCAACATCTAAACTGTCTTCTTCACCAGTGGTTATTGCTGACTGAATTGTCTGATCTAATTGCAGTAATAATCCTTGGTTTATGGTCGCGAAATTAAGGGCTGGATATAACTGAGTTTGAAGTCCATTTAATCGTTGTGCATTATCTTCCCCTGTTTGATGGTTGATTATTAATGAAATAATAAATGACACAATAGCGACAAGTGTTAGTAGGGCAATTCTATGCCTGATTTTAAAATTAATTAGTTGCATGGGTCCTTTATTTATTTAAGTGTTGAATATTGATTATAATAACAGCTTCAATAATTACATAAAATTATTAATTATTACTTAATAGTGAATTAACTTAATCAAAGAGGTAATTATTCTGACAGTAAATATTTAAAAAACTAACACTACGTTTTAAACAAAAAACTATTATTTGTCTTGTTAGATTTTTTGCATGCAACCTGTTGATTTGCAGTTTATTATAAATCGATTATTTACTTTTAAATTCCGATTGATAATCTTGAACGTTTATTTGGTATTGTTACTCACAAGGTTTATACAAAATAATTCTTATTATAAAAAATTGATCTTAGATATCGATATCGGAAAAATAATAATTAAATTGTATGAATTATAAACAGTAATGATAACGACTTTAGATAAATAAAAATCGTTATCATTCTATAATTGGCCGTTTACGAAGTTAGTAGCCGATAGCAGCAGAACCTGAACGTCTTGGATCTGATGCACCAAAAAGACCTTGTTCTGTCATCATTATTGATTGAGTACTACCAATAGAGTTTTGGATTTTAATTTTATGCCCTTTTGCTTCAAGTAATGAAATAGTATCTTGATTCAATGTGTGTTCTACCCAGATAAAATCGGGTAACCATTGATGATGCATACGCGCAGCGGCTGTTGCTTCAGCAATATTAAAGTTATGATCAATAACGTTCATAATCATTTGCAAGGTAATTGTAATAATTCGCGAACCACCCGGACTACCAGTGACAATATAGGGTTTGCCATCTTTCATCACCATAGTCGGACTCATTGAACTGAGAGGACGCTTATTGCCTTCTACAGCATTAGCGTCACCACCAATTAAGCCATAACCATTGGGTGTGCCGGGTTTAGCTGAAAAGTCATCCATTTCATTGTTTAATAAAATGCCCGTGCCTTTAGCAACTAAGCCAGAACCATAACTAAAATTAAGAGTATAAGTATTAGCTACCGCATTGCCCCATTTATCAATAACCGAAAAGTGGGTGGTTTGATCGCTCTCATATGGCGCGAGATTTCCAGGTTTAATTTCACTACTGGGGGTCGTTTTATTAAGTGATATTTTACTGGCAATATCTTGAGCATATTTTTTGCTGATCAATTGTTTAACTGGCACGGTTACAAAGTCTGGGTCGCCTAAATACTCACTACGATCAGCATAAGCATATTTCATCGTCTCGGCCATAAGATGTAAAGTGTTTGCGGTATTGTGGCCTAATTTATCAATGGGAAATTGCTCGAGCACATTGAGCATTTCAATAATATGAATACCACCTGAAGATGGCGGCGGCATAGATACTACTTCATAGCCTCGATAATTACCCCGTACCGGTTCGCGCTCAACCACTTTATAGTTAGCTAAGTCTGTTAAACTCATTATGCCGCCGGCATTGTTAACTGTAGTCACTATTTTTTCAGCCGTTTCACCTTGATAAAACCCTTTACTGCCTTTCTGGGCAATTAACGATAATGAATGGGCCAATTCTGGCTGTTTAAGGATTTCATTAACTTGATAGTCGCTCCCATCGGCATGATAGAAAACCTCTGCAGAACTAGGCCATTGGGTAATGCGTGACTTAAGGCCACTCAGCGAATTTGACAAGTCTGAGGTGACCGAAATACCATTTTTAGCTAATGTCATCGCAGGGGCGATAACTTGTTTCATGCTCATGGTGCCATATTGTGTTAACGCAAGCTCCATTCCCATGACGGTACCCGGAACGCCGACGGCTAAACCATGTTCACGGCTCAGTTTCTCTACGGCATTGCCTTGTTCATCAAGGAAGATATCTTTGTGCGCTTTTGCTGGTGCCGTTTCACGGTAATCGATAGCAATGGTTTTATTTTGCTCGGCTAAATGCACTAGCATAAAACCACCTCCGCCAATATTACCCGCGCGAGGTAAGGTTACTGCTAGTGCGTATGCTACCGCTACGGCTGCATCGACTGCGTTACCACCTTGTTTTAAAATATCTACGCCAATTTGACTGGCTAATGCTTCTTGGCTTGAAACCATGCCATGCTTAGCATAAATTGGCTGAGCAGTTGCCATATCACTAAAAATAGACGTTTCATTTGCTTGGCTGTCAGCAATATAAACGGCCGGGTAGCAAAGTGTTAGTGTTAGTGCCGTACTTAAAAAAAGTGGTGTTAATTTAGGGAATCGTGTCACGATTAATCCTTGGCGTGAATGTAAAAATATACTGTGATAGAACATGCCACAGGATAGCAAAAATTGGTATGAGTTTTAACGCTTGAGTGTTAATTATTATAGGGTAGGTGTGGGTGGAACAAACACAAACGCGAGTTTATCAATATAAATTTGTTAATAGTATTAGCAATATAGATTCTTTAGTATGGAATACCTTTTTCGGGTCATCTCATCCTTTTACGCGCCATGAATATTTATCCGCTCTTGAAATGAGTCGCTGTGTTTGTGCTGAAACGGGCTGGACACCGATGCACCTTATGGTGTTGGATGGCGATAATATTATTGCATTAATGCCGCTTTACCTTAAAAGCCATTCTTGGGGTGAATATGTTTTTGATTGGGCTTGGGCTGAAGCATATGAACGCCATAATATAGGCTATTACCCCAAGCTTGTGAGTAGTGTACCTTTCACTCCCACTTCTGGGCGGCGTATTGGCATTGACCCAAGATTACCAAAACACGATCAGCAATCCTTGATTGACGGTATTAAAACCTATCTATCACAAACTGTCGTAAAACAGGGTTGGTCATCTTGGCATTGTTTATTTACCAATACCGAGCAACATCGACAGTTTGCACAAGTTGGGGCAATGGAGCGTGTTGGTTGTCAGTTTCATTGGCATAATCAAAATTATGCCGATTTTAATGACTTTCTGAGTACATTAACGTCACGTAAACGTAAAAATATTACTAAAGAGCGAATTTCTGCAAGGCAACAACTACAATTTCGATTTATTGATGGCGATAAGGCAAGTGCAGAGCAGTGGCAGAATTTTGTGCGGTGTTATCAAAATACTTATTTAAAGCGGTCTGGTCATAAAGGGTATTTGTCGGCAGCATTCTTTGAGCAAATTGCAGCAACTATGGGCTCAATGATACGACTATTATTGATTGAAAATAGTGACGCACAATTAGTGGCATCAGCATTATATTTTGTTTCAGACACACATTTATATGGTCGCTATTGGGGAGCGTTAACTGAATGTGACCATGTCCATTTTGAAGCATGTTATTACCAAGGCATTGAGTTCGCTATCGCTAATCAATTAAGCGTTTTTGATGCTGGTGCACAAGGCGAACATAAAGTAGCGCGAGGATTTCGCCCGGTTAAAACTACCTCAAGTCATTTTATTGCCCATGAAGGCTTTAATGATGCTATCGGTGATTTTTGTAAACAAGAACAATCTCATATCGACATTTATATGCAACAAATGTGTGAACAACTACCGTATAAGTCAATTGATAATACAAAAACATAATATGGAGCAATTTACACATCCATTGCTCTTTAGGGGTTAGCTTAGTGCTAACCAAATACCAACCAAAATCATCAAGCTTCCGGCAATACGATTCATCCAGCGGATATTATCGCCACGGCTTAAAAATAACCGTAAGCTTTTACCGCCGCTAGCATAAGCCAGCATAGACACACTTTCGGTGACCATTATTATACCAAGCAAAACGGCGAGTTGTGGCCCGACGGCATTATCGACATTTATAAATGGCGGTAATAACGAAATCATAAAAGCCCACCCTTTAGGGTTGGCAATCGCGGTAATAAATCCTTGGCTGATTAAACTCATGCGACTGGTTTTTACTTCAAGGCCAGTAATGATGGCCATTTTGCCTTTTGCGCGCCACATATTAATGCCAATGTAACCAAGGTATGCGCCACCCACCCATTTAAGAATATCAAAAACCTGTGGGTAATTTAGCATAATGCTGGCAACCCCAAGTACTGCTGCAATAGCGACCAAGGCCACGCCAACTAATTCGCCTAACATCATCCACAATGTTCTACGGACACCAATGCTCATGCCTAGGGTCATGGCTAATGTCATGCACATACCGGGGGTGATAGACACAAAAAAGAACGTTGGAATAAACACGGCGAGAACGGCGTAATCTGGCATTGGAAAGGTCTTTGATTAGAATGTAGATGGCAGAGTGTAAAGGCCTAAAATGATAAAAACCAGCATTTTGCTGGTTTTTATGTATCACTTCGTGTCTATAAAATTACAGCACGCCGCGTTTCATTTGGTCGCGTTCAATCGATTCAAATAACGCAGTAAAGTTACCTTCGCCAAAGCCAAGGTTGTTTTTACGTTGAATGATTTCAATGAAGATTGGACCAAAAAGGTTTTTGGTGAAAATTTGCAATAAATATCCATCTTCATCACCATCAACCAATATCTGGTGATGTTTGATACGGTCGTGATCTTCGCTCACCTGTGGCAACTTCTCGAAAATGGTGTCGTAATATTCTGGAATAATATCCAGAGTTTTGATTGACGTACCTTCCATTGCATCGAGTGAGGCCACAATATCACGACTTCTAAATGCGAGATGTTGAACGCCAGGGCCATTGTATTCGCCTAAGTATTCATCAATCTGATTTTTGTCATTGCCTTTACCTTCATTAATGGGGATACAGAAGCTGCCATCCGGTGAACGTAGTGCATAAGATACCAATGCAGTTTGAGCTCCGCTGATATCGAAATAACGCACTTCGGTAAAACCAAAAATGTCTTTATAAAAGTTAGCCCATTTTTCCATAGTGCCTTTGTAGACATTATTGGTTAAATGGTCGACTTCCATAAAGCCTTTCTCTGGCGTTACGATAGGCAGCTCCAAATCAACAAAGTCAATTTGATAGATATTGTTTTGTTCACCAAAAATGTCAATAAAATAAATTAAGCTATCGCCGATACCGTAAATAGCTGGGTAGGGCATGTCTTTATTGGCATCGTCGGCGGGTTTTGCACCGCGGGCTACCGCTTCTGAAAATGCAAACTGTGCATCTTCTACTCGCCAGCCCATCGAGCAAATGGCTGGACCATGAGATTTAGCAAATTCAGCAGAAAAGCCTGCCCGGCCTTTATTAAGTAAAAAATTGATATCGTTTTGTTGGTAGTAAACAATGTCATTATTTTTGGCTTTTTTTAACATCGAAAAACCAAAATCAATAAAGACTTGATGCATGTATTCCGTATCTGGACTGGCAAATTCGGTGAATTCGATACCTAAAAGTCCAAGTGGATTGAGTTCGCTAGCCATTTTGTTTTCCTTTATTTTTATGTCAACACGCCATCACTCTTAGGTGACTTGGGTTAGTTAAATTATGTGGTCTTAGTTTTCTAACCAAGAGCGGTTGTAATCATCACTCATGCAATTTTTTACATGAGACGTTAAGTTAAGTGGGTTGAAGGTATCTACCATCACCGCATATTCGTAGGTTTCTGTTTTACCTATAGAGGCTTCTGTGCGCCCAGGTTGTGGACCATGCGGCACACCTTTTTGATGCAATGTCATGTAGCCAGCTTCAATACCTGTGCGGCTCATAAAGTCACCGTCGACGTAATATAAGACTTCATCGCTGTCTATGTTGTTGTGGTAATAAGGTGCTGGAATCGATTTAGGATGAAAATCGTATGGGCGTGGAACAAAGTTACAAATGACAAAATTGTGTGCAGTAAACACTAAATGCTCGGACGGTGGTAAATGAATTTTGCCAACTTTTGGCGCATATTCACTGATATTAAATGCCCAAGGATAGACGCAACCATCCCAGCCAACTAGGTCAAATGGATGCCATTGCAGTGTCATTTTTTGATAGCGGTCACCAAATTTACACATTAACGGAAACTCACCTTTTTCAACCACGGCATCAGCCAAGGTTGGCGTACGAATGTCTCGTTCACAGTAAGGTGCAGATTCAAGCATTTGGCCGTATTCGTTTCTGAAATGCTTTGGCACTTCGACCATTGAAGATGATTCAATAACAAACAAGCGTACATTTTGATAATCGTTAAATTTAAGTTGGTACGTGGTCCCGCGTGGAATAATTAAGTAATCCCATTTATTGGTATCAATGACGCCGTATTCACTCAATAATTGGCCTTCACCCTCGTGAATAAACACCACTTCGTCAGCATAGGCATTTCGATAAAATTCATTGGTGTCTTCTGTCACCTTAGCCGTGTACATGGCGACATCATTATTGAAAAATATTTTATTTCGGGCGCTAAAAAAGTTGCCTTGGCAGTCGGCTTGGCGAGAGTCTAATTTGTAATTTTGAATTAAAGAGTCTTGCCATTGCTCACCATGAGATAACGAGTAAGGTTGAACGTCTATCGCTTTGGTTGGCATATTGTGATGATATTTATTGGAATAAATATTGGAAAAACCATGGGTTGAAAATAATTCTTCACGGTACAACTCGCCATTGCCTTTTTCGAAGGCAATGTGGCGTTTGGTCGGGATTTGACCTTGCTTAACATAGAATGGCATGTGATTGTCCTATGGTGAATCGACTGCGAATGTCGTGGCGTTTATGTTATTTATTGTTATGGCCTAATCGCATTAGGTAACCAATATGTGATCTAACTATCAATTTAGTGGTAAAGATCAACAAAAAAAAGAATAATAAATAACTCAACTTAATCAATTTTTTAGATGGTTGTGTTAACTTTACGGTTGTGTATTGATAATGAGACAGTGGAAATTCTATGCGGATAGATATAGATACCTTTAATGTATTGCAAGTACTTGTTGAGGAAGGAAGTTTTTCAAAAGCTTCAGAGCGATTACACAAGGCACAATCGGCGGTGAGTTATCAGGTTAAAAAACTGGAGCAACATTTAGGTGTTACTTTATTTAATAGAGAGCATTATCGCGCCGAGTTAACACCGGAAGGTAAGGTGATATTGGCTGAAGGGCAGCGCTTACTGCAACATTTAGCCAATATTGAACATCTTGCTAGCCGCTTTAGTGAGGGTTGGGAGCCCAAACTTGAACTGGTGATCGACGGCGCTTTACCAATGGAACCGATTATGGCGGCGCTTAAACGGATGTCAGAGCATAATATCCCTACCAAAATCCAACTCAATATGGAGTTTTTAGGCGGGGTGCAACACCGTTTTGAGCGTGATCAAGCGGATTTAATGTTAGTTAAAGATTACCGAACGGGACCGTCTTATTATCCTAAAGCACTGCCAACGATTACCAGTGTGTTGGTGGCATCATCACAACATCCATTAAGTCTGTTAAAGGCCATTAGTTTGCCTGAGTTACAACAACATGTTGAGTTAACCATTGAAGACTCATCCCCAGGTAAACGCGACCGTGATGAAATGCAGTTTGGTGGTGATAAAGTCTTTTACTTGTCTGGTTTTATTATGAAGAAAAATGCATTGTTAAAAGGCTTAGGATTTGGCTGGATGCCTAATTTTTTAATTGCTGAAGAATTACATCAAGGGCAACTGATTGAAGTCGATTTTATTGGTGGTAATCGGTTTAGTTTTACACCGCAATTAGTGTCCACACATGAACGTCCGCTGGGGCGAGCTGGGCAGTTGTTTACCAAACTAATTTTAGAAGAGTTTGCACAATATCAACAGCAACAACAATCAGGATTAAGTGGTGCTGGATTGGGTTAACATTGCCTGTAAATTATTGATACGGCTAGAAACAAATAATGTCTCACAAAGTTAACATGTTCAAAGCATCAACATCTTGTTAACCTAAAGCTACCATTATATCGAAAACAACAACTCCATTGGTATTTACACCAATTGGTTGTTGCCGTTACTAGGGCTTGTTGATCTTTCTAGGTTTTTTTGCAGCGAATAGTTGTGCATTACTTAAACATGAGCAACAAGGCATAGGCTTGGTCGTGACGTTATCCTACATTAGAAGCCGATAACGCAGTAGAAAAGAAAACAGGCCCTAGCATCATTATTCTATTTATTTGAAGGAGCAAAAGATGACCAAAAAATGTCACGAAGTCGATTACGAGATCATTGGTTCAAGTATGCAACTGGTGGAAGTGGAACTCGACCCCAATGAGTCGGTGATTGCAGAAGCGGGTGCGATGACTTATATCGAAGAAGATATTTGTTTTGAAGCCAAAATGGGTGATGGATCTGAGCCTGAATCTGGTTTTTTTGGCAAGTTACTTGGCGCCGGTAAACGGGCTATTTCGGGTGAAGGCATTTTTATGACTCACTTTAGTAATGAAGGTCAAGGTAAACGCAAAGTGGCATTTGCCGCACCATTTCCTGGCACCATTTTGGCGATTGACTTGTCCGAGCACCAAGGCGAACTTATTTGCCAAAAAGACAGCTTTTTAGCGGCAGCCTTAGGTACACAAGTGAGCATGAAGTTTAATAAACGCTTAGGCACTGGTTTTTTTGGTGGTGAAGGTTTTATTTTGCAAAGCTTAAAAGGTGACGGTATGGCGTTTGTCCATGCAGGCGGCACTTTAATTAAAAAAGAGCTTCGGGGTGAAACATTGCGGGTCGACACTGGTTGCTTAGTGGGTTTTACCCCGGGAATAGATTATGACATTCAACGAGCCGGTTCATTAAAATCAATGGTATTTGGCGGCGAAGGTTTGTTTCTTGCGACCTTACAAGGCCATGGTACTGTGTGGTTACAAAGCTTACCGTTTTCTCGAATGGCTGACAGAATTATTGCTCATGCACCTTCTAGTGGTGGTAAAGATCAAGGTGAAGGTTCTGTCCTTGGTGGTATAGGCAGAATGATTAACTAACTTTATGTTGCCAAAACGAAGGCATTAATAATTAGTTTTTAATAAAAAGCCGACAACATAAAGTTGTCGGCTTTTTTATAAGATTTACATAATAAGATTAGCGCTATTATTAATAGGTCGGTTTGGCAATAACGGTTTGACCAATAGGGGTTAAACTTAATAAGGCCAGTTTCATGTGTTGTATTGCAAAAGGAATACCAATAATGGTGATAAAACAAGCCAATGCATGCACTAAGTGACCTATGGCCAACCAGATCCCAAAGAATAAAAACCACACAATGTTACCCACTAATCCCAATGTACCCGTGCCAATGTCTTCTTCGCCAGAAACGTGTTTACGGTTAACCGTTTCTTGTCCGAATGGCCAGAAAGCCAGTTCGCCAATAACAAAACATGCACGACCAAATGGGATGCCTATGATACTAATAAAGCATAATGCTCCTACAAACCACCAAGCGAGGCCCATAACAAATCCACCCATTAAAAACCAAGCAATATTAAAGATTAAGCGTAAAAGTGACATTTTCATTCCTATCAGTAGTCAATATTGATTAATATATAGCGATATCCATGCCATGTTTTTAAAGCATTGATTTTGTAGATTAAAGTATGGTTTTACCTACTTGATTTTCTTTGGTAGTTATCATTAATACAAATGAATCGATGAGATTTATCATTTTTTAGTTAAAATGCTCATATTACAGTTGATTGAGACAATTCATGTTTTCGATAAGCCCAGTACAAGCGATGAACTTTGCGGGACGCAACATCTACATTAAGCGAGATGATTTATTACATCCTGATTTTAGTGGTAATAAAGCACGTAAGTTTTATCATTTTTTACATCATGACTATTCGCATATTACTAAGCTAGTTGCGTCGGGATCTACACAGGCTAACTCATTATATTCAATGTCAGTGCTTGCTAGGCAGCAAGGTTGGACATTTGATTATTATGTCAGTCATATTAGCGACTTTTTATTGCAAAATCCGCAGGGTAATTATGCTGCCGCGGTACAAAATGGCGCTAATATTGTTGATATCGGCAATTTGGCTTATGCAGAAAATCTTACTGGTATGCATTTAAACGATGCGATGCAATATATTGTGTCATCAGATCCCATCTACGCTGATAAAAAGCATTTATTGTATATTCCAGAAGGTGGACGTTGTCAGTACGCCGAAACTGGGATCGAGCAACTGGCTGCTGAAATAATTCAATGGGCACAAGAACAACAGAAAAATAAGCTAATGGTATTTTTACCGTCTGGTACGGGGACTACTGCAGCATATTTAAATAAGCAATTAATTCAACAGCTCGCTCAATTATCAATAGTGGATGTATTTACTATAGAGGTCATAACTTGCAGTACTGTCGGGGGTGATGAATATTTACGTCAACAATTCTCAGTGTTAGTTGACGAAATATATTATCCAAAAATTATTAATGATGGTCATAAATATCATTTTGGAAAATTATCACGACGTTGTTTTGATATGTGGGAAAAAGTATGTCAGTCAGGAATTGAATTTGAATTATTGTACGATCCCGTTGGATTTTTAGTGTTACAACATTATTTAAATGAGAATGCTAACAGCACAACAGAAATTTTATATATACATCAGGGTGGGGTGTTAGGAAATAAAACAATGTTACCTAGATACCAACGAAAGTTTTCTCGGATAGTACAAACTTAGAATGAATGTTGGAAAGGTACACTACTTTTAAGTGGTTGATAAATTTGTGTTTAAGGTGTTTTGAGGTTTTATTTGAGAGTTAATACTGAGGAATTATTTAAGATTATGTTGATGAGTAAATTCATTTTACTCTGTTTTAATAAACATCCGGTAATTGAGAGGAGAATACCGAGAAATGAGTTTATTAAATAACAGAGTAAATGATTAACGCAAAGCGTTAGGGATCTTACTTATTGGCAGAGATTAACCATTTCATGAAGTTGATTGCTTCAATGCGCTTTGAAAATGTTTTTTTGTTTTTACCAAGGCTGTCGGTAAAAGCAATTGAGTTTTTATTTGACGAAATAGAATTAACTGGAAAGTTAACTGAAATATCGTGTCCATTCATGTTGTATGACATTGGTCACACTCCTTCTTGTATATTCACCATTTGGTGAGAAAATTGTTCAATAAAATATCCTTGGCATTTTTTAGTGTTGCAAAAGATTAATGTTTCGAGATTTAACTTAACCTATCTTTTACTCACTAATCAAGTGTTGTGATGTAAATAGTTGATTAAGGTTTATTTTATGTTAGCAACATTGATGTTACTTCATAACCTTAAGATACTTGATACACACTGAGCACTTAATTTTGTAAGTTGAACATAGTTTTATGACAGCAAGATTACGTGGGTATAACTTAAATCACCAACATAATTAATTGAAAATCAAAAACGATGTACAGAAGCTTGTCTTGGGTTTAT
This sequence comes from Shewanella sp. H8, assembly GCF_040285065.1. NCBI lineage: Bacteria > Pseudomonadati > Pseudomonadota > Gammaproteobacteria > Alteromonadales > Shewanellaceae > Shewanella > Shewanella sp. H8. The sequence continues at coordinate 2,543,785 of NZ_CP157213.1, read as the reverse complement.
TTACGAAGTGAAGTTGAGCAGACTTACAGGTAGGTAACCAAAATTAACAAGAAAACTAAATCTGTGTGGATAATATACTGAGTGTTTGCATATGGCAATAGTCTTTTTCAAATTTTAAGCAAATAAATACTGTTTTACCTTAAAATATGTCTCGGTGTGATTCATATCACTAATAAATACAGTCAATCGGGATGCTATTTATGCACATACATAGTAAAAAATTAACACGGATGATGAAGTCCTCATCATCCGTGTTCAAAGGTCATGGGTTAACGCGGTAAGCTATGCTATCGACTCAATTGATCAACCAGTTCTAATTCGTCAATACTTAACTGCAATTTATTACGTTAATTAAGCTAATGGCTAATACAGTAAATCGCCAATTGGATTGAGTAACTTACTGAATCCTTTAGTGAAGTATAAAGGCGCATCCACTATGGTGTAACACAAACACCCTTCAAGTGTTTTAGGTGAATGTTGATGCTCTTTATCAAGCAACATGAAATCACCAGGTTTATAAGTGTTATAACAATCACTGAATTCTCCAGCGAGTAGCAAGGTGAGTTCAGCCCCTTTGTGGGTATGTTCAGGAATTTCACCATTGGCAGCTATGTGTAACAAGCTTGCTCTTGCTTGTGGTTCTCCTGTATCGAGTCTTAAACGACTGACTTTGCCAATACCTTGCCACGATGCATTAATTTGTTTGCGAAATACCCGAGGTAGCGGGTAATGCTGACCTTTGATATTAACACTGTTATCTTTACTTTTTTCTTCACTATGTTTATCTGTATTAGGTTGCTCAATGTCTAACGTATCTAGGGTTGAACTCAATAATTGATTAAGTAATGCATCTAATTGGAGATCATTAATGTTGTCTGATTCAGGCATTATGACCGAGTCAAATTGTTGTACAGACATTGCAATGGTCATCTGATCAAGTTGTTGTTGGCAATGTGAGCAAAATTCGGCGTGGGCAGAAATCGCAATCGACATTGATAACGGCAATTCACCTTTTGCATGGAGAGACAGCAGATGCTGATCTGGGTGGTAATTAATCATAGTGTTTCTCCATAAAGCTTTTTAATTTTTCCAAACCTAGTCTAAGTCGAGACTTAACCGTGCCAATAGGAATATCAAGTTTGTCTGCTAATTCTTGTTGCGTGAGTTCTTGCATGTAAATACCTTGTACTACTTGGCGTTGTAGTGGTGGTAATTCTTTTACGTGCTGCAATAATGTCGAGGATAGTAAGAAATCATCATCTTTGTTTTCAGCTTCATCAGACTCAAATAATGGCCAAATATCATCACCAAATGAATCTTCGCGGTTATGTTGTACTTTACGAAGCATGTCAAAACATTGATTACGCATAATGGTAAAGACCCAAGTACTTACCGCGGCTTTATCGGCATTGTAAAGGTGTGCTCTGGTCCAAACTCGTGTCATCGTCTCTTGAACTAAATCTACGGCTAAACCTTGCTGGCTTAGGCGCTGAACGCCAAAAGAATTAATTTTGGGGCCAAAATGCGAAAAAAGTTTTGCAAAAGATGTTTTGCATCGATGGTTAGCCACTTGCATCATTAATGCTGCAAGTTCATCTGCCATTGGATTAGGTTCTTTTGATTTCATAGCACCGTTTCGTTTAATTAGGGATCTTTGTGCAAGATGACCCTTATCATAACGATTTTGTGCGCTTTGTAATTGAACATTTTCCATTATTTCACTCGCATTCAATAAATAAGTCATTGAGCATAAGTAATTTTGTCATTTATGCCGTGGCTAATCTCTGCTAAAACCTGATCTAAATTCTTTTAAAAAATAGTTAAAACAAGTTCGATTGGTTAGTTTATACGTGACATTCTTGTGTTCGGATCACTGCTGAGTATTATTTTATAATATCGATTAACAATGATTTAGCTAATTGATGGTCATGACTATTTATACACTGGTATTTTTCTTTTGAACTCAATGGGATAATTTCAAGCCAACGCTGGCATACCCAAGAAATATCATTAAAGTTTTCTTCAGTATAATGAGCGAGGTGTTGTGGATATTGTTGTAAAATTTGCTTCAACGTATTGCTAAGCACCTTATCTTTTTTATGCTCAATTGATGCTATTTGTGACTGCGATGTTTGTGGTTCAATGATATGGCTCGGCCAAGTGTCGATTAAACTAACGTCAGCACGCTTTAAACCGTCTGGTTCTATGGTGATTTGATCAATAGTGAAAGCTTGTTGCCCCTGAACACTGATACCGAGTAAACCGTCTTCAAGCGTTTCAAAGTCAATAATTTTAGTCAGTGTGCCTATGGGTAAAATGGTTTTATTATCGTCGGCCAACATGCATAAACCAAATCCAGTATCACTTTTGAGTGATTCAGACACCAATCGTTTGTATCTAGGTTCAAAAATACGTAATTGAGTATATCCCTGTGGTAATAAGCAGATGGTTAAAGGAAATAGTGGGATAAGCATAACTGCCTCTGTATGAATGTAATCAAATAATCTGAAGTGTTATACGTTCACAAGCGGATTATCGATCACCTTGTGCTGCAGTCTATACACCCAAAATCAGATTTTCAGGATCTACAACCCAAACAGATAATCTGATCATATCGTTGTCAGTTTCAGCATTAATGACAGCTGTTGTTGGCAATTTCCTTCTGTATAGATCGTAACCTGGAATGTTGAGTATTTTATCGATCAGCTGCTTAAGTGTTGTTTTGATGAGAGAGTTGAACCAATTGGAGTCTCTATCCTTGTAAAAGCAAAACAAATACACAGATGTGTAAAAATATATGTAAAGTACTATTTTGCTGACTATTTTGCTGATATTTTTATTTTTTGTGGCATAAGTCTTGGTTCGACACTGATAATTAATATTTTTTTAGTATAATCAGCTTTATTATTGTCAATACAGCTTTGATATTGCTGGTTTGTTTTAGGTGGAACTCATTCATGAGAAAAGTACTCGATACGGTTGATCAAAGAACTAAGTTAGTGGGCGAGAATCGTTTAGAACTATTGTTATTTCGCATTAACTCAACCCAGTTGTTTGCCATTAATGTATTTAAGGTAAAAGAAGTGGTTAAGTTACCGCCGTTAAGTTCCTTACCAGGCAGTAATCATAATATCTATGGTGTGGCTAATATTCGCGGCATATCAATTCCAGTAATCAATTTACGAGAAGCAATAGGCTTTTCGCCGATGCCTGTAACAGAAGACAGTAACTTGATTATTACCGAATACAATCGCAGCGTGCAGGGTTTTCTAGTCGGTAAAGTCGAGAATATTGTTAATATGACGTGGAGCGATATTATGCCGCCACCTAAATCGGCTGGAGGGCATAATTATTTAACGGCGATAACTCGTATTGAAGAAGAAGGACAAGCACGGTTAGTGTCTATCATTGATGTTGAAAAAGTGTTAGCAGAAATCATTGATTATGATGTGAAGATATCTGATGGTGTACTTGATGAATCACTTATCTCTTATATGCCTGGTCGTAAAATCCTCATCGTTGATGACTCTTCCACTGCTCGCAAACAAGTCAGAGACACATTGAGTCAGCTTGGACTTGAAATTATTGAAGCATCTGATGGGTTGCAAGCATTACGATTATTACAATCGTGGGCAGATGAAGGCCGAGATGTTACAGATGAATTATTAATGATGATTACCGATGCTGAAATGCCAGAAATGGATGGCTATAAGCTGACATCAGAAGTACGTCATGACCCTCGAATGGCGAAGCTATATATTACTCTCAATACCTCTTTAAGTGGAAGTTTCAATCAAGCAATGGTGGAAAAGGTTGGTTGTGATAAATTTATCTCTAAATTCCAACCTGATTTATTAGTGGGTGTAGTCCAAGAGCGTTTGCGTACTATTCTTGGCTAGACGTTGCTGAGTTTTTAGGGCTTTTCTTGGTCCATATCTTCGATTAGCTCATCAAGAATTTGTCGCTGATGCCCAGGAGTAATACCGATATTGATCCGAGCTATTTTTACGGCATGACCAAATTTTGCTTTGCCGAGTAAGGTAATCAACCGCTGTAAAAAACCACTGTCTAAAGACAATGTTTGGCTATAGTGACTAATGGCTTTTGTTAATGAAGTAAACAAAATACCGTCAAATTCAAAACCAGTTTGATATTGACTGACATCGCCTGCTATTTCGCCCTCGAGTAATACTCCATCAAGACTGAGAGGCCATCCCTGTGCATTGATTCTGCCTTGGGCTATTTGATACATCATCCAAGCACTTTTTTTGAAACCACCAAAAATCATACAATCAAATTCTGACTCTTCGAGTTCTTGTTTGGTCCAGTTAATGCCAATGGCTAAGTCTTTACGATATAGATGCATTAAATTGTCTTTGACCGCATCTCGACAATCCCAAATAGAGGTCAGCAGATTCTTTTTGGCTAACATATGGCATTCTTTACAAGCAGGAATACCTAGAGAGGGATGGGGGGTATGAGTCATTCTATAGTAATCAAAAATATGATTACTGGGTTCGTTACAAAACCAACATATGTGGCGTTTGTCAAAAGGAATATCAATCAGTGTAGGCATAGGCACTATAATATCAAAAAGCTGTTCAATGGCTGAACAGCTTAAGTAGTAAGATCAAATTAGTAATGATTATTCTTTTTCGAAATCAACTAATTCTTTGGCTAATACGATAGGATCAACCTCTTGGCATTCTTGATCAGCTTCCCAATCAACGCCAATTAATACACCATCATCATTTAAATCACTTACCCAGTATTCTAAAAAGTCGGTGAGTGTAATCGTCACCGCTTTATAGTCAGCCCATTCATCAGTGCAGTGGCTTGTTGCAGCTGCTTCGCTTGACCAAAGTGGCATAACATCAGTTTCTTCAAATTCAGATGAGTCGCATACAACCCAACCTTCACCAGTTTCATCCTGTAAGCCCCATAAGACTTGATGTTGTTTTACGTTTTCGATAAAGCTTGTTGGTGCTGCTGTCTGTTCAGTCATGATAAATCGCTTAAATGAGTGAGAATTAGTTTCATTATACGGACTCAATGAATAAGGAAAAGGCTTAATTAATGACAATTTTGTTTAATAAGATTTTAGCTGGGTAATTTAGCAGCATTTTTATTTTTAATGATGTATTTAGCATAAATAAACAGGGATTAATGTTACTAGCTCTTGTTTCCTGATGGGCGATGAGTCACGATATTCATCATTCATTTTGTCTTAATTAAGTGTTGTTTCATGACCAGAAAAAGCCGTGTTGCTGTATTTGTTGCTTCAATCATTTTATCTTGCACGGTGTTGAGTGCTTGTGCTGCTTCGGCGGCTCCTGCGACATCAACCCCTACAACGACTCTAACATCAACGCCGATACCCAAGGCTGCTGCTTTGGTCAAGATCGCCGACCCCATAATACCGACAGAAAGTTTTGCCCAATGTGTGGTGCGATTACAACAAAAAGCCAGGGATGCAGGGATTTCACAACACATTATAGATACTACGGTAGCAAACTTAAAATATGTCCCTCGAGTCATTGAGCTAGATAATCAACAGCCAGAGTTTACCACCACTTTTGGGGATTACTTTGATAAACGTGTGACCCCTTGGCGAGTCGAGCAAGGCCGAAAATTAATGGCTAAACATCATCAATTGCTAAGCCAATTAACCAAAGAATATGGCGTTCCTGGTCAGTATATTGTTGCTTTTTGGGGGCTTGAAACTAATTTTGGTGGTTACAAAGGCAGTATGCCAGTACTTAATTCACTTGCTACTTTGGCGTGCGACCCACGCAGAAGTGATTATTTTACTGGAGAACTATTACAAGCATTAAAATTGAAACAACAATACCAATTTGCTGACAGTAAAATGGTTGGTTCTTGGGCTGGCGCTATGGGCCACACTCAATTTATGCCAACTAACTATCGAAAATATGCCGTTGATGGTGATGGTGATGGTATTGCCGATTTATGGAACAGTGAGGTGGATGCATTAACCTCAGCAGCAAATTTTCTACAACACTTAGGTTGGAAAGCGGATGAACGGTGGGGGCGTGAAGTACTGTTGCCTGCTCATTATTCATTTGCTTATTTAGGCGGTAAGCAACCGTTGCCATTAGTGAAATGGCGTGAGCTGGATATAAAGAAATCCAATGGGCAACCACTTTCTACACCAGACATGCAGGCGGCATTGTATTTACCTGCTGGGCATACCGGACCTGCTTTCTTAGGATATGACAACTTTAACGTGATCATGCGTTGGAATCGTTCAGAATTTTATGCCATTGCAGTAGGGCATTTAGCCGACCGAATCAACGGTGGTGCAGCACTCACTCGTGCGGTACCTAAACAACCAAGATTAAGCCGGGAAATAGTAACGCAATTACAACAAAAGCTAAATAATGCAGGATTTGATGTCGGTAAGCCTGATGGTATTTTGGGCCGTAATTCAGTGTTAGGTTTACAAGCCTTTCAAAAGCAAAATGGGCTTATTGCAGACGGTTTCCCCGATCAACAAACATTTACTGCGTTAGGTATCAAACTATGATGCTCTCTAGTTAATGGGTACTTTTTTGTGGATGCATAAGCAGGCTTTTGTTAAGCTTCGGCAAATTTTTGAGTTAAGGAACAATAATGAGCATTAAAGACGATATGATAGTGCAGTTTAATTACACGCTACGTGATGAAAAAGGCGATGTGATTGAATCAAATGAAGGTCGTGAGCCGATTGCATATTTGCATGGTCATGACAACATGATGCCTGGTATCGAAGCTGCTATTAATGGTAAAGAAATCGGCGACAAGTTTACCATTACTCCTCCAGCAGCCGACACCTATGGTGAACGTCAAGCTGACGCTGAACAACGCGTATCAGTGAAACATCTTGTGGGCGCAAAGGTATGGAAACCTGGCATGGCAGCCGTTGTGAATACTGAGGAAGGCCAACGTCAAGTCACCATCATCAAAGTGGGTAAATTTATGGCAACGGTAGATGTTAATCATCCTCTATCGGGTCGTGAGTTAACATTCGATATTGAAGTTGTCGGTGCGCGTGATGCCTCTGATGAAGAAATTGCCCATGGTCATGCCCATGGTGCAGGCGGTCATCACCACTAATCTGTTTGATTGAACGACGGTTAATATTAATTAGAGCCGTAGTTTAGTTGATGTGTAAATCCCAAGTTTATACTTGGGATTTTTTGTTTCTATAGTGAGTTATTATGGTTATCGATTTTTCATTGGGTAAAATTATTGTCACTGTTCATGAGATTCAGTGCCGATTTCATGATAGTCAATTGGTGCTTGCTGCATCAGTCGATGATATTAGCTGTTTTCATCAAGGTTTAGTGGTTGTTGCAGATGCTGGCACAGTAAGGTGGAGCCTCAAGCTTGATAATCCGGTGCAATTAGAAGCGTTACTTGATCTCACAGGGATACATGCACAATAACTGTTTGTATTAATTTTATATGAACCAACCAACCTAACAAAGTATATTTAGGCTATAACCGTGCTAATCAAATAAAAGGCCATTAAATTAGGTTTTTTGTTTGGTTAAAATGCGTGAATAGTTCGATGTTAAAAATCAATTAACGTAAGATAACCAATAATATTGTTACTGTATTGATAGGATTGATGAATATGTCTACTCCGTTAGAAAAAATAGTGGTTGAACCACAATTTGCTGCTACTTCTTGTGTGATTTGGTTACATGGCTTAGGTGATTCTGGCGCGGGTTTTGCCCCTGTGGTGCCAGCATTAGGCCTCAATAGCCAGCATAGTATTCGCTTTATATTTCCCCACGCACCAGAACAAGCGGTGACAATAAATGGCGGTTTTGTGATGCGGTCATGGTATGACATTAAAAGCATGGATTTGCATGACCGTGCAGATCTACAAGGTGTTATGGCCTCAGAAAAAGCAATCCAGCAGTTAATTCTTGAACAAATAAACAGTGGTATCCCTGCAAATAAAATTATTTTGGCTGGGTTTAGCCAAGGTGGAGTCATGAGTTTGGTCACTGGATTGCGTTTTGATCAACAGCTTGCAGGCATCATGGCGCTTTCTTGTTATTTACCCGGTGGTGACAAATTACCTGAGCATCTTGCAGAGGCCAATCGTACGACGCCAATATTACAACATCACGGTGAGCAAGATGATGTTGTGCCGTTATATGCAGGCAAAATGGCAAATGATGCCCTCAATGCAGCGGGTTACAGTACCATTTGGAAAACCTTTCCGATGGCGCACAGTGTTTTACCTAATCAATTGACCGAAATAGGTCAATGGTTACAGCAAGTATTACGTTGATGTTAATTTAATGGCTGTTGGTAAAGCTTTTGTTGTTTTACTTAGAAAACAATCAGCCTTTTGGGTGCTTTAAGTAAATATCTATATAAATTTAATGGTTTAGTTGTTTAAATTCCGCTAAACCATTTTTTTAGTAGTTTAAACCTCACCCTGAACGTGTCACTGTTTTTAAATAAAGATAATACGTGTTGTAACTGCTTGTTAGTATTAAATTAAATGTCACATTTTGTTATAAATTCGTCACATATCCCCGCTATATTTTGCTATTATCTAGCCGGTAAAAATGAGAGTCTCTAATTTTCGGGATAATGTTTGCAGTTGCTTATGGTTAATTTAGATCATGGTTTTGTTGATACAGTGTCTTTGTTTTTTGTATTAAACCTCCTTCTTTAACCAAAAACTATTTTATCTCAAACAAATAATTAAACTCGAAAGTAAAGCTGATTCATATCAAGCAAAAATAATAAATTATCTAAATAATGGGGTCTTACATGAACAAAACGATGTATAAAGGTTTACTGGCAACGGCTATTATTGTTGCATTAACAGGCTGCAACAGTAGTGATGATGATGCTACCGTTAACATTGACACGTTTAACTTACGCATTGCACATATCAACGATACTCATTCGAGTTTTGATCCAACATCATTAGATTTTACCGCCCAAGTTAATTCTGAAGATATGAGTATTAACACTGATGTTGGTGGTTATCCACGTGTTGCTACAGCATTAAACAATGCTAGAACGATGGCTGCTGATGAAAATAAGCCTTTCCTCGCTTTACACGGTGGTGACGCTTTCCAGGGTTCACTTTATTTTAACGTCTTAAAAGGTGCTGGAAATGCAACTTTATTGCGTGAAATGAACCTTGATGCAATGACGATTGGTAACCACGAGTTTGACCTTGGTGATGGTCCGTTGATTGAATTTGTTAATAAGGTTAACTTTCCTCTTCTCGCTGCTAACTTAGATACTAGTGCAGACTCTCAAATGTCTGGTGTGACTAATATTAAGCCTTACATTATTAAAGAATACGGTGACGTTAAAGTTGGTATTTTCGGTTTAGTATTAGAAGACATGAAGTCGATTTCTTCTCCAGGTGAAGATTTAGTTTTCAATGGTGAAGTGGTAACTGCTCAAGCCACAGTTGATGCGCTAAATGAGATGGGCGTGGATAAAGTTGTGATGGTAAGTCACATCGGCTTAGATAGAGATATCCGCATTGCTGAAAGTGTTAACGGTGTAGACGTCATTGTTGGTGGTCACTCTCATACGTTATTAGGTGACTTCACTAATATTGGTAGAGGCATGGGTTCAAGCATTGCAAGTTATGCAGAGATGATTACTAATCCTAACGGCACTTCTAAAACATGTATCGTACAAGCTGGCGAGGTTGCTCAAGCTGTTGGCCAAGCAGATATTACTTTTGAAGATGGTGATGTGACAGTTTGTCAAGGTAATAACACCCTGTTAATTGGCGATAACTTTACGCACGAATATGTCGAGGATACAAGTGAGTCATTGACTGAAGCTGATCAAAGTGCTGTAGAAGCCTTTGTTGCTGAGCAAGATAATATTGCCATTACTGAAGAAGATGCTTTACTGCGCAGTATTATCGATATCGACTACAAGCCGCTCATTGAAGAGTTTGAAGGTAAAGTGATCGGTCAAGTATTTGATGCCAACGATCCAGTTGATACAGGTATGTTAGACCATGTTCGTCAACCTGGTGTTAAACGTAACGGCGCTTCATTACCAGTTACGGGATCAGAAGCAGGTGCCCATGTTGCAGCATCTATGGTTTGGAAGTTAAATCAACATGGTTATGATGTTGATATGGCTATTACAAACACTGGTGGTGTGCGTAATGATATTAAAAATGATGAAAATGGTGATTTAACTGCAGGTTATATTATCGGTTCACTTTTATATTTCAGTAATGAGTTAGCTATTGTTGAGTTGAAAGGTAGCGATGTGACTCAACTGCTAGAAGATACCATTAATTACTCATTGACTACGTCTTCAGGTTCATTCCCAACATTTGCTAATGTGGAATTTACTTTCAATGGTAAAGCCGTTGCTGGTGAACAAATTGAAGACTTACATATATGCCCTAACGGTGTAGCTGCTGGTAGTTGTACCGATATTGATCCTGATATGACTTACAAGATTTCTACCAATGCTTATATTGCTGGTGGTAAAGATGGTTATGATATTTTTGACACTAAGAAGCTTTCTCCTGTTATTAAGTCTGGCTTTATTGATAACGAATCTATGATTGAATATGTAGAAGCGTTAACTCTGGCTGGACAGAAATTAGAAGAAATCCCAACAGGTTTAACTTTCATTGCACCAACTAGCTTTGAAGCTAATCTTGATAATCCAGTGTTTAAACCAGAAGATAATCAATAATATAAAATCATGTAAAACTTGAAATGGATTAATTAAAAATTAATCTTAGAAAGTGACAAAGGCAGCCTAGGCTGCCTTTTCTATGGTTGTGTTTTATCGTTATGACTGCGTATATCACTCGATTAAGTGTTTTTATTTCCAGCCAATATGAGTTGTTAATGTATGGCTTTGCCCTGGAGCCATTACCACACAGTCTTCCCGCACATTAGCTGCTTCTAAGCACACCATGGTTAAGTAATCTTCAGCGTTAAACCGAGATAAACGCGTTGATTTTTCAATCCAAGGATTCCATAACACCGAAGATTGGCTGTTTTCACGGCTAACCACAATAGTGCCATTGGGTGTATGTAACTCCTGAGTATGACCTAATTGGGTATACACTCTATCAGTCTCTTGCTTAAAAGTGATTACATCATCATGTTGTTTGAAAGGGCCTTCACCAAATTCAATGTATGCAGAGTCACTAAAACCACTGACGTTAAGTTGGTGAATATCTTCGATGGGGAAGTAGCTGTGTAATGCTTGGGTAAGCTTTATGTCATAATCTGCGTTGTTAGTATTCACTATGCTTACCGATAAGCTTTCGCCTAAGGTAAATAACACTTTTATTTGGCTATCGTGAGGCCAATAATTCTTATCGATTTCACTGGCAGGTAGAGTGAAAATTAAATTAACGAGTTCATTACGCATATTAACGGATTCAAGCACCCAAATTTTATTGCGGGCAAAACCATGTTGTGGAAATCCTTTGGTATCACTCATGCCAAACCAAGGCCAGCAGATGGGTATTCCACCTCTAATGCCATTACCCGGTTGGTAATCATCGGCACTTGACACCCATAACAGCGGTGCTTTACCTACAGGAGTAAATTGATCTATTTGAGCCCCCTGCATAAAAATTCTAGCTTGGCAGAGTGCTGTATCTATATCGACATAATCAAGACCATTGGGATGTCTTTTAGTGGTAACCGAACCCATAATGTGTGTCCTTGTGTATTTTAATTCCAGTCATTAGCTTATAAATTTTGGATCGAGTCTGTCACTCATCAAATGGATACTGTTCGATGGGTTGACCCAAGCTTTGGTAATAAAATTATTGTTAAATGGTTTGAGTGAGGCCGAACTAGCCGTACTAACTGTATTGCATCACTGGTAATCAATAAACTGTTAGTGTGACATTATCTTGTTAGCAATATAAATTGCAGTTTGAACAATATTTAGATTTGAGATCACTTAATAAAATGCAACATACGATTATTGGCGGGCATAGCAATATCTTCTTGGAGTGTTAATCCTTGCTGCTGTGCTAAGTGACAAATCCATTCAATATCACGGATGCTACTTTGTGGATTATTTTGTTGCAGCCATAAATTGAATTGTCGATTGCTGTCACTGGTAAATTGACCTTGGTAATTAAATGGGCCATAAATCACTAACGAGCCTGAATTAACCAACACACTCCCGACACCAGTAAAAAAGGCTTCCACCATTGATTGACTCATAATATGCAGAGTATTAGCACTGAATATAGCATCAACGTTCGATGTTAGTAGTGGCCACTGCTGGGTCACATCAAGAGAGATTGCTTGTTGTAGATTGGGTGAGGCTTGCAAATTGAGCCGAGTTTGCAATGTATCTAAATAATGTAGTTGATCGCTTGGTTGCCAACGCACATGAGGAAGGTTTTTTGCGAAATAGACACTGTGCTGCCCTGTGCCACTGCCTATTTCAAGAATATGTTGCCTATTGTTCAGCCACTGTGTCAACAGGGTTAAAATAGGCTGTTTATTATTTTCACATGCTTGTGAAAAAGGCAGTTGTTCTAGTGTTTGAGGCATTAAGATATATCGATTCTATCCATTTCGAGTTGTTGTAATGCTATCACCGCTTGAGTACGATTGCGAACACCAAGCTTACGAAATATTGCAGTTGCATGCGCTTTGATGGTGGCTTCAGAAACACCAAAGTCATACGCAATTTGCTTGTTGAGTAACCCTTCTGCGAACATTTGTAATACTCGATATTGTTGCGGCGTTAAATCGGTCAGTCGACTGGCCATTTGGTCCGATGGATCATCTGGGATAGGAACGACTTGAGTCCCTTTTGGTAACCAAATATCACCATATAACACGGCATTTAATGCTTCTCCCAATACTTCCATGGAGGCAGATTTAGGAATAAATCCACTGCTACCGTAATGTACCGCACGGCTTATTGTATTAATGTCCTCATGGGCTGAGATCACCACTACTGGGATGTCAGGGTAATGTGTACGAAGGTGGATAAGGGTAGAGTAACCGTGAGACCCCGGCATTTGTAGATCAAGCAGAATTAAATCAAAAACTATCTCTTTTTGATCAATAACACGTTGCAGCGCTTCTGCACTATCAGCCTCAAACCATTGAGTTTTTTCAAAGGTATTACTCAATGCCAATCTTAAAGCATTACGGAATAATGGGTGATCGTCGGCAATGATGATATTTAAATTTTCAAGCTTCATGGCATTTTTTATTCTATGTTGCACGCGAAGATAAATTTAATGTAACAGAAAAGTAATCGAGTGTTCTATGGCTTTATGTCATATTATTAATGATATTGAACAAAAACAGCAAAACTATAGACTTTAGTCGAATAAATAACAAAACAATGCAGCCTAATGACTGCATTTATATGGGATTAGTTCTAGCCGTGTGGCCATACCTGAACGGGATTTCTCTCTTCGTCTACAGCAACAAAAGTAAATACCCCACGAATTGCATGTTCGCGATGATCTTTATACATGTCTTCGACATATATATTAACTTCAACTTTTAATGAGGTATTTCCCACATGGATAACATTAGCGATAAGCTCTGCTAAGCTGCCAGCGGGTATCGCTTTTTTAAAATCAATGCGATCAGAACTGACCGTGACTAAGGCCTTACGACAAAAACGAGTGGCGGCGATAAAAGCGGTTTCGTCCATCCACGCTAACGCATCACCACCAAACAAGGTGTTATGGTGATTAGTGTTAGAGGGGAAAATAGCTTTGATAACTCGCGCTTCTGATTGAGCAATGCGTGCTGCTATATCATCAGGGAAATCAGTTTGGGTTTGTGCTGGATTTAGAGCAAGGGACATACAACTACCTAGTGTTATGCAAATTAACAAGGAATAAAGCGAAAAATGCTGCGCATTGTAATGTATTGGACTAAGGGGTGTCGAATATTAGTGCGCCAAAGTGGATATTTTTATTTTGTTTGATCCAATAAGGACTAAGTGAGTATTAAATGGTCAAATTTGGCATTGTCACTCAGTACATCTATGCGGGTTATGTCAGATAGAATAACAATGAGTGGTTGTTGGGTGTCACTTACTCCAACGATGGCTTCGTATCTTTGATTGTTGTTATTCACTAAGGTTGTAGCACTAAATTTGCCAATAAATACATCACCAGAGTGTAATGTCAGTTTTACCCGATATTGATACAGGCACAGTAATTCAATGTAGTCATAGTGCGTGCATTTTATCGGGTTCATCAGTTTGCCTCGGTATCATTAATAACGCAGTAATACTGTTGATACCATACGGTTATTACCATCAACCGTGACAATATAGAGACGATCGAATTCGTTGTTATCATCAATCGGAGGTTGTTTATCTCCACCAAGCATTTCAACCAATTCGGTGGTGGTATTACTATGGCCGACGACTAAAATGTGTCCTTGTTCGTTAAGTAATGTCGTTGCTACCGCTTTTAAATCTCGTGGGTCATATATGTTTGGTTCTGCATGTTGAGCTTGAGCAACCGCAAGTGCAGTTTCGCGTGTGCGTTTATAATCGGTGGTATAAACCTTGGATAAAAGTGTGCTTGATAATACTTTTGCTAATCTAACGGCTCTAAGTTGACCTTGAGCGGTTAAACCTGGGTTGTCACCCTCAAGTTTTTCAGTGTGTCGAACTAGATAAAACACTTTGTCAGCACCTACTTTCTTAATAGATTCAGGGCTGATGTCATTCGGTTGTGCCATCAGCATAGCGCTGAATAGTGCCAATATGGGTAACAAGACTTTGGTTATGGTTTTCATTAATGTTAATCCGCTAAATAATATTCAATGGTAGATACGACACGTACACGCTTAATATAAGGTGTATTTTTATCACGATTATTAATACTAAATTGGCCTTGAGTGGCTTTCTTTATTTTACCCAGTCGACTTTGTGAATCCTTGGCAAATTTGTTTGCGACAAGGCGTGCATTAGTGGTGGATTCTTCAATCATGTCAGGTTTAACATCATTTAATCGACTGAAAATATACTCAACTTGAGTATCATAGTTATTTTGAGTGAAGACAATCCCCATTTTACCGAGTTCAGTTAACAGGGGCATCGCATTGCGTACCTTGTCAATGTCATTAGAATACACTGTGATGGTTTGTGATCCTGTGTAGCGTAATGTGACCGGTTGGTTGCCACCATATTGTTGGGCCAATTTATCTGTAATTGTTGGTGCGGTAAGAGTGATTTCTTTTGGGTTGATATGCTGTTTGGTTAAAAAATTCACTACTTGGGTGTTTTGTGCATCCAGCTGTTTATAGAGTTCATCAAGATTATTATTCGCCGCAGTAAATTGAATCGGCCAGATAACAACATCGGCAGGATATTCGTTTTCTGCTAAACCTTTTACCGTGACACTACGGTCGAGTAATTTGTATTCAATGATGGCTTGTTTCAGCAATAAGCCTAATGCACCTAACCCTATCGCTAACAGTAAACCTGCGATGATCGTGCTTTTATTTAAACCAGATGAGGCAGGGGGTAAAGACGCTTGCATTTAATATCCTTATTTTAATAAGTCATTGATTAAATTAAAACAAGATTAAACCTATTTTGATACTGTGACAGTATTAATTTTATATAATACTAATCTCTGATAATCATACTCAATCACTCCATATATATTAAGTGACTATCATAATTTAACAATGGGCCTATGTTGAATTTATGGATTATTTTTAATTCTTATTTTGCTAGTTCACCGTTATACAACAATACTTAACATACGCTTATTATTTTACTGCTCTATATACCAATATTACAATTAAGGATGATTAACTAAGGAAAGGTTATGTCAGCTTCGTTAGCGGCTCAAATTATTCAACACGATCTAGATGATAGCTTACCTTTGTGGCGAAAAGTCATCTTTCAACGCTTGTTTGGTGTATTAGCGCTGTTATGCATACCTGTTTATATCACCAGTGTGTATCTGTGCATTACAGAAGGTATTTGGTATATGGCAGTGTTTGACACTGCCGCATACGGTGTCTTGCTGATTATTTTGTTGTTCCCCAAAATGACAGATAAAAGCCGGTATGTCATTGGTTGTTACTTAACTTTTTTTATTGGCGCCGCATTCTTAGTGGCTATTGGCCCGTCTGGAGCTGGTTTTTTTTGGTTGTTTGTTTTTCCTCCATTAGCCAGTATTTTACTCGGAGAAAGGTGGGCTTTGTTTGCACAGTTTGTTAATGCATTATTGCTTATAGGTATGGGGATAGCGTTCCACTTTAGGTTGCTTAATTGGCCTGAAATTCATAGTTTTTCGACATTAATTTGGTATGTGGTGGTGATTAACTTTGTGGTGACTAATGCCATCGTCACTCAATCGACTTCGTATTTACTCGGTAAGTTAAGTCATTCGTTGCAGTCGACATTAGCGTCTAGGCAGGCGACAGTGATTGGCTTAGCAAAGCTGGCAGAGTATCGAGATAACGATACTGGGGCTCATCTAATTAGAATGCAACAATATGCCAATATGCTAGCAAGGCAAAGATTAGATGAACAACAAGTGCCAAGTGAATTAACTGAAGCTTTTATTCATGAAATTAGTCTGTCATCTATTTTGCATGATATTGGTAAAGTGGGGATCGCGGATCATATTTTATTAAAACCTGGTCGATTAACCCCTGAAGAGTTTGATCAAATAAAAGCACATCCGGTAATTGGTGCAAAAGTGATAGACAGTTTGCTGGCCTTTGCACCGCAATGCGAATTTTTGTTGATGGGACGAGATATTGCTGGAGGTCATCATGAAAAATGGGATGGCAGTGGCTACCCGAAAGGGTTGAAAGGCGAGTCTATCCCTTTGTCTGCCAGAATTGTGGCACTGGTGGATGTATACGATGCGCTAACATCACCACGTTGTTACAAAAGACCCTTTTCCCATGACGAAGCCATCAAGATTATTATTGATGGACGGGGCTGTCATTTTGATCCGGCTTTAGTCGACAGCTTTATGGTAATTGAGCAACAATTTGCAGAACTGGCACAATTATCACTTTTAGCCCATGAGCAAAAGTAGCATGTTAAATGAGTGAATGTGTCAGAATGAGGTGATGCGAGTATGTAACAAGTATTATCTTGATATACACAATAATGCCAGCCTATTTTTAGGCTGGCATTATTGTGTAACCGTTTTATATATTAATTACGATTTAGCAAGCAATGTTTGGCGTTCTTTAGATGCTTGAGCCAAATCACGTAGCAGTTTTTCTGAGTCAGCCCAATGTAAACACGCATCAGTAATGCTTTGGCCATAAATTAATGGTTCGTCTTTAATTACTTTTTGATTGCCTTCAATCATAAAGCTTTCGGCCATAATACCTGCTATTGCAGTACTACCATTACGAAGTTGTGCCATGATGCTGTCGGCAACATTCAATTGGTTTTTATGTTTTTTCTGGCTATTACCATGGCTAAAATCAACGACCATACGTTGAGTTACACCCACATCTTCAAGTTGGGCTCGAGCCACTTCAATATCTTCGGCTGAGTAATTAGGGGTTTTACCACCACGTAAAATGATATGCCCATATGGGTTACCGTGAGTGCGGTAAACAGCCATCGCACCATCTTTATCCGGAGAATAAAAAATATGAGAAGCTTGAGCCGCTCGTACCGCATCAACTGCAATATTGATATTACCGTCAGTACCATTTTTAAACCCAACAGGGCAAGATAGAGCGGAAGCCATTTCGCGATGAATTTGGCTTTCAGTGGTTCGCGCGCCAATAGCGCCCCAAGTAATTAAATCGGCAATGTATTGACCGTTAACCATATCTAAAAATTCAGTCGCGATAGGTAACTTAAGCTCAGTGATTTGTTGTAATAATTGACGCGCCATGCGTAAGCCTTTGTTAGGGCTAAAGCTGCCATCTAAATCAGGATCTGAAATTAAGCCTTTCCAACCGACAATGGTACGCGGCTTTTCAAAATACACCCGCATCAAAATACATAAGTCATCTTTTAACTCATGGTGCAAAGCAGATAAACGCTCTGCGTATTCTAATGCTGCTGTAGTGTCATGAATCGAGCAAGGGCCGACAATAACTAATAAGCGTTGGTCTTCACCGGCAATAATAGCTTCAACTTCATGACGTTGAGCGACAAGGTAATCGGCGGCATCTTGGGTTAAAGGAAATTCTGAAGCCAACTGAGCAGGAGAAATAACTTTGCTTAATAAGGTTGTTCTGAGTTCATCTGTTTTAATTGTCATGCATATTACCGAAAAATCGTGAGATGCATTTGCATCATATTGCTCGGGATTATATACCCAAAGAAGTTCAAGATGCGAGGCTTAGCCACGTAAACTGGCTGCAAAAAACAGATTGCTGTAAAAGACTGGGCCGAATTAAATGAATAAAAACGACTTTTATAGCCTTTATACAGCGCTTTTTGATTGTTTATTAATTAGAACATATGGCGTTTTAAACCGGTGATATGGAGAATTTTTGTAGCAATTTCTTCAACCGAAAGATTGGTTGTATTAACGAATGGAATGCGCTCTTTTTTATACATCATCTCGACTTCTTTTACTTCGAGGCGACATTGTCTTAATGAGGAGTACCGGCTGTTTTCCATACGGCTTTGGCGAATTTCGTGTAAACGATTAGGGTCAATGGTCAAGCCAAATAATTTGGGTTTATTGCGCTTTAACGCCTCAGGCAACTTAAGATTATCCATGTCATCTTCAGTAAAAGGGTAGTTTGCAGCTCTAATAGCAAATTGCATTGACAGATATAAGCTTGACGGCGTTTTACCACAACGAGAGACACCTAATAAAATAATATCGGCTTCATCCATGTGTTTCATGGTTTGGCCGTCATCATTATCCATAGTGAAGTTAATCGCATCAATGCGGGTTTCGTAACCTTGGTTACTTTTACCATGTGTTCGGTGTAATAAAGGTTTCGCTTTCACACCTAAGTGTTGTTCGAGTGGCGCAACAAAGGTGTTCAAGAAATCGTAATCGACACATTCACTCGAAAAAATCACATTACGAATTTCAGGATTAATGATTGAGTGGAACACTAGTGGTCTTACACCTGTTGTAATAAAACAATCATTTATTTTTTGCTTAACTTTCTCTGCTAGAGGGATCGTTTCGACAAATGGAATTGTAAGTGATTCAAATTCTATAGGAAATTGTGAAAGTACCGCATGACCAAAAACCTCTGCCGTGATCGCGGTTCCATCTGAAATGTAGAATACTTTTGGTGTCATTATGACCTCTTGTAGTAATAAAATTACAAATAAAATTATAGATTTACGCGTCTTGTATGGGAGTGTAAGATGCTATTGCCCTTATGTGAAGTGGCCATTGAAATAAAAACTTGCGGAGATAAAACTGTGCAGCAATACGTACTCTGGTATCAAGATTTAGGCATGGGTGATGTAAACAAGGTCGGCGGAAAAAATGCATCCCTTGGTGAAATGATCAGCAATTTGGCTAATGCTGGGGTTCAAGTTCCTGGCGGTTTTGCGACGACGTCTCATGCGTTCAATGAGTTCCTTGAACAAAGCGGAGTTAACCAGAAAATTAATGATATTCTGGATACATTGGATGTTGATGATGTTAATGAACTGGCCAAAGTAGGTGCACAGATCAGACAATGGGTTATCGATACCCCATTTCAGCCTGCATTAGAAGTCGCCATTCGTGAAGCATATGAAAAATTGTCGAGCGAAACTAAAGACGCATCATTTGCAGTGCGTTCATCAGCGACCGCTGAAGATATGCCTGACGCATCTTTTGCCGGCCAA
This sequence comes from Shewanella sp. H8, assembly GCF_040285065.1. NCBI lineage: Bacteria > Pseudomonadati > Pseudomonadota > Gammaproteobacteria > Alteromonadales > Shewanellaceae > Shewanella > Shewanella sp. H8. Next base: position 2,523,985 of record NZ_CP157213.1, on the reverse strand, counting down.
CAAGAAACATTCTTAAACGTTAAAGGCTATGACGCCGTCATGTTAGCGATTAAGCATGTTTACGCATCATTATTTAATGATCGTGCAATTTCTTATCGTGTCCATCAAGGTTACGAACATCAAGGTGTTGCTTTATCTGCTGGCATACAACGTATGGTACGTTCAGACAAAGCGGCTTCTGGTGTTATGTTCACCATGGACACAGAATCCGGTAACAACGACGTTGTCTTTATCACTTCATCTTTTGGTTTAGGTGAAATGGTTGTACAAGGTGCGGTTAACCCTGATGAATTCTATGTCCACAAACCGATTTTAGCGCAAGGCCATCAAGCTGTTGTGCGTCGTAATATTGGCAGTAAGTTGATTCAAATGGTTTACTCTGATGATAAGGCTCATGGTAAACAAGTTAAAATCGAAGACGTTTCTGCAGAACAACGTCGTATATTCTCTCTTAATGATGCAGAAGTCATGGAACTTGCTAAGCAAGCTGTGATTATTGAAAAGCATTATGGCCGTGCGATGGATATCGAATGGGCTAAAGATGGAAACGATGGCAAACTTTATATTGTTCAAGCTCGTCCTGAAACCGTTCGCAGTCGTGAAGATGTGCAGTTAATTGAACGTTACCATTTAAAAACTAAAGGTGACGTTGTCTGTGAAGGCCGCGCTATTGGTCATAAGATTGGTGCTGGTGTTGCGAAGGTATTAACCTCGATTGACCAGATGGATCAAATTGAGCCAGGTGACGTGTTAGTTACCGACATGACAGACCCAGATTGGGAACCTATCATGAAACGCGCGAGTGCGATTGTGACTAACCGTGGCGGACGTACTTGTCATGCAGCGATTATTGCACGTGAATTAGGCGTACCTGCAGTTGTAGGTTGTGGTGATGTTACTGACCGTATTAAAACGGGCGATATTGTCACAGTATCTTGTGCTGAAGGTGATACTGGTTTGATTTATGCGGGTAAACAAGAGTTCGACGTTGTCACAAACCGCGTAGATACATTACCTCCTTTGCCAATGAAGATTATGATGAACGTCGGTAACCCTGACCGAGCATTCGACTTTGCCCGTTTACCTAACGAAGGTGTCGGTTTAGCGCGTTTAGAGTTCATCATTAACCGTATGATTGGTATTCACCCTAAAGCCTTGCTTGATTTCGACGGTCAAACTGCCGAGTTACAAGCTGAAATCAACGAAATGATATCTGGTTATGATTCTCCTGTTGAGTTTTATATAGCACGTCTAGTTGAAGGTATTGCGACTATTGCTTCAGCGTTTTATCCGAAAAAAGTTATCGTACGTATGTCTGACTTTAAGTCTAACGAATACGCAAACTTAGTCGGTGGTGATCGTTACGAGCCAGATGAAGAAAACCCAATGTTGGGCTTCCGTGGTGCCAGCCGTTATATTTCTGAATCATTCCGCGATTGTTTCGCGCTTGAATGTGAAGCGATTAAACGTGTTCGTACTCAAATGGGCTTAACCAACGTTGAAGTGATGATCCCATTCGTACGTACTGTAAGCGAAGCTGCTCAAGTTATCGAATTACTGAAAGAACAAGGCTTAGAGCGCGGTAAAGATGGTTTGCGTGTCATTATGATGTGCGAAGTTCCTTCAAATGCCTTGCTAGCAGATCAGTTCCTTGAACACTTTGATGGTTTCTCTATCGGCTCAAATGACTTAACTCAGTTAACATTAGGGCTTGATCGTGACTCTGGTATTATCAGCCATTTATTTGATGAGCGTGATGATGCGGTTAAAATATTATTAGCTATGGCGATTAAAGCTGCTAAAGCCAAAGGTGCCTACGTAGGTATTTGTGGTCAAGGCCCATCAGACCATTCCGATTTTGCTGCTTGGTTAGTTGAACAAGGTATTGATTCTGTATCACTTAATCCTGATACCGTTATTGACACTTGGTTATACCTAGCAGAGCAGAATGCATAAACAAGCATAATAATTGCAATTTAATGTAACTTTTAAATTGAAATTTTATTAAATTGTTAGAAAAGCCGCTTTTTAGCGGCTTTTTTTTGTTTATAATGATTTTACTACCAATAATTAATAAGTCCTCTATGTTACCTTTGCTATCACATAAACAAACATTAGAACCTATCTATCTAGAGTATCTTGACGCGCTAGAACAAAGCGAATTTGAAGGTGAAATAGACAAGCGTTACAGTGCGCGACTTATTCAGGCAACCGATAATTCGGTATATCAATTCCTACCGCAAGCGGTTATTTATCCACGACATCAACAAGATGTTGAGTTGGTGTTATCGCTAGCGGCGCAGCCAAAATACAAACAAGTTACCTTTAGTGCGCGCGGCGGCGGAACCGGCACTAATGGCCAGTCATTAACTCATGGACTGATCCTCGATGTGTCGCGGCACATGAACCAAGTACTTGAGATCAACACCAAAGAAGGTTGGGCGAGGGTACAAGCTGGAGTGATTAAAGATGCATTAAATGATGCATTGCGTCCCCACGGTTTCTTTTTTAGTCCCGATTTATCAACATCAAACCGCGCGACTATTGGCGGCATGGTCAATACCGATGCCTCTGGCGCTGGTTCATTAGTTTACGGCAAAACGTCTGATCACGTGTTAGGGATCACCAGTGTACTCATTGACGGTAGTGTACTGACCACAACACCAATAGCTCATGACAACGTTGACCAACAACCTTTCGGTGATAATCAGCTTGGTAATACCATTGCTAGCAAGGTGGCAGCAGTATGTTTGCAAAAACGCGACACTATTATTGAGCGTTTTCCAAAATTGAACCGTTTTTTAACCGGTTATGATTTAAAGCATGTGTGGAATGATGACCTTAGTCAGTTTGATTTGTCACGTATCTTAGCTGGCTCAGAAGGTACGCTTGCGGTCATTACCGAAACCAAGCTAAACCTTACTTCATTACCAAAAACTCGGATGATGGTAAACATTAAGTATGACTCGTTTGAATCAGCATTACGTCATGCACCATCACTAGTACAGGCCAATGCCACAGTAGTTGAAACCGTTGACTCTAAAGTACTCAACCTTGCCCGCGAAGACATTATTTGGCACTCAGTTGCTGATCAAATTAAAGCTGTGCCTAATAAGATCATTGAAGGTCTTAATATGGTGGAGTTTGCCGGTGAAGATGATGACGTTAAACAAAAAATCTCATTATTAGAAGAAATGCTCACAGGACAACTTAATCAACAGCAGTTCGGTTTAGTGGGTTTTCAAATCATTACCGACAGAAGTGATATCAATAGTATTTATGCAATGCGTAAAAAAGCGGTTGGCTTATTAGGCGCCACCAAAGGCACTCGTAAACCATTAGCATTTGCTGAAGATACCGCAGTGCCTCCAGAGAACTTAGCCGACTATATTATGGAGTTTCGAGCGCTACTCGATAGCCATAATTTACAATACGGTATGTTTGGTCATGTTGATGCTGGTGTATTACATGTTCGCCCAGCATTAGATATGTGTGATGTCGCCGATGAGCAATTACTTAAAGTGATATCAGATCAAGTGGCGGCATTAACGCTTAAATATGGCGGCTTAATGTGGGGCGAGCACGGTAAAGGTGTACGTGGTGAGTACGGCCCAGCGGTATTTGGCGACGAACTCTATGGGGTGCTCGAGCAGATTAAAGGTTGGTTTGATCCAGACAATCGCTTAAATCCAGGTAAATTAGTGGCTCCGCCAGAATCAGGCCCGTTGATGTTTAATGTTGATAGCGCTAAGCGTGGCAGTTTTGACCGACAAATTCCTGTGCAAACCCGCGAGGCTTTTCCTGATGTGATGAACTGTAACGGCAATGGCCTGTGTTTTAACTACAGTAGTTATTCACCTATGTGCCCGTCGTTTAAAGTCACAGGAGATAGAGTTCAGTCACCCAAAGGCCGAGCGGGACTCATGCGCGAATGGTTGCGTTTGCTTGAAGCTGAAGGTGTTGATGTCGACGCGTTAGCTAAGTCTAAATCATTGGGGTGGATGCAACGGATTCAAAATACCATTAACAACCAACGTGATTATGATTACTCCCACGAAGTCATGGAATCACTTAAAGGCTGTTTGGCCTGTAAGGCTTGTTCAGGACAATGTCCGGTTAAAGTTGATGTGCCAAAATTTAGAGCGCAATTTTTCAATATTTACTACAAACGTTATTTACGTCCAGCTAAAGATTATTTAGTGGCCGGTATCGAAGATTCATTACCACTGATGGCCGCAATGCCAAAGCTCACTAACTTGGCCTCGCAAAATCCCCTCAGCAAATGGGTGATTAAAAAAACCATTGGATATGTCGATGCCCCTCAATTATCCGTTCCGACCCTAAAACAGCGTCTAGATGGTCATTCAAGTCGAGGTTATGATTTGGAGTGTTTGTCTGCTATCCCAGTAGCGCAGCGTAATGAGTATGTGTTGGTAGTACAAGATCCATTTAATACTTTTTATGATGCAGGCTTGGTTTATCGTTTTATTCAATTAATCGAAAAGCTTGGCTTTAAACCAGTACTATTGCCGTTTAAACCCAATGGTAAGCCAACGCATATTAAAGGTTTTTTAGATAAATTTGCTAAAACAGCCCAAAACAGCGCCGACTTTTTAAATCGTATACATGCGCTTGGTATGCCAATGGTGGGAATCGATCCTGCTTTAGTATTATGTTATCGCGACGAGTATAAAGAAGCGCTAGGTCAGCGTCGTGGTCCATTTGAAGTCTTGTTAGCCAATGAATGGTTAGCAGATGTAGTTGCTAATCGTCAGGATGTGCCTGCATTAACTGAAGAGGCACCGCAATACACTTGGTTTAGTCACTGTACCGAATCAACCGCAAAACCCAATACCGCCAATGAGTGGAAAGCAATATTCAGTCACTTTGGTGCTAAATTGAATAGCCTTAATTTGGGCTGTTGCGGTATGGCCGGAACCTATGGACATGAGCTTGAAAACCTTGAACGTTCAAAACAATTATTTGAGATGTCTTGGCAATCAAGTATTGAAAAAATGACTGAAAAGAGTCAAATATTGGTTTCGGGCTATTCTTGTCGTAGCCAAGTTAAACGTTTTGCAGGCTTTAAACCCCAGCATCCGATAGAAGCCTTGCTTAAGTTGCTGGCATAAGGATAAGTATAATGACAGATGGAACAGCAGCATTAAGTTCATTTACTCAGCCCGATGGTGCGCCATTGTGCAGTGATGATGCGCTGTTTCATATAAAAGCCAATGGCGATTGGTTGTATTTAGACAGTCCGTTGCCTGCAAAGTTTGCGGCTTTATTCAGTAGTATTTTGCATTGTATTGATGCCGAGTATTTTTTGATAACACCAGTCGAAAAAGTAAAAGTCACTGTTGAGGCATATCCATTATTGTTAGTGGATTATCAAGCTTCACCTTCGGATACTCATTCAAATGATGAGCTGATATTTACCAGCAGTATAGGCACTCAACTTTCTGCTATTAATGTCGCAGATATTATCGTTACAGACAATGGTATATACGCACCTTTAGTGCGGGGCTTGGTGGGACAATTAAATCGAGCCTGTTATTACCGCTACATAAACGAGTATGTATCTTTGGACTCTTAAAATAGCTTTTATTAACCTATACAGATGGTAATCTAATCCGTGTTCAGGTGTGTTTTACCTAAGTATGGATATTGTGGCTTATTTAAAAGCTGGTAAGGTCTGTACATTGAGAGATAATGACACGGATGACGATGCAGGAGATATCATTTGCAACGCTTTGAAAGTTTAAGTTATTTGATTTCCCATTTAAATATTGCCTTGCAGCAAGAACTCGATACTCGTTTAAAGCGCTATGAGTTAGACAGTAAAATTTGGCCTGTGCTATTTACGTTATGGCAAGAAGAGGGCATTAGTCAAACTGAGTTATCTAAACGTTGTGATATAGCCAACTACACCATGACGCGCCTTTTGGACAATCTACAAGTTCAAGGGTTTATTACCCGCCATCAAGAAGCCGACAATCGTCGTGCTTTTCAAATCTTTTTAACCGACAACGGTAAAGCACTAGAGAAAGATTTAGTGCACGAAGCCGAGTGGGTAAATGAACGCTTTTTAACGGCATTAACCGACAGTGAACAAGTTGAATTTATGCGTTTGCTGAATAAAGTGAATCAGTTTAGTCAATAAAGGTTTAAGTGCAGCGGCTATCAAGAGAGTTTTGGAGATGGTTTGCTCTGTATATCCTGCTTCCGCCATAACTTCCCCCCCTTTATGTTACCTGTACTGTGCATCCATACAGTTATAATGGGTTTTGAATGAATTACAATAGAATGTGTAAAAAAAGCCATCTAAAGTGCTAGATATGAATCAATAGATAAAACCTAATCTATTGATATTAAGTGATTAATTTTTTAGCATTTAATTTCGACACTTTTAACGCACAATCGAAGTTTTATCTCAGAGGTTAAGAGTCATTAAATGGCTTTACATCAATGAGATAGAAAGTGTAGGATGATATAAATCAATAACTTAAACGGTCGGCTTTATTGGGCGAGCCGTTCAATAAGCTGTTGAACTAAGCCGCTGCGCGGAGCCCAAAAGCCCGTCATTTGCACCACACTTACCTCAGTGGATTTTCCCACTATCAAGGAGGTAAGTCATGTTAGTACAAACTCAATTATTCCATGATGAAATTACGCTTAGACGCTACTCTGAGCGAACCCGTAAAGCTTATCTGTATGCCATTACTAAACTGGCAGAGCACTATAACCAATCGGTTGATACCATTACTGATACACAGTTAAGTGATTATTTCCGCTATTTAAACCTTGATAGACAACTATCAAGAGCGTCCATTCAGCTTCAACTGAACGGTATTCACTTTTACTTTGAACACATTTTAAAGCGTCAATTTAGGATTGATGTGTGCTTGCCTCGTCCTAGCCAAAAACTACCACAAATGCTCAGTAAGCAAGATATTGGTCAGTTGTTGCAGCACTGCCCTAATCAGAAATATCACGCCATGATAGCGCTGTGCTATGGCTGTGGATTACGGGTGAGTGAGCTGGTCAATATTAAAGTCAGTGATATTGATGGTCAGCGGCAGTTACTCAAAGTGTGTCAGGGCAAAGGTGCTAAAGACCGTTTAGTTATCATCTCTCCCTCACTGCTTAATTTATTGCGCCATTACTGGCTTAAGTATCATCCGCAAACGTGGCTGTTTGGTGTGCATTCCCATGGCAACACCTACCCGTTAGATGTATCAAGCGTGCGTAAAACCCTCAAGAAAGCGGCGTTAGCTGCAGGGATCACCAAACCTTGCAGCCCGCACAGCTTGCGCCATGCCTATGCGACACATCAATTGGCCGCTGGCATGTTACTGAATCAACTCCAACATCAACTGGGTCACAAAAGCATTAAAACCACAGAGCGATATCTGCACTGGTCGCCAGAGCTTGGGCATAAAGGGGGCGATTTACTCGCTGACTTGGGGTGATGAGATGGCGCATTATCACTTGAGTGACATATTGCAAACCCACTATGGTCACTACCAGCAACATCATCGACTGAGTCAGCAACAGCGTTTGGTGTGTCAGCGTATTTTGGCTTGCCGCACAGCCGCACTTGGTCAACAGCAGTGGCAATGTAATCAATGTCACTATCAGCAAAGCGTGTTCTGCTCATGCCGAGATAGACATTGTCCACGCTGCCAAGGTAAACAAACCCAAGCATGGATAGAGAAGCAGCAGCAACAAGTACTGCATTGTCGCTATTTTCATTTGGTGTTTACCTTGCCCCATGAGCTCAACGCGCTTACCCAAACCGATGAGCAAGCTAAGCTTGTGTATAGCGCGTTATTTGAAGCTGTTTGGCAAACCTTAAGCCAATTTGGTATGACCCGTAAGCATTTACAAGGTCAGCTGGGGTGCACTGCCGTACTGCATACATGGGGGCAAACCTTAACCCCGCATATCCACTTACACTGTTTAATCCCAGGCGGAGTGGTCACTGAGCAAGGTCAGTGGCGCGGCGTTAAATCAGACTATTTATTTCCTGTTAAGGCGGTCTCAACCGTGTTCAAAGCTAAGATGTTGGCTGCTCTGCGCCAGCGTGAACTGACCATTCCCGAGGCCAATAACCTCATCAATAAGGCGTGGTGCGTATACAGTAAAGCGTGTCTTTATAAAGCTGAAACCGTAGTGGCTTATCTCGGGCGTTACACCCGAAAAGGCATGCTACATGAATCACGGCTTAAGGCGGTCACCAAAGATCGTGTTGATATCAGCTACACCGACTATGTCGATAACCAACGTAAAATCATGCAACTGACTCCAGAAGAACTCATTAGGCGTTACTTATTACATGTACTGCCTAAAGGGGTGATGCGGATAAGGCATTTTGGTTTTTTAGCCAACAGCTGTCGGCGTAAAAGGCTCGCCAAAATTAGAGAGCAACTGGGGAGTAAAGCGAAAGACATCCCATCAGCAATCACTGACACATTAGGCCACTGGTGTTGTCCACAGTGCGCCAATGGACGGCTAATGTTTATGGGACTGGTGCCACTGCTAACGATGTTAGCGCGTGAAGCAAAGTTGAAGCTGTCAGGTTAGTCAGATTAAGTGGGGGGATGTCAGCAAATAAAGCAGGCTCAGCTAATCTTAGATTAGGTGGGACGATGGCACACTATTTGGTATCGAGAAATCAGTAAATAAGGCAATAATCGAGCAATGGAAAAAGATGAAAGCCAACAAAATCCACCCTAAAAGGTGTAATCAGAACAGACGATTAGCCGAAAGGTTGTACAAAATACCACTACCGTTAAAAAGCAAATTCCTATAGCATAAAACATACCGATTAATTTGGATGTGGCATCGGCCAAGTCCAACAAGCGATTTATGCTTTGCAAACAACGCAACGCATAAATACTAAAACGTTATGCATGCGAGTAGATCCATGAAGAATATAGATAAGTTCAATGAAATTACTGCGCAAATGTTTAGTGCTCTATATGAAAAATTTCCAGAAAAAGTAAAATTCGATTCCCGAGAAATATTAAACTTTCAAGGAGAATTCGGGGAATACGTTGATGGGATATGGAATGAAAATCCAGAATTACCTTCTGAGGAAGTAGAGTTTGTTCAAGCAGTAGCGGATTGGCTAATGGATGAAGGTTATATAAAGGGTGTATTTCAGTCGTATTCGCCCACTGGCACGTCCGTAACCCTAACGAGTAAAGGTCTTGCAGTAATGAACTCGGTCCCAGATAGCATCAGTGAATCAAGTACTTTGGGCCAAGAGCTGTCGAGCCTAGTAAAAGAAAAAAGCAAAGAAGAGGCTGGAAAACTTATCGGGCATACTATTAGTGGTATGTGGAGCATGGTATTAAATTCACTAAATTAAAATGCATAACAAGGCTATCAAAAATCGTTCCGGCCAAAAAACGGCCTCCACTGGACGCGCTAACGCGCGCCTTTTATAGCGGCGTTAGTGCGTCAAGCGAAGCTTGATGCATCTTGCAGGGTGTAAGTCCCTGTCAGGTAAGGTTTAACCAACCACCTGTATCGAGTGTTGCACCTTTGGCGGAGTGTGAGATTAGCAGATGCTTTTCAGCAGTGAGGACTGCATCACGCGAACAATATTGGTGAAGCGTACACAGAGAATTATGTAGGCCATAGGGGCTGTCGTGGCCCTGAAGAGCTGGTATCGCTCCGATAAATACTAGAACTGACTGACGAGGTTTGTAACGCCATCGAAGTCCATGCAAAGCAGCCGTTATTCATGTAAATGAAGGGTGAGGTTGTGGCGAGTCAGCGGAGTTATCAAGCCGTGGCATGCATAAAGAGATGCTTCAGGAACTTGAGAGATCCAAAGGCGTTCCATATGGATAGTGGTAGAGAAGCTTAACGAAAAGCAAAGCCAACGATGACCCTTTGGAAGTCAGATCAGCCCATAGTAGTCTGAGCAAGGGAAAGCCTTGTACATGGCAAAGGAGCTGACAGTTATATTCGGTATTAAGCAGAGACATAGTCCGGACAAAGTAGGGCTGGGGACACTATGATAACCACACTTAATGCCATCGCATTTAAAGCACAAACCCACCCCAAGCACAGGTTTCAGAATTTATACGGACTGCTAAATACTGACAGCCTGTATCAAAGCTGGGGGCAACTCAATAAGCAAGCGAAGCCTGGTATCGATGGCATTACCATGCCTAAGTACCGAGATAAGCTGATAGAAAATATCGACCGTTTAGGTCAGCAACTCAAACAGAAATGTTATCGAGTTAATGACATCAAACGGATCTTCATTCCTAAATCGAACGGTAAATTACGCCCTTTAGGCCTACCAACAGTAGATGACAAGCTAGTGCAACAAAGTGTCAGTCAGATCCTGCAAAGTATCTGGGAACAAGACTTTTTGCGTAATAGCTATGGTTATCGACCGAATAAAAGTGCGCATCAAGCGGTGCATAGTTTAACGCTCAATCTGCAATTTAAAGGTTATGGTTATATTGTTGAGGCTGATATTAAAGGCTTCTTTGACAACCTTGATCACGAATGGCTGATGGCTATGCTCGAGCAACGAATTGATGACAAGGCGATACTTAATTTAATAAACCAATGGTTAAAAGCACGGATAAAATCCCCTGATGGTGAATTTACTAAGCCATTAAGCGGTAGCCCACAAGGTGGCATTATCAGCCCTGTGTTAGCTAATATTTATTTGCATTATGCGCTAGACCTTTGGTTTGAAAAGAAAGTGAAGCCAAGGATGAAAGGCCGAGCAATGATGATCCGTTATGCGGATGATTTTGTTTGTGCGTTTCAGTTTGCACATGATGCTGAACGCTTTTATAAGGTTTTGCCGAAACGATTAAAGAAATTCAACCTAGACGTCGCAGAAGATAAAACATCATTGATGCGATTTAGCCGTTTTCATATTGGGCGAAAACGTCATTTTGTATTTCTTGGATTTGAGTTTTACTGGGGCAGAGATTCGAAAGGTAAAGCAAGACTCAGACGACGAACCGCTGTGAAGAAGCAGAAGGCGACGTTGAGCGAGTATTATCAATGGATTAAAGCCAAGCGCTCATTAAAACTGAGTATTTGGCTTCCGCAGTTAAAACGTAAATTAACAGGGTTTAGAAACTATTTGGGTCTTCCCGACAACAGCCGAAGCCTGAGCTAAGTATACGATTATGTTCTGCATAACTTGTACAAATGGTTGAACAGACGCAGTGGTCGACGAAGTTACAACTGGAGTAATTTCAAGAAGATGTTAGAGTATTTTAGAATTGAGAGTCCAAAAGTCAGTAAGCGTCTAGTGCTGGTTGATTGGTACTAGGGTCGTGTTTTACACGAGTGAATATATAACTGAAGAGCCGGATGCGGTAGTTCCGCACGTCCGGATCTGTGTGGGGTCGGGTCAGTAATTGCCCGCTCTACCACGATAACTAAGCCGGTGCGCGGAGCCAAATGAGGCTTCAATTGAGTACATAATCCTCATTGAAACCGTTAGGCTTAAAGATGTAAGATAGAAAAATATGATGAAAAGGAATTTCAATGAAAAACTTACCTGCTACTCAATATCAACAGACTAAAACTGCTCTGTATCCCATAGCCAGCATCAAAAAAAGCAAATTCCTATAGCATGAAGCATGCCAATTAATATGGACTAGGCATCGGCTAAGTCCAACAAGCGATTTATGCCTTGCAAACAGCGCAACGCATAAATACTAAAACGTTATACAACTATAGGAAGTAGTAAAAAATGGAAGTAGTAGCTAAGAAAATATCAAAAAAATCACTCTTTAAACTTTTAACTATAGGTTTCACATTTGGTATAAGTGTATTCGCCATACTTTGTGGTATAGCTGCTTTTTTTGGGTCTGAAACCGTTGAATGGAACGGAGTGTACAAAACGGGGATTGAAGGCTTCGTTTACAGTTTATTAATCGGGCCGGTACTTGGCTTTTTGTCAGCCTGTTTCATTTGGCTATTTACTGTATTCGGGCTTTGGATTTATTCCTTTTTTCGCCCAATCAAAGTTACTTTCAAACATCCAATTGGTGAGTGAAACAACGTTGTATAACAAACCAAGTCAGCGGGAATTTTACTCGCTGAAAAACACTCATAAAATCCCCTGCTTGGGGCGTTACACATAGAAAATTTAACCTAAAACTCACGAATTAGAATTAATGTTCTAACTCGGAAATGTCCAAAAACGAGTTGGTCTTAGCTTTAAAATGACTAAATTCAACTCTGAACTTGAGGCTGTTGAAGACCATAGTGTGAGCCTGACAGGACGTCAGGCTAGCTTTCGCGTTACAGGATGTACCATCGAAAGCGATAGCATTTTCGAATAAGGCCGAAGCAGTCTGCAAATGTAGGTCAAAGTTAAATCTGACCCCATGGCGACTTTTCGCTGCTCTTATTTTGTAAATAGCGAAAATGTTGCGGGGCGGCTGGGAGTTCCAAGAGGGAACAGCCGTTGGTTTCCTCTTGGTCTGGTGTGGGCGAAGCGCCACGACGTTAGTGGCCGCAGGCCATATCTTATTTAAACCACTTTTGTCCAGAAACGAGCAAGTCGTGAACAGTAAACATGCTTTTATTAATGCGTTTGTCGTTCTGATTAACTTGTATTTTATGACTCAATTCGACAGCGTGTATTATTAAAAATACGTTCGGATCTCCAAGAACAACTTAATATGTAATGGAAAACCATCATGGCTTTTAATGATTTATTTAGACTCAGTTCTCATGCGGTAATTACTAATGACGATGGGAAAGTGCTGTTGTTAAAAGCCACTTATGGTGACAAACATTGGGGTTTACCGGGTGGTGGACTTGACCCGAATGAAACGATTCATCAGGCATTACAACGTGAATGTTTTGAAGAGTTGGGCTGTGAGGTTGACGTGCAATATCTGTCTGGGGTGTATTTTCACCGTGCGTATCAATCGCAAGCTTTTATCTTTCGCTGTGCGTTACCCCAAGGAGCGACAATACGTTTAAGCGATGAACACAGCGAGTACGCTTACGTTGCTGTTACTGAATTACCTAACATTCAGCAACAGCGAGTAAACGAATGTTTAGCGTTCAGTGGTGTGGTTCGCAGCGCAGCTTTCTAATGCGGCTTTATGCCATGTGGTTAACATTTGCATAATATCAACAGAGTCACTGAGCTGTACCAAAGGTCTAGGTACTGTGTATTGCTTGGTTTCTAATGCGTTAAGCACAGCTTCTACTTGATAGTAAAACCCATTGCCTTTAGCTTCAACATCTACAACTTCAGCTTGTTGTTCATATAATCTCACCGTAAATTGATTACCCTGAGATTCTGGTAACCAAGGATTTGAGGTGAATTCAATACTTCCTAAACTACCTAAAATAGTAAAGCCTGCATGCAGACCATAGTCTTCAGCGGTATGCAGATGACATTGCACGCCATTGCTGTAACTGACAATGGCGGTTGATTCGCAAATATTACCGTCTTGGCCGCGTCTACCGGTCGCTTCAATTTGGTATTGTTGGCTTTGCTCGGTACCAAATTGCTGTTGCATGACTAACTGCATTAATGATGCAGGGTAGCAACCTAAGTTAAATAACGCCCCAAGGCTGGCAGGATTAACAAACTGGCTTATGGCTGCGCAATATTGGCCGCGGATACTTTTTACTTCACCTATCACACCAGTGGCTAATGTTTTGCTTAGTTGTTGCATCAATGGGTGAGCTAAATACATTAAGCCTTCAAGGAAAAACACCTTATTTTGCTTTACTGCAGCAAGACTTTCGATGGTTTTTGGCATATCTACAGACAATGATTTTTCACATAAAATTGCTTTACCAGCATTAGCCGCTTTGATTATGTATTCATGATGTAAATGATTTGGCAGAGCAATGTAGATAACATCGACTTCAGGACTGTTGATTAACGTATCAAAATCCGTAAATTGATGTGGAATTTGATACTCAGTGGCAAACTCTGCCAATGTTGTGGTGTTGCGTCCGGCAACACCATAAATTGTACTTTGACCTTGTGCTTTAATCGCATCAGCCATTACCCCAGAGATAAAACTGGTGCCTAGTATTGCCCATTTAATCGATCCAGACATTGATTATCCCTCAGTCGTTAATCGTTGATAGTCAAACGCTTGCTTTAGATCGGTTAACGCCGATTTGATAAATGCTTGAGTATGATCCGCTGCAAAGTGTGCATCAAATGCAGCTTGGTCGTTATAACGCTCCCAAAACACAAATTGCTTAGGATTGGTTTTATTTTGCAGAGCCATTGCAAGTGAACAACCTGGTTCGCTATTCATATCCACACAGAATTGACGGATAGCTGCGATGCCTTGTGCCAATTGCACTTCATCTTTAATGTGAATTTCGGCAGTAATAAACACGCCTTGTTGATCCAGTTTGTTGGTCATGACGACTCCTAATAAATATGATGCCATCGTAAACCACTTAAGCGTCTGCTTAAATGACTTCATGGTGTTTACAGAAAACACCATAGGTTTACAATTAACACTGAATTGATAATGCATTAAGGACGTTTGGTGGATAAATTAACAGCGATTCAAGTGTTTAGTCATGTGGCCGAGCAGGGCAACTATGTCGCAGCAGCTCATCGGTTTAACATCAGCCGAACTATGGTGAGTAAGCACATTAATCAGTTAGAAGCCTACCTCGGGGTAAAGCTGATTAACCGTAATACTCGTCAACAAGAATTAACAGAATCGGGCCAAGTTTATTACCACGAATGTCAGACGATTTTGATGGCCATTGAGCAAGCTGAAAATACGCTGCAGTCGATGAGTTCGACGCCAAAAGGCACCATTAGAATTAATGCGCCAGTGAGTTTTGGCAATATTGTGCTGGCACCGATAGTGAATCAATTTTTACTGCAGTATCCGCAAATTGATGTGGAATTACGACTCGATAATAATCTCATCGATCCCATGGTGGATCATGTTGATGTAGTGGTAAGGATTGGCACTCTTAATGACTCTGCGCTAATTGGCAGGCATATTATGAATTACGAAATGGTATTTTGTGCTTCGCCTCACTATTTAGCTCAACACCCGCCAATAGCGTCAATTGACGATTTATCTCATCATGATTGTTTAGGCTTTAGCTATTCAAAAAGTGCGTCATTATCGGTTGCTCACAGCCAGTTGTTTGGTAAACGCAGCTTTAGATTGTTGTCCAATAGTGGCTTGGTATTAACCCAAGCAGCGATTGATGGATTGGGTATTATTTTACAGCCACAGATTGTGGTGAATGAGGCCATTAAAGCAGGATTATTAACAAATCTCAGTGTATTAACACCTCCAGAAGTAATGCCAATACACTTATTGTATAAAGACAAAAACCTGCCGTTAAAAACACGAACCTTGATTGACTTTATTATTCGCCAGCTCGAATAACGACAGGTGTATATCATGGTAAATGCATATTATGACTTGGCTATCATGCCTTTAAGCACAATATTGTCATAAGTGACAAACCCTAAAATCTCACCCGCTTCAATCACTGGCGCCTTATTAATATTAAAGCGTTCAAAAAGCCGTGCAGTGTAGCGTACGTCCATATCTATAGGCACTGAAAGCACTGGCTTAATCATGATTTCGTAAATATTGGTACGTTCAGGTGATTTATTTTTGGCTAGCACTTTGCGGGCGATATCGCTCATGAGTACCATGCCGTATTCATCATTCTCATTGCGTTTATTCACTACTAATATATTCACATTATGACTAATGGCTTCCTGGATCGCTTCAGCCACAGTACGCATGCCGTCAACCATGACGAAATGGTTATTCATAACGTCACGATTACGAATAGGGGTTTTGCTATTCATATTTGATCCTCAATGTCTTTACTCAATTTTTGAACTTGATGGGCCACACCAACAGCATCTTCAACATCAATTTGAATTGCAATACCTTTGCCTGAGTTAGTGTCAAATTCGCCCACGTGTGAAATGGTTTCTAAAATGTGACGGCTCATGTGCTCTTCTACTAACCATAAAATAACATCACGTTGCACCTCTAAGGTTAATCCCATAAAGGTGGTCTTTTTTTCTAATCCTTCACCGCGAGCATGGTTTATGACTGTCGCGCCTGTTGCGCCTGCAATACGCGCTGCATCGAGTACCTTGTCAGTACAGTCATCATCGACAAAGGCGACAATTAGTTTAAAGCGCATAGGTTACTCCTTAATGGTTTTTCGTTTGGATAAATAGTCAACTATTTGGGCATAACCCATAACAGTGATCATTGGAAATAAACTGGCAAAGGCAATTAGCCCAAAGCCATCAATTAACGGATTACGGCCTTCAACATTGGTGGCGAGTCCAAGTCCTAATGCCGCAACTAATGGCACGGTTACCGTTGATGTGGTTACCCCACCAGAGTCATATGCTAAAGGGACAATTATTTTTGGGGCGTAAAAGGTTTGAATAACCACCACCACATAGCCCGCCATAATGTAATAGTGAATGGGATCGCCAACCACAATACGAAAACAGCCTAAAGTAATACCAATCGCTACGCCAAACGCCACTGACATTCGTAAGCCTTGGATACCAATAGTGCCACCCGATACTTGGTTGGCTTTGATTGCTACTGCAATTAATGACGGTTCTGCAATGGTGGTACTAAAACCGATAGCGGCGGCAAACACATAAACCCAGAAATAGTCTTGCCAAATATACGGCTCATTGCCGCCATCAGGATGTAAAAACTCGCTGGTGGTCAGTTGATTGGCCATGCTCTCACCGATAGGGAATAGCGCCATTTGTAAACCCACGAGAAAAAAGGTGAGGCCGATAATCACATAAATAAATCCGAGTAATACTTTACGCCACTGGTTAATAGGGCGTTTAAGTACGCCTAGCTGAAAGCCAAACAGAATTATAGCGATAGGAATGACATCTCGAGCGGTCAGTAATAGGGTGCTCATCAGTTCATTAAGCAAACGTATTCCTCGTTTTGTTGGTTATCTCAATCATTTAAGAAACACCATGCCGTACAGTAATACAAAAATCATTGGGCTAAGACTTGCGAATGCTATCAAGCCAAAGCCATCAACCATGGGATTACGGCCTTTAATGACACTTGCTAAACCAACGCCTAGTGCGGTGACTAATGGTACCGTAATGGTCGATGTGGTGACGCCGCCAGAATCATAAGCAATACCTATAATGTTGGCCGGAGCAAAGCTGGTGAGGATCATCACCAACACGTAACCACCAATAATGAGGTAGTGGATTGGCCATCCCTTAAGAATACGGATCACTCCGAGTAAAATGGCCAGACCAACCGAAATGGCAACGGTTAATCGTAAGCCCATAGCATAGGAGCTCATGGCTTGTTTATTTGACTCTATCGCACCTGCATTAGCGGCAACTTGTGCCGCTTCATTTGCCACGGCAGTGAGGGCTGGTTCTGCTAATGTGGTGCCAAAACCTAAGGAAAAAGAGAAAATAACTAACCAAAACACACTGCCTTTTCGTGCTAATGCTTCTGCAAGTGATCCACCAATAGGAAATAAACCCATTTCCAAACCGAATACAAAAAAAGTTAGCCCAAATACAATAAAGACTACACCTACCAGAATTGAGCCAAGTTCGGCTGGCGCTTGATGTAATACAAAAATCTCAAAAAAACTGACAACTAAAATAATGGGAATAAGGTCTTTGAAACTGCTCAGCATGGCCTGGAGCAATTTTACGATGGCTGACATCTTGGCTCCTGTAATTTGTGGTAATAATTGTTATTGTTGTATCGCCAGTTAGCAATATCACAAGCTGTATATCCAGTTTGGGCTTTGATGATTATTACGCAACATATTATTTACAATAAAAATCATTAAGTTGATGTCGATCATAGAAATGATTTAAACTGCGACTCACATTGTTCAACTTATATTCGATCAGTATTCTATATAGCCTGAGAAGGGGCAAGGATAAAATAAAAAGGACTTTAATTGTATGAAAACACTTTTACGCCTATCAATAGCCGCAGCGTTTGTGAGTCAATTTGTTTATGCTGAACCCAGCGATATAGATGGTTTTGCTCATGCTTACGAACAGTACAATATCGCGGTTAACAGTAATAATAACCAAGATATTATTAACTATGCGCAGCAATCGTATGAGTTAGGTCAAATTAAATTTGGCAAGGACAGTCTTGATAGCGCCAAGCTAGCGATGAATTGGGCGAATGTGTTAATTGATGAATCAAAAAGAAATAACAATGGCCGAATTATTAAAGATGCCGCAACAATGCAGGCACTTTCATTATTTGATTCAGCGTTGAGTGTATATCGCAATAATGTTGCTGAAAATGATATTACTTTGATTGATCCATTATTAGGGTTAGCTCAAACCACTACCGATGATAAATTTGCAAAAAAGCTTTTGTTTGAAGCTATCGACATTGCTGAGAAAGCCGATAATGCATTAACGGTGGCCGAAGTTAAGCTCGTCGCCTTTCATCGTTTGTCGGGCACTGAATTTTATACGCGTAAAGTGAGAGATTTCCTGATTGATGCCAACGATATCTATGTTGCAAAACTACCGGAAAATTCAATTGAAAGGGTTAATTCAACCTATCTTGTAGGCGCGCTCTATTCGGCTATGAATAAGCCTGATGCTGCTCCTTTATTACTTGAAGTTATTAAACAATATCAAGCATTACCTTATAGCCACCCATATGAGTTACGTGCACATGCGTTATTAGTCAACATTTATGCACAACAAGACCAAGCAGATAAAGCCACAGAACATTGTGTAGCAATAGGCAAAATGACGCCATGGGATGATCAGCAAGAACAAACCCCGTTATATAGAAAAGCACCTGATTATCCAATGTCATATGCAAAACATCGCAAAAATGGTTGGGTGCAAATTGAATTCACAGTTGATGAGAATGGATTTGTTAAATCGCCTGAAATAATCGATTCACAAGGTGGTCGCAAATTTGAAAAAGAATCGATAGAAGCGCTTAGCCAATGGCGTTATGCACCCAAATTTGTTGATGGTAAGCCAACAGAAGCAAAGTCTACCGTTCAGCTTGATTTCACTATAGGTTAATACCTTATAGGCTTGTATTATATCAATCTCATTGGTTATAAGTTAGTTAACTTAGCCAATACAAGCTCAACATGGCTACACACATGACGACGAAGCTAGTTTCGATAAGGAACTGGCTTTTTTGTAGCTGTTTTTTACCTTGTTTTAAAATAGTCACCAATTGATTTTGTTTGTAGACCCTGCAAGAAACTAATTCAGTTTGTGGATCGACAACTAATTGGAAGCGGCATTTTTTACCATTATTAAGCAAAACGTCATGCATGCTTTGTAAGCCAAAATTAAATTTGCGCGACACGACTTTGCCATTAATAAAGACTCGTTCTAGCCCGCACCAATTACTCGCTTGTAACTCAATATTGTCTTGATTGAGGTGGTATGTAAACTTAATCATAATGCTGTCCTTATCACATGATAGCTGCGAGCCTTACCTATAATAAAAGCAGAGTTATGTGACATTTTCCAGCATAGAAATATGAACAATTTACTAAATCAAGCTATCTAATTGGCATGCTTAGCAATATTTATTTTTTTATATGCTATTGCTAAATGGGCTTTTATCGACACTTCAAAACAGGCATTAGGTTATTGGTGTTATTCTATGAAAGGTCTATTTTTATTGATGTTTTTATCTCTATAACAGAATGAATGATGAGTTAAGCATTAGTGTTCGAATAGGCAAGTAATTGGCTTTAATAAACATTTTAAATAGAGAATAAGTAAACGAGAAAGTTTTTTTGTGGGAGTAAAATACTTATATTAAGGGCAATGATTACCAATAGGGTATGCGATTAGCTGTTCTTTGTACCTCTTAGTCGCTTTTAATCAAGAACAGGGTCAAGTTTATTGCTTGACCCTAATATTGTTATGCTGTTTCGGTAGTCTGAGCATGCTGTACTGGATCCAGACTTGCGGCATAGATAGTTCGTAATGAGGTTATAATATCCATCCTTGATACGACACCGACTAAATGACCCTCTTTTAAAACCGGTAGATGTTGCGGTTTGTTGTTTGTACTTTGACCTCTTTGCTCTACTGAATTCGAAGCCTGTTGTGATGCAATATCGTTTTCTGTATTAGGATACAGGTGATCTTTATCAATACATAAAAACTCGAGTAAATTAACCAAAGACTCGGTGTGGTTTACAGCAATAACGTCACGTGACATTAAGTCCATCACTTTTTGACCTTGAGGTGGAATATAATCTTGGCGCCATAAATCGACCATGGTGTCATGTATGGAGAAAAATCCCACGAGTTTACCTTGGGCATCAACGACTGGAGCACCATGAATTTTTCTGTCGTTAAATGCATCAATAGCGAGCTCGATTAACATTTCAGCTGTTAGCGTATAATAATCAGCATTCATAATATCTACCGCGGTAAGGTTGGTTTTCATCACAACCTCTTTTAATGATGCAGGTAGTTGTGTTGATTTAATTAACTGTGATTGATCTGATGTTAACACTGGACGCACATAGATTGACCAGTTAGCTAGGCCTACTAGAACAGAGCCTCCAACGATGTTGCCAAGTGTTACCGGGATTAAATTAGCGGTAATGAAATGGGATAAAGTTAAGTCTGAAAATTGACCTGACGTTGCTCCGACTTGTAACCAAAACGATTCTGGCGCAGTTGATTGGATTAAAATGCCAAGCGGTACCATAAACATGTTTGCTACGCAGTGTTCAAAACCACTACTTACAAACATTGCCACAGGCAGCATGACCATAAACGCTTTACCAACGGCATTTTGGGTGCTGAATGTTAACCAAACCGCTAAACAGACTAATAAATTACACAGAATACCTAGAGCAAAGGCTTCTACGAAGGTGTGGTGCAGTTTATGTTGGGCAATATTGAGTGCATTTAACCCCCATTGGCCGCCATCTAATTTATAAAGGCCTGCTGCGGCAACCAAAATAACCAACAAAATGGCACCAATAAAGTTGCCAACATACACTTTGCCCCATATGACCACCATTCCCTTGAAGCTAATTTGTCGATTAGCCCAGGCAATACTTGATAACACCGAACTGGTAAATAATTCGCCGCCCATCAATACAATAAGAATCAGTCCCATACTGAAAGCGATACCACCAGCAAATCGGGTGATTCCCCAACTGGTTGATGTACTTCCTGTCGTAACCGTAATATAAAATAAAAATGCTAAGCCAATAAATACACCTGCCATTATTGCTAGGCTGATTGTCATGTTGGTGGTTTTCATAATTTTGCTTGTTGCAAACTGTTCCGCTTGGCTCATCATTTCCTTAGGAGACAGTAGCGGTTTCAATTCCGGAGATTGATTTGAAGAGCTCATATCGTGCTCCTAGTTTGTAATCGCATATTTTGGTTCTCTTTAAGCAAATAGAAAATCTACATTTTTTTATGATAATTTATCTACACGTTAGGCCTATATTTGACCTCAAGTGCAATTGGTGAATTTTTATAAAACAATCAAAAAGAGAAGAATAATAACATATAATTTACATGGCAATAGATGGGTAAACTGAAGATGTTGATGTTATGTAATTATAATTGACACAGATCACTTATTTGTATTTAGCCTATTAAGTAGGCTGTTTTAGTCAAAAAAATAGGTATATTTCTGATATATCCAGTTGGTTGTTAGCAAGTTTTTTACTTAGTTAAAAAAGATAATTTAAAATACAAACAATGGCAGTAACACTTATAATTGAATTCGAGAATATTGGTATGACTATGATTAATAACGTTTTAGTTTGTTGGAGGAAATGACAGACTTTAATTGACTCGTGCTAAGCAAAGTCGAGGTTCGAATAGATAGAATGTTGATAATTTATCTAATACAGTAGGCGTTTAATAAATCTTTCCAAGTAATAATACCGACAATGGTGTTGTTATCTAGAACGGGTAAACAACCAATATTATGATCTAAAATCAGTTTACAGGCTTCATTGATGTCGCAATGAGGGGCTATGGTGAATGGGTTTTTAGTCATGACTTGATGAACCCTTTTTTGCAGGGTTTCGGTGTCTCTTATTAATTCAGCAGCGGTGCCAATGTTAGGACTGAGAGCGCGTAAAAAATCCCGATGAGACAATATCCCTTTTAGATGGTCTTCAGTATTGACGACTAATAAGTGATGGAAACTGACATTATCAAAAATTTCTTTGGCAAGTGTCAGCCTGTCATCCATGTCAATGGTAACGACTCGGGTTGTCATGATGTCAGCGACGCACATATGTTTAGTCGCGTTATTCGCTAACGTTTCAGTTGATACATCGGTAGACGTTGTCATAAATGATTCTCCACGTATTTATTCATTTATATCAGATAAATATCAGTGTAACAATCATTTAACGTCTAATGACAATTGCTTTTGCAGGTTAAATTGATTCATCTGGTTAGGATGCAATTTTGTTTTCGGGTAAATGCCCTGCCAAATACTTTTGATATTTGATTGGCTTTAATTGGTGAATGTCGACTAACACTAAACCATCGATACAGTCACCAAACTCTGGATCAATGCCGAAGTCGAGAAACTGTACGCCATTGTTGTCACACAATTCACCATATTGCTTAAATAACGTAGGTACTGATACACCCATATTCGCTAGCGTCCGTTTGAGTATTTTAAAATTCTCAGCATAGGCATCGCCATTGAATAACTGGTGCAATTGATGCTGACGTTCGTCGGTGAATTGATATGAATTAAATGAAGTTGCTAAAACATGTTTTGTGGCGAAGTGGTGTTGGTAAAAAAACACCAGCATTTCTTTGGCGGGGATCGGTAGACTATCGCTTAGTGAAACAGGCCCAAAGAGGTAACGATACTGCGGGTTTTTAATTAAAAACGCACCAATACCTTGCCACAAATATTCTAAACTGCGGCGGCCCCAATATTTAGGTTGTACAAAGCTACGGCCAAGTTCGAGTCCTTGGTCAAAATAGGGGGCAAACGCATCGTGGTATTCAAATAATGATTGGCTATACAGAGCATTTTCACCAATGGTGTCGTGAAGCATTTTGGCACTGGCAAAACGATAGGCACCAACAATCTCTAATTCGTCTTTATCCCATAACACTAAATGAAAATAGTGATTATCATATTTGTCGGTATCACGACGTTTACCGGTACCTTCACCCACGGCTCTGAAGGCGATTTCACGAAGCCGGCCAATCTCACGCATAATTGCACTGCTGTGAGTATGCTTATATAAATAGATTTGTTTATTATCTTGGGTTTTACCTAACAATTCGCATTGTTGTAACGCTTGTTGTAGCTCACTGCGTTTTTCAGGATGAGCAATGGCATTTTGAGTGATAAATAACGGACTGCGATTTTTACCAATGCGGTATAAATGATTTTTAAGCAATTTTACTTTGGTTTTAAGCGGAAAATCTTGAGTGCAGACAACTTCTTTGGCGATCAGTTGGCCAATCCGCACTGGCATCACATGATCCATTTGTTTGAACATTTCCTTTACCAGTAATAGCGTTGCCAATGGTTTGTAAATCATTGATGCACCATAAAAGGTGGCAGAGTTTTTCGCGTCAACGAACATAGGCAAAAGGGGAGCATTGCAGGCGCGAGCCATTTTTAAAAAGCCGCTGTGCCAATGTAAGTCTGTGACGCCAGTTGGACGTAACCGTGACACTTCACCCGAGGGGAAAATCAGTACCGCGCCTTCGTTTTTAAGGTGGTGATGGATTTCATTTAAATGTTGCTTAGGTGTGCCGCCAGTCATATTGCGCACGGGTAATAAAATAGAGTGAAGCGGTTTAATGGCCATTAGTAATTCATTGGCAACTACTTTTATGTCTGGTCTCACTTGGCTAATCAGTTTGATTAATGCCAGCGCATCAAGTGAACCAATAGGGTGATTTGCGTAGATCACCACTCTGCCTTCAATGGGAATATTTTCAATTTCGTTATTGGGGACGCTGTAACTGAAATTTAAACAAGCAAGAATTTGTTCAACAAAATCGACACCGGATAAATGCGCGTGTTCGTTAGCAATATCATTACATTGCTTTTCATGAAGTAAGTAGCGCAACATAACTTTCGTCGGCACGGCTAACCAAGGTTTGTTATGCACATTAGGCAGGTTTTTTTCTACCACATTATCGACAGTAAATATCATATTTTAGCCTTATTTATGCAACATGCTGTTTTTGGGGCGTGATGATTGATTTAGCCACTGAATGACTGAAATCAATTGTGTTTACTGCGGTAGCTTGTAACGTTTGTTCATCCCACTTGAGCAACTGAACATCTCCAGATTTTGTTTCTGCAATGAGAGTACAATTTTCAACCCAATCGCCGTCATTGGCATAAGTAATGGTGTGATTGTTAATTGTGTGCTGGGATAATTCAGGCTGGTGGATATGACCGCAGATGACCATATCCACCTGTTGTTTTATCGAATATCGTAATACAGCATCACGATATTGATTAATGGCTTGTTGGGCTTTATTGACCCTTAACTTGATGTAACTGGCTAGTGACCAATATGGATATCCTAGGCGGCTTCTTACTCTATGTAATTGACGATTTAGCCACAACAACACATCATATAAATGGTCACCTAATTTTGCGTAGGTACGACTAACACAAACTTGTGAGTCAAATTGATCGCCATGAAGCATTAAAAAACGTTTGCCACTCAGAGACTGATGAATATGCTGTTTAACGAGGGTCATACCTCTGAAATGACTGTCGGCATAATCTTTGAAAGCTTCATCATGATTACCTGGTATGTAAATAACTTGGGTGCCACTACTGGCTAGTTCGAGGATTTTCTGTATTACTTTATTGTGGCTATCAGGCCAATAAATACGTTTTTTTAACGCCCAAATATCGACAATATCGCCAACCAGATACAAATATTGGCATTGACTATGATTAAGGAAATGTAATAAGAATTCGGCCTTACAATCAATGCTGCCTAGATGAACATCAGAAATCCACAGTGCATGAAAGTGCTGAACTTTGTCACTATGAGTTAAGTGAGATAAAGGTTGCCGTTGTTGATTACTTTTTTTGCTGTGTGAGATCATCAGTCATTCACCCTAATACACAGATAACGTCAGTGTTGATATAGAGTAGGGCTGTTATTTGACACTAAGGTGAACGATTTATTGCAACTTGATTAAAGTTGTTGGTTTTTGGAGGGGCATAAAAAAGGGAAATGCGTTAGCATCTCCCTTGAATGTTAAGGCATTAAATAGCCCTAATATAAAACTGATTAACTATCTCGCAGCATCAATAATAGCTTTAGCCATTTCATCGGCTACAGAGCCTGTGGTACGGTCTTCTGCATCTGCACGCTCGAAGATTGTGAGTAGGGTGTTGTAAATCTGCTCAACCTTGGCTGTTGAAGCCGCTGCGTCATAGTTTTTCTCAAATGACACGTTGATAATGCCACCAGCATTAATAACGTAATCTGGCGCATACAGAATACCCATTTGCTTGAGTTTTTCGCCGTGGCGAGTTTCAGCTAACTGGTTATTGGCGCAACCTGCAATGATGTTAGCTTTTAATAATGGTAATGTCGTGTCGTTAAGTGTTGCGCCTAATGCGCACGGTGCATATACATCAACATCCTGGGTGTAGATATCTTGCGGAGCAACGACAGTTGCTCCAAATTCATTGGCAACGCGATCTAGTGAGGCTTGATGAATATCGGTAACGATCAGTTCGGCACCTTCATCGTGCAAATGCTTACACAAGTAATAACCAACATGCCCTACGCCTTGTACAGATACTTTAATGCCTTTAAGGCTATCGATGCCACGTTGATGTTTTACCGCGGCTTTAATGCCTAAATAAGTGCCTAATGCGGTAAGTGGCGAAGGATCACCAGACTTGCCTTCAAGACCTGCTACAAATTCAGTTTCACGGTTGGCAATCATCATATCAGATGTTGAAACACCGACATCTTCGGCTGAATAATATTTACCGCCTAAGCCGTTTACAAAGCGTCCGAATGCAAGAAACAACGCTTCGCGATCGGTGGTTTTAGGATCAGCAATAATCACAGCTTTACCGCCACCCATAGTAAGACCGGCTAATGCATTTTTATAAGTCATTCCACGAGAGAGGCGTAATACGTCTGTTAAGGCTTCATCGTCCGATTGATAATTCCACATACGGCAACCGCCTACGGCTGGGCCGAGGTTAGTGTTATGCACGGCAATAATGGCTTTTAAACCAGTTTGCTTGTCATTACAAAAGACCACTTGTTCGTGTTCATCGAACGAAACATGATTAAAAACTGCCACGAGACATCTCCGCTTGCTAGCTAGTTAAAATGAAGTTATTACACCTTGCTAAATTTGATTACATTAAGGTGTAAACGACTGCTTGTTATATTTATTGCAGCACGATAGCATTTAGAGATACTCTCAACAAAGCATGATTTAGTTATTTTTGTGATTAGTGTGGAAATTTAGCTTGCCACTTACGTAAACGTAAAGAAATTTGGCTTAATGTAATTGTTTTTGATTAAAATAGCAGATATTTATTATTCTAATCTGCATTATAACAATAAGATAGGAAGTATTATGACTGAAGAAGTTGCAGAACAGGTTGCACCGCCAACACCAGAACAAGAAGCCCAAAGACAAGAATGGGTACGTACTCAGTTTCAAAAAGCGAACCGCTTTTTAGCTGAGAAAGGGGTGATCCCAAGTAAAGTACTTGCTGACGAAAGCCGTTATCTTGCGCCTTATTTAGCCATTTGGAAGATGGAAACAAAGCAACCTAAAAAACAAACTTTTTGGGTGATGTCAGGTGATTTACCATCAGATTATGTCGATGTTAAAGTGGCAGCAACGGCTCGTGATGCAATTAGGCACTTTTCGATGATGTGGCAACTTAAAGCTGAAAACTTGCACAAGTCGGGTGTTACAAAAGATCCAACTCAACAGAAGTTTGCACAACTGTTAGTGTCTCGAGCTGAAAGTTTATATAAAATGCATCAAGATGAGAAACTGTGGGCTTAACAACCTCTTAAGCTACTGACATTAAAAAAGGCACATTAAGTGCCTTTTTTAGTGTCAGTAGCTTGATGGACCATGTTGATGAGCTATGTTGATTGCCACCATCAAACTTAGTTATTTATAGTTCACGATTATTCGCTATCGTCTTCGGCTAAGTAGAATAATCCCTGATTGAGTAATTCAGTCAGAACATCCATAACTGCTGCGTTGGCCGTAAATAAACAGGCTTCTTCAGGTGTGATCCTTGCCTTGTTAGCTAATAGTTGTAACATTTCAGAGGTGGCATTAGTAAAGGTGTGCACTTCACCATTGATAAACAAACGTTGCTCACTATCATTTTCTAACTGTAATACTTTCAACCCACCAATACGTTGAATAATCGCGCCTTGTTCAATGGCTTCCAATAACTCATCAGTCGTTAATGGCTCTTCATCTTCACAGATATCAAGCTCAAATCGATTTTGGCTCAGTAGCTTACCTAACATGGTTTGATAGCTGGCCGGATCTTGTGCCAATTGGGTCAATAAATCCATTATCCCTTGTTGATGTGATTGACTAACCATACCCGGTGTAGCTGGCTCATCCACAGAATTAAAACGTTTGTGGCCTTGGTTGCTGTCGATTAAATTATCTGCGAGCTCAGTTAATAACTCTTGCTGGCTAGGCGCTCTAAAACCAATTGAATACGATAAGGCTAGCGATATTGTTTCGCCGCAATGTGGGTATCCTGGTGGAATGTAGAGTACGTCGCCTTTTTGTAATACCACATCGATAATCGGTTCAAAGTCGTCAACCAATGGTGAGTTCGGGTTATCACCGCGACGTTTATGTTGACCTTTGTCGCCCACTTTCCAACGGCGTTCGCCATCACCTTGAATGATAAACACATCGTAGTTATCGATATGCGGTCCAACACCACCACCAGGGGTGGCAAATGATGCCATTAAGTCGTCAAAGCGCCAGTCTGGTAAGAATCGAAACGCTTCGACTAAAGCCTGTGAGTCAGGGTACCAATGGTTCACGGCTTGAACTAATAACTGCCAGTTGTCTTCACCAAATTGGTCGTAGTCTTCAAATGGACCTTGGACTACGTCCCAGTCATCACCTTTTGTAACCACGACGCGTGATGATATTTCTTCTTCACATGCTAGGCCGGCAAGTTCATCTGCGGCGATAGGATCTTCAAAGTCGACAAAAGCCTGTTTGATCACAAGCGGTTTTTGTTGCCAATGCTGTTTAATAAAGGCTTGGGTATCAATATTTAATGTGTACATCATTGACCTCAGGTCGAGATAATTAACGAATGGTAATACAATAAAAAAGCGGTCACATATGCGACCGCTAATGTTATATATAGGCTTATAGGACTATTTTAGCTCATCAACAAAGGCTTCTGCACGGCCAATGTAGTTTGCTGGAGTCATTTTTTTCAATTCAACTTTTACGTGATCAGGTAATTCAAGACCATCAATGAATACTGCAAGTTGTGCGGCATCAATACGTTTACCACGAGTCAGTTCTTTTAACTTCTCATACGGCTTTTCAATTCCGTAACGACGCATTACTGTTTGTACTGGCTCGGCCAATACTTCCCAGTTTTTGTCTAATTCAGCTAAAAGTTGTGCTTCATTCACTTCTAACTTGCTAATGCCTTTCAAGGTCGCTTGATAAGCAATTAACGAGTGAGCCATACCAACACCTAAGTTACGCAATACGGTTGAGTCAGTTAGGTCACGCTGCCATCTTGATACCGGTAATTTAGCGGCTAAATGCTGCATTAGCGCGTTAGCAATACCTAGGTTACCTTCAGAGTTTTCAAAATCAATTGGATTGACTTTGTGTGGCATAGTTGATGAACCAATTTCGCCAGCGATAGTGCGCTGCTTAAAGTGACCTAGTGCAACATAGCCCCAAATATCACGATCAAAATCGATTAGGATGGTGTTGAAACGGGCAATGGCGTCGAATAATTCTGCAATGTAATCATGCGGCTCAATTTGAGTGGTATATGCGTTCCAATTAATGCCAAGACTGGTGACAAAACGTTGTGACAACTCATGCCAGTTCACTTCTGGATAGGCAGAGATGTGAGCATTATAGTTGCCCACAGCACCGTTAATTTTACCCATAATCTCAACAGCGTTGATTTGGTTTAATTGACGTTCTAAACGTACCGCAACGTTAGCCATCTCTTTACCAAGAGTAGATGGCGATGCTGGCTGGCCGTGGGTGCGTGACATTAACGGCACACTTTTATTGTCGTGAGCTAGTTTTTTGATCGCATCAATGATTTGCTGACAATGCGGCACCAATACTTGTTCGCGTGCTTCAGTTAACATTAAACCATGAGATAAGTTGTTGATGTCTTCTGAGGTACAGGCAAAATGCACAAATTCATCGATGGCAACTAACTCTGCATTATCGGCAATTTGTTCTTTAATAAAGTATTCAACCGCTTTTACGTCGTGATTGGTGGTGCTTTCAATCGCTTTAATACGCAATGCATCTTGTTCGCTAAAATTGTCCTTGATACTGTCTAACAAGGCTAATGCGGTTTCGCTAAAAGGGGGAACTTCTTCAATCTCTGGGCAGCTAGATAAAAGCTTTAACCAGTTAATTTCAACTTGAACACGGTACTTAGTAAGACCGAACTCGCTGAAAATCCCTCTTAATGAGGCGGTTTTACTACCATAACGACCGTCTACCGGAGAAATAGCAGTTAGTGCGGAAAGATCCATTTGAAGCTCCTTGATGAACTTAGTTGTAGGGTGATTCGATTAATTGTTATTTTGGCTTTGTTTTGCTGTATCAAATATTGCTTTACGGGCAAACACTAAATGGCGGCGTTTGCCACCTAATTGACGCCATAATACTGCGCTGCGCATAGCTGCAAGCAGTAACGCACGAATTTTGTGTTGCACCTGAGGCTGCTTTAAGCAATCAGGATTACCTGATATTTGTAATTTAGGGCCTAACTCACTGATGATATCACTGTAAATACTGGCAAAATTGGCAAGGACTTGTTCATCGGTAATTGCAAAATGTGCCAGTTGGCGATGCACTTGATTAATTCGTTCCGCTAGCATGCCTAAACCGTTTGGCGAGCGGGCAAGCTTGCGTTCAAGGGTTAGCACGCCGACTAAGTAACGAGTGGTTTCGACATCTTTATTTTTGCCATCGCCGAGCTGATTTTGAATAAGCTGATAACCTTTATTCAAAATCGCTTTATCTTGATATACGTCAGCTGTTGATTCAGGCTCTGTCACTAAAATAGTGTTGAGTGTAGCGGCTAATGCTTCTTTATCGCTTTCACCGTGGCGAGCTAAATACTGTACCTGGCCTATAGCCTGTAAAATACCGGCAAAGGCCATAGTGCGTTCAAACAAGATGTTGTCTGGTGATTGGCTCACGGATTATCCTCGGATTAAGCTATCAATTATGCCGCCACCTAAACAGAGTTCACCATCGTAAAATACCGCTGATTGCCCTGGAGTAACGGCTGCAACAGGTTGGTCGAACATGACTGTGATGTTGTCTGCGTCATCATAGATAAGTGAGCATCCCACATCATGTTGACGATAACGCGTTTTAACGGTGATATGACTGTTATTCGCTGGCCCTTTACGATCAACCCAATGCAATTGATTAACGGTCATGCCTGTTGACATAAGGCGAGGGTGATTCCCCCCTTGTGCGACAATGAGTACATTACGGATTAAATCTTTTTCGACCACATACCATGGGTCTTCACTGCTGTTTTTCAGCCCACCAATGCCAAGGCCTTTACGTTGACCAAGAGTGTGGTACATCAATCCTTGGTGAGTACCAATCACTTCACCTTCGGCGGTTTCAATCTCACCAGGCTGTGCAGGTAAATAAGTCGCTAAAAAATCGGTGAATTTACGTTCACCAATAAAACAGATGCCAGTGCTGTCTTTCTTGTCGTGAGTAATGAGCCCCAGCTTTTGGGCTATTTCGCGTACTTGGTGTTTTTCAAGTTCACCCACAGGGAATAAACTGCGACTCACTTGTTCGTGGCTTAAGGTATATAAAAAGTAGCTCTGATCTTTATTACCATCAACGCCACGGAGTATTTCTACGCTACCATCGCTATTGTCACGACGACGAACGTAGTGACCCATGGCAATATAATCGGCATCTAAAATGTCGTCGGCAAATTCAAGAAACGCTTTAAATTTAATTTCTTTATTACACATTATATCGGGATTAGGCGTGCGGCCAGCTTTGTATTCTGCTAAAAAGTATTCAAACACGTTATCCCAGTATTCAGCAGCAAAGTTGACAGTATGCATTTTAATGCCTAGCTTGTCGCAAACTGATTGTGCATCTTTTAAATCATCAGCCGCCGCGCAATATTCATCGGTATCATCTTCTTCCCAGTTCTTCATAAACAGCCCTTCAACCTGATAGCCTTGCTGCATTAACAAGTAGGCTGATACTGAAGAATCTACACCGCCAGACATGCCGACAATGACTTTTTTACCGTTTGAAGTTGGGTTGATTGATGTCATAAATCCTAAAAACCTTGAAGATAGATAATGTGTATATTGTACCGAAACGCCATTGTTTCAAGGCATTGTGCTAGTTTTTTGCTAGTCGGAATCCTGGACGTTGTTACGTGCGCATATTAGACAAATTAATTTACATAATGCTGAATAAATATGATATTTGTGCGGCGCGTATTCTATCATGCATTCGCTTAATGGGCTATCTTGAGGCTCATAGAAATAGCCTAAACCAAGCCATTAAAAGTAATCAACATTTAACAGTGTTAATGGGGTGTGCTGTGGCGGGAGCTTTTTTTCTATTTGCTGTAAATAATCTTCAATACTTTTTAACACTAGTGGGCTGCGAAGTTTGTTACCAAGCGCTTTGATTTCAGTAAGACTAAGCCAGTGTGTATCAGTAATGACATTATCACGCGGTGTTGCATATTGTTGTGTGGCCAGTTCGCTGCAAAATGTATAGCGTATAAAGGCGAGATCTGCGGATGCACTAAATTGATAAATTCCCACTAAGGCTTGTGGGGTTAATTCAAGCCCTGTTTCTTCGGTTATTTCTCGAGCACACGCTTCAACAAGTGATTCATTAGCCTCTAAATGCCCAGCAGGTTGATTAAATTTGGTTTCACCATTAATACATTCTTCCACTAATAAAAATTTACCTTGGCAGTGGATCACGCAAGCGACAGTCGTATTAGGTTTATAACGTTCGGTCATCTTTTCTCCTGCTTTAAGCCAATTCTTGATGATTATTTTCTAGTACTGAGCACTTTATATTCGCCATTGGGTAAATCATCTAGACACCATTGACCTATTTTATAACGGATTAATCTTAGGGTTGGATGGCCAACATGAGCCGTCATTCTTCTCACTTGACGGTTTCTACCTTCGCAAATTTGAACATCAAGCCAAGTTGTTGGAATTAATTTCCGTTCACGCACCGGTGGATTTCTAGGCCAAATATCAGGGGGTGTCATTACGCGGACTTTTGCTGGTAAGGTCATTCCGTCCTTTAACATTACACCATTAGAAAGGGCCTCAATGGCTTCAGTTGATGGCTCACCTTCAACTTGTACCCAATAAGTTTTAAAGGTTTTTTTATTTGGTTGAGTTATTTGAGCTTGTAATTGCCCGTCATTAGTCAGTAATAACAAGCCTTCACTGTCGCGGTCTAATCGTCCTGCGGCATATACATCGGCTACTGGAATAAAGTCTTTCAATGTTTGCCGGCCAGCTTCGTCGGTAAATTGGCATAACACATCAAAAGGTTTGTTGAATAATACGATGACGGGGTTTTCTGGTCGTGGTTTTTGTGGGGGGCGCGACTTTGCCTTGTTTCGATAGGCTGGTTTTGTCGGCGTATCAACTCTATTTGTAGTTGATTTTTTCGTGAATGAGTTGAATTTACCAATTTTTGACATAAAGGTGTGGTTAACATCCCTTGTTAATAAGAGTGAGTGATAAGTGAACGAATATAAATCAATTTGTGATAGTTTACTGCGTATTCGCCCTTAGTGGAATTTGAAAATTATTAAGAATGATCTATGATGTCCGCCTAAAAATTGTGATCTGTACCTAATTTATCATTCAGGGATAGTGGGTATTTCCACCAAATCTCACAGTTTTGAGAACAAAATATAATAATAAATGGGACCGGGGATTTTATATACTTGGCTTACAAATTAAGTGCTTTGGTGACAAATCAAGGTACATTAATGCGAGTGTTATCCACCTAAGCCTGCAATATGCTTACACAATTTATTCTAATAAATTATTAATTTACAATAATGTAGGAAATAAAATGAAAGATAAGACTCCAACGATCATCTATACCGAAACCGACGAAGCGCCGGCGCTGGCCACGCTGTCTTTATTACCTATAATCCGTACTTTCACTAACGCAGCCGGCGTAGCAGTGGAAACCCGTGATATTTCTTTATCAGGTCGTATAATCGCTAACTTCCCTGAAAAACTAACCGCAGAGCAAAAAATTGCTGATGCATTAACAGAATTAGGCGAATTGGCTAATCAGCCAGAAGCCAACATTATCAAATTACCAAACATCAGTGCATCTCTTCCACAGTTAAAAGCCTGTATTGCTGAACTTCAGGCAAAAGGTTATGACATCCCCAATTATCCTGATGAACCTAAAAATGATGCTGAAATCGAAGCTCAATCACGCTACGACAAAATCAAAGGTAGCGCAGTAAACCCGGTATTACGTGAAGGTAACTCAGATCGTCGCGCACCGACTTCAGTTAAAAACTATGCTAAGAAAAACCCACATTCAATGGGGAAATGGGCCAGCGATTCTCAGTCTCATGTGGCGCACATGGACGAAGGGGACTTTTATGGCAGCGAACTGTCTGTCACTTTACCATCAGCTGATAAAGTCAATATCGTGCTGACGCAACTAGACGGTAAAGACGTTGTGTTGAAAAGTGGTTTGACGCTATTGGCTGACGAAGTCATTGATTCATCTGTGATGAGTAAAAAAGCGTTGGTTGCTTTTTATACTCGTGAAATTGAAGCGGCAAAATCTGAAGATATTTTATTATCTTTGCACCTTAAAGCCACCATGATGAAAGTGTCTGACCCAATATTATTTGGTCTTGCAGTAAAAGTGTTCTTTAAAGAAGTTTTTGACAAGCACGATGTTTTATTTGCTGAGCTTGGCGTAGATGTTAACAATGGCTTTGGTGATGTGTATGCCAAAATCAGTACGTTACCAGAGGCCAAGCAAAATGAAATTGAAGCTGATATCGCTGCGGTTTATGCCGCACGTCCAGCGCTTGCAATGGTTGATTCAGACAAAGGAATCACTAATTTACATGTACCTAGTGACATCATTATTGATGCATCTATGCCTGCTGCAATTCGTTCTTCAGGTCAAATGTGGGGTCCTGATGGTCAGTTACATGATACGAAAGCCATGATCCCCGATCGTAGTTACGCCGGTGTTTACCAAGAAACGATTTCGTTTTGTAAAAAGCACGGTGCATTTGACCCAACTACGATGGGCAGCGTGCCTAACGTAGGCTTAATGGCTCAAAAAGCAGAAGAATACGGTAGCCACGATAAAACCTTTGAAATTCAAGCCGCTGGTACGGTTAATGTGATTAACCAAGCTGGTGATGTGTTAATGAGTCATGAGGTTGAAGCTGGCGATATTTACCGTATGTGCCAAGTAAAAGATGCGCCGATCCGCGACTGGGTTAAACTGGCCGTTAAGCGTGCTCGTTTAAGTAACACGCCAGCGGTATTCTGGTTAGACAGTAATCGAGCTCACGATGCTGAGTTAATTAAAAAAGTGACTCAGTATCTAGCAGAGCAAGATACTGCAGGTTTAGACATTCAAATCATGACTCCTGAAGACGCGACTCGTTTTACGTTAGAGCGCATCATCAAAGGTGAAGACACTATTTCAGTAACGGGTAACGTATTACGTGACTATTTAACGGACTTATTCCCAATTCTTGAACTGGGTACAAGTGCTAAGATGTTGTCTATTGTACCGTTAATGAGTGGCGGTGGCTTATTTGAAACGGGTGCCGGTGGTTCAGCGCCTAAGCATGTTCAACAAATGCAAAAAGAGGGTCACTTACGTTGGGATTCATTAGGTGAATTTTTGGCGTTAGCAGCTTCTTTAGAGCATTTAAGTCAAACGACTAACACGCCGAAAGCACAAGTCTTAGCTGATACGTTAGATGTTGCTATTGGTGAGTTCCTTGACTGTAATAAATCACCGTCACGTCGTGTAGGTGAACTTGATAACCGTGGAAGTCATTATTATTTAGCGATGTATTGGGCACAAGCGTTGGCTCAACAGACTGTTGATCCTGAGCTGGCTGCACACTTTGTGCCATTAGCTCAAGCATTGGCGACCAATGAAGCTGTGATTTTAGCTGAATTGAATGGTTCGCAAGGCCCTGCAGTGGATTTAGGCGGTTATTACCGTTTAGATGCCGCTAAAGCTGAACATGCAATGCGTCCAAGTGCAACGTTAAACCAATTTATTGTTGGTTAATTGGGTGAGTGTCCTCTGCTCATTAAGCGAAGCGTGAGCGATTGAATTAATACACCTTCATTTGAAGGTGTATTAAATTGGCCTAATCGGCATTTTTTTAGATAAAAAAAAGACAGGGATTAAAATCTCTGTCTTTTTGTTTTATAATCTCCCCAATTACTTTGTTGGCGAGATGGCCGAAGCATGCATTCCTTTAGGGCCTTCTTCAATCTCGAAGCATACAGGTTGACCTGCTTTTAAGGTACGATAACCTTCCATTTCGATAGTTGAATAGTGCGCAAATACATCTTCGCCACCCTGATCAGGGCAAATAAACCCGAATCCTTTGGCGTTGTTGAACCATTTAACAGTTCCGTTTGCCATACTTCCACTTCCTTCTGTTGTCTACTTACCAGTAAGATAGTAAAACTTATTATCCAGCGGTCTAGTATTTGCCGCCTAGCAAACAGAATGAAATTTGTACGAAAAGATGTCAAGCAGTAATTAACAAAAAGGTAACATTTAATTAATTTAATAACATCAAGTGGTCGGGAACCAAACGAGAGGCTAGTATTAAACTATGGCTAAATTAGGTAGTGTAGAGAATATTAAAGAAAAGGTTGAATCTGAACTACAACCACCCAATATGTATAAGGTGGTGCTAAACAATGATGATTACACCCCGATGGACTTTGTGGTAGAAGTATTACAACGTTTCTTTGAGAAAAATGAAGAGCAAGCTGTAGAGATTATGTTAGCGATCCATAATCAAGGTAAAGGGTTATGTGGTGTGTTTCCATTTGGAATAGCTGAGACAAAAGTTTTTCAAGTAAATCAGTTTGCAAGAGAAAACCAACATCCGTTACTGTGTCTATTAGAGAAAGCATAATATCGATTTCTCACAGTCCGTGGCAAAATTAAGGGGGTGCTTATGCTGAACAAAGATCTGGAAGTCACCTTGAACCTAGCGTTTCAGCAAGCTAGAGATTCACGTCATGAGTACATGACGGTAGAACATTTATTATTAGCGCTGATTGATAATCCCGCTGCATACGAGGCGTTAGTGGCTTGTGGTGCGGATGTTAATCGTTTACGAGAAGAAGTGGCTAATTTTATTCAACAAACCACGCCCATTATTGCCGAATCAACTGAAGAACGTGAAACTCAACCCACCTTGGGATTTCAACGAGTTTTGCAACGTGCCGTTTTTCATGTGCAGTCGTCTGGTCGTAACGAAGTTTCTGGCGCAAATGTGCTAGTGGCTATTTTTAGTGAACAAGAATCGCAAGCGGTTTATTTACTCCGTCGTTGTGATATTTCTCGCTTAGATGTCGTTAATTACATTTCTCATGGCATGGCTAAAGAAGACGATTCTGGTGAAGCACATGATCATGAGCGTAGTGACGATCAAGCTGAAAACTCAGAAGACCGTAGTATGTTGGCGCAATTTGCCGCTAATTTAAATCAATTAGCCCAAGACGGTATTATCGATCCATTAATTGGTCGAGATGCTGAAATTGAACGTGCTATTCAAACGCTCTGTCGTCGCCGTAAAAATAATCCTTTGCTAGTGGGTGAAGCTGGTGTAGGTAAAACAGCTATAGCAGAAGGTTTGGCTTATCGAATAGTCAATAAACAAGTCCCTGATGTCATGGCTAATGCGACTGTGTATTCGTTAGATTTAGGTGCGTTATTAGCGGGTACTAAATACCGTGGTGATTTTGAGAAACGCTTTAAAAGCTTACTAAAAGAATTGGCTGCGGACGAACATGCTATTTTGTTTATTGATGAAATTCATACCATTATTGGTGCTGGTGCCGCATCTGGTGGCGTGATGGATGCGTCTAATTTACTGAAACCATTATTGTCCAGCGGTAAATTACGTTGTATGGGCTCAACCACGTTCCAAGAATATCAAAGTATTTTTGAAAAAGATCGTGCCTTAGCTCGTCGCTTCCAGAAAATTGATATCAATGAACCATCGGTAGCCGAAACCACCAAGATTTTGATGGGACTTAAGTCCAAGTACGAAGAATATCATGGTGTACGCTATACCCAAGCAGCCATTAGTAGTGCCGCTATTTTATCGGCCAAACACATTAATGATCGTCATTTACCTGACAAAGCTATTGATGTGATTGACGAAGCGGGCGCTCGTATGGTGATGATGCCGCAAAGCAAACGTAAAAAAACCATTGGTCAAGCCGAAATTGAGGCCATCATTGCTAAGTTAGCTCGTATTCCTGAGAAGTCGGTATCGTCGACTGACAAGGATATGCTGCGCAACCTAGAACGTAACCTTAAGATGGTTGTCTTTGGCCAAGACAAAGCGATTGAGAGCCTTAGTGCTGCCATACGCTTGTCTCGTAGTGGTTTAGGTTCTGAGAAAAAGCCTGTTGGTAGCTTTATGTTTGCTGGTCCTACTGGTGTGGGTAAAACAGAAGTCACCAACCAATTGGCCAATTGTCTCAATCTTAAACTGATCCGCTTTGATATGTCTGAATACATGGAACGTCATACCGTGTCACGTTTGATTGGTGCTCCTCCTGGTTATGTAGGTTATGACCAAGGTGGTTTATTAACCGATGCAGTGCTTAAAAATCCTCATTGTGTGGTGTTACTTGATGAAATTGAAAAGGCGCACCCTGATGTTTTCAACTTGCTTCTGCAAGTGATGGATCATGGCACCTTGACCGACAATAATGGTCGTAAAGCTGACTTTAGAAATGTCACTCTAGTCATGACAACTAATGCCGGTGTACAAGAAACTATTCGTAAATCGATTGGTTTTAGACAACAAGACCATACTCAAGATGCGTTGGCTGAAATTAATAAAGTCTTTTCACCAGAATTCCGTAATCGATTAGATTCAATCGTATGGTTTAATCATTTGGATATGACAGTAATCGCAAAAGTGGTTGATAAGTTCTTAGTTGAGTTACAGGCACAACTTGATGATAAGCGAGTCACCTTAGATGTTAGTGATGAAGCGCGGACCTTGCTTGCTGAGAAGGGTTATGACAAGTCGATGGGGGCTCGTCCAATGGCGCGTGTAGTGACTGAATTGATTAAACGTCCGTTAGCAGATGAAATCTTGTTTGGTGTACTTGAGCGAGGTGGTATTGCGCATATTGATGTTAAAGACGGTGAGATCAATATTGATTGCGAGTCGTTAGAAAAAGTCTCGTAAATCGTTTAACTCGCATAAAAAAGATGACCTATGGGTCATCTTTTTTTATGTGTGTTAATTGCGCCTAACCAGACTTCAAAATTAAATTATCAACTCAAAGCATTTCTTACTGTTCAATTCAATGGATATTGATGGAAAATGGGCATGCCCTTTTTTTATCAATACAACATAGTAGTGGACCGTATGACGAGCTTCTGCAAAACGGATTACAACCATTACTGTATTTGGTTGAATGTTCTGATAAGGGGATACCCATTACGTTGAACACACGTCTTGTATCATGCGTGTAGCTTTGCGTTGAATAGCTTTATATGCAGTTTGGTATAACAACAAAAAAACCGACAGGCAGTCGGTTTTTACATTGTTGAGGCTAGCGATTAACGTGCGCGGAAGACGATACGACCTTTTGACAAGTCATAAGGAGTCAACTGTACAGTGACTTTGTCACCCGTTAAAATACGGATGTAGTTTTTGCGCATTTTGCCAGAGATGTGGGCTATCACCACATGTCCATTTTCAAGCTCTACGCGGAACATTGTGTTTGGCAAGGTCTCAAGGATAGTGCCCTGCATTTCAATGTTGTCTTCTTTCGCCATTAAGTTATCCCATTAGCCTTCAAATATGAAAAAATCGGGCGTATCATGCCCCAAAAATGCCGAACTGTAAAGGGCGTTAAACAGAAATAGGTGTAAGATTTTCACCTATTTGCCAACCTTGTACCGTTAAAATTTGATATGGACGGTATTGGCGTTTGTAGCACATTTTCCGATTCTGATCAATTTGATAGCCCAAATACAAAAAATGCTTACCTAAAGATTTCGCTAATTGGCATTGGATTAAAATCATCAATGACCCCAATGAACGCTCAGCATAATCAGGGTCGAAATAACTGTAAATCGCTGAGAAACTCAGTGCCATTTCATCGGTTACTGCCACCCCAATTAATTGGTCTTGATCAAATAATTCAATAAACATTGGTGGTAACCAGTCAGATAATAAAAAATCATCATATTGGGTTTGTGATGCTGGAAACATTGGCCCATCGTTGTGACGTTCGTTGATGTAACGCTCATACAAGTCATAATGCTCAGGTCGTGATATATGACTGACTTTCCAATGCAAATCTTGATTGTTTTTCAAGGTTCTTTTTTGACGTTTTGATAGGGTAAAATCATTTACATTCAATCGAATAGGTTGACATTTTTGGCAACTTGGACAACGAGGTTTATAAATGGCACTTCCGTTACGACGAAATCCCATTGCAAGAAGTTGTTCAAACAGTGCGGCATCTATTTGAGGTTCTTGGATGACCAATAATTGTTCTTTGTTGCCTTCGATATAGTTGCAATCAAAAAGTTGGCTTATCCCTACACTGACAGATTTAGAATTCAATAAACACCTCTTGTTTAGACCACATTAACGGCGACATGGTTTGATCTCGAGAGCGATGGAGCCTCGACAGAAATTCGCTTCTCGGTATTGCGCTAGCGCCAAGACTGTCTAAATGTGGATTCATCACTTGAGCATCAATTAATTGAAAATCATGTTTCACCAAGTGTTGGTTAAGTATAGCGAATGCAGCTTTTGATGCATTGGTTTGTTTATGAAACATTGATTCACCGCAAAAAACACCTCCTACTGGAACGCCGTACAAACCTCCGACTAACATTTCACCGTCCCATACTTCAATGGAATGAGCACGACCTTGGAGATGAAGTTCATAATAAGCCATTTGAATTTCAGGCGAAATCCAAGTTCCATCTTGTGCATCACGGGGTTGTGCGCAAGCTGTGATCACATCCAAAAATGCATGATTAATGGTATATCGCCATGTGGATTTTTTAAGACTTTTTCTTAAGCTTTTACTGCCAAAAGGATGGCTGAGTGTGAATACGGCTCGAG
This sequence comes from Shewanella sp. H8, assembly GCF_040285065.1. Lineage (NCBI taxonomy): Bacteria > Pseudomonadati > Pseudomonadota > Gammaproteobacteria > Alteromonadales > Shewanellaceae > Shewanella > Shewanella sp. H8. Next base: position 2,483,300 of record NZ_CP157213.1, on the reverse strand, counting down.
GATTGGGTGACCACCACAAAATAGGGTCATCGGCATTAAACCAAGGGAATATACCTTGATAATAAGCTTCCGCTAAGCGAACAGGGCGTAAGTCACCTCCAATCGCTAATAAGCCATTAGGACTAGTGAGGGCTTCTTCTGGAGAAGGAAAGCCGATGGATTGATTTAAATAAGACAGTGAGTTCAAATTGGGTATATTATTTATTATATCTTGTGGTTAATTTAGCGGAAAAAAGCCATGTTTAAAATGATAACGGTAAGTTTAGAGGTATTTTTTGCAATATTGTTGAGTCTTTGTCTGTTTTGTGGGCAAAGCCAAGCTGCTTATGAGCGCAACCAGGCTGTTCCTGTTGAGAAAGTCGTTTATGGTCAGATTGAATCAGTTAAGCATGTCACCCAAAAACAGCTTGTTGAAGATAGTCATAGTGGTTGGAAAACCTTTGGTGGCGCATTAATAGGTGGTGTTATAGGTCATCAGTTTGGTGGCGGTTCGGGGCAAGATGTTGCAACAGTGCTTGGTGCATTAATTGGCGGTGGCATTGGCAGTCAGCACGGAAATCAACAATATTATCTTGAAAACAAGTTAGTTGAATTGATGATAAAACAAGATGATGGAACTGAAGTCATGGTGATTCAGGATGTTGATCCTGGTATGAGTTTTAATGCGGGTGATGAAGTTAGGGTGGTTTACTTAACGGGTTATGTCAGAGTTGATCTGGCGATGTAATATTAGATATAAAACAACAGGAGTCTGGGCTCCTGTTGTTTTATATCGCAGTTTGTATCTTTATTAAACTAACCGCGCTAGCTATGATTAAAGATAATTAAAACCCTCGAGGTAACGTTTGCTTACCTGTTGTATTTTCGAGTTTTTGACGCCATAACTGCTTAGGTGTTAATCCGCCTGAGGTTGATTCAACTTTGTTAACTGCTACTTTTTTTGCTGTCTTTACCGCAGGTTTACTGGTCGTTTTCACTGGCACTTTTTTAGCTGACGATGCCGTTAACTCAGCATGCATCGATTCTAGTTCGCTAAAGCGTACTGACTTGCCACCGTCGATTTTGTACCAGCTCCCAGCTTGCTCAATAGAAACAGCTTTACCAGACTGCTGTTCAAGTGCTGTTTGTAGCTGGCTGATGACTTCTTCTTTAGTCAATATTGTCATAGTTAATAACCTATTTGTGATCATGTTAAATTAAGGTTGCTATTAATTTTAAAGTGTTAATACAACAAAAGTCCAATTCAATGCAAAAAAATGGGATTTTTCACAACAAAACGGCTCAAACTTGTGATTTTTTTACGATGTATTGGTAATCATTGACGTTAATTATGTTGCAGGCTTTTGTACGTTATTTATTGTGTTAATTTTGTTGTTTTAAATAATTATATTGAGTTAGATAAACTTCGCGAAGGCTCAAATAATTGAGTAAACTAATATTGTTGTCACTCAACAACGAGTGATAATATAATTATTATTATCAATAACCTTATGTTGTCTTCCATTTAGGTTTAGTTCTTTTTTAGGATTTATTATGTCCACAAGTCATCAACATTCATCGATTATTTCACGTCAAGAATTGGCAACGTATCTTGATACTTTTTTAAATGTTCATGCTTTTAAAGATTATGCGCCAAATGGCTTACAAGTCGAAGGTAAGTCGAATATTCGCACTATTGTCACTGGTGTTACAGCTTGTCAGGCGTTAATTGATGCAGCTATAAAGGTTAATGCCGATGCAATTTTAGTCCATCATGGTTTTTTTTGGAAAAATGAACCAGAAATTATCACTGGGATGAAATATCGCCGAATCAAAGCATTAATGGATCACGATATTAGTTTATTTGGCTATCATTTACCCTTAGATGCCCATCATGGTGTGGGTAATAATGCTCAATTGGCTCAACAATTAGGCATCATCAGTCCAAGAGTTTATGAGCCTGTACCACAAGATTTGTTATGGCAAGGCCATTTAGAGCATTCATTAACGGTTGCCGAATTTAGCGACTTACTCAACAAAGTATTACACCGTAAACCGTTGCACATAGGCGATGATACTAAAATGATCTCGACTTTGGCATGGTGTACTGGTGGTGCGCAAGATTACATCGACTATGCGGCGCAAATGGGGGTTGATGCATTTATTAGTGGCGAAGTGTCAGAACGCACCTTCCATGCTGCAATTGAACAAGGGTTACATTACTTTGCTGCCGGCCATCATGCTACGGAGCAATTTGGCATCCAAGCTTTAGGTGAGCATTTAGCGGAAAAATATAATATCGAACATCATTTTATTGATATTGTTAATCCAGTGTAATCATCCAGTAATATACTGATGTTTTGTGTTTTTGTCGTTCAGGCAAGCCGAGATAGCCGATATCTAAAGTACCAGATGTCTAAATTTAATAGATGTCAAAAGTGACTATGAGCTTTTATTGTTTGGGATAAATAAATGACCGAGTATTTTTTACAAGCTTTTATCTATTTGACAGCTGCGGTAATTGCTGTGCCTTTAGCCAAAAAGCTGGGATTAGGTTCTGTATTAGGCTATCTCATTGCTGGTGTGGTTATTGGGCCTATTATTGGTCTAGTCGGCAGTGAAACGAATACAATTCAACACTTCGCCGAATTTGGTGTGGTGATGATGTTATTTTTAGTGGGCTTAGAACTCGAACCAAAAATGCTATGGGCAATGAGAAACCGCTTGTTAGGGTTAGGTGGCTTACAAGTTTTAGGATCTGTATCGGCGGTATTGGCGTGTGCTATTTATGCTGGTTACGGTTTTAGTACCGCACTGACAATTGGATTGATTTTTTCATTATCATCCACAGCAATCGTGTTGCAAACCTTATCCGAAAAACGATTGAATAAAACCAGTGCCGGTAAAAATGCATTTTCGGTGTTGTTGTTTCAAGATATAGCCGTTATCCCTATGCTAGCTTTTATTCCATTATTAGCGTTGCCGGAATTGGTTGAAAAGGCGCAAGGGGCGATGGCTGTTGCTAATGAGCAGCATGACTCATTATCTTTGGTGGCTAATATGCCTGGATGGGCGTATGCCATTGTGTTACTGCTTGCCATCGGGGTGGTTGTATTAGGCGGACATTATCTCAGCCGGCCATTATTTAAAATGGTCGCTGATTCAGGTGTAAAAGAGATTTCTACTGCGGCAGCGCTTATGTTAGTTATTGGTATTGCTGCCTTAATGAGTTTAGTTGGGATTTCACCTGCTCTAGGCACTTTTTTAGCAGGTGTAGTGCTTGCCAATAGTGAATTTAAGCATGAACTTGAAGCCAATATTGGTCCTTTTAAAGGATTATTATTAGGGTTGTTCTTTATAACCGTTGGCGCAGGTATTGATTTTACAGTGTTATTTGCCAATTTCGCTGAGATTATATTAATGACCTTAGGTGTAATGTTAATTAAAGGCATTGTACTTTATCTGTTGGCATTGATTTTTCGAATTAAAGGCAGTGATCGATGGTTGTTTACGCTAAGTCTTGCTCAAGCTGGTGAATTCGGATTTGTATTATTAAATTTCAGCGTGCAGCAGCACGTGTTGCCAACAGCAATGGCGCAAACATTATCAATAGTGGTTGCGCTGTCGATGTTTTTAACTCCTGGTTTGTTTATTTTATTCGACAAGGTCATTTCTCCCCGATTTCAGAATAAAACCAATCAACGTACCCAAGATGATATTGAAGAAGTGGGTAGTGTGATCATTGCCGGTATTGGTCGTTTTGGCCAAATTGTTAATCGATTATTGATTTCTAATGGCATCAAAACGGTAGTGCTTGATCATCAAGCTTCACAAATTGACTCAATTCGACGTATTAACACTAAAGCTTACTATGGTGATGCGACTCGTCCTGATTTGTTAAAAATGGCAGGTGTTGCCGAAGCTTCTTTGTTTGTGGTTGCAATCGATAATCGTGAAAGCAGTGTGGAGTTGGTTAAATATTTAACTCATACTTATCCAAAGCTTAAAATAGCGGCCAGAGCCTTTGACCGTGGGCACGGACATTTATTGCGTGCAGCAGGTGCCGATATTGTTGAGTTTGAAACGTACCATTCTGCTTTAGAGGTGGGGGCCGAATCGCTGCAATTATTGGGGTATTCAGACGCTTCAGTGGCGAGAAGAAAAGCGACTTATCAACGTATTGAAAAAGAAGCTTCAAAACGTTTATATGAAAATTGGCTAAGTGAATCGGGCGGTAAAAGTTTTAGTAATGATTTTATTAAACTTTTCCTGCAATATGAGGAACGGTTAAAACAGGCGATGGATGAAGATACTGATGAAAACGAATTGAAGCTTCCAGAATCATCTGATGCTAACAATGAAGCAATAGATAAAGTGTAAAGACTGAAATGATGATTACTTATTTTATCTATTTATCTGAGTTGAAGGCCGTTAAGTGTTAAATACCAAGATTAATAAAAAAGACTGCCTAGGCAGTCTTTTTTTATGTGGGCAAAAGAGAGTAGATTATTTAACTCTCATGCCAGGCTCTGCACCTTCATGAGGTTCGAGTATGAACAAGTCTTTACCGCCAGGACCTGCAGCTAATACCATGCCTTCAGAATCACCAAACTTCATTGTACGTGGGGCAAGGTTTGCCACCATGACGGTGAGTTTACCTACTAAGTCTTCAGGCGCATAAGCCGATTTTATACCTGCAAATACCTGTTTAGTTTCGCCACCTAAATCTAATTCAAGGCGAAGTAACTTTTTGGCTTTTTCGATATGTTCAGCTTTGCTGATGCGTGCAATACGTAAGTCAATTTTAGCAAAATCTTCAAAACTGATTTCAGGGCTAATAGGGTCTTGCTCTAATTGATTAACAGTTTGCTTTGGTGCATCGGTGATAGGCGCATCCGTATTAGTTGCTTGTAAGTTCTCTTTAGATGCATCGATGATAGCTTCAATACTCTTAGGTTCGATACGTTGCATTAATGCTTTAAATGTCGCTATTTCATGACCAGCCAGATCTTGATCTAAATTGTCCCACGTTAAGGTTAACTGTAAAAAACCTTCAACATTTTCGGCAAGTTTGGGTAATACTGGCTTAAGGTATGTCACCAAAATTCTGAACAAGTTTAATGCATTACTGCAAACCTGATGGGCTTCATCTTGCTTGTCTTCTTGCTTGACTAATTGCCATGGTGCAGCGTCAGCAACATAAGCGTTAGCAATATCTGCTAATGCCATAATTTCACGCATCGCTTTGCCGTATTCGCGAGTTTCATATAATTCGGCAATCACTTCGCTTTTGGCTAAGAATATTTCGGTCAAGCTACTGTCTGTAACCTTAGCTAATTTACCGTCAAAACGTTTACTGATAAAGCCTGCTGTCCGCGATGCAAGGTTTACCAATTTGCCGACTAAGTCTGAGTTAACTCGTTGGGCGAAATCTTCTAAGTTTAAATCTAAATCATCAATACGGCTGTTTAATTTAGCAGCGTAATAATAACGTAGATATTCAGGATCTAAATTATCTAAATAGGTGCGCGCTTTAATAAACGTCCCTTTTGATTTAGACATTTTTGCACCGTTTACGGTGACATAGCCATGGGCATAAACACTGGTCGGTTTACGAATGCCGGCGCCTTCAAGCATTGCTGGCCAAAATAAGCTGTGGAAATAAACAATGTCTTTACCGATGAAGTGATATACCTCGGCGGTAGAATCTAAGCTCCAAAAATCGTCAAAGTTTATATCATCGCGCTTGTCACATAGGTTTTTAAATGATCCCATATAACCAATCGGCGCATCTAACCATACATAGAAAAATTTACCAGGTGCGTCGGGGATTTCAAAGCCAAAGTAAGGGGCATCGCGTGAGATGTCCCATTGTTTTAGACCTTGCTCAAACCATTCGGTAAGTTTGTTGGCCATTTCTTGTTGCAAGGAGCCTGATTGAATCCACTCTTTTAGCATGCCTTCAAATGCAGGCAGGTCAAAAAAGAAGTGTTCGGTGTCTTTCATTATTGGTGTTGCACCTGATACCGCTGATTTAGGGTTTATCAGGTCGGTTGTACTGTAGGTTGCACCACAGTTGTCACAGTTATCACCGTATTGATCTTCAGACTTACATTTCGGGCAGGTGCCTTTAACAAAGCGGTCTGGCAAGAACATTAATTTTTCTGGGTCATATAATTGTGAAATGGTTTTGGTTTTGATGTAGCCACCATCACGAAGTTTTAAATAAATATCACAGGCTAAAGTGCGGTTTTCTTCACTGTGTGTACTATGAAAATTATCAAACTGGATGTTGAAATCGGCGAAATCTTGCTGATGTTCTTTTTGAACTTGAGCAATCATTTCTTCTGGTGTAATACCCATTTGCTGTGCTTTAAGCATAATAGGAGTGCCGTGAGCATCATCTGCACAAATGTAATAGCACTCATTGCCACGTAATTTTTGAAAACGTGACCAAATATCCGTTTGGATATATTCAAGCATATGGCCTAGATGAATTGGTCCATTGGCATAAGGAAGGGCACTTGTGACCAGTATTTTACGCTGTGATTTTGTCATTTTATCTCGATATCAAATTACACCAAAAATATTGCCTGATACTAACTGATTAGCAGACTTTTTTCATCAAAACATGACCTAAAAAGGCTTATTAGTCGCTATTTTTTTACTAAGTTCTGATACACTTGTACAAATTTCTTGTTCGGAGACGCCGTTTTGGTTAATACGCATACAGATTATGAATTAAATGATGAATTATTGTCACCAGTGTTAGATATTTTAGAGGCATTTGTTGATCCTTATTTGCAAAAAGGTCTGGTCAGTGCAGGATGTGTGACAGCATTATCGATGGAAGGAAAACGTCTACAGTTAGGATTAGTTTATCCTTATCCGTGTATGACCCAATACCGTGATACCGTGATGGCCATAACGAACAAGCTTGCAGTACTTGATGCCATAGATGAAGTTGAATGTGAAATTGATTTCCAGCCTCGAGTGTATTCTGCGCTTCCTGCTATTGCTCCACTACCTAATGTAAAGCAAGTCATTGCTGTTGCTTCTGGTAAAGGTGGGGTGGGTAAATCCACGACTGCTGTAAACCTTGCACTAGCATTAAAAGCTGAAGGTGCCGAAGTGGGTATTTTAGATGCTGATATTTATGGGCCGTCTATTCCATTGATGTTAGGTATCCCTAATTTTCGTCCGCAATCGCCAGATGGCAAACACATGACACCAGCGTTGGTTCATGGTATTTCTGCACAATCTATCGGCTTTATGCTCAGTGGCGATGAAGCTGCTGTGTGGCGTGGCCCTATGGCCGCAGGCGCATTAGCACAACTACTTAATGAAACCCAATGGCCTGAACTTGATTATTTGATCATCGATATGCCACCAGGAACTGGTGATATTCAACTAACCTTGTCACAAAAGGTACCTGTGAGTGGGGCTGTGATTGTTACAACACCACAAGATATTGCTTTAGCCGATGCTAAAAAAGGTATCACCATGTTCAATAAAGTGAATATTCCTGTATTGGGTATTATCGAGAACATGAGTTTTCATCTTTGTCCTGAATGTGGTCATAAAGAACATCCATTTGGTACTCATGGTGGAAGTAAGATCGCCGAGCGTTATAACGTGCCGCTACTAGGCGCACTGCCATTACATATCAATATTCGTGAGTCTATGGATAATGGTACGCCGAGCGTGATGAGCGAACCAGAAAGTGAAGTCTCAGGTATTTATCGTGAAATTGCTCGTAAACTTGGCGCTGAGTTGGCACTCCAACAAGTACAATCGACCGTAAAAATTAGCATATCAGACGACGAGTAAGGTTTAAGAGATGAATTCTCAGCAGTGTGTCATTATTGGGATCGCCGGTGCGTCGGCTTCAGGTAAAAGTTTAATTGCTAAGACAATTTTTGAAGAATTATGTCGAGACTTAGGTACCAATCAAATTGGTGTGATTAACGAAGATGCCTATTATCACGATCAAAACCATTTAAGTATGGAGGAACGTGTAAAAGCCAATTACGACCACCCAAAAGCGTTAGACCATCAGTTGTTAGCTGTTCATTTAACTCAGCTAAAAAGGGGTGAATCTGTTGACATCCCTTGTTATAGCTATACAGAGCATACTCGCACCAACGAAACGCTTACTATGCAACCGAAAAAAGTGATAATCCTAGAAGGTATTCTATTATTAACAAATCCTAAATTGCGTGAGTTAATGGATGCGAGTGTGTTTATGGATACACCGTTGGATATTTGTTTTTTACGCAGATTGACCCGTGATGTTGCTGAACGTGGCAGAACGATGGAGTCTGTGATTTCGCAATATAAAAGAACGGTACGGCCTATGTTCTTACAATTTATTGAGCCATCAAAACAATATGCAGATATTATCGTTCCTAAGGGCGGGAAAAATCGCATCGCGACTGATATTTTAAAAGCTAGAATTCAGCATTTATTGGCTAAATAACTTTATCTTGGAGAGAGTGCAGCATGCGTTTAACCGATATTGAAATTGAGCAATGTTTAGATAATGGCACCATTATCATCGATCCTCGTCCTGGTATTGAAGCCATTTCGGGCGTGAGTGTGGATGTGCGTTTAGGCAGCCAATTTCGAGTATTTAAAGACCATACTGCACCTTATATCGATTTAAGTGGTCCCAGTGCAGAAATGCAAATAGCACTTGATCGAATAATGAGTGACAAAATTGAAATTGCTGATAATGATGCTTTTTTCCTGCATCCTGGTGAATTAGCCTTAGCAGTAACCTATGAAAGCGTGACCTTACCAGCAGATATAGTGGGTTGGTTAGATGGTCGCTCATCTCTTGCTCGTTTAGGGTTGATGGTGCATGTTACTGCGCATCGTATTGATCCTGGCTGGCAAGGTAAAATCGTACTTGAGTTCTTTAACAGTGGTAAATTGCCGTTGGCACTTCGCCCTGGTATGACGATTGGTGCACTTAATTTTGAACGCTTAAACTCAGCGGTTGCCCGCCCATATAACACCCGTAAAAGTTCGAAGTACAAAGATCAACAAGAGGCCGTCGCAAGCCGGATTAGCCAGGACAAATAATGGCACCAGTTTGGGTTAACCACGTTGAAAACGGGCTAATAAATCCATTTGATCGTGGTGTCGCTTATGGTGATGGTGTGTTTGCAACAATGCGCACAGCATCAGCAGATATGTCCGCAGGGATTTTATTCCTTGACGGACATATCGATCGTTTGCAGCAAAGCTGTGAACGTTTAGGTATTAAGTGGTTTCCAAGCGACTCATTACTACAACAGTTGAGCCAACTCGCACAACAATATCCACAACATTGTATAAAGCTTTTGCTGACGCGTGGAGTCGGTGGGCGTGGTTATCAAGCTCCTTTAAGTGCAACCGTGACTGAAGTCTTGTCAGTGCATCCTATTCCTGAGCATTACCTTAATTGGCAACAAACTGGTATTTCGTTAGCATCATCACCGATATGTCTTGGTAAACAACCTCTTCTTGCTGGAATAAAACACCTTAATCGATTAGAACAGGTGCTCATAAAGTCTCAACCGCTACCTAGTCATCATCAAGATTGGTTAGTATTTGACTGTGATGGTAATGTGATAGAGTCATCTATTGCTAATATCTTTATCGTCAAAAATGATCAAGTTTTGACCCCTGCAATAACCCATGCAGGCGTAAGTGGAGTCATGCGTGAAACACTGATAGATACTTTGCTTAGTCATGATATTGCTGTTATGGCTACACAATTAACATTTGGTGATATTCAGGCCGCTGACCATATATTTATAACGAACAGTTTATTTGGCATTATCGATGTAACCGCCATAGACGATTTTCAATTTAGCCGTTGGACGCAGACATCGCGATTCAGGCACGTTCTGAGTGTAAATTTATCAACATGATTAAATCTATAAAAACCTATCTACTAGCCAGCTTGATTCCGTTGTTTACGCTAATTTGCCTTGGTGGCTATTGGCTCGTATCCGACTTAGTGGCTTATCAAAAAAAGCCATTACAGTTAACTGAAATTCAAACTTTGACAATTGAACCGGGCACGTCAGTCACTAAACTGGCACAACAGCTTGAGCAAAAATCATTAATTACAGATAGTTGGAAAGTTAAATATCTCGTTAAGTTAGAACCCAAACTCGCCAATATTAAGACGGGTTTGTATCAAGTGATCCCTGGTGATACGTTAGAGGCGTTATTAAAACGCTTATATTTAGGTCAACAAGTGGTTTTCAGTGTGACGCTAATTGAGGGGAAAACGATTGCTGAGTGGCAGAAAACATTGGCTAGCACTGAGTATCTAGTACAACACGCCGATGATTTTAATCAGGTGTTATTACAAAATGGTGATACATCTGGTTTACCTGAGGGGAAATTCTACCCTGAAACATTCCATTATCATGCAGATGATAATTTACAGACTATTTTAAATCGAAGTTACAACATGATGCAGATGAGCTTAGCGCAAGCATGGGAAGGAAGAGACCCTGACTTAGCATTATCATCGCCGTATGAGTTGTTGATTATCGCCTCGATTATCGAAAAAGAAACTGGTAAACCTGAAGAGCGTGATTGGGTGTCGGCTGTGTTTAATAACCGGTTGAAAAAAGGCATGCGCCTACAAACCGATCCGACAGTCATCTATGGCATGGGTGACCGCTATAAAGGCAATATTACTCGTAAAGACTTACGTGAAGCCACAGCATTTAATACTTATAAGATTGATGGTTTACCGCCAACGCCTATTGCTGCACCGAGTCGAGCATCATTATTTGCTGCAGCCAATCCAGCCAAAGTAAATTACTTATATTTTGTGTCACGTAATGATGGCAGTCATGTGTTTTCATCCACATTGAAGGCTCACAATACAGCCGTAAATGAATTTCAGAGAAAAAGAAAATGAGTCAACACCAAGGCAAGTTTATTGTCATTGAAGGATTAGAAGGCGCGGGTAAATCGAGCGCGATTGCCCTAGTTAACGATATTATTAGTCAATACATTGGCCAATCACCTGTGTGTACGCGTGAACCTGGTGGCACTCCATTAGCAGAAAAAATACGTGACTTAGTTAAAATTGCCGATGAGTCCGATCCGTTATGCGACGAAGCAGAATGCTTGCTTATTTATGCTGCCCGATCACAGTTAATTGCCAATGTAATCAAACCAGCTTTGTCTTCAGGTAAATGGGTTCTTGGTGATAGGCATAATCTGTCATCTTTAGCTTATCAAGGTGGTGGTCGTGGTTTAATGCCATTAGTGAAAGCGGTAAGCGATGCATGCCTACATGGTTTTAAGCCCGATCTCACCTTGTATTTGGATATTGATCCTACACTAGGATTAAGCCGGGCAGCGAGTCGTGGCAAGCTTGATAGAATTGAACAACAAGCCATTGATTTTTTTGAACGAGCTAGAAAAACCTACTTAAAGTTAGCCCATGAAGATGACAGTATTATCGTTATTGATGCCAGCCAATCAATGGAACAAGTTCATGATGATATTCGGCTTCAGTTGCAGCGTCTATTACCCGCTCTTATGGGTGAGCAGTGATGGGCATCAAGAGGATAATGTCGCGACATGAGTGATTATCAGATTGACCAATTACCGTGGTTAGCGGATCCGCATCAGCGGTTTGTCGATCAACATTATCGTGGTAAAAGCAGCCATGCACATTTGTTTAACATTGATAAAGCACTGGGTGGAGATAAGATAGCGAAGGCTGCTGCTCAGGCAGTGCTTTGCCAACACCTCACGCCAGTGGGCGCTTGTGGACAATGTAAAAGCTGTTTGTTATTGGCTGCTGGTAACCACCCTGATTTATATGTTGTCGAGCCAGATGGTAACCAAATTAAAGTTGATCAAATTCGTCAGTTATGCAAAGCGTTAACTCAAACGGCCCAACAAGGCGGGGCGCGTGTCGCAATCATTATTAATGCTGAGCGATTAAATTTAGCCGCAGCTAATGCACTACTGAAAACTCTTGAAGAACCTGGCGATGATGTCGTACTCATCCTGCAAACGAATACATCAGCGCAGTTATTAGCGACCATTACCAGTCGCTGTCAAACGCTTAAATTTGTTGCCCCTACTAAGTTAGAAATCCATCATTGGTTAGCGGTACAGCAACTGTTACCAGCAGCTAACTCGGAGGGTAAAACCCATGATGTTACTTGGTGTCTTAGTGTCGTCGGTGGGCCTTTGGCATTAGCCAATAGTTTAACCTCTCAACATTATCAACAACTGCTGACATTTCGCCAAGATTGGGCTCAAAGTTTAAAAACGGGCCATTTAAGCAATAGTTTATTGAAAGTGTCAGATCAACAAATTGTTGATGCACTTAATGTTTTATATTTGTACTTACGCCAATATGTGTTAAAAAGTAATAAGATAAAAACTGATCATGCTGACCATCAAACATTAAACCCACTGGTTCAAGCTAAAATAATTGAGCTAGCAGGGCGCATAATGAATATGTGTCACAAGCTTGAAACAATGCCAAGTGTCAATACTCAAGCATTGTGTCAGCAATATGTACTCGCATTCAGACAGTTAACTCATTAAATTCATTTTAGTTATACATATTTTAACCAGTTAATGGGAAGATAATAATCATTTATGGTCGATCTAGTTGCCAACTACGATACATTACATAAGCTTTATCGTGCTTACATGCCGTTTATTAAGCCAGCAGGCTTATTTATTGCGACTACCGAAAGTCATTTCTTAGGCCAAGAGCTTACTATTGCTTATCGATTACCCGATGCCACCCAAACCAACGAATTTAAAGGTGCTGTTGTTTGGATTAATCCATTAGGTGCATCCGGCGGACGACCTGCGGGTATTGGGGTTAAAATCAAAACCGATGCTGAAAGTCATAAACATCATATTGAAAAGTTATTATCAAGTGAACTCGCCTCTAGTGATTTGACCTGTACCATGTAGCTAGGTATTCTTGCACACCTGTTTATTTGTTAATGTAGTTGCGAAAGAATTCCCATGCTAATTGATTCACATTGCCACCTTGATCGCTTAAAAGCGGCCCCAGACTCTGCCAGTTTACAGACTATTATGAACAATGCTAAAGCCCAAGGCGTTGATTACTTATTATGCGTCAATGTCCGTCAGCAGGGCTTTGAAGCTATGCGCGATAAAGTGGCAGCATTTAATAATGTGTTTTTGTCTTCTGGTGTGCATCCTCTTGATGTACAAGAAGGTTTAAACATTGAAGACATTAAACGTTTTGCTGAAGATCCGCGTGTGGTTGCTATCGGCGAGACAGGCTTAGATTACTTTTATTCAAATGACACTAAAATATTACAACAGCAGTGTTTTGAACAACAAATTGCGTTAGCTGTAGAGGTGAACAAGCCATTAATTGTTCACACTCGTGATGCCCGTGAAGACACCATTAATATGCTTAAATCCGGTAATGCTGACAAAGTAGGCGGTGTATTACATTGTTTTACTGAAAGCTGGGAAATGGCTAAAGCGGCTATCGACTTAGGTTTTTATATATCGGTTTCTGGTATCGTTACTTTCAAGAATGCTGGTGAGCTGCGTAGTGTGATCCGTCAAGTGCCTAAATATAGGTTATTAGTAGAAACAGATTCTCCTTATTTAGCGCCAGTACCGCATCGAGGTCAAGAAAATCAACCTGCATATGTGCGTGATGTAGCTGAGTTTGTCGCTGAATTACGCGGTGAAAAATTTGAAGAGTTAGCTCAGTACACCACAGATAATTTCTTTAACTTATTTAACGATGCAGCTAAATTAGTTGGGCGTTAGTCACTTAACCTTTTCTCCTGATTCTATTATGTTTATTGAGTCAAACTTAAAAAATAGATAAAAAAAGACCCAAAACTATCCAATTGTTTTGGGCCTAGGGAAAGGGCTCAGTTAAGAGCCTTGCGCTACTGTTGCGGCATGTTAATGTGAATTAAGATGCCAAAGACTGAATAAACTGTTAAATGAACTATGAACTATGAACTATGAACTGAATTATAGTCAGACATTTTTTGTTTGCACAAAAAATATCAAAAAGTTGATCAATATCTCGCTTTTAAATCTTACCTTATTTCATGTAATCATAAATATTACTGTTTTCATAAACTTAAGTTTACTTTGTCACGAACAAGATCCCGCGGTAAATTGTTTTTCAAACGATGACCTAAGTGTTTAACTACACCTAATACCACTCCGTGATAGCTGACTAACATTTCCCCTTGTGCCAGTTTTGCTAAATATTGCTGTGCAGCTTCTTCAAAAGACTGTGTTGCAATGTCTCGACCCATTAAAAAGTCTTGAGCTTGTGCAGCCTTTAATTCAATGGTTCTAGGCGCACCACTTGCTGTCGACAATGCAATAATAGCTTCATGCTTGGCTTTATAGCCTTTTTTCATGGCATCGGCCAGTTTGATCCCAATGCGTTGAAAACGCATTTTGCCAATAAAAGTCATAAATTGCGCCGGGAATAACCAATATTCATCGTCTCGTAACATAATGACATCGTCATGTGGTAGTTCGATTGAGAAAGTCTCTTTAAAATATTGTCGTAGTTCGTTTTGCTGTTTTTCACCCGCAACGGCGAAAGGAAAGTTCTTTTGCTGTTTTGGTTGATTTTTATTACGTTCTACTGAAGCTGTTTTGCGGATCTTGGCAACAAAAAAACCTTCGCTGTCATAAATCTGTGGCCATACGTGTAAAAAACCTTCTTCAGTACAAGCTTTATCTGCACCATTAAATAAATCGGCGAGGGACACAAACTCGACGGCATCAGGATAAACTTGTTGTAAATGTTTACAGATATGCTGATTTTCAAGCTGACTGAGTGTGCATGTTGAATACACTAACGTACCACCGGGTTTTAGTGCTAAAAAAGCTGATTCGATGAGATCTTTTTGAGTTTCAGCAATGGCAGTGACATCTTCAATGTCCCAGTGCTTTAAAGCCAATGGATCTTTGCGCACTGTGCCTTCGCCGCCACAAGGGGCATCTAACAAAATGGCGTCAAAAGACTCAAACAAATATTCACCAAATACACGGCCATCAAAATGGGTTAGTGCTGTATGGCTAGCGCCCATTCTGGACACGTTGGCGTGCAACACCTTAACCCGGCTGGCAGAATACTCATTGGCTACCAGCAGACCACTATTATTCATTAATGCCGCTATTTGAGTCGTTTTAGAACCTGGCGCAGAAGCAACATCTAGTACTGTTTCTGGTATGGTGCTATCAGCAAACAATGCTGTTGGCGGCAACATAGAGCTCGCTTCTTGGATATAAAATAATCCTTGTATATGTTCAATCGCATTACCTAATTGAATATCCTCATTACCTTCAATCCAGAAACCATCATCACACCATGGGATCACCGATAATTGCCAACCAGCTTGTGTCATGATATCGACAAAATTTGGAGTAGTAATTTTTAAGGTGTTGACCCTAATCGACTTTCGAAGCGGTTGATTGCAATAATCAATAAAGTCAGTTAATGACAGGTGTGAAGGGAGTTCATTTTGAATGTGACTAATAAAGTTTGGATGTAATGGGATCATAATAAGGAGAATCATTTCTTATTTAGCTGAATTAGCATGATCATAACACGGAATTGTTACCCCAGAACGTCAATGATTACTGTATATTAACGGGAATATTGAGACAGTGTAATGGAGCGGCGCGTGTTAAACAGAGTATGGCTGTTATTTTTTATTGTGGCTGCAATTTCTA
Source organism: Shewanella sp. H8 (assembly GCF_040285065.1). Lineage (NCBI taxonomy): Bacteria > Pseudomonadati > Pseudomonadota > Gammaproteobacteria > Alteromonadales > Shewanellaceae > Shewanella > Shewanella sp. H8. Next base: position 2,467,571 of record NZ_CP157213.1, on the reverse strand, counting down.
TTATTATCCAATTGATAGGTGGTAATGCAGATGTGCTTAGTGGATCTGTTACTGCATTGTTTGCCAGTGCAAAATTAGCCGCAGACATATCATTAGGACTCATCGGTGTATTGGCATTATGGATGGGCCTAATGCAAGTGGGTGAAAAAGCGGGAGTAGTTGGATTATTTGCTCGTGCTTTTGAGCCATTATTGTCTAAATTGATGCCCGATGTTCCACGCGGGCATGTTGCCTATGGCAGCATTAGCATGAACCTAACTGCCAATATTTTGGGATTAGACAATGCTGCGACTCCTTTGGGTTTAAAAGCTATGCATGACTTGCAGAGCCTTAATCCTGTTCAAACGGTCGCGACCAATGCTCAAATTCTATTTTTAGTATTGAATACATCGTCTGTCACTTTAGTACCCGTCACCGTGTTTTTATACCGTGCACAACAAGGTGCAGCAAACCCTGCTGATGTTTTTTTACCTATTTTACTTGCGACCAGTGCATCGACTGTTGTCGGTCTGTTGGTGGTTGCTTTAGTACAGAGGATCTCATTATTTAACAGTGTTATTCTAGCTTACGCTGCATTGATTATTGGCACGCTTATGGCTGGGGTTGCTTACTTATTGACGCTATCGGCACAAGCGATAGGGCAAGTATCAATGGTTTTGGGTAACGGAATTTTATTAATACTGATTTTAAGCTTTATTTTGGTAGCGGGTTATCGCAAAGTCGCTGTATATGATGAGTTTGTCGAAGGGGCGAAACAAGGTTTTGGCCAAGCTATTACATTGATACCATATTTACTTGCCATGTTATTAGCAATTGGTTTTTTAAGGGCATCTGGCGCATTAGATTATGCTTTGCAGCTATTAGCTTCAGGCATTAGTGCTCTTGGTTTCGATACACGCTTTATTGACGCTATGCCAACGGCATTTATGAAACCCTTTAGCGGCTCCGGTGCTCGAGCTATGATGTTAGAAACCATGGACCATAATGGTGTAGATTCATTTGCCGGCCGACTTGCTGCTATATTACAAGGTAGTACTGAAACAACATTCTATGTGTTAGCCGTTTACTTTGGTTCGGTAGGGATCCGCAATGGTCGTCATGCATTAGGTTGTGGTTTAGCGGCAGATTTTGCCGGCATTACAGCCGCTATAAGTGTGTGTTATTGGTTTTATGGTTAGTCATTAATTAGCCAGAGTCTAATATTTAGTCGAGAAAAACATAAGGCCGATAATGATATCGGCCTTATGTTTTTACAGAACCAAATAACCACAATTGAGGTTATTTAGTTTGTGTTGGTTGCCACTGTGCCCATTCATCTTGTATATTCTCATGCAATGGGAAACGTTCGGTGGTATTGATACGGTTACTGTCTGATGTTGTTTCTTGGGTCGCAAATGCGATACCACCGGCGAGTATCGTTTCTAATGATCCGGTTTCTAATTGTGCGCCCGAAAATAGACCGACGTCTAATTTAATACCTGAAGCATCCCAAAACTGACTTGTCTGGTTAACTAAGTGACTATATTCAGCATTAACATGGGCAAATAAGCTAATTTCGGTACCTGAGTCATCCAATTGATATCCATCTATTTGTCCGACTTTAATTCCGCGGAAAAACAGTGGTGTACCGACCTTAATTGAACCTAGTTGATCATCAACTAGTTGGAATGCTAATGCATCTTTAGGCACTGTAGCCTCAAAATTTGAGTGTGGTTGAGCATCAAAGTTATCAACAATTTCTTTGCTATTGCCTGGGATAACACCAATGTATGGACCCGTTAACAGCGTTTCGGGGGCATTAATGCCCGCTAAAGAAATTTGTGCATCGACAATGAAGTATTCACTGTCACTAGTACTAAAATGGTTGGCATATTGACCAAAGATATATGCTTGTGCATTAAGAGTATTTAAATCTTGATTTAGCTTCACATGTGAGACTTCACCAATTTTATGACCTTGATAGCGAATAGCGGCTTTATCGGCTACTTTTGTGCTAACAGGAAGGGTGAGGTTGATGACTTTAGCCTGCATCAGCGCCAGTTGTTTGGTGTCATACAAACGAAGATTAGCTTGATCGCTGTGCTCATCAACTATGTCGTCTATATGTCCAAGGGTAATACTACCTTTTATTGCGCCTTTGAGAGGCGCTACATTAATGTCGACTCCGGCAAGACTGGCATTGATCGCAACAGCATCATTTCGCCAAAACACAGTCTTAGGATTTACTAAAGGGATAAATTTATTATCGATATTAATATCAATATTAAATTTATCCGTTTTAGCGAGCCAATTAACTTTATTCACCGTGCCAATTTGCATTTTCTTGTAATAAATAGGTGAACCTTCAGCTAGGTCAGCACCATCAATACTGGTTAGTGAAAAGTGCGTCATTTGTTGTTGGGCATAAAGTGTCTGGGCTGATTCAATTGATTCATGCAGTGTTAATTTGCTGTTGGCTGGAATCAATGTTTTGTTGTTACCAGGAATTAAGCTAATTGCCCCTTCAAGCAAAGTGGTCACGTCACGAGTGTTAACGCTTATTCCATCTAATGAAGCATTAATGGCTAAGGCACTTTCTGGAATAAAGAAACTGCCTTTTGTGAGTAGATTTTTAAATTCGGGAAGAATTTCAATATGATATTCGACCGCAGAAAAATCTTGGCTTAAATTGATGCTGGTAATACTTCCTATAGGTAGCTGTTTATATCGCACTTGTGCGCCATTGCTGATACCTGTATGGGTATTGGCAACCACTGTCAGGCTAAGTTTATCTTGCGTGAGCAAATCGGGAGCTTGTGATGCTAAATTAAACTGCATCGTCTCCGTCTCCGCAGAGTCCTGAGTCCCGGGTAACACATTAATGACACTCCCAGTCACCAAACGCCCAAGGTGTTTGACGCCTTTTAACGATAATTCAGCGCCGCTTAGCCAAAATTGGCTGTCATTGGTGATTAAGACTTGGTACTGATGTTCTACTCGAGCGAGAAATTCGACACCAGTCTCGGTTAACGTTACTTTTTCAATTTCACCTATAATGACACCACGGTAAATGATGGCTGTACCTTCATTAACATCTTCACTGTCAGCAGCGGTTAACCTAAAATGAACCCCACCAATAGCGGTGACTTCATCATCATAGAGGGTGTAAACATCCCCATTTTCGGCTTTTAAAGTGTTGCTTCCGGTATCAAAGCTGATGCCGCCGGCCAGAATAGACGCGATACTTTCAGTACTGACTTTTACCCCAGATAAAGAAGCATCTATTTTTAAGCCTGACACGTTCCAAAAGTGGGAGTCTTTATTGACTAAATGAGCATATTGCTCTTGAACAAATGCGCTGATAATAATTTGTTTATTTCCATCTAGACGATAGCTAACAACACTTCCTACAGGAGCTTGACGGAAAAATACTGGCGAGCCGACATCAATCGATCCTAGTTTGGGGGATTTCAGTTCAATCATTATTCCTTCACTGCCGGGAAGAATCGCTGGGGCTTCACGTTGTGCTTCAAAAATAGTGGCAGAACGTCCATCTCCAGGTTGGATTGCAATGTAATTTCCCGAAAATAAGGTATCTAATCCTTCAACACCGGTGATACTGGCTTTAGGTTTAACTAACCAAAAAAGGGTATTTTTATTCAAAAATGGGTCAGCGCGGTAATCCATGACTACTTTTACGTTAACGCCTTTAAGATCATCATCAATGCCTATATCGGTTACTTTACCTACCGACAAACCTTGGTATTTTACCAAGGTTTTACCGATATCAATTCCAGCGGCACTGGGAAAGTGGATCAAAATTTCAATGCCTGACTCTTTAATGCTTTTTACACCTAACCAAGCGCCTAATATCAAGGCGACAACAGGTAATAACCATATTGGCGAGAATAATTTTTTCTTCACAATTTTCGGCGATTCAATTTCTGTCATTTGTTTGTTCCAAGCGGTCCCAGAGTAAACGAGTATCTAACACTTTTGCCGCGAGTTGCGTTAGTAATATAACTAATGCAAATGCTGTTGCGGCGGGTGCAGGTTTGGCGTCTAAAAGTTGCCCCATATTCACTAAGGCAACCGTTAATGAAATCACGAATAAATCGAGCATTGACCAACGGCCAATCCATTCAATGATGTGAAAACCAACCATTAACTTTCTTTTTGATATTGGTAGGTTAAAACTGATAGCAGACAAATAAGTAGCTAAGCCAATAATTTTTAGCCAAGGTACTAAAATACTCGCTGTGAAAACAATAATGGCAATCGGGAACATGCCGGTTTTAACTAAATGGCTAATACCACTAAAAATAGTGTCGTTGGTGACCACACCACGGTTGGTTAATAACGTGATTGGATAAATATTGGCGACCACAAGTAAAATGGTTGCCGTGATCAATAAAGCCCAGCTTTGCTGGATACTGGCATAATTACGGCTGCTTAATTGGCTAAAACAACGTCTACAATGACCATTACTAAGCAGATTAAGTTTACGACACACAGGACATAGACATAAGCCCATTTGTTTTCCTTGAAAATTCGATGGGGTCTTCTTTGTCGCATCGTCGTTCGTATTCTCAACGGTCTCTGCACTGCATTTTGTGATTTCACCTGCAATGGTGGTTGGATGATTAGGCATCAACATAGCTCCACATGTGTTCTAGGTTATATTCACGTTGTAAGAATAAAATTATGATAAACAACATGGTAAAACACAAGGTGCCCATTCCGAAATAAACATCCGAAAAATCAGAAAGTTGAAATGCAGATACTAAAAAGCTGATGACATAAATTTCTAACATGGTCATTTGTGATATTAAACCATGATTTTTTAAAAGTGTACTGTAAGTTCTTTGCCAAAATGAACTATGAAGCTTTAATTTTACAATGAGCACTTGGGTTAGAATCGATAATATTAAGAGTCCAGGTGCGATAACCGCCGCGACCATTACCGCTAAACCTACAACCCAATATCCTTCTAACCACACTGTAATAGCAGCCTGCAATACGGTTGTCGTTCGCACGCTACCAAGAAAATGAATTTCAAGTACAGGTAATAAATTAGCGGGTATAAAAATAATCAGCGCCGCGATACACAATGCCAACATGCCATTAATTGAGCAATAAGGAGCGTCATATAATGCAGTGTGGCAGCGTGGGCACAACGCTCTAGCACTTGAGGGCAAAGCTCGTCTCCTCACTACCAAATCACATGATTGGCATAAAATTATTGAATCATGGTCATCTAGTTCATGCATGTAGAATTAATCTAATCCATATTGAAACGCATTATTGGGGGAGCGAAGAGTTAAGCCTCTCTGCTTTGCCTTATATTGGTAAATAAATGTATCAATTGTTAAAAAGTCTCAATTTTCTTCACTTGATAATATCAGAATAACCAGAACACTTGCATCATAAGTTAACTATGTGAGATTCTATACACTGTATATAAAAACAGTGAGGATTACATCATGGCAGTGATAACCCAGTTTGTCGTGGTCAGAGAAGGGGTGGAAAAGATGACATTTATATCGAAGAAAGAGGCAGATGCCTACGATAAGATGCTTGATATTTCCGATAATCTAGTGCCTTTTATCGCTAAGGCAGACCTCGGACTTGATGAAAATAAATGCGAACAGTTGGCATTTTACCTAGCAAACCATAAAGATGAGCTTTCTAACTTGCTAAAAGGTATCGTACAGGTTAAAAACGCTCCTGCGGCAAAAAGCAAGAAAGTGACCGCTAAAAATACATCAGCCGAATAGGCACGTTAATAGCTCACTCTTTTTGTGAGTGTTCAGCTTAAGGAATGGAAATGAAAACCGAATTTTACCAAACGTTAAATCGTCAAGCACAAGCTTTACTCGAAGGCGAAGATGATTTAATTGCGGCAATGGCTAATTTTTCAGCGTTGTTGAATGACAACCTGGAAGACCTTAACTGGGCTGGTTTTTATATCAAGCGCGGTGAGCAATTAGTCCTTGGTCCATTCCAAGGTAAAGTCGCTTGTACCCGTATCAATATGGGTAAAGGTGTTTGTGGGACTGCTGCTGCAGAAAATAAAACCCAGCGAATTGCTGACGTTCATGATTTTGATGGTCATATAGCATGCGATTCGGCGAGTAATTCTGAAATTGTAATTCCTGTTAGACAGGGCAATAAGGTTGTGGCAGTGTTAGATATTGACAGTCCATTATTGAATCGTTTTGATCAAGATGATCAAATCGGCCTAGAAAACATGGTAAAAAGTCTAGAAACTTGCCTATTTGGTTAAATAGCGAACAAATTAGATTAAATCATGGTCGCATTCGCTGCCGTGGGCTTTATAATATGCCGCTATACGCATTTGTGCTGGATTTACTGATGAGCGATGATTAAGCTGAGAGTAAGTTTGGTTAAATTGTTAAGGTTTGTTTCAATGACTTTAGCTAACTGGCGGATAGTGATATTTTGTACGTTGAGCCTTAACGGTTAAGGTTTAACGAAAGATGAACGACTGCATGGCAAATTTTAAGCCGCATAATCAGTCCCTTTATTAACGTGGAAGTAAAAATGGAATCAACAGACAAGTTGACCGACACCAACGCAATATTAGCGTATTTATATGAAACCTTTCCTTTATGCTTTATTGCAGAAGGTGAAACTAAGCCATTAAAAATTGGTTTGTTTCAAGATTTGGCTGAACGGTTAGCTGATGATTCTAAAGTCAGTAAAACACAATTACGTGTAGCGCTTCGTCGTTACACAAGCAGCTGGCGTTATTTGAAAGGCGTTAAAGCGGGTGCTAAACGTATTGATCTTGACGGTAATGAATGTGCTGAATTAGAACAAGAGCACATCGACCATGCTATTTTGACGCTTAAAGAAAGCCAAGATAAAGCTAAAGCCAAACGTCAAGCTTTGGCTCCTAAAAAGCCTGCTAAGAAAGTTGCACCGAAACGTGCTCCTGCTGTTAAAAAAGAACGTCCAGTACCTGTAGCGGCTCCGGTCATTAAACTTGTACCGGCTAAACTTGAAGATTTGAAACCCAAACAACGTGTTAATGTTAAGTTAGGCGCCACACCTGTACCTGGAGTCGTGACTGATATTAATAAAGAAGATGTGCATGTTCAGCTAGACACTGGCCTATCCATCAAAGTACGTGCTGAGCACATATTGTTATAGAAATTTAAGGAGTACTTGTTGATGCGAAAACTTACTTTGGCCGCGTCAATTGCCAGTTTATTTGTCGGCTTTTCGGCATGGGCAATTTCACCAACGATTCAAATCAGCGAGTTACCTAAACTAGCACAAGAGCCACAGCATAAAGTGGCTAGCAAGCGAGTAACAACTTTGTTTACTCGCTCGCATTATCATCGTTTTAACCTTGATGATACCTTTTCTGAAAAGATTTATGCCCGCTTTCTTGAACAACTGGATTATCGTCGTAATGTGCTGACTATGGCAGACATTGCAAACTTCGATCAGTACCAAAAACAGTTTGATGACATGGTTGAAACAGGCGATATTAGCCCTGCATTTGCTATGTACGATTTGGTGCAAAAGCGTCGTTATGAACGTTTTGCTTATGCCTTGTCTTTGCTTGATAAAGAGTTTGATTTTACTAAAGCAGGCGATGTTTATGAGTTTGATCGTAAAGATGCGCAATGGCCAAAGGATGAAGCAGAAGTTAATGAGCTTTGGCGTCAACGTGTTAAATACGATGCATTAAACTTGAAACTAACGGGTAAAAAGTGGCCTGAAATTGTTGAAGTGCTCGAGAAGCGTTATAACAATGCTATTAAGCGCTTAAGCCAAACTCAAAGTGAAGATGTATTTCAAACTGTGATGAATGCGTTTGCTCGCAGTGTTGAACCTCATACAAGCTATTTATCTCCTCGCAATGCCGAACGTTTCCAAATGGAAATGAACCTAAGTCTTGAAGGTATTGGCGCCGTGTTGCAGATGGATGATGACTACACTGTCATCAAAAGTTTAGTGGCTGGAGGGCCTGCTGCCAACAGTGAAAAACTATCACCTGAAGATAGAATTGTCGGCGTAGGTCAAAAAGATGGTGACATAGTTGATGTGATTGGTTGGCGTTTAGATGATGTTGTTGATTTGATCAAAGGGCCAAAAGGCAGTGAAGTTGTCTTGCAGATTTTGCCTAAAAAGGGGGGGGCGAATGCCAAACCTTTTGAATTAGTGATTACTCGAGATAAAATCCGTTTAGAAGACCGTGCAGCAACATCAAAAGTTATCGAACCTACAGAAGGCCAATATGCCAATCGTAAAGTCGGGGTGATTCAGATACCTGGGTTTTATATGAATTTGTCGCAAGATGTGGCTAAAGAAATCACTAAACTCGAAAAAGACAAGGTTGAAGGCATTATTATTGATCTTCGCGGAAACGGTGGCGGGGCATTAACTGAAGCTACATTGTTGACTGGTTTGTTTATTGATATGGGCCCAGTGGTTCAAATTCGTGATGCAAATGGTGGTATCAATCAAAATCGCGATAATGATGGCGTTAGTGCTTATAGTGGCCCATTAACTGTGATGGTTGATCGTTATAGCGCATCAGCATCAGAGATTTTTGCTGCGGCTTTACAAGATTATGATCGTGCACTTATCGTTGGTGAGTCAACCTACGGTAAAGGGACTGTTCAGCAGCATAAAAGTTTAGGTCGCATCTATGATATGTACGAAAAGCCAATCGGACATGTGCAATACACCATTGCTAAGTTTTATCGTATCAACGGCGGTAGTACTCAACTAAAAGGTGTTACACCTGATATTCGTTTACCTAGTGCGTTAGAGCCTGGCGAATACGGTGAGTCAGAAGAGAAAAATGCTCTTCCATGGGATAAGGTACCTGTAGCTCAGTACACTACATTGGGGAATATTACTCCTGCGTTAATTGAAAACTTGGATGTAAAACATAAACAACGCATCAGTAAAGATGTTGAATTTAGTTATATTTACCAAGATATTAAAGAATTTAAAAAACATCATAAAGACAAAACTATCTCTCTTGTTGAGAGTGAGCGCATTGCTTCTCGTGAAGACGATGATAAGCGTGCTCTAGACCGAACGAATGCTCGTCGTGTTCATGAAGGTTTAGCTGCCGTGAAATCTTTAGATGATATTGAAGATACCGATGACAGTAAGCTACCTGATGCATTTTTGGATGAAACCGCCGATATCACTTTAGATATGGCTGATGCAGAAAAGTTGGCTAAAACAACGTCTAAGTAATGAGTTGTTCTGTTAAAAAACGCGCTTAAGGCGCGTTTTTTCTTAATCACAATACTTAAAAATAATACCGATTAGTTAAAGCTTATTACTTTATTTACATTGGTATTAGTACCGCTCAAAGGATCCTGTATGAACCAAGCGCAAGAAAAACATCTTAAAGATTATACCAAACCAGCATTTACCATTACCCATGTTGATTTAAACGTTATTCTTGATGGTAAAAATACTAAAGTGACAGCTGTCAGTACAGTGCGTCGTAATGGTGAACATCAGCATGAGCTGGTTCTTGATGGTGAACAACTTTCGCTTAGTTCAGTTAAGCTTAATGGTGTGGCGGCTAACTATCGTCAACATGATAATCAATTGCTTATTAATACAGACCAAAATGATTTTGAATTAGAAATAGTGACCCTGCTTGACCCTGAGGCTAACTCTAGTCTTGAAGGTCTTTACATGTCTGATGGTGCTTATTGTACTCAGTGTGAAGCTGAAGGATTTCGCAGCATCACTTATTTCCTTGATAGACCTGATGTTCTGGCTGTTTATACCGTGCGGATTGAAGCAGAGAAGCAAGCTTTTCCTTTCTTGTTAAGTAACGGTAATTTGGTTGATAAAGGCGAGATGCCTCGTTCTGGTCGTCATTTTGTAAAATGGCATGATCCGTTTCCAAAGCCGAGCTATTTGTTTGCACTCGTCGCGGGTGATTTTGATTTACTTAGCGATACATTTACCACAATGTCAGATCGTGAAGTTAAACTGCAGGTTTTTGTTGATAAAGGTAACTTACACAAAGCTGATCACGCTATGGCATCATTGAAAAAGGCGATGAAGTGGGATGAAACGCGTTTCGGTCTTGAATATGATCTTGATGTTTACATGATAGTAGCTGTCGACTTTTTTAATATGGGCGCGATGGAAAATAAAGGCTTGAATGTGTTTAATACCAAATACGTTCTTGCAGATAAAGCCAGTGCCACAGATGATGATTATCACGGTATTGAATCAGTAGTCGGTCATGAGTACTTTCATAACTGGACGGGTAACCGAGTAACATGTCGAGATTGGTTTCAGTTAAGTTTAAAAGAAGGCTTAACCGTTTTTCGCGATCAAGAATTTAGCTCAGATGTAGGGTCTCGCGCGGTAAATCGCATTCATGCTATTCGTGTGATGAAAAACCAACAGTTTGCTGAAGATGCAGGACCAATGTCTCATCCAATTCGCCCCGAAAGCGTGATTGAAATGAACAATTTTTACACAGTAACTGTCTACGACAAGGGTGCGGAAGTGATCCGTATGATGCACACCATTTTAGGCGAAGATGGTTTTCAAGCTGGTATGAAGTGCTATTTTGAACGTCATGATGGTCAAGCTGTGACTTGTGATGATTTTGTCAATGCAATGCAAGATGCGAGTGGTAAGGATTTAACCTTATTCCGTCGTTGGTATAGTCAAGCTGGAACCCCCGTCGTGACAGTCAGTGACCGATTTGATGCAGACAAGGGTGAGTATCATCTCACTATCGCTCAGCAGGTAGTATCAAAGGGTGTTAAAGGCCAAGTATTACACATTCCATTTAGCATTGAATTACTGGACATTACAGGGCAATCCATTGTTAATAAAGTGCTTGATATAACGAAAAGTATCCAAACCTTTGTGTTTGACGGGCTTAAAAATGCGCCTATTCCATCGTTATTACAAGATTTCTCCGCTCCTGTAAAACTGGTATATGATTTCAACATAGATCAACTTGTGCACCTTATGCGTTATGCCTCTAGTGAAGTGGCTCGTTGGGAAGCATCGGTGCAGTTAGTGAGTCAAACCATATGGAACAATGTTGCTCAGTTGCAGTTGCAACAGGTAATGGTGGTTGACCCACGTGTTGTAGAAGCATTCAGAGGGATCATTTTAGATGCCAATATTGATCAAGCCTTAGTGGCTGAAATTCTGTCTGTTCCTTCGGCTTCAGCCTTAATTGAACAGGTAGATAAAGTTGATTTAGATGCATTAGCTAAAGCCAGAGAGTATGTGGTTGAAGAACTTGCATCAGCTTGTGAAGATGAATTACTGGTCCGTTATCGTGAACTCATTATCATTAATAATCCTGGAGCACGAGCATTTAAAAATGTTGCTCTATCGTTGTTATGCTTAGTGACGGATGCTCATGAGTCATTAGTTCAGAAACAATACTATTCAGCAAAAAATATGACTGACAGTTTAGGTGCTTTGAAAGCCGCAGCAATTGGACAATTAAGTTGTTTACCTATGTTACTGAGTGATTTTGAATCTATGTGGGAATCAACACCTTTAGTGATGGATAAATGGCTTACTTTACAAGCTTTAGTAGATAGTGATGATGTAATAGATCAAGTTAAAACATTAACTAAGCATCCAAGTTTTAGTTTTTCAAACCCAAACCGGATTAGATCATTAATAGGGGCTTTTGTTGCGGCTAATACCTATCAATTTCATCGTGCTGATGGCGAAGGTTATCGTTATTTGACCAAGATTTTGATTAAGTTGAATAAGACTAATCCACAAGTTGCTTCGCGAATGATTACGCCATTAATTCAATTTTCGAAATTTGATCAACAACGTCAGCAATTAATGAAACAGTGTTTAGTAGAGCTAAAATCACTGCCTGATTTATCAAAAGATTTATATGAAAAAGTGACTAAATCGTTGGCTGAATGATGATTTAATTAGTGACGTATTTAACGTCATTAATTGTGTGATATAGCATGTTAAAAAGGAGAGCTTGCTCTCCTTTTTATGGAATCAATTATGGATATATTTTTTTCTCTTAACGTTAGTTATGATGCATTTCTACCTTATTACCAAGGAGTTGCAGAGAAAGTGCAAGTTAGAGACCATCAAGGGCGAGTGTTGCACATCAATGGTAAGTATTTTAGACCGTATTTGACCCCCCAAGGAATTAATGGACGGTTCAAATTAGTACTAAATTCAGACGGTAGTTTCAAATCACTTAATAAATTGTAGAGTATTTACTTCAAACGTTCGATTGATTAGTTGTGTGTAAATTAACAATTAATGAACATTTATAAGTCTATGAAAATAAACTTCTTTAGTTAATGGAGTAATGATTGTAATTTTCCTGCCAGTATTAATTCAAATACCAGTCCATTTTATTTTATCGAACTTAGCCCGATACCGTTAATTTTCTTAAACATTTTCTTTTTTTGACCTTGCTCAATATAGTTAAATGCTGTAACAATAGTGTTGCCTGTGGGCTAACAAGATGTTGGTTTAAATTCTTATAACAACTAATCCAACAGGCTACGGAGATGAACTAAAATGAATATTGTTAAAAATAGATTTAACAAGTCGACTCTCGCTTTGGGGGTGGTGTCGGCACTATGTTTGGGGATGAGCACTTCAGCCTCAGCCGTTTCTTTTAATTGGGGCGATGTGCGAGGCACATTTGACTCAACTTGGACCGCAGGTGCGAGTTGGCGTGTAGCTGATCGTGATTGGAATGATCAGATAGGTAAGGTCAACCAACCACAGTTTGATTGGTCTGGTTATTCTGCATTTGGTGGTGCATTTGGCTCAACCAAATACACATCTGCAGAAATTTGGGCTCAACCGGGTTCTTATTCAAGCAACAATGATTTAAGTAATTTATTGTATGCGCAGGGTGATACGACGTCTGAGATTGTTAAGGGGCTGCACGAATTATCATTGAAATATGAAAACTACGGTGTTTTCATGCGCGGCATGTATTTCTATGACCGTAAACTCAATGACGGTGATTACGGTTTCAATGATCCATTAACGGGTAAAGAATTTGATCCTTGTCAAGATGACAAAGCGTCAGAAGTGCAATGTAAAGACATTCGCTTATTAGATGCATTTGTCTATGGTCATTGGGATTTAAATAATGGGGATAACCCATTAAGTGTTCGTGTTGGTAACCAAGTGGTTTCTTGGGGGGAAAGCACTCTCATATCTCACGGTATTGCTGTCATTAATGCTGTCGACTTAAACATTCTTAATGCTCCGGGTGCTGAACTTAAAGAAGCATTCCGACCGCAAGGTATGGTGTGGGCATCGTTAGGGTTAACTGAAAATCTAAACCTTGAAGCATTCTATCAATATGATTGGCAACCAATTTGGGTGCCTACACCAGGTTCTAACTTTGCAACCAATGATTTTGCGGGTTACGGTGGTTATAACCAAAATGCACAACTGGGCTTTAACTCTAATCCAGATATCAATCAAGATTTCTTAATTTCAGAGTATTCACGTCTATATGATGCCGCAGCTGCAAGCGGATTTAATTCGGATTATGCAGCTTATATGCTGTCTTATTCTACTAAGGTTGCATTAGTTCAAGATGCAGCAGACCCGAGCGATGATGGTCAATTTGGTGTGAAGTTAGGTTATTACTCACCAGAATTGGGTGAAACTGAGTTCGGTTTCTATTACATGAACTATCATAGTCGCAGACCTATCATTAGCGGAACTGCTTCAAACTTTACAGCAGATGCGATTGGTCGTGATTATGGACGTTTAGCACAAAGTGGTGGCGTTATTGACCGCGATTTGTTGCTAAGCATGGAAACCTTTACTAAATCACAAATTGTATATCCTGAAGATATTCAGTTATATGGTTTTAGCTTTAACACGTTAGTAGGTGACACCTCAGTTGCCGGCGAAATATCTCACCGTGTTGATGAACCATTGCAAATCGATGACGTTGAGTTGTTGTTTGCTGCAATGCCACAGCAATTAGCTAATGCAGGTCTTCGACCAGATCTTGATGGCATTTCGCAGATGGATGTTGCTGATCCTGGTGAAACGGTAGATGGTTTCATTCTTACTGATACCACTCAAGCCCAGATGACATTTACTCACTTATTTGGTCCAACGCTTGGTTTAGATAACTTAACCATGCTTGCTGAAGTGGGTGGTGTGTGGATCCACGATATGCCAGGGTTTGACGAATTGCGCTTAAGTGGTCCCGGTACGGCTCGTTCTGGTGGTAATCCAGAGATGACCGGCATTATTGAAGCGTTGCATAATGGTCCAGAAACAAATCCATTTCCAACTGATTTCGCTTGGGGTTATCGTTTAGTGGCTAAAGCTGACTTTAACAATGTGTTTGCTGGGGTAAACATGTATCCACGAGTGATTTTCTCACATGACGTTGATGGTATTACACCGGATCCTATGTTTTTGTTTACCGAGGGCAGAAAGTCTGTTGCCTTGGGTGTAAACTTTGATTATCAAAGTCGTTGGGGCGCTGATATTTCTTACAACAGCTTCTTTGGTGGCGTAGGAACAACAAATGCTATGGCGGACCGAGATTACATCTCTTTTAACGTCAAGTATTCGATTTAAAAGGATAATAATAATGAAAAAACTGACGATATTATCGGCAGCAGTGATTATCGCACTAGGTGCACCTGCTGCGCTGGCGAAAGTATCACAAGCTGATGCAGATAAATTAGGCACAACATTAACGCCTTTAGGGGCGGAAAAAGCGGCCAATGCTGATGGTTCTATCCCTGCTTGGAGTGGTGGGATTAGTGAGCCGATTGCGGGTTACACTAAAGGCATGCATCACCCAGATCCTTTCCCTAGCGATAAAGTGTTATTTACGATCTCTAACGCTAATAAAACACAATATGCTGATTTCTTAACGCCGGGGCAAAATAAGCTATTTGAAATATACCCAGACACTTACAAAATGAATGTCTATGAAAGTCGCAGAACAGCTGCAGTGCCTCAGTATGTCTATGATGCAACTAAAGCCAATGCTGTTAGAGCTGAATTAGTTTCGGAAGGTAACGGTATTTCTGGTGCGACAATTGGGGTTCCATTTCCTATTCCTAATAATGGTTTAGAAGTCATTTGGAATCATATTTTACGTTATCGCGGAGTGGATGTAGAAACCTACCGTAGCCAAGCCGCGCCTATGTCTAATGGTTCATACACTTTGGTTGAGAATTCTGAAGCTATTCGCTTTGAATATTCTCGTCCAGAGGTGACTTTAGAAAAGCTTAAAGAAACAAATACTTTGTTTTATTTTAAACAAGTAGTAACTCAGCCAGCACGTCTAGCTGGTACTGCACTTCTTGTAAAAGAAACCATGGATCAAGAGGCGCTTCCACGCCAAGCATGGACCTACAACACTGGACAGCGTCGTGTTCGTAAAGCACCTAACGTTGCTTTTGATACACCTGGTACAGTGTCTGATGGTTTACGAACTACCGATGATTTTGATATGTTTAACGGTTCTCCAATGCGTTATAACTGGGAATTAGTAGGCAAAAAAGAAATTTACATTCCTTACAATGATTATCGCTTGCATTCAGATTCATTAAAGTATGATCAGATTTTAAAACCTGGTCATATTAACCCTGAATATGCTCGTTACGAAAAACATCGTGTATGGGAAGTTAAAGCAACGTTAAAAGAAGGCATGCGTCATACCTATAAAACGCGTGTGTTTTATATTGATGAAGATTCTTGGCAAATAGCGGTAACTGATATTTATGATAATCGCGATGAGCTTTATCGTGTCGGTGTTGCGCATCTTATCAATTACTATGAAGTGCCTGCTCTTTGGAGTACGTTAGAAGTATTCCATGATCTTCAATCTCGCCGTTATTTAGCGATGGGTCTAGACAATGAAGGCCGGATGTATAATTTTGATGCATCACTTTCTGAGTCTAACTTTACGCCAGACGCATTAAGACGTGCTGGTATTCGCTAATAAGCCATAAATAAAATGGGGCGCTTAGCGCCCCTATATTGTAAAGGAAGTTTGTATGACGTTTAGCATGCTTCGCAGTGCGGTGGCGATTGGGATTAGTGCATGTTTATATACTGCTTCAGTAGATGCTCAACTCGATCCACTTTCTGTTCAAATTCAACCCTTAGCTCAATCCTCTTTATTGCTTGATATCACCAATGCGGGTGACAAACTGATTGCGGTAGGCCAACGTGGTGATGTGCTTCTGCTAGAAAATAATCAATGGCATCAAGTTGCAACCCCTGTTATTTCTCAATTAACCAAGGTATTTTTTTTCGACGATAAACAAGGTTGGGCTGTCGGACATGATGCAACCATAATTCACACTCAAGACGGTGGATTAACTTGGTCGATACAAATGCAATCACCTGAAATTGAAAAACCTTTTTTTGATGTACGTTTTTACACAGCTGTTGATGGCATTGCGGTAGGTGCGTATGGTTTATTTTATCGCACTGCTGATGGTGGTAAAACATGGCAAACAGAGTTTCACCAAGAGTTACTTTTTGAAGAAGACATATCATATTTAAATGAGCTTAAAGGAGAAGATGAAGCCTTATATTTATCCGAACGAGCGTCATTGTTACCCCATTTTAATCGTTTAATTCGTCTTAAAGATAAAAGACTATTGCTTGTGGGAGAACTTGGTATGGTGGCGGTATCAGATGATAATGGCCACACATTCTCAAAAACAAACTTTGACTATGACGGATCTATGTTCAATGCCATTTCTGTTGCTGATGATGTTTATGTTATGGGGCTTCGTGGTCATGTCTTTAAGTCAGACTTAAGTCTTTCTGCATGGGAAGAAGTAGAACTACCTGTTGAATCATCAATCAATAGCGCACTTATTACACCTAATAATGACCTTTATCTCGTTGGAAACGCTGGTATTGTGTTGTCAGTTGATAATGATAAAGCAACCATTGTTGCAAGACGTCAAGGTGAAAATATAGTCGCAATTGCTCAAGACAGTAAAGGCCAGTTATGGTTCGCCGGTTCCAAGGGACTGTTCCAGCTTGATTAGCCTTCGGGTTAGATTGGAAAATTAAAACAACAATAATAGGGCCGAAAAGATGTTAGAAAAACTGGTCAATGGATTTGAATCTCATTTATTCCGTAATCGTAAATGGGTCATCATTTCGTTTATTTTTATCACAATTTTTTTAGGGTACCAAGCCAGCCAATTAAAAATGGATGCGGCTTTTAGTAAAAATATTCCACTTAACCACTCTTACATGCAAACGTATACTAAACATCAAAAAGATTTTGGTGGTGCAAACAGTATTATGGTGGCAGTAGAAGATACCAGTGGCAGTATATTTAATCCGGTATTTTTTGATGCATTGAAAAATGTACACGATCAATTATTTTTTATTCCCGGAGTTGAACGCTCACAGGTTAAATCGCTTTTTTCTCCTTCTACACGCTTCACCGAAGTTGTTGAAGACGGTTTTGCTGGCGGACCTGTTATCCCTGCTGATTTTCGTAATGATGATTACGGGCTTAAAATTGTTCGCGATAATATTGAAAAAGCGGGCATAGTCGGTCGGCTGATTGGTAACGATTATACCTCCGCCATGGTGTCAGCACAGTTAATGGAGTTTGACCCGCAGACTGGTGAAGCTATTGATACTATTGCGTTTGCTAATCAGTTAGAGCAAGAGCTGCGCGGTAAATTCGAAAACGATCAAATTAAGATTCATATTATTGGCTTTGCCAAAATGGCAGGGGATGTTGCAGAGGGGGCTAAAGGCGTCCTGTTGTTCTTCTTGATAGCTATCGCCATTACCACCGTGATGGTGTACCTGTTTTCAAAATCGATAATATTAACTGTATTGCCATTAATGTGCAGTTTAGTGGCGGTATGTTGGCAATTAGGTTTACTCACAGTAATCGGTTTTGGTTTGGATCCCATGTCGATTCTGGTACCATTTTTGGTGTTTGCCATTGGTGTCAGTCACGGGGTACAGATGATCAATGCTGTACGGCGTCGTGTCCTTGATGGACAAACCACCAAAGCAGCAGCGGCTTCAGCTTTTCGCAGTTTATTAGTGCCTGGTGGTGTTGCTTTACTGTCTGATACGGTAGGTTTCTTAACCTTATTATCAATAGACATTGGTATCATTCGTGAATTAGCTATTTCGGCATCTTTAGGTGTTGCAGTCATTATTTTGACCAACCTTATATTGCTGCCACTGGTGATTTCTTATTTTGAATTACCGAATAAACAAGACAATCCTGAGAAGCGCCAAAAGATTGAAAACCTTTGGCGAAGTTTGTCTAAATTCGCCACGCCAAAGTATGCAGTAGTGGTGTTAGTTTCGACTGCCGTTCTTTATGTGGCTGGGTTTCAACAAGCTTCTAAAATGAAAATTGGTGATTTACAGGGTGGAGCACCAGCACTGCATCAAGATTCTCGCTATAACCAAGACACTTTCTTTATTACCGATCACTTTTCTATTACGACAGACGTGATGACAGTGATTGTAGAAGCCACCCCCGAAGCTTGTACTTATCATTCTGTGTTATCACAAATAGATCAGTTCGAATGGATGATGGCCAATACACCAGGTGTTGAGTCAACAGCGAGTTTGGCTTCCATTGCAAAAAAAGTGAATGCTGGTTTTAACGAAGGTAACCCTAAATGGGAAGTTTTACCGCGTAATACAGCGAGCTTGGTACAAGCTGTTGGCCAAGTACCGACAACCTCTGGTTTGCTAAATAGCAATTGTTCTGTGATGCCAGTGTATCTATTCTTAAAAGATCACAAAGCCGAAACAATAGAAGTGGTGGTTGATAAAGTTAAATCAATGGCTGCTCAATTTAATTCAGACACACTACAATTTAAGTTAGCTTCTGGCCCCGTAGGTGTTATGGCTGCAACAAATGAAGCGGTTAGTGAAGCACAACTGCCTATGATGTTGTATGTTTATGGGGCAGTATTTGTATTGTGTTTGATTAGCTTTAAATCCTTTAAAGCGACAGTTGCGGTGATTATACCTCTATATGTGGTATCAACTTTAGCGCAAGCATTAATGACTTTATTAGATATAGGTCTAGCAGTGAGTACCTTACCCGTTATTGCTTTAGGTGTTGGTATCGGTGTTGACTATGGTATTTATATCTTGTCGACAATGTCCAATAAACTCAGTAACGGTATGCCTGTACAACAAGCGTATTTTGAAGCATTGGTTGAACGTGGTAGTGCCGTTATCTTTACTGGATTGACGTTGGCCATTGGTGTGAGCACATGGTTCTTCTCTGCCCTTAAGTTCCAAATGGACATGGGAATATTGCTCACCTTTATGTTTTTAGTAAATATGTTAGGTGCAATTATTATTCTACCGGCTCTTTCCGCTATGTTCTGGCGAAAAAAGTAGATAAAACATGTAATTAAACAAAAAAGGGAGCTGAGCTCCCTTTTTTGTTTTGCATAGTTAATCTATACAAACGACTTAAATGTCATTTTAAACACTTAACTATGCTGTTGACTGGATTTAGAGAGGATGTACCACTAAAATTTTCCTCGATATAGCAGCAGTTTAGTAATAAACTTTGGCCCAGATCTCAAATATGAGTTTCTTTTGTTAAACGCAACGTAGTTATTTACGTGATAGACACAAATGACTCGGACCTACTGAATCGACAAGCCGAAGCATCCATATAATGATAAGAGCGCTGCTTAGACGCTTAAGGAATCTGCAACATGGCCTTGAAAGATGCAATGCCTTCTGTACTACTGGAAAACGTAGTCAATTTAATTCACACAAAAATCCCTCATTCTCAAGCTAAACAAGTAGAGCAATTTTCCCATTGTCTCTATGCCAATATGTCAAAAGACGACCTCAATGCGCGTAATGACAGTGACTTGTATGGTGCGGTCGTCAGCCTTTGGAATGCCCTAAATAAAACGGCCCCGGACGAAACTCACATTCGGGTATTTAATCCAAGCCAAGCAAAACATGGCTGGCAGTCAACACATAGTATTATTGAAGTCATTCAACCTGATATGCCTTTTTTGGTTGATTCGTTATCAATGTCCTTAAATCGGATGGGGATTACTGCTCATGTAATGCTACATACGCCATTAGCTGTGATCCGCGAAAACAACAATGTAACAGATGTATCATTTTTGAATGATGCCACTACTGATAGTGACAATGTTGCCGTGTTCTTGATTGAAATTGACAAGCAAAACAGCGATACCGATATAAAAACGATTGAAAAAGAAATTCAGTCGGTACTTGCAGATGTTGCCGCCTCAGTAAATGATTGGCAAGCTATGTCAGATACACTGACTAACACCATTTCACAATTACCATCACGTCCATTCCCAGGCGAAAAAACAGAGTTACAAGAATCTATAGCTTACTTGAACTACTTAAACAATCATCACTTTACGTTATTAGGTTATCGTTATTACGATCTAATACGGGTAGAAGGTGATGTTGAATTAGTGCCTAATATAGACTCCAGCCTTGGTTTGATGAATCGTTCCAAAACGTCCCATGCAGAACGTGGTCTATTACTGTCGAGTTTATCGCATTCAGCTCGTAAAGAAGCATTAGATGAAAGTTTATTAGTTCTGACAAAAAGTTCAGCTAAAAGCCGTGTACATCGTCCAGCTTACGTCGATTATGTAGGTGTTAAGCGTTTTGATAAAAAAGGTAATGTCATTGGTGAAGACCGTTTCATCGGTTTATATGCCTCTAACTTGTATAACCGCAGCCCTCGTGAAATTCCGCTATTGGGTGAAAAAGTTCAGCGCCTTCTTGATAATTCAGGTTTTACACCGCGATCTCATGATTACAAAGCGTTAATGAATATCCTTGAGAACTTACCTCGTGATGAGCTGATCCAAGCAAAAGACCATGAGTTGTCTAACATTGCTCACGGTGTCTTGGAAATACAAGATCGTGATAAGTTAAAATTGTTTGTGCGTAAAGATGGTTATGGCCGTTTCTTATCGTGTTTAGTCTATGTGTCTAAAGATCGCTATAACACTAAGTTGCGTCAAGATACTCAACGCATTCTGGCACAACATTTCCAGAGTAATGAAGATGTTGAGTTCACCACCTATTTTTCTGAGTCTACTTTGGCTCGAACTCATTATTTTATCAAAGTTGATAATAACGATATGGATGTTGATGTGGCCGCTATTGAAAAAAATCTTATTGAAGCAGCCCGTTCGTGGGATGATAAATTGCACACAGCGTTAAATAATACTGTTGGCGAACAAGCCGGGACTGGTTTAACTAAACGTTATTTAAATGCGTTTCCACCTAGCTACAAAGACGATGTACTTCCTAGTTCTGCAGTTGTTGATATGCAGCACTTAGAAGCATTGGATGACGATCATAAGTTAGGCATGTTGTTTTATCAGCCACAAGAGTCGGCGTTAAACGACAATAAGGTTCGCTTAAAACTGTTTCATAAAGACGAACCCATTCACTTGTCTGATGTATTGCCAATGCTTGAAAACTTTGGTTTACGTGTTATTAACGAGCGCCCATATGAAGTCAAAACTAATGATGGTGCAACGTTCTGGATTTTAGACTTCTTAATGACAGTGCAAGGAGCTGCAACTGAGAATCTTGCTGATAGCCAAGACCGCTTTCAAACAGCGCTCCTGCAGGTGTGGCAAAAGAAGTTAGAAGATGATGGCTTTAATCGCATCGTGCTTTCTACTGGTTTAAGCGGGCGTGAAGTTTCAATTTTACGTGCATATGCTAAGTATATGCGCCAAATTGATGCTACTTTCAGTCAATCTTATATCGAAGAAACGTTTAGCCGATATCCAAAGTTGGCTGACTTATTGGTTAAGATGTTCATCCGTAAGTTTAATCCTAAGCTTAAAACTCGAACCTTAAGTAAGTTCCTTGAACAAGTGGACATACAACTTGATGATGTTTCAAGCTTAGATGATGACCGTATCATTCGTCGTTACTTAGATCTAATCAACGCCACGTTACGCACTAACTTTTATCAAACTGCTATTGATGGCCAAGCAAAAGATTATATATCGTTTAAATTTGCGCCCAGCTTAATTCCTGAAATGCCTAAGCCAATGCCTAAGTTTGAAATCTTTGTGTATTCTCCTCGTGTTGAAGGTGTACATCTACGCGGCGGTAAAGTAGCTCGTGGTGGTTTGCGATGGTCAGATCGTCGTGAAGACTTCCGAACTGAAGTGCTAGGCCTAGTAAAAGCACAACAAGTTAAAAATACTGTGATTGTGCCTGTAGGTGCAAAAGGCGGCTTTGTGTGTAAGCAGCTGCCGACAGAAGGTGGCCGTGAAGCTTTATTTACAGAAGGTCAACAATGCTACCGTCTGTTCATCCGTGCGTTATTAGATATTTCGGACAACATTATAAATGGTGAAGTGGTTCCACCAAAGGATGTTGTACGTCATGACGAAGATGACCCATATTTAGTGGTTGCAGCCGATAAAGGCACCGCAACTTTCTCCGATATTGCTAATGAGATTGCGATTGAATACAACTTCTGGTTAGGTGATGCGTTTGCTTCTGGTGGTAGTAACGGATATGACCACAAAAAAATGGGTATTACAGCACGCGGTGCATGGGAATCAGTTAAACGTCATTTCCGTGAATTTGGTGTTGATTGCCAAACAACCCCATTTAGCTGTGTTGCTATTGGTGATATGGCTGGTGACGTATTTGGTAATGGTATGTTGTTGTCTGAACAAACCCAATTGGTTGCTGCATTTAACCACATGCATATCTTTATCGACCCAACGCCAAAGATTGCTGAAAGTTATGCTGAGCGGCAGCGTTTGTTTGTATTACCACGGTCTAGCTGGGAAGACTATAACGCGAAACTGATTTCTAAAGGCGGCGGGATATTCCTACGTTCAGCCAAGTCAATTAAATTGACGCCAGAAATTAAGCAGATGCTAGACACTGATAAAGACACCATGACTCCAACAGAACTAATGAAAGAGCTACTGAAAATGCCAGTAGATCTAATTTGGAATGGTGGTATTGGGACTTATGTTAAGTCGAGCAAGGAATCTCATGTTGAAGTAGGCGATCGTGCAAATGACACCTTACGTGTTAATGGTAACGAAGTGCGTGCCAAAATAATCGGTGAAGGCGGTAATTTAGGTTGTACCCAACTCGGTCGTATCGAATACTGTGCTAATGGTGGCCGCATGAATACTGACTTCGTTGATAACGTAGGCGGTGTAGATTGCTCTGATAACGAAGTGAACATCAAGATTTTCTTGAATACCTTAGTTGCAGAAGGGGAGTTAACGGTTAAACAACGCAATCGTTTGCTAGAAGACATGACTGATGAAGTCAGCGAGATAGTGATTCAAGATTGTATAGATCAAACTCGAACCATTTCGGTCACCCAAGTACATGGTATATCACAGCTTAAAGATCAGATTCGGTTTATTCAATATCTTGAAAAAGACGGTAAGCTCGATCGCGCATTGGAGTTCTTACCAACAGATGACGATCTCGCTGAACGTTTAGCCAATGGCCGTGCATTAACCCGCCCTGAATTATCTGTATTGGTTGCCTATGCGAAGATGGTACTTAAAGAGCAATTGGTCACGCCTGAAATCACTGAAGATCCATTTTTAAGTAAATTGCTAGTGGCTTATTTCCCTAAAAAGTTACAAGCCAAATATGCTGATAAAATGACTGCACATCCGCTACGGGGTGAAATTATTGCAACGTCATTAGCCAATGAATTGGTTAATGACATGGGCTTTAATTTTGTACAACGTATGCAAGATGAGACCGGTGCAACAATTGCTGAAGCTGCTATTTGTTACACTATGGCACGAGAAGTCTTTGGCCTTGATGAGTTAACCACTTCAATTACTGATTTAAATGGTGTAACCCCTGCAGTGGTACAAGGGGAGATGTTACATTTATTACGTCGTAATATGCGCCGCGCTTGTCGTTGGTTTATTCGCCATCGCAATCGCGCTCATGATATTGACCAAACTGTTGCGTTCTTTAAGCCTGTGTTTGAGCAACTTAAAGCCAATGTTGATCAATACATGATTGCTGCCGAAGTGGACGTCATTTCTGCTGAAATTACCGCGCTAACCGAAGAAAATGTACCGAAAGCTGTCGCACAAGTTGTGGCTAAAATGAGTACATTATTCTCTGCGTTAGACATAGCACAAATTGCACAAATCGAGAATAAGTCAGTTGAGCTAGTATCTGAAACTTACTTCAAACTCGGTGCCAAAGTTGAGCTACATTGGTTCTTAGCACAAATTAGTGCGCAACCTGTTGCGAATCACTGGCAAGCACTTGCCCGTGCCGCATTCAGAGAAGAACTGGATTGGCAACAACGTGCATTAAGTTCTGCAGTATTACGTATTTGTACTGATACATGCGATGCAGATAGTGTGATAAATCAATGGATTGAACAGAATAAGCCTTTACTTGAAAGATGGTATCACATGCTGGCGGATTTCAAGGTTTCTCAAACCCATGAATTTGCTAAGTTCTCAGTCGCCCTACGGGAACTTAACTTACTGATTTTGCATTGCGAAGGTCAGAAGTAATTCTTATAATATAAACAAACCCCGGCGATTGCTGGGGTTTTTTTTAGGTCTAGGAGAAAACATGTTTTACACACTCGCGCAAAAAGTAATGTTTCAGATGGACCCAGAGTTAGCACATCATTTAGCTATTGGCAGTTTGAAAATGACAGGAAATACTCCATTAAATTATTTCTACCGTCAGCAGGTAAAATCTGCACCAGTTAATTGTATGGGGCTAACTTTTCCTAATCCTGTTGGTCTTGCAGCCGGAATGGATAAAGATGGCGAATCAATGGATGCTTTTCATGCAATGGGTTTTGGCCATATTGAAGTTGGAACTGTTACTCCACGCCCGCAAGCTGGTAATGACCAACCTCGTTTATTTAGATTAAAGCCTGCTAAAGGGATTATTAATCGCATGGGTTTTAACAATAAAGGTGTTGATAATCTAGTTCGTAATTTGATGGCCAAAAAGTCTGACATTATGGTTGGTGTAAATATAGGTAAAAATAAAGATACACCAATAGAGCAGGGCAAAGATGACTATTTAATTTGCATGGAAAAAGTATATCAACATTGCAGTTATATTGCGGTTAACATCTCTTCTCCTAACACTCCTGGTTTACGTTCAATGCAATACGGTGAGCTACTCGATGATTTACTTAGTTCAATTAAGGCTAAGCAAACTGAGCTAGCTGCTAAATATGGAAAATACGTTCCTGTTGCATTAAAGATTGCGCCTGATTTAAGCAATGACGAAATTAGAGCCATTGCTGATTCAGTAATCAGTAATCAGTTTGATGGCGTGATAGCAACTAACACCACATTAAGTCGTGATAACGTGGTGGGCTTAAAGAATGCTGAGGAAACGGGCGGACTAAGTGGTAAACCTTTGGCCGATTTATCAACTAAAGTGATCAAACAATTAGCGATCTGTTTGCAAGGTAAGATCCCGATCATTGGTGTTGGTGGGATCAATAGTGCTGCGGATGCGATGGCTAAATTTGATGCAGGCTCAACCATGGTGCAGATATATTCAGGTTTTATTTATCAAGGACCTAAATTGATCGATCAGATAGTCAATGCGTATTGCGCAAAATAACCACTAAAACACTAAGTTATTGATCAAAAATCATGCCGCGATCGAACACTCGAACATTCGATCGCGCTAACACTTTGAAATTTATGTTATAATTTATAATTAAATTTTGATATTGAGTGAAAAATAATCTATCATATCAAGGTGTATAGATTTTAGGTGTAAACAGCTATGTTATTGATGCCAAATAAGGACTGGCAATGGGAATATAATGAAAACTTAAAGTTATTGAGTATTTCGTTAGGTTCCGAGATGGAGTTCTTAACTCCATACAAACCAAAGTTTTTAATTCCAGATGCATTGAGTGCAGCTGAATTTACACTTGAACACGCAAAATTCTATATTAAAATGTTAGAAACATTACCTAAAATACTACATATTTCAGATGCAGGTATTGTTCAAACCGCCCTCAATGCCACAGCGGCCCATTTCCTATTGCAATCGCAAATGCCGAAATCTTGGTTTTTTGATGTCAGTGATGAGTGTGTTTATTGCGATGTAGGCAAACTATTTCAACTTAACTGTGGTTACTCTAAAGTATTAGCTTTAGTGATTGACAATGGCTTACAAGCTGCCACAGTAATGATCTTGTCCCAATATTGTCAATTAACTGAAAGTAAATCATTAGCACAATTTGACACGATTAAAGTAATGCATAATCGATTACATCCTCTGCGTAAAGCTAAACAAGTTGTAGCAGCGTAATTAATCTACAGCCAAAAGTGTAATCTTCAATAACTTAAAAGCTTACTCTTGTCGCTCTAAGCAATATTGCCCTTTCTATTTATTCCATATTGTTATTTTATAAACATTAATATAGCCGAATTGACTGCGTGCTGCGCTTTGGAGTTTAATCTGGAGTTAGTTATTTTCGCATGCAGGATTCTGACTCGTTTATTTCATAATGCACTGAGATAGAGACATTCTGAAGGCTCGGTAGTATAAGCTCAGAAGTTCTATTATACCTTATTGCAACCACCGAGCTTTTGTATTTACTCGATTAACAGCTTAATTGGTAAATAGTCGCACTTCGAATTTGAATTCAGAAATATAGCTTTATCAATCAAAATTATTTATGAGATAACTGAGCCATAATATTGATGACATCTTGGTATGAGATATTATATTTACGAGATAAATTAATAATTTTTGTTTTGTAAGTTTGTATATGTTCTTGCTTAACAAGATCGAGTTGTTTTTGTTCTACAATGTCGTTAACCGACTCTTGTAAAATCTTTAAACGGCGTATACTAAAATCTAATGAATTGATGTATGCCGTCATTTGCTGTTTATTACGGGCATTTTCTAGGTTTGTGGTGGTGCGTTGTTCAAAATCTAACTCATCAAACGCATTCATCATTTTCTGTAAATTTAAATCGTTGTTCATAAGTATGATTATCTACATTATTTTTTGAAATTATATTCATATTAAATGATTAAGTCACCCTTAAACGTGCTATTCGTTTTTTATGTAATCATTAAGTAAATGAAAAGGCTGAGGTTAATCATGTCGAGTGAAACAATGGTATATTATAACAAAACTTGTCGGATTACCTAATTATTAGTAACCTAAGATTCTGATTTACAAGGAGGACTTATGTTAGATTTATTACCTGATTTATTCGATCATTATCCTGATCAATTGACGTTATTGCTAAATCCATGGCAATCGTTTGGTGCAAAGTCGATATTTTATGGTGAGGTGGTGACTGTTAAATGTTTTGAAGATAATTCTAAGGTAAAGTCAGAATTAGCCAAAAAAGGCCATGGGAAGGTATTGGTTGTAGATGGCGGTGGATCATGTCGGCGTGCGTTACTGGGTGACATGATAGCGCTTAACGCTTATAAAAATGGCTGGGAAGGCATCATTATTAATGGTTGCATCCGTGATGCTGGAACCATCAACACCATGCAAATTGGCGTGCAAGCTTTAGGCACTAATCCAATTAAAACAGACAAAAAAGACGTAGGTGAAGTCAATGTGATTATTGAGATTGCTGGCGTCAGTATTCACCCCGGAATGATGATCTATGCAGATCTCAATGGTATTGCTGTAAGCAAACAATCATTAGACCTGTCTATTTTACAGTAGAATAAATACAGACAAGGAAGCGACAATGAAAGTAGTAAAGTGGATATTAGCAATTGGGCTAACCTTAGTAGTGGGCGTGACGGTCTACTTAACAATGTTTTTCGACCTCAATAATTTTAAACCGCAGATAGTGGATGCCGTAAAAAAGCAGACGGGTCGTGACTTACAAATAACCCAAGATTTAAGTTGGAGTGTTTTTCCTTCTTTGGGGATTAAATTGGGGGGGATCTCACTCTCTAACCCTGATGGTTTTGCCCCTGTCTCTATGCTTGATGTTAATGAAGCTGTAGCTAATGTGGCGCTGATGCCATTATTTAGTCAACAAATTGAAGTTGATTTATTAAAGCTTGATGGTCTGACACTGAATCTAGTGACTCAAAAAGACGGCAAGACTAGTTTTGATGGCCTGACTGCTGAAAAGACCGCAGAAAAATCACAAACATCAACAAGTGACTCTGAAGCGGTATCTTTGCAGACTCTAGATATTGGCGGTATTGAGCTAACAAATACGAATATCAATTTAATTGATATGGCGAGTAACACAACACAAACATTTAGTTTGAAAAGTTTTACACTTGGCCAATTTAGCCTAGGGAAATTTGCTGATTTTGCGTATGAGTTTTCAGCGACACTACCTGATATGCAGCTAGCATCTTCTGGACAAGGTAAAATAAAAGTAGACCAAGCTTTAAATAATATCACCATTAATGATTTTGCTATGGTACATAAAGCCCAAGGCGACAGTTTACCAGGTAAAGCCGTTACGGCAGAGCTCACCACGCAGATGACAATGGCATTAGATGCCAAAACAGTGGCATTGCAATTGACTAAAATGTCAGCAATGGATTTATCGGCAACGGGCGATATTAACGTAAATTATGGCAATAGCATTCCTAAAATTGCTATGAATTTAGATATCGGTGATATTGATGTTGATGCATTACTTTCCAAACAAGAAGGCAAAGCTGAAGAGTCTGAAGACAAAACAGCAACAACACCAAGCCAAGAACCTGATTTGTCAGCCTTAAAAAGTGTCGACTTAACGCTTAATCTAACCGCTAAGTCGATTAAAGTTAGCAATTTACTCACGCAAAATTGGCAAATGAAACTGGCGATTAATAAAGGCATATTTAACTTGTCGTCGCTTACTGCAGATTTATATGAAGGTAAATTAGCGCTTAGTGCAAAATTAGATGGTCGCAAAGCGGTACCAACATATCAATTCGATAAAAAACTCACTGGTGTTAATATTCGTCCATTATTGATGGATGCTGCTGAAGTTGATTTAATTTCTGGTACTGCTAGTTTCGAAGTTAACGGAAGTGGCGCGAGTTTACTTCCAGACAATCTTAAAAAGAATCTTGATGCAGTAGGCAAGTTTGAAGTGACTGATGGCTCGCTTTATGGGGTTAACATTCCACAAATGATCCGCAGTGCTCAGCAAAAATTAAAAGGTGATTTGTCTGCTGACAATAAAGAAGAGTTGAAAACGGACTTTACCAGTTTGACAGGTAGTTTCACGATGAAAGATGCTGTTGTGACTAATCCTGATTTAGCGATGGCTTCACCGTTAATTCGTTTAAGCGGTAAGGGCACAGCAAACATTGCTTCTGAAGCGTTGGATTACACCTTGACTACCAGTGTAGTGGGATCTTTATCAGGTCAAGGTGATGCTGATGAGTCACTAAAAGGTGTTAATATTCCTTTAACTATCAAAGGTACATTCCAAGAACCTAAGTTTGGCATTGATACAAAAGCATTGTTAGAAGGCCAGTTTAAAGATGAAGCCGATAAAGCCAAAGAAAAGTTAAAAGATGGATTGTTCAAGAAGCTTGGACTGTAATTAATAGATTATTAATGTTTAGGGCTGTCGATCATTCTTTATGAATACTTCAGCCTTTTTTAACGTATATAGTATTTTTGATATTAAGATTACTAAATACGACTATTGATGTAACTAAGTCAATGTCACAGTACAAGTGTGATAATGGTTTGTTTACGGTATTAAACACGGCTAAACCATTAGCGTTTATTTACGATAAAATTACAGAATAAAAAATGGACAAGTGATTCACTTGTCCATTTTTATGCATTGAATATGGCGCTATGGTTAAGCACTTGTATTAATACAATCTATTATCACCATGATAATTACATGAAGGTGATTAGCTATTGGTCACAATTAGCTTTAGTATTTGCCCAGGCTGGATCAAGGTACTTTTTTCTAGACTGTTCCATTCAATGAGTTCGGCCACCGTAACTTTGTATTTCAGTGCTATACGCGCTAGCGAATCGCCAGATTGCACTCGATAGTTAACCGTTTTCTCATTGCCTGCAGTATTAATAGAAACTTCATTAGGATAGATAACTAACGATTTACCAACGCTTAAGGTAGATTGTTTTTTAAGGTTATTCCACTTACTTAATTGCGCTACACTGACTTGATGAGTTTGGGCAATTTTCCATAATGAATCACCGGACTTAACGGTATAGGTTTGTTTATTTACGCTAGATTTGATCACCGTTTTACGAGCTAGAACTTGGTCTGCAATCATAGTGACTAAGTCTGGATCTTTTGCTGCAACAGGAATAATTAAAAACCTACCAGCAATAATATTATTTCCTTTAATACCGTTGCTGCTTCGTATTAAGGTGGCTGTTGTTTCAAATTGATCGGCAATTTCACTAATACTGTCGCCAGATTTTATTTTATACCGAACCCAATTAATCCTAGAGTCTGGTTCGATAGTCGCTAATGCTCGTTTGAAGGTTGAAGCTTTTTCGCTAGGCACAATTAAGTGATGTGGACCTTGCGGGGCTGTTGCCCAGCGCTTTAAACCTGGATTAATCGCTTTTAAATCACTTATGTCTATTTGAGCGAGATCTGCTGCTAAGTTTATGTCTAATTGGCTTTCAATATTGACGACTTCAATTTGAGGTAAGTTATCAATTGCCGCTAAATTGATACCGTATTTATCAGCATGTTTAATGACATCAGCCAACGCTAACAGTTGGGGGACATAGTGAGTCGTTTCTCTTGGAAGAGATAAAGACCAAAAATCTGTGGACTTTCCTCTGGCTTGGTTATGTTTAATCGCATTGAATACCCGGCCTTCACCTGAATTATAAGCAGCAATGGTGTATAACCAGTTTTGCCCCATTTTGGCGTATAGGTATTCCATTAAATCTAACGCGGCTTTTGTTGATGAGGCAACATCACGTCGTCCGTCATACCACCAATTGGTTTTTACACCAAATGACAACGCAGTAGGTGCGGTTAATTGCCATAAACCAGAAGCATTACTCGTTGAATAGGCTAGTGGATCAAAACCACTTTCAACAATAGGTAATAAAGCAAGTTCTATGGGTAAATTTCGTTGTTCAAGCTGCTCTACGATGTAATATAGATATGGCTTAGCACGTTGAGTGACAATTTCTAAATGTTGTGGATTATCGATATACCATTGTCGGTATTGGTTTACTAATACATTATCAACAACCGGAAAATGCATTTGATTGTCGATCCTGAACCATAAATCATTTACCTCGGCGACTTGTTCTTCAATTTGTTCAAGGGTTACCGTAGACGATTTTTTATTTTTAACATTAGTGTTAACGGTCTTATTTGAACTATCAGAACTTGGCTCTGCAGTATGGAGTGTCTGGCACCCTGTTACAGCCAGCATACAGCCAGCTATAATAATAAAGTTAGCTTTCATTTGAAGATACATTACCCCAAGTTCTCAGGCTTACATAAAATGGAACATACCAAATGCCATTGAGACTCTTTTGGTCATGCTAATTCAACTTTGCATTGTAGATTAAATCTTTTAGCTTGTCTTATTAAACTGTTTTCATGTTAAATCAAAAACTATCCTTCCATAACCTTAGTTTAGTAAATGTTTGAATAGTATCTATTTTGTTTAATTTAAAATGAGCTGAAATTGCGAGCTGAGTCTCATTTATATGACAACGTAAAAATGGATTGATGGCTTTTTCAATGCCTATTGAACTCGGAATACTCGGTATATTTTGTGCTCTTAAGCGTTTAACCGTATCAGCATACTCAATCAATTGCTGATTTTTGGGTGTGACATGTAATGCAAAATCAATGTTTGCCTGGGTGTATTCATGCGCACAGTACACCTTGGTGTCATCGGGAAGTTGTGCAAGCATTGACAGTGATTTAAGCATTTGTTCTGGAGTACCTTCAAATAATCGTCCGCAACCAGCACTAAACAAGGTGTCACCGCAAAATAAGCTTTGCTGCATATAATATGCAATATGTCCTAAGGTGTGGCCTGGAACGGCCATTACAGTTGTTGCTCCTAAATGGGGAATGTCGAGCGTTGTTTTCGATTCAATACTAAGAGGATATGTTAACCCTGCGATCTTCTCATTACTTGGACCATATACCTTCAGAGTATGGTTAAAATGTTGTTGAAGCAGTGTAATACCGCCAGTATGATCTGCATGATGATGGGTGATTAATATCCCGACTAACTCAAGATCGGTGGTCGCGATATAATCAATAACACTTTGACCACAGCCAGGGTCAACAACATAAGCAAAATGGCTGCTTTCTTGATGAATCAACCAAATGTAATTGTCGTTGAACGCTGGGATTGTATGAACGTTAAGCATAATCTAACTCGAGTGGTGATTGACTATCTGTTAGGGTAACGGATATCGTTAAATAACGCCAAGTGAAGTGATACTTCAAAGTATTATTAATGGTTAGCTTAAAATTAAATAAGCTGTGGTAAAGTTTGTTTAGTGAATATGATATTTTTTAAAGCGAAAGTTGGCGGGCTCAATGTTAAAACCCCTTATTTGGCAAGATTTACCTTATGGAGAATTGTTGCAAGCCGAGATAGAAGCTAAGCTAGCGCCCTGGTGGCCGCGCATATTTGGCTATCATTTACTAAAAGTGGGGGCGTTAAGCAGTCAGCTAAACAGCTTACAATGCAATATTGCACGACATTTTTCTGTTTATGATGGTGTCGGTGCAAGTATTCAAGCCGATACTCATTATTTACCGATACAACAAAACTCAATTGACGCAGTTTTAAGTTGCTTTTTACTTGAATTTGAATCAGATCCATATCAAATTTTGCGTGAGTTCGATCGGGTGTTAATCAAAAGTGGTTATATTTTTATCATTGGCTTTAATCCAATAAGCCCTGCTTTTATTGGTAAAATTCTGCCTAACTATCAAACTCAACTACCTTGGGATGGCCAGTTTTTTATGCCATCAAGAGTTAAAGATTGGCTGGGATTATTGGGTTATCAAGTGCTGGCTGACGAACGTTTTATGTACCATTCGTTATTAGGACAACGTGGCGCTAATATGCCTTATCAAGCCAACAAACCTTATCAGTCTTCATGGTGGCAAAAAAGTATTGCTACCTGGTTGCCGAGTACTGGTAGTGTCTATTTAATTGTCGCTCGGAAAATGACGATTCCGCTCACACCAATCAAAGACAAAGCAAAATTAAAAACGCCTAACTGGTCGCCCGCGCCATCTGCAGGCCGAAGTAGTTTGACTCAAAATGAGCATGTTAAAACACCCATATTGAAATCTGCAAAATCATAAATAAGCGCAACAAGTAAGCAATATACCTAAGTATTAATTAAGAGCGTGTTAGTTCTTCTGGCTGATAACCTTTATCGGATTGTTGTGGTTTAGCTTCAGCGGCTTTTCTTGCCAATTCGTCACAGCGTTCATTTTCAATATGGCCAGCGTGACCTTTTACCCAACGCCAATCAATCTTGTGTAATTGGCTGGCCGCGTCTAAACGTTTCCATAAATCAACATTCTTCACAGGTTGTTTGGTTGAGGTTATCCAGCCTTTTTTCTTCCAACCATGGATCCACGTCATAATACCTTGTCGCATATATTGACTGTCGCTAGTTAAAATGATGTTGCATGGCTCATATAACGTCTCTAGCGCGATTATCGGCGCTAAAAGCTCCATACGATTATTGGTTGTTAATGAGAAGCCATCGGCCATTTCATGGTGCTGATGTTTATATTTCATGACCACACCATAGCCACCGGGTCCGGGATTTCCTAAGCAAGAGCCATCAGTAAAAATATACAGCTGTTTGAGTTCGGCCATCAAGTTGTTACCATAGCGAAATATTCGCGTCAGTATACTTAATTTATACGAAGGTGAGGGCTGAAAGAGTAAAAAATATGAACATTATTTCTAGTGCAAGTCGTCAAGTGATTCTTGATACCGAAACCACAGGTATGAATCAAGCGGGTGGACCGATTTATGTTGGTCATCGCATTATTGAAATTGGTTGTGTTGAAGTGATTAATCGTCGCTTAACGGGTAGAACGTATCATCAATATATCAATCCTGGTCAGGCAATTGATGAAGAAGCCATTCAAGTTCATGGGATCACTAATGACCGCGTAGCTAATGAGCCGCGTTTTCATCAAATAGCCAAAGATTTTATTGATTTTATCGATGGTGCGGAAATTGTCGCCCACAACGCTAACTTCGACGTGAGTTTCATGGACCATGAGTTTTCAAAACTCAATCCCATAGGACCGAAAACTAAAGAAATTTGCAGTATTTTAGATAGCTTGGCAATTGCAAAGCGTCTGCATCCAGGGCAAAAGAATAACCTAGATGCACTGTGTAGGCGTTATGGTATTGATAATGGCCGCCGTACTTATCACGGGGCGTTACTCGATGCGGAAATTCTCGCTGATGTTTATTTAATTATGACGGGTGGACAAATTAAGTTTAATTTGTCCAATGAAAAAGCGGGTCAAGAAGGCGGCGGAATAAAAAAAATCGATCCTGCGGCGTTTAATCTTAAAGTCGTTGGTGCATCTGCCGATGAAATACTATTACACGAACAACGACTTGACCTCATTGCGAAGTCAGGTAAATGTCTCTGGAGAGGGTAAACCAATTTTTATGAGTGCCACTCGCGCCGGTTATTTTGCTATTCCTTGTTTATTGTTGCTAAGTCTTATCTTAGTTTGGCAGCCTAATGCCCAAGCTTCTATGGTTAGCGCTTCAAAAGCTGTAGAACTTAAAAATCGTTTTCGAATCGATCATATGGTCGATAATTTAACGTTAGTGATTCAACGTAGCTATGGTTCTGCACCGGTGGTGGTGATTTTACCTGACGGCAGCAAATGGTATTCAGATCGCTACCCGCAAACCGTAAAGTGGGTCGATGGTATTGCTGGTGATATGATTTACATTGAAAATCCGATGCCTGGTCCATGGCAGCTATTAGGCAGTGTGGTTGAAGGATCTACAATTCAAAAAATTTCCAAATTAGATATTGAAGTACAACCTTTACCACAACCCCTTTATCAAGGGGAAAGGCTGAAAGTAACAGCAAAGCTTTTGGGTGATGATTTAACCATGAGAATGCCTGGGTTAGATTATATGGTGGAATGGACTGCACGTTTTGCCAGTGAACATCTTGTTAGTGATGATAATTTCGCTACGGGCACCATTATTGTTGGAGCATATAAAGATAATGGTGAATTGATGGACGAAGCACCAGACGATGGTATTTTTACCGGAAGTCATAATCTACAACAACCAACTGGCCATTATATCCTTAATATCACAGCACGCAATAATGTCTTTGAGCGTGAATATGAGATGCCCTTTGAGCTTTCTGCACAACCGATAAAAGCAACAATGGTAGCCAATAATGATCTATCAAAAGGCATATGGAAAATACAATTATCGGTCAATGAATCAGCATTAATGTTAGAACAAACTCATTTTGAGTTTGAGTTAGTTGGACCTGCAGGGTTGATTTTACCAGTTACATTACAAGCGGTGACGAGTGCGGAACAAATTTTATATTTACCTAAAGTCACTGAGTTTGGTAGTTATCGAGTCAAGGGAACTGCAGTATCAACCACAGTTGATGGCCGTGAAATAGTGCTCTACCTACCTGAAATGTTTTTTAATTTTATTGAGCCTCCCGTTTCAATTACAGCAGAAACAATTAAAGTGATCGCTGAAAAAGCGGCAATTCAAGCTGAAATGGAAGAAGAAGCCGCTAAAGATAATGCAATGTTCTGGATAATTATCATTAACGGCATACTGCTGTTATTTGGCATTATGAGTTTAATCGTGTGGCGTAAGAGACAAACACTCGCTAAAGCGATGGCGGCAGCTGAGTTAAGGTTACAACAAGAATCACAGCAACCAGAACAATCAATTGATACACTTTTAGACACTGTTGATTTGGATGACATTGATTTGAGTATACCCGATGATAAAATCGAATAAGTTGAAGTGGATGAGTTTTGTGCTAAACAGTGTGGTTTGCGTGATTTTTAGCCAAACAAATAGGCAAAATAAAAAATAAGTTGACGATAAATAAGCACAACATTATTATTCATCGCACTTGTATGGAATGGTAGTTCAGTTGGTTATATTACCGGCCTGTCATGCTAGGGGACGCGGGTTCACTGTTTTAATATCAACGTCCGTTCCGCTATTCAAGTATCTGTTTGCATTTAATAAAATAGGTAATATTCATTCTATTTTCGTTTTTGTTAAGTGTATACAAACCGTTTTGGAGCGGTAGTTCAGTTGGTTAGAATACCGGCCTGTCACGCCGGGGGTCGCGGGTTCGAGTCCCGTCCGCTCCGCCAAATAAGAAAAAAAGCCTCTACAGGAATGTAGGGGCTTTTTTCTGTCTAAAAATCAATAGAATTGGTTATTCAGCCTAGAATGCAGTACCTGCTAGATTATCAAATGTCAGCGCATTAATGTTATTCCATCGCAGATCAATAGAAACTGGCCTGTCATGTCGGAGGTCGCGGGTTGACTGTTTCAACATCAGCGTCCGCTCCGCCAAATAAGATGAAAGCCTCTACAGCAATGTAGGGGCTTTTTTCTGTCTAAAAATCAATAGAATTGGTTATTCAGCCTAGAATGCAGTACCTGCTAGATTATCAAATGTCAGCGCATTAATGTTATTCCATCGCAGATCAATAGAAACTGGCCTGTCATGTCGGAGGTCGCGGGTTGACTGTTTCAACATCAGCGTCCGCTCCGCCAAATAAGATGAAAGCCTCTACAGCAATATAGAGGTTTTTTCTGTTCAAAAATTACCAGAATTGGTGATTCAGCCTAGGATGCAATACCTGCTAGATTATCAAATGTCAGCGCATTAATGTTATCCCATCGCAGATCAATAGAAACTGGCCTGTCATGTCGGAGGTCGCGGGTTGACTGTTTCAACATCAGCGTCCGCTCCACCAAATAAGATGAAAGCCTCTACAGCAATATAGAGGTTTTTTTCTGTTCAAAAATTACCAGAATTGGTGATTCAGCCTAGGATGCAATACCTGCTAGATTATCAAATGTCAGCGCATTAATGTTATTCCATCGCAGATCAATAGAAACTGGCCTGTCATGTCGGAGGTCGCGGGTTGACTGTTTCAACATCAGCGTCCGCTCCGCCAAATAAGATGAAAGCCTCTACAGCAATATAGAGGCTTTTTGCTGTCTAAAAATCAAAGGAATTGGTGTTTTAGCCTAGCCAATAATGTGGTACACATTACTGGCCATATGTTTTATTACTTATGGCTGGTTAACTAGAACGCGTAACTGACATTCAATTCGAGTGAGCGACCCGCACCGGCTATTTGTTGAAAACCGTTACTGTTGTCAGCCTTATATTCAGCGATACTG
The DNA here is from genome assembly GCF_040285065.1 of Shewanella sp. H8. Taxonomy (NCBI): domain Bacteria; kingdom Pseudomonadati; phylum Pseudomonadota; class Gammaproteobacteria; order Alteromonadales; family Shewanellaceae; genus Shewanella; species Shewanella sp. H8. The sequence continues at coordinate 2,430,143 of NZ_CP157213.1, read as the reverse complement.
ACACCGCCCAGTGGCAGTTGATAATACTCATCAAGTAGATTTTTCACTGCAATAGTCATTGTCACATCTTGCCATTTGATACTGCTGCTTAAGTTAAGCAGTGAGTAACTGTCAGTTGTATTTTCTAAACGCTGCTCATCCACGCGATCTTTATTTGCAACCCATTGCCAACTGATTCTATTTTGCCAATCACCTAGCTGTTGTTGTAAAGCTAGCTCGGTTTGCAAAGGTTTTATTTGATACAGCGGCTGGTCGTTGTCATCTCTTTCGCCGCGTGTTGCGTTGATGTTAGCGTTAAAGAGCCATTTACCAGTGTCGTTGTCTGCTAATTGATATTCAGCATCTATGCGTGCACCAAACAAGGTCGCGTCCACATTTGCAAACTGTAAAATATTACGACTATTACTATCGATGCTTGTGCGATTAAAGCTGCTGACCACATTGGCATCAATAAAATCGTTAATGCTGCTGTACCAAGCTGTTGCGCTAAACGCTAAATCATCTTGTGCTAGCTTGTAAGCCATACTTAATGTGTGTGCCGTTTCTGCACCAAGGTCAGGATTGCCTATGTAGCCGTTTGCACCGCCGTACCAGCCAATCATAGTCGTCGCCATGGTGCTTTGGCCCCAACTGTATCGCTCATATAAATTTGGGGAGCGGTTCTTTTGGGCTAAACCAAGTTCTATCACTTCAGTATCACTGAGTTGATAGCGAGCTAGAAGGGTGGCATCGATGTTATTGTCATTGCGCTTTCGATATAGGCTATTAAATTCATCTGCGGCCATGGTATTAACATTGGTCATGCCCATCATGCTCATGGTGTTATAAGGCTGAACCTCACCCGTGCTTGTCGATACGTATTCATAACGAACACCTGCAGACAGCCACCAATCTGTATTCATTGTTTGTTGCCACTCGCCATAGAGTGCAGCACGTTGGCGTTCGCCATCATTAATATTGACGTAATCATTTGGGCCCATCATGACTGAACCTTCAATCGCTGGCCATGTATCATCAAGTTGATAAATATAATATTCTTGGCCAATTAATAAGGTGCTGTCTGAGCTCATTGGTAGCTGCCAATGTAGTTGGTAACTGTAATCTTTACCCTTAGTTTTCATTGGCATCATGCCGGTTTTCTCATCGGTAAAGAAGCCCATTTCATGCTCTACATTGTGCCAGTTTGCTTGGGCTGTGAACTCACCTTCGTTTTCAAGCGTTCGTTGATAACGTACTAATGCGCCATAACTGTCATTATTCGTCATGTCCATATACTGGTTTGCAAAACCTTGAAAGGGGATATGTTGATGAGTCAGTTTGACTGCAACTTGTTGAATGTCATCTTGCCAAGCAGCGGTTAATGCATGATTTTGTGATTGGTATAAAGTGTCTAGTACTTTATCGCCATGGCCATCTGTATAGCTGTTTGCATCTTCAAATGATCCTTGGTAACTAAAGCTTAATGTTTTACTTGCTACAGTGGCATTTACACCTGCGAGAATGGCGTCATTAGTGCTTCGATAACCGCTAGATATGTTACCACTTTGCCATGTCACTGTATCGCTATCGGTAAATACAGGGGTTAAGCTAATGACGTTAATTACGCCAGCAATGTTATCGCCACCGGCGCTCACCGGAGAGACTCCAGCAACAACTTGAGTCGAACTAATTTGATTGGCTGACACATATGAAAGTGGCGGGTTCATCTGGTTTGCACATGATGACGTAATGTCGCTGCCATCAATGAGCACTTTGATCCGATCGCCCATCATGCCATTTAAAATCGGTAATGCAGAAACGCCACCCGCTTCAGAAAAATCTACACCTTGTTTATTTAATAAGTTTTGGGCAGAACCGAGTAAATCGTTATTGGCCGCTTGTCCATGTACTTCAACCAGCTCAATGCCTTCACTATTTTGCTTATCGTACTGCTCAGCCATTACTGGTTGTGTAATAGCAAACATTACAGCCAATGAAATTGATGAGTAAACCCATGGGTAATTTGTATTTAATTTAATGGTTTGGATTGCTTTATTTGCCAACGTCATCACCTTTATTGTTATTTTATCAACCTTTGATGAATATATTTCAAAGGTGTTTATCAGTCTGTTAAATTATAACTTGCTAATAAATATGATGAATGCGACATAGTGTCGCACCTTGATAAATACCTGTCTGTGGTGATAAATGAATCATGGAGATATCAATGACACTGCATCAGTTTCTGACATGTGGATTGATTACTTTTGTATGAAATGATTATTTTAGTGCTTGTTATTTAGCAACAAGCTTGCTTATACTGCGTGACATCTTGTCGGAGTGCCATTATGGCTGAGACCGTTTATTCGGGATCCGTTGAACCTGATCAGGCTAGAACCTGCGAAGGAAACAAGCGTAATAATCATGATTATTGGGAAGATAAATAACGTATTAACACGATTGTAATTGGACGTTTACCTCCGAGTTTTTTATCGGTTTATATTCCAGTTACGTTATTACATTAGTATGTTCTATGTGATTATTGACGTAGGCAATAGCATTTTTTATTGTTTACTGCTGCTATCAACACCTCTCCAGACAAGCAACTCTACTCTTAATATTGAGGTTGCTAATGTCAAATCAAAACCGTCGTCAAACTCGAGCTAACGCTCAACAATTTATTGATACCCTTAAACCGTTACAACATCCTAACTCGGAAAAAGTCTATTTAACGGGTAGTCGTGCTGATATCAACGTCGCTATGCGTCAAGTTAATCAAACTGACACCGTTATTGGTGGTACCGACGCTGAACCCATTAAACAAGCCAATCCGCCTATTATGGTCTACGACTGTGCGGGTGCTTATTCTGATCCTCTTGCTGATATCAACGTGCGTGAAGGCTTACCTAAAATCCGTCAAGCATGGATTGATGAGCGACAAGATACTGAGCAATTAACGGGTGCAAGTTCGGGTTTTACTCAACAACGGCTGGCCGACGATGGACTCGATCATTTACGCTTTGACGCCCTTGTCGCGCCTAAACGTGCCAAGAAGGGCAAATGCGTGACCCAAATGTATTATGCTCGCCAAGGTATTATTACCCCTGAAATGGAATACATTGCCATTCGTGAAAACATGGCTCGCGCTGAAGTAACCGATAGCGTGTTGACGCAAAAAGCCCCAGGTGAGGATTTTGGTGCGCATATTGGGCAACTTATCACTCCTAAGTTTGTTCGCGATGAAGTCGCCCGAGGTCGAGCGATTATTCCGCTGAATATTAACCATCCTGAAACTGAACCTATGATTATTGGGCGTAATTTTTTAGTGAAGGTGAATGCCAATATTGGTAATTCTGCGGTGACATCTTCGATTGAAGAAGAAGTTGAAAAACTCGTATGGTCAACCCGTTGGGGCGCCGATACGGTCATGGATTTGTCGACTGGACGTTATATTCATGAAACGCGTGAGTGGCTTATCCGTAATTCGCCTGTGCCGATTGGTACCGTGCCGATTTATCAAGCATTAGAAAAGGTTAATGGCGTTGCCGAAGACCTCAGTTGGGCGGTATTTAGAGATACATTGATTGAACAAGCCGAGCAGGGCGTAGACTATTTTACGATTCATGCAGGGGTGTTATTGCGTTATGTACCCATGACCGCCAAACGCCTTACCGGTATTGTGTCGCGTGGCGGTTCAATTATGGCTAAGTGGTGTTTAAGTCACCATCAAGAAAGTTTCTTATATGAACACTTTCGCGATATTTGCCAAATTTGCGCCCAATACGATGTGTCGTTGTCGTTAGGGGATGGTATGCGCCCAGGTTCAATCGCCGATGCCAATGATGAAGCGCAATTTGCGGAATTAGAAACCTTAGGCGAATTGGTCAAAATTGCATGGGAATACGATGTGCAGACCATCATCGAAGGCCCTGGCCATGTGCCAATGCAATTGATTAAAGTCAATATGGAAAAGCAATTGGCCCTTTGTGATGAAGCGCCATTTTATACCTTAGGCCCACAAACAACCGATATTGCGCCTGGCTATGATCACTTCACTTCAGGTATCGGTGCAGCCATGATGGCTTGGTACGGCGTGGCGATGTTGTGTTACGTCACCCCTAAAGAACACTTAGGTTTGCCTAACAAAGAAGATGTAAAACAAGGTTTAATTGCCTACAAGATTGCAGCTCATGCTGCTGATGTCGCTAAAGGTCATCCAGGTGCACAAGTACGTGATAATGCATTATCAAAAGCCCGCTTTGAATTCCGTTGGGAAGATCAATATAACCTAGGTCTTGATCCAGATACCGCTCGTGCTTACCACGACGAATCGTTACCACAAGAATCAGCCAAAGTGGCTCATTTTTGTTCAATGTGTGGGCCTAAATTCTGTTCAATGAAAATAACCCACGAAGTGCGTGAATATGCCGCGAATCTTGAACAAGCTGAAGCACTTAAGATTGAAGTCTCTTCGGCTAATGCTTATCAAGCTCTACATACGACTCAAGCCATAAATCCGTCCGAAGCGATGGCGCAAAAGTCGGCAGAGTTCAAAGCGTCGGGCTCGGCGCTTTATCATGACGTCAAACCAGCAGCACAAGTTGATACCGACTTAGCGGTTGAGGTTGAATAATCGCCATGAATTCATCGACATTTGTCAGTGAATCAATAACGCAAACCCCACCCATTGTCTGGACCATAGCTGGTTCTGACAGTGGTGGTGGTGCGGGGATTCAAGCTGATTTACTCACCATACAAGACTTGTCGTGTCACGGGTGTAGCGTGATAACCACATTAACCGCACAAAACTCAGTCAGTGTGAGCCTTGTTGAAACCGTTTCTGAATCCATGCTGTTGGCTCAGTTCAGTAGTTTACTCGTGGATTTGCCGCCAGTGGCGATTAAAATTGGCCTGCTTGCATCCCAAGCACAGGTCGACATATTGGCTGACTGTTTGGCTCAGATGCGTGCCACTCAGAAGATGGTACCTTTTGTGGTACTTGACCCCGTCATGGTTGCCAGTAGTGGTGCGAACTTTAATTCTATCGATCTCGATTTTAGCCCTCTCATTGGTTTAATTGATTTACTAACGCCTAATCAGCACGAATTGAAGCGTTTATGTTCTCAGTATGCGTTAGCACAAGATTGTGCTGATGTCGGCAGCAATGGTTTTCAGCAACAGCAAATGATCCGCGATGCCAAATTGTTATCCGATAAATTTAAATGCCATGTGCTCGCTAAAGGCGGTGATGCTCAGTGGCAGCAACAGCAGGCGATAGATGTATATGTGAGTAAAAGCGTTAAAGGCGCCAGCCTTGCACACAGTCATGCGATGTTTATGCTAAGTAGCCAGCGGATAGCAACGACAAATAATCATGGCAGTGGTTGCACATTATCATCTGCAATTGCGTGTTTTATTGCCCATGACTTCATTATTCATGATGCCATTGTGCTGGCAAAAGCCTATGTCAATAAGGGACTCGCTTTAGGTGTAAGCCTCGGCCAAGGACCTGGTGTCTTAGCCCGTACTGGTTGGCCTGCTGATTTAGGAATGATGCCATCAATCAAGTTAGTATCTTCTGAGCATCTCGCTGATGATTCGTGCAAGCAAGCTGCACCTAATGGTTTTAAATCACTGCATCAACCCTTGGGGATTTATCCTGTTGTAGCTGATATCGATATGCTTAAAAAATTGTTAAAAGCGGGCTGTAAGACGGTTCAATATCGTGCCAAGTTAGTTATTAATATCGATACTGATGACAGCCATGTATTAGAACGATTAACACTCGAAGCGAATATCATTGAGGCCATCAAACTCGGTCGCGAATTTCATGCTCAGTTGTTTATTAATGATCATTGGCAACTGGCGATTAAACACGGTGCTTTTGGGGTTCATTTAGGCCAAGAGGATATGGCCACTGCAGATTTAACCGCGATAGCTGCTGCTGGAATGGCGTTAGGGCTATCGAGTCACAGTTATTTTGAAGCCTTGTTAGCCCACCAATGTTCGCCTTCATATATTGCTCTTGGGCATATTTTTGCTACCACGACTAAGCAAATGCCTTCCGCGCCTCAAGGGCTCAGCAAACTTAAACGTTATGCCAGTTTATTTGCGCGCCATTATCCTACTGTTGCAATTGGCGGGATCGATCTCAGTAATTTGGAGTTTATTGCGGATACCGGCGTTGGTGATGCTGCTGTTGTTAGAGCTGTAGCCACGGCTAACGATCCAGCGAAGGCGTATCGAGCCTTGCATCATAAATGGTTGCAGGTTACGCGGCCTTTGGCAAAAGCCTGTTCACCTCAGGAGGGCTTATGAATTCTCTATCTGGTCAGGATTACATTCAGTATTCACGCACCATGCTACTGAGTGATATTGGAGAAGCAGGGCAGCTTGCCATTATGAATAGCCCTGTAGTGATCATCGGTGTAGGAGGCTTAGGAAATGTAGTGGCGCATTATTTAGCTGCAGCGGGTGTTCAGCAAATAATGTTAATTGATCATGATGTGGTGGAATTATCCAACTTACCAAGGCAACTCCTGTTCAGGGCATCTGATATTGGCCAAGCAAAAGTCAATATTGCAAAAAGTGTACTGAGTGATGCTTACCCTCAAATCAATATCGACGTATTGGCACAACCCATTACATCAGCACACTTTAAGCAGCTTGTTAAACGATTTACGGTAAAACCTGTGGTGTTTGATTGCACTGATAATGTTAGTGCGAGGCAACTGATAAACCAACAGTGTGTACAGCATCAGTTAACCTTGGTTAGTGGCGCCATCAGTGCATATCAGGGGCAATTATTTTGTATTGATTTTTCAAGCCCACATTCACACAGCGGTTGCTATTGTTGTTTATATCCACTTGATACACCCATTATGCAAAATTGTACTCAAACTGGCGTGTTTGGGCCCGCCGTGGGCATTATCGCCAGTATGCAAGCGCTGGTGGGCCTGCAGCACATCTGCAATACCTTTACGCAATACGGTGTTTTACATCGATTTAATGCTCAGGATTTACGCTGGCAGTATGCAAACATGAGTCAAGACCCACAGTGTGAAGTGTGTCATCAATATCCATTAACAGATCATCAGGAGCGGTCTAATGATACAAACTGATCCCCATGGGGTAATAACCCTGCACCTCAATGGTGTCGAGCAACAAGTTCGGGCTAATTTAAACTTGGTTGAACTACTGATACTCAGTGATTTACCCACTCAAGGAGTGGCCGTTGTGGTCAACGATACTGTTATGCCTCGAAGTCGTTGGATGCATGTATTGTGTCAAGCCGATGACAATATCACCGTTTTTTATGCCGTTGCTGGAGGTTAATAATGTTAACGATAGCCGATCATCAATTTTCGTCTCGGTTACTCACTGGAACGGGAAAATTTTCAGATCACAATACAATGTTACAAGCGATAGCAAGTTCTGGGTCGCAGTTAGTTACTTTAGCGATGAAGCGGATTGATTTAACCCGCGGTCATGACAACTTACTCGGTCCTTTGCAAAGTCTGGGGGTTAAATTATTACCCAATACCGCCGGTGCGCGTAATGCTAAAGAAGCTATTTTTGCTGCTGAACTAGCTTATGAAATTCTGGGTACTAAATGGATTAAACTTGAAATTCATCCCGATCCTAAATACCTCATGCCCGATCCTATTGAAACATTAATAGCGGCTCAACACTTATGCGAAAAAGGCTATATTGTCATGCCTTATGTGCATGCTGATCCAGTATTGTGTCGTCGCTTAGAAGAAGTCGGTTGCGCTGCGGTGATGCCACTCGGCAGTCCAATAGGCAGTAATCAAGGCTTAGCGACGGAAACATTCTTAAGCATTATTATTGAACAGGCCAATATTCCGGTAATAGTAGATGCCGGCATTGGCGCACCTTCACAAGCTTGTAGAGCTATGGAAATGGGCGCAGCAGCAGTATTGGTAAATACCGCGATTGCAAGTAGTGCCAATCCTCAGCAAATGGCTACATGTTTTGCCGATGCGGTTGCCACAGGAAGACAAGCATATCTTGCTGGATTAGGGGCAGTGAACACCCATGCGAATGCCACCAGTCCTTTGACTGGATTCTTGTTAGAACCATCAATCAATTATCTTGCAAAGTCAGTGAATAGTAAGGGGGGCTAGCATGACGTATTCAAGCTTATTTACGCAATTAGCCCCCGATGCATTATCGATGAAGCTGTATTCGACTACCGCCAAAGAGGTTGAGCGGGCTCTACAAAATCCAAGCGGTAATCTTGATAGCTTGTTGGCTTTATTATCTCCTGCCGCAATGGCATATATTGAACTAATGGCGCAACAAGCCGTTCAGCTGACTCGGCAGCGATTTGGTGCCAATATCGGCCTTTTCTTACCCTTATATTTATCAAACTTGTGCGCCAATGAGTGCGATTATTGTGGATTTAGTATGAGCAATAAGGTCAAGCGCAAAACACTTACTCGTGATGAACTAGCAGCGGAAATGGCTATCATTAAACAACGTGGTTTTGATTCGATATTATTGGTGTCTGGCGAACACGAAACTAAAGTTGGAATGGAGTATTTTGAGTCGGTGTTACCGTTAGTTAGTAAGGCTTTTAATTACGTGGCAATGGAAGTTCAACCATTGGAGACTAAGCAGTATCAGCGTCTTGGCAAATTAGGCGTTGATGCGGTTATGGTATACCAAGAAACCTATCGTGCTCATACTTATGCTCAGCATCATACTCGCGGTAAAAAACAAGATTTTATCTATCGTTTAGATACCCCTGACCGAGTGGCAAAAGCGGGTATCGATAAAATTGGCCTTGGGGTATTACTTGGATTAGATGATTGGCGCTTAGATGCATTACTTATGGGCTTTCATCTAGATTACTTGGAAAATACCTACTGGCGCAGTCGCTACAGTATTTCACTACCTCGTTTACGTCCATGTACTGGCGGCATTACACCGAAAGTTGAATTAACCGATGCAGGATTAGTACAAATGATCTGTGCATTTAGGTTGTTTAATCCTCAACTTGAAATTAGTTTATCAACTCGTGAGCTGCCGTCGTTGAGGGATAATTTACTCCCTTTAGGCATTACTCATATGAGTGCTGGAAGCTCTACTCAACCAGGTGGTTATATGGCGCCAGACAGCCAACTTGATCAATTTGAAATCAGTGATAACCGTCCAGTAGAGCAAGTTGTTGAACAAATGAAGCGACGAGGAATTAATCCAGTATGGAAAGATTGGGAGATGGGTTGGGTTAACAGCTAACTTTTGTTTGAAAACTGTACATATTAGTTGATTTAGGCCATAATAAATCGACTTTTTTAAAATCAGGAGCAGTATTATGCAAGTTCAATCAGCCTATGCGTCAGGTATGCAGGGATTGCAGAGTGCTCAACAAGGTTTAGCGCAAGCAACAACATCAGTTGCCACTCCAGAGCAACAAAAACCTGCGGTGCCAAATGCCTCGGTACAAGATACTGTAACCTTAAGTTCTCGTGCCGTTGGGCAAACTGACACCACATCTGCTTTAGTGTCCGCGACTGAATCATCCAACCAAGCTCAAGCATCTGCTAAAGTGATTGAAGTAGCATCTGAGACTGTTGGTAGTTTGATTGATATTGAAGTGTAATCATGAGTGCGGCAATGGTTTCTTCCAATACAGGGTTAGTTAACAGTGCTGCCCAAATAAACCACCGCAATTCATTATCAGCACCACAAGCTCAACCTCATACACAAGCAAAAAATAGTGCTCAAACAACAAATAGTACTCAAGCAAGTAAACCCCAATCTGCTCCGATTATTGCTGTAGACATTCAATCTAATGCAGTTGAAATCAGTTCGCTTAAATCCAGTACAACTCAAACATCGGCCTTCAAAACGCCGATAGATCTAAGCCATGGTTTATCCAGCACTGATTCTCATCACGGATTGCAAACGAATTCGGCATCTACAAATGACATCAAGCCACAACACATTGTTGATTCTAGTTCGGTTAATAGCTACGGCCTAAAAAGTGGTCCACTCAATCTCTCTGGTGTATTGAACCGTACACCTATTCAATTACAGACAACTAACACACCGACTGAAGCGTCAGCCAGTACAGATATAGTAATCAGCTCGGCAATCAGTGATGTTGAAAATACTCAACCGCCAATAGTTAATCAGCCAACCAGCCCTGTAGTAGAAACAAAGACGTCAGCGCAAAACTCATCAGTGGACGATTCAACAGTAACTGCAGACGCTGAAGTTTCAAATCGTCAGGATGACACTGCAGAACAGCAAGTAGAGCAACAAGTAAAAGACAAACAACAGCAAATAATACAAGCTGAAAAAAAGCAGATTGATCAACTAGCACAACGAGATACCGAGGTCAAAACACACGAACAAGCACATGCTGCCGTAGGTGGAAGTTTAGCGCAAAGTCCAAGTTATCAATATGAAAAAGGGCCCGATGGACGTCGTTATGCAGTGGATGGAGAGGTTAATATTGATGTGTCTACTGTTGATGGTGACGCCCAAGCAACATTAAGTAAAATGCAGAAAGTGTATGCAGCAGCCATGGCTCCTATACAACCGTCAATGGCCGATATTCGTGTGGCGGCGCAAGCATTACAGAACATGAATGAAGCAAAGAAAGAGTTAACGACAAATAATTCAGATTCTTTGTCGTCTACAACAACGAACAATGCCATTTCTCCAAATAGCCAGGTATTAACTAATGACGTACTTCATGCTGATGATGTAAACCAGAATGAAGAATTGCATTCATCTAACTATTTATTATCGGAACACCAAAGTAGTGAAAAAAATGTCAACGACATTACAGCGGCACAATCAAATCAACAGCATCAATCTTTGGAAATATACGTATAATATCGACTATAAAATGCTATTAAGACAAATTCATATCTAGGATATAAGATTGTTCTGCAATACCTATCAATACCCGTGATTATTTCTTTACAAATCAAACTGTATATTCCAAATTTACGATAATCATTGCTGAATTAAATTAACTATTAGTTTAATAACAGTAATGAAGCTTAGGATTATCAATTAGTACTAATCAGCGTCATACCGACAAAGCCAACAGCGAATGTGAGCTAAACGTTAAGCGTCACATTATGTCGCGCTAAAATTAAGTTTTCGAGTAACTTACACGCAGGTCCTTGTTGATTACGATTGGGTACCACTAAATTAAGCATTATTTTACGCTGATAGCTGCCCCGTAAATGTATACGAATAAGCTGTTTATTGGCAATTTCTTGTTCGACTAGAAAACTTGGAATCCAGCAAAAACCAATATTGCGCGATAAAATTATTTTAGCCTCGTGAAAGTTTGACACTGTCCAGCGTTGTTCCGCTTTTAACCAACCAATATCATTACTGGCATTTACCCCTGTATCTTTAATCACTATTTGCAGATATTGTGCTAATTGTTTGTCATCTTCAATCAATTCAAGTTGAGCTAATGGGTGTTCAGGATGGCAGACAAGTTCAAAACTCGATTCACATAATGTTTCTGAAATATGGCCTTTAGGTGGTGTTGCACAAATGGCGATATCGACAAGGTTATTTCTAATAAGATCGTGAGTACCTGATATCACTGAATCTATTATGGTTACTCTGGTTCCACGACTTTCGGGTAAAAAGGCCGTTAGCGCTTCAACAAGTTTATCCATCGGATATACTATTTCTCTAGCAATTGTCAGGTTTGGTTCCCAACCTTGGCCTAAATTACTGGCTAATTGTTCGAGCTCTTCAACCGATTGAGTTAGATGGCGGGAGCGACGCAGTAACACTTCACCTTGTTCAGTTAAATAAGCTTTTCGACCTTTTACTTCGAGTAGATTGATACCAAGCTGTTGTTGTAACTTAGATACAGCATGATTGAGTGACGACTGACTTCTATTGAGTTTTTCTGCAGCCTGCGCATAACCTCCAAAATCGACTACAGCTTGGACAATTCGCCATTGTTCTAGAGTTGATTTAGCTCGGCTCATTAAGTGCTCTCTTTATGCGTGACAGACGTTGAGGAAACAAACCTATCTTGAAACAAAAAAGGCAAATGCAGTGCATTTGCCTCAGTTTGTACATCTTTATATTTTAGTGCAATTTTACATTACTCATAGAAGTCTTAGGGTTAACTGATTTAGGTAAATTTCTTTTAGTTGACGCTATATCATTTAAATATGGGCCTTTATGTAATGTTTCTGGCCAATCTAATAACATCATCGCTAAGACGTTTCTGTGCTCACCGCTAGATAACTCTGCTTTACCATGAGGCGATGGGATCATCATAGTGTTGGGATCGTAAGCCGCAATCACGTATTTCTTCACTTTATCAACGACAGGATTATCACCATTACCCGTGATCAAGAAACTAATGCCGACTTCAGTAATAATATCTTCAGTAGTATCAGTTAAAATGCGATCAATGTTTTTTTCAAAATAATCTAGAATCCATTGGTATTCTTTTGGGTCCACTGGGTGTTGATAATACTCACTGGCTGAAAAAATAAAGTGAGTCATGCCATAAATTTTATTTTTATATTGACCTTTTTTGAGCTTATCATCCTTGCTATTAGGGTAGGTTTTAATAAAGGCTTTTTTATAAGCTTCATAATAGTCCCCAACACCAATTTGTTTAGCCCAGTAAACATAGTTAATTAACTGTGCAGCCCAAGCTTTGATCATTTTTTTATCGGTTAAAGCAGGTTCTAGATTGGCATTTTTTAAGGTTTTTATCATTAAATCATGACAAGGTCCTGTAAAGCCAAATTCATCGACACGACTGGAATAACGTAATAAAACATCAGTGTACAGCATAAAATTAGGGTAGGGTGCGATGGCTATTTTACGAGCTTTACCACGAGGACCATTCCCTATCTTATCAGCTTCAATTTTTGATTCACTTTTAATAAAACCAGGCTTGTCCAGATTACAGGAATAATAAAGTTGACGTTCCGCAATGGTAATGAGATCGATTAATGAACCGTTAGCATATTTGTTTTCACCTGTCATACGGAACTGGCGAATAGCATAATGTGCTTGTACACGTGGTGGTAATGAATAAAGGTTGGTTTCTAAATTAGTTTTAATACCTTGATAAACTTGTTCTGCTGTTAAGTTATGAGGTACTTTTTCGACGGTCTCTTTTGCGAAAGCCACACTACTAAACAACGTAGCTGACAATAGTAAGTACGAGAGTGTTTTACTCTTGCGTAGTTCCAGCATGTTTAAATCTCCTGATGAGTGAATGTGTGTCAATCGGTGGGCCAATAAGCCGTTCAAGTCGATCGTTTAAGGGTAAATATGTTTCGTTTATAACCAGTAAATCAAATATGTCTCTCGGTGATATTTTGGCTGGTACCTCAGCTATGATTAATTGTGTCAATGCTGTTTGCCATAAAGGAAGATAATGATTAATGCCTTCATTAGCAATAGCTTGATAACTATAAATTGCATCTGTAGCGTTTGGCCATTGTTGGCCAAAGCTCTGTTCAAATGCGGCTGACAATGGTTGATTGTTATTTAGCCAATCATCTTTATCAGTACCTTTAAAGTTACCTTTATATTGATAAAACGTCAGTGCAACTTTTGCTCTGAATACCCATAATTGTTGCTGATATTGTGCAACTAATTGATGGCGTGCAGACAACAAAGGCAAGTCAAGTTGTTGGTTAATGTAGTGCACTAACCACTTCGTTGATATCGCATGGGTATCTAGGTTTTGTACTCTATTGCTGAGAAAATAAAACTGGCCGCTTTGCGCTAAGGATACTATTGCTTGGCTCAAAGCGTAAATTAATTTTTGTTGTTGTTGCAGCCGGGTTAATTGTCGAGGAAAACTTAGCGCATATTGTCCAAATTGATGACCAATGACAGCTTGTTTTATGAGTTGACCATCTACATTTAATCTTGATTTTAGCTTATCTTGTGGATAGGTAAAAATGTCACCAAGTAATCGTTGCTGATGCCACACGCGAATAGCTTGCATGTCAGTTAATGGATTATGTTGTTCAGCATCGGACGATGATTGTTTGTTTGTAGTCGAACTTGCCAGTGTAATTAATTCAAACTTGAGTCCTAATGGCTTAAGACTTGCGAATATTTGCTGTAAAAATTCGTTCGAAGTAATCATTTTCATCTTCGATGATTTACTTATACCACTTAATACATGGGCAATATTCCATGGCGCAATATCTAAATTAGTTGTTTGGTTGGTTAAAAATTGTTGTAATAATTGGGGATTTAATCTATAACGAGACAACTCCGATTGTGCAGTATTGTCGTATGCTTGCTGTGTTGCATATTGTTGATGTAATTGATGAACCAACTCAAGAGCGGGTGCCTGTTGGTCTCTTGAGCGAGTTTGATAAGCAAGCCACGCTTGTTTTCTGCAGTGTTCATTGGGTTGTTTAATTAAATATTTGGCAATGCTTATATCAATATTTGCATTGTTGTTAATGTCGTTATCATTTGTTTTAGATTCGCTTTTTGGGCCATTATTGAGCACACAATCCTGCTGATTAAATTGCATTGTGAAATCTTGTTGCGACAATGCTAAATGAATACTTGCTTGAGCACTGTGAAGTTTTGTTTTTTCGATTAACGACCATTGCATCTGTTTTATCGATGCCAAATGCTCCCCTAACTGGTTATAAGGAAGGGCGGCATGTTGTAATTTATTGATAAGGGATTGAGTGGATGGTGCTGCAGTTAATGCATACAGTTCATCAGCAAGATGAAGTTGGCACCACAATAAACCTTGTTTACTTTGGTTGTCGATGACGAAAGGACGATAATATTGAATTCTGTCGTTAAGATTATTTAACGCAAGTGTTTGCTTTTCAAATTCAACAGCTTGCTGTTCAACTGACTGAAAAGTAACAAGGTCATCTTGCACTAGGTTTGGTTGATATTGTAAGCACTGTTCGATGAACAGTGCTAAAGGATTTGCCACAGCATTTGCTGTGACAACAAGATTAAAAAATAGGGTTGCTACAAAAATGCTTTTTAGCATAAGCCACGCGTTCCTCAACTGACATTGCTGAGCTTTTCATCGCTTCAACATGCTTAAGTCGAGGTAGAAGCCCTCTACCATTCGCAATTTGAATTGTTAAGCCTGGACGGGCATTCAATTCTAGCAACAATGGACCTTTATTTTTATCTAACACCATATCGGTACCTAAATACCCTAATTCACACATTTCATAAGCACTAGATGCTGTGTGAAGTAATGTCTCCCAATGAGGCACTTTAATGTCCGATAATGGGAAGTGAGTATCTGGATGCTTATGCGAGGGTAAGTCAAATTGCACTGCATGCAAACTGTTTCCGGTCGCGATATCTAAACCAACACCGACAGCGCCTTGGTGCAAGTTAGCTTTACCGTCAGATGCCGCCGTCGATAAACGTAACATACCCATTACAGGGAAGCCTTTAAACACGATTAAGCGGATATCAGGGACGCCTTCATAACTTAAGCCTTCAAAGACAGGATCAAATTCAATTAATCCTTCAACGATTGCGACATCTGGCTTACCACCTAGAGAAAATAAACCACTTAAAATATTGGATACATGGCGATAAATTTCATTATGAGACACTTCATGACCATTGGCTTTGTAATAACAACCATTGCTCACTTTGGTGATCACCATAATCCCTTTACCACCAGAACCCTTTGCTGGTTTAATCACAAAACCACTACGGTCCAAGACCATTGCTGGAATGTCTTGGATTTTATGTTGTTCATGAACAACACCAATTAAATCGGGAACCGCAATGCCATTAGCAAGCGCAAGTTGCTTAGTGATTAGCTTGTCATCAACGCGTTTATAAAATTTACGCTGATTATAACGACCAATATAGCTAATATTGCGCCTATTCATGTTGAGTACACCACTACGGCTCAATTCCCAGGGCCAGGCGTACTTCATTATTGTTCTCCAACTAATGGTTTGAAGCGTTTTAGTTCGGTTAAACGGTAACCGGTATATTGTCCCATTACTAATACCAAAGCTAAAATCACTAAATGGATACCTAAAAAGTTGAATACCCAATATTGAACCAATTCATTGTCCATTGCTAAATACGCTAATGTTGCGACAAATAAACTACCACCACCGGATACAAATACTTTTTTAGGGCCTTCTTCTTCCCATAAAATTGACATACGTTCAATAGTCCACGCCAAGATGATCATTGGGAAGAACGTAATAGTCAGGCCTTCGCTTAAGCCTAATTTGAATGAAATTAAGGTAAATAAACCAATAATGAAGATCACCACTATTATCACCGCCGATATTCGGGATATTAAGAGTAAGTTGAGTGTCGACAGATATGAGCGGATCATTAATCCAAAAGCAACGATTAACAAGAAGCCGATTAAGCCAGTCAATAGCGTGGTTTGAATGAAGGCGAGGGCAATCAATACAGGCATAAAAGTACCCGATGTTTTGATCCCGACGATGACACGTAAAAACACGACAACCAATACTCCGATAGGAATTAACAGAATACCTTTAAATGTGCTTTGTTCTTCAAGCGGTAATTGATACAAGGAAAAATCGAACGCATCATCATTCATCATCATATCAATAGATGTTGCCAATGCAGAGCGAGTGTCTTGTAACATAGAGAAATTAACTAATGAATTAGTTCCCCCCATCACATCAAGTACAGAGTGACCAGAATATTCCCATAACACTAAGGTGTTATCACGGCCTTGTTTATTGTTAGCAACATCGAAAAGTACCCATTCGCCATCGTTATAAACTTGAACGTAGGTTGTGAGTTGTTGGCGACGACGTTGATCTTCAAGTTGTAAGCCATTAACCACACGTGCAGGTACACCTTTTGAATGCAGCATATGCAAAAAAAGATTGGTTGAGGTATTGGCCGATAACAACAATGCCATGTTTTGACTTTGATTATTATCATTAATCAAATTCATTAGTTGTTGAGCAAAGGATAAGTTAGTTGCACTGCGAGTCCATACTTCTTCAATAACTTGCTCCGCAGCTGATTTTTCTGTCGCGGGCCATAAATAAGGTTCTGGTGTAACGGGTTCTATATCCGTTTCAATATTGAGTTTGCCTGTCGGCACCAATGTGACTCGATAATATAATGCTTGAGGGCCTGAAGCGTCACGAATTGACCAAACTGCACGACGATCCTTAGCATCAGCCGATATACTTAAGCCATAACCTGGAGAGGATGCATTTTCGACGAGTATGTCAAATGCAGGGTCGCTAGGTAATGAAAAATTGACCTCAGCAGGTTGGTTTGTGCCAGTAAAACTGACTTTGGCATCGATTGCCCAACTTTGTACCTGTTCACCGGGTAAAAAAGGCACATTGTGGACTAATCCACGATAGATACTGGTACTGATCCCAACTATAAATAGCAGTGCAACGAATATATAAAACGGTTTACGAGAATGCATTACGGATCCTACTTAACTAAAGTGGTAATTTGGTTTTTGGCTTTACCATAAATGTAGCTTTGGCCTACATCAACAATGGCAATATCTTTCATAAACTTGCGACCTAGTAATAAAGGATACTCTAGGTGACTTCGATCCGTTAAGTTTAAATCGGTTTCGGCGGCATATTTACCTATTTTTAAATGGGCATGAATGACTGGACGACGGTCATCTCCCGTATCTGCATCCTGTTTAATACGTACAAAACGTTCAACTTTAGATTCAAAGGTATTGCCTGGTTGATCAATACCATTAGTCATTACGTCAAAGCGAACCCATTGTATGCCTTCTCGTTCAAATAATACGATATTACGAGCATCCAAAGAGGATGATTCAGCACCGGTATCGATACGTGTTGCAAACTTGGCTTTTACTTCATCAATATAGACACTTTCGACTTCACCTAGGAGAAATTTTTCTCCAATAATGGCTTCAGCACACTGTTCCGGAACCGCAATAGTTTTAGGCATAGGTGGTTGAACAATAAATGTTTTAGGTTTCTCATTAATTGCTGCGCTGACTTGTGTTTTCAGTTTGCGGATTTCATCAGAAAGAGCACCAATATCACTTAGTTGTTGAGCGTTTTGTGAACTCATAGCGTCAATGATCACCGTTTGCGACATTTGCAAACCGCTATTCAGATCAGCATTAGTTAGCGGAGGTGTTGTGGGTTTTTGAGTTGTTGTACAACCCGAAATAAGGGCTGCTACAATGGATAGAGCAATTACCTGCTTTAACATATCAATTCCTGTTGAATAGTATTATTTACACTAAGTCGTGATTCGGTTGGTTCTTGGTTGCAATGATAATGGCTCTTTTGGGTGCAGGATAACCTTCAATGGTTAAACTTACATCATTTGGGTCGAGGTAATCGACTAGAGATTCATTTTTCATCCAAGCAGTGCTGCGTTGTTCTGCTAACGAGGTGATATCGATGTCAACGCAACGAACATTAATAAACTCACATTTCTTTAACCATAACATTAAGGCTGCTACAGAGGGTATAAACCAAACGTTGTTCATTTTGCCATATCTATCTTGTGGCACAAGTACTGCATTCTCATCGCCATCAATCACCAATGTTTCTAATACCAATTCTCCACCAACGCGGAGTTGATCTCGTAATTGTAGTAAATGATCAATAGGAGACCGACGGTGGTATAGGACCCCCATTGAGAATACCGTATCAAAGGCATCTAAAGCGGGTAACTCTTCAATCCCTAGAGGCAGTAAATGTATTGGATGTTGATTTCCAGCGACTCGTTTAATGGCTTCAAACTGACATAAGAATAAAGGCGACGGATCTATTCCGACAACTCGAGTCGCTCCTGCACCCAGCATTCGCCACATATGATAGCCACTACCACAACCGACATCCAATACGGTACGATTTGTTAACGGTGTGATGTAATCTTTAACTCGATCCCATTTCCAATCACTTCGCCATTCAGTATCAATTTGAATGCCATGAACTATAAATGGTCCTTTACGCCATGGTTGGAAAACAGCAAGCAAATTAGAAAGTTTTTCTACTTGTCCAGGGCTGAGTTGTTCACCGGTTCCAATGGTGACAGTACTACTAAAATCAACTTTATCAGGTTGCGGATAATGCAATTTATTGAGGACTTTTTCCCATTTAGGTAAACTCCCGTGATTATTATCTCGTTGCCATTTCCCTAAAATCGCTGGTAGCGTTTCAAGCCAATGCTGCAGATTTGAATCGGCAATGTCTTTATAAAAAGAACTGAAATTGATCATTTAATGGCTACCATAGATGCAAAGTTAAAACATTGAAACCAAATTGAAAAGTGACTAAAGCCGCTTTCGGTTATACGCTGTTGATGAACATTCAAGCTGTCTGGACGCATAACGTTCTCTAACGCGCTGCGTTTTTGACTTATTTCGAGCTCACTATACCCATTTGCACGCTTAAAATCTAAATGCTGTTCATCTAATAACTGCTGAATTTGATTATCTTCAAAAAACAACTTTTCAGAAATGATTAAAATGCCGCCGGGTAGCATACCGTCATATACACGTTTAATCAGCGCATTTCGATCCTGGATAGGCAAAAATTGTAATGTAAAATTTAGCACAACCATCGACGCATTTTGAATTTCGACTTCTCTTATATCGGCACACAGTAAATTCACTTTGATGTCGCTGACATAAGCAGCAAGATTTTCAGTACAACGGTCAATCATTGACTGGCTATTATCAATCGCATAAATATGGCACTCTCGACCTTCAATTTGTCGACGGATACTCAAGGTGGCAGAGCCTAACGAACTGCCAAGGTCATAAATATTACTTTGAGGTGTGACAAAGCGATTAGCAAAATCACCAATGGTATTGATAATTTGTGCGTAACCAGGAACTGAGCGACGGATCATGTCATTAAATACACCAGCAACACGTTGATCAAATTGAAAATCCGTTATGTTATTGGCTACATTAGCGTATATCGTATCTTGTTGAGATTTCATCAGCTGTAATATGGAAAAATTAGGATTGTATTTTAGCTAATCAAGGTGAACCGCAGCAAGCATACTATTGCAGATTTGTGAGTTTTTTTTCAAATAGTGGCTACTGTTGTTAATAAGAGCGGTTTTGAATGAGGTTGAATACTGGTATTATCAATAAAAATTCAAAAATTACGCTGTATTTATCCACTCGACACGAAACAATATAGAAAAATGATATTATTTATTTTTGTTACTACGATGTAATGTGGATGTTGGTTAATCGATTAGTAACTAATTTGTAGTGATATCAACAGACCCTAGTGTCAACCCAATTTAATATCAACATAAGTTAATGCCAACATAAAGGTGAGGTTGCTCAACATTTTATCAATGAATTATCTGCACATTTAATATAAATCAGCTTATTTAGATGAGTAAGTATAAAAAAACAAAGTATTAGGGAAAAAACTTGAAATTTATACCTTGGATATTAGCAATTTTATTTACATGGACATCATTACCAGTACAAGCAACTGATTTTGATAAAAATGACTTAGTAGATCAACAATCTCCATTAATTATTGTAATGGGAGAAGATACTTATCCGTTTCAATATTTAGATGACAAAGGTACTCCTGCTGGTATCTTGGTTGATTTGTGGCGTGAATGGTCAGTTTTTTCAGGTACTAAAGTGCAATTTGTATCTCGACATTGGCAGCAGTCACTTGAACAACTTGAACAGAATAAAGCCGATGTTCATATTGGGATGTCGCAAAATGAGGCCCGGCTTGAAAAATTTGATTTTGCCAATTCATTTACCTCAGTAAATACCTATCTTTATGTGCATAAGTCGCTCAACAGTAAAAAACAAATAAGTGATTTAGTTCCTTATCAAATAGGTATCGTGACAGGCTCATCACATGAAGCAACATTATCTGCATTAGAACCCAAGCTTAGCTTTAAACGCTATCAAAATCGTGAACAATTATTACAAGCGGCTGTTAATGAAGATTTGTTTGTTTTTGCCAGTACAGAAGGATACCAACGCAATTTAGCACTAGAACAAGATATTGCGGCAAACTTCTACAGTTCCTCACGTATTCTCATCAAAAAAATAAATCTTTCACCGGCTGTTTCGAAAGGGAACACGGAGCTTATCAACAAAATTAACCGTGGTTTTGAATTGATACCCGCTAAAATAACCAAGCAAATCGAGCGACGTTGGTTAGGTTATCATCGACAAACCTCAGGCGTTGTTATTGCGATGCAAAATAATGTAGAACCTTATATTGATATTGGAACTGATGGTTTGCCACACGGTATGTTGGTTGACTTATGGACATTATGGTCAGAAAAAACCGGTATTAATATTGATTTTGTTGCTGGCGATATGAATAGCACTATTGAAGACGTTAAACGTGGTGTTGCTGATGTTCATATTGGTTACCCAGAAAGCCAAGAAATGCGCACAGGATTAAAGCAAACATGGCATATCATTTCTGTTAAAAGTCGTTTTTTTAGTACTAACCTTAACTTAAAAAATATTAAAAATAGTGATATGCGAATAGGTGTATTCCCTACAGCTCCTTATATTAGTGATATTAAAAAAGCGTTTCCTAAGGCACAGATTCGTTTCTATGATTCATTAGACAGTATGGTAAAAGCATCCCGTAATGACGAGATTACTGGTTTTGTGTCTTCAGCTGCAATGACATCGCATTATTTATTGGCTAATAAATTATGGGCAGAGTTTCGTCAATATGATGATATAGAATTTTCGACAGATATGTATGTGTTAACTCGGATTGATGACAATGGATTAGCGGACCGTATTCAAGCTGGTTTTAATTTGATCTCTGTTGAAGAATTGATACAAATTGAACGTAAATGGTTAATTAATCCAGATGACCGTTTTTTCGCTGGTTCAGCAAATAAAATTAAACTGACTATTCAACAAAAACAATATATTAGTAGTTTAGGCGCAATTAAAATGGGTTACCTAAAGAATTGGGCCCCTATGGAGTTTCAGGGGGAAAATGGTGAGTTTTTAGGGATTAATGCAGATATTAAAAATTTATTAGTCAAGCAACTAAATTTACCCATTATTCCTGTGGCTTATGATGATTTTGGTAATATGATGAATGATCTGATTAAAGGAGAGATTCATCTTGTCGGGAGTATGGCAAAAACGACAGAACGTGAAAATTCTATTGCGTTTTCATTAGCATATTGGCCGTCGTCTTGGGCAATAGTATCTTCTTTAACACAACCTCCAATTTTTAATATTTCACAAGTTGGCGGTAAACGATTGGCAGTGGTTGAAGGCTACCACATCATGGATCAACTCCGTCAACAATACCCGAGTTTACATTTGGTGATAGTGTCAGATACCAAAGAGGGGATGAACTCGGTAATTAATGGCAGAGCAGATATGTTTGTTGAACAAGTTGCCACATTGGCTACCACCTTAAAAGGTGGTCAATACCCGAGTTTAAAGATGTCGTTATTAGCCGAACTTACTGAACATAATAGTCATATTGGTTTATTTCCAGGGGTAAAGACCTTAGTCCCATTAATCGATCGAGTGATAGCAACCATCGATGAAACCGAACAACAAAACATGTACCAAAAATGGGTATCTTTAGATCTCAATAGTGACACCTCACAATATCAACGTTGGTTGAAATTATCGGTTATTGGTTTTTTAGTTATTTTCTTCATTTCCATTATCATTTTGATGTCAAATCGACGTTTGAATGTTGAAATTCAAAAACGTCTCATAGTAGAAGATAACCTTAGATTTATTGCCAATCATGACAATGTTACCTCACTGCCTAATCGCAGTTTACTTGATGATAGATTAGTACAAGCCACACTCATTCATCAAAGGGACGATTTAAAATTTGCGTTATTATTTATTGATTTGGATGGATTTAAAGCTGTAAATGATCAACATGGTCACCATGTAGGGGATAAATTATTGCAACATATAGCCTTGTTATTAACCCAACTAGTGAGGGAGTCTGATACTGTTTCTCGCTTTGGTGGCGATGAATTTGTGGTGTTATTAAATAATATTGAAGCCAAAGAAAGTGCCCGTCAAGTGGCTGATAATATATTAGCGACATTACAAAAACCATTACTCATTGATGATCTTAACATTACTATTTCGGCCAGTATCGGTATTGCTATTTTTCCTGATGATGCCGATAACGCGACATCGTTATTGAATATATCAGATCAATTAATGTATCAGGCAAAAAAAGTAGGTGGACATCAATATAAAATGAGCTAGTTTGGTTGCTGGTTTTTCAGTCAATCAACCGGGTTTATTCGCTATAGGTCTGGTTAATTGCTGCGATCTGACTGATACTTCAATGCATAAGTTTGAGTCACGGTATATAATGCCGTTTTTATGGTTTTCGATTTCTAAAATACCGTTTTGTGAATAAAGGATAGAGTTCAATGCGCAGTCATTATTGTGGAGACATCAATAAGTCTCATCTAGGTCAAGAAGTTACTTTAGTCGGTTGGGTTAATCGTAGTCGAGATTTAGGCGGAGTGGTTTTTTTAGACTTACGCGATAGAGAAGGGCTAGTACAAGTTGTTTATGATCCAGATCTAAAAGATGTTTTTGATATAGCATGCACATTGCGCAGTGAGTTTTGTGTTCAAGTTAAAGGCATTGTTCACGCGCGTCCAGATAGCCAAGTTAATTCACAAATGAAAACCGGCGAAATTGAAATCTTAGGTAAGCAACTGACGGTTATTAATGCTTCAGCACCTTTGCCATTAAGCATGGATAATTATCAGAATAATAGTGAAGAACAACGCTTAAAATACCGCTATTTAGATTTACGTCGTCCTGAAATGGCTGAGCGTATTATGTTTCGTGCAAAAGTGACCAGTTCAGTTCGTCGCTTTTTAGACAGCAATGGCTTTTTAGACATCGAAACACCTATTTTGACTAAAGCGACCCCAGAAGGTGCGCGTGATTATTTAGTTCCAAGCCGTACTTATAAAGGTCAGTTCTTTGCGTTGCCACAATCGCCACAGTTATTTAAGCAATTATTGATGATGTCGGGTTTTGACCGTTATTACCAAATTGTTAAGTGTTTCCGTGACGAAGACTTACGTGCTGATCGCCAACCTGAATTTACTCAAATTGATATTGAAACCTCTTTTATGTCTTCTGAACAAGTTATGGAAAAAACTGAGCAGATGATGCGCGGTTTGTTTCAAGACTTATTGAATGTTGATTTAGGTGAGTTTCCTCGCATGTCATACGCCGAAGCAATGAAGCGTTATGGTTCCGATAAACCGGACTTACGTAATCCGCTTGAATTAGTTGATATTGCCGATTTAGTTAAAGATGTTGAGTTTGCGGTATTTAATGGCCCAGCAAATGATGTCGAAGGCCGAGTCGCGGCATTACGCATTCCAACGGGTGCATCTTTGTCTCGTAAGCAAATAGATGATTACACTAAGTATGCTGGTATTTATGGCGCTAAAGGCCTAGCGTGGATGAAGATAAATGATTTAGCAGCAGGTATGGACGGTATTCAATCGCCAGTGCTTAAATTTTTAAATGAACCTATTGTTAACGATATCATCAGTCGTACTGGTGCTCAGACAGGCGATATCATTCTATTTGGTGCTGATAAGGCTAACGTTGTGGCTGAAGCCATGGGTGCATTGCGCTTAAAAGCAGGTGAAGACTTCAAACTTCTTGAAGGGCAGTGGCGTCCAATGTGGGTTGTCGACTTCCCGATGTTTGAGAAAATTAATGGTGGTTTCCACGCCGTTCATCATCCATTTACCGCGCCTCGTGGCATTAGTGCGGAACAATTAGCTGCCGATCCTGGTGTCGCGATTTCTGATGCTTACGATATGGTCTTAAACGGTTGTGAGTTAGGTGGTGGTTCAGTCCGTATCCATAACGCAGAAATGCAAAGCACAGTATTTGATATTTTAGGTATTGAAGCTGAAGAAGCGAATGAAAAATTCGGCTTCTTACTCGAAGCATTACGTTATGGCACACCACCACATGCTGGTTTAGCATTCGGTTTAGACCGTATTATTATGCTAATGACGGGTGCTAGCTCAATTCGTGACGTGATGGCTTTCCCTAAAACCACCACAGCAGCATGTCCGTTGACCAATGCGCCAGGATTTGCAAACCCAGTTCAACTTGCTGAGTTAGGCATTGCAGTGGTTGAAAAAGTTAAAACAGAAGAGTAAATCGCTAACGTTAGCCATTTGCTCGCTCTTAACAGGGCACTAGATACCGAGGCTTTTGCCTCGGTATGTTTTTACAAGTAGACCGTTTTACTTGGAATATCCTAGTGGATAATAAGGAGCCATAATGGCAGGACACAGCAAATGGGACAATATTAAGCATCGTAAAGCAGCACAAGATGCTAAACGCGGTAAATTGTTCACTAAATTTATTCGAGAACTGACAGTAGCTGCTCGCGAAGGCGGTTCTGATGCTGATTCCAATCCCCGATTACGCGCTGCAATTGATAAATCCTTATCAAATAATATGACCCGCGACACCATAGAACGAGCCATTAAACGTGGGGTTGGTGAAATGGATGGGCAGCAATTAGAAACCATTATTTATGAAGGCTATGGCCCAGGTGGTACAGCTGTCATGGTTGAAACCATGACTGATAATCGTAATCGTACTGTTTCTGGTGTTCGCAATGCCTTTAATAAGTCGGGTGGCAATTTAGGCACCGATGGTTCGGTGGCATATTTGTTTACTAAATCTGGCATTATTTCCTACGACACCGGCACTGATGAAGATAGCTTAATCGACAGTGCGTTAGAAGCTGGTGCAGAAGATGTTATCACCCACGAAGATGGTTCAACTGATGTTTTTACCACTCCAGATGCATTTGGCAAAGTGAAAGATGCACTTGATAGCGCTTGTTTTGAATCTGTTAATGCTGAAGTGACTATGATTGCCTCATTAAAAGCTGAGCTCGACGCTAAAACTGCTGAGAAATTTTTACGTTTAATCGATACCTTAGAAGACCATGATGATGTACAAGAGGTATATCATAATGCTGAGATTTCTGATGATGTTATGCAAGCGTTAGATAACGAATGAGGCATCAATGGCGATCATTTTAGGGGTTGATCCTGGTTCCCGTATTACTGGCTATGGTGTTATTCAATGCCAAGGCCGTCAACAGATTTACCTTGGTAGTGGTTGCATCCGAACATCAGCCGATGAGTTACCACAACGTTTACAACAAATTTATGCAGGCTTATGCGAAATTATTACACAATATCAGCCAGATGAGTTTGCCATTGAACGGGTATTTATGGCAAAAAATGCCGACTCAGCCCTTAAATTGGGCCAAGCTCGCGGCGCAGCCATTGTCGCGGCAACATGTGCGGGGTTGCCTGTTGCTGAATATAGCGCAACCCAGATAAAAAGTGCTGTAGTTGGCACAGGTCGAGCTCAAAAAACGCAAGTGCAACACATGATTAAGCAATTGTTAAAGCTACCTGCATCACCACAAGCGGATGCCGCAGATGCATTAGGGGTAGCAATTTGCCATTTTCATACTTATCAAAGTCTTATTGCCATGGGCGGTAAAGCTAGCAGCAGAACATATGGAAGATACAAATGATAGGTCGTCTAAGCGGAATATTAGTTGAAAAACAAGCGCCTGAAGTTGTCATTGATGTCAATGGTGTCGGTTATGAGTTGCAAGTACCTATGACTAGCTTCTATGAATTACCTGGGTTAAATCAAACTACGATGTTATTTACCCATTTTGTGGTACGTGAAGACGCTCAGTTGCTTTATGGTTTTATCACTAAACAAGAGCGTGCATTATTTCGCTTATTAATTAAAACGAATGGTGTTGGGCCCAAGTTAGCATTAACGATTCTATCTGGTATGACAGCATCAGAATTTATGTCATGTGTCGAACGCGATGACATTGCCACCTTAGTTAAGCTACCTGGTGTGGGTAAGAAAACCGCTGAACGTTTAGTGATAGAAATGCGTGATAAACTTAAAAGCTTGCTTGAAGCCTCTGCTGGTACAGAACGCGAATTTATGCTGCAGAGTAATTATACTCCGGCTATTGTTGAAGACAGTGCTGAAGAAGATGCTATTTCAGCTTTATTATCATTAGGTTATAAACCTGCGCAAGCCAGTAAATCAGTGGCAGCAGCTTTCAAAGAAGGTATGAGTTCTGAAACCTTAATTAAAGCTGCCTTAAAATCAATGTTATAAATAAATGATATTCATAAACAGGGTCCATAATAATGATTGAAGCTGATCGTTTAATTCAGCCGCAGGAACAAGGTCAAGATGAACTTATAGATCGTGCTATGCGTCCTAAAATGTTGGATGAATATACCGGTCAAGATGATACTCGAGCTCAGCTTAAGATTTTTATTCAAGCTGCGATAAATCGTCGTGAAGCCCTTGACCATATGTTGATTTTTGGCCCTCCAGGTTTAGGTAAAACCACCTTAGCGATGATTGTAGCCAATGAAATGGGCGTCAATATTAAATCTACTTCTGGACCCGTGCTTGAAAAGGCCGGCGATTTAGCTGCCTTGTTGACTAACCTTGAAGAGGGCGATGTACTCTTTATCGATGAAATTCATCGTTTAAGCCCTGTAGTAGAAGAGATCCTTTATCCGGCGATGGAAGATTACCAACTTGATATTATGATTGGTGAAGGTCCAGCTGCACGTTCGATTAAATTAGATTTACCGCCATTTACACTTATTGGTGCCACAACTCGTGCTGGGGCGCTAACGTCGCCATTGCGTGCGCGTTTTGGTATCCCATTACGGTTAGAATTTTACAATGTGAAAGATCTCACTACAATTGTGACACGTTCAGCTAAGGTGATGGAGCTTGAGGTTGATGAACAAGGGGCTATTGAGATCGCTAAACGCTCACGGGGAACCCCTCGTATTGCTAATCGTTTATTACGTCGGGTACGTGACTACGCGGAAGTAAAACATGATGGTAAAGTGACCCAAAAAGTCGCTGAATATGCGCTTGATTTGCTCGATGTTGATGAACAAGGTTTTGATTACTTAGATAGAAAATTGTTATTGGCTATTATAGATAAATTTATGGGTGGCCCAGTAGGATTAGACAACCTCGCTGCAGCTATTGGTGAAGATAGAGATACGATTGAGGATGTATTGGAACCTTTTTTAATTCAACAAGGGTTTATCCAACGCACGCCAAGAGGTCGTATTGCCTCCCAAAGGGCATATGAGCATTTTAGTTTGGTTAAGCCTGAATAGGCATATTGCCTTGTTTTACTCATTTTAGTTTGATGACAATGTCTTATTGATTTGAACTAGGGACTAATGTCGAGCTACCCAGTAAAATAAAACCAGCTTTCGCTGGTTTTATTGTTTATTGCTAGTTTAAAAATAGGCTTAAGCTTACCGCTTAAATGAATTAACCTAACGCTTCAGTTGCTGAACTCTTTTGAATTAACTCAATTTTGTATCCATCTGGATCTTCAACGAAGGCAATTTCAGTTTTACCACCCGCCACAGGGCCTGGAGCGCGAGTAATTTTGCCGCCAGCGGCTGCAATGGCATCGCAACGAGCATAAATGTCTTCTTCGCCAATGGCTAAATGTCCAAAGCCATTGCCTAAATCATAGGTATCGACACCCCAATTATAAGTTAACTCGATAACGGCTTGGCCAGTTGTTTCCTCACCAAAACCAACAAAGGCAAGGGTGTACTTGTATTCAGCGTTTTCAGATTGACGAAGTAGCTTCATTCCCATCACTTGAGTATAAAATTGAATGCTACGTTCTAGGTTGCCTACACGGATCATCGTATGAAGTAATTGCGACATGATTTGCTCTCTTATAAAAATTTATCTGACTTTAACAAGCTCAGATGACAATGAAAAGTTTTGCTGTACTGATTGGTAAAAACTTAAGCCCTCAAAGATCAACTGCCATCGATTAATCTTGAATAGATATTGATTATATTTTGCTATGGCTCACATTTATTAGGTTAATTTTTGGGTAAATTAGCTTAAAGCGTTATTATTACGTTATACCCATTTGGAGGCAAGAAAATGAATACAGAATTAAAAATGGCATTAGGTACTACTGTTGTTATTGCGATTTGTTTTAGTGCATTTTTTGTGTCGATGTTTTAAGCACCAGCAAAAAATAGATAGTTTAATGAGATTTACGATATGATAAATGTATTGGATATTAATTGATGAGTTATCATCCAATACATTGATATAAAACCCCAAAGTGCCTTCGGTGCTTTGGGGTTAATCTTCTGGGTATACTTTATCTTTAAATTCACATAAATCTTCAATTATACAGCTACCACATCGTGGCTTTCTGGCTAAACAAGTATATCGTCCTTGTAAAATAAACCAGTGATGTACATCTACTTTAAATTCACTCGGCACCACTTTTAACATCTTCTGCTCGACTTGATCGACATTCTTTCCTGGGGCAAACTTAGTCCGATTAGCAACTCTAAATATATGAGTATCAATTGCAATGGTAGGCCAGCCAAATGCTGTGTTGAGTACTACGTTTGCTGTTTTGCGACCTACGCCTGGTAAAGCCTCTAATGCTTCACGATTTTCTGGTACTTCACCTGCATGTAAATCAATCAACATTTTACAAGCGTTAATGACATTAACGGCTTTGTTATTGTATAAACCAATGGTTTTTATGTATTGTTTCAGACCGTCAACCCCTAAGTCGAATATGGCTTGAGGTGTATTAGCGACTGGAAATAGTTTGGCGGTCGCCTTATTGACACTGACATCAGTCGCTTGTGCTGATAACGTGACAGCTACGAGTAACTCAAACGGACTTGAAAAGTTCAATTCGGTTTCAGGCTTTGGATTATTGTCTCTTAATCTTTTAAGGATTTGAATTCGTTTATCTTTATTCATAATAATCGGTCAATGTAGGGTTAATTAACAATGAGTAACAACGGATTATCGTTAGCTTACTTTGGTGATCCGTGCGCGCGTAACACCAACACTTTCAGCTTTAGGCTGTCTGGCTTTTACGCGACTATCGATGACATTTTTAAGGGCAATGAGTAATCCCATGCCAATAAATGCCCCAGGCGGTAACATCGCTAATAAGAAGGGCGTATCTACATGCCATACATGTATGGTTAGCACGCTGGCCCAATCACCTAATAATAAATCCGCCCCACCAAATAGAGTACCTTGACCGAGCAATTCACGACTGGCGCCTAACACCACCAAAACCGCGGTAAAGCCTAATCCCATCATTAATCCATCGAATGCCGAATGAGCTAAAGAATTACGAGAAGCAAATGCTTCAGCACGGCCGATGATGACGCAGTTAGTCACAATCAGAGGTAAGAAAATACCCAATGATAAGTACAAGTTATAGGCATAAGCGTTGATCAGTAATTGCACACAAGTAACGAGTGCCGCAATGATCATCACAAAAACGGGGATCCGAATTTCTTTAGGAACAAAATCACGTACCAATGACACTAAAATATTAGAGCCTATCAATACCAACAGTGTTGCAACCCCCAAACCTAATGCATTGGTGATGGTTGCGGTAACAGCAAGCAAGGGACATAAGCCAAGCAGTTGAACTAATCCTGGGTTATTTTTCCACAAGCCTTGTGCAGCGATTTCACGATAGTTACTCATGGTTGGCCTCACAGGTATAATGACTTTGGTAAAGTGTTAGACGATGTTGCTCAACATATGTCAGCGCATTAGCAACCGCTTTTACATAGGCTCGCGGTGTAATAGTTGCTCCGGTAAATTGATCAAACTGGCCACCATCTTTTTTCACTTTCCAGATGTTGAGATTGTCTTTAAATAATTTACCCGTGAAATGGGTTACCCAATCAGATTTTCGTAGATCAATTTTATCACCTAACCCCGGGGTTTCTTGATGCGAAAGCGTACGTACACCCAAAACGACTCCTTGATTATCTACACCGATAATCAGTTTTATCGCGCCGTTATACCCATCAGGAGCTATGGCTTCAATAGCGATTGCAACAGGAGATTTGTCTTTATAGGCTATATAGGCGGGTAGGTCGCTTTTAGTGCCTAATAATTCAGGTGAATTAACGAAAATACACTGTTCACTGAGCACATTATCGTGTAATTCAGTTGGAATAATTTGATTTAAAATTAAGGTTAGTTGTTTTTGTTGTTGTAATAATATGGTGTCACTGGTTAACGCATTCACCCATGCAACAAGCCCAGTACAGCATAAGGCAAATAGCCCGAGTAACAGACCATTTTTAACCATAGGGTTAGTTGTTAAAATAGACATAGTTAATTTCCTGCTCGATGGCCATAACTGCGTGGACGAACATAATAATCAATAAATGGCGCGCACATATTGGCGAGTAATACTGCAAATGCAACGGCATCAGGATAACCACCAAAGGTACGGATTAGGTATATGAGTAAACCAATCATTGCACCAAAAATAAGCCTGCCGCGAGTACTAGTAGCAGCTGTAACCGGATCGGTAGCAATGAAAAAAGCGGCAAGCATTGTCCCACCTGAAAATAAATGCATCATTGGGCTAACGAAGGTGTCCGGACTCATTAAAAAGCCAATACTGGCGCAAATAAACAAACTAACCAAAATTGATCCACTGATTTGCCAGCGGATAACCTTAAGCTTTAGCATTATTAGTCCACCTATCAGGTAGGCTAAATTAACCCAAAACCAACCTTCGCCAACACTGCCAGAGAAGATTGTCTTAGTCATACTTTCTGTTGTGGTTAGCCCCATAGATAGGTCTGTTTTTAATGTGTCTAGCGGCGTTGCCATGGTGGTGCCATCAGTCGCCAAATGGAAAAAATCTGCAGCATAGCCACTATTTAGTTGAAAGATGCTGTTGAACGTATGCAATATATCCGCACTATGTAAGCTTAATGTTTGTGGTGCAACCCATGAGGTCATTTGCACCGGAAATGAAATCAACAACAAAACGTATGCGGCCATTGCTGGATTAAAGACATTATTTCCCAATCCACCATATAGTTGTTTAACGATAACGATGGCGAATAATGTTCCGATGACAATCATCCACCAAGGTGCTAAAGGTGGAATCGCTATCGCGAGTAAGCTTGCGGTAACTAATGCACTATTATCGGATAACGTGGCAATAATATTTTTATTGCGTAATTTCATCACTGTCGCTTCTGCTAAATAAGCCACAGTAATGGCAAGTAATAACTGTACTAAGGTCCCATAACCAAAATAATAGCTTTGTATAGCAATACCAGGAAGAAGGCATAGCGCAACGCGCTTCATCACCGTATTGGTGTGCAATGTTGTGCCGACATGTGGAGATGAGGCAATTTTAAATGCCATAGTTATTGTTCCTCTTGCTTAGCACTGTTCGCCAGTTTTTTAGCTTTTGCTTTGGCAATTGCGGCGGCAATCTTGGCCTTTTTGTCATCGATAGGGTTGCTTGTATCGATCACTTCAACTTCAACTTCAGTTGATGTCTGGATAGTAGCATCGTTGTTTAGAACTGGTGATACCGAGGCAGACTCATTAGCTAAAACTGCTTTTTTGGCTTTTGCTTTGGCTACTGCGGCAGCAATCCTCGCTTTTTTGTCATCGATAGGGTTGTTTGTATCGAACACTTCAACTTCAGTTGATGTCTGAATAGTCGCATCGTTGTTTAGAACTGTTGATACCGAGGCAGACTCATTAGCCAAAGCCGCTTTTTTGGCTTTCGCTTTAGCTACCGCAGCCGCAATTTTTGCTTTTTTGTCATCGACAGGTGCTACTGACTCAGTGGTATAAGTGTCATTTAACGGTGTATTCACATCAACCGCGACCGTGTCAGCTGGTTGAATATGCTCATTAGCTAAGGTAGCTTTCTTCGCTTTAGCTCGTGCAACAGCCGACGCAATTTGCGCTTTCTTGTCATTAATGGGTTCAATATGTTTATCTGCATCATTTGTAACAGTATCTTGGTCAATCTGTTGAGATTGTGCAGCCAATGCCGCTTTTTTTGCTTTAGCGCGCTCAATTGCGGCGCTAACAGCAGCTTTCTTCTTGGTTGAACTGTCGATTGCTACTTTTTCTGTGTCTGGTGTTGCTACCGAGTCTGATCCTGTTGTTGCGTCTTGCGTTTGTGCTTTCTTAGCAGCGATCCGTGCCATCGCTGCTGCGACAGCATCTTTATCACCCGAATTCATATTCGCTTGGCGTTTAGCTGCAGCTTGCTTAGATTTTTCTTCACGAGCATTTTTTTCATCTTCAAGCCTTTGTAAGCGAGTTTCAAAACGAAGTTTGGCTTGTTCAGCTTGAAGCTTTTCTTCAGCGGCATTTTTAAGCGCTGATTTTGCGACTCGATAGTATTCAACCAATGGAATGTCACTAGGGCATACGTAGCTACAACAACCACATTCAATGCAGTCTTTTAAGTTAAAGCTTGCGGCTTTATCGTATTCCTCAGCTTTTGCATGCCAGAATAATTGTTGTGGTAACAACAATGCAGGGCAGGCAATAGCGCACTCTCCACAACGAATACAGGCCTTTTCATCTTGATCAGGGGCTATTTCAGCTTTGCTTGGTGCCAGTAAACAATTGGTGCCTTTTAATATAGGCACATCAAGATCGGCTAATGCGTATCCCATCATAGGGCCGCCCACGATGACTTTTTGTGAGCGTTCTGGCTTGAAGCTGACTTGACCGAGGGCGTCAGCTACCGTTGTGCCTATTCTAAGCCAGTAGTTCCCTGGTTTATCGACGCGCTCACCCGTTAACGTTACTACGCGCTCAATCAGTGGTTTACCGTGTAATACCGCATCCTGGATGGCATAGGCGGTCCCAACGTTATGCATAACAATACCAAGTTGGGAAGGAATGGCACTACTTGGGACTTCTTTGCCGGTAATAATTTGAATCAGTTGCTTCTCGCCACCAGATGGGTATTTGGTCGGAATAACCGTGACCCGAACCATGTCATTAGGCAATGAACTACGCGTGATAGCTGATTGCATTGCCTGTGCGGCTTCTGGTTTATTGTCTTCAATGGCAATGACGATGCGCTGTGGATTAAGCAAATGCTCAATAATACTCACACCCGCTAAAATTTCATCGCTGTGCTCACGCATTAATCTGTCGTCAGCGCTGATGTAGGGTTCGCACTCAACACCATTAATAATAACTAAGTCGATTTCACTGGCAGGGTTTAGTTTTACATGGCTAGGAAACGCTGCGCCGCCCATACCTGCAATACCGGCTTGTTTTATTTTCTCTAAAATAGCCGTCTTTGACAGTTGCTCTAATTGATTTGCTTCGAGTTCACACCAAGTATCTTGACCATCAGCTTCAATAATACAGCTCAACACGGGCAATGAAGACGGATGATTACTGGTATGTTGTTCAATTGCAACCACGGTTCCTGAGCTAGGGGAATGGACGGGCAAATAAGTAAATCCAACTCCATCAGTGAGTCTTTGGCCTTTTAATACTTTGTCCCCCACCTTGACACTGAGTGTTGCTTGTTGGCCCACAAGCGGAACCGGCACAATAAACCGAGACAATAAGGGAAGAGATGAAATTGCTGTTTGATTAGATAATGTTTTAAGCTCAGGCGGGTGGATCCCACCTGGAGAATGCCACAATGTGCCTTTATCTAATTGCTCTAAAAATGTTAGCACCGTTTATCCTCCTGTTCAGGATGGATCACGTTTACAGGGATCGCGCGTAACTTCCAGTCCCAATTTTGTATTGTTGTTTCTACCGGGATCATATCAATACAATCGACGGGGCATGGTTCAACGCATAAATCACAACCAGTACAATCTTTGGCTATGACGGTATGCATTAATTTACCTGCACCTAAAATGGCATCGACTGGGCAGGCTTGAATGCATTTGGTGCAACCAATACATTCATCCTCGCGTATGTAGGCTACTTTTTTTATGCTACTTTGGGCGGCTTCCCCCAAAGGCTCAGGCTCTACACCCATGAGCTCAGCGATTTTTTCCATAGTGGCAGTTCCACCTGGAGGGCATTTATTAATCTTATCGCCATTAGCAATTGCTTCGGCATAAGGCCGACAACCAGGATAACCACATTGACCGCATTGGGTTTGTGGCAGCAAGGCTTCAACTTGATCGATGATTGGGTTTCCTTCGACTTTAAATTTTTTCGAAGCAAAACCTAAAATGACGCCGAATACCAGCGCCAAAATACTCAGCACGGCTACGGCAATTAATATACTCGTTATCATTAGTTAACTAGCCCCGCAAACCCCATAAAGGCTAATGACATTAAACCGGCAGTGATCATAGCAATTGCGCCACCTTGGAAAGGTAATGGCACATCTGCAGCGGCTAATCGCTCACGCATCGCTGAAAATAAAATCAACACTAATGAAAATCCCACCGCAGCGCCAAAACCGTATATTGCAGATTGAATAAAGTTATGATCTTCATTGACGTTAAGCAATGCAACGCCTAATACCGCGCAGTTAGTGGTAATTAGCGGTAAATAAATGCCTAAGGCTCGGTGTAAGGAAGCACTGGTTTTTTGGACAACCATTTCAGTAAATTGAACTACGACTGCAATCACTAAGATAAAGCTCATGGTACGTAAATAACTGAGATCGAATGGCTGTAACAGAAATTCATTCGTTAGATAACTTAGGATGGACGCTAAAGTGAGTACAAATGTGGTTGCCATGGACATGCCAATGGCCGAGGCAAGTTTGCTCGACACACCCATAAAAGGGCATAAGCCCAAGAATTTTACCAGAACGAAATTATTTACCAGCACTGTGCCGATCAAGAGGAGAAGGTACTCTGTCATTGCTACAATTTTTTTGACCAATAGATCCTATTATTATCTTAGGTTTGGCGCAGATAAACAACGGATAAAAAATAAGGTTAAACAATTAATGTTCAACCTTAGAAGAAAATCGCATTTTTTAAGCTTTATTAATACTTTTT
This sequence comes from Shewanella sp. H8, assembly GCF_040285065.1. Taxonomy (NCBI): domain Bacteria; kingdom Pseudomonadati; phylum Pseudomonadota; class Gammaproteobacteria; order Alteromonadales; family Shewanellaceae; genus Shewanella; species Shewanella sp. H8. The sequence goes on along the minus strand of NZ_CP157213.1, from coordinate 2,394,218 downwards.
TTACTGTTTATTTAACAATAACTCAGGTTTAGCAATATAATATCCTTGCAAACCATCTACTAAGAGTTTTTCTAAGATAAGTTTTTCATCTTGTTTTTCGACACCAGTAGCAATAACACGAATGCTAACGCGTTTAGCGATGTCGACGATCATCCGAATGAAAAACTTATTGTTGTTATCTTGTTCAATATTTTGGCTATAACTGCTGTCTAATTTTATAAAATCAGGTTTAACTTCACGGAAAAACTTAAATGATGTAAACCCTAAACCGAAGCGTTCAATGGCAATTTTTGCGCCCACTTTATGCATTGCGGTGACAAATTGGTGGCTAGCATCTAAATTAGTCTGCATTCCAGATTCATTCAGTTCAAACACTAATCGAGCCGCTATGTTTCTATGTTTAGACAATATGTCTTTTAACCACATGGTAAAATTTTCTTGAAGCGCCGAAGAAGCACTAATATTGACTCCCAATGCCCCTGAGATACTTGGGTTATCACGCAGAAGTTTAATGCTCTGAATAACAATCATTTTATCTAAATCAACACTCATCTCATAACGTTCAGCCATTGCGATAACAGTGGTGGTGGGCAAATTTTTACCTTCGGCATTGTAAAATCGTGCTAATAATTCGCGGTAAACGGCAGTAGCATTATTACAGGGCTGAATAGGTTGTTGATAGAATTTGATACTTCGACGATTAATTAAATCGTCAATAGTGACTTTCCAATGATCATTACCGAATTGTTCATTACCCGTTAACTTTTCTAATTGATAGTAATGATTTGGTCCAAGAGTCTGTGCCACGCTAACAGCACTATCAGCCAAAGCCATTAATGCTAATGGTTTATTTCCTTGTTCATAAGGCACCATTCCGGCATGAGCGATAGTGTCACTTTTGGTATTTTGAGCATATTCATCGAGATAACATTTAAGTTGCTCTAAAAATCGTTCACCTTCATTAAGCGTCATGCGGTCAATAAAAATTGCAAAATCACCACTTGATACTCGAAAACAAAAACTTAGTCCAAGAATAGATACAGCTTTACGGATACAGGTAGCAAGTTTTGCTAAATAATCATCTCCCGCAGCATGGCCATATAATTGATTAATGGTTGCTAATTCTGTCGCCCTAACAAGCACCAGAACACCATATTGTTGTTTATTGGATTTGCTTATCGCATCAATATGTTGTGTAAAACGCTGCCGAGTTGAAAACCCAGTGACCGGATCTTGATAAGCTGCTTTAGTTAATTCGTCGTTCTCTTTACGTACACGTTCTAAACTGAGTTTTAATTGGCTGCGGCATATTTCTAATGCACTTCCTATGGGACTAAGTACCCCAGGGAAGCGAGATTTTTCAAGTGCGAGAAATGATAAGTCTGGGATGTGAGTAATGTATTCTGTTGCATAGTTAATTCTTCGACGATGCAATTGCATTAATAGTGCGAATAACAACATCAAAGACGCGTAAGCGACAATGAGTAACGTTGTGGTTTGTTCAAAATCATTAACACTAGGCGACAAAATGTTTGTGGTATCTAGTCTAATTTGTAAACGTCCGTCAGGGAAGTTGTGCACTTGGCCGAGTTCAATATTAAAGATTTGACTCGTAATATCGTCAGAAGAGCTTATTAAACTGCCATGGGTAAAATTGTTATTATTATCGATATCATGAATATATTGAAAAAATTGCAAAGGAAAGTCTTTCGATATCTGTTGGTATAATACATCTCCACTACCATTCCAATTATCAATGGTTTGTACATATTGTTGATAATTAGCGAGTGCTATTTCACCTTGAGCTTGTATTTCACGATTTTCTACCGTGTAGATTCGGAAAATTAATAAACCGAAAACGATAAAAAGCACAAGTTGAAAGGATCTCGATAAGCCCATAAAACATTTATTCCCATGAGTCCGTTTGGCTTAATCCGCTCGATTTGGCACGACTCTAGTGCAATCAGTATTCGAACAACATCTTTAACCAAAAAGTTAATAGTCAACAATAGTGCATATAATAACCAAGATTATAGCAGATTAATTATTAATCTAAGGCATTATTTATAATAGAGAATGGGGATTAAAAAAGGATATATTATGTGATCAATAAATTGCTGGTTATTCAATGTGAAAGGGGGGGCTTTAGAAGCAGAAGTCTGTATCGATAGGTGTAATAATTATTAATGGCTCCCCAAACTGGACTCGAACCAGTGACATACGGATTAACAGTCCGCCGTTCTACCAACTGAACTATTGGGGAAGCGTGTTATTACTAATAATGTAGATTTTGAAATGGCTCCCCAAACTGGACTCGAACCAGTGACATACGGATTAACAGTCCGCCGTTCTACCAACTGAACTATTGGGGAAGCGTAATATTTCAAATTTTTGTATCGATGGCTCCCCAAACTGGACTTGAACCAGTGACATACGGATTAACAGTCCGCCGTTCTACCAACTGAACTATTGGGGAATTATTTTCGATACAGTAAACGTTGGCTCCCCAAACTGGACTCGAACCAGTGACATACGGATTAACAGTCCGCCGTTCTACCAACTGAACTATTGGGGAATTACGCTTACATCTCAACTTATATTACTAATTGGCTCCCCAGACTGGACTCGAACCAGTGACATACGGATTAACAGTCCGCCGTTCTACCAACTGAACTACTGGGGAAACGTTTTTAGCAATGTATTGCTGAGAACGGAGCGCATAGTAAAACGCTCTGGTAACTGAGTCAACTCGAGTTATAAAAAAAAACGTATTTATGTGACTAATTGGTTATCAAATACACATCGTGCACGACTTTTGGGCATTTATGTCAATATTTAACAATGAATTTAAAATTAATCACTTATCTTAAATTTCACACGCTATGCCGTTACGAGGATATTTTTGTGAATGTTCAAATATGGGATAAAGATAAATAGCTGTCTATTACAACTTTTTTGAGCCCTAAATTTGAAGCATAAGGAGCATCTTAAACGATATAAATTAATTACAGTATTGAGACATTCTGTCATCATAATCTTGATGGGTAGACTGAATGGCAATACCTTAGTGAAAACTACATTAGTTGTTATATCTTAATGGAGTGTTTCAATGAAATAGAATCGATAAATGAAATAATTAGAAACCTCAATAATGAACATAGGGCGTGAGTTTTGCTAGGTTAAGCAATCCTCTGATGGATATTCTTTGAATATTGACTACCTAAACTTAATGAATTACGCGTTAAGTTGTGACGCTTCTCGTTAAAAAAGCTGGTAGTTGCTGATCAGAAACTTCAACTTTATAGCGGTGATCGTAATGAGGATCGTCCATGAAGTATTTTTAAGGTAATGCTTAATAACTTAATTCGCATTATTCATAACCAATTGTCGTGATCATTCGTATTAATAGTCAAATGTAATTAAATTTCATCATAACTTTCTTACACTTTTTTGAATTAGACTAGGGCGCTACCCCGCAGCAGTATTGAGCTTTAGTGAGTTATCCACTAAATCTGTGGATAAACTTGTGGACTTCTACTGTAAATAAGCTGCAATCCCTTATGGCGCTTGGGTCGGACTTAAAATGGTACAATTAATTGGCGGTTAATTAAGTTGATTTTAATCAATGACATATAGAAATCAATAAGTTTTTTTGTTCACTGTTCTGTCAGTTGCAAAATTGTAATATCTTTAAATTAAAGATTGTGTATTAAATTATGCTTTAGTCATGTTTATCTGTGGATTATAGGTGTTTTTAGGCGATCTAAAGGTGTTGTTTGTAACTTTCATATAATGATCATTATTTTGTCATATTGATGGGTTAGGTAATCAATAATGAGCTTAATTAAACATCTTAAAGTAAATCTCAAATATCTCAAAGTGAATCACTATGATGAGTTTTTATCATCAAAATAACGACTGTTTTAGAGTTAGTAGTAACAGTGCAATACTATTACCTATCGCCATTTACCCGTGTTTTGGTATATGATTATGAGTCAATAAAATAGGAAATCGTGTAGTGTCAGAGTCAGTATTTTCTCTAGAGTCCAAATTCGAACCCGCCGGTGATCAACCTACAGCGATAAAAAAATTAGTCGATGGCTTAGAAGCGGGTGTTGCCAGTCAAACACTATTAGGCGTAACGGGTTCAGGTAAAACTTACACTATAGCTAATGTGATTAAGCAAATGGGTAGGCCAACCATTATTATGGCCCCCAACAAAACCCTCGCTGCGCAGCTTTATGGTGAAATGAAAGAGTTTTTCCCACATAACGCGGTTGAATATTTTGTTTCTTACTATGATTACTATCAACCAGAAGCTTATGTACCTGCTTCTAACACCTTTATAGAAAAAGATGCATCTGTGAATGCTCACATTGAGCAAATGCGTCTATCGGCTACTAAAGCACTATTAGAGCGCAAAGACGTGGTACTTATTGCCTCAGTTTCAGCCATATATGGTTTAGGCGATCCTGATTCATACATGAAGATGTTATTGCATTTGCGCCAAGGTGATTTTATGGGCCAACGAGACATCCTCATTCGGCTCAGTGAATTACAATACAAACGCAATGATATTGAATTACAACGCGGGACTTATCGAGTCCGCGGTGAAGTGATTGACATTTTTCCGGCAGAATCTGAACGCGAAGCCATTCGAATTGAATTATTTGACGATGAAATTGAGCGCTTAAGTGAATTTGACCCATTGACAGGACAGATTAACAAGCGGATAGCGCGCACTACTATTTATCCTAAAACCCATTATGTGACACCTCGAGAAAAAATCATTGCAGCGACAGAAGATATTAAACAAGAACTTCGGGAACGTCGTCAATATCTACTCGACAACAATAAATTGATTGAAGCTCAACGCATTACCGAGCGTGTACAATACGATATTGAAATGATGGTTGAGTTAGGTTATTGCTCTGGGATTGAAAACTATTCGCGGTATTTATCTGGCCGTGCACCTGGTGATGGTCCACCAACTTTATTAGATTATTTGCCGGCAGACGGTTTATTAATTATTGATGAATCCCATGTAACAGTGCCGCAAATTGGCGCTATGTACAAAGGAGATAGAAGTCGAAAAATGAACTTAGTGGAATATGGATTCCGATTACCGTCAGCTTTGGACAATCGCCCGTTGATGTTTGAAGAATTTGAGCGGTTAATGCCGCAAACCATTTTTGTTTCAGCGACCCCTAGTTTATATGAACTTGAAAAAAGTACTGGCGAGATTGCAGAACAAGTTGTCAGACCAACAGGATTACTTGATCCTGTGCTTGAAGTTCGCCCAGTTGGCATTCAAGTTGATGATCTCTTGTCTGAAATCCACAAACGCGTAGCGGTAAATGAAAGGGTGCTGGTCACCACATTAACCAAACGGATGTCAGAAGATCTTAGTGAATATCTTGACGAACATGGCGTGAAGGTTCGTTATTTGCATTCGGACATTGATACTGTTGAACGAGTTGAAATTATTCGAGATCTTCGTCTAGGTCGTTTTGACGTACTGATAGGTATTAACTTGTTGCGTGAAGGTTTGGATTTACCAGAAGTGTCATTGGTGTGCATTTTAGATGCAGACAAAGAAGGTTTTTTACGTTCGGAACGTTCATTGATCCAAACCATAGGTCGTGCCGCCCGTAACGTTAACGGTAAGGTCATTTTATATGCCGATAGAATTACCAACTCTATGGCTAAGGCCATGGGAGAAACTGAACGCCGTCGTGAAAAGCAACACCAGCATAACCTTAAACTCGGTATTGTGCCTCGTGGCGTAGTGAAGAGTATTACCGATGTGATGGATGTAGGTGATACTAACTTCAGTAAAGGGACCCGTAAAAACCATTCTAAATATGCTGAAGTGGCTGAAGAACGGGCAAAATACAGCAGCATTGCCGATTTAAGTCATCAAATAGATAAACTTGAAAAACAAATGCACGAACATGCTAAGAACTTAGAGTTTGAGCAAGCTGCAGCCGTACGTGATGATGTTAAACATTTACGCGAGTTAATCATTGTAAATAGTTAATAGCCACTAAAAATAAACCTAATCATGTGTATCATTATCGTCCCCTTGCCAGAAATGGCTGGGGATTTTTTTAACAAAAAATCTAATGACTTAATTAAAATACCAGCGGTTGTCACCGGAGGTAATGATTATCGGCCTAGATATTATTATAGCGTTAATGTCATTTTGTATTACTTTGTATCAATCGACTTGTGGTTTTTGTTAACTTAAACAGCCAATAGCGTTTGTTCGATTACTTATCTGATGATGGATTTATAGCACACTTAAATAAGGATCATTTATGGCAAAATTAAATTGGGGTATTGTCAGTGCCGGTCGAATAGCAGCGTTATTTTGTCAGGATTTAACCTTTTCGGCTAACAGTCATTTATATGCTGTTGCAGCGCGGCAACAAACGGATGCCAATGCATTTGCGAAGCAATACGGCATCGAAAAGGCCTATCAAGGATATCAAGCATTATTTGGTGATCCAGAAGTTGATATCGTGTATATCGCCACACCACATAATTTTCATTTTCAGCAAGCTTTTGATGCCTTAATGGCTGGTAAGCATGTGTTGTGCGAAAAGCCGATGACGGTGTCGATTGAAGAATGTCATATTTTGGTTAAGCTCGCTAAAGACAAAGGCTTGCTGTTGATGGAAGCATTATGGACTTATTTTTTACCGGCAATGCAACAAGCCAAAAAATGGCTAGATGAAGGCCGAATTGGTCAGCTTAAACACGTTAAAGTCGATTTTGGTTATCCGATCCCATTTACGCCAGATGGACGTGAATACAACCCGCATTTAGCCGGTGGTTGTTTATTGGATATGGGAATTTACCCATTGGCGATTGCCGATTATTTTGTTAAAGCAGATATCGATATTCTGTATGTTCAAGCACATGTATGTGAAACAGGTGTTGAAGATGATGTGATTATTATTGGTAAAAGTGGTGATGTCACAGTGAGTTTAGCCGCGACGTTTCTGTGCCGATTAAGTAATAACGCTTATCTTATTGGTGACAAGGGGTACATTGTTATTCCGGACGCATTTAGGGCATATGAATGCAGTTTGTATCATCTAGATGAGTTGGTTGACTCATTTACTGATAACAGACAATCATTGGGATATCATTTTGAAGCCGATGAAGCATGTCGACTTATCGAACAAGGTGAGCAAGAAAGTATGGTGGTAACACATCAACATAGCTTATTGTTTCAGTCGCAAATAGCCAGAGTTAGCGCATTAATAAAATGATGGTTCATCTCTTAGTACTTGTACTAAGAGATGACTACAAATTGTGACGCTATGGTGGTGTTAGCATAGTAAACACCATTAGCCAGCACATTGGTTAGCTAAACTATTTTTTACAGATAAGGGCAATTGATTAGGCCAGAAGTCATTACGTTAACTTTTTTAATGCCTCGATAATATCATCAGGTTCTGAACGTGTTCTGTAGTCAACGTCGACATAGCGCCAGGTGACAACTCCGTCACGGTCGATGACAAATGTAGCGGGAATCGGTAATACACTGCCATTGCCATTATTGATTGCCTCAAGATCAAGTTTGCGATCTACTCGCATATGCTGAGAGAGAAACGCCGGTACTTCCCAAGCAACACCATATTGTGAGGCCACTTTTGCGTCTTGATCAGACAATACAAAAAAGTCTAAATTATTCATTTCATCTTTTGTCATAGAGCCATCTGGTACTTGCGGACTGATGGCAACTAATTGAGATCCAAGGGCTTGAATATCTGCTAAACGTGCTTGTAATGCTCTAAGCTGTAGGTTGCAGTACGGACACCAACTGCCTCGATAAAATGTCACTACAACAGGGCCTTGTTGCAGTAAATCAATTAAGGATATTGATTGTCCATTTGAATTAGGTAATGAAAAATCAGGCGCTTTTTGGCCAAGGTCAATCGCACTATTACCTTGTTGAAATACTTTTGCTTGCTCAATAATATCGTCGACGATTTTCATGAAATCAGGGTTCTTTTGTCGTCCCTCGTTAATTTTTGCTTCTGTTTGCTGTTGTAAACTTTTCATATATTCCCTCGATGGCAACTAATTTATCTGCCTTTGGCTGACTAAACAGTGATTGGGGCTTTGTAAATAACCTCAGTTCGGGATAATAAACGGTTATCAAAAAGTCCTTTGTCTCGCTAACTGTGTGCATTGACTAGCTATTGACGCACCGATGCGCCTTGTTAGCAAAACAAACGACAAGTTTGATATGAAATAGGCCGAATATTGTCATTTTGCCTTACATATCCCACCTCTTAACCCGAGTTGAGGTTAAATATAATTTGGCTATAGAGTAAAGTGTTAGCATCTATAATGAAAATGTTATTATTTTATGGAATCTATAGCGAAAACGTATTTGAGGTGATTGTGGATATAAAAACACTGAAAAGTTTTATCAGCGTAGCGTCACATCAAAGTTTTTCTGGTGCGGCTCGTGAGCTCAACACCGTGCAACCGGCTATTAGCCGTCATATTGCCATGCTGGAACAAGAGTTAGGAGTACTGTTGTTTACTCGCAACTCTCGTGAAGTGATGATCACTACAGCAGGTGAGCAATTACTTAGTGATGCTAAGCAAATACTAGCACTGACCAGTAAAGCTAAAAGCCAAGTAAAACGCGCCCATGATGGTCAAGTCGGCGAGCTTAATATTGCTTATTTAAGTTCAGCATGTTTGACCTTTATGGCGGATTTAGTTCGCAGCTATTCGCAGCAGTATCCTGATGTGCATATCACTTTATTTGAAATGACTGCTACAGAACAAATTGAAGCATTTAACGCTAACCTTATAGATGTTGGTTTTTCGCGGCCACTACCTAGCGGGATCATGGATGAATTTAATAGCAGTGATATTTACATCGATAAGTTGGTGGCCGTTGTGGGTCAACACCATCCACTGGCTGAATATAGTCAAATAGAACTGGGTCAATTGCAGCAACAAAAATTGATCATCTTTAATCGTGATGAAGCAGTCGGCTTGTTTGACGATACCATTTTGCTGTGTAAACAAGCGGGATTTTCGGCTAATATTATTAGCCAACCTACACATATGCAGACCTTGTTAACTGAAGTGGCTGCCGGTTTAGGTGTTGCTATTGCGCCGCATTGTATTCGTAAATTATACAGTCAAGGTTGTCGATTTTTACAGTTAACGGATGCACATAAAGCCATCCCCACTCAGCTGCATGTAAAGCGTACTAATCATCGTGCTACTGTAGATTCTTTTGTCGCTTTGGCATTACATAACAAAGCGAAAATTGCCAAAAGTATGGCTTAAGAATTACCGCTGAGAATTGTCAAGTTAACGACGATATTTAATATTTTAAATAAATAACCAGTGGAAGGAATTTATTATGAGTGAGATTTTGCTGCAAAATAAGCGTTATTCAGAACTTGATTGGTTGCGAGTAGTACTGATTTTTGCTGTGTTCTTACACCATGTGTTTATGCCGTTTAATGGTGATGACTGGCATGTGATGAACAATGAGTCGAGCAAAGTGCTTGACGATATCATGGTGTATTTTGAACAACTCAGGTTGCAAACATTGTTCTTTATTGCAGGTGCGGCCAGTTTTTTGTTACTGCAAAAAATGCCCACTCGCAAATTTCTATCGAGTAAGTTTCATCGGCTTTTTATCCCTTTGCTGGTGGGAATGATATTGATTGTGCCGCCACAACATTATTATGAGAACATCACTGAATATGACTCTTTAGCATCTGCCTATGGCCAGTTGATGTTGTCGTTTGATAGTAATCATTTATGGTTTATTGAGTTTTTAGTCATTTTCATGTTACTTGCTGTGCCATTTAGGTATTTGTTAACATCTCAAACCGGCAATAAGTTACAACAATGGCTAGAACGAATAAGTCATCATCGTTTTGGCTTGCTCTTTTTAGTTTTGCTGTTAATCGTATTACGTGGTGCGCTTAAATATGTCGCGCCATCAGATAGTCACCATATCGAAAACTTATCATTGAGTGTGTTCTATTTGTTTTTCTTTTTCGCAGGCATGTGTTTTGTCAAAAGTGAGCTTATTTGGCGCGCGTTAGCAAAACATCGATACATCTATTTAGCCAGTTTGCTTGTGAGTTCAATACTGTTTTATGGCTACTATTACTCACCTGATTTAAGCCCTTATTTATCGTTAACTGCCCGTTGGCAATTATGGTGGTTAGTTTGTACGCTAGTGTCTTGGTCTGGATTATTAACCATGGCAGGTTTTGCGATTGCCCATATTAATAAAACACCAACATGGCTTTATCAAACCAATGAGTTGATCTATCCGTTTTATATTTTGCATCAAACGGTAATAGTGATGTTGGCATTTTATATAGTGCAGTGGCAGGCTTCAATCGCACTTAAATCAGTGAGTTTGTTATTGAGTGCTTTTGTGGTGTGTGCCTTGCTATGTAATTACTTGATTAGGCCGTTCAAGGTGACACGATACTTATTTGGACTAAAAGTATTGCATGTATCTGAATAGCGAATGAATCAGTTTGTACTGTAATGTTTAGATAAATAGTCAATAATAAAAGATTTTCATGCCATTAAACTTGTTTAATGGCATTTCTCTATCCTTCGTGAGCTAAATACTCAAAAATTTGTTCCATGTTCAGATTAAAGTCATCAGCTCGCACACACTTAACAATTAAGTCATCGGTCACTGTTGCTAAGTCAATTTTGTTTCCTGCTTCAAAATGATCCGGTTTTAAATGATAGAAGGGTCTGACTAGCGGGCGGATAGGGTCTTTCCGATTATGGTCTTCGACAATAGCGAGTCTATTTGATTCAAGTTGAACCACCGAACCAACAGGATAAACTCCCATACAGCGAATAAATTGATCGACTAAGTCTTTATCCAATTCATTTTTTTCAGCTAACGCACGTAAAATACTGAATGCTTTAACTTGGGCATAACCTTGTTTGTAACAGCGATGCGAAGTCAGAGCATCAAAAATATCGCATATGCTGATCATGCGCCCATAAAGGGTGATTTTTTCAGCGGGTACACCAAATGGATAACCTAATCCATTGAGTTTTTCATGGTGTAAGCTGGTTACTTCCAAGCTCAGTGGACTGATACCTGGAGTGTTTTTCATGATATCAATCGAATAACTGGCATGAGTTTTCATTATATGAAACTCTTCATCAGTCAGCTTTCCGGGCTTGTTTAAAATTCGATCTGGGATCATGATTTTGCCAACATCATGTAGAAATGCACCAATAGCCAGTTGATTAACAATGTCCTTGTCGATTTTTTTGTAAACGGCAAACATGGTCATTAATACCGATACCGACACAGAGTGCTCTAATAAGTATTCATCTTTATTACGGATATTGATCACGCACGACAAGGCATTTGGATTATTAAAAATCAAATCTGTTGATTCAGCGGTTATTTTTTGCACCGGATCCATGTCCAGTGGCAAACCATGCTGTGCATTATGAAACAGTTTCTTCTGAATGTCTTTTGACTCATTAAACACTTGACGTGCTCTGACGATTTCTTGATTAAAAAAGTTTGCTTTGACATCGAAGCGGGCAGGTGTGACTTTACGAGGCGGTTGAGTCATAGACCTACTGACTTTTTGCTCAACTTTTTCTATATTAACTTCAGTTTTACTGGTATCAATGAGTAGCTTAGTAACCGATTTACGTTTTAATGCTTCAATAACTCGCTCGCTTTTAAGCACCCCTGGTTTAGTAAGTGAAAAGGTATCTTTGGGTTCGGTTATTTCGACCACATACATTCCAACACAAACGTCAGCAATGTTATGTTCAATCAGCATAAATCGGCTCCTTGCGGCTATTGATCAACGTCTAGTTATTTTACGCTTGATACTGTTGTTATAGTATATCGTCCTGAATAATATAACTTATTTGATGCTGTAATATAAGCAAATAACATAATGAAGAACAATAAGTTATAAAAAATTACTCAGCGTATATTTATGATATTTTCGAAAATAAAATAAAAACATAATCGCACTTTATGACGAATTACCAATTACGTCCAATGGTTTTGAATAATACACTTGAGAGAGTGTTTTTTTATAGTATCTAGAATTTATAGCACTAAAACATAAGCTTAATGATTAATCATCTATCCTAATCACCGAACTCGCTGTGTTTAACTAAACGAATAAGCATCTAGCGTCAATAATTCAAATTCTACACCTTGATGGATCTTTTTAGCCGCACTGGTTTCACTTGCACCTAAAACAGCAATAAGCGGTAAAAAGTGTTCTTGATTCGGATGATTAAATTGAGCAAATGGTGCCAAATCGACAGTTTTTGGCGGCGAAAGTTAGGTGTTTTGTTGATTTTGTGAGTCAATATTACGGTAAAATACCTTATTGGGATGAGGCGTTATAAAATGTAAAATAATTTTGATTGCGATACATTTTATTTATATACCGCTCTTTTATGCTCAACATTACTTATGTTTATTGTTTCATATTCATCACTACTCGTTTTATAACTTAATCGTTGGGAATTCTATGTCTGTCACCACTCAATTGGGATTATTTTTAGATGTTGTTCAGCAAGGTTCTTTTGCTAAAGCTGCAGCACTACACGACATGGATAATTCATCATTGTCGAAACAAATTAAAAAGTTAGAGTTGACGTTGGGCGTGCAATTACTTAACCGTTCAACCCGTTCATTTGCGTTAACGTCAGCGGGTGAAGAGATCCTTGAACAAGCGCATATTTTAATGAACACATTAGACGATATTCAAAATATTGCCGACTCTTACCAGTCTGAACCTAAAGGGATAATTCGTATAACTTCATCAATTTTTTTTGGCCAACAATATTTACAACCAGTCATTAATCAATTTATGAAGCGTTATCCTAATGTCAAAGTCACCGTGTCTTTAGATGATCGTAAAGCGGATATTATTTCAGATCATTTTGATGTAGCGTTTAGAGTGGGACGTTTAGCTGAGTCGAATTTGATTGCTAAAAAAATAGCAAAAACTCATTTTGCGTTAGTGGCTTCAGCAGGCTTTATTGAACAATATGGTATGCCAACCACACCCGAAGAATTAATCAGGTTACCCGCGGTAATTTACAGCAATGGAGACACCTCTTTAGATATTATGTGTTTAAGCCAGGAGCCACATGGCGACCAGTACAAAAACTATAAAATGCAGGGTAATCTTAAAGTGAGCGACGTCAGCTCAATGATATCAGCGGTTAAAGATGACATGGGGTACACCATGATAGATTTATTTAATTTAGAAAAACCCATTACAGAACTTAATTTAGTGCCGTTATTAACCAACTATTGTCTGTCGACAATGGATACCGGGATTTATGCCGTGTATCCACATCGTAAACAAACGTTATTGGTCAGTGAGTTTATTAAGGCGGTGCAAAACTATATTGGCACTCCACCTTTTTGGTTATCGCACATACCTGATTATCAGAAGCTTTACAAAGGTTCAAGTAATGGATAAATTACTATTACTGCGCTAAACCGTCGACAATATATTGATTAATATTATCCGTAGCGGCTAAACGAATAGCCTTAGCGGGGGCGTATTCAGGGTCGTCTAACCATGCCTTTGCAGCTTGAGAATTTGGAAATTGGATGATCACTTTTATTTGGCCTTGTTGACCGATAATATCAATTCCAGAGTCGCTTGCAGCAAGAATAGTACCACCATGTTTAGCAACAGTACCTGCTGTAATTGCATTAGAACCTGGATTGTATGTTGCGTACAAGTTCTGATCTACAACATCATAATTAATGATAAAAAATGCACTCATTAAAAATCTCCTATTATTCGGTTATTTCACTGACAAAATTCATATATTGTTGCATATCACCTACAACGGCTTGTTCCATTATTGCCCCAGTAATTTTGGCGTAAGGTTGATTGAAATGAATATCCCATACGTCAGATTCTTTACGCCAATGCTCATAAACCACTAAGGTGTTGTCATCATCTTGAACGGTGTAAAGGTCAAATAATAAATTACCATTTTCTTGACGAGTGTGTTGAATATGGTCTTCAAACTGTGTCATAAGAGGTTGGCGAAATTCAGAATGAATTGGGAAAATAAAGAAAATTGAAAATATATCATCTTCAGGATTAGCTGGTGTCATCGCAACCGGGTAAGGCTTGGTGTCGTTTACTTTATACACTTGTGGGGCAGTGGCTAATGTGTCACCTAATAACGTAATAAAATCTTGGGTATAAGGTTGGTTTTTATGAAACTCAAAAGCAGTCGCATCTTGCCAACGTTCATAAGCAAAGAAAATATTCGGGTTGGTGTTATCAACAAAAATAGCCATATCTGTATTACCCTGTTCTTTACGGGTGCCATTCTTGTTGGTGATTAATGCATCTTTAAAGCTCTGTTGATATTGTGGCTTTACGGTAAATTTAATTATTTGCGTGAACATGCCATGCTCCAAATTTATTATATAGTTGCTGAATCAAGTGTTGATATTGAGAAGCACTTTATAGATCGTAACGATGATAAAGAGTGCTTCAAAGGAGTCTGGCTCCAATTATTTTTCAGATAAACTCGTTCGTCATCATTAAAAACCCGCTAAGACAATTTTTCCTTTAGCTTGTTGAGTTTCTAAGCGCTCATGAGCTCTGCGTAAGTTAGTCGCATTAATCACCCCATAATGTTCACCCACAGTGGTTTTAATCTGGCCGTTATCTATTAGTTTAGCGACATCGTTAAGCAGTTGATGTTGGGCTTGCATGTCGTCGGTTTTAAATAAAGAGCGAGTGAACATCAGCTCCCAGTGAATTGAAATGCTCTTCATTTTAAACGGCATAATGTCTAAGGTTTGTGGATCGTCAATCAACGCAAATTGACCTTGTGGTTTAATCACCTTTTCTATTTCAATTAAGTGTTCGGAGGTATTATTTAAACTCACAACATAGTCAACTAATGGCAGCTGTTTTTCGGCAAACTGCTCACTCAATTTATAACGATGATTAATAATGTGGTCTGCACCTAAATCTTCTAACCACGACACGGTTTCAGGTCGTGATGCAGTGGCAATGATTTCAAGCTTGGTGAGCTGTTTTAGTAATTGCACCATAATTGAACCTACACCACCGGCAGCGCCGATAACCAAAATACGTTTGTTGGCATTGTCTTTATCAACTTTCAAACGATCGAACAGTAATTCCCATGCCGTAATGGCGGTCAATGGCAAAGCTGCTGCTTCGTCAAAAGATAAATTTTTTGGCATATTACCAACAATATGTTCGTCAACCAGTTGTAACTCTGCATTACTACCTGAACGGCTCACATCACCGGCATACCAAACTTTGTCGCCAGGCTTAAATAAGCTGACGTTTTCACCCACAGATTTAACGATGCCAGTAGCATCAAAGCCTAATATTTTCCATTCGCCTTGAGGTGCTGGCATGTCTTGACGAATTTTAAAATCGGCAGGATTAACTGATATGGCTTTAACCTCAACCAGAATATCGTGGCCAGTTGCTATTGGGGTATCTAAATGAATATCTTGCAATGATAATGGATCATGAACCGGCAAGTTTTGTTGGTATGCGATGGCTTTCAAAATGATGTTCCCTAAATAATAAGACAATGAATGGCTTGCTTTAGAGGCATTTTGCGGGTTTTATTGTGTTAGAAAAAGAGTTAAAACATCCAATTATTATGGAACTAAATATCCATAATGGTAGCGATGAGTAACAAGTTAATCATCGAATGATGTTGCTATTACTCTATATTCATTTTATTTGTCTTAATTATTATGAGATAAACAGCCGTTAACAGTACAATGAATCGATACCAGTTAGTGCATGCGATAGGAGTCAGTTTAAAGCAAGCACATTTGAGTCAGTACATGCGACTAAGCACATTTCATTTTATCTATAAATAGAGCCGTAAATGACTATCCCTAATATTGCTTTCAACCACGATAAAACCAATCAAGCAGAATTTGAAATTATCGAATTGTCTGATCTATATATGCGACCGGTGATGGAGCACGATCCACAAGCGCCGCACAGAGTGTCGTTTTTTATGTTGATTTATTTTGAACAAGGCGAGGGTAAGCACACTGTCGACTTTAATCAATTCAACTTTGAACCAGGCTCATTGATTTTTGTGCAACGAGAACAAGTGCATAGTTTTGATTTTTCATCTCAGCCACAAGGTAAACTGTTATTATTTACCCAAGCCTTTCTCGATAAGGTGCATGCCAACATGCGCTTACCTAATTACACGCCAACCCATTTAAATCAGCAACATAATCCTTTATTAAAACTCGATAGTATTAACCACACGCGTACTCATTCCTTAATTGAACAACTGCAGCTCGAATTGCAAACTCCAACGTCTGAGCCTCTGATTGTGATGTACCTATTTTCTGCGTTAGCTTTGTTATTACACCGGTTGCGCCCGGTATCAAGCCATAACAACTTATCGGCAGAGCACAGTATCAAACTCGCACGTTTTTTCAGCTTAATGCAGCAATATGCGCAACAGATCCGCGATGCCAATTGGTATGCAAGCAAAATGCACACAACCTATAAAACTTTAAACCAAATTTGTAAGCTCGCGACAGGCTTAACCGCCAAGCAGATGATTGACGCTTACACTATTATCGAAATTAAACGCCGTTTAGTGGTCAGTAATATAACAACACAACAACTGGCTAATGATTTTAGTTTTGACGATACCAGCAACTTTGTAAAATACTTTAAAAAACAAACTGAACTAACACCAAGTCAATTTGTGAAACACAATGCTCTGCAAGCGGTTCGACTTTAACCATTTATAGGCTTATTTACACTCTACTGGCTAATGGTTTAGCTTTATATACTGTCCTCATTGAAACTAGAGGACTTAATCATGAACACATTTATTCAGCAAACCGTTACTAATAAAAGCATAGCTAAAAAATCAATCGTCAGTGCTTTTGTAAGCAGTGCCCTTATAAGCAGCGTATTGCTTTCAGGCTGCAGCGTGGCAACAACAGAACCCGCTAAGGCAAATTACAAGCAACAGGTTGTTGAGTTAGTGAGTAGTATCGAAACGGGCGACTCAGCGCCGATTGGTTACATCAATCCTCACAAATACATTCAACATAACTTAGCAGTTGCCGATGGTTTAGCAGGTTTCGGAGCGGTAATGCAGCTGTTACCGAAAGGCAGTGCAAAAGCGCAAGTGAAACGTGCATTTCAAGACGGCAACTATGTTGTTACCCACACTGAATATAACTTCTTTGGCCCCAAAGCTGGCTTTGATGTATTTCGTTTTGAAGATGGTAAAATTGTTGAACATTGGGATAATTTTCAGCAGATTTCAGCTGTTAACTTAAGTGGGCATACACAGTTTGATGGTACAACCATAGTGACCGACTTAGATAAAACTAAGAAAAATAAAGCCTTGGTGGCCAACTTTGTAAACACGATTTTGATCAAAGGTGACATGGCTAACATTGGCCAATTCATTGGCAGTGAAGACAAAGATTACATACAACATAACCCCAATATTGGTGATGGTTTAAGTGGTTTAGGTAAAGCCTTGGGTGAGTTAGCTAAAATGGACATGCCAATGGTGGTTAAAACCAACCATAAAATACTGGGCCAAGGTAATTTTGTGTTATCAATCAGTGAAGGGACATTTATGCAGCAGCATGTGGCATTTTATGACTTATTCCGCGTTGAAAACAACATGATTGTTGAGCACTGGGACACTGTTGAAACCATTCCTGCCAAAGCAGATTGGAAAAACAGTAATGGTAAATTTGGTTTTTAATGCCTAATGTGTAGCGTATTCAAATTTTATAAAATCTAGGCCGCTTTTAGCGGCCTTGATTTTTTGTCCACACGGCTTTATGGCGTCAGCAATTGCCTTAACGAATGCCTAAATTGCTTAAACATCGGCTCCAGGCTATAGCGATGATGTTGAATGACATCAACATTAGCATGCCAACCCATATCTTTAAATTCACTGGGTAACAACACCAATTTGCCACTGCTAACGTACTCATTGGCGATATGATTGGGCAATAAACACCAGCCATTCCCCTGTAATGTCAGTTCAAGCAACACATAATAGTTATCCGCGTACCAAATATCAGGGCTTAGGGCGAGTTGGAAATTACTCGATTTGTTATTACGCGAACGCATCAACAATTGTCTATGTAGCTTTAAGCTGGCCAAGTTGTTCGATTCTTTCTGGGCTAATGGATGAGTGCTTGCAACGTAGATATCAAACTTAATTGCACCAATGGATTCACAGTCAATGTGAGAGGGGATCGACAGTTCACTAAAAATAATTCCTGTAACGGCTCTATCAGTGTCAATCAAGTCGACAATATCGATGCTCGATGCGGTAAAAAATTCTAAGGAGGTATTGGGGAAGTCAATTTCTAACTGATTAACCATACTAGACAGTTTTTGAAATGGTATGCCTTCATCTAAGCCGATGGTGAGCTCTGAAATAAAAGGCTTATCGAGATGTTGGGCGCAATAGCGTAACCGTTGATGTTGCTCTAATAACACTTGCGCGTGAGATAAAAGCTTTTCACCTGCCTGTGTTAATTGAGGATAACGCCCGCTACGGTCAAACAATATTGCATTGCAGTCTATCTCAAGGTTTATCACATGCTGGCTTATCACGGATTGTGCTTTGTTGAGTGAACGGGCCGCCGCGGAAAACGAGCCAGTTTTTGCTGTCGCTTCAAATGCCTCAAGTTGATCAATACTGTACATATCGCTTTTCCAGATACTACCTAACTGTTAAGTATCCTTATAATGGATGAGAATAACGCAAACGTCACTAATAATTGAGTTCATTATGCAAACAAAAGAAAGAATATTTCATGCTGTGTCTTTTGAAATATTGGCGGCAGCAATCATTGTACCTGTGAGCGCAATGCTCATGGATAAGAGCGCCACCGATATGCTGGTGGTGAGTATCGGCATATCGTTATGTGCTGTTACATGGAACTATATTTATAATATTTGGTTCGACAAGTTATTGGGTAGTGACAGAGTGACGCGTAAATTACCTACTCGTATTGTCCATGCTATGTGTTTTGAAGGGGGCTTGTTAGTGGTAACCCTCCCAATGGTATCGTGGTATTTAAGTTTAAATCTTATCGATACCTTAATGTTAGAAGGGGGGGTATTAGTGTTTTTCTTGATTTACACTGGCGTATTCAATTGGCTATACGACGTATATCAACCTTACCAGCGCTGGTTTGGTAAAACAGTTTTGAGTCATAACTTGCCCCGGACTGACCGTTAATAAAGTCATTATTCACTTAATATTTCAACATCATTATTTAACTTAAATCATCAGATTTATTTTACTAAAATGGCCGGTTTATTTTATATTACTGTCATGGTTACTGTGGCATCATAGTTTTGAAGCCTTAGTTTCAAAATCTTAGTTTCAAAACCTTAGTTTCAAAACCTTAGTTTCAAAACCTTAGTTTCAAACGATTATCAGCTGGATACACAGAGTGAAATATTATTGTCTTAATTGTGTCACTATTGTCATAGCCAGTATACTGCTCATTAACCCTGTATTGGCCGATACACTTACCCCTTTTACTAGTGATGGTTGCAGTGCCTTTCCTGATGGTACTTTTGAGCAAGGTGAATTATGGTTGGCGTGCTGCCAAAAGCATGATTACGCTTATTGGAAAGGGGGGACGTTCGAAGAGCGTCTCGCATCAGATAAGGCTTTACGTACTTGTGTCACAAAAGTTGGACAGCCGGAGATTGCATTACTGATGTTGGCTGGGGTCAGAGTGGGTGGCACACCGTATCTACCGACGACATTTCGTTGGGGTTATGGCTGGCCGTATCCAAGAGATTATGGTCCATTGACTAAAGAAGAGCAAAAACAAGTTGAACAATTATCTGAACCATTTTTAGCAAAGCCTTAGCATAAATTTAATACGTTCAAAGTGCATCATTACCATAACCCTAGAACGACAACATCTTTTACAACCTAACATTCTATTTTTGTTGCCAATTAGTCGTACTACAGTCTTTGTTAGCCAATCTATTTTTAACCTTTATAATTTAGATTAATGACTAAAAAATCACTGATGATTTATGTGTGAGAGTGCTATATAGGCTGTCTTTCAAAGTGATTCTTTAGATCAATAATAAAAGGCATAATTATTCCGAACCGTTAGAATCAACCCTTTTTTATGGAAACGCGAAATAATGAAGCATTTGGATAAAGGCGTACGTGCGGTTGCATTACTTGAAGCAAGTAAGGGAGTGTTGGCGTTAGTGGTTGCGATAGGACTACACGTATATGCAGGTCAAAATTTGGCTTTGTTGGCAGAGCAGTTAGTGACTCATTTACACCTTAATCCTGCTAACCGTTATCCAAGTATTTTTATTTCTGCTATTGGGTCATTACCGCAATCGAGCTTAACCTTAATGTCATTAGGGGTAGCTGTGTATACTTTAATGCGCTTTGTCGAGGCTTATGGATTATGGCATAACATGCGCTGGACACAGTGGTTTGCTTTGTTAAGTGGCGCAATATATTTGCCTTTTGAACTTTATGAAATGGTGAGTCACTTTAACTTACTCAGTGTGATCGTTCTGACGATTAACCTTGTCATTGTTGTGTATATGTATTTAGTGTTGTTTCCTCGAAGAACATCATTATAAGATCTAGATCAATGTTTTAATGAACAAATAAGATAAAAATATTAACAGAGTTTAATGACAGACGGTTGATCTGTTATGCAGTAATGATAATATAAATATAGATAAGATTTACGAAGGATTAACGAAAGTATTAATTTTTAAGTTACTTATTACGTTAATTTTTTTCTAAATGCCTAATAGTTAAAATATATTGTAAATTTATTTTTTAAGTTGCTGTAATGTATTTAAACTAAGATTATAGATATAAGTGGTGCTATGTTTAA
Source organism: Shewanella sp. H8 (assembly GCF_040285065.1). Taxonomy (NCBI): domain Bacteria; kingdom Pseudomonadati; phylum Pseudomonadota; class Gammaproteobacteria; order Alteromonadales; family Shewanellaceae; genus Shewanella; species Shewanella sp. H8. The sequence continues at coordinate 2,373,244 of NZ_CP157213.1, read as the reverse complement.
TGTTTGTTTTAAAAGAGTAATTATGGTTTGTATAATAAAACCTAAAGTGCTCAATAAATATTAAATGTAAGCGATGTGTTAACAGAAAATGTATGTTTGATAATTGTAGCTCGATTGCATCTACCCTTTATACAAATGCAATAATGTTATGAATTATTAATTCTACTTTGAGAGGAATAAAATGACTGACATCGATATTGGTATAAAAAAAGACGACCGACTAAAAATTGCTGAAGGCTTAAAAAGCTTATTAGCCGATTCCTATACACTTTATTTACAAACCCATAATTTTCATTGGAACGTCACAGGTATCCATTTTCGCGAATTGCACTTAATGTTTGAAGAGCATTACACTGAGCTTGCAACTGCTGTAGATGATATTGCAGAACGAATTCGTACCTTAGATGTAGCAGCACCGGGAACGTATAAAGAATTTGCCCGTTTAAGTTCTATTAAAGAAGTTGAAGGCGTACCAAGCTCAGCTGATATGGTCGAATTACTGACTAAAGGCCATGAGCAAGTGATAAAAACTGCTCGACAAGTTCTCAAAACAGCGCAAGATGCTGATGATGAATCTACCGTCGCTTTAGTATCCGATCGTATGCGTGTTCATGAAAAAACCGCTTGGATGTTAAGAGCAACCAGCAAGAAGTAACCTTAGACATTATATTTAGGTATAAAAATCTAAATCTATTGATGTAAATAAAACCGCTGGCTAGAACCAGCGGTTTTTTTAATATACAGTGACTAAATCTATCGATTCAAATAGTGAACTATAACAAGGTAGTGGTTAGTGAATATCAGAATACTGAATCGGTACAACTGTTTACTGGGGTGTATCCGTGCTTGTTGGCTCAAGATATTGTTTATTAGATGATGAACGCAAGAGTTATCAAGCTCAATGTTGGGCAAGCGATAATTACGGACTCCAATTTAACAATTCAATTTTTATGATTATTCAATAAAAATGATGTAGATATAAAAAAAGCGCCTTAGGCGCTTTTTTTATTGATTTTGTAATTGAGCAAAAAACTCTTCTAGTTGCTGGCTTACTGTTTCAGTATCACCAGTGGCTTTTAAGTAAGATCGTAAGCCAATAATGTGTACTTGGATTTTTTTAGCCACTTGATATTTATCCAATTTAGCCGATAAATCGCCCTGGGTTTGAGCTTGCTCAATGATATTGGCAAAACGATGTTCAACTTTAGTCAGTAAATCACGAGCAATGTTAAGGGTTTCTTGATGTGATTCGTCAAGTTCTGCCAGCGTGCGCATCACCATGCATAATTCACTGGGTACCGTTGCACAACAAGGCACTATTAAGCCGCGTAAATATTGCTTCAGTCCATCCCATACGTGTTCATTCTGCTCTATTTTATCATTTAATTCGTTAGCTGAAGTTTGTGCATAATGAATTAATGTCTGATGAAATAAATCAGCTTTACTACCAAATGCAGCGTAAATACTACCTGGTCGCATGTCCATGGTAGTCTGAATCTCTCGCGTCGAAGTGGCTAGAAACCCTTTTTGCCAAAATAGGTTTTTTGCTTTTTCGAGTACGTCTTCGCGATCAAATTTAGAAATATTAGCCATTTGTCCCTCTTTAGTTAACAACCATTTTACGTTAAGGGAGTAACGTAAGGCCAGTCTATTATATAAATTTTTAATCATAAAAAGTTATAGGCAGTTCTTTTAAGCATTAACTGCGTTATTAACAAAAATGCAGAATTGAATATAGGTTCAATTCCGCATCAACGAGTTTGTACTCATTTAAGCCTAAAGTATTGTGTTTACGACCACACGCCAGTTTCGGTTTTACCTTGAATTTTGACATCGGCCAGTTTGAATTCAGGCTGGTTAGTGGTTTTAAGCTTACCTTGGTAATCGCGGGTTAAATTCACTATGGTCGGGGTTAACAGCATAATTGCACTGATGTTAACCACTGTCATTAATCCCAGCGCCATATCTGCCATGTTCCACACTTCTTTTAATGAGGCGTTAGCTCCCCAATACACCATGCCTAAATACAGTAGGGTGTATATGGTGCGACCATAAATGTTGTCGAGCTTAAATAAATGCAAGTTACTTTCGGCGTAGGCATAGTTGGCCACCACAGACGTAAAAGAAAATAGGGTAATAATGATGGCCACAAACATATCACCGCTCATTCCCATATGGTAAGTCATGGCGTTTTGAGTGATCCGAATGCCTTCCATTTCACTGTCAATATTGCCTTGGGCCAATAAAATCACAATGGCGGTACAGCTACACAACACCATAGTGTCGATAAACACCCCAAGCATTTGTACGTAACCTTGTGCAACAGGGTGGTTTGGCACCGGAGTGGCACCCGCTGCCGCATGGGGTACACTACCTGCACCAGCCTCGTTAGAATATAAACCGCGTTGAATCCCATTTTTAATCGCTGCACCGAGTGCACCAGCTGCCGCTTCGTTTAACCCAAAAGCTGAGTTAATAATATCCATCAATACCCCAGGTACTAGCTGAATGTTAATAATGGTGACGGTGACTGCGGCTAAAATAAAGGCCAGACCCATAAACGGCACCACGAACTCAGCAAAACGCGCAATACTGCGAAGACCTCCCATAACGATGATTCCAGCAATAAAGGTAATAACCGCACCGGAATATACAGGTGATAACTCGAAAGTGTGGTTGAGTGCGTCAGTAATCGTGTTGGCTTGCATGGCACTGAAACTAATGCCGTAACCGAGGAATAAACACAGCGCGAATAATACCGCTAACCAAGGTTTATTCAGCCCAGCGCGGATATAATAAGCGGGTCCACCGCGGTATTCTTTATGGTCGTCGCGCACTTTATACAGCTGACCTAAAATGCTTTCGGCAAATCCGGTCGCCATACCCAATAGCGCGATAACCCACATCCAAAATACTGCACCGCTGCCACCCAGTGAAATCGCCATTGCGACGCCCGCTAAGTTACCTGTTCCCACTCGCGCAGACAGGCCAGTACATAATGCTTGATACGAGCTAATGCCCGATTTGTCACCTTGAGTACTGCCTTTCATCACTTTAAACATGTAACCGAAATGGCGAAGCTGAATAAATCTTAATTTCAATGAAAACCATATGCCGGCAAATACCAATATATAAATGAGTACTTGGTAATCGCCCCACAGTACATTGTTGGTGAGCAATATAATGTCATTAATCATTGAACATCTTCCTTGGTTTTATCATTAGGAATTTAACAGGCTATATTTCGACGAACTGACCTATAAAAGCAAACACTGCAAAAAGTCTTAACCAGTTAATAACCGTCAAAAGGGTAGTTAAATTGAAATTGTTATATTTGGCCGAGTGAATTGCTATGCATTATATCTACATATTTAACGGTAGGCGAGGCGTTTTTGTGGCTGATTAACTATTTTACTGACTCGCAAGTTAGCCCGCCTAGCTGAATTAATATCGTTAAAATAGGCACTGCGAGAGTAAATTTTTGATAAAGTGACCTATAATCGCCGTGTTGTAAGGCCCTCAATATTTCAACGCTGTATCTTTGGCTTAATACATCACAAAAAATTAGGATAAACAATAGTATGGCAAATGTGAATGTTTCGTTTAACGCAAGCCAGCAACAATTAGCCTTACTGCGATTAGTGAATTGGGGCCTTAAAATTGGCCTTATTTTGTTTGCGACAGACTTATTTGGCTTAACAACACCTCCAGTAACCTTGTCTTACGTGTTAATTTTTGAAGCCTGTTATGTCGGCTTTAGCTATCGCTTTCATCGACTCAGCATGAACAACAATGGTTTGTTGTTTTTAACCTTATTATTAGACACTTTGTTTTGGGCTACGTGGTTATATTTTACCGGCGGAGCAACCAATGCCTTTGTATCATTACTACTATTACCGATTGCTATTTCAGCCATTACATTACCCCTATGGGCTCCTTGGTGCTTAACCATAGTGTCGACAGTATTTTATAGCTTGATGATTGTTGATATCACCGAACAAAATAGTGGTTCAGTAATGGACCATGACATGAGCCAGATGAATCATGTTATGCAAGCAAATCAGGCTATGCCAGCAAGCCACAGTATGGACATGGGGTCGCACTATTTAGGCATGTGGTTTAATTTTGTTATTTCGGCATTAGTCTTAACCATCACAGTAGGCTTTATTGCCAAACGTATTAGACAAAAAAATGCCGAGCTGCACTATTTACGAGAAGCGCAGTTACGCCAAGAAAAGATATTGGCGTTAGGCACCGCATCAGCGCAAATGGCACATCAACTGGCAACGCCTTTAGCCACATTACGCTTACTAGTTGATGAACTATCCGATTCGATCAATGATGTTGAACAAACTGAATTGATCAGCGAAATGCAGCAAGCGCTAAATCGCTGTGAAGTCACCTTAGCTGATTTACGTTTAGCGACTGAATCGATTAGAGAACAAAAACTGACAGAGCAGCGCGTCGATAAATTAGTGATAATGTTAACCGAGCAAATAAGTTTATTGATGCCAGAAGCGCAATTGAATATATCCATAGCACCACAGGTTGAGTCACATATAGTGTTGACAGACATGGGGTTATTGCCAGCATTAATGGCTCTTATTCAAAATGGCGTCCAAGCCAGTGAAGATAATCAACATTCGTCTCAGGTCGATGTAAATATTAGTCTTTCTCAACCAAGAGAGTTGAGTATCATCATTCGTGACTACGGTGTCGGTATTGCAACCCATTTACTTCATACATTAGGCAGTAACATGGTAAAAAGCCCCAAAGGGATGGGCATTGCTGTTTTATTAAGCCACACCAGCTTCGAGCGTTTAGGCGGTAAGTTATACCTTAAACCCCATTCTGAATGCGGCACCGAAGCCATTGTGACCTTACCGCTGAGCGAACAAAAAACAAGTTGAAGCGAATTGAAGCCAATATAAGCTGAATAGAGAACAACATGAACAAGCTGTTGATTATTGAAGATGATTTAGCCCTTGCAGCCATTTTAGCCCGCCGACTCGGCAAACACGGTTTTGAGTGCAAAACCTGCCATCACGCCAGCGACAGTTTATTAATGGCAAGGCAATTTGTTCCAACCCATATCTTGTTGGACATGAAACTAGCTGAACATAATGGCTTATCGTTAATTAAACCATTAAGACAACTTATTCCTCATGTGCAAATGGTATTACTCACTGGCTTTGCCAGCATTGCCACCGCAGTAGAAGCCATCCGCCTTGGCGCAGACAATTACCTCGCCAAACCTGTCGACACCCAAACCTTATTAAATGCATTATCAGTCTCGGGTCAAACCACAACGGTTTATGATGATATTGAAGAGCTGCCACTTAATCCTAAACGCGTCGAATGGGAACACATTCAACAAGTCCTCGCCAACAACAATGGCAACGTATCAGAAACCGCCCGCCAGCTGGGCATGCATCGGAGAACCTTGCAGCGCAAATTGCTGAAAAAGCCAACGGCAGATAATCGGTAGAATAGGGGAGTTTGGTGTTTGTCCGGTTTTGGACAAAGGGTGTTTTTAGATATTGCTTCATGGCCTGCGGCCACTAACGTCGTGGCGCTTTACCCACACCAGACTAACATCGCAAGGTTCCACCCTGCACGGGCCAAAAGGGGATCAACAGCAATCCCCTCTTGGATCACCCCTGCCGTTCCGGCAACATTTTCGCTTTTTAACCAAACAACAGTAGCGAAAAAATTGCGACGGAAATTATCGAGCTTCTGACAGCGAATGTAACCATCTTCAGCCTTATTCGAAAATGCTAACGCTTTCGATGGTACATCCTGTACCGCGAAAGCTAGCCTGACGTCCTGTCAGGCTCACGCTATTTTCTTCAACGGCCTCAAGTTCAGAGTTGAATTTAACTATTCCCAATCATGGCTTCTGACTAATTTATGGACAAAAGCAAGTTAGAGCAAAGACTATCGTTAAAGAGTGACTGATTAGAAAAAGTATCTCAGTTAATTCAAAAGCCCTAATACGCTACGACCCCTTTATCTTCATTTTTAATATTTGCAACTTTTCTAATGCTTCAATAAGTAATTCTGCCCACGCTCTACAATCCCCTCCAAAAATATTTACCTGATTACTTTCTGATTCTTCGTAGGGTTGAATTGCATGTTCACACAGTTCTAAAATAGAACATATTTTCAGACTGTCCTTACTAATATCCTCTCTTGCCTTTTCTATTAAGTTACCAGCAGAATGAATATGACATGTCAATGACTCTGTTAAAGGCTTTAAATAGCTTTCTAGTATCTCAATTCCAGTTTCATTTACATTTGAATCAAGAGTTCCGAAACAATGTATATGGTTTATTATTCCGAAAATACTACCTACTTCGTTCTCTAATTTTTCTAAGCTCTCTCTGGTGGCTGTCTCCGTATTTTTGATCTCAAGGTAAGTTAACGCTTCAGGGGCAATTGGATGAGGTAAATAGGTGTAGAGTTTTTCTCCATTGATTACTGGCTCACTCCCGATAAAACAACTAGTCGAAACTACCCAAGCGCTATTAGATACGGCATGTCCTTTGTTAGTTGGTACAATTACGAAATTGTCCCACAAATCCGCCAATACAAAATATTTAAGGTCAGAAAAATTTACAGGTCTAACGGCTTCAGTTAACGCATCTACAGTATTTATTAAAACGTTTTCCATGCAAGCTAAGTCATGAAGCTCTACTTTAATCCAAAGGGCATTTTTTCCTTGGTATTCATAATTTTCACTTAAAATTGATGAGCTCATGCAATAGTCAGACATATTGCTAAGTGATGTCTTGACAGAGCTTATCAAGTCATTGTTTAAATTAGTTATAATTGATGAAGTTCTTATGTCTGGTGAATCTTTCCAGTACTTTTCAGGATGGTGAGCAAATTGATACCAAAGTGCCCAAGCTTTACTAAATTTTTCTGTTTCTGTTTTTTCCAACTGGTGAAGTTTTTGATGAGGAAAAAGGTCACTAAAAAGTGACCTGAACTCATGTTGAAATCGCTTTAAGTTTTTGGAAGCGTCATTAAAATTAACACAAGAAAGGTGAGTATTATGTTCATTAAATATGTGACCTAAAGATTCATTACGTTTGTATAGCTCATCGTGCTGTTCTTTAGGTAATCTGCCTATAAGGCCATTAAAGACAAGGATAACATTAGATTGACTAAAGAAATTGGTTAAAGGAAAGATGTAATCCCCAAGTGATTTTCTGAAATTTGTTGAATCGTTTTGGATTGTTCTAAATATAGCTATATTTTTACTCTGCTCTTTATCGTAGCGCAGTGTTCCTTCACTGGTAATCCCCCAAGGATCAACCGCAAGCTTAGGTAACTTAGTTAACTGCCAATTGATTTTCGCTAGACTTTCCCAATATTCGCTATCGATTTTTCCAGTACCTATAAGCGCTCGGGGTATCCGTTTTCTGAAGTATGCAACTAGCGTTTTATTTAATGTAGTCAATCCTTTTACAATTTGTTCCCTAACTGATAAGACATTGTTTGCGTACTCTAGCCAATCATTTGGTCTAAAGATGTAATCAGCATAATTAGCCCATGTCGAGTTAACACTCACAAATTGTGGTAGAGGGATTGCCGACTTCACAATGTTTTTATGGCTTTCATCTAATGGTAACTCCATCAATATATTTTGGTGTCCGTAACCTTGAGTTCCGTATTTTTCTTTATCCGGAAACAGCTTTCTTAATATAGTTGCCCTAGTTCCTGACATTTTATTTATATAAGTTCCAGTATATTTATCTGAGTCAGTGCCTACAGCGGGTATAATATAGTGAATAGTTGGGTTATTTTGTTGCTCAAGCCAAATAGTCTGAGTAGACGTTTGAAAAATAGAGATGATTTTTTGATTGTTATTGTTTATAAATGATTGATATAAATCATAGGAAAAGGAAAATAGACCTATAGTTAAATCTGCTAGTGGTACAATATCTTCAAATGTAGACTCAATATCTATCTTAAGTAACCAAGACAGATCTAACTCATTAGCAATATCTAACCTATCTATCCATAATAAGACTTCCCCCATACCTGACCAGTCACTGTTGCTATAAGGAGCCAATAGATTATTAGGCATATGTGTTAGCCAAACCTCCAGGTAGCGATACACTGTATTCGGTGCACTGATCTGCTGCCTTAGCACCTTGATACGTTCAGTGGCAGTTGGATTGTTTTTTCCAAAAATATTTATCAAGTCTTCTACAGGATCACTTTCTATTGCTCTTCCAATATCTTGTTGCAAAATCAGTGACCATCCATCACCTCCAGCAAGTAATCGAGAGGAGTTAATAACGTCTCTATTCTCAATTACATGATTACGAATACCAAACCATAATAATGCTCGCCCTATGCCAGCAACGGCCCCCCAAGTTTCAATCTTAAGCTTCATTAGATTGCTGAATAACATTTCAAATTCGTTTGGTTTTTCAACAAACGAATATAGCAGGAAGGTTTCAATATCAGCTTCAGGAATACTTGGTAAAACAGATAGAGCAGATTCGATCCAAGGAGAAAAAGCTGGGTCAATCAATACCTCGACAAGAAGTTTTGAGCGAATAGGATGTAATGCTTCGATATGAATTTTGTCAGCTGTTCGACGAATTAAATATTCATTTTCAAACAGACTAAAGGTACCTTGTGGATCTTTTAAATCGGTAGTTTTTACTAGTGACTTAATGTCTACTCTGGCCTCATGCGAGGTTGCTACAGCACAAGCCAATAAAAATTTAATTGCTGATGCCTCTAATTTACCTTCTCTAACTTCAGTTCTTAAACGGCTAACCTGAGAACTAAGCCTTCCTTTAAGTGATTTAGTTTGAGTCAGAAAGAATACATATTCCAACAATGAACCGTTACCACTGAACCCTAACCAAGCTTGTTCAAAAGATGGATAAGGCTTGGCAACTCCTTTTTCTATCAAATTAAAGTAAATATGCTTAGCTTCCTCTTTGGAAAGCTGAAGCTGAACAAGGGCCGGGAAACCTAACTGATCATTTGAAATATTTTGTCGTGCCAAATCTTCTTCTCTGATTGATATGAGGATTTTTATGTTTGGCCTTTCAAGCAAAGCAGCTACTAGAGATGTCCAATCTGGATCCCTTGGGCTAACATCGATGTACAAGTATAAAGTCGCATCGAATATTGCTAATTGATCTGCAATAGCTAAAGCTATTGTTTGAGCGTGGGCTCGGTCTTCAATAAATTTAACTTGTAGTCGCCAGGCTTCAGGAACATATTCATATAGATAACGATAAGCTAAAGAGGTTTTTCCCTGACCTGATGCACCGTGAATAATGACTGTTTGAGATATTTTAAATTGGTTATCTATTTCTGTTAGTTGATCTTGCCTAAGGATATCTAATTGAGCTTGAATATGACTAAATCTAGTTGATACTCCTCGGTAGTATTCTTTCTCTAAACTATGTTTTTCGATGGTGTTATTGCTTTCTAAAGGTGTTACGGACTTAAACCATTCGTGATGGTGTGCCTCTCGCTCCGCAAAGTATCGACCTATTGAATTGATTTTTTCAAAAAGTATTACGTGAGTGATTTTCGTTCTTTTTTCTGATGCCTCTAGCAACCAAGAGGTTAACAATGATAATGCATGCTCAGTTGAACCTGATGTTAATGTTTTCCTCAAGCACTCAGAAATATCAAAGTCCAACTGCTCCTCCACGACAGAGCCCCAAACTAAACTTTTAAATAGTAGGTCAATTTGTGAATTACAAATTTTTAATTTTACTAATTTCTTCCTAAGCTTATTTTGGTTAGCCGCTTTATTTTTATCTGAGATAGACCATGCACTTTTAAGTTCATTACCTATTGTACCAAAGCTAATCACTTCTACTCGTGGGGACCCATTACTCTTTAATAAATCTAAGCTGCGATGAATAAATGTATCAGCTTTATCAGCCACGATGAAATCGGACAGAGTAAGAGGATCACTAAGTGCTTTTACTTGTACAGCTCTTACTAATTTTTCGCCTTGGTATACAGCTAAATCCTCGTTACCTTCTGGCTGAAAAATTAACCCAGAGTCTTTCGACTGTAGAATTTCGTGCAAAATGTATAAAGTTTGAAGTCTGTAACCTTTTAAAGCAGCTTTTGCACCTGAATTGCTCACATAATCCCTTATTCATTTGAAACCGACTGACAATCTAATATATTGATAACTTGAGTAAATTTCAACCAAAAACAGAGCCGTATATGGACGTTCCATACCCGTGAAGACAAAACTCTGCTGCTGGGGTAATTATTACTCCAGCTTTTAGTCAATCGTGTTATGACAATCTCTGTGTTTAATCGATGCGACTCATTTCCGCTAGAAGCGGGTGTATACCATTTAAGTGAGAAGCTTCTAAAACCAAGAAAAGACGGCACAGGATAACTTCTAGATTGTGCAAAAACCTTTCAGATTAGCTTTTCTATAGCCAAAGCTTTACTAGCCTTATTTACCTTTTGAACTGCCAAACTCACAATGGGGCAAAAACGAGTTAGTTTTATTGACTTGGAAATGGACCAGTTCAACTCTGAACTAGAGGGCGTTGAAGAAAATAGCGTGAATCCTGACATGGATGTCAGGCTAGCTTTCGGGGTACAGGATGTACCATCGGAAGCGTTAGCATTTTCGAATAAGTCCGAGGCGGAATAACAATAAAGTCAAAAGCTGGATCAACCCCATGGCGACCTTTTCGCTGTTTGAAAATGTTGCGGGGCGGCTGGGTGATCCAAGAGGGAACAGCCGTTGGTTTCCTTTTGGTCTGGTGTGGGTGAAGCGCCACGACGTTAGTGGCCGCAGGCCATAGCAGATATGATGGATCATCATATGACATGATCTCAATTTTGCAGATGCAGCAAGCTAAGCTTTCCATTAGTACAACGAGTCGTTACCATGGATGTCGGTTGTATTCATTTATCTCTGACTCTTTCAAATATCACAGCGCAGGCCTTCGACATATATGCTGACAAGATCCGCTTCCAGACATCGAAAAAATCGAATAATCGTCGACACGATGAACCATCAAGTTGTGAACAACCCTTCGACTCAAACAACAAGGTATCCCAATGACTAATCAACTGTCCCAGAAAACATCCGTTACTGTCGAGACAGTTGACGATCTCGCTAAATTGAACAACTACTCGTTGATGGACACGCTTAACTGTGATCCTGACGCAACATCAAACGGCGTCGACCACGCGCCGCGACAAGTATTCTCTGGCCACTACGTTCCTGTAAAACCGACTCCAATTGAAAATCCAGAGTATGTAGCACACAGCAACAGCTTCTTTGCTGAATTGGGTTTTGCCGACAGCATGGCGCAGTCTGCCGATTTTATGAGCTTATTCTCCGGCGACCTTTCAAACGTTCCTGAGCCAATGAGCAAGGTTGGGTGGGCATGCGGGTATGCACTGTCTATTTTTGGTACCGAATACATCCAACAATGTCCGTTCAGAACGGGTAATGGCTACGGCGATGGTCGAGCGGTTTCTGTGCTAGAAGCAGTGATTAACGATAAACGCTGGGAAATGCAGCTTAAAGGCGGTGGCCGCACGCCATATTGCCGCGGTGCAGACGGTCGCGCGGTGTTGCGCTCTAGTGTGCGTGAGTTTCTCGCACAAGAGCACATGCACGCGCTTGGCGTGCCAACGTCTCGTTCGCTGAGTTTATATGTGTCTAAAACCGAGACTGTCCAGCGGCCTTGGTATTCTGAGGGCTCTAACGCACAAGATCCTGACCAAATGATCACCGAGGCTGTTGCTATCTCGACGCGTGTGGCACCCTCGTTTATTCGGGTTGGTCAACTTGAGCTATTCGGTCGCCGCGCCCGTAAGCAAGAACACCCTCAAGCGATGGCAGAGCTTGAACAGTTGATGTTGCATTTAGTTGACCGTGAATACGCTGATGTTATCGACCAACAACTCACTAATGAAGAAAAAGTGTTTTTGTTGGCGCGCGAGTTCCGTAGTCGTCTGACGTCATTGATAGCGAACTGGATCCGTGTTGGTTACTGTCAGGGTAACTTTAATAGCGATAACTGTGCCGCTGGTGGCTTCACTCTCGATTACGGTCCGTTCGGATTCTGCGATGTGTTTAACCCACAATATCAACCTTGGACGGGTGGCGGTCAGCACTTTGCGTTTTTTAATCAAGGTGTAGCTGCAGAACGTAATTTCTTGATGTTTTGCACGGCACTAAGCCCATTACTGATGTCTAAACCAGATTATCTAGAACAGCTCCAGCAGTTGGTTAATGGCTTTTCAGCTGAGATGGAAGCAAAAATGGAGCAGATGTGGGCGGCTAAACTTGGACTTAACACTTTTGATACAGCGCTATTTAATGAGCTTGAAACGCTTATGCTGCAAACGCCAGTGGATTACACCCTGTTTTTCCGTGAGCTTTCGTCACTGCCTGATAATATTGGCCCACTGACAAAAAGCTTCTACCGAGATTTATCACAAGGGCCAAAGGGGTTGGAGCAACGCTGGTCTGCTTGGCTAGCACAATGGCAAACACTGCTCGACAGCTCTATGGTCGGAAGCACTAGCAGCGCGAATATGCCGCGCAACTGTGATGAGATCGCTTCGCAGATGAAACTCGTTAACCCTAAATATACCTTGCGAGAGTGGTTGCTGGTGCCTGCTTATCAACAAGCCAGTGTTGGCAATTATTCGTTGGTTCGAGAACTACAGGACGTTATGACGCAGCCTTACGCTGAGCAGTCTCAGGACGTTGAAGACAAATACTATCGAATCAAGGCATCTGAATTCTTTGGGGTAGGTGGTTGTTCGCATTTAAGCTGCTCGTCGTAACGTTTAGGCTATTGATTGTTAAGACGGATTACTCTGCCATTGAGGTTATGAATGGGTTTACATGGATTGGGTGATTCTGCTTTGGTTAAATCAATGGATAACTGAGATATGGTTATGATTGTATAACCGGTTTATTATTCATTGAGTCATTTCGATTACCGAGAAAATGACACTTGTAACGTTAGCCTAAGAATTTACCTTGAATAGATAAACTATAACATTATAAATTCTTAGGCTATCTGCATATCACCTTACTAAGTACACAATAAAAGGATTGTGTTGATTAAATCATTATTTTAATTTGAATTGCGCTAACAATTTTTCTAAGTTCTCTGCTAATTGATTTAAGTGCTTAGATTGATTAGCGCTATTTTCTGCATTTTTCAAGAAGTCTAATGATACGTTTTTAATCGATTCAGTATTTCTTGACACCTCATCAGTAACTTGGTTCTGTTCTTCTGCGGCAGTGGCTATTTGCGTTGACATATCATTAATGTCTTGAATTGCTGATTTTATTTTAACAAAACTAGTATTTGTTTCTGCTGCATTTTCTACACTGGATATTGCCAATGTATGACAGCTTTCCATGGATTTAACCGCAGTTAAAATAGTGTTGTTGAAAGCAGTTATCATGGACGAAACTTCTTCCGTAGATTGATGGGTGCGTTGCGATAACACTCGTACTTCATCTGCTACGACCGCAAATCCTCGACCTTGCTCACCGGCACGAGCAGCTTCAATGGCTGCATTTAATGCTAATAAGTTAGTTTGATCTGCAATGCTACGGATGGTTTCAACAATGGAGTTAACTTGTAAACTTTGTTTATCTAACTGAGTAATAATCGTTGCTGCACTATTTACTTCATTAGATAATTTATTAATGGATTCTTCACAACTGGCAGCAACCACTTGGCCTTGATTACTCATAGCAACGGAATGATTAGACGTTTCTGCTGTTTTTTCTGCATTACTAGCAATTTCATTAGTTGCTGAAGACATTTCTGTTACCGCTGCAGCCACCATGTTTATTTCATCTTGTTGTAGTCTACCGCTTTTCGTCTGTTCAGATGCTGAATGAGCAATGCTACTTGCTTCTTGGGTTAACTCTTCTGTTACTTTAGATATTTTTAATAAGATACCTTGGAGATGTTCAGAAAAATTATTAAAATTACTCGCAAGCTTACCTATCTCATCATCAGAATTAACGGGTATACGTTGGGTTAAATCACCGTTTCCTTCAGCCGCCAATTGTAATGCATCAGATACTGTCATTAAACTGGTCAAAAATAGCTTAATACCTTTTAATGCAAGAAATAGAAATAATGCAATTAATACCACTGCCAGAATAATAAGAAAGTTCATTAAATCACGTACTGGTTTTAATAAAACAGATTTTTTCCCAGCCATAACAATATAAAAAGTAGTATTCTCTAAATGTGTTTTTGAGGCAAAGTACTTTTCACCATTAAATTCCAATTCCAAAATTTTATTATTTAAACTTGTATTTTGTACCAAATCGTTCGTTAGAGTAGAGTTCAATTCTGAAAGAGGTTTGGTATTCAGATTGGCCTGTGGATGAGCGATAATAGTTCCTTTATCAGATACTATGAAGGAAAACCCATCACCAGGTACATTCAGTTTAGTAATGGTATTGACAAGGTAGTCTAAATTAACATTACCGCCTACAGCACCCACAACCTTACCACTAGATTCAATTTTTTTTGCTATACCTATTGCGATTTCACCAGTAGATGCAGAAGTAAAAGGATCTGTGGTGATAACGTCATTACTTGTTAACGCCATTTTGTACCACCCCCGTACTCTAGGGTCATAATCTTCTATGGTATTCAATCCTTCTCTTCGATAGGTATCACCATTTTCAATGCCATAATATGCGAGTGATAATGAAGAGCCTGCCATTACTGTTTCTATCAAAACAGCAATTTCTTTAGGGTCTGATAAACCCTGAACAGAAGTTGATAACGCCTCTATCCCGTTGCGCTTTACTTCTAACCAGTCTGATAATCGAGCCGCATTAATCGACCCAGTATCGATTAAATTATTAGCTATAGACGTTTGAGTTTGTTCATTAATATTATAAATAGCGACGGTTGTTAAAATACTAGAAAGTAAAATAAGCATTAATGAAGATAAAATAAAAATTTTCTTAAAAAGAGACATATATATACCTATAGAATGTAAGGGTTTTTAGAGTTTTTATACAATTATAGTATACAAAACGTAACTTTCAGCTTGACTTTCAACATAATTTTTTAGCATGTTTTTAGCATAAATAGTACTAAAAACGTCATTCCCCAATGATGATTTTAAATAGATTTTACTGCACATTTACCCATAATATCTTCTATATTAAACGACTTAACGTTAGCTTAAGTGATGGATAACTATTTATCGGCTGAACATCAGTTAAATTTAACCTTTAATCTTCTTCAGTGAAAAATGACCAAGCTTTATGATTATTACCCTTACATTTCTCTTGCTTTAATTCTGTATTTTTAATCTATATTCCTATCTTAGAAGATAATATATACAAATATTATAAAAGATAATTGATTCCACAATACAACAGTCTAGACCATGTTATTGACTTGCTAAGTAATTTTTCTTTATATATCCATTTCTATTTATTGTGAATGAGTCGTAAGAATAAAAAAAAGTTCGTAGATAATGAATTTTCTTGAAGAGAAAGAGATAAGAAACAACACCATGGTCTTTTGAAACTATAGTAGTTGAATAAAACTGTACACTGATATCCGGCAAGCTTTCGAGGGCGAAGCTCTATAGTGTTAGTTGTTGCAGGCAAAAAAAGGCCTCTATATCAATAGAGGCCCAATAATCTTATTCAGAATAAAAGCGATACCTTTAATCAGCCTCTATCCCCATTCCCATAGCAGATAGAGGCTGAGTAAAGTCACCAAGCATTGAGTAGACACTCAATTGTAACTCATCAATCTATGACCAATCAGTTTGCAACCAAACAACGCCAAAGTGTGTACCAAAACGAATAAACGTCAGCGAATTATAGTTATTAAAAGGGGGATGTCACTGACGTTATCCTTCTATTAATTTTGCTCCAACTTTGCCATTGCGACAATTGAATATCCCCTATCTGCGGCATTTTGTCGCAGGGGGGAGTCTTCCCTATAAACCTCTCTACATTGAGAGCAAGACAAAATTTACTCGTCAAGTAAATTATTGTCGACAATAAGCACCTTTTTTGCTTGTTATGTATTCAATAGGTGTTATATTGTCGACAACTTGTTGTGATAGATCAATTTTAAATGCCTAGGATACAAGCATGAACCAGCCGATTACTTCTGCAGATAAGACCTTTGTAGCCCTTAGAGACGATATAGTCGAAGGTCGTATTCAGGCCGGCTATAAATTGAGCGAAACTGAATTGTCGACAAAGTATGCTGTGAGTAGAGCCGTGATCCGTGAAGCCATTAACCGATTAGAGTCGTGCCATATTGTTGAGCGAAAAGCCAACGTAGGGGCTCGTGTGGTTGCGTTATCTCCACAAGGGTTGATAGAGCTGTATCAAGTTCGTGAATCACTTGAAGGTATGGCGGCACGTTTAGCGGCGACAAATATGAGTGATAACGAAATTGCTGATTTAAGTGCTTTATTACAATCTCACTTTGATGAAGTTAAAGGTGGCGAGTCTTATTACCAAGAAGCTGGCGATGTTGATTTTCATTATCGGATTATTTTAGGCAGTAAAAACAAACACCTAATTTCAATGCTGTTTGATGGCATTTATCATTTAGTGCGCATGTATCGGGTGCAACTTGGCATGGCGGGTCCTCGTGTAACAACTGCCTATGATGAACACAAACACATTGTTCAGGCCATTTCAAATCGTGACGCAGAATTAGCCGAAATGCTGATGCGCCGCCACATTATGTATTCTAAAAACAGTATTGAACATAAATTATCGTAACGACTTATCTGTGGCGTTAGTGTCCACGGTCTTAATTGCATAGAGGGAAATATCATGAGTGCAGGTAAAAAATTTCGTCAAGCATTAGCTAACAACAAACCACTGCAAATTGTCGGTACCATTAATGCTTATGCCGCCATGATGGCCAAGCAAATTGGTCATCAAGCGATTTACTTATCTGGCGGCGGCGTGGCTAACGCCTCTTATGGTTTACCCGATTTAGGCATGACATCGCTAACTGACGTGCTTGTTGATGTGCAGCGTATTACTTCAGCCTGTGATTTACCTTTGCTGGTGGATATTGATACGGGTTGGGGGGGGGCATTTAATATTGCCAAAACCATTCGTGACATGGAAAAAGCTGGCGCTGCAGCGGTACACATGGAAGACCAAGTGGCACAAAAGCGTTGTGGCCATCGCCCAAATAAAGAAATTGTCCCAGTAGAAGAAATGGTCGATCGGATTAAAGCAGCCGTTGATGCCCGTATCGATCCTGACTTTTTCATTATGGCGCGCACAGACTCGTTTGCTCAAGAAGGGTTAGAAGCCGCTATTGAACGCGCTAAAGCGTATGTGGCAGCGGGTGCTGACGGTATTTTTGCTGAAGCGATTCAAACAGAAGCGCATTATCGCGCCTTTGCTGAGGCTTTAGATGTGCCTATTTTGGCTAATATTACTGAATTTGGCCAAACTGAATTATGGAATAAGCAACAATTAGGTGAGTGGGGCGCTGCAATGGTGTTGTACCCATTGAGTGCATTCCGTGCGATGAACAAAGCAGCTGAAAATGTTTACAGCGCAATTTTAACCGATGGCGACCAAAAAGCAGTGGTTGATACCATGCAAAC
This sequence comes from Shewanella sp. H8, assembly GCF_040285065.1. NCBI lineage: Bacteria > Pseudomonadati > Pseudomonadota > Gammaproteobacteria > Alteromonadales > Shewanellaceae > Shewanella > Shewanella sp. H8. Next base: position 2,355,604 of record NZ_CP157213.1, on the reverse strand, counting down.
TCGTATGGATTTATACGACTATCTTGGTTATCACGATTATGAACAAAAATTAGACAGTTTGTTTGCGGAAGGTAAAAATAAATAGCGGCCTCAGTACAACAATAAGACTCGATTACAACTAAAATAACAATAGCCTACAACCGCGATTTAGCAGTGCTAAATCGTGAAAGCAAAAGAAGGAAAATATCATGGTAGACAAGAAATTATCAGGCGCAGGATTACGCGGTCAGAGTGCTGGCGAAACAAAATTATGTACTGTTGGTAAATCAGGTTCAGGCCTAACGTACTGCGGTTACGATGTCTCTGATTTAGCCGATAACGCTACCTTTGAAGAAGTCGCTTATTTATTATTTAATGGTGAGCTGCCGACTCAAACGCAATTGAGTGCTTATAAAACCGAATTAACTGCGCAACGTGATCTACCTGATGCGCTTAAATCGGTATTGAAGCTTATTCCTGCCGATGCACATCCAATGGATGTGATGCGAACAGGTTGCTCATTTTTAGGCAACCTCGAACCAGAAGTTGATTTTAGTCAACAACATAAAGCGGCGAACCGTTTACTAGCCGCATTCCCGGCCATCATGTGTTATTGGTATCGTTACACTCACGACGGTGTAGAAATTGATTGCACCACGGATGAAGAATCCTTGGGTGGTCATTTCCTTAAATTATTACGCGGTGAAACACCGTCAGAACAGCACCGTAAAGTCATGGACGTGTCGTTGATTTTATATGCTGAGCATGAGTTTAACGCATCAACCTTTACCGCTCGAGTGTGCGCATCAACTTTGTCTGATATGTATTCATGTGTCACTGGCGCCATTGGTACTTTACGCGGCCCTTTACACGGTGGCGCAAACGAAGCTGCAATGGACATGATCCAAAAGTTCAGTTCGCCAGCAGACGCCAAAGCGCAGATGGCATTGATGTTAGAACGTAAAGAAAAAATAATGGGCTTTGGTCATGCCATATATAGCGTATCTGATCCACGTAATGTGATTATTAAAAAGTGGTCTGAAAAGCTGGCACACGAAAATGGCGACACTTCTTTATACGACATTTCAGTCGCCTGTGAAGAGTTTATGTGGGACACCAAAAAGCTATTTTGTAATGCAGACTTTTTCCATGCATCGGCTTACCATTTTATGGGCATTCCAACTAAATTATTTACCCCAATCTTTGTCTGTTCGCGGTTAACCGGCTGGGCGGCACATGTGATGGAACAGCGCTCTAACAACCGGATTATTCGTCCAAGTGCAGATTATGTAGGAAGTGAGCCGCGTAAAGTGGTGCCTATTAGCCAACGTTAATCGGTTTGCCGAGTATCATTATGATGACTCGGTTTTTTTCGATATAGATTAGCGCTTATTACTTACATATTTATTGTGGATGAAGTTATGAATACTCAATACCGTAAAGCCTTACCTGGCACCCAATTAGATTATTTTGACACCCAAGAGGCTGTTGATGCGATTGAGCCTGGCGCCTTTGCCAAGCTTCCTTATTGTTCTCGCGTATTTGCCGAGAACTTAGTGCGTCGTTGTTCGCCAGAGACACTTACTGATTCGTTAAAACAACTGATTGAGCGCAAAAGTGATCTCGATTTTCCGTGGTATCCGGCTCGCGTGGTTTGTCACGATATTTTAGGCCAAACCGCGTTAGTCGACTTAGCGGGGCTGCGTGATGCCATTGCAGAAAAAGGCGGTGACCCATCTAAAGTAAATCCAGTAGTACCGACTCAATTGATTGTCGATCATTCATTAGCGGTAGAATATGCAGGTTTTGACAAAGACGCCTTTGAAAAAAACCGTGCTATTGAAGACCGCCGTAATGAAGACCGTTTTCACTTTATCAATTGGACCAAAACGGCGTTTAAAAATGTTGATGTTATCCAACCGGGTAACGGCATCATGCATCAGATTAACTTAGAACGTATGTCACCAGTGGTGCATGCACAAAACGGTGTTGCATTTCCTGACACTTTAGTCGGTACCGATAGCCATACACCGCATGTTGATGCTTTAGGCGTAATAGCCATTGGTGTGGGCGGTTTAGAAGCAGAAAGTGTTATGTTAGGCCGCGCATCATATATGCGTTTACCTGATATTATTGGTGTTGAGGTTACGGGTAAGCCGCAACCGGGCATTACAGCAACGGATATCGTTTTAGCGTTAACAGAATATCTTCGTGCGCAAAAAGTGGTGTCATCTTACCTAGAGTTTTATGGCGAAGGGACTACCCATTTAACCCTTGGCGATCGCGCAACCATTACCAACATGACCCCAGAATATGGTGCCACTGCTGCGATGTTTTATATCGATAGACAAACTATCGATTACTTAACGCTAACAGGTCGTGATGACGAGCAAGTTAAATTAGTCGAAACTTATGCTAAACAAGCTGGATTATGGGCAGATACCTTAACAAACGTAGTTTATGAACGGGTACTGCATTTTGACCTATCTTCTGTTGGGCGTAATATTGCTGGGCCATCAAACCCGCATAATCGCGTACCCACTTCAGAATTAGCCGCGCGTGGTATTAGTGGCGTGGTTGAAAACGAACCCGGTAAAATGCCCGATGGCGCGGTGATTATTGCTGCCATTACCAGTTGTACTAACACCAGTAACCCACGCAACATGATTGCAGCAGGTTTATTGGCTCGCAATGCTAATGCACGTGGTTTATTACGTAAACCTTGGGTGAAATCATCGCTGGCGCCAGGCTCTAAAGCAGTGCAATTGTATTTAGAAGAAGCAGGTTTATTGCCTGAGCTTGAAAACTTAGGTTTTGGCATTGTCGGTTTTGCCTGTACCACGTGTAACGGCATGAGCGGCGCGCTCGATCCGGTGATTCAACAAGAAGTAATTGATCGCGACTTATACGCCACTGCAGTGTTGTCGGGCAACCGTAACTTTGACGGTCGTATTCATCCTTATGCCAAACAAGCATTTTTAGCATCACCTCCCTTGGTCATTGCTTATGCCATTGCCGGTACCATCCGTTTTGATATTGAAAAAGATATCTTAGGCATCGATAATCAAGGCCAAGCGGTTACGTTGAAAGACATTTGGCCAACCGATGAAGAAATTGATGCAGTTGTTAAAGCAAGTGTTAAGCCTGAGCAATTCCGTAAAGTCTATGAGCCAATGTTCGACATTAAAGTCGAGTATGGCAGCCATGTAAATCCACAATATGATTGGCGTCCGCAAAGCACATATATACGCCGCCCACCTTATTGGGACGGAGCCTTGGCGGGTGAGCGCACCATGAAAGGTATGCGTCCATTAGCAGTGCTTGGAGACAACATCACCACCGATCATTTATCGCCATCAAATGCGATTATGCTCGACAGTGCGGCAGGGGCATATTTACACAAAATGGGTTTGCCGGAAGCTGACTTTAACTCTTATGCCACTCATAGAGGCGATCACTTAACTGCGCAACGTGCGACGTTTGCTAATCCAAAACTGTTTAACGAAATGGTTCAGGAAAACGGTAAGGTTAAACAAGGGTCACTTGCGCGACTAGAGCCTGAAGGCAAAGTGACCCGCATGTGGGAAGCCATTGAAACTTATATGGAACGTAAGCAGCCACTGATTATTATTGCCGGCGCTGATTATGGTCAAGGTTCGTCGCGTGACTGGGCAGCCAAAGGCGTGCGTCTTGCAGGGGTAGAAGTGATTGTTGCTGAAGGTTTTGAACGTATTCACCGCACTAACTTAGTGGGCATGGGCGTATTACCGCTTGAGTTCACTGCAGGCCATAATCGTCATACTTATCATATTGATGGTACCGAAACCTATGATGTGGTTGGTGAACGTAAGCCTGGTGCAATGTTACAAGTGATTATGACCCGCAAGAACGGTGAGCAAGTGACTATTCCGGTTAAGTGTCGTGTTGACACTGCCGAAGAATTGTCAATTTATGAAGCTGGTGGTGTATTACAACGTTTTGCTCAGGACTTTTTAGCCAACGAAACCAAGTAATTATGTGTTTTTGTGCCTTATTTAACCGGCAGCTTATAAGCTTATTGATGGCTTGCCGGTTTGGTCTTTTGTTATTTTAGGAATATGTGATGGCTCATTTACCACAAATGAAAATTCCAGCGACTTATATGCGCGGCGGCACCAGTAAAGGGGTATTTTTCAGTTTGACTGACTTGCCTGCAGCCGCTCAAGTGGTTGGCGCAGCCCGTGATGCAATGTTACTACGTGTTATTGGCAGTCCCGATCCTTACGGTAAACATACCGATGGCATGGGCGGAGCAACCTCAAGTACCAGTAAAACAGTTATCTTATCCAAAAGTACTCAAGCTGATCATGATGTTGACTATTTATTTGGTCAAGTCTCGATTGATAAACCATTTGTCGACTGGAGCGGAAACTGCGGTAATTTAACCGCAGCGGTGGGATCATTTGCAATTAGTAATGGTTTAATCGATCCAAGCCGAGTGCCTGAAAATGGCACCGCAATCGTGCGTATTTGGCAAGCTAATATTCATAAAACCATTATTGCTCATGTCCCTATTACCAATGGTGAAGTACAAGAAACCGGTGATTTTGAACTTGATGGTGTGACGTTTCCCGCAGCTGAAGTGCAAGTGGAGTTTTTAAACCCTGCTGACGGTGACGGCGCTATGTTTCCCACAGGTAACGTGGTCGATAAACTTGACGTGCCAGGCGTTGGGAGCTTTAACGCCACCATGATTAATGCGGGCATTCCAACAATTTTCATTAATGCAGCCGATATTCAGTATCAAGGTACTGAGTTGCAAAATGACATTAATAATGATGATAAAGCCTTAGCCATGTTTGAAACCATTCGTGCTTACGGTGCAGTAAAAATGGGCTTAATCGACCATATTGATGAGGCTGCAGCTCGTCAACATACCCCTAAAGTGGCCTTTGTTGCACCTGCTACGAATTATATTTCATCCAGTGGTAAAGCGGTTAATACTGACGATATCGATCTGGTCGTGCGGGCATTGTCTATGGGTAAACTGCATCATGCGATGATGGGAACCGCAGCGGTGGCGATTGGCACTGCAGCCGCCATCCCTGGCACATTAGTTAATTTGGCTGCCGGTGGTGGCGAACGTAAGGCCGTTCGCTTCGGTCATCCTTCTGGCACGCTTAGAGTGGGAGCAGAAGCAGAATTAGTGCAAGGTCAATGGCAGGTAAAAAAAGCCATCATGAGCCGTAGTGCACGAGTATTAATGGAAGGTAAGGTACGAATTCCTCAATAATAGCGCGGTTTATGCTTATAAAAACCTCAGCAAAAGCTGAGGTTTTTTTGTTTCTGAGCGAATTGAAGCTAAAAAACAAACGATTAGGGTGTATGGTTATAGGACTATTTGCTCATTTAAATCAGATATTTACTCATCTAACGTTTAAATGGTATAAAATGTGATATTGGTCAAAAAAGTCTTGATCCCTTGGTTAAATTAGTATGTTATATGCTGAATTTTGTCAGCCATATTTGTTGAACAATGTTTTTAAGCGCTGACATACAAACGTCATATAACGATGGGTTATTTATGATGTAATAAAAAATCAAACGGATGAATAATAGTGATTAATTGCTATTGATTATTTTACTAAATCAGCTTGGCATACCAACAATTATGCTGACTGCATTTAGAGTTGGATATTAAATTAAGCCACATTGCTTTTTAGTGTTAGTGATGGGCAATGAGAGCAATACAAAAGGAAATGATTATGGTTGAACACATTACAGGTATGCTGGCTTTAATCGGCGTGCTATCACTTTTGTGTCAATGGGTGGGGTGGAAATTACGTCTACCCGCAATTTTACCACTTTTATTGTGTGGATTATTGTTAGGGCCAGGGTTAGGGATCCTCGATCCTGATGAGATCTTTGGCGATTTGTTGTTTCCTATTATTTCGTTAGGTGTTGCGGTCATTTTGTTTGAAGGGGCATTGACGCTCAACTTTAAAGAAATTAAAGATCACGGCAGAATGGTGACTCACCTCGTTACCATAGGTGCTTTTATCACTTGGGCCTGTATTGCGCCTGCTGCACATTATCTGCTTGGTTTTGACTGGGCAATTGCGATGTTATTTGGTGCGTTAGTGGTAGTAACAGGGCCGACAGTGATTGTGCCTATGTTACGTACCGTGCAACCAAAATCCAATTTAGCCAGCATTTTACGTTGGGAAGGTATTATTATTGACCCCATCGGTGCCTTACTTGCGGTATTAGTCTTTGAGTATATCGCTGTCACTGCCGATCCTACTTCGCACGTGCTACATGCACTGGGTCTAACTTTACTGCTTGGTTTTGGCTTAGGCGCGGCTGCGGGTTATTTAACGGGTTTAGCGATTCGTAAAAACTTATTCCCGCATTACCTGCTTAATACCGCGGTACTGACTATCATGCTTGGTGTATTTGTTGGTTCAAATATTCTTCAAGAAGAGTCTGGTTTATTAACTGTGACTGTAATGGGTATTTTGTTAGCGAACATGCGCGGTGTCGATATAGCCGATATTCTCGAGTTTAAAGAGACGCTAACAGTATTATTAATTTCGGCATTATTTATTTTACTCGCCGCAAGATTAGACTCTAATGCAATGATAGATCTTGGTTTTGGTGGTCTAGGGGTTCTATTAGTTGCGATGTTTATTGCGCGTCCATTAAGCATTTGGATTTCTGGTTTAGGTACCAATTTAACGTCAAAAGATAAGTGGTTTTTAAGTTGGGTTGCCCCTCGCGGTATTGTTGCTGCGGCCATTTCATCGTTATTTGCGATCAAATTAGAATCAGTTGGCTTAGAAGGTGCGAGTTCAATTGTACCTTTAGTATTCTTGATTATTATCGGAACCGTGGTGATTCAAAGTTTAACCGCGGGTCGCTGGGCTAAGTATTTAGGTGTAAAGGATGGTTCTAATCAAGGTTTATTGATTTTCGGGGCATCTAAATTTTCACGCGAATTGGCTTCAATTTTGATATCTAAAAACATTAAAGTCATTTTAGCGGATAATAACTGGGACAGTATTCGTGAAGCGCGAATGAAAAATATTCCGGTATATTTTGGTAATCCAGCTTCAGAGCATGCTGCTAATTATATGGATTCAAGTGGCATTGGCCGAGTATTAGTGATGTCTCCTTACCGTCAGTTAAATCCGTTGGTGACTTTTCACTTCCAAGATTTATTGGGATCAGAAAAGGTCTATGGTTTAAACAATGGTGACAGCGCTAGCGCTCGTCATCAGTTGTCAGAGTCTTATCTAAAGCGCTTATCTTTGTTTGGTGAGAATATATCTTACGCCAAAATTGCCAGTTTAATGGCAAAAGGTGCAGTATTAAAAATCACTAATATTACCGAAAACTTTACCTTCGAACATTTCAAGAGTCGCTATGGTGAAACTGCATTGCCGTTGGTTTACTTAACCAAAGAAGGTAAAGTGAAAGTGATATCTGGTGCTGAAACCGTTAATCTACCTGTGGGGATAGAGTTAATTAGTTTGTTGCCTCAGGAAGCGCAAGAACAGGCAATTATTCAACGTGAATTAAATGAAGAGGCCGATCGCCAAGCCAAAGCATTGGCCGACGCTGAAGCTAAGGCGGCCGCTGAAGCAAGAGCTGTACGCGAAGCAGAAGAAGCTGAGCAACGTGCCATTGATAAAGCACAACGTAGAGAAGAAGAATTGGCACAGTTTGAAGCTGAAGAAAAAGCCCGCTTATTAGCTGATGAAGAAGCTACATTAATTAAGCAAGAAGCTGCGGAACTAGCAAAAATCAAAGCTGCTGAAGTGAAAGCGAAAAAAGCTGCAACCGTTAACGATGTTAAAGAGCCAGATACTGTGGCGGATGATAAAGCTGACGATACTATGGCCGACGATAGCAAGACTACTGAAAATGACAATTCACCAAAAGAGAGTTGATCATTAACTGACTTGAGTGGAGTTGTTTGTAATAAAAAGGCTTAGCAAATTGCTAAGCCTTTTTATTACGCGTTATCAAGCTAAATAGCAGCTTATTTTTCTAAGCTTGCTAATACAACTTCGTGATGATCTTTCGTTTTGAACTTGTTAAGTACATGGCTAATTTTGCCATCAGTACCGACGATAAAACTTAAACGATGAATGCCGTCATAAATTTTACCCATAAATTTTTTCTCGCCCCATACGCCAAATGCGTCAGCAACAGCATGGTCTTCATCACTGAGTAATGTGAAGTTTAATTGTTGCTTTTCCGCAAACTTAGCCAACTTTGCTACTGGATCTGGGCTGATGCCAAACACTGTGACATGTTGCTCATCAAGCTGGGCTTTAATGTCGCGTAGGCCTTGTGCTTGTACCGTACAACCTGGAGTAGAGGCTTTAGGATAGAAGTACACTAAAACAGGGCCTTTAGTGAGTGTGTCTTGTAAAGAGACTGATTCACCAGCTTGATTCTGTAGGGTAAATTTTGGCGCTACGTCGCCAACTTGTAATGTGTTCATCATGTTTCCTTTATCTGATCGTTATACCTTTATGTCGTCGACCTTATTACGTCAACTTTAGCGATAAAGTTCATTACTCTCTAAGGTTATTCTATTGCAATGCCTTGCATGCGCTTGATTGTGCACTCTAAAGACATTGATTCGGCCAGTTCATATATACCTTGTTCAAGTTTCAATAAATTCACTTTGTCGGGAATGTTTATGGCTAATATAATCGATTGAGTTTTAAGATTATTATTGTCATCAGCGTGAGAACGTACAGCGGCTAAATCAAGCCCTCTGTCGGCCAAAAACTGAGTGATACTTTTCATGGTGCCGCGCTGGTCTTCACCATTGAAAATCACTTCAATCCGAGAAACAAAGTTCTCAGGGGTATGTTTAGAGGTTCGCTTCATTACCGTCATGAGTTCAAGCTCAACACTCAAACTGGGTAATAAGCTTTCAATTTTTGTTATATCAGACCAAGAGCCTGATATCATCATAATTAAGGTAAATTCGTTACCAAATAATGCCATACGACTGTCGACGATATCGCAATCACATTCACTTGCTAAACGCGCTAAACGACTGACTAATCCCGGACGATCTGCGCCCATTGCCGTAACGACCAGATAATTGGTCATGGATTTTCCTCACTTGTTGATATCGTAGAGCGAAAACTTATGCAAAGTATATAAGTTTTGGTGGGGTGTTAATGCTATCATTTTTCACTAAAACACCTCAATATAGTAACCTATATCACTCACATAAATGTGATTATTTTTTAGATCTATGGCATTAAAGATGCTAGGTTACGTGGCAATAAATATCTTAAATGACTTATTTCAGATTATGGTTACCGTAGAGCTTGTCATTATTGGTTGGCATCAGTAACATAGCGAATCCTGAAACCGTGGGGAAGATAGATGATAAACGGAAGCATCGTAGCCTTAATCACTCCAATGAACAGTGATGGCACAGTAGATTATGCAAGCCTAGAAAGACTTGTTGAGTTTCATATTGAACAAGGTACTGATGCTATTGTTGCTGTCGGTACTACTGGCGAGTCAGCGACTTTGCCAATGAAAGAACATGCCAATGTGGTTAGTCAAACGGTTAAGTTTGCAGCAGGTCGCATTCCGGTTATCGGTGGTAATGGTGCCAATGCCACTGCAGAAGCAATTGATTTAACTAAATCAATGCAAAACTCAGGTATTGTTGCGATGCTTGGGGTGACACCTTATTACAATAAACCAACGCCTAAGGGATTGATTGCCCATTATACGGCCGTTGCTGCAAGTACTGATATTCCGCAAATTCTTTATAATGTACCAGGTCGTACCGCCGTGGATATGAAGCCTGAAACTGTCGCTGAATTGTCAACTGTGAGTAATATTATTGGTGTTAAAGAAGCCACTGGTGACTTAAGCCGTGTTGCACGTTTACGTGAATTATGTGGTGATGATTTCTTACTTTTCAGTGGCGATGATGCGACTGCACGTGAGTTTTTGTTGCTGGGTGGTGATGGCATAATTTCCGTAGCAAATAATATTGTTCCACATGCATTCAAAGCAATGTGTGACGCGGCGATAGCCAAAGATGCACAATTAGCTGCAAAAATTGATCAACCATTAACCGGAATATATCGGTCTTTATTTTGTGAAGCGAACCCAATCCCAGTCAAATGGGCTGTTCATCGTATGGGCTTGATAGCTAATGGTCATATCCGTTTACCTTTAACTGAACTTTCTGAGCAGTTTCATGGTCTGTTAATAGAAACAATGAAACAAGCTGATATTGAGGTAGAATAAATTCATGTTGAAGAAAGTCACTCCGTTACTACTAGTTGCAGCTGTTTCAGCTTGCAGTACACCATTAGATCGCCGTCAAGCCAACGGTTCTGATGAATTCGTTAATGCTGAATCTATACCATTACTGACTATTCCAGAGGGTTTGAACACACCTACTTATAGCAAAGAGTATGATATTCCTGCTGTGGGTAAAGACGTTAATAAACAGTTAGTGGGTAAAAATCTTGATATACGTGCACCATTGCAAGTATTGCCAATGGCAGAAGGCACACATATAGAAGAAAGCAGTGATAACATTCGAGTGGTGATAGAATCAATTGAAAGTACCACTGATTTAAAACAAGAAATCTTTGATGTTATCGATGGTTATTTAGCTAAAAATAATATTGCTATTCGTAATGAAGATTATGATGCTGGTTTTATTGAAACCGATTGGATTGAAAATGATGAAATCATTGAATCTAACTGGTGGAGTAGCGATAAGGTATATCAACTTCGTCAACGTTACCGTTATCAGGTTGATGTGAAACCTCATGGACGTTCTGGCTTTGTGTCGATTGATTTGGTTGAACATCAAGAATTTTACGATGATAAAGATCAACAAATATTATTAAGTGGTGAAGACAAACGTCGTTACACCACCGATATGCTGAATAATGCCATTGCTTATATGAGCATAAAACGAGATCAAGCTATTCGAGCTGCTCGCATTCAAAAAAGCTTAGGTATTAAAGTTGATTTAATGACTAATCCTACAGAACCTGCTTATTGGTTAGCTGATGCAAACTTTAATTCGGTATGGGATCGTTTACGTATCGTGTTACCGGAAATGGGTTTCGATGTTGTTGACATGAACAAGAGCGAAGGTTTGTTTTACATTAACTTGCAAGAAAGTGGTGGTTTCTGGAGCTCTTTGTGGAGTGAAGAGAAATTGTCACTGAAGAAAGGCAGTTATCGTTTGATGCTTAAAGAAACTGATAATGTCGATCAGACCAAAATATTATTACATGATTTAGAAGACAAACCGTTATCAGACGAGTCAGTTACCGAAGTGTACAATATTATTTCTGATTTAATGCAAGAAGACCGTAAAGTGCGTTAAACCTTTCGATTAACTCGTATTACTAAAAAGAGACGCATTTAGCGTCTCTTTTTTATTTTATATATAACCTATCATCGGTTTAAACCATTCTCATATTGACAGTCAATACACTTAATATGTCAATTAGTCACAATCATTAATTTATACAAATGAATCGTCTTAAACATTGGGTGATTCATGCGTTCATCTGCTTAATTGGCATGTAGTCATGCTGAGCTTCCATGTTCTTAATCTGCTTATGTTAGCTATTTGTCACAACATGTGTCGGTAATTATCTCTTAACATAACCATTTTATTTTAAATATGCATATAGGTGTTGTTTTTTGCATAGATAGTAATTATTTATCTAAATAAATGCATATTAAAATAAAATACACTATCTGTTTACTATGTTGGTAATTTGTAAGCAAAAGTAAAACGACTTGATGTAGATTCATTGCTAAGTACAATTACAGTAACTTAATAATCAAACATAGAATTCATTTAGGCTTCAATGCCTACGGACTTACAAATGAAAAAGATAATCATACTGATTGCCATCGCATTAGCTTCATTGTCGGCTTACTATTTAATGTCGCCTAAAGAGGCAATGGTTAAACGTCCGAGACCTATCCCTAATGTCGTCGTCGCCAAAGCGGCAATTATGCCTATTCGAGATGAAGTACAAGCTTTAGGTACAGGTAAAGCCTTTGAATCCATCATTGTTACATCTAAAGTCACCGACATAATCACTCAAATAAATTTCAAAGACGGTGATTTGGTTGAAAAAGGTGCGTTGTTAGTACAATTAAGAAATGACGAACATAAAGCTAAATTGGCTGTGACTGAAATTAAACTTGTTGAAAACCTACGAGAATTAGATCGAATCCGCTCACTGGTAACCAGTAAAACCATTGCAGAATTAGAACGCGACCGTTTGCAAAGCTTAATTGACACCACTCGTGCAGAGGTCTCGCAAGCTAAAGCTGCGTTAAATGACCGAGTCATTAAAGCACCATTTGCTGGAAAACTCGGTTTACGCCAAGTCAGTGTCGGCAGTTTAGTCACTCCTGGAGAGCAAATTAGTACCTTAGATGATGTCAGCAAAATCAAATTAGATTTTTCTGTACCAGAACGATTTATTCAGGAATTGCAGCCAGGTAAATTAGTAGAAGCTAGAGCCGTTGCCTACCCAGACCGTATATTCAAAGGTGTGGTGACTTCCATTGACAGTCGCGTCAATCCGGCTACTCGAGCGGTCATTGTGCGTGCCGTTATGCCAAATGATGATTACAGTTTGTTTCCTGGTATGTTGATGAAAGTGAAATTAATAAAAGAAAGCCGTGAGGCACTGTTATTACCCGAAGCCGCTATTATTCCTATTCAAAGCAAACATTTTGTTTATATTGTTAACGAAGACAATAAAGTCGTACAGCAACAAGTCACCTTAGGCACGCGTACTCGCGGTTGGGTTGAAATTACTCAAGGTCTTGAAGTTGGTCAGCAAGTGATTATCCGTGGTATTTTGAAGGTTCGTCCAGATGATGAAGTTAAGGTACAGCAAGCTGAAAACTTTAAGTTTGTACAGGTTGAAGGTATGGAGAAGTCAGCATGATATTAACTGACTTATCGGTTAAAAGACCTGTATTAGCTTCAGTTATTAGTATATTGCTGATTGTATTAGGTTTAGTTTCTTTTGGTAAATTGCCGTTACGTGAATACCCGAATATCGATCCCCCCATAGTTTCTGTAGAAACCAGTTATCGTGGTGCGAGTGCCTCAGTGGTCGAAAGCCGCATCACCCAGCTAATTGAAGACAAAATTAGTGGTGTTGAAGGCATTCGTCATATTAGTTCATCAAGTAGTGATGGCCGTTCAAATATCACTATTGAGTTTGATATTAATCGTGATATTGAAGCCGCTACAAATGATGTTCGTGATCGTATTTCTAGTTTACTAGAGCAGCTCCCAGAAGAAGCTGACGCGCCATCGATTTCTAAAGCAAACGGCAGTGATGAAGTTATCATGTGGCTGAATTTGGTCTCCGATCAAATGGATATCTTACAGTTAACCGATTACGCCAACCGTTATTTAGTTGACCGTTTCTCGGTTATTGATGGTGTATCAACCTTGCGTTTAGGTGGCGGTAAGGTGTACGCCTTACGGATTTGGATTGATCGCCAAGCGTTAGCATCGCGTAACTTAACTGTGTCAGATGTTGAAGCCGCGCTTCGTGCTGAAAACGTTGAATTACCCGCAGGTTCGATAGAATCAAAAGACCGTCATTTTACCGTTCGTTTAGACCGAGTATTTAAAACTGCTGAGGATTTTTCTAACTTAGTGATCACTGAAGGAGATGACGGGTATTTAGTCAAACTGGGTGATGTGGCTAAAGTTGAAATAGGCTCCGAAGAAGAACGTATTATCTTTAGGGGCAATACAGAATCGATGATTGGCTTAGGTGTCAGTAAGCAGTCGACTGCTAATACTCTTGAAGTGGCGCGAGCTGCCAATGCCTTAGTCGATAAACTTAATCCAACATTACCAGCAGGTATGGAAATTAAACGTGCATACGACAGCTCGGTATTTATTGAAGCATCGATTGACGAGGTATATCAAACCCTATTTATTGCGATGATTTTAGTTATTATAGTGATTTATCTGTTCTTAGGCTCTGTAAGGGCAATGTTAATTCCTGCCATTACCGTTCCAGTGTCTTTGTTAGCCACGTTTATCGTACTTTATGCGTTAGGGTACACCATCAATCTATTGACCTTACTGGCGATGATCCTAGCTATTGGTATGGTGGTTGATGATGCAATTGTCATGTTAGAAAACATTCATCGACGTATTGAAGAAGGTGACTCACCACTTAAAGCTGCTTTTCTGGGGGCGCGTGAAGTGGCTTTTGCCGTAGTGGCAACCACTTTGGTATTGGTTGCTGTGTTTATGCCCATTACTTTCTTAGAGGGCGATTTAGGTAAGCTGTTTAAAGAGTTTGCCGTCACTATGAGTGCCGCGGTGATATTTTCGAGTATTGTCGCACTAACACTTACGCCAATGATGTGTTCTAAATTACTCAAGCCTGCTGAGCAAGATCCTTGGTTAGTTAAACAAATCGATAAAATGATGACAACTTTATCTGGCTGGTATTTAGCCAGTCTAAAAACGGGGATGAAACGCCCTGTATTGGTGTCGTTAGTTGTGCTTATTGCTTTTGCTCTGAGTGGATATTTACTCAATAAAATTCCCCAAGAATTTGCCCCTCAAGAGGACCGTGGTTCGATGTTTTTAATCGTGAATGGACCTCAAGGTGCTAGCTTTGAGTACATTGAGAAATACATGGACGAAGTGGAAGGGCGCTTAATGCCCTTGGTTGAGAGTGGTGATATTAAGCGTTTATTGATCCGCGCACCACGTGGTTTTGGGGCTGGGTCTGATTTTTCAAATGGCATGGCCATTATCGTATTAGAAGATTGGAAAGAACGTCGTAGCGCTAACGAAATTATTGGCGATATACGCGGCCGATTAGCAGATTTGGCTGGCATAAGAGCGTTCCCTATTATGCGCCAAGCATTTGGACGAGGTGTAGGCAAACCAGTGCAGTTTGTACTTGGTGGGCCAAGCTACGAAGAATTAGCCGAATGGCGTGACATCATGCTGGAAAAAGCGAAAGAAAATCATAAGCTCATTGGTTTAGATCACGATTATCAAGAAACTAAACCTCAATTACGTGTGGTGATAGATCGTGAACGGGCGGCGGATTTAGGCGTATCAATTTCTCATGTTGGCAGAACATTAGAGTCAATGCTGGGATCTCGTTTGGTCACCACTTTTATGCGCGATGGTGAAGAGTACGATGTGATAGTGGAAGGTAATCGTGATAATCAAAACACAGCCACTGATATGGAAAACCTCTATGTTCGCTCGGATCGCTCACAAGAGCTAATCCCATTATCAAACTTGGTTACAGTGGAAGAGTTTGCCGATGCAAGTTCGTTAAATCGATATAATCGAATGCGTGCTATTACCTTAGAGGCCAATTTGGCAGATGATTATACTCTGGGTGAAGCGTTAGATTATCTCAATGATCTTGCTACAACTTATTTGCCTGCAGAAGCGGTTATCAGCTATAAAGGACCATCGTTGGATTACCAAGAGTCGGGTAATTCAATGAACTTTGTCTTTTTACTTGCTTTGGGTATTGTATTTCTAGTATTGGCTGCGCAGTTTGAAAGTTATGTTCACCCTATGGTGATCATGCTCACGGTACCACTGGCAACCTTAGGTGCGCTGGTAGGTTTATGGTTAACAGATCAAAGTATCAATATATACAGTCAAATCGGTATTATTATGCTGGTAGGGTTAGCCGCTAAAAATGGCATTTTGATTGTTGAATTCTCAAATCAACTACGAGACCGTGGTGTTGAATTTCAACAAGCCATTTTACAGGCTTCAACGCAACGCTTAAGACCTATTCTAATGACCGGTATTACCACAGCAGCGGGCGCTATTCCGTTGGTGATGGCTTCTGGCGCTGGAGCTGAAACACGTTTTGTTATTGGGGTGGTGGTATTGTCAGGAATTTTACTGGCGACATTTTTTACCTTAATCGTTATTCCTGTTGCTTATAGCTTGTTTGCCCGCAATAGTAGCTCACCAGAAACAGTAGCAAAGCAGCTGGAAATAGAGTTACAGGAAGATTAGTTTTATTGATAATTCCAAATTAGAAAGCCAGCCATTCATATGACTGGCTTTTTTGTTATATTTGTCCCGTCCTGAGATAAGTTGACACATTGGAGACTTATCTATGAAACCTTCAGTATCAATCAATATAAAACGTACTCAACGAGATTACACATTAGGCTTTAAATTAGCGGTTGTTAGTCAAGTAGAAAAAGGCGAGCTAACGTATAAGCAAGCTCAAGACCACTATGGCATTCAAGGGAGAAGTACCGTCCTAACATGGTTACGAAAACATGGTAGATTAGATTGGTCCCAGCCGATTGAGCATTCACCTATGTCCAAATCTACAGAAACACCCGCCCAGAAAATCAAACGATTAGAGAAACAAGTCTCCAATCTCGAAATGAAAAATATGATTTATGGCGATATGGTCGAGTTACTTAAAAATGAGTACGGTATTGATTTAGAAAAAAAGTACTTAGCCGAACGATCTGGCTTGCCAAAGAAAAAGGCACTGTAAAGCTAGCGACAGCGAGTCGGCAGTTTAACCTATCAAGACAAGCTGTTTATCAATGGAAGCAGCGCTTAGCAGCAAGAGCTGACATGTTAAAACCGGTGATGACGATGGTTATGTATTGGCGTCAGTTCATGCCCAGAGTGGGTACGCGTAAGCTTTATCAACTCATCAAGCCACAGTTACTTGAACAAGGCATAAAGCTAGGTAGGGACGGCCTATTTCAGTATTTAAAACAACACAATATGTTAGTAAAGCCTAGGAAGAATTACACCAAGACAACCCATAGCCACCATTGGTTGAGAAAACACCCAAACTTACTCAAAGACAGAGTGGTGAAGAGCGTTGAAGAGGTATTTGTCAGTGACATAACCTACGTAAAATCAGACGAAGGAACTCACTATTTATCATTAGTCACAGATGCATATTCAAGAAAAATAATGGGTTATGAATTAAGTGATGAAATGAAAGCCAGTGATGTTGTTAAAGCATTGGAGATGACGATAAAGAATCGTCAGACAACCAGTGATGTCATTCATCATTCAGATAGAGGGATACAGTACTGCTCAGCAGAATATCAACATAAATTGGCTGCGAATGCGATAAGGCCATCGATGACAGATGGATATGATTGTTATCAGAATGCGTTAGCTGAGCGAGTGAATGGTATTTTGAAGCAAGAGTTTTTACTTTACCGCTGTCGTACGATGAAGGAGCTGGCAATACTCATCAAAGAATCTATTAGGATTTATAACGAGTTAAGACCGCACCTTAGTTTAGGAATGAAAACCCCAAACGAAGTGCATGAAAAAGCCAGTCGGGAGTTCCAACTGGCTTAATAAAAACCGTCAACCTATTTTAGGACTAGACAATTTTATAAGGAGGTTATTATGCTTTCAACAATAAGTCTTGTACTGCGCGACAGTGTTGAGTACATCATTAGTGTAATCAGCATTATAGTCGCTTTAGTCCATAGCACTGCGTAAAAGATAAGAGTTTACCCAACTATCTATGGACGAAGAATAAGACAGGTTGCTGTTGCTGTTGCTAATAATTTACCGTCTTCAGTGGTTAATGTCCCTTCAGAAATACCTAACGATTTGGATAAGTTCATTAAGTTTCCCTTTGCGATTAAACGCTGATTTTGTGGAACAGGACGAACCATTTTAACGTTTAAATCAATGGTTGAATAATTGACACCAGCCGGAAGTGCTGAATGAACAGCGCAGGCAGTTACTGTGTCCATAACCGTTGCGGCAAAGCCTCCGTGAACACCACCCATAGGATTAAGATGACGTTCATCGGCATGGGCTTCAAAAGTCACAGCGCCTTCACTCACCTCAATGGCTTTCATCGGTATGGTTTGCGTAATCGAAGGGGCTGGGAAATCGCCATTTAGCATGGCTTGCATCAGTTGTAATCCACTTAAATGTTTCATTATTGTCCTTCCAACATCATTAAACTGTAGAGATAAAAAAGGGTAAAGCTTGCGCTTTACCCTTTTTAGTTAGGCTAATTAACCTGAACAGCTAGGCTGCTTTTTCTTGCTTTGCTTTAGGTGCAAGTTGCGCACGAAGCTCATCGGGATCAAAGTCATCAACGTTAATTGATTTAAGACGACCAATTTCAGCTCGTTCAAGTAAAGCGATTTCGCTGTCGCTTAACACACCAAGCGCTTTACCTTCTGCAGCAACTTTGTCTAACCACATAAATGGCAGACGCTTACCCGCAGCTTTACAGACTTTGTCATACAGTGGCTCTGCTGCAAGGATATCTTTGAACGTTTGCTCTTGGATGCCCACAACATTGAACTCAGATGCAGTCCAGAACTGGCCTTTACCTAAACGGTCTCGGCTAGCACAAGGGGTTTGCATGATTTTAGCCACTTTGTGATCTAATACATCACTCGGACGCTTAATTGGACGACCAAACGGGAAGATAACAGCACGGAGCGCAATACCTAAACCCATAGGGAAGTTGTTAAGTAAGTCGTCTAATGAATCTTGTAGCTTGTATAATGAATCTTCAACAGCCCACTGCACTAAAGGTAAATCTTCAGTTAAACGGCCATCATCTTCATAACGCTTTAACGTTGCTGAAGTTAGGTACAGTTGACTTAATAAGTCACCTAAACGTGCAGAAATACGTTCTTTACGTTTTAGGTTGCCACCTAATGTTGCCATCGCTAAGTCAGATAACAATGCTAAGTTAGCACTGAAGCGATTCATCTGTTGATAATAACGCTTGGTTTTATCTGAGTAAGGGCTATTGGTGAAATAAGATGAGGTTAATCCCATCCAGAAGCTACGTATAAAGTTAGACGTTGCAAAACCAATATGACCGAATATAGCAGAGTCAAAGTTGTCTAGACCACGGCTAGCATCAGTATCAAATGCTGATTCCATTTCGGCCAAAACATATGGATGACAGCGAATTGCGCCTTGTCCATAAATGATCATTGAACGGGTTAGAATGTTGGCACCTTCAACGGTAATAGCAATCGGTGCTGCTTGATAGCCACGGCCTAAGTAGTTATTCGGGCCAAGACAAACACCTTTACCACCGTGAATGTCCATTGCGTCAATAATACACTTCTGCATTCTGTCGGTTAAATGGAACTTAACGATGGCTGAAACAACCGATGGCTTTTCACCTAAATCAATCGCGGTAGTGGTTAATGTCGCAACAGCGTCCATAAGGTAAGCATTACCGCCTAAACGTGCCATTGGCTCTTCGATGCCTTCTAACTTACCGATAGGTAATTTAAATTGACGACGAATACGAGCATAAGCACCTGTAGCAACAGCGGCTGTTTTAACACCACCAGCTGAGTTTGAAGGTAAAGTAATCCCACGGCCTACAGATAAACACTCAACCAACATTCTCCAACCTTGGCCGGCCATTTCTGGTCCACCAATGATGAAACTTAATGGAACAAACACTTCGTTACCGCGTGTTGGTCCATTTTGGAACATACAGTTCAATGGGAAATGACGACGACCAGTTTCAACACCTGGAATGTCAGTAGGGATAAGCGCACAA
The DNA here is from genome assembly GCF_040285065.1 of Shewanella sp. H8. NCBI lineage: Bacteria > Pseudomonadati > Pseudomonadota > Gammaproteobacteria > Alteromonadales > Shewanellaceae > Shewanella > Shewanella sp. H8. The sequence goes on along the minus strand of NZ_CP157213.1, from coordinate 2,336,021 downwards.
GTGATGCCTAACTCTTCTTTGTCACCCAATAAATGTTCTGGGTCACGCAGTTTAAATGCAAGACCTAATACGGTCGCAACGGGTGCAAGCGTAATGTAGCGTTTGTTCCACGTTAGTTTCATACCAAGCACTTCTTCGCCTTGGAATTCACCTTTACACACCACACCAAAATCTGGGATAGAACCAGCATCACTACCCGCTTCGGGGCTTGTGAGTGCAAAACATGGCACTTCTAAACCTTGAGCTAAACGGGGTAAGTAATGATCTTGCTGATCTTTAGTACCATAGTGTTGTAATAGCTCACCAGGGCCTAACGAGTTAGGAACACCTACTGTTGAAGCGAGTTCGCTACTGACACCAGCTAGTTTTTGCAGTACGCAAGACTGAGCATAAGCTGAGTATTCTAAACCACCGTATTTCTTCTTAATGATCATGGCAAAGAAGCCGTTATCTTTAAGGAATTGCCAAATATCTTGCGGCAAGTCACCAAGTACGTGTGAGACTTGGTGTTGATTAAGCATTTTACACACTTCTTCAACAGGGCCATCTAAAAAGGCTTGTTCATCTGCACTTAAGCGTGCTTTAGGGTAATTATGCAGTTTGCTCCAGTTAGGGTTACCGGCAAACAAATCAGCTTCCCACCAAGTGGTACCTGCTTCAATGGCTTCTTTTTCAGTAGTAGACATTTCAGGCATAATGCCGCGATAAACTTTAAGCAGTGGTCGACTGATAAAATTCTGTCTGAATGATTTAATATTTAATGGAAGTGCAATAACAAGGAATACTATCCATGCGATTACACCAATAATATCCATTGAGCTACCGACGACTAATACAATTGCAGCAGCAATCGTTGTCGATAATAGCGATACTCTTAGGTATGCCATAGCGCCGAGCACAAAGATCATCGCGATGATCCAAAGTAGGGTGGTCACTGTACTTCTCCTTAAAGCTATTTTTATAGGCCAAAATAGCTTATTTATTGTTGATCTTATTCACAAGAAAGCCCGTGGTCAGACCTGTGTCACGTAAAAGTTAACCTTATGACGCCTCGATTACAAGTATTTTTCAAACAATTGTTTAAATAATTGTGTGTTTGAAATATTCCACTTAATAAGCATAGTAGATACAATACGTTCGACTAAGTAAATTTGGTCAGATTTGCTCGATTAAACAACAATAAAGGCAAGCTTAATGTGTGAGTTACTGGCGATGAGCGCCAATGTACCAACAGATATTGTGTTCAGTTTTACTGGGTTAGCTGAACGCGGCGGTGTAACGGGTCCTCATGTTGATGGTTGGGGAATTAGTTTTTATGAAGGTAAGGGTAATCGTACTTTTAAGGATGCTTGTCCTAGTAGTGAATCGCATATAGCTGAGCTCATTAAGTCATATCCAATTAAAAGCGAAATCGTGATCAGTCATATTCGTCAGGCTAATCGTGGTTGCGTGTCTTTGGTTAATACTCATCCGTTTAGTCGGGAGTTATGGGGGCGATATTGGACTTATGCACACAATGGCCAATTAACCGGTTATCTCGATAAATTTAAGGTGTCGCGTTTTCAGCCTGTTGGCGACACAGACAGCGAATTGGCCTTTTGCTGGATTTTAGAATCTGTTGTAAAACAATTTGGCGAGCAAGAACCAGACGACCTAGAGCCAGTATTCGACTATATTGCTGGTTTAGCAGATGGAATACGCCAACTAGGGGTGTTTAATATGTTGTTGAGTAATGGCGTTGATTTGATGGCTTATTGTACTAACAATCTGTGCCATATTACTCGCCGTGCTCCGTTTGGCAAAGCAACACTAATTGACACTGATGTTGTGATTGATTTTAGTAAAGAAACCACACCCAATGATGTGGTCACTGTTATTGCAACCAGGCCATTAACCAATAATGAAAATTGGGTTGTGTTAAATTCAGGTGAATGGAAACTTTTCAGGAAAGGTGAATTAATCCGCAGCTAACATTTTAATTTGCTCTAGTTCTGACTCACTGATGCCGGTTTCATTTTCAACCTCTGAAGTGAGTTGTCCGGCAGCTGTTGAACTTCCAGGGTTTGGGCCATCGATCAATGCTGGCGTCATCGGTGGCAATGGTTGTTCAAATTGGTAGCTCGCTAACTGAATATCCAGCTGCTTGCTGCCTTTTGAAAAATGACTTAATCGTACTGGTAAATAGGCTAAATCAGGTGCCATCCAGAAAAATGTTTGCCTTTTAGTGCTGTCGCGTACAACTTCAACTTTTACTGTATCGTAGGTACCACTGTCGAGCACAACTTGTTCTTTGCCTATGACTCTAAATTGATAGTCATCAATTTCTTTTTCTTTCACCATTTTATAATCTAATGGCCTAATATTGGCGGCGAGATCCATTCTAAATTGCAATTGCACCATTAAAGGGTCAAATACTTTGTCTTCATAAGGCAGTTTTAATGCATCTTCCTTGTATATGGTATGGATGAACTGTTGTGCTTTTGCAAAGGCAGTCTGTTCGGTGTAATCACTACCCGTTCCGGTTCGTTCCTGAATGTAGCGAAATGGTACCAGTTTACCGTTTTCTAAGGTAAATTCACTGGTAAGATGACGCTGATCTGATAATACAAATAGACTGACATCACTGTCAAAATGGTAACTGTAAAAACCACTATCAGTAGCTGGTAATCGGTAATTGGCCACTCCTAATTCGATGCTGCCATAAAATACCTTGTATTGAGCCGTGTGTGCCGTGAGTGGCGATAAAATAGCAGCTTGTTCAATGTCACTTAATAACAATGAGGGGGTCACCTGTTGATGCTGCTCTGCAATAATAGTCTTTTCCGCCGTAGCTAATTGAGCCGTCGACTCAGCATCGCCAATCAGCGGTTGCTGATTGTCAGCCTGTGCATTAATAGCAGGACTAATACACAAAATTAACGTGAGTAAGCGAGTTAAATTATTGACCAATGTGCGGTTACCTTTAAGTATGAAAATAGTTAACAGTCTGAGATTAAAAGGGTAATGTCATTACCAAGGTGGCAAGATCGGGTTTCCATTGATATTGAGACAACAAAATTTTGCCTGCGTTCACTTTAATACCCTCTAACCTTAATAATTCTAGCTGAGTTTGAAAAGGTTCAGAGTATTTTTCGAATGATATCTTACCTTGACTATTAATGACCCTATGCCACGGAAGCGCCAGCGTTTTAGGCGCTAATTTTAATGCTCTTGATACATAACGTGCTCGGCCAGGTAAGCCGGCTAAATCTGCCACTATTCCGTAAGGTAACACGGTGCCTTCAGGGATAAGATTAACAATAAACCATATTCGTTCCATGGGAGGCATTTGTGTCATGGGGTTTCCAATAGCGTTTATAAATCATTTAGCAGTTTATTAGCAATAGATAATAGAAAAATAGCGGCTTTAGTACAACCGCAATTTTTTAGAAGTGATAACGATATTGTCGAATTATAGCACTGTAAGATAAATACATAAAAAATGACTAAATGCGCCACCTAGTACAAATAAATGCCAAATTGCATGGTTATACGGAATGCGTTTACCTACATAGAAAATCACTCCGAGACTATAAAATAACCCCCCAATAATGAGTAAATTTAAGCCTAAATCGTTCATATGAGTTTTTAAATCGCCCATTACAGCGACACAAAACCAGCCCATCACTAAGTACAGCACCACACTAAAGACTTTAAAACGACCGATAAACAATGTCTTAAATATTATTCCTGCTAACGCTAATGACCAAATGGCGGAAAGTACAATAGTGGCCCGTGAGCTTTGTAAACTGATGAGCATCATAGGGGTGTAAGTGCCGGCAATTAAGGTATAAATAGCACAATGATCTGCCATTTTAAACCGTTTGCGCCACAGTGCGCTTTTGCTAGAGTGATATAAAGTAGAAGCAAGAAACAAAGCAATAATGCTAATGCCATAAATTGTTACACCAGCCATTTGCACAAAAGATAAACTATCGGGTGCTTTAATTAGCATCAGGATTAAACCAATAATGCCCGCAATGACACCTAATGCATGTGAAATCGCATTGGCTTTTTCTTCTGTATAACCGTAATCTGAACCAGAGGACATTGTAGCAGAATGCTGGGGTATTGAAGTGTTTGATGGTGAGTTCATAATATCCTGTAAATAACGCTGATTGGATTTTGAGCAACACTAGTCTATCAGTCTCGAAACTAAATAGCTATAATTAGGTGTACACGTGTAAGCTCAAATTTATTGGTCGGTAATGTAGGTTTAATATTGAGTCTATTTATAACATTGTATAAGAGTTTATTAATGAACAGACCTTATTAAATGTACAAATTAGCTGTTACTCAAAGAGGATGTAGAGGTTATACTTAAACGATAATTCTTAGCAGATTAGTCTTTATGTCTGAAAAAAATAAACATTCCCATCCGCATCAATCTGCAACTTCCAGTAATGACGCACCTGCTTGGGATAACAAAGCAGGGAAGCAAGACAATTGCGATAGCATCATTTTTGACAAAGATGTGACATCGTTTATTGAGTCAGATGAGGTAGCCGTAGACCCAAAAGAATTACAAGATTATCAACAACATGTCGCTGATGAAATTCAACTGCAATTTACGGGCACTATTGATAACACCACTAACAACAATGAACTTTTATTGCTCTCGGAACATCCCACTCAAGATGGTCACTTTTTGCAAAGATTCACAGCAAAACTCAGAACTAAATTCACTGGTAATAAACATATTTTTATCATAGTTATTTTAGTACACGTGTTCATTATCTCTATAGCATTGATATTTGGCAGAGTTGATATCAGTGGTATCAAAGATATGCCAATTACACCCAGTTCGGCAACACCATTACCGCCTTTGAAAAGCTATTTAATTACTCAAACAGAATACGATAAGTTAGTTGAGCGAGCACAATCAAGCGCAGTTGAACAATCTAACGAAGCTGAAGTTGAAACTTCAGAAGTCGCGCCTAAAACGAGTTCCAAGAAAGATTAAATTAGTGACAGACTCAATATCAACACTGTTCACGTTTGTATTAATGAAATACATAACTAATTTATTAACATTGATAGTCTAACTAAGTTTGTTGTATTTTAGACGCTTGACAAGCATCGACCAAAATATGGCACACATTATGCCACTCACCAAACCAACCAGATGGGATTCAGTGGCGACTCGGGCATTAATCAAATGTGTAATACTGTGACTGGCACCAAAATATTGCTCATAAGCGACTTTTAAAATGACACCAATAAGCAGTAGGTAACCTGAGCGATAACCTTTGCGGATATCCATTATCGCACCAAATACAAATAGCCCATGTAATAAACCACTTAAGCCAACATAAGCTTTTAAATTGGGATAAAACAGATATAACCCCATTCCCTCTAATAGGCATAAACTGACAAAAAGCAGCATTAATTTACCAGGATTGCGCTTAAAGTGAACTTCATACAGAAAAATGATGACCCAGAATCCCGCTAAATTCATCAGTAAATGCCATATATTGGTATGTAGTAGATTACCGGTGATTAATCGCCAAATTTGACCATGAGCAATTGCATCATATTGATAACTAAAATACTGGTCGATGGGTAAAAATGCAGGCGAAGGTACTTCTACAGCAAATAACCCTATGCAAATAAGACTGATCACCACAACAAGATGATAGAGTCTAACAGTGTGTGTTTTGTGTGTTTGCAAACGAACCTCTACATGAACCGTAAATCTCAGTCAAAATAATGTAAACCAAAAACACAAAACTTACCGCAGCGTGAAAAAGTCACATGGTTAACCTTGTGTTCTTTGGTGTCGCCGTAAAAATCTTCATATAAAATGATTAATGACCATTTTGCGGCAGTGACTAAACGCTATTTTAACTACCCGCTATTTTTTACAACACGATTATAATTTACTGTTTAACGACGCCATCACTGATTGGCTGTTTTGTAGGTAATCTTCTAAGCCCCGTTGACGTAATAAACAAGCAGGACAATCACCACACCCTTCACCCACTATACCGTTATAACAAGTTAATGTTTGATGTTGCACTAAGGCTAATTGATGATATTTGTCTGCTAATGCCCATGTTTCAGCTTTATTGAGCCACATTAACGGGGTAATTATCTTGATGGGTTTATCCATTCCTAGTGCTAATGAGTTTTGCATGGATTGTATGAATTCGTTACGACAATCTGGATAACCTGAAAAATCGGTTTCGCACACCCCAGTGATGATGACATCACAACCTAATTGGTAAGCGTAAATGCCAGCTAAAGTTAAAAATAGAATATTACGTCCAGGTACAAAGGTATTGGGTAAACCGTTGTTCATCAACTCATGTGAAACTGGAATGTCATCACGGGTCAATGCAGAAATGGCTAACTCGTTTAGTAATGTGGTATCCATCACTTTATGGCTGACCAACTTTAACTCTGTAGCCAAAGATTTAGCCACTTCGATCTCTTGACGATGGCGCTGGCCATAATCAAATGTGATCCCGTGAACTTGGTCATACTGGGACAAAGCCTGAATGAGACACGTCGTTGAATCTTGGCCGCCACTGAATACAACAAGGGCTTTAGTTGGGATGTTTAGATTTGAATCTGACATGAATATACTCTTAACGTACTGAACTGACTGGTAAGATCGGTATGATCAACGCTGAGTGGTTCAAGACAATATAAATGATATTTTACCTAAGGCAGGCGCAACTGCAAAGCCATAGGTGTAAATACTTGCAGCTAACAGTAAAATACTCTATAAATGCCGACCCGTTGTCAGTCAGGTAGCCAATACTTGTCTATAAAAGAAAGGTAAACGATGAAATATCCGGTTAACGAAGTATTTGAAACAATACAAGGTGAGGGTACTTATACTGGTGTACCAGCATTGTTCGTTCGCTTACAGGGTTGCCCTGTAGGTTGTGCATGGTGTGATACTAAGCAAACTTGGGATGTATTACCCGAAAATAAAGTGACCGCGGATCAAGTTATTCAGGTTGATGGTACTATCGGCCGATGGGCTGATCATACTGGTGGCACATTATTACAAGCGTTCAAGGACAAGGGATTTACTGCTAAACATATTGTGTTAACCGGTGGAGAGCCGTGTTTGTATGATTTAACTGAGTTAACTCAGGATTTTATTGCAGCAGGGTATCAGATCCAGATTGAAACCAGTGGCACTTTTGAAGTGAAATGTCATCCAGATGTGTGGGTCACGGTATCTCCTAAAATCAATATGAAAGGGGGCTATAAGGTGCTAGAACAAGCATTGAACCGTGCCAACGAAATTAAACACCCGATAGCCACAGAGAATCATATTGAAGAGTTAGATGCACTATTAATCGGCATCGACATCAGTGATAAAACTATTTGTTTACAGCCGATCAGCCAAAAGGCTCGCGCTACAGAATTAGCGATGAAAGTGTGTATTGCACGTAATTGGCGTTTGTCTATTCAGACTCATAAATATTTGAATATTGATTAATGCTACTGGTTGATAAATACAAAAATGCCGTTGCTTATAACAACGGCATTTTTGTTGATAATATTGCTATATCAATAATCCAGTATCATTAAATTTCAACAGCTTATCTTGGTAATGTTTAAAGCAGCCAATATTGCTGTTAACCCATTCAGGGTCATAATAAGTATCTAAATAACGATCGCCTGAATCACAAATTAAGGTCACAATTGAACCTGTTTGTCCTGCTTGACGCATTTTAGTCACGAGCAATAATGCACCGTACAAATTAGTGCCGGTCGAAGCGCCTGTTTTACGACCAAGGAGTTGCTCTAACCATTGAATTGTCGCAACTGAGGCTGCATCGGGAATTTTTATCATACTATCAACAACGCCCGCAATAAATGAAGGCTCAACTCTTGGACGTCCTATACCTTCAATCTTACTGTTTTTGTTGCAAACAATACTGGCATCGCCACTGTTAAAGTAATCATAGAAGACAGAGTTTTCTGGGTCGACAACACACAATTGAGTTGTTTGTTGTTGGTAACGAATATAACGACCAATAGTAGCGCTAGTGCCACCAGTTCCCGGACTCATCACAATCCATGTTGGGATAGGATGGGGTTCTTTTTCCATCTGATTAAAAATTGAATCCGCAATATTGTTATTTCCTCGCCAATCCGTAGCACGTTCTGCATAAGTAAATTGATCAATGTAATGGCCCTTCAATTCATTGGCTAAGCGTGCCGATTCAGGGTACATCTGACTGCCGTTTTCTACGAAATAGCATTGACCACCATAAAATTCAATTTGTTGGATTTTCTTTTTTGCTGTCGTGCTTGGCATTACTGCAATAAAAGGTAACCCAAGTAAGCGGGCAAAATAAGCTTCTGATACCGCTGTACTGCCTGATGAGGATTCTATAATCGGCGTGTTTTGTTTTATCCAGCCATTACATAAGGCATATAAAAATAGTGATCGGGCCAGGCGGTGCTTTAAACTGCCCGTTGGGTGAGTGCTTTCATCTTTTAAGTAAACATCAATGCCAACAAGTTGGGGAAGATCTAACTTAATAAGATGTGTATCTGCTGAACGTTGATAATCGGCTTCTATTTTTGCGATGGCCTGATTGACCCAAGTTGATGACATGCAAGGACACTCGTTATTCCAAAAAGGAATAAATAATAACTAAAATGTTAGTGTGTGAATAGTGCTTATGGTCACAAAGGAGTGTTAATCATCGTAAACATGACCGAACCAAATGTGGATATCGATATAGATAGTAAAACCACGATCAAACAAATATTAAATGATAATGGTCGTAGAAATATACACAACTGTATTTGACTGATTGAGTCGGGAGTTATTTATATAAAATTCGATGAATTTTGCCGGTCAAAGCAGGGAAATGAGAACGTTACACTGAAGAAAATAATATAGTAGGGCAGGTATTAAAGATAACGAGATTAGTGTTTGGAAGTGGAAGTAGCAGATAAACTAAGATGTAAAATGGTGGAGGGAGAAGGATTCGAACCTTCGAAGGCTGAGCCGTCAGATTTACAGTCTGATCCCTTTGGCCACTCGGGAACCCCTCCACTGCAAGATAAATAGGAATAAAGAAAGATGGTGGAGGGAGAAGGATTCGAACCTTCGAAGGCTGAGCCGTCAGATTTACAGTCTGATCCCTTTGGCCACTCGGGAACCCCTCCACATATTTTCTTTTTTCTTACTCTCTTTTTACATTCTAACTCTTTACAGCATTAATACTTTTAAATTGAAACTTTGAAGCAACGCAAATGGTGGAGGGAGAAGGATTCGAACCTTCGAAGGCTGAGCCGTCAGATTTACAGTCTGATCCCTTTGGCCACTCGGGAACCCCTCCTCAATTGCGGCCGCCATAGTAGTCAGAAACCTTTTGTATGTAAAGTATAAAATTGAATATATTCCTAAAGTTTATGACTGTTTGGTCGATAAATTAGCATCGAGCATAAGTAGTGATGTTTTTATATGCAAATTGAATCAACATTAGTCAATGAATTACAAATAGGAAACCGATTAAACGCCGCGATTGAACATAATCGTCGCGGTGAATTTGGTTTGCTATTGGCTATGTTGTCAGTTGACGCTCGTGATATGGCGCAATTTCAATTTGATAACGATGTAGAAATCACTCAAAAACTACGTAATAAATTTTCTGTACCGCAGCCACAGTTGTTGGTTGATGACATATCTGTCCACCCAGACACCACCGACAACGCTACTGTGTTTCAGCAACATGGTGCTAAGCAGTTTCACCTTCAACAAGCATTAACACCTGAAGCGCTAGTCATTAGAGGCTCACAACCAGATTCAATGATCGAAGTGTTGAATAACTGCGATTACCTGACAAAAAATAAAGCCATTAATGCTTACCAACAACACACACCATTAGAAGATATGAATTTTCTGGATCAATTAAGCACCCAACGAAAGATTTCTGAAACTATATCGCACCAATTTGCTTAACCGTTGAGCTGTAAATTTTGATGTTAATAACATCTAATTAATATTTGTGGTAATTGTGAGGATGACTAGTAAAAATCATTCAAAACTACGATATATTTACACTGATAATTATCGATATTGACGGAGTAAACTAATGATTAAACAAATTAAACAGCAACAGGGTAACGTCAGTGACAGTTGTACTGAGTGCGGCAGTTATGTTGATATTGGTGCCGTTGTTGAAGCTGACGATACGTTATTAGTATTAAACTTTTCCGGTGATGATGCATTGGTGCAAGCTCAAGCGATGCAAACAACAGCGCAACAACGTTTTAGTGACACCAAAGCTAACCTTGTCGATAAAGATAATATGATTACTCTAACGTTGGATTTTACTTTTAGTGTAGAGAAAATGATTTTTCAACTTGAAAATGAGCTTTAATTTTAGTCTATGTTAGTGGTTAATAGAAGGGTACCAAATTATTGTTGTTAAAACGTTTTTTTGGGTATAGCTACACTCTACTGCAATGCTCACAAACCGTAACAATATGTAACGAAGTGATTGCTGTTTATGAGTATCGCGTGTAATGTGCTTTACTTAATCAAGGCATAGTCGTTGTTACTAATATAGTAAAGTGAATGCTTTTTAGTGCAAGTTTTGCTCCCAATGTATTGCCTAATTATTTGACTCATGCTCTTAAATTCAGTGCTAATAACAATAAATAGAACTGATTTGATGTTTTCAAAAAGTTAGGGAAATGAAGCCATTTTTCGGGATTTAAATGAATCGACAAGATCAACAGCATTTATTGGAATTAATTGTAAATTCTAATGCTAAACAACAAGGTGATTTTACAAAAACCTCTGAGTTTGTGTGTCAACTGCTGCTCGAATATTTCGCCGCATCGTTTGTGTCCGTTTGGACCCTAGGAAATAACACCGCAAATGACGGTTTAGTTGTCAATGATAATTCTATTGTCGATGGTAGTTGTGTATGTGAGCATACTTTAGTTGCCAGTCAAATAGCTGATCAATTAGTTCATGTGTCTAATCTGAGAACAACAGCTATTGAACCTCAATATTTTGATGAATTGCGTTCCCACCGCTATATCTTATCCAATGGTAATTCTCAGATTAATCTAATTCACACATTTTCTGAGTACTACCAGCATCATAACATTGTCACTAGTGTTGATATTGCCATTCGAATTAATGGCCATATTGAAAGTGTACTATCGATTGAAAACTGCGAAGAGATAAATTGGCTAGATTCTGATATTCAATTTGCTATTCAATGCGCTGACCAATTAGCGTTAGCATTAGCGACTCGCTACTCCTATGACAGCAACGAACAAATTTATCTATTGCGAAATGCAACTGAACAATCTGACCATGTGGTCATGCTGATAAATACCGATAGTCGTATTATTGAGTATGTTAACAGTGCCCATGAGAAAATGACCGGATTACCGCGTATCTCGGTAGAGTACAATAACGTAATTAGCCTTGATTTATTTAAGGATACACCACAGCGTCTTGACCTCCTTATTAATAAATTACACAACAATGAAACGGTCAAAGGCGACCTTAAGTTGGAACGAATTGATGGCAGTGAATATTGGTTAAATTATCACATTACCCCATTTGTGACAGAACAAGGCAAGCGTTACGCGTTGGTGTCTAGCTTCGATAATTCAGCAGAATTTTTACATAAAGCAGAATTGGAGCGTCTAGCCTGGCATTGCTCATTAACTGGGTTGCACAATCGTAGTCATTTTATCCCTATGTTAGAGCGTGCTAAAGAGGGCACGTTAATCCTGATTGATTTATTAGGCTTCAAACGTTTTAACGATACTCATGGTCATGATAATGGGGATAGTTTATTAGTAGAAATTGCGCGACGTCTAAAACATTTTGCTGTGGCAGCAAACGCAATAGATGTCGCTAGAATTGGCAGTGATGAATTTGCTGTGTTATTGCCACCCATTGAGCTTGAAACCGATACAGAGCTAATGGTTAGCAAGTTGTATTTGAATTTAGCTGCGCCATCTATAATTTCCAGAGAGAAAATAGAGCCGAAACCGGCAATTGCCGTGGTTGATATTAAATCTGTAGTCGGATTATTCTCCCCATTATCTTGTGCTGATATTACCCTACAACATGCTAAGAAAAGAAATGATGTTCATTATCAGCTATTCAATGAAAAGCTCCTCGATACCTTTACCATTAATGCAGAAATAGAGCGTGATTTACATCATGCTATTAGTGGCCGAGAGTTTGAATTGTATTATCAACCTTTAATGGACTTACAAAATAACCAATACATTGGCGCAGAAGCGTTAATTCGTTGGCATCATCCTAAAAAAGGTGTGCTATATCCAGGGACATTTATCGATATAGCCGAGAAAAATGGGGTGATTAACCAAATCGGTGAATGGGTATTAGAAACCGCCTGCAAACAACTTAATTTATGGCAACACAAAAATGTAAATATCACCATGCACGTGAATGTGGCTCCAAAACAGTTTTTTAGTGGCAATTTGTATGAACAAGTTTGGCGATTGGTCACTCGTTATCGGATAAAACCAAAGACCTTAATCTTAGAAATTACCGAAACAGAGTTAATGGGAGATATTCGTTACGCTATTAAATTGTGCCATGAGTTGGCCGAATTAGGCGTCGGTTTGGCTATTGATGATTTTGGAACCGGTTATAGTTCAATGAAGTACTTAAAGCAGTTCCCGATATCTAAATTAAAAATTGACCGATCGTTTATCATGGATATTTCATCAAGCCATGAGAGCCGTGAAATTGTGAGTGCAATCATCGCAATGGCTAAGGCTCTGAATATTTCTTTAACGGCAGAGGGTGTAGAAACCAAAGAGCAAGAAGAGTTTTTAACCATGAGCGCTTGCCATCATGCGCAAGGCTTTTTATATAGCCCAGCAATACGTGTTAACGACTTTGCTCTGTTTATCAACGCCCACGAGACAAAACGACTTCATCATGCATAAGTGACTCTAACATCAGGTTGGTTGTCATTAATCATATTGGTGGTTTAAAAGAGTTATTTCGATTTTGTACTTAGCCACTATTGATTTAACTTAGTTTACATTAGTGAACAATTAACACTCTCCTTGTTACCTATTCTTTCGTGTTTTAATCATTATTGATAATAGTGGCCTTTTAGGTTGCTGCTAACTTAAACGCTTAGCACAGCATTGCTTGAATTTTTTGCCGCTATTACAAATACAAGGATCATTTCTTCCCGGTAACCTGGTTGTCATTTGTTGTCCCTGAGTATAAAACCAGCGATTCTGTTGTTTAACAAATGATGAACATTCATAAATCGCATCAATCTGCTTGTTATCAATAAACCAGGCTTTAAATGTCACCTCAGCATGATCAGATTGTTGTTTTGACGACACTACTTCTAGTCCAAGCCACTGGGTATTTCCTTGAGCTAACTGTTGTTCCGTTAACCCCTGTAAATAGTCAGGATGGTGGGTCAATATTAGATAGGTAAAGTGGCGTAATACAAATGCGCTATACCGTGAACGCATCAAGCGCTCTGGTGTGTCCGCTACACTATAGTTCAAATGATATGGTTCACAACATTGCACATAGGTTTGTAAACTACCACAAGGACATTGTGAAGATGCTGAGTCCACAGAGTTGATATTAACCATGATGATTATTCTTTTGTGGTCGCTTCAATAAATTGTCGACCATAATACAGATTAGGCACAGGTTTCGCGTCATAGTAAAAATGTGGTGCCGTATGAGTATTTGAATCAACGCTGATTTTCCATTGCTGCTTGTTATCTTTCGTGAAAATGGTGACAAATTTCCCTGCAAACTCACTCACAGGTTCTCCCGATTCTTTTCCTGGGTGAAAGCGCACTAAATAATAACCGATATCAGTTGCGCTATTAGGCTCTATAGATCGTACAAGAATCCTAAAGTCGACCTCAAGTTTGGCATTTTTACGTTTTATTTTATTAAAGAATCGGCTATATAAGTTTAGAATATTTTCCTTACCGATAATAATGCCTCTATCTTGGGTTTCAGAGATATACACTGCATCTTCAGTGTATATATCTTCCATAGCGGTTAAATCTAATTGTTCAAAAGCGTGAGTTAATTTTTCAAAATTAGCATTTAAGGTTTGATCTGCAGTCAGTTCTGTTGCAGACACGTTAAATGCAGTTACACACAGACTGAGTATGATTAACCGTGTTGTTAACCATGACGTATTGGATAAGGTCAATATACTTTTCAAGGGTTGTTCTCTTTTTATCTGACAATCAATAATTACAAGCGATACCGTTAGTATGACTATAAATTATTCATTTACTTTGCTAAAGCATAGAATGTTTACAAAATATGTAGGAGATGACATATGCCGTTAAGTGATGACCAATTATTTCTACAAGAAATGGCCGATGTGATGCCTCTTAAAGATGAAAATCAATCATCATTAGCGAATGCGTTACTTCATTGTGCAAGTATAACCGATGCTCAACTTGCAAAGCGAGCTGCTGCACAACAACATGAGTTATTACAATTACTACCAACGGAGCCATATTTGATTCATGCCGTGAAGCCTGATGAGGTCGTAAGCTATAAAATTGATGGCATCCAAAATGAGGTGTTTACACTATTAAGTCAGGGTAAGTATCCTGTTAAAACAGTCCTAGATTTACATCAGTACCGACTTAAACAAGCTCGTGAAAGTTTAATTAATTGTATTTTTAGTGCCCACGAACGGGGCGAACGTAATCTGCTTATTATTCATGGTAAGGGTTATAAAAGTAAACCCTACCCAGCATTAATGAAATCGGCAGTGTGTCATTGGTTGCAACAAATTGAACTCGTTACAGTATACCATTCAGCAACTTATAACCATGGTGGTGTCGGCGGGGTATTTGTGATGTTGAAGAAATCGCAGCAGAAGAAAGTGGAAAATAGTGAGTTAAATCGAAAGGGCTGTGGTTTTAGATAACAACATAATGCTAAATATTTTCACTACATTATAAGTTCTATGCCTTTTTTACATTAGCTTATAAACGATTATTATGAACAACCCCATTTACGCTATCATCAACTAATCATCTTAGTTTGAAGGTCTTGTTCATCTAATTATAAAGATATTAGTGCAAGTGTTTTAATACTCTTTTACTGCCCATTTTAATCGTAATTTCTACATTTAGCGCTTCTGGTAATGGTTGGCTTGGAGTTATGTTCAACATCTGGCGAGCCTAGTTCGAAAATTAACAGTTGTAATATTTCAATTTTTATAAGATTAAAACCTGATTTGAGTAATGCATTAAGTTCAATTTGAGACGGCCGTTTTAAAGGCAAATGTATTATATTAACATCGATAATTTTTATCTATGTGTGTGTTCATAAAGTTGAGGATTTTACATAAAGGCGACTAATTTGATGGTGGTGTTACCATTTATGTTACTTAACTAGATCAATAAAGCTGATAATTTCGATTGACATCTGTGCGCTCAATGATTAATTTAAACGGGTGTTTAAATTAAACTTGGGTCCTGGAATGGCAAGCCGTACTGATACAAAAACAAGAATACTTGATGCTGCTGAAAAGTTGTTTGCTGAAAGAGGTTTTTCTGAAACTTCATTACGACTAATCACCAGTAAAGCTGAAGTCAATTTGGCATCGGTCAATTACCATTTTGGTTCGAAGAAAGAGTTAATTCGTGCAGTATTAGCTAGATACTTAGATGTGTTCATGCCAAGCGCCGCGATAGAAATTAAACGTATACACCATGCACCTGAAGATGCATCACTTAACGAGATTTTTTCTGCTCTAATTAAACCGTTACTTGAGCTCAATAAAGTCCGTAACGGTGGCACGATTATATTTTTACAGTTGCTGGGGCGTGGCTATATTGAAAGCCAAGGTCACTTACGCTGGTTTATTACTACGCATTATGGCGAGTATTTAGCCACATTTGTACAAGCAGTTTCGGCCAGTGCGCCGCATATACCAGCTGCTGAAATGTTCTGGCGTTTGCATTTCACTTTAGGAACGATAGTATTCACTATGGCTTCTGCTGATGCATTAAATGAAATTGCTTCGGCCGATTACGGTGAACATAATGATATTGAAGCAATTCTTCGTAAAGTAATCCCTTACATGGCAGCTGGTGTTGCTGTCCCTGTGTTAACAAACTAAGAAGGTATAAAATGAGTATCATCATATTGCTAGTTATAGCGATTATTGTCCTCTTTGGTGTACGTAATATCAGGATGCAAGTTATTACGCGTCCTGTATTTTCGTTCTTCAAAAAAGTATTGCCTCCTTTATCGAGTACCGAAAAAGAAGCAATGGAAGCGGGTGATGTTTGGTGGGAAGGTGAATTATTTCGCGGAAAACCAAATTGGAATACCTTACATGGTTACGGTAAGCCTACATTAACGGCTGAAGAACAAGATTTTATTGATAATCAAGTTCAAACTGCATTAACTATGATTGACGATTTCGATATCGTCCATAATCGTAAAGATCTACCTCCAGAGTTGTGGCAATACTTTAAAGAGCAAGGTTTCTTTGCATTAATCATTCCTAAAAAGTATGGTGGACGTGAGTTTTCAGCTTATGCAAACTCAACCATCGTGGCTACCATTGCGACTCGTAGTGTAAGTGCAGCTGTTACTGTAATGGTACCTAACTCTTTAGGCCCTGGTGAGTTACTCACGCATTATGGTACTCAAGAGCAGAAGGAACGATGGTTACCTTCACTTGCTATTGGTAAAGATATCCCTTGTTTTGCCTTAACGGGTCCAGAAGCGGGCAGTGATGCTGGCGCAATTCCTGATTTAGGTATTGTTTGTCGCCGTGAGTTTGAAGGTGAAGAGACATTAGGGTTAAGCTTAACGTGGAACAAGCGTTACATTACCCTAGCACCAGTTGCGACTGTATTAGGTCTTGCATTCCAAATGCGCGATCCTGACGGTTTGCTAGGTGATGTTAAAAATCTTGGTATTACGTGTGCTTTGATCCCAACAGACCATGAAGGTGTTGAGATCGGTCGTCGTCATAACCCATTAATGATGGCATTTATGAACGGGACGACCAGCGGTAAAGATGTCTTTATTCCATTAGATTGGATTATTGGTGGGCCTCAGTTTGCCGGTAAAGGCTGGCGTATGCTGGTTGAGTGTTTATCTGCAGGACGTGGTATTTCATTACCTGCATTGGCTACAGCATCGGGCCATGTATGTACTAAAACGACCACTGCATATAGTTATGTTCGTCAGCAGTTTGGTATGCCAATAGGTAATTTTGAAGGCGTACAAGAAGCTATGGCGCGTATTATTGCCAATACATATCAGCTTGAAGCGGCACGTCGTTTAACCACTCAAGGTATCGATTTAAAAGTGAAGCCTTCAGTTGTGACTGCTATTGCTAAATATCATATGACCGAGTTAGGTCGTGATGTATTAGAAGATGCAATGGACATTCAATCTGGTAAGGGTATTCAACTTGGACCTAAAAACTATTTAGGTCACGCCTTTATGGCTAATCCAATCTCAATTACAGTAGAAGGTGCAAACATTCTAACTCGTTCATTGATGATTTTTGGTCAAGGCGCAACACGCTGTCATCCATACGTATTAGCTGAAATGGAAGCGGCGGCAATGGAAGATGAAACATCGGCTTTAGATCGTTTCGACTCATTGTTACTTGGCCATATTGGTTATGCTGTAAGTAATGCATTACGTTCATTTGGTAGTGCATTAACAGGCAGCCGATTTGCCAGTGCACCAGTGAGTGGTCCTACACAGCAATATTATCGTGATATGACCCGTATATCCTCTTCACTTGCGATCATGACTGATTTATCAATGTTGATTATGGGTGGCGATCTCAAACGTAAAGAGATGATTTCTGCACGAATGGGCGATGTATTAAGCCAGTTATATTTAGCGTCAGCAACATTGAAACTGTTTGAAGATAATGGCCGTCAGCAAGATGATTTAGCGGCAGTACATTATGTGATGACAGAGCGTTTACATTTAGCGGCTAAAGCGCTTGAAGATGCAATTCGCAACTTCCCAAGCAAAATTGCAGCTGTGTTACTTCGGGTATTAATTTTCCCATTGGGTAATCATTTTAATGCGCCAAGTGATAAGTTTGCTGTCGATTTAGTTAAAGGCATGCTTAAGCCTGGAGCTGCACGTGATCGAATTACATTCTTGTGTAGTGAATTTGATGGTGACACAAGTGGCATAGCAGAAGTAGAAAGTGCCTTCTTAGCTAAATATGCTGCGAAAGATTTATATAAGAAACTTAAGAAAGCGCAACGAAGCGGCCACATAAAATCTAAGCTTCCTATGCTTGAGTTATTTGATGTTGCATTAGAAAAAGACATCATCACTGAAGCTGAGCATAAACAGCTTGTAGAAGCAGATGTAATGCGTTTAGCTGCTATCAACGTTAATGACTTTGAAAAGCTATAATGTAAGTTAATTACATTAATCTTAAGTTTTAGAAATACTTATGTACATCAGCCCCGACTCTGTCGGGGCTTTTTTTATCCATCATGTTACGGATTAACGATGAAGCAGGGGAATGGTAGCTACTTTTAAGGTCACTTTATTAAGGTATAGCGTTAATGTTCAAAAAAATCGATAAAAAAGCCAATCCGAAGATTGGCTTTAGTGTTAACGAGTGTATCACCGCGTGCGAGTAGTGAATGTTCCTCGTTATATTTGGTTAGACTTGATTAAGCAACAATCAACACTTTACAAGTGTTCGTGCCACCGATGGTTTCCATCACGTCACCTTTAGTCATTAGAACCATATCCCCACTGACTAAATAACCTTTGTTCACTATGCAGTTTAATGCTTCTTTAGCGAGTTCTTCAGCAGGATATGCAGTAGAGTCAAAATTAACTGGCTGAACACCACGGTACATACACATACTAGCTAAGGTTTTTGGATGACGAGTTAATGCAAATATCGGCAAACCAGAGCTAATACGAGACATTAATTTAGCCGTCTCACCTGATTCCGTTAACGAAATAATCGCTTTGACACCAGGTAAGTGGTTAGCTGCATACATAGTTGATAGAGCGATGGTCTCTTCAATAGATGAAAACTGCTCATTCATACGGTGGTTGGATACATTCACACTTGGATGTGCTTCTGCGCCAATACAGACATTAGCCATTGCCATAACAGTTTCTTCAGGGAAATCACCAGCAGCCGTTTCAGCTGACAGCATTACCGCATCTGTGCCATCTAGAACAGCATTTGCTACGTCCATAACTTCAGCACGTGTAGGCATAGGGCTCGAAATCATCGATTCCATCATTTGTGTTGCAGTGATAACCGCTTTGTTTAACTGGCGTGAACGTTGAATTAAACGTTTTTGTACCGCAACAAGCGCAGCATCACCAATTTCAACACCTAAATCACCACGGGCAACCATCACAACATCTGATGCTCTAATTACATCATCCATTGCTTCGTCTGATTCTACTGCTTCAGCACGTTCAACTTTTGCGACAATAAGTGCTTTACTGCCAGCTTCAAGCGCTAAAGCACGTGCTAAGTCTAAGTCAGCACCAGTACGTGGGAATGACACGGCAAGGAAGTCAACATCAATTAACGCGGCAGTTTTAATGTCTGCCATGTCTTTTTCTGTTAAGGCTGGGGCTGTTAGTCCGCCGCCTTTTTTGTTAATGCCTTTGTTGTTAGATAACGGGCCTGCAACAGTAACAGTAGTAAAAACCTTTCGATCTTCAACTCGTTCAACTTTTAATTGAACTCGACCGTCATCAAGCATTAAAATATCACCAATAACAACGTCATCTGGTAATTGCTTGTAATCAATACCAACTTGATTTTCGTCGCCTTCACCTTTGCCTAAATCGGCATCAAGTACAAAAGCATCGCCTAAATTAAGTTTGATTTTTTTGTTGTCTTTAAAAGTAGATATTCGAATTTTCGGACCTTGTAAGTCACCTAGAATAGCGACAGTTTTGCCCAATTCTTTGGCGATCCTACGTGTATCAGTCGCGCGTTTTAAATGATCTTCTGGTAAACCATGTGAAAAGTTAAGTCTAACAACGTTAGCGCCTGCTATGATAATTTTACGTAAATTGTCATCGCGATCAGTTGCTGGTCCGAGTGTAGTAACGATTTTAGTTCTGCGGAACATAAGATACTCCGTTAATGATAAGAAAGATTTTGTGTTAAATAGAATTCGGTTATTTAAAGTACGCCAGCTATCTTAGTACTTAAATGATACAAGTATATTAACAGAGATTCGGCTAAATGTAGTAAAGTTACCAACAAAAAGATCGTTTTTAATGTGTGATTTATGTGACAGATTAGCGGTTTTTATAATAAAAAAGGTCAAACAGCAATGCTGTTTAACCTTAATAACAATGTTCATTGTTGTATTAATGGGCTCAAATGGTCGAAAATAACTGAATCTTGTAATTATTATCCAGTTATCCTATTACGAATATGCTTAATACATCATAAAAAGCTTGTGATATCTAGAGTAAGTATTACTGTAAGTATTAGGGGCGAGGGTGTAAAAAGCCCTCTATCCATTACTTGTAAGATGCACTTAGGTTTATATGGTTAAATCCTTGTTCACACGAGATTCCTTTAATACTTCTTTAACGCGTTTTAAATTATCTCGGAAACGTGGGCCTCGGCGTAAGGTAAAGCCTGTGGCTAAGACATCTATGGTGACCAACTGTGCTAAACGTGATGCCATCGGTAAATACATATCCGTATCTTCAGGAACTTCCATTGTCACAGGCAGAGTGCATTCTAGAGACAATGGCGAATTGCGGGCGGTAATACCGATTACTGCAGCACCATTCTCACGAGCTATTCGGGCTATTTCAATCAATGATTTTGTCCGACCTGTGTGAGAAATTAACACTACGACGTCACCTTCGTTGCAGTTAATACAACTCATTCGTTGCATTAACACATCATCGAAACAAATTACAGGTACGTTAAAACGGAAGAATTTATTTTGTGCATCATGAGCGACAGAAGAAGACGCTCCGAGACCAAAAAATGAAATGGTTTTTGCTTGAGTGAGTACGTCAACGGCTTTGTTAATTGCCGCAGTATCAATGCTTTGACGTGCAGTATCAAGTGATGCCATTGAAGATTCGAATATTTTAGTTGTATAAGACTCTGGAGAGTCATCTTCTTCAACGTGACGACTAACATAGGGTGTGCCATTAGCAAGACTTTGGGCCAAATGTAACTTAAAATCAGGGAAGCCCTTAGTATCTAATCGACGACAAAAACGATTAACCGTTGGCTCACTGACATCGGCCATTTTGGCTAATGTCGCAATACTAGAATGTATAGCTGTTTGCGGTGAGGCTAATATGACTTCGGCAACTTTACGTTCCGATTTACTAAATTGGGTAAGGCTTTTTTGAACCTTTTCAAGGGTATTCATAAGCAAGCATCCGCTAAATAGTAGCTAAAAGTAGGTGATGTAATTTTATACCATAACTTACATGATATTCGTAAATTAAGTTATTTTTTTACCATTAATTCGTTTCTATGGTTATTTATCAAAACATAGATCACGATTAAATGGTTCAAAAGCCTTGTGGTATGCGGGAAATAATAGCAGATAATGGGTACATATAACTAGATTAACAATAACGCAATATTTATAAATTAAAGATGCAATATTGATGTTCTGTTGTTATATTACAACAAAAGTGTGCTTTTATTCATCGTTCGAATTCGGATAGCACACACATATAATTAGGAGAGCTTTCAACAATGGGTAAATCAATTGGAGCCAAGGCTTGTGATTTCGTACTTTTCGGTACTAAAGGCGATTTAGCAAGGCGTAAATTATTACCTTCTTTATATCAACTAGACAAAGCAGAATTACTAGA
This sequence comes from Shewanella sp. H8, assembly GCF_040285065.1. NCBI lineage: Bacteria > Pseudomonadati > Pseudomonadota > Gammaproteobacteria > Alteromonadales > Shewanellaceae > Shewanella > Shewanella sp. H8. The sequence goes on along the minus strand of NZ_CP157213.1, from coordinate 2,314,129 downwards.
CAAGGAAACCAAGATAATTGGTGTAGCAAAAGACGCATTTACTCATGAAGAGTTTATTGCTCTCGTTACAAAAGCTTTGAACACATTTGTTAAAGATGAAATTTGCCCTACTACGTTAGCCCGCTTCTTAAGTCGTTGTCATTATATAGGCACTAATTTTACAGAGCCAGAAGGCTACCATGCTTTCCACGAGTTACTTGAGCCAAGTAAACGCGTGATGGTGAACTATTTTGCGACACCTCCTTCTCTTTTTGGCGTTATCTGCCGCTGTTTACATGCACAAGACCTAATTCATTCAGATACTCGTGTTGTGTTAGAAAAGCCAATTGGTACTGATCTAGAATCATCACGTGTGATTAACGACCAAGTAGCCGAATTTTTTAATGAGAATCAGGTATACCGTATTGACCATTATCTTGGTAAAGAAACGGTACAAAATTTAATAGCGCTGCGTTTTGCTAATTCCTTGTTTGCATCTAAATGGGACAACCGTACTATTGATCATGTACAAATTACCGTAGCTGAAGAAGTTGGTATTGAAGGGCGTTGGGGATATTTTGATGGCGCAGGTCAGATGCGCGACATGATCCAAAATCACTTATTACAAGTGTTAACTTTGGTTGCTATGGATCCTCCAGTGAATTTAGATGCTGACAGTATTCGTGATGAAAAAGTGAAAGTACTTAAATCATTACGTCCAATTAACCTCGATAATGTGTATGAAAATACCGTTCGTGGTCAATACAGTGCAGGCTTTTTAAAAGGTTCACCTGTTCCGGGTTACTTAGAAGAAGAAGGTGCCAACACTAATTCAAACACTGAAACGTTTGTTGCATTGCGTGTAGACATAGATAACTGGCGTTGGGCTGGAGTGCCATTTTACTTACGTAGTGGTAAGCGTATGCCGTTCAAGAGTAGTGAGATTGTGGTGTATTTTAAAAACCCTCCACATAACTTATATCGCGCAAGCTACCGTAATTTACCACCTAATAAGCTAACCATCCGATTACAACCTCATGAAGGTGTTGAAATTCAGATGATGAACAAGGTTCCAGGTCTAGAGCAAAAGCAACGTCTACAAACGACTAAGCTCGATTTAAGTTTTAGTGATACGTTTAAAAATGAACGTATCGCAGATGCATATGAGCGTTTATTACTTGAAGCAATGTTAGGTAATCAAGCCTTGTTTGTTCGTCGTGACGAAGTAGAGCAAGCATGGAAATGGGTTGACGGGATCATCCAGTCTTGGGAGCAAAGTGGCGAAAAGCCAAAGCCATATCCAGCAGGCACCTGGGGGCCGGTTTCGTCAGTGGCATTAATCACCAAAGATGGCCGTTCTTGGGACGAGTAGGGAGTAACCATGATCAAAGATACTGTATTTAAATCATTTGAAACGCCCGCTGCACTTGAAGCTAAGTTAGCCGACAAAATTGCCCAACAATTGCAAAATGCCGTTGATACTCGTGGCAAGGCCAGTTTAGTGGTATCTGGCGGTTCAACACCGTTGAAATTATTTGAGCTATTAAGCCATAAGTTAGTCGATTGGAGTGATGTTTACATTACTTTAGCTGATGAGCGCTGGGTTAATACTGATGAAAAAGATTCAAATGAAAGGCTGGTTAGAGAGTATCTATTACAAAATAGGGCCGCCAGCGCTAAATTTCGCGGCTTAAAAAACATGTTTGCAACGCCTGAAGCCGGTTGTGATATGACCAGTGAATCGTTAGCGAACTTCCCACGTCCATTTGATGTGGTTGTACTGGGAATGGGGACTGATGGGCATACTTGTTCATGGTTTCCGTGCAGTGCAGAACTAGATAATGCATTAACAACTAAGGCTTTGTGCGTCGCTGTGAATCCAACTACAGCCCCGCATGCACGCATTACCTTGTCAAAAGATGCTATTTTAAATAGTCGTCAGATTTATTTGCATCTTGTCGGAGAGCCTAAATTAACTGTATATCATCAGGCACTTGAAAATGATGATGTTACCCAAATGCCCATTAGAGCTATATTAGCGCAGCGTAAAACGCCCGTTGATGTGTTTTATAGCGCGTAAGGAGTTTTACCATGCACTCAGTAGTACAAGCGGTTACCGATAGAATTATTGCTCGTAGCCAACAATCTCGTTCAAGTTATTTATCTGCATTAGACGATGCCAACACTCGAGGCGTTCACCGTAGCGCATTAAGTTGTGGCAATTTGGCCCATGGATTTGCAGCTTGCCAACCAGAAGCAAAAGATTCATTGCGTCATTTGACTAAAGCCAATATAGGTATTGTGACAGCATTTAATGACATGTTATCTGCACATCAACCATACGAGACATACCCAAATATGCTTAAGCAAGCATGTATGGATGTGGGCAGTGTGGCACAAGTGGCTGCAGGTGTTCCTGCTATGTGTGATGGCGTGACTCAAGGTCAGCCTGGCATGGAACTGAGTTTACTTAGTCGCGAAGTGATTGCTATGTCTACCGCAGTTGGCTTATCGCACAATATGTTCGACGGTGCTTTGCTACTTGGTATCTGTGACAAGATTGTTCCTGGGTTATTAATTGGCGCCTTAAGTTTTGGCCATTTACCAATGCTATTTGTGCCAGCTGGGCCAATGAAGTCAGGTATTCCAAACAAAGAAAAAGCCCGTATTCGTCAGCAATTTACTCAAGGTAAAGTGGACCGTGCAGTATTACTAGAAGCTGAAGCTAAGTCTTACCATAGTGCAGGTACTTGTACTTTTTATGGTACTGCCAACTCAAACCAGTTAATGCTAGAAGTAATGGGATTACAGTTACCGGGTTCTTCATTTATTAACCCTGATGACCCAATACGAGATGAATTAAGCAAGATGGCTGCTAAGCAAGTATGCCGTTTAACATCAATGGGCACGCAATATACTCCAATTGGTGAAATTGTTACTGAAAAGTCTATTGTTAACGGTATTGTGGCCATTTTGGCCACCGGTGGTTCAACCAATTTAACAATGCATATTGTCGCTATTGCGCGTGCTGCCGGTATTATTGTCAACTGGGATGATTTTTCTGATTTATCAGACTCTGTGCCATTACTCGCTCGTGTTTACCCGAATGGTCAAGCTGATATTAATCATTTCCATGCTGCAGGCGGCATGGGGTTCTTGGTTAAAGAGTTACTTGATGGTGGTTTATTACATGAAGATGTCAAGACTGTCGCAGGTTTTGGTTTACGTCGTTATACCCAAGAGCCGCGTTTAATTGAAGGCGAACTTAAGTGGGTTGATGGTGTAACTGAAAGTCTAGATAAAGAAGTATTGACTCATCTAGATACACCTTTTCAAAAGAATGGCGGTTTGAAACTGCTTAAAGGTAACTTGGGTCGTGCGGTGATTAAAGTCTCTGCAGTGCCTTCAGCAAATCGAGTCATTGAAGCTCCAGCAGTCGTCATTAACGATCAAAATGAAATTGACGAGTTGTTTAAATCTGGATCGCTAGATAGAGACTGTGTCGTTGTTGTTAAAGGTCAGGGGCCTAAAGCTAATGGCATGCCAGAACTACACAAGCTAACTCCTTTCTTGGGCACCTTACAAGATAAAGGGTTTAAAGTTGCATTAGTGACTGATGGACGTATGTCTGGTGCGTCAGGGAAAGTACCTGCTGCTATACATTTAACGCCTGAAGCCCTCGATGGTGGATTAATTGCTAAGGTTGAGGATGGCGATTTAATTCGTATCGATTCAACCACAGGTGAATTATCTCTGCTTGTTGATGAAAAAACACTTGCTAGCAGAATTGCTGGGAAAGTTGATTTACATCACTCGAGCTATGGTATGGGGCGAGAGTTATTTGGTGTCTTACGTCGTAGTTTAAGTAGCCCTGAAACGGGTGCTAGAAGTACTAGTGCTATTGATGAATTATATTAAAAATAAAGGAAGTCGGTAATATGCTTAAGCCTAATAATTGGTTGCTACAACCACAAGACGTGTTTAAACGTAGTCCGGTTGTTCCGGTCATGGTGATTAATAAAATTGAACAAGCTGTTCCATTAGCAAAAGCATTAGTGGCAGGTGGTATTAGTGTTTTAGAAGTGACTTTACGTACTCCTTGTGCGTTAGAAGCGATTGCTAAAATAGCTAAAGAGGTGCCTGAAGCGCTTGTTGGTGCTGGTACTGTGTTAAATGAAAGTCAGCTTAAACAAGCCGTTGAAGCAGGTGCCCAATTTATTATTACCCCAGGGGCTACTGTTGATTTATTAAAAGCTGCCAAGAATGGAACTGTACCGTTAATTCCAGGTATCGCTAGCATTTCAGAGATAATGGTAGGAATGGAGTTGGGTTACACTCACTTCAAATTTTTCCCAGCTGAAGCCTCTGGCGGTGTTAATGCATTGAAATCTTTCTCTGGCCCACTGTCTAATATTCATTTCTGCCCAACAGGTGGTATTAGCCTTGCCACTTATAAAGACTATTTGGCGTTGCCTAACGTTGATTGTATTGGTGGTAGCTGGATTGCTCCAACAGACGCAGTTGAAAATGAAGATTGGACTCGTATTACGCAATTGTGTAAAGAAGCGTTAGCTGGTCTTTAATTAATTGTTTAATCGCAGCACATTAAAAACCAGCTTAGTAAGCTGGTTTTTTTATGCCTTGTACGCTTAGCCATATGGCCTTAGGCCATCTCTTAATTTGATCGGGTCAGAGTGATGTTGGTTAAATATGCTTGTTAACAATCACTTACAGATTTTTGCGCCACAACATTAATTGTAAAATTGTGACTAGCTAGAAACATTGCATACACCATTCCAACCTCCTTTAAGCGCTCAACTCAATGCTCATGAAAACTGATAAGTGAAATTTCTGATCTACGTTGACTCCAAAACAAATTAGGAGGAAATTGGTAGTACAGGGAACATACATAAATAAGTTTTTGGTGGGTAATGTAAGTCCAAATCTAACACAAAGCACTACATTCGTTCCCTTAGGTCACTGGGACCCATAAAGCTGCACCGTAAAGTGATAATCGTGCAGCGTTTCACCCGTAGGCTTAACGTTAGGTGGAATGACATCAAAAGGCACTTGCTAAAGACTCTTTATCTAAAAGGAGTGCATTATGAATAACGAACACAATCATGACTATAGCGATCACAAACAAGACTATAGTGACCACAAACATGACCACTTGGATCATGAACAATGGCAAGCCGACCATCAAAGTTGGCGTATCGAACACAGTAAGTTGCTTGCCACCCTGCACAGCATTGAAGCCGATATTCACGAACATGAGGCGCAAATTCTAATGCATGAGCAAGAAATTATGGCTCATGAGATTGAGATGGCGCGTCACGAAGAGATAATTAGTGCACATAAGCGCTCGGGCGAGCGAGCAGGACATGATGGCGCTCAGGTTAACCATGATACTCAGCATAAGGCTCACAAAGCTTTTGCCAGTGAGCATGAGCAATTGAAAGAACGTCATCGGGCCATTTGTAATAAGTTTAAAGAGTTGAACTTGCACTGATTAGCCTAGAAGGTGGCTTATTTGCTACCACACGACTAATGATTCTGGTGCTTGGGTTCATAATAAGTCTGATTGCGATAATCGGCGGGATATTGACGAGCCTGTAGAATGTTCAAGTGCAGGCTGAAACCCATTTTTGCTGCGGGAGAGTTACTTAGGATATTTTCTATAACGTGTTCCCGCATGAATTAATTGCTTAGCAATTGTAGTTTTTCGTATTGCTCTGAATTTAATTGAGTAAAATATGCATGAATGGCAGTATGAGTTGGGAGTCGGCGTAAAGCTATTATCAGGCGATTAACCAAGGGGTTAAGACAGTTTTAGGTGACTTACATTCAGAGAAAATATGTTTGTACAGTGTCGGTTTTGCTGAAATTGAAGCGTCACAGCATCAAGGGGGATGGATGTAGCTGATGCCGCTTTTGTGGTAGAAGCCGGTGACGCTGATTTTGTGATTATTTGTACCAATACCATGCACAAAAGTGGCTGATGAGATCCAAGCACAAATCTCTATACCCATTTTGCATATTGCTGATGCTACAGCTACAGCCGAGGTGTTGTTAGCCGATGGGATCAATAAAGTCGGCTTGCTGGGCACGCGCTTTACCATGGAGCAAGACTTTTATAAGCAGCGAATAACTGCTAACTATCCCATTAAGGTTTTTGTACCTTCGCTAGGCGAGCAAATATTAATCCATGATGTGATATATCAAGAGCTATATCTTGACACTATTAATCCGCAATCACGGCAATCCTATCTTGGAATTATTGACAAATTTTATGAGCAAGGAACTGAGGCTGTCATTTTAGGTTGTACTGAAATAGCCTTACTTGTGCAGCAACAACATACTCATGTGCCTTTGTATGATACTACTCAACTCCATGCAAATAGTGCCGTTATGCTGGTATTGGCTAAGTAACATTAATTGGGGATAACAACTGTCTTTCAAACTGCTTATTACCTCGTAACAGTTAAATTGAGTGCAGTCGATTCATTTTCAAATGCATTCTTAAAACAATAAAAAACGCCCTACAATATTGTAAGGCGTCTTATTAAAAGCTTACTGCTTATTCTCGTTTAGGCTAGTCTTTATAAGCTCTGCCATAGAAGCTGTCTAACAGCACTTGTTTTAGCTCTTTGATTAACGGGTAACGTGGATTAGCACCAGTACATTGATCATCGAATGCATCTTCAGCCAGTTCATCCAGTTTGGCGATGAAATCTGCTTCATTAACTCCAGCATCTTGAATTGATGCAGGAATACCAATGGTTGTTTTAAGCTCTTCAATCTTTTCAATCAGTTTTTCAACTTTTTGAGCATCTGTTTTACCCCCTAGCTTTAAATAATCCGCAATGGCAGCATAACGGCACAGCGCTTTAGGGCGATCATATTGACTAAAAGCCGCTTGCTTGGTTGGCATGTCTGTCGCGTTAAAACGGATCACGTTAGAGATTAATAATGCGTTAGCCAAACCGTGAGCTAAGTGGAACTCAGCCCCTAATTTGTGCGCCATTGAGTGACAAACACCTAAGAATGCATTGGCAAAAGCAATACCCGCGATGGTGGCTCCATTATGGACTTTTTCTCGAGCCACTGGCGCTTTAGCGCCAAATTCATAAGAGTCTGGTAGGTATTTAAATAATAGGTCTAATGCTTGTAACGCTTGGCCATCACTGTACTCGTTTGCCATCACACTTACATAAGCTTCTAACGCATGTGTGACAGCATCAATGCCACCAAAAGCTGTGAGTGATTTAGGCATGTCCATGACTAAATTAGGATCGACAATCGCCATGTTCGGGGTTAATTGATAGTCTGCAATAGGGTACTTCATGCCGGTTTTTTCATCGGTTACCACGGCAAAAGGAGTTACTTCTGAACCAGTACCTGAGGTTGTCGGAATGGCAACCATTTGAGCTTTAACGCCCATTTTAGGGAATTTATAAATACGCTTACGGATGTCCATAAAACGCATTGCTAAATCGGCAAAATCAACATCAGGGTGTTCGTACATAACCCAAATGATCTTTGCTGCATCCATTGGCGATCCACCGCCTAATGCAATAATGACATCTGGCTGAAAGCTTTGTGCGATTTTAGCGCCTTGGCGAACAATCGCTAAGGTTGGATCGGCTTCCACTTCGTAAAACACTTCGGTTTCAAGTCCCTGTGCTTTAAGGATTTTTAAGGTCTCGTTACAATAACCGTTATTGAATAAGAATTTGTCAGTAATGATCAGTGCACGTTTTTTATCACTTAACTCTTCAAGTGCTATCGGTAGACTACCGCGGCGAAAGTAAATAGATGATGGAAGCTTATGCCACAACATGTTTTCAGCCCTCTTAGCTACCATTTTTTTATTGATTAAGTGACTTGGGCCGACGTTCTCTGAAATTGAATTACCACCCCATGAACCACAACCGAGAGTTAACGATGGTGCTAACTTAAAGTTGTATAAGTCACCAATACCACCTTGTGATGCAGGGGTATTAATCAAAATGCGTGCTGTTTTCATTCTAAAACCAAAGGCTTTAACGCGATCATCTTGGGTGTCTTGATCGGTATATAAACCAGACGTATGGCCAATACCCCCCAAGGTGACTAAGGCTTCAGCTTTGTCCATTGCTTCATTAAAGTCTTTTGCTTTATACATACCTAATAACGGAGATAATTTCTCGTGGGCGAAGGCTTCAGCGTCATTAATATCTGTGACTTCACCAATGAGCACTTTGGTGGTACTTGGTACTTCAAAGCCAGCCATTGCAGCTATCGAAACAGCACTCTGGCCAACAATATCGGCGTTAAGACCACCGTTTTTAAGGATCACAGTTTGCATTGCCGCAGTTTCAGCTTTAGACAGAATATAACCGCCGTGACTGACAAAACGCTCTTTTACTTGTTTATAAATACTGTCTACCACAATCACCGCTTGTTCAGATGCGCATACCACACCATTGTCGAAGGTCTTTGACATTAATATGGAGCTTACAGCACGTTTGATGTCCGCTGTTTCATCGATAACGATAGGTGTATTACCTGCACCAACACCAATAGCTGGTTTACCTGAAGAATAGGCCGCTTTAACCATGCCTGGTCCACCAGTGGCTAAGATGAGGTTAATTTTTGCATGAGTCATTAATTGGTTAGACAAGGCAACGCTTGGTTGATCAATCCAGCCAATAATGTCTTTGGGTGCACCTGCGGCAACTGCTGCATCTAATACTATTTTAGCTGCAGTCGTGGTTGAGTTTTTAGCTCTTGGGTGCGGTGAGAAAATAATACCATTGCGAGTTTTTAAGCTAATAAGGGCTTTAAAAATAGCGGTAGATGTTGGGTTTGTCGTAGGGACAATACCACAAATAATACCAACAGGTTCTGCAATAGTGATAGTACCAAAGGTTATATCTTCAGACAAAATACCGCAGGTTTTTTCATCTTTGTATTTGTTGTAAATGTATTCCGATGCAAAGTGATTTTTAATCACTTTATCTTCTAATACGCCCATACCAGTTTCAATTACGGCCATTTTGGCTAATGAGATTCTTGCATCAGCAGCAGCTAATGCTGCAGCTCTGAAGATGTTATCTACTTGCTCTTGGCTAAAATTAGCGAACTCTGCTTGTGCCTTGGCAACGCGCTCTACCAATAAATCAAGCTCTTGAATGTTGGTGACTGTCATAGTGGTTCCTTCTAAAAATATTCAACAAATCGATTTTGTAAAATATTCTTTGTGAATAAAATTACAGCTTTCAGGGCTGATATATTGTGATATTGACCACAAAAGACTGATAACTGTAATTTTATTACAATATCTGCTGCTTATTGTAGCTGTTCTCTGTATTTAACGAGATAAATTTTAAAACAGACTTAGATGTAATTGGCGATAGCGATATGACAAAACAGTGACATAAATTAACAACAAAGAATTAATTATCTACGTTATCTATTGATGCATAATCGACTAAAAATAGGTTTGTTAATTGTCCTGCTTAGAGAAAAGTATAGTTTTTATTAAGAGGATGTTGTTCGGCTTCGTCGGCAAATAACATATTTATAAATACATTGTTGAATATAAACAACATTTTAATATTTATAAGCATTAATTAGCGATAGCTAAAGCTTGTAATGCTTATTTAATTGAATAAATGTGATTGACATCAATATTAAGAAAAGGGAATATGCTCATCAGTAGGGCATATGCTCATTTTGGTTAGGGCTGATAATGTAGTGTGCTACAAGAGGCCTTAATTTACCGCGCAAATGATGATTGTGGCTAGTAAGGGACAACTAGAATGAATTAAGTGGCACCCCAATTTTACCGTTATATTATTATCCTACTTAACATTAGCGCTATGCGATAGGTGAATTTATTGACATTGATACACAATTAGTCATTTTTGATTGCGATGGTGTGGTCATAGACAGTGAAGTCATAAGCGCCAATGTATTAATTGAACAATTAGCTGTGCTGGGTGCAAAAATTGATATGGCCTTTGTCCAAAAACACTTTTTGGGTTGCCAATTTGCTACGGTAGCCGCCAAAGTTCATAATTTATTGTCCATTATTTTGCCAGTAGATTTTGAAGCGCAATATCGTAAACAGTTATTACTTGAGTTTGAACAAAATTTAACGGTGACAAGCGGTATAAAGGAAATATTGACGCAATTGAATGTAGCTTGTTGTATTGCGACCAGTAGTAGCTTACCTAGAACAACAAAAGCATTAGCTGTAGTTGGGTTAACCGATGTATTTCCTGAGCACGTGTTTACAGCCAGTGAAGTTAAAAATGGTAAGCCTGCCCCGGACTTATTTTTACATGCTGCTAAAAGCATGGGCGTGGCGCCAGAACATTGTTTAGTTATTGAAGACAGTTTTTTTGGTGTAAGTGCTGCAATTGCAGCAAATATGCCGGTGATACATTACGTCGGTGGTGGTCATATAGTTGATAGTATGGGCAGCGATTTACACCCAGTATCACAAGCATATCCAATGGTTCCAGTACTTAACCATTGGCATCATTTTAAGCATTTAATGCCAACCTTAGTAAGTTGATATTGAATATAAGGGTTAATATGGACAGCAAATCGAATTCAGAACTCGCGCGTTTAGAGCAAGCAGCTAGAGCGGCTTGGTTATATTACGTTGCTAAAAATACTCAGGATGAAATTGCTCAAAAATTAGAGGTATCAAGACAGACTGCCCAGCGTTTGGTTGCATTAGCCGTCAGTGAAGGGTTAATCAAAGTTCGTTTAGATCACCCCATTGCTAAATGTATGGATCTTGGACAACAACTCAAGCAAGCTTTTAACTTATTGGAATGCGAAATTGTTCCAAGCGATCCTGCTGATGCGAATAATGTTTATGGTTTGGCACAACGTGGTGCCGCTGTGCTAGAACGATATTTGAAATCAGATCTGCCTAAAACATTAGCATTCGGCACAGGAAGAGTACTCAAAGCGTGTGTTGATGAATTACCTTCGATGCAATGCCCGCAACATAGAATTGTATCGCTATTAGGCAATATGATGTTAGATGGTTCAGCTTCGGCATTTGACATTGTTGTCAGTATGGCGAGTAGGGTACAAGCTAAGCATTATCCAATGCCGTTGCCCGTTATTGCGAGCTCAGTGACAGAAAAGAACTTGTTACATGAATTAGCACCTGTAAAAAGTATTTTTGAATTAATTCAACATGCTGATGCCACCTTTGTCGGAATAGGGCATATGGACGTAAATCCGCCGTTATTGTTAGATGGTTTTATTAATCAGATCCAACTTAATGAATTAAAGGATGCCCATGCAGCGGGCGAAATTATTAGTTGGGTTTATAACCAACAAGGTCAGCTGCTAGAACATCCTATCAATCAGTTAGTGATGAGTGCACCGTTAAAGGTTAATTCAACTAAACCTGTATATGGTATAGCCGCAGGTCAACATAAAGTGGATGCCATCTATTCGGCATTACAAGGACGATTGATTAACTCGTTAATCACCAATGAATTCACCGCGGAAAAAATATTAGCTAGACTAAAATAGTTAACAATAAACCAGCTCAATATAAATAGAACAATATCAATCAATAAGACAGTGATATAAATGGGGTTATTATTTCTAATGGATAGAAATAGTAAATAGTCAGTAAAGGTAAATTGTTTAATTTTATCATCGATTTTTGGTGAGGGGGTTAATTTACCTGAAAGAACAGGAATATAAAAATAATGACAACAAGACAATACCAGCCTTCATTTGAACAAATGAATGAAGAGCAACTGCCCGTAGCCAAAAATAAGCTCCATGGTTGGAAGCACTTTGCTGGTTTATATGCTGGGGAGCATGTAGCCGCAACTGAATTTGTTATCGGTGCTACCTTTGTTGCCTTGGGTGCATCGACCATTGATATTTTATTGGGGTTATTAATCGGTAACCTTTTAGCCATGTGTTCATGGTGGTTATTAACCGCACCTATAGCGGTAGAAACACGATTAAGTTTATATAACTATTTGAATAAAATAGCTGGCGACTCGATGACCAAGCTCTATAACTGGGCGAACGTCATTATCTTCTCGGTGATATCTGCGGCGATGATTACAGTATCGTCGACAGCCGTACGTTTCTTATTCGACATTCCCGCACAATTAAATTGGTATCCCAGCAGTTTATGGTTTGTGATGATTGTATTAGCCGTGGGCTCAATCGTTGTGGTGGTTGCTATGTATGGGTTTTCTACCGTTGCAGATTTTTCTAAAATTTGTGCCCCATGGTTATTTGTTATCTTTATTGCGGGTTCATTCACCTTATTTCCTGCGTTATCCAATCATGTCATTGGTAGTACCACGTTAACCAGTTGGCAAGACTTTATGACAATTGGTGACAGCTCAATTTGGACTGGAATAAACGATAAAGGCGAACCCGGCATTGGTTTACTTGAAGTAATAGGTTTTGCGTGGGCTGCTAACTCAATTACTCACTTTGGTTTGATCGACATGGCAATTTTCCGCTTTGCTAAGCGTAAAAGTTATGGTTTGTTTTCGGGTGTTGGAATGTTCTTCGGCCATTACTTAGCATGGATTTCTGCAGGTATTATGGGCGCAGGCACCGCGGTACTTTTAAAAACCACTATTACTCAGCTCGATCCAGGTGATGTTGCCTACCATGCTTTAGGTTTTTCTGGCTTTGTGATTATCATTATCGCTGGTTGGACGACCGCAAACGCCAATTTATACCGTGCTGGTCTTGCCGCGCAATCAATCTTTGTTAACCAATCTCGTGAACGTACCACAGCTATTGTTGGTTTAGTCACTATAGTGATTGCGTGTTTTCCATTCGTGTTTTCGCAGATGTTACCGTTACTAACCTATGCAGGCCTATTAGTTGTACCTGTTGGTGGTATTGTGTTTGCTGAGCACGTGTTGTTTCCTAAGATTGGGTTAACCCGTTATTGGGTTAAATATCAAAATCTGTCTAAAAGTACACCCGCAATTGCATCTTGGGCATTAGCGTTAGTGTTTGGCTTTGGTTTAAATAGTCTTGATATTATTTCGTTCTATTATTTATTTATTCCAACGTGGATATTCACCATTATTATTTATACCGTCTTGGCTAAAAAATATGGTGCCGATTTAGATTACACCGATGCCATATTATTAGATGAAAAAGAACAGCAACAAATTGCTGAATATCAAGATGAAATGGCTAAAGACGATACGCCACAAGTTGAAGACAGCAGTAAGTTAACCCTATTACTAAATAGCTTTGCGTTTTTTTCGCTAGTTGTTATTAGCATATTGGCTGTTAACGTTATGTTTTACAGTCCAACGATGGAAATCTATACAGATAATAAATCATTATTTGAAACAGTTTGCTTCGCATGTACTGTGATTTATTTTAGCTGTTCATATGTCGCCTTGAAACGACATAAAAAATTAAATTTATAATCGAGACATTAATGACTCAAGCTTAATAATGTTAATAAAACATTAACCTTGAGTCAGCTGTGTTATTTCTTTGAGATAACATATACATCCATATTGTTTAATTATTTTATGAGGCACAATCCACATGGATCACTCTCAACAGTCAAGCGTTCAACTTAACATGTTAAACCAACAAAGTTTGTCAACATTACCTACTCATGTTGATGTGCCAAAATATGATCGTAGCAAGTTAACTGCGGGCATAGTTCACATAGGTGTTGGTGGTTTTCATCGAGCTCATCAAGCGATGTACATCAATGAATTGTTAAAGAAGCCTGGTTCTGAATCTTGGGCGATTTGTGGTGTGGGTTTGTTAGAAGCTAACCGCGGTTTACGTGATGTGTTGGTAAAACAAGACTATTTGTACAGTTTAACAGTGCGTCACCCAAATGGTCATATTGATCATCAAGTGATGGGGTCAATGATTGATTTTTTATTTGCACCAGAAAACAAGCAACATGTTATTGATAAACTAGTTAACTCTGACACTAAAATTGTGTCATTAACCATTACTGAAGGCGGTTATAACTTTAACCCTGCAACGGGTGAGTTTGATTTCAACAATCCAGACATTATCCATGATATGGCGAATCCTAATGACCCTATCACTGCGTTTGGTTATTTAACGGCAGCACTTAAACAGCGTAAAGCTAAGGGCATGAAGCCTTTTACTATTCAGTCTTGTGACAACATTCAGCATAACGGCGACATGACCCGTAAAATGCTATTGGCGTTTGTGAATAAAAATGACGCTGATTTAGGCCAATGGATTGAAGCAAATGTAGCGTTTCCAAACGCAATGGTTGACCGTATTACCCCTGTAACAACTAAAGCGGATATCGAGTATGTGACCAACACATTACACATTAACGATGAATGGCCAATTACTTGCGAAGCCTTCACTCAATGGGTAATAGAAGACAACTTTAGTGATGGCCGTCCGGCGTTAGATACTGTTGGGGCTCAATTTGTCAGTGACGTAACACCATTTGAAAAAATGAAGATCCGTTTATTAAACGCAGGCCATTCAGTATTAGGTTTACTAGGCTCTATACATGGTTTTGCGACAATTGATGAATCGGTATCGGATCCGCTATTTTCTTCCTATTTACGTCGATTTATGGACGATGAAGTTACACCGTTAATCGAGCAACTTGAAGGGATTGATTTAACTCAATATAAAGACACCTTAATTGAGCGTTTTGCCAATCCGAACATTAAAGATAGCTTGGCACGTATTTGTTTAGAAAGTTCAGCTAAGTTACCAAAATTTATCATTGCTTCTATTAATGAAAACATCGCCTTAGGCCGTGATACTTCTTTGGCAACATTAGTCATAGCGACTTGGTGTTTATACAGTGACAAACGTGTAGACCAGCAAGGGAAAGCGTTAGATATTAGTGACCAAATGTCTGCACAGTTACATGAATTTGCCAGTAGAACAGTACAAGATCCGTTAGCTTTTTTACAGTTAACCGACTTATTTGGTGATCTCAATAATCAAGCCATTTTCTGCAAAGATTATCGTCAAGCTATTACTGCCTTATACGCACCAGGCTCCGATATTAAAGCGATCATGCAAGCAAGATTACAAGCAAAGAGTTAATCATTATGAATAGTGTATTAATTAATCATAAAGTAACAGCAGACATCAATGTTAGCTGTTTTGGCGAAGTATTATGGGATTGTTTCTCAGATGATAAGCGTGTTGGTGGGGCACCTTTAAATGTGTGCGTCAGACTTAATTCCTTGGGTATTAAAGCTTCAATGATCAGTGCCGTTGGTGATGATTTATTAGGCCGCGAACTGCTGAGTTTTATTGATGATCGTGGTGTTAATCGTGACTGTATCGCCATGGACCCAGTCAAAAGCACCAGCACTGTCCAAGTTACCTTAGACAAAAACGGTTCAGCATCCTACGAAATCGTCGCCGATACAGCTTGGGACAATATCGCATTGACTGAAGATCTTATTGAGCAAGTGAATCGTGCTGATATGTTGGTTTTTGGCAGTTTAATTGGACGCAATGATGTGTCTCTCAGTACCTTAACTGCCTTAGTTGAATTGGCTGCATTTTCTGTATTTGACGTTAACTTACGAGCGCCGCATTACCAGATTGGCAATGTGGTTAATTTGATGAAAAAAGCAGACTTCATAAAATTAAATGATGATGAATTGTATGAGATTGCTAAAGAAATGGGCTCGCCATTTTATTCATTAGAGCAAAACTTGGATTTTATCGCTGAACAAACCCAAACCAAATACCTGTGTGTGACCAAAGGCAGTCATGGTGCACTACTGAGTGTTGCTGGGCAGAAGTTTTATAATTCAGGTTATTTAGTCAATGTAGTTGATACCGTTGGTGCCGGAGATTCGTTTTTAGGATCGTTACTGTATCAATTATGCAGTGACAATCATCCTCAATATGCAATTGATTTTGCCTGTGCAGTGGGGGCCATGGTGGCGCAATCTCATGGTGCAACGCCATTGTTGTCTCTGAGTGAGATACAAGCATTTATGCAACCTGTTTAAGTAAACGTTAATGTCAAAAAGTGAAGTGAGACATTTGGGTTATTTCCCCTTTATTTAACCCGTAAGCGCTTGGTTGCGATAACCAAGCGCTTTTTTTTACATAACAATATGATTATTGCTCGCGACTTAAATCCATAATACCCGCCGTTTTTGAGCCGAATAATTGCTGGTGTAAGCGTCCTGCAAATTCATCAGTCATGCCAGAAATATAATCAGCAATCACCCTCATTGGATTATTATTCTGATTGCGTTCTACTAACCACCGTTCGCGAGTATTGAGTGGTAACAATCGTTCCGGATCCGAGGCAAACGCCTCAAATAATTCCATTACAATCTGTTGACCTTTGTATTCTAACATTTGAATTTCTGGCTTGCGGATAACATATTTAAACACAAATTGTTTTAGGACGTGCAAAGTTGCAGCAAAATCTGATTGTAATTCAGCATTATATTTTAATAAATCTTCATCAAACTTAGAATTAGTACCAATTCCAATGGCGGTAACAAAACCGTTTACTAGGGTGCCGATGGCATCTTTACGTAAATGATGCTCGTGGGAGAAAAGTTTGTCACCTATTTGTGCCATTTCAGAGATGAGCCAATCCTCCTTAATTTCTGATAACTGTTCAACAACATCACGTTGCCACTGATGTTGATTAACAATACCCATTACAATGGCATCTTCAAGATCGTGCACAGCATAAGCAATGTCATCTGCCAATTCCATAATCGAACAATCGAATGACTTATAGCGAGTTTTTAAATGGGGGTAATCGACGTTTGTATGACTTTGCTCACTGCTAATGAATAATTGTCGGTCCGCATCTGACAACTCAGATAATACCCAATCAATAATAGATTTATCATCATCAAATAAGCCTTTTACGGGTGGCCATTCAGAAGGTTTTAGCTGACGATGATTAACGATGTCAGGTCGATGTAGATCGATATACAATTGCGAATAAGTTGCTGGGTATTTCATTACCCCCAATAAAGTCCGTCGAGTGAGATTCATTCCCCATGACTGTGTATAGGGTTCTAACCGAGTTAAAATCCGAAATGTTTGGCCATTGCCTTCAAAGCCACCGTGATGGCGCATCATATAATTTAATGCAACTTCACCGCCATGACCAAAAGGAGGATGGCCGATATCGTGGGCTAAACAAATTGATTCAATTAGGCTCATTGAATTGAGCAAATACCTTAGTTCTGGATACTTACGACGTAACTGAGCAGTAATACCCGTACCAATTTGTGAGACTTCTAAGGAATGTGTCAAACGAGTGCGATAAAAGTCATTCATGCCTACACCCAATACTTGTGTTTTGGCTTGAAGGCGACGAAATGCGGCAGAATGTAGAATACGAGCTCGATCGCGCTGATAAGGACTGCGATGGTCGTTACGGCGTTGTTTATCCTCACCAAGTAAACGTTGTTGCCAACGATTATCATGTTCCGTATTACTTGGCTCGTCAGTGTTATCAGACATAAAATTCCTTTACAGCATTTGATTAATTTCGTCTAAATTCAATGTGAAACTTGGAATAAAACAATCTCGGAAATAACCTACCGCTGGGTTCGGATTATCATGTAGACTTTGTTCCAAACGTTTACGGGCACTATTGAATTCGCTATTACCGGCTTTTTGCTCTTCTAAGCACTTTAAATACGCACATAATGTATCGGCTGCTTTTACGATGGCTTTGTATTGTGGATCAGCATCTTCACTAATAAATAGGCTACGATAATCTTCTCTAAATTCTTCCGGTACCATTTCTAACATTCGCTGTTCAGCAATGGCTTCTATCTTTTTATATTCAGCTTCAATTTCTTTATTAAAGTATTTTACTGGCGTTGGCAAATCACCGGTCAAAATTTCGCTGGCATCATGATAAATAGCAATGGTTGCGGCTTTATTAGCGTCTAAGTTGGTGTTGAATTTTTTATTACTGATAATGACAAGAGCATGGGCAACCATAGCCACTTGTAGTGAATGCTCTTGAACGTTTTCACGGCGCACGTTATACATTAACGGCCAACGTTGGATCAGTTTCATCCGAGATAAATGGGCAAATAAATGACTCATGAGACTCCTTACTGCGCTCAATAGTTTTTAATAGCTTACAGGAGCTTATCAATAAAAAAAAGCGACTGTTCAGTCGCTTAGTTATTTATTTTGAACCATGCTTATGTGAATGGTTATTGGCGGTAATCTTCTAAAAATTCACCAAATTCTGTAATAGCTTTAGTTAAATCTTCTTTATAAGGTAAGAATACCACCCGAAGATGATCGGGCTCAGGCCAGTTGAAGGCCGTTCCCTGAACCAAAAGAATTTTTTTCGTCTTTAATAAATCAAGCACCAAGCGTTCGTCATCGCGTAAATTAAATTTTTTCATGTCTAATTTTGGAAACGCGTACAGTGCCCCTTTAGGTTTTTTACAACTTACCCCTGGAATTTGGTTAAGTAATTCGTACACGGCATCGCGCTGAATCGTTAAGCGACCACTCGGTAAAATCAACTCGTTAATTGATTGATAACCACCTAACGCGGTTTGAATAGCATGTTGATTGGGCACATTGGCACACAAACGCATTGAAGCCAGCATTTCTAAGCCTTCAATATAGCTTCTGGCGGCTTTTAAGTTACCTGACAACATCATCCAACCGACACGGAATCCTGCCGCGCGGTAAGCTTTAGATAAACCATTAAAAGTAATCGTTAAGATATCATCAGATAAACCCGCTGCAGGTATATGTTTGGCTTCGTCATAGAGGATTTTGTCGTAGATTTCGTCGGCGAATAATATTAAATCGTGTTGCCGACATAACTCAATAACCTGCAACAACAATTCTTTACTATAAACTGCGCCAGTAGGGTTGTTTGGATTGATTAATACAATTGCACGGGTGCGACTGCTGATTTTACTGATAATGTCATCTAAGTCTGGGAACCAATCGGCTTCTTCATCGCACCGATAATGCACGGCTTTACCGCCTGCTAAGTTAGCTGCAGCAGTCCATAGAGGGTAATCGGGCGAGGGGATAAGCACTTCATCATCGGCGTTAAGCAAGCCTTGCATGGCCATCACGATCAATTCTGACACCCCATTACCTATGTAGATATCTTCAATATCGACACCAAATATTCCTTGAGCTTGATAATGTTGCACAATGGCTTTACGTGCAGAGAACAAGCCTTTAGATTCGCAGTAACCTTGGGCACTGGGTAAATTTAAAATGACGTCGCGAACGATCTCTTCTGGCGCTTCAAATCCAAACGGGGCCGGGTTGCCGATATTAAGCTTTAAGATACGGTGACCTTCGTCTTCAAGACGTCGGGCTTCTTTATGGACAGGACCACGGATATCGTAGCAAACTGAATCAAGCTTATTGGATTTGATAATGGGGCGCATACTACTATTCTCGATAACTAAATACGGCTTAAGTTATCGAACCATAACGAATTTATAGGGATTGTGAAAGAGGCAAATGCGCAAAGTGAAGAATAATATTAGTGTTAAATGCTGACTTGTTAGGTAAATTAGACTTTGCTTTAGTGTTTTATTCTGTATTTTATTATTTAGCAGTGTGGTTATAGTGTTTGACTACAAAAAAGCCAGCACGTAGTGCTGGCTTTTGCTGAGTTGACTTGTGTTATTACTATTTTACTAATAACCCATGTTAACTGGCGATTATACGCGCTTCTTGAACTCACCTGTGCGAGTATCAATTTCAATTTTGTCACCCACTTTAACAAAGTCAGCAACAGTAACAGTACCACCACCAGTAATGGTAGCTGGTTTCATTACTTTACCTGAAGTGTCGCCACGAGCTGAAGGCTCTGTGTAAATCACTTCACGTACGATGTGAACTGGCAATTCTACAGAAATTGCTTTGCCTTCATAGAAGGTCACTTGGCACATGTCTTCCATGCCATCAATGATATAGGTAGCAGCATCACCTAAGTTGTCAGCTTCTACATCGTATTGGTTATATTCACTATCCATGAATACATACATAGGATCGGCAAAATATGAGTAAGTACAATCTAGACGTTCTAAAATGATATCGTCTAATTTGTCTTCACCTTTAAAGGTTTGTTCAGTGCCAGAATCTAGCAATACGTTTTTTAATTTTAACTTAACGATTGCAGCGTTACGGCCAGAACGAGTTGTTTCAGTCTTCTGAACAACCCATGGGCTGCCATCTAACATGATCACGTTACCAGGACGGATTTCATGAGCAGTTTTCATTTCACTATTTCCTATATTTTGGGACTTTTTTTATTTATAGAGCAGTATCTTAGCTATTGTTAACGAATTGAACGAGTCGACTCGCAAGATCTGCATCATTTAACGCGTTAATTGGCCATTTAATAGCATGTTGCATTAAAGGCAAATTAACAGAAAGTAAGTGTTGCCAGTGCATTACTACCGCGTTTGTATTCCCTTGGTTGAAGGCCAAATTCACCTCAGACCAAGTAGTAGCAATTTCTGGAGCCAGATTATCGCAGTAAATTTGTATAAAAGCTTGTAATTTTACCAGGTGATAATCATCTTCTTGTGGATAAATGTGCCATATAAAAGGTTTTGCAGCCCATTGAGCACGTAAAAATGAATCTTCACCCCGCACAATATTAAAATCGCAGCTCCATAGCAAGCGATCAAAGCCATTTTGATCCGTCATCGGCAATATATGTAGGGTCAAGCTACCTATTATAAATTGTTGACCGGGTATCAAATCTTCAATGGCACAAGGTAATAAGCTTTGGATACTATTCAAACTACGCCCTTTAGGAATAAGCGCATGAACTGGAGTCGGTGATGCTTGCCATAAATGACATAAAGCGGTTAATGCTTCTGTTTCATAACTAAAGACACTGATAACCGTATCCTGAGCATTAATACCTTGTAAACCCAGTTGCTTGAATAATGCTAATTTATGTTTAGGGTCAGCTTGCCATTCATCACGTTGGTTAAATAAATCACGTTCACAAATAAGACCACCCGTTTTAGCGCTAAAACCAGGGAAATAGAACCATTTTGTAACGCCATTAGGTTGTGATGATGGTAGCCCATGGCAACCATCAACCCAATCTTCAGCACTGAGGTATTCTAGGTTAAGCCAAGTTGGGGCATGGGTATCTGAGTGGTGATGCAGTTGTTCAATCTGATCCTTAACTTGTGAAGGTAATTCACAGGCGAAAGCTTCAATAACGACTCCCCCAGATTTAAATTCTATATCTAGAGGGTTATTCCATTGAAATATATTCACGCCACAAAATGATTGCTGTGCTTTATTAATATCAAGTTTAGGTAAAATATGTGAGAAACTCAGTAAGTCATCAACCCACAAATTAATCGGAATGTTATATTCTGCTACCAATTGTTTAGCCAAACGCCAAGTGACGCCTATATCACCATAGTTGTCGACAACGGTACAAAATATATCCCAATGATGTTGAGTTAAACAAGAACTATTGGTTGGCATATTGATGGTTACTTAACATTTAAAGGTAAACGTTAGACATTAAAAAGCGGCAATAAAGCCGCTTTTTATCATAAAAATATGTGCTTGGTTAGTCTTCTAACTCAGCTAAACACATTTCTTCATAAATTTGCTTAACCCAGCCGTCAACACGTTCTTCGGTTAGCTCTGGTTGACGGTCTTCGTCAATCCCTAACCCGACAAAGTGTTTGTCATCTGCCATGCCTTTAGATGCTTCGAAGTTGTAACTTTCTGATGGCCAATGACCAATAATGATACCACCACGAGCCTCTACGATGTCACGGATCATGCCCATAGCATCAAGGAAATATTCAGCATAATCTTCTTGGTCACCACAACCAAAAATAGCGACTAATTTGTCGGTAAAGTCAATTTGCTCAAGTTCCGGGAAAAAATCATCCCAATCACACTGTGCTTCGCCGTAATACCAAGTTGGAATACCAAACATTAACAAATCATATTCAGCAATTTGCTCTTTGGTACTCTTTGCGATGTCTTTGACATCGAGCATGCTTTTACCCAGTTTTTTCTGGATCATTTTGGCTACAGCTTCGGTGTTACCAGTGTCGCTACCGAAAAAAAGACCTACAGTTGCCATTGTCTATCCTTTAAATATCTAATTCGCGTTGTGCGATGTTCTAAAAACGTCTCAGTTGTCGAGTTGCTGTTGCAGAATAAATTCGATTAACTGGCTACGGCTGATGTTACTGTTCAAAGCTTGTTGGTTCAAGGCATCATACAAATCTTGTGACACTTTTAACTCTATTCGCTTTAAACCGTTAGCGCGATCACGCTGAATTTGGTTGCGCTTATTGATCTTTAATTGCTGATCTCGAGAAAGAGGGTTACTTCTCGGACGCCCTCGGCGCGTTTCTGCGGAAAAAAGATCAATAGTCGTTCTATCTGTTGTTTCTTTTGCCATTGTACTCTTTAACCGATCCCAGAGCCTTCCCAGGTCATCTGAATAATACCTTTTGCAATAAACCCGGCACAGCCAAGGAATAAAACTAACCAAACAATAAATCGACCAAATTTAGGCACATCACCTTGTTTAAGCACATCATGGATAGCCATGCCGATAAAAAAGAATATCGATGCAAAAAACAAGTTTAAGCCTACTGCTTCAATTTGTTCCATGTATTGGTTTAACATACTTCTACCTTCGCAATTAACTGTCTGGCGAAAAGAGGGCGAGAATATACCACATCACGTTGGCATCGGCTATATTCTAAAGGGTAAATATTAAAATTTACCCTTGGTTTTGTTCAATAAACTCGGACACAATACGATTAAATATTTCTGGCTTTTGTGCGTGTAACCAATGGCCTGTGCCATTCAATGTTTTAGCAATGGCATGGGGGAATTGACGCATAATGTCATCACGATATGCAGCCGTTATATAGTTTGAATCACCGCCACGTAAAAATAGTGTAGGCTTATTAAAATGACTGTCATTATTTAATGGCAAATCCCAACCAATAATATTGTCATAAGAATGAATTAACCCAGGTAAATTCATTTTCCATTCAAAACCGCTGTCAGTGCGTTGTAAATTCTTTAGTAAGAACTGAGACGTGGGCTCATCAATGCCTGCAGCCATTAAATGGGTTAATGCTGATTTTCGAGTGGTGGCACTGTCTAATACTAAACTGGTTAATCCAGCAAACACCGTTTGATGTTTTGGACTATATGCCACCGGAGCGATATCTGCTATGACTAAACTGATTACTCGGTCAGGATGCAAAAGTGCCATTGCCATTGCAATTTTTCCGCCCATTGAATGGCCAACAACATGGACTTGTTTAATCTGTAAATCGTCAAGTAGATCAATCATGGCATCGGCTAATTGTGGATAATCCATATTATCCCAATGTTCACTTAAACCATGATTGGGCACATCAACCCGTATGACTTGATGTTGTTTTTCCAGGACACGACTAAGATTTTTTAGATTATCAAGATTACCAAAGAGTCCATGAATTAACAGAACGGCTTCACCTTGACCGGAAATTACATAATGCATACAGCAATAAGCTCGTTAAAACGATTAATGCTGAGGATTTTGCTGCAACTGGCCAGTCAAATCAAGTTTTGTGGCAGTCACAACAAATATTGCTTATATTTTACACTGATTTTAATAAATTTTTAGTCATTTAATGCATATAATGATTTTGCTACTTTATTAGTAGGTTAAGCATGGCTTACACTGGAACGATATGTTTTGATCTCATTAATAATAATTTGATCTGCGATCCCTAATTAATCTACAGCAGCATGATATTGGCTCCAGTAGTGACAAAGACTGATAGAAAAAGGATGACTCTGATGAAATACATAGAAATTGACGAAGAACTTTATCGCTTTATTGCCAGCAAGACCGAACGCATAGGCGAAAGTGCTTCAGATATTTTACGTCGGTTATTGAACTTGTCAGTAGAAGATGTTGATATAAGTTTACCCATTGATATTAGTCAACCCAGTTTAGAATCTGCACCTGTACAAAATCGAGAACACGTATTTAATCAAGCTAAAATAGCGGTTGAAAAGGTTATTTCGGAACAAAAAATTCCTAGTCAACACAAAACATTAGATGAAAATGCCTTATCTACAGAAGTGATTAACTTTGACTCTATTGTAAATCAACATTTATTGAGCCAGCAAAAAGGTGCTGTCGGTCGCTTTATGTACTTATTAAGCAGCCTTGAAACAGTTGTTGGCAGTGATTTTGATAAAGTCTTAAATATCCAAGGCAAAGGTCGTTTGTACTTTGCTTGTTCTAAACAGGCTTTATTAGCGTCAAGTAAATCTTCAAATCCTAAAGAAATCGCAACCAGCGGTTTTTGGGTAACGACCAATAATAATACTGCTAAAAAACAAAATATTTTGATCGAAGTGTTAGAACACTTAGGTTGTGATAGTGAAAAGGCCAAAATGATAGCTGAACATATTTAATCGGTGATTGATGTTATCCACACTGACAATTTTTTAGTTAGATAAAATAATGATTTGATAATAGGAGACTACAAGTGGCCATTCATCCACGTGCAGGACAGCAAGCTTTACAAACGGATTTAGTGAACATTCCTAAATTGATGAGTTATTATTATCGCATTATACCTAATGTGGAAGATGTTCAGCAAAAAGTGTCATTTGGGACATCGGGACATCGTGGTAGCTCGTTTAAGGCCAGTTTTAATCAAAACCACATATGGGCCATCACTCAAGCTGTGGTCGATTATCGACAATCTGTTGGTATTACAGGTCCTATGATTGTCGGTTTTGACACTCACGCATTATCTTATTCGGCATTTTTGTCTGTTATTGAAGTGTTAACTGCCAATCAAGTCAAAATGTTGATTCAAACAGATGATGGTTTTACGCCAACTCCTGTAGTGTCACATGCCATTGTCAGTGCTAACGCCAGTAAACCTTCAGCACTAACAGACGGACTTATCATAACACCATCACATAATCCGCCTAAGGATGGTGGAATTAAATATAATCCACCTCATGGTGGTCCTGCTGAGGGTGACATCACCAAAATCATTGAAACCAAGGCCAATGAATACCTTGCTAATCAACTTTCTGGGGTTAAAAAGGTTAATTACGGCATAGCGGTTCAATCTGGTTGGGTTGATGAGGTTGATTTTATTGAACCCTATGTTGCTTCTCTTATTGACGTTGTTGATATGGACGCAATTAAAAAAGCTAATATTCGCATCGGTGTTGATCCTCTAGGTGGTTCTGGTATTTATTATTGGGACAAGATTGCAGCAAAATATGGCCTTGATATTACCTTAGTGAATAACAAAGTTGACCCTACATTTGGTTTTATGAGCCTAGACAAGGACGGCCAAATTCGAATGGACTGTTCGTCACCTTATGCCATGGCTGGATTATTAGCGCGCAGTGAAGATTTTGATTTATGTGTTGGTAACGACCCCGATTATGACCGTCATGGTATTGTTTGCCCAGGTTATGGCTTAATGAATCCTAATCATTATTTAGCGGTTGCGATTGATTATTTAATGACACATCGCCCACAATGGTCTGCTTCATTGGCCGTTGGAAAAACCTTGGTGTCTAGTGCAATGATTGACCGCGTATGTAACGCGTTGGGTCGTCACTGTTTGGAAGTACCCGTGGGCTTTAAGTGGTTTGTAGATGGCTTGGCACATAGCACCATTGCTTTTGGTGGCGAAGAAAGTGCTGGTGCCGCATTTTTAAAACGAGATGGCAGCACATGGTGTACCGACAAAGACGGGTTTATTTTGGCCTTGCTTGCCGCTGAAATTTTAGCGGTAACCGGTAAAACGCCTGCACAACGTTATAAAGAATTAACGGATCAGTTTGGTGAAAGTTTTTATAGTCGTATCGATAGCCCTATTAGCCTTAAGAAAAAAGCCAAATTTGAACAATTAAACGCTGATAGCTTTAGTGATACCCAATTAGCTGGTGAGGCTATTACCGCAATATTAAGTCATGCGCCAGGTAATAATGCTGCCATTGGTGGCATTAAAGTCACTACTGAAAATGGTTGGTTTGCCGCACGTCCTTCTGGGACAGAAGCTTTGTTTAAAATTTATGCCGAAAGCTTTATTAGTCAGCAACATCTAGATGACATTATCACTCAAGCACAACAAATGATTGATCAAGCACTAAAAGGTTAATTAATCTTCTATTGAGTTGATTAATTGCAATAAAAAAGCACTGTTGAGTATTCACAGTGCTTTTTTTATGACTCGTGGTCATTGGATAGACGTTATATTATATTAAATTAGATCAAATCGATCTGCATTCATCACTTTGGTCCAGGCTTTAACAAAGTCTTTAACAAACTTTTCCTTAGCATCATCTTGAGCATACACTTCGGCATAAGATCTCAATATTGAGTTTGAACCGAAGACTAAGTCAACTCGAGTGGCAGTCCATTTCATCTTGCCTGTTTTGCGGTCAATTATGTGATATAAGTTATTGCCTGCAGGTTTCCAAGTGTATGACATGTCCGTTAAGTTTACAAAAAAGTCATTTGTTAACACACCAACATTGTCAGTAAATACACCGTGTTGAGTGTTATCGTAGTTGGTACCTAATACTCGCATACCGCCCACTAATACCGTCATTTCATGTGCGGTTAAGCCCATAAG
Source organism: Shewanella sp. H8 (assembly GCF_040285065.1). Taxonomy (NCBI): domain Bacteria; kingdom Pseudomonadati; phylum Pseudomonadota; class Gammaproteobacteria; order Alteromonadales; family Shewanellaceae; genus Shewanella; species Shewanella sp. H8. Next base: position 2,287,475 of record NZ_CP157213.1, on the reverse strand, counting down.
TTGGGTACGATCAAGCATCATTTCTTCTGGTTGAACGATATAGTCCTTCTTTTGCCAATTACGATACGCATCGTGCAATGGCTCTAACACTTCAAAAGATTCTATATCTGTTTGTTCTTGTGTGGCATCACCACGACCCGCTGAAAATGGCACTTTTACATTAACACCTGCAGCATGGGCTGCTTTTTCAACCGCAGCAGTACCACCTAACACTATTAAGTCTGCAATACTGACTGGTTTCGCTAATCCAGCTTGAATTGTCGTTAAAGTATTTAACACTTTTTGTAATCTTGCCGGTTCGTTACCTTGCCAGTCTTTTTGTGGCGCTAAACGGATACGCGAACCATTGGCACCACCACGATAATCTGAGCCACGGAAGGTGCGGGCACTGTCCCATGCAGTAGCGATCAGTTCTGTATCACTTAATCCACTAGATAAGATCTTAGCCTTTAGCTCGCTAATTTCTTGCTCTGTTAAGCTATAGTCAACTTCTGGGACTGGGTCTTGCCAAATTAACTCTTCATTAGGGACTTCGGTACCAAGATAACGACTTTTTGGCCCCAGATCTCTGTGGGTTAACTTAAACCACGCCCGTGCGAATACGTCTGAAAAATATGCAGGGTCTTTATAAAAACGATCGGAAATTTTACGATATTCAGGATCCATTTTCATCGCCATATCGGCATCTGTCATAATGGGATTCAAGCGAATTGATGGGTCTTCAACGTCTACAGGTTTATGTTCTTCCTTGATATTAATTGGTTCCCATTGCCATGCACCTGCAGGGCTTTTTTTAAGCTCCCAATCGTAATTAAGCAATAGTTCAAAGTAGCCATTGTCCCATTGAGTTGGATGTGTGGTCCACGCACCCTCAATACCACTGGAAACTGTATCTCGGCCAATGCCACGACTGGTCTTGTTTAACCAACCTAAACCTTGGTCTTCAAGTTCAGCACCTTCAGGATCTGCTTCTAAATTTTCTACATTGCCGTTACCATGACATTTACCTACTGTGTGGCCACCAGCGGTTAGGGCGACGGTTTCTTCGTCATTCATTGCCATACGTTCGAACGTGATACGAATATCATTTGCTGTTTTTTGTGGGTCAGGATTACCATCTACACCTTCCGGGTTGACGTAAATTAATCCCATCATCACAGAGGCTAATGGATTTTCAAGGTCTCGTTCACCTGAATAACGACTGTTTTCTGAGTCACTCGTCGCTAACCATTCTTTTTCTGAACCCCAGTATATATCTGTTTCTGGGTGCCAAATATCCTCACGACCACCAGCAAAACCGAATGTTTTGAGCCCCATAGATTCATAGGCAACAGTACCAGCTAAAATGATCAAATCTGCCCAAGAGAGTTTATTGCCATATTTCTTTTTGATTGGCCAAAGTATTCGGCGCGCTTTATCGAGGTTAACGTTATCTGGCCAGCTATTGAGTGGTGCAAAGCGTTGATTGCCTGTTCCTGCTCCACCACGACCATCAGCAATTCGATAAGTCCCGGCTGAATGCCAAGCCATGCGGATCATCAATCCACCATAATGGCCCCAATCTGCAGGCCACCAGTCTTGGCTGTCAGTCATTAACGTGCTCAAGTCTTGTTTAACTGCAGTGAGGTCGAGACTTTTGAAAGCTTCGCGGTAATCAAATGTTGGATCCATTGGATCGGTCTTTGTATCATGTTGGTGAAGAATATCGAGGTTGAGTGCTTTGGGCCACCAGTCCATATTGTTGGTTTCGTTCGACGTATTGCCGCCATGCATAACAGGGCACTTGCCTTGATTGGATTTGTCCATGATATATTCCTTTATAATTAAACTCGCAAAAAATAAACTGACTAAATTTGTTAAATACTAATATTGAATAAATAGCCTAACTTATCGTCATTACATATAAAAATGAAATTTTTAGGTTCAGTTAATCGGTTTTATTGATATATAAATACTTACTAGTAAATTCTAATGTGATTTAACCAAACCATAGTTCATGACTGATGAGATTAAGTTATAATTACCGGTTAAACTATGATCTAGATCACCTAATCAGCTCATTGATTTGTAAAGCTTTGTCATGAGGAATATGCCCTTTATTTTTGATAAAGTTTCTGAAATCTTTTGTTGGCATAGGTTTAGCGTAGTAGTAACCTTGAGCTAAGTCACAACCCAATGATTTGAGGATATTGACTGTCTCTAATTGTTCTACACCTTCAGCTACCACCACACATTCTAGGTGTTGCGATAAAAATATCACTGATTTAACGATGGCTAGATCAGCATCTTTATGATGAATATTACTGATAAAAGAACGATCAATTTTAATTTGTTTAACGGGCAGGTCACGTAATAGTTCTAGGGATGAAAATCCGGTACCGAAATCATCAATACTGAACGTTCCGCCTGCTGCAGTAATCACTGCCATGGCTGTTTTAACTTGTTCAATGTTAGTCATCATCGCACTTTCGGTAATTTCAAACATGACTTGTTGTGATGAAAGGTTATTCTTTAGTAATGCGCTCGTTTTCTCGATAAGCTTTGGATCTTGCAAATCTTTCGCGGATAAGTTGATATGAATACACAAAGATACACTCAGGGAGTCAAAATATTCCATGTCTTTTGATACTTGCAGCATAACCCAATCGGTTATCTGGTTTATCAGTGTCGTTTGTTCGGCAATATGTATAAATAGGTTAGGTGCGGTATAACTTCCATCTGTTCGAGGCCAGCGAATAAGCGCTTCAACACCATACAGATTATTGTCACTAAGGTTAATAATAGGTTGATACCAGAGTTCAAACTCTTGATTTTCAATAGCGCGTTTTAACGAGGCACTAATATTGACTTTTTCAACAGCATTGCTTTCAAGGGTATTGTCATAGAGGGTATATTCAGTGGCCATTTTTTTACTGGCATACATTGCAATATCAGCTTGTTGTAGTAGTTGACCTATTTCACTCGCCTGGCTTGGATAATGACTAACACCAACACTCGCACCCACTAATAAATCATAACTCTCAATGCAAAATGCACTCTCAAGCGCATGATGAATAGCATTGATTGTTTCTTCTACTTTTGGTAATTCGCTTTGAGTGACAATCACGGCAAATTCGTCCCCGCCTAATCTAAATAGCTGGGCGTCATGGGGTAACTGTTCAGCCACATTGTTACCGACTTCGATTAACAGTAAATCACCATAATAGTGTCCTAATGCATCATTGACTTGTTTAAAGCGATTTAAATCAATCATTAATAGACTAAATGGTAAACCAATTTTGACATGATGACTTAATGAATTCATTAAGTATTGGCGGTTTGGTAAGCCTGTTAAGCTATCGTGTAGAGCAATAGTGCGTTCATTGATGATCAGTTTTTCAACTTTCAGTAAACTCAATAAGCTTAGCCGAGTCACTAAGACCACAAATGCACCACCAAACAACATGATGATACAAAATATGACATCGGATATTATAAAATCAGATTGTTTACACAGGTAATAAAATATCCCCATATAACCCAGTACGAAAAAGATGATCAGTGCTCTAAGGATACGCCAACCACTAGTATTATCCTTAATACATATTTCATTTACTGATCTTAAGCTGAAGACCAGCATACTGATCCCTAATATAACCATGGATAAAGATAATATCTGTAACAATCGCAAGTTCCTATCGTTAAAAGGGACGGGTGAGTTAACATTTCTTAAGTCGTAGTGAATGGATAATGGAGAAAAATTATCTGTAAAAAAAAATGGCTAACCAAATTAGGTTAGCCATTCTATAAGATAGTGTACTAAATCGTTTTTTGCGTAATAAAACTAAAAATGAAATCAATTAATGATAAGAGATTTAACTTAGTGATAGCAACGCAGTGATAGCGTCACATTTATATGCTGTTATTATCCACGATAGCCGAATAATTTTTGTTCCATAATGACCTTACTGACAGCTTCTGGAACCGCGTCCACCCATTCTCCTTGACCTCGACAAATTTGCTGTAAAATTTCACGAGAAAAAATATTGAACAAATCAGGATTGCTAGATTCAATACTGGTGATAAAACCATTATCGATTACATGGCGGAATAAATAGCGTAGATTATTGGGAACACTGACAGTATTTAAGTCATTGAGCTCGTCTTTTTCATCTCGTTCGGGGTAGACAAACAAGCGGGTATTATCAGGGAATAACTTACCAAAGGCTTCGAGAATACCGCCTTCCATACCACGATAATATTCTTCATCAAAAATCTGTTTAATATTAACAATGCCCACCACGATACCGATTTGTAATTGGGTATATTGACGGAAATAAGCACGTAATGAGAAATAACGGGTGTAGTCCGATATCATTACGTTGTAACCTAAAACATTCAGTAACTTGACTCGCTCCATGATGTCTTTTTCTGTCATGTTGGCGTCTTTACCGTGTAGATCGTTTAACGAAATTTCAGCGATCAAAACAGTATTTTTATTATTAACACCTTCGAGCAAGGAAAAGGCTTTATAGCCTTGCTCTATCATATCGACATTGAGATTAGTCACTGGTTTAAATGACCCGCGAATGGTTAATACATTCTTTTTGTAAAGCATATCGGCTGGTATAGCGACATTACCATCTGCTTTGAACATGATAGCGCGGGTTTTCCAGCTGCGAATAAGATGAATGTTTTTTGCCTGATTGTCGACATCTTCAAAGTAGGGACCTTGAAAGTCGATACAGTCAATTTCTATTCGATTGGCTTTCAAGCTGTCGGTTAACGAATCAATAATTTTCTTTGGGTCTTCAAAATAGTAGTAACTGGCGTAAATTAGGTTAACCCCTAAAATACCTAACGCTTGTTGTTGTGCTTCTGCACTGTCATCAAACATACGAACGTGAACGATTATATTAGACGGTTCGGCACCTGGGTACATTTGAATACGCACGCCACACCATGCATGGCATTCGTTTTTACGATTAAAACTTTTGGCCGATACAGTAGTGGCATAACTAAAATAACGCGATGATTTTGAGCGTACACTGCCAACACGATCGACAACGAGATCGAATTCTTGTTCCATCATGGCTAATACACGGGCCTTACTCACATATCGGCCATCTTCTTGAACACCATAAATGGCATCTGAGAATTTCATATCGTAGGCCGACATGGTTTTCGCTATCGTTCCCGCTGCAGCACCCGCAACAAAAAAGTTACGTGCAACTTCTTGTCCTGCGCCAATTTCGACAATGGTTCCGTATTTTTTTTCGTCTAAATTTAAACGGAGTGCTTTTTCTTTTGTGCCACGCGAACTGACTTGCTTATCCATAATATCTCCACCCGATAAAACATTGATATTTTTAGCTTACTACTAGCAATGTTATAGCAAGTTAAAATATGTGCCAGTGTTGAAAGGAAATTAGTGTCGATATAAGATGATTAAGCAAAATTATCGTCACATAGGAGATTAATCGTTACGACTTTTTCGATGTTGTCTTGGTTGGTGGCATTAGATTAATTGATTACGGGGAAATGATCGCCACAAGCTTAATGCATTGCGGCTTCATCTTCTTATCTAGGCAAGTCCATCATGGTTTGTAAAAAAACCGCAGAAAAAGGTGCCTTTTGTTGTTTTTTAATTTGTGGGCTCAAACCATTTTCGAATAATACAAATAAATAGTCATGACCATTACTGACATTAACTCTGCCAGCCAAGTTAGCAATACCTAGCATACTGCCAGTCTTGGCAAACACATGATGTTTCAACGGAGACTTATTGAAATATCGTTTATAGCGTAAGGTACCACTGACACCTGATTCTGGTAATAAATCAAGCAAGAAACGGTATTCAGGTTGTTGATACAAAGTGGTAAGTACGGTTAATACGTGCTCAGGCGTGAGTAAGTTATAACGTGATAAACCTGAGCCATCAGCAATATTTGCATTGGATAAGTCAATGCCAATTGAGTACAGAATCGTTTTCAATGCTTGACTACTGCGAGCAAAATCACTTGGTGCCTGATAATAATCTTCACCCAATTTTTTTAATAAACTGTCGGCAATCAAATTATCTGATTTTAGTAACATGGTTTCTAATAATTGCGGTAACGCCGCAGATTGGTGGCTGGCGATAATTTGTCGTTGAGCAATAAACTCTGGTTCCGTACTCAATTTTCCTACAGTAATAGGTTGCTTGTGTACAATACCTAAAGCAGCGAGTTGCTTAGCTACTATTTGTTGAGCATAAAGTTGTGGTTCGGTAATGGCTATTGCTAATGGTAATGATTTAGCCCCAACATGGCAGCCACTAAGGTGATAACGGTTATTATCGAAGCGACGCAAGGTTAGATGACATTGTGGCACGGACTCAGTTAAGTGCGAAGGGAGAGCATCAGTATCATCGGTTAATGGCTTAACTGCGGGGATCGCCACTGCACGATTAATGGTTGGTGTGACAAAATAAGCATCATTAGTGATTTCAATTGGTCTATTTCCCATCATGGTGATCTTAGCTATTTTATTGTAGCCCGTTGTGGCTAATCGACCATAAACACAATTCTTATCAATAATATAAGGTGAAATCGGGGCAGCATAACAGATACCTAAATCATCCCAAACCCATCCTGGTGCCTGCAATTGGCTATCTTGATCGCTGGCCAATATAATATTACCTGTCACTTCAGTAATCCCCAAATTACTTAAGGAAGCGAGTAACAACTGCAAATCTTGGTATGTTAAGGTCGGGTCACCGCTAAATTCGATATAAATATCACCTGAGTAAATACCATTTTCAATTTGGCTTTTATCAAGCGGTTGTTGTGCTAAGGTCGTTAATCGAGTTTGGTAGCTGAAATCCTTACCTAATTGCTTGGTTGCCGCTAATGCGGTTAACAGTTTTTGAACGCTGGCCGGTTGCATTAATGATTGATTGTTGTACTCAAACACCATTTTTTGATTAGACATATCCCAAACGGTTATACCTAACTGTGAATGCATTGGTTTTAGTAACTGCAGCATATTATTTAAATACAAGGCAACAGGTTGCTGGTTAATATGATTGATTTGGGTCGATGGAGTTTGTTGTTGATTGAGTGCTGACTGGCTAAGGGGTTCTTCTGCCATAACAACACAAGGCATACTTGAAACAATAAAAACACTTAATAGCCATAAAGTTCGAGTAAAATTCAACGTGTGATTTTCATAAGATGACTGAGGCCGAAGGAGAAAGCAAAGCATTGCGGTCATAAAAGCCTACATCATGAATTTATTAACGATAAGTTATGGTAGCTGATGATATCCTCTGCTGATACGCATTTGATGATTTTTGCTTAAATTTACCTATTTTAAGTTTTTTTAAAATGTATTTATCCATGTTTGGCGGTCTCCTAAGCTGCCTAGTTAACCAGCAATCTAGTTATCATGCTCTAATTATCGACAAAAAAGTGCACTAAAACCGCTGCTAAGTGAGAAAAATCTTGCTCATCACCTTGTTAGTCGGTAATTTCTATCAGCTTGATAGAATGCCAAACTCAAGCAACAGTTATAAAAGTGATACCTTAGCGTGATAGTAGCAGCAAATTTGCAAATTATAACTGGTGATTTATATAGTTGAGCAGAGAGAATTGCTACGATTTATTATCATACTGCTAGATTTATTTTTATGATGCTATCTCGCGAACACTATCGATATGGCGTTAACAGAAACATCATGAATGAGGTAGAAGTTGAATAACTCCCTCAACTCGACGCTAAACATTTGCGTATAAACATGGCAAATAGTATTGGCTACATATTTCATCAGCGTGCTCACAATTAAAATATATCGCTGTGATGTTTTTTAATGTAATCCCATTACCAATTATTGTAATGGCCACCCATTTTAAGGAGGATGCCTTGCTGGATAAGCTAGGTGGTATTGCCCTAAATGCAGATGCTGTGTCTTGGTTGCTTAATCCAAAAGATTTTAAGCAAGCCTTATTAACTAAAATTGCATCGGCAACTTCTTCAATATACATCGCAGCATTATATGTTGAAGATGATGAAGCTGGCCGTGAAGTATTGCAGGCGTTATTAGACGCAAAAGCTCAAAACCCACAGTTAGATATAAAAATATTAGTTGATTATCATCGTGCCCGCCGAGGATTAATTGGCCAAAAAGGCGACAGCGGCAACTATATTTTATACCGTAAATTAATGGACGAAGCTACACACCCGTTTGACATTATTGGTGTGCCAGTAAAGTCTCGAGAATTTATGGGAGTGTTACACCTTAAAGGTTTCCTTATTGACGACACTGTTATTTACAGTGGCGCGAGCATTAACAATATTTATTTACAGCAACGAGAAAAATATCGTTTTGATCGATACCATGTCATAAATTGCCCTGAGTTGGCCCGCAGTATGCGTGACATGATAAAACAACACATTATTAGCGATCCTGCTGTGAGTATATTAAGTCAAACGATTAGCAATGAAGATAACCCAGAGAAGAACGATGTAAAAAGCTTTAAGCACCGGTTGTCTCATGTTCGTTATCAGTATGCCTCAACCACAGAAGGCAATCGCGTTACACCATTAATAGGTTTAGGTCGAAAAAATAATCAGTTGAATGACACTATTGTTCAGTTAGTCGATTCATCCTCTAAAGAACTGTTTATTTGTACGCCGTATTTCAACCCGCCAACCGTATTAACTCGTGCATTAGCCAGGCATCTGCGTGAAGGCAAAAAAATTGATATTGTTGTAGGTGACAAAACCGCTAACGATTTTTATATTCCACCCGATCAAGATTTTACCACCATTGGTGCTTTGCCCTACATGTACGAACAATCGCTGCGTAAGTTTGCTAAAAATCAACAGTGGGCAATTGAAAATGGTCAGCTCAATATTCATTTATGGAAAAATGGTATTAATAGTTTTCATTTAAAAGGGATCAGCGCTGATAACCGTAAACATCTCATCACGGGTTCAAACTTAAACCCTCGAGCGTGGGCTTTAGATTTAGAGAATGGTTTATTGTTGCATGATGAGAGTGGTTGTTGGAAAGAATCTTTTATTAAAGAGCAACAGCATATTTTGCTCCACACTGAGCGTTTATATCATTACAGCCAAATTGATACCTTGCAAAAATACCCTAAACCAGTGAAGAAAATCATGAACCGAATTCGTCGGTTAAAAGCAGATTTTTTATTGCGTCGTATTTTATAGCCAGTTGTAAATGTTTATTATTGTTCACCACCAACATTGGTGGTGAATTTTTTTCATCTCAGAGCCTTTAAATGTCAGAAACGTCAGCCAAAGTGTGCAAGCCTCCTATTCATGCTGTTCATCGTTTGTATGAATACCGTAAATCACTGTCGACAAAACCTTATGGTGCCCGCGGAAAAAAGCTAATTAGGTGTAATTTGTGCCGTTTGGGTGAATTATTTTGTACCTGTCAATATCGTCAATATTTAAATACAAACGTCAGCTTTATGTTGATAATGTATAACGATGAAGTCTTAAAACCCACCAATAGTGGCCGTTTAATTGCTGACTTAATTCCGGACACTCATGCGTTCTTATGGACTAGAACAGATACAGATAGTGCAATGTTAGCGTTATTAGATCATCCGAAATACCAACCATTTTTAGTATTTCCCCAACAATATGTTGAGAGCGATCAAGTCATTGTGGAACAAATAACGGCCGCAGACTTATCAATTGAACAAGGTCAAACTAAAACCGCACTGTTGGTAATGCTTGATGGTAGTTGGCGTGAAGCAATCAAAATGTATCGTAAAAGCCCGTATTTGCAGAAAATGCCAGTGTTATCGTTCGCACCAGATACCTTAGCAACTTATGCGCTACGTAAAGGAAGTCATGATTTTCAGCTCGGTACCGCTGAAGTCGCGGCATTGGCATTAACGGCAGCTCAAGAACCGCAAAACGGATTAGCATTAGCCACTTGGTTTGATCTGTTTGTTGAATCTTCGTTGTTGGGACGTAACCGTCGATTAAAAGAGACCCTAACACCAATTTCAGAGTTTATTGATGCATTCAATCAAGCTTTAAAAGCCAGTCACAATGGCGTTAAATAGTCGATTTTGCGCTATTAAACCGATTAATTGCAGTTAAACATTTGCATATTGAGTTCGATTGCGGGATGCTAACTGAACGCCTATGATCTATGTTTACTTTGGTAAATGAGGCTTCAAACTTAATGTATAAATCTTTTTATTAAGGACTTTGTCGTAAACACTATGGAAGAGTTGATAAACAGTGCAAGAGAAATCAGCACTAAAAAACTAGTGATTTTGTTTCGTCTTGAACCGGGTTGCTTAGGACCTGATGGTGTCAATCATATTGACACTTTTTGTCATGTTGCCGAACAAGCCTTAGTTAACTTGAATTCTGATGTTTGCCATTGGTTTTTGGCTCCTCGATTTGACAAAAACTTGATTGAAATACAATACAGTCTTGCAGGCAAGGTGCTATCACGCGACAAAGCCGTTAAATTTATTGAATCATTCAGTCAAAACCTTGATGAAATTGAAGAACGTTTTGAAGATAAACTGACACAATTGATCAACCAATATATTGCCCGTAAACGTTAATGTAATCTTGTTGTTCATTGTCAAATTCCTACATCGTTAATTGCTTTGTCTCGAACAAAAATTAACCGGCAAAGATCAACAGGCCCTTATCATTTGGGGTTATTATCAGGATTTTATATGACCCCTTTAGCACACCAACAAGTCTTAAAAGCAGACGACAATGCACTGGCTCTTGATCATCAGGGGTTGCATCAATTATTACAGCAACAATTTGGTTTTGATGGGTTTAGAGAAGGCCAACAAGCGGTTATTGAAACCATATTATCTGGTCATTCAGCGTTAGCCATTTTTCCGACAGGTTCAGGTAAGTCATTGTGTTATCAGTTTTGTGCCCAGCAATTACCTCATTTGACCTTGGTTATTTCACCTTTATTAGCATTGATGAAAGATCAGTTGGCTTTTTTAGCAAGTAAGGGTATTGCGGCTGCCAGTATCGATTCAAGTTTAACCTATGATCAAACTCAACAAGTCATGCGTGATGTTCGTGAGCAACGCACACGGATTTTAATGGTGTCCGTTGAACGTTTTAAGAATGAACGATTTAGGCAATTCCTTAAGTCTGTTCCGATTTCTCTGCTGGTGGTTGATGAAGCGCATTGTATTTCTGAATGGGGGCATAATTTTAGGCCCGACTATTTAAAAATTCCGCAATACTGTCAAGAATTTTCAATTCCTCAAAGTTTACTATTGACCGCAACGGCGACAGAACAAGTTAAATTGGATATGGCTAAGCGTTTTGGTTTATCAACACAACAGGTGATACAAACCGGTTTTTATCGAGCTAACTTAGATTTGTCAGTTATTGCCATCAGCCAGCAGCATAAGCTCGCTCAGCTTGCCGAGACCGTAAAAGAGTATACTGGTGCCGGTATTGTCTATGTAACCTTACAGAAGACTGCTGAGGACGTAGCAGCACACTTAATACGTCAAGGTATCAATGCTGCTGCTTATCACGCGGGTATGGATCAAACTGTCCGTCAACGTATTCAACAACAATTTATGGACAATCAAATTCAAGTAATAGTGGCTACAATTGCATTTGGTATGGGTATTGATAAATCAAATATTCGATTTGTTATTCATTTTGATTTACCTAAGTCTATCGAAAATTATAGCCAAGAGATTGGCCGAGCAGGGCGAGATGGACATTTGTCTCATTGTGTTACGTTAGCTAACTTAGATGGATTGAATACTGTTGAGAATTTTGTTTACGGTGATACGCCTGAACCACACAATATTGATCAGTTGTTAACTATAATCGCGAATGAGACCGAGAATGGCCGTTGGGAAGTACAAGAATCACCATTGTCTACAGCGTGTAATATTCGATCATTGCCGTTGAAAACTCTCTTTGTGCAATTAGAATTATTAGGTGTGATCCGTCCAAGTTATGCTTATTTTGCAGAATTTAAATATCGGTTTGTAGAAGATCAACAGCTTATTCTTAGTCGATTCAATGACGATCGCCAGCAGTTTCTGAATCAGATTTTTAGCCATACACAATTTAAAAAGGTATGGGGCGCTCTCGATTTCGATAGTTTATATCAACAACATGGCTGTGATCGACAGCGGGTTGTCGCAGCATTAGATTATTTAGCTGATCAGAATTCGATAATTCTTGAAACAAAAAAAATCACTCAAGTGTATGATGTACAACAGCAGGCACTAGCAACCCCGCAGCAATTACAACAATTGACATCGCAACTCAGTCAATATTTTAGTGACAATGAACATAAAGAAATTGTACGGATTGGTAAGCTAGTCGATTTTTTTCAGCTTGATCGTTGTTTAAGTGCCAATTTAGCTCAATATTTCGATGATCACTCGGTGCCACAAGCCTGTGGACACTGCAGCGTTTGTCGTGGGCAAATTGCAATATTATCAAAACAAGCTTTGGCTCCGTTACCAGACTCAGCCACTGTTACAACATTGCTTGAACCATTAACGTTAGTGGCTCAGGCAAAATCGTTACCCACTCCATCCATTGCTACGCAGGCTAAATTCCTTGCTGGAATGGTCATGCCAATGTTTAGTCGCTTGAAAGTTAAGCAATTAGAAGGTTTTGGACGTTTTAGTGCTTATCGATATCAAGATATTCTGGATACTGTTAAGAAGGTAAATTCATGAAACCTGTTCCTGAAATATTGTTAGAGCGACATGGTGAGTTAATACAAAGTGAAGGCGTTACTGTGGTATCTCATATTCAGCGTCAAGTTGGAGAATGGTTTTTGCAAACCTTGATGATTAAAGATTGCGATGTGCCATTTAAATACAAACGACCTCAACGATTCAAGAGTTTGTTAGACCATAAAGTCAATTTGATTTATTACCCATCAAAAGAAGTTGTGGGCGGGTTTGAAATTGAAATTATGCAAGTCGTTAGGGTTCGCCGCTATTAACATCAATGCTTAATGTTCTGTACACATCAAGTGTACTGAGCATTAATGAATGATTTATTTTAGTGTAGTAAAGTTATTTAATTATAAATGAACCATTTTAGTGTTTGATTTTTCTTACATGATAATATTGGCACTGAACTAATGAATAAGTTTAGATATTATCTGTCTACATTCAACTGTTTGACTGACAAAATGGCTATTAGCTCTAATTGATTGGGTTATTGTCCACTAAACACATAATCGCTTGCAGTTTCCCATACTCGATAACGTAAATCAGTACCTTCAGGTAAATAAAAAACTATCGGTTGTCGACTGTCATAAGGCTGAGTCATACTTTTATTGAGAACAATAAATTTTTCTTTTTTGGGTTCTGTACACATCATTAGCGTATTAGGGCCTTGAATAATATTGTCGACTTGATAATAAATGTATCCCCAACCAGGCAATGATAAGCTGCTTATTTCTCCGATAAGTCTGACCTTATTACAATCCACCATTTTCTGTTGGCCTATTTGTACCTCCAGTAGGTATTGTTGCTCGTTATTGAGAGCCGGTAAGGTGAGAATATGTTGCACCATTCCGGCCTCAGGAACAGGATACATTTTGGTCGCGCTTAAGGCTTGATAATCATCGGAATTCATTACTGTGCTAACAATGTTTATCTTACCTTCTGGATTGGCCGCATGGGCAAATGGCGAGTATAAACAAGTCATTATCGTTGTGGCACAGATGAGTAATATAGTTAGAGAAAGTGGTAATTTAAGCATATATTTTCCTTTTAATGATTCACTTCAATGTTACCGTTCATCATACTAAAACAGATAATTATTGTGGTTGGTATAATTAGTCAATTTGTCCTTGTTATATTCAGTAAACGTTCTGTAGCACTAAAAGGGTTATATTTATTCAAATTTATGGCGAGTTGTGTAGTTGCAGAACAAAAAAATGCATTTTTACATGGACTTGAACGAATCTATAAATAAAATTGATGACTTATAGCAATGACATAAAGTCCATTTTAGTCATTGCTGGCATCTTGTAATCGATTAAATATCAATCCTATTTTAGATTAGGAACATAACGATTATTTTTCTTTGGGTTGAAGCTGCATTTGCATTTTAATGAGATGTTCTTCCATATCAAATGATACGGTAAAGCCAAGCGATTTAGCTAAATTCGCCATGTTACGATTTTCAAACATAGTAAATCCAGTCAATGCAATTGTATTGTTGGTTTTGTAGTAGGCGATGAGTTTTTCAAGCAATAGCTTACCTAAGCCAATACCTTGATAATTACTACGTACCGCCATGGCAAACTCGGCTTCAGTATTGTCGGGGTCGATAGAGGCTCTTACAGCCCCTAAAGTAAGCTCTTCACCATCTTCTGTCATAGTCGTTGCAATAAATGCCATTTCACGTGAATAATCAATTTGAGTTAACACCGCCATTTCTTCATGGGTCATTTGCGATCTGACTCCAAAATAACGTTTGTATCTGTCTTCATCACTTAATGAATTATCAAAGTCCAAGTGCTTGGGTTCATCTTCTGGCAGAATGGGTCTTAACATGACATGAAGGCCATTTTTTAAGGTGGTGGATTGTTCTAATTCTTTAGGGTAAGGCAAAATAGCCAATCGGTTAATGTTGTCTTGTGGGGTATCATGCAAGCGCATATTAACGTCTAATAATGTTATTTTCTCACCAGCAGCCAAAACAGGATTAATGTCTATTTCAGCTATTTCAGGACAATCAATTATCAAGTGCGAAATTTGAGTTAGCATTACGCACAAGGCATTCATGTCGAGACCAAGTGGTAAATGACGGTCATGCAATTTTTGCGTTTTAAGCGCTTGGATCACCATGTAACGTGCCAACGCCATATTCAACGGAGGCAGGGCAACGGCAGCATCACGTGTAGGGTCCCATTCAGATCCACCTTCACCTAAACAGATAGCTGGGCCAAATACTGGATCATTAATCACCGACACTCTAATTTCTTGCGCGCCAGCAGTTAAGGCCATTTTTTGAATAATTAATCCGTCAATTTTGGCCGAAGGATTAATTTGATGCACACGATCTATAATCGAATGCGCCGCGTGACTAACATCTTCGTCTGAGTCTAAATTTAACACCACACCATGAACATCAGATTTATACAGCAAGTCGGGCGATTGTACTTTTAATGCCACCGGATATCCCACTTGGTTGGCAACATTTACCGCTTCATCTACGTCTTTAACAAAACGAGTATCAATGGTATTCAGGCCGTAAGCTTTTAATATATCTCCGGCTTGATGGGTTTCAACCACTGTTTGACCATTATCTAATGCGCGTTGCAATAATGCTCGTGCGGTTTTGCTGTCGGTGGGAATGTTATCAGGTATTGACTGCGGCACTTCTTGTAATAATTTTTGGTTGCGACTGTATTCAACCATGTGCATAAAGGCTCTCACTGCACCTTCTGGGGTCCGATAGGTCGGTATACCTCCTTTAGTGAAACGCTTGCGGGCAAGATAAGCCGAATCTTCGCCGCTCCAGTTAGTGAGAATATTTAATCGATGTCGATGAGGATGTTGATTAATGGTGTCAATAATACTGTTGGCAATTTCAACACTTTCTCCTAACACAGACGGTGAATGTAGCACCAGAATAGTATCTGTATCATTACTGCTCATCAGAACTTTTAATGTGTCTGCATAGCGCTGACTATCGGCATCGCCAATCATGTCGATAGGATTTTGTTTAGACCAGGTGCTGGGTAAAATAGCATTAAGTTCATCGACGGTTTTATCTGACAACTTAGCTAATTTACCACCTTTTATGATTAATTCATCTGCGGCAAGCACTGCTGGGCCACCGCCATTACTCATAATGACCAATCGCTCACCTTTAAGCTGAGCCGAATGAGCAAGACTTTCAACTGCTGCAAACAATTCGATTAAATCATTAACTCTTAACATACCAGCACGTCTAAAGGCTGCTTCATAAACAGCATCATTACCGCCAACGCCACCAGTATGAAGCATTGCAGCTTGCACTCCTTCACGACTGCGACCAGATTTAATCACAAAAATAGGTTTATTACGTGAGGCGGCACGGGCAGCTGATAAAAAATGACGTTTTTCATTAATCGAATCGATATACAACATAATGGCGCTGGTTTTACTGTCACGGCCTAAATAGTCAAGTAACTCATCAAAGTCAATATCGGTGGCATCACCCAATGAAATAAATGATGAAAAGCCAATACCTTTATTGTTGGCCCAATCCAGAACTGTGGTGCAGATTGCCGCTGACTGTGAGACAAAGGCTATCTTCCCCTGAATTGCACCAGCATGCGCTAAACTGGCGTTAAGCCCTATCGTAGGTAAAATCATCCCCAGACTATTTGGGCCTAACAAACGCATGCCGTATCGCTTGGCATATTGTTTGGTTAATTCTAGTAGGTTATTACCATTTTCGTCTGTTTGAGATGCCATACCCGAGGCAATAATAATAGCCACTTTGCAACCAAACTGCGCTAAGCGCTCAACGATACGAGGGATTTTTAATGCATTAGTACAAATGATGGCCAAATCGGGTTTAATGGGTAATGCTTCAATATTGGGATAAGCCAATACGCCCATAACTGCTGTGTACTTAGGGGTGACGGGCATTATTGGTCCAGAAAAACCGCTAGAAAGCAGGTTTTTCATGATTGCTTTACCCGCGCGCTTATTACCATTTGAGGCGCCAATAACCGCTACTGAAGTGGGTTTAAACAAGGCATTAATGCTGCGTTGACTCATAAATTGTTACCTTAGTTGGCTAGCAATAAACACGGTGAGGTTGACCAGATTCGTTTAACCTAGACTAGCATAATATTTTACCGAATAACCTTAAAGATACATTTTTAGTCAGTTGATATTTTATTAATAAAACCAATTGCTCAGCCAAACTTTAACCACTAATAGTAGCAGCATAAATGCAATGAGCTAGGGTTGATTTTAGCGCATACACTCTTTTCAATAGAACATGGTCATAAAAAACAGCGACAAAAAAGGGCCTTTAAGGCCCTTTGTCATTGTTGTTATTTAATCTTGCTGGTATTGATGATTTCCACCGGAGTTAATACTGCTCGGTTGCAGTATTAGCTGGGGCAGGGGCATATATATTGATAACTTTGCGGATCAATGCTTTTCCGTCTTCAATGGCAATATACAAACATGGAATGAGGCATAAGGTCACCACAGTCGCAAACAGTACCCCAAAGGCTAATGATACCGCCATAGGGATCACCATTTGGGCTTGCATGCTGGTCTCTGCCATAATTGGCACTAACCCAATAAATGTTGTCAATGAGGTAAGCATGATAGCCCTAAAACGGCGGCAACCAGCATTAAGAACAGCCTGTTTCATCGGCACGCCAGCTTTTCTGGAGTTATTGACATAGTCCACCATCACTAACGAGTCATTCACTACTACACCCGCAGCGGCAATAATACCGAACATCGATAACACACTTAAATCTATGCCTAAGATAAGATGTCCCATAACAGATCCGATAACACCAAACGGGATAACGGACATGATCATAACGGGCTGAATATATGAGCGTAGTGGAATAGCTAACAAGCTGTATATGAGCAATAGCGATAAAATAAAGTCACGCATTTGGGTATCTGCACTGTCTAATTGCTCTTGAATACTGCCAGAAACTTCACTATGCACACGAGGGTATTTTGTCAGTAACTCTGGCATAAAGTTATCACGGATATCCTTCGCCAATTTAAACGGTTCTGTCTGATCAGCATCAACATTGGCCCAGACATTAATGGTGCGGTTACCATTTTCGCGGCGGATACTGTTAACGCCTTGAACCACTTTAATTTCCGCCACTTCAGATAAGGGTAACTCAGCACCTTGTGGGGTGTTAATCATGACATCTTGAACCAGTGCAATTGAATTACGCTGTTCTTCCGGATAACGAAGCATCACTTTGATCTCTTCACCATTGCGAATTATACGCTGTGCTTCAAGACCGTAAAAACTGTTCCCCACTTGCGAAGCAATATTGGCTAAGGTTAAGCCCAATGCGTTGGCTAACGGTTTCAATTGGAACTGTACTTCTTTGGCACTAGATTGACGACTGTCGTTAACATCGCTGACGCCTTTAAGTGAATTAAGCTTGTCTTTAAGGGCTAATGACGCTGCTACTAACTGAGCTTCATCTTTACCTTCAAGTCTGAAGCTAATATCACCGTCTTCACGACCGCCGCCTATTAAGCTGTCTTGAATGCTGAACGATTTAACCCCTGGAATTTGTGGCATCGCCTTACGCCATAAATCAGCTAAAGCAAAAGTATCCATTGGTCTGAGTGATGGGTCGACTAATTTGGTCATCACTTCAGCAGTAGTTTGCCCTTTTAGATCAACCTGCATGTCAGAAATCATTTTCTGACCGTATTGTTGTTCTATTTTTTTATCAACATCATATAACGTCTGCTCAATAGCTAATGCCGCAGCTAGCGTCGACTTTTCTGATGCATCAACATTCATCTCAACTGTGACTCTTGGAAAGTCATGTGGAATTTTAGGTTGACCGATAAAGCGGATGACACCGCCCATATACAGCCCAACACAGAGCAAGATCAAACTAATAAATAGCATAATAACCGCATAGCGATACTCAACGGCTAATTCTAGGGAAGGGCGATAGACAGATTTAATAAAGATATTTAAACCACGATCAATTTTGCCTTGAACAAAATTGACGCCGTTACGCAGCCAATCTATTGGGTTCTTTGAGCCGGGTTTAACGATTGTTGGTTTTTTCATATGTGCTAAATGCGCAGGTAAAATCAACTTTGATTCTATTAATGAAAATAATAAGCATAAAATAACAATAAAACCAATGGCTTGGCCAAATGCCGATGAAGGGCCGTCATCCATTGTGATGGGTAAGAACGCTGCAATAGTCGTCAGGACCCCAAAGGTTGCAGGCATAGCGACTTTTTTAACACCGCGAATAACGCTTTCAATGCTTTGACCGTGTTCTTCTGATTCACTGTGGGCACTTTCGCCCATCACAATGGCATCGTCGACCACTATCCCCAGAACTAAAATAAAGGCGAATAAGCTAATAACGTTAATGGTGACGTCGATAAAACCCATTGGCATAAAGAGTAGAGTGCCTAAGAAACACACTGGCAGTCCCATCATTACCCAAAAAGCTAATCGAACCCGTAAAAATAAAGCCAACATAATAAAGACTAATATCGCACCACTCTTCATGCTGTCGAGCATTAACTGTAAACGACCATCTAAGTAGTAAGTCATGTCTACCCAAGGTTCGAGCTTTACACCTTGTGGTAGTATTTTTTGTTGTTTTTCAACAAAAGTATTAATAGTATCAGCAACATCGGTAATACTTTGATTCTTAGCTGCACCAATGAAAAAGGTCACTGAATTTTTGCCATTAAATTTTGAGTATTGAATGCCTTCTTCAAAACCATCATTTACGCGGGCAATATCACCCAATAAAATCTTAGTTCCATCATCTAAAGTCAATAACGGCAGCTGCTCAAACTCGTAACCAACATAGGCTTGGTTTTGAACACGTAAATTGATGTAGCCATTTTCTGCTTTAATTTGTCCAGCAGACATATTGCGTGAATAACCACGGACGGCCTCAGCCACATCGTTAAATGTTAAGCCAAATTCGCGCAAACGGTCTTTACTGACCTCTATGCCAATTTCATAACTCAAACCGCTATAGTATTCGCTAATGTTAACGCCAGGCAGTTGCATGATTTCATCATTAATGCGTTCACCTAAATCTTTGAGTTGCTTTTGGTTTAAGTCACCATAAAGGCTTAAATACATCACTTCTTGGCGAAATTTAATCCGTTCAACTTTTGGAGGCTCCATGCCGCCGGGGAAGGTTGAGATGGAGTCAATTTCTGACTTTACTTCTTCTAATACGACCTGTGGGTCATAGGCATCTTCAACCTGAAAATATCCCTGCGCCATATTGCGGTTAGAATACGTAATGACCCGTTTTAATCCTTGAACACTTTCTAAGGCTTGTTCAATTTTAATGGTAATGCCTTCTTCCACTTCTTGTGGTGCAGTACCTGGATAAACTGCGCTGAATTGTATCCAATTAACTTCAACTGCTGGGAAGAACTGCTTGCGGATGGTATTGGCGGTTAATAAGCCGCCAAGTATGATGATGATCATCAATAAATTTGCTGCCACACTATTGCGGGCAAACCAAGCAATGATGCCTTTATTAGTATCTGCCATGATATTTACTCACCTTCCATTGCAAGTTCAGTCTGTTCGGTTTCTAGTGACTCTTCTTGTTGGATTTTATCTTCTGGCAGAGCCAGCTTCATCCCTTCCATTGGATAATCAAGTGCAGATGTAATCACTTGTGTTCCTGATGCTAATCCATCAGAAATAACTACGTCAGCACCTTGTTGGCGAATAATGGTCACCGGTTTATAACGTAATGTTTTATCGTTATCCATAACAGCGACTAAGCCATTGACGATTAAATGACGTGGAATAATGGCCACTTTACCAGCATCATTGCCTTCAACATGAGCTGTTACATAAGTGCCAAAACGTAATTCGTTTTTATCGCTGTTAAGTCCGTATGGATCATCAACTTCAGCAACCAGATAAGTCATTCGACTTTTACTGTCAACCACCCCTTCACTGCGGACTATTTTACCGATCCATTGTTGTTTACTTCCAGCAAAGTTACCGACTAAACGCACTTCTGCATTAGTGCCTTTTCGATCTAGGTATTGCATTTCTTTGTCGGCCAAAGGCAAACGAATTTCTGCTGTATCTGTATTGTAAACGTGGCCAAGTTTGCTGCCTGTGGTGACGTATGCACCTAAGCCAATTTCACGGCTGGAAATAAGTGCATCATACGGGGCGCGGATAATGGTGCGTTCCAGATCACGTTGCGCACGAAGTAAACCCGCTTCGGCACTTTTTAACTTTGCTAATTCTTGTGCCAATTGCGGTTTACGTAAACTAAGATCTGTTGGTTTACTGCTGGTTATTTCTGCCCATTCACGAATAGCAACTTCTGCATTAGCACGTTCTTGAACCATAGTGGCTTTTGATGAGGCAAGATTAGCCTGTGCATCTAATAATCCTGCGTCATAATCACTTGGATCAATCTTAGCCAATATCTCGCCTTTTTTGACAAAACCGCCTTTAACGAATTTATCGGCTAAATAAATGATTTCACCGCTAACTTGCGAAACAAGTTCAGTATCATATTTGGCTGCAACTACACCGTATGAGCTTACCGAAAAGGTCATGGGTTTATATTCTATTGTTTCAACAGACACTAATGGTGTGGTATCAAGTGGGGGCTTTTCTTCAGGGGGCTTTTTTAATGCAGCTATCCCAACTAAACCGGCTATACCAATGCCTAATACTATGATGGGTAATATGATTTGCTTTTTAGTAGCCACAATCCTTCCTCTTAATAATGCTTTATCTTTGCAATAAATTTATTTGACGATAGCCATACCAAAGCTAATAGTCTTATTTCTACTTTATATGTTAATCGAAATGTTTATTTTTTGTTGTTTCATTGTGTAAACTTGTGTGTCAAAGATATGTGAGTAAATTGCATTTAAAATTACAGGGATATTATTGTGCACATAAACAACACCACTAGATTACAGTTATCATTAATGACTCTTGATGACAGCGCATTATTATTTGAACTAGACCAAGACGAACGGGTAATGCACTTTTTAAATGGTGGCAACAAAACGACTCAACAACAGATAGATACGGTGATGATCCCTCGATTGGCTCAATATTTAAATCCAGATAAAGGCTGGGGATTATGGAAAGTTCATGCACTCAATTGTATTGAAAATGATAAACACGGATTAAGTGGCCAGTATTTAGGTTGGGTGTTAGTTAGACCTATGCATTTTTTTACCGATATACAACAGCATGATCTTGAATTAGGTTGGCGTTTCAAATATGTGAGTTGGGGAAAAGGCTATGCAACAGAAGCCGCTCAAGCGGTGATGGAGGTAGTGAGTGCGATAGATGAAGTCACTCATATTAGTGCACTGGCGGTAGAAGATAACTTAGCATCGATCGCTATTATGAGAAAACTTGGCATGACTTTTCAACATAAAAGTATTCACAAAGATCCACTTGGCGATACCGAAGCGGTGTTTTATCAAAAAGCAGTTTAATGGTTAGTGCATACTCCCTTAAAATATCTGTCAGACAATAAAAAAGAGCAGATAAACTGCTCTTTTTTGTCTCGCGTTAGCGGGGTGATTATTTTTGAGCGTCTAAATAACGTTCGGCATCTAATGCCGCCATACAACCAGTACCTGCAGAAGTAATCGCTTGACGATAATGTTGGTCCATTACGTCTCCACAGGCATAAACACCTTCAATGCTGGTTTGAGTTGCATTACCTTCTAAGCCACTGTTTACTTTTAGATAACCGTGATTCATTTCTAATTGGCCTGCAAAAATACCCGTATTTGGGCTGTGACCAATGGCCACAAATACACCCGCTACTTCAAGATCGCTTACTGAACCATCTTTAGTACTTTTCATCTTAAGACCAGTTACACCCATGTCGTTACCAGTCACTTCTTCAAGTGTTTGGTCAAGATGCAAAATGATATTACCGTTAGCCACTTTGTCCATTAGGCGATTGATCAGAATTTTTTCTGAACGGAAAGTATCGCGACGGTGGATTAAGTGAACTTCAGAAGCTATGTTGCTTAAATAAAGCGCTTCTTCAACAGCGGTATTACCACCGCCAATCACTGCAACTTTTTGGTTACGATAAAAGAAACCATCGCAGGTTGCACAGGCTGACACACCACGGCCCATAAAAGCTTCTTCAGATGGAAGGCCTAAATATTTAGCCGATGCACCAGTAGCAATAATGAGTGCATCACAAGTAAACTCGCCATTATCACCTTTTAAACGGAAAGGGCGTTCAGTTAAGTTCACTTCATTGATGTGATCGAAAATAATTTCTGTATCAAACTTTTCAGCGTGCTTTTGCATCCGTTCCATTAATGCCGGACCGGTTAAGTCTTCAGCATCACCTGGCCAGTTTTCGACTTCAGTTGTTGTGGTTAATTGACCACCTTGCTGCATGCCTGTGATCATTACAGGCTTTAAATTTGCACGTGCAGCATAAACAGCAGCGGTATAGCCGGCAGGGCCAGAACCTAAAATTAGTAGGTTAACGTGACGAGCTTCACTCATGATTTGGTTCTCCAATAACTTGCCTTAAGCAATATAGATGAGATTGTATGGAATTTACATCGGCGGGTAAAGCGAAGTTAAGTGTAGGAAATCGATTGTGGTTATCTATTGTGTAAATAATCCGCTTCAAGCTGAGATATGTGTTGCATCAACAAGCTTGAAACGGAAATTTGTCATAATAATGATACGGATTAATCCAACTTAGTAAACTAGGTGACAGGTTGGTAAATTATTCTTCTCAAGATAATTTTGATGATATTCCTCAGCAATGTGGAATGTTTGAATCGGTACAATTTCAGTGACAATATGACGTTGCCCCCATTTACCACTGCGTGCTAACGCTAGCTTAGATGTTTCGGCTTGGGCTTTTTGCTGTTTATCATGAAAAAAGATAGTGCTGCGATATTGAGTGCCAATGTCGCCACCCTGCATATTCAACATGGTTGGGTTATGATTTTTCCAAAAAACATCTAATAACTCGTTGTAATCGATAACTTCAGGATCAAATTCAACTTGCACAACTTCGGCATGACCAGTGGTTCCTGTTTTCACTTCTTTATAAGTCAAAGCTGAATCTTTACCGCCCATGTAGCCACATGTAGCGTTTATTACACCGTTAACTTCACGGAAAAAATACTCAACACCCCAAAAACAGCCTGCACCAAATGTTGCTAACGCCATGACAAACCCTTAAAACAAATTATAGAAGTCTAGATGGCCGTAATTGTGTTCAATATTTGTTTTTTTTGCAAGTAATGTTTTATTAATAAATAAATCTAACTTATGCCTCCATTAAAAATATTGTCGCTTATGCTAGAATCCGCTGATAAAAATAGGCATGCAAAATTTGTAAGATTAAGTGAAGCGCAACAGTAAGATTAATCATGCCGTAAAATAAAGCATTCAAGGAGTTGATAGTGTTATCTAATCCAATTAAAGATAATGATTTTCTAGCTTATACTTTAGCTAATCCAGACAAAATAGACGGCAGTTTCAATTTTATCTTAAGCAATCACACTCGTGTGGATGTGCTTGATACTGGTGTGATTGTGTTCACCCCTAATACCCCAACAACTAAAGACATAGTGCTATCAAGTGCTGTGCACGGCAACGAAACCGCGCCAATAGAAATATGTAATCAATTAATTCGTGATCTTTTGAGTGAAAAAATTATCGCTAAACAACGTTGTTTGTTTTTAATTGGTAATCCAGCAGCTATTATCAACAAAACTCGTTTTATTGACGAAAACATGAATCGTTTATTTAGCGGCGCGCATTCTAAAGGCGAGGGTTTACGCCATCCAGAGCGTCATCGTGCCAAAGCGTTAGAGCAATACGTGGCAGACTTTTACAATGCCAATAGCGACAATCAACGTATTCATTATGACTTACATACCGCAATACGTGCCTCCAAGCATGAAAAGTTCGCGATTTATCCATACCGCCCTGGTCGCGCTTTCAGCGGCGAGCAAATTATGTTTTTGGCGGCATGTGGCGTTGATACTATGTTGTTTCATCATGAGCCAACAACCACATTCAGTTACTATTCGTCTGAGCAATTTCAAGCAGATGCTTTCACCGTTGAATTAGGTAAAGTGATGCCATTTGGCCAAAACGATATGAGTCGTTTTATTCAAACTCATACTATGCTTGAAAAGTTAATCACTGAAATCGTGCTAGAAGTACCAGCGTTTGATGCCGCTAGGGTGAACTTATATAAAGTATCGCGCTCTATTAATAAGCACTTTGATGATTTTGAGTTTAGTTTTGCTGGTGATGTAGAAAACTTCAGTGCCTTTAGTCAAGGTGAAGTGTTAGCGACAGAAGGCGGTAATACCATTACAGTTGAACACCCACAAGAAGCAATCGTATTTCCGAATGCAAATGTGCCTATTGGTCAGCGAACTGTTTTATGTTTAGTACCAGCGTTAAGTGAGAAAATTGAATAGTCGTAAAGCAATATATACATGTTAATCGTGAGTAAAATACGTTTACAGTGAGAGTAAGTATTGATAGGTAGTTTACGTTAACGTAATGTCTACTCGCATAGTATAAATAGAGCCATGTTTATGTTGAACAGGGCTCAACAATAACAAGAGCATAATATGAGCAACGCACCACTGACCAATGAAACAGTGCACCGTGTCAGCTTCTTAGACAAAGCGTCATTGCACATCCCCATTTTGCGTATTTTGCAAGCTGATGGCACCACTTATGAAAATGCGGTTCTACCAGTAATCGATAAGGCTCTGGCCGACAAAATCTTTGATACTTGTGTTTTTACACGAGTATTAGACGAGCGTATGTTGGGTGCGCAGCGTCAAGGACGAATTAGTTTTTACATGACCTGTACTGGTGAAGAAGCCTCAATTATTGGCAGCACAGCAGCGCTTGATAAAGACGACGTCATTTTGGCCCAATATCGTGAGCACGCCTCATTGCGTTATCGTGGTTTTACGACTGAACAATTTATGAATCAAATGTTCAGTAACGAGAAAGATTTAGGTAAAGGTCGTCAAATGCCGATTCATTACGGCAGTCGCGAACTGAATTACCAAACCATTTCATCGCCACTGGCCACTCAAATTCCACAAGCCACAGGTGTTGCCTATGGTATGAAGTTACAAGGCAAACGTAATGTAGCCATTTGTTATTTTGGTGAAGGCGCTGCGTCAGAAGGTGATTTTCATGCCGGTTTAAATATGGCTGCAGTGCTTAAGTCTCCAACCATCTTTTTTTGTCGTAACAATGGTTATGCTATCTCTACTCCTACTGAAGAGCAATATGCCGGAAACGGTATTGCTAGTCGTGGTGTGGGTTATGGGATGCACACTATCCGTGTTGACGGTAATGACATGCTCGCGGTGTTAGCTGCCACACAACAAGCTCGAGCTCATGCACTAGAACATAATGCACCAGTATTAATCGAAGCGATGACTTATCGTTTGGGGGCGCATTCTTCATCAGACGACCCATCGGGATATCGCTCAAAAGAAGAAGAGGCTAAATGGCAACAACACGATCCAGTAAAACGCTTTAAATTGTGGATGGTGAACAAAGATTGGCTGACCGAAGCTGATGAAGCCAAATTATTTGAACGTTATCGCGAAGAGGTTTTAGCCGCGGTAAAAGTGGCTGAAAAGTTACCGATCCCGAAACTAGACGAAATTATCGAAGATGTGCTTGATAAGCCGACTCCAGCGTTAAGAAAACAGCTGAAAGAATTGAAAGAACACATCAGTAAGTATCCAAAAGCCTATCCAAAAAGCGCAGGGAGACTCTAACCGTGGCTCAAATGAATATGTTACACGCCATCAATGAGGCGTTATCAATAGCCATGACTGCTGACGAGCGCATGGTGATTTTTGGTGAAGATGTTGGCCACTTTGGTGGTGTATTTCGTGCTACATCAGGCTTGCAAGAGCAGTTCGGTCGTGATCGATGCTTTAATACGCCATTAACTGAACAAGGTATTGCCGGTTTTGCTAATGGTTTAGCATCATATGGCATGACCGCCGTGGCAGAAATTCAATTTGCCGATTATATTTTCCCGGCATTCGATCAAATCGTCAATGAAACAGCAAAATTTCGCTATCGCAGTGGTAATCAATTTGATGTTGGTGGATTAACCTTCCGAACGCCATACGGAGGTGGTATCGCAGGTGGTCATTATCACTCACAATCACCAGAAGCGTATTTTACGCAAACGCCTGGTTTAAAAGTGGTTATTCCGCGGAACCCAGAACAAGCTAAAGGTTTGTTGTTGGCGTCGATTCGCGACCCTAACCCCGTTATTTTCTTTGAACCTAAGCGTTTGTATAGAGCTTCTGTTGGCGAAGTTCCCGCTGGAGACTACGTTATCGAGTTAGGCAAAGCACAAGTCATCAAGCAGGGCAGTGATATCACGGTATTGGCTTGGGGCGCGCAAATGGAAGTGGTTGAGAAAGCCTGTGAACGTGCCGAAAAAGAAGGTATTTCATGTGAAATTATTGATTTACGCACCATATCTCCTTGGGATGTCGAGACTATTGCAAAATCCGTGACTAAAACGGGTCGCTTGTTAATAAACCATGAAGCACCATTAACGGGTGGCTTTGCCGGTGAAATTGCGGCTACCATCCAACAAGAATGTTTTCTGTCGTTGGAATCACCCATCAACCGCGTATGTGGATTAGATACTCCGTATCCATTAATTCACGAAAAAGAATACATGCCAGATGAGTTAAAGACCTTCGAAGCCATCAAGGCCACTGTGGCGTATTAGGAATAAGATATGATTAAAGATTTTATTTTACCCGACATCGGCGAAGGTGTTGTTGAGTGTGAATTGGTTGATTGGTTGGTCAGCGAAGGCGACTTTGTTACCGAAGATCAACCCATTGCTGATGTAATGACAGATAAAGCGTTAGTTCAAATACCGGCGCCCCATGCTGGAAAAATTACTAAGCTTTATTACGCAAAAGGCGAAATAGCCATTGTTCATCAACCATTGTACGCAGTAGAAATGGAAGTTGAAGGCACCGACAGCGTTACTGAAACACCCGTAGCGGCCATGACACCGGTTAACGACACATTGGTGCATGATACTGCTGATGTGCCAACAAGCAATAAATCAAACATAGAAGATTTTTTATTACCAGATATTGGTGAAGGCATTGTTGAATGTGAATTGGTTGATTGGTTAGTTGAAGAAGGCGATATAGTGGTTGAAGACCAGCCTATTGCTGATGTCATGACAGATAAAGCATTAGTCCAAATTCCGGCAATGAAAGCGGGTAAAATCGTTAAATTACATTACCGTAAAGGGCAACTTGCAAAAGTGCATTCGCCATTATTTGCCATTGAAGTAGAAGCTCATAGTGGTGATCAAGCTGTTACCGTTGAACTTACCACTGAAGCTCAAACTGTTCAGCACCAAGATAACCTTGAGCCAGTCCCTCAAGGTAAGGCATTAGCAAGTCCAGCAGTACGCCGCATGGCGCGAGTGTTAGATATTAATATTGCGATGGTTGTGGGCAGTGGTAAAAATGGCCGTGTTTACAAAGAAGACATTGAACGCCATCAACAAAATGGAGTTTCAGTCTCGCCAGCGCCAACGGTGACAACCACTAGCGCCATTACGACGGCAGAGCAGACTATCATGAGTCAATCAAGTGGTGATAGAGTCGAACCAATTAAAGGTGTGAAAGCCATTATGGCTAAAATGATGGTTGAGTCTGTAACGACTATCCCTCATTTTACTTATTGTGAAGAGTTTGATTTAACCGAACTGGTTGCCTTGCGTGAAAGCATGAAACAACGTTATTCAACTGACGAAGTAAAACTCACCATGATGCCATTTTTCATGAAGGCCATGTCGTTAGCCATTACCGAATACCCAATATTGAACAGCCAACCCAATGCCGATTGTACCGAGTTAACGTACAAGTCACGCCATAATATTGGTATGGCAGTCGACTCTAAAGTCGGTTTATTGGTGCCAAATGTTAAAGATGTGCAGAGTAAGTCGATTTTAGACATTGCTGCCGATATTACTCGTTTAACCATTGCTGCACGCAGTGGTCGGGTATCTCCAGCTGATTTAAAAGATGGCACTATCTCGATTTCTAATATTGGTGCCTTAGGTGGCACCGTGGCAACGCCGATTATTAACAAACCTGAAGTCGCAATTGTTGCCTTAGGTAAGTTACAAATATTGCCACGTTTTAACGCTAAAGGTGAAGTTGAAGCGCGTAAGATTATGCAAGTAAGTTGGTCAGGGGATCATCGTGTGATCGATGGTGGTACTATTGCCCGTTTCTGTAATCTATGGAAACACTATCTAGAGCAACCGCAAGAAATGCTTTTAGCCATGCGTTAATGATGATTAATCTATCTTATCTAAAAGGACGCTAACGCGTCCTTTTGTTTTTAGAATGTTTTTCGTATAATACTCGGACAATGTTATTCGATTGGAACTTGTATGAGTCTGTCGGCACCTAAAATTGAAACTATTGAGTATTCGTTTCCGCCAAAACCTGCCGTGTTGTCTGACGCTGAAAAAGCACAATATAAAGCACGTATTAAACAGTTATTGATTGATCAAAACGCGGTACTGGTTGCCCATTATTATACTGACCCTGAAATTCAAGCGTTAGCTGAAGAGACGGGCGGTTGTGTGTCTGATTCATTAGAAATGGCACGCTTTGGTCGCGATCACCCAGCAAAGACATTAATTGTCGCTGGGGTTAAATTTATGGGCGAAACTGCCAAAATTTTAAGCCCAGAAAAAACCATTTTAATGCCAACTCTTGAAGCAACCTGTTCACTTGACTTAGGTTGCCCGATTGAGCAATTTAATACCTTTTGTGATGCTCACCCAGATCATACTGTTGTGGTATATGCCAATACTTCAGCAGCAGTGAAAGCACGAGCTGATTGGGTCGTCACTTCAAGTATTGCTTTAGAAATTGTTGAGCATCTCGATAGCCAAGATAAAAAAATTATCTGGGCACCTGATCGTCATTTAGGCTCGTACATTAATAAACAAACTGGCGCTGACATGTTGTTGTGGCAGGGTGAGTGTATCGTGCATGATGAATTTCAAGCTAAAGGATTACGAGAGCTTAAAAAACAATATCCTACAGCAGCGATTTTAGTACACCCAGAATCACCCGCGAGTGTTGTTGAACTGGCCGATGTTGTAGGTTCAACCAGTCAGTTAATCAAAGCTGCACATAACATGCCTAACGACACTTTTATCGTCGCTACCGACCGCGGTATTTTTTATAAAATGCAGCAAGAAGCCCCTGGTAAAACCTTACTGTCAGCTCCAACTGGTGGGCACGGTGCCACCTGCAGTAGCTGTGCACATTGTCCGTGGATGGCCTTGAATGGTTTACAAGCGATTGAAGCTTCATTGGTGAACGCAGATAAAACTCAACATGAAATTTTTGTTGACGAACCACTGCGTATTAAAGCGCTTATCCCACTTACCCGCATGCTCGATTTCGCCAAAGAATTGAACATGAAAGTGAAGGGCAACGCATAAGCGAATAACGTTGAGCTTGTATTAAAGATAAAAAAACCGGCTTTATGTCGGTTTTTTGTTGGTTGTTTATATTTATGCCTATGAGTTTATTTATTGCTTAGTGTGCCACTATTTCTAACAAACAACAAAAAGCCCCGCATAAATGCGAGGCTCTTAAGCTAGTTTGAACAGAATCCAACTAAAGTAATCTACAGTGCGGATTACTTAGCATTCATTAGTGCAACAGCGTTGTCTAACATGCGGTTACTGAAACCCCATTCGTTGTCATACCAAGACATGACTTTCACTAAACGACCATTAACACGCGTTTGTGTTGCGTCGAAATTAGAAGAGAAGTGATTATGGTTAAAGTCGACAGAGACTAACGGCTCTAAATTAATCGCTAACACTTCAGACATTGGAGATTTTAAAGATGCACGAGTGATGATGGCATTAACTTCTTCAATAGTAGTATCGCGAGACGCTAAGAAAGTTAAGTCAACCAAAGACACATTAATCGTTGGGACTCGTACCGCTAAGCCGTCAAACTTCCCTTGAAGCTCAGGAACCACCAAGCCTACTGCAGCAGCTGCACCCGTCTTGGTTGGGATCATTGACATAGCTGCTGCGCGAGCACGACGTACATCTGTATGATATACATCAGATAAACGTTGATCATTTGTATAAGAATGAATTGTAGTCATTAAACCCGACTCAATACCAAGTTCATCATTTAACGGCTTAGCAATAGGAGCTAAGCAGTTAGTCGTACATGATGCTGCTGAAATTACGGTCATGTCTGAAGTTAATACATTCTCATTTACACCAAAAACGATCGTAGCATCAACATTTTTACCAGGAGCAGAAATAATAACTTTCTTAGCGCCAGCAGAAAGGTGTGGCTTTACCGCTTCCTTAGAAGTGAATAGACCAGTACATTCAAAAACAACATCAACTTTTAGCTCAGCCCATGGTAATTTTGATGGGTCACGTTCTTGGAACGTTAATATTTTGTCACCATTTACATAGATAGCTTCATCATCGTGATCAACTTTAGCGTTGAAACGACCGTGAACAGTATCATACTTGGTTAAATGGGCATTAATTGCCGCATCACCTAAGTCGTTTACTGCTACGATTTCGATTGGAAGATCTTTATCGCTTTCATAAAGTGCACGTAAAATATTTCTACCGATACGGCCATAGCCGTTAATTGCAACACGGATAGTCATCTCATATCCCTCAAGTTAAAAAATAATTTGGTGGCATGTAGTTCGCCTAGTTGTAAAATTACCAAATTGGCGATAATAATCAAGTTAAATCACCCTAACATGCCAAATTAGGCTGATAATTTTGGAATATTTTTACATTTAGCCTATTTTTTAGATAATTTAGCACGGTTTTGTAAGTTTAAATAAAGTTCTTCAAACTATAATCGCTCACTAAAATCTAAGGCGGTCATTTATTTCAATAATGCTTCACTTTTGCTATTGGCAAATTGTTTACTCATAACAGCGGATACTAATTCAACTGCTTGGCCGTCTAGAACTAATGCGAGTGTCCGATCTCCTCTAATGATAGCCAATAATTTCTTTTCATTAACTTGATTCTCACTTATTAGTAAATTAGCCCTTGTTAACAGGTATTCTTTTTGTCCATCTTGTTGTTGTCGATAAATAGACGCTAAAGCTAAAAACCAATTAGGATCGATTTTTTCCGGCTCTGTTGTTGCTAGCAAATGTAAATAAAGTATTTTGGCATCTTCAGGTGATACTCGCACATAATAAGCCGCTAACTGAGTGATGATTTCGTTATCGATGAGCATACCTTGCTTATAGGTATCTTCTACAATCGCTAATCCGGCTTGGTCATTGAAACGTATCCAACGATAAAAGGCTAAATGCACTTCATTGTTAGTTTTAGTCGACTCTTGTAGCTCTGCAAGTGTTTGTGTACTTACAGCAAATGCACGTTCTCGATCAAGAGTTCGATAAGTATTCACTTTATGTTGAACCCCAGCAGCAAGTCGAATGCAATCACTATAGGTTTCAAGATAAATAAGCTGTTTATAAAGTTGCTTACCTGTTGGCTTATCTACCTTCTTTAATTGATAACGATGTCGAATCAAATCGCCTTTTTCGAACCGACACCAACTATCTTTGTGCAAATCGGCACAAAGTTCAGGATTATTTTTACAAATGATGTCGCTATTACGGTCATTATCACAGCCAAAAAGGCCAAATATTGCCATAAAAATAGTAAATGATGTAATTAATACAAAATTCCGGCTCAAATTCGACTCCAATAGGTAAATTGTCTAATAAAATTACACATTTACCGAAAATTAGTTACTGGCGAAAAGGCTAATATTTTATTACAATGTCGCCGACCAAGAAGGGGACATCCCTATACAATATACTAAATTATTGGTCTTTTCTTTTTTGTTACTCAAACCTTTCTGAAAAAAATAGAAAAGTGAGATAAAGGATCCCTACATGAGCGCAGATAAACATTTACAAAGCTGGCAAGAACGTTTCGAAATGGCTGAAGCAATGCAACCATTGCTTGGCAAATTGTATCGTAATCAAGGTATAGAAGTTGTGGTGTATGGTAAACCACTGCTTAACGCATCAACCATCGAAATCATTAAGTCACACCGTTTAGTTCGTCGACATGTTGGTGAAAAATTACGTCTTCGTGAAAGTTTCCCATTTGTTGTGGCGCTAAGTAAACTGGCCATTAAACATTGTAAAGTGGATATTGGTAAATTAGCGATTAACTACTGGCGTGATAATAAAGACGCTAGCGGTATTGAAGCTTATATGGCCAAGGAATTGTCTGAAGCAATTAATCATGGCGATGATACTCCAGCCCGTGATGTTGTTCTTTATGGCTTTGGTCGTATCGGTCGCTTATTAGCGCGCTTGTTAATTGAACGTACTGGTAAAAGCAACAAATTACGTTTACGTGCCATTGTATTACGCGGCGGTAAAAAAGGCGATTTAGAAAAACGCGCCAGTTTATTACGCCGTGATTCAGTACATGGTCCCTTTAATGGTTCTGTTGAAGTTGATGAAGAAAACAATGCCATTATTGCCAATGGTACTTATATTCAAATCATTTATTCAAATTCACCAGATGAAGTAGATTACACTCAGTATGATATCAATGATGCGTTAATTGTTGACAATACTGGTATTTGGAAAGATGAAGCAGGTTTAGGTTTACATCTTAAAAGCCCAGGAGCTTCAAAAGTATTATTAACAGCACCTGCTAAAGGCGCCATTAAAAATATCGTATACGGTGTTAACGAAAACGATATTCTGGATGAAGATACTATCGTATCTGCGGCGAGTTGTACTACCAACGCAATTACTCCAGTATTGAAAGCGGTTAACGACAAATATGCTATTGAGAATGGTCACGTTGAAACCATTCATTCCTATACTAATGATCAAAACCTAATTGATAACTATCACAGTGCTGATCGTCGTGGTCGCAGTGCACCATTAAATATGGTCATTACCGAAACAGGTGCCGCTAAAGCTGTTGCTAAGGCATTACCAGTATTAGCCGGTAAGTTAACTGGCAACGCTATTCGCGTTCCTACACCTAACGTTTCTATGGCAATTATTAGTCTTAATTTACAAACTGAAACGAATCGTGATGAGCTAAATGAATACTTAAAAGACGTGGCATTACAGTCCGGATTACAAAATCAAATCGACTTTACGGAGTCAACAGAAATTGTATCTAGTGACCTAGTTGGTTCGCGTTATGCTGGAGTAGTTGATTCACAGGCAACTATTGCCGACGGTAAACGCGCCATTTTATATGTATGGTATGACAATGAATTTGGTTATAGCTGTCAGGTTGTAGGCGTTATGCAAAAAATGCTTGGGTTAACTACATTATCTTTGCCTAACAGTTAATCTGCTCATTCCAGACATGTGAACTTAATGATTCGGTTTATTGTGTAGATATATACGAAAAGCATCTCTTTTGAGATGCTTTTTTATTGGTTAATGACATAAGTTTAGCTATTCATTTAAGCATCATTTAATTTTTCCTCGTAGTTTGTCGTATACATTTAATCCAAAATTGTTAAAAATGCATCTTAGTGCTTATTTATGCACCAAACAGCTATTTTGTTGTTAAAATCCTGGCTTTATTGATTGACTATCGGGGCTAAATCGGTAGAATTCCATTCCGCAGTCAAGGGAATCCCTTTTCTGCAGATTTAATAAAGCATTAAAACGATTGAAAACGCGACATTAGCTCAGTTGGTAGAGCGATACCTTGCCAAGGTATAGGTCATCGGTTCGAACCCGATATGTCGCTCCAATTTCTTATCTTATCCGATAGACTAGAATTTGGTTAAAGCATGGCGCGATGGCAGAATGGCTATGCTACGGATTGCAAATCCGTCGATCTCGGTTCGACTCCGGGTCGCGCCTCCACAAAATTGCTTTTGATGGTTACATTTAGTAACGGTTAAAACAACACTTTGCCCGAGTGGTGGAATCGGTAGACACAAGGGATTTAAAATCCCTCGCTGAATAAGCGTGCCGGTTCAAGTCCGGCCTCGGGTACCATTATTTATAGTAAGAAATTACATACGTAACTCTTTGTAATGAAGAATGGTATAAAAAAGCCTCAACATCAGTTGGGGCTTTTTTACGCTTGTAATTTGTGAATTAGATTAAGATTTAACCTTTACCACTCATATAGTACACAAGGCATATCACTTTTTATTATTAAGAGTTATCCGGTATTAAGTAGAATATTATAAATCATTGAATTTTTTTTAGCTTTATAGGACTGAAATGGTGCAGATAGATCGTTGAACTGAACTTATAATAACAGTTGAGTGAAGACAGGCTTGATTGAGAATGAAACATAACGTGAGAGTAGGATAAATTTTACTCATCACGTTATGAATATAGAAGGGGAGTTATTGAGATTGATCTTCAACTTGGATTTGACCTACTAGTAAAACCGGTGCAGCATCAATTTCATCGGCATCCATCATAGTGGCAATCCGTTCAACGGCAGACAATAGTTGACTTTGCTCCCACTCTTCAAGATTTTGATAACGCATAATAAAATGCTCTTGCAGTGGTTTAGGTGCGCTATTTAATAATGTTTTACCAGCGTCACTTAATGATAGGTGAACTTTACGCTTGTCGGTTTCACTGCGAGTTCTAATCACCATATTGCGATTTTCGAGTCGATCAATAATAGTCGTTACAGTCGCCGCACTTAAATTAATCTCTTGTGCTATTTGTTTAGCCAGTGGCGCGTCAAGTTGATCAATTTTCTGTATAACCATTAATTGCGGTCCAGTAAGACCTGATAATTTATTTAATTGGCGCGAGTGTATATCAATGGCTCTAATGACCCGACGCAATGATATTAATAGTTGCTCGTATTTTTCCATAATCCCCTCATAATTCACCACGCACCATAACAGAAATCAGCTTCTGACTCATGTCGAATATAAAAAAAACAGAATAATGTTGATAACATTCTTCTGTTTAGTGATTTTATCGACAATTGTAGCTTACAAACTGAACGTTCGCGACACTGATAATACTGCTCGAGTATCACTAGTATCTAAGTCCATGCTGGTATCTTCAACGGCTAGGTTAAAGTCAAAACCTTCCCAGCTCGTCATATATTCAGCACGGTAATGGTTGTAAGACTTATCGCCGTCCCAGTTCCACTTGTTCTTATCTTCTGATGTTGAACGGTCAACGCTAACACGAATATCGTGACCTTCAGCAATAGCAAAAGTGTGAGCAACCATCATGATGTAATGGTCAGCATCAAGACCAAAGTAGTCCCATGAATACCAAAAATTTAATTCACTTTGACCAAGCGAAGAAGCATAACCAAACTTGGAGTATATCTCAGGGTAGTAATAGTCATCTGAGGCATCATCACCATGATAAGTATAATACGCGATACCCACATCGACAGAAACTCTGTCTGTTAGCTCAATATATTTACCTGCGTAAAAATCAAGTTCTAACCAAGTATCATCAGCACTACCAAAATCAACATTAGATGCCCAAGCACCTACATACCAACCATTATCAACAGCATAGTCAAGGCTGGCTTGTAATGCAGGATCATTATCCGTTTGGCTAACCCCATTAAAGGTATAGTCAGAAGTGGCATTAATCGTGGTGCTTAATTCACCTGCCATTACTGTCGTCGGTAAAGCAAATAAGCTGAGTAATGCTAATTTTTTTACTGTGGTATTCATCATTATTCCTTGAGTCATTATTGTTTTTTAGTCTGCTAATTCGATTTTAGTAAAATCGATTTTATTTTCTTTTGGTGAACGCTCTATGTCGCTCACAGTATGGAAATGCGATTTTAATATGTAAACGAAACAACTTATTATTAGGGCGATAGCTAATGCGCCAACCCACTGAATTTGTAAGAAATCTAGTTTAAAGAGCATCGTTAATGCACTCAATAAAACAATATTACCTATGATGTATTTAGTTTTGCCGAAACGTTTTACGGTTATATCTAAATTATCTGTGTATAAACGCACTAGTGAGTCCAGCGAGTTAATTACAAATGTAATACCAACAATCACCATGGCAAGGTTATAGAAGCCTGTGGTATCAATGCCGTTTAAGCTGTAGTAGTACAGAACCGTGAACCAAATAGCGATTGGAATTGAAGGGAACACCATCATAGCAATTAGTACTTGATAGGTTTTCATACCACCCACAAAACGTGCGGTAAATTGGCCTATCATAATGCTCCATGCAAACCACCAAAATAAGTAAAACTCATGGTAATCATTAATAGGTAACACAAAGTTATTAATATTTTCGAAGTAGTCGCCAATTAATGCAAAGGTTGTAAAAAACTCACCAACACTAGAGTTATCGGATAAAAATGCGCCTGACCACATAATGGCGATTAATCCTAGGAACAACCACGTACTACCTAAGCTAAGGTAGCGAACATATCGAATACTGGTACTTGAATACACGGCTGCGGCAATCACCAAAAATACAATTAAATAGAAACTGCTAACAACGGATTCGCCATCACCTAATTCTGGTAAATACCAAGGTAAATTAGTGAGTAATAAATAAGCGGTAAAGGCACAAGTACCAATAATAACCACGTTATTAATAAACTTAATTAATGGAATTTCAAAATACTTAACTCTTGGTTCAATGACACAAAAGTAGAAGCAGGTTAAAAAGTAAAAAGCCCAAATTAAGCAGGCCCAAAAACCAAATTCAATCGCCAATGGATTACTAAATCCATATTCTGGACTTGCTACCAAATCGGCATATCCAGCGAACTCTGTTAATGGAAACATGATTAAGCCAACATCAAGTCCAGAAGTGAACAAAATGGCAATAAAAGTAAATCTATGCACGGGTGTGACACCAATACATTGCATGTTACCCCAACGATAAATAACAAATGCGATAGCGACAAATGTAAATAAAATGCCGATTGATAACCAGGTAGCCATTATTGAACTCCTGAACTAATAGTACGTGAAAACATAATGTTAATTCCTTGTTTTATGTTATTTAATGCCATAGAACAATTTTTAAAGGCAGTACGCCCTCAGGCCTTAAGTATCGTGTTGACGATAGTTAAACCCTGATAGATTGAACTTAGCTATATTGGCCATTTACTGAATGAAGGTTGGTCATCAACCTATTGTCGATGTGTGTTGATACACATCGACTAATACCTATTAATCAACTTGTCTTTTGGGTGTTTGCAATCGTTGTGTTGTTTGCCATTGCTCGGCAATAGTCACTTTTGCCATATTGGGTTCTAGTGTTTTGTTACCCAGAATAATATCGGCAGCGCGTTCGGCGACCATAATGGTAGGTGAATTCAAATTACCATTAGGAATAGTCGGGAAAATAGACGAGTCAACCACTCGTAATCCATTAATACCGTGAACCTTGGTTTCAGAATCAACTACAGCCATTTCATCTTCGCCCATTTTGCAAGAACAAGAAGGATGGTAAGCACTTTCTACTGTGCTTCTGACAAAGCGGTCAATTTCCTCATCAGTTTGTATTGCTAGGCCAGGTTGAATTTCTTCACCACGATAGTCATCTAAACCCGGTTGATTAATAATTTCACGGGTGAGACGAACACAAGCTCTAAAACCTTCAATATCATCTTGGTGCGATAAATAATTGAACTGAATTTGAGGCGCTATCTTAGGATCATTTGATACGACAGTTACGGCGCCACGGCTTTTAGGTTTATTGTGGCCAATATGAACTTGGAAACCATGGCCAGCAAATGCTTCTTTACCGTCGTAACGCATTGCGGCAGGTAGAAAGTGATACTGCAGATCAGGCCACTCTAAACCGGCCTTTGAACGGATAAATCCACACGATTCAAAATGGTTAGTTGCGCCCAAACCTGATTTATTTAAAATCCAGCGAGCGCCAATAAACAATTTGTTTAATGGATCAATTTTACCATTCAGCGAAATCGGCTTTAAGCATTTAAATTGGAAATAAAACTCTAAATGGTCTTGCAGATTCTGACCGACACCGGGTAATTGATGTACTTGCTCAATACCTGCAGTTGCCAACGTTGTTGCTTCACCTATACCCGACAGCTGTAGAATATGTGGTGAACCAATTGAACCTGCTGATAAAATCACTTCTTTATTGCAATTAACATCAATTAACTCACCTTTGCGTTCGTAACGCACGCCGACAGCCGTTTTACCCTGCATGATAACCTTGTGCACTAAAGCGTGGGTTACTACCGTTAGATTAGGACGTTTCATGGCTGGGCGAAGATAGGCATTAGCTGTGGACCAACGCACGCCATTTTTAACTGTCATGTGCATTGGGCCAAAGCCTTCTTGCTGACTGGCATTGTAATCATCTGTGGCTAAATAGCCGGCATCGACACCAGCATCAACAAAAGCTTGATACAACGGGTTTTTCATTTCATTGCCGTTATTTACCGCTAATGGTCCTTGGTCGCCTCGATACTCGTTACCGCCCAGATACCAGGTTTCTGCTTTTTTAAAATAAGGAAGACAATTAGCGCAATCCCAATTTTTTGCGCCTTGTTGTTGCCATTCGTCAAAATCGCGAGCATGACCACGCACGTAAACCATGCCATTAATTGATGATGAGCCGCCTAATACCTTACCGCGAGGGCAATGCATACGACGATTATCTAAATGTGGTTCGGCCTGCGTTTCAAACTGCCAAGCATACTTTTTAGTATTCATTGGAATTGATAGCGCGGTAGGCATTTGAATAAAAATGCTCTTGTCGCTTCCACCCGTTTCAAGTATTAATACTTTATTATCTGGGTTTTCCGTTAAGCGGTTGGCTAATACACAACCTGCGCTACCGGCACCAACAATAATATAATCGTATTCATGAGACATTTGCTTAGACATTAATTGGGTCACTCCTAAAATGGGCTTTCAAGTGACTGCATGCCAACGTAAACCGCTTTGATTTGCGTGTATGCTTTTAATGTTTCTGAGCCATTTTCACGACCAATACCAGACATCTTGTAACCACCAACCGGCATTTCTGCAGGAGAGGCACCATAAGCATTTATCCAGCAAATACCCGCTTGCATTTGATGAATAACTCGATGTGCGCGGGTAATGTCTTGAGTAAATACACCCGCCGCTAAACCTAGGTGAGTACTATTGGCACGTTCAATAACTTCATCTTCATCTGTAAAGGTAAAGACAGACATCACTGGGCCAAATATTTCTTCTTTCGAAATCGTCATCTCATCAGTGCAATCGGTAAATACCGTAGGAGCAACAAAGAAACCATTCGGTGCATTGTCAGGTGTTAATGCTGTCCCGCCTGTTAATAAGGTGGCACCTTCTTTTTTACCGATTTCAATGTAGTCGAGTACTTTTTGTTGATGGTCACGTGAAATTAATGCACCAAAATTGGTGTCAGGGTGCATTGGATCGCCACAAACTATGTTTTGCTCAGTACGTTCTTTTAAGCGTTGGATAAAGCGTGGATAAATATCTTGTTGTACAAACACGCGAGTACCGTTGGTACACACTTCACCTTGAGTATAGAAATTAGCTAACATTGCTGCTGACACTGCATTTTCTACGTCGGCATCGTTAAAGATAATCAATGGCGATTTTCCGCCCAACTCCATAGTCACTTCTTTAAGTGAACCTGCAGCAGCGGCCATCACTTTTTTACCTGTACCGACTTCGCCAGTAAATGACACTTTAGCGATATCTTCATTGGTGGTTAACCATGCGCCAACTCTACCGTCACCTTGAACTACGTTAAACACGCCATCTGGTACACCGGCCTGAGTGAATATTTCAGCTAAACGCATTGCGCCACGAGGTGTTTCTTCTGAAGGTTTAAAAATCATTACGTTGCCGCAAGCAAGTGCAGGGGCAGCTTTCCAACAAGCAATTTGTAACGGGTAGTTCCATGCGCCAATACCAGCACAAATACCTAATGGTTCGCGGCGAGTATAATAAAAGTCCGCGCCTACAGGCTGTTGATTACCTTCAATACTTGGTGCTAGTCCAGCAAAAAACTCAATAGAGTCGGCGCCAGTAACAATATCGACAACCGAGGCTTCTTGCCATGGTTTACCAGTATCTAAGACTTCACCTGCAGCAAGGTCATCATTTTGTTCACGAAGTAGGGCAACGGCTTTAAGTAAAATACGGCTACGTTCTATCGGCATCATTGCAGACCAAATAGCAAATCCTGTTTTAGCACTTTCAATTGCAGCTTGCTGTACCGATTCAGTTGCTACTTCAACTAAATAACTCACATTTCCAGTAGCAGGGTTGATCACTTCAAATGTCTCACCAGTACCATTTGCTAGGTATTTGCCATGAACATAATTTTGATAAATAACTTTTGACGACATTAATGAACTCCGTTTTGCACGATCACAGCCTTGATAAAGGCTTTAGATAAAATTTGGGCTTGTTTAAAATCTTCATTAGGGTTGGTACTCAGCGCACTGCGTAACCAAAAACCATCAATCATTGCTGCCGTTTGTTTAGCGGCATTGATAGCGTCGATTTTGGGTAATAATTGTTTAAATGAAAAAAGCAGGTTGCTGTATAACCGCTGACTATTAATATTTTGTAGTCTTGCTAATCCAGGATCGTGCATCGCTTGAGACCAGAAGCTTAACCATGTTTTTGTTGCGGCAGTTGAGCGTTGTAATTCAGTAAAGTTTGCTTCCACAATCATTGAAAGCCGTTCAAATGGGGTTAATGTTTTGCCTGACGTTCTCGTCAGTAATGCTTGCTTTAATTCTTCTAATAAGAATTTCTGCGTGGCTTCAATTAACCCTTGTTTACCACCAAAATAGTGGCTAATAATTCCTGATGACATTCCAGCTAATCCACTAATGGTATTAATTGTGGTGTTCTGTAACCCATGACGTTCGACAGACATTAACGTGGCATCTATCAGCTGTTGTTGTCTGACGTTTTTCATTATAGGTCTTGACATAAAGGGGTCCTGTTATCAGTCTTAAGAGTTGTTAATTGAACGCTCAATTAATAACAATACTAATGATTAGTGCTGTAACTATCAAGAAATATGTTGATTTAGATCACATATCTAAGTGTGTTAGATGAGATGTTAATCGAGAGATTACCTGTAACATGCTGTTAATATTGTTTATATCTGTATTGACAATAACGAGGCAATATCTTGT
The DNA here is from genome assembly GCF_040285065.1 of Shewanella sp. H8. Lineage (NCBI taxonomy): Bacteria > Pseudomonadati > Pseudomonadota > Gammaproteobacteria > Alteromonadales > Shewanellaceae > Shewanella > Shewanella sp. H8. The sequence goes on along the minus strand of NZ_CP157213.1, from coordinate 2,245,489 downwards.
TTAAAATAAAAGATTTTACCTGTAATAATTATAGCTACAGTTATTTTTGGTTTTATTTTAAGTGGTTAGTCGATTATTTGTACAGATTTTAAGACGAGTTATCCTATATTGTTATGCTTGTGACATCTGTTGATGTGTCGAGTTTTTATGCTTAGATGATTGACTGAACAAGTTCCAAAGTTGACAATGATCTACTAATCAGATGACAGGTAAAGAGGGACATAGATGGATGCAGCTATGATTATGTGGAGTGTATTATTTGGTGCTATTGGCATGGGTTATTTTGTGTTTGGTAAACGGCAACGTGCAATTGTCCCTTTGTGTATTGGAATGGCGTTAATTATATTTCCTTATTTCGTCGCCAGCGTGACCAGTTTATTGATCATAGGTGTCATCTTAATTGCAATTCCATATTTTATTCGTATCTAGTCATGATCGTTAATCCCTTAGCATGACATTACTGATTGTTTTAGTGTGAAACAAAAAATGCCAATCAGGTAACTGACTGGCATTTTGTTTTATTATCTTAATTAATGCTTACACCGCGACAAATTAGTCAATGACATTTAACAAATTAATTGAATCAATCTATATTAGCTACTTAATATTATTTAATATGTTCTACCAAATGTGTACGCGTTGATCTTCAGGCAAATACAACTTATCACCGGGTTTAACATCAAAGGCTTTATACCACGCATCGTGATTACGTGGGGCGAGGGTGCGATAACGACCAGGTGCATGAGGATCGGAACGTAACTGACTTAACATACTTTGCTCGGTGCGTTTTTCTTTCCACACTTGAGCCCATGCTAAAAAGAATCGTTGATCACCCGTTAGGCCATCAATAACCGGCGCTTCTTTACCGTTTAAACTTAATTTGTAGGCATGATATGCCATTGATATACCACCCACATCACCGATATTTTCACCTAGGCTGTTGCGTCCGTTGACAAAGTTATTCGGGATGGGCTCATATTGACTGTATTGTTCTGCAAGCCTATTGGTCTTGGCATCAAAAGCCGCGCGGTCTTCGTCGGTCCACCAGTTACGTTGAATTCCGTTGGCGTCTGACTTAGAGCCTTGATCATCAAAACCATGACCCATTTCGTGACCAATTACCGCACCAATACTGCCATAGTTAACGGCGGCGTCTGCGTTTGGATCAAAAAATGGTGGTTGTAAAATCGCCGCAGGGAAAACAATCTCATTAAATGAGCTGTTGTAATATGCATTTACCGTTTGCGGTGTCATCCCCCAACGGTTACGGTCGGTTTTTTCCAGTTCTTTGGCAACACTGTCGGCTTGGAAGTATTGGCGTAACTGTTTAATGTCACCTACTAAGTCATTTTTAGTTAGGGTTAAACCATCAAATTGTTGCCATACATCGGGATAGCCAATTTTAGGTGTAAATGCAGCTAATTTAGCATGAGCATTCACTTTAGTTTCAGCACCCATCCAATCTATACCATCAATACGTTGACCTAATGCCGTACGCAGATTTTTAACTAACTCGGCCATTTTTTGTTTAGATGACTCGGGGAAATAACGCGACACATATACTTTACCAATTGCAAAACCTAATGATTGAGTTCCCGACATTTCTTCAACGGCACGTTTCCAACGTGGGCGAGGTTGCTCTTGTCCCGTTAATATCTTGCCATAAAATGCAAAGTTACTATTAAAAATGTCTTCTGACAGTAGATCTGCGTTATTGGTGATGGTGTGGAAGGTCAGATAGTCTTGCCATACATTGAGAGGTTGTTGATTAATTAAGCCTATCATTGCTTTAACAGGTTCTGGCTGCGAAATATTCAACTGCGGTACTTGGTAACCTGTTTGTGCAAAATATAAATCCCAGTCAAATCCTGGATATTGTTTAGCAAGATCTTCACGTTTAATTTGGTTTAAGGTTAAATCACGGTCACGACGTTTTTCTCTTGGCCATTGTGCTTGTGCAATTTTAGTTTCAAGAGCAAGAATTGCTTCGGCACGTTTTTCACCGTCTTTTATACCTGCAAAGGCAAGCATGTTAGCGATGTGTTCGACATAAGCTTTACGGATTTTATTGAAACGCTCTGTGTCTTCTAAATAATATGACCGGTCAGGTAAACCTAAACCACCCGCACCAATAGTCATTTCATATTGGTTAGGGTCTAAACGATTAAACCACATGCCACCGTTAATAGGAGATGATGCTCCGGTAAGCCATGCTTCACCAAATACCTTGGTTAAGTCTTTGGTTGAATTAATTGCAGCAATTTGATCTAAGGTGCCTTTAATAGGCGTGATACCTAACTTATTAATGGTCTCAGTATCCATGTAGGCATGGTAAAAATCTGCAATGAGTTGTTCTTCGGCGTTTAAATCTGTGCGACTGGCAATATCGTCAATAATCGCTTTGACTTGTGTTTCACTGCGCTCTGCTAATGCATTAAAAGCACCATAGCGGGTTTTGTCAGCAGGCATGACAAAGTTGTCATACCAAGTACCACTTGCGTACATAAAGAAGTCGTCACCTGGTTTAACGGCTTCATTGCGTGCTGTTAAATCAATACCAAAAGTACCTAATTCTGCTTTAGCGGGAGCAGGTGAGGTCACGGCCGCAGCCTGAGTGTTATTTGTATCAGATAAGCCACAACCACTTAATAGTGCTGTTGTTAATCCAATCGCAATTAAGGATTTTTTCATTGTTATCGTGTTCCTTAGCTAATGTATGAACAGAATTATTTGCTTAGTTATAGAATTATTTACTCTGTTATATTGAAAGAGTGACAGAAATAGTCAACATTTGAATTGTTAGCAAATTTTGCACCAGTGATATGAATGTCAATCGAGCGCTTTAAAGGGCTATGTCAGGGTATCGATAAATAAGCTGTATAAAGCGAGCGGTATTACACATCCAAGTTGCCTGATCGAACATTGCTATTGAGATACCCATCACCTCTAAACCCCTAGTTATGTTTAGCCTATAGACAAATCAAAGCGGGTACTAAGTCAGTTAATCAGTTAGTTGTTGTAGCGCGTTATCAATTTGTTGAGATAATTGAGCCAATAAATCACTGTAGGCTGTGACCATTTCAGCGGCAGTTGTACCTGCGTTGGTGATAGCGGTGAAATTTTGCTGGGTTATATGACGGTTTACATGGTTATCAACAAGTTCCCAATTGGCATTCAGTCTAGCGTTGTTGTTATCGCGATTTAAGGTCATGATCTTTATTGTTACGCGGTACTGAGGAGTATTTTCTACTGGCCAGGGAAATAACACCAGTTTACGACTATGATCGCTTTGGCTGAGATTCATACTCATGATACGGCTGATACCTTGATCTAATGGTTCGGCCCAATAGCTATTGCCTATTCTTTGCAGGCTGCCATCTTCAAGCTGATAGACCATTTGAGTGAAATTTAAGTACTCAGGGATGTCGATAGGGCCGATACCAATGTCGTTTTTGAGTGATGTACTTCCTGCTTCTATCACTGAAGGTTGTGCGGTTAACACAAAGTACTGTTTTGGCGGTGAGCTTTGACAACCGCAGAGCTGGCTAAGTACCAATAGACAAACGCTCCAAGAAATTAATTTCATCCCATATTTCCCCATAACATTATTCTCCTGACGGTATGGTTTTTTTACCTCGGATGATGGCCTCAGGTTGTTCATCTAAGGTCTCACTTAAACTGCGTAACGATCGAGCTGTGCGACTGATCTCTTCTAATGTGTTGGTTAACTCAATTAACAATGGTGAGTTTTGGTCTAGTGAATATCCAGTTCGGGTGGCAAGTTGCTCAATGCTTGTTAAGGTATCGCGTAATGCCATTAAACTTTGGTTGAGTGACTCTACTAATTTAGGTTCATCCAGACTCAACTGTGTCAGTAAACTATCGAGTTTAGCCAATACTACTTCAGTCTTTATACCAAATTTAGCTTGAGTGCTATCAATGTTAACAGCGGTTTTTTTTACAGCATTTGCGGCACTGTCGAAGTCATCCAGTGCTTGCTGTATTTTGCCACTGGCGGCAATCTCACTGAGTTGCATAGCCAAGTTATCGACATTGGTCACTAAACTTTTTAAGTTTAATGATTGTAGATCTTTTGACAATGATTCGAAATCATTGGCTATGGTAGGTAACTCTAGTAATGAGTCTTTTTTACCATGAAATATAGGCGTGCTACCAGGGTAAAAATCCAGTTCAACATAGAGTTGCCCGGTTAATAAACTAAGATAATTCAACTGAGCACGTAAACCGTTTCCAATAGCGTGAGAGAAAAACTCTTCCCCAACTTGTGTGCCTTTAAGGTTGATGCGTTTTAATAGTAAATCAGCATGAACAGCAGCTGTGACACCTAAGCTACTGTCGTTGGGGAAATTAATACTAATATCACTAATCTCACCTATTATCACGCCTTTTAACTTAACGGGTGCACCTACCTGAAGTCCTTGCACTGAGTTATTGAAATACATGATTACAGGCGCTTTTTCGGCAAATAACCGCCCACCAGAAAAGAACAGCAGGGCAATAAACACTAAGATAATGGCGCCAAAAATAAAGGCACCAATCGCAAGCGGAAGTCGTTGGCTTTTACTCATGATATCTCCGATTTTTCGGTGCGATTGAGAAATTGACGAACCCTAGGCTGATTACTGTGTATCTTTAATTCTCGAGGGTCACCACAATCGAGCATCGTATTGGTTTGATTATCCAGAAACACACAGCGGGTGCCGATTGACAATATACTGGGTAACTCGTGGGACACAATGATCACGGTAGAGTCTAGCGCTTGGCATATTTGCACGATCAATTGATCTAAACGCATTGAACTAATAGGGTCTAAACCTGCAGAGGGTTCATCAAAAAATAACAGTTGAGGGTCTAATGCGAGTGCGCGCGCTAATCCTGCGCGTTTGTGCATACCGCCACTTAACTCGGCAGGGTAAAACTTCTCGAAGCCAGCTAAGCCGACTAATGCCAGCTTATAGGCAACGGCTTCGGCTATTTGTCGCTCAGAAAGGTCGGTATAGAGCTGCAAGGGTAAAGCCACATTTTCGCCAAGTGACATACTCGAAAATAGCGCACCTGTTTGAAAGGTAATGCCCCAATCTTTGAGCATTGCTACCTGCGCGGGGTCATCTGCCTCATAAAAGTTTTTGCCTTGATAGAGTACTTCACCCTTTAGTGGTGTAAGTAATCCCACCATCGATTTCAGCAAGGTTGTTTTGCCACAACCACTGCCACCAATAACAAAAAAAATATCATTTTTGTTAATGTCGAAGTTGAGTTGTTTTTGCACCTCGGTACTGCCATAACCGACGGTAAGATTACGTACACTGATAAAGGCATCATCAACCATGATTAGATCCCTAATTTATCGTATAAAACATTGAGGGCAGCGTCGGAAACCACGAGAAAGACAATGGCTTTAACCACTGCGCTGGTGGTGGCTAAACCAACGGCATTAGAATCTCGACCGCAAAGCAGCCCAGCCTGACAACCCGCAATCGCAATAAGAAAGCCAAAAATTAAACTCTTTATTAAACCGGCTGAAATGTCTACCCAATCAATGGCTACTTGGGTTTGCAAAATGTATTGGGTGTAACTAACCCCCATTCCATTGGCAACAATTGCACCACCAATCATGCCGATTACATCAGAATAAATACACATTAACGGCATGATGAAAACCAATGCCAACAATCGAGGTAAAACCAGAAACTCCATGGTCGAAATTCCCATTACTCGCAATGCATCAATTTCTTCATTAACCTGCATAGTGCCTAATTGTGCCGCATAAGCAGCCCCTGTTCTGCCGGCCATAATAACCCCTGTCATAAGGGCGCCCATTTCCCGCACCATCCCTATAGCCACTAAGTTAGCCACATACACTTGAGCCCCTAATTGGCGCAGCTGTACCGAGCCTAAATAAGCCAAAATCATACCTACAAGCAGACTAATTAAGGTGACAATAGCAAGGCCTTTAGGCCCAGCTTGTTCGATGAAAAATACAATATCACTCCTGCGAGTACTGGCTTTACCTTTTAACCAGTTTCCCAATGCAAGCGTGCTATTGCCAACAAACACTAATCCGTCGTGTACCTGCAAACCTTGCACAATAAGCTGACGACGTAACATCGGCCACAGACCGCCAATGGCACCTTCATTAGTTGGTTGATAAACAGCAACATCGGTAGCAAGTTGCAGTAATTGCTGTAGCCCTTGAGGCGTTTGTTGAGTGTCTAGTGATAGTTTATGTTGTTCACACCAGCGAGATAACTGTAATAGAGCAATAGCGAGACTTGAATCCCAATGGGATAATTCTGTGGTAATTAAGGTGACACTATGGCAATTCGATGGCAGCTCAGCACAAATATCTGCGCCTAGCGGTGCTTGGCCTAGTTGCCAATCACCAGCAAGGTTCAGTAAGCAATTATCATCGTGCATGTCGATATGGAATGTTGCGAGTGTCATGCTAGACCCCCGAGCCAATATGAAATAAGTATACTCGTTTGTTTTATAAACAGGTTAGCTTGGTTTTTAGCTCCTGTTAACAGTGTAGACCAAGCCCGTTGATTATATTTTGACCTTGGACATATTATTTCATCAATAATGAAGCTATCACTTTGATGTATTGATGCTTTGCCGCATTGAAGATGAGTGAGTTATGGCGCGCGGTCGCGTGTAGATGACAATAAAAATGGCGTTAACAATTGAAAATAACTGCTGCTTGTCTCGGTTCAAATCAAATAAGCTTGCACTGACAAAATTTAACGCTAATATACACTGTTTATTTATACAGTATCTGTGTCATATTAGAGGTTGTCATATGCGCGTCATTCCCATTGCAGCCAGTGCCGGCATTACCGGTTTTGAGTCACCTGCAGCCGAGTACCTTCAATTAAGCCTCAGTCTTGATGAGATGTTAGTTCAGCACCCAAGTTCCACTTTTATCGGCTTAGCCGAAGGCGAGTCGATGCAAGGTGTGGGAATATTCGATGGTGACTTATTGATTGTTGATCGCCATGAAACTGCAAAAAACGGGGATGTGATAGTGGCTAATTTTAATGGTGAGTTTGTGTGTAAAATTATCGACATGCAACGACGAATGTTGGTGTCATCTAATGAGCAACATTTACCCGTAACCATATGCGACTATGATGACTTTAGCATCGAAGGTGTGGTGATCCGCTCAATTCGTTGTCATCGTCAAAGTCCACTGTTTATCAGCAAAAAAGGGTAAATAACAATGTTTGCCTTAGTCGATGCCAATGCATTTTATTGTAGTGCAGAACAGGTTTTTCGCCCTGATTGGCGCGGCAGACCGATTATTGTACTGAGCAATAATGATGGCTGCATTGTCGCGGCTAACCGGCAAGCAAAAGAGGCCGGTATTGAAAAGTTTTTACCCTATTTTCAAGTTAAAGCATTATGTGCTCAACGTAATGTCATCGTGTGTTCGTCTAATTATGAGCTCTATGCCGACTTATCAGCAAAAATGATGGCGATAATAGGCCGTTTTGCGCCAGAGCAGCATGTGTATTCCATTGATGAAAGCTTCCTCTCTTTTAAACATTGTTATCCCGCTATCAAATGTCTGTATACCCAAGGCCAGTTAATCCGACGAGCAGTATGGAAAGAAGCCCGTTTAGCGGTTTGTGTGGGAATGGGGCAAACGTTAACCTTAGCAAAAATTGCCAATCACGCCGCTAAAAAAATACCGGGGTATAAAGGTGTGTGCGTTATCGAAACGGCGCAGCAACGTAATGATATTTTACGCCAACTTGCCGTAAAGGAGGTATGGGGAATTGGCAGACGTATTAGTAAAAAGCTTGAATTGATGAACATTCGCAGCGCACATGATCTCGCTTCCATGCCTCCGAGTCTCGCGAGAAAACAATTTAGTATTGAAATCGAACGCACGGTTCGTGAGCTAAATGGCCAAGTGTGCAAACAATGGGATGAGGCTAGGGCAGATAAGAAACAAATTTTCTCCACTCGTAGCGTGGGTGAACGCATTTGCGATGTTGAATCGCTATTACAAGCACTGAGTAAACATGTTGGCATAGCGGCAACTAAAGCCCGTCAACAAGGCTCACATTGCAAAACCATGTTGTTGTTTGCCAGTAATTCGCCCCATGACGAACGACCCGTGAGTTATAAAGTTATCGCACATTTTCCATGTCCAACCCATTGCACCATTGAACTCACCAAAGCCATGACAGAAGCCGCTCCTAGATTATTTCGCCAAGGTGTACGCTATTACAAAATTGGTGTGGGCTTGGTTGATTTAGCCAGCGAGAAAAACTTTCAATTTGATTTGTTTAATACCGCTAAAGTCAATTATGCCTTGATGCACACGCTTGACGGCATCAACCAACGATATGGACGCGATACGGTGTTTCTCGCCGTTCAAGGGACACAACAAAAATGGGCCATGCGCCGTGATTTACTCACACCTCAATATTCAACCCAATGGAAATGCTTACCAAGCATTAAATGCTAAGGGCTTTGAGATTAGTATAACTCGTTATTATTGATTGTTTATCAGCCATATTTACAGCCATTTATGGACAAAAAAATCATGTTTACATAAAGAGTGCAATCGATCACAAAATACAAATTATAATTGGCATATGCCATTTATAGGTGTATATATAGCATATGCCAACAAACATGAGTTGATTATGTCAAGACCGAAAATTCAGCGAACAATTTGTGGGGGACCAGCTAAAAGCTGTTTCAAGCCCAATGGTATTCCGATGGACAAACTTGAAAACATTGCAATGGATAGCGATGAGTTTGAAGCATTGCGTTTAGTTGACTTGTTAAAAATGCAACAGCAACAAGCGGCTATTCAAATGGGAGTGTCACGTCAAACGTTAGCTAATGTACTTAAGCTTGCGCGTTTTAAATTAATGGACTGCTTAACCAATGGTAAAGCGTTGTTAATGCAAAATGCACATGAGGAGAAATTATGATTACCGCCATACCAATGAAAGATCAACATATTGCCAACCACTTTAGTCGTGCCGATGAGATGCTATTTATCGATGAGCAAGGCCAAGTAAAAGGGCGCTTTGTGAACCCAGCGTTAGCTGAAGGATGTGAGGGTAAGCAACAATTAGTCAGTATGATACTGGCAAATGGAGCGGATCGCGTCATCGTGCGTAACATTGGTCAACAACTGTTATCTAAATTATTAAGCCAACAATTGAGTGTATTTCATGCAAAAAATGGTCGCACAGCAATAGAGTATTTTGCAGGTGCTAATTTAGCAGACTGTGAGCCATTTACCGAGGCAAGTCAGGGGCGTCCATCAATCAATAATATTGCTAAGAAGGCCAATGGTGGTTGTTGTAACCATGAACATGAGGATGGACATCATGCACATGGTGAGGAAGGTTGCCATGGCAAATCTGACTCGGCGACACATAAACGTTGCTGCGAGTCTGAATCTGAATTGGCAAATGAAACAGCTACAATGAAACGTTGCTGTAAAAAGCACTCAATAATGCATCATCATCATCATTAATGATAACGATGGTGGAGATATTGTTATTACAGCGTTGTAAGCTTTAAGCCATAGCGCTGTAATTTACGATATAAAGTACGCACACTAATATTCAGTGTTATGGCTAACTCAGCTGGTGATCCCTGATATTGCGAGCATATTTGAGAAAGATATGCACACTCCATGTCATCTAAAGTCACTATTTCTGTGTCTGTATTGGTGTTAACGACATCACTTGTTACTGTTAGTTGTACACTTTCAGGTAAATCATTGCTGTGGATAGTATCTTCGTTGGCTATCAGTGCCGCTTGTTCAATAATATTTTTTAATTCCCGAATATTACCAGGGAATGCATAGCGGCTAAGTAAAGTTAAAGCATTGACCGAAAACTTTTTATGTTTGTATTCAGAATACTTTATAAAATGCTTAACGAGTCCTGGAATGTCATCATGGCGTTCACGTAACGAGGGTAAGTAAATGGGAAATCCTGCAATGCGATAATATAGATCACGTCTAAATTCACCTTTTTCAACCAAATCCAATAAATTTTTATGACTAGCACTGACTAATCTAAAGTCAGAGCGTTTTTGTTTTAATCCGCCGACGGCTCGATAACATTGGGTTTCGAGTAACCTAAGCAATTTTACTTGCATGTTCAACGGAACATCACCAATTTCATCAAAAAATACCGTACCACCATGGGCTATCTCAATCAGACCCTTTTTACTGGTTGTTGCGCCGGTAAAGGCACCTTTTTCGTAACCAAATAATTCACTTTCAAATAGGTTTTCACTGAGTCCGGTACATTCAATGACCACAAACGGTTTATCATTTCGGCTACTGGCCTGATGCACTGCTTTGGCGACTAATTCTTTACCTGCACCAGTTTCACCTTGTAATAGCACAGCAATGCTGGATTGAGATGCTCGGTTAATTCTGTTGAGCATTTGTTTAAACGGCGCAGACTGACCCACCATGGTGCCTTTTTTAGATTCTGTTGACGCATAATCGATAGCATCTAAAATCTCCAGAAACCCTAATATTTCTCCACTGCTGTCTTTAATGGGTTTCATTAAAATATCGCAATATGACTTACCCTGTGCGGTGCTATGAATATGCACTGCATTGGCAGCCCTTTGCGTGCTTTGGCATTGTTGTAGCGGACACTCTTCGCCATGTTGATCACAAGGCTCGTCACTATGATGTGATATCTGATGACAGCGACTTTGACCTAAAATAACTTGGCTGTCGTAGGTTTCTATATAGGCTTGATTAACAGCATGAATAACATAATCAGGTGAAATAAATATCGCTGGTTTATCAATCGCGTTGATCATGGATTGCACAACAGTAGTGTTATTCATTTATTGCTCTCGTTTGCAGTACGCATCTAGCCGTTAATATCTAAATGACATTTTTAGCACAATCTAACACGATAATTGTCACTGCAATGTCATATTTGTCACTTTATAACCTAGCATGTGCATCATATAAATATCAATGTATTTTAACTAGCTGATTATATTGTATTTATATTATTTGTGTGATCTGGCACAAGGTTTGTATTCATCTTGTTATATGTTTCCTGACCATATTGGTTAGTAGAACATAAAATGGGGAGAATACTCAATGGCGAAGGTTGTCGTGCTTGGCGCAGGTACTGGTGGTATGCCTGCTGCGTATGAAATTAAAGATATCCTAGGTAAAGATCATCAGGTGTTAATGGTTAATGAGCGTGAAAACTTCCGCTTTGTACCGTCTAATCCTTGGGTTGCAGTGGGTTGGCGAGAACCCGAAGCGATATCTATACCAATAGCAAAATATTTGGCTAAAAAAGATATTGATTTTAAATGTGCTTTTGTCACTCAAATTGATGCTGAACAAAACCAACTGATTACCGCTGATAATGGCATTATTGACTATGACTATTTAGTCATTGCCACAGGACCTAAGTTGGCGTTTAACACCATACCTGGAGCAGGGCCAGAACACTTTACTCAATCAGTATGTTCACTGGAACATGCGTTAACCTGCAAAATCGATGTAGATAAGCTATTAGCAAAACCAGGTCCAGTGATAGTGGGGTCATTTCAAGGTGCCAGTTGTTTTGGACCAGCTTATGAATATGTGTTCATATTAGACAAAGTATTACGTGATGCAGGTATCAGGAATAAAGTGCCAATTCATTTTGTCACCAGTGAGCCTTATGTGGGCCATTTAGGACTAGACGGTGTCGGTGATTCAAAATCAATGCTCGAATCTGAGTTACGTCAGCGAGATATTAAATGGATATGTAACGCGAGTGTCGACAATATTGAACAAGGAACCATGCACATATCTGAACTAGATCGTAAAGGAGATCTTTACCTTTCACACTCACTGCCATTTAATCACGCAATGTTAATTCCACCGTTTGCCGGTATTGATGCCGTTGCCAATGTAGAAGGTTTATGCAATGGCAAAGGTTTTGTCATTACAGACGAGCATCAACAATCACCAAGATTTAACAATATTTTTGCGGGAGGGGTTTGTGTCGCAATTCCGCCTGCAGAAATGACTCCAGTACCAACGGGAATGCCTAAAACAGGGTATATGATCGAGTCAATGATGACCGCCATAGCCCATAACCTGCATAGCATTATTGTTGAAAATGTTGCACCTAAAAGTAAAGGGACTTGGAATGCGATTTGTATTGCTGACATGGGGGACACTGGTGCGGTATTCGTGGCTATCCCACAAATAGCCCCAAGGAATGTGTCATGGTTTGCTAAAGGTAAATGGGCACATTTAGCTAAAATTGGTTTTGAGAAATATTTTTTACGTAAAATGAAAACCGGAAGTAGTGAACCACTTTATGAAAAATATGGCCTCAAACTCATGGGGATAACTCGACTAGAAACAAAGGATGACGAATAATGCGCTTAACACACAAACAAACTAACTCATGGATAAAGTCTGGCCAAATGACTGGGCTAATCATGTTTATGAGTATTTCGACAATAGGGCAGGCTGAATCACTCACTGAGCAGCAAACACTTGAACAACAAGCTAACCAACGTATTGCTGACTTTAGCCAAGCATTAAAAGGCCAGTTAAAAGCAGCAATTAAACAAGGTGGATTAATTAATGCCGTGTCGGTGTGTCACTCTGTCGCGCCAGCCATTGCCGCTGAGAACGCTAAAGAAGGATGGACACTGAAGCGCACCAGTTTACGGATGCGTAATTCAGAAAATACGCCTGATGCTTGGGAGTTAACCCAATTACAAAAATTTGAAGTTATTAACGCTTCAGGGCAACAGGCTGCTGATAAACCCATCATTGCGAGTGAATATATTGTCAATGATGGGGAAACCCATTTTCGTTATATGAAAGCAATACCGACTCAGGAATTATGCTTAGGTTGTCATGGTAGCAATGTTGAACCTGACGTGAGTGCATTGATAAACAAAACCTACCCAAATGATAAAGCAGTTAACTTTGCTCTAGGTGATATTCGCGGGGCATTTTCATTGCAAAAGGTGATCAGTAATCCAGCTCAATCAATGACAGCCACAACAAAGTTGAAGCAATAGAATTAATGCATGAATAGAATATCCTAGTGTTACGTAGGGCTTAACTGCTGTTAAGCCCTACTACACCAAACCTAAGTCATACACATTTCATTATCGTGTCGTTATTTGCTACTTATTGCGACGTCATGCGCAGTTTATGATAATGGTTTAATTTAATATTAAGCTGTCGTAATTAAGCCTTCACCGTCGTTGTCGAAATGATGTTGCAAATGTAGGTTAATTTTTATCTGAAGTGTTATCTAACAAATGCATTATGTATTTTGTTGGGAGTTAATTTGTCATGAGTAAAATCCGGATTGATCCTTTTTATCATCCAGCTAGCCATACAGTTACCTATGTGGTGACCGATCTTGCGACTTGTCAAAGTGCGATTATTGATCCAGTTTTAGATTTTGATATAGCATCTGGCACAATAAGCACTGGTTTTGCCGATAGCATCATAGATCATATTGACAATAATGGATTTGAAATTGAATGGATTTTAGAAACTCATGCTCATTGTGATCATGTGTCAGCTGCGTGTTATATCAAGAAACAACGTGGGGGGATGACAGGAATTGGCGAACACATTTCCCAAATTCAGCATACCTTTAAACGATTACTTAATTTAGATGACAGTTTTAAGTGCAATGGTGAACAGTTTGATCAACTGTTTACCGATGAAGAACTCATTAAACTGGGTCATTTAGATATTCATATCATGTATACACCTGGGCATACACCTGCCTGTGTAAGTTATCTTATTGAAGATGCCGTGTTTGTCGGCGATACCTTATCAACCCCAGAGTTGGGTACTGTAAATGTAGACTTTCCAGATAGCAGCACAACCACTTTATACCATTCCATTCAGCGAATATTGGCATTGCCAAATTGTACTCGGGTGTTCGTCGGACATAATAAGCTTGCAGAAAAACGCGCCGATGAGGTGTTAGAAACATCCGTTATAGCGCAAAAACGTTATAACAGTGTGGTTGGTGGTAAAGCAACCCTTGCTGAGTTTGTTAAGTTACATCAGCAACGCCATGTTGATTCAGATATCCAGCCTTTATTATTGCCCGTAATACAATTTAATATTCGTGCAGGCAATATGCCTCCAGCAGAAGCTACCGGTAACTATTACCTTAAAATACCGCTTAATCAGTTGTAATACTCGAGAATAACCAAGATAACCAACTAATATCACCAACTAATACAATTAACTAATGTTAGCAACTAATGTTAGCAACTAACACGAACCAGAATATCCCGATTCGTGTTGTACTCATTTAGGCTTTATAACTCACCAACGGAAAACCATCCTGTTGCCATTGCATCATACCACCGGCAACAGAAAGAGGTTTGCTAAAGCCCATATTCTGCAATGATGCAGCAGCAAGTGCGGAGCGGCCACCAGAACGACAAATAAGGTATATATCCTTGTTTGCTAACTCTTCTAATGCCATTGATGCTTCACAGTGATGACTCACCAAAGGATGTTCTTGTATTTTCATTTCTAATACGCCGCGAGGGAAATTCACCGCACCTTCAACATGGCCGGTGATAAACTCTTCATGTTCACGAACATCAATAATCACGGTTTCTGGGTTAAGCATCGCAGTGAGTAACTCTTGAGTTGTCACTTCGAGGATATTCGTTTTGATATCACTAATGTATTGTCTAGCTGTTTTCATGGTGACCTCAAGAATTAAATAACAGATTTAATAAAAATAAATATCGCCATTAACACCAAAAAGACCGCAAATACTTTTTGCAAAATGGCTTTAGGAACATACTGGCTTACCCATTGACCAGCCATGCTGCCTACAAGTCCGCCAGCAATCATGATGCCAATAACCGACCAATCAAATTGAAGCCCTTTGTCTGAAAGCAAACTGTAATATTTAACAAAACCAATCAGTGAGTTCATCGAAATAATCAATAAGCTAGTGCCAATGGCCAGCCACATTTCAATACCACCAAGCAATACCAGTGCTGGTACAATGAGAAAACCACCGCCGACACCCACAAAGCCAGTGACGACACCCACAGCCAATCCTTGTGTCAGGATTTTAACGATATTCAGCTTGGTGCCTGCTTTACATCTGCCAGATTGATTACGCCACATCATTACCGCGCCAACGAGCATCAAAACCACAAACACCGTGAGCTGTATGTCACTATTGAAAAAGGTACTTGCCCATGCACCTATATAAGTGCCTGCCATACCAGGTAACCCAAACAAAAAAACATGAGGCCAAGAGACCTTTTTTTGTTTAATAAACCCAATACTACTGACTACACTGATTGCACCAACGATGCATAATGATGAGGCAATCGCTAATTCTGGCTGCATACCAATGAGATATAGCAACACTGGAACCGTAAGAATTGAGCCACCAGAACCCAACATGCTCAGCACTAAACCTATTAATAATGCACCTATGATTGCTTGTATCATCTTGATTACTCTTAGGCTTAAAGTAGATTAATGGGGATTTTTAAATACACAGTGCCATTGTCTTCTGCCGCTGGCATTTGTCCTGCTCGAATGTTTACCTGTATTGCCGGAATTATTAGCCTTGGCATAGGTAAGGTGGCATCTCGTTTTTCACGAAGTGCAACAAAGTCTGCTTTTGATACCTTATTATTAACATGAATATTATGTTGCTTTTGCAGGCTTACTTGGGTTTTAAATTGGTGGTCTCGACCTTCAGTAGGGTAGTCATGACATACGTAAATATCGGTTGTATCAGGCAAGCTGAATATGGTTTGAATTGAATCGAATAAGGTGTTGGCATCACCACCTGGGAAATCACATCTAGCGGTACCCACATCGGGCATAAACATAGTATCGCCAACAAAAGCGGCTTGTTCATTCACAATATAAGCTAAATCGGCTGGAGTATGACCCGGTGTGTGCATAATGCGGATCGAGGTATTACCTAGTTGTAAGAGATCATTATTATTAAATAGACGATCAAATTGGCTGCCATTAGGAAGAAAATCAGCCTCTAAGTTAAAAATTGTTTTAAAGGTATCTTGTACTTTAGTGATGTGTTGACCAATACCAATTTTACAGCCAATTTTATCACGCAGAAAACTTGCGGCAGATAAATGATCAGCATGGGCGTGAGTTTCTAATATCCATTGAACCGTCAAGTTTTGACGTTCAATCCAATGTAAAACACGCTGTGCACTGCGGGTATCAGTACGGCCAGATTTATAATCGAAGTCTAAAACAGGATCAATAATCACTGCATATGAAGTCGCATTATCGGCAACAACATAGGTAAATGTTTCACTGTCTTCATCTAAAAACTCATGGACACTAAAAGTCGAATTCATCACGAATCTCCTATCAATCCTATATAACGAAGACACAGGGATTGGTATCCCTGTGCAGGTAAAAAATTAAAGTGATTTTTTACTGAAATACCAATCTGTGTATTCATATCCTTCGTCTAAACGGGCTTTTGCATCAGCAGTTGTTGCTGGTGGCGGTACAATGACTTGATCGCCAGGCTGCCAGTTTTCTGGAGTTGCAACACCATTTGCATCACTGGTTTGCAATGCTTTAACTAAACGAACGAATTCATCAACAGAGCGACCATTGCTCATTGGGTAATACACCATTGCACGTAATATACCTTCAGGATCGATAATGAAGGTTGCACGAACAGCGGCGGTATCACTGGCGCCGGGTTGGATCATTCCATAAGCTTTAGCAACGGCCATTGATAGGTCAGAAATAATAGGGAAAGTAATTTCAACACCGAAGTTTTCTTCAATGTTTCGTACCCAAGCAATGTGTGAATGAATACTGTCGATAGATAGACCTAATAATTCGGTATTAAGTTGAGCGAACTCTTCAGCACGTTGCGCAAACCCCATAAATTCTGTAGTACAAACGGGTGTAAAATCAGCAGGGTGTGAGAACAATACTAACCACTTACCTTTATAGTCAGTAAGTGAACGCATACCATGTGTAGTCTTGGTATTAAATGCAGGTGCAGGGCGGTTTAATTGTGGAAAAGAAACGATTGAATCAGTCATGTAATTATTCCAATAAGGTTAAGTTAAATTAGTTTCAATCTGTAAAATAGATTGCAAACATACTTAGTAATAGCAATAGCTAGGCCAACATCGGTAAGGTAATAATAAAAAAGGCAATTAAAATATAAGGTGTTGTTTTAATGAGTTTTAATATTTATAAAATAATAAATTATTAAGTAAGGTATATTTTAAACGAATGATCAATATCACTTTTTCAATGACATAATTGGCTTGCTGACAATAATGACAGTTAATATTGTCACCATAATTGAGTAAAACTCAATATTTGGCTATTTATGATGAGTTTTTAAATCGTTTGACCTCAATGACAAATAACAACTGAAAAGACTTATCAATTTAAGAGTCAAAACAAGAATCTATTAGGATTCTATTAGAATAGTATTTAACGATGATCTGATTAATATAAAAAATGTGAAATGCACTTAAGCACAGCTATATCGACGAGAAAAGTTGATATCTAATGGATTATCAATGTATTAAATCTATAGGCGTTGAATTAGATTAAGCTGAGTTTGTCAAATGAGGGAACGTTTAATTCATTGAATAGAGTCAAACAAAAAGGCATGAATGGTTAAGTAAATTGGCGTGGTATAGCGTGACTTAATCACATACTAATCAACTAGGATGGGACTAAATTTGGCTAATTCAGCAGCATTGTGAACATCGAGTTTTTTAATGATTTTTGAACGATGAACTTCTATGGTTCGCAATGAAACAAACAAGATTTCTGCCATCTGCTTATTGGTTTTCCCATCTATTAATAAATGAAGTACCTGATTTTCCCTATCTGTTAGTGTGCTGTAGCGTTTTCTTAATTGCATTGTTTCAAATGTGAGATTGCTGGTGGTCAATGCTTTTTCAATGGCACAGACAAGCTCGGTACCTTTTACTGGTTTTTGAAAGAAGTCACATGCACCTTGTCGAAAAGCATGAACCGCCATAGGCAGATCGCCATGACCAGTGAGAAATATAATGGCTAATGGACTTTGAGCATCTACCAGTTTTTGTTGTAATTCTTGGCCCGTTATTTCAGGCATTTTACTATCAACAATAAGGCAGCCAGCTTGGGTTATATCGATATTGGCTAGAAAGGCATTAGCTGAATCATAGATATGTAAATTAAACCCATATTGCAACAGCATAAATTGCATTGAATCGAGGATCGCCAAGTCATCATCAACCATGTAAATATTATTAGAATTTTGCATTTGATTACTAGCTTTATCCCGTTAATTTAAGCGTTATAAATACAGTGTAATCAATATGATGGATTGAGCAAATACTTGAGTCATTTATGTGCGGAAGACCACTTTAATGTTGCACTAGCTACATTAGACTGTACTTATTGGGGTAATTGTAATTTATTTAGTGGATGATTATTAATGCGTTTGAAAATGTGGTTAATGTTAATGCCAGCTTTTTTATGGACTGTCGCAGCTCAAAGCATTGTGCTACCAGACAACATTGCGCCTCTTGTTCAACAGCAAACACCACGAGATGTCGTCCCTCTGGTTCACTACCGCGTGGCGGTATTAGCCAATTATGGTGTGGCAAAAAGTATTTCTCGTTGGCAACCATTAATGAACTATTTAACCCAGCATGTTGCCAATGCGAGTTTTGAGGTTGTTCCACTCGATTTCAATCACATGAACCAGCAGTTATTGAATGGACAGGTACAGTTTGTTGTTACCAATCCTGGGCACTATTTCAATATGAGTGGCGATTTCCCAATTTCATGGTTGGCGACCATGAAGAGCGACAAACATCAAGGCAACACATTTGCTATCGGTGCAACTATTATTGTCCGCAGTGACAGCCCATTTTATACCATTGAAGATCTAGCAGAACATTCGGTCGTTGCTAGTGATCCAAATGCGTTAGGTGGTTACCAAGCCGCAATGGGGTTAATCAATTCTAAAGGCTATTTAACCGATCATTTCTTTTCAAATGTGACGTTTGTGGGTTTTCCTCTGGAACCATTAATTTATCACGTTCGTGATGGTACGGCAGATATTGCTATAACCCCTTTTTGTACCTTCGAGCAGATGGTGGCTCAAGGTTATATTAATGCTGACGATTTTAGAGTTATTAATGATGTTACGCCAGAAGGTTATGATTGTGCAGTCAGTACACCTTTGTACCCAAATTGGTCGTTTGCTTCTTCTGATGCAGTTCCATTAACAGTGAGAACAGATATTACCCGCGCATTGCTTTCTGTTAGTGCAAATCATCCCGCTTCTATTGTGGGCCAAAATGGTGGTTGGGCCGCACCTATTAGTCAATTTGAAGTGATCAAGTTGTTTAAACAACTTGATATTGAGTCAAACCAAATCCCAGTATATATGCAAGTTTGGCAATGGATTAAGTTAAATCAAAAGTGGGGCTTTGGATTATTAGGCTTATTTTTTGTTTCAACAATTTATCATCTATGGCTTGAGTATCGATTTAGACAAAAAAGTGAAAATTTATTAAATACGGAACGCCAATTAAAAAACAAGGCATTACAGTTAGCCCGATTACAAAGTGCCGCTATTTTAGGAGAAATTGGCGCCGGACTGGCCCATGAGCTTAATCAACCTATTGCGGCAATAACACAATACAGTGAAGGCGGTATGATTAAGCAGGCCAACAATACTGGGCTAGACTCCGTGCAATATCAGTTGCTTGAAAAAATACATCAACAATCTATTCGTGCAGGAGAAATAGTACATAGAATTAGAGGCTTATTGCAGAGAAAAAACACAGAAGACACAGATTTTTTTGTGAATGAACAACTAATGGTATGTCTAGAGTTACTAGAGCATGAATTTAAAACCCACAATATCAAACTCAGCACCCAACTAACTCGTCACGACATCAAATTAACCGGTGACAAAGTTGGCTTTTGCCAAGTGCTAATTAATGTCTTAAAAAATGCAGTTGATGCCATGTCTGAAAAAGATGATCCACTGCAAAGCACAAACCGAATACTAATTGAGTCGCACATTGAAGATAATATCCTTCAGATGAAGATTTATGATAATGGTATTGGTTTGAGTTGTTCTGCAGTTGAGTTCAAAACTACCTTTTTCTCCACTAAAGAAAATGGCTTGGGTTTAGGCCTCACCATTTGCAATGACGTCATAATGCAGTTTGGTGGAAATATCAGTTTATCTAAATGTGAAGATGAACCTGATTCACCTTGGCAAACGGGTTGCCGAGTATTAATTACTATACCGGTAAGCTCTAATAAATAATTTCCCAAGCATAAATACTGCCTGACCCCCCTTGGTATCACCCTTCATTCTTTGCTATTTAATTGTTACTAATTCGGCATTTGCGAGCTGGAACTGTGACACTAATCATATGTTTAGTTCCTATGTGGTTTACCACAATACCCATGTTTTTCCTATGGGTTAACACTGTATCTAGCGATGACATTTATTGTTTTATTTATTCGAACAATGTCATTAAACCAACGTTAACCGTAATAGCTTCAAGCATCATTGAAGGTCAAGGGGGCAATCATGATTCAGTTAAATCGGCGTCATTTTTTGAAGGGGGCAGGTGCAAGTAGTGCAACTTGTGCTCTGGCAAGTATTTTACCCGGTTCAATTGCTGCGATAGAGAGAGAGCCATTAAAAGGTGTTTCTTCTGAAGTCGCCAGTATTTGCGAAATGTGTTCCACTCGCTGCCCAATAAAAGCACGGATTGTGGATGGCAAGAATGTCTTTATTACTGGTAATAAAGAAGCAAAATCATTTGGCGGTAAGGTCTGTGCTCGAGGCGGCGCTGGCCATAGCTTACTTTATGATCCACAGCGAATTGTCAAACCACTAAAACGTGTGGGCGAACGCGGTGAAGGTAAATGGGCCGAAATATCTTGGGCCGATGCTTATAAAGAAATTGCTGCCAAAATGAATCAGATAAAACAACAATATGGTCCAGAAACCATTGCGTTTTCATCTAAATCAGGTTCGAACTCTGATCATGTATTCAATCTTGCTGCTGCATTCGGTACACCTAATACATTTAATCATGCGTCTACATGTCCTGGTGCCTATGTTATTGCTGCTAAGGCAATGTTTGGCACAAAAATGAAGCGTGACTTAGGTAACTCAAAATACATTATTAACTTTGGTCATAACATTTATGAAGGCATTAACATGTCTGAAACCAGAGGGATGATGCAAGCCCAGATGGACAGAGGTGCAAAGTTAGTTGTATTTGAACCTAGATTTTCAATCGTGGCAGATAAAGCTGATGAATGGCACGCAATACGTCCAGGTACTGATGTTTCAGTGGCATTAGCACTATGTCATGTCTTAATTGTTGATAATTTGTACGACCGTGATTTTATTGAAAAGTATGTTGTTGGTTTTGATGAATTTGCAGCTGAAGTAAAAGACTACACCCCAGAATGGGCCGAAACCATTTCAGATGTATCTGCCACTGCAATACGCAGGATCGCTCATGAATATGCAAGCCACGCACCTCATGCCGTTGTTGATTTTGGACATAGAGCAACCTTTACCACAGAAGAGTTCGATATGCGCCGCGCGATATATGCAGCCAATATTCTCATTGGCAATATTGAACGTAAAGGCGGCATATACATGGGGAAAAAGGCGCCAGGTTATAACAAGCTTGCGGGTGAAAATGTTGCTCCTGCATTGGCAAAACCTGGTGTGAAAGGCATACCAAAGCCTACCGCTATCCGTATTGACCAAGTAGAAAAACAATTTGCCATGATGTGGTCTTCTGGTGGTGTATATCAAACGATATTAGATGCAACGTTGAATGCTAAGCCATATCAGCTAAGAGGTTGGGTAATGAGCCGTACTAACCCAATGCAAACATTAACAGACAGGGCCAAAGTCGAACAATCACTTAAAGCATTAGATTTAGTGGTGTCATGTGATCTTTATATTAGTGAAACTGGCGCGTTTGCCGATTACATTTTACCTGAATGTACTTACTTGGAACGTGATGAAGATATCATGGACAAATCAGGTAAAAACCCTGCTTATTATGTTCGTCAACCTGTTGTAGAGATTATTGGTGATACTCGTCCAAGCTGGCAAATATTTAAAGAACTGGGTCAATCTTTAGGGCTCGGTGAGTTTTATCCTTGGGAAAACATTCAAACCTTGCAGTTAATGCAAGTTAATCGTGATCACAGCTTATTGGAAAAAATCAAAAAGCTAGGTTATATCAGTTACGGAAAACCGCTGATGTTACGTGAACCAGCAATGGTTGCTGAATTCGCTAATGAATATTCAAATGCAAGAGCAGTAGATGAAGATGGCACCTATGCATCGGCAATGCACTTCAAAACACCCAGTGGCAAAATTGAATTAACCTCGGCCAAAGTAGAAGACATGGCACCTGGTCGTGGCGTGATAAAACATCGAGATGTGCAACTAAAAAAAGCCGATGAATTGTATTTTATTCAAGGCAAAGTAGCTGTACATACTAATGGTGCTACACACAATATTCCATTTCTTGCCAACCTTATGTCTAACAATGCTGTGTGGATCCACCCGTTAACCGCTGGGCGGTTAAATATTCACAGCGGTGATGCAATTAAACTAACCAGCAGTGCAGGTAGTGAAGAAGGCACAGCCCTCGTCACTCCAGGAATACGTCAAGATACCGTGTTTGCTTATATGGGCTTTGGTTCAAAAAACAAAGAACTGGTAAGAGCAACGGGGAAAGGTATTCACTGCGGTAATTTATTGCCTAATGTCGTCTCACCTGTGTGTGGCATGTGTTTACACACCACTGGCGTTAAGTTGGAAAGGGTTTAGCCGGTAACTAATTGATTTGGAGTCTACTATGAAGAAACGATATGTCATGGTGCATGATGAAAACAAATGCATCGGCTGCCAAGCTTGTAATGTAGCTTGTCGTAGTGAAAATAATGTTCCAGAAGGTGTCACACGCTTACAAGTTAGAGTGGAAGGGCCTTATGGTGAAGCCCCTGATTTGCATTTTAAATATCATCGTGTGTCTTGCCAACAATGTGAAGATGCTCCATGTGTCAGTGTTTGCCCAACTGGAGCGGCTTATATTGACGAAAATGGTTTAGTGTCTATCCATAACGATAAATGCGTTGGTTGTATGTATTGTATTGCAGCCTGTCCATACAAAGTGCGCTTTATTAATCCTATTACCAAGGCGGCTGACAAGTGTAACTTCTGTAAAGATACTCGTTTAGCAAGAGGGGAACAGCCTGCTTGTGTAACGGTATGTCCAACAGATGCATTGTACTTTGGCGATGCTAATGACAAAGACAGCGAAGTGGCAAAATTACTCAATACTAGAGTTACTTATCAAGACAAAACTCACCTAGGTACCAAACCACGAGTTTACCGCATTCCGACTAAACGAGGAGGGATTGAATCATGAATAATACATGGGGCGACATGGCGCAATATGATCCACTAATTTGGAACTGGATCATCGCAATCTACTTATTTATGGCCGGTCTATCGGCAGGTAGCGTACTGATTGGTATTGGTATGCGTTGGTACAGCAAAGACAAAAGCATTGAAAGCCCAATTTTAAAAGCTTCAGCCATTATTGGTCCTGTAGCAATTTGTTTAGGCTTAGCGTGCTTAGTGTTTGACTTAACCAAACCTTTCCACTTTTGGCTGATCTTAATCAATTATAATTTTGATTCTGTAATGGCAATTGGTGTAGCAGCATTAATGGCTTATATGCCTTTAGGATTTATCTATTCAATAATCGTATTAAGGGATGATTTAGCTAAATGGAAACTGGGTTTTTTAACGCCAATAGGAAACATGTTTTTACCATTTCGTAAAGTTATTGAAGTATTAATGTTCGTATTAGCTATTGCTGTTGGCGCTTACACAGGCTTTTTAATCTCGGCAATGAACGCTTATCCTATGCTGAATACGGCAATACTACCGGCACTATTTTTAGCGTCTGGTTTATCCGCAGGTGCTGCGGGCAACTTAATTGTGGCATTAACCTGTTTTAATAGCAGTACTCATGATGGCGAGGTGATGAAGCTTCACGGTCTCGATTTACCGGTGATTATTACTGAAATAATGTTTTTGTTTATGTTGTTTACTTCATTGTATTTTACCGGAGGCGCTGCAGCTGAGTCGTTAGCATCGTTAAGCCAAGACGTATGGGCCAGTGTATTTTGGATAGGCGTAGTGGGAATAGGATTTTGTATTCCGATTCTGTCGATGTTTTTACCCTCAAACGCGCGCCATACAAAGGCAATGATGTTAACCGTGGCATGTTGCAGTTTAACCGGGGTGTTAGCACTTAGACATTTCATTGTCTATGCAGGCCAAACCTATATTAGTTAGCTATATTCGCGACATAAGTTAACGATATAAATTAACTTAGCAATATAGCCAGTATGGTGTAGTTAATGTCCTTTCAGAGGTGTCTGAGAGGACATTTTTATGTCAAAATTTAAAGTCGTAGCCAACACCCAAACGAGTCGCAGTTGTTGAATATTTAACTGATTTATTAAATGTATCAGTCAGCAATGTGAAGCGAGTCTTGATTATAGGAGTGGTGACTATACCGCCATAAGAATTACGTTTATATTTTTGATATTAGCTCTTTGCTTAATGAGGATAAGCCGTTAATGGATTTAGCAAAGCTTTCGCGTATCAGTATGAAACACTTAATCACTTTGCATGTGATGCTCGACACGTTAAGTGTCACCGCCAGTGCCGAGCGCTTGTGCTTAAGTCCTTCGTCGGTGAGTAAAACCTTAAGTCAGTTAAGGGACAGCCTCAATGATGAATTATTTTATCGTCATGGTAATTCGCTTGTTGCCACACCATTAGCCCGAAGGTTAGGCCCAAGTGTGCAGCAGATGATCAATGACATGAACCATATCATGAGCCAAGATGTGTTTAATCCTGCAGATTATCAAGGTCGATTCTCACTCGCCATGCGTGAAAGCACTTTTGAGCTATTAGCGGCAAAATTAAGCGCGCATATTCTTAACTTGGCGCCCAATATCCATTTAGACATCTACAGTAAAGACAACATTGGTTTTGATGGCTTAATAAAGGGATCGTTAGATTTTATCATTTTGCCCCATGACTTGAGTCAACCGAAAAATATCGATGAAAATTTAGTTTGGCAAACTTTGATTAATGATGAGATGGTTTGCCTAATGAATGAGTCACATCCATTGGCTTTACAGCAACAAATCAGCATTGACGACTATTTGCATTTTAGCCACATTGGCATCACAGATACCGATTTAAGCACGCCATTTTTTGATATCTTGTTGGCTCAGCAATCTAAAAAACGTGCGGTCCCCATCTCGGTAGCAGACTTTGGCAGTGCCGCATTAATGTGTCACCACAGTGAATTACTGTTTACCTGCTCACGTCGCTGGGCATCTATCGCTAAACAAGCTCAAGGGCTTATTATTAAACCTTTACCAATAGATTACGGCAAAGTGGCTTATAGCCTTGTTTGGCATAAACAGAGTATGAATGACCCTGCACACCGGTGGTTGTATGAACAAATATTACTTTGTAGTGATTAAGTTAACTGTGCTGGTGAAATGAAGCGGGCTTACTTTTATTAAATTAGCTCAATTAACGCTACTGATTAAAGTTAGTTATAACTGGCTTAATTAAAGATATAAGGCTGGCAAGGCAATATTGCTAACGCCTCGTTGTTTAAGTTGCGCCGTTAATGCTTCTATGTCAGCTTGAGTGCATTGCGGCCATGCCAAGGCTGCTTTGCCCACACCGTGATGGTGAAATGCATTCAACTTAATCCGAGTGTTCATTGGCAAGCTATTTATGTAAGCCGCGAGAGCATCTATTTCCACATCATAATCGGTAACCGTAGGGATATGCAGTAGTCTCACTTCATAGAGTTTATTATGCTGTGCAAGTAACTCAATTGAGTTAAACACCGCTTGATTATCGCGCCCGGTAATAGTGTGATGGGTTTCTGGTCGCCATGCTTTTAAATCCACCATAGCACCGTCTAAAAATGGCAGTAACTTATGCCACCCCGTCGAACCTAAACTGCCATTAGTGTCAATCATGCAATTAAGATGCGCTAACTGCGCAGATGATTTAATCGCCTTAAACAGCTCAATCACAAAGGGTAACTGCAAACTTGCTTCGCCACCACTTAGGGTAATGCCATTAATAAAATCTCGCTGGCGACTAATGACCTCAAGCATTTGCTCAACGGTATAATGTGATGTTTTGGGGGATGATTGTGTAGGGCATACCGCAAGACAAGTATCACATTCACAGCAACGCGCGCTGTCCCACACAATATGAGACTTATGCGTTAACTGCGTCAGTTGTTTATTCGATTGTTGTGAAGCGACTTCCCCTTTAAGTACAGCAGAATTGTTGATTAACGATAATGCTTGTTGAGGGCAATGTTCAATGCAATCTCCGC
Source organism: Shewanella sp. H8 (assembly GCF_040285065.1). Lineage (NCBI taxonomy): Bacteria > Pseudomonadati > Pseudomonadota > Gammaproteobacteria > Alteromonadales > Shewanellaceae > Shewanella > Shewanella sp. H8. The sequence goes on along the minus strand of NZ_CP157213.1, from coordinate 2,218,942 downwards.
AAGCATCACACAAGCTTATCGTTTGCGGATTATGGCAGTTCTTGCATTGATAATTGCAGCCCTGCAAAAATATAACCAGTCTACTGCCGGGACCATCCACACATGAAAACGGCAATATTTGGCTGACAATCGCGGCTTTACTCATAAACTAAAGGAGACTGTTCGTGGGCAATAACTCGTGCTTGGCGTTGTAATATCCCAGTATTAAGTGCCGCCTCGGCTGCTAACCCCGTAGTATTAGTACGTGAACCACATTGTTTAAAGGTTTCAATATCAGAACGCTTCACCATATACCCGGTAACGCGAATTAACTCGTTATTGGCAACATTCGCGGTAAATTCTCTAAAACCTAAATTGAGGGCGCCTTTACAGAGTTGGAACATCGCTTGTGGATTCGATTTTACCGTTTCATCGATACTTAAAATGTCACTAATACCAGCGGTGTAATATTGATGATGTTTGGCTAATGCCTGGATGTGGCTAATCGGATCCGGTTCAGTACCATAGGGAATACGAACCCCTGGGGTGATGTCTATATCGACACTAATGCCACTTTGAGAATGTAATAAGGCTCGGCCTTGATAGCCATAGGTTACCGGAGTGGATTTTACTATTTTATCTAAAGCAGCAGAAATTTTGAGTCCAAGTTCATTGGCTTCATGGTTATGGCCATAGCCGGTATTTGATTGATTAACATCAGTGATCGTTTCTAACGTTATCGCAGGATCATTGTCCGCCAAGCTTTGTAATATATTAACCGCTTCAGCCATACCATAAATGCCAAACATAGGTGCAAAACGCGACTCATCGATAAGTTGCTCTTTCACTAAAAAACTATCAAAGAAGTGCGATTCTTGATGCAAAAATCCCGAGCGTGCTTCAATAAGTTCATAAGTTAGTTGGCAATAATAAGGCAATGTTTTTTCAAAAAACTGATTAATATCAGTAGCTTTTAACGCAACTTGTTTCAGATTAAGTCGCACCAAGGTATTGGCACCACCCGCTAAAGGCAATGAGTTATAACAACTGACAATGCCAAAGCCACGTTCATCGAAAGTGTCGGCATGTAATGGGTAGTTGGCAATATGAGGCTTATTGCACAAACAAATATTGGTGGTCGCCAGCAGTAATAAATCATCCGGCGTTATCTTTGGGTCGTAAAGAAAGGTTAAATTAGGCGCAATTTGCATTAACTCCGCATCCACTCGCAATAGAGTCCGGCAAATAATGTTATCCGTAGGACCAATATTCACGTGCATAAATGCATCGGGTAAGGTTCTGTCTAACATGATCCAAAAACGTTTTAGTTTACGATAGATAGCATCTTCATCAAGCTCAGATACAAAGGGCATTAATAACGCATCTAATTGGCCTAAAAAAACCGGAATATTAGTTACCGATGGGACGTGATGGTACAAAATCATTAGCGAATTCAGAGCATCATCAAAATCTTCCGCAGGCGCCAATTCCAAATGCTCAGAGCCTTGCTTGAGAAACTTTGCATAATCTGGCAACACATAACGTGGTTTAAATGGCGCGTGCCCCTCAAACATATCGCAAATAACCCCCTCCTGCATGGCCTCTTTAACCTGCTCGGACACAGAGACATAAGGCAGACTATTTTCAGCCTCTAAAGCCAAGTAATTTGACTTTTGCTTGGGAGAAAGGTGAGGGTGGGTGACTATTTTCACAATATTGTCTTGTAATGCCATGATGCAGTTCACTTATTTAAGACGAAAGCTGATACCAATTAATCTACTTAATCTTAATGTTTAACAACAGTGAAAAGAGTAGAAGCCAGGATTGATAGATTCGAAATCCGATGATGAAGATCACAAGTTACAGAACTCGCCAGATTATGAACAACTAAAGTGTAGATTATCTTTGCTCACAATAATGATGGCTTCGAACCATTTTTGAAGGTCGATTGTGTACGGTTAACGTTAATTTATTTTGCGTAAAAAAATTTTTTTTACGTCACTCATCATTTTTACCCATTTCTATAAGCTAATCCCTATCGAATATTGAATGAATATTTATAAATAAAAAAGGGAACAAAATGAAATCAACTATTAAAAACAATATCAAAACAGGCGTAATTTTTGGTTTAAGTGCATTGGTGTTAGTGGGTTGTGGTAGCTCGTCTGAAGAAGATCAACTGACTTGGATTAATAACTGGAACAACTCACTCGATATTGAGGCCAAAATGAAAATGCTAAATACCTGCTTCAAAGTAGCGGGTGTTAAACGTAATACCAAGCAAATGACAGATTCACAAAATGACACCATGAATGAATGTGAATTGGATTACGTTATGGAGTTGGCTGAAAAAGATGACATCAGTTTAGACCGAGACTTATTAGCCGCCAACACGCTGCAACTATAAAATTCGATACAGCATCTTAGAGCTAATTAGTAAAAAGTGAACAATGAAAGGAATACCAATGTCATTAAAAGATAAAGCTGTCGACTTAGCCAGCGAAGCCAAAAGAACTGCAGGGCAGTTAACTCATGATTTACAACAATCTCAAGCATTTGAGCAGGTTAAATCTTCGCTATCCAATACTAAAGAACGGGCATTAGCCGTCGATCCTGCGGGCATTAAATTAATGAACTTTTTTGCAGTATTTTGTCTAGCATTTATGTTGTTAAGTACATATTTCCCGCTAATGAATGTGATGGGAAGCAGTATGCCCTTAAGTGATATCACCCCGACCTGGTTATATTTAGTCACTATTGTTGCTTTGTTGAGTCACTTATTTGGTGTTAAGCAGTCAATTTCACGTGGTTTATTACTGTTACTTTTATTGTCGATTATTTATACCGTATATCAACAAGTTTCAGATATATTTCAAGCAGCACAAATATTTGGTGGTGCAAGAACAAAAGACATTATTCGAGTGGCCGCAGAGGGTTTGAAGTATGCCGATATTGGCTTTTACTTATTTTTAGTTAGCCTGGTACTGGTGGTCATTGCAACGATTAAACCCGGCTACAAAACCAATCATGCATTATGGGTTCAATTGGTTCAAAAATAGCTCGTCATTGTTCAAGTAGCCAGTTACTGACTGGCTACTTTTTTAAGGCTTAGCGACTATGCAATTTAAACCGCGTAAACAGCATATTTATAATTCGGCTAACCTAGTGGGAAAAGACTATATCGTTGGCGATATTCATGGCCAAATTAACCGGCTTTATGAACAATTACAGGTACAGGGTTTTAACTTTAACACTGACCGTTTGTTTTGCACTGGAGATTTGCTCAGTAAAGGTGAACACAGTGTTGAGTGTATAAATCTACTCACTAAGAAGTGGTTTTTTGCGGTAATGGGTAATCATGAACAGCTGTTTTTATTAGGTTTTCAGTGTTCAAGTTATTGGGATTGTTTACGACAAAAAGGTGGTGATTGGTTATCACAACATATGCACCGTTTCGATTTATTAATTCGTTGGAAAACCATGATTGATATTACGATGCCATTAAGCCGAACTATTTTGGTCAATGGCAAAACCATTGGCATTAGTCACGCATCTGCAACCCCAAGCTGGAAAACTTTGCAAAGCGGTATGTTGTCAGATGATGACATTTGGCAAGTATTGTGGAGCCGCCCGTTACACCATTCTAATCATTGCGGTGGTATTGAAGATGTAGATTATGTAGTGCATGGACATAGTCCTGTTGAAAGGGTAAAACGTCACCATAATCGTTATTGGATTGATACATTCACTATGAAGCATGAATTGACCATCATTAACCTAACCCAGTTACAATAGAGCTAACTTAATATACTGTAATTACTAGTAATTGAGGATGAATTAGATGATAATTGCTTGGTTAAAAAATGTTGAAGTTAGGGATGGTTGTGTCAATTAGAGAACTTAACAATGCCACTGAATTATTAGTGGGCTGGCAAAATAGAGATAAGCATCAAAGTGAAGAGTTTCTCACTTATGCTTACCAAGATATCCGTGCAATTGTTGAAAAATATCTTTCTAAACACCAACCTAATGAGACTATTTTACATGATGCTTCCATTACCGAATTAGCCAATGAATCCGTAGTTAAATTGCATCGCTGGCGTAATGATGAGCAGCCATTTGAAAGCCGACAGCACTTTTTTGATTATGTACGTGTGTCTGTTTGGCATTTGCTATTTGGTAAACCCCATCAATCATTAATCGATCATCAACAAGCAAAGCATGAGTTTTTGCATTCGCAATTAATCGACTCTGAAGTTATTTTACCTAATTGGACAGAAAACCTCGCATTGTCGTCAGCATTAGAGCTGTTACAACAATCCCATCCAAGACAAGCAGATGTGTTCGAACTTAAAAACTTTGCCATGGTTTCACATCAACAAATAGCCGATATGCTAGAATTATCTTCAAGAACGGTCGATAACGATATCAAGTTCGCCACAGTTTGGCTCAGAGCAAAATTAACTGAATGATTGATATTGTTTCCCTATATAGCGAATTAGCTTGTTTATCGAAAACTGAGCAGGAACAACGCTTATTGCCATTAAGGCAAGATTATCCTGAACAAGTATTAACACTTGAAAAAATGCTCATCGTTGATGATATCCCTTTATCAAGCAGCCAGTTAATTGCCCAGCAATATACAAATCATTGTCATTTCGAGTATGAAGAATTGATTGGCCAGCAAGTGATGGGATTTACCATCACTCAGTTGGTTTCTAATACTGGTGGAATGGGCTTGGTGTATCTAGGTGAACAACGCTTAGCAAATCATGATAATGGCAATATCAAAGTCCATAAAGCCGCTATTAAAATTCTACGTACCAATACGTTAAACTCCTATCAGCAAAAATCCGTTTTTTTTAATGAAGCCTCCATTTTAATGACCTTAGACCATCCTAATGTGTGCAGCATATATGGCGTTTCTGAGGTGTTAGGCCATGCTTGTATTGTCATGGATTACATCGATGGGCAAGGGTTAGACATTTGGTTAGCTAACAACAAGCTTAACCGCATACAGAAGCTTAATGTGTTTGAACAATTACTACGAGCCGTGAGTTATCTTCATCGACAACACTTTTTTCACGGTGACTTAAAACCGCAAAATATCATTATTAATGACCAAGGTCACCTAGTGTTGATTGATCTCGGCCTAGCTAGAAAATATAAGCAAAAAATTAACGATGACAGCAACAATGAACAATATTTGGTTCAAGCATTCACCCGTCATTGGAGCGCTCCTGAACAGATAGCCGGGCTAGCATGTACTGCACAATCGGATGTATATTCACTCGGGGTGATACTGCACTATTTACTTACGGGCAGTGTGGTAACAAGCGACAAACTACCCTCACTTAAAAGCACCGAGCTTAATGCAATAATCAACAAAGCCTTGCTGAACCAACCGGAACAGCGTTATCCCAATGCTGAATCATTTAGGCAAAGCATTAATACCTATCAGCAGGGAATGCCTGTTGAAGAGTATTCTCAACGCGGTACTTACCAATTACACAAGCTGTTAAAGCGCAAGCCTTTTACTTCACTCGCATGCATGTTGTTTGTGTACTCTGTTGCCACCAGTATGTGGATTGTTTTTCATTAAAAGTTGGGTAAATAAAATCTCTTATGGGCATCATCAGAACAATGCCCATGAGAGAAAATTAATGATTAATAATGGCACGATTTACAATCACGTTCAGCTATTTCTCCGTTGTGGCATTTCCAGCAGAATTGTCCACTATTATGGTCCTTTAGAGTAAAACTGTAACGTTTAGGTTCAAATATTGCCTCATGTTCTTTAGTGCTATGACAATCAGTACAAATGTAAGAACCTCCTCTTGCATGGGTTTGATAAGAAAAGACAACTCCGCCTTTACCTCCACCACCGTATTGCCGATCTTGTTCTGATGGTGTTGCCCAAGCGTTTGGCAACACCAGAACCGCGACAACCACAGCGGCTAATATATCCTGATATGCTGTGGTGAGTTTCATTAAACCTCCTGAATGAGTATCGATGGGTCTACATTGTTGACATCTGAAACGCCAGTTAACACCATGCTAGACACTAGTTCAGTATGATAACGTTTGAACAACATCTCGACCCCCTCAACTCCACCACCGAGACTTGCACGTATCATAGGGCGTCCAATCAACACTGCTTGAGCACCATAGGCAAGTGCTTTAAGGACATCGCCGCCGTCGCGCACGCCACCATCCATCAAAATTGGTATCTTATAACCACGGTCACGCACAGCTTTGACTATCGCTGGAAGTACATGCATTGTTGCTGGTGTAGAGCTTAGTACTCGTCCGCCATGATTAGAAACAATGATTGCTCCACAACCTGCTTCTGCACACATAAGAGCTTCATCAACTGTCATGATACCTTTAGCAATGAAAGGGATTTTGGCATAATTAACAATCTCTTTAAGCTTTTTAAGATCCTTTGGTTCAACTGTTTTACCTGGTAAAGCACGTGCGGCTCTACCAGCAGAGTCAACATCTATAGCAAAGAAAGGAGCACCTGCTTGTTGAACTATATCAATTCTTTCGAAAATTTCCTTTTGCGTACGCGGCTTTATTTGTGCAACTGCTCGTCCTTTAAACTCTTGAACTACATTCATTCTTCTTTTGTAAGTTTCTAATGGGTCCCCTATACCATCAGCGGCCCAACCAATGGTGCCAGAGTTAGCAGCCCCCTGAATAATACCGCGGGCATATTTTTCTTCAGTCATCAATTCACCATCAAAGGCGAGTTTATTGGCAGCTCCCATGTTATAAGTCAGGCCTCCTGTTATGCCCGTAAGAATTGGCATAGAGAGTTTAACGCCTAATAGATCAATCTCTGTTTTAGGTTGAGTAATATTATGTACGGTTCGCATATTGAGGCTTACTTCTTCAAAAGCTTCAATGTTACGCACAAAGCTAAGACGCTTGCCTCCCATACCTGGCACTGTTTCACCGCAAGGACCTTTACCATTACAACGACCTGCACCAGATATATCGCAAGCTGCACATGTATCCATAATTTTACGTGCATTCATGAGGACATCAGTCAGGTTTTGAGGTTTTTTAACATAACCGGCTACCGCTATAGGTTTATCTACTGCAGCCGTTGTAGCTTGAGCTGAAGATGTAGACATCGTTAGGGTGCCGGCTGCTGCAGCTAACACAGCACTTTTGGTTAGAAAGTCACGACGATTTTGATTGAGGTCATTATTATTCATTTTTTAATTCCTATGGTTGTTTCTTGCTCACACCATAAATTTATATCAGCCTTATTCGATATAGGAGTAATCAAGTGCCGAAGTGAGTAATAGATCCATTGTTCAGTAAAAAATTGATATGCACACACAAGTTTATGCATTTGGGAATATCAATAGTGACTTAACTATTATTCATTATGTGAGTTGATTTGCAGAACAGAACAAAATCAGTGCCAATCAAAATCATCAGCGCTTATTGTTAGGTGACATAGTTTGGAGTTTCGTGATGAATGTAATTATGATTAATTGGAGATCCCTCTGCTACCTATCAATTTTAGTATTCTTTTTACAACCAAACGTATATGCAGAGCAGCAACTTACTTTGAATGTACATAGCAATACACCACCGTTTGAATGGCAAAGTGAAACGGGTGAAGAAAATGGTTTTAATATTGAATTAGCACGCTATATCGCTCAGCAATTACATTATGATTTACACATCAATCGTAGATCATTAGAACAAACACTTGAAACGGTAACTAATGATACTCGGCAATTAGCAGTCATCGCTGTACCTTCTGGTGACATATTGGATATCAATAAGGCGTTACCGCTTTTGCCAACTTATATTAGTGCTTATAATCGACGTGGTGAAGAAAATGCCGACACGTGGGCTGCACTAAAAGGAAAGCGTGTTGCAATCAAAAGCGCTTCATCTGTTGCAATGTACCTCAACAACAAACCACAAGACTTTATTATAATTCCAGTTATTACCAACGAACGAGGTTTTGAGTTACTCATTAGTGGTGAGGTGGATTATGTTGTATCTGAGTTTTACTGTTCAAGACGAATGCTCAGCCTTTTCCCAATAGCAAAGACTGCGGGTAGACCACTGCTGTATAGCCAGTTTTATTTGATAATGTCTGATAAAGACCCTGATTTTGTTGCTGCGATCAACCAAGTCGTCAAGAATAGTTTTAACAATGGTTATTTTGATGATTTACTGAATCAATGGGTAGCATTCGGCAAGGAAAAAATTGAGCTTGGACAGGTTAAAAAAGACTTTTCTCAAGGCGCGTTAGTCACTTCCATAATTTCAAGTTTGGGCATGTTAATTACTCTTTATATAAGTTTCATATTAAGAAAAAAAACCAAATCTTTAAAACAAGAACTGCTAAATCGTCGTAATGCAGAGTTAGAAATTAAACGTATATCTGTACAGTTTCATTCGGTATTAGATGGTTTGCCTCACGGTGTTTGTTTGATAGCTAAAAATCAACAATTGATTTGGCAAAATGGTAAATACCCTTGGATTCTTGAACATGAAGTGTTAGCGCAGTCAAAACCTAAGATTAATTTGAATCAGTTAATATCCCGAACTTTCACTGATGAATATTCTCAAAATTTAGAATTTACTTTAAACAACAAACATTGGAAATTAGAACTACATTTAATTTCCAATGACATGCTTGCATTGTTTTTAGAAGACAATACCGAAACATTTGAATTGAAGCAAGCAAGTGATCTTTCTGCCCGTCTAGCTTCTTTAGGTGAGTTATCTGCAGGAATTGCACATGAAATAAACAATCCTGTTGGGTTAATTACCCAGTCTGTCACTTTGGTTAGGGACTTGCTGGACGAACTGAAACTAAATATTTCAAACAATATTACTTCAACTCAAAAAACTAACCAGCTATTAGCGGATATAGATTATGGCTTCGAATCAATTGATGACTCGGCGGGGCGTATTAGTCGAATTGTGCGAGATTTGAAACATTTCTCAAAGCCAATACTTGAAATTGCCCCTAAAGCGGTTAATTTGAATAATGTAGTGGAAACAGCATTACGATTAACTCATAACAATGTTAAACGGATTCACTTACAGCTGATGCTAAACAAGCAACTGCCCACAATTGAAGGTGATGAGCTGCAGTTACAATTAGTATTAGTTAATTTGATTCAAAATGCTTGTTTTGCAATGGATAAACCAGAGCCTTCATTGGTAATTGAAACGGGTATAGAAAACAGTAATATTTTTATAAAAGTAACTGATAACGGTTGTGGTATGGATACACAAACATTGGAACGTATTCGTGAACCGTTTTTTACAACTCGTAGAGATCTAGGTGGAACGGGGTTGGGTTTATCTACCAGCAATAAGATCCTTTCAATACATCAAGCACAATGGCTGATACATTCGCAACAAGGAACAGGAACTGAAATGAAAATATTATTCAGGAGTGTTTCATGAAATTAAGCAGAAACATTCTCATTATTGACGATGAAACAAGATGGTTACGAACCATTGAACTATTACTTTCTCGTCGTATACCTGAGGCAAATTCTTATACTTGTGAAAATAGTCGTCAAGCATTAGAGCTTATTTACCAATTGGATATAGCGTTGGTATTGCTTGATCTTAATATGCCAATACTTGATGGCCGTGAGTTGTTACGAGATATTCGAGAGCAAGCGCCTTATGTGCGAGTGATTATTGTAACAGGACTTAATGAAACTGAAGTTGCCGTTGAGTGCATGAAGCAGGGCGCATATGACTTTATTACCAAGACAAGTTCTACAGAACAATTACTACTATGTATTCGGCGAGCAATGGAAGTTCTCGGATTAGAACGAAATTATCATAGAATAAAAGACGGCTTTTTTAATCGGCATAGCCTTAGTGTTTTTAGTAATATATTAACAACAGATATTAAAATGCATGATTGTTTTTGTTATGCGGCTACTTTACATGACAGTCATGAACCAATTTTTATCGAGGGTGAAATAGGCACAGGTAAAAGGCTGTTCGTACAAGCTTTACAACAATTAATTTGCCCAGAAGAATTGATAATTGAGATCTCTCTTGCTGATTTAACACCCGTTATGTTAGAAGCAAAGCTATTGGGTGACGTAAATACTCAAGGGTTATTACAAACAGCTAGCCATGGAATGATATTACTAACACAATTAGAGTTAGCAACACCTGAAATACAAAGGATTTTAGCTCGATTATGTAAACTTAAAAGTTATTTACCGCTAGGCTCTCTAAGAGAAAACTCACTTAATTGCAGGTTAGTGTTCAGCAGCCATAGTTCATTAGAAATACTCGAACAACAAGCTTTCTCTCTAAGCTTAATTTATGCGTTACGACCTCAGTGTATAAGATTGCCACCACTACGTGAACGCAAAAATGACATAGGCTTATTGCTTCAACATTTCAATGAAATGGCTTGTCTAGAATTGGGTTTCGACTATCTTGCTTTGCCACATAATTTAGCTAAAAAACTAGAGGGTTATTCTTTTCCAGGTAATGTTTCCGAGTTAAGGTCTTTAGTATATACAGCTGCCAATATTAGTAGCGGTTCTGAATTATCACTAGCCCCATTTTTTCATGTTATTGAACATAAGCACCATCTTGAAGTGGAACGAATTATGTTCCCAAATACATTACCCACTATCAATGAGACCGTTCAGCAATTAATTCACGAATCATTAGTGCGAGCTAAAAATAATCAAAGTGCTGCTGCTAAGCTATTAGGCATCACTCAAAGTGCATTAAGTCGTCGTTTAAGTAAAATAGAATAATATTTTATGGGACTAAAACTTAATACAGGTGAAAACCTATTGGTATTTTTATTATGACCTGATGATTATTTATCGAAAATATCCCGTTACAGACTATTCAAGAAGCGGTTTTTTATTAATTTCTATTTACTCTGTGATTTTAACAAACATTTATTAACTATATTTTCATTTCGTATGTTCTAAACGAAAGTGTGCAGTTTAATCAAAGATGAAGTAATCTTGCATCTCCCATATGTTGTATAAATAATGCCTATATTAGCGTTATATTAATCGAGTTAATCAATCTACATGGATCCCACAATGCCATTACCAGTGCTGTATTCTTTAAGGAACTGCCCCTTTGCAATGCGGGCTAGGTTAGCTATATATGCCTCTAGCCAACAAGTCCAACTGCGCGATTTAGTATTGAGTAATAAACCTGTCGAGATGTTAAAGGTATCGCCAAAAGGGACCGTTCCAGTATTAGTTACCACAAATAATCAGGTGATTGATGAGAGCTTATCAATCATGCAATGGGCATTGTCACAATCAGATCCAGACGATTATCTCGATGCCACAACTGCAAATGCTTTGGCTGATATGTTGGCTGTTATTGAAATATTCGATAACGAGTTTAAGGGATATTTAGAGCAATATCGCTGTGCTAAACGTTACCATGAACCATCATTAATTGAAGATAGACAGAAATGTGAACGTTATATTGCAGATTTAGAATTTCGATTATGTCTACATCCATATTTAATGTCTGACAAACCTAGCTTAACTGATTTGGCGTTAATGCCTTACATTCGTCAATTTGCTAGGGTAGAGCGGCAATGGTATTTACAATCTCCCTATCCCAAATTACGACAATGGCTTAATCACTATTTACAATCTAGGATGTTTAGCAAGGTGATGACGAAAAATCCAATGTGGTTAGACACAAAAGAACACATTGTTTTCGGAAACAATTGATCAATTTAACTTGAGAGAAAACAATAAATCACTATGCCGACGCGGAATAATATCCCCAAGTGATCGGAATGTTTCCCTGCAAGTACATTTAGGCATAACAAAGTGGCTAAACTACCAATAGGTGTGATTTTTTGACCTAAATCGCTGCCAATAATATTAGCGTAAATCATCATGTCTTTAATGATACCCGTCGCATTACGTCCATCAATAAATATAGCCTTGATAAGCCCCGTTGGCATATTATTCAGAGACGGTAATCAATCAAGTGCATTTAAAATTAATTGAGCATAACGTTCCATTGGAATGTTCATTTTTGTCGATAGTAATTTGGCATTAGTTAATAATTGTTGTTCTCCTATTAAGGGGATGTCATTTTTGAACGCGAGTACAATCCGATTGCCACTGGCTACTTCAAAACTCAATAAGCGATGTTCAAATTCTTGTGCTAATAATTCATCTAATTCGGCGCGTAACATATCAGACGTATGCCAGATATTCAGCACTAGGACACCTTGTTCGCTTAGAGCATTTTTGCAATCCCGTAAATAGGATGTTTGTACTTGTTTTGGTTCCATGCCTTGAGCGCTGTACAGATCTGAAAAAATAATGTCGCTTTGGGTTTTGGTCTTGTTAATGTAGTTAGCAGCATCGTCGATATGAATATACAAGCGATCAGTATCGGGTAAATAAAAATATTGTTTTGCCGTAGCCGCCACCGCTTCACGGTATTCAACTGCGTGTACTTTCAAATCAGCAAAACTACTGAGTAGATTTTTTACCATGGAGCCGGCACCTAAGCCCATAACGGTGGCAGTTTCTACTTTGGATATAAACAGAAAGGCCGCCATCATCGCCTGGGTATAACCCAAATGTAATCCATTAATGTCATTGGTTTTCATGCAACTCTGATAGATTTTTCCATCAAAGCTTAAAATGCGACTGTTTCTTGTTTCGTAAACATAAATGGGGCCGAGATCATCTACTATTGATGAAATACAAGTTCCTTTGATATCCATGGTTTTTCAATATCTCTTAAAATGATGTCTATAACGGGTAGGGCATTATAACGGGAAATTAGTGAAGGGAAGTGACTCATAAACAAAAAGACGTTTTCAATGTTATATAAGAAATTATTGGCTATGTTGAAAATTAACAATGTAGAGGTTGATGTCCAAACTTTTGATATTAATTACACTTTCACTTCGGTTTTTAGATAAAAAGTGTCTACAGATTTAGGAGGAAGATCAGTCTAAAAAACATTCAAAACCGGAGTCAGTAGTACGTGTGCCACATCTGTATACTGGGTGGGAATACCGAAATTGTATAACCATCAGTGGCCCAAATGTGCGAGAAAGAATGATAAAGCTAAAATGATATCAAGTGATTACCAACCAAATTGTATAAAAAACGGCTACCGCAATACAGCAAATTCCTATACCATCTTTTAAACCAATTTACATGAATGAATATAGTTTGCAGCATAGGCAGGGCAACGACAAAAGGCGCTGCTCCTGCTTTGGGTATCATCAGCCAGATTTGCATAGTCTAAATTGAACACGAGGTTCAAAAATGGAAAGTAAGAAAGCATTTATATTAATGCCATTTAGTGAGTCATTAAATGATGTCTATGAATTCTTAATAAAAGGAGCGCTCGTCGACGCTGGATATCAAGTAAAAAGAGCTGATGATATTAAAAGCCAGAGCAATATATTAGAAGACATTATCATAGACAGGATCTTTAGCAATAAACCTATATTTTAGATAGAAAAAAGGCCTTATTTATGATCTGATAATTGTCGCCAAACAAATCAACCTGAACAATAAATAAAGCCAATGACAATTATCACCTTAAAAAAGCAATTTATGCAATTCTTCAATGCAGACATCCTTCAAAAAATGGCTAAGCGCACTGGGTTTATACAGCGAAATCGCGCTGTACTACCTGAGTTACTGGTGCCGAGCTTGGTCTCTGCGTTGAGCAAAGGGAACTGCCATGCCATTGCTGACTTACATCGTCAGTTTAATGGTATGTGTCTGACAGAAAATGATAATGTGGCTTACAAACCTTTTCATAATCAGCTCCGCAAAGCCGCCTTTGCTGATTTTATGAAGCAACTGGTTCAGCTGGCTATCGCTCAGTTTGCACGCCAACAATGCGCTTCGCTTCCGAAGAAGTTGTCAGGCTTTGATGATATTTTGCTTCAGGACGGCAGTTCTTTTCATGTTCACAAGGCGTTAGCAGACGTGTACCCAAGCCGCTTTAAGCGTAATCCCGCCGCGATAGAGTGCCATATGACCATGTCATTGCGCACATTTAACCCCACGGCAATGGCGATAAGTGCTGATACCGCTTCAGAAAGAACCTATCTCCCCATGGCCTTTAGAATGAAAAACACACTGCTTCTGGCTGATGCGGGCTATCCTGATTTCGAATATTTTGCCAATGTGGAACGGCATCAAGGTTTCTATATTTTTCGGGGGAAAAAGTCACTCAACCCAAGAATAGTTGAAGCTAGAAATGGCAAGGGCCGTGTGCTGCCTAAGCTTGCCGGAGTGAAGCTTAACGACATCACGCGTCGCACCAATCGCTCAGAAGTGCTTGACCTAAAAGCCCAGCGGGGAACGCAGGAATTTCGAGTGATAAGGCGTTGGTTTGCAGAAGAAAAACGATTTTGCATCTGGCTAACCAACTTACCGGCAGAGTCTTACTCAGCCGATGACATTATGGCGATTTACCGCTGCCGCTGGCAGGTTGAGCTGCTGTTCAAAGAGTTGAAATCACATACAAACTGGCAGAGATTTGCCACCGCGCAGAAAGCGATAGTTGACGGCCTAGTATGGGCCAGCCTGCTGGCACTTATCATCAGACGCAGCACCGCGATGCGCATCATGCCTTCAGTTTCGCTGTTCAAAGCGGCAAAGAATGTGGACGTTTGGCTGCTGCCAATCTTTGAGTGTATCTGTCATCGGGCTTGGTCAGAAATAACAGAAAAGATAGACTGGGCGGTCTGCTATATAATAATAAACGCAAAAAAGTCACAACAAAGAAAATCTAGAAAAGACATAACGTTAGATGGAATTTTTGCAGGCCTTAATGCTTAAGGTCCAGTGTATGAAGACATTATAAAAGGAATTATAGAGAGTGACCTAATAGTAGCTGATTTAACCGATTCTAATGCCAATGTATATTATGAACTTGGTATTGCTCACGCACTTCAGAAAAAAGTCGTACTTATAACTCAAGAAATTGATGAGCTTCCATTTGATTTAAAATCCTATCTAGTAATAGGTTATACCACACACTTTGCAAGAATGAATGAAGCAAAAACTCAACTTCATCAATTAGCTCAAGAAGCTTCAAATGGGACATTACCTTTTGGTAACCCAGTAAAAGATTACGCTAAAATTCAAAATGTGAGTGAATCTATTTTTCCTGTTGTAGTAAATGATAGTAACTATGAAGAATCAGATTTAGGTTTTTTAGATCATATAGTACAAGTAGAAGAGACCTTTGAGGCCTTAACCGAGATTGTTGCTGTTGTTGGTAGTAAATTAGTTGATGAACTTACTCCTGAGATAAATAAAACTACTCAAATACTTACTACAAAAAATTTAACTACTAAACAGCGTCGAAACGTCATAAGAGAGTTAGCTAAATACGTAGATGATTACGCAAACCTGTTAAAACCAAAAAATGAAGAATATACAGAGTTGAATAAAAAAGTAGAGACAAGTATCGAGATTGTTTTAACTCTAAACCAAAATCATGATGAAGAATCTATTGAAGGTATAGAAAATTTCTTAATTGGTTTTGAAACTCTAGAAAATGGAGCTCAAGGAGGGAGAGATGGTTTTATTGGTATGTTAAGGATAATGGAAAAACTACCAAATTTAGAGAAAAGCTTTAATCGTGCAAGTAAAGAGCTACAGCGAGAGTTACAGCTTTTTATTAATAATATTGATCAAACAATCTCAATGGCTTCAAGAGCAAGAACTTTAGGTAAATCGCTATTAGCAAAAGTATTGGATAAAGTTCCTTTGAACTGACACTGATCTCAATTAATTTGATGACATAAATACTCTATTTAACATAATATACATTGTGCGCATACTTGTTCGTACATTAGAGGTTGTGTTCAATACTAAGTCTTTGTAGGCATTGATTGCTTATTAACTGCCTAATGCTGCTTAATATGCTGTTTAACATCGTGCTGAGATTGCATACTTTCAACTTTATCGGTCAATGGTAGCCAATTATTTAATCTCAGCAAGATGATTTAATGGTTTATTGAATGCACTTTGGTGTCGTTCAGTTTGCGTGGTGTGTAAATACTGTGATGTGGTGTCGATGCTTTCATGGCCGGCATCGGCCTGGACATGTGATAACGGTCGACGGTTAATATTGATGTCGTGCGTTATCCCAGTGTGGCGAATATTATGCGCGCTGAGTTTTCTCATTAGTTGGCTGTCATGCTCAAAACCATCTTTGGCTGCATTGTCTGCGGCTAAATTAATGAGCTTATCGATTTCGTCGCGTATATGTCTGATGCCCAGATTGGCGTTGATGACTCCAGATTCTCTACCATGAGCTGCAGCTTTATGGCGCACGAATATTGGGTGTTGGTCGTTGATGTTAGGTAAATCACTAAGACGCAGAAAACGTCGGTAATCGACTAAGCCTGCCAGTAATGCTTTTGAGATTGCAATATTACGGGCTTTGCCACTTTTAGAAAACGGTACATTAAAATACCAAATACCAGAATGTGAGTCTTGTCTGAACTGACTCATGATGGGTGCATAACCCGCACGAGCGCTGATTTCAGATATACGTAAATAGCAGCTATATAATAGTGTGATTAAAAACAAACTGCGTTGATGTTGTTCTGGTTGATTTTGCGCTAATTGCTCAACAGTACTGATAACGTATGACCATTGTAGTTCAGTGAATGCGTGGTTGTTATTGTCTTCGTCGATGGTGAATTTACGTTTAATCGCAAACCGACTGTGTTTAAGCCATAACTGAGCCGGGTTTCGTTCTGTATATTCTTCGCTAATTAAGTAGCCATAAAAGGATGATAATATTGCCACTTTAGTTTTTAACGCATTATCACTCAATTGATATGGCTGACATTTACCGAGTTGTTTTTTCCCTATAAATGGTCGCCATTGTGGATTTGGTGCTCGCTCTCCAGTGGCTTTGTCGAGTTTAAATTGCGCTACATTGAAGTAACCGATTAGTTCCGTTGGTGGTGATTGACAGTAATCGATGTATTTAGCGATGTCTTTACGCGTGACCGCGATTGGCGATAATGCCACAACATCAAAGCACCAATGTAGATATGTAGTTAATTCACTGCGGTAGGCTTTGTAGTTATTTTCCGTCTGTTTTTGCTCAAATAACCAATCGGCACAGTGCTCTATGATAAGTCCTGCATCGGCAACTTTATCTATTGAAATTCGGGTAATATATTGATTTACAGCTGGATTACCTTGTAAAACATACTCTGCAGCATCAAATAGTGGCAACACTGGCGGCAACTCATCAATGATATTATTGGTCATGTGAATAAATATAGGTTATTGATTATATTGCCTTATTGTACTATTTTTTAGCTGATGCCGATAATGTTATTTATCGGCATCAATCATGCTGATATTAATATCAGTTTTTAACATATGCATATTTCGGTTCTGCAATTTGATCATCTGTTATTAATTGTTGTATGCACTGCTGGATGGCATTTGTTGGCATACAAGATTGTTGGCATTGTTGATTGTGGCAAGTCGAGCGCTTTTGGCAGCTCATTAAGCATAATTGCCAAATGGTTTGTTTACTGGTTTTATCCAGACATTGTAGATCAGCAGCACACAAATGACCTGCTTTGATTAATTGTGCCACTTTATCTGCATCAATAGATACGTTGACTCTGTTCATGTGTGCTCCTTATTTATCACAACGGTAAATGAAATCAGTAAACATGATGTTGGTTAATCAGTAGATTTCTTTTAATCGTCTTATGCCCTACTGACCTAAAGGGCCATATGTTATGTGTTAATAATACATCAATGAGAATGATTATCAATTACAATTTAAGGAATATCACTACTTCTTTGTTTTTGATCATGAAAAATATACCAATAAATCTTGAATATGAGCTCTGCAGCAGTATGGTGCGATAGTGAAATTTTATTAGGTATCTGGAATGACTGCGTGAATGATGATGTTAAATGTGACTTTATGCAGAATTAAGCTTATAAAAGCACAATTCTATACTATGTGCCGTTATCTACCTTAACTCTGCCCTAGTCTTCAGGAAGCTTGTCACTTTACTTAGATATGCTTACTTGTAACTGTTATGAATATTTTTGTAATGACTCAGATCATCGATATTTATGCCTATTTAGTCGTTAAAACTAAACGACTAAATGACGATATTTCACCTTGTACTTGGCATAAATACTTAACCGTTAGCATTAACATGACTATTTATCGTTAATTGTTATCGGCTAAAAAGTCATAGATTAATGTACGTGGTTGTTGTTGATAGTCAAATGAGACAAACACTCTCCACACCATATAATTACTACTGCATGAGCCAAAAATGAGATTTCCGTGTATTTCATTGTCTGTTACAGAGGATAATGACACAGGTATAACGCCCATGAACATATCTCGACCTTCTACTCTAACTGAAATATTAGTGATCGCTTGTGTAGATGTTAACGTAAGATTTAATGGTTTTTCACTTGGAGTATTGACTGGATCGATCATTAAACCAACAGTAATGTCCGCTACTTTTTTGTAACATTCACCCGTTGAAAATTGACATAAAGTTTTGTCTACAGGGAATGTTTGTTTTTCTGCTGTGTTATCACCATTGCAGGCCATTAAAAACATTAAGGAAAATGTAAGAATGATGAACTTGTTTATTTTATACACAATTATTAACCTTTCTACTTGTATTGATAACATGATCTTATGGATATTGATCTAAATCAAATTTGAGATGCGTTGTGAAGTATCTTTTTTGACTTAGCTCAAGTATCATTACACCGCCTTGTGATAGAGATCATTTACACGAGGTAACATCTTGACAAATGGCCCTAAAAACGGTGTAAACAGCTCGATTTATCGCCATATGTTAATCTAACAGGTAAAGTCCGCTTTACTAAATATTAAAAGTATAAGTAATAAGCCGTGGAAGCATTATGATGAACCATTCCCAGTCTACAGGCGCTGATTACAACTACACTATTGTCCGCCAATTCGCATTAACCACAGTTTTGTGGGGAATCTTTGGTATGGCAGTAGGTGTATTGATTGCGGCTCAGTTAATCTGGCCGCAACTGAACTTCGACACACCTTGGTTAACGTTTAGTCGTTTACGACCTTTACATACCAATGCGGTGATTTTCGCGTTCGGAACATCAGCTCTTTTCGCTACATCCTACTACGTTGTGCAACGCACTTGTCAAGTCCGTTTATTTGCGCCTAAATTGGCCGCATTTACCTTTTGGGGTTGGCAAGCCGTTATTATTGCAGCTGCAATTACATTACCTTTGGGCATAACCCAAAGTAAAGAGTATGCAGAATTAGAATGGCCTATCGATATCGCTATTGCGGTTATATGGGTTAGTTATGCAATCGTCTTTTTTGGCACAATCGCTAAGCGAACTACATCCCACATTTATGTGGCTAATTGGTTCTTTGGTGCCTTTATCATTACTGTTGCAGTACTTCACATTGTTAACTCAATGGCAGTACCAGTAAGCTTATTTAAGTCTTACTCGCTGTACTCTGGCGCAGTCGATGCGATGGTTCAGTGGTGGTACGGTCATAATGCGGTAGGCTTCTTACTTACAGCTGGCTTCTTGGGGATGATGTATTACTTCGTGCCTAAACAAGCTGGTCGTCCAGTGTATTCTTACCGTTTATCTATTGTCCATTTTTGGGCATTGATTGCGTTGTACATTTGGGCTGGTCCTCACCACTTACATTACACTGCCCTTCCTGACTGGACTCAGTCTTTAGGCATGGTAATGTCATTAATTTTATTCGCGCCATCTTGGGGCGGTATGATTAACGGTATTATGACCCTGTCTGGTGCATGGCATAAGCTACGTACAGACCCTATTTTACGTTTCTTAGTTGTTTCATTGTCTTTCTACGGTATGTCTACCTTCGAAGGCCCAATGATGGCAATTAAAACAGTTAATGCTTTATCTCATTATACTGACTGGACCATTGGTCACGTTCATTCTGGCGCGCTAGGCTGGGTTGCAATGGTGTCAATTGGTTCTTTATATCACTTAATTCCAATTTTATTCGGTCATGGTCGTATGTACAGCAGTAAGCTGGTTAACGTTCATTTCTGGTTAGCAACTATCGGTACTGTGTTGTATATCGTTAGTATGTGGATTTCTGGTGTTATGCAAGGTCTTATGTGGCGTGCGGTTAACTCTGATGGAACACTAACATATAGTTTCGTTGAGAGTTTAGAAGCATCATATCCATTCTACTTTGTACGCTTTATTGGTGGTTGTTTCTTCTTAACGGGTATGTTCCTTATGGCTTATAACGTTATTCGGACCGTTAAAGCACCTAAAGATTCACTACCTGCTATTGCAGAAGCTTAAGGAGCCGATTCGATGAAATTTAATCATGAATTAATTGAAAAAAATGTCGGTCTGCTTGCTATCTTCACTGTTATCGCCATTAGTTTTGGTGGTTTAGTGCAGATTACCCCACTGATATTTCAAAAAGACACTACTGAACCTGTTGAAGGTCTTATTCCTTATACAGCGTTACAGATTGAAGGTCGTGACATTTATGTTCGTGAAGGTTGTTACAACTGTCACAGCCAAATGATCCGCCCTTTGCGTGCTGAAACAGAACGCTATGGTCATTATTCTGTTGCTGGTGAGTCTGTTTGGGATCATCCATTCCAATGGGGTTCTAAGCGTACAGGTCCTGACTTAGCCCGTGTTGGTGGACGTTATAGCGATCGATGGCATGAAGTTCATTTAACGAACCCTCGTGACGTTGTACCACAGTCAAACATGCCTGGTTTTCCTTGGTTAGCCGAGAATAAACTAGACGGTGTACTCACCGGTGACAAGATGACTATTCTGCGTAATCTCCATAAAGGTGGTTATAAAGGTGGTGGTAAAGAAGGTAATGACCTTTACACTGATGAAGAAGTCGCCGGCGCTCAAAAAGCGGTTGAAGGCAAAACAGAAATGCAGGCACTGATTGCTTATTTGCAATCTTTGGGTCACGCACTCAAATAGGAGGCAATGATGGATTATGGTACTTTTCAAGGTATTTTAACCATAGTTGTTATGGTGACCTTTGTAGGTATATTTTTCTGGGCATACAGTAAGCACAGCAAGTCAAATTTTGACGAAGCGGCTAACTTGGTGTTTACCGAAGAAGAACTTACAAAAATGTCAAAAGACTCGGGAGATCAGAAGTAATGATTATGAGTAACTTTTGGAGTATTTGGATTTCTGTACTGACGATTGTGGTTATTGTTGGTTGTTTTATCCTTCTTAAACTGGTGAATAATAATTACACCGGAGTAGAAGAAGGTAAATCAATGGGCCACAGTTTTGATGGCATTGAAGAACTGAACAACCCACTCCCTAAGTGGTGGGCATACATGTTCTATTTGACCATCTTTTTCGGTGTGATCTATTTAGCTCTGTATCCTGGCCTTGGTAACTACAAAGGTCTATTTGGTTGGACAAGCTCTAACCAAAGCATTGGTACTGATAAAGGCATTAAAGCTGACTCAGCTGCAGCGCTTGAAGCAGCAAAAGCAGAAAACCGTTTATCTCAGTATGACCGCGAAGTGGCTCGTGCTGAAGAGAAATACGGTCCTATTTTTGCGGCCTATTTAGCGACACCATTAGAAGAACTGGTTAAAGATCCTGAAGCATTAAAAGTGGGCGGACGTTTGTTTTTACAAAACTGCTCACAATGCCATGGTTCTGATGCTCGTGGTTCTAAGGGCTTCCCTAACCTTACCGACAGTGATTGGTTATATGGTGGTGAACTTGCCACAATTAAAACCACAATCATGAATGGTCGTAACGGTATGATGCCGCCTAAAGGTGGTTTACCTATCGAAGACAGCGAGATTAAAGGTCTTGCTGAATACGTGGTTAAATTGTCTGGACGTGAACATGACGAAGCGTTAGCTGCCCAAGGTCAAGGATCATTTATGAAAGGTTGTTTTGCATGCCATGGTATGGATGCAAAAGGTAACAAGTTCATGGGTGCACCTAACCTAACTGATAATATTTGGTTATATGGCGGTAGTCGTGGTGTGATTCAACAATCTATCACTAACGGCCGCGCTGGCGTTATGCCTGCATGGAAAGACATTCTTGGTGAAGAGAAAGTCCATGTGGTTGCTGCTTATGTTTATAGCTTATCAAACAAATAGTTATATATAAGTAACATCAAGGCCTCGAATTTATCGAGGCCTTTTTTTTAAGTGATTATTAAGCCATTACGGGGTAAAATACCCCCCGAATTATTTCAATGATTTTAGGATGTATCATGTCGACAGAACCCCCTTGGTATAAACAGTTTTGGCCTTGGTTTTTAATTGTTTTACCTATGTGTGCCGTTATTGCCAGTTTAGCCACGTTAAAGATTGCTTTGGATAATTCTGATTCATTAGTTGCTGAAGATTATTATAAACAAGGCAAAGCCATTAACATGGATTTGCGTAAGATAAAATATGCTAAACAAATTGGCATGAAATTTTTGGTTACGGTTGCAGATCAAGAGTTAACCATCACTCAACACGGTGGCCCTGAATATCGTGCGGCGCTTAATGTCCGTTTTTATCACCCTACCATTGAAGCTAAAGATTTCAGTCTTAATGCCACGGCAGACGCCAATTATGTTTATCACATCCCTTTAGATGATGCGATTACCGGGCCTTGGGAAGTGCGTCTTGAAGGATTTGACGCTAAATGGCGTATCCAACAACGCATAGATATTAAAGATGACGTTGAATATTGGCTAAATTAACACCATATCCATGTTGTTTCTGTGTGATGACATATTTAATTAAGCTGGTATAAATAGATGACATCTTGTTTCCATTGCAATGAGCCGGTACTCACGGGTGATAAGTTCACCACTGTGATTAATGGGCAACCACAACCTATGTGTTGCCCTGGTTGCCAAGCGGTTTCGCAGGCCATTATGGATGCTGGTTTAAGCAGTTATTATCAATTCCGTAGTGAACCGGGTCATCGTCAAACAGGTTTAATACCAGAGCAATTGTCACAATACAGTGCCTATGATTTACCTGAAGTTCAGCAGGATTTTGTTCACAAAAAAGATAATATCAACTCAACGTCTTTGTCTATCGACGGCATTACCTGTGCGGCATGTGCTTGGTTAATCGAACATAAGCTCAAGCCCGTTGCTGGTATCAGCAATGTTTTGGTTAACTCTACAACACAACGGGCGTTAGTCAGCTGGGATAGTCAGGTTATTCAACTCAGTGAAATCCTGCAGATTATCAGTAAGGTTGGATATCAGGCCGCACCTTATCAAGTTGATGAACAAGAAAAACAATCAAAAGCAGACAGTCGCAAGTTTTTATTACGTTTAGGCCTTGCTGGTTTTGCAACCATGCAGGTAATGATGTTTGCCCTTGCCTTATACACTGGATATTTTTCCGATCTAGAGGTTGAGTTTCGGGACTATTTTCGTTGGGTGAGTTTGATCTTTGCGGCACCTGTCGTGCTGTATTCTGCACAGCCATTTTATTTCAGTGCAATTCGTAGTTTATTAAGTGGCAAACTTAATATGGATGTATCTGTTTCTATTGCTATATTTGGTGCTTATGTGGCCAGTTGTATTGCCACTATTCAGGGCAATGGTGAAGTGTATTTTGAATCAGTATCCATGTTTACTTTCTTTTTATTATTGGGACGTTATTTTGAACAAACGGCTAGGCAAAAAGCCTCTGTAAGTTCAAGCAATTTACATAAACTGGTGCCACTCACTGCGCATCTGCGTTGCAACGGTGAAATTACTGAAATTGCCGCTAAACAATTAAAGATTGGCGATATTATTTTAGTTAAACCGGGTGAAGTAATTGCCGCAGATGCTGAAGTCGTTAGCGGACAATCGAGTGTTAATGAAGCAATGCTGACGGGTGAACAGATGCCAATTGGCAAACGTGTGTCTGATAGCGTTTATGCTGGCACCATTAATGTTGAACAACCACTTGAGGTCCGTGTTGTCGCACTTGGGCAAGATCAACTGGTTGCTGAAATTATTCGTTTGCAAGAGTTAGCATCAAACAATAAACCCGCCATTGCATTATTGGCCGATCGCTTAGCGCGCTATTTTTCTGGCACGGTTTTATCGATAGCGGCAATAACATATGTGGTGTGGTTATTCATTTCTCCTGATGATGCCTTTTGGATTACCTTATCAGTACTGGTTGCGACTTGTCCTTGTGCCCTCGCCCTTGCAACACCAACAGCGGTAACTTGTGCTTCAGCTATTTTTACTAAGTTGGGTGTTATTCCTCGAAAGGCCGGTGTTTTTGAAAAGCTACCCAAAATCGATCATGTGGTATTTGATAAAACGGGAACCTTAACCTGTGGTCATTTATCGATTGGTGAAGTGAAAACCTTTGGCGGATATTCATCTCAACAAGTTCTCTCGCTCGCCGCCGCAATAGAGCAAGGTTCATTACATCCCATCGCGTTAGCTTTTTCACCTTTTTATGATCATCAACACAGAGTTGAACTCATTGATCACCATATTGGTTTTTAGGTATTCGCGCCAGCATTAATCAACAACAAGTTTGCATTGGAACTTCACAGTTTGTTATGCCTTCACTTAACATAGTGTCTCCGCAAGCCATAGAAAGTCAGTGGATTTATTTATCTATTGATAATGAATTGGTTGCCAAGATCGAATTGCTAGACCAGTTGCGTGCTGACAGTTTAGCAACAGTTAATGCGTTAAAAGCCGCAAACATAAAGCTGAGTATTGCGAGTGGAGATAATTCAGGACATGTTGAGTTTTTAGCGAAAAAGATAGGTATTTCGGATGTACATTCAGGTTTGTCACCTCAAGGTAAGTTAGCATTAATAAATCAATTACAACAGCATGCTAATGTTGCTATGTTTGGTGATGGTATTAATGATGCACCAGTATTAGCAGGAGCCAATTTGTCTGTTGCTATGGGCAGTGGTAGTGCTATTGCTAAAAACAGTGCCGACTTAATTTTATTAGGCGATCATTTATCTCGTTTTAACGATGCTATTTTTGTGGCTAAGAAAGCACAACAGATTATTCATCAGAATTTGTTATGGGCCTTTGCTTATAACATGGTTATTTTGCCATTAGCGGTGACAGGACATGTTGCCCCGTACATTGCAGCTATTGGCATGTCTGTTAGTTCACTTATTGTGGTGAGTAACAGTTTACGGCTTCTTAGGATTAAATTATGAGTATCATTTACGTATTAATACCTATTGCGATGTTGTTTGTCATTATTGCAGTTTCGATTTTCTTTTGGGCCGTAAAATCTGAACAATTTGATGATTTAGATAGACAAAGTGTGTCGATACTGTTCGATGAAGATGACACAATTGCAAACAATAATGCTAGTGCCAGTGCGAATACAAACAGCAATGTTGATGATGACTCATCCATAAATTCTTCCGCTATTAAACATTCCCTAAGTGATAGTTCTACGAGTGACATTTTTACGAGTGAGAATGATGTTACATCTTCTCCTATCGACCGTAATGTTAAACCTGTTGGTTCGACTACCACTCATATTAAAGCAGAGTAAGTCCAGTGATCGAATATAACGTTGGTGGTGCTTTTATTGTCGGGTTGATGGGTGCAGCGCATTGTTTTGGAATGTGTGGCGGTTTAATCGGGGCTTTTTCTGCCAATATTCCTTCTCAAGGACAATCTCGTTTAGGTACGCAACTTAAATTTCTTTTTAGTTATAATTTAGGACGTATTTTTAGTTACACAATGGCAGGTGCCATTGTAGGAGGCAGTGTGTCTGCCCTTGGTCATCTATTCGATGCTGATAGCTATTTAATCTTTTTACGCATTTTTGCGGGTATTATGATGATTTTTACTGGGCTTTATATTGCTCAGATATGGTTTGGAATTGTACACATTGAAAAAGTTGGCAAAATACTGTGGCGCTATTTACAACCGTTAACCCGTAAATTCATTCCTATTACACATCCGTTGCAAGCGGTTATGGCTGGTATGGTTTGGGGGTGGTTACCCTGTGGGCTGGTGTACAGTACACTAACCTGGTCAGTTGCATCAGGTAGCGCATTACAGGGTGGTTTAATTATGTTCGCATTTGGTTTAGGCACATTACCTGCTCTATTTGCTGCCGGATTAGCGGCTAAAACCTTAGCTCAGTGGGTTCAAAAACGTGCAGTGAGATTGTTTAGCGGTGGGTTATTAATATTGTTTGGTTTGCAAACACTTTATATCGCTTTTAATCAACTAAACTAGTTTATATATGTTAACAAATCATATACTGTAACTAAGATATTGATAATCTATAGACGACAATTATATAGTTAAACACTATTTTCATGAAAAATATTCTCTTGTTCTATGCTCATATTGTATTGATACGTTAAGGCATATCAACTAGGTTTTATCTCAACAGTGTGAACAAGCTTAGCTAGATTTGTGTTTATATATCAACACATAAGTGTCTATATTACACGCCCCATTCATTTCATTTAGTCCATATAACTCTACTGCTGCAGTAGTACTTATTAATGAAGAATGGTATAACATAGAACAATCTTCATTAATTGAGAATGGGTATGTCTTCAGATTTGATTAAAACTCGACGTCCACCGGCCAGCGGCAGTGCCATTCATTGTCATGACTGCAGTATGGAGGCGCTATGTATCCCTTTTACGTTAAATAATGATGAGCTCGATAAGCTCGACAACATTATTGAACGCAAAAAGCCCATCCAAAAAGGGGATCTTATCTTCAAATCAGGTGATGCTCTCAAGTCATTGTATGCGATTCGCTCTGGTACGATTAAAAGCTATACCATTACAGAACAGGGTGATGAGCAAATCACTGGTTTCCACCTTGCTGGTGATGTCATTGGTTTTGATGGTATACATTCTAAATATCATCAAAGTTTTGCCCAAGCATTAGAAACCTCAATGGTATGTGAAATACCTTACGAAACGCTAGACGACCTATCTGGAACTATGCCTAAGCTTCGCCAACAAATTATGCGCTTAATGCTTAATGGTAACGAAATCATGAGCGACCAAGAAATGATCCTCCTCCTATCAAAGAAAAATGCTGAAGAGCGCTTAGCTGCATTCATTAATAATTTAGCTAATCGCTTTGGTAACCGTGGTTTCTCCTCTCATGAATTCCGTCTTACAATGACACGCGGTGATATTGGTAATTATTTAGGGTTAACGGTTGAAACGATTAGCCGTTTATTAGGTAGATTTCAAAAGTCTGGGTTAATAGATGTAAAAGGTAAATATATTTCTATTACCGATCATGCGGCTTTGAGTAGCCTTGCTGGAAACGCTCGTATAGCTACTTAAATTGAATATGCATGATCTATCTCAACGTTTATTTATTAGGAAATATTGATACTGTAAATAGACAATACAAATAACAAAATTTATCAGTTTCGGAGGTTTTATGAAGGATTATAAAAAGATACTTGTGGTAATCAATCCTACGACGGATACCCAACCTGCATTGGCGCGAGCTGTTGAATTAGCCTCTAAAAGTCAGGCCAAGATAACGGCTTTTTTATCAATCTTTGACTTTTCTTATGAAATGACCTCAATTTTGTCTAGCCAAGAACGCGAAGCTATGCGTCAAGGTGTTATCGATCAACGTGTTGCTTGGTTAGAAAATGTAATAAGTGGCTCAAATAAGCTTAATAATATCAACACTGAAGTGGTCTGGCATAATCGCCCTTTTGAAAGTGTGATTAATTATGCGATGAAAGGTCAATATGATTTAATCGTTAAAAGCACCCATGAACACGACAAGCTAAAAGCCGTTATTTTTACCCCGACCGATTGGCATTTAATGCGTAAATCACCTATTCCTGTGTTGCTAGTAAAAGAACATGATTGGCCAGTAACGGGTAACATTATTTGTGCGGTTAATGTGGTAACTGATGATAAAGACCATCAGGACCTTAATGGCAAAATTATCAGTTATGCCCTTGATTTAGCGAAAAAATTCTCCGGAAATGTACATTTAGTTAATGGTTTCCCTGGCACGCCAGTTAATTTAGCCATTGAATTACCCGATTTTGATGCCAATGTATATAACAATACTGTGCGTATGCAGCATGAGCAAAGAGTTCAATATTTAGCTCAAGCTTATGATATTCCTTTAGCAAACTGCCATGTTGAAGAAGGTTTACCTGAAGATGTTATTCCTGAAATGGCAACTAAGTTAGATGCCGAATTAGTTGTGCTAGGCACTGTAGGTCGTACTGGTTTTTCAGCAGCGTTAATTGGTAATACCGCAGAACATGTTATCGACAGTATCAATTGTGATTTGTTAGCAATTAAACCAGACGGATATAAATCACCATTAGAAGATTAGTTGCAAGAGAATAGGTTAACTACTTTACCCTGCCCCAGAATACTGGAATAATACGCGCCCTGAAACACT
Source organism: Shewanella sp. H8 (assembly GCF_040285065.1). NCBI lineage: Bacteria > Pseudomonadati > Pseudomonadota > Gammaproteobacteria > Alteromonadales > Shewanellaceae > Shewanella > Shewanella sp. H8. Next base: position 2,190,499 of record NZ_CP157213.1, on the reverse strand, counting down.
TAGTTACTGGGCGCATTTTTATGTCTGAAGTTGAAGTCGATATTATCACTAACACAAATAACACTCGTATGCATAAACTGCAGAGACGCCTTCGACGTGAAGTCGGTTCGGCTATTGCAGATTATAATATGATCGAAGAAGGTGACCGTGTTATGTGTTGCCTATCTGGCGGTAAAGACAGTTATACCATGTTGGATATTTTATTAAATCTTCAGCAACGTGCCCCAATCAATTTCGAAATTGTGGCGGTTAATCTAGATCAAAAACAACCAGGATTTCCCGAACATATTCTACCCGCCTACTTAGACAAACTAGGCGTTGCTTACCATATTTTAGAAAAAGATACCTATTCAATCGTTAAAGAAAAAATTCCTGAAGGCAAAACGACTTGTTCATTGTGTTCGCGTTTACGCCGCGGCACCCTTTATGGATTTGCTCAACACATTGGTGCGACAAAAATTGCATTAGGTCATCATCGTGATGATCTTATTGAAACACTATTCTTAAACATGTTTTATGCAGGCAAGCAAAAATCTATGCCGCCTAAATTATTGTCTGATGATGGTGCCAATATCGTTATTCGTCCGTTAGCCTACAGCCGCGAGAAAGATATTGAAGAATATTCGACGCTGAAATCGTTTCCTATCATTCCTTGTAATTTGTGTGGTTCACAAGAAAACTTAAAACGTGGTGCCATTAAAGACATGTTGCAAATGTGGGATAAACAACACCCAGGTCGAATTGAAACCATTTTCACTGCAATGCAAAATACCGCGCCATCGCAAGGTGTAGATAGAGAACAATTTGATTTTGTGTCATTAGAACGCAATCCTGATGCAGCCAACAATGGTGATGTTGCTGATGCTAATTTACCAGCGTTTGATTTTGTTGATATTAATAACAATGGTCATATAAATTTAGACATCAGCAATCGGATTGATGTAGTTGAAACGTTTAAGCCTTAATGATAGTTCTGATGATAATAGAAAAAATAAAGGCGTTGAATTCAACGCCTTTATTTCATTATTATTTGACTGCCACTTGATTGTTACTTCGTCACTAGCGGGCTGACAATATCGGGTTTCTGAGAAATGATATCTGTTGTAATTGGTTGATTTTTTCAAGTGTTAGCGGATATGTTTCACTCACCATTGATTCTACATTATCAATAACAAGCTTGACCTTTTCGTTATCATTCTGCATCTTATCAAACTCAAATGTCAGTCCATTTATAGGGTTACGGAAGTACTTCATTGGAAAACCTTGTAACCCATCTAGTAATCGATTCATATCCGCGGTCAATGCTAACAGTTCTGTTTGAGTGTAGCTTTGCTTTGCTTCTTTAGCGCGAACTTGCATGGCAATAGCACATTTTGAAGCATCGCCAATTACATGAATATTGACGAGCGCACGGTCAGATTTTAGTTGTGCATCATAAGGAATAAATATTCGCTGTTGCTTGGTATACGTTAACGGATACTGTTCTTTTTCGGTTGTAATGCTTCCTGACTTTATCATGCAATCTGGCGTCATCGGCACACTGAATGCTAGCTCAACTAAAGGAAAGTTTTGTTTGTTAACTTGCTTTAATCGGTCATCATAAAAACCTTTGTATTCTAATGAAACGGTTTCTGCAAAACTGTTATTTATCATTAACATTGTTGATATAAACATAAATCCGTTAAGTAGCGTGCGATTACGCATTAGCGTTGTTTCCTTGTAAATATGACTTATTGTGTTTAAGCATTTCGAGTAGCTCATCTATGTATTCGTCTTTTCGTTCAGAATAATTAATTAATCCATAAACCAATTTGTCAGCAGTGAGTTTGACATTTTGCCCGCGTAAATCGGCACGAATAGAACGGAATAAACGATATGCAGGATGGGTATTCAAGTTGTTCATATACGCAACAATTGAATCTTTTGGTGAATCAAATACTGCTACCTCGTGTGTTTTACCGTTATCTCTGTTTAATGGTACTAAACCACAACCTTCACTAAAGCACCATTGGCCAAAAAAGTTAAACCCTTCAACAGCAAAACGAGAACTCCCCCAACCGCTTTCGTTGGCAGCTTGTATTAACACCATTGACCCGGAATTATATCGATACGTTTTAATAATGGAGTTAAGGTGTTCCGAGTCACTAATTTAACGTCATATTGATACTTTTCGAAAATTGAGTTTAACCTCTCATTATCAGATTTACTTAGCTCTAATCCATTATCAATTTGTTCTATAACACTTATTAGAAATTGACGATCTTGGTTAATAATGTGATTTTGCGCTTCTATCGCCGGACGAAAATAGTCAAAGAAGGTTTGTTTTTTAGTGGGGATGTGATCTATTTCAGCAAACATAGGCATATCACCTAAATCAATATGATTGAATTGATCGGTGCTTGACTGTAAAGATACAGTAGTGGTGTCAGGAATAATAAATAGTCTCATCGTCAACAAAGCAAAAATGGCTAAGCCTATCGCAAATGTCACTTGACCTATATTACCTATCTTCAATAGTACCTGCCTTATTAAAAATGCTATTTCGACTTATCTATTTTGGTAATTATAACCTTAAAATCGATAGGATACAGCCAACTACTTTTGAGCGATTGAGTGATCGCCATCTATTGATATGAGTATGTTAAGTCATCATCTACAAAAACTAAAATTAATTACACTTTCATGACAATATACAGTTAAAATTAAACCGACATTATCATTAGGCAGTTTTTCATTTTCTGCATATTTTTTTATTCAACAACTCAAGGATTTGAGAACAGATTATGTTGAATCACAAACTTAAGAATTATCATCATGTAGTAGCCATAGGTGGTGGCGGACATGGTTTAGGCCGCATTCTTGCTGCATTATCATTTCTGGGTCCTAAATTAACTGGGGTCGTAGCAACTACAGATAATGGTGGGTCGACTGGGCGACTAAGACAAGATCAACAAACAATTGCTTGGGGAGACTTACGTAATTGCCTTTCCCATTTGGCACATAGACCTTCATTAGGTTCAATGCTATTTGATCATCGCTTTACCGGTGACAATGAACTGTCTGGTCACAATTTGGGTAACGTAGTGCTTCATGCACTTGATCAACTTTGTGTAAGGCCACTCGAAGCGGTAAATTTAATTCGTGGTCTACTGAAAATTGAAACTAATATTATTCCAATGTCTGAAGCCTCTACCCATCTTGTTGCACTTTCGCATTGTGGTAGTAAAGTCTTTGGAGAGCTTAATGTCGATGGCATGTTAGAAGCGCCAATTGCATTGCTATTAGAGCCTGAAGTTGAAGCAACATCAGAAGCGTGTATTGCGTTAGCTAAAGCAGATTTAATTATAATAGGCCCCGGAAGTTTTTTAACCAGTATTCTGCCTCCATTATTACTCCCGCAAATAGCCAAGAGCATTCGTGATGCTAACGCACATGTCATATTGATTGATAATTTAACAGCTGAATACTCACCTGCTAGCACTTTCAGTATTGAAGATAAAATTGCTTGGTTCAATCAGATTATAGGTCAAAACGTTATAGCCGATGTCATACAACATGGCAGTAGCGTTAAATTGGCTCATTATCAAATAAATGGTGTTCGATTTAACCAATTTCCTTTAGTTAGTCAGCACCATCCCGGGTTGCATGATAAAAAGGCATTGTCAGAAGCTATTGACCAAGTATGCCAGCTGCATTATCAGCCGATTGATTTGGCAGCACAAATGTAAAACGTTATAAGATAGTTAAGTGAATAATGTAAATAATTTTACGATAAGTCGAGTTAAGCAACTCAGATGCATATTGGTAGTGATATTTGTGAACGGCGGGAAGAGTTTAAGGCGTTTGTTATCAATCAATTACAGTAGATTTGCTGACGTGTTGTTATATTAATTTATATAGAACAATGTTAATAAAAAAGGCTGCATAATGCAGCCTTTTTTATCTACGGTGAAATGGGTAAACTAGAGCACCTGAGCTATCGCTTTACACACCGCTGGCATATTATTTTTGGTTAAACCGGCAACACTAATACGACCAGAGCCAACAATATAAATAGCGAACTCATCTTTTAAACGAGCCACTTGGCTTTTATTCAAACCTGAAAAACTGAACATGCCATTTTGACGGGAAATAAAACTAAAATCTTGTTCAACGCCTTCGGCTTTGAGGCTTTCAACGAATAGTGCGCGCATTTCAGCAATACGTTCACGCATTTGAGTCAGCTCACCTTCCCATTCTTGACGTAATGCATCATCAGCTAAAATAGTACTGACAATTAATCCACCATGAGCTGGAGGATTAGAGTAATTAGCTCGAATAGTTTTCTTTATTTGGCTAAAGCTTTTGACAGCATCAGCTTGATTTTCACCAACAATCGTTACCGCGCCAATACGCTCATTATACAAACCGAAATTTTTGGAAAATGAATTGGCAATAAGCATTTCTGGAACCTGTGCGGCAACGGCACGAAGACCTTGTGCATCTTCTTCAATACCCGCACCAAAACCTTGGTAAGCAAAGTCAAATAATGGTAATAACGATTTAGTTAAACAAATATTTCCCACTTGTTGCCATTGCTCAATTGATAAGTCGATACCCGTTGGGTTATGGCAACAGCCATGAAGCAATATAACATCACCTTCGTTAGCATCTGATAAGTCAGCCAACATTGCATCAAAATCCATATCATGGGTTTCGGCTTTATAGTAACGATATTCTTTTACTGTTAATCCAGCCGTTTCAAAAATATTTTTGTGATTCGCCCAAGTCGGGTTACTAACCCAAATTGTTGTTGAGCCAGTATTACGAACTAAAAACTCTGCAGCCACACGTAATGCACCTGTTCCGCCTGGAGCTTGCGCAGTTACGGCACGTTTGTCTGTAATGATTTTGCTTTGAGGGCCAAATAATAAATTTTGTACCGCTTGGTTGTATGCCTGTACGCCTTCAATGCCGAGATAATTCTTAGATTTTTCTGTTTCAAGCAAAATAGCTTCAGCTTTTTTTACCGAAGATAAAATAGGCGTCTGCCCTGCTTCATCTTTATAAATGCCTACACCTAAGTTAACTTTGTGAGGGCGTGTATCTGCTTTAAATGCATCAGTTAAGCCTAAGATGGGGTCTGCTGGAGCAAGTGTTACTTGAGAAAAGATCATTACAACTATCCTAAATGAAGTGAATAGACAAACTTTGCTTAGTTATACCATTGTATGGCTACGGTGAGTAGTGAGATATTTAATAGTTGAGATAATTTTATGATAAATTAAACATTGCTCAACTTTAAGGGCATTTTAATACTCGTTTCAAAAATTTAAGCCTTAGTTGATAACAAACATTATTAAAAATTTTAATTTAGGCATAAAAAAAGGAACCCTAAGGTTCCTCTTTTTAACGCGACAAACTAATTACTTAGTTAACGCTTCTTTTGCTTTCTCAACTAAAGTTGCAAAAACAACTTTGTCGAAAACAGCGATGTCAGCCAAAATCTTACGATCGATTTCAATAGACGCCTTCTTCAAGCCGTTAATGAAACGGCTGTAAGACAGACCATTTTGACGAGACGCTGCATTAATACGTGCAATCCATAACTGACGGAATTGACGTTTTTTCTGACGACGGTCACGGTAAGCATATTGACCAGCTTTAGTTACTGCCTGAACAGCAACACGGTAAGTACGGCTACGAGCGCCATAATAACCTTTCGCTAACTTTAAAACTTTCTTGTGACGAGCACGTGCGGTTACACCACGCTTAACTCTTGGCATTTTCTAAACTCCTAAATTAAGCGTATGGTAGTTGACGCGCGATTGCTGGAACGTCAGATTTAGCAACTAAACATTTAGCACGTAAGTGACGCTTACGCTTAGTGCTTTTCTTGGTCAAAATGTGACGTAAGTGTGCTTGCTTGCGCTTGAAACCATTAGCGGTTTTCTTAAAACGTTTCGCTACACCCTTGTCTGTTTTCATTTTAGGCATTTCTAAAACTCCGCATTGGGACGTTAATAAACGTAAGGCGAGCAAAAGCCTCAAAGACTTTTGCTACTTTAGGTTGCCCTACTATTTCTTTTTAGGTGCTAGCACCATATAATTGCTTGTCGACCTTCCATTTTCGGGAAAGATTCGACAACCGCATATACTTCCAAATCAGCCTTAATACGGTTCAAAAGATCCATACCTAGGTTTTGGTGTGCCATTTCGCGACCACGGAAACGCAGCGTAATTTTCGCTTTGTCCCCATCTTCTAGAAAACGAATCAGGTTGCGTAGTTTTACCTGATAGTCGTTTTCATCAGTACCAGGACGGAATTTAATTTCCTTAACCTGGACCTGTTTCTGCTTCTTCTTTTGTTCCTTTTGAGCTTTCGCTTTATCGAAAAGGAACTTACCGTAGTCCATTATGCGACAGACAGGAGGCTCAGCATTGGGACTGATCTCTACAAGATCAACTCCGGCTTCATCTGCAACATTCTGAGCTTCTTTTATACTTAATATACCAATTGGTTCACCATCTAAACCTGACAAACGGACTTCAGGTACACCAGTGATTTCATCATTGATTCTATTAGGGGCTGGCTGTCGCCCTGCTGTTCTTTTGATCTTTATGACCTATTCCTCCAACAATTTGAGACTACGGAGCGAAATTTGTTGACGTATCATCGCGGCGAAATCTTCTAGTTTTAACTTGCCTAAATCGATACCGTCACGTGTACGCACCGCTACTTCCTTATTTTCCATTTCTTGATCACCAACGACCAACAAATAAGGCACACGTTTTAAAGTGTGTTCGCGTATTTTAAAGCCTATTTTCTCATTCCTCAAGTCAAAAGATGCTCGAATACCCTGATCTTTGAAGAATTTTACAATTTCTTCAACGTAATCAGCTTGTTTATCGGTAATATTCATTACAACAACTTGCATTGGAGCAAGCCATGTTGGGAATTTACCTGCGTATTCTTCTATCAATATACCGATGAAACGTTCTAATGAACCTAAAATCGCACGATGTATCATCACCGGAGTCTGGCGACTGTTGTCTTCAGCTACATAAGTAGCACCTAAACGAGTCGGTAATGCATAATCAAGTTGTACTGTACCACATTGCCATGCACGATCTAAACAATCATGCAAAGTAAATTCGATTTTTGGGCCATAAAAAGCACCTTCACCAGGTAATATTTCAAATTCAATATTATTATCTGTTAATGCTTGCTTTAAATCGTCTTCAGCTCGGTCCCACATGTCGTCATCACCAATACGCTTTTCAGGGCGTGTTGATAATTTTACCACGATATTTTCAAAACCAAATGTAGCGTATGTGTCGTATACCATTTGGATACATGCACTGACTTCTTGTTGGACTTGATCATCAGTACAGAATACGTGAGCGTCGTCTTGAGTAAATCCACGTACGCGCATTAAGCCATGTAATGAACCTGATGGCTCGTTACGATGACAACAACCAAACTCAGCCATACGCAATGGTAAGTCACGATAAGATTTTAACCCTTGGTTGAAAATCTGTACATGGCCTGGGCAGTTCATAGGCTTAATTGCATATTCACGGTTTTCACTGTTAGTGGTAAACATGGCTTCTGCGTATTTATCCCAATGGCCAGAACGTTCCCATAACACGCGATCCATCATCAGTGGGCCTTTCACTTCTTGATAAGTGTATTGACCTAGTTTTTGACGGATAAATTTTTCAAGTTCTAAAAATATGCTCCAACCATCGTTATGCCAAAACACCATTCCTGGCGCTTCTTCTTGCATATGGTACAAATCTAATTGTTTACCAATTTTACGATGGTCACGTTTAGCTGCTTCTTCTAAGCGGACTAAATGGGTTTTAAGTGCTTTTTTGTCTGCCCATGCTGTACCGTATATACGTTGCAGCATTTTATTATCTGAATTACCGCGCCAATAGGCACCAGCAACACTCATTAATTTAAAATTTTGGCAAAAACGCATGTTTGGTACGTGCGGTCCACGACACATGTCGATATATTCTTCGTGGTGATAAAGTGCAGGTGTTGCATCTTTACTGATGTTTTCATCAAGAATAGCAACCTTATACACTTCGCCACGTTCACTGAATACATCATGAGCTTCTTGCCAAGAGACCACTTTTTTAACGACGTTATAATTAGTTTTCGCTAAAGCCATCATTCGCTTTTCTAAGGCTTCAATATCTTCATGGGTCAGCTTATGATCTAAATCTATGTCGTAGTAAAATCCGTTATCAATAACTGGACCAATTGCCATTTTGGTTTCTGGCCACATTTGTTTGATCGCGTGACCTAATAAATGTGCACAAGAATGGCGAAGGATTTCAACACCCTCTTCGTCTTTAGCCGTAATGATAGCTAACTCTGAATCTGCTGTGATTAAGTCGGTTGCATCTTTAAGCTCACCGTTAACACGGCCAGCGATACACGCCTTGGCTAAACCAGGGCCGATGTCTAATGCAACATCAAGAGTCGATACAGGATTGGCAAACTCACGTTTGCTGCCATCAGGCAAGGTAATAATAGGCATGAAGCTTCCTTTTCCAGTGGTGACCCACACGTAGGGTCACATGGTAATTAAATATGTTCAATTTGAACGAGAGACACGTTAATGAAATCAAGACAGTACAGGAGTCTTAGTTACCCAAAAACGTAAGCTTTTATTTTATGCGATAACCGGATTATGGCGCAACCATACGAGGGGAAATAATAAGTAGTTTTTCAATTTAATTTTAAATAGCTGTTTTAAAAGGATATAACCATAAATCAAATCAGAAAGGCCGTGGATATAAAATGTAAATATGCCCAGCAGGGTAACCATTAAGTCGAAATACAAATTATAGATGAATATATTTGATGGCTTTACCTGTTGTATTTAAAGGCGTTTAATCAAGTAACACTTTAAAGTCTAGTTTTTAAGTGAGTAAAGTCGCCTGCTTTCGATTTATTGATCCAAAACATATAATTCTCACTATACTTGTTTATAACGAGTGCTTGAGGAGTATTAAATATGAGACTGCTATCGCGCGCCATTAGTTGCCCTCATTGCGGGCATTACCAAGATGTCACTATAGATGCCAGTTCTGGTGACCAAGAATATTACGATGACTGTCGTATATGCTGTAATCCAATACACATCCGAATGCATCTATATGATAATCGACGAACAATCGAACTTCATATTGATTCAGACGATGAACAAATTTATTAATCCTTAACCACTGGCTCTCATTACATAGCCAGTGGTTAATAATCAACCAAACACTTAGTTAGTTATCCAAGCTGTTTTTTAGCTAAAATGCGCTCCACTGTATCAACAATAACCTGCGTTTGGCTGTCTATTTCAATATTGATTTTACTACCAACCTTATAAGCGCTTAAGTTGGTTAATTTTAAAGTTTCTGGAATTAAGTGCAGTATAAAACCATTTTCGCTTACCTTGCCTACCGTTAAGCTACAGCCGTTAATACCCACAAATCCTTTGTAAAAGATGTAGTTCATCCACTGAGGATCGACTTGCAGTTCAATATTATAATGCTCGTTAGTGTGACTAACCGCTTTTACTGTAGCTTGAGTATGCACATGGCCAGATAAAATGTGCCCACCAATTTCGGTACCAAATGTTAATGAACGCTCAATATTAACCTTGTCGCCAACCTTTGAGTCACCTAGGTTTGTCACTGCCAAAGTTTCTTCCATTACATCGAAAAAAACCTTATCATTTAGTATCTTGGTTATAGTAAGACAAACGCCATTATTGGCTACGCTAGCACCTGTTACTAATCCTTGTGTTAATTCAGGTGTCATCGCAATTTCAAAAGTATTAAGACCGGTATCATGATGAATTGACACGATTTCGCAATTAGCTTGAACTATACCAGTAAACATATTTTTCTCGTTCCGTAATAGGTTTTTAATGAATAATACAGGGTTTCAAATATCTCGCTTAATAAAATTAGCGCTCCCAGTACTCGTTGCGCAAGTGACTCAGACCATGATGGGCTTTATCGACACGGTTATGGCTGGCCGAGTCAGCGCGATAGATATGGCAGCCGTCGCTTTGGGAACAAGCCTTTGGTTACCAGCGATTTTATTTGTTCAAGGCTTGTTAATGTCCTTTACCCCAGTATTTTCTCAACATCATGGGGCCAATAATCAACAAGTTATTCCGTCACTCATGTATCAGGCTGGTTATATTGCCATAATAGGCAGTATAGGAGTGATGATCTTTCTCGCATCTTCTACATATTTACTCGACTTGATGCATTTAGAACCCAAATTACATTCTCTTACAGTCGGATATATTAATGCCATTTTATGGGGAGCCCCTGCTTTTGTACTTTATCAAGTATTGCGTGGTTGCAGCGAGGGCATTTCTTATACAATGCCGACCATGATGATTGGGTTTATTGGTTTAGCCGTCAACATTCCGGCCAATTACGTGTTTATATATGGTGGTTTTGGCATTCCTGCAATGGGAGGTGCCGGTTGTGGCGTTGCTACTGCATTAGTTTTTTGGGCTATGTTAGTTGCCATGATCATTTATATGTTGGTTGATAAAACCTTTAAAGAGCTTAAATTATTTAAACAATTTTTTCGTCCTCATCTAGCCAGTATGTGGTCTATGACCAAACTGGGAATGCCAATAGCAATGGCGTTATTTTTTGAGGTTAGTCTATTTGCCATCATTGCATTATTTTTAGCGCCGTTGGGAGCTAATGTAGTCGCCAGTCATCAAATTGCCCTTAACTTCTCTTCAATTGTATTTATGATGCCGCTATCAATTGGTATCGCAGTGTCTATTCGAATTGGCTATTACTTAGGCCGTGGACAACCGGAAATATCTGCTTTGGTGGCAAAGGTTGGTTTGGGTTTATCATTAACGCTGGCTATATTTACTGCATTTTTAACAATAACCTTTAGACATCAAATTGCCTTATTGTATAACGATAACCCAGAGGTTGTAGCTCTAGCAGGAAGCTTGATGATGCTTGCCGCGCTTTATCAAATCTCAGATTCTATTCAAGTTGTCGCTGCAGGCGCATTACGTGGCTACAAAGATACCCGTAGTGCCTTTTACATCACTTTATTTTCATATTGGTGTATCGGAATGACTACAGGCTATATTTTGGGATATACAGATTGGGTCGTTGACGCAATGGGCGCACAAGGTTTTTGGATTGGATTGATTGCAGGATTAACAACCGCCGCAATTTTGTTTTTTATTAGGTTGAAACACATTCAAACTAAAGGAATTGAGTTTCAACAAATTGGCTAATTAAGCGTGTTTATTCAAGGTTAACTGATTCATATTGCTTAACCTTGAACCAAGTTGCACAGCAAATCACCATTTAGCGATAAAATTGTTTTTTTTGCTTGCATACAATAGCCTATCCCCCTTAATATGGCGTCCGCTTTGAAGCAAAATGATTTAGTTTTGATTTAAACGATACACCCGTAGCTCAGTTGGTTAGAGCACTACCTTGACATGGTAGGGGTCGGTGGTTCGAATCCACTCGGGTGTACCACTCTTTTACAGAGTATAAAAAGTAAATATCACACAATACAACCGTAGCTCAGTTGGTTAGAGCACTACCTTGACATGGTAGGGGTCGGTGGTTCGAATCCACTCGGTTGTACCAACTCTCTGAAACATGAGAATAACACCAGCGAAAGCTGGTTTTTTTGTGCTTTAATTTAATTAATCATATTTTACTTTAATCTTCTCTCCTCTAATCTTTGTTTGATTTTGAACACTGACAGCCCTTCTACAGCAGAATCATAAATTAGTCCTTTTAACTGATACTGTTCATAAACGTGTTTCAATTTAAAAAATTTAGAATAACAAGCTAGATAACAAATTAACACCATCAGGTTTATGACAATAACCCCGATAGATCATAGAGAAAGCTCAATTAAAGGAGTACTCTTGCAGTCTGTTTTTTGATCCGAACAACGAGACTTATCATGAAATTCCTTGTTGATACTCACGCTCATACCATCGCTTCTACTCATGCTTATAGTACCGTGCATGATTACTTTTCAGTGGCAAAAGAAAAAGGTATCAAGCTATTTGCCATTACCGACCATGGCCCTGATATGGCAGATGCTCCGCACTTTTGGCACTTTGTTAATATGCGAGTGCTACCCAGAATAGTTAATGGTGTTGGCATGCTTCGCGGTATTGAAGCCAATATTAAGAATGAACAGGGTGACATTGATTTTTTTGGTGATTATCTGCAACAACTTGATATTGTGTTGGCAGGTTTTCATGAACCGGTATTTCCGCCATCAACGAAAGAAATACATACTCAAGCATTAATCAACTGTATAGAAAGTGGTCATGTCGATATAATTACACATCCAGGTAATCCCGCTTATCCTATAGACATTAACAGCGTCGCTAAAGCGGCTGCAAAACATAATGTGGCGTTGGAGATAAACAATTCGTCTTTTTTAACCTCTCGAAAAGGCAGTTTAAATAACTGCACTGACATTGCCAATGCGGTAAAAAAAGCGGGAGGATTACTCGTTATGGGCTCTGACTCTCATGTCGCTTTTAGTTTAGGTGAATTTGAAAAATCCATTGAGGTTATAGAAACAGTCGAGTTTCCAATTGAACGTTTACTTAACCGAAGCCCTGAAGCTTTATTAAGCTTTCTGTCCACTAGAGGTCATAGTCTGTCAGATGAATACTCCATTTTGATGGAATAAATAACCTTGCTATTTATAAGTTATTGCATTCCCTGTAGGGAGTACCAGCGATAAACACAAAAGAAAAATCCCATTCAAACATCTAATTTAAATGGGATTTTTTATATATCATTAATAATTTTTAGCTATTATTTAGCCATGCTTTGTCATTTGACTGATTAAGCCATTAAGTTAAGTGAGCTCAAATCCTGGTTTAACAAAACATTATTCATCGCTAAACGGTCAAACTTTTTCATAGGGGAATTTCTATTTCAGCTCTAATCTCTAGCAGCTTTGTTACATAGTAGAAGTCACTGCCGGCCTGGCTAGGTATATTATTAATAAAGCCACTTTATTATGAAAATTTTGTAATCATCAAGTTTTGGCTGTATAAAAATAAAGCTTATCTACAGGCTTATAATATAAAAAATGTGATCTGTTCTAGTAATTTAGTATCGGATGCAATATTTTATGGATAAATAAGACTAGAATAATTTGACTATTATTGTAGCTGATTAAATGATTCATCAACCTAAAATGGAGAAACACATGAAAATAAGTGCAAGAAATCAATTGAAAGGCACGGTTAAAGCAATCCAAACTGGTGCAGTTAACTCTGAAGTGACTATCGAATTATCTGGTGGTGAAAACATTGCTTCGATTATCACTAATGAAGCAGTAAAATCACTAGATTTGAAAGTTGGCTCAACTGCATACGCAATTGTTAAAGCATCAAGCGTTATGCTTGCTGTAGATTAATTAATACCTAGCCATTACGGAACTAGTGTATTGATTTTTTGGACACTATTTGAATGAGTCCTTATGTTTTGTTGTGATGTGTGCAACTAAACATCAGGGCTTTTTTATTGAATAGCTTTTATCAAATACAGCGATATTTTGTTAATCCCCCTGTCCCCCCCCTAAATCAGTAACTTTTATTAATTACTATCACCCAGTAAGTTAGCGTTTGTTTATTATCAATTACACTTTTATGTCAATTTCATATCTCTGGCTTAGTGGAAAAAATTGCTCATACAATGATGATGTTTATGCTTGTATCAATAAAATAATTTTCCCATGTGTACGGTTTAACTCACACAGTCACACTTTCTCAGATTTTGATGATAATATTTTCAAATCTAAATTATCTTGAAAGTTCTTAGCGAAAGTATAGGGGGCATTAACAAGGTACACTTACCTTTTGAATGCTAACTTAACCTTCAACTCTATTGTTTTTCGATATGTCATGCTCTGCGGCGTTAATATTTTATTTCAATGGAATCAATAACCAGTTTAAGCAGCAAACTAATACTTTACTTATGATGAAAACAGCAATGCCGTACAAAGTAAAAATCCCACTTAAATATCTAATTTAAATGGGATTCAAGATAACGAGTAACAGATTACTTTTCAGTTAAAAAGTGTTCTTTAACCGCTTCTGCCATTAAATTTGGTGGGATTAAACCTTGTTTTAATACAAAGTTATTAAAGGCTAAACGGTCGAATTTATCTCCCAGAGCCAGTTCCACACCGGCTCTTATTTCTAATAGCCTTGATAAACCGTAGAAATAACTTCCTGCCTGACCGGGCATGCGCATCGTGTATCGGTCAACTTCTTGTTTTACAGCCGCTTTTGAAAAAACCACATCATTACTGAGTAGGTTATAAGCTTGCTCTTTTGTAGTTAAGCCCAAATTCAACATAGGGTCTAGCATTGCACGAGCATTACGTAATAGGCGATGTTGCAGTGCAATCAATTGGCCTTCAATCGGTAAATACGGCAGCATTTCAGCTTCTGCATACAGTGCCCAACCTTCAACGTTAACGCTGTTAAACGCATAATACACTCGGGCTAATGACACGCCTTGCTCTAGCATTACGGCAAATTGTAATTCATGTCCAGGCCGGCCTTCGTGAGCACTTAATGTATAAGCTACAGCATCAAAGTTAAAGTCGTCATAAGCTGCATCGCCGCTTAAGGCGGGGTTGCCAGTGGTCAACACAAATTGACCTTGCTCGCCTGTGTTACCAATAAAAGGCGGTGGCTGCATATGAGGGGCTGGGCTTCCCGCAGCTTCAGCATCGGTTGCAAGGCGCATAATCATATTTCGTTTAGGTAAATCGACGATATGTTGTGCAGTAATGATACTTTCAAGTTTGGTATTAATGTTGCGATAGTAATTTTCAATTTGATCGTTAGATAAAGAATCTTTTTTAAGTGTTTTGATCACATCTCGATAATCACTTGATGGCATATCAAATTTTGCGGCCACTAACGGAGCAAGAGCCTGCATGTTAGCTTTGGTGATCATGTAGCTTGCTTTAGCACGTTCAATTAATAAGTTCGGGTCAATATCAATTCCTGCGCTTTTAAGCTTTAACGCATAAATTTCAGATGGTAGCTTGTAGTCAGTACGAGCATGAGGAATAACCGTTTTTTCAGCCCATTGACGGTAATCGGTAATTTGTTGTTGCAATAGCGCAAGGTTATCGCTTGCTTTGCTAAATTCATTTTTATCAAATAGCTGTTGTAAACCTTGCAGTAAGGTATCCGTTCTGGCTAATGCTTGTTCTACTTCTTCTTTGGTAGGACCGAGTAATGATTTATTGCTTAACGCAGTTTCAAACAAGGTTTTAGCTTGTTCTGTTAACGCGACTTGGCCATTTTTACCCACATAACAAGCCAAACGCGTCATCGCTGCCTGTTTACGGCTGTCAGCCATTTGCTCATCTAATAAAGCCGATACCCCTCTAAAGATAATCAACGGGACATCAACCCAAGGTAGCATGTATTTGTCGTCTAACTGATCTGCCAAAATGGTTTGGTCAATATTATCGATAATGATGTTAAGGTCTTGGCGCACTGGTAAAAGTGTTTCTGTTTCAAGCGCTTTCAATAATGTTTGCTTACTGCTATTAAGCGTTTGAATATATTTGTCTTGTTGTGCTTTGGTAATACTGCTACATAAGTTATCGGCTTCTGTTATGCCAATTGAACTGGCTATTTCAGGCTGAAACTGGCTTGTTATCTGAATTTGTTTATTGGTGTATTGATTACTCACGTCAACCCAAGAATTGGCCGCCGCTGTAATAGGCATTAACATCAACAGTGGGATTAACGTGGTGAGTTTGTTACCCGACATAGAAGAAGTCCTTTTGATTTGGCCTTTATTTAGCACATTATCTGGCACTTTAATTTAGTCTAATACTATAACTGAAATTTAACCTGAATAGATAAACAGTCAGTTAACTAATCTGTAACGAATAATTATCTACACATCTGCTTGATAATATGATCTTTATTGAAAATTGAATTGTAAATCTGATTACAGAATCGAGCTTATTGATGCTACAATTTGCCAAACGCATTGGCGTAAAATAATCACATCATTAATACACGTTAAATAACAAAAAAACAGAGTCAGGTTGAATACATTCATAACGGCATATAAAGCAATCAACAAATCTCAATTGCTCTGCGCAATTTGGGGTATGTTTTTCTTTATTCAGCTCGTCTCGGTGCCCTTTTCTGTTTGTGCTGACCGTAATAGTGTTGAATATTATAATGACTACACCACGAGTGAGTTTGTATCTATAACCGACTCTGACACAACAATTAATGGATGTTACAACCTCAATCTCATTGAATCAGAACACGACACATGTATTGAGCAGTGTGAGCATTGCAGTTGTTGCCAATATTTTCCGCCTTGGCTTGATATCCAGTCCCACGCTACTCAGCTCAGTTTGATTGTGGGTCATAGTGTTAATCTCATTGATTCTAAAGTTACTATTGTTGCCAATAGCATCTACCGCCCGCCGATTGCATAACCTTTAACTCACTATCGACCGTAAAAACGGCCACACCTATTTAGTTGATTAAAGGGTTTAACTACTCATGTTTATTCATTACCTCTCGCTACGTAAAGTATTTTTACGTAGCTGTGCAGTGACGTTATCATTTTTACTGATAACCAACGCAAACGCACAAACAGACACGCAATTTTTGTCCTTAGACACAGCCGCAAAGATGACCTTGCAACGTCATCCACAGTTACACGTGTTCAAATGGCGCCAACAGGCATTAGACGGCCAACGTTTAACCGCCGATCAAGCCGCAGCTTATGAATTAGCCGTTGAGGCAGAAAATATCTTGGGCACCGGTGATTACTCAGGGTTAAGCGCCATTGAAATGACATTAGCACTGTCGTCTTTAATTGAGCTTGGTGATAAACGAGCGGCACGCACCAATGTTGTTGATACCAGTTACACCTATGTAGAAGCACAAAGAAAAGCGGTGTCATTGGATTTATTGGGTGAAATGACTCGGGTTTTCATTACCACATTAGCGTTACAACAAAAGCATCAACTGGCACAAGATGCTACCGATTTAGCCCACACCACTTATCAGCAAATCCAAAAGCGGGTCAATCTAGGCGCTGCAGCAAAGGTTGATGTCTTGCGGGGCAAGGCGAACATGTTGAGTGCCCAACTTGTTACCGATGAGCTATCTGCACGACTTAATAGCCAAAAAATGTTGTTAGCAAGTTATATGGGCCAGCAACAGCCAACCTTTGAACAAGTCAGCGGTAATTTATTTGCATTTAACTCAGTTGAATCTTTTGACACATTGTATCAGCGAGTTGAAGCATCACCTGCTATTGAGATGTATGCCACCCAAGAGCGCATTCGTGAAGCTGAATGGCAATTAGCTAAAAGCCAGTCCACTGCCGATATTCGTTGGCAAGTGGGGGTAAAGCATACCCAGTCGAACGGTGATAATGCCTTAATGGTGGGGTTTTCAATGCCATTATTTGCTGACGAACGAAACCGTGGCAACGTGCAAACTGCAATTGCGGCAAAAAATGAAGTGAGTGTTGAAAAAGCCGCCTCGCTTGTCGCGTTACGCACGCGATTATTTCAGGCTTATAGCAGTCGAGATCAGCAAGTCAACGCAGTAGAAAGCCTTCAACAAAACATCATTCCGTTGCTTACAGAATCATTAACCTACATCCAGCAAAGCTATCAAAAAGGCCGTTACGACTATGCGGACTTGGTATTGGCACAACAAGAACTACTTGATTCGCGTTTATCACTGATTGATGCGGCAACCTCAGTGCTATTAAACCAAGCCATGATTGAGCAATTAACCGCGCAATCATTAGCAACGCATTAATCCGTTTGATGCTTACGTTTTTAAGATAATGGAACAAATTAGATTATGAAAAATATCACATTACTACTTTGCCTAATATTGGCATTTCCTTACGCAGCTTGGGGCTCCGACGAACATGGGCATGATGAACATGGGCATGATGAACATGGGCATGATGAACATGGGCATGATGAACATGAGCATGATGTTCATGAAAAACAACAAAGCAAAGATGAGCATGGCCATGATGAACATGACGATGAAGGTGTTAGACATGTCGAGATTGATGCGGATATCGCCCAACGTATTGGTATTAACACCGCTGAGGTGACATCTGGGACGATTGAAAAAACCATTCGTGCGTTTGCTAAGGTTAACCTTGCTCCAAATAATAGCGCCAACATCAGTGCACGATTCTCTGGCGTAATCAAAGAGTTGTATGTCACGCTTGGTGATACTGTCACTAAGGGGTTCAATGTCGCCAAAGTGGAGTCTAATGACAGCTTACAGTCTTATACCATCAAAGCGCCAATCGATGGTGTGATACAAGCGCAATACGTCAATATCGGTGAAAATACTAGCGATAAAACGTTAATGTTAATCGTCAATCGGGATGTGCTTTGGGCTGAATTAAACATCTTCCCAATGAATCGCAACAAAGTAAAAGTCGGTCAATGGGTCACTTTACATGGCAATAATCAATCTTATAGAGGCAAAATAAGTCATTTATTACCCTCGACGGATGCACACGCAGTCACTCACGCTAGAGTTAAAATTAACAATCAACAAGGTCAGTTTATGCCGGGTGACATGCTGTCGGCCAATATTGCCGTAGATGAAATACAAGTGCCGTTGATGGTTGTAAAGGAGGCGATTCAGGACATAGACAATCAGCAAGTGGTATTTATCAAACAAGGTGAACGCTACGAGTTAAGGCCTATTACATTGGGTCACAGTGACGACAGATACACTCAAGTGATCTCTGGATTGGCATTAGGTGAGCAATATGTCGCTGAAAATAGCTATCTTATCAAAGCAGATATCGAAAAGTCAGCAGCTGCGCACCACCACTAAGGAGAAACACCATGTTTGAAAAAATTGTTCGTTTCTCTGTAGAACGACGTTTGTTAATGCTGTCGATGATTTTAGTGTTAATCGGTGTGGGTTTGTGGAGTTATCAGCGCTTACCTATTGATGCTGTGCCCGACATCACCAATGTTCAAGTACAAATCAATACTGAAGCGCCCGGCTTTTCGCCATTAGAAATTGAGCAGCGGATCACCTTCCCGGTTGAGTCTGCGCTCTATGGCGTACCGCACTTAAGTTATAGCCGTTCGATTTCTCGTTACGGATTATCTCAAGTCACCGTGGTGTTTGAAGATGGTACTGACATTTATTTCGCACGTAATTTGATTAATGAACGCTTGAGCTCTGTGAAAGGTCAGCTCCCTTTGGGGATAGAACCCATAATGGGACCTATCGCGACAGGGTTAAGCGAAATATTTATGTACACGATTGATGCTTTACCGGGAGCTACTCAACAAGATGGTTCTGCTTGGGATGCCATTGCCCTTCGTGAAGTACAAGAATGGATTATTAAACCACAATTAGCTCAAGTTCCTGGCATTGTGGAAGTGAATACCTTTGGCGGTTTCAACAAGCAATATCATGTATTACCCGACCCAAGACTGTTATTGCAACATGACGTGTCTATGGAAGGTGTGGCTGAAGCATTACGCGCTAATAATAGTAATCGCGGTGCTGGATATATCGAAAAAAATGGACAACAACTGTTAGTTCGCTCGCCTGGCCAATTGAGTTCAATTGAAGAAATTGAGCAAATTGTCGTGGGCTTGCAAGGAACAGAGCCGGTATTAATTAGTGATGTTGCCGAAGTAGCTATAGGTAAAGAGCTGCGTACCGGTGCTGCGACTCGAAACGGTCAAGAAACCGTGCTTGGCATGGCGATGATGCTCATTGGTGAAAACTCGCGGACAGTGTCGCAAGCTGCAGCGGCAAAACTAGAAGCGATTAAGCCATCACTACCCGAGGGGGTAACGGTCGATGTGGTTTATAACCGAACCACACTCGTCGACAAAACCATTGATACGGTAAAAACCAACCTGTTAGAAGGTGCACTGTTAGTCATTATTGTGCTGTTTCTATTAGTCGGTAATATTCGCGCCGCGTTGATTACCGCGGCTGTTATCCCGTTATCGATGCTTGCTACCATAGCTGGCATGGTGCAAACCGGTGTTTCGGCTAATTTAATGAGCCTAGGCGCACTGGACTTTGGCCTCATTGTCGATGGCGCGGTGATTATTGTCGACAACTGTGTGCGACGTTTATCGCTGGCTCAACAACAAAATGGCGCACTTTTAGTCCTTAAAGAGCGATTGAGATTAGTGGTCGATGCCACGCTTGAAGTCATTCGACCAAGTTTATTTGGCGTGGCTATCATCACTGTGGTTTACATCCCTATTTTCAGTCTGTCGGGTGTTGAGGGTAAAATGTTCCACCCAATGGCCATCACGGTCATAATGGCATTATTAGCTGCAATGGTGATTTCAATTACTATCGTACCTGCCGCGGTTGCGTTGTTTTTACGCGGTAAAATCAGTGAAAAAGAAAGTCCGCTGATTAACGGCGCCAAAGCGATTTATCGGCCATTATTGGAGTGGGTGCTTAATTGGCGCTGGCTTGTTGTGTCATGCACCACGGTGTTATTTGCCATTTCATTTTGGCTGCTCACTCAAATGGGATCGGAGTTTGTTCCAGAGCTTGATGAAGGTGACATTACTTTGCATGCTATGCGTATTCCAGGCACTGGGCTTGAACAAGCGATAATCATGCAAGCGCAAATTGAACAACGCTTACAGCAATTTCCGGAAGTGGCTAAAACCTTTGCCAAGATTGGCACACCAGATGTTGCAACCGATCCTATGCCGCCCAATATAGCCGACAGTTTTGTTATTTTAGCGCCGCGTGAACAATGGCCCGATCCCAGCAAGCCTAAAAACGACTTAATTGAAGAGTTAGAAGCGGCATTACGTGAATTACCAGGTAATAACTACGAGTTTGCCCAACCGATTCAAATGCGATTTAACGAATTAATTTCAGGCGTTAGAGCTGATTTAGGTATCAAAGTCTTTGGTGATGACCTTGACCAGTTATTGCAAACTGCCAATGACATTAATCAAGTGGTGTCGAGTATTGATGGCGCTACCGACATCAGTATTGAACAGGTAACGGGTTTACCGATGTTATCGATTGTGCCAAAACGGATGGCATTATCGCGCTACGGCCTTAACATCACGGCTTTGCAAGATTTAGTGGCGACCAGTATTGGTGGTGAAACGGTAGGACAGATCTACCAGGGCGACCGACATTTTGAGCTGGTCGTTCGGTTACCCGAAGCCATTCGTGTTGATATCGACAACCTGCAATATCTGCCAGTACCATTACCCAATGGCGGTTATGTGCCATTAAATGAAGTGGCAACAATAGAAACCAAACCCTCTCCGGCTCAAATTAGTCGAGAAAATGGTAAACGCAGTATTGTGCTTACCGTTAATGTGCGTGATCGCGACCTTGGCAGTTTTGTCGCAGAAGTTAAACAACGTATTAGCACAGACGTGAATGTACCGAGTGGATATTGGCTTGATTTTGGTGGCACCTTTGAACAACTAGAATCTGCCAGTAAAACATTGACCGTCGTGATCCCGGTGACCTTGTTGGTAATATTTGGCTTACTGATGATGGCGTTAAATTCGTTTAAAGATTCGCTTATCATTTTTACCGGCGTGCCACTGGCGCTTACTGGCGGTGTGTTGTCATTGTGGTTACGAGACATGCCACTGTCTTTATCCGCTGGGGTCGGTTTTATTGCTCTTTCTGGTGTTGCGGTGTTAAACGGCTTAGTGCTGGTGACGTTTATTCGTCAACTATGGAGTGAGACCGGTGACTTACGCAGTGCCATTATTGATGGCGCTCAAATTAGGTTACGTCCAGTATTAATGACGGCATTAGTTGCTAGTTTAGGTTTTGTGCCTATGGCACTGAATATCGGAACTGGTGCAGAGGTTCAACGACCTTTAGCAACTGTGGTAATTGGTGGGATAATTTCATCAACACTACTCACCTTACTGGTGTTGCCGGTGTTGTATATGTGGATCCATCGACGAGATCCTAAACCGAGTAAAGAGGTAACAAGTGACTAACTATCTACTTTCTATTAAATACTTACAGCTAACGGCTAACGGCTAACGGCTAACGGATTTAGCCTGATAAATAGAAAAACCGCAACATTATCGTTGCGGTTTTTTATTATGCAAATTTAACGGTCTATAGAAGCGTCTTCAACTTTATTTTAGCTTAAAAAGCAAAGTCTTCGCTGTCTAGCGACATCATAGAATCAACACCGTTGGCAATACATGCTGCATGACCTTTTGCTCTAGGTAGCATGCGTTGCATATAAAATTGCGCGGTTTTGATTTTAGCTTCATAGAATGCTGTTTCTGTGGTGCCTTCAGCCAACTTATCTTGTGCTACTTTAGCCATTTTAGCCCAGAAGAATGCCAGCGTTACATAACCTGCAAACATCAAGTAATCAACAGAAGCACCGCCGATTTCATCAGGATTCTTCATCGCTTTACCACCAATTAATACGGTAATTTCATGCCACTCTTTTGCATAAGCCATAATGGGTTTAATAAACTCTGCCATTGCAGGGTTTTCCATGTTTTGTTGACAGAATACAGTCACATCTTTAGAGAAAGGCTTTAACACTTCGCCTTGAGTACCAATAATTTTACGCGCCAATAAATCTAATGCCTGAATACCGGTAGTGCCTTCATATAAGCAACTAATTTTGGTATCGCGCATTAACTGTTCCATGCCCCACTCTTTGATAAATCCGTGTCCACCAAAAATTTGAACACCGTGACTAGTACATTCAAAACCAAGTTCAGTCAGAAATGCTTTAGAAATTGGCGTTAATAGAGCAAGCTTTGTTTCGGCATCGGCTTTAATTGCTGCATCTTTTTCAGCATGACCGATATCAACCAGTTGGGCTAAATATGAAATTAACGCTCGTCCACCTTCTGCGATTGACTTTTGGGTTAATAGCATTCTACGCACATCTGGATGCACAATAATTGGATCGGCTGGACCATTAGGGTTTTTAACACCACTGATTGAACGCATTTGTAAGCGGTCTTTGGCGTATGCTAATGCACCTTGAAATGAAGCTTCAGCAGCTGCAACACCTTCGCTGGCAACACCAATTCGGGCTGCATTCATAAAGGTAAACATACATTTAAGGCCGCGATTAGGTTCACCAATCAAATGCCCTGTTGCGCCATCGAAATTAATGACACAAGTGGCATTACCATTAATGCCCATTTTATGTTCAATAGATCCACAACTTACGCCGTTTCGGTCTGAAATTGAGCCATCATCATTAACGTTAAACTTAGGCACGATAAATAATGAAATGCCCTTATTACCCTCTGGGGCACCAGGAATACGCGCAATAACAATATGAACGATGTTATCTGACAAATCATGCTCACCAGCCGAAATAAAGATTTTAGTGCCGGTTAATGAATAACTGCCATCGTCTTTAAGTTCAGCTTTAGTACGTAACATGCCTAAATCGGTTCCACAATGTGGTTCAGTTAAGCACATTGTTCCGGTCCACTTACCTTCAACAAGCTTTGGCATGAACTGCTGTTTTTGAGCATCTGTACCATGCGCTTCAATTGTCGCTAATGCGCCGTGGCTTAAGCCTGGGTACATAGCAAAACTATGGTTAGCACTAGAAAACATCTCTGCGATGCTAATGTTGAGAGAATGTGGTAAACCTTGCCCGCCAAACTCTTCAGACTGAGATAACGTAGGCCAACCACCTTCAACATATTGGGCATAGGCTTCTTTAAATCCGTCTGGCGTAGTCACTACACCGTCATTCCAAGTACAACCTTGTTGATCACCGATTTGATTTAAAGGAGCAACAACCTCTTCTGTCAATTTAGCGGCTTCACCGATAATCGCGTCAACCATATCAAGGCTTGCGTCTTGGTAACCCAAATGTTGATAGTGAGTTTCGCAATCTAGTAGCTCTTGCATAACAAATTTAATATCACGTATAGGGGTTTTATATTCCGGCATTGTTGCTCTCCAAAAAATTTATCTAAGAATAAGGGTTAAGAGTCTTTTTGTTATATTTGTTCAAACGCATAATTTCATTTAACTGTCATGCTAAGGCAGTGGCCAGTATTATCCAAATGCATAATAATTATGGGACCGCATTCATTTTATTAATACAGCAAGCCTATCCATACACATGTTTGAATCATACACTTGTTTGAATGATCTTTTATAAAGCATAATTGGGCCTATGTCGATGCTTATATATAACATTAGCCACAGCTAAAATAATAAGAATTACGTAATATTGCTTCTTATAGCGAACCTTAATGATACAAAACAATATTTTTACTTCGATTATTCTTTATATGAATAGTTACTTATTAAAACAATTGATTTGTTTGATTTTAAAACACCACCTAGCATGATTTGGCGGTTAATCGTTCACTATAAGTGGTAAAGACTTATTTTTAGATAACAAAAAAGAACGCTATGCGACATACATTTCTCAGTAAATCAATATATTAACAAGGCAGTTCAATAAGGATTAGTCCGGTTCAGATAGAGATACGATTGAAACTGCTGGCATACACAGTCCATTCAAGTTTAAGGTGGTCGTTATGTTTCATCTGAAGAAGCCACCCTGTGTGAATTAGTTAACTCGAGTAGAAAATGGTACAGAACAACGCTTAATTAGCACTGTTTAATAGAATAATAAAAGGCAAACAATGGAACTTATCACCGTAACAATCGAAAACAATGTGCACGTTATTACCTTGAATAATGGCAAAGTTAACGCAATATCGCCGGAAGTCATCTGCCAAATTAACAGTGCATTAGACCACGCAGAACTACAAAATGCGGTGGTAATATTAACTGGCCAGCCAGGCATTCTATCTGGCGGCTACGATCTAAAAACCATGAAACAAAGCGCTGAAGCCGCAATTGCATTGGTTACTGCAGGCTCAACGTTAGCCCGCAGAATGCTGGCGTTCCCTACCCCCATTATCGGTGCTTGTTCAGGCCATGCCATCGCCAAAGGTGCATTTTTGCTACTCAGCTGTGATTATCGTATTGGCAGCACGGGGCCATTTAAGATTGGTCTTAACGAAGTTGCAATAGGCATGACAATGCATCAGGCTGGCATTGAAATTGCGCGAAATCGTATTCCACAAAATTATCTGTCCCGCGCTGTCATCAATGCAGAGTTATTTGCGCCAGAACAAGCTGTATTGGCTGGTTTTCTTGATCAAGTGGTTGCGCCCGAACAACTCATGGATACCGCCCATGCTGTTGCCAAACACATGCAAACATTAAATATGCCGGCGCATTTAGGAACCAAATTAAAAGAACGTCAGGCCATTCTCGCCTCTTTGGATGCAGCAATAGAACAAGATAAGCTTATTACATTGAATTTATAAGGATATAAATATGATATCGCAAAAGACCTACCAAACGCTCACAGTCGACATTAACGATAAAGTCGCTCACATCATTCTTAATAGGCCCGATGAATTGAATTCAATGAATGTCGATTTTTGGCATGAGTTTCCAAGTGTTATCCACGATATTAATAATCAATCTGCTGCTCGAGCCATTGTTATTTCATCTACAGGTAAGCACTTTTGTGCCGGTATGGATTTGGCAGTATTCAGCGCCAATAATGCTAACGACAATATCGAGTTAGGCCGAAAACACGATCAACTACGTCGTTTAGTGCTCAAACTACAAGAGTGTTTTACGGTACTAGAAACCGCTCGTATGCCGGTATTAATGGCTATTCAAGGTGGTTGTATTGGTGGTGCAGTTGATATGGTCACCGCGGCAGACTGCCGTTATTGCACCAGTGATGCGTTTTTTAGTATTGAAGAAACCAAACTTGGTATGACCGCAGATGTGGGTACATTACAACGTTTACCTAAATTGATCTCTATGGGCTTGGCAAAAGAGTTAGCTTATACAGGCCGCAGAATGCCAGCAGCAGAAGCTAAACAAGCAGGGTTAGTCAATCACGTATATGACGATCAAGCGTCTATGATCACAGGTGTGTTAGCCATTGCAGCCGAAATTGCCTCGCGTTCACCTTTGGCGGTTACTGGCTGTAAAGAAATGCTCAACTATGCTCGCGATCACAGTGTGGAAGATAGCTTAAAATATATGTCTGTTTGGCAAAGTGGCATGTTCCAACCGCAAAACGATATGATGGAAATATTTACCGCTAAAGCACAAAAACGTGCTCCTGAATTTGAAGAGTTAACGCCAATAGATCCTTCAAAAATATTCTAAACAGTTGGGGATTTAAGGTTATTTATGACTATTCACTTTTACTATTATTGGTTTAATAAAATAAGTCTAGTTGAATGAGTTTAGTTTAATTTTGCTCTGTAAATGTGATTTGATTGAATTTATTTCAGTCAAACTATAAAGCAAATAACCTTAAAACCCTTTAGAGACATTATGACAAAACCACTTATAAACTTAGTACACGCTAATGGTTTCCCTGCCGGAAGCTACAAAACATTCTTAGCTGAATTTGAACACGACTACCGCACTATTGCCCATGATCAATTTGGCCACAACGTAATGTATCCAATACACAGTAATTGGCAATATTTAGTAACAGAACTTGTTGAATTTATTAAAAAGCAAGATGAAAAAGTGATTTGTATTGGTCATTCATTTGGTGGGGTTATTTCCTTTATTGCTGCTTGCCAACATCCAGAACTATTTCGCGGCTTAATCATGTTAGATCCGCCTGTTGTTACTGGCGCCTTCTCACATCTACTCAGTTTTATTAAGCGTACGCCGTATATTGATAAACTGTCTCCAGCAGGTAAAGCAAAAACACGTCAAAATCAGTGGCCAGAAAATGCCAACTTGGTTGATTATTTTTCACAGAAGACATTATTTAAAAATTTCGATCCCCGTTGCTTACAAGACTACGCCACATCAGGCTCTGTCATTCGTAATAAACGGTTAGAATTAACTTTTTCACCCGCCGTTGAAGCTGATATTTTTAGGCATTTACCGACCAATCTTGTTAAGTACAAAAACAAGTTAACCGTGCCTGCTAAACTGATTTATGGTGAGAAAACCAATATCTTCCCGATTAAACATTTTGTGCGTTTCGCCAAACTCAACAACATTGAGTTAATGACAATGCCTCAAGGCGGCCACATGTTCCCATTAGAACAGCCGGAAAACACCGCTGCCATGGTCAAAGAGATTATTAAGGATTGGTAACAAGCGAGAATCAGTGTTGATTAAATAGCAGTAAGGAAAAAGGAATAAGGAGTGAGCTATGATAAAGCCAACGACATTATTAACCGCCCTAACCTGTGGCTTGGGGTTAAGTTTTTCAGTTCTCGCTTTACCGTTAGATAAAATACAACTCCCACAAGGGTTTAGTATTGATATTTACGCTGACAATATCGAAAACGCACGCCAAATGGCGCTGGGCGATAAAGGCACAGTATTTGTTGGCAGTCGCAAGGCTGGTAATGTTTATGCACTCATTGACAGTGATAATGATTTTAAAGCCGATAAACAAATCGTTATCGCTACAGATTTGTTTATGCCATCGGGTTTAGCTTTTCATAATGGTAGTTTGTATGTAGCAGAGGTCGATAAAATTTGGCGTTACCCTAATATTGAAAACAGCTTACCGAACATTCCAACACCTGAATTGGTTTACGATAAGCTGCCCAATAAAGCCCATCATGGTTGGAAATTCATCGCCTTTGGGCCAGATGGACATTAGTATATTCCCATAGGCGCACCTTGTAATGTTTGTGAAAGTGAGCTGCCTTTCGCATCCATTTTAAAACTCAATGTCGACACCAAACAAACCACTATTGTCGCTAAAGGTGTGCGTAATAGCGTCGGGTTTGATTTTCACCCCGTTACCGGCGACTTATGGTTTACCGACAACGGCCGCGACATGATGGGCGACGATTTACCCGATGATGAGCTTAATCATGTCACTCAAGCCGGGCAACACTTTGGTTTTCCTTATGTGCACAACACTGACATTAACGATCCCGATTTTTCCAACCCGACAACCGCCAAACTTACCACTCCTCCGGCATTAGCTTTAGGCGCTCATGTTGCGGCATTAGGCATGGAGTTTTATCAAGGATCTCAATTCCCTACTGGATATCATCATTCAATATTCATTGCTCAACACGGTTCTTGGAACCGCACTAACAAAGTCGGCTACCGCATCATGCAAGTGGTCGTTGAAGGAAATAAGGTGATCGACTATCAACCCTTCGCAATCGGCTGGCTTGAAGGCGAACAAAGCTGGGGTCGCCCAGTGGATGTGATGACCCTATCAGACGGCTCTATTTTAGTATCAGATGACTTTGCCAATGCAGTGTATCGGATTAGTTATACCAAGTAATAAAAGCACGTTCTGGCTTACTTTTAGATGATAGTAAAGTGACTAATTGTCGTCCCGGCAGTACTGTTGAGTTGGGATCCAAGTGTTTGTTGTGGTTATGTACTTTTGTACCTATCGCCTATGGTCACTAACGTCGTGGCGCTTCGCCCACACCAGACCAAGAGGAAACCAACGGCTGTTCCCTCTTGGAACTCCCAGCCGCCACATCAAAATTATCTGAAAAGCAATAATTTCGCGACGTGGTCAGATCCAGCTTTTAACTTCGTTTTGGTGTTCTTCGGCCTTACTCGAAAATGCTAACACTTCAGATGGGGCATCCCTTCCCCTCTAAAGCTAGCTAGCCATGGATGGCAAGCTCACGTATTCATTTGTAAAAAGTCTTCAACGGCCTCAAGTTCAGAGTTGAATTTACTATTTAAAGCTAATACCAGCTCGTAACTGGACATTTTCGAGTTACGTGCGGTCACATCTAGGCACTAACAAGTAGTAGGAACTATACAATAACCACATGACCTGTAGTACATTATTGGCATATGCACTAGTATGCTTTTAGGGGAATTCTTATGTACATCAGAAAGGTAACGATTAACAACTACCGCTGTTTCCGCTCTTTCGAAGCCCAGCTTCAACAGCTGACCGTTGTTATTGGTGAAAACGATACTGGTAAGACGAACTTTTTCACCGCACTTTCGTTACCGTTAAGTGGCAACCAAATAGACTTCAACCAGAAACGTTTGAGTGTTTCTGACATCAACAAAGATGCCGTTATTGATTTTCTGACGTCTGTTGTCAATGAAGACACTGAAGAAAATCAGCTTAATAAGATCCCTAAAGTGTCAGTAACCGTAGAGTTCGCTGATCCTAAAGATGCTTATGAAACAGCTCTATTAGCTAAGTGGATTGTTGCTGATGGTGATGAAGAAACTTACAAAATCAGATACGACTTTAAGCCTAAAGACGACAATGACTTGCTTGAGGTAGTGAAGAAATCACTCGCTGGTAAAACGTTAGATGATATTAACTGGTTTACTCTCCCCGTAGAGCTTTACGACTACCAAATCGTATCTGTAAACAACGAAAAAATTATCGCATACAGTGACTTAAAACACGTCAGTGTTCATAGTATCAATGCCGAGCGAGATGACTTTTCAGAAAGCAGTTCAATGAAGTCCAATAGCATTTTCACCAAGCTGCTTATGAACACACTCAACGATGATGACAAAGGTCAGATCAACACAGCCTACTCTGAGTTCTTTAGTGCTATTGAAAAGACTGAAACATTCGATAAAGTCATTGGAACTAATGAAGATTTTGAGAACTACGACAGTATTATCAAACAGCTTGAGTGCACTCCTAACCTGCCTAACTTGAAGAACATCTTATCGAACATCACTTTGAAATATGGTAATGAATTTCTGTACCAAAAAGGCTTGGGACAACGAAATCTTATCTACATACTTATCTTGTTTGCTTACTACAAGTCATGTGGTGATACATTCAACTTGTGTTGTATAGAAGAACCCGAAGCACACTTAAGCGTTAACAACCTTCGTTTAGTAAGAGACTTTATCGAGAAAAGCTCAAGCAACAGTGGTTCGCTTGTACAAACTATCATTTCTACCCATAACCCGTCGATCATCAACAAGCTGAAGATCTCTAATGTGTTGGCGTTTACTGGCGAGAAAGCAATTAGTCTGTCCGATACTCCAACTAAGCTAGTAAACTACCTAAGAAAGAGACCTAATTTCGACATACTAAAGCTGCTGTTCGCAAATAAAGTCATTCTCGTAGAGGGGCCGACTGAAGAAATGCTGATCAGTACTTATTTGTCTAAACAACCAGCCCTCAACGACATTTATATTATTCCGATTGGTCAACGTGGTTACGCCACTTTCTTAGATATATGGCTCACCTTGAACAAAGATAACCAGCACAAGAAAATTGGTGTTATCCGTGATTATGACAATTCAGATGCAGCTAAAGCCAGACACGATGCTTATGACGCAGCGCACGATAATGTCACTGTAAGAACAACAAAGCACTACACACTTGAAATTGATTTAGTAGAAGCAGAAGACAACCTAGCCTTGCTCAATGGTTTATTCGAAATGGATGGCGACCTAAAAGAAGTGTCCGATCACATGATTAATGGTAAAACAGCAAGAATGCTGGATGTCTGTGATGCGATGGTTGATGAAGAGAACCCTCTGGATATCAAATTACCATCTCATATCGCAGAGGTTGTTGAGGCTCTGTCATGATTGAAGTCCAAATTGCTGGAGCTGGTGCGGGGAAAACTTATGGCTTAGCTGAATCGTTGATAGATCATATCAAAGCTTGCACTAGTCACAAAAAGACATTCGCACTGACATACACAAACTCAGCAACAGCGAAGATAGAGCAAGAGATAATCAAACAACATGGCTTTATTCCGTCGAATCTCTGTATACAGACAGTCCACAGCTTTTTGTTGAACGAAATCATCTACCCGTTTTCGTTATTTACTCTCGGTGATGTCTATAACGACACATCAATTATGATGTTACCTCCTCCTAAGTACAAAAATAGCCTTTTTGCACGACTTAGAAAGATAAATGTCATTCATACAGATAATGTATACAACATAGCTAAACAGATTGTTGATGAAACAGTCAGCAAGCACAACAACAAAGCTAAGAAAGCAAGAGTCCGCAGGCTATTAGCTATTCTAGAGAGTTGCTTTGACAAGATATTCATCGACGAAGTCCAAGACTTAGATGGCGATGCTCTCCGCTTTTTCGAGGTACTAGGCAGCAACGATATTGACGTATACATGATTGGAGATCCAAAACAAGCAATCAAGTATCCCCAAGCACTTGATACTTTCATTAAAAAAGTAACTCCAAAAGAATACGTAAATATCTTACCAATCAACAATCAAACCAGACGAGTACCCACAGAGATCTTAGCTGTATCAAACAGCTTCTGTTATGAAGACCAGCAACAAGAATCACTATCAGAAGTAGTCGGTGAACTCATGTATATAGAATCGGTGGACGGACGATATGACGAGCTCCTAACGAATTACATAGATGCAAAACAACTTGTTTGTATCGACAAAAAGAATGATCGTTATGCAACTTCGTCTAAATACAAACACACATTCCCACGAGAGATCGAGGAAATGATTCGTGAGTCTAACCACAAGAAAGACAAAACTTTGTTTGTTAAAGCCGCTTTTTCTGACTTTATGGACGATGCAATCAATGAAGATAATAAGCGAGCCATAAGCAAACTCATTGCTCGGCATTCATTGACTCTTAATAAACAGCACTTCGCCCAATTACATGATCTGTGCAATTCATGCACAAAAAATGACGTTCAATTCAAAGTCCAAAGTATCGACTCGATCAAGGGATTGGATGCCGATACATGTGTAATCATACTCAGCTCTAACACCCTGAAATACTTAACCCAAAATGGTATTGGCAAAGCGAATCGTTTTAATAAAGAGTGGAAACGAGTCTATGTAGCTCTTACTCGAGCCAAGAAGAGGTTGGTCTTAGCATTAGATCACGATTTACTCGCTAAAGAAGACATGGTGGCAGTTAGGGATTTGATAGGTGAATTGGGGTTTGTTAATCATAACTAGTATACATCTGTCCACAAACACCGATGGAGTCCAATAGAAGTCAGACTCAAAAAAAATGTGTGAGATTTAGTCGGCTCTAGAGCCTGTAAATAATTCTCTTTGACGCTGGTTGTAACTCGTTTTGGGGCATAAATGAGTTAGCCTAGCTAACCAATTTCTGGACATTTGTGAGTTACAAATATTGTTCAATGCTGAGCTTTCTGATAATTTGAAAGCTATTGCTAATCTGAACAACTACAAATCAAAGTTCAATTTAAATTACCTCTAAAATTTAGAGCACCGTTTTAAAATAAAATATAATAATATCTAGATGTTATATGTAACATACAGTAAATATAAGCGCAGGTAGGCAATATTATTGTTCCTCGCTTGCCTCTATGGAGAGAAGCTATTTTGGACAATTTCTGGGTAAAAGTTATCAAAACTACTGGATCTGTAGGGGTGATAGCTTTGCTATTTACTTTACTTATGGAATACGTGTTTAGTGAAAGTATTATTGCATTGCTAGGTTCTGAGAAAGTTTTCTACATCATAGTAGCGTTACTGGCCATTTTCACTTTATGTATTCTAATTGCTTTACTCAAATCCCGCCATCATGACGATAACAAAGCCAAAGACAACCACTCTCAGCCAACCGAACATAATAAAGAAAAGAAAGATATTTCAGTGACATATACTGGGAAATCCACGCACAACGGCAATAACCACTTTTAAGATGAAATCTCAAATGACTATCAATTATACCGACGAGTCAGCTCACCATGGTGACAATGTTTTTACTTCATTAAGTTCACTTGAACAAGCTGTCGAACAAATTAAACGCATCCTAGGAAGCGATAACAGTGCAATTGAGATTATTGAAAATCTAGCAGACTACATCACTGATCATCCTAATAGAGAAATCATTGGCTTAGAGAACAAACTAATAAATGGTGATCGTCAAGACCTTTCTGATAGAGCGCTATTACTTAAAAACCGTTTTGAAAGAAAACTGGCAAAGAATCAGATGGCATTAGTTGAACAACATATCTATGTTCAAATTCTATCAACAATTAGCTCTATTTGGCATTCAAAGATAAAGCCTTTAATTGATGTTGGCGCATCAAAAAACACAGTAGATAAGGCGATATTTGATGATCTGATAGAGCCAGTCCACAAAGCCGTTGTTCGTTATGACACTCTCGCAACCTCTGAGTTAGTCAGTGGAATGCTCTATTTTCTTACAGGGAAATGCCACTTAGTGTGGGAGAAATCATGCTAATTTACCACCCCGCACAAGATATCAACCACTGTGTATATCGCTTGCTTTCTATTATGGCCAATACTGAACATCAGGAAATCAAACTTGATACTTATCGTCTGATTGATTTTTATACTCTGTTTCCGTATTTAGTCTCACTTATCAAACCACTTCCTAAACCATTGAATAAACATAAAAGTAAGTTTCTTAATATATCTGAACCATTCGAGGCACTAAAAAATACTCGAAGAATTCTATTCGAACTCGAAAACTTACAAACAATTGCTATTCAGAACCTATTGGCTAAAAACATTTTGGACAAAGAGTGTTTTGAAAAAGGATTTATCAAACGAACAGATTTGCAACTACCGCAACCACTTGCAGATGAGCTTAACAACTCAAACTTAGCTCAAGAGGAATGGTTTATAGCTCTAATTGAGGCTTTACCTAACGTCAAGTTTGAAGGAAAGACTGGGCTTAAAGCTAGAACTGGCTTGATGGAATATCGTTATGATCTGGAGGCACAATGAGTCGTGCTAAGTTATTTATAAATCACTTTTCCGTATATGCATTAAGTAAGTATGTTTATGATCAGGAATTCCACTCTGGGGTAAACATAATCAGGGGTGAGAACGGTACCGGTAAGTCAACAATCATGGACTTAATCTGTTACGTTCTGGGAGCTGAAATTACAGATTGGACTCAAGAGCAGCTCAAGTGTGACTATGTGATTGCTGAACTAAGCATTAATGAGCATATTGTAACTTTGAAAAGAAATATTACATCAACTGGCCAAGAGCGAATACTTTTCTTTGATGGTGATATAGATAGAGCCCGATCAAGTGACGAGGGTTGGACTAAATTTCCAATGCGCCGTAATCAAGATACTCATAGCTTTTCACAACATCTATTTGAACTATTAAACTTACCTCGTCATCAGACTGATGATAGTAAAAACCTTACAATGCATCAGATACTTAGGTTGATGTATGTTGATCAGCTATCAGCTACAAACAAGCTGCTTAAAGAAGAAGTGAGGTATGACAACGTAACGACTCGACGTGCAATCGGTGAGTACTTGCTAGGCATAGATACACTTGAAGCATACAACTTAAGACAAGATTTGATCGAGTCTAATAAAACTTTTGAGAAATTGAATGCAGAACTAAATGCGATTTATCGTATGTTCGGACATGATGAGACCCTCATAAACCTTAAGAGTCTGAATTCAGAGATTAGTAAAGTAAATTCCGATATCGAAGAATTAGAAAAAAAACGCATAGAAGTCAAAAGTACTGCTATGGAGCAAATTTCAGAAGATGTGGCTAAGCGAGTAAAATCGCTAGTCAAAGAAATCAGTGCCCTAGCAAACACATTATCTACTTTAAAGGCTAGTCGTGATACAGTTTCAGCAGAACTTCGTGAAACTTCAGCATTTTTACAGTCTCTTGAGTACAGAAAGAACTCTCTAGCACAATCTCAAGTAACGTATAGTAACCTTGGGGCTATTTCTTTTAAATATTGTCCATCATGCCTTGAGAAATTAGACGCTAGTGAAGCCAATTCATGTTGCCTTTGTAAATCCCCTAAAAACGACAATGATAAAGACTTTGCTTATTCTCAATTATTTAACGAATTGAACTTCCAGATCAAAGAAAGTCAAAAACTAATGGAAAGCTTTCAAACTGACATAGCACTAATTGAATCAAAAATTCCGCTAATTAATCAAAAAATGTCACATTCCAAAGCAGAGCTAAATACAATCTATGTATCCAATGATGATAAGGATGCTATTTTGCAAGACCTGTCTACAGAAATTGGGTTCTGTCAGAGCCAAGTTCTCACCTTAGAAGATAAAAAAGAACAGGTATCAAAGGTTGAACTATTACAGGCAAAAAAAGCAAAAGCACAAGAACAAATT
This sequence comes from Shewanella sp. H8, assembly GCF_040285065.1. Lineage (NCBI taxonomy): Bacteria > Pseudomonadati > Pseudomonadota > Gammaproteobacteria > Alteromonadales > Shewanellaceae > Shewanella > Shewanella sp. H8. The sequence continues at coordinate 2,155,303 of NZ_CP157213.1, read as the reverse complement.
ATTAATATTCAAGAGAGATTAGAAAGAGTATCGATTCTTCAAGAAAATAGATATGTGTCCGTATATAGTTCGATTGAATCAAAGGCTAAAGGGCTTCTAATGTTAGATGGTGGATATGAGACTGCTTTTGAGGAACCTGAAGATGTAACTTTTGATTTCGCCAAGGATAAAATGTTCGTTAATGGTAGAAGTAAATTTTCTGCGAGCTCAATGGTTGTCATGAAAAACAGTATTCGTTTTTCGATATTTGCTCACGCCTCTGACGACACATACGCTCGATTGCCCAATCTAATCCTTATGGATAACGTTGAGGATAAGGGGATGCGAGAAGAGCGCAGTCAAAACTTTCAACGAAACATGGTAGATGTGTGCGGAACGATACAGAATGATTTTCAATTGATATATACAACGTCAATGATTGCTGAAGAGTTAGAAGGAACAACTATGTGCGTCGGGCCATTTTATTCAAAAGGCAGCCATACATTAGAATTTTAAGTGACTAGCAATTACATACATCTTTAAAAGAAGTCGACAAAACGGATAATCATACATTTGAAACATTTGCGCCAATCGAGGATAGATGAGACATATTTTTGCATGGCGCTAACTCGTAATGGGGCACAAACTAGTTAGTTGTCTTGATTTAAAATGTTCAAATTCAACTCTGGACTTGAGGCCGTTGAAGAAAATGACGTGAGCTGGCCATGGACGGCCAGTTAGCTTTTGAGGGGAAGGGACGCCCCATCTGAAGCGGTAGCATTTTCATTCTTTACTATAAAGAATGGGCCGAAGCAGGCTACAAACGAGGTCAAAAGCTCGATAATTTTCCGTCGCAATTTTTTCGCTGCTGTTGTTTGGTTAAAAAGCGAAAATGTTGCCGGAACGCTGAGGGTTTGCAAAGGGGTACAAGCGCTCTACCCCTTTGCTCTGGTGTGGGCGAAGCGCCACGACGTTAGTGGCCGCAGGCCATAACCTAAACACATGTTTAAACTCATGTTGAAGCACAAATACCACCAACTATCTGCTCTACCACTAACGTCGCCCATGCGGTGTAAATTGGCGCGCCTGGGTGAAAACCGTCTTTAGCCATCACTTGGCGCATAAATTCCAGCATGGTGATGTCTTGATGTGGGTTTTCTAAGGGTAAATTAATCAATTTAAAACGGGTTTGAGCCTCTATGTCTTGTGCGAGGGATTGGGTATCTAGGTTAAGTAAAAGTTGCTGTAAATTATGATTAAATTGATTAGCTCGTTTGCCTAAACTCCAACGTAATGGATTAGGCAACGCGGGAAATAACCCCAGTGGGGGTACAGCGGTAACAAGTATCAGTTTCGGTTTGTATCGTTGAGTGATAAGTTTGAATAACTCACGTTGTTGTTTTAACCACTTATCACAGCTTACTGATGAAGTGATGTCGTTAACGCCTAGTGAAGTAATGATGACATCAAAATGGGCTTGGTTAAGAATAGGATGTGGCGTAGAAATATGTTCATTTAACGACTCAAGGGTACTGGCCGTAGTCGCACCTGTTTTGGCAAATAAACCATAATTTATATCACCTAGTGGGCTTAAATGCTCAATAACCTGCCCTAGTAATGCCTGATCTTGATTATCTACCCCAACGCCTGCAGCAGCAGAATCACCTAAAATCAATACACTCAGTTGTGGGTTAGGGCCTGTTTGACCAGAGCGCTCACCGCTCGGTTCAGGCAGTTTTGGCGTAGTACGGCGAACCTTAAGCCCTTGTAACACTAGTACTGGGGCCAGCATGATAGTTAATCCCTGATGTAACATTAATACTTCCTTTCACTCAGTCCACGACAGTTGATGGTGTTTATTAGATAGTCATTTTGACTCATAAATAACATATCTTGTTTCACCTACTATTGCGATAGCCTTTTACTTGCTACGCACTTGTTTATGGGCTGATTTTTACGTGATTTTAATGTATTAAAAATTAACTTAATAGCGTAACTAGCTGCCACAAATACTCACAACCAAAATTGTGGTTTTAAATGTTCCCCAGTTATAGAACTGTACTGATTTTTGGAAAAAGAAAAGTCATTACCTGCAATCAATCCCCTACCTAAACACGTGTAAAATCTTGCTGAAATCGAACATCTTCAGGTAGATTGAGCATAAAGCAGTGTAAACGGTATATGGTCTCAATGGATAATTTCATTTTGGGGTTAAATCACGTAAACTACGCGCTGTTTTTTAAGTCTCTATTTTAGGTAAATCATGATCCGTTTAAACCAAATAAAATTGCCTCTCGACCATAATGAAAATGCTCTGCAGGAAGTTGTATTACAGAGGCTTTCAATATCAGCGGATCAGCTGGTTGACATACATGTTTTTAAACGTGGTTATGACGCACGTAAAAAAAATGCAATATTCTTAATCTATACCTTGGATGTCACCTTAACTAACCTAGACGAAACAGCATTATTGGCATCATTGGTTGATGACCAAAATATTCGCGTAACGCCTGATACTGATTATAAATATGTCGCCAGCGCACCAAAAGAATTAACCGAACGCCCAATTGTCATTGGCATGGGGCCTTGTGGTTTATTTGTTGGTTTAATATTGGCGCAAATGGGCTTTAAACCCATTATTTTAGAGCGAGGAAAATCAGTACACGAACGTGCTAAAGACACTTTCCGTTTCTGGCGTACTAGCGAATTAAATACCGAATCTAATGTGCAATTTGGTGAAGGTGGCGCAGGCACATTTTCTGATGGAAAGTTATATAGTCAGGTTAAAGACCCAGGATTCAAAGGCTTAAAAGTAAAACGTGAATTTGTTGCTGCTGGTGCACCTGCTGAAATTATTTATGTAAGCAAACCCCATATTGGTACCTTTAAACTGGTCACCATGGTTGAAAAAATGCGTACTGAAATTATTCGCTTAGGTGGTGATATTCGTTTCGAAACCCGTGTAGACGAAATTAACATTACCGACCGCCAAGTTACAGGTGTCACCCTTAGAAATGGCGAAGTGCTTCATTCTAAACATGTGATAGCAGCCATTGGCCATAGTGCCCGCGATACGTTCCAAATGTTACATGATAAAGGCGTGTATATGCAGGCCCAATCGTTTTCAATTGGTTTTCGGATAGAACATAAACAAGACATGATCGACAAAGATCGTTTTGGCATCAATGCTGGTCACCCTATATTAGGCGCGGCAGATTATAAGTTAGTCCATCACTGTAAAAGTGGTCGCAGTGTTTACAGCTTTTGTATGTGTCCAGGTGGTGTTGTCGTAGCGGCAACCTCAGAAGAACACGCAGTAGTGACCAATGGTATGAGCCAATACTCGCGTAGTGAACGAAATGCCAACAGCGCCATTGTAGTGGGCATTGATCCAAGTGATTTTGATAACGATCCACTGCAAGGCATCGCACTGCAACGTAAATTGGAGCGTAATGCTTATGTCATGGGTGGTAGTAATTACGATGCCCCCGCACAAATGGTAGGCGACTTTTTAGCTGCGGGGACAGGTAAACCGTTTGAAAATGTCGAACCCTCTTACAAACCTAATGTGAAAATGACCGATTTAAGCGATGCATTACCAGAGTTCGCCATTGATGCTATCCGCGAAGCCATCCCTGCTTTTGGTAAGAAAATTCGTGGCTTTGACAGTAAAGATGCCATGCTAACCGGCGTTGAAACCCGTACATCCTCACCAGTACAAATTAAACGTGGCCCGGATTACCAAAGTATCAATACCAAAGGTTTATACCCTGCAGGTGAAGGCGCTGGTTATGCTGGTGGTATTTTATCGGCTGGTATCGACGGTATCAGTATTGCCGAAGCTGTTGCATTAGATATGATCAAAGAAATGACTAATGGCTAGAGTTGATATTTCAGTCTAATAAAAAAGCAGCCTCATATGGCTGCTTTTTTAGGCACAACTTACTCTTTTGTTAGTTATCTGCAATAAATTGAACGACAACTTCAGCCAATTCTTCGCCTTTATCTTCTTGTAGGAAATGACCCGCACTGACTATAGTGGTGTGTTTTTGCCCTTTTGTTCCCGGTATCAGTTTTTGCATGAGTTTGTCACCGCCAGCAGTGATTGGATCGGAATCACTAAACGCAGTCAAAAATGGCTTTTGCCATTGTGACAATACTTTCCAAGCTGCGCGATTCTTGTCTGCAGCAGGATCGTCCGGCGTTATTGGCACTAATAACGGAAATTGACGCGCGCCCTCTTTATAACTCTCATCCGGAAACGGCGCATCGTAAGCGGCAATAACTTCCGCAGATAATGTCGATACACAAGCACTGTTAATTAAGTTACCAGTTGGGAATATTTCAACGTCTTGTGAAAACTGACGCCACTTTTGAAACGCTTCGCCGGGTTCATGGTCACCTGTAGGCAACATGGTATTAGCACAAACTATTCGTGCAAACCGCTGACTTTCTTCAGCAGCTAAACGTAACCCAATTAACCCACCCCAATCTTGGCAAACTAAGGTAATGTCGGTGAGATTAAGTTGCAGCATTAATGACTTTATCCAATCAACGTGACGTTGATAAGTATAATCGTGACGTTTTGTCGGCTTATCTGAACGGCCAAAACCAATAAGATCAGGAGCGATAACACGATGACCAGCTTTAACAAGGATTGGGATCATTTTGCGATACAAAAAGCTCCACGTTGGCTCACCATGTAATAACAATATTGGCGCGGCATCCTTAGGGCCTTCATCAAGATAATGAACTCTCAGTTCACCACCTTCTGTGTCATCAACGTTTAAGTAATTCGCTGTAAAGTGGTAGTCAGGAAAATTGGTGAAACAACTGTCGTCGGTGCGTAAAAATTCCATATTACTTCCCTTCCTTATTATGTTTTCTATCAATATTGTCTGACTAATTTAACCTCAAGCTAAATAAACCACATGGCTTAGCTTACCTTTACAGATCCAGTGAGTGTTTACGTCACTGGATCGGTCATCAATAAAACGAACTGCTATTAACTAAGATCTTTAATCGCTCGGCCTATGCCATCAACTGTCAGCGGGTACATTTTGTTATTCACTAACTGCTGAATAATGGAAATAGAGTGATGTATTGGCCAGCGACTTTCTGGTTGTGGGTTGAGCCATGCCACTTTATTGAAATGACCTAATAATTGATTCATGTATTCAATGCCGGGCTTTTCATTCCAATGCTCAACACTGCCGCCTTTAGCAATAATCTCGTAAGGACCCATGGTCGCATCGCCGACAAATATGACTTTGTAATCGGCACCAAATGTTCTGATGACTTCTTCTAAATCAATCATGTTATCAAAGCGGCGGTTATTGTCTTGCCAGAGTTTGTCATACACGCAGTTATGGAAGTAAAAAAATTTTAAATGCTTAAACTCGCTGTGCGCCGCAGAAAAGAGCTCTTCACATGTATGAATATAATCATCCATAGAGCCGCCGATATCGAAAAACATCAACACTTTAACGGCGTTGTGACGTTCGGGTTCCATGTGCACATCTAACATGCCACCATTTTGTGCAGTGGAACGGATAGTCGTATTGATATCTAGTTTTTCGCTGGCGCCAGTGCGGGCAAATTTTCTGAGTTTTTTAAGCGCTAATTTAATATTTCGGGTCCCAAGATCACGGTCTTGGTCGAAGTTTTTAAACTCGCGTTTATCCCATACTTTCACAGCACTGTTGTTACGGTTTTTATCTTGGCCGACTCTAATCCCTTCAGGGTTATAACCGTATGCACCAAAGGGCGATGTGCCACCCGTACCAACCCACTTATTACCGCCGGCATGACGTTTTTTCTGTTCTTCTAGACGTTCTTTTAACGCCTTCATTAATGCTTCAAGCCCGCCTAAGGATTTAAGCTTGTCTTTTTCTTCTTGAGAAAGGTGCTTTTCAAACTCCTTACGTAGCCAATCCTCAGGCAAAATTTTATCAAAAATATCAATGCTTTCGATGCCTTTAAAATACTCAGCAAAGGCGTTGTCGTATTTGTCATAGTGGATCTCATCTTTAACCATGACAATTTTGGCAAGGTTATAAAACTCTTCCACATCTGCAAACACAACCCCAGCTTTTAATAACGCAATCAAGTCTAGTAGCTCACGTAAACTACACGGCACTTTGTGCTTTTTTAGAGTCAGAAAAAAATCAATAAACACAATGCACTACCTGTTTCTGCGGCTCATGAAAGCCAGCTTTTCAATTAATGAAACGTCTTGTTCATTTTTTAGTAATGCACCAAACAAAGGGATAATGTCTGATTGTTTATTCAGCAATGTCTCTTGAGAAATATCATCCGATATCAGCAGTTTAAGCCAGTCGATTAATTCTGACGTTGAAGGCTTTTTCTTAATCCCATTAACGTCACGTAAATCGAAAAACACTTCTAATGCTTGCTGTAACAAGTCCTGCTTAACATTAGGATGATGCACGTCGATAATTTTTGCCATTTCATCTTTAGTAGGAAACTTAATGTAATGGAAAAAACAGCGTCTTAAAAACGCATCTGGCAGCTCTTTTTCGTTGTTAGAGGTAATGATGATAATAGGACGTTGCTTAGCTTTGATAACCTGCTGAGTTTCATACACATAAAACTCCATTTTATCGAGCTCTTGCAATAAGTCGTTAGGAAACTCGATGTCGGCTTTATCGATTTCATCAATCAATAAAATCGCTCTCTGATCTTCTTCAAACGCCTGCCACAATTTACCTTTAACGATATAGTTACCAATATCGTGCACACGGGCATCACCTAACTGGCTGTCCCGTAGTCGTGATACTGCATCATATTCGTATAACCCTTGTTGTGCCTTAGTGGTCGACTTAATGTGCCATTGATACAGTTTACAATTCAATGATCGAGCCAACTCTTCTGCTAACTGAGTTTTACCGGTACCGGGTTCGCCTTTAATTAATAACGGTTTCTCTAAGGCTATGGCGGCATTTACCGCTAAAGTAAGCTCGTTTGAGGCGATGTAGTTATCTGTACTTTTAAACATGGTCAACCTTTTCATTTATGTTGCTTTATCACTATTGATTAACATCGGCAGCCAAATATTTGTTGGCGTTACAATGTATCCATTAACGCAAAATGGCACATTACATTTAATCAACAAAAGCTCCAATTTAAGTCTTTTTTAATATTATTTTTATTTATATTACTTACTGTTTAACACTTTAGTGGTTAGCTATGTAGCTATGAATTCACATAACTCGTTAACCAATGGCTCGAGAACTATCAGTTAACGGATGAATATTCATGCCTTACTTACTAAAAGTAAACTAAAAAAGATTCATGCTAACGAAACTTTCATCTCATTTATCATTTAAACAAGCTAAACGACCGCTATATACACAGATTAGATCTAATCTAACAGCGTGATATATTCCCCCGCTGTTGGTGATTCATTTTTAGACCAGCACGTTCAATTAACGGCGTTATAATTTGACGATTAACTTGCCTTTGTTTTTACCAGTGAAAAACAAATTCAAGCCAGTCATTGCAGACTCAAGTCCATTTAACACATGGGCACGATGTTTAATTTGCCCTTTCATCACATAAGGCGTTAATTTTTCGAGCAATGCAGGTACATCGCCGAAATGGTCTGGCATGGTGAAACCTTGGATAATTAGGCGCTTTTTAATCACTTGGATCCAATTAGGGCCTAAATCAGGTACCGCTTTCGGGTAATCCGCAATCATGCCACATACTACAATTCGTCCATGGGCATTCATTCTGGCAAAAACATGGTGCTGAATTGGACCACCCGTGTTTTCAAAATACACATCAACACCCTTTGGGGTTAATTCTGCTAATTTGGCCGCTAGATCGTCTGTTTTATAATTGATGGCACCATCAAAACCTAACTCATTAACAATCCAATCTGCTTTTTCATCACTGCCGACGACACCGATAACGGTTAACCCATCTGCTTTAGCCAGTTGCCCTACTATTGAGCCCACTGAGCCTGCCGCGCCAGAAACGACAATGGTTTCGCCTTTTTGCGGCTTACCTACGTTAAATAGTCCTTGTGTTGCAGTTAGACCTGGCAATGCAAATACCGATAAAATGGCTTCATCTGGCAATGGCGCGGTGACTTTGTTTAAACCAGCACCATTACTTAAAAAATATTCTTGCCAGCCCATCATACCCATCACCCGATCCCCGACCTTAAAATCTGGGTTGTTACTTTCAACGATTTCACCAATACCGGAGCTGCGCATCACCTCGCCTAGCGCAACAGGTGGAATGTAACTTTCAGTGTCGGCACTCATCCAACCAAACATGGCTGGGTCCAGTGACATATGATTTTGTTTAACTAAAAATTGCCCTTGTGCCACTGTTGGCATTTCTTTTTGGACCACTTCGAATAATTGTGGACCTACAGGGCCGGCGTCTGGGCGTGCGATTAAGTTAATGGCTTTATATGTGGTCATGTTCAAATCCTTTTTTAAATGAGTTATCGTCAAAATATTAATGACAAGTGTTTAATTGATACCAAAAAATGAAATCTTGTCACCATTAAGCGAGTAACTGCTCAATGCTTTTAATGCTGTCGATATTCTGTTGTTGATAAAAATCTTTAAAATGTTCTGCTAACTTTTCACTTTCAACAAACACCTGTTGCCAGTACTGTAAGCGCTGCGCTGGTTTCATTTCGACAAAATCACTGCGGTCTGGAATTTTATTAAACGGCAGTGATGCAACAAACTCAGCTGATGGACATAAAAGCACGGTTTTATCGTAGTGTTGTAAACGCGCTTTACGAGACAGGTTTTTATCAAACCAGCCAGGCTTTAATGTAGAACTGAAATGTGGATACAGAGTTAAGCCTTCATTTTGAATATTAAAATCAAAATGATAATCGATAATCCCGCCATCGCGGTACATGCCTTTTGGGCAATCGACAATGTCTTTTATGCCTTGCATCACGATAGGAATTGAACCCGATGCTAATAGCGCCGCTTTAATATTGCGTTGGCTCAATGCCATAGACGTTGTGGTGATATTGTCAGGATCATAAATGCTTAAATCGCTTTGACCATGTTGAAAAATGTAACGCTCATACTGACTGTTAAGCAGAGGCCTACTGATGGTATTTCTGACAAAACTGTTGAATAATCCAGCCCCTTGCAGCAGCTTATTTTCTGATGCAACCAATCCATTACATTTAGCAACAATAAAATGGGCTTTAAAGACTGGGTTATTAATAATTTCATCTGCACCAGTGTCACCAAATAACTCATCAAGTAATTCAACTGCTTTGGCTGTTATTTCGTCTGGTTGCGGTTTAGTGTCATCCGAATAAACGGTTTCACTGTAATTTTTGGCTAAGCGTTCTATCGCCGCTACAGGGTCTTTTTGAGCAAAGCACGCGGCGCGAAAGGCGCCGGCACTTGATCCAATCAGGTTTAAAGGTTGTTGTCTGCCTTTAAAAAACTCCCCAAAAAGGTATTTGTCTAACCCCAGTAAGGTGAACCATTTAGGTCCACCACTTGCGCCGAGGAAAGAACTGAATATCTCTGGAGTAAACCCTTGTTGCTGTATCGTTTTTAAAGCCGTTTTACCGGCATATATTTCTAACATATAACTCTTATTATTAAACCGTCGACGACTAGCGTCGACATACCTTAGGCTTTACTACGAAGATCTTTACGTAATACTTTACCCACATTGCTCTTAGGTAATTCATTCATAAATTCAATGACTTTAGGGCGTTTATAATTAGTGAGCATTTGATTACAATGATCAAATATATCCTGTTCAGTTAATGTAGGATCTTTGCGAACAATATAGACTTTGACTCGCTCGCCTGTAATATCGCAAGACACACCAACAGCTGCGGCTTCCAACACCCCTTCGTGCGACACAATCACTTCTTCAATTTCGTTAGGGAAAACGTTAAAACCAGACACGTTAATCATGTCTTTTTTGCGGTCAACAATTTTAAAGAAACCATTCTCGTCCATGGTGGCAATGTCACCCGTGGCTAACCAGCCGTCGATTAACACTTCGTCAGTGGCTTTTTGGCGATTGTAATAGCCTTTCATCACTTGTGGGCCTTTAACCCACATTTCACCAGGCTCACCTAATGCCACGTCTTCACCATCTGCACCGACTAAACGAATATCGGTTGATGATGCCGGTAAACCAATCGAGCCGTTGTAGCTTTTTTGGTTATAAGGACTCATTGTCACTAAGGGCGCACATTCTGTTAACCCGTAGCCTTCAAGTAAACGGCTTTTAGTCACTCGCTCCCAATGTTCTGCAACTGGCCTTTGCACCGACATTCCGCCGCCAAAACCCATTTTTAATGAACTAAAATCAAGTTGATCAAACCCTGGCGTATTCAATAAGCCGTTAAATAAGGTGTTGACACCCGTAATGACAGTAAAGCGATATTTAGCCAGTTCTTTTACAAAAGCAGGCATGTCTCTCGGATTGGTGATTAATAAGTTGGTGCCACCAAACGGTAAGAAGGCTAAGCAATTAGAGGTTAACGCGTAAATATGATAAAGCGGCAATGCAGTGATAATCAGCTCTTTGCCGATTTCATAAACGTTCTTGGTTACTGCATTGGACTGTTCTAGGTTGGCAACCATATTACGATGAGTCAGCATGGCACCTTTTGAAGGGCCTGTAGTGCCGCCAGTGTATTGTAAAAAGGCTAAGTCAGAACCGATAACATCAACCGGTATAAAGGTTTTTTTACTGCCTTTTGCCATGGCGTCATTAAATTTAACCGCATTAGGTAAATCGAACGCTGGCACCAATTTCTTCACGTGCTTAATCGCGCCGTTAACTAATGCGCCTTTAATTAGGCCTAATCGGTCACCCACACCAGTGGTGATAACATGTTTAACATCGGTTTTATCAATAACTGCCTGCAATACATGGGCAAAGTTTTCTAAAATTAAAATGGCTTTAGTGCCAGAGTCTTTTAATTGATGTTCTAATTCACGCGGGGTATACAGTGGATTAACATTCACCACCGTTAAGCCTGCGATAAGTGCACCAAATAATGCGATAGGATATTGCAGTGTATTGGGGATCATAATGGCAAACTTATCGCCTTTAACTAAACCTAAGTCTTGCTGTAAATAGGCTGCAAAGTCTGTCGCTTGCTGGGCAAGCTGTTGATAAGTAATACTGACATCCATGTTGATAAACGCCGTATTATCGGCATATAGCTTGGTATATTTTAAAAACAAATCTGCCAATGAGTTGTATTTATCTGGATCGATTTCAAACTCAACCCCAGGCGGATAACTCTTTTCTAGCCAAATCCTTTCCATAATACTATCCCCAATTATTACAAAATTATCAGCAGCCTACATTACCGGCTGCTGTGATTATTATTTTTATTCTCAACTCGCACACCCTAACCTACACACAGTTTTACAACACTTCAAATAAACCTGCTGCGCCTTGACCACCACCAATACACATACTGATCACCACATATTTAACGCCACGTCGTTTTCCTTCAATTAACGCGTGCATCACCATACGAGTACCGCTCATGCCATAAGGATGACCAATAGAGATTGCACCACCGTCAACGTTCAAACGATCGTATGGAATACCCAGTTTTTCGGCACAGTAAATAACCTGAACCGCAAACGCTTCATTGATTTCCCACAAACCAATGTCGTCAATAGTCAAACCATGGCGTTCAAGTAATTTTGGAATAGCAAAGATAGGACCTATGCCCATTTCATCGGGCTCACAGCCCGCAACCACCATGCCTCGGTAAGCGCCTAATGGCTTAAGACCGCGTTGCTCAGCAAGTACGCGTTCCATTACCACGACAGCGGCAGCTCCGTCAGACAGTTGAGAGGCATTACCACCGGTAATTGAACCGTTATCTTTAACGGCTTTTAAACCGGCTAAACCTTCAATATTGGTTGAAGGTCGATTACCTTCATCTTTTGTTAAGGTGACTTGTTCTTTACTGATATCACCGCTGGTTTTATCCATGACCAGTTTGGTACAAGTGACAGGTACAATTTCATCATTAAATTTACCTGCAGCTTGTGCCGTAGCAGTGCGTTGTTGTGAGGTTAACGCATAGGCATCTTGTGCTTCACGCGAGATATCATATCGATTAGCAACCACTTCTGCAGTATCTAGCATCGGCATATAAATAGCGGGACGATACGCTTTTACACTAGGGTCAACCGCACGGTGCATGTTCATTTTATCGTTTTGTACCATGCTGATTGAATCACAACCGCCTGCAACCAATATTTTAGCGCCATCACAAACAATATGATTGGCAGCAATAGCAATAGACATTAACCCTGATGAACATTGACGATCTACTGTCATACCTGGCACTGACACAGGCAGATTTGCTGCCATCGCCACTTGACGGCCAAAGTTCATTCCTTGGTTACCTTGAGTTAACGCTGCACCAAAAATACAATCTTCAATGTCATTAGGGTCAATACCTGCACGTTCAACTGCTGCGTTGACGGCAACGGCAGCTAACGTTGGTGCAGATAAATCGTTAAACGCACCGCGGTATGCTTTACCGATCGGGGTTCTTGCTACAGATACAATAACGGCTTCTCTCATGATAATTCCTTTGTTTATCTGTCTTCAAAGACATGTAGTTATTATGTTTGCAAGATTGAGCTTGGTATTAATGGTAATGTTGTTCACTTAATATCAAATTAAATATCAAACGCAATCTGCATGAAAATGATTTATTGCTGTTGCGACTTCATAAAAGCCATCGCTTTCATCACAAACTTCTCGCCTTGTTGGGCGCCAGACTTCAACGCTTTTTGATTATCTTGCGCGGTGAGTTGCGCCCAGTTATCTCGAACGGCTTCTGGAGTTTGTGATGCTTTAGGAATAAAACAGCCTTCGGTTTCAAAAATGCTCGCACTTGAATAACCGCCTGCCCCAGCACATAAAATAAAGCGATTTGGCGCGTGTTCATCACACAAGGTCAACATGCCTGCAGTAACCGCTTCTGGCGCAAAGGCTTTAACGATTTCTTCAGGCATTAAATCTTCGGTCATACGTGTGCCCGCAGTGGGAGCCAGCGCATTGATGTGGATATTATTTTTCGCTCCTTCAAGCACTAAGGTGTTCATTAACCCAAGCACCGCCATTTTGGCGGCGCCATAGTTAGACTGACCAAAATTACCGTACATGCCACTTGACGAAGTAGTCATCACAATACGGCCATAGTTTTGCTGCCTCATGATTTCCCAAACCGCTTTAGTGCAGTGAACAGAACCCATCACGTGCACATCCATCACTAGCTTAAAGTCATCTAATGTCATTTTAGAAAACGACTTATCTCGCAATATGCCGGCATTATTAATTAAAATATCTACACGGCCCCACTTGTCCATGGTTTGTTGCACCATGTCTTGTACTTCATCAAAGTTGGCTACGTTTGCACCATGGCTAATGGCTTCACCACCCATTTCTTCAATTAAACGAACCACATCTTGTGAGGCTGCTGAAGATGCACCGCTACCATCGCGTGCACCACCTAAATCATTTACCACGACTTTGGCGCCACGTTTGGCGAGTTCCAATGCATGTGAACGGCCTAAACCATTACCGGCACCCGTTACTATGGCTACTTGTCCTGCAAAACTGATCGTCATAATGTTTCCTTAACGCTTATATGTACTTTGTTATTGTTGTTTTACGTTCATGTGTAGATTGTTTGGTGTAAACGTTTGTTATCTCGAGTTCAGATTACTTAACCATTTGCACTGAAATCCACTCTGCAACTAATGCAGGGGTATCTCCGCCTTCAATCTCTATGGTCACTTCAGTAGATAAACGAAACTGACCGGGCTTGTTTTCTTCAATCGAAAGAGTTTTAGCGTGTGCTCTAATGCGGCTATTGACGGTAACAGGTTGTAAAAATCTCACTTTATCGAAACCAGCATTCAAGCCCATATAAAAGCCGTCAATCAACACGCTAAATTCTTCTGCAAAATGTGACAGCATTGAAAGAGATAGGAAACCATGAGCAATCGTTGAACCAAATGGAGTTGCTTTGGCTTTTTCTTCATCGACATGAATAAATTGATGATCCAGGGTGCAATCTGCAAACTGATTAATTTGTTCTTGAGTGATTTGATACCAAGTTGTTGGTTCTGCTTGGAAGCCAATATAGTTTGCGATGTCATTACGATTTATTACTGTCGGCATTGTTCCCTTTCCTCTTGAACTTTTAAAGTACTGTCCATGAATGAAATATAAGCGATATCTCATGCTAATTGGGCTGAGAACATTAAACAAATGAATAGTTTTAATATCAAGACATTCGCAGTACGAATAGCTTAGGGGTTAAAGCAGGTGTGCTGACAACAAAAACGCATTATCCAATAAATGAATAATGCGTTAATAACAAAAGAAAAAAGATAGGTTTAGTTGGATATGTTTATCTTTAAACACATGCGAGACAGTAACTTAGTGGCTAAACACAGCTCAAAACAACATAAACGCACATAGGGCCTTTTTTAAAACCAGTCTGCTTGCATGTCATAACTGGTACTGTCTGAGCTAATTAAGATAGATGACCAAACTGCAATTTGTGGCAACTCAAAGCGATAAAAATACTGCAATGCCTGTAATTTACCTTTATAAAAGTACTCATCAGTTTGATGTACTTTTGTTGATAAGGCTTTGGTGGCGACAATACTTTGTTTAAGCCATAACCACGCAATAATCACGTGACCAAATAACTCTAAATACTTAACAGAATTGGCCAGCGCTAAGTCGATGTTGTTAGTGGCCATGCCGTTTAACACAACTTCTGTTGTCACCTTTAACGTTTCTACAGCTTCGCTTAGTTTCTGGGTATATTCATTCAAACTGTCGTATTGTTTGGCTTGTTCAATGGTTTTGACAATTTCGTGTAAGGTGGCTTTATAACCCTGCATCCTATTCATCGGTACTTTTCGGGTCATCAAATCTAACGATTGAATCCCCGTAGTACCTTCATGTATTGGATTTAAGCGGTTATCACGATAAAACATCTCAACTGGATGTTCATTTATGTAGCCATGTCCGCCCATCACTTGAATCGCATATGAGTTAGCTTTAGGACCATATTCAGACGGCCAAGTTTTAATAATCGGCGTTAAAAAGTCTAACAAGGTATGGGCATGTTCACGTTGCTCGCTGGTGTCTGCGGTGCGCTCGTCATCACTTAATTGAGTGCCATACAGGACTAATGCCATAGCGCCTTCTGCATAAGATTTTTGCGCTAACAACATGCGCTTTACGTCAGCATGCTCAATGATATTCACCATAGGTGACTGCGGATCTTTACACGATGGCAAGCGACCCTGGGGACGATTTTTAGCGTAATCGACTGAATATTGATAACCGGCTACTGCCAATACTGCGCCACTAGTGCCGACCATAATGCGGGCTTCGTTCATCATGTGGAACATGTACTTTAAACCGCAATGTTCTTCACCGACCAAATAGCCTACAGATCCATTTTTTTCACCAAAACTCAGTGCCGTTGAGGTTTGTGCGCGGCCACCCATTTTATGAAAAAGCCCAGCGAGTGCGACTTCATTGTCTTCTCCAACGGAACCATCTTCATTAAGCAAAAACTTAGGCACCACAAATAACGAAATACCTTTCACACCTTTAGGGGCACCTTGAATTCGCGCTAACACCAAGTGAACGATGTTGTCGCTTAAATCATGGTCACCGCCTGAAATATAGATTTTATTGCCAGTGATGCGATAAGTACCGTCGTCCGACTTTACTGCCTTGGTAATTAAGTCACCCAAAGCCGAGCCACTACCCGGTTCTGTCATGGCCATGGTGCCCATAAATCGACCTTCACGCATGGGCTTAACCCAAGTGTTAATTAATTCTGGACTTCCATGTGCTTGTAACAAGTTGGCGTTAGCTGTGGTTAACATGTTGTAACCCATGCCCACACCGCCAGCGACAGTTAAAAATGATGCCGCTGCACTGGCAATAATGGGCGGTAATTGCATACCACCAAGCTCATAATCAGCGGTTGCAGAACCAATACCAGACTCGTTAACCGCATCAATTGCGGTTTTAAGTTCTGGGATGATATGCACTTTTTTACCATCAAATGTAGGTTGATGAGTATCCAATTTCTGACGGATAGGAAGAAAATATTTTTCTGCGATCGTTTTTGCGGTATTGACCACTTCATTAAAGGTTTGACGATCATGATCTTGATAACGTGTTCGGCTAGTTAACGCATCACTGTCAAACAGTTCGTAAAGCATAAATTCGAGATCGCGTTCATTCATTAACGTTGCAGGCATAATATTCTCTTCTTATCGTCTAAAGCTCAAACCAATGGTAATAAGTTAATTAATTGCAGCCTAAAACGCTGACACACCACCATCAACGGCAATACATTGTCCTGTCATATAGGTATTGCTTGGCGATAACATCATTAGCATGACAGCGACGATTTCTTTTGGTTCACCTAAACGATTCATTGGTGCGCCACGGGCCATTTTCTTTTGCTGTTCTTCGTCAGCAAAGTTGGTCACCATAGGCGTTAGGGTAAAGAATGGGCATATTGCATTAATACGAATATTTTCACGGCCGTATTCCACTGCACCGGTTTTGGTTAAACCAATAACAGCATGTTTTGCCATTGAATAAGCACTACCTCGCGCTGCCCCACCTAAACCTGCCATTGAGCTGACATTAAGGATGGCACCCTCGCCTTGCTTAAGCATTTGCTGTATTTGATGACGCATACCAAATTGCACACCTTTAACATTAATCGCAAACTGACTGTCCATGATAGATTCGTCAATGTGATGTAGTGGCATAAACTCGTGGGCGATGCCGGCATTGTTAACGCCAATATCCACACGACCAAAATGCTCAACAGCTGTATCAATCATGGCTTTACAGGATTCATTCTTAGACACATCGCATTTCATTGCGACCACCTCTGCACCAGTAGCCGCAATAGCATCAGCCACTTGATGTACGCCAGCTTCGTTAATGTCACTGATGACTAACTTAGCACCGCGTTTGGCCAATTCTTCTGCGAGTAATTTACCAAAACCTTGGGCTGCGCCAGTAATAACGGCTACTTTGCCAGTAAAGTCTAATAATGGATCCATGCGAGTAACTCCTGTAATTGATGGTCTTGTTGATATTTTTTTTTATAATTTTGGTTTATTAGTTTTGCTAACGTAGTTAGCTATTTATTCTCTGTTTCAATAACTTTTAAGGCCATTTTTGCGAGCGGTTCAACGAACGAGCCAACTTTATTAGCATGTTCATTAGATGCATTACCTTCAGCAGCACGTTTAGCAACACCTTGAGCAATTGCAGCCAAGCGGAAAAAGCTAAACGCTAAGTAAAACACCCAGTTTTCAATTCGTTCTATTCCCATACGTTGGCAATATTTCGCCACGTATTCTTCTTCAGTTGGAATGCCCAAGCTTGCGCGATCGATATCTTTCAAACCGTCAATACTTCCCATGCCTGCAGGCATACGTAATTGCATACATTGGTAAGCTAAATCGGCAAATGGATGGCCTAGCGTAGATAGCTCCCAGTCCAATAATGCGATAATGACAGGTGAATTTTTGGCAAACATCATGTTGTCTAACCGGAAATCACCATGGACTAAGCAAACACGACCATCATCTTTAGGTAAGTTAACTTCAAGCCATGTTATTAACGTATTCATTGCGGGTATATTTTGCAGTTCTGAAGCGCGGTATTGTGATGTCCAGCGACCGAGTTGACGTTCAAAGTAATTGCCCGCTTTTCCGTAATCAGACAAACCAACAGCATCAACATCGACACTATGCAGAGAAACCAGCACTTTATTCATGGCGTCATACATGGTTGAACGTTGTTCATTGGTGTCAATCTCAGCTAAAGACGCACTCCAGTAAACGGTGCCATCGCAATATTCCATTAAATAGAACATTGAACCCATTACGCTGGTGTCTTCACACAAGTGATAGACATTAGCAACAGGTACATCAGTATCTTTTAGCGCATTTAATACCCGATATTCACGGTCGACAGCATGAGCAGATTTTAATAATTTCCCAGGTGGTTGGCGACGTAACACGTACACACCTGACGTTGCGGTGACTTTATATGTAGGATTTGATTGACCACCAGTAAATTTGTCTAAAGTAATTGGCCCTTTAAAGCCTTGAACGTGTTGTTCTAAATAATCATTAAGCTGTACGTTATCAATAGAGAATACTTTTGGCATTTGGCAATACTCTTTTCGTTTTGATGAGTTAAGTTGCTGAGTGAATGATCGCTTTTTTAAGTTGCAGGTTGAACATTGTGCAACCAGCTAAAAAGGTCTCAAATGTTCACCTAGCCTAGTTCTGCGTAACTATTTTTTTCACTAAATCACGTCCGAGTTGCATCATGTGTACTTGATCTGGACCATCAGCTAAGCGCAATGTCCGTTGACCCGCCCATGCATGCGCTAAAAAGGTATCTTGACTCACCCCTACAGCACCATGGCACTGAATGGCACGGTCTATCACATCAAGCGACATATTGGGCGCAACAATTTTAATCATTGCGATTAAGTCTTTAGCCGCCTTGTTACCATCAGTATCCATCTTCTGTGCGGCTTTTAAGGTCATTAACCGTGCTTGTTCAATTTGGCAGGCAGATTTAGCAATATCTTCACGTACTGACTGTTGCTTGATCATCGGTTGACCAAACACAATACGTTCACCAACGCGTTTACACATTAAATCTAACGCGCGCTGGGCGATACCGACTGAACGCATACAGTGATGAATTCGTCCAGGGCCAAGGCGGCCTTGAGCAATTTCAAAACCTTTGCCTTCTGCAACAATAATATTTTCAACAGGTACGCGGACATTGGTAAATGTCACTTCGCCATGACCTTCTGGCGCATCGTTGTAACCAAACACTTTCATTGGTCGCACTAACGTGACACCCGGGGTGTTCATTGGCACTAGCACTTGAGATTGTTGAATATAACGATTGCTGTTGCTTGGGTCTGTTTTGCCCATCACGATCATAATTTCACATTGCTTACGACACGCGCCGCTGATGTAAAACTTACGGCCGTTTATGACATACTCATCACCATCTCGCTCAATGCTTAGTTCAATATTAGTCGCATCGCTTGAGGCCACTTCAGGCTCTGTCATTGCAAATGCTGAGCGAATTTTGCCTTCAAGCAATGGCTCTAACCATTGTTTTTTCTGTGCTTCATTACCGTATTTAGCCAATACTTCCATGTTGCCAGTATCCGGTGCCGCACAGTTAAACACTTCTGACGCCCACATCACTTTTCCCATAATTTCAGCCAATGGCGCATATTCTAAATTGGTCAATCCAGCACTGTATTTTCCGTACGAAACAGGAAGGAATAAATTCCACAAACCTTCTGCCTTCGCTTTGGCTTTCAATTCTTCCATTAATGGAGGCGTTGACCAAGGATCAAGCTCTACCTGTCGGTGCATTTCTTCTTCTACCGGAAACACGTTCAAATCCATAAAATCGGTGACACGTTTGATTAATGCTTGAACTTTTTCACTGTATTCAAAATTCATGTTCTACCCTTCTATTCGTCATTACGGTGTAGTGTGAGCCTTAACATTTATGATTAAGACCCAAACAGATCAGCAAACCTTAACTAAGTGACATTAATGATTTTTTGTTAAACGGTTTAATATCCGCGATAGCTTGGTGCTTAATTTTATTAACCCACTGTGGATCAACCAATAACGCACGACCAATAGCGACCAAATCAAATTCGTTATTGTTTAATCGCACTAATAGCTCATCAATGCCGGTTGGATTAGACGTGCCAGATAAATCAGCATTACCTTCGCCAATAAAGTCAGCATCTAAACCCACGTTACCGACTGTTATCACCGGTTTGTTTGTCAATTTTTTAGTCCAACCAGCAAGACCAAGGTCTGAGCCTTCAAATTCTGCCACCCAAAAACGCCGTGTACTGGCGTGGAAAATATCAACACCGGCTTGGCTTAATAAGCTTAAGAAAGTCTCTAGTTCTTCAGGTGTTTGGCAAAGTTTTGCATTGTAGTCTTGCTGTTTCCACTGCGAAAAGCGGAAGATAATCGTAAAGTCATCCCCAACGGCAGCGCGAATAGCGTTAACAATTTCAACGCCAAAACGAGTACGATTTTCTAGTGAACCACCGTATTGGTCGTCACGTTGGTTAGTGCCTTCCCAAAAAAACTGATCAACTAAATAACCGTGTGCTCCGTGTACTTCAATAGCATCAAAACCAATATTCTTGGCATCTAATGCAGCTTGAGCAAAAGAGGCAACGACATCATTAATATCATCTTGAGTCATTGAAACGCCATTTTTAGCGCCAGGTTTGTACAAACCTGATGGACTATAAGCCAGTGTTTCTTTATTTGGGCCAATACCTGGCTTTCTCACTGAACCTACATGCCAAAGCTGGGGGGCAATTTTACCACCTGCGGCATGCACTTCATCAACGACATGCTTCCAACCAGCTAATGCTGCTTCACCATAAATGGCTGGTACATTTTCATAGCCATTGGCCGCTTTATGAGAAATAAATGTCCCTTCGGTGATAATGAGGCCAACATCACCTTCGGCTCGTCTTCGGTAATAATCAGCAACGTCTTTATTAGGGACATAATTAGGTGAAAACGCGCGCGTCATCGGCGCCATGACGGTTCTATTTTTCAAAGATAACGATTTGGTGATAAAAGGTTCAAATAACTTATCGATACTGGTATTTTTGTCGCTATTCATAACGAATTCCTAGCTTTAAATGCTTCTTATTTTAGAGAGTGATTTAGTGAGTCATACCTTTTAATAGGTTAACCAATCAAATAACCACCATCGACATTAATCGCTGTACCCGTGGTATAGCTGGATGCATTAGACGCTAAATACAATACCGTTCCGGCCATTTCGTCTGGCTGAGCAACGCGTTTCATTGGAACGTGGTACATCATTTGTTTAAGAATGGCTGGATTATCGACTAGCGCAGAGGCAAATTTGGTATCGGTTCCACCTGGTAGCAAAGCATTAACACGAATATTGAATTGGGCACATTCTTTAGCAAATGCTTTCGTCATAGAAATAACAGCCGCTTTAGTGATGGAATAAATACCTTGGAAATCACCCGGAATAACGCCATTAACAGAAGCAACGTTGACAATAGAGCCGCCGCCACTGTCTTTCATTAGTTGTGCACCCTTGGTAGACATGAAGAAATACCCACGAATATTCACATCGACTGTTTTTTGAAAAGCCGTTAAATCGGTATCAATAATATGGCCGAAATAGGGATTAGCGGCAGCATTATTAACTAAAATATCAAGCTTTCCATGTTGTTCGGTTATTGCGGCAAAAATGGCATCGATTTGGTCCAATTCGCCAATATGACAGGCAATGGCTTGTGCACTGCCGCCAGCGTTAATTATTTCATCAACCACTGTTTGACAAGCTTCAATTTTACGACTTGATACAATGACATGTGCGCCATACTGAGCTAATACTTTGGCAACACTTTTGCCAATACCACGGCTAGCACCAGTGACTAATGCAACCTTCCCTGTTAAATCAAATAAATTACCATTGTTCATTTTATTTCCTTTTATAGCTGATTTATGGTGCAAAAACGTTAACGTACAACGACGTTACCTAAAGGTTACCCAGTCATCGCCTGCCTGCTCTAAGTGACTGTAGTTATTAAAATAATCAACACTCAACATATTTTCTGAAAATAACAGTTTAGTGACACTGGTATTTCTGGCTTGTTGATTCAAAGCTAATGTTTGTTGATCGTTCAATTGTAAAATGTGTTGCACAATTGCCGAAATCGTCCCGCCGGAGGTAAACACTAAAATGTCTTTTGATTTATTGATGTTATTTCCCCAAGAGGTAATCACACGTTTTTTTGCTAATTCTTGTTCAATAATATTGCGAAGAGCTCGAATGCAACGAGTCTTAAATTGTGGCCAACTTTCATTGTATTCATGATCTTTATCAGCCGTTACCCAACGATCGAGTGCTTTTGAAAACTCTTTTTGTAGGGTTTTGTTTGGTTCTTTACGTTGACTAATTTCTTCGCTCATTTCAGCGAAGTTGTTCCACTGGTCGTTATACTTTTTTAAAATATCGACATGATCGAATTCATTAAAACCAGAATGGATAACCATTGGAGTTGGCTCACCCTGGTATCCTTTAACGAAGGCAGTTAACGTTTGCCCATGCCGTAATAAATCACCGCAATAAAACTTGCTAGGCAAAGCTCTGGCTCGCCAGTACTGGCCTAATATTGTTGCTTGCTGGTTACCTTTATCTGACAGTTGATCGTAATCAGTACTTCCAAAAGATGCCTGTCCGTGTCGAATCAAATAAATGGCTGCCATATAGGGCCTCTAACTGGATAAAAAATCATGATTCAATACGGAATCAAATTAACGTGCGATTTACATTAGAGTTAATTTCAGTTTTTGATAGGTAAACAGCAACATTGGATTGCTTAACCATATCAATTGTCGATATTACTCATCGCAACAGATGCGTTTATTTAACTGAATTTTGTACTGTACCTAATGTACTTGACTATGCTAATCGCAACATCTAAATTGAACAAATGAATAGTTCTTATACCCTACTATTTATAATTTAAATAGTAGGGTATAAGTTGGGGTGTTCTCAACGTACACAGTGAGATCTCTGGAGTCAGTATGAAAATTGATTTGAATTTATTTGTGGTATTCGATGCGATTTATTGCGAAGGAAACATAACAAAAGCGGCGTCTGTCCTTAATTTATCACAACCTGCTGTGAGTCATTCATTAGGTAAATTGCGCACTCATTTTGACGATGCTTTGTTTATCAGACAAGGTAATGAAATGAGGCCTACTCCAGTAGCAAAGAATGTGATTGATGATGTCCGTGAAGCATTACATCAACTACAAGTGTGTTTAGTTCAATCTCGACAGTTTGAACCATTAACCTCGCGTAAGAGCTTTTCATTATCTTTACATGGCTCTTTAGAACCCTACTATTTACCGATACTGCAACAAAGTTTGTCGTTAGAGTCTCCAGCAATAAATTTACGCAGCAACAAAAGAGTTAGACGAAGCGAACTTGAAAATAAACTTGCTAGCGGTGATATTGATTTGGCAATAGATACCTTAATCCCCGTCAGTAATAACATTATGCACACCCAATTAGAACTAGACCAACTGGTTGTCGTTGCAAGAAAAAAACATCCCGCTATCACAACAGCTCTTGATTTAGATACCTACCTGCGTTTAGAACACGTTTTAGTTTCGTCGCGTTCGACAGGCCCTAGCTTAGAAGATTTTGAGCTTTCACGTATTGGATTGCACCGTAAAATTTCATTACGTTGTCAGCATGCTTTATCAGCTTGCCGCGTCATCTTGAATAACGATATGTTACTGACATTACCAAAAACCGCCGCCGTCATGTACAGTCAAATGCTCGATATCGCTATCTATCCTATGCCGGTAGAATTGCCCGAAATTGGCGTGCATTTATACTGGCACGTTAATGTCGACAAAGAACCTGCCAACAAATGGCTTAGAAACAAAATGATTATTGCCGCTACCAACACTAGAATAATGACGTAACAACAGACTATGGCGTCTATACCTAATTGCAAGATTGACCAAAATAACGATTTATAAACGTTATAAATTGCTAAATAGGAACCGGCAAATACATTAGTGTTATTTAGCTGAGTGTTTCATTAAAAAAATCAAGCGTACGTTGCCATGCCAGCTCTGCGTTCGCTTCATCATAACGGCCTGTAGAGTCATTATGGAAACCATGATTTGCCTTTGGATACATGTACATTGTAAATGGCACATTAAAGGCTTTTAAATCTTGTTCATATTCGGGCCAAGTAGTGTTAACTCTTTCATCTAACTCAGCTAATTGAATCAATAATGGTGCCTTAATATTGTGTCTTAATTCTTTAGCCGCTGGGGTGCCATAAAAAGGAACTCCTGCTTGAATCAAATTTGAATCAACTGCCGCAAGATAATTAACAATATACCCGCCGAAACAAAACCCTACCGTACCTAGCTTACCGTTACTTTGTTTATGCATTTTTAAAAACTTAGCAGCTGCGACAAAATCTTGTTCAATTTTACTTCTGTCTAACGACTTTTGCATCTCACGGCCTTCATCATCATTGCCAGGATAACCACCTAATGAATATAAGGCATCTGGTGCAAAAGCGATAAAACCTGCTTTAGCTAAACGTCTAGCAACATCTTTAATGTATGGATTAAGACCACGGTTTTCATGAACAACCAACACAACAGGCAATAGACCGGATTTATTAGTGGGCTCAACCAAATACCCTTGACCTATTCCGTAGCCTAGCGGTGAATCAAAATTAGCATAAGTAGCTTTAATATCTGAATCATTAAATGATACTTGTTCGGCTAATGCATAATTAGGCAGTAAGGCCGATGTCAGTACCGACATTGAATAACCGAGCGCAACCAACGATCCAAGTTTGCCGATAAATGTTCGACGATCCATACCACCATGAGCATAAGAGTCATACCAATCAAACGCTTGTTGTGGAATAGCATCGGAAGTTTTGTTTTTCATGATTAGCCTCTACTTTAAATGATCGATGATATAAATATTAGCTGAAGTTTATATTAGCTGAAGTTTAATCAGATATCACCTTAACCCAATTAATACGCCTATTTAATCTAAACTAGCGATAAAAAAAGACAGCATATTAATAAAAATCAAAACTTAATTTAACGCTATTCAACTTGTTATTTTTACTAACAAAGCAAATTGACGTTTCAATAGCTGGCCTATTACAAATTCATTCAACGCGGTTAACAAAGCAAAGCATTGTTTAAACGCTATTTGTTACCCAATTTCGGATTACTTATAACGCTTTAGTGTGGTTGATGGATTTTCACCAAATAATTGAGTGTAATCTTTGGTAAATTGGCCTGCATGCCAAAAACCCCAATTGGCTGCTATCACTGAAATGGGTATATCTTGCTGAGGTTGTTTAAGCTCCCTCCTCACATTATTTAAGCGTGTAAGACGTAAAAAACGCAATGGATTAATGCCTAAAATACTCTCAAAACTATACTGCAAGGTTCTTCGGCTAACAAAAGTAAGCTCACAAAGTTGCGTTATTGTCACCGCTTGTTGCGGATTCTCGTGCAAAAATGCTTTTATTTTCTCTACCACGGCTAATCGATGTTGATAGCTAGGTGCTACCGTTTGTTTTGATGATTCTTGTGTTAATAAATTCAACGCTAATGTACTTAACATGTCTTGCTGTAACGGGGTATGTAGCCGTGATTCACTATGGTTAATCAGCGATTCAATCAGAAAACGGGTTTGATTAAGTCGCATTGGATTTGAACTGATCCGTTCAGCACCTTGCGAAGCTAAGTTCTGAAGTGATAAACCTTGTATATCAGCCATGGTGAATAAGGTCTGTTTATTAATAACAAAACCATAAATAGTAAACTGTTCAGGGGTTATTAATTCAAAATCACAATCACTGGTTCGACACATAAACTGATGAGTATCAACTTGTAATCCATTAATTTTACTTTGATCTGAAAAACGCGGAATACCAAACCAGATAGATTCAGGCGCGATATTGCATTGCTGTCTTAATGCCCGCTGAGTAAATTCTTTAAATAGATGCGCCTCAGGATAATCAAGTCCTTCTATACAGCCATAAGCGCAGCCTCAATCACTTCAGGCTGACAACAATTAAACAAAATGGCATCGACATTCACTGTCAGCATGGCTTCGATGGCATCGGCAACTAATTCACCAGAGCGCAGTTTGGGTTCGCCTGCAGTGGTTTCATCTTCAAGGGTAAAGGCGACCCAAAATGGTTTGTCATCTTGTGGCAGTAGCGCTTTGATGGCGAGCGGTTCAGCGATAAGGCTCATGGTTTCGGCTAACCACAGATCCACATTGGGCGCCATTGCCCGGATCAGCGGAATCGCAAGCTCACTGACCTTCTCAGCATTGAACAAATCGGCACGATATGAGCCAAACAATGGCGGCAATGAGCCCGCAACCAACACCGAATGTTCCTGCTCGTCGGCAACATCGCGCGCTAGCTTACCCGCAAGCGCGGCCAGTGTTTCACCTTCAGCCGCAAAGCGCTCTGCATCAATATGAAACGGCACTAAGGCATAGCTATTGGTCGAGCGCCACTGTCCACATAAGCCTGATGCACAGCTGTTACTGTTTGTGGTGCTTCAATTAAGGCCAGTGATGACCAATCCGGCTGGCAAAATGGCGCGCCTCTTCTTGCTAATTCTCGTCCCATGCCACCATCAAGTATCCACAATTCCTGCTTATCTATTTCTTTTGCCTCTGCATATTTGAAACACTAGCTATCCTGAACCTAGGAGAATAAATGTATCTCAAACGGGTTGTTGTTCAGGTTTCATAGTTCGATTAATTGATGATTGTTATTACCCTAAATAGACACTTTTAATTTAGACATCTAGACGGCCAGGTTGCAACGTTAAATATAGCATTCTGCAATCGCTCTTAGCAACAATCTTTGGCGTGATAATTGAGACACTTAGCCTGTGCGCCGTCATCAATAGTCAGTTACTGACACAAGCAAGAAGAGATGGGCTTCACATAAAGCACTGTCTCATCGATGTTAGTAAAAGTGATATTTAGTTCGCGCTGAGTTCAGTAAACGATAACGCCATGGAGCCTAAACCCTGATATTTAATCTGCACAGGTTTATTCATATCAACCTTGAGCACGCCGCAATAAGAACCGGTAATAATGACTTGACCAGCGCTAATTTCAATCCCTCGCGCGGTTAAAAAATTGACTATCCAATATAAGGGCGATGCCGGTAATGTGCAGGGATGCGCGCCATCATAGGTTCGCGAGGCGTCATTTTGAGTGACCGTAAGGTGAATATGGCTGGCCTTAAAGGCCTTGAATTTGTCAATTTCAGGGCCTAAATACACACCTTGATTACTGAGTCCATCTGCCAGTTTTTCTAAAAATGAAGCGTTATAATCTCTACTAAATCGCTGTTGGATTAATTCTAACGCCATATGCGTGGCACCTATGTGCTGATCTATTTCGGCATCACTATAGTGGCGATCCGCGGCAAAGGATTGCCCAACAACAAAAGCTATTTCTGGCTCAATCAATGCGCGATGCGCCGATGAAAAAATCGGGCATTGTGTATGATTAATAATAGCCTTGGCTAAAATAGGTGCCACAATCAAATCGCCGTTATCGCGAGGGGTTAAACACTTCCAGCCAGTTACATGCTGCTGATTGAGATCAATCATGGCTAATTGAATCCCAAGCGCCAAGTCGATGGTATCTATCTGATTTGCGGTTGCCAAGTCAGATATGGGATCAACTGTCTGGCGTTGTAAAAATAAATGTTTTGCAATGTTGTTTATATTAATGGATTGAACCATCACGCATTCCTTATTGCTATAGTGAGCTAGCTTGACCAGTTAACCTTGCATCATAAATCAAGCCTTGTTATCGGGAAACATTGGCAGATAACGTACAAAAACCAAGATTAACACCCCTGCTTTGCCTTGGTTACTGTATCGCTAGTCATTCATTAAGCGCGTTTTTTTGCGCTCTCTTTTATCCTCTTGACTGATATCAACTATCACAATAAATCCATAAATGAAAAGTCTTCGCCGTCATGATGCAATGCAAAGCGGTTAATAAATACTCAGCACTACTGTCCGACAGAGCGCCAGCTTGAAGTTGATATACATGTTAACCCATTTTTTGTGGACATAATTGTGTTTTGGTTTGCTAAAATTAACCATAAACCGTTGTGCGACCTTAATCAGACGTCATTGAGTCAGACACAGCGCTAATTGGTTTATTGTCCTTGATAATGGGCAGATCTGCTATGTCTGCATGTTTAGGACATGCTTCAACTATAATGATGTCATTCAGTGCGACGACTCAGGGATCAAGCAAGGTGCGTGAATCATATATCGACAACAACTGACTAACGCATTGCCGCGGCTGGTCCCCTTAACATTATGTCTAATGGCTATGGTAGAATTATCAACTTCATAGTTAACATCTCAATATCATAGTCAACTCCCATTGGTGCATGGGCAAGGTTAACCTAGTGGTTATGCCTTACGCCTAAACAGCCAAATCGATAACATCGTTGATACTTAGAGTTATTTGGCAGCCGTTTTTATCTTAATCGATGCGATCAACACAATATGAGTCAATTCACTCACATCAACATTTGTGGGGCTCTGGATTAAGTTCATTGCATGCTATATAAGCAATAAGTAGATTATAAATCGACAACTTAGCGCTAACCTGTATAATCCGCGGCCTATTTACTTAATATACTCACGTCTGTCTTATTACACACGGCTGTTTGTTTGCCCTTTGTTGATAAATATTCAGTTAGTACACAGTTGGAACATTGCTTTGATTTCTACCGCTAATATCACCATGCAGTTTGGCCCAGAGCCATTATTTGAAAATATCTCGGCTCAATTTGGTCACGGTAACCGTTACGGTTTAATCGGCGCAAATGGTTGTGGTAAGTCCACGTTTATGAAAATTTTGAGTGGTGCTCTTGCGCCAACATCAGGAAACGTGTCGATTACGCCAGGCTTTAAAGTCGGTACACTTAGTCAAGATCAGTTCGCGTTTGAACAATATAGCGTTGTCGACGCGGTGATCATGGGTGATGTAGGACTGTGGAAAGTCAAACAAGAACGCGACAGCATTTATGCAAAAGCAGAAATGACCGATGAAGACGGCATGCGAGTAGGCGATTTAGAAAGCCAGTTCGCCGAAATGGATGGCTACAGCGCAGAAAGTCGTGCTGGTGAAATTTTATTAGAAGCCGGTATTGAGGAGTCATTCCATTTTGGCTTAATGCAACAAGTTGCTCCAGGTTGGAAATTGCGAGTGTTATTGGCACAAGCTTTATTTGCTAACCCAGATATCTTGTTACTCGACGAACCTACCAACAACTTGGATATTCATACCATTAGTTGGTTAGCCACCGAGCTAAACAAACGTAAATGCACCATGATCATCATTTCGCACGACAGACACTTTTTAAACTCAGTCTGTACCCACATGGCTGATATCGATTATGGCGAATTACGTGTATATCCTGGTAACTACGAATATTTCTTAGAACAGTCAGGCTTAATACGTGAACAACTTTTAGCGGGTAATGCTAAGAAAAGCGCTGAAATTGACGAGCTACAAGACTTCGTTAATCGCTTTGGTGCCAACGCATCTAAAGCGAAGCAAGCTAGCTCACGCGCTAAAAAAATGGACAAAATTAAGTTAGATGATGTGAAATCATCTAGTCGTATTACCCCATCAATCCGCTTTACAGAAAGTAAAAAATTGCATCGCCAAGCATTAGTACTTGAAGAATTGTCACATGGATTTGATGAAGTGTTATTTGAACACGGTGATCTCATCCTAGATGCAGGTTCAAAACTGGCTATTATTGGTGAAAACGGCGTGGGTAAAACCACGCTATTACGTTGCTTAGTGAATCAATTACAACATAATCATGGTCGCATCAAATGGTCTGAAAATGCTGCAATTGGTTACTGTCCACAAGACAGTACTGCTGACTTTGATAATGACATGACGTTATTTGATTGGATGTCATTATGGCGCACGCCTAAGCATAACGATTTAATGGTACGTGGCATGTTAGGTCGTTTATTGTTTTCTGATGACGATGCCAATAAAAAAGTGCGTAACTGTTCAGGTGGAGAAAAGAACCGTTTATTATTTGGTAAGTTAATGATGATGGATATTAACGTACTGGTAATGGATGAACCAACTAACCACATGGACATGGAAGCGATTGAAGCACTAAACCAAGCGCTAAAATTATATGAAGGCACTTTGATATTTGTTAGCCACGACCGTGAATTTGTATCATCGTTAGCGACACGGATTATTGATGTTAAAGATAAAAAATTAATCAACTTCCACGGTACTTTCGACGAGTATCTTGCAAGCCAACCCAAACTGCCTGCCTAAAACATTAAGCTGATCGTTAATATCAGTAAAACAAAAAGCCTTTATTTGTTAATCAAATAAAGGCTTTTTTGTATTCGTTAACACGTCATCAATAATAGTTAATCAAAATGCTGGAGAATAAGCGGTAACCTAACTACCTTTCATAAACATTGCTGTATTACTTGTTCACTAACACAACCTGCTGTTCTTCTTTTGTCATCTTGGTAAAAGAAAATCATTCATACAAAATAACCAATACTCTAGATTTTCATCATGACACGGTTAAAAAAACAGTGAATCTATAAATTGGTCATAACACATCTATAAAAGCTAATTCGTTTATTTTTATACCCCTTAAGTACTAGCTATAAACACTGTTCATAATAACAAAAACTTAAATACGCAGATTTGGTATGACAATTTGTTATTTTTGGTAATGATTAATTGCAATTACTGGTAACGTGTTATATAAATGTTACTGTTGATTAAAACAACAACAATTGGTAATACCAAAAGGTCATACCAAAACAACAAATTCTTTGGGGAGAATTATGAAGCTGAATAAAATAAGCGCTATGTTTAATGGTCCTAAAAGCAAAGCCAACAATATAGCAATTTTTGGAGCAACATTAACAGCCTTGTTAAGTATGCCAACTTTTGCCGCGGACACAGAAGCACAGACTAAAGCTACACAAACAGATGTAGAAGCAAGTGAAATTGAAGTGATTGCAGTTAGGGGGATATTTGGCAGCTTAAAAGCAGCTAATTTACTCAAGCGTACTGACGATCGTATTGTCGATGTTATTGTTGCAGAAGATATTGGTAAACTCCCTGATAACAACATCGCAGAAGCATTACAACGTATCACAGGCGTTTCAATTGAATCCGATTTTGGTGTAGGTGAATCTGTTACTATTCGTGGCGTATCAGAAAACCTCATTTTGCTCAATGGCCGCTCTACTGCAGGTCCAGGGCGTGGCGGTGTTAGTTTAGATGACTTCCCTTCTAGCTTTTTGAAAACAGTTGAAGTGATTAAATCTCCAACACCAGAAATGATTGAAGGTGCCTTAGGTGGCACAGTCAATATGCAAACTGTACGCCCTCTTGAACTTTCAGAGCCCCTAGTTGCCATTACACTTGACGGTGAATATGCTGATAAAACTGAAAACGTTGCACCTAATTTTAGCGCTGCAATGGGTAATAATTGGGATTTAGGCGATGCTGGTACTTTTGGCGCTTCAGTTAATCTATCGTACTTAGATCGTGAATTACGCCGAGATGAGTATTTTAACAAAGTTGATTTACAAGACAACATCGACATAAACGGTGATGGCGTTGTTGATGTATCAGGTGGTCCTAACGGTAAATATCTTCGTAGATCCGAAAGTACCGTAGAGCAAAAAACAGAAGAACGCGAGCGTACTGCATACGGATTATCACTACAATGGGCGCCAACAAATGCAGATGCCAATATATACATTGACATGAACGCCACTAAATTAGATGGCGGGCAAGCTGCTTATTCAATTCTTGATGTCGGTGGTTCAGTCGTTCCTAGAAGCGACTCTTATTACGACAATAATGGTGAATTACACAATTACGATTTGGAAGGCGTCCTTACTATTCCAAAGACATGGAGTGACTTCACCACATCAGATACATCTTCACATGCAATTGGTGGAGAATGGAATATTACTGATAATATAGAAATATCAGCTGAATATTCAATATCAAAATCTGAAGAACGTCAAACCGCATCAGAATTCAATCTACGCCCAATTGAACGTACAGATCCTACTTTAGATCTTGTTACGCATACCAGTACAGGAAGTATGACAACTGGAAGTGGTATTCCCTCTTATATTTTTGCCGACACCGGTATGTTGACTAACCCTAATAACTTAGTATTTCGTGAGTTTTTCCACAAAACATTAGATACAGATAATGAAGAGCAAGCCTTGCGATTTGATTTTAAAATCCACGATGTAGGTGTCGACTTTATTTCTGCAGTAAAAGCGGGTGTACGTTTTACCGACAGGGATTACAGTTCAAATCGTTTTGATCTTAAGCCTAATGGCAATACCCTCAAAGATTCTTATAAAAAAGCAACAAACTCTGATGGTTTATACAGTCCAACTTGGATTGATAACGCGATTATCAGCGATAGTTTTAAAACAATAAATATGGATAACTCATTCGACCAAACGGGTATTGCAGGTCAAAATGATTTACTTACATACAATGTTTACGATGCCGATAAATTGAAAGATGCTGATGCAACTTATTTATTGGTTCAAGAGATGCTAAAAGATACTTCTTATGCAATGAACGGTAGTTTAGCCGATAACATGGTTGAAGATACCAGTGCATATAAAACCATTAACGAAAAAACCAGTGCCATATATGCGCAATTTCATCTAGATTTTGATGACATTACTGCTGTTGTTGGTGGGCGTTATATTGAAACAGAATTAGAATCTAGCATTGTCGATTCCGTAGATGTTAATGGTAATAAAATACTGAATACTGGTAGCAATGATTATTCAGACTTTTTACCTAGCTTGAATGTTACTTATAATCTATCTGAAGAAACCTTGATGCGTTTTGCAGCCGCTAAAGTGATGCGCCGTGCTGATTTTGATGAATTAAGTCCAGCTCTCTCTATCGATAACTCTTTGGTTACGGGTACACAAGGTTCTTACCAATTAGATCCATACCGTGTTACTCAATACGACCTTTCAGTTGAACATTACTTTGGTGACGGTGGCTTATTATCTGCAGCTATTTTCTATAAAGATGTAAAATCATTCACACAAACAGACAGTAGCTGTTTAGCTGACTCAAGTACCATTAACGGACAAAACACAACTCAGTGGGATAATATTTGTTTACTGAGCACAGCTGGTCAAAGCCAAGGTGACATTATTAATGCTACCCAAGATCAAGGTTTAGATTATGTTGATGCAGAAAAAGCTGCCGGTCGCACTGGTATTCTAATTGACACTGATGTTAACGGTGGTAGTGGTGAAGTTAGAGGTTTGGAATTAGGTTATCAGCAACAATTTAGCTTTCTACCAGGAATGTGGTCAGGTTTAGGTGTTAACGCAAACTATACTTTTGCTGATAGCGAACAACCTGATGGCAACACATTACTGAATATTTCTAAGCATACCGCTAACACCCAGCTGTATTGGGAAAGTGAAGATGTACAGATGCGTTTAGCTTACAACTGGCGTGATCGTTATTTATATGAGCAAGGCACTAAACGTGTACAAACAGTGGGCGCGTTAGGTTATAACGTTTTCAACCAGAACGACCCTTTAGCTGATAATTACGACCCTACAGTGGGTAATAGTTACCGTGAAGCCAGAGGCCAGTTTGATTTCTCTGTTAGTTGGGATATTAACGAAAATTTCACTGTGGTAGCCAATGCGGTCAACCTAACTGGTGAGCCTATTGTGTACACTACAGAGCTGGATTCAATCTGGGCTTATAGTGAAGCAGATCGTCGATACACCCTTGGTGTCCGAGCTAAGTTCTAATGAATTAACTCGTTTAGGAAAGCCTATCAACTTGATAGGCTTTTTTCTAACAAACAACCAATTTCAACAATCCTTAATCCGTTTCAACAAGGGTAATGCTCTTTTAAGTGAACTCAAATAAAAATTGGGTTTGCGCTAAACACGCCTACCCGCAAGGTTGCTTACAATTTGGTTTGCCAATTAACCTAAATTGGTTGACAATTTGGTATGCATTTATTACCATTTTGTAATACATATTTTTGAAGCGAATTGATTACAGTTTTATAACTGATTATTGATTAAAAACATCTCACACTAATTGAACAAGTGAGCAATGTTAATTACTCAGATAAGCACAACCAATATATTTAGGAGTTAGATATGACAAAACCAGTCATCGGTTTCATCGGCCTTGGTCTTATGGGCGGCAATATGGTTGAGAACTTACAAAAAAGAGGTTACCAACTAAATGTAATGGACCTTAACAAAGAGGCTGTTGCTACTTGTGTTGCTCGTGGTGCTAAAGCCGTTAGCTCAGCAAAAGAACTCGCAGCAAACAGCGACATAGTCATGCTTTGTCTAACAACTTCCGCTGTGGTTGAAAAGCTAGTTTATGCTGAAGACGGTATCCTAGCAGGCATTAAAGAAGGTGCGGTACTGGTTGATTTTGGTACATCAATCCCAGCTTCTACTCGTAAGATTGGCGCCGATCTCGCAAAAAAAGGCGCAGGCATGATAGATGCCCCACTTGGCCGTACACCTGCTCATGCAAAAGACGGTTTGCTTAACATTATGGCTGCTGGCGATCTTGATACTTTCAACAAAGTTAAACCAGTGCTAGATGACCAAGGCGAGAATGTATTCCATTTAGGTGCCCTTGGTGCTGGTCACACAACTAAATTGATTAATAACTTCATGGGCATGACCACTGTTTGTGCCATGTCGCAAGCTTTTGCTGTTGCAGATCTTGCCGGTGTTGACCGTCAGCAGCTTTTCGACATCATGTCAGCTGGTCCATCAAACTCGCCTTTCATGAAGTTCTGTAAAAACTACGCCGTTGACGGTGTTAGCGACTTAGGCTTCTCTATTGCCAATGCCAACAAAGATCTTGGCTATTTCCTTAAGATGGTTGATGACTTAGGTACAGAATCTAAGATTGCAGAAGGTTCTTCCGCTAACCTTCAAGCTGCATTTGACGCAGGCTTAGGTAACGGTAATGTGCCTGAAATCTTTGATTATTTTGTTAAACTAGAGAAATAATCAATTCAACCTTTCATCTGTAGCTATTACAAATGAAAAGTTGAGATTATAGTTGATATAAAGGGGTAGTTATCTGTTCCTTTTGCATAGACTATAGCTAACGCAAACCTATTAATACCCACACATTATTAATAGGTTTTCGTTCAGCATTGTTGCTTTAATTCAATATTTTGTTGCCCCTCGTTACTGTCTATTACAACCTCCACTAAAACATCATTTATGCCAGAACGGCTTCAATAGCTATCTGTTAATCCACTTGTTAATCCACTTGTTAACCATGATCAGTATATGAAACGCATTTGAATTTTACTCAACCTCAGCTAGGGATAGCTGATTGGGTATTAGATGAGATAAAATAACCGTCTTATTGCAAGTCAATGCGAGCCAGTGAGTAATACAAGGGATTGTTTACAAACCGTTTATTAACTTAAGCTGATATAAAATAGTAATCAGCTACAGATACACGTAAACTCGCGTCCTAAAATTTATATTTAACGAATAAAAATAGCGAAAATATCATGAATAGAAAAATCGAATTATTGGCGCCAGGTGGAGATGTCGACGCGATAAAGGCAGCAATCATAGCCGGTGCAAACGCCGTTTATTGTGGTTTAGATACCTTCAACGCCCGCAATCGAGCCGCTAACCTGTCCTTCGATGACTTAATTGGTGTTATTGCGCTTGCTCATCAATACCAGTGTGAAGTGTTTCTCACCATGAATATCGTTATTCTCGAAAACGAAGTTCCTACATTGGTAAAGTTACTCAATCAACTGGTTAACACCGGCATTGACGGCATTATCGTGCAAGACCTCGGTTTATTTAACTTAGTGAGCAAGCATTTCCCGAGTTTAGCGATTCATGCATCTACTCAGCTAACGACCCATAATGAAGGTCAAATTGGCTTTTTAGCTAAAATTGGTGCCACTCGGGTTAACTTGTCACGCGAGCTTAACCTTGGCGAAATAAAAAGCCTGACCACCCTCGCCCACGATCACGATGTACTCACCGAAGTATTTGTTCATGGGGCATTGTGTATTGCATTTTCTGGGCAATGTTATTCAAGTTCTGTCAGTGTCGGTAATTCAGGTAACCGTGGGCGTTGTAGCCAAGCCTGTCGTGATGAATACGAAATCACCGCAGCCGGAAACAAGTTTCCACTCAATTTAAAAGACAACTCAGCCTACTTTGATTTACCAGAATTAGTCGATGCCGGTGTTGATTCACTTAAAATTGAAGGCCGAATTAAAGGCGCTCAATACGTTCATACTGTAGTCGATAGCTGGCGCAAGCAGATTGATAAATTTATCGACACCGGTAGATTACTGGCCGATGACTCAAACTTACATAAAGTGTTTAATCGTGATTTTACCAACTCTTTTTTAAAGGGTAATCTCACCAAAGACATGTTTATTGATAATCCACGCGATAACAGCTTTAAACATGCTAACGACAAAAGTAACGCTATCTCTGTGGTGCAAATTCAAGAAGCGCAACACACTTTGTCATCAGAAAAAGATGCCATTGTTCAGCTGGTCGCAGAAAAGATTAATCATCTAAGTATTGCAAAACCGCCTTTATCACTGGCGTTTGCAGGTCAAGTGAATCAACCATTATCAATAACGGTTAGCACACCAGATCAACATTTTGTGATTGAATCCGCTATGACATTAACTCAAGCAACGGAGTCGCGTGTTGATGAAGCGGCTATTGAAAAACGCTTTAAAAGCTTAAAAAGCACGGGCTACCTATTACAAGCATTCAATTTTGACAATTTAGACGCTGATTTAAGTCTGCCATTTAGCCAATTAACCCAGCTAAAAAACCAACTGTTATTACAATTAACCCAAAGAGAATACATAGGTGCAGTGACATTACCTAAGTTACCTAAGCATCCTAAAGTAACTGAAACACCAACACTTTCTTTGCTTATTAGTGACGAAAAAGATGTTAACTTGTGCGATGTGACCGACGCCGATGTTTATTTTAAGCTGCCTGAAAGCTTTAAGAAAAACGATGATAAGTACATCGACATTTTCTTGCGCAACCCAAGGCTTATTCCGTGGTTTCCGGCAGTGCTTATTGGCAAAGATTACATCGAAGCGGTAAGAGTGTTAGAAGTGGTTAAGCCTAAACGCATAGTGACTAATAATACCGGCGTTGCGTTTAAAGCTTATGAAATGGGCATCGAATGGATCGCTGGACCATTTTTAAACACTACCAACTCTTATGCTTTACTAACCTTACAAGAGCAGCTCAATTGTGCTGGTGCGTTTATTTCTAACGAAATCAATCGCAATCAGATTAAAAACATTGCCAGACCAGAAAACTTCAAACTGCTATACAGTATCTATCACCCCATTTTGATGATGACCAGCAGACAATGTTTTTTCCAACAAACTGTTGGATGTAGTAAGCCAAGTATTGAAGATGGCTGCATGCTTAAATGTGAAAAAGCCACTACCATCACCAACGTGAAAGGCATTTCATTTGCGGTAGATAAACAAAAAGGTGGTTACCCAAGTATTTATAATCACGAGCAGTTTTTAAATATCGAAGCGGTTGAAGATTTATCATACTTATTTGATGAATTCTTTATCGACTTAACCAATATTGGTTCTGGTTCAAAAGCAGAAATCGATAAAGTACAGCTTGTCAGTCACTTTGAAAACGTCCTTAAAGGCGTGGCAGAATCAAAAGTTGAGCTTAATCAACTAGTGACTATTTCGACAAACGCCCAATACCAACAAGGGTTATAAGCCGTTAAGTAAACGTTAATTGCTCTGAGATTACATTCTCAGTCAATTAACGTTTACTATCCGCCTAGTCTTGAGTGACGCACAAGCACTCCGCAATTTATTCAAGCGCATGCAATATGTACATAAGAGTTAACAACAAATGAAAAATAACATAGAGATAGTCGATCTGCTCCGTGAGCGTATTCCGTCATTTGAATGCAAACCAGGTTGTCACGATTGTTGCGGCCCAGTAACAACCTCGTCTGAAGAAATGGCACGCCTACCCTTTAAAACTAACGCACAACATGAAGCAGCATTAAAAGAGTGGAACTGCGTATACTTAGGCCCTAATGGTTGTGAAGTATATGAAGAGCGCCCATTAATATGCCGTGTATTTGGTACTACACCACGTATGCCTTGCCCAGAACACCGTCGACCAGAAGTGATGATTGACACAAAAATAGAGGCACAGATCCATCACTACATCGCCAACACCCGCCAAGTACTAGTGTAATTCTGAATAATTGATTTGAACTATCATAAAGTGTTCAAGGCATCGCACTAAGCTATAACAAAAGTATCTATGTCAAAGTGCCAATAACAAAGTGCCAATAATCATTTTGCTCGAAAGTGCCAGAAGCACTGCGACCACAACGGTTTATTCATGATTATATTTATCAGCAACTTTGTTTCTGCAAATCAATACTCATTGAATCAGAGTGCCTAAAAAACTCATTTTATTGCCTCTTCAACGTCAATATCCGGGTTTATTAATCCTCAAACACGTTATGAATTTGTCATACCAATGCCTGAGGGTTTAAAACTCCACTAGATAAAGCCCACCCACATCTTTTTAAATTGTACTTGGCAAGGTCAGTATGGATTGGTAAACCTTATCTGTTTGTTATTTATACGGTTTTATTTATAGCATGTTCACTTTGGTATTAATCCGATTAAATTATGTGCGGATTAACTTGCGCGCTCCAAAAACGCTGTATAATATCAATTAGTTAGCACCATGCAGGTTTACATTAATTTGAAACACTCACCTGCTCTATATTGGCGTTAGGCCTACCATAAAGCAGAATGACAGGAGAACATTATTATGCAAATCCAAATAAATACCGATAACAATATATCCGGACAAGATTCCCTCGCTAAACACGTAGAAGATGGTTTGAGAGCCGAACTAAACCGTTTTAGTGATCAGATCACCCGCATTGAAGTACATTTAAGTGATGAGAACAGCTCAGCTAAATCTGGCAATAAAGATAAGCGTTGTTTACTAGAGGTTAGGCTTGCAGGAGAACGCCCTATTGCAACAAGTGAGCATGCGGAAACCATTGGTGAAGCCATTACTGTCGCAACTGACCAAATGATTAAATTGCTCGATACTGAATTGGGTAAACGCGCCAAACGCTAACAAGATGTTCTTAGCACCATGCTAAAAATTAAATGGGTTGGATATACCTAAGGTCCAACCCTGACTCTGCGGCGATGTAGCACAATGCTGGCAACGCTATTGACTCAAGATTTACAGAAATGCAAAAACGGGATCCACAGAGTCGTCAATTAACGGCCAATATCAACCCTCTCTAAATTTGCAGAGTAACATTCTTTATTCAAGGGGGAACGGTCATCCTCAAGCTGTGATGACATGTTCAATTTGCAAACTAAAGTTTTTTCAATTCAATTACAGCATTCACAATCGACAAAAAATTATTAGCCCACTTATAATTTTATTCCTAATATTGAGAAATTGAGTATGTTGTTAGCTAATCGAGGTCTGATTTAACAATATGTTATTTTTCAATATTGTTATTTTTTAATATTGTTATTTTTTAATATTAATAAAATGGTGCGGGATTTATGCCTAAACTGCTAGGAGTGATACCTCGCTCAATATTCATCTCTGTTTTTAATAAATCTACCATTGCAATTTTGGTATAGCGTTTATGTTTTAACGAATAAAAGCATTTTACAATAGGGTGAAATACATCACGGTCTTTAGCTTCCCATACAATACCAACGCGTTGATCAGAAAGTAACACTAACGAACCG
This sequence comes from Shewanella sp. H8, assembly GCF_040285065.1. Taxonomy (NCBI): domain Bacteria; kingdom Pseudomonadati; phylum Pseudomonadota; class Gammaproteobacteria; order Alteromonadales; family Shewanellaceae; genus Shewanella; species Shewanella sp. H8. The sequence goes on along the minus strand of NZ_CP157213.1, from coordinate 2,115,660 downwards.
ACAGGATATACACCGATACAGCGGATAAACTCATAAACCAAAGATTGGTCTAAGTGAAACGGGGTTAAGCTTATCAAAATCTTAAACGCGGCAGCTGGGCTCATCGCCTCTTTATAACAACGTTCGGCAGTTAGAGCGTCAAATATATCAACGATACAGCTCATTCGCCCATGCAATGGGATCTCTTCACCCTTTAAGCCTTTTGGATAACCATTACCATCAATTTTTTCGTGATGCATTAAACACACATCTTTGCTTATCTGCGATAAACCTTTGGTTTCATCCATTATTTGAATTGCAAAATATTGATGCAATTTCATATGTTCGAATTCTTCAGGCGTGAGCTTTTTGGGTTTATGGAGAATAGCATCATTGACTTTTATTTTGCCGATATCATGTAAAATCCCTCCCACAGCCATCTGACGGAGCACGTCAATATCAAGCTTTAAGTGTTGCCCAAAGGTAATCAGCAAAAATGCTACATTAATGGAATGTTCCAGCAAGTAAGCATCTTTAGTACGAAGCGCTAAAATGCATTTAAAAGCGTCTTCATTATCCATTACCGTCTCAATCATCTTATCGGCAAGGCCATCAAATTGAGTAATATCAAATGCTTTACCTTCATAGGTTTCAGCTAATACCTTTTGAATCAGCCCCCTAGCTTCAGCAAGCAAATTTTTAGCTTGAAGCTGTCTAGTATCTCGGGTAACGGTCGCTTTACGAGTAAGTGGATTGACGAAATCATTTGGCGTATCAGATTTTATTAAACCGCAATTGCTAGATGAGAGCTGCATGTCGACCCAAACGGTGGTGACATTACTATTTTTAAGTTTAATGATGGCGTCTTGGTGTTTGATTTTACCGGGATTAAGTATATCGACTTTACTTTGTTGCCGATCGATTGCTGTAACAAACATGCCAAGAGCAAGTTTATCAATAGGAAGCTTAATAACATGACTAGATTCAACAACATCATTCATTTACATGTTACTCCCGCAAAAAAGACCTAAATACATAACATTAATGTAACATTTTATTAATGAACTAAGCTAGCTTAATGTTACTCTCCATAGAGTCGGTATTCAGCAGTTCTATAATAAAAATCATACATTAACAATGACTAAATTAACTACTCTCCTATTTATCATCTAACGATCTAGTGTCAAATTTAAATACTATTGAACATATTCAATGTAATCCCACAATGATGTCTCAAATTTATTTGAAACCCTCATCTTTTCAATTAAAATCAATCAAAAACTCACATAATTATAATCAGGGTTTTCAGTTTTATAAAATGTGACCAAAGCCACCAAACATCAAAGATGACACTGGGCTTATCGACTTTTCGTAATTAAAATAAGTTAATGCTAAACAGTCTTACTCTTAACATTATAATGTGGCACCAGTATTAGACATCAAGTCTATACAAAAAGAAGAACCGTCTAATTGAATCCTTCAGGCTGCATTGGTTGCTATTTTTGCAATCTCATTACTTATTTATGTACATCATCACATTTCATAAGTTCCGCCTTGGACAAATTGTCACCAACGACTGCAAGTCCACCTTAAAAGATCGACATCCCATAATAGATAACCAGTATTTCACTCATTTATCATCACTATTAGCAGTTCAATCTGGTCAGCATAATCAATACACGGTATTGTTATCCTAAATGAGAATACAGATAACGGACCTTGATTGTTTACCTACAATATCAATGGCAAAGCGAGCCGCTTTTTTACCTACGCAGATCTAATAAACTGCGGGGCTACGGCTATCGAACATCAAATAGAAAATTTGCCGCTACAACCGGACTCTTGGCGGGCCCTCAGTTTATTAGCGACAAAAATCCTCGACCCTGTTGTGGAACAATTTGGTCCCATCTCGCTCAGTTACGGTTTTTGTTCACCAGAACTGGTCAGAAAAATTGCCAAAAATCGCAACCCACATATCGCGCCAAAGCTAGATCAGCACTGTTCTCATGAACTCAATCAAAATCAAAAAATTATCTGCGACCGCTTAGGCGCCGCCTGCGACTTTACCGTAATCAACAACTCAGATGGCAATAACGTTAATATGCAACTAGTCGCACAATGGGTTTGCGAAAACCTCAAATTCGATCGCCTCTATTACTACGGCAAAAACCGCCCGTTACACATCAGCATTGGCCCACAAATGAACCAGTTTTTACAAACCATGAAAACCAATGCCGACACTGGCCACAGAGTACCGTCTAAAAAAGGCCGCGATGACGCAACAATAACGGTTATTCAGCAAGTGGATTATTGATAAGACTTTGTGTTTTAAGTAACTAAATAACCAGCTAGATAACAAGCTAAATAACAAACTAAATAACAAACTAAATACTTGAGCGCATTGTACATTATAGATAAACTCAAAAGATGTGAATTATAGGATGAGTTATGTCTACCATTGCGTTTTACGATCAACATTCCCAAGATTTTTTCGAGTCAACTGTGAATGTGGATGTCAGTGAACTTTATTATGCATTTCTAAGTAATTTACCCACTAATGCACGAATTTTAGATGCCGGTTGTGGCTCTGGCCGCGACACTAAAGCCTTTATTCAAATGGGCTTCAATGTCACGGCTATCGATGCAAGTGCAGAATTGGCTAAAGTCGCTACTGATTATATTGGTCAACACGTTACCGTTTGTACTTTTGACCAAATAGACCCAACACTCACCTTTGATGCCATTTGGGCTTGCGCCTCTTTGCTCCATGTAGACGCAAGCGTCTTACCAGATACTTTTACTCATTTAGCCAACACCTTAGTTGATAATGGCGCATTTTATTGCTCATTTAAATATGGCATACAAGATCGAACTCATAATGGTCGATTCTTTACTGATGCTGATGAATCGAGATTACAACAATGGCTAAAAAATACAGGTTTAATCATAAAGCACACTTGGATAACCGCAGATGCTCGCCCTGATCGTGAAAACGAAAAGTGGCTTAATGCAATTCTCATCAAGGCTGTAAAGTAGAGAGTAAATATGAAGTTAGCAGAGGGACCTGTATTAACTAGCGGTGGTAAGGATGATCCTCTTTTACCTAAGTTATTGCACGCAATTAACCGCGCATCTAATATTGAAATATCAGTTTCATTTATCCAGCAATCCGGACTTAAATTACTGTTTGATAGCTTAACAGATGCATTAGAGCGTGGCGCAAGCATTGCTATTATAACGTCTGATTATCTATATATTACCGACCCCGTTGCCTTACGCGAATTAATGATATTGCAATCTTTAGGCGCTAAAACTAAGATTTTCAACTGTGAAGCCCAGCAAAGCTTTCACATGAAAACTTATATCTTCGTCCAGCAACATTCTGATCTATTAGAAACAGGCTGTGCATATATAGGTTCGAACAATATTAGTAAAACAGCGCTAACTCATGCCTTTGAATGGTGTTTACGTTACGATTTTATTGAAAACCAAGACCCAAGTGAATTTAACAATATTCGTCATCAATTTGCGCAAATATTTCATCACCCTCAAGCGATCGATCTCAATGACTCGTATATAAACCAATATGCTGAGCACCGAAAAAAGGTTAAGCCACCATTAGCCATCGTTGGTGAAGTAGAACTTAAAGAACTGATCCCCAATATTGCCCAGCAAGAAGCTTTATATGCGCTCGCACAAACGCGTCTAGCCTTACAATCAAAAGGATTAGTTGTTCTCGCGACAGGTATGGGGAAAACATGGTTGGCAGCATTTGATGTACAACAATTTAATGCTCGTAAAGTATTGTTTGTCGCTCATCGCGAAGAGATTTTATTACAAGCTGAGCGAACATTTAAGTCACTGTTACCTAAGCTTGTGAGCGGTCATTTTAATGCCAGATCTAAAGTATTGGATGCTGATATTGTATTTGCTTCAATTCAAACATTAGGTAAACAGGCAAACCTTAATCAAGTTAATCAAAATCACTTTGATTATGTGATTGTGGATGAATTTCATCATGCAGGCGCCAGCAGTTATCAATCTTTATTAAACCACTTTACGCCGCAATTTTTATTAGGTTTAACAGCCACACCAGAACGTACCGATCAAGCTGATATTTTATCTTTATGCGATAACAATTTGGTATACGAAAAGAACATTGTTGATGGCATTGAGTTAGGTATTTTAGTGCCGTTTCATTATCAAGGCATTAACGATAAAACGGTAGATTATCGTGAACTACCATGGCGTAACGGTAAGTTTGATCCGAAAGCACTTGAATTTACATTTGCCACACAGAAACGCGCTAAGCATGTTTTTGGTCATTGGCAGACACACAAGCAGCAAAGAACATTAGCCTTTTGTGTCTCTAAAGCTCATGCAGATTTTATGGCTCAGTGGTTTGCCGCTCATGGCATAAAAGCAGTATCTGTACACAGTGACTCTCAGGTTAAACGTGGAGAAGCCTTGAGCTTGTTAGCATTAGGCAACATTGAAGTCATTTTCTCGGTCGACTTATTTAATGAAGGTACTGATTTACCCTCAATTGACACCATTTTAATTCTTCGCCCGACTGAATCAAAAATACTTTTTTTACAGCAATTAGGCCGCGGATTGCGCACATCACCCGACACTAACAAAAAGTTTGTTTCGGTTATCGACTTTATTGGTAATCACATCAGCTTTTTGAATCGTCCGATGGCATTACTGCAATCAAAAAACATCAACGAGACGGTAAAGCAGCTTAATGCACCTAAACTTCATCCTGATTGTGTCATCAACATTGATCCTGAACTGATTGATTTTTGGCAGCAATTAAAACTAGATTACTCTAAAGCTGATCAGCAATATCAATTACTCAACGATGATTTAGGCCATCGCCCTAGTGCGACAGAGTTTTATCATAGTGGTTATGCTTGGAGTAAATTAACCCAGCAATTTGGTAGTTGGTTTGAACTGGTGTTAAGCCAAGAGCAAGATGATGAAAAATTACAGACATTAACGCCCTATTTAGCATTTTTAAGTCGCGGTGTAGAAAAAGCCACAATGAGTAAATGCTTCAAAGCCATTTTATTAGAAGCTTTTATTGAACTAGACGGTTTACACACTCCACCCAGCATCGACGCTGTTTGCATTAAAAGTTGGCAAGTCTTTAAACGCTACCCGGAGTTGTGGACGCAAGATGTTAAAGCTGATTTACAACAAGTAGAATCTGACTCACCAAAATGGCGTAAATACTGGTTAAGCAACCCTATTACTTTTTTAAGTAAGCAAGATAGCATCGATACTCAAGCTTGGTTTAACGTTGAAGGTGATTGTCTTAACGCCAATATTGACATTGCAATTGACGATATTGATACAGTATCAAGCGCAATGCGAGAATTGGGCGAGTTACTATTAGCGCGTTACAGCCAACGTAAAACCTCGAAGACTAAATCAAAACCATTATCTGCTAATGTGATTAATTTACCCATCGAACAACCTCAAGAACACTTGCCTCAGTTCAACTTCTATCCTGATATAAAAATTGCCTGTGGCCACTTTAAAACCGGTTCAGATGATAACGTTGAAACTCGACAATTGAACGAGAGCTTCAGCAGATTAGATCCGTCAATCTTCTTTATCGCGCCAGCCAACGGTAATTCGATGAATGGCGGTAAGAGCCCAATAAATGACGGTGATTTGTTATTATTAGAGCGTTTAACAAGTGTTAATGCAGGTTCGATTACAGGAAAAATCATGGCGATCGAAATTCAAGATGCGGCCGGCGATAACCAATATTTGCTGCGTAAAGTCAGTAAATTGCCTAACGGCCAATATCAGCTCAATGCTCACAATCTCGATTTTTCGCCCATGCTTGCTAATGAAACCATGAACACTTTTGCACGCTTAAAGCAGGTTTTGAATGAATCTGATTTTGTGTGAATATTTGAAGCCAATAAAATGAATAAAGCTGTCGTGTTAACCCAAGTCTTTAGCCATTCTGTTTATCCAATGCTATCCCTAACGGTTCAAAGTAACCCATCATCGTTTGATATATTTCACGGCAATGATCTGCATCAGGATAAGCGCCATGCTTAGCGAGTGGCGAGTTAATTGTGCTATTAACCAAGTACGGGTTCGATATTTCGGCATAGTCCTGTGAATACATTTCAATGCAAGATTCAAACGCGCGGGCCATCATTTCGGTGGGTTTGGCAAAGTAATGACAACCTTGCAGCTTATCTAATGCAATAGAACGGCGCACGTACTCGCTAGGTTCTTGGCCATTAGCATTCAAAAAGGTGACTTTAAATAGCTGAGACAGTTGCTGATTAAGCGGATGAGCGACTATCGATTTGTCAGCAAGCCAGTGATCGGTAGCGCAAGCATATCGGCTTGCCGGACTCATATAGGCATCGGGGCTTAGCAGGCTGTCATCAATAAACATTTTATCAGCGATGTAGTGATCAAAGGCGTGCCAAAACTCATGGGCTAATGCCCCTGCTCCGGCATTTTTTGCTAGGGCGAGTTCGCGATACGTTGGTGAGTAATGTGCCTGAACCCCCTTTTGGCCGCCATGACCAAAAGCAAAACGTAAACTGCCGCGTAAACCAATTAACTCTGGCGGTACGCCGAGAATATTAGCGAGATCGGCTAATGAATCAAATATTAAGTTTGCCGCTAATGCTGACTCTTCACGATTGACCCATTTACCCACCCGAATGTGGTGTAAACCAAAGGTGTGTTTGATGTCTAAAAAGCTCACCGCGTCACCATTGCGATAGTCAGGACCTATACGTTCAAAATGACGTTGATGATTTAATAATGAATGATGTGAAGCCAAACAAACCTCTAAATTGATATTTATAACGTTCAATATTTTATATGTCACAGCATAATTAATCGATTAAATTTATCAATGTTAGGCTTATAAAACATCACGAGTAGACCAATGATATGCAAAATACACTGTTCGATTCTAATTGAGCAAAATGCTGCTATTCAATTGAATGTGGATAGACAAAAAAATGCCACTCACAATAGTGAATGGCATGACTTACATTAAGCGTTATTGGTTAACAATTGAACTTAATCGTTAATATCACTTAGTAGTTTAAAGGCTTCTAAACGTTTTTCACCTTCAACTAATTTGTTACGTTCTTCATCTGTGAATACACCAGGAGTTGGGAATTCGTCAGTATGACAACTTGAACATGCATTAGGCATAATATCGAATTTAACACAGCCAATCACATTAATTGGGTAGTTATAATTGTCGTAGCATAAGCCTTTAATGGCTTGAATGCTTGCCCAATCTTTCGTTAATTGTGCTTCAGGATCTGCACCCGCTTCAGTATAAGGACGTAGTTCGTCAAATCCTTTTAATGAGTCAGTAGGCGTTAATAAATCCCAAGTGTGTGACATTCCATCATAACGATGACCACGTCCACCAGCATGTTTGTTCCATGGCATATGACAGTCTGAACATTTCACATCAGCTAAGTTATGTGAAGTCAGTTTATGATCATCACTGTCTTTTTCAGCGTGACAGCTAATACATAATAAATCTGAATCATCTTGTCCACCAAACTTAATTTCTTGTGAATGAGGGTCATGACATGTAATACAAGTCAATCCAAATTCACCATGCTTTGACTCGTCGAGATCTAAACTTTGTGTTCTAACACTACGTCTGATTTCTGTACCAGGCCAAAAGTTGGTATAAGTTGCTGTAGGTTCTTGGAATTCAGCTAAGTTGTCGCCCACGTTTGCAAACATACCATGTCCAAGTGGGTTGGCTTCGTTGAATTTATAACCATAACCTTTTTGTTTAGCCGCTGGGCTATTAATTGATTGTGGAGGCAAATGACAAATATTACATTGGTCTCCAGCTTGTTCACCGGTTAAATCTTTAGTCGGTTGAATAATGTCATCAGGGCTCATAGTTCGAGCATGCTCGGCACCAGGACCATGACATTTTTCACAAGCAATACCCATTTCGACGGTTTTGCCATTGTTATCAATTGGGATAGCACGATTACCTAATGCAGTATCTTTAATTTCCCAACTTTTAACTTCAAATCCAGTTGAGTGACACTCTATACATAAGTTGGTATAACCAAATGCACGTTTACTTAATTCAAGTTTTTCGCCGCTAAACAAGCTACCATCTGAATTGAAGAAGAAAATACCACTGGTTAAAGGTGTCCACTGACTTGCTGGTGAAGGTTGATTAGGATTACTTCCAACCCAGTCCCAATAAATAAATGGCATAGTGATATAGTTTTGATTAGCTTCGTCCCAGCTTAAAAACATCTGCGTGGTTCTGTAACCAACAACATCAATTTGGAAGTCTAGATCGTTTGCACTATCAAGCGCATCATGAAGGGTTACCCAGTACTTATCATCTTTCATATATGAAGTGTACTGATGGTTACCACTGTCTTTAAATGTATAGGGTTCTGTTGCTGTTCCCCATGGTGCAGTAATTGTGTTGCCATCCATGTATAGCTTTCTTAGCATTGAGCCATGGCGCGACCCTTCCCATTGGCTATATTTATCTTGATGACACGTTGCACAGGTTTCTGCACCAGCGTATTCGCCACGACTAATTACAGCATTTTCATCTGCTTTAGCTAGAATGGTAATTGTTATTGTTGATGTTGCTTCCAATGAACCATCACTAATAGTGTAGTTAAATATTTTCTCCCCTACTTCATCAATCGGGGCTGTATAGCTGATAATGTCACCGCTAATAATAAGACCTTCTGCAGCAGTGATTGTTAATGAATCGTTTTCAGGATCAGTATCGTTATCAAGTGCATCAATGGTAATTGTTTCACCTTGAGTCACTTTTGCTAGATCAGGGAATGCTTGGGGGCTTTGATTTTCTACAGGAGTTGTAGGTGTGGTAGTCGGTATTGTAGGTTCAACAACGACGGTCTCTGTATCGTTATTATCAGAACCACATGCTGATAATATTAGGCATATTGTAGCTGTTAACAATATAGGTTTAAATTTATTATTCATATTTTTCATCTTATTCATCCTAAAAGTGATCCTTTGATAAATTTTACTCAGCATTAAGCGGTCTAAAAAAGACTGTCAAATGTTAAGAGTTTTAATATCTAAGATTATTTTTAAAGGTGTATATTTATTTTAATAATTTATTCTGAGTATTTACCTGAAAAAAACAATGACTATAAATAATAGCGCATTAATTTTCACAGTCTTTAACGACCACGTTTACATAAGCACTTACCTTATTAAATATATAATTTAAGTCGCGTTACATTTTTAAATGAAACAATTTACAATCAAAAATTTTATTATTTATAGTGAACTCCAAGCTAGAATGTAACGTCACATTAACGTAATTCTTGACCAATTGCTCCAAAATAATCAAGATTAATACTCATTAAGTGATATATATCTAACTTCCTATTTAGAATGAGTGTTCAAACAATCGAGGCATAGCTTAAAGCCTTGCTACCACAGGATTCTTTCTCATATTTCATAATAGGACACTATAAAATTCAATAGCTAAATTAGCATTTTCTATATTATCAATTTAAAAGAACGCTGTTTTGTTAACATGCATAATCAGATTAGTGTTGTTTTTTTGTTACTAAACCACTCATCGATAGCAAGTAGTGTCTGCTACAGAAGTGAGTACAACTTATGCAACGTAGAGATTTGTTTAATAAATACCGCCCCTTACCTTTAGAAATGAAAATATAATTACCCACATGTTTTTATATGATTAAGATTTAAACCATTATTGATCATTGAGCATGTTGTAAAATTTAGTTTCTTTAAAGCCATGTATTACATTTATGCTTATCTATTTTAGTTTTATTTTATAAGCACAGTGTTTTTTAAATTCCACTTTGCTTATTGCATATATTAATATAGATACTTATTTATACTGGCAATGTGTCAAATAGCCTCTATTGGCACCTAGGTATGCAAGCATTAATTATGGCTGCACTAAGCATTAAATGAAATGCTTAGGCATTTTTGCTAAAGCAAGCTCACGGTAAGCTAGAAAGCTATAGATTTAACGATCTTTTTGACACCATGACAAAAGTAAACTAACGCATTAAGCACACTGAAATGACACAAACATTACAAAACTCAGGCGAAGTTACTGCACAAAATTATTGGTGCTAAGTTATAGCCACTAAGTGACTAACCTAATTTAAATGGTTATTTGAATAAAAAATAAGTATTCACTCTTATGCAAAAATAAAAGTATTACCCTCGGAATATTTGTAATCTTTATTCATACTTTTGATTAATTATGCATAAAAGATGTAAGTTGCGTACATAGTAATCCATCCTTATAAGCACTTTTATTGCATTGCAGGTTAGGACCACCAGCCAACGTTTGTCGATATAAGTATGAGGCCCTGGTAGAGTGAAAACACAGTATTTACTTAAGCACTAATGTAAGTACAAATATAAGTAATATCTATTGAATTCCTATTTAGGCCAGATAGCAGTAGGATGACTGAGTGCCCTTGTTTAACGGAGAAAGTTATGATTTATACCACAACAGAAACCATACCAGGTAGAAACATTATTGAGATAGTTGGCGTTGTAACAGGTAATGTTGTTCAATCTAAACATATTGGCCGAGATATCATGGCTGGCTTAAAAAGCATTGTGGGTGGCGAGATCCGCGGTTACACCGAAATGCTAAGTGACGCCAGAGATGTCGCCATTAAGCGTTTAGTTGCCAGTGCGGTACAAAAAGGGGCCGATGCGATTGTGGGGATCCGCTTTACAACAAGTGCCATTATGGATGGGTCATCCGAAATAATGGCTTTTGGAACTGCCGTGAAATTAGCGCCACAATGATAGTTTACGCTAAGCGCTAAGCGCTAAGCGCTAAGCATTGATAAAAACGCGTATTTAATTCTAAAAAATAACGATTAAAACTTATCAACATTTCACTGCACACCTGTTACTGGTTAGCTAAGTTGCTATCGGTCAACATGATAACAAGTCATGGTGTATAGTTATTAGTGTTTACAATAAATGTCTATTATCCGTGCTTATAGTAGGTGTTTTAGCAAGTCAGGCTTAGTAAAAGTGCCATCCTTAATCAAACAGATAAATAGGTAACCATAATGATTAAAAATATTTCCTTAGCGTTTGTCGTCTTGATAGCGTCTACCCAAGCTTATGCCGTAGAAAGCCTTATCTCGCTTGAAAGTCATTACTCCGCCAAAGAAACCGCTGACAGATTTGAGTCGATTATAAAAGACAAAGGATTTACCGTTTTTGCTAGGATTGATCATCAAAAAAATGCCGCGGGTGTTGATTTAACGCTGAGGCCAACTGAAGTGATCATTTTTGGTAATCCTAAAATTGGTACCCAATTAATGTTGTGTAACCAGATGGTTGCAATTGACTTACCCCAGAAGGTATTAATTAGTGAGGATGCAGACAACAAGGTTTGGCTGTCTTACAATAATCCTGAATACATTAAACAACGCCATAATATTGCAGGCTGCGATAAAGTGATTAGTAAAATTTCTGGTGTGCTCAGTAAGTTAAGCATGGCGGCAACGGCTAAATCACCTCAATAACGATATCTTTAGCGTATTTATCACCAAATTATGCTAATTGGCATAATAAAAAACGAGTGAGTACCTTGGTATTCACTCGTTTTGTTAACCACTTTTTGTCGGCTGTCACTTGTCTTAGCGATTAAACCGACGGATAACCTTTACACTTCTGTTGATATCGGTAATCGAATATAAAACCGCGAACCAGAGCCTGTTTCAGATCGATAGCCAATACTGCCATTCATTGCTTCAACCAGCTCTTTACAAAGCGCCAAACCTAAACCCGTACCACCTTTGGCTTTAGAGCTACTGGCATCGGCTTGGGAAAATCGTTCGAAAATCTTGCCTTTAAAATCTTCTGGGATCCCAGAGCCTTGATCTTGCACAGCTATCTCAATCTCATCATAAATTTGGGTGGCAGACAGGGTTACGTTACCCGCTTTAGGTGAAAACTTAACCGCGTTAGAGAGAAAATTGGTCAAGATTTGTAATAGACGATGCTCGTCAATATAAAGCAAGCTTTCATCGATTTGCTTGTCTAGGTGAAGTGTTAACGAAATATTATGCAGGTCTGCGTAGGGTTGATGATCATTAATTGCTCGTTGTAATAGAGGTTCAATAGGTAAGTGTTTCATTTCAAACAACATCTTTCCTGCAGCGAGTTTTTCGATATCTAATAAGTCATTGATTAAACGGCTAAGCTGTTTACAGTTGCTGCTCGCAATATCAATTAGTTTGTCAGCTTTGGCCGGTAACGTGACTAACTTGCCAGACTGCAATAAATTTAATGCACCATAAATTGAGGTTAAGGGGGTACGAAGCTCATGACTTACCGTCGAGATAAATTCATCTTTGACTTGTTGTAATTTCATTCGATCTGTAATGTCTTGCACTGAGCCTATCAGTATTAAATCTGGGTTTTTATCTTCGGCAACTAACTGACCTAGTTCGTGCACCCAGCGAACTTCGCCGTTTGGTCTAATAATGCGATGCACCACATTATGGATACCGGTTAAACGAGCCTCTTGTTCGCTTTTAGCCACTTTGTCGATATCGTCAGGATGCACAGCACTTTTAAACAAGGTGATACTCGGAACGATGTCTTGCTCATCTAATCCAAATATTTGATAAATAATGGGTGACCACCATAAAGTGCCCAGTTTCAATGATGCTTGCCAATAACCAATTTGAGCTTGCTCACTGGCTAAATCTAGACTTTGCTTAGCGACATTGAGCTGGTAATTGAGTTCTTCAAGTTTGAGGTAATGTTGTTTGGTTTGGGTAATATCTTGAATATAGCCATGCCATAAGGTACTGCCATCAGGCATCCTTTCTGGTGTCGCACTACCCGACATCCACGTCAGTGTATTGTCATCTCGGCAAACACGGTATTCTTGTTTCCACAGCGTTTGGTGTTTGGCCGACTCTTCAATACTCTGCGCTACAGCCGCTAAATCCTCAGGGTTAATTCTGGCAAACGCATTAGTAGCGTCGGTAAGAACCTCTTCGGGTTTGACACCATAAATACCTTCTATAGCATCACTGGCGTAAGGAAATGCGCTACGTCCGTCTGGCCATGTTTGATATTGGTAAACCACACCTGGCAATTGCTGTGTGAGTTTGTACAGTTGATCTTGCAGCTTTTTTTCTTTGCTCACATCCATAATAAAGCCGTCAAGGTATTGAACGGCACCAGTACTGTCATATTCAGCAGCGCCGCGCTCTTCTACCCAAACAACGGACCCATTTTTATGCAATATACGAAAGTTTAATACCCAACTAGTGTGGCTTTGCACTGCTGTTTCGATAATTTCAAATAACTCTGCCCGGTCGTCAGGATGAACAATACTCACGTAATAGCGCTGGTCATTATTAATGAAATCGCTAGCAGGATAGCCCGAAAGATCATAAATATGTTCACTCATATACAGCATGGTCCAATATTCATCATGCTGACATCGGTAAGTCATTCCCGGTATATTGGCAACCAAAGTCTTAAACTGATCACGACTTTGCAGTAATGCTAGCTCGCTATTAATTTCCTTGGTGATTTCGGCCTGTGTTCCATACATCATCAGTGGTTTGCCATCGGCAGAATATGAAACCACTTTGCCTCTATCATGTACCCACACATAATGACCATCTTTATGCTTTATTCGGCTTTTAACGTCATAAAACGGCGTTAAGCCATTGAGGTGTTCATCTAAGGCGGTATCTGAACTGGCCAAGTCATCGGGATGTATCATGGCTAACCAGGTTTCTACAGTTATGGGTTCTAGCTCATCAAGTGTATAACCGATAATTTCAGCCCAACGTTCATTGCAATTAGATTCACCTGTTTGAATATTCCATTGCCAAGTGCCGATCCTAGTGCCTTCAAGCACTGATCTGTACATTTTGTCGCTTGCCACTAATTGCTCGTGAGCCTGTTCTTGTAATCGGTCTTGAATTTCTTGTTCAATACTCTTGCCAAATTCGCTAATGATCTGTCGTTCTTTGTCAGAAAGCTGGCGAGGTTGACTATCAATAAAGCACAGTGTGCCAATGTTCTCACCATTATTGACTAAAGGAACTCCGGCATAAAATCGAATAAAAGGTGCGTTTACGACTAACGGGTTATCGGCAAACCGACTGTCTAGAAGTGTATCAGGCACTTCAAGAATTCCCTGGCCTAAAATAGTATGACCACAAATTGAAATATCTCTGCTTGTCTCACACACATCAAGACCTTGTGCAGACTTAAACCATTGACGATTAGTATCGATCAATGAAATAACCACAATATCGGTGCCGATACAAAGTTGAGCTAAATGGGTTAAGCGATCAAAGCGCGGCTCTGGATCCGTATCTAACAGTCCCGTATTTTGTAGTGAGATAAGTCTTTCTTGCTCGGAATGAGGTAATACAGGCGTTAGCATCGGTTACTCCGGATTATTGATGTCTGCAGATGTTAGGTAAGCTTGATAAATAGACTCGAGCTTATCGCCAAGACTCATCGCATCAAATGGTTTTTCAATAACCGCTATTGCGCCGGCATCTAAATATTCCTTTTTTTCAGACTGCTGAATACGAGCTGTCATAAAAACCACCGGAATGTTTTGGCAATTGGGTTTTTTACGAATTTCTACTAACGTTTGGAGTCCATCCATACCAGGCATCATGGCATCTAATAATATTAAGTCCGGTGTAAAATCGTCTATTTGGCTAATAGCCTCATTTCCACCTTCGCAAGCCACTAATGTAAATCCTGATATATCAACAAGCGCCATTTCTACAATAACGCGAATCGACTCATCATCTTCTACGTGTAAAATTTTATCTAACGCCATTTCAACTCCAATAAACACGGTTTTGCGAACAAATTTGATTACATTTGTGACTTATATTGTATTATTAATTTTGATGTAGCAAACTAAGTTGTTGAATAATATCATTGACTGGTCATAAATCTCGTCAATATATCGTTATAGTTCATCCAATATCATCCTATATAGTCACTGCTATTATTCTTTTTTGTAGTAGATAAACAACGGCATCATCTACCGAGAACCCTTGATATGAAAGCGAATAAAATGGTTGCTAATCATATTAGCTCAGATTTAGAAAATATGACTTTAGCCTCTTTACTGGAACCTTTTGGTGGTAATGACATATTTTATCGCCGTTTAATAAAGGTTTTTAAAAAAAATCTAGAGCCACAACTGCAAAATATAGAGTTGATGATTTCGCAAAAAAACATCAAGGAGCTATTACGCTTGGTTCATACCCTTAAAGGGAGCTCTGGAACGACTGGCTTATCATCACTTTACCAATACCTATGTGACTTGGAGAGTAAGTTAGCGGGACTGGAAGCGGCTAATGAGGTTGATACATTAAATTCAGAATTGGGTCAGCAATTACGTTTGGTCGCACAAGCTGAAATATCGAGTATCGACGCACTATTAACAACAGATGAAGTTAACCAATCAACAGAAACACCATCCGCTGTTGATTATTCAGTCCC
Source organism: Shewanella sp. H8 (assembly GCF_040285065.1). NCBI lineage: Bacteria > Pseudomonadati > Pseudomonadota > Gammaproteobacteria > Alteromonadales > Shewanellaceae > Shewanella > Shewanella sp. H8. Next base: position 2,100,120 of record NZ_CP157213.1, on the reverse strand, counting down.
AGAACTCACGTTGATGCTAACGGAGCTGATGCAACATCTACAAGACCAGAATCTCAAGGCGCTTCATATTACTCTGTCGCTACAAAATAAGTTACTAGGACATGCACACCTTGAACATGACTTAACAGTGCTTTGTAATGCAGTCGAAATATTAGATTTTGAAACAGCACAGGTAGCATTATCTTCGTTATCAAAGAAGTGGTAACTAATGCTAATCCTATTAAATATCTGGTCATGCACCGGAAATTTATGCCTTCTAGACAAGTAATAGATTGTAGGAAAGTCATAATCAAATGGGGTTAATCTGGGATATCGTATTGCATCTGTATTTATTATCTACGAGAGACTGATTCGTTATTTCGGCACTCGAACTAAGAAGACAGCTTTAATTAAGCTCAATTTAAGGTAACAATTGGTGAATGCTTAAAGTCACAGTTAACCCTAGTCAGCCATATTTGTAGCTAATAGTGATAACCAGTTACCCCTCCTCATTTAAACAAAAAGCCCGCTGTGCATGCGAGCTTTTGTTGTTACAGTCTCTATAAATTTAACTGTATTTTATTATTCCGTTACAAGTGGCGCTGCAATATCGCTGCCGCCAAGAGCTTGATACAACGTAGCTTGTGCACTAAATAGGTTATAACGATTCGCCAGCAATAACACTTCAGCACTGCGTTGAGTTTCTTTAGCGTCTAACCAATCTTGAATACTTACTGCACCATTACGATACTGGCTGGCGTATATGCGCTCCGCAGACGTTGCCGCTTGATATTGTTCAGAGAGTTTTAATGCTTGATATTGGTAATGTTGCCGTGCAGAAATCGCGTTATCGACTTCTTTAAAGGCGTTGTATAACGTTTGCCTATATGTCACAACAGCTGATTGCACATCAACGGTGGCAAGCTCTTTATACAGTTGCATTTCGTTCCATTGTACAAATGGCAATAGTAAATTGGCTCCCAGCGTACCAATCGGATTTTGTAATAATTCTTTCAGCTCGGTTGATGATGTCCCTAACGAGCCAGAAAGTGACAACGTAGGTAAATACCCAGCAAACGTGGCATCTTTTGCTGAATAAGCTGATTTAAGTTCATACAGTGCCGATTTCACATCAGGCCTGCGAATTAACACATCTGCAGGGATCCCTTCTGCAATACTAGGTAATACAGTGTCTGGCAGCTGATTAATGTTTATGGCCATTTTAGCGGGTGGCTGATTAAACAAAATAGCTAGCGCATTTTGTGCTTCAACAAGTTGCTGCTCAAGGTCACTATGGCTCGCCTGTTGTCCTGCTAAGCTGCGTTTTGCTTCAAATACATTCAGTTGTGACACAGCACCTGAACGGTATTGTTGTTCAGCAAGATCATAGGTTTGTTGTGCATAATCAATACTATTTTGGCTAAGGGTAAGACTTTGTTTAAGGTATCCAATTTGCCAATACAATATTGCCGTGGTGGACACTAAACTTTGTGCAGTGCTTTCTCTGTCTTGTTCACTGGCTAAACTAGTCCATTTAGCTGCATCCATATCGGCAGAAACTCGGCCCCATAAATCCAGTTCGTAACTGAGCGATAATTTAGTGCCATATTCGCTTGTGCTAGCGCCACCCTCTAGAGGCTTTGTTTTAGCACCATTCACGTTAGCATTAATTTGTGGGTAGCTTTGTGTATCGGTTAAGCCAGCCTGCAGCCTTGCGCGACGTAAGGTTAACGTTGCGAGCGCTAAATCATTATTGGTTAATAGCACTTGCTCTATGAGTTGATTGAGTTCTGGATTATTAAAACGTTGCCACCAAGGATCGAGTTTGACTTGTTGATTAACGCTAACACTTTGCCAACTATCAGGTATCGTCACGTCGGGTTGTGTAAAATCAGTGTGAGTCAGGCTACTGCAGGCGCTGGTGAGCGATAGGCACAATGCAATGCTAGTCAGTTTGAGTGTAAAACTTTGGTTTATCATTATTATTCTCTCGCTAAAGCATCTACAGGGTCGAGTTGTGCGGCATTGCGGGCCGGTAAAAAGCCAAACAAAATACCAATTAAGGTTGAACAGGCAAACGCAGCGACAATCGATGCTGTAGAGTAAATCATTTGAAAACTTCCCCCGGTAATGGCAAATATTTGGCCAATTAAGTAGGCAAGCCCGATCCCAACAGCACCACCACACAAACACACCAAAACAGCCTCAATTAAAAATTGAAGTAATATATCGCTTTGCCTTGCTCCCACGGCCATACGCACACCGATTTCTCGAGTACGTTCGGTAACAGACACCAACATAATGTTCATCACTCCAATACCACCTACAATAAGCGAAATCACTGCAATTGCTGAAATCAGTAGTGTCATAGTTTGCGAGGTTTTTTCGATGCTTTCTCGAATTGTATCCGTATTAATGGTGTAAAAGTCTTCGGTTCCATGGCGCATTTTTAATAGTGCAATTATGCCTTGCTCTGCAGCACTGCTTGGCGCTGATTCATTGATCCTCACAGTAATACTGTCAAGATATTGTTGACCGACCATACGAGCAGATACCGTTGTATAAGGTACCCAAACATTGAGTGAGTCACTGATACCAAACGCACTTTCTTGGGCTTTAGTTACACCAATAATACGAACCGGTAAGTCATTGAGAAAAATCACTTCACCGATGGCTGAACTATCAGAAAACAACGACTTACGTGTGTTGTCGTCAATCACAGCTTGCTGTGCCATCTCAGTTTCGCTGGTGTCATTCCAAAATTGGCCGTCCGCTAATGAATATCCACGTACTCTAAAGTAGTCAACCCCCACACCACTGAAACTCGCTGAAACGGCTTGATTGCCATAACGAATAGTACCCGAGCTACTAATTGAGGGTGTGACACTGTCAACATAGGGCAATACTTTAAGTGATTCACTGTCTTGAGCCGTTAAGGTTCTGATTTTGGCTGCACGTCTGTCGCCAAAACCGCTACCAGATCGAACATCGATAGTGTTAGTTCCCATCGCGCTGATGTTTTCAAGCACGGATTGTTGCGAACCTGCTCCAAGTGCCACCACAGAAACCACAGATGCAATACCAATAATAATGCCAAGCATGGTTAAAAAAGTACGTAATCGATGCGATAACATGGCGATTAATGCCATTTTAAAGGCTTCGATGTAACGGTCCAAGTTTAACCATGAGGTAATGGGCGTGCTTACCTCTGGCAACGCTTTATGTGGTGTTGACTGTTTATTTTCAACATCACGAATAATAACACCATCTTTAAGTTCAATTATTCGGTCAGCAAAATTGGCAACGTCCATGTCGTGGGTCACTAAGATAATAGTGTGACCATCTTGATGAAGCTCTTGTAGCAAGTCCATCATCTCTTTACCGCTATGGCTATCAAGTGCCCCCGTTGGTTCGTCGGCTAAGATAACGTCGCCACCATTCATCAGTGCTCGCGCCACACTGACACGTTGTTGCTGCCCGCCACTGAGTTGGCCGGGTTTATGGTCAAGTCGATCAGCAAGGCCTAAACGAGACAATAAACCTTGGGCACGTTCGGTGCGCTTTTTTTTATCTTTACCGGCATAAATTGCGGGGATTTCAACGTTACCGACGGCATCAAGATCGCCCAATAAATGATAACGCTGAAAGATAAAACCAAAATGTTCGCGGCGTAATTGCGCTAATTGGTCTGCATCCATGGTGGAAGTATCTTGGCCATTAATGAAATATTGACCTTTAGACGGTTTATCTAAACAGCCTAAAATATTCATTAAGGTGGATTTTCCCGAACCAGAGGCACCTACGATGGCCACCATTTCGCCTCGTTTAATGTCGAGATTAATGTCATTGAGTACGGTGAGTTGTTGCTCGCCCGCACTAAAAGAGCGGTAAACACCTGAGATATTAAGTAAAGAAGATTCATTCATAACTTAAAATCCCATCGGTGGACGGCGATTGCCTCTACGGGTACTAAAAGTATCGGTTGAACCTCCTGCCCCGAGTACGATTTGATCGCCTTCTTCAAGCCCTTTCGTAATTTCAGTATTCACTATATTGTTGATCCCAACAGTGACATTACGATATTCAATTTCATCATTAACTAAAACCGGTACCCTAAAGCCAGATCTTTTCCCATGATTAGATTGCAGTATTTGCGATGGCACTAAAATCACATCTTCGGCCTGCTCAAGAATAATAGAGACTTGCGCGGTCATACCAATACGCAAAATACCGTCAGGGTTTTCTACATCAAACAGCCCATTATAATAAATAGCATCTGTATCACTTGAGGTCATGTTGCTATCGTCGCCATCCATAATAGTCGGCCCTGGTTCAATGGCGCGTAAGGTCGCGTTGAAGCGTTTTTGTGGCTGACCCAAAATGGTAAAGTAGACCGCTTGCCCGGGCTTAACTTTAATAACATCGGCTTCAGAAATTTGTGCTTTAATCGTCATTTTACTTAAGTCAGCTAGCTCAACGATGGTTGGAGTTGATTGAGATGAGTTAACAGTTTGCCCCACTGTGACAGCGGTATAGACCACCATGCCGTCCATTGGGGCTTTAATTGTGGTATAGCCAAGGTTTAGTTGTGCGCTTTCTACACTAAGTTTGACCTGTTCTTGTTGAGCCTTTAGCTGATCGAGTTCAGCTTGATATACCAATAGCGTAGCTTGTGCTGACTCATAATCTGCTTTTGAGCTCGCATTGTTGGCTAACATCGCTTTTTGGCGATTAAATTCTTGTTGAGCTTGGTTTATCTGCGCTTGCTTTGCTCGGTATTGAGCTTCATTACTTGTCAGTGAGGCAATGGCTTCTTTCAAGGTATTTTGCTGAGTTAAACTGTCAATTTGAGCAATTAACTCACCTTGTTTTACCTGCTGACCTAGTGCGACAGGTAAATTGATAATTTGGCCAGAAGCCTGTGCGCCTACACTCACCAATTTAGACGCTTGAAGCATGCCGTTAGCCAACACACTGTTTTCAATATTGCCACGTTGGACCGACTCTGTCGCATAATTAGGCGCAGAGCTATCGCTGTCAAAAACAAAATATGCGCCGCCTGCGATAATGAGTATTATGACAACGATCAGGAGAGTCAGTTTTTTTATACTGGTTTTTTTCATGTTTTAATCACATCCACAGATACAACAATAAAAGTGAGTATGTTAATTAATCATGTTGTACAACATGGTTAAATGACAATAAGTTATCTTGCTATTTAAAGGTAGAAAAGGTTAACGCCCAAAGTGATGCTTCAATTTTTAAGTATTTAACACACTAGCTACTGAATCATTTTACATGGGGTGCAGTAAAACTATGTCATCACAATGTAATTTAATGTAAAGACGTATATTACATGGGGTGCTGTAAAACTATGTAATCACAATGTAATTTAATGTAAGCACGTATGTAACAATATGTTTTAATCTATAAAAGTTAATGATTGCTTGCCAAGTATCTCCGACGCTTTAACCCTTCCTTAACCTGTTATGAAGCAAAATAAATGTTCAACATAAATTTTGGTATTAAATAAATTGCAATCAATTGGAGTGTAAGATTGAACGTTAAACAATCCTTTTTAGGCTCATCTGGCACGCTGTTCTTTTTAGTGATTGTCAGCGCATTTCCGCCGTTAACAACGGACCTGTATTTACCGGCCTTACCAACGATGGTAGAGATGCTTAATACCACGCAAACTATGGTTAACTTGACCCTCAGTGTTTACTTTGTCATGTATGCGCTGGGGTTATTGTTTTGGGGGCCATTAAGTGAAAAGTTTGGCCGTAAACCCATTATGTTGCTCGGTTTGGTGATTTATGTGATGGCCAGTTTGTTATGTGCAATGGCAAACAATATTGAGATGTTGATTGGCGCTAGGCTAGTACAAGCCTTTGGTGGCAGTGCGGTCACGGTGGTTGCCACCGCTATCGTCAAAGATTTATATACTGGTCGCGAGCGCGAAAAGATTATGGCGACAATTATGTCGTTAGTGATTATTGCACCTATGGTTGCACCGGTTCTGGGGGCATTTTTATTAAAAATCGGCTCGTGGCATATGATGTTTTATGCCCTAGCTATTTTTGGTGCTATCTCGACTTTATTGACTTTGTTTTATCGTGAAACATTGCAGCAGCGATATACCGGATCGGTGTTACGATCATGGGGAAGAATTGCGGTTGTGACTAAAAATCCGAGATTTATTGTTCTATTAGTGATATTTACCATTCCTCCTATGACATTAATGGCATTTTTAGCCGCAGGATCTTATATCTACATTGACGGTTTTGGCTTATCGGAACAAATGTTTAGTTATGCTTTTGCCTTTAATGCACTTGTAGCCTCGTTTGGGCCAAGTATCTATATGAAATTTTCACGTTCCATTGCAGTGCATAAAATCATTACGACTTCTTTTATTATTATGATGGTTTTAGGTGTACTAACTTACACCATTGGCCACCTCTCCCCATGGCTTTTTGCTTGCCTAGTTGCCCCCGCGACACTCATGATGCTCATCACTCGTGTTCCTGGTATCAATTTAATGTTAGATCAACAATCCAGCGATACTGGTTCTGCAGTGGCTGTTATTCAATTTTGCTCGATGATGGCTGGGGCTATTGGTATGACGTTGGTGTCATTGCGCCCTAATGATTTAATCCATAATTTGGGGATTATTCAGTTTAGTGTCGGCGCGATAGTCAGTGTGTTGTGGTTTATGGTAAAAAAACGTCCTTTTGTGGTCGATAATATCCCTAAACAGCAGGACGATATTTAATGATAAGGATATGACGTAGTGTGATCCCCTTGCCTCGCGGATCATTTCGTTTGCAGACTAAAACTCGTTTGCAGACTAAAACAATAGCACTTAATAAATAACGCCTTAAACTGCTACAATATTGTGATTATTTTTTTAATTTAAGATAAATTTTCTATGCAGCGTCCACCATTACGTCAAGCTAAAACCATCGATAACGTTTTTAATAGTGCCTATTGGCACCTTGGTCAGCAAGATTTCACTATTAATGAAATCCGTACCAAGCTTGAACGTAAAACAGAAAACCAACAATGGATTGATACTGTATTAGCCAGACTTATAGAAGGTGGCTATTTAAAGAATGACTATGACTTTGCTGTTCGTTATTGCGAGTTGGCTTTCAATAATCAAATAGGCAGCAGTGCGATAAGACGTAAGTTACAACTGCGTGGCATATCCGCTACTGAGATAGATAGTGCAATAGAGCAAGTGATGGACGAGCAAAATGTGGATAGTTTTGAAATGGCTTCGTCTAGGCTACTAAACAGATTTGTTAACTTTTATGGTACCAATAAAGAAAAAGTTTATACCCAGATGACTACAAAAGGGTTTTCTCGTGCAGAAATTGATCACGCATTAGCACAACACCCGCAACGTGAAACCCTGCGCAGTAAGTTAGCTGTAAAAGCCGATAAATTGGACTTAACAACAGAAATAATTAAACTTTTTAATAAAGGCAAAGGCAAAACACTCATCTTGCAGGAGCTTAAACAACGATTGATTGATGTGACAGACTTTGAAGAAACGCTGTACCAATTAACGCTTACTGAGGAAATCGATTTTTATCAAAGTTGTAAAACGGAGCTGGCCAAAAAACGCTATAACTTAGCCGACTATAAAGATAAGTCGAAAGCCTATGCGTATTTGTCTCGAAAAGGGTTTGGCAGTGATGAGATAAAAGAAGCAATGAAGCTGGATGATGAATAGTTTAAGCTGTTAGTCCATAAGAAAGTAACTTTGAGAGCATCTTGCTTGACGCCCTCTTCATTCAATAACGTTATCATTTTAAATCGATAATTTTCAATTGCTTAATGTAGTCTGTGCTTGTCTGTAAATGTTCAGTATTGGCAATCATCAATATATGAGTAAAGTTTGTAAGTTTGGTGATGTGCTTTAAAGCACATAAATGACGTTTCTGCACGCTAGGCTAGGCTCAAACTTATCGATCAAAAGGCTAATAAGCATACTGAAGAATATAGCTACAAGATGAAAACAGGCTTCATTTTGTTGACTAAGATGTTACAACTGTGCCTCAAACAATTGTTGTAAATCGAATTGGCATTTGCCTTACTTCACTTATGACTACTATCAGTCATTCTTTATATATCACAAGTTTAATCAATCGGTACCGACCTTAACGGCACAAAGGATTTAAATGGATAAAATTAGTACCAGACAGGAATTACTAGAATACTCAGAGAGCATAGTTAACACAGTACGAGAACCTTTAATTGTTTTGGATCATGATTTAAGGGTGGTGACGGCAAGCCGCTCTTTCTATGACTTTTTTAAAGCAAATCATAAAGACACTGTGGGTAAACTAATTTACGATCTCGGTAATAACCAGTGGAATATTCCCAAATTACGGGAATTATTAGAAACAATCTTACCGCAGAAAACCAGTTTTGATGATTATCGAGTCGAGCATAACTTTAAGACTATCGGCTGGAGAACCATGTTATTAAATGCAAGGCAAATTAAACAGTCACAGTCTAAAGCTCGAATAATTTTACTGTCGATAGAGGATATTACTGAGCGAAGTGCCATTCAAGAAGGATTAATAAAAGCCAACAATGCTTTAGAAGTACTGACTAGCGACTTAGAAAGCGCCGCTAAAGTGAAATCTGAATTTTTAGCTAATATGTCACATGAACTCAGAACCCCGCTTAATTCTATTAACGGTTTTTCCGAAGTTCTTTATGACGAAACATTCGGCTCATTGAATGAAAAGCAAAAACAATATGTCAAAAATATACTCGTCAGTGGCAATCATTTACTTCTGCTGATTAACGAAATTCTTGATATGGCTAAAATTGAAGCAGGAAAAATGACGCTGACATTATGCGATCTTCCCATACGTGAGGTATTGTATGAGATTACAGGACTAATAGAGGATGTCATCAAGAAAAAAGATCTGCATATGCACCTTGAAATAAATGAAGACCTACCAAATATTTCTGCCGATTCTTTGAAGATAAAACAGGTTTTGTATAACTTGCTTTCAAATGTCGTTAAATTTACACCCGAAGGTGGAAAAATTGGTGTTAAAACAAAACACTCAGAGAAAGAAATAGAAATAGTTATTTGGGATACCGGTATTGGTATAGCGGCTGAAAATATGGATAAATTATTCGAAGGTTTTTTTCGAATAGAAACACCATACTCCCGGCTAACGGAAGGCACAGGGCTCGGACTGCCTATTGCGAAAAGTCTCGTTAAGTTACATGGCGGTGAGTTTAAGATTGAATCTGAAGGTGTTGATAAAGGCACATCGGTAACAATCACTTTGCCTATCATCAATAAGCTAGTGGTAATGTGCGATGAAAACGAAAATAGTTCTAGTAGATGATAATGTAAATAACTTGCTTCTAGAAGAAGATCTTTTACTTATGGCAGACTTTGAAGTATTCACAGCAGTTAATGCAACTGATGCTTTAATTCTGGTTAAAAAAGTGAAACCTAAAATTATTATATTGGATGTACAACTTCCTGATATGTCCGGAAGAGAACTCGCTATAATTTTGAGAGAGGATATAGAGACAGCCACTATTCCTATTGTTTTTGTCACTGCATCGGTTCTGAAAGAAGATGTAGACCAACTATTGTGCATCGACAACAGTGCGTTTATTTCTAAACCTATAAATACACGCACATTTGCTAAACAAGTCAGCCAATATATTAAATAATAATTTATTAGGTTTGAACTTAAACGCATAAGGAAAAATTCATGCAAGATAATCCAGTTATTCTGGTTGTTGATGACAACCCTCAGAATATTGAACTTATGCAAGCTTACCTAGAACCTAAAGGTTATAAAATAGTCACTGCTACTGATGGTCAAGAAGCGTTAGATACTTTAGCCAACCAACCTATCGACCTCATTTTACTTGATATTATGATGCCTGGCATGAATGGTTTCGAAGTCACTCGCAGAGTAAGGCAGGATGAACACTTAAAATTGTTGCCTATAGTGTTGATTACCGCGCTTTGGGAAACAAAAGAACGCGTGAAAGGCATTGATGCTGGTTGCAATGATTTTATTACAAAACCTGTTGATAAAAATGAGCTTTTGTCCAGAGTGAAGTCTCTGCTTAAAATTAAGGACTACAACGATTTAAGAGCAAATTATAATAAACAACTTGAGGCTGATGTCGCCGAAAGAACAGAATCTCTTAAAAAAGCATTGGCAAATCTCAAGGCTGCTTCACTAGAAACTATTCGTCGCCTGACAATGGCATCTGAATATAAAGATGAAGAGACTGGTGCACATATCCAACGAATGAGCTTATATTCAGAAGCCGTTGCGCGTAGCTTGGGATTAGATGAACATACCGTTGAAAATATTTTATTTTCGGCTTCAATGCACGACCTCGGTAAAATTTCAACACCAGACAACATACTACTAAAACCAGGTAAGTTAGATGCTGCTGAATGGGAAATCATGAAACAGCACACTGTAGTCGGTGCTGATATTCTGAAAGGATCAGATTCTGAAGTTATCAAAATGGGTGAAATCATTGCTCGTTCGCATCATGAAAAATGGGATGGTAGTGGTTATCCTGAAGGCCTCAAAGGTAGCGATATTCCAATTGTGGCTCGTATAGTCGCCATTGCAGATGTATTCGATGCATTATGTTCAACGCGACCTTATAAAAAACCATTTTCAGAAGAAAAAACGTTTGCCATGATTAAAGAAGGCAGTGGAAGTCATTTTGATCCCGACGTAGTAGATGCTTTTTTTGCTGTAAAACAAGAGATATTGACCATCAAAAAAAAATATACTGATTAGGTAATCTAATTTGTTTGCGAATAAATTACATTGTAGTGGTGATAGGAAATATACCATATTGGTTGCTTACAGGATCTGTTGAGCTTTCAAGGTTGTTTTTACTGCGAAGGGTTGGGTTAAAATTACCTATTGACACCATAGTCTCTTGTTAAGCACATTTTGCTTAGATTGCTAGACGACAATCGCCTCGTTTAAATTGTTTTGGTCTCGAACAAAATATAACCAGTAAAGATCTCCCCTAATCATTAACTAATAACGTTTCATCTCAACTCAGATTAAGAGTTGAGATGAAACCTAAATAAGTTAATTAAAGTTTTCGTGATAAGCAATCATAAAGTCTTCTCTTATTAACTGCTCTAACTCAATAGCCCGCTCTGTAGGGCAAAAAATCATTATATGTACATTCTGCTCACCATTTATGCCGCTAGTAATATGAATATGCGGTTCGCTGCCGGGTAAATCGACCCCGGCATGTTTTTCTATCACGTTATTGTAGCGTTTTGCCACTTCAATAAAGTCTTCACAGTGCTGTTCTATTTGACGGGTCAGTGAAGGAAACAGCGGATAGAGATTGACGAATTGCACCACGGTAATGGTAACGTTATGATAAACATATCGTTTCATGAAGTTAAGATTTTTAACCGCATAAGTAAAAAACATACTGTTTGGCAAGGTGGCTGTTTTGCCTGTGTAATGGTATTGACCATGATCGAGATCTATTTCTTGGATCACTGTGGCCATTAGATTATGTTCAATCACTTCACCGTATATTTTACCCACTTCAATCCAGTCACCTATCACAAATGAACGTGAACTAGCACGCTGTATTGAGCCGGTAAAGCAAAGAATAATCTCTTTTGATGCAATTACTAAGGCAATTGCGATAGCCGTTACTGACAAGGCAAATTCACTGACTTCAGATTTCCAAAGCATGAATAAAATAACCAGTATTACAATAAATGAGGCATTTTTGGTACGAGACATCCATTTGCGTTGTATGTCTGATAAAAAAGCCACATCGCCACGGATTGTTGAAATAATAAAACGCTTAATCATTGATAGAAATATGACTATCAATATAGTTAATAAGAGTTTGTGCTCAAGAAAGAAATCGACCGTTAATACTATTTTATCTACCAAACCTGCAACCTATTTATGTTCTTACTGATGATAGTGAATCACTGTGATTTATAGCCGACACTCTAGGGGGAATGTTAACAGAAAACAAGGTTATTAACTGTTAACTAATAGAGTCTAACAGTGCGATGGCTGTCAATTTATATAAGCGCGGTATATTTCGCCCGAAATAGTGTGATTCCTATTCATCACGTTTCCGCATCGTCATATATCAATACAATCAATAAATAATGTATAGGTCACATCTCCAATGAAATAGTGATCTGTGACATTTTGTCCTAGTTCATTTTTGTTAACTTGATCAACATCATAAATTAGGTGTTTTAACCTTACTTATGGTAAGGCAATTTCTCACAAGTTGATTTACATCAAAAGATGATTTTTAATCCAGTTTTAGAATTGTTACCGATGATTGCAATTAATTAATAGCTACTTTGTTAGCTTAAGCAAAAGGTATCAATATGGACACACATGCAGCCCTCTATAAGCAGGGTAAAGACCGTCTTGATTATTTACGCCAATTTGCCCAACGTCAGCCCGTCTCATTACAACAAAAAATGGCCGATATTGGGATATCTCGTCGAGACTTCATTAAATGGACCGCATCGGTCACGGCAATGTTTGCTTTGCCTCTTCCCTTTAGTAACTTGGTCGCTGAAGCGGCTGAATTAGCGGACCGAGTCCCGTTAATTTGGTTACATATGGCGGAATGCACCGGCTGTTCCGAGTCGTTAATTCGCACCGACACCCCCAATCTAGACACCCTAATTTTTGATCATATCTCACTTGAATATCACGAAACCTTAATGGCAGCTGCAGGTTGGCAAGCAGAAGAAAATTTAGAGAACGCATTAGAAACCTATAAAGGTCGTTATTTATTGGCTGTAGAAGGTGCTATCCCTACTGCTAATAACGGCACCTTTTTAACTGTAGGTTGTAAAGGTAAAACAGGGTTACACCTTGTAAAAGAAGCGGCCGAAAATGCCGCTGCAATTATTTCTGTTGGTACCTGTGCCGCTTTTGGTGGTGTGCAGGCCGCAGCACCTAACCCTACTGGCGCTAAAGGGGTATATGAAGTTGTCGACAAACCCGTGATTAACTTGGGTGGTTGTCCGCCAAGCGAAAAGAACATTGTTGGGACACTAATGTACTTCATCATGTTTGGTAAATTACCGGCGTTAGATATGTTCAATCGTCCTAAATGGGCTTATGGCGCACGAGTACATGATAACTGTGAACGTCGTGGTCGCTTTGATGCTGGTGAGTTTGTGGAAGAGTTTGGTGATGAAGGCGCTAAAGAAGGTTACTGCCTCTATAAAGTAGGTTGTAAAGGCCCGTACACTTATAACAATTGCCCGACAGAACGATTTAACCATCATACAAGTTGGCCTGTATTGGCAGGTCATGGCTGTATGGGCTGTTCTGAACCGGACTTTTGGGATGATATGGCAGATTTCGAGAAACCTCTTGGACGTCAACTGTTACATGGTATTGATGCCACCGCAGACACAATTGGTGCGGTCATTTTAGGTGCGGCCGCAGTCGGTATTGGCGCCCATGCTGTTATTAGCGTATTTGCTAAGCCTTTGGAGGAATAATCATGAGTAAACGTGTCGTTATCGACCCTATCACCCGCATCGAAGGCCATTTACGTGTTGAAGTTGAAGTCGATGATAATAATGTCATCACGAAAGCATGGTCATCATCTACCTTATGGCGAGGTATTGAGGTTATTCTAAAAGGCCGGACTCCTATGGATGTGGGATTAATTGTGCAGCGTATTTGTGGCGTATGTACCTATTCCCATTATCGATGTGGTACTGAGGCGGTTGAAAACGCCCTAGGTCTCAAAATCCCACTTAATGCAAAATACTTGCGCACTATTATGCAGGCTTCATTGTTTATGCATGATCATATTGTGCAATTTTACCATTTACACGGTTTAGATTGGGTTGATGTGGTATCAGCATTAAGTGCCGATCCCGCTTTGGCCGCTAAAGTGGCAATGAATTATTCTGATAAACCCATTGCTGCCGGTGAAGGTGAATTGAAAGCGGTGCAAGAACGCGTTAAAGGCTTAGTCGCAACCGGAAAGCTTGGCCCCTTTGCTAATGCATATTGGGGCAACGGTACTTACCGCTTTACCCCTGAGCAAAACTTGATTGCGCTATCGCATTATTTAAAAGCCCTTGAAGTACAACGTGTGGCAGCGGAAATGTTGGCTATTTTTGGTGGTAAATCACCTCATCCACAGTCAATTGTTGTGGGCGGCGTCACCTCAGTACGAGACATGCTAAGCCCTGCTCGGTTACAAGAATGGCAACAAAAACACGCTATCGTGCAAGATTTTATCGAGCGTGCTTACCAAGCCGATATTGTAATGGCAGCAGAAGCCTTCGGCGCTGAAGCCAGTGTGCTTGGCGGTGTTAATGTGAATAATTTCTTGAGTGGTGAAGATTTTATTACTGCCGATGGCGAGTATTTATTTAAACAAGGTGTCATTTTAAACGGTGATTTAGCCAATGTGTTGGATATTGACCCGAGCTTAATTAAAGAAGATGTAACCCACGCTTGGTATAAAGCTGATGGTCCACAACATCCTTATGAAGGAACAACCATTCCCGAATACACTGGGTTTATTGAGCGCGATACCGTTTATGGCAAATTGCCAACGGTTAATGGCTCAGGTAAATATTCCTGGGTTAAGTCGCCTCGTTATCAAGATGAACCAGTAGAAGTGGGTCCTTTAGCTTGTTTATTAGTTAACTATGCCCGTGGTAATCAACCAGTAGTCAATTTGGTAGATGGATTTTTGGCACGTACAGGGTTACCGATTGACGCCCTATTTACCACTTTAGGTCGTACAGCTGCGCGGATGTTACAAGTGAAATTAGTGGGTCAGTCTTGTTTAAAAACCTTTGAAGCTTTACTGGTTAATATACAGTCTGATGAATCAACCTATGTAAAACCTGAAATTGATTCGAGTCGAGTTTATGAAGGTTATTCTATGATTGAAGCACCTCGAGGTATGTTAAGTCATTGGATCCGAATTAAAGATGCCAAAGTTGAAAACTACCAAGCTGTGGTTCCTACTACTTGGAATGCGGGTCCTGTTGATGTTAACGGCAAAATGGGCCCTTATGAAGCATCCTTAATTGGTTTAAAACTGGAAGATCCAACTAAGCCATTAGAAGTTATTCGTATTATTCATTCCTTTGATCCTTGTATGGCATGTTCAGTTCATGTGATGGATTACAAAAAACACACCTTAGGTCAATTTAAAATTGATGCTAATGGGGTTTAATCAAAGGTAATGGAGTAGGAGGGAAAAAGTATGGAACATATTGCAACCCACGTTAGGGAGCTCGAATTTACTCCAGCGATACGAATATTTCACTGGACGCGAGCCTTGACCATTGTGATCTTGGTGATCACCGGTTTTTATATTTCGTGGCCATTTTTAGTGGCGCCAGATAGTACCGATGTTTTACTTCAAGGTTGGATCCGATTTGCACATATTATTTGTGGATTTGTACTCACCAGCATCACTTTAGTGCGTGCTTATTTGTTTTTCTTTAGTCATAGAAATAATGAAAGACGTTCATTTAGAGACGTATTGAACCTGCGAAGCTGGATAGCCCAAGTAAAATCTTATTTTTGGATGGGTAATTTAGATAAAGCTGGCGCCTACGGACCATTACAGTTTATGACATATGCGGCTATCTCATTAATTGCATTACTCGCCTGTATTACCGGCTTAGCACTTTATGCCAATGTTTATCACCTCGGTGTTGGTGGCTTACTCAGTGATGGTGCTGCATGGGTTACGTGGTTATTTGGTGGCTTGGCACCACTGCGGATCATTCACCATTATTTAACTTGGGCCTTCATTATCTTTTTGTTGATCCATATGTATATGGCGGTGTGGTCTGGTATTCGCTTTAGACATAATTCAGTCGATACCATTGTGACGGGTTATGATTATCACAAAGTACATAAATAGGATGAATGGATTCTAGTGAAAAAAATATTGCTACTAGGTATAGGCAATGTATTGTACGCCGATGAAGGAGTCGGCGTACATTTTGTCAATTATATCAAAGATAAATACCAATTTAGCCATCAAACAGACGAGATAGATATTGTCGATGGTGGCACCCTTGCCCAAGGTCTTATTCCGATGATTAGCCAATACGATAAGTTAATTGTGGTCGACACAGTCAATAGTATTGATGCGGAACCTGGCGAAGTGTACTTTTTCGATTTTGATGAAGCCCCCGCTGACATTGATTGGCAAGGCAGTGCACATGAAGTAGAAATGCTGCAAACGCTCAACATGATGGATATTGTCGGCGATAGACCCCACACATTTGTATTAGGTGTTACTCCTACGGTTCTTGAACCCATGATTTTAGGGCTCACACCAAATTTGCATGCCGCCATTCCTGTGATGGAACACACACTGTTATCACATTTGACTGGTTTAGGATTTAATCAGCAGATTGTGAGTAATATAACCATTGATCAGGTAATACCTGACGCTTATAAGCGAGGCTGCTATGTCGATGCTTAATATTCGATTTGATTTTATATGCCAACGTCCCGTGCCATTGTATGAGTATTTGTGTAATCAATATCTTGACCGTACTGAACTCAACATAAGCATTGGTACCGAGTTGTCCCCTCAAACGAGTCAGATCCGTTATTTTATCGAAGCTTTTGCAACACAAGCCCAGTTAGAAGAATTAGCTGATGATATTGCCAGTGATTTTTTGTTGTCGGTGTGGTTACTTGATACTCATATCCAAAGTATTGAGCAACATAGCGGACAACGAAAACCGTTAGATCTTAAAAATAATAATGTGGGTTTACCACTGTATTTTTGTCAACATTGCCAACCAATATTTGGTGATAATCAACAATCATTATTTGGCGATATCAACCTACAATGCGAGCACTGTAATGGACATAGCAAACTATGCCGTGAACTAAAATCGTTAACACGCCACGATATTATTGCGTTGGCAGACCGATTGTTTATCGATAAATCCTTAGCGCTACCTATAATCAATACCACCTTATGGTTAATACCTCCCAGCCAAGGATTAGATCATCAACTTACAGCTTCATCAGAGATGGAGCAAAATCAAGCGGGTCATTATCAACGCCCACGTATTTTGATTTGTAATCCAAATTCACTCAATAGCCACTTTATCGTTAATGATAGCCAAGTATTGGCCTTATCTAGCATTGAGAAGCCCTTAATGAGAGTGAGACCGAGTAGCGATCATCCTAGTTTGACGTCACCTCTTTATGAAATACAATTCGCGCAAAATCGTTTGTTAGTGATATTAGCTGAAGTGCTCCGCCAAAAAGGGATTAATTGGGTATATGTCACCACTGAGATTAAGCCAAAGGCTAGCAAAAGCGATGTAGTCGATAGACCTTTGCGCTTAGCAAGTATTAATCAACATTGGATGCCTATTACCACCCTAGACAATGGGTTGATCCCGTCCCCCACTAACAAGACTTGTGTACACGACATCAGTCATTATCAAGATGATGATTATTCATTTACGGCTCATTGCAGCAAAACGGCTATTAACTGGCAAGTTAACCCAATAGACCCAACATCGCTCAACGCAGCTAATAATCCGGTTAAGCCTATAAATGATACCAACCATGATATATCGGCAAGCTTATGTGCGTTAAATGCTGCGTTATTGAGGACTGACCCAACTGAACATCACCGTAAACCCCAATTTGTAAAAAATGCCGCGGTATTTTATTTTAATCATAAAAATGCTTGCCAAATTGTTACTGTTGATGGCAATAGTGAAGCAGAGTTGTTTTTTGAGATGCCTAAATTGCCTTCATCAGGCTATGGTATTTGTCATAGTTTGACACAGTCACCGCAAAAAAATATTTTGGATAAATTTAAACAACAATTTCCAGCTGAATATAATCAATTATTGGATATGCACCTTCATGAAGACGACGGCGCCCTGGCACAATTAATGGCCGTTGCGACCCTGATTATTGGTGCCTACCCCGTAGAGACCGCTCAACGAGTAACGGTTTCGGAACTTGCCGATAAATTTATCGCATTGGCGATGTCGCATCATGGTAATAACGCACCGCGAATTGATTTCCCACTCACGAAAGGTATGGCGCATCGAGGTCTTAATTGGTGTAAAACATTAGGGACCTTAATGAGCTTTAAACTTGCAGGTGAAACCAATTTAGCCAAACTTGCATTCGCATTTCATGATTCATTTGCCGACTATTTAAGCCATTGGATAGAGCATTTGGATCAAAATATTGGTGTAAAACAATTAGTGATTGCTGGCAATGAGTTTGCTAATCCGGTGTTAACCGAGCGAGTGCAATTACGTATTGGTAAAAACTATCCGCTGGTGGTAAATCCTTTATTGGACTTAGATGGCGTTAATATCGCAATAGGTGGTCTATATCTCAAACAGCGCCGTGGATAAAAAGTATCGTATGGTATATCAGCTGTTGCTTATTTGGGTGGGATTGAGTCTTAATGAAGCCATTACAACACGTTACCATTATTGTTAAAGGTATTGTACAAGGGGTCGGATTCCGCCCCTTTGTATTTCGTCTTGCACATCAATTAAATTTAATGGGTAGTGTGCTCAATAATCATCTCGGGGTGACCATAGTGTTACAAGGCCGCGGTGATCTTATCGATGAATTTGTTAATACTTTGACTCAATTGCCACCGCCTTTAGCGCGGATTGATGCGATAGAATTAACTCATCAAGCTCATGTAGGCACTTTTACTTGTTTTAGTATTATCGACAGTGAACCCACTGCCGGCGAACATGCCAAAGTGGCCATTTCTGCCGACATGAGTATTTGCCACGATTGCCACAATGATATTGACGACCCACATAATCGCCACTACCAATATCCTTTTACCAATTGCACCAATTGCGGTCCGCGCTACACCATTATCAATGCCCTACCATACGACAGATGCAATACTGCCATGGCTGATTTTGAAATGTGTGATGACTGCCATGCTGCTTATACTGACCCACTGAATCGCCGCTATCATGCTCAGCCTATCAGTTGTCCACATTGTGGACCGCAATTATCATTTAGTTCTATTAATGACAATAATGAATTTCTTTATGATTCATCGATGTTAGTCGCATTAGAGCAAGCTGTTGAAATGATAAACCGTGGCGGCATAGTCGCCATTAAAGGATTAGGTGGATTCCATTTAGTGTGCGACGCCACCAATAACGATGCCGTTGAAACACTGCGCCAACGCAAACAACGCCCCGCCAAGCCGTTTGCCATTATGGTGACAGACTTAGCCCAAGCTCAATTGTGTGTCAATGGTACTGATACAGAATGGCGAACATTAACCAGTGCAGAAAAACCCATTACTTTGATGCAAAAACGGTTAAATAACGAGATTAATAATAATGGTCTACAACACAGCAATATCGAACTGAGTCCACTGTTAGCTCCGGGTATCGATAAGCTTGGAGTATTTTTACCCTACACTCCTTTGCATCATTTATTGATGAAACAACTTAACAAACCCATTGTTGCAACCAGCGCTAATCTGAGTGGTGAACCCATCATCACCAATAAAGCTGAGATAGTGCAACATTTAGGTCATGTTATAGATGGCATACTCGACCATAATCGACCAATTATTAATGCTTGTGATGACAGTGTAGTACAAGTGATTGACGATCAATTACAAGTCATTCGATTAGCCCGCGGTTATGCACCGTTGACGATTAACCTTCAATCGCCAATGCTTGCTGACTCACAAAACAGAGTTTTGGCGGTTGGTGCACAGCAAAAAAATACCATTGCATTCGGATTTGATAACAATTTAATTGTATCACCACATATTGGTGATTTATTTAGTGTTGAAGCGCAACAATACTTTAGCCAAAGCTTAGCCACATTTAAGCGTTTGTATAACTTTACCCCTAACTATATTGCCCATGATAATCATCCACAGTACGCGCCAACTGAATGGGTCAATAATTACCAAAAACAGCATCAATTACCCTCTTCTCACATTATCGGCGTACAACATCATTTTGCCCATGTGTTATCGATTATGGCATTTCATCAACGCACAGATAAGGTATTAGGATTCAGTTTTGATGGTACAGGATTAGGAGACAACGGCGTATTATGGGGTAGCGAAGTGATGTTAGCTGACATCAACGGATTTACCACGTTGGCGCACTTTAGCTCATTTAAGTTGATTGGCGGTGAGCAAGCCATTAAACACCCAGTTAGGATTTTGCTAGCATTATTGTTTGATCAAATGCCGCTAGCACAAGTAATGACACTACCTATCGCAGCTATTCAAGCTTTAGGGACACAAACCATCACTAATTTGTATCAATTATGGCGCAATAACAGCCATTGCGTTGAATGCCGTTCTGTTGGACGCTTATTTGATGCACTTGCCGTAGCATTAGACTTTATTGGAAGTTCGCAGTACGAAGGCCAAGCGGGCATGATGATTGAATCTGCAGCAAATGACTATGCTACACATTCAAGTCAGTCATATTTTTCAATTAACATTAACAGATTAACAACAGAATCAACTGTTCCTATCCAATGGAATAGTAGTGATTTTATCACTCAGTTAGTCAATTGCGCAGTAGACAACGCGCAAATTCCGTTCATTAAACAACAGCTTTGTTGGCACTTTATTAACGAGATTGGCCAGCAACTCAATGTTATCGGCCAACAGTATCCACAGTTACCACAGGTGTTTTGTGGTGGTGTATTTCAAAATAAAACCTTACTCAGCCAGTGTCTCGCCGATTGTCATCTTGGTCATCGGCAGGTTTTAACCAGTGGTCATGTGCCGATTAATGACGGTGGAATTGCATTAGGACAATTATGGTTTGCTATTCATCACATGACTTAATGAATCAAGGTGATCTATAAAAGTAATAACATATTAATCATGGTGTTAGATTGAAATTTTCGATGAGTTTATCATTGCGGTCTAGTGAGATATTGATCACACTAATGACATAATAACAAGTTAGTTCACAGTGTTTAAAGCAAAAAATGATGTGTATCAAGGAATCGAGTCCTTATATAACAGACACTGCTAAATAGACATAATGACAAGGTTAAGGAAAATAATATGTGTAAAGATTGCGGCTGCTCAATTACCCATGATCATGACCATACTCTTCATAGTAATCCTCAGCTTAATGACAAAAAGACCTTAGCGGTTATTCATAAGATATTAGATAAGAATGATGTAGAAGCGCAGCATAACCGCGATCATTTTGCGGAACATCATGTTAGTGCTTTTAACCTTATGAGCAGTCCTGGTAGCGGTAAAACCAGCCTATTAGAATGTTTACATGAATATTTGAATGCTCGCTATGCCGTCATTGAAGGCGATCTTGAAACCTCTCGCGACGCCGACCGTTTAAAAGCTAAAGGCATTGATGCTTTTCAGATTCAAACGGGTTCAGCCTGCCATCTTGATGCTTTTATGGTTCATGGCGCACTGCATCATATCAATCTAGATGATGTTGACATTTGCTTTGTAGAAAACGTCGGCAACTTAGTGTGTCCTGCCAGTTATGACGTTGGTACTCATAAAAATATTGTCTTGTTATCGGTACCTGAAGGTGATGACAAAATTGAAAAATATCCGGTGATGTTTCGCCGAGCAGATTTAGTGGTTATTACCAAATCAGACTTATTACCTCACTTTGATTTCAGTATTGATGAAGCTAAAGCTCAGTTAAGTAAACTCAATCCTAATGTTGAATTATTAGTTGTATCGGTGAAAAATCCTGATTCAATGAAAACCTTAGCTAATTGGTTTGATGAACACAAGGAATATTAACGATGTGTTTATCCGTCCCCTCGAAAGTAGTTGAAATTCATGATGATGCAACGGTTACAGTTGACACTCTTGGTGTTAAACGCCGTGTTAGCTGTCATTTAATAACCGATCCGCTACAGATTGGCGACTTTGTGTTGATTCACATTGGCTTTGTGATGAATAAAATTGATCACAAAGATGCACAAGAAAGCCTCAAATTATATCAACAAATCGTTGCTCAAATGGAATTGGAGACTGAGCAATGATAAGTCTTAATGACTTTTACCAAGGATTTCGCGATCCTCAGACAATCCGTCATTTGGCACAATTAATTGCTCAACAAGCGGCAAAAACGACCCAACAAATTAACATTATGGAAGTGTGTGGTGGTCATACTCACACCATTATGAAATACGGAATATTGCAGTTATTACCCAGTAATATTCACTTTATTCATGGCCCAGGTTGTCCTGTTTGTGTTATGCCAAAAGAACGGATTGATCATGCTGCTGTTCTTGCTTCGCAAACTGACACTATTTTGGTGACGTTAGGTGACATGATAAAAGTACCGGGTTCGAAAGGTAGTTTGGCGCAATTTAGATCGGAAGGCTGTGATATTCGACCAATATACGATCCATTAGATACATTAGCCATTGCACGTGACAATCCTGATAAAACGGTTATTTTCTTCGCTATAGGGTTTGAAACCTCTACCCCAATGACTGCGGCATTATTGGCGCAAGCAGAAGCACAAAATATTGATAATATTTTATTTCATATAAACCATGTGCTTGTTCCTCCGGCCATTGATGTGGTGATGTCTGATAGTCGCAGTAAAGTGAATGCGTTTATTGGTCCTGCACATGTTAGCGTAATTAGTGGATCTAAAATTTACCAATCCACTGTTGATAAATACAAAACTCCCGTAGTGGTGTCAGGATTTGAACCTGTCGATGTTATGGAATCTATTTTACGTATTGTCCGGCAGAAGGTCGCAGGCAAAGCTGAGCTTGATAATCAATATAGCCGCTCGGTGAGTTACGATGGCAATATTGCAGCTCAACAATTAGTCGATAAATATTTTATGGTTCGCGATAGCTTTCGTTGGCGTGGACTCGGCCCTATAGCCAATTCGGCACTCACTCTGCGACCTGAATATCAGCACCGTGATGCTGAACGTATTTATGCTGATATTTTACCAACGGTAGAAATAGATGATCATAAAGCGTGTATGTGTGGTGATATTTTGCGTGGATTAGCAAACCCAAGAGACTGTAAAGTTTTTGGCAGAGGTTGTTCTCCGCAGTCGCCACTAGGCAGTTGTATGGTGAGTTCTGAAGGTGCGTGTAATGCTTATTACCGTTATGGAGAAGTGAATAATGCCAACTAAAAAAACCATCCAACTTAGCCACGGTGGTGGTGGTAAAGAAATGAATCAGTTAATTACTGATCTGTTTTTTAAAGCATTTAATAACCCAATTTTGGCCTCTCAAGAAGATGCTGCCAAGTTAAACATGTGCGGTCCTATTGCCTTCACTACAGACTCATTTACCGTTTCTCCATTATTTTTTGCTGGTGGCAATATTGGTAAACTTGCTGTGGCAGGTACAGTAAATGATTTAGCCATGATGGCCGCTCAACCAGAATACCTTAGCTGCAGCTTTATTATTGAAGAAGGTTTCCCGCTTGATGACTTAACCACCATTGTGAATAGCATGGCAGAAGAGTTACATAAGTCTGGCGCTCGAATTGTATGTGGCGACACCAAAGTGGTACCTAAAGGCTGCGCCGATGGCATATTTATCAACACTTCAGGAGTTGGCCGTATTTTAAATCCCGATATTTCAGCGTCTAACTTGCAACGTGGTGACGCCATTATTGTGTCTAGAGATATTGGTCGACATGGCGCAGCCATTTTAATGGCTCGTGATGGCCTGACGCTTGAGTCATCACTGTGCACCGACTGCGATACATTATGGCCAATTGTAGAGCAACTACTGGCTGCCAATGTCAAGATCCATGCTATGCGCGATGCCACACGTGGCGGCATTTCAGCTGTATTAAACGAGTGGGCGATTGCTTCAAATGTGGGAATTACTATTGATGAAGCTGCAATTCCTGTAAGCAATGAGGTCAAAGGATTATGTGAGTTATTTGGTTTTGAACCTTATGATTTAGCAAACGAAGGAACCTTTGTCCTGGCACTACCAATGTCGATTGCAAAAGGCGCTATTGAAGTGATGCAACTTTATGGTCACTGTGAAATGGCAGCAATTATTGGTGAAGTCACCGAACAACAGCCAGGAAAAGTCATTTTAAATACGCCCTGGGGTAGCAGACGATATTTAGATTTACCTCAAGGTGAGCTACTGCCGAGGATTTGTTAATGCACGAATATTCGGTTGTTATGTCATTGATGGAACAATGCGAATCACTGGCTTTAGAACATCAGGCCAAAGGCATAGAACAAGTACAACTGAAAATAGGCATATTAAGTGGCGTCGAACCAGCATTACTGTCGCAAGCATTTGAGACTTTTAAGCTTGAGACTGTATGCCATAACGCCAAATTGATTCTCAACATTCAACCATTAGTGTTGCAATGCCGAGACTGTAATACTGAATCTCAAGTCAATGAACGTACGATTATCTGTTCTGCTTGTGGCAGTAATAATACCTTAGTGACTGATGGCGAAGACATGATGCTGATGCAATTGGTGTTGGATACATAAACCGTTAAATTAACCAATTTAAAGACATTACACACTAAGCTAGATTAACAACAAAAATTGTACTCTACGCAAGTAAATACAATAAAAGTGAACACAACAAAAAGGACCACACCATGAAATACTTATCTCTTGCCTTTATTTTAGCCACTATTCCATCTCTTGCTATGGCACATGAGGGACATGGTGGTGTTGGACTGTTTCATCATTTATATCAATTAGTACCAGCCATTGCGTTAGTCGCAATGGTATTGTTTATTTATTGGAAGCGTAATAGATAAACTTTTTTCTTGAATAATTGATGGTAAGTAATACACAACCTTATATCAAGGCAGTGCTATGTTAGTAGAACATCACTTATGCTTATCATTTGCTTCAGAGTAAAATTTCAATAAAAAAGCCTTCCGATGGAAGGCTTCTTATTAATGTTTATCTACAAAATGTTAAGTCATTCTATTGGGTAAATTATTACTTAGAACATCTCAGCTGGCATAGCCATAATAGACTTATCACCCTGATTAACTTGTGATAAATGATATTGAGATTTTGATAATAGCTTGTCCATGTAGAAATCGGCCACAAACTGCTTTTGCGCAGTAAAGGTTGTATCTTCATGGCTTGACGCTTTGTCGGCCATCAACAGCCAGAAGTAACCGTACAAGGCATAACCAAAGGCATCTAAAAAGTCGACCGCACAAGCGTTCACTAATGCAGGTTGGGCTTTCTTGTTATCATTGATGTAGTTAGCCGTAGTCAGCAATTCTGCAAACACTTGGCTGACTGTGGCTTTATGTTCAGCATTAGCTTGAGTTAATTCAGCAAGGCTCGCATTCACTTCAGCAACAAATTCAGTCAAGGTGGCCACATTATCATAAGTAATTTTACGGCCTAAAAAGTCGATTGCTTGAATACCGTTAGTGCCTTCGTAAATTTGTGCAATACGAGTATCACGCACAAACTGCTCGATACCGGTTTCGCGAATATAACCATGACCGCCAAACACTTGCTGAGCCATAACTGTGGCATCTAGACCTCGGTCAGTTAAAAATGCTTTGGATACTGGCGTTAATAAACCTACATATCTTGCCGCTTTTGTTTGTACATCTCCACTGGCGTATTTTGCCAAATCTAACTGTTTACCTGTATAAACAGATAATGCACGACCCGCTTCCGTCATTGCACGGATCGTTAATAACATGCGGCGGACATCGCCATGCACAATAATAGGATCGGACGTTGCACCCGTTGCAGAGCCTGCAGCAGCAACGCCTTGTAAACGCTCTTTAGCATAATCACTGGCCATTTGATAAGCCGCTTGTGCGTTACCTAAGCCTTGTAAACCAATGGCTAAACGTTCGTAGTTCATCATAGTGAACATACACACTAAACCACGATCAGGCTGACCCACTAAAAAGCCTTTGGCATTGTCATAATTCATGACACAGGTAGCTGAGGCTTTAAGTCCCATTTTATGTTCGATAGAACCTACTGTAACGCCATTAGACTCGCCTAGGCTACCGTCTGCATTTACGTTGAATTTAGGTACGATAAATAAAGAAATACCTTTTGAACCCGGTAATTTTGCCAATACTAAATGGATCACGTTTTCAGTTAAATCATGGTCGCCGCCAGTAATAAAAATCTTGTTACCGGTTATAGAATAACTGCCATCATCAAGTGCTTCAGCTTTGGTACGGATACCTTTTAAGTCTGAACCTGCGTGTGGCTCGGTCATGTCCATTGCACCAGCCCATTGGCCAGAATATAAATTAGGTAAATAGGTTTGCTTTAATTCGTCATTTGCATGTGCATTAATACATAATGCTGCACCAGCAGTCAGGGAATTGTATAACGTAAACGAATTACACGCGCTGTAGCTCATTTCATCCACTAATACACCAAGCATTTTAGGCATTCCCATGCCACCAAAGTCAGCTTCCCCACAAAGCCCTACCCAACCGCCTTCTGAAAACTGTTGATACGCTTCTTTAAAGCCATCCGGTGTAATAATGTCATTGCCTTTATGAACTACACCTTGTTCATCGCCGCTGCGGTTTAAAGGGTGAAGTAGATCACGGCTGATCTTATTCGCTTCATCTAAAATAGCTAATGCAGTATCCATATCAACAGCATCAGCCATGGCAGGAAGTTGCTCCCACGTTGATTTGGCATCAAATACCTGTTCTAACAAGAATTGCATGTCCTTTAACGGGGCTTGGTATGGGTTCATAAGAGTCTCTTAAACAAATAATTAAAACAGGTGTTTTAATTTATACTAAAGTGTCACAAAAAGAAAAGGTTTTTTAACCTAATTTTGACCTCACTACAGACAAAAGTACTTTTATAAAGAATATCGACCTATCACAGTATCAATGAGTTACAATTATTTTATGCTCATTGAGTTGTCACCTATTAAGATGAGCAATGTAATGGTCTTCCACCTATTTTAGATAAAAGCGAACTAAACGTAATGCACACAACAAATGACTCAGCAATTCCCTTAACCACTGCGACTGAGTCGTACCAAGAAGTGACCATCATTGGTAACGCCCATGGTGATTGGCAACCTGCAAAAATTGGCCATAGCTTTATTTTTAATGGCACACAGCATGATGACGATAATGTTATCAACATCTGTAATGGCCCTTATGCTGGCTCAGCTGATGCCTTTACAGTCAGTAATAGCCTAGATGACACGCAACTAGTATTGTTACTCACACAAGTAGCGAATACACTGAAAAATAAATTAAATTGTTGGCCATCATCAGGTTTAGTCACCCTTTTTTTAATGTCGATTGTGGCTAAACACGTTAATGTACAACGGATGTCGTTGTTGCCGTCATTGCAACGATCACAAGACATGTCTGCGGGTGATTATTTACCCTGTATGGTGCATAACTGGTTAGGAGAGCGTCGTCTTGCATTAGGGTTGCAATTAACCAATGACAATATTATGTGGCCTGAATTATTGATTAATGAAGCTACAATGCAAGTTGAACTTGATGCCAGTTTAGAAATGCCTGATATCAATCCATTTGAAGTGTTACTGAGTGATCTAGTTCGACAACGAGAGCAAAAACCAAATAACATTAAGTTTTCTACAGCACAAACCTTAGCCTTGCAAGTCACAACCGAGCGCCCTATTAACCTGGATATGCAATATGCGCTATTGGCCGCGTTAAGTAATTTACCCAGCGTGCATTGGCTGTCTTATGCAAGCCAAGAAGACTTACTCACTGCTGAAGCATTGTTTTACAATGAAGACCCACAAAATAGCACCAGTTATTGGTACCTAGTCGATTACCAAGCATCACAGTTTTTAGATGTCATCCGCCATCACTTAGCCTATTGCCAGCAAGTATTTGCATTAACAGCTAAATAAAATCAACCATTAAATGTAAATGATTTACATAAAATGATGTTGTCCTGTTCGTCATTCAGATTAAGCCATTTAATTTGATGACCGTTCTTCTTATACGTTACATCGGTGATAACGCTATTATTCAGAATCGATAACCAATATGTGATCTATAAATGCGCAATAACTACGTTATTGTCCAATAGACGACAGAAACTCATTTGGGTTTTCCATATGCTTAAAAATGCTGTCTCTAAATGCAACCACGCGCGCTGAGATTAACTTCCTGTCGACCCACACGATATAAGCATTACCAGAAGGACAGTGTACCTCTGGTAAAATAACGACTAGTTCACCTTTTTTAACAAACTCATCTAAAACAGCACTCGGCAACAAACAAATACCTACACCAGCTTTAGCAGCTTGTATAGTCAGTCGTAAACTGTTGACAGAATACTTCGGTTTTACAGGTACTTTTAACAGTCGGTTATCTTGTTTAAGTTCCCAATATGGCATGGTATTGACCGCAAGTAGGTGATGTTGTTGAAGCTGCTCTACCGAATCTGGCTGTCCAAACGTGCTGATATAGCTGGGTGATGCAGCTAATGACAATGGTGACTCGAACAAGCGACGTTGTACTAAGTGAGGTGTTTGAGTTGGTGTGGTAACTACAGCCAAATCTATTTGATCTTCAAAGAAACGTTGGGTATCAGAGGCAAAAGTAATATGCACATTAACACCAGGGTGTTGCTGCATAAATGATATCGCGATTTTTTGCAAAAAATAGTCAGCAAACGGTTCAGGGCAAGAGACATGAATATCCCCAGTGAGCATCGGCTGGCTATTATTGAGCAGCTGCCATTGCTCATCAAGTTGTCCAAATATCCCAGAAAAACGCTGATAATACTCTTCTCCTGCGGCCGTTAATTGAAACTGTTTTGCGTTTCGATGAATCAGCTTTTCACCCAGTTTATCTTCAAGATGTGCGACCGCCCGCGATAATGTAGGTGCAGAAACCTTGTTCTGTAAACTCGCAGCAGCAAAGCCACCACTTTGTACCGATTGACAAAACCAGTGAAGATTTGCAATGTCTTTTGCATTCATGACTTACCTTAGTATTAATTAGTATTATCGGTAACAAATTAACCATTCAATTTTTAAAATCAGAAAGAATGAAATCTCGATGCATAATAGATTAATGGTAAGCATTCATTTTTGCACGCATAAAATTCATAATTAACTATTTTTGATTGTTTAATCAACATTTATCATCACTGTATTGATTCAATACCAGGAGTAATACAGTGAGAAAGTTTCCAAGTAAGTTTAAATATCCTCTTATGATATCGATGGTGTTACCAACCATGCTATTGAGTATGCCAGCCATTATTACTTATAAGAGTATGCCTCAAGATGGAGAATTTATCGCACTCTGGTTTGACACTATCGTTCAAGTTGTACCCAGTGCATTAATTTTACTTGCTGTGGTTGCTCCAACAATAAGAGTATTTGTCTCTACAGTATTGATCGAACAAGAAGCCGATAATTAATCTACTCTATTAAAAAGGTCACATTATGAACACGCAACTATTGTTAGAGTTGGCACTGTTAGCAGGTTTGCTAGTCTTATCTGCACTGGTCATTAAACGATTCGGAAAAAATAACAATACGACAGCTCAAAAACTACAGCTTTTTTTAACGGGGTTACTCGGTGGTTTTTTAATAATGGCAGGAACCGTTAAATTTTTCGATCCGTTTACAACGATGTTTACGACACAAATTAGCTTAAGTGAATTGCCTTTTCCGACACTATCACGCTGGGCTGGACAACTGGGAGAGATAACTGCAGGATTGATTTTTTTATTTGCATTGATATTACGAAAATCGTTAAATAACCAGTTAACACACTACGCTTTATACGGTGCAAGTTCGTTGACAACCATCATTATGTTTGTTGCTGTGTACGTTCATTTATTGCCAGGTGTACCAGCGGAAGTGTTGCCTTTACAGTCTAAACCGCCTGTATTAACGGTGATCATTATTTTACTTGTGTGGTTGAACGCATATTTGTTTCATAAAAATAAAAGATTATTTTAAGACTTAACGATATGATTTGCTTGGCACAATATTAGCCAAGCAAATCAAAATGATACTTTATTACCACATTAAGTCATCTGGGATCGCGTAATCAGCGTATGGATCATTTGCATCGCTCACTTGTGCAACTGAATCTTTCGCCTCTTTATCCCACAAATAACCGCACCATTGTGGAACAAGTAGCTTCACTCGCTCTGCGAGCTTATGCGGTACGATGTAGGTTTTATCTTCATAACGGACTATACCTAAACTGCCATTGAGTAAATCAGCTTGGATTTTATCGGTAATATAAACCGAATAAATCTTATTTTCTAAAGTGAAGTTAAACTTAAGCTCAGCATCTCGCGCTATGGTAATTGCAAACTTAGAAAACTCGCTGATTAAACCACGTACCTGACCTTTTTCAGATGCTTCAGCAAAGCGTTGTTCATTCAATGCTTTATCTTTTTTCGCTTGTTCTAATTTTTGCTCAGCAATTTGTTGCTTGAGCTCTGAACTGCCGTCATCAACTTTGGCTTTTTTGTCACGACGCTTTTGTGTCTTTGCGTCCCGTACTTTTTGTTTACTGGCAAGACCAGCTTTAAGCAGTTGATCTTGTAATGCATTTGCCATGGTGTTTACCTTTAATTTTATCGATTTTTATAAACCGTGCTTGGCGGCTATTTCGCCTAATTCTGTCATTGCAATACTGGCACCACCTAATGACCAACCACCGTCAACCGGTAATACTACTCCAGTGATGTAGGATGCCATATCTGATGCAAGGAACAAGGCTGCATTGGCAATATCTTGACCTTTACCATTGCGTTTTAGCGGCACACTATTTGCCACCCGCTGTTGGAGTTCATCACTGGGAGCTAAGCGGTTAAAGCCTTCAGTGTCAGCAATGGGTCCTGGTACGATAGAGTTAATTCGTATCCCTTCAACGCCCCACTCTAGTGCTAATGTACGAGTTAACATATCAACGCCAGCTTTTGCGGCGCAAACATGTACTTGTAACGGCATTGCGATATACGCTTGTGGTGCTGAAATTTGAATAATGCTGGCATTAGGGCGTGATAACAATGGGTAAGCCTGTTTCAACACTTGAAAACTGCCAATTAAATCAATATCAATGACCGATTTGAAACCATTGTTCGACAGCTTTGCTGCACTGGCCGGAAAGTTACCAGCTGCACCACTCAGTAACACATCAATATGACCGTAAACATCTGCAATTTTTGCAAAACCCACCGTTAAGGCATCGTTGTCACGCACATCGAAACTAACACCTAAATGCTTGGCATTCGGATTAGCTTGAATCAGTAATTCAACCGCGGCATTGACCTTATCAATACTGCGACTCGCGACGGCAACATTGGCTCCGGCTTTAGCAAATTGAATGGCGACTTGAAGATTAATGCCTGATGTACCGCCAACTACAACAACATTTTTACCTGTGTAATCAAACCCTTTGTCATCAAACATAGTCATCCCTTATTTCTGTGTGATTTTGGTTAATGTAGATGAGTTACCCTTGTAGTGTAGATTGACTAAGTACCATGACTGAATCAAAACCACTACCGCGATAACAAATTAAACATGTAGTGATTGGTAAATAGCCTTAAGTGCTGCTAATGGGTCGGCAGCTTGAGTAATTGGTCGACCAATCACCAAATAATCTGAACCTGCTGCAATAGCTTGTGGTGGTGTCATCACTCGATGTTGATCACCCGCGTCACTGCCTGCTGGGCGAATACCGGGTGTGACTAACAGAAAATCTTTGCCAAATGATGATTTAAGTAACTTAGCTTCTTGGGCCGAACAAACAACACCATCAAGCCCTGCTTGATGGGTTAATTTCGCTAAACGTAATACATGCTCAAAGGCTGGCACATTGATACCGAGTAACGCTAAGTCTTCATCAGACATTGAGGTTAATACAGTAACAGCAATCAACAATGGTGCGTCTTTACCGAACGGTTCTAACGCCTTCTTGGCTGCTTGCATCATGCTTAATCCACCGCTGGCATGGACATTGGTCATCCACACACCTAAATCGGCAGCCGCAGCAACGGCTTTGGCGACCGTATTGGGAATATCATGAAATTTTAAATCGAGAAACAAATCAAAATTACGACTGTGGATATCGTTAACCAGTTCAGGTCCGAATAACGTAAACATCTCTTTGCCGATTTTTAAACGACACATGTCTGGGTCTAGTTTATCAATAAAGGTTAATGCATCTTTTTTATTGTCATAGTCGAGGGCAACTACAATTGATTTATCAGTCATTAGGACTCCAGCGGCAATAGCTTGTGTTAGTACATTTATTATAGTGTCGTGAGTGCGATGATGACGTTATTCACCATCAAGCCCTTTGATACGCTTGATACTGCCCCATTGTTTACATGATGGACAATGCCAATATAAACCATGAGACGGAAAACCGCAGGCAGTACAGCGATAACTAGGGCGAAATTTAATTTGTTGTTCTACCAGCTGTTCAAGCATAGATAAACTTTGTTTCGCCTGCCCATCTTCAGCTTGTTTAATATGTAATTTCATTAAGTGCTGAAAACCCTTCATTGTCGGATGACGATAGAGGTTATCCAGCATCATGGTTTCGGCACTTTGATGTTGATTAAGACTTATTTTGTGTTCAGCAAGAGCCACAACCACACTGGCACCCGCGCCATCTGCAATTGCTTTAGCAAGCAGTTCGTGAAAACCATCGGGGTCTTGAGTGTCTCTATAGACTTGTTTCGCAATTGAAACACCGTCAGCAAATAAGTCAATGTCAGCCACTTTGAGTTGTTGTAACGCTTGTTTACATAAATCAAATTGGCCAGCATCGAGATAAATTTTAGCTAAGGTTAACCAAGCTCGGCCGCATTTTGAGTCTTGCTTAATGGCTTGCTGCAGTTTTTTAATTTTATCTGCATCGTCATTAGCTTCATCAGCGAGTTGGCAATAAAAGTGTGCAGTGGTGCATTTGAGCACTTGCTGGCGTTTCCGAGGTAATCGTTTAGTAATATCGATGGCACTTTGCCACTCTTTAGTCACTTGGTAGATTAACAGAAGTTGTGTTTCAGCTTCTTCACTGTGGTCATCTTGACTGACTAAATTAATAAAAATCTCTTCGGCTCGGTCGTAAAAACCTGCAGCCATATAATCTTTACCCAACTCCATCATGGCTATATCACGCTGCTCATTGGTCAAACTCGGCCTAGCAATCAAGTTTTGATGAATACGGATTGAGCGGTCTACTTCACCACGCTTGCGAAAGAGTGACCCTAACGATAAATGAGTGTCGATAGTTTCATCATCAACATCAAGCATACTTATAAATAGATCGACCGCTTTATCAGACTCGTTCGACAATAAAAAATTAAGCCCAGTAAAATAATCTCGGCTTAACTTTTTACTATGCTGGCTATCGTTATGACGAATACTGCGTCGTCCCATGTACCATCCATAACCGGCAGCGATAGGCAATAACAAGAACAAGATTTCTAGCATACTAGGCGGCTTGGTCCTTAGGCGTTACTGCAACGCTTGTTGTGTCAGCAGCGGTAAGTTTTTTCAACGCTTTGTTACTTTTACGTAACGCAAGTTTTAGCTTAATGATGTGATAACAGGCAAATATCCAGCTGATGATAAAACCGCTGAAAAAGACTACTGCTAGTACCACAGGTAACCGATACTGCCCTTCGGCAATAAAGTAACTTAAGGTAACCACTTGTTCATTTTTAGCACCAAATAATAATGCTAAAACAAATAACAATCCTACTAATATAATTGCAATAAATGATCTCACGCTATTCTCCATACAGGCGCATCAATATAATGATTATCCAAGAATTTTACTGAGCTGACCAGCATTGACTGACATTAGATACAAAAAAGCCTCCAAAAGGAGGCTTTTTTTAAAGCGTTAATCAAAGATTAACAGCATCGACACGTTCGCGCAGTTCTTTGCCTGGCTTAAAGTGCGGTACATATTTGCCTTCCAAGTCAACAGAGGTTCCTGTTTTTGGATTACGGCCCATACGCGGTGCACGATAGTGAAGTGAAAAACTACCAAATCCACGGATTTCGATACGATCACCGCTTTCTAATGTTGTTGCCATTTGCTCCAACATTTCTTTGATTGCACTTTCCACTTCTTTCGCCGACAGTTGCGACTGCCTAGTGGCAAGTTTTTCGATAAGTTCAGATTTTGTCATCTTAGCTATTCCATATTATCAAGCCAAACACAGTCGCCTAATGGGGACCACGTCCCCATACAACAGACGATCTTCGATTACTTACGAGCTGCTTTAAATGCTTCAGCCATTGCGCTGCTCATTACAACTTCGTCTTGCTTGTTCAAAGTAGCAATCGCTTCTTTCTGTTCAGCTTCATCTTTCGCTTTGATAGATAAGCTGATAGAACGATTCTTACGATCTACACCCATGAACTTAGCTTCGATTGCATCGCCTACTGAGTATACAGTAGATGCATCTTCGATACGATCTGCAGAGATGTCAGCAACACGAATGTAGCCTTCAACTGTTTCTGCTAATTCAACTGTAACACCTTTAGCGTCAACAGCAGAAACAGTACCGTGAACTACGGTGCCTTTCTTCTTGTCAGCTAAGTATGCGTTGAATGGATCATCTTCAGTTTGCTTAACACCTAAACTGATGCGCTCACGCTCTGGGTCTACTGAAAGAACCACTGCATGGATTTCGTCGCCTTTCTTGTATTCAGAAACTGCATCTTCGCCAGTACCGTTCCAAGAAATGTCAGATAAGTGAACAAGACCATCGATTCCACCGTCAAGACCGATAAAGATACCGAAGTCAGTGATTGACTTGATCTTACCAGATACTTTGTCGCCTTTGTTAAACTTAGTTGCGAAGTCATCCCATGGGTTAACTTTACACTGTTTAAGGCCTAGAGAAATACGACGACGTTCTTCATCGATGTCTAGTACTAACACTTCAACTTCATCACCTAAGTTAACAACTTTAGATGGGTGAATGTTTTTGTTAGTCCAATCCATTTCAGAAACGTGTACTAAACCTTCAACGCCTTCTTCGATTTCGACGAAGCAACCGTAGTCAGTTAAGTTTGTTACGCGACCAGTAAGCTTAGTGCTTTCTGGGTAACGCTTGCTGATTTCTAACCATGGATCTTCGCCAAGTTGCTTAAGACCTAGTGATACGCGAGTACGCTCACGGTCATACTTAAGTACTTTAACGTTGATTTCGTCACCAACATTAACGATTTCTGATGGGTGCTTAACACGTTTCCAAGCCATATCAGTGATATGTAAAAGACCGTCAACACCACCTAAGTCTACGAATGCACCGTAGTCAGTAAGGTTTTTAACGATACCTTTAACAGCTTGGCCTTCTTGTAGATTCTCAAGAAGAGTATCACGTTCAGCACTGCTTTCAGATTCGATAACTGCACGACGAGAAACAACAACGTTGTTACGCTTCTGGTCAAGCTTGATAACTTTGAATTCTAATTCTTTGTACTCTAAGTGAGCGGTGTCGCGAACTGGGCGCACATCAACTAGAGAACCTGGTAAGAAGGCACGGATACCGTTTAATTCAACAGTGAAACCGCCTTTAACTTTACCATTAATGATACCGATTACAGTTTCAGCATCTTCGTACGCTTTTTCTAGAACAATCCAAGCTTCATGACGCTTAGCTTTTTCGCGAGACAATTGAGTCTCACCGAAGCCATCTTCAACAGAGTCAAGGGCTACGTCAACTTCATCACCAACTTGAATTTCTAAAACACCTTGTGCGTTTTTGAATTCGTCAGCATTGATTGGGCTTTCAGACTTAAGACCAGCGTCAACAAGTACCATACCGTTTTCGATGGCAACAACTGTACCACGGACGATAGAACCTGGACGGAACTCTAAAGTTTCAAGGGATTGTTCAAATAGATCAGCAAAAGATTCAGTCATGTTTTAGGTTACTTCATATTTAAAACCACCATCCATCCTAGATGTGGAGTCTAGTAATATTATTCATGTCATCCTTAACACGAATACCTACTGCACAATAAACGACAATTCGCCTACGTAACAGTAATTTTTTGTTTAACGTATTCAAGCACCTGCTTTAATACATCATCTATACCTACACCACTTGTATCAATAACAAGTGCGTCATCAGCTGGGACTAATGGCGAAGCGGCGCGATTGATGTCGCGGTCGTCTCGTTCAATAATTTCAGCTAAAAGGCGATCGATTTTAACATCGAAGCCCTTGTCCTGCAACTGATTATAGCGTCTTTGAGCCCGTTCTTCAGCAGATGCAGTTAAAAATATTTTTACCGGTGCTTTAGAAAAAACCACCGTACCCATATCGCGTCCGTCAGCGACTAAACCAGGTTTGACACAAAAAGCCCGTTGGCGACGTAATAATGCCTCACGTACACGCGGTAACGCGGCCACTAAGGATGCTGCATTTGAGCATTCTTGGGTACGAATCGTCGTGGTGACATCTTCACCCTCAAGAATCACTTTAATCGCATCTTTCTCAGTGCCAGTCAAAAATTGAACATCAAGATGTGCAGCTAATAACGTCAGTGCTTCTTCGTTTTCTAGTTCAACATCATGATGAATAGCGGCTAAGGCTAAAACACGATAAATTGCACCACTGTCTAATAAATGCCAACCTAAATGCTGCGCCAATAATTGGCAGATTGTCCCTTTCCCTGCACCGCTAGGGCCATCAACTGTGATCACTGGAGATCGTTCTGACATAAGTTCCTCCGAAAATAATCTATCGTCCCTGAAAAAGATAAAGGGTTCGTCAAAATAAGCGCGCGCATTGTATAACAAAAAAATGTTAATTACTGATGAATTTTCAGTTATTAAAATCAAGATCGTCCTTATACA
Organism: Shewanella sp. H8; assembly: GCF_040285065.1. Classification (NCBI taxonomy): domain Bacteria; kingdom Pseudomonadati; phylum Pseudomonadota; class Gammaproteobacteria; order Alteromonadales; family Shewanellaceae; genus Shewanella; species Shewanella sp. H8. Next base: position 2,063,242 of record NZ_CP157213.1, on the reverse strand, counting down.
CATACCTTATATGCAAAATGGCCAATTTGACTATAGCTATACGGTGTTATTTAGCCAACTGTAAAAATTGGTCAAAGTAATCTGGGAATGTTTTAGACGTACAGTCAGGATCATTGATAGTGATGCCACAATCAGCAAATGCCATTAATGAGAAACACATCGCCATACGATGATCATTGTAGGTGTTAATCGCCGCCGTATTTAATGCTTCAGGTGGTGTGATGGTAATGTAATCGTAGCCTTCCTCAACAATCGCGCCTACTTTACGTAATTCAGTGGCCATAGCGGCTAAACGGTCGGTTTCTTTAATACGCCAATTGTAGATATTGGTCAGTTTTGTAGTGCCTTTAGCAAATAATGCCGCTGTTGCAATGGTCATTGCTGCATCTGGAATATGATTCATGTCCATTTCAATGGCACTAAGATTCGATTTTCTGGCAATAATGAAATCATCACCCCACTCTATGTCAGCCCCCATTTGCGCCAAGGCATCTGCAAACTTTACATCGCCTTGAATGCTTAAGCGGCCCACGCCCGTTACTTTAACTTCACCACCTTGGATAGCTCCGGCGGCAAGAAAATATGATGCAGATGATGCATCACCTTCCACAAGCACTTTTCCAGGTGATACATATTGTTGGCCGGCTTTAATTTCGAATCGTTGATATTGATGATTAATCACTTCAACACCAAACTGTTTCATTAACGCGATGGTGATATCAATATAAGGTTTGGAAACAAGTTCACCTTTGATCTTAATATTGACGCTGTCTTTAGTCAGCGGCGCGACCATTAGCAGTGCCGTTAAAAACTGGCTTGATAAATCACCAGCAATTTCGACATCGCCGCCATTAAGTCCAGTGGCCTTAATTGTTAATGGTGGAAAACCGTCATTTTTAAGGTAAGTCACATCTGCGCCTAATTGACGAAGTGCATCGACTAAATCGCCAATCGGACGTTCTTCCATTCGTGGCTCGCCAGTTAAGGTAAACTCTCCTTGCCCTAACGTTAAGGCTGCACACAATGGACGCATTGCAGTACCGGCATTGCCTAAAAACAAACTTTGCGCAGCATCCGATGAAATTGGCCCTGCATTCCCCTCAACAGTACACACTGTCTTATCATCACTTAACTTATAGTTAATACCCAGTTGCTTAAGCGATGCCAACATATAACGAATATCATCTGAATCGAGCAAGTTTGTAAGTGTGGTGCTGCCTTTGGCAAGTGTCGCTAATAATAATGCACGGTTTGAAATACTTTTAGATCCGGGAATATTAATTTCGCCATCTATACAAGTAATAGGATTAAGACGCAGTTGCTTCATTCGCTTTCTTCTTTTTGCTAAAGATTAAGTTCGTTTTAATCTTGGTGGTTAACATCACTCATTTATTGCCAGACAGCGTAAATCAAGTGGAACAAATTCATTACAGGGGTTAACTTGGTAATTGTTAATTAATTATTACCATTACAGGCTAACAGAATACGGATAATGACGATTATTGCTAGTACCAATAATTCATTTTATTGCCATTTACACCTGCTAATACTCGTTTACTCGTTAAGAACAGAGCAAAACAATGTAATGGAGCACCATTACAGCAGATAATTTATCGATATGACAGTATTATTTATCCGTTCAGTAAACTTTGCAGATGAAAAAATCTCAATATTCAATTAATTGAGATAGCGATCAATTATGACTTTATCTCTTTGTTTAAAGCACGTTATGCTTAGGGCAAATAGCTAATATAAGGTTCTATTCATGTTCAATACCCTAACAGCCTTACCTGCTGATCCTATTTTAGGTCTGCTAACTCAATATCGTGAAGACAGTCACCCAAATAAAGTCGATTTAGGTGTCGGCGTTTACAAAGACCCTGTTGGCCATACGCCCATTTTAGATTGCGTTAAAGCAGCTGAAAAAATTCGTTTAGACACAGAAACAACCAAAGTCTACATCGGCCCTACGGGTTCAGCATCGTTTAACCAGTTAATGGGTGAATTAGCCTTTGGTGCTAGCCACACAGCATTACTGGCTAACCGAGTGCGTACAGTGTCTACCCCTGGTGGAACAGGTGCCCTGCGTGTTGCAGCAGACTTTATTAAACGTTGTAATCCTAATGCGGTGTTATGGGTGAGCGATCCAACTTGGGCAAATCACACAGGTTTATTTGAGGCTGCTGGTATTACGGTTAAAACCTATCCATATTACGACTACAATACTAAAACTCTCAAATTTGAACAGATGATGGCGGCGTTAAATACCATTGGTAAAGATGATGTGGTGTTATTGCATGCTTGTTGCCATAACCCTAGTGGTATGGATTTAACGCCTGAGCAGTGGGATGAAGTCGTTAAGATAACGGCTAAGCAAGGTTTCACACCATTAATTGACATGGCTTACCAAGGTTTTGGCGATGGTGTTGATGAAGATGCTTATGGTGTTCGCCAAATGGCCGCATCAGTTGAAAACATGATTTTATGTAGCTCTTGTTCCAAAAACTTCGGCTTATACCGCGAACGTATTGGTGCTTGCTCTATTGTAGCTAAAGACAGTGCAACGGCAGATGTCGCACTATCAGTATTGTTGTATGTAGTGCGCTGTATTTATTCAATGCCACCTGCTCATGGCGCTGCGATTGTTGAAACCATTTTAGGGACGCCAGCGCTTAAGCAACAATGGTTAGATGAGCTTAAAGTGATGCGAGATCGTATTAACGGTAACCGCACTATGTTGGTTGAGCAATTAGCCGCCAATGGTGTTGACCGCGACTTTAGTTTTATCGCTCATCAAAAAGGTATGTTTTCATTTCTAGGTGTTAACCCACAACAAGTTGCCGCATTGAAACAGCAATATAGCGTCTATATGGTCGGTTCAAGCCGCATCAGTATTGCCGGTATTAGTGAAGCAAACGTTGATTACCTTGCTAAATCGATAGCTGCTGTACTATAAGTCGTTATTACTAGGACTGACCATAATGAAACAGCCGACTCCTTGAGTCGGCTGTTTGTTATTAACTCAGCTACTCATTTAACTAAAGTTTGGCCAGCTATCAAAGTGTTGCTTTTCTAATCGCATATTGCCATTGGTATCTTTAGAGATATTGATCCATGCTTGCCAGTTTTCATAATCAACGTCTGGGTAATCTAAACGATAATGACTGCAACGACTTTCTGTACGCATAATTGATGCCTTGAGTTTCATTTCTGCGGTAACAATCATGTTTTCAGTTTCATGAGCCAAACGCAGCGCATGGAGATCATCAGCCATGAGCATCGGAACATGATGTTCATTGAGCTCTTCTACATAGGCCAATGCTGCTTGCATCATGCGTTCCTTTTTAATATAAAGCACAAAATTAGGGATCATCACGCCTTGTAATACTTGGGTTACCCACGCGGGGCTATAACCCCGTTTACGCGTCAATGGTTCGAGTATCTGCTGGTTAACTAAAGCTAAATATGCTTCAGAAACCGTTAGTTTTCCTTTGATATTTAAACTGTCTTTAGCTGCCGCTTCACCCGCAATAGCGCCCTGCACGGCCGAACCTGAAAGAGATGAACCAATTTGTGTATAAATACCGCCAGACATATATGAACCTAAAGCATCACCAGCAGCATATAATCCGGGTATAGTGGATAACCCTTGCTCATTAATTGGCACCAATCCTTCTGATTTGTGAATTGCCATACCTGCACTTGAACCACCTACTTGATTGCCTCCCATCCCCGGAGGACCTGAGTGACCTTTACCTGAAATTAACGTTCTTATAAAGCCTTCTTCTTGTGGACGTGGTGGTGGTCCTGAACGTTTAAATACATCTGGTACAAATGGACCTGCTGGAAATGAGTCAAGTTTAGCTGCCTGGTTTTGTTCACTCTTTCCTGCATGCTGTGGTGGCATCATCATTACCGGAGCCCCCTGAGTATAAGCTTGATAATTCATATCGACACCCAAGTCATGATGAATTTCAGCCGCTGTAACTGATGGTTTTTCTTCAATTTGACCATGCCAATTGTCGTAACAAGAACCTGAATTCTTAGCCGAACCGGGATGTCCATCGTTCCATTCTTTACCCGTTACTTTAGCGCCAATTTTATAAGCCATAATGGTGCCGTCATGGGTTAAATCACATACAGGAAAACCACTGGGTTTGAAACCACCCGACCCAGTACACAAGACCACTGTTTTGGCATGATAATGAACGATTTTTAATTCATCTAAACTAAAACCTGAGGCGCCTACAACCCTGCCATCTTGCTTTAACAAATGAGTTATCATGATACGTTCCTCAACGGGAATATTACGTTCGTTGAGGGGCTTCATAAAACTATGATGATAAAGTGGTGAATCAAAGAATCCCCATGCCTTAAGCTCTTGTACTCGATCATAAGAATGCTCAGCTAATTGTCTTGTAAATACAGGATTATTAGTCTGAATAGCAGATTCTGTTACTTGGGCAACAAATTCATCAATACTCATGATGGCATTGTCTTTATCGTAACTAAAAATCCCTTTTGCAAAAGGCGTTAACCCTGAGCTACCGATTCGGCCTTTGGATACTATTAGGGTTTTCGCGCCTGCATCATGGGCTTTTACGGCAGCAAATAAACCCGCCATGCCACCACCTATAATCAGCACATCAAGCTCACGATTATCGATAGTAAAGTCTTTGCTGTTTATCTTAGGTTTATTCTCTTGTGCGGGCGCGTCAAATGGAATACTAGCGAATGCTGCAGCTCCAGCGATTCCGCCTGCTATGCCGATAAATTGACGACGAGATAAATTTTGTTCAGGTTTCATTATTACCTCCAAGACACCATGACGGGAATATTTTTATCTGCTGTGATGGTGATTGCCCCTACAGGACAATATAATCTGCACAGGTGACAGATCTGACAATCTTCCGGATAACGTATTTCAGCTTTGTTTGTTTCTTTATTCATATGAATCACATCAGTCGGACAACTTTTGACACAAGCTTCGCAACCAATACAACCAGAAATTTGCTTAATAGGCATCTTTTGCTCCTAATTAAAATGCAAGTTGTTCAAAATGGATTTGATTATTTGCCACACCCAGTTGCTTAAAATGACCAGTCGTGGCCGTTAACATTGGTTTGGGGCCACATAAATAAAACGCCCACTGGGTTTGTAATTCTGATGTGACACTGGCAGCAATCTGCTGTAAATCAATAAATCCTTTCGCTACATGACGGCCACTCAAAAGATCGTTATTTTCAATATGTTCACACACTAATGTCAGCTTAAAATCGACCATGGTTTGTTCTAGTGCTATTAGCTCATATAAACAGACCATACGATCGAGTGTATGATTAGCGTAAATAAGTCTAATTGGACGAGGATCGTGTTGTTCTGCTAGTTGTCGTAATAAACCTAGTATGGGTGCAATACCTGCACCAGCGGCAATTAACGTTATTCCTCTCGCTAAATCAGCTTGCTCAAGTGTCATATTGCCGTAAGGACCATCAACATAAACAGTTGACCCTAATTCCAGTTGACTTAATGATGAAGTGTAGTCACCTAACTCCCTAATAATAAACGATATCATTTTGTGCTGTTGAGAAGCGGTTACTATCGAAAAAGGATGTTGTTCCAAGTTATAAGGATTACCACTGGTGTTAATCCACACAAACTGACCTGCTTGGTAATTTAATGATTGCGCTGTTTTGGATTTAATACTCAGTTTCCAATCGCACTCACTGATTTTTTCAAGTGCATTAATGGCGTAAGGATGTTTTTTAATATTGCATGGCTTAATGAAGTAGTTATAAATTAACAATGCCATCGACACACAGTACAACGACCACCAAATGATATTAAATGCATGATTAAATTGTCCATGACTTCCAATGGTTGTCACATGCAGTGTCGCCAACGTAGCAATAATTGCAAAACCAATAACATGCAATAAACGCCAGGTCTCATAGCGTAGATTGAGCTTGTCTTTATAAACCGACATTAATACCCAAACAACCATTGTTAACCAAGCTATTATTCCTGTTAACATATTTGATGACGTCACCACACTGACAATGCTTAACCACAAGTCATCTATAGAAATGAAGCCTTTGGGTAATACAATTAATATGGGATGTAAGAAGAAGAAAATACCGAGATATTTACCTAACTGTTTATGCTTGGTGATCCCCCAGTCTATGTTGGCAAATAATGGCAAATGCTTTAGCCGTCCAGCTAGCGGAAATTGCATAAAGAAAACCATCATTGCAATTAAATTAACGGCACCTAGCACACTGCTATAGACACCAGTAAATTCCATACCCAATAACTGAGCAATAACAAATGGCACTATCGCCAATGCAAGATAAGCGAAAGCCAACCTTTTGTGCTTGGTAAATTGTAATGAACGTAAATGTAGGTTTAACGCCTGTGCTTTAATCGAGATGGGTAAATTCATTATGTCTCCAAGTGTGTAATGACACCATAGAAATACCATACATCCAGCAGGGTTAAGATTGGGTTAATAATGACGTCCAGTAAAGTAAGGTTACGCAAAGCTATGTAAACACCCGATCTAGTTAAATTAATCGGACGAATCCCAGATAATATTTAGCTGTTGTTTATTATTGTTAACCTAAAAAAACGAAAACTAGAACTAGGTCAAAACCTTAGTGACATTTATTTGCTAATCTAATATCAATATTTTTCTCATCTTTAAGTTAACGTTTCTAATGTCTTTTTATCAATCTCCTAAAAAAATGTCTGCTTTTGATGCCAAATTTGAAGCACAAAAAATTGCTTTTGCACCCGTTAGTTTTCAAGTAGCACGCTGCTTAAGTCAATTTGGTTTACTCGCCAAAATTGATCAAGCTGGTGAGCAAGGTATTAGCCTCGTTCAACTGAAAAAAGGGAGTGAATTATCTGAATATGCCATTCATGTGTTGCTTGATATGGGATTAAGCATGGGGATTTTTTGGTGTAAGGATGATTGTTATCGTCTCGATAAAACAGGCCACTTTTTATTACATGATGATATGGCCTCAAAAAACCTTAACTTTATCCATGATGTTTGCTATCAAGGCTTGTTTGAACTTGATGATTCTTTAAAACAAGGCAAAGCCATCGGGCTTAAACACTTAGGCGATTGGGAGACAATTTACCCAGGGTTAAGTCAGCTACCTGAACAAACTAAAAAGAGCTGGTTTGAGTTTGATCATTACTACTCAGATCATGCTTTTGATAGCCTACTACCCTTGATATTTAAATCTCAACCAGCCCATATCATTGATGTTGGCGGAAATACGGGTAAATGGGCGTTTGCATGCACCCGTTATAATAAAGATGTCAAAGTCACCATTATGGATTTGCCCGGTCAACTTGCTGTAGCAATGGAAAATGCCAAGGTAAATTTAGTTACTGACAGGGTATATCCATTTGAAACAGACTTACTTGATAACGATAAGCCTTTCTGCCAAGGCGGTGATTTATATTGGATGAGCCAATTTTTAGATTGTTTTTCTAAGCAGCAAATTATCACTATTCTTAAACGCACTGCAGCAGCCATGAAACCCGATAGTGAATTGTGTATATTAGAAACCTATTGGGACAGGCAACCCCATGAAGCTGGGGCGTATTGCGTTAATGCAACATCATTATATTTTACGGCTATAGCTAATGGGAATAGCCGCATGTACCACAGTAAAGATATGCTTAACATGATTATTGAAGCAGGCTTGTATGTTGATGAAGATATCGACAATATTGGCCTAGGTCATACCTTGCTGCGTTGTAAATTAAAGCCTTAAAATATGGATTCTCAGTACAAAAAAGCGAATGCTGTTTGGCATTCGCTTTTTTGTACTTATAACCCAAGCTGCTGTTAAATTAGCTTTTTAGATTAGCTGTGCTGTATTGCAAAGTTATTCATAAAATCAACTAACTTTTGTACACCTTCAAGTGGCATCGCATTATAAATGCTCGCACGCATACCACCCACAACGCGGTGACCTTTTAACGCGACTAAACCCGCCTGCTCCGCGTGCTTTAAAAACTCAGCGTCTAAGCTATTATCAACAAGTTGGAACGTCACGTTCATTCGTGAGCGATTATGTGGCGCTACACCATTTTTATAAAATGGATTGTTGTCGATACACTCATACAATAACGCTGCTTTTTGCTTGTTCACTTCAGCCATAGCACTGACACCGCCATTTGCCTCTAACCATGCAAACACTTCTGAAGCTAAATACCAGGCAAATGTAGGTGGGGTGTTAAACATAGAGTCATATTCAACAGCAATACGATAATCCATTATAGATGATTGCGGCAGACTAGGAAGTGTTAGCATATCGTCACGCACAATCACAATCGACAAGCCAGATGGACCAATATTTTTTTGCGCGCCAGCATAAATAAGTCCGTATTTACTAACGTCGATATGATGCGACATGATGGTTGATGATAAATCAGCAACAATGGGCCATGGGCTATCTAACTCTTCAAAAATTTCAATGCCATCGACGGTTTCGTTAGAACAATAATGCACATATCGATAATCTTTATCGATTGCAGTTAAATCAGGCAATACCACCTGATTAAGCCCATCAACTTGCTCAACAATATTAAGCGTGTCGATTTGGCTTTCATTGACTAATTTTTTTGCTTCCGTCACTGCAGATGATGACCATTGGCCGCTAACTAAATAAAGTGCGCTGCCATTCTCACCCAAAAAATTATTCACCACATTCGAAAACTGGGCGCGACCACCACCGTGCATAAATAACACATGGTAATTATCAGGAATGTGCATCAACTTACGCAAGGTGATTTCAGCTTGCTTAGTCAGTGCAATAAATTCTTTACTACGATGGCTAATTTCCATCACGGAAACACCTAGGCCATTCCAATCAATTAATTCCTGTTGTGCTTTTTGCATCACAGCTTGAGGTAACATCGCAGGTCCAGCACAGAAATTATAAATCGCACTCACAGACAACTCCTTGACTCGGTTTTTATTCTTCAAATAAGAGCATTAATACTAAGGATTTTAGCACCTGTTGAATAGGGGGCTATCCGTCTATTTTGATGAATATTTTTCCGTAAAATAAAACGAGCGCCCTAAGGCGCTCGTTATTGAAGCTGCAAAGTTCGCCAGCAGGTTAATCCTGTTCGTCGTTCTCTACATCACTTTCCACATCAGAATCGGTCGATTCAGTTGACTCACCTTCAGCAACTTCGCCTTCAATGATATCAGCAGGCACAATCACATTGCCTTCTTCGTCTAACAATTCTTCAGTTTGAATTTCTTCAATACGCTGTAAACCAACGACTTTCTCGTCTTCAGCAGTACGAATGATAGTCACACCTTGAGTGTTACGACCAATAATTGATACCCCTTCAGCAGGAGTACGAACTAACGTACCTTTGTTACTGATCAACATGATTTCGTCAAACTCGCCCACTTGTACAGCGCCGACTACAGGACCATTACGGTCGCTGACTTTAATCGATACCACACCTTTAGTGCCACGGCTCTTAGCTGGGTATTCGCTCAGTTCAGTACGCTTACCGTAACCATTTTCTGTTACCGTTAAAATAGCACCATCACCTTTAGGGACAATCAGTGAAACTACTTTTTGACCATCTTCAAGCTTAATACCACGAACACCGGTTGCGGTACGGCCCATAGGACGTAATGCAATAACTTCTTCACCCGTTTCAGCATCACGTTTCACTTCACCGGTTTCTGAATCACGCGCTTTCTCGTTAAAGCGAACTACTTTACCTTCGTTAGAAAACAACATGATGTCGTCACTACCTTCGGTAATATCAACGCCGATTAACTGATCGCCATCTTTTAAGTTAACCGCAATAATACCGTTTGCACGAGGATTACTGTATGCAGTTAATGCTGTTTTCTTAACAGTACCGTGTGCTGTAGCCATAATGATAAATTTATCATCTGCGTATTCACGTACCGGTAGGATTGCAGTAATGTGCTCACCGTCAGAAAGTGGTAATAAGTTAACAATTGGACGTCCACGAGCAGTACGACTTGCCAACGGTAATTGATACACTTTCAGCCAGTACATCTTACCAAAGTCAGAGAAGCACAAGATGGTGTCATGAGTGTTTGCCACTAATAACTTTTCGACAAAATCTTCATCTTTTACTTTAGTAGCCGCTTTACCTTTACCACCACGACGCTGCGCTTGGTAATCAGACAGTACTTGGTATTTTGCGTAGCCTAAGTGAGATAAGGTCACAACAACATCTTCTTCATTGATCAAGTCTTCAAGACTCATATCAATTTCGTTAGCGTTGATAATAGTGCGGCGCTCATCACCATATTGCTCAAGTATTTCTTCTAATTCTTCTTTAATCACTTCCATCAAACGTGATGGAGTGCGAAGAATGAATAATAAACCAGCAATCAGAACTAAAAGCTCTTCATATTCAGCTAAAATCTTGTCATGTTCTAGACCGGTTAAACGGTGCAGACGTAATTCCAAAATAGCTTGTGCTTGTTGTTCGGTTAGATAGTACTGACCATCACGGATACCGAACTCAGGCTCTAACCATTCCGGACGTGCAGCATCATCACCAGCTTTTTCAAGCATGCCTTGCACATGACCTAACTCCCAACCTTGTGCCACTAACTTTGCTTTGGCTTCGGCAGGCGTAGGTGATGCTTTAATTAGCGCAATAATCGGGTCGATGTTAGCGAGTGCGATAGCAAGCGCTTCAAGAACATGAGCACGTTCGCGAGCTTTACGTAATTCAAATACGGTGCGGCGTGTTACTACTTCACGGCGATGAAGAATAAAACACTCAAGCATTTCTTTAAGGTTAAACAATTTAGGCTGACCGTTAGTCAATGCCACCATGTTGATACCAAAAGAACACTGCATTTGAGTTTGAGAATATAAGTTGTTTAGTACAACCTCACCCACTTCACCACGTTTGATTTCAATAACAATACGCATACCGTCTTTATCAGACTCGTCACGTAGGCCACTGATACCTTCTAATTTTTTATCTTTAACAAGCTCGGCAATTTTTTCAATCAAACGGGCTTTGTTAACTTGATATGGTATTTCATGAACGATAATACGTTCACGGCCATGATCATCCGTTTCGATATCAGCTTTTGAGCGCATGATTGCGCGGCCACGGCCAGTGTTATAAGCATCGATAATGCCTTTACGACCATTTATTGAAGCAGCTGTTGGGAAATCGGGACCAGGAATGTATTCCATTAACTGTTCAATTGACAAGCTTGGCTCATCGATTAACGCTAAACAGCCCTTCACCACTTCCGTTAAGTTATGTGGTGGGATATTGGTGGCCATACCAACTGCAATACCTGATGAACCATTGATTAATAGGTTCGGTACGCGTGTTGGTAACACTGCAGGTATCATCTCGGTGCCATCGTAGTTAGGCACAAAATCCACAGTTTCTTTTTCAAGGTCGGCTAATAATGAATGCGCCAACTTTTGCATGCGAATTTCGGTGTAACGCATCGCTGCCGCGGAGTCACCATCGACAGAACCAAAGTTACCTTGTCCGTCAACTAATGTGTAGCGTAACGAGAAAGGTTGCGCCATACGTACAATCGTATCGTATACAGCAGTATCACCATGCGGGTGATACTTACCAATTACGTCACCAACAACACGAGCAGATTTTTTATATGGTTTGTTCCAATCGTTTTTTAATTCGCTCATTGCGAACAATACTCGACGATGAACAGGTTTTAAACCGTCACGGACGTCAGGTAATGCACGACCTACAATTACGCTCATAGCATAATCAAGGTAAGAATTCTTAAGTTCGTCTTCGATGTTAATTGGCGAAATAGATGATGCCAGATCAGTCATAAACTGCGCGTTCCTCTAAAGTGAGCTGACAATAAAACTTCCATATTATTATCTAGCTTAAAAACGTGATTTGGCATTCTAACACAGATATTTAATGTCGCCAGAGCAAAGACCAGCCAAATCCTCTCTCACTATTAAAAATTGTAAAAAAGCTAATATTTACAGCTAATTTAGTTTATTAAATAGCTAATATACGGTTATTTTTTAACAATAATTAACGTTAATGAATTTAGGATCTCATCACCGATGAATGCCAAATAACAATTTAACGCTCATAAATGGATATTTTATAAGCAAGTGTGAACAATGGTAGCCATTGTTCACTTTTATTCGTAAAGGTTATCGCTATAATAGCCGCCATAGATTTTTAAACAATTAGGTTACGTTATGTCACATGCTGAACAATCGACACCCAATGTTGATCCCCTCGAAATAGCAAAATTTGAAGCCATGGCACAAACATGGTGGGATCTCAATGGCGAGTTCAAGCCATTACATTTACTTAATCCACTGCGTTTAAACTACATTGACCAAACCGCTGACGGTATTTTTGATAAAAAAGTGCTTGATGTTGGCTGTGGTGGTGGCATTTTGTCAGAAAGTATGGCGCGTTTAGGCGCACATGTTGACGGTATTGATATGGGGACCGAACCCCTCGAAATAGCAAAACTGCATGCCTTGGAGTCCGGCGTTGCGGTCAATTACCTAAAAACGACAGCAGAAGCACACCGAGATAACCACCGTGAATATTACGATGTAGTGACGTGCATGGAAATGCTTGAGCATGTGCCCGATCCACAATCGGTCATTCAAGCATGTTGTGACACGGTAAAACCTAACGGCTTTGTATTTTTCTCCACAATTAACCGTAATATAATGTCTTACCTGCAAACCATTATTGGTGCTGAATATTTATTAAAAATGTTACCTATCGGCACCCATGACCACAGTAAGTTCATTCGACCATCTGAACTGATAGCATTAGTCGACAACACTGACTTACTGTGTAGAGACGCCTTAGGTATTACCTACAATCCATTATCTGGGGTATTTAAGTACACTAAAAGTGTTGATGTGAACTATATGATCGCCACTCAGAAAATCAGCGACTAACTAAGTGCTATCAATAATCGATTAAGCGCGATTATAAGCATTCGCTTAAACGATAGACGATTGATATCACTCGATGATATGACGCTGACGATAAGCACAATAGCGGTTCGTCAGTCACTTCCCTTCTGTATTGGTCACTTTATTGTGGCATTAAACATCTCATTTTAGGAACATCACAGTGCATAAAAATGATGTTAAAGGGGTCTTATTTGATCTTGACGGCACACTTGCTGACACAGCACCAGATTTGATACATGCGCTTAATTTGAGTTTGGATGATGCGGGTTTTAGCGCTCAGCCACTCGATAAAATGCGTCATGCAGCCTCTCACGGCAGTTTATTTTTGGTTAAAACGGCTATTCCGGATGCTGATGAAGCATTGCAAATCCGTATTCAACAAGGGTTACTACACCACTATGCCCGTATTAATGGCGATTACAGCCGCTTGTTTACAGATTTACCTGAACTGCTGACATTATTAGATCAGCAAGGTATCCCTTATGGGGTGGTGACCAATAAACCTGCTCGTTTTGCTCGACCTCTCATTGAAAAACTAAATTTAACTCATCAGCTTAAAGCAATCATTAGTGGTGACAGCACCCGTTATGCCAAACCACATACGGCACCAATGTTGTTAGCGGCGCAGCAAATAGCAACACCACCAGAACATATTTTGTATTTAGGTGACGCAGAGCGTGATTTAGTCGCTGCACATAATGCTAATATGCTTGGAGGTGTCGCGCTTTGGGGATATTTATCACCCCATGATACGCCCGATTTATGGCCGTCAAGATGTCAATTTAAACACGGTGCATCGTTAAAACAATTTTTTGCAGCATAATGACATTCAGTGATGGGATATCAACAAATGAGTCTTTATGGTGAATCACCAATTATTGATTATGATCACGATCACTTGACGATCAAAAGTGGTAAAAGATCAATATAAAAATGAGCATAATTTATTGATCGCTGTTTATTGTAGCGATCGAATTTTTCTCATTTAACGGTTGAAAAAATATCACTTATCAAAAACTCGTTATAAATTTGGGCTCTAGGGTTAGCCGTCACTAACCCTGCGGTTTATCCTCAAGTTATCCACAACAAGTTAATGAAATTGTGGCTTGCAAAAAGGCTCAAACCTCATTATCTTGTATCTAAGATTTTAAATAGCACCATATCTTGTGTGTGGCTGACAATCAAAACACTACGCCTTTACATTATAAAGAACGTAGATGCTAACTAAATGTATTGGTATTTATACTATGTTGTGAATACATTAAGCTTGATTGTTTTAACATGGAATTGTTTTGTAACTGATTCGGATCGAATCCAGCAGCACGGCATCCAACAACAGATCACATGTTTTGATATAGAACCAAGGCCTCTCTTCAATGAATAGCAATATGACAGTCACTAAACGCAGTGGCGAACGTGAACCGATCGATTTAGATAAAATTCATCGCGTGATCACTTGGGCAGCCAAGGGATTAAAAAACGTCTCAGTATCTGAAGTAGAACTTCGATCTCACCTGCAGTTTTTTGACGGCATTCCGACTGAAGCCATTCATGAAACCATCATTAAAGCTGCGGCTGATTTGATCTCCCCAGAATCACCTGATTACCAGTTTTTGGCAGCCCGTTTAGCGGTATTCCATTTACGTAAAAGAGCCTTTGGTCAATTTGAACCGCCTAAGTTATATGATCATGTCACCAAGTTGGTTGAAATTGGTAAATATGACAAGCATATATTGGCTGACTACAGCCGCGAAGAATTAGACATTCTTGATACCTATATTGATCACTGGCGTGACATGAACTTCTCGTATGCTGCAGTAAAGCAACTTGAAGGTAAATACCTAGTACAAAATCGTGTGTCTCATGAAATATACGAAAGCGCACAGTTTTTGTACATTTTGGTGGCTGCATGCTTATTTGCTCGATATCCAAAAGAAATCCGTCTGAAATACATTAAAGATTTCTACGATGCGACATCGTTATTTAAGATTTCTCTACCGACGCCAATTATGGCTGGTGTGCGAACACCTACCCGTCAGTTCAGCTCATGTGTATTAATTGAGTGTGATGACAGCTTAGATTCAATCAATGCAACCGCATCTTCTATCGTTAAATACGTGAGCCAACGTGCAGGTATTGGTATTAATGCTGGTCGTATTCGTGCATTAGGCAGCCCTATTCGTGGCGGCGAAGCATTCCACACAGGGTGTTTACCATTTTATAAGTATTTCCAAACTGCGGTTAAGTCATGCTCTCAAGGCGGCGTACGTGGTGGTGCAGCGACCCTTTTCTATCCTTTATGGCATTTAGAAGTTGAATCGCTACTTGTATTGAAAAACAACCGTGGTGTTGACGACAACCGTGTACGTCATCTTGACTACGGTGTGCAGTTAAACAAATTAATGTACCAACGTTTGATTAAAGGTGAATACATTAGCCTATTCAGTCCATCAGACGTGCCTGGCCTTTACGATGCATTCTTTGAAGATCAAGTCGAATTTGAACGTTTATATCTTCAGTATGAGCAAGACAGCAGTGTCCGTAAAAAACAAATTAAAGCCGTTGAACTGTTTTCATTGATGATGCAAGAGCGTGCTTCTACTGGCCGTATTTATATTCAAAACGTAGATCATTGTAATACCCACAGTCCATTCGATTCAAAAGTGGCACCAATTAAGCAATCTAACTTGTGTTTAGAAATTGCCTTGCCGACTAAGCCACTGAATAACATCAATGATCCAGACGGTGAAATTGCGTTATGTACCTTGTCAGCACTTAACTTAGGTGCAATCCAAGATTTATCTGAGCTTGAGCCGTTAGCTGATTTAGCCGTACGTGCATTAGATAACTTACTTGATTACCAAGATTACCCAATTAAAGCAGCGCAAACGAGTTCAATGAATCGTCGTACCCTCGGTATTGGTGTCATTAACTTTGCTAATTACTTAGCCAAGAATGGTAAAAAGTACTCAGACGGTTCAGCTAATAACTTAACCCACAAAACCTTTGAAGCGATTCAGTTCTATTTGCTTAAAGCGTCAATGAACTTGGCAAAAGAGCAAGGCGCATGTCCGTTATTCCACGAGACAACGTACTCAAAGGGTATTTTACCCATCGACACCTACAAGCGCGATTTAGACAAAATTTGTGACGAGCCATTGCACATGGATTGGGAAAGTTTACGTAGCGATATTAAACAATACGGTTTGCGTAACTCAACGCTTTCTGCATTAATGCCGTCTGAAACTTCATCGCAAATATCAAACGCGACTAATGGTATTGAGCCTCCACGTGGTTTAATCAGCGTAAAAGCTAGTAAAGACGGTCAACTAAAACAAGTAGTACCAGACTTTGATGTACTTAAAGACAAGTACGAATTACTTTGGAACATGCCTAATAATGATGGTTACATTCAACTTGTTGGTTTAATGCAGAAGTTTATTGACCAAGCAATATCAGCTAACACTAATTACGACCCAAGCCGTTTTGAAGGCGGTCGAGTGCCGATGCAGACATTGCTCAAAGATTTACTAAGCGTATACAAACTGGGCATTAAAACATTGTATTATCATAATACTCGCGACGGTGCCTCTGATCAGTTTGATGACATTATCGCTGTCGAAGAAGAAGACGATGGCTGCGGTGGCGGTGCGTGTAAGATCTAATCATCACTTTATCAATATTTAGCGGGGTCTTCCCCGCTTTTTGGAAAATGCGTTATCAGGACACCTAAATAATGGCTTACTCTACATTTTGTCAAACACCTAACGATTCAACCAAAGAACCTATGTTTTTCGGTCAATCGGTTAATGTGGCCCGCTACGATCAACAAAAATATGAAGTATTCGAAAAGTTGATTGAAAAGCAATTATCGTTTTTCTGGCGTCCAGAAGAAGTTGATGTCAGCCGTGACAAAATTGATTTCGGTGATTTACCTGATCACGAAAAACACATTTTCTTATCTAATCTTAAATACCAAACCTTACTCGATTCTATCCAAGGTCGTTCACCAAATGTGGCATTTTTGCCTTTGGTATCGCTGCCAGAATTAGAAACGTGGATTGAAACATGGTCGTTTTCTGAAACCATTCACTCACGTTCATATACTCATATCATTCGTAATATTGTTAACGACCCTTCAGTCGTATTTGACGATATTGTCCAGAATGAAGAAATATTAAAGCGTGCTGGTGATATTGCGGCTTATTATGATGACCTGATTAAACTCACCCAGATTAATAACCTCTTAGGTGAAGGTACTCACGTTATCGATGGTGAATCAATTACGGTTAACTCACGTATCCTAAAAAAATCACTGTATTTATGCATGATGTCAGTTAACGCCTTAGAAGCTATTCGTTTCTATGTCAGTTTTGCGTGTTCGTTTGCCTTTGCAGAGCGTCGTGTCATGGAAGGCAACGCTAAAATTATTCGTTTAATTGCCCGTGACGAAGCATTACACCTTAACAGTACTCAACACATATTAAGCCTAATGCAAGGCGGTAAAGACGATCCAGAAATGGGCGAAATTGCTGCTGAGTGTAAACAAGAAGCGTATGACTTATTCGTCAAAGCAGCAGAGCAAGAAAAAGAATGGGCTAAATACTTATTCAAAGACGGTTCAATGATAGGCTTAAATGAACAAATTCTATGTCAGTATGTTGAATTTATTACGAACCAACGGATGAAGTCGGTACATTTACCACAACCGTATCCAGATCAATCAAACCCGTTACCGTGGATGAAGAATTGGTTAGAAAGTGATGCTGTGCAAGTTGCCCCACAAGAAGTAGAAGTGTCATCTTATCTTGTTGGTCAAATTGACTCTTCTGTTGATGGCGATGAGTTTTTAGATTTTGACCTATAAAAAGTTTTTCAAAAAAGCGCCTATTATAAGCTTGAAAGGACAGCCGGTTATTTTGTTTGACGGCCAACATTCAAGTTTATTAGAAGCGCTTGAATCGAAAAAAGTAAAAGTATTTTCAGAGTGTCGTAATGGATTTTGCGGTGCTTGTAAAACCACAGTCATATCTGGAGAAGTAAACTATTTTTGCGAGCCTCTTGCAGAACTTAAAGCCGACCAGTGTCTACCCTGTTGTTGTGTGCCTAATGGCGATTTAAATCTCAAACTCTCTTCTGAGGGAGTTAAAGTGGTCACTAAACGCCAATACACTGTACCAAATAGCCCAGAACAACCGACAACGGCGTTAACTCAACAAATTCACACCAACACCAAGCTGGCTCACGAAGGTTAAACTGTCACTGCTAGTGCCTTCTTTTGAATGTTTAGCGTTGGATATTGGCATTTTAAGATTGAGATATGCTTTTTGAAATATGAATACTGAAATGTGAATGCTTTTGTTTAAATATTTAAGGCCAAGCTTAATAGCACACGTTTGCCTGACTCAATCTTACTCACGCTGTGTTCATATTTATCAGGACGAAACAAATACACCCGCCCCCATAAATTCACTATGCATTTTTCACAGCTGAACACCTCACCTACTTTTGGTTGTCGCAACACAAAATTTAACTTGTAATAACGACCCTGTTGTACGGGATCAATATGGTTCATCACCCGATGATGAGTATGGTAAGTCACTCGGTTTATCGAGAACACTCTACTACTAAAAATGGCTTTATTGATCACGTTGGCCATGTTCACTCCAATTGGCATATCAGTTGTAAAGTATACTGATATTCAAGCCATCAGGAAGCCAAGTCGACCATTTAAAATAGTCTATGATAGACGATAGATATTGGTTTAAGTCGGTTCAATAGCGCGGTAAAGCATTAGCAATTAGGCTGTTATCACTGACTTCAAATAAAAACGGTTACAGGTCGGTTAGTTAACCTAATGGGGCACTCTTTGTAATGATATTGCAGGATGACACATAGCTATCAAGCTCAATAAGACCTTGGAGAATGAAACCATGATAATGGGCTTTTACAAGTTGAAAATTCATGCTTGGCGCAAAAAAATAGGTTACCTCATCGGCTCCCGTTTGCTCAACGGGTATCAATTGCATTTCACCCCAAGGGGGTATAGTCGCTGTTACTGCACTTTTAACATAGTATTGATAAGGCTCAAGCGCATCAGAGGCCTGCCTTACTAAAGCAAATTGTTGTCTACCAAGAATAAGGTATTCACGTATTTGAATGGCTAATGTATCAACATCCCTTAAAGGGATAGATTTTGATTGATAAGCCGTTATATCGCCATCAAGATCAACCCGAGATTCAAGACCATTATTAGCCACGGTGACGTGCATGTCTCGAGAGCGAAAACCACTAACCTGTTGATGAAAGTTATCGGTCAGCCATTCATTAGTGATATTTGACCATGATACTTCGCTTCGCTGTTGATACTGAGTGCCAATACCCAAAATACTGGCTTCACTTTTTGAAGTGATGATGGCTGACTTACCTTGCCATTTCTCAATACGAGTCATTTTACCTGTATGCAGCCCACTAAGATAAATAGAATAATTGAAGGTCTTTAGACATTTATCTTGGTTTTCACCCGCTAGTACGCTGCTGCTTTGCAGCAAACCACATGAAAGACCAAATATCATCAATACTCTGGTGCCCACCACACAAGCCGAAGGAGATACCCTAATATTAGGATATCTTGTCAGCATAGGCTTTATTCGCATCATTAATATCATCATCGGTATCGGCATTTCGCTATCTATTGTTTCCTTGGCAATGACTAACTTAAAAAGTGTCACCTACAAATAGAGCCTTAAAAAGCATCATCAAACATAGTGTCATTTACAATAACATTGTCTTAAAAAACTTCATTCACATTTAAATAAAAATTAGTTTCATTTTCACCTACCCCAACATCAAGACGTAAATTAATATTGTCTTTAATGTTAAAGCGAAATCCGGTGCCGTAAGCCGTTAATAAGGTATCAGTTAGCTCACTCACTTTAGGCGCTACACTGCCAACTGCCCCCCAAAAGACCATGCCATAACGTTGAAATATCGGTAAGCGGTATTCAACTTGGCCCATCATCATTTGCTCATCTCGATAACGACCTCTAATGTAACCACGCATCGCATCGGAGCCACCAAGGTCAGGTAACAAGCTCCAAGGTACGTCTCCACTGGTAAGGTGGCCTTGAACTTGCCAAGCGATCAATCCCGGCATTGAACTTAAGTCAATATAATTGGCTAACTCAATGTTATATGTAGAAAACGAATCAAATTTATCATTTTGATATAATCCAGCATCAACTTGAAACAACCACCCTTTTGTGGCATTTAAACGATAATCCCTTGAATCATAAATACTAGAAACAACCACACCAGAGCTAAAATTATTCGGTAAAATATCACTTGAATCTACTGACAAACCAGTGGAAACCAACTCTAAGCTGTCGGCGCTGGTGTAAATAAAGTCAGCCCCTATACCAATGAAATAGTGACTGGCAATCTCGGTCATCCAACGAGGTTTAAAACTATACAGCTGTTCATCAAATTCATGATGATTAAGATCTTGATCGCCGTCATCAATTCCGACACCATAATAAACAGCCGCTTCATTGTGCAGCTCTAAATCAAGTAATAATCGTTGTTTACCTTGGTTTAAAAACGTCATATTTTCAACTTGAACACCGTAGGATTGATTCATAGATACAAATGAATTCAATACTAATGATGATGGTTGTTCTTCACTCGATGCATTATCGGTTTTATACAAGCCAACCATTAATAACCCGACACCAAACTTTTTTTCTGGGGTGTAATAAGCCGTCGGTAAATAGCTCATATCAATCGCTTTGGTGTCATCAAACTCGCCATCTGCACCAAACACCGACAATATGTCATCAACCCAAGTGGGTTCCATGTCTTGCGGTGTTTCAAATAAGGGCTCAACAGCAGTAGCTGCATTAGAAAAAACAAATAGTGCGAGAAGTAAGGTCCGTTTCATAAAAACTCTATTAATATGTTGAAATTGTTTCGCATAACGACAAAAATGCAAAATATTTGTACGACGAAATGGCCGCGTAATGTGATGATGTCTTTGTTATAAAAAATTGTATCAAATCACAATAATTCACAATTATTATCCTGCCAATAACTTAACGTTGACTGAAGAAAAGCTTAATTGTTACTGAACCACAGCGTTGCTAGGGGCTGTTGATCTTTCAAGGTTGGTTTTGCAGCGAATTGTTGGTCATTACTTAAACATGAGTTATAAGGCAGAGACTTTGTGGTGTAGTTATTCTACATAAAAAGTCGATAACGCAGTAAAAATGACCAACAAACGCTGCCCGAAGGGTTCGGCTAAAAACGTTTTACTCTTTGTTGAATGAATTTTGCTTAGATGACTAGGCATCAATCCATTCGCCTCGATAAAAACGTTTTTAACTCGAACAAAATTTAACCAGCAAAGATCAACAGACCCTAGATATCAATTTTAGCGATTACCCATTCGGCTAGCGTTAGCCCTAATATACAGACCACAACAACCAGATTAACGTCATTGGTATTGCATCAATGGTGAAATCGAACCGCAATATACCACATTTCATTCTTTAAATTGACAATTACTCAACAAATCCCTCCTAGGTGTTACTCGAAAACATGGTCGATTTCGACTATGTTTAACTGAATGGGCACAATAATTTAAATCATCAAACAAAAATGTATTAATAGAGCGTATTGAAGCAAAAATGCACGACAAATCAGACTTATTTAATCTGTGTTGTTTTAACAAGTGAAAATTATTTCCTTAGATATATCATCCAGCGCGCAAGTAAGGTATAACGACGCAATGAAAACGCCTATACGATTACAACCACTGGTTGACGATGGTCTCGTCGATGAAGTGATAAGCCAACTCATGAGTGGCAAAGAAGCTACCGTCTATATGATCAGATGTGGCGATGAGATCCGCTGCGCCAAAGTGTATAAGGAAGCCACTAAACGCAGCTTTAAAAAAGCAGCACAATATCAAGAAGGTCGAAAAACCAAAAACAGTCGTCGTGGACGAGCCATGGAAAAGGGCTCGAAATACGGTCGAGAAGAACAAGAGAAAGCCTGGCAACATGCCGAGGTCGACGCATTATACAAATGCGCCGCTGCCAAAATTAGAGTACCAGTGCCTTATGGTTGCTTTGATGGGGTGTTATTGATGGAGTTGATCACCAATATTCATGGTGATGTCGCTCCTCGGTTAAATGACGTTACAGAGATGAGTGCCGAGCAAGCAAAAATCCAGCATTACATCATGATGGGTTATGTTGTGCGTATGCTATGTGCAGGTATTGTTCATGGTGATCTATCTGAGTTTAACGTACTCGTTGACCAAAATGGACCGGTGATTATTGATCTGCCCCAAGCAGTTGACGCATCAGCAAACAATAATGCAAAAGCCATGTTATTTCGTGATGTTAATAATATGACTGACTATTATTCACAATTTGCCCCAGAATTAGCCACTACGAAGTATGCTAAAGAAATGTGGGCCTTGTATGAACAAGGTGAATTAACACCGGAAACAGAATTAACTGGCTTGTTTGAAGAAGACACCACGGCAGCTGATGTCGATTCTGTATTAGAAGAAATTAACGCAGCATTTGAAGAAGCTCAAGAAAGACGCGAGCGCATAAGTGATGCAAACAACGACGAGTATTAAATCAAGCGTTTATTCACTCATGTGAAGATCTAGGGAGACTTACGGACAAATTATCGAATGATTTTCCGGTTTCAGGTCTCCCTATTTTATCGCCCCTACCCCAAGTCAACTCCGAAGCAAAAGTATGGAACTCTTCTAATTAAACAGCAGTTGGCCAAAATAACAGGCTGGCGGCCCAACATTTATACAGCATAGGCTTAATCCGACTCTGAGCGAAAATAAAATTTCATCACTGACAACGAAGGCTGGTTGATCGTTCACAATGAATTTTATTGATGTTTAAGGCAATTTAAACAAGGCAGAGCGAATAACAAATAGTATTCAACATCAATAATCGATAACACAGTAGAAAGAAGCTACAAACGCAGCCCGAATGATTCAGCTAACAGGACACTACTCTTTTTGACGAGTTATTTACCTAGTTATAGACTTGACTTTTAACACTTACGCCACTTTACAAAAAAACCAAGCCATTGATATTAAATAAATAATACCCATTAAAGACCAACTACCAGAGCCTAAATGTAAATCAGTTATTTTCCTCATAGTAATAAATAAAGGGTTATAAGGTAGTGTCGTCAATTTGTTGTGCACTATATAACCTTGTATTTTACATGGTTAAGAGGGTGTATAATTGAATTGAAAAGATTACAAGGAGGATATTATGAATGGTTATGTTTTATCTGCATTACTAGTTTTTCTCACTATTTCTATGTCAGCTAATGCTACTGAAAATGAAAATAGAAGTATGGGAATGTCTCAAATGCCTGTATTTTCCGATATTGATACTAATCAAGACAAATTGCTATCTGAAGAGGAGTTTGAATACTTTCAAAATGCAAGACAAGAGTTGCGTGAATCTGAAGGTCGCATGTTAAAAAACTCATCGCATTGTCATGAAATGTTTGAGCGTATCGATTCAGATCATAATAATGTTATTGATGCTAAAGAATTTCAATCTCATCACGAAATGATGAGATATTCTAAATAATCAATATCGCTTTAGAGAGGTCTAAATTTATGACCTCTCTTTTATAAACGGTTTACATTTTAAATCAACACTCTGCCGCGATTAGCTTACCTTTAAATACCCCATAAAAAGCGATACAAGCACCTGCAAAACCTAAAAATGAACAAATTAAACGATAGTCACTGTTGTCAATAAAAAAGTTAGCCACACTGAACACCAATAAAATGAATAAACCAACATTTTTGGTCATCATCATTTTAGGTTCAAACATCAGCCACTGCTCACATTTAGGACATTGTGTCTCAACACCATGTTTACCTTTGCGGACTTGTTTAAGCGCTTTACGGGCAAAGACACCCTGACAACAAGGACATTCCATTTTACATCACCAATAATAAATTTTAATTATTATAATACAATGAATTAACACAAGTACAAACTTATCTATCTCACACCGATAACATTAGTTAATTCAATCTAACTTAAACATAAACCAATTAGAACGATCGCTCAAAATAGTGGTTGAACGAATGATATTGTTAGTTTATAGTCTACCAAATACAGGATATTGTCAGACTATGAAGTCAACATTATCGTCAAGTAGTTGTTAATTACACCGACACCTAACACTTGGTTCGAATACAAATGGAGCAAACAACATGCACAAAATGATAGGGTTTGATGTTTATGGCACATTAGTGGACCCAGTGGACATGGGTCAACATCTACAAGTGTTAATTGGCGACAAAGCACAAGAATTTGGTCAGCTCTGGCATGATAAGAAAGTTGAATATGCATTTCGTCGTGGTTTAATGCAGAAATATGAAGATTTCAGTGTTTGTACTCAACAAGCTCTGCAATATTGCTTATCCGTTTTCAATGTCACATTGTCAAACAGCGAACAACAAGATTTACTGGCTAAATTTAGTCAGCTAGCAGCCTTTGAAGATGTTATTCCTGGGCTAGCTATTTTACGTGACCAAGGCCATACCCTTGCCGCATTTTCAAATGGTCCAGAAATTGCTGTTCGCACATTAATGGCTAATGCTGGAGTATTACCTCTTTTGGATAATGTCATCAGTGTTGACGATCTCAAGACTTATAAACCTAACCCTGCC
Organism: Shewanella sp. H8; assembly: GCF_040285065.1. Taxonomy (NCBI): domain Bacteria; kingdom Pseudomonadati; phylum Pseudomonadota; class Gammaproteobacteria; order Alteromonadales; family Shewanellaceae; genus Shewanella; species Shewanella sp. H8. Next base: position 2,038,507 of record NZ_CP157213.1, on the reverse strand, counting down.
GTTTACCATCATTTAATGACTCGCACTCAATCTGAACCACAACATTGTTGGATGGTATCGAGTAACCCATGGGATGTTATTGGTGCAAAAGCGGCAGGACTTAACACGGCTTGGATTCAACGGGACAGTAAAAAAATATTTGATCCCTGGGGAATTGAGCCTGACTTAACTGTCACCAATTTAATCGAATTAAGTGAACTGTTGGCCGTTATGGAATAAAGATTAGCAGTCATAGAATAAAATGATAAACGACATTAAAGAGACAAAAGCATAACTCATACGAGTTGATGCTAATGCAACCAATCTATACACGTTACACTAACCTTATTCAGCTAAGCGTATTTTAAATTTGTATGGTTAACCTGTAAACGGGTTATCACGAGGAGATTTTATGAGTAACCAATATACCCCACCTAAAGTTTGGACTAATAATACTAATGGTGGTAACAAATGGGCAAACATCAATAGCCCAGAGTCTGGTGCTAGATTCGAGAAAGTATTACCTGTAGGTCAACATTCTTTACAACTTTATTCTCTTGGCACACCTAACGGGCAAAAAGTAACAATTCTTTTAGAAGAGCTACTTGCTTTGGGCATTAAACAGGCGGAGTACGATGCTCATATCATTAACATCGGTGAATCTGACCAATTTTCATCTGGGTTTGTTGATATAAATCCAAACTCAAAAATTCCTGCCCTATTAGATAAATCAGCTGATGAAGATGTTAACGTATTTGAATCTGCATCCATTCTGGTTCATCTCGCAGAGAAATTCGACCAGTTTCTACCTAAAGACGGGAAAGCAAGAACTCAAACATTTAATTGGTTATTCTGGGCGCAAGGCTCTGCCCCTTTCCTAGGCGGTGGCTTTGGTCATTTTTACGCCTATGCTGATGAAAAACAAGAATATCCTATTAACCGTTTTGCGATGGAAGTTAAACGCCAATTAGATGTATTGGATAAACAACTGGCAAAAAATACCTTTGTTTCTGGCGAGGAATATACCATTGCGGATATGGCAATATGGCCTTGGTACGGTAACTTAGTATTAGGTAAGTTGTATAGCGCCGCCGAATTTCTCGATGTTGCAAGCTACAAAAATGTCGTGCGCTGGGCCAATCAGATATTAATCCGTCCAGCAGTACAACGTGGCAGAATAGTGAATACAACATGGGGCGAACCATGGGAAATGTTGCCAGAACGTCACAGTGCGGCAGACATTGATGCAGTATTAGCATTAAAGCCTTAAACACTAAAACGTATTATCCACAACAAACCCATCGATGATAAGTCAGAAACTAACCGTTATTGGGTTTCGTTAACGCAACAAAAAGCCTTCTTTTTTACAGAAGGCTTTTTTATACAAGGTGCGTACATCACTTCAATGAAGATAGCTAAACGCTAGCATTTGCGAGAAACTAGATACTCATCGCGAGTTCTGCACCTTGACGAATAGCGCGTTTAGCATCTAATTCAGCAGCCACATCTACCCCACCAATTAAATGAACAGGTATTCCACTCGCTTTCATTTCATCAACTAACGAGCGATTTGACACCTGTCCGGCACACAACACCACATTATCGACATCAAGCACTTCGGTTTGATCACCCACTTTAATGTGTAGCCCTTGCTCATCAAACTTTTCGTAGCTAACACCCGTTTTCATATGTACATCATGTTGCTTTAACACACTACGATGGATCCAACCGGTCGTTTTACCCAGTCCCTTACCCATTTTAGTGGTCTTGCGTTGCAACAAATATACCTCTCGGCCTGGTTGATGTTCCGGTTCGTCGGTTAAACCACCGGCGTGCTGATAGGTTTTATCAATACCCCATTGTTCCAACCACTTATCTGGTCGTAATGTATTTGATTCGCGCTCGCATAAGAAGTGAGCGATATCAAAACCAATGCCGCCAGCACCAATCAAGGCTACATTGTGGCCAATTTCAACTTGTCCCGTTAATACTTGCTGGTAATCAACTACTTTAGGATTATCAAAACCTGGCAAATCTATTCCTCGAGGTATCACCCCAGAAGCAATCACAATTTCATCAAATTTTTCATTCGCTAATACTGCCGCATCAAGTTTGGTGTTTAGGCGAAGATCAACTTTATGCAGTTTAATTTGATTGATGAAATAACGAATGGTTTCGTTAAACTCTTCTTTCCCTGGGATTTTACGTGCCAAATTAAACTGGCCACCGACTTCAGACTTGGCTTCAAAAAGTACCACTTCATGACCACGCGTCGCAGCATAAACAGAAAACGCCATCCCAGCAGGACCCGCACCCATTACCGCAATTCGTTTTTTATGGCTGGTAGGGGTAAAATTAATTTCAGTTTCATAACACGCGCGAGGGTTGACTAAACAAGTCGCTCGCTTCATTGAAAAGGTATGGTCCAAACAGGCTTGGTTACAGCCAATACACGTATTAATTAATTCTGGGGTATTAGCTGCAGCTTTATTCACAAATTCTGCGTCGGCTAAAAATGGTCGCGCCATCGACACCATATCGGCTTGACCAGATGCAATAATCTTTTCACCTATTTCAGGGGTGTTAATTCGATTTGTTGCAATCAACGGAACCGTAACTTCAGCTTTAAGCTTTTCAGTCACCCATGAAAAAGCCCCACGAGGTACACTCGTTGAAATCGTCGGTACACGTGCTTCATGCCAACCAATACCGGTATTTATAATGCTGACACCAGCTTGTTCTAGCAATTTCGCCAACTCTACAACTTCATCCCAAGTTGAACCATTATCAACTAAGTCGAGCATCGACAAACGAAACACAATAATAAATTCTTTGCCTACTTTGGCTCGAATTGCATTGACGATATCAATTGGAAATTTAATTCTATTCTCATAGCTTCCGCCCCATTCGTCAGTGCGTTTATTGGTACGAGAACTGATAAATTGATTGATTAAATAGCCTTCAGAGCCCATCACTTCAACACCGTCATAACCCGCTTTTTTAGCCAATGCTGCGCTAGTAGCATAGTCTTTAACGGTAGAACGCACTTGTCGTGCAGACATTGCAGATGGTGTAAAAGGAGTAATAGGTGATTTGATTTTACTCGGGGCTAAACTGAAAGGATGATAGCTATAACGACCCGCATGTAAAATTTGCATGCAAATCTTACCACCCGCCTCATGCACGGCATCTGTCACTATTTTATGTTTACCGACTTGCCAAGAAAAACTCAATTGACAAGCATGTGGCGCTAGGCGTCCACGTAAATTAGGTGCAATACCACCGGTGACGATTAAGCCTACACCACCTTGAGCACGTTCTTTATAGAACGCTGCCAGTTTCTCAAATCCGCCTTTTTCTTCTTCTAATCCCGTGTGCATCGAGCCCATCAATACGCGATTTTTAAGCTGTGTAAATCCGAGATCTAAAGGTTCTAATAAGTGTGGAAACGACATTCAAACATCCTTTTTAAACAAGTGATTTAAACCAGCATACATCGACAATAAATTTTGCTCAATCAATTAAACGATTGCTGGTCAAAAACCGTTACAATTGAGTTTCACATTTACATTGATTTTCAGTTAGGATGTCTACATTAGAATGTTAAAGGAGTGGCAAATGTCCGCTAAACCCTCGTTTTTAAAAAGGATGTTTTTACTGTTATGGAATACAGTAAACGGTATCCGTAAATTCATCATTAATATTATTTTTTTTGGTTTGTTGGCCGTTATTGCAGTTGCGTTACTCAATAGTGAAGAAGACGTTGTCGTCGAAGATCAATCTGCCTTAGTATTAAACTTGTCTGGCAGTATTGTCGATCAGAAACATTACGTCGACCCGATAGAAATGGCCCTTAACCAAGGACAAGCTAATGATCCTGAAGGCGAAATCCTTTTATCCGATCTACTTTATACCATCAATAATGCGACTGAAGATGCCCGTATCAGTAGCATCGTATTAGATTTAGCCAATTTACAAAATGCCGGTATTAGTAAGATGACCGCCATTGGTGAAGCGTTAAATCAGTTTAAAGCAGCCAATAAATCAGTGATTGCGATGGCCAATGGCTACGATCAAAATCAATACTTTTTAGCTAGCTTTGCTGACAAAATCTACCTTAATAATCAGGGTATGGTTTCAATTGATGGCTTAAGTCGTTACCGCTTATATTACAAAGCCGCACTCGAAAAGCTTAAAATCACCACACACGTATTTCGAGTGGGTACCTTTAAGTCTGCAGTAGAGCCCTTTATCCGTGACGATATGTCTGATGCAGATAAAGAAGCCAGTAAAGTATTGTTAAATGATATCTGGCAAAGCTATTCAACTATTGTTGCCAGTAACCGTCAAATAGCACCAGATCAATTAGTACTAAGCCCAGATGAGTTTCTCGTTCAGCTCGATAAAGCCGAAGGTGATGCTGCTAAGATGGCAATAAACCTCAAGTGGGTTGACGAATTAGTTTCAGCTGACGCTTTTCGACTCGCAATGATTGAGCGGGTTGGCAGTGATAAAGAAGGTAAAAACTTTAAACAAATTAGCTTTAATGATTACCGTGCGCTAACAGCCCCCATGCCTCACTTTGTTGAGAAAGACTCTGTAGCCGTTATTGTTGCTAAAGGTACGATTCTTAATGGTAAACAACCTGCGGGACAAATTGGTGGTGAAAGTACTTCTGCACTACTTATGAAAGCACGCTTTGATGACAAAGTGAAAGCGGTAGTGTTACGGGTTGATAGCCCTGGTGGTAGTGCTTTTGCATCAGAGCAAATCCGCCAAGAAGTATTAGCACTTAAAAATGCTGGTAAACCTGTAGTGGTTAGCATGGGTAGTCTGGCTGCATCTGGTGGGTATTGGATATCTGCCAGTGCCGATTATATTGTGGCTACGCCGACTACCCTTACTGGTTCAATCGGTATTTTTGGGATGTTTGCTACATTCGATCAAGCACTTAATCATTTTGGTATCACTTCTGATGGTGTTGCTACCTCTGATTGGGCAGGATTATCACCTACACGTGAATTAAACCCCCAAGTATCTGCAGTAATACAACGTCATATTGAGCGTGGTTATCATGAGTTTATTTCGCTGGTTGCTAAAGAACGTCATATGACACTAGAACAGGTCGATAATATTGCTCAAGGTCGTGTATGGACCGGTAAACGTGCATTATCATTGGGCCTAGTTGATGAGTTAGGCGACATGGACACTGCATTAGCCAAAGCGGCTGATTTAGCAAAAATGGATAAGTTTGACGTAAAAGTGATTGAACAAGAACTCAGCGCTGAGCAGCAACTTATCCAGCAAATCATGGGCGCGACAGCGGCTTATGTCCCTGACAGTGTTCGTCAAACCAGTGTAGTAGAACAGCTTGTTAAGCAATGGGCAGGTGCATTTGAAACACTTTCAATGTTTGATGACCCAAATCATGTCTATATGTATTGTGAAAATTGTAATTATTAATCAATGATATAATAGACATATAAAGATTATTCAAAAAAAGCCTGCTAAGCAGGCTTTTTTATTGGGGATCGATAAATAAACTCGTATAATTTGCACAATCTGCAATCGCGATTCAATAAGAGCCTAAATACATGACAAAGCGTTCAATTTACGTAGCCTATACTGGCGGTACCATCGGGATGCAAAAAACCGCAAATGGTTTTGTGCCAGTATCTGGGTTCTTGACAGATTGTGTACAGTCAATGCCTGAGTTTTACCATACCGAAATGCCTGAGTTCGTTATACATGAATACAGCCCGTTAATTGACTCCTCCAATATGGCACCGACCGATTGGCAAATGATTGCAAATGATATCCAAGCCAATTATGAAAAGTATGATGGGTTCGTTATTTTACATGGCACAGATACCATGGCTTATACCGCATCTGCATTGTCATTTATGCTGCAAGGTTTATCAAAACCTGTCATTGTCACTGGCTCACAAATTCCGCTTGCTCAATTACGTTCAGACGGACAGACTAACTTACTCAATTCGCTCTATATTGCGGCAAACTACCCCGTGGCAGAAGTCTGTTTATTTTTTAATAACAAGCTGTTTCGTGGTAATCGTTCGACTAAGGCTCATGCTGATGGCTTTGATGCTTTTGCATCACCTAATTTTCCTATGTTGCTCGAGGCAGGCATTAAAATTAATCTTAAAGCCGGGAAAATTACTAAGCCGACAGGCAAACCTTTGGAAGTGGTGACCATTAGTCCACAACCTGTTGGTGTGGTGACACTTTATCCAGGGATCTCCACTGATATTTTTAATAATATTTTACAACAACCTGTTAAGGCTCTTATTTTATTGACCTTTGGTGTGGGTAATGCCCCGCAAGATAAGAAGTTACTTGATACGCTGAAGCAAGCAGATGAACGTGGCATTATATTAGTTAATCTAACTCAATGTTTCCAAGGAAAGGTTAATATGGGCGGCTATGCAACGGGTAACGCCTTAGCGCAAGCTGGGGTGATTAGCGGTGCGGATATGACCATTGAGGCAGCATTAGCTAAATTGCATTATTTATTGTCTATTGGATTAACCCCAGCGCAAATAAAACAACGCATGCAAGAAAACCTTGTTGGTGAACTGACTATTGATTAGTTAAGGTTGGTATGCCCTAACGGTGCCATACGCTAACAATGTAATCACTAAACATAAAAATGCGAGCTAATTAGCTCGCCTTTTTGATCTCTTTATCCGTCTACAGAACGAGTTTATAAATCAGCTTCTTTAAACTCGGCAATAGAATCACCTTTAAACTGTTTTTTTAACTCTGTTTTTGATAATTCATTTATATGACCATCAGCAGCAATAGTAAAATGGTCTGTTTGATGAAGTTTACGTGCTTGATATAACATCACAACTTGTAAGGTTGACTCACGTTGTTGTTCAGTTAAAGCCGTTCCATCATCCCATTTACCTAATTCGGTAGCAGACAACAAGCGCAGGTAAATATCTTCATTCATTTCATCAATGACTTTGTTGATATCGTTCATACTGATTTCCGTTTATGTAATACTATTCTGATGCGAGTCACAAGATAACCCACAAAGCCAATAACAAACATTGCAATCGCAAAGTAAGACTTTAGCCCCTGTGCAGGCTCACCGCCCCAAAACCAAACCACAACACCCGCGATAAATAACGTCAGAAAAAGAAAACTTTGATTCATTAAGCTATTTGAACGCTCAATGTGGCTAATAATAGTGATAGATTCAGTATTACCACTCAAGTCTACTTTGCAATGTGGACATTGTTTCGCCAAACTTGAAATTCGCTTTTGACATTTAGGGCATGCAACTAAGGCCATAATCTACTCTACCTACTTATCATTTTTATCAAAATAACATTTACTGTCGTGATTATAAGTTATCAACCACAGCTAACATTGCTACTAAAGACGCTTCGCCTAAATACACACAACGCTCTGGAGACCAGCCCACAAATGGATCGGCTAAATTGGCATTGTCTTTAAATGGCATCTCTAGTGTATTTGATAAACAGCTAAACGTATTGGCTACCCAGTTAGAACCTACGGTTAAGTTAGCTTTACCAGGTTCATCTTTATCATAACCAAACTCAGTTTGAAAATCTGCACTGGCAATAGTCAAGGCGCTGAGGAATTGTTGCTGTAATTCAGCCATTTTATCGTTGTAGTTTGGTACGCCTTCACAACCCGCAAGGAATACATAAGGCAAACCTTCATCACCATGGACATCATAAAATAAATCAACACCTGTTTGTTGCATTTTATTAACGACATAAAACACTTCAGGGCTTTTTTCTAAGCTAGGCGTTTGCCATTCACGATTTAAATTGGTACCTACAGCATTAGTACGTAAGTGACCGCGTGCGCTGCCATCTGGATTCATGTTAGGCACAATATAGAAATTGGCTTTGTCTAATAAGGCTTTAGATGTTGGGCAATCACTATCGAGTAATTGATTTAGCAAGCCTTCGACTAACCATTCCGCCATGGTTTCGCCAGGGTGTTGACGCGCAGTTATCCAAATATTTTTTTTATCTGGATTAGCATCACCAATTTTAAGTAAGGTCATGTCGCGACCATCGAGGGTTAAACCAAGATGCTCAAGACTTACTGCTGGGTGCAATTGCACTTCGCTGATCAAATCTAAATGGCGTTCGTAACTGTACGGTGCAAAGTAAGCAATTTGAATGGCTTCGCAATCAAGTTCAGCTTGAATGGTTAACTTGCCGTCGGCATATTGAGTTGGCAATCTGAACCATGTTTGACGATCATAACTGGCAACGGCTTGATAATCTTCCCAACCTGTTGGATAAGATGCGCTACCTGCATTGAGGATATTAAGGGTGTAAGTCTGGCCGACTTCCCCTTCTAAACGAAAATTGAACCATTGATAAAATTCGCCACCAAAATCAGGTCGAATTGCAAGTTGTATATCATCATGTTTATCAAGGTTGATGACGTCAATGTTGCCGCCGTCAAAGTTTGCTGTAATCCGCATTAGATTATCCTTTAATGTGCTTGCACTTATTTTTGGCTTATTAACGATTGGTATAAGCCTTATTTTATGCGCTGTAGTTTATCAAATGCGGCAATTAGTGTGAACCTTTAAAAACTAAAGCTGTAACCTTGACCGCGTACAGTGTTGATCAATTCACGGGGTAAATTACGTTTAACTAATTTACGGCGTGTATTACTGATATGCATGTCTAAGTTACGGTCAAATCTTCCCAACTCTTTGTGTAATACCCGTTGCTGTAATTCTTCTTTGGTCACCACCTCACCCTTACGTTCATATAAATATACAAACAAGCGGTATTCAGTCTGGGTCAGAACTAATGACTTTCCAGCAAAGCTAATGGTGTAGCAAGTATCATCAAAACGAATATGATCAATATTCTTATTATTAATTTGAGGTTGCTCCCGTCGATGGAGCACATTAAGTCGTAGTTGAAGTTCACGGATATTAAGTGGTTTTGCTAAATAATCATCGGCACCCAACTCTAACGCATTGATGCGCTCAATGTCGCTATTACTGTCCGCCAGTACAATAATAGGTGTTCGGGTTTGTCTTGCTATTAACAACCAAAATGAATCCATTTTAGGCACTGAAAAATCCAATAAAATCGCTTCGAGCTCCATAGTTTCCATGTTGATTAGAGCATCAAAGGCATTATTAACCTGATGGACACTGTAACCCTGCTCGCTCAGTTGTTGTGCAATATCAGTTTTATCGGATTGGGAATGTTCAATGAATAAGATATTCTTCATGATTATTAACTTAATGATAACGATTACCATTAAGATTATCATAGCGATTTAATCAACACTAGATAAAAGGTAACCTTTAGCCCTTTTTACATACAAAAAGGCCTGATATCTTCAGGCCTTGAGGTATAGATCACACTATTAACTAAATTAAACCCGTTTATTTATCCAGCATTAGCTGTTTAATGAATTTAACAGGGGCGCTACCGTAACTTAAAAACTGTTCATGGAACTGTTTCAAATCAAAGCTCTCACCTTGTTTAGCTTTAAGTTGTTCTCTGAAATCATAAATTTCGCGATAACCGGCGTAGTAACTAGTCAATTGAACTTGACTTAAGGTTGCTCGACGCCACTTCCCTTCCGCTTCGGCGCGTTGTTGGAATGCTTCATTCTCAAGTAAGTCAATCACTTCTTGCTCACCCATACCGTTGACTTGAATACTGTAATCTAAAATGGTGTTACAAATAACCCGTAAATTCCACTTGTAATACATCAACCACATTTCAGGTTCAAATGCGCCATAGCCCTCTTCTAACATCATACGTTCAGCATATACAGCCCAACCTTCTATCATGGCGCCGTTACCAAATAAGCTTTTTACTAAACTAGGAGATTGGTTAGAAAATACTAATTGGGTGTAATGTCCTGGGATTGCCTCATGAATATTGAGCACCTGTAAAATCCAGTGATTGTATTCACGTAAATAACTCTCTGCCGACTCATCACTCATGTCATCAAGGGGTGAAACGTTGTAGTAAGTATTACCACCTTTGTCATAAGGCCCAGGGGCGCTAATGGATGCACCAGCAAAACCGCGCATGTATTCTGGAGTTTCACGTACGATTAGAGGTTTATTGGGATCGAGTGTCACCAGTTGTTTGTCATTCACAAATTTAATAAGCTCTGGAATTTGCTTTCGTACTTCAGCAACAAAGTTTTCCCGTTTAACATGCTTGGTTGATAACACATCAATTAACTGACGAATAGCTTGCCTCTCGTCGTCTGGTTTTGGTGTATCAATGTACTTTGACCAAATTGTATCAGTGATCTTAGCCATTTCTTGCTGAACATGATTTTTATCCGCCACGGCTTTATCGTATAACTGTTTTGCCGTCATACCAGACTGAATATCAAAGGCGAACTTTTCTTCGTATAATGTTTCACCAATACGAAAATCACGGGCCCCATTTTCAGTGAGCTTAGTTTCCAGTGCAGTTAACCATTCAATGTGTTGCTTAATTGCTGCCGTTGCAGCGTCAAAACGCTCTGTAAATAGCGCTTTTTGCTCTTTGCTTAAACCAGAATCAGCGACTTGCTGAACTAACTCCGTGGACAAAACCGAAAATGCACCTTGATTTTGCATAATGGCTAATTGGGTATGTTCAAGTGTCGGATCGCTAATATTATTTCGAGCTGCTTCATAATAGGCGGGCACATTTTCTAGACGTGCAATCACTGAGGTTAAGCGTTTATCTAACGGCGCAAAGTCTTCATTGATGATTTGTGCAAACCCTCCGGCAACATTGTAATTAGACGGATCCCATTGCCAACCTTTAAAGCGTGTAATTTCCCATTGCATTGATTCAACTAAATTACTCAGTAATTTATAATCAATTAACTCGTTCGCGGATAACGACTGTTGATCAAATTGGGCTAGTGCCGTTTGCTGTTGTTTAACAAAAGCCAGTGTTTTGTCGCGGCTAGCTTTGTTTGGGATATCTAAATAACCATCATTTACGTGCTTGCCACTGTACAGAGCCCACGTTGGTGATAATGCCCACAGTTTATCAATAAACTGTTGTGAATATTCGTTAAAGTTTAATGCTGCCGCTGCTGTAGTTGTGCCAGCCTCTGCAGTAACGGCCTTGGTTTGTGGACTTTGCTTAACCGAGTCATCGCTACAACCGACCAATCCAGCCAAGGCAAAAGAAACCGCCAAAGGAAGTAAAGATTTTTTCATTTGTTATCCCTTAAATTGTTATTATTTTTAGTGTGTATAAACTTATATTTTGATACTTAGCGTTTTCGTGATTATAGGTTTTTGCTGCGTAGAGTCGTGTAAAAAATAATCCTACTGCAATTATAATTAGTTAATCATGTTCGTCACTATTTTGCAGCAAGCAGACATCTTTTGTGACACAAAAGCAGCCAATAGATTCAAAAAATGATCACTAGGGGCTGTTGATCTTTCAAGGTTGTTTTTGCAGCGAATTGTTGGTCATTACTCACATTTATAACTGCGCGGCAGAGACTTTGTGGTGTAGTTATTCTACATAAAAAGTCGATAACGCAGTAAAAATGACCAACAAACGCTGCCCGAAGGGTTCGGCTAAAAACGTTTTTATCTCGAACAAAATTTAACCTGCAAAGATCAACAGACCCTAACAATGTTCAAAGAGATGGCTATTGATTTACCAATCCGCTAAATAGACCTTACTTTACCCAACGAACACAAAAAAGCGGAATATAAATTCCGCTTTAATAATCACTAAAAAACCGTTCATATTAGCAGGCTATATATTCCATGGATTCGGTTTATTACCTCTAGCGCTCGCTGGTGCTTTAGTCGTTTTGGTTTTTCTAAAGTCTGACGAATCTGTTTTCGATTTACCTAAACTGAGTGAAGGTCTATCTGTATCGGGTGACGACTTATGTTGGCGACTTTTAGGCACAAAATTTAAAACCGAAACAGGTATGGGTTTCTTAGGCTCAAAACCTTCAATCACTTTACGTTCTAACAAATGCCCTAAACGACTTTCGATCATACATAAGTTTTTAAAATCATCATTAGACACAAATGAAATTGCCTCACCAGCGGCTCCCGCACGCCCAGTACGACCTATACGATGAATATAGTCGTCGGCAGGAAACGGTAAGTCATAATTCACTACACGAGATAAGTCATCAATATCAATACCACGAGAGGCAATTCCGGTAGCGACAAGATATTGTATTTTACCTGATTTAAAATCAGCTAAAATCTGTTCACGCACTGGTTGGCTTCGCCCACCATGAATACATTCAGCGTTAATATCGCGCTTTTCAAGCTGACTCACCAATTTGGCGGCACCTTGTTTAGTTTCGATAAATATCAACGCTTGGTTCCACGCTTCTGTTTTAATTAAATGGCTTAATAAAGCAGACTTTTTATCTTTATCGACGGTTGTTAGCCACTGTTCGATTTTTGGTGTTGAGTCACGATCAGCAATCACCGAAATTTCAACAGGACGTTTAATCGCCGTTTTCGCTAATGATCGCACTTGGTTTGATAATGTCGCCGAGAATAATAAACTTTGACGCTCTGAGGGTAATTTATCAATGACTTTATTAATGTCTTCGATAAATCCCATGTCGAGCATTCTATCGGCTTCATCAAGCACCAAGACTTCAACTTCATCAAAGTGCACTGCACGTTGGGTATATAAGTCGAGCAAACGTCCTGGTGTTGCCACCAAAATATCCACGCCATCGATTAACGCTTGTTTTTGTGGCTTTTCATCAACACCACCGTAAATGGCAAATGATGTTAACGGTAAATGCTTAGCATATTGCACAATATTAGCTTGTATTTGCACCGCGAGTTCACGTGTAGGGGTTAAAATTAATGCCCTAATACGCTTAGTACGCTGAATTTCACTATCGGCTAAGCGCTCTAAAATTGGCAATACAAAGCTGGCCGTTTTACCCGTCCCTGTTTGTGCGGCCGCAAGCAGATTTCTACCCGTTAAAATAACCGGAATAGTTTGCTGCTGAATAGGTGTTGGTTGACTGTATCCCACTTCATGTAGGGCATTGACAATCGTGTCGCGTAATCCAAGTGTCGAGAAAGGCATGAAAGTGGGTCTCAATAGTAAAACAAGAATAAAGCATTATAGAGGTTGCGCATAACAAGCGCTAACACCTATTTAATTTTAAAATATGCTAGATAACACCATGTGGAGACAACGATAACAATAGACGTCATTCACAATGTCATTGTTTAATAGCACAAATGAAAAAAGACGCCCGAAGACGTCTTTTTTCATAATATGGCGGTGAGCGAGAGATTCGAACTCTCGTTAGGGATAAACCTAAACACACTTTCCAGGCGTGCGCCTTCAGCCACTCAGCCAGCTCACCAAATTTTGACTGACTTTTCATCTGAACCGTTAAAGGTGATAATATAAAAAGGCAGTAATTAATCTATTGATTATGTTGAAATTATTAACTGTTGTCTCAACAATGCAACACCCCCTAATTTGTAGCCAGTATTCAATATCAAATTGAACATTGGCCCTCGAGGTATTGCTAATCGTGGCGTACTTTACGCAAATGCGGATAGCGGGTCAAGTTAAAAAACTACACTATCAAGTGTTTGCACAAATGCTCAGCAACTTATGTCAAATTAACCTAATAAGGTTGGGAAAAGTCCTTTAACACCAGCAGCAATGACTTCAATGCCTAAAGACAACATCAGTAGACCCATTAGACGGGTAATAACGTTAATACCCGTTTTACCTAATAGTTTAAACAGCATTGGCGCTATGCGAAATAAACCCCAACTAACAAGGCCTAAGGTAATAATGGTTAAAAACATACCAATGTAGTTGGTTATTTGGTGATGCTCCGCCGCAAATACAATTACCGCACTAATGGCACCAGGACCGGCCATTAATGGCAAGGCTAGTGGCACAACTGCAACAGATTCCATACCAGATGACTCACGGTCTTCTTCTTGGTTACGTTTCACTTCACTGATTTTACCTTGCAACATCGACATCGCAATAATACAAATCAAGCTACCACCCGCGATACGAAAAGCCGATAATGAAATACTGAACATACTAAGAATGTAATGCCCTGCTATTGCCGTCACCAATAGAATGATCACTACGGCCATATTTGCATCACGATTAGTATTTTGGCGATCCGCTTCAGTTTGATGGCTGGTTAAGCTCACAAACACAGGTAATAACCCTACTGGGTTAATAATGGCTAATAGTCCTAGAAAGAACTTGATATAAAGCATGAAATCCACTTGGTATAACCCTCTTGATATTACCTGTATTGAAGCTCGATTCTGAGCGCGCTAATGTAGCTGAAACATTAACATTTCCCAAATGAAATTTTTTGTATTTTACAGGGTATTTTTCAATACAAAAACTAATGCTAGATATATTTAATACTTTTGGACTTATGATTAACATCACGCGATTAAAGATAAATTAGTTATTTTATTTCATGAACATGTAACAATTCGATTACTTAACCTACTAGTGGCTATTTATAGAACAGTAACTGTGCTTCACATACGGATATTATATCTGAACAAAATGCACCGATGATGAAAAATACTAACACTAGGCTATAAATCTATCATCACAAATAAATCTGTAAACAACCCCTAACATCGACACAGTTTCATTATCAAAATCGTTGCTTATCTTGTCGCTTTTAAAACAACTTATATGCCTCTTATAGAATAGCTTAAGGTGTGACGGTTAACGCTACTCGTAATACCATAAATAATATCGTTATTAACCTTCACTTGTTCGGCTATTATCAGCGCGATTGGCACTGTTGCCGCGCTGATAATAAAAGCCTGAAGACTCACTAGGCTAAAACAGCATAGGAATAAAAAAGAGATGCTGCCAGTGGCAACATCTCTTTTATTCTGTCTATCGTATTAATTGCTGCTGAGGTCGAGGATTGAATACTCACTTCATTAAGCGATTAACTAACACACTAGTCTTAACTAATTAGCCGTCCAACGATCCATCCAACCCAGTACATTCTTGTACCATAGCTGTAAGTTATCTTGATTTAAGATCCAGTGGTTTTCATCTGGGAATACCAACAACTCAGAAGGAATACCTTTACGCTGCATAAAGGTAAATGCCCCAAGACCTTGGCCATAAGGCACCCGATAGTCTTTTTCACCATGGATAACTAACATTGGTGTTTTCCAGTTTTCAACATAATTAACTGGGTTAAACTTTTCATACAAGTCTTTGTTTTGATCATATGAGCCACCAAAATCATATTCTGGGAACCATAATTCTTCGGTCACATAGTACATAGAACGCATATCAAATAAGCCTGCATGATCAACCAAGCATTTGAATCCGTCATTCCATTTACCTTGGAACCAGTTCATCATATAACCACCGTAAGAACCACCTAACGCACAAGCGTTGTTAGCATCTAACCAAGGCTGTTGTTCGGTTACGGCTGCCATACCTTTTTTAAGATCTTCAAGTGGCTTTCCGCCCCAATCTTTACCAATTGAGTCTGTGAATCCTTGACCATAACCAGTAGAACCATGAAAATCTACCATTACCACGCCATAACCTGCCCCAGCCCAAAGCTGTGCATTCCAACGTCCGCTGAAACTGTTACCAAATGAACCTTGTGGGCCACCGTGAACTAGGTATGCAATAGGGTATTTTTTACCTTCTTCAAAGTTAGCTGGTTTGATCCAGTAACCATGAACCGTTTCATCATTCCAACCTTTAAAGTTAAACTGTTCAAACTCACCAAAGGTGATCTCAGCAAGTTTATCTTGGTTAACATTAGTCAGTTGTTTTAGTTGTTCACCCTCAAGGGTCACGCTGAATAGATCGCCAGGTTCAACTAATGATGATTTTTTAAAAATAAGACGATTATTGGTCACAGCCACTAGGCTATTACTGCCTTGATTGTATATAGGTCTTACATCACCAAATTGGGTGTTAACCTCAAAGATAGACACTTGACCAACATCTTGTGCGGTCACATACAAAGTACGGCCGTCTGCATTAAACGCCAGTGAACTCGGACTACGGTCCCACAATGGTGCGACTTCTTTTTCTTGGCCAGTGACATTGTCACGTAACATAATTCGATAACGATCGGCTTCATAACCCGGTGTGGTCATAGCCAAATACGCTAGATAACGGCCATCTGCTGAGAACGTTGGTTGAGAATCCCATGCTTTATTGTCTGGGGTTAAATTAACCGTGTCGCCACCGGCTACAGATACTTGCCATAAATCGTAATTAGTGGTCCAAGCTTGATCGCGGCTCGGGGCTTTAGCACTATAAACAACGTATTTACCGTCTGCTGTGAAAGTGACTTCTTCCATGCCTGAAAACGGTTTAGGTGGCGTTTCAGTATCACGGCCCTGTGTCACGTCAGTGGCCGTTGTAATTTTGCTGCCATTAAGTGAGGCAACAAATAAATGATTACGCGCGTTGTCTTCCCACGTGTCCCAGTGACGCACCATTAACTGCTTGTATAAACGACCAGTGGTTTTACGTTCAGCTTCTTCGGTAAATTTGTCTTTAGAACAAGCTAGGTCTTTACACTCTGGAAATACCCGCAAGTTCATCACAACTTGTTTACCGTCGTTAGACAACTTATAGCCGTTAATATCTAACGGTAAATCAGTAACCGCTATTGCTTCACCGCCATCAAGGGACAGTTGAAACAATTGGCTGGTTCCTGTGCGGCTAGCAAGGAAATAAATCGATTTGCCATCAGGCGCAAAACTCACATCATGTTCAGTACCTGTTGCTGAGGTAAGTTGTTTTGGCTTAGCATTTTTATCACTCAAATCGAGTTGATAAAGATCTGAGTTGCCCTCACCTTTGTCATCAACCAGTTTGACGCCATACACCATGGTTTTGCCGTCATTTGATACGGCGGCTGAATGCAACTTATTTAATTTAACCAGTTGCTGAACATTGAACGCTGCGGGCTCGGCCGCATAAACCGAGGTTGCCATACCAGCAGCGACCAGTGCGAATAATACAGAAGACTTTTTCATTGTTATCTTGTCTCAGTTGTTTGATAAAACATGATTTCGCGTTGTGTCAGCTACGAGCCAATAATCGCAAAAACATAAAATAGGTACTGCAGATTAACTAAAGCAAAACGCTCAGGCAACATGCCTTTTGTAAAAAGCTGTAAACCCGAGCGTTTGATCACATTGACGCTAATCGCTTAAGCGAATGCACAGTCATTATGGCTTATTGTTTAACTTTGCTGTTGGCAATGTTAATTTTCCAAATTGCTGGGCCCGTTTCATGGGCATTAACACCATTGGTATCAACTGCCACTGTTACCGGCATATCTTTCACGTCAAACTCATATATAGCTTCCATTCCTAAATCAGCAAATGCCACTACACGTGATTTTTTGATCGCTTTAGACACTAAATAAGCTGCACCGCCAACGGCCATTAAATATACCGCTTTGTGTTTTTTGATCGATGCTACAGTTTCTGGACCACGTTCAGATTTACCAATCATGCCCATAAGACCGGTTTTGTCTAACATCATATCGGTGTATTTATCCATGCGGGTTGCTGTTGTTGGGCCTGCTGGGCCAACCACTTCATCGCGTACCGGATCAACAGGGCCGACGTAATAAATAAATTTACCGGTAAAATCGACGCCTTCTGGCAAACCTTCACCTGAATCCAGTAATGTTTGTATTCGTTTATGCGCAGCATCACGCCCAGTAAGCATTTTACCGTTGAGTAATAAAGTATCACCACTCTTCCAGGTTTCAATCTCTGCTTGGGTGACAGTGTCCAAATTAACGTGATGGGTATTCTCACCAGCTTCACGGGTAATTTCAGGCCAATCAGACAATGATGGCGGCACTAAATTAACTGGACCCGTTCCGTCCAAATGGAAATGAACATGACGAGTAGCAGCACAATTGGGGATCATCACAACGGGTTTAGATGCAGCATGAGTCGGTGCTGATTTAATTTTAACATCTAATACTGTCGTTAACCCGCCTAAACCTTGCGCGCCAATACCTGAGTTATTCGCTCTTTGGAAAATATCTAAACGAAGCTTTTCTTCAGTAGTTACTGCGCCTCGGGCTATTAATTCATGAATATCAACAGGATCCATCAATGATTCTTTTGCCATTACAGCCGCTTTTTCAGCGGTACCACCAATGCCTATTCCTAACATGCCCGGTGGACACCAGCCAGCACCCATCGTCGGTAATGTTTTTTCAACCCAAGCAGCAATATCGTCAGATGGATTAAGCATGGCCATTTTTGATTTGTTTTCAGATCCACCGCCTTTTGCGGCAGTCATCACTTCAATTTGATTACCAGGCACCATTTCTACGTGCACGACAGATGGAGTATTGTCTTTGGTATTCTTACGCGCGCCAGCAGGATCTGACACTATTGAGGCACGTAAAGGGTTATCTGGATTAGTGTAAGCACGACGAACACCTTCATCGACCATCTCTTGCACTGTCATGTCAGTTTTATCCCACTGAACAGCCATACCAATTTTAACAAAGGTCGTCACAATGCCAGTGTCTTGACATAAAGGGCGTTTGCCTTCGGCAGACATCCGCGAGTTAATCAAAATTTGCGCAATAGCATCTTTAGCCGCAGCACTTTGTTCACGCTTGTAAGCTTCGGTCATCGCATCAACAAAGTCTTTAGGATGATAATATGAAATGTATTGCAGTGCATCTGCGATACTGTCTATAAAATCGGCTTGCTTAATCACAACAGCTTGATGTGACGTTGCAGAATGAGATGTAGGATCAGTTTTAGTATTCGTCGACATATGGGGCGCTCCAGCAGCCATTGCGGCCTAACATGTTTATCGTTTTTATAAGGATCAATTTAATATTACCTATTAAGACCAATATGATACTCTTTCCATCCTTTTTGGGCTACACCACTTTCTTAGATAAGGGTTATCAATGTCTTCGCGGGCAAAAAACACACTCTTTATGCAAAAACTAGATTGGGAAATAGACACTAAGCAACTATTTTCATTATTTAGCCACCTGCCATGGGCGATATTGCTCGACTCTGCCAATGCACAGCACCAAGATTCTCAGTTCGATATAATCGGCTTTAATCCAATCGCGACACTAACCAGCAATGATGGCATCAGTCAATTTAGCGCAAAAAAAGCCAGTATCAAAACGCTTAATATTGAAATAGATATCCACGCCAACCCGATCACCACATTAGCTCAATTGCATTCGCGGTTATATCCGTCTGCTCAAAACAGTCAACATCCATTTAGTGTCGGAGCAATAGGCGCATTTGGCTATGACCTTGGACGCAATATTGAAACCTTGCCCAACACTGCCATTAAAGATATTCATCTTGATGATATTAATATTGGTTTTTATGACTTCTCATTAGTCTATAGTTATGCCAATAAGTCCTGGTATGCATACCATTATAGTGGGAAAGCCGCGCTTGATATTGAGTTGAATTTAATTGAGCCTAAAATAAAAAATTTCGAAAAAAACTTAGTGACAGCAAAGCCTTTCAGATTGACTACGGCTTGGGTTAATCAGACAAATTATCAGCAGTATCAACACAAATTTGATCAAGTACAGCAGTATTTACTGAGTGGTGATTGCTATCAAATCAATTTAACCCAACGATTTGAGGCTCATTATCAAGGGGATGAATGGCAAGCTTATTGCGCATTATCTCTTGCTAACCAAGCTCCTTTCTCGGCATTTATGCGGGTTGATAATCACTGCATGTTATCTATCTCGCCAGAACGATTTATCAAACTCAATGACCAGAATATTGAAACTAAACCCATAAAAGGCACTTTGCCCCGCCATCATGATCCACTTTTAGACCAACAAGCTGCCGCGTTGTTATTAGCATCTGAAAAAGATCGCGCTGAAAACGTGATGATAGTAGATCTTCTGCGAAATGATATTGGCAAAGTAGCCTCACCCGGTTCTGTTAAGGTGCCTAGGTTATTCGACATAGAAAGCTTTCCTGCGGTACATCATTTAGTCAGTACCGTTACCGCCACATTAGCGGACCATAAAACCGGATTTGATTTACTTAACGCCGCTTTCCCTGGTGGCTCCATTACCGGAGCACCCAAAGTTCGCGCAATGGAAATTATTGAAGAATTAGAGCCATCACGACGCAACCTATATTGCGGTAGCATCGGCTATATCAGCCAAAACGGTAATATGGATACCAGCATTACTATTCGTACTTTAGTGACTGAAAACCAGCGTATATATTGCTGGGCTGGCGGCGGCATTGTGGCCGATTCAAATGGTGATGCTGAATATCAGGAAAGTTTTGATAAAGTCAGTAAAATATTGCCTTTATTGGCTGAACTTAATCAACCGGATAATTAATTCGGTTTATCTTCATGCTAACAATCCTGATATGACTTCCCCCCACCTGTGGACTAACAACAACCCTAACGAAACAGCACAAAATTTATATTATTAGATGCTACAGCAACTTTTATTTGAACGGATGCTCAAAACTTATTGAGCATCCGTTCAAAACCTGTTTAAATACACTTCTTACAGAATAAGGAGTTAACATGCTTAAATTTTATTTCCATCCTGGCCCTAACCCGATGAAAGTTGCTTTGTTTCTTGCTGAAACGGGTTTACCTTTCGAACTTGTTCCAGTTGATACCCTTAAAGGTGAGCAACATACCGCTGAGTTTAAAGCGATTAACCCTAACGCCAAAACCCCTGCCATTGAAGACAATGGTGTAAGAGTGTTCGATTCAAACGCCATTTTGTTATACCTAGCTGACAAAACAGGCAAGTTAGCATCAACACCAGAAAACCGTGGAGAACTGCTATCATGGTTAATGTTTATTGCTACTGGTTTAGGGCCCTATTCTGGTCAATGCGTCCACTTTACTCACCACGCACCTGAAAAAATTGACTATGCAGCAAACCGTTATCGACGAGAAACACAACGTCATTATGATGTACTCGATGCGCATCTTAATAACCGTGACTTTATTGTTGGTGATGAACTAAGCATTGTCGATATTGCAGCATGGGGTTGGGTTGATCGTATTGGTTTTGTATTAGGTGAAGATGCTCTAGCAACTTACCCTAATGTGCAACGCTGGTTTAATAACATCAACAGCCGTCCTTCGGTGGAACAAGCCAGAAATATGGGTAAAGATATTGAATTCAAGTCAGAATTTGATGACGTCGCCAAACGAGCATTCTTTCCACAAAATTATGCTGTAGCAAATAAATAGATAGATAGATTACCTGCACAATATCATCCAACACAAGGCTTGTGGATTAGACTCACAAGCCTTGTTTCTATTATTTAGACTGTAATTTTAGGTAAAGAACTTAAACTAATAAGCTATTACTCGACATATTTCATTACAGTTTGGAAATTCATCCAATCTCTTCTAATGATAACAAACAAGTTCAATATCGATGTTTTCTCATTACAACTCGTTGCTTATACGCTTATATTATTCATCACGCATGTAGACTTAATGTAAATCTTGAGTACGAATTGTAATTTTTATCCATTTTAAGACGAATTTACTTGTTCTAATCACTGAAACTTTCTACTGTTATTGAAAATGATTATCAGTGAGGTTACTCATGAATACCCATCTTCAGCACCAAATCAACCAATGGCTTAATAACGATCCAGACCCTAAAACTCGCTCACAACTGCAAATCCTTATTGATACCAACAATGAGGCGGAGTTAACTACACGCTTTTCTGGCCGTTTAGCCTTTGGTACTGCAGGGCTTCGTGGTGAAGTGGGTGTTGGCCCTATGGCAATGAATCGTTTGGTTATCCGTCAAACCACTGCGGGTCTAGGCGCCTACCTTCTCGATCAAATAGACAACGCTGCCGAGCGCGGTGTGGTAATTGGCTACGATGGCCGCCACGATTCATTAAGCTTCGCCCATGATGCTGCCAGTGTATTAACGGCGATGGGCATAACAGTACGTTTGACCCACAAAGTGGCCGCCACGCCTTTGGTCGCTTTTGGGGTAAAACATTTTAAAGCTGCCGCAGGTATTGTGGTAACCGCGAGTCATAACCCGCCTCAATACAACGGCTATAAGGTGTATTGGGAAAATGGCGCACAAATTATTCCCCCACATGATAGCGGAATTGCAGCACAAATTGCCCGAGCAGCAACCCAAGCGAACCCGTTTTTAGATCTAGATGATGCCATCTCACAACAAAAGCTGACTTGGTTACAAGACGATTTTTACCAAACGTATCGTCAAGGGGTATTTGATGCCAAAGAGCTACAACAACGCAGCGGGCAAGATAACGTCAGTTTGGCTTACACAGCAATGCACGGCGTTGGTGCCGACATGGCTGAAGCGGTATTAAAGGATGCTGGGTTTACTCAAGTCTATTCGGTAATGGTTCAACGTGAACCCGATGGTGATTTCCCGACAGTAAACTTCCCCAACCCTGAAGAAAAAGGCGCTATGGATTTAGTCATTGCAGAAGCAAAGAAGCACAATGCCACGCTTGCTTGCGCCAATGATCCAGATGCTGACCGTTTTGCCGTTGCGGTTCGTACTGAAGATGGACAATATAAAATGCTCACTGGCGATCAAGTTGGTGTGCTCTTTGGCCATTACTTACTCAGCCACGCGCCCAAAAATCAACGATTGACGGGGACAACGATTGTTTCATCGAGTCTATTATCTAAAATAGCCACTGAGTTTGGCACCCAAAGCTATACCACTCTAACGGGCTTTAAATGGCTAATGAACGTTGGCATTGCCAAAAACCAAGCAGACAATCAGTTTTTATTCGCTTATGAAGAAGCACTCGGTTACACCATAGGTAACTTGGTGTGGGATAAAGATGGTTTATCGGCCTTAGTTGCTTTTGCACAGTTAACCGCAGAACTTACCTCCCAAGGCCAAACCATTTGGGACAGACTAGAGCAGATTTATCGCCAACACGGATTTCACCTTAACGCTCAAGTGAGTATTGCGCTTAAGGCAGATACACCTAATATAGGTGCGTATTTACGTGAGCACCCACCGTTAAAAATTGGTGAGTATCCTGTGGTATCAACCGACGATTTAAAAAGCCTTCAACGTACTGCCGCCGACGGTAGCAAACAAAGCATTGATTTACCCAGCAGCGATGTATTGATTTATGCCTTAGAAGGTGGCGCACGCGTTATCGTTCGTCCATCGGGTACAGAACCTAAAATTAAATGCTATTACGAAGTCGTAGAAACCATGATGCCAACAGATACTTGGGCATCGGCACAAGAACGCGCACAACAAGCTATGACCACCTTTATAGAATCTCATCAAGCTAGTTTGCCAAGTTAACTGACTAGCCAAACAATACCCACTGTTTCACAATCAAAATGTTAAACGCCTGTTATCATTAACAGGCGTTTGTTTTTACATATAGTCAATTGTGAATAAGTTGAGTGCATTTTATTATTTAACTAGACCAGAGTGTCATGAGATATGACCGATTGAACTAACTAACCCCCTATTAAAGCCATCTATACGCCTACAAAAATGACTATAATGTTACAACATTTATTATAACGTTATCGCAGGATTGCTAATGTATAAAAGTATCGTATCTTTGGCCGTTGTTGCCAGTATTTCAGCCCCAGTAGCTTTTGCTGCAGAGGAAGGTCAAAACCTAGAACGTATTCAAGTTATCGGTTCACGTATCGCGCTTCGTACAGCGACAGATAGCCCTACGCCGGTAGACATTATTACTTCTGAGCAACTTGAAGCCACAGGTATTACTGAAACAGCTAAAGCATTACAATTTGCTGCGCCAAGTTACAGCTTCCCATTTTCATCCATTACCGACGGTAGCGATGCAGTTCGTCCTGCAAGTTTACGTGGCATGTCACCTGATCACACATTAGTGTTGGTTAACGGTAAACGTCGTCATGGTTCTGCGTTAGTTCACTTATCGGGCACTGTCGGTAAAGGTTCGTCTAACGTCGATTTAAATGCTATTCCAATGACATCAATTAAACGTATTGAAATTCTACGTGACGGCGCATCTGCATTATACGGTTCTGATGCCATTGCCGGCGTGATTAACGTGGTATTAAAAGACAGCGATCATGGCGGGAGCATCGCAACACAAATAGGCCAAACCTATGAAGGTGACGGCGAGCAAGTCCGTATTGGTGTTAACCAAGGTTTTAGCATTAGCGATGATGGTTTTGTGAACGTATCGTTAGAAGCCCATCAGAAAAACTCAACTAACCGTGCTGGTTTAGATACTCGTCAACAATATCCAACATTAGCAGACGGCAGCCTAGACCCACGAGAAGACACATTTAATCGTAAAAATCACCACGTAGGTGACAGCGATTATGAAAACTACGGTTTATTCGTTAATGCTGAACAAGCCACTACCGACACCAGTAAAGTATATGCATTTGGTGGGATCAGTAAGCGTACTTCAACATCTGGCGCATTTTATCGCCGTGCACTAGATTCGCGTAACGTACTTGAAGTGTATCCAGACGGTTATTTACCACAAATTAGCCCAGAAATTATCGATTATTCATTTTTAATGGGTTATGACGTTGAAGTAGGCAAATGGAACATTGATGCTTCTGCAGGTTATGGCAGTAACAGCTTTGAATACAAGGTTGAAAACACCATTAACGCTTCGCTAGGCCCAGACAGTCCAACCAGTTTTGATGCTGGTACCTTGTCTAACAGCGAATTGAACCTAAACATTGATGCTTCGACTTATTACGACTTTTATAATGATTCAGATTTAATGGTCGCTACAGGTTTAACCTTCCGTCAAAGCGGTTATCAAATAGAAGCAGGCCAAGAAGAATCATACATTCAAGGCGACTATGAAGGTAAGTCTGGTGGTAGCCAAGGGTTCGGTGGTTTTACTAAAGAGTCTGAAGTTGACGAAGACCGTACAAACACAGGTGTATATGTTGAGCTAGAAAACCAACTAACTGATGATTTTTATTGGGCTGCAGCTGTACGTTACGAAGACTATTCTGACTTTGGTGGCAACACGAGTTGGAAATTATCCGGCCGTTATAACCTAACAGATACCGTAGCATTTCGTATCACTACAGATACCGGTTTCCGTGCACCAAGTGTACAGCAACTATACTTCACAAACGTGTCGACCTTTTTTGATCCAGACCCAGTCACAGGCGAATTTATTCCACGTGAATCAGGTACCTTTAATCAATTGTCTCCAATTAAACAAGCATTGAATATTCCTGATTTGAAACCTGAAATATCGCACTCTATCAGTGCTGGTATAGTATATAGCGGTGACAATGGCTTTAATGCAACATTAGATGCATATCAAATTAATGTCGATGACCGCATTATTTTATCGGGTTCTGTTGACCAAGAAAGCTCACCGGTTATTGCTGCTGCACTTGCAGGCACTAACGCTGAATCTGCGCGATTCTTTATGAACGCAGTGGATACCCAAACCCAAGGTGTCGATTTAGTGATGACCCAAGACTTTGATTTAGGTCAGTTTGGTGATGTGATGGCGAACCTTGCTTATTCATACAAAGAAACCGAAATTAAGTCCGTTAACTTGCCAACTCTCTTGAATGGTTTAGAAGATGAATTGTTTGATCGTGTCGAAGAAATTCGTATGACTGAAGCGACATCAAAGCATTCGGGCAACATAGGTTTTACCCATAAGTACGATGACTTTACGACGAACTTACGTTTTAGCTACTTTGGTGACTACACAATAGGCTATTCATCGAGTGAAGTTAACTATGATGCTAAGTGGACAACCGACATCAGTACCCGTTACCAAGCCACTGACTCATTAGCGGTAACGCTAGGGGTTCAAAACTTGTTTGATACTTACCCAGAGAAACGTCCTGAAGATAATAACTTCAATGGCATATTTGTGTATCCGTTAACTAACACACCATTTGGTTTTAACGGCGGTTACTACTACTTAGATCTACGTTATACCTACTAATCTTGTAAAACTGTTTTTTACTACACAGCAACGATATTGTGGCTCCAATACAAGCCACAATATCGTTCATTTAATGATTAGCTCTTATGATTAACACTTATGGCTAATCAATCGTAATTCAACTTCATTTCACTCATCTATTTTACATATCATCACAGCTTGTTACCTATTCTACAAATCGGTCATTATTTGCTTGTTTTCGAGTAGATCATAGGCGATGCTGATCATTAGAGTTCCCCGCAAGAATAGTCTGATTGGAGTGAATATGGACATGCTGACGCTTGATTATATTAAAACACTACTGCCAACACGACCTGATGAAAGCCACAAAATGACCTTTGGTAATGTACTGAACATTGCTGGGTCGATCAATTATCGCGGCGCAGCATATTTATCAAGTATGGCAGCCCTACGAGTCGGTGCAGGCTATGTATCATTAGCCAGTAGTTCATGTGTATGTAACAGTATTACAGCACAAACGCCCAATATTGTGACCATTCCATTGGTGACACAAACGGCGTTAATGTCCTCCGCTATAACTTCTACTGCAAAAATAATGAGTAAACTAGATCAATATGAACATACTGATCCAGAAGCTATTTCTGTTGATGCCGTAAAACAATTATGGGTTAAATTACAGCAAACGAGTGTTGTCTCTGTGGGATCAGGACTAAGCTTAATGGGGACAGATGATCAACCGAGATCGCCAAACGAACCACAAAATGATTCAGACCCGCAGGTACAGCAAGACAATCTCCAACTGAAGGGGAATTTTGATTTTTTCTGTCATCTCATGAAGGCTATTGAAACCAGTGTTACCACACTTATTCTTGATGCTGATGGTATTAACTTTTACGCCAAAATGATTCACTCTCCCAACGACGAGACATTACCGTCATTTAAACTTCCCACTCAAAGCGTACTCACTCCTCATCCAAAAGAATTATCGCGTTTGCTGGCGGTGGATGTCACTGATATACAGCAGCAACGTGAACATTACGCGACGTTAGCAGCGACAAAGTTTGGTGCTGTTGTCGTATTGAAAGGACATCAAACCGTTATTACTGATGGCCAGCAAACCTTTATCAATTCCACAGGCAACAGTGTGTTGGCCAAAGCGGGAACCGGTGATGTGTTAACGGGAATGATTGCAGGATTTTGTGCTCAAGGAATGGCACCACTAGAAGCAGCTTGTTTAAGTGTGTATTTACATGGTTTAGCCGGCGACTTAGTTAGCAAGCAACAAAATTGTTATAGCTTATTGGCATCTGATCTGCTCGAATACATTCCTAAAGCGATACAGCTTGTGTTACAAAAAACAGCTTAACCAACCGCTTAACACGAGTTTGAATTAACCAATCTTTTAACCTGAGTTGGAATTAACGATAAAAAAACCAATCAACTTTGATTGGTTTTAATTGAATAGCCTAGTTAACTGACACTCTTATTAACTGAACACTCTTATTAACTGAACACTCTTATTAACTGCATGGCCTTCTTTATAGAGCAAAGTCTGCAGTTAACCGTCATAAGCTATCAAGATTATTTTTTTAACTTAAATGATCTGATTTCATGGGTATTTAATGGCTAACATACAGCTTTTCAATATACTGTTTGGCGACAACATCCCAAGTGAATCGTTGTTTGGCTGCGTTTTGTTTCACCTGTTGCCAAGTCTCGCTACCATACAATTTAATCACTTGGTTAAAACGATCAACTAAGGCTTGGCTTTGTGCTGCCAGCGTTTCACCATTAAATATCCAACCAGTAGTATTATCTTCTATTGTATCGTTCAAGCCGCCTACCCCATGTACCAGACACGGTTGCCCTTTGCGCATAGCGAGCATTTGACTGATCCCACAAGGCTCGAATGAACTGGGCATCAAAAACAAACTACCACACTGATAAAGCTCCTCAGCTAATACGTCATCATAACCATGTAAAAATACAAAGTTACTATAACGTACTGCAATAGCTTGCAGTACGTTAGCAATATGCTCATCGCCGCTGCCTAGCAACATAAATACACCGCCGGGTTGTTGCCGTTTAAGTGATTCTAATATCGCCTCTAACACCGTTTTAGCCGAAAATTGACCTTGAGGGTCGTTAAATGGCTGTAATAGAATCAACATTTTCTGTTCTGTTAAACGGCCAACATAAGTCACTAGAAAGCGATCTCCTTCGCGTTCAACTTGGCGTAATTCCGGAAAAATGGAGTCCATTAACAGCACATGTTTATACTGGCCAATTCGCGCGATGGCAATGGAATCGATAGCACTGAACTGAGTCGTTTTAGCTTGCCATTTGATAATGGTATTTTCAGCTTGCAACAATAACTCGGCATGGCTTGCTATATTGGCTAAAGGCTCAGAAACAGCATTTTTGTAGACACAGCCATTAATTATACCGATTAAATTATTTTGCTTAACTTTAGTCGCCAAATCATTTTCTAATCCTTCACCACCAAAAAAGCCTTTTTGATGATCGGACGGTATTAATACTTCACGAGCATAAGTGGGTGAAACTAAATGCACTTTATCGCTCAGTACAATACCCATTCTCATCGGGTTAACACAGTTATTATAGCGGGGGTCGAAAATACTCTCATCAGCAATTGAGTTTAATTTGCCCATGTATTGTGGAAACCAATGGCTAAATGAAGAATCGCTCCCAGAAAATGGCCTGATCCCCTGCAGTGCCAAATTGTGGATAGTAAATACACAAGGCAAAGCCTTAAGCGCAGAAAACTCTTTCACACAACTGCGAAGCATTGCCACCATTGCAGTGTGCCAATCATGCAGATGTAACACGTCAACACGCGGCAATAATTCTTTTACAAGGCTGGTGGCAACACAAAGAGAAAACAGGGCAAATTTTGTCGCATCTTCCGCAAAGGGTCTGTCGGCAGAGCCATTACAATACACTTGGCCTTGATGATTAAACAATGGATGATCAAATAAATATATTTGCGCCACTGAATCGTCAACAATATCTTGCTGCACTACAGCTATATCATCTTTGTGTTGTGGTCTTGGCATCCGATAAACCACCACGGTATGATGGTCACCTTCAAACTCAACCTCAATATCAACCATATGAACGGCACGGTATTCTTGAGCCAAAAAACCGTAATTAGGCATAGCAACATCAGCTATCACACCACATTTAGCTAATGCTGGGGGCAAATCACGAATAACATCCGCCATGCCACCTACCTTCGCGCCGTGCAGTGCATCATTTTCTGCTGCCACCAGCAATACTCGTTTTACACTCAATTGCGTCATTAATGCTCCTTATTCATAGCCAACAGGTAACCCCAGCATTTTACGTGTCACTAGAGTAATGCCTTTTTCGGATACCCTAAATCCTCTAGCCCTGTCATGATCGTGATTATAGCCAATCACCATTCCTTCAGGGATGATACAGCCACGATCGATAATGGCATTCTGGATTTTACAATTTTTTAATACCACTACATCAGGTAATAATACCGTGTCTTTTACAAACGAATACGAACATATCCGTACTTCGTCAAACAATACGCAACGTTTTACTTTTGCACCTGAAATAATACAGCCACCAGAAACAATAGAATCGACTGCCATTCCGCGCCTATCGTCATCATCAAATACAAATTTGGCTGGCGGTAACTGGGCTTGATAAGTCCAAATTGGCCACTTAGCATCATAAAGGTTTAACGGCGGTGTGGGTGACACTAATTCCATATTGGCTTCAAAATATGAATCTATTGTGCCAACATCCCGCCAATATGCTGGTTGTCCATCAACGGAACTGTCGAAAGGAAATGCAAACACTTTATGATTATCAATAATGGCCGGGATAATATCTTTACCAAAATCTCGGTTTGAGTTTTCGTTATCAGAATCTTTTTTCAACTGATCAAACAAAAACTTAGTATTAAATACATAATTCCCCATAGAAGCTAAACATTTGTGCTTATCATTAGGTGTGGGTTTAGGCTTGGTAGGCTTTTCTTCAAAGCCAATCACTCGATTAGTATTATCGACTTGTAGCACACCAAAAGCACCTGCTGCCTCTGCAATGGGGGTTTCAAAACAACATACGGTCATATCTGCGCCAGACTCCGTATGGGCAGCTAGCAAGCCCGCGTAATCCATACGGTAAATATGATCGCCAGATAAGACAATCACATACTTAGGGACTTCCTGACGAATAATATCGATATTTTGAAATACTGCATCAGCGGTGCCTTCATACCAGTTACCTGATGTTTGTTGTGATGCCGGTAATATTTCAACCGACTCTCCTAACTCCTTTTTAAAATGTCCCCAACCACGAGAAATATGCCGAATTAATGAATGTGACTTATATTGTGTCACCACCCCCACTCGACGTATTCCAGAATTAATACAGTTAGACAATGGAAAATCGATAATCCGGTATTTACCGCCAAAGTATAATGCTGGTTTAGCTCGCCAGTCGGTTAATTCATGCAAACGAGAACCTCGTCCTCCCGCTAGAATAAGCGCATAGGTATCACGAGTTAAATTGCTAATATAACGTATATCACTCATAAGCAGCTCCAATTATCGATTGAAAATAGCCATGAATAACCATTGCTCCATGGCCTACTTTAAGCGGCATTACGCCGCTATCCCTGTATTACTTTTTCATCCAAATTTCATCGCGGTAACCCGCTATAGTGTTGTCGCTTGAAAAACGCCCGCTAGCTGCGGTGTTTTTAATACTCATTTGTTGCCAGCTATCTTGATCAAGATAAGTCTTTGCCACTAGATCTTGTGTTAGGCAATAGCTGTCGAAATCGGCGGCGGTCATCCATTGATCATGGGGATCGACAATCGAATTAATAATATGGTCAAAAATACCCGGTTCTTCTAAATTGAAGTGACCGCTTTTTAGCATATTCATGACTCCGCTCAGAGCTTTAGATTGTTCGATAATTTGTTGAGGATTGTAATTAATTCGAGTCTGGCTGACTTGGCTAGCGTCTAATCCAAATAGGAAAAAGTTTTCTTTGCCTACCTCTTCAAGCATCTCGATATTAGCGCCATCTAACGTTCCAATCGTTAACGCGCCATTCATCATAAATTTCATGTTACCGGTGCCAGACGCTTCTTTACCTGCTGTGGATATTTGTTCAGATAAATCAGTACCCGGACAGATTTTTTCCATCGCGCTGACATTGTAGTTAGGTAAAAATGCCATGCGTAAATACGGTGTCACGTTAGGGTCAGAATTAATCATATGAGCAACATTATTTGCCAGCTTAATAATTTGTTTAGCCATGGCATACCCAGGGGCAGCTTTACCGCCAATTAATACACAGCGTGGCGCTATATTTTGTGTATCCCCATTGAGGATACGGCGATATAAATGGATAACATGTAAAATATTCAGTAATTGGCGTTTGTATTCATGAATACGTTTAACTTGCACATCAAACATCATCTTAGGGTCAAATTCGACGCCACATTGTTGTTTAACAAATTTGGTTAATACTTGTTTGTTTTCATACTTTATTTGCGCCCAATCTTTTACAAATGCCTTGTCATTAATAAAGGCATTTAACCCAGTAAGGAGAGATAAATCGTTAATCCATTTATCGCCTAATTGACGGCTAATTAAAGACGCTAATTTAGGGTTACAAAATGCTAACCAACGCCTAGGGGTTACACCATTAGTTTTGTTATTAAACTTGTTGGGCCATAATTGATAAAAGTTATTAAATAACCCCTCTTTGAGTAACTGAGTATGTAATCCTGCAACACCATTGACAGAAAAGCTGGCAACGATGGCTAAATAAGCCATGCGAATATGCTGTTCGCCACCCTCTTCAATAATCGACATCTCGGTAAGTTTTTGAATATCTTCAGGCCATTTATGTGCCACGACTTCTAAAAAGCGCGCATTTATTTCTAAAATGATTTCAACAATGCGAGGCAACATATTTTTCATCATGGGCACAGACCAACGCTCTAATGCTTCAGGCAATAGTGTGTGATTGGTATATGCCATACATTGAGTGGTGATCTTCCATGCTTCATCCCATCCCAGTCCATATTGGTCAAGCAACAGTCGCATTAACTCCGGCACCGCAATACTTGGATGAGTATCGTTAAGCTGCATCACGTTATAGGTACTAAATTGACTAAAATCTTTACCAAA
This sequence comes from Shewanella sp. H8, assembly GCF_040285065.1. NCBI lineage: Bacteria > Pseudomonadati > Pseudomonadota > Gammaproteobacteria > Alteromonadales > Shewanellaceae > Shewanella > Shewanella sp. H8. The sequence continues at coordinate 2,006,358 of NZ_CP157213.1, read as the reverse complement.
TTTGCGTACGTAGCGCGCTAACAAGTCCTGCAAACTGGCTGAAGACAAGAAGTATTGCTGCTTTAAACGTAATTCTTTGCCATTAACACTGGCGTCATTGGGATACAACACCATAGTGATTTGTTCAGCCAAATTTTTAGTGGCTACAGCTTCGGTATAATCACCTTCATTAAATTCAGATAAATCGAACTCATCGTTAGCTTCAGCCTTCCACAATCGTAATGTATTAATACGCTTATTTTTAAACCCTGGGATAGGCATATCGTAAGGAATAGCTAATACATTTTGGGTATTCACCCACACATGATGTCGATTTCCCGGCTTATTGACATGGGTTTCGGTATGACCGTAAAAAGGCACAGATACACTGTGATTAGAAATACGGACTTCCCATGGATTGCCATTACGTAACCAACGGTCTGGACGTTCCACCTGATATCCATCGATAATTTTTTGCACAAACATGCCGTATTGGTAACGAATACCATAGCCCGTAACTGGTAAATCTAAACTGGCACAACTGTCTAAAAAGCAAGCTGCTAGACGACCTAATCCGCCATTACCTAAGCCCGCATCATGCTCAACTTGTTCCATGTCTTCTAAATTGGTGGAATATTCAGTCAGTATTTTTTCTGCCTCTTCAGTCATGTCTAAACTTAATAATGCATTGCCTAATGCTCGTCCCATCAAAAACTCAAGCGACAAGTAAGCAATTTGTTTTTCTGGGTATTGATTGTCTTTTAATCGTGTTTGACGCCAATTTTCGAGCATTTGCTCCTTAACACTGAGTGCCAAGGCGTTAAATAATTCATGTTTATCATGTTCATCTCGACACAACTCATAATGAATATGTCTGGCTAATGATATCGATAAGCCGTCACAAGGTTCGCTAACCGAACAATTCGGGTGGTCAGCTAAAATTTCGGCTGCAACATTCATATGATTATTGCTTTTTGTGCCACTTACGCTGGCATTGGTGTTATCGACATTGGCGTTATCTTTCGCTGTAGTCATCAATTGCTCCTTGTAAATTCGGTATGAAATAACATTAAACTGTGGCTCATTAAATTCACTTGTTGGTTATCATCAACCACAGGCTCACAGTCTTGGGTATGTAATAAACACTGCCAATTTTGAAGATGGGGTAACTGTGGCAGAATAAAAGAATTGGTTAACTCACCTGCATTTATCATTAATAGCAACGCCTCAGTACTATCTTCAATCTCGCCTACATCTGCATGGCCTAAGTTACCGGTTATAATGACACTCAAGGTGCGGATTTGGTGTTCACCCCAATGTGATTTAGTCATAGGTTCACCTTGGCGATTAAACCAAGCTAAGCCATTGTCAAATAAGGCTTCTGGTTTATGAATAAACGCTTGATGGCACAACATCGGAAAACGTTTTCGCAAACTAATCAACTGAGCAGTGAAATTAACCAAAGGCCAATCTATTTTCTGCCAATCAAACCAACCTATTGGATTATCTTGGCAATACGCGTTGTTATTACCTTGCTGGGTTTGGCTAGACTCGTCTCCGGCCAATAACATCGGTACCCCTTGAGACAATAATAAGCAGGTTAATAAATTGCGTTTTTGCCGAGAACGAATGGCATTAATAATGGCATCGTCACATTCACCTTCAATACCATAATTGCTACTGCAGTTCTCTTGATGACCATCACGATTATCTTCACCATTAGCCAAGTTGTGGCGGTCGTGATAAGTGACAAGATCATGCAAGCTAAAGCCATCATGACTGGTAATAAAATTAATACTGGCTGCTGGCCCACGGCCGTTATGTTCAAAGAAGTCACTTGAACCATGGAAACGTTTGGCAAATTCAGGTAATAAACCACTGTCTCCACGCCAAAAACGGCGCATAGCGTCACGATAGCGATCATTCCACTCACTGAATGCCACCGGATAATTACCTAACTGATATCCACCAGGACCGATATCCCACGGCTCTGCAATTAACTTAACTTTACACAACACAGGATCTTGAGTTATTGCATCAAAAAAACCACTTCCAGGATCAAAGCCATAAGCTTCTCGGCCGAGGCAACTGGCTAAATCAAATCTAAATCCGTCAACGCCCATCACCTCAACCCAGTAACGAAGAGAATCCATGACTAACATCAACACTTGGGGATGATTCAAATTAAAAGTGTTACCGCAGCCAGTATCATTAATGTTGAAACGTTTTTCATTAGGCAATAACCGATAGTAACTCGCATTGTCAATGCCACGGAAACTGAAAGTTGGTCCCAAATGGTTTCCTTCCGCAGTATGGTTAAACACCACATCGAGGATAACTTCAATCCCAGCATTGTGGAGCTTTGAGACCATTTGTCTAAATTCTGATATATCACCCTCAGCAGTTAAATAACCCGAATGCGGCGCCATAAAAGCTATGCTGTTATACCCCCAATAATTAGTCAGGCCTTTTTCAATCAAAAAAGCTTCATCAAAAAAGTCATGCACGGGTAATAATTCGACCGCGGTGATGCCTAATTTTTGCAAGTATTCAATGATTGGTTGGCTGCCAAGCCCTGAAAAAGTGCCTTGTTGTGACAAACTGACATCGGGGTTTTGTTTTGTAAAACCCTTAACGTGGGTTTCAAATAAAATGCTTCTCGCAAGGCTAATATTAAGTGGTGCAATAGGAATATCATTAATAAATCCGCAATCGACAACCTGACATTTAGGCATGTATGGGGCGCTGTCTCTGATGTCAAATGACAAATCTTCATCCTTTGAATCAAAGTCATAGCCATAAAGCGCAGGATGATATGTCACCTCGCCGACTAATTTTTTTGCATAGGGATCGAGGAGTAATTTGTTATGATTAAAACGATGACCCAGTTCTGGTTGGTAGGGCCCATAGACACGGTATCCGTAGAGTAGTCCTGCTTGAGCACCGGATAAATGACAGTGCCAAATTTGTCGTGTTTGACCGCACATAATATAGTGCGCCGCCTCAACTTTTCCTGAGGAATCAAATATACACAACACCACTTTGGATGCATGCGCCGAAAATAACGAGAAATTAACCCCGTCGTCGTCAATTGTCGCGCCAAGTGGGTAAGCATAACCGCTGGTCATATCCATAACATGCCCTTATAAAATAAAAATCTGTTATCTTCGCCAATTTACGCTATTGGGTCGTCTAGACCTGCTTGTTCAGGTATCCACAAACTGCAGCCTAATGGCGGTACTGTTATCACTATACTTTGGGGCATTCCTTGCCAAGGTGTAGCGTGTGCTTTATAAATGCCATCATTGACCACATGACTGCCACCATAATGACGATGGTCGCTATTGAGACTTTCTATGTAGGGTTCGTCAGTTGGCACCCCGACTCTAAAATCGTGATAAACCTGTGGCGACATATTGACAACAATCACTACCGGTTGCTGTTTATCGTTGCCAAATCTGCAAAACACGAGAATATTATTATCGGCATCATTACAGTCGAGCCATTGAAAGCCGTCGCTATGATGATCGCGTTGATATAGTGCTGGATGCTGTTGGTAAAATTGGTTGAGATCGCGAACCCAATCTTGTACCCCTTGATGTGGCGCATATTGTAATAAATGCCAATCAAGGCTCTGGTTATGATTCCATTCATTGCGTTGCGCAAACTCATTGCCCATAAAGATCAACTTTTTACCTGGGTGCGCCCACATGAATCCATAATAGGCGCGTAAGGTGGCGAATTTTTGCCAATCATCACCAGGGATTTTATGCAGCAACGACCCCTTACCGTGTACGACTTCATCATGACTTAACGATAAAATAAACTGTTCGGTAAAAGCGTAAACTAAACTAAATGTCAGTTCACTGTGATGGTAACGTCGATAAAGAGGGTCGCAGCTGATATAACGCAGGGTGTCGTTCATCCAGCCCATATTCCATTTAAATCCAAACCCTAAACCATTATTGCTGGTTGCTTGTGTCACTCCAGGCCACGCCGTAGATTCTTCAGCAATCATATTAATGCCAGGGAAGCATTGATACATACGTGCATTTAACTCTTGTAAAAAACTGATAGCTTGAAGGTTTTCTCGGCCGCCAAATTCATTAGGGAGCCATTGGTCAGGGTTACGACTGTAATCGAGGTACAACATTGACGACACAGCATCAAGACGCAAACCATCAAAATGAAATTCATACAACCAGTAATAAGCATTACTGTATAAAAAACTACGGACTTCCGCGCGACCATAATTATAAATTAACGTATCCCAGTCAGGTTGCTCACCTTTACGGGGATCTTGATGCTCATACAAACAAGTACCATCAAATCGAGCCAATCCATGAGGATCCTTAGGAAAATGTGCAGGCACCCAATCAAGTAACACCGCAATATTCTGTTGATGGCAAGCATCAATGAAGGCTTTAAGGCCGTTGGCATCACCAAAGCGATAAGTAGGTGCAAATAACCCCACAGGTTGATAGCCCCAAGATCCATCAAATGGGTATTCGCTAATGGGCATTAATTGCAAATGAGTAAAACCCATCTCTTTGATGTATGGCACTAGCTCGGCAATGAGTTGTGGATATTCGATATAATCTTGGCCGTCTTCACCAGTACGTCGCCATGAGCCTAATTGCACTTCATATATGGACATAGGCTCTACATGTGGCTGATGACTAGCACGCTCTATTAACCATTGACTGTCTTGCCAATCATAGCTTTCTTGCACAGGTATTTTTGATGCATTTTGAGGTGATGATTGCATTGAAACCGCATAGGGATCGGACTTAATGATCTCATTGCCATTGGTATCGCAAATTGAGTACTTATAATGTTGGCCAGCTTCAACATCAGCAATGAAAATATCCCACAATCCACTAGCGGGGTGGCGACGTAATATATGACGTTGCTTATTCCATAAATTAAAATCACCGATCACTGACACCAGTTTGGCATTAGGAGCCCAAACACAAAAATGAACGCCTGTTACACCATGATGTTCTCGCCAATTAGCCCCTTGAAAATGATAGGTTTGCAGTTGGCTACCCTCACCAAATAGGTATACATCATCCGGATTCAATAAACTGTCAAATTGATAGGGGTCATGGATTAATTGTTCACATAACGGATATTGCACCCGTAATAAATAATTAAATGGTTTAACTCTGCGTCCCATTTTTCCAGCAAAAAGCCCCTGAGAATTAACTTGCTCAAGGCTGGCCACTTTACGAGAATCTTTAACGCTCACAACATCAACACTAAGCGCGCCAGGCAATAAACAACGAACCACTAAACCTTTAGCATCATTAGTACTGTGCATTCCAAGCAAGGAAAACACATCTGTGTATTCACCATTTAATAAGGCAATTTCACTACCTTGTTCAAAATACAGAGTCTCTACAGTCATATTCATTGATCCATTAATGAGCACGTTTATCGGAAGTAGATGGGGTACGCCGCCACAACTACTTGGTGGATTGTCTGGCTAATTTTATGGCATTAAGGCGCTGTTCCACCTTAGGGCTTTGGGACATTTGTTTGATTGATAGCGGTAATCTGCGCTGCCAATTTGGGAATTCTTTCCAAGTGCCTGGAATGTTTACCGCGTGCTTATCGGCGACCAAGTCACTTAATTGCACACTGAACATTTGCGAATTTCCTTTAGCGGCGACACTGATCCAAGCCAACAACACCTTGTCGAAATCTAATTGTTCTAATGATGCTGTTTGTTGTGGCAGTTCGAACGCGTGTTCGCGGATCAGTAAATCAATCAATTGCTGTTTATATTGCTGTCTCTGAGTAATAACGTGTTGCAACTTTTCATCAGTTTCAATCAAGTCAAGTTGACGCCTTAAGCGTAAATCAGCCCCAGTCCACCAGGCAGCAAGTGTGCATACATCATGATTAGCTAACATCATTAAGCTTTGGCGCTTATAATCTTGTGGTGACTTAAAACCATCATAATGTCGACAGAAATAGAATAATTCGTTTGAGAATATACCCGCATCACGTAAACGAGACACGATTTCTGGCGGCACTATGCCTAAATCTTCTCCGATAACAATACAGCGTGCACGCTGGCTTTCTAAACAAATAATCGCTAATAAGGTGTCCAACGGATAATATACATAACAACCATTACCGAGCACTTTCTCTAGTGGCCACCACCATAAACGCAGTAACCCCATAACATGATCAATCCTCAATGCACCGCAACTTTGCATATTGCTGCGAATTAATTGCACAAAATGACTAAAATCATTTTGCTTCAATTTAACCGGATCGACAGGAGTTAAGCCCCAGTTTTGCCCATGTTCGGCAAAAGGATCTGGAGGGGCTCCAATGCTAGCATTGGCACAAAACAAATCGGCATTGGCACTAATTTCGGCCCCATGACTCACCGCTCCCACGGCTAAATCACGTATGAGGCCAATACTCATACCACACTGTTTAGCATTAAGCTGACAAGCTTGTAATTGTTCATTAGCAACAAACTGTAAATACAAATAAAAACCTGCATCATAAGTGAAATATTTAGATGCTAACTTTATTTCCAGTTCAACAAACTGCATTAACGCTGCTTTATCTTGCTCTATAAAATACGAATACGCCTTAAACCTCGGGGTTTCACACTTTACGTGTTGCGAACAAAAAATTTGATACAACCTTTCAAAAGCTGCGTATTTAAGACTTTGTACTTCTTCATAATTAATTAAATTAGCCTGGTTAAGTACAAACTTTTTTTGTTGCCATTTTTGTGATAATAACTCGCCATTAAGCGCCTTATATTCATAAACAGCTTCAATTTGTATATACAATGGGTTTAACCGACGACGGTCAGTTGGGCTATAAGGACTTGGGTTTTCTGGTTGACCGATATCCAAAGCATGCAGAGGATTAAGAAGAATAAAATCTGCACCTGCTTGGGCGGCATAATCAATCAACTCAGCCAGATTACCAAAATCCCCAATCCCCCACTGGCTTTCGTTTCGAATTGCATACAGTTGAGCATTTAACCCCCAAGTTTGCTTGCTGCTTGTTGCTGTCTGCGCAAAACAACCTTGATAAGCCATAGACGGCGCAATCATCAATTGGCCTTGTAAAATCTCTGTTCGTGCGGGGTCATTTAAAAACGTAATCTTAACTTGATAATAACCGTTCTGAAATTTCGATTGATCAAGCGCTAGCTGATATTGGCAATAACGTAGATTATTGACAATATATTCACCAGTGATAACACAATCGCTTAAATCTGCATTAACTGTAACAGTGTCAATGTGATCACCACTAATGGTCACCATAAAAGAAAATGAATAATTATCTGGCAGATAGATATCAACATGTGGTTTATCGATATGACACCACTGAAACTTATGCAACGGCATCAACCAAGGTAATACATCAAGCTGTTCTATTCTGGAAGCAATCTGTTGATCTGATAAACAGTGTTGCATCAAGGCTTCTGCCGTTAATGCTGGTTGATTAGCTTGCTGTAGATCGGTTTGTTGATGTTGTTGATAAAATGAAGGTTCCAATAACATCGTCGTTAAAATACCCTGCCTGTCCTTAGCAGGAATGTGGACATGATTACCGACACAATCGATAAACTCTGCTCCTACGCCTTGCAAATACAGTAACTTCTCCAGTTCCATATTTGTCGCCCTCGCGTTAATTAACTGCGTTAATTCCAGCAGTTAACATGCCAGTTAATCATAACAAATTGAATACAGATTAATGGCAATAAAATGACAATAACTATTTATTTAAAATCAGTCGGTTATCATTATCGTTAAACTTGGAATGTTTGTTCAATATGAATATATTAAGACCATTTGACGCACCATGAACTGACATAGATCACAAAATGGTGCACTTAAGCAGACTAAGTCACTAAAAAATCTAACCTAACTGGTAGCGTAAATGTTAATGAATAAATGACACATAAAGCGTCTTTCAAGAACCATGACGATCCTATACATTTCTTTTAGCCTGACGCTGTCACTGCTAAGATTAATCTTACTGAAGCGAAATGTTATAGAGATTGATATCTATCATTGACTTGTTTCATGTGTGATACATTGAGTTGTGAGATGTTGTTAATCTTACAAGATAGCCTCTGTATTACCATCCGTTGGATACGAAGACCATAATGAATAAACACGAATTCACTTTACGTTATAATCTACATCGTTTGGGCTCTACAATTCCATCAGCCCCGCCATCGTATATCGGTCGACAAGCTGCGGTGTTAATACCCGTGATTGAAGTAAAGCAACAACTGCACCTTATTTTAACGAAACGCCCAATGCATTTACGTCACCATCCAGGACAAATTAGCTTCCCAGGTGGCAAAGTTGAGCCAGAAGATATTAATGCCATTTATACTGCACTGCGCGAAGCCCACGAAGAAATTGGTTTATCACCGGAAAATGTTGATGTGTTAGGCGTATTTCCACCCCATAAAACCTTTACAGGCTTTGAGATCACCCCGGTCGTCGCAATGGTAAAACACCCTTTTGAGTTAGTGCTCGATCCCGGTGAAGTGGAAGATTGTTTCTTAGTACCATTGAATTTTTTTATTGAGAGAGGTAATCATCATAAGTTAAGTTATTACCGCTATGGCGCACATTATCAAGTGCACTTTATGCCATTTGAAGACAAATTTATTTGGGGCGTAACAGCCGCCATCATTGATTTGCTGTGCCGTCATGTCGAAGTAAATGAATGAGCAAACACAGCAAGCTCGACTTCATAAACCATTTAGCCAAAACTAATCTCGACAATTTTCACTGTGTAAATTAGACCACATAGCGGATATATAAACCTGCAGACAACGATACTAACAATAGCAATGGTATATTGACCCAAAAACCTATTCGCGTAGTTGTTTTAGCATAAAAATTAACTAACAAATTTAAAAAGCTAATACCTGCACACCACCAAATTAAATACTCTAACTTAATGGTTAATTCGGGATCCCAGTTTAATCGCACCGACACCCCTTTACTTAAAAAATACCCAACTGCGCGATCAGGCCGAGCTTCGCCAAAAATAATCAACGCATAAATGGCTAAGCTCCAGCCTAATAACGACAAAATGGTCAACACCACTTGTATAATTCCTAACCGAGACATGGCATTTCCTTAATAAACGGGACAATAAAAGGCTAATTAGCCATATATTTAACCGACTTAACTAAAAGTATCATAATAATCACCATAGAATAGCGTTTTCAGCTTGAGAAAAGCCACCAGCAAGGTAAGATAAAGCCCAAATTTATATTTATATTCGATACGTTGGAGAAAAAAGCAACAATGAGCATTGCATCTGTCGCTTCTGTATTTAAAGGTGAACACGCCGTTGGTTCGCAAGTCACTGTCCGTGGTTGGGTAAGAACTCGTCGAGATTCAAAAGCGGGTATTTCTTTCTTAGCCGTGTATGACGGTTCATGTTTCGACCCTATTCAAGGTGTCGTGCCAAATAGCCTAGCCAATTACAATGACGATGTATTGAAATTGACTGCTGGCTGCTCTGTCGTTATGACGGGTGAAGTGGTTGCCTCTCCTGGTGCTGGTCAAGCATTTGAATTACAAGTATCTGAAATCCTAGTCACGGGTTTTGTTGACGATCCAGATACTTACCCAATGTCGGCCAAACGCCACTCGATTGAACATTTACGTGAACTGGCACATTTACGTCCTCGCACCAACATTATTGGTGCTGTTGCCCGTGTACGTAACTGTTTATCACAAGCCATTCACCGCTTCTATCATGAAGAAGGGTTTATTTGGGTATCGACCCCATTAATTACTGCATCTGATTGTGAAGGTGCTGGTGAAATGTTCCGCGTCTCAACATTAGACATGGAAAATTTACCTCGCACGGCCGATGGTAAAGTTGATTATGATAAAGACTTCTTCGGTAAAGAATCATTCTTGACTGTATCGGGTCAGTTAAACGCAGAAACCTATGCTTGTGCATTGTCTAAAGTATATACCTTTGGGCCAACATTCCGTGCAGAAAACTCAAACACCACTCGCCACCTTGCAGAATTCTGGATGGTTGAGCCTGAAGTGGCATTTGCCACATTGGATGATGCCGCTGAGTTAGCTGAAAAAATGCTCAAGTACGCCTTTAAAGCCGTACTTGAAGAACGCATGGATGATTTAAGCTTCTTTAACGAACGTGTTGATAAAACCGTTATCGAACGTTTGCAATCATTCGTTAGCAGTGATTTTGCCCAAGTAGATTACACTGATGCGGTTGAAATCCTTAAAAACTGTGGTAAGAAGTTTGAATTCGCAGTTGAATGGGGTATTGATTTACAATCTGAGCACGAACGCTATTTAGCAGAAGAGCATTTTAAAGCGCCTGTTGTCGTTAAAAACTATCCTAAAGACATTAAAGCTTTCTATATGCGCTTAAACGATGATGGTAAGACTGTTGCCGCGATGGACGTATTAGCACCAGGTATTGGTGAAATTATCGGTGGCGCACAGCGTGAAGAGCGTTTAGACGTACTTGATATGCGTTTAGCTGAAATGGATTTAAGCCAAGAAGATTACTGGTGGTATCGTGACCTACGCCGTTATGGCACAGTGCCACATTCTGGTTTCGGTTTAGGTTTTGAGCGTTTAGTGTCATACGTGACTGGCGTTAACAACATTCGTGATGTTATCCCCTTCCCTCGCGCACCTCGCTCAGCAAGTTTCTAATCATTTAAATAACAAACTTTTAAACGCGCCAATTGGCGCGTTTTTTATTGAAACTTTTTCGATTACTGACATATAGAATATTTTCTTTTTTATCATCCATTACTCACCCAACAGATCAAAACAATTTAGTCATTTTTATGTCCCACCTTAGAATATGTAAGTGTTGGTTTATTTACTGACTACAACTAAAAGTTGATTTTTCAATAAAAACAGTCACAATTAACCAACATAAAAGCTACCGATAAACAACCAAAGACAAACCTAAAAACATCCAAACAACAACATTTTAGGGTATAAAAATAACAACAATCTTCGCCCTACAAATAAAACTACTCTTTAATTAGACATAGGTTCAAAAAATCAACGCTGTTAAATGACAATAATTATATAACACGATATTCTCTTTACATTGCATGACATCATTTTATTTACGTTAAGGGTTATTTATGAATATAAAGTTCTCCATCAAGAGAATGCTCCAAATTACCATTGTACTAACGTTAACGTCACTAATGGTGTTGGCTTTGATAATGAGTGTTCAACAAGAGCGTATACATGTAAATATTGAAAAAGAAGAGCTACAAGTTCATGCAATATTTGCATTAAAAGATACTCGTTATTATGTCGTGCAAATACAACAATTTCTAACCGATGTGGGGGCAACCAAAAGTGATGAAGCTAAGTCTGAAGCACTTGAAAGCAAGAGCGGAGCCCTACAACAGATTGATGAGTTAATTAAATACGCTCCAGAATTTGCAGTGCAGGCACAAAATATTAAACGCCAAGTCAATTTATTGTACGATTCTGGTATAAGAATGGCCGACGCCTATTTAACCCAAGGTACTGAAGCGGGTAACGCATTAATGAAAGACGCTGGTGGCTTTGATGACTCTGCGGGAGAATTAGCAGAAAACTTAGATTTATTGGCTCAAGAACTGGATCAACAATTTGTTTCAACGGTAAATGAAACTCTTATTGCAACAACTTCGGCTTCGAGGGTGCAATTATGGGGAAGCATTGGCCTCGGGTTATTTATTGTGATAATGATGATAATTCTTTATCAACGTATTTTAACTCCACTTAACAAACTTGATGAATCAATGCGCAATGTGGCATCTGGAGCAAAGGATCTAACCGTAAAGTTAGACGATAGTAGTGATGATGAAATTGCTAAAGTGGCATCGAGCTTCAATGTGTTCGTGGCGAACATTCGTGAGTTGATCATTGATTTTAATGGCAACACACAACAATTAGGCACAACAAGTGTACAGTTAGCATCTGCTAGTAATGAAACCTTAAATGGTATGCAACGACTACAAAGTGAAACAGAACAAGTCGCCACGGCAATGAATCAAATGCAAGCAACCGTCATTGAAGTTGCAAACAATGCCGAGTTAGCCGCCCAAGCAGCACATGATTCAGATGCACAAGCGCTACAAGGCGACAAGGTTGTTCGCCAAACCATCGATTCAATTGATCATCTAGCAAAAGGTGTGGAACAAGCCGCGAGTGCACTCTATAAATTAGAAAGCGATACTAATAATATTGGCACTATTTTGGACGTTATTCGTGGTATTTCAGACCAAACCAATCTACTGGCGTTAAATGCTGCAATTGAAGCCGCACGTGCCGGAGAACAAGGCCGTGGCTTTGCCGTTGTTGCCGATGAAGTTCGCACCTTAGCTCAGCGCACTCAAGATTCAACCAATCAGATTCAAGAAATGATTGGTCGATTGCAAACAGGTGTAAAAGGCGCTGTAACCGTTATGGAAGCAAGTAGCCAACAAGCTAAAAATAGCACTGAGCAAGCAGCTCAGGCGGGTGAAGCACTGACTAAAATTACCCAATCTGTTGCTACCATTGCCAATATGGCGACTCAAATTGCAACTGCGGCGGAAGAGCAAACGGCAGTGAGTGATGAAATTAATCGTAACATTGTTAATATTAGTGATGAAACTCGCTTAACCGTTGCCAATGCCGAACAGTCACATACTGCGAGTGTTCAAGTTGACCAATTATCTCAACAATTAAAAGCACAGATAGGCCAATTTAAAACCCAATAAAAAACTATTTGATGATTAAACGTTAACAAAAAGCCCGCTAAATTAGCGGGCTTTTTAATCGCTATCAATAATGATTTATGCGACCACTACATGTATAAAGTTGATATATCTATTATTTGAGTTATTGCTTTATAAAACGTTTTATTAACCATTTTATTAAATATAGATGGTTAATACATTTCTAAGCTTTACCTCATTAATTTATTTTATAGCAACAATTTATACTGGCTTTGTTATTGAATGGGGATTAGTTTAGTTTCAGCTTTTTTCCCACCAAGTTTAGGCACTTTCAATTGAAGCACACCATTTTTAAATGAGGCTTTTATATCGGCTTCACTTGGTTTGCCATCTAAAGTGAAACGGCGGACATATTGACCTGTACGACGTTCTTTTCTGATCACTTGCCCGTGGTCTTTTACTTCATTATCTTCGGCTGTCGATGCCTCAATGGTTAGTACATCGCCATCAAGTGAAACATGAATATCCTTTTTATCTACACCCGGTAAGTCGGCGGTAATATCATAATGATCCTCATTATCATTAATATTTACCCGAGGACTAAAAAAATCTACATCCTTTTCACCCTCAACAGTGGGAGCATAAAAGTTGCCAAAAAAGTCTGTCACATCAAAAAGTGAATTTTTAGGAATTAAGTTCATAACAAAATCTCCTTACATCTTTAAATCTGCTAGTAAAATTGATTGATTCTGGCTTTACGTACAACCAAAATCTCAACCTACCCAACAATTTTAGCGCTCACATAACGAGCATCACTTGATCAAGATCAATTATCCTGATTGTTTTAATATGTCTTTTATAGACGTTTTTGATTAGGGCCTATTATGTAAACGAAGACGATGTTCTGGGCGTTATATGCCAAGAAATACTCGAAGAACCTGTAAAAGTCGATAATGAAGAACCAATGGAAGATTTTAAGTTAGAAGACTTGCCCCCCATTTCACCAGATGATCTGCTTGTAGGCCACCTTCCAGCGATTATGGCTTGAGATTTCCCTATACCTGTTGTGGATTTTAAGGCGATTTACAAGGTCAGGTTTCACGAGCTCATTTGGCCGAGGTATTATATGATTTTAATAGCGATACTGTCGACGACAGCGAGAACGAAGAAGCTGACAAAGACAACTCTAATTGTGAGGCAATGAAAAAGATAAGGATAAAAACTAATAGACATTTTTCAATATAAACAACCAATGCAGAGGGGTTATCTCAAGCTTAATATGAACCACATTATTTTTTTAAAAGTGACTGTTTTTCTAAATCAATCTTTAAAGCACCGTTAACAATATTAATAAAAACCATTTATAATCAATGACTTTTATTATTATCAATTGTAAACATCGCACAATCAATCAATACCAAATCAAAGGTAAAATATTCGCCTGTAATTATAGCTGCACATATTGCAGCTATAACTCGTATAATGTCTGTATAGCTATACACAAAAGCTCCAGTCAATACACATTAGCAGGCCTATTAATGTCAGCCGAATTACTCGAGATTCAAAGTTTTATTGCTCAGTATGCCCCTTTTGATCAACTTCCCGAAAAAGCGATACTTGAAGTGGCTCAAAGCGTTGAGATTTCATATTACCAAACAGATAGTATGATTATTAATTTTAATGACAAAATTAAAGAACTGTACATGATCCGCAGTGGCGTCGTAGAACTATTTAGACGTAAAGGTGAACTGTATAATCGTCTTGATCAAGGTCAGTTATTTGGACAAATGGGCCTGTTGACCAATAACAAAGTGCGTTTCCCAGCCAAAGCGGTCAAAGATACGCTTGTTTATTGTATTCCAGAGTCTGTATTCAATGATTTATGTGAGCAATATGATGATTTCGCTGATTTTGTAGAAGTGGAAGATACCACCCGTTTAAAGCAGGCGGTAAAAGGTAACACCGATGATCCCAATGCACTAACCACCTCAAAAGTTAAAACATTACTGACCAGAGAACCACTTATTCTTCCCTGTAGTAGCACTATTCAAGCTGTTGCTAAGACAATGGCTGAAGAGAACATTTCTGCCGTATTAATTAATGATCCCAATATAGATGATCCTATGGAAAACAGTTTTGTTGGTATTATTACTGAACATGACCTCTGCTCTAAGGTCGTAGCTGCTGGGATAAATGTTGATAGTCCTATTTCACAGGTCATGTCGACAAATTTAATCTATCTTGATCATAACGCTTATATTTTTGAAGCTATGTTACTCATGTTACGTCATAACATTGATCATCTGCCTATTATCAAAAATAAAAAACCCATTGGTCTGATTGAAGTTGCTGATATTATTCGTTACGAATCTCAAAATAGTCTGTTGTTTGTCAGCAGTATTTTCCAGCAAAAAAGTAGTGAGGATTTAGTACTGCTTTCTAGCCAGTTAAAAAACTGTTTTGTTCGAATGGTAAATGAAGACGCAAATTCTCATATGGTCGGACGGGCAATGTCTGAAATCGGCCGTAACTTTAAGCAGCGTTTATTAGAACTTGCAGAAGAAAAGTTCGGCCCGCCACCTGTGCCCTACTGTTTTTTAGCGCTCGGTTCGATGGCTCGTGATGAACAGCTCATGGTTACCGATCAAGACAATGCCATTATTCTAGATAATAGTTATCAAGTAGCATTGCATGGTGAGTATTTTGAAAAATTAGCCGATTTTGTTTGTGATGGTTTGGCCGCTTGCGGTTACAGTTACTGCACCGGTGATATTATGGCCAGTAACCCTGAGTACCGTAAAACCCGCTCCGAGTGGGAAGCGTGTTTTGGTGACTGGATAGACAATCCGAATCCTCAAGCGTTATTAAACTGCTCTATTTTCTTTGATCTAACGGGTGTATATGGCCGTATAAAATGGGCTAAGCAGTTAAATGCATTCATCCGCAAGAAAACTAAGAAAAACAACCGATTTTTAGCCTGTCTGGCCCATAATGCCCTTAATCGTAAACCTCCTTTGGGATTTTTTAAAGATTTTGTGATGGAAAAAGATGGCCGTCATAATAACTCGATTAATTTAAAACGCCGTGGAACAGCACCATTGGCAGATCTTATTCGAGTACACGCTTTGGCAATTGGTTCGTTATCACAAAACTCCTTTGAACGTTTAGAAGATATCATCGAAGCGGGTATTTTGCCCACATCAAAGGGCGAAGATTTACAGCATGCGATGGAGCTTATCTCTTTGGTGCGGTTGCGCCATCAGTCCTCTGATATAGAATCTGGAATCGAGCCTGATAATAATATCGAGCCGGAAAGCATGTCTAATTTTGAAAGAAGAAATCTTAAAGATGCTTTCTTAGTATTAAGCAATGCACAAAACTTTTTAAAATATCGGTATACGTCCAACAACATTAAAGGTTAACTCATGAATAACTTCAGTAACCAGGAGATTTTAAACTGGGAAGCCTTTCTAAAATTACAAGCAAAAAATAGTAAAGATCGACGCTTATGTGATTTTTATAATGTCGGAACCTATCAAAATGATACGCCATTAAGCGATATTGAATTTGTGGCATTGGATTTTGAAACCACAGGCTTAGATTCACAACAAAACAGTATTATTAGTATTGGATTAGTACCCTTTAATATACAGCGTATTTTTTGCAGTAAAGCAAAAGAATGGTATCTCAATCCGCAGGATAAATTACAAGAAGACTCGATTATTATCCACGGTATCACCCACTCTGATTTAAAAGGTGCACCCAATCTATTGCTGATATTGGAACAGTTGTTAGATGAACTCGCGGGAAAAGTCGTTGTAGTGCATTTTCGGCATATAGAACGTGACTTTCTTGATCACACTCTACGCTTGTTGATTGATGAAGGAATTATCTTTCCGGTTGTTGATACGATGCAGATAGAGGCTAATGTACAACGAGAGAAATCAAAGGGACTGTTTAACTTCTTTAAAAGAAGGCGCCCTGCGTCGATCCGTCTTGCTAATAGTCGTGAACGCTACAACTTACCCGCTTACTCATCACACGATGCCTTAACCGATGCAATTGCTACCGCAGAATTGTTTCAAGCACAAATTAAGTATCATTTCAGTCCAGATACTGCGATTAGAAAATTGTGGCTATAAATACTACCTCCATAAGATTAATTCTTAAAAAAAAGCCGATGAATAAATCATCGGCTTTTTAATACAAGTATAAATCTATCTTTTATTATGTTTTTCGGTGCGCATACCCATCAACAAACTGACACACATTACCAATAGAATAATGGTAAACGGTAGCCCAGTCGAAATAGCACCTGCTTGCAGTGCCTCAATAGCTTGAGTACCACCAACCCATAATAAAACCGCTGCAATTGCACCTTCTATAACGGCCCAAAAAATACGTTGTGGGATTGGAGCATCAATTTTACCGCCAGCAGTAATACTGTCGATAACGAGCGAGCCAGAATCTGAAGAGGTTATAAAGAACACCAGCACCAGTAGCACAGCTAGCATTGATAACAAATTACCTAATGGCAAGGCATCAAACATCTGGAACATAGCAAGCGGAACTTCAGTTAAGCCCTTACTGCCTAATGTACCAACATTATTGATAACTTGGTCAATGGCAACACCACCAAATACAGACATCCATAAAATAGTGACCACTGTTGGTACTATTAATACTGTGGCAAGAAACTCACGTACAGTACGACCGCGAGAAATACGCGCAATAAACATACCTACAAATGGTGACCATGAAATCCACCATGCCCAATAGAAGACAGTCCAGCCGTGCATCCAAGCTTCGTCTTCACGACCAATTGGATTACTTAATGGAATAATATTCTTAATATAACCCATTACTGTGGTCGGAATTGTTCCCATGGAAACAGCGAAAGTAACCAGTGCAACAAATATGAGCAAAGCAAAAGCAAGGAACATATTGATATTACTGATGACTTTAACACCACCTTCAAGGCCACGTACTACCGAAATTACTGCCAGCAAGGTTACCACCACAATAATAGTGATTTGCAAGGTGAGATCACCTTCAATACCAAACACATGCTGGAATCCTGCGGCGGCTTGCTGGGCACCTAAACCTAATGAAGTTGCTAGACCAAACAATGTGGCTAATACGGCTAGAATATCAATGATATGTCCAGGCCAACCCCAAGTGCGATCGCCTAATATTGGATAAAAAGCAGATCGAATAGAAAGCGGCAAACCTTTGTTATAAGCAAAGAAAGCCATAGACAATGCAACCACAGCATAAATGGACCAAGGGTGTAATCCCCAATGGAACATAGTTGCACCAAGTGCAAGCTCGGCAGCCTCAGGTGTATTAGCGGCCACATTAAGTGGAGTTTCATACCAACCGGTGTAATACGCTAAGGGTTCTGCAACCCCCCAAAACATCAAACCAATGCCCATGCCAGCAGCGAACAGCATTGCTATCCAAGAAAGTCTTGAGTAATCCGCTTTTGCGTCATCACCACCTAAACGTATTTTACCGAAAGGCGACACGATTAATGCCAAACAAAAAACCACAAAAATATTGGCAGACCACATAAATAGGCTGTCAAAGGTGCCTATAATCTGCCATTTCAAACCATCTAAAAACGTTTTAGATGTTGCTGGATCGATAATTAATAATGCAATTATAAACGCAGCGATTAAGCCTGCACTAATCCCAAAAACGGCGTTATGTATATCAAAGCCCCATTTTTGAATGTTATCCTGCCCAACAGTATAATCGGTATTATCTATACTGTATTTGTCCTTATTCATTTTCATATAACCTCGTTTAGAGCGACCTTGCCCTTTTAATTTGACAGTCGTTTCAATTTCACTGGCTGATTTTAACAAAATAAGCTAAATATTTCAGGATTTTTTAATCATTAACTTTAATTTAAAATAACAAAAATAAATAATAAACAAACATTTATATGTTAGAACATGATAAGCAAGCCAATTGAGCCATTGTAAATAAGTCAACGCCTTATGTTTACCTTCCGCCAACAATGAAAATATTCAATGCACAACATAGATTTTATTTCTCAATGGCTTTCAGTTTATTCTGCCAATCAATAAAACTGCTTAATATTTATCCTAGTTAATCGCCAAACTATAGTCTGTATCATATTAATTCGGTGTAATTCCTCATCGGATATTACTTTGTGGAATTAATGTCCTATTCTCTTTGCCAGTATTTGTTATTATTCATCAACAGATGAATTAATGGCATTAAACATGGCCGATAAACCGGGAAGACCTAAAGGGGTAACACAAACTCGTGCGGCGCTCATCGATGCTGCAAAAGAGTGTTTTCTACACAACAGCTATGAGCGAGTCTCTATCCGAGAACTAGCACGGCGGGCTAGTGTCGATGCCGCGATGATCCGTTACTACTTTGACTCCAAAGCCGGCTTATTTGAAACCATGGTCAGAGAAACGGTTGCCCCAGTTGCAAGTGCATTTAAACAGAATTTACATAAACAATCTGAATCTCCCGAAGAATTAATGGTTGCTTATTATCAAATAATGGAAAAAACACCTGCATTACCCCGATTACTATTCCAAGCATTAAATCAACAGTCTAGTAGCGAAGCATTCAAGATAGTATCTGATGTTATTGGTGAGATGCTTGGTTATGCCGATGATTGGATTAACGCATTAGCTGAACAACAAAAACTCAATCCGAATCTCGACCCACAATGGGTTCGTTTAAGTTTTATTAGTTTAATGGTGTTTCCATTAATTGCGCCCAAAGTGATACTCGAAGAGTTAAATTTACCACTCAGCCAATCAATGTTCGATACTCTGCTTACTCATAATATAAAAGTAATGAGTCAAGGATTATTCCAAGGCACATCAGTTCAATGTTCAGATTCAGGAGTTCAATAATGAAAAACCTTTTATTGATATTACCGATAATGGCTCTATTTACCGGATGTTCTGGTGAAGAAGGTGAAATCGCGATGGGACTGATTGAACGAGATCGAATAATACTTTCAGCACCTGTTTCAGAGCAAATTCGCACTATTGCTGTTGCAGAAGGACAGACGGTAAAGTCAGGTGATTTATTAATTCAACTTGATCCCCGGCACGCGCAATTGCTAATTGATCAACGACAAGCCTTACTTGTTCAAGCACAAGCAAAACTAAATCAATTACAAACAGGGGCTCGTTTAGAGCAACTTGCCGCAGCCAATGCAGCAATGCTTGCTGTACAGGCTCAAGCCCAAGATGCAGAAAGAAGCTACGTTCGAATGAAAGATCTTTGGATAAAAAAATTGGTGGCAAAATCTGAATATGATTCAGCCAAAGCCCTAAAAGATCAAACAGCCGCACAGTTAAATCAAGCAAAACAACAATGGTTAGAACTTAAAAATGGCACTCGTAGCGAAGAAATAGCACAAGCGCAAGCGCAAACTGACGCAGCGCTAGCATCATTGGCCGATGCACGACAATCATTAGCAGATCTAAGTATCATCGCGCCAAAGTCAGGTGTTGTAGACGTTTTACCCTGGAAGCTTGGCGATCGCGTTGCAGCCAATGTTCAATTAATAACACTCTTGGCCAGTGATCGTCTTTATGCCCGAGTGTATTTACCGGCAACGGCTCTTGGTAAAATAAACCAAGGTGACGCGGTGCAAGTATGGATTGACGGCCACAAACAACCTGTCACAGGAAAAGTACATAACATCAGAAGTACCCCAGCCTTCACACCTTATTTTGCACTTAATGAACGAGATCGTGCCCGGTTAATGTATTTAACTGAGATAGACTTGCCTGCTTATAAACACTTAGCAACAGGGATTGGCGTAGAGGTTCGTTTACCATGAATGAATCCTCTTATGTAATCGAAACTCAAGGACTCACCCGTCGTTTTGGTGATTTAGTCGCGGTAGACTCCCTGAATTTACAGGTGCCGAAAGGGTGTATTTATGGTTTTCTCGGCCCCAATGGTTGTGGTAAATCAACATTAATTAGGATGTTAACTGGCTTATTGAGACCCAGTTCTGGCGAAGCAACTGTTTTAGGATTATCACTACAAGGGAATGAAGAGTTACTCAAAAGCAGAATTGGCTATATGACTCAGAAATTTTCGCTGTATGACAATTTGACAGTATTAGAAAATATGCGCTTTGTTGCGTCTATTTATGGGGTGAAAGATAAATCTCGAATAGCAACATTACTGGCCCAATATGATCTTGAACCACAACAAAAACAATTAGCTGGAACCATGAGCGGCGGCCAAAAACAACGATTGGCACTTGCTTGCGCCATTATGCATCGTCCTGAATTACTCTTTCTTGATGAACCCACTTCAGCCGTAGACCCACAAAACCGTCGTGATTTTTGGGAACACCTGTTCGACCTCAGTGAAAATGGCACCACAATTTTAGTTTCAACCCACTATATGGATGAAGCAGAACGCTGCCATCAATTAGCCATTTTGGAAAATGGTATCAAACGAGCAGACGGAACACCGCGTGAGTTAATGCAATCCATGGGAGCCACGGTTATCGAAGTGACAGGCAATGATTTAAGGGCGTTAAAACAAAAACTAACTTACATAAAAGCGGTTATTTCCGCATCCCAATCTGGCACTCGGTTAAGGGTACTAATAGATGACTCCATAGCAGACCCCATTAAATTGCTGAGCCCTGTATGTCAGCAATATAAGCTTGAAATAGTTAGACCGAGTCTTGAAGATGTGTTCGTCACCAGTACTGGAGGTCGACATGTGGGGTAGATTAATTGCCATTGTCGTTAAAGAATTGAAACAGCTGTCAAGAGACCGAATGACTTTTGGCATGATAGTCATGATCCCTTTGCTGCAATTAGTATTATTTGGTTATGCCATCAATACCGATGTTCGTCATGTGCCCGCAGGTATTATCGACATGAGTCAAACGACCTATAGTCGAGCCATTACTCAGACTGTGGTAGCTACACAAGCAGTTGATTTTGTACATCAATACTACTCTATAAAGGAAGCCGAGAAAGCCATTACCAACGGAGAAGTCAAAGCAGTGCTCTATTTACCCGTTGATTTACCTCAACGACTGTTGATCCATCCCTCTTATGATTCAAAACGAGAATCATCACAAATAACTCGTCCGGTGGGGCAATGGTTATTGGATGGCTCGGATACTATGGTTGCCTCAACAATTAGAGCACTGAGAACCTTACCATTGAACGAAGTGGCTAACCGTGCAACTGTTATGAGCATACCGACATTCGAAGTAGTCGAATACTTTAACCCTGAGCAACGTTCAGCAGTTAATATTGTCCCGGGGTTACTGGCTATTATCTTAACGATGACCATGATTATGTTTACCTCCGCAGCTATTGTTCGAGAGCGGGAGTTGGGTAACATGGAGTTTTTAATTGTCACTCCAGTACATCCTCTGGAGCTGATGTTGGGTAAAATAATCCCATATATTTTAGTCGGATTAATCCAAGTTGCGATTATTCTCAGTGCTGGACATTGGATATTTTCAGTTCCCGTTCGCGGTGGCCTAGATTCTTTGTTGCTTGCTTCATTTTTGTTCATTTGTGCCAGTTTGGCTTTAGGATTGGTCATTAGCACCATAGTGAATACTCAGCTTCAAGCGATGCAATTGACCATTTTTGTATTAATGCCATCCATTTTGTTATCTGGCTTTATGTTTCCGTATGAAGCGATGCCCATTGGAGCCCAATGGGCAGCAGAAATGCTACCTGCAACTCATTTCATTCGTATGGTTAGAGGAATAGTGCTTCGTGAGGCTGAAGTGACATCATTAGGTAAGGATGCATTGTGGTTACTCGGCTTTACCTGCGTTGGCGTGTTGTTAGCGGCTAAACGGTTCAATAAACATTTGTAAACGTCATACACTATTGTAGCGGTTAACTAAATAAAACAGAGTCAGACTCAATGTTGATTTGGTTTTCAATATTGAGTTTGATTCAAGTAAACCTGCGGGAGTAAGAAATTACGGAGTAAGATTCAACCCTAAAGATTTAGCCTAACACTTTGAAATAGAATGATTATTTAACGAAAAACATCCATTTAACCAAAATAGTAGAACAACAATTCTGACTTATGTCTATCACGTTACCGATGACTGATTTTTGCTTCATTATGGTTTTTATTTAATACCAAAAAAACAGCTACAAATTCATCTTGAAAGATAAACGGGCGATAATAATGAACAAATGAACAAATGAACACGCTATTCAATATTGAGAGCACACTTGCAAACCGGACAATCATCGCTCAAACACCTAGATTTATTAGATGCTTAATTCTAAACAATATGTCGCTATGCTTTAAATCGTTTTAGTTGCTGTTTTAGCATTAATACTTGTCGTTCTAATTGTTCTCTTTCATCGAGTAATTGTAGAATTAACGCGGTATCTCCCCAATCGAGCGCAAGATCACGCTGAATTCGGGTCGCTTTTTGTACTACAAGCAAATTTTCCACACTAAATTGCCATTGTGCTAATTCAACGCCCTCAAATGGAATCGCGATACAGTGCTCTACAAGTTCAAGCAGCAATGCAGAACTAATATCACTGCACTCACACAGTTCATCGCTACTTAACCAACGGTCTTGTTCGCTTATATTAATTTGCAGCATCATTATTTACTCCAACTGTCACGTGGGTCGAATGTTGTTTTTTCGGCTAATTCAGTCCACAATTTTTTGCTTGTATCATCTGTTGATTTAGGAACAACAATCTTGAGTACCGCATATAAATCACCATGCGCTTTTTTGCTCAGTAACCCTTTACCTTTTATGCGCAAGCGTTGTCCTGATTGACTATTTACCGGAATACTAACTTGAATATTACCCGTTAAAGTCGGGATTTTTAGTTTAGTACCCAGCACCGCTTCCCATGGTGCAATGGGCACAACAATACTCAAATCTTTACCATCAACATCAAATAAAGGATGCGGCGCATAGCGAATTTGTAAATACAGATCGCCATTATCAGCTTTAGTTTGTCCGGCTCCACCCTGTCCTTTAAGGCGAATACGTTCACCATTAGCAACACCAGCAGGAATTTTAACTTTTAAGGATTTAGGTTGCTCAACAATATGACCTCGGGCATCACGCTGTTGCAAAGTAAACGACACGGGTTTGAGTGTGTCTACTAAGGTTTCTTCTAGAAACATCGGGAATTCCATTTCCACATCTTGACCTTTTGCACGTCTAGTTTGGCTACTACGTTGCTGGCCACCTTGCTCAAAACCTGTGTGTCGTCCACCGAAAATTGAATTAAAAAAGTCAGAAAACTCTTGATCCGTTTGTGGATCGTTTTGTTGACCCCAACCTTGACCAGCACTGCCCCTGCTTTGGCTTCTATTTAGGTGATGATGACGCAATTCGTCATATTGTGCACGCTCTTCACTATTGTGCAAAACCTCATAGGCTTCACCAATTTCTTTAAATTTTTCTTCTGCTTCAGGATGTTTACTTACATCTGGATGATACTTAACAGCGAGTTTTTTATAGGCTTTTTTTATCGTTTTATCATCAGCATCAGGTTCAACACCTAATATAGTGTAATAGTCTTTAAAATTCATTTTGTCTCCTAAAGAAACAAGTTTGTAATGGGTAATCAGACTGTCTAGGACTAATCAACATTATCTAACCAACATAAATAAGTTTAGTCCTTGAGATAAATAATACGCTTGATCTTGATCAAATCTACTACATTATATTAAGTTTAGTAAATAAGCATTATGTAAACCAAAAAACGATATATTCTTACTATAAAATGCCACAAGAGCAAAAATATTCTGTTGATTAAAAAGATAAAAAATACTTTCAACACATTTATATGTCTACGTATATGTCTACGGTTTCGGCTTTAATATTACGCTTGCTCATTAAAGTCTGCCATAGGACTATCGATTTATTATTTGATGCTTATTTGACACGATAAGTCCCTTTGTATCCTATCTCGCGATATAAAATGCATTTAAAAATACTGTTAACAACATCACTCTAGCTAGCATATGCTTTGAAAATGAGCGAATACTCGTCATGTTTATTAATCATGACTAATTTGCCTTGATATATCTCATTAAATTGACTGAGATCACATTGCTTGTCCAGCTAACCATTACACTATTTAAATAGCAGTCCTCGAGTATGTCGAGGACAATTGTCTAACGTAAAGGACCCCTGCCTTGATATATATTCTAATAATAAAAGGTGCATGACATGGCACCAGAGAGGCAAAAGCCGATAACTACACAGGGTAATGATATTCGTCAAACTCTGGGACTTGATCAATCTAATGGAAAGAAAAAATCCGTTAAAAAATGGTTTTGGGGCACTGGGGTCATTGTTGTTATCGCTATTCTAGTATGGCAAATGTGGAGTAGTAGTCAGTCACAAACGCTGCAATATAAAACAGCCAATGTCAGCCGTGGATCTTTAAGTATTACTGTTACGGCTACAGGTACACTACAACCCGTCAATCAAGTTGAAGTTGGCTCAGAAATTTCTGGTACGATTAAAACTGTATTGGTGGATTTTAACGATTACGTTAAAAAGGGCCAAATACTTGCCAACATGAACACAGACCAGTTGCAGACCAAAGTTAATCAAGCAAAAGCATATCTTGATTCGGCTAAAGCACAGGTTAAACAAGTAGAAGCAACTATTTTAGAAACTCACAAAGCCCTAATTCGTTACCGAGAACTGGTAAATAAAGGCTTGTATTCAATACAAGAGTTGGACATATCACAAGCGTCGTATGATCGAGCGATCGCGAACCTTACCAGTGCTAAAGCATTAGTAGCTCAATCTCAAGCAGCTTTAGATGCAGAATTAACAACTCTGGCGAAAGCCACCATACACTCACCCATTGATGGCATTGTATTAATTCGTGATGTTGAGCCTGGCCAAACAATGGCCGCTTCTTTTCAAACACCAGTCATGTTTACATTGGCCGAAAACCTCGCTCAAATGGAATTACATGTCGACGTAGATGAAGCTGACGTAGGCCAAATTATGGTTGGCCAAGAAGCATCGTTTACCGTTGATGCTTATGCCGATAAAAATTTCCCTGCCACAATCACAGATATCCATTTTGCTTCGCAAACTATTGACGGAGTAGTGACTTATGAAACGGTTCTCAGTGTTGACAATTCAGCATTATTACTGCGCCCAGGAATGACGGCAACAGCAGATATTTTGGTTAAAAAAATTGAAAATGCATTATTGGTACCTAATGCTGCATTACGTTTTAAACCGTCAAAAGAAGATAACAAAACCACTAACCAAGGAGGCTTTATGAAAAATATAATGCCTCGACCTCCGAGTATTTCCAAGACTCAAGTTGATACCAATGACATTGAAAAAGATCAGCAGCAAGTGTGGACACTGCGTGATAACCAACCGGTAGCGATTAATGTTTCAACGGGGTCAACCAATGGAATCAATACCGAAATCACCAGTGGCGATATTCTCGACGAGATGCCATTGATCATCGATACTGTCAGTAATCAAAGTGAATAATTCAATCGCTAGTCAACACCCTCTTATTGAACTCAGGGGGGTAAGTAAGATTTATGGCACTGGCCAAGCCGAGATGCAGGCTTTGGCTGGGGTGAATTTAACCATTGAGCGTGGTGATTTTGTTGCAGTGATGGGACCCAGTGGTTCAGGAAAATCAACATGTATGAATGTATTGGGCTGCCTAGATACCCCCACGGCAGGCCAATATCTGTTTGATGGTATAGATGTCGGTTCACTAAGCCGCGATCAATTGGCGCTTCTAAGGCGTAATTACCTTGGATTTATCTTTCAGGGATTCAACTTACTCAACAGAACCTCTGCATTAGAAAATGTCGAATTACCGTTAATTTATCGCGGTTTGCCAGCCGGCGAACGTCGTGAGCGTGCGTTAAACGCACTAAATATAGTGGGGTTGAGTGGTTGGGAACATCATACACCAGGTGAATTATCAGGTGGCCAACAGCAACGGGTTGCCATCGCTAGAGCTATAGTCACTCAACCATCAGTATTATTAGCCGACGAACCCACCGGCAATCTAGACTCTTCACGTAGCCGAGAAATTATGGAGCTACTTAGTAGGTTTAATCTCGAACAAGGTATTACCATTGTTATGGTAACTCATGAGCCAGACATGGCGGCATTTGCCAAACGTCAGATCCATTTTATCGATGGCCACGTTGTCAAAGATGATAGCAGAGGGGCACGCTAATGTTATGGAATGCTGTGTTACTGGCAATGAGAGAAATACGCCGTAACCTTATGCGCTCATTCCTCACTGTATTAGGTATTGTGATAGGTGTTGCTGCGGTAATCATTATGGTTACCATTGGCGGCGGCGCCACTTTACAGGTAACAGAACAAGTCGCCAGCCTTGGCAGTAATTTGTTATTGGTCTCACCAGGTCAGAGAATGGGCATGGGCCAACGCTCATCGGCATCAGCATTTCACTTAGCAGACGCTGAAGCAATTGCTCGAGATATCAGCAATATCAGTGCCGTCGCCCCTTCGTCATCTCAGGGTGCAACTGTGGTTTACGGTAATGAAAACTGGAGTACCAGCATTATGGGCTCCACCAATCAATTTTTCGTTGCTGGTAACTGGGTTTTCGAGTCAGGACGAGCATTTACCCAAAGTGAATTACGTGCAGGTAAAGCCATATGCGTTATCGGAGAAAGCGTTCGTAAACAACTGTTTGGTGAACAAAATCCATTAGGCCAAAAAATACGATTAGAAAAATTCTCATGTGAAATTATAGGGTTATTGAATGCCAAAGGACAGTCAACCATGGGTTCAGATCAAGACGATTTAGTGGTGATCCCCCTACGCACTTTTCAGCGCCGTTTAGCCGGTAACCAAGATATTAAACTTATTCAAATTTCGGTTAACGATGGCGAATCGACCCAAAAAGTAAAACAGGCCATTGGTGAATTATTGCGTGAACGCCGCCATATAGCGAGTAACGAAGAAGACGACTTTACCGTTATGGACATGAAAGAAATATCCAATATGCTAAGTGGTATCACAAAAGTATTAACCACTTTACTCGGTGCTGTTGCGGCAGTGAGTTTACTTGTTGGTGGTATTGGTATTATGAATATCATGCTGGTATCGGTCACCGAACGCACACGGGAAATAGGTATTCGTCTTGCCATTGGTGCTATGGAGCGAGAAGTGCTATTACAGTTTTTAGTAGAAGCTGTAATGCTGTCTTCATTAGGTGGAATTATTGGTATCGTATTGGCATTAATTGGATCTGTTGCGCTGGCGAACTTAATGCATATTCCCTTTGTCTTCAATCTAAGTATTGTGGTGGTGTCTTTCCTATTCTCAGCGGCTGTAGGTGTTATTTTTGGATACTTCCCTGCCCGTAAAGCCGCACAATTGGATCCTATAGAAGCCTTGCGCCATGAGTAAAGATGTAGAGACCAAATTTTTATTTTAACGTGTACTGCTCTGTGACTAACAAAAAGAAGTCATTTATTGATATTGGCTTATAGTAGAAATATCCCTGAAAAGCCTTACATCCCAAGGCTTTTAGAGTATTAACTTCGGCTTCTGTTTCTACTCCCTCTGCAATAAGGTCTAAATTAAACGTTCGCGCAATTAACATGGTGGCTTCAACAATGGCACGGCTATCATCGCGTTTATCGATAAGGGTAACAAAACTTCTATCAATTTTAATTTTATCCACGGGTAAGTGTTTAAGATAACTTAACGAGGAATATCCTGTTCCAAAATCATCAATGGATACTTCAAAGCCTATCTTTTTTAAAGCCGTTATTTTATCGACAGCCAAGTCGACATCTTCTAACATGGCACTTTCTGTTAATTCCAACTCTATATTACAAACGGTTATTTGATGTTTATTAATAATGGCAGTGATACGTTCAATCAAATCAGCTTGATAAAATTGTTTTGCACTTAAGTTTATTGCCAACGTTATTGGTTTTGTCAATGAAAGTGCCTGAAGATATTTTATACATAAGCAAGCCTGTTCAAATATCCATTCCCCAAGTGGAATAATGAAACCCGTCTTTTCTGCAATACCAATAAATTCCGTCGGAGCAATATTGCCAAGCTCAGAATGATTCCATCGAATTAATAATTCGGCCCCAATAATGTGACCATTATCGTCAACTTGAGGTTGTGCCACCATAAAGAAGTCATTTTGAGTCAATGCCTTACGCATATCGGTATCGAGTAAATATCGACGCCGAGTTTGTTTCTCCATATCTTGCTGATAAAAGACAGCACAAGTTCCCGTCGCAGCCTTGGCTTTTGACATGGCTAAGTCACCCTGCATAAACACAGTATAGGCATCACTGCTGTTTGCAGAAAAATAGGTAACACCAATGCTAGCATTCACATCAATACTGCGCTTATCAATAAGATAGTTTGTGGTAAAACATTGATTAATTTGCCTGAGAAACTCATCAATATATATTTTAAGATTTAACTGACTAGGGCACAAAATAACAAATTCATCACCGGAAAAACGTCCTAAAATTTCATGCTGTTTACAAATAAGTTGTAATCGTTGAGCCACTTGGCAAAGCAAATCATCACCAACGTGGTGCCCAAGAGAATCATTAATATCCCTAAATCCATCTAAATCGATATAAATTAAGGCTCCAGAAAATGCATTGCTACTACATTGTTCTATCTGTTGATTAAGCTCATTAATTAAACGGGTTCGATTAGGTAAACCTGTCAACTCATCATGAAATGCAATATAGGTTAGTTGATGCTCTGCTTGTTTTCGGCGCTCAACTTCATTAACCATCTGTGTGTGCTGTAAAGAAGACCTACATGCGTAAAAAAGATCTTTTACCGCTGGGGTAATAGCATTGATGACCTGAGGAGGCAATGATTTATCAGTGCGCTCAAGTACAAAAATGGCTTGATTGGAGAAGGCAAAAATATGATAAAAAGTATTCTGATGTATTATCTGCTTACTAACAACATAATCTGTAGGCTGTGTTCGAAATATTTGCTTAAAAAACAGGTTGATGGCAGAAACTTGTTCGGGATTACATGCCGTAATACTTGGCATACTTATCCTTCCCCAATCGTTGCAAACAACTTCCTCAGTGGTAAACAAATCGCCGGCTAATTTCCTTGGAATGTATAAATAAGCCGCCTTAACCGATAAACGACGAATACAAGTTTCCATATACTTTCGGCACAATGACCTAAAATCAGTATTAGCATTAAGACTTCGGGTAATTTCATACTGTATTGAAACAAGTTCTAATGTCGCTAGATTGGATGTAGAGTCACTCATGTTACATCCCTCCAAGCACAATCGTCTTATTCAAGAATTGAATTGCACCCTGGTTAGAATTTTTTATTTCCCCAATCGACAGCACGCCAACAATAATATTTCCACCAGCAAATTGGTTATTAATCGCGTCAAGTTCCAACTGGTAATCACTTTGTAAGTGAAATGCTCGAGAAATACAGTCAATTAAAAATACATGGCGTATTTTATCGGTTTTATTCGGGGATAATTTAGCTGCGAATTGGGCACCAGCATCACTGGCAGCAGAAATTAATACCTCTTTCGTAGCATGGAGTATATAAACCAAACTATTTTCAGCGACATTACCAACACAAACTAGGCTATTTTCATTAACTGACATAATGTCCCTGACTAAATATTCTTCGTCTAATTGCTTCAATCCAAAAGGATAACAGTGAAGATATTTATTTATATTTTCTTTGGTAATATCGATACCACTAAGTAAAGATATCGCTTCACTAAATATCTCAACAGCAGGTTGATAATTCAAACTATGGATAACATTTTCATAAGCTTCAGTAACAAGGTAGGGACCTGCAATCTTTGGTAAATCATGCTTACCGACTACTTGAATTTTGTAGGAGTTCGATAAACAAAATATAATAGCGGCATTTCTGAAACACCCCTGCTCATCGGCAATGCTCATATTAAAACGGTTATCAATATCGCCAACACCGGCACCAATTAAGGTTCTGTCACTCCCCAGTTTTTCATAAACGGTAGCAATGAATGGTTCAACAGCATGGCTTAACCCATCAACAAATATGAAAGCAGAACCGAAACTGCCGTTATCGGCCACAAACTGCTGCAGTTGATGACATAACACATCATGACTAGCTGCAATATTAGGAATAATTAAACTTGTTATAGGGTCTTTGAAACCAATGACGAGTACTCCCCGATAGCTATAATGGTTTCCGTATACTACCCCTGGAATGATACAGGCATTCAAGGGCACAGACGTTACTGCAGCAAGGTTAGGTATCGATTCGATTCGCACTGTTGACTGGCTGGCAATTAAAACGACGATATACTTTGCATCAGCACTTATTGAACGCTCTATGAGTTCCACGACATTTTCTTCTGTCGCATCGTCACAAAACTCTATGTTGGTAAACATCATTGTCATTATTTATCTGAGATCCCTATCATCAAATACACAACTAATCATAGTCGATAACAAAATAAATTTACTAATTAAAATAACTTATTGAGGGATACATCACATTAAACTGTTATTGATTCTGCAAAGCAATAAAGACTGTTATCTCATATGGTTGAATTATTCCAACGCCCAAACTAATTTAACCGCTCAGTGTCTTTGTTAATCATGCTTACACTACCTAGTATGACATCCATTTAGGTATCGTCATTACATCGATAAAGCATTGCGCTCACCCGATGTTTTCTTCTATATATTAAATGTTAACACTGACAGATTATTCAAAAGCCAATATCATTAAGGTTTCGACCGATGCATGATCGCATTAATATTATAATTAACTGCACTCACAAAAATTAACCATAACGTTAAAATAGTACTGATAAAATTATTCAACTTTCATCCAGTTTCAGCTTGGTTTGAAAATTAATATAAATGTCATTTATAAAGTTTTTTTATGGATTATTTGTTGAGAGGGTATAAATTCAAGCGGATTATTGTTAATACAGACAGATACCGAAAATGGTGTCTGTCTGCTTAGTGCTAACTGCGTTAAGCCTAGGTTCTAAATTGTTTGACGTTTAATTCTAACGTTTGAGCTAACTCTTCAAGTTGATGACTAGCTGCAGTAATTTTACTCGCCTCTTGCTGAGCCAACGATGAAGATTGGGTGATTTGACTAAAGTTTTGGTTTATTTCAGCGGCAACCACCGATTGCTGTTCAGCGGCAGTAGCAATTTGTGTGTTCATATCACTTATCTTTATGACAGAAACGTTGATTGCGGTTAACGATTCGCCAGCACATTTGGCCTGTTCCACGCTGGTATTGGCTTGATTTTTACCTTCATCCATAACCGTAACTGCTTTAACAGAACTGGTGCGCATATTTTCAATAACGACTTGAATTTGGCGAGTTGATTCTTGTGTACGTTGGGCAAGATTACGCACTTCGTCAGCAACAACAGCAAAGCCACGCCCCTGCTCCCCAGCCCGAGCAGCTTCAATAGCGGCATTCAATGCCAATAAATTTGTTTGTTCAGAAATAGCCTGTATTACATCTAACACAGAGCCAATCTGTTGGCTGTCTTGAGATAATAAATTAATGATATCTGCAGCTTCGCTAACTTTTATAGCTAACAAATTAATATCGGCTTGGGTTTTACTCACTTCAAGCTGACCAGCGTTAAATTCATTGGTTGCCGTTTGCGCTAACATTGCAGCTTCACTAGTGTGACTAGCAACTTCTGCCACTGTAGCCGACATTTGCGTAATAGCTGCAGCACCTTGATCAGTTGCTAGTTTTTGATTATTAATTAAATGCTCATTTTGTTTCGCCGTTTGGTATAAATCTTTAGACGATGATAATAATTTACTCGCGGCTGTCATTGAATTTTTGGTAATTTCAGCCAAATTAACGGCTAAGTCTTGTACTGCGCATAGAATACTATTGGGTGTTGTAACGTCTATTTTAACAGTAAGGTCGCCTGCGGCAATTTGTTGGATTACTTTCGCGGCATACTCTGGTTCACCACCAATAATATTTTTTAGTTGCTTTACAGAAGTGAAAGCAACGATGCTGCCTATAATTAATGCTATGACGGTAACAACAAGCATGACCGACTGGAAGCTAGTAGTTTGCTCTCTTGCAGCAGAAACTTGGTGTTGAATTTGTGATTCTTGATAATCAATGAGTTTATTGACTCTTTTTAACCAGTCGCTATATAAAGGAGAAACTGTCGTCAACAAATATTCCGCTGCCGCTTCATTACGATTTGTATTAATCATATCAAGCAAGGTAGAAGTTGAGGTTAAAGTAGTGATTTCAATTTCTTTGATGTTTTGTAACAGCGTTAACTCTTCATCATTGTGTTGCACGTTTTCATACATGCTATCGAGCTTTTTTGCCGCTATTTGGTAATAATTATTCAAGCGGACTATATCGTCCTGATGCTTCTTCGATAAACCTTTATTATTAACTAAAACAGAATCTCGAATTGAAATTGCTCTATCATGTACACTACCCCTAAAATTAATCGCTTGGCGCTGCTCAACAGCAGATTGCTCTGATAATTTGGTTAAATTGTTATCTGCGATACTAATTTTCACCAAACCAAACAAGGTTATACCAACCATAATTACCAGTAAGGTTGCAAACCCAAAGTACAAACGACTTATTATTCTCATTGTAAAAACCTTTGTATGTGATGATATTTTATCAATATATGTTACCAAACTTGGCTAAACGACATTGGTAGCCTAATGTGTTGTATTTATTAAATAAGAACTTCGAAAAAAACCAGATCAGATGTATTGTCAACCAAGCTTAGTTCATAATGATTTAATTGGAATTTTATTTTAAAGCTCTGCGATAATAGAGAAATTACCATTCCAACCCAACATTTTTTGCTGATATGTTTAACGGAGCATCAAAAACTTGGTCGGTAAGCTTAATGAACTCAGATACAGATGTATACTGTTAAGATACTAAATTGATAGATAATATTAGTCTATTTAATAAACAAACAAGAAATAATCGAGATTCCAGACAAACACAATTGAATCAAAATGGCTATTTCGGTTTTACAAAAATAGCCATTTGGATTCTATCTATTAGTGGTTTAAATAAATGAAAAAAATAGTGGTGACTGAAATAAAGAAGATGGTATTGAATACAGCATTTATCATTATTTAATGAGACCTTTATTTAATGCAACACATTCAAAGCTAGTCATTGTCCATCGGCGATATTGACAGTTATAACAAGAACGCAGTTCATCATCAATTTGTTCATCTTCATCATCAGCAGCAAAAAAATGACATAGCAGTGCCACTGCTCTAGCCTTGCCATATTGTCCTAATCCCGTCCGAAAAATCCATTGGGTTCCATTTTGCTCAAATTCCTTTCGGACTGATATTGGGTCCATTTTTATACCTCCCCCAGTGTCAGGATAGTTGTTCAATAATGTTGTAAAACTTGTTTACTGGCATTGCACCACACATTAGCGTCTCGATTAACTAACAATACGAACTTATGATTAAGATAAACCGCTTTCACTTTGCCTTTAAGTTGGACCGTCTCATCAAACTTGAGCTGATACTCATCCGTGCTCATAACCGCATCAAGACCTGTTTTTGAAAGAATATCAGCCACGCTTAATTCATGTGGAACCTCATCAGACTGCCCGAGTTTAATTTTTCCTTTAACGCGTCCATCATTGCCCAACAAACGTAAACCTAATCCGGCTAAAGCACCAATAATACCCTGGCCCGTTCCGCCATGTTCCGTCAAACTTATGTTCTGTTGCTCGGCCAATGCATAAGCCGTGGCTTTAGTGATAACTTCTGATTTAGCTTTACGGCCAAAGTCTATCAGCGCAGATGCATCAAATACGGAGCCAGTGTCAAGAATGGCAATCCCAGGGTCTGCTGCAGGTGCAGATTCAGCGACTAAATGAGCGACTGCAAGCTTAAGAATTTCATCTTGTGGTAATGGTGAACACAAATGAAAACACATAGCACTGTTGTGGGATGTATAGGGAATATCAGGATGTACAAACAACTGATGACGAGTGATAAAAGATGCTTTCCCACCTGAAACATCAGCAAGCATTTGTGCTATTTCTTCGGCAATTTCACCAGTGCCTTTAGTGCCTATATCATCGGTATCGTCGATACAAATCAGCCAGTTTTTCATTTTATATCCTGAATTTTGTTAATAACTCTATAGTATTTTTTCTTCTTAATTCGGGCTAAAAGATGAAATTTAGGAGCCGAAATCAGAATGTTTCACTGATTTGATATCAAACAGTTCTTTGTCCAGAATTAACGTTATCTATCTGTTTTTAGTAAATCATGAGCTTTCAGCCTAGCGAGTACCGGAGGCACCAATAATGCTCCCAATATGGCAAAGAAACCGCCTTGCAATATACTGATACCCCATTGAATGAACATTACATCCAGTGCCATTCCAGCAAGCATGTTAGCCAGTGCCACTTTCCCAGCCCAGGCAATACAGCCTGAAATTCCTAGAATCACACAGCGCCAATGAATATTCATACTCAATGGTAAAAGTAGCGCAACTAAATCCATGCTGATGGCGGGTAATATAAACTTCAAAAGGATCAACGGGCCTCCTTTACCAACACCCAGAGCCATGGCGACGAATCCCGCAATAGCACCACAGGCCGTAATACTTCCGAAACGGCCTAACACCCCATAACATATTAAATAGAAAAAGCTGGTTAAAAACATAGTATGCCCAGACAAACCAATATTCAGCCTTAGCAACCCAGTTAATGCAACCAGCAATGTGGCACAAAAACCTACAAATAGAGAGTCTTGGAGACTCAAAGAACGTTTATTATTCATCGTTTTCTCTAGGTGAATGCCAATGTGTTGGTCGTGGATGTTGACCAAAATGACGACTGTGTGCCGCTACTGCCATTTGGTGTGATAACTTTAATAACAGGATCAATGCAGGAAAGAGCACACAATAAACTAGCTCAGACCAATTTTTGGGGTTACGCAGTGCCTTGGGTGTGATACGCGCACCTCGTAGACACTGGATTTGATATATCTCGCGGATTTCATCTAACATATAAGGCAGTAGACTTAATGAGGCTGCGACCACAAAAGCCCATTTTTTGGGTAAAAATGAACTCAGCACTTCGCCAATGCGCTCTGGCGCAGCAGTAATACATAGCCACCAACTAGGAATGGTTGCCAATACAATGCGTACCACTACCACAGAACCATCAATTAAAGATTCAACACCATAAAGTATTAAATACAAACCCAGAGTGATGATCAGTTGGATTAAAGCAAGTTTGACCACGCCCCATATATTGCCGCGACATAACACCCCATGAACGACTAATAGTCCATTGATCCCGACTAGAAATAACAATAAAGATGTAGGTAGAACAAAAGCACAAGCAGATAGCACGCACACCAATAATAATGATAATGCACAACTCACGGTTTCCCGTCGTTCAGGATCCCATGTGTTAAACCATTGGACACGACCCAATCGGCCTCTAGCCTTCATTTTTATATCCCATTTCAATGATCTCCTCTTTAAACTGACCTTCACGCAAGCCAAATTGCCGAGAAACAACATGATGCTTAATGCTTCTATGACTACTCAGTAAAATAGTACTTCCTTGAGACTGCAGACGTTCAAGTAAGTACCACACTTTGCTGTAGTAATATTTATCCATTCCTGCCAGAGGATCATCTAATAACAATACCTTAGGCTGTAAACATGCTAACGATGCAAGGGCAATAATATGCTGTTGACCATATGACAATGTATGTGGTGACAAATTAGATAATGCAGTTAATTCAAGTTCCTCCAGCATTTTAGTCGCACGAATTTGGGGAAGATCAAACCGCTTTAAGCTAAATTGCATTTCAGCTAACACATTAGTTTCAAATAACTGTCTACTCGGCCTTTGCATTAAAAAACCCAGTTCAGATCCATAAATTCCAAGCTTTGGAGTCCGTTCTAAAACAGTTACAGGCAATTGTTGTCTTAAATTAAGTACGCCTGCTAGCGCTCTCAATAAGCTTGTTTTTCCCGAGCCATTATCCCCAATTAAGCTAACGATTTCTCCTGCATGTAATGTGAAGCCTTGTGGACAGGTAAATAACGCGGAACTACCATCAAATCTAAATTCAAACGCTTCAGCACTAATAACCACATCATGTTTCGTTTGATCATTCTCCACCTTTTTGCTTTGTTGCAAGTCGAGATGTGGTTGAAGATCATTGTTGACGGTATAAATACCTTCGGATAAACCCCCGTCTTCAAACTGCCAATAATATTGAATAATGTCAGCGAACGCATGAGGGTTGTGCTCTACCAACACAAGAGCCATACCATCTTGGATAAGATTGTGCAGTACAGCCAAAAGCTCACTTACCCCCTTGTCGTCTAATTGAGCCCAAGGCTCATCTAGCAAGAGTAAATTAGGTTCGCATACCAACTGAGAAGCCATTATAAGACGATATTTTTGACCAAGCGAAAGAGTGTTCACTTTAGTATCAAGGCGCATATGTAAACCCACACGTCTTAAC
The DNA here is from genome assembly GCF_040285065.1 of Shewanella sp. H8. Classification (NCBI taxonomy): domain Bacteria; kingdom Pseudomonadati; phylum Pseudomonadota; class Gammaproteobacteria; order Alteromonadales; family Shewanellaceae; genus Shewanella; species Shewanella sp. H8. The sequence goes on along the minus strand of NZ_CP157213.1, from coordinate 1,969,067 downwards.
GCTAATTGAACTTTCGGTAACATGTCCTTAGCAGGAACACCAATATTTTCCAGAGTAAATGCCACTTCGGCACCCACAGTATTGCGTAATAGTTGGGTTTGCGGGTCTTGAGTCACAAGACCCGCAAGAAGTTGAGGATTAGACCAAATGTCACCGTCATGTGGATGATTGAGCACACCTGCAAGCAAATTTAATAAACTAGACTTACCCGATCCTGTTGGACCGCTCACGCAATGGCATTGACCACGACTAATCACCAAGTTGATATTTTGCAATACCTTTGGTAAATGGTTCCCATAGCTAACGCTAACATTCTTTAGCTCAAGTAATTTAATCTTATATCTGCCAGTTCACGCCAACAAAGACCTGACGTCCCGCTTGAGGTAAAGACTCACTCTGATAATAATTCTCATCAAATAAGTTAGTAGAACGTATGTATAGCTCTAGCTTTTCATTAATGAGTGGATAAGCTAGATTAATATCAACTAATGTATAATTATCAAGGGATTGTTGTTGATATTGAGTTTTACCATCAATTTTCACCTTGGCTGCATATACTTGATCTAATATACGCTCTACATTTAAATTCATCTTAAGTTCAAACGGAAGCTCATAGTTTACTTGCCAACGAAGTTGGTGACGGGGGCGGTACTGTAATGAATCTAACGTATCATCATCTGCCATCTCCTCTGAATCAAGGAAGCTATATGAAAAACTTAAATCTAACTTATCAATGCTATTGTTATTAATTTGAAAATCAATCCCTTTAAATTTATAACGATCCATGTTTTGATAAAAATCATCGTTATCTTTAGCGATATAATTTTTAGCATCGGTGTAATAACCATAAAGTGAAAAATCCGTATCTGCAGGCAAATTCTGTTCTAAGCCAAGCTCTACGTGTTTAGACTCTTCTGCTTCTAAGTCACTATTACCAGCGGATAATGAATACAGATTTTCCATCGATGGGAAACGAACTTTACGGGCAACACTTAAACTTAAACGTGAATCTTTCGCAACTTGCCAATAACTCGATGCCATAGCTGAATAGTTATCATCAGTACTGTCTGAGTTATCTAGAGAATGAAAACTTGCACCTAATGTAAAACCATATTGCCTTTCAGAATGATATTGATACTCTGCAGCTGCTGTATATAGCCAAGCAGAATCATCTATGTTGTCCGGATCATCAATCGCAATCGTTGATTCCCAGCTTTGTTTTTCCGCAATAACAGACGTTGTCAATAAACCGACATTTTTCAAATCAGTAATCAGCTGTAAATTAATACCTTGCACAACTGAACTACTATCTTGGGTTTCTTTTAAATCTAGGTAGGTTTCATCTTTGTAAGACGCTTCTAACATATCGGTTTGATTGTGATAACCAAAGCCACGAATAATAAAAGTATCGTTAAATTCATGAGCTAGACCTAACTGTAAAGTATGTTCATCAAAATCATCAACACGTTCAAACTTCACACTTCCAGTACCTGTACCATCACGAGAAGGTTTGCCCCAATCGCCATTACGAAATGCCATATTGGTAATAAGTTGGGTTTTGTCAGATAACCAATAACTTCCTTGAGCATAAACGTTGGTGACTTCTTTATCTGAATTTTCACGCAAGTTATCGTCTTGATATTCTGTAGCTTCAAAATCATCTGACATTGGGTAAGCATCAGTTTGTTGTCGACTTACACTCATTAACCCCTGCCAATCATCACCTGAACCAGCGGCACTAATATCACCATTAAAGGTATCATTTTCACCTGATTCTAGGCGGCCTGATAACGCTGGTGCTGCATTGCCCTGCTTAGTAATAATATTAATAACACCACCAGCACCACTTGGCCCATAAAGTACCGATGTTGGACCTACAGATACTTCTATTGATGCAATTTGGCTGGTAGGAATAACGCTAGGATTAAATTGCCCGTCACCGGCACTGCTCATTGGCACACCATTAACAAGTAATGTTACATGACGACTTTTAAAACCTCGGATATCAACTCTTGGTGTACCATCTCCGCCCACACGAATGTAAACCCCAGGCACATTCTTTAGAACCTGTTCTAACGTTTGAGCTCCTGTAGCTCGGATCTCTTCATCATTGATGCTCCAATGAGTCGTAGCCATATCTCTGGGTTGACCACCGTCACCATGAACAACAATGACTTCATTGATATTAAGTAAAGGATCACGGCTAATTTCATCAGCCTGTACTGTAAAACAAAGTCCAATAGCCAAGGTTACAGTTGAAAGTTTAAAAGTAGTTTTCCTAGAGATCATATTAGTACTGCCATGTATATAATTTAATGATTAATCTATTTTAATACGTTATATAACAACTTCAATTGTAGCGATTATCGATATCGACTTAGATCTAATATTTTCTAAATACGTGATCACTACCTTGCACCCGACTAACCTATCATTAAATAAAAATCTGTGAGATATGTTTCATTTTTCATTAGTATTACGGTGTATTAACCATGTTATTAATAATGTAAATAAAAATGAAAATAGTTTTATTTACATTGTTAACATTAAAGCTGAGTAGCTAATTGATTAAAATATCTTATTTAAATATAAGTCTAGGATGTATTCCATTATTAAAAAGACCTTTAAGGATTATAAATAGAACAGTCAATAAATGACCCCGTATTGATTTTTAAATTAATAAAAAGTCAAACTAACGCTTTCATAAACTGTATTATAATTGTTGTATAAAAATGGTAAAGCAACGAAAAATAATCAAACAGGCTCATCAATATATAACGGTTATAATAGCTGTTACTGGAATAAAAAATGCTGATTGCAATCAATATAGCAGAAAGTTGTGATACTAAAGTAACCCACAAAATCGGGCTGTCTATGCTTACGATACTGACGTTGTTAACTGTGTTAATTTTATTGGTGTTTTTGTTGCCAATGTCGAGTAATAACAGTAACTCAATTTCTCTTTAGCGCCATTTTACCTCGATTGATTATACTGCTCACGTTTAAATTTAGCTCGCGAGTCAAAAAATCAATATAAGTTAAGTATTTACTCTCACACAGTCAATCGAGTTCCATTCTTACAATGACTAAGCACAACAAAGAATGCGATAGCACTATCATTTATCACTTTCTACAAGCTATCTCCACACTTCCCTCATCCTTTCTGCACAATCTATTTGTATGATTTAAATCAGATAACGGTTTCTTATCAAGCTATCGGGTAAAAGCTTAACTACATAAGGAAGGTAAATGTTTAATAGACAAGATAACAACACTCTACAAAATTTTCCCGTATGTGATGATCAATACCGTATTAAATGCGCTAGCGACCGGACAAACCTCAGCATAAAAAATCCAACACGGTTACAGGTAAACAACACTAATGAAAACTGATAACCATACCATCGAGCAATTGCTGACGACATATGAAGGACACAGTCTTGCCGATCTACATCATGCTAATTTGCAAGATAGAGTAGATTCTAAATTTATCTTACCGCTAGATGTTTTACCTGATCTACTCAAAGCGGCTCGCTCTCATTACAGCGTCTTACAAATCAATGGCAAACGTACGGCAAACTACTTCAACCAATACTTTGATACACAGGAGATGAATTTCTACAAAGATCACCACAATGGCAAGTTAAACCGCTTTAAAGTTCGTAAGCGTACTTATTTAGACACGGATACCCAATTCCTAGAAGTAAAATTTAAAAACAATCATAAAAGAACCATCAAAAGCCGTGTCCGTTGCGACGAAAGTATCCAGTGCGATGATGATAACCAATCATTTATTCGTAAACATCTTGGTGTCAATTTTGACGATTTAAGCGTGTCTCAACAAGGTGGCTATGAGCGTATTGCACTAGCCAATGAGGCCATCCCTGAACGCCTTACTATAGACTATAACCTCTGGTATCAGTCTTCTAATGGAGTGGAGCGCATTGAACTCGATGGTTTTTTTATCGTCGAGCTAAAGCAAAAAAAATATTCAAAAAATTCTCCATTTTATCAGATGATACCTACCCATAATTTTTCCCCTATCTCTTTCAGTAAATACTGCATCGGCTGTGTACTGCTTTATCAACAAGGAATTAAATATAACCGTTTTAAACCCACTCTGATGAAACTGTCCTCTTTAAACCAACAACATCATACTGCGCCATGGAGTTATTGATATGACCGAAATTACGTCTGATTTTCTTGTTCTATTTTTAGTGAATTTTATTTCCATCGTTATACTTTGCTACGGTTGCTATTACCGTATTAATAAGAACGCTAACGTGGCCGGATCCTTCGTTTTATTTGGCATTGGTATATTTTTAATCACGTTCTTGCTACACGGCATCGACATGTCGATGGAATTTGCTTTTGGTTTGTTTGCCGTGTTCGGCATGCTGCGCTATCGCACGGATACCATCTCCATAAAAGAGATGACTTACCTGTTTTTGGTTACTGCCATTGCACTGTTATCTGCTGTCAGTAAACTGCCTATATTAGAGTTGTTTTCAATCAATGGATCTTTGTGTTTTATTGCTTTTCTGGTCGATACCCGCTTTTTTCAAGGGCACAATCAAATACAGCGGATCTCATACGAACGTATCGATAATATTAAGCCTCAAAATAGGGCGCTATTGCTGGCCGATCTGCGTGAACGCACTGGTTTGCAAGTTACCAGCGTAGATATCGAACATATCGACTTTCTCAGAGATACCGCTGAGCTCATCGTGCACTACACTCCGTCCGATATACTACAGAAAGATCATGCCTCCATTCCTAGCAGCAAAATGGAGACGCACTCATGAAAAAACTCATATCTTATTTAACGCCAACATTATTGTTGTTGGCATCCAGTAGCTCAGCAGCCGATTACCCTGAATTCAAATGGGGAAGCTATATCATGCTCGATCATGATCAATTCTCAGATCTTTTCCTAGAAGATGATGAATCTGATAATTACGGGTCAGATGTGCGTCGGGCGCGATTAAGCACAAAAATCAAATTTAGTGACAACTGGAAAAGTAAATTTCAAGTTGATCTGTCTGATGGTGACTCTGTAGAGATTAAGGATGCCTATCTTCAATACCAAGGCTGGGACTGGGCGACTATTACAGTGGGTAAACAAAAAGAGCCCTTTGGTTTAGAGAAACTCACCGGCTCTCGTAATACCTTTATGATAGAGCGCAGTATGGTCACTGAAGCTCTGGCACCAGGACGCAGTGTTGGAGCTAATCTAAGCGGTAAAGAAGGTAACGTTAATTGGGATATTGGCTATTTTCAAGACGAGGATTCTGCAGATAACTATGGGGTTACGGGTAGACTGACATGGGCTCTAGTCGATCCCGATGATAACTTCATCCATCTTGGTGCCGCGTTAAGCGAACGCCGCTTAGGGGGCGATGAATTTCGGATTAATGAACCGTTAGAGGTTTATTCCAGTGATTCATTACTAGAAGGGACCCGACTAAACGCAGATGATGAATCGCTTGCGGGTATTGAATTGATGTGGCAGTACCAAGGCTTTGTCTCCATGGCGGAGTGGATACAAGCTGATATTGACGATCCTACAAAAGGACCCCATCACTATGAAGGTGGCTACTATCAAATGAGCTATCCCCTATCGGGTAAAAATCGCCACTACAAAAATGGCAAACTCAGCAGCATTAAAGCTAATAACGACTGGGAGCTTACTTGGCGACTGAGCCAGTTTAACTTAATAGAAGAAAACAGTAAGGCTCAAACCTTCTCCGTTGGTGTTAACTATCTGGTCAACGAAAATTTAATGTTCAAGGTCAACTATATTAGAGCCAAACTCGAAGATGATGGAGAGACATATAACGCTGACAATGCCTTTTCCCTCCGTGCTCAATATAGTTTTTAAATCGTGAACCTAAATAGGCATTTAGGGTTATCGTTGTCGATATTTAGTCGCACTTTCTCATATTTGGTCATATTTACACATTTAATGCAAAAAGCCATATCATTACCCATGATATGGCTTTTTGCTTCATTTTTACCCCAGTAAGAATTACCGAGCCAATCAATATTAGGTTTTAAAGTGTCCTACAAGTTCATTCAATTGACTGCCTGAGATTGCTAATGAAGAACTAATGGTTGCGGCTTTTTCTAGATCATCATTCAGTTCAAAGACAATCTCTTGAATATGAGTCAGATTTTTGGTGATATCCTCGGCCACGACACTTTGTTCTTCAGCTGCCGTTGCTGTTTGCATCCCCATATCATGAATTTCACCTACAACGTTTTGTATGTCAGATAATCGAGTTTGTATTATTGAAGAGTCATGAACCGCTTGCTCACCACGGTGTTGACTTGCAGACATGGTTGTCACGGCTTCTTTAACACCAATTTGTAAATTAGTTAGCATCTGATTAATTTCTTGAGTACTGGCTTGTGTTCGGCTTGCAAGAGTACGGACTTCATCGGCAACAACTGCAAAGCCTCTGCCTTGCTCGCCCGCTCTGGCGGCTTCAATCGCGGCATTCAGTGCCAAAAGATTTGTTTGTTCTGCAATACTACCAATGACGTCAGTAACACCGGTAATACGATCCGTTTGTTCACTTAATGATTTAATCGCATCAGAGGTCGTATTCACCTCTGACACAAGCTGATTAATACTATCAATCGCTTTTAGCACTTCTTGTTGAGCGCTACTTATCTCATTATTTGCAGAGCTAATGGCATCTGAGGTTGTATTGGTATTATTTGCCACTTCCCTTGCTGTCGCTGCCATCTCGGTAATCGCCGAGACGACTTTTTCTGTTTCTTGGCTGTGTATATGCATCGTTTTTACTGAGTTTTTGGTTTGTAAGTCGAGACTCTTTGCCGCTTGTTGTACTGAAACCGAACTATTTTTTACCTCTGTTATAATCGGTTGTAAGGTATCCATAAACTGGTTGAAAGCATCACCAAGTTCGGCAATTTCATCTTTACCTTGAGTTTGCAGGCGGCCAGTTAAATCACCATTACCATGTGCGATTTCATTGAGTTTATCGAGCATCGAACTTAATGGAATAAGAGAACGATTGACGACAAAAATAACGGTACTTGCAGTAATAACGAGTCCCAGAATGGCAATCATAATCGCAAAGCTTAAATCTTCAGTCAGTAAGGCTTGCCTCTTTTCAATATATATAGTGACTTGGTCATTAACGTCGTCGACATAGATACCCGTACCCAATACCCAATCCCATTTATCTAAGTATTCGGCATAGCCTAGTTTTGGTGCTTGCGCATTAATGGACGGTTTATTCCATGAGAAATCGAGGAATCCGTCGCCCTTGGTTGCAGCATCAATTAACCCTGCTATTACAGGCACACCATTTTCATCTTTTAGAGCATATAAATTTTTGCCTTCTAGTTCTGGCTTTACGGCGTGGAGAGTATTAACCCCTTTTGAATCATAAGCGAAAAAATAACCATCATCGGCAAAGCGCATATTTTTAAGAATTAGCTTGGCTTGCTCTTTATTATTACCGTTCACATCGGTGTCATAAAGAGCCTTTATGGCAGTTCGTCCCATGCGCAAATTGGCTTTGAGGAAGGTTTGATTTCTTGCCACCAACTCTTTTTTATAATCAATGGCTTGATTCTCAAGATCTGTAATTCCGTTTAAGTAAAAAGTGATTGTGACAAGTAAGGTAATAAGGATCAGTGGCAGCATTGTTAACAGAAGTAGCTTTCCACGACTTTTAAAGTCCATTTTTATTTCTCCAATATAAAGATCTACTTATCTATATAGGCTATATTCCTCAAAATTCCATGTTTTTTGTATTATTTTTAGTTCCTTATCGATTTCTAATCATTTTAATATTTATGATTCATATGCTGTTGTATATTTAAAAACATCTAATGACGCTTTGCTGAGACTAAAATAATTACAGAAATTCAATCGCTAATATGAGTAGAGTTAAATACCAACATTAGTCAGGCATTTTACCAATGAAAGGGATTTTTGATGGCTATAGAGTGATGTGTAAATACAGGATAAAAATCCTTGATGAGGTTAATGTAAAATAGTTACAAAACGACAATTATGCAAGGCTATGTTTATCTATGGGTATGAGTAATAATCTGCTTACCTCCAGCGTCCACTAGACCAAATAGAGAATAACAACCATATTCCACCAACCACAGCCCCCATAAATCCGAGTATGCCAAATAATGGCAAGCCAAATAACGTCGGACCTCCGTCAACGGTCATCACAATAGAAGAACCAATAATCATCGCCGCGACCACATTACCGACGGCCACTCTGCTAGCGGCACGATCAAGTTGATTGCCAAAGGTTTTTAAACGCGTGACATCAACATGTAACTGGAATCTGCCACTACGCGCGGAACGTAATAGTTGTTGTAAATCTTGCGGTAATCCGGTTATCAACTCAGTGGTGTCGACAATAGCTTGCCAACCTCTCTTCGCCATTGCATCTGGTGCATTTCGTTCTAACATTAGCTGGCGTAATAACGGCTTTGCTTCCGTCACCATATTAAAGTCAGGGTCTAACTGCAAAGCAACACCTTCGAGAGCTATCAATGCTTTAATCAATATAATGATATCCGGGGGTAAGCTAAGTCCATGTTCTCTAAGCAGTGACATCAACTCAGTAAGCATCATGCTCAAATGGAAGTTTTTTAACGACACACCATGATATTTATCAACAAACTCTTCTACTTCAAAAGTAAGACTTTCACAATTGAGCGGAGGATCGCCAGCCCACCCCAGCAATACATCAACAACACGAGGAGCATCAATCTCAACCATGCTATGTAAAAGTTGTACAACTTGATGTCGGCGATCCATAGACAATCGTCCAACCATACCAAAATCAATAAATGCGATGCGATTTTCAGGCAGATAAAAAATATTACCTTGATGAGGATCCGCATGATAAAAACCATCAATCAGAATCATTTTCAACGCAGCTTGACCGCCATACTTAGCTAACAGTTTTCTATCTAACCCAGCCTTCTCCACTGCTGCGATATTTCTTCCAGGGATGCCATCAATAAACTCTTGAACATTGACACGTTCACTGCACCACGACCAATATACTTTAGGAATAACAATATTTGGATCACCAATGAAATTTTTGCCCATCCTTTCAGCATTACGACACTCAGCTAATAAATCCAATTCACGCCGTAAAGAGTGGGTAAATTGACGTACCACCTCACGGGGTCTAAAACGTCGTAAAGCCGTTGACTCTGACTCCATTAGCTCAGCAATGCGGGCAAGTAAACGTAAATCTGCTTCCATTATCGGTCGGATCCCCGGTCTGCGAACCTTAATAATCACCTCAGTCCCATCTTGTAAGCGAGCTCGATGAACCTGTGCAATAGATGCGGCGGCAAAAGGTGTCGGATCAAATTCTGCAAAAGCTTCTTGCGGGCTGCATCCTAGATCTTGTTGAAGTTGTTTATTGATTAACTCAAATGGCACTGGGGGAGCTTGATTCTGTAATTTTTCAAATTCAGTCGTCCATTCAGGCGGAAACAGATCAGAGCGAGTGGCAAGAATTTGTCCTAGCTTAATAAAGGTAGGCCCCATCTCGGTCAATGCATGGCAAAATCTGACTGGAGATTCTAAATTGGTGATATCCGAAGTATGCTTCCAATTCAGCGCTTTACCTGCACCATTAAACATATTCGCCAAGCCAAGTCTACGCAAAACATCACCGAAACCATAGCGGATTAAGACCGAAGCAAGTTCATTCAGTCGGCCAATATCTCGTGCAGTACTTAAGGTCTCCAACAGCATGGCGCACCTATCTATTTATGTTTATTGTCTGAAGACTTGGACGCTAGCTTCTCATCCAACTTTTGTGCAATCGCGTCAAGAAAACCGGCTGCTGCGTAAGCAAGGTTGCTGGTTACTTTCGATGCAGAATCGACTCCGGCTGAAACGGTTTCGCTTAATCTCTCACTAAGTTGATAATTTAACAGTTTTGCAGTTTCTGTTGCTTTTTGACCAATTGCAGTGCCACTTAAGCGACCATGACGAACCAAATCATTGAGGGTTTCTGATACCGTCTCACTTGTCTCTTTAGCAACGTCTTTCAACGTATCTAAATACATGGTTTCAAGTTCACTTAGGTCATTAATGGCGTGCTGTAAATCTTGTTTACTGAATTTTTTTACGTGTGAGCTGGCTTCTTCAACGGCTAATTTGGATGCCTCTGCGGCAGAGCATAAGGCATCATCAAGACCCGCTACAGCATTTGCCAACTTGTCCTGACCTTCACGTCCATGAATACTAGCTCCTAAACCCGCGCCTTTCACCACGCTGCTGGTAACCTGAGTAATCTCATCAAGATCTAATTTACCATCGCTCAATGCTTTAAGGGTAATACGACGAACGTTTTCTCTAATATTAAGATCAGCCTCAACCGTTTCCTTAATAGCATCTTCAAGATGTTGACGATTACTTTTTGTATCATTTGTCACTGTATCCATTACGATTCTCCTATACAAAGTCAAACGGCTCGGCAAATCACTATATAAACGTTAATATTGTCGTTGTTGTTCTTACTTTCTAAGTGTTAGTGAATGCTAGGTTTAGGTTATAGCCCTTGCTCTTGATATTGACTAACAGCTTGCATGGCTTCAATGCCGTACATCAAAGAGGGACCACCACCCATAAGTATCGCTACACCCACGGTTTCGGCTACTTCCTCTTTACTGGCTCCAGCGTGCAAAGCGTCATGTACATGAAAGGTAATACACCCTTCACATCTAACCGTTATCGCAATACCAAGGGCAATGAGTTCTTTGGTTTTACTGTCTAATGCTCCGGGAGCAATAGATGCCTTATGTAATTCAGAAAATCCTTTCATGGTCTGAGGAATAGCCACCCCGAGTTTATCCATCCAGGTACTGAGTTCTTTATAGCGTTCGGGATAATTTGTCATAGGTTTGCCTCATGTTGTGTTGGCAGTGAATTAATCAGCTAGCTAACCGTTAAATAAAATAACGCTCACCTAATAAATCTAAGTCAAATATTTCAATGAAACCTTGACGTACCTCAATGATGTAGTGAATAGCGGACAACAAACACACACTTAATTAGTACCACTTAATAGAATTTTTATCGATGAGTAGTCCTATGCTTGAATTTTCTCCTAGAAATATATGTCCGACTATTTATGCTCTATGAAGACAATTTCATGCCATAAAAACGGTAGTAACCCACTAGATTGCTGCAGATAAATAATGATTCCATCATCACTGCCATTGGCGAACCAGCGAGCACATGATTAACCAACCATAAACTAATTCCCACCATCATGATTTGTCTGAGTCTTTGATCACTTTTAGAAAATGAAGCAATAGTTTGCAACGAACCACCAGCAAAACTGAACAAACTGGTTAATCCACCAAAAGTGACTACTGTTAACACTAAATTAGCCGCAAGAAACAAAAACATCAGATGTTTAGAGTAACTAAATATTGTTACGATATAACGAATTGCAGCAAGCAACATAAGTGCAGATGCAGTCCATTGGGCTAACAATGCAAAATGAATGCTGGTGAGCAATACCGAAACCGATAAACAAGTAACAATCATGCGCTTTTGTTTAAATTGAAATGACATCAGGTCAAAGCAAATGGCAATTACAATTAGCAACTGCGATATCATAAATACAGACATAGAAACCTATTAAGAAACCCATTTCGAGTTCAAACTTACTGACGACAACATAGTGAAAACACAACTAAAACATACAGATAAAATGTCAGATTGTAATAGTATTCAAAGATTAAATCGTGAGTAACACCACAATTTAGTATTAAAAAGTTCAGGAGAGAAATTGATTATAGGGTTTCATTAGCAATTGAGCTAGGCTGGTAAAACTCGCATTTATCTAAAAATAAAAAGCCAATCATTTTAATTATGCGCGTCAATGCACGACCTTCCCCCATAGCTTAATCATTCCACACAAAAGGCTTTACTGACGGCAGATAAACAACATCGGTAATATTGTGAGACATCTAAAAAAGTATCGTTTAGCTAAGTATTGCTAACTTCACATACCATTGAGAGCAGATGATGATAAACGAAATAAATGCTTAAATATCAGCTCGATTTGACACAAACCATAAAAATTCACTTCATTATTAGATTTAATATTCGATAGACTGTTATCATTAATGATAACAGTCTATTTTTTAATATTTGATGCAACGCATTCATCTACAAGAGTACATAATGAAGTTAAAAATACTAGCAGGGATAGCATTACTCAGCAGCTTTTCTACTCAAGCAGCATGGTGGATAGAACCCACGGACTTAGCTCTTCGCGCCGACATTCAACTTTTAGCCGATACTGGCATTATTCTACAACCTGTAACCACATTCCCCTTAATGTGGTCTGGTGTTAAATCTGATCTTGATAATGCAGCCAAAAGCCCAATGACAGCGTATCAACAAAATGCTTTTGATAGAGTCATGCAAGCCTACAATACAGATCATCAAGCAATGAATCTTAGTGCACGTTTGACTGGTGCCAGCGATCAAGCTCGCTTCATTGGCTACGGTAATGATTATCGCGATAAAGCTGAAGTTGAGTTTGCCGCAGAAGTCACTCAAGACTGGTTTAGTGGCCGTTTAGCCGTTAGCTATCATTATGATGCTATAGATGGCAATGAATCACGCCTTGATAATAGTTTTGCCGCGGTAAAACTCGGAAACTGGATCGTCACGGGTGGTGCTGTTCAAAAGTATTGGGGCCCAGGCTGGGATACAGGATTAATACAAACCACAAATGCCCGTCCGATCCCCGGCATTACGCTAACTAGAAACAATAGCAACGCATTTGAAACACCTTGGCTTAATTGGATTGGCCCATGGACCTTTACCACCAGCTTTAGTCAAATGGAGAGCGGCCGTTATGTACCCGACGCTAAGCATTGGGGCGCTCGTGGTACGTTGAAACCAATATCTAAGCTAGAAGTCGGTTTTTCTTGGACGATGCAATGGGGCGGTGAAGGTTATGGTAATAGCTTATCAGATTGGTGGGATGGATTAGCCAATGGCGGTGTTGTTGAGTCTGATGAAGTTAATGGTCAAGAAAACTTGCTCGCAGGGTATGATTTCAGGTGGTCGGACACTGCATGGGGCGTGCCATACGGAATTTATTATGAACGTATCCATGAAGATTATAATCATGGAACAAAACGCCTAATTAACGCCTCTAATCTGGGCGGCGTTGATGTGTATATTGAAGACATGAACACGCGTTTTTTTGCTGAATATTCTGATACAGCCGCATCATGTGGTTTAAGTTCAGATGTTTACAACTGTATGTATGAGCATGGATTTTACCAAGATGGCTATCGTTATTACGACAAAAGCATAGGCAGTACCTATGATAATGACTCTAGAGTTGTGGTTATAGGCGGTATTACTCATCTTGAACATGACCAAAACGTAACCACTAAATTCCGCTACGCAAAACTTAACTTTGATGGTGTTGATACAGGTAGCCCAACAGGCGGTAATCCTGTATCGCCAGGTCGATATGAATGCCTATATCAATTAGATACTAGCTATCATCGCCCATTTTACCAAGGAAAGTTAACTTTAGGCGGCACGGTTAGTTACAGTGAATATCCTGAAATTGATACTAGTAGCGATTGGGAAACCACGGTTTACGCCGGTTGGGAGCGAGATTTCTAAGCAAACTTAATGCAAATAATATTAGTGCCTAAAAAAACCATCGTTTGATGGTTTTTTTATTAATTTATTCGCCCCGCCTAAGGATAAATTGCACAGCTACAATGATGAACCTATGACCTATTTGACAGGTACCTCATTTTATCAAAGACCCCGATTGCAATGTGGTTGAATTTATAAAATATAAAGGTTTAAATCAGCTATGACAAAATCGATTTAATACGACTTAACTAACCAAAGGCAATAAAATGAAAATTTTAGCATTCGCAGCAAGCAGCAGTCGTCAATCAATTAACAAGAAACTGGCTCAATACGCTGCTAATCAAGCAGCAAAATTGGTTGAAGGCGCTGAAGTCGAAATGTTAGATATCAATGATTATGAAATACCGTTATTCAGTGAAGATAGAGAAAAAGAGTTAGGTAAACCTGCACTTGCTCAAGCCTTTTTCGACAAAATTGGCAGTGCTGATGCCATCATTATCTCATTTGCAGAGCACAACGGTTCTTATACGGCTGCTTATAAAAACTTGTTTGATTGGACCTCACGAATTGATCAAAAAGTGTTTCAAGGAAAACCAACATTATTGCTATCAACGTCTCCAGGACCCGGTGGTGCGGGGAGCGTTTTAGCCGCCGCGACAGGTTCTGCACCTTTCTTTGCAGCTGAAGTAAAAGGGTCAATGTCAGTACCGAATTTTTATCAGAATTTTAATGCTGAAACAGGTGAATTAACCGATCCTGAACTGTCAGCTGAACTCACCCAAGCGGTCAATCAGTTGCTAAGTTAACAGTGAGTTGACTGTAAACAGTTAACCGTTAACGCTGTATTATTGCCGCAGCGTTATCGGTTAACGGTCATTTTTTCTGATCATTTATTCCAATTCAGAAGGTTGCAAATGTCATGTTAATTCTTGGGTCTTTAGTTTGGTAAGTAGCACAGCGCAACCGTTCTATGCTACATATTAATCTTCACATTTCACACAAAGGCATAAAAAGATCGTTTATTAATTACCCCCCTTTATCAGTTTCAAATTAGAAATCCACACGGCACAGAAATCGATGTTATTTGATCAGTGAATGATGAAGTTTATTACCTAAAACACCCCCTGAAAGTAAAAATACCAAGTAAATCCAGCCGGATAATGAAAGATTAGCAATGGGTGTGAATAAGGCGCCAACATTACAACCGTTGGCAAAACGAGTACCGAAGCCCATCAGTAACCCTCCTAAAGCAAAAAGGGCAAATTGTTTTGCAGAATGATTGATTTTAAATGAGAATGAAAATTTACCCATCAGCAGAACAGCAATTAATGTCCCCACCATAATGGCAAAATTCTGCACTGAAATACTATGCTCGAAAAACGGAGTAGTAAACATACCGGCAGGTCGATAAGTAAAGTCAGCAATATCATTTGCACCCATGCCAAAAACCATTAACACTTTACCAAACCAGATGCCGAAGGGTGTTGATGCCCCCCACCCTGCACCCGTTGAGACCATCATAATACCGAAGATCAAAGATATCACCAGCGCCGCTGTTTTCATTTCCCATAGATTACCAATCCATCTATGATAGGTTTCAACACTAAATAAAGTAAAATGCTGCTGAGTATGTTTTTGGGGTATTTCTTGACGTGCAGTTTCACCGACAACACCCAAGAATGTCCCTTTCGCATGACGGTAATTTTGATATTTTTTAGCGAAAAAAACCACGATCAAAGCAAAAGCGATGCTCACTAGAATTGAAATAAAATAGCCGTTCAAAGGCCCCCAGGTAAATAGATCCGGCAGGAATACCCCTTTCCCAGCAAAACTACTGGAAGAGAATGACGTGGTTGTTATCCATGTTTGTGTCGCCTGCAATGGAAAACCAAAAAACACCCCAGCACCAAAAAAAAATAATGTCGTCAATGCACGCGGAATATCGCTCACCAATTCAACCATCACCCCCGTCGCACAGCAGCTTGAAAGACTCATTCCGGCACCAAACATGACGCCCCCCAGCACTAAGCCCAGGTTTATAGGGTTTACCCATAAATTATAGCTGCCGGGATTGGCATTCAGGAGTAAACCCGCATTAATAATGGCGGTAATAACAAACATAAACATTAATGTCTGCAACAATTGCGTTGAACCGCGGCGATACGCACGGTTAACACTGCCGGCAAAACCTATAGACCCCTTTGTTAAGGCAAAACCAAGGCTTAAACCGAACAATAAACGCAAAAAGAGCGATGAACTGTCAAGGAGCACTGCCCCTAAAAGGAGAGAAGATATGGCGATAATAATGCCAAATGAAGCTTGTTTTTTATCCATGGTGCTAATCCAGAAGAAATGAAAAGTAGGCATTCATACACTGCGCATTTTTGAGTTGGTATGAAATGAACCGTGGATTATTCTCTTGCAGTGGTTATAAGTCCAACCCTTCTTTATAACTTATTGGTCTATATTCATCGGTATATTTATATTGAATAATAAACCGACTGCAAAAAATCAATAATGATTGATTGTGGTTAGTACAATTTTGTTAATAAAAAAGCGTAACCTTACGGGCTTAGTGAAACATGAGGAGCTTCTACTGAATAATCAGATTGTGTCTTAACAATGCCATATATGGCATATTATCAGTCACATTGATCAATTAACTTTATTTGCAAATAGACGTTAGAAGCCTCTTTTAGAGAGAAATTCTATAGCCTCACCGCCCAAATCAGGTGTAACTTAAAATTGCCCCTCATAATTTTACTAAGCTAACGATTGTCTATTTTGGTCTGGCCATCTTTAAGTAGCATTTAGGAAGCATAAATAAAGCGTAGATTACTGCCTGTTATTTGACCAACTATTGTGGGTAGCCATACTAATCTGTTCTGAAGCAGTTGTATTTTACCTGCTAGGTAATGACAAAGCCCGTAACTTCCTGATCTGGTCAAGTTAACACTATTACAAATTTATTGTCTCTTTTGCTTCTTTCTTGTTTCTAATCAAAGTCTCTATTGTCTTGCTGAATAAACTATGACGCAATTTGACGGTGAATCTTTCTATAAGCTCTTATCACCACAAAGCGGTCGTATTGTTTTATCCATACTAATTCAGTCAAGAGGACGCTTCATGAACATCGATTTATCCACTCAAATTGCAGGAATACCGCTAGAAAGTTATTTGATGAATGCCTCTGGCCCTAAATGTACCACTTGGGATGAACTGCAAACCATTGCTCAATCAGCTTCAGCAGCAGTGGTAACAAAATCTTGCACTATTAAACCTCGCGAAGGAAACCCTGAACCTAGATATAAAGATTTACCTTTAGGTTCTATCCAATCAATGGGGTTACCTAACTTAGGTTACAAAGCCTATTTAGAAATGATTCCACAATTAAAAGCGCTAGGTAAACCTGTCATCGTCAGCGTTTCAGGTTTCAGTGTTGAAGACAATATTGAAATGGTCAGTGCTTTTCAAAATAGTGATGTTGATTTAATTGAAGTTAACTTCTCTTGCCCTAACATCCCGGGTAAAGCACAGGTCGCCTATGATTTTGAGCAAACTGATAAAGCCCTTGCTGCCATTACAGCACTAGGCAATAAACCGATTGGGATTAAATTAGCCCCTTATTTTGATATGTCACACTTTATTGCAGTGGCCAATATCATTAAAAAATATCCAGTTAAATTCATTACCTGCATAAACTCTATTGGTAATACTTTAGTGATTGACCCGTATACAGAACAACCGATTATCAAACCTAAGGGTGGTTTTGGTGGCTTATGTGGCGATTACATTAAACCTATCGGTTTGGCCAATGTCCGTGCCTTTCGTGAATTACTCGATGATGATGTGCAAATCATTGGTGTTGGCGGCATTAAAACCGGTATTGATGCATTTGAATATTTATTAGCGGGTGCAGATGCTGTGCAAATAGCCACCTGTTTTGAAAAAGAAGGCGAAAGCTGTTTTGAGCGAATTGAAACTGAGCTTGCTGAGTTTATGCAATCTAAAAACTACTTCAAAATTGCCGATGCTAAGGGCAAACTAAAACCACTATAACCACCCACTTTAGCAAATCAATTTACATCCAATAGCCAGTTCATTTGTTCTGGCTATTTTTATGGCCAATAGCAATTGCGAAAAGCTAATACCAATAACTAAAGTTAGTAAATATAGCCAATAACTATCGCCAACATCCCCCATTGCTTAGAACCGAAAACAAAATCACCCAATTTTTGAAAAATAACATAACTCGCTTTCATGGCTTTGGCGAGGGTTAAGATTGATGTGATTAACTCATCGGCTTTTATCGATACGACTATAGCGTAACGCTAAATAACTGGTTTATCTCTCATTTGAAGAATTCGGCACAGCAGAGAACCTTTTTAATATTCCAGTATAAGAATAATTGTCATTTAATTGGGGATGATGACTTAGGCACACAACCAGCGCTGGCAGTTCGATGCACCTTGTCATCGCTTTCGCTCTAGATGTTCGCAATATTCCGTTAATGCAGGTAAAGCCCCTACTGCACCTTTGAATAATGACCCAAACTCGGTAGTGATTTTTAGCCAGTTGTCGGCTGGAATATCTTGGCTAGTTGAGCTAATTGCACCGCGTTTATCTTCTCGAATAATTCGCCCGGTATCTTCCACCAGCACAATATAGTCTTTAACGTTGAACATCAGTCCATTAGGCATATCCTGACGCTCATTACCAACAAAAGGCAATAACGCTGCTGGTTGCTCACCTTTTATCGCTGAGGTTAGTCGCCGTTGAATACTGGTGTAGTCTGAGGTTTCTGGGGTGGCTGCCATCTTGGCGCGAATAGGGTTTAAATCGACATAAGCCAAACAACTCAGAACAGCGGCTTCGTCAAGTAACGCTTGGGATTTAAACCGTCCTTCCCAAAATCTGCCTGTGCACTTATCTTCTTTATTGACCATTACACTATCTTTCAGCCAATAAACGGTCATATCTTCCAATAAGTTTTTTATTGTATCTTGCGGAGGGATAGCTTGCTTGTAACAAAGAGGAACCTAGGGTTTAAATCCCTATCTTTCACCAAATGAAAAAGCCTCATCATTTCTGATGAGGCTTTTTCATTGAATGTGGCGGAGGGATAGCTTGCTTGTAACAAAGAGGAACCCTTGGGTTCAAAGTCCTATCTTTCGCTCAAACAAAAAGGCCTTATCTTTCGATAAGGCCTTTTTGTTTGAATGTGGCGGAGGGATAGGGATTTGAACCCAAGAAACCAGCCACAAAATAAAACTAAAATTCATTGTAATCAATAACTAATCGAAAAATCACATCTCAGATTGTGAACATTCGTAGTCGATATATGACATTTAAATATTTATTGGTTAGATTGTCAAGAAAGTCATAGTCTCTTGTTATGCAGATTCTTCGTCAAAGTACATATCCCAAGATATACTCAGATTTAACGCAACAAGCCTACTCATTAAATCTACTTTCATCGACGGACCTCCTTGACCATTAGAATCCCAAAAACAAAATATATCTGTTGAACAATTTAATTGATCGAAATTATTCATAACCTCCGATTTACCCTGAAGCTTATTAATAATTATCTCAAGGTGTTCCACATTATCGGTTGAGTTGGATAAATTTTTAGTGGAATAAGCCCAAGAGTTTAATTCACGTTCGTGTTTATATTTTGAATCGGGATTAATCGATTTAACCTTTGTAGGATTAAAACCAATTAGTTCTGTAATTTGTTCAGGCGACACCTCTGAAGAAAAAATTCTTAATGTCGCATACGTTAATGTACATGCCATAGTTTGAGTTTATCTTATCTGTATAACGTTTTAGTATTTATGCGTTGCGCTGTTTGCAAGGCATAAATCGCTTGTTGGACTTGGCCGATGCCTAGTCCATATTAATTGGCATGCTTCATGCTATAGGAATTTGCTTTTTTTGATGCTGGCTATGGGATACAGAGCAGTTTTAGTCTGTTGATATTGAGTAGCAGGTAAGTTTTTCATTGAAATTCCTTTTCATCATATTTTTCTATCTTACATCTTTAAGCCTAACGGTTTCAATGAGGATTATGTACTCAATTGAAGCCTCATTGGGCTCCGCGCAGCGGCTTAGTTCAACAGCTTATTGAAGGGCTTGCGCTGTAAAGCCAGTCCCTTAACTTATTGATTAATAACATCCTACATTTGCTATCTTATTGAAGTAAAGCAATTAATTGTGCCTAACAGACAAAAACAAACCGAGCTTGCGCGTAAAGTAGAGTTTGTGGTCACCGCCAGAAAAATTAAAAGCATTAATATCAGACGATTACGATTTTTCTATTTTCAATACGATACAACTAAAGAACGACTTTTATTCGTTTTTTAGCGTAAATCGATGGAACACCATTATAACTGTACATAAAAACAGTGCGTACCACATAAAAGTGTACATATTGATTTTATCTTTCACGCTTTTGATTTCTTCACATGCGCAGCATGTGGCTGTTGGGGTTAAGGGGTTTCCCCTTGCCCGAGCAACTATCCGACCTTTTGGGAACCAAAAGTGGGATAGTTGCGCACCGGGTTACGTACTAGCCCCACTTATTTAGTGGGCAGCTTTGGCTTCGCACTCACTGAGTGCGAAGCGATTTAAATTGCATTATTTACGTGAAAAGTTACGTGAAATTAACGCGAAAAAGGTGAAAATTCGATTTCTCAGCAAGATTTACTATCGATTTACGCCCGTAGGATTTGATAAGTTCGTCTGAGAAATGATGTCGCGGGTACGTTTCATCATTTCTCAGGCTGGTTATTGGTTCTGTGAGAGCAAATTTGGCGTATAAAGTCACTCAGGATTGACTGACTACTGTCATTTGCTCCATCCTACGGTGACCCATTAAGTCAAAAAAACGCTCATACAAATCAGTTTCCTCAATCCTACGGGCGAAAATTAGCACCAAAAGTGTAGAAACATACCGCTAGTGACCGACTAAGCGGTATGTCGTGCCTAATACCGCATCGACAAGTGTTCCCCTTGACCCCTTTTCAATCAAACGCTTTATATGGGTTGTAACAAATTCAACGCGTACTCAACTTTATCTACCATTGGCTTGAGTGTTTTGACATCATATTGCTTACCGTATCGCCCATAGGTGATGTTGTGATAAGCGTGTCCAACAAGCTGTGCCACCATCGATTCTTCAATTTGTAGTTGTTTAAGCTCATCAATAAAGGTGTGACGGAATGAATAGGCTCTAGGTCGTTTACCTGCAATAAAGTGTAGTTGGTCGAGTAATTTGCCAAATTCACGGCAAAACTTATGTGACCAAACACCATCGCTACTGGGTTGATAATGAAATAACGGACAGCTTGTTAACTGGCCGCTTTTTAACGGACTATTTTTTATGTGATAGCTTTTTGATGTTCGGTCAGTAATGGTGTGAACGAAATCTATAAAACCGAGTTCTATCAATTTTTGATGCAGCGGAACGGTTCGTTTTGACTGTGCGGTCTTGAGTTGTTGGCTCATGCCATCATTGGTGACGTGAATGACGTTGATACCATCGATGACGGTTATATCATTGCTGTGTAGTTGACAGGCTTCAGAAGGTCGTAAACCGTGATACAGCATCAATAGCGTTATCCATTTAAAGTCTTGGCTTTTGTCGATAAAGTCTTGTGATTGCAGTACGTGTTTTAATTGCTCAGGCTGCCAACGCTGACGCGCTAAATCATGCCCTGCTTGGTTGCTTGGCTTGGACAGTTTCACTTCATCAAATGGGTTAGCGCTGGTGTAACGCATCAGTTTGCACCATTTAAAGAACTGCGACACCGCCGCCAGGTAGTCTTTATTGCTTTTGTGGGTTCGGCCTTCTTCAAGTAAACAATCCTTGTATTCCATCGCCTCAGCGCTCGTTATGTCGAATACATCATCTAGATGGGTTCGCTCAATAAAGTGGCCTATACGTTGATTTAGCTGCTTTACCGTTAACACTGAGACAGACTGCTTTTGTTTAGACGCAATAAATTTAATTAGTGCATCCGTCAATGTGATGTTAGCGACTGAATTTGTTTGCTTTTTACTATCCGAACAATTTGAAAAAGCCAAGTTTGTTGATGAGGGATAATTGTCATATGTCGCACTCTTATGGGCTAATTGCGTTGGCCGAGTGGGCATAAACTGGGTAATTTCCCGCACTGGCTTGGCGTTATCATCAAGCGTATCTGATACCCCAACAAAGCCTACACGGGCATCATTAATCAATTGATTAACGTGTGCTTTAAATACATCTGGCTGTGATTGTGGCGTTAAGCTACTGATTAATGGTCGTAAGATACCCGCAACCACAAGGTTACGTCCAATAGCGATTGAGCGCTGTTTAGTGAGTAAGGATACTTTGATGTCGGCAGCGAAGCCTTTATCACGTAGAGAAGCAGGCAACACCATGCGGGTGTAATAGGTACAATTTGTGGCTCAGCTTTTATCTACAAATGCGGGTACATATGTCTCAGTCATCCGTTTTGGGTCTGAGAATATGATTTTTCAAATGCTAGAAAGCAAAAAAGCCATTGATTATCAATGGCTTTTTTGCTTTAGAATGTGGCGGAGGGATAGGGATTTGAACCCTAGAACGGGATAAACCGTTGCCGGTTTTCAAGACCGGTGCATTCGACCACTCTGCCATCCCTCCGAGCGGGCGAATAATATGCCAATGACTGTTTTGTGTAAAGGGTAAAATGCAAATATTTTGTTAAGTGGTGATTAAACACGCAAGTTAACGGCGATTGCGGTATCGAGGTACTGTATTCCTTATGGTTAAGCATCCACAACTTGCGAAGCGCTAAAACGAGTTCGATGATAGTCGAATATAGCTAATCAACTTAAGGTGAGCATTTTTACCATTAAAAATGCTATTAAAGCGCCGATAATGGTGACTTTGCTTGATTTGATTAGGCTTAATGTTTACCTTTACAGCAAGTAATTTTGCCAATGCCAAGGATAGCGAGATGCTTTCAGAACAAGCATTCGAAATGATAGATATTGTTGCCCGTGTGGGCAGTTTTACCGCCGCAGCCAATAAGTTGAATAAAGTGCCCTCTGCGGTGAGTTATGCCATTAAACAAATTGAAGATGATTTAGGGGTAATACTGTTTGAGCGCCACCATCGTAGTGTCAGTTTAACTCCTGCGGGTGAACATTTTGTCGCGCAGTCGCGCGAGATCATGACCAAACTAAATAACATTAAACGAGATACTCAAAAAGTTGCCAATGGCTGGCGTCCTTCGCTGTCAATTGCAATTGACAACATGGTTCGTGCTGACAAAATTAGTGGCTTAATTGCTGATTTTTATCGCCATTTTACCGATATCGAATTGATAATACGCTTAGAAGTGTATAACGGTGTGTGGGAAGCATTGTCCACAGGCAAGAGCGATATCGCCATAGGGGCAACCTCAAGCATTCCAGTGGGTGGCACCTTTAAGTCGCGTGATATGGGGATGATCCAGTGGTCATTTTTAGTCGGTAAAAATCACCCGTTAGCCAAAGCAGAACATGCGTTAACAGATGAAGAGTTATTACAATATCCGTCAATATGCTTGCAAGATACTGCTCATAATATTGCCCATAGACCAAATTGGTTGTTGAATAATCAACGCAGAATTGTGGTACCCGATTGGATCAGAGCGATAAATTGTTTCAGAGAAGGCTTAGGTGTGGGCTATATGCCATATCATTTGGCTGATATTTTTATTAAAGCCGGTGCGCTGATAGAAAAACAGCTCGCCACACCAAAGCAAGACACCGCCTGCTGTTTGGCATGGAATAATGCCAATATGACCCCAGCTATGCAGTGGGTGATTGATCACCTAGGCGATACCGAAAAATTAAAAAAAGAATGGCTTAGTTAATTTAACAACTTAAATATGTTTTTGTTAATAACATTACTTATACAAGCGTTTATGTTAAATTAGCGACTATTAAGATGATGTTTGTTATGAATTAATTTTTGTTTAATGTACATTGCTTACCCTATAAAAAAGGATTTAGCTTCAGAGTGAAAAATATTTTTTCTCGTTGAGCAAATCATTGAGTTAACACCTGGAGACGATAATGAATCAACAATCTGTAATATCACCCAGTCTATCGACGACCGAAGTCAATAAACTGTTAAAAAACACTTACATGCTTCTTGCGATGACATTGGCTTTTTCTGCTGTAACCGCGGGTTTAGCTATGGCTATCAACCTTGGGCCGATGATGTCTTTAGGCTTATCGCTAGGTAGCTTAGTGTTATTATTTGTCACCCTAAAAAAAGCCGACAGTGCTGCAGCTATATTTTGGGTATTTGCTTTTACAGGCATGCAAGGCGCGTCGCTCGGTTATATTCTTAACCATTATGCTGGTATGGCAAATGGTCCTGGCTTAATTATGCAGGCGTTAGGCTTAACTTCTATCATTTTCGTGTCGCTTTCAGCGTATGCGCTAACCACTAAGAAAGACTTCTCATTTATGGGCGGCTTCTTATTTGCGGGTTTATTAGTAATGATCGGTGCTATGGTCATCAATATATTCGTTGGTAGCTCAATATTATTTATGGCAATGAATGCCGGTATTGCATTGTTAATGACTGGCTTTATTCTATATGACACCAGTCGTATCGTGAATGGCGGCGAAACAAACTACGTTCGTGCGACGATTTCATTGTACTTAGACTTTTTAAACTTGTTCATAAGCCTGTTACATTTAATGGGTATTGGCAGCGACGATTAATCGTCGATAGAGTTCATCGGTAAATTACGTTAAAATGACCCTACATTAGGGTCATTTTTTTTATAATGAGCAAATTCATCATTCAAGTAAACGGCAGCGTTTATGGCTCTACAGCCAGTTTTCGCGCGTTATCATTTTGCCAAAGCGCATTAGCTAATGGCCATCAAATTATCAACGTCTTTTTCTATCAAGATGGCGTAACCAACAGTAACGCCCTCACCTGTCCTGCATCTGACGAAATTGATATGCATTCCAATTGGCGATCATTGTCATCACAACATTCAATACCACTAACCAATTGTGTGTCAGCGGCTCTGCGGCGCGGCATATTGTCTGCACCAGATGCGGTTGAGAATGGTAAACCACAATGGAATAGCAGCGAAACGTTTACAATGGGCGGTTTAGGTGAATTAGTGGTTGGTATTGAACAAGCAGATAGATTGATTAGCTTTTAAGGTATGAGTGGAATAGACGATGAAATCACTGGTGATTATTTTTAGGCATGCCCCTTTTGGCGCCACAAGTACACGTGAAGGGTTAGATTTTGCCATGCTTAGCGCAAGCTTCGAGCAACAAGTGAGTCTGGTATTTACCAATGAAGCTGTATTACATTTACTGGCAGGGCAAACGCCCGAACAGGCTGGGTCTAAAGATTATGTGTCGGCGTTTAAAGCGTTATCTCTTTATGATATTGATACCGTTTTAGTGTGTGCAGTATCTATGACCACATTAGGGCTACAACCCGATGATCTTAGTATTCCCGCTACAGTGGTCACACCAGAGGTGATAACCCAAACCTTGCAAGCGGCCGATGAGGTGTTAGTATTTTGATATTACATCATATCCAAACGTCTGCAATGACCGACGACGCCTTAACTACGTGCCTACGGTATATGCACCCTACAGACAGTGTTTTATTGTCTAGCGATGCGGTGAATTGTTTATTACAAACCCAGTGGCAACAAGCTTTAACAGACGTAAAGCTGTTTGTGTTACAAGATGATGTTGTAGCAAGAGGCTTAGTTGATCGCTTGATGATTATCTTTGCCAATAACACAACCAGCAGTTTTGATATTATTGATTATTCACAATTTGTTGAGCAATCTTTGTTACACGATAAGGTGATCACTTGGTAAAATTTTTTGAATTTAATGGCCAGAAAATTGAAACTGATCATCAAGGTTATTTAAAGAATGTATCAGACTGGCAAGAGTCAATGGCCGTTGTTATTGCAGCAACGGAGAATATTGAGTTAACCGAACAACACTGGGAAGTTATCCGTTTTGTGCGTGATTTTTATCTTGAGTACAAAACTAGCCCAGCCATTCGAGTATTGGTTAAAGCTATTGGTCAACGTTTAGGGGCAGATAAAGGTAATTCTAAATATTTGTATACCTTGTTTCCAATTGGACCTGCTAAGCAAGCGACCAAAATTGCCGGTTTACCTAAACCAGCAAAATGCTTATAACGCAGAAAACTTACAAAAAATCCCGCTTAAGGTACCTTAAGCGGGATTTTTTATGACTTATCAAATTTAATAACCCATTTGGGGTTATTTGGGAAAAATATTTTCTAGTACTATAAATGCTGCTTGAGCTAATTCAATAATTACCAATGAGAGAAAGAAAAAGATAACTAATGAATAGAGAAGCCTACGATTATCACGCCGACTTGAAGCCATGACTGGTTGTACCAATCCTTATAAATAAGTGATCGACTTAGAGTGTCACACCATTTTCAATACAATGTAGAATTAATATGCATGATGCGCTCTAGCATGCTTGGTTGCAACACCTATTTACGCCTTACAATATTAATAAATTACCATCAACACATCTGACTTTTACCACAAAGTGTTAAAAAGCTAGCCGCAACCAATATGGAATACGACTAGCAAAAATGCAATTTGCAAATAATACTATTAGCCAATCACACTTAACCCGCCCATGTATGGACGTAAAACGCTTGGTACTGTAATGGTGCCATCTTGATTTTGATAATTTTCAAGTACAGCCACTAATGTACGGCCGACCGCTAAACCAGAACCATTTAAGGTGTGCAATAAAGCAGGCTTGTTATCGATTTTACTGCGATATCTAGCTTGCATTCTACGCGCTTGGAAATCTTTCATGTTTGAACAAGATGAAATTTCACGGTAAGTATTTTGCGCCGGTAACCATACTTCAATATCAAAGGTTTTGCTTGAGCCAAAGCCCATATCACCAGTACATAACACCATAGTGCGGTATGGTAAATCTAACAACTGCAATACTCTTTCTGCATTGGCAGTAATGTCGTCTAGGGCTTGCATTGAATTATCTGGGTGAGCAATTTGTACTAATTCTACTTTGTCAAATTGATGCTGGCGGATCAAACCACGGGTATCACGACCATAAGAGCCCGCTTCACTTCTAAAACATGACGTTAAGGCTGTCATTTTCATTGGCAGTTCGCTTTCATCCACTATCATGTCGCGCACGTAGTTAGTTAACGGCACTTCAGCGGTTGGAATAAGTGAAAGACCTTGGCCTTCTTCTGTAGCAGGTTTAGTGTGGAATAAGTCTTCACCAAACTTAGGTAATTGCCCTGTGCCCAACAAGCTTTCTTCATTAACCAATAACGGCACATAGCATTCAGTATAACCATGTTCAGTGGTGTGCAGGTCTAACATAAACTGGCCAATGGCACGATTTAAACGGGCAATTTGCCCCCGCATAACAATAAAGCGTGAACCGGTAATTTTTACCGCGCTTTTAAAATCTAATCCGCCTAACGCTTCACCAAGATCGAGATGATCTTTGACTTCAAAATCGAATTCCTTAGGTGTGCCCCAACGACGTACTTCAACATTGTCATTTTCATCTGCACCAATGGGTACTGATTCATCTGGCAAATTTGGCATGCTCATCGCTAAGCTTTGAATTTGTTGTAACAACTCTGCCAGCTCAGCTTTTTTAGCATCTAGCTGTGCACCTAAATCACCCACTTGCGCCATAATCGAACTAGTATCTTCGCCGCGTGCTTTAGCTTGACCAATCGACTTCGATATCGCATTACGCGACGCTTGTAAGTCTTCTGTAGCAACCTGAAGCGATTTACGCTTTTCTTCAAGCTTGGTCAAATTATCGACATCAAGAATAAAGCCACGAGTGGCTAAACGCTCAGCGGTGATTTCAAGTTCATTACGCAAAAATTTTGGATCTAGCATGTTGTTAATTCTTTTAAGTTAAACGCGAGAAAGTATAAGTTGTTGACCTAAATACACCATAAAGAGACATAAGGTGACATTCAACAACACATTTAAAATAGCTTTAAACCATAAGCCTTCTTGCAATAGCAATAAGGTTTCATTTGAGAAAGTCGAAAACGTGGTTAACGCGCCTAATAGGCCTATGCCGACAAGCGATTTTATTTCAGGGCTAACATGACTCAGCTGCCCTAATGTATAAACGGCGCCCATTAAAAACGATCCCAATAGATTGACTAACAGTGTACCAAAAGGAAAACTGCTTCCAAATAGCTGGATCATAAAAATTGACAAAAGATAGCGTAAAACTGCACCAATTGAGCCTCCTAATGCAACGAGCAACACATTAATCATAGCGTTTGTCCTCACTTTGCTGATCAAGCAGGCTCAATTGTGCCATTTTGTCTTGAATGCGTTTCTCAAAACCTCTATTAGTGGGCTGATAAAATTGGCTATGTTGTAATGACTCAGGGAAGTAATTTTCACCTGCGGCATAAGCAGCCGGCTCATTATGTGCATATCGATATTCTTTACCAAAACCGATTTCTTTCATCAATTTGGTTGGCGCATTACGCAGATGATTAGGAACGGGTTCGTGTCCCGTTTGTTTGGCTAACTCTCTAGCTTGGTTAAATGCGCTATAAACGGCATTACTTTTGGGCGCACTGGCCATGTATAAAACAGCTTGTGCAATAGCACGTTCACCTTCGGCAGGGCCTATGCGGTGATAACAATCCCACGCGTTTAATGCAACCGTCATGGCAACGGGATCGGCATTACCAATGTCTTCTGAGGCTATAGCCAGTAATCGACGTGCAACATACAAAGCATCGCCACCACCTTCTAAAATTCGGCAATACCAGTACAAAGCGGCATCGGGTGCTGAGCCCCGTACTGACTTATGCACGGCTGAAATTAAATCGTAAAATTGATCACCATTTTTATCGTAACCCGCAGCTTGATGTCCAGCGACTTGAGTGAGCATTTCGGTGGTAAATTCGCCGCCATCGCTGACTAAATCACTCATGAGTTCCAGCAAGTTAAGCGCTTTACGAGCATCGCCATCGCTAATATCTGCAAGCTGCTTAGTGACATCGGCAGGTAGTGTTAACTGGCGTTTGCCTAAACCGCGTTCAACATCGGTTAATGCTTGAGTGACAATTAAACTAATTTCGTCTGAGGTTAAGCGATTAATAAGGTAAACACGCGCCCGAGATAATAAGGCGTTATTGATTTCAAATGAGGGGTTTTCGGTGGTTGCACCAATAAAAATAACCGTACCATCTTCAATAAAGGGTAGAAAAGCATCTTGCTGGCTTTTATTAAAACGGTGGACTTCGTCAACAAATAATAAGGTACGTTGACCACGACTTTGAGCGATAGCTTTTGCTTGTTCTATTGCTGCACGAATGTCTTTTACACCCGATGTGACCGCGGATATACGTTCAACATGGGCGTTGGCATAATGAGCAATTAATTCTGCTAAAGTTGTTTTTCCTGTCCCTGGCGGCCCCCACAGCAACATTGAATGTGCGCGGTTAGCTTCCAGAGCTTTACGCAGTGGCTGACCTTCACCCAACAAATGTGCCTGACCGATATATTCGCTAATGTCTCTTGGGCGCATGCGAGCAGCCAAGGGGCGAAAGTCTGGGGCAAAATCAAAACCTAAATTAGCCATCAAACAACCTAGTTAGTTTGCTTTAAACGTTGATCGTCTATATCAACGTTATCAGGCACGGCAAACTTAAAGATATCGGCTTCGTTATCTTTTACTAAGCGCTGCTGAGTTAATGTAAATTGGCTCAAGTTTCCTTGTTCATCAGTTAAGTTAAATTTAACTAATTGATCCGCGTCGAAACACACACTTACCGCAACCACATTGCTATTGAGCTTTTTAGGTTGGATATCAAAACAATGTAATGTGCCTTTAACGTCTTGCTTGATAACTGAGTATTTAGCCCATGTCGCTTCATCTCGATGAACCAATAAAGCCATTGGTGATGCATCGACCGCTTGGGCCACATCCATCACAGTGACTTCTTCGGCAAAGGGATTAAAAATCCACAAATTAGCACCGTCAGCCACAATCAATGACTCATCTGGCTGAGTTAAATGCCAGTAAAATTGATTAGGATACGCAAGCGCAAATACACCGCTTCCGATTTGAATGGGCTTATTGTTTATGTCTGTCACTTGCTGGGCAAATGTCGCATGTAAGCTATCAATCTTTGATAACTTGGCGCGTAATTCGGTTGCGTCATCAGCCGTAGCGGCAAAACAACTTAAACTTGTGGTCAATAATAGACTTAATACCGCAAAACGTTTGTTCATCATTACCATTAATTCCTCGGTGGTGGCGGAGCTAACACTTCACGATTACCATTGTGGCCTTGGGCTGTCACAATACCTTGGCTTTCCATCATTTCAATAATACGGGCGGCGCGATTGTAACCAATTTTAAATTTACGTTGCACGCTAGAAATTGAACCACGGCGAGTTTCGGTCACAAATGCCACGGCATCATCATATAAAGCGTCCAACTCTTCTTCGCTGTCTGAGGTTTCACCAGGTAACAACACCTGTTCACCATCGGTAGCGCCATTAAGAATTTCTTCAACATATTGCGGCTTACCACGAGCGCACCAGTCTGCAACAACTTTATGAACTTCGTGATCATCAATAAATGCCCCGTGAACACGATTTGGCAAACCCGTACCCGGTGGCAAATACAACATATCACCCATTCCTAACAGCGTTTCTGCGCCCTGTTGATCAAGGATAGTACGAGAATCAATACGTGACGATACTTGGAAAGCTATACGAGTCGGAATATTGGCTTTAATCAAACCAGTGATCACATCAACTGATGGACGTTGTGTTGCTAATATTAAGTGAATACCTGCCGCTCGAGCTTTTTGCGCGATACGGGCTATCAGTTCTTCTACTTTTTTACCTACGATCATGATCATGTCTGCAAATTCGTCGACAACAACCACAATAGAAGGCAGTTTTTCTAACGGCGGCGCATCGTCTAACATGCTTTCTGACGACTTCCATAATGGATCGGGAATGTACTCGCCTTTGGCTGCCGCTTCTTTAATTTTTATGTTGTAACCTTTAAGGTTACGCACCCCTAATGCCGACATTAGTTTATATCTGCGTTCCATTTCGCCTACACACCAGCGCAGTGCATTGGCCGCTTCTTTCATGTCGGTAACAACTTCACACAATAAATGTGGAATACCTTCATACACAGACAATTCAAGCATTTTAGGGTCAATCATAATAAAACGAACATCATCAGGGCCCGATTTATACAGTAAACTGGTGATCATCGCGTTCACACCCACCGACTTACCAGAACCTGTGGTTCCTGCAACCAATAGATGCGGCATTTTGCCTAAATCAACCACGACTGGATCGCCAGCAATGTCTTGGCCTAACACCATTGACAAGCTTGATTTACTTTCTTTAAAGGCTGCTGAATCTAGTACATCACGCATAAAGACTGTTTCACGAAATTTATTAGGTAACTCTAGGCCTACGTAGGCTTTACCTGGAATGACTTCAACAACGCGCACGTTTTCGGACAATAATGAACGAGCCAAATCTTTGGATAAATTAGTGATTTTAGACGCTTTAACCCCTGGCGCTAATTCAAGTTCAAAACGGGTAATAACAGGCCCAGGGTACACCCCTACTACATTGGCGATAATGTTAAAATCTGCCAATTTAAGTTCAACTAACCGAGCTACCTGATCTAACTCTGCTTCACTAATAGGGTTTTTCTTACGATCAGGAACATCGAGTAAGGTAATGCTGGGGAGTGGATCCATCTTTTGACGTACTTGTGGGCTTTGCCCATCAATCACCACAACGCCATCAACAATCTTGACTTCTTTTTTAGGCTGTTTTTGTGCGACTAAAGCGCCAGTTGAATGAGGTTTAGCAAAGGCTTCATCAAATGAATCGTCAGTTAAATCTGGGTTATTGATAGCGCCGTCATTGATGTCCTGGTCATCAATATTGACATCATCTTTACTGGCTATCCAAGGTGCAAATGGTGCTTCATCGTTATCAAGTTGCATCGACGGCTCTTGGCGCTCATCAATATCATCGACATCAAGCTCTTGGTCATCAATGTCTGAAACTATGATATCTTCTGTCGGTTTTGCTTTACGACTAAAAAAGCGGCGTTTCTTTTCAGCAATTGCAGGAATGTCCACAGCGGGTTCAACGTCTATTGACGGTTGATCATGTTGATCGATTTCATCACGACGCTGGGTAAACTTATCCACTAATGACATAAAACCTTTAGTGTCTTCGGTTTCACGTTCATGTTTAAATAATTGCGGTAGCGACCATAATTTTTTGGCACACCAAATAGCCCCTAACCCCGTTAACTCTATAATGGTTAACCAACTAATACCGGTAGCTAAGGTAAAGCCGGCACCAATAAAACACATTAATAATAATGTGGTACCTAACTTATTAAAGTAGGGCAACATTGCCTGACTGATCACATCACCAGCAACACCACCAGCAGAAAAAACAAACATATTATCGGCATTCATACTGAACAGCGCAGCCAAAGCCAACAACATGAGAATAAAGCCAATGATTCTTAACCCAACAGAAAAAAAGTCTATTTCGAATAAGCGATGTGCACGATTAAAAATAAACCAGCCTGTAGTGGCAATAATAATGGGAATTAAAAAGGCCATAAAACCAAAAAAATAAAACAGCACATCAGCGGTCCATGCGCCAACGGCACCGGTCCAATTGTGGATTTCACCTTGAAAATGCGACTGACTCCAGCCCGGATCATTCGGGTTAAAACTGGACAGCGCCAATAGAATGTAGGTTGCAACCATGCAACAAAGAATTAAACCACCTTCAAGTAACCGTTGTAGGCCACTGAGTGTTCTTAGACTATTTTCCTGAGTCAAACGAAAACATCCATAAAAGAGTGAAAAATAAGGAGTAATATAACAGAATATCACTGTATTTGCAGTGATTATGCACCTTGATTATATGAAGCTCAATCGATTGTTATGTCGAATTAATCCTAAAACTCAAAAGCATTACAAATAAATCTATACTTGGTTAGTTTTTCAGCACAAGCAATACAAAACAAAAATGGTGAATATGACTTCCAACAACGGAAGATAATTCACCATTCAGGGTTTGCTGGTTTGGCTGGTATTGCAGCCGAAGTCATTAACCTAAATTGTACAACGCAACTTTACTGG
Organism: Shewanella sp. H8; assembly: GCF_040285065.1. Lineage (NCBI taxonomy): Bacteria > Pseudomonadati > Pseudomonadota > Gammaproteobacteria > Alteromonadales > Shewanellaceae > Shewanella > Shewanella sp. H8. The sequence goes on along the minus strand of NZ_CP157213.1, from coordinate 1,936,141 downwards.
TTTGTTTAACCTCTTCCATTACAACATAAGTACGAGTATCTGATATTGAAGGAAGTTTAAGTAGGGTTTCACCTAATAAACGCCGATATGCCGACATATCTGACACTCTTGTTTTTAATAAATAATCAAAATCACCAGAGACTAAATGACATTCTTGAATATCATCAAGCAATTGAACCGCGCGGTTGAATCGGTCAAATATATCAGGAGTATCACGATTAAGGGTAATCTCTACAAACACTAATAACGATGCACCAAGAAAATGTGGGTTAACCGTTGCGGTATAGCCTGTAATAAACTTCTGTTTTTCTAGTCTTTTCACTCTTTCTAAACAGGGTGTAGGGCTTAATCCTACTCGTTTTGATAGTTCAACATTTGAAATACGACCATCCGTTTGCAGCTCATTCAAAATGTTACGATCAATGCGGTCTAAATCTTTCACTGAAAAGCTTTTATTATTTGCCATATATTTAACCTTGTTTTATCCATAAAACAATATTTAACTCTATTATTTTAGAAACTATAGCAGCATAATCTACTAAAGCAACACTATACTAGAGTTACCTGAAGGTAACACGATCAGGTCACAATTTATAACAACTAAACCCACCTGAGTGGGTTTTATTTCAATCGAGGCTCAAAAAATGATTATTGGTGTTCCAACAGAAATCAAAAACCATGAATACCGTGTAGGTATGGTTCCTTCAAGCGTTCGCGAATTGACCAATAAAGGTCACGATGTATTTATTCAATCAGAAGCGGGTTTAGGTATTGGATTTACAGATCAAGACTATATTGACGCAGGCGCCTCGATTTTAGCAACAGCTGCTGAAGTGTTTGTAAAGTCGGAGATGATAGTTAAAGTTAAAGAGCCACTTGCAATTGAACGTTCAATGTTACGTCAAGACCAAATTCTGTTTACTTATTTGCATCTTGCACCAGATTTACCACAAACAAAAGATTTAATCAGTAGCGGTGCTGTGTGTATTGCTTATGAAACAGTCACTGATGACCGTGGTGGATTACCCCTACTCGCTCCAATGTCAGAAGTAGCAGGCCGCATGTCGATTCAAGCGGGTGCCCGCGCACTTGAAAAATCATTGGGTGGCCGTGGTATGTTACTTGGTGGTGTTCCTGGTGTTGAGCCAGCAAAAGTTGTGATTATCGGCGGCGGTATGGTTGGTACTAACGCAGCACAAATGGCTGTTGGTATGGGTGCCGACGTAGTGGTATTAGACCGAAGCATTGATGCTTTACGCCGTTTAAATGTTCAATTTGGTTCTGCAGTTAAAGCGATTTACTCAACAGCTGATGCGATTGAACGCCATGTGTTAGAAGCCGATCTTGTTATTGGTGGTGTATTAGTCCCAGGTGCTGCTGCGCCAAAATTGGTGACTAAAGACATGATTAAGCGTATGAAACCAGGTAGTGCGATTGTTGACGTTGCTATTGACCAAGGTGGTTGTGTTGAAACATCACACGCTACTACTCACCAAGACCCAACGTTTATTGTTGATGACGTAGTACATTACTGCGTAGCTAACATGCCAGGTGCTGTTGCGCGAACGTCTACATTCGCATTAAACAATGCCACTCTACCTTATATTATTAAGTTAGCTAACTTAGGTTACAAACAGGCATTATTAAATGACAAACATTTATTAAATGGCTTAAACGTTATCCACGGTAAGATAGTTTGTAAAGAAGTAGCTGAAGCATTAAATCTTGAGTTCACTGAACCTACAAGCATGCTTAACTAATTTCAGGTCGAGATAATAAATACCTATCTAGATTGACAAAAATGCCGCATATTTAATGCGGCATTTTTATTTGAGTAAACATTACATGCTCAGAGATAATATTGACAATAATTAGAAAATCATCTTATTACAAAGCATAAAAACCAAAGTCTATATAACGTTTATTCAGATAGACGTTCCATTTTGGCCAAATAGAAACCATCAAATCCACGCTCTGACACCAAGATATTTTCATCTTCGATAAGGGTAAACTGCGGATTTTCTGCTAGAAATGCATCGATTTGATTACGATTCTCTTCTGGCATAATGGAGCAAGTTGCATAAATTAATATGCCTCCTACTTTGACCATGCGACTGTAGCTTTGCAAAATATGCTTTTGCAGTTCAACCAATATTGGCAAACGCTCTGGGGTATCACGCCATTTTGAATCTGGGTTTCGTTTTAATACCCCAAGCCCTGAACAAGGCACGTCTAACAACACTCGATCAGCAGAAAACTTAAGGCGTTTAATGGTTTTTGAACTGGCAATAATACGTGTTTCAACGTTATGTGCACCAGCACGTTTAGCACGGGTTTTAAGGTTATCGAGTTTCCATTGCTCTATATCCATGGCTAATAAACGGCCCTTACCTTGCATTTGTGCTGCAATATGTAATGTTTTACCACCCGCGCCAGCACAAGCATCAACAACACGCATACCCGGTTTAGCATCCACTGCATTAGCAACTAACTGCGAACCAGCATCTTGTTGTTCAAACCAGCCATCTTTAAATGCATCTGTACGGAACAATGCTGAGTCTGATGTCACCTCAACCGCAGAGGCTACATCACTTAACGGTACAGAGGTTACGCCTTCTTTTTGCAGACGAGCAATCAGTTTTTCTCGATCACATTTAAGTTCATTCACACGTAGATAACGCTTAGGTTGCTCAGCAAGTGCTGCGCGTTCAGCAGGCCACTTATCACCAAGTTGAGCTTGCCCAAGTTCATCCAACCATTGTGGACAGCCATCCCACAACACTGGATCAGCCTTTGCGAGTTCAAGGTTAGCATCAAACACGGCTTGTTCAACTTGCAACGAATACTGCATTTTAGGTAAATCTAAGCCGTGAAAAATATGCCAGCCATTGAGTAGTTTAGATCCTAAACGATCAAATTCTTCTGGTTTAATATCAACCAGAAAACAATATAAATTTAAACGACGTAAAATATCGCCAGTGACTTGGGTGATCCGAGCTTGTTCTGATGGATTAAGGGTTAAACCAGAAAAATGCTCTGAATAGGCTCTATCTAATGGTTTTCCTCGGGTTAACACCATAGTGAGTACATTTAATACTAACTCTGATGAACTGCCTGACAGCGGATAAGTCAACATGGGCTCTCTCATAATATTACGGTCAATTTAAAAACGTGCTGATCATAGGGATTAACGCTGCTGATAGCAAGGCAATATCGGCCTTTAGTCCCCACAGCTACTGCTTAAAATAGATAAAAATTGGTCTATATACAGTTTTATGTGACCAAGGTATTGAGACATCAAAAAGTCAGTGATGTACTGATTATTAAATCGTCGTTGTTAGCGTAACAGTTTTAAGATGACACAAAAAAGCGGCCCGAAAGCCGCTGATCATTAGAATTAAAATATATTGTCAATACGGGACTACATTCTTGAGCCTTTAGCACCATAAAATAAAATAAACGCGTAACACACAACGGGTAAAATAAACGCTATTTGCAGGCCCATACTATCAGCCATCACCCCCTGTAATAACGGTACAATTGCGCCGCCAACAATGGCTAAACATAATATACCGCTACCTTGTGATGTGTGTGGTCCTAAATCTCGCAGTGCTAAGCTAAAGATGGTTGGGAACATAATAGAATTAAACAGTCCTACAGCCAAGATTGACCACATGGCCACGGCACCTGTACTGTTCATTGCCACAAGCACCAGTGCAGCTGCAACCAAAGCGTTAAACGCTAACATGGTTCCTGCTGGGATTTTTTGCATAATCACAGAACCAACAAAGCGACCTATCATCGCCCCGCCCCAATAATAGGTAATGTATTTAGCCGCATCAGCTTCTTGTAAGCCTGCCACATTTTGTTCGCCTAAAAAGCTCACTAAAAAACTGCCAATAGACACTTCAGCGCCAACATAAACAAAAATACCAATCGCGCCCAATACCAAATGAATGCTTTGTAAGGCGCTGGTTTTGCCATTATGAGTGACCACACCACTATCAGAATTATCATTGTGTTCAGCAATTGTAGGTAAATTCAATTTAGAAAATATCAATGCAAGTAAACCTAGCATCCCGGCCAGAATAAGGTATGGAAGCTTAACCACTTCAGCTTCGGCTTGTGCATGACTCAGTCCATCAACGGCACCAGAGGCGACCGACAAGATCAACACTGCGCCAAAGTAAGGTGCAACCGTAGTGCCTAATGCGTTAAATGCTTGAGTTAGGTTTAAACGACTAGATGCTGTTTCAACTGAGCCCAAGGCATTCACAAAGGGATTAGCTGCCACTTGAAGAATAGTGATCCCAGATGCTAATACAAATAAGGCCCCGAGAAACAATCCATAAGTAGCAAAGGCTGCTGCAGGATAAAACAGTAGACAACCAATGCAGGCAATAACCAATCCTGTCACGATACCTTTTTGATAACCTAATTTTTTAACCAACTTACCCGCAGGTAATGAAACTAAAAAGTACGCCCCAAAGAAGCAAAATTGAATCAACATAGCTTCGGTATAATTTAATGAGAACACCGCTTTTAAATGCGGGATCAAAATGTCGTTTAAACAGGTAATAAATCCCCACATGAAAAACAGTGACGTCAACGACACTAGTGCAAATCGGTAATTACCATTGCCTCCAGTAGCCGTTGTTTGATGTGTACTTTGCATTGCTGAAGCCATAAGGTGCTCTCTTCTTGTTAGTTATTGTTAGCTGTTTTTATTTACGGTATTTCGGATTTTTATAATGATTTAAAAAAACCGAAATACCTTAGTATTTCGGCTTAGTCATATAAATTTGTAAGCAATCCATAAAAGCTGGCAAAACTTGGTAGCACTATAGTTTCCGGATGTTGCTTATCTTGTAAGCCACAGGTTAACCCATGACCTTGTAAAATCGAAGATAATGTTAGCTCATCTAATTCAAAGGTTTGTTGATTATTAGACAAGTTAAACAGGACTAACATTTGTTGCTGACCTTTGCTGCGGATAAACGCAAGTACATCAGGATGACTATCAACAAAGTTAATATCACCGTCAATCAACAAATTTTGCTGTTTGCGCCACTGTAAAAAATGCCGGTAACTGTTCAGTATTGAATCTTGATCGGCTTCTTGTACATCAACAGCACTATTATTGTGTGCAGGATCTATCGGTAACCAAGGTGTTGCTTCACTAAAACCCGCATTAGGTACATCTTTTTCCCAAGGCATGGGTGTTCTACAACCATCACGGCCTTTAAACATCGGCCAAAAAGCAATACCAAATGGGTCTTGTAACTGATTAAACTCAATCGATGCTTCGGTTAAGCCTAATTCTTCGCCTTGATAACTGCACACACTGCCACGTAGTGAAAATAACATCGCGTTGAGCATTTTTATCATCGTTGTGTTAGTACTGTCTTTCCCCCAACGGGAAGCAACCCGTTTCACATCATGATTACCTATGGCCCAACATGGCCAACCATCACCAATACTGGCTTCAAGTTCTTCAACCGTTTGGCGAATATAAGCCGCATTAAAATCATCAGTTAATAGTTCAAAACTGTACGCCATATGCAAACGGTCATCGCCCTGAGTATATTCCGCCATGGTGGCTAATGAGTCTTCTGATGACACTTCACCTAAAGTGACAGCACCTGGGTAACGATTAACTAATGCTCGCAGTTGTTCTATAAAGACAACCGTTTGCGGTCGAGTATTGTTGTAATAATGATATTGGTAGGCATAAGGGTTATCTTCACTAAAGCCGCGACCTTGACGCTTATCTTTGGGTTTTGCTGGGTTATCACGCAATTTTTCGTCGTGATAACAGAAAGTAATCGCATCAAGACGGAAACCATCCACACCTTTTTTAAGCCAAAACTCAACATTGTCTAATACCGCTTGGCGTACTTCTGGGCAATAGAAATTAATATCAGGTTGGCTTTTAAGAAAGTTATGTAAATAATATTGCTGACGCCGAGGTTCCCATTCCCATGCACAACCACCAAAAATGGCCAACCAATTATTAGGCGCACTGCCATCATCTTTCGGGTCGGCCCATACATACCAATCTGCTTTATCATTATCACGACTTTGGCGACTTTGCTCAAACCAAGCATGTTGATCTGAGGTGTGGCTTAACACTTGGTCAATCACCACTTTAATATTTAATTGATGAGCTTTGTCGATAAGTTGATCAAAGTCGGCCATGGTGCCAAACATTGGATCAATTTCAAGATAATCACTAATGTCATAACCGAAATCTTTCATTGGCGATTTAAAAAAAGGTGAAATCCAAATCGCATCTACATTTAGGCTGGCAATATAATCAAGTTTATTGATAATGCCCTGTAAATCACCGACACCGTCACCATTAGAATCTAATAAGCTACGGGGGTAGACTTGATATATCACTCCGCCGCGCCACCAAGTTACCTGATCCATTACTTCCCCTTAGAATTAAGCCAACCCAAAAATTAATCGGTGAGTTACCTTGATGTTGCGACTGAGTAACAGCCATCCGTTATTTTGTATTACCCCGAGGATACGTGAATAAGGAAATCCGGTTCAATACACCTGCATACGTATGCAAAGAAATCATTAGCTGAACGCACATGAAAAATACAAATAATATCTCATAAATACAATAAACTAACTGTGATATCGAGCATCTTTAAGTTGTTTCAAATTTGTAAAATTCAGCTAATAATTAGCGCTTAATAACGTTGAATACGTATGCATAATATTGTCGGCAAAACAGTACTGGGAGTAGTATCGTCACTGTTGCGCAACAATTTGGTCATAACTTCAGCACTTATGCAGTCACTTATAAAGTTAATTAAGCATGCTGAGGAAAAACACAAAAAAGACTGTAACCAAAAATTCAAAAGGACACTAACACTCGACCTGAACATCTAGGTGTTAAGTATCCACAAAAGGGGAAAGATGAATGTTGCTATTTAAACCGAGCCTACTTACGCTGGCGTTAGTTGCCGCAGGTGCAAGCATGAGTGCTTATGCCGCTGATGACATTAACATTACAGAAGCTGCCGACGAAAATATTGAAGTGGTAAAAGTCACTGGTATTCGTCGCAGCTTACAAGAATCACAATCACTAAAGATGTCTTCGTCATCCATTGTTGAAGCCATTTCTGCTGAAGATATTGGTAAATTACCTGATGTCAGTATTGCAGAATCACTTGCTCGCCTACCCGGTGTATCCGCACAGCGTTTAGATGGACGCGCCAACGTTATCTCTATCCGTGGCTTAGGTCCTGATTTTACTACAGCGACGTTAAACGGTCGCGAACAAGCCTCGGTTAACGACAACCGTGGTGTTGAGTTTGACCAATACCCTTCTGAATTATTAAATCGTGTTGTGGTGTATAAGACCCCTGATGCTTCTGTAATGGCTCAAGCCATCGGCGGCACGGTAGATATGCAAACCATTAGCCCGCTAACCCATGGTGAGCAAACTATTGCCATGTCATTGCGCGGAGAAATGAACGATTTAGGTTCATTAAACAGTGGTTCTAGCGACACTGGTTATCGTGGCAGCATTTCATACATCGACCAGTTTGCAGACGACACTATCGGTATTGCGTTAGGTTATGCCCGCATGATGTCACCAAACCAAGAAGAACGCTGGCAAGCCTGGGGTTACCCAGAAAATGATGCTGGTGACAGTGTATTAGGTGGCGCAAAACCGTTTGTGCGTTCAAGCGAATTAGAACGTGATGGCGTGTTATCCGTTTTCGAATATGCACCTAACGATAAATTTACTTCGGTAGTCGATGTGTATTACACCAAGTTTACTGATGACCAACGTTTACGTGGTATCGAAATCCCTGCCGCTTGGGGTACTAATGGTGGCGTAACATCCACTGCTACTGAAGATGGTTTAGTGACTCAAGGAACCATTATTGGTGCCGAAGTTGTTATCCGAAACGATGTCAATAAGCGTGATGCCGAATCACTTTCAATTGGTTGGAACAATAAGTACACCATCAATGACAGCTGGAGCATTGAAGCCGATATCGCTTTATCAAAAGCTGAACGTACTGATATTGGTATGGAAAGTTACACAGGCACAGGCCGTGGAACAGGTGTTGGTGCCGTTGATGATCTTGGTTTTAACTACAATGGTAATGGCGGCTATGACTTCACTCATGATCTTAATTATGCTGATCCTAATCTGATTAAGTTAGGCGATCCACTCGGTTGGGGTAGCCCGCTTGGTGCCAATACTCAAGATGGTTTTATTAATAAACCAGAAATTGATGATGAATTAACATCATTCCGTTTAAGTGCAGAATACGTGTTTGACCAAGGTGATGTGCGCAGCGTCGAGTTTGGTGTTAACCGCACTAATCGCGATAAAAGCAAGTTAGACAAAGGTTATTACCTAACGTTAGCGGGTTATGACGGTACTGATAACTACTTAGAATCTGTACCAGAACAGTATTTGTTATCACCAACCTCACTCGACTTTTTCGGCATGGGCGACGTACTAAGTTATGACTCATTAGCGTTTTATAACGACGGGGGTTATACCGAAACAGACGTTGCAGATGTCGATTTATCACGTGCAACCAACTCTTGGTCTGTTACAGAAGAGGTCTCTACCTTTTTTGTTAAAGCAAACTTAGAATCTGAGTTATTTGGTTTACCTTTGATAGGTAATATTGGCTTGCAAGCCGTCTATACAGATCAAAGTTCAGACGGCACTGCAGCTAAAGTTGAAAATAATATTGTTGAGTTACTTCCTCGTACCGCAGGCGATACATATCTTGAATGGTTACCAAGTATTAACTTAGGTTTTGAAGTTGCCGATGGCCAAATGCTACGCTTTGCCGCAGCACGTACCTTAACCCGTGCGCGTATGGATAAAATGAACGCTAACGTAAACTTTAGCTACAACGAAAATCCAAACGACGGTGTTAATTGGTCTGGTGGTGCAGGTAACCCTGAACTACGCCCATGGTTAGCACGTCAATATGACATCAGCTACGAAAACTACTTCAGTGATCAAGGTTATTTCTCATTGGCGGTTTTCTATAAAGACTTAGAAAACTACGTTTATGATCAGCAAACTAACTTTGACTTCAGCACTATTTTGCCACAAAACCCAGGTGACAACCCAATTGGTAATGTCAGCCAACCTCTTAACGGTAATGGTGGTTATGTACAAGGTATTGAAGCCTCGCTATCTATCGACTTCGGTATTTTTGTTGAGCAATTAAGTGGCTTTGGTACCATCTTAAGTGGTTCGTACAACGACAGTGAAGTAAAAGAAACGGCTGACAGTGATCCAACAACGCTACCAGGCCTTTCAGAAAAAACCTTCAATGCGACGGTTTACTATGAAAACTCTGGTTTTGAAGCACGTATCAGCTCACGCTATCGTAGTGACTTCTTAGGTGAAGTCACTAAAATCAGCCTACAACGTGAAAACGTTAACATTAAAGCTGAAACGGTTGTTGATGCACAAATTGGGTATGACTTTACTGAAAGCGGTATCGATGCGTTATACGGTTTATCGGTACAGTTCCAAGTAAACAACTTAACCAACGAGCCATTTACCTCTTACACAGGTGATGATCAACGTTTAGTCCGTGATTATCAAAACTACGGTCGTAACTTTATGTTAGGCGCAAACTACAAGTTCTAATGGGCTTGTAGAATGAAGTAAATCGACTAAAAGCCTCTGTAACCTTTTACAGGGGCTTTTTTATAATATCTACAATAACGTTTATCAGTGCGACAAAGGCGATAGCAATGAATCAAAATAACATTAAAAACATTGTCATTGTAGGCGGCGGTACCTCAGGCTGGATGACCGCTGCCATGCTCATAAAACTGTTTAAATCCCAACTCAATATCACCCTTATCGAATCCGACGCTATAGGCACCATTGGTGTGGGCGAAGCCACTATTCCGCCATTACAGATTTTTAATAGTGTATTGGGGATCAGTGAAAGCGACTTTATAAAAGCAACCCAAGCAACCTATAAATTAGGTATTGAGTTTGAAAACTGGTATCAACAAGGCGATGCTTATATGCACGCTTTCGGCAATATTGGTCGTGACTTAGGGTTTACTGCATTCCACCATTATTGGTTAAGCTCGCGAGCAAATAATGTAAAAACCAATGGTTCAGAAACCAATAGCCCTCATGCCAAATATCCAGAAATAAATCGTTCACAAGTCGAAGGCAGCCAATACAATCCAAATGAATTTTGGCAATACTCACTTAATTATCAAGCAGCTAAACACAATAAATTTCAACCGATTCAAACTATTTCACAAGCTCAAATGAGTGGTATTACTCATGCTTATCATTTTGATGCCAACTTATACGCCAACTTGCTACATCAATACAGTGATCAGCGCGGCGTAACGCGAGTTGAAGGCACGATTGCCAGCACCGAACTTACCATCGATGGCAATATTGAAACGGTTACCTTACAAAATGGCCAAAGTATCCGCGGCGACTTATTTATTGATTGTTCAGGATTTTCGGCGATCTTAATTGGCCAAGCTCTGGGTGTGGATTATGAAAACTGGCAACATTGGTTACCGTGCGATAGCGCATATGCTGTGCCTTGCGAAAGCGTATCGCCCATTATTCCCTACACTAAAGCAATAGCACACGATACTGGTTGGCAATGGCGTATCCCGCTGCAACATCGGACGGGTAATGGCATTGTGTATAGCAGTCAATTTATGACAGACGAGCAAGCAAAGCAGTTATTGCTGACAAACTTAGATGGAAAATCGTTAGCCGAACCACGTAAAATTAACTTTCAAACTGGTAGACGCACCAAGCAATGGCACAAAAACTGTGTTGCTATTGGCTTATCGAGTGGTTTTTTAGAACCATTAGAGTCCACCAGCTTACATTTAGTCCAATCGGCTATCATTCGTTTGACCAAATTATTTCCACAAAACGGTATTACCCTTCAGCACATTGATGAGTTTAACCGCCAATCACAAACTGAGTTTGAACAAATTCGCGACTTTATTATTTTGCACTATCACCTTAATGCAAAACAATCTGCCGACGGTGAACACGGTTTATGGCAGCAATGTCGCGACATGGACATTCCCGAAAGCTTGCAACGTAGAATCGATTTATTCAAATCGACTGCAACGGTTTTCAGGCATCAAGATGAATTATTTACCGAAGCGGCATGGGTACAGGTGATGTTAGGACAAGGCATTACGCCAACAGATTTCCATCCCCTTACCCAAGCGGTTAGACAAATTGATCTCAACGACTACTTAGCCAATATCCGTAAAGTCATTGCCAGTACCGTTGACCAGATGTCTAGTCATGAAGACTATATTGCAGCTCTTTAATAAATTGCTGTAATAGACTGATTTTAAATATATTTAACGACTTAATGTAAGCTATTGGCTCAAGCTGTTAATTTAGTAAGCCAATAATAAAACTAATAACAATAAATACTATAGGATGATCAACTATGTCATTACCTTGCTCACCCCAAACCTGCCAGCACCGCGTAAGCAAGCTAGTATCAAGCTTATTATTCGGTTTTGCCCTTAGCACTTGCGCCATGTCGGTGAGTGCTGCCCTCAGCGTAGAGCCCATGTCATGGTGGACAGGGATGCAACAAACCCAGTTACAACTGTTGATTACTGGGGATAATATTCGCGACACCCAAGTGAAATTAATCAAGGCTCAAGGTGTCACCCTTAGCAGCATCGATAAAACAGACAGCAATGACCATTTATTTGTTAATTTAGATTTAAGCCAAGCCACACCACAACAGCTTACCTTGGGTTTATTTAAAGACGATCAATTGCTCGAGCAATTTGACTATGCACTACAAGCCCGCAAAAAAGGCTCTCGTGATCGTCAAGGATTTAGCAATAAAGATGTGATTTATTTAATCACTCCAGACCGTTTTGCTAATGGCAATCCAGATAATGACAACCATCCCGATATGCTTGAACAAGCTAATCGTGGTTTTGATGGTGGCCGTCATGGTGGTGATATTATGGGGATCCGCAAAGCGCTGCCCTACTTATATGACTTAGGCGTTACTCAGTTATGGATTAATCCTTTGCTTGAAAACAACCAACAAAAATATTCATATCATGGCTATTCCACCACCAATTTTTATAAAATTGATCCACGCTTTGGCAGTAATCAAGAATATCAAGCCTTAGTGGAAGAAGCACAAACCTTTGGCATTGGCATAATCCAAGATGTCGTAGTTAATCACATGGGGTCTGGTCATCAATGGATAACCAGTATGCCAAGCAGCACTTGGATAAATGACCAATCTCGTTGGCTAAAAGATCCAATCGATGTTAGTTACTCAAGCCACAGACGCACCACGGTACAAGACCCTTATGCTGTTAGCGCAGATATTAGCAACTTCAGTGATGGCTGGTTTGACGTCACTATGCCAGATTTAAATCAACGCGATCCCCACATGGCTACCTACCTAATCCAAAATAGCATTTGGTGGGTTGAATATGCAGGATTAAGTGGCATTAGGGAAGATACCTATTCATACGCGGATAAACATTTCCTTAGCGATTGGTCAAAAGCCATTATGAATGAATATCCTCATTTTAATATTGTGGGTGAAGAGTGGACGGCTAATCCTGTTACGGTTAGTTATTGGCAAACAGGTAAACAAAATACCGATGGCTATCAGTCATTTGTACCCAGCATGATGGATTTTCCAGTATATGAAGCCCTAATATCGAGCTTAACCGACAAAGAACAGTGGGAGTCAGGTTTCATTAAACTTTATCAAATGCTGGCAAATGATTTAGTTTATTCCAACCCAAGCAATTTAGTGTTATTTGAAGGCAATCACGATACCAATCGTATCTACAGCTTAATGAACAACGATATTGAACTGTATAAAATGGCCATGGCCTATGTGCTTACCAGTAACCGTATTCCACAAATATTTTACGGGTCAGAAATACTAATGCAAAGCCCAACAGGAAAACGTAACGACGGTGCTGTGCGTGCCGACTTTCCTGGTGGATGGCCGCAAGACAGCGTCAATGTCTTTAGTCATCAAGGTTTAAATGCAGATCAAAAACAAGCGTTGAATTTTATGCGAACGCTGTTGAATTACCGTAAAACCTCGCAAGCGATACAGCAAGGAGACTTACATCATTTTGTACCTAAAGACGGTATTTACGTACAAAGTCGTCATTTTGGTGATGAAACCTTATTAATTGTTTACAACAAAAATGAACAAGCTGTTGAACTTGACCTAAGCCGTTTTACCGAAGTCTTTAACGGCAATACTCAAGGCATCGACATCATTAACAAACAAGCACAAGCACTGAATCAACCGCTAAAACTGGCACAAAAAGGCGTAACAATATTGGCACTTAGTCATTAAGGCCAGCGCAGTGTGAGTCAATCATAATGAATTGACTCGCACTGAATGTTTAAGCTAACCCCGTTGCCTTAAGGCTCAATAATTAGAATAATAACGAGAACCCATGCGATTACTTTTACCTGTTTTTTCATTGCTTAACCCCAACCCTCTAACCTGTGCTATTGGTTTAAGCATCAGCATAACAATCAGTGGGTGCCATCCTGCGAACACATCAACACAGTCGATGAAGTCGATGAAGTCGGCATCAGTAGAGTCCACTCATCAACAGCCAGATATCAACACAGATGAAAACAACAAAGCCATCAACACAATAACCAAACCTGTGGTTTATCAGGTGTTCACTCGCCTGTATGGCAACACCAATACCAGCAACAAACCATGGGGCACTATTGCAGATAACGGTGTAGGCAAATTCAGCGATTTTACTGATGTAGCATTACAAGATATTAAGTCACTTGGCACCACCCATGTTTGGTATACCGGCGTACCACACCATGCATTAATCAATGATTACACGGCTTATGGTATTAGTAATGATGATCCTGATGTGGTAAAAGGCCGCGCGGGCTCACCATATGCGGTAAAAGACTACTACAACGTCAATCCTGATCTGGCTGACAATCCGGCTAATCGTTTGGCCGAATTTGAAGCCTTAATCGCCCGCACTCATGCCAATGGCATGCAAGTGATTATCGATATCGTACCTAACCATGTTGCACGGAATTATCATTCTATTTCAGCACCTAAAGGCGAGTCAGACTTTGGCGCCAACGATGATAAGACTCAGGTCTATAGCAGGCACAACAATTTCTATTATGTGGTGGGTGAAGACTTTCAAGTCCCAGATGCGTCAAAGGGTTATCAACCTCTAGGTGGTGAAACACATCCCCTCAAAGACGGTCAATTTCATGAGTCACCTGCCAAGTGGACCGGCAATGGTTCGCGCTTAGCCAAACCTGACATCAATGATTGGTACGAAACAGTCAAAATTAATTATGGAGTGAAACCTGATGGTAACCATGACTTCCCTGCACTGCCTAATGTTTATGCTAATAAAACCGCAGCCGATCATTTAGCCTTTTGGCAAGCACAAGCGGCCGATGATATCCCAGATTCATGGCGTAAGTTTGAGCACATTGCCCAGTATTGGCTAACCAAAGGCGTCGATGGATTTCGCTACGACATGGCTGAAATGGTACCGGTAGAATTTTGGAGCTATCTTAACAGCCACATTAAACACACTAACCCAGATGCGTTTATTTTAGCTGAAGTGTATAACCCCAATTTATATCGCAATTATATTCACTTAGGTAAAATGGATTACTTGTATGACAAAGTTGATTTGTACGACACCTTAAAAGCCATTATGCAGGGTAAAGCAAGCACGGCAACCATTGCGACAGAACAAGCCAAAGTCAGTGACATAGACCAGCATATGCTGCACTTTTTAGAAAACCACGACGAACAACGTATTAACACTGCAGACTTTGCAGGTAATTCACGCAATTCCCTGCCAGCAATGCTGATATCAACCACCTTAAGCCGTTCGCCTACCTTATTATATTTCGGCCAAGATGTTGGCGAGCCAGGCGCTGAAAATGCAGGCTTTGGTCAAGCTACTCGAACAAGTATTTTTGATTATGTTGGCGTACCTGCACATCAACGTTGGATGAATAACGGTAAGTTCGATGGCGGTCAATCAACCGCTGATGAGAAAGCCCTGCGCGCATATTATCAAACGCTATTAAATCTAAGCCACACAGCATCAGCTCTCAGCGGTAACTATATGGAATTAGATAGCTTTCAACGCCAAAAACAGGTTGTTGGGTATGACGACAATGTATTCGCTTTCAGTCGTTTTAACACTGATCAACAGTTGATCATTGTCAGTAATTTCAGTCAAAGCCAAAGCAAACAATTTACCCTTAAGTTACCAAAAACATTAAAACAAACTTGGCATCTTACCGGAAATGCAAAACTGACAGATTTGTTAAAAAACGTTCAACTCGGTCAACAACTTATACTTAATCAAGATGGCAGTGTCAGTGTTGATATTAAATTGGCCCCATTGCAATCTGTCATTCTTGAAGTGATGAATAAGGGATAACGTCGACACTCAAAAACCTTACGTCGATAAAAATTATTTCAAGCTACAATTTAGAGAATGACTTATAGTGCTATTTGCATCATTAGCCGATGTTGCAATTAACACAAACGAAACAGTTAATTAAAAGCCACAGAAATCATCTGTGGCTTTTTGATAATATTAATTGATCGCGCGTATTCTATGCTCTCACCAAGGTGTCTATTGTATTGATTGGTAACTCTCTGGCTTGTTCGCGTAAATAGTCCATTCCAGATAAAAATCCTGAGAACATTTTAAGCGCAATAAACTGCCCTTCATCGGTGGTAATGTAATTATCACCTTGTTTTCTGAGCGCCCCTGCTGAAATTAAAAAGCTCATTTCTAATGGAAATGCCTGCCATAAAGACTTACCAGTATGGGCTTTACACTGTTGATTATCCAGTAAGCCATAGCCCATCATCATCATAAAATAATGTTGTGATAGTGCTTTATATTGTAATGGCTTGGTATAACAGGTACCAGATAGTCCGGTGTTAATGCGATCAATATAATCTGGAATATCAAAACTAGAGATCCTAAATTGTTCACCAAATCGACCAAAAGCGCCAGATCCAACGCCGAAGCAGTCTTCGCCATCAAGTACGTATTTATTTTCAACAGGCTGACCAAAATTACGACTAAAGGTCCACGGAAACTCCATCACATAATGCTCAGCCAATGCTGCTTTTACCGCCAGAAATTGAGGCCATAACGCTTCGGGTTCGCCAGCAAGACAACCAGCTTTTTTACGATTTTTTCCAATACCGAGCGTTAATGGATACGTGGTGATTTGATCCGGGTGTAACCGAATGGCTTGTGCTAAATCAATCGCTACTGCCTCAGGTGTTTGAACTTTAAAGCCATACATCATGTCAATGTTGACCGTAGGTATTATCTCGATAGCACGACTGACATACTCAGCTTGTTGTAACCCACTGCCAAATTTTTCAAAGCGACCAACCATTTTTAAAATATTATCGTCAAAGCTTTGTATTCCAATAGACATACGGTCGACCAAACCTTTGAGTAAATGCGGATTACCTTCTTTAAAATAAATGGGATCGCTTTCACAAGTGACCTCACGCACTGTTGTTAATGACTTAATGAGCTCAATGGTTTCGATTAATTCATCTTCTAAAATAGTCGTGGTTCCACCACCGATATACACCCGATTAAAACGAAAGCCTTGGGTTATAACTTGCCTAATTTCTTGTCTCAGTGCCTTGAAGTATTCTCTGGCTAGAGATTCCTTAAATTTGATTTTATGAAATGAGCAATAGCGGCACAATGTATGACAGAAAGGAATATGGATATACAGCGTTTCAATGGGGTTGTCTGGCACACTAAGCTGCTGTAATTCATCAATTGCGACAGCATCATTCAAATTTAAGGAATGCCTTATGGTTTGACCCATAACCCAATCTAGGCTATTGGTCGCAATATTCAATCTTGAGGATGAAAGGAATTTATTCATGAGTTAGCCTTAATGTTAACAATATAGCCAATGGCATGCGTTTTTAAGTAACAAACCATGTCTGGCTTTTGCACAACGATGTAAATAACGATTAATAAAAGACGAAGAGTAAATGGCTACTTAATCGATAAATGTCTACAAAAGCATGCAGTTAAACAGAAATATTTTGGGCGATGTAATAAATCAATATCTAAATGTAAAATCACACCTACACCCTTCTCTACACAATACGAGTCTTCTTCTTACTAAAGTTTGACATTGATCACATAGTGAATTGTAAATGATGATGGATATTATTTATTCATCATTAATGACAGTCATTTACCCTCACGAAAAAATCAAGTGTATTGAATGAAAGTCATAACTAGGACTAAAGTTAAATAACCTCATAAAGTTCAAATAGGGCTAGTTACACTGGACTGATGACTAGATCCAAATAATGTGTAGATGTGAGCATAATGTTGCAGATTATTAGCGCTTCTATAGAAATGGTAAATGTGACCTAGGTTTTGAGTCCCAAATGATTTTTTAAGCTTGTAAATAATGTTGCATTAGACCTAATTAAATTAAACTAGGTCTGCGCTACATTGTGTCACTGTGAATGATTTAGTGATTACAGATTTTATCTTCAGCAGTGGTAATGCCGCCTTCACTCGGGATGAACTTACCTTTACCTTCTAAAAACTCAATAAGCATTTCAGCATCCATCTCGGTTGCAGAACAAGTATGATAACGAGTATCAGCACCAAACTCAGAATGCATCATAGTCTTAAGATCTTGCTTTGTTAACGCAGAGCCATGGGTTAGCATCATTTCCATTACTTTATGGCCGTGTACTGATTCAGACATTATATCTCCAATTAAGGTGTAAATATTTTATACTTTATAACTTATTATTTTTTTGTAAATACAGATCTTATCCACAAAATCTGAAAATACCTTTTTCGGTACCAGTATTAACATTAATATGACCCGCCCTCACAACTAGTCTATAAGGAATAAAGTAGTACAAAATCAATAATCAACTTAACAAAGTTGAATTAACAAATAGACAATAAAATCAACCGCCATGCAGATATAAAAATGCAGCTGCAGCTATTTCTATTAAATGACCTTTTTCACAGTTTCGGCTTTATTGGCTTTTTTCAATGCCTGCTATTGCAGAATGAATTGCTTTTAATATAAGCCTATCAGCTTCCACTGTGTCATTTTCAGGCACATCCCACGCCATAATTTCACGATATTTTTCGACGACTTTACGTATATCTTCAGTGATATTGTCTTGGTAACGTTCAATTTCTATATTTTGTACATCAGACATATGAATACTCCTTAGCTGTAATAAGTTAGAACACAGACTCTTGAACCGGAACGATTAATATTTCACAACGACTATGATTTTGAACATAATGTGGCACTGAGCCCAATAACTTGTTTATGCCTTTTTTCTTTTTTGCCCCAAAAATGGCTAAATCAACATGTCGTGCTTCCAAAAATGACACAATGCCATAATTTACCTCACCACAAATTACTTTGGCCTCAATGGGAAAATCTGCATCTAGATCATTTACAAAAGCTTTCATCTGAAACTGAGCTGCATCAATACCTTGTTTATTTTGTTCTTCGATGATGTTTAGATCAACAAAGTTGTTACCCACTGGATCACCATAGAGTGTGTAAGGGATAACTTCTTGAACAACATTTAACAATGTTAATGACGCTTGATAGTATTTAGCGAGTTCAATTGCACGTTTACATGCATGTTTTGAATACAAGGAAAAGTCAACCGCAACCACAATATTTTGATAAGGTTGCAATTGTTCTGCAGACTTTTCAAACTCTTGTCTTTCACGCAACCAATCCCAAGCATCTTGCAGGTTTTCTCGGTCAAAATAACGCACTTCACTGGATAGTAAGAAAGGCTTGGCGATAAAAGCCATCCAATATTCCCATGACTTATCGCCAACCATCGCTATGCGTTCAAAATCACTAAGATGCTTCATACCAAACTTAAAATCATCTACGGCGGCATCTAAATCCCAACCTGAAAAATTATCAAACTCAAAAAGTAATGAGATTTTACCTAATCGTTTAATTTGAGTTTCTAGTTGGGGTAAAAATTTCTGGTAATCTTCAAGAGTTAATTTACCAGAAGCTCGCACAGCGATGGTATTGCCATCAAATACAGGTATAAATTGCAACATGGAATTTTCCTTCTATTTATGGATAGTTCACATCGAGAATCATGTTAAAACATACTGCTCGTTAGGGTCTGTTGATCTTTGCAGGTTAAATTTTGTTCGAGATAAAAACGTTTTAATCGAGGCGAGCGAGTTGCTGCCTAGCAATCTAAGCTAAATTCGCTCAACAAAGAGTAAAGCGTTTTTAGCCGAACCCTTCGGGCAGCGTTTGTTGGTCATTTTTACTGCGTTATCGACTTTTTATGTAGAATAACTACACCACAAAGTCTCTGCCTTGTACAAATGACCAACAACTCGCTGCAAAAACAACCTTGAAAGATCAACAGGCCCTAATCTCATTTTAAAACCTTTTTTTATACTGCTTATTGATCAATGACATCATTTTATAATTCAATTCCGTCTATTTTTTATACTCATCAATTACAATTTATTACTTGTTGTTATCTGTATTTCAATCCCATACATAGTGCTATATTTGAATCAATGATAACAATCTAAAACCATTGACGATTAGGTTCGCTATTCAAGGAATACTGATCTTATTGTGTCTTTGATGACTTGTCGGTCAAAGTAGGTATATAAAGATTTATCGTACAATTCACGAGGATGATAATTCAACGACTATGCGGCATATTAACAACAACATCATCTATCTCGGGTGGGTCAGTTTTTTTACTGATTTCGCATCGTCTATGGTCACAACGCTACTGCCTTTATATGTTGTTTATATCCTCAACGAAGGCGTCGATAAGTTAGGCATTATTATCGCTGCGGCAAGCTTTATCTCTTATTTCTTTAGAATATTATTTGGTTATCTAAGTGACCGTTTTACGCTAGTGAAACCTTTGGTCGTAAGCGGTTATTTTATCTCCGCACTTACCAAGCCAATGTTGGCATTGACGCAGGGTTATCTAGGAGTAGCAATCATCCGTGGCGTAGAGCGTATGGGTAAAGCCGTCCGCAGCGCCCCCAAAGATGCATTAATCAGCGCCTTCAGTGAAACAAATAGCTCCGGCAAAACCTTTGGCTTTCACAAAACAATGGATATCGCAGGAGAACTTGGCGGCGCTATCTGTATTTTCCTCATCTTCACGTGGTTTACACTGGATAAAGACAGCATTCGACTAATATTCGCCGCCACTTTGATCCCAGGTCTCATGGCCAGCGCTATTGCGTTATTTTTGGTCAAAGATATTCCTGTTTCAATTAAAGCTAAAGATGAAAAACGCAAAGCGGTAATCAATCAACAAGACATGCGCTTATTGCCTTTGATTATCATTTATTTTGCTTCCCTATTTTTTATATTGAGTGATCAGTTTCTGATCATTAAAGTTAAAGAAGCGGGTTATTCCATCTCCACTATTCCCTTATTTATCATCACCCTGACGTTAACGCAAACCTTATTCAGTTATTATAGCGGTGTCATAACGGACAAAATTGGCAACCATAAAATGCTGTTAATTGCCTTTGTATTTGGCACCCTATCCATCCTAGCCTTATGGCAAGAATGTTTATGGCTGTGTTTTATTTTATTGGGAATGTTTACGGTTATGTCACTCAATACAATCAGAGCCTATATATCACAATATGCTATTAGCAAAGCTTTTGTATATGGCATCTTCTATGGTGGTGTTGCATTAACCAGTTCGCTCGGAGCCATTATGGTTGGCCAATTGTGGACACAATTTGGATTTGAAACGGTTATCCTATTTTCGCTTTCTGGCATGACCATACTTTTGTTGGTACTGGCTTTTTGGATTTGGAAGAAACCAACTTATAAACATGAAAATAATCCTATTACTTCTTTCAATATATAACCCTCACGGTTACTCATATGATCTGGAAATCCTTGGCAGACAACGCAAATACATTATTTTTAGTTAAATGATCCATCTACATTAAGATGGAGTTTATCTTGGTTCCTCGTTCATGCATGAAAATAACTAAAAGTAACTCAAAACGACTAAAACGGTTAAATATTAGTCAACCAATTGGGTTGGCAGTGTTAATGATTATGCTTTGATTTCACTAAACCTGCCTATTTTATACACTAATCTTTATCGGGTTAAAGCAACTGATATAGTTAATTATCAATGGTAAAAATTGACTAGTTAACATTAGGAGAATCAACAATGAATAGATTCGAAAGCCTAAGAAAACAAATGATAGATTATCAGTTAGAGGCTCGTGGTTTACACGACCAAGCGGTACTAGATGCCGTCAACGCTGTACCACGAGAGAATTTTGTACCTACAGAACTGGTTGAGTTTGCTTATAGTGACTCCCCACTCCCTATTGAGGCTGGACAAACAATCTCGCAGCCTTATATCGTTGCCCTCATGACTGCGGCACTAGAATTACAAGGCGATGAACGCGTACTTGAAGTAGGGACCGGTTCCGGTTATGCAGCAGCCATTTTAGCGGAAATAGCTGATTACGTGTATACCATTGAGCGACATAAAATTCTTGCCGATTCAGCACGTATCAGACTGAAAGACCTCGACTACAAAAATGTCCAAGTGTTATATGGCGACGGCACGCTGGGTTGGCCAGAGCACGCTCCTTTTGATGCCATTATAGTGGCTGCTGGGGGACCAGAGGTTCCCGAAACACTTAAACAACAACTCGCTATCGGTGGACGTTTGGTCATTCCAGTAGGTACTAATTTACACTCGCTGTCATTGCTTCGCATTCGACGGATTAGTAAAGATGAATATCAACAAGAAAACTTAGGAAGTGTGCGGTTTGTTCCTTTAATTGGTGCTGCTGGTTGGGAAGATGAAGCAGCAACGAAACCTACACAAAATATGTCCGAAGCAAGCTTGCCCGAATTGATTTATCAATCTAGCGAACATTTTGCCCGTATTGATGATGTTAATCTGGATAATTTAATGACACGCATCGGTGATAGCCAGGTGGTATTACTCGGTGAAGCGTCACATGGTACTGCCGAATTTTACGAAATGCGGGCACGTATCACACAAGAACTCATCGAAAAGAAAGGCTTTACCATTGTTGCGGTAGAGGCCGACTGGCCAGATGCGGCACATTTAGATCACTATATACACGGAACAGAGCCCGACCCTTTACTTGAAAGCAAACCATTTTCTCGCTTCCCAACATGGATGTGGGCAAATCATTCTGTACTGGAATTTAGTCATTGGTTAAAAGCGCACAATAAAAAAACTAAGCAATCTACTCATCAAGTGGGTTTTTATGGTCTGGATCTTTACAGCCTATTTAGTTCTATCGAAGCCGTATTGAACTACCTAGACAAAGTAGACCCTAAAACAGCAGAGGTGGCTCGAGTGCGTTATGGCTGCCTAATGCCATGGGCAAGTGATCCCGGTATGTATGGACAAGTCACCATGACCAAGCAATACAGAGAATGTGAAACAGATGTTATTGCCACTCTGAAGGATTTATTGCATAAACGCATGGAATATTCGCAAGCCGATGGAGAGCTGTTCTTTAATGCTGAACAAAATGCCCGTCTTGTAACCGATGCTGAACGTTATTATCGCACCATGTATTATGCCGAAAATAGCTCATGGAATCAGCGCGACCAGCATATGTTTGACACCCTACAATCGGTTATTAAGTTTAGAGGGCCACAATCAAAAGCCGTGATTTGGGAACATAATTCACATGTTGGCGATGCAAGAGCGACACAAATGAGTGCCCGTGGAGAGTTAAATATAGGCCAACTTGCAAGACAAGAATATGGTGACAAAGCCTATAATATCGGCTTTGGCACTGACCATGGAACGGTAGCCGCCGCCTCTGAATGGGGTGGACCGATGGAAATAAAACAAGTACAAGCCTCACACATCGACAGTTATGAACGCCTTTGTCATGAAGTCGCTACCGATAACTTCTTGCTGCCCTTACGCAAACCTCTCAAGGAAATGACACGTCAAAAATTGCTTGCCGAACGACTCGAACGTGCCATTGGGGTGATTTATCGTCCTGAAACCGAACTACAAAGCCATTATTTTTATGCGTCATTACCGAATCAGTTTGATGAATACATCTGGTTCGATGAAACCCGTGCAGTTGAACCATTGGCAAAAGAAACGCTGCAAGGCATGCCCGATACTTTCCCATTTGGCCTTTAGCCACTAATGATGGTGATAATAGATAAATGAATAGCAAACCCGTTTGCTTGTTTGGTTAAAGGTAATACAAAGCCCCAATGGAATGGGGCTTATAAAAATAATAACTGTTAATGAGATTAACCAATAACTCGCGGCAAAAAATCTCGAAAGTTAAACCTGCCCTTAAGCCTTTTGTATCAAGGCCGATATAAGTATTATCTTCTTGTAAAAGGCTTAACAATGAATGTCTCTGGCTTAGGCTCAACCAATTCGATTACTGATAATCTGCAAAAAGCAGAGGTCAGATTAACATCTGATTCTACTCCATCAAACTCGTCAGGTGCTCAGGTTACACAATCTGATACTGTGTCTATTTCAGACGAAGGTCACAAAAAGCTATCCACAGAACTCGGTGCCACTATGCATAAAAATGCCTCCACCGCCGAAGCTCAACAAAGTGAACAAGCTGATACCCGCACCGACAATGAAAAAAAGATTGATAAACTTAAAGAGCAAATAAAAGAGTTACAAGAGCAACGTCGAGAGCTTTTGGGTGATAATTCACAAGAAACGCTAGATAAGCTTAAAATGATCGATAATCAAATTATGATGCTCAATACACAGCTATTGGCCTTACTTGAAGTACAAAAACAAGCCGAAACGCCTTCCTCATAACGTATTGACATCATGTACTTGTTCATTGTTAAGTTAGGTGAAAAAGTCTGTAGATAGCTAAACCAAGACTTAAAATCATAGAAAAAGCCGTGTAACAGCTTCTGATTTACCAGTGGTTATAAATACTTTCGCATAGGAATACAATCCAAAGTAATCCCTTTAGGTGAATGATAAGTCGACACTTCATCCCCCACAAAACCACAAGCATGATAAAATCCTGCGGCATTAAGCGTGGATTCAAGTTGTAATAAGTCCAGATCATTTTCTAACGCAAGCCTTTCGAGAAATGCCAACATCAATTTAGCCGCCCCTAGTCCAAAACAGTCAGGATCGACAAAAACTGCATCAATCATGCCGGTTTTGAGGTTCACTTTGCCACAACCGATAACGTTATCATCCAGTGTTGAAACGTAAAAAGACTCAACAATATCATCGCTCAAAGTTTGTGAAATATCACCTTGAGTCCATAACGCCAATTGCTCTGAACTGTAAAACCCTGAGCATTTTTCAATAATAGCTCGGTTTCTCATGGTGTAAATCGCTTGAACATCAGTATTTAATGCTTTTCTAATAATAATCATAAATCCCCATAGACCAGTGATTTCATGAAATGAGATTTATTGGTTTGAACACCAACATTAACTTTTGCCTAAACGACTAACGACAGCATAAGGTGTAATCATAAGTTCAACAAACTGATTAAATTATTCTGCTATCCAATATATTCTGTATTATGAAAAATAAACTAATAGATTAAACGCGTTACACGCAAGCACAAAACTGTGATAATACCCAAATGTCATGGGCAATGGCTAACTAATTAACCAACTTAGTTTTCATTTTAATTGACACCCATTTTCCACATTAGGATTTACAATGCGCGCTTTTGTCGTTCGAGCCAGAGCTGCTCCAGTTGATAGTCAGCAATTTTTGGCGGGTATAGGCCATGAGGCTCACACTGAAATTTTAGCTCATACCTTAATGAATACTATTTTTGTCGCCCAATCTCATCGTGACGATGTGGTGGTGTATTTAGTGCTAGAAAGTACCCAAGATTATTCACGCACAATCTGCTTTCGTTCCAGTGAGCTAGGTCATATCGGCGGATTTCACGAGCAAAATCTTACTAATAAAATTGCCAAAGCATTAACAGCATCAAAGGGCATGACTAAAGAACAATTGCGTGAAGTTGAGCCTGGCATTACGGTGCGCACTGTGAGTTTTGAAAAGTTAATCCAAGAGCTAGCCGAAGATTATCAGCTGTATATGTTAGAGAAAAAAGGCACCCCAGTGCGAGATATTGAGTTTGCTGCCAATCCTTGTTTTCTACTGACTGATCATATCCCAATGCCTAAAAAGAGCTTTAACAGCTTAAAACGTCTCGGCACCCAACACATTAATTTGGGCCCTAGAATGTTGTTCGCATCACAGTGCGTGGTGTTGATCCACAATGAGTTAGATATGAGATTGTAGTCAAAATGGCCTGCAGTTATTCACTAGAATATGGCATGGTCGATTTTGTTGTTTTTATGGCCTACGGCCAATAACATCATTAATTGCTTGTCGCCAACAATCCTGAGTGTTCATGTTAATTTCATGTATTTAAGTAAACGAGGAGAATGTTGAATTGAACCAATTAACAGAAAAGCTTATAGATTGCCCTTATTGCGGTGAAACGCTCGAAATTCTCATTGATTCGTCCGACATGGGACAGCAGTACATTGAAGATTGCCAAGTATGTTGTAAACCGATTAATTTCTTGGTTTCTGAAAGTATTAATGGCGAGCTTACTGTGAGTGTTTATAGTGAAGATGAAGCATTTTAATCAATAATAAAATGATGTATTTTCCCGTTTTAAATGCCACGTTGAGCTGTAACATTAAACTTAACTGACACACTATTAAATTAGCTTTCAAGAAAAATGCTTTCATACCCTTTTCCCTAAAACAAGTTAATCTAAACTTTCAGTAACTATCTGATTCAAAATATAACTGTAGCGGTCATTCATTAGCTCATTATTAGAGTTTACCTTCTGAATACGTATGCAGATCTTTGCTGTAAAATCTAAAAGCGTCATATATTGCTTGTTGAAAAGATAAAATAATAAACAACAAGGATTTTGTATGGTGCGCGTTAACTCAACAGCCTCAACAGCTCATGTAAACTTTATTCCCAATATTATCGTGTTGTCTAGTGCAATAGCATTTGCAACGCTTACCGTCCCTAGCATGGTGCAAGCTAAAACGGTTAATGTTGAATCCCCAGACAAACACATCAACATCAGTTTGACTGACGACAATGGTCGTCCTGAATATCAAATACAATTTAACGGTAAAACCGTGATCAACCCGAGTAAACTTGGCTTGGTGTTTCAACAGTTAGGTGAATTTGGCGTAGATTTCAGCATACAAAACGTCACCAACAATAGTATTGATCAGACCTGGCAACAACCTTGGGGTGAGCGTGAAAATATACGCGACCATTACAATCGCATCGTCGCAACCCTGAGTAACGGCAAAGTCGATTTTGATATTGAATTTAAAGCCTTTAATGACGGTATTGGTTTTCGTTACCTAGTACCTAAGCAAACTGGGCTCGCCAACACACCCAAACTCGATATTACCGAGGAATTAACTGAATTTTCAATACCCGACCCACAACACACAACCACATGGTGGATCCCCGGTCGCGGCTGGAACCGATACGAATATTTATACCGTACAACTTCGCTTGATAAAATCGACAGAGCCCACACGCCAATGACCTTCAGAACAGTAGACGGCGTACATTTAAGTATTCATGAAGCTGCCCTCACCGACTATGCCGCTATGGTGCTTAATCAAGGTCGCGATGGAATTTTACATGCCGATTTAACGCCTTGGTCTGACGGTATTCGCGTTAAGACTCAACCTGGCTTTTCAACACCTTGGCGTACGATTCAAATCGCTAAAGATGCCCCAAGCTTACTTAATTCAGACCTGATCCTTAATCTTAATGAACCGAACAAATTAGGAGATGTGTCTTGGGTGCAACCAGGTAAGTACGTTGGGATTTGGTGGGGAATGCACCTCAATGAAAACACCTGGGGAAGCGGCCCTAAGCATGGCGCAACCACTAGCGAAACCAAGCGTTATATGGATTTTGCCGCCCAATATGGGTTTGATGGGGTATTGGTTGAAGGTTGGAATGAAGGTTGGGATGGTAGTTGGTTCGATAACGGCGACGTGTTTAGCTTTACCCAAGCCTACCCTGACTTTGATATAGATGAAGTGACGCAATACGGAGACAGTAAAAATGTCCGATTAATTGGCCATCATGAAACCTCTGGTTCAGTCACTAATTACCGAAATCAAATGAGTGATGCTTATGATTTATATCAAAAACATGGCGTGACTCAAGTGAAAACCGGTTACGTAGCAGACGGTGGCAATATAAAGCGTGTAGATGAAAATGGCATTATTAGGCATGAATGGCACGACGGCCAATTTATGGTTAACGAATACCTACACAGTGTAACTGAGGCGGCAAAACGCAGCATTAGCATTAATACCCACGAACCGATTAAAGACACAGGCTTGCGCCGTACTTACCCTAACTGGATTGCCCGTGAAGGTGCCAGAGGCCAGGAGTTTAATGCATGGGGAAGCCCACCTAATAACCCAGAACACACCGCAATATTACCGTACACTCGCATGTTAGCCGGACCGATGGATTTTACTCCGGGGATTTTTAATTTAGCACCACAAGGTTTAGATGCCGAAAACCGCGTACAAACCACGTTAACAAAACAGTTAGCGCTTTACGTCGTGTTATACAGCCCAATTCAAATGGCGGCAGATTTACCACGTAACTATGTACAACACTTAGATGCATTTCAATTTATTCAAGATGTACCGACAGATTGGAGCAACAGTATCGCCCTTGCGGGTGAAATTGGCGATTACGTTGCCGTGACCCGCAAACAACGTGGTACTGAAGATTGGTATTTAGGTGCACTCACTGACGAAAAATCACGCGAACTGACGATCAAACTCGACTTTTTAACGCCAGGAAAACGTTATCAAGCGCAAATATACCGTGACGGCAGTAAGGCTAATTGGTTAACAAATCCCTATGATTATGTTATTGAATCTAAAAATGTCACCGCAAAAGACAGCCTAGATTTATCGTTGGCAGCCAGTGGCGGTACCGCAATTCGTTTTAAAGCGCTATAAAAAGATCAACCCGCAAAATGTTACGCAAACGTTTGCGTTAGGTTACTAAAAAAGCATGAATACGTATGTATTCAGTTGTACCCACAACGAGCTCGAGGATAGGATATACCCACGCTATTTCATCTGTGATTGCAGGACGAAATAGTTTAGGTTGTTGCTGATGTGTCTTCGACCATGGAGACCAGCAGTTTTTAAGTACCTTCATTGGCTCCGTATTTCTTAACTGCCATCATAAAATATATGATCACAGTTAACAGTGAAAAAGTGAAGGTCCTGGCGAATACCCGTCTTAGGGAGATGAGTATTCGCTATTTTTTTAGCTATTGCTGACTCAATTGTTAAGGCCATTTACTAATAGATTAGCGGTAAACCTTTTGACTAAAGCAGGTAGCCTAAAACTGCTTATCTAAAACAACTGAACCAAAACCAGCAAGACTTGCATTAGTATTAAAATCAAAATTAAAAGAAGTAAGCCCAACGACTTACCAAAAAGGATGTCACATGTCTGCCAATAATCATAAAAACGTCACCCAACAACCGCAACTGAATTTTTGGCAAATTTTCAATATGTGTTTTGGCTTTTTGGGGATCCAATTTGGTTTCGCACTTCAAAATGCCAACGTTAGTCGTATATTTCAAACTTTAGGTGCATCTATTGATGATATTCCCATTTTATGGATTGCCGCACCGCTCACGGGGCTCATCGTACAACCTATTATTGGTTACTTAAGTGACAATACTTGGAATAGCCTTGGCCGTCGTCGCCCCTATTTTTTAATTGGTGCAGTATTAACCACATTGTCACTCTTTATCATGCCGCACTCGCCGACTTTATGGATTGCTGCGGGTATGTTGTGGATTATGGATGCGTCGATCAATATTGCCATGGAGCCATTTCGTGCTTTTGTTGGCGATAATCTACCAAAAAACCAACGGACCCAAGGCTATGCAATGCAAAGCTTTTTCATTGGTATTGGCGCGGTGGTGGCATCGGCCTTGCCATATATTTTAACCAATGTATTTGATGTGGAAAACACCGCACCAGCGGGCGAAATTGCAGACTCTGTGCGCTATGCATTTTACTTTGGTGGCGCGGTACTAATGCTAACCGTAGGTTGGACCATTATTTCAACCAAAGAATATTCTCCAGAGCAACTTGCTGAATTTCATCAACAAGACACCACTGACACACAAGACACTAACGTCAATACGCGTACAGCCAAACAATATCAAAATGGCGCGATTATATGGATGGCGATTGGCGCCATTTTCACCCTCGCAATTGTTAGCCTGGATCTAGATAAGCAACTTTATATTTTAAGTTTGGGCATTTTTACCTTCGGACCGCTGCAACTTTACTGTTCGCGTAAGTTAGCAAAACTGTCAAACAGCAACACTGAATCATCAGCAACTCGCGACAGATTAGGCATGACGTTTAATGTTGTCGATGATTTGTTTCATATGCCCAAAGCCATGCGTCAGCTAGCACTGGTGCAGTTTTTTGCTTGGTTTGCCCTATTTGCTATGTGGATTTACACCACAGCGGCCGTTACTTCATACCATTACGGCACCACTGATGTAGTATCCCAAGCCTATAATGACGGTGCAGATTGGGTCGGTATGTTGTTCGCGTCGTATAACGGCTTTGCTGCAATTGCTGCGATTATTATTCCGTTTCTAGCCAAGGCCGTCGGCATTAAACTCACCCATACCATCAACATGTTTATTGGCGGTGTGGGTCTCATCAGCTTTATGTTTATTGAAAACCCTAACTTGTTATGGATACCTATGATTGGCGTCGGTTTTGCTTGGGCATCTATTTTATCGGTTCCTTACGCCATGTTATCTGGTGTATTACCCCCGAAAAAAATGGGCGTTTACATGGGGATTTTTAACTTCTTCATCGTAATTCCACAGCTATTAGCGGCCAGTATTCTTGGCTTATTGCTTAAGGTATTTTTTGATGGACAACCAATTTACGCTTTAGTATTAGGCGGGATATTTATGATGTTGTCGGGCATTGCGGTGCTATTTGTAGATCAAGACAAGCAAACACAATAACGATTACCAGTCTTTGTCACTGGTAACTAGATTGAGATTACTATTTTGGGGAATTCCATGTTAAAACCACATTTACTCAGCCATCGCAGCATCATAGCGAAAGCTGTTACGACCAGCATGATGGCTCTAGCCTTAAGTGCGTGCACACCTGTTGATAGTCAAGTAAACACACAAGCTCAAATTGTTAGCGTTGCAACAGGTGCACCAGGCATAGAACCTACTTGGGCTTTCTCAGGAAAAACTGGCATAGGTACATCTTACGAGCCCTATGTTAACGGCCATTATCAAGACACCGCGGCAAACCCGGTCAGTAAAGTATGGTTTTCGATTGCTCAAGGCGTATTAACCGAAACCATGTTTGGCCTTATTCACAATGCCCAGCTTAAAGAGCTGCAATTTATTATCTCTGGCAATGGCTTTGTCGATACTGAAAAAGACAATACTATCAGCACTATTGAATATTTAGATACTGATGATATGGGACGACCATTATCGCTAGCTTATAAAGTCATTAATAAAGATGTTGAAGGTAAATACCAAATAGAAAAACATATATTTACCGATCCCGATAGAAGTAGCTTGATGATGAAAGTCACCTTTACTGCTTTTGAGGCTGGCATTACACCACACCTTTATGTCAATCCGCACATTGATAACAGTGGCGCCAATGACATTGCTAGTGTTGAAGGCCAATCGCTAGTGGCTTACACAAGTGACACTAATTCAACGGTAATGATTGTTAAAACAGATGTCGATTTTGTCGCCGCTAGCGCTGGGTTCGTCGGCACATCAGATGGTATTGTCGATTTACAAGATAACGGTAAACTTGATTCTTATTTCCAAACCACTAGCGACACCAATCAAGGCGGCAACGTCGCGCTAACGGCACAATACCCTACCCTTGCCAATGCTAATGATAACCTAAGCTTTAATTTGGTGATCGGTTTTGGTAAAGACAAAGCAAGCAGCTTAGCCACCACTCAAGCCACATTAGATGCGGGTTATGACGCCGTTAAACAAGCATATTTAGGCGACGATAAACATCTTGGCTGGAAAGATTACTTAGCCTCGCTGAAGCCATTAAATGACATGAGTACCAACACTACAGATAACGGTAAATTACTCTATGTCAGCGCCTTAGTGTTAAAAGCTCAAGAAGATAAAACCCATGCTGGGGCGTTAATCGCATCACTTTCAAATCCTTGGGGCGACACGGTGTCAGCTAAAGTAGGCAGTACAGGCTATAAAGCGGTATGGCCACGTGATTTTTACCAATGTGCAATGGCATTTCTAGCCATGGGCGATATTCAAACACCAAAAGTGGCTTTTGAATATTTAAAGCAGGTTCAAGTTCAACAACAAACACCTGGTTTTGCCGGTACTCCTGGATGGTTTTTACAGAAAACTCATGTCGATGGTGAAATTGAATGGGTTGGCGTGCAGTTAGACCAAACCGCTATGCCAATCATGCTCGGTTGGAAACTTTGGCAAGCTGGTGTGCTTAGCGATGCAGAAATAACCAAATGGTACAACGACATGCTTAAACCAGCTGCTGACTTTTTAGTTAAAGGTGGCAACGTAAAACTGGATTGGAATGACACTAAAATCACTCCTCCAAGTACTCAACAAGAGCGCTGGGAAGAACAAGCCGGATTCTCTCCATCCACAACTGCAGCCGTAATTGCCGGTTTAGTGGCTGCCAGTGATATTGGAGTGCTAGCGAAAGATGAACAAGCGCCTAAATATGCCGATTTAGCACGTAAGCTACAACGTCAGCTCGAAACAACGATGGTCACCACCACAGGCTTATTAGGTCAAACAGATGCCAAAGGTAAAGTTGCACCTTACTATGTGCGCATTAGCCCAAATGGTAACCCTAATAACACCGACAAGCTCATCGATAACAATGGTAAACCTGGTTTAGATCAGCGTTTGATCCTCGATGGTGGTTTTTTAGAATTAGTCCGTTATGGTGTGGTTAACGCCCAAGACCCTGTTATTAAAAACAGCGTCATGCTAATAGACAGGCAAGGTCTTGAAGATAACTTACGCGTTAAATACCAATTTACCGCCAAAGAT
The DNA here is from genome assembly GCF_040285065.1 of Shewanella sp. H8. Lineage (NCBI taxonomy): Bacteria > Pseudomonadati > Pseudomonadota > Gammaproteobacteria > Alteromonadales > Shewanellaceae > Shewanella > Shewanella sp. H8. Next base: position 1,903,827 of record NZ_CP157213.1, on the reverse strand, counting down.
GGCAGTAAATTTCCAGGTTATCGTCGTTATGGTAATGATGGCTACGGTGAAGACACTGTCACCGGACTTAGTTATGCAGAAAAAGGCAATACTGAACATCAGCGTGGACGAGTTTGGCCATTTTTTACTGGCGAGCGCGGACATTACGAATTAGCCCTAGCCAACGCCAACGGTACATTATCCGCCGACAGCAAACACAAACTTATCAATACCTATGTTCAAGGCATGGAAACCTTTGCCAACCAAGGGTTAATGTTACCAGAACAAGCTTGGGATGGTGTCGGTAATGCCACTCGCTATGACTACAAAATGGGCCAAGGGACTAACTCAGCCACCCCACTGGCTTGGACCCATGCGGAATACGTTAAATTGGTACGTTCAATGACCGACGAACAAGTGTGGGACTTTTACCCGGTTGTACAACAAACACTCGCTAAATAGCACTGTATTAATCGCAGTATATTGATGGCACTGTTATTAGCTTGTTCAATAAGCCGTTGTGACTCACAACGGCTTTATTTTTTGTGTGTATTCTGAAACAAAATCTTGTTAATTCAACACTATCTTGTTACTAATACCGCAGATTAAACAAGGTTAACGTTAAGGAATAACGAATGGATTGGTATTTAAAAGTTTTAAAACAGTATTTTGATTTTAGTGGCCGAGCACGTCGTAAAGAATACTGGATGTTTGTATTGATCAGTACAATCATTAGTATTTTACTGACTTTGGTTGATATGGGCGTTGGTTTATACAGTGATATTTATGGTGCAGGCTTACTTAGCTCTGTTTATTCACTGGCGATATTAATCCCAAGTTTAGCGGTGAGCGTACGCCGATTACACGACACAGATCATTCTGGTTGGTGGTTGTTACTAATATGTATTCCATTACTCGGAGCATTAATTATTTTAGTGGTAATTTGCTTTAACAGTAAAGATGATAACGAATATGGCCCAAACCCAAAGGCGATGCCTAACCCAGAAAATAATGATAACTTAGCGATTTAAACTTAAGCTACCTATTAATATCGTTATCAAGGGTATTATTGCTAAAAAGAGCATAGTCACTGACTATGCTCTTTTTGTTATTACAGCTTAGTGGATAATAATTTAGGTTTTGGATGGCATCAATTTCATCACACCATTCATAACTAGCACAGCCAACCCACCAGCAACAACACCAAATAATGCATTGAGCACACTTGGGGTTAACATGCCTAGAAAACCTCCTACGACATTGATTTGATTGACTGCAGTTTGCGCATGTTCAATCCATTCAAACACCACATGAATACCGTGGGTCAAAATGCCGCCTCCCACCATAAACATCGCAATAGTGCCGACAAAGGTGAGGATTTTCATTAAATAAGGTGCTGCAGATATCAACCCTAATCCTATTTTATGGCCTATTCCGCTTGGCTTACGTTTCGCGAGATATAAACCAAGATCGTCAATTTTAACTATACCGGCCACTAAGCCATAAACTCCCACCGTGATAACAACAGCAATCACCGATAAAGTTAAAAACTGAGCCAATAAATCCATGTGGGCTGCCACACCTAAACTGATAGCAATAATTTCAGCGGATAAGACAAAGTCGGTACGAATTGCCCCTTTGATTTTTTCTTTCTCAAAAGCAGCTAAGTCTTCTATATCTGCTTTTGCTTTGGCTACCACGGCGTCGTCATCAATCTCGGCGCTACGTTTATGAGTAAGTGAATGATAGACTTTTTCAAAGCCCTCATAACATAAGAATAAACCACCAAACATCAATAAAGGCGTTATAGCCCATGGAATAAATGCACTGATTAGCATGGCCATTGGCACTAAAATCACTTTATTTTTAAAAGAGCCCTTAGCGACTGCAAACACCACTGGAAGTTCACGTTCAGAGGCAACACCAGACACTTGTTGCGCATTTAACGCTAAATCGTCTCCTAGCACCCCAGCCGTTTTACGGGCCGCCACTTTGCTCATTGCCGCGACATCATCCAAAATAGTCGCAATATCATCTAATAGGGTTAATAAACTAGCGCCTGCCATAAATAGTTTTATCCTTAAAAACAATCTTATCAATATGATTGAGATACATTATCTATCTCAAGCTTTGACTCACTAAACCAAGGTGATTTTTTGTTACACCTTTTGTTCAATATTAATCTATAACATCATCAATCAGTCATATCGGTACTAATTATTATCAGTGGGTGTGCCACAAGAATGACGGATAACAAGATTAGTTTGAATTAATCGTGGGCTAACCTCTTGACCGCGAATCAATTTGAGCACACTTTCGACTAAAATTTCACCAGCAAATCGAGTATCTTGTTTAACGGTAGTGAGCGCTGGGTTTGCAAAGCTGGCGATTGGAATATCATCATAACCTACAACAGCAACCTGCTCGGGAACCAATACACCACGTTGTTTAAGCGCTCGAATAGCGCCAATAGCAATCAAATCACTGGCAGTAAAAATGGCATCAAATGCAACGCCTTTATCTAACAGCTCATTAGCCGCCTCATATCCCGATGCCTCAGTGTTAATGGCATCGTACTGCAGTTGTTTATCTTCATTAATCGCGACTTTTATTAACGCATCGATATGGCCTAAATAACGGTCTCTGAACTCTGGACTTCTACTTGATGAGTCACCTAAGAAGGCAATCTGTTTACGCCCTAACTTTAGTAAATGTTCAGTGGCAATGAAGCCACCTTGATGATTGTCGCAACCAATCGATAATACCGCTTTATTATTGTGCTCTGCGCCCCAAATAACAAAATGAGTACTTTGTTCAATCAGTTTATCAAGCTTATGGGCATAGTCTACATAGTCGCCATAGCCCAGCAAAATAATGCCATCGGCCTTGTTACTGTCTTCATAGTCAGCATGCCAGTCACTGGAGAGCTGTTGAAATGATACGAGTAAATCATATCCTTGCTGAGCTGTCGCACGAGTAATTGAACCTAGCATTGATAAGAAAAAAGGATTAATCATTGAATCATCGTTTGTCGGATCTTCACAAATTAGCAGGGCTATTGTTTGACTATTCTGCATCCGCAAATTACTGGCATTTTTGTCGACTTTATAATTAAGCTCTTTTGCAATGACTTGAATACGCTGGCGGGTTTCTAAATTGACCAACGGGCTGTTTCTTAGCGCGCGAGACACAGTCGATTGAGACACTCCTGCACGGTAAGCTATATCAATAGAAGTCGCTTTAGATGTCATTGTTATAGTTAGCCCTTTATTTTTTCTCGTTGCCACTAAAAGTAAACCACCAAATCAACTAGTGAAAATGGTGGTATTACTGTGATTATAGGCCTAATTGGTTGAGCAAGTCATCTGAATCATCTACAACAAGGCCTTTTACATTAGGATCATTTAACACATCTTTTGTTTTATCGGTTTTGGCTTGCGATGGTTGACCGTGAGTTTCGATTAACGAATCAAGGTCAAATTCTTCATCAACTTCAAAATCTGCTGAGCGAATAAATTCGGTTTTATCCATAGCAAATTCAAGATAAAAAATATGATTATTTTCAGTCTTAAATGATACTCGTCTTGCGACGGCATTATCGAGGTTAGTATCAACTGAAATAGTTAGCTCTTTATTAATAACCAGCATTTTAGGCTGACTTTGGCTAATTGATGTTTGTAATTCTTTAGATATTTTGCCAATAAAATCACCTAAAATTTGGTTCATTAATTCGCCCATCACATTACTGACATCATCTGAAGTATGCGAAAAGGCTAATTCTGTTTCTGGCATTCCCATGTTGATCATATAACGACGGTAAATCTCAATCGCTGATGCTGCGGAAAAGTTAATTACCACTAAACCAGAAAAACCGCCATCGAAAATAGAGAAACAAGACAAATCCGGTTTTAAACGCGTTCGAGAAATACTTTGAACCATGCCAGCATGACTAATTTGACTTGCACTAGTGCTTGACAGCACATGAGAAACGGAATGACAAAGTTTAAGCAAAATATCATCATTGTTGACGGTTAAAGATGCATTCATAGTGATGTTACCTTTTTCATTATTTGACCTAATCTTGCGGGTAAAACAAAAAAAAATCAAAATTAAAACAATCGATTAGCATGTTAATTAATCAATCAATCCAAATATTTCACTAATCAACTGATAATCAATAGCTTTTACATTCTGGATACATTTGACTCACAAATGTAAAAATGTGTAGTCTGCTCACAAAAGCAAGCCATTGGACTTACGTTATTTTATATCTCAGATATAATTTACTTACGTTTTGTATGGATACATTAAATTAGGATTAATAATGATTAAATTATTAAGGCGCTTAACAATTTTCAAGCGTTTATTCATTATGTTAGCTTTGGCTGCTATAGGCACTGTTGTTTTCGGTTCGTTTTCGATTAAAGAACAATACAATCATTTAATTGAAGAAAAATTTAAACAGATTTCAGGGCAAGTCAAGCAATTAAGCAGCACACTTGATGCTTTCAATTTAGCCAAGCCAAATGCTACGTCCGAAGAATTAAGCCTGTTTGCTAGTCACATTCAAGTCAGTGACAATCAGGGATTTATCATTGTCGACAGTCAACATAACATTATTGTCAATCCATTAAATCAAAGCTCTATAGGTAAACCTGTAGGCAATTTAACAAAATCAAATGATTCAGATTCTTATCAACAATTAATTGCTACCGCCAAAAACAACCAAAATGCGCAAGCCGAATTCTCTTTTGTCGATCAGCAAAATCAATCCCAGACAGTATTAGTTGCAGCACAGCAGTATCCAGCACAAAACTGGACCATAATGACACAGTCGAATGTTCACGATGTCAATCAGAGTATGACCGAGATCATCATTGATATCTTTATTATCATGATGGTGATTGCTGTTCCTATTTTTGTATTCTTTTTATTACTGAATCATTCCATCACTCAGCCTCTCAAGATCACCATTGATGCAATGGAACAAATCGCTAAAGGAGAAGGTGATCTTACTCAGCGTTTGTCTACAGAAGGCAATGATGAAGTGGCGGCATTGGCAAATGCATTCAATGATTTCGTGATTAAAATTGCCAACATGGTGGCCACATTACAGCCACTTGGGCATACATTAAGCGATGAAGCAGTGCATTTATTAGATACCGTTAAATCGTCGAATAAAAGTGCCAACCAAATACACAGTGAAACCCAAAGTGTTGCTGCCGCGATTAACCAAATGCTATCGACCAGTCAAGAAATGGCTCGAAATACTCAGGATGCTGCAGACGGAGCGGCTAATGTGAAACATCAAGCAGAACAAAATCACAAATTGATGCAGCAAACCGTTGAACAAACAGAAAGCTTAGTCGACGAATTACATCAAGCAGAAACAGTATCGCTAACATTGAGCCATTCATCAGCTGAGATTGGTAGTATTCTTGATGTGATTGGCAGCATTGCAGATCAAACTAACCTTCTCGCACTTAATGCCGCTATTGAAGCAGCAAGAGCTGGTGAACATGGTCGAGGATTTGCTGTTGTGGCTGATGAAGTGCGTGCGCTGGCCAACAGAACTCAGTCTTCAACCAATGAAATTAATAAAATTATTAGTCAGATCCAGACAGGCATTAAATCAGTAATGGACAGTATTGCCCATACACAAAACCAATCAGGTCAGTTGCAATCAAAAGCAGTACAATCTAGCGATGCAATTATCGAAATCTTAGCGCTTATTGATAATATTAGTGGTATGACAACACAACTTGCTAGTGCCACTGAAGAACAAGCATTAGTAACCGAAGATATTAACAAAAACATTAATACCATTTCTGAACTAACTGAGTTGTCGTTAGCGGCTAACGAAACCCACAGTCATGCGGCCCAATCACTACAAACAGTTAGCGTAGATATGAGCCAGACACTAGGACAATTTAAAATATAATGCTAACCAACACTTTCTACGTTTAGGCTAAGTCCTAGGCGTAGAAAGTGTAATTACCTTCCTATAACACTTCTATATATCTTCTAATATTATTATTAGTCAATGTTGGCTCATTGACTAGAAAATGCTCTTGGAACGATTTCGAATAGAACATCACTTTTAGCCATTATCACTTTAGGGTATATTAAGCCCGTCAGGTTAAATATCTGAGCACTAATCTGAATCCTATAACGTATTATTCAAGCGTAAGTGACAGCACGTTGTTGCACTAAACAATTGAAATTAAAATGTTAATTAGATGAATATTGATACCAAACTGATCCATTATCAAAACATAATGGATCAGTTACGTAGTTAGTTGTCATTCATTACAGAGTATGTTGTCTATGTATCAAAAAACGGTCACTATTGTTGCTCCACACGGTATTCACACTCGTCCAGCGGCATTACTGGTTAAAGAGGCCAAAGAATTTGATTGTGACATTATAATCGAATGTAATGGTAAACAAGCCAGTGCCAAAAGTTTATTTAAATTACAAACCTTAGGTTTATATCAAGGTGTATCCGTTACGATATTAGCCTCTGGGGAACATGCCGAAGCGGCCGTTGATAAAATTGCCTCACTATTGATTACCCTCTGCTAATAGGATAACTGTATGTCAATCAATGGAATAGTTGTTTCTGCAGGTATCGCATTTGGTAAAGCACTGACGATTACGACTCAACTACCACCACTGGATTTTAAACTGCTATCTTCTGAAAAAATTAACCTCGAGCAGCAGCAACTCACACAGGCTATAAACAATCTAATTGCTCATTTACGCCACTGTCAACATCACCTGTGTCCAGATTGTGATCATTTCCAATTAATTGATAGCGACATTATGTTGCTTGAAGATGAAGAGCTTCAGCAACAACTATATCTCCATATTAGCCAATTTAGAGTGGGGGCAGCGGTTGCAGTTGATCGCATTTTTAATCAACATGCAGCAAAAATGTCAGCACTAGACGACCCCTATTTAGCCAATCGAAGTGACGATATTATCTGTTTGGCAAAACGCCTTACCAGTGCATTACATGGTCATTTACAATGGGATTTATCTACTCTCACCGAAGACACTATCTTACTGGCAGATGATTTAACTCCTGCAGAATTTGCCATATTGCCACTAACCCACATAACAGGAGTTATCCTCGAATCTGGCGGCCTCACCAGCCATACTGCTATTCTCGCTCGGGCTGCAGGTATTCCAGCATTACTCAATTATCAATTTTCACAATCTAAAAACACCATTAAAGATAACACTCAGCTTATTCTTGATGGTATATCGGGTGAGCTACATATTGCTCCATCATCTGAGCTTTTTGACCAATTAAAACAAAAACAACAACAAGAATTACAGCGTCGCCAAGCATTGATGATCTATAAAGACAAACCCAGTCAAACTCTTGATGGTCATCGGGTTACTTTGCTGGCTAATGTGGGCAATCTAAATGAAATATCTCATATCACTGATGTGGGGGCCCAAGGTATTGGTCTATTCCGTACTGAATTTTTGCTGATGAATGCCAAGGCATTGCCTGATGAACAGCAGCAATACAAACTCTATTGCGATGCTGTGCATAGCTTAGAAGGCAATGTACTCACAATCAGAACGTTTGATATTGGTGCAGATAAAGAGATCCCTTGCTTAACCCAAGATAATGAAGATAACCCAGCACTTGGTATTCGAGGTATTCGTTATAGTTTGACACACCCTCGCACTTTTATTACCCAAGTTAAAGCCATACTCCGAGCAGCAAGTCATGGCAACATTAGATTAATGTTTCCTATGGTAAGCCAAGTAGAGGAGCTAGAAGCCGCCTTTGTGTTAATTGAACAGGCTAAAGCTGAATTGATTGAACAACAAAAAAGTTTTGGATCTATAAGTTATGGGATTGTTGTTGAAACACCTGCAGCGGTACTCAACCTGCCAAGCATGTTGCCACACCTCGATTTTATCAGTATTGGCACCAATGACTTAACCCAATATACGTTAGCCGCCGATCGCACCAATCCAAATTTAGCCAAAGAGTATCCGCCATTGTCCCCGGCGGTAATACAACTCATTACCTTAACCATCAGCCACTGTAAACAGACTGATGTGAGTGTGTCATTGTGTGGTGAACTTGGCAGTGACCCGCAAGTATTGCCTTTATTAATAGGACTTGGACTTGACGAGTTAAGTATTAATCCAACGAGTTTTTTAGATGTGAAAGTGGCATTAATCAAAGGTAATTATCAACAATATGTCGAGCATGCACAACACGTAGCTTCGTTAACCCGTATTGATGATATTGCTAAAGCGATTAATGCTTTTGCACACGATTACGATTCAATATGCAAATAAAGTTGGTAAAATTAACCTAGGCGTTTACAATTAACCGCATAAAAATATTAATAAAAGAGGCTTGTTCTTATGGGATTTTTAAGCCGTATTCGACGACTTATATCTGGTCAACCGCCATTAACGGGCGGCATTGCAATTTATGCTCCTGTATCTGGTGATATTGTTGCCATTGAAAAAGTACCAGACGTAGTATTTGCTGAAAAAATTGTCGGCGATGGCATCGCTATCAATCCTAAGGGCGAATTTATTGTCGCTCCAATCGATGGCACTATCGGTAAGATATTTGAAACAAATCATGCATTTAGTATCGAGTCTCCTCAAGGCTTAGAGTTATTTGTCCACTTTGGTGTTGGCACTGTTGAACTTAGAGGAAATGGCTTCAAACGCTTAGCCGAAGAAGGACAACAAGTTAAAGCTGGCGAGCCCATTTTGTCTTTCGATTTGGCGTATTTGCGCGGTAAAGTCGACAGTTTATTAACGCCTGTAGTATTAGCCAACATGGAAGACGTTAAACAATTGGATAAAGCTCAAGGTAGCGTAATTGCAGGCAAAGACATTATTTTTACCGTGCAAATGTAGCAATCTATTAATATTGGCAATGTAATTGGCCTAATCAAGGGTTATTGCCAATATTTATCCACACAATAATTTGCAATCTTACGGCTAATTTACCCTAGGCTACAGATTGTGAAATATGTTCAAAACATCGTCTTCGGCTTGTTCAAGCCGCTTCACAATGCCACAATGTTGCTAACGCATTCAATGAAATCCATGTTACCTAAGGTACTTATCAGGCTTATCTAAATAGCCAGTCCTTGTGATGACAACCCAATTGACATTAATGGAGTATTCTTTTGACCTTATATGGCATAAAAAATTGCGATACGGTTCGTAAAGCTCGTAAATGGCTTGAAGCTGAAAAAATAAATTATACATTTCATGATTTTCGTGAAGACGGCTTAAGTGAAACAACGGTTGCACAGTGGGCTAATGTCGTCGGTTGGGAAACCTTATTTAATAAACGCAGTACCAGTTTTCGTAACTTAACCGATGCTGAAAAAACGGATATTACCCAAGACAAAGCGATTGCCTTAATGGTGCAATACCCTACCCTGATCAAGCGCCCAGTATTAGTCAACAACGATAAGATACTGGTTGGCTTTAAAATAGCAGAATATCAAGCGTGGTTCGCATAATGAATAATGACGTAGTTGAATTAGCAAAAGATCTGATTTCACGACCATCGGTAACACCATTAGATGAAGGTTGCCAAACCTTGATGGCCAATCGACTCGCCGCTATTGGTTTTAATATTGAACCTATGGTTTTTGAAGATACCACTAATATGTGGGCAAGGCGTGGTAATAGTGAGCCTGTGTTTTGCTTTGCTGGTCATACTGATGTAGTCCCGACAGGCGACCTTAGCCGTTGGCACACCCCACCGTTCGAACCGACTATTATAGATAACTATTTACATGGTCGCGGTGCGGCGGACATGAAAGGTTCATTGGCCGCTATGATAATCGCTACCGAACGTTTTGTGGCTAAAAACCCCAATCATCATGGTTCGATAGCATTTCTCATTACCAGTGACGAAGAAGGTCCATTTATTAATGGCACCACTCGCGTTATTGATACCCTTGAAGCACGTAACGAAAAAATGACGTGGGCATTAGTTGGCGAACCTTCCTCAACCCATAAGCTCGGTGATGTGGTCAAAAATGGTCGTCGTGGCAGTTTAACAGGCAACTTAACTGTTAATGGTATTCAGGGCCATGTCGCTTACCCGCATCTAGCCGATAACCCAATTCATAATGCAACGCCTGCACTAACAGAACTGGCACAAATACATTGGGATAATGGTAATGAGTTTTTCCCACCAACTAGTTTTCAAATAGCCAATATTAATGGCGGTACAGGTGCATCAAATGTGATCCCGGGTGATCTTAAGGTGATGTTCAATTTCCGTTACTCAACTGAAGTCACCGCTGAAGAATTAATTACCCGTGTTGTTAACATTCTTGATGCCCACGGTTTAGACTACGATATTAACTGGATTTTTAACGGCTTACCCTTTTTAACTGGCGATGGCCCATTGCTTGATGCCACTCGAGAAGCCATACGTGAAGTCACGGGTTATGACACCGACCCTCAAACATCTGGTGGCACATCAGATGGACGCTTTATTGCACCAACGGGCGCGCAAGTTATTGAGTTAGGCCCCGTTAATGCCACCATTCATAAAGTGAATGAATGCGTAAAAGTATCTGATTTAGAAGTATTAGCCAATTGCTACCAAAGCATTTTGGAAAAACTATTGTGCAATTAAACCAACAATTCAATGTTGATATTCCACAACTGCAACGTAAATTGTATGGCCTAGATGGTCAATTTATGTTGTCTGTTGGGGACTTTTTGCTTGAAAAACAAACGGCCGCTGCATTTTGCACTATGCAACTTGCAGCGGCAAAAGCGGGCTTAGATTTACAGTTGTGTTCGGCTTACCGACCTTTTGACCGCCAGGTACATATTTGGAATGCCAAAGCTAAAGGTGAACGTACATTATTAAATAATGCGTCGCAGCCTATCGATTTTGCCTTACTAACCAATCAACAGTTAATCGACGCTATTTTAATTTGGTCGGCACTTCCTGGTGCATCAAGGCATCATTGGGGCACAGATATTGACGTGTTTGATGCCAAACAAATTAATAAGCAGTCTCTGCAGCTTATTAGTGCTGAATATCAACCAACAGGCCCTTGTTTTGCTTTGCACCAATGGCTTATTCAACATGCAAACACTTATGGGTTTTATTTCCCCTATCAAGCACAACAAAGTGGTGTGAGCCCTGAACCCTGGCATTTAAGTTATTACCCCGTAGCCGACCAATATTTAAGTCAATTTCGCACTGACGAGCTAACAAAAGTATTGTCTGTTGCAGAAATAACATTACAATCGTCGTTACTTGAACGATTGACCGAATTGGTTAATCACTATGTATTTTTTGTCGCGCCCTCTCCGGCTCAATGCCTGCGTGAATTAACTTGAAAATGAGCCATCCTTTATGTCAACGTTATTACCCTGCAAGATCATCGATAACCAACCACTGCATTATGTCGATAAAGGTGACGGCCCAGCACTGATTTTTTGCCATGGCTTATTAGCTAACAGTCAAATGTGGCAGGTTCAAATTGCCGCGTTATCGGCGCATTATCGCTGTATTGCAATTGATTTTTGGGGCCATGGTCAAAGCCAAACGATCCCTAAAGCCTGTGAAAACTTACAAGATGTTGCTCAGCAAATATTAAGCTTGATGGACATGCTCGAAATAAAAAATTCCGTGCTAATCGGCCACGGAAGTGGCGGCGCGATCGCGACAGAAATGGTATTACTGGCGCCTGCTCGGATCCATGGTTTAGTCATGCTCAATAGCTTTGTTGGCTTTGAACCACAAGTTAACTGTATTAAATATCAAGGCTATATGGCACAAATAGCCAACCAACAAGCCATTTCAACTGAATTAGCAACGACACTTAGTGAAATGTTTTTCAGTAAAAACGCTGGTAAATTAAGTCACCAAGATTCGACTTTAGCCATTGAGATGTCGCTGTTTACCGAGCAACTTACTCAGGTAAATCCAGCACAAATTGCGCCGTTACTCAAGTTTGCCAATATGGCTATTTTTAAACGCGATACCCTAGAGTCGGTCGAGGCATTAACACTACCGACATTGATAGCGGTCGGTTTACAGGGTCATTTGCGAACGGCACTGGAAAGTTATCTAATGCACGATTGCATTGATGGCAGCCAGTTATTGCACATTGAACACGCTGGCCACTTAGCTAATATCGAAAAAGCTGATTTTTTTAACCAGCATCTTGTTGATTTTCTGAGCAAAGTGAATTTTAATTAATCAAAGCAATGGATAGACCAGATAGACAAACATTGCTGATATACTCGTGAAAATGACATATTACCAGTAAGCCCTTACTGGTAAAATACTGAATAATCTGAGCACCAATGAAACTTCTTAAACCATTATTTGATAATAATCGCCGTTGGGCTGAACGGATCAATAAAGAAGATCCAACGTTTTTTGAACAACTTGCCAAACAACAAAATCCTGAGTACTTATGGATTGGCTGTTCAGATAGCCGAGTGCCATCAAACCAAATTATTGACCTATTACCCGGCGAAGTCTTTGTTCATCGTAATATCGCTAATATGGTCATTCACACCGATTTAAACTGCTTATCTGTACTACAATATGCTGTCGATGTGTTGAAAGTAAAACATATTATGGTTGTAGGTCATTATGGTTGTGGTGGCGTTCGTGCAGCCATGAATAATGAACGTTTGGGCCTAATTGATAATTGGCTTGGCCATCTTCGTGATATTCATCGTATTTATGAAGCTGAGCTTGAACCCATGACAGAACAACAACGCTTTGACCGTTTGTGTGAACTTAACGTGATGGAGCAAGTCTCTAATGTGGTGGTGACCAATATCGTGCAAGAAGCTTGGGACCGAGGTCAAGAAGTCGCCATTCACGGATGGATTTATGGTATTGATAATGGTTTATTGACCGATTTAGATGTGACAATAGATCGTGCTAACGGGCGTAATATTGCACCATAAAGCTTACCGTATAAATGTCTATTTGCTATTAGCCTCACACCTTGAATGAAATAAAAGATATTTAGGCCTGCTTTTTAGCAGGCCTTTGTTTTTTGTTATTAAAAATATGCAATAAAAGTCGCGAACCACCTTAGAGGGCGTTATAATTAGCGCGTTTATTTGGCGCTATAATGCGCAAAAAATTTTAGGAGATTATTTCCATGCCTGGTTTTGAATTATTTGGTCCTGAAGAAAAGCAGGAAGTTGCTGACGTAATGGAGAACGGTTTTACCTTCCGTTACAACTTCGACCATATGCGCAATGATCGCTGGAAAACCCGCGACATGGAGCAACTGCTTTGCGAAAAGATGAACGTTAAACACGCTCACCTTGTATCAAGCGGTACAGCAGCATTGCAAACCGCGATGGCAGCAGCAGGCATTGGCGCAGGCGATGAAGTGATTGTTCCTCCATTTACCTTTGTGGCTTCTGTTGAAGCTGTATTTATGGCCGGCGCAGTACCTATTTTCGCAGAAATTGATGAAACATTGTGTTTATCTCCAGAAGGCATCGAAGCCGTTATCACGCCACGTACTAAGGCAATAAACCTAGTTCACATGTGTGGTTCTATGGCAAAAATGGACGAAATCAAAGCCGTCTGTAAAAAGCATAACTTGCTCATTTTAGAAGATGCCTGTCAAGCTATTGGTGGTAGTTATAAAGGCCAAGCATTAGGTACTATTGGTGATGTGGGTTGTTACTCATTTGACTCAGTCAAAACCATCACCTGTGGTGAAGGTGGAGCAATCATTACCAATAACAGCGACATTTATAATTACTCGCACATGTTTTCTGATCACGGTCACGACCATGTAGGAAGCGATCGCGGTGCTGAAAGCCACCCTATTATGGGATTAAACTTCCGTATCTCTGAAATGAATGCCGCGATGGGTTTAGCTCAGTTACGAAAATTAGATAAGATCATTGCGATTCAACGCAAGAACAAGAAAACCATCAAAGATGCCATGGCAACAATTCCAGAGGTCACTTTCCGCGAAATCCCTGATCCTGAAGGCGATTCAGCTGGTTTCTTAACCTTCTTCTTACCGACTGAAGAACGTACCCAAGAAATTAATAAAAAGCTGGCAGCCAACAAAGTTGATGGTTGTTTTTATTGGTATATTAACAACTGGCATTACCTAAAGAATTGGAAACACATCCAAGAACTTAAATCGCCAGCGGCACTGCCAATTATGCTAATTGAAAACCGTCCTGACTATACTCAAATCAAGACACCAAAATCTGACGCTATCATAAGCCGCACCATTTCGATGCTAATTAAGTTATCTTGGACTGAAGAACAGATTGCTGAACGTATTGAAAACATCAAACGAGCTTTTGCCTAGCATTAATGCCCTTCACCCAATGATGTCTGTGGGGCACTTTTTACAGTATTTATCTCAATGGAGACTGTTGTAATGAGTTTTAAGAATTTTAAAGTAGTTGAAAAAATGATCTTCGGCCGTGGCTCTTTTGCTCAGCTTGATGATGTATTAGCAGCACAACGTACTAGTGATGATAGTTTTGTAGTCTTTTTAGTCGATGACGTACATAAAGGTAAAGCCTTAGAAGCTCGTATTCCCACTAAAGACCAAGACGTTATTATTTGGGTTAATGTTGATGATGAGCCAAGCACAATACAAATCGATACATTAACAGAACAAGTTCAAGCCTATAACAGACAAAACCCAGTGAGTGTAGTCGGTTTAGGCGGTGGTGCAACAATGGATGTGGCTAAAGCCGTATCATTAATGTTGACCAACCCAGGCGGCTCAGCAATGTATCAAGGTTGGGATTTAATTAAAAATCCTGCCATCCACCACATTGGTATACCGACTATTTCAGGTACTGGTGCAGAAGCATCTCGTACAGCGGTATTATGCGGACCGGTACGTAAATTAGGATTGAATTCTGATTACACTGTATTTGACCAAATCATCATGGACTCAGAGTTAATTGATGGTGTTGAAACTGATCAATGGTTCTACACAGGTATGGATTGTTATATCCATTGCGTTGAATCATTGCAAGGCACATTCTTAAACGAGTTTTCTAAATCTTATGCTGAAAAAGCCATGGATTTATGCCGTCAAGTTTACATTGAAGATCATCCAGAAAAAGATGACAAGCTAATGATGGCGTCATTTATGGGCGGCATGAGTATAGCATACAGCCAAGTTGGTGCATGTCATGCTGTATCTTACGGCTTATCTTATATCCTAGGTTATCACCATGGTATTGGTAACTGTATCGCCTTTGACGTATTAGAAGAATTCTATCCTGAAGGTGTAGCGGAATTCCGTAACATGATGAAGAAGCACAACATCACGCTGCCAAAAAACATCTGCAAAGATTTACCAGATGAAACCATTGCTAAAATGGTTTCAGTGACCAAGAGCATGGGACCATTATGGGAAAATGTTTACGGTAAAACTTGGCAAGAAAAAGTGACTGATGAAATGCTGACGACGTTATTCCGTCGTATATAATAAACGACAAGTTCATTCATAAAGGGCTCTTATGAGCCCTTTTATTTATTGTCTATACCATTGTACAACTACAAGTAGGTTATATTAATGAAAGTTATTCTATTAATCCCGGCGCGTTATGGTTCAAGCCGTTTCCCGGGCAAGCCGCTAGCCCCGATTAATGGCAAACCCATGATCCAACATGTTTATGAACGCGCCTCATTGGCAAAAGGATTAGACGGTATCTATGTTGCCACTGATGATGATCGTATTAAAGATGCGGTTGAATCTTTCGGCGGTAAAGTCGTAATGACCAGCCCTGATGCAGCCTCAGGTACCGACCGTATTAATGATGCTATTGAACAACTTGGTCTTAGCGATGACGATCTAGTTGTTAATTTACAAGGCGATCAACCGCTTATTGATCCTATATCAATTGAACAAATTGTCACTCTTTTCAAACGTCACCCTGGTGAGTTTGAAATGGCTACCTTAGGTTTTGAAATTGTAGATAGAAAAGAGTTAGACGATCCATTGCATGTAAAAATGGTATTCGATAATAACTTTAATGCATTATATTTCTCTCGGGCTCGTATCCCATTTGGTCGAGATACTAATGATTATCCTGTTTACAAACATTTAGGTATTTATGCCTACACTAAGCGTTTTGTAAATGCCTTTGCTAAGTTACCTTTAGGTAAGCTTGAAGACATAGAGAAATTGGAACAATTACGTGCACTAGAATACGGTCACACAATTAAAATTGCTATCAGCGCATTTGATTCTCCAGAAGTTGACACCCCTGAAGATATACGTAAGTGTGAATTACGCTTAGCCGTTGATTAAGAAAAATGTAATATCTAGCCGTGCTTTTATGTTAAACACGGCTAAATAATACCAAGATTAAACTGGAGTTTGCTATGAATTTAGAAGGCTATGAAGTATGGCTAATTATCATTTTAGTCATCGGTGTTATCGCCAGTAATATTGCAGTATTAAAGTATTCGGCAAAATTTAAAATGCCACAATTTGGCGAACACAAAGACAAAACACTTAAACCAGTGCAAAAAGATAGTTCGGAAAAACCTGCTGACAAGCCACTTCCTGAAGAACCTTCTACAGAAGACAATAAAGACAGCAAAGATAAAACGCTATAGTGATCGATAGATATATCAAGGCAGCATAAATAACACATTACAAATGCAAATTACCCAGTAATCAATGAGCTATTATTTATTGTTTTTATCACGGCTATAACCATATTAGCGACACCATAAATATGGCATACCTACTCAGCATTAAAATAAAAAAGCTAACCCCATAATGGCGTTAGCTTTGATAGTTATAATGCTATATCAGGTTAATTTAATAGTACGTCAGAACCATTACTCACTGTCTAATCTGACTCGTTGATATTCTTGATTATTTGGCCACGAATTTATCACGGCTTTCACCAATGAAGCCAACGGTATGGCAAAAAACACTCCCCACACGCCCCATAAGCCACCAAATACCAACACGGCAGCTATGATCACCACAGGATGTAAATCTACTGCATCAGAAAATAATAATGGTACTATCAAGTTTCCGTCTAAGGCCTGAATAATACCATAGCCCAACATTAAGTAACCAAACTCAGCACTAAATCCCCACTGGAAAAAAGCCACTAACAGAATAGGCAATGTCACCAATGTTGCACCAACATACGGAATTAACACTGACAATCCGGTTAGAACGCCTAATAATGCTGAATATCGCAGTCCCATGATGGCAAAAAAGATATAACTGGCTACGCCAACAATCACAATCTCTATCACCTTGCCGCGAATATAATTGAAAATTTGTTGGTCCATTTCAAACCATACTTTACTGGCTAAACCACGGTTAGTCGGGAAAAAACGTTTACTGCCTTTAAGCAAATAGTCTTTGTCTTTTAAAAAGAAAAACACTAATAATGGTACTAAAATCACGTACACCATTAACACTAATAATGACGCAGAATAACCTAAAATTTGTTTACCTAAATCAATAAGATGTTGTGTATCAAGCATCTTGTTGATTTCTTCCATCATCGAATCCAGTTGTGATGAACTCACAAATTGAGGGTGTTCGGCACTAAACTCTCTAACGATTAACATGCCTTTATCGATCATAGAAGGTAAATCAGTAACTAATGACACTCCTTGGCGCCAAATACTCGGCACCAACCCCAACATTAATATCAGCATTAGCCCCAAAAAAACCACCAAAACAATTGAGGCAGCCGCCGTTCTACTTATACCCAACCGCGACATCTGGGCTACTGGCCACTCTAATAAAAAAGCTAATACCAATGCGACAAGTAAAGGTGCAAGCAAACCAGCACCAAAGTATAATGCAAGACCAATCCCGATAATGATAAACATTAATGTAATAGCTTGGGGATCACTAAAACGGGTTTTGTACCAATCAGATAAAAATTCCAGCATTGAAAAACCTTTTTTATTTAAACAATATCAATTTATTTGGTGATGATAAATGACAAGCAATGCGTTTGATCTGCAATGATTTCAATACCAAAACCCATTTTTTTTATCAACAGGGGAACATCTCGACGTGAACCGGGGTCTGATAAGAGTATATGTAATTGTTCACCCACTTTCATTTG
The DNA here is from genome assembly GCF_040285065.1 of Shewanella sp. H8. NCBI lineage: Bacteria > Pseudomonadati > Pseudomonadota > Gammaproteobacteria > Alteromonadales > Shewanellaceae > Shewanella > Shewanella sp. H8. Next base: position 1,885,725 of record NZ_CP157213.1, on the reverse strand, counting down.
CTTCAGTAAAAGTTTAACTTTTACCAAAGGATAAGGGCAAACATAGGGTGTTAAATCAATTAAAATCATTATCAACTTGCTTTACACAATCTATGGCTATTATCCTAGCTTGGACAATAAACCACAAGCAATGTAATTTAAGCAAACTTGTTGGTTAAGCTTAAATTTTCGATTCAATTATCATTAAAGGTTTCGCTTGAGTAAATTATCATTATCAACCTTTTCAAAATCACTGACCGCTAGTGCCATTAGCGTGTTATTTGCCGCCAGTATCGGTCACAGCTTTGCCAACAATGATCTTCCAGATCTTGGCACTGCTGCGGTAAATACTTTTAGTTTGGAAAAGGAAACCGTTTACGGAGACGCCTATATGCGCGTTATTCGCTCATCGGCTCCAGTACTCAATGACCCGGTGCTAAATCAATATTTATCAGAATTGGGTAATAAGCTGGTTGCGAATGCCACCGGAGTTAAAACACCTTTTTACTTTTTTCTACTCCGCAATGATGAAATTAACGCATTTGCATTTTTTGGTGGTCATGTTGGCGTTCATACTGGCTTATTTTTAAATGCAGATAATGAAAGTGAATTAGCATCAGTACTAGCTCACGAAATTACCCACGTCACTCAACGCCATCTAGCTCGATCGCTAGAAGCACAGCAAAAAACGTCGACAGCGACTATTGTGGGGATGTTAGGGGCTATTTTATTAACCATCGCAGCACCTCAAGCAGGTATGGCTGCATTAGCGACAACCCAAGCTTTATCTTCGCAAGCAAAAATTAACTATACTCGTTCAAATGAACAAGAAGCTGACCGTATTGGAATGCAAATTCTTGTCGACGCCGGATTCGATCCCAATGCTGCAGCAACATTTTTTGGTCAACTAGCCATTCGTTATCGCTTTACGACCACACCACCACAAATGTTACTTACCCACCCTTTACCAGAATCTCGTATTACAGAGGCGCGTAACCGAGCGGCTCAGTATCCGAAGCACTATATACCCAATAGCCTTAATTTTCAGTTAGCTAAAGCCCGTATTCAAGTACGATTTTCAAGCTTAAGTGATGATGCTGCGTTGTCTTTATTTGAACAACAGCTAAAAAAGAACGAATATGCTTTTAAAGAAGCGGCACTTTATGGCAAAGCCTTAGCCCTTTTCCGACTAGAAAAGTTTGATCAAGCTGAAATAATTATCGATCAATTACTTAAACAAGATGACAACAATTTATTTTACATCGACACCAAAACAGACTTACTCGCTCAGAAAAAAGACTATATAAACGCAATAGCATTATTAGAAGCTCAGCAAAAATTAAAACCAACTTCTCAAGTGATCAACACTAACTTAGCTAATATTTATGTCGAAGCCGATCAACCTAAAAAAGCGATCCCACTTTTAGAGGAGCTGATCTTTTTCGATAAACAGAATATGCTTCCGTATCAAATTATGGCCGATGCATACCGTAAGCTCGACAATAAAGCACTCGAATACTACAGCAATGCTGAACTAATGGCTTTATCGGCCAACTATAAAGGTGCAATTGATCAACTAAATTATGCTTATCGTTATTCTGATGGACAAACGTTACAATTAGCCCGAATAGAGGCACGTATTAGACAATTTAGACAAGCAGATAGCGCAATGGAAGCATTAAAATAACCGTGATAATTTCACGTTATAAGTGATTCTTTGATAGAATAATGGCAAACAATAAATCAACTTATTGTTTGCCATTATTTAATGACGGACTATGACCATGACAACTACAAAAGCAACGATATACCATAATCCCCGCTGCTCAAAAAGCCGTGAAACGCTAGCATTACTGCAAGAAAATGGAGCGGATATTACTGTCGTTGAATATTTAAAAACACCGCCAACGATTGCTGAAATCCATACGATGTTAAAACTACTTGGCTTAACGGCTCGTCAGCTCATGCGCACCAAAGAAGACGAGTATAAAGCACAAAATTTGGCGGATACTTCGTTATCAGAAGAGCAACTCATCGCTGCAATGGTGGCAACACCTAAATTAATTGAACGTCCGATTGTGTTAGCAAACAACAAAGCTGCAATTGGTCGTCCGCCTGAAAATGTTTTATCTATTTTGTAACGAGTAAAATAATGACCTCTCAAACTTTGTTTCAATTAAGTCGTATCGGTTACCTTGCATTACTCTTACTATTAAGTGGCTGGTTTATTCAACAAGGCTTAAACGGAACCTACTCACTGGGTTTTAGCCTAGTTTGGATTGTACCCTTACTGTTCCCACTAAAAGGTGTATTAACAGGTAATCCATACACTTATGCATGGGCGAGTTTTATTCTGTGTTTGTATTTATTACATGGATTAACTCTGGCTTATATCACTACCGACGCCCTAGTATTTGCGGTAATTGAATCGGTACTTATTGGAGTGTTATTAGTCACTTTTCCATTTTACGCCCGTAAACGCGGTCGAGAACTGGGGCTAGGATTAAAGAAAAAGTCCGAGAAATAGCCTAATAACGACGGTTTACAACAAATAAATAAAAACGCCAAATGTATTCATTTGGCGTTTTTGCTATCAGTAATAAAGATGAGTAATGTTTAAAGCCTAAGCATTTCTTTAATAAACGGAATAGTCAGTTTACGTTGATGTACCATAGACGCTTTATCAAGCTTATCGAGTACATCAAACAGGGTGCGTAAATCACGAGCCATACGTGTTAGCAAAAAGCGCCCTACTTCATCAGATAACTGTAAGCCACGCATAGCTGCACGGCGTTGCAAAGCAACGAGTTTTTCTTCGTCCGCCATTGGTTGCAGTTGGTAAATCAATCCCCACTGCATACGAGAGACCAGATCTGGCAATAAAAAACCCGTTTCAGAAGGTGAAGCTTTACCGCTGACAATCAAGCGACAATCTTGTTGCTCTGCAATACGATTATACAAGTGAAAAATAGCCTCTTCCCATACCGGATGGCCAGCTATGGCTTCAATATCATCAATACAAATCAATTCAAGAGATTCTAGACCTTCAAATAAAGCTGGGGATATACTTGCATGGATACCCAATGGAATATATAAAGTGCGACGTTCTAAATCGTTGGCAAGAGCACAAGCTGCATGCATTAAATGAGTTCGGCCAGATTTTTCTGGGCCATAAATATATAAAGAAGAAGCCAATGTTCCTTCAGCAACCGCCTGAAGTTTTTGGATCAACTCATCATTACCCGAGGCAGGATAATAACTTTGAAAGGTTTCATCGTCAGGTAAATAAACGGGTAAAGATAATTGTCTCGGTGAGTTTTGTGTCACTCAGATAGGTCTCAAAATCATAAACGAACTAACATCATTATACCTAAGTCATTTCATTATGCGAGTTTAGGTAATAAGACTACACATAACACTAACTAGATATAGCATTTCACTCTGTACAAATATACTGCACAGAGTGACTATTGATAAACCTTATAGGCTTAACCATTGATAAATCAACTTTGGTTTAGAGTCGCCATCTTTAGGCTCATAAAATGAATCTACGTTACCCACAGTATCCAATTGTGATAGTCGACTATCAATATTAAGTAAGCGTTGTAAATCATCTACACTGCTAAACAATTCTATTGTATATGTAGCAGAGTCCCCCTTAAACTGGCTGATTTTTATCGACTTTACCGCACTTAATTGACGAAGATAAGTTTCAACATGTACCAATTGAGTCATGTTATTTACCCCAGTAAAGCTAACTCGGGTTGCAACATCACGGCCTGTAGAGGCAATAGCATATTGACTAATATAATAATCAGCCAATGCATTCATCATTCGCTTAGTTGCTTGTTTATAATCAACAGCATTATCTTGCAATGAAACTAATGGTTGTAACACACCATTAGTTCTATTTTTATCAAATAATTTGATAGAAAAACGCACTTCATTGCCAAATGCATCTATATTTGCAATAGCAAAATAATCCGCTTGATAACGAGTCGATGCATTGGCTAATACATCAGTAAACATACCGCGCACATCAGTAATACTGACTCGCATAACATCATCTAAGTCCATAATAGGCAGTAATAATGGTATACCTTTATTACTGGATTCTTGAGCCAACTCAGCGCGAATATCAGCCGAGGACCCATCCGCTAAAATAGTGGGTTCATTGTTTTCTTCAACTGACATCCACAATAGGGTTAATGGACGTTGGCTCCCCCAAACAGGTAAGCCTGCTTGGCGTAATGTTGAAATGACTCTTTGATGATCAAAATTAGCCTTTAGCATTAATTGACCATTTTTTTCATAATAACCATATTGAGTCAGAATAACTTCAGGTGTATCAATTTGAGCTTTAATTAATGGATTTAATACAACACTCGGCAAACCTGAATTTTTCAAAAAAATGGCCGCTAACGCCTCTTTTAAGGCATTATTTTTAACATCGTTTGCACGTGAACTGACCGCAATATCGGCTTCATCCAGTTTGCCAACTTCAGCAGCATGTACAGTCGCAATAGCAGTTAATGCAACCAAAGATAACACAATGAGATTAATTAGTTTTTTCAGCATCTGATAACATAAACGCAGCAAATATAAGTGAACAAATTATATCATAATAAAATTCTATCGAGTAATGAAGAACGTAAACTCTTTTTCATAATACGATTGCAGTAAGGTCACTTTGACCAAACATTGTAGCCATATCGAATAACTATAATCGCTACAGAGTCCTCAAAGTTGTTATGAATATTAATGTTTTTATGTGACAATTCGCGCCGTTTAACCACACGCTAACTTTCTAAATAATGATGGAGAACAATATGAAACGCGTGTTAATTCCGCTACAAGGCGCACAAATGCTATTTGTCGCTTTTGGTGCGCTAGTGCTAATGCCGTTATTAACCGGTTTGGATACAAGTGTTGCCTTATTCACTGCCGGTTTCGGTACCCTACTGTTTCAATTAGTCACTAAACGTCAAGTCCCTGTTTTTCTAGCCTCCTCCTTTGCCTTTATTGCTCCTATTTTATATGGTGTACAAACATGGGGTATTCCCGCCACCATGGGCGGTTTAATGGCTGCCGGTGGCGTCTATATGCTACTGGGATTAACAGTAAAACTTCGTGGTACAGGGTTCATTCATACCTTACTCCCTCCCGTTGTAGTGGGGCCAGTGATTATGATCATTGGTTTAGGTTTAGCCCCTGTTGCAGTTAATATGGCATTAGGTAAAAGTGGCGATGGCGGCATTATCATTGTTGAACAAAATACTGCATTAATGATTTCTCTTTCGGCATTAATAACAACGATAGTGGTCGCCATTTTCGCTAAGGGATTGGTTCGTTTAATGCCTATTCTTGCCGGTATTCTTGTAGGTTATGGTGTCAGCCTTGCTTTTGGTATTGTCGATTTTACCCCAGTAAGCCAAGCAGCTTGGTTAGCTATGCCAAATTTTGTTGCCCCAGAGTTTAACTGGCATGCCATTTTATTTATGATCCCTGTGGCTATTGCGCCTGCGGTAGAACACATTGGTGATATTTTAGCCATTTCCAATGTAACGGGTAAAGACTATTTTAAAAAGCCAGGTTTACACCGTACTCTTATGGGAGATGGTATTGCTACAGTTGCAGCATCGGCATTGGGTGGTCCACCAAATACAACATACAGTGAAGTCACTGGTGCAGTCACATTAACTAAGAGTTTTGATCCTCGGATCATGACTTGGACTGCTATCACTGCTATCACGTTGGCATTTGTCGGCAAATTAGGCGCCATGATGCAAACTATTCCCGTTCCGGTAATGGGCGGTATTATGTGCTTATTGTTTGGTTCAATTGCCGCTGTAGGATTAAATACCTTAATTCGTAATCAAGTCGATTTATCAGAACCCCGTAATCTGAGTATCGTCGGGGTCACGTTAGTATTTGGTATTGGCGGAATGGCGTTTGGTATTGGCTCATTTAGCCTAACAGGTATTAGCTTATGCGGTATCGTCGCTATAATGATGAACTTGATTTTACCTGCCGTGAAAAAGTCGCAAACTGAGGCGTAAATTTTTCACCGTTGTACCATGAAATAAATATTAAAAAAGCCCCAACGCTATATGCATTGGGGCTTTTTATTGAGAGTGCAATACACTCGTTTATTGGCAATTACTCTGCGGCATCTTCTGTACGAAATTTGTCAGCAGTTGCTTTAATAATTGGTTGAAGTTCACCTTTTTGGAACATTTCAGTGATAATGTCACAACCACCAATCAACTCGCCTTCTACCCATAATTGTGGGAATGTTGGCCAGTTAGCAAATTTTGGTAATTCAGCACGAATATCTGGATGCTGTAAAATATCTACGAACGCAAATTGTTCACCACAGTTGATCATCACTTGAGCAACTTGAGATGAAAATCCACAGCTTGGTAATTTAGGTGAACCTTTCATGTACACAATAATTGGGTTTTCGCTAATTTGCTGTTTAATCTTTTCTACAGTTTCCATTTGATTTCCTAAGTACGACGACTGAACACATAGTAGCTATTGTACGACACCTAGACAAAGAACAAAATGCCACTGTTTGTAAGGTTAATCTAAAATCCATAAAATCGATTAGTGCAATCCACATAATTCCCTAAACAATGATTCACATCACAAAAATAATCAGTACAATAGCAGTAGAGCAATGTTACCTGATGGGTAAACAAAAACGATAACCTGAATCCATGGAGAGATACTAATGGCTTTCGAACTACCAGCATTACCTTTTGCAAAGAACGCACTTGAACCGCACATTTCACAAGAAACCCTTGAATACCATTATGGTAAGCATCACAACACGTATGTGGTTAAACTAAATGGTTTAGTTGAGGGAACTGAATTCGCTGGCAAAACATTAGAAGAAGTTATTAAAACTTCAACTGGTGGTATGTTCAACAATGCAGCTCAAGTTTGGAACCACACTTTTTACTGGAACTGTTTAGCACCTAACGCTGGCGGCGAAGCAACTGGCGATATCGCTGCTGCTATCAATGCTTCTTTTGGTTCTTTTGAAGAATTTAAAGCTAAATTTACTGATTCTGCAGTCAACAACTTCGGTAGTGCTTGGACATGGCTAGTGAAAAAAGCTGACGGTTCGTTAGCTATTGTTAACACAAGCAATGCAGCAACACCGTTAACTGATGAAACGGTAACACCTTTATTAACTGTAGATGTGTGGGAACATGCATACTACATTGATTACCGTAACGCGCGTCCAGATTATTTAGCTCACTTCTGGCAGCTTGTTAACTGGGAATTTGTTAATAAAAACTTTGCTGCTTAATTTAGATTAACAGCAAAAACTAAAGGAGCCTTTTAGGCTCCTTTTTTATGTGCTTTCCGACCATAAGTACGATGACTTATCCGCTTATATTAACATTCACCTCAGTACTTCCCGGTTAAATGCTTTAATCAGCATACACAATCCCACTGTTTGTCGACTACTCAAGTACTAACTCAACATTAATCACATAAAAAAACCAATCAATGTGATTGGTTTTTAGATATGAATTGATATCCCAAGCGGGTAAATCAAAAAGTAGTATTCGTAATTAACGATTAATGCATCACGATTAACGACTCGTTAACTGTTGTCATGACCCATTTCAGCGGGTAAATCATCACGTAGCTTTTGCCACATTTTACCGCTTTCAATACCATTAGTGCGCATTAATGCGGGCACATCTAGATAATTTTTATCCTGAGCCAATTTCTCTAATTTAAGATAAAAACGCATTGTTAATTCACGGGCTTCTTGGCTTGAAAAATAATAGCGGCCGACTCGATTATAAAGACCTTTGAATCCGTTTAAAATTAACACATATAGAGGGTTTCCAGATGCGAAAGCTAATGTATGGTGAAGCTTGTAATCGAATGCGGCATACGCTTCTGCATCATTTTCTAAGCTGTGAATACCAGCCAATACATCAACCACTTTTTCAGGATTGTGACGGATTGATGCACGGAAATATATATTACTTACATTACCTCGCGCAGCCATCAACTGATCGACTAATAATGGAAAACCATCAGGATTTAAATCTGCAATGGTTTCTAAAATATTTAATCCAGATGTTTCCCAAAAGTTGTTCACCTGGGTAGGTTTACCATGTTGAATTTTCAACCAGCCGTCACGTGCTAGGCGCTGCAGTACTTCTCTTAAGGTTGTACGAGTAACACCGATAAGTTCAGAGAGTTCACGTTCAGCAGGTAAAATTGATCCGGGTGGAAATTTATTTTCCCATATAGAACGAACAATATATTTCTCGGCAAAACTCGCGGGCCCTTTGGCATTGATGATCATCAACCTTTATATCCTATTGCAAAAGAATGGCGAACTATTACATCTGATCATACCAGAGCGGTAGAAAATAAAAACCATTGTTTATCTCCATGTTCATTACGGCTGATTTTCGAACAGCTCTGTTATTTAAATATCACAAAAGTTGAATACTTATCACATTACACCATCACTATCATCAACAGATATTCAATTTTAGTGATAATAGTCAATAAGTTTAGTATATACTCATGTAGTTGTTTTGTTAGCATTACGTAATGTTCCCCACAGTGACAACAAGGTTACAAATTATTTTTTTACGTTATATGACAAAAAATACAATATAACCGTTGTCAATTTAGGCAAATTTGTTGTTAACACATTATTCGCTATAACAAGATATTTTATTAATAAGAGAAAAAGTTGGCTAAAGCCCTCAATTCGATTGAATTGAATGTTTAAACTCATTTAACGAAAAGTTGATATTTATCAAGTTTTCAATGTTAAGTTGCCTCTATTCTCCCAAACCTGTTGAAAATAATAATGTGTTGTTAGTTATCAAAACTGGTTGCTATACAAACTTTCACAATCATAATATCGGAGACTGCTATGCAGGTAACCAAAAGCCAGGCGCTATTTGTCAATTTTTTAGGTAATTCACCTGGATGGTACAAATACGCAATTTTGGCATTTTTAGTCATTAATCCCCTGCTGTTCTTTTATGTCAGTCCATTTGTTGCTGGATGGGTGCTGGTGGTTGAATTTATTTTCACCCTTGCTATGGCATTGAAATGTTACCCACTTCAACCTGGTGGACTGTTAGCCATTGAGGCCGTCATCATAGGAATGACCTCGCCTTCGCAAGTGTTACACGAAATAGAAGCCAACTTAGAAGTGCTTTTACTTTTAGTGTTTATGGTTGCGGGTATTTACTTTATGAAACAGCTATTGCTGTTTGTATTTACTAAAATGATCACTAAGGTACGCTCAAAAATCATTGTGTCTTTGATGTTTTGTATCGCATGTGCATTTCTCTCCGCGTTTTTAGATGCACTTACTGTCATCGCCGTCATTATCGCTGTTGCTGTTGGGTTTTATTCTATTTACCATAAAGTAGCGTCAGGCATGAGCTATAGCGACACTGATGCACATGATCACACCTCCGATACTAGCGCTCAGCTTAACGAAGAAGAATTAGAATCATTTCGTGCATTTTTACGTAATTTGTTAATGCACTCTGGTATTGGTACTGCTTTAGGCGGTGTTTGCACTATGGTTGGCGAACCACAAAACTTAATTATTGCAGCACAGGCCCATTGGCAATTTGGTGAGTTTTTCTTGCGTATGTCACCCGTGACGATGCCGGTATTATTTGCGGGTATATTCACTTGTTTTCTGGTAGAAAAATTCAAAGTCTTTGGATATGGTGCGCAATTACCTGATGTAGTACATCGTATTCTTTCTGATTACGCCGCTCATGAAGACGCAAACAGAACTAACCAAGATAAAATGAAACTGGTTATCCAAGCCCTTATTGGTGTGTGGTTAATTGCAGGCTTAGCGCTTCACTTAGCCTCTGTTGGTCTCATTGGGTTATCGGTCATTATCTTAGCAACTGCTTTTAACGGTATCACAGATGAACATTCGTTGGGTAAAGCGTTCGAAGAGGCTTTGCCATTCACAGCGTTGTTAGCAGTATTTTTCGCCATTGTTGGCGTAATTATTGACCAAGACTTGTTTGCTCCAGTTATTCATTGGGCATTAGGTTATGAAGGCAATATGCAGTTGGTGATTTTCTATATTGCAAACGGTTTACTATCAATGGTGAGTGATAACGTGTTTGTGGGTACGGTGTACATTAATGAAGTGAAATCTGCATTAATGAGTGGCCAAATTACTCGAGACCAATTTGACTTACTAGCAGTGGCAATTAATACCGGTACTAACCTGCCTTCTGTGGCAACCCCGAACGGGCAAGCGGCATTCTTGTTCTTGCTAACCTCAGCCATCGCCCCACTGATCCGTTTATCATACGGTCGGATGGTATGGATGGCATTACCTTATACCATCGTATTATCCCTTGTTGGCGTAATGGCAATTGAGACTGGGTTTTTAGTCGACATGACGGATATGCTTTATGAAACTCAATTAATTATCCATCACTCGGCCAAAGACCTTAGTGGGTTAACTAACGGGCATTAACTACCTGTTACCTTTACGAAACAATTGTTTTGATAGAGTGTAAAAACGATAGGGTATTGGACTTAATAGATAAATTATCTTAAAGTCTTGACTACTCACTCAAACACCCTCACTTGAGGGTGTTTTTTTATCTATTAATACGTTTATTAGGAACTGAAATTGTCGCAATTACAGCAGTTTTGTCATAGTCGTCTCTCTTGGGGATTATTGTTATTATCCGCTATAGGGCTGGAACTAGCGGCCCTATTCTTTCAATATGGTATGGAGTTAGCGCCGTGCGTGATGTGTATTTATATTCGTGTTGCGGTACTCAGTATTATGCTGGCAGGGCTCATTGGTATATTACAGCCTAAGGTGTGGTTACTACGCTTAGTCGGTATGGCTGGTTGGGGAGTTGCTGCGATTTGGGGCTTAAAACTTGCGTATGAACTCAACAATATGCAAGTTAACCCATCACCTTTTGCCACATGTTCTTTTTACCCAGAATTCCCTAATTTTATGCCATTAGACACTTGGTTGCCTTCGGTATTTTCTCCAACGGGTATGTGCAGTGATATACCATGGACTTGGCTGTCAGTTAGCATGGCGCAATGGATGATGGTTGGTTTTGCGATTTATGGTGTGATTTGGCTATTAATGTTATTGCCTGCACTTAAACTAAAAAAATAAATTGGAAATATTATTGCGAAGATTGAATAAAAAAAGACCTCAATGAGGTCTTTTTTTATTCAACTTAACACCCAATCGATAGATATACTTACATCATTCAATATCCAACATCGGCCACAAAACAATACAGTCTTCTAAATACTTCACTTTCATTTCGTTAACGGTTTTGCCTTGAACAGAAATACCAGCTGCATGCATGGCATCTTTACTCCCTGTGATCAACGGATGCCAGCTAGGTAAACCTTTGCCAACATGCAAGCGACGATACGCACAACTGTCCGGCAACCAAGTAAGCTCTGCGATATTGTCAGGCGTAATGGCGGTACATTCAGGAACATAAGTAAAACGATCAGGGTATTGACGGCAACTACAACTCTCATCATCTAATAAATGACACGCAGCATTGGTGTAATATAACTTGTCAGTATCATCATCGATAATTTTATTTAAACAACATTTACCGCAGCCATCACAAAGTGACTCCCATTGCTCAGGTGTCATATTGTCTAAAGGCGTTGAGGTCCAAAACTGAGTCATCATTTTTATCTAAAGTGGTTTTATTAATATTTGCTCGCATTTTACACCTAAACCACGGCAATTTATGGTTTAATTTTTTCAGACAGATAGGTTATTGCTAAAGTATCGTGCAATGTGTCTGTAAATTGGTTCAATAAACGAAAGTTGTCATACACCAAATAAAAGCGGCCTTGGACTCCATCAGGGGCAATTAAAGACACTTTCATGTCATTGCGTTGAGGTAAATCATTACCATCAAAACGACTGACACCAAAGGCTTGCCACTGTAAAAATGAATACTGAGACTCTAAGCCAAGTAAATTTGGATCTAACTTGATGGTGATTTTTACTTGTCGCCCCCATGTAGAATCATATTGCCACCCTTGTTGATGCAACATGTTGGCGGTAGACGCAAATGCGTCATCCATGCTGTTCCAAACATCAATCACACCGTTTTTATCCGCATCGACACCGTATTTCAGTAATTGGCTTGGCATCATTTGCATCTGCCCCATTGATCCTGATGAGGTACTACGCAATAAATTTTCACTTATTTTTTTCTGTTCGATCAATTTAAGTGCGGCAATAAACTCATTAATATACTGCGCTTCGTTATCACCTTGATATGCAAGTGAAGCTAATACCGATAAACCAGAGAAACGTCCTGAACGTTCTCCAAAATGGGTATTCATGGCCCACAACGCCATCAAAAAACGTGATTGAACTTGATAAGTTTGACTCAGAAGTTTTATTTGAGATTCATGTTGCTGAAACATGGCTCGAGCAGTACTGACAGTAATAGCAGGGACAACTTGGGGAATAAAATTTTCTAGTGTTTTTGATTTGTCTAAATGGGTGGTGAGATTGGCTTTCTTGAAGGTTTTAATATTGGCAATATAACGTTCAGCAATACGTTGATTTACACCAGCGGCTATCGCCTTCTGTTGAAGTTCCAACAGATAGTCAGAAAAATCACGAGTGCTATCATTAGCCATAACCAAGCTAGCAAAAAAGAAGTAACAAAATACGCTTAAAATGACTTTTTTAATCATATTCGTTTCGATTACTCCTTTAAGATTGCGCTTATTTATTAAGCCCTAATTCTTGTTTATGTTGCTCAAGTAAATTAATTTGTGGAGGTGGTATTTGTAAATAATAGCCTTGTTCAATTAAAGCCGACTTCACTTTAGTAATATCTGCAATACCTAGATGATCTCGTTTAGATAATGGCACAACCATTATTAATGCTGGAGTACCAAACATTTCCATTAACTGCTCAGGAACCTCATCAAAAACATCGCGTTTTTTGACAAAAAGGTAAGTATCTGCTCTACGACCGCTTTTATATACTGCACATATCATTTTAGTGTAAATTTCCAAAGGTTCAAACTTGATAGTCAACTAAGCACACTATAACATGGTGGCACTAAAAAATAATTGTAAATCAGTTATCGCTCAAGCATTGGAGAATCACGCCGAGATGGCTAAACAAAATCTCGAATTAAAGGCCACGTCTTTTACATTATCAGTGCTGCATATTAATCATAATGATCTTGATATCATTGCGACTGAATTAGACAACAAATTGGCTCAAGCACCGCAGTTTTTTTTAGGTGCACCATTGGTATTGAACCTATCAGCTGTTAAACAAGCTCACGTAGACTTTAATGCGTTAAAACAATTATTAATTGATCGAAACCTTATTATTGTGGGCATTACCGATGCCAGTCCTGCGCAAGCTGAACAAGCTAAGAGTATGGCTATTGCGGTCGTTAAGTCGGGCAAACAAGCTGCTAAAGCTGAGTTACCCAAACGAGCGACTAAAATTGTTAAACAAAATGTGCGTTCTGGACAACAAATATACGCAAAAAATGCAGATTTAGTCATTTTTGGTGCGGTTGGTAATGGCGCTGAAGTCATTGCTGATGGTAGCATTCATATATATGGCGCTCTTCGTGGCAAAGCCATGGCGGGAGCCGCGGGAGATAATCAAAGTGTGATTATCGCTAACTCGTTAGAAGCAGAATTAGTGTCGATTGCGGGACAGTATTGGTTGACTGAGCATTTGCAACAATACGATCTAAGTCAAAGAGGTTGTGTTCGCCTTGAAGGCGCATCCCTCACTGTTGAAACATTGCCCCAATAATCGGCAAATACAAGGATATTAAAATAAATGGCGCAAATTATTGTTGTCACATCAGGTAAAGGCGGTGTGGGTAAAACAACATCCAGTGCAGCAATTGCTACCGGGTTGGCCTTAAAAGGAAAGAAGACTGTCGTTATCGATTTTGATATTGGTTTGCGAAATCTCGATTTGATAATGGGTTGTGAACGCAGAGTCGTATATGACTTTGTTAACGTTATTAATGGTGAAGCCAATTTGAACCAAGCGTTAATTAAAGATAAACGCTGCGACAAACTGTTTATTTTACCTGCGTCGCAAACACGCGATAAAGATGCTCTAACAAAAGAAGGCGTGGGCAAAGTACTTGAAAATTTAGCTAAAGACTTCGACTACATTGTTTGTGATTCGCCAGCAGGGATTGAACAAGGTGCAATGATGGCACTTTACTTTGCCGACATAGCGATTGTAACCACAAACCCAGAAGTGAGCTCTGTTCGCGATTCAGACCGTATTCTAGGAATGTTACAAAGCCGTTCACGTAGAGCAGAGCTATCGCTTGAACCGATCAAAGAATATTTATTGTTAACTCGCTACTCACCAGCAAGAGTTAAAACAGGTGAAATGCTCAGTGTTGAAGATGTGAAGGAAATTCTGGCAATTGAATTACTCGGTGTTATCCCCGAGTCTCAATCAGTACTCAAAGCGTCAAACTCTGGTATTCCTGTCATTATTGATCAAGAAAGTGATGCCGGTTTAGCATATGGCGATACGGTTGCGCGCTTATTAGGTGACGATGTGCCGGTTCGATTTATTACAGAAGAGAAGAAAGGATTCCTTAAAAGGATATTTGGGAGCTAATTATGTCGATACTTGATTATTTTAGAAGCAGTAAAAAGCCCAATACCGCATCATTGGCAAAAGAACGATTACAAATTATTGTGGCCCATCAGCGTGGAGAACGCGGTGCACCTGATTACTTCCCAAAGATGAAACAAGAAATCATCGAAGTGATCCGCAAATATGTACAAATTTCAGATGACCAAGTTTCTGTGCAACTTGATCAAAACGATGACAATTTATCGGTACTCGAGTTAAACGTCACCTTACCTGATTCAAAGTAATTAGCTAAGCTAGCGAGTTAGCACCGCTAAATATAAAAAGGATACTGGCATTATGCGAGTATCCTTTTTATTGGGCGTTATTTAGTTAAATCATTATCGTTAACTAAAACGCACATCTGCAAGTAAGTCTCCAATAAGTTGACCTCGCCACCCCGTTAGCAATAGCGGCGTCGGCGTTTGTTTATTGTGATACAACCAGAGTAAAAATTCATGAATATGGCGTTTAGATCCCACAAACTCTAATGCAACATCTTCACGTTCACACAATTCAATTAATGTTGTTTTAATTTCTTTAAATGCCGATTTATAACCAGATTTAAGTGCAACAACATCGACTTCTTCGGGTAAATTAGTTAAATCGGCTGTTGCCATTACCGTTAATAACTCTTTGCCATGAATGCGTTTCTCTTGCTCAGTTAAATCATTTAAACTACTTAATTCTGCTAATGTGGTCGGTTGTTTTTTGGCTAATGCAATTAATGCATGGTCCTTTACCACAAAACCAAGCGCGAGATTACGACTTACCGCCTTGTTTAAGCGCCATTTAGCCAATACTTTTAAGTAAGCTAACTGTGGGCTCGATAACTGGAAAGCATTTTTTACTTTAAGGTAAACACTGTCACCTTCTGGTAATGATAAACGCCCTTCTGTCATACGTTGGCTTTCTTCAAACAACCATTCTAGGCGATTATTGGCAGCAAGCTTCTCTTGTAACTGTGGGTATAATTGGTACAAATAATACACATCATTAGCCGCATACTGTAATTGTGCATCCGACAAGGGGCGTTTCATCCAGTCGGTACGCGATTCGCCTTTATCAATTTCAACTTGTAAACAGGTTTCAGCTAATTTGGCATAACCTAAGCCATACCCCAACCCAGATAGACTAGCAGCAATTTGACTGTCAAAAAGCGGGTTTGGTTGACAGTCACCATAATGAGCAAACACTTCAAGATCTTCACTACAAGAATGTACTAATTTAACAATCTTAGGATCAGTCAATAACTTCCAAAATGGGCTAAGATCTGTAATGGCAACAGGATCTATCAAAGCCAATGTTTTCCCATCGTAAGCTTGAATAAGCCCCAATTTTGCATAGTAAGTACGAGTGCGGACAAATTCAGTATCGAGCACCAATAAGGTGCTTTGTTGGTATTGTTCAACTAATGATAATAAGCTGGCGTTATCACTGATATATTCAAACGTTAACAAAATAGGCTCCGCTATAATATGAATGAGGGCGGTGACAGGTTATCAGATTAACCTCAATAAAAAGCCGGCTAAAGTGCCGGCTATCATTTTACGCTTGCTTAACTTCGTCTCGAAGCTCTCGGCGTAAAATTTTACCCACATTGGATTTTGGTAATTCGTCCCTAAATTCTACCAGCTTAGGTACTTTATATCCCGTTAATTGATGTCGGCAATGCTTAATCAACTCTTCAGCGGTCAGAAATTTGTCTTTTGCGACCACAAAAATCTTCACTAATTCACCACTAGCCTCATTTGGAACCCCTACCGCGGCAACTTCAATAACTTTTGGGTGCATGGCGACGACTTCTTCTACTTCATTCGGAAACACGTTAAAACCAGACACTAAAATCATGTCCTTTTTACGGTCAACAATGTAAAACAAGCCCTTTTCATCCATATAACCAATATCACCCGTCGCTAACCAGCCATCTTTATCAATAACTGTCGCCGTCTCTTCTGGTCGCTGCCAATACCCTTTCATCACTTGTGGGCCTTTAGCAAACAATTCGCCAGTTTCACCTTGAGGTAACACATTAGATTCATCGTCACGAATTTGGATCAATGTTGAAGGCGCAGGGAAACCAATAGAACCGTTATAACCGGCTAAGTTGTATGGACAACAAGTCACCAAAGGTGATGCTTCCGTTAAACCATAACCTTCTAGCAAACGTGTTTTAGTGATTTGTTGCCATTTATCAGCAACTGCACGCTGAACAGCCATGCCTCCACCAATTGAAAATTTCAAACCTGAGAAATCAAGTTGAGCAAATCCATCATTATTAACCAAGGCATTAAATAACGTATTAACACCCGTTAACGCGGTAAATGGATATTTCTTAAGTTCAGCCACAAATGCAGGAATATCACGTGGATTTGTGATCAGTAAGTTTTTACTGCCTTTATGTAAAAACAGTAAGCAATTAACCGTTAATGCAAAAATGTGATAAAGCGGCAGTGCAGTTACCACAAACTCGACACCGTCTTTTAATGCTGGTGAATACGCGCCATTAGCTTGTAACACATTACTGACGATATTTTCATGAGTTAACATTGCACCTTTAGACACACCGGTTGTACCGCCTGTGTATTGTAAGAAGGCTAAATCATCGCCGGTAATTTCAGCTTTGATATATTGTAAACGTCGCCCTTTTGTTAAGGCATCACGAAATGATAATGCATGTGGTAAATGGTATTTAGGTACCAATCTTTTGATGTACTTTACGACAAAGTTAACTAAGGTGCGTTTAGGTGCACTAAGTTGATCACCCAAGCTAGTAATAATCACTGACTCTACCGGAGTTTCATCAACGACTTCTTCCAAAGTATTAGCAAAGTTTGACACCACAATGATGGCTCTGGCGCCAGAGTCGACTAATTGATGCTTTAATTCTCTTGGTGTATACAGCGGGTTAACATTAACTACCACCATACCTGCGCGAAGAATACCAAATAGTGCAATAGGATATTGCAATAAATTAGGCATCATAATGGCGACACGGTCACCTTTGTTTAAATGCAGTTCGTTTTGTAAATAAGCTGCAAATGCTCTACTTCTCTCTTCAAGTTTGCGGTACGTTATCGTTGCCCCCATATTTATAAACGCAGGTTGATCGGCATATTTTGCCACTGCATTTTCAAACATATGTACTAAAGAGCTGAATTGAGATGGGTCGATTTCGGCCGGCACATTTTCAGGTAAGTTATTAATCCAAGGCTGGTCCACAGGTGTCTCCTAATAATTACCACTGTGCTAAGACGTGCATTCCCCGTCAGTGGTAAAATTTTTTAGCGACTGCGTATCATTAATTTTGTTATCGCAGGCTTTTTTATGTTTCTTGTAGTGATAAAAATCATACAAGCGTTTTAATTTTTGACCATAATCACATAAATGAATTAAAAATAACAGCGATTTCAGTTAACAGACCGACTAATTTAGAATAAAAGCTCCAATCGTTTCTGCGACTTGATTGGCATTCCCCATATGTAAATGGTGATCCCCCATTAATGTTAGCATTTTAATGTTGGTAAACCAGGCATTTGCATGTTGTTCTGACAAAGTGAGTTGCTTGTAACCATCTTGCGCTGCAATAAATAAAGTATCGGTATCGCTAGTGGTCATTAATGCATCAACTTGTTCAAATGTGAAACGATTCAATGAATCAAGTTTTAACCTAGGGTCACTTCTCCAAGCATATTTATCACCAACTAATTGCATATTACGCTCTGTAATCAATTTACACCAAGGCAAGGCTAATCCGGTTAGTTGATGACGCGCATGAATTGCAACATCAAGAGAAGAATAAGTGGGAATGGGCCGAGCTAATTGACGATTAAAACGTTGTTGTTGCAGTAAACCTTTACGCAAACGGGATTTAGCATTATCTGCAGATTCTGATAATGGTGCTAAAGCTTCTATTAATACTAACTTAGCAATATTTTCACCTAAACAAGCGTTATAAGCGGAAGCAATAATGCCCCCTAAAGAATGTCCCATCAAAATAATAGGTTGATTATCAGAAACAAGTTCAATGACGGCTTGTAAGTCATAAATGTAATCAACCCAATGCAAAGGATAACGTCCAGGACGGTGTTCTGACAATCCATGTCCGGGCCAATCAATACATAATAATTGATACCGTTCAAACAACCCTTGTTGCGAAAAAGCCTCCGCTAAAGGGATGAAGCTGTCGGCATTATCAAGCCAACCATGCAAAGCCAGTATGATTGGCTTATCTGCTTGACCATAGCGTTTAGCTGCGAGCGTAATATGAGCCAACGGCAATTGAATTTGTTCTACGTTAACGTTCAACATTGTTGGCTCACTTTACAGATTTATTTAGCAGCAGTTTTAGTAAACTTAAGTGTCATGCGGTCACTTTCACCTATATCAAGATACTTCTGCTTATCTTGATCGCCCATGGCTAAACTTGGTGGTAATGTCCACACGCCTTTCGGATAATTTTTACTGTCTTTGGGATTGGCATTCACTTCAGAGCTAGCGGTCAGTTCAAAACCGTATTTGTTAGCCAATTCGACCATTTGATTTTCATCCATATAACCACTTTCTGCAGCCATACCGATATTTGCACGGTGTTCAACAATGCCTAATGAACCGCCGACTTTTAACACATCATGAGCGGCTTTAAACACACCTTCTAACTCCCCTTTCATTGCCCAATTATGCAAATTACGGAATGTTAATACCTGGTCGGCAGAATTATCTTTACCCAGTGAAAGCTTAGCCGGTGGATCAAGGGTAACAAACTGAACATTACCAACGCTGGCTTTATTGTCATTGACCCACTTTTCAAATTTTAAACCTGCTGATTTATAATAAGCTGCTCTAGGGCTATCTACTGTAGGCTTAGTTTCAAAATTAGCAGCCACATAATGGCCCTTATCAGCTAAGTAAGGCGCTAAAATTTCAGCATACCAACCACCACCTGGCCATAATTCAATAACAGTTTGATCTGGCTTTACATCAAAAAAAGCCAACGTTTCTGCAGGATGGCGATATTGATCACGCAGCTTATTATCTTCTGAACGAAATTGACTCGCGACGGCTTGTGCAAGCGCAGCATTAACCTGCGGCACTGCGACTGATTGGTTTTGCGTGTTATCTGTGCTCGCAGCAAATGCAGCTGCTGACATACCTAAACTTGATAAGCCAATTAAGGCTCCTAACATCATGTTACGTTTCATTTTGACACTCCCTTTTTTCGATTAACTTTACGCCAACAGAGCCACAACATAAACCCACTAAATGCGAGCCATGTCATTACCCACAACCATGCCGGCAACCATGTTATTTTAGCTAACATCACCGCATCGCCTTGGCCACTTAACCCTAATAACACCATAGGGCTGGCCATGGCGTTTAACATAATCATTAAGCCTAATATACGCAATAAACTATTGAGCAGACCACTGTTTTTTAATTTAAGTGGTAACAAAAAAAGTATTATCAAGACGCTAAGAATAATAATGGTTAGCACATCTCGAGCCCAGAAAAGTAGTGAAGCCACCACCGTTAGGCCTAACAGAGACAAAGTAAATCTGATAGTGTGTTTTTGAGTCGCCAGTAGAAATATCGCATAACCCCATAACGCGGCGCCGAAATAGCCTGCATAAGCAATTAATATACTATTACCGCCTTGACTAAAACAAAGGCCTGCACCGTTTGGAAATAACTGGATATGACTCACAGTGCCACCCGTCAATAACGTCGCGATGCCATGAGATAATTCGTGAAAATAGCTTTCAAACCATTTAAAAGGAATAGAGATATAAGGAAATCGAGTCAGTAAAAAGGCCAATAGTAATTCGATCATAAAACGGCTACGACTGGGGATTGCAGACAAAGGCGGGTTAGGCATACAAATCAATACCAACCATTTGTTGAATTTCGTCTCTTTTAGCAGAATGTTGAGTAGACAAATATTGCGCTATTGCACCACGTTGGCCATTGGTATCACGATCATATTCAACGCGGGCTTGTTGTTTGGCTGACAAGGTTACATCATCAACAATGGCCACATCATTGCTTTCAATACTTTGCAGCTCAATATCATCAGCTGAAGTGTTAACAACTATGGGGTCTTGGGGTGGAGTAATCGGTCGATTTCCAGCAACAGCTTGGCTCAAGCTGACTGGGCCAGATTGATTATTTGCCATTGACAATGCTGCATTTATCGTCATTAACGACACCGTTTACCTATAATTCTATTATACACTTTATGTCAAATTAACCTGAATGGCTATTCTCGACCCGGAAGTTTTTTCCATGTGACTGTGTCACGAAGGTAAACAGGGGCGAGTTCATCAACTGTAGTGTGCAAACCTTGTTGATATCCAAGTTGGGCTAACACCAGCATAGATTTAGCATCAGGATATGTAGCTTCGAAGCAACGACTGATACTTGGCGCCAGAGTTAATAACTGCGGATAAACGTCAAACCCAGTTCCACAAGCCGCTATGTTTTGTTGTGAGTCTAAAACCAATGTTACCATTTCTGGCGTTGTAACATGTTCTTCCCCAACCAAAATAGCAATACCGTCTTTAGCAATGTACTGAGCCCAATAGACTTCATTCATTCTAGCATCAATACAACACAATACCTGAGAAGCACCATGTTGACTGACGGCCATTTGAGCCATTGCTGTTAACGTAGAAATACCAATGACGGGTAAATCAAGTCCCAATGCTAACCCTTGGGTCATACTGGTACAAATACGGATACCCGTAAAACTGCCCGGGCCGCGTCCATAAGCAATCATATCGATATCGACGAGAGTCACTTTAGCCTCGGCTAAGACATCATCAACCATAGGCAGCAAACGTTGGCTGTGTTCACGCGGCGCATCTTCAATACGAGCATAAACATCACCATTAATGGTTAATGCAACAGAGCAAGTTTCGGTACAGGTATCAAGAGCAAGAATGGTTAACGGCTTTGGCATTGTGTTGGGTTACTCAATAAAAACGACAGATAATTTTGTAATGATAACTGATGAGCCGTGTTTTAAAAAGCTTAAGGGATGTGTTTTAAAAATTGCAGCGCTCGGTCTAAATCACGAGTACGCTGCATGGGGGGCAATGAATTAATAAATGCTTGTCCGTAAGCACGATTCACAATGCGGTTATCGCACAAAATAAGTACTCCACGATCTTTTTCATCACGAATTAATCGTCCAACGCCTTGCTTTAAACTAATAACCGCTTGCGGCAATGAAATAGAAGCAAAAGGATCAAGTCCTTGACGCTCAGCATTGGCCGCACGAGCTTTATATAATGCATCATCAGGGGACACAAACGGTAATTTATCTATAATCACACAACTGAGTAATTTACCGCGTACATCGACGCCTTCCCAGAAACTGCTAGTACCTAACAGCACGGCATTACCTAGCTGCCTAAACTTATTTAATAAACTTTGCTTACTGGCTTGGCCTTGTACTAAAAGCGGATATTTCACCTTGCCTTGTAACATCATAGCCACCTGTTGCAACATCTGATGGCTGGTAAATAGAATAAACGTACGCCCTTGTGCGGCATTAATGGCTTGAACACTGATATCAACCAGTTGTTTTGCTGAATGTTTCGACTGCCCTACTTTACCTAAATGACGTGGTACACAAAATACTGCTTGGTTGGGGTAATCAAATGGGCTGTCTAAAATAAGTTGTTTAGCATCACCCAACCCCATCTCTTTGGCAAAAAGCGCTAGGCTACGATTAACTTGTAATGTTGCCGAGGTAAAAATCCAACGGGTGTTGTGATCAAATAATTGCTGACATTGTTTGGCGACATTAATGGGGCTCATGCGCAGCATAATAAACCGGGGACCAAGCTCAACGCTGTAAGCCGCCTGGGGGTCTTGGCACTCAAAATAATTGCGTAATGTATCAGCCAACGTGAGTAATTGCTCAAAGGCATTATCGAGCTGATCATCACGACCAAGATGATGTTGCATATTATTAGCTAAATCGACTAATGATTGATGCAAGGTCCACGAGGTGCTTGCAAGTATTTTTATTGCCAGTACTTTGCGCCAATCAGACACTTGATGTTCAAACATCATATTGTGCCATTCACTGAGTGCAATTAAGCCACGTTGAGCCAATTGTTCAAGCTGAATACTGTCGCGGATCACCTCTTTATGCAGTTTAATTATCGCGTTGAGTGATTTATCTATTTCGCGGCTGGAAATATGACTGCCAAAATAACTAATACAAATATCGGGCACTAAATGTGCCTCGTCAAATATCACCACATCAGGATCTGGCAACAACTCCGCAAATCCAGTGTCTTTTAGTAATCGATCGGCAAAAAATAAATGATGATTAACCACCACCACTTTGGCATCCATTGCCCGAATACGCGCTTTACGAGTAAAGCAGTCATCGTAATGGTCGCATTTTTTACCCGTACAACTCTCTTTAGTGCTCACCACAGTAGGGATAACCTCAGAATGTTCTGCCACCGAGGTTAAATTACCTATATCGCCGTCTTTGCTTAAATGTGCCCATTGGTTAATTTTTAGCAAGTCATCAATGTAATATTCGCTAAACTGACTGGCATTTTGCATTTGTTTTTCTAGGCGTAATTGGCATAAATAGTTGTTACGCCCTTTTAATAACGCTATAGGCACGTGTACATCTAACATGGTTAACAATGCTGGTAAGTCTTTTAAAAACAGTTGCTCTTGTAAATTTTTACTACCGGTGCTCACCACCACTTGCTTGCCACTAAGCAATGCAGGCAGTAAATATGCAAAGGTTTTGCCTACACCCGTACCGGCTTCTAAAATCAGATTATGTTTTTTAGCAATAGCATCACTCACCGCAACAGCCATATCGGTTTGACTTTGTCGGTGGTGATAGTGATGAACATGTTTTGCTAACGCACCGCGTTCGCTAAATTCATGGATAACGGATTGGGTAAGTGTCGAGCTCAAAGCGTCCTCAAATTATTGCGGTCATGATGGTGTGATGTAATTTGGGCTATTATGCTGATAACGGCTTCATCTTCCAACTCTTTATCGTCAAAAGCACAAAAGCATGTCGATTACACAACAAACATGATGCGCTTAAAAGGCGACATATCAAATAATAAAAAATGCTGACCACCTAAGTGAAACAGCATTTATTGGACTAACATAAAGGTGCGCTATCTTATCGGATTATAGAGAAAAAACTTTTTGACTAGAATTATTCGGAGTAAGTTCAAATGCCATTTTTTGATTAGTTGCTTTGCGCTTAACACTCATACTCATGACTTTCTCCTCTGCAGATTCACCAAATAAGCCAAATAAAAATGTCCAACCGGCTGATTTTTCATCAATAGCAAAGCGGCCCATCACAATCAATTGAGTTGCAGTATCTGCATTATGATGATCGTCGCCCAATGAAAACATTAACCCTTCTAAGGGACGCAAACCATTATTATCGTGCAATTGCACTTTTGCCAAAATTTGAGCCATTATTTCAGCTCGATGCGAATTAAACTCAACCGTTGATAAGTGGCCACTATTGTCATCATCGATATTATCAAATGCACTGATAGGCAATGACAACACCATAAAAGCACCATTGTTAACCATATTAATGGTGCCGTGTTGAGCCACCATCATGTGCGACTGCGCCTCTGTTGCCATCAATAAACTCACTATAAAAATAATCACCATGGAATGGTTTCTCAACACGCGCATTTGAGGTCCTCCTTAAGATTGATATAACGCATTATTAAGCTGGAGGTAATTGTCCTGTTGATTCAACTTCACCTTTTACGCAACGTTGAAAAAATGGATAACTATCTGTTGCATAATAATGATAAATGCCATTAGGAAACTCAGGAGTGACACCAACTCGGCCATTACATTCATCCAAATCGCCAGAGCCTTCTACATATTCCCAGTCTTGTTTAAACGTACCTAAGGCATATAAATCGGTTGAAGGTCTGCTATCACTTACCTCTGTGACCAACTGGTAACTGCCTGTGACAACTTTAAGTTCGGAAGTCGCATCATCTGCAGTGGTATAACCATAACGGGCATAAATAGGGAATCCATCAGAAGCCCATGCAATTAAGGTCATGGTGTCACTACTGCCGCCGTGGAGCGTAATAAAACCTTCTGGTATTCCATGGTAATGATATTCGCCACTAGGCTGAACATGAGCATTGTTGTCGTCAGTACCAAAATCAAAACTAGATTGACCCAGTGCCTCAATGTTCCAATTACCGACATTCATAGCTGCATCACAAATTAAACCTGAATCATCACAAGTACCGGCGGTACTGGCATCTATTTTCACCCCGTTTAATACATAACCCTGCGGTCCTGAAGGCCCACCTAATTGAGTAGCCACATCGGTTTGAACTGGCAACAAGGTAATACTCGCTGTGATCACTTGCTCTGTGATCATGTTGGGATTGCCATCATTAGGAAAGGTACCTACTTCGTGGTCTGGAATTCCATTGGCGACTAACTCACGCATATCATCAGCACATGTCCATTGCGATTCGCTGTTATAGCCAACTGACTCAGAATCGTTAAATTCGCTGTATGAATAATCACATATCACACCATCGGTGCTGTTGTCGGTACTCACACCATTATCTGTCGAAGTGTCTACCACAGTTGTACTGTCATCGGTTGACACTGTGTCATCATCACTGCTGTCACAGGCCGTTAATAAACCTGCTAATACCAAAGTACACAATATAGATTGAGTAAACTGACGATGTTTTACGAATAGTTTCATGTCATCGATTCCTTTTAGTGGATCGTAAAGTGGTTTAACGAACGAAATGCTTAATTACCTATCGATGATATAGAGACAATGTGCAGAAAGTGCGCAGAAAAACCACAATAGTGGTGGATATGGTAAATAAGATGTTAATGGAGTAATCCGGTGGGTAATTTTTATGGTTAAACGTCAGCAGTATGATAAACAATAGTTGACGATATTCCTAAGAATTAGCGGTAAATTAATATTAAAAACAATAGATTACAATTAAAAGTGGGTAGGCAGAATATTCACACACCTATTTTTATTTCTAATGGAATAAGATAGCCATAAATGTGAACCGCGTAGACTTGAGTAGAAAGTTTAAAACTAACTTGAGGGTCATCGTCATATCAGTAAGGTTTTAACTTCATAGCTCTGTAATTTAGTCATTGTGCAGCACAATGCCAAGGGCAATAACTGTGTTTTTACAGTTAATTACCCTTAGTCCTTTAATTGCTCAGTCACTCAATTAATGACTTTAGCAGCATTTATATCCACGCTGACATCTGTTCTTTAGTGGGTTTACTGCCTTTATGAACCACTTTCTCATCAACCACCACTGCTGGCGTACTCATAACGTCATAATCCATAATTTTAGCCATATCAGTGACTTTTTCGATTTTTATTGCAACACCCTTTTCATCCGCAACAGCTTGGGCAAGCTCTGCGGTTTCAAGACACTTTTTACAACCAGAACCCAAAATTTTAACCGTCTTCATTGTTTATCCTTATTGATGTTGTTGATGTTGTTGATAAAAAATCATAATACCGGTGCTAACGCATTAAAGATCCAACCGACGAGAGTGAATGCTACTAATAACACACAAAATAATATTGCCAGCAAACGCCATTGCATCACTTGTTTTAACAAAATAAACTCAGGAAAACTGGCTGCAACCGTGCTCATACAAAATGCCAATGTAGTTCCTATCGGTAGACCATTAATAATCAGACTTTCCATAACCGGAATAACCCCAGTCGCATTGGAATAAAGTGGAATACCCAACAACACCGCAGCAGGAACTGACCACCATTGTCCGTCCCCCAAATGCTCGCCAATCCATCCATCTGGTACAAAACCGTGTAATGCTGCGCCTAAACCGACACCAATAATGACCCATTTCCACACTCGGCCAAAAATATCCAGCATTTCAGTTTTGGCAAACTGGTGTCTTTGTGGGAACGACATTTTTTGCGCATTGGCACCATCAGCAATCGTTGCTTCACCGCCCTTTTTCTGACCGCGCTTTAACGCTTCAGCCGCAAATGATTGCAGCCAACGCTCAGCCTTAATACTGTCGAGAAAGAAACCGCCTAACATACCCACACTCATGCCAACGACAATATAAAGTAAGGTAAACTTAAGCCCTAATAAACTCATCAACAATAATATCGCGACCTCGTTAATTAAAGGTGAGGTAATCAAAAAGCTCATGGTGATCCCCAAAGGGATCCCTGCAGACGTAAAACCTAAAAATACCGGAATACTCGAGCAAGAACAAAATGGCGTCACGACACCAAAGCCAGATCCCATTAAGTAACCTAATCCTCTATGTTTACCGGCTAAATAATCCCTGACACGTTCCACATTTAACGACGCCCGCACTAAGGCGATGAGATAAATCATTACCAGAAGCAAGGCAAAAATTTTAGTCACATCTTCAACAAAAAAATGTAGCGCGTCGCCGAGTTTAGTCTCTGCAGACAACCCTATGACACTGAAAACCAGCCAAGATGCAAAATCAGAAAAAATCTGAAACATAACTCAGTACCCCGCATTTACTTAGTACAAAGATAACGGATTTTAACGATAAGAGATTAGAGTTAGATCTCGATTTTGTGGATGGTAGGATGAAACAGAGACGATAGTAATTAACATTTTATGATTTGCTTAATAGACTAGACGGTTTGTATCTTACGATGATTGAACTATTTTTAAATTAACATAATACAGCAATAGCTTGGATTAATTTTGCTTTGACAATAGAACTAAGTGGATACTGAGTTGTGGGCAATGAACAATGATAATGCAGCCTAATACATCTTAAACAAGATAATAGTAGTAGAGTAATACTTCATTAATAGGATCAAACAGCCTCTACAGTAAACATTACGACGGCTTAATGAAGCCGATTATTTAATGCTGTGGGTGCTGCCACTTAAGCGCAATGCCCAGTTACCATTATGTTGCTGTTCACAAGCCGTTTCGGTATCAAAGCTCACATGCTGACTGATATCTTTTAGGTCAATACCAAATTGACTGAGTGTGCGTTTAATCAAGTTTAATAACGTCGTTTTATGGTTCTCCTGCTTAAACTGCCTGAGTTGCGGCTCAGTATCGAAAACACAGACAATGCGTAAACTTTTAGGAAATGCAGTGTAATCAACTTTATGGGTAATCCATACAAAGCCAGGATAAACCTCGATTGAATGTTCGCACACAAGGGTTAATCCTTGTCTTAATTGATTGTCTATTTTTTTGTCAGTTTTACGCATTATTACTCGCTTGAGGTCACATAAATCTAAGATTACAATAGTGAATTTACGATGAAAGTTAATAAGTTAACGGCTATTCTATCATATCAATGATCGAGCTTTTCATTGCAATATTAACAGCATCATAATAACGTAAGCCAACTAATAGTGATTTGAGCGCAGGCAGCAAGCTTAAGGAAAAGCAATAATGAAATGGGTAATTGTGGTGGTAATAAGTTGGGGTATCGGATTTATCAGTTATCCGTTTATCTGGCCTAATGAGACTACTGTTGCAGCTGACAACCGAGGAACAATCTCCTCTACAATACAAAATAATTCTGCTGAATCTTTATCGAATGTCAATGCTTCGATTATCTCAAACAATGCCCCTAGCCTAAGCACTCTCGACCGAGAAGCGTTTAAAGCTTCATTAAACACTGATGAAACGCCTTACATGTCGATTTTTCGCATTATGCAGTTGGCAGAGCATGATCCTCAGGAAGCTTTACTCGTTGCTCAAGAGACTGAACATGAAGACTTATATGGTTTAATTTTAGAAATTGCCGGGAAAATGCAATTTACAAACGTAATATCATGGCTAGATCAGTTTAAGTCGACACAACAATATGAATCATTACTCGACAGTTATTTAAGGGGTTTAGCATCAGTTAATCCGCAACAGGCGTTAAGCGATATTGAACGACTGGCCGCTGAGCCGATGAAGTCATCAATAATGATGTCAATTGTCGATTCATGGGCCAGCAACGACGCTATAGCAACATTTGAATGGTTAAAACAGCAACCTGAAACCCAATCAACATTAAAAATGTACTTAAATACCATGTATTATTATATTGAACAGTCTCCAAATGAAGCTGCAAATTTAATTTCATCCTTGCCATTAAATGAGTCGACTAATTACTTGATTACGTCAATGGTGTATCAATTAGTTGAAAAGAATACTCAAGAGGCTATTGATTGGTTAGATAGTATTGCTGTTGAACAGCGTGCCAGTGGGGTATTTATTATTTCTCGAAAAATGGCAGAAACAGATCCCGAGGCGGCTTTAGTGTTTTTAAACAATCAAAAACAAGCCTATGATTTAAATCAGGACTATTTTAACAGTGCATTAGCTGAAATCGCCAGTGTTGAACCCAATATGATGCTAGCGCGAATTGATAATTACGATACAAATGTTCAACGAGATATTATAATCAACGCCAGCTACGCCCTCGTGGAACAATCTGAAAGTGATTTTTTGCAAGTCATAAACTCACTATCAGATGACAATAAAGACATTGCTTTTAATCAACGTGCAGCTCAGCTAAGCCAAACCGATCCACAACAAGCTTTTAATGTGTCCGAACGTATTAATGATGCTACTACTCGCGTAGAGTCAATTATGAGTACAGTTAATGTGTGGAGTAGTTTTGATAAACGCGCGGCATTAACGGCCATTGATAACTCAGCCTTATTAACTGCCAATCAAAAAGCCGAGATAACTAATCAAATACAATTACAGCTAACATCATCGAATATTATTTACCCATAAATGGCTGTTTTGTTGTGTAGTTAACAGCCTCAACTCTATTTCCGCCTGCTATTTTTGCTTTATACATTGCTTGATCTGCATGCTTAAGTAATTGTTGTTCATCTTTACCGTTATCAGGGTATCGAGCAACGCCAATACTCGGCGAAAGTTGCAAATATAGCCTATCTATTTGATAAGGTCTCTCAAGTTCTACACGAATAGTTTCCGCAATAACAAGTACATCATCAAACAAATCAATTCCATTTAACAACACAACAAACTCATCACCACCAAAACGTCCTACCGTGTCAGTTTGACGTACACAAGCATTTAACCGTTGGGCAATAATCTTAAGTAACTTATCACCAGCAAGATGTCCGTAACTATCATTTACATGTTTAAACCCATCAATATCAATAAATAACAATGAAAGATGACAGCCTTCTCGACGAGCTAATCCTAGCGAAGTTTGTAAACGCCCAAACAACAATGCCCTGTTGGGTAGTTCAGTTAATGGATCGTGTCCTGCAATGTAATGAAGTTGCTGTTCCATTAGCTTTCGTTCAGTTATATCGTGGGCAATGGCTATTCTGAACTGGTGATCTTCAGACCAACGAGCAGACCACAGCACATGGATTATGCTGCCATCCTTACGGATCCAACGATTTTCAAAACGAGGTTGAAGGTTGCCGTTCAATAAACCTTTCACAACATTAAGCGTTACTTCACCATCATCGGGATAAACATGGTCAATCATAGGCTTACCAATAACTTCATCTGGGGTATAGCCAAAAATATCTTCAAATGCTGCACTAACAAAAACAAAATCACCTTTTTTATCGACGATACAAACAGCATCCAACATTAAATCCATAACATCTCTAAGGGCCACTAGACCAAAGGTCTTCATACTGTTGATACCTCGAGAAGGTAGTTAAATAAATAAAGCGTAATACACGCCAGATTATAAGTAGCATTGAATAAACTCAATGGCTTATAACGATTTGATTGGGCCATTGCGATGAGTAAAGTCAAAAATGATAAGGTTTATCACACCAAAGCATAGTGTATCCATTGAATAAATAACGAACTCATGGTTCTAGTTGCATAAAAATCAACCGATTAATCAATGTTTTTACTCAATTGATGTAAAGTTCTAAACAGGTGCGACGTTAAGCTAAAGTACAAATTTTGTATTTTTTGTGCTCTTAAAGTCATTTACTTTCGAACAATTGCTCGAGATTAATACCCAAGACCATTAACAGTTCAACTGTTAATCCATTTTATTTTTTATGATTTTTCTTAAGTAAGTCTTATTAGCAGTAACAAAATTAGCAGCAACAAACAATAATTCACATCTTATGAAAATAATTCGTAATAAAATGACATTAATGCTTTATCACCTCTTGCAAACAAGCATAAATGCAGTTAAGTTAACTGCAAGTCGTTAAACGCGACATAAATGAGTGCATAAACCCTCATTTAAACTGATTAATTAATACAGCATTAAGAGAACAATTATGAACATCCAAGTGACTACATTCCATCATCATCACCATTTGCGGTAGCCTTCGGATGCTTACTGCCGAAGGACGTTATCCTTCTGGTGGTGAACAATATTTCACATAAACCCCTGGAAGGAATTTCAGGGGTTTTTTGTTTTTCTAAATTTATTTTTTATTTAAGCTTTTAAATTTACAACATTTTATATTTAAACCATAAGGAAGTATCACATGAGTGAATCAAAGCGTTTACGTATTGCCATCCAAAAATCAGGCCGTTTAGCTAAAGAGTCTCAAAAATTACTAAAAAGCTGCGGCGTTAAATTTAACGTTAATGAGCAACGCTTGATTGCACACGCAGACAACATGCCAATCGACCTATTACGAGTACGTGATGATGATATCCCAGGCTTAGTGATGGACGGCGTGGTTGATCTAGGCATTATCGGTGAAAACGTATTAGAAGAAGAGCAAATTGAGCGTCAACTAGCAGGCAAACCTGCCGAATGTATTAAATTACGTGAATTAGACTTTGGTTCTTGTCGTTTATCACTTGCTGTACCCAATGAATTCGATTATCAAGATTCTACATCTCTTGAGGGGCTTCGGATTGCAACCTCTTATCCCAACCTGCTTCGACGCTTTATGCAAGAAAAAGGCATTAACTACAGCGACTGTATGTTAAAAGGATCTGTTGAAGTTGCCCCTCGCGCAGGATTATCTGATGCCATTTGCGATTTAGTTTCTACTGGTGCCACTCTTGAAGCGAATGGTTTATATGAAACCGAAGAAATTTACCGTTCAATGGCGTGTATTATCCAATCAGATAATGCCCAATCTACTGAAAAACAAGCTTTGATAGACAAAATATTATCTCGTATGAATGGTGTTATTCGTGCCCGTGAAAGTAAGTACATCTTATTACACGCGCCACTTGAAACCTTAGATCAAATCGTTGCCCTACTCCCTGGTGCTGAAAACCCAACAGTATTACCACTCAATGACGACACTAATCGTGTGGCTATCCACGTTGTCAGTACTGAAGATTTATTCTGGGACACAATGGAAGAGTTGACCGTATTAGGTGCAAGCTCAATTCTGGTCATGCCTATTGAAAAAATGATGGGGTAACACAAATGCAAATTCTCAATTGGGCATCTTTATCTACAGAGCAGCAACAACAAACCTTGGCACGTTCTCCACTCATTGGGGATGCCAGTGCCTTGCAAGGTGTTCGCGACATTATTGAGCAAGTTAACAGTCAAGGCGATACAGCCTTACTGAAATTTAACCAGCAATTCGATGGCGTTGATCTTACTGAATTGGCATTAACTGCAGAGCAAATTAGTGCCGCATGTTCACGAGTCAGTAGCGACGTGAAGCAAGCGGTAGCGCAAGCAGTAGCTAACATTGAAACGTTTCATAAAGCGCAGGTGTTTCAAGGTGTAGATATCGAAACTCAAGCGGGAATTCGTTGTGAACTCAGAAGCGAGCCTATCGAACGTGTAGGCTTATATATTCCTGGCGGTACAGCACCACTTATCTCTACCGTGATGATGCTTGCTTTACCTGCCAAAATTGCTGGTTGCGAAAAACGCGTTT
The DNA here is from genome assembly GCF_040285065.1 of Shewanella sp. H8. Taxonomy (NCBI): domain Bacteria; kingdom Pseudomonadati; phylum Pseudomonadota; class Gammaproteobacteria; order Alteromonadales; family Shewanellaceae; genus Shewanella; species Shewanella sp. H8. The sequence goes on along the minus strand of NZ_CP157213.1, from coordinate 1,853,145 downwards.
TAGTGAGCCCTCCACCCATTAATGATGCGATTATCTATGCTGCCAATGTTTGTGGGATTACCGATATATTCCAGGTCGGTGGCGCTCAAGCAATTGCGGCATTGGCATTTGGTACCGAATCTGTGCCAAACGTCGATAAAATTTTTGGCCCAGGAAATCGATATGTCACCGAAGCCAAACGTTTGGTGTCGCAAGACAATCGTGTCAGCGTGTCGATAGATATGCCAGCTGGCCCCTCTGAAGTGTTGGTCATTGCCGACAAAGACGCCAATCCAGCATTTGTGGCATCTGATTTGCTATCACAAGCAGAGCATGGGGTTGATTCACAAGTTATGTTAGTGACTGACTCAGTTGATTTAGCAAAAGCGGTCAACCAAGCGTTAACTGAACAACTTGCGCAGTTGAGCCGTAAAGATATTGCCGCAACCGCACTTGAATGCAGCCGTAGTATTATTGTCAGTGACATGAGCGAAGCAGCAAAAGTGTCTAACTTATATGGTCCAGAGCATTTGATTATTCAAACCAATGCGCCCCGTGATGTGCTTAAGCAAGTACGCGGTGCTGGCTCAGTATTTTTAGGTGCTTATACCCCAGAGTCGGTAGGTGATTACGCCAGTGGCACCAACCATGTATTACCAACCTATGGTTACAGTCGCTCAGTTTCAAGTTTATCGCTCGCTGATTTCAGCCGCCGTTTTACGGTGCAAGAGCTCAGCAAACAAGGACTGCAAACCTTAGGTCAAAGTGTCATGGTATTAGCTGAAAACGAACTGTTAGATGCGCATAAAAATGCCATCGCCATTCGTTTAGCCAGTTTGTAATAGGGACTATTTTTAAGCTTTAAGCAGAATCTGAAGTGATGAGTTAACACCTTATATAGAAAAAAGTAGAGAGCATAGCCATGAGTCAGACCCTAGCAGCGCCTTTTAATCCAAACATGTTAGCAAGACCCGAATTACTGACCTTAACACCGTATCAAAGTGCCAGACGTATCGGTGGTAGAGGTGATATTTGGATCAATGCTAACGAATCGCCATTTAATAATAGCGATCTTGATAAAGTAAATCGTTACCCAGAATGCCAGCCTCCTGAACTCATCAATGCTTACAGCCGTTATTCAGGCGTTAAGGCGAGTAATATTATTGCCAGCCGTGGTGCAGACGAAGCGATTGAATTACTCATACGTACATTTTGTATCCCTGGTGTCGACAGTATTGTTTGTTTTGGCCCGACCTATGGTATGTATTCAATTAGCGCAGCAACTTTTAATGTGGCGGTTACGGCGCTAAGTTTAACCGATGACTATCAATTACCGGATGCCTGGCCTTCCCTTATTAAAAAAGCACAAATAGACAATGCCAAAATTGTGTTTATTTGTAACCCAAATAATCCAACCGGAACCGTTATTGCTAAAGATAAAATTGAACAAGCGATTCAAGCGGCACCAAATTCAATTGTAGTGGTAGATGAAGCCTATATTGAATTTTGCCCTGACTACAGCGTGGCTGATTTATTGGGTAAGTACCCTAACCTCGTTGTGTTACGCACCTTATCTAAAGCGTTTGCGTTGGCCGGTGCTCGCTGTGGTTTTATGCTCGCTAATGATGAGATTATAGATTTAGTGATGAGAGTAATCGCGCCGTACCCAGTGCCGTTACCAGTATCAGAGCTTGCGACTAAAGCCTTAAGCCAAGATGGTATTGACACCATGCAAACTCAAGTAGCGACGTTAGTTGCACAAGGTAAACGTTTAAGTGATGCACTACAGGCTTATGGTGCCAAAGTGCTACCAGCAAACGGCAACTACGTGCTGGCTAAATTTGACGATGTCGGCGCTGCCGCTAAACGCTTAAGTGATTCAGGCGTTGTCGCTCGCGCCTATAAAGATCCGCGTCTTGCTGACGCTATTCGCTTTAGCTTTACCAATGAACAACAAACAAATTTGATTATCGCTTTGTTTGAAAAAAGTCTCTCTGAGTCAGTAGCATAGCGTGCAAAAAATCGCTTCGACAGACCGAGTGAACAACAGATTGATAAACGCTTAAATTAATACTAATAAAATTACACCCTATTTAAGGCAGTAAACATGAAACAGAGCATATTATTCATCGACCGCGATGGCACCTTAGTTGAAGAACCTGCAATCGATAAGCAGTTAGACAGTTTGGCTAAATTGGTTTTTGAACCACAAGTTATTCCTGCGTTACTTAAATTACAAAAAGCGGGATTTCGCCTCGTAATGGTCAGTAATCAAGATGGTTTGGGCACGCCTTCTTTTCCAAAAGAAGACTTTGATGCACCACATAACATGATGATGCAAATATTCGAAAGCCAAGGGGTTAAATTTGATGATGTGTTGATTTGTCCTCACTTTAATGATGAAAACTGCAGCTGCCGTAAACCGAAGCTAGGTCTAGTAAAAGACTATTTAACCCAAGGCAAAGTCGACTTTACGACTTCTGCTGTCATTGGCGATCGCGACACTGACGTTGAACTCGCCAATGCCATGGGCATTAAAAGCTTTAAATACCAACGTGACAGCTTAAACTGGGACGATATTGCCAATGCTTTACTCAGTAAAGGCCGTATTGCGACTGTTGTTCGCACCACTAAAGAAACCAACATCAAAGTCACCATCGATCTTGATAGTCAAACCAAAGGTGAAATTGAAACCGGAATTGGTTTCTTTGACCACATGCTTGATCAAATTCAAACCCACGGTAACTTTAGAATGGATGTGAATGTCGACGGCGATCTAGAAATCGACGACCACCACAGCGTAGAAGACACGGCATTAGCAATTGGTGATGCAATTCGCCAAGCTTTAGGTGATAAACGTGGTATCGCCCGTTTTGGTTTTAGCTTACCAATGGACGAAGCCAGCGGTGAATGCCTCATGGACATTTCTGGTCGTCCATTCATTAAGTTCAGTGCTGATTTCGACCGTCAAATGGTCGGAGAGATGGCCACCGAAATGGTGCCACATTTCTTCCGCTCATTTGCTGATGGCCTACGCTGCACATTACACATTGGCTCACAAGGCGATAACGATCACCATAAAGTTGAAGCCTTATTTAAAGTGCTAGGCCGTACACTTCGCCAAGCGGTGAAAGTTGAAGGTGACATATTGCCATCAAGCAAAGGTGTGCTGTAAGGAGTTCATGTGACACAAGTATCTAATGCTTCAAACGCTGCCAATGATCTTACGGTGATTATTGACACCGGTTGTGCCAATTTAAGCTCAGTACGGTTTGCTTTTGAGCGCCTAAAAGCGAATGTGATTGTCAGCGCTGACTTTGATGTTATTCGCAGCGCTGCAAGAGTGGTACTGCCAGGTGTTGGCACCGCTGGTGCGGCTATGGACGCCCTAAAACAAAAGAACCTAATAGAGCTAATTAAAAGCTTAACGCAGCCAGTTATGGGCGTATGTTTAGGCATGCAAATGCTAGCATCTTTGTCTAATGAACATGGCGGCCGTAGCGAGCAAAACATCGCCTGCTTAGGGCTAGTGCCCACTGACATTGGCGACTTAGACAGCAAAGGCTTACCTTTGCCCCACATGGGCTGGAATCAAATCGAAGTGAGCGATCACCCATTATTTGTCGGCATAGAAAATGGCAGCTACGTGTATTTTGTTCACAGCTACCGTGCGCCAATCAGCGAATATACTTTAGCTAGCAGCACATATGGAGAATCATTCAGTGCCGCCATTGGTAAAGGCAATTTTTTTGGGGTGCAATTCCACCCAGAGAAAAGTGCCAAAGTGGGCGCACAAATTTTACAGAACTTTTTACAGATGGGGTTAAACATGAGGACACCACAGTGATTATTCCTGCCATTGATTTAATTGACGGCCAAGTGGTGCGTTTGTACCAAGGTGACTACGATAAACAAACCACCTTTGACTTAAGCCCGTTGGCACAGTTGCAGTCTTACCAAGCCCAAGGGGCAAAACTGCTGCATATAGTCGACTTAACGGGTGCAAAAGATCCTAATAAACGTCAAACCCAATTAATTGCTGAACTTGCCGCTGGACTTGATGTTGATATTCAAGCCGGTGGTGGTATTCGTAGCGAAGAGCAAGTTGCCGAGCTCCTCAATATTGGTGTTAAGCGTGTGGTTATAGGCTCGCTTGCCGTTAAAGACCCTGAACTGGTTAAAAGTTGGTTTGTAAAATACGGCAGTGATGCCATTTGTTTAGCGCTTGATGTCAATATCAATGACGCAGGCGAAAAAATTGTGGCGGTTTCAGGCTGGCAATCAGGTGGCGGTAAGTCACTGGAATCGTTAGTCGCCGAATTTGAAACAGTCGGCCTTAAACATGCTTTAGTCACTGACATCAGTCGTGACGGTACCCTAACAGGCGCCAATACCGAGCTTTATACTGAACTGGCTTCCACTTATCCTGACATTCTGTGGCAAGCCTCTGGTGGTATTGCCACACTCGATAATGTTGCTGCCGTGCGCGACAGCAAAGCATCGGGCATTATTATTGGCAAAGCCTTGTTGATTAATCAATTTACCGTTGAGGAGGCAATACAATGTTGGCCAAACGCATAGTTCCGTGTCTTGATGTACGCGAAGGTAAAGTGGTTAAAGGCGTGCAGTTTCGCAATCACGAAATTGTTGGAGATATCGTTCCCCTCGCCGCCCGTTATGCCGAAGAAGGTGCTGATGAATTAGTATTTTATGACATTACCGCCAGTGCGCACAACAGAGTCATTGATAAGTCTTGGGTTAGTCGCGTTGCAGAACAAATCGATATTCCGTTTTGTGTTGCCGGAGGCATTAAAACTATCGAACAAGCACGTGAAAAATTGGCCTTTGGTGCAGATAAAATATCAATTAATTCGCCAGCATTAAGCGACCCGAGTTTAATATCACGCCTGCAAGATGAGTTTGGTCGCCAGTGTATTGTTATTGGCATTGACTCATTTTACGACGCTACCAGTGATAGCTACAAAGTAAAACAGTTTACCGGTGACGAAACCGCGACCAAAGATACCCAATGGTATACCCAAGATTGGGTCGAAGAAGTGCAAAAACGCGGTTGTGGTGAGATAGTATTAAACGTCATGAACCAAGACGGCGTGCGCGGCGGATATGACATCAAACAGCTCAGCATGGTTCGCGCCATTTGCGACGTACCGTTAATAGCCTCAGGCGGTGCAGGCACTATGGAACACTTTAAAGACGTGTTTGAACTCGCCAAAGTTGATGCAGCATTAGCTGCAAGCGTATTTCATAAAGGCATTATAGATATTGGTGAGCTAAAGCAATATTTGCACGCCAATCACATTGCGATTCGTTTATAAGCTTAGGCTTTAACGACGAAACCAAAAAATATAGCCTCATCCAATAAGAGATTACACATGACAAGCATTACATTTGATAGCACAAACGTGGACTGGGAAAAACAACAAGGATTAATCCCTACTGTTGTACAAAATCACCTAACTGGCAAAGTGCTCATGCTAGGTTACATGGATCAAGCAGCATTAGAAAAAACCTTAGCCACTAAACAAGTCACCTTTTTTAGTCGATCTAAACAACGTTTGTGGACCAAAGGCGAAACCTCTGGTAACACACTTGATCTCATTGCTATTGACAAAGACTGCGACAACGACAGCTTTTTAGTGCAAGTTATCCCTAACGGCCCAACTTGCCATACTGGTACTGAAAGCTGCTGGTCAGATGGCAACGCACACCCTTTTATTGATAATCTGACCAAGTTGATTATTTCTCGTAAAGGTCAAAGTGCAGACTCAAGCTATACCGCATCGCTCTTTGAGCGTGGTACTAAACGTATGGCCCAAAAAGTGGGTGAAGAAGGTCTTGAAACCGCCCTTGCAGCAGCAACTCATGACAAGGAAGAACTTGTTAATGAAGCCTCTGATTTGATGTATCACTTAATAGTGCTACTTGAAGACCAAGGTTTGTCGATGGCAGATATCAATAAGAATTTATTGGATCGCCATAATAAAGCCACCAAGTCTTAAATCGTTTAAGCAACTTTTTTAGCTGCTAGAATAGCGAGTTAACATAAAAAAAGACGCCGCGGCGTCTTTTTTATTATTAATAAAATATCATCAATAAGGTAATTGTTAATAAAGATTTTCTTCACCTGGTGGGCGGGTTTTGAGTAATTTCAAAAACCACATATATTGTGCGGGGTAAGCGTTAATCACTTGCTCAACCGCTTTATTTAGCGCGATAGCTTCGTTCTCTTTGCCAACCATTTCATCAGGATTAATCGCAGGCATCACTGTCATAATAAACTGTTTAGCTTGCTGATCGTATCCAATTTTAACGGGCATGACTTGCGCGTTGCCTGCATGAGCTAACCTCCCAACAACTGGCAATGTGGCTTTAACAGTACCGAGAAAAGGTGTAAATATACTGTGATCTGGGCCTAAATCTTCATCCGGTAAATAGAAAAAACTATTGTCTTTTTTTAACTCGGCCAACAAGGCTCTGATCCCTGCTTCACGCATATATACTCGGCCATTTTGGCTACTGCGCATTCGGTTACTGAACCAATTGAATAATCCATTCTTGTGCGCCTTGGCCATAGTCACAATTGGAATGTCCATGTTGACTCTAAGGCCAGCATACTCCATAGGCCATACATGAGGCATGATAAAAATAATCGGCTGTTTGGCATCTCGTGCGGCCTGAATATGCTCAAAGCCATTGCATTGGATCCGGCGTTTTAGATGAGCATTAGAACGAATAAGCAACTCGGCCTGCGATAATAATGTAATAACAAACAACTCAACATTTTGTTTTATTAACAAATCGACATTTTCAGGCGACATGTCTGGAAAACAATGAGTTATATTAATTCTTGCTATTCGTATTGGCTTTTTAGCAACGATCAATACCCCTCGAGCCAATAATCTCGCAATGGGATCACGTACACTTGCGGGAAGTGCGCCAAAGAAAAATAGCACGCCAATGGCTAACCATGATCCCCAATAACGAGGATGTAATAATGATTTATTAAAACGAGTATCAAAATGTTTTGCTTGTCGTGCCAAAAGAAACTCCGAATAAACTGACCGTGAACCACGGTAAAAAAATAATATTATAACAATGTCATTATACTAGGGATTAATATGTGTGAAATAGAAATTATCCTAAACGACATCAAAACATCAACATCGCATAGTAGGCGTTTTCATATTTATAAAACCGTTTCTGAACGATTTTTCTACCGAGTAATGACAATCTGACCAAACTAATTGCTATAAAACAATAGATTGAAGCTAATGAAATTCAAAAACAAAAGAGCCACTCAATTAAGAGTGGCTCTTCGTGATACAGATCCAAATTGGATTGGCATACTTAACTAATGAGTTATTTTTTACCCAAGTTTGCTGCTTCAACTCGTGCTTTTAACTTCTGTCCAGGACGGAAGGTAACAACACGACGTGCAGAAATAGGTATATCTTCACCAGTTTTCGGGTTCCTTCCCGGTCTTTGATTCTTGTCCCTAAGGTCGAAGTTGCCAAAGCCAGATAACTTGACCTGCTCACCACTTTCGAGTGCTTCACGAATTTCTTCAAAAAAAGACTCGACCATCTCTTTAGCCACACGTTTGTTAATGCCTAATGTTTCAAAAAGATGTTCTGCCATTTCGGCTTTGGTAAGTGCCATACTTTAATCCCTCAACGATGCGTTGAACTCGGTCTTTAGAGCCAATACAACTGAATCCATAGTTTCAGTAATATCTTTATCTTCAAGTGTACGAGTAGTGTCTTGTAATGTAAGTGCGATAGCGAGGCTCTTTTTGCCAGCCTCAACACCTTTACCTTGGTATACATCGAACAAGTTTAAGCCAACCAACTGATTTTCGCCAACTTTTCTTATCAAATTCATAACATCAGTGGCAGAAACTGCTTCATCTACTACTAACGCAATGTCGCGACGATTAGCAGGAAACTTAGATACAGCTTGGGCTAGCGGCAAACGGGCGTGCAATAATGCATCCAGTTCTAACTCAAAAACAATTGTTTTTCCATTGAGTCCAAACGGCTTTTCCAAACTAGGGTGGACAGCGCCGATGTAACCAATGACTCGATTATCTCTTAATATTTCAGCACATTGACCTGGATGCAGCGCAGGATGTGTTGCCCCTTTAAAACTAAATTCTGTTGAGGCAACTGTCAAGCCGATTATTGCTTCTAAATCACCTTTTAAATCAAAGAAGTCGACAGTTTTCGATTCCATTGACCAATGTTCTTCGTTTTGAACACCAGAAATAACCGCGCCCAGCATAGCTTGTTGACGAACACCAGAATCTGCTTGTACATCAGGAACAAAGCGTAAACCAGTCTCAAATAAACGTACTCTATTTTGCTGACGACTCTGGTTATAGCCAACTGCAGTCAATAATCCAGTAAACATTGATAAACGCATTGCTGACATTTCGATAGAAATCGGGTTTGGCAACACCATGGCTTCTTCGCCTGGGTGAACAATATTCTGCATTTTAGGATCAACAAAGCTGTAGGTAACCGCTTCTTGGAAACCTCGAGCGACAAAAATACTGCGCACACGCTTTAACGAAATATCCGCTTCATTGTGTTCTGGCATGCTTAACGCCGCTTGGGGAGCGGTATTAGGAATATTGTTGTAGCCATAAATACGGGCAACTTCTTCGATTAAATCTTCTTCAATCGCCATATCAAAACGGTAAGTAGCCGTTGTTACATTCCATACATCACCGGTGGTTTGTACGCTAAAACCTAAACGCTCTAAAATTTCAACCACGTCAGAATCAGGAATAAAGTGACCTAAGGTTTTATCTAACTTGCTTCTACGCAAGGTGATATTAGCAGCTGTTGGTAAATGCTCAGCAGACACAGTCTCAATCACTTGCCCTGCTTCACCACCACAGATATCTAACACAAGGCGAGTGGCGCGGTCCATCACCTTGTGTTGCAACTCAGGGTCTACACCACGTTCAAAACGGTGTGACGCGTCTGTGTGTAAGCCTAAACGACGAGATTTACCCATGATGGCTAATGGTGCAAAGAATGCACACTCTAAAAGAATGTCTTGAGTGTTTTCATTCACGCCAGTTCTTTCGCCACCAAACACACCCGCAAGCGCTACAGGTTGTTTATCATCAGCAATCACTAAGGTATCGCTAGGTACGGTAATTTCGTTGCCGTCAAGCAAGGTTAGCTTTTCAACACCGTCAGCTAAACGCACGGTAATTCCGCCGTTTAAGGTATTTAAGTCAAACGCATGCATTGGCTGACCATATTCGATCAACACATAATTGGTGATATCAACGATTGGATCAATTGAACGAATACCACTGCGACGCAATTTTTCTTGCATCCATAATGGTGTAGCAGCCTTAACATTGATATTTTTAACCACACGACCTAAGTAACGTGGGCATAAATCTGGCGCAACAACATTAATGCTAAATGGCGCGTCAATGGTGGCCGTTACTGCTTCCCAAGAAGGCTCAGTCACTGCTTGGCGATTTAATACACCAACTTCACGAGCAAGACCTGCCATGCCTAAACAATCAGCACGGTTAGCGGTTAAATCAACATCAATAATGGCATCATCTAATTGCAAGAATTCACGAACATTGACACCGATTGGTGCATCTTGAGGTAGCTCAATAATGCCATCGCTTTCGATGTCCATACCTAACTCGCCGTATGAGCACAACATGCCCATTGACGGTTGACCACGCAACTTAGCTTTTTTAATTTTAAAATCGCCAGGTAACACAGCGCCAACCATTGCTACAGCAACTTTTAAGCCTAAACGGCAGTTTGGTGCGCCACAAACGATATCGATCAGCTCATCGCTGCCGACATTAATTTTGGTGACCCGTAATTTGTCTGCATCTGGGTGTTGGCCACATTCAACCACTTCGCCGATGATCACACCGCTAAAGTCAGCCGCGACTGATTCGATACCGTCGACTTCAAGACCGGCCATGGTAATTTGGTGTGATAATTCGTCACGACTTACTGATGGGTTAACCCACTCACGAAGCCAAGATTCACTGAATTTCATCTAATTTTTGCTCCGTTATTTGAATTGCTTAAGAAAACGTAAATCGTTTTCAAAGAAGGCACGTAAATCATTTACGCCGTAGCGCAACATGGTTAAACGCTCAACACCCATACCAAAAGCAAAACCAGAGTATTTTTCAGGGTCGATCCCCACACTGCGCAATACATTTGGATGCACCATGCCACAGCCTAATACTTCTAACCACTTACCGTTTTTCCCCATCACGTCTACTTCAGCAGAAGGCTCTGTAAATGGAAAGTAAGATGGGCGGAAACGTACTTCTAAGTCTTCTTCAAAGAAGTTCCGTAAAAAGTCATGCAAAATGCCTTTAAGTTCAGCAAAGTTGACGTTTTCTGCAACCATTAAGCCTTCAACTTGGTGGAACATTGGCGTATGAGTTTGGTCGTAATCGTTACGATAAACACGGCCTGGAGATATAATTCTCAGCGGTGGCTTTTCGTGTTCCATCGTGCGAATTTGTACGCCCGATGTTTGGGTGCGTAGCATCACTTTAGGATTAAAGTAAAAAGTGTCATGGTCGGCACGAGCAGGATGATGTTCAGATATGTTTAACGCATCGAAATTATGGAAATCATCTTCAATTTCAGGACCTTGCTTAACCACAAAACCAAGTTCCCCAAAGAAAGTTTCAATACGTTCAATGGTACGCGTAACCGGATGTAAACCACCGATTTCTAAGGTACGACCGGGTAAAGTTACATCAATTTTTTCAGCAATTAATTTCGCTTCTAGTTCCGATGCTTTTAATCCGTCAATACGCTCAGTCAACTTTTGTTGTACGGCTTGTTTAGCTTGATTGACGGCTTGACCAAAGGCAGGTTTTTCTTCTGCGCTTAATGATCCCATCATTTTCATCATGTCAGTGATTTTACCTTTCTTACCAAGGTATTCGACACGGATATCATCCAATGTTTTTAGATCACTGGCCTTGTCAATGACCTCTAAGGCTTGTTCTACGATCTCGGTTAACTGCTGCATGTTATCATCCACTGCATTTGTGCATATCAATGCGATTGGGCGTCTGGTCTACTATATTAAAATCGATAGTGACGACGCGGTAGTTTAACTCTTGTCAAAAGCCACAAAGAGCTAAAACTAAGGTTAAAAATAAAGAGTGAAATTTTACGTTAGCGACTACCATTTTACTAGTCATTATTGGTATTTTTAATGGCAAATAGTTGTATTTACCTGCAATTTCCTCTTCTAGATTAGCCGTGATTGCTCATAACCCATCATTCTTAAATAACAACAAAGCTGTTTTTGCCCACTAGCAACAAAAAACTGGCATTATTTAACAGTAAAAATATCAAGTCCAAAGTGAGAAAGTTCAAACCATTCAAAGATTCTGATATTTGTTAGTTTCACCTATTCAATATGTTCATTGAGGGAAGTAACTCATTTATATTGTTAATATAATCTATTGATATTTAACGTTATCATTTTATCGTTGTGATTATTGATAAACCGAGGCTGACTAAATCTATAGCCGATGACCATTAACTCGCAGAAATGGGTAAGAAGATAAAAAATACCGCTCTGTGTGAGCGGTATTGTTGGGATCCGTTATCTTAAAAATTAATGTTTCTTCGACACATCTACCAAGTAATGACCTTGTAACCAGTTACGGCCGATCAATAATTTATAGCCCATTTTAGAGCGGTCCTTTAAATTAACGTCGACTAGAAATTCCTTACCCGGTTCACCAACACTCAATCGCACCATGTAACGAGCTTCTGTTCCTTGAGCATTACGGATAAGTGAAGTACCTCGAACTTTTGTGCGCACCTCCACTTTTTCACCTTTTTCATTTTCGGTGGTAAAAGTGATCATTTTGCCGATGTTGTTTCCCATGTCTGTTTTGTTTTCTTTTTCAACATGAATATTAACAGCGTGCAATGAATTTTCAACCGCTCCGGTGTCGATACGCGTATTGAACATCAAACCTGTTTGTTTAACGCTTAGATCAGCAATCGGACCTATGAGCTTTTTATGAGATACATCGACAACATAACCGCGCCTTAAGAAGTTTCGTCCAATGAGTAATTTGTAATTCATGTGGCTACGATCACGCAAATTGACATGGACATTGTGTTGCTTTCCGACAAAGCCAACATCTAATTTCACCATATAACGAGTTTCAGTACCTTGGGAGTTTTTAACCGAAGAGGTGCTGACAATCTCAGCCTGCATTCGTTGTTTTTCACCTTTTTCATTTTCAGTCGTGAATTCAATAACTTTACCAATATTGTTTTTCATCTTTTTTGATGTGCCACCAATAATTTTTAAATCGACAGCATGCAAAGAGGTATTCACTGCACCAGTATCCATACGGGCTTGAAACATTAATCCAGATTTTGCCACTGTCATCATTTCAACTTGACCAACAATGGTCGTTTTATTGCTTGCAAACACCGACATAGACAGCAAACACAACACAGCAGAAATCACAATTTTTTTAAACATGATCAATCCCAAAAATCCACAAATCGCCTCAATAGCGGTCAGTTTATGTGCGTTTATCGCGACAAATGATCAACTTCTTGATCAAATAAATTTTTAATCAAGCCAGAAAACTCAGTAATAAAGATACTTTGTTCAGCTGTGGCTTGCTGATTAGCGACAGAGGCTAAAATCTCTTCCAGATCGTATACTATTGCATCAACTTCTCGAATCACCATATTACGCTGCGCAAATGATAATTGTGGATTTTGACCACATACCATAATGATCTGAGCAGACAATTGCTCTTCAAACAGTTCCATAACAGTTTCAGTTGTAGCCGCATTATTCTCAGACGCCTCAAAAAGCCCTAAATGTTCAGTTAAATACTGAACTAAATGCATATACCCTTCTTTGTCGGTAACCATTTTATCCCACCTTTTTTAATACAACTTAACTGAAAATGGCTCTCAATCTTTATGATTGAAAGCCATTCTTAATCACAAATGACTATTGCGCTAAGGTTAGCACAAATGACACTGGCACTGCCAAGCTGATGCTTGGCAATCCTGCCATTTCTTTGAGTTTTTCGACACCGGACACTAAACCAAATTCATTTGCCTGAACAATCACTGGCGCTAAACTTGTCACTACCATTTTTTTATCCGACAATTTAGCCACTAACACTTCAAAACTCTTCTGTTGTTTCTGACCATGTAAATTAATGGTAGCTTCAATTTGAGTGGTTAAGGTGTCACCGACTTTTAATCCGGCTAACAATTTGGGATTTACTATTGCGTCCAAGGTTAACTTTGGATACTGAGCGACTTCAAATAATACTGTCTGTAATCGCTGATCTCTAATTTCAACTCCAGTATCAACACTGCTTAAATCAATGGATAACGAAAAAGCCCCCGCATCCGTTAATGACCCAGCAATTTGTTTAAAATGATTCACTTCGGCAATATCAGCTTTCTTTATAGAAATAAAGCTCACCCGAGAATGATCTTGATTGATTTGCCAGTCGCCAGCCATCACAGATGTACTCAGCAAACTCGCAGCGAGAAAAGGTAACCATTTTTTCATCATAAAGTCCTTTGTATAGAAAGTAAGATTAAGTATAGTTTAATCTTTGGTTATAACTTGCTGGGGATCAATCTAGCCAGCCATTTGTCTAACGCTTGTGCAAACGCATGTTTATCCGTTTGCGAAAAACTATTCGGACCGCCTGTATGTATACCACTACTGCGCATCTCTTCCATAAAATCACGCATAGTCAGAATCTGTTTAATATTTTCAACTGTATACACAGTACCTCGAGGGTTTAATACTAGTGCGCCTTTATCAACCGCATCCGATGCAAGAGGAATGTCCGCTGTAATAACTAAATCCCCTTTCACTACTTGTTCCACAATGTAGTTATCAGCTTCATCAAAACCCGAACTCACTCGTATCATACTAACTAATGGTGATATAGGAACTTTAATCATTTGATTAGCTACTAACACTAATCGTACCGACTTACGCTCAGATGCCCTAAATAGCATTTCTTTAACTGGATTGGGACAAGCATCAGCATCAACCCAGATTTTATTGGTTATCACAGCTAATTGCTCCACTTCATTAACACTCATTAAGGTGCCAACCGATCTATATTCCAATCAGCATCATTTTTAGTGTAAATAAATCGGTCATGTAACCGATGTTCACCACCTTGCCAAAACTCAATACTGGTTGGACGCACCAAATATCCCCCCCAAAATTTCGGTAATGGCACATCACCTTGGGCGAACTTGGCTTTCATTTCGGCAAACTTCCCTTCTAGGGCTTGTCTGGCTGAAATTTTACTGGATTGTTTAGATACCCATGCCGCAATTTGACTGTCTTTGGGTCTGGACATAAAATATTTTGCTACATCTAACATAGACAATGGCTCAGCCTGGCCAAGTACAGCCACTTGGCGCTCAAGTGGATGCCAAGGAAACAATAAACTAATTTTGCTGTTAATAGCTATCTGTTTTGCTTTGCGACTTTCTAAATTAGTAAAAAACACAAAACCGTTATCATCAAATTTTTTGAGTAACACAATACGCTGAAATGGCTGACCATCTTCATCAACCGTCGCCACACACATTGCAGTTGGGTCAGTTAATTCAGCGTCTTTGGCTTGTAGCATCCACTTTTCAAATAAATCCATTGGATTGACGGGTAAATCACTACGCCTCAATCCACCTTGGCTATATTCACGGCGAATATCACTTAAATCACTCATCTTGGTTCCTTATTAAACCTTGTATGACCTATTCTACGCTGAGGATACACAAAAAAGCCAACGTCTACAGGTTGGCTTATTAACTTAATGGCAAAGTTTAAATCACTTTTTAATTAAGCCTTTACCTTCTACCCAAACGTGCAGCATTTCAAGTCCCAGAGTGGCCTCTGCGAATGCAGTAATATTAGCTGAGTTATAAGCTGGGGCAACTTCAACCACATTCATACCCACAATATTCAACCCAGGTCATCCACGAATGATTTTTCATCGTTTTATCACTGGTTGAACCATCATTCGACCACCAGAACAACCTGATGTTGCCATGTCAAAAGGTAAAACAACGACCACAACATCTGCGTCAGATTCTATGGTTTAAAATTAAATTATTGGCGTAAACAGCCAAATGCGTTTGAATAAAGCGAATAATCAGCTTTTTCTGCGCAGGTCGTCATAGACTATCCCAAACATGGTAAATGCCGATAATTACAATAATGTGGGTATTAGTACTTCTAAGCTATCTTGCTGATAATGGCTGAAATGTATGTTGTAGCCTTGTTTAATTGTCATCGCGCAATGGCTTAAACACAAGTAATTTAAAAAGGGCTTATCGGCAATATTACTATTAAAGCCAATAAGGTCGCAGCTGTTAGGCTGCAATAATGTTACCAGTTCAGCAAAAATATTAACCTGAGTTGAGTTCATATCAATGTTAGTTTCAACACTCACATAAGAACTGTTTTCTTGGGGTGTAATGTGTATTGTAAAATATTCAGAACCACGAATACCGTTGATCGAATAACCTAACGGACTGAATAAATGCTGATCAATACTAAAACCATCAAATAATTGGTTCAGCTGTAGCATCTGACTAATCTGAACAATTGATTGTTGATCGCCACGTAAATAGTCCGCTACCGTACCAGAAATATGATACATCAGCAGTTCATTGGTGGTATCGAGCTGGCTGGCTTGATAGTTTTTATCGGTGGTAAAAATATAGTGATGATGGCTATCTAAATGACCCATTCGATAGGCTTGTCCGGCGATAAAATGCCTTAACCTAAGTACATCATCACCAAAAGAACTTGCTTGTAAATGGGCATAATATTCATTTTTGCGTTGATAACACACATACGCAATAGCTTGCTCACCTAAACTTTCAATGCAGTAACAAGCCGATTCGACCAAGGTGCTAGCCCCACAAGTGAGCATGACGATATGATCATCCCATACAAATAAACTCGATTCACTCAGTAAATAAGCATCACAATATTCATTACTTATACTAGATAAAATATCTGCATTTGAGGCAGCAACAAGCTCCAGCCAAAATGCTTGATCTAAAGATCGTAATTTAGGCGCGGATGCAGTAACAATAATCTCTAATTTTTTTTCTGAACCTTCAAAAAACATTTGTAACTACTCAGTACCGATTCTAATTAAAGATGTTTGTATTAAGATGCAATGTAAATACTTACGCTAACTTAGTTCAAGGTAAAAAACCTAGTTTAGTGGTTCAAATGAGCACTTTTCAACGATGAAATAGACATAAGTGATAGCTATCTGAGTCGTTACAAACATCTTAGCAACTTAAAAGCCTAGCAACCTGAGGTCACTAGGCTTTTTTAATCACAAGTTAACATCACTTAGTCGATAAGATTAAAAATCTTCTAAGTAAGTGTAACCCTTAAGACCTAACTGTAACTCTTCTAGGATGCTGGCACGCTCTTCTTCAACAATATGTTGATTCACAAGCTCTTCATATGTGCGCATAAAGTCAACCGCATCTAAGTTTACATAACGTAAAACGTCAGCTACTGTATCGCCTTCTAAAACAGATTCGATCTGGCTTAATCCCCGCTCATCAATACGCACAACCGCAGAGTTGGTATCACCAAACAAGTTATGCATATCGCCCAAAATTTCTTGGTATGCACCCACCATGAAGAAACCAATCAAATATGGGCTGTCTGCGCTCCATGCTGGCACAGGCAAGGTAGTTTCGATGCCTTGACCATCAACATATTGATCAACAATACCGTCAGAGTCACAGGTAATATCTAACATAACCGCACGCCTCTCTGGTGCCTTATCTAAACCCGATAACGGCAACACTGGGAACACTTGATCAATACCCCATGCATCCGGTAATGATTGGAATAATGAGAAGTTAACGAAAAACTTATCGGCTAACTTTTCATTTAATTCATCGATCACTGGGCGATGATAACGGTTATTGTTACTTAATAACCCCTTCACTTCATGGCAAACACGTAAGTTAGTTTGCTCGGCCCAAGCGCGATCCGCTAAACTCAATTGGCCCACGGCAAACAAAGAGTGAGCTTCAGAAATATCACTCTGACTGTCATGATAAATTTCAATGATTGCACGCTGATCAGAACCACTGCAGATTTCTAACCAAGATTGCCACATGTTATGAAGCAATTGTGGTGAGTCTTCATTTGGTTGCTTAATCTCTTCAGGTATATAGGTTTCAGTTCCAATCACATCAGTAATCAACACCGCATGGTGCGCGGTTAAATGACGACCAGATTCTGAAATAATACGAGGCATTGGTTGCTCGTATTCATTACATAAATCCGTTAATACATTGACGATATTGTTGGCATACTCATTCAAGCCATAGTTCATTGAGTTATTGCTTTGGCTTCGGGTACCATCGTAGTCAACCGCTAACCCGCCGCCGACATCGAAACAATCAATGCTGGCACCAAGTTGGCGTAATTCACAGTAAAAACGACCAGCCTCACTCACACCTTGGCGAATGTCGCGGATATTGGCAATTTGCGAACCTAAGTGAAAATGTGATAACTGTAAAGAATCAAGCATATTAACGCTTTTCAGTTCGGCAACCACTTTCAATACTTGTGCAGCAGACAGGCCAAACTTAGACTTTTCGCCACCACTGGCTTGCCACTTACCTTTGCCTTGGAAAGCCAAACGTACACGTAAACCTAAACGTGGTGTGATACCGAGATTTTTAGCTTCAGCTAATACCATTTTTAGTTCTGACATTTTTTCCAGAACGATATAAACCTTATGGCCAAGCTTTTCGCCAATTAATGCTAAGCGAATATATTCTTTATCTTTGTAACCGTTACATACAATTACTGAGCTGGCTTTTTGTGCCATCGCAAGTACAGCCATTAATTCTGGCTTACTGCCAGCTTCAAGTCCTAACTGTTTTACTTCTTTCGATTTTTGGCTGGCTAAAATTTCTTCAACCACCGTTTTTTGTTGGTTTACTTTAATCGGATAAACCAGCAAGTAATCATTTTGATAATCGTACTTCTTAATTGCATCATTAAATGCTTCGCATAAACTTTCCACTCTATGGTGTAAGATTTGCGGGAAACGGACTAATACCGGTAACGAAACACCTGCTTCAACCATACTTTTGGCTAATTCATTTAAGCCAACTTTATGATCTGGATTTTGTGGGTTAGGTGACACTGTCACTTCACCATCTTCACGAATACCATAAAAACCTTGGCTCCAGTGAGTCACGTTATAACCCGAGCGAGCATCTTCGATAGACCAATCAGACATAATTATTTTCCGTATTTGTATCAAAGTTAGCAGCGCCTTAATTGGTGGCGGCTGCTTGTTAAAAATCCAGATAACCCAAAAGGCTACCTTAGAAAAAAATAGTTTATTCAGCATTGTGATTATGACTGAAAAACCTGTGATAGAAAAAACAAAGGCGCAATGTTATTGCCTAATCTCATATAATCTTTTCTATCATCTTTGGCATCTTCTTACATAGAGCATCTTACGCAGATATTCACAAAGCATGCAAATTTGGCTAACTGAACATCAGATTAAGGCAGTAACAAGTATTTTACTGATTAAGCTCATGCTTAGTTCACTTTACAATAGAAAACGAGTCACCGTATCGCCTTTATAAAAACGGCGCAATTAAAACCTGCAATGAGGTGTATTGCAAGCAAATTACCACGTTAATCATCAGAAAAATTCATCTACAATCGTTGTCATAAACATCAACCAAGATGCAGATAACCACAAATGATTTTAGGTAGTGAATAATTGACACAACGCGATCTAAATTTACGTGTATAATTACGTGTTTTTGCTGCGATCATCTTTTCATTTTTAACTAAAGTAGAGTCATTCATGATACAAATCGGTAAACGTTATTCATTGGAAGTCATTAAACAAGTCAATTTTGGGGTTTATCTAAATGCTCAAGAGCTTGGACAAGTCTTGCTTCCTAATAAATTTGTCCCTACCGGATGTAATGTCGGGGATATGGTAGATGTATTTCTTTACCTAGACTCTGAAGACATTGTGATTGCTACCACCCAAAAATCATTAGCCCAAGTAGGTGAATATGCTTATTTAAAAGTGATTGCCACTGGACCATTTGGTGCCTTTTTAGATTGGGGCTTAGACAAAGATTTGTTACTTCCCTTTGGTGAGCAACACAAACCTGCTGAAGAAGGTCATTCATACTTAGTCTATGTTCATGCTAACCATGCCGATGAGCGCATTATGGCCTCTTCTAAACTGGATAAGTTTGTCGACAAAACTGAAGCTCACTATACAGAAGGTGAACAAGTTAACTTGATCATCGGTGGCACCACAGATTTAGGTTATAAAGCCATTATCAATAATGAGCATTGGGGTGTCATTTATGCTAATGAAGTATTTCAAAAACTTCGTTTTGGTCAGAAGGTGACTGGCTATATTAAAACCATCCGCAGTGACGGTAAAATTGATCTTGTGCTTCAAAAAGGCGACAAAGACGAGCTAGACAAAAATGCCCGTTTAATTATTAATAAACTGCGTAGTGCAAATGGTTTTCTGCCACTGCACGATAAAACCGATGCAGATGTTATTTATGACAAACTCGGTATGAGTAAAAAAGCGTTTAAAAAATCAATTGGTGGCTTATTTAAAGCAGGTGAAATTACTATCGAAAGTGACGGTATTCGGTTAACTGTGTGAACAATAATCGATTAACCTTGCTAAACTAGTCCAATCCTTTGAGAAAAAGCATGGCTCTGTTATAAAAGTAATAGAATCATGCTTTTCTATATAAAAGGATACTGTGTATGGAATTAACCCAACTAGAAGCTAGAGTTATCGGTTGCTTACTCGAAAAAGAACTCACTACTCCAGATCAATATCCTCTGTCATTAAATTCACTCACTTTAGCATGTAACCAAAAAAGCAGTCGTGAACCTGTTATGTCACTTAGCGAATCCCAAGTGCAAACAGTGATAGATGACCTTACAAAAAAACGCCTGATCAGTGAGCAATCAGGTTTTGGCAGCCGAGTGGTAAAATATAAACATCGTTTTTGTAATACCGAGTTCAGTGAGTTGCAATTAAACAGTGCTGAAGTTGCATTAATTTGTGTCTTACTGTTGCGTGGACCACAAACACCTGGAGAGCTCAAAACTCGCACTAATCGTCTCCACGACTTCATTGATATGTCAC
Source organism: Shewanella sp. H8 (assembly GCF_040285065.1). Lineage (NCBI taxonomy): Bacteria > Pseudomonadati > Pseudomonadota > Gammaproteobacteria > Alteromonadales > Shewanellaceae > Shewanella > Shewanella sp. H8. The sequence goes on along the minus strand of NZ_CP157213.1, from coordinate 1,832,879 downwards.
AGGTTGAAACAGCATTACTGGCATTAAGCCAACGAGAAAAACCGTTAGTGGTTCAACTTGCTAGAGAAGCCAATAAACGTGATTGCCGCTTCCTTGAGTGCTTTAGTGGTAACGTTGAAGACTATCAAGTGAACAGCAGTGATGCCATTGTAGTGTCAACTCACACTCAACAAACTTTACAGCAAGATTCTCGGATTGTTGAACTAGAACAAAGAGTTGAATTACTTGAACAGAAACTCGAAAAACTAGAAAGCTTATTAAACTAATTTACGCTTTCCGTTAAACAGGCAAGGAAAACATTATGGATCGTACCGCCCCACCATCGACACTTACTCATATTTGGTTATTAGCCAAATATGAGCTAACCAAACGTTTTACCAATAAAAGCGGTATGGTCGCATTAATTGCTTTCATGTTAATTTGGGCTATTTTACTTATTTATCCAATTAAAAGTGCCTCTGAATTCATCATGCAGCCGAACTTTAAAGACTTTACAGAAGCTCTCTTTGGAACAGGAAGCTTACAGCATCTGTTCGAATGGCCAGTTGCTGAATTTGCGGTATTCTGGCTAGCGGCACTCTACTTGTTTCCAATGTTCAGTATTTTTATCGCCGCAGATCAATTTAGCTCAGATAAACAACGTGGTAGCTTGCGGTTTTTAACCTTAAGAGTAAGTCGTACCAGTTTGTTCTTTGGTCGTTTTTTAGGTCAAATGTTTATCCAACTAATGCTTATTGTTTTAACATTGTTAGCCACCATTGCATTGGCCTTAACCCGTGACATGTCCTTGTTAGTACCTTCAATAACCACCAGTTTATTAGTCATGATTAATCTTGTGATTGTGTTACTACCTTATACTGCAGCCATGGCGGTATTGTCGTTATATGCAAACTCTGCGAGACAGGCGAGTATATTTGCGATTATTTTATGGGCTGTAGTATCGATTGTTATTGCCATAATTAATATGAATTTCCCACAACTAAGCTGGTTAAACTGGATACTCCCAGGTTCACAAATTTCGAGTTTGATCAATACTCAAGGGTTAAGCTCTTTAGCACTTGCCCCCATTCCCTTACTGCAAACTGTGGTTATTTTATTTATTGGTAAAGTATTAATGAGCCGGAGTGCGCTATGAGTATTATTCAATGTGACAACCTTTCTAAACAATATGGCAATAAACTTGCGCTCGACACCGTATCGTTAACTCTTACCGAAGGTGCCCCTATTGCATTAGTGGGCCCAAATGGAGCAGGTAAAACTACGCTATTTAGTTTACTCTGCGGTTATATTCAACCCACCAACGGTAGTATTAGTATTTTAGGCCATAAGCCCGGTAGCAAAGCATTACAAGGGCTATTGTCGGCATTACCACAAGATGCAGCACTAGATCCCAATTTTAGTATTGTGTCGCAACTACAGTTTTTTGCACAATTACAAGGCATGACCGCATCGGCAGCAAAGCAAGAAGCATTAAGAGTTCTCGCGCTTGTCGACCTTAGTGAATCCGCTGAGGCTAAACCTAAAAGTTTAAGTCATGGGATGAGTAAACGAGTCTCTATTGCGCAAGCACTAATAGGTTCACCTAAGATTGTTTTGCTCGATGAACCGACCGCTGGACTTGATCCGGCGAATGCTAAAAAAATTCGTCAAATTGTGAAAGACTTATCTGACCATACAACCTTTGTGATCAGTTCACATAACCTTGATGAACTTGAAAAACTATGTGATCAAGTTGTCTACCTTGAACGTGGTAAGTTGCAGCAATCGGTATCAATTAAAGCAAGTCAAGCGACTGACTTCATCACACTAACAATGAAACAATGTGACATGGACAGCCTCCATCAGCAGTTATTAGGCCTTAATGATATTATTGAAGTAAGGCGCATCGGTGATGAGCAGTATGTTATCGAATACCAAAAACAATCTGGCTTTGCTATTGAAATGCAGTTGTTTGAGCTGTTTACAGCTCACCATTGGCAATATAAAGCATTACTTAAAGGCCGGACATTAGAAGAAACCTTGTTTTCTTAACTCATCATCAAATGTAAAACCACGTATTTGTATTGGTTAAAATAAGTTTGCGTAAAAAGGCCTAACAAAAACGTCATAAGCATCAGTATCTAATGCCATTGTTTATTAATAAGTGAAACTCACCAAATTAATAAACGATGGCATTTTTTGTTTATTACTGACGTATCTTGTCAATATGATTACCCCTTAAACGCCGAAAACTAATACTCAATAAGGCGTCTAAAAAGTGCAATAAAGTGTTCTATCCCTCAGTACCTATAGTAAAAAATAAATACTCTACCCTTAACATCACACTATAGCTCATAGACAAAGTAATCTGAATGACGAGAAGCCTCATAAGCTGACTCAATGCTATGAAATTAACCCAACCCCATTCATACCAGCAAGCTTAATGTTGAACAAGACCTTATTTTATCGGAACATTAAACAAAGGCACTGGAGCTAGGGATGTAAAGGTCTGCCCTGCTTGCTCCCAAAGCAACTGAACTATATTTACCATTTTTGAACGAGGAACTTGAGTGTTTTTGAAACGATCAGTTACCAATGTGCTACAACAATTATTTGGGCGAACGATAAGATGAATAGATTATAAAATGAGGAACAACAAACGATTAGATGATTAGACGATTAGACGATTAGACGATTAGACGATTAGACGATTAGACGATTAGACGATTAGACGATTAGACGATTAGACGATTAGACGATTAGACGATTAGACGATTAGACGATTAGACGATTAGCATGATGACAATACATATTAAAAACACAAAAAAAACTGCAGCAATAAATTGCTACAGTTTTAAATCTTTAACACTTAGCAGAAGCTAAATACTAAACGATTGAAACGTTCTCAGCTTGAGGACCTTTCTGACCTTGAGTCACAGTGAAAGAAACTTTCTGACCTTCGTCAAGAGTTTTAAAACCGTCTGAGTTGATAGCACGGAAGTGAACGAATACGTCTGGACCAGACTCTTGCTCAATAAATCCGAAACCTTTATCAGAGTTAAACCACTTAACAACACCAGTAACTTGAGACATAATATATAAATCCTGTAAAAAAAAATAGTTAAAGCCTTAACGGCAGTAAAGCTGGAAAATGCCGGTATTACTTATGTTTACAGGACGAAACTGATCGTATTGATAAATATAAGCCCAACCTTCAAGCTGAGTAAACTATAAACCATTTTTAGGATAAGTCAACAAACATCCACAAAACAATGGCATTTATTTAGTGACTTGAAAAAATGGTTTATCTTTGAGCATCAAATAGTTATTTATATCAATCATCTGATTGTTTATTGTTCGCGTTGATGAATTTCAATTTTGAAATCTATCTCACACTCGAGTCCTTGCTCTATTATCTGTGCCTTCTGTGAGTCACTTAACTTCCAAGCGTAGGGAGTCATATTAAGAAAGTGATCAATATCTTCCGCACGAGTTAATGTTAATGGATAGGCTAACGCTTGGTGAACTAAGTAAGTAAAACCATCTAACACCATAGGTTCTTGTGGGTGCAATTTAGGTTCACTATAAATTTTTTGTTTTAAAGCATAGTGATGCATCGGTCCAGGAGAAACAGTAATGAGTATTCCACCCGGTTTGATTACACGCTGTAACTCTTCAATTTTAGACGGCGCATAAATACGGATGGCTAAATCAAAACTATCATCAGCGAAAGGCATTTCAAAAGCACTCGCCACACAAAAATGTAATGCTGAGTAGCGCTTAGCCGCATAACGAATTGCAGACTTAGAAATATCAAGTCCATAAAGCTCACAATTGGGTTTTACCACCGACTGTAGCGTTTCGAATAATCGATGGCTGTAATATCCTTCGCCACAACCGATATCGAGTATTTTTTGTGCCTCACTCGTGTACTCAAGCGCTAACTGATTAACTTTATCGCTTAAGGGTTGATAAAAGCCTTGATTAAGAAACTCTCGTCTGGCGAGCATCATTTCTTTGTTATCGCCGGGATCTTTAGTTTTCTTTTTTTGTACAGGCAATAAATTAACGTAACCTTCTTTAGCACAATCAAATTGATGGCGCTGTTCACATTGCCAAGTGTTCTGTTTTTGTACTAATGGGGCGTTACAAATAGGGCAAATATAAGACATGGAGGACTCTAAAGTTACTCAAAATTAAAAATCGTCATCGCATAGTTGATTGACCATATCCGACAAATCTTTAGGGGCTAATAGCTCAAAACAATCTAATTTACGTTGTAGTTGTTCAATATTGTAAAGATGTTCATTCGATGGGCGTCCCAAATTGGGACGTTCCAACGATTGATGATAAGTATGTAACAACCATTGATGCTTATTTTGCAATAAATGATCGAGTTTTAATAGTTCCGTTGACACTCCAGGATGGATTTTACCCGATTCGCCACTAAGATAATCACGTAAATCTCGACGAACTTGTTCTAACTCACTGATATGAACAGCCAGCATGTTAGATGGCTCATCATAGTCAAACTTACGCCCTAATATTGCTTTGGCCATCACGAGTGCTTGAGGCTCGCTCAGTAATCGTAAGTCATTTTCTAGTGTCACTAATTCAAAACGAGCGTCTGCAGGTAAATTAAAATACACATTTTCATCAGCGTGAATATTAATAGTCAAACCTTTCCTGAGCTGTTCAATACACACTCTAGGTGCTATTCCCATTGAAGGGTATAACTTGATCGCTTGCCCTATACACCGTTGCTGTTTACGCGTGTCAACCAATGGCTGCGAATGTTCAAAAATAGATGTTAAGAACGGTTGAAAACGAATAATTAATGTTGCTTGAGTGTGATTAACTTGGCTAACGGCAAACTCAACCAAAGGATTGCCCATCGATGATAATACCAATAAATCACTCACACTGTCGGGTAAGCGAAGTGTCAACACTGTCGGTTGAGTGATTTCAATAACGCACGGTTGAGTATATACATGATGATGCATTGGAAATTCCTTTATTACTTCACCAAACTGTAACGAGTAGAGCGTCATTTGTCATCAATATATAAAGCTATCAAGAAACATTGTATTGATCATTATCTCATTATCATTTTTATGTTGAGAAATGTTAACATGGTTTTAATCGCGAAAAGGATCTTATATTGACTATGACTAACGCAATTCAGCCAACATTATTTTGGCACGATTACGAAACATTTGGGGCAATTCCAAGTAAAGATCGTCCATCACAGTTTGCGGGTATTCGAACCGATCTTGAACTTAATATTCTCGGCGAACCTGAAACCTTTTATTGCAAACTCGCACCCGACTACTTACCGTCTCCTGAAGCTATTTTAATTACAGGTATTACCCCGCAACTGGCTAATCTTAAAGGCGTGCCAGAGGCTGAGTTCATGAAACGTATCAATACGTTATTCAGCCAACCCAATACCTGCGTAGTCGGCTATAACTCATTACGTTTTGATGATGAAGTGAGTCGTTACGGCTTTTACCGTAATTTTATTGATCCATACGCTCGAGAATGGCAAAACGGTAATTCACGTTGGGATATTATCGATTTGGTTAGAGCTTGTTATGCATTTCGTCCAGACGGGATTAATTGGCCATTAAAAGAAGATGGTTCACCCAGTTTTAAATTGGAATTATTGACCCAAGCGAATGGTTTAAGTCATGAAAAAGCCCATGATGCGATGTCAGATGTATATGCAACCATTGCTATGGCTAAATTGATAAAGCAAAAACAACCCAAACTATACGAATACTATTTCAATTTAAGACGTAAACAAGCGGTTGCGGACCATATTGATGTATTAAAAATGCAACCCTTGGTTCATGTCAGCTCAAAAATTAGTGCATTACAAGGTTGTACTACGTTAATCGCGCCTGTTGCATACCATCCGACTAATAAAAACGCGGTTATTTGCGTTAATTTGGCCATGGATATCTCGCCATTGTTGGAATTGTCAGCTCAAGAAATAAGCGACCGCATGTACACGTCTCGTCAAAACTTAGCCGAAAACGAGCTTGCTATTCCATTAAAACAAATCCATCTCAATAAATGTCCATTCATTGGTTCGCCAAAATTACTTGACGACGAAGTGGCTGTAAAATTACAGTTTGATAAAGCATTTGCGCGTGAACAATATAAACGCTTAAAAAACCATCCCGAATTGCGTGAAAAGCTTAACCAAGTGTTTGAACTTGAATCAGATCGTAAACCCATTACGGATCCAGATTTAATGCTTTATAGCGGGGGATTTTTCAGCCATGCCGATAAAGCTAAAATGGATATAATTTGCCACACGGCACCACACAATTTAGCGGCATTAGCATTACAATTCGATGATCCGCGGATCAATGAAATGTTGTTTCGTTTCCGGGCTCGTAACTACCCAGAAACATTAAGCGACAATGAGGCACGCAAATGGCGTGAATTCTGCCAACAACGATTATCAGATCCCGATTATGTGATAAAACTCGAGAACTTGGTCGAAGAAACCAGCGAGAATGAACATAAACAAAAGCTATTAAAAGCCCTATATCAATACTTACAGTCATTATAGTGAACTTTCACTTTACCCGATTTATTTCATCTAAGGATTAAGGGAATGCAAAATAGATTTTTAGACAGCATTACTCAACTAGACAAACCTTTGGCAACTGCACTTGTGCCATTATTGAATGACCAATTTTGCGGTCATATTGCTAAAGAACAATTTGCGATTTTGGTTAACGCCAGTGGTCAAACAGAGCAACAAGTACTCATGGCGTTATTACCTATTGCTGCTGCACTGGCCAATCCACCTATAAGTGAATTTTATGTTGGCGCTATTGTAAAAGGTGCCAGTGGCGACTTTTACATGGGGGCGAATCTAGAATTACCCGGTGAAGCATTATTCCACTCAGTACATGCTGAACAAAGTGCCATCAGCCATGCTTGGTTAGGTGGTGAGACAGAAATTGTAGATATTATTATTAATTTCAGTCCCTGCGGTCACTGTCGTCAATTTATGAATGAACTTGTTAACGGCAGTAAAATTAACATTCATCTACCACAACAAGAAACTCAAACCTTGGCACATTACTTACCCTATGCCTTTGGACCTGCCGATTTAGACGTGACCGTGCCACTATTATGCAAACGTGAACAAGAATTCTGCTGCGATTCTGATGACCCAATGATCATAGAAGCCATTGACCAGATGGGACTCAGTTATGCTCCCTATACCAATTGCAATGCAGCAGTGGTATTAGAGACCAGCGATGGAGCCACTTTTTGCGGCCGCTATGCCGAAAATGCGGCATTTAACCCATCAATGCAACCGATGCAAATGGCATTATCCAATTTAATCCGCCATAACCGCCAATACTGCGAAATAAAGCGTGCTGTATTAGTAGAATCATCTGTTGGAAAAATCAGTTTAGTCGGTGCAGCAATGGATGCCTTGCATGCAATCGCACCCGTTGAACTGCAACATGTTGTTGTAGAGCCATTGCAAGAATAAATAACTGCAAGCTCGTTATCTAAAAGAGTACCCTCCTTAATTCCGACAAACTAAAGGCGCTAATCAGCGCCTTTTTTATTTGGATTAACACTACATTAAACCTAAATTAATAATGTATTATATTTTGCAATATGTTGCTAATACCATGCTAAGCTAATGAATGTTTTTAATGGTCATAATATTAGACAACTAACTGTTTATTAGTTGAATTGAATTATTCACTAGCCAATAATTTCGCATTTACAAAAGCGGTTTAATCAACAACCGCATATGGATAATTTATTTCGTTTAATAATCAGATAACGACTAGAATTGTTAACATGAGAGATGTTAATCAATCTTATATAACAACAATATTATTGACGAGCACATCGTTATCAATGAACAAGAAAATGTAAAGCGAGTCACTATTGCGCATATTTACCCTTAACAAGATTTTACTCTTTATCCTGTTTTGCACAGTCGCTTTAGTGTGGGTCATTATTGAAAATGCCAAACCACTTACGGTTAAAATACTCAACAACTTATTAGCCGAAAATCATATTGAAGTGCTCAATTTCGATGCTGAATATGTGTCATTAGATCATATTCACATTCCTCGACTCATTCTAAAAGTCGAAGACAGCCATATTGCCATCCAAGAATTTAATCTTGAATTACGAGACAGTCTCGAAGTCCTTAAAAATCAACAAATCAATGCCGAAGATATTGTCAGCATCAAAACCCAAAGTGTCTATGTTGATTTAGGTGATAGCTTTTTTATTCGTCAATCACAACAAACAGAAGAATCCCCTGCCACATTACAACTTAACCTCGCCAAATTACCCATGATAGATCTAGGCGCGATTACCATTAAGTTACCTGCATTAGATAAAGATAAAACACAGCAACATACTTTAAAGATGGATAAATTAACGTTGACCCAAAATGGCCAGCTCGATACGTTATGGCGTTTTAACGATTTTCCGCTATTCAGTCTCGATGCCAGCTTAGGTAAACAAGCTTGGCAATTTAATACACTTGTTGATTTAGGTTTAAGTTATCAAGGACTTGAGTCATTAGAACAATATTTAAATCTATTAAGCAGTAAGCAAAACTCACAGGGTCAACAAAGCAATAATATGCTTTATGGTTTGCACAAACAGCTTTCAAAAATACTGCAACCCATTCATCAACAGCAAGTGACCATTGAAGGTCAATGGACTGCCAACAGTAAAATTGACTTAATCAGCGGCGAGATGAGCAGTCAACAATCAATAGATGGATTATCCCTGCACTCACCACTGTGGCCCAGTGTTTATTTTACGCCGCAACAACCGGTTAAAGCGATGCTTAATTTAGGTAACTTCCCTGTAGCAGCCTCTTTAGATAAGAGTAAAACCACTGATGCGTTCGCGATAAAGCTTGATATTGCCCCGCTAAACTATCAACTATCGCCCTCACAAGAAGACAGAAATAAGTTAATTTCATTATTAGCCGATGAAAACGCTAATCAAATAGTTCATATCATTGATAAGTTAACCCCAAAATCAACTTCTCAGTTAGCCAGCATCGATGTAGCTATGGCTTATCCTATTGAAGTCGTAATCCCGCTACAAAATGATGATCTACCAATACAAGCGTCAATCCCTGACTTGAGCGTTAGCATTAAAGGGTTATTACTCCAAAGCAAATTGAAACTGGCGCACACTATATTCAACAGCCACCAACAATTTAGCAGTGATTTCGACTGGGGTATGACATTGTCGCCCCTTGAAACAACAGACAAGCCAGAACAACCACTAGTTCAAACTCTCAGCAAAAACGACACTACCGTAACCGTTAGTGAAAATACTCCCGTATCGGCATCTCTAGTGACTCCAATTACTATTGATATTAAAACTTTATTTCCTGAGATCCCTTTTGAACAGTTATCCTTGTCAGATGCGAAGGTCAATTTAGTTGGTAAAATATTCCAGCGACAACAACATCTACTCGAACTGTCATTACTGCCAAGCTCCAACGTAGCCGTGAATAACACCAGTATCTTTAGCAGTATGACCAGTGATAATGAACAACATAACAAACAGACCAAAAAAACGTCTGCACAATTGGGGTCATTCTTACTTGTTCTTAATGACACTTCGACCATGGCATTCAAACAAAAAAATACTCAACTGAATCTGTCTCCGTTTACGCTGCAAGTTGGCCAACTTATTGTCCAGCAAACAACCCAAACGGACAAAAGTAAACTGTCGACCATATTAGCCTCGGTTAATAAAACCGATATAGCTATCAATCAAGGCATAGCGCTAGCAATACATCTGGATGAATCCATCGAAAAGTCGCTAGAACGTTGGTTACAAAAACCTACAACTAATGACATCACTTGGCGTATCAGCAAACTCGATATCACTAAGCAACAGGGAAAAAACCGCCGTCAACCACTGCTTGCTCTTAATAATATAAAAGTCACTCAGCAGCTCAATTTGTCCAAAGGATTGTTAGTGGGAAGTGAGCAGTGGCAATTAGATACGCTTAACTTAAGCAGTTATCACTTATTGAAATTTGCAGATAGTAAAAGTCCGTTATCACTCGCAGGCCAATGGACCTTTGATACCGACATTGAAACCGCACTAAAAACATTGCAAAAAGTCCAACCTTTACCCAATGATTTTACAATTCAGGGTCACAGTAAACTCGTGGCTGGTTTTGCACTGAGTGAAATAGACAACACCAGCCAGTTTGAAATGAAAATTCAACAACAGTTATCATCCTTGTCAGGACAATGGCAAGATAAGTCATTTAATGGCGGTGACGTATTTGCCCAATGCCAATTTAATTGGCAGCAAATTCACGATGGTCCCAATACTCCTGCAGCCGAAAAACACTTTGCTCACAGTCAATTAGTTTGCCCACAGACAGCAATCAGTTTACAGCAAGCCAAGTTGGGGTTGTCGCTGACAAACCTGAATTTAAATGCTGATATAGAACTCAATAAAGACGGAAACAAAACCCCGACCAACTGGTTACAACAAGTTACTGGATTAAGTGAAACGAATGTCAGTCTTACCGCCAGTGGTGATATGTTAGATGGACGTTTTTTATTACCTGAATTTGTACTCAAGCTGCAAGATAAATCCTATGGATACCTATTGTTACAAGGCTTAAGTTTAGAGAAATTTTTACAAGAGCAACCTCAGGTAGGCGTTAAAGCAAATGGTTTATTTGATGGAGTATTACCTGCTGAACTGGTTGATGGTAAAGTCACTATTGCAGGCGGGAAACTCGCAGCACGAGCACCAGGTGGATTAATTGAAGTTGCCGGAAACCCTGCAATTGATCGACTAGAATTATCTCAGCCTTATCTTGAATTGGTCTTTACCGCCCTTGAGCATTTAAACTACAGTGAACTAGCAAGCACGTTTGATATGACGCCCAACGGGGATGCAGTGATCAACATTGGTGTAAAAGGAAACAGTCGTGGGGTTGAACGCCCTGTTCATCTTAATTACACCCACCAAGAAAACTTAATTCAATTGTACAGAAGCACGCAAGTTGGCAATAAGATACAGAACCAAATTGAAATCAAAGTTCAATAGCAGCATAAAAGGATAGCCCACGTGAAATACTCATCAATAATTTTACTCAGTTGCACCACCGCAATGGCATTGTTGTGGCTAACCGCCTGTACGCCCACGGTAAAAATAGAACCACCGGATAAACCTATTGTGATCAATTTAAACGTTAAAATTGAACACGAAATTAAAATCAGAGTGGAAAAAGATCTCGAGAATCTACTTGGTAATGAAGAGTTATTTTAACGGGAGTTTCTTAAATGAAATCATCATTCACTTTAATAACCGCCATATGTTTCGCGAGTATCTTCTGGTGTGCCAATGCATGGGCTATGACATTACAAGACGCTAAGAATGCGAGAATCGTGGGTGAGCAACCTAATGGTTACTTAGGCATTGTTGTCGACTCACCAGAAGCGAAACAGCTGGTATTAAGCGTCAATAGCAAACGAAAATACTATTATCAAATCATCGCTAATCGAAATGGTCTTAGCCTTAATAATGTTACTGCACTTGCAGCACAAAAGGCCATTGAAGCAGCAGAACCAGGACATATGATCCAAACAAAACAAGGCGAATGGATAAAAAAATAACCACTTGAATAACTTCAATGTGGTTATTTTCTAAAGACTTAGTAACCCATTACATTGTTGCCATAGTCCAATAATCTAAACGTTTTTGTGGGTCAGTCACTATCGATTTACAAGAATCTTTGTATTTTGACATCAAGCCGCCTAAGTTATTAGACCCACCTAGTTGAGCAATTTGTTTTTGTTTAGCTGTTACTACATCTTTATCAACTTGTGCAGGGTCACGATACTTACCAGCAATCTTCACGGCATCAACTGCAGAGGTTTTTAAACGCTCTCCCACAGCTTTCATTTGTGGAGCATTCATCGCGCCTATCGCTTCTGAACTAATTTGATAATATGCTGCACATTCAAGTAACTCATCAGTAAATGCTTTTTCTGCTGCACTTTCCGCTTGTGCAGTGATACTCACACACATAGCCGATACCGTAAAAATCCACATAGCAGGTTTGTTCATGGTTGTTTCCCTTCGTCTTTTAGAAAGTAGTAGATAATGTTAACAATTGATAATGCGCTAAACGAGATGTTAAAAAATGTTCAACTTGAGGCCATTCGGTTTCAATAATCGAAAATATCACCGTGTCACGAATAGTCCCGTCTGCTTGAATTTTATGATTGCGTAATATGCCATCTTGCTTTGCCCCCAAACGCTCAATAGCATTTCGAGAGGCGTGATTGCACCAATGCGTTCTGAACTCAACGGCAATTGCATCTAAAGTGTTAAATGCATAACGGAGTAACAATAATTTGGATTCAGTATTAATGGCACTGCGTTGATAGGATTTCGCATACCAAGTGTAGCCAATTTCGAGTCTGCGATTCGGTTGGTCCCAGTGGCAAATGCGAGTACAACCGATGATATTTCCAGAGACTTTATCACGCACTGCAAACGCAACCGCTTCACCATTATTTTCGCAGGTTAAAGCATATTCAACATACGCTTTCATGCCTTCGGCATTGGGAATTTGTGTAAACCACAGCTTCCATAACTCACCATCGCTGGCAGCTAGAGTTAAACCAGGAACGTGATCTAATGACAGCGGCTCTAAAATCACATGTTCGCCTATCAAGCAATCTAGTCTATTAATCCAGCTCAAATTAACGTTCCTCTAATGTAAAAGGTTACATTACCTTAACTGCATATAGATTTACAGCTAGTAACAGCAATGTTTTTCATCAATAGTGTAAAACAGTATTCTTATCGTAAGATTAAATGCTATTAATAAATAGCGATTGCCAAATAGGTATCGAGAAGCACGTAATCGCTTGATCAAAAACCGTGATTGGCGTGACTCACTCTAAACCAACCAGCAATACTATTGCGGGTTTTCATTGTCGGCCTAACTTCATGTGGGAATCGTTCACTTAAAAACAGCACCAAAGTGCCCATTTGCGGATTAATCACTTCTAAGGGGAAATCGGCTTCATCATAAATAATCAATTCACCGCCGTCATTGTTGTGCCAATCAGGATTCAAAAAAAATACTGTTGATAAAATACGATTTTGGCTACCACTAAGTGCATCGACGTGTTTTTTATAAAAACCACCCGGTTCATAAACAGCATAATGACTTTCAAAATCAAATAACCCCATAAATAGACGTCGGTTTAAACCATCTTTCAATTGGCTCATAATCGCTAAATATTCACGGTCAACATGATCTTGTTCTTCTAACCAACTGATTTTATCCGAACGAATGTCACTGTTGATTTGTTGTTCAACACCACGTCCGATAGCGGCTTTTTTAAAATTTATGTCTTGTTCAGCATGCATTTTTACAAGCAAAGCTGAGCTTACATACTCAGGAATGATGTCAGATAAAAGGATGTAACCCTTTTCGACTAACGCATCTGCGATCACATCCAGCATTGCTTCACTTACTTGCGAAACCATACATGCCATATCCAATAAATAGACTACGCTTTTTACTGTACTCAAGGGCTCAGAAAGGACATCAAGGGCCTGATTTTCGAGGGGGCGTCATAACTCAGTATGATTGCCATACTCAGATCGTTTGCAGCGAGTGTATAGAATAAAGCCACCTGCGACAACACATATAAAAAACTTTAAAATTCAGAAGTTTAAAACAAAATATTTAATATCAAACAGTTAAATCTGACTATGAGTCAATACCGACTCGGTAGATTCATTATCCGAAGCCTTCTTTAATTCCAGCGCTTCGGTTGCAGCAATATGACTTTGGTGAAGTTTTAATGCTAAATATAAGTCAGAACGAATGGTAATCCCCTCGTCCCCAGATACCATATCAGTTTGCTCAAACCAGCTAATCAACTGACGCTTTCGCCCAGCCAATACTAAACTGACACCGCGCTTTCGCAGTAACACGTCTATATCAGCCAGCATCGCCATTACACTTAAATCTAAATGAGTAAAACATGGTACTGCATCAATAATCACACAATCGATGCTTTCCAACTGATTTTGCCTTGCAAAACGCTCAAGTAAACGTCGTTTAAAGTAAGTCGCATTAAAATAGGTTAGCGGAGAATTAAACCGGTAAATAAATATTCCAGGGATCGGAGCGGCTTTGTCACTGCTGTCGATACTGCGAATAATTCCTTTGGCATCAAGCCCAAGTACTTGGTCTGTTGGGCGCATTACGGTTCTAAGAAATTGAAATAAACCCAATAAAACGGCTAAGGTAATACCTGGAATAACGCCGATAAACAGTACGGCAAAGAAAGTCGTTAATGCGAGATAAAATGCTTGGCGGTCGCGTAAACGTAATCCCCAGAGAGATTTCAAATCAATTAAATGTATGGACGCAATCACCAATACAACCCCTAAGGCTGCGCTGGGAATAAACTCTAATGGCGCAGTTAAAAATATTGCCACAAAGGCAATCAACACTGCAGCTATTACCGAGACCAATTGGGTTTTACCACCATTTTCATCGTTCACTGCGGTACGAGAATCTGCACCACTCACCGCAAAACCTTGCGATAAAGCAGAGGCTATATTCGCTAACCCTAATGCTTTAAACTCTTTGTCGGCATCAATTTCGTAACCATTTTTAGCGGCAAAACTACGGGCTGTCAGCATCATACTCACAAAACTAACCATAGCTAAGTTAAGTGCTGGCATCACCAGTTCACGCGCAATACCAATATTAAATACCGGCGCTTGGAAGGTGGGCAAACCAGCCGCTACACTGCCAATAACCGCAATATCATAATCCGTTAAATGGAAAGCCCACACGAGTGCTGCCCCAGCAGAAATAGCAAACATGGACGCTGGCCAATTAGGCTTTAAGCGTTTCATCACAAAATAAACAATGACAGTAAGAATCGCCATTAATAGTGTTGGTATATGAGTTTGCGATAAATAGCTTGGCGCACCACCTAAACGTTCAAGTAAGTATTTTTCATCAAAGGTAAAACCGAAAATTTTAGAAAACTGCCCTACTATAATAGTAATAGCCACACCGTTAAGAAGCCCCATTAAAATCGGCTTAGACAGAAAGTCAGCTAAAACGCCTAATTTAAACCGGCTGGCAATTAAACACCAAAACCCCGTCATCACGGTCATGGTCATCACTAATTGCCAATGTTTAAGGCTGTCTCCAGCGGCTAGAGGTGTTACAACAGCCGCTATAACTGCACACGTTGCAGCATCAGGGCCAACGATAAGTTGTCTTGAGGTGCCAAATAAGGCATAAATTATCATCGGCAATACACAGGAATACAAACCCACCGCAGCATTAACACCCGTTAATTGTGCATAAGCAATGGCCACAGGTAAAGCGACAGCGGCAACAGACAAACCTGCGCGAACATCATCTTTAAGCCAGCTTCGCTCGTAACGAGAAAAGGTCTCTAACCCAGGCATAACACCATACAACCGACTCAGTATCACAACCACCTCAATGATAATTATTTAGACAGTAATCATAGTTTTATTTCAAATTAATTACGACATATTCACGAGTGATTACATCATATTGTATTAAAAATAGAATATTAAGCGTAATTAGGCTTAACTTTAGGTTCAATCACTAAGTCAGTTAACAGAGAGTATTAATTAAAAAATGGGTATTTATGTGCCGTAAATATCCACAGTCAATACATATAAAGACACCACATTTCAACATTATTCATTACAGAATCAACATCAATAAATGTTATTTATCATGTTAAACTAACGCCTGACAAACCGAAATTTCTGCCGTAACGACAAAGCACACGAGGTTCACTTGGTATCGCCATTAAAGCCCAATTCTTCAATTCCTGTTGGTATACCTCATTTAGCAATGCTAATTCCTATGCTTGCCGCCATTGTTGCAATAACGCCATTAGCTATCGACATGTATTTACCAGCAATGTCGGTTTTGGCATTGGGCTTCGACACTGATGTCACCACAGTACAACAGTCTCTCAGTATTTACCTGGCGGGTTATGCATTAGGTATGCTGGTTTTTGGTCCTTTAGCCGATAAAATTGGTCGTAGACCACTGGTCATATTTGGATTATTAGGCTTCACCCTAATCAGTTTGTTAATTTCACTCAGTACCAGTATTGAACAATTTTTAGTATTACGTTTTGCTCAAGCACTCATAGGTGCTGCTGCCACGGTTGTGGTTCCGGGTTATATTAAAGAAATTTATGGTCAAAATACCGCAAAAGGCATGTCTTATGTCAGCTTAATTATGATGTTAGCACCATTACTTGCCCCAACATTGGGCAGCTTAATCATGGAAGTTGGCGATTGGCATATGATCTTTTTAAGCCAAAGCTGTTATGCCATAACCTTATTGGCGTTAATATTGTTTAAACTTAAAATGCCCAGCGATAAAGACCTAGGTGGTCGCAGTCAAAAATCATTTTTAGGGGGCTATTACACAGTGTTTGCCCGTAGCGGCGTTAAACTTAATTTATCTAGCGGCGTATTAACTTCATTTGCATTTTTCTGCTACTTAACCGCTTCACCATTTATCTACATGGAAGTTTTTAAGTTAGATAAGTCATTGTTTGCTATATTATTTAGCACCAACGTGGGAGCCCTAATGCTCGCCAATATTGTGAACTCTAAAGTAGTGACCCAATTCGGCTCAAAACGGATGTTACATGTAGCAACATTTTTCGGCATCCTATCGGCAACAGGCTTGTTAGCGGTTAATGTATTTGAATTAAGTTATCATTTTACGGTGGCAATGCTGATCCCATTAATGGGTTCTCTAGGGATTATGTCGGTTAATGCCGATGCCATTGTGTTAATGAAATTCCAGAAAGAAACCGGTACCGCAACGGCCGTCATTGGCACCCTCAGATTTGGATTTGGCGCCGTTGCAGGGCCCTTGCTAGCATATTTTTATGACGGCAGCGCAGTACCTTTTTCAGCGTTAATGCTTGGCGCAGTAGTATTAGTCGGGGTATGTCAGTTTTTTCAAAGCACACTGCCAAAATCACCTCAACTAGATTAACGCTAATCATTTAAATACTCACCACATTACCAATAATAACCACACATAAAAAGACCACTATTTAGTGGTCTTTTTATGTGTGGTTAAACGTTTTCAGTCTTAAGCATATAACGTATAAGGTAATTTATAGACGTTAATACAACACAATCCAATTAGGTACAGTCATTGCCTTTCGTTGGCCATAACACTCCTACCAAAAAAATCATAAACATGAAACTATTTCAACCTTTAAAAATAATTAACTAAAGTGGTTGCAGTAAATTTAAATTTACATAAGATGGAGGCTAGTTACTTAGTAAGTAGCAATGAAACCCACTATTGAATATTGCGATGGCAACTTCAATCTACGAGTTTGAATTACCCTTCAAACTTATTTTTTAAAGCGATTACCGTCGTTGTATACAAGATACTGTTTACCATACGGTAACTTAAAAGGACTCATTTCATGGAAAAGCTTTCTGGCGCGAGTATGATCGTGCGCTCATTAATAGATGAAGGTGTCAGCCATATCTTCGGTTATCCCGGCGGTTCGGTGTTAGACATCTACGATTCTCTGCATAAAATATCCGGTATCGAACACATCCTAGTTCGTCATGAACAAGCAGCCGTACATATGGCTGATGGCTATGCCCGCGCTACAGGTAAAGTTGGAGTTGTGTTAGTGACTTCAGGCCCCGGTGCTACCAACGCCATTACAGGTATTGCTACCGCTTACATGGATTCAATCCCATTAGTGGTGTTATCAGGTCAAGTACCGAGTAATTTAATTGGTAATGATGCCTTCCAAGAATGCGACATGATTGGTATTTCTCGCCCTATCGTAAAGCACAGCTTTTTAGTCACCGATGCTAAAGACATACCTGAAACAGTTAAAAAAGCTTTTTTCATTGCCGCAACAGGTCGCCCAGGCCCTGTGGTCATCGATTTACCAAAAGACTGTTTAAGCCCAGATATACTGCATGATTATGTTTACCCAGACAGCGTTAAAATGCGCTCATATAATCCAACAACGGTAGGCCATAAAGGTCAAATTCGCCGAGGTTTACAAGCTCTGTTAGCTGCTAAAAAACCGGTATTATACGTTGGTGGTGGCGCGGTTATTTCTGGTTGTGATGCACAGATTCTTGCCCTTGCTGAACGCTTAAACATCCCCGTCGTGAGTACCTTAATGGGCTTAGGCGCGTTTCCTGGCACTCATAAGCAGAGTTTAGGCATGCTAGGGATGCATGGGTTATACGAAGCTAACATGGCAATGCACAACACCGATTTAATTTTTGGTATTGGAGTCCGTTTCGACGACCGTACAACAAACAATGTTGAAAAGTATTGTCCTAATGCGACTATTTTGCACATCGATATTGATCCATCGTCTATTTCAAAAACCATTAGAGTCGATATTCCGATTGTTGGTTCAGCAGACAATATTCTAGACAGCATGTTAGCGCTGCTTGATGAAACCAATAAAACCAATGATGCTGACGCTATGGCTGCATGGTGGAACGATATTGAAATTTGGCGCTCACGCAAGAGTTTAGAGTTTGATCGCACAACAGATAGAATCAAACCACAGCAAGTGATTGAGACCTTGTATAAACTCACCAATGGTGATGCTTACGTGGCTTCAGATGTCGGCCAGCACCAAATGTTTGCCGCCTTATATTACCCGTTTGATAAGCCTCGCCGATGGATTAACTCTGGTGGATTAGGCACCATGGGCTTTGGTTTACCTGCGGCGATGGGCGTTAAAATGGCGTACCCTGACGCTACGGTTGTTTGTGTCACTGGTGACGGTTCTATTCAAATGAATATTCAAGAGCTTTCAACTGCGCTGCAATACGATACTCCGGTTAAAATCATCAATTTAAACAATCGCTTCCTTGGTATGGTGAAACAATGGCAAGACATGATTTACTCAGGTCGTCATTCACAATCTTACATGGACTCAGTACCTAATTTTGCAAAAATCGCAGAAGCTTATGGCCATGTAGGAATGAACATTGATCACCCAGATGAACTTGAATCTAAGTTAGCTGAAGCGTTGGCAATGAAAGACAAGTTAGTATTCGTTGATATCAGCGTAGACGAAACTGAACACGTCTATCCAATGCTCATTCGCGGCGGTGCAATGAACGAAATGTGGCTAAGCAAAACGGAGAAAAGCTAATGCGTCGTATTATTTCTGTATTACTTGAAAACCAACCAGGCGCATTGTCACGAGTCGTGGGATTATTTTCTCAACGTGGCTACAACATCGAAAGCTTAACCGTTGCGCCGACTGAAGATGTGACCTTGTCACGCTTAAATATTACTGTGATTGCCAATGAAAATATCCTTGAGCAAATTGAAAAACAATTGCACAAGCTTATCGATATTTTGAAAGTGGCTAACATAACTGAGTCGGCTTATATTGAACGTGAAATAGCCTTAATTAAAGTCAAAGCCCAAGGCGAACAGCGCGAAGAAGTTAAGCGCACAGCAGATATATTCCGTGGTCAAATTGTCGATGTAACAGCAAGCCTGTATACCATCCAAATGGTGGGAACCAGTGATAAAATTGATGCGTTTATCCATGCTATTGGCGATACCACCAAGGTGATTGAAATATCACGTTCTGGTGTAGTGGGATTAGCTCGCGGTGAAAAATCAATGAAAGCTTAATATCAATAACGAAAGCGTAGTTGTCGCTTTCTGATATCAAAAAAGCAGAGCCCATTAGCGCTCTGCTTTTTTATTGCCCATTTAAGCGAAACACCTTATAAACATTAGCCGCCTAACCTTAGGTTTTACTTTTCCTTCCATTTGTCATTCTCTCAAACGACTCAATATTTAAAATACACATATTTATTAGCCACAGATTTATCAAGTTTTGGGTATCGCAATTATGGTTAACTGTATAACTGGAGTTAACTGTATAAAGGGTTGCTCACTACTGGCTTAGCTTCAACAATATAGCGGTATTCGGCATTACCACTCAATTGATCGAATGGATAACAGGTTATCAAGGTTAAGTGACTTTCGGCTGTAGGTGCCAGCACATCTAAGTCGGTTTCATGCACTACATGGGTGGTAGTAATTTGATATAACACTCGCTCCCCTGCAGTGCTATACAGTTCAATCATGTCGCCGACCTTAACGTACTGTAAACGCATAAAATGACTGTCTCGATGGCCAGCAATAATCATATTGCCCTGCTCACCCAACGAAGCTCCCGCTAACATCAACCCAGGTCCAAACGCTAAATTGCGCCCAGATGCCCCTGCTAATACGTACAAGTCACTGCCTAAAGGTTGCAAGCTATCATTGTGTTGTTGCAACACACGCATCTTAGCCACCGGATGAGTGTCGGCCCAAGACCAGGGTTTATGAGGTTGGCTATCTACCAAGGTTTTTTCAAAAGCACGTTCAATTAAAAATTGGGCAAAATGGGCTTTAGCTTGCATATAACCTCCCTGTAATAATAGTGCGCATCCCACTACGCTTATCAGCGCAATCACAATCCAATGTTTGGTCGGTGATATTGTTTGCGACATATTTACGCTCCTGTTTAATCATGTGATTCAATCACTAACAATTGGCCAGGTAAGCGTTGTCTTAGCCATAAATAATGCAACAAACCTAAGCCAAGCAAACTAAAACCAATTAATAACCATAATCGACTAGCTGTACCGGTTTGTGGCAATACTTGCGACGACTGAGCAGCATTTAAACCATGGGGCATATGCGGTTGTAACTGCACATCTATAGGATTATCAATCAATGGATTAACCGGAGTGACATCCACAGCAACTAAACTGGTTTGGCTGGTCACTAAGTGATACAACAAGCCTAATGCTTCAACTTGCTTATTGACGCGATCTCGGCTGGCATTGTCTTTATAAAGCTCAAGTGATGTTATTTGTGCATTTGCCCATAATAAATCGATGCCCTTAGCAGCCTGGTTTTCTTCAAAATCAAGTTGTTGCTGCCAATATTGACCATTAATATTGCCAGACACTATGATGGGCTGTTGTTGGTGTGACGCCGATTTAATGCTTACCCAAAGTGGTTCATTTTGGTATAAATCGCTAATAGTCGTCGGCCAATAATCCGGTACGCTGCCATCAAGATAATACAAGCCAATATTGGTCAACACGGGTTGTTCAATTTTATTAAGTAATTGTTCAATTTTTTGCTGCACTTCAGACTCATTGCCAATGTAGGTAAATGTCCCTCGCCCCATTGTTGCCGCCCGACGCATAAAATCTGAGTTAGGCGCAGAGCCAATACCGACCGTGAATAATCGGCTGGCACCCAACTGATCGTTAATAAGCTGATACAACTCATGTTCATTGCCAACGGCACCGTCTGTCATAAAAATCACTTGGCGCAACATATCACTGCGTGTATCGGTTTGATCTGAATCTTGCTGTACGCTATACACCAGCGCAGTTTGTAATGCACTGCGCATTTCGGTGCCGCCGTCGGCCTCTAATGACTGAATAAATCGGTTTGCTTTACCAATATTACGGCTATTAGCAGGCAATGGCGTTGCAGATAAAAGGGTTACGTCACTATTAAATTCAATAATATTAAAGCTGTCGATGTCACGCAGTCCTGCAAGGGCAAATTGCAATGCTTGCTTAGCTTGAGTGATTGACTGTCCAGACATAGAACCAGAGGTATCGATGACTAAAATTAGCTCGCGGGCAATAAGGTGTTGCTCGCTGACTTCCACACTCGGCGGCATTAACATCAAGAGTGAGTACATATTATTATCAACGGGGTTAGGCTGTCGTTGTGCTGTCTGTTCACGTTCAATACTATTGTCTTTCACATGGGTTTTACCGGTTTGATAAAATGTCGCCGCTTGTGGTACTGCGCCAACATTAGCTTGCCATTGCAGCACAAAATCACGGTCGGCAATTTGTTTGCTGGCAAAGTTCACACTGTAATGATTGCCTACATTAGATTGCTTAATCGGATGATAAAGACTGTTTAATGACGTTAGTTCAAAACCAGCATCAATGTTCACCTGCATCTTCACATTTAGTTCAGGCCTGACGTGTTTAACAGTCGTCGCCGTATTAGCGCTCGATGGCATGGCCAATTGCGGTTGCTCGGTAGTGCGCTCAGCTTGCGGGTTATAACGCGGTGTTATTGCTAATGGAAAACGTAAGCTAAATAGCCCATCACGATACTCAACCTTTTGTTGATAACTAATTTCCACCACGAGTTGTTCATGTGGTCCTAAATTGGCCACATCTGAAGTAAACAAGTTGCGTCGTTGTTGCTGTAACAAACTCGCTTGTTTACCTTGTTTTTTGGCGGTTTCAAACGTTTGTAATGCTTGTTTTTTAGGTTGAATTTGTCCGGCGATGACTTTGTCGCCAATGCGTAATTTCATACTATCGACCGCAGCCGTTTCCGGTAACGGAAATAAGTATCGTCCATTAACCCATTGATCGGAGTCATTGATAAACACTTGCTTAACCGTGACCCGATTGAGTAATCCCGACACATCCATGCTCACTTGTGTATCTAGCGCAAAAGCTTGTATCACTTGATTTTGTTGAAAATACTCTAATGTGCCTTGGGTGATATCGTCATCTTGATAGCCAGACGGAGATGCAAATGCCGTTGTGATACTGGCATAAACGACAAACAACAAACCGAAACACAACAATTTACCAATATAATTAACAGACAAACGTGAGATCAAAAACAACGGGCGCATACTCGCTCCTTACCCATTTAGGCTACAACATCAATGTTTACGCCTAGATGGGTAATATCAAAACAAAAAGGAAAATCGACGGGTAGATTTAGTTAGCAGCAAGTTCAGCACCGGGTGCCAATAACTTGAGCGTAACGCGACGGTCAAAAAAGTCGTTTTCAAAATTTTGTTCTTGATGCATTGGCAACGTTGAACCATAAGCCTGTCCGTGCAAACGCTCACGAGCAATACCTTGTGCAGCTAGGTATTGGGTCACTTCAGCTAAACGCTGTTCAGACAAGGCTTGGTTGAAATCATTATCACCACGGCGATCGGCATAGCCCGTTAAATCAATGGTTAATTCTGGTGACAAGCTCATCATGTAAGCCACATTATCTAACTGTTGTTCAAATAACGGCTCAATATGGCTCGATCCGGTTTTAAACTGTACATTCATCCCAATGGTTAATTCATTAAGTATTTGTTGTTGATTCGCATTTTGTTCTGCCAAGCTAGACTGTAATTGATAATACTTATCCGACACTTGCTCCAATGACTGCTGCTTAGTGGTCAGAGCCATTAATTGCTCATTGGTTTGAGTTAATTGTTGCTCTTGCTCCACCAATTGTTGTTTCTGGACGGTGAGCTCTGCTTCATCACCAACTGATTTACCAATAAAGGTGCCCGTAAATGCACCAATAATGGCACCAACAGGCCCAGCAATGACTGCGCCAAGTAAAATGCCCGAGCTCAAACCCACTAACTCTTCAGTATGTTCTCGTTCTTCGGGCAAGTCAGTGTCATTGGCCCAGCTGACGTTTGAAATCATCATGGTAGAAATAATTGTTGCTGCGATAAGTTGCTTTTTCATAAAGAGTCCCGTTTAGCGGTTAGTTAAAAAATGATAGTTATCATCAATACATGAGTTAATGCGTTGCTGATTAACTCTATGTCGCTATTAAACACTTCATTGGTGGCTTTATTGGGGAGCAAAAATGGCAATGTGGCGATCAAATGTGGCAACAATATGGCAATTGCCGTCAACGGCTTTTTTGGACCATAAAATCCTGTATAGTCAGCCATGTACCCATTTATCAACTTATTAATTGAAATCATCCCATGAAACGAATTGCCATTGTTGAAGACGAAACCGCTATCCGCGAAAACTACAAAGATGTTCTGCAACAGCATGGTTATAGTGTCCAAGCCTATGCCAACCGCCCAGCAGCCATGCTCGCCTTTAATGCACGCTTACCTGACTTAGCCATTATTGATATTGGCTTAGAGCATGAAATTGATGGTGGATTTACCCTATGCCAAGCACTTAGGGCGATGTCGAGCGGCTTACCTATTATTTTTTTAACCGCCAGAGACAGCGACTTTGACACTGTGTGTGGCCTACGTTTAGGTGCCGATGACTACTTAACTAAAGATGTCAGCTTTCCTCACTTAATGGCCCGTATTGCAGCCTTATTTCGCCGCTCTGAATTAATCGGTTCAAGTGCCATTGAAGACAACTTACTCGAACGCGGTCACCTCACTATTGATGGCAACCGTATTCAGGTGTATTGGAAATCGCTCCCAATAGAACTCACCGTCACCGAATTTTGGATGGTACATGCCATGGCAAAACACCCAGGACATGTACGCAGTCGACAAGATTTAATGCAAGAAGCTAAAATTTACGTCGACGACAGCACTATTACTTCTCACGTAAAACGCATCCGTAAAAAGTTTATCGCCATCGACACCGAGTTTGACTGTATCGATACCGTTTATGGCATGGGTTACCGCTGGGACAATATCTAACAGATGAATTTACCGATAGGGCTACGAGCCAAAGTTGTCATTTTGTCGCTGTTTTTACTCTGTCTACCTTGGCTGGGGTATGAATATGTGTGGGAAATGGAAAAGTACTTACGTTATGGCCAAGAAAAAACCCTTGAAGGCACCACTCAAGCTCTTGCGACTGCCTTGCATGAACGGCCTAAATTATTTGACAACCAAGCCAGTTTTTTAAAGCAAGTAGAAAAAGGCCGTGACTTATATGCCTACCCCCTAGCAGGGCCTATTCAACTGGACGGTAAACTGAGTGACTGGGACTTATACCGACATCGCACCCTTAACTATTCTGACGAACATGTTATTTATCAACGTAATAAAGCCGACCCTGCCAATATCAGCTTTAGCCATATGGTGGGCAAATACGGCGGCTATTTATACGGCTTTTTTAAGGTCAATGATCCAAGCCTAATTTTTCGTAACCGTAAAAGCTTACGAATTGATAGAAACGATCACTTAGTTATGGCAACTCAATCACCAGACGGTCAGTTTAGGCGTTATATTGTTGCCAATACTAAAAGTGGTTGGCTCAGTGCATTTGAACTACCCGCTGATCCAAGCCAATCAATGCCTGTTACTCCTGAGTCACGTATTCAAGGCCAGTGGTTAAAAACAGATAAGGGATACAATATTGAATTCAGGCTGCCGCTCGAAATGGTAGGCAGCAAATTAGGTTTTGCCATTCATAATGTTAACGATAGCAAAACACGGCAATTAGTGAATGTCATCGGTACATCGGCCACCGACTCAGTAGCCAGTTTAGGCACGGTATTAGTGCCCTCGCCTGAAATTGAAAATATCATTAAAGGCATGAGCCACAACAGTTCACGTATTTGGGTGGTCGATAATCATGGCCGCGTACTGGCAAAATCTGGTGATATTCGTTCATCGTCCAACACCTGGGCAGATGATATTGAGGTCAATCAACCGGACTCATTGTGGTTGCACTTTAAGCAACAATATATTCTGCCCTTGTACTACAAAATATTGACTCGTCCGCCACAAGACTTTATCGATTCGCTGCAAGACTCAACCGAACTGACTGGCAGCCACATTGAAAAAGCCTTAAGTGGCAAACAAGGCTCTACATGGCGCTTAACGCCAGACAACAAAGCTGTAGTATTAGCCGCTGCAAGCCCAATATGGATTGACGATAAAGTCATGGGAGTGGTTATTGCAGAAGAAACCACTCATGGCATTCGCAGCCTGCGTAACCGCGCACTGGAAAAACTCTTTAACGTTATTTTGACCATTATGAGCATGGGCACATTAGCCTTGTTTATTTTTGCATCGAGTATTTCAAGCCGCATCCGTAGCCTACGCGATCAAGCTGAATTAGCCATCGACAGCCAGGGCCGCGTAAGACAACAAATTGTGGCATCCAAAAATCGAGATGAAATCGGTGACTTGTCACGTAGCTTTTCTAGCATTGTCAGCCGCTTAGGGCAATATAC
Organism: Shewanella sp. H8; assembly: GCF_040285065.1. Classification (NCBI taxonomy): domain Bacteria; kingdom Pseudomonadati; phylum Pseudomonadota; class Gammaproteobacteria; order Alteromonadales; family Shewanellaceae; genus Shewanella; species Shewanella sp. H8. The sequence continues at coordinate 1,806,799 of NZ_CP157213.1, read as the reverse complement.
TCATTATTTAGAAAACATGTCATCACGTTTATCGCACGAACTTCGTACCCCTGTAGCCGTGGTGCGTAGCTCACTTGAACATTTAGGCTTACAACAACTGGATGAGCAATCACAAAAGTATGTCAGCCGCGCCCAAGAAGGTGTGAGTCGCTTGCATCTTATTTTAAACAACTTAAGCGAAGCAACTCGTCTCGAAGCCAGTTTAACCCAAGCTGAAAGCTGTCGTTTTTCATTAAAGAAAGTGATTAGCGGTTGCATGCAAGGCTATCAAATGACTTATCCAGATCAGCTCTTTAGCATCCACATTGAAGATAAAGCCATGTATTGCGACGGTGTACCAGAATACATCGCCCAGTTAATGGATAAGTTAATCAACAACGCAATTGAGTTTCATCAGCCCAGCAGCGCCATTACAGTCAGCCTAACCCAGTATCAAAAACAAGCGATATTAACCGTCAGTAACATTGGTCCTTTATTGCCAAAAGACATGAACAGCCAGATTTTTGAATCGATGGTGTCAATCAGGCCTCAAGGCATTAATGGTAAGCCACATCTAGGATTAGGCTTGTATATTGCGAGACTAATCAGTGATTTTCATCATGGCACCATTAAAGCGACTAACATGGCAAAAAATGGGGTCGAGGGAGTTGAAATAAGCCTCAGTTTACCGCTCAGTGATGAAAAATAGTCAAGCTTGCCAAATAGGCACTTTTATTTAAACAACTTGGTGCTAGGATGACACAAGGATTAAATCTCTTACCGCAGCGCATTTAGTCATATTGTTAAAGCCTTAACACCGCTTATATTAATAGTATGAACTCTGCCCAACATTGGAAATATTTACATGAGCAAAGACGATAAGTTAGCCACCCAAATTGTTAGCGTTGGCCGCGAAAAAAAGTTCACTAAAGGCATTATCAATCCGCCCGTATTCAGAGCTTCGACAGTGGTGTTTGACACCATGGACGAGATGCGTTTTGCGATAAAAAACAAAACCAATGGGGAAATGTTTTATGGTCGTCGTGGCACCCCTACTCATTTCTCATTCCAGCAAGCCATAAGCGAACTTGAAGGAGGTGCCGGCACCGCATTGTACCCTTCTGGTGCGGGCGCGATCAGTAGCGCTCTATTGTCATTTTTAAAAAGTGGCGATCATTTATTGATGGTCGACACAGCATACGAACCCACCCGCGACTTATGCAATAAAATGCTCGCAGGTTTTGGCATCGAAACCACCTATTACGACCCGATGATTGGCGAAGGCATTCGCGAATTAATTCGTCCTAACACCAAGGTATTATTTTTAGAATCACCAGGTTCAATCACCATGGAAGTGCAGGATGTACCGACGCTTAGCCGTATCGCTCACGAACATAATGTCATTGTAATGCTAGATAATACCTGGGCATCACCGATTAATTCTCACCCATTTGATATGGGTGTCGACATTTCCATTCAAGCCGCCACCAAGTACATTGTCGGCCATTCAGATGTAATGATGGGTACCGCCACTGCCAATGAACAGCATTGGGAGCAACTGCGCGAAAACAGTTACTTAATGGGTCAAACAACCTCACCGGATGACGTTTATTTAGCTGCGCGAGGCTTACGTACCTTAGGAGTTCGTATGGCACAGCATAATAAAAATGCTTTAAAGGTAGCCAATTGGTTAGCCAGCCGCCCTGAAGTAGATCATGTCCGTCATCCTGCATTTGATACTTGCCCAGGTCACGCGTTTTTTAAACGCGATTTTAGTAGTGGTAATGGTTTGTTCTCGTTTGTACTTAAGCAAGGCGACTTATCCGCTACCACTGCTTTTGTAGAAAACATGAATCATTTTAAAATGGGCTTTTCTTGGGGGGGATTCGAAAGCTTGATTTTAGCCGTGTCTGGTATTAACAATATCCGCACTGCCACCCAATGGGATAGCAGCAAACCATTAATACGCTTACATATTGGACTTGAAGATACTGACGATTTAATTGCCGATCTTGATGCGGCCTTTAGTCGATATAATGCAATATTACAGAAATAGCCATTACTCACTATTGACGGTAAAATCTGTACACTGTTTCAAAAAAACGTTTATGAAATATTCACATTAAAAGGAAATAAATGAATATCATCAAATTGGTCATACTCAGCCTGTGCCTTAGCATAGGCTATTATGCATTAAGTATCATGGCAATCGGCCAGTCTGCTGCTGGCAACTTATTGTGGCGATTAAATAGCAGTGAATATCCATTGCTATCTCACCTTGCGCAGAACTTTATTGGTATCGGCTTAGCCGCGTTAATTCCTGCGTTTATAGTGAAAAGTTACGAGCCTGCAAGACAATGGATAGCCATTACGATTGTGATTTTAGGTGCCATGTTATTGCACGGCAATATTCATTACATGCCATGGGATCCTATGGGCATTGTGAGGTTTATAAACAACACCTTGTTCTACGGTGATATCGGGGCGAAAGTGCTATTTTTCTATATATTACTGTTGCCTATACTGTGGTTGTTATTACTTAAACGCATGGCACGTATTTAAAAAATCCGAATTTGAGCGCTAAAAAAAGCAAGTTGAACATACTTTGTTAGTTAAGATGACCAACAATCTAAGCCCTGAGTCGTTATCGCCTCAGGGCTTTTTATTATCAATAATAATAATTTAAACAATGGCTGAACATACTTGGTGATGTCGCCCACCAAATGTAAATACTCAACCAATGAAATGTTATCTCACTCTTTTCGGTCTTATTAAGTACACCAGCATTTGCCAACTAGAGTATGACTATGTGTAGCACACCAAAAACCAATCTAGCCGCTGCCACACCTAAAGTTCCTTTTCGGAGCTTTATGGCAAGTATGACATTGGCACAAAGACAACAGTTCGCCGAAGTCGCGAACCGTGCTGATGAAAGGCGAAAAATAAGAGAAGATCGACTCAAAGGTCAATCTAATAGCAAAAATGCAGCAAGTACATCAAACACGACAGGAATCCAAAACAGGCCATTGATGAAAAAACTGCTTCAATTTTGTAAGCAACACATTGTGATATAAGCCAATATGCCGTTAATGGCTAAACGGCTTAATCCAGATTAGTCTTCTAGTACTGAAATGAAAATTCTGTCTGCATTCCACAGTTCAATTATCTTTCGAGTCTTTTTTGAGTTCCAAAAGCATTTTCCAAATAGAATAATTCCCGCACCTTCTAGCTGACGCCCTTCCGATACATTAAAGCGTTCTAATATTGCGGATTTATATTTAGAGATAGGAATGCCAACATCATTACAATCAGATGGGTTTAACCAATCAAGTTCTTTATCTAGATGTGAAATCGTACCCCAATACATTTTAGGCTTTGCTTCTTTGGCATTAGCACTTGGCTCAGCCTCGGCAAAGTTAACAAATAAATTCTTGGCTTTGAATTTGTAACCAGTATCAAGCTCAATCAGGGTACTCGATTCAGCTAAATCGCTGCCACGCATTAAGCTATTGAGTATTTTCTCCAGCCCTAATACTTTGACCTTGGTTTGTTCAATATTGCTAGTGTGTTTGCCACTTGTATTAGCGTTTTTTGTGGGAGGTGTTGAGGTTGATCTCGGGGCAACAGTTTGCGCCTCTGCGATTGACGTTTTGCTGTTTAACAACATGAAATCAATGCTAATAACATCAGCATCAGAAATGACTTTATTCACTTCTACACTATGCCGAGTCTCACGGTCTCGTTGAGTTGAAGGATGGCCTTCATCGCATCCTGCAATATGATATCGAGAGCCAAAACACGCCGCTTTACCGTCTGAGCTTCTCTTACGATAGTAAGCTTTTCCTTCGCACTCAGGGCATTGTAAAAACTGCCTAAATTTTTCAATTTCAGTTTCAGGTAACACCTGAAATTTCAAAATTGAAAAAGTGTGCCTTTCACCACCATAAGTACAAACAGCATCAATCATTTAATATCCACATCTTCTTTAAAAGCGTACCTTTAACATTAGTGATAAAGGTACTTTTAACCCCTACAGAACAATAGCAAGTTATTAATAGGAATACTATTTTACAATAATGCTAATCGCTGTCGCAGACTTTATAGGTTGAGCTAAACACGCCAGAAATAGCGTCGATTTAGACCATTGGCTCCATCAGGGCGTAGGTATGTGCAGACTAATGCCATCGTTACATTACGAAGCAAATAAACGAGTTAAATGGGCTTTATAACGGCTCGTATCGCTTTCAATATCTGGATTCTTAATCACATCATTACTCGTAAAGGTTTCAAGTTGTGACATACCTAAAAACTGATGCGCTTTGTGCATAGCCAAATAAACCCCATCAACACCAACACCTTCAAAGAACTGGTTCGGATCGGTAAAGGCTTCTACAGGCGCGTTCCACGTAACGCTAAGCATGTATTGTTTGCCTTGTATTAGCCCAGCAGAGCCATATTTGTGCTCGGCATTTTTACGGGTGAGTCCGTCACTTTGATACAGACGACCATGGCCAATGGTAAATACTTCATCAATATATTTTTTAACAATCCACGGTGCGCCCATCCACCAAGCAGGTGTTTGTTGAACTATGCTGCCGTAAGCTCACTAATTGAGTTAGTAAATAATTAAAATCTCATCGATTTATTAGAGCAGCGAACCGATATTGCCATTCGAATAGGTGAACTTAAAGACTCGACGTTAACAGCATCTCCACTGGGGTTAAGTCAAATTAGGATCTTAGCTAGCTTTGATTACTTAGCTAAACACGGTACACCAACAACCGTCGAAGATTTAACGCAACATCAGTTATTAGGTTTCAGCTAGTTAGAAAAGTTAAATCATTGGCCGATTTACGATGCATTTAATAACCTGCTGCATATTCAAACCAATATTAAAGCCGACAGTGGAGAAACGTTAAGGCAGCTCGCGTTGTGCGGTGCGGTGCGGGAATTGTGTGCTTATCAGACTTTACACAACAAGATATTAAAGCAGGACGCTTGGTGCAGTTATTCACGACTACTACACTCAAAATTGAACAACCTATAAATATTGTTTATTACCGAAATAAAGAGCTGTCAAAGAGGGTCAGCTCGTTTATTGAGTTCATGAAACAAGCGGTCAAATCCTAAAAAACGATTCAATTATTATGTTGAGGGAATATTGGGGATATTTTTGCTAATAGGTATTTTGCTAATGGTCATTAATACCGACATGCTGATTTTTTACTATTAAGTCGTTAGGTAACTTCCATCCGCTATGACTTCCTCAACGTTACACGAAATAACTTTCTTGGTAACGAACCTTCTTCGAATTCATCAACGGAAACCAATTCATACCCTTTAGCTAATTGTCTTACCTTTTCTTTTGAGAAAAAATGCACAATAAAACCGCCAACTTCATACATATCCTCTCCTATACGGGTTCCTGTTCCATAATCAGAATCTCCAGTATGCCTTACTGTGTATATGTTAAGCCCGCTCGGCTTTAACACTCGTTTTATCTCACTTGAGAGAAACTCAAGCTCATTGGTCGTTAATGCCATGCAATAAAGCATATGGGAAAAACAAGCATCAAATGAGTCATTTTCATAAGGAAGTGGATTTCTGATATCATGACATCTCGCGGTGACCAATTGAGAAAGCGCATTATTTTCTGCTTTTTTTGTTATAGCATGCACACCTGACTGGCAATAATCTAGCACCTGAACACAAATACCATTTTCGGCAAAGAACATGGTATCTCGCCCCTGACCACCGCCAATTTCAAGGACATTAGTTTTACCTTCTTTTTTAAATATTTCTACAGCTTTTACAGCCGCATCACTTGGGGATTCTCCAAACATATTGGGTTTACCGGAAAATATACTTTCCCAGTGTTGTTCTTGCTTGTTTAGATGTTCTACATCCAAATTCGTGTTTACCATTTTTCTATTTGTCACAAAAAGCCTCCTTTCATGTGTTCAAATTTATTCTTCGATATTCCGCCTTTGGCGTAATGTGTAGAAGAAACTCAATGCTGATTACGAATCTTTTGACATGAAGTGATATTGTTTAGAACCTTTATACCAATCCTTATTAGAATATGATCTATTTTAGGCTGCGTCACTAGGCCCAGTACAATGAAAATGACTGTAGGTGTAGTCTTCTACATCAAAGTCATTTGAAGCAGTAATGGGGGTTGTGACACTGCCCCGAAGGGCGAATTTATCAGAGTGGTCTTCTTTGTTAGCCTTTCTTAACGTACGACTGCATGGATGCAGGAGGTAGAGCAACGCAGGAGCAGTTGCCGAGAACGACTATGTCTTCAAAAGGCTGCCTCGAATACCTCTCTGATAATTTTCGCTAAAAGAGCAAATTCTAATGCGGATTGGTATTAGTTATATTACAGCGAACGACATATTTAAATCCTTTCTCATCTGCTCTGTGAGCAATAGCGCTTTATCTTTGGTTCCCTCACTAGGGTGCCTTCAGGCTTTCATTAGCAAGCTTCGTATTTCTGAAGTATGACGAGTACAATATTGTGGCAAAATGAAATTGTACACCGACATGAAATCAATGAGCCTTAAGATAAAACGGTGTGAAAAGTGTTGTAACGACTCACTTTGCCTACCTAAAAGCGCACCTTATTTTATCGTTACATTATCACTGGCCGTTACAACAAAATAAATCAGAAATAAATCAAGCCAGCCATTGTAAGACAATGACAGTTGCCAACCAGAAGCGTTGGCATGACTGATTATAATGTTATTAAAAGGGATCTCGTTACATGCGGCAGAGGGAGCAACTAAAGAAACTAAAGACGAGTTGCACCAAATTGCTGAAATTGTCGTTGACGGGGTCCTCGGTCAACATGTGAATGAGGTTTAGTCGGATTTGCTCGGCTGCGCCTCATATCTATGTCAAATATAGTGGTTATTCTTAGGACGTCAGTAATAGCTCTTATGAATCTCGCAATTCTCGACGTAAGATCTTTCCTACATTTGATTTTGGCAATTCATCTCTAAATTCGATTATCCTTGGGTTTTTATAACCGGTAAGATATTTTCTACAATGTTTTTTTATTTCATCAACGGTCACATTACCTTTGCGTACAATAAATAATTTAACTTTTTCTCCTGTAGCGTCATCAGGAATGCCAATGGCCGCAGCTTCGATGATGTGAGGGTGAAGTGTTGCAACTTCTTCAATTTCAGTTGGAAAAACATTAAATCCCGAAACGAGAATCATATCTTTTTTACGGTCTTCAATATAAAAAATCCCATCGTCATCCATTCTTCCTATATCGCCAGAGCTTAACCAACCTCCGGCATGCGTTACAATATTGGTTTCGGCTTCTTGTTGCCAATAGCCTTTCATCACTTGGGGCCCTCTAATTTGGATTTCACCAATTTGGTTAGGACCTAAAGGTTCATTTTTTTCATTAACGATACGGAGTTCAGTGCTGGGTAAAGGGACACCAATTGAAGAAATAAATGATTGTTGTTGATGAGTACCTGCAGCGACCACTGGGGAACATTCAGTTAAACCATAACCTTCTATTACTGGCATTCCAGTGAGCTCTTGCCAACGATCAGCAATATGTTTCTGCGTCGGCATTCCACCTGCAATAGTAAAACGAGCGTGACTAAAATCTAATTTTTGAAAACCAGCATGATTGTTTAGACCATTAAAAAGTGTATTTAAACCAAAAACCATTGTGAATGGATATTTACTTAAATCTGCTACGAAACCATCTATATCTCTTGGGTTGGTAATGAGTAAATTCGTTGCACCGAGAAAGAGCATAAACATCATACTTACTGAGTTGGCAAAAATATGATAAAGCGGAAGTGGGGTTACTGCATATTCCTTATCATATAAGGTTCTTGGGCTAAAATGAGCATGAACCTGTAGAACGTTAGAAATAATATTACTATGAGTAAGCATTGCCCCTTTCGAAGGACCCGTCGTTCCACCTGTATATTGGAGGTATGCTAAATCATCTACTGTTATTTGGGGATCAATAAAGGGAAGTTTCTTGCCTTCGGTTAACGCTCTACGCAATGATATAGCGTCGGGAATATGATATTTAGGCACTATTTTTTTGACATGTTTGATAAGAAAGTTAACCAATGTACGCTTATGAATCGCTAACTCATCGCCGATTTTGGTTAAAATAACATGCTTAATATTAGTCTCATGCAGTATTTGCTGAAGGTTATTACCAAAATTTGTTACGGCAACAATAGCACTGGCCCCTGAATCTCGTAATTGATGTTTTAGCTCTCGAGGGGTATAAAGTGGATTAACATTGACAATAATGAGTCCTGCTTTTAATGCTCCTAAAATAGTGATGGGATATTGCAATAAATTAGGCATCATCAAGGCGATTCGCTCACCTTTTTTCATTTTTAGTTCAGATTGTAGATAAGCAGCAAAAGCGTTACTTTTACTTTCGAGATCTTGGTAGGATAAGCTATGCCCCATATTAATATATGCTGCTTTTTTAGCATGCGCACTAAAAGACTCTTTAAATAAATCATTGATATTATTATACATACTTGAGTCTATTTTTGTGGGCACATCCTCAGGATATTGTTTTAACCACGGTTTATCATTTGTCATTATAGCCATCATTAATGTTGTTGTTTAAACACCACTATTGTAAATTAATTTACCTAATTAGTATAAAAATAATAGGCTTAATCCAATGAATTAACTACTGTTCTAGGGGGTTAGCAGTAGCAAATTTCTCGGAGTGTGACTCGTCCCTGCTTTTATCGCTTTTCCGGTTAACTTTATCGTTCTTCAACAATGAAAAAAGCATTCAGCGACTGCATTATCATGACAGTTTCTACTGTGTATTGTGACTTAATGAAACTGTACACCGATATGAAGTCAATGAGCCTTAAGAAAAAATAGTGTAAAAAGTATTGTAACGACTCACTTTGCCGACCTAAAAGCGCACCTTGTTTTATCGTTACATCATCACCGGCCGTTATAAGGTACTTAGCACAGGATGATTAGACTTGTTATTCAAAACACCAACGCCATTTGTTATCAGCGATATCACTGCATCATGTTGATGTTAAGCATGTATTTACGTTGAAATAAAAAAACGAGATTGGCATGCTAGAGCCAATCCCGTTTTCAGTTTTTAATGCTTAGTGCTTGTTACTTATTGCTTAGCACTGGCGTACGTGGAGGAATAACGCGTTTGCTGCCAGTGGCCTCAAATGCACCTGCAAAACGAAGCAAGTCGTTGTCATTATAAGCGCGGCCTGCAAAAGTTAAACCTACTGGCATGCCAATATCAGCCATAACGCCCATTGGTACAGTCACAGTCGGAACACCTAAGTGGCGAATAGCAAGGTTACCGTTGGCAACCCAAACACCATTACTCCACGCAATATCGGCAGATGCTGGATTAACCTGCGCATCTGCTGGCCCCAGATCTGCCACTGTAGGGAACAGCACTGCATCAAGTTTTAACTCATCCATCCAGTCTTCCAGATCCAGTTTGCGTGTCTTTTCTAAGCCGCGCAGACCGTCTGGTATACTGTCTATTTGGTTATACGACTTAAGCCCTCTTTTGGCCATGTTGACGTACTCATCCATGCCAGCAGCAAGGTCGCCCTCACGATTGGGCAAGGTGCCAAGATCATGCGGGAAAATCAAATGCCCGTTGACGTCTGCCAGTTTGTTCAGTTTAGGATCATTATTGGCACGCAAGAACTCATCTAAAGCCCAACCTGATAGAGCCCATAGTTCATCGTCGAGAAACTCAGGTGTGACGATGCCGCGATTAAACACGGTCGGCGCACCAGGGCGGTCACCTTCACAGTTAGAAACCAGCGGAAAGTCCACTTCAATGACTTCAGCTCCGGCAGATTCCAGCGCTGTGCGTGCGGCTTCCCATAGGTCGATAACTGACGCACGAGTATTAATGCGCTGACCAGTCGGGCCGCCGATGCCAGGGTTTTCGCTGGTGCCAGCTAATTCATCTTTATTAATGTACATGCGCGGCACCCCAAAACGCTTGCCTTTAAGCGTGTCAGCTTGAGCGGCAAGATCCAGATAAGATTTTGGACGCACGGTTGATGCTTTTGGGATCTCTACCCAAGGTTGCAAACGCCATAAATCGCCGCGAGTAATAGGGTCGTCAGCCACGATAACGTCAAGTACTTCTAACATGTCTGCCATAGTACGAGTGTAAGGCACCACAACATCCATGGTCGGTGTTAACGGCCAGTTGCCGCGAACAGAAATGACCCCACGTGATGGAGTATAAGCACACAGGCCGTTGTTCGATGCTGGTCCACGACCGCTCGACCATGTCTCTTCGGCTAAGCCAAAAGCAGAATAACTTGCCGCGGTCCCCGTTCCAGCACCATTGGAAGAACCAGAGGCGAAAGGAGCAGTAAGGTAATTAGCATTATAAGGACTTTCAGCACGACCGTAATGACCGCGTTGCATACCACCATTGGCCATAGGTGGCATGTTGGTTTTCCCTATGCATATGGCACCGGCTTTACGCAGCTGCTCAACGGCAAATGCATCGTATTGAGCAACCAAATCTTTAAATGCTGGGCTACCAGAAGCCGCAGTCAGTCCCTTAACGAGGTAACTATCTTTAGTAGTGTAAGGAATGCCATCGAGTGGGCTCAGTATTTCACCACGAGCTCGGCGCGCATCAGAAGCCTCGGCCTCCTTCAACACATCTTGATTGCGAACCACTAATGCATTCAACTTGGTGTCTGTCGCTGGGCCGTCGTAAGTATCAATCCGTGCTAAATACGACTTCACCAGTTCAACTGCTGTGGTGCGACCCGATTCAAGCGCGGCACGCAGTTCGGAAATAGAAATCTCAGTGACTTCGAACATGTTACGACCTCTTAATTGAAAGACAATTGTGTTGCAACAACAGTGACATAAATAGTCACTGTGTTCTCGTTAGTTTTTATTTACTGCCCAGCGGGAATTTGTTGGGTAATACAATGGATATTACCCCCACCTAATAAAATCTCACGGGCAGGCACACCGACAATCTCATACTCAGGGAAAATTTCCTGCAATTTTTGTGCAGCAATATCGTCGGTTGCCGGGTCGAGTAACGGGAAAATAATACGATTATTGGTAATTAAAAAGTTTGCATAAGAACCCGCTAAGCGTTCACCAGCGGTGCGTGGAACACCAGTTCCTTCTACTACACCTTGCGCTTCTTCTTCTGTGCAATACAAAGGGCCTGGCTGAGGTAATAAATGGACTTTTAACTTACGCCCTTGTGCATCAACAGTATTTTGCAAAACATCCAACGCGGCTTTTGAACGAGGATACTGCGGATCGGTTTGTTCGTCAGTCCAATGTAAAACCACTTCGCCTGGGCGAGCAAAACAGCAAATATTATCAATGTGCCCGTCGGTTTCGTCCATGAACACGCCGTCTGGTAACCAGATAAACTGCTGCACATTTAAATATTCAGACAATAATGCTTCTATCTGTTCACGAGTCAAATCTGGGTTACGGTTGCTGTTAAGCAAACATTCAGCCGTAGTCATGCAGGTGCCTTCACCGTCGACATGAATAGAACCACCTTCAAGAATAAGCGGAGCCTGATAACGCTCAAAACCATGTTGCGCGAGCATCTGTTGTGCTACTTGCTCGTCCTTATCCCATGGAGAATACAAACCACCGTTATTACCCCCCCAGGCATTAAAGCCCCAGTCAACACCACGGCATTCACCCTTGGCATTGACAACTACTGAAGGTCCGGTATCGCGAGCCCAGCAATCGTTGCTATCTATTTCGACTAAGGTAACGTGAGAAGGCATGACCGTCTTGGCTTGTACCAAAAAGGCCTTGGGTACACCCATATAAACGGGGGTAACAGCACCAATGGCATCGGCCACTGTAGCAAATGTCGCCTGAGCATAAGCTCCTGCAGAGCGCCAGTTATCGGGACGATATGGCCAAAGCATCCACACAGCTTGCTGCGGCGCCCATTCGGCCGGCATGCTAAAACCATCTTGGGATGGTTTAGTCGTTAACTGCGTGGCATCCACATTCACGTTTGTCATGAGTTTTGTCTCCGGTAATGCTGAAAAACTATAAGGGAGTGCGCCCTAACATAGGACCACAGAATATAAATACGCCTAACATTAATCAAATGAATAAATCGAATTACCACATTCATCATGCGGAGCGTTAGGCCGTAATTGCCACGTCTACACTAATTGAGTTTTAGCTTCGATGAAATATCACTGTATATCATATCATTTAAGACTGCTTGCGCTAAAGAATTGAATACAGGGCGTAGATTGTAGATGATAGATGATAATATAATCTAATCCCGTTTATAATAAGACTTATCAGCGATTAGTGGCGGTAGGAAAACCAAAGAAAGTGGCTATTATTGCCTGTATCAGGAAGATGGCCATGTTATTGCACTCTGTGTTAAATAGCACTGCCTAATATCGTCTTACTAAACACATCAGCTTTTTGTTGTTATAGTAAGGTTTAACCCATTTTGGCAGGCTTGCCCATTACAGCGGTTTACTTCGTTTAGTATGATGCTCAATAAAAGGTGTAACGATTTTTTGCACTAAATCTTTGAATTCAGCTAGTTGCTCTAACGTAGGTTCTTCACCTTCTTTTACAATCCAATTATTTTTAACCTGTTCGTATGCCTGTTCTATAACTCTTGCCAGTTCATTTTCAAAAGCTTTCTGCTGGCCTGTTGGTATCACTTTATTGACTGCTTCAATATGTTTTTCTACTGTATATGCTTTGTAATTATACGCATCTTCAATATCTTGCGGTGATAGTTCAAGCTTGCAATCTAGCTGAAGTTGCTTCCCTGTCATTGGATTTATGGCATACATATTTTCAAAATGATCGCCTTTGTATGATGAAGATAAACTCAGCACCATTTTGTAAATACCGAATAACTCCACATAACCGAGAATCTGCCTAGTTTCGGGTTTACCTATTACATAAACACAGTGAAGCGGGACACTAGTTGGTCTATTCACAATGATGTCTTTGATGTAGTAAAAGCCATAGCAAGCTCCATTGTCTGGATTTTTAAGGTAAGAAATAGCATGCTCACAACTCAAATGACTAACACCAGCTTCAACTGCTAAGCTAAGTGCAGATTTTACAATAGACCTGCCAACATCATGCCCTCCAATAGACAAATTAATATCTATTGGGTCATCATCGTATGTTCTAATCATTGATACTTGTTCTAATAGGGGCTCAATATCTATACTTGGATACTCTGATTTAGCACGTTGAATTAACTGCTTTGCTTGCTTTGTTGTTTTTGCTTCGATATTGATATCAACACCTAACTCATTAGATATTGTTGAGTATGAATGTTCAGCTAAAGTAAGCTTACCATCATGATGTAAATCGTAACTCTTACCTGATTTAGATTGAACTCTTGTTGGTGGAGGATTTTTACGGTCACGCTTAATACTAAAAAACACACTCAATGGATTAAGCTGCCTTGCTAATGCTGACTCCCATTTATCACCAGATTTTTTATTACAAGGATCACATATAAAACCGTTAACGGTTTTAAACCCGCCTATCGAATTTGGTAAAACATGTTCATTTGAGTCATTTTTAGCGGTGATTAAATCGTCACATAAAGCACAAATATGGTTCGTCATTCAGTTAATTCCAAAGTAGTCCATTAAACAAATAAACCTAGCCACCCATTTTAATTATGGATTAACATAACGCCTTTTCACTTTGATTGCGATAGCCCTAACTAAGATTCAAATGTAAAAATTGACTGAAAATCATCAATAAACTGAGCGAGTTGGGGGAAAAGCAAGCAATACTGCAGATTCAAAGCAGCACTAGTGGCTGGATATCAATCAAGCTGGATATGAGATTATTGTTGTAGTTTGTATTTTAAACGTTAACGCTTAAGCACATAACCAACGCTGGCAGTTTGATACACCTTGTCGTCGCTTTGGTTCTAGATGCTCAAATATTCTGTTAAGGCTGGTAACGCCCCGACAGCACCTTTAAATAATACATCAAACTCAGTGGTGATTTTAGCCAGTTCTCGGCGGGAATATTGAGTTTATTGAGAATATCTTGACTACTGGCACTAATGACACCGCGCTTATCTTCTCGAATAATACGACCCGTATCTTCCACAAGCACGATATAGTCTTTTACACTAAACATCAGTCCATTTGGCATATCTAGCCGTTCATTACCGACAAAAGGCAGTAACGCTTTGGGTTGTTCACCTTTTATCGCTGAACATATTCGACGTTTAACGCTGGTGTAATCAGAGATTTCGGGGTATTGGCCATTTTGGCGCGAATTGGATTCAAATCGACATAAGCCATGCAACTTAACACGGCAGCCTCATCTAATAATAACTGTTAAAAGAAACAATATATTGATGTTAAAAGGGCCAAACACAACTCTGAACCAGATGCGGTTGAAGACTCTTTACAAAAGAATGCTTGAATCTATTCACATCAGGGCGGCTGGGCTAATTTTTTATAAAGAGTAAAGTCGGAACAGGGTTGGTTTCCTCTTGTTTTGGTGTGGTTGAAGCGCCACGACGTTAGTGGCCGCAACCATATTCAATAACCACTACAAACCAGAAAATCTAGCTGATACTTAACCTTAATCACTAAACAGGCATTTTTTATATTTAATCGTTGTTTTCTGAAATGAATTAGCATTAGATATCACTAGGTTGTATTAGAAGGAAGAAATGACTGAATGAAAAATATTATTTGCGATATAGATGGTGTGTTACTGCACGACAACAAGCTCATTCCCGGAAGTGACAAATTTATTCACCGCATACTTGAACAAGGTAATCCGCTAGTTATTCTCACAAATTACCCAGTACAAACCGGCATAGACTTACAAAATCGACTCGGTGCTGCAGGCATTAATGTGCCAGAAACCTGTTTTTATACATCAGCCATGGCCACTGCAGATTTTCTTAAACACCAAACCGGCAATAAAGCCTATGTTATCGGTGAAGGAGCCCTAACTCACGAACTCTATAATGCAGGTTTTACCATCACTGATATAAATCCAGACTTTGTGATTGTTGGCGAGACTCGGTCTTACAACTGGGACATGATCCATAAAGCATCTCGCTTTGTTGCTGGCGGCGCACGCTTTATTGCCACCAACCCAGACACTAATGGCCCTGCTTATAGCCCCTCTTGTGGCGCATTATGTGCTCCAATTGAACGCATAACAGGTAAAAAGCCTTTTTATGTGGGTAAACCGAGTTCATGGATTATCCGTTCGGCCCTAAATCATATTCAGGGGCACTCTGAAGATACTGTGATTATTGGCGACAATATGCGTACTGATATTTTGGCTGGCTTTCAAGCGGGTCTGGAAACCATTCTGGTAACCAGTGGTGTAAGCCAATTAACCGATATCGACAAAGAACCTTTCAGACCAAACCACGTGTTTGCCTGTGCGGGTGATATCGACGTCGTATAATCAATATTTGTTGATTTCTCGCTTGTTAATTAACACATTTTTCAAGACAAATTTACATTAGGTAACACAATTCCAAGCCAGTGACCTTGTTTTCAAGCACTGGCTTGGCTCATTATGCTTGTCTAAAATAAAAATAAATAACAATAACAGGACATAGCATGAAACGATTATTCCCTTTTTGCGCCATTGCCTTACTGTCAGCATGTAACGGCGATGATGCTAAGCACACTGTAACCGACGATATTATTCCGGCTAAAGTGACAGCAGTAACCTTTGATGAACAACGCTTTAGAACCGATATTGAAACATTGTCGTCAGATAAATTTGAAGGTCGTGCGCCGACGACCCGAGGCGAGAAACTCACTCTAGATTATTTAACTGCCGCATTCACCCAAATGGGCCTAAAAGGTGCCTACAAAGGAAGTTTTTTACAACCGGTCCCAATGGTAAGTTACACCGCCAGCGAGCAACAACAGGTTAATTTAGCCGGTTTGGATATGCAGTATCGCCAAGATATTGTGTTAGGCAGTCGTCACGATAACAACAAGGTCAGTATTAAAGACGCGCCGTTAGTGTTTGTGGGTTACGGTATTAATGCCCCAGAATACGGCTGGAATGATTACCAAGACCTTAACATGCAAGGCAAAATTGCCATCATTTTAGTGAATGACCCAGGCTTTGCACATCCTGACGGTGCCAAGTTCAATGGTAAAGCAATGACTTACTATGGGCGTTGGAGTTATAAGTTTGAAGAAGCAAGCCGCCAAGGCGCATTAGGCGCGATTATCATCCATGATACAAAGCCTGCCTCTTACCCTTGGTCGGTGGTTGAAAATAGTTGGACCGGAGCTCAACAAGATTTAGTTCAAAGCAAAGCAAAACAAGACCAACGTGTCCAAGTTGAAGGTTGGTTAACCTTAGACAGTGCTACAGCATTATTCGACAAATCGGGACTGTCATTAACATCGTTAATGGATCGCGCCGCCAACAGTTCACTTAATGTCGATTTAGCCCAAACAGCTAACATTGAATTTGCCAATAAAGCGGATTATGCCGACAGTTATAATGTGGTTGCGACATTACCGGGTAGCACTCAAGCGGACGAACAGATTTTATTCACTGCCCATTGGGATCATATAGGTAAAGATGAAACCAAAGACGGTGACCAAATTTATAATGGTGCATTAGATAACGCATCTGGCACAGCAGGTATTTTAGAAATTGCCCGACAGTTTGACCAGCAAGCCAAACAAGGTCACGGCTTAGCCCGTTCTTTAACCTTTATTGCCACTACCGGTGAAGAACAAGGTTTATTAGGTTCACGTTATTATGCAGCAAATCCAATTTATCCGATTGATAAAACCGTGGCAGTATTTAACCTAGACAGCACTAACATTTATGGCAAAACTAAAGATTACACCATTGTCGGCAAAGGCCAGTCTGAGTTAGAAAACTATTTAGACCGCGCTGCCGCTAAACAAAATCGTACCAGTCAAGGTGAGCTTAATCCTGCATCAGGCGGCTTTTTCCGTTCAGATCACTTCAGTTTTGCTAAATTAGGCGTACCAGCCGTATTTGCCGGTGGTGGTAATAAACCGCTTGATGAAGCCACGGCACAATACAAAATAGCCATGAGCAAAAAAATGAAAGGTTGTTATCACAACGTTTGCGACCATTATCACCCTGAGTGGGATTTATCTGGCGCATTACAAGATTTAGACGTGTATTACCAAGCTGCTGCAGAGTTAGGTAATAATCAAGATTGGCCAGGTTACTTTGCAGGTTCTGAATTTAATCAGTTACGTCCAGCAGATTAATACTGCACCACCCTACGCCTTCCCACCCAAGGATTGGCCCATCATGTATTTGATGGGCTTTTTTATCGATATTTATGGAGGGCGCTATTACTTGAGTTAAGACGTTAGATAAACCGCCGTTACTCTTGACTAAATTCATTCAACGCATCGATGGCTAAGGCCGCCTTTTCTGTTTGCACAAAAATATGGTCATGATAATAAGCTGCAATAACATTGGCGCTAATGCCTTTTTCGGTGAGTTTATTGGCCACAGCGGCCGTTAAACCAACGGCATCAAGACTAGAATGCACAGTTAAGGTAATGCCTTTAAAAACTGATTCAAAAGGTAAGCCACCTTCAATTGCTGCCGCTTTTGTTAACACTAATGTTAGCCCTTCAGATTCACGAAACGTCGCGAGTGGCGATAGGTTTTGATAATCACCATATTGGCCCAGTACTGAGCAAAACACATATTCGTCATCTAATAATACCGGTGACATCGATGCGAGTAATGCCATTAAGTCTGTTTCACCAACCATCATGTTTCCTTTAATATGTTTCCGTTAACAATGTGTTTTATTAAAAGTAAGTCGCTTTTAGCTAACAAATTTAAGCCCTGTTATCGTGCATAAACATGCCACACAAGCTTTATTATGACTAGGTTAAAGCCGTAAAATAACCCTTTCGCCCCATTTATGTTCAATTAAGCGTCAAAAGCACTGCTTTAGTGCAATTATGATTTTAATTGTATTTGATTATGAAATCTTAAAAAAAATCGCCATAAACATAAAAAAAATAAAGTTTCATCAATAAAAACACGAAATCGTTAAACATTAATCAAACAAAAAGATAATTGAACGAGATAAAATCACTAAAATGGTCATATTTATAACGTTATCTTAAAAATCATGCTTGGCAGTTAACGAAAATGCTGGCAAAGTAGGAACCAGATAAAGATTAGCCAACGCTGCCGGAGCCGTATTATGTGTTCAATATTTTCAATTTTAGACATCAAAACTGATGCAAGCAAACTTCGCCAAGTGGCGTTAGAAATGTCAAAACTGTTGCGTCACCGCGGCCCAGATTGGTCTGGCATATATGCTGATGACAAAGCCATTTTAGCTCATGAACGTTTATCAATTGTTGACGTTGACCACGGAGCACAGCCGCTTATCAGCCTTGATGGCAACATAGTGTTAGCCGTAAACGGTGAAATTTATAACCACAAGCAGTTAAAAGCTCAGCTAGGTGATAAATACCAATATCAAACCAACTCAGATTGCGAAGTGATCTTGTCACTTTACCAAGAATACGGTTGTGACTTTTTAGACAAGCTGAACGGTATCTTTGCATTTGTACTGTATGACAAAGCCAAAGACACATATTTAATCGGCCGCGACCATATGGGCATTATCCCACTTTATACTGGCCTCGATTCGTCAGGTAACTTCTATGTTGCCTCTGAAATGAAAGCTCTCATGCCTGTGTGTAAAACGGTTGAAGAGTTTTACCCTGGACAGTATTTATATTCTGCCGATGGTAAACCAACACAGTATTATCAGCGTGATTGGCAAGATTTTGATGCCGTTAAAGACAACCCAGCCAGCATTGAAGAATTACGTGAAGCACTAGAAGCTGCAGTGAAGCGTCAGCTAATGTCAGATGTTCCTTACGGGGTATTATTGTCCGGTGGCCTAGATTCATCAGTGATTTCTGCCATTACTCAAACATATGCAAAACACCGTATTGAAAACGACGGCGAAACTGGCGCATGGTGGCCACAACTGCATTCATTTGCAGTAGGTTTAGCCGAGTCACCAGATTTGGTAGCAGCGCAAAAAGTGGCCGATGCAATTGGTACTATTCATCACCCTATTGTGTATACTTTCCAAGAAGGTTTAGATGCAATTAAAGAAGTGATTTATCACTTAGAAACTTACGATGTCACCACTATTCGTGCGGCAACGCCAATGTACTTAATGGCGCGCAAAATTAAAGCCATGGGCATTAAAATGGTGTTGTCTGGCGAAGGTGCTGATGAATTATTTGGTGGTTATTTGTATTTCCACAAAGCGCCTAATGCTCAAGCATTCCATGAAGAATTAGTCCGTAAGCTAGACAAACTACATTTATTTGATTGCTTGCGTGCTAACAAATCCATGGCGGCATGGGGACTTGAAGCTCGGGTGCCTTTCTTAGATAAAGAGTTTATCGACGTGGCAATGCGCATCAACCCTGAAGCCAAAATGTCTAAAGATGGCCGCATCGAGAAGCACATTTTACGTCAAGCATTTGAAGATAAATTGCCAAAAGAAGTGGTATGGCGTCAAAAAGAGCAGTTCAGTGACGGCGTTGGTTACTCGTGGATTGATGGCTTAAAAGCCCACGCAGCAGAAAACGTAGATGACGTACAGTTTGCTAATGCAAAATTCCGTTTCCCTTACAACACGCCTGAGTCAAAAGAAGCCTATTTCTATCGCAGCTTCTTTGAAGAGTTTTTCCCATTAGCCAGCGCAGCTGAAACAGTGCCAGGTGGAAAAACAGTAGCATGTTCAACACCTGAAGCACTATTGTGGGATGCGAGTCTACAAGGACTTAACGACCCATCAGGCCGTGCAGTTAAAAACGTTCACGCTAGCGCATATTAATTTTGCACAACGATTAAACACCACCCAATTGGGTGGTGTTTTTGTTAGGTTTCATCTTGTAAAATGATGATATTCGTCACTCTAATAAAATAACAATAACAATGAGGTTCACCATGACAGACATCAGCATTTTTAACCTTGAGATGACCGACCGCAGTCAATTAAAACCTAAGCACGATGCCAACGGCTTAACCGTGGTTGAGGCGAAAATAAAACAATATCAATTCAATCGTTTTTTATATCAATTTGTGGGTGCTGCCTGGGAGTGGACAGACAAATTAGCATTGTCCGATAGCCAATGGCAGGAATACAGCGAAGCAGATAATTTGCATTTATTTGTGGCGTATAAAGACGGTGCACCAGCGGGTTATTTTGAATTGCAGCAACAAGATAACGATAATGTCGAAATTATGTATTTTGGCTTAGGCGAGCGCTTTATCGGTAAAGGCTTTGGCGGCTATTTACTGACTCAAGCCATTGAACAAGCGTGGTCGTTACCGAACACTCACCGAGTTTGGGTACATACTTGCTCGTTAGATCACCCAAGCGCGTTACAAAACTATCAAGATCGCGGATTTAGCTTATTTAGAACCGATATCGAGTCAACAACAAATCAAACTCTAGCTGACTAACTACTATCGATTTTTATAAGCTATTGCACGTTGTTTGATTATTTCAAGCGACGTGCTTTTTTGTTGTTCATCCATAGTATGCCAAGCTAGAATTTCGTCTAATGAACGATGACATCCTAAACAGATGTCCTCGGCATCTAAACAACAATTTCTCACGCAAGGCGAGTCAAAAAAGTTTGGTTTATTCTGACCATACGGCATATTCATTACCATTAACGTCTGTAAAATGAAAACGTCTACCACCCGGAAAACTAAATATCGCTTTGGTGATATGTCCACCAGCCTGAATGATTTTTGCTTCTGTAACGGCTAAGTCTTGGCTATAAAGCACGATTAATGGACTGCCTTTTGCTAAGGTAAATTGAGTGTCAGCTTGATAAAAACCGCCATCAATACCCACCTGTAAAAAGCAGCTATATTGAGGACCATAATCCTGAAACTGCCAGCCAAAAACCTGAGTAAAAAAAGCTTTGGTTGCAATGATATCTTTCACGGGTATTTCTAAATAGTTAATACTATGATGCTTACTCATGCTCACCTCTGTTACTCAGGGTTATCATTTAAACTATGCTTATAACAATATCCAATAGTGTCTATTATTTACTTACACTGAGTTAATCGTTCAGTTCTAATAAAAGACATCAAGACCATGACTAAATGCATAATCTAAACTAGGGTCTGCAAAAATAACCTTGAAAGATCAACAGCCCCTAATACTATGCCGTAAAGTATAGCGTGTCGCGCTATTGCTGCACTATTGCTAAACTATTGTTGTACTAAGGCCGCAACTGCGCCAATAATCCCGCCGAATACCCCGCCCCACACGACTAACCAGCCTAGATGGGTTTTAATCATATCTTGAACGATTTGCTTAACCAATTGAGGTGTCAGCTCATTTAAGCGTTGTTCGACAATATTGGCCACTTTTTCTTGCATATCAGCAATAATATTTGGCTGCTCAAGCTCATTCACTAATATTGCATTAAACTCTTCGCTTTGAGCCAATTCCACTAAAGACAGTTTCATTTTTTCAATAAACGGTTCTTTTAAAGGGATCAATGCTTCTGTACCACCAAACATCGCTAACATGCCGCCAAAAGATGATTTTTCAATGGTATCGACTAATGCGTCAAATGACGGTGCTAAATCAATTTTTTCAATCACTGGGCTTAAATCAATACTGCTAGCGCTGCTGGTTGTTAAAAAGCGATCAATATTCTCTTGAGTAAAAAATTGATCCATCATTAGATGTTTAATACCCACTTTAAACTCTTCAAAACGAGATGGAACCACTCCAGAACCATACAAACCAGGGACTTTTTCAAATAACATATAAATCGCCAACCAGTTGGTTAACGCACCCGATAATGCAAATAATCCTATCGTTAGCACAATATGTTGATCTA
This sequence comes from Shewanella sp. H8, assembly GCF_040285065.1. NCBI lineage: Bacteria > Pseudomonadati > Pseudomonadota > Gammaproteobacteria > Alteromonadales > Shewanellaceae > Shewanella > Shewanella sp. H8. The sequence goes on along the minus strand of NZ_CP157213.1, from coordinate 1,784,855 downwards.
ACACATACCCGACCAGCATAAATATGGCCGCTATAAGGTTGGTTAATACGCTCTTATTCAATCTCTTGTCCTTAACATCTATAATGGAAAATCAATAAAAAACCTCAGTTATTTTACCAGAAAATAACTGAGGTCTACATAACTGATCTTTCATCACGTCACAGAACCTGACTTTTGACTTAAAGGAATAACAACGACTTTACTGCGAACAACTGACTTGTTCAGGCTCGGCAAGCACTTCTGCGCGAGGGTCTGCTGATCTTTGCTGGTTAAATTTTGTTCGAGATAAAAACGTGTTAATCGAGGCGAGTGGATTGCTGCCTAGCAATCTAAGCTAAATTCGCTCAACAAAGAGTAAAACGTTTTTAGCCGAACCCTTCGGGCAGCGTTTGTTGGTCATTTTTACTGCGTTATCGACTTTTTATGTAGAATAACTACACCACAAAGTCTCTGCCTTATAGCCCATGTTTAAGTAATGACCAACAATTCGCTGCAAAAACAACCTTGAAAGATCAACAGACCCTAAAATGATTAATTAATAAAACGCCAATGCTTTGTGCCAGAAACTGAGCTTTTTGAAACATCTGGCTCACAACATCCTCATGTTGATACAGAGGTTTTACAAAAACATCTTCCAAATACCATACTGGCGCAAGACATAATGAAGAAAATGAAGGATACAGTTGAATAAAGCCCACCATTTCATCATCTCTAATGGATACAAAGATCATCGAATCATTTTCAGATAAGCGGGATTTCAAAAATGCATGACACGCTGGGTAGTCAGATGGTTGGTTTAATTGCTGCCGATACAGATCAAATAGCAAACTTAATGGTTCTAAATCGATACTCGAAGCGAGGCGAATTTGCATTTATCATCCTTGAAATTGAAAAATGCCCAGATTAAATATCACAAGATGAGATAGTTAATCGAGGTTAAAATAACGACATATAATTATAAGCTATTAGTTCATATCATAAAAACATCAGACGTAAATACAATAAATAAAAACGATTAATTACATGATCTTAATTTTAAAGCTAACACCAATGTCATTTAATGTAAATTAATCCGTATTTGAACAAAAAATTATCCTTAAAAGGGATTTTTTTTGGTAAAATGCACAGATATTCCCTCTGTTTATACATCAAGATTAGTTTATATGACCTCGTTTTTCACTCAACTTTACTCGGCGATTAAACCGCGCTCTCGTCTGCAAAAAATCAGCTATTATATTGTCGCTATCTATTTATTAGGCTGTGTCTTATTAGGTGGATTAATTCCGTATATTGCCAAACAACAAGCTCCGGCATTTTTAACTGAACAGTTGGGTCGAACTGTAACCCTACAAGATATAACTATTAATCCATTTTCATTAGAGTTTTCCTTATCCGGATTAACAATCAAAGAGCTCGATAGTCAACAAACCTTTGTTTCTTTAGCTAATCTATATGGCAATATTCAATTATGGCAATCTATGACCTCTTGGTCATTTGTGATTGAAAATATCAGAATAACCCAACCTAGTATTAGCGTTTCACGCACTCAAAAAGATAATCAACCCGTCATTTTTAACTTCAGTGATATTATTAAGCGCTTTGGTCAAACATCACCAACAACAGAGAGTAATGAACCTTCAATTATTCCCGCTATCAATATCGGCAAAGTTGAAATAGCCCAAGGGGTATTTACCTTAAATGACAATGTCACAGACACTCATATTAACTACCCAAACATCAATGTTTCATTATCACATTTTAACAGCCTCAGCACAGCAATAGAGACTCAACAAGATGGCGTGAATCACTACACGGTGAGTATCCAAGACCAATTTAAAGGTTCGGTAACACTGCAAGGGCAATTTCAATTAACCCCATTGGCGATACAAGGTGAACTCGACGTTGCAAGTATTGATTTATCGCATTATTGGTCTTTTGTTGATGAGATGTTTGACATTAATTTATCCCAAGGCTTACTGAGTTTAAATGGTCAGTACAAAGCAGATCTGCAAGATAAAAACTTAACGCCCATAAATCATATTAATGTTTCAAATGGACAAATTGTCATTGACCATTTTAAAGCGACGCATCAACAAGATGAAAAAATTGCCATTGATTTACTTGCCATCAAAAACATCAATCTAGACAGTCAAACTAAACGGGTTAGCATTGATGAGTTTCATACTGAAAACGGTAAAATAAAACTTAATATCACTCCGACAGGTGCTGATCTCGTTGCCCTATTGCTGCCAAAAGAGACAGAGCTTACAACAGCAGTAAATCCTAGCCCTCCGGCTGTTTCAGATACAACACTAGCCGACTCGTTAAACACCGACATTGAACACTCAAAGACAGTAACATCAGACAATGCTGGCAGTACAACTTCGTCTCATGATGGCGCTGGTAATGATATTGCAGCAACCACAAACGAAGCTACAGCAGAAAAAGTACAACCGGCCCTAACCGAAAACGTGGCAACACTTAACAAAACTAATGCCGAAACACCTTGGTTAGTGACGCTTCATAAAATCAGTGTAGCGCAATACCACGTCGCTCTGGGAGAAGGCATTGCCAGTGATAACATTATCCTTTGGCAACTGGGTCCTATTGATATCAGCACAGGTATCATTAACTCAGATCTATCAACGCCTATTGACTATCAATTTTCCACCGGGATAAATGCACAGAGTGTATTAACCTCTACAGGGCAAGTTGATCCATTAGCCCAAACGCTCAATGCTGAAATTGATTTTAGTAATATGCTGTTGTCACGCTTACAACCTTATATCGCTCCTTTTATTAATATCACTTTAGTTGATGGTATGTTTTCTACTAAGGGCCGGTTACACGCAGATGCCAAAGACACTCTTACCTATTCCGGCAGCGCAAACATCAGCCAATTGCACATTAACGATAATGTGTTACATCAGCCTTTGCTGACATGGCAAGCTATGGACATCAATCAGTTATCGTTTGATCGTCAACAGGCCAAAATCGATATTGATGAAATAAACTTTGATACCCTCTTTAGCCGTATCATTATTTCTCCGGACCGAAGTACTAATATTAGTGCGTTAATTCACAAGGACGACACTTCAACTGACGCCAAACAAGTTACTGTGAAGGTAGGCAAAGATGCAGATGAGGTTGTAACAACGCTATCGACTGAAAGCGATCCAGCAATGGACGATTCACCGAAACTACAACTCAGCATTAATAAAATTGGCATAAAAGACAGTTCAGCATTTTTTGCTGACAACTCGTTAACGCCCAATTTTGCTTCAGGCATTGAAATGCTTAATGGCCAAATAACCAACTTATCGTCTAACCCACAAACTACTGCATCTGTTGATATAGCAGGGAAAATAGATAAATACGCGCCAGTAACCTTAAAAGGTGACGTTAACCCACTACTGCCACAACCCTATTTAGACCTTAATTTAAATTTTGACAAAGTAGAGTTAACCTCAGTTAATCCTTATTCAGGCACTTACGCTGGCTATTACATTGATAAAGGCCAGCTGTCATTAGATCTAAAATATCAACTGAACAATAATTTATTAGTCGGTAGTAATCATCTGGTCATTGATCAACTCAAACTGGGTGAACCAAGTAACAGCAGTTTAGCAACCAGCCTACCGATCACATTAGCGGTGGCATTATTGCAAGACCGTCACGGCGTGATTGATTTAGGCGTTGATGTAACGGGTGATTTAGATTCACCGAGCTTTGGCTTTGGTAGCATCATCATTAATGCATTAGGTAATATTATTACCAAAGCAGTGACCTCACCATTTTCATTTTTAGCGGGACTTGTCGGTGATGATGAACAAATGGATAAAATCAGTTTTGATTATGGTCTCAGTAGCATATCGACTAAACAAAAACACACCTTAGATAAACTGGCCGAAGCATTAAAAGACCGACCTCTGCTTAATCTCAGTATCAAAGGTAGCATTGACCTAATTAACGATAAACAAGTGCTAGCAGAAACAAAACTGCATCAACAATTGGCAACCACAGCTGGGATAAACTTTAGCGATTTACCCAACACGTTATCCGCCAGTAAATACCCCACTACAGGGCCGTTAACTGATGCGCTTTATCAATTATTTGAACAACAGCTGGGGCAAAAACCGTCTGAGATAAAACAAAATATACAACAACAAACACCAGATATTACAGCACCTGATCTCGATACTCGCTGGCACATTGGGCTATATAATATGCTCATCAATCACCAACAAATCACTACCGAAGAGTTTGGTCGATTAGCACATAATCGTGCCAAAGCGGTAAAAGCTTATTTAATTGATCAAGCAGGTATTGATGCGAGTAAAGTATTTGTACTTGAAAGCCGAATTAACACCGAAGAAAATGCCGCAGAAGCATTACTTGAACTACAAGTAAAATAAGCTGTCTATACCTGTTAACCGTTACCAACATCGGGTAGACTGCATGCAGATTACAAACGTTAAATAACAAGCGTTTGTAATCATATCGTATCATTATTATTGTTAAGATTGAGGTTATCTATGTTTATCGTTCGCTGGATTTTAGGTCGAATTATATTGTTGTTAAATTTTGTGTTTGCCCCTAAAAAGCGCCAACGTTCGCAAGATGAGCAAGCCATTGTTGATCAACAAACTCAATCACTGGCCTTGTATCAATACGCGGCCTGTCCTTTTTGCGTAAAGGTGCGTCGTGACATGCGTCGTCAAAATTTAACGATTAATTTAGTCGACGCCAAGCAAGATGCTAACCAAAGTGAATTAGTAAGCCAAGGAGGCAAGCTACAAGTGCCTTGTTTACGCATAGAGCAAGACGGCAACACCCAATGGTTATATGAATCAAAAGCCATTAGCAATTACCTCAACGAGCGTTTTGCCTAAATTACTGGTATCGTCATTTGCCACAGCTTATTTCAATGCTGTGGCTAACCTATTGCTATAGAAATCATTTTTTCTCTAATTACGCCATTAGTATTTCAATCGATGGCTGATCAATGTCTTCTAAAGCAGCCTTTTGGCTATTATGTCTTATAAAAAATGATGAGGTTATGTGTGTCAAAAATCAGTTTAATCATCTGCAGTATGATACTTCTCAGTGCTTGTAGTGCCAGCGAACCAGATCCAATGGATTTTGTAGGGCAATTCCGTGACTCATTCAGTACTGAAATTAAAGGAAAAGGGATTAAGTTATTTGTCTATAAAGCCAAATTAGCCACTGCGCTTGATCGCAGTATTCCAGGAGCTCCACGCGATCTCAATATGCGTCGCAGTAAACAAGATGCTCAAAGTTACCTAGTACAACAGCGTAATGCAGAAGATCGTTTAGAGTTATGGAATCGACAAATCGATCTCGGGCTTAAAAAAACCATTGAAATGAACGGATATTGTCAAGCAGGCTTTATCGAGTTAAGTCGTTACGTTGAAGCTGAACGCGGTGAAATTCGTGGTGAGTGTAACGATGGTGCCACCGATGAAGACATCAAAAAGTACGGTGTGTAACGTTAAGGCCCATGACGTTTTAACCATGGATAAAAAGCAAATAGTGCTACTGACGGATAAAAAACTATATCCCGCTGTGCAATTAAGCTAAAATTAGCGTCCAAATTTCCTCGTGATGTTGCCGTTGGCTCCTAGACCAGTGTCATCACGCTTCGATAAGCTGTTTATCATTAAACAATGAAATAAATAGTTGTCGTTTTAAAAGTAAGAAATCAGATGAACAGAAAGCAAGAGATGATTAAAAAGCTAGCCAAGCGTGCCAAGGCTCGTAAAAACAAAGTGGTGCCGTCTAACCCTAGCAATAAGCCTGTTGAGCGTTATATCTCTAAAGCTGAACGCGAAAAGATCGCGTTAGCAGAAGAAGCTGAACAGACTACAGCAACAGAAAATAACACCGAATCAGATAAAGACTAACAACGAGTAATAAGCTGTTAGTAACAAAAAGCCCCTTTCTTGGCCTTGGCCTGATAGGGGCTTTTTAATTGCCGTAAATTGGGATAATTCATCACAACTATTTAGAACTTGTGCTAACTTTTGTCGCTGTTCTCTTGTTGGCCTAATTGTTTACACAAGGGGTCTTCATCTAATTGCGCCATTAAAGTTCGCCCTGGCATTGGAGACGGCGCAGCCACCATATCAATATTAATAGCATCATCTTCTAACAGTTGTTGATTTACGCTAGCCGACAATAAACCTTGGCGACTGATTTTATCGACTAACCGATAAGCACATAAAATACCTATCACCCCAAAGATAACCGCGCCAATAACCTGACCAATCAATACGCCAAACACACCGCCCCATTGCGCACCAAAATACACGAATGGTATGGTACCAATAGTGGCTTTACCTACATTAAATAAAGTGGAGTACTTGGCCTTACCTAAGTTGTTAAACGAGGCATTAGCAATAAACAACATTCCCGAGAAAATAAAGAACACTGCAATATACTGACAGAAAAATAATATAAGCTCTGCAGCATCGCCTTTCATGTCAAAACTACTAATAATGACATTACGTAATAAAAACAGTCCCAGTGACACCACCAATACATAAGCAACACAAAATTGAATCGCTTTGGTTAAACTCAGCCTAACACGCTCAATTTCGTTGGCGCCAAAGTTCTGCCCCACTATCGGCCCAACCGCACCAGATAGCGCAAATATCATCCCAAACGATACGGGGATCAAACGTCCCAATACAGCCCAACCTGCTACATAGCTATCACCAAAATCTGCAATAGCACGCGTTACCACCGCATTACCAATTGGAGTGGCTACATTGGTGAGCATGGCGGGTGCAGCAATGGCAAAAATAACCCCAAGGTCTTGTTTAAACTCGGCAAACGAGAATCGACCCAATAATTTATGTTTTATCACTACTCCACGGGCTGAGATGATAAACACCGCAATACGCGCCAAAACAGACGCGGCAGCCGCGCCTTCAATGCCCATTGATAAAGAAAAAATGAATATAGGATCTAATATGGCATTAACCCCACCGCCAGCTAAGGTCGACATCATCGACAATTTAGCATCACCCACAGCACGTAATGCACCACCAAGCGCCATGGCTAAACAAATAAACGGTAATGAAGGCACTAAAATATACAAGTAACTTTGCGCTAACTCCGCTGTGCGCCCCGTAGCACCCACTAACGCTAACAATTCAGGAATAAACGCGATAACAATTGCAGCCACCAGCACACTGGTCAATAACGTCACGATGGCACTGTTTAAAAACAACCGTTTAGCGAGCTTAATATTTTTCGAACCCACCGCTTTTGACACCAATGCACCTAGTGCAATAGATAAGCCGATGCCAATTGAAGTGGTAAAAAATGAAATAGTGCTGGCATAACCTGCAGCGGCGGCAAGTTCAACTTCGCCGAGCAGACTTAAAAAGAAAATATCGAGTAAATCGACGACAAACAACGCCGAAATCCCCACTGCAGCAGTAGAGCTCATGACCAATATATGGCGTAAAATTGAGCCCTCAACAAATTTAGCGGCGGTCATAACATCCTTGGGGGTCAATAAAGTGAGTATCAAAAACCATTATTTAGAGCTTCTCCAGTTCACTGCCACAGTGATTACAGTAATCGGCATCGTTATCGTGGCCTTTTTTACCACAATTACTGCACTTACGTAAATCTCGGGTTCTCACCATTTCGTGTGAGATCTCAGCCGTTAAAATGCCTGTCGGTATCGCTATTATCGAATAACCAATCAGCATGGTTATTGCAGCAATCCCCTGACCTAGTGCTGTTTGTGGCGTAATGTCACCGTAGCCCACTGTGGTAATAGTCACCACGGTCCAATACATAGACTTAGGGATAGACGTAAATCCGTTATTAGGGCCTTCAACCACATACATAATCACACTTAGCACCATGATAATCAGACTGACCGAAAAGAAAAAGATAAACACTTTACGGCTTGACTGCATCATAGCTTTAATCAATAAGTTGCCATCACTTAAATAGCGCAGTAGCTTTAACACTCTAAAAACGCGGAATAAACGCAGAACCCTAACAGCTAAAGCAACATTGGCACCGGGGAAAAACAATCCTAAATACGTGGGCAAAATAGACACCAAATCTACTAAGCCAAAAAAACTACGCACATAGTGTAACCGATTAAGCGAACAATAGATCCTTAATATGTACTCAACGGTAAAGATTACCGTAAAGGTCCATTCACCGATACGAATATAGTCGCCATATTGTGAATGAAACCGCTCAATGGTATCGATAAAAATCAACATCACGCTAAACACAATACATAGCATAAGGGCGATATCAAAATATTTTCCAGCTTGGGTTTCGGTCCCAAAAATCACACTTCTTAGCTTTTGTTTTAGCGGACTATCGGCTTTTTCTTCGATATTCATCTTATTATTCACTTTCTTGGGCAATAAATTGCAAATAAACTGGGTTAATTAATATCAATTAATCCTTGTTGTCGTTAAAATCTAACATTGACTGGCGAGTTTTAACATTCGAAATTAAGTCATTCTACAATAAAAATTAAAAAGGTCATTGGTTTACGGAGTTTTCATGCGCGCGTTGTACATATCATTTATAGCATTAATGTTCTGCCCGTTATTGGCCGTTGCTTCAGCAAGCCAAACAACAGCAAAAGTCGATTTAGTGGTCGTCAATAAATCCGAATCTCGCTTATCTGTTATGCGCGATGGAAAAGTAGTAAAAAGTTATCTCATTGCCATGGGCGACGTTCCTAGCGGTCATAAGCTTAAAGAAGGCGATCAACGTACTCCCCAAGGTCGTTATATATTAGATTACAAAAAATCTGATAGTGCATTTTATAAATCTATTCATATTTCGTATCCCAATGAAGAAGATAAATTACGCGCTGATGCCTTAGGGATCAGAGCTGGCGGAATGATAATGATCCACGGTGAAAATCCTCGCTCATCATTGCCACCAAAAGAAGCACAAAAATACAACTGGACCAATGGCTGTATTGCTGTGACCAACAAAGAAATGGATGAATTATGGAAAATGATTGATGCAGGTACACCGATTGAAATATGGCCATAAGCTTATTCAGTCTCATCGATACCATTTTTTGCTTTGTTTTTTGGGTTATTAAATGAATTACCAACACTTACTTCAAACATGGCCAGACTTTAGTCAACGTATTACTGCGTTTATACACCGTTTGGGTCTAGATAACTTATCACTGCAGAGTGATCATGCCGCCTTACGGGTGAACGATAACCACTTAGCACAATTACTAGCAGATGAATTTAGCCAACATGGCAAAATAATTTCTAATAATATGATTAATGGCAGACCCATTTTAATCATTAAACTAATCGAGCCATTAGTTATCGGCACGATGAAAATTCAATGTGTAGAACTGCCCTTCCCATCCGACAAAGCTTATCCCGTTGAAGGCTGGGAACATATCGAATTAGTATTTCCATCACAGGCACAAACCTGTGACCAATTAGTCGCAGAGCTTATCGAAAAAGCCCCTCAGTTGGCAGATGTAATAACAGGCAACAGTGATATTAAAGTAAAGCAGAGTTCGCCTAAAAGCGATAAAGAACGTTTAGCAAACCCAACCATCGCATTTAAAGCTAATGGCATTTGCGTAAAAGTGCATACGCACGATATTCAAAAGATTATTACCAGTGAACAGGCAAGCTAACCTAAGTTCGTTAGCTCTTTATCTTGATAAAGAGCTAAGTACATTGTAAATGAGTAATCTTTTATTAACCAATAACGCTCTTGGTTTCTATGTTAATGGTTTTATTTTTTATAGCTTCTTTATCGAGATTTAACAATCCAAACAAAAATAACGTACCAATCATCACTACCGTGGCAGATAGGTATAAGCCAACATCATAGCTTCCAAGTGCTTCAGTAAGATATCCGGTAGATACGGGTGCCATAATTTGTGCCGCACCATAAGCTAAAGTCATTTTTCCCATAAACTTAGCCGGGTTACTAGGATAAAACTTGCCCGCCATAGTTAATACTAAGCTAACACAGGCGATAAAAGTGCCACCAAACAACAGCGCGCTTAATATTACGACAGGTAAACTATCATTTATTGCAGGAAGAATAATGCCTACGGCCTGTAAGATATATGCTGCTAGTAATGCTTTTACGTAACCCGTTTGACGTGCGACTCGATCCCATATTAAAGGTGCTGGGGTTGCCGCAACGCCTACCAATAGAAAAGCGAATCCTCCTTGCCCTTGCAAGCCCTCTACCCGCTCGACAATATCAACAATAAAAGTTGAGCTAACAGCATAACCATAACCAGCACAAAAATAGGCCAGCATCATTAGCGTTTTAAAAGCTCTACTGGGTGGATTATCGTTAGTACTCACACTCTCTTTTCCATCGACCAAAGGATGTGGCACCCATAACCACGCCGGAATCGCGAATATTGCAGCCAATACCGCTAACGCTATCCACTGTTGTTGCCAATCTGCTGACATGGTCAACATGGCCTCTACGAGTATTGAGGTGACAATGATACTCAAGCCTGCACCTGCGAAATGAATACCTAATTCTGCTCGGTGATTATTATTCACTAACCATTTTAATATCAAACCAGAGGCAATAATAAAACCTCCAGAGGCACAGATACCGGCAATAAAGCGCAATACCGCCCAAGTAACCATATCTGTAGTCGTCAGCATGGCTGCTGAAGTGACAACACTTAATATTAGATACACTCGGTGTAAATTATATTTGTAGTTTAGGTTGTGCATACTTGCAGCCAGTAACACCCCACACATGTACCCCATAAAATTAGTGCTCGCTAACCAACCTCCACCAGATTCAGTTAGGCCGGCACCATCCTGCATTATCGGTAATAGCAAGCTATAGGAGAATCTAGCCACACCAACAGTGACAATTAAACTACAGATGCCTGCAAAATATACCCGGTTCCTCGTTAGCGCTAATAACATTTAAATCACTTTTCATCGGAATTATTAACAGAGAATAACGCAATCTGTTACTCTTAAAAATTGAATTATTTAGAACAAAAATTTCTTAATATGAGAACTATATGGAAATATTAACCCTAAAGACTTTTAAAGCCGTAGTCGATGAAGCAGGCATTAAAGGTGCTGCCGATAAACTGCATACGGTTCAATCCAACATCACCAACCGAATAAAAAAGCTCGAAAAAGAACTCGATACCAAGCTATTCAACATCATTGGCCGAAAGTTACAGTTAACACCTAGTGGGCAACAGCTTTGCGAATATGCCGATCAGATTTTACAGTTGGAATATCAGGCTACTTCCGCCATTTTACGTAATAAAGGCACTTACGAGTTAAGAGTCGGTATGCCAGAAACATTTGCAGCTGTTCATATGCCTTTGGCGCTCAAACAGCTCAAGCTGAATCACGCTGAAATTCGAACAAAAATCCATACTGACACCAGTGAAAGACTAGTTTTTTCTGTATTAAATAATAAGGTTGATTGCGCAGCTATCGGTAATGCACCTAAACATGAAAACCTTATTGTTATCCCGATAGTGAAAGAAGAGCTGATTATGGTGACTCCACGAGACAGTGAACATGATCCCGTGTTGTTTGTACGAGATGAAGGCTGCGGCTATAGAAAACACGCCATTCTTTGGCAACAAAAGGCCGGGCGAGGTAATGATGAGCTCATGGTAATGAGTAGCGCTGATGGTGTTTTAGGTTGTATTGCTGCGGGTTTGGGTTACACCATTATTGGCAAGAATATGGTTGCTGGTAGTCGATACGAAAAATCTCTGGTCATGACGCCAGTCAGCCATGGGCCCAAACATGTTCAGCTATCGATTGTCTACCGTAAAGGTAGCCCGTTAGAGTCAGGTATATTAACCCTTGCAAAGCTGTTAACCAAGTAATGAACTCATACACATTAAGCCTAAATAACAGCTTATTAAGTACAGGAACGGCTATGGCTTTATCATAGAAATCAGTTAACCATTCATAAAATACAACAGTAATCCAGATGATCATTTGTTTTGGTAATATTTTCACCGTAGTCAATATGACACCCAGTGTGTCATATTGACAAAGCGATAAGTGTCAACATGACAATTTATACTTTAGAAATATCATAATACCTATATTAATCAGCCTATTAAATAAGTGGCACGCCACCTGCAATAGCTAAGTTAACTTTTGAAACTTTATCTTCGAACTTTAACTTTTAATTTATTACAGGTGTACATATGACAATTCACATTAAAAATAACATCGATTGGGTTGGACAACGTGACTGGGAAATATTGGACTTTCACGGTACTGAATATAAAACCACTAAAGGGACAAGTTATAATAGTTACCTTATTCGTGAACAAAAAAATGTCTTAATCGATACTGTTGATCATCGTTTCAGCCTGCAATTTATTCAAAACCTTGAGATGGAAATTGATCTTGATAAAATTGATTACATTGTCATTAACCACGCTGAAGAAGATCATTCAGGCGCTCTAGCTGCTTTGATGGCTAAAATCCCTAACACCCCAATTTACTGTACCGAAAATGCTATCGATTCAATTACTGGATTACATCATCATCCAGAATGGAATTTCAATATTGTCAAAACGGGCGATACCTTAGATATCGGTAACGGCAAGCAATTAGTATTTATAGAAACCCCTATGTTGCATTGGCCTGACAGTATGATGACCTATTTAACAGAAGATGCAGTGTTGTTTAGTAATGATGCCTTTGGTCAGCATTACTGCGATGAGCATCTGTTTAATGATGAAGTTGATCAGATTGAATTGATGGATCAATGCTTACGTTATTACTCCAATATTTTAACCCCATTTAGCTCATTGGTTACCGCTAAAATTAACGAGGTGCTGAGTTTTAACTTGCCTGTAGATATTATTGCCACTTCCCATGGTGTGGTGTGGCGCGATAACCCAGCTCAAATTATTCATCAATACTTAGCATGGGCTGACAATTATCAAGAAGATAGAATCACTATTTTTTATGATTCGATGTCTAATAATACTCGTATGATGGCCGATGCTATTGCTCAAGGCATCCACGACGTTGACCCAGTTGTATCAGTTAAAGTGTTTAATGTGGCCCGCCATGATAAAAATGACATCTTAGCTAACGTATTCCGCTCTAAAGGTATTTTGGTGGGTTCATCAACAATGAACAATGTCATGATGCCAAAAGTCGCAGGCATGCTGGAAGAAATCACTGGCCTGCGCTTTAAAGATAAAAAAGCCGGTGCATTTGGAAGTTATGGTTGGAATGGTGGTGCGGTTGACCGTATTCACACTCGCCTTACGGATGCCGGATTTGACACCATTGTTGGCTTAAAAGCAAAATGGCGCCCTGATGGTAAAGCAATGCGTGAATGCCGTGAGCATGGCCGTCAGATAGCCAAAAGCTGGGCATGGCATGATTTAAGTAATGTAAAATCCATTTCACCAGCATCGCTAGCTAAAAGCGCTCAAGCGACTGTAATCACTAAGCTAGCTACTCCAACGTCACAGGAAACAAAACCTGCATGTACAACGGCTACAGCAATTGATGATTCACAAAATATGCTCTGCACTGTGTGTAATTGGGTTTATGAGCCAGTATTGGGTGAACCAAATCAAGATGTTGAACCAGGTACTCCGTGGAACGAAGTCCCAGACTTTTTCCTTTGCCCAGATTGTGGACTTGGTAAAGAAGTCTTTGTTCCTATTGCTGCAAGGAAAGTATCATGAGTGCACCCATCATCATTATTGGTAGCGGCTTTGGTTCATATCAGTTAATCAAAACCATTAGACGTACAGATCAGCATATACCGATAACCGTTTTTACCCTTGACGAGGGCCACGATTATAATAAGCCTGATTTAAGCCATGTATTTAGTAATCAACAAAGCAGTGCGGATTTAATCCGCCTCAGTGCGCAAGACTTTGCCAGCGAGAATAATATTACCCTGCATGCTTTTACCCAAGTTGACTGCATTGATAGTGAACAACAAGCGGTTTTTGTTAATGGTGTCGCCTACCCTTATGCACAACTGGTATTGGCAACAGGCGCAAAAACATTTGTCCCACCGATGCTTGGCAATGCAACTGACTGTGTTATCACGTTAAACAGTCTGCGCGAGTTTGATAGCGCGCAGCAGCAACTACAAAATGCACAACGAGTTTTGGTCATTGGTGCGGGTATTATTGGTACTGAAATAGCGATGGATCTTAACTGTAGCGGTAAAAGCGTGGTAGTGGTAGATCCCAGTAGCGGTTTAATGGCCAATATGTTGCCCGATTTAGTCGCCAGTGTATTACAAAAAAAGATGGCTGAAACAGGGGTTGAGTTTGAATTTGGTCGCACGATTAGCTCCTTAGACCAAACTAATTCAGGTATTTGTGCCACGCTCAGCTCGGGCAAAACACATATCGTGGATTGTGTCATTTCTGCTGCGGGGTTAAAAGCTAATGTTGGTTTAGCTCGTAAGTCAGGCTTTAAAATCAACAACGGCCTAGTGGTTAATCAGCAACTGCAAACTTCAGTGAACAATGTTTATGCCTTAGGGGATTGCGCAGAGATAAACGGTAAGGTGATGTCGTATCTGCAGCCTATTATGTTAAGTGCTAATGCCTTAGCGAAAACCTTATTAGGCCAACCGACAGAGCTGAAACTTCCAGCGATGTTAGTTAAGGTTAAAACGCCACAAATGCCTATTCAATTGGGCGGTAATACCGTAACCGATGTAGCCTCTTGGCAGGTGGATATTGATGCTCTGGGGTGTTCAGTAAAAGCCTATAACGAGCAAAAACAAATTATCGGCTTTGTCGTAACCGAAGGACACATGAGCAATACCTTCCCACTACTTAGAGCCTTACCAGCAAGTCTTTAGCATTTAATCGAGTAGGCTTTACTCATAAAGCCTACTCATCAATCAATTTAACCTGAATTTGGGATAAGGGATGAAGTTATGCTATTTAAAATCAGCATGTTAACCAAGCTCACATTCAAGCTTGTCATTTGTTATGCTAACAAGGCGAATTGACGCGTCAATAGCTAGCCTATTGTAAGTCGATTCAACGCAGTTAGCAGGGCAAAGGACTGTTTGAAAGGCGTTTATTATCCCGAGTTCAGGTTATTTAGGAGAACACTATGTCTCATCAACGTATTCCAGCAAACTGGACCATTCAACGTTCTACACCCTTTTTTACCACTATAAGTGTGCCTGATGCGCTACTAACTCACCACAATACCGCCGAAGGTGTATTTGGGCAGTTATGCGTAATGGAAGGTGTAGTGACATATTTTGGTTTTGCTAACAGCGAAGCGACTGAACCTGAAGTGAAAGTTGTGATTAATGCCGGACAATTTGCCACCAGCCCACCAGAGTACTGGCACCGTATTGAATTAAGCCCTGATGCTCAGTTCAATATCAATTTCTGGTCTGAAAAAGATAAAACTGGCCAAGCTATGTTTAATAAAAAGTAATAGAGTAGTTTCATAATACTTTATTCAAAATGCAGCTTAATAATACAGATTGGGCTGCATCAAGATTAAGTTAATAGCTGGAAGAGCATAGTGTCATATACCGTGTAATATTATGATCTTGTCTTGGTAAGGTTAACTAGAACAAACAGCAAAAACCATTATAAAAAGGCTATTTAAACTGGTTTCTCGCAAATACTGTTCACTACTGTCAAAACTATCTTCATAAATTATCGTCATAAAACAGCCATCATTAACTATCGCAATTAACTAAACGCTGCCTAGCACTACACGTTACCTTTAGCAAAACCAGAGTGTATAACACCACTCCGTTTTGCTACTCACTTTTTGATTACTGTATAAACTACTTCCAGTAATAAAGCGCATCCTCTCCAAGCTGTTGCTCAATTTCTAACAAACGATTGTATTTTGCGACCCGTTCGCTACGACTGACAGAGCCACTTTTTAAATGCCCGCCGTCCATTGCCACGGCAAAGTCAGCTAAGAAAGTGTCTTCTGTTTCACCTGATCGATGGGAAATAAAGTAACGCCAACCAGCATCACGGCACATACGCACCGCTTCAATAGATTCTGTTACTGTCCCTATTTGATTTAATTTGATCAACGCTGAATTAGCCTCTTTATGCGCAATGCCGCGGCTAATATATTGAGTATTGGTAACGAACAAATCGTCACCGACCACTTCAATTTTATCACCAAGCCGAGCAGTAAACTGCTTAAAACCATCAATATCTCGTTCAGCAAGAGGGTCTTCCCAAAGTACAATGGGGTATTTGTTTACCCATTCCTCAGCAAGGTTAATAAGGTCATTACTCTTCATCGCGCCGGTGCCGGACCATTTAAGATCATAGTTATTACACATATCAGTTGAGAATGAATTAGCCGCGCTATCGAGTGCAATAGCAATGTCTATTCCAGGTTTATAACCTGCTTTCTCAATCGCTTGAATAATGGTTTCGATGGCATCTTCGTTACTGTTAAGATTAGGAGCAAAACCACCTTCATCACCTACACTGGTTGCTAAGCCACGGTCTTTAAGAATGCCTTTAAGCACGTGAAAGGTTTCGGCAACATAACGTAAACCTTCCCTAAAATTAGGCGCCCCCAAAGGAACAGCCATAAACTCCTGAAAATCTACGTTATTATCTGAGTGTTCTCCGCCGTTAATAATGTTCATACAAGGAACCACTAACCTTCTGGCACCTGTACCGCCGAGATATTGATAAAGAGGAATGTTGCTAGATTTTGCCGCGGCGCGAGCGACCGCCATGGAAATTCCTAAAATGGCATTGGCGCCAAGATTAGATTTGTTGACAGTACCATCCAGTGCAATCATGGTGTGATCAATTAAGGCCTGTTTAAACGGGTCCATGCCAAGCAAAACAGGAGCAAGTTTGTGATTCACATTAGCTACCGCTTTCAATACCCCTTTGCCAGCATACCGAGTCATATCACCATCGCGTAATTCGATTGCTTCATTGTCACCCGTACTTGCACCCGAGGGAACGGATGCAACAGAAGCAGTTCCATCGCTCAGTTCAACGAATACACGGACAGTAGGATTGCCACGAGAATCTAGAATTTCCATGGCCTGAATAGTTGAAATGGTTATTGACTTCATTTGTTGCCTCCATCGTAGTTTTCGCTACATGCACTAACACCTCATGATCGGGCTAAGTAATGTTGGCAAAATATGTTTACTCCGAGCGAAACCAACGTTAGGTATCCCAATTGAACGACTTGATACTGATTGAGCCATCATCTTCACAAACCGCATGAACGCTATATGTAAGCTGGTAGAGCTATGTCTTAAAAACTCAATCAAACTTTATAATAACGCACATTTATACCGGCGTGTGATTAATTTTTACACACATTTGCTTTAGGCATTTATCGTTAATGTTGGGGGGCAAAACCGTCGCTAAAAAAATTCGATAATACGGTAATAATACCTATTTAGAAGTGCAATATTTATATTTTTGAGCGGAAAATGATTAACTTTCGCCTAATCTAAACTGCGCCAACAGAGGATGATGATCTGATGTTTGAGTATTGATAACTCGAGCAGACTCTAAGGTCAATCCACGATAAAAAAGATGATCAATTGCATAACCCATCACGGTTGTGCGAGTGTCATCGTTAGGTGTTACCGCTTTCAATCCTAATGTCTTTGTCATCTGGGCTAACATAGACAATCTTGCTTGGCGCCATGTGTTTAAATCACCACCAAAAATTATCGGTCCTTTATGCGCTTTTAACGCGGGTAGTACCTGCTGTAACTGTTCAGCGTAACTGTCGAGTGCATACTCAAAATTAATACTGTGCAAATTAGCCACCAGCAGAGTTTCACCATTAGACAAGGGGAAGTAGCTTAATAGACTCGATTTTGGAAACTGTATAAAAGGTTCGGAAGTCAAATAACCACAACTTTGACTCGCGGTAACCTGAGATAAATTCATTACTCCAAGCGGTATATCACCTTGACGAAATGCTTGTACCATTGCCAATTGTTGATGGTTTTGTTGGCGCCACTGTTGGAAGGTGTCAGAGAGCTTAACTTCTTGCAGTAACATTAATTGGTTCTGCTTGGCTAACTGGCTTAACTGCGTTTGCCAACCATCATTTTGTTGTTTATAGATATTCCAACTCGCGACAGCCAGTTGACCATCAATATCCAATTTGGTGTCAGATGTAGCATCAACACATTGAGCAACAAACTGCTGTTGTTCACTATTAATCACTTGAGGCTCAGTCGAAAAATGCACAAACATTGGCACAACCACAACTATCGCCATGATGAATATGACGATAATAAGGCTCCCCCATTGAGCAAGCCCCAAGAGCTTACGCTTTGGTGTCAATGTGACTGTCGATGTTGGCTTTGAGCTAAAAATGGCGATAGATAAATGCCTCTATATAATGTTGAACGTATTGCTGAAAGTGAAACTTTTTGTTCAGTTAAAGTATGCAAATGGAATAAGTCTATAGTATCTATATTAAAACAAACTGTTTGATATACCCAGCCGTACAGACGGATGAAGGCAGATCATATCAATTAAAAAACTGATATGATAAACACATGTTTTTCTGTGGGATTAATATACTGGCTTGTTATGGTTGAACTTTACAAAATATTAACGCTGATCAGCGTATTAGCTTATTGGTTGATAATTGCCGGTATCACCACTCGAATTGTCTATAAACGACGCTCCATTGGTGTCTCCTTAGCTTGGATGATGCTTATCTATGTGGTTCCCATCATAGGTATTCTGCTTTATTTTATGGTTGGCGAGATGAATCTTGGCAAAAAGCGTGCTGTCAGAGCCAAAGAAATGTATGCACCCTATCGACAATGGTTTAGTCGACTTTTTACCATCCAGCAATATCGTCCCCATAATTTAAGTGATTACGCGGTGACCATAAGCCATTTATGCGAAAAACGTCTTGGGATCCCTACATTATCCAACAACCAACTCACACTTAAATCATCGACAGATGTTATTCTATCGACCCTAATCCAAGACATCCAACAAGCGCAGACCTCGATTCACATGGAGTTCTATATTTGGCATCCTGGTGGACTTGCAGATCATGTAGCTGAAGCACTTATTCAAGCTGCTCAGCGTGGAATTGTAGTAAGAATATTATTAGATGCTGCAGGAAGTAGAACATTTTTCAACAGCAAATGGCCAAAGCGGATGCGCTTAGCCGGTATCAATCTTATTTCCGCACTATCAGTCTCCCCTTTCCGGATGTTCTTCCGCCGCTTAGATTTACGGCTTCACCGTAAAATAGTCGTGATAGACAACCAAATCGGTTATACCGGTTCAATGAATCTTGTCGACCCCAAGATTTTTAACAAAAGCGCTGGTGTGGGTGAATGGATTGATGTCATGGTCAGGATCACTGGCTCCAGTGTGCCAGTGCTTAATTGCATTCTCGCCTGGGATTGGGAAACCGAAACAGACCAAAGAATGTTACCCGAACAGCCAAAGTGTCAACCGCATGAAGAAAAACCATCAGACATGATTCAAGTCATCCCTTCTGGGCCAGGTATGCCTGAAGATATGATCCAGCAAGTTTTATTACTCAGTATTTATCAAGCAAAACAAAGTATCACCATCACCAGCCCTTATTTTGTTCCCAGTGAAAACCTACTGTTTGCCTTGACTGCAGCGTCTTTGCGAGGTGTAGAGGTTAATTTAATCATACCCGACAAAAATGATTCACTGATGGTGGAATGGGCGAGTCGATCTTTCTTTGGCGAGTTACTTAATGCGGGGGTGAATATCCATCGTTTTCAGGGCGGGTTACTGCACACCAAGTCAGTAGTCATTGATCTGCACCATAGTCTCATTGGCACTGTTAACCTTGATATGCGCAGTTTGTGGCTTAACTTTGAGGTCACTCTATCTGTGGAAAATTTGGAATTTACGCAGTCACTCAGTGAAGTCCAACATCAATATATGGCCAACTCGATAAAAATGGATGCACGCGAGTGGCGTAAAAGACCGTTATTTAAACGATTAGTGGAGCAGTTTTTTTATTTATTCAGCCCACTACTTTAACGATATAATGTTCATCTGAATTAGCCTGTTTAATACATTGTTCAATTCAGGATGCATAAATGAAGAAGACAGTGTTGATATATCCACCGAACGTTAAAATTTTAGGATCTTAATTGATATTTAACTAGTATTTAATTTAATGAAGCTTAATACATTGTTTTTTAATTAAACGGGCTTCAAGAGGAAATTAAATAGACGTTATAATAATGGAGTGTAACATTCTTTATTATACTCCACTATCATTTTTAATATTACTTTTTATTAGCAAAGTGATTAATCATAGCAACATAATAACCACCAGCTTAATAACGAGAAACTTAACTTATCCCATTATTTATGGCTATCTGCTACGATTTTTAAGGGCAAAGACCATATACTATTAGTTTCACCATAATAAACTCGCTGCTTGGTTTTTACCGCGCCATAATAAAATACTCCAGCGAAGAATAGTGCAATAAGCTCCACCACCATGCTAGGAAAGTATACCGGACTCCATAACCCTACACTTGGCATAATCAGAGAAAGAACTGAGGTTAATGGTATTAATAAACAAGCTATAAATAATATATATTGTAAATGAATAGCACTTTTAGCCGCACCACCAATAAAGCTATATATTAATGCTATAAAGAATACTAAGTAATAACATATTAGGTAATTGATATTAACCTGAGCACTTATTAGGTATAACCATTTACTTGATAACAAAGTAATGACTACCGCTAAAATTGACCCTAAACACATACCGATTGTAAGTGATGCCATAATACGGCTAGATTTACTTTGTATGGGCTGCTTTTGACGACGTTTTTCTAACCATAATAAATTGCCACTGTAGAAAATAAATGCCCCTAATAAACCTAAGGAAAAATATATCCAGCGGCCTAAGTCTCCACCATAACCGCCAAAATGCAAAGAAAACAAACCTGCTACAAGTGGTGTATAAATATCACCTTCATTCAACGGTATACTACTGTAACTCACGTCGAAGGTATAAGGATTCATATAGATAAAATCACCAGAACTCACCCGCATCATTTCATGTGGGTTAGTCATTGCTATCCCAACAACTGGATTAGTTGATGATAAATTAGAAAAATCCATTGATTTAACGAGATAACCATCGGTCATGTCATCTATTTTTTTAAGATAAGTTGAAATTGGTGGTAATTGTTCAATCGTATACTCTATTGCTGGTTTCTTACCTCGTTCAAACATAGCTTCATCGCTATAAATCAGGCTCAAACCATCATAAAAAAAATCATGGAAAGCAAAAACAATAACAGACCAAGCAATAATTAAATGAAACGGTAAACTAATAATACCGACTAAATTGTGGCTATCAAGCCAGAAACGATTAGCACCTTTATGTTGTCTTAACGCAAAAAAGCTTTTAACTAACGTTGGCAATAAAATAACAACACCCGACACTAATGCTAAGAAATACAGTATTGATGCAACACCTAAGATTAACACCCCAAGGTCTTCATGCCCTACCTTACCGGCAATACCGGCAGTACGATGGAGCATATCAATCAATTCACCCAGCTCATTAGTTGGGTTAACTTGAGTGATCAATTCACCATTCTCGGATAGGGTTGCGTGCCGCATGACATTATTTAAATGTAATCCCCGCTCCCCACCCTGCTCAAACCACGTGAGCGGCGATAATTCCTCATTAAAATTAACGATAAAACCTTGTTGGGCTTTATCAAAAGTTGATGATGCTTGTAAAATTAGATTATCAAATTGGTCTATGGATATTTGTGGTAATTGATGGCTTGGCGGTGTCGCCCATTGGGTAATTTCATGCTTGAACATTGTCAGTGAACCTGCATAAAAACCAATAAAGAGTACTAAACCCGCAATAATACCGGTCCAGGTGTGAATAGACTGATATGTACGTAGAATATCTCCGCGAATTCTCATGATAACCACCTTAAAAAAAAGAAAACGCTATAAACAATGATATTTGCTGACGTTAAATAAACAATGGCATTGATACCCGTTTTAAATAAGTAACAAAAGGATAGAACTAGCATCCAAATTGGACTGATCATCCACATGTTAAATTGCACCTTTATTGGTGCATTAATCCCGCCATAACCATACCAAGCAAAAATGCCAACAAATGCATATGCTAAAGTTAAACCCAATATGATGCCCGCTAAGGTTTTTACCCACCAATGAGGTTGAATTTTTTCATCCGCAGAAAGTCTAGTCATCAATGGCCCCTTTTTTCTTGAACAGAGCTCTTATTGAGACTCAATAATGGAGGGCATATAAGTAGAATTGTCATCGTAAATAACCACATAAAAACAGCCGCACTAATAACGTACAGTTGTAACCATATATATAATGCCAACAACCAACAAACTAACGTTATTAATCGCCATAATTTCGCCAATGGCTTATGAATTAAACCTTGATTTTTACTGGTAAGGTAAATGATTATTGCACCAACATTGGTTAACATTAATGCCAAAAATGGCCACATTTCTATATTCCTTTAAATAGAAAACTCATCATCTCAATTTTAATTAATAATTTATATCTACATTCAATCACTAATGAATGAGTCTAAATAACATTATATTAATGGCCGCAAAATAAAATAATTGGTTTTGCGGCCATTTCATTTCCAATAAATAATTATTAGAAAATATTATAATGAGTCTTAAAAGCTCATCTTAACTTTAACGGCAAAAGTACGTGGCTCACCAATACGTAATGCACCATACGCATCACCGGCAGCCCAAAACTCTTCGTCAAATAGGTTATCCACAGTACCTATAACCGTTAACGTCTTGTCATCGAGCATAGTGCTATAACTAACGCCGGTATAAAATAAAGTATAAGCAGGTAATTCCCAGGTATTATTAGAATCTAATGTGGTTTCACCAAAGTATTTAGCGCCTAAATTAACAGCCAAACCAGGTACAGCATCGACCTCATAGTTAGTCTGTAAGCTAAACTGTTGACTTGGTGTACCAGCAACATCATTACCTTCCACTGCTGAATTTGTTTTATCATAGGTAGCATCTAATAACATCAAATCGCCATATAAAGATAAATTATCAGTGACTTCCCATGCACCACTAAATTCAAGGCCTTGATAAATACTCAGTCCATCCTGTATTAAATAATTATCATCAGTAACAAGTGTGGCGCCTCGCTCGATGCGAAATAGTGCCGACGTTAAAGACCAGCCATCACCAGCAGTTTTAACACCCAATTCATATTGTTTACTTTCTAATGGCTCTAGTAGCTCATCAGCATTTGCATATGTCTCGCCAACATACGAAGTTGTTCCCTCGAATGATTCAACGTAACTAACATAATAAGTTGTTTGATTATCAGGTTTAAACATCAATGCAGCAGTAGGACTTAGGGCGCTGTCTTCGTTGTAAGCTTGATATGAAGAGAAATATTCGCTTGGTGTATGTTCAATTTGATTTGATCGAATACCAAGTAATACTTCCCATTGATCTGTTAGCGAAATAAAGTCACTGAGATAAACAGATTGTTGTTTATCAATCCAAGCCATAGATAGATTATCTTCTAAGGTTGAATTATAGGTTGGAAGCTCAACAGGATTATACAGGTTATCGGTTCCATAACCCCAAGTGACTTTGCGGTCTGGATCATTGCGATACGTTGTCGACTTCTGATAAGAAGCACCAATTAATAGATTGTGACGAATACTACCAGTGTCGAATTCACCGTTAATAACGGCCTGTACTTGGTCATAATTAACATCAAAATACTGATCATATAAGGCTATATCAACATCACCAGTACTATTTTGCAAATAGGCTAAGGTTTTTACCCAACGAGTCTCATTCTTAGAGTAATCGTACTCAAGACGAGCACTCCAGTTGTCATTAATATCCCAATTTAAACTAGTAAGAGCAACGATATTTTTGTAATCATCGAAGGTACCATCAGCACCAATACTGCGAGTACCGTTAACGGGATCTGGAAGTGAATCAGTACTGTCCATTGAATTACTCATCGTCGTCCATGAGTTTTCAGTTAAACGATCATTATAAATTACATCAACAGTCCAATACAGTGAATCAGTAAGTTGTGCATCAAATGCTAACGCAGCAGTTGTACGATCAATTGTGCCATCATCTAAATAAGTATCCCCTTCCTCTTTAACAAGGTTAACTCTTACACCATACTCATCGTTATCACCCAAGCGCTTACTGGCATCAATATGACCACTAAATACACTGTCACTTCGCATGCCTACATCAACAATAAGTTTATCGTCAGTTGCTTTTTTTGTCACATAATTAACGACCCCGCCAGGTGCCGCCATCCCATACATGAAACCAGAGGCTCCTTTTAGTAAGGTAACTTGCTCAAAGGCTTCATAAGGCAATTCACCACTAAAATTATTGATGGACATACCATTAATTTTAAAACTATTGGTGTAATCTAAAGGTAAGCCACGAACACGTATCGTTGAACCGAAAGTACTATAGGCACTCCCATCAACCGATACCGACGCTTCTCTACTAAAAAGACTATCCAGAGTATTAACCTGGCGGATTTCCATATCTTCAAGTGAAATAACATCGACCGAAAAAGGTGTTTCTAATAAGGTTTTATTCCCTAATGCTCCACCATTATTATTAGAACTCAATTCTGTCAGTTTATGCCCAACCACACTAATCGATTCAATATTGCTTTTATCTACTTCCGCGTTTTCCTCAGCTAAAGTTGAGTAGCTATTCAAAGAAAGTGCAGAAGCACATACAACAGCCAGTTTACATTTATTAAACTGTAAAATATTGATTTTCATTACATGTTCCATTTAGTATTTATAAAAGATAACTACGCTTCAAAAAAGCGATCCCTTAATTTACTTACCCGAAGTAATAGTCGGAATTTACACTTAATGAGAATCATTATCAATCGTATTTACAAATGGGTTTACCTCTATTTTATATAGACAACTATACTGTTTAGTATTTTTATCTGGATTTTTTGATTTATGGACTAGGGGTAAAACGTTAAACAATCTTTAACACAAAACTGCTTAACAGATTGTAATATGAGAAAATATTCCTGACATTTAGAATATTTATAACTTTAAATAAATAATAAAGAGTGTAGTTTTATGGTCCTTAATTAATACCTTAAAAGTGACATTACTGTCCCTAAACTATAAGAGTTGCTTTACATTGCAAACAATATCCTCAGTCCTTAGTCGCTTTGTATTACTTTCGTTTTAATGAAATTGCGAGCGGTACTCGTATTAAATGAGGCTTTTTACTTCGACATTTACTTGCTAAATAGCATACCACTACAACCAGATGTATTATGCAGACTCATGATTATCGTCACCATTATCAATGGTAAATTTGACTCATTCTTAAGTACGGTTTGTTTGGCTGTATTTTTAGGGCACTCAGTGATCACGGACCTAAATTTAATAAAGTTACGCAGTTAAAATATCCCAGGTTTATGTAGTATTCGTTAAGTAATTATCGTCGTTAATAATGCCCCTATAAGAGCAGAATATTATATAAGTTTATATCTAACAGTATTGTGATTAACGCCATTTAAAGTACTAGTTTACAAGTGGCTACTTTGCACTGAATATTATGTCTCCATAATAAGATTCAGCTTGTTTTCCACTGTTATCGGTATCGGTCATAATCGCTATAATATCTATATATTGATAGGCTTTACGGTTGGCTTTATCACTACCTTTGTCACCAAAGGTGTCAATCAAGTCTTGATACACATTGCGCTTTTCTTCATACCACAGACCCGTTTGAGATTCTTTTCCTCTAATAGACATCATTTTGACACTTGAACCAGCAAAGGCGTTGTCCCAAGCCAAGCCTATATCTTGATTACTCGACCAAACATAGTTTAATGATTTGGTGTTCCACACCCAAAAACCGCCATCAATAACTACGTAAATTCGAGCCACAAAGTCATCACCATTTTTACTTCGTTCGTTTAATTGCACTAGCTTGTTTTCGGCTAACCAACTCCAGTTTAGGTAAGGCGATGCAATAAGATCTATTTGCTGTTCTAACACTAAACCAGATGCGGCGTTTTGACTAAGTGCTTTTAGCGCTAGACGCCCTTTATATTCGCCTATGCTGTAAATCGTTTTACCTGAAAATATTTTCGGTTGCCAACGATTAATCCCATTATCATTTAAAGAGGTCAAATTGGTGGCAGCTGCCACTGGCAAATAAAAGCTGACGCTAAAAAGTAAAACAATCCATCTAAACATAACATTCACCTATTAAAATATTACATTAAATAAGTTTATATACAGCCACTTAATACGAAATACACTTTGTAAATTCAATTGTGATGTCCGGACGTACAATCAAAAGCAACTGTGTATTTATTGTTCAACCCTATCAGCGGGATGATTCACGCCATCGCCAGTAACCACATTCCTTAACTCAAATGGATTGACACCAACTAGACAACCAATGTTATACCCATATTCAGTTGGATTTGATCGTCGTTGGTGATGGGTATAAATACCACAGTGGGAGCAAAAATAGTGTTTTGCTGTCTTGGTGTTAAATTGATAGAGCCTTAGTGCATCTTGACCTTTTACCACACGGATCCCGTCTAATTTTACAGAACCAACAATCGCCCCTTTTCTACGACAAATTGAACAATCACAACGTCGTGGATTTTCGATGCCATTTGGCAAGGTGAGTTCAAGTTCAACGGCGCCACAATGACATGTTGCTTTGTGTTTCTGTTGAATGTCAGTATTTCCAACTCGCTTTATCATGAATAGATCCCTTTGCGATATCAATGCAAACATTTTGTCGTATTGAGTAAGACGTTAACTCAATAGAAGGTTGAAAAACACTAGTCTGATTCATACTAAAGAACACTTACATAATAAGACACAACAAAGCTGTTATTAATAAACTAATAACGGTGATATTTCATTTTTTTGTTAATAATTATGTCAAACATTTATCATGATCTTTTTACGTTTGTCAGATGCGACGGAGGCTACAGATGGTATTGACTCAGGAAGTTCAACATACCTAAGTAACTTCAATTATAGATACCAATTTTCAAATGTTCGTAATTTACTCACCTTGTGTTAATTTCATGATTACTTCATCTTCATGCTGAATTTATGCTTATAGGAATAAAATGAAAATATACATCCACATAGGTATTCTAATCGCGACAAGCCTCACTGTTACAACCGCTGGTGCTGCGAAAATTAATAATGCCAATAACAATCAAACACAACAAGACAATACATTATTAAAACTTGAAGATGTTTTTACCTTAGAATATGCATCGGGAACAGACATAAGTAACGATGGCCAAGAAGTCTTTTTTGTGCGTAATTATATGGACATCAATAGCGACAAAAAGCTCAGCAACATATGGAAAGTGACTAATAAAAAGAAACTTACTCCGGTTACCGATGGCCTCAATGTTGAGTATTCACCAACATTGTCACCTGACAATACTAAGCTAGCTTATATATCAACAGCGAGTGGAACAGCCCAAGTGCACATGAGCTGGTTAAATACCGGTAAATCATCACAAATTAGTCATCTAGCTCAAACACCCAATAACCTGAGCTGGTCTCCTGACGGTACTCAACTGGCTTTCACCCTATTTGTACCCACTAAACCCAAGTCGGTCGTCACGCTTCCAGGGAAACCAGAAAAGGCTAATTGGGCCGAACCGGCTATTTACGTCGATGATATGTACTATCGTACGGATGGTGTGGGGGTGAATAAGTCTGGTAAGCATCACATCTTTGTCATGTCTGCTGATGGCGGTGCCCCGCGTCAACTAAGTTTTGGTCAACAAGATCACACCAGCAACCTAAGCTGGAGTAAAAATGGCCAACAGATTATCTACTCCTCGAACAATCGCGATGACAGCGATCTTGAATGGACTGACACCAATGTGTTCAGTATTGATATCAACACATTACACGTTAACCAATTAACTGACCGGACTGGGCCAGACACCTCCGCTAAAGTATCACCAGATGGGAAATTAATTGCTTATCTAGGATCAGATCAAAATAATAAAAACTACGAAAACACTGAGCTGTATGTCATGCAAATTGATGGTACCAATAAGAGTACCTTAACGGCAGATTTAGATCGCTCAGTAAATGACATAAAATGGGATAATAATAGTCAAAATATATACATAAGTTATAACGACAAGGGAGAAACCTATGTCGCCAAACAACCTTTAAATGGTAAACGGGTCATTGTTGCTAAAAACCTTGGTGGTCTTGCGTTTGGTCGACCGTACACAGGAAGCGACTTTGATGTTGCCAATGATGGTAGCATTGCTTTTACCTACTCAACACCTCAACGTCCTGCTGATGTAGCCATAACAAAAAACAATAAAACGACAGTACTCACCTCCTTAAATGAAGATGCTCTGGGCCATAAGACATTGGCTAACATTAAAGCAATTAACGTTACATCGTCATTTGACCAAAGGAACATACAAGCCTGGGTGGCTTATCCACCTGGTTTTGAACAAGCTAAAAAAGCAGGGAAAAAATATCCACTCATTCTTGAAATTCATGGTGGCCCGGTTGCCAATTATGGTCCTCATTTCGCCGCTGAAATACAATTAATGGCAGCCAGTGGTTATGTTGTTGTTTATGCCAATCCAAGAGGCAGTGACAGTTATGGTAAAGAGTTTGCCCAAACTATTTATAATAATTATCCCAGCCAAGATTACGATGATTTGATGTCAGTTGTTGACACCGTAATTGCACAAGAACCCATCAATAACGATGAATTGTATGTAACAGGAGGTTCTGGCGGAGGGGTACTGACGGCATGGATAGTTGGACACACTGATCGTTTTAAAGCTGCTGTGGTCGCCAAACCTGTCATTAATTGGGTTAGCTTTACACTAACAACAGATATACATTCATTTGTGATTAAGAATTGGTTTGAAAAAATGCCTTGGGAAGATACTGCACATTACATGAAACTCTCCCCGCTGAGTTACGTTGGTAATGTGACAACGCCGACAATGCTATTAACTGGTGAAGCCGACCTGAGGACACCAATAGCTGAAACCGAGCAATTTTACCAAGCCTTAAAATTACAAAATATTGATACTGCAATGGTGAGGATCCCCGACTCTTTCCATGGCATCTATAAAAGACCGAGTAACTTAATGAGTAAAGTTGCCCATATTTTATGGTGGTTTGAACAACATCCATAAAAACTGCATTTTAAAATAATAAAGGGATGCTAATTAGCATCCCTTTATATTTATAACTATGTCCCGTCCTGAGATAAGTTAGTATTACTGAACTTTCTCAGCAGCTAATACGCTCGCCATTGATGGCACTATTGATACTGGGTCAAGACGCATTTGAAACCAGTTTAAGCGCCAATCTAGATGCGGCCCAGTAACACGTCCTGTTGCGCCAATTTCTGCAACTTTATCACCCTGTGCGACTTTGTCTCCGACTTTTAAATACAGTTTACTCAAATGCAAAAACGTTGAGCTAACTCCATAGCCATGATCGATAATAACAGTGCCACCCGAATAAAACATATCGGGTTCTGCTAGGGTAATAACCCCATCAGCAGGAGCAACTACAACCGTACCTGTTGGACGCGCAACATCAACACCAAAATGAGGATTGCCTGGCACATCGTTATAAACACGTTGACTGCCATAAACACCTGAAATTCTGCCTGTTACAGGCCAAATAAACGATTGCATAAACGCCACTTGCTCGCTAAACAGGCCTCGGGCGGTGCGAGTCTGTTTGGCATCTTTAGCGGCCCTTGCTTGGGCGACCGGATCGGGTTTCATTATTTTTTGGCTAATACCGGTTACCCGATCGATTTTGTAATGTCTAGCCGCTATTTTTAACGGTTTAATTTCAGTTAATCCGTCTGGATAAATGACTTTAAATACTTGTTCTGGCTTAGCGTCTCTATCAAAACCTATCGCAAACTGACCGTTTGGGGTGACTTTTACCGGTTGACCATTGAGCAAAATTTTACTGCCTGCTGGCACGCCTCCTCGCACTAAAGCCCCTTGCTCAAACTGACCTTGAAATGTCACCGCAGCGACTGCGCTTGCATTTAGCCCACATAAACTGACCACCAGCATTGCCGCCGTTGAGATTGACTTTAAAATCGTATTGTTTAATAACATAATTGAAACGCATTCCTTGTTAATAGCGACAAAAAATATAAAAAAAGGGCCACCTAAAGGCAGCCCATTAATAATACGTGATTAACCTCTTACCGCAATGGCCCCTTTGCCAATACCTTCATAAGCGATAACTTTAAAGTGACTTTTAGGCTCTTTACTAGCCAATGTTTTCGCCATGTATTCTGCTAATAGCTCTACTGTGGTGTCATGGGGAATTAAGTCGCAGCAATGCTTAGGCATCGCTAATTGAAAATCACCTTGAGGCGCAACATAGTGAAAACCAAAATGAGTTTCGTCACTGATTTTAGTTTGCTTTGATAATTCAAGAGTATTAACAGGCACTAGGTCTTCTTCGGTGCCAAGGTAAATATCATTCCAACGCTCTGCCCAATATTGGTCCCATTTGGGTTCTGCGATGCCGTTTTCAAATATCGTTACTGGACTACGATGACCATGAGCAATACGTTGGCAATTACCGTCATGTTTACGTAATCCGTGGCTGTAGTGATAAAACGGGGTGTCGAGCACTTCACAGCGTAATGTCAGGCTGATGCCCTGAACATTTTCGGGTAATACTTCACGTAAGGCTTTTTTCAAAAAGTCATTCACACTTTCATAGTCAATCACTTCTGTTGGTATCAGCGCGAATGCTTGAGACGGACAGGCTAAATGTATATCACCTTTTTGACTGCTAAAATCCATCCACACTCGGTCGCCCTTTTGCTGCCAGCGCACTTCGCTACAAGCTGTAGGGATTAACAAGCGATGATCGGCAACGTCATCAATGGTGTTTTTGATGGTACGTTTTACTTTGGCAAAGTCGAGCACCATATTTTGCTCATCTAAACCGCCATCTAGTAGCACATCGACAATCCAGCTTTCACCTACCATGCCTCGAATTGGGCAAAGATAAGAAAAATCAATAACAGTTAAATCTTTTACAAACAGTTGCATTAAAGCTCCTAGGCAGAAAAACAGTCCACCTCAGTATAAATGTATTCCAATCAGCGCATGCCAGTGGAAGGTCTATCTTACGTGATCGATATTCGTACTACTATCAACTCTTCGTCTAATATTAATCTACTATTTTCGAGCAAATAATCAAAGAGAATAAGTCATGCGCTAGTATCCATAATACCGAAATAAGACCACGTTGATACCATAAAGGCTATTAACAACATTCTAAACAAAAGCTAAGCTTTGAGCGAGCGAACATTATCAATAAATGTAATAAATCAATAATGTCGCTTCAATAGACCACAATGTAGATAATATATTGATTTGCAAAAGACAACACCTACAAAAGGATGAGTGTTTTTATCGTTTATTTGGGGGGGGATTAGGTATTTACTTCCTAAACTCTTAGGTTGATGGTTACGTGTTGCGTGTTGTATCTTGCGAGTAAATTATGACGGTTCTTGGGATCCGCCAATAAACATCACGATTAAGGCAATAGTGAAAAAAATCTGACAACACAGTAATAAAAATAATAGAAGTGACTGCATTACACTGCTCCTTGCTAACCTATGCTGTTAAAATCTATTGTGTATGCTGATATTAGCAATCTAATACGCAAAAATTGTGCAGATTCAAAGGAGTTTTCTATACTAGTAATCAAGGGCCGTGATTCTTAATGCTCGGCTAAGAGAGCATGACTTTGGTCACCAAAGCATTAAAAAAACGACCGTCTTAATCATATTCTACTAAGTAGAAGAATTACTCTACTTTATAACCCACTCCATAAATGGAGTGTAATAACTCTTTTTGTTTACTCGCTTGAGCTAATTTATGACGTAGATTTTTCACATGACTATCAATGGTACGTGAACTAACAATACGATCGTCAACATAACAAACCTGCATTAGACTATCCCGAGAATGCACGACTCCAGGTCTTTTCATCAAAGTGTGCAATAATCTAAATTCAACGGGTGTTAATTCAACGTCTTGCTGATCGACATGACATTTAAAGCGTTCAATATTTATCTGCAAGTGCTTATAACTAATCGATTGTTCACTTTGATTACCGTGAGTATTTTCAACTCTTCTTAAAATCGTTTTAACTCGAGCGACGACTTCCCGAGCTGAAAATGGTTTACAAACATAATCGTCAGCCCCAAGCTCTAAGCCCATTAAACGGTCTATTTCATCAACCCGTGCTGTAAGCATCAATACTGGCAGCATTGAAAATTGCCTTAATTCACGACAAATTGTTAAGCCATCTTTATAGGGCAGCATAAGGTCTAAAATCATAAAGTCGATTTGTTGAGATTTTATGGTTTCAATCACATCACGACCATCATGCTGTACTAAAGTATTAAAACCTTCAAGGGTTAAAAAATCGACCAAAATCTGGGCGATTTTGGGTTCGTCTTCCACCACTAATATGGTTAATGGTTGTTGATGAACATGTTCACTCATACTCACTCCCTATGCGTAGGTAATCGAACTTCAATACAAAGTCCACCCAATAATGATGGCTTAGCTTTAATGGTGCCATCATGGGCTTCGACAATGTTTTTACAGATGGTCAAACCGAGACCAGCCCCGCTACCTCGACGAGTACGAGCACTGTCTTGGCGATATAATGGTTCAAATAAATGTTCGCATTCTTCAACACTGGCACTGGGTTTTGTATCGTTGATAGTTAATATAACCGTTTTGGCTTGCTGCGATAATTGTACGTCAATTGTTCCTGGAGAGTCAGTGTAGGCCATAGTATTCATTAACAAATTAATAAATAATTGTTCAAGGCGATGCACATCAGCAGATAAATATAAGTCTGCCTTAATCTGACTTTGTATCATTAAGCCTTTATCTTGTGCACTAGCAGCAATGCTATTAAGCGTGCTTTGTAAAGATTCACTGACGTTAACTCGTTGAAAATGATAACGCAACCCGCCAACATCTGATAAGGATAATTCATACAAATCATCGACTAAGTGTTTCATCCGTAATACTTCTTGTTCAAGTGACATTAACTGAGTGTGATCAAAGCTTCTTATCCCTGCTTTAATGGCATCAATCTCCCCACATAAAATACTTAACGGCGTCCGTAATTCATGAGAAATATCTGCTAACCAACGATTTTTGGCACTGCGGTTTTTCGATAATGTCATTGCAAGATGATCAATATTAGCCATTAACTGGCCTAATTCATCGGCACGAGTTGGTGTAAGACGCTCATCATAATTACCTTGCGATAAATACGACACACCCAACATAACTTGTTTAACCGGAATAAGTAAAAACCGTGATAACCACCAAGCAATTGTACTGGCAAGCAGTAAACACAATAAACCAATCCACAAACTGGTCCAACGTTGTTGCTGAGAAAATGCCGTAGCCGATGATGATTCCACCTGTCGAATAGGTTTACTGTATAAATAACCCACGATGCGACTATCTAGTACCAAGGGTAAGCTTATACGGTCATCGGCATAATCAATGTCAGCCCCAGCTATAAACTGTAGATCTGCAGAATATAACCCAGTGGGTGGACCAGAATGTTGTGCATCAAGCGTTGGCCGTTGTCTAGGAGGGCCCAAACGAGACTCAGGTCCCATTGGGGGACGTTTATTGGCAGGCCTTGGTGGTCTATGTGCCCCATCATCTGGACGGTTATTTCTTGGAAACGGTGAATTTTGGGCAATGGTTTGTATTAATAACGTTTGATTAATCGATTGCCAGACCAATGTGGATTGTTGCTCTTTTTCAACTGCGTTATCGATTTGTGAACCATTGCTGTCAGCATAGAGAGTTAATAAGTCATCAGATAAGTGCTGTAAACGCTCTTGTTCTAAACCATTAATATAATCTAAAAACCCTTGGTCAAAACTCCACCTCGCTAATGATAACGTGGCAATAAGTACAATACTTGTGAGGCCAACAAAGGCCAAAAAGAGTTTTTGAGATATTTTCATAAAACACAGTATAACCAGCTATATAAACGCAAACTAGTCGCAAAAAAATAACTAATTCTAAACTCCTTAAAATCTGCACAATTACTTCACATTGTTGGGTTATATTGTAAAAATTATATTGTAATACATTACCTAGCATAGGACTGTTATCATGACCCTTAACCCAATTAGTATTGGTATACTTACCCTTAGTTTATTCACATCAGCAGCTGTTTATGCCAATCCCCATGATGGCAAGCCACCTAAAGAAGCCATTGAAGCATGCGCTAATAGTGCAGAAAACGACCAAGTTAGCTTTGAAACTCCTCGAGGTGACACAATAGAGGCTACCTGTACGTTAATGGATGGCGAACTAGTTGCGGTACCCGCTG
Source organism: Shewanella sp. H8 (assembly GCF_040285065.1). NCBI lineage: Bacteria > Pseudomonadati > Pseudomonadota > Gammaproteobacteria > Alteromonadales > Shewanellaceae > Shewanella > Shewanella sp. H8. The sequence continues at coordinate 1,750,311 of NZ_CP157213.1, read as the reverse complement.
GTGGACCAGGCGAACGACCAGAAAAATCACGCAATTAATCTTTACATAAGCGAAGGTTAATCATCATTATGATAACAATGTGATTAACGGCACAATAAATGTTGCATGGTTTGAACTGATCAGCAATTTCTTTCATAATGAAAAGCCAACACCAAGGAGCCGATATGCAAGTAAGCAGTGGTAACACCATGACGCAAATGTCATCAACTGAAAGTGCCCAAAGACCTCCTCGTCCAGACGGTCCACCTCCACCACCGCCAGGAAGTGTCCCTCCGGGGTTAGAGGATGCCGTTTCATCATTGACTGATGAAGAGCAGGAATCCACTACAGAGATGTTGGCTTCATTATCATCTGAGCAGCAAGACTCATTAAAAGCCATGTTAGATGAGTTAAAGCCAATGACTGATGGTTTGAGTGATGAAGATATTGGTAGCATCTTTTTTGAAGCACTGAGCAGTATTTATAATAGTGACAGCAGTGAAACTGCCAGCAATAGCTCGACGTCAATTCAAGTCGACACTTATGCATAGTACGTCAGTATTTTTGTATTAAAAACAGCCAACGTTATACGTTGGCTGTTTTATTCTGCCTTTTATAAGCTGAATATTATACTCACTATATTGTTTTGTTTTGCGTAAACACGGGTAAAAAATCATTAAGATCTTCCGGCAACCGTGGTTTACTAAACAAATACCCTTGTACCAAATCACAGCCATGGAGCCGCAGAAAATCTGCTTGTTCGGCAGTTTCTACGCCTTCGGCAATTATCTGTAAATTCAAAGCATGCCCCAATGCAATCACTGCTTTTGCAATCGCAGTGTTATTAGGATCATGAGGAATATCCCGCACAAACGACTGATCAATTTTCAACTTGTCAATGGGTAATTTTTTAATATAATTGAGTGACGAATATCCGGTACCAAAATCGTCAATACTCAAGGCTATCCCCATCGCCCCTAATAATTTTAAGTCACGAATAATTGCATCAGGATCTTGCATCATACAAGACTCTGTTACTTCTAACTCTAAATGTTTAGCGGGCAATCCTGTTTCTAACAAAATCGATCGAACTTTATCGACAAAATCATTTCTTTGCAGTTGTAAACTAGCCACATTGACGGAAATGCGTTCAAAAGTTTTTCCTTGAGTCAGCCATTCAACCCCTTGTATACAAGCTGTTTTTAATACCCATAAACCAATATCCCAAATTAACCCAATTTTCTCAGCTAACGGAATAAACTCCCCTGGAGGGATATTACCTAAAACAGGATCGGACCAGCGAATTAACGCTTCAAACCCACAAGGTGACAAATCAGATAATTTCAATTTTGGTTGATAAACTAAATAAAAATCTTTATTAACCAACGCTTGATGCAATGCCGTTTGCAGTTTTAATTGCTCCACTGCCTGCTTGGTCATCGACTCCGTATAAAAGGCATAATTATTACGCCCATTTAATTTTGTACGATGCATAGCAGCATCTGCATGACGTAATAAGCTGTCATGGTCATCGCCATCACTAGGATAAATGGCAATACCCATACTGGCAGTTAAACGCACCGATTGAGAATTATCAAGTATAAATGGCTGCTCAAACACACTACGAATACGGTCAACCGATAAAGTCACTGAATCTGTCCCCATAATACTGGGTAACATCACAGCAAACTCGTCGCCACTTAATCGGGAGAGAACATCAAAATCAGACAATGCATAAGACAGACGCTTGGCAAGCTCAATTAAAATTTCATCACCAATCATATGGCCTAAGCTGTCATTGATCTGTTTGAAAAAGTCGATATCTAAAAAGATTATTGCTAACTGTTTTTTTGCACGGTTAGTATGATTAACTTCTTGTTCAAGTAACGACATAAACTGCATTCTATTCGGCAGTTGGGTCAGAGGATCAAAATAAGCAAGATTTTTAAGTTTTTCTTCATTTTGCTTTTGCGCTGAAATATCGGCAAATACCGCTACATAATATTGAATGAAATTGAGCTTATCGTATACGGCACTAATGGTAATCGATTGCGGAAAGATGGCACCATGTTTACGTCTGTTCCAAATTTCACCATGCCATTTACCTTGAACAAGTAATGTGTTCCACATACGCTCAAAAAAACTCTTGGGATGACGCCCCGAATTAAGCAGTCTTGGATTTTGTCCTAAGACTTCTTCACGGCTATAGCCAGTAATATCCGTAAAAGCCTGATTAATTTCAGTTATCCGCCCATTTCTGTCAGTAATGACCACACCTTCAACCGCATTTTGAAACACATTGGCTGCTAAAACTAACTGCTCTTCAGCCTCTTTGTGTTTGGCAATATTACGAGTCATACCGATAACACCACTTAAATCACCATGGGCATTACGGATCGGCGATTTAATGGTTTCAATCCACACCTTATTGAAATCGATATCAACTTCTTGGCATTCTGATACCACCACAGTTTTACCTGCATTAATCGCTAAATTATCACCCTCGAGAAATTCATCTGCAGTACGCTGATCAAAAAGCTCAATATCGGTTTTACCGACTATTTGTTGTTTTGTTTTCTGCCAAGCCAATTCAACACTTTTGTTACATGCGACATATTGACCGAGAGTATCTTTAACCCAAATATGTTCATCAAAAGCATCAATAAAAGATTGCAAACTAACATCTAGAAGCACTGAACCATGTCTATCTAAGTCAAAGTCGTTTATATGATAACGAATGGCATTACTTAACATATTTGCTATGCGTGTTTGAATTTTTGTTAAAGGCTGGAGCAATGTAACTTGAGAAGATTCAATATTTTTAGCGCTAAAACTGATCACACCAATAATATTATCTTGGGACGAACGAAGAAGTTGATGAAATACGACGGTATCTTGTTTTATTGATTTTTCAGAGTGATATTGTGCAACATTAAAAAGTTGCAATAAATTCGCCTCATGCAGTAATTCGGTTTTTTTATCTATATTATTGCTTGTACAAATAGCTTCAAAACTATTTTCAGCGTTGACTTGGTAAAAAATGATAGCAAGATGAAACTCGACAGAAATATCATTGATTTCGAGCTGCCATTCTCTTAATTTCGCTTGAGAAATAGCTTTTTTCAACATACTACCTTCCTAAATTCGTGTTTATTGAGCAATGTTCGATGCGGCAAGTATAAGGTGTTAATGTGTTATAAGGCGATAATGTGTAAATTATATCAGAACCTATCCTATTAGTTGTATTTAAACAACTAGTACATCAAAAATAACATATTAAACCCACAATAAAAAAGGAGCCAACAGGCTCCTTTGAATATCATCGCGATCAAATAGATGGTAATAGACTGAATATTAGCTATTTTTCAATGCCGCTATGCGTTTTTCCAATGGTGGATGACTCATTAAAAGTTCTGTCATAGAGCGTTTACCATTAATACCAAAAGCAGACATTTGTGCAGGCATTGCACCAGATTCGGGACCTTGACGCAAACGCTCTAACGCAGCAATCATTTTTCCTTTACCCACTAGACGCGCCGAGCCTTCATCAGCTTTATACTCTCGAATACGTGAAAAGTAAGCCACTATTATTGAGGCCAAAATACCAAACAACATATCCAGTACAAAAACTACCGCCATATAGGCAAACATGCCTAAACCTTCGCCTTCATCATCGTTACTGGCAACAAAGTTACTAATAATTCCGGCAACAACACGCGCTGCAAAAATAACAAAGGTATTCACTACACCTTGGATTAAGGTTAAGGTCACCATGTCGCCGTTTGCCACATGACTGATTTCATGCGCAAGTACACCTTCGATTTCATCCTGCGTCATGCCGTAGAGCAACCCTGAACTCACCGCAACTAATGCATTGTTTTTGCTCGGGCCTGTGGCAAATGCGTTCAACTCTGCTGACTGGTAAATAGCCACTTCAGGCATCTTTATAGCTGATTTTTCAGCTAAACGCGCAACGGTTTCAACTAGCCAGCGTTCGGTATGATCACGTGGCTGAGTAATAACCTCACAGCCCATGGTTTTTTTCGCCATCCACTTTGAAATGGCTAAACTGATAAACGAGCCACCAAAACCAAAAATGGCAGCAAATACTAACAATCCACCCATTGTTGAAGTATTCACTCCAAGAATAGACATCACAATTGAGGCAACCAATAAGATGGCGAAGTTGGTTGCGATCAATAAAAATATACGCTTCATTTAAGCTCCTGTAAGGCAATATGCCGATTTTTCATTATTACTATGGAGACATAATATGTCAAAAAATTTAAGTTTCAAGTAGAGTTATATTAAAAATTATTTATGACTCTTATATAGGTATGTAAAACATACAGTTGAATATTTAGCAAACAAGCTCTAGCCACAGATGATTAAATAAAACTCTGCATATTCTGTAATTGATAACCCTGTGTCAGCAACGATTAATCTTTGATAAACTATAATAAATATAACCACAAAGGATTATTCATGGCTATCAATGCACTAATGTTAAGTGCTTCACGTGTTGGCAATTCAACATATCTAACCCATACCGTTGAACTTATACGTCCATTAACTCAACCTGGGCAACAATGGCTGTTTATTCCTTATGCTGGCGTTAGTATGAGTTACGATGAATATTTAACTAAAGTTCAAACGGCACTTGAACCACTTAACATAAACATCTCTAGTATTCATCAATTTGCCGATCCCAAACAAGCGATCCAAGATGCGGCAGGGATTTTGGTTGGCGGTGGCAATACATTTCAATTACTTAACGAACTGTATCGATATGACCTTATGCATTTAATCCGCGAGCGAGTTGAAAATGGCATGCCATATGTGGGATGGAGCGCAGGTTCAAACATTACCGGTTCCAGTATTCGTACTACTAACGATATGCCCATTGTTGAACCACCCTCTTTTACTGCCTTAGGTATACTACCGTTTCAATTAAATCCTCATTACACTAATTACCAAATGCCGGGTCACAATGGTGAAACTCGTGCACAACGCTTATTAGAATTTACGATAGTCGATCCATTAACCCCGGTTATCGCCATTCAAGAAGGCAGCGCACTGTGGCGTCAAGATGATACATTACAGCTAATAGGTAACGAAGTGGCTTACTTATTCCATGGAAAGCAACAGGAAATAGAAATTGCTGTTAACAGCGATTTGTCAGACTACCTATAATAGTTTTCTGCTACGCCTCATAATGATGTGAATTGTCATTAGCACAAATAAACCCGTTATACTTGGTAAATAAGTCCAACGGGTTTATATCCATTAGTTATTCACTAACGTATTGATTTCTTTCACTCGGGATATCGGTTAAATACTCGATAAACTCCACTTCAAATCCATTAGGGTCAATAAAATAACGACTTTTATAAGCAAGATTTTCAGCCCCCATAATGGCAACGTCAAACCCCACCAATGCTAACCGTGTCACTAACGCATCGATATTATCCACCACATAGGCAAAGTGAGCTAAACCCAAAGCGTTACTTTTAACATCACGAATCTGACCTGTACCAGAGTCATTCAATGATAAATAATGGTAATCATCTCCAAAATGTAACCATTTCCTTGGTGTGCCATGCCAAGTGGACTCACCTCCTCCACGCACTCGCCAATGGGGAAATGCTGCTTGATAAAAAACCAATGTTTCCTCTAAATCATTTACCACCAAATTTAAATGTTCTAATCGCATTACGTATCTCCTTATGATTAATGCTACATAGCTTAATACCTCAGGTTAACTTGAGGTAAAGCGCTAATTTTGCCAAAATAATAAAAATTTGAGGTGTATATGTCAGAAGAAGCAGTATTGAGTGTTGGCCAAGTGGCAAAACGTTGTGGAATGAATGTTTCGGCGATTCACTTTTACGAACAAAAAGGCCTGATAAAGAGCTGGCGAAATCCAGGTAATCAGCGGCGCTACCCACGAGAAGTGATAAGACGAATTTCACTGATAAAAGCCGCTCAGCAATTAGGGATCTCACTCGATGAAATACGCCTAGCCTTTGCCAGCCTGCCAAATGGAAGAACTGCCACTAAACAAGATTGGATAAATTTATCTAACCTTTGGAAGCAAACCCTGACGTTGCGAATTCCCAAGATGCAAAAATTGAAAGATTCACTCGAAGGCTGCATCGGTTGTGGTTGTTTATCCATGCAAAACTGCCCACTGTATAATCCCGATGATATTCTTGGTGAACAAGGCCCCGGTCCGGTATTGTTAAATAAAATATAAAAAAGCCTAGCTTCAAAAGAAACTAGGCATCCGCAAAAAAAGCGTAAATAGGGGAGATAAAATAACGGATTAGGAACACGGCTTAAATGATAATTAACACTTAAGCCGCTAAGTTTATAAACCTAGGGCCTGTTGACCTTTCAAGGTTGGTTTTGCAGCGAATTGTTAGTCATTTGTACAAGGCAGAGACTTTGTGGTGTAGTTATTCTACATAAAAAGTCGATAACGCAGTAAAAATGACCAACAAACACTGCCCGAAGGGTTCGGCTAAAAACGTTTTACTCTTTGTTGAGTTACTCTTCGTTAAGTAAAAGTAACTTAGATTGCTAGGCAGCAATCCGCTCGCCTCGATTAAAACGTTTTTATCTCGAACAAAATTTAATCTGCAAAGCTCAACAGACCCTAGCAATAACAGCCTAACTAAGCGTATTGGTTGTGGTGATATCAATTTTACGAGGTTTCATTGCCTCTGGGATTTCACGCACTAAATCAATATTCAATAGCCCGTGTTCTAATTCCGCACCGATTACTCGTACATGATCCGCTAATTGAAAAGTACGTTCAAACCCACGCTCTGCTATGCCTTGATGAAGGTATTTCCGCTCATCACTATTAGGTGATTTATTACCTTTAACCAACAGGTTGTCGCCTTCACTCATAATATCTAATTCTGACATTGCAAAACCTGCAACAGCCATGGTGATGCGATAACGATTCTCACCTAAAAGCTCAATATTATAAGGAGGATAACCACTGTTTGTATTACTTGCAGCGGCATGTTCCGCAAGTTGTGCTAAACGATCAAAGCCGATTGCACTGCGGTAGAGAGGGGTTAAATCTGGAGAAATATTAAAATTACGCATGTTCATATCCTTGTCTAAAGCAATATGTAAAAATGACCACTTTATATATTTAGTGGTGTAATGTTTTTCACAGCCCTTTCGGCACTGTGGTAGCAAGTTTACTGAAACCTCAATCGAGCATTTCGTTAATCATTCCTGCTACAAAATTAGATATATGGACCGCCTGTAATATATCAAGTGTTGCCAGTAAATTATTTATCTAGTTGTTATTGCGCGTTAATCATCATGAATAAAATCAATAGCAAAATAATCGTTAATTTCTAGTACTATGGATTAATATTGATTTCACACTGATGACTTTTGTCACTGGTAATTTTGTTTTAAACCGTCACAATAATAGACAATAAATAAAGATAAATAAGGACACATTATGAACCCAGCAACAATGGTATTATTAATCCCTATATTGGCAATTTTAGGTAGCTTTATTGTTAGTATAATGAAGCTGAAGCAACGACAATCGCATACGACTGCAGAACAAGAAACTAACAATAAAGCACTCCACGATGAAATTAACGCCCTGCGTCAACGAATTGAAGTACTTGAACGTGTTGTTACCGAAGATGCTTATGACCTAAAGCAAAAAATTAATAACGCTTAATCAAATGACCGACATAACAAAGCCACCGTATTGGTGGCTTTGTTATTTAAAAACGTTGCTAGTCATTAAACTCGTTAAAGCCTACTACTGACTAACGGCAATTGAGCGGCGGAAAAGTGCAAGGCTGCAAACAAAAAAGATAACCCCTAATCCAATGATATTGAGTAACTCTGGCCACACAATACTAATATCGGCACCGCGAAACACAACTGCCTGAGAAAAAGCCATAAAGTGACGCGAAGGGAAAATCCATGTAAACGGTTGAATGATGTCTGGTTGGCTCTCAATCGGAGTGATCCCCCCCGAGAGTAACATCATGGGTATTATGACAATCATCAAAAGAAGTGCAAACTGTGCCATAGTACGGGCAATGGTACCGAGAAAAATCCCAATAGATGCAGCTGCAAATAAGTAGATGGTCGTACCGCCAAGTAATAACCATCGAGACCCAGCAATGGGTACATCTAATACGGTTTCGACCATGAAGAACAGTGACAACGAAAATGCAACCAACACTATCAATCCGTTAGCCCATACCTTTGACATGATAATTTGAAACGAAGTCAATGGCATCACAAGTAAATGCTCAATGGTGCCATGCTCACGTTCACGCAATAATGCTGCGCCAGTCAGTATAATAGCCAATAAGGTTACATTATCGAGCAGAGCACCGATTGAGCTAAACCACGTCATTGTTCCATTAGGGTTAAACGCCCGCCGCTGGACTAATGTCACTGGATAAGTTGTCGTTTCGTTAGAGCGATTAACAAAAAAGTTAACTTCCTTGGTTATGATGCTTTGAATATAACTGTTACCTAAGCTCGCTTGAGTCACTGCGGTAGCATCTACATCTATCTGTACACTAGGTAGGCGCCCATTACGTACGTCAGCTTCAAACCTAGGTGGAATAGTAACCACAAACATAAAGCGATCTTGATCCATTACTTGGTCAACCTCAGTAGACGAAATTTGCTCGGCTAAATTGAAATAAGGCGGATAGAAAGCGTTGGCAATGTTGCGAGAAAGCATTGAGTGGTCTTCATCAACTATGGCAATAGACGCATTATTAACTGACTCGCTGATGGCTGTTGACCGCGAATAAATCTGAGCGCTGAAGAGGAAAACGATAAGCACTACCATTACCCCGTCACCTAGAACGCTACGTAACTCTTTAGTACCGAGCCAGAAGATGTTACTCCAAGTTTTCATCAATTAAGCCTCCTGTTTTTTCAAACATACTGCAGCTAACACGACAAAGATAGGGCCGTAAATCGATAACATCATTAGGTCGCCTGTTAGGGCAAAGAAACTCAATCCTTTAGTAAATGCAGCAACACTCAAATGCATGTAATAGGTAGCAGGCCACATCATACCGATAATATATCCACCGCCTTCCAACGTTGATGTTGGCTGAACCAGTCCAGAGAAAAGCGCGGTTGGCAATAGTGACACAATCGTGGTGGCAAAAACGGCGGTAACCTGAGTTTTGGTCAGCGCTGAAACAACTAGCCCAATACCTGTTGAAGCGCAAACGTAAAAAAATGCTCCTACGGTGAGGCCAAGTAGACTTCCTTTCAACGGTACTTGTAACAAAAAAACCACCAAGAAAGTCAAAATAAAAAAGTTAATCATACCAATACCGATATAAGGGATTTGCTTACCAATCAGGTATTCAAATTTATTGGTTGGCGTAACATAAAAGTTGGTAATGGTGCCGACCTCTTTCTCACGAGAAATACTCACGGCCATCAAAATGGCAGGAAAGAAAAGCAACAGCAAAGCGGGCGTTTTAGGCCCAATGGAATAAATACTCTCAAAAGAGGGGTTATAACGATAACGTGATTGGAGATCGACTTTATACAAAGCACTTGCATTAATACCAGCATCTGTCGCTAATTGTGTAAGATATCGAATATAACCGCCAGTGACATATCCCTCGATTGTGCCGGCTCTGGTAGTATTAGCGCCATCAATCCATGCAGAAATACTGGGTATCTCGCCTTTTTTTAAATCATGGCCAAAACCTGCGGGAATTTCTATCGCTAGGGTTATATCATTAGACTGAAGACGCCTTTCGAGTTCATCCTTGCTTTGTAACGCTGGCCTTTCGATAAAATAATGTGATCCTTGAAAGTTACTTATATACTGGCGACTCTCAGGTGTATGGTCAAAATCAAGCACCGCAAAAGTAAGATCCTCAATATCTAAAGATATACCATAAGCAATAACAATCAATAAAATAACACTGCCAAAAAAAGCAAAAGCCAAGCGTATCTTGTCACGCATTACCGCCATCATTTCAAGATAACTGTATGCCAACAACCTAGATAAACTAAAACCATGCTGCTTTACTTTAGTTGGCTGTGAATCAGTTAACCTTGATGATTCTCCAACTTGCATAGAATCCAAAACGGTAGGTTCTTCAGTAGTTGTTCCAATCGCTTCTTCCAGATAACTGATGAATGCCTCTTCGAGTGAGGCTGCACCTTTGGCCTCTACTAGATGTTGCGGTTCATCATAAACAAGTACTTCACCAGCATGCATCAGAGAAATACGATCACAACGCAAAGCTTCATTCATAAAATGGGTAGAAATAAATATGGTCACTTTATCTCGACGTGATAACTCAACAAGTAGCTCCCAAAACTCATCGCGGGCGACGGGGTCTACACCTGAAGTAGGTTCGTCAAGAATGAGCATTTCGGGCTCGTGAATAACCGCAACAGCAAGTGAAAGACGCTGACGGATACCAAGTGGTAACGATGAAGCAAGCTCATCCATTTGATTGCGCAGCCCAAAACGGTCAACCAGTGTATTTATACGTTCTGTTGTCTTTGATGGTGAGAGATGAAACAAGCGGGCATGCAAGGTTAAGTTTTGTGAAACAGTTAATTCGCCATATAGCGAAAAAGCTTGTGACATAAATCCGACACGCTTGCGCATTTCCAGATCGTTCGCATCTACAATCTTACCGAATAAGAAAGCCTGACCTTCAGATGCAGGCAAAAGACCTGTTAGCATTTTCATCGTAGTGGTCTTGCCACAACCGTTAGAGCCAAGAAAACCAAAAATCTCGCCAGCTTGAATTTCAAAGCTAACGTTGTTGACTGCTGTAAAATCCCCGAAACGTCGCGTTAACCCCTTGGCAATAATAGCTGGTGATGCTTCCGTTTTGTTAAAAGGTGGGATAACAAGCTCTTTACCACTTCCCCGTTTTTCTTCAGGAAGCAGCCGCACAAACGTTTGTTCTAAATTTTTGGAGTTTGTTTTGATTTTTAGTTCCGCTGGTGTACCCGTATCGAGAACATGTCCAGCATCCATGGCAACCAGCCAATCAAACTCTTCAGCTTCGTCCATGTAAGCAGTAGAGACAATCACGCTCATGGTTGGCCTTTCACTACGGATCGCTTTGATTAATTGCCAAAATTGTCGTCTAGATAACGGGTCTACGCCCGTTGTTGGTTCATCCAATATCAATAGATCAGGATCATGAATAAGCGAACAGCAGAGCCCAAGCTTTTGTTTCATGCCACCAGATAACTTACCTGCTGGCCTTGATAGGAAAGCATTAAGTCCCGTTGCTTTAGTCAAGCGATCGATACGCGTTTTACGCTCAGAAGATCCTTGACCAAATAACTTGCCAAAAAAATCTAAGTTTTCGGCGACACTCAGCTCGCTATAAAGGTTCTTACCCAGACCTTGGGGCATATACGCAATACGAGGGCCAACTTCGGAGCGATGACGTGCCGAGGACATATCACCACCAAGCACCTCAAGGCTACCATGCTGCAATTTCCGAACCCCCGAAATAAGTGCTAGCAACGTCGACTTACCAACACCATCGGGACCGAGCAGGCCAACCATCATCCCAGAAGGAATGGTCAGTGACACATCTTCGATAGCATTCACTTTCTTATAGGTATGTGAAACACCCTTAATGCAGACGATAGGATAATCTTGTTGGTCCATGGTACTGCACCCACATTAGTTATTATTGACTGAGACGGGTTCGGCTTCCGGTGGTAATTTCTGAAGAAAGTCCGGCCACGGAGCAGGATTTTCTCCGGATTTAGTTGTCAGACGAATGTAAGCTACTCCACGCACCCCAGTCTTTACATCATCAATATGGCTCTTCACTAAATCTTGTGGGATACGCACCTTGACGCGAAACATAAGCTTTTCGCGTTCACTGAGAGTTTCAACCTGTTTTGGTGTAAATTGGGATTCGGGTGACACAAAACTGACTGATGCCGGAATAGCGAAATCTAAGATATCCAGTTTAATTCGAGCCTCAGCACCGATGGCAATATTATTAGCCTGGGCTGACGGTAAAAAAACTTCCATATACACATCGGCAAGGTTCACTACAGTCAGAACTTTACCACCACTCCCTAGGACTTCTCCGGGTTCGGCAAGTCGATAAATAACTCTACCAATAACAGGTGATTTGAGAACGCAATCGTCGATTTGAGTCTGGATCTCTGTAGTACTAGCTCTTACAGCGTCAACCATACGTTCTCGGTACACAAGTCCTGCTTTGGCGGCCACTAAGGCTGCTTTGGCAACGGCAACCTGGCTTACACGAGTATCATAGGTTTCTTTGCTGATGTGATTATTTTTTATCAGTTCCTGTGCGCGATACAACTCTTGTTCAGCCAATACCAGTTCAGCCTTTGCCTGCTCTATGGCTGCCAAAGCTGATGCAACTTGGCTTTCAGCGCTGGCGACGTTTGCCTCTGCACCGATTAGCTGAGCTCGCAATTGATCAGTATTGATTTTAGCGACAACCTGTTCAGTTTGAACAAGGTCTCCCTCTTTCGCTAAAATGGTATCGACTCGCCCAGCTATTTTAGTTGATATATCAACCTCTACAGCTTCAATTCTTCCGTTACCGGAGGCGAATCCAGCAGCCAATGGTTGTACTTGAAAATATTGCCATAGAGCCCAACATGCAGCGATGACAATTACTAAAAGGCCACCATATATTGCTTTCTTCATAGTGTTATTCATTGTCTAAAAATCCTTCTTTCTGTAACAATAACCATTGTTTCAAAGCCGGAAACCAACTGCGCGTCGTCTTCAGCTAAAAGTATCCAATATCTTCCACTAAGTTGAATCAACTATCTTCATTATATGCCTATTAAATGACTATATCGGACCGTTGAACAATTAAATAATCGGCCAAGAAAGCCTAGATATGCAAAAATCTGTTATACATAAAATGAGGAGAGATAACAATGCGGTGTAATTGACCAAGCACCAATCAAAACGGAAAAACCATCCGGTGCGAGATTGTAAAACTGTCATCCTCACAGATAAATCCAGATATAATTTGTCGATGTTTTTATTTTACTCGCAATATCTGCAATTGATAATAATTTTACTCAGTAGCTAGCTTTAATCAAACCTAACACTACTAAAACAGTAAATAAGATCATAAACCTAACCAAATTTTGTAACAACGAGTTCAGTTAAACTTTGATATAGATCTCATTATTAGCTTAAAGCGATCAAGTAACTAGAGTTAACACGAGCTAAACAGAACTATCTTATTCAACTTGATTAAGCATTTTACCCAACAACCTATCTAAAAGTTCTATCTCATAAACCGAAAAATTTACCAGTAAGCCACGCTGTATTTCTAACCATTCTATTACTCCATTTTCGATACGTTTCTTCCATACACCAGTAAACCAGTAAACCAGTAAACCAGTAAACCAGTCCATGTGAGCACATTTATCGTTAATAAAAGCAACACCTAATATCGTGCCAGCACCCTCTAGTCGTTTCATTAATCCTATTACTTGCCTAGAAGGCGCAGAACTCACGCTGAACTATGTGGCAACACTTGAAGCAAACCATTCGGATAGATATGCGCTTGTTATCATAGATGGCGCGGGGTGGTATACGGATGATATAGCCAAAGACTTCAATAATTTATCGGTCCTAAATTACCACCCTATTCTCCAGAGCTAAATCCAATAGAACAGGCATGGCAATGGCTAAGACAGCACTGTTTAGCCAATAGGTGTTTTGAAGGTTATAACGATATTGTTGAGCAGTATTGCAGTGCTTGGAATACGTTTATTCAGTGCAAGGACAGAGTAAAAAGTTTGTGTACAAGAGACTGGGCTAATATGGGCAAAGTCTAATGCGGATTGGTATTATGTTCAGATAAACCAAGCCCTAATTTCAACTAATTGCAGATGTAAAAAAGCCCGCTACATAGTAGCGGGCTGTTTCACGACTCTTTCAAGTCAATTAGGCGCCTGGAAATGACCTACTCTCACATGGGGAGACCCCACACTACCATCGGCGATACTGTGTTTCACTTCTGAGTTCGGAATGGGATCAGGTGGTGCCACAGCTCTATGGTTTCCAGACAAATTTTGCTTATCTAACGCATTATTCTTGATGCATTAAATAATAATTCGGAAAGCTGATTGCTTTTTGAGTCTCTCACACTGTCTAAGCGCTCTATTCTAACACTAAGGTCATGCTCCCTTTAGTACGACCTCCATGGAAGGAGGAAGTGCTAGAAAATGTCGGGAACATTTTCAGTAAAACCCATCTGGGTTGTATGGTTAAGCCTCACGGGTCATTAGTACAAGTTAGCTCAACGCCTCACAACGCTTACACACCTTGCCTATCAACGTAGTAGTCTCCTACGGCCCTTTAGAGAGCTTAAAGCTCTAGGGATGACTCATCTTAGGACTCGCTTCCCGCTTAGATGCTTTCAGCGGTTATCGATTCCGAACGTAGCTACCGGGCAATGCTATTGGCATAACAACCCGAACACCAGCGGTTCGTCCACTCCGGTCCTCTCGTACTAGGAGCAGCTTCCTTCAATCATCCAACGCCCACGGCAGATAGGGACCGAACTGTCTCACGACGTTCTGAACCCAGCTCGCGTACCACTTTAAATGGCGAACAGCCATACCCTTGGGACCGACTTCAGCCCCAGGATGTGATGAGCCGACATCGAGGTGCCAAACACCGCCGTCGATATGAACTCTTGGGCGGTATCAGCCTGTTATCCCCGGAGTACCTTTTATCCGTTGAGCGATGGCCCTTCCATTCAGAACCACCGGATCACTATGACCTACTTTCGTACCTGCTCGACGTGTATGTCTCGCAGTTAAGCTGGCTTATGCCATTGCACTAACCGTACGATGTCCGACCGTACTTAGCCAACCTTCGTGCTCCTCCGTTACTCTTTGGGAGGAGACCGCCCCAGTCAAACTACCCACCAGGCACTGTCCCGAACCCCGATAAGGGGCCGCGGTTAGAACATCAAAACTACAAGGGTGGTATTTCAAGATTGACTCCACTCTGACTAGCGTCAAAGTTTCAAAGTCTCCCACCTATCCTACACATGTAGGTTCAATGTTCAGTGCCAAGCTATAGTAAAGGTTCACGGGGTCTTTCCGTCTAGCCGCGGGTATACGGCATCTTCACCGCAATTTCAACTTCACTGAGTCTCGGCTGGAGACAGCGTGGCCATCATTACGCCATTCGTGCAGGTCGGAACTTACCCGACAAGGAATTTCGCTACCTTAGGACCGTTATAGTTACGGCCGCCGTTTACCGGGGCTTCGATCATGAGCTTCTCCGAAGATAACCCAATCAATTAACCTTCCGGCACCGGGCAGGCGTCATACCGTATACGTCATCTTGCGATTTTGCACAGTACTGTGTTTTTGATAAACAGTTGCAGCCACCTGGTATCTGCGACTGCCGTCAGCTTAGGGAGCAAGTCCCATCACCGACAGCAGCGTACCTTCTCCCGAAGTTACGGTACCATTTTGCCTAGTTCCTTCAGCCGAGTTCTCTCAAGCGCCTTGGTATTCTCTACCCGACCACCTGTGTCGGTTTGGGGTACGATTTCTACTAACCTGAAGCTTAGAAGATTTTCCTGGAAGCATGGCATCAACTACTTCATCACCTTAGTGACTCGTCATCAGCTCTCAACCTGTACATTTAAGTACGTATTCCCGGATTTGCCTAAGAATACAGCCTACTACCTTAAACGCGGACTACCAACGCCGCGCTAGCCTAGCCTTCTCCGTCTCTCCATCGCAGTTAGCAGAAGTACAGAAATATTAATCTGTTTCCCATCGATTACGCCTTTCGGCCTCACCTTAGGGGTCGACTCACCCTGCCCCGATTAACGTTGGACAGGAACCCTTGGTCTTTCGGCGAGGGAGTTTTTCACTCCCTTTATCGTTACTCATGTCAGCATTCGCACTTCTGATACGTCCAGTGTGGGTTACCCCTTCACCTTCAACCGCTTACAGAACGCTCCTCTACCGCGCACACCTAATGGCATGCACCCGTAGCTTCGGTGGTATGTTTAGCCCCGTTAAATCTTCCGCGCAGGCCGACTCGACTAGTGAGCTATTACGCTTTCTTTAAATGATGGCTGCTTCTAAGCCAACATCCTAGCTGTCTAAGCCTTCCCACATCGTTTCCCACTTAACATACACTTTGGGACCTTAGCTGACGGTCTGGGTTGTTTCCCTTTTGACAACGGACGTTAGCACCCGCTGTCTGTCTCCCGAGTAGTACTCATTGGTATTCGGAGTTTGCAAAGGGTTGGTAAGTCGGGATGACCCCCTAGCCTTAACAGTGCTCTACCCCCAATGGTATTCGCTCGAGGCGCTACCTAAATAGCTTTCGAGGAGAACCAGATATCTCCGAGTTTGATTGGCCTTTCACCCCCAGCCACAAGTCATCCGCTCATTTTTCAACATAAGTCGGTTCGGTCCTCCAGTTGATGTTACTCAACCTTCAACCTGCCCATGGCTAGATCACTCGGTTTCGGGTCTACGCCTTGCAACTAAACGCGCAGTTAACACTCGGTTTCCCTACGGCTCCGCTATTCGCTTAACCTCGCTACAAAACGTAAGTCGCTGACCCATTATACAAAAGGTACGCAGTCACGGTCTCAAGAACCGCTCCCACTGCTTGTACGTACACGGTTTCAGGTTCTATTTCACTCCCCTCACAGGGGTTCTTTTCGCCTTTCCCTCACGGTACTGGTTCACTATCGGTCAGTCAGGAGTATTTAGCCTTGGAGGATGGTCCCCCCATATTCAAACAGGATGTCACGTGTCCCGCCTTACTCGTTTTCATCTATGGTTAGTTTTTATGTACGGGGCTATCACCCTGTGCCGCTGAGCTTTCCAACTCATTCCACTAACACCCCATAGACTTAAGGGCTAATCCCCGTTCGCTCGCCGCTACTAGGGGAATCTCGGTTGATTTCTTTTCCTCCGGGTACTTAGATGTTTCAGTTCCCCGGGTTTGCCTCACTACACTATGTATTCATGTAGTGATAACAGCTTATGCTGCTGGGTTTCCCCATTCGGATATCGTTAGCTCAAATGCTTATTACTAGCTCGCCAACGCTTTTCGCAAGTTATTACGTCCTTCATCGCCTCTGACTGCCAAGGCATCCACCGTATACGCTTAGTCACTTAACCATACAACCCAAATGAGTTTCACTTGCGTGAACCACCTGCGTTATATCGCAACTAGCTGGTTTTTACTTGTCTCACCTCCAGGGTAGGAAGTGGACTCGCCTTAGTTTTTAGAATATTCAAGACACTTAAACAGTGTTTTGAGAACTCAAGATACTGATACTTTCGCATCAGTATTATTTTCGCACTAACGTAATCACATCAATAACAACGGATCGTTATCAATGCGCCTTTAGTTAGTACTATCAGCTTTCCAAATTGTTAAAGAGCGGGCTTAAAAAAGCCAAAGATAAAATTTCATTTATCTTTGGCATCTCTAACCTATGCATATGCTTATCGTCATGATAAGTGTAAATGGTGGAGCTATGCGGGATCGAACCGCAGACCTCCTGCGTGCAAGGCAGGCGCTCTCCCAGCTGAGCTATAGCCCCATTTACATGCAGTGAGATTAATATCCAGTATCCAATCATAAGATTGGCGAAGCCAAATCGAATTTTAACAAGTTAATTCAATGCGACGTTTAGTTCACTAAACGAGTATTTAATTAACGCAGATAAAATGAAGATTTGGTGGGTCAGAGTGGACTTGAACCACCGACCTCACCCTTATCAGGGGTGCGCTCTAACCAGCTGAGCTACAGACCCATTCTTTTTGGTCTTTTAACTGTTACTCAGCGTTGCTTTCGTCGTTCGGTCGTCATGTAGTAAACTACACATCCTCCCTCTCTTCTCAAGCGCCTTGATTAACAATCAAAATCCTCAAAAATACCTTTCGATATCTTTCTCTTTCTTTCTATCAAGTAATCTGTGTGAACACTCACATGCATCGCTGCACTTTAGGTATTGAGTTAGTCGTATAGGTAAGGAGGTGATCCAGCCCCAGGTTCCCCTAGGGCTACCTTGTTACGACTTCACCCCAGTCATGAACCACAAAGTGGTGAGCGTTCTCCCGAAGGTTAAACTACCCACTTCTTTTGCAGCCCACTCCCATGGTGTGACGGGCGGTGTGTACAAGGCCCGGGAACGTATTCACCGTAGCATTCTGATCTACGATTACTAGCGATTCCGACTTCATGGAGTCGAGTTGCAGACTCCAATCCGGACTACGACGTACTTTGTGAGATTAGCTCCACCTCGCGGCGTTGCAACCCTCTGTATACGCCATTGTAGCACGTGTGTAGCCCTACTCGTAAGGGCCATGATGACTTGACGTCGTCCCCACCTTCCTCCGGTTTATCACCGGCAGTCTCCCTAGAGTTCCCACCATTACGTGCTGGCAAATAAGGATAGGGGTTGCGCTCGTTGCGGGACTTAACCCAACATTTCACAACACGAGCTGACGACAGCCATGCAGCACCTGTCTCACAGTTCCCGAAGGCACACCAGAATCTCTTCCGGCTTCTGTGGATGTCAAGAGTAGGTAAGGTTCTTCGCGTTGCATCGAATTAAACCACATGCTCCACCGCTTGTGCGGGCCCCCGTCAATTCATTTGAGTTTTAACCTTGCGGCCGTACTCCCCAGGCGGTCTACTTAATGCGTTAGCTTGGGAGCCCAGTGACTAAGTCACCAAACTCCGAGTAGACATCGTTTACGGCGTGGACTACCAGGGTATCTAATCCTGTTTGCTCCCCACGCTTTCGTACATGAGCGTCAGTCAGTTTTTGTCCAGGGGGCCGCCTTCGCCACCGGTATTCCTTCAGATCTCTACGCATTTCACCGCTACACCTGAAATTCTACCCCCCTCTACAAGACTCTAGTTCACCAGTTCTAAATGCAATTCCCAGGTTGAGCCCGGGGATTTCACATCTAGCTTAATGAACCGCCTGCGTACGCTTTACGCCCAGTAATTCCGATTAACGCTCGGACCCCTCGTATTACCGCGGCTGCTGGCACGAAGTTAGCCGGTCCTTCTTCTGTAGGTAACGTCACAGCAGCGTGCTATTAACACGCTACCTTTCCTCCCTACTGAAAGTGCTTTACAACCCGAAGGCCTTCTTCACACACGCGGCATGGCTGCATCAGGGTTTCCCCCATTGTGCAATATTCCCCACTGCTGCCTCCCGTAGGAGTCTGGGCCGTGTCTCAGTCCCAGTGTGGCTGATCATCCTCTCAGAACAGCTAGGGATCGTCGCCTTGGTGAGCCATTACCTCACCAACTAGCTAATCCCACCTAGGTTCATCCAATCGCGAAAGGCCCGAAGGTCCCCTCCTTTCCCCCGTAGGGCGTATGCGGTATTAGCAGTCGTTTCCAACTGTTATCCCCCTCGACTGGGCAGATCCCTAGGCATTACTCACCCGTCCGCCGCTCGTCAGCAAAGAAAGCAAGCTTCCTCTCTGTTACCGCTCGACTTGCATGTGTTAGGCCTGCCGCCAGCGTTCAATCTGAGCCATGATCAAACTCTTCAATTAAAGTTTTTTGAAACCTTTCTGTTAGGAAAGACTTCGGCTCAATGAATTCTGATTACATCTTATAAACTCGGAAGAATCTATAAAACGTTTGTTACATATTACTATGAACATTCATCGTTGCATTGAGTTGAAATTTTTTGATTACCTAAAGCAGTTAAACTGATTTAAGTAATTTCGAATAACTCAATACCTGTGAATGTCCACACAGATTACTTGATAAATTGTTAAAGAGCGGACCTGGTAACTAGCGTTAGACGCCGTGTTCCGTGTCAGTGGTGTGTATTATAGGGAAAACATTTTATAGCGCAAGAGCTTTCTGTTTTTTTATTACGAATTCAACTCAACTGCGCACAATTTAAACTCAAAGCCACATTTGAGCATGTTTCTGCTGCCTTTATGAACAAAAACGGCTTACTACAAACAATGTTGATTTTATTTTTCGTATTTTAATATGGCTAATTATAGAGTTCAAAGAGATCTAAGTATGTAATTCACCCCATTAAGGCTAAAAAATTGCTGAAACAAGGTTAAATCAATGTTAACTCAACAGAGTCTAAACAATATAGCCATTTAAATTGAACATATCAGCTTATCTTAAGAGCATTTGTTGTGGATAGACAACAAGGGCTACTTATTTATGGGAAGGACATGCTAAAACGGAATAATGAGAAATAACCAAATAGTTTATCAATAGTCGATGTTCATATATAAGTGGACTAATGCTTACACATGAACCGACTATAAACCAAAAGTGGTTATGTATATTGTAATTATTGTGTCAGTAATTGACTCAATAGACTAGGTACATCAGCAATACTGTCAACCACGGCGCTGGCAAGTGCAATGCCTGTTTCATCTACCACTTTACCTGAACGAACTAAAATAGCAGTGTTAATACCCGCAGCTTTCGCTGCACGCATATCATCAGCCTTGTCACCCACCATCACAGACTGGCTCATATCGATTTCCAAAAAATCAGCCGCCGAAGTTAGCATGCCGGGTTTTGGTTTACGGCAATCACAGTCTTGCTTATATTCACCTAAACCTTTTTCTGGGTGATGTGGACAATAGTAGATACCATCAAGCTCGATACCTTTATCTGCAAAGTTCCAATCCATCCATTCCGTTAAATGATGAAAATCGTCCTCACTGTACATGCCACGCGCAATACCAGATTGGTTAGTGACGACTATTAATAGGTAACCCATTTGCTTTAGCGCTAAGCAAGCTTCAAATACACCGTCTATATATTCAAACTCGTCCACGTTATGGACGTAACCATTGTCTATATTGATGACACCGTCACGATCTAAAAATACTGCTTTATTCAACCTTACACTCCTTAAACGCTTTCCTATTCTTATTATCCCATTGAGATGATTTTGGTGCCAGACAATCTGTATATTTTTAAATATTTGTTTAAATGGTCACTTTTTCTGACGTTAATCAGCTCAATTGCATAGGTTTCACTTTATAAAACTGCTGCTAAGCGGTACCCTTGCTCGAATAAATTAGTAATGACAATATAATACATGAACAATATACCGCCTATTATTCATAAAACTCGCACTCAACTTGTCGTTGAGGCGCTAAGAGAGCGGATTCTTTCTGGTGACATACAAGGAGGAGAACCGCTAAGACAATCTGCAATTGCAGAACAATTGAATGTAAGTCGCATTCCTGTACGTGAGGCTTTAGTACAATTAGAAGCTGAAGGCCTGATCAATTTCGAGCCACATAAAGGTGCAACAGCAACCTTGTTGTCTGTTGAACAAGTTACCGAATTATTTGAGTTACGCGCTATGATTGAATCAGATTTATTGGCTAAAGCTATTCCAATGTTAACTGATACCGATCTTATTGAAGCAGAGACGATTTTGGTTCAACTTGAATTAGCATTTAAACTGAAAGAATCTGTGGCCAGTTGGAGTGAACTTAATACTCGCTTCCATACTCGTTTATATGCAGCGGCTAATCGTCCCCATACTATGGATGTGGTTAACGGTTTAAACACTAATTGCGATAGATATATTCGTCTACAGCTCCTTTTTACTGGCGGGATCCCTGTCGCAGAAAGAGAGCATCGAGTGTTGCTCGGATTATGTAAAAATCGAGATATCGAAAAAGCGACGCTATTGTTGCGTGAGCATATATTGCATGCCTCAACTTCGATAAAAAAACTGGTAGAACAAAAAGTTAAGCCATAAAAAAACAATAGCAAATTTTAGTAACGACTATTTAAGTCCGCATTTTGAAAAACTTGCCATCAAGAGCTTCTCAGTTTACTTTGAAAGCCAAGCTATTGATGTTGAATTTAAATTTTATTAATTATTGAAACATATTGAGAGAATTCTTATGCAGTATGCACATATTACCGGCTGGGGTAAATCTGTTCCACCCGCGACATTAACCAATGAAGATTTAGCCACATTCATGGAAACAACCGATGAATGGATTAAAACACGTACTGGCATCAGTAAGCGTAATATTAGTCATGTTAATACTTCAGAAATGGCATCGGTAGCCGCTAAGCATGCACTTGCTGCTGCAGGGATCGACGGCAGTGAACTCGATTTAATTATTTTAGCAACCGCCAGTCCTGATACTTTAATCCCCAACATTGCATCAAAAGTACAAGCCGATATTGGTGCAACATGCGGTGCATTTGACATTAACGCCGCTTGCAGTGGATTTTTGTATGGTGTTGGTTTAGCCAGTTCAATGATTAAAAGTGGTCAAAGTAAAAAAATCCTCATTATTGGTGCTGAACGTTTGTCGTTTTACTTAGACTGGTCTCGCCGCGAAACAGCTGTTTTATTTGGTGACGGAGCAGGTGCAGTGGTGCTTGAAGCTAGCAACCAACCTGGCGGCATATTGGGTTATGAGATTAATAATGATCCAGAAGGTCGTGACATTTTAAAGTCTGACTTTGGTTCCAAGATGGATAGACTCGATACTGACTCTTTAGACTTTTATATCCACATTAATGGTCAAGATGTATTTAAACGTGCGATTCATGGCATGGGCAGTTTAAGCAATACAGTATTAGAAAAATGTGGAATGGGTATCGATGATGTCGATTTTGTTATACCGCACCAAGCAAATGAACGGATTATAGATACTTTAATAAGCCGGATGAAAATTCCGAAAGAAAAAGCTTTCGTTAATATTGCTGACTATGGCAATACATCGGCTGCAACAATTCCTATTGCGATTTGTGATGCGTTGTCTCAAGGTAAAATTGTCCCTGGACAAACGATTTTATCATGTGCATTTGGTGCAGGATTAACCTCTGCAGCTGTACTATTTAAAT
This sequence comes from Shewanella sp. H8, assembly GCF_040285065.1. NCBI lineage: Bacteria > Pseudomonadati > Pseudomonadota > Gammaproteobacteria > Alteromonadales > Shewanellaceae > Shewanella > Shewanella sp. H8. The sequence goes on along the minus strand of NZ_CP157213.1, from coordinate 1,727,408 downwards.
GGGGAGAAAGAATAACCCCTATCTCAGTAAGTGATGCAAATTTACCACCTTGTGATAAAACCGCACTTGAATTGATTAAACCTGCAGTTGACTATTTTTTCAATAAAGCTAATAACCCAAAATAAGCTTTATTCAGTATCTAATAAAAAGCCAGTCTCGATGATTGGCTTTTTTATTTGCTAAGCAGACACCTTGATTAAGTCTTTAACATATAATTTTTTAATATCGCCCATCGCTGCCACTTGAGCCAACAATAATTCAGCACATGATAGTGCATCGACAAGCGCATTGTGCGCCGAATAAACAGGTAAATGATATCGTTCTCGACTCGCCCCTAATCGTAGCGAACCTTCCTTTAATACAGGTTGTTGCATTAAACAACGTTTCTTTTCTATTGCTAGCGTATCAATAAACACTAACGGAATAGATTGACCAAAGCAGCGTATTAACTGCTGTTGAATAAACTGTATATCTAACGGTGCATGATGAGCCACCAAAATATAGCCTTTAGTTTGTGATAAAAACCAGTCAATGGCCTCGTCTAACGTTAATGCCATATTCAATTGATTATCAACAATACCGTGAACCGTCGCGCTATGACCGACACTACCGTTAATTGCAATCATCATATGTTGTGCTTTCTCTAGTGGAATAACGCCCTTGATAATCGGTACCATGCCAATACTAATGACTTGATCATTGATGGGATCCAATCCTGTCATTTCTAAATCGATTGCCATGAGTGGCGCATCGAAAAATGGTTTTGTTAATGCTGGAGTAATTGCTTCTAAATAAGAATTGAGTGACGAAGGTAAAGTGGTAATTTTGTTACGCCACAACACGACTTTTATCCACCACAAATTAGACACTAAAAACTCCTCATAAACTTAAGTTTTATACCAGCTTGTGCATCATGGACCACTTTAAAAGCATCACGCAGTTGATGACGCATTAATGAAGAAAGATGTTGTGGTTTTAAAAAATTATTAACAGGTAAATTATTGGTCGCTTGGTAACCTTGATTAGCTAAACGCATATGCGCAATAAACTCATGGGCATCCGCCAAGTTAAGGGCATCTTTACGATTCATAATATTCGAGTCCATCAATACTCTAATTCGTTTGGCAGTATTCACCTCTTTTATCCCTGCACTTAACGCATACACTCTAGCAATGTCATTAATTAACGCACTGCCCTTATGCTTTAAATCCATGCCTTTAACTTCTGTTCCATCACGCTCAAGCACAAACTTTCTAAAAAATCCCAGTGGTGGAGATTCTGTAAGCGAATTACCCGCCATGCCAGCCAGAAAGATATCGTTATTTTTTGTTGAGGCTAAAACATCATCTTGAAGTTCACTAAATAAATTCTGTGGCCCAAATACTGATCGCATATCGAAAAAAATACTGGCATGCATTAAGGCTTTTGGTTCTGGGGTATTAACCCATTTTGAAAACAGCCCTTTCCATTTCACCAGTGATAATCGCCATTTAGGATTTTGCGCCATAATGTCGCCGGGACAATAAATATAACCACATTCATCTAATCCCTTACAGACTGCTTTGGTTAAGGTTTCAAAATAAGCAGCAGCGAATTCATCAGGCTCGTGAGCAAGTAATAAACCATTGTCTTGATCCGAACAGGCCACTTGATCTTGGCGACCTTGGGAACCAAAAGCCAACCAACAAAACGCCATCGGAGCCTGTCCTAAAATCTGTTGGTTCAGCTCAATAAGACGACGAGTTAATGCATCGGTTACTGAGGTTAATACCCGACCAATCTCTTCTGCTCTGGCATCGGCACTAATTAGGTTTTGTAATAGTAATGGGATCTGTTTACTCACTTGAATAAGTTTTTCTATGTTACCTTGTCGCCCTATTTCGCCAATAAGCAAAAGTGGCTGAGAGCTTTGAGAGCGTAATATATCAGTGCTAGTGATCATCCCTAACGCATGACTACCATCAACTACTGGTAAGTGGTGAATATTATGCTCGCTCATCGCTAACATTGTTTCGAACACTAACGCATTAGCGTGGGTTGTCACTGGATTGATTGTCATAGCTTGACTCACCAGTGTATTAACATCTAATCCTTCAGCAATGACACGATTACGTAAGTCCCGGTCAGTCAATATACCGGTTAATTTTCGGTTATCGGTAACTAACACCGATGACACTCTGTGCTCACGCATCATTTTAGCTGCATCCATCACACTGGCATGCGCATCAATCATAATGGGCTGAGATGACATAATTGAAGTAATACGACTAGTTGCAGTCAAGTCTTTAGCAGTAAATTTAGCTTCATTGCGCAAGCGTTTAGCAAAAGCACGGGCAAAAAACTGATCAAAGCTTCGATGCTCGGAACGCAATTTGGCAAACACGGATTGTGGTAAATGATAAACTAAACTGTCTTCAAGGATGGCTACTTTATTAACCACTTTCTCACCAGATAATAAGGTGGAAAATCCAAAACATTCGCCTTCTGCGACTCTATCAACCAGCACCCCTTCGGGATCGCGCACTTCAAATGCGCCACTACGTACAATGTATAATTTAGGATTGTCTTTATCAAACTCAACAAATGCAGAGGCTTTACTGTAATAACCAACTGTAATCAATTTTGCGCACCGTTGGATCACATCAACGGGTAATGAATCAAACGGTGAATGAGCCGCTAAAAACTGCTCTACTGGTTGTAACTCGCTGGCATCCATTAATCATTTCCCTATTGTGCATAAGCGAACAATATCACTATAGCAAAGCGTTTCGCTTATCTGCTATAGGACTAAAGCCCAACAAAAAGAGCGCCGAAGCGCCCTTTTGTGAACTGTATTGATTAAAGCTTAATTAGTGATCGTGAGCTTCACCTGATCCTTTAGGGAAACGAATCGATTCAACCATTGCAACTATTTCGTCAGGAATTTTAGTGGTCACTTTACTAACAGCAAAAGCGACACCAAAGTTAACCATCATTCCCACCATACCAATACCTTCAGGAGAAATACCTAAGAACCAATTCTCGGATGAATTAGCAGCCGGATTGATAAACTTGAAATAAGCAATATAACTGGCAGTAGATAATAAGCCAATCACCATACCTGATATGGCACCTTCTTTATTCATGGTTTTAGAGAAAATACCCATGATAATAGCTGGAAATAACGACGCTGCTGCAAGGCCAAATGCAATGGCCACCACCGCAGCGACGAATCCTGGAGGATTAATACCAAAGTAACCCGCCATAACAACGCCAAAACCTGCGGCTATTCGTGCATACATCAACTCTTTCTTATCCGAAATATCCGGCATTAGATTTTTCTTGAGTAAATCGTGTGACACAGATGTTGAAATTACCAGTAATAAACCCGCAGAGGTAGACAATGCTGCGGCTAAACCACCCGCGGCAACTAATGCTATAACCCATGCTGGAAGGTTAGCAATTTCAGGGGTGGCCAGAACAATAATATCGCGGTCAATGTTCATTTCATTTTTTTCACCACTGGTGTAAAAAATCTTGCCATCGTTATTCTTGTCATCCCACTTAATTAACCCTGTTTTTTCCCAGTTTTTAATCCAAGTTGGCGCCGTTTCATAAGGCACCCCTGTTGAATCTGGTCCATTAATGGTTTCAATCATATTAACTCGAGAGAATGCTGACAATGCAGGAACGGTGGTATACATAATGCCAATAAACACTAATGCCCAACCCGCTGAAATACGTGCATCTTTTACTCTAGGAACAGTAAAGAAACGTACAATTACATGCGGTAAGCCCGCTGTTCCGAACATTAATGCACCGGTAATAAAGAATACATCAATCATCGATTTGGAGCCTTCGGTATATTGGGAGAAACCGAGCTCTGCCGATAATCCGTCGAGCTTATCAAGTAAGAACACCCCCGTGCCATTACCAGCAGCATCAATCATTTCCGCACCAAAACCAATTTGCGGTAGGATATGACCTGTCATCATTACTGAGATAAAGATAGCGGGAACCATAAAGGCAAAAATAAGAACACAATACTGTGCTACCTGTGTATAGGTAATCCCTTTCATGCCACCTAATACAGCATAAAAGAACACCACTGCCATACCAATATACACGCCTGTTTCAACGTCAACTTCTAAGAAGCGAGAAAACACCACGCCAACACCACGCATTTGCCCTGCAATGTAAGTAAAACAAATAAAGATGGCACAAATAACAGCTACAGTTCGTGCTGTCTGTGAATAGTAACGATCACCAATAAAATCTGGTACCGTAAATTTGCCAAATTTGCGTAAATAAGGGGCCATACATAATGCTAATAGTACGTAACCGCCCGTCCAACCCATTAAGTAAACTGAGCCATCATAACCAGTAAAAGAAACAATACCAGCTAATGAAATAAACGATGCTGCTGACATCCAGTCAGCTGCAGTTGCCATACCGTTAAGAACGGGGTGAACGCCACCACCTGCAACATAAAACTCTTTGGTTGAACCTGCTCGAGACCAAATGGCGATCCCGATGTACAGCGCAAAAGTCGCGCCGACAATTAAATATGTTAGTGTTTGAACATCCATTTTTAGTGCTCCTTAGTCTTCCTGAACATTGTATTTTTTGTCTAATGCATTAGCTTTCGCTACATAAACAAAAATCAGCGCCACGAATACATACATTGCACCCTGCTGCGCAAACCAGAAACCCAGTTTGAATCCCATAAAGGTAATTTCGTTTAACACATCTACTAATAAAATACCGCAGCCAAATGACACTGCAGCCCAAATTGCAAGCAAGCTAAGTACTAAACGTAAATTCTCACGCCAGTAACCCGCTGCCTTATCGTTATTTTCAAAACTCATTGTGACTCCCCATAAGTTATTTTTTCTAAAGTCATAGTTAATTTAGCAACTCAGGGGGGCACCACAATCAAGACCTTAGTCGTACTTAATTAACAAACGTTAACGTAAAACATAAAATATCATATAAAACAAGATGTTAAAAATAACAAATTAAAAATAACTTATTGTTTATTCAATTGAATTAGACCAAGGTCGAACAAGATTTCGCCATTAAAAGATTGGGATCTGCATCACAAAAGATAAAAAGGGATATTTGCGAGTAAAAATTTTCCGTTTGCGTTGAAATCTGTACTATTTCCAGAGATAAGTACTTAGATAGAAGTAAATTTTTTAGAATACAAATAATAAGGATATTTTTTGACGTTGCCACGGATTAATCAACAACACCTATTATTCTCGATTCTTTTGGGAGTAATCGGATTTATCATCAATTGTCATCCAATACAATTTTTCGCCAACATGCAATTTGTATTAGGTAACACGGTCACTGTCATTGCAGCCGTTTGGATCCTTGGTACACATTTTTGACAGCCATGATGGCATCTACAGAATTAATATTGATATAAGATAGCCCGCATGTGTATTTGTTTTTGGGGATTGAAGCATTATTGTTAGGCTATGCTAATAAGAAGCTCACTGAACAGGCTTATATAATCGTCGTTTTGCTGAACGTAAATTTGGTGAATTAGTGGATTTTTGTTTGCGCAGCAAACAGAGCATAACGGTTGTATTGCTTGATTTAGATTTCTTTAAAAAGGTTAATGACAATTATGGTCATTTAGCTGGAGATGAGTGTTTACGGAACGTGTCGCAATTATTATAGAAATATTTTAAACATGACATTGATATTGCGGCCCGTTATGGCGGAGAAGAATTTTTACTTATTCTGCCTTTATCCAACACCTTACATATTGAACATCATCTCGATGGCTTTAGAGAAACACTGTCACAGTTAACATTCACATCACCCGAAGACAAACAGTCATTTAATGTAACTGTCAGTATTGGTGCTATTACGGCAAAGCTGATTATGAAGCTGAACTCGATAAGTGGATTAAAGTCGTGGATGAGAACCTCTACCAAGCAAAGCAACAAGGACGTAACCAAACTATTATTAATATCATTAGCGACTAATATTGAGTGATTTACTGTCTCATGGTGTCTCAGATTGATGTCCAAGAGTAAACTCATCAATTCGAGACAACATATAAGGATAAAACGGATTCCATTTCTGACGTAGCATGTCATTGCCCGATATACTAAAAATACCTCGTTCACCTTGATAAATAGCTCTTCCTATTTGGATTTTTTCAGGATTATCATCGAGTAATGGCCCATAAAGTGTATCTTCAATCGGAAAGTTTAACGCCACATGGGATAAAGAATACACATCTTTAGGCCAAGTTAAATTTAATGCTAATACATCATCCGTTTTCGACTTATCAGTTAGCTCCCTCACCTGCACCTGATTATCATGTTGTGGATCATTCTCAACTAAGCTTAAGCGGTACGGCAACAGTTCAGGTAACCAAAAGGGAGCAAAAGATGCCAAAGGATCCTGAAACAGCAGTTGGTTGTTACTCCGTGTCCGATTCACGTCAAATAACACTAATTGATGATCTTTTTTTGCTGGTAATCTTTGATATAACAAATCGACCACAGCCAGCGATGAAACAGTATCATCGACGACAGACTGAAACGTTAATATTGCAGGTATAGCATTAAATTGTTGTGCTGTTAATGATGCTAATAGAGTCTGATTACGTTGTGTTAATTGGTAAACAACATCGCCAGCATTAACTGCAAAAGATTGATATTTGAAAGGATCGTATTCAGTTTGAATGCTATTCCAATACAACTTATCTTGTCCAAGTAGCTTACCTAACTGTGCTTGCCAGTAAGCGCCTGCAGCAATAGGCGCTAGACCAATGGCTGGCGATAACATTATTATGCCATCAAAGCTCGTAGGTTTATCTAAGCTGATATTCTCTAGCTCATGATTTAACGCTAATGCCGCTCCAGTAGAAAATCCCACCACATAAATCGGTTTATTAGGTAGTTGTGCAGAGAGATGCGCTACAGCAAGTGAAACAGCCCCAGCAAGATCTGGCCAACTGATATCGGTTAATCCTGAAGGAATAGTTCCGTGTCCAGGTAAACGCAACCCTAATACATGCGCCTGATGCTCATAATGCTGAGCTATATGCGACAACATATAAGGTGAGTCAGACATACCGTGCAATAATAATAAACCAAACTCTGCTTGTGGATTTGTCCATTCGAATGACCGGTTCCAATTTTGCTGCCATACCCCTGGATCAGACAAACTGTTACGTTCATAACGATTAATAGGAGATGCTATTTCAGGTTGGTATTGACGGTAAATTTGCTGCTCTACTTCAGCAAATAGTTTATCTTCTAATTGTAAATATTGATTAAAATTAGTTAAGCCTGACTGTTGATGATATTCAGATGTAAGATGTGTTGTGTGCCACAATGATAAATTAGGTCGTGCATTGAGCATCCAAACAGCGGTAATAATCAACGCTAAACCGATACCAACGGCGCCATAAAATGCGGCAAATAAAAAATGTTTAGTCGACCCAATGACAATTGCGCGCATAATAACCTTAGAAAATAGAGACAAAATATAAACAAAGAACATTGGGTAACATTTACCGCCAAACCGCTAGTCATTCAACATACATAACGATACAGGAAGTAATATGTCATCTGATTTATTTAGCCATGTATGGGGACCGATGAACCCCGAGATCATTTTTTATTTGCCTACTCCTCCAGAATTACCCACACACTGGCAAGCCTATCATCCCGATTCAATCACCCAACTGATTACATTAAATGGCAATCACTGGCGTAAAATTGTCACCATTATGGCGAAGATTTGTTGTTTAGAGCACGATATGAATGCCAACAAAGGGATTAGTTGGAAACAAATTCGTGACCAATTGTTTAATGAACCTTATGATCAAAAAACCGATAAACCCATAAACACTCCATCACACTTGCATTGCCAATTGTGTATTGTTAAACCAAATGTTAATCAGAGCGAAGAGGTAGTATTTCGTCCTGAATCTTGGCATATATTATGTGGCAAAGAAGTCCAGCAACGAATGGGTATAACAGAACCTCGGCTGTATACATCACTAGATGCCAAGCAAAAAATACGGCACCAGCACACAGTGCTACTGACACCATATTTAGATTATCGACAATATTCTAATGCGCTTATTGAACTAACGCGACAACATATTGCCACTGAAAAATGTTATTCCATTAATCGTAAATAGTTGGAATAGATTCGCGTTTATGTTGAGTACGTTTATAGATACTCACCAGTTTATCTTCCACTGATTGCGCAACATCTTTGCCTTCTAAGAAGTCATCAATTTGATCATAAGTCAGCCCTAACGCAACTTCATCTTCAAGTTGAGGTTTGTTATCTTCTAAATCGGCAGTTGGGGCTTTTTTCACTAATAAAACGGGAGCGCCCAAATACGCTGCTAACTGGCGAACTTGACGTTTATTTAAACCAAACAATGGCGCTAAATCACATGCGCCATCTCCCCATTTAGTATAAAAGCCGGTAATATTTTCAGCGCTATGATCCGTACCTACAACTAACCCGCTGACTAATCCTGCAATATTATACTGAGCAATCATCCGCATTCTTGCTTTAGCATTACCTTTAACAAAATCAATTTTATTCTCATCTGGTAACGTAATACCGGCTTCTGATAATCCGCTTAACGTCGCATGATGTATTCCAAGTACGCCATCGGCTATATTGACAGTAACTTGTTTTGAAGGCTGAATAAACAGACAAGCCATTTGAGCTTCATCTTCATCTTTTTGAATTTGATAAGGTAAACGAACCGCAATAAATTGATAAGTAGATCCACCATATTCCTGATTAAGAGAGTCTATCGCTAGTTGACACAAACGTCCCGCTAAAGAGGAATCAACTCCACCGCTAATCCCAAGTACTAAAGAGTGAGTCTGGGCTTCTTTCAATTTAGCTTTAATAAAGGCAATTCGGCGCTGAATTTCAAACTCAGGCTCAATGGCTTTGAGTACATGCATCTCTCTTAAGATTTGTCCTTTCACGTTTCGCTCCTGATTGCTTATTAATATTCTGGCTTTCGATACCTATTCTATAAAAATTTACACAAAAAAAAACGATAATGATGCTTCATTATCGTTTTATTTTATCGACGATAAATTATCGTTCCCAATATGACTCTTCTAAACTGTCTTCCCGCTCAGGTAAACCACGAGATAAACGCGGGCTGTGTTGAGCTAACACCTCGTATGCAACGCGATTAGCGTATTTGCACAACTGTGAAAATGACGAATAACATAAACCGTCTCGTTTGTGCTTACTCGAGCCGGGTATATTGGTTTTATGAAACGTATTAGCTGATAAATCATGCAACAGCGCAGACAAGGCTCCATCTCCAGCGCCATTAGTATTACGGATTAATTCCGGCCCGCCCATATATGGCGCAATATGAGCATACACTTTTATCGGAGTGTCGCAATCTGCTTGTAATTTAGGCCGCGAAAACTCATAGCGATTAAACTCAGGAATGGTACCAGGTAACAAAGTATGACTTGTTTCGCGTTTTTCATTATCATCAGTATAGCCTGCGGTATAAAGCCCAATAGGTCCTGCCGTAGTTAATACCATATCACACCATTCAAGCGCAGCTTCGCTGGCCAGTAATGGATCTTTAAAACCGGTTAATGCTTCACCTTCGTCTTCATTCATCGCTAAAATAGTGACGTGATCATTAATAAAGTTTTGCCACCATTGCGGATCTTCTTGAATCAAAAAACGCGTGCCTAAAGTTAATACCACTGGCACATCGGCTTCTTTAGCGTAATTAATCGCCGTCATTGCCGCATCGGTAATACCATCACCTTCGCTTGCTCGCATCAGGTAAGCGGTTAACACTAACGCCGAACTGCCCTGCACCACCTCTTTATCAATATACTCAGGTGTCAGCTTATCCATAGAACCTTTACTAATAGCAAATGTGCGTTCGCCACAGTCTGAAATCAGTGTAAAGCAGCGACCGATAGGGCCATCAACAGGTTGTAAAAAGTTAAGGTCAACTTTAGATGAAGTATGACATAAATAGCAGTATGCGTAGCTACCCACCATAATGTGTTGACTCATGACCCCAAAAAGCACTGAGCGATCGTCGGCTAAAATAGAATAATTATGTACTGTGTTGCCAATAGTGCCACCAGCAAACTCGTCACTGATCATGTCATTGGACTTTAGTTCATTGTATAGATTGTGGGCAAGTTCATCATTGATAAGAGTCGAGTTACCCTTAGGTAATCCGTAGCGCTGAAGTAGGTCATCCTCAACTTTTGCTTCAATATCCACCAGCGTCTGATCGATCCCACAAATATAGGTTGAAATAGGTTGTGGTTGTTGAGTGAGTTGAGCCAATAAAGGATCACGACGGTTTACAGGGAAATAGTGTTTAGACTTGCGTTGACCAGGAAACTTCATATTGGGCTCTCATAGCTTGGCATCCATGCAAGTGTGGAAATAATTACCACTGGCACTCTTTCAACGTTGAAAAAATGATTATCTGCGAAAATGGCGGCAGATTTTATCATAGGTCAGTATTATTTCTATATTACTTTTATCAACTAGCCAGCTTAATTACGGACTTATCTTAATTCACATCACAGTTCTATGATTATCCGTGGTTTTGTTGATACCAGAGTAGTGACGTGAATGCTCACTGGCTAGATACGAAAAAAGCCTGCTAGGCAGGCTTTTTAAATATGTAACTTATCAGCGACTATTTTAAAACGTTAGCCAATTGTTCACTGACTTTAGCAACAGATTGAGTACCGTCAAACTTGTTATATTGAGTTCGACCTTCTGCAGCCACTTTGCCATAGTAATCGACTAATGGCTTAGTTTGCTCATGGTAAATACCTAAGCGCTTACGCACTGTGCTTTCTTCGTCATCTGGACGAATAGCTAAGTCTTCACCAGTAACGTCATCTTTACCTTCCACTCTAGGTGGATTAAATTCTAAATGGTAAACACGGCCAGAACCAGGATGAACACGACGTCCACTCATGCGCTTAACAATTTCTTCGTCTGGCACATCGATTTCGATAACATGATCAATCTCAATACCATTTTCAGCCATTGCATCAGCTTGAGGAATTGTGCGAGGAAAACCGTCAAGTAAGAAACCTTTAGCGCAATCGTCTTGAGCAATACGTTCTTTCACTAAACCAATAATAAGGTCATCAGACACTAATTGACCTGCATCCATTACTTTCTTAGCTTCTAAACCTAATGGAGTGCCTGCTTTAACTGCGGCACGCAACATATCACCGGTTGAGATTTGTGGGATACCATACTGTTCCATAATGAACTGTGCTTGGGTACCTTTACCGGCACCAGGTGCACCCAATAAAATAATGCGCATCTCAAAAGTCCTCTTTTAAGTTTATGTTCTTTTTAGGGCGGCGATTTTCGCACATCTGCCACTCTTTTAATAGCGCTTTTGTTATGACATTAGACCTAAATCTAATAAGGCTTGTAACAAAAAGGCTTCAATTTGTTTAATACAGCAAAGTATATAATTTACGACGATATTGATTCGCTAACGCGTTACCCTGCCCTATTGCCGTCAAAATTTCCATGAAGACTTGTTTAACTTTGCCATCTGCGGCGTTCAAGTCTTTTTGTAAAATAGTGAACAATAACTCAAGTGCTTCTTCGTTACGTTGAGCCGCATTGAGTGCTTTAGCTAATAACACCACTGCATCAAGATTATCTGGTTGTTCGGCAACATTTTGCTGTAGTTGACGAATTTCTGGAGTATCAGCGGCATCTTCGGCAAGTGCCAATTTAGCCTTTAAATTCTGATAATAACTATCTTGATCCGCTAAACCAATACTGGCTAATAAACTTTTGGCATCCGCTAATAAACCTTGCTGTAATGCCACATCTGCCATCACCAATCCCACTTCAGCGGACTGCTGTGCATCGATAAAAATTGTTTTTAACTGATCAGAAATTTTAGTTAAGTCTTCTGGCGATAACTCGCCTTGGGCTAATTGTTGCTTAACATCATCAAACTCTTGTATCCACATCGGTGGCAAATGCTTATTCAATAAGTCGCTAACTTGCTCTTGACTTTGAAGCCCGGCAAAACCGTCAATAGGACGACCTTGGTCCAAAATTAATGTGGTCGGTAAATCTTGGATTTGAAAATAATTAGCAATTTCTAATTCAGTTTCGCAATTAACTTTAGCGAGAATAAATCGCCCAGCTTGAGCTGACGCTAACTGTTCCAACGTTTGCAACATCTGTACGCTTTCTGGTTGCTGTTGAGTCCAAAATGCCAATACCACCATTTTTTTCATTGAGGTATCAACAACTTGTTGAATATTGTCTTTAGTAAGATTAATGAGGTAGTCCATAAAGCCTCCGCAGCATGACAAAAACAAAAGCGGACATACAGTCCGCTTTTATGGTTTAAATCGAGTTTATTTTACGCTCGCCAATAACATTTGATTGGTTAGCTTAATAAACGCTGATGGATCAGCCAAACTGCCTTTTTCTGATAATAACGCTTGTTGTAATAACAAGTTAGCCCAATCAGCAAACAATTTCTCGTCTGTTTCTTTATTAAGATGTTCAACCAAAGGATGGGTTGGATTAATCTCAAATATCGGTTTAGACTCTGGTACTGGTTGACCAGCTGCTTCCATCAATTTAATCATCTGAGTCGACATTTCACCTTCACCGGCTACCACACATGCAGGTGTGTCAGTTAAACGCGAAGTGACACAAACATCTGAGACTTTGTCTGCTAAAGCAGCTTTAACGCGTTCAACAAGATCTTTAGATTCTTCGGCTACTTTGTCGTGAGCTTCTTTATCAGCCGCATCTTCTAGCTCACCTAATTCTAAATCACCACGAGTAACTGAATGTAATTTTTTACCTTTAAATTCAGTTAAGTGATTCACTAACCATTCATCGATACGCTCAGACATTAATAGTACTTCAATGCCTTTTTTACGCAATAACTCAAGATGTGGGCTGTTAGCTGCGGCTTCATAACTGTCGGCAACTATATAGTAAATCTTGTCTTGGCCTTCTTTCATGCGCCCAATGTAATCTTCCAAAGATACGGTCGTTGCTGCTGAGTTGTTATGAGTAGAGGCAAAACGCAGCAGTCCAGCAATACGTTCTTTGTTAGCAAAGTCCTCTGCAGGACCTTCTTTTAATACTTGACCAAACTCAGCCCAGAAAGATTGATATTGTTCAGGCTCATCTTTAGCTAATTTTTCAAGCATGCCTAATACGCGTTTAGTAATACCCACACGCATTGCCGTTGTGACATGGTTATCTTGTAAAATTTCACGAGAAACGTTTAGTGGCAAATCATTCGAATCGATTAATCCTCGAACGAAGCGCAAGTATGTCGGTAAAAACTGTTCTGCATCATCCATAATAAAGACACGTTGGACAAATAGTTTCAAGCCATGTTTATGATCACGGTTCCACATATCCCAAGGTGCTTTGGCTGGAATATACAACAAGCTAGTGTATTCTTGCTTACCTTCAACCCGATTATGAGACCATTTCAGAGCATCATTAAAATCATGAGAAATGTGCTTATAAAATTCTTGATATTCTTCGTCAGTAATATCTGATTTATTACGAGTCCAAAGCGCAGTGGCTTTGTTCATCACTTTCCATTCACCTTCGGTCGCAGCAATTTTTTCGCCATCAGGACCTTCAGACTCAGGAGTACCTTCATTCCACATTTGTACCGGAACAGAGATATGATCGGAGTACTTGGTAATAATTGAGCGTAAACGGTGATCATCTGCAAACTCGAGTTCGTCATCGCGTAGTTGCAAAGTAATTTCAGTACCACGTTCATTTTTAGTAATACTTTCTACGTTAAATGAACCTTCGCCTTCAGACTCCCACAATACACCTTCGCTAGCAGGATGCCCTGCAGCACGGGTTCGTACGGTCACTTTTTTGGCTACGATAAAAGCTGAATAAAAGCCAACACCAAACTGACCAATTAATTGAGAATCTTTTGATGCTTCGCCGGAAAGGTTGTTAAAAAATTCTTTAGTGCCAGACTTAGCGATAGTTCCTAAATGTTCAATAACGCTATCGCGCGTCATACCAATACCATTATCAGAAATGGTGACAGTGCCTTTTTCTTTATTGGCACTGACTCGAACGCGTAAATCGCCGTTACCTTCATATAAAGCATCATCAGTTAACGCTAAATATCGTAATTTATCTGCTGCATCGGCTGCATTTGAAACCAGCTCACGTAAGAAAATCTCTTTATTTGAATACAGAGAGTGGATCATCAATTGCAGAAGTTGTTTGACTTCGGTTTGAAAGCCATGAGTTTCTTGTTGTGACATGAGTATTTCCCTTGGTGTTACGTTAAAACGATCACGAGTCGAAAAATCTACTCGCCTTAAAAATCTATGTTAACCAAGAGATGGGGGGACATTACAACCTTTTCAAGGGCCAAGGTTACCTTGTTGAATAATAAATCGTCAGTTAAGCCCACATCCGCTCTATATGGGCATTTTTACAACATATACTCCTCATAATTCACCTAAAATGAAATAAAAAATGCCAACAAACCTTATTAAGGGTCTGCTGGCACAATGTTGTTCTCAATGAATAATAGCTTTGTTACAAAGGAATACGGCCATTGAAAGATAATGCTAAGGTGGTGCTATCGACGTATTCAAGCTCCCCACCTACCGGAACACCATGAGCAATACGACTAATCACAACATTGTGTCTTCTAGCCATATCAGCAATGAAATGTGCAGTAGCATCACCCTCAACGGTCGGATTAGTCGCCAAAATAAGCTCACTCACCTCATCAGAGGTTAAGTGGCGCTCAAGTAACGCTAAACCCAACTCTTCAGGACCAACACCGTCTAACGGTGACAAATGCCCTAACAACACAAAATAACGACCATTAAAATGTCCACCGGCTTCAATAGCAAGCACATCGGCAGGTGTTTCCACCACACAAATAATCCCTGAATTAATTCGACGGTGACTACTGCATATCGGGCATAGGTCTTGTTCGGTAAATGTCCGGCAACTTTGGCAATGACCAACTTCAGACATGGCTTTTTGCAATGAATCGGCAAGCTTAAGACCTGCTTTTCGCTCACGCTCAAGTAGTTGAAATGCCATGCGCTGTGCAGACTTAGGGCCGACACCTGGCAAAGCACGTAAAGATTGAATTAATTCATCAACCAAAGGACTAAATTTCATAAAATTGCGAATACCTTAAATAACTAAACTCATTGTGATGTCACGGATGAAGCCGTCTTGTGATCAGCTAAGCCAAAATGCGGAAACACCAAAGCAGTGCGATTATTGTCTGTGCAGGGCTCGAATGCAAAGATTAATGCTTTTGTAGTAAGAAATGAAGCCAACAATTTTTAAATTACGCAGTATTTTTTGTTTAATGCTTAGGTAAAAACCCCTCATCGAAGACGAGTGACATGTTATAGCGGGCTTAAAGGTGAAAGTCCGATGCGGGTAAATAGGTTATCTTCACACAGCAAAGAATAACTAACCAACCGAATGACAACAATATGCACTCACTTTAATGGCAAGCAACATAACCAGCTAAATAAGAGAATGCTCAAGTTTTGAAAGCCATCACCTTTCTGTCTGGCTCATCTGATATTCTATTAAACAAGTATTTAACATTTTCGGTTGACCCGAGAAAGAGATTCACAACGATATTGAAAACATCTCAAAAAGAGACATTTCCAAATTAAAGTGTCACCAATGCAAGGACTCAAAATGCTCGATACTTTACCATTATTAGGCAGTGGATTCGTTATTTGCGCCGCGATATTACTGGCAATGGCAATCGCACCAGTTTGGAAGCTATTTAGCCAACTACCAACAGGCGGATTACGCTATAGCTGGGGATTTCTTATTCTGCTGATATTGTTCTTCATTGTAGGTTATATTGTATATGCACAATTTAACTTGATGACATTTTCTCAACCACTTGATCTAGTGGTGCCGGTTATATTTTTTTGCGGTGCTATTTTTGTATTGGTTGTTTGTACCCTGTCCCTCAAAACCACCAGTGACATCATGCAGATGAACGCACTCAAGCAGGAAAATATCACCGACCCACTAACAGATATATTTAACCGGAGATACTTAGAACGTCGCCTCAAAGAAGAAACACAAAAGGCACAAAGTTATTCTAACCCACTATCCATCTTCCTTATCGATATAGATCATTTCAAGATTATTAATGATAATTATGGTCATCAGATTGGTGACTTAGTTTTGAAAAATATAGCCCAAAATATTAAAATGTCGTTAAGAGAGTCAGATTTAATTGCTCGTTATGGTGGTGAAGAGTTTATTGTCATCCTCCCTCTAACCCAAGTATTCACATCTTATACTCTTGCTGAACGACTCCGAACGGTTGTGGAAAACTCAAAATTGGCAATCCCTAGCGATACTGGCATAGATATTATTTCAATTGGAGTTACAGTAAGTATTGGTATAGCAGGACTTACGTCTGAATGTAAAGACTACCAATGCCTGATTAAAAATGCTGATACAGCACTCTATCAAGCAAAACAAAATGGCCGAAACCAAGTCCGTATGGCGTAAGCGCTATAAACGCTGCGTTAATAAACTGCCTTTATCTAGTAAACCGTCACAGTACTCTCATTGTAATAGTCAACGATAACCCAAGCGTTTCAGAATGACATTTCATTCAAATTCGGTTTCGATATACAGTCGACTAACGAATAACTTAACTCACTGACAACACCCGAATGACAGATTAAAGGGGGGGGGTATGAGTTATATGATGCAAAGTTTCGCTACTTATCTGAACGATAGCTAAAGACGTTATCAAGCGGTAAATTAAACACCTCTGCAATTTTAAATGCGACTTCAAGTGTTGGTGAGTATTTATTTGACTCAATGGCCATCACAGTTTGGCGCGTCACACCGATTTGTTCGGCGAGCTGTTTTTGGGTCATTTCATTATGTAAAAAACGTAAAGTACGGATAGAATTTGAAATGCCTATTTTACTGTCATCAAGGTTACTCATAAATCTCACCGGTTCGGCCCTTGTACAACTGCACACCATAATAGGCTAGTTCTGCCAGTAAAAATGCCACCAATAATATATGCAGCGGCAAGTGGGGAACATATTGCGGCATAAGGGTAAAACCTTGCGAATCAATATTATATTGAACCATGGCAAAAATCACTCCAACTTGCAAAATGATAGCGGAATACTTATAGCCTACCAAATTAATTTGTTTCTCTCTGACATCCATCGGTTGTGACAGTTCATCATCACTGATCAGGGCAAGTAATATATAACTCACTACCATCAATACAATGGAGTAAATAATAATTTGCAATAACAAGGACGACAACCATTCAATAGAGGCTAATTGCTCCGGAGACGCACTCGCTAACTGACTAATATAATGGTAAAAAATATAAACTGTGATTAAAAAATCAACCGATAACATTAGCTCTCGAAAACTGGTTTCTTGTAACCATTGATGTACTTTATGCTTATCTACCATGTTAACTCCAATCAACTTTATGTAAAAAATATTTAACTTAACAATCATATCGACAGGAAAAGAGATGTCAAATATTTTTAACTCGGAGTTAATAATTAAGTACTTTATGTTGATGGAGAATTTACATTAATATAATGGAATAACTGTATCGAATACCTATTGTGTAAAAGATCAATACTAGTTAATTCTTCTACACTATAACGAAAAAGGCTCAAGCATAATGCTTGAGCCTTTTTAAGTTGTTGTATCAGACAACCATTAAAACGGCATTTTCATTCCAGGTGGTAATTGCATACCACCAGTCACTTCGGCCATTTTAGTTTTTTGATTTTCTTCAATGCGACGAGCGGCGTCATTGCACGCTGCAGCGATGAGATCTTCTAACATCTCTTTATCGTCTTCCATCAAGCTTGGATCAATTTCAACTTTACGCACATTGTGGTTACCTGTCATGGTTACTTTAACCAAGCCAGCACCCGCTTCACCCGTCATTTCGGTGCGCGCAATTTCTTCCTGCACTTTAGCCATTTTATCTTGCATCATCTGGGCTTGTTTCATTAAATTGCCCATACCGCCTTTTCCACCAAACATAGTCATATCTCTCTAATTTAGGTTGTTAGCAAGTCGCCATAATGGCGCTAATATTACTGAAATAAAATCGATTGGCAATCTTGCAAATACATTTTTGGGATGAAGATATATTCATCTTAAGCTAAATTACCGCATTTGTTCATTTATGAAGCATTAATGAGTGCAATTTCTTGTGCTATTTGCCCCAATTGTTCTGCCGGATATTCAATACTGTCACTGTCTAATTGAGCGGATAAACGCTGAACCATCCACTTAACGTTATCATCTATCAAAATAGACTGTTGTGCTTGTGCAATAAGCTCACGATGAAAACGTTTACGTAACTCTAGTGGCGTTTCACGTTCAGGCACAACCCCTATCTGAATTTGAACTTCTGTCGGTTGCTCGAGATATTCAGATAACGCCTGTTGCAATTGTTCGATCGCCGTTTGAGCTGACAAATGTTTTTGATTGGGTTTCAATACCAACACCATGGGATTTGACAATGCTGAGCACACTGAGTTTACACCTAGTTGTCTAACCCTACCGCCAACAGACACATTCGTCATCACTTTATACCAATGCAAATCAACCTCATCACCTTGAATACTGTGTGGTTCAAATGCAGTAACCTCATGGGATTGAGTTGTTGCAGGTTCAACACTCATGTTCAGCGGATTAGCCGCCAACGAACTTGTAGTGAGAGTGCTAGCAGGCTTTTGATGCTGATTATCGATTGGATGACTGTTTGTACTCGGTTGTTGAATAGTTGCTTCAACAGCAGGTTTGATATCCTCATTGATATCGGCAAACGTGTTAACTTGCTCATCCTCCTTAGGCTTAACCCAAGGCGGTCTATCATAATCGACTATTGCCTGCTCTTCCGTTACAGAGCTTGGCTTTGCCTCTACAGATCCAACAGATGATTCATTAGCCGCAGTAACGGGTGTCGATACCGGTTTTACTTTTCTAGGTGTAATGACTTTTGCTGGCTCTTTTTTGGCAAGTTCTTCTTTTAAATGCAATGCCCCTACATCCGCTATGAGTAAATCACGGCTAGCTAACACCTCATCAAGAAAGTCGTCTGCAGTATCCTCAGAACGAGTGAGTTCTTGATTAGTCCCATGGTCAATAATGTCAGAGTTTTGTTTATTCACAATATCACGACTATCATCGTTGATATTGTCAATGTCATCACTTATCCGTTGTGGCTTTTGTACAGCATCAGTAACGTTACCAATATTGTTAGCTTCAGTTGCCTCATTTAAAGCCGAAAAAGCCATATACTCGTCATGATCTAGTGGCTCATATTCCATTGATGCATCACCTGAGGTGTCATAATCCATAAAAGCATATGCACTTAGCGAATCATCAACATTGTCACTTTTTTCTACGTCATTGGTGTTTGCAGTACTCACTGCAGATTGTTGTTCACTATTTTGATCAGAGGTTGGCTGGTTACCATGTTCAGTGCTGAGGTTCGCCGAAGCCGTTACATCAAGATTAGCTTCAGTCTTGGCATCTACATCTTTCGCATCGCTAGTCTCTTGATGCTCGGCTTGCTCAATGACATGATTAGCCTCTACTGCAGTAGCGGGTTCAGCCTGCACTACATCGCTTTGTGGCGATGAGCTGTTAAAGCCTAAGCTTTGTGCTTGACTCATGACCAAAGTTTGTTCGTCTACCAGTGAGGCTATAACAGATTCATCGTCGACAATATCACTATCTTGTTTCTCAAGATCTACCGTTGAAACAATTTTCACCGGCGCTGTGCTCGAAGAAGATGGAAGAGTGTCTACTTTAGATTGAAGAGCTGACTTTGGGCCTGTTTCATTGACCTCTTGCCCTGGAGGTGATGAATGATCAATAACGCTTAAATCAATATTAGCGGGTGTCGTTGTTACCCAACGCTTCACTTGTTTTTCTGGGGTAAAGGCTACAGCTCGAAGTAACGCCATTTCCAAGCCAGATTTAGGATCGGGAGCAAAGGGTAAATCTTTACGACCGTTAAGTAACATTTGGTAATAAAGCTGGACTTGTTCCGGCGCTAATTGCTGCGCGAACGCTAATATTTGCTCACTAAACAGCGATTGTTGTGCCGCGGCTGGTGCAAATTGCGTCAAGGTGATTTGATGTAATAGCTCTAACAGGCTTCGCAGTACTTCTTCTGCATCTGCACCAAATGCCAATACTTTGGCCACCGTCTGCATTAATGGCCCAACCTCAGCGTCACACAAGGCTTTTAATAACGCTAACACATGTTGCTCATCAATACTGCCCAACATGGTTTGCACTTGTGTAAGCATCACTTGGCCACTGCCAAATGCTATCGCTTGATCCGTTAAACTGAGCGCATCACGCATACTGCCATTAGCCGCTTTAGCTAATAAACTCAGTGCTTGCTGCTCAAAGGGTAATTGTTCTTGGGTGATGACATATTCAAGTTGCTTGCTGATTTCATCTTGCGACAAACTTTTTAAATTGAACTGTAAGCAACGAGATAACACAGTAACAGGCAGTTTGTGCGGATCGGTAGTCGCTAATAAAAACTTAACATGCTCTGGAGGTTCTTCTAATGTCTTTAGCAGTGCGTTAAAACTGCTGCGCGACAACATATGTACTTCATCAATTAAGTACACCTTAAAACGACCACGGGATGGACGGTACTGTACATTGTCGAGAAGTTCACGAGTATCGTCGACTTTGGTACGCGACGCCGCGTCAACTTCAATTAAATCGACAAAGCGACCTTGGGCAATTTCAATGCAACTAGAACATTTACCGCATGGATTAGCCGTTATACCCGTTTCACAATTGAGGCCTTTAGCAAATAAACGCGCCAAACTTGTTTTACCCACACCGCGGGTTCCAGTAAACAAATAAGCATGATGTAAACGTTGTTGACTCAATGCATTGGTTAATGCCATTAATACATGGGACTGACCAACCATTTGTTCAAATTTAGCTGGGCGCCATTTGCGGGCGAGTACTTGGTAAGACATGAAATTCCCCACAGAGAGCTATCGGGAGTCAATCCCTTTAAAGGGGTTAACAATAACATGCCAAAGGCTGGCATGCTATTGTTGAGCAAGCATTTGATAGCGTAAAATATAGTTAACTGCTTAATAAAATAGCTGTTTATTTTACATTAATTACTCGCCTTCAAACTCGCATAAACTTAACACTTCAATTCCCAAATTTTGTAAGCGCTTCTCGCCACCAATTTCTGGTAATGAGATAACAAATGCAGCATGACTCACTTCACCGCCTAATTGACGAATAAGTTTTACAGTCGCTTCAATCGTGCCACCTGTTGCTAATAAATCATCAATAACGAGCACTTTATCATTGGCATTTATCGCGTCGACATGAATTTCTAAAGTATCTTTACCGTATTCTAAATCATAGGTTTCGCTAATGGTTTTACGGGGTAATTTACCCGGTTTACGCACAGGGACAAAACCAACGCCTAACTCTAACGCGAGTGGTGCGCCAAATAAAAAACCACGCGCTTCAGTACCCACCACTTTGGTGAAACCTTTTGATTGATAATGAGCCACTAGAATCGCAATAGTCGCTTTATATGCTTCGGCATTTTCAAGTAAGCTGGTGACGTCACGGAACATGATGCCTGGGATTGGATAGTCAGGAATGGTTTTAATGCTCTGCTTAATAAGCGCTAAACTGTCTTGGTTCATCATAATGTAGTTAACTCTGTCTGAAAGTGATTACGCAATAAAAAAGTCCACGTTATGGGTGGACTCTGATAAAAAATACTGGAGTGATCTTATGCCCGTTTAATCTCAGTTGCAACAAGCTTACTTTAACTGGCCGTTTATTATTCTAACTCTGGGATCCGCCACAAAAAAAACAATAATATAAGCATCATGCACAGCAACATAAACTTCACCCATATAATTGGCACTATCACAATGCTGATAGCAAAACTTAGGCTACTCATTATCATGGCTTTGCGTTTTAAAGTTCGGCTTAGGGCACGTTTGGATTGCCACTGATGAATGCCTTCGGCAAACCATGGGTGATTGACTAACCATTGATGAAGACGATCATTTGAACGGGCAAAGCAAAACGCAGCCAATAAAATAAATGGCACTGTAGGTAATAAAGGCAGAGCAATGCCAATTAAGCCTAATACTAGGCTACATAACCCTATAATCAGAAAAAAACCACGTTTTACAGCCATGTGGGACCCTATATAAAACAAAAACCACTCTGTTTGAGTGGTTTCATCATACGTCATATTTGCACGTTAACCTGAAATAAATGTTAAATTAACCCTGCAAATTTCAACCATGCTAGCGTCGCGGGTAATGTTGGAATTAATAACACCAAAATAAAACCAAAAAGATAAAAAATGTTGAACGGGTCTTTAAACGGCTGACTCATGATTATTCCTAGTTAAGGTTATGCGACTACGGTATACCTGCGTTCCTCTGTATCAACTGTACACAGAAATGGGTCAAGCCCAATGTGAAGCAGATCACAAAAAGCGGCTTATTTTAGTCACATCTACACAAAATAAAAACCCTAAATTAAGTAAGCTTATTATTCAAAGACAGATGAGATCACAATTCCCTTTTGGGCAAATTGCTGCAATAAAGGTATACAACCAGCCAATAATGTCTCACGGGACATTTGCGGATAGTGTTCAGCTAACCATTCGATAATAGCATCTACCTTTACGCCTTGTGGTGAATCACTCATTTGTTCAATATAAGCCAACACTTGCGCACTTAACGGTGTGAGTTGTAAAAACGCCACTTCGTCATCAAGATCTCGATAGACACAAAAAAAGTTCGCTTGTGCTGTCGGCTCTATAGGTTGGTAGTCAACACTAATATGCTGAACATCAAAGGCATATTGCGCCACCTTAGCACAAGCCGCAAGGCATAGCTGATGGTTATTTAGATCATCAATATGAATTATCTGAGATGTTGGCGTATCTGGCGCGACTGCCACACACAATTCTAACCATTCATAATGCGCTAACTGCAACATAAAAACTGGATCATGTTCAGTTACTTGATATTCGTGTTGTAAAAACCCTAAAAACTCACCGGCAATTTCAACAAATATTGGTGTCTTACAATCATGCGTTACAAAAAATTGTTGTACTAAGGCCTGCCACTGTTCATCTTGATACAAACTTTTCAGTACAGGAAATGCACTCGATACAAAACCTGCGATATTATTAAAAAACAATTCGCGATAGATTTTCATCCGTCTAGACTCAATACCCTCAGGTAATGGCAAACTAGGATCACGGATGTAGTCCATGAATTGTTGTTGTACTTCAATGAAACCCATTATGCTTTCCTCAATACAGACTGCGATGCTAGAGCATTTTGTTGATATTGATGAATTTGATTAATCTCATTAAGGAGTATTTCAGTTTTAGGAATATTAAAATCACGTTCAAGCAATGTCGGATGCACCCCATGTAATTGATAACACTGCTGCAATAAATCCCATACTGGATCGATAATATCCGCACCGTGAGTATCGACCATTAAGTCAACCTCTTCTTCATAGTGCCCTGCAATATGCAGATAAGCGATTCGTTTGGTAGGCATAGCGGCTAAGAAAGCTTTGGCATCGTATTGATGGTTAATTGAATTAACGTAAATGTTATTCACATCAAGCAATAATTTGCAGTTAGCCTCTTGCAGCACGGCATTGACAAATTCTTGTTCCGTCATTTGTGCGCCTGGCGCTGCATAAAATGACACATTCTCTAAAATAAATGGTCGTTCAAGTATATCTTCAACTAGTTTTATCCGCTTAGCAATATGGATAACCGCATCGTCAGTAAATGGGATAGGCATCAAATCATACATATGGCCAGCGCCCGAACAATAACTTAAATGCTCTGAATAAACATCAATATTGTGCTCATCCAAAAAGCGTTTTACGTTTTGTACAAATTGAGTATCGAGCGTCTCTGGACTGCCAATGGATAACGAAAGCCCATGGCAGAAAAAAGTATGTTGTTCAGTTAATTGCTTAAATTGACGGCCAAACTTACCGCCTAATGTCATCCAATTTTCAGGTGCAACTTCGAAAAATTCAATGGCCGATGGCACCTGCTGACAAAATTCATCGAGCATTTCACGCCGAAGCCCTAATCCAACATTGGCTAAGCCATGAACATGATTTGTCGTCATAATGTGTATCCTTGAATTAATCAGTAATGCTAAAAATTAGCTAAAAGGCAGATAAAATTAAGGCCTGAATCTCAGGCCTTAATTGTGTCAGATAAGCCTAGGCATTATCAAATAGATGCAGCCAATTATTTATTGCCGCCACATTTACCTTCACCACACTTGCCTTCTTTAACTTTCTCTGCAGACTTTTTCATGTCGCCGCCGCACTTGCCTTCGCCACACTTACCTTCAACCGCTTTCTCTGCAGACTTTTTCATGTCGCCGCCGCATTTGCCTTCGCCGCACTTACCTTCAGCCGCTTTTTCAGCAGACTTTTTCATGTCGCCGCCACATTTGCCTTCGCCACACTTACCTTCTCCGCCATCAATTTGATAACCAGAAGTTAATTGTTGAAAACCAAATGGGTTAGCTTCTACTTGAGCAGAAAAACCAGCAGTCATTACAACAGAACCTAATGCAACCGCTAAAGTAGTTTGTTTGATTGAATTCATAATAATTATCTTCCTATATCTTGATTGTGTATGGTGACCAACATCATTGCCGGCTTGGTTAAAGAGACCCGCAATAAGTAAATTTTATTGCAAATAAATTTAAAAAATGTGAAAAAAATCTATTTATTTAACATAAATACTTGCTAGATAAGCCCTAAAACTGACGCCACATATATTTAACACAATTACAACATAAGTGCTATCGATATGATTATTATTAATAATTTGTTTAGTTAATCGACAAAATAACTCGCATTGTCATTTAGTACTGATATCAGATAATAAACACGCTAAAATGGCCCACTTTTGACTTCAACAAGGTGTACTGTGCGCGTTATTTTAGCTCCAATGGAAGGTGTGGTTGATGACCATATGCGTGAAATATTATCTGCCATCAACCCATTTGACCTGGTTGTGACTGAATTTGTCAGGGTAGTCAATCAACTCATACCAGACAAAGTATTCTACAAATTATGTCCTGAGTTACATCATCAAGGCTTTACCGCATCTGGAACTCCAGTACGAGTACAGTTATTAGGCCAAGAACCTGAATGGATGGCACAAAATGCCGTAAGAGCTGTAGAGCTAGGTTCAAATGGCGTTGATGCAAACTTTGGCTGTCCAGCCAAAACCGTCAATAAAAGCAAAGGCGGCGCCGTATTGCTGCAGTATCCAGATAATATTTACAATATCGTCAAAGCCATGCGCGATGCCGTGCCATCTGAACACCCTGTTACCGCCAAAATCCGTTTAGGCTACGAAGATAAGTCATTATTTATGGAAAATGCCTTAGCAGTGTACGAAGCTGGCGCAACTGAACTTGCGATCCATGCGCGCAGTAAAACCGACGGTTACAAACCACCGGCTTATTGGGAGTACATTACTGAAGTGAGACAACGATTACCGATCCCTGTTATTGCTAATGGAGAGATCTGGAATGTGGCTGATGCACAGCGTTGTATCGATATTACCGGTTGTGACAGTGTGATGATTGGTCGCGGCGCCATATCGCTACCTAATTTAGGGGATACCATTAAAACAGGAGCAACCCCATTCAGTTGGCAACAAACCCTAAGCTTACTAATCGACTACACCGACAAAGAACTGAATGGACGTAAGTCTGACTATTACCCCTCACGGATTAAACAGTGGTTTAGTTACTTGAACCGCCAATATCCAGAAGCAGATACATTATTTAGAGAGTTAAGAGTATTTAAAACCACTGAAGAGATAGTTAAAGTAATACAGCACGCCCACCGAACAATAAACGAAGACTAACATTCTGTTAACGTAACAGCCTTAGAATCCGATTAAGGCTGATATAAAATAAACCATCAACTTTTTGCTGCGCTGTGATTAATGCTAGCCATACACAGCAACAGTTTCATTGTGTTTTTTAGCTTAGAAATACTCAATCCCCCCTGTGTCAGGATGGTTAGAACACAATGCTAAACTAAACTTTTAGCTGAAATAAGGTCTAACTAAAATGAAATTAACATGGTTAACCTTGTCAGGGTTGAATAAACCATAAATTATTATTTATCTTTTTATCGCAGAAATCTTATTGAGAATTGATCTTCATCATAACGTCTGACTTTTTTGTGCCTAGAATAGAATTTATACATTGGTTTAGACAGTTGAAGGTTATCTCAGTTGCACAACACTCAAGACACATTGCATGAACTTGAACAACTCGAACGTATTTTGAGATGTGAATTAATGCAACTTATCAAGAAGCCATTACAAGCCACTGATGTTGCTCATATCTCGATGAAAACGCCTCTTGGGAACGTTATTGACTACTTGTCACAAATCAAACTATCTAATACCGATACTTTCTCTAAGCTAATGCGGCTCGAAGCGGCTTATTGTCAACTTGAACTCGGTCTCTATGGCATTTGTTCCGATTGTGAGATGGACATAGAACCGTCACGCTTAATCTCCGATCCCACTGAGCAACGCTGCGCTCACTGTGAACAAAAATTCCTTAGTGAACATAGACATGAGTTACGTTTAAATCACTAACGAAATTTCACCATAATACTTTTTACCCAACTGCTAATTCATTCAACACAATTTTTATGACTCATGAGTAAATTCATTTAATTGTCTAGTCCTGAGATAAGTCTCTAATGTGTCAACTTATCTCAGGACGGGACAATACATAAAAAAAGCCGGCTAATTAATTAGCCGGCTTTTTTATTAACAACAAATGTTAGATTAGAACTTCACACTTGCACGAACGAAGAAGTAACGACCTAATACATCATAAGTATAAGGATCGGTATTTGAATCTAAGTTACCAGTGTAGTAAGGAGGTTCTTTATCAAAGATATTGTTAACACCACCAGATAGACGAACAGTTTCGGTTAAATCATAAGAACCTGAAAGGTCATGATACACGATACTATCTACTGAAGGAGCATAGCACGCTGAAGGATCGTCTTCACAAGCGAATGAATCCATGCCATCAATATAACGTACTTCGTACGTAGCACTCCAATCATCACCGCTGGCTGTTAAATCAAGGTTTGTTTTGATTTTAGCAAAACTACCAGCATTACCAGTAATGAACCCTCGGTAATCAACTGCAGTACCGTCTTGGTCAAATTCTTCATATTCTGAAAGTAGCGTGGTATCTAAGTTAGCTTTCCAGCTTAAGCCTGCTGCATCAAATACATACGCTATGTTGATATCGTAACCTGAAGTATTAGTTTCACCAATATTTTGTAAACCGTTATCAAAACTGATACGTCCACTGCCATCAATTTCAATATTTGCAGCTTGACAAAGAGCTGTATCGGCATTGATTTTAGCACCATTAGCATCCATACACTGATTAGCCACATAGTTCGAATCAACAGCAGTAATAGTGTTAGATATTTCAATGTCGTAGTAATCAACAGTTAGTGATAAACCCTCTACAAAGCTAGGAGAGTAAACAAAACCAAGCGTTGTAATATCTGCTTCTTCTGGTGTTAATAAATCATTGCCACCAACAGTTACTTCAGCTTGATCTTGGTCGGTTGCAGGGTGAACAATATAATCAAATGATGGTGATGCTCCACCATATAATTCATTTACAGTTGGAGCACGGAATGCTGTAGAAAGACCACCACGGAACATTAAGTCGTCAGTCATGCGCCATGTTAAGCCCAATTTCCATGTTGTATCATCACCAAATGTATTGTAATCGAAATAACGCATTGCAGCGCTCAAATCAACTTGTTGTGCAAATGGTAAATCACTTAATAATGGAATAGCTAATTCTGCATATACTTCATCAACTTGAAAACTACCAGCCGTAGCTTCAACACGCGGATCATTAGCTAAACCTTGTGCGGTTAATGAATCTGGCGTGTAATAAGCAGACTCTTCACGATGCTCAATACCCGCAGCAAAACCTAATACACCGGCAGGTAAATCAACAATATCACCAGAAAGTGTTGCAGCAAAGATGTCTAGTTCACTACCACCACTATTAACTTCTGTATAGATGTAAGGTTCAATGCTATCACCTTCCCAAGAAGACTGTAGGAATGGATCAAAAGTGCCCTCTAATACTGCATCACTAATTGAACCTAAGTTATGTAGATTTGCAAGGGTGTCAACTGAATCGTTTTTACCTTTGTTGTATGAAGCATCCCAAGTCCAACCATTGTCGAACTCACCTTCTAAACCAAGTACAATACGAACTGTATCAACATTTTGACTAAAGTCACGGGTACCAGACTCAACCATACGACGGCCATAACTGACTTCTTCACCCGCGGCAATCCAAGGCAATAAATCATCAGTCATGAAACCACCCGCTGATTCTGGCTCATATGTCCATACATCGCTGTTCCAAATAGGCTGTGGAGCCATTTGTTGTGATGACCAACGCTTAGAATACATTGCTTCAGAGAAGAATAAAATACTGTCTGATAACTCATAAGAGCCAGAAAAACTTAAGTTAATACGTTCCATTGGTGTAGATAAATAACTGTCTTTGGCATAGTTATACTTATCTTCATCCGTAAATTCATGATATTCGCCACCAAGACCACTTAATGAGGCTGTTTCCCCCCAAATATGTCCACCTTCACTGTATGAGCTACCACCACAATATAATTCTATACTACCTGGATCACCTTTTTCAGAGATAGGACAGTCTGAGAAATCACGATCGGCTTGGCTTGCATCACCACGATTTGTGTACTGCGCGTTAATAACAACGTTACCTTTGTCGAACGTGTTACCCATAGTGAAATCAAGACTTGTTTCGTCTGCGTCACCTTGTCCACTCATACCCGTTTGAACATTCATTTCAAAACCGTCAAAATCACGCTTTAAAATAATGTTAACCACACCAGCGATGGCATCTGTACCATAAATAGCTGAAGCACCGTCTTTTAGGATTTCCACACGTTGGATGATTGATACAGGAATGGTATTCAAATCGACTGTTGATGCAGCACCGGTACCAGATGCAATCATACGGCGACCGTTGACTAATACCAGTGTACGGTTACTGCCTAAACCACGAAGGTTGATAGATGCATCACCACCAGAACCATTGTTCACGGCTGCGTTAGTCATTGCGCCGCCAGTAGAGGTCATTTGTTGTAAAATGTCATCGATAGACGTCGCACCAGAAGAAATAATTGCTGAGGCATCAATTACACTTACAGGGCTAGCAGTTTCCATATCTGCACGCTTAATACGTGAACCTGTTACTTCTATTCTTTCAACTTTCTGAACTTGTTCTTCTGCTGAAACAGCAGCTGAAGCGAATAAGCCGGTTGTCACGACACTTGTTGTTGCTACAGCTAATAGACTACGACGAATAGCCTTAGCGGTTAATGTTACTGAACTCATGGATAATCTCCCTATGACTTATATAAAACACATACAAGTAATTATAATTTTTATATGGATAATTGGTGAAACCAATTACCGAGCACCATTATTAATGAATAAAAAACATTTAGTCAATATAGGCAACATGTAAACAACATATAACACAAAGCTTAGTTGCAAAATTAATTTGACTTGCAAATAACTACCATAAATCAAATGCTTACAATTAATGGCGAAGAAAACAAGAATAAATAGACTCAACAAAATGTTAAAACAAACGAACAATACACCAAATAAAAACAAAAAACACACAAAAAATCACATACAAGGATTTAAGTTAACGCAAGTAAAGTAATATAAAAACAACAACCTATAAATAACAACATTAATAAAATTTTAATATTTTAAAAAAAAATCTGATTGTCGCAAAAACAACCACAATCACATTTCGAAATTACTGATTATTTATTCAATAATTATCTAAATAAGATTAATAAAGCAATATATATTCAGTAATGAAGTAGTAATTTCACTTTCTCAACACAATGTTTGTGCATAAACAACGACTAATACAGCTCTATTTCATTTAAATTTAGCCTTATTCAGACTGAGATCTGCGTCATATTTCATAAATTCTTAACAACACTCATTACAGCAGCAATGTTAATGAAATGTAGCTTATGATAGTGACCAATGAATCTCACCAATGCCCCCTCACCCCACAATAGATTTCACTAACCATTGTGAATATAAAGATAAATTATCAAACTATATCTTATGCATTCCCTTTTTTGTAGAACAGAATCAAGTAATAATCATTCCTGTTTCATGATAACTGGAGCCACAATGTGTGAAGTTCTGTATTGATGATAATCAGGGTATAAATTAATCAATGATAAACATAGGAATAAGCATTTATAAAGCAGAAGGAACAATGGCACCAAAGACAAAAGTATCGATAAAGTACACTATTACAGTAAATATCTTTTCATTGGGTATGTGCAGATCTTAGCAAACAGAGGGGCTGGACTATGTCTCTATTGATTTAGAGATCTAATGTAAATGAGTATTTTAATAAAATATAATCAACACTCAACATTTCTAGCCCAATTACCTCATAAAAATGATGTTGTTTTTCTACTACGCGGCAGTATGTTCGAATAAGCATCTTAGCTGTTAAACTTAACACTGTGATGTAAAACTTTTTAAAAGATCATTAACGCTTAAAGGATGTAGATTTAGCATCAGGTAAAATATAAGGTAAAGTAACTTCCAACAATTCAATAGCAAAAATAAGCTATACTCCTTAGTTGCTCTGCAAAAAACGATCTTGCGTATGGAGGCTCTAAACCGGTTTGTAAACCCTTTGAACCTATTCCAAAGGGATGTGTTTACCATAAATAACAATATGTGGTAATAACGAGATCCAGCAGTAATGTACAACGGTCATAATCTTCTGACATAGAAATAGGCCACAACAATTGTTGTGGCCTATCATGAAACATCAAAAAATTGTACGAATAAGGACTATTTGTGTTAGCAGCCAGATAGAAATTTACTGCAATAGACTGCGCAAATTAATCACACTGCCTTATTTGTTAAGATACAACTGCACTTTAGTTTAGAACTTAACTGTTACGCCACCGTAATACTGGCGACCAATAGTGTCATACACTTCTGGTACAGTACCACCGTCACTACCATTAGATACACTTGATGGCTCTTCGTCAGTGATATTTTTAACACCAGCACTTAAGGTAATCATATCAGTAACATAATAAGTACCAGCTAAGTTATGATAAAGAATGGCGTCAACGTCATCACCAGTACTCAAGTCTTCCATTTGACCAATATAACGGTTTGAGTAGATAATATTCCAACTGTCTTGACCGGCTTGGATATTAAAGTTATTACGAACTTCAGCGTAAGCACCAAAGTTACCATCAATCATATTGGTATAATCGATACCTTCTTGCTCGAAGTTTAATAGGTAAGTGGTATCATTGTTAATTTTCCAGTCCAGTGATAAAGCAGCAAAGTGATAGGCTAAGTTAAAGTCTATACCGCTAGTATCTTGACTACCTACGTTCGTTAACGTGCTTGTTAAGTCAGATAAATCACCATTTGAACCAATGTTAAAGGTTTCACAAGCAGAGTCAGAAGCATCGGCATAGCATGCATCAAGTCCGGCTTGAACGTCTAAATAAGTGATTGCATTTTTCACTTTAAAACGCCAGTAATCAAGTGTTAACGATAAACCATCAACATAACTTGGCGAATAAACTAAACCTGCAGTGTAAGAGTCTGACTCTTCAGCTTCTAAGTCTTCATCAGAGGTATAACGCACTAGAATTTGAGGATCTTGTTCATTACCCCAAGGATCTGTTAAATAATCGTAAGATCCTGAGTCCCCACCGAATAACTCACTAATGCTAGGCGCGCGGAAACCTGTTGCAGCAACTGCACGAAGCATTAAATCATCAGTTGCTTCATATGTTAAACCCACTTTCCAAGTAGACGCTTTACCAAATGTGGAGTAATCATCATAACGAAGAGCAAATTCTCCGGTTAATTTTTCAGTGAAAGGTACACTAACCTCTTCAAACACGGAAAATACATCGTAATTGCCGCTCGTTGCATCTTGTTGTGCTGCCGTACTGTCACCAGCAATAGTTATTTCATCTGGATTATAATAACCACTTTCATAACGGTATTCGGCACCAATTGCAAAAGCTACAGCACCTGCACTTACGTCGAACAATTCACCATTTAAGCCTGCAGAAACAACATTTAATTCATTACCTCCATTCGAATTATCGGTATAACTTATGTCATTAACAATGGCATCCGTTAATGAATCACCACTGAACCATGCATCCTGATTAGCATAAACTGATTCAGACAAAAGGGTTGCATTGATTGAATTATCAATACTCGAATCGGCTTTGTTCTTACCGTAGGTATAATTGATATCCCAATTCATGCCAGTGTTGATATCAAGCTCACCTGCGAGGCCTGCTGATATACGGTATGTGTCGGTGTCTTGAGAATAGATTCGAGGACCTGCATCCGTTATACGACGACGATATTCAACACGACCAGTATCATCAGCAGCAATGCCACCATCGGTCATTGCATCGGTAAGTGTTACACAAGAACTGTCAGTATCAGTGTCACATACATCTAACATTACGGATGCAGGCTGTGGCGCGAGTTGTTGGTTAGATTTACGTTTAGTGTAAAGTGCATCAGCAGTTAACACTAAGTTATTGTCCAACTCTTGAACCATGTTAGCAAACAAACTATAGCGTTCATTAGGTGTTTGGTAATAACTGCTAGTGGTGTAATCGTATCCAGTTGTACGATCAACCCACTCACCAGCATCGTTTTGAACCATACCATCTAAAGAACCTGTAGGTATAAAAGAACTATAACCAGGTTCAGTCCAGCTACGATCTGATTGAATAACACTTTCACGTTTAGAATATGCTGCACCAAATGTGTAATTACCGCCATTAGTGTTAAAACCGTATAAACCACTGATTTCGCCAGTTTCACCATCGTTTTCGCTGCTGGTACTACCGTTAAGATCTAATTGAAAACCATCGAAATCTTTCTTGGTAATAATATTAACAACACCAGCAATTGCATCAGAACCGTATACTGCTGATGCACCATCTTTTAAAATTTCAACACGAGAGATCATCGCAACAGGAATAGAGTTCAAATCAACAGAACTATCAGCACCTGAACCAGAGTTAACCATACGACGGCCATTTAACAACACTAACGTACGTTGTGAACCCATACCGCGTAAATCGACCTGTGCGACACCATCAGATCCATTATTGGAACTTGAACCTAGAGCGGCACCAGCCATTGACGTTTGAGCTTGAAGTAATTGGTCAACTGAAGTGAAACCTTCAGCGCGAATGGCTTCAGCAGAAATGATGGTTACTGGAGAAGCTGTTTCCATGTCTTGACGTTGAATACGAGAACCGGTGACTTCGATTCTTTCAACTTTCTGTTCATCTGCTGCAAATGCTAATGAAGAAAATAAACCTGTTGTCACTACACTTGTTGCTGCTACAACCAATAAACTGCGACGAACAGCCTTAGCGGTTAATGTTACTGATATCATGAATAACTCCCTATAACTTGGAATAAAATAAAACAAGTCGTTATATTTTTAATTATAAATAATTGCTGAACGCTAATTATTGGGAAACATTATTAATGATAAAAAAACCTTTAGTCAATAAGGGCAACAAGTAAACAACACCACATCAATCCCAAACAAAGATAATTAATTTGACAATAATTATATCCATATAAATCAATAACATAGCAAATATAATGACAGTTCTTTAATTAACTTTACTTTCAACGATAAAATATTAGACAGATATTAAACATATACAGTTAAATATTTTAATAATTAGATACATTAATAAATCATAAATATAACATAAGATTAAATAGACTCACAATTTAAAACAATTACTCATGAAATTTACATTTAATAAAATTATAATATTAAAAAAATTTTAATGTTATTCATAAAAACATACGGAATAAGACCACAACTTACTTGATTATTTATTTATTAAATATAGATTTTTACCATCAAATGCTATTCCAAATCGCTAGTTGAGACTTTTTTATGGGAGCTGATACATCTAACAAAATTGAAAATATTGTTTACTTTCCGTACTACACAAGTGGCATTTCAAAGAATTATAAAAGTTAGCTTGATTAACGATAAAACATAACCTCAACAACAAGCGCTTGATAGATAATGTTAAATCGATGTCTTTCAAAGCAGAAATAATTTGAACAGATGAGAGTTACTTCTACATTGCTAGCAAGCTAATTTAGAAAGATGAACACCGAACAAAGAAGCACAAAAAAAGGAGCCGAGGCTCCTTTTTTATCAACTTACAGCAATAATTAACGAGTGCGTGGGCACACTTCGTCAGCGCTGAAGAAGTAAGCGATTTCACGTGCTGCTGATTCAACTGCATCAGAACCGTGAACAGCGTTTTCGTCGATGCTTGCAGCATAGTCAGCACGTAAAGTGCCACGAGCAGCTTCAGCAGGGTTAGTTGCGCCCATGATTTCACGATTAGCTAAAACAGCGTTTTCGCCTTCTAACACTTGAACCATTACTGGACCAGACGTCATGAAAGAAACTAAAGCACCAAAGAAAGGACGTGCGCTATGTTCAGCGTAGAAACCTTCAGCTTGCTCTTTAGACAGGTGTACCATTTTAGACGCGATGATCTTAAGACCAGCGGTTTCAAAACGGTTGTAGATAGCGCCAATGTGGTTTTTAGCAACTGCATCTGGCTTGATAATAGAAAATGTGCGTTCGATGGTCATAACTAGCTTCCTTAATGTGAGCAAGTTTTAAAAAATTCGCGCGGATTATACGTAATTTAAGTGTATATTCCTAGCCTTATCCGCACTCGTCAGTATATTTCATCATTTAATTGCGTCACATTTATTAATATGGCGTAATTTATGCTTTATGTGATTGAAGATAGAGCTTATTGCCTAAGGTCTCGACTTAACAGCCTTATCTATATTCTTTTCCATGAAGCATATAATGGCGTCGGCTACATCCTTCTGAGTGGCTTTTTCAATGCCTTCTAAACCAGGAGATGAGTTTACTTCCATCACAACTGGACCATGGTTAGATCGTAATAAATCAACCCCAGCGATATTTAATCCCATTGTTTTTGCAGCACGAAGCGCGACTGAACGCTCCTCTGGAGATAGTTTAACAAGCGTTGCGCTACCACCACGGTGTAAGTTAGAGCGAAATTCACCGGGTTTAGCTTGGCGCTTCATCGCAGCAATTACTTTA
Source organism: Shewanella sp. H8 (assembly GCF_040285065.1). Taxonomy (NCBI): domain Bacteria; kingdom Pseudomonadati; phylum Pseudomonadota; class Gammaproteobacteria; order Alteromonadales; family Shewanellaceae; genus Shewanella; species Shewanella sp. H8. Next base: position 1,691,937 of record NZ_CP157213.1, on the reverse strand, counting down.
TCCCCTAGCACAAAACAACGAATATCCGCACCTTGCGCTTCTGCAATATACTCTTGCACCATAATATTGGCTTTTAAGCCCATAAAGGCTTCAAGCACGCTCTCTGCCGCTTTTCGAGTTTCAGCTAATACCACGCCTATACCTTGAGTACCTTCTAACAATTTAACCACTAATGGCGCGCCGCCGACCATATCAATCAAATCAGGAATATCACTGGGTTTGTTGGCAAAACCAGTAATCGGTAAACCAATGCCTTGTCGTGACAAAAGTTGCATTGAACGTAACTTGTCTCGTGAACGCGCAATCCCAATTGAACCATTAACCGCATATACACCCATCATTTCAAATTGGCGTAGTACAGCTGAACCATAAAAAGTCACAGAGGCACCAATTCGCGGGATCACCGCATCAAAATGGCCTAAGTTTTTACCCGCCATATGAATACTCGGTTTGGTCATATTGATATTCATATAACACTTTAGTGGGTTGATAACCTTGACTTCATGTCCTCGGGCAACGGCTGCCTCAACTAAACGTCGAGTAGAATATAATTGCGGGCCTTGAGACAGTATTGCGATGCGCACAGAGTGCTCCAAAATTGTAATTTTCCGGCATCATACTCTGAGTTTTTTTTAAATCAATAACTGGAATGAACACAAATAAAAAAAGAGTCAATCTGATCAGATTGACTCTTTTTTTGTGATCAATTACTCGTTAGAAGTGAGTGATTGAGACATTAATAAATCAACAAAGACTAGCCTTCGCTGACCATATTGACTGTGTATTTAGGAATATCGATAACCAAATCACAATCAACCACTTTGGCTTGGCACGATAAACGACTTTCTGGCTCTAGGCCCCACGCTTTATCAAGCATGTCGTCTTCTAGCTCATCACTTTCTTCCAGCTTATTGAAGCCTTCACGTACAACAACGTGACACGTGGTACAAGCACATGACTTTTCACACGCGTGCTCAATATTGATTCCATTGCGCAGTGCAACGTCTAAAATAGTTTCGCCAACTTCGGCCTCAAGAACTGCGCCATCAGGACAAAGCTCTTTATGGGGTAAAAATACTAACTGTGGCATTATTTCACCTATATGTTATCGACCGACTGCCCTTTTAGCGCCGCTCTAATAGAATTATCCATGCGTCGTGACGCAAAATCTTGGGTTTTATCATCTAGACTTGCAATCGCTTTCTCAATGGCATCTACATCATCTTGTTGTGCAACGGCATCAAGATGTCCAATCGCCACCATTAATTGTTCACGCTCTTGCTCATCGAGTAAATCAGAATCTTTAGCTAAAGCCGCATTAAGCGATTCTATCACCCGTGCAGCTTCAACTTTTTGCTCAGCCAACATACGACGAGTAATGTCTTCTTTAGCATACTTCATCGAATCTTTTAGCATGGTGGCAATTTCAGTGTCAGACAAACCAAATGAAGGCTTAACTTGAATGGTCGTTTTCACCTTGGTGGATTTCTCCATGGCGGTGACACTTAACAAACCATCAGCATCAACTTGGAACGTCACCCGAATATGTGCAGCACCTGCAGCAAGTGGCGGAATACCGTGTAAGGTAAAACGAGCCAATGAACGACAATCTTCAACAAGTTCGCGCTCACCTTGCACCACGTGAAATGCCATTGCAGTTTGGCCATCTTTAAACGTCGTGAATTCTTGTGCTCGAGCTACCGGAATAGTGGTATTTCGAGTGACGACTTTTTCCACCAAACCGCCCATTGTCTCAACGCCAAGTGATAACGGAATTACGTCGAGCAGCAGTAAATCTGACTCAGGTTTATTACCCACCAAAATATCAGCTTGAATAGCGGCACCAATAGCAACAACTCGATCAGGATCAATTGAGGTCAGCGGTGTTTTCTTGAAGAAGGCTTCAACTTGTTCACGCACTAAAGGCACTCTAGTTGAACCACCCACCATCACGGTTTCAATGACTTCATCTATACTGACACCGGCGTCGCGTAATGTGCGGCGACAGCTGCCAATGGTTTTTTTAACTAATGCGCCAATTAACTGATTAAATAAGCTCTTATCAACAGTACACGTTAAGATTTTTTCGCCTATAACAACTGATGCTTCAATATTGTCATTATTGGTTAATGCTTCCTTAACTCGACGAGCTTCAATCAGTAATTGTCGTGCCAGTTGATTGTTAGGCTCGGTAATGCCCCACACTGTTTGTAAATGGCTAACAAGCAGATGATCGAAATCATCACCACCTAGTGCAGAATCGCCGCCAGTGGCTAACACTTCAAACACGCCACGATTTAAACGCAGAACGGAGATATCAAATGTGCCACCGCCTAAATCATAAATGGCAATCACACCTTCTTGCTTTGAATCTAATCCATAAGCAATTGCAGCGGCGGTAGGTTCGTTCAGTAAACGTAATACCTTAACGCCCAACAATTCAGCGGCATCTTTAGTGCCTTGACGTTGTGCATCATCAAAATAGGCTGGCACGGTAATCACCACACCTTCTAACTGACCACCTAAAGTCGTTTCTGCACGCGCTATCAAGGGTTTTAAAATTTCGGCAGACACTTGTATGGGATTAACCGGCCCCATAGGAGTAGAGAATACGGGTAAGCCATTTTCACTCGCATTTAATGCGTAGGGTAACCGATGTACACCAGACTGAATATCAGTCAGGCTACGCCCCATAAAACGCTTAACAGATACGATAGTATTTTGTGGATCTAAAGCAGATATTTCTTGAGCTTCATAGCCAACAAGCACTCCGCTATCGCCATAATGCACCACAGAAGGCAACGAATGACGACCTTGTCCATCAGGTAAAGTCAACGCTTGCGCACTTCTTACAGCGGCAACAAGTGAGTTGGTGGTACCAAGATCAATCCCTACCGCAAGACGATGCTGGTGCGGTGCGGCGCTTTGGCCAGGTTCTGCAATTTGCAACAGTGCCATAATGTTCCAACTTGTTGTGTTATCGATTAGCTGAACTAATCATAAATAAGGTTAAATTTTAGGTCTATTTAGTCAAGAAAGCGGTCTTCTATTCGCGCCAACTCATCTTGCAATTTTGCCATAAACTTCAATTTACGAATTTGATCTGCCGCTAATAATGCATCAGCAACATCTTCACTTGCCAATAGAGTCGCTAATTTAGCAAATAATACCGACTCAAATTCAGCAAATGATTCATACAATTCATCAATGGATGCTTGCGGATCGCTACTTTGTTGTATGTCTTCCAGCGCTTCACGCCACTCCATTTGCTGCATCAAAAATGCACCATCTTTTAATGTGGTGGTTTCGTGGCTTAATTCAATACCACGTAAGCTCAACATATGTTCAGCACGACGTAAGGGATTTTTTAACGTTTGATAGCCATCATTAACTTGTGCAGTACGCTGAACTGATAACAACTTTTGTTGTTCGGTATCATTAGCGAATTTATCGGGATGTACCGCCCGTTGCAGTTCGCGATAGCGCTCTGCAAGTAAGGCGGTGTCGATATCAAAGGCAGGTACAACATTAAACAGATTGAAATAATTCATGGGCAGACATCATGCTTACTGTTTGATATAAAACGGCTTAACAGTTAAATAATAGTTAAACGGTGAAACTCTCACCGCAACCACATTCACCCTTTGCGTTTGGATTATTGAACTGAAAACCTTCATTAAGGCCTTCTTTGACAAAATCAAGTTCAATACCTTGCAAATAAATTAAGCTTTTAGCATCAATGATGATATTCATACCATCGATATTATAAACTTCATCATCGTCATTGAGTTCGTCAACGAACTCAATGACATATGCCATACCTGAACAACCTGATGTTCTCAATCCTAGGCGCAAGCCAAGGCCTTTCCCGCGATTAGCAAGAAACGATCTTACTCGATCAGCCGCTGCAGGGGTCATTGAAATTGCCATCTTAACTCCAGGTATTACTTAGCTTGTTTACTTTTATACTCTTCAATTGCTGCTTTAATGGCATCTTCAGCCAAAATTGAACAATGAATTTTAACCGGTGGTAATGCTAATTCTTCAGCGATGTCAGCATTTTTAATGGTTGCGGCTTCATCAACACTTTTGCCTTTAACCCACTCAGTAACTAATGAGCTAGATGCAATTGCACTGCCACAACCATAAGTTTTGAATTTTGCATCTTCAATAATGCCATCAGCATTAATTTTAAGTTGCAACTTCATTACGTCACCACAAGCGGGTGCACCAACCATACCAGTTACTACTGATGGATCGTTTTTATCAAATGAACCTACGTTACGTGGGTTTTCATAATGATCGATTACTTTTTCGCTATAAGCCATGATACTGCTCCAAATTCTGTGTCGTTGTCCGTTTACGATTAATGGTATTACACTTAATTCAACTCAATCGAATTAGTGATGTGCCCATTGAACTTCGTTCAAGTCGATACCATCTTTGAACATCTCCCATAATGGAGACATTTCGCGCAACTTATCGATAGATTCAGTTATCGTTACGATAGCGTGGTCAATTTCTTCATCGGTAGTAAAACGACCTAAAGAGAAACGAATTGAGCTATGTGCCATTTCATCATTTAAACCCAATGCACGTAATACGTAGCTTGGCTCTAAACTTGCTGAAGTACAGGCTGAACCTGAAGAAACGGCTAAGTCTTTTAAGGCCATCATTAACGACTCGCCTTCAACAAAGTTGAAACTTACGTTAAAGATGCCGCTGTAGCGATGTTCCATATCACCGTTAATATAGGTTTCTTCGATATGTTTAATGCCATTCCACAATTTATCGCGTAAACGAGTAATACGTGCACCGTCTACAGCCATATCTTGTTTAGCAATAGCAGCAGCTTCGCCTAACCCAACAATTTGATGGGTTGCTAATGTGCCACTGCGCATACCGCGTTCGTGTCCGCCACCGTGCATTTGCGATTCAAGACGAATACGTGGCTTACGACGAACATATAACGCGCCGATGCCTTTTGGTCCATACATTTTATGGCCAGAAATCGAAATCAAATCTACTTTAGTGGTTTGTACATCAATCGGTATTTTACCTGCACTTTGTGCAGCATCCATATGGAAGAAGATACCTTTTGAGCGGCATAATTCACCAATCGCATCGATATCTTGAATCACACCTATTTCGTTGTTAACGTGCATAATACTGACCAAAATGGTGTCGTCGCGCATTGCTGCTTCTAAACGTTCCATTGGAATAAGGCCGTTAGCATCGGGTACCAGATAAGTCACTTCATAACCTTCGCGCTCTAACTGACGGCAAGTGTCTAACGTTGCCTTATGCTCAGTTTTGCTGGTGATGATGTGTTTGCCCTTTTTACTGTAAAAATGAGCAATACCTTTAATAGCAAGGTTACTTGATTCTGTAGCGCCTGAGGTAAAAACTATTTCACGGTGATCAGCATTAATTAAATCGGCAACTTGATTACGGGCGACATCAACCGCCTCTTCAGCTTGCCAACCATAACGATGTGAACGCGATGCTGGATTACCAAACACGCCGTCCATTGTCATGTGTTGCATCATTTTTTCTGCGACACGCGGATCTACAGGGGTTGTTGCGGCATAATCTAAATAGATAGGAAGCTTCATAACACACTCCGTACTTAGCAGTCTCAGGTGAGGCTACATACAACGTACAAATAATTATTATATATCAATCAACATAGTTGAGTTACAAACTCACTCTATGTTCCTTTTGTATTTCGTCTTGCTTTAGCGAGATAAATTGAACGTCTCGTTTTTGCATTAAACCTGCAAGCGAAATACTGTTTAAAAAATCAGAAATTTGTTTACTTAAGTCGCCCCATAAAGAATGGGTTAGGCAACGTGTACCGCTTTGGCAGTTACCTTGTCCTTGACAACGAGTGGCATCTACAGATTCATCAACAGCATGCACGACCATGCCAACTGAGATATCGACGGCATCTAAACCTAAACGATAACCACCACCAGGTCCGCGGACACTCGACACCAAACCATTTTTACGTAACTTTGCGAAGAGTTGTTCAAGATAAGACAAAGAGATACCTTGTCTTTCAGAAATATCGGCTAAGGGCACGGGACCAGTAGCTGAGTGAATCGCAACATCCAGCATAGCTGTCACTGCATAGCGACCTTTTGATGTAAGTTTCATAACTTGTACTGCTCCCAAAAAGTATGCAGTAATTTCAACATACCCTAGTAATTTAGTCAAGTATTAATCCTACTAAAACACTCGGGTATTATGGTCTTGCTTATAACAAAAAGGTCCATATTTTCGCAGAGAGTATTTAACCTTTTTATGTCATAAAATTCAATGCCAACAGGATAATTAATCGTATTATCGGTCGATTTATTGACTTGAATCTACAATGACTTATTTATTTCTAAATACTAGGGTCGAACTTGTTAATGTCTTGTTTACGAATAGTGGCAGCTTTTCTAGAAGCATCATCAAATGCATCAACGTTCAACTCTGGTAATTTTTTGGTACACACCTCGCCACCCATAGATTGAATGGCACTACACACTTCTTGTACTTTTGAGTCCATTAAATGCATATGGTCCAGCATTTGACCAATAGCATTTGCTACTGGATCAGGATTATCTGGCGATACGGCATATGCATCAAAGCCATATTTTTTAGCCATCTCAGTGCGACGCTCAGTTTTCTCTTTTGATTGATTCGTCGGCGAAGACACCACTCGTCCAGGTATACCTACCACGGTATTATCACTGGCAACATCTTTAACAACGACAGAATTTGACCCCACACGCGCACCATCATGCATAGTGATCGGCCCAAGTATCTTAGCCCCAGCACCAATGACCACATTATTACCTAAAGTTGGATGACGTTTGCCTGGCTGCCAGGTTGTACCGCCCAAAGTAACACTATGATAAAGCGTGCAATCATCACCTATTTCAGCGGTTTCACCGATAACAACACCCATGCCATGGTCAATGAAAAAACGGCGACCAATGGTGGCGCCTGGATGTATTTCAACACCAGTTAACCAACGAGAAAATGTCGATAAACAGCGCGCAGTAAAGCGCCAGTTGGCGAGCCAAAGTTTATGACTTATACGATGGATCCAAATAGCATGCATACCAGGATAATTAAACAATATCTCGATAGTACTGTTTGCAGCAGGATCACGATGATAAATTGATTCTATATCTTCTTTTAACCTAGCGATAACGGCCATGATGTGTTCCTTACTACTAATCTATTTATCCATTTTCTTATCAATGGAGGTCAAAATACCCCGAAGAATATTCATCTCTTGCGCTTCAATACGTGCTCGAGTATACAAACGACGAAGTTTAGTCATAACTTGCCCTGGATGATTTTTAATCACAAAACCAGTTTTAGACAAAGTAGACTCTAGGTGAATGAAGAAACGTTCTAGCTCATCAGTCAATGGATATGCCTCTGTTTCAGCCGGAGTTTCAGTTTGTGCTAAATGGGCAACTCGGGTTTCATAACAAATAATCTGTACAGCTTGAGCAAGATTTAACGAACTGTATTCAGGGTTAGCAGGAATCGCCACGTGATAAGTACACTTTTGTAACTCTTCATTGCTTAAACCATGATTTTCACGTCCAAATACGATGGCAACAGGGCCGTTTAAACTTTCCTGAGTCAATTTTTGACCCGCCTCACGGGGATCTAGCATAGGCCAATCTAATGTACGACTGCGTGCACTGGTTGCAATGACTAAACTACAGTCAGCAATGGCTTCTTCTAATGAGTCAACTCGAGTTAGATTCTTAAGAATATCTGACGCACCTGCTGCAAGCGCTATCGATTGTCCATCTGGCTCAGTTCTTGGCTCAGCGAGATATAAATTAGATAACCCCATAGTTTTCATTGCTCTTGCTGTAGAGCCAATATTACCAGGGTGCGAGGTACCAACTAAAACAACACGAATATTACTGAGCATGTAGCACTTTCTTTTAACTAAAAATATTATCCGCATGTTAACACAATCATTAAAAATTACGTTATATGAAAATCTGCATTTGATATAACCCTCAAATAAAGTATAATGCGGGCGCTATTTTACTCGTTCTTTAACATCCAGGGGATTGCAATGCATCCGATGCTGACTATTGCCACGCGCGCTGCACGCGCTGCGGGCCAAACTATTATGCGCGCCTATACTGAACTTGACCGTGTTGAGGTAAGCAGTAAAGGTATTAATGATTTCGTGACTAGTGTAGATAAGGAAGCAGAAGCAACTATTACTTACCAAATTCGTAAATCGTACCCAGACCACACTATCATTGGTGAGGAAAACGGTGAAAACCGTGGCGATAATAATGATTACATTTGGATAGTAGATCCTTTGGATGGCACCAACAACTTCGTTCGTGGCATACCTCATTTTGCAGTATCTATCGCACTTCAATATAAAGGCAAAATTGAAGTTGCTGTTATTTACGATCCTGTCCGTGAAGAGTTATTTTCAGCGGTTCGTGGTAAAGGCGCTAAGCTGAATGATTTCCGCATGCGCGTAACCAACGTAAATGATTTAACCAGCACTATGATTGGCACTGGTTTTCCATTCAAAGCACGTCAACACACCGAAACCTATATGGCTATTCTAGCGGAAGTATTTCCGTTGTGTGCTGATATCCGTCGTGGTGGTTCAGCTGCTCTAGATTTAGCTTATGTTGCTGCTGGTCGTTTAGATGGTTTCTTTGAAATTGGTCTTAAGCCATGGGACATTGCTGCGGGCGACTTAATTTGTCGTGAAGCTGGCGGCACTGTTACCGACTTTATGGGCGGACACAACTATATGGTTTCAGGAAACATTGTGGCTGGTAGTCCAAAAGTGACCACTCAATTGGTTAAGACCATGCGCCCTTTGCTTAATGAAGCCCTAAAACGTTAGTCGTTTTATCCACATTGAGGTAATTGTTAATGTTAACAATTACCATCACAATTGATAAAAATCGCTAAAGCAGACTTTAGCGATTTTTTTATACCTTTATATTGTAACAGCTCCCCATACTTCTCATATTTTCCAACATTATGCACCCAGGTTGTTACTGAAATATCAGTGATACCCAAGTGTTACTATTCATAATCTCTAAATAAGCTATGACACATCTTGCAAAATCGAATCAGAACACTGGGAAAACATCCAAAAGTCATCAATAATGGTTTTTTAATTTTTCAAATGAAGATGACTATGCAATTACTACGCGGTTTAGGCCTAAAATCCTTAAAAAGTATCGAACACTTAGTATTATTTATTATTGCACTGGCGACAATATTTGCCATTGGCGAAGAAATTTTTCATATGATTGACATTCGCACAGTAGAACTAGCAGATTTACTCCTGCTGTTCATATATCTTGAAGTGTTAGCCATGGTCGTCAATTATATTGAGTCGGGTAAATTACCTATCCGTATGCCACTTTATATTGCGATTGTTGCATTGGCTCGATACTTGATTTTAGACATGAAAGGTATGGAAGATTGGCGTATTTTAGCCATCTCACTTTCAACAATAGTGCTCGCCAGTACCGTTATAGTGATCCGCTGGGGCCAATTGAAAATGCCTTACCCTAAAAACCAAGACTATGATAATTAATCACGTTAACTGCCACTGAAAATACCAAGTATCGATTACTCAGTATTATAATCGTAATTTTATCTTGCTTAACAAAATAGTTATGCTAAAAATTATTATAGGGTAGAAAATTACTGGAGGTTAAAAATTTATACGTTAATATAAAAGGTTAGCACTCAACACTAAATTTTAAAGACAGCAATAATGAGCTAAACAACAATTCAAGTTGCCGATAGACGGATCATTTCAAGGAGAAATACGATGAGCCAAGAACCAGCTGGATTCGAAGAAAAACGCGGTTCGTTACGTGTTGATATGGAAGCCGAGCGGATCCGATTGGATTGGATTAATGCACATGGTGAATCATGTATCGACCATGGTATTTGTATTGATCTTGCTCGCAAAGGGGTATTATTTGATTTTAAATTGTCTTTTAAACTAGGTGATTTGATAGCCTTAACCTTCAATGAAAATACCGACAAACAAAATACCATAAAAGGTCAAGTTTGCCGTTGCACCGAATGCTCACCTCATAGTTACCATATTGCTTTACAGCTAATTTAATTGATAATTTTTGCAGTCCCCTATGACTGATCTATACTCAAGCTAAAATAGTAATCAATATTTCAGTGCTATAAAGCTTCTAGAATCAAGGAATACAACATGATATTGCTGGTTGGTGGAGAAAAAGGTGGCAGTGGCAAAAGCTGTTTAGCACAAAATATTGCTGTGCATATTAGTCAAAAAAATGATGCAAATGTGCTCATGGTTGATTGTGATCCACAACGAACCACATCAGACTGGATCCAAGCTCGCAATAATGACCCCAATCTAAAAGCCATCAATTGTATTCAACTTTATGGCAAAATTCGCAACGATTTGCTAAGCCTAAATGATCGATTTGACTATGTTATTGTTGATTGTGGAGGTCAAGATAACCTAGCAATGCGCGCCGCCATGTCTGTCGCAACCTATGTTGTGCTGCCACTTCGTCCTAAGCGACGCGATCTTAAAACCTTACCTCATATGGAAGACATGCTCAGTACTTGTAAGATGGTAAATCCTAAAATGATTGCCGCCATCGTGATAACACAATGCCCTGCACTACCGTCTCAAGGTAAACGTATTTTAGAAGCTAAAGAAGTGGTTGAGTCTTTTGGTTTACGCGCACTCAATTCAGTAACATTTAGTCGCAATATCTATGATGATAGCGAAGAAAGTGGCTCTTCTGTGCTTGAAATCGATCCGAGCGGTAAAGCGGCTGATGAAATTAGAGCCATTACCGATGAGCTTTTTGCCATCCCACCAGAAAATAGTTATGAGTTTAACTGATCTTAAACGTAAGAAACGCAAAGATACCCAAGTCAAGGTATCTGTAGACGACTTTATTGAAGATGCTAATAATTATGCATTTGGTATAGGGACATCACATGATCAACCCGATATCACATCAACGGCTCAAGAATTTTTATCAGGACTCGATAAAAAAAGTACCAAAATTTATCGTCATGCCACTTTTACACTAACCGAGAAAAGCATTTCACAATTAGATGAAATAGCTAAAACCAGTAAAGTGGCTAAATCCAAAATTCTTAGAATACTCATTGATCAGTTTTATCAGCAAAGTGGCGCTAAACAATCTGATTTATTGCGTAAAGCGTCACGTTAACAACAACATTTTTCGATTAAAATCATCAGATATGTCGACATAAACTCTATGCAATAATGCATGATATTTACTTTTAAAGCCTGGCCTCTTGGAGTACTGATATAGTTTGTTATATTGACAATTTATCATGGTCGACTTATTACAATCGATAAAAAATGATAAGTTAGCTGAGTATCTAAACACATTAGTCTCAGCTCCCTCATAGCCTTGCGTTGATAATCGATTTCTACTGTTGATGGCTTTTTATATCATACTAAAATTGAGGTAATATGATTTTTCATTACACGGTTTCTCTGTGAACGAGATGCAACTAACGAGGCTTGACGGGCCAATGACTACTCTCTAACAATAGTCAAAAAATCATTTATCTACCATGTAATCCAAAGAGAATATATGTCGTTAATATTACTGCTAACGCAACAAATGTGCGTCTACTTAGTGATTGTTTACTTAGTCAGTAAAACGCCATTGTTTAAACTTTTCGCTGAAACATCAAAACGCCTCCCTCATAAAGTCTTTATCTATCTGGTTTTTTCCTGCTTTTGTATTTTGGCAACTTACTTTGGTGAGCAAACATCTGGAGCCATTGCCAATACTCGCGCTATGGGTGCTGTGTTAGGCGGGTTGCTTGGCGGCCCAATCACTGGATTATTGGTTGGTTTAACGGGTGGATTACATCGTTATTCGATGGGCGGATTTACAGATATAGCCTGTGCCATATCAACCGCCTTGGAAGGATTGTCGGCTGGAATAATCAGTTATTATTTTACTAAAGCCGGAAAATCAGAAATGGCTTATCAACCCATAGTCGTATTTGGGGTGACATTTATGGCTGAAATAATGCAGATGTCGATTATTTTACTCATCGCTAAACCCTTTGACCAAGCTTGGGAACTGGTCAAATTAATCGCGCCGCCTATGCTTCTAATAAACTCACTGGGCGCAGCAATGTTTATGAGCATCCTTCGCGACCAAAAAGCCATGTTTGATAAATTATCATCCAGCTTCTCAACCAAAGCGCTAAAAATAGCAGAGCGCAGTGTAGGCTTACTTTCAAAAGGATTTGATGTCGAATCGAGTAAAAAGGTCGCTCAAATCGTTATCGAAGAAACTCAAGTCGGGTCTGTTGCTATTACTGATAGACATAAACTACTGGCATTTATCGGTATTGGGGCCGATCATCATCTCACTAATACCCCCATTTCATCGCAAATCACACTTGATGCTATTGCACAAAATAAGGTGATGTTTGCCGATGGCGTCTACACCCCTTATACCTGCTCTATATCAGCTCATTGCAGATTAGGTTCAAGCTTAGTTATCCCACTGCGCAGTAATGATGAAGTCATTGGTACCATTAAATTATACGAACCTAAAAATAAATTATTTTTGAATATTAATCGCACCTTAGGTGAAGGGATAGCAAGATTACTTTCAAACCAGATTTTGTTTGGCCGCTTTGAACAACAAAAGAGTTTATTGATGCAGGCGGAAATCAAATTATTACAAGCCCAAGTCAATCCTCACTTTCTATTTAATGCGCTAAACACTATCAGCGCAATCATTAACCGTGATCCTCAGATGTCTAAAAAGTTATTACAACAATTGTCTCAATTCCTACGGATAAATCTTACTCGAACCACTGGACTAGTTACCTTAGCCGATGAGTTGGAACATATTGATGCATACCTTGCCATTGAACATGCACGTTTTATTGACAAACTAAAGGTCAGTATTAGTATTCCAAAGATATATCATCACCTAAAAATGCCAGCATTTACCCTGCAACCTCTTATTGAAAATGCGGTTAAACATGGCACCTCACGAATGCTTGAAGCCGGTATGATTAGAGTAGAGGCTTCAATAGAAGGTGATGATTTGTTACTGAGTGTCACAGACAATGCTGGGTTGTATCACCCCTCAAAAAATACTGAAGGATTAGGCATGAACTTAGTCCATAAACGGTTGCAAAACTTATTTGGTGAACAATATGGCATTGAAGTCCAAAGCCAAGCTGATGAGTTTACTTGCGTACAAGTACGCATACCGTTAGAGGAGCAAGTCTCATGATTTCATGCTTAATTATTGACGATGAACCTTTTGCCCGCCAAGAAGTGGCTGACCTTCTCGAAAAACATCCAGATATTAAAATATTAGGGCAATGCAGTAACGCCATTGAAGCCCTACAACAAATTAACGTGTTAAAGCCTGATCTAATTTTTATTGATATTCAAATGCCGCGGATTAATGGCATGGAACTCATTGCCATGCTTAATCCCGAACAAGTGCCAAGAGCGGTGTTTATTACGGCTTTTGATGAGTATGCAATAAAAGCATTCGACAACAATGCCTTCGATTACTTACTTAAACCTATAGACGAAAAACGCTTTAACCAAACGCTAGAAAAAGTACGCGCAAATATGACGCCGCTACCAATGACACAAATACTGCCCGCACAACTAGCTCATTTGCCCTGTTACAGTGGCAATAAACTCAAAGTGGTTGCCACTGCGGATGTCGAATTTGTTGTCAGTGATGTTGGCGGTATTCATGTACACTCAAATAAAGGCAACAGCCACACCCAATTAACCCTTAAGGTATTAGAACAAAAAACCGCTTTATTTCGTTGCCATAAACAATATTTACTAGCCCCAAGTGCAATTTGTGAAATTGAAATAACCGACACGGGCGCGAAAGTCACCACCCATAGCGGTGCTAATGTGCCAGTTTCACGTCGTTACCTCAAAGAATTAAAGCAGTTGCTTGGCTTTCAATAGCCCTGTTCAAAATAAACTCAGCGTGATTTCTACCACACTTGTCGAGTATGTAGCACCGCTCAAGTCAGCTATTTACCGCTTACCTTGCCTTTTTAACCTGTTACTCAGTTAGCCTGCTTTTCATATTGCCGATGTTTTAAAATGACCCCAATATAAAAATGGGGATATAAAAAATGACTTGGTTTCTACTCTGTGTTGGATTACTCATTGGCGGCTATTTTATTTATGGGGCCTTCGTCGAGAAAGTATTTGGGATTAGCACCCAAAGACAAACACCCGCATACACTCATACAGACGGGGTCGACTTTGTGCCTATGTCTAAAGGTAAAGTGTATTTAATTCAATTGCTCAATATTGCAGGTGTAGGTCCAATTTTTGGTCCAATTTTAGGTGCTCTATACGGTCCAGCCGCCATGCTATGGATTGTATTTGGCTGTGTGTTTGCTGGCGCCGTTCACGATTATTTCTCAGGTATGCTATCGGTACGAAACAATGGTCAATCAGTACCAAATTTGGCGGGTAAATACCTAGGTAAAAACGCCAAACACTTTATGAATTTTTTTGCGATTATTCTACTATTGTTAGTCGGAGTGGTATTTATCTCTGCTCCAGCAGGCTTACTCAGCAAATTAACCGGATTTGATGTTGCTATTTTTGTTGGCATTATTTTCTGTTATTACTTAATTGCGACCATAGTGCCAATCGATAAAATCATCGGTCGCTTCTATCCCTTCTTTGGCGCGTTGTTAGTATTCATGTCACTTGGTTTAACCATCGCATTAATGCTTTCAAGCGAACATACCATGTTACCGGGCTTTGAAATAGGTGACTTCTTTACCAACCTTAACCCTAACGATATGCCATTATGGCCGGCATTGTTCATCACGATTGCATGTGGTGCTGTATCTGGTTTTCATGCAACACAATCTCCACTCATGGCCCGTTGTGTTCAAAATGAATCAAATGGTCGTTTTGTATTTTTTGGTGCAATGATTGGCGAAGGCGTTATCGCCTTAATCTGGTGTGCTATTGCATTGTCATACTTTGGTGGTGTAGAAGGTCTTAATGCAGGTATGGCTGGTAACCCTGCTAACGTAGTATATGAAGCATCTAACGGTCTGCTTGGTACCTTTGGTGGTTTCTTAGCCATCCTTGGCGTGATTGTATTACCTATCACATCTGGCGACACCGCATTTCGTTCAGCACGCTTAATCTTGGCAGAGTTCTTTAACATCAAACAAGTCGCGTTACCTAAGCGGTTACTGCTAGCGTTACCATTATTTGCTATCGGTGCAATGTTAACTCAAGTCGATTTTGGCATTATCTGGCGTTATTTTGGTGTCGCAAACCAAACCACTGCTGTATTGATGCTATGGACCGCGGCAGCTTACTTACTTCGCCATAATAAATTTCATTGGATTTGTACCGTCCCTGCTATGTTCATGACCTGTGTTGTTATTAGCTTTATGTTGAATTCATCAACATTAGGTGCAGGCTTACCTATGGTAGTGTCTACGGTAGCGGGTATGGTCACAACATTCATTATTGCTGCAATGATTATTATTAATACCAAAGGCAAAGGTGACATTGATATTGATGATGACGAAGAAAAAGTTGAATTAGCAAATGAACTATAACAATTAATATTGGACAACAAACGGCAGCTTAAGCTGCCGTTTTTGTGTTGATATCACTTTGACAGCAATATGGGTATAATATTACCAAACTCAATTAGCTCGCACGGTCCATGACACAAGCAAACAACCCGCTTCACGGCATAAAACTGGAAACCATTGTTACCGAACTCGTTGAAAAGTACGGTTGGGAACAATTAGGATCTAGAATCAACATTCAATGTTTCAAAGACAACCCGAGTGTAAAATCAAGTTTGAAGTTTTTACGTAAAACACCTTGGGCTCGTGACAAAGTTGAATACTTGTATCTTAAAGCCAACAAATTACCATTACCGCCGCCAAAAGATAATTCTCGCAAACCGGCTAGTCCAAAAGCCGTCACTGCCAGAAAAACACCCACAACCAAAGTCAGTGAGCAAAGCGATAAGCCAAGCAAACCCGTTAATGCTGATATTTGGGGGAATGGTTAACATCATATAACCAATGCAATAGAGCTAACAAATGAGTGTTGTTGTTGCAGCACTTATATGTAGCCTTTATAGTAATGTCAACGCGAAGCGCTACTAACGGAAATGTTAAAGTGGAAATTCGAAAATGATTCGCCACACCTTCAAGCCACCGCCAACCTGATAACTCAAGCCTAAGTGTTTTATTTCGACACTATCCAAGCCAATAGCAGCAAAATTAATCGGTTTTGAAAATGCCAGAGTGGCGCCTATTTCGTAGGTATATGAGGTCAGTACATCTTTGCCAACAGGGGTAACAAACTTGAGTTGGTTAAAATACCAATGTCCGGCAACAAACATCCGTGGCTCAACCCGCATATCATCCCATTGCCAATCATAATTAAAGCCAAAGTCGACACCACTTTTTAAAACAGAGTACCCTTCCGTACTGTCGTTTTGATTACTTTTGTAACCGGCATAGTAAATTCGATTAACCCATACAGGGCTATAATCAGCTGAGCCAAAGCGATACAAGGTCGATAAGCCAGTCGAAAAAATACCCACATGGCTATAAGTGGAGAAATTATGTCCGTAACCTAAGTCAACATAGGATTCGACCGTTAATTTATCGTCCACTAGCCAATGGTATTCAATCCCTGGTGTTAAGGTAATCGTACCAACATTTTTCGGTAAACTGCCACCGGGCAAATCATTAAATGAATAATCAAAAAAACCAAACGATGTGGTAAATCGCAGTTTTAATAAATGGTCTGCAGATTTTTCTAGCTCAAAGCCTAACGGCACATTAACCACCGCGGCACTTTGGCCTGAGGTACGGTAAATACCACTGCCTAAATAACTAGCAAAAGCATAATGGGAAGCGTCAGGTTCACTGGTAAGCTCATCAGCAAATGCAGAGTGTGTTAGGCAACTTAAGCATAAAATAGTCGCCACAGATAAACACAAGGAGGTTAATAAAGAAAATACAGCGGAAGGTTGGCAATGCAACAAACGTAAACGACGACACGATGATAAACCTAAAAGCCCAATTATTTGCCCTTGCTCCATCACCATACCGTTATTATTTCGTCACTTTATTCATCGTGAAAATGGTATTCCGACATCAGATGACCGAGTTCAGTCGACTTAGTCTTTAAATATGATTCGTTATAACGGTTTTTACCCACTTGCAATGGAATACGTTCAACGACTTCAATACCAGCATCTTGCATAGCGGTAACTTTACGAGGATTGTTGGTCATCAACCTCACTTTAGTCACACCAATTTTCTCTAGCATTGGTAAAATCATATCGTACTTACGCATATCAGCTTCAAAACCTAACTGCAAATTGGCTTCGACCGTATTGGCACCAGCATCTTGTAACTCATAGGCTCGAATTTTATTGAGTAAGCCAATGCCTCGACCTTCTTGACGCAAGTACAACAAAAAGCCTTGACCTTTTTCTGCCACATTTTGCATTGCCGCTTGTAATTGAAAACCACAATCACAACGTAAACTAAATAACGCATCACCAGTCAAACATTCAGAATGAATACGACCTAGCATAGGTTGAGTAGGATCCAGCTGACCAAATGTCAACGCAACGTGTTCTTTACCTGTGGCGGTATCTTCAAAACCGTGCATAGCAAAAACACCCCAAGGAGTGGGTAACTTAGATGTTGCGATATATTTTATCGACATGAATTAACCTTACGACGACTAACTGTAAAAGATAATATTAAAACTTTGCAGGAGCAAAACCAGTGACTTCTTTAATGCCCATTTCTCGGCCTAATGCCGTCAAAGGGTGAACGACAATTAAGCCTTTAACTGATTTATTTAATTTTCCCATATCGGCTTGTTCAGCTTTGGTTAGTGGACGTTTAAACCCTAACGCTTTTAATGCTGAGCCTTCTTGGCTAAATTGGCGAGTTTGTTGGCCTTTAATACTTGCTATTCGCTTAGTAACAGCTGCCACTTCTTTTTTAAACTGCACGACAACAGCGGCGTCGCCACGTTGTTCAGCCGCAGCCAACTTGCGACGAAACTTGTCTAATTTATCATTCAATGTTTGCAGTTCTAGCTTTAAATTCATTTGATTACCTTAAATGCTTTGGTGTGTTTAGTGAATCGTTACACTTAAACGTTTATCACAACACCGTTTCGGAGGCAGATTATATACCCAAAACCACCTAAGATGCGAATAGCAAACGCTTCATATATGAATGTACTGGTAAAGTATTTCATCTCGAACATATATTCCAAGTATCGTTGCATTATATCAAACAATCAATGCCACCTTAAAGCACATCTCATTCATTAATCGCAGCAATGTGTGTTTATTCACAGTACCGAACGTTACCTCAGAGTTTATAGCCTTGAACCTACCTACAGTCATGTTTAAATCTTACTCAATCCGCTTGATTTAACAGCATTCAAATCATTTCCGCTTGTTTTTTTTACATATAGCGCTAGAAATTATTGTAATGATTATAATAATCGTTATCATTCGCAATACAATTAACAAAGGCCACACATTATGAAGCCACTACACCTCTCTTTACTTGCTATTGCATGCCAAAGTGTCTTGTTTCCTTTTTATGCCCAAGCACAAGCACCAATTAATACTGCAGAATCTCAAGCATCATCAACCGATTATGAACGCATTACCGTATATGGCCGACAAAACCAAGTGGTGAGAAATTCTGGCCTTGCCACTAAATCAGACATGTCACTAATGGAAACACCCGCTGCGGTTGTGATTGTTGATGAAGCATTGATCGATGCCCAGGGTGTCAGCAATATGCAAGACCTAGTACGAAATATCAGTGGTGTGACTCAAGCCGGTAACAATTATGGTATTGGCGATAATTTAGTGATCCGAGGATTAGGCGCTAACTATACCTATGACGGCATGTACGGCGGCGCAGGCCTTGGCAACACTTTTAACCCAACACGCTCGTTAACTAATGTTAACTCAGTCGAAGTATTAAAAGGCCCTGCAACGGGCTTATACGGCATGGGGAGCGCCGGTGGCGTAATTAACTTAATTGAGAAAAAACCTGAGTTTGACAGCCAACACGTTTTTGAAGCCGAAGTGGGACAATGGGATACTTATTCATTAATGGCCGACAGCACGGGCGGGATCACTGATGATATAGCCTATCGTGTAGTAGCTAAAAGCGCGCACAGTGATGGCTACCGCAATTTGGGTACCGACAGAGATGAAGTATATGCCTCAATGAAGTTTGTATTAGACGATAACCAAAATCTGATGCTGTCTGCTGCTTACATTAACGATGCGATCCCCGTTGACTCTATTGGCCACCCTATCCGTATTTACAATGCAGAGTCAGCAGATGGTAAAACAGCAGGAGAAGTTAATTGGCAAGATCTCGTCAATGATCCCACTAGCAATGGTGTACAACTCACCGATGCACAGCGCCAACAACTTGCAGACTCACTAGATGCCAGTGATGGGCAAACACCTTATGCATTTGGCCATAATGGTTTAATTTCACCAATGGCAAAAGACAATGAAGGTGAAGAGCTTCGCTTTAAGCTAACTCATAATATTTACCTTACCGACAACCTCTTCTTAAACCAGCAGTTACAATACCGTAATTATGAAACTAGCTTTGCTCGTCAAACAGGAGCTTATAACTACGTATATTCGGAACGTAATGGTGTGATTAACCAAAATCCACGAGCACCACTTGTTGAGAACGATGTGCTGTATCCTTATGCCGCTCGACGTCAGGAATACCGTAAAGTCTCAGCTGATGAAAAGTCATGGCAGTACTTTGCTGATTTACGCTACGACTTTGATATAGGTAACATTGAAAACGAATTATTGATCAATGCAAACTTTGAAGATCGCGATATTAGCTTTAAACAATATTCGATTTGGGATGCTGACTATACGCTGAAAGATAGCAATGGTGATGTGTCTTATCAAGGTACCCTGCCCTACATTTATGACATCCGTAATCCTAATTGGGCCGATGGTGAATTTGAAGATTACGACCCATTACTCACCAGCAACTATAACAAGTCTGTTACTGCATGGGGATTAGGAGTGCAGCATGTTGGTTACTTGGGAGCAGGTTTCACCAGCCGTATTGGCGTAGCCTTTAACGAAATAAAGCAAAGTTATGAACACTTAGGCGTTGATTCTCGTTACAGCAGCAGTTTAGCTGCACCACAACCAGAAGCAGATACCACTGATAACGGCATAACTTACAATTTAGGCCTAACCTATATGCCTACTGACGATATCTCTATTTTCGTTAACCACTCTAAAGGCCGTACGGCATACAGTGTGTTAGGTGATGTAACAGGCAATGAAGCTGACCGTGAAGATTCGCAATCAATTAGCAATGATTTAGGTATTCGTGTCAAAGCGTTTGATGATCAACTATTAACATCATTGGTGTTCTTTAAATCATCACGGACTAATATTGCTTATGCGAATCCAGATTATGACAGTAGCGCGGTCACGCCTGACATTGACCCGTACTTTTATGATGGTAGCGAAGACACCAAAGGGGTTGAGTTAGACCTTAATGCCTACCTAAGTGAACAATGGAAAGTGAATCTTAACGCGGTATACCAAGATGCTAGAGACAACCAAAACCCAAATAGCAGCAGCTATGGTCAACACCAAAAAGGTGTTCCTTATGTTACCGCAAGTGCTTGGGTGACTTATGCTGCAGAATTGGGATTGCCAGCGCCCTTATCGATTAGTCTTGGTGCCGAGCACGTTGGTGAACGCAGCACTAACTCTAGCTCATTCGGTATTCCAGACGGTTATGTGCCTGGTTATACCGTGGTCGACACAGCCATTAGTTATGATGTTGAACGTTATAAAATTCAGCTGAATATTAATAACTTATTTAACAAGTCATACTACGAAAAAGCAATGTTTTTGGGTGGTCTACCCGGCGAAGAGCGTAATGCAAAGTTAACCGTAACGTATCGTATTTAAGAACGTGACAATTAGGTAATAAAAAGCACTGTCTTTGACAGTGCTTTTTTATGCCAATCTAAGACTGACCCGAACGTTTAATAAAACCCTATTAACTAGGATCATCATGATTAAAGCGATGAATCACCTGATTGCTGCTTCCGCGCCACAATAGCGCGGGGTCAGCTTTATCTTGTTCAAACTTACCGTCAATCATCACATCAACTAAATTGATTATATTTTGCTGTGCGACACTAAGATCGGCCAATTGATAACCGGTCCACAGCCAAATGTCCTTACCAGGGCATTCATTCTTTACTCGCGCAACCAGTTTTAATATAGCATCGAGATTAGCGGGATGCAGTGGATCGCCACCACTTAACGATAAGCCTCGGCGATAAATACGACTGTCGGTTAGATCTTTAATGATTTGATCTTCTAACGCTTGGCTAAATTCATGCCCAGCATCCACACGCCAAGTGCTTTGGTTATAACATCCCTTACAAGCATGCTCGCACCCACTGACAAATAACGTACAGCGGGTGCCCTCACCGTTGATCACATCAATACTATGATAAGCACTGTAATACATTATAAATGCTTCACTCTGCGTTTGACTTCTTCTTGCTTGCCAAAATTGAATGGTCTTGCATCTGGGCTGCCCAGATAACCACACACTCGACGAATAACGGATACTCGGCTAGGCTCATGGTTTCCACATTTAGGGCACACAAACCCCTTACTTGTACAATTGAACTCACCAATGTAACCACAATCATAACACTCATCAATAGGCGTGTTAGTGCCGTAATATGGCACTCGGCTGTAGCTATAATCCCAAACATTTTCAAGCGCTTCTATATTATTTTGCATGTTGGGGTATTCGCCGTAGCAAATAAATCCACCATTGGCTATAGCTGGATATGGTTGTTCAAAATCAATTTTGTCATAAGGGTTTACACTTTTTTCAACATCAAGATGAAAACTATTGGTGTAATAACCTTTGTCTGTTACCCCTGCCACTACACCAAATTGCGCGGTATCAAGCTGACAAAAACGACTGCATAAGTTTTCACTTGGTGTACTGTATAAACTAAAGCCATAACCTGTTTCTTGCTTCCAAGATTCAGTCGCTTGCTTTAAATGATTAATGATAGCGACAGCTTTTTCACGTAATTCTATGTTATCAAACACATGCTTTTCATTGCCATACAAAGCATTTATGGTCTCATGCAGGCCGATAAAGCCTAATGAAATTGATGCTCGACCATTTTTGAAGATTTCACTAACATCATCATCAGCATTTAAACGCACGCCACAAGCACCTTCCATATACAAAATAGGTGCAACACGGGCTTTGACTCCCGCTAAACGTGCAATGCGAGTATCTAATGCTTTGCGAGCGATTAACAAACGCTCATCAAGTAACTGATAAAAACGCTGTTCATCTTTACCCGCTTCTAAAGCAATGCGCGGTAAATTGAGGCTTACAACACCTAAATTATTACGACCTTCGTGCACCAATTGACCATCCTCTTCGTAAGTACCTAAAAAGGATCGACAACCCATTGGAGTTTTAAATGAACCAGTGACTTCCACCACTTGGTCATAATTTAAAATATCAGGGTACATGCGCATAGTTGAACAAGTTAACGCCAACTTTTTAATATCATAATTAGCGTCTGTTGCTTTATGATTAACACCGTCTTTAATGGCAAAGACCAATTTAGGAAATACTGCAGTTTTACGATTTTTACCGAGGCCAGCCATACGTACAGTTAACATTGATTTTTGAATTAAGCGACACTCCCATGACACGCCTAACCCAAAACCGAAAGTAACAAACGGTGTTTGGCCATTAGCGGTATGCAAGGTATTGACTTCATATTCAAGTGACTGAAATGCGTCATGACATTCTTTTTCGGTTTGCGTCATCGCATAACCTTCTACGTCAGCCACTTGCCATTTTTTTGCCACAGCAAGATGTTTTTGATAGCTGATTTGTACAAACTCAGCTAACACTTCATCAATACGGTTAATCGTTGTGCCACCATAAATATGACTGGCCACCTGAGCAATAATTTGTGCCGTAACCGCCGTTGCGGTAGAAATAGATTTTGGCGGCTCAATTTCAGCATTACCCATTTTAAATCCATGGGTTAACATGCCGGCCAAATCGATTAACATGCAGTTAAACATTGGGAAAAACGGTGCGTAATCTAAGTCGTGATAATGAATTTCACCCTTTTCATGTGCTTCGACAACATCTTTAGGTAGCAAATGAGTTTTAGCGTAATGCTTGGCGACAATACCAGCGAGAAGATCACGTTGAGTTGGAATAACTTTGGCATCTTTATTGGCATTTTCATTTAAAATTGAGTTGTCTGATTGCTCAACTAAACCTCGGATCGCACAGTTTAATTTACTTTGTGCTTCACGGTGTTTGTCTCTGTCATGGCGGTACTCGATGTAATGACGCGCCACAG
The DNA here is from genome assembly GCF_040285065.1 of Shewanella sp. H8. Taxonomy (NCBI): domain Bacteria; kingdom Pseudomonadati; phylum Pseudomonadota; class Gammaproteobacteria; order Alteromonadales; family Shewanellaceae; genus Shewanella; species Shewanella sp. H8. Next base: position 1,668,368 of record NZ_CP157213.1, on the reverse strand, counting down.
ATTTAAAAGGCCCCGACATCAGTAAGTTTTCAACAGCTTCTTGTAGTTCGAGAATATCTACTTCGGTTTTCGCAGCCATTTGCTGTTCAACCGTTTGCGCTAACTGCAGTGCATATTGGTCATCAGCTTGCCCCGCAGAGTCCATTGCAGCCACCACAGCCTCTTTAATACGACATCCATCAAATGCAGTACGGCATCCATCTCTTTTCACTACAACAAGCATACAGCTATCCTCGCAAGCACTACATATAGCGCTAAAATTCAACACAAACACAAGATAGAGGGTATTAGACACGCTAATCAGGAGTGTTACTTTGATCCAGATCATAATTGTCGGCAGTACTTATTGTGAAAAACACCTTGCTGTTAGCCATAAATAATGTAGGGATTTACAGAGAACAAATACCACAGAAAAATTTAAAATTGTTTAACGAGATGGATGTCTTTAGCGATAAAGCCTGCCATCTCCAAACATCATCAGCGTGTTAGCCTACGGCCATATTAATTACTATTAGCTGAACATTCCTAATCGATCACTAATAGCTAGTGGATTTGTCTTTAGTAGCAAGCATTTAGGGCAAGGAAATAAAACCAAATAGAAAGGTAATAATCAATTGCAATTCTCGGTAACGATATGCCTATAGAGAAGAGATAGATAAGTTGTCCGACAGAAAGGTAAAAAGTAACCTAGAACAATGATGTACATTGGATAATAAATTTGATGTATAACAGGGCCTAATCGTGTCATACAAACATTTATAAAATGTTATAGACTTCAAAATAGCCGTGCCACACAAATGCAAGCACGACCAAAATAGTAAACCGCTATTTACTATTTAACGTTGCTTTGAGTAAATGTTGAATATCCATTACAGCTTGTTCGCCGGCAATAATGGCTTCTTTGGCACGGTGAAACTCCATAGTGCCAATATCACCGACATCAGGCACAATACAAATATCAGGTGGCTCCCCCATTAAACGTGAGCGTTTATGGCGTTGCTCTAAAATATCCATTGATTGCGACATAACAGCCAACATACCTGGATGGGATTTTGAACTGCCAAGAGCAAACTTATCAGATAAGCCATTCATGTAATCTTTGCCTTTACCCCATAAATCCATAAAGCCAGATTCAAGCTCGCGCTTTTCATCGATAGGCTCAGACTTAGTCGCTTTTCGGCTTTTTACTTGCTCTGGAATTAAGTGCATTTGCCCACGACGATGACCGTTTAAATCCACCGCAATAACGATATCGACTCCCATAGAACGCGCTAATGACACTGGCACAGGGTTAACTACGGCACCATCAACTACCCAGCGGTTTCCTTGCTGAACAGGCGGCAAAAAACCCGGCATTGAACACGAGGCTCGAACCGCATGGCGTAAGTCACCTTCTTTAAACCAAATTTCTTGACCAGAATATAAATCTGTTGCCACCGCAGCAAAGGGGCGCTTCAATTGTTCAATATTGAGATCACCAATACGATTAGCCAATACATCAAATACCTTTTCACCACTGATTAAGCCGCCTTTACGCCAACCCAAATCCATTAATCCAAGAACATCCCAACTCGAAAAGCCGCTCACCCAAGTTTCAAGTTCTGCCAAATGATTATTTGAATAAGCTGCACCGACTAAAGCTCCAACAGAACAACCAGCAATTTTATCAGGATAAATATCTAATTTTGCTAAACCATTTAACACCCCAATGTGGGCCCAACCTTTCGCCGCTCCACTGCCTAGCGCTAATCCCACGGTGAGCTTTGTCATCTTAATTCCTTTCATGCTCGATATATTAACTCTTTACAATATTATTTGGTTCAATAAACCACTAGTGATGCCAAGCAAAGACAAAAATGTAAAGCTAAAAAATAGCATAACTAAAGCGACTCTTGTTGGCTATAGCAAGGTGAAACCGTTATAATCCTTGGCTAGCATTTTTTAGGGGATTTACCTTTGCAATTTACCGATTTTTCGTTGGACAAGCGCCTGCTTGACAGTTTAAAGCACCTTGGCATAACTACGCCTACCGATGTTCAAGCGCAGGCACTGCCCATTGCCTTATCAGGTAAAGACTTAATGGCATCTTCTAAAACGGGATCGGGTAAAACCTTAGCGTTTTTATTGCCTGCTATGCAACGGGTAATATCCACCAGAGCATTGTCTAAAAAAGATCCTCGGGTACTTATCTTATTACCGACTCGTGAATTGGCCCAGCAAGTTTATGGCCAATTACGTTTATTAGTCGCCAATACCCAATATAAAGCCATTAGCGTACTCGGCGGTGAGAACTTTAACGACCAAGCTAAAGCCTTGTCTAGAGATCCACACTTTATTGTCGCCACCCCAGGACGTATTGCAGATCACTTACAACAACGTCATTTATATTTAAACGGCTTAGAGTTATTGGTTCTTGACGAAGCTGACCGCATGCTCGATTTAGGCTTTGCACCACAATTAAAAGCCATTAACGATGCCGCAGATCATAAACGTCGTCAAACACTGATGTTTTCGGCCACATTAGATCATGACAGCATTGGCGACATTGCAGCAACCTTGCTCAAAACGCCCAATCATGTGTCTATAGGCGAATCTTACACCGAGCATAAAGACATTGAACAACGAATTATTTTGGTTGATCATTTAGACCATAAACAAGCCTTGCTAAAACACATTTTAACGCAAGAACAACACAAGCAAGTCATTGTGTTTACTGCCACTCGCTCTGACACAGACCGAATTGCGACATTATTGGCCGCAGAAGGTTTTGTCACCTCAGCACTCAGTGGCGACTTAAAGCAATCGGCCCGTAACCAGATTATGGACCAATTTGCTCGAGGCCAATCACAGATACTTGTGACGACAGATGTGGCATCACGCGGCCTCGATTTAGTTAACGTATCGTTAGTGATTAACTTTGATATGCCAAAGTTTGCCGAAGAATATGTACACCGTATAGGCCGTACAGGTCGCGCAGGCGCTAAAGGCGACGCGGTATCATTTGTAGGCCCTAAAGATTGGGACAGCTTTAAAAAAGTACAATTATTTTTACGTAAAAACTTTGAGCCTACTGTTATTGAGGGCTTAAGAGCTAAATTTAGCGGTCTAAAAGATAAGCCTCAAGCAAGCAAAGCGGGTACAAGTGCAAAAGCTGCTGTCATCAGCAAAAGAGTTAGTGCGCCTAAAAAACCTAAAGCTGCACCAAAGAGTGATAAACGCTTTATTACTGGCGTTGATGTCGGCGACGCGCCAGTACGTCGTAAAGTCAAACCGATTCAAATTATTGAAGACGACAGCACAGTAGAAGATTAACTCGCACTCAAACAGCTATAGCCAAATAATGAATGTAGGGTAATCCATTACCTTACAACAAATGAACGATAACGAGCATGCCAATGGCACTCTCGAATGAATAAACTAGTAAGGATTAACATGAAAATTTGTGGTGTTGAATTAAAAGGCGGCGAAGCCATTATTTGTTTACTGACCTATGAAGGTGAAACATTTAATGTACCAGCATGTCGTAAAGTGTCATTCAGTATTTCACAATCGGCAACGACTGAATCAATTCGCGAATTCAACTTTGCGTTTCAAAAACTCATGACCGATTATAAGGTCGATGAAATTGCGATTATTGAACGTGAACAAAAAGGTAAATTTGCTGGCAGTGCTACCAGCTTTAAACTTGAAGCAGCAATTCAATTAAGTGATATTCCTGTATCACTTATTTCTCCTGTGATAATCAAAGAGCAATTAAAACGTAACCCGCCACAAGTTGACTTTGATTCATTGGATCTAAAACGCGTCCAACTTAATGCTTTTGACGTTGCTTATGTTCAGCATAATAGACTCATCTTCGGTAAAGTGTAACTTACTGCTGCCAATGTTCTTATTGGCATTACCGATATCCATACAGACATCGGTAATGCCAACATAAATCAGTTAATCTATGTCAGACACTAAAGCTAAAGCTCCTAAAGCACCTCCTAAAATGCCGATTAAGTCGGCAAGCCAAGCATTAAAACCCAAAACCGACATAAGTCAGTTAATCACCAGTGCCGACATCAAAAAAAGGCAGAGTGAACAAAGCGCGTTACGTTATTTGAGTGGTTATCAGCCAGATATTGTAGATAAAATTAGCCAATTAGTGGATACCAAAACATTAGGCGCCCACTTTTTAACCCGTTACCCAAAAATGCACGACATTCGTACCGACAAAGCCTTATACGATATGGCCATTGAATTAAAAAACACCTATATGCGTCAATCAGACCCATTAGCCAAAGTGATTTTTGATGACAAAATTAACTTAAGCCATCATGCCTTAGGTTTACATTCTTATGTTAATCGACGTCAAGGTAATAAAGTCAAAGCTAAAAATGAAATTAGGATTTCATCTCGCTTAAAGCACATCCCATTTGAACTCCTGCAAATGGTGGTAGTACACGAACTGGCTCACCTGCGCGAAAAAGATCACAACAAACCATTTTATCAACTGTGCACTTTTATGCTGGCAGATTACCACCAGTTAGAATTTGATATGCGAGTTTGGTTAGTTGCAGAAGAAGTCGGCCAATCGCCCTACGCGAAATAAATTATACAGTTTGAACCCACCAAGGTGGATTTAAACGGTTATCACCCGCCCAATACAGTTTGAGCTTATTGCCGCTGGGATCGAATAACACCGCTTCACGCCATAAATAAGTTTCATCTGTCGGCATTTGGCTAAATACGATGTCTTTCTCTAGTAATTCATTCACCCACTCATCAAGTTTAGAATGTTCAAAGTAAATCACCGCGCCATGAGTCATAGGCTCAGACTCTAATGACAGCGAAAAAGAGCTCTCACCCATTGGGCATTCAAAACGAGCGTAATGCGGCGTATCCACGATTAAGGTAAAGCCTAAAATTTGATAAAAGCTAACGGCCTTATTCATATTCGACACAGGCAATGTCACTTGATTGAGATTCATATCATGCCCCTGATATCAGACCAACGTTTTTGATAAAAAATACTGTTTCATCATAAAATATCTTGCTGGGCTACCGGCAAACTTAATGATAATAAGCCGTGTCCTCTAAACGAACAATGGCTTTTCTAGGCATCGTCATCTTAAAATATCATTTCCAAAGAGTAAATAAATCGTAGTTTAGCTGTTAATATTTAGTCGATAAAAATAGATATCCGTATAATTGAGCCATATACATTAATTAATGCATATGCATTATAATTTTAATGACAACATTAGTTCAACATGCAATATCACTTAATTAATAATTTAACATACCCAACACTTATATATTTTAGGATAAATTGAAAACGCTTTGATGGTACTTTTTTTAGTGAAAAATTAATACGACAAATAAAGTAAAAGAAAAATAAAATCAATAAATATAACAAAAATGTAAACTGATACTCATCATAAATCGAGTATAATATACAATTTCCAAAACTAAAAAGTATTAACGATGACGAACCAAACAAAAGTAATGGACTTAAATAAATCTGCTTCACATAGTGAGCAGTTAAAAGAGAAAATTCAATAAATAAAATAGAAGACAAACAACCAAATAAAAAATATGGGTAGGCATTGCTATTACGTAATGACATCCCCGACAAATCATCAATAGTCATATTACCAGTTGCATAAAGTGCAAACAAAGATGACAACAATACAACGCAAGCCATTAAAATATGACGGTTTTTATCATGTTTAATAATACTTGAACGTGAACCTTCATTTTGCAATACAACTGAAAGATAAAATCCTAATAAAATAAAAACAAAAGAATGTAAAACTGAGGGACCAGCAACGATTTCACCTCCACCATAAGTCATAGCAGATAAGTAGTGGCCAAAAGGTATAAAGGTAATGGGTTTTAATAGTGAAAAAAAGCTAAGTATATGAGGAATAAAACTTAAACCAATCGCGTATTTTAAACCATATCGAGAAATAAACAGTAATAAATACGGTGCAGAAATTAAAATTAAAGTGTAATATTTTAAAATATCAGTAAAAGGTGTACCGCCTAAAAAAATCATCATTCTTAATGTATAAGCAATACTATATTGCATAGACAGACCTAATAAAACGCAACTTAACGCATATAAAACATAACATTGAACCGCCCTTGTCCAAAGTTTTATTTTAATAAATGCAAATCCAGACTCATTCATTTTTCGTAAATATATTCGATGCAAAAAAAATCCAAAAACAACAATAAATAGTGGGGTAGAAGTTCTGAATACAAGATTCATAGACAATCCTGCATTATAATGTAATGCTGAAAATGTATGTGATGTCATCGCAAAAAAAATCGCAATACCTCTAGCGAGATCTAACCCGATAATACGATTCATAATATATTTCTCTTTATATTCACGAGCCTGTAATAATCGCCTTTAAAAATTATTCTCTTAACTGTAAACATAAGTAGAAAAATCACAAAGTATCGAAAATTTGTTTATTGTTCATGTAAATGGTGAGTATACAACGTTTGAAATTGTTACACCATTAACTAACTTTACTCCTGAACATATGTGGAATAATGATGTTTTATCATAAATACTGTTTCATCATAAAATATCTTGCTGGGCTACCGGCAAACTTAGGTACTGTACCTATGATGTTAAACCCTAGCTTTTGGTAAAAACGCGGCGCTTGAAAATCTAACGTATCAAGTTGCGCAATCAGGCAACCGCGCTTAATCGCTACGACTTCGGCAATTTTCATTAATTCTTGACCTAATCCCTTACCCCTATATAAATCATCTACCCAAACCACATTGATAAGAAAGTTATTATAAATGGTACGACCTGCTACACCTCCGATGATTTCACCCTCATCATTACGCGCAACGATGGTGAGTGGCTCAGTGGTTTTATCACCTAAATGTTCAACGTTAAATTGACATAAACCAGTAGTGAGCAAAGCCAATCATTATATACGTTTTGAACAATATAAAATCTTTTCACAAATAAAGCATAACCAATTGTAAATTAATACATTTAAGTGAGTTAGCGGGGAAAAATCCAATTGTATTGTCTGTGTCGCACTTGTGACAATAGACATATATGATAATCAAATAAAAATATATAATGTTCCAAACTCATTAGACAATTGGAGTCAAAATGAAACAGAATAAAGATAAATTAGTAAGAAGTGTTATTAACATCAGCTCAAGTAAAATGGGCGCTGGTGATGACGACTTAGGTGATATTCTAATGCAGTCATTTATTAACTCTCTTATTCAATTAGACCCATTACCTTCCACCATTATCTTATATAACTCTGGTGTTCTATTATGCACCAACGATTCTGCAGTTATAGAGTCTCTTAACGCCTTAGAAGCTAAAGGGGTTAATATTTTGTTATGTGGAACATGTGCTGATTTTTATAATATAAAAGATAAGATTGGTGCTGGCACAATTTCTAACATGTATACCATTGTAGAAACCTTAAACCGTTCAGATAAAATTATTAATCCTTAATGATGAATTTATATTTTGATAACGGTGCAACCTCTTTTCCAAAACCGCCACAAGTGTCTCAAGCTATAGCTCAATATTTAGATGTCGATGGGGCGCCCTATGGTCGATCTTTCTATGAAAAAGCTTTTAAGGTGTCATCTGAAGTAGAAGAGTGCAGAGATTTACTGGCTGGTACGCTATCAATCCCTAACCCAGAAAGATTGTCTTTTACCCCAAATGCAACATTTGCTTTAAATTCAGTTATTAAGAATTTTAACTATAAACATAAACGCGTATTGGTATCACCTTTAGAACATAATGCTGTCATGAGGCCTTTACATTATTTAAAAGAAAAAATGGCAATAGAGGTTGAATTTCTACCAGCAAGAAAAGATGGCACTATCGATATTGATAAAGTGAATATTAATAAGTGTGATCTCGTCATCATTTCCCATATGAGTAATGTAAATGGTGTTATACAACCAATTAAAGCCTTAAAAAATATTCTCGAAGATGTTCCCATACTGTTAGATGCTGCACAATCTGCTGGGCATATTCCTATAGATGTTAAAGATTGGGATATCGACTTTTTAGCGATTACGGGTCATAAATCTCTGCTAGGTCCAACAGGCACCGGAGCGCTTTATACATCACCGAAATATACCATTGAGCCTTTATTACATGGTGGAACAGGAAGTCATTCGGAATTTTTAAGTATGCCAGAGGATTATCCAGACTTATTTGAAGCAGGAACACCCAACATTGCGGGTATTTATGGGTTACATGCCGCACTCAAAAATAGGCCTCAACCACTCCATTCTCAAGATGCTTTTAATACACTGTTAAACAAACTAGCCGCTATTGATATCATAAAACTGTATGTATCTACGGATAGAAATAACCAAGGTGAATTGTTTTCATTTAAATCCAAGGATCACAGTGTTTCTGAATTAGCGTTTAAGTTATACAAAGATTTTGGGATCCAAACTAGAGTCGGTCTACACTGTGCTCCGGTTGCTCACTCATATTTAACTGGTTCTCCAGAAGGATTGATACGTATTGCGCTGTCACCGTACCATAGTGATGAAGATTTAGACTATTTGTACAACGCTATAAAAAGATGTGTTAACCATGGATAATAATATTTTATACCTCTTCAATAATACAAGGGCGGTCATTTTAGCTCACAAAGCTATTCGTCAAATGAATCTTAAGAGCTTAATCATACCCGTTCCTAGAAGTATTAGTTCACAGTGTGGTATGTGTATTGAGACTACAAAAATCAATGAAATTGATATAGATACTACCCTAGAAGAATTAAATATCGCCTTTAAAAAGTACTCTGGCTATAGCAAGTAGTAATCGCTTAATTACTTGTTGATTGAAATAATCACCAATCAACATACATAAACAGAATATTTAAAGACCCCCATTTTAAACGATGATAAAAAGTCATTTAATAAATACAAACTATAACGTTTGTTAATCGACAAATATGGACAGCCATATTAAAACAATAACATAGTGTCATTTTGATTGGCGATCAAACAAGAGAAGTAACTTAAAAGCGAAATGACCGATTAACCGTGATTTAAATGAATGATGAGTAACGAAATAAGTAAATATCAGTGAAAAATAGAGATTTCTGGCAGTAGTATCCTAACCCATATAATTTGGAGCCTTAAGCGGTTATGGATTCGATATGATTTAAGTTAACCCGCTTTTAAATGCTGACAACAACTCGCGAAGTGTCGTCGGCGTTTCTCTAAATGTTCACAATAGTGAGTCAGCTCTTGAAGTGTGCCCACTGGGCCGTGAAATAGCTTGCCAAATTCAGTGGTGAGTTTAAGCCAGTTATCTTGGGGGATATTTAATCTTGCGAGTAACTTAGTGCTATTGGCACTGATAGCGCCACGCTTATCGTTACGAATAATACGCCCTGTATCATCAACCAATTCAAGATAATCTTGCAGCGAAAATGCAATCCCTTTAGGTTGGTTGTTTCGCTCATTACCAATGAAAGTCAGTAGACTTTTGGGCTGCTCGCCTTTTAATGCCGCCTTAATACGCAGTTGAATGCTGGTATGGTCTGATTGCTCCGGACTCTCTACCATCTTGGCTCTGATAGGGTTGAGGTCAACATAAGCCATACAAGCAAGTACTGCGGCTTCATCAAGTAGCGCTTGAGATTTAAATCTACCCTCCCAGAAGCGCCCCGTACAGTTATCTTCTTGATTTGCTTGTCTTGCTATTGGCTCATTTAAACAGCGCATGAACCAAGAAATATCACATAAACGACTGCGATAAGTCGCAATAGAATGTTTCAACCTGAGCACTTCATGGGCTTCAACTAATTCACCTTTAACAAATTTTTGAGTTAATTCATCACCGTTAAACAGTTTATGCCACTGCTCAAGTACCTCACGGTCACTCCAGCAATTTGCAGTTTCGATATCAATCCGTAATACCACGTGTAGATGGTTTGACATCACAGCAAAGGCGGCAACATCAATAGCGAAAACATCAACTAATTCAAGTAATAGAGATTCGACCCAACCACGGCGATGATTGTAGTTCCGACCAGAAATTTTATCATCGCCACAAAGGTAAGCACGCCGTACTACACGGCTACAACAGTGATAAAATGGCGTGTCTTCGACACTAATCTGGGTTCTACGAGGACGTGGCATAACAAACTCCTACATTTAAAACTTTTTTGAGTTTAGTAGAAGATGTTAAATCACGCGATTTATTGTGGCTGTCCACTTTTGTTACTTTATTTATTGTGGCTGTCCACTTTTGTTACTTTTGTTATTGTGGCTGTCCACTTTTATTATTGCGCGTAGTAGAAGATGTTAAATCACGCGATTTATTGTGGCTGTCCACTTTTATTTGGCACCAAACGGATTTTTTCATTGAGGCGCTCAGCCATCCTTGAAAACAAATCCAAGCCAGCTACGCCAACTAGAATGGTTCATTGAAAAACAAAGCCCCGCTCCCATCAGAGGGCGAGGCTTTGGATTCAAATGAAATTAAAAATTATTTATCGTTTGCTACATCTTCATCAAACCACACATGTTCTTCTTTTCCTCCCAACATAAACCTGTAGCCATAAGGAAGTGCCATGTATATTGCAACTTCTGGACGGTGTTCAATAATGTGGGAGAAATGCACAGTTATTAAACTCTCGGTATTTCCATCGTACTGATCAGTAGTCAACCACCACCCACTCATATGTTCTGGTGAAGGGTATCTGACACCTTCAAGTGGGTCTCCTTCATAAACCCCTTTAGAGATGACCACTAGTTGCTCTTGATCGATTGGAGAATATTGCGACTTAAAGTTCTCGCAACACTCCTGCTGTACACTTAATACTTCTGAATATCTATCTTTCATCATTATTGATTCATTTTTCTTTTCGCCTGAGTAACTTCGCCAGCTTGTTTTGCACTGCACGATTTACAATGAGGCATTAATTTCTGTGGGTTGTTGGAGGTATTTAATGCATTTGGTGGTTGATGGTCTGGTATAAAATTACCACTTTTGGTTCCCGCATCGGTACTACCACAGGTATGACAACCACTTTCACTCCCCATTTTATTAATTTCTGTCCTTTCCGACTTCGTGAAGTTTCTTTCAGGCCCACGAGCTGGAATCGAACCATTTGCAAACTTTCCGGGCTTCAAAGTATCTGATTTCTTAATTGCTTGAGCAAGCTTTTTAATCTTTTGAACTGACTTTGCAGGGTTTAGAATCCCTTGAGCGGACTCTTTAATCGCTCCCGAAAGGTTTACCGAACCAGTCGTTACATAATTTAGTGCTGCTCCAACAGCCACATCAGCTACAAACTTAACAGCAAAATTTAAAAATTCACCGTTAGGATCGGTATATTTGTACGGATTATTATTAACGTATAAGTAACGGTTAAACGACATTACTGGGTTAGATGCAGTAAACCCAACTGGATCATTCGAATAGAAACGACCTATAACTGGATCATAGTATCGTGCCTGCATATAACTCAGGCCCAAATCAGCATCATATTTATGACCGGTATAACCTACGTCATCACGCTTCTGTTCGATTTCTTCACCAAAGGCTTTGTAATGTGAAAGCGTAACGATTTGTCCTGCACTATTGGTTTCTGCAACCGGTGAGCCTAATAAATCGCTGTGTACAAATGTCACTCCCGCAACCGCAATGCTACTGGGAAATAATATCAACATCGCTAAAATTTGTAATAGATTTTTCATAGCTCGATACCACCGCCTGATACTTTGCACGTTATTGTGAGTGATTTAGATACGGTAATTAGAATGAGTGGCCATATGCTTCTGTGGTCTTCACACACACACAGGAAGCGTTTATCAAATACTCGGTGAAGGTTCAAAAGCTGAGGTCCAGATGAAAGACTTTGAACTCCTTCGCCACGGCTTCAGTCCTGAGCAGATCACCCAATTGAATTTGGCACCAAACGGATTTTTTCACTAGACGCTGAGTTAAAAATAAAAATCTCGCTAGTTCGAAGCTAATTCGATCCATTTTGCTTCAAAAGCAGCCCAAAAAAAAGCCCCTTTCGGGGCTTTGGATTCAAGCTATTTTTCTAATTCAGTTAAGTAGTTTTGGCAGCGATCTTTAGTTAGTTCACCTTCCAATTTGGGATTAGCTAACTTATAAACTGTATCATTAATTAGCGTTTCGAATTCCTCATCAAAATCTATATCCTCCCTCATTTCGATAAGGTTTGCCCAGTGCTCTAGCTCCTCAGCACTTTTGTTTCCAGCTAAAAATGAGCAAAGTGATGATACTAATTCATTTCTTGTTAAGATCAGAGGCTCACCTTCGAAATCCCAATCCAATGTATTCAATTGAGAAGAAATAATATCTAGCGGCTTTTCAAAATCAAAAAGGTCTTGCAAGAATTTATATCTATTTTCCATTAATGAAACTCCTGATCTGTCATTTTGTCTTTTACGTGGACAATCTTATCATCTGGCGCGTAAGTTGTTTTCGTTGCTTGAATCGTTTTACCACTAGAGTTAATTTGTTTTTCATACACAGCTTTTGATCCCGGAATATTAGCAGCAGGTGATGTAGCCTGTGCAACCACTCCTCCGTTTGGCAACTTACCGACAGTAATTTTATCTTTAGCATTACTCGGTGCGCTTTTTATAAACCTGTTGAGGTTGGAGCCTAACTTCTCAACTTCACCACCAAATCCTGTAACGATATCGATAGCAGCAAACACATCATCAGCAGTAAACTGTCCATCGGCTAGTGTCGCAGCATTATTTACAAAATCAGCAATTTCATCCTTACCTGCTTTTTTAAAGTCCCAACCATTTTTTGATGCTTTTCTAACTACATTAAAAGCAGCCTTTACCAGTTTTGCAGCCTGCCCATCGGGATCAACATACTTGTATGGATTGTTGTTAGCATATACATAGCGATTGAAGTTATGCACATTAGAAAACCCTTTCGGATCATTAGAATAAAACCGTCCTATAACTGGATCATAGTATCGTGCCTGCATATAACTCAGGCCCAAAATCAGCATCATATTTATGACCGGTATAACCTACGTCATCACGCTTCTGTTCGATTTCTTCACCAAAGGCTTTGTAATGTGAAAGCGTAACGATTTGTCCTGCACTATTGGTTTCTGCAACCGGTGAGCCTAATAAATCGCTGTGTACAAATGTCACTCCCGCAACCGCAATGCTACTGGGAAATAATATCAACATCGCTAAAATTTGTAATAGATTTTTCATAGCTCGATACCACCACCTGATACTTTGCACGTTATTGTGAGTGATTTAGACACCTTCGTCGTTAGTCCCGTCGAATTATCTGTGATGATTGCCCCAACGGTACCCGTTTTACTTTCACTTACATTACGACAGTAGTAACTGAACGTTTTTGGACTAACCACACCCGTAGTGTTGAACAGCCAATTAAAATGGGTGATGAGATGGACGCTCCCTAATACGGCGTCAATGCGCCAAACTGATGTTGAACCATACAGTTACTTAAGGAGCGTCCACCATGAAAGTTACCACTATTGCGATTGATTTGGCAAAAAATGTTTTCCAAGTTTTAGGAATGGATAGCCATGCAATGCAAGTCTTCAATAAACGTTTAAATCGCACTCAACTGGTTGAGTTTATGTTGCAACAACCCCATTGCGATGTGGTCTTTGAGGCTTGTTATTCATCCCATTACTGGGGACGAAAATTTCTTGCTATGGGGCATAACGTTAAACTCATTCCAGCACAACATGTCACCCCGTTCGTGCGAGGCAGTAAAAATGACAACAATGACACAATGGCGATTTTTGAAGCCAGCTTTAGGCCAAACATTCGTTTCGTGCCAGTGAAAACCGAAGAGCAGCAAGAAATATTGATGTTACACCGAGTCAGAGAACGATTAGTGAAAGAGAAAACTGCCTGCACTAATCAAATTAGGGGGGTATTAGTCGATTTTGGGATTTGCTTTTCCCAAGGTTATAAAGCATTTGAAGTGGCTATGTGGGACATCATTAACGATGCGTCACAACGTCCCATTATTAAACTGATGGCTAATGATTTCAGGGATGAATATCAAAGTGTTAATACACGTTTAGACAGAATTAATACCTTGATAAAAAAGCTTGTCGAACGTGACCCTAATGGCAAAATTTTATTAAGCATTCCAGGTGTCGGGCCCATTATCGCGTCAGCGTTCGTCGCGTCAATTGGCAGAGGTCAGGCGTTTAATACTGCTAAAGAACTGGGTGTGTGGCTGGGGTTAACCCCAAAGCAATTTGCCTCTGGCCATCGAAGTGTTAATGGCAGTATTACCAAACGAGGTAACGGCTATTTACGCAAACAGCTTATTCATGGAGCCAGAACCGTCGTCAGCCATGCGAGTAAAAAACAAGATGATTTAAACCTCTGGATAACGCAGCTAAGAAGCCGAAAAAGCATCTGCAGTACGGTGGTTGCCACGGCTCATAGACTCGCCAGACTGATATGGATTTTATTACAAAAACAAGTGTCTTATGCTCCGCAATATGCAGCAAATCAAGGAGCAAATCATGGTACTTGTTAACACTGTTGTCGCTATCTTGCAGAGCTCGGTCTGGCCAAGGACTCCGAGTCCGACTGGGTGATAAGAGCCGCAAGATAGCACATTAAATACTCACCAGGGTTGTTGTGAACGATGAAGAAATGGCTCAGTCCAACCAGTGCTAGCCCGAATAGGCCAAGGATAGGAAAAACCTAATCCGCATGGGTGTTTCAATTGACCGGCGCAGTGGTACGGATTTCATTAGGGGCGCAGCTTGGCTGTTAAGCCCGTATATATGGCAGTACAACCGCTTCTAGCGGTAAATGAGCACATCGAAAGCAACGATAAGAGTGAGAATGTTGTACAGAAAACTAAGGCCAAAAAGCCTTCGGTGAGCAGAGTATTATCTTGACTCACTGGGAGCGTCCATATATGGCCATATTATTCTAAGGAAAATAGCCGCTAACAAAAAAGCCAAGGCAGCTAAGAAATTAACTGCTTTGGCTTTTTGCATTTTTTTATTTAATAAAAGAGTAAGCAACAATTAAATGAGATCTATTCTCAAGTGTCACCGACCCCTTTTATTTTACTTAATGTCTCTTTTTCCATATTTTGAAATACTTTTACGGTAAGAAAAGTATGATATAGAGGTTAAAAAAACTAGACAGACCACAGTAAAACCTAAACCACGAATTAAACCATTTTCAATTGATATTACTCCACCGCATATTAATGATAAGAGGAAATAAGCTATTAATTGAACTTTATATAATCTAAAAAAATTCATTCACATTTAACCTTTTTATAAGTTTTCTTTTACTTTCTTATCCGCAACGGAAATCCCTAGATCTGTGGCTTTATTTGCTAAGCCTGTTGCAGCAGAAGTAGTTTGCCCAGCAGTATTACCAACCATAGCGCTTCTTGTAGTGCTAGAAATTTGAGAAGCAATACCTCCAGCATTAGACATGCTATCTAACTTACCAGCAAAAGAATTACCAACCTTACCACCGACTAATCCACCAGTAGCGCCACTAACAGTACTTATAGCTGCCTTAGAAACAGAAATGGAATCTCCATTTGCTACATCTTGTCCCATAGAGCCAACACCACTTGCAGCAGCACTCACAGCCGTTGTCTGTTTAACTGCTTTACTGGCAGTTATAGCTCCTTTAACAGCTTGGGTTGCAGCTCTCCCTGCAAAGCCACCTGTAACAGCACCTACAACACCCGCTATTGCTATATCTGTCATATCTATATCTTGACCTGTCGAAATTTGAGCGACTAACTCTATCCCTGCTCCAATCACAGCGCCCCATAAAAACTCACCGTTAGGATCGGTATATTTATACGGATTATTGTTCACATACATATAGCGGTTAAATGACATAACAGGATTTTTTGCTGTATATCCAACAGGATCATTCGAATAAAAATGCCCGATAAGTGGATCGTAGTATCGTGCCTGCATATAACTCAGGCCCAAATCAGCATCATATTTATGACCGGTATAACCTACGTCATCACGCTTCTGTTCGATTTCTTCACCAAAGGCTTTGTAATGTGAAAGCGTAACGATTTGTCCAGCACTATTGGTTTCTGCAACTGGTGAGCCTAATAAGTCGCTGTGTACAAATGTCACTTCCGCAACCGCAATGCTACTGGGAAATAATATCAACATCGCTAAAATTTGTAATAGATTTTTCATAGCTCGATACCACCACCTGATACTTTGCACGTTATTGTGAGTGATTTAGACACCTTCGTCGTTAGTCCCGTCGA
The DNA here is from genome assembly GCF_040285065.1 of Shewanella sp. H8. Classification (NCBI taxonomy): domain Bacteria; kingdom Pseudomonadati; phylum Pseudomonadota; class Gammaproteobacteria; order Alteromonadales; family Shewanellaceae; genus Shewanella; species Shewanella sp. H8. The sequence continues at coordinate 1,652,071 of NZ_CP157213.1, read as the reverse complement.
ATTATCTGTGATGATTGCCCCAACGGTACCCGTTTTACTTTCACTTACATTACGACTATAAAACGATGCTATAAAACGATGCCACTATAAAACGATGCCACTATAAAACGCTAAAACGATGCCACCCATTTCTTGAACAAATAACATAACTCGTTTTCATGGCTTTGGCGAGGGTTACGGTCGATGTGATCAACGCATCAATTTTTATCGATATGGCTAAAATATTATCGTTAAATGAATGATTTATGGTCATCTAAGACATTCAGCACAGCAGAAAATCTTGATATCAATCAATTGTAAGGAAAATGGTGGTTTTTCAAGAATTAATGCTTAAGCGCACAGCCAGCGCTGACAATTTGCAGCGCCTTGTCGTCGTTTTCGCTCTAAATGCTCACAATATTCGGTTAATGCGGGTAATGCACCGACTGCACCTTTAAATAAAGCACCAAATTCAGTGGTGATTTTAAGCCAATTCTCTGCTGGGATGTTTAGCCTATTCAGTATGCCCTGACTGCTTGAGCTAATGGCGCCACGCTTATCTTCTCGAATAATACGGCCTGTATCTTCAACCAGTATAATGTAATCTTTCACGCTGAACATGAGCCCGTTAGGCATATTGATTCGCTCATTACCCACAAACGGTAATAACTCAGGTGGTTGCTCGCCTTTTATTGCTGAATTGATACGGCGCTGAATACTGGTGTAATCGGAGGTTTCAGGGGTTGCTGCCATTTTGGCTCTGACAGGGTTTAAATCGACATAAGCCATACAGGCTAAAACTGCGGCTTCATCAAGCAATGCTTGAGATTTAAACCTCCCTTCCCAGAATCTTCCGGTACATTTATCTTCTTTGTTGGCCATTCTGGCTATAGGCTCACTGAGTGAGCGCATAAACCAACTGATATCAATTAAGCGCTTACGGTATTCGGTAATGCATTCATTAACCGTTTGAAGTTCAAACTGGTTAAGGTCTTCTTCTTTTAGGTACTTGTGTGTAAGTAACGAGCCCTTAAAGCCTTTGTGCCATTGAATTAGCACTTCTTTATCTGACCACTTTTTTGCTTTGTCAGCATCGACTTTCAACACTACATGTAAGTGATTACTCATCACGGCGTAAGCACAAATGTCGATGGCAAAGATGGTCGCTAACTCAAGAATACGTGAATCGACCCACTCACGCCGATGCTCAAAGTTTTCACCTGTTGAATTATCAAAACCACATAAAAATGCCTTACGCACCACACGCGAACAGCAGTGATAGTAAGGCGTATCTTCTAAACTCACGATAGTTTGTCTTGGTCTGGCCATCTTCAAGTACCGTTTTAAAAAGGGTAAATAAAGCCTAGCTCACTGTTGAATATTTCACCAATTAGAGTGGGTGGCCATATTATTGCCACACGCGAACAGCAGTGATAGTAAGGCGTATCTTCTAAACTCACGAGGGTTTGTCTTGGTCTGGCCATCTTCAAGTACCGTTTTAAAAAGGGTAAATAAAGCCTAGCTCACTGTTGAATATTTCACCAATTAGAGTGGGTGGCCATATTATTGGTGGCGATGATTGTAGTTCCGACCAGAAATTTTATCATCGCCACAAAGGTAAGCACGCCGTACTACACGGCTACAACAGTGATAAAATGGCGTGTCTTCGACACTAATCTGGGTTCTACGAGGACGTGGCATAACAAACTCCTACATTTAAAACTTTTTTGAGTTTAGTAGAAGATGTAAAATCACGCGATTTATTATGGCTGTCCACTTTAGCCGCCTCTCTTTGCCCCCTAGCCAGAAAAACAAAGCCACGCTCTCGTTATGATGGCGAGGCTTTGGATTCAAAATAAGGAACTTTTATAGCTACCTTTTGTTTCTAATACCCCTATATCGAAGATAATATGACATCATCCCTATTGAATTTAAGCCAACAATAATCCACTTGGCTTTATCCATATCACTATGAAAAATAGCAGTGATTATAGCGGCACCAATAAAACAAGAGGAGATGCTTAACAATAAACGACTATCGCTATTTAACTTTATCGGTACAACAATAGATATTATTACTAAAAGAACATATAAGAAAATACTAGTTGTCATGATTATGCTCTTGAGTTGTCTTCACTTCAATTTTCGGTTTATCTGTTAAACTGGTTGCTTCAATAGAAACCTCTGTTTTGAATACATCACCTTTATGAACTGGTTCAACTCCGCCAGTTGCCGCAACAGCTATTCCAGCGGCCGTAACGTAAGGTACTGTTGGCGGAGCTAAGAGAGTAAGAGCTGCGCTACTTACAGCTAAAGTAGTATTTGTTACCGCTTCTTTAGTAGATTTCATGTTGTCAGCTTGTTCCACAGTTTCCATTTTATTTTCTATTGTAGCCTTTAATTTAAATTCAAACTTCGGGGAAGACTTAACTACATCTGAAGGATCTGCTACAGCTTTATCTTTTGGATATAAGCTAGCATCTTTTCCATCAGGATCAGTATACTTATAAGGATTATTGTTTGCATATGCATATCTATTGAATCCATGGACTGCATCTCCTTTAGCTAATTGTTTTATGTAATCCATAGGATCATTCGAATAGAAACGACCTATAACTGGATCATAGTATCGTGCCTGCATATAACTCAGGCCCAAATCAGCATCATATTTATGACCGGTATAACCTACGTCATCACGCTTCTGTTCGATTTCTTCACCAAAGGCTTTGTAATGTGAAAGCGTAACGATTTGTCCTGCACTATTGGTTTCTGCAACCGGTGAGCCTAATAAGTCGCTGTGTACAAATGTCACTCCCGCAACCGCAATGCTACTAGGAAATAATATCAACATCGCTAAAATTTGTAATAGATTTTTCATAGCTCGATACCACCACCTGATACTTTGCACGTTATTGTGAGTGATTTAGACACCTTCGTCGTTAGTCCTGTCGAATTATCTGTGATGATTGCCCCAACGGTACCCGTTTTACTTTCACTTACATTACGACAGTAGTAACTGAACGTTTTTGGACTAACCCCATCCGTATTGTTGAAAATCGAATGGCCTGTGTAATACCATTCGGTTTCACACCCCTTAGGACAACTTTTGCTTAAGGTTAGGGTGATTGATGCAGTACCAGACCCCGTCTTAGTGGTTTGACATGAACTTGGGTTACAGGTCATGCTGGCCGTTGGCGCTGAAAGTGCGGCCGTGTTTGTATTTCCTGTACCATCCTTTGCAATAAGCTTGTCGTTCAGGTAGACATAGTTAGTACCACCACTGGGGGTTTCACGATAGAGCAACTTTCCTGCTTTCGAGTAGAAACTGTAGCTTGTTCCTTTACTGTCAACTTGTTTAATACGGCGATTTTGTGCATCATAAATATAGGAATAACTTCCTGATTGGGTCATTTGCCCCGCAAGATTGTAAGTAAATCCTCGATAGCTGTTGTTACCGATATTACCTCGCGCATCATAACTAAATGATGAGTATGATTTAGCCGCAGCCCCCGTACCTGTGATGGATGACAAGCGATTTTTACTGGTGTCATAGTGATAACTCAAGTTGCTATTTAGTGAGTTATACTGAGTAATGTTACTCAACGTATCGTAGTTCACTGAAATGTTACCGATGAATGAACCACCACTTATGCTCTTTAGTCGGTCAAGTCCATCATAGCTGAGACTATTAAGTGAGTACCGACTGTTACGGTTATCTAGATAACGGCTTACATTGCCGCCATCGTCATAATCATAACTATGGTCCAATGCAACCAAAGTAGTACTGCTAGCTTTCATTGCCACGGGCATATTTCGGTCATTGACATCAACCGTTTGCACAATACCATTACCATAGGTGAATTGTGATGGCATTCCTGCTGCGTGATAGACAATGCCAGTGGCGTAATTAAGTGCTGATGCATAACTGTTGCTCGCACGCTGAACGGAGCGGTGATACCCCATGGCATCAGGCGCGAGTGTGACTTTGTAGCCATTAGGGTACGTTATACTGGTCATATTGCCGTAGTTGTCGTAACTATACGACACGTTCATGGTCTTTCCACTGACAACTGTGGTTTCAGTTGTAGGCTTGTTTTGTGAATTATAACTGAATGATTGTGTAAAACTGCTTGCTGAAATAGAAAGTGGATTATTATTTTTATCATAGCTATACGTCAAATCTGGCGTCGAGTCACCATAATTTACCGTGCGGATATTCCCAAGGTTGTCATAGCTATAACTCACCTTATCGGTTGAAGAAATGACCGTATCGCAACTGTTGGTGTCAATGCTAATCGAATTTCCTTTCCCTTCGTAGGACAGCTGAGCAAGAGCATCATAGCGGTAGGAAAATGCACCATATTCAGGCCTAATTATCTTACATAACTGCTGATAAGCATCATAAACGTGAGATTCAACCGCCCCCCCCTGACTGATGCTGGTGATGTTGCCAAATTCGTTGTAAATAATAGAGGTGTCCACACTTTCTGGTGAATCAATCTGAGTCTCTGACTCATATGAGGGGACTGCGTACGCAAGATAGGTATTTGTCGTCGAGTTACCATTAAAATCAACATGTACTATTTTATTGCCATTAACATAATTAAACGTTTGGGTCGCACTGATGGTGTTATCTGTCGCCGATATCTGTTGCCCCAGGGCATCAAAGGTAAAATCAATGCCTTTCGTAATATCTCCATCGTCAAGAATATAGCTTACAAACGTGACATTGTTCATTGAATCATAGGACTTAGCGGATAACTTAATGGTGTCCGATTTGGTAATATCTCGCTCACTGACAAAAACAGGTCTCACAAATGCGTCAAAATAACTATCCTGTAGATGGTTACCTGTTTTGACCGTTTGTTTCAACATGCCAGTTTCAACATTCGCATACCCTTCAGAGCTAGACGTGTAATCATAGCTAATAGTGGTATTTAATAAGGCAGCATCACAAGGGTCGAATAAGGTCATTCGGCCAAGGTTATCATAGGTTACGTTGGTACAATTACCTTTAAAATCAGTCTGTTTAGTCACCCAGCCGTTATTATCTACCACGTTATACGCATATTGTAATGCTGTACTAAGACTTTGTGGCGTTTGAATGGTCTGCGGTATTCCGCGTTTATAGTTACTGAATTGATGCCAACGATTGGTTGCGTTATAACTCACCTTCTGCTCCAAACCTGCTTGAGTTCCCGTTGTGTAATAACTATCGTATTGCTTATACCAACGACCAAAGGCGAGTTTTTGATAAGGCAGCGATTTATAGTTGCTGGTTGCAGAATAGTAGGAGGTCTGTTTAGTTGGCTGATAACTACTACCATCGGTCGAAACAAATGTTGTGTCTGGTAATCCTAAAAGCCAATTTGTAACATCATGATTGTATGTCTGTTTCACATAACGTTGGGTATTACTGAAATCATTATACTCATGGGTGATGGCACCGAAACCATAAAGGTCAAAACTACTGTTTGACTGAATATAAGTATCAGTATTTGTACCATCGTAACGAATAGTTTTCCCCTGAGTTGGACGCAATTGATATTCACTGCGGATACTGGACTCATTGTATACCGCAGCAAATGATTGTCCGACATCATTCCCTTGGGCAAACGAATATTGTATCTGTTCTAATACATCACCACTGCGGTCATAAGTTTCTTTGACGACAAGACTCCCTTCGGCAACACTGTCATATTTTCGATCGAAATAACGCACATAAACATTGTCTTCTGGTGTCGTTTCGGTAGAAGAATTGAAATCTATATCATTAATATTGCTAGGAAGTGTGCCAGTAAGACGCATTCCATTCGTAATGGAAGCACCCTGAAAATACCCAATATTGGTAGAGTAATCATAAGTCCAATCTAACGGTGTCAGCCCAGGTCCGGTTACCGTTTTTTGTACTAAGGCATGATTCGCTGAGCACCGCTTAGTGAGGGTCGAACCATCATCAGCACCAGTGTCCATGTAGAAAACATTGCTCCTTCCATGTAATTTTGGGGAAAATTTATACGTTGCCTTAACCCCATTGGGTGCGGTGACAGAGGCGATAATATCATCCATAGTCTGATGATAATGGTCAATAGAAGCACTATAATCAAACCCACATCCCCCATTGGATATGGTTGGATAAGTATTGTAAGTGGCATATTTATCAAGATCATACAACCAGCGTTGATTTTCTGGATCATCAACTGAGGTTAGCGTGCCAGCTGCATAGGTGTAATTCCAAACCCGACCGTTATAGTTCATAGTGGCGATTTGGTTACCGGCATAGGTAAACGTCACAATACGACCATCATTTGCTGTAATATTAGTGAGATGATTAGTGGTATCATAGTTATACTGAATATAGTTCCCAAATCGGTCTTCAATTTTCGAAGCCCGTAGGCTTATGGTCAGCTTACTAATCACACCATGAGCCTTCCGTATTGTTCTAGGGTTACTAAGGTGAGACTTGTTAAAGGTGATTTTTAACCCATTAGGAGAATATCCAACAAAGCCTTCCCCTGCACCGTTATCCCGCGAAATACAGGAAAACTTCCAATTTTCATTCGTCACCCAAGGATAAGTCGATGTATTACTCTCAATCATACCTGCAGCATTCTTAATCACTGTCTGCTTTTGACCATCACCAAGTAGCATCGTAATACCATCAAAGTACTCTTCAGGCTTATAAGCATCACCATTTTGATAAATAGTCGAAGTCGTATAGGGCGACCCTGAACACTCTTGCCCACTCGACCAGTCACCTGATGACAGACCCGAAGCATTGGTTATGATGGTTGTCTGAATAGATGGGATGTTTAATGCCCAATCACCAAAGTCCAAATGAGCCTGAAAGGGATACATGGCACCAGAATAAAAGGTTCGGCTGACAACTATCGGAATACCATTGCCAGAGGCTTCAAGGTCTGTTTGTTCAAAACCAACGTTACCATGATGGAAATCGATTTTCTCGCCGAAAATCGCAGAATCATTCATTTGTAATTCGAAATCAAGTGCTAGTTTGGTGTAGGGTTCATCAGTTGTAGGACGAACCGTTTCGGTAGATTGGCCAGCAAGCGGAAAGAATAAAAAGGCAAGTAGAAGCCCCTTGAGCAGATTTTTCATATACAATCCTTGTAAAAAACGATGCTAATAAATGTAAGCTAATATATTTTCTCCGCAAAAAAAAAATCAACAACCTTTACAAAAAAACAAACACCGTTAACAATTTACCTCTCTGTAGTTCATTATTCAATTGATGTCATTGATACCATATTCATTGAACTTAGCTATGTGTTACTCGACTAGATACAAAAGCGTAGCCCTAATGGATTTCATGAATTTAACAGGAAAAATTTAAGCTTAGCTTCCGAGGCACAGGTCGTTCATTGGCATCTAATTCCCATCAAAAGCGCTAGCATTTTCGAATAAGGCTGGAGCCAAATACTAATGAAGGTAGAAGCGAGAGCAATCCCCACTGCGAGCATTTCGCTTCTGTTAGTTACTTAATTGGGGGAGTATTGCAGGACGACAGTGGAAATCCTATAAAATAATGAGACGTAAATAACCATTGTATAGCCATTAAATACTCATAAAAAAATGCAGCCAACTGGCTGCATTTAATATCCATCACCACTAATCTGTATAAGAAGTCTCTGTTAATTAGCCTAGATCCATCATCATGCTACGGCTGCGAACTAATGTTTGAAAAGCTTGTAGTTGTTTTTGTGGTAATACTTTAGCTTCTGCAATTTTGGCTTTCATCGCATCAACTGGATGGCCATTAACAATATATTCATAATGTAAGTGAGGACCCGTTGAAGCTCCAGTATTACCCGATAATCCAATCAACTGACCTCGTTTTACCCGTTGACCACGTTTAACCAAAAATTTTGATAAATGCAGGTAACGAGTACGTACCTTATTATCATGCTCAATGACAATATAGTTACCCGCAAAAGCATGCTTCTTCACCAGTGTCACGACACCATCACCAGGCGCGACCACTTGAGTTCCTACTGGAACAGCAAAGTCAGTACCATTATGAGGACGAACACGACCCGTGATTGGGTGTTTACGATTAGGATTAAAACGCGAGCTTAAACGATACTGTCTTTTTAAGGGAATACGTTGGAAAGCCGGAGTTAAACTCTGGCCATTCATGTCGTAATAGTTGCCATCGGTATTTTGAAAAGCGGTAATATCTCGACGACCAGTATTAATACGAATACCTTCAATCGAGGTGATCCCTGATGGTTCTCCTTCAACAAACTGATCATTGACTAATACAGAGAAAGTATCACCGGCACGTAACTCACGAGAAAAGTTTAATTTAGTCTTTAATACTGATTCAACTTTTTGAATTTCAGCGGCGCTTAAGCCAGCATTTTTAGCTGAGACATAAAAAGAACCGTTAATTTCGCCACCGACAATGCGATTTTGCCAAACACCATCAATATTAATGTCTTTTACTTCATAGCTACCATCTTGAAAACGGGTAAAAACCACTTGATGTGCAGGATTAAAATACAGTTCTAACTTTTCCAACTCGCCGTTAGCATTGCCCCAAAATTGGATACGATTGCCCGGCAATAATGTATCTAAAGCCAGAACCTCTAAATCGGCTTCAAGTACTTTATACATAGTGCGTTGGTCTATTCCCGCTAATTCGAAGATTTTACTTAAGGTATCTCCGCTTTCGATCACGTGATTTAAAATCGGTTTAGCTTGATAAACAATTACAGGTGATTGATCTTGTTGGGCAATATGTGGCAATAAAGAATCGATATCGATTGCCACTGGAATACGTTGTGATGAAAACTCTTGTTGTGTTGGCCATAATAATGCAGCCCCGACAACAAACACACTTGCTAGCAATATTTTCTTGTGCAAGTTTGGCAAGTTCAACGAACTTACATCTGGCCTTTGGAAGCCCATAATCTTACTTATTAGCAATGTCTAATCCACCCTAAAAGATGACGCTTATATTTATTGTTTTTCTTTTACTGCAAATTGTTATTGCGATATTGAGGATAAAGTCAGTTAACGCTATGCCTTCATGGCTTTTTATCATCCATATGACCCAATATTTGACTTTTTACGTCTGGCTAAAAAGCTTAAAACACCGACTTTTGCAGTCAAATTGCACATCAACGCTCTTTTATATCAAAAAATAATCATAATACAAATATAAAATGTCATTTAATTCATAATTATTTTGTACTCGATTACAGTAATCACGGGAGTTAGCGGTAAATCAACTTCCGTTGACAGCAAATTCATTTTGTAATTTGCTAATGCCCAGCCCATTCATTTTATTCACTTTCACTTGCACGTTGATCCGCTCTTTCATCGCTTCAACGTGGCTAATCACACCGATCATTTTACCTGATGCATTTAAGTTATCTAATGCATCTAAAGCGGTATCTAGCGTTTGGCTGTCTAAAGTACCAAAGCCTTCATCTAAAAACAGTGAGTCAATACTCGTTTTATGACTAACAAGGTCTGATAACGCCAAGGCAAGCGCTAAACTAACAAGAAAGCTTTCTCCACCAGACAAGGTTCGAGTGTCTCTCACTGCATCACCTTGCCAAGTATCAAGCACTTGTAATTCTAATGCATCTGACTCTTTGCGCTCCAATAAATAGCGCCCCTGTAAACGTTCAAGTTGCCTGTTCGCCAATGCCACTAAATGATCTAAAGTGAGGCCTTGGGCAAATTTACGGAACTTATCACCTTTTTGTGAACCTATTAACGAATGTAAATAAGCTAAGTCATCGTAATCTTGCTGCATTTGCGCCTGTTCGACTAACAATTGCTGCTGCCCGACTCGTTTACTGGCATCTTGTTCTAATTCAAGGCTTAAACGCCAAACAGTTTGCTTGTCTTGTTGAAGTTTGGTTTCTATGGTTTGATGTTGCTGCGCAATCTCGGCATGTTGAGCGGCATTGTATCCTTGTAGCTCCCCAATCTGCATAAGCTCGGTTTGTCGCATTAAGGCTTGCTCCACTATGGTGTTAGCTTTAACAATGTCGTTATCAAGTTGCCGTTTAAGTTGCTGCAATGCCTGTCTTTCTTGTGGTGTTAATATCGCTTGTTCAAACGCTTGTTGATCGGCAAATGGACTAGCTTGCAACGCTGTTTGCCACTGACTTTGCAGTTGCTGACATTCTTGACTGGCTTCACTCGCTTGCGTCATCAACGATTGTTGTTGTACTTGCAAACTGGCCAGTTGTTTGTCTGCCGCTTGTAACTGCTGTTGAATTACGTCAAAAGCTTGTTGAGCCTGTTCCAATTGATGTTGGCTGAGCTGTTTTTCATCTTCAATCACTTTATCGGCAAACAATGCTTGGCGTTGTTGCTGCACAGCTCTTAGCTGCGTATTGGCTTTATCAACTTGCTCGCTAACCGAAGTTAGTTGAGCACTAAACGCAGCAACTTGTAACTGGTTTGTCGCCAACTTTTCGGTTGTAATACTCAATTGCTGTTGATTATCGGTAGCTTGCTGCTGCGCCTGACTCCACTGTTCAAGTTGTTGCTGTAATTCATTTAGCCACACTATGGCTTGCTCAATTGATGGTGGCGTTAGTCCGGTGGCAGTAATTTGTGTTTCAAGTGCGGTGATTAATTGAGTTTGCTGCCCACTAACGGTGTCAATTTGTTGTTGATAATTGAGTAATCCTTGTTGCAAATTATCAAGCTGTTGCTGCAACAAACCTTGTTGATTTACCTGTTTGGCGAGAGTCTGCTCAGCTTGCGCAAACGACTGTTGATGCTGATGCACGTTTTTTTGACATTGGTTAAGCAGGCTTATGGTCGTGGCTAATTGTTGCTGTTTGGATTCTGCCTGAGCCATAAATGTGTTTAAGGCATCTTGTTGCGCTAGGTCTAATCTCAGGGTGACAGACAACAACTGAGTCTGCTGCTGCCATTGTTGTTGTGTGTCATGCAAATCGATTTGAACTTGGCTCAGTTGCTTAAGCGAATTGTCATAGTTCACTTGCAATGCTGTTTGCTGATTTTTAAGCTGCTCACCTTGCTGTTTAATCGCATCAAGTTCGGCTTGTAATTGCTGTGCTCGTTGTTCAGTAGCTGACACATTCAGCGCTTCATAACGCTCAACTAATGGATGCTCGGTGGAGCCACACAAAGCACAAGGTTCACCGGCTTTGAGTTTGGCGCGTTCTAAGGTTAAATTGGCAATGTGTTGCTCTTGTTGCAGAATGGTTTGTACATCTTTAACCTGCTGATTTTTTTCACTCCATTGGGTTCTCACTACACTAAGTGACTCTGCCAGTGCCTGTAATTCAATCTTAAATTGCCCCGACTCAGTGGTTAACTGTTGGCATTGCTGTTGTTGGCGAGCAAACTGACTAAACAGTTGGCTTAATTGATAACGCCCAGCTTGTTGGTCAAGCAACTGTTGATAATCACTATTCAGTTGCGACTCTTGTTGGCCAGCCAGCAACACTTTTAATGCTTGTTGGCTATCGCTCAACTGCACCGTCGCTTGAGTCAGTGCCACTTGTCCTTGAGTTACCTGAGGAACAACATCTGTTAATCTGCTTTGAGTTTGCTTAATACTGTCTTGCTGAAGTGCGATTTGACTATGGGTTTGGCTGAGCTGCTGATTTAATTGAATTGCCTGATTGTATTGGGTTTGCCAAGCGGCAAACTTTTTAGCCACTTCTTGACCTTGTGGTAAACTTTCTAGCTGCTGCTGGATCTGTTGTTTAGCCAATGTCAGGCTCTGTTGCTGGGTCAATAACTGTTGCTGTTTTTCTGCAGCCTGTTGTTGCTGCTGTTCGGTTTGCTGCTGGGTTAATTTGACTTGAGACAACTGATAATTCAACTGGTTTATTTGTTGATCTAATGGCTGCACTTGTTGGTCAATTAAACTCAGCAGGGTTTTATGAGCTTGGCTGACTTGTTCAAACTTTAGCTGACTTTGGCTTTGCTTGTGTTTATGGCTTTGCAACTCGACTTCAGCTTGGCCGGTTTGTTGACTTAACTGATCAATTTGCGTGGTTAATAGTTGAACTTTTTGCTGCACTTTTTGTTGTTGTTCAAATAAAGGCAATATTTGCTGTGCGGGTTCACTGTGTTCAAGTTGAATTAATGCATCACGGTGTTGCTGCTGACGAGATAACGCCTGTTGCTGTTCATCATTAGCTTTAGTTAACAACTGTTGGGCTTGTTGGCTATTGTCTGCCCACGCAATAAATTGGCTTAACTCAGACAATTGTTGCTGTTGGTGCACTATTGCTTGATTAAGTTGTTCAATCTGTTGTTGTTGTGCCACTAGTTGTTGTTGATCGAGTAATTCAACGCTACCAAGCTTTGCCTCTAACACCTTCAAATTGGTTTTAGCATCACTAAAGTTTTGGTGTACTTTCGCTGAAATTAACCCATAAATTTCAGTGCCTGTGAGTTCTTCTAATAATTCTGCTCTATCATTGGCATCGGCATTTAAAAAGGCCGCAAATTGTCCTTGGGACAACATCATCGACTTGGTGAAACGGGCAAAATCGAGCCCAGTGATTTGTTCAATTAATTCTGTTTTACGTTTGATTTGGCTAGCAAGAATTTTGCCATCACTGAGCAGGGCTAACTCTACTTGCGCATCTTGTAAATTACCGTCGGCTTTATCACGCGAGCGGCGCTGACTCCAAAATGCGCGATAGGCAACACCTTTAACTTCAAATTCAACTTCGGCTAAACATTCTGCGGTGCCACGGGTCATTAATTCATTGGTGGTTTTAGAGATATTACTTAATCGCGGGGTGCGGTGATAAAGCGCTAAACAAATCGCATCCAGGATAGTGGTTTTGCCTGAACCAGTTGGACCAGTAATAGCAAATAAACCATTTTCAGCAAAAGGAGATTGGGTAAAATCAATTTTCCATTCATTTTTAAGCGAGTTAATATTTTTAAAACGAAGGCTTAATATTTTCATGATTGCTCACCATCCGCCATATCGTCTTTTATTATTTCAATGCTGGTTTCAGTACTCATTGCTATGGGCTCTTTCGCATCGTCGTTATGAACCATGGTTTCTTGCAGCACATGGCTAGCAGCAGTTTCTTGGGGATGTCGCTCTGCCTCAACATCGGAAACTACTTGGCTAAAGCATTGTTTAATGCGAGTTAACTGCGCTTGTTGTGCCTCGGTTTCAAATTGCTCTTGGGCTAAACGACGAGCAAATACATCATTGACGCTGAGTTCAGATAAGGTTTCATTATCGAGCTGTTTAATGTGTTGTTGCCGCTGACTGCGAGCTCGTTTTAATTGCAATACTTCAACCGTTTTATCTTGGGTCATGTCGGCAATACGTGACTGTAAATCTGATAAGTAATCTTGTTGCGACACTTCAATGCTTAACCAGGTCATTGGGGGCGTTTCTGCTTGTGGAGCAAATGCCTTCAATTGTTGCTCAATACTGTCTAAGTCACCATTTATGACTTGCATAGGTTGAAATATTGGCACCATTAATGGCGTCACTTGGCTAAGCTTTGCATCAGTAAACTCAACTAAGAACACTGATTTATTGGCTTCATTATGAGTAGAAAGTTCATCAAAACTAAGCGCTATTGGTGAGCCGCTATAACGGATATGTTCAGATTTCGCCACCACTTGTGGACGATGAATATGGCCTAATGCAATGTAGTCTGCGGCAGGGAAAAGCGCCGCATTAAAGGCATCTAAACTGCCAATATAGATATCACGCACTGACTCTGATGTACTGGCACCCACTGTGGTTAAATGACCTGTTGCTATAATGGGCACTGGCGTTGCAAATGTACTATTGAGTTGCTCCGCTTGCTCAAAACAGCGCTGATATAACTCGCTAATGGCATCACCAAGTTTACGTTGCTTATCAACGGACGATTCGCCCGACTCACTGAGGACGACATCGCGAGGACGAAGAAAAGGTAAACCACACAATATCGCCCCAACCTCACCTTGGCGATTGAGTAACGGCATAACATGCTCATTAACATTATCGAATGCCCCTGGAATAACAGTGGTGTTAAGACAGGCTAATAAGTGCCTCGATTCGTTTAGCGTCGAGACTGAATCATGATTGCCACCTAATATGATGAGTTGGCAGCCAGTTTGCTGAATTTGAACAATAAATTGATTATATAACGCACGGGCGTAACTTGGTGGCGTACCCGTATCGAAAATATCACCCGCGACAATAAGGGCATCAACTTGATGGAGCGTTATTTGCTCAAGTAACCATGCCATAAAAGCTTGGTGCTCAGCTGCGCGGCTTTTACCATAAAAATATTGGCCAAGATGCCAATCTGATGTGTGAATAATGCGCATAACATCCCTTTGAATGAGAAAAATCAAAAAACACAATAATGGTGTTTGTAAAATTAAATTATCACTTTTACGATTACATATACTGCGACCACAATAATTTACCGCTCATACCCAATGACATAACCACTACTAACGGTTTAATAATTTTAACCCCTTTGGTCACCACTAAGCGTGAGCCTAACGTCGCCCCAATCGATTGCCCCACCAGCATAATCAAGCCTAATACCACCACAACTTGACCACCAATTAAAAAGAAAATTAATGAAGCTATATTCGTCGCAAAGTTTAATAATTTAGCATGTGCGGTTGCCTTAGCTAAGCCAAAACCAGCCAGAGAAACAAACGCTAGGGCGAAAAAACTTCCCGTGCCAGGACCGAAAAAACCATCATACAAACCAACACCTAATGCTGCGGTAAAGGCAAATACGCTTGGGGTGAGCACTTGTTGGCGATCGAGTTCACTGATTTTTTTAGAAAACAGAAAGTAACAACCTATGGCTAAAATCAAAAATGGCAAAACCACTTCTAATAATTTAGCATCTATCATTTGCACCAATATTGTACCAATTGCCGCGCCAATAAATGCACATAACAAGGATAATTTTATACTGCGTAAATCAACTAAGCCATTACGCACAAAATATAAACTGGCAAAGAAACTACCACCACACGCTTGTAACTTATTGGTTCCTAATGCCGCAGCGGGAGGTAAGCCCGCCCACATTAATGCCGGAATGGTCAGTAAACCGCCCCCGCCTGCTATTGAGTCAATAAAACCAGCAATCAAGGCAACAGCAAATAACACAACAGCGAGTTGGAGCGTGAGTTCAAACATGGAGGCTCTCGTATATAACAATAAACGTGAAGTCAGTAAGACATTAGGCAAGGCGTTATTAGACATTCTTTAACGTCAGAATACAAAATGTTATGGGTAATTTATTCCAATTAGCTTAATTAACCACAACTTGCGCTAATAAGCAGTTACCAAATAGTCTATTGTTCGGGTATCTATCTGAACATCGATTGGTATTTACACCTCACTATCACTTTGCTGCTCATTGAGTCATTGATATAGTAGCTAACTCAATGGAAATTTGGCAAAAGGTTTTATTATGATGGTGATTACTGGCGCGAGTAGCGGCCTAGGTGCTGCGCTAACCCAATTGTATGCTGCAGAAAATCATCCACTGTTGATCACGGGTCGCAGTGAGCAAAAATTAGCTGATGTTATGGCTCTGCTAACCCCTTCACAGCAAAACAACATCCATACTCACACTGCAGACTTATGTGTGGCTGAAGATGTCAGTCAGTTATTTTCGCGTTTATCAACGCCACCAAGTAGTGTAATTCATTGTGCTGGCAGTGGTTATTTTGGCCCAATAGAACAGCAAACTCCGCAGGCTATTAATCAGTTGATCGACAATAATCTTACCTCAAGCATTCTGGTGTTGCGTGAGCTTGTTAGTCGTTATCGTGACCATAAGGTCAATGTGGTCGTAGTGATGTCAACTGCAGCACAAGCAGGCAAAGCCAATGAGTCGACTTATTGCGCGGTTAAATGGGCTGTTAAGGGCTTGGTTGAATCTCTAAGACTTGAACTGAAAGGCTGCTCAATGAAGTTGATTGCTGTATACCCAGGAGGAATGGCGACAGACTTTTGGCAAACCAGTGGTAAAGACATTGATACATCAAACTTTATGACGGCAAAAGAAGCCGCCTTAATGCTTAAACAAGCTTTAATCGCTACTGAACATGGGTATGTCTCTGACATTACTATCAACCGAGGTTAATATTCCATGGCTAGTTAACCTCAAATCGAGGGAATGGCTTATTAATCCGAATTGAAGTTAGTGATTTTTTTTGAATGATATTTTATTTGGGTAACAACGGTTTGGTTGACCAATACCAGCAATATATCCACCCAGCGGGAGCAAAAATGAGATTTAACACAATCGCGTAAAAACCAACCAAGGGTAAATTAGTGGTTTTTCCCTTGGCAAACTTTAAAGTAAAGTACACCACGACTAAGGTTAAAACGAAAATAATTTGACCAATCAATGTTGCATTTAACGCCATGATTTCACCCGTTAACCATCAAACCCGTTATGCTGAAATAGCAACGACGTTAAGCTGATGATACATCTCATATTAGATTATTGATAAGGCTACTACAATGTGTAAAAAAGTCATCGAAATACTGGTGTCGATTAGTATTATTCTGTCCTTATCAGCTTGCGCTGAATTAAAACAGACTGGCAAAGAAATCGGTCACACTACAAAAAAAGTAACCACTGCAATCGGTCACGGGACGCGCGATACCGTTAAAGCCATTGGTCATGAAACCAAAGAAGTCATTAATGAGATAAAAGAAAGCGATTAATACTGCGATAGCTTTTTTTGTAAATATCTCAAAAATAAAGGCCGTTAATGCAGAGCATCAACGGCCTTTATTATGCAAATATGATTTTAGTGATGACAATGCTCGGTGCATTCATGATCATCATCTTCATCTGCAAACTCACCATCATCGGCTTGATTTTGCATCACGCCCCAACCGTCAGAAATACCGTCAAACTCTTTGGCAAAAGTATTCAATTCTATTTCTTTGGCAACAAGGGCTGCATATTCAGGCACCATCTGGAGACAAACAATCACTTCCCACTTAGTACTTTCTTCTTCAAAGTTAAGCTCAAGCTCACCTTGAATGTCTGTTTGACTCAATGCTTCTAATGCAGACTCAGCATCACGTTGGTCGTCAAACACTAAAAAGAAATCGACTTCAAGTGATTGCGTTAAATCAATACCGGCTTCAGCCATTGCAGCCAACATTTGGCCATTGTCATCATCTGGGAATTGCATTTATAAATCCTTTACTGAGCAGGAACAATTTCAATGTTTGCGCCATTGAACGAAATAAGATCGCCAACAACACACTTTTTACGTTTACGAGTATCAACTTCACCATTAACGGTAACTTGACCTTCGGTGATAACATGCTTTGCTTCGCCACCGCCGTTCACTAAACCTTGTACTTTTAATACTTTGTACAGTTCTACGAATTCATCACCTTGAAGTAATGCAAACGCTTGAGTTTCAGTCGTCACAATAATTGCCTTTTAATCAAAAGATGTCGGTTATTATAGCCTATGCCAGTTTAGCAAGCATCAAGCATTTTGAATGGACTATCAAACCTATATTGAAATCCTAACTGTTGGCTGATTAACTGACCGTCGATAATTTTGCTTGGTTGTTGCACTTGATTAAACTGCGGTGCCATTAACTCAAGGTGCTGAGTGGCCGCGGTATAAAATACATCTCGAGTAGGATGTTCATTAGCTGCAAGATTATAAATGGGTAAAGTATCCGTTCGTGAAAGGATTAAGCTAACGGCTGCAACACAGTCATCTAAATGCACCAGATTAACCGCGACGTTGGCACCGCTAATATCCGTTTTACCTGCAAAAAAACGTCCGGGATGACGCTTAGGACCAACTAAACCCGAAAATCGTACTATACAGCTGTTTTCCATAACAGAAAATATAGCCTCAGCTTGCAATAATGTTGCACTGGTATCATTGAACGCGGCGGCATCTTGTTCTGTGACGGTTTGGTCTAACGACGGATAAACACCTGTGGTGCTAATAAAAATCACTTTTTGATATTGGCGATCACCTATTAAGCTTTTCAACTGAGTTAAATGACTTATATAGTCATTTTCACCACGCCTTAGTCCTGGCGGTATATTTATCACAATGGCATCAGCATCGAATAACGACGATTTTTTTGCTTGAATCGTCACATTGGCCAAATCTAATTGATAAGCCTCAATACCCGCTTGCTGTAATGGGGCAAAATCATCTGGATGACGTTTTGATGCTTTAACCTGAAATCCTTGGTTAACTAACTGTTTGGCTAGCGGAAAACCAAACCAACCGCATCCTATAAGGGTAATTGTGTTCATGTATTCTCAATGTGACAAGGTTAAATACTATTGATAAGAGTTATTGATTAAAGTTATTAAAATAAAAACTGATTGGGCTATTAGCTTGTAATGTTTTTATAGCGCCTTCAGTTAATTCATCTAACTTAATAACCTCTTCAACTTGGACATCTTCATTAATTAAAAAACGAAAACTAGGCTCTGCACCGCTAACATGACATGACCACACATGAGGTTGCTTAACATCAACGGTCGTCATCATTACTTTAGCAATATTGCCATCGGTTAAACGCACAATGGCACCTGGAGGGTAAATACCTAATATTTTGACCAACACCGAAATTAATTTATCACTGTGTTTGCTGCTATGATTTTTAAACAGAATGCCTAATGCAATTTGCGGGGTCTGGTATTGATGTAACAAGGTTTCGTAGTCATTTGCTAGTGACACAATCTGGGTCGTAAGTAGGATTTTAGCTTCGCTCAAATGATCAGGAAAACCACTACCATCAATAAACTCATGGTGATGCAATACGATATCTAACATGGCCTCAGGGAATAACCCTGTGCGGTTAAGCATGTCATAACCAAAATTAGGGTGCATTTTTAAGAAGTTATTCTCATGGTCGGTTAACTCACCACGCTTACGCCTAATAGCTTCTGGTACTTTAAGCTTACCGATATCATGAAACAAACTGCCTAATGCAATATCACGGACCTCTTTTTTAGACAGTGATAATGTGTGGGCTATCATCATTGCAAGTACCGCGACTGAAATACCATGTTGAGTCACACTAACATCCGCCTCGCCACTACCCACTAGCGTTAAATGAGGAGTTTCGCTTTCATATAAACTATCCACTAAGTCTTCTACTAAAGTGGCAGCTTCGCGATAGGCGCCTTCAGGATCGCTGACAATTTTACCAAATACGGTTCGGCTATCGTTAACTGATTTAACAAAACGTTGTTGACTCACTCGCATACTTTTTTTAGCTAGCGTTCGAGAATCAACTTCTTGAGGAACAACGGCATCAGTTTGCTCCGTTTCAATATGGTCATCAATTTTTGGCAATAAATCATGGCCACTAATTAAGTAAACAAATGACACATCAAGGCCTTTAATCATCTCGATTTGAACTTGTTTTTCAAGTTTAACTTTACTGCGAAAAAAAGGATGTTTTGTCCATGACAAAGGCAGCTTAACGGTTAACCCGATAACCATTTGCGAAACAGGTATTTTTGTTAATTCTGCTTTAGCCAAAGTATTGTCCCTTTTCACATTAGTCGTGCTATGGCTGAGATGGTAATGCCATTCTTGCACAAAAATCTAAGTCTATAGCGCGATGTTTATGAATGTCTTACATTTTCATTTTTTATTGTTGGGTAAATATAGTGCATTTATACCAAGACGTATATTATTTAGTACCTTACTTGAGACAATCATCATTGTTAGGAGGCATTTCAACTTGTTCAGCAGGATCATTCCCCGTCCAGTCAGCAAAGTAATAATATAACCGCTTCGATTTGAACACATAAATAATTGACCAAAAAAGAAACAATGCATCAATCGAATAGCCTACTTTAAACAGAAAATCATCGTGCATCATCCGTTGGAATAAAAATAACCCATCAATAATGAGTAATATCCATAAAAACCAGCGACTACGCTTAAACAGAGGTATGAATATTGGCCAACTGCGTTTACGCTCGGCAATAATAAGTCCATAAATCAACAAAGCACCGACACCAGCGACCAAGGCCAATATAAAATCGCCTTTTTCAGGATAAAATAATCGCACTAAACCGGCTCGGTCGTTAAACTGGGTTAAGGATGCAATAAAAATACACCACCCACGAGCTAAAAAAACCAGCATTAAATACAAAAATAATGGGGGCTTTATATGACCGTGATCATCAAGCCAAGTAATATTACTAAAGTTCACAAAATACTCTTATCGGCGGCTACAAGTATAAATAAAACATAAATATCAATTCTATTCGTTTGATGCATTCAACAAATCCAACAAACCTTGTTCATCAAGGACTTTAATACCCAACGCTTCTGCTTTTGCAAGCTTAGACCCTGCGGCCTCACCCGCTACAACACAATCAGTATTTTTGGACACGCTGCCAGCCACTTTTGCCCCTAACGCCTGTAAGCGTGCTTTGGCGTCATTACGATTAAGTTGCGTCAATGTGCCGGTTAACACCCAAGTTTGGCCTTTAAGGCTTAATTGTGATTCATCAGCTTGTTCAACGACAGGCCAATTGATTCCCGCTTCAAGCAGTTGCTCAATCACCTCAATATTATGTGGTTGAGCAAAGAATAACGTAATGTGCTTTGCAACAATCTCGCCAACATCTGCCACTTCAAGTAACTGCTCGACGCTGGCATTACGGATCCGTTCAAAATCGCCAAAGTGTTGCGCTAAGTTAGCTGCTGTTGCCTCGCCAACCTCACGAATACCTAAGCTATATAAAAAACGAGCCAAGGTAGTGGTTTTAGCATATTCAATTGCCGCAACTATATTGGTCGCTGACTTCATAGCCATCCGATCTAACATAGTAATAGAAGATGCAGTGAGCTTAAATAAGTCTGCAGGGGTTTTAACCAATTCTTTATCAATTAATTGCTCGACAATTTTGTCTCCCATTCCGTCTATATTTAATGCTTTACGGGAGGCAAAATGCTTAATTGCTTCTTTACGTTGTGCTTCACAAAATAATCCGCCACTGCAACGTGCTGTAGCTTCGCCTTCTATGCGCTCGACTGAACTTTGGCAAACAGGGCAATGATCTGGGAAGACAATATCTTGGGCATCATCTGGACGCTTTTCTGGAACGACTGCAACAATTTGTGGAATGACATCTCCGGCACGACGAATAATGACAGTGTCGCCAATCTTAACGCCGAGACGCTCTATTTCATCAGCATTGTGCAAGGTTGCATTCGATACAGTTACACCACCGACAAATACAGGTTTAAGGCGGGCAACAGGCGTTACCGCTCCGGTTCTACCTACCTGAAAATCAACCGACTCTAATAAGGTCATTTCTTCTTGCGCGGGAAATTTGTAGGCGATAGCCCATCTTGGCGCTTTGGCAACAAACCCTAGAGTTTGTTGCTTAGCAATATCATTGACTTTTATTACCACACCATCAATTTCATATTCAAGCGCACTGCGTCTGGCCATAATATCTGCATAATACGCATAGACTTGCTCTAATGAATCAGTCACTTTTACTTCACTGCTGACTGGGATCCCCCATTGTTTTAATTGAGTCAACTGGCCAAAATGAGTATCTTGCATTGGCTGTGATTCGCCTTCTACCACGCCTAATGCATAAGCATAAAACCCTAATGCGCGTGATGCCGTAATTCTACTGTCGAGTTGACGCAAGCTACCTGCTGCGGCATTACGAGGATTAACAAACACCTTGTCACCTTTACCGATTTGACGCTGATTTAACGCTTCAAATGCTGCTTTAGGCATAATGACTTCACCACGCACTTCGACTAAATCTGGAAATCCTCCACCACGTAATTTAAGCGGAATAGATCGGATAGTACGCACATTTTCAGTAATGTCTTCACCGACATTGCCATCACCTCGTGTCGCTGCGCGTTCAAGAATACCTAAACGATAGGTTATGCTCACAGCTAGGCCATCGAGTTTAGGTTCGCAAACATATTTAACACTGCCAACTTTATCTGTTACGCGTTTATTAAATGCTGCAAAATCAGCTTGTTCAAAAGCATTGTCGAGGCTTAACATCGGCTTAAGGTGAGTAATTTGGGCAAATTTTTGCAATGCCATGCCACCCACTCTTTGGGTCGGTGAATCCGCAGATTTAAATTGCGGATAATCATGTTCAAGTGCCGTTAAGCGTTTTATTAATCTATCGTATTCAGCATCGGGTATCGACGGAGCATCATCAACATAATAACGAATATTATGTTGATTAATTGTGTCTGTTAGTTGATCCATTTCAGTTTGAATAGCGTGCATTGTGATATCCGTCATACGAGTTATAACTGTGATTTTATTGATTAAAAGTAACTGCCTAGAACAATTAAGGCCGCTGCTGCGGCCTTAATGAATATATTAACCTACGCGGCATTCAGTCGTCGTAGATAGTCTTTTTTAATGTCTTCGGACCAAGGTTGACGTTGTCCGTCTAATAATTCAGCACCGAGATCCTCTGCTATTTGATAAGCCGAGTTTAACATTATAGTGAAATTCATTAACGGATCACCATAACAAGGTAGTGTCATAAACAACACCACACCTTGAGTCTCAAATTGTTCCATATTATCAGGGTCAAACACACCAGGCTTTAGCATGTTAGCAACCGAAAATAACACTTTGCCTGTACCGGCGTTGTCAATGTGACGATGGAAAATATCCATGTCACCAAACTTAAAGTGAAGAGACAATAAACTGGGCAATAGTTCTGCACCTTGAACTTGTTCACCTGCTTTAGCGACTACGTGAAGCACCAAAACATCTGTTGGTTCAACGGATTCATTTTCAATTGTCACTTTCGGCTCTGCGGTTTCAACTGGCTTAGCCGGTTCCATAGCAACTGTTTTTTGTGGTTCAGTTTTTGGCGAAGATACTGCAGAAGATGCGCTTGCTGTAACACCAGAGTAACTGGATAACGGGCCGCGAGTAGTTGAAGCATTAACTATTTTTTTGGGTGTATTTATAGACTCATGAGAATGATAGCTAGATGTTGGAGCTTGAATATCTTCTTCGTCTTCAATAAATAATGTTTGTTGAGTCGGTTGCGCCGTTTTAGTCGCTTCCGTTGGCTGAGTCGCTCCCGATTTAGTCAATGAGTCTTTTGATGAAGCATGAGATAAGGTTGGTTCAACATGAGTTGTCGAAGCCGGCTCTGGTGTACCATGGTCATTTATAGTTGATTTGATCACGGGTTCATCAACATCACCAGCTTTACGCACCCGAACGGTACCAATACCATCTGCGTCGAAACCTTCTGAGTCCCGACGTTGAGCTTGGTCTTTGTAAAATCCAGCCATCGGACTCTGCTTGGTTGATTTAGGTTGTTGTTTACGAATCGACCAAAAACCGTGCACTAACACCGCAATAATTGCGATTGCGCCTAATACGAACAACACCAGTTGTAGATCTTTCATTAGATTCCCTGTCTTCCTAATTTATACCGCGTCAACCATAGCAACCGCAGCTTCAATATCCACTGCCACTATTCTTGAAACGCCCGGTTCATACATAGTAACGCCAATAAGTTGATCTGCCATTTCCATGGTGATTTTATTATGACTAATATAAATAAATTGCACACTTTGTGACATTTCTTTTAATAAACGACAAAAACGCTCAACATTGGCGTCATCCAAAGGTGCATCTACTTCATCGAGCATACAAAAAGGTGCTGGATTGAGTCTAAAAATAGCAAAAACCAATGATAAAGCGGTTAACGCTTTTTCTCCACCACTAAGTAAATGTATGCTGCTATTCTTTTTACCTGGTGGCTGCGCCATGATGGTAACACCCGTTTCGAGCAGATCATCATCGGTTAACGCCAAATAAGCCTTACCGCCACCAAAGACTTTAGGAAATAGCAATCCTAAATCGTGATTTACCGTTTCAAATGTGGCCTTAAAACGGCTGCGTGTTTCTTTATCTATCTTACGGATAGCGTCTTCTAAAATTGCTAACCCTTTATTTAAGTCGTCATCTTGGCTGTCTAAATAGGCTTTTCGTTCTCGTTGCGATTCAAACTCTTCAATAGCGGCAAGGTTAATAGCCCCCAAACGTACAATTTTTTGTTTTACTTTATCAAGCTGTTGCGACCATTCGCTTACCGAAGCTTGCGCAGGTATGTCTGCTATCACGTGTTGCAACTGAATTTGCTGCTCTTGCAACAATTGCAACTGCGCATTCGCCTGCCCTTTTAAGCCCTCACGACGTAACTTTAACGTGCTTATCGTTTGAGTCAAGTCCTGTAACACCACAAGCTGTTGTTTTTGCATCAATACTGAACTGTCTAAACTGGTTTGCAACTCAGCTTGTTGACCTCTATTTTGTTGCAATTGCTGTTGTAAGGCTTGCTGTAGCTCAAGTGCATGGGTTAGCTGCGCTGATAATTGGGCTAACTGTTGCTCACCACGTTGTTGTTGATTATCTTGCAATCGTTGTTGTAACTGAGCGTACTGGCTTGATAATTCAATCTGTTTTTCAGTTTGCTGCTGTAATTGTTGCTGACTTAATGCTTGTTGAGTAGCGTGTTGCTGCAACCGCGCGTTTTGCTGAGTTAACGTCACGGCTGCTTCAGAGCGTTTGGTCTTGGTTTCGCGAAGTTTAGCTTGGCTATTTTGCCAAGCATGTTGCGCGACTTCATGTTGATTAATAGCGGTAGACAGTGTCTCTTCTTGAGTCATTACCTGCGACTCGTACGCCTCTATCTGCATTTTCTTATGGCTATAAGCCTGTTCAAGCTTGGACAGCGTATCATTACACCGTTGTTGTTTTTGTCGTTTATCAGCATTTTGCTGGGACAGACTAGCCACTTCAGATTGCGATTTAGTTTGGCTTATTTGCAATTGATGACACGCTTGTTGAAATTGACCTAATGCTAATTGGTGCGATGCAGCTTGTTGAGTAGCATCGGTTAATTGCTGTTGCGCCACAATCAGTTTACGTTCAAGTTCTCTCAATTGAGTGGTTAACTCAATACGCTCTTGACTAAGTACAATGGCAGATTGGCCTGCCTGGGTGTGATTTAACACAAAACCATGACCCACTAAGTACCCTTCTTGGGTTGCAATGTATTGATCGTTATTTAGCTGTGATAGTTGCTGCTTTGCCTGATCTAAGTTTTCAGCCCACACCACTGACTTAAGCCATGGAGCAAGATTAACCTTAGTACTCAGGGCAATATGATTAACTTGTTGTGATTGAGGTATAAAGCCTATGTTGGTTTGTTCAACGGGAATAATATCAGCGGTTAATACCGGCAATTGACTTAGCCCGTGTAGCACCATATCAACAGCTTTCTCCCAACCCGGCTTAACCTCAACCACTTGCCATAACTGTTGCCCTTCGGACTGAATATGACCTGCAAGTAATTCATCTATCAACTGTAAGCGTGAATGGCGATGAGTTAGGGTTTGCTTAATAGTTTGATAGTCTTCACGGCATTGTTCAACAACTCGTTGCGCATTCTCCAACAGTTGTTCTTGTTGCTGCTGTTGCTGTTTCGTGCTGGTTAGTTGCTTATCTATGTCAATCAGTTGTGTTTGAGCATCAGACAGCTGAGTTTGATTGTCTTGCTGATCTAGCGCCGCTAGGTCTTGAGTCACCTGTTGTTTTTGACGTTCATCTTGCTGCAAACTTTGTTGTTGATGACTTAAGCTCGATTGCGACAAAGCCAATTGCATTTTATTTGCCGCTAGAGTTTCTGCATATTGAGTTAATTGCCATTGTTGATCGTCGCAAGCGTCTTCGATCACACTCAACTGCTCATCAATCAATGCTAAAGCCTCTTCAGCTTGTTCGCATTCAGGATTGATAACATCCGCTTGAGCGACCAATGTTTGATAGGTTTGGGTTAAGCTGGCAACAGTCTGCTCTGCAGCACTCAACTGTTGTTGAATCACATTTATTTGTTGTTGTAACTGCGAGTCTTGTTGCTGTTGGTGCTGAAGTTGTTGCTCTAACTTGGTAATGTTATTACCGGTTAAATAATACTGCTCAACTAGTTTGTGTTCAGCATCACTTAACTCGGCAAGTTGTTGTTTAAGCTGAGTCACAATGGTATCGGCATGAAGCGATGTGGTTTGCAGTTGTTGTGCTTGAGTCTCTAATGCCACGGCTTCAATATCGAGCTTGTCGGTTTGACTTAGCAACTCTTGATAACGCATCACTAGCAACTGGCTATGTAACAGACGTTCACTACTTTTTAATTCGCGATACTGTAAAGCCGCTTTAGCTTGTTGGGATAATTTATCAAGTTGTGCGCCTAATTCGACCCTAATATCATTTAAACGCTCAAGATTTTCACGGGTATGACGGATCCGATTCTCAGTTTCACGGCGGCGCTCTTTATAGCGCGATATGCCGGCAGCCTCTTCAATAAACACCCGTAAGTCTTGGGGTTTAGACTCGATTAAACGTGAAATAGTGCCCTGTTCAATAATGGCATAGCTACGAGGACCAAGGCCTGTTCCCATGAATAAGTCGGTAATATCTTTACGACGGCATTTTTGGCCATTTAAAAAATAAGTTGATTCACTTTCTCGGTTAACTTGGCGTTTAACTGAAATCTCTTGATAACTGGCATATTGACCAGCAAGCCTACCTTGGGTATTTTCGAATACGAGTTCAACACCTGCAACAGAAATGGGTTTACGCGCCGATGAACCGTTAAAAATAACATCGGTCATCGAATTGCCACGCAAATTCTTTGCTGAACTTTCACCCAGCACCCAACGCACGGCATCAATCACATTGGATTTTCCGCAGCCATTAGGGCCGATAATCGCTGATAAAGCATTATCAAATGGGATTTTAGTTGGGTCTACAAACGACTTAAATCCAGCAAGTTTTATTTGTTTTAATCTCATGTTGCCAGTTCAGGTACGCATTAAAAGGAAAAAGCAGCTCACTTTATCAATTGAGCTGCATTTTGTAACGATTTTTATCCTGTTGATACAGTTTATCACTTGTTTTATTGTCTTTGGCTAGTCAAAATCGAAGCTATGAGTCACAAAATAGGCGGGTTATATGGTAAACAACTCTCAGACCGTTAAAAAAAGCGGTGTAAATTATTTTCTTCAAGGCTTTCAATTGATTAAAAAACCGGGTTTACGTTCATTTGTGTTTATCCCTTTAATGATCAATTTAGTATTGTTTGCCGGCGCAATGTATTTAGCGTTGGGCCAACTGACAGAACTCTTCGATTGGATGAATGGCCAACTACCCGACTACTTAAGTTGGTTACATTTTTTATTATGGCCATTAGCGGTGTTAACCATGCTAGTGGTGATGTCATTTATATTCAGCTCGGTAATGAACTGGTTGGCAGCACCCTTTAATGGTTTGTTAGCCGAAAAAGTTGAACAATATTTAACGGGGAAAAACTTAAATACTGGCACTTCTATGGATATGGTCAAAGATTTGCCTCGTGTATTAGGTCGTGAATGGACAAAACTGAAATACTACTTACCTAGAGCATTGATATTTTTGGTGTTGTTTTGGGTTCCGGTGATAGGTCAAACAGCGGCACCTATTTTATGGTTTTTATTTACCGCATGGATGATGGCGATTCAATATTGTGATTATCCATTTGATAACCATAAAGTCAGCTTTAATGATATGAAATTTGCCCTTAAAAACACCAAAGGGTCGAGTTACAGTTTTGGTGCGGCCGTGACATTGTTTTCAATGATCCCCATCGTTAACTTTATCGTTATGCCAGTAGCGATTTGCGGGGCAACCTCGATGTGGGTTGATAAATACCGTGAAGCCTACAAAAACCCAATGATTGCACCTGATTAATTATTTAGGTTCGCCATTATCAAAATAGCCCGATCAGTGTATTGGGCTTTTTTATACTCACTCAACATTCTGTAACAATTTAGATACATTCACAGCACAAATCAGACCTATCTTTGAACCGTTTTTTTGCGACAATAAACAAAATAACAACCAAATATAATAGAGTGTCTGTGAAAAACTTTTTTCTCCTCGCGCGAGTATTCTGCTTAATCTCAAGCATTGTGTCACTGTCTGTTTTCGCAGGATCTAGCCAACAATTTCATTTAGATATTCCCACCATTAATGAAGATATTGAAGTAGACGGTGAATTTAACGAACCAGCATGGCAACAGGCCGCACAGGTGATGTTGAAATATGAAACGTCTCCAGGTGAAAATATCGCCGCGCCAGTGACCACTTATGCCAAAGTGTATGCGTCAAAAACCAGCTTATATTTCGCGTTTATCGCCCATGACCCTTCACCGGATAAAATTCGCGTCAACCTAAGAGACAGAGATAAATCTTGGGGAGATGACATGGTGGGCATTAAACTTGATACTTTTAACAATGCTCGCTTGGCTTATCAGTTTTTTATTAACCCTTATGGGGTACAAAGTGACTCAATAGAAAATGAGCTTACAGGCCAAGAAAGTGATGCTTGGGATGGTATTTGGTACAGTAAAGGCAAGCTAACAGATCAAGGCTATCAGGTTGAAATACAACTACCGCTGCGTTTATTTAACTTTGATGATCGCAATCCTTTGCAAACATGGGGTATCGAATTAATTCGCTTTTATCCTCGTAACGAAACCCATCGCATATCAACTCACCAAATAGATCGCAACGTGTCATGTCAGTTGTGTCAATTAGGTACAGCATCGGGCTTAGCAGGAGCAACGCAAGGTAAAGATTTACAACTCACACCGTCATTAGTGGCAGATCAAAGTAGTCAACGTGATGTTGCACCGACTCAGCCATGGAGTGATGAAAACAACGTAGAAGTAGGACTCGATTTACGCTGGGGGATTACCCCTACAACCTTACTTAACGCCACAATTAATCCAGACTTTTCTCAAGTAGAAGCAGATGCAGGTCAATTGGATGTTAACAATACTTTTGCATTATTTTTTCCTGAAAAACGGGCCTTTTTCTTAGATAACAAAGACTATTTCGATACTCAACTAGACTTACTACATACCCGTAATATTGGATCGCCAGATTATGGATTAAAACTCACCAGCAAAACCGACGATCATACGTTTGCGATTCTCGCCGCCAATGACACTCAAAGTCAGTTTTTAGTTCCCGGTAATTTAAGCTCCGACATTGCTGTTATTGACGAGCAGAGCCATAACGTAGCCACTCGATACCGTTTCGACCCGAGTAAGCAATTTTCAATTGGTGGTTTAGTGACCTTAAAGCAAGCTGATGAATATCATAATTATCTTGCCAGTGCCGACATAAAATACCAACCGACTAAACACGATACCTTTACGGCACAATATGCTCATTCACAAACTGCCTACCCTGATGATTTATTCAATCAATTTTGTGGACGAGACGATTGCAGCAACGACATTGATGTTTGTTATATAGGAGATTGTGCCATTAATGAGCGCGTACTTCGCACGAATAAAGACGGTGAGTTTAGCGGTGGAATGTTCAATCTATCTTATAAACATGAACGCCGTAATTGGTACGCCTCAACAAATTACGAATCTATCGGTAGCGACTTTAGGGCTGACTTGGGCTTTATCGATAAAGTCGATATCAACAAATTTGTAGCTGGCGGCGGCTATATTTGGTACCCAGAAAATAACTTTTTCAACAAAATTGACTTAGGTGGCGATTGGGACATCACTCATAACCAAAACAATGAACGGCTTGAACAAGAAACTGAAATGTATATTGAGTTTGACGGAGGCCTGCAAAGTTTTATCGGCGCGGGGATTGTCCAACGAGAAAGAGTGGGCAGACGCCATAACCCAAGTATCATTGATATTGATGATAACACCAGTATATATAACCAAACATTAGGGTGGTTTTACACCAGCTTCACGCCCATTGGCTCTCTCAAGCTTGAACTGGATAGCAGCTATGGCGATGATATTGATTTTGCCAATGACCGCCCTGCCACTACCACTATGTTAAACCCTGGTATTGAATGGAAATTGACTGAGTCATTAGTACTGGACATTTCTCATCGATACCAAACATTAGATGTTGATGATGGTCGCTTATTTACGGCTAACCTTAGTGATATGCGCTTAAATTGGCAGCTCAGCTTAAACAGTTTTATTCGCCTAAGTAGTGTTTACACTCGTATTGAAAGAGACCCTGATTTATACAAATATCAACAGCCAGACAAACTTTATCAAGATATAGGTAATGAACTACTCTATGGATACAAACTTAACCCACAAAGCGTTTTTTATCTTGGTTATTCGGATGCGTTTATTGCCAATGATGACATTGATTCATTAACCCAAAACGAAAAAACTTACTTTATGAAACTCAGCTACGCTTGGCTACTTTAAGTAATACACACTCAAAACGAAGTCTTTAGTGTTGTGTAATTGATGATATTTATAATGAATTGTTTATACAACTAACGCTTTAGGATCTGTATTGGGTGTCGTTGTAGATACAGTAGTAGAAATAACAATGCCGTTGATATATAAACATCAACGGAATTGTTATTATTTTTTTACGTTAGCAGATTACGCTGTAATACATTCATAATCGCAACTGATTAAATACATTCGACTTTAATTATAGCCATAACTCGAAGCGACTAACATTTCTCAAGCACAATACTGCCAATAGAATAGCCTGCACCAAATGAACACAATAAACCTAAATCACCGGTTTTAAAATCTTGGTTAAATTTATGAAACGCAATGATAGATCCGGCCGACGCAGTATTGGCATACTCATCCAATACAATAGGTGCTTTAGTTGGCTCAACATTATCACCAAGCAGTTTCTTAACGACAAATAAATTCATATTTATGTTGGCTTGGTGAAGCCATAAGCGCTTAAACTCTTCTGGTTTTATTTGTTCTTGGGTGAATTGCGTATCTAAATGGTGATATATCATCGGTAATAGTTCTTTAAACACTTTACGGCCTTGTTGGTGGAATAATTTATCCGCCGTAGTGGCATTTTCAGGGTCGCAACGATTAACAAAACCAAAATTACTACGGATATTACTGGAGTAATCGGTAAAACAACGTGTAGACAATACATTAAAGGCATGCGTTGATGTAGATAACTCTTCACGTTCAACCACAACCGCAGTGGCAACATCACCGAAAATAAAGTGACTATCACGATCGCGGAAATTGATTTGTGGTGACGTTAATTCAGGATTGATGACCAAAACCCGGTTAGCTGTTCCACCGCGTATGGCATTAACAGCATTCACAATAGCAAAAGTCGCTGATGAACAAGCTACTAACATGTCATAGGCAAACCCTTTGGTTCCCATGGCTTGTTGAATTTCAATCGCAATTGCAGGATAGGCTCGTTGAGTGTAAGCACAGGCAACAATCACTAAGTCGATGTCTTCACTCGTTAAGTTTGCTTGTTGTAATGCTTGATTTGCTGCAGCAATCCCCATTTCAGCTTGCATAGATAATACTTCAGAAGGCTTATCTGCAATTAATGGCATCATGATATTAGTATCAAGAATACCGTCTTTGACCATAACATAACGACTTTTTATTCCAGAGGCTTTCTCGATAAACTCACTTGAAGAATACGCTAAAGCTTGTGTGCTACCCGTCTCAATGTCGTTAGCATGCTCCAGATTAAACTGATCAACATAGCTATTATAACTGTTAACTAATTCGTCGTTAGAAACGCTGTAAGGTGGTGTATATAAACCACTGCCTGAAATCACAACTTTATTCATTTTACTCTACCATTTTTAGTGAATGAGTTAGCTAAAGCTCATTGAGCGCCATATATTTCGACATACATGAAAGAAGGTTTTAACATCGCTTATTGACAACCTTGCTCATAAATATGGATGGCACAAATTAGAACATCTCGCTGATTAAGCCTATTCTAGTATTTTATGATTTATTCTCGTCATACTAAATTAAATTTACTTGATGGTCAGACCATTGAAAGATGACCTTTTACCACAAAAGACTAATATAGCGACATCTTTGACAGTTTTAGAATAAATATCAAGTCATTTATAACTAAAAAGCATAAAGAAGAACAAACTTTCACTTCTAAATCCTGCTGAGCAGATTATGATTAGGCAATGCAACCATAGGAGCAAATAATCCATGAGCAAAATTTTCGAAGATAATTCATACACTATAGGCAATACACCACTCGTTCGTTTAAACCGTGTCAGTAATGGCAAAGTATTAGCAAAAGTGGAATCACGTAACCCAAGTTTTAGCGTGAAATGTCGTATTGGCGCCAATATGATTTGGGATGCCGAGAAAAAAGGCACATTAACTAAAGATATTGAACTAATTGAACCAACGTCAGGCAATACCGGTATCGCACTTGCTTATGTTGCTGCTGCTCGT
The DNA here is from genome assembly GCF_040285065.1 of Shewanella sp. H8. Lineage (NCBI taxonomy): Bacteria > Pseudomonadati > Pseudomonadota > Gammaproteobacteria > Alteromonadales > Shewanellaceae > Shewanella > Shewanella sp. H8. Next base: position 1,619,750 of record NZ_CP157213.1, on the reverse strand, counting down.
GGGTACAAACTAACCTTAACAATGCCAAACACCATGAGCTTAGAGCGTCGTAAGCTGCTAAAAGCACTCGGTGCAAATGTAGTATTGACTGAAGGCGCTAAAGGCATGAAAGGTGCCATTGATAAAGCTGAAGAGATCCGTCAGTCAGCGCCAGAAAAATACCTGATCCTTGGCCAATTCGATAACCCAGCCAATCCAGAAATTCACGAACAAACCACTGGTCCAGAAATTTGGAATGATACCGATGGTCAAGTTGATGTATTTGTTGCAGGTGTGGGCACTGGTGGCACATTAACAGGTGTAAGCCGTTATTTAAAAGCACAGGGCAAAACCATTACCTCTGTCGCGGTTGAACCTGTTGACTCACCCGTTATTGCACAGGCTCTTGCAGGCCAACCAATTCAACCTGGTCCACATAAAATCCAAGGTATTGGTGCTGGTTTTATTCCAGGCAACTTGGACTTATCAATTATTGACCGCGTTGAAGCTGTATCGAATGAAGACTCTATCGAAATGGCTCGCCGCTTAATGAAAGAAGAAGGTATCTTAGTGGGTATTTCTTCTGGTGCTGCGGTTGTAGCCGCTAATCGAATTGCTGCATTACCTGAGTTTGCCGGTAAGACAATTGTGGTTATCTTACCATCGGCTGCTGAACGTTATTTATCAACTGCATTATTTGCAGGTGAATTTGGTGATAGCGAAAACGTGCAATAATGATTTAAGTGACTCTACATGAGTCATTATTGTCATAAATAAAAATGCCAGCAGATTTGCTGGCATTTTTTGATCACCAACATGTTAATCTTTATTGTTATACTACCTTTCTTAATAAAAAATTTCCTTGTTATAATATTGACAATGTTATCAACTTTGAGGTTGATGTTAATCTTTATTGTTATACTACCTTTCTTAATAAAAAATTTCCTTGTTATAATATTGACAATGTTATCAACTTTGAGGTTGATTTAAATACAATTAAAACTATCTTTCCGCTACCCCTTTACAGAATAATTATTCAAAAACATGCATAAATACCGAATGAATTATTATTCATAACAAAAAAACTCATTTAAAATTAGATATATCAATTCATAATCAAGTTATCGAAAATATACTCTTTAAGTTAGATTTATATGATAAAACCCATCGAAATACTCATCATTAATTAATTTCATCATTAATAATAACAACCATCACAACACAATTAATTAACACTAACAAATTCAAACACTCTCCATAACCTCAAAAAAACACAGTAATCCAACAAATAACTAACACCTTAAAGTTAAGTAAACTTATTACTTTACAATTTAAAGCTTTGGTCATCGAAATGTCTAATAAATGTTAATGAAAGTAGCTTAAGAAGTTAACACTAAATTGGCTAAGCCATTGATTTTTAGGTATTGTATTTCATTCCAGTAATGGTTATACCCGTGTTGGTGTAATTTTATTTTATGTTTACATTCAAAATAATCTCAACAATTACCACATAATAAAAAACATTTCTGGGAGTGATAAATGCAAGTTAATTCAAAATTGGCCAATGCGATCCGCGTTGCGCTAATCAGTGGCGTGGCTCTTTCTGCTGCGACATCATTAAATACGTTTGCTGAAGAAGTGACAGTCGCGTCACCTGTAGAACGTATTTCAGTAACTGGTTCACGAATTATTCGTGAAGGTGCCGTGGCACCAACACCAGTAACTGTAATTACTGGCGATGAGTTATTATCAACGGGTGTAACTAACATTGGTGAAGCGCTAAACCAATTACCAGCACTAGGTAATACCTATTCATTAGCTAACTCAGGCCGCTTTATTGGTACTTCGGGTCTTAATTTACTCGATTTAAGAAGCATGGGTTCTGATAGAACACTCGTACTTGTTAATGGCAAGCGTCATGTATCAAGCTCAGCAGGTACTTCTTCAGTCGACGTCAATACCATTCCAAGTGTGTGGATTGATAGAGTGGAAGTCATTACTGGTGGTGCATCAGCCATTTACGGTGCCGATGCGGTAACCGGTGTAGTTAACTTTATATTAAAGAAAGATATTAACGGTTTAGATGTCTCTGCAACCAAGGGTTGGGCAGATGACAGTGACCACAATAAAGATCGTTTTTCTTTGTCTTATGGTACTGATTTCGCCCAGGGTGATGGTAATGTTGCCTTTGCGGTTGAATACAGTGCTCAAGAGCAATTAAAAGCATTTGATCGCGACCAGACTTCAACTGCTTTTACGAGCCTTGCGAATTCAAGTCGTACTACCGATAACAATGATCCTTCTGATCCTGACAAGATTTGGACACCTAATGCGGGTCACTACACGATTAGTAATGCTGGTACTTTTAATTTAGGCGGTTGGAAAAGCTTTAATCCAGACGGTTCATTAAGAGACGTTTACTCTGGTCAAAATGTTGATGGTATTCGCTGTGCGGATTGTGACTTAACTAACTTAAACCAATTTGTTGAATTACAGCCAGAATTTGAACGTTACAATCTTAACTTTAAAACAAATTATCAACTTAACGATGACCACAACGTCTATTTTGAAGCTAAATACGTTAACAGTCAGTCTACTAATGAAGGCCAACCCGCTTTCTTCTTTGGTAATCCAGTTAACGATATCAAAATTGATAACGCTTTTATCAATCCTGAACTTGTTGCATTAATGAAAGCAAACAAAGATAGCGATGGTAATTCTGCACCATTAGACTCTCTCAACATTCGCCGCTTTATGACTGACTTGGGTGCGCGAATTGAAGATGACACCCGCGAAACCCAACGCTATGTGTTAGGTCTTGAAGGTGTAGTATTTCAAGATTGGGATTACGACGCCTATGCCATTTATGGCCAAACAGATTTGGAACGTGTTAACAAAAATAACCTAGTGTATGACAATTACACTAACGCCCTTGATTCAGTATTAGAAGACGGTGTTGCGGTATGTCGTGACCAAGATGCTAGAGACGCAGGTTGTGTTCCAGTAAACATTTTTGGTTTTGGTGCCCCAAGTCAAGATGCAATCGATTACATTAATACAACGTCAACAGGTACCTCAGTTATCAAACAAACCGTGTTAGGCGGAACCATGACTAACTCTGGTTTGTTTGAATTGCCTGCTGGTTATGTTGGTTTCTCTACGGGTGTTGAATACCGTAAAGAAGAAAGTGAAATTTTTGAACCAGACAATGCAGAGGGTACTTTTTTCAATGCATTAGGTGAAGACAAAGGCGATTTTGATGTCAGCGAAGTGTTTGCTGAAATCACATTACCTTTACTCGCAGATTTACCTATGGTGCGTCAACTAGACTTAGACCTTGCAATTCGCTTTGCTGATTACAGTACTATTGGTAATGCAACAACTTGGAAAGCTGGGCTAAGCTGGGAAGTTGATGATCAACTCCGAGTTCGTACCACTTATTCAGAAGCAATTCGTGCGCCAAACATTAGCGAGCTTTATGGCGCAGCTAGCCAAACTTTCTTTTCTGTTAATGATTCTTGCCGTGCTACAAACTTAAATGATCTTGCAGACCCTACCTTACGCCAAACTAACTGTGCGGCCTTAGGTATTCCAGCGGGGTTTGATGCTGACTATGACGACAAAACGCTTGAAGGATTAAGTGGCGGTAATCGTGAACTAAAAGCTGAAGAATCAAAAAGTTATACTTTAGGGATTGTTTATCAACCTGATTATATCGATGGATTATCAATCACCACTGATTATTGGAATATTGAAATAGAAAACGCTATCAGTGCAGTTGGTGCTCAAGATATTATCGACCGTTGTGTTGATTCGCCATCTGGTGTGAATAACGAATATTGTAGTTTGATTACTCGTGATGCAACTACCCACGAAATTACTCAAATTAGACAATTCTCGCTAAACATTGCATCACTAGAAGCTGCTGGTATTGACTTTGATATTGGCTACGTGTTTGAAGCCTTTAATGGTGATGTACGCACTAACCTTATTGCGACTCGCCTACTAAAACGTAAAGATTTCTCATTCCAAGACGAGCCTGATACATTTGAGGAACTTGCAGGTACTGCTGGTTATGCTAAATGGCAAGCGAACTGGAGCATCGGTTATTCAATTGATAGTTGGGATGTTAACTGGAGAACACGCTACATTGAGGGTGTAAGCCTTTATACCGATAAGGAATTAGCATTAAATGCAAATCCTAATAGCAACATGGAATTTGACGATTACTTTATTACCGATATAGCGGTTGCATACAACTTCGATTCTGGTATTACCTTGAAATTTGGTATTGATAACGTGTTTGATCGTGATTTACCTTACGGCTATACAGGTACTGATACCACAAGTTCAGCTTACGATAACGTCGGTCGTTTCTTCCACACAACAGCTACCTATAAGTTCTAACTGATTAACTTATTTGTTTATTCAACGGCATCCTCGGATGCCGTTTTTTATACTCCGGCTATTAATATTTTGGTGGTGTAAACAACAAAATAAGCCTAGATAATATTGAGTTATCTACCCTAACATTGGTTCCACTATATTTTTAATCCTTGATCAACTGTAGAAAACATACTGATTTTTATACTCTAACCTCACACTCATACTGATATTATCAATGTCTAAAATGCAGTTTATTAATAATACATAGCACTATTTAATCACTTACCAAGAAACATGAAGTACATTGGTCTTACCAAGTTAACAGTCTGTAATGATGGTTTCATTCTACTAACTATTACAGTTAACCCGCATTAAACCGCTCATAAATAAAGCGATTTCAGTTATCATCACTTCAATATCCGTAATCAAGCTTTATAGCTGAATACAGGTATTTTCGATTCGACATGTTATAGCAAGTTATATTGCCAAAGTGATAAGTCGTAAACGCGAAAAGAATCTAAACAATGAGTTAGTGATATACAAAGACTCAATACCCTATGGCATGTAGACCTATTTAATGGGAAAACTAAACCTCAAAAAACTAAGGACCATTGCACTTACGAGATAACCTTAACAATGATAACGATTCACGTTAAGGTAACTGTATTTTCGAATTATTTATGTCAACTAACCTATTCAATTAGGCCTTAACAATTCTGCTTGCTGCAATGTGATTAGTCACTAGTCACAAAGAAGAATGAACTAAGAGCTAACTACATTGCCTTAATCCTTAGTTGAACATCAATTATTAAAGCAAGAGCATAAACTGCGATGCTTTTAAATGAATGTTAATGGCCTGTGCTACTCTTAATTCTAAACAGATTTGTTAAGCAGTTAACACTTTTACCATTCAATTAACAAAAGCCGCCGATATCGTCACTAAGTTATGCTACTATCACTACATGGACAAATGGTCTTACCAATTTAAATAAGCAAAAACGATTAGCGTCATTACAGAAAATAGACCGAACACTTCACCACAAAATGACGCATATGATGTAAACAGTTCAGTCTAGCGAATAAACCTAGATCACAGAATGTAAATACTCAACGGATAGCATCACCTCGAATACCTAGGGATGATACCCGTAGATAATCAACCAGAGGGTTAAGTGAATGACAGATAAAACCGAACTATTTGCCAACGCGTGGGAAGGTTTCGTAGCTGGCGATTGGAAAACAGAAGTTAACGTACGTGACTTTATCCAACAAAATTACACTCCATATGAGGGTGATGAATCATTCTTAGCTGATGCTACTGATGCCACATTAGCTTTGTGGGACAAAGTCATGGAAGGCATCAAGCAAGAAAACCAAACTCATGCCCCTGTCGATTTCGACACAGAAATGGTTTCAACAATTACCTCTCATGAAGCTGGTTACATTAATAAAGACCTTGAAACCATCGTTGGGTTACAAACTGATGCACCATTAAAGCGTGCCATGCTACCTAATGGTGGTATTCGTATGGTTGAAGGTTCATGCAAAGCTTATGGTCGTGAACTTAACAGTGATGTTAAATATACTTATTCTGAACTGCGTAAAACTCACAACCAAGGCGTATTTGATGTTTATACCCCAGAAATTATGGCTTGTCGTAAATCTGGCATATTAACGGGCTTACCTGATGCTTACGGCCGTGGCCGTATTATTGGCGATTACCGCCGCATTGCTTTGTACGGTATCGACTACCTAATGCAAGATAAGTTTGCTCAATTCAGCTCTTTGCAAGCACAGTTTGAATCTGGTGAAGATTTATCAAGCGTGATCCAATTACGTGAAGAAATATCTGAACAACATCGTGCGTTAGGTCAAATGAAAGTGATGGCGGCCAAATATGGTTGCGACATTTCTGTACCTGCAAAAAATACTAAAGAAGCTATCCAATGGACTTACTTTGGTTACCTTGCTGCAGTCAAAAGCCAAAATGGCGCGGCAATGTCATTAGGTCGTACTTCAACTTTCTTAGATATCTTTATTGAACGTGACTTAAAGAGTGGCGCTATCACAGAGCAACAAGCTCAAGAAATGGTTGACCATTTCGTGATGAAATTACGTATGGTGCGTTTCTTACGTACACCAGAATACGATGAGCTTTTCTCTGGTGACCCAATTTGGGCAACTGAATCTATCGCGGGTATGGGTCTTGATGGTCGCACTCTAGTGACTAAATCTAGCTTCCGTTTCTTACATACTTTATACAATATGGGCCCAAGCCCAGAGCCAAACATTACCGTATTGTGGTCAACTAAATTACCACAAGGTTTTAAAAGCTACTGTGCAAAAGTGTCAATTGACACTAGCTCAATTCAATACGAAAACGATGATTTAATGCGCCCAGACTTCGAGTCTGACGATTACGCCATCGCTTGTTGTGTTAGCCCAATGATTTTGGGTAAACACATGCAGTTTTTCGGTGCTCGCGCTAACTTAGCAAAAACCATGTTATATGCCATTAACGGTGGTGTTGACGAAAAACTGAAAACCCAAATCGCGCCAAAAGCAGACCCAATTACAGCCGATGTTCTTGAATTTGATGATGTCATGTCACGTCTTGATGGATTAATGGACTGGCTTGCCACGCAATATGTGTCTGCACTAAATGCGATTCACTTTATGCATGACAAATATTCTTACGAGTCTGCGTTAATGGCATTACATGACCGCGACGTACGCCGCACAATGGCTTGTGGTATTGCCGGCTTATCAATTGCTGCCGATTCATTATCAGCAATTAAGTATGCTCAAGTTAAACCTATTCGGGACGAAGACGGCATCGCTGTTGATTTTGATATCCAAGGCGACTATCCAAAATTTGGTAACAATGATGCTCGTGTAGATGACATTGCTTGCGACTTAGTTGAACGCTTTATGGCTAAAATTCGCGATAAGAAAATGTATCGTAATGCGATTCCAACACAGTCAATCTTAACCATCACTTCAAATGTAGTTTATGGTAAGAAAACCGGTAACACTCCTGATGGTCGTCGTTCAGGCGCACCATTTGCTCCTGGTGCTAACCCAATGCATGGTCGTGATGAAAATGGTGCTATTGCTTCATTAACATCAGTGGCTAAGCTTCCTTTTGCCCACGCACAAGATGGTATTTCTTATACTTTCTCTATAGTGCCAAATGCATTAGGTAAAGATGACACTGGTCGTCGTACTAACTTAGCGTCGTTGATGGACGGCTACTTTTTAAGTAGACCAAACCGTGAAGGTGGTCAACACTTAAACGTTAACGTCATGAACCGTGAAATGCTAGAAGATGCGATTGTTAATCCTGATAAATATCCGCAATTAACCATCCGTGTATCGGGCTATGCAGTTCGCTTTAATGCGCTTACCCCAGAGCAGCAACAAGACGTTATTACGCGGACATTCACTAAAGGTCTGTAGTATCTGTTAAATTGGCTGTATCGATGTTTTAATCATTATCGATACGGCCTTTTTTATAGACATGTAAGGAACAACAATGACGTTAGGTCGCATACATTCAGTGGAATCATTTGGCACCGTTGATGGTCCAGGTATTCGCTACATCGCTTTTATGCAAGGTTGCCTTATGCGCTGTCAATATTGTCATAATCGTGATACATGGGATCTTGATGGCGGTAAGGAAACTTCTGTTGATGAAATAATGAGTCAAGTCATTGCTTATCAACCTTTCTTAGAAGCCAGCGGCGGTGGTATTACAGCCAGTGGTGGCGAGGCCATTTTACAAGCTCAATTTGTGAGTGAATTATTTAAAGCCTGTAAAAATCAAGGCATACACACCTGTTTAGACACCAACGGTTTTGTCCGCAAATATGAACCTGTGATTGATGAATTACTCAACAACACCGACTTAGTATTACTTGATATAAAACAAATGGACGATGCTAAGCACATCGAGCTGACTAAAGTCAGTAATCATAGAACATTACAATTTGCACAATATCTGACTAAACGAAATATAAAAACCTGGATCCGTTATGTCGTCGTCGCCGGATTTACCGAAGATGTTGAATCTGCCATCGCATTAGCAGACTTTATCAAACCGATGAGTAATGTCGAAAAAGTTGAATTATTGCCATATCACCCGTTAGGTGAACATAAATGGCAAGCCTTTGGTGAAACGTATACTTTGGCGCATATTTCACCACCAAGTAATGAAATAATGCAGAAGATTCAGCAGGTTTTTGTCGATAGAGGTATTAATGCGACATTTTAATGATAACAAACATAAGCATAAGTAAATTAGTAACCGTTTATGTACAGGATGAATTACAATTCATCCCAAAAACTTTGATCCAAACGTTCAAAGGCCAGCTTCAAAATAGCGGCCATATCTAAATAACAGGCACTTGGGCCTAAAGGTTGGCAATATGTCCCCATATCAGTCAATGTTGAACTGAGTTGATTGCCCCAATCAAATAACGATAAAGGCAATGGATGGCGCGCTCGCCAACCTAGCCATAATAAGCCTTGCAATGGCAGGCTGATGAAAAACAACAACATAGTTAATGCTTGTGGTAAATAATCCCAGCCAAAAACATACAGCTGGCTGGCCGAAACCACTAATGCCAACACTGGCATTGCAACAATAGCTAATTGAGTTGCTTTGACAACACGGTACTCTGGGAAATAATACCCTAGTTGCCTAACCATTGGCCAAGTCTTCATATAACGTTGACCATCGCCAAGTAGTTTAACCAGATTCATGTTCAATATTAAGCTACCTTTACTGCTTAGGACGTGAGTGTTACGTTTATATAATACAGTGTCATGCCAAAAATGCACTGGTCGATTTGCCACTATGTTAAGTTAACTTATCAGTTGCAAATCCCCATAAGAACAACAAAGTGTGATGTTTAAGCATGCTCATAAACCTTAACAGAAAATAAAATTGTACAATTTATTTAGTTTTATCGACTTAGAAGGCGTTAACATGTCAGACAAATTAGTGCTCGTAATCAACTGCGGTAGTTCATCATTAAAATTTGCCATCATTGATGCTCAATCAGGCGATGAACAAATTTCTGGTTTAGCAGAATGTTTTGGTTTAGATAATTCTCGCATTAAGTGGAAATTTCATGGCAACAAACACGAAGCCAAACTAGGTGCATTTTCATCTCACCGCGAAGCGGTAGAATTTATTGTTAATGATATCTTGGCAGCACAACCGCAATTAGCGGAGAGTATTCAAGCCATAGGCCACCGTATTGTTCATGGTGGAGAAAAGTTTACCCGCTCAGTTATTATCACACCAGAAGTCATTCAAGGTATTGAAGATTGTGCATCACTAGCACCTCTGCATAATCCAGCACATTTAATTGGTATCCGTGCCGCGATAGCCTCTTTCCCAGATTTACCACAAGTTGCAGTATTTGATACCGCATTTCACCAAACCATGCCTGAAAAAGCCTATGTTTATGCCCTACCTTACAAATTGTATCGTGAACATAGTATTCGCCGTTATGGTATGCACGGTACTAGCCACTTTTTTGTCAGTCATGAAGCGGCAAAAGTATTAGGTAAAAACATTAACGACACTAACCTTATTTGTGCGCATTTAGGTAATGGTGCATCAGTAACTGCTATTAAAAACGGAATAAGTGTCGACACATCTATGGGATTAACCCCATTAGAAGGTTTAGTCATGGGCACACGTTGTGGCGATATGGATCCATCTATTGTTTTCCATTTAGTTAAGCAACTCGGTTATACTCTTGATGAAGTCAATAACCTGTTGAATAACCAAAGTGGATTACTTGGTATTTCAGAACTCACCAACGATTGCCGCGGTATTGAAGAAGCTTGTGAATACGGGCACAAAGGTGCCACATTAGCATTAGAGATTTTTTGCTATCGCTTAGCCAAATATATCGCCTCATACACAGTACCATTAGGCCGTTTAGACGCTATTGTTTTCACTGGTGGCATTGGCGAAAACTCAGATGTTATTCGCAAGAAAGTGCTTCACTTATTGGAAATCTTTAACTTCAAAGTTGATGAGAGCTTAAATAAAGCCGCCCGTTTTGGTCAACAGGGGATCATAACCAAAGCTGATAGCCCTATCGCTATGGTGATACCAACCAATGAAGAATGGGTCATAGCTAAAGATGCAATCAAGTTGCTTGTTACTGAAGAAGCAAACTTTGCCCTATCAAATTAAGTTTATTTATATGAACAAAACCTACAAAAGAGGTTGTCATGTCTCGTAATATTATGCTTATTCCAATTGGTATTGGAGTAGGATTAACGTCTCTGAGTTTAGGGATGGTTCGTGCATTAGAACGTAAAGGCGTTAAAGTGCAATTTTTTAAACCGATTGCACAAATTAGGTCGGGTGATACGGGTCCAGAACGATCGACAACTATTTTAAGTACTTCTCCAACGGTCAATCCGCTAGAACCTTATACAATGGTACATGCTGAAGCGTTAATCCGCTCAGAGCAAATAGATGTCTTAATGGAACAAATTATTGCGCGTGCCGCAGACTGTGCCGACAATACCGAAATCCTCGTTATTGAAGGACTAGTACCAACACGTAGCCACCCTTTTGCTGATGACATCAACTATGAAATAGCCAAAGCTCTCGATGCCGATATTATTTTCATCGCAACCCCCGGAGTCGATACGCCGAATGGCTTAATGAATCGATTAGAAATTGCCTATAATTCATGGGGTGGGCACAAAAATAAGCGCTTAATTGGCGCCATAATTAATAAAATTGGTGCGCCAGTCGACAGCGAAGGCCGCACCAGACCAGACTTATCTGAAGTTTTTGATGACAAAAACATCAAAAGTATTGATAGCTCGGACATGTTCCAACTGCCAGGTAAGAGCCCACTGCGTATTTTAGGTAGTGTGCCATATAATTTAGAACTCATTTCTCCACGAGCATCTGATTTAGCAAAACACTTAAATGCCAAAATCATTAATGCCGGTGAAATGCATACTCGCCGTATGCGCCGAGTGACTTTTTGTGCTCGCAGTATTCCAAATATGGTTAGTCATATCAAAAACAACTCATTGTTAGTGACTTCAGGCGACCGCTCTGACGTAATAGTGTCAGCCTGTTTAGCCGCCATGAACGGCATTAAAATTGGTGCCCTGTTACTGACTGGCGGCTATGAACCAGAACCCGCAATTATGAAGCTGTGTGAACAAGCTTTTGAAACGGGCTTACCGGTATTTTTAATTGAATCAAACACATGGCAGACCTCACTCAACATACAACGCTTTGATCACGAAGTACCTGTTGATGACGCCGTGCGTATTGAACGATTACAAGAGTATGTTGCCAGCCATATTGACCAAACATGGATTGAAAGCGTCACTCAAGACTCTCCTCGTGAACACCGTTTATCGCCACCAGCATTCCGTTATAAATTAACAGAACTCGCCCGTGCTGCACATAAAACCATCGTGCTTCCTGAAGGCGAAGAACCTCGAACAGTTAAAGCGGCGGCAATTTGTGCTGAACGTGGGATTGCTCGTTGCGTTTTACTTGGTAATCGTGAAGAAATTCTACGCGTAGCATCACAACAAGATGTTATTTTAAGCGAAGACATCATCATTATTGATCCTAAATCTGTGCGAGAAAAATATGTTGAACCTATGGTCGAATTGCGCCGCAACAAAGGATTAACTGAAGTCGTTGCCCGCGAGCAACTAGAAGACAACATGGTGCTTGGCACTATGATGCTTGCACAAGATGAAGTTGACGGTATTGTTTCTGGCGCCATTCACACCACAGCACACACTATCCGCCCACCACTGCAATTGATCAAAACAGCACCGGGTTCAAGCTTAGTATCATCGATTTTCTTCATGCTGATGCCAGATCAAGTGTTAGTGTATGGTGATTGTGCTATTAACCCCGACCCAAACCCTGAACAGCTAGCCGATATTGCGATTCAATCAGCAGAGTCAGCCAAAGCCTTTGGTATCGAGCCTCGCGTTGCAATGATCAGTTACTCAACGGGTACCTCTGGTACTGGTTCAGATGTTGATAAAGTGCGCGAAGCCACACGAATTGCTAAAGAAAAGCGTCCTGATTTAATCATAGATGGCCCATTGCAATACGATGCAGCTGTGATGCCAAATGTGGCGCTTTCTAAAGCTCCTAACAGCCCTGTTGCAGGTAAAGCGACTGTATTTGTATTCCCAGATTTAAACACGGGTAATACAACATACAAAGCGGTACAGCGAAGTGCTGATCTAATCAGTATCGGGCCCATGCTTCAAGGTATGCGTAAACCGGTAAACGATTTATCTCGTGGTGCATTAGTCGATGATATCGTCTACACCATTGCGTTAACCGCCATTCAAGCGGCACAAAATAGTGCAAAATAATATTCGAAATATCGGTCTTCAATAGATCCTAATTCGTATAATTGACCACGAAAAAAGCACTGATTATCATCAGTGCTTTTTTGTGTATGCCTGTTGTCGGCTGATTTATCTTACCTTTAAAGGAATTTGCTAAAATCCTTATTTTTACAAAATGCAGCGAATGTATTTGAGACACAAAAAAACGCTATCCAATCGGATAGCGTTAATGAAGAGTTTTATGTTTCAACCAAGCTAAAAATTATTTTTTAGCTTTTTTCTTAGTTGATTCACTTACCCATTTACCGCCTATAAATTTCGAAGACCAGCCAGTGGCTTTGCCGTCAACCTCAGTAGCAACATACTGCTCTTTAGTTTTACGGCTAAATTTAACCTGAGCTTTATTACCTTCATCGTCTTCCACCGGTGCATCAGCAAGAAACTTATATTTAGGCCATAACAAATCACGATACTGAACTAATTCTTCTACTAAAGGCGCACGAGTTTCTCGTGATTTAGGGAAAGTACTGGCCGCTAAAAATATTCCAGCAGCACCATCACGGAGCACAAAGTGGGCATCCGATTTTGTACATTTCAATTCTGGTAGAAAAATAGGGTCTTCTTTTGGTGGCGCAGCTTCGCCACTTCGTAACAACTTGCGAGTATTTTTACATTCGCTATTGGTACAACCAAAATACTTACCAAATCGACCGTTTTTAAGTTCCATATTATTGCCGCAACGATCGCACTCAATAATCGGTCCTTCATAACCTTTAATCTTAAAATGTCCAGCTTCTACTTCGTAGCCATCACATGAAGGGTTATTACCACAAACATGTAATTTACGTGTCTCGTCAATGAGATAACTGTCCATTGCGGTGCCGCACTTTGGACAACGATGTTTAGCACGTAGTGCTTCAGTTTCACCGTCTTCATTGTCACCAACAGCTTCTTCACCTGGGGTTAGGTTAAGCGTAGTTTTACAACGTTCTTTTGGTGGCAAAGCATAACCAGAGCAACCAAGGAATACCCCAGTTGAACCCGTTCTAATCCCCATTGGGCGGCCACAAGTTGGACACTTAATGTCTGTTAGCACCATCTCATTAGGGCGCATACCACCTTCATCTGGATCTAATTCAGCTAACAATAGTTGTTTGGTAAAATCACCATAAAAACCATCTAACACTTTTTTCCAGTCCAACTTTCCTTGGGCAACATCATCTAATGTTTGCTCCATGCTGGCGGTAAAGTCGTAACTCATTAGGTCTTTGAAACTGTCAACTAAACGTTCGCTAACAATCTCACCCATTTTTTCAGCAAAGAAACGGCGATTATCAACTCTGACATAGCCACGATCTTGAATAGTTGAAATAATAGTCGCATAGGTTGATGGACGTCCAATACCACGTTTTTCAAGCTCTTTCACTAAAGACGCTTCGCTATATCTCGCTGGCGGTTTCGTAAAATGCTGTTTCGATAATAATTCATCAAGAACAAGCTTATCGCCTTTCTCAACAACTGGCAGTGTCTTATCTTCTTCGTTTTTCTTACTCATCGGTGGTTGAACACGCGTCCAACCATCAAAACGTAATGTACGACCTGATGCTTTTAGTTCATATTCACCCGCTGTCACAGTTAAACGTGTTGCGTCATACTGTGCAGGTGTCATCTGACAAGATACAAATTGACGCCAAATGAGCTCATACAAGCGCTGAGCATCTCTTTCCATGTCGGTTAGTGATGCTGACTGAACACCAACGTTTGACGGTCTAATCGCTTCATGCGCCTCTTGAGCGCCCTGTTTACTTCCATAACGAATAGGATCTGCCGGTAAATACTTTTCACCAAACTCAGAAGCTATCATTTCACGTAAGTTTTCGACCGCTTCTTTACTCAAATTAGTTGAGTCAGTACGCATATACGTAATATGGCCCGCTTCGTACAAGCGTTGAGCCATCATCATGGTTTTCTTTACCCCGAAACCAAGACGTGTACTGGCCGCTTGTTGCAATGTAGAGGTAATATAAGGCGCTGATGGCTTGCTTGACGTGGCTTTATCTTCACGTGCAGTAACGACAAATTTAGCATTTTGTAATGCATCCACCGCCACTTGTGCTTGCGCTTCATTTATCGGTTCAAATGCAGCCGATTGAAATTTCATCACCTGCATTTTTAACGTGGCAGCCGTTGGGGTATTTAATTCAGCATGGATATCCCAAAACTCTTCTGGAACAAAAGCTTTAATTTCACTCTCACGTTCGACTACAAGGCGAACAGCAACCGATTGAACACGTCCAGCCGATAAACCACGAGCGACTTTTTTCCATAATAATGGTGACACCATAAAGCCAACAACACGGTCTAAAAAGCGACGTGCTTGCTGAGCATTAACCATATTAGTATCAAGTACCGATGGTTTGCTGAATGCTTCTTGAATTGCTGTTTTAGTAATTTCGTTGAATACCACACGTTGATACCGTGAAGCGTCGCCACCAATAATTTCCTGTAAATGCCAGGCAATGGCTTCCCCTTCACGGTCCAAATCCGTTGCGAGATAGATATGGTCAGCAGTTTCTGCTAACGCTTTTAATTCTTTAACCACTTTCTCTTTACCAGGCAGTATTTGATACTTGGCTGCCCAGCCTTTATCTGGGTTCACACCCATGCGCGCTACAAGCGCTTGCTTGTTTCTGATCAGCTTATATTTAGCTTTTTCTTCAGGCGATAATTTTTTTACTTCTGCAGCGGTTTTAGTCGCAGTGGTGCCATCAGAAGTAGACGAAGTTGGTAAGTCACGAATGTGACCTACACTCGACTTCACAATGAAGTCTTTGCCAAGATATTTATTAATTGTCTTGGCTTTGGCCGGCGATTCGACAATAACTAGCGATTTACCCATAGTTTTATTTGCGCCAAAAAGTCTCGAAATAAAGGAAATTAGGTCCATATATAGAGGGTTGAGACGATAGTTTCAAGTTAAACCCTCTTTTATATAGGTTAATAAGTCATTTTTTAATCAAATATAAAAAAATGTAAAATATAATATGCGTTTTTTGAACGTAATTTATCATTTAATGATACTTGCGAGCATATTCAGTGCATTTTTAGTCATTAATATACATCTGTACAAAATAACCACACCTTGTTAACCCTAATAGCTTAAGTATACTGGCGTTAAATTAGCGTTAACTGACATGAGCGATCACGTTCCTTTTTTATAAGTAACACAAATAAGTGCAACTACAATAATAATTATTCACAAAAATTCTCAAGGATCACAAATGAAGCATTTTGAAGCCAACTTTGATGGCTTGGTAGGACCAACTCATAATTATGCCGGATTATCATTTGGTAATGTAGCCTCATTTAGTAATGCGGCTCAAACCTCGAATCCTAAAGCGGCAGCCAAACAAGGTTTACAAAAAGCCAAAGCATTAGCCGACCTAGGTATGGTTCAAGGCGTATTAGCACCGCAAGAGCGCCCAGACCTGTATACATTGCGTCGAATTGGTTTTTCTGGGTCAGACTCAGAGGTTTTACAAAAAGCGGCTCAGCAAGCCCCTGCTTTACTTAATGCCTGCTGCAGTGCTTCTAGCATGTGGACAGCAAATGCCGCTACAGTATCACCAAGTGCAGACACTCGTGATGGCAAGGTGCATTTCACACCAGCAAATTTAGTTGATAAATTACATCGCAGCATTGAACCTGTTACTACTGGCAATATTTTGCAGGCGACATTCAACAATGATCGTTATTTTAAACATCATCAACATTTACCTGAACACACTAGCTTTGGTGATGAAGGTGCCGCAAACCATACGCGTTTCTGTGCTGAATATGGTCACGCTGGAGTGGAGCTTTTTGTTTATGGTCAGTCAGCAACTGATCCAAACTCGCCAAAACCGACTAAATACCCCGCCCGACAAACATTAGAAGCTTCTCAAGCGGTGTCTCGTTTACACCAACTTGAAGATGAAAGCTGTGTATTTATGCAACAAAATCCAGCAGTAATCGACCAAGGTGTATTCCACAATGACGTGATTTCTGTCGGTAATCAAAATGTACTTTTCTACCATGAACAAGCTTTTTTAGATACCGAGACTAAATTTGACGAAATCCGTCAGAAAATGAACACTAATATGCATTTTGTGAAAGTAACAACCGAACAAGTGTCTATTAATGATGCGGTACGTAGTTACTTATTTAATACTCAAATAATCACTTTGCCTAATGGTGAAATGGCTATTATTGCGCCAACAAATTGCCAAGAAAACCCAGCAGTATTTGCTTATTTAAATGAACTAGTGACCTTAGGTACACCAATTAAACAAGTGCGTTATTTTGATGTAAAACAAAGTATGCAAAACGGGGGGGGGCCAGCATGTTTGCGCCTACGCGTAGCAATGAGTGAACAAGAAATTGCCGCAGTGAACCAAAACACATTAATGAATGAGGGTTTATTTACTAGCTTAAATACTTGGGTTGATAAACATTATCGCGACCAACTAACCGTTAGCGATCTTGCCGATCCGCAATTGATTATTGAGTCTCGCACCGCATTAGATGAACTTACACAAATCCTCAAATTAGGCAGCGTGTATCAGTTCCAGAGATAATTTTTGACGTTCCGTTCATAATAAAGTTAATGTTCACATACTTTCACAATCGAACACAAAAAAACAAAAAAAGGGTGCTAAATGCACCCTTTTTTACTGCTTCAATATCGATAAACTATTCAATATTTACATTGATTGATAGCACTGGAGTCACTAAACCATTTGGTGATTCAACTTCAACAAGAAATACTCCAGTATTCGCTTCGTCTTCACCTTTGATTGTTGTGGTAAATTCACGGCCACCGTTATAATTAGAGCTTGGCCATGTGTATTCACTTGAGCTAACCACTGAGCCTGCAGAGGTCGTAAATCGAACAACCGAACCGGCTGGCATTTGTTGATTATGCAAATCAGATATGGTAAATGTTGCTGTAGCAGAGCCTTTACCAATAATAGTCATATCACCACCATAGTGCAGGTCATCAGAGTCATTTATCAATACATAATCATAACCATTTGCTGCGATGTAAGCTGGTGTAACTGACTCAAACACGTCTTTGTTTGCTGTTGCATAAGCTGTACTTCCTGACATCACCATGGTTAGGCTGCGACGAACATACAAAGATTTTGAATCAGTAACACCATCGGCACAAGCACTGTGGACAGGATCTGAGCAAAGCACACCATTGTATTTACTGTCTTTGAGGTCAAATACACCATTAGCATTAAAATCAACCAACTCTTCTAATGTTCCACCAAGTTGACCGCCCGTTTGTTGCGGGTTAAATAATCCATCTTCGTTGTAGTCATTAAAGGCATCGTTTAAATCAAATGATTGACCAGTAACGTCTGTACCAGAAGTAAACTCTGTGGCTTCTGAAGCATCAAAACGACCGTTACCATTTAAATCAGGGAAAGATTCTTCACCTATTGCTGTTGCAGTAATCGTTGCGCGACCACCATATTTTTGGTCATAAAAATTGCCATAAACGATATTGGTATTAAGGCAAGTGGTATCTTCTGAACCGTCGCTTAGGTTGTAACATTTTAAGCTAGCTTCAGGATTATTAACTTGTTCACCTAACCCATTAAAAAGTACAACACCTTCAGGTCTTGGAAGTTGGCTTATCCAAGAAACAGAACAGGTACCATTTACGGTTTGACATGCATCTTCGATAGAACCACCTTCAGTAGTAAAAGAGACGGTTGTTCCATCTGGAACTGGGTTGTTAAAGGCATCTGCCATACGCGCGGTTACAATAACTTCGGTACCGTCGCGGCTCCAACCTTCGGCATTTAATAGCTCAGCTGATAACGAAAAACTGTCTTGGTCTGGAATACCAGTAGACACAATCAACTGACTAGATTGACTCGACACAGCAGGCACCACGTCATTATCAACAGTTGCAGTAACCCGTAAAGAAGTCGCAACAGTACCGGTAGTCACGACAGTTTGTACAATGCCATCATTGTCTGTAGTGGCTTGCAGAGGATCAATTTTAATTCCACCTACACTGGTATTAAGTGAAAACTTAACATTTTGGTTAGCAACCACATTGCTATTGTTATCTAATACTTTAAATTTAACCACTGACGCTTCAGTACCGCCTGTACCTAAAATACTAATATTTTCAGGAACGGCTGATACAAACACAATGCTGCCAACATCGGCTTGAAGTACATTAATAGTCCCCACAGCAGATAAACTGATGCCGCCAGCATTGGCTGTGACATTAATTTGATCTTCTCCAACACATCCCTCTGCACGGTAAGTTGAGGTTGCAACACCATTACTTGACGACACAGGTGAACTAATCACAGCTTGTGCAGGGCTTTTAGTCGCGCAGGTAGATGAAAAATTTACGTCTACGGGTTGGGTAAAGGCATTACCTGAATCGTCTTGAATTGACACAGTAACAGTAGCGGTTCCGCCCGCAGATAAATCAGTTGTACTAATTTCTGCCACACCTTCAACAAAAGGTGTACCGCTACCCATAACAACATTCGTTGCCCCGACAACAACAATCGTTGAACCGGTTTCATTGGTAGACAATGTCGCTGTTGCTTCACCAGCACCTAACGAACTGCCAGCATAAATATCAATGGTGGCTTTGCCTTGAGCATTGGTTACTGCTGTTTTAACAGGCAAATCACCGATAGGGCTATCAAATGTCACAATAGAGGACTTGGTAATACCCGTAACAGTCGCGGTTAATTTACCCGGCGATAAGGTACTGATAGATTGAATAGCATTGCCAGCGGCATCGGTTAACACCAATGAGACTTGCGCTCCGCCTCCGGCTACACCACCGTCACCTGTCATTGTGACAAATAATGACGCGTTCTCACCTGTTGTGGTGGTAGCGGTCACTGTTGCTCCGGTATTAATCTCTGCAGTATTGAGCTGGATAGTCGCCACACCGCTTGAGTTAGTGACGACTTCACCAGTACTGGGTGAAAATGTACCATAATCATCATTGTTGAGCGTAAATGTAACAAGGGTACTGACAGCGGCACCCGTTGAATCTTTTACTGTTGCAGTAATGATTGCCGGCTCTGCAACCGAAACCTGAGAATTGTCGATAGCTAATGTAATTGTAGTAGTATCAGTATCGTCTCCTCCAGCACCATCATCGGTTATACTGCCGCCGCCGCCACAGGCGACGAGAAAAAACGAACACAAAAGTACGAAATAAACCTTAAACGCTGACCTCATTGTCAGACTCCCTGTGACATTAAAATAAAACGGAATAATGATTATCGTTAATGACAACTTAACAATACGCAAACATCTTATAACTTTAGCATAACTCTAGTCTTTTCTTAGCGATTTATCCGCTAAAACTTTCACTTTTAGATCATTTCCTAAGTGACCGATTCCTGCTAGTCTTTAGCGTTAACAATAAAGATATAGCATAATAAAATAATGAAGGAACACTCTGTGAGTAAACAACGTAAGCTCGGACTCACGAGCAAGATTTTAATAGGCATGGCTTCAGGTATTATTTTAGGCCTTCTTTTAAGGAACGTGTTTCCTGACAGTCTATTTATTAAAGAATACATTACCGATGGTTTTTTACATGTTATCGGCACCATCTTCATATCAAGCTTAAAAATGCTTGTCGTTCCACTGGTCTTTATTTCACTTGTGTGTGGTACAAGCTCATTAAGCGATCCATCTAAATTAGGACGTTTAGGCGGTAAGACAATTGCTTTTTATTTATTCACCACAGCAATCGCTCTTACTATCGCTATTTTAGCCGCAGTGCTTATTCACCCTGGTAATGCCAGCCTTGCGGGTAACGCATTAGAATTTACGGTCAAAGATGCGCCTAGTTTGTCTGAGGTCATTATTAATATTGTACCGACAAACCCAATGCAAGCGATGAGTGAAGGAAATATGCTGCAGATCATCATCTTTGCAGTTATTTTTGGCTTTGCTATCTCACACATCGGTGATAAAGGTACTCGTGTTGCGACCTTTTTTAATGATTTAAATGACGTCATCATGCGCGTTGTCACCTTGATTATGCAATTAGCACCTTACGGTGTGTTCGCATTAATGGCCAAACTGAGCTTAACCTTAGGATTAGAGACCTTTGGTAGCGTAGTCAAATACTTCTGCTTGGTCGTCATCGTGCTCTTTATCCAAGGGTTAGTTGTTTATCCTACTCTGCTAAAATTATTCTCCGGTCTCAGTCCGTTAATGTTTTTACGTAAAATTCGCGACGTACAGCTATTTGCTTTTAGTACTGCAAGCTCTAATGCAACATTGCCAGTTACCATTGAAACTGCTGAACACAGAATGGGCGTTGACAACAAAATAGCGTCATTCACCTTACCACTTGGTGCCACACTCAATATGGATGGCACCGCCATTATGCAGGGTGTTGCAACGGTATTTATTGCCCAAGTATTTGGTATCGAATTGAGCATCATGGATTATGCTACAGTTGTGGTGACTGCCACACTAGCTTCTATCGGTACTGCAGGTGTGCCAGGTGTAGGTCTTATTATGCTGGCAATGGTACTTAATCAAGTGGGTTTGCCAGTTGAAGGTATTGCGTTAATTATTGGCGTCGACAGAATGCTAGACATGATCCGCACTGCGGTAAACGTAACTGGCGATGCTGTTGCTACTGTTATCATCGCCAAATCTGAGGGTGAATTTAATGAAGATATATTCAATGATTCGCAAGCAGGTAAGGCAGCAAAAAGCTTTGAAGAGCAAGTGCTTAATGCCAAGAAATAATGGTTAAGTTTACGTAATAATAAAAAAAGCGCTAATTTAGCGCTTTTTTATTATCTTTTCCTTGCATAAACATGCCATTATCATCAACTTACAATAATATTAGCGCTTATAGATATACCCAAGGTATCACCAACTTTAATTGAAAAAAACGGAATCAATATGGACATTACTTTATTGGCTAGTTTAGCGGTTATTCATATTGTGGCATTAATGAGCCCAGGACCAGACTTTGCCATTATTGTCAGAATGGCAACCCAACAAACCCGCTTAACGGCACTTTATTGTGCCTTAGGCATTGCCGTCGCCATATTAGTTCACACCTTTCTATCCTTAATGGGGATCAGTGTGATGATCCAACAATCGCATGTTGCCTTTATGGTAGTGCAATTGATTGGCAGTAGCTATTTAGCCTGGATGGGATATGGGGCGCTCAAATCTGCACTCACCAGTATCATCAATAAACGTGAAATTTCATCAGCAGAATTATCCGCTCAAAGCCAACCAACAACGACCGGATTAATATCATCAATAAAAGGCTTTAAAGTCGGCTTATATACTAATTTACTCAATCCAAAAGCACTGATTTTTTTTATCACCCTGTTTTCAGTATTGATCACCCCACAAGTCAACAATTCAACCAAAATAGCCGCAGCGATATTATTATTTGTCTTATCATTAGCCTGGTTTAGTTTATTGGCACTTGTTCTATCTAAGCCGCAAGTACAGCAAAAGTTGCTGGCGGCCAATACCATTATTGATTTACTGGTTGGAATTATCTTTATTGCAGTAGCTCTTACCATTGCCAACAATGTTGTTGAGAAAATAATGAATACATTTTAAATATCATACAGCTCGCACACCAAACGCGTTAAACCATAAATGGATTGATTCAGTGATGTTTTTTAGCTGAGTAATATTGCTAATGAACTAAATGATGGAATGGTGTTAGCAAGCTTGTAAACGACTACGGGGATGCTGTAGTAATCGACGCGCAAAATAGTCCACTACCACATTGAGCCCTGCAGTGAATACTAATAGTAATAAAGCACCACTAAAACGAATTTCAGAAAAATTACTATCGACATAAAATCCTAACGTCATGACTCCAAGCATCCCTAAAATAGCCGTTTCCCGGATAATCACTTCAAAACGATAAAACAACAGGCCCATAAAATGAGGGTATATGGCAGGAACAACCAAATAACTGTATTGGTCAATCCTAGGTTGATAAGTCAGCGGCACGGTCACACTGTCAGCTTGGCGCGCCATTAAAAATACCATCAGGCCGCTATTGTGTAATGCTAATGCGATGATCGCAGGTAACATCGAAGGTCCCAACAACATCATAAACACAAAAGCCAACAAATATTCGGGCAGAGAACGTAATATTAAATTCACCGCCCTCATGATTAAGATAATCACTTTTGGCATCATCAGTCGAGTATTAAAAGGTAATAATACCAATGTGAATAAATAGGTTAACCCTAAGGCACAAAAAGCCAGCACTAAGGTGGCAATCATCCCTGGAATAACTTGTTGGCTTATTAGCTTATAGCTCCAATCAAATAATTTTGACAAGTGTTCAGTATCAAACCAACTTAAAAAGGCTTGCCCTTGTAACATTGGTGGTAAAATATCAACACTAAGAAAGCGCCAAATAAGCTGACCATCAATTGTCGGAATTGGCGGTAAAAAATACACAGCAAGAGGTAAATACAGCCAAAACAAAATCGGTCTAGCCCAATAACGTATGCTACCAATTAACAATACGAATAAGATTAATAATGCCCCACCTTGCTCATAATGCCCTTGGCGAAAGGCAGATTCTAAATAGAAGCCTAATGTCGGCATACCAATAAAACCCAACACCGCACTACTGCGTAACGCACATTCGAAACGGTAACGAATATAATCGACAATCTGCGGATACATATGCATCCAGCGACCATAAATAAAAGTAGACAGTTTATCGGTGCCTTTTGGCAGTGAAAACAGGGTGTGTAAGGGCGCTTGCTGTAAAATATCCGCAAAGACGCGGGCAAACGTAGCGGCATAAGGAAGGGCAATGGCTAAAATACCCGTAATCGCCGATAAACCAAATATTTGTAAAAATATTAACGCCCAAAATATCTCATGGATAGCGCGAATAAATGCACACATTGCCGCAATCAAAGGGTGTTGATACCACAATGCTAATGGGAACCCTAATAGCAATCCAACCGTAATACCGAGTAAAGCAAAACTGATAGTTTGCCAAAGAGCCTCAAATAAATATTCTGTCGCAAAAAAATCTGGATGAATAAAACCCAGACCCATACGGCCAAGTTCGATCCAAGGATCGAGCGCGATTACTTCGGTATCAGCAAAAAACCAGCACACTGAAACCATCAATAAAAGCAACAGAGTGATTTTCTGCCAGTGGCCTACAAAAGAGAATCCACTAAAGAGCATGGCTTTAGGCATAATAGAAAGGATTGTTACTAAATGGAAAAACGTAAGTAATATGAGGTATTTTTAATAGCGATTGATTCATATTTATATCACAACATTTTTTGCAGCATCAGTTAATGCATAGTGCTGCGACAAATGAGCCAAAGTTAATTGTTCAGCTTTATCATCTAATACGACTTTTCCATCGCTAATCACAATAATACGATCAAAATGTGCTAATGCTAATTCGGCATCATGTAGCACACAAATCACACTCGGATGTGCTTGCTTAATCAAATTTAACAGTCGTAAGCCCATTAATGGATCCAATGCAGAAAAAGGTTCATCACCCATAAACACTGACTGTTGCTGAAATAACGCTCTAGCGAGCGCTACCCGTTGACGTTGACCACCAGATAACTCGCTAACTTTCTGCTGCAATGGCACCACTAGCTCCAACTGTTGGCAAATATCGCTAATGTGAAGTTGCGGCTTTTTAAACGGCAACAACAAATTAGCCAAATTATACCAACGAGAATGGCGCGCTAATCCACCAATAAACACGTTGTGATAAATCGATAAGTTATCGACAAGTCCTTGGGCTTGAGAACACAAACAGGTTTGCTCAGACAATTGTTGATACAAATGATGCAACAGCGTGGTTTTACCCACGCCTGAAGGACCTAAAATAGCCACATGCTCATTGGCATTAAATGACAAATTAACTTTAGATAATATAATCTGTTGGTTATAACCTAAATCAACATCAACCAACGACAACATTAATCAATCATTCCAATTGTTTTAGCCACACGCTCAATCGGTTCATAATCACTATTTTTGGCAGGTACGAATGATTCACGAGGAAAACTGGCCAATAAATCTTTATCAGTCATGCCAATTAACACTTGAGTGAGTTTATCTTTAAAACCAGCACCAAAATCGTTGTCAATGCCTGAATGAACAGTCCATTGATAATCCTGGTAAGTCGGACTTTCCCAAATGACTTTTACTTTACTGGTATCAACTTTACCGGTTTCAACGGCGGTGTCCCACACTTTGTAATTCACTGCACCTACTTGATATACACCCGCTTCAACTTGGCTGATAGTACGGCTATGGTCACCAGAAAAACCAATGCGTTTAAAAATCTGCTCAATTGGCTTGCCAGTATTTTTTTCAATAAAATACTGTGGCATCAAGCGCCCTGAGGTTGAATCTTTAGATCCAAACGTAAAGGTATAATTATTAAGTGTAGGGAAATTATCAGATGGCATAAGGTCAATTGAATGATTTGCAATCAAATAGCTTTTAAAAAATTGATCTTCAAAACCCTGTGCTATGGCTTCAGAACCGGGCACTAAACGACGAGCTTGCACCCCAGATAAGCCACCAAACCATGCTAATTGCACTTGGTTATTACGAAACGCCGTTACTGCAGCAGAATATGACTTGACCGGAATATACTTGACTTCCACACCCAATTGCTCAGATAAATAAACCGCCACTTTATCAAAACGAGTACGAAGCTGACTTTCATCTTCATCCGGTATAGCAGTAAACGTAAAAGTGGCACTTAATGCAAACGTCGAAAATAAACTCAATAAGCTAGCCGATAATATATGTGTTAGTTTCATCTTAATCTTAAGGGTAGTGAATTAATGTGGTTATTCTAACTTACCTAACACCCGATCACATAGACAAAGCAATCGGAATGTGACAAATATGGAAAAAGACAATTATAATTATTCCTATTTAATCAGCAAGATTCAAATAAATGTCCCCCTGATATTTGTTTATAAATCCACAGCCCGCCTTTTTACAGCATAATAAACAAGCCAATTTTAATATAGAAAATTGTAGACACGGCGATTTTTAACATCAATTTACATTCAGCTAAGGCCTCAAGTACAAATTTAATTAACCGCTAAACGAAAAATATTACCAAGGCATAAACTAACTCAGCGCTGCATAAAGCTGTTCAGCCCGATTAAACATAACCCATGAAGTGGCAATATACTTATCATTGCTAATGGGCACATTGCCGCGATGACTGTGAGTAAAACCGGCAGGGGCAATCACCATAGTGCCTTTTTTAGGGCTTATTTTACGCTGTTGATAATAAAACTCCGTTTCGCCGCCCTCTTCAACATCATTCAAATAGAACATATACAAGGCTACACGATGTAAGGCTTCATTATGATCATTTTGAGGAAACTGTTCTGAATGCCAATGGGGGTAACCACCAACACCCTGTTGATAATGCTGTATATTTATCGTACCACTTCTATACAAGTACTTAGTTAACGCCGCAGCTCTTGGTCGACCTAATTTATCAAAATTAGTAGGCGTTAAGGTCTGTGGTTGCCCATTTTCATCCGCTACTTGTACTGACACAGCCCCCATAAAACAGAGTGAATACTGAGTTAAATATTCAGTAACACGAGTTAGTGTTACATCGAGTAATTCATTTTTTAATTCAGCTAAATCATCAAAAGCATCTAACATTAAATCACGGCTGTGCTTTTTTTGGGTATCAACACCAAAGCCAGTTTGTCCAAGAGCTACACTAGGATGTGCTTCAAATGCAGCAATTAAACGGTCACATAAATCATTACTCATCGCATTGGGATATACTTCAATAAAATCCATCGTAGGCTAACTATTGTTAATCAATTTATAGTAGTATGCTGCCACGTGATTCAGGTATCTGTAAAGGGCAATGCTGAACATAGCTTTTTGTTCTTTAAAGTAACTATCTATTGAATATGAAAAAAAATAAAAAAATCTCTGTAGAGCAATTAGAAGTTGGTACATTTATCCGTTTGCCTGTTTCTTGGAAAGATCATCCCTTCCTGTTTGGCAGCTTTAAAATCAAAAATACGGCGCAAATTGAAATTATCAAAGGATTAGGGATAAAAGATGTTTTCTTTGACCCTGACAAAAGTGATATAGAACCTGTCACATCAGATAATATTAATACTCCCAAAACGGATGAGCATACCTTAGCCGCACTTAAGGAAGAAATGCTTCTTCAAAAGTCAGAAAAAATTGATCAACAACAAAAACTCAAACGCGATTTAAAGAAAACAGAACAGCAATTTACTCGTTCTGTCGCCATGATGCGGTCAATGGTCTCTAAAGTGAGTAGTAGACCACTCAATGCGGTAAACGAAGCTAAAGAGCTCATTAGTAACATGACCAATATGTTACTTAATAGCGATAACTTAGGCTTGCATTTAATGGCCGATGCAAAAAATGATGAACACATTTACCATCATTCTCTCAACGTCACCATGCTGTGTATGTTAATGGCCAAAGAGCTAGGTTGGAGCCGTGAAGAAGTTGAAATCATTGGGATTGGAGGGTTATTTCACGATATAGGTAAACTTAAAGTTCCGAGTACTATTATCAATAAACGTGTGCCGCTTACCACACCAGAACAAAATTTCATTAAACAACACCCATTAATGAGCATTAACTTTCTGAAACTGGCTGACAGCTTCCCTGAAGAGGCTAAACCACTAATTGCCAACCATCACGAATTTTTAGATGGTAGTGGCTACCCACAAGGCCTCAAAGCCGACAAATTAGACAAGCTATCACAATTGATAGCCGTAGTTAACGAATACGACAACTTGTGTAATGGCGCCAACCACAACAAGGGCAAGCCGCCAAGTGTCGCGTTAGGTCTATTGTATAAAAACTATAAAACAAAATTAAATACTGAATATATTAGCAAATTAATCAAGATGTTAGGGGTTTACCCGCCGGGTAGTATTATTGAGTTATCAAGTGGTCAATATGCCATGGTCATGTCAGTAAACTTACAACAGCTATTATTCCCCAATATTGTGGTTTACGATCAACTGGTACCTAAAGAGTTAGCTCCTATCATTAGTTTACAGGATGAAGGCCTGAGTATTGTCCGCAGTCTACCTGCTGCCGCATTACCAGAAAAAATCCATAACTATCTAAATCCTCGAGAGCAAATAAGTATTGGTATTAGCCAAAATTAGTAGAAGAAAGGTAAGACTATTCTAATGAATATAAGGGTTGTTTTATCCCGGCAAAGCCCACTTACAGCAAAACCTACCAGTCCTCACTTTCAATGGTAAAATTCAGTTAGATCAATAACATTGAAATAAGTCGTGCGATTAGATTCAGCTAAATCATAAGTCGAAATAAGGCTACAAATCATCGAAGTTAATGGGATTGGTATAATACTATCGGCTGTTATCTAAGGGATAAAAAAGCCATCAACTGACAACAATTGATGGCGTTAATTTTGTTATTGAGAGAACTGCTACAACCACCCTTTTCTTTTAAAGAAAAAGTAGGTCCCTGCCGCGCTGGCAAGCATTAATACCACAGCTAAAGGGTAACCAAAGCGCCAATCAAGCTCAGGCATAAGGTGAAAGTTCATCCCATAACTGCTGGCAATTAATGTCGGCGGCAGAAACACCACTGCCGATACTGAAAATATTTTAATGATTTTGTTTTGTTGCAAACCACTGAAACCCATTGCCGCATCCAGCAAGAATTGTAATTTATCGAAAATAAACTGGCTGTGTGGCATTAATGATTCAATATCCGACAACATCTCACGGATGCCTTTTAAGTTTTCATCGGACAAATTATCACGATAATAACGTTGCATATAACGTAATGAGCGCTGCGTATCCAACAAACTTAAACGAATTTTACCGTTAGAGTCTTCTTGTAAGGTGATAAGCTTAAATACATCATCAAGCTCTTCGTCATTAAAAACTTGCTCGCCGACATTTTCTAATATGCTATAAACATCTTCAATTAAGTCAGAGAGATAGTCCACTTTTAAATAGAATAACTCTAGCATCAACCCTTGTGGTGTCGTCAAATCAAGACGACCTAAACGTAAGTAGTTACGCAACAGACGAATAAGACCGACGTCCTCTTCGCGTATGGTCAGTAAAAACTGTTCGCGTAAGTTAAATGACACGTTTACGGCGCGAACATCAGAACCCACACGCTGTGGAAACAGTGAGTTAATGTGTAAACCGTCTTGGTTTTGGTAGAAACGCGCTGAGGCCTCAATTTCTTTAACATCTTCTTCATCAGGGACTTCTTCAGTAGAGAACAAGCTCAACCATTCACGTTCTTCATCTTCGGGTCTTAATAAATCCAACCACAATGTCGACTCTGGCACTTTATCGCCAACGCTTAATTCGGTGATGATGAGTTGTCTATTTTGATAGGCGTATGCAGTGATCATCGCTCCCCCAAAGTTTGTTATGCCTTTAATAACATAGCAAACAAAAATACTGAAAAGTGGCGCTAGTTTACTCAACTACCCATGAATGAAAAGTAAAAAGTTTCAACCACACCAAAAATCATACCAGTTATTGCTAACGTTCATTAACAATCTAATCAACACAATAAAGTCATATGCCCTGCTTTAAAGCGATGTTAAGACCACAAATAAATCTCATCTTTTTTAAAGGAAGCATCTATATCTATAAAAGTGTTGAATAATATCAGCTTATATACTGCATCAAAGCATTCTGTACACATGTATACGTGTTGTTAAAAATCACATCCGTTGTCAACTATTTCACTAATTATCAAAAAGACACTCAATTGACCAAGCGTACATGGTTACTATCAATAATATTATAAAAAAAGCGCCGTTATAGGACGCTTTATCATCAAGGATATTAACGTTTATTCGCCATTATTCACCTTTCAGGCGACGATCTAGTTGATCTTTCAAATTGGCTGGTACACCTTTAATTAAAATGGTGTCAGAAATAGGATCGTAAATAACTCGCTCGCCTAAATGGCCACCATCAAAACTCAAGGTTACGCCACCGCCAGTGCCAGAAAATTTCTTTAAACTGCGTAAACTGGCTTTGTCAGCCGGAAACTCATCGTCCAACTCATAACTGCCACCACAAGCAAAATCATAAAACGAATCCATACCAGAATCAGCTAATTCGTCGGCCAAATCTTTAACTTCAATGACATCTCCAGAATCCGCTCGCTCAGCACAATATTCAAATACCTTATTGCGGCAATCTTGGCGCTCGTTTTTGGTTAACTCACTGCCCGCGACAAAGTCTTCAACCGCATGGATTAAGGTTTTATTTTGCGCTTTGGTGTTAACACCCTCAACACACCCCATAAAGTCTAAAAAGAAATCAGCAACTTTACGGCCTGCACGACCACGAATAAACGAAATATACTTACGTGAACTTTTATCAGCTTGCCACTCAGTTAAATCAATGCGCGCAGCTAATTGAATATTGCTTAAATCTAAATGGTTATTTTGTGACAACTCCATATCATCTAATACCGTCATCGACGACTTCGCACTTAATAACGCCACAAATAAATAGTCGCTGGTCATGCTGGTGTAGCAAGACATTAACAAAAAACCACCCTGACTAAAATCATACTTAGACAATTCTTGCTGTAACAATTCGCTGGCTTGCCCGGTAAACTCTACAAAACCTAATTCACCACTGCGGTAGCCCGTTAACGCATTAGAAAATGCATCATTAGCATCACCGTCATCGCCATGAGTACCAAAAAAACCAAAACCCTTACCCGCTTTCCCTGAATAAGTCTGGTGTAACTCTTCTAACATGGTTTCAACAGCGTGAGTATTTAACAACGGTTGCGGACGTAAACGACAATGCATTTGGCCTTGTCCGTCTTGAGAAATTTCGTGAATAATTGCTTGTTCAATGCTAATACTCATAAGCCTTGTTAATCCTAGTCGGTCGCAGATGATAATTTTAAAAAGAATGATATCAGACCAATCGTATAAATCGAACAAGGGTTTACGAAATTCCTCGTATAGACCAAATAAAACTTGAGGCGATTAGCCACTAAATCCGTTATTATGTGCAGCTAATTCATTCTTTATTGACGTTTTCTGACTATGGCAATTCAATCTAAATACACAAACACCCAAGTTGAAGCACTTATCAGCGAGTTGCTTGCTGTACTGGCTAAGCACCAAGCGCCTACCGATTTAAGCCTAATGGTATTAGGTAACTGCGTGACTCATTTACTCGACAAAAAAGTCCCAAATGAATCTCGCCAAAAAGTCGCAGAGCAATTTGCCAAAGCACTAACACAATCAGTTAAGTAGCTGGTTAAATAAATTTATCACTAACGCTAACAATCAGTTACACTGAGATAGTCTGTGATAATAACGTAGGAATACGAGTTAAAATGATCGAGCGCAAAAAGCAGCAAATGACGCGTGATAAAGTGTCACGCTTAGTTAATTGGGGTCACTGGTTTGCCTTCTTTAATGGCATATTGGCGATGTTAATTGGCGCTCGATATATTGGCAGTGTCGGCTACCCTGATACCATAATAGGTTGGTCATATCTTGCCATCAGCACCATAGGTCATTTTACCTTTTTGGCCTTTATTGGTTACTTAATTTTTATCTTCCCAATTACCTTACTACTGCCTTATTCTAAAATATTACGTGGCTTTGCAGCGTTTATTGCCTCTCTGGGATTATATACCCTACTCTATGACACCATTATTTATGACGACTATGGTATTCATTTAAGTCCATTTGCATTCGATTTGGCCTGGCAAGACCTCAATGCTTTATTACACAGTACATCCTACATTATCACCCCTATCGTTATTGTGATTGTCGAACTTACCGCGGCCAACTTTTTGTGGAAACGCATCGACAAAATTCAGAAAAAACAATGGGGCAATAAAGTGGTACTGTTTGTCGGTATCTGCTTTGTCAGTAGTCACTTAATCCATATTTGGGCCGATGCCACCAACATGACCGAAATAACCCGTTTCGACGATGCCTACCCTGTGTCATATCCAGCAACGGCACGTTCGTTTATGGAAAACCACGGCATAGATAGCAGCATGCAACCAACGGAATCACGTAGCAATAAATCACGTAAACTCAGCTACCCAATAAACCCAATGCAGTGCACGGCAGACAGTGACAGCCAGCCAAATATATTATTTATCAGTATCGACAGTTTGCGCGCAGACATGCTTGATAGTGACACTATGCCTTTTTTAAGCCAATATCGACTTAAAAACCAGCGATTTATGAATCATTATGTGGGTGGAACCGACTTTGACACCAGCATGTTTACCCTCATGTATGGCTTACAAGGCAACTATAGCGATCGCAAAGAATTTGATAATACTAGCCCAATATTGACTAATATCCTTACGCAACAAGGTTATCAATTAGCGATGTTTGCACCACAAAATGATGGCTACACAGCAAAAAGCGCCATGTTTAACGGCATTAACATCCACATCAGCGAAGGCAATAATGGCAGTGCAGACGCCGACATCAACACCATTAACGCGGTGAATGCATGGCAACCAAATCAAACTCAACCTTGGTTTGCACTGGTAAACCTAACGGCACCAAAAGATTACGACACCCCGGTAGGATTTTTAGGGGTACAAACCATTAAACCACATATGCCTTTAAAACCAGCGCAAAAAGTGTTGTTTA
Organism: Shewanella sp. H8; assembly: GCF_040285065.1. NCBI lineage: Bacteria > Pseudomonadati > Pseudomonadota > Gammaproteobacteria > Alteromonadales > Shewanellaceae > Shewanella > Shewanella sp. H8. Next base: position 1,587,259 of record NZ_CP157213.1, on the reverse strand, counting down.
ATCAATATCGTCAATCGCTAAACTTTATAGACCAACAACTCGAAACCCTTCTCAATAATGTCAGCGATGATACAGTAGTGCTGATTACAGGCACTTACGGTCAAGTCTTTACCAGTAACGCCAATGATGCGCGCAATGACTTATCACCAGGTAACGTCAAAGTACCATTAATCATTCATTGGCCAGACAGCACCCACGGCAACAAAGTCAACTATCGCACCAGCCATTACGGCATTGCGCCAACCTTACTTAGCCATGTTTTAGGTTGTACTAACCCAAGTACAGATTATAGCTCTGGTCGCAACTTGCTAGAGCCTAACGACCAAACATGGGTATACATAGGTGACAGCCGCCGCTTTGCTATTTATCAAAAATCTGAGATAACCGTATTAGACCGATTCGGCAAGTACAGCATCTACGATGTAGACTATAAAAAACGCTTGGATAAAAAAATGAGCGCGCCAGAGTTGATCCAAGTCATGCGTGAAGGCCGTAGACTCTACAATCAATAAGGCCGTCTTTAGAGTAATCAATAGAGCCTTGATTATCGGTTGAGATTTTAGCTTGGTTGCTTATTACAATACTGAATCATGTATGCTTTTCAGCAACTGGATAGTTTATAATCAATCGATAAGCGGCTGATAACTAACTGCTTGCACTCATTTATTACTGTTGATAAAGTGCTAATCCACTTAGTCACCCCAAAGCCAATAGACTAACTAAGTGATGCTTCACAAGCTGACTTAAATATAAATATTATAGTTGTCCATATTTGAAGCAGTTGCACAAAATTCGGTATGTAGCGCAGCCCGGTAGCGCACTGTCATGGGGTGTCAGGGGTCGGAGGTTCGAATCCTCTCATACCGACCAAATTCGATATTTATTTCGATGGGTTATCGGAATTAAACCAAGTAAAACCCCGTTTCAGCAATGCTGAAACGGGGTTTTACTTATGTACTGTGGGTACTGATATCGGGGCACTTTGCCTATACCAGATCAAGGGTAATCAATGACTATTCCCGCTTACTCTTTATAAAAAAATTAGCCCAGTCGCCCCGTAATATTGTTCTTATTAGCTTAAAAACACATAAACAAAAAAGTCACCATGTGGATCGTCATTCGGCTATCAATAGCCAGCAAAACAGCCCTTAGGCTAATTTGAACTTATTAACCAACAAATTGAGGCGTTCATTGGCAATCGAAAGGTTTTGAGTACTCACAGCAGTTTGTGTGCCATTTTGTAACAGCTCAAGCGCCATCGTTTCTATGGTGTGTATATTTCGACTTATCTCACTTGTTACCGCACTTTGTTCCTCAGATGCTGTGGCTATTTGACCGCCTAAATCGTTAATTACCACTATAGAGTTTGTCATTGAATCAAGGTTAGAGGTCACTTTAAACGTGTTATCTGCCACCTTCTGACAGCTATCTTTAGTTTCAACCATCACCTTTACTGCTGATGAGGCGTCATTTTGTAACCTTGTTAAGATTTGTTCAATTTGAGCGGTACTCGATTGTGTACGGGAGGCAAGTGAGCGAACTTCATCAGCTACAACTGCAAACCCACGTCCTTGCTCTCCTGCTCGAGCGGCTTCTATTGCAGCATTGAGTGCTAACAAATTAGTTTGATCAGCTATCCCCTTAATTACGCTTAAAATCGATACGATTTGGTCAGTATTCTCACTCATGGTATTAATTTTATTGGTCGCCACATTCATATCTTCTACAAGGGCTATTACGCTATTTGACGCATCAACAACGGTGATTTTAGATACTTTAGCTTCTTGGTTGGCTTGTTCGCTTCTCGATGCTGTTTGCGCTGCACTGTTAGCCACAGCTTCTGCTGAGCTGTTCATCTGAGTGATTGCTGTAGCAGCGAGACGAGTTTCTGAACTGTGATTATTGAGTGCGATAGTATTACTTTCTGACTGACTGTTAAGCTGTATTATCCCTTCTGTGATTTCTTTAGATGAACTTGAAATATCAAGCATCATGGTTTGAAGGTAACCAATAAAATTATTAACTGAATGGCTTATATCTCCAAGCTCATCATGATTTATGATTTCCAATCGAGAAGTAAGATCGGCTTCACCAGTGGATAAGGTGTCTATACGTGTTTTTAACACCACCATATTGGAGATTATTTTGTTTATAACCCAGACACAAAAAAAGAGTGCAACGATGATAATCATGGATGCCACGGCAATACTCTGGAAAGTTTTATTGTCGAATATCTCACGAGTGCCATCCGAAAGTCCCTCTTGAATCGAGATGACATTAGATTCAAGAGTTCCAGTTCCAATAATCCAGCCCCATTCAGGTAAAATCTTTCTTACATATGAAATTTTTGTTTTATTAACATTCGTTACAGAGGAAACTTCAGATAGTAGAATAAAGGCATCAGATTTGTCCCCTAATACTTGCTTAACGTTAACTGTGTTGTCTGTTTGAGTACCAATGAGATTTTTTTGCGAGTGTGCCAGAATATTACCATTTAGATCCTGCACCCAAAATTCTCCATTTTCACCATACTTTGCTGCCATGATTGTTTGTAGTGCAGCAGTGACATTTCCCTGCTTTAGTGTGCTGATATACTCGCCTGTGGCAATCACTAAATTAAGCGGTTCAAAATAGAAAGAAGCTGATATTTTTTCTTCTATTTTTCCAGTAGATGGATTTGAAAAAAAGTAGTTGGTAAAACCTATCTTGTTTTCTTTGGCTGCGGCAACAATATCCCGAGCATAATAATTGCCTTTTTCATCGATAGCATCACGACCATCGCCTACTGAAACGCTACCATTGCCAGCGGCTTCATTCGTTAAAGTGTCTGCATCATAGGCAAACAGATAGCGACCCTTTCCCCATTGATATTCATTGAGAAAAGTATAGATCATCATATCGGGATCATCGGTAAGATTATTTTCATAAAGATTATTAATTGTATTACGCAAAACGACAATCTCATCGCCCAGGGCTTGCCTGATATTTTCAACTTTGGATTGTTGATAGAAATCATTAACTGAACGGCTGAGAGTATCTACCTGGCCGATGAGGTTGTCCTTGACTAAACTTTCAACTTTATCATTGATATTTAGCTTTTCTTGCTTAAGAACAGCCTTTTCAATCATTAGTAAGTTGACGATAAAAAAGCTAGATACAAAGATTAGTAAAGTGCCAACTAATATAATTAATTTAGCTTTAATAGTTTTTGTCATAATCAAACCTTAGATAAACCCAATAATACATAAGAAAAATCTAATGGTATTAGGTGGTAAAAAATATCTAAGTTCAACATGGGTCTTTTGGATGTGTGATCTAAACGTTAATATATTAGCAAAAAATGGGAGCTTACTAACAAAAAAACAACCCCAATATTCATCATTAATAATATACTTTTCATAAACTTAAACACTTGACCCAGAAGCTAGGTTGGAGTAGATAGCCCAACTCAAGGAGTAGTAACCAAATGGAAAAGAAATGAAAATAATGACTTTCAATCTCATTATTTAGGGTGTGTTGGATCTCAAAATCACTTATTGTGGATCAGTAGATTTAACCTGTCATTTGTAGATAATTGAATTGTTTTCCATAATAGAATTTGGCCGAAATTTGAGAGCTATCCGAAATTCGTAATACACTTCAGCCCAACTTTGAGTCAACAAGTATCCGTTGTCGATAAATTTAATCAAGCTTCTCAGCACAACCCATTTGGCTAATGCGCCTATCTCAATGATTTTTAGTTGATGATATTGTTTATGCACCGAGCGATACTAAATGCTTTATTTTTTTATAGCGTAATGACATTGATATGCAATGCGTTAACTCGGTTAAAGGAATAATATCATTTTTGTTAAAGATGATTGATCTATTGCCTCCATAAACGAAAGTATCACCATAAATTTCTTTGAAAGTATCAATAAGGTTAGTTTTACAATTAAAGAAAATACAATATTGGTTTGGACTTTTAGCTTTCCAATCAAATCTTATTGTACTGCCTATTCTAGAGCTATAGCTGGGCTCTCCCCATTTTAAGGTTTCTTCAATATCAACAATGCCTTCTTGTTGCGCGACACTTAAAATAAGCGTTCTTAGTTGCATTAAGCAAACAGATATATCTTCTGGATATGTTTCAAATTTTTGTTTTACATTCACATCCATAATAGACATCCATTCATAGATAAATACATATCGCTTTAGTTTTTGTATGTTGTGTGGTTTACCTAAGTTAAATCGCATATTAAACGGGGTCGATACCAATCACAGTAATGAATAAAAAATCGATAGTTTACCTGCCACCATTAACCTGCATCATAAAGATGACTGTAACGCTAATTTCAAGATTTAGCGCTCTTATTGCCCGTTTAGGCTCTGTACTCATACATGTTATTTTGAGCGCCATATAGATCAATTGTTTCTGTTAAATGAAAGCCTATTTTGTTCAACAAGCTATTGGAGCTTAAGTTTTCAATTAACGTAACGGCCAAAACGATACTCAAAGAATGAGTAATAATACCTTCTTTAAGGACTGAGTTAGCGGCCTCGGCAGCATAACCTTGTCCCCAAAATTCTGGTAAGAATGCATAACCTAAGTCTGGATAATCCAGTTCATCTCTTTTCAGTAAACCGCATATACCGATTGGCGTATCAGTGCCTTTGAGTAACACTACATTTAAACCAAATCCATAAACTTGATAGCTCAATATTGGACCATTGGTGAGATAATCAATGGCATCGGCATGAGTTCGGACTTTCTTATCAGCGATATAACGAATAAAATACTTATCATTTAATAACTGCACAATAAACGCAGTATCATTAACATTAAGATGTCTGATCATTAATCTTTCGGTTTCACATACTATTGTCATTAATAATCCATCTCTAGCACTTTACGTACTCATCTAATGAAAAGATTTCAACGTGTTAACTTAATTAGGCTTAGTCATAAATGATATAATAACCTGCGACATAAACCTTAATAAGAGTATCTCTCAAGCTTAAATTAGCTCTGTTTTGATTTTATGAACTTAATTACTTTTGTGTCAATAATAAGCGCTGACAAAATCTGATGAGGTGACAATTCCCAGCACTTTGTTTTGCTCATCTACAACCGGCAGACAGCCAAGTTTATTGTCGATAAAATATTGCACGACTATGGTAAGCGGCTCATCTAACCCTAGTTTTTGCACTTGAGTATCCATAATATCGGCAATGGGGGTATAGCGCTCTTTTCGGTCTAATGCTCCTTGACCATATTTATTGAGCATACTCAGTACACTGGCAATCATCTTTTTGTGGGTCAGCATGCCCATGAGTTGTCCAGTTTGCTCTGAAATAACGGGTAGATGGCGCACGTTGCGACTTTGCATCAATTGGTGGGCATCTTTAAGGCTAGCTTCGTGACTAATACACACTGGACTGGGGGTCATGATGTCGCAAACTTTCATCGTATTACTCCTTTATCGACTATAGATTAAATATTATTCAAAACTGACATGAATAATTAAGGGGACCTAGATTGTCTATGAAGAATCCAAAGTTCAAGGTTATCGTTTATCTCATTGTCGCGCTCATTTAATCATAAAAATGATTAAGATAACCACGTTAAAATCTCTATTGCCCCCCGGTTTCATTAATACAGAGCATTAACCACGTAAATTAACGTTAATACGTCAAATCAATTCAACTCAATGATTAATTTATCGCTTGATGTAACTCTTGATACATCAACTCGCGCATTTTAAATTTTTGGATTTTCCCGGTAACGGTCATGGGATATTGTTCAACAAATTTGATATAGCGCGGCACTTTAAAATAGGCAAACTTTTCAGTTAAAAAATGACGAATATCGTCTTCGGTAATATCGGCATTGGCGCGTACTTTAATCCATGCGCAAACTTCCTCACCGTATTTGTCACTTTGTACTCCAAACACTGCGGCATCTTGTACGTCCTTATGGCTGTAGAGTTTTTCTTCTATTTCGCGTGGATAAATATTCTCACCGCCACGGATGATCATATCTTTAATGCGGCCAACAATTTGCACATAACCAAGCTCGTCCATTTGACCTATATCGCCCGAATGTAGCCAGCCGGTACTGTCGATAGTGGCGGCAGTTTTAACCGGATCGTTCCAATAACCTTGCATGATGCAGTAACCTCGACTGCACACTTCACCTGGTTGCCCAATAGCAACCACATCGCCAAACTCATTGATAATTTTCACTTCTGTGTGCGGCAATGCTCGACCAACGGTGAGCACTTGTTTTTCGATTGGTGAGTCAATTTCAGTGATGTGATTTAACGGACTACACTCGGTTTGACCGTAACCAATTAGCACTTCTGTCATATACATTAACTCTTGTACACGGCGCATGACTTCTTCGGGGCATGTGGCCCCCGCCATAATACCAGTACGCAGTGAGCTAAGGTCAAACTGGTTAAATTGTGGATGTTCTAATTCGGCAATAAACATGGTCGGTACGCCATGTAACGCTGTACAGCGCTCATTGTCTATTACTTGCAAGGTGGTCAAAGGATCAAAAGACTCACCGGGATACACAGCTGCTGAAGCATGAATAACACAAGCAAGACTGCCCAATACCATGCCGAAGCAATGATATAAAGGAACCGGCATACATAACTTGTCTTTTGAGGTAAAACTCATGGCATCAGCCACTAAATAAGCGTTATTTAAAATATTGTGATGAGATAACGTCGCGCCTTTAGGGCTACCTGTAGTACCAGAGGTAAATTGAATATTAATCGCATCATGGGTATTGAGAGAGTCAGCAATGGTGGCCAACACATGTTGAGCATTGTCGTTTACCTCCAACAGCAAATCATTAAAGTTGAGCATGCCGGGAGTACGGTCTGTGCCCATTCGAATCACAAACTCGAGTTGAGGCAGTGAGAGTGTAGTGAGCTTACCTGCAGTGCTGGTGCTTAACTCTGGCAGCAACTCATTTAACATCTGTAAGTAATCACTGGACTTAAATTTATCTGCACAAATAACTGCTCGGCAACCCACATTACTCAAGGAGTATTCCAGCTCTTCAGGGCGATAAGCCGGATTAATGCACACCATAATAGCACCAATTTTAGCAGTAGCAAATTGGGTTAAACACCACTCAATATTGTTAGGAGACCAAATGCCGACTCTATCGCCAGGCTCAATACCAAGCGTTAATAATCCAGTCGCAAGGGCATCAATCTTTGCTTGATACTGACGGTAATTCCAGCGAATTTGTTGATGGTGAACGACTACCGCAAGATTGTCTGGGTAAGTATTAGCAATATCATCAAAATATTGACCAATGGTTTTATCGGTAAGCGTCGTTGAAGTGACACCATGATATTCACTTTGAGTAAGCGGTAGTTGTGCCTGATGTTGTTTGACCATTAAAGCCTCCTTGCATGCGTTTCGTCATGTTCAAGCTAACCAATTAACGGCCTGACTCACAAGTAAAAAAGCACTACATTAGACTAAAGATGCATGGTGAGTAATGTTTACAGTAAAAGCTAATGTATCGAATGAAGGTTAATATTTACACTGAAGACTTAGCTCAGACAGTTTGATAAATATCATTAGAGTAATAATGCCTCAACAATCCTATTAACGGTTATCTAAACACCGGCCATAAACAGAAGTGATAATAATTAATCATAAAACCAAAACACTCCCCCATAATAACCACAATTTTATAACGATTGTAGCGAGCAAACCACAAAGTCTCGCAAAAAAGTAAACTTTTAATATTAACTCAACGTATATTAACTAAACATTGATTTAGCACAGGCTTTAGTTATAAATGAGACGAATTACTGCGGTTTTTCACTTTCAGGCCGATAGCCTATTTAATTACTTATTTTAATAGCGACATTCATCTAATTATTATGCTTGAAACAATCCGCACCCTATTTGCCGTCACAGATGAAAACCTGTTAATTGTTGGTAACTTTCAGCCTATGGTGGTGTTTATTTCTATCACCATTGCAATATTAGCCTCTTTTATGGCATTGCAAGTGGCGTCTCAAGCAGCGCTAACCCTTAATAAATATAAACGATATTTATTAACCAGCTGCGGCAGCATAGCCTTAGGCGGTGGTGTATGGTCAATGCATTTTATCGGTATGTTGGCATTTAGCTTATGTACACCGGTGAGTTACGATGTAGGCTTAACCGCTTTGTCTTTTGTCCCTAGCATTGCTGCTTCTTGGGTAGCATTAAATGTCATTTCTACTCCTAAGCCTAAACTTAACCATTTCATATTTGGCGGCATTCTTACTGGCTTAGGTATTGGTACCATGCATTATGTCGGCATGGCGGCTATGGAAATGGCCCCTTTGCTGCGTTACAACTTATTCTATTTTGGCTTATCGATTATTGTTGCTGTTATTTTGGCAATTTTGGCGTTGTGGATCCGTTTTAGCTTAAATCATTTAGGTCGCTTTACGTTAAGTGACTTACATAAAAATGCCATTGCTGCTGTGGTTATGGGTCTAGCCGTTTCAGGTATGCATTACATCGGTATGGCTGCAGCACGCTTTGTCCGTCCACCAGGGTTTGAATTTTCAGAACAAACCGAAATGATGTCGTTCTATTTAGCGATTGCGGTAGCAACCATTACCGTTTTTATCATTATATTGGTATTGGTCGTCAATATGTTGGTTAAATACCAAACGTCTTTATATCAAGCCAAATTAAGCGAAGCTCGTTACCGCGCTACCATTAGCACTGCCGTTGATGGGATCATTACCTTTAATGCCAAAGGGCGTATAGAAAGCGGCAACCAAGCAGTCGAATCTTTGCTCGGCTGGAACCTCGAAAATCTGTGCCACCAAAATATTCGTGACTTTATCCCATCTCCATTTATTGCCGACTTCAATTCTTACTTAAACAGTTACTTAGATAATAATAAACCACAACAAAAAAGTGATGGACGTGATGTTGAAGCACTACACATCAGCGGCCAATCAATACCCGTTAGGGTATCGATTGGCCACACACGCATAGAAGGCAAAAGCTTATTTGTAATGTACATAAGTGATTTGCGTAATCGTATTGAAATGCAACGTGCACAGATTAAAAGCGAAGCCCAGTTTCGCTCACTAATCTCGAATATCCCGGGTATTGCCTATCGCTGTTTAAATGCAGAAGACTGGCCTATGTTATTTATTAGCGACGCGGTTGAACAAATAACCGGTTACCCAGCAAGTGATTATGTAGGTACAGGTAAAAAACGTAATTTTTATGAACACGTACACCCTGACGACTTGATTAATATTACTGAACAAGTGAATCATCAACAGTTTTACCTAGAGTACCGTATTTATAATGCCAATGGAGAAATCCGTTGGCTATTGGGTTATGGCATTCATGTTGATGGCTTGGATACAAAAGATAAATGGCTCGACGGTTTTATTATGGACATCACCGAGCGCAAAGAAATGGAACAATCATTATTAATTGCCAAAGATAAAGCCGAGCAAGCCGCATCTGCACGAGCAGCATTTTTAGCTAATATGAGCCACGAAATTCGCACCCCAATGAACGCCATTATTGGTTTTAGCGATATTTTGCTCGACGACTCGCTCCCTGTAGAACAACGTAAGCACTTACGGACCATTAATCAGTCCGCAAAATCATTATTGCATTTACTGAATGATATTCTCGATAGTGCAAAATTAGACAAAGGTAAGTTTTCATTAGAGTTCAGAGACTTTTCATTAATAGAAGAAATCGACTCAGTGGTATCGACATTATGGTTACAAGCTAGTGATAAAGGCTTGTGTTTAAATGTTAATGTGTCAGCGGATGTGGCTCCATTTTATCACGGTGCACCTGACCGAATACGCCAAGTATTAACCAATCTTATTGGTAACGCTATCAAGTTTACTGCCGATGGTGGGGTTGATATTAATATTGATATCAAGCCAAGCGGTTGTATCGATTTTGAAATCAAGGATACCGGCATCGGCATGACAGAAGAACAATTATCTTTAGTCTTTGATGCTTTTGCTCAAGCAGATGCCAGTATGAGCCGTCGCTTTGGTGGCACAGGACTTGGTACAACTATTAGCAAACAATTGGTTGAGTTAATGGGCGGAACAATCACTGCCAATAGTATTTTCGGCAAAGGTAGCTGTTTTAGATTTGGATTACCGTTAACAGCACCGAAACATCAAAAAGCTCCAGCAATTACCGATGATTCAAATCACCTTATCCCACTCAGCATTTTAGTTGTGGATGATATTCAACAAAATATTGACCTATTAACTATTATGTTAAAACGTCAGGGACATACGGTCATCGCTGCCCGAGACGGAAAACAAGCCCTACTGCGAATGCGCAGCGACAATATTGATATTGTATTAATGGATATACAGATGCCGATAATGGACGGACTAACCGCCTCGCGCACACGTCGGGAACAAGAGCAAAGTGAACAGTTACCACACATGCCTATTATTGCATTAACAGCCAGTGTGTTGCCTGAAGATCGCAAAGCAGCCTTAGATGCCGGCATGGATGGTTTTGCCAATAAGCCTATCGATATGATATTGCTTAATCATGAAATAGCCCAAGCATTAACACTTGAGCAAGACAATCTAGTCGTCGATAATACCACTGTTGATACCGACAACAAGCAAGTTGTTAATGAAAAAAAAGGCATCTCGATGTGGGGAGACAAACCCACTCTTATCAAAGAAATTTATGCCTTTATGGCTAAGCAACATGATAGTGGTCGACGTATTCAAAAATTGACAGCTGCAGCCGATTGGCAAAGTATTCAGACTCTCTTACATGGACTAAAAGGCTTGTCAGGTAATTTAGCACTTTCACAGCTAAGCAGACTATTTCTCGATGCTGAACACTTAGCCATGACAAAGTCGCAAACAGAGTTGTCGGCTTTATTGCCCATTATTGAACAAGCTTTTACTGATGTAACGACGTATCTTAGTCGGCAACAAAACAGTCAAAGTAGTCAACACACACAATCAGGCGACACGATGAGCAGCGAGGAATTACTGCACATCATCACTCGTATTGAAATGGCCGCTCGAAACAATCAATACAATGAACCAGATGTAGAGTCTTTGATTGCAGCTACCCCATCGGCTTATCAACACCAATGTATTACAATACAAAATGCTCTAGACAACTTTGAATTTGAACAAGCAGTAACCGCACTCAGTGCCCTTGAGTCTCATATTACCGCACAGTAAAAAGACTGAATTGAATGATATATAGCAACCAAGACCGTATGCCGACAATTCTTATTGTCGACGATGAACCCGCTAACCTCAGAGTGTTAAAGAAAATGCTAGAGGATCAGTACAGACTAATTTTCGCTAAAAGTGGCGAAGAAGCTCTGCGTTTAATTGAACGCGACTTGCCTGATCTGATTTTGCTCGATGTGATGATGCCGGGTATGACCGGTTTTGAAGTCTGCCAGCAACTTAAAACAGAGCAACGCACCAAAGCTGTACCTGTCATTTTTGTGACGGCGTTAAGTGACGAAGTAGACGAAGCTAAAGGCTTTGATATGGGCGCAGTAGACTACATCACTAAACCCGTGTCACCTGCAGTGGTTAAAGCACGTGTTCGTACTCATTTGTCTTTAGTGCAAGCTGAAGACCTGCGCCGTACCCGCTTACAAGTCATTCAACGTTTAGGCCGTGCGTCAGAATACAAAGACAATGAAACCGGTATGCATGTGATGCGCATGAGCCATTTTTCTAAAATTATTGCTCTTGCCTATGGCCTATCAAAATCGGCCGCCGACAATTTACTCCATGCAGCGCCAATGCACGATATTGGTAAAATAGGTATTCCCGACAGCATTATGCTTAAACCGGGTAAGCTAACCGTTGAAGAATTTGCCATCATGAAAAAACATCCCGAAATCGGCGCCGAAATTCTAGGTGAATCAGATTCAGATTTAATCGCCTTAGCCAAATTAGTCGCGATGACTCACCATGAAAAGTGGGATGGCAGCGGCTACCCTCATGGACTTAAAGGTGAAGATATTCCTATTGAGGGACGTATTGTGGCAATTGCCGATGTATTTGATGCTCTCACCAGTAAACGCCCTTACAAAGAAGCATGGACTGTCGACAAAGCCATGGCATTTTTACATGACCAAAGCGGCATACATTTTGACCCGCAGTTAGTGACACTATTTCAGCAATCTTTGCCCAGCATTTTATACATTAAGCAGCGCTGGCAAGATTAATCTGTCATAACAGACCGTTTATGCCGCCGCGCAATAATGGGCTTAATCGACTGATTTAGCCCTTCAACCGCTTTACTTTCAATTAACCGCATCGCTTTATCGCCAACAGGATTTTTTATGACATCGGCTGCTGCATTACCAAGCCAACTGAACACCACCGCCATTTTACTAGTATTAGCTTTAGGCACATTTATATTAGGATTATCAGAGTTTTCGATGATGCCAATGCTGCCATTAATTAGTGAGACATTTGCCTCAACACCGTCACAGAGTGGTTATGCCATTAGTGCTTATGCAATAGGGGTTGTTGTGGGTGCACCTATTTTAATGCTGGCAACTGCCAACATGAAAAAACGCCATGCCTTGACAATATTTTTGACATTAATGTTTATTTCTAATGGCTTAAGTGCCATGGCAACCTCACTTGAGCAGCTTATTGTATTTCGCTTTTTAAGTGGCCTGCCCCATGGCGCTTATTTTGGTGCCGCTATTTTATTGGCTGCCGATATTGCCCCTCAAAATAAACGCGCAAGTTACATGTCTAAAGTCTTTATGGGCCTAACCATAGCCACCATTGTAGGGGTTCCAATTGTCACTTTAGTCGGCCAAAACTTAAGCTGGCGTTATTGTTTAGCGGGTGCATCTATCCTCGCCTTAATTGCATTAGTATGCGTACATGTGGTGATCCCAAAAATTGAAAACAACCAACCGTCAAATTTAATCAATGAGTTTAGCGTGTTAAAGAATAAATTGGTCTGGTCAATTCTTGGCATTGTCATTATTGGCTTTGGTGGCGTATTTTGTATTTACACTTACATCGCCGATACCATTTTAGTGGTGACTGAAACACCGGCATACACAATTTCAATCGCAATGGTTATGTTTGGTATTGGTTGTACCTTAGGTAACTATGTATTAGGCAAAGCAGCCGATCGCGCCGCCTTAAAAACCACCGGTATCGCTTTAGTTTGTACGATTATATTTTCGCTTGCCTACGTCAGTGCCAGCCATAATATTTGGCTATTGTATGCAGTGATTTTCCTTATTGGCTGCAGTGTGGGTTTAGCCACATTAATTCAAACCTTACTGATGGACGTTTCGCCAAATGGTCATGCAATGATAGGTGCATTAGTACAATGTTCATTTAACACCGCCAATGCTATAGGACCTTGGGTAGGCGGCATGTTTATCGCACAAGGGGCAATGCCTAACGAGACTGGTTATGTGGCAGCAGTGCTATTTGCCGGCGGCTTAATGATGTGGCTGTTAAGTTATCTGCAAATGAGTAAGAAAAATGCTCAACTAGAGCAGTGTTCTGCGTAATCTCATTGCCAATAACAAGATGTAATACGAGCCGAAAATGATTTACTTTGGAGTGAAATACACTCCAAGGTAAAGTAACAATCTGATAATTAAAGCTTAAACAATCCAGTTTAAACTTCTAAAAAATAACATTTTCACCAGCATTCCTTTTGCATAGCTTACCAAGTAATGACATTTTTATTGATAATGCCAACAGTTAATAATTTTATGTAAAGTATAAAAAGCAAATATAAAACTAACTATAAATCGCATCGAATTATTGAACTAAGAGCTAATTTACGTCGTATTTAAAAACAAGATTCATCAGTAGATTCACAATTACATAGAGGCAAAATATGTTGTCATTCTTTAAGCCTAATCCAGCCAAAAAATTACGTAAAAGCTATGATTTAATACTTGAACAAGCCATGCAAGCCCAGCGTAAAGGCGATATCAAAACCTATTCATTACTCACGGCTGAATCAGAACAGATTTGGGATAAAATAGCGGCTTTAGAAGCTATCAGTAAATAACAGTCGTTTAGAAAAATCGGATTAACGTAATTAATTAATGCGGCTCAGGTAATATCGACGCACTAGAGTCCATAAACGTTAAATAGTCTTGCCAAATATTATGGGTGCGTTGCACTGTAAGTTGCAGCATACATCCTTGGTACATTACGCCCCTGATGCTGCCATCTCGCCACAATTGATACACGGCATTACAATAAGACTCTCGATACGTTAACCAGTCTCGTTGCGACAGTTGAAGTGCTTCTACCGCCTTTGGATCATCATGATATTGTTCTTTGGCTTTAGCGAAATATTTATCTAACCTAAGCTGTGCTTCATCGGTTTTTTGCCTAGCGCAGTCATTCATTTCACGCGTATTAACGGGATCATTACAATCAGCCATTGCTTTATGAGCCATTTCTTCACGAACGACTTCTTGCGCCCAACTCTCACCAACTAGCACAGTGATGCAAACCAATAGTCCAAAGATTACAACATTTTTCATTATTGAAACTCCATATTGTTTTTGAATCTATTTAACCTCAATTTGAGTTAAGAGATAGGTTACTAAAGAAACAAATAATTCAGCTATTGCATATTAAACTCGCCATTAGATTGATTAACAATAGTAATGCGGGTTAATTCCATCAAGTGACGCAATACTAAGGCAGATTGACATTATTAATGATGAAAATTAATCAATCAAAAAGGGGATAAACATACTAATTCAACAATCTGTGACTAATAGTCAAGAATGGCTTTTTATTCGGCGCTATGCTGTATGAATTAACCTCAACTATGACGTTATTTGAAGAAAGATATTACGTCAATGAGTACACATTTTATGTTGTTAGTTATTGCATTCGTTATGGCTGGTTATTGAGGAGAATTTGTATGTGGTGGCGAGTAACCATTATTAGCTTAGCTTACTTATTGTTAGGCGCACATTTTTTACGATTTGATCAACCTATATTGGCTATCATAGCCGTGAGCTTACCCTTGCTGTTATTAATTAGGCATGCATTTATACACACATTACTCAAATTAGGTTTACTGATCAGTGTGGTCTTTGTATGGTCAGTGTCTACGTTTAACTTTATCGATATGCGTATGTCACTTGAACAGCCTTGGTTGAGACTAGCCATTATCATGATATCAGTAATGGCATTTACTGTGTTTGCGGCGTTTTCAACTAACGGCCTCAATCATAAACTGAGACGTTAGCATAAACGATGATGCTAGCAGAAAAGCTCTGCTAATATTATTTGCTCGGTTTCAACCATTTATAAATACTGTCTTTGCGGTAAAATAACAAGGCCGCAAAAAGTACAATATAAATACTGGGTTCGATAATTTCCGACTTTACTGACCAGTAAAAGTGGATTGGTGCCAGTATTGCAGCCACATAAATCCAATTATGCAACGATTGCCAGCGCTTACCCATACTACGTTTTATGCGATTGGGAGAGGTTATAGCCAATAATAAAATGATAATCAAGGTTGCAGCGCCAACCAAAATATAGGGCCGCTTAATCACTTCTTCGAATAATAATCTCCACGCAAATAACAAATCTAAACTAATAAACGCACTAATATGCAATAGCGCATAAGCAAATACATACAGGCCTACCAAGCGGCGAGTTTGCATCAGCGCCGCTATTTTAAAACGTTTGGCAATGGGTGAAATAAGTAACGTCGCTAATAAACTATTAATCGCCCCCATGCCAGTGTAGTGAATAATATACTGCACTGGATCGCCACCCGCATTATCAGTTAACACTAATGCCACGAGATATAAGATTGGCAATAAAAAGCTTATGTGTAATAACACCTTTAGCCAAAACAGGCCTCGAGGACTAATCCGCATTAATAAAACTTCCTCAGGTCGATATTTTTGTACAAGTCGGCCACTGAATTACCATAACCGTTGAACATTTGGGTTGGAATACGCTTAGCAGAAAATAAACCGCCTTCACCTATGCTACGTTCAGATGCCTGCGACCAACGAGGATGATCTACTTCTGGGTTTACATTGGCGTAAAAACCATACTCACTTGAAGCTAATTGATTCCAACTGGTTGGAGGTTGTTTATCCATTACTCGAATCCTAACTACGGATTTAATACTTTTAAAACCATATTTCCAAGGCACCACTAAACGGATTGGCGCACCATTTTGTGGCGGCAAGGTTTTACCGTATAAACCTACCGCTAAAAACGATAAGTCATTCATTGCCTCGGCAACCGTTAACCCCTCAACATACGGATAGTGGATCCCCCCGCCCATTAAGCGACTCTTTTGCCCAGGCATTTGGTCTGGATCAAATAGGGTTTCGAAGGCAATGTGGGTCGCATTACTTTGCACGCCAGCTTGCTTAAGTAAACTGGCTAACGAAAAGCCGACCCAAGGCACAACCATCGACCAAGCTTCCACACAACGTAAGCGATAAGTGCGTTCTTCAAGGGCAAAACGGGTCGTCAATTCATGTAAATCTAGGGTAATCGGTTTATCAACTAAACCGTCAATCGTTAACGTCCAAGGATCAACCTTAAAATTTTGCGCATTATCAACCGGGTCTGATTTATTGGTACCAAATTCATAGAAGTTATTATGACGAATCACTTTATCTTCAGGTGTTTTCGGATTAGGTAATACAAACTTGGCTGGGGTGGCATATTGTAGGCCTTGAGTCACAAAAGGGTTTTGTGCTTTTTGCTCGCCAAACAAATCAAAAATACCGGCTTGAACTTGGCCAGGCAAACTGGCGCCCAATGCTCCTAACCCAAGGGCCTTAACAATATTACGACGATCATTAAATACCGACTCTGGCGTAACTTGGTTATCAGGAATATGCCAAGAAGCACGTTTTTGTATGCCTTGAGTAAAACCTTTTTTACCCGCCATAAATCACCTCTTAAAATTGTTTGTCGGCAACTAATTGGTTACCAAATCTTGCTTACTTACTCAATAGACAGGCAAAATCAGGCTTTTATTGCAATTGATTGCCCAAAAAGATTAAAAATAGCTCCAATCTGTCTCTAATCAGTAAAGATCACATAAATGTCTGTCGCTTTACTACCACTACGAATCGATATTACGCTTAGATTTAAATTTAAGCACCTATAACACTATTTCATTAATTCCTAAGTTTACCCCTTGCAGGCGTTTATTAGCCGTGCGACCCTTAGTCATTATTTTCTATCGGGTTTTGTTATGCCTTTTGTTGTGTCGTTAACTCCTCCACAAATTGCAGCATTTGTAGCTGTCGCATTTGTTGCCTTTTTATTTGGTGCATTAATTAATCAAAGGCTAACGCGTAAACGTTGGGAGCAGCTCAAACTTCAACATGAACAGCAAACGCTTCAACAACTCAATGAAGCCCAAATTGACCTGTCACGATTGCAAGATAATCTCGATGATAAAATTGATCACAGTAATCATCTACAACACAAACTAGAAACGCTTATAGGTCAACTCTCTAGCGCGGAAACTAAGGCCGATAGGGTTAATCTGGTTGAACAACAAATGGTTGAAATTCAACATCGCTTGATGGAATCACAGCTCAATTTAGCCAAATCGAATGCGCTACAACAAACCATTCAGGTCAAAGCAGAAACAGAGCAAAAATCATTACAAGATAAAATTGCCCTGCTTGAATCAGCTGAAGAAAGACTAAAATTACAGTTTGAAAACCTTGCCAATCGAATTTTTGAAGAGCGCAGTGAAAACTTTAAACAACAAAATGTCTCGCAAATGGACGGTGTACTCGGGCCGCTAAAACAGCAATTAGAAGGCTTTAGAAGGCAAATTCAAGAGTCGTATACTCATGAGCAATCTGAACGCAGCGCATTGAAACATCAATTAGATAATTTACGCGATCTCAATTTAAAAATGAGCCAAGACGCGATTAACCTCACTAAAGCGCTAAAAGGTGACAACAAGCAACAAGGTAATTGGGGCGAAGTCATTTTAGAGCGCGTATTACAAGAAAGTGGTTTACGCGAAGGCCACGAATACCAAACCCAACAAGATTTAAAAGACGACAATGGCAAACGATTTAAGCCTGACGTTATCGTCCATTTACCCGAGCAAAAAGACGTGGTAATCGATGCCAAAATGTCGTTAGTCAGTTATGAACGTTATTTTAATAGCGAAGACAAAGACATTCGTGACCAAGCGATAAAAGAACATGCATTATCGATTAGGCAACACATTAAAGGCCTTAGCCAAAAAGATTATCATAAACTACATGGTCTCAAAAGTTTAGACTATGTGCTAATGTTCATTCCCATTGAGCCGGCATTTTTACTGGCCATAGAATACGACCCAAGCTTGGTTAATTTTGCCCTAGAGCAAAATATCATGCTGGTAAGCCCAACCAATTTACTGGTGGCATTACGCACAATTAATAATATATGGCGTTATGAATATCAAAACCAAAATGCGCAAAACATTGCTAAACAAGCCAGCCGTATTTACGATAAATTGTGCGGTTATTTGGAAGATATGGAAAAGCTAGGTCGCGCCTTAGACACCGCAGATAAAAGTTATCAAAATGCGATGTCTAAGCTGTCGTCAGGTAAAGGCAACCTCATTAGACAAGCACATTACATGCAGCAATTAGGCGTAGACACCAGTAAACAGATAGACAAACAGTTGCTTAATCGGGCTCTTGATGAGTCGATCGAAAAACAACAAAATAATTGATGACTAATGAGCGCTAATTAATCTTTGTTTAATCAACAAATCTCATTATCACTTAATAACGTAACCATAATACTGATAGCAAACGAAATACTGAGGCGGAGATTCTCATTTAAATGCGTAACACTTTGGCGAACACTTTAATTACTGGCGCATTATTACTTAGCACATCGTTGGCTTTTCTTAGCCAAGCGCATGCGTTGACATCGCAGCAGCAAACTTACCTTGATGCTCGCAAAGCTTTGGATAAAAAACAACACGATAAATATCAAGCCTTACGCAAAAAACTCGCCGACTATCCATTAACGGTTTATCTTGACTACCACGCAAATGTAGACAGCATAGTGCAATCTCCTGGTGACAAAGCGCTCAATGCAATCAACCAATTCGATACCACGCCACTTTACAATAATCTGCGTTATCGATACCTGCTTAATGCCGGTAAAAAACAGCATTGGCAAGATTTCTTAGTGATTTCGCCAGACACACCAAATGATATCCGCCTGCAATGTTATTACTACCAAGCACAACTTGATGCGGGTAATAAAACCTCTGCTTATCAAGGCGTCGAACGTTTATGGGTTCACGGTTATTCTCGTCCTAAA
Organism: Shewanella sp. H8; assembly: GCF_040285065.1. Taxonomy (NCBI): domain Bacteria; kingdom Pseudomonadati; phylum Pseudomonadota; class Gammaproteobacteria; order Alteromonadales; family Shewanellaceae; genus Shewanella; species Shewanella sp. H8. The sequence goes on along the minus strand of NZ_CP157213.1, from coordinate 1,567,898 downwards.
GAATGTGATGATGTATTCAAAGAATGGACAAAAGCAGGTTTCCGCACCCAAGAATTAGTCTGGGCTCGCATGTTACTGAGTTTCAATGCTAATCAATCAAGTTTACTGAGCTATTTATCGCAAAAAATCACCCAACATAAAAGTGAGGCTAAATTACTATTATCAGTGTATCGCGATCCCAACATTTTGCGTCACATGAAGAAATTTTCCAGTTCTAAGCCTATCATTGGCGATATTGTTGATGCCGGTTTGCGAAAGTTGGCCCGTAAAAATTTACATCAAGCGATTAAATTGTATGTTAAATATCAAAAGACCAATCGTTTTAGTGATGCTGAAGGTCGCCAACTTAACCGCTACTTAGTTCGTCGTGCATTAATAAAACAAGACCAAAAATTGGTATCACATATTGATGCCATGCTGCCATTACTCCAATCTGATGATTTATATGAAATGCGCCTGCGTTGGGCCATTCGAGAGCAAGACTTAGACACCATAGATAAATATTTATCCCTATTGAGCGATCAAGGTAAAGCCGATCCACGCTGGCAATATTGGCAAGCTAAGATGACCTCTCGCCATGACAAAAACCGTGCGACTCAATTACAGTCAATCTTAAGTGGTGAACGTAATTTCTACGGTTTTAATGCAGCAGAAGCTTTAGGTAAACCCTTGGCGATGAATGATGATAATTTAGCGCCTAATCCAGAGTTACAAGCGGCATTAAACCAAGACCCAGGGCTTGCCCGCGTGGTTGAATTAATGGCCTTAGATAAGCAAATTGATGCCCGTAACGAATGGCTGTATTTAATGCGCCGCCATACTCCAGAAATGACCGCACAATATGGTTTATTTGCCTTAAACAACGGCTGGCATGGATTTAGTGTTGAATCCAGTATTCAGGGCAAATTATGGGATTCAATAGCACTGCGTTTTCCTGAGGCATCCAACGATGAATTCGTCAAAGCCAGTAAAAAGTATGCAGTGAATATTGATGAAATTCGGGCAATTTCTCGCCGGGAAAGTGCATTTTATCCATACGCGACGTCTGGCGTAGGTGCGCGTGGATTAATGCAGTTAATGCCAGCTACCGCCAAACAAACGGCTAAAAAGAACAAAATCCGTTTTAATAACGTAAAAGATCTATACGACCCTAAAGTGAACATTATGCTAGGCAGTGCTTATTACAGTGAGTTACTTAAACAGTTTAATCAAAATAGAGTACTCGCTACCGCAGCCTATAATGCTGGCCCAGGTAGCGTTAGACGTTGGTTAAGACAGTCTAATGGCAGCTTAGATGTAATGAGTTTTATTGAAACTATTCCTTACACTGAAACACGCGAATATGTCCAAGCGGTACTGAGTTATCGGATGATATTCCAACAAAAAAATGCAACCAAAGATGGAATGTTTAGCGAAAAAGAGTTTAGCTATCGTTATTAAAGCTTATTAAGTGTGACTAATACCGCCAAAATATGGCGGTATTTTTGGCTTAATACTGGTGAGCAAGGTAACGTATGATTTTATCGCACAATAAAAACATTACCCCCGTATGTGTAAGATTTATTGATGGTTTACCCCATCACTTTTATAAAACGTTAATCACTAAATACAATCAACAATTACGATAGACCTTACCAATAAGCCATAATGATAAACCATCACTACTCAGTAATCGCTAATAAACCCATAATGGTTTATTACCAACAGTTGGAGCTTTCGTGTCGCAATCAAATATTCAAACATTACTCAACCAACTAAGCCAAGTCCTGTTAGGTAAGCCTGAGCAAATAAAACTGGCTGTCGCGTGTATCCTCGCTAAAGGTCACTTATTAATTGAAGATTTACCGGGCATGGGCAAAACCAGCTTATCTCAGGGCATTGCCAGCAGTTTAGGCATGAGTTACCAACGGATCCAATTTACCAGTGACATGCTACCCGCAGATATTCTTGGGGTATCCATCTACAGTAAAGAGCAACAACAGTTTATATTTCATAAAGGTCCGGTGTTTAATCAAATGTTGTTGGCCGATGAAATTAACCGCGCCAGCCCAAAAACCCAAAGTGCTTTACTCGAAGCCATGGCAGAACAGCAAATTACTATCGATGGCATCACCCATCCACTGAGTTCACCGTTTTTTGTGATTGCCACCCAAAACCCGGTTGATCAAGCCGGTACCTTCCCGTTGCCAGAATCGCAACTCGATCGGTTTATGATGCGGATTTCCATCGGTTACCCCAGTGCAGAAGCCGAGTTAGCCATGTTAAAGTCGCAAACTCAAGCCAGTAAACCGATTTCATTATCACAATGTTTAACACCACAAGAACTCATACTATTGCAACAACAAGTGGCTCAAGTGTCGGCATCGGATGCTGTACTGAATTATTTAATTGCCTTGGTAGATTTTTCTCGGCAGCATAATGTCGCCAACGGTTTATCACCACGGGCCAGTATTGCTTTGCTTCAAGCCGCTAAAGCATGGGCCTTTATCAATCAACGGCAGTACGTGGTACCCGAAGATATTCAGGCAGTATTTGCTTCTGTTGCCGAACATCGCATTCGCAGTAGTAGTCAATTCCAAGGCCAAGCTTTGTCTGACACCATACTCGCCAGCGTCAACCCAATACGTTAACGGCGCGGGCACACATGGCTAAATCGACCGCATCAACCAAATCTGTTTCCCCAACTTATGCCAATGGCGTTATTAAGCCGTCTCGGTTACGTCGGTTAATTCCAACATCGGTAACTCGACGCTGGTCAAGGTGGATAAGTAAACGCTTACCAGCGCAAAAACAGATTACCCTCAGCCATAGAGGCATTTTTATTTTACCCAGTGGTTTTGGGCTAGTGTGGATTGGCTTGATCGTTTTACTGTATTTGTTTGGCACCAATTATCAAAACAACTTAGTGATTGGTTTAAGCTTATTACTCGCCAGCGTGTTTCATACTTGCATTATATATAGCTATAAAAACCTTGCGGGCTTAACATTTAACGCTGTAACACCGCCATCAGGTTATGCTGGTGACAATATGCCATTTCCCATTATGTTAACTGGCCATACTCGGCAGAATAATCCCGATACCACCCACCAGCAGATTTGCATGCAGTTTAGTTATCAGCGCCATGTACGTGTTAAACAAATGCAAGAACAAACAATTGCCATCGTGCCATTTGAACAGCCTAAACGCGGCAAGTTAAACCCTGGACGAATTAAAGTCTCATCCTACTTCCCGTTAGGATTATGCCGTGCTTGGTCATATGTCGATTTAGATATTCAGCATGTTATTTTCGCCAAACCAGAAATATGTAATATTGAATTAGCCAGCCACAGCAGCGACAACGACACCCCAAATGAACACGGTAAATTACGCCCAGGTGTTGACGACTATAAAGGTCTACGCAGTTATATTCCGGGCGAATCACTTAAGCAAGTGGCTTGGAAACAATGGGCCCAAGGCAAAGGCATGTTATCTAAAGAGTTTGCCGAACCAGAAGGCTTACCTGTTTGGTTAACCTTAGCCAATACCTCTGGCAATAACATTGAACAAAAACTCAGCAAATTAGCTTGGCAAGTGGATAAGCTTAGCCAGTCGCAACAAATATTTGGTTTAATTTTAGATGATAAAATCATTAACCAACAAACCGGAGAAGCGCACCGCATAGCCTGCCAAACTACCCTTGCGACTTACCATATGCCCGCTAATATGAATCCAGATTTTAGCCCTAGTCATGTATCAGCATCATCAATAGGTGAGCCATCATGACCGATAACTTTGACACCCTTATTAGCCGTAATACTCTGTTTTGGCTATTAATCACCAATGTAGCGATCCTCACGCCATTATATGGTCAAGCCACTTTATGGAGCATTGGTATCTGTGGGATTTGCTTTGTTTGGCGAGTGGGGATTTATCTCGGTAAAGTGGCCGCGCCACCTAAAATGCTGGTCACTTCTTTAGCTATCGGCGCCGCAATTACGCTCGCATTAGTGTCGAGTCAAATAGGTTTACTTAATGCTTTGGTTAACTTATTAATTTTAGGTTACGCGTTAAAATACATTGAAATGCGCGAGCTTAGAGATGTTAAAGCCATTGTATTAGTAGGCTATTTTCTTATCGGCCTAACCCTACTCGATCAACAAAGCATGTTAAATACTGTGCATTTATTAGCCGTGACGATTATTAATACCGGCGTGCTGATCAGCGTATATCAAGACAAATCTAACAAAATGGCTAATCTCAGTTTTAGTCTCAAAATAATATTGCAAAGCCTACCCTTGGCAATATTACTGTTTGTGGTGTTTCCACGCCTTGGGCCATTGTGGTTAGTGCCTAATATGAACACAGCCAAAACAGGTTTATCAGATGAAGTATCGTTTGGTGATATTAGCAAGTTAACTCGCTCAGCAGACTTGGCCTTTAGGGTCGGTTTTGACAATCCAAACGGCAGTACACTAGGCCCCGCCAACCAGGAGTTATATTGGCGCACGTTAGTTATGGAAAATTATGACGGCAAAACCTGGCGCCAAGACCCGAGTATTCAACAAATTCAGCGTCAGGCATATTTTACTAAACCGGAGCGTCAAGCCCCTAAAAACGATGCCAAGACTGATGCTAGCAGTAAAAAAATAGCCTATATGGTCATTAGTGAACCCAGTCATCGAAAATGGTTATATGGTTTAGATGAAGCGTTTAGCGACAATGATCAAGTAGTCGAGTTGGCAGATTATCGCTTATTTTCCTTAAGAGCGGTCGACCAGCGAATGAGTTATAGAGTTACCTCATATCCAGACACCATCATGGATTTAAAACTCGACCCACAAACCAGGCAGATAAACCTCGCGCTGCCAGCCAATAGCAACCCTAAAACCCGTCAACTTGGTTTGCAATTTGCCAAAGATTATCCCGATCCACAGGCGCGTATTAATGCAATGATGAACTACTTTGCACAACAAGCTTATTTCTACACTTTGAGCCCTCCCCGTGTAGGAGAGCAGCAAATTGATGACTTTATGTTTGAAAACCGTGCAGGATTTTGCGCCCATTACGCCTCAGCGCTGGTATTTATGGCACGCGCAAGCGGTATTCCCACCCGCATGGTAACGGGTTATCAGGGCGGCGAATATAATGCCAACGCGGGCTATTACAGTGTTTATCAATACATGGCCCATGCGTGGACCGAAGTGTGGTTTGAAGGACAAGGATGGCAACGCTTTGATCCTACGGCAATGATTGCACCGCAACGGGTGTTAGATGGCTTTGATGCCACCTTTGACAGCCAAAGTAGCTACTTACAAGACAGCCCTTTTAGCACACTGCACATGAAACAATACCCATGGTTGAACGAATTACGCCAGCAGTTTGCCAGTGTCGATTATTATTGGAGTGTGTGGGTATTAGGTTTTGATGAACAACGAAAACAGCAGGTATTAGCAAAATTATTGGGTGATGTTAGCAATACTAAAATCGCCCTATTGATGATTTTCAGCTTTATTATTATCGCATTAGTTATTGCTTATTATGCTGGCTTATTCAATGTTGATCGCCAACAAGATCCGCTTAATAAACGTTATAACCTCATTTGCCAACGCTTAGCTAAAAAAGGCATCTTCCGTCAACAAGGCCAAGCACCGTCAGATTACGCGGCTGCGGTTAATGCCCATTTTAACGCGCTTCAACCCAAAGTTGCTGCCGACTTTACTGCGTTAAGCAATGCCTTTGTGGCACTTAAATATCAACCGTTAACGGCGGCGCAAACCCAGCAACAGCAACAACGATTTATACAATTATATCGTCGCTTACGCCTGCGACTGCTGCGCAATTGAGCTTGTACACAACATCAGCAATCGTCCTGATTATTAACGGTTTTGATTGATGAATTAACCTAGAGTCCATAGAATGAATTAATCTCAAATTAGCGGGTCGAACATGCTTACTTTAATTCAATCTAATCAGATGGAAGTGTTATCTGAACAATTGGCCAAACTATTGGCAATTCGTTTAGATAACGTCAGTTTATTAGCCAGTGAGCATGTGTTAGTACAAAGCCCGGGAATGTCGACGTGGCTTCGCTTAGAGATAGCCAAACACAATGGTATCGCCGCTGCATTATCGTTCCCGCTACCCTCAAGTTTTACCTGGCAGTTATGCCATGACCTGCTGCCCAATGTGCCAAAAGATAACGCCTTTACCAAAGCCGCGATGACCTGGAAATTAATGGATTTATTGCCCAGCTTATTAGATGACCCCGATTTTAGTCCGTTAAAGCAATACTTATCACCCCAAGTAGATGACACCCTAGATCCATCAACTGATAATGCTAATGCCAATGTTGAGGATAAGCTTGAGCTTGAGGTTAAAGTAGATCAAGCCAGCGTAAAAAACCTATTGCCACTCAACCAGTCGCTTGACCCATCACATGATGCCATTAAGCTATTTCAATTATGTGGCCGCATTGCCGATATTTTCGATCAATACTTAGTCTATCGCCCTGAATGGATTTTAGCCTGGGAGCAAAACCAGCCATTATCGAGCCTAGATAATCGCCTCGCATTAGATGAAAACCAGCAATGGCAACCTATTCTGTGGCGAGCATTAATCGACTATAACCAACATCATTTGCACGCCAGCCATTATCATCGCGCTAATTTACATGCCGACTTAATTGCGACCCTAGCTAATCCAGACACCGATTTATCCATGTTACCCGCTCGGTTATACGTGTTTGGTATTTCATCCATGCCGCCGCAAACCCTCGATGTGCTTTACCATTTAGCCAGCCGTATTGATGTGATTATGTTGTCGCTCAGCCCCTGCCAGCACTATTGGGGCGATATCGTTGAGCCGAAAACCCGCGCCCGCATGGCGTTGCAATATGCCAATAAAAAACAACTCGACCAAGACTGGGAAGACAAGCTAGAAGTGGGTAACCCGATATTGGCCAATAATGGTCAAATGGGCCGTGAGTTACTGGATTTACTCCTCTCTTTACCGCCAGAACACACTGACTTTGGTTACGATTGTTATGTTGAACCCGAACCAAACAATCTACTGCACGGGGTGCAATTCGATATCCTGCAAATGGAAACCCTCGGTCAACCTTTGGGGCCAAATGCAGATTTATACCAAGATATTCATGCGCGCCGTACGCTATTACCCAATGATGACTCGATAACTTTACGCAGTTGCCACAGTGCCCTGCGCGAAGTGGAAACCTTACATGATCACCTTTTAGAGCTGTTATCAAACAACAGCGACTTAAGCCCTAAAGACATCGTGATCATGATGCCCGATGTCGCAGCGTATGCTCCGTATATTGATGCGGTATTTGGCACAGCCAACAGTCAGTATTTTGCCGACAAAAATCCGCAAAAAGGCGACTATTATATTCCCTACGCTATTGCCGACAGAGGCGCGGCGCAAGAATCACCGTTAATTAATAGCTTTTTAAGCTTGTTAAACATCAATCAAAGCCGCTTTGGTCTAACAGATATTATTGGTATTTTAGAAGTGCCGGCAATTTTGCGCCGCTTTCAACTCGATGATGACGAGCTATCATTAATCCGCGGCTGGTTAGATGACGCCAATGTGCGTTGGGGCCGCAGCGAACAAACCCGTAGCCAGTTAGGCGTGCAACCTTTTACGCAAAACTCATGGGCATTTGGCATTAAACGTTTAATACTCGGCTACGCCTTTAACGACGACGCCGACATTTATCGCGACACCTTAATGGTGCAAGGTATTGAAGGTCAGTCATCGCAGGCATTAGGAAAACTACTCAACTTTTTAGAAACCATCGACACTTATTTTGCACTATTCGCCAGCGACTACAGCACCAGCGAACGCCTTGAACAATTACAACAGTTTTTAGTCGATTGCTACGACACCGACGATGATGAACGCGAACAGATCCAAGCCATTCGCGATGCTTTAGTCACCCTAGACACAGAACTTGAAAGTGCCGGCCATCAAGGCCAGGTTAATATAGAAGTGTTAAAACAGTGGTTTAATCAACGCTTAACTGAATCTCGTGTCGGCCAACGATACCTTGCTGGCAGCGTCAACTTTTGTACATTAATGCCAATGCGCTCTATCCCTTTTAAAGTGGTGTGTTTACTGGGCATGAATGACGGTGTTTATCCGCGGGTACAACATCCGGTTGGATTTGATTTAATGGCGCACTTTGGCCCTAAAAAAGGTGACCGTTCACGCCGATTAGACGACCGCTATTTATTTTTAGAAGCGTTATTATCAGCCAGAGAGCAACTGTACATCAGTTATATTGGTCACAGTGAACGCGATAACGCTGAACGTATAGCGTCAATGTTAGTCTCTGAATTAGTGGAATATTGTCAACTCAGTTACCTACCACAATCCTTACAGCAACAGCTTGAACAACAAGCTGACATCAATCTTGATGACGCCGATAAAGCCGTACTAGCGCAGCTTATACAAGCACAGCCCTTGCAGCCTTTTGACGCTAAATTATTTCGCGACACACCGCCATCTGCCAGTGGCTTAGGTAAATTACAACACAGTTTTAATGCCCAATGGTGCCCGCCGCCAGCAAACGCGACCATTAACAATCACTTTTTTGAGCAAGCATTACCTTTATCGGCCGAACAAGCAGATGAAGTCTTTGCTCACACTCAAGTGAATAGTGACGGACAAAAAGTGGTCGAGCTTGAGTTATCGTCATTAATCCGTTTTTATCGTAATCCGGCGCAATTCTTTTTCAACCGAAGCTTAAAGGTCGATTTATCGCTCAATATTCAAGCCGATGACAACGACGAACCTTTTAGCTTAAATGCACTCGAGCGCTATTTACTGCAATCACGCATGCTCGACAATGCCATTGAGCATCAACTCGACGGTCCAGATCTCGAATTACTTAGTAAGCTCAAAACCAGCGGTGAATTACCCATGGCACCGTTTGACGACTTGTTAATTAATCAATATTTACGCGATATATCGCCGTTGATTAATCGAGTGCAATTTTTACAAGACCAACAAGCCATGCACACGCTGAATGTTGATCTTAACTTTGATCTACCTGCGCATGTTCTATCTGTGCAGGGTTTACCAGCACAAGCAGATCCAACCCAATCGTCCACAGTGCGAGTCAATCTTGTCGGCCGTATTGATGATATTTTACCTAAAGGCTTAGTCAACTACCGCCCGGGCACTGCCCACGGACGAGATTTTATTCGGGTATACCTACGCCACTTATGTATTCATGCCATGGCTAATTCATCTAGCTCAGGCTTAGGTAAAAATCAATTTAGTTACCTACTCGACATTGGTCATTTTCATGCCTTTGCGCCAATAACGGCCGAGCAAGCCAAGGCGCAGCTAATGCGCTTTATCAGTGGTTTTATTCAAGGCCAAGCGCAACCTTTGTGTTTTATGCCTAAAACCGCTTTCGCCTATGTTGAAGCAGATGGCGACCATAACGAGAAATTGCTCAAAGCCGAACAAAAATGGGATGACGGCCAAAACCAATTCGGTGAAGGTCACGACCCGCATAACCAACGTTTATTTCATTTTCCAGACGACTTTAGCGAAGCCAACTTTGGTGCATTAGCCAACCATTTACTGCAACCCATGTTAAGCCTGTATCACAAAGAAAAACTGGCAGAATTAGACACCTTTGTCACCGACACTGCGGTAGACATTCAAGCGCAACTCATTGCCAGCGCTGCACAACAAGGAGCGCAATAATGGAGCCTATTAACGTCACACCACTCAATGCCCTCACCTTACCGTTTAGCGGCTCTAGTTTAATTGAAGCCAGTGCAGGTACAGGCAAAACCTATACTATTTCGGGTTTGTATTTACGTTTATTGTTAGGTCACGGTGGTAAAGCGCCGTTAAGTTGCGAACAAATTTTAGTGGTAACCTTCACCAACGCCGCCACAGAAGAACTGCGAGACCGAATTCGTAAACGGATTAACTTGGCGTTTAAGCGCTTTTTAGGGCTAGCGGTCAATGACGATTTTATCGAACAACTTTACCAAGACACCACTGAGGCTGAGCGCCCAATAGCGTTAAGACGGCTAGATTTAGCCCTAAAATCGTTAGATGAGGCAGCCATTTTTACTATCCATGCCTTTTGCCAACGGGTGTTGTCCGACATGGCATTTGAATCGTCATTGCTATTTGAGTCCGAATTCACCCTCGATGATAGTGAGTTTTTACACCATGCGGTGCGCGATTTCTGGCGTGAAGTCTGTTATCCATTACCGCCCTTTTTGGCGCAAGCCATTAGTGATGTATTTGCTGAACCGGATGTTTTAGCCCAAAAACTGCGACCGTTATTAGGTGCAAGCCAAGCGGTGTTATCAAAACAGCCACCAGCCTTTGAAAAACTACAACAACAGTTAACCCAGAGCATCAGCCGCTTTAGCTTATTGTGGCAAAGCCTAAACGCTAGCACATTGGAATTATTACAAACTCTACCGTTAAACGGTCAGCGTTTTGGTAAAGCCGCCGATGGCTACCCTAAACTCAGCCAATTGTTTGATAGCATAAGTAACTGGGTTAAGTTTGGACAGGGATTACCGCCATTAAAAGCGCTTGAACAATTGGCATTATCCGAACTTAAACTCAACAAAGGCGGTGTTATTCCGAGCGCTGCCGAAGCACCATTACTCGAGTATATGGAGCGTTTGCTGGAATTAATTAATCAGCTTATTCCGTCATTTTTAGTTCGCGCCCGTGAAGGCATCCGTCAACGTTTTGCAGGCCAAAAACAGCAACGCAACTTAATGACGCCCGATGACTTATTATTGAGTTTAGCCATGGCGCTCAGCCAAAATCCGATCACCCTAGCCTATGCCATTGCTAAACGTTTTCCGGTAGCATTAATTGATGAGTTCCAAGACACCGACCCATTGCAATTTACTATTTTTAATCAGGTGTATCAGCAACCACTGGCATCACAGCTGGACCTAACCGCAGATACAAGGGTGAATAGCCCAGATGACATTAGTAATGACAACAACGATGATGACGCTAACAAGGGTCGCTTAAGCTTATTAATGATTGGCGATCCTAAACAGGCGATTTATGCCTTCCGTGGTGCCGATATTTATACCTATATTGCTGCGCGCCAACAAACACAGGCCCATTATAATCTTGATACCAATTACCGTTCATCAACCCAGTTGGTTAATGGGGTTAATCAGTTATTTAGTCAACACCAAGATCCGTTTATTAGCCAAGCTATACCCTATGATATTGTCAAAACGCCGTCATCGGCTGCGAATAAATATCTCAGCGAAGCTAAGCCAAACCCTGCTGCACTGCGGATCCGCCTATTAGCAGAAGACGATGAAAACGGCCTCAATAAAACTACCGCAAGACAACGCCTAGCCGTAGATGCTGCCAGTGAAATTAAGCGCTTACTCACCGAATCACAACAAGGGTTATGCCGAGTTAATACCAGCCTTGAGCAGGAAGCTAAACCGCTCATTGCCAAAGACATCGCCATATTAGTGCGCGATCGAAACGAAGCCGCGGTGATGAAAGCCGCGTTATCGGCCCGTAAAATTGGTGCGGTATTTTTAAGCCGAGACAGTGTATTTAACACCATTGAAGCCCGTGAAATGGCTATTTTATTGTATGCGTTAGCCACCCCTAAAAATGAACGTGCTATCCGCGCTGCACTCGCCACCGAGCTTGTCGGTTTTAATGCCCAGCGTATTCATCAATTTAACCAAGACGAAGAACAACGTCAGCTGGTATTAGATCAATTCACTCATTGGCATCAGTTATGGCAACAACGCGGCGTAATGCCAGCGCTGCTTAACTTTGCCAGCGAAACCCAATTAATCCACCGCTATTTGTCGCAATCTGTCACGACCGACATTAATAATGACAGCAGTTACAGCAGCAAGGGTGACAATAGCGTTAATGATGGTGATGATGACAACTCAGCAGATGCTAAAGCATCAGGCGAAAGACGCTTAACCGACTTTAGGCATTTAGCCGAATTACTACAGCAAAAAGCCACCGAACTTGATGGTAGCAGTGCATTAATTAACTGGTATGAGCAACAACTGATTGGTAATAGTGGCGGAGACGAGCAACAACTGCGCCTAGAAAGTGAACAAAACTTGGTGCAAATTGTCACTATTCATAAAAGTAAGGGCTTAGAATATCCGGTGTGTTTTGTGCCGTTCGTCAGCCTAGCCCGCGGCAATAAAAAACGCCCTGCACCTATGATGTACCATAAAAATGAACAACTTATTTGGGACATCGACGCCACCGACGAAGGCTGGGAACAACTCAAACAAGAAACCCTCGCTGAAGATTTACGCTTACTGTATGTGGCGTTAACGCGACCGGTTTACGTGTGTTATTTGTATATTGCCAACCAAAGCCGTCAGTTAAAGACGGGGATCAGCAGCCAATTACATGAAACGGGTATCGGTTATTTGTTGGGCATTACCGACAAGAAAACGGACTTTGCCCTTATTCAAGCCAAAGTGAATGCAATTGCCACCTTGCCGGCGATGAGTGTGGAATGCTTAGGCAATGATATTGACGATTCTGTGCTCGCTGATATCCACGATAACAATGACCCACTAGCGGCCAAAATAGTGACTCGGGCAAAGAGCCTAGCTTGGCGAGTGGGCAGTTATTCAGGCTTAGTGAAACATTTACCCCACGAAAGAGTCGCGCCCGGTGCCGACGATGAAGATTTTAGTGATGAGTTAATCCAATTACAGTTACAAGATGAAGTTCTCACTGAACCGGTACTGGATCGTTTTAGTTTCGAGCGCGGCGCCAATGCCGGTAGTTTTATGCATTTAGTGTTAGAACTGTTTGATTTTACTCAAGCCGGCACCGAACTGCCACCAGCACTGGCCAAAGCCATGAAACAATATGGATTTGACGAAACCCTGTGGCAACAGCCGCTAATGGACTGGTATCAGCAAATATTGCTCACGCCACTGTTTATCGAGCCAGCGTCAGAGGACACATCACTGACATTCAGCCAATTAGGCATGCAGCAAAAAATGGTCGAAATGGAGTTTTATTTACCTATTTCTACCTTACAAGCGTCGCAATTAAACCATATTTTGCAGCAGCATGGTTATGTCGCAGGGCTCGACTTTGACACCTTAAAAGGCATGTTAAAAGGCTTTATCGATTTAACCTTCGAGCACCAAGGTCAATTCTTTATTGCCGATTATAAGTCCAATCATTTGGGTGATAAATATAGCGATTACACTCACTCGGCTATGGCCAAAGCCATTGATGCTCATCGCTATAATTTACAATACATCTTATATACCTTGGCATTGCATCGTTACTTGTCGCTTAGATTACCAAACTACAATTATCAGCAGCATATTGGCGGCTGCTATTATCTGTTTTTACGCGGTATGCATCCTGATCATCCTGGCGCGGGGGTGTTTTATGACAAACCGCCACAAACATTAATCGAACAACTCGACTACTTATTTTCAGGACAAACAGACAATCGTGCGCCGGAGACGTCATCATGCTAACACTCAGCCACCCGATCACGGAATTACTCCCGCTTTGGCAACAACAGCGACGCCTTACCGCACTCGATAGGCATTTTGCTTTAGAGCTGGCTAACATAGAAGCTATCGATAACAACCCAAACATCACCGAAGCACAATCGCAGCTTTTTTTACTGGTTTGCGCCTTGCTCAGTCAGCAATTGTCTAATCAGCACAGTTGTTTAGTCATCGAGCAAATTGATCTCACTAATCCCATGGCAGAAGACAGCCATCGTCACGCTGAGATCAATTGTTGTATCACACTCAATCATCAACAATTGATGGAGCAAATTTGTTTATTTGATGCTGTGGGTCAGCTGGGTGACAACACCCCGATGATTTTTGAACATGGTCGCCTATATTTAAATAAGTACCATTTTTTTGAAACTCAAGTCGCGAGTAAGTTAACCCATCTAGCCCATAAACCGCTTGAAAACGAGTTAACTCACAGTAATCTGCCGCAACTAATCGAGTGCTTATTTGCCGCAGAAAACAACAATAACAGTTCGTTTAACTGGCAAAAAATTGCCACTGCCACAGCCTTAGTAAAAGCATTAGCGGTAATTACTGGCGGCCCAGGAACCGGTAAAACCACCACAGTAACCAAGCTATTATTGTTACTGTTAACCCAATCGCCGCTAACCATTCGTTTAGTTGCGCCCACGGGAAAAGCGGCCGCTAGGTTAAGCGAATCGATTAAAGCATCCAAACAGCGCTTATTGAAAGAATTAAGCCAAATAGCTGAGCCTTCATTGAAGCTGATATTAAATAATGCACTGAACCAAATTCCTGAAGACGCTTCTACATTGCATCGACTGTTAGGCGTCATCCCCAATTCGCATCAATTTAGACACCATCAAGATAATCCACTGCGACTAGATTTACTGGTGGTCGATGAAGCCTCTATGGTCGACTTACCCATGATGTATAAATTACTTAGCGCCCTGCCGTCCCACGGTCGCTTGATATTATTAGGTGACCAAGACCAGTTAGCTTCAGTAGAAGCTGGTGCAGTACTGGCGGATATTTGTGTAGGCTTAAAACAAGTCAACCAGCATGAGGCGTCACCCTGGTCAATGCGCTACAGCGCCGCACAAGCTAAATTAATACAACGATTAACCCAACAGGATGTCAGCCAGTTTATTGATCCACAGCCCCAAATAGGTGACAGCTTGTGTATGTTGATGCACAGCCATCGCTTTAAAGGCGATGCGGGTATTGGGTTATTAGCCAGTGCGGTTAATCAATCTAATATCAGTGCCATTCGCCAAGTATGGCTGCACAAACATGCCGAATTAGACTGGTTTGAACATCAGCTTAATGCCCAAGGTGATAACAGCGGTAAACAAGCGTTATTGGCATTATCGGTACAGGCTTATGGTGAGTATCTGAGTTTAGTTCAAGAGAACCAACGGACGATTGTGGAGCAAGCTAGCTCGAAACAAACAGAGGTACAAGACAGCGCCATAACAATGCCGCATTCAGAACAAACCATCATCGACAGCTTTAACCACTATCGAGTGCTGTGTGCCATGCGCGCCGGCGAATTTGGGGTTGAGGGCATGAACATTGCCATCACCGACAGTCTTAAACACGCCAAACTGATTAATCCCCAAAATGAGTTCTATTTAGGCCGACCGATCATTATTCAAAGTAACGATTACAACCTAGGCTTATTTAATGGCGACATTGGGTTAATCTTACAAGACAGCACTAAGCCAAGTCGCTTAATGGCCCACTTTGTTATGGCCGATGGCAGCCTACTTAAAGTATTACCCGCACGCTTACCCAGCCACGACACCTGCTACGCCATGACCGTACATAAAAGCCAAGGCAGCGAGTTTGATAAAGTCAGCTTTGTATTGCCCCACAAACCCAGTCCCGCACAATGGCAGTTACTCAGTAAAGAACTGCTTTATACCGCCATCACTCGCGCCAAAAACCATTTTTATTGTTTAGGCACTAATATGGTATTTGAAAAAGCCAGCAAACAAGCCACATCGCGGGCGTCGGGGTTAGCGTGGAGATTGTGGGGCTGATTGTTGAGCTAATGGTGTGACTGATTGTGGGGTTGATTATAAAGATAGTAGTGAGCGCTATTTCAGGGTAAGCAAGTACTCAATAACAAACAGATAATGACGCAATAATATCGATGGGAAAGAGAAACTCATAGTGCAGATGATTAAGCGAGACGCTGGCGGTTGATTTTCAAAATCAGCCTCCATGTGAGCTTAGCCAAAACATCCATGTTTTGGATACTCGCTAACTCATCGGCATCTATTATTTTATTATCTTTGATTTGGCTTTTTGGATTTCTACAGGTAAAGCATTTAGGTGCTAGCAATAATTTTAAAAATTCAATATAGGGTTAGTTCATGGTTTTATTCGGGAAATAAGGTATCTAGAATCAGAATCGTTAACGTTTTTGTTGCGGGGTGGTGAAGCGTAGCGAGGAACAAGAGAAGTATAACCATCCCCCTAACTGATTGTTAGAGCGATTACTTGAAGCCTTGATGAACATTCCCAGTTACTTCAAATTGACTTTGCTGAAACTCTACCGACGGAATATCAACATGCTCTCCTAGCCAAGGCCACACTTCATTAGTTTTACCATTAGCCTGATGAGCTACATAGAAAAATGATATTACGGACTCTGTACAGTTGATAATGTTAAAAATCGAATCTTTAAAGTAGGTTTTATAAAATTCAGTCGCAGCAATAGATTTCTGATGGATTATCTCATTTCGGTACTCTTCAAGGATAACGAACTTTCCCCACCATTTTTGCTTTTCAACAGCTGTAGTTTCATACAAATCTGGAAGTATATATTTGATCTTTGTTTTTAAGCTAAGCCAACGTTCAATGGCTGCTTTATCATGTGACTCTGTAATACCTTTCGAGTTTTTCTTGGCTTGGTAAATATAACTCTGAGGTATACTAAGATTCGCAAATGCCTCTAACGCAGTATAAGCAAAGACGATTGCAGATTGAATTTCTTCTATGTAGTCGTAAACGTCTTTGGAAATAGCACCTATCGCTTTGCTTTTATTTCCACTTAGTTTGGTAATATCCAACTCATAACTGTTGCTTTTGAATTTTCGATCGAAAATTTCTTTTGCTCGACTTGATGCTTTGGTGCTTACACTCATCAATATTCCGATGTTATTTGGCACGAAGTAACTAATCTTTCTAGATCGATTGAGTTTGACTGTATCAATATCTTGAATCAACATCGAGCCGCTATTATCTTTAGCGAAATGAAACGTAGGTTTCGTCATTCTCAAGTCAAATATGTTGTATTCCTCAGGTGTCAAACCAACCACTAACGAACTTTTAAATTTATTGTCACTCTTCATTGCTCGCCTATCGTTATGAAAGATTAATCGTACCACCCATTTTATGATAATTAACATAACTTCTTTTAGCTTTAATTGCGATAATATTCTGTACGATTCATATGTATAAATTGAATAAGAATTATCAACAAACTGAGTACTAAATGGAAAATAGTGAGCAATACGGAAAGTTAACTATGCCACCCAATTTTATGATAGTTAACATAACTTCTTTTAGCTTTGATTGCGATAATATTCTGCACGATTCATATGTATAAATTGAATAAGAATTATCAACAAACTGAGCACTAAATGGAAAATAGTGAGCAATACTGCAAATCCAACACAGCACTAGTCGCTTGATTGATATCAAGCTGGAAAGGAGGTTATTATTTTGTTTTTGAGATTAAACCTTAAGCACACAACCAGCGCTGGCAGTTTGATGCGCCTTGTCGCCGCTTTCGCTCTAGGTGTTCACAATATTGTGTTAATGCAGGTAAAGCCCCTACCGCACCTTTGAATAATGCACCAAACTCTGTGGTGATTTTCAACCAGTTTTCAGCAGGAATATTTAATCTATTAAGAATGTCTTGGCTACTTGCGCTAATAGCGCCTCGCTTATCTTCTCGAATAATCCGACCGGTATCTTCGACTAGTACTATGTAATCTTTCACTCTGAACATTAGCCCGTTAGGCATGTTTAGTCGTTCATTACCCACAAACGGTAATAGTTCTGCTGGTTGCTCACCTTTAATCGCTGAATTTATACGTCGTTGAATACTGGTGTAGCCTGAGTTTTCAGGGGTGGTAGCAATTCTGGCACGAATAGGATTTAAATCGACATAGGCCATACAAGCTAACACTGCGGCTTCATCAAGCAAAGCTTGAGATTTAAACCGCCCTTCCCAGAAACGGCCAGTGCACTTATCTTCTTTATTGGCCTGTCTGGCAATCGGTTCATTCAAGGAGCGCATAAACCAACTTATATCGACTAAGCGTTGTCGGTATTGGCTGATACAGTCATTTACCGTCTTTAACTCAAATTCATTCAGTTCTTCACCTTTTACAAATCTATGTGTCAGTAAGGTACCTTTAAAACCTTTATGCCACTGTATCAGCACATCTTTATCTGACCAGTGTTTTGCTTTATCTGCATCGACTTTAACAACGACATGTAAGTGATTGCTCATCACTGCATACGCACAAATATCAATAGCAAAGATGGTAGCAAGTTCAAGTATACGAGAATCAACCCATTCACGCCGATGCTCAAAATTCTCGCCTGTCGAGTTATCGATACCACACAAAAAGGCTTTACGCACAACACGCGAACAACAATGATAAAAAGGAGTGTCTTCTAAGCTAACGATAGTTTGTCTTGGTCTGGCCATCATTCATTACCTACAAGTAAATAAAGATAACTAAAGACTAGACCAATGCTTAAATATTCGCCAACAAACTTGGGTGGCTATATAAATTCTTTTTATCTGACCAGTGTTTTGCTTTATCTGCATCGACTTTAATAACGACATGTAAGTGATTGCTCATCACTGCATAAGCACAAATATCAATAGCAAAGATGGTAGCAAGTTCAAGTATACGAGAATCAACCCATTCACGACGATGCTCAAAATTCTCGCCTGTCGAGTTATCGATACCACACAAAAAGGCTTTACGCACAACACGCGAACAACAATGATAAAAAGGAGTGTCTTCTAAGCTAACAATAGTTTGTCTTGGTCTGGCCATCATTCATTACCTACAAGTAAATAAAGATAACTAAAGACTAGACCAATGCTTAAATGTTCGCCAATAATCTTGGGTGGCCATATAAATTTGTTTTTGCTTCGTTTAGGTAGTCAGCCATCTTTTTAATATGGCCATCTCCCTCCTCACAGAACGCCATGACATATGCGCCCGACCAATTGTCCCAGCCTAATCCAAGCTTGAGACCAGACAGTTCTATTTCAGCTACAACTTCGCTTACAAATACAGTTGGCTCGCCCACAGGAGTAAAACCAAAATGTTTCCGTAGCAATTCGCCAAGCACGGACACAAATTTAGTATTAGCTCTTTCTATCTCGAAGCTAAGGTGACCATTTTTAGCGGTAATGGTATTACCTGATAAATATTTCATCTTACTCATAGCATGTAACGTTTTAGTATTTATGCGTTGCGCTGTTTGCAAATCAACCATGCCACCCATTTTTATTCTTGTTAGCTGCCAGTTACACTTTTTTCTGAAGATACAAAGAACAGCATAAATACACCAAGCATGATAGCGATGTCAGCAACATTAAAGATGCCTGTTCTTAACGAGCCTATACCTATATTTAAAAAATCAACGACAGCACCATTATTTACTACACGATCATAGAAATTGCTTAACCCACCTGAAAAGATTAAAGAAAGTGCAATTAATGATGATAAGTTCTGTTTAGAGTTCTGAATTAAATATGCAAGTAAGCCAAATAAAAAAGCACCAACTAAAACAACGAAAATCCAGAAGCGAGCACTATCTGATAAAGTGTTACCCAACCCAAGAAATGCACCTATATTTTCGGTATAACCAATTCTTAAAATATCATTAAGATAACTCGTCATTTGACCTTTTGGGAGATATTCTGAAGCTAATATTTTAGTGCCTTGGTCACAACCAACGCATGAAAATGTAACGACTAAGATAGTTAAAACTCTTTTCCAAACATCCATATTACGACTAACCCCTTTTTGGCTGCTAACGCCCGCTTAAGCGGACAAAAATTGTTGAAAAATCAACCATGCCAGCCATTTTTATTGCCGATAAACAGGATGGCTTGTTTAGCTTCAATTCTTGATCTGTTATTGACTCGCTCAAGAGTAGCATCTCAAGTATTGAGGCTCAAAACTTGAGATTAGGACGCGGCTTAACGCAGCCGCTCCTTATTAGTTAGACTTTTAAAATAACCAACCAGTAGGGTTCTCAATGGGTTTTTCCAGCTCAAGCGCTTTCATGCCCTTGAGTGAGCGGATTATTAGCCAGACAGCCCAAAATAAGAGTACAAACCACCCAATGATAACTAAGGATAAAATTGAGCCTAAGAAGATATAAATAGCACCAATCCAAAAAGTTCTAATTTGAAACTGATAATGGGTTTTTAACCACTCAGGAGCATCACCTTTATTGATGTAAGCCATTACTACACCGATGATACCTGTAATACCAAACAGTAAACCTACCATATAAAGTATGTAAACTATTTTGGCTTGATCCTTAGTCGCTGGTACATGTTCTACTTCTTCACTCATCTATTTTCTCCTTTGATTTTGATGAATTTTATAATTGATTCTTCAATCTTTACTTAACAAGAATCTATGCCACTCATTTTTAAGGCAATTAACATAACTGCTTTTAGGGTTGATTGCGATAGCTTTCTGATTATTCAAATGTAAAAATTGAACGAAAATCATCAACAAACTGAGTGGCATATGGAAAATGATGAGCAATACGGTAGAGTTAAAGCCGCACTCGCGGCTTGATTGATATCAAGCGGGAAAGGAGATGATTGTTTTAATGTTAGTTTTAGTGCTAGTTTCGAAGATTAAGCCTTAAGCACACAATCAACACAGGCTCAACGCAGGCAGTTTGAAGCACCTTTACATAATGAACCAAAACTACTTGGTACATAGCGTTTTTAATCCATTACATCAATGTTATAACCTGATAAAATATCTAGCTAAATTACTTAGTTAAAATACTTAAAAGGACTTATTTTGAAAAAAATATTGTTTATAGCCTGTGTGCTTTTGTCATCTAACAGCTTTGCTTTAGATCTCGCCAAATATCCGATAGAGCTGAGTTCTGGTGATGGTGTTAATGTGGTTATTGCACCAACAACAGACAAAAAACAGGCGTTAGTAAAAGTAACCGGCATTAATCACGAGATTGATGACATTACATTTTTGACCGATTTTAAACCTCACGGTAGTAACAACGCTTATAAATATAGTTATGATGGCTCTGAGCGCAGCCTCGTAAGTGTCGATGACGGATATGGTTGTTGCTCGTATACCCTCTATATACCTGAAACACGAGAAGGCACTTATTTATCAAAAAAAGAAGAGTCTAACCCTGCAATAGTTGCCGAGTTAAAAGCACAATACGAACAGCAATTAAGTAAAGGGATTCAAGCTAAACTAGCGGATTTTAATCGTGATAAACACTTAACTTACCAACAGAAAAAAATCTCTGCGGCCAATAGCGAAATTGATAAACAGTGTGGATTAAAAATAGAAACGATTGTCGATTGGAAAACTATTGATGATAAAACATTACAAAAATACGCAGTAGGTTCATTTTGCGCACAGGTCGCCAGCGAAATGGTTTCTATGTGTGAAAACGATCCAAGCTTTAAAAATAAAATCGCTCAAATTAATACTATTGAATGTCAATTTACCAATGAGTTAAAACTGCGTCAAAACAGTCAAACCCTAACATTTAAAACGGCACCTAAAGCGCCAAATCAACCTCAGTTCATTAAGTCTTATTTACTAAACTTATAATGCAGGTCTAACAACAAAAAAGCACCTTAAGGTGCTTTTTTGTTGTCGATATGAATCAAATACCATCAAACCTAATGAAATAATTAGCTCAAAAAATTATCAGACTAATTAACAGTAATGGTTTTCTCATAGTATTCAAGTTGTTATAAGCATTTATGGCTGTCCAATTTCAGTTTACGGCTGTCTAGCTTTAGTTTCGTTAGCCATTTAACTCTACTCTATATGGGACTCTTTTAAAGATGCCGATCTGCTTTCACTGTTTGCACAAATACATGATCATGATAAAAAGCTGCAATGACATTTACGCTTATGCATAAAATGCTAATTTATTTGTAACTACTGCAGTCTATCCCCAAATTAACCAAAAGCTAACCATTGCGATCCATTTTTATCGCCACATTATTGAACACCACTATATCAATAGGTTGAATTGGGAGTGCTCTCTGGATTCACCTCACCATAAATTTCTTCAGGATCAACATCATTAATCAATAATATTTCTCTAACAGTTTCAATATGATCTAATATTTTTTGGTAATTATCACCATACTCATATTTAGTCACTTCAATGGATTTAGGCATGTACGTAAACGCGATTTTTAATGCGTTTAATGCAGACTCACTCATTTTGTCACTCTTTACTTCATTATTTGCATCACTTATCTCTTTACTCATAACTTCCCCCATACAAACAGTCCTTATTTAATAGTCTGAATTGATAGCACTTTACTCAACTATTCTGCCACAAGACAGACTTGCAATTGATTGTATCAATAAGCACACAAGCGGTGCATGACTCCAACTATGCCGCTCTTTTTATCGCTAATCAACTTAACGGCTTCCGACTCAGATTACGATAGATTTTCACGATAGCGAACTAACAAAATATTCAATTTAATCATACACTTGAGCACAAACAACCGATGAGACATTTAAAAGTATAAAAGATAGAAAACTTTTCATTCTACAAAACCCCAATACTAGGACCATTATTAAATAACTGTAAAATCAACCGCTTGATAGGTATACACAAAACTGAAACCCATTTGTCAATAAATTGTAACCCTAGTGTTACCTAATGTTCATTGTAACCCACTATGTTATAGCCACGTTCTAAAATAACTTAACTACAACATAGGGTAATATGAATATGCTCAAACAAGGCTTATCAGTGGTTATCGCTAGTATATTGTCTTCGGCAACATACGCAGGAGCTGCAACCGCAGCGACAACGACTGACACACAACTCAATAATGCTTGGTATAAAGACGGCCAAGCAACCATCACAGAAAAATTACAACAATCAAGATCAACAAGAGCAAAAAATGTCATCTTGTTTGTTGGCGATGGTATGGGTATTTCTACACTTACCGCAGCTCGAATTTTAAAAGGACAATTAGCCGGTAATTCTGGTGAAGAAGGTTACTTAAGCTTTGAAACATTTCCTTATTCAGCACTGGTTAAAACTTACAATGTAGATGCACAAACACCAGACTCTGCAGGCACCATGACAGCCATGATGAGTGGCTTAAAATCAGACGCCGGTGTTCTAGGTGTTGATGAAGATGTTGTTCGTGGTACTTGTGCCTCAGTCAAAGGCAACGAAGTAGTAACAGCCTTAGAGTTAGCCGAAATAAAAGGCTTGTCGACAGGTGTGTTATCAACTGCGCGTATTACTCATGCAACGCCAGCCGCCACATATGCAAAATCAGCAGACCGTAACTGGGAAGATATCTCAGACATGGATATTGAAAATAATGCTGAACGTGCAGATTGTGAAGATATTGCATCACAACTGGTTAACTTTGAAAAAAATCTAGAACAACGTTACACCGGAGTTGATGTAGACGGCATTGATGTTGTTATGGGCGGCGGACGTCGTCATTTTTTACCTAAAGATGCCACATTTAATAGTGCCGATGCTGTAAGCGATATTGAAGGCGACCGTACAGATGGTCGTGATTTGACCGCAGAATGGAGTGCTATGTATCCAAATGGCCAATACGTTATTGACCAAACTGGATTTGATGCCATTGACACAGAAACCTCTGAACGTGTTTTTGCTTTATTCAATGAATCTCATATGCAATACGAAGCCGACCGAGCCAATGATATTGCTGGCGAACCAAGCCTTTCTCAAATGACAGAAAAGGCCATTAAAATACTTGATAACAATCCGAAAGGTTACTTTTTAACGGTTGAATCAGGACGAATTGACCATGGTCATCATGCTGGTAGCGCAAGCACAGCACTAAATGATGCGATTGAGTTTTCAAATGCAGTTCAAGCTGCATTAGATGCAACAAATGATGAAGAAACGCTAATCATTGTCACCGCCGATCACAGCCATGTGTTTACGATTGCTGGTTATCCAAAACGTGGTAACCCTATTTTGGGTAAAGTCGTTGGTATTGGTGCTACTGACCCTAGCGAAGATTCAGATGGTAATCCTTACACCACATTAGGTTACAGCAATGGACTTGGTTTCAGAGACTTAGGCACTGAAACAGATGGCGATGCATCTTATGCTTCTGAAGCCATCGCAGGCCGTCAAGACATCACTGCGATCGATACCACTACATCAGGCTATCACCAAGAAGTTACTGTTCCATTAAGTAGCGAAACTCACGCAGGAGAAGATGTTGCTATTCATACATCTGGTCCAGGAGCGCAATTAGTTCAAGGTACTGTTGAACAAAGTGTTGTATTCCATTTAATTAATCGCGCTCTTGGTTTAGTTGGTCAATAGACCCTATAAGGTTTTTATGATGAATAAATTTATACTATCAACAATAACAGTTTCTTTGGTTTGTGCATTATCAGCTTGTGGCGACGACGGTGACAATGGTACAGATGGAGTAAACGGTACTAATGGTACTAACGGAACCAACACATTAATCACACAAACACTTTTATCAGTAGGTAATGAAAATTGTATCAATGGCGGTATGCAAATTGACACAGGTATAGATACAAATGCTGATACTGTTTTAGATGCGTCTGAAATAACAGCAACTCAATATGTATGTTCACCTGCTGCGACCACAGTAAATGATACCGAACTATTAACCAGTTTGAATAATTCATGGTTTAGACAAGGCGCTGCCGAAATAGAAACGGCAGACGATATTTGGAACAAAATAGATAGCCAATTAGCAAACAATGCCAAGGTATCGATTGCAAAAGTATCTAGCACGGAAGAAATAACCGCACTTAAAGGCTCAGCTAAAAATGTGATTTTATTTGTTGGTGACGGTATGGGTGTTTCAACCGTAACCGCAGCACGTATTTTAGATGGCCAAAATAAAGGCATGCAGGGTGAAGAAAACCAATTAAGCTTTGATAAATTCCCATTTTCTGGTTTAGCAAAAACTTACAACGTTGATGCACAAACGCCTGATTCTGCTGGAACAATGACAGCCATGATGTCGGGAGTTAAAACAGATTCAGGCGTGTTAGGTGTTGACGAAAATGTGGTTAGAGGCAACTGTGCTAGTACTAAAGGCATTGAAATGATTACTGCACTAGAGTTAGCTGAGATTGCAGGAAAATCAACGGGTGTAATCTCAACCGCACGCATTACTCACGCGACACCTGCTGCGACTTATGCAAAGTCAGCAGAACGCAACTGGGAAGACATCTCAGATATGGATATTGCCAACAACCCTGAACGTGCCGATTGTGAAGATATTGCATTACAGTTAGTTAATTTTGAAGCCAACTTAGAAGCTAGATATGCCGGTGTAGATGTTGATGGCATTGAAGTTGTGATGGGTGGTGGCCGTCGTCACTTTTTACCTAAAGATGCAGCCTATAACAGCAATGATGCAGTCAGTACCATTGAAGGTGACCGTACTGATGGCCGTGACCTAACCGCAGAATGGCAAGCTCAATACGCAACAGGTGTTTATGTCGTTGACCAAGCTTCATTTAATGCTATAGACACTGAGGCTACACCACGCATATTTGGTTTATTTAACGAATCACACATGCAATATGAAGCTGACCGTGAAAATGATATTGCTGGTGAACCTAGCTTGTCAGAAATGACAGCCACTGCCATTAAGGTGCTTGATAATAACGACAAAGGTTTCTTCTTAACGGTAGAATCTGGTCGTATTGACCATGCTCACCATGCCGGAAATGCATACAATGCACTAAATGATGCCATCGAGCTTGCTAAAGCTGTACAAGTCGCAGTTGATGCAACAAGCGAAGAAGACACCTTAATTATTGTTACTGCAGATCACAGCCATGTATTTACCATTGCTGGCTACCCTAAACGTGGTAACCCAATATTAGGTAAAGTGGTTGGTATTGGTGCGACCGACCCAAGTTTAGCCTCAGACGACATGCCTTATACAACGGTAGGTTACACTAACGGCCTTGGCTTTAGAGATTTAGGGACCGAAACTGATGCCGATGCAAGTTATGCAGCGGCTGCGGTAACCGGCCGTGTTGACTTAACCGATGTTGATACATCTACAGCGGGTTTCCACCAAGAGTCATTAGTACCATTAGGCAGTGAAACTCATGCGGGTGAAGACGTTGGAGTTTTTGCAGTAGGACCTGGCGCTCACTTAATTACAGGGACTAATGAGCAAAGCTTAATATTCCATGTAATGGATTATGCTGGCAACCTTTCTGGCGCAGCCGAGTAAATACCGCTAAATAAGTCATCATTAAAGAATAGGGGTTCGCCCCTATTCTTTAACTTTTAGCCTCAATCTTGATACTTAATCAGCCAAAAAGACAAAACACATGAAAACTCTATTATTAATAACCGCTATCATTTTCCCGTTATTTGCATCAGCAAGTGACATTTGCCAATCAACTGCCCTTATGGCGACCTATAATATTGAACCAACGACTAATGACTTAGCACCAAACAAACAAAACCAACTGGTTTTATTAAGAGCCCAAAACTCTGTATTTCATATCAGCAATCACGAAGTAGCAACACAGTGGACAACACTGCCACATAATCACATGAAAAAAACCTCATACTTTATTGATGACAAACGTGCCATTGAATATGAAGCAACCAAAACGATATCTAATCAAGCATGGCAATATCATGCTCAATTACTGCACCCATTATTTCAACAGCAGTCAACACTCATTAAGACGACTGGACAAGGTTGCGATAAACTAGAACATTATCAACAACAAACAAATACAAAAACGGTTGATATATGGTGGTTTCCTGCAAAAAAATTAGTACAACGCATTAGTACTATATTGTCAGATAAAAGTGGACCTGCAGATAAAGCCATAAATTGGCAGTTATCCGAAATGACTTACGACAACAAAGTGATTCAACAACAGTTAGATACATTCTCTGCATACCAATCGACCGACTTTGCTGATATTGGCGATAATGAATCTGACCCGTTTTTTAGAAAAATGATCAACTTAGGTTTTATTGAGCACAGTGCATCAGGATTTTATGATAGTGAAGGTCATTCATTATCGTCAGCACATCAGCATTAACAGCGTACTGATGTGATGAGTGAGATTTATCGACACTCTACACTTATATCGCAAATGCAGAGAACGTCGTCCTGAGTTTGTAAATCTGTCATATCCTTTTTCATATCAATGTGAAAAGGGATAAGTTTGAGTCATTATTGAGGTCGGTGCGAATGGGGGTTTCTGTTATGAGTAAATCTTGCGATTAACACTACTTTTAACCTAAGCACTAAGCACTAAGCACTAAGCACTAAGCACTAAGCACTAAGCGATTATAACAGTTGATAAAAGTAGAAAAACAAGGTCATCACCTATCAATTATTCTTTGATTGAATACGCACTAGGTGATAAACATGATCCAGATAGATAGACGTATATTTTATTGTTCTTCAGCCTTATAACCAATTCTAAATCCGCCCCAATGCTTACCGTTAACGTATATAGGCGCCGAAAGGTCATGCATTACTTCACCGGTATCGCGCTTATAAGTTTGCAATAAAAAGCTTTCGGTATTACTACCACATCGTTTACCAGTTGGATCATCAAAAATACGTTTGGTGCGATTACCAGCAAGATCTTGTTCACGATCTCCGGTTAAAGCTTTGGTAAATTTAAGGTTATGAGTAGGGAAATACCCTCTTACATCAACAGCTCCCGCGTAGATGATATCAGAATGATTTTTTAGAATAGCTTCTTGAATACTCGGTAAATTGGAGTCTGTAAAACGGTCAAAACCGGTAGTGAATTTTTGAGGATCAGTTTTTGGAATCGGTTGGTAATTTGAGTCAAATAATTGTGCTTGTGTTAGCGAGCCATTGATAATGGCCTTTTCAAAAACAGTTCCAATCTCGGCAGCGGCATTAAGTGCGACATTAGCAATAACTGAATGTTTATCCGATAATTCAAAATGTTGCAGATGACGAAATATCTGTTCAGCAAAGCCACTTAGCTCAAGCACTCTATCTGAAGCTTCAATCAAATCGGTATCAACTTTGAGTATAGAAGCGCCAATGCCTTCAATATTTGCACCTATACCATTAGTGTTCTCTACGGTAAAACCTACCGTTTGATCCATTTGTAGCATTTCGCTTGCTGCACTGGCCATGCTCTCTTGGCTTGCTTTAGTGAGAATATAAATCTCATTCATACGCTTAGAAAGTTTTCCGCCCATATCACTAACTCGTTGCATGGCTTCAACAGAGTGAATGCTATTTTCGCCTATTTCTGTCAGTAATAACTCGATACCTTGCGTTGCTTCGGCCGTTTTATGTGCCAGATTACGAACCTCATCGGCAACCACTGCGAATCCTCTACCTTGCTCACCTGCTCTAGCAGCTTCAATAGCGGCATTGAGTGCCAACAGATTTGTTTGATCAGATAATTTGTTAATGGTATCGGTGATACTGCTAATGGCGTTTGCTTTATTTTTGAGTTCGATTAATAGCTCTGCAGTTGATTCAATTTCAGTAGACAGGCTACTTTGTTGTTCATCGACTTGTTTAATTTCGCTAGCATAACTTGACGCTTGTGTGTTTGCCTCCTCAACCAATATTCGTACTTTGGATGATTGGCCTAGAAGTTGTTGAGCACCTTGCTCTAAATGACCTGCTCGTTCTGATATTTCGCGAACATGCTGAACTTGTAACCCCATTGCATGTGCCAAGTTTTCAATAAAAAACGACACTTCCGCTCCGCCAATTGCAATCCGTGTGGCGGAGTTACTGATAGCATTAGCATCTTGTTCATCTTGTTTAGGTACATCCAGGGCTTCTGTGTTTATTTCTTGGTATTGGGTAAACCGTAATGTGACAATTGAGGCGACAGCGATGAAAAATGCAAATAACCAATTAGGTAGGGTTAAATAGCTCAGCAACAGTGCGATTGCAAATATCACTAACCCATTAATCAAACTCATTTTATTTAACATGAATAATCCAATCCTTTTTTTATTCAGGTTAGCACTCTCTATATCATTGTATGCTATCTACTTTGGTCTAATCTTGAACAGTTACCTCAACATATCTGATTTAGTTGTTGCCTAGTTATTTAGCTATGGTTAAAAGCTCACATAGCCTTTCTTCCCCATATGCAAAACACTCTTTAGGAGAGAAATAAGTTAACGTTTACTCTTTAAATTCATCCTTCACATTACAAGTATTATCAATACGCTCTGAAACACTCAAAAAAATTGAAGTCAGCCCACTCTAATTAAATGGCTAAAACCGGTATTCACTTCTTTAGGATATTGAGTAAAGATTGATTACAAGCATTTACTTTGATTTTCAAATAGTATAAATTCTATATTACTTGATAATCAAACTAAATTATTATGAAAAATATTGCCCCAAAATATATTCACCAACACAATTTCACATCAGTTAATGAGCAAAATGTAAGACGTACCTGGTATGTACTTGTGATAACCGTTATCACTATGGCCATAGAAGTTATAGCTGGTACTATTTATGGTTCTATGGCCTTGCTCGCTGATGGTTGGCATATGGGGACTCATGCAGCTGCTTTTTGTATCACACTATTCACTTATAGTTATGCAAAAAAGTATGCAGCTAGTGACAAATTCTCTTTTGGCGTGGGTAAAGTTGGGGTTCTCGGTGGATATACAAGTGCAATAGCATTGGGTATTGTCGCAATCATCATGTTAGCAGAATCAGTACATCGTTTATTATCACCCATCGAGATCCAATTTAATCAATCCATTCTAGTTGCTATTATCGGGCTAATCGTAAACATCGCCAGTATGTTTATACTTGGCCATGAACATCACGACCACAGTGATCACCATAGCCATGGACATGAACATGAACATGAACACCATGATAACGATCACGATCACCATGAGGAGCATCATAATCATGACCATCACAGTGGTCATGATCATAATCTCAAGGCGGCTTACTTCCACGTGCTAGCAGATGCATTAACTTCGGTTTTAGCCATTTGTGCACTGTTAGTCGGAAAATTTCTTGGATGGTATTGGTTAGATCCAATTATGGGCGTCGTGGGTGCGGTAATTATTACCAAATGGGCATTTGGTTTAATGAAGCAGACAAGCCCAATTCTTTTAGATGAAAACATCGACAAAAAATATCAATCAGAAATAATTAAAACGATTGAAAATGAACAAACAAAAGTCACTGATATCCATATCTGGAAAATTAGCGCTGATCATTATTCTGCTGCAATAGCTGTGTGCACAACAACAGATGCAAATGTCGAATCAGTTAAACACTCTCTGACTAAGTTTGATAAGCTAAGTCACTTAACTATCGAAGTGAATTACTGCTGAGGCCCTTTATGCATTCTTTGAATAACTTAATCATCGAGTTTTACGACAAACTGTCTTCTTGGGAGCAGTCTGTCGTTAAAGATACGGGATATTCACTAGCACAAGTGCACACTATAGAGGTGCTAGGTTCTCATGGGCCGATGAGAATGAAAGAGTTAGCTGACAGACTTGGAATTACCACTGGAACATTAACCGTTCAGGTAGAAAAGCTGGTTAAGTTTGGCTTAATTACCCGCTCTCCACATGAAGAAGATAGGCGTTCAATATTAGTTGGATTAACAAGCGAAGGGACTGAGCTTCATACACACCATAATCGCATGCACATACAACTGACAGAAGACATTACTCGCCATTTAGACCAAAGTTCAATTGATGTATTAACCCAATGTTTTGACAAAATGAACCGAGAATTTTGATTTTAAATTAAAAAAAGTGGTTATTGATAGGTGTAAAATCAGTGAGTTAATGTTATTTTGCTGCGAATAATGGATTTTTACCGTTTAAACAAAATAAATTAAAAGGATGTTACTCAGTATGAAAAACAAAATCATCGCATTATCACTGGCACTCGCTATTGCACCTTCGGTTTCTTATGCCCGCGACGATGTCGCCAGTTATTCGGTAGCAGATGCACTGAGTACAGAACATGCAAAAAATAAACTCGGCAGCAACGTAACCTTCTATTTTGGTGATCAAGCTTATTCTGAACCCGTTAAAATTATGGGTGAGTTTAGTTCTAACAAAAAGACCAATGCTTTGAATAAATCTGATATCGAAGCCTGTCACTGGGTATTTTTATCGGCAATGATCGCGCTTAAAGAACGAGCGGTTAAAGAAGGTGGCAACGCGGTCGTTGAAATCAAATCAAATTATAAAAATAATCTGACAAGCAGTAATGACACTTTCCGATGTGGTGCAGGTACCTTTGTTGCTGGCGTTGCATTAACCGGTAAAGTGGTTATGTTATAATTTTCAACAGCCAAGCGCTCATTGAGTTTGCTTGGCTTGTTCCAATCTCATGATTATTTGCACTAAGATAACGTCAACACCGCTAAATTACGGTATCCTTAGCCCAAATGTTCAACAGCAGCCCTCAAATGCCCACCAATATCATTACCATGTTCCCTGAGTCGTCCGACAAATCATCGACTACCACAACGATAAACTCTGTTGAGCAACCGGCTGTGACTTGTTCAAATTGCCAAGCTTGTTGTTGCCGCTTAGAAGTGATGTTAATAACCGAAACAGGTGTGCCTAAAGTGTATATAGCCAAAGATAATTGGGGCGGAGAAGTGATGCGCCGTCTTGATGATGGTTGGTGTGCTGCCCTAGACAGAGATACTATGATGTGTTCGATTTACGAACTTAGACCGCTGATTTGCCGTGAATTTGAAATGGCCGAATACGAATGCGTATCTGAACGCGAAGCCTTTGGCATTTAGCCATGGGAGTGATTGTTACGATAATCGTCTTAACATCGACAAACCGCTCAATAACCCCCCAATACACCAAAGACTACAATCGTTTAGTTTGATGACGAATAAAATGTTTCAGGCAGCGGCCAACTAATGACTTGTTGCTGCTCTTGCCAATTTTCAATAGTTAACCAAATTTTGTGCTCAGCACTAAAGGCTTCTGGCGCAATAGCATGAACTTCTTGTCCATGTTGGCTGCCATGTAAGATGCCTGCATCACCCAACTCTAGTGTTTCCAATGGCAAGGGCTCAGTGCCGATAGTTAAATATGCTTGGCGAATAGCATTAACCTGCCCTTTGCTAAACAATAATAAAAAGTCTTTCGTATAGGTACCATCATGAAGATATGGTGGCTCTAAATTATACGGTATCGGTGTTATTTCAAACGCACCAAGCTCTTGAGTAGGCAGTGCGTCAGGAAATTGTGGAAATAGTGACTGATATAAAAAATAACAAATTAGCACTAGCATCAAGCCATTTATTTTATACTTGTAACGATTCCAAATATTGTTTTGAATGCGGGCCATTAGTTACCTTCCTGCTCGACTAGCGGTGGGTTATAAATTGTCGACGTATCGTCTAGGTCAGTTCTAGCGGCTTTTACGGTTCGGCTTCCCCACATTAAAAATCCTGTTATAGACATACCTGTTAGAAAAACCCCGAAAATAAACCAAATAACTTTAGTCCATAACCCCCCTATTGTGCCGTAATGTAACGGGTCAGCAATATGCGATAGCGTTTGCAACGTCGTCATTTTCGCCGGCGATCTTTCACTTTCAATATTGCCGCTCCATGGGTTAACTGTCACACCATAAGCGTATTGGTCATAGAAAATATGATCGCCTTGACCATACACTTTGTATGTATCTCGCTGGTGCTCAGGAAGCATAATGTAGGTACTTTTAAAGTCAGGAAACTTTTCTTCAGCCACTTGTAGCGCATTAGATAATGTATACGGCCTAACGGGAACACCATTTAATGATGTAGGCACTTGGCTTGCTTCAATTAAGGGAGCATGGGGCTCTAAGTCTATGTGATTGTGCCACATAATAGCTTGAGCCAAATACCACAACCCAGTAATGCTCATTAACATTAAAAACCACATAGACCACACACCAGCTAAACGATGTAAATCAGCAAGCAGTGTTTTTTTACCTTGAGTGACACGTAATTTTGGCTGAGTAAAAGCGCGCCAAAACTTTTTATAAATAACCAGCCCAGATATAAGCGCCCCCAACATGACAATGGCCATACAACAGACAATATAATAACCAACGCTGTAGTTACTATGCCAAGGAAACAACAACCAACCATGCAAGGAACGCATAAAGTTAGTGAAAGTCATGCCAAGATTAATTTCTTGAATTTTGCCTGTGTATTGGTTGACGTAAGCAATGGCAAACGGGACATCTTTATCATTAAAAATAATGGCATTGACCAAATAAGATTCAAAGCTCATCACCGTTGTAATGCTTGCCGTTGGGTGCGCTTGCTGAACAATGTCTACGAGTTCTGACATCGATTTTTCAGCCAAATGTTGCGGATTACTAGCACGAGATTCAGGATTAGTGAGCCAGGTTAATTCGTGACTTATCACTGAAATAGTCCCTGTTAGGCACACAAAACAAAAAATTATCCATACGGGTAACGAAAACCAGCCATGAAGCTTAAACCAAAATTTATTACTAAGTTTTGCCATCAGTTTTCCAAATTTGTCCATTGTCTTTATAGAGATGAATATCTCGCACATGCTAATACGATTGATAACTAATCTCAATAACTATTGAGTGATAATTATTATCAATTGTAAATTTTGCGGTTATCTTCGCATTTTCATCAAAATGGCTACCTTATCGGTTGCTATTAATCATTATTAGCATTTGAAAAGCATCTGTCACACGTGTTGTCGCTTAGAAGATTATGAGAACCGAAGCCTGTGAAGCCAAAACTAACATTGCCAATTAATACAATCGCTTCGGGAGGTAATGGAGATGTGATAACTGTTTATTCTCTCGTTAAGGTTATTTAATTGAACTACATTCGATAATAAACCTAAATAGTTGAAATATTATTAACTCTTACTTGCACTGCATGGCTATGGGTCTTTATCATAAGCGTTACTTATTTAGGGCTAATATAATCCGATTTAGCTCATTTCATTGGTCTTTCAGGAGCAACCATGCCAAAAATTAATCTGCTGTTATTGTGCGGCGGAGGCAGTGCAGAACATGATATTTCGTTGATGTCTGCGCGTTTTTTTGAGTCATCACTGGCAAAGTCAGATAAATTTTCAATACTTAAATTAGTACTTGATCAACACGGGCACTACCATACAGAAGATGGTAAATTGTGCGATTTAACCAATCGTCGTGAAATCCGTTTTGAAGATGACAGCACACCCACTTGGCCTGTTGATTATGTTATTCCATGTATTCATGGATTTCCTGGTGAGACTGGTGATATCCAATCTTACTTTAACTTAATCCAACTGCCCTACTTTGGTTGTGAGTCGGAAGCATCGAGTAATTGCTTTAATAAAATCACTGCAAAAATGTGGTTTTCCGCTTTAGGTGTACCCAATACACCGTACATTTTTTTACACCAACTTGATGATGATGCAATTAAGCAAACTGAAGCCGCATTTGATAATTGGGGCTCGGTATTTGTTAAAGCTGCTTCACAGGGTTCATCTGTGGGATGTTATAAAGTCGATGTTAAGGCCAATATTGCTGAGGTGTTAAAAGATGCCTTTAGTTATGCGCCTTATGTGGTGGTTGAGCAAACTATTCATGCGCGTGAATTAGAAGTGGCTGTTTACCAATACCAAGGGGAAGTGATAGCAACCTTACCAGGTGAGATTATTTGCGACAGCAATACCTTTTATTCGTTTGACGAAAAGTATGCTAAAAATAGTAAGGCCCGTACTGATGTTGTTGCTAATAACCTTAGCCCTGAAATCAGTCAACGGATCCGTGATTACGCGGTAAAAGCCTTTAAAGGGATGAAGTTACGTCACTTATCGCGTATCGATTTCTTTTTAACCGAAGATAATGAAATCCTATTGAATGAAATCAATACCTTCCCTGGGTTAACACCTATTTCAATGTTCCCAAAGATGTTGCAAAACCATGGACATGATTTCACTGAGTATTTAATTGATGTGATTGGTCAACAAGTTGATTTAACCTAAACTGCTTCAATTCGAAATGCATAAAAACAAAAGGCCAGCAAATTTGCTGGCCTTTTCTATACGCTTACAATATAAAATTGCCTAGAACCCTTCTACACCCGCCATATCAGGTAAATGATGTGCAATCCCTTTATGACAGTCGATACAGGTTTTATCTCCACTAGCCAGAGACGTTGAATGCATTTGTGCTGCACGCGTAGACTGACGAGTGAAATCCATATAATCAAAGTTATGACAATTTCGACACTCTAGAGAATCATTGGATTTAAGACGCTTCCATTCATGCTCAGCCAATTCGCGACGCTTAGCTTCAAACTTTTCGCGAGTATTAATAGTGCCAAAAATTTTGCCCCACACTTCCTTAGACGCTTGCATTTTACGGGCAATTTTGTCAGTCCAGTTATGTGGTACATGACAGTCTGAACACGTTGCGCGTACTCCGCTGCGGTTAGTAAAGTGAATCGTACTTTGTAACTCTTGATAAACGTTACTTTCCATTTCATGGCAACTAATACAGAATTTTTCACTGTTACCAAGTTCTAGAGCAGTGTTAAATCCACCCCAAAAAATAATTCCAGCGATAAAGCCGCCAATAGTTAAGAAGCCAAGACTGTAATGGACACTCGGACGACGCAGTACTTTCCACACTAGCTTTAGTTGCTCAAACAGTTTTGCAAACATAATTGCTCCTAGTGCTTCTTAACTGCGGCTTTCGCCTTCATTAAATGATCAATATCGACAAAGTCATTTTCGACTAGTAACTTGGCATCTAATTGCGGTGCATGACATTGAGTACAGAAATAACGACGTGGTGATAACTCAGCCAAGAAATTATTGTCACGATCCATATAGTGAGTCACGCTCACCATTGGAGCCTGTGAATGTCCTGTACTAGTACGTGCATGGCACTGGAGACACTTATTTGCCTTTAGATCAATTTGATAACCATCAATCTTATGTGGGATCACCGGTGGCTGCATTGGATAGCTACGTACCTGTTTAACATCGGTATTGATCACTGCTTGCATCGCAGGCGGTGTCGGTTCGACATTGATCGGTGCTAAACGTAATGTGTCGATTTTGTCTTCAGGTACACTGGCAGCCATTACACTTACAGAGAAACCCAATAACGCGATAATCGATAATAATTTACCTGTTTTCATGGTCTGTCTCCTTAAGCCTTAACAATCTTAATGGCACATTTTTTAAAGTCTGTTTGTTTTGACAAAGGATCTGTCGCATCTAACGTCACTTTATTAATGAGCTGGCTGGCATCAAACCAAGGCACAAAGACTAAACCTACTGGTGGTTTATTGCGGCCACGCGTTTCCACTCGAGTTTTAATTTCACCACGACGAGAAATCACTCTAATCTCATCACCACGACGTAAACCACGCTTTTTAGCATCTTCTGGGTGCATAAAACACACAGCATCTGGGAAGGCTTTATAAAGTTCTGGGACACGTTGTGTCATTGAACCAGAGTGCCAATGTTCAAGTACACGACCTGTTGATAACCATATATCGTATTCTTCATCTGGCGACTCAGCAGCTGGCTCGTAAGGTAATGCAAAGATAACCGCACGACCATCTGGCTTACCATAAAACTCATAGTCTTTACCGGCTTTAACGTATGGATCTGACCCCTCACGGAAACGCCATTTGGTTTCTTTGCCATTAACCACAGGCCAACGTAAACCATGCTCTTTGTGGTACATATCGAAGTCAGCTAAATCATGACCATGGCCACGGCCAAATGTAGCGTATTCTTCGAACAAGCCTTTTTGAACATAAAAACCAAAATGTTTAGCTTCGTCATTTAAGTACTTAGGATCAGCATCACTTAGCGGGAATTTTTCAACGTTGCCATTTTGATATAGCACTTCATATAAGGTTTTACCTTTAAATGAAGGATTAGCGGCTAACACGTCTGCAGGCCAAACTTCGTCAGTTGTGAATCGCTTAGAGAATTCCATTAACTGCCATAAGTCAGACTTTGATTCACCTGGCGCTTTAACCATTTGATGCCAAAATTGAGTACGACGCTCGGCATTACCGTAAGCACCTTCTTTTTCGACCCACATTGCTGTTGGTAAAATCAAATCGGCGGCTTGGGTGGTAACAGTTGGATAAGCATCTGACACTACAATGAAGTTTTCAGGATTACGGTAACCCGGTAAGCCTTCTTCGTTAATATTGGCGCCTGCTTGGATATTGTTGTTCACTTGAACCCAGTAGCAATTTAAGTCGCCATCGGTTAAACGACGGCTTTGCTCAACCGCATGGTAACCAGGTTTAGGCGGAATAATACCACTGGGAATATGCCAAATTTCTTCAGCATGTTTTCTGTGTTCAGGATTAGTGACTACCATGTCAGCAGGTAAACGATGTGAGAAAGTCCCCACTTCACGTGCTGTACCACAAGCCGATGGTTGACCTGTTAGTGAGAATGGGCTGTTACCTGGAGTAGAGATTTTACCTACTAGCAAGTGAATGTTATAAATCAGGTTATTACACCACACACCACGGGTATGTTGGTTAAAGCCCATGGTCCAGAATGACGTCACTTTACGATCTGGATCAGCATATAACTCAGCCAGTTCAATTAACTTATGTTCAGGAACACCAGACAACTTACTGACTGATTCAACATCATAATCTGCAACAAATTTAGCAAATTCGTCAAAGTCCATCGGCGTAGAATCGCCAGCGGTATCGACGTTTTTAGCTTTCATTTCTAATGGGTGTGTTGGACGCAAACCATAACCAATGTCGGTCGTTCCCTTGCGGAAATTAACATGCTTTTTAACGAAATCTTTATTCACTTTATCGTTTTGAATAATGTAATTAGCAATAAAGTTAAGCATCGCCAAGTCGGTTTGTGGCGTGAATACAATCGGTAAATCGGCAAGGTCGAATGAACGATTTTCAAAGGTAGACAACACAGCAACTTTAACGTGTGGCGCACTTAACCGACGGTCGGTTATACGAGTCCACAAAATTGGGTGCATTTCAGCCATGTTTGAGCCCCAAAGCACAAACGCGTCTGCCGCTTCCATATCGTCATAACAACCCATTGGCTCATCAATACCAAAAGTACGCATAAAGCCACCTACAGCAGAAGCCATACAGTGACGAGCGTTAGGATCGATGTTATTTGAACCAAAACCAGCTTTCATTAACTTAACCGCAGCATAGCCTTCCCACACGGTCCACTGACCAGAACCAAACATACCAACAGCAGTTGGGCCTTTGGCTTTAATGGTGGCTTTCCAGCGTTCAGCCATAGTGTCAAATGCTGTCTCCCATGTAATAGGAGTAAATTCGCCATGTTTGTCATATTTGCCATCAGTCATACGCAACATAGGGGTTTGCAGACGATCGCGACCGTACATAATTTTAGAAAGGAAATAACCTTTAATACAGTTTAAACCACGGTTAACTTCACTTTTTGCATCACCATGGGTGGCAACTACTTTACCGTCGCGGGTGGCAACCATCACAGAACAACCTGTACCACAAAAACGACAAGGGGCTTTGTTCCATTCTAATTTGGTTTGTTCTGAGCTAGTGATCAGGTTACTTGCACTTGTAGGTAGTGCTAAACCTGCAACACTTGCCGCTGCGATAGCGGCATTCGCTTTCATAAAATCGCGGCGATTCATTTTCATACTTCACCTTCTTCAAGATCTTCGCTTTGGTGATAAACCATGGTGGCAGTTAACACACCAGGAATGCCGTTAATTGTTGAGATATCATCCATCAAAGATCGTTGACTGCTACCTTCTAAAACAACAACTAACTTAACGTCGTTATTCGCTGACAGCTCAGCATTCTTGATGGCCATAATTTGTTGTCTTACTTCAGCCATTTTCTCAGGGTGTACTTGGACAATCAGGCTGGTTACGTGAAGTTCATTGCTCATACATCACTCTCGCATTATTTATTTTATTATTAGGTTAACCTGCGCCTGGTGGCCCAGTTAAAATTTGGCTAAACCAGATGGTAAAACCTAGTGCGCTAACCAGTAACACAGATAAAATCGGGGCTAAAAAAACGGTTAAAAAAATAAAAATTTTTAACTCTAAACCCTTTTCGCTTTTGATTTCATTACTCATGGATCCTCCAAGAGTGGATGGAAAAACAACGAATCATCATCACTTCATTGCTTCTTTCATTAAGATTCGTAAGAATTTTATCTTTAAACCAGTGACAAACTATATACTCACAAATTGGTAAACCGAGGTTAATATGATCTAGATCATCAATTTAAATAAATCATTAGCTAGATCATGATTTACAAGCTTAAATATCGATTAAATAAAGGAATATTTAACGATTTCTTGATAAATATCACCCTTTACTAACATAAAGTATAAGTCACAAAAAGTTAACTTGCCCAAAACTCATGTTGATTAATTGTTGAGCGAAATTAAACGATAGTATTTTTATTACCACAAAAAAAACCGACAGCCATTGACTATCGGTTTTATGTAAAACACTCATAAATTAGCTTAAGCGGTAACGCAATACCTTTAACGATTTTTGCTCATCAACATCAGCAAAAACTGACGGATTGGCAATTCGCTCTATATAAGTTAATTGTGGAGCAGTGCTCGCAACTTGTTGCATTAAAAAATCACAACCAAGCTCTGGAGCATTTAAGCACAGCAACACTTCACCTTGAGGAGCAAGCAAGTCAGGTAGACGTTTCAATAAACGCTCATAATCTTTAGTCGCAACAAAGCTGCCGCGCTGATTACTGGGTGGATCAGCCACAATCAAGTCATAAGGTCCAAGCTTGGTTAGCTTACCCCAAGATTTGAAAATATCGTGACCTAAATAACGGGCTCCTGCAGGTAAGTCGTTTAATACATGGTTTTGCTTACCAATGCTTAACGCACCTTTACTCATGTCCATGTTGACCACTTCATCAGCACCGCCTTGTAAAGCAACCACAGAAAAGCCACATGTATAAGCAAATAGGTTAAGCACTTTTTTATGCTTTGCATGTTGCTTTACCCATCCTCGACCATTGGCCATATCTAAAAATAAACCGTGGTTTTGTCCGCGTAATAAATGCACTAAAAAACGTGCACCATTTTCGCTGACGATATGCGGTTCAGGCACTTCTCCATACAATAAATCACTGAATGTTTGCCCACCTTGACGGTATTGGTAGACTAAATTGAGAGGCTCATTTGGGCGTTGTTGCAGCCAAAGTGCCTTTATTGCAATCACTAATTCATCCAGTTGCTCGGTTTCGAGCATCTTAAAACTGGTGAGCAATAATACTGGCTTATACCAATCTAAACACAGGTGTTCATCGCCCACATATAAACCACCACGACCATGGAATAACCGGCAAACATCATCACCGAATGTTAAAGTGGGGACTAGTTGTAAAAAACCTTTCATACTCTCTCTTAACTAAATACAATTAATTGGGTTATACATCGGTGGTTGATGACTTGGTTTTAGCATCATTATCCACGTTAGTATCATTATCAGCACCACTATCTAGCTCATTTTTTTCATCATTATTAACATAATGGCCATCGTCACTATTGCATTGCTCTTCAACCGCCACTTCGGCTTCAGCTTTAACACTATTGGCTTCTTCAACGGGCAAGTCATCACCAACATCTGACAATAAAATAGCAAGCCAATTGCCCGACTCGCTCGATTCAAGACCGATTTTAACAATCATAGTTAAAGGTACTGACAACAGCATTCCAACAGAACCAAGCAGCCAGCCCCAAAAAATTAATGATAAAAATACCACCAAGGTAGACAAGCCTAAGCCTCGCCCCATAAAGCGCGGTTCAATTACATTACCCATCACCATATTGGTACCGACATACAGTAAACCGGTAATACCCGCAGCACCGGGGCCCATTTGAATAAAGGCCAATAACACTGCAGGAATTGCCGCAATAATAGAACCAATATTAGGAATATAGTTAAACAGAAAAGCAACTACGGCCCACAACAAGGCATAATCAACGCCGATAATGGTTAAGCCAACGCCAATAACCACCCCAGTAGCCAAACTAACGAGCGTTTTAATCACCATATATTGATTAACCGACTGCAAAAATTTGTCGATTTGCTTTAAACGCTTGTCAGGAGCATCTAGTGCTAAGTGAAACTTTCGAGGCATAGATTGAGCTTCAAATAACATAAACACGATTGTCAAAATGATCAGAAATAAATTGGCCATTACATTGCCGACACCAGACAACATGTTGGTGGTCATGGATAACGCCATGCCAGGGTCAAAGTAGTCGAGCACTTTTTGTTTTGAAATCTGAATATTAAAGTCTTGGAGTTTTTCAAGGATCCATGCAAATTGCTCAATCAATTGCTCGCGGTATACTGGCATTTGTTTGGAAAACTCTGTCACCGAACTACCCACTAAACTGGCCAGCCACAGTCCCATTAATACAATAAATCCCATGAGTAAAATAATCGACAGCCATTTAGGGATATGATATCGCGTCATCAACATGATGGCAGGATTACAAATGACCGCTAAAAATGCAGATAACACAAATGGCACCACAATAGGGCTAGCCGTTTTAATCCCAGCTAAAATAACCACAACACAAGCCATTACCACAAAACTGCGCACAGCCATTGAGGGTTGTTGTATTCCTTTCATAGGGCGAAAATCCTTATTGTTGCTTATTTAAATGCTTCGATATGCTAAGCTAAAATCAGTAACATATTGCAAACTAAGTTAAAATTATTGTCGATTCACATATCAGTTGATGGCAATATGAGCTTACAATGACTTTTTAGGACCCACTGACATCATATGAAACCAGAAACCGCCATTATACGCATTAAAAATTTACGTTTACGTACTTTTATCGGCATTAAAGATGACGAAATCAATAATCAACAAGATGTCATCATTAACGTGGTTATCCATTATTGTGCAGACAAAGCACGTGATAGTAACAATGTAGAAGATGCATTGAATTATCGCACTATAACTAAAAAAATCATTGCCTTGATAGAAAATAATCGTTTTTCTTTACTCGAGAACTTAACCAGTCAAGCCCTTGCTATTGCCAGCGAACATGATTGGGTTGAATTTGCCAGTGTCGAAATTGATAAGCCCCATGCACTGCGCTTCGCAGATTCTGTGTCGATGGAGTTATGCTACCAAAAAACGCAATAACAGTTATGTTTCCGACAATTTGTGATCATTTCTATGCTAACCGTCGTATATTCAGATAGAAAATAAAGGGGAGTTTGCATGAAAATATTAATCACTGGCGCAACAGGTTTTGTTGGCAAGCAACTCGTTAAATCGCTTACCGATCACCAACTGGTTATTTTAACGCGTAACGTTAGCGACGCTAAAAACATTCTCGGCAGCCACCATGAATACTGGCAAACCTTAACCGATAAGCCACACCTTAACGGTATTGATGCTGTAATCAACCTTGCAGGCGAACCCATAGTCAGTAAGCGCTGGACCAACAAACAAAAAATAATAATATCCGAAAGTCGTTGCAACATCACGGCAGAGTTAACTCAACTCATGAGTAAAAGCACCACACCACCGCATACTTTTATTAGTGCTTCTGCAATTGGTTATTATGGGCGGCAAGATAAAACACCCGTTGATGAATCCAGTGGTTTCCATGCCGAATTTAGTCATGATATTTGTCAACAGTGGGAAGACCTTGCACTGCAAGCCCAATCACAACAAACCCGTGTGTGCATTACTCGTATCGGTATTGTGCTTGGCAAAAAAGGGGGGGCATTAGCCAAAATGCTTCCGCCCTTTAAGCTCGGACTAGGTGGACCTATTGGCAGTGGCGAACAAGGTATGAGCTGGATTCATATGGACGACTTACTGGGACTGATTAACTATCTACTTAGCCACAATGATTTACAAGGCGTGTTTAATGCAACGGCACCTAACCCAGTGAGTAATGAAGAGTTCTCTCAGACCTTAGGAAAAGTGCTCAATCGCCCCGCTAAAATCACCACACCGCCTTTAGCACTTAGACTGGCTATGGGTGAAATGTCACAATTGCTCACCGAAGGGCAATTTGTCTTCCCTACAAGAGCTCTTGCGGCAGGTTATGAATTTATCTACACAGATATCGAAACCGCACTCAATAACATTGTCAGTTAGCACCAGCCATTATTATTGAGTGTTATCGACCCTCCAGCCGAGGCTAGATTAGCTGTTTAATCGTCTCAATAATCGGTTGGTAACGCTGGGCCAATGGCCGGTGTTTCTTATGGATTAACAATAATGGCTCGTTTACGCCCTGCTTTATCTCCTTTGCCCCAATAAGCTTCGCTACGCAAATGTGTTGTGGCTTAGCAAAACTGTCCACAGCAAACTGCGGTAATACCGCAAAAGCTAACCCTTTCGCTACCGGCACTAATATTTGATGTAATTGGTTAACGTAACTGCGTATGGGTACCTGCTGGGCAGCGGCTTGCTTATCGTTAAAATAATGACTGACTATTTGTAGCCAATAATGCATTGCATCAGGGTGGGAAACCATCCCTAACATCATTAACTGGTCAAAGTCGACTAACTTATCTTGATAGGATTTTGGCATCACAATACACAATGCTTGTTGACCTAATGGTATTAACATTAGGTCGTCCATGTGAACGGCTTGAGTAATGATGCCTATATCGACTTGATTGGCCAACACACTGTCGATAATACGTTTATTGGGTGCTGCCTCTAAAGATATTTGTAATTGTTTATGCGGCAACTGGTAATCGATTAAGTGCGGATACAGTAACAATGCCATCGAACCAGAACACGCAATACGGCAATCCCCAACATAGACATCATCTACCGCTATTTGCGACAACAGTTGTTGCTGCTGTTGCTGCCAAATCAAGGCTTGTTGGTGCAAATGAATTCCGGCTTCGGTCAATTCAAAGCTTTTACCCACTCGATATATCAAAGCAACCCCAACTTGTTGCTCGAGCTTTTTAATATGTTGACTCACGCCTGGCTGAGTCATAAATAATTGCTCAGCCGTATGAGTGAAATGTCCGACTTCGACTAACTTAATAAATGTAGTTAACCATTGCTGATTTAACATGGTTTCCTCTGGATGCGATTAGCCTATTTGTTGAATATAATAACAGGTGTTTGATAATTTTAAGTTATCAAAATCAGCAATATTTATAACTCAATGTAAAACTTAAACGTCATCGACTTTTGTTCCTCTAGCCTCTGCTGATGAAACGGTTTCTATAAAAAAGATTGAATTTCATCTGTCGTTAAATAACGCCAATCTCCTAACTCAACATCAAGATTCACAGTACCTATACTTTGTCGATGAAGTGACACCACTTTATTGCCGATAGCAGCAAACATGCGCTTAACTTGATGAAACTTGCCTTCCGTTAACGTAAGTAATACTTCTTGTGGTGCTAAAACCTTTAATTGTGCAGGTAGCGTTAGCCCTTGTTCCCCTTGTAAGGCAATGCCTT
The DNA here is from genome assembly GCF_040285065.1 of Shewanella sp. H8. Classification (NCBI taxonomy): domain Bacteria; kingdom Pseudomonadati; phylum Pseudomonadota; class Gammaproteobacteria; order Alteromonadales; family Shewanellaceae; genus Shewanella; species Shewanella sp. H8. Next base: position 1,523,553 of record NZ_CP157213.1, on the reverse strand, counting down.
GTAAAAAGCGCTCAGCAGCATCTACAGCTATCGGTTTGACCAACGTTACTCGGTAGACTTTATTGCACTTTTTAGAAGGTGAAGTGATAGAAAATGTCCAGCGGCCATCATCGGTAATTAACACTAATCCAGTGGTATCAGCATCTAAACGTCCAGCAATATGCAGCTCGGATAGTCGATCTACATCTAATAGCGAAAACAATGACGGATATACACCATCCGCATTAGAACAAAGAGTATTGGCGGGTTTATTGATTAAAATATAACGAAAAGGTCGAGTTACCAACTTTTGACCGTCTAATTGAATATCATTATTTTCGTGTACTTGGATGGCTTCATCCACCACAGCGACATTATTAATGTAAATCTTAGCTTGATGAATTAACTCAATGGCCTGCTGTTGAGTTAATTCAGTACTTTTCACTACAAATCGATCAAGACGCATCACATACTCACGCTAAATAATGTATTTAATTGGATTTAAACAAGGAGGTGAAATGGATAGTTTGGTTTATTCTAAAACTTAACATACATCTAAAATAACCAGATAATATAATAAGGGAGATAACTGTGTATCTCCCTTATTATTAACAAACCCTTAGGGTTTGCTTTAACCCTCTTTGAGCATGTCACTGCACGATTTATTGAGTAATTGACGGCATCGCCATACGCCAAGCGTCGACACAATTAACGCGCCGGCAATTGGAGTTATGCCCCACCAAGGCCAATGCATATAAACCACCAGCTCAAACACTTGGGTTTTAAGCATATATAAAGCAAACTCAGCCACGATGACAGCCAGTAAACCAGCAATAGCACCAAGTAAAGCAAATTCAAACCCAGTCGACGCACGCAATAACCAACCAGATGCACCAAAAGTACGCAGTACCGCGAGCTCTCGCTGCCGAGTCGCCATACCGGCTTCAGTTTGCGCAATCAATACTAAGGCACTGGCCAATAACACTAGTACCAACACCAATGATAATGACAACGACACTTGATCGATAATTTGCCGCAATTGTTCGACCATTGCTCCGACATCAATAATCGATACTGTTGGAAATTGTTGTATTATTTGCAGTACCACTTGATTGGCACTCAGTAAGCTACCATCAGCCGCTAATTGCGCATCATTAAGATGGAAACTGGCCATAGAGGTGTAAGCAAATGGTGCTAATGCTTCAGGAGTAAAAATCATGAAAAAGTTAGGTTGTAGGGTTTCCCACTGAACTTTTCTAATACTGGCAACCTTGACCGAAAAGGGTTGGTTATCAATGCTGTAGGTTAACTTATCACCCAACACTACCCCTAGCCGCTTAGCAACACCAGACTCAACCGACACATCATCTTCAGCTTGATTAAACACGCCTTCAAGCAACTCATTATTAGGCGGTAAGGTTTTTCGGTAAGTTAAATTTAACTCTCGTGAAATGCCCACTCGCCCTTCAACACCTGCATCGGCTTGTTTTCCTGATATCAACTCTTCATCGTTAATATGAGTGAGACGGCCACGAACCACAGGATAAATATCGGTAGCGTTAATATGATTAGTGGTTAAAAAGTCATTGAGTGGCTTAGCATCTTCAGGGGCAATATTGACTAAAAAGTAATTTGGCGCATTTTCAGGCAACTGCTTTTGCCACTCGTTTAGTAAGTCTTGTCGTAACGCTAAAATGGTTAATAACAACACTAATGCACTGCTAAACCCAACCAATTGCACAGCATTTTGGCGTGCTCGACGACGAAGTCCTGCTAATGCCAGTTGAAAAGGATTGGTGGTTTTCATACCAATTCCATGACCGAAACGGATCATCACAAATCCGAGCACACTCAATAAAAAACCTAATAACAACACCGCAAGTACGACTGTCATGGTTAAGGCTAAACTTCTTGAATATAAATAGCCTAATAATGCCATGGCAGCCAAACTCAATAACAAATGGAGCCACATACCCAGCTTTAAGCCTTCTAATTGACGCTGCAATACTCTTAAAGGCGGAATGGCTAACAAACGCATTAACGGATAAGCCGAAAACATGAATGCACTGATCAATCCGGTGCTAACTCCTAATAATACTGGACGTAAATATGGTGGTGAATAAGCGGCTATCTCTGAGGGTAAAAATGCGGTGATGCCAAGATCGAGTAATAATCCGCCCACAAGGCCCAAGGCAATACCCAATAAAGTGACTAACGATAGATGTAGACCAAATAGCACCCGAATTTGTTTGCCCGACGCACCAAAGGTTTTAAGCATAGCAACAACATCGTAATGACGCTGGCAGTAACGTTGTGCAGCAATACCTATCGCGGCACATGCTAAGGCAATCCCGAGTAAACTGGCGAGTAGCAAAAAGCGCTCAGCACGTTGCACTGCCGAGGCTATCGGTGAATCTCCCGATTGCACATCCACCCAGCGTTGACTGTTGTTAAGCAATGGTTTTGCTTGCTGCTCAAATACCGACAGTTGTTCAGCATCACCGGTAAATTGGTATAAATAAGTAACTCGACTACCCGGCTGAATAATGCCTGTCGCCGCCACATCATCTATACGGATGAGCAACACTGGCGAGGATGCAAATGGATTAAAACCAGCATCTGGTAAACGACTAATTTCTTCTGTTAGCGCTAACTCACTATTACCCAATTCAATGGTTTTAGGATAGCCGAGTAACCCGCCTAAACGGTTTTCAAACCACGCTTGACCAGTCTTAGGCAGTAATCGCGTCGTACCGCTACTCAGTTCTATATCGCCTTTTAATGGATAACCATCACCAACCGCCTTAACGGTAACTAACTGAAATTGCTCCCCCGAATACACCATCGAGTTAAATTGCATATTAGTGACGTGAGCAAGACCAATCTCATCTGCAATCACTAAGACTTTGGGGTCTAATTCTACTGGGGAATCGATAATACGATCGGCGGCAATAAAATTAGCCGCTTCACCATTAATCGCAACTTGTAATCGCTCGCTAACCCGCGCAAGCCCAGTCACAGACAATACTGCCAAGGTAATTGCCAATACAATTAATATCAACTGACCTTGGGCAAGCTCACGCTTAAATAAACGCCAAGCAATTTGCCATTCCATTAATTGACCTCCACAGCAAGTTCAAGGCTTAAATCTTCGATGATACTGTTATCTTCTGCATAGGGTTCTGATAAGTGGCCATTTTCCATCACCAATTGACGAGCGCAGCGTCTGGCCAAATGTAAATCATGAGTCACTAGAACCAGGGTGGTATCGCTTTCTTGGTTTAGCGCAAACAACATATCAGCAATTTTGTCGCCATTGACACTGTCTAAATTACCCGTTGGCTCATCTGCAAACAGCACTTTAGGTTCGCAAATAAAAGCTCTAGCGATGGCGACACGTTGTTGCTCACCACCAGACAATTGTTTAGGTAAATGATTTAACCGATGCGCCAAGCCAACACGTTCAAGCATGGCTTGAGCTTTTTGTTTGGCGTCTTTTACGCCAGCAAGCTCAGCAGGTAACATCACGTTTTCAAGCGCGGTTAATGTGTCAACCAACATAAATGATTGAAAGATAAAACTGACTTTTTGTTTACGGAGCGCGGCTTTTTGTTCTTCATTCAAACCAGACAATGCCACACCATCAAGCACGATTTCACCAGATGTTGGCGTGTCTAAAGCAGCGAGCAACCCAAGAAGTGTTGACTTACCAGAACCTGATGGCCCCAAAATGGCAATACTGTCTCCTTGCTTGACTTCTATATTAATGCCGTTGAGGATAGTCAACTCTCCCTCTTGGGTCACAACAGTTTTATTGAGGTTAGTTACCGTAATGGCATTGGTATTTCGATCAGTATTATTAGACATACAATCCTTCTTGTTTTTGTCGCTTAAACGCATGTTAGTCACTGCATTTACGCTGATATTAATGTGCGCGCCTACCCATGCTGCCACGGTTTTGATCTTAGGTGATAGCTTAAGTGCAGGCTATGGCATGTCAGAAGACCAAGGTTGGGTACAATTACTCCGTAACGAATTGCCTCAAAACAAGATTGTTAACGGCTCCGTCAGTGGTGAAACTACTGCTGGAGGGTTACGCCGACTCCCTAATTTACTGGAGTCTAGCCAACCAGACCTTGTGGTCATTGAGCTTGGCGGCAACGATGGTTTACGTGGTTTCCCACCTAATCAACTGAAATTAAATCTTACAAAAATCATCGAAATTTCTACAGCTCACGGTGCAAAAGTCTTGTTGACAGAAATTATGGTGCCACCAAATTATGGTCCTCGTTACAGTAAATCTTTTACACAGACTTATCATCAATTAGCTGAAGAATATAATATTAAGTTAATCCCTTTTTTCATGCAAAAAATTGCCACAGACACAAACTTAATGCAACGTGATGGTATTCATCCAAATGAACAAGCGCAAACAAGCATTACGCAATGGATGCTACCTTGGATCACCCAAGAATTATCTGATTAAAAACTTCAATTTATATGATGTTAACTGCAAATGTTAAAAACAATTTACTAAACTGAACGAAAGTTATTTTAATTTAATCAGCGATGTTTAAAATGGACATGCAGTAAGCACATTAGATAACCATAAATAACGATAAACTTTAGACAACAACCAAGGCAATAAGGAAATAATATGTCCGTCAGTCGTCAAAAAAAAGTATACTTGCCCACCGCAACACGTAAAAATCAATACATTACCATTGGTTTCCCATTAACCGATGAATATCTTAATGCTTACAGTGATTTAGAAACTTGTTACGATGAGTTCAGTAAATTGGTTTATCAATTAGCTGAAAAACAAGAATTGTACAACGTCCACGTTGTTACCACTGACAAATTACCTATGGTACGCTTCCACAACGAAGCTTATTGCTTAAACTCAGAAGAGCAAATACGCTTTTTTTATAATCCAGCCCATCATGAAGCCAACAGTTTACATAGCGTTGCAGGTTTTCGAGCAAGAAAGCTTAGAATAGTATTTTTAGCCACGGGTCATGATCTTCGTAGTAATTCAGCTGAATTCCATTCGCATGTGCAAAAATTTATCGCTGAATTAAAACCGTTATTACCTGTTAAAGATGTGCCCATTAAAGTCCGTGACCACCAGCATATTTCTTATGACTTTTTTGCCAAAGCAAAGGGACTCAAAGAAACGTACGGATATAAATTGCGTGCTGTAGACAGCCGTTATCATCGCCGCCACTGTGAGCTACCAGAAAATGTGAGTACGCTCAATTATGTCACCATCAACATTCCGGTAGAACGTCGTATTAAAAAGCAATTACTTGCAAATGATACCACTGACTTTTCAAGTGTTTATCAAAATTTATGCGACAAGTTTATCAAAGCAACAGCAAGTAAGCAGTTAAAGCGTGTTGCCGTTGTCGCTAACGGTAAATTACCACTTGTACGTAACAGTAAGTATGAGCAATTAACCAGTACCAACGAATTTCAGATGATTGGATTTGACCCTCACGCTGAGTCGCCTGAACCTATTTGCCATTGGGATGCCAATAAGCTTGTAGATGCTTTTCGATTTGTCATTGTCGCAGGTAAAAGTGATGAAACGGATGAAGGTTATGGTCGCTTCATGAATCAAGTAGAAGAAGCGATACGTCTATTTACTAATGAACTTGATATCGATAAAGAACATGCTGATGTTATTTTACGTTTTCATCAACACATCAGTTATAGAGCCTAAACCTATTTAGGTTTACTATATAAGAAACGACAGCTAAAGCTGTCGTTTTTTGATCTATCTCATCACTCATAATGTAACATTACACTGACTGGTTACGCTCAGCTAAACGATTCATCACGGTATTAACAGCTAACGATGCGCCATGGGCAATTTTGTCAGCCAGTTTTTTCTTCATTTGATATTTTATTTTGATCACTTGATGGGTCTTAACTAACGTTAAAATCACATCATCACTGGTAGATACCTCATCAATTAAACCTAAATCAATAGCTTGTTGACCATACCAATGTTCACCTGTTGCCACTTTGGTAATGTCCATATGAGGACGATAGCGGCCAACAAACTCTTTAAATAATACATGTGTTTCTTCGAGTTCTTGTTGGAACTTAGCTCTGCCTTCATCGGTATTTTCACCAAAAATGGTTAACGTACGCTTAAAGTCACCTGCTGTATGTTGTTCGTAGTCAATGTCATGTTTTTTCAGCAAACGATTAAAGTTAGGCACTTGTGCCACAACACCAATCGATCCAACAATAGCAAAAGGAGCTGCATACACTTTATTAGCCACACACGCCATCATATAACCACCACTAGCGGCTACTTTATCAATGCAAATTGACAACGGAATATTGGCTTGACGTAAACGATCTAACTGGCTTGAAGCAAGGCCATAACCATGCACCATGCCACCGCCACTTTCAACATTAACCAAGACTTGGTCGTCTTTGTCTGCAATGGTTAAAATTGCGGTCACTTCTTCACGTAATGACGCTACTTCGTGCGCATCAATACTGCCTTTAAAATCAATAACGAACACTTTTCCTGTCGTTAGTTGCTGCTTTTCAGCCGCTTTTTCGTCTGCTTTTACCTGCTTTTCGTAAGCTTTAAATTGCTTTTTAGGCAGTAACTCTTCTTTTAACTGATGCTTGAGCTGTAGCAACTCATCTGAAATATCAGTGAGTCTTAACTCACCTTTATCAGATTTGATTTTCATGCTGCTCGCCAACACTAATACTACTACCGCTAAAATAGCGGCAACAATGGTAACTGCTTTAGCTAAAAACAGACCGTATTCATATAAAAATTCCAAATCTCGCTCCATACAGGGATGACAATCTCGCAGTATATTAACAGCAATAGTCGATAAATAGAGAATAAAAAACCCAGCTAATTGCTGGGTTTCTTAAGAAGTTGTGCACTAATTTAGTAAGGATTAATTACAGCTTTGAATCACATCGCTGTTAGTCACAACAATTGTTGCTTGGTCTAAACCAGCTGTTTTCGCAAAACCAGCTACTTGAGACTGCATTTCAACCGTTGCGGCAGTAGCCATACCATCGGTAACACCTTCTACTTCACCAGGGCTAACAATCGAACTGTGATGGCCTTTAGAGAAGCGTACAGCTCCAGAACCAGGCGTAGTTGCATCAACACACCCAAGACCTAGTGAAGCAATCAACGGCTCAGTACCCGACAAAGGGAAACTTTCAACACTGTTTGGCAATGTTTGGTCTGGTAAGTTTGTATCATCGCCAACAATTTCAATGACGTGAACAGGAAGTTCCGTTGCAGCGAGCATTGCGCCATGGTTTAAAGGGTCTGCAGAATCTATTGCGGTTTGTACTGCAAAAGCAAATGTCGGAATAAATTCAGCATACACAGCTTGAACTAATGCAGCATATTCAGCACTACCTTCTTCATAACCTGGCGTATTTGCTGCTGTAACTAAAGCCGCAAACGTACTCGATGCTGTCACGTTGGCAAATAACTGTGGACCAAACGCAGCAGAACCTGCAAATGCCCCGGCTAAACCACCAGCAGGTGCGACTAACGACGCTGCATTGATTGCATAAGCATTTGGCAATGCATCACCAGTCATAGGATTAACTAATCCAGTACTCGCATAAGTAGAGAATGTCGTCCCCACAATGCCACCTAAACTTAGGCCTTGCATACTGATTTTAGACACGTCGAATACTTGATCGTCACCGTCTGCGGCTAATTGTTGTGCCATTCCGGTCAATAATAACCTCAGACCAAGTTGATCTAAGGTTGCTTGACGGAAATTATCACGGACAGTCAATGTACTGGCAATGTTAACAAACACTAATGGATTACCATTAGTGAACGCATCAGGCGTGCCCACAACTGGCCCAAATGCAGGTGCGGTAGCGGAAATCTCATAAGTGCCATCATCGTTTGCGTCATATGAACGAGCACCGTGTAATGGCATATCAATCGCGATGGTAGCGACACCCGCGGCAGCATAGGTACCTGCATAGGCTAACGCCATTTCTTTACCACCACCTAAACCATGCATAGCGATGGTTGTCGGCCAACCACTTGCTGGCGGTACAAATGTTCCACCTTGTGCAGTTGTAAATGCAGCTAACTTAGCCGCGTTAGGCAAGGTAATTTGAACAGGAATAATTTCATAACCTTTAATCGCTGGAATAGGATTAAACTTAGTCAAATGCTTAGTTGGATCTGCCGAAGTGCCATCATCAAGTAGCCATTGCTTGCCTGCAAGTAATGTCGGAGTAGAAAGCGCTGCTTGTGGGTCTACACCGTTAGCAACAGCTTGGGTAATAAAGTTTTCTTGGCTTAATGTACCTGATTGTAATGCCAACAAGACAGATACTGGGCTATCGCCTTGTGCAGACCAATGGCCATTAGGTGCCGTTGGCGCACCATCAACAATTGGAATAACACAGCTTGCTGATGAACAATCACCGTAGATTGGCAGTTTAATTTTGGCAGTATAAAGATCAGCCATATCCGCAACAACATATGCTGCACCGTCTTCTACTGTTAATCCGGCTGCCTGAGCAACAGTGTATCCCGTTGGCGTTATCGCTGCTGCAAATGCCGGCATATATGCAGCATTAGAAGCCATTAATAACTTAGTAGTTTCATACACATCCGCTACTGATTGAGTAGTGAACAAACCTGAGAAAGTAATTGATTCAGAGTCAACGCCGTGAGTTTCAGCCAATCCCTTTTCATAACTATTAACCAGATACTGCAATGTTTTTTGGTCAGCTGTTTCTAATTGTTGTGTTTCGAAGTCTAACTTTAACAGGCCATAGGTAGTCGACGCTGCAATACCACGACCTAACGAGTCTTGAATGAGATCTGTAGTCGCATATATATAAGACTGACCCGCTTTTAATGGCTTAATCGGTACTATGGCGACTTTATTTCCTGATGCTTTAGAGACGAAATCAACACCAAACTGAAGTTCGTCACCGACTTTACAGGCTGAAACTGATGGTACGGAGGTGCACTCTGCATCACTTGATAACGCACCACCAACAGTTGCTTCAAATACACGAACGGCACCAGGTTGGAAAACTGAAGCCGCATCAAGTGTTAATGCATTACCTTCTAAATCGTCTGCTAACTCCATTGTTATTGAAATTGGTGAGCTAGTTGACCATCCGTCTAATGCGCCTAGTGCAATTTGAGGGTTTGTGTAATCACCGTCTTCTTCGTCAGGTATAGCGAGTGTCCCATCAGTAGTACCACTGAAGAGTAAATCGTTTGGTAATGGTAATAAGCTATTAGCAGGATCAAACTGAACGTGTGACAACGGCACTAACGGTTCAGCATTGTCTTTTGCTTCGTTAAAGCTGTCACCACCACAAGCCGTTAAGCCAAGAGCAGATGTTATTGCAACACCCAAAATGAGTCTTTTCATCTTTTTTTCCCCAAATCTTGTTTTAATAATTTTGTTTTCCCCAAGAATTGGTCACAATAGTCCAATCATGCGACCAACAAGGACTTATGTTAGTCCTTAACGATTATCAAGTTAACGTAAAATTATTGAGTTAGCTACAAGTTTGTTACATACAAATGACCTATTGGCATACAATTATCAATCATTTGTTTCAAACGATCGTTTATTTTTTATCCGGTACTAGATTTGACGGGCTATTGCGCCAAGAGGAATTAACCAATCATGTTGGAATATCAAGCAGCAAAAGATTTACTCAATAACAAAACTATTTTAGTTACGGGTGCAGGTGACGGTATCGGCCGTGCAGCATCTATCGAATTTGCCAAACATGGTGCAACCGTGATTTTGCTCGGTAAGACCGTTAAAAAACTAGAAAACGTATATGATGAAATAATAAATGCAGGTTATCCAAAACCAGCCATTGTCCCTTTAGATATGAGCGGTGCGACAGAACAAAACTATATTGATATGGCTGATACCATTGTAGAACAGTTTGGTCATTTAGATGGCTTGTTGCATAACGCATCTCAACTGGGAGCATTAGGCCCATTTGAGCATATTGATTTAACCTCTCTTGAAGCTATTTTAAAGGTTAATGTGACCGCTCAAGTCATTATGACAAAATCGTTATTACCTATTATGCGTAAAGCGGATCACGCTTCAATTATCTTTACTTCAAGTGGTGTTGGTCGTAAGGGTCGTGCTTATTGGGGGCCTTATGCCTTTTCTAAATTTGCTACCGAAGGAATGATGCAAGTATTAGCAGATGAGTGTGACAATACTTCTGTTCGAGTGAATAGTATTAATCCAGGTGCAACGCGCACCGAAATGCGCGCAAAAGCTTATCCTGGCGAAGATCCGAAAACATTAAAAAAAGCTGAACAGATTATGCCAACTTATTTATTTTTGATGGGTGATGACTCTATCGACACTAATGGTCAAGCATTAAACGCTCAGTAATGAGTCTTGATTCAGGTGGATTAAACACTCGCAAATATCAAAAAACGGAAGCAATTGCTTCCGTTTTAGTTTTTGATTGCGGTATTACTTAGAAACTCATATTTTTGCTATTCTGATTAACTAACTTCTCGCCAATACCAGTCACCATAGTCAACTGTTGCAAATCAGTAAATTTGCCATTTTTTGTACGATAATCAACGATTGCTTTGGCTTTCGCTTGGCCAATACCTTTGAGTGTTTGTAACTCTTGAGCACTAGCCTTATTAATATTAACCTTTTGCATATTGGTTGATTTGTTATCCATTACTTTTGTGACTTTCTTGGTGGATTCAGACTTTGCCGTATCTGCGGCGAGCGAATGACTACTGATAAAACAACATAAGCACACAAATAATGCCGTTACTGTTAATGATAATTTCATAAAAAATCTCCTTTGCTTCCTTAAGTTTGTTGGTATGCATCCTGCTCCATTACCAAGCTCAAACGATTCAGAACGCCATATCGTTTCTGAATCGAAAGCTAACTGTAGTCAAAAAAGTTGAATTGTACAAAAAAACCACACAATTTTTATTCACTATTATCGACTGACTGGGTTTGTTTAGATTTATTTTTTGCCATCATTGACGAGGTAAACTGCTTTAATTCTCCCAGTAAATGTTGATGAACGTGGGACAACTTAGGCTTATTCTTTTTATTAAAAGCAACTGGGCGACACAAGTTCATTGCTTGATAACCTAGTCTGGCGGTCAGTAAACCGCCACCAAGCCCCTGAGCAATCCGAGCCGATAATTTACCAGTCATTTCAACTGATAATAACTGAGTACCTAAGTCGGTGATCACCTCAGTACTGCCAGCATAAATAATATTCACCACAATGCTACGAATAAGCTTTATCCGGCTCCAATAACCCAACTCGATAGCATAAATAGCAGCGACTTCGTTGATCATTTTTTGATTACGCCACAAAATAATAGCCATATCCAGTGCCGCTAGCGGACTTGCTGCCAATAATAATGCCGACTCAGCAGCAAAGCGGTTAACACGTTTTTTAGCCAGTAAATCACGTTCGGTTAATACGATGTCTTCAAATAACAACACGATTTCTGCATCGTTATGTTCATGACTACAGGCTTGTAAATATTGTTGTTTGGCTTCGTTATTAGGGTATTTAGCCAGTATTGGGGCCAAAAACGTTTTAGCTTCACCCATTTGCATACTTTGCGATAATCGCTCCGCAGTATCTTGATGATCACTTACCTTTTTAAGATTAACTAATTTACGCCATTCTTTGAAAGTAACCACTGTCGCCCATAAGCTCACAATGGCTAACACAACCGCGTAAAACCCAAATAACCACGGGCTTTGTTGGAAAGAGTCAATTAACCCCATCACGGTTTGTACTATAACCAATAACACCAAACTAATAACCGATAATGTTGCCAATACTGACCACCGCTTGGCGTTAACTGGTTTAATGCTGTCTTCCATTTCAGCGGGTAATTCTATTAAGTTTTGATCACAAATAAAGTCAATATCGTCGAACGATTTGTTCGGCTTGATAGGCTCTTCTGCCGAATGAGCTTCTTCAGTGACAATGAGATCTGATTCGGTAAATAGTTGGGATTTTTTTATTGACGAACTGTTCGTAGGTTCATTCATAACTCATGCTCACATTAATGCTGTAATGATTACTCTGGATAAAGCGATTAAGACAATTTATCGCCCAATAGGAACTCTAAGAGATGATCGAGACGAATATGTTCAAATTGCGGATTATTTGCATCCATATGGCTCAAGTTAGGCGGTAAGAATGCGCTAAAACTGAATCCTTGTTGTTGCCAAAATTCGGCATCGGGTAATGATGTAGGCACATCCCCGGGATATAGAGTCACTTGTTTACCGTCAAGCCCAGTGCCTTTTACCACTTCTTGTTGAACACCCTCTACATTAACCATTCCATGTTGAGTCGCTTTAATGGCACTTATTGCCATGGTTTCAACTTCACTGCCTTCAAAATTGGCGTAATGCTGGCTTTGCTGCAGCATGGCGGTTAACAAACTGAGTACATGACTTTGTTGATCACGGGTCACTCGATCGACTTGGCTAGCAGCAAATAGTACTTTATCAATCCGCGGTGAAAACAAACGTTTTATCAAACTCGACTGACCAAATTGAAAGCTTTCCATAATGCTATTAAGTGCGCGCCCCATATCATTAAACTGAGCTTGACCATGATTAAGTGCATTTAAACAATCAACTAATACTAACTGACGATCAAAGCGAGAAAAGTAATCACGATAAAAGGGCTTAACCACTTGTGATACATACTCTTCATAACGACGTTTAAGTACGTGATAACTTGAGTCACTTGGGCTTGCAGACAATTCCGAATGTTGAATTGGGCTTAGTGACAATAACGGAAAGAATGTCAGCAACGGAGTATTTTCATATTCGCCTGGTAACAGCATGCGCCCGGGTTGAGCATGATAGAAACCCTGCACTCGAACTAAATCAACCAGCAATTTTTGATACAAATCAGCAATGTGCTTAAGTTGCTGTTCATCGGCTAGTTGGCTTAAGTCTAACTGCTCTACAGTCTGATTAAATGCCGCAAATAAGGGTGAATGACGTAAACACGCCACATTAACCTGTTGCGACAAACACCATTGAGTAAAGTCTTGTTTCAGCATGGGTAAGTCAAGTAACCACTCACCAGGATAATCAACAATATCCACATACAAGGTGGCAGTATTAGTCAATTTGGCTAACAAGCCTTGTTGGGGTTGATACTTAATCGCTAAGCGTAATTCGGTAATGTTTTTGGTCGAAGCGGGCCAATGAGGAGGTGATGAGCTTAACGCATTCATTGCGCCTTTATAGTCAAAACTGGCAATGTCTAAATCGGGTTGCATGGCACGGTTAACTGCAATTAATCGACCTTCACGGGCCACTTGCCATAATGGTAAGGGATTATGTTGAACACTTTTCCCTGCATGTAATAACTGGTTAACTAAACCGCTGATAAACGCCGTTTTACCTGCTCCTGATAACCCTGTGACAGCAAGCCTAACATGACGATCTGTACTACGATGAACCAAAGATTGTGCGGTTTGAGTCACGTGAAACAAGGAACGATCTAAAAATCTCATGATGGCTAATGGCTCCCAAAAACAAGGGCGGTAAACCGCCCATTAGAAGGATTAAAGACTATTAATTTGGCGTTTAAGATCAAAGTTGTCTGAGGTGACATGTTCTTCGAGTCGACGTAAGCGGATTTCTAATCCATTAAACTGACGATTAACATCAAACAACGCTTGCTTTGCAGGCTCACCCGCTTGCCAAACTTTCTTTTTGATTTCAATATCTTTGTGCTGCTCTTTTTGCGCTAAGTTAAGAGGCTTAATATCTAATATCATCCATAAGGCGATATAAATAACAAGCACAACTCCTGTTCCACCCAGTAACAATATAGACACAGCGATAACGCGCACTAGCCATGTTTCAAAGTTAAAGTAATCAGCGATACCTGAACACACCCCAGCCACTTTACCACTTTTGGGGTTGCGGTATAGAGTACGACCATTAGCTGAGCCCATGTTTTGCCCTCCACTCCGGTGATTCAGTATCTAAAATCGCTTCTAACGTTTCGATGCGACCACTCATTTTTTCAGCTTTAGCAATTAAATCATTAAGTTGATTAAATTCTTCCTCAGTGAGCCCCTGGCTCACCTGTCGCTTACTGCGATAATGAAGAACCAACCAGATAGGTGCCACAACCACCATAAAGATGATAATTGGTGCAATAAGAAGATCCATATCCATAACTCACCTCTGAATAAATTTACGCTTTAGATTTAGGTTGTGCTTTTGCACTCATTTTTGCTTTTAATGCTGCTAATTCATCGTTCACAGAATCTTCTGCTTCTAATGCTGCAAACTCGTCAGCTAGAACGTTCTTTTTACCTAAATCATATGATTCTACTTGTGCTTCAAGTCCTTCAACTCGACGTTCGTATTGTTCAAACTTCATCATCGCATCATCGATTTTGCTTGAATCAAGCTGCTTTTTAACTTCTAAACGCGAAGTGGCAGTTTGCTTACGCATAATGATGGTTTTTTGACGAGCACGAGCATCATTCAATTTTTCTTGAAGTTGTGCGATTTCATCTTTTAATCGAGCAACATGCTCTTCAACAACTTGCAGTTCCATCTCAAGTGTGTGCAATAAACCCACTGTTTTTTGCTTTTCACTCAACGCGGCTTTAGCTAAGTCTTCACGATCTTTCGATAAGGCTAACTCAGCTTTATTCTGCCAATCTTGAACTTGCTCTTGAACACGAGCAATCCGGCGAAGTAATTCTTTTTTCTCTGCCAATACTTTAGCGGAGGTTGAACGTACTTCAACAAGTGTATCTTCCATCTCTTGAATGATAAGACGGACCATTTTTTCTGGATCTTCGGCTTTATCAAGTATTGCGCTAATATTTGAATTAACGATATCTGCGAAGCGAGAGAAAATTCCCATAATGTGTTCCTTAAAATTAACGTGGTTGTCGCAGTTGGTATTACACATTACGTGCCAACATTTACAAAATCAACAACATCATGCACTTAAACAAATATTTAACTTTTTCTTTCTTTTAATGCTCAAGCCATTTATTATGATTTTCACTAATTATTAGTCTAATTCACTAACAATTTTGCGAGTAAACTAACTTTGAGCAAACAATTCCAGCAAGATAATCTAATCGGCCAATCTAATGCATTACTTGAAGTATTAGAACATGTGTCTAAAGTCGCAC
Organism: Shewanella sp. H8; assembly: GCF_040285065.1. Lineage (NCBI taxonomy): Bacteria > Pseudomonadati > Pseudomonadota > Gammaproteobacteria > Alteromonadales > Shewanellaceae > Shewanella > Shewanella sp. H8. Next base: position 1,508,348 of record NZ_CP157213.1, on the reverse strand, counting down.
CATTATCTAAGCCGGTGCTCATTATTGGTGAGCGCGGCACAGGTAAAGAGCTCATAGCCGAACGACTACACTACTTATCTCCTCGTTGGGATCAAAGCTTTATTAAACTCAATTGTTCTTCCCTGAGTGAAAATTTATTAGAAAGTGAACTTTTTGGCCATGAGTCTGGTGCATTTACCGGCGCAAAGGGTCGCCACGAAGGCCGTTTTGAACGTGCTGATGGCGGAACACTTTTTTTAGATGAACTAGCCAACACCTCTGGATTAATCCAAGAAAAGTTATTACGCGTTATCGAGTATGGTGAATTTGAAAGAGTCGGTGGCAGTAAAACCGTTCAATCTGATGTTCGGCTTATTTGTGCCGCCAATGAAGATTTACCAACCTTGGCTGATAATGGTGAGTTTAGAGCCGATTTGCTCGATCGATTAGCCTTTGATGTAATCACCTTGCCACCATTACGTCATCGCACCGAAGACATTATGCCATTGGCAGAATATTTTGCTGTTAGCATGGCAAGACAACTATCACTGGAATATTTTAGTGGTTTTAGTCCACTGGCGGTAGAACAATTAATGATGCATAGCTGGCCCGGCAACATCCGCGAATTAAAAAATGTCGTCGAACGAAGTGTCTATCGCGAAGGGGGGGATGGCCAAGAAATTGATCATATTATTTTGGATCCTTTTGCGTCCCCCTATCGTCCTGTAAACCGAGTAAAAACCCGCGAACGTCAATTCACTCCCACTGAACACGTCCCAACAGCGGTGTCTGAACCGACAGAACCGAATATTAACACCACAACATCTGTGGTGCTTAATAGCATTGAATTCCCAATAGATTTTAAAGAATACACCGAAAACAGTGAAATAGAATTGTTACAACGCGCATTGGCTGAGGGCCAGTATAATCAGAAAAAAACCGCAGATTTATTAGGCTTAAGTTACCATCAACTCCGAGGTATTTTGAAAAAATACAACTTACTCGATAAGAGCTGAGTCAAGCTCGGATATGTTCATTGCCCCAATGCATTGAACCCTGTTAAAATGCCCACTCAACGTCGATAAAATATGATCACACAATGCCTGTTATAGTAAAACGCTGCTATCAGCTGATGTCTTTATGTCTCTCCAGCATCATGTTGGCGGCATGTGGACCAGTGCAATTGCCTCCAGGTCTTGTGTATTGCAGTGAAGGCAATCCCGAAAGTTTTAACCCACAACTTGTGACATCGGGCACCACTATTGATGCTACCTCATACCAAATTTACAGTCGATTAGTTAACTACAGCCAAGAAAAAGCCGATATTACTCCTGGCTTGGCAACGTCATGGCAGGTATCCGATGATGGCTTAAGCTATCAATTTACCCTGCGTGAGCATGTGAGTTTTCATAGAACGGACCATTTTGCCCCCACAAGAGACTTTAATGCCGACGATGTGCTGTTTTCATTTAATCGCATCATTGATACTTTGCATCCATATCATTTAGTCAGTAGAACGGGTTATCCATTTTTTCAAAGCATTGGTTTTGCCGAATTAATTGACTCCATTGAAAAAGTAGACGATCACCAAATCATCTTCCATCTAGTCCGTAAAGACGCATCTTTTTTATCGAATCTCGCCACCGATTTCGCAGTAGTGCTATCAGCGGAATACGGTTATCAACTTTTAGCACAAGGGAACCCTGAAGACATTGACTACTACGCCGTAGGCACAGGACCTTTTCAGTTAAGCCAATATGTTAAAAATGAATATATTCGCTATAAAAAGAATCCAGTATATTGGGGACCCACGGTCGAGCTCGATCAATTAGTATTTGATATTACGCCAAGAAGTACCGCCCGCATTGCCAAATTAATTACTGGTGACTGTAGTGTGTCAGCATTACCCAAAGCCGGTGAGTTAGCCATACTTGACCAACATAAAGACATTATTGTTGATGCCAAGCCCGGATTAAACGTTGCCTTCTGGGCCTTTAACACCCAAAAGCCGCCATTAGATGATGTAAGAGTAAGACGCGCACTCGCACATGCTATCGATAAAAATAATATTCTTGATGTGGTTTATAACGATACCGCTGTTGAGGCCTCTGGTGTTTTACCACCAGCATCTTGGGCTTATTCAAAAAACTTATCTCCTAATGAATACAACCCCGAAAAAGCCAAAGCATTACTGCAACAAGCGGGGATATCTAATTTATCAATTAATGTATGGGCCATGCCAGTGGCGCGAATTTATAATCCTAGCGCACTGAAAACCGCAGAACTTATTCAAGCGGATTTAGCCCGTATTGGGGTCAAGCTGAATATTATTAGCTATGATTGGAGTGTGTTTACTCAAAAATTAGCCAGTTCTAATTATGATTCGGTGCTCATTGGTTGGAATGCAGATAACAGCGATCCAGATAACTTTTTTACCCCATTATTAAGTTGTGCAGCGTTAGCCTCTAACAACAACCGCTCTCGATGGTGTAACAAAGATTTTGAACATTTATTAACACAGGCACAAACGGTATCAACTCAGCCTGAACGTAAAGCTTTTTATCAGTCCGCTGAAGCCATTATTAGCGATCAAGTTCCTATGGTAACGTTTGCCCACGCTAAAAAAATTGTGTTGAAAAAGAGTAATATCACTACAATGAAAATTAGACCTTATGGCGGTATTTCGTTTGCCCGAACAACTCAAACAATAGAGGGAAGTCAATAAATGTGGCGTTACCTTATTAGTCGCATAACCCTGTTTATTGCCACATCACTGGTAATGATCGCCGTGCTATTTATGGCGTCGGGCCAGTTTCCTGTCAGTAAAGCCTACTCATTGTCGGGGATTCAGTACCCAACAATCGAGCAACAACAACAAATTGAACACGATTATCAATTACATGATAACCAATTGTTACAGTTTACCGCCTATTTACGTCAACGTTTGTCGGGTAATTTCGGTATTTCGAGCAACTCTCAACAAGAAGTAGTAGAAGAGCTATCCGCGGTATTACCCGCATCTTTTGAATTATCACTATTTTCTGGGTTTATTGCTGCAGTGTTTGGCGTTCCTCTTGGAATACTGGCCGCCTTAAGTACCAATAAAGCACTGCAAAATAGTATTTTAGCCGTTACGTTGACAGGCTACTCTATCCCGGTATTTTGGCTTGGTTTAAGCTTATCAATGTGGTTTGGAGTTAATCTAGGCTGGCTACCGATTTCAGGTCAAATCAATTTACTTTATGAAATAGAACCTGTAACGGGCTTTATGTTAGTAGACACCTTACTATCCGATTCAGCTTATCGCGTTCCGGCTTTTCATGATGCCTTGCTCCACTTGATATTACCCGCGGTCACTTTAGCGGTACTGCCTTTCACATTAATAGTAAGGATTACCCGACAAGCTATTTTAAATGTAATGAATCAAACCTATATTCGCGCTGCAGAGGCTCGAGGTTTGCACACAGCTAAAATATTATTTCGTCATGCATTACCTAATGCGTTAATTCCAGTGTTAAAAAGTATCGGCTTGATGCTAGGTTCATTTGCTAGTTATGGCATTGTAGTCGAAGTTATTTTTTCATGGCCAGGTGTGGGTAGTTGGCTGGTTTCGGGCATTTACCAGCGAGATTATACTGTCATACAAGCCGGTATATTATCCGTCTCATTATTGATTATATTGTTAAGTATTTTGATTGATTTGCTGCATACCTCAATTAATCCAATGAGCAGAAAGGAATTGTATGCCTCGAATTAAAATATACCAAGAAGACCATATTGAGTCTCCTCTCTGGCGGATATGGCAAACATTTTCCTCCAACCCCTTCGCAGTAATAGGTTTGTGGGCAGTGATATTTTTATTAACACTCACAATTTTCGCGCCTTTTATTGCGCCATATTCGCCCGAGATGCAAGACCAGCAAGTGTTACTATTACCGCCATCATGGGATCCCGCAGGCACAGTAGAGCACTTTCTAGGAACTGATGATTTAGGACGAGATATTTTTAGCCGCATCTTACACGGCGTCCAACTGACGTTTGGTATGTCATTATTAGTGGTGGCAACATCGCTATTTTTCGGTTTTATTATTGGTTCCCTGTCAGGGATGATGCGCGGCATAAAGTCGAGTATTTTAAGCCACTTGCTTGATTCATTGCTATCGATACCATCATTATTAATGGCCATTTTAGTGGTGGCTGTGATGGGCCCAGGGCTTAATAATGTATTTTGGGGTGTTGGGATTGCGATGGTACCGCAATTTGTTCGTACTATTCACAATGCGGTCCATGAAGAGCATAAAAAACAATATGTTACAGCAGCCAAATTAGATGGTGCTAACTCATTACAAATTTTTTGGTATGTCATTATGCCCAATGTCTGGGATGTGGTGATTATTCAGGTCACTATGGCCATATCAGCGGCAATATTAGATATTGCAGCACTCGGCTTTTTAAACCTCGGTGCTCAAGCGCCTAGTCCAGAATGGGGCGCGATGGTGGCACAAGGGCTTGATAACTTATTACTTGCCCCTTGGACAGTAACAATTCCAGGTGTCGCGATTCTGTTTACCGTATTATCGGTCAACTTAGTCGGCGATGGTTTACGCTCTGCGCTCGCACCGATAAGAAATTAACCTATGCCTTTACTCGATGTTCGTAATCTCACCATTGAATTAGATACACCTGAGGGCACGGTCAAAGTGCTTGAAAAAGTCAGTTTGACTATTAATCCAGGCGAAATTCATGGGCTTGTGGGTGAATCAGGCTCAGGACGAAGTCTATTTGCTAAAGCAATTTTAGGTGTTCTAGGCCCTAATTGGCATGTTATAGCCGACCGAATGATGTGGGATGGAAAAAATTTATTAGAAATGAGTGCTAAACAACGACGTTGTTTAATGGGCACCGAAATAGCGATGATTTTCCAAGATCCTTCCGGCAGTTTAGATCCAGTTAAAACCATTGGTAGTCAATTGATTGAAGCCCTAGTGACCAATAAAAATATTCCTTTTTGGCGCCGCGGACGAGATACTTATTTAAACTCGCTAAAATGGTTACATAAAGTCGGCATTAAAAAACCGAAACAATTAATGAAGCGTTTCCCGTGGGAATTGTCTGAAGGAGAATGTCAAAAAGTCATGATCGCCATGGCCGTTGCCAATCATCCTAAACTGCTCATTGCTGATGAACCAACCAATTCAATGGAGCTCAATACTCAAGCGCAAATTTTTAGATTATTATCCCAACTCAATCAATTACAAAATGTGTCTATTTTATTAGTTAGCCACGAGCTTGAAACCATGGTGCATTGGTGTGATAACTTAACGATTTTGTATAGCGGCCAGGTAATGGAGTCTGGACCGGTTAAACAAATAATAGCTATGCCGTACCATCCATATACACGGGCATTATTTAAAAATCTACCTGAACATACAGCAAAAATGCGTCATAAGGCTAAACTACCAACTCTGCCTGGTTCAGCTCCCTCTTTACAGCATTTACCTGCTGGTTGCCGACTCGGTCCTCGTTGTCCAGAGGCACAACGAAAATGCGTAAAACAGCCTAATCTTGAACATATTAAAGATCGCTATTTCGCCTGCCATTTCCCTTACAAAAGTGAGCAAGAAGATGACGACACCATTGCTTAAAGTTGACGGGTTAAGTAAACAATACTTAACCGGTTATAAGCACTTTAAACCACAATACTATGAAGCATTAGCGCCCATTTCATTTGAACTGGGTCAAGGTGAAACCATGGCTATTATAGGTTCGGTGAGTTCTGGTAAAAGCACCCTCGCCCGCATTTTAGTCGGTGCAGAACAACGAAGTGGTGGCGAAATATTCTTCGAAGGTGAAGCCTTAGATGCACGGAACTTAAAACAACGTTGTCGTTTAATTCGAATGATTTTTCAAGATCCAACCACCTCGCTTAATCCGCGATTGTCGATTGGCAACTTACTTAAAGAACCATTGAGATTTAATACCCAATTAAATTCACATGAACGAAAAGTATTAGTTATTGAGACCTTAAGAAAAGTCGGTTTATTACCCGAACATGCAGATTTTTATCCCCACATGATTTCCGAGGGACAAAAACAACGTGTAGCCGTTGCGCGAGCATTAATGCTTAATCCCAAAATCATTATTGCCGACGAAGCCCTAACGGCATTAGATCTATCGGTCCGTTCGCAAATAGTTAATCTATTATTAAAATTACAACAAGAAATGGGGCTATCGTATATTTTTGTGTCACATAACCTCAATATTGTCCGTCATGTCAGTGACAAAGTAATGGTTTTGCAAAATGGTCATGTGGTAGAAAAAACCACCACGGAAGCCTTATTTAATGCACCTCAACACGAATACACCCAGCGACTCATTCAAGAACAAAGTCAATTCATGCAAAAACGCTAAACTGCTCCAACCACTGCCATTTTGAGGGGTTTTTAGCAAAAATGAGTGCCATTTGACCGTCGAACTATTTATCCTAGAGCCAATGTTAAAGGAAGAAGCTTAAATATGATTATTAAACCTAAAATTCGTGGCTTTATTTGTACCACTACTCATCCTGTAGGCTGTGAAGCAAACGTAAAAGAACAAATCGAAGTCATTAAAGCCAAAGGCAAAATTGCTAATGGGCCTAAAAAAGTATTAGTTGTCGGGTCTTCAAGTGGTTATGGTCTTTCGTCACGTATCACTTCAGCATTTGGTAGCGACGCTGCTACCATCGGGGTGTTTTTCGAAAAACCGAGCTCTGAAACTAAGCCTGGTACCGCAGGTTGGTACAACACTGCTGCATTTGATAAATTTGCAAAAGCAGAAGGCTTGTATTCAAAAAGCATTAACTGTGATGCCTTTAGCCATCAAGCAAAACAAAAAGTCATTGAGTTGATCAAGCAAGATTTAGGTCAAATCGACATGGTGGTTTACTCACTGGCTTCTCCAGTACGTAAATTGCCAGACACTGGTGAAGTAATCCGTTCATCACTTAAGCCAATTGGTCAAACGTATACTGCCACGGCTGTTGATACTAACAAAAACACCATTATTGATACCTCTGTAGAGCCAGCTACTGAGCAAGAAATTGTTGATACCGTTACAGTAATGGGTGGCCAAGATTGGGAATTATGGATGAGTGCGCTAAGTGATGCTGGCGTATTAGCAGACAATTGCAAAACGGTTGCCTATAGCTACATTGGTACCGAATTGACTTGGCCTATTTATTGGCATGGCGCCTTAGGTAAAGCCAAAATGGATTTAGACCGTGCAGCCCACGCACTTGACGCCAAATTATCTGCTACTGGTGGTTCTGCTAATGTTGCGGTACTTAAAAGCGTAGTCACTCAAGCCAGTTCAGCTATTCCAGTAATGCCGTTGTATATCGCTATGGTGTTTAAGAAAATGCGCCAAGAAGGCTTACATGAAGGCTGTATTGAGCAAATTTATCGTTTGTTCAGTGAGCGTTTATATCGCGTTGATGGCCAAGCACCAGCCGTAGATGACGAAAACCGTTTACGCCTTGATGATTGGGAGCTTCGAGAAGAAATCCAACAACATTGTCGAGATTTATGGCCACTAGTGACCACCGAAAATTTAAGCGAACTCACTGACTACGATGAATACAAAGAAGAGTTTTTAAAACTGTTCGGTTTTGGTATTGATGGTATTGATTATGAAGCTGAAGTTGATCCTAGTGTGACATTTGATGTAATTGAGTTATAAGCTCAACTTCAACAAGTGTTGCAACGAAAAGCCATAATTTTCTAAATTATGGCTTTTTTATTAGCGTGCATCAAGATGTCATATGGCTAAGCAGAGATAAACAATCGTTTTATTACCTGATGTATTTCAGGACTAAATTCAACGATATTGTTTTTATAATACTCATTAATCTAACTCAATGATGAACACATCAAGGCTTACCTGCTTGTGTTAAACAATAGGTAAATAAATGAGCATATGTTGTGGATATACCGGTTGTATTGGCTCATGATTCGCAAACTCATTTTCACCAATATCGAATCGTTCTAAATACACCGGAAAATCTCTTAACGTCACATCGTTAGCATTAACCCAATCGCGATACAGATAGGTTATTACCGCCGCAATACCATTATTATCATCACCACTGTATTTAATCATCGCACATCGTCCTTGAGGGATTGATTTGAACTTAATCTGACTCAACTCTGACGCTAAAGGGTTCAACTTGGCTTGTGTTTCGGTATTTAACGATACACCTATATCGATTCGATATTGCGTTTTAACAGATAACTCAGGGGTTGAGTAAAGCAGGTTAAAGGTTCTACAGCTATTAGGAGATAAGCCATGCTGTCGACGCCAATCAATAAACAGCCCAATGGTTTGAGGTAATAAAGCCGGATCACCGAGATGCTCCATCACCGCTAATGTTTGCTCATCAAACGATACGACCTCAACCGAGTAAGATGGCTTATTTTGCTGACTAACGTCTGCTTGAAATGATTTAAGCGGTTGCTGCTTAGCGAAAAAATTGCCCCAATCAGGCGCTTGCTGAAACGATTCAGGGCTTTGACCAATACTGCGAGTAAACGACTCGATAAAGTGCTGCTCATTACAATACCCCAATTTAGCCGCTATAGTGACCAGAGAAACTTGCTGACCAAACCCTAATAAATGGGCAGCTTCTAGGCTTTTTAGCAGTTCAACGTAAGCATCAATAGACATATGGTACAGCGCAATAAACAATGGGTCGAAATGACATCGCGGGATTTGGGCAATATCGGCCAACGCTTGTAGCTCAAAAGGTTCATTTAAGTGTTGATCTAAATAGGCTAACGCACGCTCAAATGCCTGATCAAGTCTGTGGCTCATGCCCTCTCCTTTTGGATAAAATGGTCACAACTGATTATTTAGCATAACTAATGTAAATTAACGTGTTGTTTGTATACATGCAATAAAACGGATTTTTTTATTAAAAAAGTATAACTATGTACGCTAGTCGACCAATTGAATATCCAAGCCCTCTAACAAACTCATGGCTTCAAACCGGCTGAATATGGCTTGCTTAACGTTATTAGTGGTAATATCAATTTGATAATTCAACGCATCTGTAAAATTTGCCTCCGTTAGATTGGTATGACTAAATTGGCTTAAATTAAAATCGGTCAAACGAAAATCTGCTTTGCTTAAATTAGCTTCTCTAAAGTCGACATCATGGGCACGACAGTCAATAAGTGAAATCTCGGGTAAATGCAGTGAATAAAAATTACTGCCATTGAGCAAACATCGTTCGAACTTAATCGTGGTTTGAGTCATAAATTGCGGCCACTGAGCTTTAGTCCAATCAATACCTATGGCTTTACTGTCGCTAAACATAACATCATCAAACTCTGTGGCAACCACTGAGAGTACGCTTAAATTACATTGGCTAAAAACACACTCAATAAAATGACAATGATAGAAATCACTTTGACTAAAATCACATTGGGTAAAATGGCAGCGTTCGAAAGTAATATGTTTGAACTGTAAAGCCACGCCCTTGATCGATTCGAATAAATCATCGCTGTAGTGTGATAACACAAACAATTCACTAGATTGATGTTTTGCTATATGACTCATATCTCATATCCCTTACAAACAAAAAGACCTAGACGTGAGCCTAGGTCTTTTTTGTATTTCATCTGCTGCGACGACTTAATTAGTCGGCAACTGGATACTCAATTTCAGCATCAGCTTTAAGTGAGGCAACCACGGCACGATAATCAGCTTCGCTGTATTGAGGTGCGATACGTTGTTTAAGCGTATTAATTAAGTTGTCATTAATGCCTTCAGCTTTATTGACTTTATCAACCACAATAACCGCATAACCTGTCGCTAATGCTGCAGTGTCAATAGTGACATTATTTTCAGCAGGAGCAGCGATTTTGAATGCTTTATTGGTGATAGCTTGATCGATATCCTGATTAAAGCGACCTAATTTAGTTAAGGTTGTTAATGAGGCACCGGTTAAGGTGTTATTGCCTGCTTTTAACTGCGCCATATATTCGGCAGCTTTATCGCGAGCACCTTCATTAGCTTTGTCTTGCTTCAAACGCTCAACAATACCTGCTTTTACATCAGCAAAACTTAAGGTACCGGCAGTTTGATGACTTTTCAAGCGAATAACCACAACATGGTTTGGTGCAAGTTCAATCACATCACTATTCAAACCGCTGGCTAAAACCTGATCAGAAAATGCTGCTTTGATGAACTCAGGATTATTAAACTGAGCTGGTACGTCATCACGAGAAAACAACTCTGTTGTTTGCACTTTAGCATTAACGGCTTGCGCAGTTTCAGCTAATGTATCTGGGATTTCGTAACTGGTATCGGCTAATTTAGTTTGTAAACCATAGAACACATCAAGGGCTTTCTTTTCTTGCAACTGAGCAACAATTTTTGCTTTCACATCTTCAAAAGCAGTTGCTTGGCTGGCTTGTAAATCAAGCAGCTTGATAATGTGGTAACCAAAGTCACTTTTAACAATTGATGATACTTGATCTTTTTGCAAACCAAAAAGAGCCTCATCAAAGGCAGGGTCCATTACGCCTTGTTCAAACCAATCTAACTTACCGCCTTGCTGAGCACTGAGTTTATCGTCAGAATCAGTTTTTGCCACTTCAGCAAAGTCTTCACCCGCTGTTAACTTGGCTTCTATGGCGTCAGCTTTGGCTTTATCAGCGCTGTCGTCGTCAGTTGCTGCAACAAAAATATGTGCAGCAAGACGTTTTTCAGCAGTTTGATATTGTGCTTTGTTATCGTTGTAATACGCGAGCACTTCTTCAGCAGAAGTTTCGCTATTTTTCGCCATGTCAGCAACATTTAATTCAACATACTCTAGACTGACTTTTTCAGGGCTCATGTACTGCGATAAGTTAGCGTCGTAATAGGTTTTAGCTTCTTCATCTGACACCGACACGCTTGACAAGAAAGGTGTTGAGTCGACAACTAAATAACGAATATCTCGAGTTTGACCTTGAACTTCTGCAAGCTGCTTAGCTTCACCATCGAGAACAAACTCACTGCCTACAAGGGCATTTAATAACTGACGACGCGTCATATCAACACGCATCATGTTTCTAAAGCTTGTGGTTTGGTAACCTAACTGACGCAAAACGGCTAAATAACGTTCATTATCAAATTGACCATCAGTTTGAAACGCTGTCTCTTGGAGAATAGCTTGTTTAATTTGATCATCAGATACACGCAAGCCCAACTTATTGGCCGCTTGATCAATGAGTTTATCAGCAATTAAGCGATCTAATACGCCTTGCTTAATGCCATTCATGTAAGTTTCGTCAGCCGCTAATGTTGCAAACATTTCGCCTAGCTGTTGCTCAATACGTGAGCGTTCATTTTGAAAAGCCTGCTCTAAGTCGTTGGCACCAATTTCATCACCATTAACAACTGCGGCAGGAACACCTGTGTTTGAGCCTAAATAACTGCTCACACCGGCAAAAGCAAAAGAAAGTATCACAAGTACTAGAATTGTTTTAGCAACAATCCCCTGTGAACCTTCACGAATTTTTTCTAACATCTGAATTCTCGCTTGTTGCGATTAATAAAATAAAAAGGCGCATCACCTTGTGAATGCGCCTTATTGTAAATTATATGGAGTTATCAGACGCTACCACGGGTAAAACCCAATACTCCCAATATGTGCTATGCAATGCATAACAATATTGCTTTTCGTAAAAAGCACCGCCTAAGCAGTGCTTATTTTACGAATGCCTTACAAAGGCACGTTGTTAATAATTAATTAACAGCGTCTTTTAACGATTTGCCAGCTTTGAACGCAGGAATGTTCGCAGCAGCAATTTTAATTTCTTGACCCGTTTGTGGGTTACGGCCAGTACGTTCAGCACGTTGACGCACTTCAAATGTACCAAAACCAACTAGAGAAATTTTATCGCCATCTTTAAGACCTTCAGTAACCGCAGCGATAAAAGAATCTAGTGCGCGACCTGCAGCCGCTTTAGAAATATCAGCACCAGATGCGATTTTCTCGATTAGTTCAGATTTGTTCATGTCATCCCCTTGAATGTTATTGTCGCGCCGCAACCTAATCCGTGTTTAGAGCGGTCTGCGGAGGCTTTATGTTAAAAAGTCTGATAACGCACCAAACTTAGTATGAAAACCAAAAAAATGATATTGGATACAGCTCAGTGTCAGATGCCCCAAGGGCTTGGTGCGTCTGACTCTCCACAGACCTAGGCTACCACAGGTCAGCGTTTTGTTAAGCCCCTTTTTTCACTTTTTTTATGCTCTACAGCAAATTTTTAACTAACAAGCTACTTTTTAACCACTTCAAAGCCTTCAACTGGTCGTTCAAGCGCCAATTTTAGCACTTCATCGATCCAGCGAACCGGGTGAATGGTTAAGTCAGCAATCACATTTTCGGGAATTTCTTCCAAATCACGTTCATTTTCTTTAGGAATTAACACATGTTTAATTCCACCACGATGGGCTGCTAATAGCTTTTCTTTCAAACCACCAATCGGCAAAACTTCACCACGAAGCGTAATTTCACCGGTCATAGCAACATCACTGCGTACTGGATTACCGGTTAAACTAGACACTAACGCGGTACACATTGCTGCACCCGCAGATGGACCATCTTTTGGTGTCGCACCTTCTGGTACATGCACATGAATATCACGCTTTTCATAAAAATCATTATTAATACCAAGATTTTCTGCGCGAGCTCGTACCACTGTCATTGCCGCTTGAATCGACTCTTTCATCACATCGCCCAGCGAACCGGTATAAGTTAATTTACCTTTGCCTGCAACTGAAGTAGCTTCGATTGTTAATAAATCACCACCGACCTGAGTCCATGCCAGACCGGTTACTTGGCCGATTTGGTTGTTCGATTCAGCTTTACCAAAATCAAAACGTTGGACACCTAGGAATGACTTTAAGTTATCCTGGTTAACCTCAACAACTTTAACCGTTTTATCGAGTAAAATATGCTTAACCACTTTACGGCAAATCTTCGATAATTCACGCTCTAATGAACGCACACCTGCTTCACGAGTGTAATAACGAATAATCCCTAAAATAGCGCTGTCATCAACCTTGATTTCTTTTGCTTTAAGGCCGTTACGTTCAATTTGCTTATTCAATAAATGTTGTTTTGCAATATTAAGCTTTTCATCTTCGGTATAACCCGCTAAACGAATCACTTCCATACGGTCAAGTAAAGGGCCAGGAATATCCATTGAGTTTGACGTAGCAACAAACATGACATCAGATAAGTCGTAATCGACTTCGAGATAATGATCGTTAAACGTTGCATTCTGTTCTGGATCGAGCACTTCTAATAATGCTGACGATGGATCGCCGCGCATATCTGAGCTCATCTTATCGATTTCATCGAGTAAGAATAATGGGTTTTTCACACCCACTTTAGCCATTTTCTGAATGACTTTACCTGGCATTGAACCAATATAAGTACGGCGATGACCACGAATTTCCGCTTCATCACGAACTCCACCTAATGCAACGCGTACATATTTACGCCCAGTAGCTCTAGCAATAGATTGACCCAGTGAGGTTTTACCCACACCTGGAGGTCCAACTAGACACAAGATAGGTCCTTTAAGTTGTTTAACACGACTTTGAACGGCTAAATACTCAAGGATACGTTCTTTGACTTTTTCAAGCCCATAATGATCGGCATCAAGTACTTCTTGCGCCTTAGCTAAGTCACGCTTAATTTTAGAGCGTTGTTTCCAAGGTACTGAAGTCATCCAATCTACGTAACTACGAACAACGGTAGCTTCAGCAGACATTGGCGACATCATTTTGAGCTTATTTAACTCAGCAGAGGCTTTCTCTTTTGCATCACTTGGCATGCCAGCTTCTTCAATCTTACGCGCCAGCACTTCAAATTCGTCATGAGTTTCGTCAATATCGCCTAATTCTTTTTGAATAGCCTTCATTTGCTCATTCAAATAATATTCGCGCTGACTTTTTTCCATCTGCTTTTTAACGCGAGTACGGATACGTTTTTCAACTTGTAACAAGTCGATTTCCGATTCCATCATCGCCATTAAATATTCAAGACGCTCGCCGACATTTATCATCTCAAGTACAGATTGCTTATCTTCTAGCTTCAATGGCATATGTGCGGCCATGGTGTCAGCTAAACGAGCCGCTTCATCAATACCAGAAAGTGAAGTTAACACCTCAGGCGGAATTTTTTTATTCAGCTTGATGTAACCTTCAAACTGGCCAATCGCGCTGCGAACTAACACTTCTTCCTCTTTGTCACTTAATTGTTCTGACTCGAGGTATTCGGCTGTTGCAACGAAGAATTCTTCTTCTTGAGTGTACTTTTTGATTTTGGCTCGTTGACCGCCTTCAACCAATACTTTCACAGTGCCGTCAGGTAACTTCAGTAGTTGTAAAATAGAGGCTACTGTACCAATATCAAAAATATCGTCCTTAGTTGGTTCATCAAGATCTGCATCTCTTTGGGCAACCAATAAAATTTGCTTGTCTTGTTCCATTGCCGATTCTAGGCAACGAATGGATTTTTCCCGTCCTACGAATAGCGGAATTACCATATGTGGGTAAACTACCACATCTCGCAGTGGTAATACGGGGAGTTCGATATGCGCTTCACGCTCTTGGGTCATGGCTCGATTCCGTTTAATGAAAAGACTTAATACTGATTATATTGGGGTGATGTTATCAGTTTCAATGGCTAATACGAAAAAAGGAGTCCAATGGACTCCTTATTTTTCAATTTACTTATTATCAGCGTAATTATTGCTCGCCAGACGCTTTCTGAGTCTCTGTATTTTCGTAAATCAAAATAGGAGCTGATTCACCTTTTACAACAGATTCATCAACAACAGCTTTAATCACACCTTGTTTCGATGGAATATCGTACATAGTATCAAGCAAAATGCTTTCAACAATAGAACGTAATCCACGCGCACCGGTTTTACGAGACATGGCTTTTTGCGCAATGGCTTGCAATGCATCATCACGGAATTCAAGTTCGACATTTTCCATCTCAAATAACGCACTATATTGTTTAGTTAGCGCATTTTTAGGTTCAGATAGAATTTGTACTAATGCAGCTTCATCTAACTCGGTTAGTGTTGCAACAACAGGTAAACGACCAATAAATTCAGGAATTAAACCAAACTTCACTAAATCACCAGGCTCTACTTGGCTCAGGATCTGTGAAATTGTCGCTTTATCTGCTTCACCTTTTACTTCCGCACCAAAACCAATTCCCGTACCAGTGTGTGCACGTTGTTCAATGACTTTTTCAAGCCCTGCAAACGCACCACCACAGATAAACAGAATTTTAGAGGTATCCACTTGCAAGAATTCTTGTTGTGGATGCTTACGTCCGCCTTGTGGAGGAACAGAAGCCACGGTGCCTTCAATTAACTTAAGCAACGCTTGCTGCACACCTTCGCCCGAAACATCACGAGTAATAGAAGGGTTATCTGATTTACGGCTAATTTTGTCAATTTCATCAATATAGACGATGCCACGTTCGGCTTTCTCGACGTCGTAATCACACTTTTGCAGTAGCTTCTGAATGATATTTTCTACATCTTCACCCACATAACCTGCTTCAGTTAATGTCGTTGCATCTGCCATGGCAAATGGAACGTTAAGTGAACGAGCGAGTGTTTCAGCCAATAATGTTTTACCGCTACCGGTTGGGCCTAATAGTAAAATGTTACTTTTACCTAGCTCTACACCATCTTTAATTGCGCCATTACGTAAACGCTTATAATGATTGTATACCGCTACAGCTAACACTTTTTTAGCTTGATCCTGACCAATCACGTAGTCATCAAGATGATTGCGTAACTCATGCGGTGTCGGCAATTTGTCTTCATCACGTTTAGGCGAAATCTCTTTGATCTCTTCACGGATGATGTCATTACATAGCTCAACACATTCATCACATACATAAACTGATGGACCAGCAATGAGTTTTCTGACTTCATGCTGACTTTTTCCGCAAAAAGAGCAGTACAGCAATTTGCCGCTGTCACCGTTATTTTTGTTATCGCCCATTATTCTACCTCTGTTTACAACTTAGGCTAAACCTAAGCTCTGCTTGTAGATACTTATCATAACCACATTGATGACGGAACGTCTTTAAATACAGAATACCTGAAAGTATCTAGAAAATCAGCAACCAGTTTAACCGCGACTCGTTAGTAATGAATCAACAATACCATATTCAACAGCTTGAGTAGCACTCATGAAGTTATCACGATCGGTATCACGTTCAATAATATCTAGCGGTTGACCAGTATGCTCGGCTAACATTTCGTTTAATTTATTCTTAATGCCTAGAATTTCCTGTGCATGAATAGCAATGTCTGATGCTTGGCCTTGGAAACCACCTAATGGCTGATGGATCATCACACGTGAGTTAGGTAAACAATGACGCTTACCTTTAGCACCACCGGCTAGTAAGAATGCGCCCATACTTGCTGCTTGGCCCATACATACCGTACTCACATTTGGTTTAATGAACTGCATGGTGTCATAAATAGCCATACCCGCAGTCACTGAACCACCAGGTGAGTTAATGTATAAATAAATATCTTTGTCAGGGCTTTCTGACTCAAGGAATAATAATTGAGCGACAATAAGGTTCGCCATGTGTTCTTCTACTTGACCAACTAAAAAGATAACTCGCTCTTTTAATAGACGTGAGTAAATATCATATGAACGTTCACCTTTCGCTGTTTGTTCAACAACCATAGGTACAAGAGCATTGAGTACTGATTCTGGTGCTTTATGCATTATTCATTTCCCTAAAATAAAAATGGCCCGCATGAGGAACCTCATACGAGCCATTATAAATGGCGAACGCCTTGTTAAGTCAAGCTTAGCTTACGCTTGTCCTGTAGCCTTGTTCATAAATTCTTCAAAAGCGACGTCTTTAACGGTTACTTTTGCAGATTTTAACAATGCTTCAACAGCTTGCTCTTCAAGCGCTACATTGCGCATGTTTTGCATGAGTTCTTTATTTGAGTTGTAGTATGAAACAACTTCAGATGGATCTTCATACGCTGAAGCCATAGATTCGATCAGTGCATTAACACGATCATCTTCAGCTTTTAATTCGTTAATCTTAATCACTTCGCCTAATAGCAAACCGATTTTAACACGACGCTCAGCTTGTTCAGTGAAAAGTTCAGCCGGAAGTTCTGGCATATTTTCAGTTTGACCACCAAAACGCTGCATTGCTTGTTGACGAAGTACATTCACTTCACCATCTGCAAGCGCTTTAGGAATAGCAATTTCGTTCGCAGCAAGTAAACCAGTAATAACCTGCTCTTTCACATTCGCTTTTAGCGCTTGTTCTAATTCACGAGTCATATTCTTGCGGATTTCAGCTTTAAGTGCATCTAAGCCACCTTCAGCAATACCAAACAAAGAAGCAAACTCGTCATTGACTTCAGGTAAGCTAGCCGCTTGAACTTCAGTCAAAGTAATAACAAACTTAGCCGCTTTACCTTTCAAGTTTTCAGCATGGTAATCTTCAGGGAAAGACACTTCGATTTCGAATTCGTCACCTGTTTTATGCCCTACAATACCCGTTTCAAAACCAGGGATCATACGGTTGCTACCTAATTGAAGTTCGAAATCGTCAGCTTTTCCGCCTTCAAATTCTTCGCCGTCGATAGAACCAATAAAGTTCATTTTCACTTTATCGCCATCGGCAGCTTCACGCTCAACAACGGCATAAGTAGCATGCTGCTTACGTAACGTTTCAATCATAACGTCAACATCAGCGTCATTTACGTCAGCTTTTGGCTGTTCAACGGTAATGCTGTCTAAACCAGTTAATACAACTTCTGGGTAAATTTCAAAAGTAGCAACGAATTCGAAGTTGTCACCATCTGTACTACCCGGAGTAAATACTGGTGCGCCAGCTGGGTTTAACTTTTCAGCCACAATTGCTTCAATAAAGTTACGTTGCATCACTTCACCAGTGATGTCTTGACGAATGGCTTTACCATAACGTTTGTTTATTTCAGTAATAGGTACTTTACCTGGACGAAAACCAGGAAGACGAGCACGCTTAGCTTCGCGTAATACATTGTCTTTAACCAATTTCTCAATTTGCTCAGCAGGTACAGAAATGGTTAGGCGACGTTCTAGGCCTTGAGTTGTTTCAACAGAAACTTGCATTGTTTTACCTCGAAATATGTCTAACGTTCTTTGTAATAGTCGACAACTCAACCATTAGATATTCGTTTCTTGACCATGTTTTTAGCTAGGGCACTCAACACAGCAATATTATTCATACTGAAAACACTGTTGGTACAGGTAGCTCATTTTGGATATTTATCAAGACGCGACATTATAGCTACCGTTTTTAACAGAGTCGAGCCTGAAAAGGACGATTTACGTGATAAACAAGCCGACTTATGCACAATTAAGGTGTGTTTGCACGTTTAATGTGCGAAATGAAATTTTTATTTACGCTTGAGATGCTTAATAGCAAAAGAATTGTCGTGACTTAAAAGCAGCAGCAAAGCACTTAGAGGGGTTGTATGAGATAATTTGATTTAATCAGAAAAATGGGGTGACTGATGGGGCTCGAACCCACGACAACCGGAATCACAATCCGGGACTCTACCAACTGAGCTACAATCACCACTGAAATGGTGCACCCGGCAGGATTCGAACCTGCGACCACCCGCTTAGAAGGCGGGTGCTCTATCCAACTGAGCTACGGGCGCATGGTTACAGCTTGAAGCCGTATCCTGTCTGGCTGAACAATCTTACTTGTTCTATTATTCACTACTATAGCAAATAATATTTAATTTGGTCGGTGATAGAGGATTCGAACCTCTGACCCTCTCGTCCCAAACGAGATGCGCTACCGGGCTGCGCTAATCACCGAAAATATTGCTTCGTATTCGAGTCATTTATTATCTTTACACAATAACAAGGTTGTCTCGAGAACGGAGCGCATATTAACGAGTCACCTTGCTACCGTCAACGATTTTTTTAACCCTTAATGCTATATGCCGAATTTAGCAGCAAAAACGATGATTAGCATCATAGCGAGAATAGTTTATTCACTGTATTTTCCTCGTCTAGCAAATGACACTCTTCAATACGCCTGTTAGAATAAGCACCGTTCGCTAATTGACTTCAACACCCGCGTCACTCAAAGGAAACTCTACAGCCATGACTGCTCAAATTATTGACGGTAAAGCCATTGCACAATCTATCCGCACTACACTTAAGCAAAAAGTAGCATTACGAAGACAAGCAGGATTTCGTGCGCCAGGTCTTGCCGTTATTTTAGTGGGCAGCGATGCCGCATCTCAAGTTTATGTTGGCAGTAAGCGTAAAGCTTGTGAGGAAGTCGGTTTTGAGTCTGAATCTTTTGATCTTGACGCCAGCGCAACTGAAGCAGAACTGTTAGCTCTAATTGACAAGTGTAATGATAATCCAAGCATTGATGGGATTTTAGTTCAACTGCCTCTGCCTGAACATATTGATGATTCAAAAGTTATTGAGCGTATACGTCCGGATAAAGACGTTGATGGCTTTCATCCATATAATGTCGGCCGTTTAGCCCAACGTATTCCTGTACTTCGCGCTTGTACGCCTATGGGCATTATGACGTTAATAAAATCAACTGGTATTGATACATATGGCTTAGATGCGACGGTAGTTGGCGCATCAAATATTGTCGGTCGTCCAATGACGCTAGAATTATTATTAGCAGGTTGTACAACAACGACCTGTCACCGCTTTACTAAAAACTTAGAACAAAAAGTGCGTCAAGCTGATTTATTAGTCGTCGCGGTAGGTAAACCAGGCTTTATTCCTGGTGAGTGGATAAAGCCTGGCGCAATTGTTATTGATGTTGGTATCAATCGCTTAGACAATGGCAGTTTAGTGGGTGATGTTGAATTTAACGTTGCCGCAGAAAAGGCGGCCTTTATTACTCCTGTACCTGGTGGCGTTGGCCCGATGACCATTGCAAGCTTATTAGAGAACACGCTATATGCATGCGAGCAATATCATAGTTAACTTAAATCACAGCTAAAAAATAGTTTCTATCCAACAACAAAAAAGCCTGCAAATGCAGGCTTTTTTAGTTAATGAACGAATTACATTACTTTTTACGCCATGTTGTGCCGCTAGGGCCGCCATCTTCTAACACAACCCCTAACGCGTTTAAGCGATCGCGAGCGACATCCGCAGCTGGCCAATCTTTTTCAGTACGGGCACGGTTACGTTCAACGATAAGCGCTTCAATTTCTGCCACTTCATCGTCACTGCCCTCACCTTTAAAGAAAGCTTCTGGCGTTTGGCTGATAAGGCCTAGCACATCTGCTAATTGCTTCAAACTGACACCTAATGCCGATGCTGCAGCCATATCGGTTACTTTAAGACGATTAATTTCACGAACCATCTCAAATAATACCGAATAGGCTTCAGGTGTATTAAAGTCGTCATCCATTGCGGATCTAAACTTGGCCACAAAGGTTTCAGCAGGCGCTGCTTTTACGCTTAAATCTAAATCTTTAAGTGCTGTGTATAAACGCTCTAATGCCGCACGAGCTTGCTTTAAATTATCTTCAGAATAATTTAACTGGCTACGATAATGACCGGATAATAAGAAGTAACGTACGGTTTCAGAATCATAATGTTTGAGCACATCACGAATGGTAAAAAAGTTGTCTAATGATTTAGACATTTTTTCACGATCAACCATTACCATTCCGGTGTGAATCCAATAATTCACATATGGGGTATCGTGAGCACAACAAGACTGAGCAATTTCATTTTCATGATGTGGAAACTGCAAATCAGAGCCGCCACCATGGATATCAAAATGTACCCCAAGGTGCTTACCGTTCATGGCTGAACATTCTATATGCCACCCTGGACGCCCCGGACCCCAAGGTGATTCCCAAGTTGGTTCACCCGGTTTAGACATTTTCCAAAGCACAAAATCCATTGGATTGTGTTTAGCATTGTCTATTTCTACTCGAGCACCAGCTTGAAGTTGATCAAGATTTTGGCCTGATAACTGCCCATATTCAGGAAATGATGCAACACTGAATAATACATCACCATTGCTGGCAACATAAGCATGGTCGCGCTCAAGTAAACGCTGAACCATATCGATAATTTCTTCCATATGCAGCGTTGCTCGTGGCTCGAAATCAGGTCGTTTCATATTTAAGGCATCAAAATCTTGGTGCATTTCGCCAATTAAACGTTCAGTGAGTGACTCGCAAGATTCATTATTTTCAGCAGCACGTTTGATAATTTTGTCATCAACATCGGTAATATTTCGCTGAAAATTAACCTCATAGCCTATGTAGCGTAAATAGCGCACTATCATGTCAAACGAAACAAAGGTACGACCGTGACCAATATGACATAAATCGTAAATCGTCACACCACAGACGTACATTCCGATTTTACCAGGATTGATTGGTATAAATTCTTGTTTCTCACGGCTCATACTATTGTAAATCTTTAACATCGATTGTTCTCTTTTACACTAATTTATAACGGGAATATTACTTGAGATTCTAGCATGATGTCACCTGTTTTGAACACCGCACTTTAAGCGGCACTTAAGATACGTTAGAATCGCACAAATTATTCTTTCAAGTGAGATAACATGATTACTTTACATACCAATTTGGGCGATATTACTTTACAACTAAATGAAGAAAAAGCGCCTATTACCGCCGCTAACTTTATGCAGTATGTTGAAGATGGCTTTTTTGACGGTACAATCTTTCACCGTGTTATTGACGGTTTTATGATCCAAGGTGGTGGTTTCACTGAAGATATGAGCCAAAAAAGTGTAAAAGCATCAATTAAAAACGAAGCTAATAATGGTTTATCTAACCGTAAAGGCACTGTTGCCATGGCGCGCACATCAGATCCACATTCAGCTACAGCACAATTCTTTGTTAATGTTAATGACAATACTTTCCTTGATTTTAAATCAGAAACATCTCAAGGCTGGGGTTACTGTGTATTTGGTGAAGTTGTTGAAGGTTTAGACATTATTGAAAAAATCAAAAATGTTGCAACCGGTAATAATGGTATGCATCAAGATGTGCCATTAGAGGCTATTGTGATCGAAAGCGTTAGCGTTAAAGCGTAATAGTGAAAAGAACTGTCTTTGTGGGCGATTTACATTTAAGTGCTGATCGCCCCGATATCACTCAAGCCTTTGTGCATTTTCTAAGCCATGGTTTAGACGATGCTGAGGCGCTTTATATCATCGGCGACCTATTCGAAGTATGGATGGGTGATGATATTGCCGAACCCTTTAGCATTGCTATCTCAGAGGCCATTAAAATAGTCTCCAACACCATGCCCGTTTACTTTATTCATGGTAACCGTGATTTTATGGTCGGCAAACAATTTTGCCTACAAGCAGGTATGCAAGTGCTACCAGAGGTGTATTGTATCGACTTGTACGGTGTTAATACCGTGATTTTGCATGGTGATAGCCTTTGCACCCTTGACCTTGCTTATCAGCGATTCAGGCGCTTTAGAAGTTTAGGACTTGTACGTTGGGTTTACTCCCACTTACCCAAAAAGACCCGCTTAAACATTGCCGCAAAAATTCGTCAAAAAAGTGTCCAAGGCAATCAACAAAAACACTATGAGATTATGGATGTTGAACCTAGTGCGGTAACCGAACTTTTAGCCAGTACTGACTGTCAGCGAATGATCCATGGCCATACTCACCGGCCTGCCATTCATCAATTAAGCCATCAACAACAGCGAGTAGTCGTGGGTGATTGGTATACACAAGGTAGCGTATTAAACGTTAGCGAAAACGGTTGTGAGCTTTTACAACTGCCCTTCCTAGACACAAACTGCACCCATTAAACCATGTCTAGCTATACGTCATAAGCAAAGTATAAGTTCGGAGGTTAACTCACCGAGCTATACTGCTGGTACACCGCTATGGAAACGAAATTCGCCATCTACGGACAAAATCAATTCCCTTTCCTTTTCACGAAAATAATCAATTCGCTCACTTATATCGGTGCCCGCAACATTCTGAGCAAGGGTTAAATAATCTTGATAATGCCGTGCCTCTGAGCGAAGTAATGAAATGTAAAATTTAGCGAGTTCATCATCTAAGTGCGGTGCGATCTTGGCAAACCGTTCGCATGATCGAGCTTCAATAAATGCTCCTATAATCAATTTATCAATAATGGTTGCAGGTTCGTGAGTTCGTACATGAGTCATTAATTGCTTGGCATAACGGCCGGCACGAATATTACTGTAGTCAATACCACGTGATGTCATGATTTGCAGCACTTGTTCAAAATGATGAAACTCTTCTTTGACCAGTCGCACCATCTTATTCATTAAATCAGTACTTATGACTAAATTATTACTGACGACTAATTCGTTGGTAATATCATTTTTTTTAATATCACGGGCCAAAAATGCTGCCACATTACGATCTTGCTGATAAACAAAATCTTCGTAAGGCTTTGCCCAATCTTTTAATAAGTTTGCGCTCGTTTTATCAATCGCATATTTACGGATCATAAAAATAGCTGTTTGCGCAGCTTTTAGTTCGCAGTTGCAGTGATCAATGAGTAATGCGTTAAGTTGCTCAGACTGCTTTGCCTGCTCAACCCAACTATTAGGGGTTTCACAACCTAGGAAATCATAAATAGGAACGAGTAATTGCTGCATCAAATAAATAATCCTCTCAAAATTCTTGGACTATCTTACCTACAGAGTCTTCTTTTCTGAAGTTAAAAACATAATACAACTTGACGAATGTCTATTTATGTTCAATAAATAAGCCAAGCATCTAAATTTAACGATTTTGTAACAGGTGCTATCGATCACCTTAAATGATGATTCTAAATTGGGATAGAGTCATAACTTAACAACATAGATGTTAGCAATGAGGAACTACCTCAGTGTATTTGCCAACACCATAACCCTGTTGATAAGTTGATGTGGACTGATTAAGGCGATTGGTACAAAGCTGTAGTCAGTTCGTCGTTGTTTGGCGAGCTAGGTCAGAAATGCTAAACAAGGATAACTATAATGGTACTGAATCACTTAATGGGGCTTTACACTCATCCGAAACAAGAGTGGAAAACAATTGAAAAAAACCATGAAGCACTAAAAAGTAGCTTAAGTCATGTGTTACTTATTGCACTTATTCCTGCAATTTGCTCTTATTTTGCAACCGCTCATATTGGTTGGCATCCTGGCGTAGGAGAATCACTGTTTCTCACATCTCAAAGCGCATTATTTATGTCCATAGGAATGTATTTTGGCTTAATAATTGGCGTTCTGGCACTGGCTTATTTGGCCTTTTGGATGGGCAAAACATTTGATGCAGATCCAACCTACACTCAAGCTCTCGAATTAGCGTCCTATACTGCAACGCCCTTATTTATGGTCGGTCTTGCAGCACTCTATCCAGTATTATGGTTCATCATGATCGTCGGATTAGTTGGCTTATCCTATTCGGTTTATCTGTTATATGCAGGTGTTCCTATCATTATGAATATTCCTGAAGAAAAGGGCTTTATTTATTCAAGCTCAGTTGTTACAGCAGGTCTGGTATTATTAGTCGCGTTGATGGGAAGTAGTATTATTTTATGGAGTATTGGCTTTGGGCCGATGATGCAATAATGAATTGGTTGATTATTGATTATTGATTATTGATTATTGATTATTGAAAGAATAATACAAAAAAGGCGCATTAAGCGCCTTTTTTATTATTAAAATAAGTGATTAAGCGAAAGTATCTCTTAACGGAACCGTTAAGTTAAATACCAAATGTTCAGCGCTAGAATCTTTACTGTCTGCACAATAATAACCTTCGCGTTCAAACTGGTAGGCTTTTTCTGCCGGAGCATTAACCATACTAGGTTCAACGAATCCATTAACTACTGTAAGCGAGTTCGGATTGAGCACTTCATCAACGGTTTCAAAAGCTGCTGGGTTTTCACTAGTGAAAAGTCTGTCATACAAACGAAACTCTGCAGGCTTTGCTGTTGCTGAGTCAACCCAATGAATAACGCCTTTGACTTTACGACCATCAGCAGGATTTTTGCCTAGCGTATCTGCATCATAGGTACAATAAACCGTGGTGACATTACCGTATGAATCTTTGTCACAACGTTCCGCTTTAACAATATATGCATTGCGTAAGCGGACTTCTTTACCTAATACAAGACGTTTAAAGTGCTTATTTGCCTCTTCTTTAAAGTCTTCTATATCAATAAAAAGTTCACGACCAAAAAATAACTCTCGAGTCCCCATAGCCTCATTGTTTGGATGGGCTGGCGCAGAAATAGTTTCAGGTTGTGTGTTTGGATAGTTTTCAATAACGACTTTAATCGGTCTTAAAACAGCCATTGCACGAGGAGCATGTTCGTTTAACTCTTCGCGAATACAAGCATCTAACATACCGACTTCGACTAAGTTTTCTTGCTTAGTGACCCCAATACGCAGGCAGAACTCACGGATTGATGCAGCCGTATAACCACGACGACGTAAACCAGCAATCGTTGGCATACGAGGGTCGTCCCAACCAGATACAAGTTTGCGCACCACTAGGTCATTGAGTTTACGCTTAGACATCAAAGTATATTCTAAATTTAAACGCGAAAACTCATACTGATGCGGACGATCTGGAGTATGAAAGTCGTCTAAATGATCTAAAACCCAATCATAGAGACGACGGTTATCTTGAAACTCTAGAGTACAAATCGAATGAGTAATATGCTCTATGGCATCAGAAATACAATGAGTAAAGTCATACATTGGGTAAATGCACCACTTATCACCTGTCTGATGATGATGTGCAAATCGGATACGATAAATAACCGGATCCCGCATGCACATAAAAGAAGATGCCATATCAATTTTAGCACGCAGAGCACATTCACCTTCTTTGAATTCGCCTTTACGCATTTTTTCAAATAATGCGAGGTTGTCTTCAACACTGGTGTCACGGTAAGGACTGTCTTTTCCTGGCTCTTTCAAGGTGCCACGATATTCTCTGGTTTGTTCCCCGTTTAGGAAACAAACATAAGCAAGACCTTTAGTGATTAACTCAACAGCATACTGATGTAATTGGTCAAAATAATTGGATGAATAACGGATATCGCCAGACCATTCAAAACCTAACCAACGCACATCTTCCTGAATTGACTTCACATAGTTAATGTCTTCTTTTTCAGGGTTAGTATCATCAAAACGTAAGTTACATTGACCTTGGTAATCTTTTGCAATACCAAAATTTAAACAAATAGACTTAGCGTGTCCTATGTGTAAAAAACCATTAGGTTCTGGCGGGAAACGAGTATGAACTTCGTTATGCTTACCGCTTTTTAGGTCTTCGTCTATAATATTACGAATGAAGTTACTTGGACGTACTTCGGTGTCCACATGACTCATGGAATTCCTCTTGGCGCACAATGGCAATATGAATAAAGACTGATGATCCTACAGATCTTAAGTAGTTACAACTGCTAGCGTCGAAAAAATTAACCTGATAAACAAAAACACCCATTCGAGCAAAAATAACAACGACCGAAGCACGCTATTTCTATGATGTATTTACTCATATTAATAAAAAACCCAGCAAGCTGGGTTTTAGATTAATCTGAAACAAATCGTTGCACGTTATTCGGTGATGATTCGTATTCCTGGAATAATTTGTTGCGCTTTGCGACCTTTTTTATTTAACCACATATAAAACATCATCAAGGCTACAATAAAGAAACCAATCCAACTGGCTGACTGCACAGGATGCTGAGTAAAGGTCGCACCTTGATACACCACAGTCGCAGAGCCATAAGCCAATGAGAAAGTCCAAATAGCTGCAAAGCGTGCCCATTTAGCACCAAATTCATGTACTAAGGCACCCATAGCGGCTACGCAAGGTGTATAAAGTAAAATAAACAGTAAGTATGAAAATGCAGCTATCTGGCTTTTAAACCCTGTTTGCAGCGCACTAAATGTAGAAGAGTCAACAGACAACTCCATCGCGGCTTCATCTAAGTCAGTAATACCTGCTATCGCAATTGATAAAGGATCACCAGGCTCAATGCCGAGTAAATTGGCCGGAATTGTCGCTAAGCCTATTTTGACGCTATCCCAAATAGACACGAGTTCTTCGTCATCAGCCTCTACAGTGCTATATAAACTATTTAATGTTCCAACCACTGCTTCTTTAGCAAAAATGCCGGTAATAATACCCACAGTCGCAGCCCAATTATCTTGTTCAATGCCCATTGGGCTAAAAATTGGTGTGATTTGCTGGCTAGCAACACTAAGTAATGATTCTTTACTGTCTTCATGCCCGAAAGAGCCATCCGTACCGATAGCATTAATGAAATTAAGCAGTGTCACTACAATGATGATGGTTTTACCCGCTCCCTTAACAAAGCTTTTAGTTCGCTTAGTTGTACGAGAAAACACCGCTTTAGTTTTAGGCATTTCGTAACTAGGTAACTCCATTACAACGGCACTACTTGAACCCGGCAATACGGTATTTCGTAATAATAACCCAGTGCCAATCGCGGCTAAAATACCAATAATATAAAGTAAAAAGACTAAGTTTTGACCTGAATGCGGGAAAAATGCTGCAGCAAATAATGCATAAACAGGCAAGCGAGCACTACATGACATAAACGGTGCCATCATACCGGTAACGATACGCTCCCGTTCACTGCCTAACGTTCTCGTTGCCATTATGGCAGGCACCGAACAACCAAAACCCACAATCATTGGCACAAAGGCTTTGCCAGGTAAACCGATACGACGCATTAAACCGTCAACAACAAACGCCGCACGAGCCATGTAACCAGATGCTTCGAGTACTGATAGCGCTAGAAATAATGCAGCAACAACAGGAATAAACGTTGCAACAGTCTGAATACCTTGACCGACACCGCCAGCTAAAATTGTCACCAACCAATCAGGTGATCCCATTGAAGTCAACAAGGCACCAAAATGGTCAACAAAAATAGCACCTGCTGTAATATCAAAGAAATCGATAAAGGAGTTACCAACGTTAATACTGAATAAAAACATTAGATACATGACAAACAAAAAAATAGGGATACCCAAAATAGGATTTAAAACCACTTTGTCGAGTCTATCGGAGGCACTAACATGCTTACCTTGATTGACTGAAGCTTCGAACACCTGTTGCACAAAATCGTAACGGGTAGTGGCAATCATAATATCAATATCTTCACCAGCCTGCTCAACTCGTTGAGTACACTGTTTTACCGTTTCATGTAATTGTACTTCACTGGTACCGCACCCTTTACCATGGCTGTTAGCTAATATAGCAAGCGCCTCTCCACGGCTTAACTCAGCAAGACCTTGGGTTTGATTTTGCATTTGTAGTGCCGTTATACTTGTTTCAATATCAGCATGATACTGCAACATTAACGATGGCGTTGTGTCATCTTTTTTCAATAATGAAAATATTTCAGCCTGTAGTTTTTCGACATCAGCTTGTTTACGTGAACAAATAGCAACGACAGGACAACCTAAACGTTTAGACATGTCATCAGCATTAATAACTATCCCCAACTTTTTGGCTGCATCAATTTTGTTAATGACAACAATCATAGGAATACCTAACTCACGTAATTGCGTGGTTAAATATAGATGACGCTCAACGTTAGTAGCATCAACCAAATTGATGATGGCATCCACTTGTTGTTCCGAAAGATAAGCTTGGGCAATTTGTTCGTCTAATGAACAGTCACAGCTATTGCCTGCGGGTAATAAATCATAAATCCCTGGCAAATCGGTAAGAAAAATATCTGCATCAGAATAGCTAATTTTACCGGTTTTCTTTTCTACGGTAACACCCGACCAATTACCAACCTGTTGGCTTGCACCAGTAAGAGCATTAAAAAGAGTCGATTTACCTGCATTGGGATTACCCACGGTGACACAGTGAAATTGTTTAGTCATTTTTTAGATCTACCTCAATAATATCTGCTAAATCACAACGCATACATAATTTACTGCCACGTAAATCTAATTCAACACCAGACCCCATTGGGGCTCTGCGTATAAAATTAAAATGGGTGTTAGGCGTTATGCCCATAGATAATAATTTACGCTTAACAGTTTGCGGTAACGTTAATTGACCGATTTCAGAGATAATCGCTTGATCGCCTGGCTTAAGTTCACTCAGCTTCATGTAACACTACCTTCAACAACATTGATAACGTCAAAAATTTTATCCGAACTAAATAAGTTAAACTCCAATCTAGATCAAAGTTTTACTTGTTAACGAGAATAGTTTTCACTTGTATTACGTATTATGTGACAAAAGCACGCTAGAATACAGCAGAAAGGAGATTTATTTGAAGAAGAAATAGAGGTATGAAGTAAAAAGTAAATAATTGTTATTCTCTTTGAGCAGTCAATAACCCCATGTAACAATCGTCTAACCATATGCCATCAATACAGCTATTTTGTCTTAATGTTCCTTCTAGTACAAAACCAACCTTTTCAAGAACCCTACGTGAAGCGGTATTTTGTTTAGCACAAAGTCCAATATATTTATGCATCTTAAATTGTAACGCGCCCCAATCGGTTACCGTTCGTAGGCTTTCCGTTGCAAACCCTAAACCTTGTTGTTCTGGAGCAATGAGATAACCAACTTCAGCTCTTCTCAATTCTCCATCATCGCATCTAAAACCAATCAGTCCGACAAACTCATTAGTGTCGATTCGTTCGATGATCAGCGATAACCAGTCTCCGGTTTCAAATAACCACTCAGCTTTACGTTGTTCAAACTTAGATATTATATCCGATTCAGATTCAATGTTTCGTATATATTGATTGATACTTTCATCAAGATGTAAGCGTAAAAAATCACTCCAATCATTACTGTGTAAATTTCGTAATTTCAAACGATCACTATAAAGATTTATGTCCATATATTATCCATTTACTTATCAAAAAAAATGGCAGCTTAAGCTGCCATTAATTATTACATAATCAATTGAGACTAGCTGCGACTAGTGACTTCAAGTAAATGAAAACCAAATTGAGTTTTAACAGGTCCTTGAACAACATTTAACGGAGCACTAAAGACAACTTCGTCGAACTCTTTGACCATCATACCGGGTCCAAAAGAACCTAAGTCACCACCTTGTGCGCCTGATGGACAAGAAGAATTTGCCTTCGCGATATCAGCAAAATCAGCACCAGATTCGATCTGTTGCTTGAGAGATTCGCACTGTTCTTGAGTACTAACTAATAGGTGTCTAGCGGTTGCTTGTACCATAATATGGCTCCAAAAATATACTGTATTAAAAAGGTAACATTAACATAATGACAATATGATGACACAATAAAGTCATCACATTTGTGTCATGTTTATTTTGTGGATTCTGCTTTAATCCAATCTGCAATTTTGTTTTCCATCACAGCCATAGGCAACGAGCCTGATGTTAATAATTGATCATGAAAACCTTTAAGGTCAAATTTATCACCGAGCGTTTTTTCAGCATCAGCACGCAGTCTTAAAATAGTCAATTGACCGACTTTATATGACAATGCTTGACCAGGAATAGCCATGTAACGTTCAACTTCAGCAATGATATCGGATTCTGCCATCGGCGAATTATCCATCATGTATTGAATAGCTTGCTCACGGCTCCATCCTTTTGCATGAAGTCCTGTATCAACAACTAATCGCATTGCTCGTAACATCTCATCTGATAATTTACCAAAATATTGGTATGGATCGCTAAATAAACCCATTTCAATACCTAAATATTCTGCGTACAACGCCCAGCCTTCTTCAAATGCGGTATAACCTTGGAAGCGTTGGAATTGTGGAATATCAGTTAACTCTTGTTTTATCGAAATCTGAAAGTGATGACCAGGTGAAGCTTCGTGTAACGAAAGCGTTGTCATACCCCATTTGGGCTGAGCTTTTAAATTATACGTATTGATATAAAAAATACCAGGACGAGATCCGTCCACAGCTGGTGATTCGTAAGATGCACCGGCAGCAGATTTTTCACGGAAACTTTCTACTGGTTTAACAATGTAATCAGCTTTAGGCATTACATTAAAATACTTAGGTAACACCTGATGGATATGCGCTTTAATTGTCATATAGCCATCAATAAGATCTTGTTTATCAGTAAAAAAGTATTGTGGTTCTGAAGACAAAGATGCGAAAAATTCTGTAAGATCGCCTTTAAAACCTACCTGTTCCCTTACTTTATCCATTTCAGATAGAATGCGGGCTACTTCAGACAAACCAATTTGATGAATTTCATCCACTGACAAGGTTGTTGTTGTATGGCTATTTGCTAAGTGTTGATACCAATCTTTACCATTGGGTAAACCCCACCAACCATCTGATGCTCGAGAATTTGGCAAATAATCATTTTTCACATAGTCCCGCAATTGAGTTAATGCTGGTAATAACTCATTTTTAATCAGCTGAGTATATTCATTAGTTAATTGCAATTTTTGCTCAGTTGAAAAATCTTCTGGCAGTAAATTTATCGGCGAATAGAAAAGGCTGTCCTTGGCATCTTTAACGAGTTGGGCATCTAGCTGAGGAATTATCCGTTCGACAAGCACTCTAGGTAATACAACTTTACTGGCAATACCTTCATCCATACGTTGCTGAGCTAACTTAGTCCAATTAATAAATCCGTGTAATCGAGACAGCCAATTTTGGTAATCCTTGACGGTTTTAAATGGTTGAGCACTCTCACCACTGCCTAACTGCACCATAGTAAACACGGTGCTATAAAACTGATTGATAGGTAAAAAATGCTCTGGATAAGTTTCACCGATAAGCTCCATATTACGATCATAAATAAACATGTCGTAACTGAGCTTAAGCGAAGCTGGTAGCTTATCTGCATCGATGGATTTAGCTTGACTAAAATATTGACTATTTAAGTCATGACGGGCCTTTAAATATTCTTCTGTTAATGCGCCACCAAATTGGTCGTTATAATCATTAACACCCACAAAAGTGGCATAAATAGGTTCAAGCTTTAATTGATCATTAAAAAAATTATCTGCCATCGCTAAATACTGCTCTGAAGCAGATTGAGTCATCACTGCAGCGCTAGACTTAGAGGCAAATTCTGAAGCAGGAGAAACTGTTGAGCCATCAGAACAACCTTGAGCGGCCAATAGTAAGGACACACTAAGCGCCAATAATGTTTTATTCATTTTTATGATTCCTTAATACACATTAACTAGGACAATATTAGACCTAAAGTCATATAGTTAGCAGTAATATGTTGGTTTGTTATGGTTATCATTAAAGCTAAGTGATAATTAAACTTTTAGTCATTGTTATTGATACAAGCCAAACACAATACACATGAATATAAAATTAACACTGTATTGATTACAAATTCATGCTCAAAATGTCAAGTTGATGTCACGCGGCAATTGAACCTTTTTGATCATCCTGCACCTAGTGATACATTGGCTATCATTATTAATTTAAAATGCATGAAGAAGCGCTTTCAGTTTTATAGACTAGACACGCATGCTTGCCTTAATGCAGATTATCAATCAATGTTAAAATATTGATGCTCATTCTTTATGATGGGCAACACCAGACAATTTTCTCATTGTATCCATGCCTTGCTTTACATGAAACAAAACTTCAGTAAATACACACAAACTAACAATTAAACTTGCTCAGTTCACCCCAAAATGCTCTAAAAACTGCAACCTTTTGAACCGATACAGCAATATAAATGCAACACGTCAGTTAACATAAATGATTAAATGGTTTTATAAGCTAATAAAAAAGCCCCATAAAGGGGCTTTTTTTAATCGAGATGACAACTAAAGCGTTACGTTATGCATCCGAGCTTTATCTTTAATATAAGAAATATAGCTCTTAGCACTTCGTTCTGTCTTCTTATCATTAGCGGCAAGTAATGCTCGCTTATAAGCAGACTTGTACTTTTTAAGGCTTAAGTATGCTAAAGCTAGCTCAAACTGAGCTTCACCAGGGTTATCAATACCCGCATCAAGTGCCTTTTTAAGCACTGGTATAGCGTCATTGTATTTTTGATCTAAAGCAAGAATACGACCTTGTTTTAAATACAAATCACCCTCATTGCTAATTGCGGCAGCTTTACCATAGTAGTAAGCAGCTTCTTTTAGCTCTTTAGCATTATGATAAAAACCAGCTAGAGTTTTTAAACTCTTCGCGTTTTCAGCAATTAGACCTGACTTTATATGCTTTTCAAAAATGGTAGCAGCTTTATAAGGCGAGCCTTTTTGTGCTAACAATTGAGCCAAACGAGTAATGTTACTGTCTGTCTCTAAAAAGCCATTTTTATATGCTAAATCATATGTCGCTAGTGATTTATCATAGTCTTCAGTCATTAAGTAAAACTGAGCTAACTGAACCCAGAGACGTTTGTCGTCTTGGAACAAAGGTACCATCGTTTCTAACACTTTAACGGCTTCTTTGTACTTTTTCTGGTTAAAGTAAGCGGTTAACTTCATCTGATATAAACCTTTATCAGGTGTGTCAGATAAAGATAAACCTTTATCTGCTACTTGAAGTACTTTATTCCACTCTTTTAACTCAGTGTAGGCAATACCTATTCGACGATACATTTGTGCATCAGACTTACAGGTAAACTCCATCCACTTATAATAATATGGAATTGCTTCTTTAAATTGTTTCTCTTGTAGTAATAAATCTGCATACAAACGCATTGTTGCAGCATGATCTGTACCACCAAGAATATCAGCATCAACAGCAGTCTTTAAATACTTTATCGCTGTTTTCATCTGACCTTTTTCAGCATAAAAGTTACCTAACATACGGTCGACATACGCTTTGTCGAAATCGTTGTTAGTATTAGCCTCAAGCAAAATTGAAATTGCTTCGTCTAAGTTACCTTCAGTATATGCTTCAAAAGATTTTTGAACTTTTTTTGCAGCGCTTGCGCCAACAGCACGAGATTGACGTTTATCAATTTCACACTTCTCGGCAGCAACTACAGTGCTAGACAATAATGCACTTCCACAGACTGAAAGTAATAACGCTGTAGCGATACTAGTAACTATACGCATTATCTACCTCCTTTCTCTAATGTGAAGTCCAATTGAACTGTCATACCAGGTTGTTTTAATGGTTTGCCATCAACAATCTTTGGTTTGTACTTCCACTTTTTCAAAGCGCGAACAGCTTCACGATCGAATACTCGTCGAGGTTCAGCCTTGATGACAGTAACGTCTTCCACACCGCCAAGTTCGTTAATAGTAAAAGACAGTTGAACGTAACCTTCTTTACCATCACGTGCAGCAGCAATTGGATACTGAGGCTCAATACGAACAATAGGAGTCGCATCACCGTCACGAGTCATCATGTTACCGAGTTTAAAACCAGTACTTGGTCCGCCCGCTTGGATACCACCCATATTGAACGACATATTAGTGTCAATATTAGATGATGAATCAGGCGGAGTAGTATCCGGCTTAGGTGGCTGCTCCGGTGGTGGAGGTGGCTCAGGAGTAACCCTTGGTTTTTTCTGTGCCTTCGAATCCTGTTTATCCATCGTAATTTCAATAACAGGTGTGTCCGCTGACTCATCGTTGCGTTGTGCACCGCCGCCGACTAGGAAAGCCATGAAAGCAAACAGCCCGAAAGTCACTGCGGCACCAATGATAATTGATACGAGTGCTCTTAGCATATTACTCATTCCCCGCTGATATTGAAATTTTGTCAATACCGGCAGCTTTTACATTATCAAGCACTTTAACAACGACACCATGTAAAGCGTCTTTGTCTGCTTGAATAAGTACTGCTGCTTCTGGTGCTTCCGCTAGCATACGTTCTACGTTAGCCGTTACACGTTCGATATCAACCTGACGGTTTTCCATCATAATGACGCCAGTTTTACTGACACCAATAAAAATGTTTGCCGATGGTTTAGACGTAGCCTGTGACGCTTTAGGCTTGTTGTAGTCTAAGCCTGAAGGCTTAACAAATGATGTTGTTACAATGAAGAAGATCAGCATGATAAACACGATGTCTAGCATCGGGGTCATATCAATTTGCGCTTCCTCTTCCATAGTGGAATGCTTCTTACGTGCCATGTTCAATCTCTCTCTAGTGGTGAGGCATGCTGTCTTTTAGCTTTTGTAAACTGATTCTCATTTTTGAGTCTAAACGAGTGCTAAAGAAAACACCCGATAGCGCTGCAACCATTCCTGCCATTGTTGGCATTGTGGCCATAGAGATACCAGCGGCCATTAAACGAGCATTACTCGTCCCCTGAACTGCCATCACATCGAATACTGAAATCATACCGGTTACAGTCCCTAATAGACCAATCATTGGACAAATTGCCACTAGGGTTTTGATTAACAGCATACGTGCATTCAAATCTTGCTTCGCTTGGGATACCCAAGCTTCACGGATACGGTGAGCGTGCCAAGAAGTTGTTTCTTCTCTTGCTTCCCACGAGGCGATCACGGCTTGATGTTGCTTTGGTGATATCCAATTTAGATACCAGTAACGTTCAAGCATTAATACCCACATTAGGAATAGCACAGCTGCAACCAACCAGAGAACATCGCCTCCGGAGGCCATGAAGCCCCTGACGGAATCCCATACGTCCATCAGGATTAGCATCATTAGTCAGCCCTCTTCTCAGCATGTTCTGCAATAATACCAGCACTTTGCTCTTCAAGAACTTGAACAATTGATTTACTACGAGCAACAACGATTGCGTGTAACAACATTAGAGGCAACGCAGCAACAAGACCCTGCACAGTTGTAATAAGTGCCATAGAGATACCACCAGCCATCAATTTAGGGTCACCAGTACCGAATAACTGAATTGATTGGAAGGTTGCAATCATACCAGTAACTGTACCTAGTAGACCCATCATAGGAGCAATAGCAGCAATAACTTTAATGATTGAAATACGAGCTTCTAAAGCCGGCGTTTCTTTTAAGATAGCTTCATCAAGTTTCAACTCAAGCGTTTCAACATCAACATCTTTGTTTGACTGATAAACTTTTAGGATACGACCTAAAGCATTGTTACCAGGATTATCGATATTTTTACGTTGACGGTTAACTTTACCGCTAATAATAGTCAGAGTGACTAAACGCTCAAGAGCGATTATGGCACCTAATATTAATAGACCAATAATGATATAACCAATTGGACCACCCGCTTCGATTCGATCTTCTAAGCTAGCTTTGTTAGTGAAGATGTTTAATAACACGCCACGAGCCGGATCAATATAGAAAGGAGCAACACCAGACGTGGTTTTTTCCCAATCAGCAACGGCACTAACTTGGTAACCTTCAGGTTGCTGTGATAATTGTTGGATTAAGTTAAGTTCTGGCTTGTAAACAACATATTTGCCTTGAGCAGTTAAGTTAAATGGTCCAACACGATAAATCGGGGTGTCTATAACGTTGCCATCAATAGCCGTTACCGCACCATTGAACTTAACAACTTTCCCTGATTGAACCATTTCAAATAACTGAGCTTCCCAAAACTGCTCTAACTCTTCAATTTTAGGTAGTGATTTACGAGCACCTAGTTCAGCAATAAAAGCATCGCGGCCTGGGTACTGAGCACTGATGTTAGACGCTGCTAATTTACCAGAAAAATCACCGGCTTCACCTTTAACAACACCAAACATTTCACCCAAGTCACCTTGAGCTGTTTTTAAATCTTCTTCTAACTGAGCGATTTTACGCTCGTTGTCTAAGAATGCTTGGTTTAAATCTTTTCCACGTTGCTTTTCAGCAGCGAGAGCATTTTTTTCACGTTTAAGCAATGCTGCTTTGTCACCACGTTCAGCTTGAAACTCTCTTTCGCGCTTAGCGTTAGTTTTGCCTTCGCTTGCTCGATCGGCTTTTACTTGCTGTAACAGTTGACTGATAGTTTTTGGTGCATCTGCAGCAGAAACCATACCAGCTGTTAAAGAGAAAGTTGCAGCCAATAGCACTGTTGTAATTAACTTCTTCATTATTGTGCAGTCTCCGCAGCAGGAATTGGTAATGCGAATAGGTCTAGTGCGCCTTGCTTACGAGCAATGCGGATACCTTTAGTAATGTCACGAAGGTAGCTATCGTCTAACTTATTCCAAGACTTCGCATCGGCATCGTACATCCATGCAATTTTCTGGTCTAAGCTTTGTGCATAAAGTGCCACTCTACCTAGGTTAAAGAAATCAACGAGCACTTCTTTACCATCTAGATCTAGTTTACCTGTATGAACAGCAACGAAGTTACCATACTCACGCTCGATACTATATGCATCCAAGATAAGACGATATTTTTCTGCCAATGTAACTTCTGCAGTGTTAAGAATATCTTTTAAATTGTTAACTCGGTTATGACGAACTTCCGAATTAAAAGGTAAATCTAAATTTACAAACTGTTCTAAGGCATCCACCATTTTAAACATTAATGGCACAACACCTTGGCGAAGTTTATCTACACCATTGATATCTGTTTGAATTAAATCAAGTGAATTTTGTTGATCAGCTACCAAGCCTGCAACGTAATCATTGTATGACTTCAATGATTCACGCTCATCAGCAACGCTGCCATACTCAAAAAGCATGTCTTGTGCTTGGTCAAAATATTTGTCGACTTTCTTTTGCGACGCAGCAGAAGCAGCATTTAGGCTGCTATCAGCTTTTTGTACGTCAGCTAGAGGATCTGCAACAACGAAGTTGCTACCAGCTAAAGCCAGAGCGCCAACAAGTGCAGTAGCGATTTTTGTTCTATTGCTTACCTTGGACATAGTTCCCAACCAATTTGAAGTGAATTAAAAAGTTCAACTAAGATAAAACAGTCATGATCTAAATTTGTTAATCAATACCATTTCACTAAGTACGTCTTTTTCTTGTGATTGTTAGTTTTTCTTCCCTTTTCTACGCTGATTAAGGCGCAGACCCGTTGGCATCATTTCACAAAATGTTGACCTGTGTCAACATTTGAAAAGTTTAAAAACTTGTGGAAAGAGCAGTTAGAGTCGTCAATGTTGACGAAAGGTTAATAATTAAACGTCTTCGACATAAATGTGTCGTAATTTAATGCTAAGCGAAAAATATTATTTGTTTTTATTCATGTAGTTAAACAAAAATGACAATACAACAATACACTGTATTTATCTTTTTTTGCATTACTAAACAAATTTTGAACCATGTAAATACCAACCTAAGACTTCATTTTGTTCATTATTTAATACTTTAAGTTCATTTAAAATCATATTGTTTTCGTGAAACTTAGCAATAAATTTTGCCAATTTAATTTCATCCAATGCTGCATTGACCAACTCGGTCAATCTTAGTCTTAACGTATCCATTTGTACTGTAATAAATTCAATAAATTCTAACTTCTTTGTAACAGGCCAAAATAATCAAGTTTTAAAAAATTGAGTAACGAAATGTATTAAATCACAATCTTGAGCTGCCGCCTCATCAAACATGATCAAAAACCAATCAAGGTATTGATTTTAATCTAATTTTTACATTAATGGTCTTTCTGTATCCGATCTTCATCTGTTCGTTTAAACACATTACCCATTGCATTTGCCATTTTGGCTAAACAATTAATTAATCATACATACCAATATAATTAGCTCAATGTGAATGTACAGCGTATGGATTATATCTAGTTAACCGCCTATTGAGTATTTGCATCCCCGTTTGTCTGCGATTGAGTAGATAATAGTACTCACTACAGTATTCCTGAAGAAACATACTTTCTCGAAACTCCATGAAACGTTCAAAGCATAAACGCTTTTAAATTACCAATGGCAATATTTACCCAAGATTTACTCAAGGGAGTCATTCATTAATAAGCACCTAGGGTATTAGACTCGCTTAATATTGTTGGGCCTTGTCTATAATGTTCAAAGCAGGCAAGCCGTCGGTATGAACTTCATACTGTTTATCTAAGTGCTTTACAATAAACTTCCAACGTTATCATGGCAAACGCTGTTCTCTGCTTGCATAGCAATAAATTCTGCTCTTTCCCCTTTTATTTTCTGCGGAAACTAAAACAGATGTTTTACCTTCTGTGCCACATCCACACTTCCTCTTTCATTTGCCATCTACCTCGGCATCATCAATTTCAATGACACCTAAAAGCCAATATAAACTGTCTCGATAGCTATTACAGGTCCCAGTTGACTTAATATAAAGCGCGCCAATTAACTTATATGAGTTTACTGAATTTCAATACCAAAATACTCTCTTTATATGAGCCTAAAAAAATTGATAGTCCATAACCACTTAATTAACGAAATAGGACTACCGTAGAATATTGTATCTGCTGTTACCGATGTTTGTTTAGGACATTGGTACATTCATATACATTAGGAATTGTAAGCTCATATCCATGCTCACAACTGCACTTAGGGCAAATAAAACCAATAGGCCATCTCATTTGCTTGATGTGATTTAAACACTCAACTTGAGAACAAAATTGACGTTGTCTTCTAAGTTGAATTAGGTGTGTAGTTGAATAATTTAAATTATCACTGTCATGATATGGATATGCTGTAATGACGGCATGAGATAATGGTTAGCAATCTAAAAATTTTCATATTGATTCAAAACTGCACTATAAAAACCAGGAGCTGAAAACACTTATCTAAATCGGTTCGTACACAATAAAAAATAATTGAAACTTCAAGCGGAAAAATTGAACACCATGTTTAATGGTTTTGAACTGAATAAATCAGCCCATAATATATAAAAAAACCCACCTTCTTGGAAGGTGGGTTTTTATTTTAATAAATATATTTAACTCGGTATTTCAACCGTGTTCAACACATTATTTCAAACCAATGGCTTAGAATGACTGTTGAATTTTGAAGAACACTGTACGACCTAAAACATCGTATAAACCAGTGTTCACATCACGCCAACCTACAGATCCGTCATACCATGAAGGAGCTTCTTCATCTAGCAAGTTATTTACACCAAGTGTGACTTTACCATTCCAAGCATGGTAGTAAGAAAACTGGATGTTATGCTTGAAATACGAAGGAATATCCGCAAGATAATCGGTGCCATACTCTTCATTACCAGATTCTTGTGAACCAATATAATAAGTAGTCCATGCAGCACTCATATCACCAGAAGTCCACGCTAAATTCACGTTACCACGATATTCTGGATAATCTTGTAATCCTGCATAATCAAAAGCAGCTTCACCAGGTTCAGATGTCTGTTTGAAATCTTGTACATAACCAAGCTCGGTTTTAATACCAAAGTCGCCATACTCAGTATCAATTGAATATGATGCTTTAAAATCGAAACCAGAAGTTTCTAAACTTGCCATATTACGGTCAAAACTGTAAGCAACATCAATCTTACCATCTGCGTCACGAATAATTGCAGTTGATGAGCCACTGTCACTTTCATCTTTTAATAAACGGGTTAATGTTGTAGATGCAATTTGGTTATCTAAAGTTAAATCATAGTATGACAATTCAAATGCTAAGCTATCAGTAGCATTCCAAACCACACCAGTAGTTAATGATTCACCTTCTTCAGGCTTCAGATCAGGGTTACCACCGAACCATGTTTTGTGCTGTGAACCACCAACGGCACAGTAAACTGCATCATCGGCTGCGTTAGTTCCTGCATCACACCATAAGTTATCGTCAGCAGTTTCAAAGCTCAATGCTTGACTAGAGAACATTTCGCCCATGTTAGGAGCGCGGAAAGACTCACCCCAACTAGCACGAACTAACAATGAATCAACAGGACGCCAAGCGATACCTATTTGAGGAGACACATTGTCAAATGAACCAGCAACAACTTGCTCACCAACATCACCTTCTTGATCATAATTGTCGTAACGCACAGCAGCGTTAATATCAACATTGAAAGGTAGGCTTGCTTGTAATTCCATAAATGCAGAAGTACGGTCTCGAGTTGCATTTACATCATCACCACCAGAACCACCAGATACTCGTCCTGATGCAGATTGCGGATCACTCTTTTGAGTAAAGTCAACCGTTTCATATTCAATACCGAAAACACCAGATAAACTAAAATCATTCTCGTCTAGAAATAGAGTAGAAATTAAACCGTCAACCTGAGAGCTAACATATCGAGCTTGGTATAGACCAGTATGCGCCGCCTGACCATAAAGATCTTCCATCTGGCTATTCCAATCGCCGTAACTCATGCCAGTAGTATTAAAAATATCATACTCTTCACTATCAATTAGATTTTGAATGATATCATCGTTAATTAAGTTTTCATTGAAAGAATTCGTTGAAGAACGGCTATGTTGGCCATTTACTTCCCAATCAATACCATTACCAACATCAATAAAACCAACTAAACCACCAAAGAAATCAATATCGTTAATTTCAGTGCGGGTGTCACGATTGCCAAGTTGAGCACCACGCATAAACAGATCTAAGTCTTCACCTGTTGGGTTATACGCATTGTCGGCTGACATTGTTGGTAAATTTGTTGATACTGGAGTACCCGCATAACGTGTTTCAGTTTCTGAAAGTGAAGCGCTTGTACGGCCTCGGAACTTAAGGTTATCAGCTAATTCATATGAAAAATTTGACAGTACAGAGTTTTGAACTACATCACCAAATAACTTAGTTACTTCGCCATAGCTATAAAGACAACGTCCAGTGTCAGCACTATCAGTCAAATCATACGTGTTAGGAGCTTGGTTACACATATCACGATTGGTAATCCATCCACTATCACCTACTCCGTTTGGTACTGAACTATATGATGAATAGTCAAAATAAGTTGGATCATCAAATTTCCAAATATCTTTATCCCAAACAGCATCCGCTTTATAGTACTCATATGTTAATGTAATATTACCTTTATCACTTGAGTAACCAGTTGCCACTGTAAATCTGTTTGTATCACCACCGTCTGTACTTGGCAGCTCAGTATCATAAGAAAAATCAAGGCCCTGATAGTCTTTTTTAGTGATAATGTTAATTACACCAGCGACTGCGTCTGAACCATAAACAGCTGAAGCACCTTCTCTTAAGATTTCAATGCGTTCAACAATTGCCATTGGAATTCTAGACGTATCAGCTGCAGCGCCTGAGCTAGAGCTAGTACCAGGCATGCGACGACCATCTAATAATACCAATGTATATTTGGCATCCAAACCACGCATTTGGACACTACTTGTTGCGGCAGCACCAGAACCATAGCCTGATGTTCCACGCCATGAACCAAAACTGTTAACAGATGAATTATTCAATACATCTGCAATTGTCGACTCACCAGTTAATTTAATATCTTCTGCGGTCAAAACCGTAACAGGTGACGCATTCTCCATATCAACTTGCTTAATACGCGAACCAGTTACCTCTATACGTTCTACTTTTTCGCCATCTTCATCAGCAGCAAAAACTGCTGGTGAAGCGAATGCTGCCGCGGCTGCACCACTGATCAGTGCTAATCGCACTGATTTAGCTAATACGTTCTTATGCATTGTCTATCTCCCTGGATTTTTTTATATCTTTCTTATAATAATGACGGCCATTATAGGCGTCTGTTAAATGAGAAAAATGCAACACAAATGCATTACAACCTCTCAATTACAGATGCAATAAAATCACATTTAAAACAACTAATCAACACTTTGAAATTACACATGCATAAAAGTTAACCAGATGTAAAAGATTTTAGTGTTGTGAAAAAACACTCAATAATAAATTAAACTTTTAAATACAAGCTATTAAGTCAATTATTATTGGTTACATATTTTATACAACCTAGAGTGTAAAAATAATTTATTGTTTTAAATCTATTTTTTACCCAGCCCTTACTATTAACTTCTCCTTAACATAAAAGGTTAATTTCAAACATTAAGAATTGCTCAATACCTTAAATTTTATCTACACATGGTTCAGTTATTAGTTTTAACCTTTAACTGGAAATCATCAGATAAGCTCAGTTAGTTATCTTAGTTTAGGCAAGGATTCCGTTAACTGTAATGAATGGAATTTAAAGGCTATGAATATTAAATTTAGGGGATATGAGACAGGTAAAAATGCTATCTGGAAATGTATAATGCCACCTCCCTTTAAAATAAATTAATGCATAAAAAATACGAACAACTTTGGCTTATTATTTTGTTTTTTTTACAGTAGCATCATTTGATTGTTTACTAGCGCATCGAAACTCTGACCACATAGTTGCAAGATGGGCTCTGCGATGGGTTGAATTTGTTTACTAATGTAATATTCATAATCGATATTCTGTGGTTTTGCTTCAATTGCCTGTGCGCCAGTCAACGTCATAACGTATTTAATTTGTTGACCTTTACGAGTAACGTTTACGTCATCCAGAAGTTGAGCAAGCTGTTTGGCCGCTTTTACATGAGGGGATGATTTAGCGGTGTAATCTTCAACATTTCGCCTTAATCGCTTTTTGAAAATAAGCTCATTATCTCTAGCGCCACTTTTAATTGCCGCTAGCTCATTGCTCAAATAATCAATGACATCCTCGCCCTTGAAAAACAGTTCATATAAATGATATTGCATTCTCCGCGCGATAGGGCTCCAATCACTTCTCACCTGCTCCATCCCTTTAAACGTCAGTTTTAATTGTTGAGCGTCGTTTAATACCGCACCGACATAGCGTTTTTTACTGCCTTCATCTGAACCTCTTAGCGTCGGCATAATAAATTGTTCGAAATGGGTTTCAAATTCGAGTTCTAGATAGCTGTCTAATTGATATTCATCTGCACACCATTCAAGCCAGCGTTGGGTAATCAATGTCGACAAGTATTCACCAATCGCTTGAATGTCGTTAATTCCATGATTATCCCCTAACCACACAAATGTAGAATCGGTATCGCCATAAATCACTTGATAACCACACTCTTCTATCCATTGTTTAGTCAGTTTCATTATCTGATGACCGCGCATGGTAATAGAACTGGCTAGTTTTGCATCATGAAAAACACAACCTCGAGAGCCTAATACACCATATAAGGAGTTCATAATAATTTTTATTGCTTGTGATAGAGGTGCATTTTTATCTCGTTTCGCCCGCTCACGTTGTTCCGCTAAACTTGCAATTAACGCTGGTAAAATAGGCTTGTTCCGACTGAATTTGGCGCCTAAATATCCATCTACAGTAGTGTTATCAACATTACAACTACTGGCGTGCAAACCTTCAACTAAACCTTTGGGATCGATAAGAAATGTTCTGATAATCGACGGATACAAGCTTTTAAAATCTAATACCAAAACATCTTTATAGTAGCCTGGGATAGATGACATAACATATCCGCCGGGGCTCTCAAGCCCCTGACTAGCGAGATGGGCTGGCGCAACAAAGCCACTTCGATGTAAATGAGGTAGATACAAATGATAAAATGCGGCAATAGATGCGCCAACACGACCAAACTCTAAGCCGGT
This sequence comes from Shewanella sp. H8, assembly GCF_040285065.1. Taxonomy (NCBI): domain Bacteria; kingdom Pseudomonadati; phylum Pseudomonadota; class Gammaproteobacteria; order Alteromonadales; family Shewanellaceae; genus Shewanella; species Shewanella sp. H8. Next base: position 1,463,892 of record NZ_CP157213.1, on the reverse strand, counting down.
TAACTTGGCTCGCTCAAGGGCAAAATCTAATAATTGTGTTTTTTCAAAAATATCCCACACCAAACGACAGTCCGTAAGGTTATAAAAAGCCAGTGCATTTTTGTCTGTTTCAAATAAATGAGTAATTTCTTGTCCACGATTTTCAACATGTTCTATGGCTTTCCCTTCGGCTAATAAGTGCCGCGAAACAGACTCTAATGAGAAACTATCAAATTGATAAAATGCCGCTTTAAGCCAATCAATACCATCCAGTACTACCCGTCCAGGTAAAGATAAGGTTTCAGGCCGATATTTGTCAGCCACTTTCCAGCTCAGTTCAGTATCACCTCGGCCGATGGTTAATGGGATTTGATGTAATACGCAGCGTTTATACAGCAAGGCTAAGTCAAAGGTCACCACCGCCCAACCGACGATAATATCGGGGTCATAGTCGCTAAACCATGCAATTAATCTCTGTATAAGCTCAACTTCATCCTTAACCCAAATAATGAACTCATGGCATTGTGCTTGTGGTTCGCCCACCATAATTACGCATTGATAATCTGTTCCATACAAACCGACCGAATAAAGTTCACCAGCAAAACTACACTCAAAATCCAGTGAAACCATCTTCAAAGGAATATCAACAGGTTCGTTGGCGGGTATTTTTCTAGCCCGATTAATCTCTAATAAAGAAATTGTTGAAGTTGGATTACTATCTTGATAGTACCCTGAGCACTCTATATCTAAGGCAATAAACCGTTCGATAAGATAACGTTGTTCAGGCCTTATATCGGCTTCAAATAAAGTAATCCCGATATCATTAGCAATGCGACTGAGTAATTTTAATTGCGTATTTGATTTAAGATACAAGGCACTAATAGGCTCATGCTCAAAGCTCATCAATGATTTCGACTCAGCCTTAAGGGCAAAACCGACTTTTTGACTTAATTGATTAACATCTTGTTGACGACAAAAACATATCACTTCACTGTGATACAGCTCTGCGAGTACTGGTCCCTGAGCCGTTTTAATATAGTATTGAAGCACTAACTGTCCATGCCGATAAATGGCATGACGAGTTAATACTCGCCCCTTTACATAGTTGAGACTTGATGGGATATTTGCTTGCTTCACTATGGGTTCGAATTCCTGCACAAGTTTACTCAATTTGATTTATTACTTCGTGGCATGCTAATTCACTGTTATTATGTACAGCATAATTCAGTCTATGCAGAAATCATACTTCCTATGCTACCGGATAACATAAAAAGTCAAATTCGCACCATTTATAAAGAAATTGCCGCATCTATGCCACAATTTCGATCTCGTCGCGAACAAAACTATATGGTAGCGGAAATATCTAAAACCTTAGCGGGTGAGTATGACAAAGACCGTCGCATTATTGTGGTTGAGGCTGGAACAGGTATTGGTAAATCATTGTCCTATATCTTAGGCGCTATACCTTTAGCGGTTGCCAGTAAAAAGAAAGTCTGTATTGCCACTGCAACCGTGGCACTTCAAGAACAATTACTCCACAAAGATCTGCCTCACTTTTTGCAGCAATCAGGAATTGAATTTAAATTTGGGTTAGTAAAAGGTCGCCAGCGTTATGTGTGTTTAGCTAAACTTGAAGCCATGATAGGTGCACAAGATGGTTCACAAATGGCTATGTGGCAAACTAAGCCAGATCAAAGTCAAATAAATGAATTACAAAAACTGCATCAAGATTTTCATCAAAAACGTTGGAATGGTGAAATAGATACCTTAAAGCACCCTATTCCTGATTTTTTGTGGCAACAAATTTGCTGTGATAAGCACAGTTGTCATCGTCAAGTATCGGCGCATCATAATTGTCCGTTTCATAAGGCTCGTGAAGATGTTGATACTTGGGATGTACTCATTGTTAACCACAGTCTATTATTTGCCGATTTAGAGCTTGGTGGTGGCGTCATTTTACCAGAGCCAGAAGACATGTTTTATGTCATCGATGAGGCTCACCACTTGCCCATTGTTGCAAGAGACTTCTCCAGTGCTCAAGCTACATTGCGTGGTGCTTGTGACTGGTTAGAAAAAGCATCCAAAACCTGTTCTAAATTACAAAATCAATTGAAAACCACCCACATTATCGCCCCCGTACAGGCAATGCTTGATCACATTACCGACTTAACTAATCTCCTGACTCAAGTGGCTCATTATTGTGATACTCAACCACAGCTGTTTGCTAACCCTGAATCTAGACTTCGTTTTGAACATGGTCAATTGCCGCAATCATTATTAATTCAAGCAGAAAATCTTGCTACGGCTTCTGGCTCTGCTGTGAAGCAGTTTAATAAAGTGGTGTCGGTATTAAATGAAGCAATCAAAGATGGTGAAGTGCCTAAACATCAGTCGGAAGGTTTGTTGTCTGAAACCGGATTTATCTTACAGCGGCTAGATAACTTACATAAGTTATGGAAGATGATGGCCAAAGAAGACAGTAAAAAAGGCGCACCAATGGCACGTTGGGCAGAATTAATTACCGGTAAACAACAAGATTATTTATTTTGTTCATCGCCTATCGAAGTCGGCTTTATGCTGGAGTCTATGTTGTGGCAAAAAGCCGCTGGAGTGGTATTGTGTAGCGCAACACTTAGAGCGTTAAATAGCTTCAACCATTTTGCTCATCAAGTGGGACTATCAATGAATGATGGAAGTCGTTTTTTGGCCTTGTTATCCCCTTTCGATTACGAAAATAATGCGACCTTATTTATTCCTCAAATGGTGTGCGAACCTACTGACGATAATTATACTGCTGAACTTGCGCAACATATTGTGACTCTCATCGATGGTGAAATGGCGACTTTAGTGTTGTTTGCTTCATATTGGCAAATGGATAAAGTGGTTGAACTCGTCGAAGGAAAAATCCCAAAAGAACTGCTTTTTGTTCAAGGTGCCATTCCACGTCAACAAATATTAGAACAACATAAAAAGCGCTGTGATGAGGGGCTACCCAGTGTTATTTTTGGTACCGGCAGCTTTTCTGAAGGTCTGGATCTACCCGGAGATTACTTAACAAACTTGATTATTACCAAACTTCCATTTGCGGTGCCTACCTCGCCAGTTGAACAAGCTCACGCGGAATATTTAAAAGTAAAAGGGGGTAACCCATTTTTACAGCTGACAATTCCCGACGCATCGCGTAAATTAGTCCAAAGTTGTGGCCGGCTCCTTAGAAAAGAGCAAGATTATGGCCGAGTCACTATTCTGGATCGCCGTTTAGTCACCAAACGTTATGGCAAATCATTAATTGATGCCCTGCCACCTTTTAGACGTGTTATCGAATAGGTATTGTGTTGGATTTATTATTAGACCCTAGCCATTGGGCTGTTTTAGCGGTCATTGGTATTATTGCTGGTTTTATTGATGCCATCGTTGGCGGCGGTGGACTGCTTTCTATTCCTGCATTACTCACCGTAGGCATACCTCCCCACTTGGCTTTAGGCACCAACAAACTAGCAGCATGTTTTGGATCGCTGACCTCAAGCTATACATTTTATAAACAACATTTATTTAACCCTAAAATATGGAAACCCTGTCTTTATGCCACGTTTATAGGTTCTATCGCAGGGTGTATTTTAGTGTTTTTAATTGACCCAAAATGGCTTGAAAAAATTCTACCTCTACTTATTATTAGTATTGCTATTTATACCTTGTTAAGTCCTAAAGCGATGGGCGACAAAAATATTACGCTTCCTAAATTGCCATCACCAACAAATAAACAAATTAGCCAAGGTTTTATTTTGGGTGGGTACGATGGATTTGCAGGACCTGGCATAGGCGCTTTTTGGACCATATCGTCTATTTCACTGTACAAACTGCCCCTGTTGCACAGTTGTGGATTAGCCCGTGTGATGACAGCAGTGAGTAACATTACTGCGTTAATTATCTTTGCATCTATGGGGCAAGTTCATTGGATACTGGGTTTATGGATGGGTGTATGCATGATGGCGGGATCATTCATTGGCGCTAGAAGTGCAATTAGATTCGGAATACCTTTTATTAAACCCATATTTATTATTATGGTATTGTCGATAGCAGTCCATCTAACGTGGAGCGCATGGGCATGAACACCCAACAATTAGTATCAATGTTAAAGCAGCAACTCGCGCAGCTTGAACAAGATGCATTAATTCACGACCAAAAACTAGCACCTTCGCAGCGAAAATCATTACAAGAAATAGAGCGATTTAACAGCCAATTATTTGCTCAACAGGGGGCTCAACTAAGCCCTTGCATTGCACAGTTACGTCAAGACATTAAACAGCTAGAAAAACAACTATTCCTTAAGTTGGGTAGCAATGTTATCCAACTCAGTTGCGATCGTATTCAAGACAGATTTAGTGCATTACGCAGAGCATTACTCACTACCGACATTAATCTTAAATCTGAAGATCAGCGAAAAGCCAGTAATCGGGCTAGATATGCAAAAAAACAGCAACAAGCAGTACAAGACAGTGGATTTGGTTGGATAGCCAGTAATATCATGCAAAATAGCCATCAACTCTATGCCGAACTCAATAAACATTTAAATTGGGCTAATAAAATAGAGCAAAAAATTCAACAATTGGAAGCAAGTCTTGAATTCTGTCATAGTGATGACAAAATAAAATTGCAAAATGATATCCTTATGATGCATCGTCGTTTAGGAAAATGTAAACAAGCAACCAGTTATATTGAAGAGCGAATTCAACTTTTTGAAAAGCCTCGCCAAAGTTACCCTCGTTAAGGAGAAACAATGAAATCTTTATTTACCGCTAGTGCGCTTTTGGCATTGTTGACATCATCATCAGTCTTAGCTGCTAATATAACCATCCCCATGTCTTTTGAGTATTTAGCACTTGATGGTACAGAGGTTGAGACCAGCATGTTTAACCATCAATCTGATCTAGCATTGACTAATGGCACCCATAAAATTGCGGTTCGTTACCACGATGTAGTTGAGGATTCCTTTAGTGATAGTCAATCCTTTGTAAAATCAAGCCCATTAATTATAACGTTGACTGTTGATGGTGATCATCAATACTTATTGCAACCAGCTGAAGGTAATGTAATTAAAAAACCTAAATCATTTGCAAAAAAACCGCAAATCATTATTAAGCGTCAAGACAATGCGGCTGTGACTTACACCGTAGAACAAACCAATTTTACTGAAGATTCACTTCTTACGAGTCTATTTAATAAAAAAAATCAGCATGATATTGAAACTTTATCAGCTTCCGCTACGGGTGACGGTAGCCAAGCAATACAAGCTGTCGAGGTCAAATCAGACATTGAATCTGCAACAATGGCACCTGTTGCTGCACCTATTATTTCAACTGCAACTGCACAAAAATCAACCCCTGCACAAGCTGAACAAATGTTGCAGTATTGGTGGTTACAAGCCGATGAAAAAACACGTAAAGAATTCATGGGCTGGGCAATAAAGCAACTGTAAGTTTATGTCGATACCTTTTGTATATCACGCCAGCTATTCAAAGCTGGCGCTACCGAGCACCCATCGCTTTCCTACTACAAAATATCATAATTTGTACCAACATGCGCTCAAACAACATTTATTGTTTGAGCGTTATCGGCATATCCCTTCGCCAATAAGTATAGACATGCTTTATGGCGTGCATTGCCCACAGTATGTCGACCAATTTATCAATGGCACGTTAGATCACAAAGCTCAGAGGCGTATCGGGTTCCCATGGAGCACTGAGTTAGTCACCCGTACTTTACATGCCGTAAATGGAACTCGCTTATGTGTTGAGTTGGCACTTAAACATGGAATCGCAGTGCATTTAACGGGTGGTTATCATCATGCACATTATGACTTTGGTAGTGGTTTTTGTATTTTTAATGACTTAGTCATTGCCGCTAAATCAGCCATTGAATCTGGAGAAGTTGATAAAGTACTTATTTTTGATTGTGATGTTCACCAAGGGGATGGAACAGCGACACTCACACAAGGTGACCCTAACATCATTAGCTGCTCAATCCACTGCGCAAAAAATTTCCCATCAAGAAAACAACAATCTGACTACGATATTGATCTCGATAAAGGCTGTACCGACACTCGTTATCTGGAACATATACAACAAATATTGCCTTACCTGATCCGTCTCCATCAACCTGATTTGATTATTTATGATGCTGGTGTCGATATCCATCAAGATGATGACTTAGGATACTTCTCGATTTCAAATCAGGGTATTCTCGATCGAGACAAACAGGTAATATCAATAGCGAAAATGCATAACATCCCACTTGCAGCAGTGATAGGTGGAGGCTATAGTCGTAGTGAAACAGAATTAACGCTCCGACATAGTCAATTATTAATTGCAGCAAATGAATCATGGTTATCAACCCAGTAAGCCACGGCTTACTAAAGCACCACCGAGCTAATATCAATACTCCCGACATTACAGTTGATGTCGATAAATCAAACAATCTCAATGGAGCGTAATAATGCAATTAGAAATCCGAAACTATTATGAAGTTCTATTAATGGAAATGCTGAGAGATGGGGGCTTAATGGAAGAGCTACCAGAAGAATACTTAGCTGACTTATGCTGCGTGACCTTAAATCAGTTACCTGTAAGGTACATTCGACATTTAGTTGATACGTATTTCTTTGAAAATTATCAAGAGCTGGCACAAATGAAAACAGAGATAAGTGAAGCACTTGAACGTTCGAGACAATTCCTTAAAGTGAATTTGCAAAAACGCTTACAAGAAGAAGCCGATCTGGCTGCGGCACAACAATAATAATAAAATGATCGATTAGATAAAAAATGGTACGGGGAATATTGGAGGTTCCCCTAGAGCCGACACCCCGGCACATGAGTCACTTGCTGCGGTTGCTCCCTTCCAGGCCTGGCCGAGTTCACAAGTTATCATTGCGGGGGGACCCTAGGGTCACCATTGATTTCCGAATCATAAAAAAAACAGCTTATGTCTCAGAACGAGGCGATTATCCCCTAACCCATTGGCTTGATCAAGCCTTAATCTTAATAAGTTCCCAATCCTCTACCTAACTGCACAATACTTAACCTCAACGAGAGATAAGAGATAGGTTAACCGTTAAAATTGAGTTTATTTTTTTAATTAGGTATACCAGTAAGGCGTAACTCACTGGTTATCGTCTTTGTGCTGTCATCCCATGATGTAAACAGATACTACTTGTTTGACGTAACATACGGTTAATCGTGTCACTAAAAAGGTAATTGTAATTGTTGATACTGCTATTGATGGTTTAGGTGCTCATTATACTTGATACAATTCTAGAGGCCGCAGAACAAAAGAAGACTATTGCCTTTGTGTTATGAAAGAGTTTAATGGCACCTATATATCAATATGACATTTCACAATTCTCCTTCTATTTTGGCTAATGTAACACCTAAATTGATACCAGTATTCAAGTGATATCCGCCTAATTTATAAGTAAAGACAAACATATTTTCATAAATTTGGACTTTAATAAAATGTATAAACATTTAACCTTTATGTATCAATGTAACTGTTGTTTTATCGACTAATTTTCTCAACTTAATCCTAAAATATTATTTTTTGCGAACAATCAACTCCTATGAATTCAGCATTTAATATACCTCTTAATTAATAGGCCGATCATCATCACACTATTACATTCGAGTTAAAGACGAGTGGGTGTTTGTAAAGTAATATTATGGCTGGGAAATTTAATTCCAACATCAACTTAACTGAACAAGATAATTGCAGAACATACTGCCAGTAAGTTAGACGGATGACCTTTGCAGGGAAAATATGATGAATACAAAACACAAAAAAATGGCATTGGTATTTGCAATGTCAGCTTCAATGACATTGGTAGGTTGTGGCGGAAGCGATGATAATGTAGCTGAAGTGACGACCCCAGACACCTCTGGCAGCGAACCTGCTGCAGCCATCACAGCATTGAACTTAGACATCACCAAAGTCACTTACCAAGACAATAAGCCGACGATAGAAGTATTTGCTACCAATTCAGAAGACCTCCCTGTAGTAGGCCTTACCGAACTCGAAGTTAAGAAAGTCGTTCAGCTTATCCCTGCTGGCGCAAGTGGTGCAGGCAACGCTGCTCAATGGCAATATATTGGCTCGCAAGAAACATTTACAGATAACGCTGACGGAACGTATAGCTTTACCATAGATGTTGAAGGTTTTAATCCAGAGTTAACGCAAAGATATAATGTGATTGCCAGCGCATCGACTTTACAAGATGGCACAACCACAGTACCACGCACCGAATACACCGAAGATTTTGACGGTGAAGGCTTTACCGCTAAATACACTAAAAACATTGTGAGTGGTGCTACGTGTAATACTTGCCATGCAAAAGGTGAGAAAATTTATCATAGCTATACTGATTTAGAAACCTGTACTTCATGTCATACCAACGAATTAGCCATTGAAAAAGGCAAAGTTCAAGATGATTTTAGCCACTTAATCCACAATGTTCATAACGATGCCAAAATGTATGGCAAGAACATGGATAAAAGTGCTGAAACAGCATATGCCATAGTGCAAGATAACTGTTCAACATGTCATGTTGATTCAGAACAACTCAGTGAATCGGGTAACTGGACACGTATTCCAACCATGGAAACCTGTTCAAGCTGTCATACGGATATTGACTTTAAAACAGGTCAAGGGCATTCACAACAAGTCGATAACTCAAATTGTATTGCATGTCATAATGCTAGCTGGACAGAAGAGTTACATACTGCAACCTTTACTCAGAAAAAAGCATTTATCGACTCATATGGCATGAGTGCAACCCTAACAGCAAATAAAGCCAGTACTGACGACAAATCTGCAACCTTATCGGTAACGATATTAGATGCTAACGGTGCAGCAGTTGATGCCACAAGTTTAGTGAGCAAAATTCAACGTCTTGAAACAAACACTAACGTTGGCCCTAACTTCCCTATCATGGGATATAACGCTAGCCCAGGTAACGGCTTAGCCAAAATCAGCAAAGACTTTATCTCCGCGGGTGAATTACAAACTGATGTCAGTATTGAATCAGGTAAGTTGGTATACAACATCGCATCACTACCATTTGGTGCTGATGATACCGATACCGCATTTAGCTTTATCGGCCTTGAAATGTGTAACGACGGAGTCCAAGCAATTGATTGTGGTGATGACGTAGCGACCACTAGTATGAAAGCCGAGCTAACATTTGGTACATTATCAGGGGATGCCCCAAGCTATCGTCACATCGACTCGGTCAATTATGGCTCATGTGATAATTGTCATGGCGACAGCTTTGAAATACATAAAGGTTACCATGCTGGCTTTGTGATGACAGAACAATTAGCTCGTGAACTCAATGGTGAACTCACTGTTGGTTTAGATGCTTGTGTCGTTTGTCATACTCCCGACGGCACATATGCTTCAGGTGCGAACCAAGGCGCAATTGAAATGAAAGTGCACAGTGAACATAATGGACAAGGCATTATCAAAGACTGTACTCAATGTCACAATGACTTTAATCTTGATGCATTTAAAGTTAAAGGTGCATTAGCAACCTCTGCAGGTCTTTATACAACACCTATTACCGCGACATGTGCTTCATGTCATGGCTTAGATGCGATACAACAACATGTTGAACTCCAAGGTGGTGCTGTTATTAATGGTAGCTACCAAGAAGCCAATGATGCTGCACAATTAGAAACCTGTTTCGACTGTCATATACCTACCATTGAAAATCACAACCAAGTGAAACTTTAATTTGTCCATTGAGAGAGGAGCCCAGCTTCTCTCTCATGTTATGACTTACGTTATTAATCAGTGACTATTAAATGGACAAATCAGGAAGTCGACTTATGAAGACCACACATCAAATTAATACACTATTTTTCGCCTTACTCTGCCTCACCGTTTCGTCTATATTTATGTCGAATAATGTGCAAGCGGCAAAGTGGGACGCCAGCATGACACCAACAGAAGTTGAAGCCACTTTAGATAAGAAATTCGCCGAAGGTAAATATTCTCCTAAGGGCGCTGACTCATGTTTAATGTGTCATAAAAAGTCAGAAAAAGTGATGGACATCTTTAAAGGTGTACATGGCTCAATTGACTCTTCGAAAAGCCCAATGGCAGGATTACAGTGCGAAGCTTGTCACGGCCCGCTTGGCTCTCATAATCGTGGTGGTAAAGAACCCATGATTACCTTTGGCCCAACGTCAACACTCTCTGCAGACAAACAAAATAGTGTTTGTATGAGTTGCCATCTCGACGATAACCGCATGTCTTGGGACAGCAGTCATCACGCCAATGGCGATGTAGCTTGTGCGTCTTGCCATAGTGTACACGCAGAACACGACCCTATATTGTCAAAGCAAACTGAAATGGAAGTGTGTACGAGTTGTCATGCCAAGCAAAAAGCCGACATGAATAAGCGCTCAAGTCACCCAATGAAATGGAATCAAATGACGTGTAGTGACTGTCATAATCCTCACGGCAGCATGAGCGATGCAGATCTAGTTCAGCCTACTGTAAATGAAACCTGTTACTCATGTCATGCAGAAAAGCGCGGTCCTAAATTATGGGAGCATGCACCTGTTACCGAAAATTGTGTTAATTGCCATAATCCACACGGTTCAGTTAACGATGCCATGCTCAAAACGCGTGCACCACAATTATGTCAGCAATGTCATGCAGGTGATGGGCACACCAGCAATGCTTATTTAGGCAACACTGACATGGGCTCAACGGTAAATGGTAGCGCCTTTACTGGTGGTCGTAGCTGTTTGAACTGTCATAGTCAAGTACATGGTTCAAATCATCCATCTGGTAAGTTATTGCAACGCTAAGGAGAAATATATGAACACTAAATTAAATCTTATCACCTTAGCGTTACTGACTAGCACCAGCTTTGGCCTAATGGCAGATGGTTACAGTCTTGCAAACGCTAAAACTGAAAACGTTAAGTATTCAGCATGGAAATGTAAAGGGTGTGCAGTCGATACAGGTACCACTGGTACTGTAGGTGTCGGCGTCGCTTACAACAGTGAAGACGATATACATTCAGCAAACGCTTTTCATAGCAGTAATCAAACTGCTGGCAAAGTTGATGCTGATATTAAATATAATGGTGAGAATGGCTATCAAGCAAAGGTCACTGCCTACAACATGGGCATGGACAATGGCCGCATGGACGTTGAAGTCGGTAAGCCCGGAACCTATCAACTCAATTTGAACTATCGCGCTATTGAGACTTATAAAAGTAACAATGCCTTAAGCCCTTATCAAAATATCGGCAGCGATGATCTTACGCTAGCCAGTAATTGGGTCACTGCAGGTTCTACTCCAGATATGCCAATGCTATCGAGCAGTTTAACGCCTTTTGAACTGTCGCTAAAACGTGAACGGGCGGGATTAGGTTTTGAATATAAAACTGAATCACTGTTCACTACCTACGTTAACTTTCAGCGAGAAGAGAAAACCGGAAACAAAATTGCTTCAGGTAGCTTCTTCAATCAATCAATCATGCTCGCAGAGCCCGTTGATTACACTACTGACGTTTTAAACGCGGGAATAAAACTGGGTGGTAAGAATTGGTTTACCAGCTTAAATTACACCGGTTCGATATTTAATAACAACAACCAAGAGCTTGGTTTTGACAATGCGTTCAATCCTACTTTTGGTGCTCAAGATCACGGCTACATTGCACTTGATCCAGATAATGAATCACATACCATTTCGTTAATGGGCCAATATAATGATTCTATCACCAGCTTCAGTGGTCGCTTGCTCATTGGTCAAATGACACAAGATCAGCAATTAACGGATATAGGTTATGGTTACTCGTTACCCGCTGAGAGTATTGATGCCAAAGTTGACATCACTGGCATGACATTAAAAGTAGTGAATAAACTGAGCCGAGGATGGCGCCTTACTGGTAGCTACGATTATAACGACAGAGAAAACAATACCAATATAGAGCAGTGGACTCAAATTAGCATTAATGATGTAACCGGTGAATTGGCTTACAACACGCCATACGATCTCACCACGCATCGAGCTAAATTATCAACTGACTATCGTATTAGCCATGATATTAAGCTTGATGCTGGTTACGATTTCGAAAGAAATGAACGCAGCTATCAAGACCGTGAAAAAACCGATGAGAATGATCTTTGGGCGCGTATACGCCTAAATAATTTTGACATGTGGGACATGTGGCTTAAAGGCAGCTTTAGTCAAAGAGATGGTTCTGAGTATCAAGCATCGGAGTCATCATCGTCTGAACAAAACTCACTGTTACGTCGATACTACTTGGCCGATCGTGATCGCACTCAAGTTGAAGCGCGGTTTAATCACACTCCAATTGATAACTTAACTGTCGATTTTGGTGTTCGTTATGCCCTTGATGATTATACCGATACTAACATCGGCCTAACCGAGTCAAAAGATACCAATTACGATATTAATCTTAACTACATGGTTAATAGCGATATCAATATCAATACATTTTATAACCATCAAGTGATTAAATCGGAACAATCTGGCAGTACCAACTTCAGTATAGCCAATTGGCAAGCCAATATTGAAGACACTGTCGATGTTGTCGGAGCAGGTTTAAGCTACAATAATTTAATGGATAGTCGTTTACGACTAGGATTAGATTACACCTACTCAGACTCAGACAGCACGACTCAAGTTAGACAAGGTATAACCGGTAATTACGGTGACTATTTTGCCAAAGTGCATAACGTGAATGTGTACGCTCAATATCAAGCCACTGAAAAAATGGCCTTTCGCATTGACTACAAAATGGAAAAATATCTTGATAACGATGATGCTAATGATCTTGAAGTCGATACCATTTGGAACGTAATGAGTTTAGGTAATTTACAACATGACTACACGGCGCATATGATCATGCTCAATGTTCAATATACATTGTAAATGACATATTTTTCGTAAGAAAAGTAATTGCACCTGTAACATTACGCCAACCTGATCTAGGTTGGCGTTTTTATAGCGCTTCTTTTAATAAGTACCAAAAGTTGAATATATAAAAATACCTTAACAAACGGTGTTAGCATGGCATTAATATCTCAATTAACCTTATGGTCTTATACTGAAGATCACTAAGGCCATAACCTGACGTATAAATATTTAAATATCAAACTCTTTATACGTCAACGGCATTCAACTGCGTAATCTACATCATGTATTATCACATACCATTATTTACCGCTCAGAGGAATTCATGTTTCAGATTGACACACTAATTGCCGCTAAGATTGTTGACCGAACCATGAAAATTATTGGCCATAATATCAATGTGATGAATGCTCAAGCAGTTATATTGGGATCAGGTGATGTTGAACGAATTGGCACTATACATGAAGGCGCATTATTGGCTATTAGCCAAAACCGTAACGTTGAGATCAGTCAAACTATCGCTTCAAATCTACAAGGGGTAAAACCTGGGCTTAATTTACCATTGCATTATCAAGGTCAAGTTGTCGGTGTGATTGGCATCACAGGCGAACCCGATACGTTAAGTCACTATGGTGAATTACTTAGAATGACCGCAGAAATGATTGTCGAGCAAGCCAATTTACAAGAACAGTTACAATGGCAAAATCGTCAAAAAGAAGAGTTTATTTCACAACTCATCCATGCTAACGAACAAGACTTAGTTTCATTAAAGCAATGGGCATTGCAATTAGGTATTGATTTAAGCGTACCAAGAGTCGCTGCAATTATCGAATTAGATAGTAATAACCCACTATATCAACAAGATAATCAAGCATTAAAACAAGTCCTGTATTTATTACAAAACCCTGTACGCGATAATTTAATCGCCATGACTTCACTAACACAATTAGTGATTTTAAAACCTGCGTTTTTAGACGGTAAACAATTTGACCCAGAACTCGAAAATCAACGCATCAACCAATTACTCAAACGCTTACCCGCAAACATGCAACTTAGCCTACATATATCGTTAGGCCATTATTTTAGCGGTGATTTAGGTATCAGTTACTCTTACCGCACCGCCAAAGAAACCATGGATATTGGCAAAAAATTACACCCAACAAAAAGCAAATATTTATATCAAGATTACAGCTTGCAAGTGCTTTTATCAGGCTTACGTCACCACTGGCGAGGTAATGCCCTTGCCGGGCCTTATATGAAACTGATTGAAGTGGACAAAAATCTACAACTGCAAAAAACCCTTGCCGCTTATCTTGAACATATGGGGGACATACAAACCTGTGCTAACAGCTTGTTTATACATCGAAACACATTACGTTACCGATTAGATAAGATTCAAACCATCACCAATATCGATTTACACAGTTTTAATGGCTTACTGAGTCTCTATTTAGGTCAGCTAATACATCAACCTAACGCCTAATTGTGCAATGGCACAAAAATAGTCACGAATTGTATATTTATCAGTTCCGATGAACAAAGTAATTTATTATTAATGGTTTACTATGATGAATACTAAACCACTCCTACAACAATAAATAACGAGTACTCTATGGGACTAATATTGATATTACTTGGCGTGATAGCATTCATTGTCATCGCCACCTCCAAATTTAAACTGCACCCTTTTTTAACCCTCATTTTAGCGTCATTTCTCACCGCATTTGCCTATGGTTTACCCAGCAATGATATTGCTAAAATTATCACTGGGGGGTTCGGTGGGATTTTAGGTTATATCGGCTTAGTCATCGTATTAGGTACTATTATTGGTACTATTCTCGAAAAAAGTGGCGCGGCAATTACCATGGCCGATGTCGTTATAAAACTATTTGGCCAGCGCTTTCCAACCTTAACAATGTCCATGATTGGCTATTTAGTCTCAATCCCTGTTTTCTGTGATTCAGGTTTTGTTATCTTAAATTCATTAAAACAATCGATGGCTAACCGTATGAAGGTGTCACAAGTTTCCATGAGTGTCGCTCTAGCAACAGGGTTATACGCTACTCATACTTTTGTGCCTCCTACTCCAGGCCCTATTGCAGCGGCAGGTAATCTCGGACTTGAGTCGCAACTAGGACTCGTAATAGCTGTAGGTGTGTTTGTAGCAGCGATTGCCGCTTTTGCTGGTATGTTATGGGCCAACCGTTTTGCTAATGAGGAACCAGATGGAGAAGGCGCAGAGGAACTTAAGCTGTCGCAGCAAGATTTTGATGAACTAAAAAAAGTTTATGGCGAGTTACCTAGCCCAATAAAAGCATTTGCACCTATTTTTGTCCCTATTATTTTTATTTGTTTAGGTTCAGTGGCTAACTTTCCTTCAAAACCGCTTGGAGAAGAAAGCTTATTCAATATGTTAGTCTTTTTAGGTCAACCCGTTAATGCCTTAATGATTGGCTTACTGTTATCGTTATTTTTGTTAAAGAGTAACGAAAAAATTAAAGAATTTAGTGAACGTATTGGCCATGGATTAGTTGTCTGCGCGCCCATTTTATTAATCACTGGTGCTGGTGGTGCATTTGGCGCGGTATTAAAAGCCACTGAAATTGGTGTGTTTCTTGGTAACGGTTTATCAGGATTAGGTGTAGGTATTTTTATGCCGTTTATTGTTGCAGCCACACTGAAATCAACCCAAGGTTCATCCACTGTTGCCTTGGTCGCCACGTCTGCATTAGTGGCACCATTATTAGGCGATATTGGTTTAGCTTCAGAAATGGGTCGAGTATTAACCGTAATGGCTATTGGTGCAGGAGCAATGACAGTTTCACATGCCAATGATAGCTTCTTCTGGGTAGTAACTGAGTTTAGTCACATGAGCGTTAAACAAGCTTATCGGGCCCAAACAATGGCGACCTTGATCCAAGGTATCACGGCGATGATTACCGTTTATCTATTGAGCTTATTTTTACTGTAAATTATTAATCAGAGCCTTATTATGAAGATTGTTATTGCACCAGATTCATTTAAAGAAAGCTTAAGCGCGCTTGAAGTGGCCAATGCCATCGAACAAGGGTTTAAGGTTATCTTTCCTGATGCAGAATATTGCAAAGTGCCGATGGCCGATGGCGGCGAAGGAACAGTACAAGCCATGGTTGATGCCACCCAAGGAGAGATTATCAACCTCACGGTCACAGGTCCTTTAGGATTACCTGTGGATGCATTTTATGGCGTGTTAGGGCAACTTGATGAAGCTGGAAACCAAACTGCGGTCATAGAAATGGCCGCGGCATCGGGCTTACACCATGTGCCGTTAACCCACCGTAATCCGTTATTAACCACCAGTTTTGGTACTGGTGAGTTAATTGTTGATGCATTGAATAGAGGCATTAGACATATCATTTTAGGCTTAGGAGGCAGTGCGACTAATGATGCAGGCGCAGGAATGATGCAAGCATTAGGCGTAAAACTTAGCGATATTGCTGATGCACCGCTGCCTTTTGGGGGCGCAGCCCTCAACACCTTGCATCAAATAGATATTCAATCGCTTCATCCCGCAATTAAAGATTGTGTCGTTGAAGTGGCATGCGATGTCGATAATCCATTATGTGGACCAAGAGGTGCCAGTGCTATTTTTGGCCCACAAAAAGGGGCCACAACTGAGATGATAGAACAACTCGACCAAGCTTTAGAATATTTTGCCCACACCATTAACCAGCAACTTGGCCAATCAATGAATACTTATTGCCGATTGCATCCTGGAGCAGGGGCTGCTGGAGGCATGGGGTTTGGCGTGATGGCGATATTAAATGCATCCTTAAAGCCTGGGGTCGATATTGTCACCAAAAGCGTTAAACTGGCGGAGTATTGTCGCGATGCTGATTTAGTGATCACTGGCGAAGGTCGTATTGATGGCCAAACGGTATTTGGTAAAACCCCTATGGGAGTACTTAACGTGGCTAAGCTGCAAAACATTCCCGTTATTGGCATTTCTGGATGTCTTGGCCAAAATGCAGATGCTATTTTAGTCGAAGGCATGCACGCAATTTTCCCCATTATTCCAAGTTTACAACCATTAGAACAAATATTGTCTGAAGCCCAAATCAATTTAACCAATACTGCACGAAATATTGCGGCAATTATGTCTCTTTCATTGATTAAAAAGTAATGTTATCCAGCACAAATACACTTATATATTTGTGCTGGATAAATCCTATCGACATCACTCATTTTTCGCATATCCTAATCCAATCATCAGTAATAACGAGATAAATACTTGAAGCAAAACCAGCCATACAGTAAAGTTAGCTCCCTTATTTCATCCTGAAGGTGCAGTCTTCATCGTAAAGCATCACTTAAGGCTAACAGGATGAAGTCTTCATCATTACGGCAAGCAAAATGACCTCCAAAATCACCCGTCAAGCACACGCTTCAGAAGACA
Source organism: Shewanella sp. H8 (assembly GCF_040285065.1). Taxonomy (NCBI): domain Bacteria; kingdom Pseudomonadati; phylum Pseudomonadota; class Gammaproteobacteria; order Alteromonadales; family Shewanellaceae; genus Shewanella; species Shewanella sp. H8. The sequence goes on along the minus strand of NZ_CP157213.1, from coordinate 1,446,533 downwards.
GTTTACTGCGAATTTTTACCGCCCCTGAAGATTCAACTTCAACGTTGAGCATTATTGAGCAAAAACTGTCTCAAGACCTCGCAGGGTTTTTAGGCAATAGCATCGCCGCATTAGAAAAACCACTGTCAGAAATAGAAACCGACTTTAGCGCATATCAGATCCCGACAGATCCTAAATTCGTCTCTGATTATGCCGACGAAATAATGCAAAACTTAGTCGCCCATTCAGTCCATACTTCGGCACCCAGCTTTATTGGACACATGACCTCGGCCTTGCCTTATTTTGTATTACCACTGTCAAAAATGATGGTGGGACTAAATCAAAATTTAGTCAAAATTGAAACATCAAAAGCCTTTACCCCATTAGAGCGCCAGGTATTAGGCATGATGCACCATTTGGTGTATCAGCAATCTGATGATTTCTATCATCAATGGATGCACAGCGCCGACCATTCCCTCGGGGCATTTTGCTCTGGCGGCACCGTTGCTAATATCACCGCACTGTGGATCGCTCGAAACCGATTGTTACAACCACACGGTGAGTTTAAAGGTGTAACCCGTGAAGGAATGATTAAAGCATTACGCTTTTATGGCTATGATGACCTTGCCATTCTAGTGTCTGATCGTGGTCATTACTCTTTGGGTAAAACGGCAGACTTGTTGGGTATTGGCCGAGATAACATCATTAGCATCCCAACCGACGAACATCATAAAGTCGATGTAGCCGCCATGCGTGATGCAGCAAAAAAGCTGGTACAACAAAATATTAAAGTCATGGCCATTGTTGGTATCGCAGGCACAACTGAAACAGGTAATATAGATCCCTTAAATGAATTAGCTGCATTAGCCAATGAGTTAAATTGCCATTTCCATGTAGATGCAGCATGGGGCGGCGCAAGTTTATTATCCAAAAAATATGGTCACTTATTGAAAGGCATCGAGTTAGCCGATTCAGTCACTATCGACGCCCATAAGCAAATGTATGTCCCGATGGGCGCTGGTATGGTGCTATTTAAAGACCCAGAACTGGCAAACGCCATTGTCCATCATGCAGAATATATCTTACGTGTGGGTTCAAAAGACCTAGGCAGTCATACTCTTGAAGGCTCACGCCCAGGGATGGCAATGCTAGTAAATGCTTGCCTTCAAATTATTGGCCGTGATGGTTATGAAATCCTCATTAATAACAGCTTAGAAAAAGCCCGTTATTTTGCCTCAATCATCAACCAGCATGCTGATTTCGAGTTAGTCACCGCCCCAGAGTTATGCCTGCTGACGTATCGCTATGTACCCGCATCGGTACAAGCAATACTGACGACGGCAATATCGAACAACAACACAGAATTGGTGTTTAAAATTAACGAGTTATTAGACGGACTGACACAATTCATTCAAAAGCATCAACGCGAACAAGGCAAATCATTCGTGTCACGCACACGCATTAAGCCTGTAAAATACTCTCGTCAACCAACCACAGTATTCAGAGTCGTACTGGCCAACCCGTTAACCAGTCATCAAATTTTGCAAGATGTACTAACGGAACAAGCCAGCATTGCAGCTTTAGACAACGAATATTTACCACAGCTGTTAGCGCTATAGAGGAACTTGGTGAACTACCCACCGACGCACTTCGTGTCGATCAGTGGGTTTTCTCGACATTTTCAATAAAACCTAAATTTCAGACGTAAAAAAGCCCCAACTATTGTTGAGGCTTTTTTACACCATTCTCTATTACTAGAGATTATAATGGTACCCGAGGCCGGACTTGAACCGGCACGCTTATTCAGCGAGGGATTTTAAATCCCTTGTGTCTACCGATTCCACCACTCGGGCAAAGTGTTGTTTTAACCGTTACTAAAAGTAACCATCAAACGCAATATTGTGGAGGCGCGACCCGGAGTCGAACCGAGATAGACGGATTTGCAATCCGTAGCATAGCCATTCTGCCATCGCGCCATCTTTAACCAAATTCAAATCCATCGGATAAGATAAGAAATTGGAGCGACATATCGGGTTCGAACCGATGACCTATACCTTGGCAAGGTATCGCTCTACCAACTGAGCTAATGTCGCCTATATAACTTTTATAATGCTTTATTATCACAGCAAGAAAGGTATCGTCTTTCAACCTATCCAACTGAGCTAATGTCTCGTATTCAATCATGTTAGTTAACATAAACCCCTAAGGCTTGCTGCTGACTCATCACTTGTCTACGGGGAGGCATTCTACCGAATTAACCTCGAGTGTCAATTATTGATTCGTGCATTTTTGATCGTTTGCGCACTAAATAATCTTATTGAACTATTATTACGCTATTCTGCAGTTAAATCTTTCCAAGCTGCTGAAATATAACTCATCATCGACCAGAACGTTAGCGCCGCTGCAATATAAAACAAACCAAAAGCAACATCGGTTAACCATGGTGTCGGTTTCCAAATTAAACCAATAATAGCAACCATTTGCGCCGCAGTCTTATATTTACCAATCCAAGACACTGCTACCACACCGCGTTTACCAATTTCTGCCATCCATTCACGCAAGGCTGAAATAACAATTTCGCGGCCGATCATAAATAATGCTGCAAGGGTTAGATACATATTGTCATATTGCTGAACCAACAATACTAGTGCCGTCGACACCATCACTTTATCTGCAACAGGATCTAAAAAAGCGCCAAATCGAGTTAACTGGCCAAGTTTACGTGCAGCATAACCATCTAACCAATCTGTTAAGGCTGCCAACCAAAAAATAAATGCCGAAACAAATGGTGCCCATGGATAAGGTAAATAGAAAACAGCTATAAATACGGGTAACAAAGCAATACGGAATAATGTCAGTGCAATGGGTAAATTAAACGGCATAAAAAGACCAATTTGTCAGAAGCAGCGTCAATTTTGCCCTAATTTTAGCCCCCTCGCAATGCATCATGAATTGTTTGTGCCATTTCTAAGCTAATTCCGGGCACTTTTGTCAATTCAGCCACACTAGCTCCCTTCACTTCTTGTATTCCACCTAAATGTTGCAACAATGCTTTACGTCTTTTAGGGCCTACACCCGTGATTGATTCTAATGTAGAAGTATTACGCGTTTTCTGGCGTTTATTACGGTGCCCTGTAATGGCAAACCGATGTGATTCATCGCGAATGTGCAACATTAAATGAAATGCAGGTGAGTCACTGGCAACCTCAAACGTTTGCTCACTGCCTCCAACGGTAAACGTTTCAAGTCCGGCTTTACGCCCTTCCCCTTTAGTCACACAAATTAATAGCGGTGGATGATCAATATTAATACACTTTTCATCGACAATCATTTGCGCCACTCTTAATTGGCCAATGCCACCATCAATAAAGACCAAATCAGGTACTTTTCCATTATTATCAATTTTATCAAACCGACGCCTTATTGCTTGATCCATGGCGGCATAATCATCACCACCAGTGATACCAGTAATATTATAACGCCTGTAGTCAGCTTTATGCGGTCCTTCGCGATTAAACACCACACATGATGCCACTGTGCTTTCGCCCATAGTGTGGCTGATGTCAAAGCACTCCATCCGTTTAATTGGCTCATTAAGTTCAAGTGCTTCCTCAAGCAGTTGGAATCGTTGCTCAACGGTATTCTTATGCGACAGCCTAGTCGCTACTGCATTACTGGCATTGGTCATCGCTAAACGTAAAAAGTTAGCCCTGTCACCACGTACTTGAGTCTTTAATTCAAACTTTTTATCTAATGCATGCTCTATCGATGCTTCAAGTTCTTTTATGCCGTCAAAGTGATGGCTTAGGATGACTTCTTTAGGAATGGTACGCTGAATATCAGCATTAAGATAAAACTGACCTAAGAAGGACGACAATACTTCTTCTATGTCGGTTTCGGCTGGTACAGAAGGATAATAGCTACGACTGCCAAAAATTTTACCTTCGCGAATAAACAACAGATGAAAACAGGCAATACCAGACGCGTAATCGACGCCTATGACATCCATATCTCCTTTTTGATTCGTCACTTCTTGCTGTTCTGCTACGCGCCTTAGCGCAGTAATTTGGTCACGATATTGTGCGGCGTGTTCGTATTCCATATCAATCGCGGCGGTTTCCATTTTTGCCACCAATTGCGCTATCACTTGCTTGTCTTTACCACGTAAAAACAAACTCGCTAATTTAACTTGCTCATTGTATTCATCATCACTTACCAGACCAACACAAGGCGCACTACAACGATCTAATTGATACTGTAAACAAGGGCGAGATCGCGATTTATAGTACAAATCATCGCATTGACGGATTGGAAACAGCTTTTGCATTAAATGCAAACTTTCGCGCACAGCACCACCATTGGGGTACGGGCCAAAGTAATGACCTTTTTCACGTTTTGGGCCACGATGATAAGCAAGTCTTGGGTGTTTATGGCCGCTTAATAGAATATAGGGATAAGATTTATCATCGCGCAACAGAACATTGTATTTAGGCATGTACTGTTTGATGTAATCGTTTTCGAGTAATAGCGCATCGGTTTCACTATGGGTAACTGTGACATCAATATGATCGATGTGCGCCACCAGCGCTTGAGTTTTAACATTAGGGATATTGGTTCTAAAATACGAGCTTAACCGTTTTTTGAGATCTTTAGCTTTACCAACATAAATGACTTGTTGGCGTTTATCGTACATTCGATAAACGCCAGGAGCTGAAGTAACATTTTTTAAAAAAGATTTGGCGTTAAAACCACTGGACATGATTAAAGCTACTTAATGCGTTATGAGGAATAAAGTATTCCTGACTAAAATGAACCGGTATCGAGCATTTTGTAACGGATAGCTAAACGGGTCAACTCAACATCACCACCAATGCCAAGCTTAGCAAATAATCGATAACGATAACTATTGACCGTTTTTGGACTTAAATTTAATTTTTCCGAGATGTCATTAACCTTTTCACCATTGGTTATCATCATCATGATTTGTAATTCACGTTCAGACAAGCTGCTAAATGGGTTTTCGTCAGAGTGATTAAATTGACTGAGCGCCATTTGCTGGGCAATTTCTGGTGACAGATATCGTTGGCCACGAGCAACTTGAGTAATTGCGCGTAATACTTCAGGCGATGTAGACCCTTTTGTTAGATACCCAGAAGCCCCCGCCTGCATCACTTTAGTCGGAAATGGATCTTCAGTTTGTACGGTTAACACAATAATTTTTGCATCTGGCTGATAGCGCAAAATCTTACGGGTGGCTTCTAACCCCCCCATGCCAGGCATATTCATGTCCATTAAAATGACATCGGCTTCATTCTGTCGAGACCACTGTACTGCGGTTTCGCCATCAGGAGCTTCACCAACGACTTTAATACCACGCTCATCTTCTAAAATGCGACGAATACCCGTTCTCACGAGCTCATGATCGTCAACCAAATATACAGATATCACCTAAACCCACCTATTATTATATGTAACTCAATTTTGAATTTTAGGGCCATTTTTATATATAAAACATTTACATGCGAAATGTTACCGTGAAAATTCAAGGTAGCATTACATATCTTACACATCCCACTAAGCAGTATGAATTTAGCATCTTTACATTTACTTACACAAGCAAAGTCATAATTGAACGTGAGGGATGTATATAAAATACACTGCTTTGTTATATGAGCATTGCAATTTTAACCTTTTTGAATCATTCACCTTGAAGTGTAGCAATAATGGTGCGCGCAGAAGCATGGTCTCGATGCTCACATAAATATAACCCTTGCCAAAGACCAAGGTTAAAGCGTCCGTTAGTAATCGGGATTGTTTGACTCACGCCTATCAAGGTCGACTTTATATGGGCAGGCATATCATCAGCCCCTTCATAAGTGTGTTGAAAGTAAGGTGCATCTTCCGGCGCGAGTACATTAAAATGACGTTCCATATCTCCACGAACCGTGGGATCAGCATTTTCGTTAATGGTCAATGATGCTGAAGTGTGCTGAATAAACACATGCAATAATCCAACATTCAATGATCTCAGCTCTGGCAGTAATTTCATCACTTCGTCGGTAATTAAATGAAATCCCCGTCGCTGAGGTTTAAGTATTAATTCTCGTTGTAACCACATTAAATCCATCTCCATCGTATCCGAACTTACAGATAACAGCCATGGCAGTTTCGGTCACATCATTAAATGCCAAATCTGAAGCAGATATAAGAATATTGTACATTCTGAAGTGTCTATTACTCATTGCCACATAATTTACGCTATTTACTCATTTTTAACCGATTTACATCAACGTCACGGTAAATGAACTAACTTACATCAACAAACCTTATCAAATTTATAACCTTGTTAACCCCTATATTGATAGACAAAGACTGACGTGCTAAACAGTAAGCATTCAATGTTAATGCACAACTCGTTATTGCTTGAAATTAATCCCATAATGACATTTCAATTGCCACATAACCCTAAGTGTAAAAAAGAAGAGAAATATTATTGAATAGCGGTGTTTCAAGTGATATTTAACCATGGTTGGATGGTGCTATTTCTCTCTATATTCATATTAAAAAAACAAAGCCACTTGCTAACGGCGTCCGCCTTGTCGATATGTTATGTACCAAGGTTAAACGTTAAATAGTCATAATCATTAATCGAGTAAGCAGAAACCCCAAATTGAATATCACACAGAAGAACACGATCCCATTGAGACGATCCTTGCACTAATGGAATAATGTCATATAGGTTTACTCATAAAAATGACTTAAAAGAGCAATAAGCACTTAAACATAAGAAATTTTACCGCAGATACTAAGAACTCCACAGTCATCATGTCCAAGGCAGAACATGATGACTGAGCTGTTAATTTATTAAGACAAGCATCATATTAATTAATAATGAATGTCCTATGCTATGTAATGTCCAATATAAACACTACAAACATGCCCCCCAATTAATACCATCCGTACTGCATTGCTTTATATTAGTATGATTACTTTGCTCAGTTAACCGAGTCCAGCTAATCACCCCAGTATTTGCATCATAGTTTTTATCGGTGGTCACTCTATGTTCTTGAGAGTCGTCAGTTTTACGTTTGTACCAACTAAAGTCAGTATCTTGTATGCCAGTATCATCTGTAAACGTATAACCATAATCAGTTAATAAAGTGACTAACTCTGTGGTTGAATATTCTGCAGAACGGTCTTGTAAATTAACCCAATCATTAAGCGTGGGAAATGCCCCATTCGTTTTAAATTGTGAAAACTGCATAAGATAATTAATATTGTTTTCACTATAATCAACGTAATAAACACGCTCATAAGCTTGAGTAAAAATGTCGGCCGTGAATTGACACTCACCAGTATCTGTTGAGTAGGTATTGCTTAATGTAAATTGTACCGGTACGAGTTCGACGTCATGAGTAACCATAACACTTTCGTTATTAAAACAAGTCTCTAACTGGCCATCAGCGGTATTTCGCTCATCATAACTAGCGATGTACCTGCCATTATCCCCCCATGAAAATGCGTTGTTATGACGGCGATAATAGACATATAGAACGGCATCAGTTACGTCGCCATTATCATCGCTGACCATTCTTGCTGATTCTGAGAAAAATTGACGATCGTCAGGGTAGAAAACAACGATATCTCGGTACCAGACATTTTCAGTAAGCTCTTCTGCTGCAGGCGCTTTATCTAGATAATGAATGACTCGAATATAACTAGCGTCTTTGTATGAATCATTTTTTAACAGTTCAGCTTTCTTCTTCAAACTTAAGCTTAACCCTGTAACGTAACGGCGTGCCGTCTGTTGCAGTGCTTGATTGCCATTTTCAATAAAATCACTGAATAAATCATCAATCGATATATTAGATTTTCGAGTAAAATCATCAATGGCTTCATTGATAAGCGAAGCATAGTTCAGCTGGCTTTGAGGATTTTCAATGATCTGCTTACAACTAGCTTGAAGGACCTCGGTATTTTTATCTGTACTGTTAACGGTAGGAGATGAAGATAACATGTCCCAAACAGCCGACGTTAATGGCGTAATATATGCGGCTTGTTCAGGATTAAACTGACCATAAAGCGGTGGGTAAACAAGTTGATAAGCGGAGGTAACAACACCTTCGGTTTCATCAATTGCACCGACAGGAACATCAACTCTTACTGGTACTAAAGTTGCACATACTTGTTGTTCGGCATTATATTTCAACGAATACTCACCGCCTGTATCGGTGACGTCATTTGGTTCATCTTCATCAAACTCACCATTATTGTTAATATCTAACCACACTGTTGCACCAGTTAAATAGCCATCAATCACTCTACCTTGATGCCCTTGTTGTAAAGGGATAGGTAATACAGTAAGCAGTGTTTCAACACTATTTGTTGCACCTTCATTATCGGTAACAGTTAGTTGCAAACGAAATTCGGTCTCTTGTTGTACGTCAGGAGCAATAAAACCAGTTACAGATTGCGTGGAATCAAAAAACACAATCGAGGGTGCACCATTGTCAATTTGTAGCCATTGATAAGTTTGAATTTGGCCATCGGAATCAGCACTACTGGAGCCATTCAATTGAACTTCGGTCATAGAAATAACAGATGAAATAGACGTGATATTGGCTATTGGAATAATATTTTCCAGAGGTGGAGGTTGAATCAATGATATTGGTTCTGATTCACCGTCACTGCCACCACCACATGCTGTTAAACCCAGTAATATCGTTAATGTTATTATTCTTTTTAAATTCACTGTATATCCTTATTTAATAGTTGGCTCTATTTAATAGTTGGCCCTGCATTATTGTTAATTAAAAGGAGGCTAATTGTTAAATAAATGCACCATTTTGGTTAATTCAAAAGATACTATCACTGTTAATGATTCAAACAAAGCTAAAATTATAATTTTAACAAGTTGATATTTAATATGAATACGCCACTAAGCACTGCGTCTTAAGCGTTTAAAACTAATCACCGTGGATGTTTATAATTAAAGATAATTTAGCGAAATAATAGACACACAGCTCATTAGACCGAAAACATTAATTGCAACAGTAAACGCTAACGCTCAAAACTAGAATTTAAGTCGGATTAATTTTACTCGATAAATATTGTCCCACTCACTAGGGTGGGTTTATAAAGTACCTTATAGTATAATTTTAAGCTCGATGCTAGAAATCAGACCTAAGTCAATGTGCGATACAAGATGTTCCTAAATATCGTGTAAATGCCGGCAATTAACTGTTGAAATGATACTCAATGATTTTAGATACAACATTTGGGAAAAAGCACATATATGTTACCCGTAATAGAAAATGACAAACCTTGGGTTTTAGTTGGGTTTTATCAGTCCCTAGTAAAACCTTTAGGGGCTATCGGTTTGATCTTGGGAATGATATCAATATTTGGATATCTTTTCGGCATTGAAGCATTATATAGACCAATGGCAAATGGACCCGCTACTAACCCGTTAACCGCAATATGCATGATTTTTATTGGACTAGGTTTGCTATCCACTCTGAATAAAAAAAATCAGAAGCTGCAGTATTTACTTGGGATTGTTGTCATTATCATTACAGTAGCAAACATCTCAGATTTTATTTTTAATGCAAATTTATCGACACACATTACCCCATTCTATAGCCAAGTATTACTTGACCAAGAGTTAGGAAAACCCAATGACTTAGGGATTAATTCCGCTTTGATGTTTTTGGGGTTAGGTTTTAGCCTAACATTATTCCACTTTAATAAACTTACTGCAGCTCAACTGATTGCTTTCATCACTTTAGCCATACCCATGATATCCATTACTGGTTATGCATATGGACTAAACGAATTTTATGGAAAAATGTCACTATTAACGGCTTCCACCGGTGTTGCTTTTTCAATCGCCACGTTAGCGTTAACAGCAAATATTGGCGCGGTAAAAGCAATACTCAGTCCTTATATTGGTGGAAGAATAGCTAGGTTACAAACCATTTGTGGATATGCTATTCCAAGTATTCTTGGCTACCTTTTGGTCAAATCACTTAATTCTGCTGGCATCGATTCGTTTGGTCTCTATGTTGTGACAATATGTTGGTTTATCATTTTGATGGTGAGTATCTCAGCAATATTTCAAGAAAGAGTCGACATTGAACGTCGCAAAGGCGAACAGTTATTATCAATTGCAGCCATGAGTGACAATCTAACAGGACTGGCGAATCGAAGAAAATTTCTTGATTTTGGGCAAGAAGCCATTGAACGAATTAAACGTACTCGTAAACAAGTTTGGATCTTAATGATAGATATTGATTACTTCAAACGAATCAATGATACCGCTGGTCATGCTATGGGAGATAAAGTGTTAATAGCAGTAAGCCAGACGCTTAAAGAATCAGTTCGAATTGTCGACTTAGTCAGTCGAATGGGCGGAGAAGAATTTTCTATTATATTGATTGATGCTGATATTAAAGGGGTTGAGTTAGTTGCTGAAAAAATCCGTTCTAACGTGGGTAATATGCAAGTCGAAGGTTGGACTAATTTACATGGCGCGGTCAATATTTCTATCGGCTGTGGATTAAACGATGGCAATCAGACTCTCGATGAAACCCTTAAAGATGCCGACGGCGCATTATATCAAGCTAAAAATAATGGCCGAAATCAAGTTTGCTTTGCTCGAAAATAACAAAATAGTAACGAGCGCAACTAACTACAGACCTTACAAACAAAGCATTTGAAACCGAGATATTTGATTGCTATATACATTTTTCCGTTGATGATATAGCAATCATCTTGTAAATATTGAGGCCATTAACCCACACGATTTGACAACTCAAATATACGATTAGCTGATACTATTAAGTTGATTGACTACTGTTTATCTAGAGGTAATTAAAAAATTACCTCTATTTTCAATAAATTAAACAAACCTATATTGATATTTCATTAACTAAAACAGCTCTGTTTTTACCCAACGTTATTCAAATTGATTCTGAGATAAAAGACTTGTCACCATGAGGTAATGACAAAAAATATAAGTATATAAATATAAAATTTTCGCTGGCTACATTACCTTATTGACGATAGTCATCAATACTTGCAAGCACTTGAATAACGACAACTCAGTTGATACCAACTAACTCAGAACAAAAACCTCATAAAATCAAATGTGAAAATCAAAATAAATATTGATAGTCACACACCCAATTTATAAATGAGTCCAGAAAAACCCGTGGTCCGAACGGAGCAAAAGTCGCCGGATAATTCACTAATCCCACCAAGAATAATTAACTATGTCTCAAACAAATTATAAAGTTGACTAATACATCCAAATAACACTTGCATACTTGCGCAAGTGATCGTACATTGCGTTTTGTACTTAATTCTACTTTTAAGAGGCAACAACGTGGATATAAATAAAATTACAATTGCATTGAATGAATTCATTCATGTAGGAGGGGCACTAATTATTGTTATAGCTGTAGTTTCTGTTTTAACAGGCTTTATGCGCGAATATATTCCACAAGATAAGCTACAAAAAAAACTTGTTAAACATGAAAAATGGGGACCATTACTGGGTGCTCTGTTTGGAATGTTGACACCTTTTTGTAGCGCTTCTGTTGTGCCTGTTACTATGGGAATGGCAACTATGGGTGTGTCATTAGGTACCCTTTTAAGCTTTTTGATTTCAGCACCGCTTTGTAATTTTATTGTATTGGCCATGATATTCGCCACCTTCGGATTAAAAGTGACACTGAGTTACTTAGCGATTACCTTATTTGCAGCAATCTTTGGCGGATGGTTTATTACCAAAACACCTTGGCGCAATGAAATTAAGCGCGGGGGCGAGTTAGAAACCAAAACAGCCCCACCACGTTGTTCAGCATCAATAGCTAAAACGCAAAGCTGTGCTACATCACAACCAGCACAGACATGCGGCAGTATAAATAGTGGCTGTGACTATTCAGCTACACTCACTATGGTTGACGTAATCCCCTCAAAATCGACTAATGCACTGCGTTTTGCGTGGGCTTTATTCAAAAAAATCATCCCCTATGTATTGCTTGGTGCTCTGATCAGTGGCGTGTCTGCAGCATACTTATCTGCAGATATCGTTGAAAAGTATGTCGGTGGAGACAATGTGTTTTCGATCTTAATTGCCGCTGTAATTGGGGTTCCAGTATATTTACGTATCGAAATGGCTATTCCACTTCTTAAAGTATTGATTGTGAAAGGTATGGGTATGGGTCCAGCTATGGCGCTTATTATCGGGGGAACTGGTGCGAGTCTTCCAGAAATTGCACTTGTTTCTGCTGTGCTAAAGCCAAAAGCCGTTGTTGCGTTCGTCTCAATTATACTCACAACAGCCATTATCGGTGGCCTATTATTTCAATATGTTATTTAACATCTAACTAAGTGATTGTTGGTTATTCCTAATAGACTCATTTTTTACATGTACAAATTAATTATTACACATGAAATCAATGAGTCTTATCTATCCTAATGTCTCATTTATAGAGTTGATTATGAAAATTGGAATATTGTTATGTGGTGATGTACCAACTCCCTTAACGGAAAAATTTGGAGATTACCCAAGTTGTCTTAAAAATCAATTGAATTTGGAACGTGACGCAAAGGTGACAGTTTTGAACGTTTATCAAAAACTAGAATTGCCAAGTGATATTGATAATTATGACGGTTACATCATCGGTGGAAGTCTCTCTGGAGTAAATGATGACCTTGACTGGATAAAACAACTAACACTATTTATTCGTAATGTTTTCTATAGTGGGAAAAAACTTCTAGGCATTTGCTTCGGACATCAAATGATCCATCATGCATTAGGTGGTGTTGTCATGCGCTCCCCTGCTGGTTGGGGGTTAGGTGCTTATGAAGTGACATTACGCCAAGACTTTGAACAACTACACGCTGGAGAAACAATATCAATATTAGCCATCCATCAAGATCAAGTTGTTCGGCCTGCAAAATGTTTTGATATTATCGCCGGAAATGATTTTTGTCCCAATTATCTAACACGATATAAAAAACAAGTATTAACGGTTCAAGGCCATCCAGAATTTAATTTCCTATTTTTTTCAGCATTAATCAATGCAAGTGAAAACAGTTTTTCACCAGCAATATTAGAACATGCAGTAGAAGGACGTACGAGCGAAAAAGATAGACTTTATTTTAACCATTGCGCCAATAATTTTATCCTTGAACGATAAGAGAGGCCTCTAATGCAACAAATTTTATTCGTCAAAACGATAAGCAAGATGTTATCTGGTATAAGTAAATGGTGCGCTTATAGTCAAATGTATCAATTACTGTTAGCGCTTTTTAACGGTGCAGAATGGTCCGAACAGACAAAAGTAGGTAGAAATATTGCATTGCTCGGAATTTTCTGCCCTTTTTTCTGGTTTGCTTTGTTTTCTGGTGCAGATTCATCGGTACTTACTTTTCATGCTTGTCATTCAAGTATCGTTTTCTTAATTGGAGTCGTTATAATGATTATCAGTCTCACAAACAAAAAGCAAAACTGATGGATAATGAACAATATATAGATGCTTTAAAAGCACTCGCCGAACCCAATAGGCTGCGTCTATTTTGGCTACTAATACATGTTGACCAACGAATTACGCTTGCTGAAGCCATGGATGTGACCAAAGAGACGCAATATAATGTATCGCGGAATTTAAAAATACTTTACAAAGCAAAACTACTCACTCAAGAAAAATCAGGTAAGTGGGTTTATTACACTCTTGCGGAACAGAAACTGCCTCATTGGTGTGCCATTGTTGAATCAGTACGAACTCTTCCACCAACGGGATTCTCGGATGTGTCATCCCGTTGTATGAAACGTTTAGCAATGAGAGTTAACAATCAATGTGTGGTTGGACCCAATAGTGATGAATGGCTCAATCAATTTTAAAATGATTGTTTAAAGAAATGAGTTTTACAAAGCCCTGCTTACAATCACACTTTAAATCAATCAATGATGAGTTAAAACAATAACGCGAATAAAGGCGCGGTGATCACCATGGCTATACCAGTAAAAATCATCGTTAAACTTGCGACAACGCCTTCTTCTCGGCCAATTTGATTCGCTTTAGCTGCTCCAGCACCATGGGCTGATGCGCCTAATGATATTCCTCGTGCCAAGCTGCTTTTTATCTTGGCAGCTTTAAAAAGAGGGTCACAAATGAGCATTCCCATAATACCTGTCACTAACACTAACATTGCGGTTAGTTCAGGGACCCCACCAAATGCACTTGTTGCTTCAATAGCAAAGGGAGTTGAAACCGACCTTACAATTAGGCTTTTAGATAGTTCTGCCGGCATATGAGTGAAATGGAGAATCAACCATGATGAGCCAACGCCCAAACATAACCCCACTAAGACACCAACACTTATGGTTAATGGATAACGCTTAATCAGAGCCCTTTCTTTATAAATGGGTACCGCAAAAGCAATTGTCGCAGGCGCTAATAACGCAGGCAGCCAATGGGTAAATTGAAAATAATCGACTAATGGAATTTGAAATATCACCACAGTCAACAAAATAATAGTTGGTGCTAAAATAATGGGGGCAAACCAAATGCGCTGCTGACGTAAGTACAAACGCTTACTAAAATAATAACCTACCAACGTGAGTAATAAACACAATACACCTAATAATGAACTATTCATTGCTACTACCCATTCAATTCAATTTAAACTGCACGTAAACGCTGAGATGTAATGTTGTTTAAACGTTGCTGACGTTCAAATTTAAATAGCTTATCGACAATAAACGCCGTCCCCAATAAGACACTCGTACTCGCCAATAACATACATATAATCAACTCAGCACCATAGCTTTCGAGTATTAATTTATACTTGGTCATAGCGACTACAGGGGGGATAAAAAATAATAGCAAATCACCAATTAACCATGCTGAACCTTGATTAACAATTTTTTCGGGAACCCACTTACAAGACAATAAGACTAATAACACCCCCAAACCAATAACACTGCCAGGAATAATAGAATGAACGGAGTGAGCTGCCAATTGACATAACCAAGCAAATAAACATAAACCACTCACTTGGATAATTAAGGTTGTTTTACACTTTAAATAAGTGTTATGGGTATTCAGTAAAGATAACATTTGGTTTCACGACATGGTTTTTTAGTTGATATAAAGAGTTTACCCTTGCTTAATTGATAAAAAAAATGAATATTAATGATTGACTACATCACTTTTGGTTATGGTAATGGATCTTAAAGCACTGCACTATTTCATTGAGGTTGTTAATGCTGGCGGTTTCGCTAAAGCATGTCACACAGCATTTGTAACTCAACCGGCCCTCTCAAAGGCGATACGCCTACTGGAAGAAGAACTTGGTATGGTATTGCTAGAACGCGGTAAACGCGGCTCACAAATACGGTTAACTGAAGCTGGCCAAGTAGTATATCAACATGCATTAACGTTACTGGAAGGTCGCCAACACATGATGGCTGAGCTCGATAGTTTACGTAACTTAAGTGGTGGTACGCTAAGGCTAGGTTTAGCGCCGCTTGGAAGTGCTGAGTTATTTGCCCCTGTGATAGCAAAGTTTAGGCAGCAATATCCTAATGTTGAGTTGAAGTTACTGGTACGCGGTGGGATAGAACAAACTGTAGCCTTACACAAAGATGAAATAGAGCTTGCGACTGGCATTATTGATTTCGAAGATGAGTTTGATGGTATTCGCGTTCGTAATGAGTCAATGGTGGTAGTACTGCCCGCAGCTCATGAGTTAGCGAGTAAAAATACCCTACAGTTAAGTGAACTGAATCAATTAGCTCAGGTGATGTTTGAACCAGAATACGCCCTATATGAACTAGTATTAGCCGCTTGTGCAAAGGCAGGATTTAAACCGATAAATATCACTCGTGTTAGCCATGCCGATTTTGGTATTGCACTGGTGGCCGCTGGCATAGGGGTAATGATACTGCCAAAAATTATTGCTGAACGATACAGAGTCGATGCGGTTGTTAATATTCCCTTAGCCAGTGAGGATTTACGTTGGGAACTATCGCTGTTTTGGCGTAAACAAAAACATTTATCTTTTGCGGCGCAAGCCATGCTTAAACTAGTGAAACAACATTTGAGTCAACTAGAGAGTCAACCAAAAATCTAATCAACTGAACAACATATACGTTTTACAAAAAATTTCTAACCCAAGTCTGACACTCTGTCTTTCACCCAATAAAAAGGCCTTATTCTTGTTCGTTGGATTTTGCGGAGGGATAGCTTGCTTGTAATAAAGAGGAACCCTTGGGTTCAAAGTCCTATCTTTCGCCCAAATAAAAAGGCCTTATCTTTGAGATGCCTTACTAGTTGGATCTTTCGGAGGGATAGTTTGCTTGTAATAAAGAGGAACCCTTGGGTTCAAAGTCCTATCTTTCGCCCAAATAAAAAGGCCTTATCTTTCGATAAGGCCTTTTTATTTGAATGTGGCGGAGGGATAGGGATTTGAACCCTAGAACGGGATAAACCGTTGCCGGTTTTCAAGACCGGTGCATTCGGCCACTCTGCCATCCCTCCGAACGGGCAGAATAATATAAGTAACGCGTTTGGATGTAAACCATAATTTAAAAAAAATTATCTGAATGGATAGCATTTAATCAAAATAAGCATATTTTTATCATCATTAATACCTATGTTGACAATGACAATGTCTATTCGCTGACTTTTTATTGTCTTTAATCATTTAAATGACAATGAGATGACATTGAATGATGGAATCTGCTGAGGCTTTTACGGCGCTTTATGCTAATATCATTTCATTATTTTCATTGTCGCAGTCAAATTACCACTATATGAATTCAACGCTATTGCCTAGTGCGAAACTCGCTCCTCAATATCATTTACCAGACTCATCGACTTGTGCATTTTTCCCTAGTCATTTATTGCTTGGTCAAGAACGAGTTGTCGATACCTTCAAACTCATGAGCAAAATAGATTCACAACATTTATTTCTTGCTGATTTTTTAGGTGTAGATAGACCACTATTTATCGATGCGTTGGTAACTCAAGCGAATACACCATCAAGTCAATACTTGGTGGCAACTAAAAAGTTACAGGAAGATAGTGAGATTCAATTTAAATGGCAGCAAACGCTTCCACCTGAACATGTCGGTATTATCGCTAAACAAGAGTCACTGTTTTGCTATTTACAAGGGACAATTCGCCGTGCGGATCTACTAGGTAGAATGCTTAAAACGGATAAATCAAGCGTTTATAAGCCTGGCGCTTTAGCGTCTAACCATTTCGTGTTTATTTGCTTAGCATCATTATGGCAGCGAGAAAACCTTTGGGATTTGTTAATGCAAATTCTGCATGATGGTTTTTACCGCATCAATAATGAGTTAGCCCCCATTCCACTTAATTGTAAGATCATACTTGTAGGTTCGGGTTTATCGTATAGTCAGCTTAGAGTTGAAGATCGAAACTTTAGTCGTCATTTTCCATTGCTGGCTGAAATGAGCAACGAAGTCGATTTAACACAGCATCCTGAGTCTGCGTATGTACAGTGGTTGAATGTGCTTGCCCACGCAGAATCGGTTGAGTTAGAACCGCCTAGTCTATTACCGATATTTTGGTATAGCTCCCGTTTGGTCGAGCATCAGCAACGGTTAAGTTTAAGCATGTTGGAATTTAGACAACTATTAGGTCAAGCAAAAGCCTATTGTGGTCAATCTGCATTAAATGCTGGCGCTATTGCTAAAGCATTGGAAAAGTTAACCTTCCGTCATAATAGTTCTGAAGTATATTCTGCTCAAAGTTTTGATGATAATTTCATCAATCTGCCAACTAAAGGCGCTATGGTAGGCCAAATTAATGCCCTTACGGTGATAGATACTGGTGATTATACGTATGGCGAACCTGCACGTATTACCTCATCAGTTCATTATGGCGATGGTGAAGTGGCAGATATTGAACGTAAATCAGAGCTAGGCGGCAATATTCACGCTAAGGGCATGATGATCCTATCTGCTTGCTTATACCGAATTTTTGGTCGTGATGCACCTCTTCATCTCAATGCTAATATTGTATTTGAGCAGTCTTATCAAGAAATTGATGGTGATAGTGCTTCACTCGCAGAGTATTGCTGTTTAATGTCTGCAATAGCAGAGCAACCTATTATTCAAAGTTTAGCGGTGACAGGCGCATTAGATCAGTTTGGCAATGTGCAAGCGATTGGTGGCGTAAATGAAAAAATTGAAGGTTTCTTTAATTTATGTCAACGCCGAGGCCTAAGCGGTGAACAAGGTGTTATTATGCCTAAAGCCAATGTATTACAATTGAATCTCGAACCCGCTGTCATTGAGGCTATTGATAAAGGATTATTTCATATCCATGCTATTGAACATATGGATCAAGCAGTTGAACTGCTGATGCAGATGCCTGCTGGTATTGCCAATGAAGATAATGACTTTGATCCAGACACGCTTTACGGATTAGTACAACAACGTTTAGATAAATTAGCAGGGCAAGATGACGACGATGTGCAATTGAACTTTTTTGCTAAATTGTTAGCTAGATTACACATTATATAGTGATCGGAGTTGTTTAGCTTACACGTGTTCGCTATCTTGTTAAAATTATCAGTCAATTAAGTGGTATGAATTTAAATGGAAAAAGCTAATAGTTTCACGAAAGAACAACTTATCGCCTGTGGTCATGGCAACCTTTTAGGTCCAAACAGACCACGTTTACCTGTCGACAATATGTTGATGATAGATCGTATTATTACCATTAATGAAAATGGTGGAGAATATGGTAAAGGTGAAATTATTGCTGAACTTGATATCACACCTGACTTATGGTTTTTTGATTGCCACTTTGTCAGTGATCCCGTTATGCCTGGTTGCTTAGGTTTAGATGCAATGTGGCAACTGGTTGGCTTTTACTTAGGCTGGGAAGGCGCTGAAGGTAAAGGTCGTGCATTAGGCGTTGGTGAGGTGAAATTTACCGGACAAGTATTGCCTGAAGCCAAGAAAGTGACTTACAAGCTCAATATTAAACGTAAAATTCATCGTAAATTGGTTATGGGTATTGCCGATGCTACTATGGAAGTCGATGGTCGCCAAATTTATGCTGCAACTGATTTAAAAGTGGGTATTTTCAGCGACACCTCAACGTTTTAAACACTCTCGGTAACCTTGATTAGCTTCCATTATCACATTTAATGCCCTCCGATATTTATCGCGAGGGCATTTTTTTATTTGTGGCTCGTTAGGTTAAGTATTACTTGTTAAATAGGCCATTGAGGCGACCGTCAATACCTTCACGCCAACCGCCTAACCATTGAGACCGAGAATCCAGATTTGAATGGGGGCAAACCTCTTTCGATCGCCCTCCCACTCCGGCTTGAAATCCTTTTGAAAATGCCCTGTCTAAACGATCTCTTTTCTGTCTTTTCATATAAATGCCCTCTTCCATTGACAGGCTTCTGTTGACACGATGTAGCTGAAGCCTTGAATATAGGAATAGAACGTTTTTTAACCAAAATCAATCTAAAAAAACGTCACTTTAATGATTTTCTATTAAGATATTGAGAATTAAGTTAAAAAAAATCGAGGTTTTTTACCTCGATTTTCTATAATTCTAGACTACCTCGTTGGTTTGAGGTACTAGATGCTATTGATTAGAGTAAGCTACTTTTTGACTCGACGACGTAACCATAATAATGGCAAGGTGAATAGCCAAGCAAAGCTAGCTGCACCTAAACGCTCATAAGACTCATCATCATCGTCTACATCAGAAGAACTACAGGCTTCACCACCAGTGGTCTTCAAAACAACCATACGTGGCAAGTAAGATGTGACAGGATCACCATTACCATCTAATTCAAACAGAGGTAACCCATTCTCACCAATGATTAATTCACCATAGATATCGTATTGATATTCAGGCTTAAGGATAAACCCAGTCCCGACGATAGTGCCATCTTCATTAATACTATTAGCTTCTACGATTGATATATCAGTTCCATAGGTTAATATTTCACCGGTACCATCTTCAACACTTATAGTGTGACGAACCCATTCACCATCAGTATTTTTCTCATAACCTTTAGACTCACAGGTTAACTGATCATTTAAGTTTACAAATTCGCTGGTGTTATTATCAAATAAGAAACCAACTTTCGGACGAGGTTTTTCTTGATCGTAGGTAGATTCAATATAACCAACCACTTGACCTTGATTATTGATGTCTTTTGGCTTACTGCTTAAATCTGATAACGACGTTAGGAAGTCATTAGGCGTTATGATGCCTTCTTCTGGATTATTGGTATCTAATGTAAAGAACTTACTACGTAAATAACCATCAATATACTTGCTGTAACTGCCCACAAGAATACCGGAATCATTGATATCATAAGCAATGGAATAATAGACTTCGTCATCCATTTCAACCCAATTGTATTGATAGTCGCCATTAGCATCTTTTATCCAATAGGCAGCATCAAAGTACAAATCATCTTCGTTACCATTACGATATACATGAGAACGACCTGCAACATCACCGTTAGAGTTAATACCAAGACCTTGCGCTGTATAAATAAGCGTTGAATCTTCGTCAGGGGTAAGTCCCAATTCCAATACTGTTAGCTCTGGTAAACCATCTTCATCTAAATTATCGAGATCCCACACAAAACCACGAGTTTGATAATTAATATAACGCGTGCCGTAATCTTCATCAGGGTATTGCCAAGCCTGTACACAAATATCTGTTGGAATTGGATTATCTGCATCGGTATCTTCTGCAGCAGTAATACAAGCATCGATAAGGTCTTCACTTGAGGACGATAAGGCTGTGCTGCCATAACCTACTACAAGGTTATTGCTATTCACCCTTGAAGCAACAGACCAACCACCCACTTCAACAGTCGCAGCATCAATGTCAGCAGTTTGTTCACGCTCATAAGTAGTATAAGAAGGTAATAACGGATATTCGATGTCATTTTTGACGGCTATACCGCGCATTTCAAAATCACGATAGTAAAAGTACTCTTGAGTGGTGCTGGTACCTTCGTAATCTAAAGTGAGTTCTTCACCCGTATAAGCACCTACTTTGACACCATTGTTGTTGATACCGTAAAAATAGGTATCTACATCGTTCACAATTAATTCATCGTCTGAATCAGTATCAGTACTAGAAGGATCAAATGTGCCCGCTAAGCTAAAAAATTCAGGAACCCAAGAACCCACGGAGGCATTTTCACTTGAAATGAAGGTAAAGTTGTTAGCTTCAATTTCAGAATAGACTGAATAGGTAATGGTTTCAGCTTCAGAAATACCATCTTCCACATCAATGATTGAATCATCAACGTCATCTACCGTTAACTTATTTTTACCTTTGGAAATGCCAACGAGTTCATCTTCATCATTAATGGCCATGGCATAGCCATTTCGTGTGCCATCAAGGGTACCGTTTAAATCGAAATCTTCGATATTAACAATTTCATATACTGATGCAGCTTGGGCCGATCCAATGACACTTAGAACACCTATCGCAACAAGTGATAAGGCTTTATCAAACTTTAACTTCATGTAACTATTCCTGTTTTATTATGCTTTACTTCAGTGACTCAAGCTCTTCCCATCGCTCGAAGCAAACTTCTAAATTTTGTTCTTTTTCAGCCAACAGTTGTAATTTTTTATTCACTAAATCCTGTGGTTGACTATAGAAATCTGCGCCTGCAACTGTTTGTTGCAATTGCGCAATATCTTGTTCGAGCTGTTCCATTTGGCTCGGAAGTGTTTCTAATTCTTTTTGCAATTTATAAGACAGTTTTTTGGTAGCTTTCTCAGGGGTGCTTACAGGCTTTTTCTCAACCACTGCAGAAGGTTGGACAACAATATCTACAACAGGTTCCTCAGAATAAAATTTTGCGCCTTGAGCGACGGCATCTTGGTAGCCACCAACATACTCAGCCCATTGACCATTACCAGCAAACCACCAACTACTAGTAACTGTGTTATCGATAAATGCCCTATCGTGACTCACGATAAGTAATGTACCTGCAAAATCGGCAAGTAGCGACTCTAACAACTCTAAAGTCTCAATATCAAGATCGTTTGTTGGTTCATCAAGAATAATTAAATTTGCTGGACGCAATAATAATCTCGCCAGTAGCAAACGGTTCTTTTCACCACCCGAAAGTGCTTTTACAGGAGTACGAGCACGCATTGGCGAAAATAAAAAGTCTTGCAGATAACTCAGAATATGGCGATCTTGACCATTAATTGTGACGGTACTTTTACCGTCTCCAACATTTTCTTCTACGGTTTTCTCTGGATCAAGCGCTTCACGATACTGGTCAAAGTAAGCAACGTCTAGTTTGGTGCCCACTTTTATTTCGCCTGATTGAGGTTTGAGCTTTTCAATCAGCAACTTGATGAGTGTTGATTTACCACAACCATTTGGACCAATTAATGCAATTCGGTCACCGCGAATGACTGTGGTATTGAAGTTTTTCACCAAATTTTTGTCAGGTAAATTATAGTTAAGATCTTTTATATCAAATACTAACTTACCAGAGCGTTCGGTATCAGACACCGCCATTTTGGCGTTACCTTGACGGTTTAAGCGTTCGCTACGTTCGGTACGTAATGCTTTTAACGCTCGTACGCGGCCTTCATTTCGAGTACGGCGAGCCTTAACACCTTGACGGATCCAAGTTTCTTCGTCGGCAAGTTTCTTATCAAAATGCGCGTTTTTCTCGGCTTCAACACGTAACCATTCTTGCTTACCATCTAAATAGGCTTGGTAGTTACCAGGAAACGAAATAACCACACCGCGATCTAAATCGACAATACGCGTTGCCATGCGCTGAATAAAACCACGGTCATGGCTTACAAATACGATTGCGCCTTTAAAGCTCAATAAAAATTGCTCTAACCACTCAATGGTATCAATATCGAGATGGTTGGTTGGTTCGTCAAGCAACAGTAAATCTGGGTTAACGACCAATGCGCGAGCTAATGCCACTTTGCGCTGCCAACCACCAGACAATTCGTTTAATGGCTTATCTGGATCTAAGCCTAACAATTCACAGTTTTGAATAATACGCGAATCTAATTGCCAACCTTCATTGTGATCTAACACTTCTTGCAGACGTTGCATTTGATTAAGCATGCGTTCCATCTGCTCAGGATTGGCATCTGCAACATCATGGGATAATTGATGGTACTTTTCTAAAGCTTCACCAATTTCTTTAAGGCCTGCTGCAATGTAAGCGTAAACCGTTCCAGTTTCTGCTTTAGGAGGATCTTGTTGTAAACGGCTAACATTAACGTCATTTGCAATATTAAACTCACCATCATCAAGTAATACATCACCTGATAACACTTTCATTAAACTTGATTTACCAGTGCCGTTGCGACCAACAATACACACGCGTTCACCAGGTTCGATGGTAAAATCTGCATTTTTCAGCAAGGGAGTGTAACCGTAGGCTAACGAGCCATTATTAATGCGTACCAGACTCAATCTAATCTCCTAAAAATTCTTGTAATTGCTCGGCATCAAAAGGCCAAAATAGTTCACGTTTACCCTGTACAAATACCGGAATATTCATACCGTAACGTTCTGCAAGTGATTCGTTCTCGCAAATATCAATATGTTGATAATCGATAGCAGTTTGTTCAATCAAAGCTTGGGCTATGTCACACAGATGACAACCCTCTGTGTGATAAAGCACGTACGCTATTGAACTATTTTTTTGCATGGGTCAGTAACCACACATTATGAATATGCGGATTACGTTTATAATCCAGCGGTAAACATAAATGGTCGATATTAGTCACGTCGATACCAGCTTGATTTAACGCTTCAATATCCATTTTAAATTTACGTTTGTTATTTGAAAATATAAGCTCGCCATTTGGAGACAACAGCTTAATCAGTTCACCTAACATTTCAGCATGGTCACGTTGAACATCCCAACTGTCTTCCATACGTTTTGAATTTGAAAACGTAGGAGGATCAATAAAAATTAGATCAAACTTCTGTTGGCTGTTGTCTTTGATCCACTGTAAACAGTCTGCTTGAATAAAGTCGTATTGTTTACCCGACAATCCATTTAAGGCAAAATTTTCTTTAGCCCAAGTGATGTAGGTGTTGGACATATCGATGGTTGTGACCGATTTAGCCCCACCAATAGCCGCATGTACAGAGGCAGAACCAGTATATGCGAATAAGTTAAGGACATTCTTACCCTTAGATTTATCGCCAACCAACTTACGTGTAACACGGTGATCAAGGAACAAACCAGTATCCAAATACCCCGTTAAGTTGAGTTTAAATTTAGCACCGTATTCTTGTGTAATAACTTCAACTTTACGTTCATCAATCTTTTGATACTGGCTAGCACCTTTTTGACGCTCACGGGTTTTTAACGTAATACGATCTGGATGGATACCTAAAGCACCAGGCAACGCTAATAACACATCACTAATACGGCGTTTAGTAACCGCTTCTGGGATCGTTGCTGGTGCTGAGTATTCTTGAATAACCACATAATCGACATATTTATCAATCGCGACGTTATATTCTGGCAAATCGGCATCATATAATCGGTAGCTGTCGATGCGCTCTTTTTTAGCCCATTTAGCAAATTGTTTAACATTCTTTTTAATGCGATTAGCAAATGCTGGAGCGATGTCGGTAATATCAACGCCTTCTGGCAATACCGGTACATCTCGGCGAGTACTTTTAGCATGCAAAGTGTAAATATTGAACGCGCACTCTAATGCACCGTTAAACATTTTCATCTGCTTATCGGCTTTAAGTTTTAGAGAAGAAATTAGTTCAATATCGCTGCACAACATGGCAATTTTCCAGCCACCAAACTCTTTCTTAAACTTGTCACCTAATTGGTAGTAGAGTTGTAAAAGTTCAGTCACATTACCTAAACGCTCACCATAAGGAGGATTAGAAATCAAAAAGCCTTCACTCACTGGTGGAGTGACATCGAGTGCATCTGACACGCTAAATTCAATTAATTCAGCCACACCAGCATTTTCAGCATTGCGCTTAGCGATAGAAATCAGGTGAGGTTCTATGTCTGAACCGTAAAATTTGAGCTTACAACGAGTTTTGCCCAATGTTGCACGCGCTTGAGCTTCGTCAAAAATAACCTGCCACATTGCTTTATTGTGACTTTGCCAATTTTCGAAACCAAATTTCTCGCGTTTTAACCCTGGTGCAATATCGGCAGCCATTAATGCAGCTTCAATGAGTACCGTTCCACTACCACAAAATGGGTCAAGTACAGTAATAGGGTTAGCTTGCCAACCACTGCGTACCAACATATTAGCAGCGAGATTTTCTTTTAATGGTGCTTCACCCGTAGTTGAACGGTACCCACGCTGATGTAAAGAGGCGCCAGAGAAGTTCATTGAAATAGTTAGTTGACCGTTACGGTAATGAGCATCAATTTTAAAATCTGGATTAACACGTTCTACATCCGGACGAGGTGTACCATCATCACGAAAACGGTCAACTACAGCATCTTTAATTTTCAACGCACCAAATTGAGTGTTGTTAATAAATCCACCCGTGCCGTGAAAATCAATACTGAAGGTTTTTTTATGGGAAAAATGTGATGGCCAATCAATGCAGTATGCTGCGTTATAAAGTTGCTCAGCAGAATCACAAGCACCTTTATAGATCACTAATACGATACGACTCGCTAAACGGGTCCATAATGTAATTCGATAAGCCAGCTCTAGAGATGCACTAAAATACACTCCGGCAACACTTTCTTTGACGTCGGTGGCTCCAAACTCTTTAAGTTCAGAAGCAAGGCTATATTCGAAACCCTTTGGGGCAGCAGCAAAAAAATTAAACATGTATTAGTCAGTCATCGGTTACGCAAAATTCAGTGCAGCATTATACCTGCTCAAACACATAACCCCAACGACTTATCGAAATGGGCGGTTAAATTAGCTTATTTTAGGGCTAATTTGGTATTATTGTACGATAAAGCAGTGACTCGCTTATTTTACCAGCAAACAAATTACAAGCGCCTAGATTTTGCTTGCAAATATAAAGCGAGATCGCTATAGTTCGCCCCGCTTTGAAGCAGACTGTTAAACACGTTAACTAGCAAGTTTGATAGAATGAATTAAAGCAGCGTTTATCGGACGCGGGATGGAGCAGTTGGTAGCTCGTCGGGCTCATAACCCGAAGGTCGTAGGTTCAAGTCCTGCTCCCGCAACCATTTCTTTAGTCAATAGAATTAAAACAATTGAAAGCGTTTATCGGACGCGGGATGGAGCAGTTGGTAGCTCGTCGGGCTCATAACCCGAAGGTCGTAGGTTCAAGTCCTGCTCCCGCAACCAATTCTTGTTTAACAAGAATAAAGATAAACGGATTGAGAATACATTCTTCGTCAATAGAATTAAAATAATTGATAGCGTTTATCGGACGCGGGATGGAGCAGTTGGTAGCTCGTCGGGCTCATAACCCGAAGGTCGTAGGTTCAAGTCCTGCTCCCGCAACCATTTTCTTGTTTAACAAGAATAAAGATAAACGGATTGAGAATACATTCTTCGTCAATAGAATTAAAATAATTGATAGCGTTTATCGGACGCGGAATAGAACTATTGATAGCTCGTAGGGCTCAACTTTATATAAACAAGAGTCGAAGGTCGTAGCTTTTTATCAAGTCCTGCTCCCGCAACCACTTTCTTATTGATAAGAATAATTAAACGCAGTCAAAATCAGTCGCGGGATGGAGCAGTTGGTAGCTCGTCGGGCTCATAACCCGAAGGTCGTAGGTTCAAGTCCTGCTCCCGCAACCAATTTTGAAAAGTAGAAGATAATGTATTCTTAATCAATAGAATTAAAATAATTGATAGCGTTTATCGGACGCGGGATGGAGCAGTTGGTAGCTCGTCGGGCTCATAACCCGAAGGTCGTAGGTTCAAGTCCTGCTCCCGCAACCATTTTCTATTAGTAAATATCTATTCTTACCTAAAATCACATCATAAAAAAAGCACTTAACTAGATTCGTCTGGCTCAGATTTTATAAACAAAAAGTCGAAGGTCGTAGTCTTTTATCAAGTCCTGCTCCCGCAACCATTTTCTATTAGTAAATATCCATTCTTACCTAAAATCACATCATAAGAACAGCACCTAACTAGATTCATCGGGATCAGCTTTTTATCAATAAAGAATTGAAGGTCGTAGCTTTTTATCAAGCCCTGCTCCCACAATCATTTTCTATTAGTAAATATCCATTCTTACCTAAAAGCGCATCATAAACCCGGCTCCAAACTCGTCAAGCTCAAAGTTGAAAACGGTTATAACCTCAAGACAATAATTATCATCAAGAAACGAACAACATATTGTCTTATTGTTAGCATTTTATTTCGATGTTGGCAGCGATAATTTCCACCAGCTAAGCATTCCATCTTCAAGTTGATATACTTCATCAAGTCCAAACTGTTTGAGTTTTCTAACCCCTGGAATACTTCGATGAGCTGATAAACAAATAACAACAGTTGTTAAGTCTTGTGATAGACCAAGCTGTTTTATTTTTTCAATTGAAAACGATGTAATAGGCAGGTTTAACGAGCCTTCAATATGTGATTTGTCCCATTCCATTTTAGACCGAACATCTACAATCTGAATATCATTTTTTTGTAGGCGTTTATACACCTCTGGGGCGCTCATTTCGGGCACTTTCCCAAGCGGTAGCCACTGGAACAGTTTCTTTAATATCGGCATATATACATTCCTAATATGAGTCCTAAAATGAAGTCCTAAAAAACTTCATTCAGAACGTTCAAACCTGACTAAGTCATCAATCTAATGACGATTAGCACAAATCTCATTATTTTCACTTAAAGGTCTTTTATAATGGTCTTTCTATTTATAACGTCTACCACTTGAGTCAATAATTCAAGTTTTCATCAACTTATGATCTGTATTTATCTCACAGGCTGCAAATCAAACATTCATTACTAACAAATCCCCATAGTCTCTCCGCTATTTGAATACAATTACGCTGCATGGCATGACAAGTCATTACCATGATTAAACATTACAAACATTCCCAGTGATACTTGTCAGACCTTTATGGCAAAGTATTTTATGTTTTAACACGCTCAAATAAAAATGCCGGATGATTTCTCATCCGGCATTTTTTGTATACTTAAAAAAGTTACTTCAACCAGTGTTTCACTTTAGTGCGATTATTATTGTCTCGGCTTTGCTTAATCAATTCATCATCAGCTTTGATTTGAGTCGTTTTAGCTAAACGGTCATAAAGCAAAACATTCACAGATGCGGCTAAATTCATACACCCGACAGTAGGTACATACACAACATCATCAGCAGCATCAATTAATTGCTGTGGAATGGTGCCATCTTCCGGACCGAAAATATAAAAGGCATTATCTGGATGAATAAATAAAGGCAACGGCGTCGCCCCAACAACAAGATCAACACATACTATCGTTGCGCCATCAGGCACACTATCAAGTAGTGACTCTACGCCAACTAATGGGATACGCTTGGCGGCATCTTTAGTGTCCACATCGTATTGGGCATCACCCGACTTAGCCGCTAATTCGTAGCGTTTGCCTGTATAGCAAACATTATCGACATTGTAACAACCTGCAGCTCGCATAATGCCGCCAACATTGACCGGCGTTTTTGGGTTAACTAAACCAATAGTAACTTGTTGAAAAGGAGAATTTACCATAAAAGCTGTTTATCTATTCCAAGTTATGCCGCTTGAGCGGCAATACGTTGACGTAACTGCTGCCATGCAGCTTCCACTAATGAAAAATCGTGTTCATCTAATTCTTCATTTGCCAACGCAAGACATTTAACCAACTTTTGATCAAGCGCGGCTAAATCTTGTTCAGGTTCGACTTCTAACTCGGCTAATACTACGGCTACGTGGCCTTGTAAATAACCACAGGCAAATAACGCATCGTCATCGCTGTGGCTAACGCTGTCTTCAATCCAAGACTCTAATGCTGCATCGTACTGCTCTAACATGTTCTAATTCTCCACTAAATCTGGGTTGGCTACTTGATACATCACGTAATCATGGTAACCCGTGACTATTTTGTAATAGCCAGTAAGCGCTTTATCTAATTCAGGGTCGCCACTATCCACAATTAATGGTCTACCTTCAAGTGCTTTTAGCTTAGTTTTTGTGGCTAGGATTAAAATATCGTCTTTTTCTAGTTGCCGGATGAGTTCCGGTGACAACTGCTGATTGCCACGGCCCAATATATGCCCTTGCCCGCCGATTAAGGTAATCACCAGTTTGGCCCTAGGATACATTTTTTTATCAGCGATTAACGCGAGTAATTGCTGTGCTGTAACATCCTTAGCAATGACGCTTTTATGATGAATAACATCGACACCAAGCAAAGTATTGTCTAAGCCAAGGTCTTCCATTACTGCCGCTACGGTGCTACCTGATCCCATGATATAAAGTTCATCGTCCATCGATTCGATCACATCCGCGGCAATATCGGCCAACACTAATTCATCAACCTCTTTACCGCCCATCTTCACGGCTTGTATATAACGTGGAGCAGCAGGAACCGTCATTTCACCAAACCGTTTCGCTTTTACAATTCCCTGCCTAAAGGCAATCTCATCAATGTCCATGATGTCAGCAGACATTAAGCTCACTAACTCACCTTTGAGTAACATACTGACGACGAGCCCAGAAGCATGTGGGGTTATACCATAAACACCCGAGTGAATTTTAACACCAGCAGGAACGCCCAACACCGGAAACGAGTCATCAACCATAGAATAAATATCGCGTGCAGTACCATCGCCACCCGCAAATAATAATAAATCCAGTTTTTGCGTTAGCAAACCGATAACAGCTTGTTGTGTATCTAGCGAAGATGTTGTTTCGTGACAGGTATAAATCTCTTGAGTGGTAAACCCCATTTGGCGACATAATTCCCCTCCCATGTCACCAGATGCAGTAATAATTTCGATTTGTGGCGCAAACGGTAAAATGACTTCCAGAGCCTGTTG
The DNA here is from genome assembly GCF_040285065.1 of Shewanella sp. H8. Lineage (NCBI taxonomy): Bacteria > Pseudomonadati > Pseudomonadota > Gammaproteobacteria > Alteromonadales > Shewanellaceae > Shewanella > Shewanella sp. H8. Next base: position 1,416,510 of record NZ_CP157213.1, on the reverse strand, counting down.
CATACGTAATTGTGCTTTTGGCGTTGCTCCTTTGGCTACAGCTTCTACCGCCACGCCATCAGAACCTTTTAAAGCAACACTGCCGCCGAGGCCTGCTAACGGATTAATGATTACCCCTAAGCGAAAACGTTTCACGTCGACTCCTTAATACTGTGATTACAAGGTATTGCGACAACACAAGTAAGATTAGCTTTTTAGTGTATTAGCAGGTGCTTCGCCATTAATATTGGGAATAAGCAATACCGCTATCATAGATAAAAATGCACAAGCGGCAGCAAATACCCAAACCCACATTGTACTACTACCATCTCCCCAAATCATGCCACTTATCCAAGTGCCTAATGCACCGCCTACACCAAAGCTGACACTGGCATATAACGCTTGTCCAGTGCTGCGATGACTGACATTAAAATGACGGTGAATAAAATGGATGGAAGCGGCATGGACTAAACCAAAAGTAAATGCATGCAATAATTGGCTAATGACCAATAATGAAACGTGTTCAACACCAAAAGCTAACAGTAACCAACGAACGACTGTTAACAAAATACTCACAACAAGTAATACTCGAATACCGTATTGACGAATAAGCCGGGATGAATAAAAGAAGATAACAATTTCGGCTAGCACACCTAAGGCAACTAGCACTCCAGCGATGGTCTCGGAGTAGCCAACCTGCTTTAGATACAATACAAAAAAGCCATAAAATGGTCCGACACTCATCTGCAGCAACATTGCAGACAACATAAACCACACCAATGATGCATCAAATGTTAGTTTAGGCCGTTCAGATTTATTGACTACCACACTGCGGTTAGCTGGTAATGGTAATGAGCAAGCAAACAAACCTAAAAACAATATCATCCCCATATAAGGCAATATTTCTGGGCCCCAATGATCAATGGCTAGGCCACCACTAATGACCAGAACGATATACCCTACGCTACCCCAGCTACGAATAGCACCATAACGCTCAGCTTTATCGCCTAGCGTTTCTAACGTAATCACTTCTAACTGAGCAAGAATAGAATTCCAAAAAAAAGTGTATATTGCCAAACTAACCGCAAGGTATAAGAAGCTGCCGTCAAAGAAAAAACTGATGTAGGTAATCGCTGCAGCACTGGATCCAAGCTTTATCAATTCTGAACGCATACCAGTACGATCGGCCACGGCCGCCCACACATTAGGCGCGACAATTCGAGTGGCCATTAAAATGGCCAACAAAAAACCTATCTCTTGGGCATTGAAACCTCGGCTATCAAAGAATACTCCTAAATAGGGAACCATGATGCCAAGAATAGAGAAAAAGAAGAAATAACAAGCGCTGAGCCAGCGTAAATCTGGCTCAGCGCGTTTAACTGAAGGCATTATCGCATTCCGATTACAGGGGTTTGGCTAGTCACATCGTGGTTTTGCGCACGATGTCTCAATAAATGATCCATCAACACAATTGCGAGCATCGCTTCGGCAATAGGCACAGCACGAATGCCGACACAAGGATCATGACGACCTTTCGTAATCATATCAATAGTCTCGCCCTGCACTGTCATGCTTTGACCCGGTACGCTAATACTCGAAGTAGGTTTTAGCGCAATATGAGCCACAACAGGTTGGCCAGATGAAATGCCGCCCAATACACCACCAGCATGGTTAGACGCAAAGCCTTGAGGTGACATTAAGTCACGACCTTCAGAGCCTTTCTGAGTAACAACGCCAAAACCATCACCAATTTCAACGCCTTTAACTGCATTTATGCCCATTAACGCATGCGCGATATCAGCATCAAGACGATCAAATACCGGTTCTCCTAATCCCACCGGAACACCAGTGGCGGCAACAGTAATTTTGGCGCCTATTGAATCACCAGATTTACGTAAGCCACGCATGTACTCATCTAACGCTTCTAATTTAGTGGCATCAGGGAAGAAAAATGCATTTTGCTCAATTTGAGCTAAATCAATAGTGTCAGCACTTATAGGTCCTAATTGAGCTAGGTATCCATGAATTTCAATACCATGAACTTGCTTGAGGTATTTTTTTGCTACCGCACCAGCGGCTACTCGCATTGCTGTTTCACGTGCAGACGAACGGCCACCACCACGATAATCACGCATGCCATATTTTTGTTGATAGGTATAATCTGCATGACCAGGACGAAAAGTGTCTTTAATGTCTGAATAATCCTGGCTGCGTTGATCGGTGTTCTCAATCAACAAACCAATAGAAGTGCCAGTGGTTTTACCTTCAAACACTCCAGACAAAATTCTCACTTCATCAGCTTCTCGGCGTGCCGTTGTGTAGCGTGACGTGCCAGGACGACGACGGTCTAAATCATGTTGCATATCCTCAACAGTTAACTCCAGTCCTGGAGGACAACCATCAATGATACAACCTAGTGCAACACCATGGCTTTCACCAAATGTTGTAACAACAAAATTTTGACCAATACTATTTCCTGACATGCGCGTTAACTACCTCTGTTAATTATTCACTTCATTGAGTACGATTCTTACCGCTATTATTCACTATCTTTATAGATGGCGAAAAGTGATTCATTTTCAACTAGCTGATCACGGGTTAACACAAATACGCCATCACCACCAAATTCAAAATCAACCCAAGTAAACGGCATATCAGGATATTGCTCAATCAGATGTACCATTGAATTACCAACTTCAACGACCAGCAAACCACTTTCGGTAAGATAATCTGCTGCATTAGCTAAGATACGCTTGGTTAAATCTAAACCATCATTACCAGATGCTAACCCAATCTCGGGTTCATGATGATATTCTTCAGGCATATCGCCAATATCTTCAGCATCAACATAGGGAGGGTTAGATACAATTAAGTCGTAATGCTGACCTTTTGGGATTGCCGAGAACAAATCAGATTGCATCGGGAAAACACGATCCAATACACCCAAAGATTCAATATTAATTTGCGCGACTTCTAGTGCATCTTCGCTAATATCTAACGCGTCAACTTCAGCGTCTTCAAATGCATAGGCACAAGCAATGGCAATACAAGCACTACCGGTACATAAATCCAAAATGCGATTAACCGGTTTGTTGTATAACCAAGGGCTAAATTGATTATTAATCATTTCGGCAATGGGTGAACGCGGTACAAGTACGCGTTCATCGACGTAAAATTCAAGCCCTGCAAAATTAGCTTTATTGGTCAAATACGGTACCGGTAAACGTTCACGTACACGGCGAATAATCAACTCAACAATTTTGTGTTTTTCACTACTGGTTAAGTTACTTAAAATAACCTGCTGGCCAACTTCTTCGGGTAAATGTAATGCATCAAAAACCAATGCAACCGCTTCATCCCAAGCATTATCCGTTCCGTGACCATAATAAATACCGGCATCATTAAAACGGCTGACAGCCCAACGTAACATATCAGCGATGGTACGTAACTCAGTGACAGCTTCATCTACAAAGATCTTATCCAAAACACACTCCTCAAAAATTGTTCTGAGCTATTGTAACTGATGTCTATTAAGATGACCTAGAATTCAATACAATACCCTAATGAAAGACGATAATTATTCAGACTTATCGCTGTTTAGTGCATTAATAGAGGGAATCAAACCGCTAAGGCAAGATACTCACCACTTTAAACAGCCTGTCAAAGCCAAACAACAGTTCGAAATAAAAGAACAGCAGATCCATGCTGATAGCTATTTTTCGGATACGTATCAGCCGCTTCTGCCGGTCGATGGTCCTATGCGTTGGATTAATAACAACACAGATAAACATGAATTAAAACGCTTAAGACGAGGAGATTACTCACCCGACCTATTGCTTGATTTACACGGAATGCGTCAAGCAGAAGCTAAACTTGAATTAGCAGCACTTATCCAAGCATGTGTGAAGCAAAGCACAATATGTTGCTGTGTGATGCACGGTTATGGAATGGGGATTCTAAAGCAACAAACACCAATGTGGTTAGCGCAACACCCAAATGTTAAAGCGTTTCATCAGGCACCGAAGGAATGGGGTGGCGATGCGGCATTATTAGTATTAATTGATATAGGTGATCAACCTCACCGACGTTGATCAAAGAATAAATTTTCTGCAAGCTGCAAGCTGCAAGTAAGGTAAGTAACTACTTACCTTACTTTAACGGTACAAGTTAACTGTTCATTATTTAACAAAATAATTATTTATAAATAATCGTAATCAACACAGCCATTACAATACAACTTGATGTGGTGAGATCATTGTCACTATACGATTATCAGACTCATTTTTATCAATGTGAGCCACTGCCGAGGTTGCAAATAAAGGTGGTTCCATACTCGGAACAAACTCACTCACCATAAAGCCTAATATTGGCATATGTGAAATGACCAACACATTATCTGCTTTATATTGTTCAGCATAAGCCAATATGATATCTACAGCTATTTTAGGATCACCAGACGGAACAACATCATCATCAACTACCCATTTTCTGGGTTCAGGTAAGTGGGTACTTACCTCTTGCCAAGATTGTTGAGCACGAAGGTACGGGCTAACAATGACCAAATCAAAATGACTAACCTGTTTAGCTAACCAATTTGCCATTAATTCAGTCTCAATACGGCCAGTTTCTGTTAATTTTCGCTCTTTATCTGACGGCGCGTCAAAACTCGCTTCGCCATGACGCATCAAAAATAGCTGCATACTTCTCTCATGATGATTTTTATTATTGTTCCTTGCCAATTGTAGCGCTAATCACTGCAACAACAAACCCAGTAGAAGGGTTATTTAGATAAACTTTAGTCGATAATTAAATAAAATAAGCCAAGGTAATTTGCTAAAAAGTAATAACAAGATCAATATATAACAAGTTATCTTTTCTGGAGCCTCCTCTTGCCTGAATTTCCAGCGGTTTATAAAAGCAAAAATGATCATCGTCAATATCAATATCGAGTATTAAACAATCAACTTCGAGTGTTGTTAGTTGAAGATATGCAATCAAATCAAGCAGCTGCATCTATGGCTGTCAACGTTGGTCATTTTGACGATCCCGCAACTCGACCTGGTATGGCGCATTTTCTTGAACACATGTTGTTTTTAGGTACCGAGAAATATCCAGACTCTGGCGAATACCATGCTTATATTAATCAACATGGTGGTAACAATAATGCGTGGACAGGCACAGAACAGACTAATTTTTTCTATAGTATCAACGCAGAAGCTTTAGAAGGTTCATTAGACCGATTTAGCCAATTTTTTATTGCTCCTAAGTTTGACTTAGAATTAGTTGATCGAGAAAGACAGGCAATCGAATCTGAATTTAGTTTAAAATTAAAAGATGATATTCGCCGAGTTTACCAAGTTCAAAAAGAAACCGTTAACCCCAAGCACCCTTTTTCGAAATTTTCCGTCGGTAATCAAACAACCTTAGCGGGTAAACAAGCAGACATTCGAGATGAGTTGCTGGCTTTTTATCAACAACATTACAGCGCCAATATCATGACATTATGCGTTGTCGCCCCCCGTCCAATAGCAGAACTGGGCATTATCGTTGAGCAATATTTTTCAAAGATCCTCAATAGAAATGTAAGTAAACACTATCCATCTGAAGCGTTGATAACAGAGGCTCAACAACAGAAACATATACAAATTGTACCGTTAAAAGATCAAAAGCGAGTCAGTATTAGCTTCGCACTGCCACAGATAGATCAATTTTATAAGCGAAAACCACTCACATTTATCAGCCATTTGCTTGGTAATGAAAGTCCGGGAAGTTTACTGTCCTATTTAAAAGTACAGGGATTAGCCAATAACTTATCTGCTGGCGGTGGAGTTAATGGTTACAATTTTAAAGACTATTCAATCAGCATACAATTAACCGACAAAGGATTTGCTGAACTTGATGAAGTCGTATCCTGTGTATTTGAATACATAGAACTGATTAAGCAACAAGGTATTCAAACATGGCGCTACCAAGAACGAGCTAATTTACTTGATACAGCATTTCGTTTCCAAGAACAGATCAAAACCTTGGATTTAGCGAGTCATCTCAGCATCAACATGCACCATTACGATATAAAAGACATTATTTATGGCGACTATCGTATGGATGAGATGCTTGAGGATGAAACCAAGCAATTGCTGTGCATGATGTCGGTGAACAATATGCGCCTCATCACAGTAGCAAAAGACTCGCAGGTTGATAGTCAAGCAAAATGGTATGACACCCCTTACCAAGTCAGCTCATTAACGGCTCAACAAATAGCAAAATGGTCAGCAATTTCTATAAGAGAAACACTTAAACTTCCTGAAAAAAATCCGTTTATTGTCGCCAACCCACGAGCTCGAGCAGACAAAAGTAATACACCAATACCGGCCATAGTCGCTGAAGGTGAAGGCTATCGTATTTGGCACAAAAAAGATGATGAATTCAAAGTTCCTAAAGGACATTTATACTTATCAATGGACTCAGATCAAGCCAGCTCTACGCCAAAAAAAGCAGCTTTAACTAGGCTGTACGTTGAAATGCTTATTGATTATCTAACGGAGCCGACTTACCAAGCAGAGGTTGCAGGACTTAATTACAATATCTACCCTCACCAAGGCGGTATTACGCTGCATTTAACAGGTTTTACCGGTAACCAAGAAAAGTTATTAACCTTGATTATCAATAAAGCACGCGAACGTAATTTTACTGAACAGCGCTTTAACATGATTAAAAAACAGATTTTACGTAGCTGGAATAATGTTGCTCAAGCCAAACCAATATCACAATTATTTACCAGTTTAACCGTCTCGCTGCAAAAAAGAAGTTTTGAACCCGCGAGAATGGCAGAGGAACTGGCATTACTCACCCTTGATGATTTACATAATCACGTAAGCGAATTTTATAAAAAAATATATCTTGAAGGATTAGTTTACGGAGATTGGCTAGTTGAAGAAGCTCAACAACTTGGCAAGCGATTACAACATCTATTGTCTTTAGTCACCAAACCCAGCGCCGAATCATCACGCGAACTTATCAACCTCGATAAAAGAGGCTCGTTACTTCTCGAAAAAGCCATTGATCATCAAGATAGTGCGATTATAGTCTACTACCAATCTCGAATGGCAACTCCGGAACGTATGGCGTTATTCAGTTTATTAAACCATACCATGTCATCTACCTTTTTCCATGAATTGCGCACTAAGCAGCAATTAGGTTACATGGTCGGTACTGGTTATTTACCACTAAACCGACACCCTGGGCTAATTTTTTATGTTCAGTCCCCCACAACAGGTCCAAGACAACTGCTCGAAGCAATTGACGAGTTCATAGCCGACTTTAATTATGCTGTTATGCAAATTACCAATGAACAATGGGAAAGCACTAAACAAGGCATGATCGCTCAAATAATGGAACACGATACCAATCTAAAAACTCGCAGCCAACGTTATTGGGTGAGCTTAGGTAATCGTGATTATGCATTTAATCAACGTGAAATGGTTGTGGCTTGTGTGGAACAACTCACAAGAGCCGATTTAATCAAGTTTATGGTAGCTCACATGCGCAGTAAGAATTGCGATCGATTAGTGCTGTTTAACAGTGGCGAACAGCATAATCAACAAACAAATTTGCGTTCAGATAATATGATCGTTGATTTAAAGGCGTTTAAACAGCAGGCCGATAAATTTCAGTTTTAGTGAATCTCTATCTCAGAAAAATGAAAAACATAAAATGAAAAATAAGTTGTTGTTAAGTTAACAAAGCTTGGCAAGCGAGGTTAACGGTACAAGGTACTAAATAAAACGTAAGTATTATTATAACTAATTGATTAAAAAATAACTTTATGCAATTTTTATTGTAATATCTGAGTAATATTCTATCAATCGCACTTTTTTTGTTAACATGCTTTTGACAAAGGGCCAGCTTTCTGAAAAAGTAGTCAATTCATCAACTTCTTTGCGGCATCAAAAGAGAATAAGTATAAATCTATGCCTAAAATATTACTATTAATCTGTGTTTATTTTATTTTTAGCTTCGGCGTAACAGCCATTGAAGCTGATGACACAGAACCAAAGTTTGATATCCTGCTTAACCACACTAATTATGGTGTTGCTGATGGTTTATCCCAGGACACCGTAACGTCCATCGTTGAAGATCCAGAGGGTTACGTTTGGGTTGGCACAATCAATGGGTTAAACCGTTTTGATGGCAACGAATTCAAACAATTCTATGCTGATGATAATGCAAATTCTCTACCCAGTTCTTTTATTCGCAATTTGCTTATAGATGATAATGGCATACTGCTAGTCGGAACGGATAAAGGTCTGGTTCAATTTGATAAGGAAACAGAAACTTTTACTAGAAACAGTATTTCTGCCCTAATTGGTGAACAAGCCGTTTGGTCAATATCAAAACAAGATGATGATATTTTCATCGGTTTAAATAATAAGTTTATATCTTATAAAAATAAAAAAGATGAGAATTCAGTTTTTGAGGACGAAAATCTAAAAGAAATAAAAAACATAATAAAGGTTGATGATACTTTTTACATTAGAAACTATGATGGCAATATTTTCAAAAAGAATATTAAAAATACAACTAAAATATTAGATGAATCTAATGACATTATAAGAATCAATACAAAAGTAATTGCTTCAACCGAAAAGGGATTATACTTTATCAATGAAAAGGTTAAAAAAATATCTTCTTTAAAACTCATGAGCTTATCCGCTGAAGATAGTCAAAAAAACAATATCATTGGCTTGTATGGAAATAAATTATTCAGTTTTGAAATAGTTAACAATGAAATCAAATGGAAGTCTTTAGGTGAACTTAGAATTAAAAGTGAAAAGTTCATTAAATCTTTTATATTTTCCAATGGGAAAAACTTTTACATTTCCAACTACACTGATGGGTTTATAGCCATTTCACCTGAAAATAACTTTATAAAAACAATTAAAGGAATATCAAACAACATATGGTCTATATCAAAATATAAAGATGATATATTTTTAGTTAATGATAAAAAAAATATATATGTATATAACAATAATATTATATTAACCAATATCATTAATACTTCTCTACCACACGGACCAAAAACAATATTAGTATTAGATAACCGAGCATTTATTGGAACTAAATCTGGACTGTATTTAATAAACATTGAAACTGGCACAGAAAAAAAACTAAATAGTGAATTAATTGTCAACATAAAATATAACAAAGAAACAAACCAAATTTACAGTTCAAATTTTAAAGGTGAAATACAAATTTTATCAACAACTGGTGAAGTTGTAGAAGAAATAAAAACCAATCTTGACTACCCTATTTATGACATGATAAAAGTTGATTCTAAGTTATGGATTGCATCACAAGCAGGATTGCTAGTATGGGAAAATAATAGCATAACAAATGTTTTTAATGAGGATATAGTCTTTAATATCGCAATTAAACAAAGCACCATATATTTTGGTACTCGGAATTCGATTTTTTCAATAGATAAAAACAAAATTAACAAACCAATAATAATACTTAATAGAAAAAAAATTATATCTTCAATGGCAATCATTAATAATTTAATGGTCGCATCGTCAAATAGAGAAATCTATATCATCAACCTTGACACCAATATCATTCACACATTAAATACTAAGAATGGTGCATTGAAAGATTACAACACTCAATCGTTACTAGCATTGAATAACTCTGTGTTGTTTGGAGGACCAGACGGGATCAGTGTAATAGAACCTAATAATATTTTAACGGCGATGTCAAAAAATACCGTAGACACAATAAAGCTAACTGACTTTCTACTATTTAATCGTCATGTCAATATCGGGTCTGGCATCCTAGAAAAACCAATAAACAACTCAGAAAAAATAACATTAAAATACTCGGACTACCCATTCACAATTAAATTTAATATTTTAGGTAAAAACAATAATGATTTTGATTTTTTTTATTACTTAGAAGATCTCGAAAAAAACTGGCTATCTACAAATGGAAATAATAATGTAACTTACACTAACTTATCTGCAGGACAATATACCTTTAAGGTATATGCAAAAAACAAACTCTCAAGTAAAAATACGGATATAAAAAGTATTAAAATATTAGTAACACCTCCTTGGTGGTTATCTTTAGAAGCCAAATTGGTCTACGGTATATTTATATTACTTATTATAACGTTATCTTTCAGAGTTATAATTCGTCGTCGAGAAATCCAAAAGCAAATAGCCCAAAGTGAAGAACGCTTAAAGCTATCCTTATGGGGCAGCGGCGATGAAATGTGGGATTGGGATATTGAAAGTGGCAAAATCTACCGTTCTAACATTTGGGGCTCTTTAGACTTTCCTCAAGACGGTCGCCGCTCGGGTAACCCTGATGAAGAAAGTAATATCCACCCACTAGACAGAGAACGGGTGACAAAAGCCTTAAACGATCACTTTAATGCCCTAACTGATCACTTTGAAATTGCTTATCGCGTTAAAGCGCGTAATCAGCAGTGGATCTGGATTTTAGACAGAGCCAAAATAGTTGAGCGCGACCAAAAAGACCAGCCTCTGCGAATGACTGGCACCATTAAAGACATTAATAATATCAAACAAGCCGAAGAGCAATTACGTTTGTTTGCTCGAGCAATCGAAAACATCTCAGAAGGAATGTTTATCCTCAATGAGAAGTATCAATTTGTTGAAGTTAATAATGCTTGTTGTGAGCTGACCGCATCAACAAAAGAAAAGTTTGTCTCCGAAACGCTTAATTTTACTCGCTATCCAGCAAGTTATTCGGAACAAATAAGGAGCTTGCTAAAACAACAGGGGCGTTGGAGCGGTGAACTTGAAGCCAGTAAAGGTAAAGACAATTTTTTCTTAATGGAAATCACAATTGACGCAATATACAATGAACAAGGTGAAACAAGTCATTATGTTGGCGTATTTTCCGATATAACCCGCCGTAAGCAACAAGAAGAAGAACTGAGAAAACTAACCAATAATGATTTGCTTACAGGTCTTCCTAATCGCTCTAGCTTGCAAGTGACACTCAGTAACTTAGTTAAAAAAGATGTTCATCACACTCTGATGGTGCTTGATTTAGATAATTTTAAACGTATAAATGACTCATTAGGTCATCAAATTGGTGATGACCTATTAATTGGTGTTGCCGAACGAATTCAGTTAGCCATTCCTAAGCATGCCAGCTTATACCGTCTAGGAGGCGATGAGTTCGCCTTACTTGTCGATCAACATCCAGATATCGGTTCATGTGCTGCTATTGCAACACAAGTGATAAATTGTCTAAAACCTGCCTTCAACCTTAATAATGACTCACTGGTGCTAGGTATTAGTATCGGCATTGTGCTTTATCCTGAAGACGAGCAAAATGAACAAGCATTATTGCGCAAAGCAGATATAGCTATGTATCACGCTAAATCTGGTGGTGGAAATCGCTATCAATTTTATTCAGAATCATTAAACCAAAATGCACTACGCCAGCTAGAAATAGAAAATCTGATCCGAGAAGCATTAAAAGATGACTTATTTGAAGTGTATTACCAACCTAAAATTGATGTAAAAATGGATCGACTCAATGGCATGGAAGCATTAGTTAGACTCAATCATCCTAAATTAGGCCTGATTGGACCAAATGAGTTTATCCCCCTTGCTGAAGAAAATGGTTTAATAGTAGAAATTGGTGATGTTGTACTAAGAAAAGCCTGTTTTGCCGCGCAAAAATGGCTCGAATTAGGTCTATTTAGCGGCAGAGTCGCTGTCAATTTATCGTCGAGGCAGTTTGCACTCCCTGATTTACAGCAACGAATAGAGTCAACTTTACGACTCACAAAACTTCCGGCCAAACACTTAGAACTAGAGATTACTGAAGGCACTGTCATCAAAAATCCAGAACAGGCCATTAAAGTAATGCAACAATTAGCGAAAATGGGCGTCAGTCTGGCGCTTGACGATTTTGGTACTGGCTATTCTTCTTTATCATATCTAAAAAGATTCCCTATTCACTGTTTAAAAATCGATAAAACTTTTGTTGATGATATAGATAAATCAGACCGAGATCTCAAGATGGTCGATTCTATTATTACCATTGCCCACAATATGGGATTAACAGTTGTTGGTGAAGGTGTAGAACAAACAGCACAACTCAATATATTAAAAGCACTTAACTGTGAAGAAATTCAAGGCTATATCTATAGTAAGCCTATTAGAGAAGCTGACTTTGAGCTAATGCTGACAGCAGATAAGCTTAAATTTGACACTATTAACGGCACCTTAACGAAAAAATAAATCATTCATTCTTATATTTGGCACGACAAATGCTAATTAAAACTCAGTTGTCAAAATAATATTGTTATTTAACCCTGAGCTTGAATTACTAAATATAAGAGAGATTAAAAATGATTAAAGGAATAATTACAGTAGCTGTTATATCTGCATTATCTATCAGTAGTGTTAATATTATAAATGGATCAGATACACGAACGGCTAGTATCCCAGCAATTAAAGTTCTAAATACTCAAACGGCTAGTATTCCAGCAATCAAAGTGCTTGATATACAAACAGCTAGCATTCCTGCAATTAAAGTTCTAAACACTCAAATGGCTAGTATTCCAGCAATCAAAGTGCTTGATATGCAAACCGCTAGTATTCCAGCAATCAAAGTGCTTGATACGCAAACAGCTAGCATTCCTGCAATTAAAGTACTAAATACGCAAATGGCTAGTATTCCAGCAATCAAAGTGCTTGATACGCAAACAGCTAGCATTCCTGCAATTAAAGTGCTTGATATGCAAACAGTTAGTATTCCAGCAATCAAAGTGCTTGATACGCAAACAGTTAGCATTCCTGCAATTAAAGTGCTTGATATGCAAACAGTTAGTATTCCTGCAATTAAAGTACTAAATACGCAAATGGCTAGTATTCCAGCAATCAAAGTGCTTGATACGCAAACAGCTAGCATTCCTGCAATTAAAGTGCTTGATATGCAAACAGTTAGTATTCCAGCAATCAAAGTGCTTGATACGCAAACAGTTAGCATTCCTGCAATTAAAGTGCTTGATATGCAAACAGTTAGTATTCCAGCAATCAAAGTGCTTGATACGCAAACAGTTAGCATTCCTGCAATTAAAGTTCTAAATACTCAAACAGCTAGTATCCCAGCTATTAAAGTCCTAGATACACAAACAGCTAGTATTCCTGCAATTAAAGTTTTAAACACCCAAACAGCTTAAGGAGAACCCTATGTTTACTTCTCTAAAAATAGCACTTGGTTTAGCAAAACCAGCTCGTAAAAAAGTAAAATTACCTGAAGGTTTAAACCACCTTGAAGTTATCCAAGCAAGAGCTTGGTGGAAGTAATTCGTAAGATACTGATGATTAATCATCAGCCATAAAAAAGGAGCTTAAGCTCCTTTTTTTATGGCTGAATGTTGATACAGCAAACCAAAATTAGTTTAGCAATCTATTCTATATCGCCCATGTCGCCAAACTTTCATATCAGCTAAGCGTTTATGTGTACTAAATAAAGGGTAAGTAAGTGGCCCTAGAATACAGCCAACGCATCTTCAGCGCTTTACAGCTAGTCCATGTTTATAAGCAGCAAATCCAAATAAAAAGCCACTGCTTACATTTTGATACTAAAAGCAAAAATAACCCACTGAACAACATTCTCACAGAACCTCAAACAACTCAGTTAATCTAATCCCTCCGACTCTTATTAGACTCGTAAAGAATAACCTTAATATTAGATGATATTAGCTATTACGGCTTAATTCAGAAGTTAAATTCATATGATGGAATAACATTATAATACTTTAAAATAGGTATTATACCGAAAAGAAGTATCGAATTGATCAAAAATCAGGCAAAAGAATGCCTTTATACAATAAAAAAGCGGCAATAACTTACCGCTTTTTTACAAACCGATAACTAAAAAGCTATCAGATAGAAGTATTTACTTTATTTTTTATAAAATAAACTTCCATCATTAGCCATGTTTACTAACGTATCACATGGTGCAAAACGATCACCGTAGAGTGTTTGGTAACGATGTAACGTTGTCACTAAATTGGCGGCACCTAAAGTATCAATGTAACGGAATGGACCACCAAGAAATGGCGGGAAACCAATACCAAATATGGCACCAATATCACCGTCTCTAGCTGAGGCGATAATCCCCTCTTCTAAACATCGAACCGCTTCGTTTAACATTTGGATAGTACAACGCTCTGCTACTTCTTTCGCTTCTTTATCCGAAGCGGTTGCAATATCCAACACCTTGTAAATAGACTCGTCTACTAACTTGGCTTTTTTGGCTTTAGGTCCATATTGATAGAAACCTTTCCCATTTTTACGACCTTTACGATCATCAGCTAATAATTTGTCAAAAGCCGCAGGCGCTTTAAATCTATCACCCAATTCTTTTTCTAATATAGGCGAAATCTTAGCACCAACATCAATACCCACTTCATCAAGCAATGTCATTGGGCCAACGGGAAAACCGAATTTAACCAGAGCATTATCGACATGCTCTATTCGTTGACCTTCTAGTAATAACTGCGCCGCTTCATTCATATAAAGTGCAAGAATACGATTAACGTAAAAACCAGCGCCGTCTTGTACAACTATTGGCGTTTTACCTTGCTTACGAGCAAAGGCAACTGTTGTGGCAATTGTTTCAGGTGATGTGCTTTTATGCGCAATCACTTCAACTAATGGCATTTTTTCTACTGGAGAGAAATAATGTAAACCAATTACATTTTCAGGACGTTTTGCCGCTTCGGCAATCTGCCCAATGGGTAACGATGAAGTATTAGAAGCAAAAATGGTGTTTTCACCACACTCACGTTCAACATCTTTCACCATTTGATGTTTCAAAGCTAAGTCTTCAAATACTGCTTCAACAACAATATCAGCATCTTTAATTCCGTTATACTCAGTGGTGGTCGTCATTAATGCCATTATATTATCGCGAACGGCAGGTATCATATGACGACGCTTAACACCTTTATCTAATAGATAATAAGCATATGCTAAGGCATTACTCAAACCTTGTTCTGAAATATCTTTAACGCGAACAGGTATCTTTGCCTTAGTGGTTGTTACAGACGCAATACCGCCGCCCATTAAACCGCCACCTATCACCATCACTTTTTTGACTTCGCGAGGTTCAGCACCTTCTGCACCAGTCTCTTTTTTCATCTCAGTCGTAGCAAAAAATAAACTTCTTAACGCAGCAGATTCTTTAGACATCACCAAATTAGCAAAATGAGTGGCTTCAACTTCTAAGCCTTTCACCACACCTTTACTCATACCTTGACGAACGCAGTCAATAATCTTAGCTGGGGCAGGATAATTACCTTGAGTTTTCTTGAGCACTTGCTTGCGTGCTTGATCAAAAATAATGTCTCGGGTAAATGACGTTGATTCTAAAAACTGATTAATTTTAGATTGAACGACAGGTTTAGCGGCTTTCTTGCCTTTCTTAGCTAACTCAATCGCAGTTTCAAGCAAAATAGAATTGGGTACAACATCATTCACTAAGCCCATTTTCAATGCTTGTTTAGGACGAATTTGTTTACCGGTTAACATCATATCCAGTGCGGTAGTAATACCCACTAAACGAGGTAAACGCTGAGTACCACCAGTACCAGGTAGCAAACCGAGTTGCACTTCTGGCAAACCTAACATGGTTTTTTTATCATCACTGCATATACGTAAATGACATGCTAGCGCTAACTCTAAACCACCGCCTAAACAAGCACCGTTTATGGCCGCAACAACAGGAATCGATAATCCTTCAAGTTCTGAAAATAATACATGACCTTGTTGTGACAATGCCTTTGCATCCGCTTCACTCTTACATGCTGCAAGCATGCTAATATCAGCACCGGCAACAAAAGAATCGACTTTCCCAGAAATTATAACCAACCCTGTGATGTCTGAATCAGCTTTAACTTCAGTTAAAATATCTGTAATTTCAGGGCCAAACTCTGCTCTTAAGGTGTTCATGGTTTCACCAGGAACATCCATGGTTAAAATCGCAATACCATCGTCACGACGAGCTAAATTAAATGTTTTTTCCATGCTCATTACTCCACCTCTAAAATCATTGCGACGCCTAAACCACCTGCAGCACAAGCAGTTGCCAAACCAGTACCACCACCACGGCGCTTAAGTTCACGACATACTTGAGTGATCAAACGGGTACCAGTTGCCGCAAAAGGATGACCATAAGCCAGCGAACCACCTAAAACGTTAAACTTACTCATGTCGATTTCGCCAATAGCGCGATTACGACCTAATTTCTCTTGGGCAAACTTTTTAGAACCAAACATTTGCATATTCGCCAATGTTTGCGCAGCAAATGCTTCGTGCATTTCAATCAAGGTTAAATCTTCTAATTCCATACCGGCACGTTTTAATGCTAATGGTGTGGCATATGAAGGACCCATCAACAAATCTTGCCAAACATCAATGGCAGTAAACGCATAACTTTTGATGAAACCTATTGGCTGATAACCCAATGCTTTGGCTCGGCCTTCACTCATTAGAATAATCGCAGATGCACCATCGGTAAGCGGCGTGCTGTTGGCTGCTGTTACCGTGCCGTGTTTGCGGTCAAACGCGGGACGTAATTTAGCATAAGACTCTAATACCGAGTTTTCACGAATATTATTATCGCGATCGATAAAGGTTTTATACGGCGGAACATGCGCTGTCATCACTTCATCGTGAAGAACACCTGAATTCCAAGCTTCGGTCGCCAAAGTATGCGATCGGTGGGCTAATGCATCCTGATCGGCACGACTAATATGATAAGTCTTTGCCATCTGTTCTGCAGTTTGTCCCATAGACAAACCTGTTGAGTACTCAGCAACGGCTGGCGGTACAGGTAAAAGATCTTTCAAACCTAAACGACGTGCAATCGCAAATTTCTCTTTAAACGAACGCGCTTTATTGAGATCGACTAAAGCATGAGCCAGTTTTCTTGATACTCCAATTGGTAAAACCGAAGACGAATCTGAACCACCGGCTAAACCGATTTCAATATTACCGGTCATAATGGACTCAGCCACGTTAACGGTAGATTGAAAACTCGTCGCACAAGCGCGAGTAACAGAATAAGCATCTGTATTGACATTCATCCCAGTTCCTAACACAATTTCACGAGCGATATTGGGCGCAGCGGTCATTTGTACCACTTTACCAAATACAAGTTGTTCAATTAATTTAGGGTCAATTTCAGAGCGAGACAGCAACTCATTTACTACCATTTTGCCCATATCCAACGCATTCACGCCATGAAAAGCGGTTGCTTGTTTCGCAAATGGGGTTCGTAAACCGGCAACAATCGCAATGCGATCACCCCGGGAATTTGTTACTTGTTGTCTATCACTCATATGCCACCCTCTATTATTGTTAGCTCAACTCGGCTCCGCCGGTAAGTTTCTATTTTTTGTTAGATAATCTGGTCAGACCATCAAAGTGTGATCTGATTCTAACTTTTTATTGAATAGTTTTAAACAGGCGTTTACAACTATCGTTCAAGTAAAGCGTTAAATTGTGTTAATCCTACTAGCCAAAAACCAATAGAATTCATAACATAGGTTCTAATAACCCCAATACCAACTAAATAAATTGAGTACTGCTATGCCGTTAAGTCGTTTCCACTCACTTCGCGCCTATTTAGATTCTGTCGTATTAGGCCAGCCCGTATTAACTGAAAACTTGCTGATAGCACTTATCGCCAATGGACACTTATTAGTTGAAGGCCCTCCAGGGTTAGCCAAAACCCGTGCTGTAAAAGCCTTGTGTGATGGAGTTGAAGGTGAGTTTCATCGGATTCAGTTCACGCCCGACTTACTACCAGCCGATTTAACGGGTACCGATATTTATCGTCAACAAACGGGTACATTTGAATTTGAAGCCGGACCTATTTTCCATAATTTAATCCTTGCTGACGAAATTAACCGTGCCCCAGCCAAAGTACAATCGGCTTTATTAGAGGCAATGGCTGAAGGCCAAGTTACCGTAGGTAAACACAGTTATCCTTTACCGGAACTGTTTTTAGTAATGGCAACACAAAACCCGCTAGAAAATGAAGGGACTTATCCGCTGCCAGAAGCACAATTAGATCGTTTCTTAATGCATTTAAACCTTGATTATCCTAGCGCTGAAACTGAATTTGAAATTTTACGCCAATCCCGTAATGAGGCCAAAACCCATCAATTACCAACAATAGAGCCCGTCGCCCAAGCCGATGTGTTTGCAGCACGGGACCAAGCATTAGAGATTTATTTAGCTGAACCCTTAGAAAAATATATTGTTGAAATTGTGATGGCAACGCGCCAACCTTCCCGCTACAGCGCTGAGCTAGCAAAATGGCTTGAATATGGTGTAAGCCCGCGCGCGACGATCTCGTTAGAACGTTGTGCAAGAGCACGAGCTTGGTTATATGAGCGTGATTTTGTATCACCAGAAGATATTCAAGCTGTAGCGCCTAATGTATTACGACATCGTTTGTTACTCAGTTACCAAGCTCAAGCTGAAGGCGTTACGGCCGATCAGGTAATTGATCACATACTTAGCCAAGTTGCTGTACCGTAAATGTTCCCATTCGAACACCTATTATTAAGCATTATCAGGTTATGATGAACCAAACTAATTCATTACCACTTTACAGTGATGGTGTGAGCTTAAATGAGCAAGAGCTTATAGCTTGTCAAAGTCTGTCGCGCGCGATTCCCGATCGTAAATCACGCGCAAAAGCAGCATTGTCAGGTCATCGAAGCAGTCTTATCAAAGGCCGCGGGATGGAGTTTGCTGAAGTGCGTCATTACCAAAATGGTGATGACGTTCGCACCATTGACTGGCGGGTAACGGCGCGCACAGGAGTGGCACACACTAAGTTGTTTGTTGAAGAGCGTGAACGCCCTATTCTGCTATTAATTGATTTAAGCCACAGCTTGTATTTTGGCTCACAACTCTTACTTCAATCGGTTCAAGTGGCACATTTAGCCGCAACATTAGGTTGGAACGCTATCAATAATGGCGATAGAATTGGCGCATTAATAGCCAGTGAAACAAATCATTTAGAGCTCAAACCACGTAATCGTCGTCAAGGTATTTTGCAGCTAACCTCAGGACTAATTAATGCTCATCAGCAGCAATTAGACCAAATTAATCAATTGTCACCCGATCCAGGTCATATGTTTAAAGCCTGCCAACGTTTACAGCGTATTGCGAAACCAGGATCACTTATTTGGATAATCACAGACGGGCAACACATTAACCAACAATGCTTAGCACCATTAACTGAATTATCCCGCTACTGTGATATTGGTGCATTTGTCGTAACCGATCCTTTAAGACAAGGGACTTTAGCGTTACCCAAAGAATTTGCCTTACCGGTGCGTGATGGCCAGCAACAACTGACGTTAACACGCCAAAGTTATGAAGCTTGGCTAAGCACTCAGCAACAACAAATACAGCAATTTGTCTCGTTAATGAATTTGATTAAAGTGCAACCAAAATTTATTGATGCAGGCAAACCGCTCAGTGCACAATTGGAAATTTTACGTTAAATGACCACTTCAAATTTACCAACACAGCCAATGCCTACTGATGAACATGTATCAGCATTATCTCAAATGCAAGATATTCAATTACCGGATCCAGTAAGCGCAATTCCCATTGCACCTGGATATTGGATAATCGCAGCTGTATTTATCATTTTAATATTGTGGTTAGCCAAGCGCTTATATAAACAGCGCCAATATCATGCTCCACGCAAAAAAGCGCTGACGCTACTCCAGAGTTATAACATTGAAGATGATAACTTCGCCGCACAGGTAAATAGCTTACTTAAGCGCACCGCATTAACGTATTTACCTCGCGAACATTTTGCCAAACTCAACGGACAACCTTGGTTTGATTGGTTAGATACTCGTATGGCGCCTGAACAACAACATAAAATTGGCCAGTTATTAATTAAGCGTCATCAGGCTAACGGTCTAAACCCATCTGAAAAAGTGCAATTACTACATTTAGCAAGCGCTTGGTTAAGTAATAAACGTCATTTTAATGATGTAACCTTAGCATCCAACCCTACGCATCAGGAGGCCTAATGTTAGCACTTTATTGGCCATGGTTATTAATATTGCTACCGCTACCGTTATTGATTAAACGTGTCAATATGAACAGCGCTGGCGGGTATTTACAATTACCGGGGATTGCCTCAACGGTCACCAACACCACCCCAACAAACCATAAATTTGGCCGAAAACGATACTGGTTAATGTGGCTTTTTTTGTTATTAGCAATAGCCCGTCCACAATGGCTTGGCGATCCAATTGAACTACCAGCAAAAGGCCGCGATTTAATGATGGCTGTTGATTTATCGGGCAGTATGCAAATTGAAGACATGGTAGTAAACGGTAAAACGGTTAACCGATTTACGCTAATACAACATGTGCTTAGTGACTTTATTGAACGTCGAAAAGGTGATCGGCTCGGGCTAATCCTATTTGCTGACCATGCATATTTACAAGCACCACTGACGTTAGATCGTCGCTCAGTTGCCACATTTTTAGATGATGCGCAGATAGGCTTAGTCGGTAAACAAACCGCTATAGGTGAAGCAATAGCACTTGCAGTTAAACGCTTTGATAAAGTGGATGAAAGTAACCGAGTATTGATTTTACTGACAGACGGTTCTAATAACGCCGGCAACATAGAGCCAGACGTTGCCGCGCAAATTGCCGCTAAGCGTAATATCACCATTTACACTATTGGTGTTGGCGCTGATGTATTAGAACGTCGCACTATATTTGGCAAAGAACGTGTTAATCCATCAATGGATTTAGATGAAGGTCAACTCAAAAAAATAGCAGACCTAACTAAAGGTCGTTATTTTAGAGCTCGAAACAGTGAAGATCTCGAAGGTATTTATCAAGAAATAGATAAACTAGAACCTGTGAGTCGAGATCAATTGAGTTATCGCCCTAAAAGTGAATTATTCTATTGGCCTTTATTAATGTCATTATTAGTCAGTTTCTTAATTAGTTTGCAACAACTATGGCCTTCGTTGTCATTACCTAAAACAAACACAAGCAAAGAGGCGAACCGATAATGGTACATTTTATTCGCCCTGAGTGGCTTTTGGGGCTCATTCCAGTATTGATATTAAGTACACTGTTTTGGCGAAAACAGAGTCAACAATCTGCTTGGAAGCAATATATCGCCCCGCATTTAAGCCAATTATTAATAAGCCAAACCGTTGAGAAAACCCATCAACCAAAATGGTTATTAATAGCTTGTTGGATCATTGCCGTTATAGCGATTGCTGGCCCTGCATTAAATAAACAAAGTCTGCCGGTATTTGCTACCGAGCAAGGTAGAGTGCTAGTGATGGACATGTCTCAGTCCATGTTCGCTACTGACTTAAGTCCTAATCGGTTGTCTTATGCTAAATTTAGAGCGACCGATTTACTTAGTGAGTTAAAAGAAGGTGAAACCGGACTGATAGCCTATGCCGGTGATGCTTACACTATTAGTCCGTTAACTCGTGACAGTGGCACCATTTTAAATTTACTGCCTACATTATCGCCCGATATTATGCCGACCAAAGGCTCAAACTTGGCAGCAGCATTAGCTCTGGCAGAAAAACTGCTCGAACAAGGCGGTCACGTCACAGGTGACATTATTGTTATGACCGATGGCATTTCTGCACATCAATTTAATCAAGCAACCACAGTGCTAAACAGCCGTTATCGTCTATCGATCATGGCTTTTGGCAGTAAGCAAGGAGCCCCTATCCGATTAGCTGACGGCCAATTACTACGTGATAATAGTAACGAAGTCGTTGTCGCTAAAACAGATTACGGTTTATTACAAAAACTGGTGCAACAACATCAAGGGATCCTCGTCCCTGCGCAAACTGATGGCAGCGATGTTACCACCCTAACCCAGTGGTTGGCATCCGACGGTAAAGCAACCGAAACAGAACTTGCTGGAGAAGCATGGCAAGATCTGGGACCATACCTTGCTATGTTATTAATCATCCCGATGTTAATGAGTTTTAGACAAGGATTATTAACCATCTTGCTTAACCCAGCATTGTTGCTGGCGACTGCAATGGCATTTAGTCTGACACAGAGCCAACCGGCGCAAGCCTCAGTGTGGCAAGATTTATGGCAAACCCAAGATCAACAAGCACAATCGGCATTCCAACAAGGTGAATTTGCTCAGGCTGCTGACACATTTAAAGACTCGCAATGGCGTGCTTCTGCCCATTATAAAGCGGGTGATTATCAACAAGCACTAGAAGGATTTGAGCAAGATAATAGTGCCCAAGGTTTATATAATCAGGGTAATGCGCTGATGCAGCTAAAAGATTATAAAGAAGCAATCACTCGTTACCAAAAAGCCATTGCCGCCCAGTCTCCTTTTAGCGAGGCAGAAAAGAATTTGGCCTTAGCTCAACAATTGCTTCAACAACAGCAACAAGATCCCTCTAAGCAAGAGTCGGATAAGTCAGAACAAGATCAATCAAATTCAAATGATGACAATTCATCATCAGAGCAATCTTCGTCAGATAAAAGCGATTCAGATCAATCAAAGCCTGATCAGTCACAATCAGGCCAACAGAAAAATCAACAGGGTCAACAAGATCAATCTGGCCAACAAAGCCAAGATCAGAGCACGGAAAATCAATCTAACGATAACAATGACCGTTCATCTGATAGCGAGCAACAACAGTCACAGAATCAACAGCCACAAGCTGATCAGACATCAAACTCTGATGAACAGCAAAACGGTGAGCAATCGCAATCGGCACAGAATGATCAGCAACAAAGTGACCAAAAACAAAATAGCGCTGAGCCGCAGGCACCACAATCATCTGAAGGTAACCAATCTTCTCAACAAAATGATGTTGCAAACCAAGACACGCCAGAGAGTAACGAAGCGAGTATGCAGGCCAATGCGAGTAAAAGTGGTGAACAACAAACTGATGACAGTCAAAAAATGAATACTTCTGCAGCCTCAGCACAACCAAGTGACAAAACGGCAACAGAAGGTAAATCATCAGAAGTGATATCTGCATCGCAAGCAAACCAAGATAAACTGCCAGCAGATATGGAACGAGCCCTTCGCGCTATCAACGAAGACCCACAAGTGTTGATCCGTAATAAAATGCAGCTCGAATATCAAAAACGTCGTCAAAATAGTCAACCGACTAAGGATAATGAACAGTGGTAATTAGAACCTTTTGTAGCCTATTGCTATTCATCATTGCAGCCCCGGTATTTGCCCTTAGCCAAGTGCAAGCAACAATAGATCGTAACCCTGTCATTGCTGGGGAGTACTTTGTGCTCGATATTACGGCCGATGATGACCTCAGCGCTGGAGCGTTAGATACTTCAGTGTTACTCAAAAACTTTATTGTTGGCAGAACCAGTGTTGGCCGCAGTACCAAAATGGTTAACTTTGACACTACAAAAGAAACCCGATGGCAGGTATTACTGTCACCTAAATCATTAGGTGATGTCACCATACCGGCGTTCAATATCAACGGAGTAAGTTCACAGCCCATCTCGGTGAAGGTCATGCCTCAAGGTGCCAAGACCAGTGAAGCACAAAACGTGTTTATTAAGACTAACACCAATACTTCTGACGCTTATGTCGGTCAATTAATTACCTATAAAGTGAAGCTCTATTTAGCCGTTGAGCTGCAACGCGGTGTCATAAGTGCTCCCACCGTAGAAGGTGCGCAAGTCAAACAAATTGGTGAAGACAAAGACGGTAGCGAAATTGTCGATGGCCGTCGGTTTAGAGTGATAGAACGCACTTACGGTATTATTGCCGATCTCCCAGGAGAATTAGTCATCAACGGCGCGAGCTTTTCAGGCGATGTACTTGTGGAAGCGCCAAGACGAGGTGGAATGTTTGGCTTTAACGAAAGTCGGCCGATGCAAACTGAAGCAGAAAGACAAGTCATTCAAATCAATTCAACACCGCCAAGCTACCAAGGAAAATGGCTTGTCAGTGACATTGCAGTATTAAAAGAAACTTGGCCAGACGATATCAGCGAATTTGAAGTAGGCAGCCCTATTACTCGCACCATTAGCTTGATAGCATCAAATACCGATGACACCAGCTTGCCCGATATCGATATACCGCTGGTTGAAGGATTAAAAGCCTATCCAGAAAAGCCTTTAAGGCAAACCTTTGTACGCGACAATCAAGTGGTATCACAGTACAGTTTAACGACAGCCATAGTACCAACAAAACCGGGTACATACACATTGCCAGAGATACGGGTGCCTTGGTGGAATCCACATCTTAAAAAACAACAATTTGCCACTCTTCCTGCGCGTACTATTAATGTTATTGGCAGTACCGTAACGCCAACAGATATTCCATCAGCGGACCGTTTTACGGTAAATAGCTCTGCTGGATATTGGCCGTGGATTAGCGGAGTATTGGCACTACTGTGGATAATAACGTTAGTATTATGGCGAAAAGCGGTAGCAGCAAACACTAGGGATAATCAGGTTTCTCCTAACCACAAAAAAACGCCATTAAAAAGCACTACCTCAGAATTAAAAGCCATTATTCATGCTTGCGATCGTAATGACAGTAGTGCCGCTATTAAAGCATTACAAGATTACTTTAGCGATCGCTTAGGTCAGCCAATGAGCTTGACTCAAATTAGTAGATTATCAACACAACTTGAAATTGCCATTAGTAAATTACAAGCTGATAAATACAGCCGTCATCCTCAAGCTATGGACAAAAAGTCACTCATAGATGCAATTTCAGCCTATCAACAGCCATCTCAAGCCAGTAGCAAATCGATAATTGCAGAGCTTAACCCTTAGATTAAAAAGCTAAATAGCAGAGTGTTTCTGCTATTTAGCTTGCTATTAATCCCACCTCTTTTTAAGCTGTTACATATGATTAACTCAAAAAAGTTAAAAAATGTTTGATTACCTGCGTAAGAAAAAGGCTGAACCCGCGGTCTTATCTGAGATGCTAACAAAACAACGACGATACGATAGCCTTGTCAGGGCGCTTCATACCGACATTTTTCGCTATGCCTTTTGGTTATGTGGTGATAAACATGTCGCAGAAGATATTACTCAAGAAACGTTCTTACGAGCGTGGCGCTCTTTGGACTCTTTAAATGACGAAAAAGCCGCTAAAGCCTGGTTAATTACCATTTTAAGACGAGAAAATGCCAGACGTTTTGAGCGTAAACAATTTGACTACAGTGACGTTGAACAAGATTTACTTGAAGATGTTTTATCGACAAGTCATGAAGATGATACCGAGCAGTATTGGTTACGTCGTCAAATAGGTAAACTCGATATTGAATACCGAGAGCCTTTGTTATTGCAGTTGATTGGCGGGTTTAGTGGTGATGAAATTGCCACCATGCTCGAACTTAATCGAAACACGGTAATGACCCGTTTATTTAGAGCCAGAAACCAGTTAAAAGACGCTCTCGAAGCACCAGAGGTAAGAGGTCAATCAAATGGATGATCTACAGTTTCGTCGCCAAGCATACGGTGACCCCAACAATCAATCTGAAGAATTTTTAGCTCATTTAGCTGAAAATCAAGATGATGCTAAATTTGTCAAAGACCTAAAAGCATTTGACCATAAACTCACTCAAGCACTCAGTATAGATGTGCCTAATGATTTAGCGGATAAATTAATTTTACGACAGCAATTAAGCCAACATCAAAAGAGCAAAAAACACACTCGTTATATGATGGCGATGGCGGCATCAGTGGCTTTCATTGTGGGTGTAAGCTTTAGTTTATTGCGCTTTACGCCAGTAAACCTAGGAGATAACTCATTAGCGCATGTTCATCATGAAACCAAAGCATTAATCATGGAACAGGATATTGACTTTAATGATGTTAATTTTAAACTAGCCAGTATAGATGGATTGAGTGATTCCAAGTTTATCCAACAACCTGGGCGTGTTTTTTACACTTCATATTGTGATTTTCAAGGTATCAAATCATTACATTTGGTGATGGCTGACGAGCTTGGAAACAAGGTTACCCTGTTCATTGTGCCCATAGAAAACCGGATTGTATTAGAAGAAGCCTTTGCTGATAATCAGTATAAAGGCAAAAGCTTTCAAACAGCCGATGCCTATATGGTCTTGGTTGGAGAACCCGCTTCAGACCTTGATTTTGTCAAAAAAGAAGTTGAAAACACCTTTATTTAATATCTACTGATAACCATTTAAAATCCGCTACTTCATTGAATAGCGGATTTTTTTTCAACTAGAAAAATCAAAGTGTGAACTAAATCAAACTTCTGCTAGCATGTTGACCATAAGAATAATAACTTGGAAGCAATATGGATATTCAAACACCAATCATCATTACCTTCATCGGATACCTCGCCTTAATGATGGCAATTGGTTACTGGGCCTACTGCAAAACCGATACCGTGGATGATTACATTCTTGGTGGCAGAAAAATGGGCCCCGCTGTAACAGCGTTAAGTGTTGGCGCATCAGATATGTCAGGTTGGTTATTACTTGGTTTGCCTGGTGCCGTATATTTAAGTGGATTAGGCGAAGCATGGATTGGTTTTGGATTAGTGTTTGGGGCTTGGCTTAATTGGCTATTTGTTGCTAGACGTCTGCGCATTTACACCCAAATGGCCGATAATGCATTAACATTACCCGACTTTTTTGAAAATCGATTTAATGATTCTCATGGGCTATTAAGACTTGTTTCGGCATTAACAATCCTAATTTTTTTCACCTTCTATACTTCTTCAGGCATGGTCGGCGGCGCAATATTATTTGAAAAAGTATTTGGCCTCGATTATACCGTTGCCTTATTGATCGGTTCATTCATTATCGTTTCTTATACCTTTGTTGGCGGATTTTTTGCCGTTAGTTGGACAGACTTCTTTCAAGGTTGCTTAATGTTAGTCGCGCTCGTCATTGTACCTATTTCAATCTTTAGCGAACCTAATACACAAGCCAATTTTGAACACATTGATCCCACCATGTTGTCGTTTATTAGTGAAAACACCACGGTGATAGGTCTTGTATCTTTATTGGCTTGGGGACTGGGTTATTTTGGTCAGCCGCATATTTTGTCTCGTTTCATGGCAATTGGAAATCCAAAAGATCTGATGCTTTCACGTCGTATTGCCATGAGTTGGATGTTAGTGTCGCTAGTCGGTGCCTTAGCAACAGGTATTGCTGGTAGTCTTTACTTTGCCGCAGAGCCACTTAAAAACCCAGAGACGGTCTTTATTCATTTAGCCAATGCAGCTTTTAATCCTTGGGTAGGCGGCTTACTCATTGCGGCCATTTTATCTGCCATCATGAGTACCATTGATTCACAATTATTGGTCTGTTCTAGTGTAATCACTGAAGATTTTTATCTTAAATGGTTGCGTCCTCAAGCTAGCAGTAAAGAATTAATGTTAGTGGGTCGAATAGGTGTCATTGCTATCGCCTTAGTTGCAGGCTTAGTTGCGTTAAACCCGGAAAGCAGTGTATTGGGTTTAGTCAGTTATGCATGGGCTGGGTTTGGCGCGGCTTTTGGTCCTGTGGTGCTATTATCACTTTTTTGGCAGGGTTATAGCCGTAATGGGGCTATTGCAACCATTTTGGTGGGTGCGATAACTGTTGTAGTGTGGAAACAAATGACCGGGGGGCTTTTTGAGTTATATGAAATCGTTCCTGGGTTTGTTTTGGCAATGTTATTTGGCATTATTATTAGTAAAGTTTCACCACCAACACAGAAAACTATCGCAGATTTCAACGTTTTTCGTCGTTCATTAACATCATAATTTTTACATAATTGAATGATATAAATAGCTCAACTTCTGTTCTCGAGGTTGCGTTATTTATTAACCGTTATTTCACCATTAGATAATAAACAACAATAAGTAAGACGATGTTAAGCGGTAAAAACCGATTGTTCTAAATTGTCATTCAGGCGCTTAATATTCATTCAGTATGAATAAACTTTAATTTACTTTATTTGGTTGTTTACTATCACATTAGTGCTGCCGCTAATTTACATATAGTGCCACGCTATCAAACACCTACTTCACGATTAAGATCTTAAATTAACTTAATGTTAACAACAGCTAACATCTGGTCGGAGTTGTTACATTGATCGCACTTACCTAAGATGCCCTAAATTTTTGCCGTCAACTCTCTAAAGTGATTAAAATTAACTCGAAAACGGTAATAACAAATGGGAAATAATAATGAATAAATTCAACAAGACACTCATTGCTGCTGCAGTAGGTTTAATCAGCGCACAAACGTCTGCAGCTGGTTTCCAGTTAAACAGTCAATCCGCTACTGGTATTGGTCGTGCCATGGCTGGTGATGCTGTTATTGCTGACAACGCCTCAGTTTTATCTCGAAATCCTGCAGCAATGGCTCTTTTTGATGAAACAGCACTATCTTTAGGCGTCGTTTATGCTGATATTGATGTATCGGTATCTGATATAGAAGGCAGTTTTGCTGGACAAGATGTCGTTTTTGGTAGTGAACATGATGCGGCTGAAGCTAAACTCATCCCAAATTTTTATTATATCAATCCCATTAACGACAAAATGGCTTTCGGGGTTGCCGCATTCACTAACTATGGTACCGGTACCGACTTAGGTGACTTGTCAAACAGAGCTCCTACTATTAGCGGTAATGCTGTCGCACTTCCACCGCCAGTTGATTTATTAGGTAATACTGAAGTGGTTACTATTAATTTCAATACCAGTATGTCATACCGAGTAAATGATGAGTTTAGTTTTGGTTTCGGTATTGATGCTATTTATGCCAGCGGAACCCTAACTCGAACTAACGAGCAATTGGGTAGCTTAGTTGATGTTGATGCTGATGGTTGGGCATTAGGCGGGATTGTCGGAGTGGTTTATGAAGTCAACCCAGATAACCGCTTTGGTTTAAGCTATCGTATAAGCCCTAAACTCACAGCTAAAGGTGATGTGAACTACTTGTATTCTGAATACAATGAAATTGATATTCCACTTGCTGATATTGCTCAGTTTGCCGGTTTCCACCAGCTAACAGACAAATTTGCCGTGCATTATACGGCCCAATGGACTAATTGGAGTGCATTCGACAAAATCGTGGTTAAAGACGGCGAGAATGGTGTCGACAAAGCTGATTTAAAAGAATACCACTGGAAAGATTCGTGGTTCTTAAGTTTAGGCGCTACTTATAATCTTACCCAAGATTGGACTTTACGCGCAGGGTTAGCAACCGACCAAGGTGTGGTTGATCAGCATTCATCTTTATCTATCCCAGATTCTGACCGAACTTGGTATACCGCTGGTGTGAGTTACGATTTAAATCAACAATCTACCGTTGATTTTGGTGTTGCTTTGGTTCGCGGAGAAGATGTAACGGTGTTAGAAGATAGTAACCTTCTTGCACAAGTCGCTGGGTATAATAGTGAAATATCAGCTCAAACCCGCTCAAATGCTGTTTATTACTCAGTACAATATAACTACAGCTTTTAACTAGCTGTTTTTAAATATTAATATCTATTGTTTTTTTTTGCGCTCACTCACGACGGGCTAAAAAACCAAACGGATTCCACTAAGTCGCCGGTTATCTTTAATTGGCGGCTTTTTATATCAACATGTTCTAATTTATAAAGTTTTACAATTTATCGGTTGCTTAACTGGTTAAAGTCCATTAGAATTTTCTTATGAACATCAATCAAGGCTATCGCTATGTCTCACTTATCCAAAAAATTATTCTTCAGTGCCATCTTAGCCTCAATCATTTTACCCGGTGCTGCACAAGCCTCTGATGTTAAAACATTAACACTTGCATATTCCCAACAACTTCAACCACGACTTTACGATGCTAAAATTGAAGCAATTAAAGCAGCAACGGTGTCGGCGCAAACCTCAGGGCGAATAATAAAAATCTTGTTTGATGTGAACGATCTTGTTCCGCAAGGTGCGGCATTATTAGAGATAACCAACAAAGAACAAGGCGCTGGATTAGCGGGTGCCGAAGCTGAACTCGCAAAAGCAGAAGCCCTTAACAGCGAGGCTCAAGCGCAATATCTCCGTTATAAGACTTTGTTCCCAAAGGGAGCGATATCTAAAGGCGCAATGGATGAAGCCACTGCCAAAGCAAAATCCAGTAAACAAGCCGTCAGCGCAGCTCAAGCGTTATTAATTAAGGCGAAAGAAAGCTTAAATTATACTGTCGTTAGCGCGCCCTTTAGTGGCCGAATGACCCAACGTTTTATTGAATTAGGTGAAACGATATCCTACGGCCAAGCGTTATTTTCCGGTTACGATACTCAACACCTCAGAGTCGTATTTCAAATACCACAACAAGACGTAGCCCTATGGCAGCAACAGGATCAAGTAACCGTACAATTGTTCAACGGAGATAAAATCACTTCAAAAGAGATTAACGTATACCAATTTGCCGATCCGCAGACTCATCAACATCAAGTTAGAGTCAACCTTGATGCTAATAACATCGAAAATGTGACTGTTGGTGAGTGGAGTAAAGTTATAATAGACATTCCTAGCGAACCCAGTTTAATGATCCCACTATCAGCTATACACCAAGTCAGTGATTTGACGTCTGTATACCGTAAAAATGCAGATAAGGTAGTACTCAATCAAGTGCGTATAGGCCGAATTGATACTAAAAATAATACTGCAGAAGTATTATCCGGCCTCATGGTTGGTGACGAAATTGTTATTGACGCCGGCCGTTATTTAATTAATTCCTCAGCAGCACAAGCTCAGGAGTAATCTCAATGACAACACCAAATGATTCAAAAAAACTCGGTATTTCTGGCTCCATAGCAAAGACATTTCAACATAATGCCATTACACCTTTGTTAGCCATTTTGGGGTTATTACTCGGTATTTTTGCCGTAATCATCACCCCAAAAGAAGAAGAACCTCAAATTGATGTCACTTTTGCTGATGTGTTTATTCCCTACCCTGGTGCTACACCCACAGAAGTAGAGAATCAAGTTACCTTGCCAGCAGAACGCATCATTTCTGAAATAAAAGGGATTGATACGCTTTACTCCTTTTCTCAGCCTGATGGCGCGCTCATTATTGCCATTTTTGAAGTTGGGGTTCCACGAGATGAAGCCGTGGTTAATTTATATAACCAACTTTACTCAAATAGCGACAAGTTTAATCATGCAGCAGGTATTGGTCAGCCGTTAATCAAACCCAGAGGCATTGACGATGTGCCAATAGTAGGATTAACGCTTTGGTCTAAAGACCCTAGCATGACGGCAGAGCAACTCACCTTAGTTGCATCAGGTCTAGAAACTGAACTAAAACGGATACCGGGTACACGAGAGATTTATACCCAAGGTGGCCATGAAATAGTGTTAAATGTGCGTATAGATCCGGTGAAAATGAACAGCTTCGGGGTGACATTTACCGATATCAGTAACGCACTGCAGAATAATAACCAAGCGTCGACCCTCGGTTCGATGACGCAATATAATCAAGAAATTAAGCTGCAAACGGGTCAGTTTTTACAAACTCCGGATGATGTCAGTAATCTATTAATCAAAGTGAATCAACCCGAGGCAACTACAGAACAAACTCCATTGCCTCAAGCAGTATATTTATCTGATATTGCCAATGTAAGTCTTAAAAGCGATATCCCCAAACAACACGTTTGGCATGTAACAGATAAAGGCACTTATCCTGCTGTTACTATCGCAATCGGTAAACAAGCCGGTCAAAATGCCGTTGATATTGCTAATGCTGTGTTAGCTAAAATCGATGCCGTCGATAATGTGTTAATTCCAGATAATGTTGACGTTGCAGTCTCCCGAAACTACGGTAAAACAGCCGGAGATAAATCCAACACCCTTATATTCAAGCTGATTTTTGCTACATCTGCAGTTGTGCTCTTGGTGTTTTTCGCCATGGGATTACGCGAGTCAGCCGTGGTCGGTGTTGCGATTATTATCACTCTCGCCATTACCCTGTTTGCATCTTGGGCATGGGGATTTACGTTAAATCGGATTTCATTGTTTGCACTTATTTTCTCTATTGGTATTTTGGTCGATGATGCCATCGTGGTGGTAGAGAATATTCACCGACATATGGCAATGAGTGATAAACCCATTGGTGAACTTATTCCTCATGCCGTTGATGAGGTGGGCGGACCAACAATATTAGCCACCTTTACGGTAATTGCAGCGTTATTACCTATGGCATTTGTATCAGGACTAATGGGACCATACATGAGCCCAATTCCAATTAATGCCAGCATGGGGATGATTATTTCATTGTTAATCGCCTTTATTATGACGCCTTGGCTAAGCAACCATTTACTTAAGCCTCATAAAACGTCATCTAGTTCAAATAGTGCAGCGACAAATACTGGCATTGCGGTTGAAGAAGACAATCGATTAACACGTTTGTTTACGCGAATAATGAGTCCTTTTTTAATCGGCGAGCATGCCCCAAAAGCACGTAAAGGCTTAGCTTTAGGGATCATATTATTGATTGTCTTTGCTACCGCCTTACCTGTAATGCAAGCTGTGGTATTAAAAATGCTGCCTTTTGATAATAAATCAGAGTTTCAGGTGATGGTCGACATGCCTGAAGGAACTCCTGTGGAGCAAACACAAAGAGTACTACAAGATCTTAGTCAATATCTCAGCAATGTAGAAGAGGTTGAGCATTTACAGTTGTACGCCGGTACACATGCTCCAATGAACTTTAATGGTTTGGTACGACATTATTTTTTACGTAGCAGCCAAGAGCTGGGAGAAATCCAAGTTAATCTAGTGGATAAGAAACATCGCGACCGTGACAGTCACACGATTGCATCATCTGTACGCGAACCATTGCAACAAATTGGTCTACGCTATCAAGCCAATATCAAGATTGTTGAAGTGCCTCCAGGACCGCCAGTTTGGTCCCCTATCGTAGCCGAGGTTTATGCACCTAACACTGAGTTACGTGAGCAAGCAGCCAATGACTTGTTACAGCGTTTCAAAGATACTGAATACGTTGTTGATATGGATATCTATCTGCCAGCACAGCAACAGAAATGGCAAGTCATTATTGACCGTAATAAAGCCAGTTTAATGGGGGTTTCTTATGCAAGTATCGTGGAAGCTATCAGCACTGCTGTTGATGGTAAGGATGTCAATTATTTACATCAAGAACAGTTAATGCAGCCCACGCCGATAAGATTACAGCTTGATGAAGCGGCTAAATTGGACTTAAAACAAGTATTGCTATTACGTTTGCCGAGTCAGTCAGGTAGCACAGTACCATTGGCTGAATTAGTAAAAGTACATCAACAGACTATTAATGCACCGATTGTTCATAAAAACATGGTGCCAATGATCATGGTCATTGCTGATATGGCAGGCCCAACAGGCAGCCCTCTTTATGGGATGTTCGACATGGTTAGTCAAATTAATCAACAAAATGAACAAGGTGACTCAAGCTATCCTATTCAACAAAACTTGGTTAATCAGCCTGATGGATTAACAGATGTATCTATTTTATGGGACGGTGAATGGAAAATAACTTATGAAACCTTCCGCGATATGGGTATTGCATATGCCGTTGGCATGATCGCCATTTACTTACTCGTAGTGGGTCAATTTAAATCTTATATTGTGCCACTCATTATCATGGCGCCAATTCC
Organism: Shewanella sp. H8; assembly: GCF_040285065.1. Classification (NCBI taxonomy): domain Bacteria; kingdom Pseudomonadati; phylum Pseudomonadota; class Gammaproteobacteria; order Alteromonadales; family Shewanellaceae; genus Shewanella; species Shewanella sp. H8. Next base: position 1,382,832 of record NZ_CP157213.1, on the reverse strand, counting down.
ATTAACTATTATCGGCGTTATGCCAGGACATGCTTTGTTAGGCGCTCAATTCACCGCGCCTTCTATGATAGGCATGATAGCGCTAGCCGGCATTATTGTTCGAAACTCAATATTGCTAGTTGATTTCATTAATCAACAAATAGCCGCAGGCGTGCCTTTAGAGCAAGCTGTTATCCACTCTGGCGCGGTACGGGCAAAGCCCATTATGTTAACAGCATTAGCGGCAATAATTGGAGCATTATTTATTATTGATGACCCCATTTTTAATGGTTTGGCCATCAGTTTAATTTTCGGGATTTTTATCTCAACCATTTTAACGTTAGTCGTTATTCCGGTGTTGTATTTTTCTGTGATGAAACATAAACACACGATTAAAGAAAGTTAACTTATTATTTTGCAAACAGGGCAAAGCCCAATAGGAAGTTAAAAATGTCATTAGAAAGATGTATTATAGCCTTTGGCGGTTTTATGGTTTTACTGTCCGTAGTGCTAACCGTAACCGTCAGCCCATATTTTGTCTGGCTTACTGTATTTGTAGGCGCTAACCTATTCCAGAGTGCATTTACAGGTTTTTGTCCTGCCGCGATAGTAATGAAAAAAATGGGCATCAAAACTGCTGCTGAAATAGCCTTAAGTAAATAACAAGGAAATAATTGTGTTTAAAAAATCTATACTGTTGCCTGCCAAATTTATATTGGCACTCTTAGTCATGTTAACTGCATCATTAATGCCTACGTTGGCAGCAGAGCAAGATCCTAGCGTTGCATGGGAAAAAATAGACCGCGGTGTCATGTTAATTGATGTGCGCACAGCTGAAGAGTTTGCTGCAGGCCATATTCACAGGGCAATTAATATTCCCTTTGAGAATATCGTACCTGAGTTAGCAAAACTCAATATCACTAAAGATACTGAAGTAGTTCTTTATTGTCGCAGTGGTAATCGTAGTGGTATGGCACAGGAATCACTCATTAAACAAGGTTATAGCAACACCTATAATGCTGGTGGTTTAGATAACTTGATCTCCGAAAGAAAACCTCACTAACAATATAAAACTACAGTTATAGACAGTGATTTTATTGATCATATCTAACAGTTTATCGTATTGATATCCTCATCATATCAATACGATAAACCTTGTCATTATCACTGCCTACATTTAGCCTGTAAAACATTATTTACGTACAATATTAGATAATTATTCATTAGCATATAATGGATTAATTTATGCACTTTTAAATTATACGACTTCATAATTTTAGTCTTTATAAATCAGGGCAATAATACATTCCCGAGTCAACCATTAGTGCATCTTAATTCAACTTTAACGAGTTTTAACTCAACCCAATACATTCATCAGTACCCATTCATTGATAAAAAACATTAACATACTGTTTACATGTGACAGAAATATGATTACCTTTTAAACAGGTAAGCAGAATAAGCTTATCAATAAAACATAATTATAAAAGACATTACGTCCCCTGATTAACATGGAAGATAATATGAAAAATCATAAAAACCCAGCTGTCGTGCTTAGCATGACTGCACTCGCTTTGGCTATTTCAACTCAAGTCAACGCAGCACCAGCCCCTTCTCAACTCTCAGCAACTAACCAACAGATTCAGCAAGAATCTCCCCTACCTAAACGTTATATTGTTAAATTTCGAAATGACAATGCCGCACAAACATTGAGTAGTAGTGCAGCAATACAAAATTTGGCTGTAGAAACAGACAGCAATAGCATGTCTTATGAACCTCGTTCAAATGAAGTATTCACTCAGTATAGAGCGTTAAATAGCGTTAAAGCACGAGAAATGAAACGTGTTGGTCGTAGTAATAGTTACTCGGTGAAACTCGACTCGCCTTCGATTAAAGCATTGCGTTTGCGTCAAGACGTTGAATATGTAGAAGAGGATTTGCCTCGTAGACTGCTCGCAGAGACAACGCCTTGGGGACAAACTTTTGTTGGTGCAACAGTCTTAAGTGACAGCCAAGCAGGTAATCGTACTATCTGTATTATTGATTCTGGTTATGACCGTAGCCACAATGATTTAAGTGGTAACAATGCAACTGGTACCAATAATTCAGGCACAGGTAACTGGTATCAACCAGGTAATAATAATGCTCATGGTACTCATGTAGCAGGTACCATTGCCGCTATTGCTAATAGTGAAGGTGTTGTTGGGGTAATGCCTAATCAAAATGCCAATATTCACGTTGTTAAAGTATTTAATGAGGCAGGATGGGGTTACTCGTCATCATTAGTAGCCGCTATCGATACCTGTGTTGATTCAGGTAACGCAAACGTTGTCACCATGAGCTTAGGTGGCAGTGGCTCAACAACCACTGAGCGCAATGCATTAACGGCTCATTACAATAATGGAGTGTTATTAATTGCGGCGGCGGGTAATGCTGGCGACAGTTCTTATAGCTACCCAGCATCTTATGATAGCGTTATGTCTGTTGCGGCAGTTGACAGCAATCTCGATCATGCTGCTTTTTCACAGTATACAGACCAAGTTGAAATTTCGGGACCCGGTGAGGCAATTCTATCAACGGTAACCGTCGGCGAAGGTCGTTTAGCTGATATAACCATTGGTGGCCAATCATACTTTAACAATGGCGTAGTACCGCACAACCGCTTAACGCCATCAGGGAGCAGCTATACTGCTGCACCTATTAACGCGAGTGCTACGGCCACACTGGCTGAATGTACCGTGAGTGGGTCTAGCTTTAACTGCGGTAATATGAGCAACAAAATTTGTTTAGTTGAACGTGTTGGGAATCAAGGTTCTAGCTATCCCGAAATAGACTCAACAAAGGCCTGTAAAGATGCTGGTGCATCTGGGATCATCGTCTACAGTAATAGTGCGTTACCTGGCTTACAAAATCCATTTTTGGTTGATGCTAATAGTGACATAACCGTTCCATCTGTCTCTGTAGATCGTGCTACGGGTCTGGCACTTAAAGCCCAAATAGGCCAATCCGCTACGGTAAGTAACCAAGGTAATGAAGATTACGAATATTACAATGGTACCTCAATGGCAACACCACATGTGTCAGGGGTAGCAACATTGGTGTGGAGTTACCACCCGGAATGTAGCGCCAGTGAAGTACGTGCAGCATTAAATGCAACAGCAGATGACCTAAGCGTTGCCGGTCGTGATAACCAAACAGGTTACGGTATGGTCAATGCAACCGCAGCAAAAGCTTACCTAGACGAATCATGTAATGGCCCAACCGATCCGGGAACAGGTTCTGGTGACAGCGTACTTGAAAACGGTGTGGCAAAAACAGCTTTAGCTGGTGCTAAAAACGATGAGTTATATTTCTCGTTAGATGTTCCTGCAGGCGCAAGTGATTTAAGTTTCACCATGAGTGGTGGTACAGGTGATGCTGACTTGTATGTACAGTATGGCGCATCTCCTACCAGCAGTAGTTACGACTGTCGTCCATGGAAAAGTGGTAATGCTGAATCTTGCCCAATAGCAACACCTCAATCTGGTACCTACTATGTGATGGTACAAGGTTACAGTGCATTTAATGGTGTAGGTTTAGTGGCTAACTACACCGCTGGTAGCACTGGTGGCAGCAACACAGGCGGCCCTGCTAGCTACACTAATACTGGGAATTATACGATCCCAGACAACAGCACTACTGGCATTACTAGTCCTATAACGGTTAGCCGCAGTGGTGATTCTGGAACGGTATCAGTGTCTATAGGAATTATTCATACTTATATTGGTGATTTAAAAATCCAGTTAGTTAGCCCTACGGGCCAAACTGTTGTACTGCATAACAACGCTGGTGGTGGTACTGATAATCTAACCCAGACTTACACAGCTAATATGGCAGGTGTTGAGTCAAGTGGTATATGGACATTGAAAGCAGTTGATAATGCCAACCAAGACACCGGATATATCGATACTTGGAGTTTAAGCTTCCAATAATATAGTTCGGTTGAACATAAAAATAGCCACATAATGTGGCTATTTTTTATTCATTAGTTAATGGGGGGTTAACTTTAATATTATGGTACTTTCAGTCCAACAGGTTGCTGATTTTTAGTAATAACGTCAAATATTGATGCAAAAGAGTTTGGTGTACTTACATCGACGGCAAGCTTTAATCGGCGAGCAATATCATTAGCAGATAATACGCCTCGAATAGTATGATTTTCTCGATCTAACACTAAACAATGCTGTTGCCCTGCTGACTGTAATGTCTCAATCACATCACCTATTCGTGCATAACTTAAATCGTCAAAATCAATCGCTTTAAGTTGTTCCTTAGGGATCATAAAATCAGCAACCGTAAGCTGTTCACGCTGATGTCCCGCAGCAACACGTTTTAATATCTCTTGATTTTGTAAAGACTCATAACTGATTAAGCCGATAAATCGATCTTTATTATCGATCACCAATTTTAGACGTACATGAGACTTCTGCATTAAATGTTCAACGTTTACAGCTGATGTACTCGATTCAATAACTTGTGGAGTTACTTTCTTAAAATCAGTAAACACATTTATAGCCGAAGAAAGCATCGAAATGTCTTCATGAGCTTCTGGCGAGGTCAATTCATCAATTCTTTCAATTGGGTACAGGGCTAATTGCTTCACAATAACATCCTTAATCAATAACTATCGTAAAAATAAAACATCATATATATTAATGATTTAGTCAGTCATTTGATGTTTACTATCTGATTTGATTATCTGCCTGTGTTTTTATTAGTACAAGACCCATTTAATTAAACTTAATTAACCATTGCTAAACTAAGGTTGAAATCACTTTATTGTCGTTACAAATATGGTTCAGACCGCTACTTACTTTAATATTTCAGGCTCGATCAACACACTATCATTTGCATCAGATAACCACACTTGCCCCTCGCTTATGCTGACTTGTAATGCCATATTTCGATTAACAAATACCTCCATTTGTTTGACCGCCTCTTCAGGAAAATTGATCACCGTTAAATTATTGTATCGGATGAAGGCTTGCTGGTTTTGTTGCCACCAAATAGGCACACTTCGACCACCATAAGTATATAGAATGACTTGTTTTGATCGTCCACAAGCTTTTCTGAGCCACTTTTCGTCCGCTTGACCAAACTCAACCCAAAGATCGATTTCACCACTCAAGCTTTTGTCCCAAAGCTCTGCTTCATCATCAACGCATAAACCTTTACTAAACACTAAACTATCTGATGCATTTAAGGCGAAAGCCAGTAAACGTACCATCATACGAGTGTCCGTTTCAGATGGGTGTTGTGCTAGGGTAAATTGATGATCCGCATAATAATGACGATCCATATCAGCAATCTGCAGTGATACTTTAAAAACGGTAGCTTTAGCAGCCATATAAGGGTTCCAAACAATATAAAAAAACGAGTCTACTACAAAGTAGACTCGTCATAATAGAATATCTGGAAAAACGCTTTAAATCGCGCCAGGTCGTAGATGTTTTGCCATCGGGAAATGTGCACTGAACTGAGCGATTTGAGCAACAGAAGAAACGATTAGCATACGACTTCCTTGTTCATATTGATGTGTGATATCACTTACTAAAGGAATAACGTCTCTGTTTGCATCTCGCCTTAATAATTCATTAATCTCACTATCCAGCGCACTATCGCTGTAGATCACGTCTAACGTCTGTAACAAAGGCATTGCAGCAATCGGGAGTAAATGTGCCGGCGTATCCACAGTCAACAAGAGGATTTCCCCCTTAACACCAAAGTTGTCAAAGGCCTCTAGATAGCGCTGTTCTGTTGACGAATCAAATTTATCTTGGTTAATGGTAAAAAACCGCTCCCAAAACAATCGTCTATCTTTTCCAGCAAGCAATTTATTTTGTACTTCTTCGCGTTTACTGGCAACAAAATCAAACAGAGGGGCTAACGATGACGGTAGCATTGTCTCGAGGCGGGAACGAATAGTTCGCGCAAAAACTGGCGCTGCACCTGCGGTACTTATCGCAACCACTAACCGACCGCGATCCACTATCGAAGGCGTAATAAATCGACAAAATTTAGGACTATCGACCACATTCACCCAAATCCCCCGCTCAGTTGCCAATTGCGCAAAATCCTTGTTCAATTGCTCATCGGCAGTAGCAAGATAAATGATATCAACATTGGCAATATCATCACTGCGCACTTCGCGGCGAGACAACTGAATGCGCCCTAGGGAATAATAATGTTCAATATCGTTGGCAACCGTTGGTGCTATTACATGAATATGAGCATCTGTACGAGACAACAGATCTAGTTTACGAGTGGCAACCTCACCAGCACCCACCAATAAGACCCGCAGACCTTGAGTATCAACAAATAATGGGAAATATTGCATTAACCTACTCAGTCTTCAACGATAGGGAATTGATGTTGTATCCATGCACGGTAACCACCAATCATTGAGGCAACTTGCGTATAACCCATAAGCTGTAAGTTATAGGCAGATAATGCTGCACGTTGACCTGCTCCACAATAAAGTAATATTGGGGTATTTTCATCTGGGAAACGATGCTCTATATCACGTTCAATAATGCCACGACTGAGGTGTTTTGCATTAGGTAAATGTCCTTGTAACCACTCGCTATCTTCTCGTACATCAATTAATTGCAATTGATCTTGTTGTTGATATTGTTCAATCGTTAACAAAGTTACATGGGGTAAAACAGAATCAACCAAACTAGCGAATGCTGGTGATGCTTGCATAATACTTCCTTAAGATAGGTAACGTCACTCATCCGTGACACATTAAGTATCCAATACGTCATAAACTTAAAAGTGGTTTCACAAAATTATTTATATGCTCACACTGGTTGACTAAAAACGATCTTATCCAAGTGCTTATTCATTATGCATTTCACTTTTTGGGGAACTGCATTGCCAACACAATTCAAAACTTCCTTCGTTAATTTCATGGCATTGAACACATTGCCATTGAGGTTGCTCGATATCGAGTGCATCAAGTAACGTTTGCGCAGCGACAAGTTGATTATTTGCTACCCATAACTCGACCGTCTGCATTTCTATAGGCAAACCGCCGACACCACCAATGAGTGCCTCGCCTTTAAGATCAACTTCAATGCCACTGGTTTCAAGTAACCCTTTCCATGTGTGAGCCTGCAGTAGATTACCACCGGCCAATAATACTTTTCGTTGTTCCATGCGTTATCCTGCTGCATTGCTCTTGCTGGCAAATTTGTTTTATCCTACTTCCTCTATCAAAATCTGTCGAGTCTTGTTTATAAGTTGGACATTTGCCATAGACAATGGTTATGTTAACTATATACAAGCTATTCGCATTTAATAACATTATAAGCGGGTTTCTACATGACAAAAATAGTCTTAAAAGGTGTATTTCAAATCACAGCTTGGAATGAATCGACTTATGCTGAACACGACAATAACAGCAAACAAACCATTGCTGAAATTACTCAAACTTATTCTGGTGATATCAATGGTTCAGCTCAAATTCGCTATGTAATGTCATATCAAAATGGGGAGGCTGCGGTATTTGTTGGAATGGAGTACTTAACCATAAACACGCCAGAAATAGCTGGCACCATAGTGTTACAACATAATGGGGTATTTTCACAAGGTGTTGCCCAAAGCCAGTTCAATATAATCGCTGACTCGGGTACCGAAAACTTGCATCAATTTATTGGTCACGGTGAGTTTACATCAACTGAAAACGGCCAAGCTGAATACCTCATTACCTTAGATCATGACTAAGATAACTATTTCTCGTTTGGAGACGAATGTAGGTACATTTAGAGTATCTGGCACTATGACGTTAACTTCACTGATTTTAAACGCTATTGAAATACTCGGCAGTGATGGATGGGAAGCTCTGATAATCGATCCACAAACTCAATGGTACAAAACGTTAATTGCTGCCTGTGAAGTGCATTTAGCAGAACAAAAGAAGTTAACTTAGCCATAAAAAGAAACCCCAGCAAGCTGGGGTTTCTTTTTAGTGATTAAGATTAATAATACCTATTAAGGCATCATTGAAGGTTGATCTGCACCTTCTTTCTCAATCTCTACTGGTAACATATGCTCACGGTTAATACCCAATTTAATGGCTAAATAACTTGCCACATAAATCGATGAGTATGTACCAACAAAAATACCTAATAACAATGCAGTTGCAAAGCCATGGATCATTGTGCCGCCTTTTAAAAACAGCGCTATAACGGTAATTAATGTAGTACCTGTGGTAATAACAGTACGACTCATAGTCTGAGTGATTGAGGTATTTACAATCTCTACTGGAGTAGCTTTACGCATTTTAAGGAAGTTTTCACGGATACGGTCATACACTACGATAGTATCGTTAAGTGAGTAACCCACAACCGTTAATAAACCTGCCAATACAGTCAAGTCAAACTCAAGCTGTAATACCGAAAATACCCCTAAGGTTACAATAACGTCATGTGCTAACGCGGCAACAGAACCTGCAGCTAAGCGCCATTCAAAACGAAAGGATACATAGATAAGAATACAAATTAAGGCAACAATAACCGCTAAGCCACCCTGCTCAGCTAATTCCTTACCGACTTGTGGCCCAACAAATTCAACACGTTTTTGAATCACGCCTGAATCAATTGACTGGGCTGCAGTTAATACTGCCGCAACCTGCACATCGCTTTTTAGCTCATTTCTGACGGGTAGACGAACTAAAATGTCGCGGCTTGAACCAAAGTTCTGTACCACTGCACCTTCTGCTTCATCTGTCGTCATTGTTGCACGTAAAGCATTTAAGTCGACTGGAGCTGAAAACTCCATTTCAACAACCGTACCACCGGTAAAGTCTAATCCCCAGTTAATACCTTGGACGCCTAACGACACAAAAGAAGCAATAACTAAGATCAACGACATAACACTAATAGGAAGTGCATGACGAAGGAAGTCGACGGTGTTCTTTACTGAAAATATCTGCAACATATTCAACTTCTCCCTTAGATAGACAAAGACTTAACGCGCTTACCACCCCAAACCGCATTCACGATTGAGCGAGTGCCAACTATGGCTGTAAACATCGAAGTCGCGATACCTATCATTAAGGTAACAGCAAAGCCTTTCACCGCACCGGTACCGACAGCAAATAAAATTAACGCGGTCATAAAGGTGGTGATGTTAGCATCGGCAATCGTTGAAAACGCATTACCATAACCTTCATGGATAGCTTGTTGAACGCTGCGACCAGCAAGTAGCTCTTCGCGAATACGCTCAAAAATAAGCACGTTACCATCAACAGCCATACCCACTGTTAGCACCATGCCGGCAATACCCGGTAAGGTTAACACCGCACCTGGGATCATAGACATCACACCAACAACCATGATGAGGTTAGCCATCAATGCAAGATTAGCAATAAAACCAAATGCACGGTAATAAATCATCATGAAGATTAATACGACAACCATACCCCAAACCATCGCTTGAACACCGTTTTGAATGTTTTCAGCACCTAGGCTTGGACCAATGGTTCTTTCTTCAACAATCGTTACTGGCGCAATCAACGCACCCGCACGTAACAGTAACGCTAAGCTTTGTGCTTCAGTGTGTTCTAGACCGGTAATCACAAAGTTACGGCCTAAACGAGCTTGGATAGTTGCAACAGAAATAACTTCTTCAATCCGAGTCATTTTCACTGTGCCATCAGGATTGCGTGTACCGCTATCTTTATATTCGATAAACAATGTTGCCATTGGTTTACCGATATTATCTTTGGTGACGTTAGAGAATATTGAGCCGCCTTTTGAATCAAGATTAATAGCGACCTGAGGACGGCTATATTGATCAAAAGTAGGTTGAGCACCAGTGATATGATCACCCGTTAGCATCACTTCCTTCTTCAATACTGCAATTCCGCCTTCACGACGTTGATATACTTCATCACCAGGAGGGACACGACCACTTGCAGCAGCACTTACGTCAGCTTTGTCATCAACCATACGAAATTCAATCGATGCCGTAGCGCCTAAAATTTCTTTTGCACGAGCAGTGTCTTGTACTCCGGGCAGCTCAACAATAATACGCTCGGCGCCTTGGCGTTGTACTACCGGCTCAGCTACACCCAACTCGTTTACACGGTTACGAATGGTGGTAATGTTTTGTTGTAATGCTTCTTCCTTAATTTGCTTAAGATAAGCATCACTCATAGTAGCAAGAAGCATAAACTCATCACCGCTACTTGCATCGGTGTATGTCATGTCATTGCTGCGAGTTTTTAAATAAGTCTCAGCTTGGTCAACCGTTTCAGCATCTCGAAACTTAATCGCAATTCCGTTTGGCGTTTTACGAATACCAGCATAACGAATTTTTTCTTCACGAAGCTGGCTTCTGAAATCAGCTATTTTAGCTTCTTCCATTTTACGGACTGCTTCGCCCATATCCACTTCCATTAAGAAATGAACTCCACCACGTAAATCTAAACCTAATTTCATCGGCGACCCACCAACAGCTTCAAGCCATTCAGGGGTTGCCGGTGCTAAGTTCAATGCCACGGTATATTTTTGACCAAGCAGTTCAGCGATAGCCTCTTTGGCCACCAGCTGCTGCTCTGGGTTTTGCACGCGAACTAATAATTGACCATTTTCGAGCTCTGCACGCTTTACAGCAATACCCTGAGCCTTTAATAAATCAACCACAGACGTTTGAGTCGATGCCGTAACTTCTGCACCACGAGTTGCGACAATTTGCACCGCATGGTCTTCACCAAACAAATTTGGAATTGCATAAAAACTACCAATGGCGATGACAAGCATCACCATGATATTTTTCCACATTGGGTATTTATTTAACACACAATAGCCCTCTTGGCTTATAACGACTGGATAGAACCTTTAGGCAATACCGCTGCGATATAATCCTTTTTAATCGTGATTTGGTTGTTATCATTAATGGCTAATAATACATAATCACTTTCGTCACCAATTTTGGTCACTTTACCAAGAATGCCACCACTAGTTAACACTTCATCACCTTTTGAAATCGATGCCATTAGGTTTTTGTGCTCTTTAACACGCTTTGACTGTGGACGGAAAATCATGAAGTAAAAAATTAATCCAAACATGACGAGCATGAAGACTAACTGCATGGTTTCGCCACCGGCTGCACCACTGATTGGACTTGCATATGCATTTGAAATAAACATAGTTCTCTCTTCTTATTAGCTAAAATTAAACGATTAACTCAGGTACTTCACGACCAAGACTGGTGTAGAACTCCTTAACAAAGGTGTCTAATGTACCTGTCTCAATTGCGCCACGCAAACCTTCCATCAACATTTGGTAATAACGTAAATTATGAATGGTGTTTAAACGTGCACCTAAAATTTCATTGCAACGATCTAAATGGTACAAATAAGCACGTGAATAGTTTTTACAAGTGTAACAATCACACTTAGCATCTAATGTTGCAGTGTCATCACGATGACGTGCATTGCGAATTTTAATCACACCTTCACTGGTAAATAAATGGCCATTACGGGCATTTCGCGTTGGCATGACACAATCAAACATATCGACACCACGGCGCACCCCTTCAACTAAATCTTCAGGTTTACCTACGCCCATTAAATAACGTGGCTTATCCGCAGGAATTTGCGGGCAAACATGCTCTAAAATGCGGTGCATATCTGCTTTAGGCTCACCCACAGCTAAGCCACCTACGGCATAACCATCAAAACCAATATCTACAAGACCCTTTACACTCTCGTCACGTAAATCTTCAAACACGCCACCTTGAATAATACCAAACAAAGAATTTGGATTTTCTAAGCGGTCAAATTCATCACGTGAACGTTTAGCCCAACGCAGTGACATTTGCATCGACTTACGCGCTTCATCATGTGTTGCTGGATACGGAGTACATTCATCAAAAATCATCACTACGTCAGATCCCAAAGAATCCTGAATTTGCATTGATTTTTCTGGATCTAAGAAAATCTTTTCACCATTTATTGGTGAACGGAAATGAACACCTTCTTCAGTGATTTTACGAATATCACCCAAACTGAACACTTGGAATCCACCCGAGTCAGTTAAAATGGGACGCTGCCAGTTCATAAAGTCATGAAGGTCACCATGCTTACGCATGATTTCTTCGCCTGGACGTAACCACAAATGGAAGGTGTTACCCAATAAAATGTCGGCGCCAGTGGCTCGCACTTCTTCAGGTGTCATGCCTTTTACCGTACCGTATGTTCCCACTGGCATAAATGCTGGCGTTTCAACAGTGCCACGATCAAAAATAAGTCGTCCGCGACGTGCACGACCGTCCGTTGTGTCTAATTCAAATTTCATAAATCACCTTGCCAGATAAACAGTCTGACTTGTTTAGTTTCTATAGTTATGAGGGTAAATTTTAATGCTTCAAGGTTACTGACACATTAAATCAAAAAAACACCCACTATTGTGGGCGAGTATATTAAATCAAATTGATTGCTTAGGGGGCTTTTTTCGTCACAAACATGGCATCACCATAGCTAAAAAAGCGATATTTTTGTGTTATGGCGTGTTGATAGGCATTCATTACCTCATCAAAACCGGCAAAAGCACTTAATAACATGATTAATGTTGACTCGGGCAAATGAAAATTGGTCACCATCGCATCAACTATTTTAAATTGATAACCTGGGTAAATAAAAATATCGGTATCGCCACTGAACGCTTTTAATGGACCATCTCCACTCGCTCGAGCTGCACTTTCAAGTGAACGAACTGACGTGGTACCAACGGCAACGACACGATGACCATTGGCTTTAGTTTGTGCTATAAGGTCAACGACATCTTGCGGAACGTTAGCCCACTCTGAATGCATCTTGTGCTCAAGAATATTATCGACTCGTACTGGTTGGAACGTACCAGCTCCCACATGCAAGGTCACAAACGCAATATTGACACCCTTGGCTTTTAACTCTGCCAGCATGGCATCATCGAAATGTAAGCCTGCGGTAGGAGCAGCAACGGCGCCTGGTGTTTGGTTATATACCGTTTGATAACGCTCTTTATCAGCATCTTCATCCGGACGGTCAATATAAGGAGGCAGTGGCATATGGCCGACGTCTTCAAGTACTTCTAATATGGTTTTATCAGACAGTAACTCAAGCTCAAATAATGCATCATGACGCGCTAGCATTTTCATTTGATAGCCGCCATCTAAATCAATAAGCGTATCAACTTTAGGGGATTTTGAACTGCGAACATGGGCTAAGATACGCTTATCGTCAAGCATGCGCTCAACGAGAATTTCAAGCTTGCCACCAGTGGACTTTTGGCCGAACAAACGCGCAGGAATAACTCGAGTGTTATTGAACACCATCAAGTCACCAGGATTGATCATATTGAGTAAATCAGTAAAGTGCTTGTCAGCGAGTTCACCGTTTTGACCACTTAATGTGAGTAAACGCGAAGCATTACGTTGTGCTGTCGGATAGCGAGCAATCAGCTCATCTGGTAGGTCGAATGAAAAATCTGCTACACGCATAGTATAATCTCAACAATAAAAACGGCCGCTAGTCTATGGCTACTGCGGGTTAAGATCAAGTTTGGTGATTACTTTGTCGGCTTTTGTTCTATCGACTCGATGTTGATACCGTCCAATTCAATAGTATTTGGCTTCACTGAATCAAAGCTGTGATGTGATTTATATGAATGCTCTTCATAACGCATGTCGATATGTACTTTATTTCGTTTGGGTGTAGCAGGCCTACCCAATAATTTTTTAATCCACTCTTTCATCTTCCTTGATCCTTAAAATTAATCCTATACCCTTTAACAGTACTTACATCTATCGCAACAATATAATGTTAATACTCAATGACATTCGCACGTAAATCGTTATGATTACGTAAATACGAGTACTTCCCTGTAACGTCTTGTTACAAACGGTTAGTATCATACTGTAAAATAATAAAATTAGAAGTACAATTTATGAACTTTTTAGCTCACTTACATTTAGCCGACATCAGCGATACCCACTTAATAGCTAATTTGTCGGGTGATTTCGCCAAAGGTAACATAGGACAACACCCAAAACATTTACAACAAGGCATATGGCTTCATCGTCAAATAGATCAGGTTACTGACAGCCATGAAATTATTGTCGATCTCCTGAAACTGTTTCCTAAAACATCACGCCGTGTGGCACCGATATTAATTGATTTGGTATTCGATCATTACTTAGCGTTTTATTGGGAAGAGTATCATCACCAACCATTAGATGAGTTTTGCCAAAAAGCGTATCAACAACTGAATGCGACAGCGGAATTGCCTCCAACATTACAAGCCATTGCACCGCAAATTATCCAACAAGATTGGTTAAATAGTTACCAAACAAGACAAGGCTTAAATCAAGCGATTAAAGGTGTGAGCAAGCGTTTATCTAAACCAGAACTGTTTGATCATGCCATTAAGGATATTGATAAGATTTATATTGATATTGAAATTGCATTTAGGACTTTCTATCCGCAATTGATGGCCTATAGCAAAATTTATAGCCGTAAAACTCCAATAGAATATTTACCTTAATTGAAGGCAACAAGAGGAGTGAGATAAGTATGGCGCCATGGTTTATTAACCTACAGTTCAAACTAAAATCCAGACGCTTTTGGTTAACCAGCTTACGCGATATCATACTTATTGGCGTTATATTATTTGCCATTGCGAGTTATTTACAGCGAGATATGAAAACAGGTGTTGCCACTCCAATTAACGCACATTCGATTACTCAGAAGCCAATTTCATTATTTACCTCAACAGCAACTGGCGCTCAACAACATGCAAAATGGCAAACAAATTCTCATAAACCCACCTTAGTTTATTTTTGGGGTACTTGGTGTCCGGTATGCAGCGTCACCTCGCCAATGGTGGACTCGGTTAACCTAAAGCAAGATTATCAAGTAGTTTCCATTGCGGTAGCCTCTGGTACCGATGCAGGCATTAATACTTTTATGCAACAACATCATTATCACTTTGATGTAATCAACCAACAAAAACAGCCTCAAACAATATCATTGAGCCAACAATGGGGCGCAATGGCCTTACCTGCTATTTATATTGTTGATACTGAAAATAATATTCGATTTGTGACCTCTGGGATAACCAGTAGTTGGGGAATGTCACTTCGATTATGGTTAGCAAGGTGGTAAAGCAAATTTCATAAAATACCTTATGCACTGGGTAATTGTTTTTTTTCGTTATCTGCAAAATTTTGTTAGTATTCGCAATGTTAATTTTTGCATCATGAATAACTGATTCCGTCCTATAAGAGAGAACGCCCTATAATGCACATCTTTACTTATCAGCCGCCGTCCATTCCATGGTTGGACATACGCTATAAAGACCGTGACATTATCGTCATCAATAAACCTTCAGGTTTGTTATCAAATCCTGGGCGATCACCTGATACACACGATACGGCAATAACCCGTTTACAACGATGCTATCCAGAAGCTATTCTCATCCATCGCTTAGATTGTGACACTTCAGGCATCTTAATTTTTGCTCGAACCAAAAAAGCAGAATCGCATTTAAAAATACAATTTCAAAACCGCCAAGCTAAAAAAATATATATTGCTGAAGTCATGGGCCATGTCAGCGAGCAACAAGGCAAAGTAAACTTTGCCATTGGGCCAAATCCTGATTCGCCACCATTCCAAATACTCACAGACTCAGGCAAAGCAGCGCTAACCTACTTTCAAGTGCTTGAGCATAGAGTTCAGTCGACCTTGATGGAACTTAAACCGCACACAGGTCGCACCCATCAACTTAGAGTGCATATGCTTGCGCTGGGACACGCTATTTTAGGTGATGAATTCTATGGCGATACCGAAACAATAAATGCCAGTAAACGCTTAAACCTACATGCGCAATCACTCACAATTACCCACCCTTACAGCCAAGTCGAAATGACCTTTTTTAGTCAGCATCCGTTTTAATACCACGGCAATTTATACCCAATTAGACAAAAAAATACCGACACAATTGCGTCGGTATTTTTTAATGAATATACATAACCTCAACTCGGGTTAATACATAGGATAAGTAAGCTAAAATAACAACATTTGGCCTCTTTCATTTCAAACTTGTCACTTGTTTTGTTAATAAGACGTATTGACGCCTCAATAGCTAGCCTATTGCAAGTCGATACAACAAAGGTAGCAAGACAAAGGACTGTTTGATAACTGTTTATTATCCCGAGCTGAGGTCACATACAATATTAACTGACTTGAGCGGCTTGCTTTGCCTCTTTAACTTCAGCCGCTTCACATGCTGCAGCAGTAAAGATCACATCAGTTGAGCTGTTAAGCGCCGTTTCAGCTGAATCTTGAATCACACCAATAATAAAGCCAACAGCGACAACTTGCATGGCAATATCATTAGAAATACCAAACAAACTACATGCTAATGGAATTAATAGTAGCGATCCACCAGCAACACCAGAGGCACCACAAGCAGAAACAGATGCGATGACACTCAATAATAATGCCGTCAAAAAGTCTATTTGAATACCCAAAGTATGGGCTGCGGCTAAGGTCAATACCGTAATGGTAATTGCTGCGCCGCCCATATTAATCGTGGCGCCTAATGGAATTGAGACAGAATAAGTGTCTTTATGCAGTTTTAGTTCTTCACACAAAGCCATGTTGACCGGAATATTAGCAGCACTTGAACGAGTAAAAAATGCTGTCACTCCACTCTCACGTAGACACTTAAATACTAATGGATAAGGGTTACGTTTAATTTTGACATAAACAATAATAGGGTTAACAACCAACGCAATAAATAGCATGGAGCCAACAAGTACCATTAATAGTTGGCCGTAACCGGCTATTGCTTCAAAGCCAGTTTCAGCAAATGTCGCAGCCACTAGACCGAAAATACCAATTGGCGCAAGACGGATGACAAAACGGACAATGTTAGATACCGCATCACTGACATCAGAAAGCATCCGTTTAGAACTGTCACTGGCATGATGCATGGTTATACCTAATCCTGCACCCCAAACTAAAATACCAATATAATTGCCGGTTAATAATGCGTTAACAGGATTATCGACAATTTTAAATAATAAGGTATTAATGACTTCGCTAATCCCTTGAGGAGGATTTGAGCCTTCAATACCAGTGGTTAACAATAAAGTAGTTGGAAATGCAAAACTGAATAATACAGCAGTTAATGCTGCCGCAAAGGTTCCCAATAGATATAGAGCAATAATTGGGCGCATATTGGTTTGACTATTTTTCTTTTGATTGGCAATCGATGATGCTACCAAAACAAAAACCAGGATCGGTGCTATAGCTTTTAGCGCTCCTACAAAAAGAGAGCCTAAAAAGGCCACATTATTAGCCCCAGTTGTGGAAATACTTGCCAGGACCACGCCCAAAATAATTCCGCTGATAATCTGTAGCACAAGGCTACCGCTAGCGATACGAGCTAACAGTGATGTTTTTTGATTCATTGCTTAACCTATGATTATTATATTTATGGCGTTTTGTCTGTTGGTGGACACTTATCGTTAATCAAATTGTTTAACCACATTAGCTGGCTATTGCTTAGCGATGGCTTTGCGAAACGTAAAGCCTTCTTTTGTGAACAGCCAAAATACCGAACATGACAAAAGTCTTGTAGCTATATATCAGGATGCCATGTGATAAGTCTAGTGTTAACCCAAAATGAATAAAAAAATCACTTGTCGGTCATTAAGTAAGCATTACCAATAGCGGGACCAACAAATAAAAAAGATTACCTTTCCGCTCCTCATTAAACCGTCTCTATCGCCTCAGCACCTCTTAACATTGCCTCAATTAACTCTTTAGCATCAAATTTGGTGAGCGCTTCATTAGCACCGACTTGTTTCGCTTGGCTAACACTAATTTCACTGGATAACGAAGTATGTAAAATAATATATGCATGCTCAATAGCAGGGTTATTCTTAACTTCAAAAGCCAATTCATATCCATCAAGCCCTGGCATTTCAATATCACTCACCAGTAAGTCAATTGGCATTCGGTCTTCTGCGGCTTGTTGCATAATGGAAAGAGCGTCACGACCATCGGCCGTCACTTGATAGGGGATATTAATTGAGTCTAGTGCGTCAGATAATTGCTTACGGGCTACTTTAGAGTCATCAACCAACAAAATATGCAATGGCTTTAATTTTTCACGTTGAACATCTGTCAATATTGCACGATGAGAAATAGGATCGTCAGGAAAGATCTTTGATAATAATAACTCAACATCCAGTAATTGAACTAATTGATCATCAAAACGGGTTACTCCTGTTAAAAAGGCGTTTTGACCTAAGTTACCAGACGGAGCTTCAATGTTTCGCCAGTTACACTCAATGATTTTATCGATGGCTCGAACCAGAAAGCCAATAACCATTCGCTGGCAATCCGTAATAATGATATAGCAATCTTTACGCTCGGAGTCGGTAATAGGTTTATAACCAACCGCTGCAGCCATATCTATCACAGGAAGAGTATGACCCCTCATAGTTGCAGCTCCCAGAATGGCGGGGTGAGAATGTGGAATTTTAGTTAGAGGTGTATAAGGCACGAGTTCACGAATTTTCAAAGTACCTAAAGCAAACAGTTGTGTTTGGTTCAACTTAAAAAGCAATAAACCCTGTGATTGATTCGCTTTGCTCATTTTCGGACTCATCATTACCCCTTTAATGGAAGACTAAAATCGATTTAACTATAGCATTTATCGTCAATTTTTAGATTAACTTTAATCATCAATTTTATCTAAAAACGTCATTACAAATCACAAAATTAGCAATTCATCCGATAATAGTTAACTTTTATATCGTTTCTATTACGATTTTAATTAACTAGATAATACTTGAGTAATAATAGATGCTTGAATAACAAGTATTGGTGATAACAATAATGAGCAAATAATATTAATAAATTTTTTATTAGGATCTTCGACACAATTAACAGTGAAAATTATAAATCGCCTCCCTCCTCTTACTGCAATACAAATATATCAGCCGTGACTGACTAAGCTGTCAATTAGGTAATTGCATCACACTTGGGGTTTGGAGGATTTAATTAATCGATACGTTATTAAAATAACAAAGGGAAACAATAATGATTAAATCAGTTGCTGATCTAATCGATTGTTTCCCTATAATACGTTGATTAATATTTACTTAAATCAATTCGAACTTGATTGTAGCTCGTAAAGTACGTCATAAACAAACTGATCCCAACCTTCAGCCTCAAAGGCTAAACCACTGGCATTACGAACTTGGCTAACGGCATGCAAAGGTGCTGCACCGTTTTCCATCATATAATAAGCCATTACCATTTCGGTGCGATTAATCCCAGAGCGACAATGGAGTAACACTGGTAACTGATCGGCTTCACATTCACGAATAAATGTTAAAACCTGAGGAAGTATTTCAGCACAAATGGCTAGGTCATGCGGTTTAGGTGGAATATTATCAGGTAAATTAAACACTTTATGACGAAGACCTAATTCAGCCATAGCGTCGGTATCACAACCTTCAGCATTATTTAATGATGCGATTGCACCGAAACCAGCCTGCTTAAACTCAGCTAAATCCCACGCATCTTTGTTTGGACCACTACGGCCTGCAATTTGTCCATCAACTAACCAAAAAATATGTTTCATATTACCTACTACTAATCTGGTTTTTTAGCCCAAATATCAACATTAACTGAGGACAACTTCTTACGTTTTTTCTTGCCGCTACCTTCTGGCTTCGCCATTGGCTTAGGTTGTTCCAGTACGCTTTCAGGCACTACATCATCAGCCTCAAATCCGTTAACTTGTTCACGTTCAAGGCGAATTTGATTCTTTTTCTCAATAACAGAGAAGTGATGATACTCATCATGCGACAACAAGGTCAACGCTAAACCGACCTCTCCCGCACGTCCGCTGCGACCAATTCGATGCATATAATCTGCTGGACTGCGCGGTAAGTCAAAATTTATTACTACAGGTAATTTTTCAATATCAAGGCCACGAGCAGCAATGTCTGTTGCAATAAGCACTTGAATATCACCAGCCTTAAAACCTTCCAATACACGACTTCTCGCGCCTTGGGCTTTATCACCGTGAAACACCTCTGCAGTGATACCACGTTTAGCCAGTTTTTGAGCTAAATGATTGCAACTATTTTTAGCGCCAACAAAAATCAACACTTGGCGCCATTGATGCTGTTGTAGTAAATGTGCAAGTAAAGCGGTCTTTTTTTCACGATTAACCGTCATTACCCGTTGTACTAACGTACTCGCCTCAGCGCTTTGTAATTGTATCTCAAGCGGGTTAACGAGCAGCGCTTGCGTTAGTTGGCGAACTTCATCTGGGAAAGTCGCTGAAAACAATAACGTTTGTTTTTGTTTAGGAAGTAAATTGAGTACTTGATTCAATTCCACAGTAAAACCAAGGCTTAACATTCTGTCAGCCTCATCAAGTACTAACGTGGTCACTTGGGACAGCTTTAATGCATTTGACGATACTAAATCGAGTAAACGACCAGGCGTCGCGACCACCACATCCGCACCACCACGCAATGCTAGCATTTGAGTATTAACAGATACACCGCCAAATGCAGCAACCACTTTAATGTCGCCATTTAAATGAACCGCATAGGATTTAAAGCTGTCGGCAACTTGCTTAGCAAGTTCTCGCGTTGGTACCAAGACTAACGCACTAACAAAATTACCTTTGGCAGATGTTGTTGCCCGACGACTCACCAATTGATGTAATATCGGCAATGCAAAAGCCGCTGTTTTACCTGAGCCAGTATTGGCACCCGCCAGTAAATCTTTACCAGTTAGTGTGCTAGGAATGGTTTCAGCTTGGATTGGTGTAGGCTGAAGGTATTTAAGCTCGGTTAATCTGGCCAACAATGGAGTATGCAGGCCAAATTCAGCGAAAGTCGTAGCTAAAGAAGCTTGGGTCATGTATCAAATGCGCTCAAAAAAATGGATATCAATCGCACATTTTAACGTACTTTGGCACGGCAGTCAGATAAATTAGTTAATTTCTTCAATCCCTTCTAAGTCCAGTAGCCACTGCTTCATATCGAGCCCATAAGCATAACCAGTTAACTTACCGCCTTTGCCTATCACCCGATGACAAGGAACGATAATAGCAATTGGGTTTGCACCATTTGCAGCCCCAACAGCTCTGACGGCTTTAGGTCGTCCAATAGTATTAGCGATATCACTGTAACTGCAGCGCTGACCGAATGTTAATTGACTCAGAGCAAGCCAAACCTCATGTTGAAAAACAGTCCCCTTAGGCGCTAGAGGAACACTAAAATGTTGCCTTTGATTAGCGAAGTACTCTGTTAATTGAATGACCGTTGAATCAATATGTTGTTGGGCTTGTATCAATAAATCTTGAGTCGTCTCAGTATTACTTTGTTGGAGTCTAAACTGAGTTTGAATCTCTACAAGCGAGCTCGTTTGGGCAAGGTCTTCAACCTGCAGATGGGTTAATCCATGCTCAGATGCTTTAAGAGAGAGTAAACCAACAGGACTTGTGACTAAAGCATGGCACTTGGGCGAAGTAAAATGGGTCATAATACTATCCGTTTTTTGCAGCGACAGGATCGTTACCCCAAAGCTGGAAGGTTAAGTAGCTGCCCCAAGGTGATGCTTGTTTTGCAATGTCGGCAGCAATGCTTATGTAGGATTTAGGGTTTTCAATGGGGTTACCCGATTGCTCATGTAATGCATGAAGACGATTTTTGATGACTAAATCAGAACTAAAAAACACATCAGGATCACTCAAACCTCGCATATTTGCATAAGCAACAGTCCATGGGCCGATACCTTTTACAGACAACCAATCGTCAGGTGTTGAGTCAGCATTCTGATGCACAAATTGCCCCAAGGCATTTAATGCTAATTTTCGAGCGCCTGGCATTTTAAGTTCATCTAAGGAAGCGTTAGCAATAGCTTGTGCCGTAGGAAATAACCGCCAAGTATTACCATCGATGAACAGCGTTTCGCCATAGGATTCTACCAATAAATTTAATAGCTTAGTGGCTTGCACGACACTGACTTGTTGCCCTAATACGGCACGGCAAGCGGCTTCAAATACACTGCCAGCGGCAGGAATACGTAAACCATTATCAATTTGGGCACCTAATTTAATGATGGGAGATAATGCCTGCTGGATTATCTCCATGTCAGCATCTAAATCAAACATACGGCGTAATTGCAGAGTAATATAATGCAAGGATTTAATATCATTTGCATCAGCTAAGTAAATACTCACATCAAGTTGGGATTTATCGGCATTTGGTGAAATGTAAAAAACGCCTTCTACGCCATTAAACGAAAAGGTTCGGCCATAACGTCCCGAAATATCATCAATGACCTCCATATCATCAACTTGACGAAAGGCATAAAAAGCCAACATCTTCGCCCAATTAAAGGGGGGACGGTAAGATAATGCTAATGTTATTGGTTTAATGTTAGTGCTCACTTGATTATCTTTATAAGGATGAGTTACATCAGTTGAATGTCGGCTCTTTTGGCGTAATTCGCTAGGTGTTAACAATAGTTCTTGCTTAAAAATTTCATTAAACCGCCTGATACTATTAAAGCCAGCAGCCATGGCGACCTCTGTCATTGATAATTGTGTTTGGTGTAATAACTGCTTAGCAAACATCAACTGCTGATATAACGCAAAACGTTTAGGTGAAGCCCCCAAACCTTGGTTGAAGAGCTTATTTAAATACCGACTGCTAATACCTAATTTATCAGCCAACTTGACGACCGTTCCTGAATTCTCACCATTTAAAAAGCCTTGATCAATTAACGCGATGGCTCGCATTAATGTTGTTTGAGTGCCTAACCACGCAAATGAACTTGGTGCACTATCGGGCCGGCATCGCAGACAAGGCCTAAGCCCTGCATTAGCCGCTTTTATCGCAGAATCAAAGTAACGGACATTTTTTTCATAGGGTGCAGGGGCGGGACAAATCGATCGGCAGTAAATACCAGTAGTGAGCACACCAGTAAAAAATTGACCATCAAAACGAGTGTCACGACTAAGCCTTGCTTGCTGGCAGATCTGTGCTGCAATATAACAATCACTATTAATCTGGACCATTAGTCTATTTAGCCTTATATCACTCAATGGAAAACTGAACTATTTTCTGCTTATAGCGTATTTAAGAGATTACTTTACCGAAATACAACAACCACGACTAGCGGAAAACGGAACTCAATCGTTTCGTATATGGTAACAATTTAACCCATTACATTTGGCCTTTTTGCGTTATCCTAGTTAGCAGAATTTTCACCATTAAGTTAGAGCATTAGATGTTTAAATTTTTTGAATCATTGACCCAAGCTTTACCGCAAGAAGAACCGACTCAGCCACCCAATACTTTGTACGCATTTTGTCGTCATTATACCCGCGGGTTTGGTTTGCCTTTAATTATCATGTCAGTACTAACAGCCATAATGGCAATGTTGGAAGTGTCACTGTTTGGCTTTATGGGACAACTGGTAGATTGGTTAGTCACCAAAAATCCGCAAACATTATGGCAAGATGAAAGCACTACCTTGATTACCATGTCAGTGATTGTCTTAGTCGTCATACCGCTGGTTGTCTGGTTACATGCTTCTATCGTGCACCAAACGCTTTTGGGTAACTACCCCATGGCCATTCGTTGGCAAGCACATCGCTATTTACTCAAACAAAGTATTTCATTTTATCAAGATGACTTTGCAGGACGGATCGCCACAAAGGTAATGCAAACTTCGCTTGCTGTACGTGAAACGGTTATGAAATTACTGGATGTACTGATGTATATTTTAGTGTATTTCACCTCTATGTTGGTCATGATTGCCACTGCAGACTTACGTTTAATGTTACCCATGCTCGTTTGGTTAGCGGCTTATGTGTTGATTCAATGGAAACTCGTTCCAAAGCTGAAAGCAATATCGACAGAACAAGCCGATGCTCGCTCGACAATGACTGGCCGTATTGTCGACAGTTACACCAACATATCAACCGTAAAGCTGTTCTCGCATACGACACAAGAAGCTGACTATGCCCAAGATAGTATGACGCGTTTCTTAAAAACCGTTTATGGCCAAATGCGTCTGGTCACGATCATTAATGTTTTAGTGCAAATCATTAATTACTTATTAGCGTTCACCATTGCAGCTGTGTCTATTTGGTTATGGGCAGACAATGCGATTACTGTTGGTGCCATTGCGATTGCGGTGAGTTTAGCGTTACGTTTAAATGGCATGTCACAATGGATTATGTGGGAAATTAGTTCACTATTTGAAAATATTGGTACCGTTACCGATGGTATGAATACCTTATCAAAACCCATTGCTATCCAAGATAAAATCGATGCAAAAGACATTGTTGTTGACCACGGTAAAATCGATTTCAATCAGGTTTGCTTTCATTATGGTGAAAAAACAGGCGTCATTGAGCAACTAAACTTGAATATTAAAGCAGGTGAAAAAGTCGGCTTAGTGGGACGGTCTGGTGCAGGGAAATCGACCTTAGTAAACTTATTAATGCGTTTTCATGATGTTGAAAAAGGCCAAATACTGATTGATGATCAACCTATAACGGATATAACCCAAGACTCATTACGGGCAAATATTGGTATGGTGACTCAGGATACGTCGTTATTACATCGTTCTATCCGTGAAAACATTCTGTATGGTGATCCACATGCCAGTGATGAAAAATTAATGGCGGCGATAACTCAAGCACAAGCTGCAGAGTTTATTGACAATTTAACTGATCCCTTTGGCAACAAGGGACTCGATGCTCAAGTTGGTGAACGCGGCGTTAAGCTGTCTGGTGGCCAACGCCAACGGATTGCCATTGCAAGAGTATTACTTAAGAATGCGCCAATTCTATTGCTTGATGAAGCCACTTCAGCATTAGACTCTGAAGTCGAAGCCGCGATTCAAGAGTCTCTTTATGAATTGATGGAAGGTAAAACAGTAATAGCGATAGCGCATCGGCTCTCAACGATTGCAGCTATGGATAGACTCATTGTATTAGATAAAGGCTGTGTCGTTGAACAAGGTACTCATCAAGAGCTGATTAATGCCAAAGGGATATACGCACAACTGTGGGCCCATCAAACTGGCGGTTTTTTAGGATTAGATTAATCAAAACTTGAACCATTAACATTAGTTAGCCACTCAAATATGAGTGGCTTTTTTATGCACAGGAATAAAAAATAGGCAAAAAAGTGTAAGTAGAATATTAATTGCTTGGACTGCTTGGATTGCTTGGACTGCTTGGATTGCTTGGATTGCTTGGATTGCTTGGATTGCTTGGATTGCTTGGATTGCTTGGATTGCTTGGATTGCTTGGATTGCTTGGATTGCTTGGATTGCTTGGATTGCTTGGATTGCTTGGATTGCTTGGATTGCTTGGATTGCTTGGATTGCTTGGATTGCTTGGTAAAACTTTGAAGGATGTAAGAGGAATAATACAGAAATAAAATATGGTGGTCGCTACTGGGCTCGAACCAGTGACCCCCTCCTTGTAAGGGAGGTGCTCTCCCAGCTGAGCTAAGCGACCTGGGATAAAACGATAAATAAAGTACAAATTGATATGGTGGTCGCTACTGGGCTCGAACCAGTGACCCCCTCCTTGTAAGGGAGGTGCTCTCCCAGCTGAGCTAAGCGACCTGGGAATATCAATTCTTTTAACATAGTAAAATATGGTGGTCGCTACTGGGCTCGAACCAGTGACCCCCTCCTTGTAAGGGAGGTGCTCTCCCAGCTGAGCTAAGCGACCTGGGATATTTTACTTTCGAGTCACCACTCTATTTGAGAAATGGTGGTCGCTACTGGGCTCGAACCAGTGACCCCCTCCTTGTAAGGGAGGTGCTCTCCCAGCTGAGCTAAGCGACCTGGGACTCTACACAACAGTTTACATAAATTATATGGTGGTCGCTACTGGGCTCGAACCAGTGACCCCCTCCTTGTAAGGGAGGTGCTCTCCCAGCTGAGCTAAGCGACCTGGGATATAATTAACAGTAATAACTTCATAAATGAAATTATGGTGGTCGATACTGGGCTCGAACCAGTGACCCCCTCCTTGTAAGGGAGGTGCTCTCCCAGCTGAGCTAATCGACCTCGCTGTGTGGGGCCGTATTATAGGGGGCAAGCAAAACCTGTCAACGCTTTTTATTTAAAAAAACGTCAGTCGGACTAAATTTGTTCGCTTTGATGCATTGTTAAACAAAGATTTGACTCGATAAAAAAAGGAATATTCAAAAACTATCACAGGTTTAACGGTCCGCCATTTCCACTAACGAGTTTGGCTGTTAGAATGGCAACCACATTTTTGCTTGTCTTCTTTTTATAGACGTATTTATATAGGTTAGTGTCCGATTATGACAACTAAGACGCGTTTTGCCCCAAGTCCAACTGGCTTTTTACATGTAGGCGGTGCTCGTACTGCTTTATATTCATGGTTACATGCAAAAGCAAATAACGGTGAATTTGTACTTCGTATTGAAGACACCGATATTGAACGTTCAACTCAAGAAGCTTGTGATGCGATTCTTGATGGTATGAACTGGTTAGGTTTAACGTGGGATGAAGGTCCTTATTATCAGACTAAACGTTTTGATCGTTACAACGAAATTATTGAGCAGATGCTAGATAACGGCACGGCTTATAAATGTTATTGCTCACGTGAGCGTGTTGAAAAAATGCGTGAAGATCAGGCTGCACAAGGATTACAACAAAAATACGACGGTTGCTGTCGTGACCTTGCGCCTCGTGATACTAACGAGCCGTTTGTTGTGCGCTTTAAAAACCCAATCGAAGGCAGTGTGATCTTTGATGATCACGTTCGTGGTCGCATTGAAATTTCAAACGATATGCTTGATGATCTTATTATTAAGCGTACCGATGGCGTACCAACTTACAACTTCTGTGTTGTCGTTGATGACTGGGATATGGGTATTACGTGCGTTGTTCGTGGTGAAGACCATATCAACAATACCCCTCGCCAGATTAATATCCTTAAAGCATTAGGAGCTCCTATTCCTGAATATGCTCATGTTTCGATGATTTTGGGTGATGATGGTGCCAAATTATCTAAGCGTCATGGCGCTGTCGGTGTAATGCAGTATCGTGATGATGGTTATTTACCTGAAGCACTATTAAATTATCTTGTTCGTTTAGGCTGGTCTCATGGTGATCAAGAAGTATTTTCAATGGAAGAATTGAAAACACTATTTAAATTAGATGACATCAATAAAGCCGCTTCAGCTTTTAATACCGATAAACTTATTTGGTTAAATCAACATTATATCAAATCACTTGATCCTGTTTATGTTGCATCGCATTTACAGTGGCATATGGATGACCAAAAGATTGATACCAGTAATGGCCCTGCATTACCTGAAATTGTGACTGCATTATCTGAACGCGCTAAAACATTAAAAGAGTTAGCAGCTTCTAGTCGTTATTTCTATGAAGACTTTGATAACTTCGATGAAGCTCAGGCTAAAAAGCACCTACGTGGTGTGGCAATGGAGCCTTTAACCTTGTTCAATCAAAAGTTAGCAGCAATAACAGACTGGACAGTTGAAAATATTCATCAAGCAATTGAAGCTACAGCAGCAGATCTTGAGGTGGGTATGGGTAAAGTCGGAATGCCACTACGTGTTGCGGTAACGGGCGCTGGGCAGTCTCCTGCGTTAGACTTAACCTTATATTTAATTGGAAAAGATCGATCTGCACAAAGAATATCCAAAGCGATTGAATTTGTAGCAAATAGAATAAATTCCTAAAAAACGAGTTGACACTTTTGGGTATGCTGCATAGAATGCGCCTCGCAGTTGAGACATGACTTCAGATTTTTTTGTAGCATATCCAAAAGCAATTTGTAAGAGGGGCTATAGCTCAGCTGGGAGAGCGCTTCGCTGGCAGTGAAGAGGTCCACGGTTCGATCCCGTGTAGCTCCACCACTTACGAATATATCTTTAACTAGATAATAGCATTGATGTTTAGCCTACAGACATTGATGAGTATTCACTCAATACAGAGTATAACGTATCAAATGTGTCCCATTCGTCTAGAAATAGAGCTTAGGACATCGCTAACTTTGGTTTATAAAGAGTCGGCGGTAACAGGGGGTCGAATCCTTAGGGTTTTGATCTTCATTATAGGTAACTAGCACTGGTGTTTAGCCTACAGACACTAATGAGTATTCACTCGATGCAGAGTATAACGTATCAAATGTGTCCCATTCGTCTAGAAGTAGAGCTTAGGACATCGCCCACTTTGGTTTATAAAGAGTCGGCGGTAACAGGGGTTCGAATCCTTAGGGTTTTGAGCTTCATTATAGGTAACTAGCATTGGTGTTTAGCCTACAGACACCAATGAGTACTCACTCGATACAGAGTATAACGTATCAACTGTGTCCCATTCGTCTAGAGGCCTAGGACACCGCCCTTTCACGGCGGTAACAGGGGTTCGAATCCCCTATGGGATACCATATTTAAGATGGTTGAACATGATTCGAAACTATTGTTTTAGAAAATGTGTTTGATGATCTATATAACACTGGTGTTTAGCCTACAGACACCAATGAGTATTCACTCGATGCAGAGTATAACGTATCAACTGTGTCCCATTCGTCTAGAAATAGAGCTTAGGACATCGCCCACTTTGGTTTATAAAGAGTCGGCGTTAACAGGGGTTCGAATCCTTAGGGTTTTGATCTTTATTATAGGTAACTAGCACTGGTGTTTAGCCTACTGACACCAATGAGTATTCACTCGATGCAGAGTATAACGTATCAACTGTGTCCCATTCGTCTAGAGGCCTAGGACACCGCCCTTTCACGGCGGTAACAGGGGTTCGAATCCCCTATGGGATACCATATTTAAGATGGTTGAACATAATTCGAAACTATTGTTTTAGAAAAAGTGTTTGATGATCTATATATCACTGGTGTTTAGCCTACAGACACCAATGAGTATTCACTCGATGCAGAGTATAACGTATCAAATGTGTCCCATTCGTCTAGAAATAGAGCTTAGGACATCGCCCACTTTGGTTTATAAAGAGTCGGCGGTAACAGGGGTTCGAATTCTTAGGGTTTTGATCTTCATTATAGGTAACTAGCACTGGTGTTTAGCCTACAGACACTAATGAGTATTCACTCGATGCAGAGTATAACGTATCAACTGTGTCCCATTCGTCTAGAGGCCTAGGACACCGCCCTTTCACGGCGGTAACAGGGGTTCGAATCCCCTATGGGATACCATATTTAAGATGGTTGAACATGATTCGAAACTATTGTTTTAGAAAAAGTGTTTGATGATCTATATAGCACTGGTGTTTAGCCTACAGACACCAATGAGTATTCACTCGATGCAGAGTATAACGTATCAAATGTGTCCCATTCGTCTAGAAATAGAGCTTAGGACATCGCCCACTTTGGTTTATAAAGAGTCGGCGGTAACAGGGGTTCGAATTCTTAGGGTTTTGATCTTCATTATAGGTAACTAGCACTGGTGTTTAGCCTACAGACACTAATGAGTATTCACTCGATGCAGAGTATAACGTATCAACTGTGTCCCATTCGTCTAGAGGCCTAGGACACCGCCCTTTCACGGCGGTAACAGGGGTTCGAATCCCCTATGGGATACCATATTTAAGATGGTTGAACATGATTCGAAACTATTGTTTTAGAAAAAGTGTTTGATGATCTATATAGCACTGGTGTTTAGCCTACAGACACCAATGAGTATTCACTCGATGCAGAGTATAACGTATCAAATGTGTCCCATTCGTCTAGAGGCCTAGGACACCGCCCTTTCACGGCGGTAACAGGGGTTCGAATCCCCTATGGGATACCATATTTAAGATGGTTGAACATGATTCGAAACTATTGTTTTAGAAAAAGTGTTTGATGATCTATATAGCACTGGTGTTTAGCCTACAGACACCAATGAGTATTCACTCGATACAGAGTATAACATATCAAATGTGTCCCATTCGTCTAGAGGCCTAGGACACCGCCCTTTCACGGCGGTAACAGGGGTTCGAATCCCCTATGGGATACCATATTTCAAATTTTAGTCGTTATTTAGCTAAAGTTCGGGGCTATAGCTCAGCTGGGAGAGCGCTTCGCTGGCAGTGAAGAGGTCCACGGTTCGATCCCGTGTAGCTCCACCAATCATTTAATATTCGAATATGATTCTACATATTTGAGATAAAAAACCACCTCACGGTGGTTTTTTTGTTTGTGTCCTTTTACGCTGTTATCCAATGTATCCGCATAAACAGATAATCAAATTCATTCTCCCTAAATCAATAACTTCTAAGCAATTCTTTTTAATGAGATCTATATAGCATCACAACAAAATGTGTGACATTCCACCCAACCATACCCCCTCGGTGTGTGACTATCCGCACACTAAATCAGTATAACTATACACACATAAATTAAAGTTAATAAATATCATACGGTTACAAATGGTTAACATTCTGGCCTGATGCTTGCTAAGTTTTATCTATCCTCATAAAGCGTTTATGGCGTCCTTGTTCTGGAACAAGTCACCACCTTGAGGAAAATATAACACTAAAAAAAGGAAGTTAACTACCATGAAAAAATCGATAAATACTTTTATACGTCCACTAAAGTCAATGGCTAAACTAGCCGCTGTAGCTTCAATTCTGGCAGCGAGTTTTAATGTTTTTGCTGAGCCTGTAGAAATTAAGTTTTCTCATGTTGTTGCAGAGAACACGCCAAAAGGACAAATGGCACTTAAGTTTAAAGAATTAATAGAACAACGTTTACCTGGTGAATATGTTGTGAACGTATTTCCTAACTCACAGTTATTTGGGGATAACAACGAGCTAGCAGCATTGCTGTTAAACGATGTGCAGTTTGTAGCACCATCACTATCTAAGTTTGAGCGTTATACAAAAAAACTACAAATCTTTGATTTACCATTCTTATTTGAAGATATGGCGGCCGTTGATCGCTTCCAACAATCGGATGCGGGCCAAAAACTATTGAACTCAATGAACCGAAAAGGGGTTGTCGGCCTAGGTTACCTTCACAATGGTATGAAGCAATTTTCTGCCAATGACCCACTAGAATTACCTAAAGATGCTAAGGGTAAAAAGTTTCGTATTATGGCATCAGACGTGATTGCAGCTCAGTTTGATGCTGTTGGTGCTATTCCGGTTAAAAAGCCTTTCTCTGAAGTGTTCACCCTGTTACAAACACGCGCTATTGATGGTCAAGAAAATACTTGGTCAAATATCTATTCAAAGAAATTCTATGAGGTGCAAAGCTACATAACCGAAAGTAATCATGGTGTTTTAGATTACATGGTCGTGACCTCAAATACTTTCTGGAAAAGTCTACCCGCTGACAAACGCGCAATCTTTAAATCTTCACTTGAAGAGGCTATTGCACTTGGCAACAGCATTGCAGCAGAAAAAGGCAATAAAGATAAGCAAACTATTTTAGATTCAGGACGTTCTGAATTAGTGACATTAACGCCTGCGGATCGTCAACAATGGGTTAATTCAATGAAACCTGTTTGGGCTAAATTTGAAGATCAAATTGGTAAAGACATGATTAATGCAGCACAAGCTGCAAATACCAAATAGTCTCAATACTAAATGTGGTACTGAGTTGCTTATTGGATCAGTACCACCCTTTTTTTACTCAAGGAGTATGACCGTGATTTCAAGACTATTTGGTTATTTTGAAGAAGGGTTCCTTAATCTTTTGATTACACTCATGACATTGCTTGTTTTTGGCGAAGTCATTGCACGATTCTTTTTTAATACGGGTTTTTTATGGATCCAAGAACTTACCCTCACTCTATGTGGTTGGTTCGTACTTTTTGGTATGTCTTATGGTGTAAAAGTAGGGGCTCATATCGGTGTTGATGCCTTTGTTTCTAAATTGTCAGGCAAGCCTCAAAAAGCAGTCGCCATCTTTGCATGCTTATGCTGCTTGGTTTACTGCGGAATATTTTTAAAAGGATCGTGGGACTACCTCAGCCAAATGTATCAAATTGGCATCCCTATGGAAGATATTGATTTTCCGGCTTGGTTTATTCATCAACTTGACCCTGACTTTGCTTGGGAGACTTTACGTATTGATGTAGAAGACGGGGCAATACCTATCTGGTTATCTCAAAGTATTATAATAATCGGTTTCACTATGCTCACTTGGCGTTTTATTGAATTATTTATCGCTATCTTAAAGAACCAGGCTGTTGGCTTCCAATTGGCTGACGAAGCTAAAGACAGTATGCATTTAATCGATGAAGCTGCACTATCCGCATCACCTGAACAACAAAATGATAAGGATGCGAAATAATGACTATAGCCACACTATTTCTCGCTTTATTTATTTGCATGATGATTGGGATGCCTATTGCGATAGCCTTAGGTTTTTCAAGCATACTCACGATTTTGTTATTTTCAAATGATTCGCTCGCCTCAATTGTACTAAAACTGTATGGGTCAACCTCAGAGCATTACACCTTATTAGCCATCCCGTTCTTTATTTTATCATCAGCATTTTTGTCTACTGGTGGTGTAGCAAGGCGCATTATCGACTTTGCTATGGACAGTGTCGGTCATATACGTGGTGGTCTTGCCATGGCATCCGTTATGGCTTGTATGTTATTTGCAGCCGTATCGGGCTCATCTCCAGCCACTGTTGCTGCAATTGGTTCTATTGTCATTGTCGGCATGGTGCGCGCTGGTTATCCAGAAAAGTTTGCCGCTGGTGTGATTACCACATCAGGAACGTTAGGCATTTTAATCCCCCCTTCTATTGTTATGCTGGTTTATGCCGCAGCAACTGAAGTGTCAGCAGCAAGAATGTTTATGGCAGGCTTAATTCCAGGGTTAATGATGGGCTTTATTTTAATGTTGGCTATCTACATAGTTGCCCGTATAAAAAAGCTCCCTTCACGTCCTTTCCCAGGAATAAAAGCCCTAGGTTTATCAAGTGCCAAGGCTTTTGGCGGCTTAGCATTAATCTTTATTGTATTAGGTGCCATTTATGGTGGTGTCGCGAGTCCGACTGAAGCCGCTGCTGTAGCTTGTGTATATGCTTACTTTATTGCTGTATTTGGATATCGTGATATTGGGCCACTCAAAAATGTTGCTTGGCGTAATAAACAAGAATCTATAGCGGTCGCTTCATTACGAAACATTGCCTACATGCTACTTGCTGTTATCAAAACACCTATTGATAAAGAAATTCGTCATGTTGTACGAGATGGCGCTAAAGTCAGTATTATGTTGTTATTCATTATTGCCAATGCAATGTTATTCGCGCACGTTTTAACAACTGAACGTATCCCGCACATTATTGCAGAAGCAATTGTGAGTTTAGGCTTACCAGCATGGGGCTTTTTAATCATAGTTAACTTGTTATTATTAGCCGCCGGTAACTTTATGGAACCTTCAGCCATTTTGTTAATTATGGCCCCCATTCTGTTTCCTATAGCAACCCAACTTGGTATTGATCCTATCCACCTAGGGATCATTATGGTAGTAAACATGGAGATAGGCATGCTCACACCGCCCGTAGGACTCAATCTCTTTGTTACGGCTGGGATTACTGGTAAAAGTATGGGATGGGTCATTCAGTCCTGCCTGCCTTGGCTAGTACTGTTACTCGGTTTCTTAATGTTAATTACTTATATTCCACAAATTTCACTATTTCTACCGGAATACATCGACAAATTAAACGGTTACTAGTTTAATAATTAGCGTATTATAAACGAGCCTTAATTAAGGCTCGTTTTTTTATCTCATCACTAAGTCATAATAGCCACAGGGAATATGAATGCTTTCA
Source organism: Shewanella sp. H8 (assembly GCF_040285065.1). Taxonomy (NCBI): domain Bacteria; kingdom Pseudomonadati; phylum Pseudomonadota; class Gammaproteobacteria; order Alteromonadales; family Shewanellaceae; genus Shewanella; species Shewanella sp. H8. The sequence goes on along the minus strand of NZ_CP157213.1, from coordinate 1,348,951 downwards.
TTCTCTAGTATCAAAAAACGGAATTTCTTTATAGGCATGTTGCTTATTTTAGGCCTGTTATTCACTCTAAAAATTACATATTGGTATTTACTGGAACAAGGCACAGAGACAATTGCCGAACAGTCTGATAAACAAATCAATGAATTGGTGATTTTTATTGATAATGCACTTTCACATTACGAAAATATCCCAGCGGTACTGGCACAGAACCCCATTTTAGAACAGGGCTTACTCGATCAGCAAAACCCTCAAACGATTGAAAAACTCAATGCTTACCTATCTGAGTTGCAACAAGTTACCGAATCATCAGACATTTACCTTACAGATGCACTCGGTGTCGCTATTGCAGCCAGTAATTGGAATATACCAAACTCTTTTATCAATCATGACTATTCATTTAGGCCCTACTTTATTGATGCTATCTCTGGCAAATCAGGACAGTATTACGCGGTCGGTACGTCATCAAATAAACGTGGCTTTTATTTTGCAAATCCGGTTTATCATAAGGGTGTGGTATTAGGGGTTATCGTCGTAAAAGTCGATATTAGTTTAATTGAGCAGCAAAGTAGTGGAATTGCAATTGCCAGCCAATATGAATTTATGATCAGTGATCCTGATAATATCGTATTTCTTTCGAGTGTAAATAGTTGGCGATTTAACTCATTAACACCGCTAACTCAAGCCAAACGTTTTGCGTTAAATGCTTCCAAACGGTATGCCAACAGACCTATTGGAGAGCTCAGTTTGAGCCCTAGTTTTATCGTCAGTGATGCAGATACATCTCCGGTATATAAAATATCATCATTAGACGGGAACGCTAAATACCTCGAACGGCATCAACTAATGCCAAATGCAAATTGGAACGTTCACATTCTCGCGCCAATGAAGCCTTTATATGAATCGTTACCACCGGTCATGCTATTGGCCACTACCCTGTATTTATTATTGGCATTATTTATACTGTACAGTATAGAGCGTCGTAAAAATTTGCGTAGAATGCGTCAAGAACAAAATCAACTAGAACAACGCGTAAAAGATCGTACGTTAGCATTAGAACAAGCCAACACGCAGCTTAAAGATACCCAAGATGAACTAATCCAAGCAGCAAAGCTTACTGTGATTGGCGGTCTTTCTGCCAGCATTAACCATGAACTTAATCAACCTTTGGCTGCATTAAGAAGTTACGCCCAAAATACTCAAACGTTTATAGATCGTAATATGATTGATGATGCGGGAAGTAATATCAAAATAATGATAGAACTAACTGACAGACTTGCTGATATTATTGGTCAATTTAAGAGTTTTACCCGCAAATCCCAAGGTAAAGATAGCGCCATTGAAGTTAACCAATCCATTGAGCAAGCACTCACTATCGTTCAGCCCGAAATGGACAAACAGAGTGTTAGGTTGTCATTAACGTTATTAGATGGAAAATGCCAAATATGGGGCGACAGTGTCAGGCTACAGCAAGTATTAGTTAACTTAATAAGTAATGCCATTGTTGCAATGCAGCAATCCATTGAACGACTGTTGCGAATTGAAGTCTATTGCGACAGTAAAGTGAATATTAATATTCAAGACAATGGTCCAGGCGTAAGAGAAAGCCAAATGAGTAAAATATTTGAGCCCTACTACACCACCAGTGAACGCCAAGGATTAGGGCTAGGATTATCTATATCGCAGCGAATAATCGAATCAATGCAAGGCTCTATCACTGTCGAGAATGCACAACAAGGTGGCGCCATTTTTCATATTATTTTGCCGCTTTATTTACGTGAGGAAGTGTAAACGTGACCCAAATACAAGACATCAACAACTACCAAGTCATTATTGTTGACGATGAGCCCTATATCGGCACAGTATTACAGCAATTATTTAAGCTCGAAAACATCAAAGCTTTGGCCATTACCGACCCACAGATCATTGCTCACCACATCAGTCCAAATTGGCCAGGGATAATAATCTCCGATGTGAATATGCCACAATTAGATGGCTTAAGCTTATTACAACAACTAAAGAAGCAAGATAATGACTTGCCCGTTGTATTGCTGACCGGATTTGGTGATATTGCCATGGCAGTCGATGCATTAAAAAAAGGTGCTTACGACTTTATCGAAAAACCGTTTAACAACGAACATATATTAGATGTGACCAAACGCGCATTGGATAAACGATCTTTAACTCTAGAAAACCGAAAATTAAAGCGCGAACTAGAATCTCACATCGCACCTGGCCCACGAATTCTAGGCAACAGCCCAAGCATAATGAAGATGCGTAACTTAATCGACCAAGTACTCGACACACCTGCAGATATTATGATTGAAGGTGAAACTGGTGCAGGTAAAGAATTAGTCGCACGCTATTTACATGATCATTGCTATCGAAACAAAGCCAACTTTGTTGCTATTAACTGCGGGGCAATCCCTGAAAACTTAATCGAAAGCGAACTCTTTGGTGCAGAATCAGGAGCTTTTACCGGTATAGATAAACGTCGTATTGGTAAATTCGAATACGCCAACGGTGGCACGCTATTTTTAGATGAAATCGAAAGTACCCCAATGGCGTTGCAAGTTAAATTACTTCGAGTGTTAGAAGACCGAAAAGTAGAACGTTTAGGATCTAATACCCTTATCGATCTAGATATTCGGGTGATTGCCGCCACAAAACTCAACCTACAAAAATTATGCGAGCAAGGTCTATTCAGACAAGATTTACTTTATCGTCTAAACTTAGTCACCATCGTCATCCCACCACTTCGAGAACGTCTCGAAGACATACCGTTATTATTTTTGCACTTCGCTCGCATTGCATCTGCACGTTACCATAAAGCGTTAATCGCATTAACTCCTCAACAAACCATAGTGCTTAGCTCTCATGATTGGCCAGGCAATGTGCGTGAATTACGCAATTTAGCCGAGCGTTACGTATTACTTGGCGCTGAAGCCGCTTTTGCAGGTAACTTAGACAATCACACCACCATGCACACGAGTATGTCACTGCAACAACGAGTTGAGTTTTTTGAACGAATGCAGATTGAAGAAGCATTAAGTCACAATAAAGGCAGCATCAAATTAACCATGGAACAACTCGAGCTACCACGTAAAACCTTGTACGATAAAATGCGCAAGTTCGACCTTGATAGAAAGCAATTTATCGAGAGCTAATTAGACGCGGATACATCAACGAGCTGCTGCTTTTGATGTATCCCTAAACGCCAAATAGCCACCAGCAACAATGCTAAAAGGCTCATAGACCCCACCACAACCCCATTCCATTCAGCTTCATGCCAAAACAACATTAGGTATGGCCCACCTAAAGAGGCACCAAGATAATAACAACATAAATACAGCGATGTAGCCTTAGCACGATGAGTGGTAGCTCGAATGGCCACAAATGAATTGCAACAGCTATGGGTTAAGAAAAAACCACAAGCGTTAATCAAAAAACCGATAACAATCGCTGTTAGTGTATCCACCAAGGTCAACAAGGTACCAACTAGCATTAAGCATAGTGCTACCCTAAATAATGGCATTGAACCATAACGTACAATCCATTTTGCCGACAGGTAAGACGCAAAGGTGCCACTTAAATAACATAAAAAAATCAATGTTGCGTGAAAGCGACTCAAACCATAGGGTTCAGCCATAATATGCAACTGAATAAAGCTAAACTGATTAACCATCATCATAAATGCTAAGCCACCAATAATATAAGCCAAGCGCATTTGAGAGTCAGACAAATGAAACACAAAACCGTCAATATCTTGTTTAACCTTACGTAGCAACGACACTCTTTGTTTAATTATTTGGGGTTTAATTTCTTTTCGTGGTAATAAATATGTTACCAATGCCACACCCATTAATGTCACCACAAACACCAAACCCATAGACGACTGCCATGACAAGTTTTGTGCCATCAATCCACCAAAGATTCGCCCCGCGATTCCGCCAATACTGTTGGACATTATGTATACAGCAGCAGCTTTCAGCATAAATGAAGGTGCCAATTGATCTTTAAAATACGCCATTGCAATTGCAGGTACTGCCGCTAACAAAATTCCCTGCAGTAAACGCACCCACAATAAATCATCAAATGTTTGAGCAAATATTAATAAGATATTTGATGCAGCTAACAGCCACAAACTCACGACGATAGGAGCTAGCCGCCCAATTCTGTCAGATAATATCGCATAAAAAAGCAATGAAAATGCCAACGTAAAACTGGTAACAGACAACACTAAAGTGGCTTGTGCGCCCGACACATCAAAATGCTCAGCAATAGAAGGCAACATGCCTTGTACCGTGTACAAATTAATATAAATCACCATAGAAGCGATACACAAAGCCCAAATCAAACGAGTTTGCGCATGAGAACGATAAATAGGGGTTAACTCTGTCATAAACAACCTAAACAACACTATTAGGGTAGAAAAAGATTATTACCCGTCACATGAATAAATCAATGACGGGGCTAAGAGTTTGTGAGCTACGTTGTTGTTACCTTTGCTTAACCCGTTTCATTAAGACTTGAGTGGTAAATTGACCGTTATTGATCACATGATACTTATTATAAGTCTGAAAAATTGCCTTGCCTTGGTAAGTAATCATCGCAACCACACCATAATCAATACTATTATTAATTAACTCCGCCGGTAAGGTAAATTTAAACGGTACAGGTGCTGTGGCAATATCAAAATTTTTCTGTGAAATAATCGCACCAGGGGTATTAAAATCAATCAAGGCAATGTTAATTTTACAACCTTGAGGCAAGGCAACTTTTTCAGCATAACCGGCATAGCCATAAACAATCACAGGTTTTTCTGGTTCTACGGTTACACAACCATTTAGCATCAAAGTCATGAAAGCGACAAACACTAATATTATTCTTTTCTTAATCATTATTTTCACCCTACTTGGTCATTCTGATTAAACCTTCCTGTGTGGCCGAAGCCACAAGGCGTCCTTGTTGATCAAAAAACTGTCCTTTAACAAAACCACGCCCACCGCCAGCATTTGGGCTATCAATACAATACAAAAGCCACTCCTCCATATTAAATGGCCTATGAAACCACATCGCATGATCAATAGTCGCCATTCGCATGCCCGACGTTAAATAAGACACCCCATGGGGTTGAGTCGCGGTGGCTAAAAAATTAAAGTCTGATGCATAAGCGAGTAAATATTCTTGAATACTGTGATCTGAAGGGACTTGGCCATTAGCGCGTATCCAAACATAACGTTTAGGTTCACATGGACTAGGAGCTATCGGATCAATAGGATTAACTGAGCGCATTTCTATTGGAGAATCTGCCATAAACTTTTCAAGCATTGCCGCAGGTACTTTATCACGCATGGTCATCGCGAGTTCTTGTTGATTCAGCAACCCCTCAGGCCCAGGCACATTTGGCATTTTGTCTTGATGACTAAAACCTTCTTCAACAGTCTGGAATGAACAGGCCATATAAAAAATTGGTCGACCTTTTTGAATAGCCTTCACTCTACGCGCACTAAAATTGCCACCATCACGCATATTTTCAACATCATAAATTATCGGTAATTTTTCATCACCAGCACGTAAAAAATATGAATGTAAAGAATGTACATGGCGATCTTCACTAACGGTTTGTTTTGCCGCGCTTAATGCTTGCCCCATTACCTGACCACCAAACACATGTCCAAAACCTAAATCTTGGCTTTGGCCACGAAACAGGCCATCCTCAAGTTTTTCAAGTGATAATAATGACAATAAATCGTTTAATACCTGACTCATAACACCTTCTCTACAACATCAATTAACCTTAGATTACCTTAGTTAAGCTGATTTTTTCTAGCTTAATCTATCCTAATGACTGAATTTAGTTTTCAAATGACAATTTCTAAAATAGTGATGCAACGCAAATATTCATATCTGCAGTTTAATTGAATATTTGATATGCTATTAGACATGACTAATCAATGCTGCGTCTCACAATATTATGCAATCTAGCTCAATTCAATCATGGTTTATGGCGATTCGTCCTCGAACGTTACCTGCTGCAATTGGTCCATTATTAATTGGCAATATGCTCGCCATCGGGCTAGAACAATTTAGCTTACTCATCGCCTTTACTTCAATGCTATGTGCCATATTGTTACAAATATCTGTTAACCTCGCTAATGACTATTTTGACTTTAAAAATGGCATCGATACCGAAGAACGAATTGGCCCTGTTAGAGTAACCCAAAGCGGTATCCTTGCTCCCTCAGCGGTGCGTAATGCTATGATCGGATGCCTAATCACAGCGTTATTAGTCGGTTCATTGCTGATTTTTCATGGTGGATGGCCCATTGCTATTCTTGCTGCGGCCTCTATTTTAGGTGCGTTATGTTATAGCGGAGGCCCTTATCCGCTTGCCTCACATGGATTAGGCGAAATAGCTGCATTCGTGTTTTTTGGTCTAGTGGCCGTTGTCGGCAGTTATTACCTACAAGCAGGAGCAACCACGTTAACAGCATGGTTACTTGGTTGTGCCATTGGCTTTTTTAATGCCGCTATCATGCTAGTTAATAATACTCGCGATATTTCTACCGACACCAAAGCAGGTAAAAATACTTTGGCCGTTCGTATTGGTGAGGCGCAAGCAAAAATTCTGTATCAAAGCTTTGTCTATTTACCTTTTGGGATCATCATAGGGGGCTTTTTGTTAGGTTCACTCGATGGATTGCCGGTATTGTTATCAGGCGTATCATTAGTCATTGCACGGAATCTCAGCCACGAATTTCATAATAATTCTGGTGAGGCATTAAATCCGATACTTGGCCAAACAGCAAAATTAACTATGATTTTCAGTCTACTATTTAGCACTGGATTGTATTTCTCTTTGGCTTAAAAACCTTATAACGTCAACGCAAAAACCATTAAAAAGGCGCCTAATTTTACAATTAGGCGCCTTTTTTAGCGATGTTACCGACTACATTTTAGATAACGTACGTTGCTTCGCACTCCAATCTAAATGGTATTTATCGCCCGCAGGTTTGTCTACACGCTCAAAGGTGTGCGAACCAAAAAAGTCACGCTGACCTTGTAACAAGTTAGCGGGTAATGTTTCGCAGCGGTAACTGTCATAATATGCAATAGCAGAACTCATACATGGTGCAGGAATACCTTGCATAACAGAGGCCGCAACTGTTTTACGCCAATTAAGATGTTTCTGTGACAATGTTTGACTAAAACTGTCAGCCATCAACAAGTTTTCAAGGTTTGCATCATCTTGATAAGCCTGAGTAATTGATTGCAGGAACCTAGCACGAATAATACAACCAGCTCGCCAAATTTTAGCTATTTCAGCAAAATCTAAAGACCATTTTTGCTCTTTAGCATTCATCGCCATCAGCTGGAATCCTTGCGCATAGCAACAAACTTTGGCGCAATATAATGCATCTTCAAGATTAGCAATAAACTCCACTTTTTCTGCATCACTAAAACTAACAGGTGCAGGGCCTGCAAGCTTTGCGTTTAACTGCATACGTAAGTTTTTCTGGGTACTCACTGCACGTGCGTAAACGGCTTCTGCAATGGTTGGTGCTGGACAACCAATTTGTAAACTACTCACCGCAGTCCATAGACCAGTGCCTTTTTGACCCGCTTTATCCAAAATCATTTCGACTAGCGGTTTACTTGTTAATGGATCGGCTTGCTGCAAGACTTCTGCACTGATTTCCATAAGATAACTGTTAAGAATACCTTTATTCCAACCATTGAACACATCACCGATGTCATGGGCAGACATGCCTAAACCATCACTGAGTAATTGATAGGCTTCGCAAATAAGCTGCATATCCGCATATTCAATACCGTTGTGAACCATTTTAACATAATGACCAGAGCCAGCAGGACCAATATAAGTCGTACACGGCTCACCTTCGGTTACTGGATTACCCGGTTCAAAACGCTCAATAGGTAAACCGGTTGCCGAATCCACTTTAGCGGCAATGGCTTTCCAAATCGGTTCAACATAACGCCATGCGCTTTCATGACCACTTGGCATTAATGACGGGCCAAAACGTGCGCCGACTTCACCACCAGATACCGCTGAACTAAAGAAAACAAACTGATCTTTATAACGTGCTTCGCGTTCTATTGTGTCAGTCCATAAACTGTTGCCAGTATCGATAACAATATCGTTTACTTCAATACCTGCCTCTATCAGAGATTTACACACACCGTCTACTGGTGCGCCGGCAGGCACTGATAAGACAATAACTCGAGGGGTAGTCAAATTGGCAAGCATTTCTGAAAGATTATGACAAGCTTGCATGCGTACTGCTATACCCGTTTTTCGCTCGTTTTGCTCTTGAGTAATCGCGGCATTAACTTTCTGAGTATCTAAATCGAAAACAGCAACATGATAGCCGTTATCTGCTATGTTTAATGCAAGGTTTTTGCCCATCACACCGAGGCCAATAACGCCGACGTGAGATTGTTTGAAGTGGTTAGTCATTAGCATATTTCCACTGGTCACAGAGATTAATCGCGTAGTGCGAATCCATTTGGAAGATGATTATACTGATTTATGTAACTAAATTACAGTCACAAAATGTGCATACACTATTACATAAAATGCAATATAGGTGATAAATAAAACACTATCCAAAATACATCATTAAAGACAATAGCTTAATAAATAATATCAACACAGGTTAAGAGATGGGGTAAGTCCGCCAATATCAGAGTTTTTTGCCTATTTCATATCAAACTTGTCTTTTTTTTACTCACTATGGATATTGACACACCTATAGCGCATCTATATAAGTCAATAAGCACCATTAGTTAGTAAGACAAGATGATTTAATCACCGTTTATTATCTTGAGCGTAGTTAAATAAAATCAATGATAAAATAAAGGTTGATACTTTTCAGTATCAACCTTTATCACTCTATTTTACATTATTTAATGAACGATATTTTAGCAATAAGCTATCGCTTATTTAACGCCATGCATAACATCGACACCTTCACTTTTCCCCTCAGCATGACAAAGAATACAGCTTTCATTACCGGGTTGATAAATAGCACCTGAACTCGCGTCGGCTTGATAAACACCGCCAAATGCTCTCGCATGTCCGGCCCATTGATCAATATTGCTGTGGCAAGTCGCACAAACTGACACAGTAGGTGAATACTCTGCTGTTTCACCAGCTAACGTTGCACCTTTTCGTGCCACAATAACTGAGGATTCATATGCTAAGTTTTCTAATGTTAACTGACCCTCATCATGGCAAGCACGACAATTACTTGCATCACCAGGATATGTCATCATTTCACGATCACCGTCAATCGTATCTTGAGTTGTACGCGTATTGGCATGCAACGAATGCACTAACTCACGATAACTCAAACTATTTTCAAGTGTTCTAGATGCTTTGATACTTGCTTCACCAGGAGTATGCATAACAGTCGCATTCATGAATTTAACCATGTTATTACTATGACAACTTTTACAACTACCATCAGCCAAACCTGTGGCTATTTGTGGTGCGTGACATGATCCACAATCAGCGCCGTTAGCAGGAGCGACTAACATAGAGTGAGCGGTATTGATGCGGTCTTGGAACTGATTATCATGACAGGCAACACACTTTTGCTCACTAACAAGTTCAGTGTATTTTGTAACGTTTGCTGTTAACGCAATAGCAGAATCAGCTGAAACTTCTACCGATGTTGCGGTGTCTGATTCACATGAAGTCACAATTCCAGTCTCTTTATCGCCACAAACAAAAGCTTTAGCGTATAACGACCCCGTAGTCGTAAGTCCAAAATCTGCCGTATTAATATTGCTAATTACAGCGGTAATTTTGTTGTCAGCTCTCACTAAGCTAACATTATCGTCACCATCAATAAGGTTCCATACTAAACGTTGGCCATTATTGGCTGGCATATTAACTTGGTTTTCATTACCAACTGCAACTAACCATAAACTTTCAAATGAAGGATCGGAGTCAGGGCTTAAACTGAGGCTATCGAACGTTAATTCGGCGGTTAATGTGCCAGCATCGCTATCTAATACACTACTTGTCAGTGCAAATTGATATTTCGCTGCTACGGTTTCATTAATTTTTGCCGTCGCATTATGGAATAAAGCAGAACCTAGCGGATTATTAGCATCTGGATGACAGCCACTGCAGCTCATGTCCCATGCTTGTGGAAAAGCATCTCGATCATGAAATAACCCAACAGCAGTTCCATCCCAGTTTTCTGGCGCATATTCTTCATGACAACTTAAACAGGTTTCTTGGCCAGGATATTGATAAAAATCGGCTTGTGGCACCACGTCTTCAATATGACATTGCTGACATTGATGCATATCACCAGGATAAGTTACACCACTATAATCATGCACTGCACCATGATAACCAACAATTACATAATCACTCTTATGAATTTTATGTACTAATGTTGCCATACCAATACTGGCACCCGTTTCAGGATCACCAGAATAACTGGTGTGACACATCACACAACCTTCATAATCAAAGCGCTTACCACCATGCATTAATATACTGTTGTCAGATGTTAAATCAGTAGTGTGACAACGATTACAACTTTGTTCTTGAGATACCAACACACGACTGTCGGCAGGATCAGCTTCGACACCCGTGAGAGGATCAAAATCAAATGTAGTATTAACCAACATGGTAGAAGCAGATGCTTCAGCGTATGGCAATAACTCTAGATAGATACGGTGAACTAACTCTGGGGCATAATGAGTATCAATAGCATCAATTGCAGAATAGCTTTCTAATGTTTGTTTAAAAGTATAACGATATACTCCATTACCTATAGATGTTATGCACTCCACTCCGCAATCGGTTTCAATACCAGCTTGCCATTGACTCCCTTTATTCTCATCCCAACCTGTTTTTAAATCGTTATCAGCCACATCTCCAGGTTCAACGAGATTATTAATGTAACTAGTCCACTGAGGTTGTGGGGATAAATCAGAATTTTCTTCTGCAGTAACAATCTCTTGATCACTATTTAATGGTCTAATTCGTTTTTGTTCGTCACCTAATTTGGCTATACCGGCGCCAAGTGTCGGAATAGACTCTAATGTATCGAGACCGACAACAGCAACACCGTTGGCATTACTCAAGTAAAAATCAAATGAAACAGCAAGATTATCATCAATTGAGACCGTTTCTATTGATGCTTTTAAAGATTTAGCCGACAAAATAGAAACATTTACATTCCCATCGCCAACATCTTCTCCCACTGGATCATCTGAACTATCCGAACAAGCCGTAAGCGTAAATATGGGAACCAATATAAATGGCAGCATCAACCATGGCTTATATTTCCCCGCTAATTTTACATTCATCATAGGTATTCCTTTTTTATTTTTGTCACGGACAACTCTATTTATAATGATTTCTCATCTGAAAGAATATTATCGTGATTAAGATCATGTAAATAATTATATTGGTACAATTTGACTAAGTATTAATTAAATATACAACAAGCATTTGTATTACAGAAAACGACATATGAAATCGGCAATTATAAAATGTAGAATTAAACTAACTTATAATCCAAAACAGAAAATACCAAAATTAAAATACAATAAATTAATATCTAAAACTCAATCCAATATAATATATTCGCTTAAATAGTGACTCATTTTATACATTCATAAAATTGTGGACAATTGCGGATTCAAACGTGATCAATATCAACTTATTTCAATTATTATTAGCCAATACTTACACTAGATTAATTAAAAGAATAATTATATTTTCAGTTAATAACTAATATAAGGAAAACGAAAATGATTACAAGGAGAACGTTACTTGCCAATGGAGCAAAAGTTGCTGTTGGTACAGTTTACTACGGAACCTTGGCTAGTTTTCTAACTGGTTGTGGAAGTAGTGATGATGATACAAGTGAAACCCCTGTAGTAAAAGTTCTTGCTGGTGGGTTAATGGTCGTAAATCCTGTTTATTGTGTTGGTTGTCGTCGTTGTGAAATTGCTTGTAGTTGGAGTCATGGAACCTCTGCCGTAAGTCCAAGCACAGCAAGAATCAAAGTTGATAGAAATCTTAATTTTGGTCCTTTAGGTGTTCAAGCCAACTATGAAGACCAGCGTGGCGAACAAGGAGATGGCACTATTGTTCCGTCTACATGTCGCCAATGTGATGTCTGTATGACAGTGTGCCCTCAAGGCGCTATTTATATCAATGAGGCCACAGGAGCAAGAGTTGTAGATGACTCTCTTTGTGTTGGTTGTGGCTATTGTGCAGACAAGTGCCCACAACAAGTTATCACAATTGATAGCCTAACAAGAAAGTCACTTAAGTGTGATCTTTGTGAAGGAGCTCCTAACTGCGCCCAAGTTTGTCCGACTGGTGCTATCAAATTTTATACGTGGGAAGACGCCGTTGCTGCAGTGGAACAGCATGAGAAATATTTAACTCTCATTTAACTCTCATTTAAATATTAATAAATTTTAAGGAATCATTATGAGTAGTACATATGGCGGATGGGCTGGTTATATTCTACGAGTGAATTTAACGACAAGTACAATTACTAAAGAAACAACAGAAAAATACCACGATTATATTGGCGGCATGGGTATTGGTTATAAAGTATTATGGGATAACCACGTCGATGGAATTAAAGCAACCGATGAAGAAAATAGATTAGTTATTTCAGCCGGCCCACTAAGTGGTTCTGGCGCAATATGTTCTGCACGAACAACTATTACCTCTCGAAACCCTGTAATCAGGGGGCATTTAATTACCGACGGACATTTTGGTGGCCATTTTTCACCTGAATTAAAATATGCTGGATACGATGCAATCATTATTGAAGGTAAATCGCCTTCGCCTGTGTGGTTAAAAATTCTTGATGACAAAGTTACAATTGAACCTGCAGATTCATTATGGGGCGTGGGCATATTTGATACCTTTGCCGCTATTAGTAAAATGATGGGACAACAAGCCCAAGTGGCAGCAATTGGCCCAGCCGGAGAAAACTTAGTTGCACAATCCACCATACAAACCCAAGGTGGTCACTCTGCCGGTGGGCATGGTTCAGTATTAGGTTCTAAAAAATTAAAAGGCATTGGTATTATCGGTACAGGTCGTGTAGAAATTGCCGAAAGCACGACCAATGAACAACTACGTGCACTGGATGATCACATTCTAGGTATTATCGGCGCAAACAATCAGGGCGTGGTCCCTCATGACCCTCAGTCTTGGGCAGAATTTAACGCTGGTATTAGTCGTTGGCGTGGAGGTCCTGGGGTGACTTGGGGTGCAGCAGATGACCCAGTTATTCTGGAAGAAACACCTTGGGATGACCGTCAAAAAGTCGGTATGCGCACATCAATGGCCGAAATGTATTTTGGCCGTGAAGAAGCCAATAAAATCTTTAAACGCCCTGGTGGTTGTCACTCTTGCCCAATCCGGTGTTTTTGTGAACTCAAAAACCCTAAAATGAAAACTGAGTATAACTTACCAACAGAATACCTCACCAACACGTGTATGGGATTTCTAGATCCTTGGTATTCAATGGGTCAACCTGGTAACGGTGAAAAAAAGACTGATATCATGACTATTGGTGGTTATTACATGGATAACTTAGCGATTTGGAGTGCCTATGGTCAATTGTCACACCTAATGCGCGAATTCACTAAACGTTCATTTTGGGAAATTTTATTACCTGCTGAAGAGTTTGCAGCCATAAATTGGGAACAGTATGCAAATCTAGATGCCCACTTTATGCAAGATTATTATACTCGTATTGGTTTAGCCAAATCTTATAATGGCTCGAATTATTTTGGACGTTTTCTCGGTACCGGATTACACAATTTTATTAATGATGAAGGTGAATTGTATAACATTCAAGATGTTCTCGATGATGTTGAATCACCAAGAATGGCAGGATTAACATTTGCCCTTGAATCTGATGCTGAAGAGAATTTATTAGGTCAAACCTATAGTGTATTCCTTGATGAAGGCGTACATGTCTTTAACCGTTCAATGGTGGGTGGTCTACACCATGCGAGTGAAGCCGCTGGTCAAGTCGGTGCATTATTGGCAACGGTATTTAACCGCGACCCACAATGTCACTCACATATTAATTTAATTAATTGTGGCCTACCTTATGCAAAAATTGCCGAAGTAGCGGAATCAATGTGGGGCGAAAATGCTTTTGACCCTGTTAAACACTATACAGCGATGAATGTTTCTAAAGCCAAGTTTGCCAAATGGTGTTTAGTGAAAAACGTTCTACATGATTCTCTTACTGTGTGTAACTGGATGTTCCCACTGCTTGTCTCTCCAGATGTTAACAAAGACTATCTTGGTGATAGCTCAATTGAATCACAAATGTTCTCTCTGGTTACAGGGATTGAAACCTCCGAGCAAGAGCTTGATGATAAAGCAGAGAGAGTCTTACAACTTCACCGTGCATTATCAGTACTACAAATGAAAGAACCGGATCAACGTAACAAACATGATGCATTATGTGAGTGGGTTTATGACATGGATCCAGAAGCTGCATTTGGCGATGAAGGTACAATAAAAATGGATCGTGACGACATTCAACTTGGATTAGACTTGTTCTATGAAGAAATGGGCTGGGATCAAGCAACCGGTGTTCCTACACGTGCCACCCTTGAGAAATTTAATCTTGGCTACGCAGCAGATAGACTTGAAGGCTTAGGTTTATTACCTGCTTAATTCGATGGTGAAATTATGATTGAATTAGTTGATTACATCCGTTTATTAAGTCGAGATGGTCGCCTTGTTACTGCAGATCAAATTATTGCAGTAGCAGGTCTAGAGTTAGAAATAGAGGATATCAATGCCGCATATCAAACATTAATTGAAGATGAACAATATGCAGATATTGTTATTATCGAAGCAAAAGATGATTTTTACTTTTACTCTAAAAAGTACATAGTAAAAAGTTACGCGGTGCAATGGATTGGTGTTCACAATGGTGATTTACTTGACACAATAGCTAACGAAGTTAGACGCTATTCAGAACTAGGTGAAGTTATTCCTGCAAGTAACTTCACTCATCCTCCCTATAATTTGGAGAAGGCAGAGTTAGGTGAATTATTAGGTAAATTCCAAGCTGCAGAAGGCTTTGATGATATCGGTATGCAAACATCTAACGACGGAGTTGAGCAATTTTTTTCAACTAAATTTATAACAATCAAGTACGCATCGGTTTTGGGTAATGTAGATCCTTTTGAATATTCTGCATAACCCAATAATATAAACGATATTAAAAAGTGCCAAGTTAATACTTGGCACTTTTTTAATTGTTCGAATCCTAATCTTCACGTCAATTGACCTATTTCAATTAACCTATTTTCAGCTCATAACAACATACACGCCTCAATATATTTAATTCAGCCAATCACACCATTAAACGGTTAACTCTTTAGCCAATGCATCGGCATAACCCATCTTAGTCAATGCACTACGAATGATGTCCAAGGTCATCGGGTCTTCAATCGTTGCTGGAACCGTATATTCATTGTTATCGGCAATTTTACGCATTGTAGCGCGCAATATTTTACCCGAACGGGTTTTGGGTAATTTTTGTACCGCACTGACTAATCTAAATGCAGCTACAGGGCCGATTTCATGGCGCACTAATGCTAGTAACTCTTTGTATAAAACCTCATCTGACAAAGTGACGCCATTTTTAAGCACCACTAACCCAAGTGGCACTTGGCCTTTAAGTTTATCTTGCACACCAATTACCGCAGCCTCTGCGACAGCCTCGTGTTGGCATAACACCTCTTCAAATCGACCTGTGGACAAACGGTGTCCAGCAACATTTATGATGTCGTCAATCCGGCTCATAATGTATAAATAACCATCCTCATCAATATAACCCGCATCTCCGGTTAAGTAATAACCTGGATACATAGACAAGTAACTGTCGATATAGCGTTTATCGTTTTGCCATAAAGTCGTCAACGTACCCGGTGGTAAGGGCTGTTTAATCACTACATTTCCACTTTCATTCGTGGCCACTTGTTCGCCCATGGCATCTAAAATTTCAACTTGATAACCAGGCACAGCTCTTGCTGGCGAACCCGCTTTAATTTCAATAGGGTCAGTTCCCATTAAATTTGCCGCCACAGGCCAACCAGTTTCAGTTTGCCACCAGTGATCAACCACAGGTTTACCTAAGTGTCGCTGACTCCAGTTTAGGGTTTCAGGATCGCAACGCTCACCCGCTAAATACATTTGCTTCAGACAGGATAAATCAAATTGTTTGATAAAGTCGCCTTCTGGATCTTCCCGCTTAATGGCACGAATAGCCGTTGGTGCAGTAAAAAAGCTCCGCACTTGTTTTTGTTCGATAATACGCCAAAATGCGCCAGCATCAGGAGTACCAATAGGCTTACCTTCATACATTATGGTTGTTGCGCCAACCAGTAATGGCCCATATACAATGTACGAGTGCCCCACCACCCAACCCACATCGGATGCAGCCCAAAAAACATCGCCTACACCAATGTCATAAATGTGTTTCATCGACCACGCTAATGCAACAGCATGGCCGCCATTATCACGCACAACACCTTTAGGTTGCCCTGTTGTGCCTGAGGTATATAACACATACAAAGGATCGGTTGCATCGAGCGATACACACTCAGCGTCTGGCGCATCTACTAGCGCTTCGTACCAATTAACATCTCGGGGCGAGATAAGCTCAGCTTGGAATTCAGTACGATTTAAAATAATACAATGGTCAACTTTATGACTTGCTTGAGATAATGCGTCATCAAGTAGAGGCTTATACGGTACAACACCAGAAGGCTCAATACCGCAAGAAGCTGATAAGATTAGTTTAGGTTTGGCATCATTAATGCGGGTCGACAACTCATTCGCTGCAAAACCACCAAATACCACTGAGTGGATAGCGCCAATTCGAGCACATGCCAGCATGGCATAGGCAGTTTCTGGCACCATTGGCATGTAAATAACCACTCGGTCACCTTTTTCAACACCTAGAGACACCATCAATCCAGCCAATCGTTTTACCTGCGCCAATACAGATTGATAACTGATTGAGTATTCATTTTGAGTGACAGGGCTAATATAATGAATCGCAGTTTGCTCTCCTCTTCCTGCCAATACATGGCGATCTAAAGCATTAAAACAAGTATTCATTTTTCCATCAGCAAACCAACGATAAAAAGGTTTGTTGCTATCATCTAAGACCATTTTTGGCGCAAGGTCCCAACTAATGGCCTTTGCTGCTTGTTGCCAAAAGACTTCGGGCTCGGCTATCGATTGTGCGTGCATTGATAGTCCCAAATCAGCCATGTTGCTCTCCATTCATCAACTTATATTGTAATGATTATGAGCAGAATTCATCGAATAGCCCAATTAGACAAAGGGATAACATCCATCAACATTGATAAAAAAGCCTATAGTTTCAATCGAGTGTTTAATTGCAAGCAACCCAATAACCACTAATAAAATATCCACAAAATAACAATAGGTTAAGGTATAATACCCCCATAAGTGGCAAGCAAAATTAACACGCACTTAGCCAAATATAATTTGAAACCCACCCTTGCAAACTTTACCTTTACGTAAACTTCATATATCTTGCATCAAAAGGAACACTTTTGGTGACATGATGAGCACAATCCATAACCCACAATCGACATATTCTATCAGTGACTTATCAAAAGAATTTGATATCACCACCCGCAGTATTCGCTTTTACGAAGATCAAGGTTTGATTAAACCTAAACGTCGTGGACAAACACGCATATACAGCCTGAAAGACCGAGTCCGTTTAAAACTCATATTACGCGGTAAACGCCTTGGCTTTTCGTTAGCTGAAACCCGCCGTCTATTTGAGCTTTACGATGCAGATAAAAGTAGCTCTACTCAGCTCAACACCATGCTTGACTTGGTTAACGACAAAAAATCAGCATTACAACAACAAATGGACGACATTAAAGTTGTGCTCATGGAACTCAACTCCGCCGAGCAGCAATGTAAAGCGGCATTAGTGGATAACTCAGTTAACAAAACCAAATAACAACAAAATATAAATGGCTGACTCAATTCAGCCAATAGCTTTGCCCCACTGCCAAAAACGCAACCATAAAGCGTTGGCAGCACATTTATTGCCAGACGATAATAAAAATTCAACAGGACACAAGCAAATGAGCAACTTATATACCAGCCTAAACTTCGGTTTAGGTGAAGATGTAGATATGTTACGTGACGCCGTTCGTGGTTTTGCCGCCAACGAAATTGCCCCCATGGCCGCCCAAGTCGATATCGACAATGCGTTTCCAAATCAATTATGGTCAGTACTTGGCGATATGGGTTTATTAGGTGTCACTGTTGATGAGCAATATGGCGGCGCTAACATGGGCTATCTGGCTCACGTGGTGGCAATGGAAGAAATCTCCCGCGCATCAGCATCTATTGGATTAAGTTATGGCGCTCATTCAAACTTATGTGTGAACCAAATTAACCGTAATGGTAATGACGCTCAAAAAGCCAAATACTTACCTAAGCTCGTCAGCGGCGAGCACATTGGTGCACTTGCCATGAGCGAACCCAATGCGGGTTCTGATGTGGTTTCAATGAAACTGCATGCTCGCAAAGAAGGCGATCGCTACATCTTAAATGGCAATAAAATGTGGATCACTAACGGTCCTGATGCCCATACCTATGTGATTTACGCAAAAACCGACTTAGAAAAAGGCGCACATGGCATTAGCGCTTTTATCGTCGAGCGTGAATCGAAAGGTTTTAGCCAAGCTCAGAAACTCGACAAGCTCGGTATGCGCGGTTCGAACACTTGTGAATTGGTATTTGAAGATTGCGAAGTGCCAGAAGAAAACATCTTAGGCGGCCTCAACAATGGCGTAAAAGTGCTAATGAGCGGCCTTGATTACGAACGAGTGGTGTTGTCTGGTGGGCCATTGGGCATTATGTCTGCTTGTATGGACATCGTAATCCCGTACATTCATGAACGCGAACAGTTTGGTAAGTCGATTGGTCAATTCCAACTAGTACAAGGCAAGTTAGCCGATATGTACACAGGTATGAACGCTGCACGCGCTTATGTTTACAGTGTTGCCAAGTCATGTGACCGTGGGGAAACAACCCGAAAAGATGCCGCTGGCGCCATTTTATACAGTGCAGAACTTGCCACTAAAATGGCTTTAGATGCTATTCAATTATTGGGCGGCAATGGCTATGTAAACGAATACGCAACAGGGCGTTTATTGCGTGATGCCAAGCTTTACGAAATTGGTGCAGGCACCTCTGAAATTCGCCGCATGTTAATTGGTCGCGAATTGTTTAACGAGTCAAAATAGCCAGCCTTTACAGTACGAAGGCGACATATCAAGCGTGCCATGTCGCCTTAATCAAGCCCCCTATTTTTTGCTTCATTAAGGATATAGAAATGACGCAACTGAGCAGCCGTATCAATCCTCGCAGTGACGAATTTAAAGCCAAGTCAGACAGCATGGCGTTATTGGTCGATGATCTTCAACAAAAACTCAAAAAAATCGAACAAGGTGGTGGCCCTGTTGCCTTAGAACGCCATTTATCTCGTGGTAAATTATTGCCGCGCCAGCGCGTTGAAAAGCTGCTCGACCCGGGTTCACCCTTTTTAGAAATATCGCAATTTGCCGCTTACGAAGTCTATGACGAAGAAGTCCCAGCGGCAGGCGTTATTGCTGGTATCGGTCGTGTCAGTGGTGTTGAGTGCATGATCATCGCCAACGATGCCACGGTCAAAGGTGGCACATACTACCCAATTACCGTGAAAAAACATTTACGTGCGCAAGACATCGCTAGCCGTTGTCACTTACCGTGTATCTACTTAGTCGATTCAGGCGGCGCGAATTTACCCCGCCAAGATGAAGTATTTCCAGACCGCGATCATTTCGGCAGAATTTTTTATAATCAAGCAAAAATGTCAGCCAAAGGTATTCCGCAAATTGCTGTCGTTATGGGTTTGTGTACCGCAGGCGGCGCCTACGTTCCTGCAATGGCCGATGAATCTATTATTGTCAAAGATCAAGGCACCATCTTTTTAGCCGGCCCTCCATTAGTGAAAGCAGCAACCGGTGAAGAAGTCAGTGCAGAAGAGCTTGGCGGTGCAGAAGTTCACACTAAAATATCCGGTGTTGCCGATCATTTAGCGCAAAATGATGACCACGCGCTTGAGCTTGCTCGCCGAGCAGTACTGCGTCTTAATCATCAAAAAGAAATCAAAAGCCTATTAAGTCCAGCCAAACCTCCTAAGTTCGATATCCATGAATTGTACGGCATTGTCGGTACGGATCTTAAAAAGCCGTTTGATGTAAAAGAAGTCATTGCCCGTGTGGTTGATGACTCTGATTTTGACGAATTTAAAGCCAACTACGGTGCAACCTTAGTGTGTGGTTTTGCGCGTATTCACGGTTATCCTGTCGGTATTGTGGCCAATAACGGCATTTTGTTTTCGGAGTCGGCGCAAAAAGGCGCTCACTTCATTGAACTGTGTTGCCAACGTAAAATTCCGCTGTTATTCCTGCAAAACATTACCGGCTTTATGGTGGGTAAAAAGTACGAACACGAAGGCATTGCTAAACATGGTGCCAAAATGGTAACCGCAGTATCTTGTGCCAATGTGCCTAAATTTACCGTCATTATCGGTGGCAGTTATGGCGCTGGTAATTACGGTATGTGTGGTCGCGCATTCGAACCAACCATGATGTGGATGTGGCCTAACGCGCGTATTTCGGTAATGGGCGGCGAACAAGCTGCAGGCGTATTAGCCACAGTGCGCCGCGATGGTTTAGCTCGTAAAGACGTTGAATGGTCTGCAGAAGATGAGCAAGCCTTCCGTAAACCAATTGTTGAGCAATACGAAAAAGAAGGTCATCCATATCATGCCAGTGCCCGACTTTGGGATGATGGCATTATTGATCCGGCGCAAACACGTGACGTGGTCGGCTTAGCCTTATCGGCAGCATTAAATGCTCCTATTGAAGACACCCGCTTTGGGGTGTTCCGCATGTAATTCATGTGGTTAATTCAGATAAATAAGGAGTAAAAAATAATGCTATCAAACCAATACAAATTCATTGAATGCCGTCTATACCAAGGCGTGGCAGAGCTCATTTTAAACCGAGTTGAAGTGCATAATGCCTTTGATGAAGTGATGATCAGCGAGATGATCGAGGCTATCGAACATTTTGCCAAAGACAGTCAATGCAATATGTTGATATTACGTGCTAATGGCAAAAACTTCAGTGCTGGCGCCGATCTTAATTGGATGCTCAAACAAGCCCAAATGGACTTTGAACAAAACCTGGCTGATGCCCACCAGCTTGCCAAGCTGATGCATGTATTAGACAAGTTTCCAAAACCAACCATTGCCTTAGTACAAGGCGCAGCCTTTGGTGGTGCATTAGGGTTGATTTGCTGCTGCGATATTGCCATTGCCAACACTCGCGCCAGTTTTTGTTTAAGCGAAGTGAAGCTAGGTCTTATCCCTGCTGTGATAAGTCCGTATGTGATTCGTGCCATGGGTAATCGCCAATCACGCCGCTTTATGCTGACCGCTGAACGCTTTAGTGCTGATGTTGCCTTAACCCATCAAGTCATTCACGAAGTTAACGACGACTTAGATGCTGCTGCGGCCCCTTTTATCGCAGCATTTAATGCCAACAGTCCTCAGGGCATGGCATGGGCAAAAAATCTCGTATCGCATTTAGAAAACTGCGTGATTGACGACGCTACGCTCAATTTTACCAGCGAGCAAATTGCTCGTATTCGTGTATCAGATGAAGGTCAAGAAGGCCTTAATGCTTTCTTTGAAAAACGTACGCCTACATGGCAAGCCGCTAAATCTGATCCACAAGGAGCCTAATAATGTTTACCAAATTACTGATCGCTAACCGTGGTGAAATTGCTTGCCGTATTATTAAAACGGCTCAAACCATGGGTGTTCGCACCATCGCCCTTTATTCCGATGCCGACAAAGATGCCCGTCATGTGGCCATGGCGGATGAATCGTTTTACTTAGGTGGCAGCGCCCCTGCCGACTCATATCTAAAAGCCGACTTAATCATCGACATCGCCAAAAAATCGGGCGCAGAAGCGATTCATCCTGGATATGGTTTTTTATCTGAAAACGCCGAGTTTGCCCGTAAATGTGAGCAAAATGGTATCGCCTTTGTCGGACCGGGTAGCGATGCGATTGATGCCATGGGCAGCAAAAGTGCCGCCAAAGACATCATGTCAAAAGCCAATGTGCCCTTAGTGCCGGGTTATCATGGCGACGATCAAACGGATGCTACGTTAATAGCAGAAGCCAAAGCTGTTGGCTTCCCGTTACTGATTAAAGCTGCCTATGGTGGCGGTGGTAAAGGAATGCGCATCGTTGAAAACGACGGTGAAATTCTTGAAGCCATTAAATCCGCACGCCGTGAAGCCAGCTCGTCATTTGGCAATGACAAACTGTTAATGGAACGCTACTTACGTCAACCACGTCATGTTGAAGTGCAAGTGTTTGCCGACACTCAAGGGAACGCTATTTACTTATCTGATCGTGACTGTTCTATTCAACGTCGCCATCAAAAAGTGGTTGAAGAAGCGCCAGCCCCCGGTTTGTCTGACGAACTACGAGCACAAATGGGTAACGCCGCCGTTGCAGCCGCCAAAGCCATTGATTATGTTGGCGCGGGCACCGTTGAGTTTTTACTGGATACCGACAACAGCTTCTACTTCATGGAAATGAACACCCGTTTGCAAGTGGAGCACCCAGTTACCGAAATGGTGACTGGCCAAGACCTAGTAAAATGGCAGTTAGTTGTCGCCAGTGGTGGTGAATTACCGCTGCGCCAAGATGAAGTGCGTATCCATGGTCACTCATTTGAAGTGCGAATTTACGCTGAAGATCCGCAAAACGAATTTTTACCTGCCAGCGGTAAGCTAAACTTTTTACGCGAACCAGAACAAAATCGTCACGTGCGTATCGATTCAGGTATTCGTGAAAACGATGTCATCAGTAACTTTTATGACCCGATGATCGCCAAATTAATTGTGTGGGACGAGTCACGCCCTCGCGCACTACAACGTTTAGTACACGCACTTGAGTCATACCAAATCAGTGGCCTTAAACATAACATCGAGTTTTTAGCCAATATTGCTGAACACCCAGCCTTTGCTGCGGCAGACTTCTGCACCGACTTTATTGAGCGTTATGGCGACACCTTAATTGGTGATGCTGCTATTGAAGCCGACACAGCGTTAGCACTAGCAGGACTTTTTCAAGTCTTATCGCGCAAGAAAGCAGCCAAAGCATTGGCCATTAACAGTGCTGATCCGTATTCACCTTGGGGCCTCGTGAGCGGTTTTAGACTCAACAGTTCAAGCGTGCATCATGTGTCGTTATTAACTGACACATCAGCCGAAGTGCAACAGCATGACTTGCTACTGACCGCCGTTGGCGAGCAATATCAATTGTGTTTACACGACCAAGTGTTGACGTTAGCTGGTGAATTGAAAGCCGACTTACTCTTAGCTGAGATTAATGGCCATAAGAGCAAAATCCCTGTTAGCCATCAAGGCGATGACTTTACGCTATTTCTACCTTCTGGCAGTTATCACTTTAAAGCCATATTGGCTCAAGTCATTGAAGAAGTGATTAACCATGCAGATAAGCTTAAAGCACCAATGAATGGCACTGTTGTGACCCATTTAGTGGAAGTGGGCGAGCAAGTCAAAGCAGGCCAAGGCTTATTGGTAATGGAAGCCATGAAAATGGAATACACTATCGAAGCACCGTTTGATGGTGTGGTGAGCGAGTTTTATTTCCAAAGCGGTGAGCTTGTGAGTGACGGTGCACAACTATTAAATGTTGAACCATTAGCCATTGAAGCTAACGTCGAGGAAGCGTAAATGTTATCCACTAAAGTCAGCATTTTTGAAGTCGGTGCGCGTGACGGTTTACAAAATGAAGTGCCAGTGACCACTGCAGACAAACTCACGCTAATAACACAACTTGCCGATGCAGGTGTTAAGCGCATTGAAGCGGGCAGCTTTGTGTCACCTAAGTGGGTGCCACAAATGGCTGATTCCGATGCCGTATTGCAGCAACTCAAACGACAAACTGGTGTGGTTTACAGTGCATTAACACCTAACCTAAAAGGGTTTGAACTAGCCCTTACTGCAGGCGCGGATGAAGTGGCTATTTTTGGCGCTGCATCAGAAAGCTTCAGTCAAAAAAATATTAATTGCTCTATCGATGAGTCAATCGAACGCTTTATTCCGTTAATGGAAGCGGCCAAAAAACACAATATAGCAGTGCGCGGGTACGTGTCTTGTGTGCTTGGTTGCCCATACGAAGGCGATATTGATGTTAATGAAGTCGCTAGAGTGTCTGAGATCCTTTTCCAGATGGGTTGCTACGAAATCTCATTAGGCGACACCATCGGCGTTGGTACTCCCAATAAAGCACTGCAGATGGTTGAGGCGGTCGCCAAAGTGGTTCCGGTTGATAAGTTAGCTTTGCATTTCCACGACACATACGGCCAAGCGTTAGCCAATATTCTGGCTTGTCTCGACACTGGTGTCAGCGTGTTTGATGCATCGGTTGCCGGTCTCGGTGGTTGTCCATACGCGAAAGGGGCGTCTGGCAATCTCGCCACTGAAGATCTGGTTTATATGTTCCATGGCATGGGAATAGATACCGGTATTGACCTCGCTAAGCTTGCACTGGCTGGCGACAATATTAGCCGTATTTTGGGGCGCGCTAATGGGTCTAAAGTGGCAAATGCAATCAGAACATAATCACATATACTCACACTGGTTAGCAGAAAAATACTCACCGTTGTGAACATAACAATAAGGACAACAAGATGGCAGGATTCAATAAAGTCGTCCACAGCTATGACGAAGCACTAGCAGGACTAAATGACAACATGACCATTATGGTCGGCGGGTTTGGTTTGTGTGGTATCCCTGAAGGCTTAATTAACCACATGGTTAAATTAGGTGTAAAAGGCTTAACCGCCATTTCAAACAATGCTGGTGTTGATGATTTTGGTTTAGGCTTATTGCTTAAACAACATCAAATTTCGACCATGATTGCCTCTTATGTTGGCGAAAATGCCACCTTTGAACAACAAATGTTGTCTGGTGAGCTTAATGTAATACTCACGCCACAAGGCACATTGGCTGAAAAAATTCGTGCTGGCGGCGCTGGCATTCCAGCATTTTTCACCGCTACAGGTTACGGCACGCCGATTGCTGACGGTAAAGAAACCCGCGAAATTAAAGGTCGTCACTACGTATTAGAAGAATCATTGACGGCAGACTTTGCCTTAGTTCGTGCATGGAAAGCCGACACTATGGGTAATTTGGTGTTTCGTAAAACCGCCGCTAACTTCAATCCAATGATGGCTACCGCAGGTAAAATTACCGTGGTTGAGGCTGAAGAAATTGTTGAACCAGGCGAGCTCGACCCAGACCACATTCATACACCAGGTATCTATGTTGATCGCGTTATCAAAGCCAGCTTTGAAAAACGTATTGAACAACGTACCGTCAAAGCTGCGAAATAAGGGAGATAACACCATGGCACTGACCAGAGAACAACTCGCCCAGCGCGTAGCAAAAGAATTGCAAGACGGTTTTTACGTTAATTTAGGTATTGGTATCCCTACCCTTGTGGCTAACTATATTCCACAAGGTATGCAAGTGATGCTGCAATCTGAAAATGGTTTACTCGGCATGGGCGAGTTTCCAACCGAAGAAACCATAGACGCCGATCTCATCAACGCTGGCAAACAAACAGTCACCGCAGTTGCTGGATCGTCATTCTTTTCATCAGCAGAAAGCTTTGCGATGATCCGTGGCGGCCACGTAGACTTAACCGTATTAGGCGCATTTGAAGTCGATGTTAACGGCTCTATCGCCTCATGGATGATCCCAGGAAAACTGATTAAGGGCATGGGCGGCGCAATGGATTTAGTCGCAGGTGCTGACAATATCATTGTCACCATGATGCATGCAGACAAACACGGTAATTCAAAATTATTATCAAAATGTGAACTGCCATTAACCGGTTATGGTTGCATTAAACGTGTAATGACAGATTTGGCCTTTATGGAAATTAAAGATGGCGCATTCCATCTGTTAGAACGCGCACCAGGTGTATCTGTTGAAGAGATTGTCACAAAAACCGCTGGTAAGTTAGTGGTGCCAGAGCATGTGCCTGAAATGACCTTTTAATGTAAAATACACCATCATCAATAAAGCCCAGTTTCCCCGCTGGGCTTTATATTATCTGCATATTAATGAACATGGTTATTCCTCTGCGGGAATAACCAATACATTACTGCGCATACGGCCTAAAATGGCTTCCGCAGTATTACCAATAATGCGACCTAACAATCCTTGTCGTTGCCTTGCACCGATCACAAAATATTCACTATTTAATCGACATGCCAGCTCAAACAAACACAAATCTGGTTCCCCAGATATAATGTGCATACAATCGGAATCTATACCGATATCTGCAATTTGCTGTTTATGATCTGCATAGGCTTTTTTAACTAAAGCGTTAATGTCGAGCAAATCCATATCGCGAATAATTTGAGGGATTCTTAGCACATAAGCAGCATGCAACTGAGTTCCGGTAGCCTCTGCTAGTTGCTTCCCATGCACAATAACAGCGTCATTGAGGCGTTGTTTGGTTGAATTTTTAGTGTCTAAATCAATAGAAATAAGCGTGGTTCCACCTTTATTGAGTGGATTGTTTGTAAGTAATAATAATGGGATTTTAGTATGACGAATTAACTGCCAATCTGTGGGTAGATAATGATCAGCATGATGGACGGCCTTAATCATAAGATCGAAACTATGTCGTGCAGAATGATGGCAAGCATGTTCAAAAAGATACTTACTCCATATTAGATGTAACGGAACATCTTTAGCGTCAAGGGAGTCTAATTGAGCTAACAGTTGATATTCTCGTTGCTCCATTAACGTCTTCTGCACCAGCCCAGCAAGTCGTGGTTGATCAGTGTCTTCGGCACCTAAATATGCATAAATGTAAGCAAAGACCTCTGCTCGCTTATTCATCTGTTTTGTTAATGTTAATCCAATAGCAACGGCATCAGTATGCGCTTGTTCCATTTGAGCAATAATAAACACTTTGTTCATTTAAATCTCCTTATATCAGCTGACTTTTCACTGCGACAAGCGCCTAGGAACAGCACCATTGAGGTCAATAAGTAAACATTTATAGATAAGCTTAATAAAGCCGACAGGCTGGTCCCACCTAATTATCACTCTTAAATTCCAATGGCGAAAATGAGGTTATATAACTGAGCAAAACGTGAGCAAGTAACTATCTTTAGATTAGCCAATAGCGTAAGTTTGTGCTTAAGAATCAGTAAAAAAGTTGATCAAAATCAATTTTTTTAAGCAATATAGATCAATTGCATATTGCTCAACTTAAGGGGGAACCATGGCAATAGACAATTTTGTTATGTCACTATTTCTCATTCTGGTTGCTGGTAGAATATTAGGTGAACTAATTGACAGGATAGGGTTTCCAATTGTCGTGGGCGAAGTCATTGCTGGCATTCTAATTGGTCCCTCATTATTAAATTGGGTCACACCTAATAGCACTTTAGCTGTCATCGCGGAGCTTGGTGTCATTTTGTTGTTATTTGATATTGGCTGTGAAACCTCCATCAAAAAACTGGCTTATTCAGGCAGCAAAGCTGTCAAAGTCGCGGCGTTAGGTATTTTAACGCCATTCATCGTTATTGGGTTGGCTAGCTTTTATTGGCTTTCTATACCGCCCTTTACTGCATTATTTTTTGGTTGTGCTCTATCGGCCACCAGCATTAGCATTTCAATGTCCGTATTAGCATTAAACAATCAAACCCAAACTACGGCTGGACAAATTATTCTGGGGGCTGCAGTCATTGATGATATCGTTGGTGTAATATTACTGAGTGTGTTGTTTAATTTTGCCTCATCTGGTGAGTTAGATATAAGCTCAACATTAATATTATTTATCATGATAGCTAGCTTCATTATTCTCAGTCCGCCACTGGTCAGGGTTATTATCTATTTAACTCGCGGGCTACACATTAAAGCGCACGTACCCGGTTATGACATTTTTGTGGTGATGTCGATTATTTGTTTATTTGCTTGGTTAGCACACTGGTTTGGTACCCCAGCAATTTTAGGTGGATTTGCTGTCGGTATGGGTTTGTCACGGCAATTCACTTCGCCTTTTAATAAATACCTTAAAAACCCCTTTGCTTATACCTTGAAACTAGAAAAAGCAGCAAAGCCGTTAGTTCAACTACTTAGTCCAGTCTTTTTCGTTTATGTCGGTATTAGCTTAGATCTAAGTCAGCTTGATATGAGTTATACAGGCTTATTAATACTCGCTTGGCTGACCGTAATCGCTGTTGCGAGTAAATTTATCGTAGGGCTATTGGCCAGCTCAAACTGGCAAGAAAGGTTCATTGTCGGTTCGGCAATGGTGCCAAGGGGCGAGGTAGGATTAGTGTTTGCTGAAATGGGCCGCCAGCTTGGCGTCATTGAAGCTAAAGAGTTTGCCATATTAGTCATGATTATTGCTTTAACCACCCTAATTGGACCGCTGATATTAAAATATGCACTGAGGAACAAAATCTAATGGCTATCTATGTCCACGATACTGTTCTCGCTAGCAAATGAGAACAATGAACAAAAATAGCCCGATTGTTGCTTTCGCTATTTTATCAAAAACTGCACCGCTTTATCTAAGTTAGGATCATCAGGATTAGCAGTATTGGTTACCCACGCAATATGACCGCTACGGTCAATGAATACTGTTGTTGGTGTTCCCCTAACGCCATACAAGTTAGCAACCTCATCCCCCAATACCAGCGTCTTCATCTCTACGCCGCGTTCACGTAAACTTTGTCCGGGTTTGGCATTAGCGTCTTCATTAAAACTAATACCAATCATCTTCAAATCAGTATCCTGATAGTTAAGTCGAAGTTTCTCTAAACCGGGTTGAAGCTTTTTACAATAAGGGCACCATGTGGCCCAAAAATGCAAAATCACCGGTTTGCCAGCATAATCATGTAAATTGAATGCCTTACCGTCAGCCGTGAATAATTCGAAATTAGGTGCCACGGAGTCATCCACTTTCGCGGCGGCATCAGCTATACCTAATGGTACAAAAGACAACAATAATAAGCCAAATGCACTCAAGCTTGAATAAATCGATTTCATAACCACCCCCTTTAATGAGTATTTTTTGATAGACAACAGATATAGACCGGACAAAGACCTTTATGTATTCGTTAATCAGTTAACATCAACATTATTGCCCAATAATAAAGATAATATTAAGCAATCGCTAACCAACTCATGGATAAAACGACAAGTGGATCGGGTTTTATATACCAACAAAATAAGGTCCGCCTGTCAGTAAAATTTTGCTGAGTTTTTAATCAAATTGGCGTAGATTAAATAGACAGACTTAATCAGATTGGACCTGTAGCCAGTTTCAGCTTTGCTACCCACGCCAAGCTGAAACACACAGTAACCAAGGAATGATCTTATGCCTATTTATCAAGCTCCTCTTCGAGATTATCATTTTATTCTGTCTGAACTGCTCAATGTCTATCAACAAACTGATTTACGCGGTTTTGATGAATTAGATGAAGATCTCACCGATGCGATTCTACAGGGCGTTGCCGACTTCGCCACCAAGGTCATGCTACCACTCAATGCGAGTGGTGACTTAGAGGGCTGTAAACTGGTAGGCGGTAAGGTCATTACTCCAAAAGGCTTTAAGCAAGCTTATAAACAATATGTAGAAGACGGCTGGGCAACATTAACCTGTGATCCTGAGTTTGGCGGCCAAGGCCTGCCTGAAGTCATTGGTACCTTTGCCACTGAAATGAAATCGGCTACCAACATGGCATTTGCTATGTATCCAGGATTAACCCATGGTGCGTATTCAGCTATTCATGTTCACGGTAGCGATGCATTAAAACAAAAGTATTTAGCCAAATTGGTCAGTGGCGAGTGGACCGGGACCATGAACTTAACAGAGTCGCATGCTGGTACAGATTTAGCCTTGCTTCGCACTAAAGCCATTCCTGCAGCTGATGGCTTATTTGCTATTAGTGGGGAGAAAATATTTATCTCATCTGGCGATCACGACCTAGCCGAAAATATCGTTCATTTAGTATTAGCTCGCTTACCAGATGCGCCAGCAGGCGTTAAAGGGATTTCGTTATTTGCCGTACCTAAATTTTTAGTGAATGATGACGGTAGCTTAGGCAAAGCTAACACCCTAAGTGCGACAAGTTTAGAGCATAAAATGGGCATCCACGGAAACTCGACTTGTGTGATGCATTTTGACAGCGCGATAGGTGAATTAGTAGGTGCAGCGCATCAAGGCTTAAAAGCCATGTTCACCATGATGAACCAAGCACGTTTAGGGGTCGGTCTTCAAGGTTTAGGCGTATCAGATATTGCTTATCAAAATGCCCTCGTCTATGCCAAAGAACGTATTCAAGGCCGTGCATTAAGTGGTATTAAACAACCTGAACAAGCCGCAGACTCATTATTGGTCCATGGTGATATTCGTCGTATGCTGTTATCGCAAAAGTCATTTAACGAAGGTACACGTGCATTAATGGGCCAGCAAGCGTTATGGCTTGACCAAGCAGAACGTCACACCGCCCCTGCTCAAGCAAAACAAGCCTCTGCACTAGCAGCGCTATTTACGCCTATCGTTAAAGGCTTTGTCACCGACCAGGGGTTTAAAGCCTGTGTGGATGCACAGCAAGTATATGGTGGTCATGGTTATATTACCGAATGGGGTATGGAACAGTTTGTGAGAGATAGCCGGATTGCAATGATTTACGAAGGTACAAACGGAGTACAAGCTCTTGATTTAGTCGGCCGTAAATTACTTTCCGATAAAGGCGCTGCATTAAAGATATGGTCAGGTATGGTTAGAGAGTTGATTGAGCAACACTCAACTAATGAAGATATGAAGCCTTATCTTGCAGGATTAATCGATGCGGCTGGCGATCTCGAAAAAGCCACCGGATTTATTGTGCAATCAGCCAGTAAAAATCCAGACATCATTGGCGCTGCATCCATGGCCTATATGCAATTATTTGGTATTACAGCATTAGCTTGGATGTGGACTCGAATTGCAGCAACATCAATAGCGGCATTAGAAATGGGCACTGAAGAAAGTCAATTTTACCAAGCAAAACTTAATACTGCTAAGTTCTTTATGACTTATTGGGGTAGCCAAACCCGTAGTTTACGCAAACAAATTGAAGCCAGTAGCGCTAACATTGTTGAATTTACCGACTCTGACTTTTAATCGCTAATATGATAATTTAAAGCCGCCCCAATTGACTTGAAGCGGCTTTTTTATTCAGTCATGTTGGAGTTAACTTAATCCCACAAAAACTCACGAAAATGCTTTCGACAAACCGACTCATAACTTTCATTACCACCAATGGCAACTTGCTCACCTTCACTCATAGGCTTACCGTCATGATCAAGACGGACAACCATGTTAGCTTTGCGGCCACAATGACAAATAGTTTTCAATTCGACTAACTTATCAGCCCACGCTAATAAATAATGGCTGCCAGTAAACAACTCACCTTGAAAGTCATTACGTAAACCATAACATAACACTGGAATATCCATGTTATCGACTACATGTGTTATCTGCCTGACTTGCTCTTTACTTAAAAACTGACTTTCATCAATCAATACGCAATGAATTTTTTGCTCATTATTGGCCGTCGAAATTAGCTCAATTAAATTATCAGTGCTACCGAATACCTGCGCATCGGTTTCAATGCCAATACGTGATGACACTTTGCCGACACCATAACGATTGTCTATCGATGCCGTCATCACTAAGGTGTGCATACCACGTTCGCGATAATTATAAGAAGACTGCAGTAATGATGTTGATTTACCGGCGTTCATTGCCGAATAATAAAAATACAGTTGCGCCAAAATGAAGCGTCCCAATAGTTAGTCAGATAATGTCGTTCATTTTACCTTTATTAACATCGCAACAACAAACAAAAATGCCATATTCGTTATGAATACGGCATTTTTATGCGGTAGTAATCTGTTTATTAATTTACATTAGCAGATTAATTTGCGTGCACAAAATAATGATCAAGCATTACTTTTTAGCAACAAAGTGCAGTACAACAATACTAATAGCAAACATTACCGAACAGCAAAGTAATCCGGCGATTAAGGAACCCGTAAAACCAAGTACGATATATCCCACGAAACTTATCAATGCTGCAATCAGTGCATAAGGTAACTGCGTTACTACATGGTCAATATGGTGACAAGTCGCCCCTGTTGACGACAAAATAGTGGTATCAGAGATAGGCGAGCAATGATCGCCAAATACCGCACCAGATAACACAGCAGCTAACATAGGCAACATCATAGTACTGTCACTGCCCATGGCCATATCTGCGGCAATAGGTAACATAATCCCAAAGGTACCCCAACTAGTTCCGGTTGAAAATGCCGTAATACCCGCTAATAAAAACAACACGGCAGGCAGCATGGCAAACGGAATATTATCGGTGGCTAAACTGGCCATGTACTTGCCTGTTTCTAACTCACCTATTACGCTAGCAATAGTCCAAGCAAACAGTAAAATATATATTGCTGGCAACATAGAACGCGCACCAACCAGCATCCCAGATAGCAACATAGGCAACTCAACTTTTTGTTGAATGCCTAAAATCACCGTGGCAATGAGACCAATAATCGATCCAAAAAATAAAGATGAACTTACATCAGTATTTTCAAATGCACCCAACACATTAAAGGGTAAATCTTTAGCTGCTAATGCATCAGCACCGCTTGAAACCATAAAATATATTGTGGCAAACACTAATATGGCGATAGGCAAAAATAAGCCCATCACCTTACCAGTATCCGCTTCGGGTAAATCGGATACCGCGCCTGGTGGTTGCCCTTTAGATTCATCGAACAAATTACCGCGTAATGCATTTAATTCATGTTGACGCATAGGGCCAACATCTAAGCCAAATGCCGCGACAAATAGCAGTAACAACAACGAAAACACCGCATAAAAGTTCATTGGGATCATTTGCATAAAAACACTTAAATAACCAGAGTCAGTAAATCCATGCGCCGTTAAAATACCACCAATTAACGCGATGATATATGCCCCCCAGCTAGACACTGGTGAAATAACACATATAGGTGCAGCAGTAGAATCGAGAATATAAGCTAATTTGGCCCGCGAGATATGATAACGATCAGTAATAGGCCGAGAAATAGAACCTACCACTAAACTATTAAAATAATCATCAATAAATACCACACAACCCAAAAACATGGTCATCAGCTTGGCATCACGTTTACTGCGTATATGTTGTTTAGCCCAATCAGCGAATGCCCGAGCAGAACCACTCACGGTAATTAACGCGGTTATCATGCCTAGTACAACCAAAAAACCTAAAATATACACATTCCAATTGTTCAATCCACCGTCTTTCCAAACGAGTTGACCTACTGTGTGTAATATATATTCACTGGTAGCAATAACTGAAAAGTCGCTCAGTAACAAAGCACCAATAACAATGCCTAACCCTAGCGAAAGTAGCACCTTACGGGTTAAAATGGCGAGTAAAATAGCCACAAGTGGTGGCAAAACGGAAAGTGCCGAATCGGCATAACTTATTATCATAATTTAATTATTTCTTCGTTGGATACGAATAGAGAAAACTAGAAATAAGGCTAAACATACGCCGAAAGAGTATGCATTAACTTAACTAGTAGCGCTCCACAGTAATACCCACTTAATATGAATATCATTCTTTTATCATATAGATAAAAACTCTATGACAGTGCAGCCCCTTTCGAGTACTGCACCAACAAATGTGTTTGATAGACTCATTTGTTTCGGCATTGCATCCTTTAATACTGAATTATTGGCATCACCCAATTCAATACGACTTTTACGCAATGCACCTCTACTTTGGCCATTTGCATTTAAAATGCATTACAAACAGCGCGAACATACAATCATAAACGACTTATTCTATGCCAGAAAAAAACACTAAATCGCAGTACAAATAACAATATTGCCAACAAAATCCACAATTGCATAGCATTAGTCTAACGTTTTTAAGTCAAATGCACACTAGCGTAATGGGCACAAAAACAGCAACAGCATCAAACTATTGATTTTTGAACTGACATTTTTAAAACTCAACATAAAAACTAATACTAATTCAAAACTAATCTAACACTAGCCCAATAAAAAAGGTTTCTACTTTATGAGTAGAAACCTTTTGAATAGAACAACGGACGTTTAATCGCGCTTCAAAGTCGGCTGAAAACACTAACTTAATCAACGCCTCCATCTAACGACTTAACGTCAGATTAAATTAGATTGTTCAATGCTGGTACTGCTTCAAATAAGTCGGCAACCAAACCATAATCCGCCACTTGAAAAATAGGGGCTTCAGGGTCTTTGTTAATAGCAACAATCACCTTAGAGTCTTTCATACCAGCAAGATGCTGGATTGCACCAGAAATACCCACTGCGATATACAAATCTGGCGCGACGATTTTACCCGTTTGACCCACTTGTAAGTCGTTTGGAACAAAGCCAGCATCAACCGCAGCACGAGAAGCACCCACAGCCGCGCCCAGTTTATCGGCAAGTTGTTCCAAAATAGCAAAGTTTTCACCGCTACCCATACCACGGCCACCAGACACAATAATGCCAGCATTACCGAGTTCAGGACGCGCTGATTCTGTTAACGATTGAGAGATAAACTCAGTACGCGCCTCAATAGCTTGACTAAGATTAACCACTTCAGCACTGCCTGTTGATGCGACGGCATCAAATGCACTTGAACGCACTGTCATGACTTTTTTATCATCTAAACTTTGCACGGTTGCTAAAGCATTACCCGCATAAATAGGGCGAACAAAAGTGTCACTACTGACAACTTCAATCACTTCAGAAAGTTGTGACACATCTAATAATGCTGCCACACGCGGTAACGTATCTTTACCAATACTGGTTGCTGCCGCTAGAATATGCTCATAGTCGCCCGCAATCTCTACAACTAATTTTGATACATTTTCAGCTAGTTGAGCACCATATTGAGCACCATCAGCAACTAACACTTTACTCACACCTGCCAAACTTTGTGCTGCACTTACTGCAGCGCTACAATCAACACCAGCAACTAACACATGGATATCACCACCAATTGCGGTTGCCGCGCTGACCACTTTGGCCGTATCGGTTTTTAAACTAACATTATCATGTTCTGCTAATACTAAAATGGCCATGTTAGATCACCTTCGCTTCATTTTTTAACTTCTCAACCAACTCTTCTACAGAAGACACCATAATACCCGCTTTACGATCAACAGGAGGAGTGACCTTAAGCACAGTTTGATGTGCTTTTAAGCTAACACCTAAATCAGAAATCGTCAGCGTTTCTAGCGGTTTACGCTTGGCCTTCATAATATTAGGCAATGATGCATAACGAGGCTCGTTTAAGCGAAGGTCGACCGTAACAATCGCCGGTAAAGGCATTTTTAAAGTTTGTAATCCGCCATCTATCTCACGAGTCACTGTGACAGTATCACCATCAACTTTGACCTCTGATGCAAATGTCGCTTGGGGCATATCAGTTAATGCCGCTAACATTTGTCCAGTTTGGTTGTTGTCACCGTCAATCGATTGCTTACCGAATAATATTAATTGCGCTTGTTCTTTTTCTTGCACGGCTTTTAACAGTTTAGCAATTGACAATGGTACTAGATCTTCATCAGTTTCAATATGAATTGCTCTATCGGCCCCCAGAGCCATAGCCGTTCTTAATTGTTCCTGTACCACTTTTGCGCCCACACTCACCACGACAACTTCGGTGGCAATGCCAGCTTCTTTCAAGCGCACAGCTTCTTCTATTGCAATTTCACAAAATGGATTTAACGCCATTTTAAGGTTAGTAGTCTCAACACTTGTGTTATCAGCTTTTACCCTGACTTTCACATTGGCATCGACTACACGTTTAACAGGCACCAAGACTTTCATAGGGTTTCCTTCCTACAACTTCAATGAACGTGGACAACACATTGACTGTGGCCAATGCAATATGGGTTTACTCTACGTCCTGCTAACGTTAACGTCAACAAAAGTCAAACGCTTGTTTACATGTTTTTGTTGTGATAATGGCAACCAAACAGAACAAACCCTCATTGATTATTTGCTTAATTTATACATTTATATAAATTATATTTCATAAAAAGATAATTTAATTTGATTCAATACCGAATAGTTTCTATTATTGTATCCATATTCAGTGTTTATTAAACTTTATGGGTAATCATTAGGGATTTAAATTTACTTATATTAATAATAAGACTATAAAAAACAACATTAATACTTAAATTAACCAAAAAGATAGATAATTTTATCTATTATCGCTTTTACATTTATTAATAAATCATTTAGGGAATTTACAACATGAGTGACTTTTTAGACATATTAACCCATGGCCGTCGTTTTAAAGCTGCAATAAAAGAATTATCTCTTGATGATTTACGTGAAACAGCTGCCAAATTAGAAAAAATTATTACCGAACGTGAAGAAGAAGAAAAATTAGAACTTGAAGCGAATGCTGAACGTAATGCTCGGATTGCAGAAATTCTTGCTCAAATTGAAAACAGCGGTTTATCTATTGAAGATTTAGGTGAAGTCACGTCTTCAGTTAAAACAGCAACTAAAAAGCGTGCGCCACGTCCAGCAAAATATCAAATCACTGTTGATGGCGAATTAATTCAATGGACAGGTCAAGGTCGCATGCCAACCGTATTCAAACAACAAGTTGATAGCGGAAAAAATATGACTGAATTTTTAATTCCTGGCATGGAATAATTATTCTAACCAGCGATTAACAACACGATTACGTTTTTAGATTAAAAAGGGCTTACTTACGGTAAGCTCTTTTTTTATGACATTAGATTGCTTTATCATCACCATGAGACAAGGTAAACTACCCTTATTGAACCACTCTTATTAATTGAAGGTGACGGTTATGACTTCCCCCCTTAAATATGCATTTATTGCCTCTTCTATAGCACTATTATTAAGTGCATGCGCAAGTGATTATGCGTTCAACAGTAATTTAGACAAAAAAGCAATCAATGATTACTTTAAAGTCGGCGATGTAACGTTATATGAAGGAACTAATCAACCTAGAGGAAAGTTTGATGTATTAGGTTTAGTTGAAGGCGAAGCCTGCCAAGAAACCCTTCGAGATGCACCGCCACAAATGGCCGTTGCACGTACAAATGCCAGAAGAGCAGCGGCAGACATAGGTGCTAATGGTTTTGTGGTTAAAAGCTGTTTTATGATAAATGAAGCAGACAACAGCTGCATTAGCCGTGCTCTTTGTGTTGGGCAAGCGATTAAAACCCTTACAGAAAAATAACAACTCAATATAATATATTGGTAGCCTATAAATGATGAGTGCTCATATAACACTCATCAACATTATTTATATTTAAGTTATGATTCCCTTTCTCTGCTTAATTCAGGTATTGCATGACACAAGGCAACGATCAACACCAGCAAATAGATCCTATTAATAACCGTTCTAGCGTTCCGTTTAGCAGTCAATTAAATGCAGTTGCAATATGCAGAACACCTTATAAGCAAAAATTTGGTATCCCGCGTCAGCCTGGACTAGTCAATGCCATTGGCTATATTGAATTTGAGCCAGATTTTAATCACCTTGATGCTGTAAGAGGAATAGAACAATATTCTCACCTATGGTTATTATTTTGTTTTCATGAAAATCTAGCTCAAGGCTGGAAAACCACAGTACGCCCTCCCCGTCTTGGCGGTAATGAAAAACTAGGAGTGTTTGCTACACGTTCGACATTTAGACCCAATGGGATTGGTCAATCAGTGGTCAAACTCCATAGTGTTGTTCAACGTAAAGGTAAAGTGTGTTTAATGATCTCTGGCATGGATTTATTAGACGGCACACCTATTATCGATATTAAACCCTATGTTCCGTTCTCCGATGCGATAACTGATGCTAAAGGTGGAATTGCCCAAGATGCTCCCGTGCTTATTCCAGTAACTTATACCCCTGTTGCAGCAACTCAAATTAGCCAATATACCATTCAACAACAATACCAAGGCTTAGCCGAATTAATTAATGGCGTATTATCCCAAGACCCTCGCCCAGCCTATAAAAAAGCCAAAGATGATCCCAAACGCTATCAAGTGGCGCTGTATGATTTAGATATTTTTTGGCATGTCACGAAGCAAGGAATTGAAGTATTAGAGCTTAAACCGACCAAAGTGACATTATTAAAGGATTAAGCTTATGCCAGACATTGATTATCAAGCTCAACACAAAAAACGTTTATCATGGATGCCATGGCTATACTTTTCACTTAAACCCAAACATCTCCTTTGGGCTAAACCTTGGCAAGATGAAATTCAACAGCAACTTTGCCAATTAGAAACGATTCATATTGGTGAGCAATGTTTTATTGCCCCACAAGCACAACTTTTTGCTGAACCGGGTCGTGATATCTCTATTGGTAACCAATGCATGATTGCCGCCGATGTGTTTATGCATGGCCCTATCACCTTAGGTAATGAAGTGGCCATTAATCATTGTTGCAGTTTAGATGGTGGTCGTAAAGGTATCAAAATTGGTAGCCAAACTCGTATTGCTAACAACGTCACTGTTTATGCCTTTAACCATGGAATGTCAGCCGACACACCTATCTATAAACAACCTGCAACATCCAAAGGGGTAGTGATTGGCCAAGATGTATGGATTGGCGCTCAAGTAGGTATTGTTGACGGTGTGACCATTGGAGATAGTGTTGTCGTTGGCATGGGCTGCATTGTCACAAAAGATGTTCCAGCTTACGCCATCATTGCCGGTAATCCTGCTCGAGTCATTGGCGATAGACGAGATAAATAACTTCTATAAAGAATGGAAGGTGAAATAAGAAATACATAAGTTGACAAAAATCAGTTTATTTCTCGTCTGCAATATCAAACTTGCCATTTAAGCATCACAAAGCCTACTGTTGAATTGAATTAGCAGGTGACATCATTAATGCAGGTGCTAAAATGGCGCTCATTAATAGCAACTATTTTGGACATTGGTAATGCGAGTTAGTAAGTACCTGCTTTCAACACAAAAAGAAACTCCTGCAAACGCAGAGGTGATTAGCCATCAGTTAATGTTACGCGCGGGTATGATCCGCCGTAATGCGTCAGGTCTTTACAGCTGGTTACCGTCAGGTTTACGTGTATTACGTAAAGTTGAAGCCATTGTTCGTGAAGAAATGAACAAAACGGGCGCTATCGAAATATTAATGCCGTTAGTACAACCAGCTGATCTATGGGTTGAAACAGGCCGCTGGGATAAGTTTGGCCCTGAATTACTGCGTTTCCAAGATCGCAATAATCGAGACTTTGTATTGGGACCAACCCATGAAGAAGTCATCACAGATTTAGTCCGTAAAGAATTAAGTTCATACAAACAATTGCCAATTACTCTTTACCAAGTACAGACCAAATTTCGTGATGAAGTACGCCCTCGTTTTGGCGTAATGCGTGCACGTGAATTCTTGATGAAAGATGCCTATTCTTTCCATTTAGATCAAGAAACAATGGACAGTACTTACCACGCAATGCACACCGCATACAGTAATATTCTGACACGAATGGGCTTATCATTCCGCCCAGTGCTAGCAGATACAGGCTCTATTGGCGGTAGCTTGTCGCATGAATTCCATGTACTCGCTAGCAGTGGTGAAGATTTAATCGCTTATTCAACAGGTAGCGACTATGCCGCTAACATTGAAAAAGCAGAATCACCAATGCCAAGCCAAACACGTGCACAGGCAACGCAAGCAATGACGTTAGTGGATACCCCTAACGCAAAAACGATTGCAGAATTAGTTGAACAATTTGGCCTAGACATCACCCAAACGATTAAAACGCTAATTGTTAAGGGTGCAACAGAAGAAGCACCATTAGTCGCATTAGTGATTCGTGGCGATCATGAACTTAACGAAATCAAATCTGACAAACTTGAATTAGTCGCATCACCATTTGAATTTGCATCAGAAGCTGAAATTCGTGATGCCGTGGGTGCAGGTCCAGGTTCTATCGGACCTGTTGGATTGACCATGCCAATTATTGTTGATCATAGCGTCACTGTGATGAGCGATTTTGCTGCTGGTGCAAATACTGATGATAAACACTATTTCGGCATCAACTGGGAACGTGATTTGCCGTTAGCTACTGCAGCGGATATTCGTAATGTCGTTGAAGGAGAACCAACACCAGACGGTCTTGGTACTTATGCCATGGCGCGTGGTATTGAAGTTGGTCATATTTTCCAACTAGGTACAAGCTACTCTACATCAATGAATGCCACTGTGTTGGACGAAAATGGTAAAGCACAAGTGTTATTGATGGGTTGTTACGGTGTCGGTGTCAGCCGTATTGTGGCTGCAGCCATTGAGCAAAATAACGATGACCGCGGTATTATTTGGCCAGAGTCGATTGCTCCTTTCACTGTGGGTATTTTACCAATGAATATGCATAAATCGCATCGCGTTGCTGACATTGCCGAAAAACTTTACCAAGACTTAACCGATGCAGGTGTTGAAGTCTTAATGGATGATCGTAAAGAACGTCCAGGTGTGATGTTTGCAGACATGGAATTAATTGGTTTGCCTCATGTGGTCGTTATAGGCGACCGAAATATCGATGCGGGAGTATTTGAATATAAAAACCGCCGCACCGGTGAGAAGCAAGATATTCCATTTGATGAAATCGTGGCATTTTTAACGAATGCAGCCAAAGGCTAATAGTTAATAGTTAATAGTTAATAGTTAATAGTTAACGAGATGGTATTTTAAGAACGCACTTTACGGTGCGTTTTTTTATTTCTGTTAGAAGATAATTGATGCTTATGTTTATCAACAGCAGTGACTATTAAGAGCTTAATATCCACGACAACTAGAACAACGACAAAACGAAAGTCTGAACTCGTACAAATGAAAAACAACATAGTCGACTTATTGGTAACTGGTGTATGACGTAAAAACAACTCATACTAGCATTCAAAATATTAAAAGTATAAAGGATCAAGATTGTCAGTATCAATAGCATTGGTGTTAGGTGGTGGTGGCGCTAGAGCAGCGTATCAAATAGGCGTATTGAAAGCCCTAGTGCAATGTTATCCACGCAATCACAATGTCCCATTCGATATTATTTGCGGGACGTCCGCAGGCGCGATTAACGCAACGTCACTGGCAACCCATGCATCTTGTTTTCATCTAGCGATAAAAAAACTCGATTGGGTCTGGCGTCATTTTGAAACAGATAAAGTATATCGAGCTTCCATCCCCCAAGTATTAAGACACTTGGGTCGAATGGCCATTAAAGGCTTACAAGGTGACAAGGTGAGCACTGATGCAAGCAGCTTACTCGATAATCAACCATTACGCGAATTGCTGAACAATCTAATTGATTTTAAAAGAATTGACCGTAATATCAGCAATAATGCCCTCAAAGCAATTAGTATCGACGCCTCCTGCTATAACAACTCACGATCGTACAGCTTTTATCAGGGTAATGAACATATTGACGATTGGCAGCGCGCGAGACGAATTGGTATTCGTAGCTTATTAAATACCGAACATTTATTGGCAAGCTCTGCTATTCCAATGGTATTTCCATCAATTAAACTTAATCAAGCCTATTATGGCGATGGGTCTGTACATCAGTTATCACCATTATCAAGCCCTATTCATCTTGGTGCGAATAAAATATTTGTGATTAATTTAGACAGCCCTCATAAACATTTCCCAATCGAGTTTGAACAACATCCTAAAACAGCAACAATAGCCGGACATTTATTAGATACCATTTTCTCGGACACATTAAACAGTGACTTAGAACGCTTGCAGCGAGTAAACACCACAGTATCAAAAATTTCACCTCAAGAACGAGAAGCGTTAAATCTCCGCCATATTGAAACCTTAGTGATTAAACCAAGCCAAGATTTAAGCCGTATTGCAGCGCGTTATTATGACGACATGCCCTTTGCGATTAAGACGTTATTAAAGTTCATAGGCATTAATCGCCAATC
Source organism: Shewanella sp. H8 (assembly GCF_040285065.1). Classification (NCBI taxonomy): domain Bacteria; kingdom Pseudomonadati; phylum Pseudomonadota; class Gammaproteobacteria; order Alteromonadales; family Shewanellaceae; genus Shewanella; species Shewanella sp. H8. Next base: position 1,306,669 of record NZ_CP157213.1, on the reverse strand, counting down.
TGACTCGAGTATCGTATCGTATTTATTATTCGAAAAAAGCTATACCACTACCTTGATGGATTTGGGTTATCAAGATGCGATGGACAGAATTGATGAAATAAAACAATTTTTTGATATCTCAACGACGACTTAATATTCAACCACGATACTATGCTTAGATGACTAATACTGGTTAAGGATGTCATGTCCGTTATCAAAAATTGAATTATCTTTGCGGTATCATTTTCTCATGCAATAATTTTTACCATCAATGATGAAATATTTCGCTTTAGCTTATTATTAACTTTAGGTAAAAAGAACTTGTACCAACAGCGGTACAGCTATCTGGAATGTTGAAAATGTCACACTCATTTGAATTTGATGAAGATGATGCGCCATGGGGCGATAGCATCAAGGGAAAACCAAAATCGAAAAAAGTAAAACAACGCCGTCGAGATACTAAGCGACGTTACTTTGACGATAATGTTGGAATGGAGTTAGCGCCTGCTAAGTGGAAATAATTTAACAGGATTTTCTCATCAAGTTTAAAAAGCAAGTTGCCTGCAGCTTGCTTTTTTATTGAAAAATGGCCTTGATAAACTCAAGACCATTTAATGAATAACATTGACCCTTAAATAACTGATAACTGTTGATGTCGATATCCCACCTCATACTGACTTAATCAATTTTTACCGACAAAGTGCAGTCTTCTTAAAGATACAATATCGTTGCCAGCCCTAAAAAAGTAAAAAAACCAACCACATCTGTCACTGTTGTCAGAATAACTGATCCTGATAAAGCCGCATCTTGCTTAAAACGCTGTAGGATCATTGGCACCATTACTCCCGCAATGGCAGCAACAGCCATATTAATTAAAATGGCACAGGCAATAACCACGCCCATAATCGTATCGCTAAACCACCAACCGGCGATAATACCAATAACAATCGACCACAAAAGACCATTAAGCGCACCGATCCCGAGTTCATTTTTCATCAACGACATCACGTTACCAGCAGAAATCTGACCCATGGCCATACCGCGGATCATTAGCGTTAACGACTGGCTGCCCGCAATACCGCCCATTGAAGCAACGATAGGCATCAATACCGCTAATGCAACCACTTGCGACAACACATTTTCAAATAATCCGATAGTCGCAGACGCTAAAAATGCAGTCAGTAAGTTAATCCCAAGCCACACAGCTCGACGTTTTGCGCCCACCACGATTGGTGCAAATAAATCGTCATGTTCATCCATACCAGCGGTAGCCATTAATTGGGCTTCGTAATGTTCACGCACTAGGGCGGTAGCCGTTCGCAGTGTCATTCGCCCAATCAAAATGCCTTCTTCATCAACAACAGGTAACTCAAGTTCACTACTGTGCTCAATAGCTTCCGCCGCTTCTATTAATGATGAATCAGCAGAGATAACACGGTTATCTTCCCATATTAGCGTCTGCAATTGAGTATCAAGATCGGCCGTTTTAAAAACGTCATAACGACGTACCGTCCCCAAATATTTATCGACGTTATCCACTAAAAAAATATGGTCATTACAATCTAAATCAATTCGACGAAAAAAACGTTGTCCTTGAGCGACTGTAGACGTAAGACTTAATGCCAACATCTGGTGATCAGCATAACGACCAATTTCATTTTCAGAATATTGGTCATACAACTCAAAGTGCTTACGTTGACGCTCCCCCATCTGTGCTAATGCACGATCGGTAATATCATCAGGTAACGAATCACTCCATTCAATAAGGTCTTCTGGACTTAATTGAGAAAAAAGTAAGTCTAATTCCTCATCGGGCATTTTCTTAACAATGCCCAAACGAGGATCAGCACGCATCAAGTTTAGAACATCAACACGTTCTGCAACGTTGACTTGTTGCCAACGATCATAACGTTCATCAAGTGGCAAAGATTCTAATAGTAACGCAATGGTCCCAGGTTCAGCTTCAGTTAAAATATCACTGAACACTTCTGCCTGCTCATCACCTTCAGCTTCCGTTAACAGATGCACCACTTGACTAACATCGGCTTGGGGTTGCGAACTAGTATCGACTTCATCTTCAGGACCAAGTTCGTTGTTCAATTCACTCATTAGCCCGTCCTTAATTCTTGGTAGTTAAATATGCGCGAACTATATTTAAATTAGTAGTTATAAGCAAATAGATAAATTAAGTTGCGCACAATTTAATTGCTACCCCATAACTTTTACTTTATAGTTTAACTCTCATATATAAGGAGTCTCACATGGCCACAACAATTTACTCTATCACCGTAAAAGATATCCAAGGCAATGACGTTGTCATGGAGCACTTTAAAGATAAAGTTTTACTTATCGTAAACACGGCAAGTAAGTGTGGTTTCACGCCTCAATATAAAGCACTAGAAGCCTTATATCAGCAATATAAAGACCGTGGTTTAGTTATTTTAGGATTCCCATGTAATCAGTTCGGCAAGCAAGAACAAGGCAATGAAGAAGAGATCAGCCAGTTCTGCGAACTTAACTTTGGTGTGACCTTCCCACTCTTTAGCAAAATTGAAGTGAATGGTACTAATACCCATCCCTTGTATCACTTTCTTAAAAAATCTGCCAAAGGCCTTTTAGGTAGCGAGTCAATTAAATGGAATTTCACTAAATTTTTAGTCGATAAGCAAGGTAACGTAATTGAACGTTATGCGCCAACAACTAAGCCTGAAGAGCTTAACGCTATCATTGAAAAGCTACTTGGTTAACCGTCACGTTTACCCATAATCAAATCCCGGCAATAAATATAAGCTTGCTTTGGGTGATTGATATCAGGTTAATCACCTTATCTTTGCCAACTAGATGTCGATAAGTGGCACCTAACAGATAAATATCCTGCACAGCCAAATGTTCATTTATTGGAAATGCTCAAGTCATAAAAAATATCATAAAAAACATCAAAACCTAAGTTAATGATAAATATCTATTTTAAAATTAACATCGATATTTTAATAAAAATAATACGTTTATATTGAACTTTTATACCATCAGGTACTCAAACTTAGTAACAGTGATATTCACTTTTGTTCATCATCTCCCTGGGACTTCTAGCGCGGTCCCCTTGATCGCTAAGTCGATCGATAGGCAATCATTTGATTGCCTTTTTTTATGTCTGTTTAATCCCTATTTTTCGCTTTCAATAAGAACTCAATCGCTGCAATGTATGAATTGTTTATCATCGACAGTATTCACTTAACAATTAGGCAATGATAATAATGCCGTCGCATGACCGTATATACAGTCATACTCAGCCAAGCTTGTTGGAATATACATTTTTCGCATTTATTCAAGAACACTCAGAAATATGTTTTATATGTGACTTATCAATAAGTTACCTTTGGTTTGCTCATAAGAAATAATAGAGACAGTGCTAATAAGAAATTATTTATAAATTTATTGCATCATTTAATGAACTTTTCCAAATAGCCCCAGTCTGAATATATGTAGCAAGTAAGACAGCAAATTCGGTAAACGTCCTTCATCAGCGTTTTAGTTTTTGCCTAAAAGTTAGCGTAATCACTTTTATTTACTTGTTGCTACTATTTTGTGTTTATTGTTCATCATCATCCCTATTGGGGAGTATTAACACGCTAGCGCACCGTTAATCACACCCCGCAAAGAACGTCTTAGGCAACCAGATTGGTTGCCCTTTTTTTATCTTCATTTTATGAATTATTCTTATTTATAACCATAAGCCTAGTCTACAAGTCATCATCATAGCGTTCTCTCTAACCTATAATGAGCTGCATTTGATCTCTGTACGATAAATAACATTGACAATTGAAACGCATAAATCACGCAAGAAAACTATCAAGTCATTGTTATATAATATCATTATTGTTACCCCATATTTATTAACACTCAAAGACTGAAGTCCAAAAAATTAGGGGCATAACTCAATAAAACCAATTTTGTTTAAATTAATTAAAAAACTCAATTTTTCGGTGAACTTTCTTGATAAGCCCCGGTCTTATTAATTGTACGGTTTAGAAATAGTTTGAAGTAAGTGCAATATGATAATTAACCTTCTCCCCCGATGTTAATTCATTAAATTGCCAAGTGAATCACCTACTTACCTCGAGCTTTTGTTAGGTTTAAGTTATTGCTATACCGTTTTATGTTTATTGTTCATCATCATCCCTATTGGGGAGTATTAACACGCTAGCGCACCGTTAATAACACCCTACAAAGAACGTCTTAGGCAACCAAATTGGTTGCCCTTTTTTTATCTTCATTTTATGAATGATGCTTGTTTATTGGCACAAGCTTAGCTTCCAAGTCATCATCATCTCGTTCTACCTAACCTATAATGAACATCATTTGTTCTCCGTAAGACAAATAACATTAATAACTAAAATGCATGCCCCATGCTTAAAAAAATCAATATATTGCATAAATTCAACAACTTATGGTTGGTCATTATTATTTTTAATTATTAGTATTTGTTTAAGTTCAAAAAACTGGTGTCTCCAAACTTAGGGTCACAACTCAATAAATATAATTCCATGTAAATTAATTAAAAAAACTCAATTTTTCGGTGAACTTTCTTGATAAGCCCCGGTCTTATTAATTGTACGGTTTAGAAATAGTTTGAAGTAAGTGCAATATGATAATTAACCTTCTCCCCCGAAGTTAATTCATTAAATTGCCAAGTGAATCCCCTACTTACCTCGAGCTTTTGTTAGGTTTAAGTTATTGCTATACCGTTTTATGTTTATTGTTCATCATCATCCCCATTGGGAAGTGTTAACACGCTAGCGCATCGTTAATGACAACCCGCAAAGAGTTATTTTGGCAGCCAATATGGCTGCCATTTTTTTATCTATTTTTACGTAAAAAAGTTCAAGAAATCAACTTGTTAAAAATTCAGTAAACTATCTAGCTGAACTTGCAAAGAAGGATGATAACCAGCACGCGCTTTTATATAGATATCTTTTAATTCTTGCTGATAACCCGCTAGTTGTAATTCAACAAACAATGGCCTAACAAACTTAGCACGCCCTATACTGCATAAATAATCACTTAGCGCAGGTAACACGGAAGCAAAATGATTGCGGATCGCGACTCTAAACCAATCACATGCTATTTCGGCATTGAGACTGTCAGTTAAATTAAAGGTTTCATCTAAATCTAATAATGTAGTTTGGCTAACAACTAACGGTAATTGAGTGAGAAAATACTGCCAGTGGTGAACTCGCCATTCACCTACCTGTAACTCACTTGCAGGAGTGCCTTCCATAATAGCCTCTACAGCCTGATCCACTTTATTTAGGCTGTTTGACGTTGGACCAATAAACCATTGCGGCAATCCTTGGCCATACACCCATTCATTAAGCTCTGATAAGGTTAGCTTATCGCTATGCTCCACCAGCAATGTCTGTTTTGCATAATTAATAAACATTTCGGTAGTAATAGCATTAAACGAGAAATGCTCAACATACTGGAAAAGAAATCGATCGAATGCAGCCCGACCTAATCGGCTTTCAAGTTCATGTACAAACATCGATGCTTTATCGTAGGTAAACCGATTAAACGCTAGGTTAGGATCACGATCTTGCACATTAGCAGGTAGAGTTTGGTTAGCTAAAGGCATAGTGGCGAGCTCTTCTTGCAGCCGTCCATACTCGATAACCCATTCAAGCTCAGCCTGCTCTTTACCATAAACGGCTTCTACAATTCGATTGGTAAAGTAAGTCGTAAACCCTTCATTAAGCCATAAGTCTCGCCAGGTCGCATTACTGACTAAATTGCCAGTCCATGAATGAGCGAGTTCATGAGCTACCGTTGAAACTAAGCTCTTATCTCCAGCAATTAACGTAGGAGTCATAAATGCCAGCATAGGATTTTCCATGCCACCAAATGGGAAACTCGGTGGCAATATAATCATGTCGTAGCGTCCCCAAGCATAAGGTCCTAATATGGACTCAGCCATTTGGATCATTGACTCGGTATCTTCAAATTCTTTGGCTGCCGCAGCTAACATACCTGGTTCAGTATAAATTCCACTTCTAGGGCCAGTGGCTTGGAAACTTAATTCTCCGACAGCAATGGCTAATAAATGGGTAGGAATGGGTTTATTCATACAAAAGGTAAACACACCATTATGGGGTAATTTAGGTGTATTTTCTGCACTCATCACTGCACGTAAACCTTGTGGAGCAGTGACTGTTGCATTAAAAGTGATTCGCGCTTTTGGAGTATCTTGTAGCGGGATCCAACTACGAGCATTAATAGGTTGCGATTGGCTAAACAGATAAGGTAATTTTTTGCCTAAGGTTTGCTCCGGTGTAAGCCATTGAAGCCCTTGAGCTGTTGTTGAAGTACGATAATGAATGACAACCTCATCAACTTGCTCGCCTACATCAATAACCAGCTTTTGACCTAATATGGCATTCACATCAATCACATCATACGACAGTTTATTAGCATGACTGTCAGTGATATCTTCTATGATCAAATCTCGACAATCTACCACTAAAGATGTTGCAGGCATTTCCCGAGTAAATTGCAGCTGGGCGGTACCACTAAGTTGTTGTAAGTCAAAATCAACCACAAGATTGAGCTCAAGATGATACACACATAAAGCATCAGTATTAGCACTTGAATGGTAATCGTGTTGTACATTCCAGTTTGCAGTCATAAAAAATCCTTATCTGACAGGGAAATATTAAATCTGCCAAGGATAATAACACTCGCATGATGAATAATATGCTGTAAAAAAGCTGATTAAATCCATTTTTTGAGTGAATTAAGTTTTGCGTTTGCGTCCAGCATAAACTTATTAATCAATAGAGAAGAAAAATTTTAAATTCATTAGCATAAAAAATGTGGGCCATATATTTAATAGACACACAATAAATATAAGTCATTAATAATAATAGATTAAATAATATAAAAAACGTTTTAGGGTTCTCAATTCTTGTATCTAATTTTATTTTTAATAAAAAAAGAGCATTTTTTTGCTCTTTAAGGGAACTAACTTCACATAGAGCAGTCTGATTATATGAACCGAATTTGCATTACTTATTTATTGATAGCGAGTAGCGTTTTTTTGTTCATCATCATTCTCCTATTTGATAGTAGTAACCTCTATCTACAGCATTGCCCTTAGCAATAGCAGCAACCTCTTAGTTAGGTTGCTTTTTTTTATCTTTTTTTCAACAACGAAAAACAAAAAAGGCCTCAAAGAGGCCTTTTTAAGTTTACGAAAAGTTCGCTAATTAAAGCTTGATACCTACTTTTTCTAAATCTTTAGTAATCACAGATGTTGGTAATGGAACATAACCATCTTTCTCAACAATTTGTTGACCCTGCTTAGACAATACAAAGCGTAAGAATTCACGATCCATTGGTGATAATTCTTTATTAGGATGCTTGTTCACATAAACATACAAGTAACGTGAAAGCGGGTAAGTACCACTTGCTGCGTTGGCTGCAGTTGCTTCGATAAACTTATCACCTTTCTTAGAAATAGCGACAGCTTTAACACCCGCAGTCTTGTAACCGATACCAGAATAACCAATGGCATTTAGAGACTGTGACACTGATTGAACAACAGAAGCAGAACCTGGTTGCTCGTTTACATTTGGACGGAAGTCACCTTTACATAATGCTTTTTCTTTAAAGTAACCGTATGTACCAGACACTGAGTTACGACCGTAAAGTTGAACATCTTTTACTGCCCAATTACCGTCTAAACCGGCGTCACCCCAACGATTAATTTCTTTACCGCCACACTTATGTGTAGAAGAAAAAATAGCATCAATTTGCTCAATACTTAAGCCTGTTATAGGGTTATCTTTGTGTACAAATACGGCTAACGCATCAATTGCAACGCGTACTGCAGTTGGCTGGTAGCCATAATGCTTTTCAAACGCTTCAACTTCGTTAGGCTTCATTTTACGGCTCATTGGACCGAACTGAGAAGTACCTTCAGTTAATGCTGGTGGCGCAGTAGAAGAACCAGCAGCTTGAATTTGGATGTTCACGTTAGGATAAATATGTTTAAACTCTTCAGCCCATAACGTCATCATGTTTGCTAATGTGTCAGAACCAACAGAAGACAAGTTACCAGATACGCCGCTTGTTTTTTCGTATGTTGGTAAAGTTGGATCAATAGCAGCCATAGACGCTGCTGAGAATACGCCAGCGGCTGTAAGAGTAATTGCGCCGACAAGTTTGTTCAGTTTCATTTTAATGCTCCAGAATTAAGCGTACTAAGTTTTTAAAACGTAGTCAGTATCGACCTCATTGATGACAAGTCTATGACGATGATGTGACAGTTGTGTGACACTAGTAGTAAAACTGTCTTATTTCTACAAAACTAACATAATCAATTTATTATCAGTAGCTTACAATGTTACATTGGCAATACATTATTTTATCCAGTAGATAAAAAATCACTAAACACATTATAAACGAGATATTAACTGCTCAAAATTATAGCAACAACACTAAATTGTGACATTCGTAATACCAGTATAATCGAAAAGACTTATGCTTTTTCAACCATTGATTAACGCCACCCCAACTATGTCTATATACATTAACAGTCCCCGGCAGTTTTGAACTGTTCAGGTCAATAACATTAGTCATTTGAATTGAAAATTTATAATAAAAAACAGCACATATGCTGTTTTTAAGGGTTGAACATCTTGATGTTATTTATTGTCGAATTAACAAATGCGACGGAATAATAAAGCTAAAGATACTGCCTTTGCCGTATTCACTGGTTACGTTTAGTTCACTGTGGTGATGGTTGAGAGCATGTTTTGCAATGGCTAACCCTAAACCACTGCCACCCGTTTTGCTCGAGCGGGCATTATCTACCCGATAAAAACGTTCAGTTAAACGATTAATATGTTGTGGCGCGATCCCCACCCCAGTATCTTTCACCGAAAACAATGCTCCCGTTGCCACGCTTCGCCACGTCACTGAAATGATGCCACCAGGAGTGGTATAACGAATAGCATTTGAAATCAAATTAGAACAGGCACTCCGTAATTGTAATTCGTTACCATGGGTATTCAAACCCGGCTCACAATTAAACTCTAAAGTATACTCAGTGCCCGCCAGAGCTTTAGCTTCTTCTTTAAGAATATCCATCATCAGTGCCATATTGACGGTTTGCGATAAATCGATATCAGCGGCATCTTCAATACGCGACAACGCTAACAACTGTTCAACCATTGACTGCATACGAGTTGTTTGTTGCTGCATCAGGGAGAGTGGTTTGTGATTAGGAGAATCAGTTTCGGCCATGGTTTGCATTATTTCCAAATAACCTTGCAATACCGTTAACGGGGTTTTGAGTTCATGGGAAACGTTAGCCACAAAATCTTTGCGCATACCTTCTAATTGTTGAATACGGGTAATATCACGCGCTATCAATAATAATTGTCGATCGCCATAGCTCATAACCCGAATTTCAAGTAAACGCTTATCGGACACTGGAGATGGAATTTCTAACGGTTCTTGATATTGTGCTTTTTTAAGATAGATGGAAAAGTCTGGGTGGCGAATAAGGTTGTCGATCCTTTGGCCATTATCCTGAGGCCAAACAAACCCTAAAATTAACTGAGCCAGTTTGTTGCACCACAAGATATTGTGTTCGGCATCTAGTACCACTGCAGCATCAGGCAAAGCTTCTGCACCTTGGCGAAAACGCCCTAATAACATTGCTAACTGACCTACCCGACGACGATTTTTTCCCTGCAGACGATATATCCCATTAAACACGCCTTCCCAACTTCCTCTCCCCTGTGGTGGAGTGAGTTTTTTATCTTTCCATAACCAGAAATTTAAACGGGTAATTTGGCGATAATGCCACACGAGTAATACAATAGTTCCAACTAACATTACAATAATGACATGCCCGAATAAGGCACCAATAAGCATGAATAAAACAAGCAGTAAAGCTAACCGAAAAAATAAACGATATCCAGAATACGCGATAAACATAGGCTACCTAAATGCGAAATAACGCCGCCAAACATTCAGCATCGAAACTGATAATGAGGGCTAACGAGGAACCACAAGATAGCCTAAATAGACTGATATGGCTAGACAGCAAAACAGTTTCCAAAAAGGTAATGTCTATTATGACAAAACCTTTAAAAATGCTAATAAAAATTACATTCTGGTTGAAAAACGATAACCGGCACCACGAACAGTTTGGATCAACTTATCATGTCCACCTTCTTCTACCGCTTTTCGTAAGCGTCGAATATGTACGTCAACGGTTCTGTCTTCAACATACACATTGGTACCCCAAACATTATCGAGTAACTGCTCTCGGCTATATACCCGCTCAGGATGAGTCATAAAGAAATGCAACAAGCGAAACTCAGTTGGGCCCATATCAAGCACGGCTTCACCGACGGTAACTCGATGACTCACAGGATCAAGTTGTAAACCTTGCACATCAATAGTTTCTTCTAGGCGAGTCGGGGCACTTCTGCGCAATACCGCTTTTATTCTGGCCACCAGCTCTTTAGGCGAAAAGGGTTTAGTAATATAATCATCAGCACCAACTTCTAGGCCTTTAACTTTATCTTCTTCTTCACCACGTGCTGTGAGCATAATAATTGGGATCTGACGCGTAAATTCATCTTGCTTTAAGCGTTTAGCTAATTGAATGCCACTTCCGCCAGGAAACATCCAATCCAATAAAATCAAGTCTGGGTAAGGCTCTTGAAGCAACTCAATCGCTGAATCAAAATCTTCAGCAGCAGCTGTCGTAAAACCATGTTGATCCATCACAAATGTCAGCATTTCACGGATTGCTGATTCATCTTCTACTATTAAAATCCTAGCTGTCATATTGGGTTTCTACGTTGATTTGCCACGAGGCTATTATTAGACACTTTTGTTACAGATTTATGATCTAACGACTAACTTTGACATTAATCATGCTGTTTTGTCATAAAAAATTCATTACTGTTAGTACAATGTAAATCGAATTAGGATAATAAACTACCGAATAACAACACATCTCCTCGTTAATATTATCGCCTTCACAACAGTAGCTGGCAACTAATGAGTAAGTAAACCCTGTTAAAGACGACTTAACAAATATGTTATTTGGTAAGTAAACTATTTTGGTTTGCCCTATTTCACCCAGTCTTATTTCGAGTAAAAAATAAGTCATTATAAATGATCAATATTCAATCCTACAGAGACTAAATTTATCATAGTTAGTGATATCGGAACGACGGGATTCAGCCTTGCTAAGGTTTCAGAATTATTTTAGCCCTTAACGACGTGCTTATATAAGTCAGTTCAAACCCCATTAATTAACCATAAACCAAGCCATCGTAATGGTTTAAAGCACATCAAAACAAATGTAATAATTTAACCTAGTCCACTTTGAGTGATTGGATTTTGCTTAACCAGTAGCGTTTTTTGGAGGTTTACCACTTCGCTTCTATACCGTAGACTTAGCATATTGTGTTTTTCTTCTTAATTAATGAGAGCCTTCTATGTGGTTTAAAAATCTCACCTTATATCGTTTCAACAAACCTTTCTCCACCGACACAGAAACATTAGAAAATGCCTTAGCCGATTTCACTTTCTCGCCTTGTTCAAGCCAAGATATCAGCAAATTTGGTTTTTCAAATGCCCTAGGTAAAAAAGGCCAAGCATTAGTACATAGCGCAGAAAATCGTCATTTGATTTGTGTCACTAAAGAAGAAAAAATTCTCCCTGGCCAAGTGATCAAAGAAGCTTTAGATGAAAAAGTGGCGGAAATTGAAGAGTTAGAAAGCCGCAAAGTCACAAAAAAAGAAAAAGACACCATTAAAGACGAAATCACTACGACTTTACTGCCGCGTGCATTTTCTCGTCGTAGCCAAACTCACGCACTCATTATGCCTGAACTAGAGATGATTCTGGTTGATAGCTCCAGTGCGACTAAAGCAGAAGAGTTATTAGCGCTACTTCGTAAAGCTTTAGGCAGCTTACCGGTTATCCCGCTAAGTTATGCAACTCCAATTGAGTCGACTTTAACTCAATGGTTACAAGCTGGCGAAGCACCTGCACCATTTGAAATGCAAGATGAAGCAGAACTTAAGTCAGACTCGGATGAAGGCGGTATCGTTCGCTTTAAGCAACAGGTTCTTCAAGAAGATGAAGTGCTTGCCCATATTGCAACAGGTAAACAAGTGCACAAATTAGCATTGCATTTTGGCCAGTCGATTGCTTTTTTAATGCAATCAGATGCCAGCATTAAGCGTCTTAAATTTTCTGAAGAATTTAGAGCCGGCAATGATGAAGTTGGAACGGAAGATCCATTAGCGCGTTTAGATGCCGACTTTGCTTTAATGGGCAGCGAGTTAGTCGCCTTTATTAATGCCATAAATCAAGCATTTGGCCCTCTTGAACAAAGCGTCTAATTCAACAAGGACATACTATGAAACTATACGGTAGCTTCACATCTCCTTTTGTTCGGCACTGCCGAATAGCCCTATTGGAATCTACATTAGATTATCAATTTATTGAAACCGATCAGGCAAGCAGCGCAAAATTATCCCCAACAAAACGGGTACCTTTTTTGCAAGATGAGGAGTTATCGTTAACGGATTCTAGTTCAATCTTGTGCTACATCCGCCATAAATCATCAAAACCATTCCTTGAAACTGTGATAGAACTTGATCAGTTTTGCATGGTCAATACGGCGTTAGACAGTTCAATTAACTTGTTTTTCTTGTCTCGTGATGGCGTTGATATAGCGCGTTTTGATTACACCATTAGACAAGCCCAGCGTATAAACACCACATTAGCAGAGTTTGAAGCATTAGCACTCCCATTACATGGACCGTTTAATGATGTGCAATTGCGCTTGGGTTGTTATTTAAGTTGGGCGGTTTTCCGCCAACGGATTGATATCAAAGATTATCCAAAACTGAAACTATTTTTAGCCGCAATAGAAAAAGAGCCATTTTTTATCGAAACTGCTCCTCCAGCGTAATACTTGACATAAAAATGCCCTGTTATCAGGGCATTTTTTTCAATGCTGGCATCTCAGTGCTCAGAGCACAATGACACGAGTTGATTTAGTCAGCAGTGCTAATCCACTCACCTTTATCATCAAATGGCCAATCAACGCCTAACCACGCTTTATAAAACGCTTTTTGGGCATCGGTTGCCTTATCTAGAGGCGCAATAGTTAAGTCACCTTTAGGCTGCTCAGTCAGCCGTAAACTCACCTCTTTTAAACGATCATCACTGAATATGCTTAGCTTGATGGTATCGCCAACAATAAAATCGTTAAGGCGTTTAGTTAGTCCGTCCGCCGTTACCTTCAATCCATTAATAGCCACAATCTCATCACCGGCAGTTAGCCCTGCTTTCCATGCAGGTCCATTTTTAATCACTGTAGCAAGGATTAAATCATCATGCAGACCTGATAACGTCATTCCAGCATCAACAACAGTTTTAGCTGATTTACCATAAGTGGTGGTTAAGCCTGCGTGCGCCAATAACTCATCAAACGGTAGACTGAACGGTTGATTGACAAATTCTTGCCACCAAGATTGATAATCCTTACCTGATAGTTGCTTCAAAATGGATTGCACATCGGCAACGTTATAACCCATTGGGATTTTGTACTCTTGATAAAGCGCCTTATGAACATCTCGGTATGAATGTTCAAGCTGTGTATCATTCAACAAACTAAAATCAAGCGCCATTGATGCCAAATAACCTTCAGAGTAAATATTCACACTATGATTAAGTGCATAATCTCCCCAAGTACTGCTCCATTGGCCTAAACTGGCTTCTGCAATAGATTGGACCTCTCGACCTGGATTGTGTTGGTTGAGCACTATACGTTTACTTAAATCATCAAAAAATTCTTTTGCCGTGATAACTTCAGCTCGTAGCAACAACTGATTTTGAAAATAGCTAGTAGAACCTTCAGCCATCCACAACAGATCAGTTAAGTTTTCTGATTGGTAATCATATGGCACCAACCCTTGTGGTCGGTACGCTTTTACATTCCAAGTATGAATAAACTCATGAGATGCGGTGCTAATAAAACGTAAATAGTCTTCACGTTCACGGAAATTAAATCGAGGAATTTGAATGACAGTCGAATTCAAATGCTCTGTCGCACCACGAGCACCACTGGTAGCATGAACCATATACAAATAACGTTTAAAGGGATAACCATCCCAAATAGCAGATGCTTGGCCACTTATTTTGGCTAAATCTGCGACAATTTTTTGGGTATCGTAATTACCTTCCCCCCAAAATACCACGTCATAATCGCGGCCATCAGCCTCAAAGCTAACATGCTCACTGATCCCTGTTTCAATCGGCGAATCAACTAGCACATCATAATTTGGGGCGCTAAATGAATGTGATTTAGGGCCTTTATCCATACCAGAATAACTTTGCCAACCTTCAGGCACAGCCATTTTGATTGTTACGGGTTGCTGACGAAATGCCGGGCTATACATAAATACACCACTGGCATCTAAATAAGCATGGCTATTATCAATGTGACGCAAACGGTCGCCTAGTTCATTGGCATGCAGTTGATAAGTCACCTTAACCGATGTCGGTTTGGTTAAGGCTATTTGCCATTCACCGCTTGCAGTTCGTTTCCACGGTAATGACTGTCCTTTACTGTCAGTCGCATTAAACAATCTTACACCATCTGCAACGGGTAAGACTTGATAGCGACCCGTTCGCCATACCGGTAAATTAACGGTCAATTTGTCTGAGTCAGTTTGAGGAAATGAAACACTCACTTGAGCTAAATGATGCGCTGGTTGATTAATATCGATATGGTAATCAACATCTGCCAGTGCAGGTATTACCCAACTCATCGAAAAAATGGCAGTAGTGGTTAAAATTACAAGAGAAGTAGGTTTCACTCTAGGTTCCTTCTGGTATGATTCTATAGTTTTTGTTTTAAATTCTGAACAATTATAACGATCTAGGCACATTAACACAGTGGTAATTTACAACGTGGCAGTCAATACACTGAAATGACGACATCAAACCACAGTAAATGGACTTATCTTAATGAAGTCTACAATGTGGTTTATGCTAACTAAAACGATAAAGGTATCTCTTGCTATGCTGCGATGTTTTCCTCTAGTCAAATGTTGTTCAATACTATTCATATGTTACTCAATACTATTCAGTTCAGTGGTATCTGCACGAGACATTGAACAACAAGAGATATTGCTCAAAGAGAACCCACAAAAACTTTATACAAAGTTAGTTAGGGCCACCGAGTTTCCGTTGAAGTTTTCAAATAACGCAGAGTTTACACAAGCTGCTGAAGAATTAAGTTACCAACCAGATGAACTCCATCGAGATTTAGAACTATTGGCCCGGTTGAATTTAGAGGCAAAACTTAAATCATCGACTAAATATCAAGATGCTGAAATACTCATCAATCAACTAGATGCCATCGCATCTACCCCCCTTGAGCAAGCCATCGTAATAATGCTTAAAGCACGGATTAAGGGACGACAAAACCAAGAATATAATCAGGTGATAGTCCAATATAACAATGCGTTAAATATGGTTAACACAGATGTTAGCTTAGAAAGTACCCTTTTCAAATCTTCGCTACATGAGCAATTGAGCATGTTACACTCAATGTTGCTTCAACCTACACCTGCGTTATCTCATTTAAATCGTTACCGTGAAATCGCTTATCAACTTCGCAATGATTACTTTATATCAGATGCGGAGACTGAATTAGGCCGTTATTACAATCTGAATGGTGATCAAGCAAAATCATTACAGCATTATAGTGAAGCGTTTCGTCTCGCCAGCAACCTAGATTACCCAAGTATTAAAGCACACACACAACTCAATTTAGCCCGCACATACCGTGATTTAGAACAATGGGATGATGCACTAAAATATGCTCATAATGCTGCAGAAATACTTCAAGATTTAGGTCAGGATGCATACTTGTCTGACACATTGACTGTCATTGCAATGATTTACGCAGGACAAGATAAATGGAACCGAGCTGTCGATTATTATTTAAATGCACAACAAGTGAATGAGCGTAGTGGTAACGAAATAGCCACGGGGATCACTTTCCACAATTTAGGTGAAGCGTATTTCAAATTAAATAATATCCAAGCGGCATTGAAGGCATTGCAACAAGCAAACAATATCTTTAGAGAACGCAAGGTAAACCATTATTTAGTGCATAATGAATTATTATTTGCCCAAATCGACACTAATCAAGGCATGTGGCTTTCAGCCATTGACCACGCCAATAAAGCAATTGAATTGGCTAAAAAGAAAAACTTAATTGAAGTACAAATTGAAGCTCTGAGTTATTTATCTATAGCATACCGTAAAACTAACGACCTTAATGCCGCAATAGAAACCACTGATAGCATTATTCAACTGACCAATAAATCTCAAGAAAAAGCGCAACCAACTAATGATTATGCTGAACTTACTGAACAAAAACTCAAATTTGAATTGGGTTTGTTACAAGAAAAACTCGTAAAACAAACAACTAAAAATCAATATAATCAATTTATCATCTTAGTGTTAATAATTAGTTTCAGCATTGTAATTACATTATTAATTTTCATTTATAAAAAACTACAACAAAAAAACGAATTATATCTTAATAGTCAATATTTAAACTCCATTGATCCCATAACACAAATCCAAGGATACAGAGCTTTTATTCAACGAATAGACAATATAAGGCATATTGAACCTAAAACATTGGCACTTGTTAATATCAATGAATTAAATAATATTGATATTCAACTTGGGCTTACTGAATCAGTAACACTAATGCAGCAGTTTATCACTCAGTTTAGTCAACAATTAGACACCGAAGCATTCATTATACGTTCAGGCTTAATTGCCTGTTATTTCGATAAACAATATGAAGCTGATGCAATCTTAAAAGCGGTAATAACCTGCATAGAACAATTAAAATTGACCCAATTTACTATCCCCAACTTTATACATCAATCCGCTGGTCAGCACGTCAGTATTGGTCACATTAGTTTACCATTACTCGATAATCCTGATGTGAAAATTAGTGCTACATTACAATTCGAAACATTGCAGTATGCACTTGCCGCTGCAATGAAAATAACAGAGCAACCCGCTTATGTTTCATTACGACCACTTAATTTTGCCCCAGCGGCTATTTTTATGCCTCCACTGTTTTTAAACCTTACTCAAGCACTTAACCGAGGTATAATTCGTGCAGAAAGCAATCATGACATGCAAGATTTTGAATGGCCAAAACATTAATTGCTTAATAAACTCGCATTTTAATTAATTATATTGTTTTGTAAGTTAATTGGATTTGCTGCACAACATTTTTGAGATAACATCACTACAATGATACAACATGATATGTTAATTAATATGCATTAACATTGGTGTCGAATTAATATACTAATGATGACAATCGATACCTTTTTAGCTGACAAATTAGAGTAGGCGCTGCAAAATGAAAGAGTCAAATACAACGATAACTCAAATTTCGTTGATGAAGCAAAAGCTCAATGCAGCAAAGCTTGCACTCGAAGAAATTAATACTGACCGCAATGAAAAATTGAAGGTATTAATTCAGTTTATTACACATCTCAGCCTCGCATGTAAGGGGCAAAATATCGAGCTCGATAATAAGTTGGCTAAATTACGCCATCATATGCACAACTTTGAGCAAATTGATGAAGCCTTGCCAGAATTAGTCGATATTGAAAGGTTATTGAAATCTCAATATAGTCATACCATGTCTCGTCTAGAAGATAGCCGTAATGGACTCAATCGAGTCATTCGTCAGATCCAGCGTATTGATGCTGCACCAGACAAACTAAAAAAAGAAATAACCTATTTTAAACAAGAGCTAAATAAACCTTTTCATACCGTATGGGAATATATCCCCAAAGTTGAAAAACTTATTTTTTTCTACGAAGAAATTTTAAAACACCAATTTTCAGATGCCGACAACTATAAAATTTTGCCTCAACACATTCTGTTAGCCAAAGAACTAGCAGCTAAAATTTCTGAGATCGAATTTAGAAAAGATCAACGCGACCAAATTCTAGTCATTAAAGAAGTCTTACTCGGTGATATTAGTTTAAGTCACTTGTTGGACTCTTACCAAACAATACTCAGTTTACTGCTAGATAACATTGCACGCGAGAAAACGGCTTCGCAAGATTTTTTATTTTCCCTTAATGACGCCCTGCTTATTGTTCATGATGTAGTCAATAATGTCCATAATAACAGCCAACGAAATGAACAGCTTAAAGGGCAATTAAACCAAGAGATTAATTTACGGGTTAATAGTACAGGTGAATTAGTGACAGGTGCGGATAACCTTAACGAATTAAAAACTCAGCTAACGGTGCAATTGTCTTCAATTCGAGATGCTCTTTCTCGTAAAGAGGCACTAGAGCAACGCGAACAAACCATCTTGCGTAAATCGATTGAGTCAATGCGTAAAGAGCTCAACGCTATGAGTCAAGAAGCGAGTAATTACAAAGAAAAATTGTTTGAACATCAAAAGCTCAACCTGCTTGACCCACTGACTCAATTGGCAAATCGTACTGCGTTAGAAGACCGAATGGAACAAGCATATCGAAACCACATTCGCTATAAAACACCGTTATGGATTGCGATAACAGACATTGATCACTTCAAAATTATTAATGATAACTTTGGTCACAGTACTGGAGATAAGACTTTACAAGTCATTGCAATGGCTCTAAAAAATTCATTACGCGATAGTGAGTTTGTGGCTCGTTATGGTGGTGAAGAGTTTGTATTATTGTTGCCAGACATTAACAATGATCATATCTCAATATTATTGAACCGCGTGAGAGAGAAAATCAAAAATATTCCATTTAAATTTAAAAATCAGAGAATTACAGTTACATTATCTATAGGTGCTGCACAAGTAATGGAAAATGAATCACTTGAAGATGCTTTTGAAAGAGCTGATGCAGCATTATATCAGGCAAAAAACAATGGCAGAGACCGAGTCGTTATTGATATATAGTCCATCCCAAGATCGTTTTCTTTGGACTCAGGTATCACTCACTCGCGTCCAAAGGAATGGCTTATGAGCATAAAAATTAGTCCACGCGGTAGTCTAGATCAACTGTCACAATTAGAGGTTGAACGACTAAAACAAGGGGCTAAAAGCGATCTTTATCAATTATATCGAAATTGTTCACTTGCGGTATTAGCTTCAGGTCTTGTTAGTGACAGTTCTGAAGCACTCTTTAGTCGCTATAAATCATTTAGTATTAATATATTACAACACGAAAGAGGTATTCAGATAGAGCTGATCAATCCTCCTACGCAAGCTTTCGTTGATGGTGAAATTATCGCTGGCATTCAAGAGCATTTATTCGCAGTACTCCGCGATATCATCTACATCAGCAACAAGTATGAGAATTTAAAGCACATAGACTTAAGTAATGCGACTCACATTACCAATGTTGTATTTGATATTTTACGTAATGCCCAAGCCATTTCTCCCATGAAAGACCCTAATGTTATTGTCTGCTGGGGAGGACACAGTATCAACGCGGTTGAATATCAATACACTCGCGATGTCGGGTATCAACTTGGTTTACGTAAATTAGATATTTGTACCGGTTGCGGCCCTGGTGCAATGGAAGGGCCAATGAAAGGCGCTGCAATTGCGCATTCCAAACAGCGGGTACACAATGCCCGTTATATTGGCTTAACCGAACCCAGTATTATTGCCGCAGAACCCCCAAATCAAATTGTTAATGAATTAGTCATTTTACCTGACATAGAAAAACGTCTAGAGGCGTTTATCCGTTTAGGTCATGGTATTGTCATTTTCCCAGGAGGGGCTGGCACAGCAGAAGAATTACTTTATCTCCTTGGCATCTTATTAAATAAAGACAATAGTCATGCCTGTTTTCCACTGGTGTTAACGGGCCCCGCAGAAAGTGTGGAATATTTTACTGTCATTGATGAATTTATTGGGGCAACATTAGGCCCAGAAGCACAAAGTAAGTATCAAATCATTATTAATGATCCCGTCAAAGTCGGACAAATAATGAAACAAGGTATGGAACAAGTAAAAATTTATCGTAAACAAAAATGTGATGCTTACCAATATCAATGGTCATTAAAAATTGAACCCGAATTTCAATTACCCTTTGCTCCAACCCATGAAGTGATGGCAAATTTAAACCTCTACTTTCAAGACAACAAAGCTGAACTTGCCGCCAACTTACGTAAAGCGTTTTCAGGTATTGTCGCGGGTAACGTAAAAGGCGATACCATCAAGTTGATCCAAGAGTTTGGTCCCTTTAAAATTAAAGGAGATGCTAAACTCATGCTGATGATGGATAAGCTATTAACTGCTTTTGTTAAACAACAGCGAATGAAACTGCCAGGAAGCGCTTATGTGCCCTGCTACAACATAATAAAAACAGATGAATAAATTACTTATAATTGATGGACTCAACCTTGTACGCCGTATTCATGCGGTACTACCAGATGAAAATGATATTACCAGCGTGCAAGAACGTACGTTAGCGGCATCAAAAAAAATGCTGTTGCAGCATCAACCCACTCATTGCATTATCGTTTGGGATGGCAATGAAACATCTTGGCGTAAAACATTGTATAACGATTATAAAAAAGGCCGTAAACCCATGCCAACGGCATTAAGTGATGGTCTGGTTAACATTAAAGCCACACTGGCAGAAAACGACATCAACTCATTCGATGCCCAATCTGAAGCTGATGATGTTATCGCCACCATCGCAATGAAAATGATCAGCAATGATGGTGAGGTGATCATAGTTTCAACGGATAAAGGGTTTAGCCAACTACCGAGTAAAAATCTTACCTTGTGGGATCACTTTAACCAACAGGTTTTTGATGTTCAACAATATGAAAAAAAACTTGGGATAGAGCAATATCAAATGCTTGATTTTATTGCACTCGCAGGTGATAGCGGCAATAAAATCCCCGGTATCACTGGCATAGGGCCAAAGTCTGCTGCAGACTTACTTAATAAATTTAGAACACTAGCCAATTTGTATCGTTCTTTAGACAATCTAGGAGCCAAGCAAGCACTTAAATTAGAAGAAGGTAAAGAAATGGCAAGAATTAGCTATAAATTGGCGCAGTTGCAATGCGATATTCCACTAAATATTAATTTGAAACAATTTAGAACCAAACCGATAATAAACTAATGCAATAATAGGATATCAATACCATAACGGATTATCCAGATTATGAACGCTAAAGTGACTTATATTATCGGTGGAATATTCACAGCTTATTTACTGTTTGTTGCTGTAGTCATTTTTGTATATGAACCCCAGCCAGAAGACCGGGCTTGGGATGACCGTCAAGCATTTAATTTGCAAAAAATGAGTGAAATCAGTTTTGGGCAAAACCTTGATGAGATACGAACATTATTAGGCAGTGCTGATTTTGTCGAAGCCAAAACCGGCATTGATGGCCAATACCAAGTAATGTATTACCGAACTCACCATATGAAATCTGACGGAGAAACGACTAAAGAAGAATGCACTCCATTATTATTTAGGGATAATCTACTGATTGCATGGGGACAAGACACACAAGAACAATACTTTGCAGTGCCAATAACCAATCAAGCCCCGCAATAGATCGGTTTCCACATCATGCTCATCAACATAAAAACGCCCTAACAATATCTGTATAGGGCGTGAAAATTCAATGTAAACTAGTACTTATAAAATAACAATCAGCTTTAATCTGCTTTTTTATATTCCCGATAAGCTTCACCTTGGCGTAACCAATCAGGGGCTGGCGCACCTTTTAAATAATGGTCAAAGTATTGTTTCATCTTAATACTGTAATCAAGCTTGTTAGGGTACTTTTTCAAATGATGCGGTTCATCTTCATATTGCAAAAACACCACGTCTTTACCTGCACGACGCATCGCAAGATATAACTCAACACCTTGCTCCCAAGGTACAGCATCATCTTTATCACCAAACATGATCATCATTGGGGTTTGAATACGATCAACATAAAATATAGGCGAGTTTTCAATATACTTTTGTGGGGCTTTAAACAAACTTTCGCCAATGCGGCTTTGGCCTGTTTCATATTGAAACTGCCTTGCTAAACCCGATCCATGACGAATACCACTGTATGCACTGGTCATATTCGACACTGGAGCCCCCGTAACAATCGCTTTAAAGATATTAGTTTGTGTCACAGCATAAGCACTTTGATAGCCTGCCCAAGAATGGCCTTGAATACCAATTGCGTTAGGATCGCTCACGCCCATCTCTATCAGCTTTTGCACACCTGCGGTCAATGCTTTTACTGATGAAATGCCAGGATAACCGATCTCAAAGCGGATATCAGGCAGAAAAATAGCGTAACCATTGTCAGCGTACCAAGCAAAGTTAGGCCTATGATTGAGTTTCATATCAGGAAATGCATGTAATCTATCGCTCATAAAGCGGTAAAAATACACTAAAGTTGGATACTGTTTGCCAGCTTGATAATTCGCGGGCTTAATGAGTACCCCATCCATTTTGATACCATCACCATCACGCCAATGCACTAATTCCGCATTGCCCCATTTAAATGGCTTACGTTGTTTATCTAGGGTTGTAAGCTGTACAGCTTTCTGTGGCGAAGTATTATCCGCAATATACAAGTCTGGATACAAATCATAGCGCTGTTTTGAAAACACCACAGTCGCAGCTTTATCCGCTCGAGCAAGCAAGGTTAATTTGCTGTTACTCTCGGTTAACCTGTTCACGCCTGCTACACCAATTTTGACGCTGAAAAAACCATCTGCTTTTGATAGATGACTATAGCCTTGCAATAACACTGTTTCAGCATTATTCACTACCGCGGGTAACGGCTTATCTTGGACTAAACCAACTATTCTAAATTGAGTTTTTTGTTTTCGCCCCTCCCCGTTAGTCAGCATAAAACCTTGCTTCGATGCACTATTAAACTGCCATACATCGTATTTATCATATACCGTTATTGCACTCCCATCGGCTAACCAAGGACCAAAACCGTATCCAGGCGCTTCACTTGGGTAATCATGATCTTCATTAGCAAAGGGGGTGGAAATATTCGCGGTTAAATTAATCTTACGCTGGGAAGCAACATCATAAAGGTAAACATTACCTTGCTGATAATAAGCTAAATATTTAGCCTGCGGCGATAGCGTCGGCATTTCACCACTAGGTTGCTGAGTTAATACAGGGATTTTATTACCGTTGCTTACATCAACCAAATACACATCACGATAGAAACCTGCCCAGGTGATCATTTTTTGATATGGCACATCTGAACTAGCCAATAGAAAACGAGTTTGTTCACCGTAAGTGACATCTGGCACCATTTGATCGGCTAATTGAACTAACGTATTTGAATCTAGGTGTAAAACCGCTAAATATGTGCGTTTTAATTCTTGCTCATATTCTTTAACTTCTTGAGGCTTAATTTTGGCGTCATCGCCATGCCAAATGCGTAACTGCTTTTTCGCCGTAATAATCTCTGGATTAAAGACATCATTTGGTTTTTGGTAATCAGCAAGTTCAGCTTGTTGTTCTACTTTTGGCACTCGACCGACAAATAAACGCTGACCATCTTTTGAAAACTGCAGGCTTGAGTATTGGTTATATGTCCAACCTTCTGACTGAGCAAATTGTTGTTGTTTATTCTGCTGCACATCTATAAGTAACATATTGTACTCACGACCATAGCGTATAGCACTCGCAGCGCCTTTTGTCACGGCAACATATTGGCCATCGTCACTCATTGCTAATGCTTCAATATGTTCATCTGTACTTGTATAAAGTTGGTGCTGTGTTTGGTTATCCAGCGTGATTAACACAACCTGGTGCAGCTTACTCTCGCCTTGATTAACCGCAGCAACAAAATAATTACCTGTTTTATCAAAAACAAATCGTGTTACATCAGACAACTGAGTTTGCTGTTCTGTAGCTAGGTTTATTAAGCGAATATCCGCGCCTTTATCAGCCTTTTCAATCTCTGGGGGCTCACTATCAGCTTTTGCATTGTTAGTATTTTTCGTTTCTGAAGCTGTTGACTTTAACGCTATAGGCTCTGAAGTAGTTGGTTCTGGAATTTTTGATTCAGTATTTGCCAACTCAGACTCAGCAGGCTCTGGTTTATTAGCTTCAAACTTCACGACTAAAAAATGACCGTCATCGCTAAATGAAGCTGAATTGACCTTGTCAAATTGTTGCTGTTTTCCATTTTCGGTATTGAGCAACACAATTTGATGAGGTAAATCGTCCTTCTTTTTGGTTTCTCGATCAAATAAAGTTGCTTCAATTGTAGCCAACACAAATTTACCATCAGCACTGACGTTAACATCGGTGCCATTGATAATTTCATATTGCTTGCGATTATCACTAAAACGAATTAATGCACGACTATCTCCCCTATCTGGAGTAGCCTGTACCGCAATCACTTTGCCATTATCCGAAATAACTGGCTGTTGTAAGGTTTCAAAATGCATTATGTCATCAAGAGACAGTGCACGTTCCGGAGCCGCATGGGCACTAAATGACAGGCAAATTGCCAATGGAATTAAATTGAATAATTTCACAGTTTTCCTCTAATGGTTGCCGTAATGGATTATCTGTAATTTTAACTAGGTAATAATAAGCTTAACGTGCCAGCAGTAGACTTAACACACTACACTCGACCAAAGTCGTCTATATAAAAAATGCTCACCGCATAAGCTAATGCTCGCCAATAGCATATTGAACTGCCGATAAATTTTCAGCCTTAAGATATGTTACAAGTAAACAACTTGTAACAAAGGCTCATAGTAAAACAATCGGAATAGATTTGACTTAAAAATAACGGAAAAAATGTGATAATACTCACTATTTTCTGTAAATAAACGTTAAAAGTGGTTAAAATACGCCGCAGAAATCGACGATTTCTATCGTCACTTGGCCGTGTTATGTATGCGGTCTAACAATTGCAGTAACCACAACCGTGGAAGGACTATTCATGTCAAAACGTACAATAACCGTGATCCCAGGTGATGGGATTGGACCAAGCATTATCGATTCAGCATTAAAAATCCTCGACAAAGCAGGATGTGATTTTGAATATGAATTTGCAGATGCAGGGTTAACGGCGTTAGAAAAGCACGGTGAACTCATACCCCAGCGTACTTTAGACCTTATCGAAAAAAATCGTATAACGCTTAAAGGTCCGTTAACTACACCTGTCGGTGAAGGTTTTACGTCTATCAATGTCAGCTTACGTAAAAAGTTTGCATTATATGCTAACGTGCGCCCGGTGATTTCATTTAAGGGAACCCAAGCGCGCTATGAGAACATCGATATTATTACCGTGCGTGAAAATACCGAAGGTATGTATTCAGGCTTAGGTCAAAAAATCTCTGATGATGGCCAAACAGCAGAAGCGACCAGTATTATTACTCGTCATGGCGCAGAACAAATCACCACATTTGCTTACGAGCTAGCCCGTAAAGAAAACCGCAAAAAAGTGACTATCGTTCACAAAGCTAACATCATGAAATCAACTTCGGGTTTATTTTTGAAAGTTGCTCGCGAAGTAAGCTTACGTTACCCAGATATCACCACAGAAGAAATGATCGTTGATGCCACGTGTATGAAACTGGTTATGAACCCTGAAAACTTTGATGTGATTGTGACCACTAACCTATTTGGTGACATTTTATCTGACTTATGTGCAGGTCTAGTGGGCGGTTTAGGTATGGCACCAGGCGCAAACATTGGTCGCGATGCGGCTATTTTTGAAGCCGTACACGGCAGTGCACCCGATATTGCAGGTAAAAATCTAGCCAATCCAACTTCTGTTATTTTAGCGTCGATTCAAATGCTGGAATACTTAGGCATGTCAGATAAAGCTGAGATGATCCGCAGTGCAGTAGCAGCGGTTATTGAAGAAGGTGACCGTACCACCCGCGATTTAGGCGGCACTCACGGCACAACCGACTTTACGCAAGCGGTACTTGACCGTTTAGGATAATGCTTATTTTTTAAAATAAGCAATTAACTAAAAAAGCCCCTCATGCATTGCATAAGGGGCTTTTTATTAATGTAGCTTTAGTTTCACAATAACGGTTTATGCGTAGCTAACGCCCTTTTCAGGGAAAATCCATAAATGTACAGTCACTTCATCGCGATCGTGATAAAGGTGCTTACACTGCATTTTAAAATCAATTTCATTTTCAGTTAAAATGGTCGCCATGGTTTGTAAAATCGTGCTGACTTCTTTATAGCGGCTCTTCATCGGTAATTTAAGGTTAAAAATAGCTTCTTTAAACCAACCATTAATCGCCCATGCTTCCATCAATTCTGCAACTCGAGCTGGCTTTTCAACCATGTCACACACTAACCAATAAATATTTTTACGTGGTGGTTCGAAACGGAAACCATCTGCACGAAAATGCTTCACTTGGCCCGTTTCCATCAATTTTGGATCCATAGGGCCGTTATCAATGGCTGCAACCATCATCCCACGGCGAACTAATTGGTAAGTCCAACCACCAGGGCAAGCACCTAAATCTACCGCGTTAAGACCACTACGGCAGCGAGTTTCTTGCTCTTCTTTAGTTAAGAATGCACCAAAGGCTTCATCGAGTTTCAGGCTTGAGCGACTAGGAGCATCGGCTGCCATTCTTAAACGAGGGATCCCCATAAAATGAGGAGAGCTATTATGGTTTAATGAATATCCGGCATACGCTTTACCCGGCCCAATAAAGCACACATGAATAATCGGTCGACGCGGATTTTCAGCATTAAGCAGCGCACCACTCTTTTTTAGCCCTTGGCGAAGCGGTACAGTCAACTTCCGGCAAAATGCAGATAATTCTTTAGCTTCATTGGTGTCTGGTGTTTCAACGCGCAACTCACCACACTTTGACATTTTAGCTAATGAGGCAACGATAGGACCAACACGGTCTTTCTCTGGCAAATCACTCAGCAACTCACCTGCAGCAAACATTTGGCGAGCAAAAATCAATGAACTCAGTTCCAATTCCTTAACTAACGTATCGGCACCATTTTCATCGAAACATTGAAATATCACATAAGCATCGTTGAGATTGGTTTTAACAAAACCATCGACATTTAATTCAGCTGCACGTTGTTGAATTTCTGCCGCACAGTCTTTT
Organism: Shewanella sp. H8; assembly: GCF_040285065.1. NCBI lineage: Bacteria > Pseudomonadati > Pseudomonadota > Gammaproteobacteria > Alteromonadales > Shewanellaceae > Shewanella > Shewanella sp. H8. The sequence goes on along the minus strand of NZ_CP157213.1, from coordinate 1,279,464 downwards.
TCATAGCCTGAGCGACAAAATAGGAATAGGTTTTTCATTTGGAGCCTTAGCTTAAGGGTATTCGCATAATAGCGAGACAATAATCTCGCTATTATACCCAAAAACACTCACGGTGGGAGAATTTAGCCAAGCCATTATTCTGCTGATTTTGCATGCCAAATAGCTGCCGCAAATAATAACCACCCCACTAAGAAACATAAGCCGCCTATTGGTGTAATTGGACCAATCCATTTAGCCCCCGTAAAGGCATAAAGATATAACGAACCAGAAAACAATATTATCCCAGCAATGAAGCTATAAGCAGCCCAGTTAATCAGTTTTGACGGGATCCAATGTGCAGAAAATGCCAACGTAATCAGTCCAAATGTATGATAAAACTGATAATCGACCCCTAGTTTAAAAATACTAACCAGCTCTGGTGGCGCAATAGATTTAAGTCCGTGGGCAGCAAAGGCACCAAGCGCTACCGCCATAAAACCACTCAACGCAGCAATTAATAACAAGCCTTTTTTCATCTTACTTAACCTTCTTCATACTGATACTCGACGCATTTTAATAATGATGTGAACCCATTTTTGTGACTTGAGGCACGAGCTTTGATATTGATATGTCGGTAACCATAGTTTAATTAAAACTAGTCTACTCGAGCAATAAACTGGCTGATGTGATCAATTGCAATATTAAGATTACCATCAAGGGTATAACCTGACGATTTTCGCGGTTGTAAACTATGGTCACCATCACCAATCCAACAGACTTCAGCATGTTCACCTAAATCCCATGTAGGCACTTGCTGAAGATTGCCAAACTTATCTCGTTCACCTTGAACAATTAACATCGGGTGAGCATTATGCTGAATGGGCGCAAGTCTTGGCTCTCCACCTTTAAGTGGAATAAACGGATAGCCTAGACACACCACCGCAGCTATTTTATCGATTACAGAGGCAATAAGTGGCTGTTGTAATTGATGATCTGAACTGGTCAATATTGCTGACATACGTCCGCCCATAGACTTACCCATCAGAATTATCCGCTGACAATTGATCAGGCCAAGCGCCATCTTTTGCTGAACATCCATCAATACTTGTTCATAATGTACCAGCAATTTAGGCGCTCGATCAGGCGGACGACGTTTACCATCTTGCATATTGGCTTGCATATACAAAAAATTAAATCGATAAACTTGATAACCTTGTGCGACTAATTTATCTGTCATTGAAACCATATACTCATGGTGCATATTAGCACCAGCCCCATGAGCAAAAATAATCAATGTGTCGCTTATCGGCCCTTGTAATAGATAATCAATAGCTAACATCGGAGCATTATCCGGTGAGCAACTCACTACGAGACTCCTCTGTAAACATATCAACCATCCATTCCCTAAAGGCCGACACTTTACCTATTTCAGAATGACTTTGCTGACACACTAAATAATAAGCATCTTTGCTGACTAATACCTCAGCAAACGGACACACCAATCGCCCTGCTTTGATATCAGGCCTAGCAAGTACGCTATAGCCTAGTGCTACACCTTGACCATGGGCCGCGGCTTGCAACACCAATGAAGAGTGACTAAATATAGGACCTTGATTCACATTGATGTCAGTCACGCCACATTGCCTAAACCAAGCCTGCCAATCTTGGCGGTTGGAATCATGCAGTAAGGTATGGAACTTTAAATCACTCGGTTGGGTTAATGGTTTAGGACCATTGAGTAATAATGGCGAACACACAGGAATAAGCACTTCATTACGAAGTTTATCAGCACGTAATCCAGGCCAATTTCCTTGCCCATAATAAATAGCCACATCGACATCGTCAGTTAATGAATTAGAATCACTGTCTACGGCTTTAATACGTACATCAATATCAGGATTCTTTTCACTAAACTTTGCTAAACGAGGAACTAACCATTGAATAGCAAAACTAGGGGACATACTCACTGTTAACGAGCCGACAGCGCTTCGAGCCAGTAGACGATTAGTCGCTTCTCCAAGCTCAATAAAAATATCTTTAATGTCTAGAAAATAGCTTTGACCCTCTTCCGTTAACAATAATGATCTATTTTTACGTCTAAATAATTTTAGCCCTAAAAAATCTTCTAATGCTTTAATCTGATGACTCACCGCGGCTTGAGTGACAAATAACTCTTCTGCGGCGCGGGTAAAGCTCAAATGTCGTGCTGCAGCTTCAAATGCTTTGACTGCATTTAAAGGCGGTAATCGTCTAGACATAATGATCAATCTCTCATTTTTTAATTAGTTTTTCTAATGATTATCGGTATTTTTTGTCGTTTGTAAAGAACTCTGTGTTTGGTTAAATTAGCGCCATTGAAAATACAGTTGGACAATCTCTACGACGTAAACGGGATAGTCCGGCAATTGTGATTGATTAGCCTGGAGGCTCACCCTTATGTTCAACCTAAATACCCTTTTTGCTATAGCGCTAACATCCATTCTAGGATTAACAACAGCCCAAGCGACTGAACTAGAACCTATCGATATGGTTGATTTACATGCAGAGTTATCACAAAGCATTGAAGCCATGCAAATCGATATGAATAATGATGTTAATAGTATTTTAATTGCTGACAATGATGAACCACAAGAATCATTAGAAGTGACATCATCAAATTAAGTGATTAAATAAGACATCAATTTACATTCTCAATTTCACTGACCGTAATATCATTGTACCATTAGTAACGTTGAGCAACGCCTAGTAAAAACAATATAGAATGTAGCATAAAAAAACCGCATATAATGCGGTTTTTTTATTTATCATGCTTAGCATCACGGTCATTGGTGACGTTATCACTCACAGCCTAAGGGCGATAAACTTTAACGTTTGTATAACCCTGCTCAACAAGATATAAAGCTTGCAGTTTACTCATCACACCACGGTCACAATATAACAAATACGTTTTAGACTTATCTAAATCTGCAAATTGCGTCGCTAATTTAAAAAATGGAATGGTTTTAATCATTACATTTTCAATCAATAGTGGTTTTCTTTCTTCTTCTTCCGGCGCGCGTACATCAATAATTATTTCGCCAGAAGCGACATCTTTAACCGTTTCGGTTTCGGTTACTTGTTGATTCATTTCAGCCTCAATATCACGAATATTCATCACTACGGCAGCCTCAACTACCCTATCAATTAAATCTTCAGAGAACTTTAACTCTTCCGCTTCAACTTTAGATAATACCGCTTTAACGGTAGGTTTTTGTGAGATCACACCACAATATTCAGGAATCGACTTAGCAAAATCTTCAGTACCAATAATACGACTCTGATTAATAATGTCTTGTTTGTCCATGGCGATAAGCGGACGTAAAATAAGTAAATCGGTGCTACGATCAATCACATTCAAGTTAGTCAGTGTTTGACTCGATACTTGACCTAGGCTTTCACCTGTTACCAATGCTTGAATACCATACTTGTCTGCAATACGTGTTGCTGCACGCATCATCATACGTTTGAGAATAACACCCATTTGGCCATTCTCAATACGTTCAAGGATCTCTTCAACCACAGGTTCAAATGGCACAGACACAAAACGTACTTTGTGTGATTCACCATACTTTTTCCATAAATGGTAAGCGACTTGCTTAACGCCAATCTCGTGCTGAGCGCCACCTAAATTAAAGAAACAGTAATGGGTACGTGCGCCTTTTTTAATAAACTGGAAACTCGATACACCAGAATCAAAACCACCCGAAATAAGCGACAACACATCTTCTTGTGTCGCCATTGGGAAACCGCCCAAACCTTCAATGCGACGTTCTACCATGTAAAGCTTATCTTGATTGATTTCAAGGTTAACAGTCACATCTGGGTTTTTAAGTTTAACGCCTAACGCATCAGTGTGTTGATTTAATCCACCGCCGACATAACGTTCAACTTCAATTGAATTGAAGTCATGATTACCAGAGCGTTTTACCCGGACACAAAAAGTTTTACCGGAAATTTCATCACGGTATTTTGGCAAAGCTTGCTGATAAATATGGTCGATCGAATCAAAACTATATTCACTCACTTGCACAACATGAGCAATACCTGGAATACAGGCTAGTCGCTCTGCAAAAACGTCACATAATTCCGGTTTATCGCTCGGTACTTGCACTATAATACGATCATACAAACGTTGTACTTTGGCACCTTCATCCACATTTTTAAGCACATTACGTATATTAGTTTCAAGCATTTTGGTAAAGCGCATTCTTACCGACTTGCTCTTCATCATGATTTCAGGGTACAGCTTTACGATAAACTTCATGGGGCGTCCACAGGTATCAGCATCACAATAGCACTACACTCTTTGTAGCTAAGTAAATAGAGATAGTAATACGTTGATAATAAATTGAAAAAATAGCAAGGCTCAGTCTACTCAGTTTGCTTACGTTATTAAGTAAAAAGCAAAGCATATGCAATAATTCGTGGATTATACCAAAGGATGCCTATTAACCAAACCTATTCACTTTTTTATCTGCTATTTATTATACCAATCCTATTAGATATGTGATTTTTCAGCGGGAGTTCAAAGTGCTGTAGGTAAGGCAGATGATTGAAGCGAATAGTGATTCTCGGTAACAAGCTCCTGCGTTACTCTACCTCCAGCATCTGACCGCCATGGATGGTGGGAATGTCTTATTTTTTATGGAAAAAAATAGACCATGCAGTCGTATTTTGAAAGCATCTAACGAAGGATAAAGGACTTTGAAACCCGCCAGAATGGAGTCTCTCAGGTATTCCACTTCTGTGTTACATCGATTTAAAAGGGAACAACCATTTCTACATCAATGTGCCTTGAATTGAAAAACCTGAGAGACTCTGAACTGACCAGATATTTAATGAGATTGGTATTATAGACAACGACATAATGAATAACCTTCAGAGTCAGCATAACGTCGCTAAAAAAGCCATGTTGATAATTAAAGCAGACTTAAAACAAAAAGGGCAAGCCCTACTAAAGAGGTTGCCCTTTTGTTTATGATTAAAACGACCCACTATTCAGTAACGATAATTTCATCCGACTCTATAGGCTTACCTTGTTCAATGGATATTTCAACCCGTCGATTTCGGGCTTGATTCTCTTTAGAATCATTAGGTACCAACGGTCTATTAGATGCTTCGCCAACCACCTTCATGCGAGATTCATTAAAGCCCGAGACTTTTCTTAACTCGTGGGCCACAGCCACAGCTCGTTGAGTCGATAACTCCCAATTTGAACTGTACAGTTCATTATGGATATCTGCACCGTCAGTATGACCCGACACCGTAATAATACCAGGAACATCCTTTAATAACTCACCTATTGAACGCACAATCGGTTTAAATTTCGGTTGTAAAAAACCAGAACCTGATGCGAACGAGCCTTTTTCGCGAATACGGATGATAATTTGCTGACCTAAAGATTCAATTTCAATGGCACCATCAACAATTTCTTCATTGAGCTTTTCAGCCATTTTTTTAACTTGTTCATTGATATTTTCTTGCGAAGACGCTGCATCTTTTTTAACGGCTTCAGCTTCTTGCTGAGCGGTCGCGGCAGCATTACCGCCACGTTGTTCACCATTTTGTTTCTGAGTGCCACCCGCACTGTCATCCTCACCGGCTTGATATTCAATCGTTGGCTGAGTCATTTCATTGGTTTGTTGATTAATGATCTCAATAGGGGTGGGATCAGGTCGTCCAGGGCGAAACTCAAGCGCGATAACCGATGTTCCCTTAGGAATATCTTTCACTTCAACTTTGTTTTGTACTCCAAATGCATATTTCATTGAACCGGCAATCTGCTTAAACTTCATGACGTCCATTTCTGAGAACGCCAAAAGCAACACAAAGAAACACATTAGCAACGACATCAAGTCTGCAAAGGTAGCGAGCCACAAAGGTGCTCCCGCTGGTGGACAATCACACTTGGCCTTAGCCATGAGTTACTCTCCGTCCGTTGTGTCAATGACTCGGAGTTTTTCTGATAGGTAATTCTTCAAGAATCCTTCAATCACCCGTGGATTTTGACCATCTTGAATCGCTAGTACCGCATCCATGATTAAATTACGATTCAACAATTCTTCATTCATCCGTAATGATAATTTATCCGCCAACGGGATAGCTATCATGTTCGCAATCACGGCACCATAAAGTGTCGTTAATAATGCCACGGCCATTGACGGACCAATAGATTTAGGATCATCCATATTAGACAACATCGCCACTAAACCCACTAGAGTACCAATCATACCCATCGCAGGGGCAACATCTCCCATGGCTTTAAAAATACTAATGCCTGTTTTGTGCCGCTCTTCCGTCAATGCAATATCTTTTTCTAAAGCATTACGCACCACATCACCATCATGACCATCAACTAACATATCGACAGCTTTTTGCATAAAAGTGTTGGTAATAACCGCCTCTTCTAAGGCTAAAAAACCGCCTTTACGGGCTGCATCAGCCATGGTGACAGCTTGTTCAATCAAATCTTCAGGTTTATCTAATTTAAACATGAAGGCTTTCATACCAATCTTTATCGAACCTAAAAACTGCTTGAGGTTAAATTTCATCATCACAACGAATAAAGAGCCTGCCACAACAATCAAAACTGACGGTACATCGATAAATAATCCAACACCGCCGCTGGTTGCCATCGCGCCAATAATAAATGCAAAAGCACCGATAATACCTATTAGGGTAGCTAAATCCACAACATCTCCTCAACCGCAGTCATTACGCTGCCTATTTTTGCTACTTTATTGTGCTACGTTATGATGCATTAGCGCACGCTATATAACCCGAATAATCCGACATCATATCGTGTAAACTATCTTGCCCATCGTTATGTATTACAGCAAGAGTTGCAATACTATTTTACGTTAGCAATGTTAAACCATGACTTGTTATCGGACAAACTCCGCTCAAGTTTAGCTTGTTTTTGCATATTCTAAACAAAATTCAATAACAAAGCGTGCTGTTGAGCAAATAACCAGCGACTGTATTTGACCGATACGCTGGGCTGATATACCTTGTCACACGCTGAATGAAAGGAATATTAATCGTGGCTAAAAAACCAGAAAACCTCAGTTTTGAACAATCATTAACTGAACTTGAAACCATTGTTGCTCATTTAGAGCAAGGTGAAGTCTCGCTAGATGATGCACTTAAACAATTTGAGCGAGGCATTAAATTAGTGCGACAAAGCCAAGCCAAACTTGAGCAAGCACAGCAAAAAGTCTCTATCTTATTAAATGAAGATGATGCTGAATTAGCGCCGTTCACTGTTGAAAGTGAATAATCGTCAAATAGTGTGTATTGAATAATAGGGCTTGATACGTGTTAGCTGAAGCGATAAAAACATACCAAACACGCGTTAATGGTATTCTAAACCAACATTTAACGCAGCTTGATGATGCGGCACCAGACTTAAAAGCAGCAATGCTTCATGGGGCATTATTGGGTGGTAAACGCATTAGGCCTTTTTTAGTCTACAGTGTCGGTGAGATGCTTGGGGTTAATAGTCATGCGCTTGATAAGGCCGCTGCTGCCATTGAATGTATCCATGCTTATTCGTTAATACACGATGACTTACCGGCAATGGACAATGATGCACTTCGTCGTGGTCAACCCACGGTTCATATTGCATTTAATGAAGCCACAGCAATTCTTGCGGGTGACGCACTGCAAACCTTAGCTTTTGAAATAATGACGGCACCCTGTAGCGACTTACATCCAAAACAGCAATTAGCCATGGTTAGGGCATTAGCAAAAGCATCCGGGTATCAAGGCATGTGCGGTGGTCAAGCAATTGATCTCAGTGCCACAGATAACAGTATAGAATTAACTAGATTAACCGAATTACATAATAAAAAAACCGGGGCATTAATCAGTTGTGCCGTCGAGCTTGCTTTAATTGCTGCCGACATACCTGATGAACACTATCAATTGATGATGAAATACGCCCAAACACTTGGATTAGCGTTTCAAGTACAAGACGATATTTTAGACATCACAACAAGCACAGAAGAGCTGGGGAAACCTCAGGGTTCTGATCAGCAATCGAATAAAAGTACCTTCCCCAAATTGTTAGGTCTCGAGGGTGCCAAAGACTGTGCGGAACAACTAATACAAGATGCACTATCAGCGCTGACTAAATTACCATACAATAGCCAGTTAATTGCAGACTTCGCCCACTATATAGTTGAGCGAAGATTATAATAAAGAGTCTGAAAATCTCGCTATGAGTTTTGATATTTCTAAATTCCCAGTACTAGCTAAAGCTAATACGCCAGAAGAATTAAGGAAGTTACCTCAAGGTTTACTTCCACAAGTGTCTGATGAACTTAGACAATTTTTACTTCAGTCTGTAGGTATTTCTAGCGGACATTTTGCTTCTGGCTTAGGCACAGTTGAATTAACTGTGGCACTTCATTATGTCTACAATACCCCATTCGATCGACTAGTGTGGGACGTAGGCCATCAAGCATATCCGCATAAAATTCTCACCGATCGCCGTGAGCAAATGCACACCATTCGACAAAAGAATGGTTTACATCCTTTCCCATGGCGTGAAGAAAGCCCATACGATACCTTTAGTGTCGGTCACTCTGGCACTTCTGTTAGTGCAGCATTAGGGATGGCAATCGCCGCGGAAAAGGAAGACGCTGGGCGAAAAGTAGTTGCTGTCATTGGTGATGGCGCCATGACGGGAGGGATGGTGTTTGAAGCCCTTAATCATGCTGGCGACTTGCACAATGACATGCTTGTGGTCCTCAATGACAATGAAATGTCGATTTCAGAAAACGTTGGCGCACTTAATAATCATTTAGCACAGCTAATGTCAGGCCGTTTTTATACCACTATTCGTGAAAACAGCAAAAAAGTCCTACAAGGTATGCCCGTCATTAAAGAAATGGCTAGACGCACTGAAGAACACCTTAAAGGCATGGTAGTACCTGCTACATTATTTGAAGAGCTTGGGTTTAATTATATTGGCCCAATTGATGGCCATGATGTGGACTCCCTTGTCGAAACCTTGCGTAATATGCGTAACCTGAAAGGGCCACAAATATTGCATATCATGACCAAAAAAGGTCGTGGTTATGAGCCTGCTGAAAAAGATCCTATCGGTTGGCACGCAGTGCCTAAATTCGACCCAAGCCAGTTTAAGAAACCGGTAACAAAACCAGGTTTACCCACTTTTTCACAAGTGTTTGGTAAATGGTTATGCGATATGGCGGCCACTGATGATAAGTTAATGGCGATTACACCTGCTATGCGTGAAGGCTCTGGAATGGTTGAGTTTTCGCAGCATTTCCCTAAGCAATATTTTGATGCTGCAATTGCAGAACAACACGCAGTGACTTTAGCTGCAGGTTTTGCCTGTGAAGGTTTAAAACCTGTCGTCGCTATTTACTCGACCTTTTTACAACGTGGATATGATCAACTTATCCACGATGTTGCATTACAACGTTTACCCGTTTTATTTGCCATTGACCGTGGTGGTATTGTTGGCGCAGATGGACCAACTCACCAAGGTGCATTCGATTTAAGTTTCATGCGCTGTATTCCAAATATGATCATTATGGCGCCATCTGACGAAAATGAATGTCGCCAAATGCTTTACACTGGATATTGTTATCAAGATGGACCTGTCGCTGTTCGTTACCCTAGAGGGTCTGCAACAGGTGCCGAGCAAATTGAAACCATGACAATACTCCCTATTGGCAAAGGCGTGTTAACCCGTCAAGGCCAAAAAATTGCCATTATTAACTTTGGCACTACACTGGCAGCGGCAACAGATGCTGCTGACAAGTTAGATGCCACAGTTGCCGATATGCGCTTTGTTAAGCCGCTTGATCTAGAATTACTTGAACAAGTTGCAAACAGTCATGATGTCATTGTGACCATAGAAGAAAATGCAATCATGGGTGGAGCGGGTTCAGGAGTGCTTGAGGCATTGCACAAAATGCGTATTGAAAAGCCTGTATTGCAGATTGGTTTGCCAGATGAATTTATTAAACATGGCGCACCTGATGAAATAATCGCAGAACTTCGACTTGATGCAGCAGGTATTTTAGCGCAAATCCAAGAGTTTATAGCTTAATGCTTTTGTAGTTTTTATGGTTGCGATGATTATATTTGCTATTCATAGCATCAAATAAAGCCAATAAAAAAGGGCTGAAGATTCAGTCCTTTTTTGTGTCTGTTTTTTAACAACTCATGATGAATGCTAAAGATCAATACCATCGACTAATACAAGAAGCTAATGTTGAATACTAATATTAGAGACCTATATTAGTAACTAACTTAAGTGTCAGACTTAAATTAATCTTTATGCTTCGACATCCACACTTTCGCCGCCTTGAGATACCATCACCATTGCTGGGCGTAATATACGACCATTCAATAAGTAACCTTTCTGCATAACCATCATCACAGTATTAGCAGGATACTCAGCACTTGGTTGCATACCAATGGCTTGATGATGTTCAGGGTTAAATGGTTGACCTAAAGGATTAACTTGGGTCACACCAAACTTCTCAACCGAGGTTAAAAAACCCTTCATGGTCAATTCAACACCTTCATAGATAGATTTAGTTGCTTCATCTTCAGGATTAGTACCCTGTAATGCTCGCTCCATATTGTCTATCACAGGCAATAATTCGTTAACAAATTTTTCTAAAGCAAATTTACGTGCTTGTTCGACATCTTTGGCCGCACGAGTACGGATATTTTGCGTTTCTGCTGCTGCACGCATTTCAACATCTTTACGTTCAGCTAGTGCAGTTTCAGACTCAGCAAGGCGCTGCTCTAATTCTTCAATTCTAAAATTTGCTTGGGTTAATTCATCCATCAAACTTGCTTCATCAGCCGCGACATCAGATGTGACGACTTCTTCCACTTGATTTTGCGATTCGTTACTCATTTTCACTCCGGCTAAAAAATGCGTTATTGGCTATTCTAGGACAATAAATAAAGTGGCCATTTACTGGAATTTAACAGTAAATCTCACACTTTTAATTTGTTTGAGTATATTATGGGGATCAATTTTCATGTTTCAAGGCCTAAAGGCATAACAAACTCGAATATGACTAAAATGTTTCAGACTATTGGACTCATCGGTAAGCCACATCATCAAGGTACTAACCTTACATTAACCCGGTTGCATCATTGGTTAAAAATGCAAGGGTATAAAGTCATTGTTGAAGAACGAGTATCTGCAGAATTAGGTTCAGACGTTTGTTCAATGGATCTGCTTGAAATGGGTGAACACTGTGATTTAGCCATCGTAGTCGGCGGTGATGGCAATATGCTAGGTGCTGCCAGAGTATTGGCTCGTTTTAACGTTGCTGTTATTGGTTTAAATCGAGGAAACTTAGGTTTTTTAACGGATTTACCACCCGATAATTTTGAAGAAGCTTTATCGAAAGTGCTTAGCGGTGAATTTGAAACCGAACACCGTTTTTTATTAGAAGCTGAAGTTCACCGTCATGGAAAAATAACCTCAAGTAACACAGCTGTAAATGAAGCGGTTCTTCACCCAGGTAAAATTGCTCATATGATCCAATTTGAGGTCTATATTGATGAGCAATTTATGTATAGCCAGCGCGCAGATGGAATGATTGTCTCCACTCCTACCGGTTCCACTGCTTATTCTTTGTCTGCTGGAGGCTCAATTTTAACCCCTAATCTGCAAGCGCTTATTTTAGTGCCTATGTTTCCACATACCCTGTCTTGCCGCCCTATTGTGGTCGATGCATGCAGCATTATAAAACTTGTAGTATCGCCAGATAATGGTGAAAACCTCGAAGTCAGTTGTGATGGCCATGTGCATTTAGCGGTATTACCTGGCGATGAAATATTTATTCGCCGATCGTCTGAACGCCTTAGACTCATACATCCCAAAGGCCACAATTACTTCCATGTATTACGCCAAAAATTAGGCTGGGGCAGTAAACTCTTTTAACATTTTACACTTTTTTACATTTTCAATATCTGTCGCGTGAACCCCTTCACATTAACATTGACTAATTAACGTTATTTTAAAGCCAATCGTTCAATCGTTTGGCTTTATTTGAATGTCTCTGCGTCCCCAAAATGAGTCTCTAAACCGATACCACAATTCCAGTATTAGACACAGATCTCATTTTTATCAACGAAAACGTTATCTTGGTTATTAAAATGATCTCGATCAACACTTTTAACACTTAAATAACGTCTATTACAGCCTCGTTAGCGAAACGCTAACAAATAATAATAATTTAGTACCCACAATACCAGAGGTATGCATGACAATATTACAGTTACTCGCTAGCTTAACGCCCATTATAAGCGTAATGGTATTTTTAGTCCTTATGCGCTTACCGGCATCCAAAGCGATGCCGATATCAATGGTAGTGACAGGGCTAGCGGCGGTCTTTATTTGGCAAATGGACACGCAACTCCTTGCTGCATCTGTCGTTGAAGGGCTTCTATCTGCATTAACCCCGTTAACCATTATTTTTGGTGCGGTATTTTTGTTAAACACACTCAAATATTCCGGGGCTATGGACACCATTCGAGCTGGTTTTACTAACATCAGTGCGGATGCTCGTGTTCAAGTTGTGATAATTTGTTGGTTGTTTGGCTCCTTCATTGAGGGCTCAGCAGGCTTTGGTACACCAGCGGCCATTGGGGCGCCGTTGTTAGTACTATTAGGCGTACCACCGATTGCAGCTGCTGTGGTTGCATTAATAGGAGACTCTACAGCCGTATCGTTTGGGGCGATTGGTCTACCCGTATTGTTTGGTATGGAACAAGGTCTAACTGAAGGTGGCGTCAACATGGCAGCAGGTCAATTTGCTGAACATGGTGGTACTTTTGTGGGTTACGCACAGTTTATTGCTAAGCACATGATTACAATAGACTTAGTGACAGGTTCATTGATTCCGTTAGTAATGGTTTGTGTCTTAACCGGCTTTTTTGGTCGAAACAAATCAATTAAAGAAGGCTTACAAATTTGGAAATTCGCCCTGTTTGCTGGCTTTGCCTTTACGGTACCTGCATGGTTAATTAACTATTTTGCAGGTCCTGAGTTCCCATCGGTTATTGGTTCACTTGTGGGTATGGCATTAGTCATTCCAGTGGCTAAAAAAGGTTGGTTATTACCATCACAACCTTGGTGTGATTTCAGTGAAAATGACAATAAATCAGACGGAGATCTAGCTGTTAATCAAACACCCGTTAAGTTTTCACAAATGGCAGCTTGGTCGCCATACGTCATTATGGCAGCCTTGTTAGTCTTGTCTCGTGTCATTGCGCCATTTAAAAGCTGGTTAACCAGCTTTAATATTAGTTGGACAGGTTTACTGGGTACCGAACTTAAAGCAGGCTTTGCCACGCTCTATGCTCCGGGTGTATTCTTTGTCGTGGTCTGCTTATTCGGTTTTATCTTATTTAAAATGAAGCCTGCTGCAATGAAACAATCAATTACCGTATCTTGTCGTTCAATGCTGCCAACGATTATTTCTTTAGGTGCATCAGTACCTATGGTGAAGATATTCCTTAACTCTGGAGTAAATAGTGCAGGCCTCGAGTCAATGCCAGTTGCATTAGCAGACTTACTGGCCAATAGCATGGGTTCAGTTTGGGCTTGGGTTTCTCCAATTGTAGGTATTTTTGGTGCCTTCCTTTCAGGTTCGGCAACCTTCTCAAATATGATGTTCTCAGGCCTACAGTACTCTGTTGCCGACAATATCGGAATGAATCACGCTATCGCGTTAGCCTTACAAGGTATTGGCGCTAATGCGGGTAATATGATGTGTGTGATGAACGTCGTGGCTGCAGCAACCGTTGTGGGAATGGCAGGAAGAGAATCAGAAATTATTCGTAAAACAATGCCTATTGCCCTAGGTTATGCCCTAGTAGCAGGCACCATTGCAGTTATCTGGGGTGGATTTTAATTCACCATAAAGTGACTTCTAATCTAACGATAACAATACAATAACAGTAGGCACGCTATGCCTGCTGTTCATCCAAGTGTTAAGAGAACATGTTATGACTATTAATTATCAAGTAGTGATGGATACGTTAACGTCACAACTCGGCGCTGACGCCGTATCGAATGATCCTGTCCGCCGTTTTGCGTGGTCAACAGATGCCAGTTATTTCCGTATCGTACCTAAAATTGTGGTGCATGCAGATACCCCTGAACAAGTTAAAATCACCCTTAATATTGCCAAAGCTAACAGCGTACCAGTGACTTTTCGTGCCGCAGGTACCAGTCTATCGGGTCAAGCTATCGGTGAAGGTATTTTATTGATTTTAGGTCATGATGGCTTTCGAAATATTGACATCAGCGAAGACAAATTATCCATCACGTTAGGCGCCGCAGTGATTGGTTCTGATGCTAATTTAGCGTTAAAGCCGTTCAATAAAAAAATTGGCCCCGATCCTGCCACCTTAGCTTCAGCTAAAATAGCAGGTATGGTGGCAAATAATGCCTCTGGCATGTGTTGCGGTACCGCTCAAAACAGTTATCAAACAATCAAGTCGGCTAAATTAATATTCGCAGATGGAACTGAACTTGATACAGGCTGCCCACATTCAAAAGCGGCATTCAGTCAATCGCAGCCCATGTTGCTAGCGGCCTTAAGTGATTTGGCACAATTAACCCAAAACAATCCGACTTTAGCAGCACGTATTCGTAAAAAATTCTCAATTAAAAATACCACGGGCTACAGCATAAATGCACTGGTAGACTTTAGTGATCCCTTTGATTTAATCAATCATTTAATTGTAGGTTCTGAAGGCACACTCGCATTTGTTAATGAAGTGACTTATCACACGGTTGAAGAGGCCAAATACAAAGCCTCTGCCATGGCCGTGTTTTTCAATATGGAAGATGCCGCGAGTGCAATCCCCCCTATTATAGGTGATAGCGTAGCTGCAGCAGAATTACTTGACTGGGCATCAATTAAGTCGGTTACCGGTAAAGCTGGTATGCCGCTATGGCTCAGTAATTTACCCGAAGGTTCAGCAATTTTATTAATTGAGTGTCGTGCAAACGATGCTGAAACATTAACAAAATATACTGAAGATGTGATTGAAAAAATCGCTCATATCAAAACGGAACGTCCAACCGAATTCAGTAATGATCCTGCTGTTTATGGCCAATATTGGGCGATGCGTTCTGGTCTATTCCCTATTATTGGCGGAGCAAGACCAAAAGGCACATCAGTCATTATTGAAGATGTTGCATTTGAGGTTCAGCACTTAGCCGCCGCGGCAGCCGACTTAACCGCATTATTCCATAAACACGGTTACCCTGAAGGGGTCATTTATGGCCATGCATTAGCGGGTAACTTCCACTTTATTATTACACCCACTTTTGCCTCACAAGACGATATCAATCGTTTCCATGGCTTTATGCAAGATGTCGCAGAAATGGTGATCAACAAGTACGACGGGTCAATGAAAGCTGAACATGGTACCGGTCGTGCTGTCGCCCCATTTGTTGAAATGGAATGGGGTAGCGACGCTTACACCTTGATGAAGCAAATTAAACAGGTATTCGATCCAAGTGGATTATTAAACCCTGGGGTTATCCTCAATGACGACACGCTGGTGCACGTTAAAAACATTAAACCTTGTCCCGTGGTTGATGACTTTGTCGACAACTGTATTGAGTGTGGTTTTTGTGAAAAAACCTGCCCTACATCGGCACTGAATTTCTCGCCACGTCAACGGATTGCGGTACTTCGTGAAATAGAACGTTTAGAACAATCTGGTGACCAACAAGCTGCGGCAAAAATGCGTGCCAGCTCCAAATACGATGTTATTGACACCTGTGCAGCGTGTCAGTTGTGTACCATTGCCTGCCCAGTTGATAACAGCATGGGTGAGTTGACTCGTAAATTACGTACACCATACATCACCACCACAGAACAAAAAGTGCTCGACTTCCAAGCTAAGCATTATGGTGCGGTTAACCAAGTGATCAGCACAGGCTTTGATATTTTAAACATTGTCCATAAAATAACAGGTGATGGCATTACCAATTCGATAATGAAAGCCGGCCGTCTTATTTCAAAAGAAGTACCCTATTGGAACCCTGACTTCGCTAAAGGCGGAAAAGTAACTAAGCCTTCAGCGCCTAAAGAAGGTCAGCCAACGGTTTTATACTTCCCAGCTTGTGGAGGTAGAACCTTTGGCCCAACACCGAAAGATCCTGACAACCGCACATTACCAGAAGTGGTGATCACCTTACTTGAGCGTGCTGGCTACAATGTCATTATTCCAGAGAATACTCGTAGTTTATGCTGTGGGCAGATGTGGGAGTCAAAAGGTGATTTTAAAAATGCCAACGCTAAGCGCGATGAATTGATAGAAACATTAAGTCGACTGTCTGAAAATGGCAAAGTACCTGTAGTAGTTGATGCACTGTCTTGTACGTACCGCACACTAACGGGTAATCCAAAAGTGAAGGTGCTCGATTTAGTTGAGTTTATGCATGATGAATTATTACCAAGCATGACCATTACTAAGAAAGCCAACATTACCCTTCATCAAGGTTGTAGCGCTCGTAAGATGAAGCTAGAGCCTAAACTGCAAGCTATTGCAGATGCATGTACTCACAATGTTGTATTACCTGAAGGCATTAATTGCTGTGGTTATTCTGGTGAGAAAGGCTTGTACAAGCCAGAAATTAACGCCAGTGCTTTGCGCAACATTAAAAAGCTCATTCCGCTAGAAACCAAAGAAGGTTATTACGCTAACCGAACGTGTGAAGTGGGGTTAACTCACCATAGCGGCATTTCTTACCGTCACTTAGCTTATCTACTTGAAGAATGTACACGTTAGTGAACTAGGAACAAGGTCAATAAAAAGGACATTGATAATCTATCAATGTCCTTTTTTATTGGGATATGAAAGTGATGCCAAAGTGTATAACAAGTTCTTGCTAGATCTCGCAAGCAAACAACTGCTGTTGCAATGTATCGCCATCAAGTGGTGTCTCGCTAATGATCTCAATTCGCGAATCAAGCGCATCATCTAATTCATCTAAGCTCAGTGTGTCATCGACCATATTGACACTTAAAATACCATCGTCAGTGATAACTATCACTTTAAGCCTAAGCACATTTAACGCTTTGACCAATTCAACCCACCGCATAAACAGCTCAAAGTTGAAACTGCGTTGGCTATCAATAATCCAGCCACTACTGTAACAACTTTCACCTTGATTGGTTTTATAGATAAAACCTTTCTCAGCAAGCTGTTGTTGGTCAAATTGTTGATCATCGTCATTCACTGGCGATGTTGACGAGGCCATTGGCAAAAACCATTGCTTAGCACCGCCTGTTAATAAACGTGTAGGCTTAGTCGATGCTAATGATTGCTTGCGATTAAGCTTAGCTGTGGGTTGATCCAATAAATCGATAATCTGTTGCAATAACGCTGTTTGAGTAAAGTGATCATCACAATAAAGTACCGGAGTCTCGGCTCGCTGTAGCTGAGCCATAAACTCGGTTAACTGTTGTTTATCTTGCTCAGTATAGTATTGCGCTTTATTGGCAATCACCGTATCAGCAATTTGTAATTGCTGAATAAAAGTATAATGGTTGTAATAACGGTCGTCACTGATTTTGCGGGCGTCTACCAAACATAAGCTGGTTTGCAATTTAATCACTTGTTGAAAATGTGAGGCCTGCAATAACGATAGGATTTCCGCAGGATGACCGAGCCCTGTAGGTTCAATCAATAATCGGTCAGGTTTAGCTTGTTGAATAAGTTGATTGATCGCCACTTGTGTCATCACACCAGCAGCACAGCAAAGGCAACCACCGGGCACTTCTTTAATCACCACACTTGGCAATGCTGCTTGGTTTGGCTGCTGATCAGCTTGATTATTATCTGAAGTTGCCGTAACAGTATTAAGCAAACTGCCATCAATACCAATTTCGCCAAATTCATTAACCAACACAGCCCACACTTCATCAGGTGGTTTATGGGCTAACAATTGCTTAATGAGCGTGGTTTTACCCACCCCCAAAAAGCCAGTAATAATATTAGTTTTTATCGGTTTGGTGATCATTTTTTCGCTTTAGCGTATTTGCCTTTTCGGGTAGGCTTTACGTCTGTTTGAGAAGGCTTACCACGTTTATGCTTAAACGCTTTTTTCGTTTTTTCTGCCGCACCATCTCGGTATCGAGCAGGCAATGGTGCGCCTTCTTCATATCCTGTTGGTACCATTATTGGCAATGATTGTTCAATAAGCTGTTCTATCGCACCAAGCAATTCAAGCTCTTGTGGACTCACCAACGAAATGGCTTCACCACCTAATCCAGCTCGCCCTGTACGTCCAACACGATGAATATAATCTTCGCACTCTTCTGGCAGTTCAAAGTTAATCACTCTTGGCAGCGCTTGGATATCAAGGCCTCGAGCAGCCAAATCGGTAGCGATTAATACCCGTAACTGACCCGCTTTAAACTCTTCTAAAGCACGGTTGCGTGCCCCTTGGCTTTTATCACCGTGAAATACCGATGCCTTAATACCGTCTAGGGTTAACTCACGGTATAAATGATCTGCCGTTTCTTTGCGGCTGGTAAACACCATAACTTGCTGCCAATTATGTTTACCAATGAGTTCCGATAACAACTCGGCTTTTCGGCGAGTATCTACTTTATACACTTGCTGGACAACATTGGCGGCTGTGGTTTGGGTTTCAACATGGACGAATTCAGGATCGTTTAGCATCTTAGCCGCAAGGGTTTTAACCTCTTCAGAAAAAGTAGCCGAAAACATCATGGTTTGATGCTTTCGAGCAATTAAGCGTTTCACTTTTTCGATATCTTTAACAAAGCCAAGGTCGAGCATCCGGTCTGCCTCATCAATGACTAAATGAGTTACCGATGATAAATCCAATTCATGCTGACCAATAATGTCGAACAATCGTCCTGGCGTTGCCACCAATACATCCACGCCTTGCTCTAATGCCTTACGCTGAGGGTTAATACTGGCGCCACCATAAACGGCTAAACTAGTAAGATTAATAAACTGGCTGTATTTAACTAAGTTCTGTTCGATTTGAATAGCTAACTCACGCGTAGGTGTCATGATAAGTACACGTAAGCGTTGCGACGGCGACAAGTCCAAATCATCTTGTGCCATGAGCTGGCTTAACAAAGGTAATGCAAAAGCGGCTGTTTTCCCTGTGCCGGTTTCAGCACTGGCTAATACGTCTCGACCTGCTAGCGCTAGTGGGATCACCGCTTGTTGGACAGGAGTAGCAGTTTGATACCCAGATTGATTAACCGCATCTAATATTAATGGCGGTAACCCTAGCAACGTAAATGACATAACAGACTCAATAAACAATGAAATAGGTCGCTATTGTATACTAATCCCCAACAGAATAACTAACCTCAGTTAGGTTTAAGGGATGAGATAAAGATAGAGAGAAACCAATCTTTCACCGATTTCATATCAAACTAGTCATATGTTTTATCTGCAAGGTGTGTTCATCTAAAGCGGCATCAATAGCGGGTCGATGGTCAGTGAATACAAATGAGTAAATGCAAAATGGCTGTTGGTTAATCGTTTATTATCCGTAGCAGAGCTTCATCTTGTTATCGTACTGTTTATCGACGTCAGCATACGAAAAAGGCTTAATCGATAACAAGTATCAACAATATTTTAGGGTATTAGAATGTGATGGTATTAGGTTAACAATTGACTGTTTAAAATACGTTTATGCTCTTGGGTTTGGGTTGGTATTAAGTACTGCTGTTCAAAGTCATCACGACATAAAGCATGTGAAAATAAATACCCTTGAGCATAATCACAACCTACCAAGGTCAGTAAACGCCGCTGGTTTTCGGTTTCTACACCTTCGGCAATCACTTTCATCCCAAGTTTATGAGCCATTACAATCATCGCTTCACACAAACACAGATCATTACTACCCGCAGCCAGATTATTCACAAAACATTGATCAATTTTAAGGTAATTAACACTGAATTTCTTTAGATAAGGTAAGGATGAATATCCGGTTCCGAAATCATCGAGCGACATTTGCATACCCGCTTTGCGATAAGCTAATAATTTGGCCTCAACATTTGTCTCAACATTAAACAATAAGTTTTCAGTAATTTCGATACAAATATTTTTCGTCGGTAAGGCCAATTGCGACATATGCTTAAGCCAACCTTCAATGTCTGTAGACTCATTTCGAAACTCCACCGGTGACTTATTGATACTGATTTGCACATCAAAATTAAACTGCGTTTTCCATTGTGCTGCCTGCTTGCAAGCTTGATAAAATACCCAATTGCCAATATCGATTATCATTCCAGTATCTTCAGCAATAGAGATAAAATCTGCCGGTGGAATTAACCCCATAGTAGGGTGCCTCCAACGTATCAATGCCTCAGCTTTGGTGACCTGCTGATTAGTAACATCAACAATTGGCTGATAATACAACTCAAATTGATGTTGAATAATGGCAACTTTGAGGTCCTGAATTAACATGATCCGTTTTTGTGCATGGTCTTGCATTGCAGGGGTAAAATAATTAAATCGATTACGCCCACTTGATTTAGACGTATACATCGCTTGATCAGCATTCTTTAATAACGTGTCGGTTGTTTTGGCATCGTCAGGGAATAAGGTGATACCAATACTGCCACTAATATGAGCAATTTGATCACCTAGAATATAAGGCTCGGCAAGCGTTTTTAGAATTTGTTGGGCTACACGTGCTACCCCGTTAAAATCTGCTAGATTGGTTAGCACTATTGTAAACTCATCCCCACCGAGGCGGGCCACTAAATCGTTTTCTCGTACACATTTTTTGAGACGGTCTGCAGTATCAAGTAATAACACATCGCCCATATCATGACCCAAAGAGTCATTAATCTCTTTAAAATAATCTAAGTCTAAAAACATCAATGCAAAATGATTATCTTGTCGTTCAGAGAGCAATATTTCTTGGTTTAAAAAGCTTAATAACATTCGGCGATTAGGTAACCCCGTGAGCGCATCATAATTTGCCTGACGCCATATAAATTCTTCAGTTTGTTTTTTCTCGGTAATATCAGAAAATAACGCCACAAACTGTGCAGTTTGAGATTTTGTTTGGATAATTGAATTAATGGTTAATAATATAAGATAGTTTTCACCATTTTTTCGCTGCATCCACACTTCGCCATGCCAATGCCCTTCCCGATTGAGCTGTTTTCTAAGTTGTTGATAAAAACGCTTAGGTTGCAGGTCTGTTTCAAACATACGTAAATGCTTGCCTTGAACGTCCTCTTTGCTGAATCCTGTAATTAAAGAAAAAGCAGGGTTTGAATCAACGAGAATTCCCTTAGTAGTAAACACACTCATGGCTTCACTGGAGTTTTGATAAACAGAAGTAGCAATACTCAACGAGTCTTCAACTTGTTTTATATCAGTAATATCACTATGGGTTCCGCAGACTCTAAGTGGTTTACCTCTGTCATCAATATCAACCACTTTGCCAGTTTGTAAAATCCAATGACTAACGCCCTTTAAATCCGTCAATAAGTACTCAACTCGCTGGCTAATACATCGACCTTTTACCATTTCATTGATACTGCGCAGAAACTTAAATTTGTCTCTGGAACGTATCGCGTTGAACCACAACTCAGGATGTAGATTAAGATCTTCAATTGAACACCCTAGAATATCTGCACTATATTGATTCACGCTAATACGGTCACTGACAACATCCCAATCCCATGCCCCTAATTCACTGCTATCAAGCACTAACGCGAGATGCTCTTTACTTTGTAATAAGGCTTGTTGAGATTGTTTTTGCTGGGTAATATCTAAAAAGCCCGCTATCACTAAAAAAGTATTGTCTTGAACATGACGACGGCATGCAACGGTCATATGGGTGTAAACAATCGATCCATCTTTGGCAATAAAACGCTTATCAGTTTCATACTCATCAAGTTCGCCGTTGGCCATCTTATCGAATAACAATAAATCTTTATTGAGATCACCTGGGTGAGTTAATTCTGGCCAGGTTAATGATGTTAATTCTTTTTCTGTGTAACCGAACATCCGGCATAAGTAAGGATTTACTTTCAGCCAATATTTCGTTTTAGTCGTAATTGCAATCCCTATATTACCAATATCAAATTGATTTTTAAAAAGAAAATCTTCTTGCAATTTGACTTGAATATTGCGGTCATAAAATTCTATTTTGACAAGTAAATGGCCAATAACGATGGTGAATAAGGGTAAAATAACTAATATAGGAAATAACACATTACTTATGGCTTGTAAGGCTTGTTCATAGGGCAATAAAAATAACCACAACAGCGAAATGACATGTACAACAATGCCAAAAATGAAGAATTCTCGATAACTAATTTGATCTAATTTGTTATGCCTAAATTGACGCCAAACCAACCCTATCAGCCCACTACTTCCCAACATGAATATTCCAATCCACACAGCTACGCCGCCTAAATGGAAACGATAAAGTGCCATGATAATTGTTGCAAGCAAGGTTGGAATGGCACCAAAGAACAATCCACTTAAACAAAGCACCACAGAGCGAGCATCAAACAATGCTTCTTGTTGGTTTACCAAGGGATCTATCATGATCACGACACCAATGGTACCAATCAGTCCACCCATTAAAAATTGCCATAGAAAAGACGCCACCTTGCGTTGATGGGAGGACGATAGCGAATACACATAAACCAGCGCTAGTAATAACGCTGCATTTTCTAAAATTGAGAAAAAAACATTTAGATTAAACACCTATACATTTCCCTTATCCATAACAAACACAGTAGCATCCAGGCTATCTCTATTTAGTGTAGTAGAAGCAAACCAACTGAAAGGTATTTTTAACTTTATACCGTAACTCATCCCATATAAAGAACATAATATTTATGTATCATTTTTATACTACATTCTATCGTTACCGCATCACAAACAAACTTAATGCACGTGTAAAAGAGCTACTCAATATTCCGGCTATGCCAAGAACGCCATCATCTCAGATCACAGTTACGCGTAAAGTGTCGTACTTGTTATAAAATCACTTAATTATTGTTACTTATTGGATACAAACTGGCTCCATGTCACATAATAACGCGTCTAATATAGATATGTTTGCTGTAGAGAATATTTAATTTTATAAAAAGGACAATCAATATGGCGACTAAATTTTTTATCCCCAGCGTCAACATTCTTGGTCAAGGCGGCGTAGATGAAGCAATTAAAGACATTAACGCATTTGGCTTTACCAAAGCATTAATTGTCACCGACAAACCATTGGTAAAAATTGGTTTAGTTAAAAAAGTGGCTGATAAACTTAATGCCAACGGCATTGAAGTGGTTATATTTGATGGCGTACAGCCGAATCCAACAACAGGTAACGTGACAGCGGGACTTGAACTATTAAAAATCAATCAGTGTGATGTGATTATTTCTTTAGGCGGCGGTTCACCACATGATTGCGCCAAAGGCATTGCACTTGTTGCCACCAATGGCGGCAATATTAAAGATTATGAAGGTGTGGATGTATCAACTAAACCACAAATGCCGCTAGTTGCCATAAACACCACTGCAGGAACTGCAAGTGAAATGACTCGTTTTTGTATTATTACCGATGAGGCAAGGCACATTAAAATGGCCATTGTCGATAAAAATACCACCCCAATTCTTTCTGTGAACGATCCTGAATTGATGCTTGAAAAGCCTGCATCACTTACAGCCGCTACAGGTATGGATGCATTAACACATGCTATTGAGGCTTATGTTTCTATTGCCGCTAACCCCATCACAGATGCCTGTGCAATCAAAGCTATTGAGCTCATCCAAGCCAATTTAATTAACGCCGTTAAGCAAGGTGATAACATTCAAGCCAGAGAACAGATGGCTTATGCACAGTTTCTAGCTGGCATGGCTTTTAATAATGCCAGTCTAGGCTATGTACATGCGATGGCACATCAGCTTGGCGGTTTTTATGATTTACCACACGGTGTATGTAACGCATTATTGCTACCTCATGTACAAACCTACAATGCCCAAGTTGTACCTGCACGTCTCGCGGACGTAGCAAAAGCAATGGGAGTAGACACTACAGCAATGTCTGATCAACAAGGAGCCAATGCGGCAATAGAAGCCATTAAGCAATTGTCGAAAGCCGTTAATATTCCTGAAAATTTAACTCTGCTCGGTGTAAAAGCAGAGGATATTCCAACATTAGCAGACAACGCACTCAAAGATGCGTGCGGTTTTACTAACCCTAAGCAAGCAACACATCAAGAGATTTGCCAAATTTTCACTAACGCACTATAGCCAGTTCGGTAAACTAATACTCAAGCTCACATTAAATTGTGAGCTTTTTTTAACCGATCATTTAATGTAAAAAACTAGCAATGACAACAACTTATTTTTAATTTAGTAAAAAGTGATGCTTAGATCTAAGTTCTTAAAATAAGGATTGACCAAAATAAAAAATAAGGTCTATAGTAAAACCACTTAGATAGCGAATAGGTAGGTAAGCAATGACAGCAATTACTCATGTATACAATTACACAGTTAGATGCCCGCATTATCAAGATAATGAACAACCTCCAACATGGCTAAACCACATCGAAGTAAACCAGTCTTGTGAAATTGCACTCGACCGTATCACTAAATGGCACAACATCTCCGGCACTAAATCATTCGAGCTTGAAGATTTTGTGGTTAGAAAAGCCGATAATGAAGAAGCTTTTTTTGCCATGCAAAGTAGCCGCCTTAAGAACGATGGCCATGCCCTTGTCACCTTTAAAATCTTTTTAGACAATTGTTGCCAAGATGCTTCTCCAAATCAAATAATGGAGCATTTAATCGATGACTATCAACAACGTATCGCTAAAATTGAATAATAAATTCAGCCTATTTCACATTCATATTAAGGAGCTATAATAGCTCCTTAATTTTTATTTTTTATTCTTTGCTTTAGTATTAATCCATCACCCACACCACAACTTATCTTTATGGCCAACGCTCATAATGTTCGCAAATAATACACATCATTAAAGCAATTAAGCCGCGTTAGCACGCATACCATGTGGAATAGGTAAGCCATTTTCATTTACATTTACAAATACCATTTTATCGATAAAGGCTATCGGCGCATGATTGACTTTATTGCGTATTTTACAACGTACCGTCACAGAGCTTTGGCCCAAGCTTACTAGCTCAAATCCAAATTCAATGATGTCGCTAGTTTGTGCTGGTGCCATAAAGTTAATTTCAGATATAACCTTGGCAATATGAAATTGGCTGCGCATTTGGCAACTGGCAAAAATACTAGCTTCTTCATTTACCCAACTCAATAGTTGGCCACAGCATAAACTTTTAGTGCTATTAAGATGAATTGGCATGACGATATGACGTGAGAAATATTTCATGATGACCCCATTATTTGCTTAATTAATTTTGCGCCAAGCGACGCATACCTCAAAATAAGTAGCAATGTTCAAGCCAATTATTTTAATCATTAAAAACAGACAGATAAAACCATTATACGTTTTTCATGAGGTCGTAATGCCCTCAAAAAATACATTACCGCACCAAAAAAGACAAAGGTCACACTCAGTGTGACCTTTAATGAAGCAATTTATTTACGAGAAGATTAACCCATAAGTTGTTTTAAAGTATTAACAAACACCTTGATGTCGTTCGCACTAATATCTTTATGAGTGACCAAGCGTAACTGCCTACTTGGGCTAATAATGATACCTTTATCTGCTAATGAAGCGGCAAGCATCTTGGGGTCGATATCATCTGCTAATGTCGCGAATACCATATTAGTTTGTACCAAATTAGCATCAACAGTAAATTCTGGCATTTCAGCCAGCAATAAAGCCAAAGCCTTAGCATTATGGTGATCATCCACTAAGCGGTCTACCTGATCGGTTAATGCTAACTTTGCCGCTGCAGCAATAATCCCCGCTTGTCGCATGCCACCACCCAACATTTTTCGCCATCGAGTGGCTTTACCAATTAGCCTCTCATCGCCTAACAGAATAGAACCTATCGGCGCACACAAGCCTTTTGATAAACAAATCGATACTGAGTCAAAATATTGAGTAATATCAGCTATGGCAATACCTTGAGCTACCGCAGCATTAGCGACACGAGCACCGTCTAAGTGAATTTTAAGGTCACGATTAAACGCAAGGCTTTGGGCTTGAGCTAAATAATCTTGGCGTAATACCTTACCGCCGATGGTATTTTCTAAACTCAATAACCGTGTTCGAGCAAAATGCACATCATCAGGCTTAATAGCCGCTTCAATATCACTCAGCAAAATGCTGCCATCAGTTTGATTATTCAGTGGTTGAGGTTGAATACTACCTAATACTGCAGCCCCACCGCCTTCAAACTTATAGTTATGTGCTTGTTGGCCACAAAGGTATTCATCGCCCCGTTCACAATGCGACATGAGTGCCAGCAAGTTAGCTTGAGTCCCCGAACTGACAAACAAAGCGGCATCAAAACCAAACATATCTGCAGCCATATCTTGTAAATTGTTTACTGTGGGGTCGTCCCCATAAACATCATCTCCGACCTCAGCTCTAGACATAGCTAAACGCATTGCTTCAGTTGGTTGGGTAACCGTATCACTTCGAAAATCAATCATCCTGAACTCTATCCTCATTCACACAATAATTGCAGAAACAACACCATTACTTCGCAGCAGCTGATATTTCAGTTAATGCCGCTAATGCTGCATCATAATTGGGGTGTTCACTGACTTCGGTTACTAATTCTTGATACTTCAATAATCCTTGAGTATCAATAATAAAAATAGAACGCGCTAACAAACCGTGATCTTTAATCAACAAACCATATTTTTCACCAAAATCACGCCATACAGAGTCTGATAATACGATAATGTTATCTACGTCTTCAGTTTGGCAAAAACGTTTCTGGGCAAACGGTAAGTCTTCACTAATAGTCAGCATCACCACATCAGTATCAAATTGAGTAAATTCTTTATTAAACCGTTTAGTCTGTAACGCACATACTCCAGTATCTAAACTGGGAACGGCACTAATCAATACGGTTTTACCTTTGAAATCACTTAAACTGACAGGATTGAATTTTTCATCCACTACAGTAAACACTGGTGCAATTGTATTTAAACTCGGTATTTTACCTTCTAAAGCGACAGGGTTGCCGCCCATGGTAATCATGGTTTTTTCGCCAGCAAAACTCTGAGTACTAATAACCGATGTGGATAGTAATGTAATCGCTGCAAAGGTAGAAAATAGCTTCATGGAAAACTCCTGGTATAAAAAAACCAGCAAATGCTGGTTTTTATCAATATTAAGTTGGCAGCAATATTATTTTGCTGGAACTTCTTTAACATGTAAATCCATTTGTGGAAATGGAATTTCAATATTTGCTGCATCTAATGCATTCTTGATTTGCTCAAGTAATTCAAAGCGTGCAGGCCAATAATCACCTGTTTTAACCCATGGGCGAACCACGAAGTTAATTGAGCAATCAGCAAGTTCTGCTAAACCGATAGTGTAACCAGGATCTTTTAATACAGACTGGTTGTTATCAAGGATCTCAGCAATAACTTTCTTCGTTGTTGCAATGTCAGCAGAATAAGACACACCAATCACTAAATCGATACGACGCTTTTCTAACGCAGAATAGTTAGTAATAGTACCGTTCATAATCGCTGAGTTAGGCGCAATAATGATTTTATTGTCACCCGTACGAAGACGTGTTGAGAAAATAGTAATTTCATCCACTACGCCAGCAACACCTGCGGCTTCAATAAAGTCACCAACGCGGCATGGACGGAAAAGCACCATCAACACACCAGATGCAAAGTTAGAAAGCGAACCTTGTAACGCTAAACCAACAGCTAGACCTGCAGCACCTATCACAGCAACTAATGATGCTGTTTGCACACCAACTTGACCAAGTGTGGCGACAATAGTAAATACAAATACTAAGGCCCAAGCTAAGTTAGCCACAAATGAAACTACAGTTGCATCTACTTTTCGATTAGTAAGTAATTTGCTTGTTATGCGTTTTGCTACACCGGAAAAATATTTACCGATAAGAAAAATAACAATTGCAGCTAAGGCTTTAAGACCATAAGTCATAAAAAACTCAGGCGCCTGCTCGATTAAAGCGTCTAAACCTTCTAGGTGTTCCATTTTTTGTCTCCCTTTATAGCAGAATTACTCTGCCGAAATAATAAACTCTACGCGCCGATTACGCTGCCGCCCTTCTATTGTGGCGTTATCCGCCACCGGCATATTGCTACTCATTCCAACGACCTCAATAGAAGATGGTTGGAATTGGTATTCATTTACAAGTAAATCTTTAATTGTAACTGCTCGTCTTAACGACAACACCCTGTTAAAGGCATCACTACCAATACTATCGGTATGCCCTTCTAAACGAACAACCACTTGTGGGTTTTGCTCAATATATTGTTGTACTCTAATGAGAGTGGGTCTCTGAGTTAACAACACTTCTGATTTATCAAAATCAAAATACACAGGTTGAAGAATAGACCCAAAACAATCTACCGCTAGTAAAATATCTCGTTGTTGACGACATTGTTCAGCAATAAGTGCAGCATTATTGGTAATTGTTGCACCTAATTCTGCTTCATCAAACTCATCATCAACTTCGTCATCTTCATCGACAATGAGTATTTCAGTATCAATACAACCATTTGCCATAACAACACTATTTGCAGGAGTATCATTACAAGCGTCTTTCTTATCAGGCACTCCATCAAAGTCAGTATCAACCCAAGCATAAGCATTACAGATAAAAAAACCAAACAAGATCAATGTCACAGTTCGAATGATAGCCATACATACCCCTTCGACATGACATCGAAATTTGTTAACGAGTCGTATTTTAACTGTTTATGGCTTAAATTAAAAGACAACTCCTTATAATCAATATCTTGCGAAAAATATTTACAAAAGTGCCAGATAAGCCCAGCCATAGCTATCGGCCTCACTCCCAATAACATTACCCAATTCAGCCCTATTTAGTAACAAAAGACAAACAAGCTATTAACCAATATAAACAGAACTTGTTGCTTTGACACAATTTATAACAAGCTTAATATCTCTGTTCCCCGCATTAACATTGACTTTGCCGCATTGAAAAGGGTATATAAGGTTAGCTTTTTGATGTTTGATTTATATTTAGCACCAAACTGATATTATTTATTATAAAAAATAAACAATAAAGTTGCTCAGAACTGCTTAATTGCCTTCAAATACCCGATATATCAGGTATTAATTGCATAAGCAGTCATAGACAACTCTGCAAACAATTATTTCTGTGGCAATATTTTATCACAGGCAATCACAAGCTTAAGGTGGAAGACTTAATGAGTGACGCAAAACCTCAAGGAACACTGTTTGGACACCCTAAGGGGCTGTTCTTACTTTTTACAACAGAACTATGGGAACGCTTTAGTTACTACGCTATGCGTGCCATTTTGGTACTTTATCTTGTTGATAAAGTGAAAAGTGGTGAAGGTGGTGGTGGTCTAGGCTGGAGCCAAGCAGATGCATTATCACTATATGGTACTTTTACTGGCTTAGTATATTTGACTCCACTTATTGGTGGTTGGTTAGCCGATAACGTATTGGGTCAACGTAAGTCCATTTATATTGGTGGCTTCTTAATGGCAGCAGGTCAATTTACCCTTGCTGCACCACATAGCTGGATGATAGGTTTCGAAACCACAATATTTTATATTGGCTTAGGAACCTTAATCATAGGTAATGGTCTATTTAAGCCAAATATTTCAACCATGGTTGGTGATTTATATCCTGCTGGTGATCACCGTCGCGACGGTGCATTTACTATTTTCTATATGGGTATCAACTTAGGCGCTGCACTGTCAGGCTTTATCGTTGCTTGGGCTTATACTTCATTTGGTCATGAAGCGGTTATCGATGGTAAAGACGTATTTATCAACAACTGGCAAGCAGGTTTCTTCTGTGCAGGTGTCGGTATGATCGTATCCTTGATTATTCAATTCTTCTTTGCGCAAAAATTACTTGGCGACATCGGTACCGAACCGGCCGCTAAAGTTGAACAAAGAAAAAATGAAGCTAAAGGTGAAACCAGAAGTGAGCCACTAACGAAGGTTGAACGAGATCGTATTAAAGTCATTATGGTAATGGGACTATTCACCATTATTTTCTGGGCTGGCTTCGAGCAAGCTGGTGGTTTAATGAACTTGTTCACGAACAATTTCACCGATCGCATGATTGGTTCATGGGAAGTGCCTACCACTTATTTCCAATCACTCAATGCTATTTTCATTGTTGTGTTTGCACCTGTGATAGCTTCTATTTGGATCCGCCTAGGTAAAAATGAACCCAACTCACCGATTAAATTTGCTTTAGGCTTATTCTTATTGGCTATTGGTTTCTTATTCATGATGGGTGCTGTGTTCGAGATGGGCGGCGATGCTTCTGTTAAATCAAGCATGTGGTGGTTAGTAGGAGCTTACTTCTTCCATACCATGGGTGAATTATGTTTATCTCCTATTGGCCTATCAATGGTGACTAAACTTGCTCCACTGCGTATAGCCTCATTAATGATGGGTGCATGGTTCCTCTTTATTGCTGCGGCAAACAAAATTGGTGGCCTAGTGGGTTCATTAATTGGTCACGGTGGAGATGTCGAAACACAACTTGAAAATGCAATGGCTATTTTTGCCGGTATTGGTATTACCGCTGTTGTTTCAGGGATCATTTTATATTTAATGTCTGATAAGTTAGTTGATTGGATGCATGGTGCAGAAAGCAAGCATGACACTGAAGAACAAGCTTTAGAAGATGAGTTATCAGTAACAGCAGACCACGAAGCAATTAAACGTTAATTTGGTTTAAATTCACGGTAATAACGTTACAATAAAAATCCCCTCCAAGTTAACTTGTGAGGGGATTTTTTATTTTGCCTTGGCATTCTTCACCTGCAACAATTAATAAGTGCCCTAATTTACCGACAAGCTAACTGCATAAAACCACCAGCCTTAATATCAGATTGATAAACCAAACCCGTAAAGCGATTTTCAAGCAATTGCTGCTTATGCTCATAAAAATGGGTGCCAATACAAATCTGTTCATCTCGCAATAAAATTCTAGTTTGTAAACTCGGTTTACTCCATTGAGTACAGCCAAGGGATGGAGACTCTGGTAACACCAAAGGAGTCAGGTCATTACCATGACGTAAATAGCACCTTAGGCCTTTTCCTGACTGTCCAATAGAGACGCGGTATTGGGGCAAATCGATGCATACATAAATAATATCGGTATTGATACGCAACCCAGATTTCACCATGCGTTCATTAAGATAAGCCAACAAATTATCTGGTTCGATTAAGGTGTTACTTAAGCCATTTCTAAACAACTTTAGTTTCTGATTAATAAAACTGCGCAATAATATACAACCGAAAGCAGCGCTGTTGTCCTCTGGCGAAAAATGCGCCATATACATGACTAAATGGTCTTCACCCACCATGGTTGAATCAATAAAGTAAGCACTCACATCATTGTTTTTAAACAAACTATAATTGATATCCGCAGTGGGATAAGAAATATGGGAAGCTGGAAATAACTGTTGTTGAACACTTTTGGCGGCTTGGGAGTTTTGCTCGAGTAAAAATAAATTGTCCGTGAGTTCTTGATAAGACAACTCATTCATTTCTTGTAAATGTGACAGTCCTGAAACATTCATTGGCGTAGCAGCAGACATCATTGCCTGTATAATAGCCTGTTCAATCATGAATAAATCAGCAATAGGTTTAGTCAAATAGTCGCTGGCACCGAGACGCAATGCTTCCACAACATCAGCCATCACATCATTACCAGAAATGACAATCGCAGGTATCGCAGGATTAATATCTTGCATTTGCTTAAGCATCGACAGACCATCAAGGCCTGGCATAGTTAAGTCAGCAATAACAATATCGAAAATGGCATGTGAAAAAAAAGAAATACCTTCATGGCCATTACAGGCTTGTTGAACTCGAGCACCTTGGCACTGCAAAAACTCAGTAACCACATGGCGAAATATTGGGTCATCTTCAACAAAGAGTATCTCAACATCAGTTAGTGCCATAAAACAACCTCATAGACCTACATTATCGAGGTTGTTTTATACCTCGACTAATCTAGTTCATCTAAATATTCGTCAAGTAAATCATCATCTACCTGAGTTGATGGTACATCACCATCAAAAACCTTGTAATCCATATGCTGCAAATAAGCATTTTTTACAAAAGCATAAGGGTCAAGAGCATTGTCTAGTAATCTTTCTTGATCAATGGCTTTAGTACGAGCGTCTAAGCCTTTTAAACCCCATTTGAGTACAGACTGCCACATCGTTAACTCAGATAAAGGAAAGTATAGACCATCCACCCAATCAGAGGCGATTTCTCTCGTCACAATTGGTCCATAAAATGGTGCCATAAAATAAGGACCATTTGGGGTTCCGTAATAACCTAAAACTTCGTTGAAATCGTCTTGTTTGCGGCGCATTCCCATCATGTCAGCAACATCTACCAAGCCCAGTAAACCTACGGTAGTATTGATGGTAAAACGGCCACCAGCATTAGCTGCCCACCCCCACTTTCCTTGAAGGGTATTATTTATCATCGAACTAGGCTCTTCTAAGTTATAAACAAAATTATTGACCCCCGTTCTTACTGGGTTAGGAACATAATCTTTATAACTATGTGCCACAGGACGGATAAAGTATCTGTCTAAAAACAGATAATTAAAATCCCACATGGTGCGGTTAATCGCTTCAAATGGATCACGATGATCATTGTATTTGATTTCAACTGCGGGTAATGATGCGACAACTTGAGGTGCTTCGCCTTTGGCATACACGGGCATGCTAACTGCAACAACCACCTGAAGTAATATCCATTTATACTTCATATAATTCTCTTTAAAATGACAAAAGGTACTACTCAACAAACTGCTCTTTCTGTCTTTTTATTAAAGCAATTTTTGTTCAAGTCGATATAATTTAGCTGGCAGTGTTAGGCTATACCTTACAATGTTTAACCATCAAGCCTTGATAGTATGTCTTTGTTTCCAGCATTATCCACTAAATCTATAGTGAGTTACCCTGTTCAAAGGTAACGGAGGGCTAAGGATACTGAGCCTGTTGACAATATCAATCAAAAATTTGTAAATGAGGTTAATATTCTTCATTGACATCCTGGTTGATTTCAATAAATAAGCATGTTTATTTGATAGGATTTCTATGGCTGTACCCACAACATTTCCCGCTAAAACGGTCAATACCGTCATATCAAAGCCTGCAGATGCAAGTCAACAAACCGTGCCAGAAAAAAAACAAACACAAGCTAATAACCCCCCCTTACCAACGCAAACTTCAAGCGATAAATCAGTGGTATCCACTTCAGCAGCCGCTAAATCTGATTTAGCAGCAGTATTACTGCCAGTCAAGGTCGTACAACCGCCAGCAAGTGCACAACTCGATGTCACCATTGAAAATAAACAGTATCAACTTAATAAGACCGCTGAACTGCAAAAATTATTACAACAAACAGCACAAGTTGTTATTGCAAGCGATCAAGCTAAACTGGTAGCCCGAGCAGAGGCTAATGCAAACCAAGCTCAGATCCAAGCACAAGTGCTTAATAACCAAGCCAGTGGCATATCCCCCCTTCAAACCACACCGACAAGCTCAACGACGCCACAACCAACCCAAACGCTTGCTACTCAAATAATTCTTCTAGCGCAGCCCATTCAGCTTGCGCTACCACCAGCACTTGAAGAACTGGCAAAACAAAATGGAGTATCAACACAACAGCTAGCTGCATTAGCAGCAAGGGTACAAGGTTACCCACTGCCAACGGCCGTGCTCTCTCAGGGGCAATTGACATTTTCAAGCGGTACAAGCATACAATTACCTAGCAATATATCACTCAATGCAGGGCAGTATTTAGCAAAGGTGGTAGTGCAAAATCAACAATTACAGCTATCTCTTACACCAGTGATAGCAGAAGTGAATGTTGATTTAACTAAAGTAGTAAAAATGCCTCAAACAGCACAATCTTACTCAGCAGAAAGTATCGTTATAACCAAAAATGAACCAGCCCAAATTCTTAGCCAATTTCTAAAAAAACTCGAAGCGACCTCATTACCGCCAACCGATAATGCGGTAAAGGCAAATGACATTCCACAGAAAAATGCTCCTGCATCAACGACATCAATTACAACTCCGACTCAAGATAACAATGCCACTAAAGTGACCTCTGCCGCCATTAACCCGTCGGCAAAACTCGGTGGTTTAGATAGCAATCCTACAGTGTTAAATAACGTATCAACAAAGCAAACCGGTCAAGCCACACCGCAGTCAGAAGCCAATCTAAGTAAAACGACTACAACAACATTAGGCTTAGACAATGGCGCCACAAAAGATGTGCTCGGCAAAGTGAATAAAGACCCTGCCCCCATTGAAGTATTGAATAAAGCCTTATCAAAAGCGGGAGCAATGCCAATAAAACAACAATTGACTCAGCAGACCCCGCATAATTTGGCGACAGAATTATTTAAACATTTACCCCAAATGAGCCCACACCCTTTAAGTGCATTGAGCGATCCAGCATTACTCAGCAGCGAACTATACAGTTTAGCAGCGCTTAACCTTGCTCAAACACAACTTGGACATTCAACTAACTTACAGCCCTCACCACTATTTTCTGGGAGCGCAATAACCACCTTATTCCAGTTATTATTGGGCGTAAAAACAAAATCAACAGGTTCAGGGATCAGCGATAAACTTCAAGCACATCTCGCACAATTACAACAACGGACACTCAGTAAACTCAGTGCAAATTCGGGATTATTTGCAGCATTGGATAAACTAGGTGGAGCAGACTCTCTGGCACAATTGGCCAGCAGTATTTCGTTATACCAACACGCCAGTACCGATCCTAATCAAGCCATGACATGGTATTTTGCCCTACCCTACTCAATTAACCAACGCAATGAACAATTTGAAGGTAAATTTGAGCAAGAGCAAGATCAAGATAATAACAAAAAAGCAGGATGGAAACTCCAACTCAAATTTAACTTAGCGCAAGGTTCATTATTAATTTGCGCACATAAACACGCTGAAGTGCTTGATATTCAATTTAAAGGCAATAATCAAATGTTACTCAGTAAAGTCGATCGCTTTAATCAAGCATTAGCAGATAAAATAACTCAAATAGGGTTTACGCCAGGCAAGCTTACAACACAGTTAGCCCAAATACCGGCAACCTTATTACCTGGTGATCATTATTTAGTTAAAACTCGAGCCTAGGGTCTGTTGATCTTTGCAGGTTAAATTTTGTTCGAGATAAAAACGTTTTAATCGAGGCGAATGGATTGCTGTAAAAACAACCTTGAAAGATCAACAGGCCCTAATAGAGAACATGATGACAGACGATCCTAAAAAAATATCACAGGCTGTTGCACTCAGTTTTGATGGTAAAAGTGCCCCTAAAATTACCGCTACAGGTAAAGATTTAGTAGCCGAAGAAATCATATCAATTGCCAAAGAGGCCGGGATCCATATCCACCAAGACCCACATTTAAGTGAATTTTTGCAACTGCTAGAATTAGGTGACGAAGTGCCTAAAGAACTCTATTTGTTGATAGCTGAACTCATTGCGTTTGTGTACATGCTAGATGGTAAATTCCCGGAACAATGGAATAACCTCCACCAGAAAATTGTAGTTCAAGTGTAAACGATGACACAATGCTAGAGGCATCAGAACTCACACAAAGTAAAATGAGAAATATACGCTATAAGTCAATGAATTAAGCTATCATTCAGTGCGTCCGTCATCATAGTGGCTAGTACACATCAATTCAAAATATAATAATGTGTTGATATAACTGAACCTCATAATGTGTTCCTTTTTAGGCATTTAAATAATGTTGCTATACCTTCATAATGTACGCTACCTCGTCACCTCACAATGTGGATTATAAAGACAAAATACAATCAACATTCGAAGTCGGCACACACTTAAATTAAGCAACTGAAGAGTTAAATCGACAAATGTTTATGAAAACCAGCCTTAAACTGATATCCGTACTGAGTCTTACCTCTATCTTGCCAGTCTATGCACAAGTGGTAAATTTTAATGATTACGGGCCGTTACAGGTCTATGCTCAATCACCAATGCAATCGATCAATCTTAGCCCACTGTTACGCTCTGGTTTTTCGTTGCCAGAAGGGCAAAAGGAATGGTATATCACAGCGAATGCGGCTAGTGTCTGGTCAGAGTCTGACGTGCTATTAGCTGATTATTATCAAAATGCAATTAGCAGTGGTCTAAAATGGCAAATCACCGAAGATTTACTGTTTGATGCCAATTACACTTGGCAATTTAGCGGTGATAACCATCTGGACTCATTAACAATGTGGTTTCATGATGCTTTTGGTTTTGATCAAAATGGCCGTAAGCAACAAGCTAAACATCAAAACCAAATCCACTCAAAAAAATACGGTATCAATATTGATAGTTTTACAGAGGACTCCCTCAATAATTCTTTCAGTGCCTATTTAGGCTATCAATTATTGCATAATGAACATCACGGCTTATCAGTCGGTGGAACGTTATATTACAAGTATGTCGATTCCGGTCCATTTGCTGACGAAAGTTTCCAACAGAGCGTACAAATTAACTACGGTTATCACAATGGTAACCACCATGTTAATTCAACTCTTGGAGTCAGCTTTTTAAACGATAAGGAACCTTTGTCACAAAGGGACTTTGAACCATATTACTTAATGCTGGGGCTGGGTTATGAATACCGTACAGGCCGACATGGTTGGTTAGCTGAATATCATCGCTACGATGGCATGGTAGACTGGGATAAAAATTTCTCACAAGCATCTAACGAAGCCCTGTTGGGCTATCGCTATTACTTCAACACTAGTGCCATAGAGTTAACCATGATCGAGAATTTTTTGAATATGGATAACAGTGCAGATATTGCCTATACCTTAGGTTATCGCCATAAATTTTAATATGAACCCGGTATCGCCTATTAATTAATGTCATCAGTGATGGGTAATACATAAGTATCTGTATAAATGACGGATTAATAGATTGATAATCTACCTTATACTCGAAAGGGGTTGCAGCGTTAATACACTCAAGTTAGCGTTACGTCGCTTGGGTGTATTAGCATTGATAATACTAAATTTAAAAGTATTAGAGTACTAGACCGTTTAATTAAAAAATGAATTATACCGCTACGGTGTCGTCTGTAATATCACAACCTATCACTCTGTTCCTGCCTCGGTCCTTCGATAAATACAGCTGTTTATCCGCCGCCTTAACAAGGTCTTGGTAAGATGAATCACCACGAGGCGTAATCGTTGCTACTCCTGCGCTAATAGTCACAAAATCTGATACCTCAGAATTTTCATGAGTGATTTTAAGTGACAAAATACTGTCGACGATTTGCTGTGCCACATAAGTGCCGCCAATAGCGTCAGTATTGGGTAAAATACAGATAAACTCTTCACCACCATAACGCGCCACTAAATCATAAGGTCGATTAACTGTATCTTGTATTTTCTGGGCCACTATACGTAAACATCGATCACCTTCGGCATGACCATAGTTATCATTGAAGTGCTTAAAAAAATCAATATCGAGCATAATAATGGTCAACGGATGCTTATCTCGCGCACATTGCAACCAACAAATAGGCAAAGTTTGTTCAAACTTACGTCGATTGGCTACCCCCGTTAATGCATCGAGTAGTGCAATAGTGCGTAATAAATCAGTCTGTGATTTTAACATGATCTGATTTTTAACCCGTGTTTTGGTGATCACCGGATTAATGGGCTTGTGAATAAAATCCACAGCCCCTAACTGAAAGCCCTTCACCTCTTTCTCTTCATCAAAATGACCAGAGACAAAAATAATGGCAATATCTTCAGTATCAGGATCATTCTTTAAATGCGCGCACACATCAAATCCGTTCATCATCGGCATTTCAATGTCTAACAACACAATATCAGGATTGACTTTTTTACACATATCAATAGCCTGTTGACCATCACGGGCCATAAAAATGTCATAATCATCCTGCAGCAGTTGATGTAATATTTTAATATTCACAACCTGATCATCAACTAACAGTATTTTGCCTCTAACTGGTGCTACGCCAGAAATATATTCATCTATGAACACGCATCACTCCTTTATTATCGATTTCAGGGTATCGATAGCATCCAAAAACTCAAGTTGATTCACTTGTTTCTTCAACTTTAACACTTGGTCATCAAGCTCTACATTACTTAATAAAAGCTCAAGATACTCTATGGCATCTAAATTTTGTTCCACTAACAACGCCATTAATTGATCCATTTTATTCAAATCTACGCTCTTTATCGGCAATAGTATTTTTTTCTCTAGCGAATCTGCTGTTAATTCTTCGCTTTCGTCTGGAAATAACGTATCCAACATATGTAAACTGTCGTTAATCTGGCCTTGCATTTGACTTAGGTAAATGGCTGGCTCGACATCAACAGCATGCTTCATATTTTGCTCTAACGTAGCAGCAAAAGCAGCAAGTCGCTTAGCACCAATATTACTCGCAGTACCTTTAATTGTATGAGCAACAAGACTGATAGCATTGTTATCTTGTTGCTCAAAAGCCTGAGTGAGTAATGATAATTGCTCATTCATTTCAGATGCAAAATGATGTTTCACATCAATGATAAATGCGCGTTCACCACCAAAACGACGTAAAATAGAATCTGCATTTTCTATAATGGCATCATCATTAAACCCATCAGATAATGCTATCGGCAGATTATTAACGAGCGAATCTGAATAACTATTGTCTTCACGTCCTAAGAGCCTAAGCATACAAGGTAATAAACTCGTCATGTCTATTGGCTTACCAATATGATCATCCATACCAGCTTCCAAGCATAATGTTTTATCAGCAAGCGATGCATTAGCCGTCATAGCCAAAATAGATAAATCATTAAATCGACCATCAGCGCGAATAAGACGAGTGGCCTCAAGTCCATCCATAACTGGCATTTGCATATCCATGATAACAATATCAAATTGATTATTTGATTTAGTGACCCAATCTACACCCTCAATACCATCTTTAGCCAAGGTAACAACCGCACCTTGCAATCGTAATAACTCATCAATCACTTGGCGATTAAGCTGATTATCTTCCACCACCAACACCCTGACGCCTTTTAATACTAAATGAGTTATTTTTTTAGCGGGTAACGGCAGTGCGACCCCATTAATTGCTTGAAAAACGGCTTCAAGCATTAAATTGGCCGTCACAGGTTTAGTGAGCATATTAACAAAAGGCGGTTGAAGGTATTGTTTGGTTTGTTCCATCACCTCTGCACCATATGCAGTTAACATAATAATCGCAGGCGCTTTGCCTACAGCAAACATAGTTTGAATATGATTGGCGGTTTCCAAACCATTCTTATCAGGCATACGCCAATCCATAATAATCACATCATAATGATTACTGGCATGTAAACTTTGCTCAATTAGATCAATAGCCTGTTTACTATTATGTGCTTCATTCACAACTGCGCCATGAGTCGTTAAGGTTTTTGATAAAATTTTACGGCTCATCTTACTGTCGTCAACAATCAGAATATTCTTATCTTGTAAATCTATATCAGAATCACTGCTTGTCGCTTCAACAATATTAAACGTTAAATCAAACCCAAAACGACTCCCTTCACCAACCTGACTCGATAGGGTTAATTCTCCCCCCATTAACTCAATTAAATTTTTAGTAATCGCTAATCCCAATCCTGTTCCGCCAAATCGTCTTGACGTTGAGGATTCTGCCTGGACAAAACCTTGGAAAATTTTATCGCCCTGTTCCTGACTAATTCCGATGCCAGTGTCGGTAATCGAAATAGTCAAATTCACTTGGTTTGCTGTAAATTCGTTACAAAGCACACTGACAATAACGTGACCTTCTGCCGTAAATTTAAGCGCATTACCCGCAAGGTTTAACAACACTTGGCGCAAACGAAGCTCATCACCTTCAATCAAGTACGGAATAGCAGGATCTAAATCAAAAATAACTTCTACATTTTTACTGTGTCCATTAGTTGCCAGCATCACTGCTAACTCGCGCATTAAGGTTTCGAGTTTAAACGGATGAAAATCAAGTTCTAACTTACCCGCATCAATTTTAGAAAAGTCTAAAATATCATTTAATAGTCCTAATAATGATTTTGCTGCACTCTCGGCTTTAGTCACATAATCAGCTTGTTGGAGGCTCATATCAGAATGTTGAATAAGTTGAAGCATACCTAATACGGCATTCATTGGAGTACGTATTTCATGGCTCATATTGGCTAAAAATGCAGATTTAGCGGCACTGGCCGCATCAGCAGCTTGCTTAGCCAATCTCAAGGTTTGTTCTAGTTCTTGTTGCTCAGTAATGTCACGGTTAACCCCAACAATACGCACGGGTTTATTCGATTTGTCGTAATATATTTGGGCACCAGCATGGATATAACGAATTTGATTTGAGCGGGTAATAATCCTAAATGTCGTCTCATAAGTGGGTGTTAAAGAATCTACCGCTTGTTGAAAAGCCGTTTCTGCCATATTGAAATCATCTGGATGCAGTCGTTGTTGCCAATGTCGGTAATTTAATCCTGCTTCACCGAGCGCTAATGGATAATCGTACATGGCAAACATACGATCATTCCACTGTAGGTTATCAGCCACTAAATCTAAATCATAAATACCTAACTCAGCCACTTCAGCTGCTTTGGTCAATTGATTACTGGTAGACAACAATTCTTTTTGCTGCTTGAGCATTTTATCAATATTTACGGCTACGCCCAGAAAACCGATAACCTCACCATTATGGTCGCGCATAGCAGATAACGATAACGACACTTGGCATTGAGAAAAATCTTTACGTACATATGTCCAAGTACGCGTTTCGGGGCCGACATTTTTCGGCCCGTATACAAACACATCCGAAATACCAACATCTTCGCCAAACTCTTCACTTAACTCTTTACTGCGTTGACGAACTTCAGCGGGAAGATGCCATATTGCAGGACTTTGTATGCCCACAACTTCTTCTGCCTGGTAACCAAGTAATAACTCCGCACCGCGATTAAAAATATTAATAATACCGTCATCGTCGGTCGAAATAATGGCGACTTCCGATGCGGCGGCAAGCACATTGGTAAGTAAAGCCGCGAGTTCATTA
The DNA here is from genome assembly GCF_040285065.1 of Shewanella sp. H8. Classification (NCBI taxonomy): domain Bacteria; kingdom Pseudomonadati; phylum Pseudomonadota; class Gammaproteobacteria; order Alteromonadales; family Shewanellaceae; genus Shewanella; species Shewanella sp. H8. Next base: position 1,238,137 of record NZ_CP157213.1, on the reverse strand, counting down.
TTTTCAAGTTGGGTATTTTTACGTTCAGTAATATCAATTCGCAATGCAATACAACGTTGAAGATTACCGTTCTCATCCATAACAGGGGCTATAACGGTATCAAACCATTTAATATTACCTTGCCTATCATTATTACAAACTTCACCTTGCCAAGTTTTACCAGAGATAATGCTTTGCCACATATCCGCCCAAAAAGCATCATCATGTTCGTTAGACTTTAAAATTGAATGTTTCTGGCCGATCATTTGCTCGCGGGTAAAGCCTGACGTAACACAGAAATAATCGTTAACCGCTAGGATAACCCCATCACTGTTGGTTTCTGAGTACAGTAATTGTTGATTAATATTATCCAGCAAGGTTTTATTTTCTAACAAGGCTTGTTGTAAAGCATGAGTTCGTTCAGTTACTTCTCGCTCAAGTCGAGCATTATGGTTTAAAATTTGTTTTTCAGCTTTTTGCTGAAGCGTAATATCACGAATAGTTTGACTCACACCGGTGATCACGCCTAATTCATTATAAATAGCCATTGACGTCATCGAGGTTGAGAGCAACTCATTATCTTTACGCTTGTGCTGGCACACATAATTTAATATCGGCTTCCCCTTCAGCACTTGAGCAAAGTGTAATATCTCTCGTTCACTATCACCTTCAGGAATAATAAAATCAGTACTTTTAGAGCCAATGACTTCATTTTCATTATAATGAAAAAGGGTTTCAGCACCCTGATTCCATCCTGTGATAATGCCATCACAATCATAACTAATAATGGCATCAAGAGAATGCTCAAGAATATTAGCGCGTCTTGCTGTATCGGCTAACAGTATCCGTTTACGACGCTGATTAAACACATATAATCCAACCACACCTGCAAGTAATAGGCTTAAAATAAAACCATAAATAAAGACGAGAGTAGGATTAGTTAAATGTAACTGACTAATAAAATTAGGATACGCGGTTAACGACACTTGCCACTTGCGGCCAAAAATATCTCGTTCCATCGATGAATTATATTCGGAGAGAATATTGGTATCATCAGCATGGGTTTGAAAAAACATTACGGTATTTTTATCATCCGTAACATCAACTAATTTCAACTTTGTTGAATTTCTTGATAGGGAAATATTCGCAAATACTTCATTAGCCACTAACGGTGCATAGCTCCAACCAAAAGCTTGTTCTTCTCTTTCTTTAAGGGTGACGGGGGTAAAACCTGTATGGTAAATCGGCATTAAAATTAAAAATGCTTGTAAAGGATGGCCACTAGCTTGTACTAAGGTTATCGGCCCGGTTAAGCGAACCTCACCGCTTAAATACGCTTGTTTTGCCGCATTCATGCGGTTATCTTCCGAGGCGATATCTAACCCTATAGCAGAATTACTATATTCTATAGGTTCAATATATTGAATAACATAGCGTTCACCATCATGAGCATTTAGCTGCTTAATGGTAAAATCAGGCCAATTATCTAATTTCTGTTTTTCAACAAAACGGGCTTCATCGGCAACCGGTATCCGGCGAATATAGCCAAATCCTCGAGCACCCGGGAACTCGGTTGCAATATCGCGAGTTAAGCTATACTTTTTAAAAATTTCGCGGGTAATATTATCTTCACCTACCGTAGCAACCGCACCACGAGAACCTCGTAAACCATATTGATACTGTACGATACGATCAATAATATTATTGGTAACTTGCTCGGTTACAGTGTTAAGTGATTGGCTAATAATGATATTATTTTGATTCTTAACATTTACAGCAATACCAAAACTGACCACTAAACCTAAGGTCAAAACACCTAAACCCCATTTTAGTGCATTTTTGTAGCTAGATAGTTTGGTCATTTTAATAATTAATTAAGAGTCATTGCGATTCACTGTGGACGATAAAATCATTTTTTACAAGCTAGACATTGAAAAATATAGTTTTTTAAACCGTGCCAATGTCATATTACTAGGGAGGTAATTTAAGAAGAAACTGATAGATAAAAAGCGATAGCAAGAAAAGGGAAAAACTGACGAATGGTCAAGATGATCTCAAAAAAGTCTCCACCACACTTTGTGACGTTTTGAATCACTATAAATATTAAATTTAAACCATTTTTGAACAGTCATTCAAATGGTGTTATTATAGTCATTATTGCTTTATTGATAACAATTCGGTTTAATCAGATAATCCATATATAAAGTACGATGAGGATGAGATGTCATGGCAAAGAAGAATTACCAAAGAGAAGACGTGTTAGATAACGTCATCAAGTTGTTTTGGCAGCAAGGCTATGCAGCATCAAGCATTCAACAAATCACTAAAGCCACCGGTTTAAAGCCTGGTAGCATTTACCATGAGTTTGAAAGTAAAGAAGGGCTATTCCAAGCCGCGTTAGCACGCTACGCTGAATTTTCAATAAACGCAGTTCACCAAAAAATGGCCGATGCACCAAGTGTTAATTTGGCGATTAAACAAATTTTACAAGATTTGGTAGAGCAATCTAAAGCCTGCGACTATTGCGGTTGTTTTTTAATTAAAACGCAACTGGAATTGGCATCACAAGGCAATAAGTTATATCAGTTTGCCTCAGCCCAACTGGCCAACATTGAGCTAATTTATGTAGATTACTTACGTAAAAGCCACACCGAAGAACAAGCTAAAGCTTATGCAGCACAGTTAATGACCGTGATTTTTGGTATTCGTATATACGGCTACCAAGCTGACTCCGCAAACACAATAAATCAGACTATTAATGCACTACTACCTTGGTTAAGTGCTTAAATCACACTTTACGAGAATAGTATTTTACTCATATTTTGGCTTGCAGATTTTGACGCGTAACATTGCGAATAATGTTAATGACTGGTGAATGATATGAGCCAATTCGATGGCCTTTTTTAAACCCATGATTAGCACCTAAACACCAGCATTAAGTGTTGGTGTTTTTATGTTTAGCGGAATGATTTATAACGATAAACCTTTTACCGTTATAAATTATGTTGGATAAGCCAATCCGACCAATGATCGGATTGGCAATGAGTATTAGAACGGTGCGTCTATATCAACCACTGAGATCAACTTGTGATTGACGAACTCCTTGATGCCGAGACCAACAAGTTCGCGTCCATACCCTGAACGTCTTATACCACCAAAGGGCAAGTCTGCTTTAGCCATTGTAGGGTGATTAACGAAAACCATACCTGTGGACATTCGCTTAGCGACTTCTGCTCCGTGCTTTGCATTGGCGGTAAAAACTGACCCACCCAAACCAAACGGTGAATCATTTGCAATATGCACAGCGTCATCTTCATCCTTTGCACGAAACAACATCGATACCGGACCAAAAAACTCCCAGTTGCGCGCTGGGTTATCTTGTGAAATATCAGTCAGAATGGTCGGTTGCACAAAATTGCCCGAATCAGGAACACTTGGCCCTACTTCAGTTGCCGTGGCACCATAAGAAACCGCTTGGCGTATCTTGTCTTTAATGTCATCTGCGGCAGCCCTAGAAGAAAGTGGTGCCAAGGTAGTGGATGGCTCAAATGGATCACCCGCTTTCAGTTTCGCAACACCGGCGATATAGCCTTCAAGAAAGCGATCATACACCTCATCAACAATGATCATGCGCTTTGAGGACACACAGACTTGACCACCATTCCAGTGGCGGCCAAAGACCGCCCAGTTGATGGTTTTTTCCATCTCAGCATCGGCTAGAACAACAAATGCATCCGCACCGCCAAGTTCAAGCGTCGATTTCTTCAAAGCCTTACCTGCCTGAGCGGCAACAACTGCACCAGCCCTTTCCGACCCTGTTAATGCTACCCCATGAACTCGTGGATCATTAATGATGGTTTCGAGCTGCGACCGTGTTGCATAGAGATTTTTAAACACCCCCTGAGGCAAACCAGCCTCCAACATTAATTTTTCAAATGCAGCAGCAGCCTGCGGAACATTAGACGCATGCTTAAGCAACAGGGTATTACCTGCAGATATTTGTGGTGCCGCAATTCGGACCACCTGATAAAACGGAAAATTCCATGGCTCAATCGCCAACAATACCCCTAGCGGCTCGGCGATAATCTCGGCCTCGCAATCGGTAACGGGCAGCTTTTGCGGTGCCAGCAGCGTTTGAGCATTAGTTGCATAATAATCAAAAATATCTGCCGACAGAGCAACTTCGGCTTTAGCTTCGGATACAAGTTTCCCCATCTCGATAGTCAGCAGATTGGCGAAATAATCAACCTCACGGCGTAATATCTCTGCCGCGGCGTGCATCACGCGTGCGCGCTCAGTAAACCCTGTTTCTTTCCATAATAAAAATGCAACATGCGCATTTTCAATCGCTTGATTAACCTCGAAGTCGGTTGCATCCGGGAAAGTGACCAGAAGAGCACCCGTATAAGGGTTACGTGTTTCATAAGTCATAATAGTTACCTTTGTTGGATAATGTACCAACGGGGGACTGGTGTTTCAAAACCGTCCCCGGTCCAATGTTGCAAAAGCTTGTGCCAGTGCGGCGTTACTCGTCCTAGGGCCAAGTCAGTACATCATGATTGTTATGGGTTAGACTTTGATTTGTTGGCCCACGTGGATCACGCGTTTGCCGAAATTCTCACCGTTAAGCAGACCGATGAATGCATGAAGAGCATTTTCCAATCCCTCAATATTCTCTTCACGGTATTTGATCTTGCCACTTTCAACCCAGCCCCCCATCTCCTTGGCAAAGTCGGGGTAGAGATAGCCAAAATCATCAAAAATGATAAAGCCTTGCAGCTTGATCTTCTTGCGTAGGATCTGCCCCATCAGCCAATTCATCCGATCCGGCCCAGCTGGCAATCCGGTTGCGTTGTATTGCGACACAAGTCCACAGAGCGGGATCCGAGCTTTCGGATTCAATAGCGGGATGACCGCATCAAAAACCTTGCCACCGACACTCTCAAAATAGACATCTATGCCATCTGGGCTCGCCTTGGCAAGTTGATCAGCAAAGTCTCCGGCCTTGTGGTCAATACAGGCGTCAAAGCCCAACTCGTCTACCGCATAAGCGCATTTTTCAGCGCCGCCGGCAATCCCGACAACACGACAGCCCATCAATTTGCCGATCTGGCCAACGGTAGCACCAACCGGACCTGTGGCAGCAGCCACTACGATGGTTTCGCCGGCCTTTGGCTCACCAATCTGTTTCAGGCCAGCCCAAGCGGTAAAGCCCGGCATACCCAAAATCCCAAGCGCCCAAGAAGGATGCAAAGGTGACTTGCCGAGGTTGGTCAACCCTGCTCCATCTGACAGAGCATAGTCTTGCCAACCATTAAAACTGAGCACGTAGTCGCCAGGGGCAAAACCATCGATATTCGAATCGACGACCTGCGCAACCGTACTCCCAACCATCACTTCACCAATCTCGACGGGGACTGCATAAGATGGTGCATCGCTCATCCGACCACGCATATAGGGGTCGAGCGAAAGAAACTCAGTCCGTAGTAGCATCTGATTACCAGATGCTACTGGAATAGCTTCCTCAATTAAGTTCAATGTGTCTTTAGTGGGTTCGCCTTTAGGTCGTTCGGCTAGAACCCATTGTCGATTTGTTTTGTTTGTCTGTGCCATGTTCAGTGTCCCCTATAGTGACGCTTCAAGAATACGACGAACATCAGTTGGGCTGATGTCATGGCGTTCACCGAGGGCAGTCATGCCATGGGCCTTCAAGTCGGTGATAATACGCTCAATCTCGGGCGCACCAATATCGTAGTCACTTAACCTTGTTTTAATACCTAATTTCTCGAAGAATGCCCGAGTCGCCATAATCGCAGCGTCAATTCTTACATCATCGGAGCCCTCGTTGATCCCCCAAACATTGCTGGCATATTGCAGCAGTTTGTCGTGTTTATGCTCGCGTTGATCGTTCATCAATGATGGCAATACAACCGCAAGTGTACGTGCATGATCAGTATTATTAAGCGCGGTGATCTCATGTCCGATCATATGAGAAGCCCAATCTTGTGGCACACCCGCACCAATTAATCCGTTCAAAGCTAATGTTGCAATCCACATCAGATTAGCGCGGATATCATAATCTTCAGGTGTCTCAAGTGCTTTTGGACCAAGCTTGATCAGAGTTCGCAACATAGATTCGGCAAAACCATCCTGAACATATGCGGCACTAGGATAAGTCAGATACTGTTCGACAATGTGGACAAAAGAATCTACCACCCCGTTGGCAACCTGACGAGCAGGCAGCGTATAAGTAATCTCGGGATCGAGTACGGAAAATAGCGGGTAACAATATGGGCTTCTGAAAGCAAGTTTCGCTACTTTATCTGGATCAGTTATTACAGCACCAGAGTTCATTTCAGATCCTGTAGCGGGCAACGTCAGCACGGTACCAAATGGCATCGCCGCCTTAATATTCGAACCGCCGGAAGTAAGGATCTCCCACGGATCACCATCATACAAAGCTGCAGCTGCAATAAATTTGGTGGCATCGATGACAGACCCACCGCCAACGGCAAGTAAGAAAGTGATGTCATTATCGTTGATGACTTGGATGGCATTTAACGTAGTAGTATAGTGCGGGTTCGGTTCTATGCCGCCAAACTCAACCAATGTACGGCCTGTAAGTGCTGCGCGGACTTGGTCTAGAACACCGGTTCTTTCCGCGCTACCACCACCATAGATAATCAATACTTTTGCATCAGCCGGAACATGCTCATTCAGATCCGCGATACGGCCTTTACCAAAGAGAATGTGTGTTGGGTTGTGAAAATCAAAGTTTTTCATGATCTAAATTTCCTTCTGTTTCAATGTGAAGGTGTACGTCTATGTGGGCGTACATCGATTTTTCTGCGCGTAGCATTTGAATGTGGGTAGATGTGATGAGTGGCTTTAGCTAGCTGCCGCGCGCTCTCTTCAATCATTTCCTAATGGCAGGCGGTGATAACGAGTTTAAGCAGATTGGCCATCTAGTCTGTCTACTGTCTGAGTAGTCAGTTATTGCCAAGCGTAAACCGCTATTGGAGAGGGGTGGTATGTTTGCTGCGACAGATTCTTGCCTAACAACGAACAATGGCTCATTCATGAGGTCATTGGCGGGTCGTTTGTAACTATCACAGCGTCCATTGGCGATAGCCTTAATGCCATACAACTTATTGTTCGTACTCGCTTGCTTCATACCTGCTCACATATAGTTTACTATATAGTCAACTATTAAAATGAATTGATGTTAGCTAAATAACGGCAATAAACTAGCCTGAATAAGACTTAAACTGCCATGGGTAAATTAATGGTTAACACGCAAAAGACACCATATATTACTAACCCATCAACATAATATGCATCCCCCAGAACACAAAATCAATGATAACCAACAAAGGTTAATACAACGCTAAGTGAATGACTCCAACAGTGAATACCAACGTAAAAAATCTGCCATTTAAAGAAGCAACAACATTCATAGTCGCATCATAGCAGAGTCTATTTTCAGTTTCGCAACGACGATTAAGGTAAACATATAAGTCGGTGGCATAATCTCTGCCAGTTCAGAATTTAACCAGTCATTGTCGAGAGTAGAAAATAATCAGAAACCATCAATATGGTGGTGATATAGCTAGCTTGTTTAAAAATAATTAATCACAGTTCACGTTTTTACCTGCTAAGTCCCATCCCATGTAACACCTAGCATTTGTAACGTCCCCGGCCAAATATCATCTAATAAAGTAGGATCGTTGCAGACCTGAGCATGGGTCAAAACCCCTTCAAAAAAGCCAAGCACACAGCGGGCACTCATAGCAGGATCGGCGACATTAATTATCCCTTCCAACTGGGCATCTCGGATTGCTGATTCAATATATTTGAGCAAATCACTAAACGTACGCTGTAACTTTTTATCCAGTTCAGGCGCGAGACCACTAATCTCGGCACCCACATTGAAATTGGGACAACCGAGGATCCGGCCATGCTTCTCGAGCGCCTCATACTGTGTTTGTCGTATATCGTCAAAATAGGATCTCAGTCGCTCTAAAGGGGGTCGAGTAGCAGAAAAGAACGTATTCATTTTCGGTTTCTTTGCTTCCCATCCCTCGCGGATCGACTCAGCAGCAAGCTCGGACTTGGAGTTGAAAAAATAGTAGAAACTGCCCTTCTTTACACCCGCGCGTTCACAAATAACATCAATCGTGAGAGTGCCATAACTGCTCTCCCACATCAGGTCTGATATTGCCCGTAGCAGACGTTCTCTACCATCACTTTTTCGACCCATTTTCTGATACCTATCATCGATTTTAATTTATTGTAGTTGACTGTTTATCTATGTCAATACTTCGGATTATTCTAGCCTTGACGTTATTTTCATAAATCAAAAGTGTCTACTGATTTAGGGGAAAATCAGGTTTCAAAATGAAATCAACATGGAAATTTGAGATGATAAAATCGAACTCATATAATTTCTATAAGGTTTAGCTTTTTAAGCTATAACGATCCACTGCTCAGTAACCGCTTACACTTATTGTGACTTAACAAAAAGCCCCGCAATGCGAGGCCTCTAGAAATATAAAGCAGCTTATTGCTCTGTCGTCTCAGGGTAAAGACTATTCCACCATTCAGGCTGATCTTTTAACTTCAAGTCAAACCAGGCCATAGTGGTATTCCACCAATCAAAGCGCGCTTGACGGCTGTTGATGTGATGGTTTTGGCCATTAAACTCAACCAATTCTACCTCTTTGCCTAACAGCTTTAGTGCGGTGTACATGTAATGGCTTTCACCCACTGGCACATTCGTATCAGCATTACCGTGGATCAGCAATAACGGCGTAGTAATTTTATCTGCATGATATAACGGACTTTGCTCAACATAGAGCTCAGGGTTATTCCACGGAAAACTGCCACGACTCGCCACACCAGAATAACCATAACCCCACCAGCCATGGCCCCAGTAAGATGATAAATTACTGATCCCAGCATGAGACATTGACGCAGCAAAAATATCGGTTTTGGTGGCTAAATACATGGTCATAAAGCCGCCGTATGACGCACCCATGTTGCCCACTCGTTTAGGGTCTACAAAACTATGCGCGTTTAAGAAGGCTTTAGTCCCTTCAATAATGTCATCAGCACTGTATTTACCCCATGCATTCACATGGCGGCCACTGAATGCTTGACCATAACCTGTTGCACCATTGGGTTGTAGCACATACACCACATAACCTTCGGCAGCCCATAAGTTAAATGGCCAACGACCAGTAAAGTGACGCCCAACAGGAGAAGTACCGCCATAGTAATACACTAATGCCGGATACTTTTTGTTGGCATCAAAGTCAGCCGGTAAATACACCCGACCATCGATATTTTGGCCAAGCTTATTTGTAAAATCGAAATCTTGGATCTCACCCAAACGGGTATTGGCATAACTGAGTTTTTGGCTGTCGAACAACAACTCTTTACGACTGGAGTTTAATGCCATTTTATACGCTTTTTGTGGCACGGTGGCCGACGTACCCGCAAACACGATAGTCGGGGTTGATTGTTCAACCGCGACACTAAAGTTAGTCACCATATCAATACCGGTGTCTATTTTGCTAAAACGACGGTTACTTTTATCAAATAAATACAGTGGTGAGCGGTCGCCTTCGGTTACGGTTAATATCACATCACCATTTTCAAGCTTAGTCATGCTGCCAATAGCGGGATCAAAGTCTTTGCTTAGCGCACTGACATTACCCTTGCTATCACGCCAATATAATTGACCATCATAATCATTCACTTCAATGGTGTTATCTTGTATGCCAACGCCATCCATAAAGCGAGGTCCCGCAGTGATGTACATGCCATCATCGGCGTATAATGCACCGCTAAAACTACGATATTCACCAATTATGGTTTCGGTTAAGTCTTTTAGATTCAATTCAATTAACTGAGTTAGTCCATGGGCAGGCTCAACATAATCAACCGGCGAGCGAGTCAATAACAGCGTGTTTTTATCGACATTACTATCAACAAAATCAGTGCTAATTTTATTATCAGTTAACTGACGAATAAAGCCTGAAGCCACATCTAATTGATAAAGTTGGCTATTGTCACGCCAATAACTCCAGCGATCTTCTAATGCTCTAAATCGCTTTGAGGTGGCTTTTTCATCGGCTTTAAACGGTTTTTGCCAACTAAATAACAGGCTGTCGCCGTACCAATGCAAACCAGACACATTCTCCATATCGGCCGCAGCAACGTGAATAACTAAGTTTGCCATATTGAGTAACTGAATTTGATTATTAGCCGCATACGCCAATTGTTTACTGTCATTGGACCATACAGCGCTGCTTGGGCGGTTATCTTGCCAGCGATACACCACACTGTTGTCTGACACCTTGCGTAACTCAGTCACTTGAATAGGGGTATCACCTTGGCTTGGCTGGTATTCAATAGTCGATTGCAATAAGTACTTACCATTAGGTGATAAGGTTAAGTCGCTAATCACTTGGGCATCAAATAGCTGTTCTGCAGAGACTCGTTGCGTTTTTTGCTCAGAAAAATCGAGCTCGTCAATATCGCTTTTTCCCTGCCAATCAAGACTAAATGGCATGTCTTGTTGCTGGCCATCGGCCAAGACTAAAATATGGTAATCGCCATTCACTAACTCTAGGCTGACTTCATTCGCTGACTTGACTAATTGGCCATTCAAATACACCTGCGGATTATCAAGCCCTTTTACCGTTAACGTACCTTGGGTAAAACGCTGGGTAGAAACAGGTAATTGATAGGCTAACCAGCCCTCACCTTCTGCTTTTGATGATGCCGTCTGCCAAGTCAGTTTTTGATTAAAAAACTGAACCGGTTTGGTATTCTTGTGGCTTGATTGCTCAATTAAACTCGCAACCAAATTTGCACGCAGCGCGTCAGCATGAGCACTTTGAAATAAGGCAGTTGCCATCTGTTGATTAACAGGGCCTAAGCGTTGAATGTGGCTGAGATCGATTTCAGTCCCGTACGCAATGCCAGAAACAGCCATCGCTAAACTGGTCAATACCAGAGAAAAAGCTTTCATTACACGTCCTTCTTATTGTTATTAGTAATAGGTCAGTTATTAGTAATAGGTCAGTTGCGATGACTATTTTCTATAATCGCTGAGGTATACCAGGTTAGTGGTATCTACTTTGCCGTCATCAGTTGCAATATCTTGTAACCAAGAATCTATAAACACATCGTTAGGGAAAAAGTGGCTGCTACGCCCTTTCGCATTGCGAGGAACCTGTCCCATAAAGGCACTAAATTCAATAAACTCATTGGGCATTAACAGCATCCCATCTTCATAGCAGTGACGCTCCAAGTGCCAGACAACATCGTTCAAATGTCCTTGCACGCTGCGATCACTTCGGGGATGAAACACACAGGTATTATATTTATCATTATATCGTGCTAATGCTAAATCAGCCTCGACACTATCCACACTTTTTTTATTGGCTAAAAACATAAAATTGGATTTTAGCATTTGCTCAAACATATTGAGAAAATCGATTTCATTACCTTTTTTCGTCGCCAAAAACGTCAAGCAATAACGGCTGGAATAATCCATCACTAATAAGTATTTTTTACGTTTAACAGTTACGCAATGCACTACCCAATGCCATTGACTACCGTCGTGTTCATGTGGCTCAACATCGATGGGGAAAACAGGCTCAGCGACTGACTCAGCAATGGTTTTATGCGGCGCAGGCTCTAAGCAAGACAACACTTCGCCTTTGCGAGTGACACTAAAAAAATCAACCGCAGCTTTGGTGCAATTAAATACTAACATTCGCTTCCTACTCACCCGGTTAAAAGCAAGTGTTACTATTTGAGGTGTGTTTTACTTATTTTGCCAAACCTATTATTAGATGTCGATGAAATCCAGTGCATCTAATCATATTGGCGCAAATAAATATCTTTTAAGGTCAGCTGATTTTTAAGATGAAATTTACAGTTATCTTAGGCTATTTTATACAAAATAGAGCTTATGGCATGTCGTTATTCTGCATAAATTAGCGATACCGCAGTAGCAAGACCCTATAACCATTTTCTGAAGTAAACAGTCCAACTGTTTTAACATCAAGAGAGTTGTTGCAAGGTATTTGCTTGCAATAACTAAAACGTATAGAAACAATAAATACTTGCTATCCTTATTCAGCAAACATAAGCCACAATATGCTAAGCAAAGTATTAAACATATTTACAGGCTCTTTTCACCATCAATTACTCATGTAACTGCCCTGATGTTACCTCGCCTATTTGACTGAAAAATGAGCGAATGACTTAATAGCTTAATAGCTTAATGCGGTTTGCATTTCATCATGTTCAAAAGCTCTAGTCATTAGCTCAATCTCTCGACTGGGAGCACCTCTTTTATTGGCATAATCTCGCCATTGTAACGTCACCTTTGCGATCTTTTTTATCACTTCCTTAGCCTCAACATCGCTAATACCAAAGTATCCAGCAACCTCAACAAGAAGGGTTAATGAAGCAGTCGAGTTCTCATAATCGATACAAGTTCGCAGACTACCACTCGAGTTATAAACAGGATTAACATCATAAAGAGGACTTAATTGCCAACCGCGACCACTATTCCATAAAAAACCATGATTTCTAAAGTGATCATCAACATTAGAAATTAATATAGAAAACGCAATCCGCTTAAAAAGTTGTTTAATGTCCACAGATGGATTCGCGCCAGTTTCTGACAACACATCAACCAATTCTAAGTAGCTACAATCATCATCACCATCGTCATGATCAGTCAAAGCCATTGCAGAAATAAAAGGTATCCGCTCACCGTGTAGCGCACCATCAGTTCGGTCAAATCGCTTCGTTAAATACACTTTTTTCCCAGCGACATCGGTTAATTGATATTCACAAACATCCAGCCCAGCATCATTTGCCATATCCATGGCGATGGCTTCCCATCGCTCTACCGAATAACCATCAGAATCCTTAGGAAATTTAGCAATATATAATGTGTCATTGCTATCTGTTACCGAGGCTTTAGGTCTTGCTCCGCCTAAAGAAGATCCGGGGGCGAACAATATGAAAAGATCATCTTCCGTATCTTCGCCACGCTCCACTCTTTCAGCCGCTTCCATTAGTTTTCCCAAGCTAACCATCGTAGGAATAGTCTTATTAATTGGGGCTTGGTAATAACCGTCAAATGAAAATCTTAGCGATCCAAGCCTTGGAAGATCTGCTACGCCAAGTAAATAATCGACTTCTGATAAAGCTCTGCGGTGTCTGCCTTCTTGCTCTGCGGCTTTAAGCTCACGCCTGTCTAATAGCTTTCTACCCCAAGTATCTGGTGCGCTATCGCCAATAGCACCAAACAATCTTTTCCCCAACGCTGGATAATGGTATCCCCTCGATTTTGGTAGCGTTGGATCAAATTGAAAAAAGGATGAGTTGGCTAACCATTCATCCTTGAATTGAAAAGAAACGGATCTCTTTCCTCTACTTTCATCTTGCTGTAACTCACCAACATGATAGCTTTGACCTTGGCTTTCTAAAAATACATCGACCTTCACTTTTTACTCCTAGGAGCTCTTTCTCTTGCATCCATTTGTAATAGTTCCTCACCAAGGTCATCATTAATTGATAACGCTTCAGGTAAAATCCCAAGTGAAAGTAAAACCATTAGATAAGAGCCCATCGCCACAGTAGGATCTCCATTTTCAATTCGTTTTAATGTCGATAACGATATTCTTGCTCGTTCTGCAATCAAATCTTGAGGCAACTTTCTCGCCAGCCGAGAACGCTTAACTTGGCTCCCCAGTTGACGACTAACTCGAACAACTTTTGGGCTGGATTTTAATTTAGACATTGGTTAACAGCTCACATATAACCTGTAAAGCATAACAATAGCTCAAATGTAAACCGTTAACAACTTACTTTATCTAAAAGAGTATTAACTTAATGGCAGAACCTAGCAGTGACGAAGTCACGTCCTAGCAGACCAAAGGTCGCCCTAGCAGTGACGAAGTCACGCCCTAGGCCCCTAATATCGTTGTTTTATTGGCCAAATTTAATATCCACTGCTAAGTTAACCTGAACGAGGGAGAATTCAACGTACTCGATACAATTAACACTTGATTCAACTAAAGGACTCATCATGCAGATCATTCACCATGGAGCGGTAAACGGTGTAACAGGTTCGTGTCATCAGCTGGATGTGAATAATCACACCAATAGTATCAGCAGTTATCTTATCGATTGTGGCCTGTTTCAAGGCGCTGAAACAGCCGGAAAAAGCTCTGCAGAACAGCTACAAATAGACTTTCCTATCGACAACATCAAAGCGCTTATTGTTACTCATTGTCATATCGATCATGTGGGGCGGATACCTTATCTGCTAGCAGCAGGTTTTAATCAACCTATTTATGCAACAACAGCAACGGCTGCACTATTACCAATGGTAATAGAAGATGCCTTAAAAGTCGGTGTTACCCGCGATCAAACATTAATTCAAGCCTGTCTGAGTCGTCTTAAAAAACTACTTGTGCCAATTGACTATAATCAATGGTTTTTGTTACCGATAAACCTTGTCCCCAAAAACAGTAACATCGACGCTGAGACGTTTACAAAAGCCAAACTCAAATTTAAACCTGCAGGGCATATACTCGGGTCGGCGTATGTTGAAATAGACTTAACAGGCCCTAAAAGCCACCATCGAGTAGTGTTCTCGGGGGATTTAGGGGCAACCTATTCGCCATTGCTGGCTAGCCCCAAAAGCCCGTATAGAGCAGATACCTTGGTGATTGAATCAACCTACGGTGATAAAAATCATCAAGGACGAAAAGATCGCAGTAAACAGCTTAAAAGTATTATCGAGAAAGCGGTCAAAGATAATGGTGTGGTGCTCATACCGGCATTTAGCATCGGTAGAACCCAAGAGCTACTCTACGAATTTGAACACATAATACATCGCAATAAAAATAACCCCATGTGGCAGAACATCAATATTATTGTCGACTCCCCCATGGCGGCTAACTTCACTAATCAATATCGTCAATTCAAGCAACTATGGGACAACGAAGCCAAACACAAACTCGCTCAAGGACGTCATCCTCTGGACTTTAGCCAGCTAACGACCATCGACAGTCATCAAGACCACTTAGCGGTGATCAACTATTTAGACTCAGTCAATAAACCCGCCATTATCATCGCCGCATCAGGCATGTGTACAGGTGGACGGATCAGCAATTACCTCGCCCGATTTTTACCTAAAGCCACCACAGACGTATTATTTGTCGGTTATCAAGCCAAAGGCACCACCGGCCGAGACATACAAACCTATGGCCCACAAGGCGGATACGTTTATATCAAGGACCAAAAAATTGATATCAAAGCCGTTATCCACACCATCAGCGGTTATTCGGCCCACGCAGACCAACACAACCTCATCAACTTCGTCAAACGCATGCACCACAAACCTTCACATATAAGGATTGTCCACGGAGACGACGAAGCAAAACAAGCACTGGCAAAGGAATACAGGAAACTAATACCTACGGCAGAAATCGTTATCGGTAAGGAATGATAAAGCCTAGATCGCTACGCTGCTAGGACGCTATGCGGTTAGATACGATAAAATCTTAGCAACAGCCGAGATCGCTACGCTGCTAGTACGCTGCGCGGCTAGATTCTATAAAAGCAAATCGCAGATAAATTTATCATTTGGGGGGGAAGGCAAAGAGCAGATGACCTATTCAGGCTTAACTGTTCGATCAAATATTGAAGTCAGGGAAGTCAGGGAAGAGAGTAAGAAAGTGAAGCGAGGGATGACACTAAAGGGGGATTGTATTGTTAATACCATTTAAAAAACAAACTTACTATTCACTTGATATATAACAGTTAAATATAATTATCAGAGAATAGAACCTCACAAACATTAATCCTCAAGGCATCAGTTTATAAGACAATTAAAACAACAAACATCGACATAATGCTCAAAAGAAAACGATTAACACATGAAGATGCTAGACGGATAAAGCAACTTCTTATGCAGGCAACCTTATTAGCATGATGTATTGTCAATCTAACCTATGTGACTAATTATAAATGTTATAAACACTGCGCGTGTTTGAGCAATATGCTTTGTTGAGCATCTCTATTTGATAATAAAGGCGGGTTATCCAACGGCCATTTAATCCCTATATCAGGGTCATTCCAAAAAATGCTCACTTCAGATTTTGGGCAATAATAATCAGTACATTTATAAACAATCTCGGCGACTTCACTGGTGACATAAAAACCATGAGCAAAACCTTCCGGCACCCACGATTGACGTTTATTTTCTGCAGATAAGTAAACGCCAACCCATTGACCAAAAGTCGGTGAGCCTTTACGAATATCAACCGCAACATCAAACACTTCACCACTAACAACTCGAACAAGTTTTCCTTGAGTATGCGTTGATTGATAATGTAAACCTCGTAAAACACCCTTCTTTGACTTTGAGTGATTATCTTGAACAAAAGCAGTTGGTTTGCCTGTTACAAGTTGCTCAAATTGTTGTTGGTTCCAGGTTTCCATGAAAAAACCACGATCATCACCAAACACGGTCGGCTCAATTATTTTAACCTCGGGGATATTAGTATCGATTATTTTCATTATAAATAGTCTTTAATTCTTGTTAACGCTGCTTGCCAATCACTTTGTTGAATACCAAAAATACGCTCAATTTTATGGCAATTTAATCGTGAGTTCGCAGGTCGTTTAGCCGGTGTAGGATAATCTTGAGTCGTTACCGCATTAACGTGTATCGAGTGTTTTAATATGTTTTGGTCTAACGCAATATCAAATATTTTTAGGGCAAAAGCATGCCAACTCACATGAGGAAAACCTGAATAATGATATATGCCATATGCTTGATTACCAGCAACGATCTGTTTTGATATTGTCACTATTGCTTTAGCTATATCACCCGCATAGGTTGGGCCACCCCATTGATCAGCAACCACAGCCAAAGTATCTTTGGTTTTAGCGAGACGTAGCATGGTATTAACAAAGTTATTGCCATGTTCACCAAAAACCCAGGCAGTTCTTAATATAATATGTTGTGCACACGCATCAGTAACCGCTTGTTCACCAGCCAGTTTACTCCGGCCATACTCACTGTGAGGGTTGGTATTATCGGTTTCAACATAACACTCAACACTATCACCAGCGAAAACGTAATCAGTTGAGATATGGATAATGACAGCATTGATTTGGTTCGCTGCAACGGCGAGGTTATAAGGGCCATCACGATTAACGGCATAAGCCAATTCAGATTGTAGCTCAGCCTTATCAACCGCAGTATAAGCAGCGGCATTAATAATAATATTCGGATTAAACTCTGCCACCACGTTATTGACGTTAATTGCGTTAGTAATATCTAGCTGCTCACTATCTAATGCTAACAAGGTCACATCAGGCATAGTGTTGAATTGGTTAACTAAACAACTGCCAATTTGGCCATTTTTACCAGTAACCAATATTCTCATTTTATGCTTGTGTTTCCAAAGTATCTGAAATTGTCTAAAAGTAGTTTCTACATGAACTTAATTATAAATAACAGCAACGAATGCTTTCAATCTTAAAACGTCTCTAGAATAATCTATTTTAGACAGTGTTATCTTCGCTATATCATTAGAAAGTATATTTACTGCATTTATAAACCCAACAGGCCAAAAAAGTTGACAAAAAAGTTGACAAAAAACCTTAAAAATTTTGTGGATAATCATATCGGTTAGACGAATATACGTTCGCCACTTTTAAGAAAGTAACGAACGAATCAAGCATCAGGCCATAACCTACATGTTATGCACGAACCGCTTTTGCTATGTGCTCTGCTTGTGTTTGTGACATATCAGGGTCGATTGATTCAACCATCACGCGAATAAGAGGCTCTGTGCCCGACTTTCGAAGTAACACGCGGCCCTTATCGGCAAGTACCGCTTCAGCTTCAATAACGGCTTGTTTTACTGCTTCTGATGCTAATATCTCATTAGCATTGTTAGCAGTTAGGCGAACATTGAGCAGCACCTGTGGCAATTTTTTCATACCAGATACTATGTCTTCCAATGATTGCCCAGACTGTAATATAGCTTGTAAGACTAATAACGACGCAACCACACCATCACCGGTGGAAGCATGGTCAAGATGTAATATATGACCTGAGCCTTCACCGCCAATGCGCCAGCCGGTGGCTTTTAATTGTTCAACCACATAACGGTCACCCACTTTGGCGCGTTTAAACGGAATATCCATTTCTTTTAAGGCTATTTCAAGACCGAGGTTAGACATTAATGTACCAACAACACCACCACTTAATGTGCCTTGTTGCTTAGCCGTTTTAGCTAAAATATATAAAATTTGATCGCCATCGACTACATGACCATTGTGATCAACAAACATCACTCGGTCTGCATCACCATCAAGTGCAATGCCTAAATCAGCTTCATGTACCATTACCGCTGTTTGCAAGCTGTCTAGGTGTGTCGCACCACAATGGTCGTTAATATTGGTGCCATTGGGTTTATCATTAATGCTAATCACCTCAGCACCCAATTCACGATACACATTCGGCGCAATATGGTAAGCAGCTCCGTTAGCGCTATCGATCACAATTTTAAGCCCAGCTAAGGTTAAGTCTTTAGCAAATACACCTTTACAGAACTCAATGTAACGACCTGCTGCATCGTTAATCCGACGTACCTTGCCTAAATCTTCAGAGGCGACACATTCCATCGCATTATGATTCAGTGCTTGATCTAACAATGCTTCAATATCTAGCTCTTGCTCATCATTAAGCTTAGTGCCGGAATTAGAAAAAAACTTAATGCCATTATCATAAAAAGGATTATGTGAAGCACTAATCACCACACCAGCATCCGCCCTAAACGTCGATGCTAAATATGCTACTGCAGGTGTTGGCATTGGACCAACTAACGCTACATTCACGCCTGCAGCCGAAAGTCCAGCCTGCATAGCCGATTCCAACATATAGCCACTGCTACGTGTATCTTTGCCAACTAACACCTCTTGAGTACCAGATGACGCTAATACTTTGCCAGCAGCCCAACCCAGCTTCATTGCAAAGTCAGGCGTAATAGGAAAGGTCCCCACCTTTCCACGCACACCATCGGTGCCAAAATACTTACGAGACATAAAAAACTCCAAAAATAAAAAATTACCTAGGGCGCTGCGCTGCTAGGTACGAGGTACTAGGAACTCGCAGGCTCGCCAGAGTGCGGACTGCGTCCTGCTAGGGACAGCTTCGCTGCTAAGATTATATAGCATCTAGCCGCGTAGCGTCCTAGCAGCGCAGCGCTCTAGGCTTTTTGACTCCAAAAACAAAAAACCAACTACAAAAGAGTTGGTTTTAAAACACACAACAACTAAACGTTATTGATTAGCGAGTATCTTCTCAACGCTTTGTTTAAATTCCGCACCTAACTTAGCATCGCGTAATCCATACTCAACAAACGCGTTCATATAACCCAATTTGTCACCACAATCATGTGATTTACCGGTCATGTTAAATGCTTCAACCGTATCTTGTTCAATGAGCATATCAATGGCGTCAGTTAACTGAATTTCATCACCAGCACCGGCTGGTGTTTTAGCAAGTAGTCGCCAAATTTTTTCAGATAACACATAACGCCCCACTACAGCTAAATTTGATGGCGCTTCACCCACTTCTGGTTTTTCAACCATGGCTTTAATTTTAGCGGAATCACCAGGCTCGATATCAACACCATTACAATCGGCAATACCATACTTATTCACTTCACTTTCTGGTACAGGTGCAACCATAATTTGGCTTGCAAATGATGTTTTGTAACGAGCAATCATTGCAGCCAAATTTTCAGTTTTTTGATCGGCTGTATAGGCATCTAAAATAACATCTGGTAACACTACCGCAAACGGGTTATTACCAATACAAGGATGCGCACACAATACCGCATGACCTAAGCCTTTTGCTTCACCTTGACGCACATGCATTATAGTCACGTCTTTAGGGCAAATGGCTTGTACTTCTTCCAGTAACTGACGTTTTACACGTTTCTCAAGAGTAGACTCAAGCTCGTAAGATTTATCAAAGTGGTTTTCAATGGCATTTTTACTGGCATGAGTCACGAGTACTATTTCTTTCACACCTGCAGCAACACACTCATCGACAATAT
Source organism: Shewanella sp. H8 (assembly GCF_040285065.1). NCBI lineage: Bacteria > Pseudomonadati > Pseudomonadota > Gammaproteobacteria > Alteromonadales > Shewanellaceae > Shewanella > Shewanella sp. H8. Next base: position 1,217,975 of record NZ_CP157213.1, on the reverse strand, counting down.
ATTGAATAAGCGGCTTATCAACCAATGGCAACATTTCTTTTGGAATGGCTTTTGTGGCTGGCAACATACGAGTACCGAGTCCAGCAACGGGAATAACTACTTTCATCTAAAATCCTTAAAATTCAGTTCACTTGATAAAAGCAATATTAATCAATGCGCTTTAACCAAGTAATAATTTGCCAAACATGAGAGAGTGCCCAATTATAGAATACAAATAAAATGATAAACACACTAAACATTATTGATTCTGGGACGTGGTAAAACTCACCAGCTATACCGCCTAGCGCTAGCAATAAGGATAGTAGCGTAATTCTAATTAGCGTCTGTTTACGATTGTATCCAGCACGTTCAAAAATATGATGTAAGTGATCACGATCAGGCTTAAAAGGCGAGTGACCTTTTTTAACTCGTCGATACATTATCGCGGCCATATCCATTAATGGAATCGCAATCAAAAACAGAGCCGTCACAGGTGAGAATGAAACAGGATTCAATATTGCACCTTGATGGACATTAATAGATTGAGTGCCTAATACTAATAACCACACAACAGTCAACCCAATTAACATACTACCTGCGTCACCCATGAATATTTTTTGAACCGAATGAAAAGGCCAACGAAGGTTAAACAATAGATAAGCAATTATCGCAGCATCAAATAATAAAGGTAATAAATACCAATCGTTGCCAGCACGATAAAACAAAATACTGAGTGAAGTAAATGTCACTAGGCTCAGCATACCTGCAAGACCATCAATACCATCAACCATATTAAAGGCATTAATGCAGCCTATTACGGCAATGATAGTGACTAAAATACCTACATAACCTAACTTAAACTCAAAAAAGTAAAAAATATCTCCGAGTGTCGTGAGGTAAAAACCAGCACCGAAGATCAGTATTGACGCAACTATAACTTGTGCAACAAGTCGTACGCGTACAGAAAGATCATACCTATCATCTAGTACACCAATGAATAGGATCAATGATGACGAAATGAGATACAAATTGAGAGTTTGGCTGTTCTTAATAAACAAGCTGGATGCCAGTAACACACTGCAGAAAATGGCGATACCACCAATAAGCGGGATGGCACCGTCATGACACTTACGTTCATTAGGTAAATCTAACAACCCAACCTTGGCAGCAACAGGTTTGAAGACTAATATGGCAGCAACACTTAATAAAAAAGCAGTTGTAAACGGAACTAGATAGTCCATCACCTCATCCTTAGGTTACATATAAAACATTGTAAAAATATGATCAAACCAGCGTCATATTACCATTGATGGAATTAATACAATAATTAACTTTCAGATTTAATTTCAACGTTAAATTTATAGAGAAAAATCCTGACACAAGGGGTCATGTTACGGCTGAGTATGTCTATAGGTCTTTTTAAAAAAAGCCGTAATTCGCCAAATATTTGCAATGACAGAAAAATAAAAAGCAAAAGTCACCAAAAATAGAAAAAACATCATTGACTCAGGTACATCATAAAGTTCAGATAAAATACCCACACCAGCCATTAGCGTTGCTAACAGGCAAATAACTAACAATGAAAGGCTTGAAGACAGTCCTATGCGCTGACAAATATGATGCAAATGCTCTCTGTCAGGTTTGAATGGTGATTGTCCTTTCCTAATTCGTCTGGTCATAATGCAAACCATGTCCATCAGCGGTAATGCAATAAACCAAAGTGCCGTTACTGGGCGAATAACAAGTTGATTTTGTCCTTGGCTAGCTTCAATGAGTAACCAAATAGCGGTAAAACCGATAAACATACTGCCTGCATCCCCCATGAACACCTTGAAACGGCGACCAAACGGAAAGCCTAAGTTCAGCATGATATATGGGATCAGCGCACCAACGAACAACAAGCAGTAAAGCGCTAAATAGTCCTTCCCAGCAAGATAAAACATTAAACCAAGAGCTGAGAATGTTACTGAAGCAAGGCCGCCTAGCAACCCATCGATACCATCAACCATATTAAAAGCATTAATTGCCCCTATTACTGCCAAAATCGTGACTATATAACTTATATAAGTTGGAATAACTAACGCCGAACCACTGAACATAGCACCAAGGTAATGCAAACTTTTATAACCTATCAATATCATCGCTAGAGAAATAGCTGCCTGAACCACTAGACGCGATTTAAAACTCAAATCATAGCGGTCATCTAGTGCCCCCAAGACAATAAGCACTGTCGAACATGCAACGTAAAGTAGTAATGAGTTGGTAATAGGGAAAAGGATAAATAAAGCGATCATTAACGTGCAGTATATTGAAATACCGCCAACGAGCGGGATCTGACCCACATGGTGTTTCCGTTCATTTGGCTTATCAACCAAACCAACGCGTTTGGCCAACTTCCTGAAAGCGAGCAGACTGATAAAAGAAAGGCAGAAAACGAAAATGACTGAAATGCTAATGGACATATATGACTCTGGCTGATGAAGAATTAAACACATCGAAAAACATAAATTGATTGTGCTGAAAATAGAAATGTAAATTATGTTGGATTGAAACAAAAGGGGTGATTTGAGCAAAATAAGGGTGAGAACGAGACAAAAAAGTGTCTCACCCACACTATATCCAATTGAATAATTGGATGATATTACTTTGGCCTAATGGTACCGACTATTGATAAAGCAAGAGCACAAATTAAAATACTAGCGTAAAGGTACAGATAGATTTGCATTAACCTACTTTACTCAAACTAACAGAAAAATAGAGATAAAAATGACAAGGGTATCTCATTTGAGTTGATACTCTAGACATTATAGATATGTTTCTTCGTACAAATGATTAATAACTTTCCATGTATAGCGGGTCTCTGCAATCTGCTTCATGTCACTAGAAATTACCGCTAACTCATCTCTAGTAACCTCTGACAGCTTGTCACTTAACTCTTGTGATGAAGAAAAATATACAGCTTTATCTTCGGTACTGTACCTATTAAAATTACAATCGAAAGCAAAAATTGGTTTTTCGAAGTGCATAGCCTCGACTAGTGAAGGATTTGTTCCTCCTGCTGAGTGTCCATGAATGTAACCCTTACATTCGCTTCTTAGCAAAAACAGCTGCTTAATATCGTATATAGGATCAATAATATCGATATTTGGTTTATCAGAGAATGCCTTTTTAAGATCTCTACCGAATTCACTCGAATTCCAATTACCAACAAATTTTAATTTTTTATCACTATTTACAAACGCTTCTAAGATCATTTTAACATTGTTCTCAGGCTCTATGCGACATAATGATAGATAGTAATCTTGTTCTTGGTCAACGTCGATACCTTTGATAATTGCATGATCACCACCATAGGCGATAACAATATTTTCTGTTGAATATTCGACTTCAACATAATCACCAATGGCTTTGTTATCTGTAATTATCACGTCAGAATATTTAACTGCTACTGATTCTGAAAACTTTAAGAATTTCTTAGCCCATTTGTTCCATTTATCACGTTTCCATTCTAAACCATCTATATTAGTGACGATTTTAGATTTAGAAAAAAATTTAAAAAAAGGTAAGAAAAGGCATCCAGAAACCCCTAATATTAGTACTGTATCAGGCCTTAAAAACCAACATTTAATTAATGATAAAATATCATATGGTATACTTTGAATACCATTTGCGTTTAAAGGCAAATAAACTAATTTAGCATCGTTATAAGTATCTACTTTTTCGAAGTAAGATTTACCTGAGCAAAAAATAGTATAATCAATCTCATTTGACTTATATAATGTTAAATTTTCGACTAGCGATTCAAACCCACCATAACAAGCAGGTAAGCCAACTGTACCAACTACTGCAACCTTCTTCATTAAAGTAATTCCTGATCTTTCATTCTGGTAGCAGACTCGTCTTTTTCTGAAAGAATCGGTTGATTAACTAAAGGCCAAAGGATGCCGATTTCCGGATCGTTCCAAATAATAGAATGCTCTGACTTTGGATTATAATAATCAGTACATTTATAAACAAACTCAGCATTTTCACTCGTTACGTAAAAACCATGAGCAAATCCTTCAGGCACCCAAAGTTGACGTTTATTATCAGCTGAGAGAAACACTCCTACCCATTGACCTAAAGTTGGTGAGTTTTTCCTAACATCCACAGCAACGTCAAATACTTCTCCAGACACGACACGAACCAGCTTGCCTTGGGTATTTTCAGTCTGATAATGCAAACCTCGTAAAATACCTTTCTTGGACTTTGAGTGATTGTCCTGCACAAAATTTGTTTCTTTGCCTGTTACAAGTTCTTCAAACTTTTGCTGACTCCACGTTTCCATAAAGAAACCACGTTCATCCCCAAATACTGCTGGCTCGATGATTTTAACGTCCGCAATGGTTGTATCAATGACTTTCATTTATGAATACTCTTTAATTCGCACTAACGCTCTTTTCCAGTCGCTCTGCTTAATGCCAAATGCATTATAAATCTTGTCACAATTTAGACGTGAGTTAGCAGGGCGTTTAGCTGGTGTTAGATAATCTAGTGTTGTTATTGGATTAACTTGAATAGGTTGGATTAGTACGTTTTGCTCCAATGCCATTTCAAATATTCTTTCAGCAAAAGTATGCCAATTGACATGAGGGAAACCAGAAAAATGATAGATTCCATAAGCATGATTATCAGGCGTAATCTGCTTTGAGATTGTAAGTATGGCATTTGCTATATCCCCAGCATAAGTTGGACCACCAAACTGATCAGCGACCACACCTAAGGTATCCCTAGTTTTAGCAAGGCGGAGCATGGTTTTAACAAAGTTATTACCGTGTTCACCAAAGACCCATGCTGTTCTTAATATAATATGTTTAGGACATGCCTGAGCAACCGCTTGTTCGCCTGCTAACTTACTACGACCGTACTCACCTTGAGGAGCTGTCACATCTGACTCAGTATAGCTCTCAGGGCTATCGCCATTGAAAACATAATCTGTGGAAATATGAATAATTGCGGCATTGATGTCATTAGCTGCAATCGCAAGGTTATGTGCACCATCACGATTAATTGCATAGGCCAATTCACTTTCTTGTTCGGCCTTATCAACGGCGGTGTACGCAGCTGCATTAATTATGATATTTGGATTGAATACAGCGACTATTTTATTAACTTCAATTACGTCTGTAATATCAAGCTGATCACGATCTAATGCTAAAAAGGTGACATCTGACATTTTACTTAGTTGATCAACTAAACAACTGCCTACCTGGCCATTCTTGCCTGTAATTAAGATCTTCATATTATAATCCGTTCGCTAAACGAGTTAAATATTGACCATAGTTATTCTTCATCATTGGTTTAGCTAAATCAGCAAGTTGCTGCGAACTTAACCAGCCATTACGCCAGGCAATTTCTTCTAAACAGGCGACTTTAAGGCCTTGCACATTCTCAATAGTCTGTACGAAAGAAGATGCTTCGTGTAAGCTTTCATGAGTGCCAGTATCTAACCATGCAAAGCCGCGGCCGAGTAATTCGACATTCAGGTTACCTTGGTTCAAATACATTTCATTTAAGGTGGTAATTTCTAACTCACCACGGTGTGATGGCTTAACTTTTTTTGCCATTTCGACAACGCTGTTGTCGTAGAAATATAAACCTGTGACAGCATAATCTGATTTTGGCTTGGTTGGTTTTTCTTCTATCGATATAGCTTTCATGTGTTGATCGAATTCAACCACACCAAAACGTTCCGGATCTTTGACTTGATAGCCAAATACTGTCGCCCCGCTTTCTCTATTCGCCGCATTCTTCAGTGTTTTACTAAAGGATTGACCATAAAAGATATTATCACCCAAGACCAAACAAACACTGTCGTTACCGATAAATTCTTCGCCAATGATAAAGGCTTGAGCTAGGCCATCTGGTGAAGGCTGAACTGCATACGTTAGATTGATTCCAAAATCAGAACCATCACCTAATAAACGCTTAAAACCTTCATTGTCTTCTGGTGTAGTAATAACCAATATATCTCTAATGCCTGCAAGCATTAATGTTGACAATGGATAGTAAATCATTGGTTTGTCGTACACTGGCAATAACTGTTTTGATACACCTCTCGTGAGTGGGTATAGACGCGTTCCTGAACCACCTGCTAAAATAATTCCTTTCATAAATCCTCAAACGTTACACTTTACACATGCAAATATAAAAAATACTATCAAGAATTAATACCTAAGCGCTCACACTGATAGCTACCATCTTGTACATGTTGACACCAGGTTTGGTTTTTTAAATACCATTCTATGGTTTTACGTAAACCCGTTTCGAAGGTTTCTTGTGGTTCCCAGCTCAATTCATTACTCATTTTACTTGCATCTATGGCATAACGGCGGTCATGACCAGGTCTATCGGTTACGTAAGTGATTTGTTCAGAGTAAGGAGTCTCTTTAGGTACTAGGGAGTCTAAAATACTGCAAATGGTCTGTACCACTTCAAGATTTTGCTTTTCGTTATGGCCGCCAATATTGTAGGTTTCACCAACTTTACCGGTCGTCACTACTTTATAAAGTGCACGTGCATGGTCTTCTACATAGAGCCAATCACGTATTTGATCTCCTTTGCCGTAGATTGGAAGTGGTTTTCCTTCTAACGCATTTAGGATCACTAAAGGGATTAATTTCTCAGGAAAATGATACGGACCGTAGTTATTAGAGCAGTTAGTCACAATCGTTGGTAAACCGTATGTGCGCAACCATGATCTAACGAGGTGATCACTTGATGCTTTCGTTGCTGAATAAGGACTGCTAGGGGCATATGAAGTTGTTTCTGTAAATAATGGTAGCGTAACATTTGATCTCTGACCATATTGCTCATCAGGATGAGGCAAATCACCGTAAACTTCGTCGGTAGATATATGATGAAAACGAAATGCTTTCTTGGCATCGGCTGATAAAGTATACCAATACTCTCTGGTCGCTTCTAATAAGGTGTAAGTACCAACAATGTTGGTTTGAATAAAGTCAGATGGGCCTGTGATAGACCGGTCAACGTGAGATTCAGCTGCAAGGTGCATCACTGCATCGGGTTTATATTGCTTAAAGACGCGGTCTAATTCAGCGCGGTTGCAAATATCTACTTGTTCAAAAAAATATCGATCGCTATTTTCAATACTTGTAAGTGACTCTAGATTACCTGCATAAGTGAGCTTATCTGCATTAATTGCAATGTCTTGTGTATAATTTATAATATAACGAACAACTGCGGAACCAATAAAACCTGCTCCACCTGTAATTAATATTTTCATATTCACTCTTGTTTATTTTAAAATATTATTGTCATCTATAATATTTTTCATTAGCTTAAGAAAATTTCTTTTATAATTTTCTGTTGAAAAATCTAAAGATTTTTCTTTTGCATTTTTTGCTTTAATATACCAAACTTCGAAACTTTCATCTAATTTTAAAATGAAATCAATAATTATGTCTGTATCCCTCGCATCTACGAGTAAACCAAAAGAGCTTGATACAAATTCTTTTGGTGCACCGACCTTAGGTACAACAACAGGGCAGCCATAACTCATCCCCTCCAAGATCGACAATCCAAATGTCTCTACCCATCCATCAGGAAGTGATAAATTCATTACACAGTAGGCACTTTCATATAGCTCTAACAGATGAGTAGGCCTTGATAATAAATCTAAGTTTTCAGGAATGACATTATCACTTATGAAAGCCTGTAGATCTTCATACTCACAATTAAGAGCAGCTGTAAACTTAAAACGTTTTAGGTTACTTGCTATTGCAATATATTGATGAATACCTTTGTAATCTTTTAAAGATGCAACAAATAAAATATTTTTGTTAGCAAACTTATGCTTATAATCAATATCTGTAGTATGCAATGTATTAAAGTCACTTCTCAGTCCATTATGAATAACGAATTGCTCAGGTTTTCTAAAACCCTCGACACCCATTACATAATTGGAAACAAAGAAAACATAATTAGAACAACTTTCAACAAAAAACCTAAGGAATGATTTAAAAAAAAATGGTTTAATAGCTGTCTCGTGAACATATGCAATTGTCGTAACACCAAATAACTTTCCTGCAAGATAACCACCAAAAGGTAGCATCGTATTTACAACTAAATAAGTATTGAATCTGTGCTTTTTGTATTTCCTTAGTAAAAAGCTAAGTTTACAAAATAATACTAATTGAGAAAAAAAAAGATAAAATAATTGGAGAATTTTAGATTGACTCCTCTTATAAAAAACATTCACTCTATTAACAGAAAGATTAGTTAAAAAACCAATATGCTTACTCGTAAAGATACAACAATCTTTTTTGGGAATTGATTCACACTCAATAGCATCAGCCAAGACTCTGGGACTACCACTAAAATCATTATATAAATGAACAAAAATAAATTTATTTAACATCAGAAATCACTTTTATAATTTTAGCGGGTATTCCACCTAGAACAACATTATTAGTAAATAAACCTCTCACAACAGATCCTGCTGCTATGACAGTGTTATCACCTATTACAGCCCCGTCAAGTATCGTAACTTTTGAACCAATCCAGCAGTTCTTCCCAATCGAAATCCCTTGTCTTGAAACACCTTGTAAACGTATCAATTTACTTGTATCTGAAAAAAAATGGTTTTCTGGATGGCAGCTGAAATATTGACCGATTATTGTATCATCACCAATAGTAACGAGACCTGCACCACCAATATAACTAAACTCACCTATGCCGACATTATTCCCTATTTCGATACCATGACCAATATCAGATATTGAACCAGAAACAATAAGTTGTGAATATGCACCAATAGCTACGTTATTACCTGTAACTATACCGAATTTCCCCATACCATTCAATTTTGCATTATTGTTGATAATGGTGCCTTTACCGAGTGAAACTTTATTTTTACAAATAATATTACAGTTTTTAAATAAAAAAGAACCTCTATAACCGGAGAAAAAACCTCTTAAATAGGCAAAAAAATATAACAGTATTAATTGACTAAGATACGCAGAACCGACTTCCTCGTCTAATCCAACCTCACGACCTCTAAAGTAAAGACTAAAATAATTAATAACTTTCTTCATCTAATCCTCTGCATGAATTATAAATTTATTTGACAACTTCTTCCAAAAACCTATTCCAAGAATATATTCCCCTGTTTAAAGTCGCAATGTTTTCAGCATTTTTTTTGAATGAATAATAATTCTGCATAGCGGCTTTTATAACTGTCTGAAAAGAAAAAAAAGTATTATCAGTGATAACGAATCCATTTTCACCATGAATAATCAATTCTCTTATTGCATTATGGCAACCTTTAAAATAGTAACCAATTACAGGAGTTCCACAACATAAAGATTCAGATATAACATGACCATAAGACTCATTAAAAGAAGGTATTATTAAATACGAAGCTTTTACATATTCATTAGCTAATCTTTCACCATATATAGCACCAATAAATTCGATCTGTTTATTGTGCATATAGAGTTTAGACAAATTAGTTAGCAAACTACCATCACCTGCAATCACAAGTTTACACTGAAGCCCCTTAACCCTGTCAAAAAAATCTAACAACATATCAATATTCTTGCCGGGTTCCACACGCCCAACATATAAAAAATTAACACTATCAGTTTTTTTTAAGGGATCTACATTTAAAATAGCTGTGGATATTCCAGGACGAATAACGCGAATACCATTCTTCTTGACCCGCATTTTGAAATTACCTGTTAACCGGTTCTTTAAATTATGACTGAACGTAACTATATTTATGTCAGTATTCATAATTATTTTTTTTTCAATATAACATTCAGAATACATATTTCTTACATTAAGAACAGCCTTAATGTAATGTCGATTCTCATAAAACCTTTTGATTATTGGTAAAAAGAGATCTTTACTGTAATGTGATGGTATATAGACAAGCTTAAAATCAATATTATTCTTTTTTTTAACTTTATTTAAAGCAAAAGCCATTGCTGAACTTCTAACAAGAACTATAGAGCCAGTTAATTGTGATATGATTTCTTTATTATTTATTAATAAAAAATATGTAAACAAATAAAACGCTATTGTCTTACCAAATAAAGCTGTGACTGATTTAAAAAACCTACCATTTTTGAGTAGATAATTTGAGTTATTATCTGTTCGAATGAGTGTAATCAAGTCAAAAGGAATGTTTTTATTTTCACATATATTTTTTATTTCCAAAGCTGTCTTTTCAATTCCACCTACATTAGACAATATTGGAGCAAAAAAAATAATTTTTTTAGTAAACATGTCATTAACCATAATTATTAATACTGCCCATAAAACTAATGAATTTGAACGACATTAGTTTTTTTGATAACTTTATTATACAAATTCAAATAAAAAGTAACAATAACTAATGGTATTGTTACTTGCAATGAAAAAGCTACGTGCCCTGCGATAAATGAGTGTAGAAAAATAGAAATTAAACATAGAAAAGGTACAAAAAAACTTTTTCCACAAAAATTCATATACCTTTTTACCGTAATATAAATTAAAACAAAGAAAGCTAAATTAATACATATACCAAAAAAACCAAATCCAAATAACAAATCCAACGAATCCATTTCAATTGAAAACCGTCCTTCCGAATGAAGATTTAGCCCTGTTGATACCATCTTTACCGTATGATAATCACCATGCCCTATTAACAATTGAAACAGGTTATTAGTTGCACTATCTACATATTGGTATTGTGATAAATATGCATTTACATAAATATCTCGGCCCCTAAAAAAAAATGATAATGGGTCTTCCTGTAAAGATGAAAAGAAACTATTAGATAAAAAGTATAAAAAAGCATTATTTATTCTTACATATTCTTCAAAGTACAAATAAGAAAAACAAAAAATGATTATAAATAAAATTATTAGTTTATGTTTTGAAATGTGAAAAATATAAACTAAACAAAGTAATGAGCCTATTAATGAAGACTTTGTGAAAACTAACACCCCAGATAATGCAAGTAATAATAAAATAATAACAATTTTTTTCTTATCTTTTTCATTATATGCTAAAGATAAACACAAAACACAAACACAAATAAGAATACCAACTTCATTAGCACCAATAAAAAAACCTTTGAACCCAGTAAAAGCTGAACCTCTTCCAATTATCTCTGCCCCAAGACCCGTTATTTTTCCAAGAAATAGAGATGATAATAAAAAAAAACTAATAAAAATAGAAAAATATATAACCCTTACTTTAGGTTCATTAAGAGTTATATTACTATTGAATAATAAAAAAATTAATATAATTGGATATAATAATCTAAATGAATAATTTAAGTTATGTGAAAGGCTACTAAAATCAGTAGAAGACCATGCGAAATTTATTAAAAGGTAAAATATAATTATAAACAATAGAAAAAAAACATTCGTTAGTTTAGGCTTCTGAATAAATAAATAAAAAGCAAAGAATAACAAAAGTAATTTTGAAAAAATTAATAACCCCCCTGAGAAATAAGCATAAGAATCAAAAAAAACACACAACACAGACAAGAAAAACAAAGTAGTTTCTTTATTTAATCTGTGTTTCATGATTTACATTCCTATAGTGTTTACCAGAAACAATAGCTTTATAAACATATTTCAGATTATAGAGTTCATCATTTTTATAAGTAGCTTTTATAGACAACAATAATAAATTTTTTAAATTAATAAAACTAGGATAATATCTACAATATAAACCAAAAGCATAACTTCTTTCTTTGACTCTAAAATAAGAGTTATTATTATTATTTAGTCTAGATAAATCATGCTCAAAACCACGAATTACTGTAATATAGGTACTTTCTTTTAGAGAAAATAACGTGTTAAAAAAAACAGTGTCTACACCATACAAATAAAAACGTTCATCGAAAACAAGATCTTGAATAACCTTAATCCGTTCAATGATATAACGGGACAAAACTAACCCACTCCCAATACCTTGCAGCATTGTATCATTATCTATATTTCCTAATTTCAAATCACCTTTTAAAACTGTAGGACTTATAATATTACTTTCTGCAGTAATGATAGGGATACACGTATTAAATTTATTTGCAAAAAAAATATCATCTAGGTACTGTTTATTAACATTTGAATCATCATCAAAAAAAACATACTTATCGGAATTAAAACCATCTATTATTGTATTATATATTTTAGCTAATGATTCATTACCTCTGTGATCAATTAATTCAACTTCAATAGTTTCGAAATCAATCCCATCAAAATCACAACATAACTTGCCATTATTCCAAATTATTAATTTCGAATTACATTTCTGTGAAAAGTTTTTAATCAAACTTATTACAGTTGAAGAATTGGATACTCTTTTATTATATAAAACGACAGTAAATACGATGTCAAGTTTCACGTTCTTCCTTTGATTCTACTAATTGAATTTCCTAACTCTTGTTTATGATCTCTCACCCATGTCCAATCTTCTCTTCCGTGAAAAACATCAATAACACTCCCCAAATCAAAGAGGTAGAACTCTTTTTCAGGGTATTTATCTCGTATCCGTTTCATAAGGATTTTAGCAGTAGTTCCACAAGAAAAAACTATAGTAATAATTTTTTCTGTTTTCACTTTAATTAGATAATCATCAATCTCTTTAAAAACATTATTTATTTGACTATAAGCATCTCTGGGGAGAGTTTTTATAATTTTTTGAGGGGAAAGTAGCTCATTTAAGATAATATCATTATTCGCATCACTACCAATAAATACATTGCATCGAGTTTTTAACTCCTTAAAAAACTTTGTAGTTAATTCAATTTCATGAATTAGACAGTGGTGTAAAGCCACCGGAGAGTATATTTTGGTACCTATAAAATATTTTGCACATAATGAAAGTAAAACATCTGCAACTCGATCGCTTTGCAAATGGCTCCCAGTTTTCATGCCAACATCATACCCATATTTGATTGAGTGTATTGGAATAGATTTAATTATATCATCTCCATTCATTCCAAAACATTTTTCATATTCAATTTTTAATGTTTTTGTTTTAACTTGTTTTCTGCCACTTTTGTTATTTAACAAAAATATATCACCATCTCCGAAACGAAAGTATGTAGTATTTTCACCGTTAGCTAGACGTTTTAAAAGTATTTCTAATGTAACTTTAGCACTAATAATTGAGCAAGGTTTTAATCCTTTATACATAAATTTGAAAATGATAAATTTTAGTTTACACTTAATTCTAACCAGTAACTCAATCACGTTACTTTCCCTCCATTAGCTAACTTATTAAATGCGGGGGAATGCTCAATTAATTCATCGAAAGTCCCCACACCAACACATTTGCCATTTTCCAAATGAAATATCGTGTCGCAATCTTTAATAGTGCTAAGCCTATGAGCAATGATAACTATTGTTTTTCTTCCGCACAATTGACTTATTGTGTCCATAATAGCTTTTTCAGAAATAGAATCAAGTGCACTAGTGGCTTCATCAAAAACTAGCACATCTGTGTCTTTATATAACGCCCTAGCGATACCGATTCGTTGCTTTTGTCCTCCGGACAACTGAACGCCTCGTTCACCAACTTTTGTATACTTACCTTCCTCTAGCGTATTAACTAACTCATCTAGATGAGCTAACTTTAAAGCATCATCGACTCTCTTATGACATATATATTCTACATCAACCCCGAAAGCAACATTCTCTTCAATCGTTCCATCTGTGAGATATACGGATTGAGGTACAAAACCAATTACGTTTTGCCATTTAAAAATAGAATCACCGCTTATTACATCACCATCAATAAACAAACTTCCTTCAGTCGGTTCTATAAGTCCCATTAATATATCAATTAAAGTAGATTTCCCAGAACCAGATGAACCTACTAAACCAATCATACTATTTTTCGCTATTCTTAAACTTATGTTGTCAAGTACATTTTTCTTATTATTATACGTAAAAGAAATATTAGTTAATAATATTTCTTTTTCAAATACTATTCTATTGTTATTCTTAATTGAAGAAAAACTCGAATCTACAATAACATCGTTAAATTTTATCAAATCAGGTTCTATTAAATAAAAAGAATTAATATTTCCTTTGACCTGAGTTAATGCTAGATATACATTCTGAAGAGCTGGTAATAATTTAAAACAAGCCAACGCATATATAGATAATGAAGCTAATATATCTCCGATATTTTGACTGTTAGACAACACCAAATAAATAACTAAACAAATAATTAATCCATATACAAAAAACTCAATAGCATAACGGGGCACCTGACCAATTGCTTGATTCATTCCTAATGAATGCGAGTATTGATTCCCTTCAGAATTATATTTTTCTTCATAAAAACTTTGTTTATGCGAAAGCAATACCTCTTTAATTCCTCCAAAGCTTTCGGCCATTAGTTTTAAACGTTGCCGTTGTGCATTAACAATCTTGTTATCGCTAACATGAAGCTTATTTCTTACGAAGGCATAAAGCGAAAAATATACAATTGACAATGCGATCAAACCAAATGAGGCCACTCTTGGATCGTACCAAAACAACGAAATACTTATTACAATTACCACCGCTACCTTAGCATTAAAATTAAGCAAAGGCATAATTACACCATTGGTAACTCTAACACATTGTAACGATAGAATGTTTATGTAATCACTAGAATTATGTTTAGTGTGGTATAACCAAGGACGACTAATATAATACTTATATAGATTATCTGATAGCTCAACTCCAATTTTAGACCCAAACTTGGCAATTTTATATGTTGCATACATACTAAATAATGTTGTGAATGCCAGGACAATCAAAGCACCAACACCCATAAATACTATAAATTTATAGTATTCAGTTATTCCACTATATATATATATATTTCTAATATAGCCATCAGATTCTATTACTGAAATATCACCAACTAAAGTCATAAAAGGGACGATAGATATTATGCCTACTAATTCAAAAAATGACATAAGAAGAATAAGAAATTGCAATAAGAAAAATTGTTGTTTGTTTTTTTTATCTAATATCCTATATATTCTAATTATACTCCTCAACATAAATACTTTTACCTTTTTATTTATTATACCAATCTACTAATTTTTCAACACCTTTTAAAATATTGAATTTTGGTTCATACCCTAAATCAAGAATAGCTTTCTTTATGCTCGCTTGTGAATGTTGAACATCACCTGGTCTAAAGTCTCTATATATTGGTTTCTTGGTATATTCAGCGCCATTATCATTAAGTTTGTTAACTAAAATATCAAACAGTTCATTTAATGATGTTCTGTCACCTAAAGCAACATTATAAACGTTATCTTTTACTGTTTCTTCTGCGACTGCAGCCAATATATTCATCTGTACAGTATTATCTATGAAACAAAAATCTCGACTAGTTTCACCGTCACCATTAATGTAAATATCATCTCCATTAATTATAGATGAGATCCATTTAGGTATTACTGCTGCATAAGCACCATTAGGATCTTGTCGTTTTCCAAAAACATTAAAATATCGAAGCCCTATGGTTTTAAAACCATAAGTTCTTGCATAAACATCAGCATACATTTCATTTACATATTTCGTTACGGCATAAGGTGAAAGTGGATTACCTATATTTTCTTCAATCTTTGGTAGTGCTGGATGATCGCCATAGGTAGAACTGCTTGCTGCATAAGTGAAACTTTTTACAGCCCCTTCTTTTGCACTATGCAGCATATTTAAAAAACCAGTTATATTAGAAGCGTTTGTAGTTATTGGGTCTGCAATTGAACGAGGTACAGACCCCAAGGCTGCTTGATGTAATATGTAATCAACCCCTCTTACGGCTTCTACACAAGTTTCAATATTGCAAATATCACCCTCAAAAAAAGTGAATTTAGACCATTGTTCACTTGAAACTTGATCTTTCACTTCATCTAAATTCTGTTGATGACCAGTGGAAAAATTATCTAATCCAATCACAGTTTGATTTAGTATTAATAATTTTTCGAGTAAATTTGATCCAATAAAACCTGCTACGCCCGTCACTAACCAAATTTTCGGAATGCTAAGTAGTTCTTGTTGAATTTTTTCATATTGTGTCATTTATATTCTGCCTATGCTTATTTAAATATTTGTTATTGTAATTACAAACGCATATCCACATCGGCTTTATCTAGTACATATTTTAAATCATATAGCACGTGATTAGACTTACCAAAACCCTTAATGGTATCAACTCCCATAGCTTTAAATTCATCATGCGACACAGCTAAAATAACAGCATCATAATAGCCTGATTTGATTTCAACAGACAGTTTCAATCCATACTCACGCTGCGCTTCTTCATTTGAGCACCATGGATCCAACACATCGACATTTATATTGTATTCTTTTAATTCAGCAACGATATCAACAACTTTTGTGTTACGAAGATCTGGACAGTTTTCTTTAAAAGTTAGCCCCATTACAAGCACGTTTGCATCGTCAACTTGGATGCGTTTTTTAAGCATCTTCTTAACCAACTGTGATACAACATATTGCCCCATCCCGTCATTTAATCTACGTCCAGCAAGAATCATTTCAGGGTGATATCCAACAGCTTGGGCTTTGTGAGTTAGATAATATGGATCAACTCCAATGCAGTGTCCACCAACTAAGCCGGGACGAAATGGTAAAAAGTTCCATTTAGTACCCGCCGCCTCTAATACTTCAAGGGTATCAATATCTAATTTATTAAAGATTATTGAAAGCTCGTTAATTAATGCAATATTTACGTCACGCTGGGTATTTTCAATCACTTTTGCTGCTTCTGCTACTTTAATAGATGAAGCTTTATGCGTTCCAGCCTTGATAATTTTTTTATATAATTGATCGACATACTCTGCTATTTCTGGTGTTGAACCACTTGTGACTTTTAAGATATTTGTAATGCGGTGCTCTTTGTCACCAGGATTAATTCGCTCTGGTGAATAGCCTGCATAGAAATCTTTATTAAAAGTAAATCCAGAAATATGTTCAACAATGGGGATACATTCTTCTTCAGTAGCCCCTGGGTATACTGTTGATTCATAAATGATAATATCCCCTTTAGATAGTACTTTTCCAAGCATCCCGCTTGCTTTAATTAACGGGGTTAAATCAGGCTGCTTGTGGTCATCAATCGGTGTAGGTACAGTTACGATATAGACATTACACTCTTTTAAATCATCAACAGAAGCACTAAACTTTAAGTATGTGGCTTCGTTAAGCTCATTGCTTGAGCACTCTAAAGTTGAGTCAGTTCCTTCTGAAAGTTCTTTTACACGACCGAGGTTTATGTCAAAACCTATTACATTAAATTGCTTACCAAACTCAACAGCTAAAGGTAAACCTACGTAGCCTAACCCTATGATCCCGATTTTTGTTTTATCTAATGATAAATTCATCTCACAGCCTTCTTATTAAGAATTGAATATTTTTACAGTCAAATAAATTGATTTCTTTAGAGCTTCAATATTATCCATAAATAGTTCGAAAATAAAAATTTTTTACATCTCAGTATTAAAAAACAGACTGAGACAGAACAATCTTCGCTAACCTCTGTGGGACGAAGATTTTACTGTTTTGCTTGGACAGTCCCAATAGACTAATAATTTGTTAACAGTTTATGAACACTGCGTTTACGGATAACAGTAAAAGAAAAGAGTCTTAATTCTCTTTTCTAATAAAATATCGAATTAATACAAACATTACCGCTAACATCCCACCTAACATGGTACCAAGTACACATATCAGTGCGCGTTTTGGTTTAGCTTTTTCTTCGGGTACTAATGCCGGATCGATAGTTTTAAATACATATTCGTCACGTACTTCTGCAAACATAATTGTTTTTGCTTGTTCTTCGATAAGTTTGTATAAAATAGAGCGTATATCGGCGATATTCGTTTGTTGAATTTGTGTCTGTAAAAAATCTGTACTTCGTTTAGCTTCTGCTACGTCACGTTGTTTCATTTCTTTATTAATGTCGGCGACGAGCCAATTAACCCATTGCTGGGCAACATCTGGTGAAAGGTGCTCTACAGATACGGTTACCATACCAGTGTCTTTTGCAGCATTAACGGCAATAATTTTTGAGAATTTTTTAAATGCTTCTTGCATAGATGGTTCAGGTTTATAGGGTGGTTTAACTTCACGTACCCATTTACTTTCAGCCGCGTTATACAAATCATCATCATAACTAATGGTGTTATCAGCCATATTCCATTTTTTGGCAGCCATTAAGTCAGCAAGGATATTATGATTTTTTATAAATGAACTCGCAAATTGACGCGATTTCATCACCTCTATTGCCATTTGCGTTTTATCTACGCCACCGCCGCCACCTAAGTTGATGCCTGCCATGCTGGCTAAACCACCAAATTGACCAGCAAGTGCCGCTAAACCACCACCACTTTGTTCTGAGTCTGCTGGCGCTAACAGCGCTTCTGACTTATAGATATTTGGTTGGCTAATTGCGAATAATACAGAGCCAACAGCAAAAATAAACGTGATTGCAATAATTAACCATTTGCCCTGCCAGATAACAGAGAATAGTTCGCGCAAATCGATCTCGTCTTGAGCGCTTCCCATTGGTTGGGTGGATGAAAAGTTCGCGTCACAAGTGGGTTGTAGGTTTTGTTTAGTCATCATTTCTTGTCTGTTGGGAAGCGCTTTGCTTCTAGATTCTAGGACGCTTCGCGGCTAGATCGCTACGCTGCTATAAAGTCAAAAGATATCAGCAGTAATCTGCTAAGTGTTTAGTTTGTTGCTGGTTGTATTAAAAGCAAAAGCCTAGATTCTAGGACGCTTTGCGGCTAGAGCGCTATGCTGCTATAAAGTCAAAAGCAAAAGCCTAGATTCTAGGACGCTTCGCGGCTAGAGCGCTACGCTGCTATAAAAGAAAAGCAACCGCAAAAGCAAAAGCGCTTCGTTAGATTACTCTATTGTGTAATCGGCGTTATTTTCTTTTATCTGTGCTTGTTTTTGTTTGATAAGAGCACCTAATATTTTGGCTAACTCTTTAGCTTCTTTTACCATCGACATAGCAATTTGTTTATCAAGGTATTCTATTTCCGCTCCGATATATAGCTGAGTAACAAGCTCACCTAGAGACCCTTTTGCGTAGTATAGAAATCTTATCTTTTCTTTTAGGGTTTCACGTTCTTCACCCTCAGCTATGTTTGAGGGGACAGATAATCCTGAACGTGTAATTTGATCTTTGAAGCCCCAATTACTTACCGACTCAGTCAACTTATAAATGTCACAAGATAATCTAGAAGCTCTTTTCCACACATCCAGTTGTTCGAAACGCATATCAGTTCCTTGTCTAGTACCTAGAATCTAGAGCGCTTCGCTGCTAGAGAGGCATAAGATCTAGCTACTAGAATCTAGAGCGCTTCGCTGCTAGAGCGGCCTACGGCCTGCTATAAAATCTTAGAAGCGTAGCGACCTAGAAGGACGTAGTCCGCCCTCTGGCGAGCCTGCGAGTTCCTAGAAGCGTAGCGTCCTAGTAGCTTAGATCCCTGAGACTGCTGCAAATGCTACGGCGGTGTTGTAAATAATCTGCGTGACTTGCGACCATAGGGTTAAGTTATCTTTGTACTCAGTGTCTAGAGGCACGATAACCGTGTCACCCGCTACAATTTGTGACTCGGTATTAAACCAAATATTGTGAGTTGGCATCATTACAGAGCCATTAGCCTTAATGACATACACTCGGCCTTCATCACCACGTTCTCTTGGGCCACCCGACATCACTAAATAGTCGTCTAAGGTTAAACCTTCTTTAAAGCGATGCGTTGAAGGATGTTGAACTTCGCCCATAACGGCTACGGTTTGCTTAATGGTTGGTACATATAGCACGTCATTGTTTTCTAGTTGCAGGTCGGCTTCTTTAATGCCTAATTTAAGCGCATTTAAATCGATAACTAAGCGCCCTACAGCCTTGATGTTTGCTAAATCAGTTAACATCATTTGTGCTTCTGAATAATCAACAGCTAGACCATCTTTTGAAACACCACGAGTTGCTATGTCTCGACGGAGTTGATCTGCTAACTTTTTAATTTCTAGCTCTTCTTGCATTCGCACTGATTCACGAACAAACACTGCGGCTGAAGGGTAAGCATACTCAGTATATCCACCCGCTCTAGCGATAACATCGGATAATGTTTCTCCGCGCCTGATGTTATAAGTGCCAGGGAATTTAACTTCACCTTTAATTTCGATGATTTTTCTTTCCTGCCATTCTGGCGTGGTAAGAATCGTCACCATATCTCGACCTTCCAGTTCAAGATCCTCTTGCTGATTACCATTGATAACTGCATGAAGGTTAATATTCTTGTGGATAATATCGGACATTGCTGCTGTAGTATGAGTGCGTGTAAGCTCTGCACGTTCAGTGTAAGCACCTTCTAGTAAACCACCAGCGGCTTTGAGCAAATCGGTTACTTTGGCATTACTGGTTAACGGATAGACTCCTGGATGACGAATTTTGCCTGCAATAGCAACAATTTTAATCCCTTGCTGTGCATTACTCTGTTGAGTAAGTTTAGTTACTACTGGGAACAGTAATTCTTTGCGTGACATAACCGAACTAAGTTTGATTAAGTCACGGTCTTCAAATAGATTTGATAACATTTTAGCCACTTCAGTGCCGACTAGGTTTTGCTCTTCTATTTGGTCTTCTTTTGATGCATCACCCGTTAATGCGACACCAGCAATTTCGTTGGTATATTTGTTAGTAACGGTATTGTCTAAGGTTTCAAATCCAGCTTTAAATAAATCGGCATCTAATAATGAATCACCTTTAAGTGATTCCACTTTGCTTACGCGTTTTTTTACCAGTAAATTTAATTCGAAGCGATTTTGAGTGTCGTCATTAAAATTAAATATCATTACCTTATCGCGGGGTTGCAAGGCTAGGTTTTGAATAGAGTTAGGTGCAGTAATTGCTTCACCAGGAGAAAACTGTAAGGTTTCGATGTCGCCATGTTGGTTTATTTCACGAACAATTAAGCCATAATCTAAATCGGCAGACAGTAATAAATCCCCCCAAATAGACGGTAGTAAATCACTAATACGTTGCTGCTTCCATTGATATTTGCCAGGGCGAACGACCGCACCAAGCACGGTAATAGCATCTTCATATTGATTTGACGCACTTTTAACCCGAACAAAATCGCCTGCTTTGGCTAAGGTATTATTGCCTTTTGGAGAGGTTAAATCGACATTAATAATGGTTTTTAAACCGTTGTTGTTATAACGCTCGATACTACTATTTTTTGGATAAGCACCTTGGTTAAGGCCTGCTGCCATGTTGATAACATCGGCAATGGTTTCATTCTTTTTCAGTTCATAAATAGCGGGTCGTCTAACCTCACCCGCTACACTGACTAAACCACCAATTGATGGAATAAAGACGACGTCACCAGAACGGAGATTAATGTCGCCAGATGCATCGCCTCTAAGGAGTAAATCGTATAAATCAAATGCGCCGATTAATTTACCATTACGCTTAACTTGTACATTACGTAAGCTACCAATTTCATTGACACCACCAGCCACAAAAAGAGCCTGCGTAATAGTAGATAAACTTGAAACTGTGTATGAACCCGGTTTATAGGCATCGCCAGCGATAAAAATACGAATTGAACGTAATTCGCCCATGCTGATATTTGATTCAATACCAATCATTTGTTGCTTTATACGCTTAGTCAATTCTTGACGTAAGTCAGAAAAACTTAATCCAACAACCGAAACGGGACCTAAATCGGGAATTTGAATAGTGCCATCACGATTAATGGTTAAACTGTATTCGTTACTTTCCTTACCATACAGCTGAACTTTAATCACATCTCCAGGACCGACCATATAATCACTTGGTATTGGTACATCGGTAACAGGAGCAAATGTAGTAGGCTCACCTTCGAACATTTCATAACCGAAACGTTTTAGTTCATCTTTATCACTGTCTTCTTTGAAGTCGAATTCGCTCTTTTTCTTGTTATTTTTATTTTCGAATGAGTCTTGGTCGTTATCGTTGTCATTTTCACGCGGATTAACAACATTAGGATTTGTTACGTTAACAGAGCTATTGGAACTGCCTGACAACATTGAAGGATCGATACCATACTGACTTGCAACCCTTTCCTGTTCTGATTTTGGCAATTGTTTAAACTGCTCAATCATCTCCGGTGTTGGAGTAACAGCATTTACTTGTGTGGTTAAAATAATAAAGGCAGATAAGCCCGCTATTAATGTTTTTTTGGTTTTATGTAGCACCAGGTATCTCCAATATTATTTTTTATAAGAAGGGTCTAAAAATGCGTTAACGGATTACGGCTTACGGAACGCTTCGCTTACAGGTCCGAGATTCTAGGAACTCGCAAGCTCGCCTGAGAGCGGACTTCGTCCTTCTAAGTTCTAGCAGACCGAAGGTCGTCCTAGCAGCGTAGCGTCCTATTTCAGGCACGCTACCGACCCGCGTGGCGGGCGAGACGCCCTTCGGCGTTCACTAAAAGACAGAAATTATTCTGTCTTTTGTCTTTATAAAATACGTCCTGTATTTTCCCCTACGGGCCAGCTGAAGCTGTTAATAATTGTTCCTGACAATTATTTTCAGGCACGCTACCGCCCATGGATTACGGCTTCCAAAATGCCCTTCGCAGTGCGAAATAGTTGTTTTTAATGGTTACAAATACATAACCGCCATCAAGCAAGCGCGAAATTATACTTAAAAATCCGCGTTAATGCTTGAGTAAAAAACTGTAAACATTTCAAAAATGTTTCAAAAAAGTAACGAATCGACACAAGTGATTAAAAGCTAACCGCTTTAACCTAAAACAGTGCGATAAACCGTCAAGGTTCATTTTAAGAATAGCCAATATCCTACACAGAATATCGCCTTTCTCTTACAAACTTACGGTTTAATCCCTTAATCCGTTTTTTGTATGGCTTGTAAATTTGCAAAATCGACTAAAATTCGTTTCTGTTGCCCCATGATGTTAAATAGCACATGACAACGTTTGTCTGGATTATTCTCATCGAATATGGCTTCTAAGTCTTTAAAAGGGCCATCGACAAATTTAACTTTATCCCCTTTTGTTAACGATTTTTCTTCTTGTGGCACATAATCTTGGATACGAATTTTAAGCGCTGAAATAATTCTGTCGTCGATGGGAGTCATATCTTCTCTACAACCCACTATACGGTTCGCTCCACGGGTATTGTGGATTTTGCTTACGCTAATAATTTGAGGATCAAAATAGATAAACAGGTAACTAGGAAACAAAGGTGAAGTCACCATTTGCTTTTTATTACGTACGGTTTTTAGCTGGGTGATCATCGGTAAATAACTCTCGACGTCTTGCAAAGCCAAGTTTTGCTGGGCACGAACTTCATGACGTGGTTTGCAATACAGTAAATACCAAGATTTCATTATGACTCGCTTGTTTATATTTGCTCATCAGCCTGAGCAAGTGACATCCCATTCACGGCTAGGGATATTAACAAAAATACCAACCAATTTGAATGGTTTTTTAGTTCTGAATGCCCATAAATACAGCGTTCAACCTATTTTCAGCTATAATATAAAGTCGATAAACGAGTACTTATTTAGTCGCTTCAGGTGAGTAGTCATCTTACCGACATCAACACCTTTATATGCTCAGCTCGGTTTGAACCTTACCGATACCAGATTGTATTGAGTTATGCTCTTTAGACTAAAGAAATAGATCACTCAGTTAATCATGAGAACTGAAAAGTTTACTTTGACACGTAAGTCACCTAGAAGGCAGCAAAAAGCCTCGATAAGCGAGGCTTGATTTGTATTAAAGGCTACTTAGTTGGTTTAGGTGGGTAATCCATCATGACAGTGCCAATGGCCTTATTGATGATTTGAATTCGCTCTTCTGGAGTATTTTGTTCGCGGATGGTATCTGCAACTGTTCCGCGCCAAACCAACTTATTGGTTTTATTGTCAACAAGATCAACCATTAATGTACCTACATTATATTCACGCACAGTCGTTTCGGTTTGAAGACTACCACCCCATCCCCAACGAGGACCGTAATATGGGTTATAGCCGTAGTGACTGTTAAAGGTATCGATATTGATTTTTTTGTCGACTTTGGTGATGTAGTTAACCAATAAGTCAGCATCTTTCTTATCTGTTTTGGTGAATCCTTTTTGACTCAATTGACTTTCAATTGCGGCGCGGACACGTTGGTCCATCAGTCCATCTAAATGATAGCCTGCAACGTCATTTTTGGTCACTACCCATGAATAGGTTTTATATTGGTCAAATGATGCCGATGGATCGAAGTCTGAAGATGATTTTAAGGTACTGCAGGCGCTCAATAATAATACTGTCGCGATAATAAATAATTTTTTCATACAGGCTCCAAAATGACTATTAATAGTCATTAGCTTATAGAGCGCTAAGAGGTTGTCAAGTTAACAAGGTTTCATAACACATTAATAGCCAGACTCTAGAACGCTTCGCTGCTAGGACGCTACGCGGCTAGATACTATAAAATCTTAGCAGCGAAGCTGTCCCTAGAAGCATAGCGACCTAGTAGGACGTAGTCCGCCCTCTAGCAAGCCTGCGAGTTCCTAGATTCTAGCAGGACGTAGTCCGCCCTCTAGCGAGCTTGCGAGTTCCTAGATTCTAGAAGGACGTAGTCCGCCCTCTGGCGAGCTTGCGAGCTCCTAGATTCTAGCAGGACGTAGTCCGCCCTCTGGCGAGCTTGCGAGTTCCTAGATTCTAGCAGGACGCAGTCCGCCCTCTGGCGAGCCTGCGAGTTCCTAGCAGTGACGAAGTCACGCCCTAGATCCTAGCGTGCCCTAATTACTAATCCAAACAGTTTGATAGGGTTGCAGTTGCATGGTTTGGGTGGTGTCTTCAATCGGTTGTCCGGTTAATAGATCGACCCAATTTTCTGCAATAATAAGGTTAAGCTCGTTAATGGGTAAGTCGGTAACTTGATCAGATATATTACTGATGCAAAAAATGCTTTGTTTACGATTACGACTTTGGCGCCAAAAGCCAAATAATTGTAAACCTAGATGCAAGGTAAACTGAGTTGCATTGGGGTGAAACGCAATTTGTTGAGTGCGAATATTAATTAACCCAGTGAGCGCAGTTAACACTTGGCTATGGTCACTGCTGGTATCATTAAGTTGCAGTGCTAATTCTTCTAACTCCCAACGATGGCGGTTAATCGCACGGTTATGTGATGTGTTGGCTAACTTTTCATAGTCGTTGCGCGTGCCCAGTAAGCTGTGAATATAAATACCTGGGATGCCCTCAAGCGCTAACATAATGGTATGTGCGCACACAAAACGTTGCATACCCCATTGGTCTTTGCCTTTAGTGGTGCCTTGAAGCGCATCAAATAAAGCGATGTTCATTTCGTAAGGTTTTTGTTCACCCTCTTCTGTGGTTCTTGATGATATTTGACCGCCAAATTGTTTCATGGTGTCGACTAGGGTGGTGATTTCCTCTTCGTCTAATAAGCCTTCGACTGGTCTTAAGCCAACACCATCATGAGACGCGATAAAATTAAAGTATGTGGTGCCATCTTGTGCAGGCGGCATACTCATAAGCCAACGCTTTAAGTACAAACAACTGCCAGTAATGAGACTGTTAATCAACAATGGTGGCAGTGAAAAGTTATAGATACAGTGCGCTTCGTTAGCATTACCAAAATAGGTTAAGTTTTGAGTATTGGGGATATTGGTTTCGGTAATGATGATGGCGTCTTGCTGGCTATGTTCGATGAGGGTTCGTAACAAACGAATGACACTATGAGTTTGTGGTAAATTAATTGACTTAGTGCCTACTATTTTCCATAAAAAAGCCACTGCATCGAGGCGAAAAATACTCACGCCAGCATCTAAGTATTGACGAATAATGCGGACAATTTCGATTAATACTTGTGGGTTACGAAAATCGAAATCGACTTGATCATGACTAAAGGTACACCAAACATATTGAGTCCCTGTGGGTGTTTCTGTTGGTCTTAGCAATGATGATGTTCTGGGGCGTACAACCGCACTTAAGTCATCATTAGGATCCGCCGTAAAGAAGTAGTCATGACCGAGCCCTTCACCTTTACAGAAATTCTGAAACCATAAACATCTGCTAGAACAATGATTAATCACCAAATCAGACATTAATCGGCGTTTGCTGGCAATTGCACTGATGTCTGCCCACGACCCCAGCCCTTCGTTAACGCTTGAGTAGTCAATAACGGCAAATCCGTCATCTGAACTATAAGGGAAGAAGGGCAAAATATGCACTGCATTGATGCAACTTAAATAGCTGTCGATAAATTGTGCTAGCGTGGTAAGGGGTCGTTCACCTTGTTGGATCACGCTATCACCATAAGTGATCATAACAATGTCTTTCTCAGACCAATGATTTGCAAAAGGTTCTGGTACTTGGCAATACTCAGTGATCCGCATGATTTCGATGAGTTGATCAGCTAATGCTGTGGTGCTTATGTCAGGATCGACATCATTGTAAATACTGCTAAGTTGTTGCTGCAGCTTTTGCTGCAAGCCGTCCATTACTGACATAAGGTGTCCTTTAGATCGATTTTGAGGCTAACTAAACTCGGCATTATCAGCTTCAACTGCAGCTTTTAGTTGTTCAAGTACGTCAGGCATAGCGCTTACCACTCGACTCCAAGTTGGCATAAATGGGGTTTCCATTGGATTATCTAAGAAGCGTTGCCCTGCTGTGACTATATTTTGTGCAAACATTTCGACCGCTTTTTCTTCTAAATGAATGTCAGTGGTTAATCCGTTCATTAATGCATCGTTATGATAGGTTTCAACATAATCTAAGGCAATACGGTAATAAGTCGCCTTAAGGGTTCGGAACGATTCGGTGCTAAAGGTATTACCTTGAGTCGCTAATTTACGAAAGAATGCCTTAGTAATATCAATCGACATTTTAGATAAACCCGCATCTTCGTTATCTAAAGATAAGTCTTGATGTTTATGGTCGTAATTGTCGGCAATATCCACCTGACAGATACGATTATGGGCATAGTTACGCTGCATTTCTGACAATACACCGATTTCTAATCCCCAGTCACTTGGGATACGTAAGTCGTTAAGAACATCTCGTCTGAATGAAAACTCACCTGCTAATGGATAACGAAAACTGTCCATATATTCTAAGTATTCGTTATAACCAACGACTTTTTTAAGTGCTTTAATCAAGGGTGTCACTAACAGGCGTGACACTCGACCATTAATTTTGCCATTAGAAATTCGTGCGTAAAAGCCTTTACTGAATTCATAATTAAACTGTGGATTAGCTACCGGATACAGTAAACGGGCGAGTAATGATTTTTCATAGGTTACGATATCGCAATCATGCAGTGCTACTGATTCAGTTTTACCAGAAGCCAGTATATAACCCATGCAATACCAAACGTTTCGTCCCTTACCCAGTTCTTTGGGGGCTAAGCCTAACGCTTGCAGTTTTGCATCCAACGCTTGTAAACGTGGGCCATCGTTCCACAAAATGCGATGATGTTGCGGTAATTCGCCAAAGAAGCTGAGCGCATGTTTGTACTGTTCAAGGTCTGCTCTATCGAGTCCGATGACAATTTCGTCTAAATAAGGCACTTCTTTCAATTTGCTGACAATATCTTTAAGTGCGTCGCCTTCTAACTCGGAATACAACGAGGGTAAGATTAACCCTAAAGGTCGTGTTTTTGAAAACTTAACTAAATCTTGCTCAAGCTCTTCGTGGGTACGTCTGGTTAAATTATGCATTGTAGTGACAATGCCATTTTGATAAAAATCGGCCATGTTACGCCCCTTCTGATGATAGTGGGTTGTTCTGTGATTCTACGGATGACGACAGTAACGTTTTATTAATACATTCTGCCCAGCCTTTAGGGCCATATTCAGTACTTTTGATGGTTTTTTTGTTGGTCGTTAATGTAGGAAATTCATGAGTCGGTGATTTAATTTGTATGGCAATGTCAGCGGCTTCGAGCATGGCATTATCATTACCACTGTCTCCAAGAGCAACAGTGGTTACGGGAGTGCCATATTGTTTGGTATACACATCGGCTAGCCATTTCATCGCTTTGCCTTTATCTGTATCACCGCCGACATGTAAAAAACGTCCGCCCTGCAAAGTATGTGCACCAACACTGGTCATCAACTTTATAAAAGCTTGTTTACTGGTTTCATCTCCTTTCCAGAGCAATGGTTCTGCATAATGTCTAACAAGTGCAAGCTTGGCATTGTCGGGTGATAAATCGGTGAGTTCGCATAACTCTTCAACCGATAAAGATGAGAAACCAACGAAGTCACTTTTGAATGCTTGGGCTTGTTCATTTAGCAGTTCAAGCCAATATTCTCGTGGTTGGCTAAACTCTTTGACCCAATAATACCCTTGGGTAAATGTATCTTGTGGTTGTTGTTCAAAGTAGCCAATCGGAATATAAATCACGGCGCCATTTTCTGAAATAAACGGTGAATTAAAGCCAACGGTCTGCTGTAATTTTGTCATTTCGGCAAAGGTTTTACTGGTATTGGCAATAATGGGTATTTGGCGCTCATTAAGTGCTTCAATCACTTCAATTGCAGGACTAAAGCTGTAGTCAAAATGATCAAGTAAGGTTCCATCTATGTCAGTAAAGATAAGTGGTCGGGTTGTCATATCGTGTCCCTTTTCAATAAATAAATGAAACTAAGCATAGATGCTAGATGCTAGAGCGTGACTTCGTCACTGCTAGAGTCGCTGCGCTGCTAGGTTCTAGATGCTAGCGCGGACTGAGTCCTGCTAGGTACCAGGTTGCTGCGCGGCGAGATTATATACAAGCAATAAATATAGCGAATGAGTCATTCTCGCGCTTAATCTAATCCGATTTACTTAAGATAGATTCAGGATGTGTGCCAAGCATTATAATTTTGCACCTTAATGGAACAAATATAGTTTACTTATTGATATATAGAAGATTATTTTTGTAGCAAAAGCGGTGATATAAAAAACTGTGTTGGATAGGATGAGTGAACATGTGCAACAATGAATAAAAAACGCACCATTTCAGTGCAAAATAAACTAACAGTGACGAAGTCACGCCCTAGTAGGACGAAGTCCGTCCTCTGGCGAGCCTGCGAGTTCCTCGCACCTCACTAAAACTGATTTTCAAAATAACTTTCGATAATTAATACCGCCGAAACCGCATCAATTTGCCCTTTGGTTAAGGCTTTAAAGCCTCCCAATTCAAATAAGCGAGCTTTGGCATCGGCTGTTGTTAATCGTTCGTCTTGAGTGGCAATTTTGATACCAAAACGGCCATTAATTCGATTAGCAAATTTACGAGCTCGTTGAGTCATTTCTTGTTCGGTTCCGTCCATATTTAACGGTAAGCCCACCACCACAAGATCTGGCTGCCATTCTTTTAATAATTTATCGATATCATCCCAATTAGGGATCCCATCAACCGCTTTAATTGATAATAATGGTGTCGCACTAGCAGTAATGGCTTGACCTATCGCGACGCCAATACTTTTGGTGCCGTAGTCGAATCCTAAAACGGTTTGGTGTTGCATGTTTATCTCTTTGTTTAATCTTTAGAGGATGCTTTAAAAGCAACAGCCTAGAGCGCTGCGCTGCTAGGACGCTTCGCGGCTAGATGCTATAAAATCTTAGAAGCAAAGCGACCCTAGCAGGACGCAGTCCGCCCTAGAAGCGTAGCGACCTATTTGTTAAGCATGGCCTATTTGGCTGGACATTTGCCATATATCAAAACCGAGTTGTTGGGTTGCCACTTGCCACATTTGTTCGTGATCAATGCTGAAAAGTAACTCTGGTGTGGCTTTAATAGTTAACCAAGTATTATCTGCAATTTCTTGTTCAAGTTGATCTTTACCCCATCCTGCGTAACCCAGCGCTACAATAAAATGTTCAGGGGATTTTTTCGAACCTATAGCCGCCAATATATCTCGTGAAGACGTTAGCATAGTGTGTTCACTAATTTCGGTGCTATTGAGCCAATGCGGTTGTGGAGTGTGCAACACAAAGCCTCGTTCGGGTGCCACTGGGCCACCTATGAGTACTTGGCTATCTAAGGAGAACAAAAATTCTGGCGATAAATATAGCTCCATTTGTTCAAGCAGATCTTCAACTTCTACGCCGATTGGACGGTTAACCATTAATCCCATGGCGCCTTTTTTATCATGCTCACAAATATATATCACTGCACGTTCGAAAAATGTGTCATCTAAAGATGGCATCGCAATTAAAAAGTGGTCTTTGAAATTATCCATATGCTCTCCTCAAGAGTGCTTTAGCGTTTTGTATTATCCACCCGCTAATTTCACTGTGAAATTCAACTTTTCTAATATGGATTTTATTTGTTCGCGATTGTCGGTTTGTACTTCAATACAGAAGTCTTTCACTGTACCACCACAACCACATTGTTTCTTTAATTTCTGCGCCAGATCTTTTAAGGCTTTCTCATCGAGCGCAAGCCCTTTGATCACACTGACACCCTTACCTTTTCGACCTTTACTGTCTTTATGGATCCGCACTATGCCATCACCCGTAGGAATTTCAGCTTGTGCTTTAGGTTGTTCAATACGACCTTTATCAGTGCTATAAACTAATGCAATATTGGGATCTATTCTCATATTATTTCTTTAGCAATAAAACATTGTTTGAGTTTAACAAATCATAAAAGCAGAGGCGAGGATAAAGCTAAAAGCCTAGAGACTAGAACGGCCTGCGGCCTCGAGGACGCTACGCTGCTAGGCGACCTTCGGTCTCGAGAACGCTGCGCTGCTAGGACGACCTTCGGTCTCGAGGACGCTGCGCTGCTAGGACGACCTGCGGTCTCGAGAACGCTACGTTGCTAGGACGACCTGCGGTCTCGAGGACGCTGCGCTGCTAGAACGACCTGCGGTCTCCTAGTACCTGGGAGCAAAGCGACTCTAGCAGTGACGAAGTCACGTCCTCTGGCGAGCCTGCGAGTTCCTAGAACCTAGAACCTAGATGAAAGGTTTAACAAGATTCGCCATCATGTTGATGTGGTCTTCATTGTCGTTTAGACATTCGATGTATCTAAAGTTTTTACCACCAGCTTGTTCAAACACTAGGCGGTTCTCACCTTTAATTTCTTCCAAGGTTTCGAGACAATCTGCACTAAACGCTGGGCAGATAACGGCAATGTCGGTGATCCCTTTTTCTGGCAAGCTACCTATTGTTACATCAGTATAAGGTTGTAACCATTTTGCTTTACCAAAGCGAGACTGGAACGTTGTTACGTAGTCGTCTTCACTAAAGCCTAATTTCTCTACCACTAAACGAGTCGTTTTCATGCAGAAGCAGTAATAAGGATCGCCTAAATGTAGATTACGTTCTGGCATACCATGAAAAGATATCACTAATTTTTGTGGCTTACCGTGTTGGTCAAAATCTTTTTGAATTGACGCGGCAAGCGCATCAATATAGTCAATGTTGTCATGATAAGTGTTAATAAAATGCAGGGCTGGAATATAACGCCATTTCATTAGTTCTTTGGCCAACGCATCAAATGCAGACGCGGTTGTAGGCGCGGCATATTGCGGATACAAAGGCAAAACGACTAAGTTGTCTACGCCTTGTTTGTGCATATCTTGCAACGTGCTAGACACTGATGGTGAACCATAGCGCATAGCTAAATGTACACTGGCATCTTGCCCTTGTGCTTGCAGTTGCTTGGCAAGTTTTGTTTGCTGACGTTTGCTGATAGCCAGTAAAGGAGATCCCTCGTCGGTCCATACTTCTTTATACAGCGCTGCTGATTTAGCTGGGCGAGTACGTAAAATAATGCCGTGAAGAATAATCATCCACACTAATTTTGGAATTTCTACCACTCGCGGGTCTGCCAAAAACTCAGCTAAATAGGTGCGAACAGCTGATGTGGTTGGCGCATCTGGTGTCCCTAGATTTAATAATAATACGCCAGTCTTGCCACGAGCTTTGTGGCCGGTTTCTTTATCTAGCCCTGAAAATCTAGCCAAAGTATCTTCTCCGTTATTGGTATGGATTCATAAAGTAAACTCACTATAAGCCACTTGTGAGATTAGGTGAAAATTGTATCGCATTCATTTAAAACAAAAAGAGTGCTAGGTATCGATTTTATCATCAAATCAAATTAACGTAACCCGAACTGGGTAAATACTCATGTAAACTCGTGCTGATTATTTGCTCAGTTAAGTCACTTAGGAAATAACAGCGCTATTGAACCATTATAAAATGGATTCAATCGCTTTTTTAAGCTCATCACTATCAGGTTTAACCCGCGAGTTAAATTGCTGGACAGTTTGGCCATCACCAGAGACAAGATACTTATAGAAGTTCCATTTTGGTGCAGCACTTTTATCGGCCAAATATTTAAAGACTGAGTTAGCCTCACTGCCTTTTACTGGAGATGTTGCGACCATGGTAAACGTGACACCATAATTAATAAAACACACATCAGCGGTTTTGGCTTCGTCTTTTTCTTCTTGAAAAAAATCATCTGACGGAAAACCAATCACCACTAACCCTTGGTCGGCATATTGCTTATGCAATGCTTCAAGCGCTTCAAATTGCGGTGTAAAACCACAATGTGAAGCCGTATTAACAATTAATACGGCTTTGCCTTGGGTGAGTTCACATAAATTAATGTTTTCTTTGGAGTGTAATTTACGGGCTTCAACATTGAGATAGTCAGGACAATTTGCAGCTAAAGTGCCAACACTAAATGCGAATAAGCCAATTGCCGTTAGATATTTAATCATTGGTATGTGTCCTCTCAATATTTATAGAAATCGAAAAAAATAGGCATCGATAAATTAATTCATCGATGCCTATACGCAGTAGCTTTTACTTCAGATCAAAAATGTTTAGAAATAGAAGCCAATATTGATATTTAAGCGAGAATGCCATGCAGTATCACCATTGTTGATACCTACGCCTGGACCATCAACAAACCACATATTTTTGCCGGCAATCCAATCTACATAAGAATAGAATTTACCCGCAGTGATGGCAACACCAGTCACATTCTGGATAGAGTCATCAAGCCCTTGACCAGACGCCATTACTTGGCTGTAATCGTTGTAAAAATTTACATTAGTGATTGGTCCCCAATCAACGTCAAACGCTTTAGCAATGTTAACGGTAGCAACATCGGCTTCAGCAGCAATTTCAAATGGATATTGGAATGCACTTAGCGCAACACGTTCACTGTTATCTATATCATAGTCATAATGAATATATTGTAATTGTAATTGCCATTGTTTCCAGTCAAGTTGCCAATGCGCTGCAGCGGCAAGACCATTGGTGTCTTCACCCACTACGGTAGCTGCATCAGCCATAAAATCTAATTGGCTGTATTGTAATGAACCACCTAACTTATGAGTGACTTCACCAGAAGTAAATTCTCGCTCAACTCGAGCGTTGATTTGACCCGCTTCTTCATATGGCGATGTCGCTGTTGTCGCTACGTCAAATGAGTAACGATCATAATTAGAACCGTCGCCAATTTCGTCATTGACAAAATAAGCTAAATCATAGCGCCAACCATTTTGTTCATTTTTGTAATGGATACCTGCATCGTAATCATCTTCAAAACCAAGATAATAGGTTGCGCCGAACCAAAATGAATGAGCAGCATAAGGCAATAAACCAAATGGGACTTGGGTTACACCCACTTGCACTGATTGAGCTTCATCAAATTGATACCCCATATAGGCATGGTGTACTACGTCCATGTTTTCATACCAACGATACTGAGCTGAGGCAAATAAGCCATCTTTACTCTTATAGTTGACGTCGGCGCGGAATAATTCAAACTCAAGCTTTGAGTTGTCGTCGTAGTCTTTCCAGCCGTAGTTCACCCGAACTGCACCGCCAATATCAACTTCATCGGTGACAGGTACAGCCGATGCCGAAAGCGGAAGTAAGATTAACGAAGAAAAAACGGTGATTTTTTGCCATAACTGCATGAAACATCCTTGAAAGAACAATGTTATAAAGCGTGATAAAAATGAGTAACGTATAATGAAATTATACGTATAAGGTTTCTAACTAAAGATTTTAATATATTTCCGTCATTATAACACCTACAACAACGACAATATTATTAACAACAATGGCAGTTATAATAACAAAAAAAGGCCGCAAGATGTGACTTGCGACCATTAATAAAACGCAGTTTGATTAATAATTTGATTTTTTATTGATTTAAATCACATTAATCCTTATCGAAAGTAATTCCTTCCATTATTCCCGTAGAGGTCGTTTCGTTACTCTGTAATTTAATCATTAAGCGTAAATCATTAGGTGAGTCAGCATGGTGTAATGCATCGGCATAACTAATTTCACCCTCTACATATAAATCTAACAAAGCTTGGTCGAACGTTTGCATGCCTTGTTCACGTGACTTACCCATGGTTTCTTTTAGTAAATGCAACTCATTTTTAGCAATCAAACTGGCCACGCGAGGGGTATTAATTAACACTTCAATGGCGGCGCGACGGCCGGTTCCGTCTGATTTAGGTATAAGCTGTTGCGCGACAATGCCGCGTAAGTTCAATGACAAATCGAATAAGAGTTGATTGTGCTTACTTTCTGGCACTAAATGCATGATGCGATCAAGTGCTTGGTTAGCATTGTTAGCATGCAAGGTCGCCATGCATAAATGACCCGTTTCAGCAAAAGACAGCGCAAACTCCATGGTTTCTTGAGTGCGGATTTCACCAATTAGGATCACATCTGGTGCTTGGCGTAACGAGCTTTTAAGTGCGGCATCAAATGACTCAGTATCAATACCCACTTCTCGTTGAGTAATAATACTTTTACGATGGTTATGAACAAACTCAACTGGGTCTTCAATAGTAAGGATATGCCCACGGGCATGCGCGTTTCGGTAACCCACTAGTGCAGCCAACGATGTTGACTTACCAGTACCCGTTCCGCCGACCATAATGATAAGACCACGTTTACTCATGACCAAATCTTTGAGAATAGCAGGCAGTTTTAAGTCATCGACTTCTGGAATTTGAGTTTCAATACGACGCATTACGCAGCCAGCTGATTCACGTTGCCAAAATGCACTGACACGAAAGCGCCCTAAATCTTTTGCCGCAAAAGCAAAGTTACATTCACTGGTGTCGTGAAACTCTTTCTTTTGCGCATCACTCATCAACGATTCAACAAACACCAACGATTGCTCTGGTGTTAATCGATTTTCAGAAAGTTGACGTAATTCACCATCAATTTTTGCACTGGGCGGAAAACCTGCGGTGACAAATAAATCAGACGCCTTTTTCTCAACCATGATATTTAAAAATGGACGAACATCCATGACCCAGTTCCTTAGAAATTAGTTTGTTTATTCGAACTTTTTTGCATTGCATCTTCACGGGTGATTAAACCACGATTGACTAAGTTTTGCAGACATTGGTCAAGGGTTTGCATACCGTGAGACATACCCGTTTGAATGGCAGAATACATTTGCGCGACTTTATCTTCACGAATAAGATTTCGAATCGCTGGAGTACCCATCATAATTTCGTGAGCGGCAACTCGACCACCACCAATTTTTTTGATCAGTGTTTGCGAAATAACCGCTTGAAGTGATTCAGACAGCATGGTGCGAACCATACTCTTTTCACCTTCGGGAAATACATCGACCACACGGTCAATGGTTTTTGCGGCTGATGTAGTATGCAAGGTACCAAATACTAAATGGCCCGTTTCAGCGGCTGTCATGGCTAAACGAATGGTTTCAAGGTCGCGCATTTCACCTACAAGAATAACATCCGGGTCTTCACGTAATGCACTTCTCAGTGCAGCGTTAAAGCTATGGGTATGCTTATGAACTTCACGCTGGTTGATTAAGCATTGTTTGTTCTGATGAACGAATTCGATTGGGTCTTCAATGGTTAAAATATGATCGTGTCGATTTTCATTAACGTAATCTACCATTGCTGCCAAGGTGGTTGATTTACCTGAGCCTGTAGGCCCAGTAACTAAGACTAACCCACGAGGAAAGCTGGCAATTTTCTTAAAAATGTCTGGTGCGCCAAGTTGCTCAAGTGACAAAATGTCTGACGGAATAGTACGAAATACGGCGCCAGCACCACGAGACTGATTGAATGCGTTAACACGAAAACGTGCTAGGTTAGGGACTTCAAATGAAAAATCGATTTCAAGATGTTCTTCATAGTCTTTACGTTGTTTATCATTCATGATGTCATATACAAGACTATGAACGCCTTGATGATCTAATGCAGGTAAGTTAATTTTTCTCACCTCACCATCAACACGGATCATCGGGGACACGCCCGCTGAAAGATGTAGATCTGATGCTTTGTGTTTTACACTAAAGGCGAGTAATTCAGTGATTTCCATTGTAGAGACATCCATTTAGCCAACATTATGACAA
The DNA here is from genome assembly GCF_040285065.1 of Shewanella sp. H8. Taxonomy (NCBI): domain Bacteria; kingdom Pseudomonadati; phylum Pseudomonadota; class Gammaproteobacteria; order Alteromonadales; family Shewanellaceae; genus Shewanella; species Shewanella sp. H8. The sequence continues at coordinate 1,181,539 of NZ_CP157213.1, read as the reverse complement.
CAATAGCAGACAGAATATCAATCGCCCAGAGTAGAATTAATCAAGCGGCGCAAAATTGTTCACGTTCACCAAACGAGATAATCTTACTCGCTGTGAGCAAAACTAAACCCATCAGTGACATCATTGCCGCTTATCAAGCTGGACAACGTCAATTTGGTGAAAACTATGTCCAAGAAGGTGAAACTAAGATTAATGCCTTGCAGGCAGATTATCCTGATATTGAATGGCATTTTATTGGCCCATTACAATCCAATAAAACCAAAATTATCGCTGAACATTTTGATTGGATGCATACCCTAAGCCGCGACAAAATTGCTCAACGCTTGAATGAACAACGTCCGAGTAATAAGCCACCATTAAACGTGTGTATTCAGGTTAATATTAGCCAAGAAGAGTCTAAGTCGGGGGTCAATGGTGCTGATGTTGCTACGTTAGCACTTACTATTACTTCCTTGCCTCATCTTACGTTGCGCGGATTAATGGCCATTCCAACCGCAACTGATGACGTTCAACTTCAGCAACAAGAATTTAGCCAGTTAAAACACCTTTTTGACCAGCTTAAACAGCAATATCCAAGTGTTGATACACTCTCTATGGGGATGAGCGGCGACATGGACATTGCTATTGCCAACGGTTCAACCATGGTACGCATCGGCAGTGCGATATTTGGTGAAAGATAAATAGCCTAGAGCGCTGCGCTGCTAGAGCGGCCTATGGCCTACTATAAAATCTTAACAGCGAAGCTGTCCCTAGAAGCATAGCGCTCTATCGCGTAGCGGCCTAGCAGGACGTAGTCCGCCCTCTGGCGAGCTTGCGAGCTCCTAGAACCTACAAGCATAGCGTCCTAAGACTGAATTAGGTAACATATAAGCAATTGAACATAAATTCACTTATTTATTGGATACAGACTTAATGACTCAAGCAAAAGTATGTTTTATCGGTGCGGGTAATATGACTCGTAGCATTATTAGTGGCTTAGTTAAACACGGCTATCCTAGTGATCTTATCCATGCAACCAATCCAAGCCAAGGTAAATTGGATGCGTTGCAGCAAGATTTTGCTATTCAAGTTTCTCATGATAACCACGCGGCAGCAAAAGCTGCAGACGTCATAGTGTTAAGCGTAAAACCTCAACTAATGGCATCCGTTTGTGAAGACTTAAGCTCATTGGATTTAACCAATAAGTTAATCATCACTATCGCTGCAGGTATTCCGGCGTCTCGTTATCAAGTTTATTTTAAACAGCCTATTAAACTGATTCGCACTATGCCGAATACCCCGACCCAAATTGGTTATGGTATGACAGGCATTTATGCCGATGACAGTATTTCTGCCGAACATAAAGCCATTTGCGAAACATTGATGCAAAGTGGTGGCAAGGTGGTTTGGGTTGATAAAGAATCTGAATTAGATCAAGTTATTGCACTTGCTGGTAGTTCTCCTGCATATTTCTTCTTGTTTATCGAGTCAATGATCGCTTCTGGGGTCAAAATGGGTATGCCAGAAGACAAAGCAAGACTGCTTGCAGAACAAGCTGCTTTGGGCGCCTCACAGATGGTGATCCAAAACCAGCAATTATCGGTAACAGAATTACGTCAGAATGTAATGTCAAAAGGCGGTACCACCGCTAGAGCGGTTGAAACATTCCAACAAGGCGGTTTAGTTGAATTGGTGGATAAAGCGATGACAAACTGTGTTGCTAGAGCCCAAGAAATGGCTAAAACTTTTTAACATTATCTGATGAATGATTATTTAACTTAAGATTAACGTCTTTGGTGTAAAATAGCTTAGCTAAAGCTTGAACAAACAAAATATGAGTTATCGTTGTAATACTGACAGCTCGTTGAGCGGCTCTGTTAAATACGAACTCAGCTAATTTGAGCACTGATTTTAGGCCCTAAATTACCTACAGTAAGGCAATATACATGAATGCAATGAGTTTTTTAGTTAGCACCCTGTTTGACTTATATCTAATGATCGTCATTATTCGTTTTTGGTTACAACTTGCAAGAGCGGATTTTTACAATCCATTTAGTCAATTTGTTGTTAAAGCGACACAACCGATTATCGCACCAATGCGTCGAATATTACCCTCTGTAGGACGTATTGATACTTCATCAATATTACTGGCATTACTGGTAGTATTAGTCAAAATGTTAGTGCTTACTTTCATGGCAGGTGCCGCAGTTGATATTGTTACCTTGTTATTATTCTCACTTGTCTCGGTGGTAAAACAAGCTGGTGTATTACTTTTTTGGATGCTACTTATTCGCGCTGTATTAAGTTGGTTCAACCAAGGTTATAACCCAATAGTCATGGTAATGACCCAATTAACTGAACCTATTTTAGCCCCTGTACGCAGAATAATACCTGCAATAGGTGGGTTAGATTTATCGGTATTAGTGGTATTTATTGCGATGAACTTCATAAATATGCTGTGCGCACAATATATTCCATTTTGGTCATTTATTTAGTTAACGGACGTCATTAAATAATGAGTGCGGTAAGCTATATCAACGATGAGCAGCAAGGTGACTTGCTGCTTTTTGTCTATGTACAACCTAAAGCAAGCCGGGATCAAATTATCGGCTTGCACGGTGACGAATTAAAAATAGCCATCACAGCGCCACCTATTGACGGCAAGGCAAATGCTTATTTATCTAAGTACCTTGCAAAAGCCTGTAAAGTCCCTAAAAGTCAGGTACATATTCTCAAGGGTGAACAAGGTCGGCACAAGCAAATTAAAATATGCCATCCAAAAATAATCCCCGCGGAAATAGCCGCACTTTTATAACTGACTCACTACAACTATAGCCGACTCAACTACAAGCGATTAATTTACACCAGCATTTTTGCTCATGCCCGCTAAGGACCAGATTATGTTTCAATCATTGCGTTTATCTCGCTCAGTTCTACAAATACTGTTGTTATGCTTTATCACAGTAACCAATATTGGTTTTGCTAATGCAGAGCAAAAGCACCAAGTCGGTAATTTTGATATTCACTATATGGCACTTAATAGCACTTTTATTACCCCCGAAATAGCCAAAAAATATGGGATAGTGCGAAGCAGTTACAAGGGATTAGTTAATATCACTGTGTTAAATACCAATCTAGAAGGACACCCTGCTGTTCCGGTTGAAATTTCGGGTATCGCCAATAACTTACTTGATGCCCGTATAAACCTAGATTTTAAAGAGATCCGTGAAGGGAAATCGATCTATTACATTGCAGAAATACCTTATCGTGATGATCAAGACGTTAACTTTACGATTGCCATTAAAAACGGTAATCAATTAAATACATCTTTGAAATTCAAGCATAAGTTTTATGTAGATTAAGGCCTAACATCTCGATGACAAGCGATAAAAAGCCTAGAGCGCTGCGCAGCTAGGACTCTTCGCGGCTAGAAGCTATAAAATAAAAAGACACAGAAGAAAGAGTCGGTGACGAGCGATATCGAGCGATGGCAAGCCAACAGCCTAGTCGCCCAGCGACTCAATCTTAGCAGCGAAGCTGTCCCTAGCAGGACGTAGTCCGTCCTAGAAGCAAAGCGCACTATCCGCGTAGCGGCCTAAGATCTTAGCAGTAATGTGGTCACGCCCTAGAAACGAAGCGCACTATCCGCGTAGCGGCCTAGCTCCCCCCCGTAGCCTATCGCGGGGTAGTTAGGGTATAATGACGGCAAATTTATCCTCATTTCAAAAAGACTTATGCAGACTCTCGTCAAACAACAAATTGTTCTTGCCAGTGGCAACAAAGGCAAACTTGCCGAATTTGATCAAATGCTGACAGCATTTAATATTGAAGTATTACCACAGAATCAATTTAACGTGACAGAAGTTGCAGAGACAGGCACGACGTTTGTTGAAAATGCCATCATTAAGGCTCGTCACGCAGCTGAAATAACCGGTAAAGCGGCTATTGCAGATGACTCTGGTATTGAAGTTGATGCACTACAAGGTCAACCAGGGATATATTCTGCCCGTTACTCTGGTGAAAATGCGACTGAAACCAGCAATTACCTCAAGTTACTCGAGGCATTACAAGGTGAAACGCTGCGCACTGCCCGTTTCCAATGTGTACTTGTGTACATGCGTCATGCAAAAGATCCTACGCCAATAATTTGCCAAGCATCATGGGAAGGAACAATAAATCATGCTCAACAAGGTGAGCAAGGCCATGGCTATGATCCAGTATTTATTCCGCAAGGTTTTGATTGCTCTGCAGCAGAATTAACGCGTGATCAAAAAAATGCCCATAGTCATAGAGGTAAAGCACTTGAACTGCTAGTGAGTGCAATGAAAGCACAAGGGATTATCTCATCGACTAATACACCAAATAACACAACGGATGATCATCAATAAATGACATTGCAATTACCACCGCTTAGTTTGTATATCCATATTCCTTGGTGCGTACAAAAATGTCCTTATTGTGATTTTAACTCCCACGGTCAAAATGGTGAGTTACCTCAGCAACAATATGTTGATGCGCTATTGGACGATTTAAAACAAGACTTGGCTTACGTGCAAGGCCGAAAGGTGCATACCATCTTTATCGGCGGTGGTACGCCATCGTTATTTGATGCCAGCCAAATTCAGCGCCTGCTTGAAGGCGCGCAAGCCTTAATCCCTTTTGAAGATAATATTGAAATCACCATGGAAGCCAATCCAGGTACGTTAGAACATGACGATTTTAGTGCTTACCGTGGTGCGGGTGTCACTCGGTTATCGATTGGAGTGCAAAGCTTTTCCAAAGAAAAACTTAATCTGCTTGGGCGTATCCACAACGAGGATGAAGCTAAAATAGCCGCTCAAAAAGCCAAGCAAGCTGATTATTTAAGTTTTAATCTCGACTTAATGCACGGTTTACCCAACCAAAGTTTTGACGAAGCAATGCATGATATCGATACAGCAACAGCCTTAGCTCCGCCGCACCTTTCTTGGTATCAACTCACCATTGAACCCAATACCTTGTTCCATTCAAAGCCGCCACAATTACCAGACGATGAGAATCTGTGGCAAATTTACGAGCAAGGTCAGCAGCGCTTAGCAGCATTAGGTTACGAGCAATACGAAATATCGGCCTATGCCAAACCAGGGTACCAATGTCGCCACAATTTAAATTATTGGCAATTTGGCGATTACCTCGGCATAGGTTGCGGTGCGCACGGAAAAATCACCCTGCCCGATTCAAATCGAATTGTCCGTACCGTAAAAATAAAGCACCCTAAGGGCTATCTCGCTGCAGATAAATACACTTTTGAAACAACTGATGTCATTGAAGAAGATCGCCCATTAGAATATTTAATGAACCGTCTTAGATTAATGACGCCAATCCCTAAAACAGAATTTGAGCAACGTACAGGCCAATCTGCAGAGGTCGTAAAATTGGGAATGCAAAAATCAATTGAACGGGGGTTATTAACAGAAACTACAACACATTGGCAATTAACACCTAAAGGTCACATGTTTGTAAATGATCTCTTGTCTCAATTTATTTAAGTCTTCGCTGTTGCGTAGAACTGCGAATAAGGGATAAGTAGCTCAAACATTCAGATTTTGGCCTCCTCATCATGCCCAAATTGAGATTAACTGATTGAATAGCACAATATGATCCGCAGGTATTTTGATAAACAAATATCTGCGAATTAACTTTATAAAAAATCTCAAAAAAACCACATCCAAGTAACTTATAAAACACACTTTCTAACATTTATATTCACACTTTTAGGCAAAGCTTGATTAGGATATAACCATATAATCAGCTGAGGGTTTATCTTTCACAGTCGAAAGGTCAGCAGGCCCTAAGTACTTTGGGAAAAATTAATGTCTATAAATACAAAAACAACTCTCGTTGCTTTGGCGTTATCAAGCTTATTAAGCACGTCAGCCACTGCAAATTTGAATAATTTACCGCAGTTGAACCCACAAGAAAGTACAACAGCTGTCAGCCAACAAACTGAGTCAGAAAAAGCCAATGCATTGTTTGAAGCCATTTTTATGGAAAATGTGATGGCTAATCCAGTTAACCAAACTTATCTTGGTATCAAACAAGACTATGGCAAATGGAATGATTTATCCGATGCCGCTGCCGATGCCGATGCCGATTTAGCCCGCAGCAAAGATCAACTAACAAGACTCACTCTCCTTGATGTCACCAAGTTGAATGAACAAGCCGCCCTCAGTTTTGAATTATTAAAGGCTGGATTGGAGCACAGTATTAGCGATGATAAATGGCGTTATCATACTTATCCGATTAACCAAATGTACGGTGTCCATTCAAGAGTGGCCTCATTTCTGATTAATCAACATCAAGTTACCGATGAAAGTGATGCAAAAGCCTATATCAGCCGCTTAAATGCAATACCGACACTAATGTCGCAATTAGAAACTTCGTTAGAAATTCGTGCTAAAAAACATATCATCGCGCCCAAATTTGTATTTGCCTATGTGATTTCTGACAGTCAAAACATTATCTCCGGGGCGCCATTTTCAGATACGGGTAAAGACAGCGCGTTATGGGCTGATGCCAAACGTAAAATAACAAAACTTGATATAAGTGATGACAACAAACAAGCCTTATTAGCTGAAGTGAAACAAGCTCTGCTTACTAAGGTAAAGCCAGCTTATGAGCAATTAATCACCTATACAAAATCACTTGAAGCGCGTGCAGATACGAAAGATGGTGCATGGAAACTACCTGACGGGGAAGCGTTTTACAATAATGCCCTCGCCCGCACCACCACCACAGACATGACCGCAGATACTATCCATAAACTGGGTCTATCTGAAGTTAACCGTATTCATGATGAAATGCGGGTCATTATGAAAAAGGTACATTTTACTGGCACCTTACAAGAGTTTTTTGTCTTCATGCGTGATGACAAACAGTTTTACTATCCTGACACCATTGAAGGTAAAACGGCATATCTCGCCCAAGCAAAATTGCTGATTGATACCATGGAGTCTCGTTTAGACGAAGTGTTTACCATTAAGCCTAAAGCTGCATTAGTGGTACGAAAAGTAGAAGCATTTAGAGAAAAGTCAGCAGGTAAAGCATTTTACGACCAACCAGCACCAGATGGCTCTCGTCCGGGAACCTATTATGCTAATTTGTATAAAATGGACGCAATGCCAAAGTATCAAATGGAAGCGCTGGCTTACCATGAGGGGATCCCTGGGCATCACATGCAAATTGCCATTGCGCAAGAGCTACAAGGCATCCCTAAATTCCGTAAATTTGGCGGTTATACTGCGTATATTGAAGGTTGGGGACTTTACTCAGAATATTTCCCTAAGGAAATGGGCATGTATGCCGATCCTTACTCTGACTTTGGCCGTTTATCAATGGAACTATGGCGCGCATGCCGTTTAGTGGTTGATACTGGGATACATGCTAAAAAGTGGACACGGGAACAAGCAATCGCTTATTACGTTGAGAATACTCCAAACGCTGAGTCTGATGCGATAAAAATGGTCGAACGTCATATTGTTATGCCATCACAAGCAACAGCGTATAAAGTAGGAATGATTAAAATACTTCAGCTACGTGAACAGGCTAAGAAGACGCTAGGAGCCAAGTTTGATATTCGCGAGTTTCACACCATAATCCTTAAAAATGGTCCATTGCCATTAGATGTTCTTGAAGAACAAGTAAACAAGTGGATTAAACAAGTTCAGTCGCTGTAAGCTAGCATCTGCATTAACGTAAAACGGCAACCTTAGGTTGCCGTTTTACGTTATCAACTCCCACAAAAAAATAACCCCAGAACAAAGTCTGGGGTAAACCAAATAAACTAGGGTGATGGTTTTAAGGTTGGCATTATTTTAGTTCGAAAACCATAGCCAACTCGGATCCAAAAATTGCTACCTTGCAGATTTGTACGCTTGTCTAAAAAGGGGTCATTTCTCAAACAAACGTATGGTCAAATCATTTTGAATCAACTCCTAACTATTGTATTGATATCAGAACAAACTTCAACTATTTAACAAATATAAATCACTAACTGCTTGATTATTACCGTTACACCTAACCGATACCAAAGCAGGGTAAGACTTTGATTTAAATCAATTAAAAATAAAGCCACAACCTATGTTGTGGCTTTATTTCAAAATAAGAACAATGTTTTCACTTTTACTTACGAAGCTTATACAAATGCTCGAACTTTGCATCCCAATATGGTGGGCTACCAATATGCGTTTTAATGAAATCAATAAACGCACTGACTTTGGGAGCCAAATGTTTGCGGCGAGGATACACGGCTTGTAATGGAAGATTATGAGTCAACTGCCAATCGGGCAACATTGGCACCAATGTCCCTTGGGCAATTTCATCTTCCAGTAAATAACTGGCTAAATATACAATGCCTAAACCGCTCACAGCAGCCGATTTTAACGCTGGTGCATTATCGACACGGAAATTGCCTGAAACACCAATTTCGCAATAGTCTTCACCCTTCTTAAATTGCCACATACTGTGCTCATGCCACTCGCCTTGATACACCAAACAATTGTGTTCAACTAATTGCTCTGGGCGGCTAATATTACCATGTTGGGCAATATAACCCGGCGATGCCACTAGTAAGAAATTGCATTTCATTAACGGTCTTGCCACCATACCAAGCGGCAATTGCTCTGACATGGTTAACAACAAATCTAAGCCTTCGCTAACAACATCGACTTTGTGATCAAGCAAACTGACTTGTAGTTCAAGATCTGGATGTCTTGCCATAAACGCCGGTAAAGCGGGAATAATATGCATAGTGCCAAAGGATTGCGATATCCCGACTTTTAACACACCACGGGTAGCATCATTTAAGTTGTGAACACTCGATACTGCTTGTTCTGCATCTCGAAGTAATTCTTCACCTTGCAAGTACAATAAATTACCGGCTTCAGTAAGACTTAAACTCCGAGTAGTACGTTGAATAAGTTGAACACCAAGTTTATGTTCAAGATCTGCAACTTGAGTACTCACTTTAGATTTAGAAATGCCAAGACGTCTGGCTGCAGCACTAAAACTTCCGGCACGAGCAACATGGGTAAAAATTGCGATAGGTTCTAACAGTTCTAACATGAAAGTCGCCTTAAGCTGGTTACGACATTAATAAAAATTTCAGATATCTGTTTGTCACTGCTAATAACTATACCTTGCTAAAAATCAGTATCAATATCAGCATTCAGTGATTGTGATGATTGAAGCGAAATAAACACCAAAACCAACCAATCTTACAAACTAGTGCAAACAAATGACTATTCCGAAATATAACCACATCTAAAGTAGGGAGTAATATTGTTATAGTTTTTATGAGTATAACAAATAAAGCCTATATGGTTCTATATTTATGATAGACAATTTTTTTATCAGAACAAAGCTACACTAGCTATAGCGGCGAAATGGCTAAATTAAGTCTAAAAAAAAGCCCCAGTGTCTTTAAAAAAGCACTGGGGAAAGGTGGGTGTCCAGGAAGGACGGTTTTACACAACAAATACACTTACTCTTTTAAATCGCCTAACTTAGCTAAGGTGTAAGGAGCAAGTTCAGGGATGGCTTGACGCACTTGGTTCTCTAACACTAGTAATCCTTCAAAATTATCACAAATCTTATTAGCACGTAGCTCCAGCCCTTGTGATTGTGACTCTAGTTGTTGCTCGATATCTTTACCGACATTGTCCATTTTTACTGAAAACGCATTCATTTTCTCTTCAAATGAACCTCCTTCAGAAGACATGATCTGGCTGCCTAATGTCATCATTAATGAACCCATTGAGTTCGTCACCATTTGTTCTATTTCTTGCTCAAACTCTTCATTAAATGCATGTTCAATTGAAGAATCTGTTGAACCTAAATAAAATTTATCACCTTGCTGATAAGCCATAGTATCGATGCGTTTTTGAATGCCGCTGGTTAACTTATCAATTTGGCTACCTGTAGCATCACCAAATATGGGTGTTAACGCCATATTAACGGCTTGAGATGCCATAGATACCACATCGGCCACCAAATCAATTACGTCAGGTAATTGGCGAGACAGTTCGTCAGAATACTGAGTTAATAACAACTGTTGTTTATCATTTAATGTGACCTTTTTACCATCGACATACAACTGACCCAATTCAACGCGATATTTCTCAGTTCCGTTATCGCTAATCTGTAAATTTGTTGGTTCAACGGTAACGTCATAGTTCAATGTAACATTGCACTTTTCATCATTAATTGACATTTTTGCCATGGCTGGGGTCAGCGTTCCCGCGGTAAACAGCATGCTGGTTAATGCTAAACCACAAATCAATTTTTGCTTGGTCATGATAAAAATCCTTTTGTTATACGAGTATCTATAAGTAAGTCAGGTATGAGTGTTATAAAGCACAAGTTATGCCAACAATGGTAAAGTAATGATTTTTATACAATAAAGTTAATAAGGAGTTTGTTATTAAGCTGAAGGATGAACAATTGCGGAAGTGTATTCGTAAAACAAACCAAAAAGTAGTCTATTTTACGAATCTCAATAAGAATTAATTTAGCGAGTGTTAATCAAAAAATGGAACGACCTAACTGTTGGCTTAAATGTTCTAGCATTGCCGTGCCCGCTAATGAGTTGCCATTATTATCGAGCTCTGGAGACCAGACGCAAATAGACATATCGCCAGGGATAACGGCAATAATACCGCCTCCAACACCACTTTTACCCGGCATACCTACTCGATATGCAAACTCGCCGGCGCCATCATATAAACCGGATGTCGCTAGTAACGCATTGAGTTGCCTAGTTTGTACCGGAGAAACTAAGCTGTCGCCATCCAGCGTTTTACCCCGATTGGCCAAATAGAACATCGCACGGGACAAATCAGCGCAATTCATTCTTAAGGCACAATAATGAAAGTAACTTTTAAGCACGGTATTAACGTCGCCGTCAAAATTACCAAATGATTTCATTAAATAGGCAATAGATGCATTGCGTGCGCTGAACTGGAACTCAGAATCCGCCACCACTTTATCGTAGGATAATGTCGCGTTCTGGCTCAATTGACGTACCACCTCAAGCATACGATGCTTAGGCGCCCCTAAACGGGCTTGCAACAAGTCGGCAATGACCAGCGCGCCAGCATTAATAAAAGGGTTACGAGGTTTACCACGTTCTAATTCAACCTGTACAAGCGAGTTAAATGAATGCCCTGAGGGTTCTTTACCCACACGACTCCAAATTTCATCTTCTGTGTATAAATTAAGTGCCTGAGTCAGGCTAAAAACTTTAGAGATACTTTGAATGGAAAAGGGTTCGAGGTAATCGCCAGCACCAATTGTGTTTCCGTCGATGGTGGTAACTGCAATGCCAATTTTATTGGGGTCAACACAGGCAAGAGCAGGAATATATCCTGCTACCTTGCCTTTACCCAATAACGATCTTACTTTATCGACCGCTTGTTGAAGTAATAATTGCTCAGGCAATTTGGCTTAACCCCACCAAATATCGAACAACTCGCTGACTTCTAGGTCTGATACTGGCTTGTCTTTCCAAAATGCATTAACTGCAGCTGTATCTTCTTCAGTACATTTACCAATAGTTTGGGTCGCAATAATGCCTTCCCATTGCTTATGTCCACCACCGTGGAAACCTAAGTCACGAGGTTCGATGACTTCAATAAGGAACTGATCAACCAAATTATCAATATCTTGCTCAGAAACAGACTCATCAAAAGTCCAGTTTATTTCAAAACCGAGTTCTTGAAACTCATCTACTCGTAATTTTTTACGTAAACGACGGCTGCGATTTTGCGCCATGGTGTATTCTCCAATTGTTGAAAGTGTAGTTGTGATTAAGCGATACGCTCAAACATGATATCCCATACGCCATGACCGAGTCGGTGGCCTCTAGCTTCAAACTTTGTTAGCGGACGATGCTCTGGACGTTCGACAACTGTACCAGTTGTAGATTGATTTTTATAACCTTCTGCAGCATTCATTATGTCTAACATATGCTCACTGTAATTTTCCCAATCAGTCGCCATGTGAAACACGCCACCGATCTTAAGCTTACGACGGATGAGCTGTACAAACTCAGCTTGTACAATCCGGCGTTTATGATGACGTTTTTTGTGCCATGGATCAGGGAAAAATAATTGCACTCGCGCAAGAGAGCCATCAGCAATACTGTGTTCTAACACTTCCATTGCATCGTGATGATATATTCGTAAATTAGTGACGTTAGCTTCACCAGCATCCGCAAGACACGAACCAATACCAGGCTTATGAACTTCGATGCCAATAAAGTTTTGCTCTGGAGCTGCTTGGGCCATTTGTACTAATGATGCGCCCATACCAAAACCAATTTCCAAAACGGTATCAGCATCGCGACCAAACACTTGGACCAAATCCAACGGTTGTGGAGTGTAATCAAGGCCCATTGTTGGCCAATAAGCTTCAATAGCCTGAGATTGGCCTTTCGTTAATCGACCTTCGCGTAGAACAAAACTTCTGATTTTACGAATGTACTTACCGTCTTCGTTAAATTCAGCTGTGGTAACGTCGCTCATTATTGCCTCATTGTCTGCGTATTTGCTTATGCTGTGGTACTAAATCTAAATATTTATGTATCTAAGCGCTAGGATACCTAGCTTTATCAGCACAATACGCAATTGCTATCTGTAATAGATCATTTATTAAAGTTCAGTGGCGCATTATACCTAAACTCATTGCACATGTTTACGCTAATTTAGCCAAAACATAAATTTAAAGTAGTGCGGTTACTTGTGTAATAAAATGGCTATGGATACACTGCGACCATGAAAAATATGACTCCATTTTCTGAGCGCATTATCGCTTGGTATGACCTAAATGGTCGTAAATCCCTGCCTTGGCAGATCAATAAAACACCATATCGTGTTTGGGTATCGGAGATCATGCTCCAACAAACTCAAGTTGCGACGGTTATTCCATACTATGAAAAATTTATGGCTCGTTTCCCTAGCGTTGTCGATCTTGCTAATGCTCATCAAGATGAGGTGCTGCATTTGTGGACAGGCTTAGGTTATTACGCCAGAGCACGCAACTTACACAAAGCAGCCCAACATATTCGCGATACCTTTAACGGTGAGTTCCCCACTCATTTTGATGATGTCGTCGCCTTATCTGGAATAGGTAAATCGACTGCTGGCGCAGTATTATCGTTATCACTGGGGCAACACCACCCTATTTTAGACGGTAATGTTAAACGAGTATTAGCCCGACATGGTGCTATTGAAGGTTGGCCAGGACAAAAAAAAGTTGAACAACAATTGTGGCAATTAACCGATTCCTTAACACCAAGCAAAAACATTGAAAAGTTTAACCAAGCGATGATGGATATTGGCTCAAGTGTTTGCACCCGCAGTAAACCCAACTGTTCAGACTGCCCTGTAGCGATTGATTGCAAAGCTCAACAAGCAGGGAATCAAAGCCTGTATCCCGGCAAAAAACCTAAAAAAGTCACGCCAGAAAAATCGGCTTTTATGTTAGTTTTAGTCGATAACAGCGAAGAGTCAGTAAAAGTTCAACTTATTCAACGTCCACCAGCAGGTATATGGGGAGGATTATGGTGTTTTCCTCAATTTGAACAACAAGTAGAATTAGATGATTATTTAACACTGCATAATTTAACAGAGTCTGAGCAAGGGCTTGCAGGGTTTAGACATACATTTAGTCACTTTCATCTTGATATTAAACCTGTGTTAGTTGAACTATCTCCAGATCTCGCTAGCGGCATCATGGAACAAACCTCAGCTCTCTGGTATAACATAGAACAACCAGCGAAAGTCGGGTTGGCAGCCGCCACAGAACGTATTTTGGCTAATTTAGCCGTACTTTTCGTCACACATTAGTTATTAACGTTAGTAAGGAATCATCATGGCTCGCACAGTTCAGTGTCTACATCTTAACAAATCAGCTGACGGCTTAGATTTTCAGCTATACCCAGGAGAATTGGGTAAGCGTATTTTTGATAATATTAGTAAAGAAGCTTGGGGCTTATGGCAAAAGAAACAAACCATGCTCATTAATGAAAAAAAACTCAATATGATGAATGTTGATGATCGCAAGTTTCTTGAAGAGCAAATGACTCACTTTTTATTTGAAGGTAAAGATGTTGAAATCGAAGGCTATGTACCACCAGCTGAAGATGAATAATGCATTGATATAATTAATGACTAAACTTATAAACCAAGCCGCTTAACTAAGCGGCTTGGTGTTATCTAGGGTTTGTTCGTTCATTGTTATAATGACTTAACACCTATCTTTACTTATCTGAATTAAACGTTAACAAAAGCCAAACCAAAATCAATTTAGACAGTAAATATTTTAAGGCTAACGTGGTTTACCAGTCATTTTTGTACGCTAATTTCTGCATAATCCTTTACCCTCACCATTAATCAGCACAACAACTCTAACTGATTATCAAAAATAGAACTTCTAGACCACAAGCAATAATGAAAGCCACTGATGCTACGAGCAAAAAACAAACAATATTATCAACTACCTAGTGACTATTCTGCTATTTTATTCAATCGGTTACCTAACTCCGATGATTTCACTAAATTACAATTAGTGACTAAAAGTTGCTTTTGGTGTTAAAAACACCATAAACCGATAAAAAAGTACCTATTTGTGCATTAACTAAGCGAATGAGTAAAAACATTTGAAAAACCACTTGCACGATAAAAACCATCACTATATTATGTGCGCACTCCAGACGAGACAGGCATTGATTACCAAGTTAATACCTAGTCTGAAGTAGATAACTAACGCTTAGTTAGTTGCCCGAATAGCTCAGTCGGTAGAGCAGAGGATTGAAAATCCTCGTGTCCCTGGTTCGATTCCGGGTTCGGGCACCATAATTTAGCCGGCATAGCTCAGTTGGTAGAGCAACTGACTTGTAATCAGTAGGTCCCGAGTTCGACTCTTGGTGCCGGCACCATAAAAACAAAAAAGCCACTCAATGAGTGGTTTTTTTGTATCCAAAATTTATTAGACTCATATTTAATTTAATAAGCTAAAAATAAAACGGGCACTCCATGAGTGCCCGTTTTATTTAGAACTTGGTGGTTATCTACCAAGAACTTCGATACGTGCTAATCGATTAACTTGGTTTAACGATCCTAAATGACCATAAATAGGGCCGAGTAAACCACGCTTTTTAAGTTCAATGAATTCTTCATCGCTTAGCTCATTTAATTTAGCTTCATCTATTAAATATAAGCCATTAATATTGCGTTTCTCACCCGCCACATCTACAGTTAATATTTGATTTATTAATAATCCTTTTTCAGCTAAATACCCTAAAATTCCACGTGTAGCTTGATCTTGTTCATAGTGACTAATTAAGGCTTTCTTACGCGCTTCTAAAAATGGCGTTTCTTTACCATCTTCAAACATTGCCTGCCCTTCTGTTTTAGTCACTTCTTTAGCATTCTCACGAATACCAATCCATACTTTGTCTTTAACATCGGGGTTAACGATTAAACCAAGAGGATAATCACGGACAACGGCAGGAATATACAAACCTAGCCATTTACCGTCTTTTACACTTAAATTCTGACCTGGCTTTAAGCCTAACATAGCCACTGATTGAAATTCATTAGTGTCACTGTTTTTTACAAATACGATAGGATACTCAGTAGCAGCACGATTAATTTCATGTAACGTTACTGGCACAATGTGTTGTTCTGCTATGTGTGAATAATCACTTGGGGTCAGTTTTAAATCACCATGTTTGGTTTGTTCTAATAATGTAATTTGGTTAGGCATCTTGGCTCCTTGAAGCACTGATTATCTTTTATTATATAAGTACAACATCATTGTCATACACTACGTTAACAAATAATTAATAACTGAAACTACCAAGTTAAATCTTAAATTCAAGTACATTTAAGTTAAATTGCATCAATTAGCCCCAAATGGCGATTTCTTGCTCAAAAAAGGCTTTATATTAACGGTACGGTTCATTAATTAACGAGCTAAAAAATTTATAACTTAATGTAATTTAAGCTTAGGACGTTGCCAGCGTAGTAATTTTTGCGCAATCCGATATACCGAGGCGGAAAACCAGCCATATAAACTGGCTAAATGACGTTGATAAAGTGAAATATACATCAAACGAGCAACATGCCCTTCAACAAAAAAATCTCCCGAGCGGAGGTTACCCATTAGATTACCAACGGCAGAAAAACGACTCAGTGATACCAATGAACCATAGTCTTTATACACAAAAGGCTTTTCAGGTTGTTGCTTCATTTTTAAACAGATATTCGCATAAAGGCGATCGGCCATTTGAGCTGCTGCTTGAGCTCGTGGCGGTACAGGTTTCCCTGAGGGTAGTATTAATTGTGCACAGTCACCTAAGGCATAAATATCATTTATACCTTTAACATGCATACATTCATCAACATCGATTTGATTACGTGGCGTAATGGGAAGTTGAGTGAAGCTCTCAAATACTTTTGGACCTTTAACACCTGCTGCCCAGACTTTAATGTTAGCTTTAATCGTATCACCCGCAGCAGTAACAAAGCCTTCTTTGGTCACTTCTTTAACCTGTACACCCAAATGTAATTTTACGCCTAATTTTGACAGCACAGTTTGCGCTCTGGAGCTAACTTGATCAGGTAATTGTGGCAAGATTTTATTTGATGCTTCAATCAAGTTTATGTCTAAATGATCTTTAGAAATATTTTGATAGCCGTACTCTCTCACCGACTCAATAACGTGATGGAGCTCAGCGGAAAGCTCTACGCCTGTTGCACCAGCACCGACAATACCGATACTTAACTGGTCTTGAGTTTCATTAAGCTGTAACAGAGCATCCATAAGCTTATGATGAAAAAGATTGGCACTGTCTAGGCTGTCTAAGAAAATACAATGTTTTTCTGCACCGGGTGTATTAAAGCTATTTGATACTCCTCCTAATGCGAGAACCAAAGTATCGTATTCAATATTACGCGCAGCAATGATCATCTCACCTTCATCGTTATACACTGGAGCAAGTTGAATTTGTTTAGTACTCGGATCGCACTGTTCAATTGCACCGCGAATATAGCGATAACCATTCTTTAATCCGTGGTCTCGATATTGCAAACCTTCAATTGATTGGTCAATTACACCAACGGCAACCTCATGCAATTTAGGTTTCCAAATGTGAACGGTATTCTTATCAATCAAACTAATATCGATTAACGGATTTTTACCAAACTTTCGTCCCAATTTAGAAGCCAACGCTAACCCAGCTGCCCCACCACCCACGATAACAATTCGTTGCACCATATATTCCTCGAAGCAAACTAACATCCACAACTAAGTCAATAAAACAGAGCGTACAAATATAAAAAAAGGCCCTTATGGGCCCTTATGAATCTTATACTGCTTCTTCGTTTTCTTCGCCGGTACGAATACGAATGACACGTTCAATATTGGTAACAAAAATTTTACCGTCACCTATCTTTCCTGTTCTAGCAATGTCCACTATCACATCTATCGCACGTTCAAGAAGTTCATCTTGAATAACCAACTCAATTTTTACCTTAGGTAAAAAATCAACCATGTATTCAGCACCACGGTACAGTTCAGTATGGCCTTTTTGACGTCCAAAACCTTTTACTTCAGATACAGTCATACCTGTAATACCAATTTCAGCAAGTGATTCACGCACATCATCAAGTTTAAACGGTTTAATAATGGCTTCGACTTTTTTCATTATATACTCCTGTCATCGGCTAAATTGTTGGTTAAACATATGTCGGCGTTGACGTTTATTGCTATCAAATTTTGTACAAATATCTTACTTGAAAGCGAAGACAATTGTCGCTGCTATTTTACTTATTTATGAAAAGATATTTCTCAACTAAGCTTTTGGTGTTTTTTTGTACTACATTTAATGTTACTGCAGGATGCAGCCCACCACGTTTAAGGATGAACATGTATGCCTCATTATACTCATATCAAAGGCTTCAATCTTATCGAAGTCATTATCACCACAATGATTGCCGCATTGCTTTCTCTTATCGCTATACCGTCGTTTAAGGACTTTAACGAACAAATCAGAGCCAATAGCAATATTCAAGTTATCCAACAAACCATCCTTTTGGGTAGAAATATGGCAATAAGTTACGGCTCAAGGGTGACCGTTTGCCCATTAGCCAACAATTTGTGTTCATCAGACTGGAGTATTGGATTAAGTGTATTTATTGACCATGGACAGAAAAATCAACTTGATGGCAATGACCATTTGCTTCAACAGACTGATTCTTTTCATGAAGATGACCACATTGATTACAATCGGCCCGCGATTAGGTTTCAACCTGACGGGTTAGCATCCGGTACTAATGGAACATTAACTTATTGTCCTGGAAAAGTGGATAGCAAATATTCAAAAGCCGTTATTGTTAATCAAGCAGGGCGAGCAAGAATGTCAAAAAAGAAAAATATAAAATGTAAGCTTTAATTAGACACGAATAAAATCACTGTATCTGAAATAGAGTAAGTCAGAAGACCTATTAAGAAATGGCTAATAAAACACTGTAATTTATGCTGCGCTTAGTGCTACTCTGCTTTATATAGCAGAGGATTTGCGCATGAAAAAAATACAATTGGGTTTTACCTTAGTAGAGATGATGGTAACAGTTGTAGTAGCAGGGATACTCATTGCTGTTGCGGCACCATCTATGAATTCTCTTTATGAGGGAATGAGAGCAAAAAGTACAATTAGCACCATCGAATCATCATTTATATTTGCTAGGAGCCAAGCCGTAAGTTACGGTGGTAGAGTATCGGTCTGTCCTCTAAGTACTACATCTTGTGGAACAGATTGGACACAGGGATTTAGTGTCTTTATCGATAATGGTACACTTGGAACAATGGATACTACCGATGGAATTGCTGATATAATTTTACGTAAAGTGGATGCATTTAATAGTAACGACTTCATCAAATCGGACTTGGCAATATACAGTTTCACCCCCGATGGTATGGTTATTAATGGCAATAGTGGCACGTTTAGATATTGCCCTGGCGACACCGATAGCAGTTCATCTGAGGCCATAAGCATAAGTGCTTCTGGTAGAATATCTAACGTTACCACGGCGATAAATTGCAATTAAAAAAGGCTCACATTAGTAAGCCTTTTTTCGTCGATAAATGGGTAGCATTAATAAGTTCTTTGCTCATCCATCTCACGTATAAAAATATCTTTAAACTGTTTATCTTCTGCAATGCATTCAATAACACGTTTAACCAACAGACGTTCATTAGATATAGTAGGTACATAATCTGCCAATAAAGCACTTTGCTCTTTAATGAGCAACTTAGGATCCCATACAAACAAAGCAATATTTGCCCCGTTAGGTGTTTCTATGTGACATTTATAAGCAATTGGCTCTCTATCTTCTTTTGCCAATACAACAAAACTAACCCAAACAGATAACATCGCTATTAAAATTGTCGCTATTCTCATTTCCAACACTCCGAAGGTGATTTAGTACCCGTTGAGGTTAATGATATCGTTGCACAAGTTGCATCGCGAGTAGCTTGGACACCGATAGCTGTCGAGGTCACGGTATAATCATCCCCGCTCAACGTTGTGTCTACCTTATAATAAGTATTCTCAACAATCCAAGGATCCGCCGTCAAACCAAGCTTTGTCATATCAGCAGTAAAGCTTCGATGATCCAAATAATATTGCTCTTGCAAATTTGCAACACGCATAACCCCTGCTAAACCATCACCACGCGCTCCTTTAGCAACAAATTGAATATAACTTGGGTATGCAATTGAAGCTAAAATGCCAACTATCACAACGGTGATCATCACTTCAATTAAGGTGAATCCTTTCTGATTTTTCATTACGAGTTATACTCACTTTTACTCATCTATATGATAGTAAATCCTGTTAACACCAAGTCCTGCACGAATGCACTTATTGTCACCTTCCGCACAGCCATCATCATCACCATCAACTTTTTCCATTTTATCACCAGCTGAACCAATGCCTATTAAGTACATGTAACTCTCATCATTTTGGTTTGTGGAATCATCAGGATCACTAGGTTCATCATTAGGTGGAATAACTAATTGAGGCGTATCAGGGACTCTAGACCCCATTTCTAAATACTCTTGTGTGTAAGAGCGGGTACCTTTATGTAAATCAAATCCATATAAGCGGCCTTGACCAGATACTAAACATTGATTAGTCGAAGTATTGTCACCTGGAACATAAGAGGTAAAATAAACTCGCCCTTCAATAATGGTTGAAGCCGATACACTTTTCTCTCCTGATGCGGAAAAGTTATAAAACCAACCCCGTTGTTTACCAAATTCAATATTCTGCTCTTCAGTAACCGGAGGAGTAGATGATACATTATAAAGATTTGATAACTCTAATGTTGCTGGTACCTCCTTACCCGTAGCCCCAGTGAATGACTTACTAATAACATTACGGTCTTGTAGCACAAAAAATTTATCTGAACGCGTTGTATCTAATGGATGCGGACGATTACCACTTCCAACAGTTACCGCATCATAAGGAACGTTCTGATAAGTGACACTTGTAGTTGTTGTTTCTGACACCGTGACAGAAACCTCGGAAATATTAGTAAACACGGTTTGCGCAACGGCTGGTTCAGCAAAAAAACGTCTGTCTGTTGCTTGCGTCGCTCCCCCTAAACTAGCAAATTTAAATGCTGTCCAAGGATTAGTTGAATCATTAGACGAAGCACTAGGCATATCCATACGCCAAATATTAGCACCGGTATCAGTAGCATATATTCTGTCAGTTAGACCATCGTTATTACCGTCTAAAATTGCAACACTATTAGGGATACTATCAACAATACTAGGTAGTGTGGTTTTGTTGGTTCCAGTGGATGTTCCAAATTGATGTACTAAAGCGCCTGTTTCAGCATTTAACACATAAACACTTCGACCAGTAGTGTCATCGGTACCAATACCAGAACCATCTTTAGTGGAAGGATTATAGCCCCCTCCAAGAATGACGACTGGAGTCGCACTCGTCGCCGACATATTGCCTGAAGGTACACCTGGAATTAACGTAACTACAGGCTCAGCCCAAGACTGCCCCATTTCACTCATTCCAGATGAACTAGGATCGACCTTCCACATAAATGATGGTAAATCTGGGTTAGTGATATTGAGGGCATAATAGGACTTACCACCACGTCGCATACCAACGAATAACCAAGCTTTTTCAATAGCCCCTGATGTATTACGTTTAACATAAGCAACCGGAGGGCTGTCCATACCATAAACTGAGTGAACACCAGTTGGCACGTTAGCTCTTAGCTCACGTAAATTAGGCAATAACTCTTGTGGCATAAATGCCCAAGATTCTTCAACGCTATCCCCTTTATCTTTAAACATATGCAAAAAACCAGCATTCGTGCCAAGCAATATGCGCACATCTGGTGAGCCTTCTGTACCATAGTTTATCGCTAATGGTTTTGAATGCAGTGGATCACCCATAATATCTAAACGTGTATCAGATGTTGAATTATCTTCATCTTCGTCGTCAACATCGATACCGATGGCCCAATCAAATAATTTAGTTAATTCGGTTTTATCAACCCCCATAAAGGTTGCTAATGATGCTTCACTACTAATACCTGGACTACTTGCAGCATTTGATTTAGTAAATGCTTTTAAGGAACCATCACTACCAAAGTTGCCGTATAGCGTCCTATTAGAAGTATTTTGAAGCTTGGTTAACGTACCACCGATTTCAACATTATTACCGTCCCCGCCGCCACTAGTTGCACTACAGACTGAATCATCTGTCCAATATGAACATGCAGATGATTTTAAATTTCCATCATCACCTATGGCATTATCACCATTTTTATCTACAACATCACCAGAACCTGTAACAGTAAACTTTTTAAGGTTTCCGACCCAGCGAGGGCCTTCATTAGGTAAAAACATTGCATAGTAAACAGAGTTTAATGTTTGTGTTCTATCAAAGTTATTACTGGCAATAGATGGAGACGTAAAGCTTGAGTTAACTTCTAGGATATTAGAAAAAATATCTTGTAACGCTTCTTGTAATTTTTGTGCATTTTTGGCTGAATAATACTCTCCCCCACCACGAGTGGCTGTTTCTGTAAGGATGTCTTTAGCATCATCAGCTCCTTCACTAAAACCAATAGTGTAGGTTGATACGGTTTGGATACCATCAAGGTTGGTATTTACGTCATTTTTGTTTAACCAACCAGCAAGGGCAGGTAAATAGCTACTTGAGTGTCGATCAGATGTTGTCACACCAGAAAGATTTAAGATTGCATTATCGGCTGCCGTATCTTGGGTTGGCTCTCCATCTGTAACATAAATAACGTAGGCTTTATCTTGGCATTGTTTATCGACAAAAGGTGATATGTATGATCCATTGTGCTCAACTGACTGATCTCGACTTGGAGTCCTACTTGGATCATCATCACCAAAATACACCCCTAAACCAGCAAAGTAACGATAGGCTTCATATAAGTTTTCACACAAAGGTGTATTACCATCAGCATTAAAGTCACCAATGGTATTGAGTAAATTAGTTCTGTTAGTCTCATTATTTGTAGTTATACCGTATACTATACGCCCACCATCACAACATCTATAATTATAGTTAAATATACTCAAGCCAAAATCAACACTCGGAGTGGTGACAATAGTATCTTCAATAACTCGTTTAGCTATTGCCATACGAGAATAACGATGTTGAGATTTCGTGCTGTAATACCAATTAATATATTTTTCTGTGTACAAGGTTATGGGTTGGCCAATACCTAAATTAGTTAACTTGGCCTTTTCAATAGCAGCATCAATTTCAGCCGTTGTTGATGAGCTATTTGCAGTAGTATAACGAACAGGACTAGCGCTAGAGCCTAAACCATCAACAGGAAAACCATAAAAGTTTGTGCCATTATTGTAATAATTGCGATCCGCAATATCTTCATAACAATCAACTTGTTGGATTGAACTACCATCAGTTAACGGCAATTCAGACCACACACCATTTTCACCAATATATTTATGTTCACGTAGGTAACCAGTAAACATACCGTAATCTTCGAGATATTTCTCGCCGACATCACAACCGTTTACACTGTGTAAGAAGTATTGGTTACTGCTTGCCTCAGGGATATTGCTACTACTACGGGTAAAATAAAGCTTTGTATTACCTTGTAAAGTACCATTATTGGTATTTTCCTCCCCTCTTTCATAAGGATCATCAGTACTAAAACTAGTACTCATACTGCCCGATGTATCGAAAATAATTAACACCTGGGGCTTAGAGCCAGATCGAGCTGTCGACTCAAATACATATAATTCTGTGTCATCTGCGAAGCTAATCGATGAATGAGCCAAGATTGCAAATAATAATACTGACAGTAATTGTTTTAAAAACATGACTAACTCCCTGTTAATACTTCTTGTTCTATTCCTGATACAACGGTGACGAGGCCCATATCACTCCGTCCAAATGTTGCAGAGCTGGATATTTCAACTCGACGGCAATAGATGTCTGAATTAGCTTTAGGACTTCGACATTTAACATCAACAATGGTCAATGGCGTTAACGTATTTGAAACACCCAAATCATTATCTACCGTGGTAAAAGCGACCGTCATATCCGTTAGCCTATTATTAGTATAAGTCAAAATGGTTTTATCTTGTTCACCTTGAGCTAATGCCATAGCCTCTAGGCGCTCAGAACCAGCACCAGCCATTCTTAATGACTGTGTAGAATTGACGGCTAAAGCCACACCAATCAATGTCATTAACACTAATACTATTAATGAAAAAAATAATACTATGCCTTGCTGATTTTTTGTTGATTTGATCATCATCTCACCTTCAGAGCAAACTTAATCATGCATTTAATACAAGTACAACAAATAACTTTTTAACAGATAACCTACGCTACCTATAAATTAATTAATTAATATTTGATTGTCTAACATGATGGTGGTTGAAACGACTTTACGTCGATAATTATCATTTAATGGACCGATAGTCTTATCCCCTAGCGTATAAGTCGTATCATTTTTATAACTACCATCTTCTTCATTTGAACGAACTAGCAAGAATAACCTTAAAGAAACTAAACGCTGAGACAGTGCATTATCCCACATTAATGTGGTCACATTTTCTACTGGCATATAGCTATTTGCAGTTCCATCGCCGTTACTGTCAAAACCATATAAAATACGCATATTTTCTATGCCCTCAACGAGTTGTTCTTCGTTATTCATACCATTATTTATCGAAAGAGTACGACGCCTTAATACAGGTATATCACCATCATCCCGGATAAAATATACATGATGTTGATATTCCCATAATCGGCTATTAATAACCCCAGGAATTGCATCGCTGCCATTGAAAAAAACAACTTCAACTGACGAAGCCGCGGCATAATAGCGAGTGGCAGTTAATGCCGTCACAGGCGGCCCAATAAAACGTTTAACTTGAATTACATCAGTATTACTATTCGGCGTAATACAAGTCATGGTTTCTGCACTTACGCCTTGTTCATATCCCCATAAATGCCGAAAGTTAGGTGTCTGAGTCGTATCTGGGAAGCTGGCGTTATTCAACCCAGCACCAACGCAATCGACAGTAACAGCGGTTGCAGAAAATGTACTATTGATATCATTAAAATTTGTACCAGTAAAATCTCCCAAAAAACCTAATTGACTAAGGTCTCTCTCCATTATAGCTAAAGCAATACGACCATTTTCTTGGAGTTGATTAAATTGACTTGTGGTTGTCACATTACTGGAAGACATGTTAAACATAGTAAAAAGCCCTGCTGTTAAAAAAAGGCTGATTAACATAGCGACCATTAGCTCTACCAACGACATTCCTCGTTGACTTTTAAATATTCTCATCATCTTATTATCGCCGTATTAACAACAAGTGTACGTCGCCTATCACTACTGGAACCACACCCTTTAATAAAATCACTTTTATCTGCAGTTCCGTCTGATGAAGCTCGTACACCTTTCCAAGTTATAACAACTGTTACATTTGTAGTATTAATATCAATACACGCGGTTGGTGAATCTAATCCTCCCACATTTTTATTATCAGAAGATTTTTCGTTTTCACCTAAAAATGCTCGTTCCCACTGGTATAAATCCCAGTTCCTGGTTTCAATATTGGTGCAAATAACCGTCACACCAACAGCAACGTCACAAGCTTTAGCGGATGTAATGGTTGTGCCAGTATAGGTGCCTGCATAAGTCGCTAGTTGACCACTATTTATGCGCATACGATTAATAATATCATTAGCATAATATGATGCTTGAGTTTGCTGAAAAGATTCAAAACTGCCTTTTTTGGAAACTAAATGAAGATTAAAAATACCAATAAGTCCTACCACCAGAATAACCAGTGATACCATTACTTCAATTAAGGAAAATCCATTCCTTTTTGGTAGCATGAGCGTCAAACCTCCAGAAAAATAAACGCAAAATAATCTCTACCTTTGAGATTAGCATCTAAAAAGGTAAATATTAACAACACTATCGTGGTTATATAATAAACGTATCATAGCCGACTTAAATGTAATCAGATAGTATCAATATTGTATACTGACCATTAATTATTGGTGCATTGATTAATGAGTATAATACTCTGTTTATTTTTAAGTACAAAAAAACCCGCATCCTAAAGCCGGTTGCGGGTTCAAATTTAGCGCATTTAGTTTAATTAATTAGCGTAATTCGGCAGGTACGGCAAAAACAGTATCTTCTTTACGCCCTTCTATTTCAGTAATCACACTTGGTGCAAGCGTCGCTATAGCGTTAACAACTTGTTGCACTAGCACTTCTGGCGCCGACGCTCCTGCTGTTACTGCCACTTTTTTCACATCATTAAACCATACCGCTTCAACATCGGCGGCAGTATCAACTAAATAAGATTGGGTACCGGTTTTTTCCGCTAGTTCACGTAAACGATTTGAATTAGAACTATTTTTAGAGCCGACAACAATCAATAAATCGACTTCAGCAGACATACTTCTTACTGCATCTTGACGATTTTGTGTTGCGTAGCAAATATCATCTTTACGCGGTCCTTCAATTGAAGGAAAACGTTGTTGTAGTGCACTAATGATATCTAAGGTGTCATCAACAGAAAGCGTGGTTTGGGTAACAAAACATAAGTTATCTGGGTTATTGACCTGAAGATTATTTACGTCTTCAGGTGATTCAATAAGATAAACACCACCGTTAGGATTATCATATTGTCCCATAGTGCCTTCTACTTCTGGATGGCCTTCATGACCAATCAAAATACATTCAATGCCTTTACGACTTGCACGAGTCACTTGTAAATGCACTTTTGTTACCAGTGGACAAGTCGCATCAAACACTTTTAAGCCACGCACTTTAGCTTCTTTTCTTACCGCTTGTGATACACCATGAGCGCTAAAAATAACAATGCTGTTGTCTGGCACTTGATCAAGTTCATCAATAAAAAGAGCACCACGCTGTTTTAGATTTTCAACCACATAACGATTATGTACTACTTCATGGCGTACATAAATTGGCGGTTCAAATAACTCTAAAGCACGCTCAACAATACTGATAGCACGATCAACTCCGGCGCAAAATCCGCGAGGGTTAGCCAGTAAAATACTCAGTTCAGGAGACGTCGGATCTACTTTTAGCATGTGATACCTTTTACTCAGTTATGACACTGATCACTTCAAGTTCAAACGTAATCACGCGACCTGCTAGTGGGTGGTTTAAATCTACGGTAATGGAATCGCCAGCAGTATCGCGAACAATACCCGGTATTTCGCTGCCACCAGGGCCTGCAAAACTCACAATAACCCCTTCTTCAAGCTTCATATCCGCAGGGAAACGGCTTCTGTCCATATAATGAATTGCATCAGGATTGGATTCACCAAATGCATCTTGTGCCGCTAAGGTAAATGTGTGCTTATCACCTTCATTCAAACCTTTAAGCTCATGTTCAAAAGCAGGACTTAGACTACCATCACCAATATTCAAACGAGCGGGTTTCCCCGACGCTTTAGTGCTGTCTGCCGTTGAGCCATCTTCCAGTACAATATTCATGTGACACAATAATGAACGACTGTCTTGTTGAGTTAAATCTGTCACTGTTACTCTTGCTCCTTCGATGGTTTTACATCCGGTTTAAATGATTCCCAAATGATCAGCACTGCGCCAACAAAAATACCAGAATCAGCAATGTTAAATGCTGGGTAGTGACTTGTTTTCCAGTAAAAATCTATGAAATCAATCACAAAACCATGCATTAGACGATCAACTAAATTACCTAATGCACCACCAATCACTAAGGTGAACGCTAAATTACTGCGCCACATTGTGTGTGACTGTTTACGCAACCAAATAGTCAGTAAAGTACTAAAACCAATTGCAATAACAGCAAACAGCCAACGCTGCCAGCCGCCAGCATCATCTAAAAAACTAAAGGCTGCACCAAAATTTCTCACATAGGTGAAATTAAAAAATGGCAGCAGTTTTACCGACTCATACAGTTCGAAATTTTCCAGGACCCATTGTTTAGATAGCTGATCGGCTAAAAACACCAATGCAGCTACCCAATACCAACGCAAGCCACTGTCTTTCCATGTTAATGGCGCAGTACTCATTATCTCACTTCCTTATGCAAACTCGCGTTGCTCGCCTTCACCTTCAATATTGGTCACACAGCGTTGACACAATGTTGGGTGAGCTTCGATAGTGCCAACTTCTTCGCGGTAGTGCCAGCAGCGTTCACATTTTTCAGCTGCACTTTTGGTAACCACTAATTTGAGTGAACTCAACTCAGTTTCAATGGCATCATCACCAGCTTCAGATATATCCGCAACAGCCGCTTTAGAGGTTATAAGAATAAAACGTAACTCATCACCTACTTTTGCTAACTCGGCAGCTAAATCTGCATCAGCGTACAATGTCACTTCGGCTTCTAATGAACCACCAATACGTTTATCACGACGCGCTTGTTCGAGTACTTTGTTAACTTCATTACGGACAGTTAACAGTTTCGCCCAATATTCATCGCTCAAGTCACTCTCAAGTGTGATGGATTCTAAGCCTTGATACCATTCTTGAGTAAAGACGTACTTTTCACGCTTACCTGGCAATAATTGCCATACTTCATCGGCTGTGAAGCTTAATATTGGCGCCATCCAGCGCACCATAGCCTCAGCAATAAGATAAAGCGCAGATTGACAACTACGACGAGCATGACCTTCCTGCTTAGCGGTATATTGGCGATCTTTAATAATATCAAGATAGAAACTACCTAACTCTACAGAACAGAACTGCATCAGTTTTTGAGTGACTAAATGGAAGTTGTATTGGTCATACGCTTCGATGATTTCTTGTTGTAATGCAGCTGCACGACGTACAACCCAACGGTCTAACGCAACCATGTCCTCAGTTGCAATCATATCGGTTTCTGGGTTAAAGCCATTCAAGTTTGCCAACAAGAAACGGGCCGTGTTGCGGATACGACGATACGCATCTGCACTACGATTTAAAATCTCATCAGAAACGGTCATTTCACCGCTGTAATCAGTTGCAGCAACCCACAAACGTAAAATATCGGCACCGAGTTTATTGATCACTTGTAAAGGTGCAATAACGTTACCAACAGATTTTGACATTTTGCGGCCTTTACCATCAACGGTAAAACCATGGGTCAATACTTGCTTGTAAGGTGCTTTACCATTCATCGCAGTTGAAATCATCAATGATGACATAAACCAACCACGATGCTGATCGCTACCTTCTAAATACAAATCAATGTCATGTCCATGAAACTCTGGACGTGCAGCAACAACAGATGAGAATGATGAACCCGAATCAAACCAAACGTCTAATGTGTCAGTAACTTTACGGTACTGATCGGCTTCATCACCAAGTAATTCACTGGCGTCTAAATCCCACCAAGCTTGAATGCCTTGCTGTTCAATGCGATTCGCTACACGTTCCATTAATGAAATACTATCCGGATGCAATTCTTCCGTTTCGCGGTTTACAAACAAGGTAATAGGCACGCCCCAAGTACGCTGACGTGAAATACACCAATCAGGACGGTTTTCGACCATCTTTTCAATACGGCTTTGGCCCCAATCAGGTATCCACTTGGTTTTCTTTATCTCTTCCAGTGCTTGTGTACGCAAGCCATGGTTATCCATTGAAATAAACCACTGTGGTGTCGCACGGAAGATAATTGGTGTTTTGTGGCGCCAGCAATGCGGATAGCTATGGCGGATAGCTACATGCTGAAGTAGTGCCCCCTTTTCTTCTAACAGCGCAATCACATTAGCGTTAGCTTTAAAGACATGCTGACCGGCAAAAAATTCAGTGTCAGCTTTAAACACGCCGTTATCGCCAACAGGGTTAGCGACTTCTAAACCGTATTTTTGACCGACAATAAAATCGTCCTGACCGTGACCTGGTGCAGTATGTACAATACCGGTACCGGCATCAGTCGTAACATGGTCACCTAAAATAGCTGGCACATCAAAAGCATAAAATGGATGATTAAAGCGCATTAACTCAAGCTCAGCGCCTTTCACTTCACCTAAAATAGTGTGCGACTCCGCGCCATAACGCTCAAGACATGACTCAACCAGTACTTGAGCCAAAATCAAAGTAGTGGTTTTACCCTCTTTCACAAATTCAACCAAGCTATAATCTAACTCAGGACTCAGTGATAATGCGCGGTTAGCAGGCATGGTCCATGGCGTGGTAGTCCAAATAGCCATCGCTACCGGCTTAGTATAATTCTCAACGCCAAACTTAGCGGCAACAGCTGAGCTATCAACGGCAAAAAAAGCCACATCGATTGCTGGTGATGTTTTATCTTCATATTCAACTTCGGCTTCTGCTAATGCTGAACCACAGTCTGTACACCAATGCACAGGTTTAACACCTTTGTGCAAATGACCGCTTTCAATCACTTTTGCGAGTGAACGAACAATATTCGCTTCAGTTGAAAAATCCATGGTTAAATACGGATTTTGCCAATCACCTAATACACCTAAACGAATAAAGTCTTCGCGTTGACCGTTAACTTGGATAGCGGCATATTTGCGACATTCTTCACGAAATTCAGCAGCAGAAATCTTAACACCTGGCTTGCCGACTTTTTGCTCAACTTTCAGCTCAATCGGTAATCCATGACAATCCCAACCAGGAATGTAAGGTGCGTCAAAACCAGACATGGTTTTTGACTTTATAATAATGTCTTTAAGAATTTTGTTTACGGAATGACCAATATGAATACTGCCATTGGCGTATGGAGGGCCATCATGCAGAATAAAAGATTTACGTCCAGCACGACTTTCACGGATCTGTTGATACAGTCCATCTTGCGTCCAACGATTTAACATTTCTGGCTCGCGATTGGCCAAATTACCGCGCATCGGAAACTCTGTTTCCGGTAAATTCAAAGTAAATTTATAGTCGCTCATTGATCCCATACCGTTATTTAACGCTGATTCGTTTCAGCTAGCATCGTTACTAAATAAAGCGCGAGCTTCATTTGCATCATTTAAAATCTGTTTTTTTAGCGCGTCCAATGAATCAAAAGGGTGTTCATCACGGATCTTTGCAACTAATTCTACTTCCACTCGTTTGCCATATAAATCACTATCAAAATCAAACAAATGGACTTCTAATCTGCAGGTTTGACCATTGACAGTTGGTCTAAAGCCCACATTGGCGACACCCTCGTAAATATCACTGCCATCCCAATACAAACGAACAGCAAACACCCCTCGAACAGGCACAACGTGTCGCTTTAGTGCAATATTGGCGGTTGGAAAACCGATTGTACGGCCTAATTTTTGTCCGTGAGCAACCTTACCACTTAAAATGAAAGGATGACCCAATAAACGTCTTGCTTGTTCTAAGTGCCCTAATGCTAGTTGTTCTCTCACTGCAGTAGAGCTTACCCGTGATGACCCAACAACAAAGCTCTGGGTACTGACAACCGTAAAGCCAAACTTCTTGCCGGCTTCAACCAGCATATCAAAATTACCTAAACGACCTTTACCAAAGCAAAAATCATCACCAACAACAAGATATTTAACCCCAAGTTTTTTAACCAGTAACTCTTCAATAAACGCTTCCGCAGGTTGACTGGCAAAGGCAGCTGTAAAATTGATACAAAGTAACTGATCAACTTTAAGCTCATCTAACAATCTAATTTTATCACGTAGAAGACTGAGGCGAGCTGGCGCATCAGTACCACGAAAACGTTCTTGTGGTTGAGGCTCAAAGGTCATTAACCTTGCAGGTAGTTGAAAATGATGCGCTTTATTAACCAAGCTGCTTATCACCTGCGCATGGCCACGATGAACACCATCAAAATTCCCGATGGTCAAAACGCAACCATGATGGGAAGGTAAAATATTGTGTATACCGCGGATTAATTCCATTACGCTCAATACTGCCTATAGCAAATCGGCAGATTATATACCCAAACAGATGTCAGATGCGAGTTTCAAGCTCAGATTATTACACCGGATTTAGGATAATCCGTCGATATTCGCTCAGCCATTCATAATAGGATAAATTAACCTTGATGCTTAATTTTCCATGGGCGGACACCTAAGAGAAGTAAACTCAATAAATAAATAACCGCCCCACCGACAATAAGCTCAATCAACATAAGCATACGCTCAAAGGTATGCAATTCTAACCATACGGTAAGCTGTGGCATAAAATACAAAATAGCAATGCTCATCAAGGCGGTTGAAATGATCACTTTAAATAAGAAAAACAACGTTTGACGGCTCATTTGATAAACGCCCGCTTTATGTAAACCTCGATATAACAAACTCGCATTTAACAGCGCAGACATTGATGTTGCAATAGCTAAACCTACATAGCCAAATGGAATCGCAAAAATAAGATTGAACACCATATTGCAGACCATGGCAATGATGCCATATTTAACTGGCGTTTTAGTGTCTTGGCGTGAATAGTATCCCGGAGCTAAGACTTTAATCATCATAAAGCTCAATAAACCACAGCCATAAGCAACCAAGCTGTATGACGCCATTTCAACGTCATTTAGGCTAAATGCACCGCGCATAAACAACACCATCAGCATTGGCTTTGCGAGAATGATTAGACCTAACATTGCCGGAGTACCTAATAACAAAATGGCTTTAACTCCCCAATCCATGGTTTGATTAAAACCACTTCCTTGGGCATTAACATGTTTTTGCGATAATGCTGGCAAAATAACTGTCGCAATAGCAATGCCAAATAAGCCCAAAGGAAACTCAAGTAAACGATCGGAGTAATAAAGCCAGCTAATAGACCCCGTCATTAAAAAGCTCGCTATAAATGTATCGAACAATAAATTGATTTGTGAAACCGATACCCCAAATAAAGCGGGGATCATTAATGTTCTAATTTTTACCACACCAGGATGATTCCATCCCCAAGAAGGCCTAACCAGAGCTTTCTCACGGATTAAAAATGGAATTTGGAATAAAAACTGGATTAAGCCACCAACAAAAACACCCCACGCCAAACCGATTTCAGGATTTTCTAATGTGTGCGCATACCACATAGCTACTGCAATAATAGAAACATTTAAAAATACCGGAGTGAAGGCTGATACAGCAAAACGGCCACGAGTATTTAGTATCGAACCCGCTAAGGCCGTGAAGGTAATAAACCATAAATAAGGAAAGGTTATTTTTAACATAACGGAAGCAAGTTCAAATTTTTCGGCGTTAGGTCCATCATTTAACCAGTCAACAAACCAGCCACCACCAAAAAGAGCTGCCAGTACGGGTGAACAAACAACACCGACCAAAGTCACTATCGTCACCAGCACGCCTAACGTTCCTGCCACTTTACTAATCAGCTCACGGGTATCTTCTGGCGTCATTTTCTCTTGATATTCAGTTAATACCGGAACAAACGCTTGAGCAAAAGCACCTTCGGCAAATAGTCGCCTTAAAAAATTGGGAATTTTATTGGCAAAGAAAAATACATCTGCACTACTACCTGCGCCCATTAAATTAGCAATGACCACATCACGAACCAAACCTAATACTCGCGAAATCAGCGTCATAACACTTACGACTAAACCTGATTTAAATAATTTTTTGCTCAAACAGCCCCCGGACACTCAATCACTTGTAAGAAAATTAATGGGTTTTATAACAAATATTCGATTATAACTCTGTCACACAGACTCAAGAGCTGGTAGAATGCGCCACATATTACACGAGTTGGGTTGAAGAAAGGCACGCTAGATTGGATTAATTTATCTTTATGATAAATATTTAATTGCAGTCGTTGACAAAACGATAAAAAGCAGGCATATTCCTCGGCCTTAAAAGTATCAAATCCAGTTTTTAGGAGTTGCACCTTGGCTAATAGCAAGTCTGCAAAGAAGCGCGCGCTTCAGTCTGAAAAGCGTCGCCAGCATAACGCTAGTCGTCGCTCTATGTTACGTACATACGTTAAAAGAGTCATCGCGGCTATCAAAAGCGGTGATCATAAAGCGGCTACAGAAGCGTTCGCTACTGCACAACCAATTGTTGACCGTATGGCGACTAAAGGTCTTATTCATAAGAATAAAGCCGCTCGTCAGAAGGCTCGCTTAAACGCAAAAATTAAAGCTATTGCAGCTTAAGTTTTTTGTTTAAGATTTAAAAAACCGGCTTAGGCCGGTTTTTTTATACCTGTTTTTTACCAGCTTATCTTATGCCTCCCCTTAGCCACCCCATTCAACAACCAATAATTCATCTAGAAATGTAATCATCTTGTCGCTTAGCAATATAACTTCTCTGCAACAATGTTGCACCGCTAAAAAACAATACCATTCAAATCTAAGACCTTTGACGTCATCAATTCTGTACTAATTAGTCATAGCCGCAATGCTGCCGAACATAAATCATCTAAGAAAAACATACTGGAAGTTATCCGAAAACGGCCGTCAAGCATTACGAAGAACAATGAAAAAATAAATAAAGCAGGTATTGGGATTTAGGTTCAATAAGGCTAATGAATAAATTGTGGGATTTTGTACAGAATGAAAATGGATTTATTTCGATAATGAGTTGTACACTTAAATGATGGTTAACAGTACTGAGTGTGCAGAATGATTATGCTTTCATACATATGTAATTGATTAGCGTTTACTACGACACACACCATGTATCAGTTAAAACTAAACGTCTTAACTTAATACATCATAAATCAGATGCATTAGTTAAGACGTTTACGGAGTTAAGTTAATAACAATACATATTATTTAATACTTGGATTAACTCTTTTACCTCATGACTTTTTAATGAATAAAAAACAGTTTGGGCTTCTTTCCTAGTACAGACTAAATTGTCTTTACGAAGCCACGCCAAGTGTTGAGATAAAGCAGATTGACTTAATCCCAGCTTCTTATTCATTTCACCAACACACATCTCACCTTCGTTAAGTAGGTGACACAAAATAAACAGTCTACGCTCATTTGCTAAGGCTTTTAGCAACACGACCGCATGATCAGCTTGATGTTGCATTTTTTCTATATTCATCACGCGCTCTTTCTCCTCATCTAACCCCGCCCTAATATAGCGTTCCCTTACAAATTGAGTCGGGACATAAAGCACACTTTTTGGTAGATTGTTGTGAAAAATGAGACATAGCTAAAATAATCAAAGGAAACTCATGAAAAAATATCAAAGAGTGACGCTGGTAGGAGCGATATTTGCCGCATTAATGGGTTGTCAAACCACAGGTTCCACCCAATCGAATACAACCAATTTAGAGATCAATAATTCAGATGATGCCAAAATTAGCCAACAATTAGCCAAGCAGGCTTTATCATCAAGTTTGAGTTATGACATTGTTGAGTCACTTACGGTTGAAGTCGGTCCGCGTTTAACAGGTACAGATAAAGATATTATCGCCGTTGAATGGGCCATGGAAAAACTGTGGTTGCTCGGTTTTGATAAAGTCTACAAAGAGTCGGTTCAAGTTCCAGCTTGGTCTAGAGGACATGCTCACGCAAGTATCGTGTCCCCTTATGAACAACCACTTGTCATTACCGCACTAGGTGGCAGCATTGGCACACCGGCTAAGGGTATTCAAGCGCCTATTGTTCGCTTTGATAGTTTAGAAGAGTTGTCCAATGCATCCCCAGGTCGTATTGAAGGAAAAATAGTCTTTATCGACCATAAGACCGAGCGACACATTACGGGTAAAGGTTATGGTGAAGCCGTTAGTGGACGCTCTCGAGGCGCTATAGCCGCAGCTCAAAAAGGTGCTGTTGCTATTGTTATCCGTTCTATTGGTACCGATCATGACCGAATGGCTCACACAGGTATGATGCGTTATGAAGAAGGCACGCCTAAAATTCCTGCGGCGGCTATGTCAAATCCGGATGCCGATTTAATTAATGCAATGCTAAAACGCGATCCAAATATCACCTTATCATTAAATATGACCTCAGAAAGCCTTGGTATTGCCACCTCTTATAATGTTATTGCTGAAGTCACGGGAAGCAGCAAACCTGATGAAATAGTTCTTATAGGCGCTCACCTTGATTCATGGGATGAAGGCACTGGTGCGATTGACGACGGTGCAGGTGTCGCCATTGTGACCACCGCAGCTAAACTTATTCAAGATTTACCACAAAAGCCTGCACGCACTATAAGAGTCGTATTATACGCGGCTGAAGAAGTGGGATTAGTGGGTGGTAAAGCCTATGCAGCACAACATGCTGATGAGTTAGATAAGCATTATATTGCAGCGGAATCTGATTTTGGCGCAGGACCGGTTTATAAAATTGACTTTAATGTTAATCCCGCCACTTTTGAGCAAGTTAAGCAACAACACTCTGCTATGACATTAAACGGGGTTGAATTAGGCAACAATCAAGCCTCAGGTGGACCTGATGTGTCGATACTGCCAGCATTGGGCGTACCTGTTGCATCGTTAAATCAAGATGGTACAGATTACTTTGATTATCACCACACCCCAAATGATACTTTGGATAAAATTGATCCTAAAAAGTTGGCACAAAGTGCAGCAGCTTATGTTCAATTTGCTTATATGATGGCGCAATCTGAAATTGATTTAAGACCCGTCACTAAGAAAAAAGGTCAGCACTAGCCAGTTTAACTCGTTCGAGTTCAAACTTAAAAACTAAAAAGCCCTTATTTAAGGGCTTTTTTATTGGTCAGCAAAAACTGATTATTCTTATCGTAAAGATTAGGGTCTGTTGATCTTTGCAGGTTGAATTTTGTTCGAGATAAAAACGTTTTAATCGAGGCGAGCGGATTGCTGCCTAGCAATCTAAGCTAAATTCGCTCAACAAAGAGTAAAACGTTTTTAGCCGAACCCTTCGGGCAGCGTTTGTTGGTCATTTTTACTGCGTTATCGACTTTTTATGTAGAATAACTACACCACAAAGTCTCTGCCTTGTACAAATGACCAACAATTCGCTGCAAAAACAACCTTGAAAGATCAACAGGCCCTAAAATAAGCTATTTTTGTTCATTGCGCAAAAACACGGGGTCTGCAGGCGTCGATTGCACTTCGCTGTAATAATAACCGTCGAGATCAAATTTAGTTAATTGTTCTACTGTCGTAGGTTTAGTGTCAACGATATAACGAGCCATCAATCCACGGGCTTTTTTGGCGTAAAAGCTAATCACTTTAAATTGGCCATTTTTACAATCTTTAAACACTGGCGTAATCAATTGCCCTTCAAGCTGCTTAACCTTGACTGATTTAAAGTATTCATTCGATGCTAAATTAACAATAATATCGTCGCCCTGCTCTTTCAATGCCTTATTCACTTCAGTAGTGATAGTATCGCCCCAAAAAGCATATAAGTTGCTTCCCTGTGGGTTTGCTAGCTTAGTGCCCATTTCTAACCGATACGGTTGAATCAAATCTAACGGTTTAAGTAAACCGTACAAACCTGATAAAATCCGCAGATGCTTTTGACTAGAGGCCATTTGCGATTCAGATAAATGATCGGCATCAAATCCTGTGTACACATCGCCTCGAAACGCGAAAATAGCCTGTTTGGCATTATCAAGGGTAAACGGTGGTTGCCAGTCAGCAAAACGCGCAGCATTTAGTCCGGCAATTTTATCGCTTACTTTCATTAAACTGGCAATATCCATTGGTGTTAATTCACGGCATACATCAATCAATGTTTGGCTTTGTTTAAGTAAACACGGTCGAGTATGGGTATTAGTGATAGGTGGATTTTCGAAATCTAATGTTTTCGCAGGTGAAACTAAAACCAGCATAAGTACGCTCCGGATAAAATCATAATGTCATCATACTGAACTGATATAAAAAAACCATGCTGTAGTAGCATGGTTTTTTCGATTACCTTAATAGGTAAATATTATTTTTCGGCCACCTCTTCAGAATTAGGCCAAATTTTTTCTTCTAGTTGTTCTGCTAGTTCAGGAAACTTACTGGTATCAAAAACGGGATCGATCCCCGCATCAATTTGTTCACGATAGTCATTAATGACTCGAATCGCGAGACTAGACAACAGCAACAGTGCAACAATATTAACGATGGCCATTAATCCCATTGATACATCGGCTAAATCCCATACCAAACTAATTTTAGCCAGAGAGCCAAACATCACCATACCTAAAACTACCACACGAAATATCGGTAGGGCTTTTTTACTATTACCCGTTAAGAACATTACATTTGTTTCTGCATAAGAATAATTGGCAATAATAGAAGTAAAACAGAAAAGTAAAATAGCAAAAGCAATAAATGCCCCGCCCCAATCGCCAACATGGCTAGTCAGTGCACTAATAGTTTTAGCAATACCATCAGAGCTAGATGCCGCATCACCAGATAATAAAATAATGGCTGCCGTTGCAGTACAAATAACAATAGTATCAACAAACACCCCCATCATCTGCACAAACCCTTGAGAGGCAGGGTGATTAGGGTTTGGTGATGCACTTGCGGCTACGTTAGCGGCACTGCCCATGCCCGCTTCATTTGAAAACAATCCTCTAGCAATACCAGCTTGCATTGCTTGGGCAACACTGTAAGCCACACCACCAGCAGCAGCTTCTTGCCAGCCAAATGCACTATTAATAACCAACATAAAGATATCGGGTAATTTTTCAATATTCATTGCCACTACAACAAAGGCAATAGCAATATAAGCAATTGCCATAATAGGCACGATGAGCTCAGATACTTTCGCAACCTTCTTAAGGCCTCCAACAATCACAAATGCACTGCAAATAACAATACCAATTCCAACGTAAACAGGCTCAAAACCAAACACTTGAGTCATTGCACCTGTAATGGTGTTAGCTTGGACAGCATTAAATACCAGGCCAAATGCTAAAATTAACAATAAGGAAAAAACCACCCCCATCCAACGCTGACCAAGGCCTTTCTCCATATAATATGCAGGTCCACCACGATACTGGCCATCACCATCTTTGACTTTATAAACCTGGGCAAGTGTTGACTCAATCATTGCGGTAGCCATACCAAGCACCGCAATCGCCCACATCCAAAACACTGCACCAGGTCCTGCTGCACCAATAGCAACAGCGACACCGGCCATGTTACCCGCACCTACACGTGCTGCCATACTGGTACAAAAAACTTGAAAGGATGATAACCCATGTTTACCTGGCCGACGGCTAATTGCCAATACTTTAATGCCATGAACAAAATGGGTGATTTGAATGAAGCCGAGACGAATGGTAAAAAACAATCCTGCTCCTACCAGTCCATAAACTAATAACTTGCCCCAAAGCAAGCTATTCATAAAATTAATAATCGTTTCTAACATCGCCATATTGACTAATCTTCCCTATTAATAGGTTATTATTT
The DNA here is from genome assembly GCF_040285065.1 of Shewanella sp. H8. Classification (NCBI taxonomy): domain Bacteria; kingdom Pseudomonadati; phylum Pseudomonadota; class Gammaproteobacteria; order Alteromonadales; family Shewanellaceae; genus Shewanella; species Shewanella sp. H8. Next base: position 1,142,630 of record NZ_CP157213.1, on the reverse strand, counting down.
TTTATCAAGCCACTGCTATTAAGCCATTGCGCTGAATATAAATCACATAAGTAACAGACCAAGCACTTCATGTGCAAGCTGCTATATTTCAAACTGTAATACGAATACAAAGGTATTTGCGTAAAGTCGCCATTATAAAAGGTAATGGCCGTGGATTAATAGGTATTGATGGGTAATAACAGTGAATACGTAAGTCACATTAACAACGATAGACATTATCAAAGTAAATAATACTTTGAAGTAACACAAATTAAACAGAAAACCATAAGCGACACAAATCACGCTTTACCAATTTGATGTTGACAATCTATTTTTAAATCATTGTAAATCGTTATTAAGTTTCAATCAATTACTGATTAATGGACCAGAAATGCTATTTCAATGAAAAAGCATTGATCAAAAATTAGATAAAGGCCACATTATTGTAACAAAATTACAGATACTGTGTTCTCAAAGAAAGTTAATTAATTATTATTTTTACTTTAAACCGAGGTCATAATGACTAATTCAAATGAAATAATCGCGCTAAAAAAATACGTAAGAGCTACGAATTTCCTTGCGACATCGCAGATTTATCTCAAGCAAAACGTACTTTACAAGCGCCCTTTACAACATACTGATATCAAGCCTCGCCTACTAGGTCATTGGGGGACTTGTCCTGGAATTAACTTTGTCTACGCAAACATTAACCGTCTAATCGTTAAACATAAGCGTGAATTTATTTACCTTGTAGGCCCTGGTCATGGTTTCCCTGCCGTGCAAGCTAACTTATTTGTTGAAGGCTCGTTAAGCCATTTTTACCCAGAAACGATTCCTTATACAGAAACTGGTATTGAAGATATATGTAAGAAATTCTCAGCGGCTTATGGTTATCCATCACATGCAAACCCAGAAGCGCCAGGTCAAATCTTAGAAGGTGGTGAACTTGGTTATTCACTGTCTGTAGCATGGGGTTCTGTACTTGATAATCCAAATCTTATTGCTGCCTGCTTAATTGGCGACGGTGAAGCCGAAACAGGTCCATTAGCTGCATCTTGGTATGCAAACCGTTTAGTCTCACCTAATAACAACGGTGCTGTGTTACCAATAGTACATATTAACGGTTACAAAATTTCTGGCCCTACCCGTATGGGACGTATGAGTCATGAAGAACTGGATTTAGAGTTCCGTGGTCTTGGTTATCACCCAATCATCGTTGATGATGAAATGGAAACCGATATTTTTGAACAAATGACCGCTGCAATGGACTTGTCATATGACATGATTAACGATATTCAACGCCGTGCTCGTTCTGGCGAAGATGTCGTCAAGCCTCGCTGGCCTGTTATCTTAATGAGAACAGCCAAAGGTTGGACTGGTACCGCTGAATATGATGGTAAAAAACTAGCCGGTAACTGTGAGTCTCATCAGGTTATAGTGAGCAATTGTGCTAAAGATAAGGGCCACCTTGAAGCACTTGATAAATGGTTAGCAAGCTATAAATTCGATGAACTAGTACAAACAACTGAAAGTGGCGAACTTGTATTTGATAAAGACATTTTATCATTAATGCCACCAAAAGATTTATGTTGTGGTCGTCAACGCCTAAGCTACGGCGGAGAAGTGGTTCGTGCTTTAGCAAACCCAGACTTAAGTAAATTAGGTTATGGTTCTGAAACACATCGTGGCCAACGTGGTTTCTCGATGTTGAAAATGGGTGAATGGATGCGTGATGCATTCAAACTAAACCGTGATCAACGTAATCTACGTATTTTCAGCCCGGATGAAACTTATTCTAACCAGCTACAAGCAGTGTTTGAAGAAACTGACCGCGCATGGCAATGGCCAATCGAAAGCTGGGACCAAGATATGTCTCGCGATGGCCGTGTTATTGAATTGTTATCTGAAAACTTGTTATTTGGTATGTTACACGGCTACACAGTAACAGGCCGACATGGCATGTTCCCTACCTACGAATCGTTCTCACAGGTAGTGTCCTCAATGGCTGATCAATACTGTAAATACGTTCATGCAAGTCAAGGGATTCATTTCCGTAAGCCAATTCCTGCATGTAACATTGTGTTGTCATCACTATTAGAGCGTCAAGATCACAACGGTTATTCTCACCAGAATCCGTCTTTCTTAGGCGCAATGTTAGAAAAACATCCAGACATTATTTCAGCTTATTTACCTGCAGATGCTAACAGCACCTTGGTTTATACTGAACGAGCTTATGCTGACCGAGATAAACTTAATATCATCGTTGCCGGTAAAAAATCATTGCCACAATGGTTATCATTAGATGAAGCCCGTAAGCAAAGTAAAGATGGTGTAATGATATGGGATTTTGCTTCTGACGAAAATCCAGATGTTGTACTTGCAGGTTGTGGTGATTACGCCACTCAAGAATGTATGGCTTCACTAGTACTTATTCGTGAAATCTTACCTAGAGTACGTATTCGTTTTGTGAGCGTATCAGAACTTCACAGTGACGGCTTAGGTAGTATTAAATTCCAAAGCAAGCCTTGGATGATGGATGAAGTCTTCACTGAAGATAAAGGTGTGGTATTTAACTACCATGGTTACCCAAATACTATCAAAAAACTGGTATTTGATTATAAAGGTAACCGTCGCTTCCGTATTAAAGGTTATGAAGAAGAAGGTTCAACGACTACACCATTTGATATGGGTGTACGTAACGGTACTTCTCGCTACCATCTAGTTATCGATATGGCATACAAGTTATTCCAGCAAGGCGTTATTGATGAATCACAACATGTGACTATCACCACCGACATGCTGCAACGCTTGGTTGACCATAAAAACTACATAAAAGCACACGGTGTGGATCCAGAAGAAATCGAAAACTGGGTATGGACTCGTTAACTAGATACATTTTATTAACAAAAATACGCCTTTAGGGCGTATTTTTTGTTTTAACCCGCTCAAAATGTTGCATCTTTAGGCTATATCTCACTAACTTGTTAAATATAAAGATTATATTCACAATTTCCGACCATTTATTTTAAATTCAAAAAACAATGTTTACGCCATGTTTTAATTAGATTTTCTTAATTAACGCCAACTTTTTAACGATGACATTTTATTGACCATTACTAAAAATTAATCTTTTTACTATGGAAAAACATCTAATTACCGACCATAATTGCGCCGCTGGCTAAAATACAAAGGAACACCACATTAAGTGTCAGCAATGCATGACTATAACAACTCCGTTACATGCATAAATGGTGGAGTAAAATAACAATGGACTTAAATATGATGAAGAACACATTAAAAGTAGTATTACTCACATCTATGTTGCCTTTTGCTGCTTCTGCTGCAGAAGAACTAACGCCTTGGTATGTTGGTGCAGGTTTAGGCGTCAATAACTATGAACCAAATTGTGACCAAAAAACCATGAAAGTATGTGGTGAAGATGATCCATATGCTTGGGACGTATTTGGTGGTTATTTATTTAACGAATATGTTGGTATTGAATTAGGTTATCGTGACCTTGGCCGTGCTGAATGGACTGATTATTCAGACAAACGCAATGATGTTGGCGCTCGTGGCGTTGCATTAGGTTTTGTTGGTTTTTACCCTCTTGCAGACAAGTGGAGTTTATCGGCTGAAGCTGGTGCATTTAACTACCTAATCTCGAACAAAAAAGAATACAACACTGAATATTACAGTGATAGCGGTATTGCACCATACCTTGGTGCAGGTGTTGGCTATAACTTTACCGATAATTTAAAGTTACAAGCCAAATATCGTCGTTATGAAAATCTTGACGAAGAAAAGTGGGACACGCTTTCAATGGAAAGCAATTATTGGGGCCTTGAACTAAGCTACCGTTTTGGTGCTAGTACTCCAGCTCCTGTTGCCGCTCCTGTTGCCGCTCCAGTTGTTGCACCAGTTGTTGTTGCTCTTGGTGATGATGACAAAGATGGCGTAACAAACAACATAGACAAATGTCTAGACACTCCATCAACTCATAAAGTTGATGCGACTGGTTGTACTGTTTATGAAAACGTTACAACTAAGTATGACTTAGGTGGTATTTTATTTGCTAATGATTCAGCTGATATCCGTTCTGGTTCATTTGCTGATTTAGAAAAACTTGCTGATCATTTAAATAAATACCCGCAACACACTGTATCTATTCAAGGCCATGCGTCTAACGTAGGTAAAGCGGCATACAACATGAAGCTTTCTGAGCGTCGTGCGGTAGCTGTTGCAAATTCACTAAACAAAAAGTACGGCATTAGCATGAGCCGTATCAATTCTGTTGGTTACGGTATAACTAAACCAGTTATGCAAGGTAGCTCAGCTGAAGCTAACCGCGTTAACCGTCGTATTGAAGCAATCGTTACTGGTACTGAAAAACGTCCTGTAATGCGTTAATTGTCACAATAATACGCTACACTTTAAAAGTCGCTGCTTGCAGCGGCTTTTTTATTTTCAGAACAACCTAAACTGAATCTAAATGCGACTGTCATTGACCTTGCGGACATAATATTGCAAGTCACTTTCTACTTCATTAATCTATTCTGTCTTTTTAGCAACAATAATGGCGTTAAATAAGTAAAAATAACCGCTTTTTTCGTAATTTTTTTACAAATAAAGTTGGAATAATCCCTAAAATCGCTTCTAATAAAGATATTGATCTATATTCACTGCTTATCGAGAGGAAATTCCCATGGCCAACACACTCGCGCAACTCAAATCATTCACAACCATAGTTGCTGATACTGGCGACATAGAAGCGATTAAACGTTACCAGCCAGAAGATGCTACAACTAATCCATCACTTATTCTAAAAGCCTCTCAGATCCCTGAGTATGCTTTCCTTATTGAGAATGCAGTTGAATGGGCCAAAACTCAAAGCAACAATATTGAGCAACAAATTGAAGATGCGGGTGACAAACTTGCTGTGAATATTGGTGCAGAAATTTTAAAGCTCGTACCGGGCAGAATTTCAACTGAAGTCGATGCTCGCTTATCATTTGATAAACAACGCTCAATTGATAAGGCCCACAAGCTAATCAAATTGTACCAAGAAGCTGGAATTGATAAATCACGTATACTGATTAAATTGGCTTCAACTTGGGAAGGTATATGCGCGGCTAAAGAACTTGAACAAGCAGGCATCAACTGTAACCTAACTTTACTGTTTAGTTTCGCTCAAGCAAGAGCTTGTGCTGAAGCGGGGGTATACCTGATTTCACCTTTTGTTGGTCGTATCTTAGATTGGTATAAAAAAGATACTGGTCAAGAATATACTGCAGAAAACGATCCAGGAGTGGTATCAGTTACTGAAATCTACAACTATTATAAGCAGCATGGCTATAGCACTGTAGTGATGGGCGCAAGTTTCAGAAGTATCGGGGAGATTATTGAGCTAGCGGGTTGTGATCGTCTAACCATTGGCCCAGCATTGTTAGAAGAATTGGCTAACACTGATGTCAAAATCAGTCAGAAATTGATTGCTACTACAGCAACACATAGTGCGCCAACACCAATGACTGAATCACAATTTCGTTGGGCGTTTAATGAAGACCCGATGGCAGTTGATAAATTAGCCGAAGGTATTCGTAATTTTGCCATCGACCAAGGCAAACTAGAAGTGATGTTAACAGCAAAATTAAGCTAGTTGGAGGTTTTACTCGTGACGACACTGACTCAAAGTACGACTTGGAAAGCGCTTCAAACCCATACAAGTCAATTACCTCACATGCGTGAATTATTTGCTCAAAACCCACAACGTTTTGAACAAATGAGTGTTACGGCTTGTGGTCTGTTTTTAGATTATTCTAAAAACCGTGTGAACGATGAAACACTTAAGTTACTATTTTCGCTGGCTAAAGAAGCCAAATTAAGTGAAAAAATCACCGCGATGTTCAATGGTGATATGATAAACAACACTGAACAGCGAGCTGTATTGCATACTGCATTACGCAGTAAAGCCACTCAAACAATTATTGCTGAAGGCGTGAATATCGTTCCTGAAATACAACAAACATTAGCTAAAATGGCTAAATTTGTTGATTCAGTACAATCTGGCAATTGGAAAGGTTATACCGGTAAAGCGATCACAGACATTGTGAGTATTGGAATTGGTGGTTCGTTTCTTGGACCAAAAATTGTTTCACAAGCACTAAAACCCTATTGGCAAGGTGGGATTAACTGCCATTTTGTCGCTAACGTTGATGCTACCTCTCTTTGTGAAAAGTTAAAAAATCTCAATGCTGAAACAACATTGTTTATTATGTCGTCAAAATCCTTCAACACTCAAGAGACGCTCACAAATACACTCAGTGCCAAAGACTGGTTTTTGGCCCAAGGAGCAAGCCAACAAGATGTTGCTAAACATTTTGTGGCAGTAACGTCAAATGTGGCTAAGGCAACAGAGTTTGGTATGGACGCTAACAACATATTCCCAATGTGGGATTGGGTTGGTGGACGTTATTCGTTGTGGTCAGCCATTGGTCTACCAATAGCGCTACTTATTGGCATGGATAACTTTAAAGACTTGTTAGATGGTGCACATCAAATGGATGAGCATTTTACTAACACGCCTATTGAACAAAACATGCCCGTGATCATGGCAATGCTATCGGTGTTATATAGCAATTTCCATGGTTCTCAAGCACACGTCATTTTAGCTTATGATCATTATTTGCGGGGTCTACCGGCTTATTTCCAGCAATTAGACATGGAGAGTAATGGTAAGTCAGTGACCTTAGATGGTACTGACGTTGATTACAGCACGGGCCCAGTAATTTGGGGCGGTGAAGGCACCAATGGCCAACATGCTTATCATCAATTATTACATCAAGGTACAGCACTGATTCCTGCTGATTTTATCATGCCATTGCAAAGCCATAATCCGCTGGGCAAACATCATGATCAACTTGCGTCTAACTGCTTTGGGCAAACTCAAGCGTTAATGCAGGGTCGAACTTATGATGAAGCACTTGCTGAACTAAATAATAGTTCATTGGAACCCGCTCAAATAGCACTTATTGCCAAGCATAAAGCGATGCCAGGTAATAAACCGAGTAATACTCTACTGATGGACAAACTGACACCGAGCACATTAGGTGCGTTAATCGCGTTATATGAACATAGGACCTTCGTTCAAGGTGCAATATGGCAAATTAACTCATTTGATCAATGGGGAGTTGAACTAGGTAAACAGCTGGGTAATGACGTATTAGACCGTATTGGGGCACCAGAAGAGGCTAGTCAGTTAGACTCATCAAGTAATGCGCTGATCAATTTGTACCGTAAGGGACAGCTTTAATACTTAACCTCAATACGGAATAAACAGATAATTTATTACTGTTACCCTCCCGAACTGCGGTCTGTTAACACATTTGAGAAAAACCGTTGATAAAGCACCTTTAGCATTAATTGTTGAAGGTGCTTTTTTATGTTCAATATTCATTTAAAAACGCATCATAGAATATTAAAACCGCTGCAGAAATTCATCAAACTGTTACCGATTAGTAACATAAATGAAACTAAAGTATTGCAACCTATAGTTGAAATATGATACTTATTTATGCAGAGACATCATAATAACAAGGGAGGTTACCATGGATCGATTAGACTATGGTGGTGCGCTAGACGAAGTTGTTGAAAGACCAAGCCGCTCAAAAAGCTCATCAAAAAAACGCAAATGGCGTGAAATTGAAGCCATCAAAGATAAGCAGCGTTTACTCAAGGAATTACAAGATATTGACGATTCATTCAATTTTGACGTCAATACATTAATACTTTAATTGTATTCCGTCGCAGTTAACATTTAGCGATAAAATCCAGTAAAAGAGCGCATTCTGCGCTCTTTTTGTTGTTCAAGACTAGTGTATTAGTCATAAAATAAACACCCGTCACCTCAAAAGGAAACAACAATGGGATTATTTCTTGTCCGCATTTTCAATATAAACACGTAAATCTTCAAAAATCGTTTTGTCATTATCATTAAATAACGGATCGTCAATTAACCGTTTTTTGCATAAAACAGTGATTTTTTGCCAGTCACTATCATCGAATACCTTAACAAAATTTGGAAAAACATCTCGCTCTTCATACTGCATATGCGATAGCTGTAGTTTAATATAATCTTGCAGATCGTTAATCAATTTTTCCCGTGAAATCACCACATCAGATAGAATCATATTCAAGCTATACACTAAAGCGCCAGATGCTTCAGCTAAACGATGATGTTCGTTATACAATTGACCACAATTTGCCTGACCCGTTTTATTACTGTAGTAATCAAAAATGATATCTTCTAATGGATGATGACTGTGTTCAGCATAGCTCTGCATATACTCAACAATATCTCTAACCAAATGGAAATCAACTCCTTGCCCCTCAGCCAATCGAGTCAACTTATTTGAAAGAATATTTAACAAAGTGGCAATATTTTTATGATCGCGCATTAAACGTTGCAACATAATCGTCTCCCATTACCAATGAATTTATGTCTAAATAATAGCCAATAATATGCCATTTACTAATCTACACTGGTATAAACAATTTGAGGTATGACCCAGATCATAATATTGGAATTTAAAAAAACACCTTATATCAAGATAAGCGACATAAGGTGTTAGGTAGTTTAGTAGCCTTAATTATGTTAATACAGCAAACATATGGGCTTTAAGTTGTTCAAAATCGGCTGGCAACTGTGCCGACAAAATCTGTTTTTGCTCAACAGCAGCTAATTCAGGCGGCAATGGCAAATTAATCGCCAACTCACGGTCAACCACATCCTTAAACTTAGCTGGATGCGCTGTACCAAGAAACACTCCGGTTTCATTACCAACTAGACCAAGCGTTAATGCATGAGCCGCAATCGCTGCATGAGGCTCTGACAAGTAGCCCTGTTGATAAAGTGAAGCTAATGATCTAGCAGTATCTTCTTCAGACAGTGCAACACCTGTCACCAATGATAGAGGCCATCCCATTTGGGTACAAATGGCTTCAACACGGGGCCAATTACTTGGCTCTGATACATCCATGGCATTTGACATGGTTGCCACTGTTTTATGCGGTTGCCATTCTCCCCCCATTAAATATCGCGGCACGGTATCATTACTGTTGGTTGCTGCAATAAAGCGTTTAATGGGTAATCCCATCGCTTTAGCAAATAGTCCCGCCGTTAAGTTACCAAAATTACCACTGGGTACAGACATAACAATCTCATCTTGTCCGGCTTGCTTAGCTTGCACCACCGCTTCAAAGTAATAACAAATCTGAGCTAACAAACGACTTATATTAATTGAATTGGCTGAATTTAATGCTAAACCATCGCGAACATCACTGTCATCAAAAGCGTGTTTAACTAGCTCCTGGCAAGCATCAAAGTCAGATGTAACGGCTACGGTATGGATATTTTTACCTAATGTGGTAAACATCTTTTCTTGCAGTTCGCTGATTTTACCTTTTGGGTATAACACCATCACATTAACGTTATCCAAACCATAAAATGCATCCGCGACTGCAGCACCTGTATCACCCGATGTCGCGGTCAAAATGGTCAGTTTTCTATCGCCAGCAAGTAAATTGACACACTGCGCCATAAACCGAGCACCAAAATCTTTAAATGCTAAAGTCGGTCCGTGGAAAAGTTCTAAGCAAGCACGCTTGTCATCAACCTTAACTAACGGCACATCAAAGGTAAACGCCTTATCAACTAACTTATCAACACTCTCCTGACCTAATTCATCAGCTAACCAAGCCCCTAGGACTTTTTTACTTCGCTCAGCAAAGGGCAATGCCAATAATGCATCAATATCAGCTATTACAGGAATGGATTTTGGAAAAAACAATCCTCTGTCTTTGCCTAAACCAAGCTGAACCGCTTGACTGAAGTTCACCACCTGCGATGGGTGTTTTAAATTATATAATTCCATTGCGACTGCCTTTAAATTTCAATATAAATAATGCGAAAAATGAGCGTTACACGCAGCGCGTGCCAAGTTTATCTAATTTACAAACATGGGAAAAACCACCTTGCTCAGAAATATAATGCTGCATTAGCCAGTTTTTAGCTTTTTCTGCGGTGGCTAAATCGTCAGTTACACTAAACAATGTTGGCCCACTGCCAGAAATACCGGTAGTCAACATGCCTAATTCAGCTAATGCTGTTCGCGCTTCGGTATAACCCGGAATTGCAGATGCCCGATAAGGTTCAGCCAAAACATCTTTCAGCATTTCAATTGCCAATGCAGCATCTTGCTGATAACTCGCGTGAACAAATGCACTTAAATAACGACCAAAATCAATCGCAACAGATTTGTCATACTGTTCAGGTAATAATTGACGCATTTTAGCCGTTGATAATGAAATACCTGGATAAGCGATAACCCAATACCAATTATCAAAACTAGGAATCGTTGCACACGCTTTGTTACTGGCATTAAGCATTAACTGCATGCCACCTAGATAACATGGTGCCACATTGTCATAATGGACACTACCCGATATTTTACCTTCAAACTCGCCCATTAAAGCTAATAAAGCTTGCTGGTCAAATGGCTGACCAAAATGTTCATTCAACGCATATAATGCTGCAACAACCGAGCTAGCACTTGAGCCTAAACCACTGCCTACGGGAAGATTTTTTTCAAGACAAACTGTTACGCCATCTTGTCTATTTAATTTATCTAAAAAGAACTCTGCACATTGATAGACAATATTGTCTTTTCCGTCAGACGGTAATTTATGTGCCCATGGGCCAGTCTGACTATATTCAATGCCGCTAGCCGCTGCGCCGATCATGACTCTATCACCCAACAGAGAACCATCAACGGGCGCCAGTGCAGCACCCAACAAGTCAAAACCAACGCCAACGTTCCCCATCGATGCCGGGGCATAAACCGTAAGCATGTCTTGACTGACCTTTAATGTTTGATTCATAACCCAACCTCACGAGTCCAGTTTAGGGTTCTTAACACGTCAGCAAACGCTCCAGCAGCAGTGACATCAGTACCTGCGCCATACCCTCTTAACACAAAAGGGATTGGTTGATAATAACGACTATAAAATGCCAAGGCATTCTCGCCACCTTTTACACTGTATAACGGGTCGGAGGCATCCACTTCAATAATTCTGACATGACATTGCCCCTCTTCAATTTGACCAACATAACGCAATACCTTGCCTTCGGCTTTGGCCGCTGCGACTCGGGCTGAGATTTCAGCATCCAATGAAGGAAGATTTGCCATAAATTGGTTTACATCGCCAGAGTCATCAAAGTCAGCAGGCAATACTGATTCAATATTAATGTCTTCAAGCTCTAATGGAAGGCCAACTTCACGAGCGAGAATGAGGACTTTACGTGCGACATCCATACCACTAAGATCATCACGAGGATCGGGTTCGGTAAAACACTTGTCGCGAGCAATTGCCGTCGCCTGCGACAAGCTCATGCCTTCATCTAACATTCCAAAAATATACGATAGCGAACCTGATAAAATACCATTGAATTTATGGAGTTTATCACCGGCATACATCAGTTTTTTCAAGTTGTCGATAACTGGTAAACCCGCTCCGACAGTTGTTTCATACAAAAATTGGCGACGTTGAGTTAATGCCGTATGACGCAATGCCTGATAGTAAGCGTAATCACGAGTGTTTGATTTTTTGTTAGGAGTGACAACATGGAAACCGGCATTCATCACATCAAGATAACGATCTGACACCAACTCACTTGAAGTACAATCAACTAACACAGGGTTAAGCAATTGTTGCTCTTGACCCCACTCGAGTAAATGAGCTAAATCATACGGTTGACCTTTTTCAGCCAATAACGATTGCCACTCATTCAGTTCAAGTCCTTCGCTGTTTAATAACATTTGACTCGAATTAGCGATCCCACATACACGAATACTAATGTGCTGTTCTTTTAACATCGCACTTTGTTGTTTAATTTGCTCTAATAATCCAGCACCGACATTACCACTGCCGACTAAAAACACATCTAGATATTGCTGTACATCGAAAAATGCTTGATGACATGCACCAATGGCATGCTTGGTTTTTTTCTGTTGAATAACGGTAGAAATTGATCTTTCTGATGATCCCTGTGCAATAGCAATGATATTTACGCTGGCCTTAGCTAGTGCAGTAAAAAATTTAGCCGCTACTCCCTTGTGAGTTTTCATACCATCGCCAATCAAAGACACGATCGCCAAATCTTGACGCAATTCAATCGGTTCAAGTAATTCACTTTTAAGCTCAAGTTCAAATTCTTGCTCTAGTGCCCATTTTGCTTTGTTCGCTTGAGAGGTTGAGACACAAAAACTGATGCTGTATTCAGATGAGCTTTGGGTAATAAGCGACACCGAGATACCACTGCGAGAGATAACCGCCAAAGTCCGACTTGCCATACCGACCATGCCTTTCATTCCTGGGCCAGAGACGTTAAACATGGTTTGATTGTCTAGATTTGAAATTGCTTTAACTTGTAAACCCGTTTTATCATCATCATCAGACACCAATGTGCCGGGAGCTGATGGATTAAAACTGTTTTTGATATAACAAGGAATTTGATATTGGGCAATGGGTGCAATCGTTTTAGGGTGCAACACTTTGGCGCCAAAGTAAGAGAGCTCCATCGCTTCTTGATAGCTTAATTGCGACAATAATTTAGCATCAGCTACTACACGAGGATCCGTATTGTAAACCCCATCAACATCAGTCCAAATTTCACAACTTGAAGCGTCTAAACAAGCCGCTAAAACAGCAGCGGAATAGTCAGAACCGTTACGGCCTAATGTCACTACTTTGCCATGTGCATCTGCAGCGGTAAATCCAGGCATCACCCAAACTCGGTACTGATCAAGTGGCAACAAAGCGAACCTTGGTTTGCTCACTGTAATATCAACTACCGACTCTAATGGCTGTCCATGAGCTAAAAATAAGGCCACTGGATCTAATTGTGCTGATGTTATGCCTTTTGCTAGCATAACTTGTTCCATTAATGCTGCTGATAAGCGTTCGCCAGTCACCACTAATTCAGCACGAACACTATCAGGACATTCGCCCAATAACTTTATGCCATAAAGCTTATCTTTCCAAACTTGCATTTGCGCAGCTAATTTATTAACCAGTAATGTATGTTGAGCGACTGTAATAAGTGATGTTGCAGCATCAGAAAATAAACCACTAAATACACCATTGATGTGGTCTAACACTGGCTGATAGTCTTGTTGATTCACAGCAATATCAACCATCTCTAACAGCGCATTGGTTACTGTTGCAGGAGCAGAAAGTACCGTAGCAACAGATTCTGTCGAAGCTGTATCAGCAATAATGTCTGCCGCCATCGAAAAACGAGGCCAGTTCGCCAACGATGTTCCACCAAATTTCATTACTTTCATGTTGCTCTCCTTGCCACTCATATAGTGACAACATTAAATTAAAATCAAATACCAGAATTAAAACAAAAAAGCCCGCTTCAGTTGTTAGAAGCGGGCTTTTTTTGCAAATCTTTTAGGGTGTAATCAGCCCGCCCCCACTATGGTAATAGTGGTGGTTGTAATGGTTGTAATTACAACAAGCAAGAGGGTAAACATTTGATGATTCTCTTCGTTTTATTAAATGTTGACTGCTGATAATATTTAATCAGATTAAATAGCTGACTCCACGTTGGCTAACAGAATTGCTTTTTTTACCTAAGGTTGTCAACCCCTCATTACAGTTTATTCTCTAGTTATTTTAGATGTTGAGTTGATTTTTTAAATATTCAATATAATTAAAACATAAAATATGTTGTAACAGCCAAGACTGACAGCCGAATTTAACTTTAACACTAACGTAACCCTAATAAAAACTAACGACAAAAATCAATAAATACATGTAGATGCCACAAATTAAACAAAATATTATAATGAATACCTTGTCGATAAATAATTTATCGACAAGGTATTCATGCTTTATAAATTTACTCCACCATTTTGATGATTTATTTTCAACATGAGATTAGATAAAACCTGCAGCATAAGACAAAATAAAAAAAGCTGTGATTGAATAAGCAAAAACTGATGTTTATCATCGCAGTCCAATAGCAAAATACGCTATCATATCTTCATCACAATTGGAGGCGATATGAAAATTACAAAACATGCGGCGGTCACTATTCATTACCGCTTATCTGATGAGCAAGGCGTACTTATTGAAAATTCATTTGAAAGTGAACCGATGGTTTACTTACATGGTACTGAAAATTTAATTCCTGGACTTGAATCAGTTTTAGAAGGTAAAACTGCTGGTGAAAAAATTGAGGCGAAGATCCCGGCTGAACAAGCTTATGGCGAATATCACCCTGATTTAAAGCAAGAAGTACCTGTAAGTGCTTTTGGCGATATAGAAGACATCGTTCCTGGTATGCGTTTTATTGCTGAAACTGAAATGGGTCAACGCCCAGTTCAAGTAACTGAAGTGAAAGACGATGTCATTGTTGTTGATGGCAACCACCCTCTTGCAGGTCAAACACTGCATTTCAGTGTTGAAGTTATCGCGGTAAGAGAAGCTACAGCAGAAGAACTGTCTCATGGTCACATTCATGCCGAAGGCGGTTGTGGTAGCCATGAACACGGCCATGATCACGAATCATGTGGCACAGAAAAACCTGGCTGTGATGGTAATGGCGGTTGTGGCTGTCGTTAATGCGTTAACGCATTATTTATTCGATAAATAGACCTGTTACTCGTTATTTCTTAAATGTCTGTTCGTCAGTAAAAAGGTTGAAACATCTTAAGGCACTGTCTAGTTACTAGGCAGTGCCTTTTTGTTTAGGTTATAGTTCATAAGGTAATCATACTAATTCCATCAATTAGTCAGATTTATTGTCATCACAGTTAAGGATGATCTAAAGGCAACAATTCTCATTAATTGACCTTCAACAGAATAATTAATACATAGCGACGGAGTGCATATGGTGATTAAACCGCTATACGAATTATTGCCTTTCACTTACATGATTGTTGGCAGCATGAGTATTTTTCTACTAGAACCGAATTTTGCTGTCATTGCTTCTATCGTGGTGTACTTATATGGTGCACATATTTATAACTTACGGTCCAAAAACCGCCGAACAGATCTAAAACGTAAACGAAAGTCAGGTTTAATACCTGAAACGCTTTATGGTTTATTACCTTTTATTTACGTTTTAACTGCTGTGGGTATTTATCGTTATTACCCAAGAGATTCCAGCACACTTTTTGCTTTGTGTTTAACGTCTTATGGTTTATATCTGTTCTTAAGGCGTCTAAGTTATCGTCATCACCGACTACCGCGGGGCATTAACTAATATTGTGGCTTGCTTCGCAGCAGGTAGTATGAAAAGAGGCTTACTAAATAATCAGTGTAACTATATGATGAGTATTGACATACTTAAAATTCAGTTTCAATAAGCCGTTTCGAGTTAGGGACTAATTAATCATGTTAGCGGCTAGATAGTTGATATATTTCTTATTGAACGAACAATACTAATGATTGATATTGGTTCAAAAAACTCAGCATATTTTGGGAAGCACATAACAAGCATTCTGTATCGACATGATCAATGTCAATGACCGCTTATCTAGTCTAAGATTAATTTTTTAACTAATTCTCTTTGATTGGTAGGCATATTTTTTAAATAATTTGAACATCGTGTAATAGTTGCAATACTGACTTGATGATCTGCAGCAATTTGTCTTTGACTTAATTCCCCAGCCAATAACGTTTGAAACACCTGTAAACGCCCAGAAACTGAACTGCGTTCTTCTTCTGTCAGCAACAATTGAAACAACACAGACAAATCATCTTCATTTGCATGAGTTAATATTTTTTCTACAACTAGATTCCAGTTGGCACGCATTGTTTTTCTCTTTTTAGTAATGCCGGGACATTACAAGTGTACCAAGGAACTGTCCCGACTTGCAAAAATGCTCCTAACTTAAGCTGTAATGAATTATATAACCGTAAAATTGAAAGCAACTGATAAAACATATCGCAAATATGCAATAAAATTGTGTAGAATAAAGTGTGATTGATTACACATTTATTCTCATAACAGTATGTGTGTCATGATTAAAAATGCTTATGGAACCAGTATCATCAACAAAGAGTGAAGGATGACGATGAAAAAAATATTATTAGCCATTGCGGCAACAACAATGATTATCCCTGCTGTGTTTGCAAATAATTTTAAAGAACCTGCTGATGCGATTGAATATCGCCAAGCTGCATTCAGCTTAATTGGTTATAACTTTGGTGATATGGCTGCGATGATGAAAGGTAAAAAACCTTTTGATGCAGCAGTATTCAGCACTCGTGCAGAAAATGTTGCAGCATTATCAAAAATACCACATGAAGGTTTTATTGTCGGTTCTGATAAAGGCGACACAGAAGCCTTAGCTAAAATTTGGCAAGACAAAGCTGATTTTGATGACAAAATGACAACATTTCAAACTAATGCTGCTGCGTTAGTTGTTGCAGCTAAAACCAACGATAAAAACCAAATCAAACAAGCTTTCGGTAATACGGGCAAAAGCTGTAAAGGTTGTCACGACGTTTACAAAAAAGACTAATTTGGTAAGCTTTTGAATAGGGCAGCAATTAGTTTGATTTTCCGCTTCAGGCTATTTCGAGGTTACTCTGTTCTGTAGCAAAATGATTAAAGCCCACAAATGTGGGCTTTTTTATTAGCTTTAAATTATAAATAACTGACAACAGGTTCGAGTAACAACCACCAAATAAACGCAAAAATGACCAGTCCTATTGCT
Source organism: Shewanella sp. H8 (assembly GCF_040285065.1). Lineage (NCBI taxonomy): Bacteria > Pseudomonadati > Pseudomonadota > Gammaproteobacteria > Alteromonadales > Shewanellaceae > Shewanella > Shewanella sp. H8. The sequence goes on along the minus strand of NZ_CP157213.1, from coordinate 1,125,861 downwards.
AACGCGATCCAAGGTGAACGTAACTTGGGAGAAGACACTTGCTCACTAACATATTTATAACCAGTAAACATGGCCTTAAGGATATTGTCGCCCTTTATGACATAGGCTATTACAGCAATAATATGGATCACTGCCAAACCGAGAATAAGGTTAAAATTGGTTTTATGCAGCCATGTTAACCACCCTGCAGTATCTGACGATACAAGATACATTAATGGACCTTCAGTAAAAATATCATCTGTGGCAAATAGCCCTGTGATTAACTGCAACACGAGTAGGCTTAACAACGCTATCACCATGTACCCACCTAATGGATTATGGCCTAGTGATACTGGTTTTGGTTGAGCTTTTACGTAAGCAATCACTTTTTTAGGTGAAACAAAAAAGTCACTAAACTTGGCGGTTTCACTACCAACAAAACCCCAAATTAATCTAAAAGCAATCAGCGTCATTAATAGATACGCCAATACTTGATGCCATTGCATTTCTCCAATGTCAGCAGTCCACCATAATCCACCTAACAGGCATACCATTACCCAATGAAATAAACGAGTAGGAAAATCCCATACCTTTATTTTTTGTTGTTCTATACTCATTAATATCAGCCTATATCTTTTTATCTATGGCTAGATTATAAGCTAAACAAATATGAATTAAATCACACGAGTATCAGTTTATGGGTAATTTAGACAATATTTTATAACCTTGGAAAAATAATCAACAGGCTACATTTATCGAGTGGAACTCAAAGTGAGTAAAAGAGGGGAGATTCAAGCAGTAAGAAAGTTAGTTTAGGAATGACTTATCCAATTGAATATGAGCCTATCTGAACGGTAATACAAGCACATTTTGACTCTTTTTGATTAAAAATGTCTAAGCGATCAAATAAGTCGCACTCGACAACTACAGTCACACAAAATATGATCTAGATCACACTTTTTATACTTAATCTTGGTAATCTGAACTTAAGCAAACAACAAGAAGGTGCCAAATATGCTGAAAATCACTAGCAAACAACTTGAAGTCACTGCCCTCATTCGTGAACGTATAGAAGGAAGATTAGAAAAACTATCTCGACATGATATACAGTTAATTAACCCGCATATCATTATTAATCAAGAAAAGCAGTTGTTTAAAATAGAGGCCTCAGTTGGATTACCTAGTGGAGAGTTATTCGCCCAGGCAAAAAGTGAAAACCTATATGCAGCAATTACTGCAATGGGACAAAAGCTGGAGAAACAGCTAAATCGCCTGACCCATAAACCCCAGGCTCAACGCCGAGAATCATTAACAGATGATTCGGAAAGCGAGTTTGAGTATGCATAAGGAGGAAAAAGCAGCTTGAAGTTATTAATATCTAACCAGCGCACCTCAGGGTGCGCTTTCTTTTAGCTATAATAAGCTAAACAACACCTTGATGAGTAAAATTACATTGACAGCCGTCAGCCAGAGCTTTAGTTTTAAGTCATGAACAAAAAACTATTTAACCTTTTTATTTTCTTTTTTATTCAGCCCACCCTCGGAGGCGGATTTTCTGTGTAAAAACGAAACTGAAAATTCAAGAGCCTCCCAACTGGGAGGCTTTTTGTTATATAAACACTGCTGTATATCAGTAAAACAGTATGTAGCGTTACATTGAGGTCAATATGCAAAAACCACCTGAGTTAAGTCAAACTCGCGAGCAGATAACGGCTCTGGATAAATCTTTGTTAGCGTTGCTGTCTAAACGCCGAGAGTTGAGCTTAAACGTTGCACGCAGCAAAGAAATTGATATCAGACCAATTCGAGATACTCAACGAGAAAAAGAACTGCTTGAGCGACTCGTACAGCAAGGACGCGAGCAAGGTCTTGATGCTCACTTTGTTATTTCACTGTATCAAAACATCATTGAAGACTCTGTTTTATTTCAACAAACCTATTTGCACGGCAGAGCAAACCCTGACACTCAAAAGCAACAATACACAGTGGCATATTTAGGTGCAAGAGGGTCATATTCATATTTAGCAGCCAGTCGCTATTGTTCACGTCGCCAAGTAGAAATGCTTGATTTTGGCTGTAAAAGCTTCGATGACATCGTTAATGCGGTTGAATCAGGGCATGCCGATTATGGATTTTTACCGATTGAGAATACTTCGTCTGGATCTATCAATGAAGTATATGATGTGCTGCAACATACAACGTTATCAATTGTAGGTGAAACAACAATTGAAGTAGGCCATTGTTTACTGGCCAAAGCTGATAGTAAACTGACTGATATTAAAACTATTTATGCTCACCCTCAGCCAATTAGTCAATGTAGCCGCTATTTAAGCCAGCATCCTGATATTAAACTCGAATATTGTTCAAGCAGCGCGGAGGCAATGGTTAAAGTCGTTGAAGCAGACTGTAACTCTGTCGGCGCGATTGGCAGTGCAGAAGGCGGATCGTTATATCATCTTATTGCGATTGAACAAGGTTTAGCAAACCAAAAAATCAACCAAAGTCGTTTTATTGTTGTCGCCAGAAAAGCTTCAGCGGTTCCTTCTCAACTACCCGCTAAAACTACTCTAATTATGGCGACCGGACAAAAACCTGGCGCATTGGTTGAAGCACTACTGGTTCTTAAAGCCCATAATTTGAATATGAGCAAGCTAGAGTCTCGCCCTATTCCTGGTACACCATGGGAAGAGATGTTTTACCTTGATATTGATGGTAATTTAGCAACCACGGAAGTCCAACAAGCGATCAAAGAACTCGAACGACTAACCCGCTTTATTAAAGTCCTGGGTTGCTATCCTTGTGAAACAGTAAAACCTACTCAACTATCACAAGCTCAGTTATTGATTGAACCTGATAGTTCGAAACAGCAACCAATAAAGTCATTACCTATTAGTCATGCCAAACATTCTCGCGACTACAACTCACAAGATACCCAATTATTCTGCAAGCACTTACAAATAGGTGCAGGACAATTTAGCGCATTTCAGCAAATCAACTTACCGATAGACAATACTGAACTTGCTGCACAAGCTAAGATTATCAAAGAATCAGGTTTTCAGGCCATTGTGCTAAACGATTTAAAACAACAACTTAATGAACAACAATTAAAACTACATGCACAAGTCATTGAGCAAGCTGGATTATTGTGTGTAATGCAAATAGAACAAGAACAAGAATTTGCTATTGCGAGTCAAGTAGCAGACATGTTGATTTTAAGTGGCAAACAAATGTATAACCCTGACATGCTAACGTTAATTGGCTCCGTAAATTTACCCGTAATATTAGAACGTAACACCATGGCCAGTATAGATGACTGGTTACATGCTGCCGACACAGTGCTTAGTCAAGGTAATCAACAACTCGGATTATGTGAATCAGGCGTGCGAAGCTTCACTCACCCAGAGCAATTAAGCCTCGATTTGGCTGGATTGGTTGAGGTGAAATTACGCAGTCATTTGCCGGTTATTGTTAATACCAGCTTCAGTGGTAATGCTTCACTAGCCAACACTCATGCCATCGCAGTTAACCAACTAAAGGGAAATGGTATTATCATTTTGCATCAAGACCAGTTGTCTCATGCGGAATTGATCCATGATTTATACCAAGCAAATTAAATCAATCTCTACCTAAAATAAACAACCAACAAAAATGCCGAGAGTTTATCCCGGCATTTTTATTAGTCTCGTATTTAGTTTACACCGCAATACCATCATTGAGGCTTATCCAACCTTTAAAAATACGGTAAGTGAACCAACTAATACCAAGAATATACATAGGTAAACTTAACCAAAGTGGACTAAGAAAATATCCAGCAATAAAAAAAGGACATAAACCAATAATGCTCATCCGTTGCCAACGTAAGTGGCTGCCTAATACAGAATGGGGATTAACATTTTTTTGGATAAGATTAAGCCAAAGACTCAACAAAACCGGTATAAAAAATAATGGAAAGGCACTCATTAAACCATAAAGGAAATGCCCTAAAGAATTATCTTCAACCTGTTGAACGGGTAACATATGCGATGGCATCATCGACATGGGGTTCCTCCAAAAGCAACCGCACTTACAAAATCAACACGGAATTTAAATTAGCGTATAATTAACCATAAGCCTTGTATGATTATTTCGCAATGTTAACATCAATTAATAATCATTCATTTAACGCTAACTAAAGTTAACTCCCTTTCATGTCATTAACTGATTGTAGCATTGCTCTACTTTCTTGCTGAAATTGTGGAGCAAAATCACCAAACCATTTAGCGACGCGTTGAAATTGGGTAATAAATTCTTGGCGATTACCCGATTTCAACATGGCTAAAGCATCACGATAGTTATCTAGGTAATCACTAATTGCATGCTGACTTCCTTGCTGGGCAAAAATAATATCGGCATATAATTCGGGATCTTGAGCAAATAATCGCCCAACCATTGCCAACTCTAAACGATAAATAGGTGAGCTAAACTGCAACAAGTTATCAATATCAGCTTCTTCTTTACACAGATTTAGACCATAAACAAAAGTCGAAAAGTGACGCATAGCCTGTACTAACTGCATTGCCTTATCATGCCGTTCAGCTTCTGCTTCAACAATGCGAGCGCCCCAAATTTCAATTTGTTGTAATAACCACTGGTAAGTTTCGGCTTGGCGACCATGACATACCACCACAACCTGTTTTGCAAGGCTGCCTACATCTGGGCCAAACATTGGGTGTAAACCCACTACAGGGCCTTTATGGGCGTCAAGCATTGCTGCTAGTGGTTTTTCTTTAATCGACGTTAAATCGGCTAAAATACAGGTTTCTGGTAATTGAGTTAACTTTTCTACAATCACATCACAAGTAACATTAATCGGCACTGTAACAATTACTAAGCCGGCACCATCAAATATGGCTTCAGCATCCTGCCAATCATTTTTATCAATACTTTTTACCTGATAACCCGATAAAGTGAGCATTTGGGTAAATAATTGTCCAAGTTTACCTTCGCCACCAACCACCACAACATGACCTAAATCTTGCTTAACTTGCTTAAAGCCCACATCTTTTTCATTCAGATAAGACTCGCGCATTAAGCGACGTAAAATATCCTCAATCAACTGAGGTGAAATATTCATTTTTTGCGCTTCAGCTCTACGCTTGGCTAACATTGATGCTTCACGCTGAGGTGCATAAATTGGCACCCCTGCAGAATGTTTAACCGCGCCAACTTGAGCAACTAAATCAAGACGTTTCCGCAGTAAATGTAACAATTGTTGGTCAACGCCATCAATTAAATCTCGCAGATTTTCTAGATCAGCAGTAGTCTTTTCGTTCATGTGTTTATTCATCAACCGTTGGCAACCTGTAGTGTATCGAACCGAGTCGGTAATACTGCAGACAACTGGTTAGCGCCTTGTCTTAAAATAGTTTCAGTAACGTCCCAATCAATGCATGCGTCAGTAACAGATACACCATATTTTAGCTCTGCTAAGGGTTTATCTGAACTCTGATTACCTTCATTGAGGTTACTTTCAAGCATAACACCAATGATAGATTTATTGCCTGCTTCAATTTGGTTAAATACATCTTCACAAACCTGTTTTTGGCGCTGGTGATCTTTTGAGGAATTACCATGGCTGCAATCTACGACTAAACGCGCACTGAGTTTTGCCTTATGGATCTGTACCTCACTTTCTGCAACACTAGCCGCATCATAATTAGGCGCTATGCCTCCGCGTAAAATAATGTGCCCATCTGGATTCCCAGCCGTTTTAAGCAACGCAACTTGGCCTTCTTGATTAATTCCCATAAAACGATGACTATTAGCAGCGGACTTTAATGCATTGATTGCTACCTCTAACTTGCCATCGGTACCATTTTTAAAACCTACCGGCATAGATAGACCTGAAGCCATTTCACGATGAGTTTGCGACTCGGTGGTTCTTGCGCCAATTGCAGACCAAGTAACTAACTCAGACATATACTGTGGGCTGATCGGATCCAGCGCTTCCGTAGCGATAGGTAATTCAAGCTCTGCAAGCCAAATCATGAGTTCACGAGCCATTCTTAGTCCTTTTTCAACATCAAATGATTCGTCCATATCAGGATCATTAATCAAGCCTTTCCAACCGACGGTTGTGCGAGGTTTCTCGAAGTACACTCGCATTAAAATGTAGAAGTCGTCACTGAGCTCATCATGTAACTTTTTAAGTTTTAATGCATACTCTTTTGCCGCTGCAATATCATGGATGGAGCAAGGCCCCGTCACTACAAGCACGCGATTATCGCGTTTGTGGACAATATCGGATACTTGTTTACGTGCATTAAGAATATATTGATAAGCATGAGTTGATAATGGAAGTTCTTGCTTTAACTCTGCTGGAGTCACTAGCACTTGCTCTGAACTGATGTACACATTATTAATGGTATCTTGTTGCATACTTAACACTCTCTTTTGACAACTGACCTGCGGTCACTAATAGGTTTGTTTTATTGGTATTGGATAGTTAATCTGTATTTTTGTAACGCTACACCATTACACCATAGAGCAACTATGCCTGTACCAAGGTCCGAGAGCAAGGCTTATTTACACAAAGCATAAAAAATTACTTAATCGATGATATTTCGTGCACAAGAACAACGCCAACTATACGCTCTGTGTTTGCACGCTGTGAACGCTTTATTCGTTGTGATTAAAAGCCTCACAATTTTTAAAAGCCCCACAAACAAAAACCCGCCTTTCGGCGGGTTGTTGTGCGAACACTGCATCTTTATTCTGTATCGGTAACTATTACTTAGTTGCCAATTTTTCACGGATACGTGCAGACTTACCTGAACGCTCACGTAAATAGTACAGTTTAGCGCGACGAACACGACCGCGACGCTTAACTTCGATGCTAGCAATTAATGGGCTATGCGTCTGGAAAGCACGCTCAACACCTTCACCATTAGAGATTTTACGTACTGTGAATGCTGAATGCAGACCACGGTTACGCTTAGCGATAACGATACCTTCAAAAGCCTGAAGACGCTCTTTTTCACCTTCTTTAACACGTACTTGAACTACTACTGTATCACCAGCACCAAAATCAGGCACATCTGTTTTCATTTGCTCATCGTTGAGCATTTTAATGATGTTGTTCATAATTACTCCATCCTAGTAATAACTGAGCGTTGACTATGCGGACTTGTCCGTTTCATTCACGAACTGCGCTAATAAAGTCGTTTGTTCGTCAGTCAGAGCTAGATTTTCAAATAATTCTGGTCGTCTCAAAAAAGTTCTTCCGATACTTTGTTGTAAACGCCAGAGTCTAATTTTTTCGTGGTCACCGCTTAGCAGCACTGCGGGTACGTCAAGACCATCCAATTGTTCAGGGCGAGTATAATGAGGACAATCCAGTAATCCATCAGAGAAAGAATCTTGCTCTGCTGAAGCTTGCTTACCTAGTACACCAGGTACTAAACGAGCCACTGAATCGATTAATGTCATTGCTGGTAATTCGCCACCCGAAAGTACGTAATCACCGATAGACCATTCTTCATCAACTTCTGTTTGAATAATGCGTTCATCAACACCTTCGTATCGACCACACACTAAAATCAAACTATGTGATTTAGCCAACTCAGTTACGCCTTGCTGATCCAGCTTACGTCCCTGAGGAGACAGATAAATCACTTTTGCCCTATCACCTGCAGCTGCTTTAGCTGCATGGATAGCATCACGCAAAGGTTGCACCATCATCAACATACCAGGTCCACCACCATAAGGTCGGTCGTCCACAGTATTATGTCTATCATGGGTGAAATCCCGAGGATTCCACGTTTGCACCTTTAGCAGGCCGTTTTTCACGGCTCGACCCGTAACCCCAAAGTCTGTAACAGCACGAAACATCTCTGGAAACAGGGTTATTACCCCTAACCACATATGTTGCACCTCGACTTAGAAGTCAGGATCCCAATCCACTAAAATCTGTTTCCCTTGCAAATCCACCTGTTTGATGAACTGCTCAGGGACAAAGGGGATCATACGTTCCGCTTTGCCGAAGGCATCTTTGGCATTAGCTTTAATCAATAATACGTCGTTCGATCCTGTTGCCACGATCTGATCGACTGTACCCATGTTATAGCCGTTTATATTGGTCACTTCGCAGCCGATAAGATCACGATGATAGAATTCACTGTCATCCAATTCTTTCATTTGCTCAGACTTAATGGCAATTTCACAATTTGTGAGCATTTGCGCATCTTCTCTGGTAGCAACACCTTCTAGTTCAGCCACAACAGCTTTACCTTGAAAACGCCACTGAGCAACCTTAACTTCACGCCAAACGCCTTGTTCTTTTATAAGCCAAGGCGAATAATCGAAAATACCTTCAACAGAATCGGTATAGGAAGTGATTTTTAGCCAACCTTTAATACCATGACTGGAGCCTAACTTACCCAGTACAACTAGTTCTTGGTCACTACTCATCTATCTATACCTTATACGCAATTAAGCAACAGCTTTACGCGCGTCTTTGATCAGTTTTGCAACACGCTCAGATGTTGCAGCGCCAGTAGCAACCCAATGCTCAACACGATCAAGATCTAAACGTAAAGTTTCTTCTTGGCCACGAGCCAATGGATTGAAAAAACCAACACGTTCGATGAAACGACCGTCACGAGCATTGCGGCTATCAGCAACAACGATATTGTAAAATGGACGCTTTTTTGCGCCGCCACGAGCTAAACGAATGGTAACCATGCGTTTTATTCCTCTAATGATTTGCTAGAAGCAAAAATAAAAACTGGAACTCCGTGTTCGCAAAGAGTCCCAGAAAGAAAGCCGGAAGATTTTACCTGACTTTTGAACTATTGCAACCTAAACCGATGATTTTTAGCTCATCGGTTTTGTTGTAATAAAGCCAAGCATTTAACCTAACCAACTGATTGAATGTAAATAAACTGATTTAATACTTGAAAGATGTTGTTATTATCTACCAGGAAACTTCATCCCTGGAGGTAACATTCCGCCCATTCCACGCATCATTTTCTTCATTCCACCCTTACCAGACATCTTTTTCATCATTTTCTGCATTTGGGTGAATTGCTTCAATAAACGGTTAACATCTTGAATTTGAGTGCCAGAACCGACAGCGATTCGACGTTTACGAGAACCTTTAATGACATCTGGATTTTTGCGTTCTTTAGATGTCATCGAATTAATAATGGCTTCCATCTGACCAGTCATTTTACCATCTTGAACTTGAGCTAATGCTTCTGGTGGTAATTGTCCTACACCCGGAAGTTTCTCAATCATGTTCATCATCCCGCCCATGTTTTTCATTTGCTGTAATTGCTCACGAAAATCTTCAAGGTCGAAACTGCCACCTGACTTAACTTTTGAAGCCAGTTTCATCGCTTTGTCTTTATCGACGCCACGTTCAACTTCTTCAATTAATGATAACACGTCACCCATACCTAAAATGCGTGACGCAATACGGTCTGGATGGAACGGTTCTAATGCATCGGTTTTTTCACCAACACCTAAGAATTTAATTGGTTTACCCGTAATACTACGAATAGATAACGCCGCACCACCACGAGCATCACCATCGACTTTTGTTAAAATAACACCCGTTAATGGTAACGCTTCATTAAATGCTTTAGCTGTATTAGCGGCATCTTGACCTGTCATCGCATCAACAACAAACAAGGTCTCAACAGGATTAACAGTGGCATGCAGCTGTTTGATTTCATCCATCATGGCTTCATCAACATGCAGACGACCTGCTGTATCAACAATGACCACATCAATGAATTTTAATTTTGCATAGCTTATTGCTGCTTTAGCAATATCTACCGGCTTTTGGCTCACGTCAGATGGAAAGAACTCGACTTCGACTTCTTCTGCTAGTGTTTCAAGCTGTTTAATCGCTGCAGGGCGATAAACGTCAGCGCTGACCACCAGAACGGATTTTTTATGACGTGTACGTAAAAATTTACCTAATTTTGCTACTGAGGTTGTTTTACCCGCACCTTGAAGACCCGCCATCATAATAACGGCAGGAGGAATAGCCGCTAAGTCGAGGGCTTCATTCGCCTCACCCATGGCTCTTTCAAGTTCGCTTTGAACAATTTTAATAAAAGCTTGCCCTGGGCTTAAGCTTTTTGACACTTCTTGACCCACAGCGCGTTCTTTTACGCTGTTAACGAAGTCTCTAACAACAGGTAAAGCGACATCCGCTTCAAGCAGTGCCATACGCACTTCACGAAGGGTTTCTTTAACGTTGTCTTCTGTTAAGCGACCACGGCCACTAATGTTTTTTAATGTGCGTGACAGTCTGTCAGATAAATTTTCAAACATTGAACGGCTCTTTTAAGCATATCGATAATTGAACCTATTATACCCAAGCCACTCCAAATTACGATACTTGCAACACGAAGAACTCAAACACAAACACACTTTAACGTAAATTAATTACCGCTTAAGGCAGGAAACTGTTAAATTTTGAGTCTTAGGTCACTGCCCTATTGGGTCCTGATCATGTTAATCTAAGACAAATAATGAAAATGTGATGTTTTGATAGTATTGTTCAACACTCACTACGCATTTTTTCAGCATAAACTACTTTGATAGGTTGATTTTTAATGGTTATTTTTTCAGCGGCAGCCATGCTATTTTATTGCTTAGCGTTGGTTTTAGTCACAAGCCGACTTTTTCACATCGAAGGACCAAATCGCAAAGCGGTCATGGTGGCTTCAGGTCTTGCTGTGATCATGCATGGATTTGCGCTTTCAGATGCTATTTTTACAGCTGATGGACAAAATTTTAGTTTAACCAACGTAATTTCTTTGGTTAGCTGGATGATGGCATTAGCCTTTACCATTACAATGCCGCGACTTAAAGTGATCATTGTTGTTCCTGTGGTATATGCCTGTGCAATAATATCTGTGGCACTTTTATGGTTACTGCCGCCACAATATATTACTCACTTCGACATGCACCCAGAACTTCTCGCACATGTAGTGTTATCACTAATGGCCTACAGTGCTTTATTGATTGCTGCTATGTACGCTGTTCAACTATGGTTTATTCAAAATAAGCTTAAGAAAAAACAGATGATGATGAGTCCAGCAATGCCGCCATTAATGACGGTAGAGAAACAACTATACCATCTCATTATTATTGGTTTTATTTTATTAAGTTTGTCACTAGTGACCGGATTTGTTTTTTTAGAGAATATGTTTTCTGATGGTCAAGGGCATAAAGCGGTATTATCAATAATTGCTTGGATTGTGTATGCCGTTATGTTGTGGCAACAGTATACTGTTGGCTGTAGAATTCGTACGGCAGTGATTTACAGTTTATCTGGCGCTGGCTTACTGTCTTTAGCTTACTTTGGCGCTAGAATAGTTAAAGAGTTGATATTAAACTAGTTTTAATATCGGTTTCACTCAAAAAACATTTTGCCTCATTGAAAAATAAACAAGATAACTTGACTCTAACGGCCAATAATAAATAATGGCCGTTAAATTAATGACTATTTGACCTTTAGGTCAATTTCACACCACCTCATGGGGCCCCTTTTTTGGACGCTATATCTACCAGCGCACTTCTTATTTTTCTTTTGGTTTTAATTGTGATTTCTGCTTATTTCTCTGGCTCAGAAACCGCCATGATGAGCCTCAACCGCTACCGCTTACGACATCTCGCTTCCAATGAGCATAAAGGTGCCCTTCGAGCCTTAAAGTTACTCGATCGCCCAGATAGACTTATTGGGTTAATACTCATTGGTAATAATCTGGTTAATATTCTAGCCTCGGCCATTGCGACGATTATCGGTATGCGCTTGTTTGGTGACATGGGTGTTGCTATTGCTACAGGTGTTTTGACCATAGTGGTGTTAGTGTTTGCTGAAGTCACACCCAAAACGTTTGCGGCTTTGTACCCTGAACGTATTGCATTTCCATCGAGCATTTTATTAGGCTGGTTATTAATTTTGCTTTCGCCATTAGTGAAGGCAATCAACTTAATTACCACGGTATTTCTTCGTATGATGGGTATCAAAACCGTCAAAACAAATGATGCTTTAAGCCAAGAAGAACTCCGCACAGTTGTACATGAAGCTGGAGCGCTCATTCCACAACGTCACCAAGAAATGTTGTTGTCGATTTTAGATTTAGAAAAAGTCACCGTTGAAGACATAATGATTTCACGCTCAGATATTTATGCCATAAACGTCAATGACGATTTTAAATTGATTAATAAACAAGTGACTCACAGTCCACATACTAGAGTATTGGTTTATAGAGATAATATTGATGATGCCGTAGGGTTTATTCATTTACGTGATGCATTGCGTTTACAATCAAAAGAGCAGTTCAGTAAGTCGTCTTTGCTCCGTGCAGTCAAAGAATTATACTTTATTCCTGAAGGTACCCCGCTGAACGTTCAGTTAAGTAATTTCCAGCAAAATAAAGAACGCATCGGACTCGTTGTTGATGAATATGGTGATATTCAGGGCTTAGTAACCCTAGCAGATATTCTTGAAGAAATTGTCGGAGATTTTACTACTTCAATGCTCCCCACTGCCAGTGAAGAGATTAATGTTCAGCAAGATGGTAGTTTTCTAATTGATGCTACCATTAACATTCGCGACCTTAATAAAGAAATGAAATGGGATCTGCCAATTGACGGGCCGAAAACATTAAATGGTTTAATCATTGAGTTTATCGAAGACATTCCGGCTGCGGGTACCAGTTTGCGTATTGCAGATTACCGAATTGAAGTTATTGATGTTGCAGATAATAGAATTAAAACAGTTAGGGTTTTGCCTGATAATTTACAACTAATCGATGATACCGAATAAATAGCCTATGGCTAATAAAAAAGGCGCTAATAGCGCCTTTTTTATGACTGTTGAAACATCATCTTATAAACTACGACGTTTATTTTCCAATGCACGGCGCTTCTCTCTTGCAATAGGTGTTATTTCAGCGGCTAACTCTTTCTCCCAACCGAAGATAAAATACAATTCCGCCATCAAAAAAAATGGTCCAATCAATAATTGATTCAAATCATCCATAAAAGCAGGTTTAGCCTTTTCATATTGATGGCCAACAAACTGTATCACCCAACCAATAATAAAAATGCTAATCGCGATATAAAATGGATGAGAGGTATGAACAACTAGTTCACTGGTATATAAAACTGGCAAAATAAATAACACTAAACCAAGTGCCAAGCGCAAGTGAAGTGCCATGTAATAGCCTAATACCACAACAGTTAATATCATCGCGGCACTAACTTGATAGTCCAGCCATGCAAATCGAAGTGTCCCCAGCATTAAAAATGCCGACCAAATAATCATAGGCACACCAATAAAGTGAGTGTTAATATTTTTCGGGTTTAAGTGTACGCTTTTATAGGTTGAAAGTTGTTCAACTGCAGATTTCATTTTGAGTCTCTCTAGTTATAGTTATTATTTTGTTAACTTACCCCACTTCAGTGGATTTTAAAAGCCTACAAAAAAGGCGCTAATGCGCCTTTAATAAATAGCCTAATGTTATTCACATCAACTTTCTAACACAACGGTGGCTACAGCATAATGTTTTTCATCGGCAATACTGATAAAACATCGATTGCCCGTTAATAGTTCAAGCCTTGCCAATGCGCCATCTGTAAAACTAATCAGCGGTGCACCATTGTCATCATTATCGATATGAATATGTTGGAACGATACCCCTCTGCCAATCCCGGTACCCAAGGCTTTTGCTGCCGCTTCTTTGGCGGCGAACCGTTTCGCCAAAAATCGCTCAGGTTGTTTTGATTGCAAGTAAGTTGTTAGTTCTGACTCTGTCAGTACCCGTTTAGCTAATCTGTCACCTAGGCGTTCTCGCTGCTCAGCTATTCGGGCTATCTCAACTATATCGGTACCTATCCCTATAATTGCCATTACTCGCCTCTACGACCTTCAAGCATAAGCTTTTTCATATCTCTGACTGCAGTATCTAAGCCATCAATAGCGGCTCTAGCAATGACTGCATGACCGATATTAAGCTCGTATATCTCGGGAATAGCCGCTATAGCTTTAACATTGTGATAATGCAACCCGTGACCAGCGTTAACCACTAACCCTTTGCTATGGGCATATTGCGCCATTTCAGTGATCCTAGCTAACTCGATAGCCTGTTCATCATCGGTGCTAGCATCAGCATAACAGCCTGTGTGGATTTCGATATAAGGTGCACCACAAGCCACAGAAGCATCTATTTGGGCTTTATTAGCATCGATAAATAATGACACTTTAATGCCTTTTGCAGCTAAACGAGTCACTGCAGAACTTATCTTGTCTAATTGACCAGCGACATCAAGACCGCCTTCTGTAGTCAGCTCCTCACGCTTCTCGGGGACTAAACACGCATAAGCAGGTTTAACTTCACAGGCAATCGAAATCATTTCCTCAGTCACTGCGAACTCAAAATTCATTCTTGTTTTTAAGGTCTTAGCCAATAGATATACATCACGGTCTTGAATATGGCGGCGATCTTCACGTAAATGAATAGTAATACCATCAGCACCAGCATGCTCAGCTACCGCTGCAGCATGGACAGGATCAGGATACAGAGTACCGCGTGCTTGACGTAGTGTCGCGATATGATCGATGTTAATTCCTAATAATATTCCGCTCACATCGAGCTCCTTAACGTAATAAATAACACTGAGAAAACACACAATACCAAGCTTGATATAAAACAGTATCGTATTAGGTTTATGTGTTTGGTTGAATAAATATTATATGCTAATCCGCTTTCTTACTGAATAATTGCCTACTTAATAATGGCTTGTTACCTAGTAATGGCGTCAGTAAATAACGCATTAGCCCTTTGGCTTGATTGAACTGCTCTGGTTGTAGATCTTGCGCGGCTAATGCTAGCAACATTGCCCCAGATAAACAGCCTTTCCCATGAGAAAAATATGACTCTTGAGTGGTTGCCACTGGTAGGAAACCACTCTCGGCAATAAATCGATACTGACAATGCTTATCAAGCAAATCACCTTGGGTATCATAGGCAAGAGAAGGCAAAGCACCTAACTCTAATAACAGTGCCATTTCAAAATAGCGAAGGTGACTTGAGCAAAACTGCTTAGCTAGTGCGAGTAACGCTCGGTGATAGTCTAAAAACAACCCTTCAGCTTGATGTTCCACTGATAAAAGGCGAACCAATAACTCATTAAGGTAAAAACCTGAATAGAGACTATTACCACCTAACGGCATAGCAGGCGCAGCGGCTTCAATATGAGTAATGTTTTTTAAACCCAGATTTTTTGTTTCTGATTTGGCACTGAATTGGATAATTAGCGGTTGAAAAGGTTGTAAGATACTTTTTATAGACCGTTTACCAGAGCCCACTCTAGTAATGGCATCGACACGCCCAACACCTTCTATCAGTAAATTGACAATCACGCTCGATTCACGAAATTGACGATGATGAAGCACATAGCCACGTTGCATAGTGGCCATGCTTAAACACAAATAATCAATAGCACAAAAAGATATTTAGTCTTCGCCATAGCCTAGACTTCTTAATGCACGTTCATCATCAGCCCAACCTGATTTCACTTTTACCCATACTTCAAGAAACACCTTATTATCAAATAATGTTTCCATATCTAAACGGGCTTGAGTTGCAATCGTACGAATACGTTCACCTTTATTGCCAATAACCATGCGTTTTTGGCCTTCACGTTCAACCAAAATTAACGCATTAATCTGGTAAACACCATTATCCATCATTTTAAACTGTTCAATTTCTACAGTGGCATCATAGGGAAGTTCATCCCCAAGAAAACGCATTAATTTTTCACGAACAATTTCAGATGCCATAAAACGTTGTGAACGATCTGTCACATAGTCTTCAGGGAAATAAAATGGCGCTTCAGGTAACGATTCACGGGCCATATCTAAAATACGTTGTATGTTGGTGCCTTTAGTCGCTGATATTGGCAAAATTTCATCGAAATCAAACTTTTTAGCCAACTCAGTTAAATAAGGAAATAACGATTCTTTATCTTTAATGTTGTCGACTTTATTAATGGCTAAGATAATTTTGCGGTCATCATTACGATGCTGAAGCTTTTGCAACACCATTTCGTCATCAGCAGTCCACGTCATACCATCAACAACAAAAATAACCATTGCCACATCAGCTAACGAACTGGCAGCAGCACGATTCATTAAGCGGTTGATGGCACGCTTTTCTTCGATGTGCAGACCTGGTGTATCAATAAATACTATTTGGCTTGGGCCATCGGTATGGATACCCATAATTCGATGACGCGTTGTTTGCGGTTTTTTTGACGTAATACTGACTTTTTGCCCAAGTAGCTTGTTCAAAAGTGTCGACTTGCCCACATTAGGGCGACCGACAATAGCCACCATGCCACAATACGTTACATCAAACTTTGCATTGGCGTTTGGTGCTGCTTGGTTCATCCTTGCCAGCAGTTCATCTAAGCTAGGTTCTTGGCTATCACCTGCTGGCAAGTCTGTTTTTTTGGTCATTTATTCAGTAGCTCCAATACCTGAGCAGCAGCAAGCTGTTCAGCTTTTCTTCTTGAACTTGCCACACCGGTGACAACTTTATCTAATTCACTAATTCGGCATTCTACAGTAAAGGTTTGCTCATGCGCTTCACCCTCTACAGCGACAACTTGATAATCAGGCAATGGTTTCTTAAACCCTTGTAGATGTTCTTGTAAAATTGTCTTTGGATCTTTTTGATTAATGCCTGGTTTTATTTCAGCTAAGCGTGCTTGATACCATGATAATAATAACTTACGGCAAACTTCAAGATCGGCATCAAGGTAGACAGCACCAATAATGGCTTCCACGGCATCGGCTAAAATAGATTCGCGTCTAAAACCACCGCTTTTGAGCTCACCAGGACCTAAGTATAAATAGTCGCCTAATTTGAACTCTATAGCGATTAACGTCAGGGTATCACCTTTAACCAAGGTGGCACGCATTCGGCTTAAATCACCTTCTGTCGCTTTTGGAAACTGATGATATAAGGCATCAGATATAATGATCGATAAAATCGAATCACCTAAAAACTCTAAACGCTCATTATGTTTATTTGCTGCGCTACGATGTGTTAATGCCTGAATAAGTAATTCAATATTATTAAACTCATAACCTAAAGTACGGCACAAACGCGGCAAATTTTTAATGGGTTCCATCAATGTATTCCACCTACTCTGTCAAAACGTACGCCTGTTGGTATCCATGTTGGTAACATATCACTCGGCTTACGATCAAATTCAAAACTAATCCATATGGCTACCGCTTTACCGACAAGATTCTCTTCCGGTACAAAGCCCCAGAAACGACTATCGGTACTATTATCACGGTTATCACCCATCGCAAAATACATCCCCTGAGGGACAACGAACTCACCAGCAGGAAGGCCTGCTTGAGGATAAAAGTGCTGTCTGAAATCAGGTCGCGACGGATTAAGCAAAATATCATGCTGAACATCGCCGAGTTGCTCACTTAAACGAATTAATGGCGTGCCATTTTGGCTAAACTCGCCACGGCTAATCTCGGTATGCTCAATAACATGAGCGCCAGGGCAATCTGTTTGACTATCACATGCCTCTTGGATCATAAGTTGTTTATTACGGTAAAAAATTTTGTCCCCAGGCAAACCCACTACACGCTTGATATAATCTAGCTTTGGATTTTCAGGATATTTGAATACAAATACATCTCCGCGCTCGGGCTCACCAGTTTCAACCAGTTTGCTACGCCATACAGGGTCGCGTAATCCGTAACTAAACTTCTCAACCAATATAAAGTCACCCACTAAGAGGGTCGGCATCATTGAACCCGAAGGGATTTGAAATGGTTCATAAATAAACGAGCGTAAAATCATTACAAACGCAATCACCGGAAAAATGGCATGCGCAGTTTCAACTAATACAGGCTCACGGATTATTTTGTCTATCGCATCTGCGCTCAATTGAGCTGAATTAGCTTCTGCGGCTAATAAATTTTCACGGCGTTTCGGCGCAAAAAAGACCACATCAATTAACCAAATAATTCCGCTAACAACGGTTACGAGCACTAAAATAAGTGAAAAATAGGCTGCCATTACTGATTTATCTCCTGCTGAGTGTGTTGGATCCATATGGCTTGAGCAAAGGCTCAAAAAACTCAATCCAGTATGGTGATTAACGAATAAACATTCACCCAGTTGAGTGTTACAAAATATATAGTAAAAATAACGATAACGCCGCAATACGCGGCGTTATTTAGCACATTAATTCAATTAATTATTATTAATCGTTTAACTTCAATACCGCTAAGAATGCCTCTTGTGGCACTTCAACGTTACCGACTTGCTTCATGCGCTTTTTACCTTCTTTCTGCTTATTAAGCAGTTTTTTCTTACGCGAAACGTCACCACCATAACACTTAGCGGTTACATCTTTACGTAACGCTTTAATACTTGAGCGGGCAATAATCTGACTGCCTACGGCAGCCTGAATTGCAATATCAAACATTTGACGAGGAATTAGCTCTTTCATTTTTTCAACTAAAGCCAAACCACGATGACGAATATTACTGCGGTGAATAATCATCGCTAAAGCGTCAACACGATCACCATTAATTAAAATGTCTAACCGAACCATATCTGCAGCGTCGAAGCGAATAAAGTTATACTCTAATGATGCATAACCACGGCTCGTTGACTTAAGACGATCAAAGAAATCCATTACCACTTCTGCCATCGGCAAGTGATAAGTTAAGGCCACTTGATTACCGTGATAAACCATATTGGTTTGCGTGCCACGCTTTTCAATACATAACGTAATCACGTTACCTAAGTATTCTTTAGGCACTAATATATTGGCTTCAACAATCGGTTCACGAATTTCTTCAATGTTATTTAGTGCAGGTAAACCAGATGGATTATCAACATAAATAGTATCACCATTGTTCATGATAACTTCGTAAACCACTGTGGGTGCCGTGGTGATCAAATCCAGATTGTATTCGCGCTCTAAACGCTCCTGAACAATCTCCATGTGGAGTAGACCGAGAAAACCAATACGGAAACCAAAACCTAACGCAGATGATGTTTCAGGTTCAAAAAACAGAGAGGCATCATTCAAGCTTAACTTATTCAATGCATCACGGAAGCTTTCATACTCATCGGTAGAAATCGGGAATACACCGGCATAAACCTGCGGCTTGACGCGTTTAAAACCTGGAAGAGGTTTGTCTGCGCCATTTTTTGCATGGGTCAAGGTATCGCCTACAGGCGCACCATGAATTTCTTTAATACCAGAAATCACATAACCCACTTCGCCAGCACGAAGTTCTGCTTTGTCTTTTTCTTTTGGTGTAAAAATACCCACTCGATCGGCGTTATAGTTTTGTCCTGTGGACATCACTTTAAATTTTTCACCTTTCTTAAGTACACCATTTTTAATGCGAACCAAAGATACCACACCAAGATAGGCATCAAACCATGAGTCGATAATTAATGCTTGTAGTGGCGCAGATTCATCACCCACTGGAGGAGGGATTTTTGCGATAATTTCTTCTAATACTAAATCAACACCAACACCAGTCTTTGCAGAACAACGCACAGCATCCATGGCATCAATGCCAACGATATCTTCAATCTCTGCTGCTACACGATCTGGCTCTGCCTGAGGTAAGTCAATTTTATTTAATACAGGAACGACATCCAAATTCATTTCTAGTGCGGTATAGCAGTTAGCTAATGTCTGAGCTTCTACGCCTTGACCAGCATCAACTACTAACAATGCACCTTCACAAGCAGCCAAAGAACGTGATACTTCATAAGAGAAGTCAACGTGTCCTGGTGTATCAATGAAGTTGAGTAGATAAGTATTACCATCTTTTGCATGGTAATCTAAGGTGACACTTTGGGCTTTAATCGTAATGCCACGCTCACGTTCTAGATCCATTGAATCTAAAACCTGTGCAGCCATTTCACGGTCAGTTAAGCCGCCACATACCTGAATCAGGCGATCGGATAAAGTTGATTTACCATGGTCGATATGGGCAATAATCGAGAAGTTTCTAATGTGTTTCATTATGCTGCAATGACTACTACTAAATTTGATGAAAATTAAGGTGGCAAATTGTACCTGATTAGGGGGGTAATACCAATCAGATTAACCAATAGTATCAATTTTGCTACAATTATTGGTCTTAACGAGGTATTTTTGAGTCTATTTTAATAGGTTTACAGCAGTTTTTGGTTGATTCAAGGGACTATTTTGCGTCAATGAGTATCATAGAAATACTTAAAAGAGTGTCTCACTGACCGCACTAAAAACAATAACTAATTGCTTGCTTGAATAATATCAATTTCTTGACCTAGATGGACAATGATCACAGGTGTAGCATCTGCTTCAAGTTGAGTGGCAAAGTGTTTACCAATAAACCACGCAAACAATGCCCCAAATGCACCAAAAAACATTGCAAAACCATTGGTATTAAAACCTAATCCAGCTGCCAACATTTGCCCAACCATTGCAAATAAAAACAAGCCTATCAAGGGTAACAGATACACTAACGCCGCGGCTTTAATAATCACACTTTCTGGTAAGCCTATCTTAAGCATGTCACCAGAAAGGCAAGGTTTATCACTCGGTAATGAAAAACGCTGAGTATGAACAGAAAAGGCTTTAGCAATAGTTGAAGTACCACAGTTTTCACTGCTGGCGCAGTGATTACAAGCACTTTTCAATTCAACTTCAACAGTTACCCAGCCTTGTTGATAATCAACCACTCGGGCAATTTCTTCCATCATTGAAGAAGTAGAAGACTCGTGAATGTGGTTATTCATTTAATAAACTCAACCTATAAATAATGACTTATTTTAGCATAATTCGCCACATTGGCTAAGTAAGTTTACCGCTAAGGTATATCACTTAACCTTCATATCTTATCACCAGAAACACGTAAGCCGTGGCACAATCACATTGAGTCACGGCTTACCTATCAATCAGCGATTGTTTATTTTAAGACTAAATTATTGGCAATTTTATCCAAGGTTTCAGAAGGTACCTTGCCAATGGCTACCACCTCAAGAGCACCCACTTGCACTACCACCATAGACAAACCATTACGGATCAGTAATTCATTCGGCATTGGATTTTCACCTGACCGACCAACATAAACAGAAATATTCGCTAATCCATCTGTTAATGCCACATATTCAACAGGCTCATGAATTCCAATCAAACGGTGATGATCGCGAACGACAACATCAAAACCTTGTGGCAACCAAGTAAATTGCCAGTTTTTACCATCTGTACGTTCGGCTTGGTTCATCACGGCTGGCCATTCTTGCTTCGCAGCTTCAACTAAAATAGAAGCGGGCTCAGTTAATTCAATCAGTTCGATGACCATGGTCTGTTCAAGTAATTGTTTGTCTTTGTTGAGGCTATCAAACCGTAATGGCAAATAAGTGTCCATATCAATCCACACTTGAGCATCATAACGATTATCATCATTTGCCATTAAACGGATCATTTGGCCTGGACGTCCAGCAATACGAGCTCGACCACCTATAACAAATTGATAACCTTTTTCAAGCTGACTTAAATCACCAGATAAAGCTGCAGGCCAAACACCTTGAATACGAGGTGCAATGACACTATACGGCTGCTGGTCATGTTCTATAAACGTAACAGTATTTCCAACTCGTACCGCATTTTTGGGAGGGCCATTAAGGTATTCAAGTAAAGCAACTTCTTTATTGTCGACAATGCCATGAATATAAACAAGCGGACGAATATGATCGGCTTGTAATTGAATAATGGAGGTTTTAAATTGTTTATCGTGCATTGCTTGGCTCATATTGTTAAGCCAAGCTTTTGCTGATAAATCATCTTCAGCGTATGTCGAAAAAGATAACACTAACATTGCTAGCAGGATAAGACGCAAGCTAACTCCTAACATGATAAGACAAGATTTCTGTCAACGGATTATGGATTTACCGCAGCATCTTGCACACTATTTCCATCAACTGCAACACCTGGATTTAAGCGTTGTTGCAACATATGATCTTGAATATAAGCATTAATACGACGACGCTGCTCTATCACTTGTTCATTAGAATAGCTTTGCTGATTTTGCACTGCACCAGTTTGATAACTTACCGGAGACACACTGCCCACCAAAGGACGCGTCATTAATACAGGTAAAGGAGATTCTGCATCATTGGTTTGGTTAACGTTTTGCACTCCCACAATGGCTACCATAGCAACAGTTGCAGCAATAGCATATTGACCTAACTGCTTGAAAAATGGGACCACATTTGAACGTGGACTCGCTTGTTCTACAACTTGATTCGACTTAGATTGAGGTGCAATGATTGTCGGTTCAAGCTCAATCGCTGCTGAGATACTTGCAAAAAGGTCTAAGTCAATGGTTGCCGGCAACTCACCGCGCATTGCATCGCCTATCATATGATAGCGTTGCCATTCATCATGTGAATCAACGTCAGCAGAAAGTTGTGCCAATGTTTTATCATCGACTTCGCCATCAACTGCACCAGATACCCACTCTTGACTTGATTTAAGCATTATTCACCTGTCTAACGTTAAGGCTGTTACTTTTCCAGCAAAGGCTGGAGCTGTTTGTCGATTGCTTCACGAGCACGAAAGATACGCGATCTGACTGTGCCGACTGGGCAATCCATTATATTGGCAATATCTTCATAACTCATTCCTTCTAACTCTCTGAGCGATATTGCCATTTTTAACTCTTCAGGCAGAGTATCGAGCGTATCAAAGATCACCTTACTCATTTGATCTTTCATTAATAACCGCTCTGGTGATGCAAACTCTTTTAGTGCATCACTGCCGTCGTAATATTCTGCATCTTCTACATCAACGTCGTTTGCAGGAGCCCTGCGTCCTTGTGATGTAAGATGGTTTTTTGCAGTGTTTACTGCAATACGGTACAACCAAGTATAAAATGCACTTTCACCACGAAAATTAGCTAACGCTCTATATGCTTTAATAAAGGCTTCTTGTGTAACATCCGCCACATCCGCTTGATTGCGCACATATCGAGAAATCAAACTCATCACTTTATTTTGATACTTCAGCACTAACAGGTTAAATGCGTTTTTATCGCCTTGCTGTACTCGCTCAACTAATTGTTGATCACTATATTGTCCACTCATCCGAGCCGACTACTCCTAAATCTGTAATGCTGATTTCTCAGTCGCTCGAATCCTGTTCATATAAGTAGACCTACTGATATGAAAAAAGTTCGATATTTAATTAAAAAAAGTTAATTAATTTTACCTATATACAAACCATCTAAGCAAAATCACAATAAAAATCGTTGTAAAAGTATCCTACCAAAGTAATTTGATCTACTATAATCAAACCACAAAGCCACACCATGATACCTGATGAAACAAGCAGTTGAACACCAATCTGACATTTTGGTCATCGGCAGCGGTGCTGCTGGACTAACTTTAGCACTACATCTTGCTGAAAAATCAAAAGTAATTCTTCTTTCCAAAGGCCCATTATCCGAAGGGTCGACATTATATGCTCAAGGTGGAATAGCCTCTGTATTCGATGAAGGCGACACTATAGAGTCACATGTCAACGATACCTTAATAGCTGGCGCTGGATTATGCGATAAATCTGTTGTGACATACACCGCAGAAAACGCCAAAAGTGCAATGCAATGGTTAATTAATTGCGGTGTCGCATTTGATAAAGAAGAAACATTAACTGGAGATGATAACAACAAGGCACCTTATCACCTTACTCGTGAAGGAGGCCACAGCCACCGACGCATTTTACACTCTGCAGATGCAACGGGCAAAGCCGTTCAAACCACATTACAAGAACGTGCACTCGCCCACCCCAATATACAAGTATTGGAACGTTATAACGCAATTGATTTAATTACGACGCGCAAATTGCATCGACCGGGTAACCGTGTCATTGGTGCTTATGTATGGAATCGCGATGCAGAACATGTTGAAACCATTAGAGCAAAATTTGTTGCACTTGCCACTGGCGGAAGTTCAAAAGTATACCAATATACTTCAAATCCAGATATTGCCAGCGGTGATGGTATCGCTATGGCGTGGCGTGCAGGTTGTCGAGTTGCCAATATGGAGTTCAATCAATTTCATCCAACGTGCTTATTTCATCCTAATGCCCGAAATTTCTTACTCTCTGAAGCACTTCGTGGTGAAGGGGCTTATTTACGTCGCCCTGACGGTAGTCGTTTTATGCTTGATTTTGATGAACGCGCAGAACTTGCTCCACGGGATATTGTCGCCCGTGCAATTGATTATGAAATGAAACGTTTAGGGGTAGACTGTGTCTATTTAGACATTAGCCATAAACCCGCAGACTTTATCATTAAACACTTCCCGACCATTTATCATCGTTGTCTAGAATTTGGTATTGATATTACTAAAGAGCCAATACCTTCAGTTCCAGCAGCTCACTACACTTGTGGCGGCGTGATGGCAGATCTTCATGGTCAAACTGATATTAATGGCTTATATGCCATTGGTGAAGTGGCTTATACTGGTTTACATGGTGCAAATAGATTAGCGAGTAATTCACTATTAGAGTGCTTAGTCTTTGCCCGTGCAGCATCACATGATATCGAAAGCCAACTGAACAAAATCGCTATGCCAGATCCATTGCCGGTATGGGATGAAAGCCAAGTAACCAATTCAGATGAAGAGGTTGTTATTGCCCATAATTGGCATGAACTACGTCTATTTATGTGGGATTACGTTGGTATCGTTCGCACAGACAAACGTTTAGAGCGTGCGTTGAGACGATGCTTGATGCTACAACAAGAGATTGAAGAGTATTATTCAAACTTCCGGGTCAGTAATAATTTATTAGAACTGCGAAATTTAGTCCAAGTAGCAGAACTTATTATTCGCTGTGCCATGAAACGTAAGGAAAGTAGAGGTTTGCATTACAATCTTGATTATCCTGAACAAATCGACAATCCTAAACCAACCATTTTGCAGCCAAGTAATTAATTATTATCCAGCACATGGACAATAATCCATGCCATTAATGGCTTAATAACAGACGACACAGATTACGATATGCTGTGTCGTCTAACATATCACGCCATACCAACAACAACTGTTTCTCACCCGTTTGCAACTGCAAATAAAGTAAACATAATAATGGGCTAATAAATGGCTTTTTAGTTAATCTGAATTTATTAGGCTCACTGTTGCCCGCCAATACTAATGTACCAGCACCGTTATTACCCAATGAAAACACACAATGCCAACGAGACAACCTGCGCCATCCCAATACAAATATGATGATTATGGTAATAAATAATATTGTTTGAACAATGTAGAATATAAAAGAAGGATAGTGAGGCCAAGCCAAGAAACTACTTGATACTATGGCCAGTGACATTAACCAAGCACCACGTTGTAATAACGAAGCACTCAATGCAAATTGTCGCATATGAGTGCTGGTATTGAGCAGAGAGTCAATCGAAGGACTAAGGGGCTGCTCTTCCACGAATTTTAACTATCATGTCAGCTAACAGTTGATCTTGGCATTGCTCATGCCCCATAAACCAAGCAAATAATTCAGGGTCTTCACACTCTAATAAACGAATAAAAGTGTTTTTATCATTATCTGTCATGACTTCGTATTGAGTTTCAATAAAGGGTTGCAACAACACATCGAGTTCTAACATTCCACGTCGGCATGCCCAACGTACGCGAGCTATATTCATTAATTCCAACACAAATCTCCTGATGTCTATATCACAAGCTAACTTATACGGTTTTCAAAATCTTGTACTTGCTGATCTCGTCCAGCAAATAAATCTCCAAAATCAGTCGCTAATAAAGATTTTACCGCCGGATGTTGGATCATTCGCTCGGCGAACATTACATGATATTCTTCTTTAATATCGGTAGTTTCACCAAGTAATACCATCCCTTGCGACAGTATATCATGACGATAAATAGACGGTGCCACAAAAATACCTCTATTAAAATAACCGAATGCCTTCATCATTTCAGCATCGTCAAACTCTCCCAAAATACTAACATTAAGGTTTTTTTCAGCAAACCAACCATGCAATTGCTGTCCTAATGACGTCCGCTTACCCGGTATTAGTAATTTACGCTGCTCAAGACAGGCGGGAAATGGAAGTGGAATAGTTTCTGCCGAGAAAAAACTGACACCGCATTCGCCAAGCTTTTTCGATAATATCTCGGGATACTTCAACGAACCACCCGCACAATCAGATAAAATCATATCGAGCTTATGCTCTCGTAAACGTTCAATTAGACTTTCATGAGTTGATTCATAACACGCTAAGTGCACCGAACCATCATCGGGTATTACAGTTAATAAGACCCGGCTAACCAGTGCTTTAGACAAAGCGTCAGCAATACCAACTTCAAATAACAACGAATTTTCTTTCTGATAATTGAGTAAATCGAGCATTTCATAGCTAAGACTGAACATCTTATCGGCATAACGAAAGACTAATTCACCTAGTTCAGTTGCTTCCAAGTTACGCCCGACACGCTTAAAAACAGCTCCTTTCAATCTTTGTTCCAATGAGCGAATCTGACCAGTAATAGTCTGAGGAGCAAGGCATAATACTTCAGCGGCTTTAGTCACTGAGCCTTTTTTTTGTACCATCCAAAAATAATATAAATGGTTATAATTTAAATGCTGCATATCAATCACAAACCTAACAAAATTCACTCACACTACTATAGCAAATAAACCGCTACTTCTATTGCTCATTGATCTATACCAATCAACGACAATATTAGCTCAGCATAGTTAGTTCACCATATTGATTAGCCAAGATTAACCATAAAAAACGCAGCCAAACGGCTGCGTTAATAAATAACCTGATTATCTACTCAAGCGGCAATCCATTAAACTAGTGATCACTGACTCAAGCTCATCACTGTTCTTGACATTGTTTAACGATACCTGCTCTGTGAGTGCTGATACAATTTCAGATTTCACCGGTATATGACTAGAACAATAATTCAAATTCGCCGTTTGATAACGTTTTCCAGCTCGGTATTTTAGTGCTCTTGACTCGTAATCGTTAGGATCAATTCTTTTCTTTGCCAAATCATCCCGATACATTAATGCACCATCTACCACACCTTCTAGATAACTTTGGCAAGTAGGGGAATCAGATGATTCGAGACAAACATTAAATGATTCAGCCGATACAGGAATAACAAAACTGGTCAGTAGTATTCCAAAGGTTAATTTATTCAATTTCATGATTTTACTCCATTTTCAGGCAGTACCTTGGCTAACCAAAAGTAACCAATCACAGCCGCAAATAACGATCCTGTTAAAATACCTAGTCTTGCATAATCACCAAATGCAGCGGGTGAGTTTTCAAATGCTAACGAAGCAATAAACACCGACATGGTAAAGCCAATACCACACATAACAGCAACCGGTATGATATGCCTCCAGCCAATGCCTGGTGGTAATTCAGCTAGCTTCAGTTTTACAGCTAAATAACTAAATAGCAGCACTCCAATAGGCTTACCTAACAACAGACCCATGATAATACCCAGGGTGATAGGTTCAGCAAATGTATCAAATGACATATTGGTTAATGACAAACCTGCATTCGCAAACGCAAATACCGGCAGGATCATAAAGGCACTCCACGGGTGTAGCTTATGTTCTAAGTGCTCCGACGGTGAAGAACCATCTTTTGCTCTAAGTGGAATACAAAATGCGATAATCACTCCGGCCAATGTCGCATGTACTCCAGACTTCAATACTGCAACCCACAAAACAAAACCAAGTAAACCGTAAGGCAAGATTGAACTGACTCCTTTCCTGTTCAGTGCGACCATCAGCACGATTGATACCGCGGCAATAACCAAACTAAGCATAGATAAATCAGTGCTGTAAAACAGAGCAATAATGACAATGACTCCTAGATCGTCAATAATCGCCAGAGCTAACAAAAACACTTTTAACGCAACGGGCACACGACTACCGAGCAGTGCCATAATACCTAGCGCAAAGGCGATATCAGTAGCTGCAGGGATGGCCCAGCCGATCTGAGTTTCTGGGTTTGAGTAATTAAATGCTAAGTAGAATAATGCCGGAAATACCATACCACCAATTGCAGCAAAACTGGGCAATGATGCCTTAGCTACGCTCGACAGCGCACCTTCAAGTAATTCGCGCTTTACTTCTAAACCGATTAATAAAAAGAATAATGCCATCAAGCCATCATTGATCCACAGTAAAAGCGGTTTATCGATATCAAGATCACCTACTCTAACCTGCACTTCTGTGCTTAAGAAATCTTGATATACACCCGCTAACGGTGAATTGGCTAAAATCATCGCCAATGCGACGGCAACGATTAATAAAATACCGCCCGCAGACTCTTGGCTTAAGAAGTTTTTAATTGCACGTTCCATATAACACTCCTAAAAAACAGTAACCTAAGTCTATCTGAATCATTGAAACAATAATAATCGATTGTTTCTTGATATTAACTCGGTATTTCCGAGGTATCAAATTTCTACAAGACTACTTTATATTTTTATTCCAGTCATGCTGACATTGTTAAACATAGCGTAGATTAAGCCATAACGTACAGATTAGGCGGTGTAAATTAATCATCGTTTGGGTATAATCTATAAAAGTAAAAAGGATTAAACAGATGAAACAATATCTAGATTTGTGCCAGCGTATTGTCGATGAAGGCGAATGGGTTAATAATGCACGAACAAACAAAAAGTGCCTAACTGTCATTAATGCCGATTTAGTTTATGACGTTGCCAACAATCGATTTCCACTCGTCACCACGCGTAAAAGCTTTTGGAAATCTGCCATTGCAGAAGTGCTGGGTTATTTACGTGGCTATCAAAATGCTGCTGATTTTAGGGCATTAGGCACTAAAACGTGGGATGCCAATGCCAATGAAAACCAAGCCTGGCTAGATAACCCAAACCGCAAAGGGCCGGACGATATGGGGCTTATTTATGGCGCATTAGGACGTGCATTTCCAAAACCCGATGGTGGCCATGTCGATTTATTGCAACAAATTGTCGATAATCTCAGTAACGGTATTGATAACCGCGGTGAGATTTTAACGTTTTATCACCCAGGTGCGTTTGACCTTGGTTGCTTACGTCCTTGTATGTACGAACACCATTTTTCGCTGCTTGGAGATACCTTGTACCTCAATAGCACACAGCGCAGTTGTGATGTTCCGCTGGGGTTAAACTTTAACATGGTACAAGTATATGTATTGCTTGCATTAATGGCCCAAATTACTGGCCATAAACCGGGTAAGGCGTACCATAAAATAGTCAATGCTCATATTTACGAAGACCAACTTGAACCAATGCGGGATATTCAGCTAGTACGTGAACCCTTTGCATCGCCCAAGTTAATCATCAATCCAAAGATTAAAACCCTAAAAGACATCGAAACCTGGGTTACCTTAAATGACTTTAGTGTTGAAGATTATCAACATCACGATCCGATTAAATACCCTTTCGCTGTGTAATTCATTAACCCAACATCTTTGTTCAAGTAGTTGAACAAAGATGTTTTTATAACCAATTAGAGTTAACTCAATAGTAATTTGACCCCGACTACGACAAGTAAACCTGCAAAGATTTTTTTCAATATGGGTGTAGGCCAAGTACTGGCAGCTTTTACACCGATTGGCGCGCACAACATTGAACTAATAATAATTCCAATTAAGGCCGGTAAGTAAATAAACCCAACCGATCCCTCCGGTAAATTCGGCACATCATAACCAGCAATAATATAGCCTACCGTACCAGAGACCGCGATAAGCATCCCCGTTGCCGATGAAAACCCCACTGCTTGGCGCATTTGTAATCCGCAATAGCACAGGAATGGCACCAGTAATACACCACCACCAATCCCCATTAAGCCAGCTATTAACGCTATGGCTGAAGAGACGAGAAACAAGACGCCAAAACTGGGCATGCTGCCACCCGTTTTAACCTTAAACGGAAACGCCATTTGGAAAGCCATCAACACTACAAAAATCGCAAACGCCTGTTGTAAATCATCTGATGCGATTTGTTCAGACACAAATGCCGATGCCAATGAACCTATAACAATCCCTGGGAAAATAGGCTTAAACAACTTCCAAGGAATATTGCCGCGTTTATGATGAGCACTTGCCGAAGACATAGAAGTTAAAATAATTGACGCCAATGATGTAGCAATTGCAACCTGAGTGATTTGTGACGAGTCAATGCCCACTGAAGGTAAAATGTATAATAATGCTGGTACAATAATTAAACCGCCGCCAATACCCAACAATCCAGCTAAAAAACCCACCACTGAACCTAATAAGAGGCAAATGACAAAGACTTGTAACAAACTATCCACGATGACATCCTTATATGGCATTTTACTGAAATAAACCATAGTGAAACAGCGCCAGGAGTTATCACCAAAGATTCAATTGTATTGTTAATCTACATTAATTAACTCTAACAAATTATGTGACCGTAAAAAGTGTGCTAATAATCCTCGAACTTGGTCACCATTTGACTGCTGTAAAATAGAGCTCAATAACTCAGTCAATTGTTGCTTCGATACTCGTCTAAGTAAAAAGTTGATTCTGGCCAAACTACCTTGGTTCATGCTGAGTTTGTTATAGCCCATTGCCACAAGTAGTAACGCACCATAAGGCTCACCAGCAAGTTCACCACAAACACTGACATCTAAGTCATACAGTTTACATTCGTCGACGGCTCGTTTAAGCGCACGTAAAATACCAGGGTGATAGCTATCAAATAACGAACTCACACTAGGGTTATTTCGATCGACAGCCAATAAATATTGGGTTAAATCATTACTCCCCACCGATACAAAATCGACTCGTTTAGCCACATCTTGCAACTGATACAATAATGCTGGCACTTCGAGCATTACCCCAATTTTAGGCCTAACTAAAATAACATTTAATTCTTTTTTTAGTTCTGAAAATGCTTGTTCTAAATATTTTAATGTTTGATCTATTTCATCAAGATTACTTACCATTGGCAGTAAAATTTGCAATTGATTACCATTACCAGCAGCTTGTAACATCGCGCGTAATTGCACTAGAAATAATTCGGGATGGTCCAGGGATAAACGTATGCCGCGCCAACCTAAAAACGGATTATCTTCTTTAATCGGAAAATACGGCAGCGGTTTATCACCGCCTACATCCAAAGTACGCATAACAACAGGCCTATCACCTGCCGCACTTAATACTTGTCGATATACATCAATTTGCTCACTTTCGCTCGGAAAACGTTGGTGCAACATAAAAGGAATTTCGGTTCGATATAAACCAATACCATCAGCACCTTCAGCAATTTCAGAGGCTATACCACTAAGCAGTCCAGCATTGAGGTATAAATGTATCCGCTGACCATCTGTGGTTATAGAGGGTAAACTCAACTCTGCAGAAAATTGCTTTTGTTTTTCAACATCAGCATCAATCAATAATTGATATTCTTCAATTACTGCTGGCGATGGTGACACCAGCAACTGGCCACGATTCGCATTCAACACCAAAAGTTTTTGATCGATGTCTATTGATAGAACATTATCAACACCAATAATTGCAGGCACACCCAAAGCTCGCGCTAAAATAGCCGCATGGGCATTAACCCCGCCACGTTCCGTGACAATACCAGCCAACTTTTGTCGAGGAAACTCAGCCAATAAAGTGGCATCCACTTCTTTTGCGACTAAAATAATAGGTTTTTCAGGCTCTAACTCTAACCGGCCAGGTTCTATCAGTTGGCGAAGTAGTTTTTGCCCCAATTCGCGAATATCACTGGCACGTTCCTTTAGATAAGGGTCTTCCATTGCCAAAAACTGTTCGATATAACGTAATGACACTCGGCTTACCGCGGACTCAGCCTGCCAACCTAAAGCCACTTCTCTGATGTATTCACCACCAAGACTAGATTCATCCAACAATAATTGAAATGCGGTAAAAATAGAGGCAACATCTGCAGATTTTTCACGTTCAAAACGTTGTGAGATTGAAGACAACATGTCTTTACAACGATTCACAGCTAATTTTAAGCGTTGAGTTTCAACATCTATATCAGTACAGATTACCTCAGCTTGCTCCAGTGAAATAACACCACCTAAAACCAGGCCATGAGCAATAGCAATACCACTGGAGGCTTTCACACCACTGAAAACCACTTGCTGTTGCACATTTGTAACGGCCGCTTTGTGTTTCAAGCTGCGCACAACCACTGCGAGTTGAGCGGCTAGAGTCATTAGGAAGGCTTCTTCATTTTCACTGAACTGACGGGATTCAGGCTGTTGAACAACAATGACACCAACGACTTGTTTTTGAAAAATGATCGGCACAGCTAAAAATGCACGATATTCTTCTTCTGCAGCTTCGGGGAATAATTTAAAACGAGGATGAAGACGAGCATCGGCAAGGTTAATGGCTTCTTCCCGTTCTGCCACTAAGCCCACCAAACCTTGAGATAATGGCATACTGACACGACCAACTGCAGACTTTTTAAGCCCTTCTGTGGCCGACAATACTAAATGTTGCTGCTCAAGGATATAAATAGAACAGCAATGGGTAGCCATCGCTAATCGAGTTTGTGAAACTAAAATATTTAATGCACTCTCAAGGCTGTTGGATCTTGCAACAGCTTGAGTGATATCCCTGAGCATATTTAACACTGTTTCAATCCTCTTTGAAATCAGTTAACTCCGTTGTTTGCCTCGTTTCTTACTAAATTCGCGCGTTTGCAGCGCTAATGTCGTCGATGCGAACTCTTTCATTACCTTTCTATATACATCGCGTTTAAAAGACACTACCTGACGAACAGGATACCAATAACTCACCCAACGCCAATCATCAAACTCGGGATGTCCGGACGAATTGAGGTTAATGCTATTTTCGTGACCTTTTAATTGTAGTAAAAACCATTTCTGTTTTTGGCCAATGCAAACAGGTTTGCTTTCTTGGCGAACCAAACGCTTAGGTAAACGATAACGTAACCAAGAACGTGTGGACGTTAAAATCTGAACATGCTCAGGTCTAAGCCCCACTTCTTCGTAGAGTTCTCGATACATAGCTTCTTCCGCAGATTCGCCATCATCTAACCCACCTTGTGGAAACTGCCATGAAT
The DNA here is from genome assembly GCF_040285065.1 of Shewanella sp. H8. Lineage (NCBI taxonomy): Bacteria > Pseudomonadati > Pseudomonadota > Gammaproteobacteria > Alteromonadales > Shewanellaceae > Shewanella > Shewanella sp. H8. The sequence goes on along the minus strand of NZ_CP157213.1, from coordinate 1,092,664 downwards.
GTTGACCAAAACGTCTGGCCCACATAACCTGCCCAAATTTATTACAGATAATGATGCCCACATTTGCGCGAAAGCCGTCGCTATCAATCACATGGACTCCAAAAATTACTAAATTTTATATCGTCTGATTGTTTCACAAAGCATGCCTATCAGCAAACCTCTATTTACTGAGAATAATTGAATAACAATGTTAATAAATCAAAATTATCAACAAGTGAATAATTTTGTATCATAGATTATCCACAAAATCTGTGGATATCTCTGTTCGAAACTTTGGTAAAGCTTGATTACAAGGCAAAAATCAACAAGATACTTTTTTCTACAAGCAATAATAAAATCAAAACAAACCTTAATAAACAATAAGTTAAATAATAACTTAAACATAATGAATAACGGATCGATCGCATTGATTAAAAATCAACCAATAAAATTTTAGATAACAAATCATTGATTAAGCAATTTAAGTTATACACAAATAACAAGACTTTTTTTAAATTAAACCCACCAAAAAGCCATTTTATTGCGTTGACTTGGTGTTTTTAATCAGTTAAAGGCAAATTTTATTATAGTTATCCATTAAAACTGTGGATAACTATGTGCAAAATGTAGGGGAAAGTGAGTGTAACTTGGGACAACTATATAAACAAAACAGGAGCAATGTAAAAATCCATTTAAAAACATGTAATTAAACAAAAATTCAATCAAGCAATTTCAAACGGCGGGGATGCGGTGTTTTTTCAACCAACGCCAAATGAATAACGAAACTTGTTATCGATGAATATTACTTGATAGCATAGCTTGACGAGTTTGATCGACCACTCATATCTTTTTTAAAGGCAAATACACATTCATGGCAAAATCATCGCCCTTAAGTCTCAACGAGTTAATGGAACGAGCCCACAATATGGCAGGTATTCGTTTAGCTGACATTGCTTCCGATAATAACATCATGGTCCCTACTGACTTACGGCGTGATAAAGGTTGGATCGGGCAATTGATCGAATCTGAATTAGGAGCACTTGCAGGATCAAAACCTGAGCAAGACTTTCTACATTTGGGTGTTGAGCTCAAAACAATTCCTATTGACCACAAAGGCAAGCCACTCGAAACAACTTATGTCACAGTCGCACCACTGATAAACATTCAAGGTATGACGTGGGAAAACAGTGTGGTTTACCACAAACTACAGCGTGTACTATGGGTGCCAGTTGAAGGAGAACGGAGTATACCAGTGGGAGAACGTCGCGTTGGCACCCCTATTTTATGGCAACCCACGGCGCAACAGGCCAAGCAATTACAACAAGATTGGGAAGAAATAATGGAGCTCATTGTCCTCGGTCAGGTTGATAAAATTACCGCTCGTCAAGGTGAGGTATTGCAATTACGTCCTAAGGCGGCAAATAGTAAAGTGCTAACCGAAAGTATTTCAGAAGATGGCAGCATACAGTTATCTAATCCACGTGGTTTTTATTTAAAAATTGATTTTACTCAGCAAATTTTAACCAATGAATTTTCATAATAGGGATCAATTATGAGTTCACGCAACGTTAACAAGATTAAAAATTTGCGTTTGTGCACATTTTTACACTCTTCTATGGATCTAAATCACAAATAAACTATCACATTTGAACAATTCTTCTATACACTAGCCTCCTTAATACACTCCATCATTTGGGCAACCACCTTCCCCGTGAAAGCACGCCGTCAAACACAAAAATTATTGTTCGCTATTTTTGCCTGGTGTGTAGCAATGGCTTCTTTCGTTTTTTTTCGTTACTCACAATCATCACAACTGCCAGAATGGGCAATTGGTAATGGCGATTTAGCCATGCTAGCCGTATTTATGGGAGTCATTTTTGGTAGCTTGCATTGGATGTCAAATCTGATTGCTGATTTCAGTGCCATCAGCCGCTTACCCTACCTTTTCTCCGTTGTGTTTAAAGGGTTGTTCTTGTTACTCGGGGCAACAACATTGGCGTACGTGACGCAATTTTTAAACATGTGGGCCATTGATAACCACATGGTCACATTACGACAAATGCTCACTGTTGAAATTATTTACAGTCCATCATTCCAAGCATTAGTGGTTTACCTCGTTGTGGTTCGAGTCAGTTTGGCATTTATTGAACAAATGTCGCTATTAGTAGGGCCTAAAGTATTACTCAACATTGGTCTTGGTAAATACCATAAACCACGTTACGAGCAACAGTTGTTTTTGTTTATTGATATGGTGTCATCAACAGCACATGCTGAAACGTTAGGCGATTATCGCTTTAGCCGTTTAATCCAAGATAGCTTTAGTATGCTGGCGGACACGGTGACAGATAACGAAGCCGAAATTTATCGGTATATGGGCGATGCGGTATTAATCCACTGGCCATTAGAACAAGGTATTAAACACGATCGTTGCTTAAATATTTATTTTGAGTTTTGTCAGCAACTGCAGTGGCAAAGACAGTATTTTGAACAACAATATGGTTTTGTGCCAAAATTTAAAGCAGCAGCTCATTGTGGTCGAGTGGTAGCTGCGGTAGTGGGAGTTCATAAACAAGAAATTAGTTTCTTTAGTGATGTCATCAATACGTTGGCAAGGCTCCAAGACCAATGTAATCCCCTCGGACAAAGAATGCTGTTATCTGGTGATGTTGTTCATCGATTAGAACAGCAAAACAGTCAATACGAGCTAACAGATTTAGGCCCTATTATCCTTAAAGGTAAGCAACACCCTACTGAAGTCTATGGTGTTGCTCCGATTAAACCTGCTCACTAACCAGCCCAAAACGGTTACATTATTTAGCTAACGTCTGAGTTAATAGTTTTGTTTGAATCGCTGTACCTAACGTTCTGAAAGTCGAAATACGACTGGTAGTTTGACGCCATACTAAACCAATATCACGGTAAGGCGCTTCACCAGGTGGGTCTATAGCAACCAAATCGGTGTCGTGTAAAATCCCAGTGTCAATTGCCATTTGTGGTAAAAAGGTAGTACCCAGTCTACTGTTTACCATTTGTACTAAGGTATGCAAGCTTGTTGCGGCAAACGGATTCACTTTGGCACTATCACCGAGTTGACACGCAGTAATTGCATGCCCAGTAATACAGTGTTCAGCTTGAAGTAAAAAAATACTTTCATCAGGCATTTTCTGATAATCAATGGGTTGAACAATACTCTCTGATAACTCTTTATGCATAACCATTTTAAATGGATCAATACCCACTTTCATACTGTGAAAACCGCTTGTATCAACAGGCAAAGCTAAGATCAATAAGTCTAACTCTCCTTTCGCTAATGCATCCAACAGCCGCTCAGTCGTATCTTCTTTTAATAACAAACTCAGTTTGGGATAATCTTGTTGGCATAACTTGACCACACGGCTAAGCAAAAAAGGCGCAATCGTTGGAATACAGCCTAAACGAATTTCACCTGTCATCGGCTCGCCTTGGTTTTTCACCAATTCGACTAAATCATCAACGTCCGTCAGAATATTGCGAGCGCGTTCGACCACTTCTTCACCAATTGCCGTAAACATAAACGACTTATGGTCACGTTCAATTAATTGATAACCCAATTGTTCTTCAAGATTTTGAATCCCGCTCGAAAGGGTTGATTGGCTAACAAAGCACATCTTGGCGGCGCGATTGAAATTTTGCTCCTGATGTAAATTAACCAAATAGTATAGGTTTTTGAGGCTTGGAAGGTTTTTCATATAAACGATTGCCCTTATCTACGTTAATTCAAATAATGAATTAAATTTGGCGAAATAACAAGATGCTAATGTATAAAGCACAACTTACACCCATAAAAAATGCCTCTTTAGTCAGAGGCATTTCAAAAAATGGTTTTAGGTTCTAGGTTGTAGGTTCTAGCACAACAAACTAACAGATAATAAAAACATCAATTCTGCTATCCACGCTACTTAAGCTTAAACTCTCGCTTCTAAGTAAGCTTTCAATTGTTGTAAATCCTGTGCGGCATATTCAACAATTTCAGCAAGCCATACTTTATGCTCGTTTTCCCATCGAGCTTCTTCACCGTGTTGTAATAACTGTGAAAATTGCTGAATGCGTTTTAGGCCCACAGATCCTGCAGCACCTTTAAATTTATGAGCTTCTGCACATAAGGTTTCTTTATCATTCGCATCACCAGCTTTGACTAAGCTACTGATATATTCAGGCATTAGCTGCTCGAATAACACTACGCTTTTTAATAACGTCCCAGCACCTATGGCACTGATATATTGCTCAAGGGTATTGAGATCCAATATTGAGTCTAACTGCGATGTGACCATAATGGCGCCTCTATAAAATATCTAACTCTATAAAATTGCAAATATAATACCGAGTAAAATCCCCTATGCAAGACTTGCTAATATATAAGCGCTATTTAATGATAAAAAGTTACATTTGATTAACATAGCTACTCAAATGGTATCACCAATGTTTAAAAACACTCCAAACTGGTAATCTTTTACTCAATTAGTCGCAATAATAATCACGCTCATTTAGTGTTATCAATTGTTGTACTCAATAAAAATATTGCCTTACACATACTCAGACAAATAATGATCGATTACTTAATCCAATCTGCATTAAGCAATTTTGCTTTGACTTAATGCCAACGCACTACCTTGTCCACCAAAATCACGCAACTCATTAACAATAGCAACAAGACCATCCCAACGAAAAGCACACCAATCAGGCGCAAGCAACATTGGCTTTTTGGCATAAGCGGTCACACGATGAAAGATAATCTCTTTTGGGGTATGGCGAATGAGTTTAGCGGCCTCTGATGCATACTCTTCTAGACTCATCAATGGCATAGGATTATATCGCCATTGCTTTGCCATAATACTGCCGTCTACAATATGTAAAGGATGTAGTTTCAATCCATCTACCCCTATGCCCAATACCGTTTGTAAACTATTAAAGTAGTCAACAGAAGTCTCACCTGGAAGGCCTAATATCAAATGAGTACACACTTTAATCCCTCGCGCACGGGCATTTTTAACTGTCTGACGATATTCTGCCAGTTGGTGTCCACGATTAATCCGCTTTAACGTGTGATCATTGGACGTTTGCAAACCCAGCTCTAGCCACACTTCAATGCCTCTTTGTTGATATTCAACCAGTAAGTCAAGTACTTCATTAGGCACACAGTCAGGACGAGTGCCTATATGAAGTCCAACAATATCAGCATCTTCAAGAGCTTGGTCGTACTTTCTCTTAAGGACTTTATATTCGTCGTAAGTACTGGTATATGCTTGAAAATAAGCAATATACTTTGCAATTGGAGTAGGGGCCACGTCTATGGGTATGGTTTGTTTTTTGGCTGAATTCGCACGAATTTTTCCTTCGCTTAATTGCATTGCAATAGGCTGAACACTGTCTTGTTGTCCACTAAAAGAGGCCACATTACAAAAGGTACAACCGCCTACTCCTAACGTGCCATCACGATTCGGGCAGGTAAATTGGGCATCTATGGTTAATTTTTTAATCCGTTGACCATATAAACGTTTGCAATGCGCACCAAACGTATTAACGTAATCGTCTAAACCCAAAATTTATTCCCATTATCACAAAAAAGTTTGCCAGTGTAATGAGCAGATAAGCACCTGTCTTGGTGCTAAATCAATAAAACAGTCTAACGATTCAACTTGACTATAAACTTGTGCAGTAACTCAAAAAATACTTATACACAGTTTGGCTCACGCCCATATGGTTAAAATGAATACTTAGTCACTTAGAATAATTTTTTACCCAAACACTGTATTTGTAAAAAAATTCATTATTTTTATTTCAACAACAATTCCATGTTGTTGTTAAAAAAAAGTAACCAAGCGTTTACGTGTTTTCTAAAATTCTTTTTATTCATAACGTTATAGGTTAAATTATACAGTTGACGTTAACGTAAACCTACTGGGTTATTATGTTTTAATAGTACTAACATTTCAGTTTGTTGCATTTTTTTGGTTTGACCTTTGTTCATTCTCGGTTTAATTTGAATGGTTCGGGTGCATATCTATAGATATTCTTCAAATTTACCCCGAGTCATATCTAGTAGAGGTTTAGGGGGTTTTTTGTATGAGCTTGTATCATCCCAGTTTTGAGCGTGACAATTGCGGGTTTGGTTTAATTGCACAAATGGATGGTGACGCTAGTCACCGCATCGTGCGTACCGCGATTCATGGTCTCGATCGAATGAAGCATCGTGGTGGTATTGCAGCTGACGGACGCACAGGTGATGGCTGTGGTCTATTAATGCAAATGCCTACAGATTTTTTTGAAGCTATTGCCGCAGAGAATGATTGGCATTTAAGCCGAAAGTTTGCTGTAGGTATGCTGTTTCTCAGCCAAGATGAACAACGCGCAGATGAAGCGAAGTTTATTTTAGAAAAAGAACTACAACGAGAAACACTGAGTGTTGCTGGCTGGCGTAAAGTGCCAATTAATCCTGATGTATTGGGTGAGGTTGGCCGGAAAAGTTTGCCACAAATTTATCAAGTATTGATCAACGCGCCTGTGGGATGGCGTGAAAAAGATCTTGAACGTCGTCTATATATGGCGCGTCGACGTCTTGAGCAACAAATAACGGATGACAAGGATTTTTACGTAGCCAGCCTTTCTGGTCAAGTCATTGTCTATAAAGGCTTAATGATGCCAGCTGATCTGCCGTCATTTTATACCGACTTAGCAGACATACGTTTAAAAAGTGCCATTTGTTTATTTCATCAGCGCTTTTCAACTAACACATCACCAAAATGGCCATTAGCACAACCGTTTCGTTATCTCGCTCATAACGGTGAAATCAATACCATAACGGGTAACCGTCAATGGGCAAGAGCGCGTGCCTATAAGTTTAATTCGCCTTTGTTACCGGATTTACAACAAGCGGCACCTTTTGTTAATGAAACAGGTTCAGACTCCTCTTCTTTAGATAATATGCTCGAAATGCTGTTATCTGGCGGAATGGATTTATATCGCGCGATGCGTTTGCTTATTCCACCAGCTTGGCAATCAAATCCAGAAATGGATGATGAGTTAAAAGCCTTCTATGACTTTAACTCCATGCACATGGAGCCGTGGGACGGCCCTGCTGGCATTGTAATGACTAATGGTCGTCACGCTGCCTGTGCGGTTGATCGCAACGGCCTACGCCCTTCTCGTTACGTTATAACCAAGGATCGTATCCTCACCTTAGCGTCTGAGGTTGGTATTTGGGATTACGCCGCCGATGAAGTGATTGAAAAAGGTCGTGTTGGCCCAGGCGAACTATTGGTCTTAGACACCCTAAACGGTCGTTTGTATCATTCATTTGAAATTGATAACGACTTAAAGCGTCGTCATCCTTATAAAGAATGGATGGCTAAAAACAGCCAAACCTTAATCCCTGCAGAGCAAATGGCCCCCGCTAAACTGGGTTCAAGTGGCTTTGATAGCAAAACACTGCTGCAATATCAAAAACAATTTGGGTTTACTCGAGAAGAGTTAGAGCAAGTTATTTGGGTGCTGGCCAGCAAAGGTGAAGAAGCTATCGGTTCAATGGGTGATGACACGCCTATGGCGGTATTGTCGAAAAAGTCCCGTTCATTGTATGACTACTTCCGTCAAAAATTTGCTCAGGTGACCAACCCGCCAATTGACCCATTACGTGAAAAACACGTAATGTCATTGGCCACTTGTGTCGGTCGCGAACAAAATCTGTTTAGCGAAACCACTGGTAACGCTTATCGTGTAATGTTTAATTCGCCCATTTTATTATTCAGTGATTTTAACCAATTACTAGGATTAGATAGTACTAACTATCGCGCCAATACGGTTGATTTAAACTATGATGCCAACGAAACTTTAGAGCAGGCTATACGTCGTATTACCGATGAAGCTGAACGCTTAGCGCGAAGTGGCACGACATTGTTAGTATTGTCAGACCGAGCCGTAGCGAAGAATGCTCAAGTTATCCCCGCTGCGATGGCGGTAGGCTCAGTACAAACTCGTTTAGTGGATAAAAGTTTACGCTGCGACACCAACATTATTGTTGAAACTGCATCGGCACGCGATCCCCATCATTTTGCGGTGTTAATCGGATTTGGTGCTACTGCTATCTACCCTTACCTTGCTTATGAATCTATTTCTGCGATGGCAAAACTGCATCACGTTGAAGATGTGACCTCATTATTGCTTAACTTCCGTTATGGCATTGAAAAAGGTCTACGTAAAATCATGTCAAAAATGGGTATCAGTACTGTCGGTTCATACCGTTGTAGCCAACAATTTGAAGCGGTAGGATTAGCCAGTGATGTGATTGAATTATGCTTTAAGGGCGTGATAAGTCGTATTGAAGGCGCCAGCTTTACGCATATCGCTGAAGATCAGAAAACACTTCATACTGCTGCGTATCGCGCTCATTTACCCTTGCCTCAAGGTGGATTATTGAAATATGTTGAAGGTGGGGAATATCACGCCTTTAACCCAGATGTGGTCAACACACTTCAAGCATCACTCAAAGATAAGAACTACGCTGAGTATAAAAAGTTTACTCACTTAGTAGATGATCGCCCAGTGGCCACGTTACGCGATTTAATTGGCGTCAAAGGTCAGCTTGATGCTGTTGAGTTAGACACAGTCGAAACCGCTGAAAAGCTCTACTCTCGCTTTGACAGCGCAGCCATGAGTATTGGCGCATTAAGCCCTGAAGCACATGAAGCCTTAGCGGTTGCAATGAATCGTCTTGGTGGTCGCTCAAACTCTGGTGAAGGCGGTGAAGATGCCAATCGTTTCAATAGCGAGCGTAATTCTGCTATTAAACAAATTGCATCCGGCCGATTTGGTGTAACTGCACACTATTTAGTTAACGCCGATGTACTACAAATTAAAGTGGCTCAAGGTGCTAAACCAGGCGAAGGTGGTCAATTACCTGGTCATAAAGTCAGTGTTGAGATTGCCGGTTTACGCCATTCTCGTCCTGGTGTTACGTTAATTTCACCACCACCGCACCATGATATTTATTCAATTGAAGATTTAGCTCAGCTTATTTTTGATTTAAAACAAATCAATCCAAAAGCATTAGTGTCAGTCAAACTGGTATCAGAACCTGGAGTAGGCACCATTGCAACGGGTGTGGCTAAAGCTTATGCCGATATGATCACTATTTCTGGTTACGATGGTGGCACCGGTGCTAGCCCGATAACCTCAGTAAAATACGCAGGTTCTCCATGGGAACTTGGCTTAGCAGAAGTGCATCAGTCGCTAGTAGAAAATGGCTTACGTCATAAAATTCGCCTGCAAGTGGACGGTGGCTTAAAAACTGGTACTGATGTCATTAAGGCAGCACTGCTTGGCGCCGAAAGTTTTGGTTTTGGTACTGTGCCAATGATTGCATTAGGATGTAAATACTTACGTATTTGCCATCTAAACAACTGTGCAACGGGTATCGCAACCCAAGACAAAAATTTACGTGACAATCATTATCATGGCTTACCTGAGCGAGTAATGACTTACTTTGAGTTTGTTGCTCAAGAAGTGCGTGAATGGATGGCAGCTTTAGGCGTAACTCAGTTCGAAGACTTAGTCGGACGAAGTGATTGGCTATATACTATTGAGGGTAAAACTGACAAGCAACGTGGTTTAGATTTAGCGCCAATTTTATACCAACCTAAAGTTCAACCAAACTCGTCACTAACTTGGAAAGAAACTAATCCACCATCTGATGTTGGTCAATTGAACCAAACCCTATTAGCTGATTGTCGTGAAGCAGTTGAAACAGGTGAACCGTTTTCCTATCAATATCAAATTAATAATACTGATCGCTCGGTAGGCGCGACATTGTCAGGCTTTATTGCTACGACAGTGGGTGTGACTGGTGCAAAACAGCCGTTAACCCTTGGCTTTAGTGGCAGTGCAGGTCAGAGTTTTGGCGTGTGGAACAGCCCGGGCCTTGAGCTTAAGCTATGCGGTGATGCCAATGACTATGTAGGTAAAGGCATGTCTGGCGGTAAAATCGTTATTCACCCACCTATTGGCAGCCCTTTCCAAAGTGAACGCAGTGCCATTATGGGTAATACCTGTTTATACGGTGCAACTGGCGGCAAGTTGTTTGCAGCGGGTCAAGCTGGCGAGCGTTTCGCCGTGCGTAACTCTGGTGCCATCGCGGTTGTAGAAGGCAGTGGCGATAATTGCTGTGAATACATGACAAGCGGGATCGTGGTAATCCTAGGTAAAACAGGAGTCAACTTCGGTGCAGGCATGACAGGCGGATTTGCTTATGTGTTTGACCAATTTGGTCGCTTTAATCGTCGAGTTAATACCGAAATGGTTGATACTCATAAAGTAGAATCAAAAATCCACCAACAACACTTAAAAGAATTAATTGAAACGCATCATGCTGAAACTGGCAGTGAACATGCCCACATGATTTTAAGTGATTTTGAAAACTGGTTGGATTGTTTTGTATTAATTAAACCAAAGAATATTGCCGTTGCTGACCTGCTTAAAATTGAGCAGAAGAGTCCGGAATTAGTTGTAAAGGCAGGGTAATCATTATGAGCAATGACTTTCAGTTTATCGAAGTCGGTCGAGTAGACCCTATAAAACTTAAAGCAAAAAAACGTGCCACACAATTTATTGAAATTTATCAGCCGTTTACACAACCTGAAGTCAAAGAGCAAGCCGACCGCTGCCTTGACTGTGGAAACCCGTATTGCGAATGGAAATGCCCACTGCATAACTACATTCCAAACTGGTTAAAGTTGGCTGAGCAAGGCCGCATTATGGAAGCCGCAGACTTGGTACACGAAACCAATACTCTGCCAGAAATTTGTGGTCGAGTGTGTCCACAAGATCGTTTATGCGAAGGCGCTTGTACCTTAAACGACGATTTTGGTGCTGTTACCATTGGTAATGTTGAAAAATACATTACTGATACTGCTATCTCGCAAGGTTGGCGCCCAAACATGACTCAAGTGACGCCGCGTAAAGAACGTGTAGCAATTATTGGCGCGGGACCCGCGGGTCTTGGTTGTGCTGATATTCTGGCTCGCAATGGCGTTCAAGCAGTCGTGTTTGATAAATATCCTCAGATTGGTGGCTTGCTAACATATGGTATTCCTTCATTTAAGCTGGATAAAGAGGTCATGGCCACTCGACGCTCAGTGCTTGAAGGTATGGGCATTCAATTTAAAATGGGTGTCACAGTCGGTAAAGATATTAGTTTTCAGAGCCTGTTAGATGAATATGATTCGGTATTCCTTGGCATGGGCACATACACTGCCATGAAAGCGAAACTACCTAATGAAGAAGCTCAAGGCGTCATTCAAGCGCTGCCGTATCTTATTGGTAATACCCATCACATTATGGGCACTCATGACGATGCAACACCGTATTTAAGCCTTGAAGGTAAAGATGTGGTGGTATTAGGAGGCGGAGATACCGCGATGGATTGTTTACGCACTGCTGTACGTCAAGGAGCTAAAAGCGTGACATGTGCTTATCGTCGTGATGAAGCCAACATGCCAGGTTCGCGTCGTGAAGTACAAAATGCCAAAGAAGAAGGCGTTAATTTCTTATTTAATCGTCAACCTGTGGCGATTAAATCTGAAAATGGCCAAGTGGTCGGTATTGAATGTGTTGAAACCCAAATGGGAGAAGCTGATGCCAGTGGACGTCAACGCGCCGAAATCATTCCTGGTAGTGAGCAAGTATTAGCAACCGATGCGCTAATTATAGCCTTTGGTTTCCAAGCCAGCCCTGCTGCTTGGTTTAGTGATTTTGGCATCGAAACCAATGAATGGGGATTAGTTAAGGCTAATAAAGCTGCTGACAACCCTTTCCAAACCACTAATCCAAAAGTGTTTGCCGGTGGTGATATGGTGCGAGGATCTGACTTAGTTGTCACTGCAATAGCAGAAGGTCGAGATGCAGCGTTAGGCATTTTGAACTACTTTGATTAATCGATACGCTTGATTAACAGTTGTATCAAAATAGTTTTTACTTGTGAATTAGCGTATCTTCGGATGCGCTTTTTTTTGCTTATATCAAACAGTAATAATGAATACCACAACCCTCTATAGACAAGCACCAGGTCTAATCCACTAAAACCACATAACTCATTGTTTAATAGGTAGCTATTCGATATAAACTCATTAAAAAGCAACTTCCATTGTTTAATCATTTCGCAATAAAGTGTATTTTGCTTAACCGCTCTGGCTAACACACGCCTTGAGTGATTGATTCGCTTCATGTAAGAAAGTAAAATGATAACCATTATCATTTATTGTTTAGTTTAAAGAATAATTCCTTCATTTCTATTAAGGCAATCCCTTGAATACTTTCTTAAGCAGCTTCACGTTATGGCGACAACAGCTCACATCTTCTGTATTCAACAGATGTCTGTTGGTTGTCATTGCCTCGGTGTTTTCAACGTCTTTATGGGCACAAAGCCCGGCCGTCACGCCACAAGAGACATCACCAGATTTTTTAAAACAAACACGACAAATTCTTCAATTAGCTGAATACATTGGTGTTGATTATTCAGAAGCCGTAACCGAAGGTAGTATCTCTAATCCAGATGAATTTGCTGAAATGCAGCAATTCGCTGGCATCATCATAGAGAAAACCAACCTCCTCGCCAATGATGTGCCAAACTCATTAACGGCCGATGCATTACAATTACAGCAAGCCATTGCAGACAAATCATCACTGGATGTTATTCAAGGGCTTAGCCAAAAAATACGTAACCAGTTATTAAGTCAGTCTCCAGCATTAGTGTTACCAACACAGCTTTTAGCTAAAGAGAATGTTAAACAGCTGTTTATTGAAAATTGTTCAACATGTCATGGTGATTTAGGCCTAGGCGATGGACCACTTGCCAAATCATTGTCACCAGAGCCGACCAACTTTACTGACCAAGAACGTGCATTAAACCGTTCATTATTGGGGCTTTACGATGCGATTTCAGATGGTTTAGATGGCAGTGCCATGCGTGCTTTTAGTGAATTAAATGATCAACAGCGTTGGTCATTGGCTTTCTATGTAGGTAGTTTAGCTTTTGAGCCAACAGCTACCACAACAAAACACATCGAAAACGATACTAATATTGAATTACAACAATGGGTCAATAGCAATCCAACCCAATTAATTCAGCAGAATGTTGGAATTGATAAAGCCAAATTATCATTACTACGCTCACAACCTGAGCTACTGTTTCAACATGCTGACTCGCCTATTTCGGTAGCCCGTACTAACTTACAGGCAGCAGTCAAAGCCTATCAAGCTAATGAGTTTTCACAAGCACAAACCTTAGCTGTAAGCGCCTACCTCGATGGTTTTGAATTAATTGAAAACAACTTAGATGCCCACGATAGTGGTTTGCGTAAATCAATCGAAAGCCAGTTGCTTAATTTTAGAAACATCCTAAAAACAGCAGGACAGGATGGCCAGGTAAATCAACAGTTGACCAGCATATTGGCTCAACTAGACCAAGCCGACACCCTATTAACGGGGCAATCACTATCGAATAATGCCATGTTTTCGGCTGCATTAATCATCCTGCTACGCGAAGGATTAGAAGCACTGTTAGTAATCATTGCTTTAATGACAGTGTTAATTAAAACCGAACGTCAGGATGCAATTAAATTTGTTCATTTTGGTTGGATATCAGCACTCGCCGCTGGTGTATTAACCTGGTGGGCGGCAGATAACCTTATTAGTATTAGTGGAGCATCTAGGGAGTTAATGGAAGGTGGGGCCGCACTATTAGCGGCATTAGTATTGTTTTATGTCGGCTATTGGATGCACAGTAAAACCCAAGGCTCGAAATGGCAAAGTTACATTAAAAACAATGTCGATCGTCATTTAAATACTGGCACTTTATGGGGACTCACTGGGCTGGCATTTATTTCGGTCTATCGCGAAGTGTTTGAAACCATCTTGTTCTATCAGTCGTTATTAACGCAAGCCATTGGATCCGCCAGCAGTAATGAACAAGTAAGTTACTTGGTTTATGGTTTGTTTTCTGGCATAGCCGTTTTAGCCGTTATTGCGTGGTTAATGGTGCGTTATTCGGTTAAATTGCCGTTGGCACGCTTCTTTGCTGTGAGCTCTTACTTCATGCTTATTTTAGCGTTTATTCTGGCAGGTAAAGGTATTTCAGCGCTACAAGAAGCAGCTGTAATTAGCCTGACACCTTTTCCGATTGATGTGTCGATTAGCTGGTTAGGCATTGCCTCAACGTGGCAAGGATTAATCACTCAAATGGTGATTGTAGTGTTATTTAGCTTTTTAGTTATTCGTAATCGTGATGCTAAATAATACACGCTGCTATGTGTACCCTAATTAACCTTTAAGGCTTGATTCGGCATTACATCGATAAAACAATGTTCCAATAAGCATTGCTTCAATAAAAAGACCGACTAAATACATTTAGCCGGTCTTTTTATATTAGAACATGTATTAAATATCTGCTTAAAGTTTACTTCACAGTAAACTTAGTATCTTGATCTCGTAATAGATACAATGCAAAACACGCTGCCCACATTGGCCATGCCGCAAAAAACAATAAGTTATTAAATGCATCAAAATACTGATTAAATGCCGACAAAGTGGAAGCGCCGTGCATTAAGAAAATCACGCCATAAGTGATGCGTTTTTTAATACCCAATACAAAAGCAAACACGAGTAATAATTGTAAGCCACCCATAATGTATGCTGCGACTTCACTCACACCGCCAATTCCATAAAACTTCTCGAATATTCTCATGCTATGGCCAGGATTAACAAACTTATCCAATGTCCACACTAGCATCACTAAAAATACACCTAAGCGTAAAGACAATAACGACCATTGCAATTTGCTTTGAACATCGCTAGTAAGTGTTGTTTGCATCATAATTCCTTAAAAAATATAAATAAAACTCATTATGTTGAGCTTTTAATAGGCTAAACTGATTTTGACTAAAAAGTTAATCAGCCGTTAATTGACCGAGTAAGCCAAGATTATGTTGCACAAACACTTATGCCATTTAGTTCTAAACAAATAAAATTCGACATAACATTGTTGAAATAAACTTGTTAACAACAGGGTCTCTTTCACCAAGTTCATTACAGCAGAAAAAATTATGCCTATTTATCGTTACCCTAACCGTTCACTTACCGCACTAGCTATTAGCGTAGCCTTGTATTCATCAATGGCTTCATCGATGGCTACTGCAGCCGAAGACACCTCTTCTATCGAGGTCATTCAAGTGTCAGGCAAAGCGATTAATGACAAAGGCATGTCACCTAAAAACAGCACTGTTGATGGCCCATTTGGTGACGGAATAGCATTAAAAGATATTGCTCGTTCAGTGACGCCTATCACCAGTGAAATGATTGAACAGCTTAATATCATAGACTTGTCTGACATTCAAAAAGTCAGCCCAAACAGTTATTCTGCTAGCGGCTTTGGTGCATCAAGCCTACCCACGATTCGTGGCCAACTAGGCGAGCTATATCAAGACGGTGTGCGTCGCCAAGCGGGCAACAATGGCTTTGGTATACCCATGTCGTTTAACGCAGTCGAACAAATTGATGTGGTAAAAGGCGCACCGCCAGTGCTATTAGGCACCAGCCAACGTAATGGTGGATTTGTTAATATACATTCTAAAGTCGCGCCTACTGACGACCAGTTTACTAATCTCACCTTATCTGGCGGTAGCTGGGATCATTACCGTGCACAAATAGATGTTGGCACCGACATCGTGCCCAATGAAAGCGGTATTCGCTTAAGTGCCGAACATATCGATAATGGCAGCTATTACGATTACTCAGGCTTTAAAAGCGACAGCGTTTTTGTGGCATTTAGATTATTGCCAGACGATGCCAGCACTTGGGACATTAATGTCGAATACTATGATGTTGAGTTTACCGACAACGCGGGGATTAACCGCCCGACTCAAGCATTAATCGACAACGGTTTATACGTTACAGGTCATGGTGTACAGCCTAATGGCAGCACTGTAGCTGGCGCCAATGCCATCGTATCCCCTACTGGGTTAGTTGAGATAGATCGCAGCCAAGTATTAACCGACCCCGACAATATCAATAACGCCCAAACCTTTTTACTTCACAGTACTTATGTTCGTGAGTTAAGTGATAAAACGACCTTTAAAAACATAACTTATTATCAACATTTAGAACGTGAAGAAATCGCTAAAAATAGTTTTGTTGAAATTATTGATGGCGCCGATACCGCCCAAAACAGAGTTGAATTAGCCTATCAGTGGAACGATAGCCAAAGCACTATTACTGCGGTCGATATCCGCTACAACAAAGTGTTAGGTTACAGTCAATTTACCACCGAAGCGGACTTACCTATCGACTTGACTGGTCCCATTGAAAACCGCCGTATTCCTCTTACTGCTGAGCAGCAAGCAAGGCTAGTTGAACTTCGTCTAGGTGTGTTTGTGTCACCCGGTGCCCAGTACGATACCAATGGCGATGGCAGCGGCAATTTTTCATTGTCTGACACCACTGACTCAACCAGTTGGCAAACGGGTCTAGCCATTCAACATAACAGCCAATGGACAGATAAATTGTCGACCAGCATTGGTTATCGTGCCGATTTTTATGATGTAGATGCGCACGATCCGATTGCCCCGCAAGGGCAAATCGCAGCAAGCGATTCGATCAGTGAAATGCTTGAATCAGGGCAAATCAGTGTTAGTTATCAACTCAGCGATTTTATCACCACCTATGCCAGCGCCAGTTATAACGAGTCAACCTCAAACAGCATGGCTGGCGGTACCACGTTAGGCGCCAACAACCAAATTAGTAGCCAAAACTTTGCCACCGAAAATACCTTAACCGAAGTGGGCATTAAATATTCACCAACGGACAGTGCTTGGTATGTTGACGCTGCAGTGTTTGACCAAAAACGCAGTCTGCGTAATCGTGATGGCAGCAATACCGGCATTCGCACTAAAGGTTTTGAAGCCCAAGCCTTTTATGATGCTGATCCATTTTGGTTAAGCGCGGGCTACAGTTATTTAGACGCGCGTTATGATGACTCCGCCAGTAGTCAAGATACAGTACAAGTTGCCGATACGTTTGATAACTCACGCCCAGATATTATTCAAGGCACAGGTATTGGCGCACCAAACTTCGCTTCATTTGCACCGTCGGACCGCCGTGTACAAGGCCTTCCTGAACAAACGTTCACAATTAATGGCGGAATGTCCATTACTGAGAAATGGAAAGCTGGTTTCTCCGGTCTATATACCAAGAGTTACCCATTGGACTATTTAGCGACTGTGTATATTCGCGATCAGTACACGCTTAACATTAACACTCGCTATGATTTTACTGAGCAAACAAGTTTAAGGCTGGACGTCAATAACGTTACGAATCAAGAGAACTGGCGCCCGGTATTTGAAGGCGGTTATTTCGGTTCTACCTTGGTTTATCCTGAACTACCGGTTAACGCCACCCTGACTTTACAGCACTCATTTTAAGGCTATAAATTATGTTTAAAAAAATTGTTTTATTACTGATTGCTGCATCATTAGTGGGATTATTTTTCCACTTTGACTTGCATCAATTACTGACCTTAGAGGGCCTAAAGGGCTCGATGAATGACTTTAGTCAATTACGTGAAGAGTCACCACTGTTGGTTATTGGCGGGTTCTTTTTATTGTATGTGGCAGTGACCGCATTGTCCTTACCTGGTGCCGCGATTCTTACCATCGCTTCGGGTGCCTTATTTGGCATCGTAGAAGGATTAATTATTGCGTCGTTTGCCTCGAGTATCGGCGCAACACTGGCATTTTTAGTGTCGCGTTATCTGTTGCGTGATTCAATTAAACAACGTTTTCCAGAGCGCTTAGCGGCCATTGATGCCGGTATTGAAAAAGAAGGTGGCTTTTACTTATTTACCTTACGTTTAGTGCCAATATTCCCGTTCTTTTTAATCAACATGCTGATGGGTGTAACCGCCTTTAAATCGTGGACTTTTTACTGGGTAAGCCAAGTCGGTATGTTCTTGGGCACCTTTGTTTACGTTAATGCGGGGACTCAGTTGGCACAAATTGACAGCTTATCGAATATTTTATCTTTTAACCTTATCGTGTCATTTGCACTATTAGGTTTATTCCCCATTATTGCAAAAGGTATTGTTAACATGATCAAAAAACGTCGCGTATACAGCAAATGGACCAAGCCTGCTAAATTTGATCGCAACATGATTGTGATTGGCGCAGGTGCCGGTGGCCTAGTAACCAGTTATATTGCTGCCGCAGTAAAAGCTAAAGTGACCTTAATTGAAGCAGGCGAAATGGGCGGCGACTGCTTAAACTATGGCTGTGTGCCGAGTAAAGCGATTATTAAAAGCGCTAAAATTGCTCAGCAAATAAGAAACGCCCATCATTACGGCTTAGAAGACAGCACTCCTGAATTTTCATTCAAAAAAGTCATGGCGCGCGTGCATCAAGTGGTTGCCGATATTGCTCCCCACGACAGTGTTGAGCGTTACACCAACTTAGGTGTCGACGTAGTCAAAGGCTATGCAAAATTAGTTGACCCATGGACAGTTGAAATTAGCCACCCAGACGGTAACACCAGTCGCTTAACCGCGCGCAGCATTGTTATTGCTACTGGTGCTCGCCCATTTGTGCCACCGTTACCAGGCATAGAAGAAGTTGGTTATGTCACCAGTGATACCTTGTGGGACGAGTTTGCAAAACTCGATACAGCACCACAAAAATTAGTGGTACTAGGCGGCGGCCCAATTGGCTCAGAACTGGCACAAAGCTTTGCCCGTTTAGGCTCGCAAGTGACTCAAGTTGAAATGGCTGAGCGCATCATGATCAAAGAAGATCTTGAAGTGTCTGAGTTTGCCACCCAAGCCTTGCAAAAAAGTGGCGTGAATATTTTAACCTCACACCAAGCGCTGCACTGCGAACTACGAGACGGTAAAAAATACCTTATTGTTAAACATCAAGAGCAAGAGTTAGCGTTAGAATACGACCAGCTATTATGTGCTGTCGGTCGTAGTGCCCGCCTAAGCGGTTACGGCTTAGAAGAGTTAGGCATTGAAACCAACCGCACTATCGTCACCAATGAATACCTAGAAACCTTATACCCAAATATCTATGCGGCAGGTGACATTGTTGGGCCTTATCAATTTACTCACGTAGCAGCGCATCAAGGCTGGTACGCGGCAGTCAATGGACTTTTTGGCCACTTGAAAAAGTTCAAAGTCGACTATCGCGTCATTCCATGGACCACATTTATCGATCCAGAAGTGGCTCGTGTGGGTATTAATGAATACGAAGCCAAACAGCAAGGGATTGATTATGAGGTCACTCGCTTTGATTTTGCCGAGCTTGATCGCGCCATTACAGACAGTGCTACCGAAGGGTTTATTAAAGTGATTACCCCTAAAGGTAAAGATAAAATCTTAGGTGTAACGGTCGTGTCTGAACACGCTGGTGATTTAATTGCTGAATTTGTATTGGCAATGAAACACGGATTAGGGCTTAACAAGATTTTAGGCACAATTCACAGTTACCCAACATGGGCCGAAGGCAACAAGTACGCCGCAGGTGAATGGAAGCGTAACCATGCACCAGAAACTGTATTGCGCTGGTTAGAAAAATACCACACATGGCGTCGTGGCTAACCTGACAGAGAAATGACTCAGGTTCACGTAACTATGGTTCACCTAGCTAAGGCTCACAAAGTTGGGCCTTAGCTTTTGAATCATTTAGATTTTGAATCATAAAGATGGATCTTAAAAATAGGTCTCAGATAATGAAAATATTAACGCGATTTACTCAATCATTTTTACTGACTATTGGTCTTTTGTTGAGCTTGCTTTCCAGTAATGCGGCTATTGCGGCTGTGGATGAGTCTGAGGTGCTTTCTGATGCTAATCATCTTGTGCAGAGCCAGACAAAAATGGCACTACATGATGAGTGGAATACCTTACTCAGCCGTCATGTAAAACCGATTAACCAAGGTCACAGTAGCGCGGTAGATTACGCCGCGATACAACAAGATCGAACCATATTGACCGACTATCTCAACCAATTAAGTCTGATAACCCAAGCAGAGTTTGATGCTTGGGACAAAGCATCGCAATTAGCATTTTTAATCAATGCTTACAACGCGTGGACCGTTGAGTTTATCTTAACTAAATACCCTGACATCGACTCAATCAAAGACCTAGGCAGTTTTTTTAGTTCTCCATGGGATAAAAGCTTTATTCCATTATTAGGTAAAACCCGCAGCCTAAATGATATTGAGCACAAACTCATTCGTGGTAGTGATCGTTACAACGATCCCAGAATCCACTTCGCGGTAAACTGTGCCAGCATTGGTTGCCCTGCACTGCGTGAAGAAGCCTATACAGGTGCTAAACTCGAACTGCAATTAACCCAGCAAACTGAACGTTTTCTTGCCGATAGTAGCCGAAATTATGCCAAGGGAGACACCCTGTATTTGTCTTCTATCTTTAAATGGTATGGCGACGACTTTACCAAAGGATTTCGCAACACTCATTCGATTGAAGCATTTTTATTGCTTTATTCCAATAGTGATAAAGGTGTTCTGACATTGACGCCAGCACAGCGTCAAGCGGCAGAAAAACAACAACTCGATATTGAATACTTAGATTATGACTGGTCACTTAATATTGCTGGCTAATTTACGCTGGCAGCATATCGTTAGCACGGCATTTTACTGCAATCTTATAAAGTCTAGGGTTGCAGTAAGCTTTGGGCTTAGTGCTTTTTTGCTTATTACTGCCCTTTGTACTGGTATGGCTCATGCTTCTGTAAACGATGTTGTAGATAAACCGGCAGCACAAACCCAAATATTAACGACACCATCAATCCCAGTATCTAATCAAGCATCAGCTCAAGCATTGAAATTATCATGGCCAGAGATTGAATCTCGAGGTGCTAATCAAGATGTGTACTTTCATGCTTGGGGTGGCGATCCGCAAATAAATCGTTATATTCAATGGGCCGCGAAACAAGTTAAGCAGCAATATCAGATCAATTTACACCATGTAAAACTCACTGACACCAGCGAAGCGGTCAGCCGAGTATTAGCCGAAAAATCAGCAAGCAATGATCATCAAGGCCAAGTCGATTTAGTGTGGATTAACGGTGAAAATTTTGCCGCCATGGCCAAGCATCAACTGCTAGCGCCAAATTGGGTTACGCAATTACCCAACTTTGGTTTAACCGATCCAGACAATAATCCTGCGATGACTCGCGACTTTGGTGTGCCAACACAAGGGATGGAAGCACCATGGGGTAAAGCTGCGCTGACGTTTTACTACGACAGCATATTGACCACATCACCACCGCAAACTTTGCAACAACTAAGCCTATGGGCCAAACAACACCCAGGCAGATTCACCTACCCTAAGCCACCTGACTTTTTAGCCACCAGCTTTTTAAAATACGCCTTAATTGTGCTGAACAACTCACAACCTGAGGCGATTAAAAATCTGCTTTATCAACCCGCGACAGCGCAAAACCAGGCTTTGTTATTACCGGTATTGTGGCAATATTTAGATGAGCTACATCCGCATCTATGGCGCAAAGGTCAACACTTTATGTCCAGTGGCATGGAGCTACGTCGCTTAATCGGCGATGGTGAACTTGCCCTAGCGTTTACCTTTTCAGCCGCCGAAATTCCCGCGGCCGTTGCACGTTTTGAATTACCCGACAGCAGTCGCAGTTATCGTATGCAAGATGGCAGTTTGAGTAATATTCACTTTATCGCCATTCCCTATAATGCCGCTCACCTGGACAGCGCTAAATTGGTAGTCAATTTTTTACTGAGTCCACAAGCTCAAGCACACAAACAGCAAGCGAATATATGGGGCGACACCAGCGTGTTAGCACTATCAAAGCTGACAGCCGAACAGCAAACTTGGTTTGAGCCACCCGCTCAGTCACATCCCAGTGCCACTATTGCTAACCAAGCAATCAGCCCAGCGTTAAGCGAGCCAGATCCAAGTTGGAGTAAGGTTATTACAAAGCTATGGTTACAACGCTATGGAGTGATGCAATGAACACGGTAGCCAAGCTGTTCAATCCAATTGTGCGCTTCAGTCCATTTATGATGATGGCTTTGTTACTGATCCCTGTATTGGGTGGGTTAATTGGCGTTATTCTGCCTGCGTTTGGTTGGATCCCAGCACTGGATCAAACCCATTTTAGCCTGAATGGTTTTCAGCAATTATGGCAAACGCCGGGCATTGGCCACATGGCGTTATTGAGTATCACCACCAGCTTGATGAGTACCTTGTTGGCCTTTTTAATCACCATATTGATCCTAGCAAGTTACTTTACCAGTCCGTGGCTGGGTTATATTCAACGCCTTTTAGGACCTATTTTGGTTATCCCTCATGCTGCTGCAGCCATTGCTATTGGATTTCTTATCACCCCGTCTGGCATGTTGTCTCGCTTAGTGTCGCCTTGGTTAAGTGGTTGGGATGCACCACCAGATTGGCTATATCCACACGATGCGATGGGGCTGAGTATTATTCTAGGCGTGACCTTAAAAGAACTGCCTTTTTTATTACTAATGGCACTAGGCGTATTAGCACAACCCGACCTTGGGCAAACATTGCGGGCACAACATAAAGTGGCATTGAGCTTAGGTTATTGCCCAATGACGGCTTTTTTCAAAGTAGTGTTACCCAGCTTGTATCCCCATTTGCGCTTACCAATATTAGCAGTATTGGCTTACGCCAGCGCCAGTGTCGAAATCCCCTTAATTTTAGGCCCTAACAATCCACCGACATTGGCAGTGGCAATTATGCAGTGGTTTCATGACGTGGACTTAAGCCTACGCATTAAAGCGTCTGCTGGGGCAATATTACAAATTCAACTGACGTTATTAGTGTTAGCCTGTTGGTGGTTACTCGAACGCTTAGTGAGTCAATTTGCTAAGCCGATGTTAACCAATGGCGAGCGCGAATACGGCGGCGCTATCATCCAAAAGATAACCCATGTCATCACCGCATTAATGTTAACTATCATCGGTTTGGCTTTAGTGGGAATGCTGTTGTGGTCTTTTGCTGGCTTTTGGCATTTTCCTGATGCCTTGCCGCAACAATTTGTAATGCTGCACTGGCAAACGGCATTACAACAAATGCACACACCACTTATCGACACGGTACTGATTGCCCTCTGCGCCACCGTTCTGGCGATAACTTTAACCTTGCTCACCTTAGAAGCGGAGCAGCATAGCGGAAAATCGCTATCGCTTCTGGGCAGTGTATTAATTTATCTGCCCTTGCTTATTCCAAGTATCGCGTTTTTATTTGGTTTGGTCTGGTTACTTGAGCAAGTAAACAGTCAACATACTTTTATCAATGTGGTACTGGCCCATTTGTTATTTGTATTACCTTATGTGTTTTTATCGCTGGCCAGTAGCTATCGTCGTTTAGACCCACGCTTTAGTATTGTTGCGGCCAGTCTTGGGGCCACCAAAGCAAAAATATTTTTCCGGATTAAACTGCCCATGTTAATTGGGCCTATATTCATTGCTTGCGCATTAGGTTTAGCCATTAGCTTTAGCCAATACTTACCAACCTTACTCACTGGTGGTGGACGCATCAATACCATTACCACTGAAGCTGTTTCGCTAGCCAATGGAGGAAGCCGTAGGATCAGTGCCGTATATGCGTTAATGCAAATGATCCTCCCCGCTTTAGGTTTTTTACTGGCTTGGCTATTGCCAAAAATGTTAGTCAAACGCCACCAACAAGGATAATAATGCAAACATTCGCGAGTACAGCCAACGGCTCAAATACCACCTCAACATCAGAACTCACCATTGATGGGCTGATCTTGCGTCGTCAGCAACAAAACTTATTATCATTAAGCGCGACCATTCGTGGCGGTGAAATATTAACAATTATGGGGCCATCTGGCAGCGGCAAATCAACGTTATTAAACTGGTTAACAGGCATGTTGCCAGCGGGCTTTAGTGCTGAAGGTCAATTGCATTTAAACGGCCAAAATATTACGAAAACAGCCAGTCATTTACGCCATATTGGTTTGCTCTACCAAGACCCGTTATTGTTCCCGCATTTATCCGTGGCAGGAAACATCGGCTTTGCTATGCCGCCAAGCCCTAAAGCACAGCGACAAGCCGCAATTAGTGAAGCGTTAACACAAGTCGGTCTGGGTGGATTAGAACAACGTGACCCGCAAAGTTTATCAGGCGGTCAGCAAGCTAGGGTGGCATTGCTGCGGGTATTGCTTAGTCAACCCAAAGCCATATTATTAGACGAACCCTTTAGTAAGCTGGACAGTCAGTTACGTCAAGAAACCCGACAATTGGTATTTGATCAAATACGCCAGCATCAGCTACCTGCCATTATGGTGACTCACGATCAAACCGACGCGGATGCAGCTCAAGGTAAAGTCATTAAATTAACATCAAGTGAAATGATATAAACCACTATTTTGACAAACAACAGCTGAATTAACAGACAACAGATCGATTAACATACAACAGCTTAATTGGAAACGACGCATGTTAGATAAATTTATTACTCCAGTGATTAAACAAATATTATCCCCAGTAGTGGTGTTACTCGATAAGCAAAAAGTGCACCCAGACCAATTGACATTAGTCGGTTTTGGTTTAGGCATGCTAGCCGTGCCGTTTCTCGTAATGCAGCAGTGGTATACGGCATTATTTTTTATTGCCCTCAATCGTATTATTGATGGCCTTGATGGCGCCCTCGCTCGCTATCAAAAACACACCAGCGCAGCAGGTGGTTTCTTAGATATTTGCGTCGACTTTGTATTTTACGCAGCCATTCCATTAGGATTTGCCTTAGCCAACCCTAATGAGAATGCCCTAGCCGCAGCGGTTTTATTAACCGTGTTTATTGGTACCGGCTCAAGTTTTTTGGCTTTTGCGATACCAGCAGAGCAGCTGAATCTTCCTAGGCCACAATTTGCCAATAAGAGTTTCTATTATTTAAATGGCTTAACCGAAGGCACTGAAACCATCGCCTTTTTTGTCGCATTTTGTTTATGGCCAGCCTATTTCCCAGAACTTGCATACAGTTTTGCATTTTTAGGCGCGATTACCATTTTTACCCGTATACATGGCGGCTATCACACATTGAAAAATCATACCGTTAAAGAATCCGGCTCAAAGAAACTTGAAGTTAACAAACCTGCAGTAAAGGAAACGGTCATTGAGGAGCCTAGAATATGATAGATGAAATAGCAGCAATCAGATTAGGGGTATTTTTAACCATTCTTGTGTTGATGATGAGTCTAGAACTGTTGTTTCCCGCAAGAAAGTTAACCAAAACACCACAATCAGCCACCATGCTGACTCGTTGGTTTGGTAACTTTGGCTTATTGATAATCTCATCTGTAATGGCAAGATTAATACTGCCGCTGGGTTTAGCGGGTTTTGCCTTATACACCACCCAACAACAATGGGGATTATTACATTACGTTGAGCTGCCATATTGGGCTAATATTATTATCAGTATATTGCTGCTGGATATGCTTATTTATTGGCAGCATAGGCTATTTCATATAATTCCGTTACTGTGGCGCTTACATAAAGTCCACCACGCAGATCGCCTTGTCGACAGCAGTACAGCTTTACGTTTTCATCCTTTTGAAATCATTGCCAGCCTTGGCATTAAAGCGCTCGCGATTGTGATATTGGGGATACCCGCAGAAGCCGTAATACTGTTTGAAATTTTGCTTAATGGATTTGCGATTTTTAACCACACTAATATTCGTTTACCAAAACAACTCGAAAAAGTGGCTCGTTATGTCGTGGTAACCCAAATACTCCACCGCATACATCACAGCCAGATTATGGCTGAAAGTAATACCAATTTTGGCTTTAGTGTTATTTGGTGGGATCGGATTTTTGGCACCTACTCCAACGATGCCAGTAAACCTGATAATCAAATTGATATTGGCCTAACTCAATACCCCAATGCAAAACAAAATGCTTGGCTCTCCGGTTTATTATGGATGCCTTTTACCACTAAAAAATAACAGTACGGTGCAGTGTAAATCATCAGAGGTTTAAACAATATGTACAATTAAATCCAACTCATTGTATTTAATCTATAAATAGAATCGCGTACTGTTAGACGTAAACTATTAGAAGTATTTATTATGCGTTTTTGTGATGTGAGACTTCTGAAGTTCTTGATTAATCGATGATACTTTACCATTATATGACTAATATATTATTAACGGATAAAGATACTATGATCGGTTTTACTCAAGGTTTGAAAGCTAGAATAGCCGATTTAGAACACCAATTAGTCACTAATAAACAGCACCATTCTGATGAATTAAATCAATTACAACTGACTATTTCTCAGTTAAGTCAGCAATTAAATCATTTAAATAGCCAATCCGGATACGATGCAGCACGTGCCGACCTTCAATTACAAGGTGCAACAATGCTCAACGATATTCGTGATACCACCTTAGAAAACTCAATTAAGCTAGATAATGAAAAACAAATGCTGTCTGAACTAGACAAGTTATTTGGTCAAACGCGGGTAGCAATAGGCAACTTAAAAGACCGTGCGGGGCATTTAAATGATCACGCAGAGAAAAGCATGACGACTGCGGCAGAACTCAGTCTATCTGCAAATGGGATCAGCAATCTAGTGTCATCTATTCAACAAATCTCAGAACAAACCAATTTGCTAGCGCTCAATGCTGCTATTGAAGCAGCTCGAGCAGGTGATGCAGGTCGTGGTTTTGCCGTGGTAGCGAGCGAAGTTCGTCAATTAGCAGGTAATGCGCATGAAGCCAGTACGAATATAGAGAAATTAGTATCCAAAGTAATTGACCAAACTGAACAAATTAAGCAAATGGTAGTAACAAACCAAACTTGTGCGAGTGATATTGCGGTATCTTCGGAACAAATTAATCAGGTAGTCTCCGATGTATTGCAAAGTTCTGACGTAATGAAACAAGTTATTGGTGATGCCTCATTGACTGCATTTTTAACAACGGTCAAATTAGATCATAGCGTGTGGAAAAGTGATGTATACCGAATACTCGCCAGTAAAGATCTTAATGCTAGTGTCAATAGCCACGCTGAATGTCGACTCGGTAAATGGTATTACCAAGGTGAAGGACAACAATTCGCGAGTTTATCGAGCTTTAAAGCGATTGAGCACCCTCATAAAACAGTACACAGTTCAGGAAAAGCCGCTGTGGAAGCAATGCGGTCGGGTGATGAACATGCTATTTCGGCGCAACTTGAACTCATGGAAGATGCAAGCATCAGTGTAGTTCATGCTATCGATAATTTACTTACTCAAAGTCAGCAGTAATATCGGCCATGAAATTAAGAAATACAACTTACTTTTCCATCGCATGTTTATGTGATGGAACTGTTTTATTTGCACAAAAAACCACTAGTGTCCCAACAAGTATTATTCAATTGATTGATTGATTGATTTAAAAAAACTATACTATTTAACAACCCTACGGTTACTAATGCGTAATATTGTATGAGTTTTTTAAACACCTTTTTCCTGCTAAATGATGATATTAACGCACATCAATCGATACCCAATTGGCGAATAAGTGCACTGAGGATAATCCTAACCTCTGGATTACTATTGTGCCTAGCCACTGCGTTGGATACATTCAGTAAAGCATTACAGCTA
The DNA here is from genome assembly GCF_040285065.1 of Shewanella sp. H8. Lineage (NCBI taxonomy): Bacteria > Pseudomonadati > Pseudomonadota > Gammaproteobacteria > Alteromonadales > Shewanellaceae > Shewanella > Shewanella sp. H8. Next base: position 1,064,985 of record NZ_CP157213.1, on the reverse strand, counting down.
AATTATTTATGGATAATTGCGCTGACAATTGGCTTTACATCGATATTATTATTGCTGTTACTCGCAAGCAAGCGATTCTATTATTCCTGCGCTCACCTACTTCTTATTGCACTAGTTTTGGCTAGTTTAGCAATGAATTTAACCCTCCCTGAATTAGCATTAGCCCAAATCGGCAGTATGTTGATGTTTGTCTGTCCTGCCATCGCGCTAATGCTGTTAGGACGCAGAGTGGCAATATTTTATGCCTTATTAAATATTGTGCCGTTTTACATGATGTTACACGACATCAATCTATCTAAATATACTAATATAAATCAACAGCTTCCAGACGCTAACTGGTATATTACTGGCGTGATTTTTGTATTTTTTAATATCTGCATTCCTTTAGCAGTGGCAAGAACCATTGTCGCAGCTAAGCGCCTTAACAAAACAACATTATGTTCAAATGCTTATCTAAAAAGTAAAAATGATCTCTATCGCACTTTTTTTACTGAATCCACCATTCCAAAAATCATTGTCGATGATATGGGGATGATTACAGATGCTAACCAACAAGCTATTGATTTGCTGAAATTACCTAATCCATTAAATCATCAACAATTGTTGTTCTCTTCTATTATTCCGAACTTTAAAAGTTGCAATTCTGATAAGCAAGAACAGATACTGCAACTCAACAATACCTATCAACGTGTTGAACATCAGCAAGTTACGGATTCTGACTTTTGTGTTTATGAATTTCATGATTGCAGTACCGAGCAACACATTAAAGATAATTTGACCGCGATGGAGGAAGAGAACAAACGCCTGCGTTATCGCGATACACAAACACAACTACCTAACCGTGATTGGTTTGAACTGCAATGTAACCGCCTGATAGCCAAATATCGAAAAGGCTTTTATGTGGTTGTCGCCCAAAGCGCCAATAATGACTATTTGAATATCAAGTTTGGTAACCATAACAGTCAAACTATCACCCAAACAGCCTTTAAACGTCTGCGTAATGACATTGAAGGCCCCTTGTTATGTGCTCATATAGGTCCAGGTAAAATCGCCTTTATACTTGGCAGCCCTAATGAAAATGACCTCTATAGTGCCTTACCTAAAATCAAACATATTTTAGATAAAAATTATAATTTACTTGGCATTAAATCTTCACAGTCATTTTTATTTGGTATTGCTCATTGCCCTGAACATGGTGATTCCAGTGAGAAAGTTGTCGCTCATGCCCTCGAGGCATTAAAGCTAGCAAATACCAATGAGGTATTCAGCCTTTACAACGAAACCAATTCACAGAGCTTTTTAGAAAAATATGAAATTTCGATGTTGCTAGATGAAGCACTGCAACAAGGGGAACTCAGTGTACATTACCAACCCAAGGTAACTAATACAGGTAAATGCATTGGTCTTGAAGCACTTTCCCGGTGGAACAGCCCAATTTTAGGCTCGGTATCACCAGCCGTATTTATCCCCATAGCAGAAGAGTACCGTATGATCAGCCGTTTAACCGATTTAGTGGTTCAAAAAGTCTGTTCGCAAATTAATCAATGGACTCAACAAGGGTTTAACTGTGTACCAGTAGCAATTAACATTTCCTTAATCGACTTTAGCCAAAGCGACTTTATCTCTAAATTAGTTAAACATTTAGCTGACTTTGCTGTCAGCCCAAATCAAATTGAATTGGAGTTAACCGAAACTTCATTAGAAGCGAATCAAGCCCATTCGTTAATATTAATGAAAACCTTACAATCATGGGGTTTCACTATCTCGGTGGATGATTTTGGCGTCGGTTATTCCAATATAGCGCGCTTAGCTGACTACCCTATCAATAAACTTAAGTTAGACCGTTCCCTAATCAGCCAAATTACCACTTCGGATCGTCAGCAAAGCCTAGTGAGAGCCATTCATAATATGTGTGAAGAACTCAGTATAAAATGTGTTTCAGAAGGAGTAGAAACAGCCGAGCAGGTAAGGATTATGGCTGATATGGGCTGCAAAGAATTCCAAGGTTTTTATTTTTCAAAACCCATTACGCCGGAACAATTTTTTGCTCATGTTAGTCAAAAGGGACTGATATTTGAGCATCAAGACACTTTAATAAAAGCTTAGCAATAAGTACAAAAATAATGAGGTAACTAATAATCTGAAACGTGACAAACATAATAATAAATAGAGTCGGCTTTTTTACTAACCTAAAGCGACCATGGTATATTAGCGCCCATTCGTATTTGCTCATTCTGTTAAGGTTCACACATGAAAATCGGTATAATTGGCGCTATGGAGCCAGAAGTTGTTCATTTAGTTCAAGCTATTGTAGAACCAGTACATACAACAATTGCTGGCATCGAATTTATTAGCGGCAGTATTGCCGGGAAAGACGTGATAGTTACCCGCTCAGGTATTGGTAAAGTAGCTGCTAGTATCGCAACCACATTATTAATCGAAAAGTTCGCCGCTAGTCATGTGATTAATACCGGTTCGGCTGGCGGCTTTGTTGATTCACTCGCGATTGGCGATATTGTCATTTCATCTGAAGTGCGCCACCACGACGTAGACGTAACGGCTTTTGGTTATGAAATAGGCCAAATGGCCCAACAACCTGCTGCATTTATGCCTGATAACATGTTAGTCAATGCAGCCAAAGAAGCTGTGATGTCATTAGGTGAAGTCAACGTAATAGAAGGGTTAATTTGTACTGGAGACAGCTTTATATGCGATCCTGTGCGTACTAAAGTGATGCGCGAAAACTTCCCTACAATGGCAGCATGCGAAATGGAAGCTGCGGCTATAGCCCAAGTGTGTCATCAATTTAAAGTGCCATTTGTAGTAATCCGTTCTTTATCAGACAATGCCAATAATGATTCACCGGTGGATTTTGACTCTTACATCATTAAAGCAGGTTTGCATTCTGCCATGATGGTGACCGCATTGTTACAACAGCTATAAACCGTCTAGACTCTGTTCAGGTATTATGATGTTCATAATACCTGTTCCTGAGAAAACAACATTTGACGGTCCAACAACAGCCCAACTATTGAGTCTCTATGGTAAATCAATTATTCAATCCTCAATTACTTAGCCAAGATGGCGGGTTACTACAAACTTGTTGTATTGTTTTTTGTGCCTTAATATTGGCTCGATTTGCACCAATTCCAAGAGAATTACAACCATTACTCTGGTTTAACCGTTTAGCCACACTCATTGCCGCCAAGGTAAATCATCCCGAACGTGCAGTGAGCCAACAGCTTATCGCTGGCATTTTAGCCACATTCATTTTGATTGTACCAAGTGGCATTATTGTCAGTTTTTTACTTAGCTTTGCCGCCTACCCTTGGTTTTTTGAACTGATTATTTTGTATTTTTGTTTATGTGATTCCGCTTTTAAACCTGTTGCACAAAAGGTAGTTAATGCAATAAAAACGGGTAATAAGCAAGATGCCAAACAGTTGTTAGCACCTTGGACAAAACAAAATACTCAAGTTTTGTCTGAAGTAGGTATAAGTAAAACAACTATCGAAAAACTGTTTACCACCCCAATCTATGGCACCTTAGCCACTGTAATATTTTTTGCTCTCGGTGGTGCCACCATGGCGTTAATGGTGCGTATGTTAAGACAGTTAGAGCATTGTTGGCCGCCTTATCATCCGCATTTTCATATTTTTTCTAGCTTTGTTGGCCAATTAAATCGGCTGATCTTTTTTATTCCTACCTTGTTATGGCATTGCTCATTAGCCATCCAATTTGGTCAATTGGGTATTCGATCTATTTTTTCGAAAGCCACCATGTCACAAACCAGCAAAAATCAGTTAAATAATCACTACAGCAGTTATGCTCTGGCTGCGCAGTTATTAAAAATAGAATTAGGAGGTCCGCAGCAATTTAGTGACAACGGCAAAACCATTCGGGTCGACTTAGCAAAAGTAAAAGCAGGTCCATTACCTGATCATCGACACATCAGCCAAGCCATCACCATCACTCAAACTGCCAATCTATTTTGGATCAGCTTAACCTTGCTGCTACCCTTGATTTGGACTGGATTAAGATTACTTTAAAACATATAAATCTTGTTTTAAACAGGCTATCATTCAGCCAAAATCAAATGACTGCATATGCTTAATTAGGAATATCACTTTGTTCAATAGTTTACACGTATCATTAACGACACCTGCGTTATTATTTCCGGCTATTTCGTTATTACTATTAGCGTACACTAACCGTTTTTTTTCATTGGCGGCGTTGATCCGTCAATTAAGCAACAATAAAACACCAATACAAGACGATCAAATTAAAAATTTACGCCAACGGATTATTATCATTCGAAAAATGCAAGAAGCTGGTGTCAGTAGTTTTGCTATGTGTGTGTTTTGTATGATTTTAATTTATGCCGGTTTTAATCAAACTGGCTCAATAGTGTTTGGTTTAAGCTTATTACTGTTACTTTATTCATTGATTTTATCGGTTATTGAAATTCGTATTTCCGTTGATGCGCTTAATATTCACCTAAAAGAGCTAAGTAAATGAGTCAGTGGATCTACTTTTTTGATTTATGTGGTACCGCTGTATTTGCGCTTTCTGGCGCATTAGCAGCAGGTAAACATCGCATGGATCCATTCGGTGTTATCGTGTTAGCTTCTGTTACTGCAATTGGTGGCGGCAGTATTCGCGATGCATTAATCGGTTCAACACCCGTATTTTGGATCCGCGATCCTAACTATATCTATGTTATTATTGCAACGGTAATCGCATGTTTAGTTTTGGTGCGCAAACCCTATAAATTACCAGCCGTCACCTTACCCATTGCCGATGCATTTGGTTTAGCATTGTTTACCGTCATTGGTGCAGAAAAAGCCATATTATTAGGTTTATCTGGTATGGTCGCGGTAGTGATGGGATTAATAACAGGCGTTGGCGGCGGCATTATCCGAGATTTATTATGTCGGCAAGTCCCAATGGTGTTGCGAACAGAAGTTTACGCAACAGCTTCCATCGTTGGCGGAATATGTTATACCTTGAGTATATTTGTCGGCATGGATAATATGACATCATTATTGATTGCTATATCAAGTACACTCATCATTCGTTTAAGTGCTATCCGTTGGCATTTATCTTTACCGGCTTTTGATTTAAAAACCAAGAGAATTTAATGTGCGAATAATCTTAATATTATGCTGTTTGCTATTGAGCTTTCCGAGCAAAGCCAATATTGGTGATATGCCTCGTGAACAACAGCTTGCGATGCAATATATGGAAGCTTTGACGGACCATGACTATACCGTCTTGCGACGATTTTATTCTCGCGATACCGTGTTTTACGACAAAACAGCGAATACCACTTATACCGGTGGACGACATATTATTGCATTTTTACAACGCGCACATGAAGGCGTATTAGAGTACCGTTTAAACGTAGAACATATGTTTAATACTGGCTCGCTGGTAGTCATTATTGGCAGTTACCGCTTACGAGGCCCGGGCGATCAATATGGTAAACCCGGCAAAATTATCGATCTTGCCGTACCAGGGGTAACCACACTTAAATTTGATAACAACACTGAGCGATTGGTTGAACAAATGGATTTAATGGATTACCAGACAATGACTGACCAACTGGCTTCCCAGTAACTTATCTCTATTAATTATCCCTAATTCGGTTATGTTTAGTTTAGTTATGAATCAGACATAAAAAAAACGGCTTAACCAATAAGCCGTTTTTTATTGTCTCATTACTGGGTTTATTTCAAGATAACTTTGGCAAACTTACGTTTACCCACTTGGAATACGGCTTCAAGACCAGCATTAAAGCTTTGGCGACTGTCTTCTATCTTGTCGCCATCCATCTTCACTGCGCCTTGTTTAATCATGCGCATACCATCAGAAGTAGACCCCACTAAGCCAGCATTTTTAAGTAAGTTAGCAATGGCTATGCCTTCACCAGCTTCTAATACCACTTCTTCGATGTCATCAGGGATAGCACCTTTTTGGAAACGGTCAATAAACGCCTGGTGAGCGGCTTGCGCTTGTGCTTCATCATGAAAACGAGCAATAATTTCTATGGCTAGCAAAATTTTGATATCGCGTGGGTTAGTGCCATTTTCAACATCCACTTTGAACTGGGCAAGTTCGGTTAACGGACGGAATGACAACAACTCTAGATAGCGCCACATTAAATCATCTGAAATCGACATTATTTTGCCGAACATTTCATTTGCTGGCTCGCTCACACCAATATAATTATGAGCTGATTTGGACATTTTTTTAACGCCGTCCAGCCCTTCAAGCAAAGGCATCATGATCACTGTTTGCGGCTTTTGCCCTTCTGCTTTTTGCAACTCACGACCCATCAATAAATTGAATTTTTGGTCGGTACCACCAAGCTCGACATCCGCTTTAAGTGCGACAGAGTCATAACCTTGTAGTAAAGGATACATAAATTCGTGTATCGCAATCGCTTGTCCTGATGCGTAACGTTTTTTAAAATCATCACGTTCCATCATACGCGCTACGGTTTGCTGAGATGCTAAGCGGATCATACCCGCAGCACCTAATGGCTCTAACCAGCTTGAATTAAATTCGATACGGGTTTTTGCGGGGTCTAAAATTTTATAAACCTGCTCTTTGTATGTTTCAGCATTAGCAAGCACTTGTTCACGAGTCAGCGGTGGACGAGTACTATTTTTACCGCTTGGGTCACCAACCATGCCAGTGAAGTCGCCAATTAAGAAAATCACTTCGTGACCTAACTCTTGAAAGGTACGCATTTTGTTTAAAATGACGGTGTGACCTAAGTGAATATCTGGAGCGGTAGGATCTGCACCAAGCTTGATGCGTAATGGCCGTCCTTCTTTCAGTTTCTCAAGCAAATCCGCCTCAAGTAATATCTCATCGGTACCACGCTTAATCTCTGCCAATACTTGATCTAAATTCGCCATCTCTACCGCAACTCCTAGGGCTCGCACAAAAAATAAAGAGGTCTATGTTACTTGTTAGCCACAGCAAATGAAAGAGTGTACACTTAGGAGATCATAACTAGAGAGAAAATTGGTATCTTCGTCAATGGCAAAGCTTCTTACTTTATTCACATTGTTGCCAAAAGCACATCAAATCACATTATCTTTATTAGTGATTTTAACGACTGTTATTCTGATGTTTCCATCGGAAGATGCTCAAGCCTCGAAACAAACTAGCTTAACGAGTTCGTCGGCTGACAAATCAGCCATAGAAACCCATAAGCGCTATGACATTCCGCTAGCCTTTCGCACACCAACACCACCGGGTAAACATAGTGTTGAGCAAGATGAACCTGATGTTCTCCTCTCGAGCGATGACAGTAGCAAGTTAATCAGCGGTGAAACACCAGACGATGAAGCTTTTGCACAACATCTTGCGATGTTACAAACCAGTACCTCTGATATTGACGGTATGATCAATGATATTGATGATCAAGTTGCCGCGCAAAAAGCCCTGCTTAAACAACAAACGGCTAATGATGACAACATAGTTGAATATTTTGAAGTGGCCAAAGGCGATACTTTAGGTGGCTTATTTAGCCGTGCAGGACTCAGCGCCAAAGATGTCTACGACATTACCCAACTACCACTCGCGAAAAAGAATTTACTCAAAATTATGCCCGGCGAAGAAATCGCCATCAGTAAAAATGAACAAGGCGAATTACAAGAATTAACTTATCGTATGGATAAAGTGTCGACGTTAGTCATCAGCCATCAAAATGACGAATACAAAGAAACCGTTAACGTCAAAAAAGTTGAAAGTCGTACTTCATTTATCGCCGCTAATATTAAAAGTAATTTTTGGAATGCGGCTGCCGATGCTGGTTTATCGGGTAACCACATTATGGAATTAGCCAATATTTTTGGTTGGGATGTCGACTTCGCCCTAGATATCCGCAAAGGCGATCACTTTGCATTATTGTTTGAGCAAGAATATGCCGATGGCCAATTTTTACGTAATGGCAATATTTTAGCTGCTGAATTTTATAACCATGGTGAACGATACACAGCTGTACGTTATACCGACGGTGAATATTATTCTGAAAATGGTAGTAGCATGCGCAAAGCTTTTTTACGCTCTCCAGTAGACTTTAAATACGTCAGTTCTAACTTTAACCCACGTCGTCTTCATCCGGTAACAGGGCAAGTAAAAGCCCATAGAGGTGTTGATTATGTCGCCGCTATTGGTACCCCCATAAAAGCTGCTGGTAAAGGTAAGGTTATTGAGTCGAGTTATAACCAATATAATGGAAACTATGTATTCATTAAGCACAATGACACTTATACCACCAAATACTTACATTTAACCAAACGTAAAGTGAAACGTGGTGAGACGGTTAAGCAAGGTCAAATAATTGGTACTCTGGGTAAAACAGGTCGGGTAACTGGCGCGCACTTACATTATGAGTTTATTGTTAATGGCGTACACCGTAATCCAAGAACCATTAGCTTGCCTAAATCAACGCCTATTGATCGTAAAGAGAAAAACAAATTTACCGCCATCAGTAAACAATTAATGGCGCAATTAAAGTCAAATCAACAACAGCAATTAGCAAGTAACTAGCAAGTAATTAATAGCTTGTTTTAATTGCCACTAAAAGAGAATTTTCAATGCCTAAGCCAGAATATTTTATCGGCCTAATGTCAGGCACAAGTATGGATGGTATTGATGCCGTTTTGGTTGATTTTTCCGCTGCAAAGCCCATGTTAATCGCCAGCCACACTGAAACTATTCCAACTCACTTACTCAAAGGTTTACAACGTCTATGTCGTCCCGACACTGATGAAGTTAACCGCTTAGGCAGACTCGATCGTAGTACCGGCCAATTGTTTGCAAAAGCAGTTAATAATTTGCTAACAAAAACCACGGTTACTGCCGATGAGATTATCGCGATTGGTTCACATGGACAAACCGTTCGTCACATGCCCAATCTAGACATTGGTTTTACGTTGCAAATTGGTGATCCCAATACGATTGCTATTGAAACCAATATTGATGTAATCGCTGACTTTAGACGTAAAGATATCGCCCTTGGCGGTCAAGGCGCACCATTAGTCCCAGCATTTCATCAACAAGTATTTGCTAAACAGGGCCACAAAAGAGTGATTTTAAACATAGGTGGCATTGCCAATATCACCTACTTACCCGGTAATCACGACCAAGTATTAGGCTTTGATACGGGACCCGGCAATACGTTAATTGATGCCTATATTCAACAAGCACTTGGACAACCTTTTGATAGGGATGGCGCATGGGCTGATTCAGGTACTAGCCAGCCAGATTTACTCAAACAGTTATTGTCGCACTCTTATTTCTCACAGGCCTACCCTAAAAGCACAGGCAGAGAGATGTTTAATCAAGCTTGGCTTCAACAGCAACTGGCTGACTATAGCGATCTAGATCAACAAGATATTCAATCTACCTTGCTTGATCTTACTTGCCACAGCATTGCCAACGACATTAACAAATTGTCGCCTACTGGAGAACTGTTTGTATGCGGCGGTGGCGTGTTCAATAAAGCCTTAATGCAACGATTAGCCATCTTGGTTCCTGGCTATAAGGTGGATTCCACGAGCGCCTTAGGCGTTGATGCAAAATGGGTTGAAGGAATGGCATTTGCGTGGTTAGCAATGCGTTATCATCATGATTTGCCAGCTAATTTACCTGCTGTCACGGGTGCGTCACGCCCTGCTGTGTTAGGTGGCCATTTTAAAGCAAGATAAATACACCTAGGGTCTGTTGATCTTTGCAGGTTAAATTTTGTTCGAGATAAAAACGTTTTAATCGAGGCGAGCGGATTGCTGCCTAGCAATCTAAGCTAAATTCGCTCAACAAAGAGTAAAACCTTTTTAGCCGAACCCTTCGGGCAGCGTTTGTTGGTCATTTTTACTGCATTATCGACTTTTTATGTAGAATAACTACACCACAAAGTCTCTGCCTTGTACAAATGACCAACAACTCGCTGCAAAAACAACCTTGAAAGATCAACAGGCCCTAATATGAGTGGTTTACTTTTGCAATTGTGGCCTCAATGTTATGATGCCCACAAATTTGCTTAACCATTTCAGGCTAAGCAAAGCCGTAACTTAAGATGAGAGTTAATATGAGCAACAAAATCAAAAGCGTATCTGAACTAATAAATCTTACGCCTGAAGGCCGTTACGATTATATGGTTGAACAAATTAAAACTGAAAATGTCATTTGGACACTTCAAGATCAAGATGGCTGTGTCATGCTGACCACTGAAGATGAAGATTGTATCCCTATGTGGCCGTCAGAAGAAACTGCAGCACTATGGGCTGTCGATGAGTGGAAAGAATGTGAACCATTAGCCATTCCACTGAACGAGTTCCAAGAACGCTGGGTTAGTGGCATGGAAGATGACGATTTATTTATCGCAGTTTTTCCAGTACAAGAAGACTTAGGTGTTGTTGTACCACCGTATGAAATGAATGAACGTATTTCACCAAAAACACAGCAAAAGCATTAATTTGTCATGACTGATACCAGCACAGAATCAAACCAAGCAACCGTAGCTAAAATTGCCATCAAGCCATATTTACCGAAACGGTTAATAGCCTTATTGGTTGTTTATACTTTATCAGCCATCAGCGGATTAATAGCAGCAAACTCATTAGCAGATTTAAGTGCCATGTTGTGCATTTTAACCTTAATGATGGTGTTAGCTATTTTGGGACGTCAGAAAGCTGGCTTATATTTACTGCGGGTTTATTGTGTGCTGCAACTGCTGCTATATAGCCTATTGCCGATTATTATGTATGATCCTGATAATTTAGTTGCGGGTCCTACAACGTTTGATTTTGGTTTGTTTCAAGCAGTTGTGGCTGATTGGGTTATTTACTCGGTGCTTATTGCACTGGGGATAATTCAAGTGTGGATTAGCTTTAATGTTAAAGTGAAAGCGTGGTTTAAACCACGGATGAATCTGAATATTATGAGCAGTTAGTCGTAGGTTATCCTTTGATTGCTAAACCATGCTCTAAAAATCAAAAAAGCCGTCAATAGACGGCTTTTTATTGCATAAAAACATATTAAAGGACACAAAGTTAATATTCGTCCTAAGATCTACTTATCGGTGTATCAAAATCGTTATACAGAGAAACTTGCCCCACAACCACAAGTGGTCGTTGCATTAGGATTTCTAACGAAAAAACGTGAACCTTCAAGACCTGATGTGTAATCCACTTCACCGCCCACAAGATACTGAAGACTCATTGGATCAACTACCAGTAGTACACCTTGCTTTTCAATAGTGAAATCACCTTCGTTGACTTTTTCATCGAATGTAAAGCCATACTGAAAACCTGAGCAACCACCACCTGTAACGTACACACGTAGTTTTAATTCAGGATTCTGTTCTTCTTCCAACAGTCCTTTTACTTTTATCGCCGCCGCATCGGTAAATTGGATCGGCATTGCTGCATCAACTTGTTCAGTCATTACTACCTCTTACTTCGGTTTCTACTGAGAATTATCCTTTACCTGACTATTTTGTTCAAGTATTACCCGCAGTTCTTTTTCACCCATCAACAACTCCGGTACATTAAAGGTTTGCTCAATCTCGCCACCTTTAACACCACGGCTGGCATTGACCTTCACTGTAACGGATATCCTTTGCAAATTAAAACCTACAGGTAAGACAAAATCAGTGTCCATAATTTGAAAATAATTAAACTCGAAATCCAGTTTTTTATTCACCAACTTACTGAGTGACAACTCGGCAGGATGGCCGTCTTGGGACCCCAGCAAGATTACACTAGCCCGAGCTTTCGCTTTGACTTTTATTTTGCGTTTTTGCAACTGGGTTAGAATTAAACGCAATTGATATTGCTCGGGAATTAACCCTCGGGACAACTCTACCCCATCAATCGCCACGCCTTCAATGTCTGCATCATTTACCATGACACTGCGATAAAATGATAATTCTTTTTCTAATTCTTTTTGCTCAGTTAATTGACGGCTAAACATCTCTTGCATTTCTTTATTGGCATTTTCTGCAATGCTTAACGCTAAATTTCGACTGGCAAGCGCTTGTGCTTGTGTGTCGAGTTCCAGCAATAATTTGCGTTTGCCACTAACGCTATTAGGTGTCGCCTCTGGAGCAAAAGAAAGCCATAAATTAAAACTTATCGCACCAATTAAAAAGCACACTAACATTAAACTTATTAAGTATATGCCCGATGTCCGGTTTTTTCGCTCTAAAACTTGCAGTCTGTCTAACCAACGGTGATAATTTAACATTAAGTAACAACCTTTTAATAACGCACCTCAACTCGGGTTAAGAGATGAGGTTAATAAAGCAATATCAGTAAATATGATTAATTCTATATCAAACTGCTCATTTGTTTTGCTAACAAAATGAATTAACACTGCAATAGTTTATCTATTGAGAATCCATTTTACGCTGTTAGCAGGACCAAGAACGGTTCGATATCCGTTTATTATCCAGAACGGAGGTTAACTACTGTATGCTTGATAATGCCAATCAGCTTAGAGCGAAACAGTGCAGTTTAAGATAAATAAAGTTGCTATTATTCACGCCAAAAGAGCTGCGCGCAAATATCTGCGTAACGAATTTAGAGATAAATTATCTCAAGCCAAAATTAGTGTGCAACTTTGCGCACTGGCACTGCTGTTTGCGATTATCGCTTCAGTGGTTATTATTTTATTTCGTTTATGCCTTGTGTGGTCAGAGCAATATCTGCTTTCTGATACAGCTCATATCAGTTCAACCTTAACAGACTGGCGCATTTACCTCCCATTAATGGGTGCAATACTGATTTGGTTACTGTCACTTATTGGCTCAAAACGCTATCGGCGTATGGGCATAGCCTATGTATTACATCGATTTAAATTACACTATGGTAAGGTTCCACTTCAGTCTGCTGCAGGACAGTTTTCCCAAGCATTAATTGCATTGATGGCTAATTTCTCTGTCGGGAAAGAAGGTCCCGCAATTCACCTTGGTGCTGTTAGCGCTAGTGTTATGGCTGAAAAGTTTTCGTTGCCAGACAATAGCGTGCGCATTATGTGTGCCAGCGGAATAGCCGCTGGTATAGCAGCTATCTTCAACGCACCACTTGCAGCAGTATTATTTGTGTTTGAAGTTATTGTTCGAGAATACAAGATCCAATACTTCTTCCCCATTATGATCTCTGCTATTTGCGGTGCAGTTTCCAGTCAACTTGTGTTTGGTAATATTCATGAATATGAGTTAATCAATGTCATCCACATTCCATTGGACCATTATCCAATATTACTCATTGGCGGCGTAGCATTGGGGTGTGTCGCAGCACTGTTTAACTTTTCGCTCATGAAAGTAACCGCTACAGGGCAAAACTGGCCATTAATTTATCGACTGCTTATTGCTGGAGCCGTAACCACACTAATAGGTTTGGTGATGCCACAAGCGCTAGGTTCTGGTGATTTTGCGATTAGCGAGGCAATTAGCGACCACCCTAGTTTATTATTTTTAATTGCGTTGTTATTCGCAAAAATGTTGGCAACTATTGCGGCTATAGGATTAGGTGTACCAGGCGGACTTATTGGCCCTCTTTATGGTATTGGCGCATTGATCGGCGCAATTTTAGCCTTAATCAGTAGTTTACTATTTCCATCTATTGCGCCTTATGTGGGTTTATATACCGTAATTGGCATGACGGCAATGATGGGCGTTTGCCTTAGCGCACCTTTGGCGGCCTTAGTTGCACTTCTTGAATTAACCAATGATGCGTCGATTATTTTACCTGCCATGTTTGTTACCATTCCAGCATTTTTAACCGCATACCAAGGCCTTAACACTAACTCTCTGCTTTTGAAACAGCTCGATATTATGGGCCTGGGTTACAAAGTTGCTCCATTGAACCAAGGGCTACAAATGAAAGGCGTCCGAGTATTAATGGATAAACGTTTTGTTATTGTCAACGATGATGACGAACTGTTGCTTGAAGTACTAAAACGCGCAGAAGGTCGTCCGGTATTGGTACGTAATGCCGAGGGACAGATTGAAATGTTACGACTCGAAATGCCATCTGTTGAAGATTCAACCACGCTCTCGCGCCATCTAATGCTAGGGTTATCAGATACCGCTACCTTGAACGAAGCCTATGAAGCTCTAGCACCTAAACGATCTGGTGAAGTATATATTTACCGATATAGCCCCAATAGCCCTAATAATCAAAAAGTGGTTGGGGTGATTAGTTGGTCCAATTTATTACAAGAAATTCGCGCGGGCCAAATATAAATAGCCATTGTTATATTCTGTGGGTGTTGGTTAAATTAATGAGAACGACCATAGAAATGGAATGAATAACCTCAGCTAAAAACCCAAGAATGTTCTTCTCAGCAGCAAGTGAATCTGTTATTTCTACACGGTTATTATATTTATCTGTTCGTTATTTTCTGCTACAATTTTGCCTCAGCCACATTATAAAAAAAATCGATAAATACCCTATAAAATAACGGTGAAATAACATGCTGTTCTGGTGCCTATTTTGCCCTACACTTTGGAAATCAGGCTGATGACGCAGTTCGAAGGTTCACACATCCTTTCAGTAAACCAGTTAGATCTGGATTCAATTAACACTATTTTTAACGTCGCAAGTAGAATGACCCCCTATGCTTTACGTGAGAAACGCACTAAAGTATTAGACGGTGCTATTTTAGGTAATCTGTTTTTTGAAGCGAGTACCCGTACTCGGGTCAGTTTTGGTTGTGCCTTCAACTTACTTGGCGGTCATGTACGTGAAACGACTGGAATGGCATCGTCGTCATTATCAAAAGGTGAGTCTTTATATGACACAGCAAGAGTGTTATCAACATACTCAGATGTAATTGCTATGCGTCATCCAGATGCCTATTCAGTCAAAGAATTTGCAGAAGGAAGCCGAGTACCTGTTATCAATGGTGGCGATGGTTCTAATGAACATCCAACTCAAGCTTTGCTGGATTTATTTACCATCAAAAAAGAGTTAGGCCATGCAGGTATGGGTATTGATGGTATGCATATCGCAATGGTTGGCGATTTAAAATATGGTCGTACTGTACATTCATTATCACGCTTACTTTGTATGCATAAAGACATTCAGTTCACATTGATATCACCAAGTGAACTAGCAATGCCTGACTATGTGATCGCCGACATTGAAAATGCTGGCCATAAGATCACAATAACAGAACAACTTGAAGGTAATTTGCATCATGCAGATATTCTATATCTGACACGCATTCAAGAAGAGCGCTTTCCTTCACAAGAAGAAGCCAACAAGTACCGAGGAAAGTTTCGCTTAAATCACAATATTTATACGCAGCATTGCAAATCAAATACGGTGATTATGCATCCACTACCTCGTGATTCACGCGCGCAAGCAAATGAACTCGATAATGATTTAAACAGCCATCCAAGTTTGGCTATTTTTAGACAAGCCGACAACGGCTTACTTATACGCATGGCACTTTTTGCATTAACACTTGGGGTTGAAAACCAACTCGAAAAGTATGAGTGCCCAGTAAACTGGTATTCACGTAAAGCCGATAGATAATTGGCGCATAATATTAAGGATTAGACATGACCCGTTCCGAAGTTTTATTTGAACAGGCTAAAAAAACCATTCCTGGTGGCGTTAATTCACCAGTACGAGCCTTTGATGGTGTAGGTGGTTCACCACTGTTCATTGAAAAAGCTGATGGCGCTTATATTTTTGATGCCGATGGCAAAAAATACATCGACTATGTGGGTTCATGGGGACCTATGATTTTAGGCCATAATCATCCTAAAATCCGTCAAGCGGTGTTAGAAGCTGTCGAAAACGGCTTATCATTTGGTGCGCCGACTGAACTTGAAGTAAAAATGGCTGAAAAAGTCATTGCTATGGTGCCATCGATAGAACAAGTACGTATGGTCAGTTCAGGTACCGAAGCAACCATGAGTGCTATCCGTTTAGCCCGTGGTTTTACTAATCGTGACAATATTTTAAAATTTGAAGGTTGTTACCACGGTCATGCTGATTGCTTATTAGTTAAAGCAGGATCTGGCGCGTTAACTTTAGGGCAACCAAGTTCTCCAGGGATTCCTGAAGACTTTGCTAAACACACATTAACTGCTACTTATAACGACCTTGATTCGGTACGTGCGATCTTTGAGCAACAACCTGATGGTATCGCTTGTATTATCGTTGAACCTGTCGCTGGCAATATGAATTGTATTCCACCAGTAGAAGGCTTTTTACAAGGCTTACGTGCCATTTGTGATGAATTCGGTGCGTTATTGATTATTGATGAAGTGATGACCGGTTTCCGTGTATCTATGAGCGGCGCACAAGGTCACTACGGCGTAACTCCAGACTTAACCACTCTTGGCAAAGTGATTGGCGGCGGTATGCCTGTAGGCGCATTTGGTGGCCGTAAAGATGTCATGCAGTTTATCGCACCAACGGGTCCCGTTTATCAAGCGGGAACTTTATCTGGTAATCCTATTGCCATGACAGCTGGATTAGCGCAAATGGATGCTTTGTGTGAACCTGGTTTGTATGAAGCACTTGCTGATAAAACTAAACGTGTTGCAGAAGGCTTTAAAGCCGCGGCAGATAAGCATGGAATTCCACTGAACATCAATTATGTGGGCGGCATGTTTGGTATATTCTTCACCGAAGATACCGCGCCAATGACGTCATTTTCTCAAGTGATCAAATGCAACATGGATCACTTCCGTCATTTCTACCATGGCATGCTAGATGAAGGTGTTTATTTAGCACCAAGTGCTTATGAAGCTGGTTTCATGTCAATGGCTCACGGCGACGCTGAAATTGAATTAACATTAGCGGCTGTAGATCGCGTATTTGCCACAATGAAATAATTAACTGCATTCCTTAACGCTAGTGGTGGTTAATCTACGTTAAGCGAATAGCTGGTAATTAAAAAGTTGGTCACAAAAATAGGATAAATAACGACGTTATTTGTCCTATTTTTATTTGAGATAACACATTTATCCCTTCCTCGTCCCCTTGTTCAAATGTCTATGCACTTCTTTAGTCGATTGTTGCTGAATTAACTGTGATCTGTGTTGCGAAATGGCTCATTATGTGATGTGATCGCCACCGCAAAACGGAAAGCTTAATTTAACCTTAAAATGGGGTTGAACTAGGTTAGCAAAAATTCAGGGTAATGATATTGGTTACCTACAACACAAAGTTGGAATTGCAGTCATGCTACATACCTTTCTTATCTCACTTGCAGTGCTTGCGCTGTTAAGTATTGTGCTCGAAGAAGTTACCCATATTAATAAAGCGAAAACCACCCTGTTTCTTGGCTGTATTGCTTGGATCACATTATTCATTGCCTCTGGTAGTCCTGAGAGCAGTAAGTTGGTTGGCAAAGAGCTTAATGAAAACTTATTAGAAATCGCCACATTATGGCTATTTTTAATGTCTACCATGACCTTTGTAGCTTACCTTAATGCTAAAGGTATGATCCAAGTACTGGTGCAAAAAATATTTCCACAACAAGTCTCAGTGCGAATGTTAATGATTCAGGTAGGCATATTTTCATTAGTATTATCGACTTTTTGTGACAACGTTACTGCCACACTGGTGTCATTAGGTTTACTGACAACCTTTAATTTAGATAAACAAATACGCCGTCGTATGGCAGTGTTAATTATCTTTGCTGTGAACTCTGGTGGAGTTGCATTAATCACTGGTGATGTGACAACGTTGATGATTTTTCTTGCGGGAAAGGTACATATTTCAGAATTATTAATACTGTTCATTCCTGCAGGCATTAGTGTCACTATTCTGGCAATACTGTTCTCACTCAAAGCAGAAGGACATGTAAGCACCACACCTACTGCGCAAAATTATAATACCGTCGATATTGTTATCGGGGTGATTTTCTTCACGACCATTATATTAACAATGGTGCTTAACGTCCTCTTTGGAATCCCCCCTGTATTGACCTTTTTATTCGGTTTATCAGTGATGTTCTTAGTGGGAAATACCAATAAAAGTAAATCTGAAGAAGTGCAAGTATTAGAATATATACGTCAAGTAGAATTCGACACTCTATTGTTCTTCTTAGGTATTTTATTACTTGTGGGTATGCTTAAAGAAATCGGCACCCTGAATTTATTAACCGAAGTCTATGGCATGTATAACCCAAGTATTTCTAACTTCTTCACTGGTGTCGGTTCTGCACTTTTAGACAACGTGCCATTAACGGCAGCACTGTTAAAAGCAGATCCTATTCTAACAACTGCACAATGGTTAGGATTAACCTACTCTGTTGGTGTGGGTGGTTCGTTATTAGTTATCGGTTCTGCATCAGGTATTATTGCAATGAGTAAAGTTGAGGAGCTGACATTTGTCAGCTACTTAAAATATGTTCCTGCATTACTATTATGCTACTGCATAGGTTATGGATTAACCTTATTTTTAGCCAATCAGATCCACGGTTAAGCATTAGTTAGAGCTTACCCCATAAAAAAGGCGCTTATAGCGCCTTT
Organism: Shewanella sp. H8; assembly: GCF_040285065.1. NCBI lineage: Bacteria > Pseudomonadati > Pseudomonadota > Gammaproteobacteria > Alteromonadales > Shewanellaceae > Shewanella > Shewanella sp. H8. The sequence goes on along the minus strand of NZ_CP157213.1, from coordinate 1,046,462 downwards.
TTTGATCTGAAATTAATCAACATAAATGATAATGGTTGAGTTAAATGGCTGGTACCCTAAATTGTTCACCGTCAATTTCTAACACTATATCCCGAGGGCGAATTTCAACGATAGTGAGCTTATTCTGAATCATGTCACCCTGCTGTAATTCAACCCCATCGACATTTAGCCAACGGTTACTGGGTTCTGTCGAATAGACATGAGCATTAATAGTAAACTCGGGCACTTGTAACTGCACACTGGCAGGTAAATCACCATACTTTGGAATTTGATTATTACTTGGCGTTGGGATCGGATCAAGCTTTGGTTCGGTCACTTGTTGATTGACAGAATGCTCATATTCAACATCTTTGAGTGCCGTTTGAAAGGCCGCTAACAAATTATTACGTTCATCAATCGATGGTTGTTTTACCGAAGAAAAATCAACATCTTTTGCAGCAGCATTGACTTGTAAACGTAATGCTTCAAGTTCTGCCAACCCTCGGCGGTTAGCATTAGCACCTAAAATAATCTCTTGTTGCGCTTGCTCTTCTTGGCGATTAAGGGCTGCAGCTTGATCAATACGATCTTGCTCGTTTTGATCATCCTGTTGCTGGTCGTTAGATTGATTTGCTTGGCTTAACTGGTTTGATTGAGAATATGATCTATCAGCCTCTGCTGATGCTGTATAAGTTTGGGGGTTGGAGTTAACATTTGAACCTACGGATGCCGCTAAGCTAAAATTATTAAACGGTTTTGCAATAGGCAATGCCACTTTACCTGCCAAGCGAATCTCATCATTATTTTGCGCCGCGAGCTCCACCTTTGTAGTAACCGAAGGTTGAGCGGTTGACGTTACCAACAAATTTTCTGGCGCGGCAATGACTGTAGCTTGAGTGCCTACCGCGGTTATTGGTTCAACGGTCCCTAATTGCTTTGAAGGAGATTGTAATAACGCACTCATTCCCCAAGCAGCGCCAATACCAATTGCAATAGTAACGGCAAGCACACTGAACTTATTAAGCTTTCGAGAGCCCTTAGTGGGTGGTGAATATTGATGGGATGGTATCGACATTATATCGACAACATCAGTTTGCTGCTGCTTTTGACGATTGACTGCATCTAATAGAATCGACATTAATTGCGCTCCTCAGAGGCACTTAATCGTGGACCTTGCTGACTTAAATATAAGTTAAGTTGAACCAAGGTCTGATTTCCAGCAATACCATCGGGTTTTAAACCATGCTGACGTTGAAATTGCATTAACTGTTGTTCTAAATCGCTGTCAAATTGGGTAAGCAATCTAGCAGGACGTTTATTAACTAACGCTAAGCTATTTTCAAGCCACTGAACTTGCCCCAAACTGGAAGACAAACTAATTTCTCGAGGCAATACACTATCTGGTTGCCATAAAATTTCGAAGGTGCCACTAAAGTGACGATCAAACCAATCTTTATTCACCCAAAATTGCTGCTCACCTAACTGCAATAAAATTTGCTCGGCTTGGCGCTCTACAATCACACCATAAAATACGTTCGCTTGTGCATCTTGTAAATACACCACAGCAGGGTAATTCAAGCGCATAATACTGTACCAATTACCTTGTTGCTGGTAACAGGCTAAACCTTGCTGTTGCGCCGCCTGGCAGGCCGACAAGCCAATAATAGGTTGTTTATTCCACAAGCCAAATAAACCCGCAAAGGCATTATCAATATTGCTGCTTTGCAACATAGCTTGATTGAGTATTTGTTGCTGTGCATTAACGGCTGGCGTGGTTGTTTGGAGTTGTTGAGTCTGAGTGGTTGTAGGCAAGTTTGTTACACTGGGAAGTACTGCTGGATTTTTAGTATTTTCAGGCTGTAGGGTTGCGTTATTAACTGCTGCCGCATTCGCGTTAAAGTTGTCATTAATAGTCGAGCGGTTAAATAGATAAAATGACAATCCAAACACCAAAACTAACACTGTCGCAGCAACAAATGGCCAGCGCTTATCACTAGGCGTATCAATATTACCTAACACTTCAACCGCTGCTTGATTAACCATTTTATGATCAATCGGTACCTTAGCTTGACCATATCCAGCCATAAGCGCTCGTTCACATAGTAAATTGGTTAAGCGTGGAATGCCGCCAGAATGCTTATGCAACGCAGTTATCGCTTTACGGGTAAACAGGGGCTCGTGTCGACCAGCCACTTGTAAGCGGTGCAGTACATATAAGCCAATTTCATCTTTATTTAACGGTAATAAGTGATAACGAGCTGTGATCCGTTGTGCTAACTGACGTAAATCTTGACGCTTTAACAGTTGCTGTAGTTCTGGCTGACCAATCAAAATGACCTGCAACAGCTTTTTGGTATTGGTTTCTAGATTAGTCAATAAGCGCAGCTGTTCTAATACTTCAGAACGTAAATGTTGTGCTTCATCAATAATCAATACTGTATTACGACCATTTTTATGATTGTTGAGTAAATACTGACTAATCAAATCTGTAAGCTGCTTTAAGGTTGGATTATCGCCATATTGAATTCCCAACTCATCACAAAGCGTTGCTAAGAGTTCAAGCTCAGTCAACGAAGGATTAAGAATAAAGGCTGTGTCAGTATTGTCTGGTATTTGTTGTAATAAACACCGAGAAACAGTGGTTTTTCCTGTGCCAACTTCACCGGTTAATAATACAAACCCACCAGTTTCACCCAGACCATAGGTCAAATGAGCTAAGGCCTCACGATGACGATCACTTAAAAACATGTAATGAGGGTTAGGCGCGATAGAAAAAGGATTATCATTTAATCCATAAAAGGCTTTATACATACGACCAAAAATCCTTATTTGAAACTGACGGCTCACGTTAATGCTTGTATCACTGCTTGTCAAAAGTTAGCCGTAAAAATCTAACTCTGGTAAGATTTAAGCCACTTATTATTACACGTTGTGGTACGCCATGAAGATTTATTTAGTAGGCGGGGCCGTACGCGATACCCTTCTAAACCAAACTGTCGTCGATAAAGATTATGTGGTTGTTGGTAGCAGCGTTGAAGAAATGCTGGCATTGGGTTATCAACAAGTTGGTAAAGACTTTCCGGTTTTTCTACACCCGAAAACTCAGCAAGAATATGCGCTTGCCAGAACAGAACGGAAAACCGGTTATGGCTACCAAGGTTTTAGCTGTGATGCCAATAAAGATGTCACCCTTGCCGATGACTTATTGCGCCGCGATCTGACGATAAATGCCATCGCACAAGATGAATACGGCAAACTTTATGACCCTTACGACGGAATAGCAGATATAAACGCGAAAATACTTCGCCATGTATCAGATGCGTTTGTCGAAGATCCATTAAGAGTATTGCGCGTGGCCCGTTTTGCGGCACGTTTTCATCACTTAGGCTTTACGATTGCCCCCGAAACCTTACAGTTAATGACCGACATAGCGAATGGTGGCGAATTGGATCACCTCACGCCTGAGCGAGTATGGCAAGAATGTGACAAGGCATTAAGCAGTCAAAGTCCGCACGTTTTTTTCGAAGTATTAAAACAATGCCAAGCATTAGTCGTGTTGTTTCCAGAAATTGATGCATTATTTGGTGTACCACAACCAGAAAAGTGGCACCCAGAAATAGACTCTGGGATCCATACTCTGATGGTCCTCGAACAAACCAGCCTATTAAGCCACAACAAAGCCGTGCGTTTTGCCGCATTGGTACATGATTTAGGCAAAGCCATTACACCGAAACAAGATTGGCCTAAACATCACGGTCATGGTCAAAAAGGCTTGCCGCTGATCAAAGGCTTATGCAAACGCTTACGAGTACCCAATGAATATCGAGATTTAGCATTATTAGTCAGCGATCAACACCAAAATATCCATAATGCATTTGAACTCAGAGCCGAAACCATTATAAAAATCTTTGATAAAGCTGATTTTTGGCGTAAACCTCAACGTCTCAACGAGCTATTATTATGTTGCCACGGTGACCTCAGAGGACGCACTGGATTTGAACAAGCCCCGTATCCACAAGCAGAATATTTACAGCATTGTTATCAACAGGCAAGTGAGGTCGATGTGCAATCAATAATAGCCTCGGGCTATCAAGGTGCAGAGATTAAAACTCAATTACAGCTAAAGCGTATTGAGCTCATTAATGACTATAAATTACAAATGGTTAAAAAGTAACAATCGTGTTACAACTGTATGTGGTCGTATTTATGATAAAGAGCGAAAAAACACATTTTTTAGCAGTGAATTAGCAATAAATCACTAAGATTTATATAAAATCGCTAAATAATGATGCTTTTCGTCCCATAGACTTGCAATTTTCATTTATTTCGCTATTTTAAGTAAATAATCTTATATTTGCCTATAGCAAATAAAAAAAACTGTGACATAATTACCACGTTGCAAAGGCAGACGCCGTTGCACTATTTAACAACCTATATTAAGGGATTTACCCATGAACAAGAAAGTACTGATGATTGCTGGTGTTGCGATGACTGCTTTATTAGGTGGTTGTGCTAACACTACAGCTTTAGAAGAAAGCGTAGCAAACCTAGGTAACAAAGTTGATCAACTATCAGCACAAGTTGGTTCTTTAAAGTCTGAGCAAAGCAAGCTATCTGCTGATGTTAAAGGCGCTAAAGCTGCTTCTATGGACGCACAAGCCGAAGCTAAACGTGCTAACGACCGTTTAGACAACATGGCTACTTCTTACAAAAAGTAAGAATTGCTATTAAAAAATTAGCTTATCTAATAGGTTGATTATTAGGGCTTGATTGTTGATATAACTACTTTGTAGTACTTCAACATCAAGCCTTAATTATTTCTGCTCTGTACAGAAAGCGGTATCAAGCGGTATCAAGCGGTATCAAGCGGTATCAAGCGGTATCAAGCGGTATCAAGCGGTATCAAGCGGTATCAAGCGGTATCAAGCGGTATCAAGCGGTATCAAGCGGTATCAAGCGAAAAATCTAAACACCTGCAGCCTCTCAACACCAGCTTTTTCATTATTTAATCTATGCATTGTTCAACCATTTAATCTTTCTAAACAATCTCACAGAAATCTTAGCATTAGCTCTCATAGCATCTAGCCGCGAGACGTCCTAGCCCTTGGGCTTTAACGTTCTCACCGCATTGTCATAGCTTGTCATCAGCTTTCACGCTTGTTACTTTTTTCACATATTTACAAGCGTTTTTTAAGCGTTATAATTTGCCAATCAAACTCTAAATCTGAAATAGCTGTCGATTTAACGTGATGCTTTAGCTGATCATTTGCACGCCAACCAAATACCGACATATCCAGCAAGGTTAAGGCTTGCTCACCGGTTACCGACTGGGTAAATGCCAATTGTTGCTGTGTATCAATTTCAACATCGTTGGGTAAATTAAGCTGCAGTGGTTTCTCAACTAAATCGGGATAGATTTGCTGTTTAATTTGCCATAAATGCCGAATACCAGGTTGCAATAATACAATCCGACCGTCATCTTTTAAAATCCTAATACACTCTTTACCCTTTAGCGGTGAGTCTAGTACCGTCACGATATCAATTGATTGTGATTCAAAAGGTAATGTCTTTAATGCCAATAGTAATAAGTTAGCCGGTGTTTCAGATTTAGCCGCTGCAAAAATAGCATTTTCAGCATCGGTAATTCCCCAATGCTGGCACGATACATTTGCTTGAGCCAAAGCAGGAACAAGCTGGCGTAAATAATAGCCATCAGCACATTGGTAATCAATATGCTGCAATTCGGTGTCACCACGAGAGGCACACAAGTCCAACAGTACTGTTTGAAGTTGTTTAATTAACGGTGCAAATAAACCTGATTCTAATAAAAAATGACGTCCACGCATTTGCTGACGAGACTCAACTTGTGGCTTAGTTTTAGCCTTAGTATTACTCAGCAATGGCCAGTAGCCCTTAGGGTTTTTATCAAAATGATGTTTGTTGTCGCAATAAAATCCCGATGAAGCTTGATGTTGCTTTAGTGAAGCAGAACACACTGGACATAATAAAGTTAAAGTCATAATTACACTGATAGTTAATTAAAAGATGGAAAACAAAAGTCGCTTAAGTGTTTACCTTAGAGATAAAGCAATCCGAGCAATACCGCACCAAGCGCAAGGCGATACAATACAAACGGTGTCATGCCAATTTTGCTAATAAACTTTAAAAAGAAATGGATACATAAATACGCAGCAACAAAAGATACAACAATCCCTAAACCAAGCGCTTGGTAATCAATAGGGGCTGGGCTTTCAACTAAATCTTTTGTCACTAATAACGCTGCACCAAAGCTAACAGGTACAGACATTAAAAATGAAAAACGAGCTGCAGCGTCACGAGTCAGCCCTAACATCAATGCTGCTGTCATGGTAGCACCAGAACGTGACGTGCCAGGAATTAATGCCATAGCCTGCGCTAAACCGATAAGCAAAGCCTTTTTCCAGCCCATTTGAAATTCGGTTAACTGTGCCTTTGACATTCTATCTGCAAACCAAAGCAGTAAACCAAAGACAATAGTCGTGATAGCGATAACTAAGGTATTTCTGAAATGGGTTTCAATAAAATCTTTCGCCGTAAAGCCCACAATAACCGCAGGAATTGTCGCCAAAATAATCCACCAAGCGAGTTTACTTCCTTGAGTTTGTTGCTTACTTACTATGCTGGTAAACCATGCTTTGGCTAGGCCGATAATCTCATGGCGGAAGTAAATAATCACCGCAAATAAGGACCCAGTATTCACCGCAACATCGAATGATAATCCTTGGTCTGTCCAACCTAATATTTGCGATGGCAAAATTAAATGTGCCGAGCTAGAAATCGGTAAAAACTCTGTTAATCCTTGGATTAATGCCAGCAGAATAACTTGAAACGTTTCCATATTTGTCCTTGTGAGTTTAACTTCTCAGATAGCCATGATCTGGTAACTAATACCTAATAGCGATTAATGTGGTACGGGTAATATTTCTGCTGGGAACTCAAATACAATAGGCCATAATTGCTGGCTTTGTTTATCATAATGTTGCCAAAGAGTTTGATAGTTTTGCAATGTCACCGGATGGCATAAATTAGGCACTAATTCAGCCAAAGGCCATAATACAAATGCATTAAACAATATTTCACCACGGGGTAATTCAACGGGAATATCACAAATAACATCGTCATACAGCAACAAGTCAATATCAAGGCTTCTTGGACTAAATTTTTTCTCGCCTCTAATACGGCCGTTGTCTTGTTCAATTTGCTTAAATGTTGCCACAACTTGAGCAATTGATAAATCAGTATCAGCAGCCGCCACCATATTTAAAAAGTTAGTGCCTTTAAATCCTACTGATTCACTTTCAAAAACGCGAGATAACTGAAGTGGACCAAAATGTTGCTGTAAATCAACCAAACCAGCCTTAAGGTGGTGCTCAGGTGAAATGTTAGTTCCTAAGCTAATGTAAATACGTGCCATTGACAGACCTAATGCTAAACAATAAAAAGAAAATATGGCTTAAATAACCTGATCTCGAGGTAAGAGATGAAAATATAATAATAAAGATAAATTTTAGTTATTATATCTATCAAACTTGCCATTTGTGTTACTAACTAAACGAGTTTAGGTTAACAACTACCGCGTTCAATCTCTACACCGACTGAAGCCGCATGAGGAATGGCACCAGGTTTCATCACCACCACTTTTACCCACGGCACATTAAATTCATCTTGTAGGCAATGAGCAATCATTTCAGCGACAGTTTCAATTAACTCAATCGGCTTTTCAGTAATTAATGACGTTAATCGATTTGATACTGTTTCATAGCATAATGCCTGCTCGTAACTATCGTTGGCCGCAGCAAGGCGATTATCCCATGCCATATCCAAATCGATAAGCAAGGTTTGATGAAGCTTTTTTTCCCATTCATAGATACCGATAACGGTCTCTATCGCTAACTGACGTATGAGTACTTTATCCATATTAATCTCTACCTTAATCCACGTTAAGAAAGCCCAATATCATGATAATCAAACTTTATTTCCGATTATATGCTTAATAATCCACATTTAAGCTTTTTCCTAATGAATTAAAGCAGTAGGATAGGCATTATTATGTAATTAACATCAACCAAATAGTTAATGTTAACGCGAAGGCGGCTTCAGTGGATACTGAAAATTACTTGTCTCGCAAATGAATGCGCGATGATACCCTAAGAAGAGTAAGGAAACCAATTTGAGCGCCGTTACTGTCACACTATTGATGATCATTACTGCCTACTTGGCTGGTTCGATCTCAAGTGCCATACTGGTTTGTAAAATAAGAGGTTTACCTGATCCAAGAACCAGCGGTTCTGGCAATCCTGGTGCCACTAATGTGCTACGTATTGGTGGTGTAAGCTCGGCTGTCATGGTGCTTTTTTTCGATATGCTCAAAGGTGCATTACCTTCATATCTGGGCTACAAAATTGGACTTGATGCCGCATCGTTAGGTTTTATTGCTGTCAGCGCTTGTTTAGGTCATATATACCCAATATTTTTTGGTTTCAAAGGGGGTAAAGGTGTTGCGACAGCTTTTGGCGCAATGGCACCCATTGGTGGTGATTTAGCTCTGTGTTTAATCTTAACTTGGATTGTATTTGTTCTATTAACCCGTTATTCATCTGTGGCCGCAATGGCAACAGCCACCTTAGCGCCTTTTTATACATGGTGGTTAGACGAACGATTTATTCTTCCCGTTGCCATGTTATCAACCCTGATTTTAATTCGTCACAAAGACAATATTGGTCGCTTGCGTATTGGTAAAGAAACTAAGATGACCCGAAAAAAGTCCATTAAAAAACCCAAGGCTTAATAGCATTAGGTTTTCTATTCGTTTAAACAGCTTAGCAACAACGTAAACGAGTCAAATTAATCAACCGCAGGTAACGTGTCCAAAGGCCATCTAGGTTGACCTTTAACCGCAAGTCCTTCTATATGTCCCGCACGTAATCGCTGTAATCCTGCATACGCAATCATGGCACCATTGTCAGTACAAAACTCCCCACGCGGATAATAGACTTGACCACCTAAGTTGGTCATCATCTCAGCCAATGACTCACGTAAACGCGTATTAGCACTGACACCACCGGCAACCACCAAACGTGTATAGCCAGTCTGTTTTAACGCACGTTTGCATTTAATAGCCAAGGTATCAACAACAGCTTCTTCAAATGCTCGAGCTATATTGGCGCGAGTTTGTTCATCATCAGGCTCTTTAGCAATTGTATTAGCCGTAAAGGTTTTTAATCCAGAAAAGCTAAAATCTAATCCCGGTCTATCAGTCATTGGGCGTGGAAACTTATAGCCTGCAGGTAAACCTTTTTGAGCCAATTTAGCTAAACGAGGTCCGCCAGGGTAATCTAATCCCATTAACTTGGCCGTTTTATCAAACGCTTCGCCAGCTGCATCATCAACAGACTCACCAAGCACTTGGTAACGACCAACGCCTTCCACTTGCACTAACATTGAATGACCGCCAGAAACTAATAACGCTAAAAACGGAAACTCAGGCGCATCATCTTCCAACATGGGTGCCAATAAATGGCCTTCCATATGATGTACACCAATTGCAGGTTTGTTCCACGCATACGCTAACGAACGTCCAACACAAGCACCAACCAGTAATGCCCCTATTAAGCCAGGTCCTTTGGTGTATGCCACACCATCGATATCATCTAAACTTGAATCAGCTTCTGATAAAGCTTGCCTAATTAAAGGCACAATTTTACGAACATGATCACGAGAGGCTAGCTCAGGCACCACACCACCGTAATCGGCGTGTAATTTAACTTGGCTGTATAACACATGTGACAATAAACCTAATTTATCGTCATATACTGCAACCCCAGTCTCGTCACAGGATGTCTCAATACCAATAACCCGCATAATCTCTCGTCTTCATTAAAAATAAGGCCGACAATTCTACCCGTCTATGGGTAAATACTCCAATATTTCAGCATTTATAGATGCAGAGATTTGATTAAATGAAACTGTTCCGCTTTAGTCGAAGAGAAAATCAATCAGGGGTTTACAAATGGTCGCCACTCGGTGTAAAATTCCGCACCATTTTAAATAGCCTTTGGTTTGAGTTGAATCGCTAAAAATGTTTAGTCGATTTAATCATCCAGCATAACTACACCTAAGGGGTGATGGCGTATGCCAATAATTAAAGTACGTGAAAACGAACCATTCGACGTAGCTCTTCGTCGTTTCAAGCGCTCTTGTGAAAAAGCTGGTATTCTAGCTGACGTGCGTGCTCGTGAATTTTACGAGAAGCCTACTACTGCCCGTAAGCGTGCAAAAGCAGCTGCAGTTAAGCGTCTAGCAAAGAAGCTTTCTCGCGAAAACGCACGTCGCGTACGTTTATATTAATCTCATTATGAACTTAACCGATCAGCTAAAAGACCAAATGAAAGAAGCCATGCGTGCTAAAGAAAAAGTGCGCTTAGGTACAATTCGTATGGCACTTTCTGCCATCAAACAGATTGAAGTGGATACCCGCGAAACTCTTACTGATGAACAGACAATAGCTGTATTAACCAAAATGGTTAAACAACGCCGTGATTCGATTGCTCAATATGAAGCAGCGAATCGTCCGGAGTTGGCAGCTATTGAAGCAGAAGAAGTTCGAGTTATCGAAAAATTTCTGCCGACACCGCTAACAGAAGATGAAATTGCAACGATTATCGATGCAACTATTACTGACGTTGGTGCTGCATCCATGGCGGATATGGGTAAAGTAATGGGAGCATTAAAATCTAAAGTTCAAGGACGTGCTGATATGAGTGCCATTGGTACAATGATCCGCGCTAAATTGAAGTAATCAAGTTTTAATGTTGAATAAGCCGTGCACTTGCACGGCTTGTTTGTTTAAATCAGTTGATAAAGTAAATTCGAGAACAACAGCAATCAATGGCGATACCTCGTGATTTTATCAATGAGCTAATAGCTCGAGTAGACATTGTCGATCTAATCGATCGAAAAGTGCCGTTAAAAAAAGCGGGTAAAAACCACTCGGCTTGTTGTCCTTTTCATAGCGAAAAATCACCCTCTTTTACCGTCAGCAGAGATAAACAGTTTTATCACTGTTTTGGTTGCGGTGCCCATGGCAATGCAATTGATTTTGTCATGGAATATGACCGCCTAGAATTTGTTGATGCCATTGAAGAACTTGCGGGTCAACTTGGTCTTGCCGTACCACATGAGCAAGGCACAGGGAAAAGACCTGATCAAGGATTAAGTCGAGATCTATACGAACTGATGGAAGAAGCCAACCTCTTCTATCAAAGCCAACTTAGGCAACATAACGACAAACAAAAAGTCATCGATTACCTTGATTTTCGCGGATTATCAAGTGAAGTGGTTGAGCAGTTCGGCATTGGGTTTGCACCCGATGGTTGGGATGGTTTACTGGGTCGTTACAGGCAAAATTTGCCCGCCCAAGATAAATTATTAACAGCAGGCATGTTAATTGCCAATGATAGCGGTAAACGCTATGACCGATTTCGTGACAGATTAATGTTCCCAATACGCGATCGTCGGGGTCGTGTTGTTGGATTTGGCGGAAGAGTTTTGGGTGACGGCACCCCAAAGTACTTGAATTCTCCAGAAACGCCCATATTTCATAAAGGTAATGAACTTTATGGTTTATATGAGTTAAAGCAAAAACACCGTGACCCACAAAAAGTATTGATTGTTGAAGGGTACATGGATGTTGTAGCGCTCGCCCAATTTGGGGTTGATTACGCTGTAGCATCATTGGGAACAGCAACGACGGCAGAACAATTTCAACTGTTATTACGCAGTGCAAAGGAAGTTATTTGCTGTTACGACGGCGATAAAGCAGGAAAAGCAGCTGCTTGGCGTGCTCTTGATACTGCTCTTCCTATATTGAAACCGGGTGTTCAAGTTAGGTTTATGTTTCTCCCTGAAGGAGAAGACCCTGACTCATTAATTCGCAAGATTGGAAAAGAGGAATTTGAAAGTCGCTATTCAGCAAGTAGCACATTAGAAACTTTCTTATTTGATAATTTAGCGTTAATGCATGGTCTGAATGAAGCCGCATTGACGAAAGATGCTATTTCGTACATTGAAAAGGTACAAGACAGTGTTTTACAAGGAATATTGTTAAAAAATTTAGCATATAGAATGAAAAAAAATAACATCATTGAATTAAGACGAGATATTAATATCAATGTTGTAAAACAGAAACCATTAAATGCAAAAGGCTTACAAGGTCGCGGCACGCCATTAAGACTGGCTATTGCCCTCCTAGTCCAAAACCCAAGTTTAGGCTTTGGTTTGGCAAAACAGCCTGCACTAGATCGATTACAAATGACCGGCATAGAATTGCTCAATCATTTGTTAGATATAACTCGAGAGCAAACGTTAAACAGCGCACAACTACTTGAAATGCATAGAGAGCATAACCAAAAAAGCACTCTAATAAAGCTAGCCCAATGGGAACATCAAGTGGCGGATGAAAACGTATTGCCAGAGTTTAAGCAAACCCTGATTTGGTTGAATAATCAATATATCGAACAACGATATCAGGAATTAAGCCTAAAACAGGCTTTAACAAAAGTTGAAAAAATGCAGTTAACAAAGCTGATTTCGATAATGAAAGGCATAGCAAAGTAATACGCAATATATTCGTTAAGAATCTGCGTACAAACACTGCCATGGACTAGCTAAGATTAGTCCACACAGCTATAATTGACGATTTGCGCGCCACTTAGCACAGCTAAGTTGGCCTATCGTTTTATCAGTTACCCAAAATTGGATGATATCTATGGATCACACTCCGCAGTCGCAACTCAAACTGTTGCTCGCTAAAGGTAAAGAGCAAGGTTACTTAACCTATGCAGAAGTGAACGACCACTTACCTGCAGACATGGTCGATTCCGATCAGATTGAAGATATTATCCAGATGATAAATGACATGGGTATCCGCGTTTTTGAAGAAGCGCCAGATGCCGATGACATGATGATGTCGGAAGACAACACAGACGAAGATGCTGCAGAAGAAGCAGCGGCAGCTCTCGCAACCGTAGAAAGTGAGCTAGGCCGAACCACAGATCCTGTCCGCATGTATATGCGTGAAATGGGTACGGTAGAGCTACTTACTCGCGAAGGCGAAATTGTTATTGCTAAACGTATTGAAGAAGGTATCAACACTGTACAGAGCTCTGTCAGTGAATACCCTCAAGCGATCGCAATGATCTTAGAGCAATTCGATAAGTATGAAGCCGAAGAATTGCGCTTGTCTGATATTATCTCTGGATTTATCAATCCTGACGACGATGACGTCGCACCAGCAGCCACCAATGTCGGTTCAGAATTAGCTGATAAAGACAAAAATGACGATGATGACGATGACGATGAAGAAGAGGAAGAAGGCAACAAAGGGCCTGATCCTGAAGAAGCTAAAGAGAAATTCACTCAACTCAGAGAAGCTTACGAAAAAAGTTTAGCCATTATTGCTAAAAAAGGTCGTGACCACCCTGAGGCGATAGGCTCATTATTTGTTATCGGTGAATTGTTCAAAGAATTCCGCTTAATCCCTAAACAATTCGACCGTTTAGTGAAAAGCATGCGCAGCATGATGGATCGCGTGCGAGTTCAAGAACGTTTAGTTATCAAGCTTTGTGTTGAACAAGCTAAAATGCCAAAGAAAAACTTTATTAAAGCATTCACAGGCAACGAAACTAATTTAGATTGGTTTAACAAAGAAAAAGCAAGTAGCAAGCCTTACGCAGAAGCTTTGCGTTTGATCACCGACGACGTAACACGTTGTGTGACCAAGTTAGGTGCTATTGAAGTAGAAACCGACTTAACCATCGCAGGCATTAAAGACATTAACCGTCGTATGTCTATCGGTGAAGCGAAAGCGCGTCGTGCTAAAAAAGAAATGGTTGAAGCTAACTTACGTTTGGTTATCTCTATTGCTAAAAAATACACCAACCGTGGTTTACAATTCTTGGACTTAATTCAAGAAGGTAACATTGGCTTGATGAAAGCGGTAGATAAGTTCGAATACCGTCGTGGTTATAAGTTTTCAACTTATGCAACGTGGTGGATCCGTCAGGCAATCACCCGTTCAATCGCTGACCAAGCACGTACAATTCGTATTCCAGTACACATGATCGAAACGATCAACAAGTTGAACCGTATTTCTCGTCAAATGCTTCAAGAAATGGGCCGTGAGCCTTCTCCTGAAGAATTAGCAGAACGTATGATGATACCTGAAGATAAAATTCGTAAGGTACTGAAAATTGCTAAAGAGCCAATCTCAATGGAAACCCCAATCGGTGACGATGAAGATTCGCATTTAGGTGATTTTATCGAGGATACTACCCTCGAGCTACCATTAGACTCAGCAACCAGCGAAAGTCTTAAGAACGCCACACACGAAGTCTTAGCAGGCCTAACAGCCCGTGAAGCCAAAGTACTGCGCATGCGTTTTGGTATCGATATGAATACCGACCACACATTAGAAGAAGTGGGTAAACAATTTGATGTAACACGTGAACGTATTCGTCAAATTGAAGCCAAAGCGTTACGTAAGTTACGCCATCCTTCTCGTTCAGAAATCTTAAAGTCATTCTTAGACGAGTAAGAATCCTGAAACCATATTGAAAAAACCTGCTTCGGCAGGTTTTTTTTATGTCTAAATGCCAAAAATTGCTTAACAGATAACCAATTGAAACAAGATAAGTAAATAGTAGCTAAAACACGGGTGACAACTGCCAACAAACTTCGTATACTTCCATCCGCTTTCGATAGTGACGACTAACGTAAGTCGGCCCCTTAGCTCAGCTGGTTAGAGCATACGACTCATAATCGTCAGGTCCACAGTTCAAGTCTGTGAGGGGCCACCAATTTAGATAAGCCGTAGTAGGTATTAACCTACTACGGCTTTTTCGTATCTAGTGAAATGGGTATTGTCGTGGGGCCTTGTAAGGTAATAGCAGTGAATGTTGATTGTTAGCCTTTAGATATTTTCTAAGCCTATATACCAAAATAAATAATGATGTGCTGCCTTCACGCTTTCTTAGAGGTGTGTTCAACTTAAATGATTCGCTTATAACCAGCCATTCAACTTAAGTTAAAACCAAGGTTATTGATTTAAACCTTGCTCTTGTATTTTTCTTAGCTTTCTCGCGAATTATTTAATCCACTACAATACAGTTTCTGCCTGAACCTTTGGCGGTATACAAGGCGCGATCCGCTCTTTGGAACCACTCTTTGAAAGATTCATCTGCGCCAAGAGTTGCCATCCCAGCACTAAAAGTTAATCGGTCGACAGGCGCAAAGTTCATCAGAGATATTTTATTACGCATTTGATCGATGTACTTAAACACTGAATCAGAAGTGGCTTCAGGTATCAAAATGACAAATTCTTCTCCTCCCCAGCGACAAATGAGATTTTCTTTACGCATATTTGCAGACAATTCGTGAGCAAAATGACACAAAATATCATCACCGACATTATGACCAAACATGTCATTAATTCTTTTAAAATGATCAATGTCTAATATTACAAGAGTTAACGATAAATCATGTCTTTTAGCCCGAGAGATTTCTTTATCCACTAGGGTGCTAAAAGCACGACGATTATAAAGCCGAGTTAGCGGATCTTTAGATGCAAGCTCTTCAAGTTTGTCGTTCTGTTGACTGAGTAGTAAATTTTTAGCGGTAACTTCTTCTGTGCGGTGATTTACCATTTGTTCTAAATGAGTGGTGTGTGAATGTATTTTTT
Source organism: Shewanella sp. H8 (assembly GCF_040285065.1). NCBI lineage: Bacteria > Pseudomonadati > Pseudomonadota > Gammaproteobacteria > Alteromonadales > Shewanellaceae > Shewanella > Shewanella sp. H8. The sequence continues at coordinate 1,030,708 of NZ_CP157213.1, read as the reverse complement.
GAAGACTATCGTGAAAAGCTTGAGAAAGCTGACCGATTTCATCATGTGAATCAATGATTTTTAGATAACTGCTTTTGTTATTTACCGATTCTTTTACACCTTTAGTCAGTTGAACAATTGGTTTTGTTATCCTATTTGCTAGATGAGTAATGAGTAATAAAAACACCAGCATTAAGACAATAGCAATTATCAATACATTGTACATAATTGCATAACTATTGTGAAAAATCTCAGACTCTTTGGTTGTCACAAACAAAGTCCAGCCAGGTAAATAATCAATTTTAGAGAATGTGACTATTTTTGACTCATTTAATTGGGCATCTCTATAACGACCATAACCATCATTTTGTAACTTAGTCTGCCTAACGATTTTATAAAAACCGGGATAGTTAACATTTTCCGTCATTGAAAGTTTATTCTTCATGATAAAACTTTTATTTGGATGTGAAACCATTAAGCCGTTTGAGTCAGTTAACCAAGCGTAACTCTCTTTTGCGAGTTTAATTGAAGACAATTTATTCGAAATAACAGTAAGCGGCACTGCAACTGCAAGAGTACCAATCCATGTTTTTTGTTCATCTAAAATAGGTACAGCCACCATTATCACTGGTGTTTTTTCAAACCGACTGTAGAGAGGTACTGTTATGTTATATTCTTTGGCTTGCCATTGTTGACCACGTAAAAATGTAGGGTGAGTGACTTTATTGGTGTTACCTAGAGCATCAATCAGGTTCAAGTCTTTATCGACATAAACAGCATTAATGAAATTACCGTTACCGATTGTCATTAATCGTTGAAGTAAGCGAGCAATAGTCAGTTTATTACCTAATTCTATCTGAGGATTATTGCTCAGCATTTTTAACATGACAACATATTGAGCAAACTATTGACTGAGAAGATTTGCATGCATCTTTGAAATTTCGGTAGATTTTTCTAGTTCTAAATCCAGTACACGATCACGCTCATTGATAAACATGGTAAGCAAAAGTATAGATGTAAAAGCAATCATCACTAAAGAATAGAGAGTAATCACTTTGGCCTTAATACTATTAAACATACCACCTCTCGAACATACCCAGTTGATAAATAACAATATCTAAAAACTATTAAACCCAATAAACCAAATAAACCAAATAAACCAAATAAACCAATGTATCAAGCACCTACAAAAATCCAGTCGTCACTATTTACAAGGTTTTTTGGCTATTTACATTCAGACTAAAACCTACCAATATACAACGCCATTTTATTGATTTTTACTGTTATTAATTCGCGATGATGATTGCTCCATTGTGCACAATCAAAATACTACCTGTTTATTAAACCTTTCATAATTATTAAGTAGATATACGAAAATATCGCATTGAAACATTGTCATAACTTAATCCCGACGTACATAAGAAGGATTATTTTCTAAATAGGCTTGTGCAGCCGTAATAGCCACTACGGCCTTAGAATTAAATTCACGCTGATACAGGGTGTACACGACAAATAAGCTGGAAAAAATAAGCATTCCCGGATGCATAAACCAACACAATGCAGCCATAGAGTAATAGTATGAGCGGAGGCCATAATTATAAGAATGTGCAGCTTGGTCTTGCACCACAGCGACTTGCCTTGCGTAGCCTAAAGCAGTTTCATCGGTTCCAGTTTTGTCTAACGGCACCGCACCAATCATAATATTCACAAAACCATATTGACGCATAGACCAAGTAAATTGGAAAAAAGCCAGCACAAAAATACTCGCCAAAAGAGCGAGTTTAACCTGTATCAAGGCATGATTAGGCGATGCAGTATAAGGAATAGAACCTATAACGGTTTCAAGTTTTTCAACTTGAGAGAAAAGTGTTAACACCCCGGCAAGTACCAGCAAAGTGCTTGAGGCAAAAAAAGCAATATTACGTTCTAAATTGCCCAATAAAGCCGCATCTCCAACACGGACTTCTTTAGTTATAACTTGAGACATCCAATGAATACGTTGTTGATGCATTACGCGGGCGATGCAATTGGTATTTTTGGCTTTACGACGTGCAAAACTGGTATATCCTATCCAACTGCCTAAAAATATGCTTAAAGCTAGAGCATCCAACCAAGAAATCAACATACGGATGAACCTATAAAAAATTAATAGAGGATTGATTATGCATCAGTTTTCATCATACTCAAATCAGTTTATCACTTTAATAGTCAAATCTTTAACAAGTTAAAACGGACATGAACACACAAAATCAATTCGTTTCTCTGTTAAAGGATGAGTAAATGATAAAACAGTAGCATGTAGCATTAGTCTATCTGACATCTGCTGTGAATTTTCATTACGGTATAAATCACAACCTAATATTGGATGACCAATTTGCTGGCTATGTAACCGTAACTGGTGAGTTCTACCTGTAATAGGGGTAAAACACACTCGAGTACATAGTCTTTGTGGGTGACGGCTAATCACTTGATATTGACTTAATGCAGGTTTGCCAGTGCTGTGGCAAATTTTCATTAGTGGAAAATGCTCACTATCTTTAGCTATCGGCAACTCAATATCACCGCGGTCGTTAATTAAGTCACCATGCAACACAGCAGTATATTTTTTGCTAACAGTGCGCTGCTGAAACTGTTTCGTTAATAGTCCATTAACCGCTTTATTTAACGCCACAAGCATGATGCCAGAGGTACCAAAATCCAATCGGTGTACTAACGTAGCGGTGGGAAAGTCTTGCACTAAACGATAGTGTACCGAGTCCTTGTTTAATGGATTTTTCCCCGAAAGGCTCAATAATCCTGTCGGCTTATTGATCAACAATAAATGTTCGTCTTGATATAACACTTCAATAACCCCATCACAGGGTGGCGCAATAAATTCAGTCATAATATTTTGTTATTCAATCTAAGCCTCGATCATAATGGTAAAGATGGCACTTTAGCCACCTTTGAATGGTGTAAATACTATTTTCAGCAGCTTAAGTACTAAAACGTCCAAGCTGTAAATGCTGCTGATGAACTAATTCAGCTAAGCGGTATTATAAATCGCAACGCTAAGGGAAAGCGAATAGTCGAGATAAGAATTAATGCTATAAAAAATCCCGCTAAAAGCGGGATTTTATTAACTCACATCAAAAATAGACTAACTATTTAAACACCGTTTGAAATGTAGCATCCATTATCGCAAGGCCAGCATCAATTTGTTCATCTGGTGCAGTTAAGGGTACCAACACGCGAATGACGTTACCGTATGTGCCACAAGACAATAAAATAAGACCACGGTTACGAGCTTCGGTTAAAATCTTACCGCTGTATTGTGGAGCAGGTTCACCATCTTCCATCAATTCAATGGCAATCATCGCACCTAAGCCACGAACATCTGCAATTTGTGAATACTTAGCCTGCATATTGGTTAATGCCGACTTAAGCCGATTACCTACATCATTAGCTCTAGCCAATAATTGCTCTTCTTCAAACACTTCAATCACTGCTAATGCCGCAGCACAGGCAATAGGGCTACCACCATAAGTGCCGCCTAAACCTCCTGCGGTTACAGCATCCATAATTTCCGCTTTACCAGTAATACCTGACAACGGAAAACCACCAGCAATTGACTTAGCAAAAGTGGTAATATCTGCCGAAACCCCCATTTGCTCCATGGCAAAAAAGGTTCCCGTACGACCAGCACCAGTTTGGACTTCGTCAGCAATTAATACTATGCCATGGTTGTCACATAACTCACGTAAGCGCTTCATAAATGATGGTGTGACAGCGTAAAAACCACCCTCACCTTGCACTGGCTCTAAAATAATTGCGGCTATATCAGCAGGCTCTGCATCATTTTTAAAGATACGTTCAATCGATGCCATAGCGTCATCTTCAGATACACCATGCATTTCACAAGGAAACTCGGCACGGAATACATTGGCAGACATTAAGCCCATGCCTTTACTGTAAGGGGCGACTTTACCGGTTAACGCCAGCGCAGCAATCGTTCTGCCATGGTAACCAGAAGTAAATGCAATAACGCCTGCACGTTTAGTGTAAGCACGAGCCACTTTAAGCGCGTTTTCTACGGCTTCAGAGCCACTGGTAAATAAAGCGGTTTTTTTAGCAAAATCACCTGGTACCAAATTGTTTAGCTTTTCACATACGGCAATATAACTTTCGTAACCCAACACCATAAAACACGTATGCGAAAATGCATCTAACTGTGCAGCAACAGCCGCTTTGACTTTAGGGTGTAAATGACCCGTATTGAGAACCGCAATACCACCCGCAAAATCTATATATTCACGGCCTTCAACATCCCATACAGTGGCGTTTTCAGCACGTTCAGTAAAAATAGGGTGAATTTGTCCTACACCTTGAGCCACTGCCGCTTGGCGACGCGCCATTAATCCATCATTTGTTTTAGTCATAGCCCGCCCTCTTAAACTGACATGCAGATATATTTCATTTCTAGGTATTCGTCGATACCAAACTTAGAACCTTCGCGGCCTAACCCAGACGATTTAATGCCACCAAAAGGAGCCACTTCGGTCGAGATTAATCCAGTGTTAACACCCACCATTCCGTACTCGAGCGCTTCAGCCACTTTATAGACCAGTGAAATATCACGACCATAAAAGTAAGCAGCTAAGCCAAATTCAGTATCGTTAGCTTGTTTGATAACGTCATCTACCGAGTCGAATTTAAACAATGGTGCTAATGGGCCAAATGTCTCTTCTCTTGCCACCAACATCGACTTATCAACGTCACGTAAAATAGTCGGTTCGAAGAAAAAGCCACCTAAGCTATGAATATTACCGCCAGTGACGATACTTGCACCTTTAGCAACAGCATCAGCTAAATGACGTTGTACTTTAGCCACTGCGTCGGCATTAATTAATGGCCCAGTAGTAACACCATCATCAACACCATTACCTACACTGAGTTTAGCAACCGCAGCTGCGAACTTTTGCGTGAACTGCTCATACACGCCAGATTGCACATAAATACGGTTGGCGCATACACAGGTTTGGCCGGCATTTCGATATTTAGCAATCATAGCGCCATCAACTGCGGCATCAATATCTGCATCATTAAAGACAATAAACGGCGCATTACCACCTAGCTCAAGTGACAGTTTTTTGAGTGTTGGAGCACATTGCTCCATCAACTTAATCCCTACCGCAGTTGATCCGGTAAATGATAACTTACGCACAATAGGGCTTGCGCATAGGGTATTACCAATCGCTATCGCGTCCCCGGTAATCACACTAAATACCCCAGCAGGAATGCCCGCACGATGTGCAAGCTCAGCGAGTGCTAATGCGGTAAACGGAGTTTGCGGCGCAGGTTTAACCACCATAGTACAGCCTGCGGCAAGTGCAGGACCTGCTTTACGGGTGATCATTGCTGCCGGGAAATTCCACGGTGTTATCGCCGCGGTTACGCCAACAGGTTGTTTAATCACTGTCAGTCTTTTATCGGCTTGATGTCCCGGAATCGTTTCACCATAAATACGTTTCGCTTCTTCAGCAAACCACTCGATAAACGAAGCGGCATAAGTGACTTCACCCCTTGATTCCGCTAACGGTTTACCTTGTTCTGTGGTCATCATCAACGCTAGGTCTTCAGCATTTTCATGCATTAACTCAAACCAACGGCGCAATTTCTGGCTACGTTCTTTTGCGGTAAGTGCTCGCCATGCTGGTAAAGCATTATTAGCGGCTGTGATGGCAGCATCGGTTTCTGCTTCCCCCATAACAGGCACATGCCCAATGAGTTCTAGGGTGGCAGGATTGGCTATGGCAACGGTTTCACCGCTGTTTGCACTCAACCACAGGCCATCGATATAACATTGTTCATGCAATAAGCTTGGATCATGTAAAATCACAATAAGCTCCTAGTAATTCGAAAATAATTATCTTAATAATCAGTTAACAATAAATAGGTGATCACTCGGCAATCACTCAATATTAAATCCCGAACTTATCACGCAAGGTATAATACCAAGCACCAATGGCACTAAACGGTACACGCATTGCGTGACCACCAGGGAATGGATAATGTGGTAATGCAGCAAAGGCATCAAAACGTGTGGCTTGACCATTGAGCATTTCGGCAATTAATTTGCCCGCTAAATGAGTATAGGTAACTCCGTGCCCACTGCAGCCTTGCGAATAATAAATATTGTGTCCAATACGGCCCACTTGTGGCAGACGCGACAAGGTCATTAAAAAGTTACCTGTCCAAGCATAATCAACTTTAATCCCTTTTAACTGTGGGAATGTCTTTAATAACTTAGGCATAATCAAGGCTTCAACGTTGGCCGGATCACGCGCACCATAAACCACCCCACCACCAAAAATAAGGCGTTTATCGCCAGATAGACGGTAGTAATCCAGCAGATAATTACAATCTTCAATGCAATAGTCTTGCGGCAATAAACTCGCAGCCATTTCATCTGACAGTGGTTCTGTTGTGATAACTTGCGTACCACAAGGCATTGATTTAGCTTGTAACTCAGGCAATAACTTACCCAAATAAGCATTACCAGCCACCACCACAAATTTACATTTAACTTGCCCTTGCGCTGTGTGAACTACTGGTGATGCACCATCATCCACTTTAATCACCGCTGAATCTTCAAATATCAGACCACCTAACGATTCCACTGCACGGGCTTCACCTAATGCAAGGTTTAGGGGATGAATATGGCCGCCGCTTTTATCAAGTAAACCGCCAACATATAGGTCGGTATTAACCACATTACGTATGCCATCTTGATCAAGCATTTCTAAGTGATTGTTATGACCATGGGCTTCCCATAACTTTTTCTGCGACGCTAGATGGCCCATTTGTTTGGCATTAAGTGCTGCAAAAACACCACCATCTTTTAAATCACAATCGATATTATATTTGGCAATACGATCACGAATTATCTGCCCACCTTCAAAGGCCATTTGCCCAAATAACTTGCCTTGCTCTTTGCCAACGACCTTTTCAATACTGTCGATATCACGACTGAATGAGTTAACAATTTGCCCGCCATTACGACCCGATGCGCCCCAACCAATTCGGGCCGCTTCTAAGATAACCACTTTCATGCCGCTCTCTAATAAATGCAGCGCTGATGATAGCCCGGTATATCCCGCACCAATGATACAAACATCGGTTTCTATTGAAGATTCTAAGCGAGGGCGTTCGACTTTATCATTGGCCGACGCAGCATAATATGAACTAGCGTGAGGTGTGGCGGACATAGCGCTTCCTTTATAGTTTCAAAACAAAATACAACTGACTCATCGTACACTTAAGCAAATTTAAACACTAGCATTTAAAGTGCAATTTTTTACACTTTGTACAATATATTTAACACTAAAATCTCCGTTATTGAAAAAAAAGCCACACTTAACAGCATGGCTTTTGGCGATCATAGTGCTGTTTGTTACTCCATTGCCTCTTTGGCTTTTCGTTCTGAACGACGCGCCAAATACCATGACAAGAACGCTAGCAAAGACACACTTAAGATAATAATAGTCGCCAGCGCATTAATTTTAGGTGATACCCCTAAACGAACCGACGAGAACACCACCATAGGCAAGGTTGTTGCGCCAGGTCCGGAAGCAAAGCTGGCAATAACTAAATCATCTAAAGACAAACTAAATGACAAAAACCAACCAGCAATTAACGCTGGAGAAATCATCGGTACAGTGATTAAGAAGAATGTTTTTAGTCGCGTTGCACCCAAGTCCATAGCCGCTTCTTCAATTGATAAGTCCAATTCACGTAACCTTGACGACACCACCACCGCTACATAAGCAGCACAGAAAGTTGAGTGTGCAATCCACACCGTTAACATGCCGCGTTCTGCTGGCCAGCCAAAGATCTCTGACATTTCGACAAATAACAATAACAATGACAAACCGGTGATAACCTCAGGCATAACCAAAGGTGCGGTGATCATGTTAGACAAGGTTAGCTTGGCCCAAGAGCGGCGAAAACGCGTCATCACAAACGCAGCCATTGTGCCGATAATCACTGCCATTGAAGCACTGTAGAATGCAATACGTAAACTGGTCCATACCGCACCTAATATTTGATCGTCTTGTAATAGTTCACCGTACCATTTTGGCGAAAACCCGCCCCAGACTGTGACTAATTTAGATTCGTTAAACGAATAGATGATCAAAATAAACATCGGCACATACAAAAACAGTAAACCAAACCACAACATCACTTTAGAGAAACTTAGCTTCTTCATACATCGTTCTCCATACCACGTGATTGATAACGGTGGAATAACGTAATAGGGATAATCAATAATGCCAACATAACAATCGCTAATGATGAAGCCACAGGCCAATCGCGGTTATTAAAGAATTCTTGCCATAACACTTTACCGATCATTAATGTATCTGGTCCGCCCAATAATTCAGGAATAACAAACTCACCAACAGCAGGAATAAAGACCAACATTGAACCCGCAATCACGCCGCCCATTGATAAGGGTAAGGTGATTTTCCAAAACGTATTGAAACTGCTTGAACCTAAATCAGATGCAGCCTCAATCAGGCTTAAATCCAATTTAACTAAGGTGGCGTATAGCGGCAGGATCATAAAGGGCAAATAAGCGTAGATAATCCCAATATATACGGCAAAATTAGTATTGAGCATTTGAATGGGTTCAGACGTCAGGCCTAGCCACATTAAGGTGTTATTAATTAGACCGTTGTTACTTAAAATGCCCATCCACGCATAAATACGAATTAAAAATGACGTCCATGATGGCAACATCACCAATAAAAGGAATACCGTTTGTAAACGCGCTGGTGCTCTAGCAATAGCATATGCCATTGGGAAGCCCAGAATTAAGCAACCGATTGTGGATATTAACGCCATTTTTAATGATGATAAATATGCCATGTAATACATTGAATCTTGTAGTAACAGTAAATAGTTACCCATGTTCAATGAAATATTTAGCAATTCATCAATATAGCTAAATGTGGCTTCGTAAGGTGGAATAGCAATGGCCGCAGTAGAAAAGCTCAGCTTTAATACAATGGCAAACGGTAAGGCGAAGAACATCAACAACCACAGGTATGGCACCCCCATGGTGAGATATCGACCTTTAATTATTTTCAGTGGATTCTTCATGAGTGTAATACAACCCCGCTGCTGTCTTCCCAACTGATATACACCTCATCTTCCCATGTTGGATGGTCGGCGCGGCGTTCACGGTTAATCATTGAGCATTGTACAATTTGGTTGTTTTTTAACTTAATGTAATACACAGACAAGCCACCAAGATAAGCAATATCATGCACTACACCATGGGCCCAGTTGTAATCACCTTCTGGCTTCTGGCGAGTAATAATGGTTTTCTCTGGGCGTAAAGCCAAAAATACATTTTTGTTTTCTAGGCTGGTTGAAATACCGTGACCGATATAAAACGGTTGCGATAAGGTCGGAGACTTAATAATGGCGTGGTCAACTTCATCTTCAGTAATCTCGCCTTCGAACAAATTAACCGTACCAATAAATTCTGCCACCAAGCGGCTGGCTGGTGACTCGTAAATATCCATAGGGCTACCGGTTTGAGCAATCCAACCTTCGTGCATAATAGAAATGCGGCCGGCCATGGTCATGGCTTCTTCTTGGTCGTGGGTTACCATCACGCACGTTACACCTACAGCCTCTAAAATATCGACCACTTCTAACTGCATTTGGGTACGCAGCTTTTTATCTAATGCACCCATTGGCTCATCGAGTAATAACAGCTTAGGTCGTTTAGCTAACGAGCGAGCTAATGCGACACGCTGACGTTGTCCACCAGACAATTGTTGTGGTTTACGTTTGCCGTATTTTTCCATGTGCACTAGTTTAAGCATTTCTTTTACGCGTGCAGCAATATCAGCCTTAGGCATTTTGTCTTGCTTGAGTCCGAAAGCAATATTTTGCTCAACGGTCATGTGTGGGAATAAAGCATAGGATTGAAACATCATATTAATAGGACGTTCGTACGGTGGCATATCAGTAATGTCGACACCATCAAGAAAAATACGTCCTTCGGTTGGCTTTTCAAACCCCGCTAATATGCGTAGTAACGTTGATTTACCAGAACCCGAACCACCCAATAGCGCAAATATTTCTCCACTGTTGATGGTTAACGATACATCGTCTACCGCACGCACATCATCGAAAAGTTTGCTTACACGATCTATCTTAAGCAGTACTTTGTCTTGCGTCTTTGTGGTTGGTTTATTGGTGACGCCCGAGGTGTTTACCATAATACTGCTCCGCCTTTTTGGAGTATGCGTACCGCAACAGAACAGCCTGTTTTAAGGCACACGTAACAATCTGTTAAAGTGGCTAAATTAGCCAATAAATACATCAATACTGCTGAATAAACAGGGCGAGTTAACCCGCCCTGAGTCTGAGTGAGTAGGTTATTGGCCTGACTTCACTTTGGTCCAAGCACGTGTCGCAACACGTTGAATTTTTAATGGACGAATATCACCAATGTACAACTTATCAATTACCGACTGTGGTGGGTAAATGGCTGGATCGTTACGAATGGCTTCATCGACTAACGCTTGCGCAGGTATGTTAGGGTTCGCGTAAGCAACATAGTTACTGATAGGAGCAATCACTTCAGGGCGAAGTAAATAATTCATCAGTTTAAGGGCGTTATCAACGTTAGTGGCATCTTTTGGAATCGCTAACATATCAAACCATAAGTTGGCGCCCTCTTTTGGAATAGAATAGCCAATTTTATTGCCATTACCGGCTTCATCAGCACGAGCGGCAGCCTGAAAAACGTCACCAGAGAAACCAAACGCGACACAGATATCACCGTTTGCTAAGTCAGAAATATAACGTGATGAATGGAAGTAAGTAATATACGGACGTACTTTCTCCAATACTTCAGCGGCTTTTTCATAATCAGCAGCATTTTTACTGTTAGGGTCTAGGCCTAAATAAATCAGTGCTTGAGGTAACATATCATCTGCAGAATCAAGCATTGCGAAACCACATGTTCCAATCTTTTCAGCGTATTTAGGGTTAAAAATAAGCTCTAAAGAATCAAAAGGTGCATCTTCGCCTAATACCGCTTTAACTTTGTCGATGTTGTATCCAATGCCGTTTGTGCCCCATAAATAAGGGATAGCATATTGATTATCAGGGTCAGCTTTTTGTAACTGCTTCATTAAATCTGGCTTTAAGTTGGCGTAATTAGTTAACTTAGCGCGATCTAACTTTTGAAAAGCACCGGCTTTAATTTGCTTAGCCAAAAAATGATTTGACGGCACCACAATGTCATAGCCGCTGTGGCCAGAAAGTAATTTAGCTTCGAGCACTTCATTACTATCAAACACGTCATAAATAACATGAATACCGGTTTCTTTTTCAAAGTTGGCGAGAGTATCTTCGGCAATATAATCCGACCAATTGTACATTTTGACCACTTCCTCGGCCTGAATAGCAGCGCTTGACAACACACTCGCTGTAATGAGGGCCAATGTGGATAGTTTGTTTAGTAGCTTCATACTGTCTCCCTTTTTGGATAATGGTCAGAATGGTACTGACTTTCGTTTTTTCGCTAGCTATACCAGCGTGTAAATCTTCTTTCTATTGAAAGAAATTATCCAATGCTACAACTTTACTACGCATCGGTATGATTACAGCAACGGCATACGCTCCCATAATTTTGCAGTTTTTATCAACAACATTTTCGATAATAAGATCGCTTAAATACCATTGATAAAAAATAACTCTATTAAATAAGCATTCGGTAGCTAAATGCTTATTCCAATCCTTTTACGTATTGATAAGTATCATCTAATGCTTGTGTTGCTTTGGTGACTAACTCATCTATCTCAGTGTGACTGATGATTAACGGTGGCGAAATAATCATAGTGTCGCCAACTGAACGCATCACTAAACCATGAGCAATACACGCATCACGACAATAGGTTCCCACACCAACTTTGCCATCAAAGCGTTGATGCGAAGATTTATCGTTAACTAACTCAATGGCGGCCACTAAACCAATGCCACGCACTTCACCCACTAATGGATGTTGCGCCAATTCTTGTAAACGCGACTGTAAATACGGTGAGGTATCATTAGCCACACGTTCAACTAAGTTTTCTTGCTCAATAATTCGAATGTTTTCTAACGCAGCAGCGGCGGCAACGGGATGACCTGAATAGGTAAAACCATGGGTAAATTCACCACCATCTTGCTTAATCACATCTGCCACTTTGTCTGACACAATCACCCCACCCATTGGCACGTAACCAGAGGTCATGCCTTTAGCGATAGTGATCAAATCGGGCTGTAAATCAAAGTATTCTGCCGCAAACCATTTCCCGGTACGACCAAAGCCGCTGATCACTTCGTCAAGAATGAATAAAATATCGTACTTAGCTAAAATACGTTTAATTTCAGGCCAGTAAGTCGATGGAGGAATAATCACCCCACCCGCCCCTTGAAACGGCTCTGCAATAAACGCAGCGACATTATCTTCACCTAACTCAATAATTTTGGCTTCAAGTGCCTGCGCCGTTTTTAATCCAAATTCTTCTGGAGATAAACCGTTACCCTCGGCATACCAATAAGGTTGCGCAATATGCACCACCCCAGGTATAGGTAAATCACCTTGTTCATGCATGCCAGACATTCCGCCTAAACTCGCACCTGCAACGGTAGAACCATGATAAGCATTGTCGCGGCTAATGATGGTTTTCTTGCTTGGTTTGCCTTTTAAATCCCAGTAACGTCGCACCATACGTAAATTGGTGTCATTTGATTCAGAACCAGACCCAGTAAAAAACACATTGTTCATGTGTGCTGGTGCTAACGAAGCAATTTTTTGCGCCAATTCAATAGCGGGTGGATGTGAACATTGGAAGAAACTATTATAAAAAGGCAGTTTCTGCATTTGTTTACTGGCGGCATCTACAATTGACTGACGACCATAACCGACGTTTACACACCACAAACCTGCCATTGCATCTAGCAACTTATGACCCATGATGTCCCACAAATACACGCCATCAGCACGCTCTATCACCCGAGTACCTTTTTCGGCTAACCCCTTTGAATCGGTAAATGGGTGGATAAAATGCTGCTTGTCTGCGGCTTGCAGACGCTCAAGATGCTGTTGTTGATCCATTGCATCCGTCGGTAATGGGTTTGTCATACATATATCCTTTCAAGCAGATAGCAAACCCTGTGGTATTTGCTATCTGTTATCCACAAAATTAATCATGCGAGCTAAAACGCTCAGTCATCATTACACTGTCAATAATAAGAACTCACGTTCCCACGAACTGACTACACGACGGAAGTTTTCAAGCTCAGCTTGTTTTACCGCCACAAAACCTGTGGTAAACGACTGGCCTAAATACTCAATACAAGCTTCACTTGTTTGCATTGCAGCTAACGCTTCTTCTAAGGTTAACGGTAAACAGTTTTCATTATTAGAACGGCTTTCGTTCGACTTACCCGTTACGGGTGTTGAAGGTTTTAAGTCCTCAACCATTCCGATATAACCACACAATAAACTGGCCGCAATGGCGAGATAGCAGTTAGCGTCAGCACCTGGAATACGGTTTTCAATACGGCGATTTTGTGGTGATGACTCAGGGATACGCAAACCACAAGTACGGTTTTCAACACCCCATTCAAGGTTTACGGGTGCAGATGTACCAGGCAAGAAGCGGCGGAACGAGTTAGCACTTGGTGCCATTAACGGCAATAACTCAGGAATATAATGTTGTAAACCAGCAATATAGCTGAGGAATAATTTACTTTGAGTACCATCTTCTTTAGTGAAAATGTTTTTGCCGGTTTTAATATCAAGCACACTTTGGTGAATGTGCATTGCGCTACCAGGCTCGTCGGTAACTGGCTTAGCCATAAATGTGGCACACACATCATGCTTTAATGCTGCTTCTCTTAAGGTACGCTTAAAAATAAATACCTGATCGGCTAATGACAATGCATTACCGTGACTGAAGTTAATCTCCATTTGCGCAGGACCATCTTCATGGATCAAAGTATCAATATCTAGCCCTTGGACTTCACACCATTCATACATGTCTTCAAACAACGGATCGTATTCGTTAGCAGCGTCAATAGAGAAAGACTGACGTCCTGCTTCTGGGCGACCAGAGCGACCAATAGGTGGTTTAAGCGGTAAATCATGATCATCTGAACGTTTGGTAAGGTAAAACTCCATTTCTGGCGCAATAACCGGTTCCCAACCTTTATCTTCATAAAGTTTAAGTACTTTCTTCAACACGTTACGAGATGACAATTCAATTGGGTTACCCATACGATCATAACAATCGTGGATCACCTGAGCGGTAGCTTCAACAGTCCATGGCAACATGAAAACGGCATTTTCATCTGGCACACACACAAAATCGATATCGGCATCATCAAGAAGTTGATAATAAATCTCTTCATTGATGAAATCACCGGTAACGGTTTGCAATAACACGCTTTCTGGTAAACGCATGCCCTTTTCAGAAACAAACTTATCCACTGGAGCTATTTTGCCACGCGCAATCCCAGTCATATCACTTATGACACATTCAACTTCGGTAATTTTTTTGTCTTTTAAAAAAGCAATTAACTTATCCATTATTATCTCACTTGTGTTGCCGCATATTGTCTACAGGCTTGTCCGAATGCCTCGAAAATTGCAGTATAAAATGCATTTTCGGTTACTTTCCATTCTGGATGCCACTGAACACCTAATGCAAAACTTTTCGCATTTTTCACTGAAAATGCTTCGATTAATCCATCCGGAGCGAATGCTTCTGGCTGTAACCCTTCACCTAGGCGCTCCACGCCTTGAGTATGGACAGAGTTTACCTCTGCAGTGTCACAGCCCCATGCATCGTGAAGAAGACCGCCGGCCACAAGATTAACTTGATGCGATAGACCATATTGCACATCTACTGGTGCATGCTTATCTTCTCTATGTTCAATAAATGTGCCAACTTCATGCAGTTTTTGATACAAACTGCCACCATAGACCACGTTCATTTCTTGAAAACCGCGACAAATGCCTAGCACCGGAACACCGGCCTCAATCGCCGCTTTAATTAACGGTAACGTCATGGCATCGCGTTTAGGGTCGTGGTGAGTACCAGCTTCACTTGGCACACCTTGGTAATGATGAGGCTCAACGTTAGATGGAGAGCCTGTAAATAAAATACCATCAAGGCGAGCAAGCAAATCTTTTGTAGGTAATTCAACATCTAAAGAAGGGATAACCAATGGAAATCCTTTGGCACCATTAACCACGCTAAGCAAATATTTTTCTCCCACTATATTAAATGGATGTAGGCCAATTTGCTGATTGCATGCTACGACCCCGATAAGGGGAATACTTGATTGGGACATATCTCACCTTTGGCAAAGATTGTGATGAACTTATTGTTTTACGTGTTCATTTTTTCACACACTACACGCATTTTTTTAGCTAGGCAAGAGGATAACGAATGATAAAATCAACTTTTAGGAAAATAAAAATAAAACATCATTAAAACAAGTTGATAACTATAAATCGACAGGATTGTTAAAAAAATTACCTAAGGGGTTAATTGACTAATACCGAGTGTAAAATGCGCTAAAATGGGGCGGGCAATGCACAAAAAAGGGGAATTTATTGCTTAATATTCTTTACACAAATGAATAATCATATGCTAGGAATGAAATCGACAACGGACAAAAACCAATACATTATCCGCTATTTAATCAGTGGGAATAGCCAAGTTTATTGATTACCTTACACTATTCCCCAGAACAAAAGCATTGGCTGTAAGCAGAACCAATTCAATGATACACCATCAAAAATCAGCGGGGGTGGTTGCACTCATCACCTTACAAGGTTCATCAAATGGGTTACGGAAACGATGAGGCTGTTCACTATTAAAATAATAACTGTCACCTTCTTCTAAAATAAATTCCTCTTCGCCAACAGTTAGTTCAAGTTTACCCGCAACAATGATACCGCCTTCCTCGCCCTTATGTTGCAGCATTTCAGCACCAGTATCTGCATTAATAGGGTATATTTCACTCATTACCGACATTGCTCTATTTGGGTAGTCACGGCCAATGAGTTTATACACTAACTCGCCAGTACCAATATCCAATAATTCATTGGCACGATAAACCACTTTCTGATCACCGATAGAGCCATCATCAATTGAGAAAAAATCCACTAACGACATTGGGATCCCGGCTAATACTTTTTTGAGTGAGCTAACAGATGGGCTAACACTGTTTTTCTCAATCATTGAAATTGTACTGTTGGTAACCCCTGCTCGCTTGGCTAACTCGCGTTGAGATAAGCCTTTCAATTTGCGAATAGCTTTTAGGTTTGCACCAATATCCAAATTCGTTCTCCTACTAAATGTTGACCAATAGCTTGCTGTTAAAGTGTTGCAGATTATTAACACTCTAACAAAATCTGTATCAATAGAGCATGATAATTTACTTAAATCAAAGCAATTGTATTTTACACTAAATAAGTGTTAAATAAAATGCACACCCTAGATGAGTTAAATTACATCTAACCATTCATTTATAAGTTGTTATTTCATTTATAATCAACAACTTGGAGCGTTTATGTCACATAAATCCCCAATTCATAGCCTACACTATCCAGACTCCTTTTATGTGGCGACCGCAAAAGAGCTTTATCAACATCCAAAACTAAACGAAAACCTGACAGTCGATGTGTGTATTGTTGGTGGTGGATTTAGTGGTATTAATACTGCCATTGAACTCAGACAACGTGGTTACAGTGTGGCATTGCTTGAAGCCAAACGCATTGGCTGGGGAGCCTCTGGCCGAAATGGTGGCGAGCTCATCCGCGGGATCGGCCATGACGCAACCCAGTTCCGTAATGAGATTGGTGAAGAAGGTGTAAAGTCAATTCAACAGATGGGTTTTGAAGCAGTAGATATTGTCACCGACCGAATAGCCCAACATAACATCGATTGCGACTTGCACATGGGCTATTGCGATCTAGCCGTCAAGCCAAGGCACATGGATGACTTAGCACAAGAATACCAAGACCTAACATCCCAAGGCTATCAAAAACCGATAACCCTATTAGATAAATCGCAAATCAGCGAAGTCATTGGCTCAGATTTTTACCAAGGCGCATTAGTCGACATGGGCAGTGGCCATTTACACCCTCTCAATTTAGCCTTAGGCGAAGCCCGAGTTGCACGTGAACTTGGCGCACAGTTATTTGAATACAGCGCGGCAGAAAAGATTATTAAAGGGGATAAACCCAAAGTGATAACTGCCGAAGGTGAAGTGACCTGTGATTATCTGGTAGTGGCAGGCAATGGTTATATTGGTAATAAATTAAGCCCTTTCCTTGGTGGCAAAGTGCTACCAACAGGAACTTACTTATTAGCCACAGAGCCGTTAACAGAACAACAATGCGCCAGTATCATCCCGCAAAATATGGCATTTGCCGATATGCGTGTGGCGTTAGATTACTTCCATTTATCCGCAGACCGTCGTTTATTGTTTGGTGGTTTATGTACTTATTCTGGTAAAGACCCTAAAGACATTGAAGCCGAGTTAAGGCCTAATCTTGAAAAAGTATTCCCACAATTAAAAGGCATCAAAATTGATTATGAATGGGGCGGAATGATGGGCATCGGTGCCAACCGTATGCCACAAATAGGCCGTTTACCTGACGCAGCTAACATCTATTTTGCCCAAGCGTATGCTGGTCACGGAGTGAATGCCACTCACATGGCAGCAAAGTTGATTGCAGAAGCCATTAGCCAGCAGTCACAACGTATCGATGTGTTTAATGACATTAAACACATGACCTTCCCAGGTGGGCCAATGCTGCGATCGCCACTCCTTGCAGCAGGAATGTTTTATCATAGGATGAAGGATTTGCTATAGAGTTAATGGATTTGCTGTGGGTTGGCAAAAGGGTCAACCTTTGTTCTTTTTATGGCCTACGGCCAAGTTAGACTTTTCAAACTTCGCTTGAAGTGCCACGACTTTAGTGGCCGTAGGCCATAAAACAAAAAATACCCACCAATTATTCAATTGGCCCTACTCTATAGGAAGCGCAGCATCTCCTCCCCAAACCGCCCAAGAACCATCATAAAGAATGGTTTCATGATGTCCTGCTACATACGACGCTAAAATCAAAATACAGGCCGTGATCCCAGAACCGCAGCTAAACACCCGTTGAGCATTATTACTGGTATTTAAAGCCGAAAAAATGCTTTGTAACTCACGTGGTGATTTCATTTTAAAACCGCTTAATACCTGAGCAAACGGCAGATTTAACGAGCCGGGAATATGACCACCGCGCATCCCAACACGAGGTTCCGGTGTAGTACCATTAAAACGCCCTGCTGCGCGAGCATCAATAATATCCACTTTTGCATGACCAAGATGGGTTAACACAAACTCAGTGTCACATACCTTGTATTGTTGTAAACGACCTTTAATATCACCAGACTCAGTTGCTGTCGCAAATTGACGCACCGTATCTCGTCCTTCAGCTTGCCATTGCGGTAAACCACCGTCGAGAACAAATACCTTATCAAATCCCATCGCTTTAAAGGTCCACCAAGCTCTTGGCGCCGAATAAATACCTTGGTTATCGTAAATCACCACTGTGCTGTTATGGTTCACGCCCAATGATTGAACTGCTGCAGTAAATTGATTTTCCGTGGGTATAGCGTGAGTTTGTGAAGAAATATGATCGAAAAAAAGCTTATCCATTTGGCACGATAATGCACCAGGAATAACGTAAAGCTCATCATAAACGAGTGGTTCTTTACCCAGTACAATGTCCATGCTGGCATCTAGTAATACAAGGTCTGGATCATCAAGATGCAATGCCAGCCAATCGGTCGTCACTAAAGGAAAATTCATATTCAATCTCTCCAAACTGTTAGGGTAAATAATAATGCTAACTTAACAATGATTATCCAAATATCGTTGAGTTAACCCACTTAAATAACTGAATAAAATAATACCGACAGCATCGGCGGCTAAGTCGAAGATATCTAATGTTCTTGATGGGATGAAACCTTGACTGATTTCTTCTCCCAAGACGAATATCGACACTAACACAGTCCCGTAATAAAGCGGAACACCACCAAGTCGAAAATGACGACTCAACAAGGCTAAATTAGCCACATAGGTTAACAAACCAAATAGCAGCATATGGCCAAACTTGTCGCCATAAGGGATTTGTTTTATGACATCGAAAAATACACTGTGACCGCCGATATTGGCTAAATAAATAACCCATAGAACAAAGCTAAACAACGCAACAGTCACAATAATAGCCAAACGAGAAAAAGTTTTATGAATCATTCTGTCCTCCGTAAATGACATGATGGAACCAAGTCATTTGACTAAACGTGTTGATAAAAATGCTGTTCAAATGACCAGATGGTTAATACGAATGATATTAGTCTACTGCTAACGTGGCGTTTTTGAGCGTTAATTAAACTTAACCTCATAAGCCGACTGGGGTTGGAGTGACTTGGCGGTTATTGAATAAAAAAAAGCCCTTTATTGCTAAAGGGCTTGTGGTAAATCAATACAATAAATGGATGTTATAGGGCAATCCAAGTGGCTTTGAGTTCGGTGTACTTGTCAAACGCATGTAATGACTTATCTCGACCATTACCCGACTGCTTGTAACCACCAAACGGCGCGGTCATATCACCCCCATCGTAATGGTTAATCCACACCATGCCACAGCGCAATGCTTTGGCCGTTTTATGCGCTTTGCTTAAGTTTGATGTCCACACACCAGCGGCAAGACCATAAATAGTGTCGTTAGCAATCTCAATGGCTTGTTCCATGCCATCAAATTCGATAACGGCTAATACAGGGCCAAAGATTTCTTCGCAGGCAATGGTCATGTCGTTTTTAACATTACTAAATATGGTTGGTTGCACAAAGGCTCCGCCAGTGTCTGCCATTACTTGCAATCCGCCCTCAACTAAAGTGGCACCTTGTTCATGACCGGCTTTAATATAGTTCAACACGTTATTAAGTTGCTGTTGATCAACCATAGCCCCACAAGTGGTTTTAGGGTCTAGTGGATGCCCTGGTTGCCAGCTTTGCATTTCTTCGGCAATCAGTTTGATCAACTCATCTTTTACGCCAGCTTCAACCAATAAACGCGAACCTGCAGTACACACTTCACCTTGGTTAAAAGCAATCGCAACTGCGGCAGCTTCGGCCGCGGCTTTTAAATCTGGTGCGTCGTTAAACACAATATTGGGGCTCTTGCCACCCGCTTCTAACCACACGCGTTTCATATTCGACTCGCCTGCGTAAATCATTAACTGTTTGGCAATTTTGGTTGAACCAGTAAACACCAAAGTATCAACGTCCATGTGTAATGCCAACGCTTTACCCACGGTATGACCAAACCCAGGTAATACGTTTAATACCCCAGCCGGAATACCCGCTTCAAGTGCTATTTGCGCCATACGGATTGCGGTTAATGGTGATTTTTCTGATGGTTTTAAAATGACACTGTTACCGGTAGCAAGTGATGGCCCAAGCTTCCAACACGCCATAATCATCGGGAAATTCCACGGTACAATGGCTGCTACAACACCAACGGCTTCACGGGTGATCATGCCAATTTCGTTATGGGCAGTAGGGGCAATTTCATCATAAATTTTATCAATGGCTTCACCAGACCAACGGATAGCTCTAGCCGCGCCAACCACATCAACGCCTTTAGAAAATTGAATAGGCTTACCCATATCGAGGGTTTCAAGCAACGCCAGTTCATCCGCATTTGCTTCAAGCAAGTCGGCAAACTTTATCATTACTTCTTTACGTTTAACTGGTGGTAAGTGAGCCCAAGTACCGGCTTCAAATACTTCGCGAGCATTAGCGACTGCCACATTGGCATCGGCTAAGTCACAGCTAGCCACTTTGGCGAGTACTTGGCCATCGATAGGACTAATACAGTCAAATGTATCGCCCGACAGCGATCCTTGATATTGGCCATTAATAAATGCATTACCATTGATTTGCAGATTTGCTGCCAGTGCTTCCCAATCGCTACGACTTGTTGGAGTACTCATTGTGACCTCGAAATAATAAATGGATTGATAAACACCAACATTAATAAATAAAGCAGGTGCTAAGACAAATTTGTGCCGTATAAAATGGATTATCGACACAATAACGTTAATGAATATTGTCACCTGATTATGCTCAACGGCAAGATATTTTCAATATATTTTACAAAATAGCCACATTTAGTTTAAATAAATGCACAAAACCCTTTTATGTTCATTATTTTTGACATAGCATAGCGAATATTCGTCACTCGTTATTTAACCAGTTTTAGATGAATCCCTAATAATTGTAGCTATCAAAGTAGAGTCAATTTATGAGCGAAAATCAAAAAATCACCGCTGGCGATTCATCGCAAACATGGCCAAATATGGATCATTATTGGATGCCGTTTACTGCCAATAAGCAGTTTAAAAGCAATCCTCGGCTGTTAGTGTCGGCCCAAGGAATGTATTACACCGACAATAATGGCAATAAAGTGCTCGATGCCACTGCAGGGTTATGGTGTTGTAATGCTGGCCACGGCAGACAAGAAATATCTGAAGCTGTCAGTAAACAAATTAACCAAATGGACTTTGCCCCATCGTTTCAAATGGGTCATCCGCTAGCCTTTGAGTTGGCCCATAAACTCAGTCAAATTAGCCCTGATGGATTAGACCATGTATTTTTTACCAACTCGGGGTCTGAATCTGTTGAAACTGCGCTAAAAATGGCGCTTTGTTATCATCGCGCTAATGGTCAAGCGACTCGCACTCGATTTATCGGCCGCGAGCTTGGTTATCATGGTGTCGGCTTTGGTGGTATTTCGGTCGGCGGCATTAGCAATAATCGCAGAACCTTTAGCCAACAATTACTCCAAGGCGTTGATCACTTACCTCACACGCTAGACATTGCCAATAATGCCTTTAGTCATGGCTTGCCGCCACACGGATTAGAGAAAGCCGAAATGCTTGAGCAACTCATTACCTTACACGGCGCCGAAAATATTGCCGCTGTAATTGTTGAGCCAATGTCAGGTTCTGCAGGGGTCATTTTACCGCCAGATGGATATTTAAAACGTTTACGCGAGATCACTCAAAAGCACGGCATTTTGTTGATATTCGACGAAGTCATTACTGGCTTTGGCCGATTAGGTGCTGCATTTGCCAGTGAACGCTGGCAGGTCACACCCGACATGATCACTACCGCCAAAGCGATTAATAATGGTGCTATTCCGATGGGGGCTGTGTTTGTCAGTAACACCATTCACGACACCTGCATGGACGGTCCTGAGCAACTGATTGAGTTTTTCCACGGATATACCTATTCAGGCCATCCCGTTGCGGCAGCATCAGCATTGGCAACGTTATCGATTTATGAAAACGAAAAGTTATTTGAACGCGCTAAAGGCCTAGAGTCTTATTTTGAACAAGCGGTTCACAGTCTTAAAGGGCTACCCAACGTCATTGATATTCGTAATACCGGTTTAGTCGCAGGTATTCAATTTTCACCAAGTGACAAAGGTGTCGGTAAACGCGGTTATGACATATTTGATCATTGCTTCAGAAACGGTGCTTTGGTGCGGGCAACGGCCGACATTATTGCCCTGTCACCACCACTGATTGTCGAAAAATCGCAAATTGATGACATGGTGAATCAGCTTGCCGATGCCATTAATGCCGTGGGTTAACCCATTTTTAGTTTATAAGGATAGAGTTCATGCTTAACATCAACCATTTTGTTAATGGGCAACACACACCAGCAAGCCAGCGCAGCCAAACAATTTATGATCCCGCGACAGGCGAAGCCCGTGGCCAAGTGTCATTAGCAAGTAAAGATGAAGTGGCTGGCGCCATTGCCGCCGCTAAAACAGCGTTCGAAAGCTGGTCGCAAGTGACCCCGCTTAACCGCGCTCGGGTGCTATTTAAATTTAAAGCGTTAGCCGAACAGAATATCGATAAACTAGCAGAGCTCATCACCCTTGAGCACGGTAAAGTGTTAGATGATGCCAAAGGCGAAATTACCCGAGGCTTAGAAGTTGTTGAATTTGCTTGTGGTATTCCGCATTTACTAAAAGGTGAGCACACCCAACAAGTGGGCGGCGGTGTCGATGCATGGTCAGTAAATCAAGCGCTAGGCGTTGTGGCTGGTATTGCGCCATTTAACTTCCCTGTAATGGTACCCATGTGGATGTTCCCGATTGCGATTGCCTGCGGTAACACCTTTATCATGAAACCGTCGGAAAAAGATCCTAGCTCGGTGATGTTTATTGCCGAGTTACTCAAACAAGCAGGACTTCCCGACGGAGTGTTTAACGTCATTAATGGTGATAAAGAAGCCGTTGATGCCCTGCTCACCCACGACGATATCAAAGCCGTTAGCTTTGTCGGCTCTACTCCAATTGCAGAATACATTTATACCACTGCCTCGGCCCACGGCAAGCGTGTACAAGCATTGGGCGGTGCAAAAAACCATATGCTATTAATGCCAGATGCTGATTTAGATCAAGCCGTGAATGCATTAATGGGTGCAGCATATGGTAGTGCAGGTGAACGTTGTATGGCGATTTCAGTGGTATTAGCCGTAGGCGATGTGGGCGACAAATTAGTTGATGCATTATTACCGCAAATAAGTGCCTTAAAAGTGGGTAGTGGTATTACACCAGAAATGGACATGGGGCCGTTAATTTCAGCGCAGCACTTAGCCAAAGTGCGCGACTATGTTGAAGCTGGCGTAAACGAAGGCGCAACCTTAGTAGTCGATGGTCGTGATATCAGTATTAGCGACCACCAGCAAGGCTACTTTTTAGGGGCCTGTTTATTTGACCATGTCACACCACAGATGAGCATTTACCAACAAGAAATTTTTGGCCCTGTGTTAGCCATTGTACGTGTCGATAACTATGGGGAAGCATTGGAATTGATTAACCAACATGAATTTGGCAATGGCACAGCTATTTTCACCCAAAGTGGCCAAGTCGCACGTCACTTTTGTCACCATGTTGAAGTGGGTATGGTTGGCGTTAATGTACCCATTCCAGTGCCAATGGCATTTCATAGCTTTGGTGGTTGGAAACGTTCGCTGTTTGGGCCACTGCATATGCATGGACCCGATGGAGTACGCTTTTATACCAAACGAAAAGCCATTACCGCCCGTTGGCCACAAGCCAAAACCGACACGAACGAACCTTCGGCATTTATTATGCCGACAATGAAATAAGTGAACTCAATGAGCAAACATATTAACGATATTATGCTTTTTAGTGGTCAATCAACTGAGCTTGAGTCTTATCACTTAGCCGATGAAAAACTCATTAGTGGTAATCCTCTGCAATCGGTGCAGAATCATTTTGAAAGCCCATGTAAGCAGTTCAATGTTGGCGTTTGGCAAAGTGAAGCAGGTTGCTGGCAAGTTAATTATAGCGAATATGAGTATTGCGATATTGTCGAAGGCAGTAGCGTTATCTCCGACAGCCAAGGGCACAGCTTAACGGTTAATGTGGGTGATAAATTTGTTATCCCTGCTGGTTTTACTGGGACATGGGAAGTTATTAATCACTGTAAAAAAATCTACGTTATGTTTGAACAACAATAACGTTTAACCGCCATGCGGTACAGAAAAAACCTTTGCGGTTTTGATTCTGATAAGTGGCATACGCAGAAGCTAGAGCTTGAATTAGCAGCGACTGCATTTTATGTAAATGGAGATAATATCGTGTCAAACACATTAAAAAGAACGCGAATTGCACTGTTAAGCGGATTAACATTATCGGCTACCCTACTGGCTCCGTTAGCTATGGCAGAAGTGTCTGGTGCTGTCACGGTAACCAACGATTATCGTTTCCGTGGTGTATCACAAACAGCCGCAGACCCAGCGCTACAAGCCAATATTGATTGGAGCCATGAAAGTGGCTTTTTTGTCGGAGCTTGGGGCAGTAATGTCGATTTTGATGAGCCAGGCTATAACGGTCCAGACGTAGAAATCGATCTATATGCTGGCTATTATGGCGAGATTAACGACAATACCAGTTATGACTTAACGCTATATCGTTACAACTACCCAGGTGATAGCGAGTTAGACTATTTAGAAGTAAGTGCAGGCATTGACTTTAATGGTTTTAGAGCCGCTTACTGGTTTACCAATGACTATGGTGGAAGTGACCAAGATCTACATTACACCGAAATAAACTATGGCTGGGAGTTTGTCGAAAACTGGAGCCTAGATTTGCATTATGGCTACAACTTTGGCGACGCCATTGATGACGGAGAAGGCTTTGACAGCTATTCGGATTATTCTATTGGCGTATCAACAGAAGTTGCTGGTTTTGGGCTGTCAGTTGCTTACTTAGATACCGACATTGATGGTGTTAACGAAGTAAGTTCTGATCTGTATAAAAACACCGGCACGTTATTGGCGAGCGTTAGTTACTCGTTCTAGTGATAACAGTGAATGAGTACGAGTTTGTACTCATAAAAATAGACTCTGGTGAATACAAAAAAACCGCTTAAGTGCGGTTTTTTATTACCCAAAAATTTAGATAAAAACGGCTCAACACCGTTATAGTGATTACATTAACAGTCTGTTCGATTCAAATAATGAATACCTTTGTTAATAACGATATATCCACTGAGATCAATCGCCATACAAGACTTAAAGGCAAGGTATGGCGATCATTTAGCCAGTTGTTTTTGTAAGACTTAGACATCGCGCATAAATTTCAAAAAAATTGCATTGCATACCGCGCTTACGGGAGTATCTTACAATAATATAACACCTTAAATATGCGCTACAAAGGAGCGAACTATGGCTGATACCATCATTAAAATTCTGGTGATTGCAGGATTATGCTTTCTGGCCTATAAACTGATTTTCAGTAGTAGCCGTGGATTAACCCTTTTTGAAATGCATTTTAAAGACGGTAAGCTCAATAAGCATAAAGGCAAAATACCAGAGAAATTTGAACGTGATTGTCGTGCAATCGCCAAATCGAATAAGCTAACCTGCACTGTTAGAGCAGAAAAATCTGGTGATGTACGTTTGCATGTAACGGCCAATATAGGCGATAACCTAGTCCAGCAAATCCGTAACCAGTTTCCGTTTGAATATTACGACAAAAAACAGACTGACGCATCTAAGCTTAAAGGCTAATACCGCCGGTTGATCAACATAAAAATGGACTCTAATGAGTCCATTTTTTGTCAGATTCGATTTGAAAAATCACTGTAATTTCCAACTCAACGCCTTGGTATTCTTAGCAGTCCCATTACGTAAGCTACTGCTTAGTTAGGCTGCTTAGAAATGACCAAAGTCACTTGGGCAACCGTTACACCAAATTTTATAATATCGCTTTTATTAATAATGGTTTGCTCATCAACTAAAAACATCCAATCGTCAAAATGAACCTCATACTCGTTACCATCTACCGGCAATATCATGTCGTAACGCCAACGTAATGCACTACCGCGCGACTCACCTTGGGCAATGCCTAGAATGTCATTAGCCGTTCCCTGGTATAGCCCATTACCTTTGTCAGTAATGTTCCACACTCGAGTTTGCTTTTCGCCATCATCATAAATAAACCATTCATTTATCACCCCCTGCTTACCTTCAGGTGAATCAACCCAGTGCGCTTCCATGGTGACTGTAAATTTGCGAGTTACCTTGCCTGAAAAATCTTGTACGACTCCAGCGGCTGTTAATTTACCGTCAAAAAATGTGGCTAAATCTAACGTTGGAGTTGTTTGTTGATAATCTTCAATCGATGCAGACGAACATGACATTACGCCTAATAGTATTGCGCCGTATAAAAAGGGTTTAGCGAGTTTGCCAGTGCATCTTTTAGTGTATTGGACAATGCGATTTTGCGTTAACACTCGTGTAAAAAAATGCTTTGGCTGACGGATGGATAATAGAACTGAATTCATTAGTTAACTCCAATCAGTTGTTTACGTAACTCAGGGTGGCTGGTTTTTTCTGATAACCAAATATCAAGAAAAGCTGCAGGGAATTGAGCATTACTGACTTGGTAATAAGGTGCGTCGTTGAGTAAGAATGCAGCATCCTCAGGGGTGTTAACCCTAAAGGTCAGTCTGTCGCCCTCTTTCACATCAGGCCATGCATTAACTAATTGTTGGCGATAGAGTTCAATATTTTCTTCGGCTAACCCTAAATGTTGCCATTGCTCAATAGTGGCAGTAACCAAATCAATGGCATCGATATCGCGGTGATATTTGATATCAAGTATCAGTGGAAATCGATTGGCTCGATACTTGCCATCAATAGAAAATAATTTTGCACTATAAATATCAAACCATAACAGGCTCATCTCGGCAGTACCGACTTCAACAAGTGAGTCATTAGTGGTGTTGGTGATAAAAAGAGGTGTTGTCGCGCCTATATCGGACTCACTGGCTGAGGCATCATTAATACTAAACATAACGGTTAGCGCTAAAACTACTGCACCCACCATACCAAACAATAATTCTACCAACCAATGTGTCGATAGGGACGGCCTAAAATGTAGATTTTCTTTGGCAACATTATGTAAGGTTTTCATGTGCGATCCTCCATAGCAATATGCCGTCGAGTAATACGATGGCTAATATGGAGTAATACGGGAAATAAGCCACTCCAGATCAAAGCCAATATAAATACACTCCAGACGTTACCCAAAGGCAACACCACTGCATCAAATTTTGCTCCGGCCATGTAACTTAAACAACCGAATAGACCGCCCAATAATGATTGTAACCATATGGGAAACGTTCTAAATATCGCTAAGCTGTAATGTAAACTCAGTGCAAAGTAGAGCCACAACAACCCAAGCCAATAAGGAATAATATTGAACTCAAATACACCAAACCCTGTTAATAAACTATCAACAACGATACCAATCCCACCACAAACACACATTACTCTAGCGTCATGGTTAACGGATGTTGATAATAAAAAATGACTAACAATCAGTAAAATAGACAACAAGACAAGTTGATTATGGCCTAATACACCAGCCCACCATACCAATTGAAAACACACAGCGTTAATCACAATAAATAACGTTGGTGGAAGACTAAGAGTAGACATAACACCTCACTCAAACAGGATGAGACGTCCCGGCAAAATATTACCGGGGATGTGAATGACTATGTAGCATTAGAAAATGACAACCGTATCTAATCGATTAAAGACGGTATTGAGGGCGAACAGCGACTAAATGTACGGTACTGGTGGTGCGTTCTAAAAAACCGCCTTCACAGTAGCTTAGGTAAAACTTCCACATTCGAATAAAGTCGTCGCCGTAATTTAACGCTTTAATCTTGTCGTAAGCGGCATCAAAGTTCTCATGCCAGTGGCGTAATGTCCGCGCATAATCTTTGCCCATATCACTAACAGACCAAGTCACCATGTCGGTTTTTTTTGCAATGTGTTTGGTCATTTCACTCACTGAAGGCAGGCAGCCCCCAGGGAAAATATAGCGTTGAATAAAGTCGACACTGTTGCGATAGCTGTCATAACGTTGATCGGCAATGGTAATCGCTTGAATTAACATCCGCCCGTTTGGCTTAAGCAATTGCTGTAACTTTTCAAAAAAGCCGCCAAGATATTGATGACCTACAGCTTCAATCATTTCTATCGACACTACACGGTCATATTCACCGGTCAATAATCGGTAGTCTTGTTTGAGCAAAGTAATGTTATCTTCCAGCCCTTCTAGCTTCACTCGTGCCTGTGCATAGTCAAATTGAGCATCCGAAATGGTGGTGGTAGTAACATGCACACCAAAGTGTTTAGCAGCATAAATCGCTAACGCGCCCCAACCAGTTCCTACTTCAAGCAAGGTTTGACCTGGAGTTAACTCCAATCGTTCACAAATGGTATGCAACTTGTGTAATTGCGCTTCATCTAAACTGCTATCGTCAGTCGGATATAGCGCGCTGGAATACATCATTTCTGGGTCTAAAAACTGCTGATACATGTCATTACCTAAATCGTAATGCGCCAAAATATTGCGTTTAGAACCTGCTTCAGAATTGCGATTTAGCACATGTTTGATTCGGCTAATGCCATTACTTAACCATGAAAAATAACGTTCTATATTGTCGAGTAAGGCTAAGTTACGGGCAAAGACTTGCACCACTTTGGTTAAGTCTGGGCTAGACCAATGACCTTGAATATAGGCTTCACCTGCACCAATTGATCCACCAAATACGACTTGGCGATAAAACTTAGCATGTTGAACTTGCATGGTAGCGTGAAGATCACTTTTGGCATCACCAAACTCAGAAGTTTGATTGCCATCAACAATGGTTAAATGACCTTCAGCAAGATGCGCTAGTGCGCGAAGCAGAATTTTTCTTGCTAGGCTGTCAGATAAACTTGCTTGAGCCATGCTACTTTGTGTGGCCGTGTTTTCCATGTATTGTCTCCAGTTCATCAACTGCTATTGATTGGGTCACTTTTGCTAAGTAACTATTAGCGAGGTAACTATTAGCTAACTAGTACTGATATAACCCTATTAGCAGTCAATACGTTGCGTCAGTCCATTTGGTTTACATTTGTTTTGCTGTCGGTGAATAAAAGGGTGTTGATTACGCAGGTTTTGTCGTTTGCTTGCCAACAAAAGGGATGCGTTTAACAAATAACGTTAACGCTTGCCAATAAATACCCAACATAATCTTGCCGGTCATCAGCGGAAAATGCAGCATAAAATTACGCATGCTTTTAGCGGTAATAGGTTGGCGTTTGAGTACTAAACCGGCATCAAATAATTTGCGGTTATCGTCATTACGATTCTCGATGGTCACTTTTAAGTGTTTGCCCGGAGGCGTAATCCGCCACAAATAATGCATGTCTAAATTCATAAACGGAGACACATGAAAGACTTTGTCGGTGTGAGTGCTATTAGCAATATCAACCAGATAACAATGGCGCTCATTCCATGGTGTATTGCTCACTTCAGCCAACATATAAACCATTTCATCTTGATGGTAACAAAAGTAAAAATTCACCGGACTGAAATAAAAACCAAAGTGACGAATTTGCCCAGAAAAAATTACTTTGTCACACGTTTGACTTGCGCCTAAATGCTTAATCGTTGCTAGCACCCGTTGTTTTAATGCAAAAGCATCATCGCCACTGCACGCGTCAGGCAGCACAAGCTTGTCGGCAAACTGCTTATCCAGCGCGTTAAGGTAATCGCTTGGTTTAAATTTTAGCGGCGTAAACCTATCGGTTGAAAACAACTTAGTGGTTGCAGTAATGGCTTCAACCTCATCCAAATCAATCGCCATCATCGCAATACGATAACCAAAACTGTGCAATTTAGGCTCGTGGCGACGGTGGTTCACCATGCCGGTGTATATGCCACTGTTTAAACAATCGGTTTGATATGAAGTTAAGGTCATAGACTGATTCCAAAAAGCTGACATACATCAACAGCACTGCGCACCCCGTCTTCGTGGAATCCATTGTGCCAGTATGCACCTGCATAGTAAGTATTACGTTTACCATTAATTAGTGACCGCTTGGCTTGAGACTTCATACTGGCATCATTAAACACTGGGTGAGCATAATTAAACTTACGCAAAATTTTACTGTCGTCAATGATGTCAGTTTGATTCAAGGTCACGCAAAAAGTCGGTGCATCTTTAGGTAAACGCTGCAAAATGTTCATGTTGTAAGTGACACTGGCAGGGCGCTGAGTGATATCCTGCTGATTTTCGCCATCGAGGCGATAGTTCCAACTGGCCCATGCCGCTTTACGTTTGGGTAATACGTTAATGTCAGTGTGCAACACAACTTCGTTATTTTGATATTCCATTGGCGCCAATATATCAGTTTCATCTTTGCTTGGATCGGTTAGCATCGCCAAAGCTTGGTCGCTGTGACACGTTAGCACCACATCATCGAACTGTTGCCACTCGCCATTAGCCACTTGAATATGCACACTTTCATCACTGCGTCTAATTCCGCTAACGGGGGAATTAAGATGAATACGATCTTTAAACGGCGCAGTGAGCGCAGGAATATAACTTCGTGAGCCACCTTCGAGTACCGACCACTGCGGGCGATCGTTAACATTTAATAAGCCATGATGCTGAAAGAAACGAATAAAAAATCGCAGTGAAAAACCACGCATATCATCAATACTGGCAGACCAAATTGCCGCGCCCATTGGCAAAATGTAGTGTTCACAGAAAAAGCCTGAAAAGCCCTGCTGATCTAAATACTCGCCTAAAGAAGCACTAGGATAATCATCGGCTTCGTAAATGGCTTTACAGCCATTGTTAAAGCGAACAATTTCAGCTAAAAATTTATAAAAACTTGGACGAAATAAATTACGACGCTGAGCGAACAAGCTCCATAAGTTATGGCCATTATATTCAAGTCCCGTAATGGCATTGTTTACGCTAAAACTCATCTCAGTAGGCAGTGATTTAACCTTAAGTTGCGCCATTAAGGTTTCAAAAAGTGGATAAGTTCGGTCATTAAAAACAATAAAACCGCTATCGATAGCATAGGGTTTCCCCTCGACTTCAACATCAACCGTTGCAGTGTGACCACCAATATAATCATTGGCCTCAAACACGGTGACCTTGTGCTCGCGACTGAGTAAATACGCGCAGGTTAACCCCGAAATTCCAGTACCGATAACGGCGATATTTTTCATTTAATAATCCTTCGTTCTAGCATTTAGAAGTGAGTTGCTAACCATTTTTAATATTAGGGGCTGTTGATCTTTCAAGGTTGTTTTTGCAGCGAATTGTTGGTCATTTGTACAAGGCAGAGACTTTGTGGTGTAGTTATTCTACATAAAAAGTCGATAACGCAGTAAAAATGACCAACAAACGCTGCCCGAAGGGTTCGGCTAAAAACGTTTTACTCTTTGTTGAGCGATTCTTTGTAAATCAAGTGGTGCTTAGATTGCTAGGCAGCAATCCGCTCGCCTCGATTAAAACGTTTTTATCTCGAACAAAATTTAACCTGCAAAGATCAACAGACCCTAATTATATTTAGCTATTTTTTTGTCAATAACGATACCAGTAATGATTCTGGTAACAAGGATGCTAATTTTAGTAACCAGGTAAATTTACCCGGAAAATGAATTTCATTACGTTGACGCTGCATGCCATTATAAATAGCGACTGCAGCTTGCTGTGCGGTTATTTGCATCGGCATCGCAAAATCATTTTTATCTGTTAGCGGTGTTTTAACAAAACCTGGGCAAATTACGCTAACCCCAATACCATGCTCAGCAAGGTCAACCCGTAAGCTGCGGCCTAAATAACTAATTGCGGCTTTTGATGCGCCATAAGCTTCGGCACGAGGAAACGGTAAATAAGTGGCACTTGAGCTCATTAATCCGAGTCGTGCACCGCGATTGAGTAAAGGCAAAAAATGTTCGAGGCAATACCCCATAGCAACCACATTGGTGTTGATTACTCGCGCAAATAACGCTGAATCAAAATGTAGTGCATCGTCAATATATTCGCAGCTGCCAGCATTAAGTATCACCTGCTGTAGCTGCCAGTGGTTATTGTGTAATAGTTGCTTAAGTTTAATTGCCGCGGCTTCAACCTGAGTGCTATCAGTAATATCAAACTCAAGTGCTGTTGCACCTGTAATGGCTTTTAAAGCTTGAGCATTGCGGCCACAGGCAATGACCTCAGCACCTTGTCTGAGGTAATGTTCGGCCAACGCAAAACCAATGCCAGAACTGGCTCCAGTAATGAGTACAACGGGCGTATCAACGGTTACTGTAGCCATTATTTTGCCGCTCGGTTTTTTAATATACCAATTAAGCCGCCTAGAAAAGGAATTTGCTCGTATAGCATTTGGCCTAAATCGAAATAGTCACGGTGGGAATAGATTTTGTCATCAAACTTAAGCTGCGACATGCCCTCAACATTAATCAACTGACCTTTACTCAATTTTGGATGTGAATAGCTCATAGTCCAATACAAGGCAGCTTGATCATTATCCTTGCTCACAACCACTTCTTTAATATCAAATTCGATGTGAGTGACATTTTGATACATGTTGTCAAAGTAGCGAGTTAAAGCTTCAATACCGTTGACTTGATGGATAGGATCACGAAACTGAATGTCATCTCGATACACTTGACGTAATAGAAATAAATTATCTTTATTAAGCTTTTGATACATATCAATAAAGGCATTAATGATAGCTGGATTATCATTAACAGAAGTTAGGTTGCCCGTATCCAATGATGGTGATGAACTATCAACTATCGATTGTGCAGCTTGCATTTACATACTCCTAATACGCGACTGATGACATTCACGATGACTAGCGATAACAATGCCTTATATGACAATAACATAAATTTGTTTTATGTCTGTGAGGCAAATATTAACCTGATTAGAAGTTTATACGAGAGATTCATGAAAGTAGATCACCAAGATAAGCCATATAAACAGCCACACAAACAAAAACGCCTAAGCAATGCTTAGGCGTTAATGACTTGAGTTGATACTTTCTAGAGGTTAGTAACCGGTTCTGGCTACTGGTTGCCAGTATTTATCAACTTCTTCTTTAATAAAAGCTTCCTTAGCCTTTATGGCGTCAGCTTCAACAAATCCTATGGCTGCATGGGCTTTTTCTTTGGTACTGTAATCTGGATATTCAACCTTAGTTACTGATAATTGGCCCAATATGCGTGCTAATGCTTCACGTGCATAGGTTACTTGTTCAGTAGATTTATCCAGTAATTCAATCCCTTCTTTAGGATTATGAGCGTACATGCCATGTGATGCAGTGGCAAAGTCCCAACGCCATTGTGCATGACGAATACCCATAATCGCATCATTCATTTGCGGCCATGTGGCTCCCGCATCCCACGCTGCTTTTGCTTCGTAATGTGCTTTAATCAGCAATGACTCTACATTACGTGATTTAGCATCAATAATAGCTTTGGTTTTATCAAGCTTTTTGGTTATGGCCGCTTTACTGCTATGGCAACTTGCACAGGTGCGATCAAAATTATCTAACGCGCCTGCAACTTTATGATCGGTATATGTAGCGCCTTTTTCATCAGTCGCAGGTGGCATATGGCACGTTATACACGTCACGCCTTGTTTTGCATGAGCCGAACGACTCCAATGTTCAAATTCTGGATGACGCGCTTTTAATATTGGTGTTTTAGAAATTGGGTGGATCCATTCGTAAAAGCGACGCGTGTCGTAATACTTTTCAATTTCGTCAGCCGTGCTGCCGAAAATCCATGGAATGTTAACCTTGTTATTATTTTCTGGCTGGAAATAATAACTCACATGACATTGACCACAAACCTGTGCCCCTTGCATTGCGTGGTCTTGCTTATCAAAAGGCAGTTTAATTTTGGCCATGGCATTTTGTGCATGGGGACGTGGTAATGCGAGTTCTGCACTGCCATCAACATGACAATCACTGCAATAGACAACAGATTTGATTTCTCGGCCTAAATCGACAAAATTGGCACCAGAAAAACCTTGAATACCCATTTCATTCATCAATCTTGGCGCATCAGGCGATTTACACGTCCAGCAACTGGCTGATAAACCTTTATCACCTTCGGCTACAGCAACACCTGTACGCAAAGTATGTGTTATGTCTGCAACGGCAAACTGATGTCCACGAGGGCTATGATATTCTTTCGCAAACGACGAACCAGCCCATAGAATGATATTAGCTGGATATTGCGCCAGTATGTCGTCGCGTTCTACTTGTTCTTCTGTTGCTTGCCAAGATTCAAATTGCTGTGGAAACTTAAGTTGATTTGGGTCAACCTCTGCACTTTGTAAGCCCCAAGATGTTAGCAGCAGTACTGCAAGTCCGCCGATAATAATACTCAAGCCTGTCTTACTGCGTAAAGATCGAGTGACGGGCATCATCACTTCTATTAATGGATTAATCATGTTGCTTACCTTAAAACTGTATTGATAAATACCAGGTTAATTGCAGTGCATTAACCTGGGCGACCATCGAGTCTTGGACGGACTAAAATGGGGGCATAAAACCACACAAACATTCCAAAACCAATAAACCAAAATGCCCCAGCAGACCATAACCATGTTTGGGTATATTCTGGCAAAAGTAATGGCATAATTGCGCGAAACACTGCAGCTAATGCAATGCTCAAAAAGGCAATTGTCATATTAGGACCTTGATAAATATTGCGACTGGTGTGACCAAGAGACACGCGGGAAATCATTGATAAACATAATGCTGCAATGCCGCCGATAGCAAATAAATGTAACAGCGTGCGGTAGGCATATTCATTGTCGATATTAATCGCCATCAAAAGTAACGTGATGGGTAACGATATATATGCCAAATGCAAAGACCATAGCATTGGCTCTTTTAGGGTTTTATGCCCTTGCCAACACGCAAAACGGATAAGGTGCAAACCACCAGCAACAGCCAATAAAACTTGTTCTACCCCTTTGGGGAACCAATGGCTTACTGCTTGTACAAACAATAATCCCATTATGAATAATAATGTATTTTCCAATATACTAATGGGATCTGGCTTGGGTTGTTTAATACGCATAGCGGTAAAAAATGGAATAACTCGGCCACCAACGATAGTAATGATCATTGCGACCCACCAAATCATCCCTTGCCATAGTTGGGTAGACAATGAAAAGTCGCGCTGATATAACGCATAATAACTGGTTAAGTTAACCACCAGTGCCACAACCAATAGTAACGGAAACCCAATATTACGCCATTGCTTAACCGGATAAATACAGCGCCACAACGCCAACGCACTTAACCCTAAAAATAAGCTATCGAATATGGCTGGTAATACCAAAGGAATGTCCATTGGAAGTAACAACATCAACCGAGCAATAAGCCAACAACCAAAGGTGACCATCAATGAACGTCCGGTTATGGTGGGCTGATTAGTCCACGCTTGCACTGCTGTAAGCAGAAAACCACACACTATTGCCATCGCAAAGCCAAATAACATCTCGTGTGGATGCCACCATAATGGCACTACGTTAGCCCAAAACTCACTGTTAAATAAGCTATATTGCGGTGTAAACCAACCCATTAACCATAATGGGATGTATAAAGCAGCAACGCTTGCCCCACCGAGAAAAAACGGTCTAAAGCCTAAACGCCAGATTGCAGGGGTGTTATCAGTTATCGCTGGGTCATCAATATTCAGCATAAGCAGCTCACTCACTTAGTGGGTTAACATCAACAGGATTTAAACATGTATGATATATAAATCTTTAATGTCGTCATTCTATGCTGTTACTCAATGTGCTTCAATCATTACTCATCAATCTACTAACAGCCCATCTAATAGTGTGATCTAACGCAAAAAAAAGACTGTTATTAACATTAAAGATAATAGCAGTCTGTCGTATATTTGCTGATTTAGCGAATTTTTGAATTGGTATTAAAGCAACAAGGTCATCTTTATTGAATCAATAATGGATTTTACATCAAAAACTTAACCACGTTTAAGTGCACTTAATACTTCAATTGCTCTTAAGCGCGCCATTTTATGTTCAACCATAGGCTGTGGATAGCCCTCATCCAGCCGTTGGCCAAATAAGTCATTTACATTAACCGTTTTAGGTAAATGAATGTCAGCCAAAGACCATCCAGACACCTCGGGAACATAACGTTTTATAAAGCTAGCATCGGGGTCAAATTTGCTGCTTTGAGTCATAGGATTAAACACTCGAAAATAAGGTTGCGCATCACAACCAGTTCCTGCAGACCATTGCCAACCACCATTATTAGCAGCTAAATCACCATCAATGAGATTTTGTCTAAAGTAACGTTCTCCCCAACGCCAATCAATCAACAAATGCTTGGTTAAAAAACTCGCGACCACCATACGTAATCGATTATGCATCCAACCCGTTTGATTTAATTGACGCATAGCGGCATCCACAAGTGGATAGCCCGTTTTCCCATCACACCAAGCGTTAAATTCATCGGCATTATTGCGCCAAGCGATACCATCGCCCAACTCATTAAAGTTACACCCCATAGATAAACGCGGAAATGCCACCAATAAATGACAGTAAAATTCACGCCAAATCAGTTCATTTAACCAGGTCTTAGCTGGGCAAGCATCGTCGACTAAGGCTTCGGGGTAACGGGCAAGAATAGCGGCAACACATTGGCGTGAACTAATGGCACCAATAGCCAAATAAGGCGATAAACGACTGGTTCCTTCTAAAGCTGGAATGTCTCGCTCTACATGATAATCGGCCACTTGGTTTGCTAAAAATTGATCTAATATTCTTTTAGCGGCACCTTCACCTGCTGGCCATAGATCGCTGCTGACTTTGTCACAATGAAAGACTATGTCATCTGGCGATGTTAAAGCCGTGGCCATTGGCGCAGGCACGCGCTTGGTAATAATCGCTCGCTGATTGGCGATATTCTTCCATTTTTTAGCAAAAGGGGTAAAGACTTTGTACATGCCTCCCGCTAAATTCTTCACCGTATTTGGTGCTAATACACAATCTTGATCTATTAAGGTTAATGGCAAGCCACTATCGATTAATGCACTATCACGACGACGTTCATTTATTTCGGGCTCATTACCGGCAAACACAGCACCAATTTGATGCTTTTCAATATAAGTGGTTAATACCTCTTGTACCTCAGCAAAATCTTGTACATGCACAACATCAAGTTGAATGCCTAAGGCGGCCAGCGCTTGGGCCAATAAATTAACGTGTCGTTGCATAAAATCAATTTGTATCGGCGCAACATCATGCTGCGCCCACTGAGAAGGC
Organism: Shewanella sp. H8; assembly: GCF_040285065.1. NCBI lineage: Bacteria > Pseudomonadati > Pseudomonadota > Gammaproteobacteria > Alteromonadales > Shewanellaceae > Shewanella > Shewanella sp. H8. The sequence goes on along the minus strand of NZ_CP157213.1, from coordinate 992,858 downwards.
GTGACAAAATATACGGCTCGAAGATGACTATTATTACCAATGGCAAAATCACACGCGGCTACTAAGGCAGGATTATCTGCCACTCGTAAATCTTGCCTAAACCACATCAAACTATTCATAGACGTCATTAATACTCGACCTAATAGGCATAACGAAGCTTAAGTGCTTCTGGATGTGGATTTAAATACACCTGCTCTTCAATGTACGGCGTTGGGAACTCACGCACATAATGATTAATCAAGGTAATTGGCACAAGTAAAGGCAATAAACCTTGGCGATATTTTAAAATGGACTCACTCAGTTCTTCTTTCTGTTCAGCCGTAAGTTGCTTCTTAAAATAACCTTGAATATGTTGCAAAGTACTGGTGTGGTTTTTGCGAGTGGCAATGATTTTGAGTGCCGTCATAAAGCCTTCAAAATATTGCTGAGCCGATTGTTCGATATCTTGAATATCCGCCAGAATAGGACCCAGCTCGCGATACCACTTAGGGCTGTGTGCCATGATTAAGTATTTGTAACGTGAATGAAACTGCATCAATTTGTGCTTAGTTAATCCAGATTGCTTCATTTTTTGCCAATCGTTATAAGCAAATATACGAGTAAAAAAGTTTTCTCGCAGCGGCAAATCGTGCAAACGCCCTTCTTCTTCTACTGGCAACAACGGATAACGCTCCATCAGGGCCTTAGCAAAAACACCGACACCCGTTTTAGAACCATTATTGGTACCAATTTTATATTCGGTTACTCGCTCCATTCCGCAGGTTGGCGATTTGGCACATAAAATGTAGCCGCCTAAGTAGTCCAGCTCTTCAACTTTAGCTTTAGAATATTCATTAAGCTTGTCGGTAACATCTAAACTGCCATCTGCACTGCGAATATGAACAATATCACCATCACGAATTTGGCGGATACTTTTGCGTGGAGCGCCCATACCAATAGCCATTTCAGGGCAAACATTGGTATATTCAAAAAACGGTTCTATTTCTTGTTTACAGTAATATGAGTTTTTATGACCACCGTCAAAACGAACTTGATTACCAAGAAGGCAACTGCTAATCCCAATTTGGATTTTTTCTGGCACAAATGTATCGATATTTGGCATATTATGCACTCCTGTGGCAACCGTAATATTCCCAAAGTGGGATAAAAAAAGATGTCATGCTAACAACACATGCGATTAAACAAATATACGAGTAAAACCCCCATAAAGTTCATTATTTATAGCGTTATTTATCATTTTTGCAAAATGAGTCTTCATATTAGTCAAATAACGCACACAAAAAAGCAGAATCGAAGTTCTGCTTAATCTTTATCTGAAAATGTTTATCCGAAAAATGTCAGATATTTGTTATCCATGGGCTTTGTTACCAACGCGCTCGACTCCCCACACTAAGCCAATGCCCACCAGCACGCACACAATAGCGATAATGATTTGCGAAGATTCACCAGTGACTTGCTCAAACTGAAATGGAGATAAGTTTTGTTCTACTAGTGGTACTAATTCCCCTTTAGAGTTTTCGCGCCAGCTGATCACTTGTTTCCATGGCCAAATCTTACCGAGTGTGCCCAACATTAATCCGGTTAAAAAAAGTAACGTCGCATCCTGAAATTTACGTAACAATGCGGATAACACGTGGCTAAAACTTAATAACCCGACCACTGCGCCCACAGCAAAGCAGGCTAAATAAACAATATCGAATCCTTTAGCGGCGGCTAACACCGCTGGATACATGCCTAATAGCAGCAGAATAAAGCTACCTGAAATACCCGGTAATATCATGGCGCAAATGGCGATAGCACCACAAAAGAAGAAGTTAAGATAAGTATCTTGCATTTCAATGGGGTGCAACACGGTAATAGACCATGCAAATGCAACCCCAATAAAAAACATCACAATCCGCAGAACGTTAAATTTTTCAACCTGCTTCAGCATGTGCACCACAGAATAAATAATCAAACCAAAGAAAAACGACCAAACCGGAATAGGATGAGTGGCCAATAGCCATGAAATTAACTTAGCTAAGGTAAAGATACTGGTTAAGATACCGCCAAAAACACAAACTAAAAAAGGCCCGTTGATATGTAAAAAAGCCGCTTTAATACCTTGCTGTTTTACAATGCCAAACAAAGACAAATTTATTTTGCGAATACCGTCTAAAAGCGGGGTCAATATTCCGGTAATAAATGCGATGGTGCCGCCAGAAACACCCGGAACAACGTCTGCGGCCCCCATGGCCATACCTTTGATATAATTTAACAACAAGTTAGATTTCAAAATTTATCCTTAAAGAATCGACACCAGTAAAATTATACCTGTCAGTAGCACAATGAGCGATGGAAAATATTGATCTGCACTTCACCACGGGTTACAACAATGTTAACCTCATCCGACCAGACAACTTACTTACACAATAACCAGAGTCTTTCTAATGACCCAAACTAAACCCAATAAAGTGATGGCGCTATATAAAAAAGTGACATCTTACCCTTTCGGCAAACGTATTTTCTCTAAAATGGTGTCACGCATGGCGCCTTATTTTGGCACTGTGCATCCTTATATAAATGATTTACGTGTTAACCGTTGTGAATGTTTAATTAAAAAACGTAAAAAAGTCCAAAACCATATTGGTACCGTACATGTTATTGCTATTTGTAATGGCTTAGAGATGGCAATGGGCACTATGGCAGAAGCCTCTATTCCTGCGCATTTACGTTGGATCCCTAAAGGAATGTCAGTAGACTATACCGCAAAAGCCGGTAGCGATATTTTGTGTGTTGCAGAGGTAACACCAGAACAGTGGCAAGTTGGTGATATGTTAGTCGACGTTAAAGCTTATGACACTAGCGGTACTGTGGTTGTTCAAGGACATATTAAACTTTGGATTTCAGAGAAACCTCAAAAATAATTGTCGTTTTAACTATTGCTTATAGTGCTAACCGTTCTAAACGCTATCACAACGAATAAATCAAAAATATTCTAATTTCACTTTTGCTAGGGAAGCATAATGTTAAAAAATGATCTGGCGCAAGCCAACATAAATCATCTAGGAAAAATCATTCCTATCGCAATTTTACTGATAATACTTATCAGCTTATATAGCAGCTGGTACACAGTCGATCAGGGCGAACGTGGGGTGTTATTACGTAACGGTAAAATTATTGATACTGCAGAACCAGGACTTGGATTTAAAATTCCTTTAATGGACACTGTTGTTAAAATTTCAACCCAAACACATACCGCAAACTATCAAGGTTTACAGGCGTATAGCCGTGACCAACAACCCGCAACGTTACGCGCATCAGTCACATTCAGTATTCCTCCTGATCGCGTTGAAGAAGTCTATGCTAATTTTAAAAGCGTCGACTTAATGGTATCGCGTTTACTTGACCGCCAAGTACCGACTCAAATTGAGAATATTTTTGGTAAGTACACTGCCATTTCTGCCGTCCAGGAACGTATAAAGTTTGGTATTGATGTTACCGCGGCCATTACTCAATCGATTAAAGGCCCTGTTACCATTAATTCAGTACAGATTGAAAATATTGATTTTAGTAATGCATACGAGAAATCAGTAGAAGACAGAATGCGCGCCGAAGTTGAAGTGCAAACCCAATTGCAAAACCTTGAAAAAGAACGGGTAAGTGCAAAAATAGCCGTCACTCAAGCACAAGCGGAAGCCGACTCACAACTGGCTCGAGCCATTGCAGAAGCGGAAAGTATTCGAATTAAAGGTAATGCAGAAGCATCAGCCATTAAAATCCGTGCCGAAGCACTGGCGCAAAATCAAAACTTAGTTGAATTGACTAAGGCTGAACGTTGGGACGGTAAGCTGCCAACCACTATGTTGCCAACCGGTACAATTCCGTTCCTTGAAGTGCCAACAACAAAATAGCCTCATTAATAAGCTAATAAAAAACCAAGCACTTGCTTGGTTTTTTTATTGTTTACTTTCCAATTTAGAATATATTATCTAGTTGCATTACTTCATTTGGCTGTTAATCTCTGTTAGTGCATTTTTAGTTATTAAAGATGGTTTATAACCAACAAATAGAAAAGGAATTCAACGATTAATAGTACAACTATCATGGATGAGTATTGTTCTCCGACACAACGTCTAGCTAATCTTGATGCCATTCGTGGTGTTGGCGTATTAGGTATTTTCTTCCTCAACATTTATTTCATGGGCAATAGTTTTTTTGGCTATGCCCCCCATGAGATACAACCCACTGCCGATATTGCGATACTTATTTTTAGCAATTTTTTCTTAGAGGGGCGTTTCTTTAGCCTGTTCGCAATGCTGTTTGGGGTTGGGATGTTAATCCAATTCCAACGTAAGCAAATGAGCATTGATACTGCCAACAATAGCCAACCCAAAAAAACGTCATAAAAATGCGTTTGTATTGGTTAATTGTATTTGGGGTGATCCACGCGATTTTTATCTTTCCTGGCGACATCTTGCTCCCTTATGGCGTGGGAGGACTGTTGGCTTTTCGCTATATCAATCTCAATGCGGACGAACTACTGCAAAAAGCAAAATGGTTTATCTTTTTATCATTAATCCCTATCGCGCTCATTTCACTTATCCCCGATGAACAAGTTTACACTCGTAGTTCAGCATTATTTATTGAACAACTGCCTATTTGGATAGGTACCTACGGCCAACAGCTTAAAATGCATTTAACCATGTTTGGCTACATGCTGCTGGTTATTCCGTTAACCCTAATGTGGTTTGTTGCTGGTTTAATGTTATTAGGAATGGCGCTATATAAACGCAAGGTTTTCATCAATGGTTTAGATAATAAAACCCTATGGCAATGTGTATTTTGGACCCTGCTGTTATCATCATTAGACTCGGTACTTAGTATCAGTGGCAACCCTATGTTAGAAGCTATTTCCGATCTCTTGGTTTGGCTTAGTGCTGTAGCAATGGCATTAATTTACATCCACTTTATCTGCAAATTTTGTCAGAATTCTGCATCTAAATTAACGCTATTGCAAAACGTCGGGCGGTTAGCTTTTAGTTTGTATATCCTGCAATCCATTGTAGGTATTTTATTGCTCCGTTATATTGCTCCTGAATGGCTGTACACGTTAGACAGAATTGGTTATATGTCGATTGCGATTATTTACAGTGTACTGCAATTGGCATTAGCCAGTCTTTATCTGCGAAAATTCAATCAAGGTCCGTTAGAAAAACTATGGCGAGGCTTAGTCTCTCGAACAAGCTAAAAATAGCAAGGGTTCAAAAATAGCTACATTCAATTAACTCATTGTGTTTGATAAATTAATCTATTCAGCATAACAGTCATTGCCGCTAGCACATTGACCAAAGGCATAAGACAATGATGACCAGATTAATATTGATACAGTTAGCAATAGCATTGAATTCCTATTTAAATCTGACAAGATGATGCGCCACGAGTAAATACTAAATCGCCACCTAAACTAATTAACACTGCTGGATGTAGCGTAAAATGAATAAATTTGCTTGGCTGATGTTGGCTATTTTTGGCGCCATTATAGCAATTATCCAACCTTGGCTAGCTGGGGTATATGGATTGATAAATCTCATTACATTCGGTTTGTACTATCGAGATAAATCTGCAGCTAAGCGTGGCCGCTGGCGAGTAAGCGAAAACACTTTGCAGCTTTTTGCGTTAATGGGCGGTTGGCCTGCAGCATTACTAGGGCAATACCATTTACGGCATAAAACCCAAAAGTCATCATTTAAACGAATACTATGGTGCTGTATCCTACTCAACTCAATCGGATTTAGCTTACTGTGTTACCAACAATTACAACCGCGGCTTATGGTATATCTTTGATATAAAATATGAGGTTAATGGTAAATTCAATCGAGTTGATATGTGTTAGGTCGTCACTTTTTGCGCTAAACTAGCGACACTGTTTTCCAACTATTCAAGAGCAACTATGCGCATACTTTTAGCCATTGTGGTCATTGCCGGCGTTATTTTTTATTTTTTTACTCAAGCAAACAACTCAAAAGCCACCAAAGAAAATATCGCACAAGGTAAGATTTTTTTAGCTGACAATGCAAAACGCGAAGGCGTAGTGCAAACTTTATCAGGCTTACAATATGAAATACTCACCAAAGGCGACAACACCGAACACCCAAAAGCCAATAGTAAAGTCACTGTGCATTATCACGGAACACTTCTTGATGGCACAGTATTCGACAGTTCTGTAGACCGTGGCGAAACCATCAGCTTTGGCTTAAACCAAGTGATTAAAGGCTGGACTGAAGGTGTACAGTTAATGACAGTGGGCGATAAATTCCGTTTTTATATTCCTAGCCAACTCGCTTACGGCAATCGTTCAAGCGGTAAAATTGAAGGTGGTTCAGTGTTGATTTTTGATGTTGAATTATTTGAAATTAACTAACTAAACTCACACAAAATAATCTATTAAAGCACCGCTAAAATGAATAGCTAAAACTATTGATGACAATAAGTCGTTAGCATAAGTGCCAAAAACAACGCCTCTATCCACGACGAAGAGGCGTTTTTTATTGGCGTTAATCGGTGGATTTAATGAATTGATTTAATGAATTGATTTAATGAATTGATATATCTTGTGCCTAATACCACCCACCAGCAAACCATTTCAGATAAAAAATAGCGACAGTTAAGTCGCTATTTAATGGTTAATACTATTACTGCAATATCAGCTTATGACTTCATCATCACTATGTGAAATGTTAGCCATACAGTCATCAGCCTTGGTGCAATCCCTAGGGCCTGTTGATCTTTCAAGGTTGTTTTGGCAGCGAATTGCTGGCCATTTGTACAAGGCAGAGACTTTGAGGTGTAGTTATTCTACATAAAAAGTCGATAACGCCGTAAAAATGGCCAACAAACGCTGCCCGAAGGGTTCTGCTAAAAACGTTTTACTCTTTGTTGAATGGATTTTGCTTAGATGACTAGGCATCAATCCATTCGCCTCGATTAAAACGTTTTTAACTCGAACAAAATTCAACCAGAAAAGATCAACAGGCCCTAGTTATAAATCGATGTAGTGAGGCCAGCCAAGTAATCCGTTAAGGCCTTCTTTGTGCTCAAAACGTTCAAGCTTTTCAGGGCTTGCACCTTGCATAAGTAACTCACGGTAACCTTTGGCAAAATACATTGTGCGCAGCAGGCCTTGGTTATAATGCTTACTTAAATCAGAGCGTATGGTGGCGACGAGATCAGCTGGTAATAGTGTTAGTGTTTTGTCGGTTTGCGCCATTAAATAATCACTGTCAAACCACGCATCATCTAACTCAATTTTGCCTAAACGCTTTTTAAGATCTTCTCTTACTTTACTGTCGGCAAACAAAGTACGGTACAGCACAGCTTCGGCTAATACCGCTTCAATGTTTAAGCAATCTACGAGATCGAGATTTGAATGTTGATAAAACGTTTTCAATAAAACACTAATAGCCTGCAAACGATCATGCTCGGCTAAAGCTTCTTGATAACTCTGCCAGCCTTGCCATTCATCCATATCAGGCGGACTAGACACTTTCTCAAGCAAGCTTTGGCTTACATCACCATAAAGTGATTTTGCGGTGTTAAGGCTGCTTGCTTGGGTTAATAAGCTCCAGCCTTTTTGAAAACATTTAAGTATGCCATCACTTGTTTGCAACAGAGGTAAAGAAGTGGCGGGTTCGTTGCCAGTAAGGGAAATAAGCCCAATACTCACCACACCAATTACATCGTGAGCCGCTTGTTCAAGCAAATGCATCTTATGCTTGTTATAGAACTTATCAGCAAGTTTAAGGCTCATCAAAATAGCTTTAGCCTTAATTTGAGCCAGCTCTTGCTGGCTTAACTTGTCTTCAAGCTGACCATAAGCCAGTACTTTGGTTAAATAGGGGCCTTGGTTTGAGTCCCGTAATGCCAGTTGCATATCAGGATCCTTAATCTAAAAAGCTAAACATATCATCAACTTCAGCGTATTCATCCGCTACTTGATTTTTCTCTTTCGCTTGCAGTACCAGCTCGTTAACAAACTTAGCAATAATCTGTTCCCAACCTGAACTCTCATTGCGGAGTAAGTTTTTAATCGACTGAGCAACATCTGGCGCTAAATCTTGGATCAGTGCCATCAAACTGCGAGGATCATCAAGGCTTAGACTGTGAGATTCTTCGCTAGTATTCCAGTTGTCGTAACCCACTGTAGTACCATCATCTTCATCGTCAAATATATCCTGCTCGTCCGCTTCATCAAACTCACTTGGCGCTAACATGAGCTCAATAAATGGAATGGATAAATAGAACAAACCGGCAGGATCTTCTGCAATACATTCTAAAATAGCAGCTTGCTTGGCTTCGCTGTCTTGAATACGAATAAGATATGTCAGAAACTCAAACGTGTGGTTAATAAGCTCATCAACGTTGGTTTTAACTTGCTCTTCCCAATACAGCGGCTGCTGGCAGACGATGTCGCGAATTTGCTCTGGGCTCATGAGCTCTGACATAATTGATGGGCAAGAAATGTCATGATGACTGTTAATTTGAGTCAGAGTAACGATATCCATTTGCTCTATCACGTCAACTAGCTGAGCGTCACTCATGGTGTTGGCAATGATCTCAAAACGCTTGCTGGCCTGTTTTGGCTCTACATCAGCAAGCTGCTTGATTTCCGCTGCGGCAATCGCAATCAGATTAGTTGTCATTATCTGTCCTCGTCATCATATTGATCGTAATAGCCTTCTTCCTCACTATCTTCATCGTCTTGATCATAGTCATCGTTTGACTGGCCGTATTCATCGTCTTCACTGTGAGGCGGTTTAGCTTTTTTGCCACTGCCATTGATGTCTTGATTCAATAGATATAGCACTGCGCAGCTTTCGATCAACAAAGACTCACTTTTACCGCGAATAGCTTGTACTAACGGAATGTCGTCATTATTGAAAGCAATGCTCACCTTAAAATCATCCCACTCGGGTTGAATGGCATGATCAATCCAGTAAGACCACTTAATCATAGATTCAGGTGAAAACTTCACATGACCAAATAAAGCGATTGGTAAATACTCTGGAACAGAGGAAAGAATGCTGATATCGGCCAGTAACACCTGCTTTATCTGGCGGGTGAAATTATCCAAAGCATTGGGACTATCAGAATCATTGTATGATTCAATAGTATCGTAGGCGTTACTTTTAAGCTCTTGAATACGAGTAAGATTTAATGATTTAGGCATTGGGTGCTCAAGGGTAAAATTGGTCCCACAACTCGCACATTGCGGCGTTAGGATCGGTCACTATTACATTGTTAAAATCTTTAATAAACGCGTTTCTTAGCTTTTTATCACTCAACACGTCATAGGCTTGTTTCACTCGTTGAAGCTGAACTGCGGCCTGCTGTCTTTCTTCATCAGAAGCTGAGAGTAATTTATCTGGGTGATACTTATTGGATAAGCGTTTATAGGCTTTTTTTATTTCATCTTCTTTTGCACTAGCTTTGACGCCAAGCACGGTGAAGTGGTTAATCATAAAGGTTACCTGTAGGCGATGATGCTATCAAAAGGTAGACAAATATTGTCATTCATAAAAATATGAATAATTGATCGTCAATGATAACAGAGATAGCCTGATGTCAGCAATTAACACTAACATATCAGCACAGATAACTGCTATCGATGGGACCTTAACCGCTAAACGATAAGTCGTCATTCAACATAAAATAAATTGTGGTTGGATTAGCGGTTATAGCTGAAAGAGTAAAGATGAAATACAATTTAACAGCATGGGTTAGCGATAAATCTGCTAACCCATGCTGTTATTCTCAATTTGTTAAGCCAAATAAAATGGATCATCAATCGATTTAGCTGGCGCGGTAAACCATTTTGGCCCTTGGTCAGTCATGTAAAAATGATCTTCATGGCGTATGCCAAACTCACCTGGCACACATAACATTGGCTCATTACTAAAACACATACCCACTTCCAGTGGCGTCATATCATTTCGCACTAAATATGGCCATTCATGAATATCTAAGCCAATGCCATGACCCGTTCGATGAGGTAAACCTGGCACCTTATAATCTGGTCCAAACCCTGCGGCTTCTAATACTGTTCGAGCAGCCGCATCCACGTCACTACACAGAGTCCCTAACGTAGCAGCATCAAAAGCAGCAATTTGTGCATCCTGTTCAAGTTGCCATAATTGACGCTGACGAGCATTTGGCTCACCAAATACGTAAGTACGAGTAATATCAGAGTTATAGCCTTGTAACTGGCAACCAGTATCAATCAATACGGTGTCATTTTTTTCAAGGACTTTAGGTGATTTAACCCCATGCGGATAAGCGGTATCTTCACCAAATAGAACGATGCAAAAATACGAACCTTTGGCTGCACCCACGGCATAGTGAGCTTGGTTAATAAAGTCTTCGACTTCTGCAGTGGTAATGCCTTCACGTAAGATACTGGCGGTTGCTTTATGCACTTCAAGTGTCATGTCTTTAGCGCGTTGCATTAAGGCAATTTCGGTAACCGACTTAATCATCCGACATCCAGCAGTTACTGTAGTCGCACTTACAAATCGATGTTGTGGAGCCGCTTGAGCAATGCCATCGCTAATGAAAAAGGCAGTTGACTCATCAATACCGATTTTTGCTTGGCTCAAGCCAATGTTATCTAGCACATTGGCAAAAATCTGGTACGGGCTTTCATCCTCATGCCATGTATTCACTTGACCTTTAATGGTCATATAACCCTGTAATGTATCGAGTTCAAATGCAGGAGCAATATACTGAACCTCACCTACAGCAGGAATGATCGCACCCACCATACGTTCGCTGGCAAACCAACGGGTACCCGTAAAATAGTACAAATTAGTACCGGCATTAACATAGATTGCTTCTAAACCGTGTTGCGCCATCAATCGTTGTGCATGTTGAATTCGCTGATTAAATTCATCATCACTTATCGCAGCTACGCCGTGAGTCATATTAATAAGTGTGGCTAATGCTTGTTGCGGACTAACGCCGCCGACACCGATTGTCATAGGTTTTCCTTTAGTTATTTTTATTGTTATTAATCTAGCAACGGATTGATTAAATCAAATCGTTTTACCTTGTTCAAATACACAAGATAATCAATGCCGACAAGGATACCGTCTACATCGCTTTGTTACCATTGTATACAATATAAGTTTACAATTTTTATCTGCCTGATAAACATTATCTAAGCGACTTCGCTTGCCAGTTTACCGTCACACTTGCGATAATCGAGGCTCATTCTACAGAGCTGAGTTCATCAGTCGCCTCCAACGGAGAAACCATGTCCAATATTATTGCTACCCGCCTTAACGCCATTCGCCAGCAGCTTGAAGTCAACCAAATAGATGCATTCATTATTCCCCGCGCTGACGAATATTTAGGTGAATATGTGCCTGCTCGTAATGAGCGTTTACATTGGGCTACTGGCTTTACGGGTTCTGCAGGCATGGCAATCGTGCTAAAAGACCGCGCGGCAATATTTACCGACGGCCGTTACACGGTGCAAGTGCGCCAACAAGTAGACGGTAACTTATTTGAGTATTTAAGCTTGCATGACGACCCACAAATTGACTGGTTAATCGATACATTACCTGCAGGATCGAGCGTCGGCATAGACAGTCGCCTACATACCCTAGCTTGGTATCAACAAACTAAAGCGCAATTTGATAAAGCCCAAATCAATTTAGTTGAAGTGGATAACAACCCGATTGATGTCAGTTGGTTAGACCGCCCTGCACCGTCAGCATCCACCATGACTTTATTTAGCCACCAAGGCGCTGGACGTAATAGTGTCGAGAAACGTCAACAAATTGGTCAATTGATTAATAAGCAAGGTGCCGATGTTGCCCTTATTGCCGCATTAGATTCATGTTGTTGGTTACTGAATATCCGTGGTAACGACGTTCCACGCTTCCCCGTCATACTTGGCTGCGGATTATTATCTACCAATGGCGACATGACCTTTTTTACAGATTTAGCTAAAGTGCCGCAAAATATTGAACAACACGTAGGTGCAGGGGTAAGTTTTAAAGATGAAGCTGAACTGGCTACCGTACTTGCACAAATGGATGGTGTGAAGTTATTAGCCGACCCTCATTCTGCCAACGCCTATTCGCAATTACTGGCACAAAAAGGCGGCGCTAAACTGATTGTTGGCACTGACCCTGTTGCATTACCTAAAGCACAAAAGAATGATGCCGAATTAGCTGGTATGCGAGCGTGTCATATTCGTGATGGCGCTGCCGTTAGCCGTTTTTTAGCCTGGTTAGACAGCCAAGTCGAACAGAACATTATGCACGATGAAGCGCAACTGGCTGACAAATTAGAAAGCTTTAGATTACAAGACCCCCTGTATCGCGAACCAAGCTTTGACACTATTTCAGCCACTGGTGCCAATGCTGCCATGTGCCATTACAACCACAATAATGGCACTCCAAGCACCATGACCATGGACAGCATTTACTTGGTCGATTCAGGCGCCCAATACCTAGACGGCACAACAGATGTCACCCGCACCGTCGCCATTGGTAAGGTAACCGACGAGCAGAAGAAAATGGTTACCTTGGTGTTAAAAGGCCATATCGCGTTAGATACCGCACGCTTTCCCAAAGGGACTACGGGCCAACAACTTGATGGCTTTGCCCGTCAGTATTTATGGCAACACGGTTTTGATTACGATCACGGAACAGGTCACGGTGTCGGTCACTTTTTAAGTGTTCATGAAGGCCCACAACGCATAGGTAAAAACCTTAATGGCGTGGCACTGCTGTCAGGCATGGTTTTATCGAATGAACCTGGCTACTACCGTGCCGATGCCTTTGGAATTCGCATCGAAAACCTAGTAACCGTTCAACCTTGCCAAGCGCTACAAGGTGCAGAGCGTGAAATGTACGAGTTTGATGTATTAACCCATATACCAATGGATGCACGCTTAATCGATACCTCATTGTTAACTGATTTTGAAGTGAATTGGTTTAATCAATATCAGCAAAAAGTACGTCAAACCTTAGCACCATTAATGCAAGGTGACGAGTTAGCCTGGTTAAACAAAGTAACTGTTGCGATTTAAGCATTAACGCTTCAAGTAATTGTTAATATGAAAGGCTTAGGGTGATTGAATCATCCTAAGCCTTTTTAGTTAAACGCTAAAAATATCGCTTAATAACAATGCATTAAACAATGATGACTGTTGTAGGCCGTACGGTGTAGGGAGGTGCTTAACCTCCATATTTAGAGCAAATTAGCGACAAGGTGTATCGAACTGCCAACTGCGGATCTATAAATAAACGTTAATGTATAAACCCGGCTACTTCATTTCGACATGATTGATATCAAGTTTTTCTGCTGTGTTGGGTTTATGATATTAGCAATACCAAAGCTTCTTGAAAGCAATTGACTAATAAGTCCTATCCCTTTTCCCGTAAGAATAGTTATAAAAGACTATAGTCATTTAAGTAGGAAGGATTTAAATTAAATAGCAGTATTAAGAAGCCGCATAATTAGTATTTTAATTTTGACTACCGTGATCTAATCAACTCAAAACAGAGGCGATATGACAGACAACAAAATCCCAACTAACAATAACGACACGACTAAAAAATCGGAATCAACGCCGCAGCAAACGCCGCATCCTTTTGATGCTCACACGTTAATGTGGATATTGATGTTCTTTGCCGCTTATACCATTTTTTCAGGTTTATTTGCCCAAAAAACCCCAGAGATTTCATATTCGGATTTTAAAAAGGCAGTCATTTCTAATCAGGTATCATCCATCTCTTTCAAAGGCGACCAAATTTACGGTATCTATATCGAAAAAGATGCAGACAAAACCAAAACCTTCCATACCGTTATCCCCCCCACTACAGACACCAATTTAATGCCTGTTCTCGAAACAAATAAAGTCAATATTTCAGCTAAGTCTTCTGCTGATCCCCAATGGCTTTCCATTTTGATTGGCATTGTTCCCTGGTTGTTAATTATTGCTTTTTTCATCTACTCAAGCCGAATGCTGCAACAAAAAATGGGCGGGAAAGATGGTTTTATGGGCTTTTCAAAGTCTAAGGCGAGATTGTTTGAAACCAAAGACAATGAAATTAATTACGACGATGTCGCCGGCGTAGAAGGCGCCAAACAAGACCTTCAAGAAATCATCGATTACTTAAAAAAACCTGAAGAATTTAATAAGCTTGGCGCAAAAATGCCTCGGGGTATTTTATTAATGGGGCCACCAGGAACCGGTAAAACCATGCTAGCAAAAGCCACAGCTCATGAAGCTGGAGTGCCTTTTTTTAGTATAAGTGGATCAGAATTTATCGAGATGTTTATTGGTGTTGGTGCTTCTCGTGTTCGCGACCTGTTTAAAGAAGCAAGAGATAAAGCTCCGGCCCTGATTTTTATCGACGAAATTGACTCCGTTGGCCGCGTTCGAGGCACAGGTCTCGGTGGTGGTAATGACGAAAGAGAGCAAACACTTAATCAAATTCTCGCCGAGATGGACGGATTCTCAGTAGGTGAAGCGGTTGTGGTATTAGCTGCAACAAATCGCCCCGATGTGCTAGACCCAGCGCTATTAAGACCGGGGAGATTTGATAGAAAAGTAACGTTTGAATTACCTCAACAAGAAGCGAGAATAAAAATATTAAAAGTACATACTCGTAAAGTGCCGATTGAGTTAAATTTTGATTACAAAGAATTAGCCAGCATGACCGTTGGGTTTTCAGGCGCTGATCTTGCCAATTTAGTCAATGAAGCTGCATTATCCGCAGCAAGAAAAAAAGCCGACACAGTAACAAGAGATGACTTTAATCAGGCCCATGACAAAATAATTATGGGAAGCGAGCGAAAAGATTTATTAAATCCATCGGAAAGAAAAAGAACGGCTGTTCACGAAAGCGGCCACGCCATCGCAGCATTATTCTTACCCAATAGCGATCCGCTTCGCCAAGTATCGATCATTCCACGCGGCCGAGCGTTAGGTGCAACAGAACAGCTCCCCGTTGAAGACCGACACAATTACACTCAATCTTATTTAGAAACACGGTTATCCGTTATGCTCGGCGGACGCGTAGCCGAAAAAATTGTCTTGGATGATACCAGTTCAGGTGCATCTAATGATTTAGAACAAGCAACCCACCTTGCAAAAATGATGGTCACCCAATGGGGGATGAGCGACGCCATTGGCCCCATTCATTTTAAAGTCGGCTCCGAACATCCTTTTCTTGGCTATGAAATACAACAAGAAAAAGATTTTAGTGAAAAAACAGCGACAACAATTGACCAAGAGATTTACCGAATAATAAAAGAAGCAGAACAAACAACCTTTGCCATTTTATTACAACACCGTGACGATCTAAATCGACTAGTTGAAGAACTACTCAACAAAGAAACCCTAGATATTCACATGATTGAAGCAATGCTAAAGCCTAAAGATTAACAAAAATAATATTTTTGCTAATCAGGTTTTTTTGTTCTATTTAAGCCATTGATCCAATAGCAATAATGGTCAGTATAAAGTGGCACTTCAGCGAATGATGTGCCACTAATTGGTCTGCTGTTTTTATGAGGATAATTGTTCAAGGGGTATTGTCACTACAGTGAACCACTTTCATTGTGCGGTTTAAAGAACAATATATTTATTTCGGGTGTGTTTTTTATTGATATAGCAAAAAATTGTTAACTGCTTCCTATTTCCTCATTGTCGATTACTGTAAACTCCGCGCCAACAAAGGCTATGTTGGTAAGCGTAAATTTTACCAGACATGTGTATAACAAATTTGTTTACCACAATATTCGCAGGTCACTAACGCTATATGCGCCAAGTGGATCTCTCACCTAAGTATTTCTCGTTTAGGGCTTTACCTGCCATAGCCGTGTCGCCAATGAATAACCATTGGTTAACTCATAATTTAAGAGATCATAAGGTATCATCACTATGAAGTCTGAACAGACTCTCTCTGACACTGCTGTTTCTGATTCATTTTTGGATCGCTATTTCAATATTTCTGCCCGGGGAAGCACCTTAAAACGTGAAGTCATTGCTGGCTTAACGACGTTTTTGGCCATGGTTTATTCGGTAATTGTAGTGCCAAATATGCTGGGCACTGCAGGGTTTGACCCTGCTGCGGTGTTTATCGCTACCTGTTTAATTGCCGCGTTTGGTTCGCTGCTAATGGGACTATGGGCTAATTTGCCAATGGCCATTGGTTGTGCAATTTCACTCACCGCGTTTACTGCATTTAGTATGGTGCTAGGCCAGGGAATATCGATTCCTGTCACCCTTGGCGCTATTTTCCTTATGGGTATCGTATTTACACTTGTGAGTGTCACCGGTATTCGTCAATGGGTACTCACTAACCTGCCAACCGGTATTGCTCACGGTACGGGGATTGGTATTGGTTTGTTTTTACTCCTTATTGCAACCAATAGCGTGAAATTGATTGTATCAAATGATGCGGGTTTACCTGTAAAGCTTGGTGATATTAATAGCTTACCGGTTATCGCTACCATTGTTGGTCTTGCTATGACGATAGGGCTTGAGCGCCGAGGTATGCCTGGTGGCATATTGCTGGTCATCGTCGGGTTATCAATCTTTGGGTTAATATTTGATCCTAGCGTGACATATCAAGGTTTATTTGCTTTGCCGGACTTAATGTCTGAAACATCGCTAATTGGTCAGCTCGATATTATGGGTGCATTGAATCCAGTGGTGCTGCCTATTGTGTTGGCATTAGTGATGACCGCTATCTTCGATGCAACTGGCACAATTAGAGCGGTTGCAGGGCAAGCGGAACTTCTCGATGATAAAGACAATATTGTTGGTGGTGGTAAGGCACTGACATCAGATTCTGTTAGCAGTATTTTTGCAGGCGTGGTCGGGGGGGCTCCAGCAGCGGTTTATATTGAATCCGCAGCAGGCACCGCTGCAGGTGGTAAAACGGGTCTGACCGCGACCATCGTTGGCGTGCTATTTTTGATGATGATGTTCTTAGCGCCGCTAAGCTTTTTAGTACCTGCTTATGCTACTGCTCCAGCGCTGATGTATGTTGGTTTACTAATGCTAAGCAATGTCACCAAGCTTGATTTTGACGATAAAGTAGATGCAATGGCAGGCCTAACCTGCGCAGTATTTATCATTTTAAGCTGTAATATCGTTACCGGGATTATGCTTGGTTTTGTTACCTTGGTTATTGGCCGCATATGCAGCGGCGAGTGGCGTAAACTGCGACTTGGGGTTATGTTAATTACACTCGGTTTAGTCGCTTTCTATATGGGTGGTTGGGCGATTTAACCCGATTATAGACTCAATATTAAGGCCAGCCATCGAGGCTGGCCTTTTTTGTTTTCGACATAAATATCGGTTAACGACAGAACGCTAGTTTAGCAGACCCACTGCTTGACGATGACAATCAAGATCGCGACTGCCAACATCGCGAACTTGCCGAATATTCAATAAACCAATGCCATCTCGCCAATAACCACCAGCATTCGAATTGATTAATCTTGCATTAGACAAGGGTAAAACAGAGGTTGCTGCAGCTCTATTACTCTGAATTGATCTGCGTCAACGCAAAGCACGCCAAAAGGTTTTTAATGAGGTAATGAGCTAAATATTGGTAAGTGTTTGGAAGCATTAATTGCTAGGCGTTAAGTTGGATAAATATATGTTTGAGGTTAATGCACGGACCTATTACGGTTTTTTTATTCCTTTAAAATAATGTCTAATGTGATGACTTATTGCTATAGAACAAAGCAAACAAATGGTAAAACGACGCAGCGAGTACTATAACTAAATAAACCTATAACGTTCGAATAGAACAAGTCATTGACTAGCGGTAACAAATGGAGACTTCAACTTAATCAAAGCCTTGCGATAATAGTAAGTTAGTAAGCCTCTTACTCGTTATTAACCTCTATGCACTTCAATCTGGTTATCGGAGATAATCGACAGAATATGATGGATAGAAAAAATGCCTCACCCAATTCAGGTACAGTTATAGCGATACGCGGTAGTGTTGTCGATATTCTATTTGCTCAGCAACTCCCGCCTATTCGAACTTTATTAACTACCGGAGAAAAGGGACAAGTTTTTCTCGAAGTTTTTTCGCAACTAGATGAACATCGAGTGCGCTGCATTGCGCTGACACCAACCCAAGGGCTGGCTAGAGGCATGGTGGTAGATGACAGCGGCGGACCACTATTGGCACCTGTGGGTAAGACAATTATATCGCGGATGTTTGATGTTTTTGGCAACGCCATTGATCATAAACCACCACCAATAGATACCCAGTGGCGTTCTGTACATAACGAACCGCCAGCAATCGACCAGCTTGCAACTAAATCCGAAGTATTCGAATCCGGTATCAAAGTAATTGATGTATTAATGCCTCTTGAACGTGGTGGTAAGGCTGGACTTTTTGGCGGTGCCGGAGTGGGCAAAACGGTGTTACTGACCGAAATGATCCACAATATGGTAGGCCAGCATGCTGGGGTGAGTATTTTTTGCGGTATTGGTGAGCGTTGTCGAGAAGGTGAAGAACTCTACCGAGAGATGAAAGCAGCAGGCGTATTGGATAATATGGTAATGGTATTCGGACAAATGAATGAGCCACCTGGAGCACGCTTTCGTGTGGGTCATGCCGCATTAACCATGGCCGAATATTTTCGTGACGATGAACATCGTGATGTGTTGTTACTGATTGATAATATTTTTCGTTTTATTCAGGCGGGTATGGAAGTGTCTGGTTTAATGGGCCAAATGCCAGCACGCTTGGGGTACCAGCCAACCTTAGGTACTGAATTGTCACAACTCGAAGATCGTATTGCCAATACTGATACGGGTGCGATTACTTCCATTCAAGCGGTATACGTGCCGGCAGACGACTTTACCGATCCCGCTGCGGTGCATACTTTTTCACATCTATCGGCATCAATTGTGCTATCGCGGAAACGGGCCAGTGAAGGACTTTACCCAGCCATTGATCCGTTGCAATCTAATTCTAAAATGGCCACTCCGAGTATTATCGGTCAACGCCACTACGACTTGGCGCAGAAAATACGCAGCACGTTGGCACAATATGAAGAACTTAAAGACATTATCGCCATGTTAGGTATGGAACAGCTATCGGCAGCAGATCATAAAATTGTGGCACGTGCTCGTCGCCTTGAACGTTTTTTTACTCAACCTTTTTTTACCACAGAACAGTTCACCAGTATGCCAGGGAAATTGGTAAGTCTTAGTGAAGCATTAGATGGCTGCGAACGAATTCTACTCGATGAATTTAAAGACTATCCAGAAAGTGCTCTGTATATGATTGGCTCAATTGATGAAGCCATAAACCCTAAGATTGAGAAAATAATCGCACAGCCAACTGTAGATAAGCAAACGGACAAACAAGGTACGTAACATGTTATCAGCACACATGAACCTTAAAATTCTATTGCCATATAAAGTGTTTACCGAGCAGCAAAATATTGTACGTATTGTCGCAGTAACCCATCAAGGTTCGTTTGGTATTTTGCCCCATAGACTAGACTGTGTAGCGTCATTAACCGCAGGGTTACTGGTTTATGAATGCGAGGGGGCTGATGAAGTCTACGTTGCCATTGATGAAGGTGTATTGGTTAAAACGGGCTTTGATGTATTGATATCAGTGCGTAACGCCATAGGCGGTTTGGGGCTAGGTGAATTACATCAAGCCGTTGAGCAAGAGTTTATGCACCTAGATGAGCAGGAACAACAATTGCGTTCAGTACTGATAAAAATGGAAAGTGATTTTATCCACCGCTTGACTGATTTTCATCATGAGCGAGTGTAATTATGAATAATAAATCGCAAAAAAAAACGTCGCTAAAACCAAATGCCGACACAACAAAGCCCGAAAAATATAAGTCCAACAACGAAAAGTTTAGCCGACAAGTTGACAATATGGCAACGCGAAAATTAAAGGCTCAACGCCATGTAAACAAAATAGTTTGGATGGGGTTTGGCATGATGGGACTCATTGGTTGGTCAGTGGTGGTACCGACCATACTCGGTACAGTATTGGGTATTTGGCTTGATAAACACTATCCCGGTGAACATTCAAGAACCTTGATGTTATTGGTTCTCGGTTTATGCCTAGGTTGTGCCAATGCCTGGTATTGGATTGACAAAGAAGATAAAGAAATCCACCGAGGCGATTAACTTAATAAACCCTGTAGGCAACTTATTTGATGGAAACCGACTTATGGAAAACTTATTGGTAGGCAACATATTTGTAGAGCTAGCATTGGTTTTGCTAGCAGGCGCATTGCTGGGAATACTTTTTTTCGCAGGGCTTTGGTGGACGGTTAATCAGCTGCAATCAAGCCAACATGTTGCACTGCTATTTATCATCAGTTTGTTAGTACGCTCAACTATAGTAATTGCTGGATTCTATTTTATTATCGGCAAAGATTGGCATAATTTACTGGCGGGTTTATTTGGGTTTATGTTAGTACGTTTAATTACAACGAGATACATTCAACTCAAACAACATACACACTCGTTAAACAACGATCTCATACTCGATACTGAGGAAGACGTTTTATGAACCTTAGTCCTGACCAAATTATTTTCTGGCAAATGGGCTTTGTTAAGCTCAACGCGACGATAGTATTTACTTGGTTAGTCATGCTGTTATTGGTGATAAGTTCCATTGTTATTACCAGAAAATTATCCAAAAATATGCGCCGCACCCGCTGGCAAAACTTGCTAGAAATGCTTGTCATCATGATTAGCAGACAAATTGAAGAAGTTGGTCTGAGTAATCCCCATAAGTATCTAGGCTTTCTTGGCTCGTTATTTTTATTTATCGCCGCCTCCGCCATTTGTACGGTCTTTCCCGGCTTCGAACCGCCGACAGGCTCACTTTCCTGTACCGTCGCTTTGGCATTATCTGTATTTGTAGCAGTGCCATTATTTGGCATTGAGGAGCAAGGCTTGCGCGGCTACCTAGTCTCCTATACCAAGCCAACCGTTATTATGTTGCCATTTAACATTATTAGTGAACTGTCGCGTACGCTGGCCTTAGCGGTGCGATTGTTTGGCAATATGATGAGTGGTGCAATGATCATCGGTATTTTACTGAGTATTACCCCATTTATATTTCCGATAGTAATGACACTACTCGGTTTACTCACGGGCATTATACAAGCCTATATTTTTTTTATTTTGGCAACCGTATACATCACTGCAGCAACACGCATTCAAAAAACGGAGGATGAGCTTGCACAAGACAGCTCTGACACCATTGAAGATCAAGACACTAAACCAGGCTCTCAGCAATGATCCAACACCTTAAATTGATTTAGGAGCAAGTATGGACAGCATAACAATTATTGCAATGGTATCGATTATCACCGCGGGATTAACCATCACTATCGGCGTTATTGGACCGTCATTAGCCGAAGGCAAGGCAGTTGCAACGGCATTATCTGCATTAGCCCAACAACCTGATGCATCTGCCACTATCACTCGTACCCTGCTTGTCGGCTTGGCGATGATAGAATCCACTGCAATTTATTGCTTTGTTGTATCGATGATTTTGTTGTTTGCCAATCCATTTTGGAATTACTTTATCGACCTAGCTGCAGGTATATAAGTTATGCTAATTGACTGGTTTACCGTATTTGCTCAAGTGGTTAACTTTTTGGTACTCATATGGTTACTGAAACGATTTTTATACCGACCTATTATTAATAATATCGATGCCCGAGAGAAAAGGATCGCCACAGAAATTGCCGACGCGGATGCCAAAAGTGCCAAAGCAGAGCAGCAGCGCAATGAATTTGAGCAGAAAAATGCTGAGTTTGAACAGCAAAAAACAACCCGCATGAATAAATTAATAGAAGATACAAAAGCCGATCGGGCTCAGTTACTCGAAACGGTTAGACAAGAAGCTGAAGATCTCCGTAAAAAATTACAATTAGCCCTTAAAAATGAGCAACTCAATTTACAAGTGGCGCTTAGCCAAAGTGCGCGCGAAGAAATATTTTCCATCACACGTAAGGTTCTCGACGATCTTGCTGAAACCTCTTTGGAAGCGTCCATGACAGAGATTTTTATTCGCCGTTTACATGAATTAACGGATAAAGAGACGACTGATTTTACCGCAGCATTTAACTTATCAGCTAAACCTATTCTTGTTCAAACAGCCTTTACACTTCCAAAGCCGCAATGCTCTGTTATTAAAACAGAAATAGAAAAAATATTGGGCCACGAGATAACACTTCAATTCGCCATTGAGCCCAAGGTCATCAGCGGGATAGAGATCAGTATCAATGGTCAAAAAATATCTTGGAGCATTAACGAATATCTCAGAACACTGGCAAAACGTGTTGATGAATTACTATTAACCACCAGCAGTATCGAGAATTCAGACTTAAGTCCCTCAAGCGCACAGGATAATAATCATGAAACCAGCGCCTGATTTCTTACAAGCAATATTTGAGCAAACATTTTCCACTCTGCAACAAGCGCGGCAATCTTTTTCACCCCTATTGCAACCGCGAGAAGTCGGCATAATCACCAGTATAGCCACTGGTATTGCAATAGTGTCTGGCTTGCCAAAAGTCGGTTTTGAAGAAGTGCTTAAGTTCCCTGGTGATATTTTTGGCATTGCATTCAATGTGAATGAAAATGAAATTGGGGTTGTACTATTGGGAGAGTATTGGCATTTACAAGCCGGTGATGAAGTAGAACGTTGTGGGCATATAGTGGATGTTCCCGTAGGAGACGGCCTAATAGGCCGTATTATCAATCCTATCGGAGAACCCTTAGATGGCAAAGGCCGATTGCTATCAAGCACCCGCTTCCCCGTTGAACGTCCATCGCCTGCAATTATGAATCGTGCGGCGGTGAGTGTTCCTTTGCAAACAGGTATCAAAGTAATTGACGCCCTGATTCCGGTGGGTCGTGGCCAACGAGAGTTGATTCTCGGCGATAGACAAACTGGTAAAACGGCTATTGCCCTTGATACCATACTTAATCAACGCGGCAAAAATGTACTTTGCGTATATTGTGCTATTGGCCAACGTACATCTGGTGTTGCCAAAGTCATTGCCACATTAGAAAAACAAGGCGCTATGGAATATACCGTTGTAGTGGTTACCGAAGGTAATGATCCTCCAGGCCTTGCCTATATTGCCCCTTATGCAGCAACCAGTATTGCCGAATATTTTATGCAGCAAGGACGCGACGTATTAATTGTTTATGATGACTTAACACACCACGCACGCACTTACCGCGAGCTGTCACTGCTGTTGCGTCGCCCTCCAGGACGTGAAGCTTTTCCCGGCGATATATTTTATATTCACTCGCGTTTATTGGAGCGGGCTACTCACTTAAGTCAAGAACAAGGTGGTGGTTCATTAACGGCGCTGCCCATTATTGAAACTGAAGCGCAGGATATCTCGGCCTATATTCCTACTAATCTCATTTCTATCACCGATGGGCAGATCTACCTTTCACCCTCGTTATTTGAACTGGGCGTGCTGCCTGCTATCAACGTAGGGAAATCTGTTTCTCGTGTTGGCGGTAAGGCACAACGAGCTGCTTATCGGTCCGTTGCATCAAACCTAAAATTGGCTTATGCGCAGTTTGAAGAGCTGGAAACATTTTCGAGTTTTGGCGCTCGATTAGATGACAACACATTAAAAACAATCGGCCACGGTCGACGTATTCGCGCTTGCCTAAAGCAAGCTGAATCCACGCCAATATCTATGGTTGAACAAATTGCGGTCTTGCTGGCATTAACGGCCAATCTATTTGATGACATACCGTTGACACTAATGAGTGAAGCCGAGTTGGCAGTCCGCAATGCTGCTGCCGATTTTCCAGCTGAAATAATCACTCGTTTAGAGACATCTGAAGAATTAACAGCAGAAGATAGAGACACCATTATCCAGTCTGTCCATAATGCATTAGCACAATTTATGTCCAGCCAGAAAGCAGAGGAAATCGTATGAGTGAAGGCCTCGCAAGTCTCCGTCATCAGATTAATAGTGCTGATGATCTTGAGTCTGTCGTGCGCAGCATGAAGGCAATGGCGTCATCTAATATCTGCCAATACGAAAATGCAGTTCACTCATTAGATGATTATTATCGTACAGTGCAACTTGGCTTAGCCGCCTGTTTTCAGCAATATCAATCCCCTATTAAAACAAAAAGGCCACCGTCCAATAAAGCAGCCATTGGCGTCATAGTATTTGGAACCGATCAGGGTTTAGTCGGTCAATTTAACGAAGTAATGGTCGAATTTGTCTGTGAGTCATTGCAGAAAATGCCGGGGAATAAATTGGTCTGGACAGTGGGAGATCGTCTTCAGTCAAGACTTTTAGAAACCAAACTCGTGCTAAAGCAAGGTTTTATATTGCCAAATTCAGTTGATGTCATTTCAACGCTAGTCGGTACAATTTTGATTGAAATGGAAGCGCAACGAGAGAAAGGGACAATCGATCGGGTGTATATTTTTCATCATCGCCCAAATGTCGATTCAATTTATACTCCTGTGAGCCAACAACTTTTACCCCTAGATGCTCACTGGAGTCAAAACTTTGCAAGTATTCAATGGCCAACTAATAACTTACCCGAAGTTATGCCCGAGCGGTCTGAAACACTAAGCGCTATGATGCGTGAATATCTATTTGTCAGTCTGTTTAGGGCTTGTGCTGAATCACTTAACAGTGAAAATGCCAGTCGCTTGTCTGCAATGCAGCGGGCAGAAAAAAATATCGATGAACTGCATGCAAGTCTTAAGCAAAAATTTCACAGCTTACGTCAAAGTGGTATCGATGCGGAATTGTTCGATGTCATATCTGGATTTGGAGCAATGGAATAGAGATAGGATGAATGAGAGAACAGCTCTATTTTCAGCCCTACGGCTACTAACGTCGTGGCGCTTCGCTCACGCCAGACCAAGAAGAAACCAACGGTTGTTCCCTCTTAACTCTTTTTAAAAAGAATTGGCCCAGCCATCCCTACAATATTTTTCCTATTTACTTAAACAACAGTTACGAAAAGTCGCCATGGGGATTGATCCAGCTTTTAACTTCACTTGTATGCTGCTTCGGCCCATTTTGTAATAAAGAGTGAAAATACTAACGCTTCCGATGGTACATCTGATGTGAATGGATTCACGAATGCCGTGATGGCAGGACGCCAAGTAACGACCTGTACCGCAAAAGCTAAGCTCACATCTGATAGGCAGGATGCCTGAATGCCTTGTAGCACATGGTCAATGATGTTCCCGACATCATAATGACATTTCCAATGTCCATATAGGTCAGATGTGCGAGAAAGGCCTGTCAGGACTCACACTATTTTCTTCAACAGCCTCAAATCCTGAGCTATCTGGCAATTTATAAACTAGTTAAACAACCCATTTCTGCCCTATCACTAGTTAGTAACCATACTAATTCACTTCAATAAATCCAGCTTCAGAGATGTATCCCCCGAACCTTAATAGTGCTGTATATCCCCACTTTGATAATAATGAAAATTCTTAAAGAATTATTATCAAAGTAAAAATTAAATTAATTTTTATCGATAGATTAACGGGTGAAAATATAACTGATATATTTAAATCTCTTAGTTTTTTATGTGGAGTAACAATTGATTCGATAAATTTCATTGATCAATTTCGAGGTGTAATATAAATTTATAGCGACTAAAAATAATATATTAGTCTTTTAATCAGTTGGTTAGACAGATATTTCGAGTGTAAATTAATTATAGGCAGAGATTTGCCCGAGAGGCTGGATAATAAGCTGTTGAACTAAGCCGCTGCGCAGAGCTAAATGTGGACTCAATCGAGTATAGTATTCTCATTGGATCAGCTAGACTAAAAAATGTGATGGAACACCACAACGATATGGCAATTTCAATGAAATATATACAATTCAAGTCAAGCAATCAGTTCAAAACTGCTTGCAGCCCATACCCAGCATCAAAAAAGAAAATCATTACAGCATAAAGTGTACCAATTAATCTGGACTCGGCATCGGCTAAGTCCAACAAGTGGTTTATGCCATGCAAACAGTGCAACGCATAAATACTAAAACGTTAACTGTGAAAGGAGCTTGTCATGCAGTATAAAAACACTCAGCTTGGAATCGCGATGCTTTCTGTTATGGGAGTTGTAACATTAGTGCTTATCTTTGCTTCGGTAACTCAACCTACCGAACCGATTGGATTTGCGTATTTAATTGTAGGTGTGGTTTCAATTCTTTTTTCAGCATTAACAATCAAAGTTGAAGATGGAAAAGTAAAATGGTTTTTTGGTCCAAAATTTTGGAATAAATCAATAAAGATATCTGAAATTGAGTCGGCACAAGAGATAAGAACAAAATGGTACTATGGGCTTGGAATTCGGTTAATCTCAACTGGATGGTTATATAACGTTTCTGGTTTAATGGCTGTTGAATTAAAACTTAAAGATGGCACAACAGTTTGTCTGGGTACAAACGATCCAGAAAATTTAATAAATGCTATTAAGCAAAGTAGTTAACTTATGCTCGTTCCTTGCAAGTTTTAGCCAACTATTTCCCGCCTTTTACCGTGCTCATTACTAACTTGTTTCTGTCCAAAACAGTTAGGTAGGCACTAATATAATGGCCAGATTTTATTGGTAGCTACAAAAAGAGGTAACAGAATACAAGCGAGAGCAATATAATTTAGTTGACGAGGTCTTAGGAAGAGGCGCCGTAATTAAATGGTATTACGATTACCCAGGAAAATATTTAATTGATAAAACTACAGCACTACAATCCCTCCCCCCTTAAACGCAGTAACAGTAAAGTTTTAAAGCTGGAATCCAAGTTTAATTTTCATGGACAAAATTAACACTAGAATTAGTTGGGTATACAGCGATTGGATAGAGTCTATAATTTTAAAATTAAGAATATAATCATGATATAAGGAAATTTATGAAATATTTAGCATTGATATTTTTATCAATTATAAGCACAACTCTTAGCGCCAACGAAGTTGAGCAAAATGGCAAGATATACAATGAGAGGGATTGTTTCTCAGGACCATTTACCAGTTATGATAATTGGATAAATTTCATGGAGAGAAAATTTTCTAGAGAGATTAAAAATCCCGAGTTATTAAAAAATAAAATGGATGGCTTCAAGAAGCAATTTGATAAGGATGAATTTAATACCTACAGCAACAATCTTTCATGTACTAATTTTACATACAATGTCGACGGGACAGATGTCCTTGGTTTTGTCATAAAACCTAAAGAGTCAACTATCGACCTACCTGTAATAGTTTACAATAGGGGCGGGAATGGTAATTTCGGTGGCGTTGTATTTGGTGCAATGATGAACAATCTTTTTCCTATAGCCAATAAAGGTTTTGTGATTGTAGGTAGCCAGTATCGAGGCACATTTGGTTCACCAGACAAAGGTGAACAAGATCAATTTGGTGGTTCTGATGTTCAAGATGTTGTTGAACTAGTGAATCTGATTGGAGAGTTTGACGGAGCTGATACAAGTAAAATAGGTATGCTTGGAGCTAGTAGAGGTGGCATGCAATCATTTCTTGCACTAAAACAACTTGATAATATAAAAGCAGTTGCAACGATTGCACTAAATGCCGATCTAAATGCCGATCTAGCGATGAGACCTGAAATGGAAAAAGTGTATGAACACCGAATTCCAGATTACAAAGGAAACGAAAACAAAAAACTCGCTGAAAGGTCGGTTATCAATTGGGTAGACAAACTCCCTTCTGATGTTCCAATTTTATTAATTCATGGCAAAAATGATGTCAGAGTATCTGCTTCTCACTCTAAAGCATTTGCAAAAGCACTAAAAGAAACTGAGATTGAGCATAAATTAATAATTTATGATGACAACCACTTTATTTCATCTAACACCGCAAAAGTCCACAACGAGATTACCAAATGGTTTACAGAAAACCTGTAACATCACAGTGATCAATATGGTGTTAATGTAGCACTCTATAATGTCTGTGAAGGAGAAAATAGACGTTATAGATTACTTGGAACTTTTTCACTGGTGAATTCCATCAGAATGACTCCAATCGATATTGCTTATATAATGTAGTAGCTCACAGAATTTGGTCACTTGATTAGAGGTTGACCAATTATATCTCCCTAGTGTTTGTGCTTCGCCATACATATTGTAATGTAAACGATAGGATTCAGAGTGTTAGTTCTAGCTCGTTTTTGTCCAGAATAGAGTTAAATATGACGTTTTATCTAGCTAAGACTCATATAATAGTGAGGTATCGCCAAATGAATAAGAATGATTTTAAACCTTGGCCAGTAATTATTGACCATCACAAGTCGTTGTCTCAACGGGAGAAAATAATAACAATATGGATAAACTTTTAATAACTTGGATTATGCTCCAAATATTTTCATTGTTTATAATTTTTTTTGCAGGGAACAGCAAAACGTATATTGGAAAAAAGGTAAAAGAAATAGGTATAGCACTCTGTATCGTAACCAATTTTGTTCAACTCTCATTTTTTGGCTCAACATTAAGCGCTACAGTTAAAGATATATTTTTTGTATTAGGCTTAGTTATGACACTGGTGATAATGTATAAATTGGTTTCAATATTAAAAGCTATCGCATCGACAGAAAGATAATAGTCCCATTGTATTTACGGTGTACCGGCTCCTTAAATTAATTCACTTATCCAAGCAGTAACCGGTTAATGCCCATAGATGAGTTAGCAACCCCACCATTAAGATGCTTTAAATGCCATTGTTATCGAGCCATATCAACTAAACAATTCTCGGCTAAAAAATCTTATCGTTAGACACAGATAAAGTTCAGGATTTAAACAAAAGTTTGTTATACTCCGCGGCCGCTTATCGATGGCGCTCAATTGGGTGTATCATTCAAGCTTAACGTTTTTCAACTATCCTAAGACGTTAATCAACCCAGTTAAGCATAAGTTCAGCCATTTAATAATGGCTATCGGCCCAAATATTCTAGATTGACGCTGTGCAGCTAACTTAGCTTGCTACAAGTTAATCGCTTTGTTTTGATGTACATACAGGAACCGCACCATGAAATTCGAATCTTTTAGCTTCGCCCCAGAAATATTACGCGCGATCGCTGAGTGCGGTTATCAATCTATGACTCCAATTCAACAACAAGCGATTCCGGCAATCCGTCGTGGTGAAGATGTCCTAGCAAGCGCTCAAACAGGCACCGGTAAAACCGCAGCATTTGCACTGCCTATATTGCAAAGAATGTGTGATAACCCAAAAGAGACGATGCCCTCTAACACGCGTACCTTAATTCTTACTCCAACTCGTGAGCTGGCTGCACAGGTTGCAGACAACATTAGTGCTTACAGTAAGCATCTTAATTTAACGGTATTAACCATTTATGGTGGCGTTAAATTAGATACCCAATCACAAAAACTGAAACGCGGTGCTGACGTGATCGTTGCCACCCCAGGACGTTTACTTGAACACATAGTAGCGTGTAACTTAAGTTTGTCTAATGTTGAGTTCTTAGTACTTGATGAAGCTGACCGTATGCTTGATATGGGTTTTAGTGCCGATATTAAAAAGATCCTTCAAGCAGTAAACAAAGAACGCCAGAATATGTTGTTCTCTGCGACCTTTTCTTCTGAGGTAAAAAAACTAGCGAATGACATGCTTAATAAACCTAAAGTGATTACGGTTGATAAGCAAAACACCACTGCAGACACCGTTAGTCAGGTGGTATACCCTGTTGAACAACGTCGTAAGCGTGAATTATTATCTGAGTTAATCGGCACCAAAAACTGGCAACAAGTATTGGTGTTCACCGCCACTCGTGACGCAGCAGACAAATTAGTTAAAGAATTAAACTTAGATGGTATTCCATCGGGCGTGGTTCATGGCGAGAAAGCGCAAGGTAGCCGTCGTCGTGCGTTACGTGAATTTGTTGAAGGAAAAATCCGCGTGTTAGTGGCTACCGAAGTGGCAGCCCGTGGTCTTGATATTAAAAATCTTGAATACGTTGTTAACTACGATTTACCGTTTTTAGCCGAAGATTACGTGCACCGTATTGGCCGTACAGGTCGTGCAGGTAAAACCGGTGTCGCCATTTCGTTTGTGAGCCGTGAAGAAGAACGCACCTTAGCCGATATTGAAAAACTAATCGGTCAGCCAATTCGTCGTGTTACTGTACCGGGCTATGAAGTAGGTAGCCGTGAGATGTTGTTGAAACAAATTGAAAAGCGTCGTAGCTTTGCCAAAAAACAACAACGTGGCGATAACGCTGGTGACCAGATGATTGCTGAGAAAAACATGGACGGACGTCGTGTTAAAGTGGGTAAAGTTAGCAGCACAGTTAAATACAAAAAAATTAAATAACCCCCGTTCGAAACAATAAACGGTAATTGAAAAAAGCGCTTAGGCGCTTTTTTTGTATTTGAATGAAATAAATTGTGTGATTATGTGGTCTACTTTAGTCGGGACATTACTCTATAAGGAATGATCATGTTAAAAACACTGCTTGTTGCCACCGCACTTACGTTAACCAGTTTAGCCAGTGTGGCTAAGCCTATTGCCAGTGACGAAAATAATGTCATGCCGCTACTCAATGGCCACCAGATACCAGCCATTACCCTGCAAGATGTGGATGGTAAAGCGATTGAGCTCAGTAAGCTTATGGCGCAAAAGCCGACGATATTCTTCTTTTACCGTGGCGGTTGGTGTCCATTTTGTAATTCACAAATGGGTCAGCTAAAAGCAATTGAACCTAAACTGCTTGAGATGGGTTTCCAGTTAGTGGGAATTTCACCTGACACCCCTGAAAAAATGCGCGCGTCGATGAATAAGCAAGAGCTCGATTATTTATTGTTGTCAGACACGTCAATGGCAGCAGCACAAGCGTTTGGTTTAGCTTATTACACCAGTGAAAAAGTCACTAAAACTTACCAAGCTAAGTTGCACGTCAACAACACCTTATTTACCACGCCACAAGGTGATAAACGTTTAGTATTGCCAGTGCCTGCTGTCTATGTGGCAGATAAAAGCGGTTTGATTCATTTTCAATATGTGAACCCGAACTACAAGGTTCGTCCTGCGCCAGAGTTGATTTTAACTGCTGCTGAGTTACTCGTTAAACCTTAGTTAGCTCCAAATTCAAATAATATTTAGCCAACATTAACCCCATGATGTTGGCTTTTTTATCGTATCAGCACCCTAGAATTCAACGCCGTAGTGTTGTGACTATTACTCACTCAAACTCGGCACTGTCAACATCTACATACCTATACATCTAGACTTATCGTAATTAAATACAATCTTTCATCACAAAAAAACACAAAATACCCATAGTCTTATCCATTTAATGATTTTTATATTGGATTTTTAATACCTCACCTCGTTACACTGTTCGGCATATAAAAATATCCCTACACAGAGGCTGTAAATTACTATGTCTATTCCTACTACATTTGGCACAGCAAATACTCCTGGTACGATTAAAGCGATGCTATTGGGTTGTGGAGAGCTTGGCAAAGAAGTTGCCATTGAGCTACAACGTTACGGTATTGAAGTTATCGGAGTTGATCGCTATCCTAATGCCCCAGCAATGCAAATTGCGCATCGTTTCCATGTCATTAACATGCTGGATGCAAAAGCATTAAAAGACGTTATCGAGCTGGAGCAGCCAGATTTAGTGATCCCAGAAATTGAAGCTATTGCCACCCAAACGTTAGTAGAACTAGAACAGCAAGGTTTGCATGTGGTGCCAACCGCCAATGCGACAAAACTAACCATGGATCGTGAAGGCATTCGCCGACTTGCAGCAGAAACCTTAGCGGTACCAACATCAAAATATTATTTCTGTGATACCCAGTCCGAGTTTGAACAAGCCGTTTCTGATATCGGTATTCCATGCGTAGTTAAGCCAGTAATGAGCTCGTCAGGTAAAGGACAGAGTGTAATTAAGTCGATCGACACTATTCAACAAGCGTGGACATACGCTCAAGAAGGCGGCAGAGCTGGTAAAGGGCGCGTGATTGTTGAAGCTTTTATTCCTTTTGATTACGAAATTACTTTACTGACGATAAGTGCTGTTAATGGCATTCATTTTTGTGCTCCTATTGGCCACAGACAAGAAGACGGCGACTATCGCGAATCATGGCAACCACAAGCTATGTCGGATGTAGTACTACAAAAAGCCCAAGCAATGAGCAAAAAAGTTGTTGAAG
The DNA here is from genome assembly GCF_040285065.1 of Shewanella sp. H8. Lineage (NCBI taxonomy): Bacteria > Pseudomonadati > Pseudomonadota > Gammaproteobacteria > Alteromonadales > Shewanellaceae > Shewanella > Shewanella sp. H8. Next base: position 960,632 of record NZ_CP157213.1, on the reverse strand, counting down.
CACTAGGCGGTTATGGCTTATTTGGGGTTGAGTTGTTTGTAAAAGGTGAGGACGTTTATTTTTCAGAAGTGTCACCTAGGCCACACGATACCGGCTTAGTGACCTTAATGAGCCAAGACTTGTCGGAATTTGCTCTGCATGTACGCGCGATTTTAGGGTTACCGATCAGTAATATTGTGCAACATGGGCCCAGCGCTTCTGCGGTTATTCTTGCTGAAGGCACATCGACTAATATCCGCTACCAAGGAATGGCCGCGGCTTTAGCGCCTGCCGATACGCAATTACGCTTATTTGGTAAACCAGACATAGATGGACGCCGTCGTTTAGGTGTTGCATTAGCTCGCGATAGCTCAGTGGAATCGGCTATAGAAAAAGCCAAGACAGTAGCAAGCAAGATTAAGGTGTTATTCTAAACAAAGTTGAATTGAACTGAAGCAAACAAAAAAACAAGCTAAACTGTAGAGCTTCTACGGTTTAGCTTTTTACTGTTGGCAGTGATTTATCGGCTAAGTGAAAATGGACCAACATTAGCAAACGAAACAGCGCTTTAAGTTTAAGATCTTGATCAAGTTTACCCGCGTTAATCAGTTTTTTCAGTACCGTTATTTTTATGTACAGCTTTTTAATCAATACGCCACTTGGCTCACCTAAGTATTTATCGAACTCTTTATAACCCTCAATGGTTCGCGGTACTAACTTAGCCTGACGAATATCTAATCCCGATCGCATGGCTTTATCAAACGCTTGGGTTTCTAGACCCTTGATGATGTCGGCGGCACAAATCTTTTGCGCTAAACCATCAACAATAAAATGAATATTCGATTCAATTTCAAATTGCAGTGCATGAGTGTCATGACGCACGTTATCAAACCTTGTACGTTCTTTATCGACAAAATCAAACAAGATTTTCCAGAGTGACATGTGCAGATCCCGTTCGTATTGTAATGTAGGTTAGCACTATAAATCACAGTGCTAACCAGTCGATACAAGATTTATAACAGAGTGATAAATCCCGTTAGCCGTTAACCTGATTCAATGCTTTACCTTGTTGAAATTGGCGTACATTATCAACCGCAATATTAAGCAGGTTTTGTCTGGCTTGTAATGTCGCCCATGCGATATGCGGGGTAATGGTAATGTTAGCGGCACTAAGTAAAGGATTATTGCTACTTGGCGGCTCAGTGGATAACACATCAACAGCAGCAAATCCGTTACCATTGTTAAGCCATTGAGCGAGATCATTTTCATTAATCAAGTCGCCACGGGCAGTATTAACTAATAAACAGCCCGGTTTAAGTAAACGTAAACTGTCATTGTTTATCATGTACTTTGTCGCGGCATTAAGCGGACAATGTAGCGATATAATATCGGCTTGCTTAAGTAAGCTGTCGCGATCACACCATTGAATAGCATCAGGTAAATCTGTTTTGGGTTGAGTGGTGGTGATCAATACTTTCATGCCAAACGCGACACCTAAATTGGCAACCTGTTGGCCAATATCACCATAACCCACAACGCCGAGAGTGAGGCCTTTTAATGAGGTCAATGGCGCTAGGGTAAAACAAAAATCTCGTTGTGTAGCCCACTGCCCTTGCTTAACGGCTTGGTCATGTAAGGCTACCTGTTGATGGTGATGTAGAATATGAGCGAACACCATTTGCGCCACGGCATCAGGACCGTAAGCAGGAATATTGGTTACCACTATTCCCTGTGCTGATGCGGCATCAACATCGACCACATTGGTGCCTGTGGCTAGAACGCCAATATAGGCTAAGTCGGGCAGCTGCTTTAAGGTCTCTACGCTGAGTACCGTTTTATTGGTAAGTACTATTTGCGCACCTTGGCAGCGACTGACAATTTGATCCAGTGTAGTATGGTCGTAAATATCACACTGGCCCAATGCTTCAAGCGCCTGCCAACTCAAATCACCTGGGTTAAGGGTATAACCATCTAATACCACTATTTTCATCTATTACCTCATTTCTAACAAAAATACGTTATCAGCTTGCGTTAACGCATGCCTCGCGAGGTTTTAATTCGCTCGTATGCGACTTGAATATCTCGAGCTTTGTTATTAGCCAGTTCCATCATTTCTTCTGGTAGACCTTTTGCCACAAGCTTATCTGGATGGTGTTCATTCATCAATTTACGGTAGGTTCGTTTTACATCCTGATCGCTAGCAGACTCTTGTACTCCAAGTAACACGTAAGCGTCAGTAAGCGACATGTTATTACCTTGCGGCGACTGATGATGACTAAACTCAGCCTGCCAACGTGCAAGCAATGCCTCCAGTTGTGCACCTAGCCCTAATTTTTGGGCAATAACTGACAATATTTGTTTTTCATTGGCATGTAACTCGCCATCCACCAAGGCTGTTTGTATTTGGATCTCTAAGAACATCTGTGCTAATTCAGTCCGACCTTGGGTGACTTGTCGAAACTGTTCTAACTGCTTGATTAAATCAAAGTCAGCTTGGCGCCCTTCACGGAAAGCCGTTTGCGCATCAATACGCGACTGTCCAGACAGTTTCATTTGATCCATTAACATGGTCGCAATACGTATATCGCTTTTGGTCACTCGCCCAGAAGCTTTAGCTACATGGCCCATCACCGCAAATGTGGAATGGAAAAACATCGCCTGACGTTCACCGCCTTTGCGAATTAATGAAGTAAAACCTTGGCGTTTGTCATAAGCATGACCTAACCATAACCCTAAAATGGCACCAAAAAATCGCCCAAACATAAAACCAATGATAAACCCAAAAACTTTACCCCAAATTCGCATCTTGTTTTCCATTACCGTTAATAATTAATACTTTTCGCGCATATCACTTAAGCGAAATCACATGGTTTAACCTTGAGTCAGTAATCTGCTCTGCAGTTGTTCTAGCCGTTCAAGGGTGCCAACATCACACCAATAACCATTAAAATGTTCGCCATAAACCCGTTGCTTAGCAATAGATTGCTTAAGCAATGGCCCTAACGCTTGCTTGCCTGTTGGTAGATTGCTAAATAATTGAGGATGATAAATGCCTATTCCAGAATAAGTAAACTGTTGCTGACTGTTAAGGCTTAATTGGCCTTGCATTGCAATGGCAAAGTCACCTTGTGGATGATGTTCGGGGTTATCGACTAACCACAAAAAAGCATCAGCATAACCTTGTGATACTTGCTCGTAAGCTAACGCTAACGTTGGCAAGTGATCAATAAAAATATCGCCATTAATAACTAAGAAGGGTTTGTCGTCCAATAGAGTTAATGCTTGTTTAATACCACCTGCGGTTTCTAGCGCCGTAGTTTCCTCACTATAGCTAATCAGTAAACCCCAACGACTTCCATCACCCAATATTTCAGGTAACTTATGCCCTAACCAAGCTTGATTAATCACCACATGCGTCACGCCTATTGAGGCCAGTTTTTCTAAGTGATATTCAATTAACGGTTTACCTGCAACATTGACGAGTGGTTTAGGCAATGAATCGGTTAGTGGCCGTAAACGTTCGCCTCGTCCTGCAGCCAAAATCATTGCTTTCATGGTTTATTTCTCGCTTTATTCTTTGCCTCAGTGCCTATTGCATTCCCTACTTTGCTTTCTGTTTTACATCCAGCTTCATTGTCGGCTTCGAGAATGGGCTGTTGCTTAACTAACGGCAGGATAACGCTAGCTACCCAGGCACTGAAGTCTGCAATTTGTGGGTATTGGGCGCCAATATCGACAATATATTGCAATGTTAATGGAATATCCGCCAGATAACCGCGCTTACCATCGCGATGATATAAACGTGCAAAAATCCCGGCGGCTTTAATGTGGCGCTGTATTCCCATTAAATCAAACCATTGCTTATAGGTTGAAAAATCAACACTTTCATCCATTAATTTTTTTTCTATCGCGAGTTGATAATGATATATCATCAACTGATTAACGATATTGTCTGGCCAACGCACGTAACAATCGCGCAATAATGACACCGCGTCATAAGTTATCGGGCCAAGCACCGCGTCTTGAAAGTCGATCACAGCAAGAGCTTGGTCTTTCAGCAATAAATTACGGCTATGATAATCACGATGCATCCCTACTTTAGGTTGGGCGATAACATTTTGGGTTAACGCATTAAAGGTGGAGGCAATCATTTGCTGTTCATTGCTCGTCAATACGTAATTTAAATGTTCTTTTATTAACCAATCGACAAAAATGGCCAATTCTTTCGTAACAAAAGACGCATCGTAATCGGCTAGTGGTCCGTTATCAGTTTCCGTTACAGCTGCAATCACAGGTAATAACGTTAAAGCCTGTTGATAATAATCGGTCACATTGTCTTTATTCAGCACCGATAAAAGCTGTAATTCACCAACATCAGTTTGCAAAACAAAACCATATTCCTCGCAGGTAGCGAGTACTTCAGGTACCAATAGCCCAACGCGTTGGTATGCCTTGGCCATTGCAACAAAAGGGGCTATTGGCACTAAATCAATAGGCGAATCAGAGACAATATAATGACAACCTTGATGTTGAATACGGAAATAACGTCGAAAACTGGCATCGCCACAAATCAAATTAATGCTAACTTCATCGCCAAAATATTGTTTTAACCAGTTACTTAACGCGACAAATCTTGGATCAGATAGAATCATCTCAATGGCTCTTAATGAAAAATTGCTTTATTATAGCCAGCATAACATTTGGAAACAGCTAAAGAATGGAATGTTTTACTTAGCTGAGTATCTTTTTCTCTCCAAAACTTTTCCTGAATCAGAATTCATAAATTATTGACAACAATGCAGATCCGTTATTTTCTGGCACTAAGCCTACTCCCAAACATAGTGTTGGCCGATGAGCCTACTACAACCGAAGCGCCTGCGTTGCAATGCGTTGTGGCTCCGCCTGTGTCTCGCTCATTTGAAGACCGCGCAGCATTAACTAATATCTCAGACGATCAAATTGTCATTATTAGTGATAATTCGAATGTTGTTTATAATAATCAGGCTGAATTTTCGGGCGATGTCAGTTTTAGCCAAGGACTTCGTCATATCGCAGCTGATAATGCCGTGTTAGATCAAAAGGAACAACGTTTAAATGCTGATGGAAATCTGATATTTAAAGACGAATTATTTACCATCACAGCCGATACCCTAGAAGCACAAATGAGCAGTAATAATGCTACGTTAGAAGGTGCTAAGTATTGGTTGCATGGACAACAAGTCCATGGTGATGCAGAAAAATTACAGATCACTTCAGACAATAATCTATTGCTGACAAAAACCAACTTCACCACCTGCCCCGTTGGCGATGAATCATGGTTGCTCGAAGCAGATATGATCAAAATTGACAGCAACGAGGAATGGGGCGAAATTTGGAACGCCAAACTACGTATTGCGGGTGTCCCTGTGTTGTACATTCCGTATATGACAGTGCCGGTTTCAGACAAACGTAAATCAGGTTTTCTATTTCCTAGCTTTAGCACCAGTACCACCAACGGTGTTGAAGTGAGTACGCCTTATTATTGGAATATCGCCCCAGAGTATGATTTAACTTTTACACCAGACTATATGTCATCTCGCGGCTTATACACCAAAACTGAATTTAGGTATTTGGCTGGAGAAAAACAAAATGGTCAGCTCAACTTTGAATATATAGCCAGTGATAATGAACTCAGCACTAACGCTGACCGTTATCTTTATCACTGGAGTCATCAAGGTGCACTGAATAAAAATTGGCGTGTAAGAGCTAATTACACAGATGTGTCAGACAACAATTATTTCAACGATTTAAATTCCGATGTAAATCAGTCAACCGACAATCAGTTATCGCGAATTGGAGAAGCCAGTTATTTTGAACGTAACTGGGATTTCAACATGCGCGTACAAGATATAAAAGTACTCGGTGAAGAAGAAAAGCCCTATCAAGTGATGCCACAACTTAACTTTAATTATCGTTCTGCAGACTTATTTGAAGCTATCGATTTTAATTTTAACTCTGAGCTCACTAACTTTCGTCATCAAGATAACGAGTACAATACAGCAACCCGCTTACACTTAGTGCCTAGCTTAATTTGGCCAATTCAAGGGCCTGCTGGTTCGTTTACCAGTGAAGTTAAATTACTGCAAACCCAGTATTGGCAAAAAAACATTGATGAAGACTCAACGTTAGAAGACAATGTAAGCCGTACGATCCCGCAAGCGCGTTTACATGGTCAGGTCAATTTTGAACGAACAACACAAATGTTTGATGAGCAATACAGGCAAACAATTGAACCTCAAATCCAATACCTTTATGTCGGCTATGAAGATCAATCTGATATTGGTATTTATGACACAGCTCAATTGCAAGAAGACTACTATGGACTGTTCCGCGATCGCCAATATTCAGGTTTAGATCGTGTGGCAGATGCTAATCAATTTACATTAGGTTTCACGACCCGCTTGTTTGATGAAACTAATCATGAAAGATTCAAATTCAGCGTCGGTCAAATCATTTTCTTCGAAGACTCTAAAGTTCTCTTAATCGATGATAATGAAGAACAATCTCAATCAACTTCAGTATTAGCAGCTGAATTAGATGCACAATTATACAATGATTGGTTCATCAGTGGCTCTGTACAGCACGACACTGAAAAAGGTGAAAACAAGAAAAATGAAGTCACCTTGGATTATCGTCCAAGCAATGACAAATTATTGCAGCTAAGTTACCGATATGTACCCGACTTACTCAATACCAATACTAACGACCGAGTAGATATTTCGCAGGCTGGCATGCGTACATCTTGGCCTATTAGTGACAACCTATATTTTGTGGGTAACTACTATTACGATCTCAATAAGTCACGTAATATTGAAACATACACAGGTGTGCAATATGAATCGTGTTGTTGGGCATTACGCTTGAGCTATCATTACCGTATAAAAACCAACTATGATGACGACACATCTCAAACTGCTATGGAAGAATTTGATAGTGGGGTTTACCTTAACTTTGTCATTAAAGGGCTCGGTGGTTCTGGCCCATTAGGTGTGGATGACATGCTCGATGAAGGGTTATTTAATTATCGTAAGCCACTTTACTTAAGGAATTAACACTCTTTTGTGATAGATTGCTGAACCTAGCGACAATCTGATAGTCCAATAACAATAACTATGTTGTTAATTAACATAAAACGACCCAATTTGGCGATAAATCGCCTGTATTATATTGAATGTGCCAAAGGATTTAGTGGATGAAACACAGTAAAAAAATTATTTTTGCATTATTAGCTCTTGCGATAAGTCACACTAGCTTCGCTGTACCCGTGCCATTAGATCGCGTAGCAGTACAAATTAATGATGGTATCATTCTTGAAAGTGAAATCACCAACATGATTTCAACTGTTAAAGCGAATGCTAAAGCTGCGAACCAAACATTACCATCAGATGATGCTTTGCGCACCCAAGTTATTGAACGCCTTATTTTAACCCATTTACAAATGCAGACAGCTGAACGCATTGGCTTGAACATTGGTGATTTACAATTAGATCAAACCATTGAAAATATTGCTAAAGAACAAAAAATGACAGTTGCCCAAATGCAGCAATCAATTGAAAGTGAAGGTACAAGTTTTAGCCAGTATCGTGAACAATTACGCCAAGAAGTGACTTTAGGTGAAATTCAACGTATTCAAGTCCAACGTCGTATTCAAGTTTCACCACAAGAAATTAATAGCTTAGTTAAATTAATTCAGGAACAAGGCTTAAAAGATGTTGAGTTCCAAATCGGTCACATTCTAATCGAAGTACCAAGTAACCCTACAAGTGAACAACTTGAAAGTGCTAGCCGTCGTGCCGATATCGTGCTTAAACGCTTAAACGATGGTGATGATTTCCGTAGCACAGCAATTGCATCTTCATCTGGCCCTAAAGCGCTAGAAGGCGGTATATGGGACTTTATGAGCATTAATGAGATGCCAACATTGTTTGCTGAAGTCGTTAGTAGCGCCAAGAAAGGTGATATTATTGGCCCTATTAAATCAGGTTCTGGCTTTCACATTATCAAAGTTGTAGATACTCGTGGCTTGCAAACACAAGAGGTTGAAGAAGTTAAATCTCGTCATATCCTATTAAAGCCGTCACCGATTTTATCGGAAGAACGTGCTAAAGCGATGTTAACTAACTTTGTCACTCAACTTCGTTCTGGTGACGCCGATTTTTCCAAGCTAGCGACTCAGTACTCAGAAGACCCAGGCTCTGCAGTTAAAGGTGGTGAATTAGGTTGGGCAGATCCAAGCATGTATGTCCCTGAATTTTCGCAAACCCTTGCTAGTCTTCAAGAAGGTCAAATCAGCGAGCCGTTTCGTACTACTCACGGTTGGCATATCGTCCAACTTGAGTCGCGTCGTAAAACTGATGCCACTGAACAATTTAATAGTAACCGTGCCCACCAGTTAATCTTCCGTCGTAAGTTTAATGAAGAACTACAAAACTGGTTAGACGAAATGCGCTCTGAAGCGTATATTGAAATCATTGAGCCAGAAAGCAGACGAGGTTAAGCAAGACCCATGACTAAACGTATTGCAATTACTCCCGGCGAACCAGCAGGTATAGGTCCCGACTTAGTCATCAAACTCGCTCAACAGGCATGGCCTGTTGAGTTAGTTGTTTGCGCCGATCCTAATCTACTCATGTCACGCGCCAAAATGCTTGGACTCCCTTTACAACTTAGGCCTTACCAACCATCACAACAACCAAAGCCTCAAACAGCTGGGACATTAACCATAGCTCCTTTTACATTAGCTGAAGAAGTACACTGCGGTGTGTTGAATGAGGCAAACAGTGATTATGTAGTCGAGACTCTACGTTATGCCGGTGAAAAAAATATGTCGAATGAATTCGACGCCGTCGTAACTGGCCCCGTGCATAAAGGTATTATTAACCAAGCCGGTATTCCATTTAGTGGTCATACCGAATTTTTTGCATTACAAGCTAACTGTGCTGATGTTGTTATGATGCTTGCCGCACCCAATTTGCAAGTAGCACTAATGACTACCCACATACCATTAGCCTATGTTGCAAAAGCGATTACCCGTGACAGACTTCATCATATCATTACTATTTTACACAACGAGTTAGTCAGTAAGTTTGGTTTAGGTACACCCAAAATTTATGTGTGTGGTCTCAATCCGCATGCTGGAGAAGACGGTCATTTAGGCCGAGAAGAAATTGATATCATTATTCCTGCACTCAATGAGTTACGAGAGCAAGGCATGGATATCGTTGGCCCTTTGCCGGCAGATACACTATTCCAACCTAAATATCTTGAACAAGCTGACGTGATATTAGCCATGTATCATGACCAGGGATTACCTGTGCTTAAATCATTAGGATTTGGCAAGTCGGTCAATATAACCTTAGGTTTACCTTATATTCGTACTTCAGTCGATCATGGTACAGCCCTAGAATTGGCTGGAAGTGGTAAAGCTGATTGCGGCAGCTTTACCTGTGCATTAAACAAAGCCATCGAATTGGCCTCAAAAAGTAAGTAACCCATTTTAATGAGTAATAAAGTACATTTAGGCCACACGGCCAGAAAGCGTTTTGGACAAAACTTCTTAACTGATCAAGGCGTGATCAGCAGCATTGTAGGTGCAATTGCACCTGATAATGACCATGTCATCGTTGAAATTGGGCCCGGTCTGGGTGCGTTAACAGAACCTGTTGCAGACATGATTGATAACCTAACCGTTGTTGAATTAGATAGAGACTTGGTTAAACGCTTACAATACCATCCAACACTTAAAGACAAACTGACGATTCATCAAGGTGATGCGTTACAGTTCGACTTTAGTCAGTTGCAACAAGCTGGCAAAAAAATGAAAGTGTTTGGTAACCTTCCTTACAACATTTCAACGCCACTTATGTTTCATTTGTTTGAGTTTGCTGAACAAATTGAGACAATGCACTTTATGTTGCAAAAAGAAGTCGTTCTGCGCTTATCTGCGAGCCCTGGTACTAAAGCTTATGGACGTTTAACAGTAATGGCACAATATTATTGTCAAGTGGTTCCCGTATTGGAAGTGCCGCCGACAAGCTTTACCCCTGCCCCGAAAGTTGATTCTGCAGTGGTAAGATTATTGCCCTATGAAGTCAAACCTTGGCCATGTAAAAATGTCGATGTATTGAGGCATTTAGTCACGACGGCATTTAATATGCGCCGTAAGACATTACGTAATAATTTAAAAACCTTACTGTCAGACGACGATTTTGCAACATTACAAATTGATCCAAGTCTGCGGCCAGAGCAAATAAGTGTTCCGCAATATGTGGCAATGGCTAATATGTTGTGTGACAAAAAAGATTAATCATAAGGGCATGCTGAAACTCAGCGTGCCCTTTCGCTTTAGGACGTAAAATGAACCCTGTTGAATCGCCTATTAAAATTAAAGTCGACACCCAATACTTAGAACAACAATCTGATGTCGCTGATAATAAATACCTTTTTAGCTATACCATTACCATTATCAATCTGGGCGATACCAAAGTAACGCTTAAAGACCGCCATTGGATTATCACAGATTCAGAAGGCGAACAGAATGAAGTAAAAGGCCCAGGTGTTGTAGGTGAAACGCCGACTATCGCCCCTAATACCGCTTATCAATATACCAGCGGTACCGTATTGGAAACTCCAGTTGGATTTATGCAAGGCTTTTACGGTATGGAAGACCACAAAGGCGAACGTTTTTTAGCGACCATTCCACCTTTTCGTTTGGCTGTCCCAGGAGTATTTCAATAGCTTATGGCACACTATTTTGTTGGCGATGTTCAGGGATGTAATAGTGAATTGCAGTTATTATTGCAAAAAGTCGATTTTAACCCTTCGAAAGATGAGCTTTGGGCTGTTGGCGATTTGATTGCCAGAGGTACAGAGTCATTAGCAACACTTCGTTTCTTCCAATCATTAAATGATTCTGCAAAAGTGGTACTGGGTAACCATGATTTACACCTATTGGCTTTGCACGGTAAATTAAAACGAGTGAGTCGAAAAGATCATCTTGAAGAACTACTTAATGCACCAGATATTGATAATTTGGTTAATTGGATCCGTCAACAGCCATTAGTGAGAACATTACCCGAACACAATATCATCATGACCCATGCTGGTGTACCTCCTCAATGGGATATTGCGACCCTAGAACATGAAGCAAAACAAGTTAGCTTAGCTTTGCAGCAAGATGATTATTTAACCGAATTAATTGCAAAAATGTTTACTGATGAAGCTGAACAATGGTCACCAACATTAACCGGTATAGCCAGATTGCGATACTGTATGAATGCTTTAACGCGAATGAGATATTTACATCTTGATGGAAGTCTTGATTTTAAATGCAAATCAGCACCTAATGAACCGCATTCAGTAGAATTATGCCCATGGTTTGAATTCCCATCGAAAACGAGCCCACAATACACACTAGTGTTCGGTCATTGGGCTGCATTAATGGGCCAAACGAACAATTCACACATTCTTGCACTCGACACTGGCTGCTGTTGGGGAGAGCACTTAACCCTATGGCATCTTGAAAAGAATGAAAAAATTACCCAACAAAGGTTAATTTAAGGTTAAACTAAAGTATTCTTTTGCCGATAGTTTAAGTTAGAATTTGTTACACTTGCCTGAGAAACAATTGTCCTATAATAAATTCTACATAGTAAAATAATAGTACAATAAAATCCCTACACGATATAAATCAGGATCTAATTATAATAGCCGGAGTACTTTATGAAAATTAATGTAGCGACCAGAGTCATTGGCGGTTTTACCGTTGTGACGCTGTTACTGCTGATCCTTGGTGGTGTTACTCTAATGAGTAACAACAGCATTAAAGACGGAACCACTATTCTTAAAACGGTGAGTTTGCCCGCGTTAGAAACCACCAGTATTTTGAGTGAGAATCTTAGTACTCAACAAAATGAAACTTTGTTGGCTTTTTACAGTGACCATTCTTCTAAAATACCTCCTATTACAAAAAATCTTGCTGAACTTAATAATGCTTTCGAAGCCGATATAACCCGTTTAAATGGCCTGGTCGAATCTCGTTCACAACTCACAATGCCTCTTACTGAGCTGACCAAATCTTACCGAATTTATTCGCAAAAAGCTGTCCAGATGCTGGTTGAGCAAGAAAGTTCATTAAGCCAACAAGAGCAATTACTTAAATTACGTAACACGTTTGAAAATGCTGCCGACGATGCGTCTTCAATTTTATTAGACATCATTGATCTTGAAACCAGCGAAGATGAAACAGAGAGAATTCTTGCCGCAACAGCAAGTTCAGTAGACACAATGTTTATCAACACGATCACCACAATTTATGATCTTGTTGGCACTACTGAGCAAAATAAATATGACCTTATCATCAAAGAACTGGACTACATGGCCAGTGAAACTAAGGCTAAACTTGAGTATATAAATCGTCAAGGTAGTGGTGTTATAAGCAGTTCAACCTTAGAAGATCTATCAACCGAATCAACAAAAGTATTCAAATTACTTAATGGTGCTGATTCGATTCAAGCATTAAAACAAAAACAGTTAACCCATGGTTTTACGGCAGAGAAACTACTAACTCAAACTCAAAGTATTGCTAAATTAGTCAATAAAAGAATGACTACCCTTGCAAAAGCAATAGATAACTTCGCCGGAAATATCAGTAATAAAGCGTTAGAAATTATTGATTCAGCGACGATAAAAACTTTATTAGTTGTATTAACGGCTATCGTTGTTTCTATTATTGTGAGTATTGCAGTCGTTAAACCGCTGACAAGATCACTCGGAGAGGTCAACAAAGCATTGAATGTACTGGCATCCGGTGATTTAACTCATAAATTAGATGACACGGGTCATGATGAGTTTGCGGAATTAGCCAAAAACTGCAACCGACTCGTCGACAGTTTGCGCAGTCTAATTATAGGTATTGTGGATCGTTCAAACCAGTTAGCCGCTGCAGCAGAAGAAACCTCAGCGATTACCTCTCAAACAACGATTGGTATTCAAGAGCAAAAGAGTCAAGTTGATCAAGTCGCCGCAGCAACGACAGAACTAAGTTCAAGTGCACAACAAGTCTCCATGAGTGCCGATCAAGCACTTAATGAGATTAAACAAGCCGACGAAGAAACCCAGCACATGCGTGCGCTTGCAGAAGAAAGTAAAAATACTATTCTCGCCCTTGCAGAAGAAGTTGCTAAAGCTGGAGTTGTCATCAATAAAGTACATTCTGACAGTGCATCGATTGGCTCTATTTTAGATGTAATCCGTGGCATTGCAGATCAAACTAACTTGCTTGCCCTCAACGCTGCCATTGAGGCAGCTAGAGCAGGTGAACAAGGACGTGGCTTTGCCGTTGTTGCAGATGAAGTCCGTAACTTAGCATCAAGAACTCAGCATTCAACAAGCGAAATTCAACAAATGATTGAAGTGTTGCAACTTGGCGCTCAAGAAGCTGTTGCGGTAATGGAATTGGGCCGTACCCAAGCTGATAGCTGTGTTGAGAAGAATGAGCAATCGAATGTAGCCTTAGAAACCATCAGCAAATCTGTTCACCGGGCTTTTGATTCTGGTAACCATATTGCTAACGCGGCTCAGGAGCAAAATATCGTTAGCCAACAAGTTTCGGAAAAACTTGAACATATTGCGTCTATCTCTGAAGAAACATCAACCGGTGCAGACCAAACGGCACAATCAAGCCATCAAGTGGCTAAGCTTGCAGAAGAGCTACAAGCCTCTGTGCGCGAGTTCAAGATTTAACTAACCTCATACATTAGAAATATAAAAAAGGCTCTTATAGGGCCTTTTTTATTGCCATAAGAACTTAATCGTTATTCAAATGAAACAAAAGTTTAAAAACATGATAAATTGATAAAGATCGTCAGTTTGTGGTTACCATATTTCTGCGATGGGTATATTTAATTTGCATAAAGCAGAAATTAAAAAAAAAAACAAAAATGCCGATAAATTCATATCGGCATTTTTGTTTTTTTACTTTTTACTTACTGATGTCATGACTTCCCATCAGATCCAGCGTTAACCGCCAATACGATCTTTAATGGCTACTGTTATCACACTTGCATCATGGCCATTAGCAGAAGCCCAATCTAAAATAGTTTTCCCATCAGCTTCTGGTGCAGAAAGATCAGAAGATGGCATACGCTTCGCGATAAACTCACCGACATCATTAGCATTCGACTTGTAGGCAGTACGCAATAAACTGCTGCCATCACAAGAAATATCTGAATAGATGTTACGTAATTTAACACGGTTCTCTTTCATTTTTTTACGCAAACGGTTTTTATCGTTTGATTTTACATAATCACAAATATTTGCAACTAATTGATCTGTATCCGCAACAGCAGGCGCTGATACAAAAGATACTGCAATCAGGGCCGCAATCGCTACAGGCAATACACGCATCTGACACTCCTTTAGTCTTTCTAGTTATATAGCAATGAACTCAATTTCAGTTTTTGAGAACTGGTTCATATAATCTCAGGGTACACGATGCTAATTTAACACTTTTTAACTAAAGTGTTAAAGCTATATTGCAACCCTTTATCATTTGTTGCATTTACTGAGCTCTGTAAATCCCAAGAACCATCATCCCAATCGGGAAAGAAAGTGTCACCGTCAGCGTCTAAATCAATCAAAGTTAGGTATAAAACGTCGGTTTTAGGCAATAATTGCGCATAAAGTTGGCCACCACCAATAATAACTAACTCTTCACAATCTCCTGCGGCAGCGATTGCATCTTCATAATTTGTTACACAAGTTACTCCATCAGGATTAAACTCAGTATTACGACTTATCACTATATTGAGTCTTCCAGGTAATGGTCGTCCGATGGATTCAAATGTTTTTCGACCCATTACAATAGGTTTAGACAAGGTGACAGCTTTGAAATGACGAAGATCTTCAGGTAAATGCCATGGCATTTTATTGTCTTTACCAATGACTCTGTTATTGGCCATTGCGGCAATCATTGCGATACGCATTGAAGCATAATCCTTATGGTTAAATAATGGGTCTGGTGCGGTAATAAAGTAAACTCGGTAACGCTAATCCGACAGCAAGTGCGCCTAAAATAAATACGGTTTTTAATCCGCTAACAATGACTTGAGCACTGAGATCTGTACTCACTTGGCTTTGGGCCGTGAGTTGGATTAATGCAATGACAGTATTGAATGCATAAGTTCCTGGCACCATGGGAATAATTGCCGCCACAGCGTACATTAACGGTGGTGCAAGATGACGTTTAGCAAACTGAATGGTAATCAACCCAACAATGGCTGCAGCGATAAAGGTCGCCCATTCAATTGGCATTGAGAAATGTAATAGTACCGTTCTTGAACTATGGCCAATAGCTGCCGCGATAGCGCAGTAAATTAAATACCGTTTTGGCACATTAAATAACATAGCAAAACCAACAGCTGGGATCGATGCAAAAAAAGCATCATGAAGTAATAGATTTAGAAAGGATAACATTAAAATATCCCGCCTAATTGCATAGCAATAGTAATACCTATGACTGATGCTAAGGTAAGCAAGGTGGCATGGCCCCACCGAGAAATGCCCACATTCATGTGGCCTTTTACCATATCTGAAATTGCATTAATCATCGGAAAGCCAGGGATCAACATCAACACACTTGCCGCCATTGCAGCTTGAGGAGTTTCGGTAATAGGCCAAATATAACCCACTTGGGCAACACTTGAAATGACAAAAGCCGTTAACGAGAAATTGACCAATAAATTAAAATGTCGAGAGGCGAGAAACAACCGCACCATCATCCCAATAGCGGAGGCAAAAAATGTAATTACGCAGGCCAACAAGTCACCATCAAATAAATGACAAAAGCTGGCACAAGATAAACCGATCATAGGAATGAGAGCAATAGCAGGATAAGACTTTGGCTTAATGTGAGCTAATCGTCTACGAACTTCGTTGGCGCCATAAATGCGTTTTTCTGCGAGGATACAAATTCGTTGAATCTCACAAATAACCATCATGTTAATGCCATGAGCACGAATACGACGAGTTGTGGTGATGCATCGACCGTGCACTAAACTCGTTAACACTAATGAATTGGAGGAAATTGATAATTCAATGCTAGCAAGACCTAGTGCCTGACCAAGGCGCTGGCTAATCTCTTCCACGAGATCAGACTCAGCACCATAAGCCAACAGTAGCTGTGCGCAGCGAACTACTAGGCGGGTAATATCATTTTGGCTATCTGCGTACACGTTATTCTCAAATGAGTAAATTAGCGTTGATAGATGACTTCTACATCATAATCATCATCATCAAAGTCATCATCAAAGTCATCATCATAATCTTCATTAGCATTTTCATCTGCTGCACTATGATGATTATCCCATTTGAACTCAACATCAGCATCAGGGAGTGTTTCTTCAACAATAGCAGGTAAACTTCTAATATAATCAAGCATCTTAATGCTTAATTCTTCAGTACCTGTTCGATTGTAAGCAGACATAGTATACACATCACCTTGCCAATCTAACTCTTTAACAATGTGATCGATTTTTTCTTGTAGCTCATCTTCAAGTAGCAAATCGGTTTTATTAAAGACTAACCAACGTGGCTTAGCGGCTAATTTAGGTGAATATTTTTCTAATTCGCCCACAATAGCACGTGCAGAATGAACAGGATCTGAACCATCAACAGGAAGAATATCAATGATATGCAATAATACTCGACAACGTTCTAGATGTTTCAAAAAACGAATACCGAGGCCGGCACCATCAGCAGCACCTTCAATCAAACCAGGAATGTCTGCAATAACGAAACTCTGACCTGGACGTGGATTAACCACACCAAGATTAGGAACCAAAGTGGTAAATGGGTAATCTGCCACTTTAGGCGTAGCACGAGATACCGAACGAATAAATGTCGATTTACCCGCATTTGGCATGCCTAACAAACCCACATCGGCTAGCAGTAAAAGCTCAAGTTTAATTGAACGGACTTCACCAGGAGAACCTAAAGTCTTTTGGCGTGGAGCTCGGTTAGTACTGCTCTTAAAACGAGTATTACCTAAACCGTGGAAACCACCTTTAGCGACAAGCAGTTTTTGTCCATGAGCAGTTAAATCACCTAGTGACTCATCTGTTTCTTGATCGATAGCACGAGTACCTACTGGCACTTGAAGCACTAAATCATTGCCGCCATGACCAGTACAATCACGACCACGACCATTAGTTCCTCGTTCAGCCATATGGAAACGAGTAAAACGGTAATCAATCAGCGTGTTTAAGTTTTCGTTAGCTTGTAGATATACACTACCGCCATCACCGCCATCACCACCGTCAGGGCCACCATCTGGAACATATTTTTCGCGTCTAAAACTCACGCAACCGCTTCCGCCGTCACCTGCTTCTACGCGAATATTCGATTCATCAACAAACTTCATACTGACTCCTGACGCTACTTAATCTGTAATTATAACCCCAAATCATTGGGATTTGCAGGAAAGCGCTGAAGATAGCATTCATCACGATATCGCCTACTGCATATAAACAAAATCATTAAACTATCAATAATAGTTTAATGATATAAAAAACACAAAAGCCCCACCATAGGCAGGGCTTTCGAGATCTAGCTTAGAAAGAATTAAGCTTCGATGCTAATAAACTTACGGTTATTAGGACCTTTAACTTGAAACTTTACTTTACCGTCTGTTAATGCAAACAAAGTATGGTCACGACCAATACCTACGTTTACACCAGCGTGGAACTTAGTACCACGTTGACGAACGATAATGTTACCAGCTAGAACTGATTCACCGCCAAAGCGTTTAACACCAAGACGTTTACTTTCTGAATCGCGGCCGTTACGAGTAGAACCGCCAGCTTTTTTATGTGCCATGAGTTAGACTCCTAAATTATGCGCTGATCGCAGTGATTTTAACTTCGGTGAACCATTGACGATGGCCCATCTTCTTGTCGTGATGCTTACGACGACGGAACTTGACGATAGTTACCTTTTCGCCGCGACCGTGGCCAACTACTTCAGCTACGACTTTACCGCCAGCAACTAAAGGAGCACCAACATGTACTGTTTCACCATCTGCAATCAATAAAACTTGATCGAATTCTACGGTTTCACCAGTAGCAACTTCTAATTTTTCTAAACGAACTGTATGACCTTCAGCAACACGATGTTGCTTTCCGCCACTTTGAAAAACAGCGTACATGGCTATTTTACTCCAAATGACTAACACACTAACTCATATTATTGACGAGACTAGGTGCTAAAAAACTTTTAATGACAATGGGCGCGGATTTTACGCGAAGAATTGTCATCCGGCAAGCCTTAATTCACAATCAACTAAAAAAGGCCTTATTACTGCACACTATTCATTAATAGCTAATGTGTAATCTTCAAAATTTAGCTAACATGTTAATGCTAAATTATACTTAAGTTTTATAGGTAAATTGATAATAATTCAACAATCTTTTGCAACATCAGTTTTTTTAAAGCGCAATTATACGAATACATACTTTGAAAAATGGCGCTGATATCCTGTAAGATATGCGCTCTAATTCGATATAACTAAATTAAGGGTGTAAACCCTGTCGTCCAACAACCAGAGACTATTATGGATTTAAACGCCATTCGTCAACTGGCTGACACTGATATGCAAGCAGTCAATCAGCTGATATATAAACAACTTGAGTCTGATGTAGCCTTAATTAATCAATTAGGTTTCTACATTATCAATGGCGGTGGTAAACGTTTACGTCCGTTATTATCAGTATTAGCCGCCCGAACCGTTGACTATCAAGGCGAACAACACCTTAAGCTTGCTGCCATTATCGAATTTATCCATACAGCGTCTTTACTACATGACGATGTTGTTGATGAATCGACACTGAGACGCGGCCGTGAAACAGCCAATGCTTTATTTGGGAATAGTGCTAGCGTACTAGTAGGTGACTTTTTATATACGCGGTCATTTCAAATGATGACTGATCTCGACAATATGAAAGTGCTTCAAGTCCTTGCTCATACCACTAACGTGCTCGCTGAGGGTGAAGTATTACAGTTAATGAACTGTAATGATCCTGATACCACCGAAGCAAACTATATGCGGGTTATTTACTGTAAAACCGCAAAGTTGTTTGAAGCGGCAACGCAGTTAGCAGGTGTATTAGCAAATGCCACCCCAGAACAAGAACAAGCCCTAGCTGATTACGGTAAATACCTTGGCACAGCTTTTCAGCTAACTGATGATTTACTTGATTACACAGCTAACGCTGATGAATTAGGAAAAAATATCGGGGATGATCTTGCGGAAGGCAAACCAACATTACCGTTAATTTATGCAATGGAAAATGGTTCTGAAACCGCTAAACAACTCATACGAGAAGCTATTGAACAAAGCGACGGTTCTAAAGTCATTGATGAGATTTTAGTTGCTTTAGAGGAGTCTGGCGCATTAGTTTATACGCAAGACAAAGCTCAAGCTGAATCGCAAAAAGCCATCAATGCCTTAAGTATTTTTCCTGACAGTGACTATAAACAAGCTTTAATTTCATTAGCCCATTTATCCGTTAACCGCAGTAATTAAGTACAACTTAGGCCAGTATGTTATTGAATTACTGATGGCATTTATTTAAAAAGGTATGAATATCAAATTCATACCTTTTTTATTATTACACTTGCCAATTGATAGGGTTACCGCCATGTTCAAGTAATAATTGATTTATATTTGAGAAATGACCGCAACCAAAAAAACCACGATAAGCCGATAATGGCGATGGGTGTGGGCCATTCAGAATATGGTGATGAGATGCTGTAATCAGCTGGCCTTTTTTAATCGCATAATTCCCCCAACACACAAATATAATCGGCGTTGATTGCTGATTTAATCGTTTCAAGACATTATCAGTAAACGCTTGCCAACCCGCTTTAGCATGAGAATGAGCTTTCCCTTGTTCAACCGTTAACACCGTATTTAATAGTAAAACGCCCTGCTTTGCCCAAGCCGTCAAATTACCATGGTTGGGTACGATAAACCCTTCAATATCATTCTGTAATTCTTTATAAATATTAACTAATGACGGTGGTGGTTTAATGCCTGTTTTTACTGAAAAAGATAACCCATGAGCTTGATCTGGCCCATGATATGGATCTTGGCCTAATATCACGACTTTAACTTGCTCTAGTGGTGTTAATTGAAAAGCAGAAAACACCTCATTTTCAGGTGGGTATATCGTTTTCCCCTCATTACGTTGTTGGGTAATAAACGACTGAAGTTGCTGATAATAGACTTGGTTCTGTTGTCGCTGAATAAATTCTTGCCAATGCTTAGTCATCCACTTTCCTTAAAATAAGCGCCACACTGATAAAACCTATCTATCAATAGGTAATTTGATTTATCATTGTCAAACGTCATAAATACACATAAAAATGAGTATGATGCCATTGAATATAACTAACAACACGAACGAATCTGGATTTACCCTAATAGAATTAGTGGTCGTGATTATAATCCTCGGAATTATTGCTGTTGTAGCATTACCCAAATTTTTAGATTTAGGTCAAGATGCAAAAATTGCTTCCGTTAAAGCAACTGGTGGAGCATTTTCTTCAGCAATAACGCTGGCTCATGTTAAGTGGGCCGCTTTGGGCTATTCTGGTCCTGCTGATAATTTGGTTATTTTCAGCCAAGCTGGAACCGATGGCCAATTGGATATAAATCTATGGGGTTATCCTGCGCAACATTATACCCCTTATGAAGCTTCACCAAGATTGAATAACACCAATGATTGCCTCTCAGTCTGGCCGACACTGCTACTAGATGGCCCAAGCGTTTCAAGCAGTGCAGATGAAGATACATCTGATTACAAAGCAGAGTATATCAGCCCAGATCAGTTTCGTTATTACTACAATCCACTACCGCTTTTATCAATATATTATGATTCACGTGACGGCCAAGTGTTGGTAGATTCAGATCCCAATAGTTAATTTTTTACCTGATATTTTCAATTAAAGACGTTACACTCAATGGAAATTAACTCATCGAAAAAGTGGATCTGATGTCTGAACCAAAAACAGAATTAACAATGTATCAAATAGCTGACCAATTTATTGCCCTCGCCAATCAATTAAGCCAACAAGAAAATGATATTGGCAAAGTCGGTACCGCAATGAGATTTGCTTCAGCACGTTTTAACGCGTTTGAAGCTTCGCTTAAATCATCCGATCTCGCTGCAGAAAAAGATCATGCATTAGCTTGGTTTTCTGATGAGTACAAAGCCATGCTAAAAGAAAATTTAGAGGATCATATTGCTAATCCGCCAGTTGCCGCACCAAAAAAAGAGCAAGTTAGCGATGATAGCGTGCAAATGTTTAAAGCTGACTAAAGCTAATTCATAATTAGCAAAAAGTTGGCGCTAATAATTAACCATCATTGAATGCTAACCAAAGCAATAGAAGAATCTCAATCAGATTACTGATTGGGATTTTTTATTACCCTTAGATTATCGCAAGATTAGTCATTATTCATTGCTACTCCCGAATTCACGCCGAAGTAGGACGCAACCCCAAAATGAAACTGGTAAATGCCCTTTATTAGATTTTAGTTGTTTGAGCGCTATAAAATAGTATAAACAACTCTTATCGCAAGTAAAATCAGCACAACCCCAGATAACCTATCGATTAGCTTTGCCTTGTCTCGTAATCTCGGCAATACAGCAGAATGTGATAACACAAATGCAATAATGGTATACCACAAGCCATCCATAATTAACGGTGTAAACACGATTAAAGCCTGTCCCGTTGTGGTTTGCGCTGCCAATACAAATTGACTAAACAAGGCTAAAAAGAACAATAAAATTTTGGGGTTTAAAAGAGAAATAGCGAGACCATTGCGAGCAGCTACCCATAAACTTGTTGGCTTTCCTGCGGTTAACTTTTGCTGCAACCCGCCTTTAGATCTAAGTGCTTGAATGCCCATCCAAGCTAAGTAAAATGCCCCCATTAATGCTATGGTATTAAACATTAATGGCGAGGCTTTTAATACTGCCGCCAACCCTAATAACGTCACAAGTGCATAAACACCAATACCAATTGAATGGGCCCAAGCACACACCACTCCGTGTAACCTTCCGCCACTGAGAGTATGCCTCACCACCATAGCTAAACTGGGTCCCGGAGACATCGCGCCCAAACAGCATATTGCTAATAACCCTAACCACGTACTTAACGTCATAACACCTCTTGTTGTAATAACAAATTCTATTTGGCTAACCATTCCATTTTAACAGCCAATTAAGTGTGTACTGCTAACGTATCGCCATTGATAATGGATTGATATATTACCGTATTTACAAAGGAAACCGATGAAGATATTAATGATGATATTACTGGTAGTTATTTTCAGTGCTGTTATGGGGCTTATTTGGGCTAAAATTCGAGGAAAATCAATTCCGACTTTAGTCATCATTATGCTCGGGTTTATGGGGGTATGTTTTGCGGGGATTATTTCCTTTGTTAATCAGGGTGAAAATTATCAAACCTACCAAAAATTACGCTGGCAACCGCTTCAACCTGAAAAAATTTCCGCCTATGTTGAACAAGGTAAAATTGTCTTTGTTGATATCACAGCAGACTGGTGTGTGCCCTGCCAAACTAATAAAGCCAATGTGCTTTATCGGGAACAAGTGGTGGATCGCTTAAATGACCCACAGATTATCTTAATGCAAGGGAACTGGACTCAAGCCGACGAGGTCATTGAACGATATATGGGCCAACAAGCAGCTGCTGGAACGCCTTTTAATAAAGTATATGGATCAAGTTACCCTGACGGAATAGAACTGCCCAAAGCGCTTATTATAGATGACCTTTACCAAGCCTTATCGTTAGCAAACCATAATAGTGTCAACATTCTGCGATAATTTATGAGGCTATTATTGTATACATAGTGCGAAAAAAAGACTGCCGCAGCAGTCTTTTTTATTCATAATTAGTGATAATTACGATACCAATAATTTAGAAGCGGTAGTTTACACGTCCGTAGTAGTAACCACCGTTATAATCGAATGGACCACTTTCGTAGTACACTGCACCTAACTCACCTAAAGTGCCGTCTTTTAGCTTCTGCGCTTCTTGATCAAAGATGTTATTAGCACCAACTGATACCGTTAAGTTATCCATTACGGCATAACTCACTTCGAGGTCGATTGTCACGGCTGCATCAGCCATTTCAGAGCCCCAATCAGACGTATCATCAGCATGGGTTGCATAGTACTCACCAAAGTAATTACCACGTAAAGACATGCTTAAGTCATCCCAGCTTTGACCCCAAGTAAGGGTTGCACGGTGTGCAGGAATACCATCTTCTAAACGACGAACCTTGCCTTCATTAGTTGTTTCTAGGTCAAATTTATCAACACTGGTATCAGTCCAACCATAGGCTAAACTAAACTTCGCATCACCTGACAACATTTCTGTTGTATAAGAACCAACAATATCAACACCTTGAGTTGTGGTATCAAAGTCATTTGTGTAGAAAGTTACCGCTGAAATTAATTCAGGGAACTCAACCCCTGCAGCTCGTAATGCATCGTAGTCACTTGATTCAACCGCAATTTGGCTAGACTGCGCAATACGACCCGTTACTTCAATATTGTAGTAATCGACAGTTAAGAATAAGTTTTCATACTCATACACAAAACCTGCAGCATAGCTCACCGACTCTTCAGGATTGAGTACTTCACCACCATAAAATGCTGCTAATGGGTTAGTTGGTGGTGCTATAAAGGTTTGAATTAAGTCACCCTCAACAATCGATGTTTGCGTATTAACCACGTTTTCTTGGCCAACTGTTGGCGCACGGAAACCGGTACTGTGCGATGCACGGAATGATAACTCATCCGTTGCAATGTACTGTGCTGTTAACTTGTAGTTTAACGTGTCACCAAAAGTCGAAAAGTCTTCATAGCGTAATGCTAAGCCAACCAAGAAATCATCAGTTAAGTGCGCTTCAACATCGGTATAAATACCAATATTGCTACGGTCATTTTTACCCGCAGATTCAGGACCAAAACCTTTAAACCCGTGTGAACCGATGTTAAAACCTTGGTCGGCATAAGGACCAGCAATCCAAGACGCTTCTTCACCTTGGCCAATCTCGAATGACTCTTCACGCCATTCAAAACCAGTTGCAAAACTAATATCTTCTAAACTGCCGATAGTAACGTAACGACTAAAGTCGACGTTAACTGTAGTTTCAACTTGCTCGTAAGAACCCGTATCAAAGTCAGTAGGTGTATCTAACCCCATCGATGGGTTAAGTGAATTTTTTAAACCAAAGCTAGCTTTGTTGCTACCTGTGCCTGCACTGGCATCATACATCCACTCCCCTAGCTCGCCTTTAATACCAGCAAAGAAAGACATGTCTTCAATTTTACCAGTGAACTGCGGTGTATAGCCGCCTGGGCGAATTTGGTTCATTGAGAAACAGTTTGGATCGGCTACCATGGCTAGGTATTCTGGAGTATTAAGCACATTATCCACATTAGCAGGCACTACACCACACGTTGATTGATCGCCATTAACAGCACCAACTAATAGTGTTTCGCCGTCATCGACTGAGTAAACATTGCCACGGTTATGTGGATTACGATAGTAGAAGCCACCTGTTGCTTTACGCGATGAGACGTTACCAAAAGCATATAAATGTGTCTTATCATTGATATCAAAACCAGAGTTTACAAATACGGTAAAGTCATCTTTGATCTCTGGATTACCCCAAGTTTGCGCAGGGTCTAGAATAAATTCATTGCCTCCAGCGGCAATGGCCGCGGCATCAGGACGTTGTACACTGCGACTGGTTGCATCGGCAGTTTTGTATTGCGCACTGATGTTAATAAAACCATCATCTGTTAGCGGTAAACCAACATTACCATCAATCGTTGTTGCGGCGCCGTCACCTTCATAGTATTCGCCCTGACTAACGGTAATAGAACCGCCTTCAGAAGCATCTTTTAATACAAAGTTCATGACGCCCGCAATCGCATCCGAACCATACTGCGCCGCAGCACCGTCACGTAAAACTTCAACTTGTTTTAATGCGACACCAGGAATAACTGAGATATCTGGACCTTGAGCACCATCGTTAATGCCGCCACCTTGAAAAGCGATAACCGATGCACGATGACGACGTTTGCCGTTAACTAAAATAAGGGTACTGTCTGAAGGCAAACCACGTAAGTTCACTGGACGAACGAGCGTCGCTGCATCACTAATAGGTTGTGCTCGAGAGTTAAAAGACGGTACTGAGGTCACTAACATATCGATCATGTCTGTGGAGCCGTTTTTCTTAAGGTCGTCACTGCTGATAATATCAACTGGCACTGGTGAGTCACCAATAGAGCGTGGTGCCGCACGAGAGCCTACGACAGCCATTTTCTCAACATTGTCTAATTTTGTTACTTCTTCATCTGCGGCAAAAGCTTGTGAACTAACAACCGTTCCAGCAAGTGCAAATGAAATGGCCAAGCTCAACGAACTAAAACCAAATGTAGATTTTTTTGATTGCATCATTCTTATTATCCCAACTGCTTATTATTGTTGTGTTTCAACTTGGTTTTAGGCGATTCATTCCAAAAAACCAGCTTCCTTCAATGTGAAACACCCATCATCACAGATACATTTTTATAACAACAAAAACATAATTGCTAACACTTTTTAAACATAATTAGTCAATTCTAAATAATAAATTTATGATTAATGCAGTAAGGTTCTGATTTTAGTGATATAGATCACATTACAATTTATTTACAGTTTATTTACGACAAAACATTTTATCGCTCACAAAATAACCAAAAACCAAGTTTGTATAAAAAAGTTTACAGCTTAATTGATTTTTATTTTCCAATAATTTTGTCATTACAGACTCAAATATAATTCAATTTTATAGACAACCTTTGCCAATTAATCTCGAGCGGTGTAGGTTAGTAAAAACAATCTAAACAGACGTTTGATTTTTTTATAATAATAACCCAAAAATAAAAGGGGATAGCATGCCTTATGATGCTGATTCAACACTCGACTTACACCAATACACATCAATCGTTGATTTGATCGAAAAAGCTTGTGACAAATTTGCTGACAACACTGCATACGCATGTTTAGGTAAAGACACCACATTTAAAGAGATAGAACGAGACTCTCGTCATTTTGCGGCTTATCTACAACATTGCACTCATTTACAACCAGGAGACAGAGTCGCGGTTCAACTGCCTAATATTACGCAGTTTGTTATTGCTGCTTATGGGATTATCCGTGCGGGTATGGTGTTAGTTAATACTAATCCAATGTATACAGAGCGAGAATTGACTCATCAGTATAATGACTCTGGAGCTAAAGCTTTAGTCGTACTGTCAGATCTCCTACCGACACTCACAAATGTGGTAAACAACACAACCGTCGATCTGGTTATCGCCACTCATGCAATGGATCTTATCCAACCGCAACCCCAAGCTGATACGCCATTTTCAAAAATAACGTTTTTAGATGTATTAGCACAAGGCGCTAAATTTCAATACCAAGCAGTTAAGCCAACTCATGCAGATCTTATTGCCTTACAATACACCGGCGGTACAACAGGTTTATCAAAAGGTGCAATGCTCAACCATGGCAACCTTTTAGCTAACTCAGCCCAAGTAAAATCTCGGGTTGCCAGTACCATGACTGAAGGACATGATGTGTTTGTTGCACCATTGCCGATTTACCATATTTATGCATTTATGGTTAATTTGGTACTGTACTTTGAATCTGGTAGTTGCTCAGTTCTTATCCCT
This sequence comes from Shewanella sp. H8, assembly GCF_040285065.1. Taxonomy (NCBI): domain Bacteria; kingdom Pseudomonadati; phylum Pseudomonadota; class Gammaproteobacteria; order Alteromonadales; family Shewanellaceae; genus Shewanella; species Shewanella sp. H8. Next base: position 933,795 of record NZ_CP157213.1, on the reverse strand, counting down.
AATCCACGAGACATTAATGGATTAATCAATACTATGAAGGCTTACCCTTTTACTGGGTTTGCGGGCTTAAATACTTTGTTTGTCGGTTTATGCCATCAACCCGAATTTAAGGCGTTAGATTTCAGTAGAATGACGATTACGATTTCAGGTGGTACCGCATTAACCAGTGCTGCAGCTAACTTATGGCAACAAACCACAGGTTGTATGATTTCAGAAGGCTATGGATTGTCAGAAACATCCCCTGTTGTGAGCTTAAACGCACCAGGATATCAACGACTAGGCTCCATCGGTAAACCCGTACTCGGAACCGAAGTTCGGGTGCTCGACATGGATGATAATGAAGTCCCCGTTGGCCAAGCAGGTGAGCTAGCCGTTCGCGGCCCACAAGTCATGCAAGGCTATTGGAATAAACCTGGCGAAACCGCTAACGTTATGACCAAAGATGGCTTCTTTAAAACCGGTGATATTGGTGTTGCGAGTGAAGATGGTTATCACACCATTGTTGATCGTAAAAAAGACATGATAATAGTGTCCGGTTTTAACGTTTACCCTAATGAAATCGAAGATGTACTATCAACCCATGAGTTAGTGCTCGAGTGCGCTGTGGTAGGGGTTGAAGATGAACACTCAGGTGAAGCTGTTAAAGCGGTCATTGTGCTAAAACAACCATCAACTGATATTGATGAAACAAGACAAATAATTAAAGATTATTGTCGCAGTCAACTCACGGCTTACAAGGTCCCGCGTATTATTGAATTTACCGAACAACTACCCAAAAGTACCGTTGGTAAAATTTTACGTCGCGAGTTACGTAAATTAGCCTAATTGTCGAACAATGGCTTAGGCCGTTCGCCCTAAAGTGAATTTTTATCGCTAATATTGTTTTTCGATAATCAACAAAAAAGATGCCTCGGCATCTTTTTTTGTTATTAGTGATTAAATCAATAAAGAAAATTGTTCTCCACCTATTAAATACTAGGGCCGGTTGATCTTTTAAGGTTGTTTTTGCAGCGAATTGTTGGTTATTACTCACATTTATAACTGCGCGGCAGAGACTTTGTGGTGTAGTTATTCTACATAAAAAGTCGATAACGCAGTAAAAATGACCAACAAACGCTGCCCGAAGGGGTCGGTTAAAAACGTTTTACTCTTTGTTGAGTCACTCTTTATTAAGCAAAAGTTGCTTAGATTGCTAGGCAGCAATCCACTCGCCTCGATTAAAACGTTTTTATCCCAAACAAAATTTAACCAGTAAAGATCGACAGACCCTAGTGATTAAATCAATCAAGAAAATTGTTCTCTACCTATTAAATACTAGCGTCACCGTTATCGTTATCCATCAATAACTGCAAACTTGCAAACTCACGATAGAGATCGTTGCTGTCCATAAGCTCATGGTGGGTACCGCTGGCAACGAGTTGACCTTTATCGATAACAAAAATACGATCGGCATTGATTACAGTCGCCAAACGATGAGCAATAATAACAGTAGTGCGTTTGGCCATGAGTGAGTCAAGAGCTTGCTTTACTTTCACCTCGCTAACAGCATCTAACGCACTGGTAGCCTCGTCGAGCAGCAGTAATGGCCTGTCTGCCAAAATAGCTCTGGCAATTGCGATCCGCTGTTTTTGACCACCAGATAAACGCACGCCCCGTTCACCTAAATACGTTAAATAACCCTCAGTAAACTCACCAATAAACTCATCCGCTTTTGCAGCAACACACGCCTGTACAACTTCTTCATCACTAGCATCTAAGCGGCCATAACGCACATTGTCGAACACATTCATCGCAAAAATTACCGACTCTTGTGGTACAAGCGCATATTGTTGACGTAACTCAGCCAACGACAACGTTGAGATGTCGATACCGTCTAACAAAATCTGGCCATTTTTAGGTTGATAAAATCGCATCATCAATTCAAATAAAGTGCTTTTCCCTGCACCACTTGGGCCCACTAACGCAACCCGCTCGCCAGGATTAATGGTCATTGATAATTGGCGAATAACGTGTTGATTTTCATCAGAAGGATAAGCAAAACTGACATTATTAAACTGGAGTAAACCAGCAACGGGTAAAGGTAAATGATTCGGTATAACTTGCTGAGGAATATCAACAGGCGTATGCACTAATTCCATTAAGCGCTCGGCGGCCCCTGATGCCCGTTGGATTTCACTAAATACTTCGCTGATGGTCGCCACTGATCCAGCAACCATCACGGCATAAAACATAAAAGCCGATAATTCACCGCCAGTGATATTACCCGCCATCACATCCTTAGCACCCACCCAGGTCACAAATGCAATAGCCGCAATACTTAAAAACATCACCGATGAAATCAATAATGCGCGATATTTAATTCTACCTTTAGCCACATCCATAACCGACTCAACACGTTGTGAAAATAACTCACGGTCTTTAGCTTCATGTGTATAGGCTTGTACAGTATGTATTTCATGCAGTGTTTCATCAATATACGCGCCTAAGTCACCCACTTTGTCCTGACTTTTACGCGACAATGTTCTTACTTTGCGTCCGAAAAAACTCACAGGGCCTAATACCAGAGGCACAGCCAATAACACTAGTAATGTTAATTTAACGCTGGTAAACCCCATCATCACCATACCACCCAGCACAGTCACACTTGAACGGAGTGCCATCGACAAACTAGAACTCACCACACTCTGTATTAATGTACTATCAGCAGTAAAACGCGATATGACTTCGCCAGTTCGTTGAGAGGCAAAAAATGCCGGCGAGAGTGACAATAAATGCTGATAAACTTGTAAACGAATATCGGCACTGACACGTTCTCCCAACCACGTCATTAAATAAAATCGACAAAAAACAGCGCTGCCACTAATGGCTGTTATGCCAATAATAATCAACATAATCTCATTCAACCTTGCCGCATTATCAGTGACAAAGCCTTCATCAACCATCAGCTTGACACCTTGGCCAAGCGACAACCATGCTAGCGAACCAATAAGCAGAAATACTATGGCTGCGGCAACTTTAGCTTTATAAGGGGACAAAAATTGTAAAATCCAATGCAACACCGAAGGTGATAACGTTTTTTTGGTCGCAATAATGGAAGCGGTTTGAGTAGTCGTAGAATTCGTCACAGTATTAGCCAGCATGTATATCTAAGATGTATTGATAATAACAACAAAACACAACATTGTAGATGCCCTTACAATCAAGTATCGGCATCATTTATTCACTCTCATTATCTAACAGATGCTAATATCAGCTAAAAATAACTATGAATAACATAATGAAAAACAACATAAGATCATCGCACGGCTTTACCTTGATTGAATTAGTTGTCGTTATTGTCATTTTGGCCATCTTGGCCGTGGTCGCGGCAAGCAAATTTGTTAATTTTCGAACTGACGCGATTGTATCAACCATGGATGGAATGGAAACAGCAATGCAATCGGCAGCAACATTAACCTATTCAAAAGCCGCCATTGCCGGCGTTGAAAAGCTAGAAACAACAACGCTTAATATTGATGGGGTTGATGTTGATTTAGCTTATGGTTACCCCGACGGAACAGCCACAGGTATTGCAATGCTAATGAATATTCCCGAAGGTGATTGGCAACAACGCGCAAGCACATTGCCTATAACTGCATGGGTATATTGGCATGGTGTAATAGAAGAAGATGCAGGCAAGGCGCAATGTTATTTACGTTATAGACAAGTAACATCTGCAAATGACCGCCCAATTATAAATATTGAAACTAGCGGCTGTTAACCGCTAGCAGCCGCTATAATAAATCAGGTCTGCGGGTAACGTTTTTCAATCGTTTTCAATGAACGTAAGAATAAGCCCAAACCACCCACGCTCAAGACTAAAATCACAATTAGGTCGAATGCGCTCATGTGCGCAAATCGAAAATTGATTGAGCTTATCACGCCAAAAACAAGTGCGATGAGAGAACCAAAGGTCAGCAACCAACCTAATGGGTTTTTACCGTTATAAAACATCAATCCAATACCAAAAATAAATGGGATCATCACCATACCACTGGTTAATCCAAAACCACCAAACTGATATAAATGATTGCCCAGCCCAAACGAACTGGTGATTTTAATGGCATTGAGTAACATGTAAAATCCGCCGCACATCATCGCTAATCCAATAAAAAACTGACCTACCCCACCAGACGTTCCACCAGCACCTTTCATTATTATCCCTTGAAAACATTATTTTAAGTCAATAGATTGATGTTACTGAACCGCACTGTTAATAGCAATCATCACTATATATGAACATTTTTTTGATAACATATTTTAACCAATAAATGCCTATCAACTTGCTGTATATGAAAATTTAAAAATATTATGGAAAAACAATATACTGATGATTAGAAATGGTGACAGGACAGAAAACTCATTCTCTTCATTAACTTGTTTAAGCCTAAACCTCGCGCTAGTCAGGGTTATCTGAGATAATATCGAGCTATTTTATTAATATTCTTTTTATTAGGTAACACCATCATGACAACCCAGTTTGCTTGTTCAGGTATAGAGCTTGAGCTTTTTCGTTATCCAAGCCAACAAGCATCAAACCTACAAGCTTGGGATGCAGCAGACGAACACCTAATCAGATACTTAATTGACTCAGAAATCACTGCAAACACCACAGCTATCCTTAATGACAATTTTGGTGCATTAACATGCGCATTAGCAACACAAAACCCTAACAAGGTATTACTCGTCGAAACGGATGCTAAAACCAGTATATTAGGCTGTCAGCAAAATTTATTACATAACAAACTAGCCCCCCTAAACATACATTGGTCAAATAGCCGCGATACATTGCCGCAAAATATTGAGTTAGTACTGATGAAACTGCCCAAAAATCTACATTACTTTGGTCAACAACTAGCACGTTTATCAAGAGTATTGCCAGAAGGGACACAAGTCCTCATTGGCGCTAAAGCAAAATCAATCAATCCAGCATTATTGGCCATTATTGAGAAAAATCTTGGCCCGGCATCAGCTAGCTTAGCGTGGAAAAACACCCGAGTGATCAGCTGTAATAGCGATGGCAAGCAACGACCATTAGCAAAAGCAGTAAACTGGACAGTAGATGAACTTAAACTCACTATGTCAAATCTTGCCAATGTTTTTGCCGCCAACAAATTGGATATTGGCGCAAGGTTTATGCTCGACAACATGCCAAAAGGAGACTTTAAGCAAGTAGTCGACCTGGGTTGCGGTAACGGTATTTTGGGATTACACGCAAAGCAATGTTATCCAGATGCGCATATCTACTTTGTGGACGACTCAGATATGGCCATAGCATCGGCAAGCTATAACTGGCAAAGCAACAATTTAGATAGCCCAACAATAGATGAACCACAAGCTAGTTTTTATTGGGACGATTGCCTAACACACTTACCTACAGAAGTGGCTCCCGATTTAATATTATGTAACCCGCCCTTTCATCAAGGCGAAGCCATTACCGACCATATTGCTTGGCAAATGTTTGTCGATGCACATCAGCGCTTAAAGCCAGGAGGTTTGCTGCATATTGTCGGTAATCGACATTTGGCCTACCACGTTAAAATAAACCGTATTTTTAAAAACTGCATCACTATTGCATCCAATGGTAAATTTGTGGTGTTACAAGCTAAAAAGTAATTCGGATTATCATGGCATCGGAACAGCACTTATTCAGGGGCGGCTAATGCTGTAGATTTATGTGCTTTCATAATTGACCACTTCTGCTTTAGTTAACAATTTAGGATTATTTAACAAAAAATCCATCTTTTTTGTCATAAAGCACAAGACAATTGGTATTACCAATAGGTAAATCATTTGATGACAATCATCATTAAAATGTAAAGTCACATAACTAAAGTGCCCAATACCATTGGTCGATAAATTGAATAATTGGTTTATTTCCCTCAAAAGATACGGTAACAAATCGTAAACCGTGTCGTCCGTGATAATCAAATAATTGACTAAGGACGATTGCTCTTCGGCAGTTAACATTTGTTTTAAATAAACGCTTTAGTTTTTAAAAACAAGGTAGCTCAAAAGCTAGAGAAGAAGTCTCTAACTAAGTTAATATCTTATATAAACAGTGGTGACATTCATCTTGAAAGATCTGTGTATAATAAGTTCGACATAATTATCATTTCATAAATTATGCACTATCTCTTGTCTCATACAGTGAACCTACACCTGAGGTCTCTCACTCTACAGTTATGCTCAACAGAGCGAATAAAAACCAATAAAAAACGCGTTAACAACTTAGTGCCAACGCGTTTAATGTTAAGTTATGAATCACTAAACCTGCAATTCTAAACCTGCAATTCCACAGGTCTGCATGCATAATTTAACAAACAAAAAATAAAGATTAACCGTTTGTTTTTACGAGGTTTTCAATAGAATACAAGTCACGGTTAGCGCTATTCTTACGGCGCACTTCCTCTAATGCCTGTTGTTCTAATTTATCAAACAACACATTGATCAATCGATTAAAATGCTTATGCATCGCTAAACGAGCTTCTGAAGCGTCGTGTTCAGCTAATGCATGATAAATAGCGGTATGCTCGGCTAAGGTTTTATAATTATCTGTACTACAAACTATATTGTAGTCTTCAATAATTTCATTGCTAGACGAACGTAATGACCACATGTTCTCGAACAAATTAATCAATGCACTGTTACGTGTCGAATAAGCAATTATTTGATGAAACATCTCATCCGCTTCTTCAACATTTTGCATATCCTTCATCATCACCAGCGTACCATGCAGTTTTTCAAGTTCTTCTGCTGTAATGGTTTTTGCGGCTAATGCGGCAATCTCGCCTTCAACTAATGCTCTTGCTTGGGTTAATTCAAATGCATTAACATTTTCAGCCACTTTAGTTTTTAATTTGTGGCTGACAACATATACACCAGAGCCGGTTTTAACTTCAACCTTCTCGCGTACTTCAAGCGCAATAATTGCTTCACGAATAGTTGGCCGACTAACATCAAACTTATCTGCTAGTTCACGTTCAGGTGGTAAGCGACTGCCTACAGGATACTCGCCACTGGCAATGGCAGCCTCAATAGTATCGACAATTCGCCAAAATAAACGACGGGTTTTCATACACCTTCCTTCGAAAAGTAAAACCAATTGATTGGTTTATTACTGACATATTATCGGCTAATACCGTAGCAGCAAAAAACTAATTAACATAATATCTTCATCACAATATTAAAATAATAGCACATTGTCATATCTTTAAAAACATTGGTAATAACATATAAATATAAAACCAACCAATTGGTAAAACAATTTGGTTGACATAATGTTAATCATTGGTTAGTTTCTATTCAAGCACAAAAGTAGAATTTATGATAAAAATTTAACATTGTGTTTACGTTAAGAGAAGGAAATCAATTAATCTGGGGAGATTAACGTGAAATTTAACAAGAGAAGCAAGACCTTAAGGTTAACAAAAATAAAATGGCAACCACGATTAGCCATTTACAGCTTTGCACTGGTATCACTTTTTAGCACTTATGTGTCTGCAAAAGCCGCAGACACATTAATAGAAAGACAACAATTTATCTCCTCTAACCTCGCTACAAAAAATGTCAAAGTGTCAACATCTCCTCCACTGGACATCATTACAGTGGGTAGCTTACGCGACACCATTTCGCGGCCATTAAATAAAAGACAACACCTCGAAAGCTGAATACTCACGTTCTGGCACTAAGTTCTTCATAGATGCAAAAGTGAAGTATCAAACTTTTACCCTGCGATGGCATCCAAAAGCAAGCGCGGGAATATCATTAAAATAGAATTACACGAGAGACTAGATGAATAATTCAAATAACAATACTCCATCATCACCGCATTGGCTGTTCACTCAGTTGTTAGTCTTATTAATGCTTTGCGCTCCATCAACCATGGTGCAGGCAAAGGATCGCTTAGTGGCAACACAAGCTGAATACAAAACGGCACTAAAGCAAGTTGAACCTGGCGATAAAATCATTTTAAAAAATGGTACATGGCAAAACTTTGAAGTGTTGTTTATGGCTAAAGGTACTGCTGACTCACCAATTGAATTAACAGCCGAAACTAAAGGCAAGGTGATCCTGTCTGGCCAATCTAACTTAAAACTGGCTGGCGAATATTTACAGGTATCTGGGTTAGTCTTTAAAAATGGTTACACCCCGAGCAATGAAGTCATCGCTTTTAGAAAAAATAAAAAACAACTGGCCTTTCACTCTCGTGTAACCGAAGTCGTTATTGATAATTACAGTAATCCAGACAGACAAGAGTCAGATTACTGGGTCAGTTTATATGGTCAGAATAATCGACTTGATCACAACAACTTTGTTGGTAAACGCAACGTAGGTGTTACCGTTGCAGTGCGTTTAGACAGTAAAGACAGCCAGCAAAACCATCACAGAATAGATCATAATTATTTTGGCCCTCGTCCAATATTAGGGTCTAACGGCGGCGAAACACTTAGAATTGGTACCAGTCACTACTCGCTAACAGACTCATTTACTGTCGTTGAAAATAATTACTTTGATCGCTGCGATGGCGAAGTGGAAATTATCTCGGTTAAATCAGGTAAAAACCGTATTCAAAACAATCTATTTTACCAAGCTCGAGGCACATTAACCTTAAGACACGGCAACGGTAATACTATCGACAGCAATGTGTTTTTAGGTAATGGCATAGATCATACTGGCGGGATCCGAGTCATTAACCGCGATCAAATCATTACCAACAATTACCTAGAAGGCTTAACTGGCAATCGATTTGGTAGTGGTTTTACCATCATGAATGGCGTACCGAACTCATCGATTAATCGCTATCATCAAGTGATAAATGCCAATATTAACCACAACAGCTTTATTAACCTTGACCATATTGAGCTCGCAGCGGGAAGTGACGCAGAACGTTCAGCAGTGCCTTTAGACAGCACATTAAGTCAAAACTTGTTTATTAGCCCAGCAGCACCCTTTACTTTGCACGATGATGTTAGTGGCCTAACTTTTACAGATAACCTCAGTAACTTTGCCAGCAAAGATCTCAATCCATCAATGGCAAAAGGTATTAGTTCAAAAAATATCACTATGAAACGCGCAGCTAACGGCTTGCTATATCCAAGCGATGCAAGTCTTGCTCAATATGGTGCCAGTAAAAATTTAATCCCAACTTTAAAGCAAGAAACCGGTGCATCTTGGTATCCCAAAACTGAGCCTACTGTTGCATTTCAATCAGGTAACATCATCAAAGTCAATGCAACCGACGATGAACTCGCCAGCGCAGTTGCACAAGCTCAATCAGGCGATACCTTATTGCTAAATGATGGCCGCTATAATGTCAGCAGAATATTGGCTATCAGCAAAACCTTAACCTTTAAAGCAGCAAACCCTCGTCAAGCCATTATTAGTTTTGAGCGTCCAAGCTTATTTGAAATTCAAGACAACGGCAGCTTGCAACTAGATGGATTAGTCATCAACGGTCTTAACAGCCCTGACTCTGCTGGCAATAGCGTAGTGAGAACCCGCAAATGGGGCATGTTAATCAACTACCGTTTTGAAATGACTAACAGCATCGTTGAACAACTTAATGTGAATCATTCATTCCATTTCTTTGACTCTGGAAGTCGCGCCTTTGCCGATATGATTAATATTAACCACAATCAGTTCCGCCATATTACTGGGGATTTATTTCGCCTAAATAAAGAAACTGACGACTTAGGGATTTATAACGCCGAATACCTCACGCTGAACAATAACCAGTTTGAAGATATTGAAGGTTCTGTTGCTTCGGTATATCGCGGCGGTACAGACGAAAGTACTTTTGGGCCACATGTGTCTGTTAACCACAATGTGTTCACTCAAGTAGGTCTAGGTAAGCGGAATAAAACGGGGGCGAGTTTGAAATTGCATGGGGTGCAAATGAGTCAAGTAGAAGACAATAAATTTAACAATAGTGCACCTATTATTGTTGAGCACACTGTCGGTGAACCCAAAACACGTATTGCCAATAATGAATTTAACAATACTGCTAGCCCACAAGTGACCGAACTGGTTGCAGCTGGCAAACACACTGCAGATATCAACAACAATAAAGTGCAAAAACTATGAACAACATCAAACTCAAAAACGGCAAAGGCCAGTTGACGAATGTGACTGGGAGCGGCTTAAAAAATATGACCCGCTTGGCACTAAAATCACTGACATTCATTGCGTTTATAGTCTGTAGCATTGCTTTACCTGCAATAGCAGCAAGCCACCCTAACTTGGTCATCAACCAGCAAGACGTTAAGGCCATGAAACTGGCAATTACACAACCGGGTGCCTTTAAAGATGCATTTGATGCCAAGCTTAGTGCCGTTGATTTAGGTCTTACTCAACCAATTGATGTTCCGACCCCGAAAGATGCTGGCGGTGGATACACTCACGAAAAGCACAAAAGTAATTACCAGCAAATGTATGACACGGGTATTATTTATCAGCTTACTGGTGATAAAAAATATGCCAAATACGTTAAAAATATGCTGTTGCAATACGCCCAACTTTACCCAACACTCCCGTTGCACCCTAAGCGTAAAAGCAATAATGAGGGTAAGTTATTTTGGCAAGGACTCAATGAAGCAGTTTGGTTGGTTCATACCATTCAGGCATATGACTTTATCTATGATGCTCTGACACCGGCAGAACGAAACAGTATAGAAAAAGGGGCCATTACTCCTGTTGCATTGTTTTTATCAGAACAATCTCCACATACCTTCAACAAAGTACATAACCATGGCACTTGGGCCACCGCTGCGGTAGGAATGAGTGGTTATGTGCTAGACAAACCATTATGGGTTGAACGTGCGCTGTACGATTTAAACCTCGCCAAAAAAGGCGGCTTTATGCGTCAGCTGAGCGAGTTATTTTCGCCAGACGGTTACTACAATGAAGGGCCTTATTATCAGCGTTATGCATTAATGCCGTTTGTGACTTTTGCTAAAGCCATTGAGCAGAACGAACCACAACGTAAGATATTCCAATACCGTGATGGCATTTTACTTAAAGCGATTACCAGCACTGTTGAACTCAGTTATAACAAACTATTTTTTCCATTGAATGATGCGATTAAAAGCAAAGGGATCGACACAATTGAGTTAGTTAATGGCGTTGCGATAGCCTATGGCTTAAATGGTGATCCACGCTTATTAGATATCGCCCAACAGCAAAACAACATCTTACTTACAGGTGATGGGCTCAAGGTAGCCCAAGGCTTAGATAACCATCTGCAGCAACCCTTTCCATTTACATCGGCGTTATTTCGCGATGGTCAACATGGTGACGACGGTGCATTAGTGGTCATGCGTCAAGGCGAAGCCAACGACCAAGCCATTGTCTTTAAAGCAACTGCACAGGGTTTAGGTCACGGTCATTTTGATAAATTAACGTGGCAATTTTACGATGCGGGTAATGAAATTGTTTCAGATTACGGTGCGGCGCGTTTTCTAAATGTTGAAGCTAAATTTGGCGGACGTTATTTACCGGAAAATAAATCTTGGGCCAAACAAACCATTGCCCATAACACCTTAGTGGTTGATGAAAAAAGTCACTTTAACGGTGACGTTAAGCTCGCTAACAAACATCATCCCAAGCTAGCATTTTATGATGCTAAACAAGATTTAACTATCTCATCAGCATCAATTGACACGGCTTATGATGATATAGCCTTTAAACGCACACTTGCTTTAGTCAACATTAAGCAACGTGATGCGGTTATTGGTATTGATATTATGCGAGTCACTGCTGACAAACCGCATCAATATGACCTTCCGGTACATTATCAAGGACAATTGATCGACACTAACTTTGACAGACAGGCCTCGTTGGCACAGTTATCGACGCTAGGTAACAAAAATGGTTATCAACACTTATGGTCGTTAGCAACCGCTAACTTAACCAAAGAGAAAGCCGCTAACGAGTTAGCTAAAGTGACTTGGTTAAATGACAATGGCCATTTCTATACCCTTAGCACGTTAGTCAATACTAACTTCAACAACGCCACTGACGAGCAAATATTGTTCACTCAATTGGGCGCCAACGATCCCAATATGAACTTACGCCAACAGCAGTCGTTCATTCACCGAGTGAATGCAACTAATCACACTTATCTCAGCGTGATAGAGCCTCACGGTGAGTACAACCCATCAAAAGAATACACCTTAGCAGCCACCAGCAGCGTAGCTGGGCTAATCTATCATCAACAAGATGAGCTAGAAGCGGTGCAAATACACTTTACCGATGGACAGCAATATTTGCTGGCAATAAACCAAACAGATAAAGCGGTAACTCAAGGTACCCAAAGCGTCATTAGCATTAATGGTGTGCAATATCCGTTTAGCGGACGCGCCCAATTATTAAGCATTAAATAATTCAATTAAGACAAAAATTAAAATAAAAATGGGGAGTAAGAGCATGCAACAGAGTGAACATTTTTCGTTTGGGGATAGCACCGAAATTGAAGATATCGGTGGCGGACTGAAACGCCAAATGCTGGGGTTTAATAATGAACTCATGGCCGTGAAAATTTGGTTTGATAAAGGTGCTGAAGGTTATGTGCATGCCCATCGCCATTCACAAGTATCGTATGTGGTAGAAGGCGAGTTTCATGTCAATGTGGATGGCGTCATTAAGGTGCTGAACGCTGGAGACAGCTTCTTTGTGCCCCCTCATGTTGATCATGGTGCGGTTTGCCCAACTGGCGGCATTTTAATTGATACTTTTAGCCCTGCGCGCGAAGACTTTGTTGAGGGGTTAACATGAAAAACAGTCCATTCAAACTAAAACACTTACGTTGGCTAGTGGTTACTTTAGTGGCACTTGCTACCGTCATTAATTACATTGACCGCTCCGCCCTTGCCATTATGTGGCCAGGCATAGCCGAAGACTTAGGCTTAGATAAAAGCGATTATGCCAACATTATTACCGTGTTCATGATCTCATACGCTATTGGTCAGTCTTTATTTGGTAAAATATTTGATGCTATCGGTACTCGCTTAGGTTTTTTATTGTCAATTGTTGTGTGGTCGGTTTCAATCGCCTTGCACGCGGTTGCAGCAAGCGTAACCTCATTTGCTATTTTCAGAGCCATGCTCGGGTTAGGTGAAGCGGGTAACTGGCCTGGTGCAACCAAAGCTAATGCCGAATGGTTTCCGATTAAAGAGCGTGCATTAGCACAAGGTATTTTTAACTCTGGAGCGTCTTTAGGTTCAATTATTGCCCCACCACTTATCGCCTTTTTATATGCGTTTTTAGGTTGGCAAGCGACTTTTATTGTTGTTGGTTCGTTAGGTCTTATCTGGATTGTTCCATGGATGATTATCTATAAATCTGCACCAGATGCACATCCATGGATCACCGAAGAAGAACGCCAACATATTTTAACAGGCCAACAATGTTCAACAGAACAACATGAAGCCAAAGAATATGTACCCACCATGGGACAATTACTGCGTCACCGTCAAGCATGGGGCGTTATAGCCGCGCGCTTTTTCATCGACCCAATCTGGTGGTTATTTGTTGCTTGGCTACCACTATATTTAAATGAAAAATTTGGTTTTGATGTTAAACAAATTGGCGCATTTGCTTGGTTACCTTATGTCGGTGCTGCAATTGGTGCGTTATTTGGTGGCTGGTTTAGTGGTCATTTAATGCATCGCGGTTGGTCTGTAAATAAAGCTCGCCGTGGTGTCATAGTATTAGGCTGTATGGTGATGTTGCCATCATTACTATTAACGTCACTAGCTGCTACACCTTGGATGGCAATGGGGCTTATCGCACTTATCTTATTTGGTTTTCAAACTGCCATTGGTAACGTACAAACCTTACCGAGTGATTACTTTTCGGGTAAAACAGTGGGTACGCTAGCTGGTATTAGCGGAACCTCAGCGGTATTAAGTGTGATTATCACCATTCAATTGGTACCCATGATGACCAAAGGCGGTGACTATGGGCCATTCTTTATTTTAGGTGCTGCACTGGTCCCATTAGCGTTAATTTCACTGTGGTTAGGCGGTAAAATTCAACAAGTAAAAAGGAAATCATAACTGTGAAAAGTGTGTTTTTATTTGGTGAGTGCATGGTCGAATTGCAGCGGGTCACGGCCACCAGCTTGCGGCAATCATTTGCAGGTGATGTGTATAACACTGGGGTTTATTTGAAACGAACCTTTAGTGATATTAATACCCACCTAGTCACGGCTATTGGCCAAGACAGCTTTAGCCAGGCGATGCTACAGAGCTTTGCTGATGAGGCCATTAATACCGACATGGTATTTAAGAGCCCTGACAAAATTGCTGGGCTGTATGCTATTCAAACCGATAGTCGAGGTGAGCGTAGTTTCACATACTGGCGCAGCGATTCTGCAGCAAGACAAGTGATGCAATTTATTGACGATGCTGCCATCAGTAAGATAACTCAAGCAGATATGGTATTTTTCTCGGGCATTTCGTTAGCGGTAATCAAGCCAGAAGATAGAGATACCTTTTGGCAGTTGATCAAACAATGCAAACAAGCGGGTGTCAGTATTGTGTTTGATCCTAATTACCGCGCGAGAATGTGGCAAAATCCACAACAAGCCAAAGTCCAGTTTGATATAGCCTTTGGCTTGGCCGATGTGGCGTTACCTGGCGTTGATGACTTTGATCAGCTTTATGGCATCAACACAGTTGACGAGATTATTGCGTTTTGCCAGCCTTACGCCATTAATGAGCTCGTCATCAAGAATGGTGAAAACGGCATTAACTACGTGATTAATGATCAGCAACAACATTTTTCAATCACACCCGTGACTAACGTAGTTGACACGACATCAGCAGGTGACTCGTTTAACGGGGTATATTTAGGGGCTCGATTATCTGGTTTAGATATCAACACAGCGATTAAATTAGCCTCACATGCGGCTGGATTTGTTATTCAACATAAAGGGGCTATTGCACCAAAAATTGAATTTAATCAGTTTATTGAACGTCAAAAATCAATGATAAAATAGCGGCTAAATCGTCATACTTCATCGCTTTAAAAAAGGCTTGATAACGTTTTGTTATCAAGCCTTTTTTATTTTTGTCTTCATGGCGAGCTTGATGAGATGTTGGTATTTTAACGTCCAGCCAAGTAATATAATTAAGTCATTAACCATACCAAAACAATAAGAAAACATTGCAAATGGACTATTTAGCCATCAATAAACACGCATGGAATGAGCGAACCAAAATCCATCTCGATTCAACATTTTACGACTTAGACCCATTTATCCAAGGTCAGTCATCGTTAAACCCTATTGAACTTGAACAAGTCGGCGATGTGCACAATAAAAGCCTACTCCATTTACAATGTCACTTTGGGCAAGACAGCTTATCGTGGGCAAGGCTTGGCGCCAACGTCACGGGAGTCGACTTATCAAGCGAGTCGATTGCAACGGCAAAAAATCTGGCGGCTCAATTACATTTACCTGCCACATTCATTAATAACGACATTTATCAATTTTGTGACGACAACACCAAGCAATATGACATCGTATTCACCTCTTATGGGGTATTAGCTTGGTTACCAGACTTAAGTCGCTGGGCACAAACCATTGCAGGTGCATTACGTCCTGGCGGTGAATTTCATTTGGTTGAGTTCCACCCTTTTAATGATGTGTTGTGTGGTTATGGCTACTTCCCACAGTCACAACCCGATATAGAGGCAGAAGTCACCTACACCGAAAACCACAACGACCAAATCGAAACGGTAGTCACTTGGCCGCATCCGATAAGCGAAGTAATTAGCGCACTCATTAACGCAGGACTTAACATCGAAGCTTTTAACGAGCACCCTTACAGTCCCTATAATTGTATCGAGGGTTTGGAGTTTATAGCGGGCAAAGGTTTCCAGCTAAAATATCAAGACCACCTCATCCCACTTGTTTACTCTATTAAAGCAAGAAAATCGCGATAAATATCAGCGGTGGTCGGTTTAAGTTTGCTTAAGCATCCGTTTTAGTGGATGACTGCTGATGCGTTGAAGGTGGTACAAATAAGATCCGCAATCGCTGCCAAAGTGATAATTGTGATTTGCTCACATCACGCCACATGTCGCGCCACTCGCTAAATGTCACCACTAACGGGTTAAAACTGTTTACAGGCTTAGTAATACCGTATACCACGGTTTCATTTTCAGGCTCAAACGTACCAAACATTTTGTCCCATATAATCAACACGCCAGCATAGTTTTTGTCGATATATTGCGGATTGCGACCATGATGAACACGATGATGAGATGGAGTGTTAAAAATCCATTCCAGTGGACCTAACGACTTAATAGCTTGAGTATGTACAAAAAACTGCAACCCAAGGTTAAGTAATACGGCAAACACCACCCAATTAGGGTCAAAGCCAATTACCACCAAAGGTAACCAAAACAGCCACATTCCAGCCAGTGGATACATTAAGCTTTGTCTGAAGGCTGTGCTGAAATTCATGTTTTCAGAGCTGTGATGCACTACATGTGCCGCCCACATCCAACGAATACGATGGCTAGCGCGATGAAACCAGTAATAACAAAAGTCTTGAGCAATGAGCAATAAACCAAAAGTGAATAATGTCATTTCGATATCAAATAAACGCCAGCCAAAAAAGTGTAAATAGATCTTCGCAATAAATAAACCCGCGATAATATCCGCAACTTGATGCATGCCAGCCAATACAAAATTGCACAACACTTCAGCGGGACGATATTGCGCATTGCAGGGCAAGCGCTGAGCGCGAACACCAAACCACCATTCCAATAAAATGCAGCCGAAAAATATCGGCGCTAACACCAGTAATAACCACTCAGGATGAGCAATCAATAAATCCATGTCCATATTGTTATCCATTTCTATTTATTATTATTTTCAGCTACGGGTTTGACTCAGTGAATGCCATATCCCCTAATAAAGCCTACGTTTAACAGAACATATTTTTAATATTTATTACCACTTAGCAAAATGGTCCTCAGTTAACCCTAATTGGTTTGTTAAGCGATATTGATTGCCATTGTTATCACAAATCACCCCGCTGAAATGGCCAATATATTGTCTAAAATTGTTTTTTAACCAGATTAAATTGAGCTTTTCGCTGCGTTGATTTAACGGTCTAAAATGCAAATCAACTTGACCATCATTGGTAGTGATATGCCATACATCCTGCTGTGAGCATCGATTAAAATCAAATTGCGCAGCGCCCAATAAGTGGCGCCCACCATTTATCCACATTACATTTTCAGTTTGACCCGTTTCGTTAACGCCGGCGGCTAAATTCAGCCCAATAACACCATCGTCGGTTTGGGCATTAATTGAAGCCCAACGCCAACTGGTTTCGCGACGCATAAACCCGGCCGAAAAGTCATAACCTGCCAGCGCATGATTTAAGGGCTGTGGTTCATGACGAATGGTTAGTTGCCCTGTTACGGCTAAACCATTGTGCTTTTGAGTATAAGTCCAACCGTTATAACCTGTGGGCGTACACAAACTTATAGGTAAACTCAGCGGTGCAGGTTGAATGCGTAAATTGGCTTGTATATCGGCAAGGTTGATATCGACCTGCCATTGTCCATCGACAATATCGATAACAATACCTTTGTGTTTACGGCCGATTTCAGCGCGCCCATGCTTAGGAGAGTCGCTTAACTTACAACCAAGCCCTAATGGGGTTAACCATTGTGTCTGGGTCAGCTTATTGGCTTTGATGTCATAAAGATAACAAAAGCCATTAGCGACATAACGAATATCGGCAATCGCGACTGCCACAATATAATGAGGGGTAATAATGCTAACAAACTGGAACTGTTTAAAATTAAAATACTTAGCCAGTTTCGATGCGGGTTTATCCATTACCGTAGAATAAGCAAATTGATCCACATTGAGTGAATCAATAATCCCATCAAATAGGCCAAACACTGGTTGGCCATTGGCATTGATCAATTTATCTGGAGCCAGTTGTGGCTGTTTATGTTGCATGACATTACCTACATCACATTGTTTATTTGACTTAAGTTGTATCGCACTAACCTGAATTGATCCGACATTAATGTCAATAACCAACACACATTGTTGCTATATTGCTCAATTGAGAGCAGTACCTTTAATGAGATATTAATGATTTTGCCACCCTTCGCCATTGAGAGGCGCATAACTCAAGTTATGTTTTAGCAACATAACTTTAGGGATGCTGGAAACCCAGACAAATTCTGTTATTATTTATCCACCTATTGCTCGTTATTGTTGTCTCATGAAGTTATTGATCCCTATTTTACTGTCTACATTATTGCTTACGGCTTGTGCGAGTTATGAGCCGACTCATATTGGTCTCAACCCTGCACTGGGCCCTGTTCAGTTACAAACTGAAACCAATTTCCCTGTAATGGTCGAGACCATTGATACCCGCGAAGCAAGCTTTGTAGTGCGTTTTAATGAAGAAGGCAAAGCGCCTAAACTAGTCAGTGCCAGCGAACCTATTCGTCAACAACTGGACACACTGTTCCGTAATGGGATGAGCAAAGCGGGTTATGTAATAGACCCTGCTGCACCTAATTCAGTACAGTTTCAGTTACATTATTTGTTGGCCGACGTAACAGATTCGACATTCAGTTTTGAATCAAAAACACGTTTAGTTATCAATGTATTGGCTAAAAACTCACAGCAAGAGTTTACTAAAACATATAATGCTAACGGCTATTTAAAAGGCCCATTAAGCCCAGATTTTGCCACGCTTGAATTAGATATCACCAAGTTGGTTGATAAACTCACCACCGAAATTATTAACGATGAAGAGTTACACCAATTTATTCAGCGTTAAGCCCAACTGACGTTATTAGGTATTGGCATCAAACGATGCCAATAAAGAAGGACTGCATATTATGTTGAAAAGGTTCGCCACCTGCCTATTGTTATTGACCAGCTTGGGCACCAATGCCGCGGTCGATATTCAAGAAGACACCTTGTATCCACAAGTAGAGTTTGACACCTCAATGGGGAAAATTGTGGTTGAGTTAGATCGCACTCGTGCACCCCTTACCGTAGATAACTTTTTAACTTATGTGGTTAAAGGTGAATATGACAACACCATTTTCCATCGTGTGATTGCCGAGTTTGTGGTCCAAGGTGGTGGGTTAACCTCTAAACTAGAAGAGCGCCCGTCACTTGCTCCCATAGTGAATGAATCCGGAAATGGTTTATCTAACTCTCTGGGAACAATTGCAATGGCTCGAGATAATGCTCCCCATTCAGCAACACGTCAGTTTTTCTTTAATGTTGGTGACAATAAGAAATTAGATCCTTCTAAACGACGTTGGGGCTATGCCGTTTTTGGTGAAGTCACTCAAGGTATGGAGGTATTAGAAGCAATTTCATTGGTACCGACTGAACATAACGAAACCTTAAACTGGCCCGATTTTCCGGTTAATACCGTCATGCTGAAAAAAGCCACTTTATTGCCTCGCTAATCTCACATTATTTGTCTATGACTACCGATGACCATCACATCGGTAGTCATGCCATCAGTCTTCATTTCTGATCAATGTCCATCAGCAGAGATCGTCTTCCTTATCGTTAACCGATACGTTTTTTTCAATCATTAACAACAGCAATTAATTGTTACCCTATACATACTTACTAGCTAACAAATCAACTAAGTAGTACTTTAGGTTGACAAAATAACTGTTTTTTTTCACGCTTACCGCTTCAAGTGTGTAATTAACGTCTATACTCTATTTTACATACCCACTTAGTTAGCTGCGCAATTCTTGGCAACCACATTTCAAATACTCAGGACGCACTTATGATCTCGGCTAATGATTTTATTGAAACTAAAGCCCCACAACTTGCCTATTTCGGTAAAGCTTTTTTAGAAAATCAATTAGATTACAAAGAAATACAGCTGTATATGTGGGATGTATTAGAAGAATGGCAATTTATATCAAACAACCCTAATCAACTAACAGAACAACTTAGCGATACAGAAAAAGTGTTTTGGCACTTATTGTACTGTTTTGATCATTGGTCTGGTTGGACAATTAAAGGCAATCAATACTTACGTCAACAAGTTCATGATTGCTGCGATTACATTAATATTGGCGGTAATGTGCCACAAAGCTGTATAGGTATCAGACCTTAAAACTATCAGCTGAATTTAGGTCTAATTGCTATTTAACCTCAAACTGACTGAATAATCTTTTAGAATGGCTTGAACCAAAACCCCTTGCAACATAAGCTAGAGCCATTCTCCATTATCCAGTTGTCTTATGTCGGTTTTTTTATCTCGAACCCGTGAAGCCTTATCGGTTTACTACCATAAACGAGTATTCATTCTACTCTTACTAGGCTTTTCTGCCGGTTTACCATTAATGCTGGTTTTTTCTACCCTCAGCTTTTGGTTGCGTGAAGCCGGTGTCGACCGAGCCGCTATTGGTTATTTTAGCTGGATAGCACTGACTTATGCTTTTAAATGGGCATGGTCTCCCCTCGTCGACCGTATGTCACTCCCTTTGTTCACCCGTTTTTTAGGCCGACGACGCGGCTGGATGCTGTTTGCACAACTATGCTTAGTCGGCGCAATACTCGGTATGTCAGTAAGTGATCCTGTGGTTAATCTTGAGCGTTTAGCAGTATGCGCATTATTGTTAGCCTTTGCATCTGCCACTCAAGATATTGTTATTGATGCTTTCAGGATTGAATCCGCCCCAGAAAAAATGCAAGCAGCCCTTGCCGCTGCTTACCAAGTCGGTTATCGCAGTGCGATGATCATTGCCACTGCGGGTGCGTTAACCATCGCAGCTTGGGTATCTCCAGGTGATGATGCTTACAATTTAGAAGCTTGGCAGACCGCCTACTTTGCTATGGCCATGCTAATGGGTGTCGGTATTATTACCACGTTATGCAGTAAAGAACCCCAAGTAGATACCAAATATGCTGACGATAAAGAACGCCTATTAAGAGCCGAGTTTGCAGCCAAATACCCAGTTAAAGTCGCGGGGGCATTAGCCTGGTTATACAGCGCTAGTGTATTACCTTTTATTGACTTTTTTAGGCGCCATGGCAAAAGTGCGATTCTCATTTTGTTGTTAATATCGTGCTATCGTATCTCTGATATTGTCATGGGCATTATGGCGAATGTGTTTTACGTCGACATCGGTTTTAGTAAAGAGGAAATCGCTTTTATCAGTAAAGTCTATGGTTTGATCATGACCTTAGTCGGTGCCGCTTTTGGTGGGGTATTAATCATGCGCTATGGCACCATGAAGATTCTGTTCTTGGGAGCATTGTTAGTTGCAGTCACTAACTTGCTGTTCGCTTGGCAAGCGTATATTGGTTATAACGTGCCGTTTTTAACCTTAGCTATATCAGTGGACAATTTTAGTGCAGGCATTGCGACTGCGGCGTTTATTGCTTATTTGTCCAGCTTAACCAGTAGTGGTTACAGCGCCACACAATATGCGTTATTGTCGTCGATTATGTTGTTGTTCCCTAAGTTTATTGCTGGATTTTCAGGCTTGTACGTAGATGCTTTTGGTTATATCAACTTCTTTATTGCTGCCAGTTTGATTGGCTTTCCGGTGTTGTTATTAGTGGTGCTGGTGAATCGATCTCAAAATCAAGTGATTGCTGCCGATGCGGCTTCAACAGAGCGATCGATTGATGTGTCGACTGATGTAGGTAAACCACCGCTTTAGTTGTTTATGTTCCAAACTCCGTTTGGATTTCACCGACACCAACATGTTATCTTCGTTTTTCTATAGTGATAACAGTAGTAATATTGACAATATCAAAGGTACATTACCGATTAAAAGTGGCCAGAGGAATAACAGTAGCATAGCCATAAACGGCTGCAAAACTAATGTCAGAAGGTTAAATACTTCTATATTTTTCTTGTCGCGATCCATGACGTGTTTGCCTTTTAACACCCGTAATAATCACCTGCTATCGATATTAATTGCTTTACTGCGCATTAGATGATTTTCGGTTGAAAGCTAACATTAAAATAAATTGAATAACATTAAGTAGAATTATTCCATGAGCCCAGAACGTTTTGCCCGTATAAATCAGATGCTTGATAACCGCCAAGTCGACTTAACGGTTTGCCTTGATAAAGTGCATATGACCAATAATATTGCAGCGGTTATTCGCTCGGCAGATTGCGTGGGCATTCATGAAATTCATGCAGTGTGGCCCGATATCGATATGAGGGTATCTGGTAATACGGCGTCAGGGAGCCAGCAATGGGTTAATACTGTTAAGCACTACACGTTTGAAGAAGCTCACCAAGCCTTTAAAAAACAAAAAATGCAGATATTAACCACAACCTTTTCAGACTCTGCGGTCGATTTTCGCGAGATTGATTACACTCAACCCACCGCCATAGTAATGGGCAATGAACGTGACGGAGTTAGCGCAGAAGCAATAGCGGCTGCTGATCAACATATCATCATCCCTATGCGAGGTATGGTGCAATCACTCAATGTATCCGTAGCGGCTGCGTTAGTCATGTATGAGGCTCAACGCCAACGCGAAATGGCCAATATGTACGGAACGCGTAAACTTGATAGCGCCTACTGCCAAACAATGCTATTTGAACATGGGCACCCCATATACGCCAAAGCTTGCCGCCGCAAACAAATCCCTTACCCTGCAATAGATGATCAAGGGCAAATAGTTGCCGACAAGCAATGGTGGGATCGAATGCGAGCACCAGATCCACAAACGTCAATGGCCTAGCATCTCAACCACAAACCGAATAAAGTGTTCCGTAGTGCATTAAAGTAACTGATAAACAACACCTTGTAATCAATACTTATGTTAACAACTATTATGCCAGTCGATATCTACCCCATGGACAATTTTTGGGAGTACCTACGGGTATTTAAAGCACTATGAAACATTTATCTTTTTGCCAAATCCCTTTGTCATAAAGCGTGCACTGCTTTTAACCATCAGTTTGCCTTGCACATACAGCTCCCCCGAAACCTTATATAAAGGGGGGCGAGCAGATGTTATCTCACCTTTAATTAAAATCTCACTATTTACCGGTACTTCATGCAAATAGCGAATACTCATATCCGCAGTAACCGCTTCAATTTTTTGTTGAAACAGCGCCTGACACATTCCGCTATCCAGTAACGCAGATAAAAATCCACCGTGCAAAATACCTTGATAACCTTGATGGTGAATAGTGCCTTTGGCTCTGGCCCACACGAGTTGATCGGTACCGCTATAAAAATGCAAATGCAACCCCAATAAGGGTTGTGTACCACATAACATACAATGTTGATGACTTGATTGCTTCTCAACCGCTTGCAAAGAGTCGAGGGTTATATTGGGGTAAAAAAACGTTAAGTCTTCAAATAGTAATGTTTTTTCAGGTTTATCTTGGTGATTCATATTTATTCTCAACGATATAAAACGCAAACACTTATTGGCATATGCTAATAAGTGTTTTAGAGTATCACATCAATATCGATTTGAGTATTTAATGAGTCTAAAAATAAATCATCTTATTTATACTCACTAGGTCTGCAACCATTCAAGATGAACTGTGCCAGTTGAGCGTTGCGACTTTTGATCAATATGCGGGGGTTTATCTCAACAAGGTACTGCTAAAAAGTTAGACGTCTATAACAGTATGATTTTTCAGCGATAGCAATTTAACGCTAAAGAAACCTCACATGCTTATCAAAGTAAACACCGAAACATCAAGGGTATCAAAAGGGGAAAATAATGACTTTTATTATCACATTTTTAATATTTATCGTGTTTTTTGCCGCGATGGCAATTGGGTTGTTTTTGGGTAGAAAGCCCATTCAAGGCAGTTGTGCCGGATTGGCGAATATAGGAATAGAGAAAAGCTGTGATTGTGAAGTCACCTGTGAAGAGCATAGAATAATATATCAAATACAAGAACCAGCTAAAAAATGAATCCATCTCAGTTGTCATTCATTAAGCCTCACGCCATAAGCCCATAAAATGATAAACGATTCCTGATACATTAGGTGTTTATACACTATCGAATATAATGACTATTTACAGTTGACGACGATAACGAGTTAGAAACGATAATGGGTCATTACTTACCAAATCCTTTAACGATTTATTGAGTAAGAAATGACCCAACGCGATGCTTTTAAAGTGAAACTAAGGTTGGTAAATAACCTTTCGTTGATCTGTTACTTCTGCTGAATCAACATAACCGATAACAGCAGTATTTGCTGTTATTTCAGCGATAACAGCAGCTGCAGAGCCAACTTCTTTAGGTGGATTGCCTTTTCCTCGAAAAACTAATTGAGACCAGTAAGCTTGTAGTTGAGAGCTGGTTTTTCCGGTAACTTTACTGTGAAACGCATCTCGAATAGCTGAACCATCTGGATATTCAACCACAATCGGTTTAGTACCATTTGATAACTTTTTTAGTTTACCTAAAAATAATTTCTTAGTATCAGTTGTCGACACCCAATAAACATCTGTTCTTCCCCTAAATCTATCAGCCAACTTGTTTTATCACCAACAAAAAAGCCGATAAGGAAACTTATCGGTTTTGTTATATCTGCAGGACTTATTCAGTGCAATATTCGTTACTTCAGGATTAGTCTCTGAAGTTGTTGAACTGGAATGGTTGACCAAGTTCTGACTCTTTGGCTAAACGCATGACTGCTTGTAGGTCATCGCGTTTTTTACCCGTAATACGTACTGAGTCACCTTGAATTGCAGCTTGTACTTTAAGCTTGCTGTCTTTGATGGCCTTGACTAGCTTTTTGGCAATCAGTGATTCAATGCCTTGCTTGAAGTTAACTTTTAAACTAAAAGTTTTACCGCTGTGAACCGCTTTGTCATCTACTTCCATTGATGATGGATCAACGTTACGCTTACTCAGCTGTATTCGCAAAATATCGACCAGCTGCTTACAAATGAAATCATCTTCAGATTTTAAGGTGACGACATTGTCTTTCAAATCAATCTCGATCTCTTTGCCACGAAAATCAAAACGTCCAGCAACTTCACGACGAGAGTTTTCTACCGCGTTACGTAATTCTTCTTCATCAACTTCTGACACTATATCCATAGAAGGCATGTTGCTTTCCTCTTTGATTCATCGCACATTTATATCAGGCTATTTTACACTAGCAACCATTATCGGGATAGTGGAGTACAACTTAGGTTTCTGCGGTAATTGTTTTTTATAACAAATATCGTATTTATTAACAAAAAATCATTAATGAGCTATTTTTAATCATTTTAGCGCTAAAAAGCTCATTTATATTGAGTTTAATGGTTAAGAATTTCTCATTAATAACAGTAAAAATAGCCTTTGTTAGACAATAATGACTTTCAATAGCGGTTTATTAGTGACAATTTTGAACAGGTTTCTTATTATTAGCACTATTCCCGTTTCAAAAGGCTAATGTAACGCTCGTGATCACTTATAAAAATATTTTTAAACTTGCGTTGGTTGTTGCCGTCATTGTGACTAGCTATTTGGTTTTTTCTAAACCAAGTTATCCACAAACTTTCGCTAACATGGATAAAGTTGGCCATTTAGGCAGTTTTTTTGCCCTTTCATTTCTGGCACATTATGCCTTTAAACCACGTTGGTATTTTTTATGTACCTCTTTAGCGGCCTACGCAGTATTAATTGAATTGATTCAATCTCGTTTACCTTACCGTAGCGCATCAGTTGCCGATGTAGCTGCCGACTTTGCGGGGATTGCACTGTTTTATTTACTGCATTTTTCAATTCAAAAATACCGTAAATTAAAAGCAAGCAGCTAATAAACAACTTTCAATAAGGCCTGCACCGATGGCAATGACATCAATAGTCCAATCGTTAAAGCAAACCAATATCGCACCTATTGCAATATTAGGCGCGGGTGCCATTGGCCAGTTGATGTATCACAAACTCAGTATTAACACCCAAGAGCCTCACACAAACGATGTGGTATTTATTGGTCGAGACAAGCAAACCGCTCTACAACAGTTGTCTTTTATTGACCTTAAGCAGCAACCCCATGAAACACTCGCAACTATATTGGGTACTGATGATAAACGCTTAGCACAAGTTGAGCTGTTGTTAGTGTGTGTTAAAGCCTATCAAGTCGAGCAAGCACTTATCCCTTTATTAGCAAAACTATCTCCTCAATGTCATATCGTATTACTCCATAACGGTTTAGGGCCGCACTTGCCTGTTGCTGCTGCATTAGCAAAATACCCCGAAAAAGGATTAAGCTTAGGCACTACTTCACAAGCAGCGTTGAAGCTAAATCAGTGGCAAGTAAAACACAGCGGGGTTGGCGTGACTCAACTAGGGCATTTCTGTGGTTCTATTATGTCGAAAGAATTAACTGCACGCCTAACTGCGCTTCAAAGTGACAATCAAACCATTGAGTGGCATCAACCAGTACTACCAGTGCTATGGCAAAAGCTGGCCATTAATGCAGTGGTAAACCCGTTAACCGCGTTAAATCAATGTGCCAATGGCCAATTAGCAGCAACAGAATATCAATCACAGATCAGTGCCATTATCGATGAACTTGTACAAGTGGCCAAATGTGATGGCATAACATTAGATAAGGCTGTAATCAGCGCGAGGGTTTATCAGGTTATTGAATTAACATCGGCAAACTTTTCATCTATGTATCAAGATGTGGCCCAAAACAGACTGACTGAAATTAATGAGATAAATGGCTATATTTGCCAGCAAGCCAAAGCACATCACCTTAAAGTGCCCAATAATCAGGAGCTCGTCGACAAGGTTCTACAACTGAGTCAATCTTAAATGCGATGCTGCCATTTGCATCAATTCGACTTATCTCTACTATCGTGAATTAGCTCCACATCACTAAAACAGCTGCTATGGCAATTAACACTAAGCCGGCTACATCATTAATTTTCACTTTATCTTTAAGCCAAAATACTGCAATCATTAGTGTGAAAAATATTTCGATCTGGCCTAATGTTTTGACATAAGGCACAGCTTGCAACGACATAGCACTGAACCAACCGATTGAACCGATACAACTGGTGACACTGATCGCCAATGTTAATTTAGGTCGTTGCCACAAGGCTGTTAACGTCGATTTATCTTTAGCCAATAGGTAGCCAATTAGCACTATCGTTTGTAATCCTATCACCCAAAGCAATACCCATGCTGCACGATGTGTAAATGGCCCTTGCAGGGTTAAACTGGCTTCGCGCACCCATAGCGATGTCAACGCAAAGGAACTGCCACATGCAAGGCCTAACAATACCGTTTTAAGGGACAAATGTTTAAAGCCTTGTTTACTGCTGAGCAACATCACTGCTATACCACCCACAGTAACGCCAATCCAACCAAGTACGGATAATTGAGTGCCGAAAAATAACACGCCAAGAATGGCAGCGACTAACGCTTCGCTTTTGGCAAGCCCTGCACCTATGGCGTAGTTTTGCATTTTAAACAGTTTAACCATTAAACCTGTTGCCAGAATTTGCATTGATGCAGCGCCAATAACAAATCCCAAAAAAGCGCCGCTAAAATTTGGCAATGCAGTGGGTTGAAACTGATGAAGTCCATATAGATAACAAGCAGCAATTGGTCCCGCCCAAATAAATCGAGCTAAGGTAACGCCTGCAACACTAACTTCTTTACTGAGTTTGCTTTGAAATGCATTGCGCCACGCCTGCATAAATGCGGCGAGAAAGGTAAATAGAATCCACATCGTTTAATCCCAACTACTAAAAAGCCCTGAAACTTTGTAAAAAGTCAGGGCTTATACAAGGACAATTAGCTTATATTGTCAGCTAGATGAAAGACACAAATAATGGCTAAATTGATTAGAACTCACTGTGCACTAATTGGTACTAATAAGCACTAAGTGCACTCCAGCTAATTACTTGCTGGTATCGATAAACTCAAATGACTTAACCAAATCATCAACTGCTTTCATCTGCGTTAGGTATTTCTCTAATAAATGCAGCGGTAGTGCGCATGGACCGTCACATTTTGCATTGTCAGGATCTGGATGAGCTTCAATAAACAAGCCCGCTAACCCTAATGCCATACCACTTCTTGCTAGTTCAGTTGCCTGCGCACGACGTCCGCCAGCAGAATCTGCACGTCCACCAGGGCGTTGCAGTGCATGAGTCGCATCAAAGATCACTGGATAACCTGTTTGCTTCATTTCATCCATGCCTAACATGTCAACAACTAGGTTGTTATAACCAAAGCTACTGCCGCGTTCACATAAAATAATGTTGTCATTACCGGCTTCGTTAAACTTGGTAATAATGTGGCGCATTTCGTGCGGCGCTAAAAACTGTGGTTTTTTCACGTTAATAACTGCGCCAGTTTTTGCCATAGCGACAACAAGATCAGTTTGACGAGCTAAGAATGCAGGTAATTGAATAATATCGACTACTTCAGCAACAGGTGCACACTGTTCGATCTCGTGTACATCGGTAATCATAGGCACATTAAAGGTTGATTTTATTTCTTCAAAAATACGTAAACCTTCTTCCATACCTGGACCTCGGTATGAATTAATCGATGAACGATTGGCTTTATCAAAAGAGGCTTTGAATACATAGGGGATACCCAATTTTTGGGTCACTTCTACATAATGTTCTGCAATTGACATAGCCAAATCACGCGACTCAAGTACGTTCATACCACCAAATAACACAAACGGTTTATCGTTGCCTACTTGAACATTATTAGATAACTGAATAATTTTTTGATCCATTTGATCCTCTTAGCGCATTACGCTGCGACAACTTGTAATAACTGACCACATAGCCAAGCCATGTAAGTACCTAATGCATAACCGAATACTGCTAATAACACCCCGACAGGTGCTAATGCGGGGTGGAATGCTGCGGCCACAACAGGGGCCGATGCGGCTCCGCCAACGTTTGCCTGACTGCCAACTGCCATATAAAACAATGGCGCTTTAATGAGTTTAGCAACCAATAGCATTAATCCTGCGTGAATTAACATCCACACAATGCCTATTAGGAAATAAATGGGTGTATCCATTATTTTAGACACGTCCATATGTAAGCCAATGGTCGCGACTAAAATATATAAAAATGCTGAAGCAACTTTAGAAGCGCCTGCCGCTTCTAAATGGCGAACAGGGCTAAACGATAGGCCTAAACCAACGGTAGTAACAATCACCACTAACCAAAAGAACTTTGAGGTTAAACTGTAATCTTCAGTCCATGGATAATTAGCTTCAAAGAAAGGGCCCAAGAAATCTGCGGCAAAATGCGCAAAACCTGTCACCCCAAAACCAATGGCCACAATCATCATGATGTCGCGAAGTGAAGGAATACGTGAATTTTCAGCGTGATATTTTTCCACTTTCTTTTTTAACGCTTCAATCGCGGTCGTGTCAGCGCCAGTTCTCGCATCAATCTCTTTGGCTTTCGAGGCCATAAATAGCAGTACCGCCATCCAGATATTGGCCACGATAACGTCAACAGTCACCATCACCGAGAATATTTCGCCGCCGACAGAATAAATCTCTTTCATTGCGGCTTGGTTGGCACCACCACCAATCCAACTACCTGCTAAGGTTGTCATTCCGCGCCAAACAGCATCGGGACCATTACCGCCTAGTAGTGATGGATCAATTATCGACACGGCCAATAATGCAATCGGTCCACCAATGACAATCCCTAAGGTACCCGTTAAAAACATAATGACGGCCTTAGGGCCTAAGGCAAGGATCGCTTTTAAATCAACACTAAGGATCAGTAAAACTAAACACGCTGGCAGTAAATAACGCGATGCGACAAAATACAATTTGGATGTATTACCATCAACTATGCCAAAGGTATTTAATAATGAAGGTAGAAAATAACAGAGTAATAATGCTGGAATATATTTATAGAATTTTTGCCAAAAAGGATGAGCCGATGAATTAGTGTAAAAAACGAAACCTAGAATAACGGCGAGTATACCCAGTGCGGTAGCATCATTGGTCACCATTGCTGATGTTGTCATGCAGTGTTCTCCCTTACAGTTACATTATATTTTTAGTTATTATTGTTAATGCGAAAATCAAGTATTGCTCAATTCGCATAGTGCTGCAGTTAAATGCTGTCAAAATGAGCTGACTAATGCCCTATTTGCGAATAAAGCTGCTTTGAATTATCAAAGCAGCCTAAGCCACTGACTCATCAAAAGATTAATGATAAACCTGCGTATGTTGACTGAGTTCCTTTAATTGAATCTTAACCAGCTCAATCACCGGATCATGCGGACTCAAATCGATGAAGTGTTGCAAATCAGACATGGCCACCTTAATACAACCTAATTGTTGAGCAATAAATGCCCGTTCACGATTAAGATGCACGTCGTCAGGATGCCATTGTAATAATAAATTACAGCATTCCATTGCTTGTTCAAATTTATGACTGACAATACAACCTGCTTTTAGCTCATGTATCATGCGACTAATTAAACGCTTTAGCGTAGCCGTTTTAAGATGGCTGGGTTTTAATTTTGCAGCGTTACCCAACTCACCGCGTACTAATGCATGCAGTTGATGGCGGTTAAGCTCTTGACCAGTTAATGGATCATGGTATTTAACCACATCACTTATTTGGCTTTTAAGAACCGTGTTGCCGGGTAATAAAACCGCCTCAAGCGATAAATCGAGTTGCTTTGCCAGTAGAATCAATAATATTGATAAGGTGGTGCTATTACCTTGACGCTTTAACACGCAATAGCTTAGATCTGCCGCCTCAACACTAAAATAGTCATCTCGAGCACAAAAGCCTAAATCTTTATAAAACCAGTTAAACAGACCCTCAAGCCTTGCTTGCTGGTCAACTACGTAGTGACTCAATACTGAACCGGCCATTTCATACCACGCCCACATAGCAGGTTTGGATACTGAAAAGCCTAGGTGTTCAGTGAGTTCGAATGCAGTTTCTGGAATAGAAACTGCATCATTAAGAAGATATTTTGCCATTAAAACCAATTAACCCATCAATACGACTTGTTTAAAATAAGCCAGTTTGGCCGCTAACACTACCCAACCAATTGCGCCGATAAAAGCAAAAAACTTAAATAATTTATTACGGTTAGATTTAAGCGCCATAATGCCTAAAGCAATATATGCCACCACACAGATGATTTTTTCGGTCAACCATGGGTCCACAAAAGGAAACTGCTGGATCATAAAACAAAGGGTAAATCCTGACAGTAATAAAAAAGTATCCACAACATGCGGCGCCACTTTAAGAAACTTTTTTTCCATAACCGGAGACTGACGCAAATGCAAAACAAAACGGGTGATAAAAAATATCACACTCAATAAAACTAACGTCATATGAGTATGTTTTACCGCAGGATATAAACTGTAAAATGTTTCCATTAATTAAGTCTCATTTAAAAAAGGTAAAATAAAAGGCGGCTAGTTTACTCTATCAACCAGCCGTATACCAATATCGTGATTATTGCTAATTAGTTACTATTTATTTAGAAGGGTTAATGTGTCTGGTGATTGCAGGATTATTCATTTATCCATTCACCCAAGGTACAGCGATCGTTACTACCAAAATCGCGTACCGTAGCGACATTTTGATAGCCGAGCTCAATGAGTTTTTCACGTACTTTTATGGCTTGTTCGTAACCATGTTCAAGCAGTAAATAGCCACCAGGAAGTAAACGCTCTCGCGCTTGTTCGGCAATATAATACAGATCAGCATAACCTTCATTGCTTGCGGTCAATGCACTTTGCGGTTCAAAGCGCACATCGCCTAAGTGAAGATGCTCATCGGCTTCATCAATGTAAGGAGGATTAGACACAATTAAGTCAAAGTCGCGATGCTCAACAGCTGAAAACCAATCGGACTGAATAATTTCAACTTGGGTTAAGTGTAAATTTTCACGATTAGCTTTGGCGAGTTCAACAGCGCCAATAACATTATCAATAGCAGTGATACGCCATTTAGGTCGCTCCGATGCTAAAGCCAATGCAATGGCCCCAGTTCCTGTGCCTAAATCCAATACTCTTGCATTGTGACGCACAGATAAGTTCAGTGCCGTCTCAACTAAAATCTCGGTATCAGGTCTTGGAATAAGGGTTGATTCATTAACAATAAAAGGTAATGACCAAAACTCGCGTTCACCCAAAATATGTGCAACCGGAGTACCATTCTGACGTTTAGCAATCATCTGGCTATAGGCCTTAAATTGCTCACTAGTAAGTTGTCGCTCAGGCCAAGTATATAAAAAACTGCGATTTTTATTCAGGCAATGTAATAGCAATGCCTCTGCATCTATATGTGCTGAGTCAGAGGTTGCCGCTAATTGTGAATAAGCCCATTGAAGGGCTTCAGCAATTGTTGAATACGAAGATTGAGGCAAGAGCACTCCTTAATCGTCAGCTAACGCTGCAAGCATATCTGCTTGATGTTCTTGCATGATAGGATCAAGTAAGGCATCTAAGTCGCCTTCCATGACTTCATTCAAGCGATAAAGCGTTAAGTTAATGCGATGATCACTTACTCGCCCTTGTGGGTAATTATACGTTCTAATGCGTTCTGAACGATCACCACTGGCCACTAAGCTACGACGCGTTGTTTCTTCAGCACTACGTCTTTTTTCATCTTCAACAGCTTGAATACGCGCAGCCAATACACTCATAGCTTGGGCACGATTTTTATGCTGTGAACGTTGATCTTGGCACTCAACAATAATACCCGATGGGATATGCGTAATACGAATAGCAGAATCGGTTTTGTTAACATGCTGACCACCAGCACCTGACGCGCGGAAAGTATCCACTTTTAAATCTGCAGCATTAATTGAAATCGCTTCAGCTTCAGGTACTTCATGCAATACCACTACGGTACAAGCAGAAGTATGCACACGGCCTTGAGATTCGGTTTCGGGCACGCGTTGTACGCGATGTCCGCCAGACTCAAACTTTAACTTACCGTAGGCACCGTCACCACTGACTTTAACAATAATTTCTTTAAAGCCGCCATGCTCGCCTTCGTTAACGTTCATGACTTCCATTTGCCAGCGGTTGGCTTCACAGTAACGTGAATACATACGGTATAAATCGCCAGCAAAAATAGCCGCTTCATCACCACCAGCACCGGCACGAATTTCAAGAAACGCGTTGGTGTCATCATTAGGATCAGTGGGTAAGAGTAAAACTTGTAATTCATCTTCAAGTTTTTCTAATACTTGCTTTGATTGTTTATACTCATCTTGCGCCATTTCGCGCATTTCAGCATCGTCTTCTTCTTCAAGCATCTCTTTGGCGTAATCAAAATCTTTTTGAGCTTGTTGAAACGCCTTAAAACTACTTACAACATCTTCAAGTTGAGAATATTCTTTTGATAATCCACGAAAACGGTCTTGATCCGCAATCACGGTCGCATCACTCAGTAATGCTAATACTTCTTCATTTCGCTCGAGCAAGCCTTCAAGCTTGC
Source organism: Shewanella sp. H8 (assembly GCF_040285065.1). Lineage (NCBI taxonomy): Bacteria > Pseudomonadati > Pseudomonadota > Gammaproteobacteria > Alteromonadales > Shewanellaceae > Shewanella > Shewanella sp. H8. The sequence goes on along the minus strand of NZ_CP157213.1, from coordinate 900,305 downwards.
GGATAACGGATTCTTTCATTTAGCTCGCTAACCTTAGTTTTTATCTAAACCAAGCGCAGATCTTAATTGGCCTAACGTATTCAAATCGCCTTGACGGCTTGCTGAAGTAAGCGCTTGTGTCGGTGAGTGTATCAAACGATTGGTTAACCTATTAGCTAACTCAAGTATCACTTGCTCACTATTACTGCCATGAGACAATTTGCTCAAGGCACGCTCAACTAATTCATCTTTAATCGCCAAGCTCTGGCTACGATATTCGCGAATACTGTCGACTGACTCTAAAGAACGAATCCACTCCATAAATAGGTGAGATTGCTCTTCAGTAATTATTTCTGCTTGCTCGGCGGCTTCTTTACGTGAAGCCATGTTCTGTTCAATTATGCTATGCAGATCGTCTACAGTATAAAGGAATGCGTCGTCTAACTCACCGACTTCTGCTTCAATATCTCTAGGAACGGCAATATCCACCAATAACATAGGTTGATGACGGCGCTGTTTTAGCGCTTTTTCGACCATACCTTTACCCAAAATAGGTAACGGGCTGGCGGTAGAGGATATCACGATATCGGCTTTAGCGAGAAAGTCTGGTATTTGCTCCAAGGTTATCGCTGTCGCATTAAACTCTGCACACATGGCTTGAGCACGTTCGATAGTGCGATTGGCCACCACCATAGAAGCAACGCCATTGTCTTTAAGATGCTTGGCGACTAACTCAATGGTTTCTCCGGCACCAATAAGTAGCACCTTAGTTGTACTTAATGATGAGAAAATGTGTTTCGCCATACTAACAGCGGCAAAGGCGACAGAAACGGCGGCGGCACCGATTTCAGTTTCTGTGCGGACTTTTTTAGCCACTGAGAAGGTATTTTGAAATAAGCGATCAATCGTTAATGCGATAGTACCCGCTTCTTTAGCTTTGACAAAGGCTTGTTTGACTTGCCCTAAAATTTGCGGCTCACCCAATACCAGTGAATCTAAACCCGATGCGACTCGCATTAAATGCTGGACGGCAACTTGTTCTTCATAAGCATAAATACACGGCATTAAATCGCTGCGTTCTAGGTCATGATAATCCTGCAACCATTCAATAATGTCTTCTTTTTCGGCATTATTGCAATATAGCTCAGTACGGTTACAGGTAGACACAATAACGGCCTCACCCGTTCGGGTGCGACTAGCCAAGCTTTTCATGGCGTCATGAATGCGGTCTGGAGAGAAAGCGACTTTTTCACGCAAATCTACCGTGGCGGTTTTATGGTTTATCCCGATTATTACTAGGCTCATTTGATAATATCAAGTTCTTTTCGGTGACGTTAATTAGGCTATTCTACTGAATTGAACCAACGAAAAACACAATTGGCTTAACAAAACCGAATAAATGTTTAAATATTTATGGATTGTTCAGATAAGTATTATATAAACCATAACATTAATGTCGCATTAATTTTGGCAAAAGCATTTTTACATAACGCCTTAACCCCAGTATCATAAGAACATCTTAAGCAACTGCTAGGCAAATCCATTGCGCTTATCTACATCTTTATTTTATATCACCTTTATTTCCGTGGCGCTTTTATTAGCAGGTTGTAGTGTAACCCCATCTGAAGATTTTACGCCTATCAATGTCACGAATGCGAATCAAGCTAAAGCATGGGAGCTTCAAGGTAAAATTGCTGTTAAGACATCTCAGGACAAATTCAGCACTAATTTGTATTGGTTACATCAACCAGCGGCCAATGATTTACGCTTAACAACCGTATTAGGCACAACGGTATTAACTCTTAAGACAGATCAAGGCATGGCAACACTTGATGTTGACGGCAAAACATATCGAGACAGTAACGCTCAGGATTTACTGACAGGCATCAGTGGATGGTCAATCCCCTTAGAAAGCCTGCCATTATGGATCACGGGCCAAGTCGGCAGTAATGATAACATCATCAGCTATAATCCTGACGGCACCATTAAACAATTAATTAGCCATGACCCCGAAGCAAATTGGTTGGTCAGCTTTCTCAGTTGGCAACAACAAAACGGTGCTATTGTGCCTAAATTATTGAAAATTGAACGCGAAGATGTGCAAATAAAAATTCAAACTAATCAATGGACAGCCGTCGCAGCCAAAACAAAATAGCGTAAAATATTAAGTGCTGGCGAATCAATAAGGTAGTTAAACGAACATGACCTCAACTAACTCACATAACTTCTATAACTCAGCTAACTCAGATATATCCAAACATTGGCCTGCGCCAGCAAAACTGAATTTATTTTTACATGTTACGGGTCAGCGCGCCGATGGTTATCATGAATTACAAACACTATTTCAATTTATTGATCATTGTGATTACCTTGATTTTCAAATCACCGACTCGCCAGAGCTCATTCTCCACTCTACCATTTCAGATTCTGTTGCTGACAGCGATAACTTAATTCTTAAAGCCGCAAAGTCACTCAAAAAACACACCCAATATAATGGTGGTGCGCATATTTGGTTAGACAAATTATTGCCTATGGGTGGCGGTTTAGGTGGTGGTTCGTCTGATGCAGCAACCACATTAGTGGCACTAAATGCACTATGGAAAACTAACGTTTCGCCACAAAAACTAGCCGAAATAGGCCTTGTTCTTGGTGCTGATGTCCCTGTTTTTATTAATGGTTTTTCAGCTTTTGCAGAAGGCGTTGGCGAGCGATTGATTAGCGTCGAACCTGCCGAGCTATGGTACTTAGTTGTTGTTCCAGATGTGCATGTGTCAACACAAGACATATTTCAAGATCCAAGCTTACCTCGCGACACCCCAAAACTTGAAATTGTCAGCTTAATGGGACAGCAGTGGACAAATGATTGTCAGAAATTGGTCACAACTAGGCACCCTCAAGTTGCCAATGCCTTAAGCTGGCTGGTAGAATATGCGCCGTCGAGAATGACCGGAACAGGTGCATGCGTGTTCGGGGAATTTACACATTCGCAACAAGCCCTTGATGCTTTAGCCGAACTACCAGCTGATATGCAAGGTTTTGTCGCAAAAGGGATGAACAAGTCGCCATTACAAATACGACTTGAGCAACTCTAACAACATAATTTCTTCTGGGTCAGTTTTGAGTGACAACACATAAAATTGATCTAGCCTTTAATCGTAAAGCAAACACCTGAGGTTCATAAAGTGCCCGACATCAAGCTCTTTGCTGGTAACGCTACCCCAAATCTAGCCGCTAAGATTGCCGACCGTTTATTTTGCAAACTTGGCGATGCAGTTGTAGGCCGTTTCAGCGACGGTGAAATCAGTGTTCAAATAAACGAGAATGTACGTGGTGCGGATGTATTTATCATCCAATCTACTTGCGCACCAACTAACGATAATCTCATGGAGCTTATTGTAATGGTTGACGCGTTACGCCGTGCATCAGCGGGTCGTATTACTGCCGTTATTCCGTACTTTGGTTATGCTCGTCAAGACCGCCGTGTACGTAGTGCACGTGTACCTATTACAGCGAAAGTAGTTGCAGATTTCTTGTCTAGCGTGGGTGTTGACCGCGTATTGACTTGTGACCTACACGCTGAGCAAATTCAAGGTTTCTTTGATGTTCCTGTTGATAACGTATTCGGTAGCCCAGTGTTACTTGAAGACATGCTCGCCAGAAAATTAGATAACCCTGTTGTTGTGTCTCCTGATATTGGCGGTGTAGTTCGCGCTCGCGCAGTAGCCAAGCTATTAGATGATACCGATCTTGCTATTATCGATAAGCGTCGTCCAATGGCAAACGTTGCTCAGGTGATGCATATCATCGGTGATGTTCAAGGCCGCGATTGTATTATTGTCGATGACATGATCGACACTGGTGGCACCTTATGTAAAGCAGCTGAAGCATTAAAAGAACATGGCGCTAATCGCGTGTTTGCTTATGCTACTCACCCGGTATTTTCAGGTAATGCTGCTGAAAATATTGCTAACTCTGTCATTGATGAAGTTATCGTAACTGACACAGTACCCTTGAGCGCTGAAATGCTGAAAGTGACTAAGGTTACCCAACTGACTATGTCAGCAGTATTAGCAGAAGCAATCCGTCGTGTAAGTAACGAAGAGTCAATCTCTGCGATGTTCCGTCACTAATTATTATTCAGTGAATGAAATAACAAAGCGCACTCATATGAGTGCGTTTTTTGTTTGCTATGCCAAAACTTAGCAATGGCGTGGCTTTGACGACAAACTCATTACCAGTCCATCAGCAACCTAATCATATTGCACAGTTCAAGCGGTACCTTCTAGGGATATTGATAATGGTATGTAAATATTAAGGATAGTAGTTTTAATCCGTAGCAAGTCTCATATCGCCCCTTAAAACCAATAAAACTCTATTAAGCGCTCAATGCGTGGCTAACAGCAAATGATGGCTGCTTATCTATCTTATGTAATGTATCAGTTGCATAAAATGCTTGCTGGGTCTGCAAAAAAGTATTTCCAGCAGCAATACCCGTACGATAGTCATGACGTAAATCCACATCAGAACTGCCTAATAGTTTGCTTTCAAGATTGTTACCAGCAAAAATTTGAATGATTTCGACATCTTCAGGAGGATTAGCCAAAAAAGCGAGCTCTTGCTCATAAGCTTGTTCATGCTGGACTAAGTAATCGATAGTTTTTGGGCAGTATCCTGACACACAAATCCATGATGTTAACTTATGTACCCAAGCTGATTGCGCCTGAAAGTCCGCATTAACAGTGCGAATAACCACAATTTTTTTAGCGCCACGACGATACGCTTCACGCACAGGTAATGGTGCGGCTAAACCACCGTCTAGGTAGAAATCTTCCAAAGGGGAATCGTTACTGTCATGGGCTTGATTAGCAGCATCAGTTGTTAACCAGGGTGTAAGTTTAACACCTTGTTTATATAAGAAAGGTAATGCACTTGATGCTTTGAGTAATTCGTTCCATTGATGACTATCACCATTTGGACGTAAAAAGTAACCTTGACGATCGCGAGAGTTAGTTGCGGTTATCAGTAACTCACGTTCACCTAATGATTTCATGGCAGTAGTAAAGTCTAAAGTAAAATAACCTTGAGTCGTTTTATCAAAATACCAATCTAAATCGACGACATCCCCCCCGATTAAGCCTCGGCCTAACTGGTAAAAACGCTTATGACGTGACAGCCCGCGAATTAGCCGTTTGGCATAGCCTTTTTGACGAGACAAAAAACTAGTCAAATTTTGAGAACCAGCAGACGTGCCTATAAATAAATCAAAGGGATCAAAATTATTCTCTAACCACGCATCTAGCACACCAGCAGTGAATATTCCCCGCTGACCACCACCCTCTGCAATAAGCGCCATTTTAGGGCTAGATGCTTCATTAGGATTTCTTGGTGATGTCGATGCTGAAGTTTTCATGGTGAGCCTTTGTCACTATATTTACTGAATAAGGTAAGTTTAAACAACAGCCAGTAAAATAGATAACGGATAGAATCAATCATGTTAATAGAGAAATACTATTGATAATCAGCTTGCACAACAATAATGGGGATAACAGTAAAGTTTGTTCTTGTTTTGAACTAACCCTCATAGCAAAAGACTTCAAAAAATACACAGCAAAAAGCCCGTCTTAATAGACGGGCTTTTTAAATATGGCTGGGGTACCAGGATTCGAACCTGGGGATGCTGAGATCAAAACCCAGTGCCTTACCGCTTGGCGATACCCCAATTGTAACTATTTATTGTAAAGCAGATAAACCATTCACATGGTTAAAATTTGATGGTACGGAAAGAGAGACTTGAACTCTCACACCTCGCGGCACCAGAACCTAAATCTGGCGTGTCTACCAATTCCACCATTCCCGCATCAAATTTTAACTTACAGTATACTCTTTTTATTTCAGAGTAAACTTTGGCTTTATTAGCTAGTGTAAGCAACTCTCACTCTACCTAATAAATATGGTAGCAATAGCGGGACTTGAACCTGCGACCCCAGCATTATGAGTGCTGTGCTCTAACCAGCTGAGCTATATTGCCAAAGATGGCTGGGATACAAGGATTCGAACCTTGGAATGCTGAGATCAAAACCCAGTGCCTTACCGCTTGGCGATATCCCAATAATCTTGTCTAACGTTTAAAATGGCTGGGATACAAGGATTCGAACCTTGGAATGCTGAGATCAAAACCCAGTGCCTTACCGCTTGGCGATATCCCAATAAAGCTTTTTGAAACATTCGCCGAAGCAAACATCTCGAATAAATGGTACGGAAGGAGAGACTTGAACTCTCACACCTTGCGGCACCAGAACCTAAATCTGGCGTGTCTACCAATTCCACCACTCCCGCACAACACTCTAGTTTTACATCTTGAGCAGATGGGTAAGAAATAGATGGTAGCAATAGCGGGACTTGAACCTGCGACCCCAGCATTATGAGTGCTGTGCTCTAACCAGCTGAGCTATATTGCCACTATTTCTTGCTATCCCTCTTGCGAGGAACGGGGCGTATTATGCTTATTCAGGTTATCGAGGTCAACTGGTTTTTTTCGCTATTTTCATCAATTCGGCTTGTTCGGCTATAACTTCACCAAACTGAATGCCTAATCGACAAAATAAACACCATTAACTTACGAAAAATCCCCTTACGCCCCATTTTAATTTCTAAATAACGTAAATAGCACTTATACGTTAAATAAGAAATGCATTACATCGCCATCTTTAACGACATAAGTTTTACCTTCAACACGTAATTTACCAGCATCTTTGGCGCCAGCTTCACCTTTGTAGGTAATAAAATCTTGATACGCCATTACCTGTGCACGAATAAAACCACGCTCGAAGTCGGTATGGATAACACCCGCAGCTTGCGGAGCAGATGCACCGACAGGAACCGTCCATGCACGCACTTCTTTTACACCCGCAGTAAAGTAAGTTTGCAGATTCAATAGTTCGTAACCGGCACGAATAACCCGATCTAAACCTGATTCTTCTATACCAAGATCGGTCATAAACTCTGCACGGTCATCGGCTTCCATTTCTGCTAATTCAGATTCAATAGCAGCACACACAGGCACAACTATGGCATTTTCTGTTGCTGCAATAGCACGAACAACATCTAAATGAGGGTTGTTTTCAAAGCCATCGTCAGCAACGTTAGCAATGTACATCGTAGGTTTAATCGTTAAGAAATTAAGGTAAGCAACGGCTGCCAACTCTTCTTTAGTTAATTCCAACGAACGTAACATTTGGCCTTCATTTAACAGTGGACGCATTTTTTCAAGTACAGCGACTTCAAATTTCGCATCACCGTCACCACCTTTAGCACGCTTGGCTTGACGAAAAATAGCACGCTCACATGCATCTAAATCGGCTAGCGCTAATTCGGTATTGATCACTTCAATATCGCCAGCAGGATCGATTTTGTTCGCCACGTGAACAATATTCGGATCTTCAAAACAACGTACAACGTGACCAATTGCATCGGTTTCACGAATGTTAGCTAAAAACTTATTACCTAAACCTTCACCTTTAGAAGCGCCAGCCACTAAACCAGCAATGTCCACAAACTCCATTGTAGTCGGTAATATGCGTTGTGGTTTTACAATTTCCGCTAACGCGTCAAGGCGTGCATCTGGTACAGGTACTACCCCAGTATTTGGCTCAATAGTACAAAACGGAAAGTTTGCCGCTTCAATACCCGCTTGTGTTAACGCATTAAACAACGTTGACTTACCTACGTTTGGAAGACCAACAATGCCGCATTTAAAACCCATATGCTTACCTTTATATATGTAGAATTATCCCATCGGATAATGATGTCGAAAAGGGTGTTAAAACAAAATTCGCATGGCTTATTCTGCTTTGAACGAATGTAATCTGTGCATAGCTTTCGCCATGTCTTGGTTAAATAATATCTCGGTGGAACGAACCGCTTCATCAATCGCAGCACTTATTCGTTCTTGTTCTACTGCTGGTGCTCTACCCAGTACATAGCCACTGACTTTATTTTTATCACCAGGATGACCAATACCAATGCGCAAGCGATAAAAGTTTTTGTCATTACCTAAACAGGCAATAATGTCTTTTAAACCGTTATGACCACCATGACCGCCACCTAATTTAAATTTGGCGACACCGGGCTCCATGTCGAGCTCATCATGGGCGACCAAGATTTCTTCGGGCAGTATCCGGAAAAAGTTGGCTAACGCTGCAACCGACTTTCCGCTTAAGTTCATGTACGTTGTTGGGATCAACAAACGCACATCTCTTCCGTGCAAAGTAGCACGAGCAGTAACCCCAAAATATTTGCTGTCTGGTGTTAATTGAACATTGCAAATACGCGCTAATTCTTGCACGTACCATGCACCAGCATTATGGCGAGTTTGTGCGTATTCAGCACCTGGGTTTGCCAACCCGACAATCAGTTTAATGTTACTCATCACGACCTAGTCAGTTTATTAGCACAAGTTATTATCTGCGTAAGTTATTCGCAATAAGTGCAGCTAAACGCCTTTCATGGGGTACATCAAAATACACATGATGCAAAACGCGGCATTTTAGCACTCAAATGGCTTGTCAACAAACCACAAGTTAACCCGCTTATTAGGTTTAACTAAGTCCAAGTGCATACTTCAAGACTTTTCGCTTAATTGGAGAATCAATATTGGCGAGTTTTAACGCACCATTTCGCAGTAATTTTAATGGCAAAATATTATTACTAAAGCCCGCATAAAATACATCCATTGCGGTCATCATTAATTGATTATCAAGGTAACGTGATTGTTGATAGCGTTTTAATACTGGCGTTTGCCACCATGTTTCACCGCAGCCAAGGGCATTAGCCACTTGAGCCACCAGCAAATCAACATCTTTAAAACCAATATTAACCCCCTGCCCAGCTAATGGATTAATGGTATGGGCTGCGTCACCAATGATCACCACATTATTTTGGTAATAGCCTTGTGCATGTCGACGCGTTAACGGGAAGCTCCCGCGACTTTCTACAGTAAAACGAGGATCTAACCGTGACGGGAAATGTAGTCGTATTTGTTCAGCAAGTTGAAGATTATTGAGTTGTGATAATTGTTTAATACGATTGGCATCGTCATACCATACTAATGAAGCGTGATGACCAGGCAAAGGTAACAAACTACGGGGACCGGCTGGCGTAAACTGCTGCCAAGTGACCGTTTGTTGTGGTGTTTCAGTATTGATATTAATTAACATCGCCGATTGGGCATAATCCCAGCCTGTCACACCAATCCCAGCCCATTGACGCACTTGCGAATTAGCACCATCGGCACCAATGAGCAACTTAGTCGTCAGTGTATCGCCATTATCAAGCTTTATACTCACTTGCTGACGGTCTGCTAAACGTTCAAATTGGGCCACACGATGGGGACACAATAAGGTGATATTGTCCATTTGTTCAATTTGCTGCCATAGATTCAATTGAATCAACCGATTTTCAAAAAAATAGCCTAAGTGTGCCTGACCGACTTGCTCGGCACTAAATGCAGTGACACAACCGTCGAGTTCCCACGTTTCTAAACCGTTATAAGGTGCGTGACGCATCGCAAGCAAACTATCCATCACACCTAAACGAGTTAACAGCTGCTCAGATGCCACACTAATAGCCGACACCCTTACATCTAGCGGTTGCTCAGGTTCATAAGATTGTGGTTGGCGTGATTCGATCACCGCAACGCTTAGCCCTAACTGGCCTAACCCAATTGCTGCTGCAGCGCCAACCATTCCGCCGCCGACAACGACAACATCATAATCAATGGTATTGGAGTAATGAGTTGCAGTAAGAGAAGCATCTTGCATGGTGTTTACATCCATAATAGTGAGATGACGTGATGTTTAATATGACCGTCGATGAAACGAGGTAAAGCCTGCCTAAAAACAGTATAACCCCATGGTGCTATAACGTCTTTATCTACATTATTGCAATGAATAACCAACGCGACAAGCGTTAGTATTATTGAAATGATGACAGCCACATATCGTAATGGATTTAATTATGCCCTATAACAACATGCCACGGAAATGTTGCAATCCAATAATGTTGGCTTAAGCCATCAATGTTCAGCGCCAGAATCATAATATGGCTGTAAAATTCATTTTTTCAGTCCCTCAATCACACTAATTTTACTCAAACAATAAGCCATTACAGTTTATAAGGGTACTCACCAGTTTATATTCAAATGAGCGAAACGTGCACTAATGCTAGCCAGAGCGTCCGACAACAGGTAAAATGTCGCGCTATTTTTACTGTGGATTTACTGGCGAGCACTGATGAGTAAAAAACTTCATATTAAGACCTGGGGCTGTCAAATGAATGAGTATGACTCATCAAAGATGGCTGATTTATTAGACGACTATCAAGGATATACCTTGACCGAAGATGCGAGCGAAGCAGACGTACTGCTGCTTAATACTTGCTCTATTCGTGAAAAAGCACAGGAGAAAGTTTTCCATCAGCTAGGGCGTTGGAAATCTTTAAAAGATAAAAATCCTAATTTAATTATTGGTGTCGGCGGCTGCGTTGCCTCACAAGAAGGTAAAGCGATTAAAGATCGCGCTCAATGCGTTGATATTATCTTTGGCCCACAAACACTGCATCGCTTACCTGAGATGATTGAACAAATTCAACGCGGCGAAAAAGCTGTAATTGATATCAGCTTCCCAGAAATTGAAAAATTCGATCGCCTTCCTGAGCCTCGCGCTGATGGCCCAACGGCATTTGTGTCTATTATGGAAGGTTGCAGTAAATACTGTTCTTTCTGCGTAGTGCCTTACACTCGCGGCGAAGAAGTCAGCCGTCCATTAGATGACGTCATTCTTGAAGTAGCTCAATTGGCTGCTCAAGGTGTGCGTGAAGTGAATTTATTAGGTCAAAACGTTAACGCATACCGTGGCGCAACGCACGACGATGAAATTTGTACCTTTGCAGAATTGCTACGCTTAATTGCATCAATCGACGGTATCGATCGTTTACGCTTTACTACCAGCCACCCAATTGAGTTTACTCAAGACATTATCGATGTGTACGAAGACACGCCTGAATTGGTGAGTTTCCTGCATTTACCGGTGCAATCGGGTTCTGATCGTATTTTAACCCAAATGAAACGCGGTCACATGGCGATTGAATACAAGTCGATTATTCGTCGTCTGCGTAAAGCTCGTCCTGATATTCAAATCAGCTCAGACTTTATTATTGGTTTTCCAGGTGAATCTAAAGAAGATTTCGCTGATACCATGAAACTGATTGAAGATGTCGCGTTTGATCACAGCTTTAGTTTTATCTATAGCGCTCGCCCAGGTACACCTGCGGCAGACTTGCCTGACAATGTCAGCGATGAGGAAAAGAAACAGCGTTTAGCTATTTTACAAGAACGTATTACTCAACAAGCAATGCGTTATAGCCGTCAAATGTTGGGCACTGTTCAACGCATTTTAGTTGAAGGTCCTTCGGTAAAGAATCCAATGGAACTTCGCGGTCGTACTGAAAACAGTCGTGTGGTTAACTTTGAAGCTGCCCACACCCATATCGGCAGTTTCGTTGATGTGAAAATTGTTGATGTTTATACCAACTCATTACGCGGTGAATTTGTTCGAGGTGAAGATGAAATGGATTTACGTCGCAGCTTACATCCGTCAGATATTATGGCTAAACACAAGCAAGATGATGCTTTAGGTGTAACCCACTTTAAGCCGTAATTGATGTTTGTAGTTTAAAAATAATTAAAGGCGGCTTGTCCGCCTTTAATTTTGCTTAAAATTAGTCATATCATGGTAATTCTATCCGGAGACTCGTAAACTGTTATCATGAAGAAATAGCATTATATCGCTATTGTTTTGTTGTCCAATACCAAAACCTGGAGCCTTATTTGAGTACTAAAGTTACCACCATGAATTTGTATCTAGAACCTTCAGATACTCGTCGCCTCGCCTCCTTATGTGGCCCATTTGATGACAACATCAAACAACTTGAACGCCGCTTAGGTGTTGAGATTATCCATAAAAATAATCATTTCACTATTGTCGGTTTGCCACGTAACGCACTCAATGCCAATAACTTGTTACGTCAGTTATACATTGAAACTCAAACCGTAAAAGGCAGTACGCCAGACTTAGAACCCGAAATGGTTCATTTAGCCATTCAAGAAGCGATTAACCTTGAAGCGCAACAAGATAATGACGACAGCGACATTCATATAAAAACCAAGCGTGGCGTCATTAAACCTCGTACACCCAATCAAAGTGTGTACATGCATAATATTACTCGTCATGACATTAGCTTTGGTATTGGCCCTGCTGGTACGGGTAAAACGTACCTTGCTGTTGCGGCGGCGGTTGATGCCTATGAACGTCAAGAAGTACGTCGTATTCTATTAACTCGTCCAGCAGTTGAGGCGGGTGAAAAACTCGGGTTCTTACCCGGCGATTTAAGCCAAAAAGTAGACCCTTACCTACGCCCACTCTATGATGCATTGTTTGAAATGATGGGTTTTGAGAAAGTTGAAAAACTGATTGAACGCGGTGTAATTGAAGTCGCCCCACTCGCTTATATGCGCGGTCGAACACTCAATGATGCTTTTATTATTTTAGATGAAGCCCAAAATACCACCGTTGAACAAATGAAAATGTTTTTAACCCGTATTGGCTTTAATTCGCGAGCAGTGATCACGGGTGACATTACCCAGATCGATTTACCTCGTAGCCAAAAGTCTGGTTTGCGTCACGCCATAGAAGTATTGAGTGAGGTGCCAGAAATCAGTTTTAATTTCTTTATTGCACAAGACGTGGTTCGTCATCCTGTTGTGGCTAGAATTGTTGAAGCTTATGAAGCGTTTGAGCAACAAGAGCAAATTGAAAAAGCCATCAAAGAAAAAGCATATCAAGAGCGTGAGCAAAAACGTCAACAACAAAAAGAGGGCCTAGTTTAATGAGTCAACGAGGGATAAAACTAGATCTTGACCTGCAAATTGCAGTTGATGATAAGCTCAACTTACCTTCTAAAACTGAATTTGAAACTTGGGTACGTACTGCTATTGGTCAGACAATGCCTGAAGTTGAGTTAACCATTCGTCTTGTTGATATTACAGAAAGCCAGCAGCTTAACAGTACTTATCGCGGTAAAGACAAACCCACCAATGTATTGTCTTTCCCGTTTGAAGCGCCACCAGAAGTTGAACTACCATTATTGGGCGATTTAGTTATTTGCGTTGAGGTTGTCGAACAAGAAGCCATTGAGCAAAATAAACCCCTAAATGCGCATTGGGCGCACATGGTCATACACGGCTGCTTGCATTTGCTAGGTTATGACCATATTATCGACCAAGAAGCCGATGAGATGGAGTCATTAGAGACCCAACTTGTTGAAGGCTTAGGCTTTACCGACCCCTATAAGGAAGCATAAATAAACTATTTATATCAAATAGATATACTTGTTTAAGTAAATATTATGAGTGACGATATCCCCCCGAGTACAAACGCCCACAAGAAGAGCTGGTTCGATAAGATTAACCAATTATTTCAGGGCGAACCTCAAAATCGCGAAGATTTAGTCGACGTAATCGCAGGTGCAGAAATGCGCGACCTCATTACAGAAGACACTCGCGAAATGATTAAAGGTGTATTAGAGGTTTCGGACCTTCGAGTGCGCGACATCATGATCCCAAGAGCGCAAATTGTTACCATTCAAATAGACTCGACTGTTGATGAATTTTTAGAAATCGTCATGGATTCAGGTCACTCTCGCTTCCCTGTTGTTAATGAAGATAAAGATCATATTGAAGGCATTTTACTGGCCAAAGATTTGATTAAATTCGGTTTTAAACAGTCAGATGAACCATTAACGCTTGCCCAAGTCATTCGACCTGCTGTTGTTGTACCAGAAAGCAAACGCGTCGATGTGCTACTTAAAGAATTTCGCTCGCAACGTTATCATATGGCGATTGTTGTCGATGAATATGGCGGCGTATCAGGCTTAGTGACCATCGAAGATATTCTCGAAGAAATTGTCGGTGAGATTGAAGATGAATTTGACCATAATTCTGTTGAAGACACTGAAATAAAAAAACTCAGTAACACTGTATTTATGGTGAAAGCACTCACTGAAATCGACGATTTCAATGAAGCTTGTGGTACCAACTTTAGTGATGAAGAATTCGATACTGTGGGTGGCATGGTGTCGCATGCATTTGGTCATCTACCTGAACGGAATGAAATTATTGTCATTAACAATATCGAGTTCAAAGTCATTAATGCAGATAACCGCCGATTAGTACAACTTCGTGTTAAACTTCCCGACCCTAATACCAGTGAAGAATTCGACGACTAAATCGTGCTAAAAACTCAATCTATATACTCACCTTTGAGTATTGCTCGTCTGGTGACAGCATTTATTGCTGGCGCCAGTACCGCATTATCATTTGCGCCTTATGAAATTTGGGCGATATTTCCTTTAGCATTGGGCTTTGCTTTATGGCAAAGCCAAGCATTAACCGCCAAACAAAATTTGTATTACTGGTTCAGTTTTGGCTTTGGTTGTTTTGCTATCGGCATTAGTTGGGTTCATGTCAGTATTGACACCTTTGGTGGTATGCCCATTGCGGTATCAATAAGCCTAATGGCACTGCTGGCACTCTATCTGGCTATTTACCCTGCTATTTGTGGGTATTTAGTCAGTAAACTATCACGTACATCTAAACACACCTTAAATCCTTACTTAACCTATCTGGGGATATTCCCTGCATTATGGGTACTCACCGAATGGTTACGAGGCTGGGTGCTAACTGGTTTCCCTTGGATTTGGGCAGGCTATAGCCAAACATTGGGCCCACTTAGTGAGTTAGCCAGCTTTATTGGCGCCTTGGGTTTGAGCTTCGTGGTGGCATTAGTTGCAGGCTCATTAATGCTGTTAACCCAAAAACGCCTATTACCTGTATTAATTATATTGCCCGTCTTAACACTAAGTGCTTGGATTGCACCACAACTCAATCCAATTACTGCCTCAGGTAAATCGGTCAAGGTTGCATTAGTACAAGGTAATATTGCCCAAAGCATGAAATGGGAACCCGATGCACTGTGGCCAACCATGCTCAAGTACATGGATCTAACCCGCGAACAATTCGATGAAGCCTCTAGCGTCGATATTGTTATTTGGCCTGAAGCCGCGATCCCAGCACCGGAAGCCATGGTTGAAGACTTCCTAATGAATGCTAATCAAGTTGCCAATATCAACAATATGGCGATTATCAGCGGTATTATTAGCCACCAGCAAAATGATTTTTATAATTCACTCATCGTGTTAGGTAATTACCAACAGAAGCACCAGACGAGTGCTGATTATGTTGGTGATGGCAGTAATCAATTTAAAAAGCATCATTTATTGCCCATTGGTGAGTTTGTCCCGTTAGGCGATTTACTTCGCCCTATTGCACCATTTTTTAATTTGCCAATGTCATCATTCCAACAGGGTGACTACACACAGCCTAATTTAACTGCCTTGGGTTACCATATTGCCCCCGCTATTTGTTACGAGATAGCCTTTCCTGAACAAGTCAGGGCAAGTGTCACAAACGAAACAGATTTACTTCTCACAGTTTCTAACGACGCTTGGTTTGGTGCCTCAAATGGGCCATTGCAGCATATGGAAATAGCCCAAATGCGTGCGATTGAAATGGGAAAACCATTACTCAGAGGAACCAATAACGGCATCACAGCAGTAGTTGACCCTCATGGGCGCATAACTGATGCGATCCCTCAATTTGAAACAGGAGTGCTTGTAACCAATATTCCGCTTTACCAAGGACAAACTTGGTTTAGGAAATTTGGCCAATCCCCCTTACTGATACTCTGTGGTTTACTCACACTTTTAGGCGTTAGAAACTACTTTCGTCGCTAAAGGAATTGTAATATGACGCAATCAACTCTACTTACTAGGCATTCACTTTCGCAAGGATTTACGTTAATTGAGTTGGTTGTGGTGATCATCATTTTAGCTATTCTAGCAGTTGTTGCTGCACCTAAGTTTATAGGCCTCAGTACTGAAGCAAGAGAAAGCACGCTATCTGGCGTGATGGCCAGTGTAAAAACAGCCAATAACCTAGTGTATGCCCGTTCACAAATGACCAGTTTTCAAGTGCAGCCTGTAACTAACCGAGACGATTTAATCGATGTTGATCTCGACAATGATGGTGTCTATGAAACGCGGTTAAAATGGGGCTATTTAGATAACACTGACATCGAAGAATGGATAAATCTTGATGATGTTTTTACCATTCAGTATCAAGGGATTGCGTTTACGTACATTGGCTATGATAAAGACGGTAATGGCCAAGTGGCTAACGATAATTGCTATTTTTTATACACTCAAGCCGCAAACGCTACTACCCCCCCCAAATATCAAACAGTGTTGAGTGGCTGTTAATCGAAAAGTACTTTAGCGGATTTTAACTGAGTATTTAAAAATCAATTCTACTAATTTTTCTGTAAAATTAACGCTCCCCCCTGTAGAAAGTGGCATATAACAAAATAATCGGTAACAGAAGCGTTAGCTGCTATTACCGAAAATATGATTGTTACCCTAAATATATTTACCAAGTAACATGTTAATGAATTATGGTGTTAATGGCTCCCGTGTAAATTCATTAAAATCACACTTAGGACAATTTGGTATCACTCCAGGAAAATTAATTTCCATTTGATGACCACATTTATTACACGTCAACTTACCTTGGTTAATAATTTCTCCCGATTTATAGACGCCATTATTTTTGAAATCTTGTAATATCTCGTGCCACTCCACTTGGCTACGATCCGTTATCTCGCTCAACCACTGCCATAATGTGTTTTCAATCCCAATGACCATAGGGCTATAACTCAAATCATCGGCATGTTCATCATTTAAGTAGGCTTCAATGTCACGCTTTAAAAATTCTTCTACTAATGCGAGCTCTTCATCATCGGCATGCGATTTAAGTTTTATGAACTCCTTCCCTTTAGTCACCGCTTTAAATAAATCCTTAGCAGTTAATGAGTTATCTTCTTCAAACATGGCCTTAACCTGTTCGAATAGTGACTTATATAAGGCTAATAGTGCTGAACTTTTTCCACTCATAGGTAATACTCCTTAATACGCACCTTTTTAATACATCACTTCTAGTTTATTCTATGCAGTTATAAATCTCGCTGTTGAGCGTTAGATCAAACAATAGGCGGCATAGCCGGAAATAGATTGATGCAAGAACAATATAATCCATCAGAAATTGAAGCCTTAGTGCAAAAGCACTGGCATGAACATAAAACCTTTGAAGTCACTGAAGATGAAAGCAAAGAGAAATTCTATTGTCTTTCAATGTTTCCGTATCCTTCAGGTCGTCTCCACATGGGCCACGTTCGTAACTACACAATAGGCGATGTAGTGGCACGATATCAACGTTTGCAAGGTAAAAATGTTTTGCAACCGATTGGTTGGGACTCATTTGGCCTGCCAGCAGAAAATGCGGCAATCAATAACAAGACGTCTCCAGCACCTTGGACATACGAAAACATCGATTACATGAAGAACCAACTTAAGTTATTAGGATTTGGTTATGACTGGAGTCGTGAAATCGCTACCTGCACCCCTGAGTACTACCGTTGGGAACAATGGTTCTTTACTCAGTTGTATGCCAAAGGTTTAGTGTACAAAAAAACTTCATCTGTAAACTGGTGTCCAAACGATGAAACTGTACTCGCAAACGAGCAAGTACAAGATGGTTGTTGCTGGCGCTGTGATACTCCAGTTATTCAAAAAGAAATTCCTCAGTGGTTTATTAAAATCACCGATTACGCTGAAGAATTACTTAACGACATCGACACGTTAGATGGCTGGCCTGAACAGGTTAAAGCCATGCAACGTAACTGGATTGGACGCAGTGAAGGCATTGAAATGACCTTTACTGTTGCAGACAGTGATGCCTCGTTTGATATCTACACCACTCGTCCGGATACCTTAATGGGTGTTACTTATGTTGCTATTGCAGCTGGTCACCCATTAGCTGAACAGTCTGCGCTGAACAATCCTGAATTAGCAGCATTTTTAGAAGAATGTAAAAATGCTGACACCACTGAAGCCGCCATGGCTTCTATGGAGAAAAAAGGCGTCGCAACTGGCTTACAGGCTATTCATCCTATTTCGGGCAAACTGGTACCTATTTGGGTCGCTAACTTTGTATTGATGAATTACGGCACTGGCGCGGTAATGTCAGTTCCAGCTCATGACCAACGTGATTATGAATTTGCGACTAAGTACAACCTTGCCATTGAAGCTGTCATTAAGCCGCTAGATAGCGAAGTAGATGTCAGCAAAGAAGCCTACACCGAAAAAGGTGTGGTGTTTAATTCGGGCGAAGCATTCCCAGAGTTAGATGGTTTAGATTTTCAAGCAGCTTTTGAAGCTATTGATGCTAGATTAACCGCAGAAGGTAAAGGCAAACGCCAAGTCAATTATCGTTTACGCGACTGGGGTGTGTCTCGTCAGCGTTATTGGGGCGCACCAATTCCAATGGTTACCCTTGCTGATGGTACTGTTGTACCTACGCCAGAAGATCAGCTGCCAGTTATTTTGCCAGAAGATGTGGTAATGGACGGTATCCAAAGCCCAATTAAAGCCGATAAGGCTTGGGCCGAAACCACAGTCAATGGCCAGCCAGCAACTCGCGAAACAGATACCTTTGATACCTTTATGGAATCGTCTTGGTACTATGCGCGTTACTGTAGCCCTCATGCAGACGAAATGTTAGATCCAGCTAAAGCGAACTACTGGTTACCAGTAGATCAGTACATTGGCGGTATCGAACATGCTTGTATGCATTTGTTGTATTTCCGCTTCTTCCATAAGTTGCTGCGTGATGCTGGCTTGGTCAACAGTGATGAGCCTGCAAAGCAATTGCTGACTCAAGGCATGGTATTAGCAGACGCTTACTACTACACCAACGAAAAAGGCGCCCGTGTTTGGGTATCTCCTTTAGAAGTGACTGTGGTAGAAAAAGACGACAAAGGTCGTGTGATTAAAGCAGAAGATAATCAAGGTCATGAACTGGTTTATACCGGCATGAGCAAGATGTCTAAATCGAAAAATAACGGTATAGACCCGCAAGTCATGGTTGAAAAATACGGTGCTGACACCGTACGTTTATTCATGATGTTTGCCTCGCCACCAGAATTAACCTTGGAATGGCAAGAGTCTGGCGTTGAAGGAGCACATCGCTTCATTAAGCGCTTCTGGAAATTGGCTAGCGATCATGTTGCTGCAGGTAAAACTGAAGCATTGGATATCAGCAAACTAAACGCCAATCAAAAAGCTTTACGCCGTGAATTACATAAGACAATCGCAAAAGTCAGTGATGATATTGCGCGACGTCAAATGTTTAACACCGCAGTTGCTTCAGTAATGGAACTCATGAACCATTTGCTAAAAGCACCACAAGAAACCGCTCAAGACCGTGCATTACTTGACGAAGCTTTGTCTGCCGTGACACGTTTGCTTTACCCTATTGTTCCACACATGACATTTACGTTATGGCATGAATTGGGTAACGAAGGCAATATCGAAGACAGTCGTTGGCCAGAGGTTGATGAATCTGCTTTAGTTGAAGACAGCAAACTGATTGTGGTTCAAGTTAACGGTAAAGTACGTGCAAAAATCACTGTTGCTGCCGATGCATCAAAAGAAGATGTGGAAGCATTAGGCATGAGTGATGAACATGTACAAAAACACACTGAAGGGTTAACGATTCGTAAAGTAATTTACGTACCCGGTAAACTCCTCAGTATTGTGGCCAACTAAGTCAAACTTAAGTGCGATATAAAACAAGTTAGCTTTATATCGCATTAAGCCTTAACATTTAGCAATGACATAACTTACCGCGGATGACAAACTCTTCGGTAAGTTATTTATTTTTATCGATGCGAACCAACAAGGATGCCTACCCTCACTATGCTAGCCAAAAAGATTTGCTTGGCAATAATGACATTGGTAATACTCACCAGTGCTGGTTGCGGCTTTAAACTTCAACGTAGTTACTCCATTCCCGCTGAGTTAAATGAGTTACATCTAAGCAGCAACGATGAATACAGCGAATTAACTCGCCTAGTGCGTGACAGACTGCGCATCAACCGTATTAGCCTTGTCGATGCCACGGATAAAACACCAACTTTACGATTAATCAATGACTCGCTTGAGCGCGCTACGCTGTCATTGTATCCAACTGGAAATGTCGCAGAATATGAACTTATCTACTTAGTGCATTATTCAGTTACATTACCTGAAGAAGAACCGCAAGAATTTGATACTGAAATTCGCCGCGACTATCAAGACGATCCACGTACCGCATTAGCAAAAAGTCGTGAAATGGAATTGTTACTTAAAGAAATGCGCATTCAAGCAGCCGATTACATTATCCAAACTCTGGCGTCAATCGGGGCAGAGTAATGCGGGTTTATCCGGATCAGCTCAAACAGCATCTTAAACAGCTCCCTCAATGTGTTCTATTGTTTGGCGATGACCCTTGGTTAATCGAAAACAGCAAACAGCTCATTCTCAATGCTGCTAAAAAACAAGGGTTTGAAGAACGGGTACAATTAAATCAAGAAACAGGATTTAATTGGGGCGATTTGATCCAAGAATGGCAAGCGATGAGCTTATTTTCCAGTCGACGCATTATTGAATTAACCCTGCCACAAGCTAAACCAGCAATGGAAGGAGCCTCAGCATTTCAAACTCTGTTGCAACATCCTAATCCAGATATGCTATTGATTGTTCAAGGACCAAAAGTCAGTGCAGAACAAACCAATAGCAAATGGTTTAAATCTCTTGATGCCAAAGGCATATATTTACCTTGTACCACCCCAGAAGGCAGCCAGTTTGAACGCTGGTTAAACAGCCGAATAACACATTATGAGCTCACGGTTCATCATGATGCTAAAGCCATGTTATTTACGTTATTTGAAGGTAATTTACTGGCAGCCGAACAAGCGATGCAATTATTACAATTACTCAGTCCTAAACAACATATTACGACTGAACAACTGAGTGAATATTTCGAAGACCAATCTCGGTTCAGCGTTTTTCAACTCTGTGATGCCATTTTAAGTAATCACCAAAAGCAAGCACAACACATGCTAGCGCAATTACAGGCCGAAGGCACCGCAATGCCAATTGTCATGTGGGCATTATTCAAAGAGATTAACTTACTACTCAGCCTAAAACTGGCTGTTCACAATGGTGAGCAACTCAGTAAATTATGGAGCCAACATCGAATTTGGGATAAACGTAAACCACTCTATCAGGCGGCAATAACACGATTGGATTTAGAACATATCGAACATATGCTCGCGTTTGCCTCTACGTTAGAATTAAATCTCAAACAAAAAGGGATTGATGATTGGGTTGGCATGAGCCATTTGTGCATTTTGTTTGATCCTCGAGCCCATAGCCGTTTAGCCCATATTGAATTATCTGACTAACGACCAAAATAAGGACAGCAAATGCGTATTGGTATTTTAGGCGGTACTTTCGATCCGATCCATTTAGGCCATATCAATCCCGCATTAGATGTAAAACAACAACTTAATTTAGACCAAGTTTGGTTAATGCCTAATCACATTCCACCTCATAAGAATACCACTGTGGTAAGTAGTCATCATCGGCTTGAAATGGTGAAATTAGTTTGCCAGCAATACCCACAATTTAAACTGTGCGATATTGAAATCAATCGCAATACCCCGTCTTACAGCGTTACAACACTCACTTTATTGGCACAACAGTATCCAAATGATGAATTCTTTTTCATTATGGGAATGGACTCATTTATTCAATTACCACTCTGGCATCAATGGCAATCCTTGTTTGCTCTGTGTCATATAGCTTTGTGTCAACGTCCAGGTTGGAGTATGGATACTCATTCAGAAATGACCAAACAGCTATTATTAAGACAGGCTACGCCCGACTACCTTAACTCACCGACGCATACGAAATATGGAAAAATATTTTGCATCAACAGTAAGTTAACAGATATATCATCTAGTGAAATACGCGAAATGTTAGCACAAGGTCTCGACACTAGTTCAGTATTAACGCCAGCCACCATAAATTATATTCACCAACATAAGCTCTACTGTTAATACTCAAATAAATCCAATCGTTAATCCAACCATTCATATTTTTGCTTAAGTCAGCACCAATGCCAAAATTAATTCTACTTTTGTTTAGCAGAGCTTAATTGCGCATCAACAGTGAATTTGAGTATAATACTCCGTTAATTTTTACTTATGGGGTACTTCGAGTGCAAGGCACCGAACTAAAAGATTTTGTTATCGACAAAATCGAAGATTTAAAAGCAAAAAACATTACTGTTTTAGATGTATCTAAGCAGTCAACCATCACCGATACTATGATCATTTGTACTGGTACATCAAAAACACACGTTCGTTCTATTGGTGAACACGTCATCGTGTCTGCAAAAGACGCCGGAGTACAACCTCTTGGGGTTGAAGGCCGTGACAGCAGTGAATGGGTATTAGTTGATTTAGGTTCAGTTATTTTGCATGTAATGCAAGAACAAACTCGTGAGTACTACGAGCTTGAAAAACTGTGGTCTGAACACAGCGCATAATGAAGCTACAGCTCATTGCCGTTGGCACCAAAATGCCCGATTGGGTAACCCGAGGCTTCGAAGAATACCAACGCCGTTTCCCTAGAGATATGGCTTTGGAACTCATCGAAATCCCAGCAGGGAAGCGCGGAAAAAATGCCGATATCGCCCGAATTTTACATAAGGAAGGCGAGTTAATGCTAGCGGCAGTAGCCAAAGGTAACCACATTGTCAGCTTAGACTTACCCGGCAAAAACTGGATAACTCCAGAACTTGCTGAGCAAATGACAAAGTGGCAACTCGATGGTAGAGATGTCAGCTTACTGATTGGTGGCCCAGAAGGACTTTCACCTGCTTGTAAAGAGGCTGCCAACCAAAGCTGGTGTTTATCAGCTCTCACCTTACCCCATCCTTTGGTTAGGGTTATTGTGGCAGAAAGTCTATACCGAGCTTGGAGTATCAACAATAACCATCCATATCACAGAGAATAAACTCAGTCGCATGAATAGCTAAACTTACCGATAATGATTATCATGCAACTCTTTTTTTCATATTCATCAGCTGATACAGTGACTTTTTATAATCCAACCTTTAATTGGGCAACGACGGGGATAGCATAAGTGCCGCCAAGAAAGCGCATTACCATGCATGATCACGCCGCAGAGGCAGCGTTATTTAAACGCCGTGCATTGTTCACTTTTGTCTGCGTATTCTTACTACTGTGTATATTATTTTCGAATCTTTATCACCTGCAAATTGTCTCTTATAAAGACTATGAAACTCGTTCGAATGACAACCGTATTCGTGTCGTCCCTACTGCGCCCAGCCGTGGCTTGATTTATGACCGCAATGGGGTGTTATTAGCCGAAAATCAGCCTTATTATTCTTTAGAACTTATTCCCGAAAGAGTCAGTGATATTACCGCTACCCTCGATGAGCTTAATACCCTCATTGAACTCTCTGAAGATGAGCGTGAAAGTATCACTGAAACCTTAAAGTTTCATCGTCGGTTTAAGCCATTAACCATTAAAAGTAAATTAACCGAAGAACAAGTGGCTATTTTTAGTGTTAATCAATATAAATTCCCAGGGATTTATGTTGAAGCGGGTCTTAAACGTCGCTATCCCTATAATGATTTAATGACCCATGTGTTGGGATATGTCGGTAAAATTAATAGCCGAGATAAAGGCTTGCTTGAAAAAAGCGGCAACTGGAAAAACTATGCTGCAACCAAAGACATTGGCAAGCTCGGGATCGAAAAGTTTTATGAAAGCCTGCTCCACGGTATGCCTGGTCATCTCGAAGAAGAGGTCAATAACCGTGGCAGAGTGATCCGTACCCTCAAAGTTACCCTACCGACACCGGGACAAGATATATATCTCACACTGGATCTGAAATTACAGCAAAAAGCCATGGAACTACTTGATGGTCGGCGCGGATCTGTTGTAGCTATCGACCCTAGAGATGGTGGCGTATTAGCGATGGTGTCAAGTCCAACATATGACCCAAATCCGTTTGTCCACGGCATTAGCTCAAAAGCTTATAATGAACTATTAAATGATAAATCACGGCCATTAATCAATCGTGCAACCCAAGGGCAATACTCCCCAGCATCCACTATCAAGCCTCACGTAGCGTTACTTGGTTTAGAAGAAAAAATCATTGACGAACGCACCCGAATTTGGGACCCGGGTTATTGGCAAATGCCAGGAGTAGATCGCAAATGGGGCGATTGGAAAAAATGGGGCCATGGTTGGGTTGATATTTATCATGCCATTGTCGATTCCTGTGACATTTTCTTTTATGACCTCGTCTATAAAGTTGGCATTGATAGAATGGCAATCTTTATGGACCGTTTTGGTTTTGGCAAAAGTACTGGTATTGATATTTTTGAAGAATCAGATGGCGTTATGCCATCTCGAGACTGGAAAAGAATGCGTTACAACCAACCTTGGTATAACGGTGATACTATTTCGGTAGGTATTGGCCAAGGTTACTGGACAACTACACCATTACAACTTACTAACGCGGTTACGATTATGGCAAACAAGGGCAAACGCTTTACGCCTCATCTATTAAAATCATTCAAAAATAATACCGTCAAAATTGATGTACCCATTGATGAGCAGCCACCAATAGAGCTCAAAGACCCTCACAACTGGGACATCATTAATGAAGCGATGCGTCAAACAGCTGATAAATCGCGCTTTACCGATGCCACTTATACCGCTGCAATGAAAACCGGTACGGCACAAGTATTTAGCGTCGGCAAAGATGAAAAGTATAATGCCAATACCATTGCAGAACACTTACGAGACAATGCACTCGTTGTTGCTTACGCACCTTATGAAAACCCTCGTATTGTATTAGCTGTTGTATTAGAAAATGCAGGCTGGGGTGGTAAAAATGCAGGTCCGCTAGCAAGAGCATTGCTCGATGAATATATTTTACGAGACGAATGGGCGGTAAAACCGTGAATCATCATCCATATCAAAAATCGTTTTGGCAAAAATTACACATAGACTTGCCATTACTGACGGGCATCTTATTGCTAATGGGATTTGGTCTTTTTGTGATCTATTCTGCCAGTGGTGAAGACCCCGCGATGATGGAACGCCAACTCGTGCGTATGACACTGTCACTGGGTGTCATGTTTTGTTTTGCCCAAATCAACCCCGAAATACTCAGACGCTGGGCATTTCCAATCTACCTAGCCGGAATTGCGTTACTCGTAGGTGTCGAACTATTTGGCACCATTAATAAAGGCGCACAACGTTGGCTAAATATCGGCTTTATGGAGTTTCAACCATCGGAACTCATTAAACTGGCTTTCCCTATCACCATGGCATGGTATATCAGTAAATTCCCACTGCCTCCCAAAAAGCGTTATCTAGCGGGTGGGGTCATTATCCTACTGATCCCAACATTACTGATAGCTAAGCAACCCGACCTAGGTACCTCTATTTTAGTGGCAGCGTCTGGTGTATTCGTGCTATTTCTCTCTGGCATGAGTTGGCTCATTGTGGGCGGCTTTGTTACTGCCATTTTAATCTTTCTACCCGTATTATGGTTTTTCTTGATGCACGATTATCAGCGCACTCGGGTATTAACACTGTTCAATCCTGAACAAGATCCTTTAGGCGCGGGTTATCATATTATCCAATCTAAAATTGCCATTGGCTCTGGTGGGTTATGGGGGAAAGGGTGGCTTGACGGCACTCAATCACAACTAGAGTTTTTACCAGAGCGCCATACCGACTTTATTTTTGCGGTAATCGGTGAAGAATTTGGTTTAATAGGTAGTTTAGTGTTACTGGCAATGTACTTATTTGTGATTGGCAGAGGGTTGATTATTGCATCTCGAGCACAAACCAGTTTTGCACGCTTATTAGCCGGTAGTATTACCCTAACATTTTTCGTCTATATTTTTGTCAATATTGGCATGGTATCAGGCATTTTGCCCGTAGTAGGTGTACCTTTGCCACTGATAAGTTATGGTGGAACCTCGATGCTGACCTTAATGACAGGCTTTGGTATCTTAATGAGCATTCACACCCACAGACGCTTTGTCGACAGATAGGACTAAGAATAACAATGACTAAAATAACCATTAAAATTCTCAGTTTTGCATTATTCATCAGTGCCTTTTTTGACGCCAATGCAATGACCGAAATAGACACTCAGGCCGCGAAAAAAGCATTTGTGGCTGCGCAAGTAAAACAAGGATTTAATCAACAACAAGTTGAACAATTCTTAGCATCATCTAATTTCGACCAAACGATTATTGACGCAATATCAAAACCTTGGGAAGCGAAACCTTGGTATCAATACTATCCGATTTTTTTAACCAATAAACGTCTGCAAAAAGGACTCGAGTTCTGGCAGGAAAATGAGCAGGCAATTACTGACGCGGCTGAAAAGTTTAATGTTGACCCGCAAATTATTGTGGCCATTATTGGTATTGAAACATTTTATGGTAGCTATCTAGGTAATTATCGCGTTAAAGATGCCTTGTACACCTTGGGCTTTTATTACCCACCGCGATCAACCTTCTTTCGCAGTGAATATGCCAACTTAATGTCTTTAATTACAGAAGAGAAACTCGATGCAAACACCTTAAAAGGTTCATATGCCGGCGCAATGGGTTACGGCCAATTTATTCCATCAAGTTACCGCCATTATGCGGTCGATTTTGATGGCGACGGTCGACGAGATTTGTTAACCAGTAAAGTCGATGCTATTGGCAGTGTCGCCAATTACTTTCATCAACATGGTTGGCAAAAAGGTCAGCCTGTCGCATTATTGCTTAATCACACATCAACCCAGGCGCCCAAAGCAAAAGTGTGGACTAAAGAAAAATTGCATTACAAGGTTTCTGACATTTTGAGTCCAAGCTTAAGCTTGGCCAATAACCAAGATATTGATGCATCACAAGCAGCTATGTTAATTAAACTCGACCAAGCAGAAAATGCTGAATATTGGCTAGGACTTAAAAACTTTTATGTGATCACTCGCTATAATCGTAGTCCATTGTACGCAATGGCGGTTTATCAGTTCAGTCAACAACTTAACGCTCATCATAAATCGGTAAATCAATATGGCCATTAATTACCGTTTCATCTTGTTAATCATTTTCAGCAGCATATTCCTTATAAGCTGTTCGTCTAATGACGCAAAGACATCTCCTTCTGGGAAAAAAAGTCGCTATCAAATGGCTAATGACCGCTATCCTGATGATGCGCCAGATGTCAGTTTGGTTAAAAATGCTCAACCCAAATATGAGCCTTATAGCAGACAAGGTAATCGTGATTACACGGTATTAGGTAAAAGCTATAAAGTGCTAGACAGTGGCAAGGGATTCAAAGAGCAAGGTAATGCATCATGGTATGGATCAAAGTTTCATGGTCATTTAACATCAAGTGGCGAAACTTACGACATGTACACTATGTCTGCGGCACATAAAAACTTACCGATACCAAGCTATGTCAAAGTCACCAATTTAGACAATAATAAGCAAATTATTGTCCGGGTAAATGACCGTGGACCGTTTCATCATGGCCGAGTGATAGACCTCTCTTATGCAGCGGCTTATCATTTAGGCATGCTCGCAAAAGGAACCGCAAAAGTAGCACTTGAGACCATTTATATTCCCTCTGCAGAAGCGCGAGCGATAAGCGACTTAACAGATAATGAGAATCACTTTATTCAAGTTGCTGCATCTCAAAACATATTAAGTATCAATATGCTGGCAAAGCAACTAGAAACTCAATATGCGGTGACCTCTCGCGTCACCTCGATAAATGGTATGCACAGATTGCAATTGGGTCCTATTCGACAAATCCATCTAACTAATGAATTGCTAGATCGTATTCAATCAAATGGCTATCCGCAGAGTTTTATCGTACCGTAAACAATAATATTACCCCTAAAGGGTTTCATTAAGGTTCATTTACATTGTATGAATGAACCTTAATGCGAAATGACTGCCTACTAATGTATAATCAAAAGATTGTATAATCGATAAAATTATACCGCTTAATTTTTGTCTTTTCTTCGACTAACAAGAGACGTGCTAACTTCATGATGACTTCCAAAACCGCTCAATTAACAACAATGCTGATAGCATCAGTTGTCTGTTTTTCTTCACTCGCAGCAACGCCACAACCAGATATACGTCCAACGCCAAATCGCGCCCCTATGGTGACACCAGATGCACCAAGTGTTGCAGCCAAAGCATACGTGCTCATGGATTATAATTCTGGCAGAATCATTGCCGAAGAAAATGCTTATGAGAGTTTAAACCCTGCAAGTCTAACCAAAATGATGACCAGTTATGTGATTGGTCATGAACTCCGTGTCGGTAATATTACGTTAGATGACGATGTCACCATTAGTAAAAATGCTTGGGCAAAAAATTTCCCTGATTCATCAAAAATGTTCATCGAAGTGGGTAAAACAGTCAAAGTTCACGATTTAAACCGCGGTATTATCATTCAATCAGGTAATGATGCTTGTGTAGCTATGGCTGAACATATTGCTGGAACAGAAGGTGCATTCGTTGATTTAATGAATTCATGGGCCAAGCAATTGGGCATGGAAGACAGCTACTTTGAAAACTCTCATGGTTTAGACTCAGAAAATCATAAAACCACCGCTTATGATATGGCGATACTCGCGGCAGCATTAATCCGAGATGTGCCTAACGAATACAAAGTTTATTCCGAAAAGTCATTTACTTATAACGGCATTAAGCAATATAACCGTAATGGATTATTATGGGATAAAAGCCTCAATGTTGATGGTATTAAAACTGGCCATACATCTGGCGCAGGTTACAACTTAGTCTCATCTGGTACTAGCGATGGCATGCGTCTTATTACAGTCGTCATGGGCACAGCAAGTGAATCAGCACGTAAGGCAGAAAGTAAAAAATTACTCAATTATGGTTTCCGTTTCTTTGAAACCATCACACCATACAAAGCTGGCGATACCTTTGTCACTCAAAAAATTTGGTATGGCGATAGAGAAACCGTTGATCTTGGTGTCATGACCGATACTCCTATTACCCTTAGTCGTGGTAAAGCAAAAGATTTACAAGCCAATTTTGAATTAACTAAACCATTAGCTGCTCCGCTAGCGAAAGGCGAAACTGTAGGCCGAGTATTTTTCCAACTTGATGGAAAAGACATCGCTCAGTTTCCACTCGTCACCTTGAATGAAGTTCAAGAAGGCGGTTGGTTCAGTAAGTTAATGGATTATTTCAAACAAATGTTCGCAAGTTGGTTTGAATAATTAAATAGATTTACTTGATTCACTAATTAATTTATTAGTGAATCAACTAATTAAAGCCGCCTAATCTGCGGCTTTAATTTTTTAAGATCTGTCAGACTTGAATCCGTTATAATAGCCACCATATTAGTAATATCAAACACAGAATCGAGTAAGCTAATGTTAAATACAACGTTTGACCAAGTAATGGAATTCCCTAGTGCATGCCTTTTTAAAGTGATTGGCGAAGCAGATGATACCTTAGCAGATCGTGTTGTTGCTGTTGCACAACAAATTACCCCGGGTGATTATGCTCCAACAGTTAAAGCATCGAGTAAAGGTCATTACAATTCAATCACAATCCGTATTACTGTGACCAGTAAAGAGCATATTGAAAAAGCGTATATAGATCTTGCCGCCATCGAAGGTGTAAAACGCGTACTGTAAGCGCCAAAAAGGGTCATCATTACTCATAAACTTGAGTATAATGCTCAACAATTAATTTATTAAGTGGATACACACCATTCATCTGGTGGGAGGCGTTGCCCTTGCAAGCACAAACACTGCACATTCGCCACCTTGGTATGCAGGACTATGAATCAACATGGCATGCAATGCAGCAATATACCGATACTCGCGATAGCGACAGCCAAGATGAACTTTGGATAGTTGAGCACCCACCAGTATTTACCCAAGGCCAGGCTGGCAAAAGCGAGCATATACTCAATCCAGGTGATATTCCGGTTATTCAAGTCGACCGAGGTGGTCAAGTTACCTATCACGGACCGGGACAATTAGTGGTTTATCCACTTATTGACATCAAACGTAATAAAATAGGTGTTCGTCAATTAGTGAACAATATTGAGCAAAGTATTGTTGATATGCTCGCCTATTTCGATATCAATGCGTATGCAAAAGCTGATGCTCCAGGTGTTTATGTTACAGAGCGAAAAATTGCTTCTTTAGGATTACGTATCCGCAAAGGTTGCTCTTTTCATGGCTTAGCATTAAATGTCGACATGGATTTAGCCCCGTTTCAACGTATCAATCCTTGCGGATATGCGGGTTTAGAAATGGTGCAATGTAAAGCATTAGGTGGACCCAAAACCGTGCTTGAAGCTGGCGATAAATTAATCCAAACCTTTAGCCAAATTATGGGCTATCAACAACTTGTACATCATCAAGGATTAGCAGAATAATGAATAGGCCTGAAAGATTACAACCAGGTGTCAAATTACGTGATGCCGAGAAAGTCGCCCGAATTCCTATAAAAGTCGTGCCATCAGAGCGCGCAACTATGCTGCGTAAACCAGATTGGTTGCGAGTTAAATTGCCTGCATCAAACCAACGCATTCTCGATATAAAAGCAGCATTACGTAAAAATGGATTACATTCGGTTTGTGAAGAGGCATCTTGCCCAAACTTAGCAGAATGTTTTAACCACGGCACGGCGACCTTTATGATCCTTGGAGCAATTTGCACCCGTCGCTGCCCATTCTGCGATGTAGCCCATGGCCGTCCACTAAAACCTGATGCTCAAGAGCCACAAAAGCTCGCACAAACCATTAGAGACATGAAACTAAAGTATGTTGTTATTACTTCAGTCGACCGTGATGATTTACGTGATGGTGGCGCACAACATTTTGCTGATTGTATTCGCGAAATACGTTTATTAAACCCAGAAATTAAGATTGAAACTCTGGTTCCTGATTTCCGTGGCCGTATCGATGCCGCTTTAGATATTTTAGCCACCGAGCCTCCTGATGTGTTTAACCACAACTTAGAGACAGCGCCAGCTCATTATCGTAAAGCACGTCCAGGCGCAAACTATCAATGGTCATTAGATTTGCTTAAACGCTTTAAAGAGCGTCACCCAACTATCCCGACTAAGTCTGGTTTAATGATGGGCTTAGGTGAAACTAACGAAGAGATCGCCGACGTACTACGAGATCTTCGCGCCCACAACGTAGAAATGCTAACACTGGGTCAATACTTACAACCGTCTAAATTCCACCTACCTGTTGAACGTTATGTTCCACCAGCTGAATTTGATGAATTGAAAGCATTAGCCGATGAACTTGGCTTTACCCATGCTGCCTGTGGTCCATTGGTTCGTTCAAGCTATCATGCAGATTTACAAGCACAGGGCAAAGAAGTTAAATAACTATCTTTACCTGCATAAAAAAACAGCGCAAATATAGCGCTGTTTTTTTATGCCTATAAATCTATCTTCTGCTAAATCAAACCAAAGACAAATCCATTAAAATGGCATCTTCATTACCACCTTCAGTAGCATAATAATTTTTACGTCGACCAGACTCAATAAAACCAACTTTCTCATACAATCCTTTCGCCACAATATTTGACTGTCGCACTTCTAACATCACCACCACGGCATCGGCTTGTTTAGCATCATCAAAAACCTGTCTTATAAGCAACAAACCAAGCCCTAACCCTTGGTGTGCAGGATCAATGCAGATATCAAGTAATGTCGCTTCATCGATAATTTGCTGCACCACTGCAAAACCCAATAACTGACTTTGTTGCTTCAAACCAATAATCCGATACAAGGGGCCAAAACAATCAGCTAAGCCCGCTTTAGACCAAGGGTGAGTGTGTGCCTTAGCTTCTATATTCGCCATATCAGGAACATCATCAAGCGTAAGATTGCCAATAGTGTACGATTCAGTGTTGTGCACGGGCACCCTCCGCATCGACATCAGATTTATTGATATGCAGTATTATCTGTTGCCACAGTTGACGTTTCTCATCCGGATGAGAGGATAAGTCACTGATAGGCGCACTAACAATCCAAGCGACACGAGGGCGAGTTTTAACTTTACGCATATCCCAAACAACCTGTGGACCTTTGATCATTTCACATTCAAACTCGCACTGATCAATGTCAATGTTCAATAAGCCCAGTACATCATTTAACAATGTTTGATCCGATAAATCAGCATCAAGATCATGCAGCACTAAATAAGGCTTTAACGGTTTATCGGCACAACGCCAGCGAGTAATATTCATCGCATCTAAAAAAACAGATTTATCCATCGCACTCTCAAAACAAGGACTCAGAGTAAGCATAACAGTTAAGTAAATAAGGTTGTGCTGTTATTTATCATGACGTAGTACAAAAATTAGATAATAAATGCATAGTAAAGACAATATTGTTAGGAATACATGGAGAGGAGTCTCTTAAAAATTGAATTACTGTCCATTCCAAATGATTTTTCCGCTTTCACCAAATTGATAACCTGTTAGCATATTGGCCAATTGTGCTGTTTGAGGTTGTTTTAACAACTCTAATAATGCTTGTAACTGACGCCTAAAAAAAATACTTTGCGACATAACAAAGTCAAATGACTCGGTGAGTTTGGGAATAAAATGCAAACCACTTTCAACAGCAACAGCTTGACAACCGAAGCCAATATCAGCATTTTTACGTGCTATATAACCCGCTAATTCGCGTTCTGACTGAGCCGTTGCACTAAACAATAACTCATCGGGATTAACATCTTGTTGCATCAACCAATGTTCTAAATGCCGCTGACTCCCGGCCCCTTTTTGGCGAGAAACCCAACGTAATGGTTGTTGCGATAGTTTGGCTTCGTCATCAAAAAATGATGCCATTTCTTGACGAACCATTAAGCCTTGTTGACGTTCAAAGCCGCTCACTAAAACCCACTGAGGGTGATTAGGAAAACTTTTAAGCAAAGAATACAAACTGTCTCTGTTACCTTGTTGATTTTCCCAGTGGATACTACAAACATCGGCATACCCCCGAGAGAGCAACTCCAAACCTAACGTCGATCCAGTGGCACTATAACTAATAATTTCTTGATGATTTCCTTTAGACATTAGCTGTGCAACCAACATAGAAATGAGTGGGTCATCACTACCAGTAATATGCATTCTGTCAGAAAGCATCCCACTATGGCATGAGTCCATCAACCATCTATCGATTAATACTTTAGGAAATAACCATTTACCCGTTACCTTAGTTGCAGGCAAAATTCGATGGTTTGCCATTGCATAAACTTTTTTCTCGTTTAAATCTAAATATTCAGCAACTTGTTTAGTGCTCATATAAACGATATTTGAATCAATTGGCATAGTATCCCTACAAGTAATTAGACCCAAAGTAATTCTGTTATTCTAAATTTTTTCGCTCTCTGCTACAAATAACCAATAAAATAATTTTACAGTTCTGTGGTCAATGTTCGATTTATGGAGCTTGTATTTAAAATCAGCTTTAGACATCATACTCATGTTCAATTTATGATTAAATATCAACAAAATATTAACGAATGAAGCAAATGGTAAATATCAATGAACAATAACAAATCACCTAGCTGTATTGCTGATGCTGCGGTATTAGTTATTGAACCCGACCTCAATGCTTGGCAAAAACTTGAACCCATTTTAAGGCTATACTTTGGTTTTGTTCAGCATACCAGCACAGCTGAACTGGCCAAGGTGAGCTTTCGACGATTTAATTTCAATTTAATCATTATCGACTCGACATTATTAAAAGATTTTCGGCAGGCTTTAGCAGATATCAAACAAATAAATACTCCCCATACCGTGCATAAAAATACTAGAGATGAGATTGCTGAATTGTGTTTTCCACTTAGCTTTATACTCACAAGTCGATCTAACGAACCAGAGTTAATTATTAAGGCTATGCGTATGGGGGCATGCGACTTTATAGCTAAACCATTGTTTAACAGTGATGTTGAGCGAGCCATTAGGCAATGGCAATTTCGTCTATCCCATCAAAAATTTCCAAATATTACTAACAATAAACAACATTCATTATTTATAGGAGAAAGCGGAATAATCCAAAACATAAGAAAAAACTTATATGAGATTAGCCTTAATAACCTTCCTTTACTTATTGAAGGAGAAGCTGGAACGGGGAAAAAACTCGCAATTAAACAGTTACAACTCTTTTCGACATCCAAAAGTCAGATGATTAATATTGATTGTCGTGATGCATCCCAGGTAGATTGGCATATACTTACAAGCCGCTGCACACAAGCCAAACTACACACCTTTTTAGTCATAACACATATTAATTTGCTTTCAATTACGGAGCAAATTCAATTATTACACCTTTTAAATAGTCCTGTATTGAAAAATAACTCTCTTATACGCCTTATTAGCTTAAGCCAATCATTATTATTAAATCAGGTAAAAAATCAGACATTTTTAGGTGATCTTTATTATCGAATTGCAGTGGTTAATATTAGTTTACCCCCGCTGTCTCAACACCCAGAAGATATTGTTACATTAGTAAAATTTTTCACTAATAAATTACTGATGGCTATGGGAGAAAACTATGGTCAAATTCTGTCTCGATTTCAAACTTGGCAAGCATCAGACTTTTTAAGCCTTACTGAACATAACTGGCTAAATAACACGCAAGAACTTAAAAATACTATAGAAAAATGTCTGCTACAGAACATAACCCCCCAACATTATTTTATGCAAACTCAGCTAAAAGAACTTGAACGAAAGCATAATGAACATGACTTCCCTATTGAATGGAGCCTCAAAGAAATTGAAAAAGCCCATATCCTTCGAGTCATGAATATTTACCAAGGTAATAGAATATTAACCGCAGAACACTTAGGCGTAGCTCGTAAAACCATCGATAGGAAAATAAAAGAATGGGGTCAGGATTAACCTTATAAATACCTATATATGCCAACTCGACTATCTTAATTTCATTTTTAACAATTTCATTTCCCCAAAGGACAATTTGTCCTTTTTTTTATTTTTCTTTTCCATTTACTGATATTTTGTTGCGTTGATTGTAATTCTTATTTGTCCATATTGAGTTCTGCTTGGCTCGTAGTAACAATGCACACATTTATATAGGTCTTAATCAAGACGTTGCTTATATCACTAGTAAGTTGCTTATATCACTAGTAAAGGGTTATTTACATCCTTTCTTCCTAAGTTAAAAACCATATAAAAATACCACGGATGGTGAGAATAGAATATGGAAGTCATAAATTTACGGGCTGATGTTAATCAATATTGAAGAGATGGAATCTATGATGACTAAAGTAAAAAAAACCAAAATTGCTATCGCAGTTTGCAGCTTGTTGACATGCCAAATAGCAATCGCCAGTGATGAAAGTGATGTATTTTCCTTAGGTGAAATTGTTGTATCCGGACAGACTGGTGTTAAAGATATTGCAATTAATAACACAATGACAGAAGACCAAATTGAATTGGTTGGTGCAAAAACGGTAGCTGATGCACTAGATTATATTCCTGGCGTTCATACGGCTCAGTCTAGTAAGGGCGAAAAATTTATAACAATTCAAGGGTTTGAGCAAGACAAAATATTAATCCTTCTGGATGGTGTGCCATATTATGAAACCAATTACGGTCAGTTAGATTTAAACCAAATCCCAGCAAGCATTATCGCAAAAATTGAAGTTACTAAAGGCGCGTCATCAGTACTGTATGGTCCAAATGGTATGGGTGGCGTAGTTAATATTATTACTAAAAAAGGTCAAGATGGAATAAGTGGCGACCTTGAAGCCTCACTAGGCCAAATGGGCCAAAATAATGAATCAGCATCAATTAGTCTGGGTAAAAATGGTTTTAGTTTATTTGCAACGGTAAACCACCGTGGCCGTGACTCCATGAGAATGTCTAATGACTATGAACCTGTACTTTCTGATGTAAAAGATAAGTATGGCGACTTACCGAAACAGATGATTGTAGAAGATGGCGATAAACGCGAAAACTCATCTTATGACTCCACTAACTTCTGGGTTCGTGGAGGATTCGCTAATGAAAATAGTGAGATTTTTGCCAGTGTGTTTAATCTTGATACCGAACGAGATCTTCCTTATAACACCCGCAACAACAAAGTTTTCAGCGACTTCAGTAGTTTTGCAAAAATTTCTGAATATAAAGACACTGGGGTTGATTTAAGTGGTCTGCACCGTATTAATGATTCACTCACTCTACGAGCATTAGCTTATTATCATATCCACGATGATAGTTATGATTCTTACGATACTCCTGAGCAATACGTAAAATTGGCTGTGAGTAGCTATAGTGATTATACCGGTGGTGGAGCTATTTTTGCCGATATGGACTTTACCGATTGGAATCGTTTAAGTGTATCTGTTAACTATAAAAATGATGTCCATAAGAAAAAAAATGTCGCTTATGTTGATCCTGATGAATCTCACGATTACGAACGTTCTCAATTAGATACGATTAGTTTTGCAGCTGAAGATACCATGACATTTGGCGCGCTCAATGTTGTTGCAGGCCTGGCCTGGCATAAACAAACTGTTGGTGAAGACCGCGGCATTGATGCAGACACAGATGAAGAAGATTCAGATACGTTTGACCCTAGCTTAGGTATGAGTTACACCTTTGATAATGCTGGGCTTGTTTATGGTTCAATTGCACAAAAAACTCGTTTTGCTACTTTTTCGGAAATGTTTGATGATACCGGTGCTCGTCATGACCTTAAACCTGAACGCAATACCAGTTATACATTAGGTTGGAAAAATGATCTTACCTATACTTGGTTAAACAATATTGATATTGGTCTATTTTATCATGATATTAGCGATAAAATTGTGGCTGTTTACCTCCCAGACCCAACAGATCCAGACTGGGATCTTGAGGTTAATCAAAATGTGGGAACATCTAAATTTTACGGTATAGAATTCAGCACGCTAAGCCAGTTATCAGAAAATATCAATTTATCACTCGATTACAGTTACACCCACGCACGCAATGAAAGTGAAGATCGTGAATCTGACTACTTCCGTGATATCCCTAAAAACTCATTGACTGCGATGTTAAATTGGCATCAACCCACGTTAGACATTGATAGTAATTTACGTGTTCGTTACCGTACGGATATTTTAATTGATGTTGATTCAGACGAATGGGAAAGCGATACATTAACTATTGATATGGGTGTTAAGAAAGCCTTTACACCGCAATTTTCTGCCTATGTAAATCTAAACAACATACTAGACGAATCGCACTACGAAGGATATGGCCAACCTAATGAAGGTCGCTCTTACGAAGTCGGCGTTAAATATCGTTTTTAAGGATAATGAATGCCTAACATGCTATTAAGTATTGTAGCCATTCTACTTTGTGGTCTTTCAAGTGTATCGGCAGCGCCGATACACTTGATTGATCAACAAGGCCGTGAAGTGGTATTACAAAAGCCTGCTGAGCGAATAGTCTCAACCTTTACCCCAGCTAATTTATTTTCCTTAAGCTTAGGACTTGCAGATAAATTAGTAGGAATTGGTGGCATGACTAAAAACTCACCGTTTATCAATAAGCAAGTAGGCAATCGTGAACCTTCGGTTGTTGGTAGTCGTTCAGCTGGCACCAGTTTAGAAACCATCATTGCGTTAAATCCAGACTTAGTTTTAGTCTTTGGCAAAAAAGACGGTTATCGATTAGCAGACCGATTAACCTCATTAGGTGTCGCTAGCTTAATCATTCAACCTGAAACATTTTCAGAGGCTCAACAAGTACTTGATTTGCTAGCTAAAGCGACTGGCACACAAGATAAAGCTGCAAGAATTGCGGCAGAAAACCAAAGGTTAAAAAACATTATAAACACAGGATTAGCAGAATTAACGCCATCACAGCGCCTACGTGCTTATTATGTTAATAGCTCAGATTTATATCGCACCGCAAGTGAAAAAATGTTTCAACACCAATTAATGACTATAGCTGGTGTAGATAATGTCGCTAAAAATATTCCAGGGTTTTACCCTAAAGTGAATGTAGAACAGTTATTACTTTGGCAGCCCCAAATATTAATTAGAGAAGCTAGTGATTCAACCAAGGTCGATGACCAACTGGCGCAATCACTGGTAACACCACTCATTAAATTACCACAAATCATGCTACCTAATGGCAGCTTTTGGAATATGCCATCGCCAATGGCAATGGCTGGTGCGCTTTACATTGCCGTAAACGCATATCCAGAACAATTTAAAAATGTAGATGTCGACACCGAGATAGCCCGTTTTTATCACGTTGCTTTTGGTGATGAATGCTTATCACCTTTACAAAGTCAGCCTAAATGTCAGTAACCCAAAAACATAAATTATTACCCATTCAATGGGTAATAATTTCAATCATAATCCTATTGATTGGGTTATATGCAGGCCGTTTTGCCATTAATCCTAGTGATTTACTGGGAGCCATGCAAAAGCTGCCATCTATATTGAGTGATTTAATCATGACAGGGCAAATTTCTGAAGAGTTAACCCAACAAGAACGCATCATTTTACTTATTCGCTTCCCACGATTACTCACCGCATTAATTGTAGGTGCCGGCCTTGCTGTTTCTGGAGCAGTCTACCAAGGAGTATTTCGTAATCCGTTAGTTTCGCCTGATATTCTAGGAGTCGCTTCTGGCTGTATGTTCGGTGCGGCAATGGGCCTTATTATGCCTGGCAGTAGTTGGATTACAGTTCAAGTACTCGCTTTTGTATGTGGGTTATCAGCCGCTTGTGTTGCTATGTTTATGGCCAAAAAGTTTGGCAGTAATAGCATATTATTGATGTTAATGACCGGCATTATTATAGGTTCGATATTCGGTTCTGGTTTAACCATGCTAAAAGCACTGGCCGACCCCTACGGGGAATTACCGGCTATTGTCTTTTGGTTAATGGGATCCTTGTCTGCAAGTAGCTGGAGTACAGTCGCTCAACTGGCTATTCCTGTCGTGCTTGGCTATGGCCTAATTCACTCTTTACGTTATCGTTTGAATGTACTGTGTTTAGGTGATCAACAAAGCCGAAGTTTAGGCATTGAACCTGAAAAACTACGTTTGGTATTGATTGTTATTAGTTCTTTCATCGTGGCATCTTGCGTTGCAACCGTTGGCCAAGTTGCATGGATTGGGTTAGTTGTTCCGCACATGGTTCGCACTTTTACTGGTGCTAATAATATGCGCGTAATCCCTCTGTCCACCGCTATTGGCGCTATTTTTCTACTGTTAGCCGACAGTGTAGCAAGATCAAGTTTCACCATGGAGATCCCCATTGGGATTGTAACCTCCTTAGTCGGCGCCCCTTTATTTGCTTTCTTACTATTCCGTTTTCGCCAAGGAGGGACTTACTAATGCTAAAAGCATCAGGTATTAGTTTCGCTATTGGAGATAAGCTTTTATTAGACAATGTCAGTTTTGAGCTCAAACCCGGTGAGTTTTTAGCCATTTTGGGCGCTAACGGTGCAGGTAAAACCACATTAATGAATTGTTTATGCGGGTTAACTCATCCAAGTAATGGCTGCATATCGTTAAATCAACGTCCATTAAGTGAAATGTCTCGTGCAGACATAGCCATGCAAATGGCACTGGTTCCTCAACAACAAGAAACTGCTTTTGCGTTTACCGCATTAGAAATGGTGGTGATGGGGCGAACACCATTTATTTCTACTTTTGAGTCGCCATCAGATCAAGATGTTATTGATGCAAAAAACATCATGCAATTATTAGATGTAGAAGGATTGGCTAAAAGTGATTACAACCGCCTGTCTGGTGGTGAGCGCCAGTTGGTTTTATTAGCAAGAGCATTATTCCAAAGTAATCGTTTATTGTTGCTTGACGAACCGACAAACCACCTTGATTTCCGCCATCGTTACCAAATTTTGACTCAAGTTAAGCGCAGTTGTATTGAATTTAACACTGCTGTTATTGCCATTTTACACGACCCAAATCTTGCCCAACTTTATGCAGATAAAGTGCTGCTGCTAGAAGATGGCAAGGTACTCAATTATGGCGAACGAGATATTGTCATGACGAGTCAAAATATTAGCCGCCTTTATGGCGTTGCCGCGACTAGCTATCAAGTTGCGGATAAAGAGTTTTTTATTCCACAAAATGTATTGGGTCAACATCCCAGCAAGGTTTTGATTATTACCGGTGAAAGTGGCAGTGGCAAAACAACGGCACTAACCGAATTGATTCAACAATGTCATATAAACCACATCCCTCTAGCAGGAATACTCTGCCCAGGAGTGATGAAAGAAGGACAAAGATTCAGCAGCGATATTATTGATATTGCAACCAATGAACGTTGCTTGTTCGGTCACCGTACAGGTGTGCTTGATAATAAAACCAACACTCGATTTTCTTTTACCGAGCAAGGGATGGCATTAGGGATAAAAGCATTAACACCAAAAAGTATCCACAAAAAATCGATCTGTATCATAGATGAGATTGGTCCAATGGAACTAAATGGACAAGGATTCGGCCACCAAATAGCCCCATTATTAGCCATGAATCAAAGTCGACACATTTGGGTGGTTCGGCCTAATTTAGTCGATCAGGTTTGCCGACATTGGTCCTTAAATAAGCCTCAAATCGTCAATATTAAAGATACTGATGTACTGAACAAATTAATGCGATTTGTGAATAATAATGAGCACTATACCAAGGCCTAATGACGACCGTTA
Source organism: Shewanella sp. H8 (assembly GCF_040285065.1). NCBI lineage: Bacteria > Pseudomonadati > Pseudomonadota > Gammaproteobacteria > Alteromonadales > Shewanellaceae > Shewanella > Shewanella sp. H8. Next base: position 859,432 of record NZ_CP157213.1, on the reverse strand, counting down.
ACAAGAGAATGAATAATATGAGTGAAACAAGTCTAAGGTCTATTGGTACCGCTAGCAAAATGAGATTATCGGTACGATTAGCTAATGTGGCTTTACTTGGTTTAGCTGTATTTATATTAATCTTAATTAATAACAACAGCTTACTATTCCCCGCTAGCAGTGAAATTATTTATTTGGTCGCAACAGCCTTGATATGTATGTTGTCGGTTGTTTTTTTGAATCTACAAACTCGCGCCCAAATAAATTATGTTTTTTTCTTATGTGCGACGGCACTTGCAATGTTGTTATACAGCCAAATGCTTATCCCGCCTAAAGAGAGTAGCGCCATGCTGACCTCGGTTTGGGCTCAGTTATTTTTTTTATCACGACCATTAGCGCTAGGCTTAGCCATCGCAGGATGTTTGGGCTACCTAATACAAGCTTTACGCAGTGATGCCAATTTAGAAAGCCATAGTCACTTGTTAGGTTTATTTGCTGGAACAGCCTATTTAGGCGGTGAAATCGCCGGCAGTTATTGGGCATTTATCGGTTGGGGACGCAGTTGGAGTTGGAGCGGTCACTTTTTCTTATCGGCATTAACTTACCTGCTATTTATATTGGTATTTCATATACCTAAAGCGTGGTTTTCAAATGCTAGCGCACTCTGCATGGGAAAGGCCGTTGTATTGGGCTTTATTAGCCTGTTGATGTTGGGATACCGATTATTATGAAGATGAATTGGTTATATTCAATGCGCTTAGCATTTGTCTTATTAGTCCTTGTCTCTTTGTGGTTTGCTGCAGGCATGGCTGTTAGTGAACAAGAGTCATCGAGGCAAGTGTTTAAATTATTGAATGATTTACCCATGTCTCAATGGTTACAACCGTTAACAACAGCCCCAATTGTAGCCGTATGGCTCATTGGCTTAGTCGCATTAATGGTTATGTTGGGTGTTAACACAGCTTTGTGTTCTTGGCGCGATTTATGGCCGACTTGGCGCCGTAAACGTTGGCATAGCCCACGCATTATGATGCTGCCCATACATGTACTTACTCTATTGGTATTTTTATTTCATGGTATCGATTTGGTGTTCATTCATGGGCACGATAGCGCGGTGTTACATCAAGGCCAACGTTTCTCCAGTGGCAATTATCAAATACAACTCACAAATGTAGACTATCAAGATGATGTTTCACTCATTAAAGAAGATGAAACAGGTAAAAGCCCTGCAGGTAGAATTACTCGCCGCAGCGTAGAGCAATTTGATCCTCGTAAAAATAGTGCACATTTTATTGTTGATGATGGGCACAAAAAAGTCAGTGGTGATGCCGGATTTATGCGCCAATTCAGAGTGGATGATTTATACCTCACAGTAACTGATTTTAGCATTCCTTATCAAAAGGATAATCTTGGGGTGCAGGTCACAGTTGTTGCCGTGCATAACCCATTAGTAAACTACTTTTTTGCTTGTTATGGATTATTGTTATTAAGCCTATTCATTCAAGGATTTGTATTTTGGCGTCGCTCGTATAAAAAAGGAACTCGATGATGACAAGTCGAATCAAATTAAATGGTTTATTAACCTGTTGTTTGTTGTTGACTAGCAACATAGTAACGGCGAACGACAATAAACAGGTTAACGAAAAACCTGTCGTTGATAATTTAGCCGAACAATGGACTGATAAAATAAAACAACCCATTCAGCAATCAGTTCAATTAGGGCAAGAAGCAGCTGATTGGCAACAACAGAAAATGCATTCTTTATCTCAACAGCAGCAAAGTTTAGGCGAATTATATTGGACAGAATACCAATTACAGAAAAAACAAAAAAATTTACAGTCACTACAAATGGAAATAAATCAGTTACAACAAGACATTGGTACGATTAATGTTCTAAAGCAACAACTTGAACCCCAACTTGAGGTTTGGTATGCCATGTTAGAACAACAAGTGTTCTCTGATTTACCGTTTGACTTTGATGAGCGTAAACGACGTTTAGCGTTTTTACGTAGTGCGATGGATAAAAGTGAATTGCCATTGGCTGAACGTTTTAGACGTTTATTGGATGTGGTAAGCATTGAAGTTGCCTACGGATATGGTCAGCAAGTAAACCAAGATGTGATCGTAATCGATGAAAAACCAATGCAAGTTAATTTACTACGTTTAGGTCGCCTAGCTTGGTTTTACATGACACCAGATGAACAACAATTTGGTTGGTTTGATCGTCAAACTCGCCAATGGAATACCATACCACTCAATGAACAAGGCGATTTAAGGTTGGCAATGGCGATTACAATGAATAAGAAAATTGCCGAAATCGTCAATATACCATTAGGAGTGCAAAGATAATGAAAGCAATATTTATCATTTTATTCCTATGTGCATCAACGTTAATGAATATGCAAAATGCTATTGCTTTGGAAAAAGATAAAGTCACACAACAGAGTGACAAGTACAAAATAATTGATCAAGCAGTAAACACCCATGCAAACAATCTCAACCAACAAAACCTACAGTGGCGCGCTCGCCTGAAACAAGAAATATCTGAAGTAAAAAATAATCAACAAAACTTAGATAAGCGCTTGGATGATAAAAAACAAAAGCTTGCTGTTATTAATCAAAAACTAGCAACGTTAAGCAAACAAAAAAATACATTAACCGATGATTATCAAAGCATTGTTGATGATATGAAACTAGTCCAAGGTGCATACCAAAAAACAATACGCAGCTTATCGCAACAATGGCAACTAAGTCCGACCCAGCTAATTGAGCCGCAAAGACGTCAATCACTGGAAAAAGCGCAATCTCATCCTGGCTTTCCTGACATGGCCCGCTTAAATGCGTTAATAACCTATGCTGTTGACGATATGAAGATGACCGCTAAAGTATCAAAATCTCATACAGCTATTAGCTTTGAAGACGGCCACGTAAGTGAAGAAAACCTTAGCATTATTGGTGGATTAATGGCAGTTAGTGAAAGCAAGAAGCCACAATTAATTATGTTTACCGATAAATTACCAACGGCAATTACCCCCAATAATTCGACAATCAGTAACAACATCAACCAGTGGTTAACTAATCAAACTCAATTACTGCCGCTTGATTTAAGCCAAGGGCGGATGCTGCCAAGTTTGGCTGATAAACAAACCTTTATTGATTGGGTAAAAAAAGGAGGAGAAGTGCTCTGGCCTATCCTTATTTTAGCCTTGATCGGTGTAATCATTGCCCTATGGCGAGCAATTGTGTTGTTTAGCTGGCGACCGTTAGCCCATTTAATCGACGAAGATAACCTAGCAAGTACTGACTTAACTTTGATTAAACAGCAATTGTTAAAGGCTTCCCGTATACCTGCTGCATTGGTATTAGCAAACTCAATGGTAATCAATTCAAGTGTTGAATCTATGGACCTCAGACTTAAACAACTTATGCTAAAGCAAATGTCCAAGTTTGAACGAGGTTTAGGTTTTATAGCATTACTGGCTGCGATGGCGCCTATGTTAGGCCTGCTAGGTACGGTATCGGGGATGATTGAAACCTTCCAGTCGCTCACCGAATTTGGTAACAGCGATCCTAAATTATTATCACAAGGTATCAGTAAAGCATTAATAACCACTCAAGCAGGCTTACTGGTTGCACTACCGTTACTATTACTTCATTACCCATTGAAACGCCGTGCACAAGCTCTTAGCTTGAATATGGAACAACAAGCGGCTTTGTTGCTAGCACTGTATATTGAATCGGGTGATAAACATGACAATCAATAACATTATTTATTCCATTAGTCAGTTTGAGCATTCCGTCCTCGCGTTTATAGACGTGGGCGGAATAGTCATGTGGCCACTTTTTGCTTGTTGTTTATGGATGTTATGGTTGGCAAGCCAGATCATATTTAAATCATATGATTTATCTTATATCCGCACGACAACGCAAACTTGTCCAGACTGGCTTAATCATCGGCTTGATTCAATTGCATTAAGAAAAGCTTATCAACAACAATACTTTGATCTTCAAGGCGTAAAACTTTTATCCATGGTTGCACCGCTCTTAGGGTTACTCGGAACCGTTAGCGGAATGATCGCCATGTTTACTGCTGGTGCAGACTACGGTTTTCATGACCCAGCGGTGATCTCTGCGGGAATATCCATGGCAATGGTCACCACTCAAACAGGACTTTTTATTGGGTTAAGTGGAGCGTTATTAGCATTTTTCTGGCAAAGAAAATTGAATAAAATCCAAAGAATTGATCTTGTAAGAGGCTACCATGCTGAGTGATCGTTTTAGGCAAGATAAAGATCCAGAAATCAACATGACTCCCATGCTTGATGTGGTATTCATTCTACTTATTTTCTTTATTGTATCGACCAATTTTGTTCAACAATCTGCAGTTGAAATACACCGTCCATACGCCAGCACCGCGACTCGAGTTGACGGTAGCCCTATCATAGTGACATTAGATACCACCGGAAGGGTTTACTTTGAATCTAAAGAAATTGATATCTATTATTTGCCCGGTAAGTTACAGCAAATCGTCACCCAAACACCCAAAATAAAATTATTGATTGTTGCTGATACCAACTGTCCAACTGGGGTGACCATAAAAGTACTCGATATAGCAAAAAAAGCGGGTATCAGCTTTAGTTCTGTTGCATCTGAGAGTGACTAATGAAACAACAGTCGCATTATAAAATAGCAATTATGAGTATCCGATTATTATTATCAATTGGATTAACTATTTTGCTTTGTTTTTATCTGCCCAACTATTTAAACAATAAGCCGCCTCAACGATTGATAAATAACAAGCCTGCCACTTTGGAAATGGCTTTACCTGAGATCGAAAAACAAAAATTATCGAAAATAGAAACCGTTGAAGTAAAACATACTGCAGCAAAAGTCGCTCCACCACTCACCATGAACTTACCAATTATGGCGGGAGTTGCAGATACGCCGGTACATCAACCTATTTTTGTCGCACCATCAATTGATAGCACTCCCCTACCCAGTCTAGGCCCAATGACGATGGGGATTAAAGATGTCGACCAACCGCCTGAATTACTTAAATATATTCAACCCCAAATGCCTATTGCAGGACGAAAATACAAAGACGGTGGCAAAGTACTATTACGATTGATAGTTGAGGCGAATGGATTGGTAAGCCAAGTAAACATATTAGAATCTAATCCTGAAAAAGTATTTGATGATTCAGCAACCCAAGCCGCGCGAAAATGGCGCTTTAAACCCGCAATATTGTCTGGCGAGGCCGTTAAGGTTTTTGTTGATGTACCCATTAACTTTAAGGTCAATTAATTTAGATGAATTATCTTACTGCTTCTATATTGATATTCTTTTTATTGGTTGGTGTTAACGCTCAATCTCGCGAGCTCAGTCATTTTGAGTCGAACCAACTTTATAAAATGAATCAATTACTTGAAAACAAAAATTATGATGCCGCATCAAACATAATTAAGCCGCTATTTGAACAAGAAAAACCTCATGCAACCGTATTTAAGTATGGATGCAAACTCTTAACTGACACCGGAAAGTTAACTGAAGCATTAAACTGCTGGACTAAAGGATACAAGCTTTACCCTAATGACATTAATTTAGCCATAAACTTAGCAGATTCGCTTTTAAAATCTAATCAATATCAAATGGTTATTAATCTATTAAAACCATTACTGGCATCAAGTAGCGATCAAGCTCTACTTGTGCAAACTCGTTATATAATGGGTTATTCTTATTATCAATTGACACAATATCAAGCGGTTATCGACATACTATTAATATCGCCAGTAAAGCAACATTGGTGGCCTTTGATTAGTTATAGTCAATTAGCTTTAGAAGATTGGCAAGGGGCTAAAAATAGTGCGCAGCAGTGGCTAAAGAGCTCACCAGATAATCTAAGCGCTTGGCAAATTTTAGCTAGAAGTGAAATGGGATTATATAATCCCATAGCGGCAGCTGTCGCGACGGATGTTTCTAGTGTAATTGATGGTAAAAAAACAAACGTAAACGTTAATCTATTAGGTAACCTAAAAGCATATAACTTTGCCGTTGAATGTATATCGCAGCAGCAAGGCCAAGTGTTTACCTCGCAACATTTTACTTGTGCGCAGTATGCTTGGCTTTCTGGCCAATATCAGCAGGCGTTAGATTTTATGCAATCATTTGTCATTAATTCCAAACTTAATACAGCCTTATACGACGACTATTATTTACTTCAAGGGCAATTATTTGCCGTATTAAAACAAAATGACCATGCAATAAACTCATGGAAAAAGGTAGGACAACAACCACTCACACTTGGCACGGCTAAAGAAATTAAATATGCCCGACAAAAGCGCAATCAGCAACAAGGACAGGCATTATTACTAATGGGGCAAAATTATTGGTTAGCCCAACAATGGCCAGAAGCCAAAGCATGCTATCGCAAGCTAGCACAAACACCAGGATTTGAATCCATCGCGAAAGCTTTCGAGCAAAACTTAGCAGGATTTGAACTATTTACCCCCTGATTACAATTCTAATGAACCGATAATAATCAGTTGCAGTCACTAACTATCCAACATGTTTCATTCTACGTCTTCAAATCTTACTTGTCCTACTATACGAAGAACACACTTTATTAGGAGTTAACATAATTAATCTCACGTAATTTATTCCTTTATTTTTGTGTAACGTGAAACATTACATAAGAATAAAAAGTCAAAAGCCACTACAGGATGAGTGACTTTTGATTAATCTCGATACGCCATTGATGAATAGCATTGTAACGTAAAGGCGACAATATAATAGGTGAAGACTAATCGTTCAACGCCATACTCTATTCTCGCACTTACTCACCAATGTCGCTAAACAACATACTATTTTAATGGCATACCATAAAGCTTTGCGGCATACATTGCGGCTCCAACAGCAGGGCAGTGTAAAGGTGCATGTAATCGGTACTTCGAAGTATAGTTACCCAAGGCATTACTAAAAGGCTTCATGATGAGTTCACCCGCCCTAAATACGCCACCAGAATAGGATACATCTACGCATTCATTTTCGGTATAGCCTAGCGAATGCCTCACACTCTCAACCATGCAAGCTAGCTCTTCAGCTGCTTCATTAAAGATATCTTGTGCATATTGGTCACCAACAGAAGCGGCTTCGCAGACAAGTTCTGAAACAGTTGCTATTTTGCTGCGCTCAGCTTGCCATTCGCTTAATACAATAGCGGTAATATCTAAATCATGTTCCAGTTCAAAATATGATTTTAACAGCTGATAAAGTGGCCCTTTTTCATAACGACCATCACTCATTTTAGTGAATAATTGTAGCCCCTTGCATCCAATCCAATACGCAGAGCCTTCATCGCTAAAAATCTCTCCCCAGCCACCACAACGCATGGTTATCTTATCTCTTGCCCCAAAAGCAATCGAACCTGTACCAGCGACAATATTAATACCGTCATTACCACCAAATGCAGCTGCCCAACCGTTAACCATATCATTGTCGCAATAATATTTCTCGGGGGCCATAAACCCTGAAGGTAAGGCCTTCATCTCACTTAATAGCTTGCTGTCTTCACCAAAAGCGGGTAACCCGAAGAAGGCAAAGGTAATGTCCTCTACCGATGAATTTACTTTTTTAAGTAATGCTCTGACCCCGCTTTCGAGTATGGCTTTGGCACCGTCCATACCCACTTCGATATAATAACAAGTACCGGTTTCATGGGTCGCAAGCACATTAAGCTGCAGATCAAGCAGTACAAATGCGGTTTTAGTTCCGCCGCCATCAACACCTAAATAATACAAAATATATATCCCCTGTTGTGCAACGTGCCTACAACGCGTGTATGTTAACACCCTGTACTACACGGTTTATCGTACCTGATGAGCTGGGATTATCTGGCGTATTGCCTATGGCTAATGCATGCTCAAAACCGTAAATTTGCGCACACGCTATATATGGGAAAAGTAAAAATACATCATCAACAGTTTCAATTCCCTGTAACGCCAAACAATCTGACGCAGGTAAATCATCACCAACCTGAGCGTTAATGACCACGATTTCACCCACTTCAGAATCCGCTTTAAGTTCATTAAGTAACTCAATATCATACTTTCTCGTTAAGGGATGATTTGAGATAAACAACATCACTAAGGTCTTGTCATTCACAATCGCTTTAGGACCATGACGAAAGCCTAACGGCGAATCAAAACTTGATACAGCCACACCGTCGGTAAGTTCAAGCAGCTTTAATGCACCTTCTCGAGCTAAACCTTTAAAAATCCCGCTGCCTAGGTAAATAACCCGTTCAAACTTTTTATTGGCGATATTTTTTAATGCTTGGTGATGAGTTGATATCAATGATTCAGTGGCAACAATACTCTTTTGAAACTGTTCTTTAAAATCAGCTACTGGATAAAACAGATATAACGCACTGAGCATCATTGAACTAAAACTTGATGTCATCGCAAAACTCATGTCATTAGTTTCTGGAGGCATCAACAAAGCCAGTTTATTTTTACCTGTGCAGCGCTTAAATAACTCACCTTCTGCATTACAGGTAATGGCAAGTTGATAGCACTCTTTAATTGATGCATCAGCATAATCAACAGAAGCAACACTTTCCGGGCTATTACCAGAACGAGCAAAAGAGACCAATAATGTTGGTACATCTACTTGAAAGTAATCATGTGGATTTGAAACTAAGTCGGTTGTAGCAATAGCTTCAACGCGTTTACCTAATTTTGCCGATATTGCAGGTGCAATACTTTCACCAACAAAAGCAGATGTACCAGCCCCTGTGAAAATGATGCGTAGATTAGGTTTGGCTAAAATGGGATCTAAAAAACGATCAATTTCTGTTTTCTTTTCAACTAAGCTCGCTAAAGCGCATCTCCAAGACATAGGCTGTTGCTGGATCTCTTTTGCTGTCCAGTAGCCATCTTTTTCTTTTAAGACGTCCGAGGAATAGTTCAAGTATGTCATGGTTTATATATCCTTATTTACAGCTTCAACTGTCTTATTACACGCAATAGAATATTGCTCTAATACTTGCGAGATTTTGTGAAAAATTAACTCACGCACATTCATACTCAATGTATTATCCATAACAGCTTGATACTGTGCAGGCATATACTGGCTGAGTAAAGTCAAAGGTGGTGGAGTACAATTCAAATTATCAATTAGGATGTTCAACGCAGTGTCTACTGCGGGTACAGGCCAGTAATAACGAATTCTATCGCTCAGGCTGTATTGGCAATCTAAAGCTTGTTGTTTTGGCTCGGTTGAATAGTACTTTTTCCAATAAACAGGATTATCATTCATCGCCTGCAACAGAATAGCTTTAACATTTGATCGCTGCTCTGCTGTAATCCATTCTTGCTCTATTGCATCTAACGCCCAAATGGCTTCGCGTAAAGCAAAGGTCAACCACGGCCCTACTTTCAAAATAGCAAAATGCCCATCGACCAAAGCACTTAAATGCGCAGTAGATTGGTAATCAGTAGAGTGTGCTTCAAAAACCATATGTGTGTTTGATTCAATATACTGACTTAAGGCTTGAGCCTTAGCTGGTTGAAATGGAATAATTTTATGATGATCAAACTCGACCCCAGGTTGCACAACCAAACCAATAATACGCTGCCAAGCATTTTTTAAGCCTTTCCCCATAAAGGCGTCATAATGCACCTGAATAGTTTCACTTGCAGCCTCAACGGATGTCACCTCAAGGCTATCTAACCCTTCTTGGGCACCACCAGGTACAGGGACTTCAGTTCCAATCACGTAAACAGGTGGCTCACCACCCACTTCACTCCAAGTATTCTCGGCAATCGCGCATAACCGCGCTGCTCGTTCAGCGACGATGGCATCCCCTAATGGAACAGGATCATCCGCACACGACATAGAGCAATCTAAATGAATTTTTCTAAAGCCAGCTCTTACATAGCAGGCAATAAGTTCATCCGACTTGACCATTGCCTCTTCAGCGGGCAAATCTTGCCAACAATTGGGACCTAAGTGATCACCGCCCAAAATAACTTTATCCAATGGTAAGCCAACCTCACCCGCAAGCATATGAATCATAGCGTAAAAGTCAGCAGGAGTTTTTCCTGTATAACCGCCTTCCTGATTAACCTGATTTGATGTGGCCTCAATAATGACATGCTCACCTTTGCTAAGCGCATGCTTCATGGCAGCTTCTAACACTAAAGGATGAGACGAACACACTGAATAAAGACCGTTTTGAGCCCCCATCTTATGCTGCTGAATTAAACCTAGTAGTACTTTCAATTGACCTCCTAATGAAGCGTTAAAACAAACGGGCTTGTTAACAAACTAATTTGGATTATGAAACAAACGAAACCACAAGTAAACACATTAGGTTTCATTTTGTTTTTATTGCTTCTTTAAAACACATTAATTGAATTAAAAACTAGCTACAATGTTAAATATTAGTAATTATGTTTCATTTTATATTGACATATGTTTCGATGTTATACAGTATGAATTCGCTAGACAGTGAGAATGGCACAAAAAATCAATTCAATATTTATTACATATAAAAATTCAAATAGGTGAAAATATGAACACGAGGATTAGCTTTAAAAAAACACTATTGGCGCTAGCAATAGTTACCGCATGTCAGCAGCAAGCTATAGCTGAAGATGTAGAAGGTGACTCAAATATAGAAGTCATAAGTGTTACAGGTGTCAGGGGGAGTTTAGCTAAATCATCCGACATAAAACAAGAAGCCCACTCACTAGTCGACTCAATTGCATCAGAAGAGCTTGGACGCTTTCCAGATGATAACGTTGCTGATTCACTTTCGCATATTGCTGGTATAACCGTCAGTAGAACGCGAGGTGGTGAAGCACAATATGTAAACATACGTGGTCTAGGTCCCGAGTTTAGTGTTGTAACACTTAATAACCGTATTTTAGCCACTGATGATGGCGGCCGTAATTTTGCTTTTGATGTATTACCTTCGGAAATGATTAGCGGTGCAAATGTTTGGAAATCTGTTCAAGCAAAAAATATTGAAGGCAGTATTGGTGGTGCCGTTGACTTAAAGTCTGCACGAGCCTTTGATAACCCAGGACAACATGGTTTCTTATCTGCGACTGCAGATTACAATGATCTTTCTGAAGATACAGGAAAGAAGTTTAATGGTATTTATAGCAATACCTTTGCTGATGATACTGTGGGTTTCATCATTGGTGTTACACATGCTGAAGGCACAAAACGTACAGATGAAATGTACGACAACTATACTTTCGGTGTGAATGACGGTTTATCTTATGATGTGAATAAAGATGGTGAGATTACAGATGATGAAACCAATTTAGTCATTCCTGGATCATATGCATTAGGCGTGTATTCAACAGAATTCAAACGTACTGGTATAACATCCTCATTCGAATGGAAACTATCTGACCGTTTTGAACTCGTTGCAGATGTAATGTTAACCAAACTAGAAGCTGATGCTACCGGTTATTCCCAGTCTTTTTATATGGTCGATGAAAGCTCCGCTCAAGACCGTTTATCAAATATCGTCCTTGACGGAAATGTTGTTACAGCCATGGATATCGCAGATGTATCAATGGAGCTCGTGACACTGGATGAACATAGAACGGTAGATACCAGCTTATTTGGACTTAACGGTACATATTTCGCAACCGACAACCTAACACTTAAAGGCGATATTTATAAATCTCGCTCTGAACGTGATTCAGGTGGCAAAAACACCTATGTTGTGGCCGGTTCACCTGGTACACACACAGGACATTATGAATTAAACTCTGGTGGTCTACCTGATTACGTTGCAAATTGGACTGAAGGCCGATCGTCGGATGACTTTGGTAATGATGACTTTTCTCCACACTGGGCAGCGCGGGACGGTAGTGATATTGAAGATACTGTCACCGGTTATAGTTTCGATGGTGAGTTATTACTCGATTATGAATATATGTCCAAAATTGAATTTGGTGCAGCATATACTCAACGTGATAAAACCAATAAAGCTTATGACAATTATGAGCTAGGTGCTTGTAACTATTGTGGTTATCCTTTCACTTTTGGTGAAGTTGGCGCAGATGTCACAAGAGCTTTCCCTTATGATAACTTTTTCGATGGCGACTCAGCAAATATCCCCCGCTCGTTCCCAATATTTAGTATTCCAGATTATGCAGCAGGTTTAGCCGCATCAGACGGACAAACATTGACTGATTATCTCGGTAACGTTAGAACGTTTGGTGCAAATGAATCTAGTTTATGGAACCCAATATATAATCCAGTTAACTCATACGACATAACTGAAAATACTACTGCTATATATGTTCAAGCAGATTTCGCGGGTGATGAATGGTTTGCCAATGTTGGTTTACGTTGGATCGACACGCAGGTCACCTCAAAATATGCATACAATTCAATAGAATCAATCGATATAGTAAACCCCGATGCGGCAAATCCATCTTGGGACGTTACCTATTCCGACAGTGCAAGTCAGGAAGCTAGCGGCAGTTATCGAAAACTGTTACCTGCTGTGAACGTTGGATATTACCTCTCTGATGATTTGTTATTAAGAGGCGCTGTAGCCCAATCACTGTCAAGACCGACACTTGATCAATTAGCACCATTGACAACCGATAATGCTCAGTCAGGATTATTTACCATGGATATTAGTGGTAACCCAGCTATTGAGCCTGTTTACTCAGACCAAGCAGATATGTCTTTGGAATGGTACTTTGAACCAGGTGGTGTATTGGCAGGTGCTATTTTTTGGAAAAGTCTAGACGGATTTATCACCTCTAATACCACCCAAGTTTCTATTGCTGGCGAAACGTTCCTAGTAACTCAACCAATAAACGGAGATACAGCCGAAGTACTTGGAGCGGAAATAAGTTTACAGAAATTCTTTGAAAATGGATTTGGTGTAACGGCAAGCTATGCATATACAGATACCAGTACCAAGGTTGATGGTGTCGATGCTGGTCCACTTGTTGGCGTTTCTGATAATTCTTATTCTTTATCATTAATTTATGAAAAAGATAAAATCAGCTCTCAAATTGCGTTAGATTACTCAGGCGATTATGTAACGGATTCTTACAGCCCTTTAGGTGATGATTACCAAACCTCAATGGATGAACAGTACTTCGTAACAGCCTCTGTTAACTATGACATAACAGAAAACTTTACAGTCTTTCTAGAGGGACAAAACTTACTGAATGAGTCAAATATGACCTTCCAAGGAAGAGATGACATGCCAGGCAACATACAATTGTATGGCAGAACATTTAATTTCGGGATGCGGGCTACATTCTAAGTTAATCAATAACCCATAAAGGCCTATGCGAGAGCATAAGCCTTTTTATCTTATCCAATAAAATATTAACGCCAACATAAAAAGAGATATAACAATGAAAAAACCTTGGCTATTTTACGCAATTGCAGTCACCTTAATGTGGGGGCTTTGGGGCGCCTTAACGGCAATGTTGTCTAACGGCGATATCCCATCAACCATCATTTATGCTATTTGGGCATTCACTATGATAATTCCATGCATAGTGGCCTTAAAGTTAATAAATTGGAAACTAGAAACTGACAAACGCTCAATAATACTCGGCTGCACCATAGGTTTATTAGGTTCTGGTGGGCAAATGTTATTGTTTTATGCAGTAGATACTGGCCCTGCATACCTCATATTCCCTATTGTATCGTTATCACCACTTATCACTATTGTACTGTCCTTTTTGTTACTCAAAGAACGCACCGGAAAGTTAGGCACCGCAGGCATTATTCTTGCGCTAATAACCCTACCCTTATTTGAATATTCAGAAGGCAATAGCTCAAACGTTCACGGCTTAATGTGGTTCATACTTGCCTTATCAGTTATGGCCGCGTGGGGATTACAAGCTTATTTCATGAAGTTTTCAAACAATCACATGAGCGCCGAAAGCATCTTTTTTTACATGACTGCCACGGCGTTACTGTTAATTCCAGTCGCATACTTTATGACTGATGCTCAATCACTTAGTCAGTTTGATTTTAGCTCTATACCGTCAATTGCTGGCGTTCAAATACTTAACTCCATCGGTGCCTTGTGTCTGGTTTATGCTTTTCGCTATGGCAAAGCAATGGTGGTATCGCCACTAACCAACGCTGGTGCGCCACTTATTTCATCGGTATTAAGCATTATTTTATTGGGTATCGTTCCTGGCGACTTTAAAATTTTAGGCATAGCACTCGCCGTCATCGCCGCAATTTTATTGGCGATAGAACCAGAAGAAAATAAACAGAGCAGCTAAATTAGCACCCATTAAATCGAACAAAGTGAGGGTCATTTGAAAACACAATTATTCGCTATTTCAGTACTTACCTTAGCATTGGCTGCGTGCTCAGATGTTTACAGCGCAACGTCAAGTTCACATTACACAATGGACGATTATTATACGGTTCAAAAAATTGATGCTCACGTCCACGCAAACAGTGCATCGACCGCATTTATTGAGCAAGCACAGCAAGATAATATAAAACTATTGTCTGTTAATGTTGACTACCCTGATTTTCCAAACATTGATAAACAAGCCACTATTGCTCAAAAATTTACTAAAACCTATCCAGAGGTATTTTACTTTGCCACCACTTTCTCCATGCAAGGTTCTGACACACCTCAATGGCAAGGTGACGTCATTGAACGTATTGACGAAGCCGTCAAAGAAGGTGCTATAGCGGTAAAAGTATGGAAAAATATTGGCATGGACTATCGCGACCAAACTGAAAACTTGGTAATGATTGACAGCCCTATTTTGGATCCTATCTTCAACCATATACAGCAAATTGATATCCCATTAATAGGTCACCAAGGTGAGCCTAAAAACTGTTGGTTGCCAGTCAGTAAAATGACCGTCAATAATGATAAGCAATACTTTGCTGCTCACCCTCAATACCACATGTATCTGCACCCAGAAATGCCAAGCTATGAAAAACAAATGCAGGTGCGTAATAACATGCTCGACAAACATCCAGATATGCATTTTATGGGTGCGCATTTGGCCAGTTTAGAATGGAGCGTGGATCAAATAGCTGCCTTTTTAGATGCTTACCCAAAAGCAGTGGTTGATATGGCAGCCAGAATGGGGCAAATCCAATATCAATCTAACCTTGATCGTGAAAAGGTGCGCAATTTCTTTATTCGCTATCAAGACCGTATTTTATACGCCACTGATTTAACTCACTCACCAGAAGCCAGTGATGCCCAATTGAAACAAGAAGTTCATAAAAAGTGGCTCGAAGATTGGAAATATTTAAATACTGAGCTATCGATGGAAGTACCAGAGGTTGACGGCAAAATAATCGGTTTAGCATTACCTAAAGAGGTAATTAACAACTTGTATTTTGCCAATACTAAGCACTTTTTCAACATAGATCCGGTTAAATAACCCTAATATGCATACTAATTCAAGAGCTTATAAAATGAACAAAAATCACTTATACAAAGTATTTATGGGTATTGTGAGTGCGGGCTTCTTAGCCAGTTGTGCACAACAATCCAATCCATCATCTGATGAAGATAACATTGTTTACAGCGTAGAATCACCAGCGATTACGATCGAATTCAACAAACAATTATACAGCCGTATTTCAGCAAACATACATGGCGGCCAGACTAAGCTCGACGAGTTTCAACCCAGTGAATATGTCGTCACTCACGATGGCAAACGTATTACAGAATTTACCTTTACAGATAAAAAAACGAGCGACATTAATAACGAACTAGGCCAAGGCACCCAAGTCGCAATAAGTGGCATATCCGCTGAAGGACTAACAAAAACAACCGTCGTAAGCACCTACCAACGCTATCCTACCATGGCCTTTTTTGAGGTTAGCTACACCAATACAGGTGCAGATAATATCAAAGTCACCAAGTGGGTTAACAACCATTATGCGCTGATACCAGAAGATTCAACCTCAGACAGTCAACCAGCATATTGGTCATATCAAGGTGCATCCTACGAAGATCGTAGAGACTGGGTAACACCAATTACCAAAGGATACAGCCAACAAAACTACATGGGAATGAATGCATCTGACTATGGCGGAGGTACAGCCATTGTTGACCTATGGCGCAAAGATATCGGGCTTGCAGTCGGACATGTTGAGACATCCCCTAAATTAGTGTCATTGCCGCTCAATTACCCCCAAGATCAAGCCGCTGCAACGATACAAATTGAGCTTGAAAAAAATACCGAACTTAAAACTGGTGACAGCCTCAAGACAGTGCAAACGTTCGTCAATGTTCATCACAAAGATTATTACGCGACCTTAAAAAATTACCGTAATGTTATGGCTGATAAAGGCTTGAAAATGGCCGATATACCAGACTCAGCGTACGATCCTATTTGGTGTGCATGGGGCTACGATCGCAACTTCGATGTTGATGAAGTACTCGGAACCTTAGAAAAAGCCAAAGAGATGGGCTTAGAATGGGCAGTATTAGACGACGGATGGCAAACAGCAGAAGGTGATTGGTATCTTGATCGCAAAAAGTTTCCTAATGGCGACAAAGACATGCAAGCATTTGTGTCTAAAATCAACCAGTCAGGCTTAAAGGCTAAGCTTTGGTGGGCACCACTGGCTGTCGACCCAGGAACAGACTTGCTGCATGATCACAGCGATATGCTATTGCTCGATGAAAATGGCGCAGTGCAAGATGTCACATGGTGGAATAGCTTTTATTTATGCCCAGCATATGAAGGAACCATTGAATACAGCAAAGCATTAGTCAGAAAAATGATCGGTGAATGGGGCTACGAAGGCTTAAAGATTGATGGCCAGCATTTAAATGGTGTTGCTCCCTGTTACAACCCTGCACATAACCATGCATACCCAGAAGAGTCAGTAGAAAAGTTAGCCGAGTTTTGGGAAGAAATCATTAAAACTGCCCAAGAAATCAATCCAGAAGCAGTAGTCGAGATTTGCCCTTGTGGTACCTCTTACGCGTTTCATAACTTACCTTACATGAACCAAACAGTGAGCTCAGATCCCTTATCTTCATGGCAAGTTCGCCATAAAGGCAAAACCCTAAAAGGTTTAATGGGTGACTCATCACCTTATTACGGTGACCATGTAGAGTTAAGTGATAACGCCAACGACTTCGCATCATCAGTCGGTATTGGGGGAATAGTAGGAACCAAATTCACTATGCCTTCATCAACGGGCGCGGCTGCAGAATTTGCCTTAAATGAAGACAAAGAAAAAATATGGGCCAAGTGGATTGATATATACAAAACCAAAATGTTACCTAAAGGGATATATTTAGGCGAACTATATGATATCGGTTTTGATTTACCAGAAACCCACGCCATCCAAAAAGACGATCGCATGTATTACGCATTTTACGCCAAAGACTGGAATGGTGAGGTTGAATTACGAGGTCTACAAAAGGGTAAATATCAAATTAAAGACTATGTTAATAACCTAGTACTCGGTACTGCAGTTGGCCCTGTAGCAAAGCTAGAGACTAATTTTAAAGGTTACTTATTGCTAGAACTCATACCGATTACGGATGAATAACGCAATGAGACTAGTGATATTGCTTTTATTATCGGCTTGGTGCTTTTGTAGTACCGCCGCCCCTTTGGCGGTCAATGACACTGCACCAGAGTTTTCGTTGTCAGCACTTGATGGCATAAATAAAGTCGTGCTCGATGATTATAAAGGCAAAGTCGTCTACCTAGACTTTTGGGCGTCATGGTGTATTCCATGTCGCCGTTCTTTCCCTTTTTTGAATAAGCTAAAAGCACAATATTCCGATAAAAAGTTTGAAATCATATCGATTAATCTCGATCAAGATGCAAGCGATGCGAAGCAATTTTTAACCCAATATCCTGTTCTATACCCTGTAGCTCAAGGGTATAACAGTGATATTCAAAGCTTGTATAATGTCTTAGTGATGCCAACGGCATACATCATTGGCAAAGATGGCACTGTTCGTATAAAACATTTAGGTTTTAAGGAGTCTCAACAAGCTTATATTGAAGCCATAGTCGACAAACTTGTTTCAGAGTTTTAGGTCGCAAACTAGGAAATAAATTTCAATAGGCCTCTGCTTTATCCAACAAAAGCGAAACTTTTTAGTGGCCAAATGTTTCGTTTTATATAATATATGTTTCATTGTTTGATATAAAAACGTAAATGAAGGTAAAAATGCGCGATACAAGCCACAGGCGAGAACAGATAATCCGAATGTTAAAAGAGTTAGGAAGTGTACAAGTTTCACATTTGACATCAAAGTACCAAGTATCTCCTGTCACTATCCGCAAAGATTTACGTTTTTTGGAGCAACAAGGCATTGCGACTCGCTCATACGGTGGCGCACTGTTGAAAAAAAATATCCTAATCGACACCGAAATCACCATAGATCATAAGCAGACACTCTACTCAGAAGAAAAAATGAGTATTGGTAAAATGGCTGCCAGTATGATTAATGAAGGCGAATCAATTATTCTCGATTCAGGCTCAACAACTGTTCAAGTTGCAGCCCATTTACAAAATAAACAAAACCTCACTATTGTCACCAATGGCTTAAATGTTGCCAATGAATTGTCATCAAACGAAGAGGTCAATGTCATTTTATTAGGCGGGACATTAAGACGAAAAAATATGTCATTTTTCGGCAGCTGTGCTGAAAACACCTTAAAAGACCTTCACGTAGATAAAGTTTTTTTAGGTGTTGATGGCTTTCATATGGAACGAGGCATTACGACTCATTTCGAATCAGAAGCCATCCTTAATAGAATTATGTGCCAAGTTGCCACTGAGGTCATTGTAGTAACCGACTCATCTAAATTTGACTTAATTTGTCTTCACAAAATTTTAGAACCGTCTGCCGTGACCAAAGTGATAACCGATCAAAACATACCCAACATCTATCTTGAAGGCCTTAGACGCCTAGGTATTGAAGTGGTGTTAGTAGACGTTTAATGATGAATAAAACTCGCGGATTAGCGTCTTCATTTATGGTTACCTATCCGATGCTCAACGCTGCGTTAATTGATAATATTCATCAGGCTGAGTCCGCATAAATTCAATGATTGAATAATACCAATAAACTATTTAGGATCAGCACATCTGATCGCAAACAAGAATCAACGTCATGACCACTGAGCTTTATTTTATCTACGACTCACATTGCCCTTGGAGCTATGCAGCCACACCTTTGGTGAATGCACTGCAACAAGCCTATCCAGAGATGAATGTACACTTATTACATAGCGCGCATTACATCGGCAAAGACAGTGCAGGCGAAGAACAAATGCAAGCCGCTGCAAAAATCAGTGGGCTTAAGTTTGGTCGCGACCATATTCGCTACGCAAACAGTCCTAAAAGCTCAATAAAAGTCGCAAACTTA
This sequence comes from Shewanella sp. H8, assembly GCF_040285065.1. Lineage (NCBI taxonomy): Bacteria > Pseudomonadati > Pseudomonadota > Gammaproteobacteria > Alteromonadales > Shewanellaceae > Shewanella > Shewanella sp. H8. The sequence continues at coordinate 840,054 of NZ_CP157213.1, read as the reverse complement.
ATGGCATGGTTGCAAACCAAGCATGCCGATAAGCAATTGCCAGTGCTTAATGCGCTACAAAGAGCCCACTTTATTGAAGGCAACCCGCTGACCAACAAGCACGATTTCAATGCCATTGTAGAAAAATTTAAGCTGTCAGCATCGAATAAAATATTTAAAGATGAACTCAGTATGGATGCCGAATACGTACTCGAAGGCATTGAGGAAATTCAACAAGTTATTGGCACGGCTGGATTCCCTGCTATCGTGATCACTGTTGATGACAACGCCATCTTTGTTGATCACTCGCAATACTTGAGCAATCCCCAAGCGGTAGTTGAAGCCGTTGAAAAAGAGATGGATGCTATCAAGCAAGCAAAGCATTAATGTAATATCATATTGAATATTTGTGGTTTGTGGTTTGTGGTTTGTGGTTTGTGTAAGAATATTGAAATGTAAAAATAAAAAACCACGGTTTATCACCGTGGTTTTTTTATTAATTAAAATCTTATTCCGACTTACTTAGCTAATACTTTGTACCTGCGACGCCAGTAACCAAATCGCTAAAGCAAAAAATATTACCCCCATAAACTTGTTTTGGTAAGTGCGAAACTTTTCATTTTTCAGTAAGGGTTTGCCTAAACTGCCCACTAACGCTACTAATAACAAATTAAATGCTAATCCCATCACATTAAGCAGCAGCCCTAATGCCAGCATTTGTTCACCAGAACTGGCACTCAGTTGAGTTGAAACAAACTGCGGCAAAAACAATACAAAAAATATTAGCGCTTTAGGATTAAGTAGATTACTCATTACCGCTCGGCGATAAAGTAATTTAGCTAAATTACCCTGCTGAGTAATTTCGGGCGCATCGCTAGCACTGCTGCGCATGCAATCCCAACCCATTTTAAGTAAGTAAGCACCGCCTAACACTCGTAATAACTCTAACGCCATTGGATTCATTGCCACTAATGCGGAAACGCCCATTGCAGCAAGTAAGGTTAAAATAAGTCCCGAGGTCGCATTACCAAAACTGGCATACACACCCACTTTGCGGCCATAACTCAAGCTAGAACTGGCAATCAACAGCATGTCAGGCCCAGGAATTAATAGTAAGGCAACCACTGTGGTTAAATAAACGGGAAGTAAAGCCAGATCAATTATCATAAATACACAAATTCTAAACGAATGCTAAAACAAGGCGCGGATTCTACCGCTATCCAACATGAATGAAAATCATGTTAAGCGGCTACAGGCGTTTAAAGCAGAGACACAGTTGGCAGGGTTTGTTTACGCTTAGGTATGCTAAGTGGTTATAAACCAAAGAAGTATAAAGAATAAAGGCCAGCCGTAACGGCTAGCCTTTGTTTTTGACGCTAAAAGTTAGTTTACTCAGTTCTACTTATAGAAGGCTTCAACTTTACCTTTGACTGTCATCGTAAGCGGTTGACCACGACGATCTAATGCTTTGTGCGACGCAACTTTTACCCAGCCTTCACTGATGCAATATTCTTCGACATCAGCACGTTCTTTGCCATTAAATAAAATACCAATTTCGTGTTCAAAAATGGCTTCCACATGATGTGGGCTACGTGGGTTAACGCTAAGGCGATCAGGTAAAGCAGGTTTAGCTGTAGTGTCGGTCATTGTCTGGTCTGTAGTGAATAAAACATGCGCTATTGTAGGCAATACCAGCGTGATGCTCAATAGCGGTGGTGATAAATGTGAGTCGCCCCTAATAGATGCCATATTTCAGGAAAGAAGCACTTATCATAAACGCCAAACTTAATGCCTGTGTTTAAAATCCTGTATGATATTTTCTATGGGTTTTTAAGTACATATGATTTTTAATTGCATATAGGCAGCGTTAGTTTACATTTAGCTTAGCGAGCGAAAGCGTATCGACGGCCACGAGTTTAATAAAAGGAATAGCAGACAAGGGATGATGACTCAAAAGCGTTCAACCATATGGCAGTGGTTTATAGACGGAAAAATAGAGCCTGTTAATGTTAAAGCCGCAATGTTGCTGGCTTACCCTCACCCATCAGCGAATAAGTGGCAGCAATTAATCGCCAATATATTACTCTATCTCGGGGTTTTATTACTGGGTGCTGGGGTGATATTTTTCATGGCGTTCAATTGGGATGCATTGTCGCACCTCAATAAATTTGCCATAGTCGAAACCCTATTTACTCTGTTTATTGGCGGATTCTACTTAGCTAATCGCGCGCGCAAAAAATCATCTTTACAACCCAACTTGCAACATGAGCCGCATGAAGCACATAACCCGCATGATCAACACAACCAACATATTCAACAAACTTATGGCTGGAGCTTAGCCAATGCAATGTTACTTGGAGCCAGTATTATGCTCGGGGCATTGCTGGCATTAGTGGGACAAACATATCAAACCGGCGCCGACCCTTGGCAACTGTTCGCCATTTGGGCGCTGTTAATTTTACCCTTTGCTTATATCGCAGGTTTTGATCTGTTGTGGTTATTGGTGGTGGTATTACTCAACGTCAGTCTAGGGTTATATCTGCAATCCTTTGCTTCTGTGTTTAGTTTTCTACTTGAAGACATTCAACAAATCGCTATTTTCGGCTTAGTTAACTTAGTCATTCACCTAACATTTGCCATAGCTAAACGCTGTAAATGGCGCGGACAATTGCATTTTAATTGCCCCATGGTAGAGGCAAGCAGTTTACTTGCTAGCGTTAGTGGATTCACCTGGCTAATAATTTGGGTCATTTTTGACTTCAATTACCACTACGACTCCAACGAATATGTTGCCTATTATGCGCTAGTGTACCTCGTCACTATGGCCAGCTTATTTGTTTGGTACCGTTATCGTTCCCCTGCCTTATATCCACTCACATTGGTATTAACCAGCATGAGTGCCGCTATAATATCGCTACTATCAAGAGAGTTATTCGAAACTAGCGATACCATTGCAGCGTTTTTTATCATGGCCATAGTGGTAGTAGGCCTAACCAGTGGCTGTTTATATTGGCTAAAAAAATGGCACCAACAGTTTGATGAAATGACGATGCTTACGGATAAAAAAGCGAGCAATAGTGATGTTAAACAAGAGGAGGACCGCTCATGAGTAACCTCAGTTCGAGTAACACATTATGGCAATCGCTGTTTAATAAAGGGCTGGTAAACACAGATACGGCACCTCAAGCCATGCTAAGCAGTCCTTGGTATATTATTGCCGCGCAAATTATTGGAGGCTGGATTGCAGCGCTGTTTTTATTGGCGTTTGTATTGCTGAGTGCATCTTCGGTAAGCGATATTACCGAATCATCCTTTATCGGTTTTGGTCTTGTGCTAAGCCTAGGCTGTTTGGCATATTATCGACTTGGCGAAAATCGCCAAGAGTTTATCCTGCAAATGGTGTTCGCATTTAGTCTATGCGGACAAATAATGTTACTTTTTGGCACCTTCGAAAGCCTAGAAGATAGCAACGAGACCTTCATTGCGGTGGTTTATGCCATCACTTTTGCCATACACTGGATAGTCATTCCCCATAAAGCAAACCAATTTGTTGCTGCATTTGGTATGGTCCCCAGCCTATTAGCAATTTTAGCCATGAACCACTCATCGCTACTTATATTGCCATTGTTAGTGCTAAGTTCAGTTGTTATCTGGTCACAAATTTACCGGTGGCCACAACATTATCAACGTATAAGAATGTTAGGTTACGCAGTTGCCATCAGTTTTCTACTGGTTAATGTCATGCTGTTTGAATTGGATGACATAATGGATCAGCCTAGTTTTCTGATGACATTTAACGCCAGCATTAATGACTATATCGCTATCGCCATCAGCTTGTTATCGGCGCTATGGCTCATTAATCATATCTTTAACCAACTCGCGTCTAACATCAAGACCAATCAAGCTAAGGCTTCTCATACTCGCAGCAAGCGAATGGTGATCCTCACGGCAATATTAATCAGTTTACTTTCAATTGTTATGAGCGGATTAAGCGCCGCACTATTGATGTTATTGCTGGGTTATTTCTATAACGAACGCAAATTAGTAATCCTTTCAGTGTGCGCCCTACTCGCCTTTATCAGCCTGTATTACTACTCACTCCATATAAACTTATTTGATAAATCATTGTGGTTAATGGTCAGTGGCATAGTGCTATTACTGCTTAGATTGGCCATGAGCACTAAAACCAAAGATTGCGACCTAAATAGTGTCGAAAATACGGCTGCAAATGGTACAGAAAATACTGATGAAGTGAGATTAATGGCTCAAGCAGCGGATAAAGAAGACGTTAGCGCGGTGATTGAAACGGCTCCAGTAACAAGAGTACAAAATAAGGAGCAAGCATAATGACTTCGAATAACAACACCTTGCTTAATTCACGCCAGCTAAGTAAGCGGTCACTATGGGCAATTATTGCGGCATTAGTAATACTCGCACTCATTAACTACAAGATATTTAAACAAGAACAACTATTAGCCAATGGCGAAATCATACTGTTTGAACTGGCCCCTGTCGATCCACGATCGTTAATGCAAGGCGATTACATGGCCCTAAATTATGACATCGCGAGAGTGGTTAGCCAGTCAGTCAATCAACACTCAAGTACGCAAAATAACCATGATGGTTTGTTTATTGTGACACTCGACCAGCATCGCGTCGCCCAGTTCGATGGCCTCTATAATGGTGACGCCTTAACCCCAACCCAGCAATTGATCCAATATCGCGTGCGTGACGGCAGGATCAAACTAGCCAGTAATGCTTTTTTCTTTCAAGAAGGTCGAGCCGAAGATTTTGAACAATCAAAATATGGCGAGTTTAGAGTTAATCAAGCAGGACAATTGCTACTCAGTAATATGATAGATAAAGACTTTAAGCGCATATAGGTAGTGACGAGTTAGATCAAATAACCGGTAAAATTGGAGTAAATGGGATCAGAGTAAACTTTAAATTGTCAGCTATACTCTTTAACTCAAGTCACTTTACAAATGGATCATGGTGTTAGATATGGGCTAACGTTTAAGAGTCATACGGCCAAAGACACTAGAATCAATAAAGCCTCTATTTTTATCACCGTTAACAGGTTGTATCTCATGGGAACCCATAAAATGCTCCCTTACAGGGCTGCCATCATTATCGCAATAGGCGAGCATAAAACCGATCAATTTATTTGGTGTTAGCAGTAATGGCTTATCTTCTTGGCCTTGTTTAAAATCATTAGGATACAGCTTAATCGCCACCTCCCAAATCACATTATAAGGCGCCTCACTACTGCGCTGCCAACGGCTCTTTAAGTGCGACGTATACAGGTGAGCTTGTTTGTCTGGGCCATAATCAGCCGCCTGATTGTCTAGGCCAATATGGTAGGCAAATGCACTGTGGTTAAATTGATGATCGCCACCAGAGGCATCGCTATCAATAAACACCTCCAGGGTGTCATCATCCCAATAATTCACCGTTGGGGCGGCATGGGTATCTAGCAATACATCGTCGGTAATTTCAGCTTGCAGATACAAATAATGCTCATCCCACAGTAATTTATATTTACCGCTAAAATCACTCGCAGAATCGGGCAACACCCCGTCCATTAAATGCGGCATCGTATGCCACTTCGCTTTCTGCCAGGCAGGATCAGCAACCCCATCAATCTCGATAAGTGTTGCAGTATATTCAACATCCATAGCAAACAGTGTCGGGCTACTAAACAGTAATCCCAAAGCAAGTAACGAATATTTCATCAGGCTCATTTCTAGTCAGTTTTATATAGACTCGCTTAATCTGGCTTTGAACACAATCATAAATGAGACCCACGCTTAAAAGCTCTGCATCAAGCTACGTCTGAAATAAATCGGCCAAACAATCTGGTAAGGCTATTGCTTTAAACGTTTACTCTGACACCTCTTTCTGACACCACTGATAAAGTGACCACAAAAAAAGCCCTAATCTTTGCAAGATCAAGGCTTATTTATTGCGTGACGACATAGGCTTAAAGCCAGTATTAACGGTACTGATTAACCTGCTAGAGCTTTTGCTTTAGCTTGAATTCGATAAGCATGTAGCAAAGGTTCTGTGTAACCAGAAGGCTGAGATTTGCCTTTAAAAATCAGATCACATGCCGCTTTAAAGGCGATGCCGTCAAAGTTAGGCGCCATATTAGTGTACAGCGGATCACCTGCATTTTGAGTATCGACCACAGCGGCCATTTTTTTCAACGCCGCCATCACTTGCGCTTCACTGCATAGGTCATGCTCAAGCCAATTAGCTAAGTATTGCGATGAAATTCGCAAGGTTGCTCTGTCTTCCATCAAGCCGACATTATTAATATCAGGCACTTTTGAACAACCCACACCTTGATCAATCCAGCGCACCACATACCCTAAAATACCCTGGGCATTATTTTCTAGTTCAAAAGTAATTTGCTCATTGGTGAGTGTTACCCCTTCAGCAAGTAAAGGAATGGTTAACAAACTATCAATGCTAGCACGTGGGCGTTGTTTAATTTGTTGCTGAACATCTGCCACATTAATTTGATGATAATGAGTAGAATGCAGCACGGCACCATTTGGCGACGGCACCCATGCGGTGTTTGCGCCCGCTTTAGGATGAGCCACTTTTTGTTCAAGCATCGCTGCCATTTCATCTGGCATTGGCCACATGCCTTTACCGATTTGAGCGCGACCTTGTAAGCCACATTCAAGCCCAATATCAACATTCCAATCTTCGTAAGCACTAATCCATTTTTGCTGTTTCATAACCGATTTAGGCACAAACGGACCTGCTAACATTGAGGTATGCAGCTCATCACCCGTGCGGTCAAGAAAGCCGGTATTAATAAACACCACGCGCTCTTTCGCAGCCCTAATACACTCTTTTAAATTCAGTGTCGTTCTGCGCTCCTCATCCATAATGCCGACCTTAATAGTATTACGCGGCAGCTTGAGCGCATCTTCTATCTTGGTAAATAGGTCACAGGTAAATTGCACTTCTTCAGGGCCATGCATTTTAGGTTTTACAATATTCACCGAACCTTTGCGGCTATTGCTACGACCATTATTGTTACCTTTGAGGTCGTGCATTGCAGCAAGCACAGTGATCATGCCATCAAGTATCCCTTCAGGTACTTCGTTACCATTTTTATCCAGCACAGCATCAATGGTCATCAAGTGACCCACATTACGCATAAATAGCAAACTTCTGCCGGGTAAAGTGACTGTTTTTACCTCTGTACTCTGGTCGGCATTAGCAGTGGTATATACGCGATCGTCATTAAGTTCTCTAACGATCTCTTTACCATTTTTAGTCAGCGAGGCAGATAAATTACCTTGCATCAAACCTAACCAATTGCGATAAACTTCAACCTTGTCTTCAGCATCCACTGCGGCGACAGAGTCTTCACAGTCCATAATGGTGGTAACCGCGGCTTCAACCAGTAAGTCTTTAACGCCAGCGCGATCGCTGCCACCAATAACACTGCTTGGGTCTATTTGAATTTCGATATGCAGACCATTATTAACTAACAAAATAGCACTTGGTGCATCAGCACTACCTTGGTAACCCACACATCTATCTGGTTGGGTTAAGGTTGTAGTCGAGCCGTCAGTTAATTGCATCCGTAACACACCTGCGTCGAGGTAATAACGGGTCACATCGGCATGGCTGCCTTTTGCTAAGGGCGAAGCGGTATCTAAGTGCTGTTTGGCAAAAGCGATAACTTTGCTGCCGCGTACCGGGTTGTATTGTTTCGTTAGCTCCGCGCCACCTTCTTCAGATATCGCGTCAGTACCATATAGTGCATCATACAGGCTGCCCCAACGAGCATTGGCAGCGTTAAGCGCAAAGCGCGCATTTTTAACCGGCACTACAAGCTGTGGTCCCGCTTGCGCGGCAATTTCATGGTCGACATTTTCAGTGCGAATTTGAAAAGCCTCACCCTCAGGAACCAAGTAACCTATTTCAAATAGAAAAGCTTTATATTTTGCAGGGTCAAAATCTTTGGTGGGATGGTCAATATGCCATTGATCAATTTGCTGTTGTAGTTGTTGTCTTTTTTCTAACAGCTTCACATTAACGGGAGAAAATTCGCTAATAATGTCCTCAAATTTTGCCCAAAAGGTTGCTGAATCAATGCCAGTACCTGGGCAAATGTCACCGTCGACCAATTGCCACAATTCTTGCGCTATTTGTAATCCACCTACTTGAATACGTGCTGTCATGTTTAATCCCTACCTTAATTTCTGTGCGTTGACCGTAAACTAAGCCCTAAATCAAATGCATTAAATCATTGGCCATAAATCATTAGCCCCAAATCCTTAGCCATAAATCATTAGCCCCAAATCCTTAGTGCAAACTTATTCCACTGTTAATAGCTTACTGTTCATACGCAGTAATACTTTACTCTATATCAAAGTTATCTTATTTATCCAATTTATACCTGTTATCACCACTATTCACCAAAGATATGGCAAAATGACGATTTTTGGTTGCTTTACAACATATAGGTAACTAAATGTCACAATGACAATAACATTAAACGTCGCCTCTATTTATCTCTTCTGCGGTTTTAGTGATAAGTTGACGCATCCACTGATGCGCTGGATTATTCTGAAGCAAAGGGCTCCAGGCCATAGTTAATGCAATGGGTTGGATAATAAAAGGCGGCGGCACAATGCTCACCCGATCATTATTATTGTGATGACGCGCCATCTTACTTGGTATGGTTGCGATCAAATCTTGTTGCTCAGCCAACATACACGCGGCTTGATAATGGCGTGTAAAAACGGTGATCTGGCGTTTTACACCCATTCGCGTTAATGCTTCATCTACCCACCCCAAACGCTGAACATCATCTGGGTTCATCCCTACCCCAACGCCCATACCTGTTTTACTCACCCACACATGCTTAGCTTTTAAATAACTGTCTAAAGAAAACTTCTTTAAAACAGGATTACCCTTACTAATCAAACAGCTAAAGTCATCACTCCACAATACTTTTTGATGAAATGATTGCGGAATACTGTCGAAACGATTGATCACCATATCGACTCTTCCTTGTTCTACATCAGGGAAACTGACATCACTTGGAGTCATGATATCTAAAATAACGTTGGGCGCTTGAGTACGAAGCTTGGCAATAAGCGGTGGAATTAACGTCGCTTCAGCATAATCACTTGCCATAACACGGAAGACTTTATCACTGTCGAGTGGATCAAAATTGGCACGCGGTTGTACGGCCTTTTCCAGCCCAATAATCAACTCACTAATAATGGGTTGTAATTCATTTGCGCGTTCGGTCGGCGTCATACCCTGACTCGTGCGAATAAGTAAGGGATCATCAAACAAGTTTCGTAAGCGTTTTAGGCCGTTACTCATTGCAGGCTGGGTGATCCCAAGCTGGTCTGCCGCTTTAGTAACATTTCTTTCACGTAGTAAAACATCTAAATAAACAAGGAGGTTCAAGTCGATACGAGATACATTCATATGGTGAATACCGAAAATAGTAAGTATAAATTAGGCTTATTTAACCAAATATAGCTATTATTTTCAACGTAATCAATTGCCGCTAATCTATTTGTTAAGGAATAAACACATGACTCACTACAAAAATATTATCGATGACGCTGCCACCTTGATTAATTCGGAAGGTAGTGCATGGAATGCCATCAACCCAGAGTCAGTCGCTCGTATGCGTCTACAAAATCGCTTTAAAACTGGGTTAGACATCGCAAAGTACACTGCCAAGATCATGCGTGAAGACATGGACAACTACGACAAGGACTCATCGCAGTACACTCAGTCTTTAGGTTGCTGGCATGGTTTTATCGGCCAACAAAAAATGATCGCGATTAAAAAACATCTTTTAACCACCAAGCGTCGTTACTTATATCTTTCCGGTTGGATGGTAGCTGCACTGCGTAGTGAGTTTGGTCCATTACCTGACCAATCTATGCATGAAAAAACCTCTGTTGCTGCGTTGATTAGAGAGCTATACACCTTCCTACGTCAAGCTGATGCCCGTGAACTCGGTGGTCTTTTCCGCGAATTAGATAATGCTAAAGAGTCAGATAAAGCCGCGATTCAACAAAAAATTGAAAACTTCGAAACCCATGTTGTACCTATTATTGCCGACATTGATGCCGGTTTTGGTAACGAAGAAGCCACTTATTTAATGGCAAAACAAATGATTGAAGCCGGTGCTTGTTGTATTCAATTAGAAAACCAAGTGTCAGACGTAAAACAGTGTGGCCACCAAGACGGTAAAGTCACCGTGCCACATGTTGAATTTTTAGCAAAAATTAATGCGGTTCGTTATGCATTTTTAGAGCTAGGTATCGATGACGGTGTCATTGTTGCGCGTACCGATTCATTAGGTGCAGGCTTAACGCAAAAAATTGCTGTCACTAAAGAAGCAGGCGATCTAGGCGATTTATACAATAGCTTCCTTGAAGTTGAAGCCGTTGATGCAGCAAAACTTGATAACGGTGATGTGGTATTCAAGCAAGGTGGCAAACTGGTTAAACCGGCTCGTCTACCAAATGGCTTATTTAAGTTCCGTGCCGGTACCGGTGAAGAGCGTTGTGTACTTGACTGTATTACTTCATTGCAAAATGGCGCTGATTTATTGTGGATTGAAACTGAAAAGCCTCATGTATCTCAAATCGGTGGCATGGTTAACGAAATCCGTAAAGTTGTTCCTAATGCCAAGCTTGTTTATAACAACTCACCATCGTTTAACTGGACGCTTAACTTCCGTCAGCAAATATTTGATGCAATGCAAGAAGCAGGACAAGACGTATCAGCTTACGACCGCCCTCAATTAATGAGTGTTGATTACGATGGCACTGAGCTTGCTATCCAAGCTGATGAAAAAATTCGTACTTTCCAAGCTGACTCGGCACGTGAAGCAGGTATTTTCCATCACCTTATTACACTACCGACTTACCATACTGCAGCATTATCTACCGATAACTTGGCTAAAGAGTACTTCGGTGACCAAGGTATGTTGGGTTATGTTGCCAATGTTCAACGTAAGGAAATCCGTGAAGGTATCGCCTGTGTTAAACATCAAAACATGGCTGGTTCAGACATGGGTGATGCACATAAAGAGTACTTCTCTGGTGACCAAGCGCTTAAAGCGTCTGGTAAAGACAACACAATGAACCAGTTCTAAAACTGATTTTGTAAACTGCTTGTGTAGAAAATGACTTACCCAAATAGTGACTAGCTTAAGTGATGTTTTTGAAGTGAACATGACTAACAGCGAAAACTAAACCCAAAAGGCCTGCTTAAAATAAGCAGGCCTTTTTATGTTTCAAATTAGGGTAAACGTTAGGGAAATTGGTCACTGTGACGATAACTAACTAACGAAGCTGACTAACACAACGAATCCGGCACTTTCTTTACCGCAACCCATTAAGAACCCTCTGATACAAGTCATTCTTATGCAATGACATTTTTGATTACTGTAACAGTCCATTTAACTCAATTGCGACGCTTAACGATTGATGAAAATTTCCACTTACAATATTGCCAAACTCGGAGTATATTAATCCAGCAGATTCATGGATTTAGAATTGCGACCAACTACTTAGGTCACATTACGTGCAAGGACGACAATGACAAGTTTATCCTCCAGTTTATTATCAGTAGCCATTGTTCTTTCGAGCATGTTCGTCACCCTTGGGGTGATGTTTGTATTGCTGAAACATCGCGACAGCACGGTAAAACTACCTGTCGACCGAGACCAACTTCAACGTATTCCCGCATTTGGCTTACAGCAAGAGATACAAGACCTCCAAATCGATTTAATCGCCAGTATGCTAATGGGCGTATTGGTGGTGTGTCTGCCATTTGCCGTTAACAGTATTCAAGCACACATTACCGTCGGCAAATTCCCTTGGATGTTTGCGATAACCTCAATGATCGGATTATCTTATTGTGGTTATAAAACATGGAAAAACTTTTCCAAACTTACCAAATTACGCCTAGGCCACACCGCAGAAATTGCCACTGCTAATGAGCTAATCGGCTTACAAGCTTTGGGCTATCAAGTGTTTCACGACATACAAGCCGACGGCTTTAACATCGACCATTTAGCAATAGGTAAAAATGGCGTATTCGCCATCGAAACCAAAGGCCGCCACAAGCGTAAGCGCGACAGTAAAGCAACTAGTGCCACTAAAGGCAAAGACTACCAACTATATTATAAAGACGGCCGTTTATGCTTCCCATCGTGGACTGAAACCAAACCAATAGAACAAGCAACTCGACAAGCAACGTGGGTCAGCCAATGGTTAACCAAAGCCGCTGGCCAACAGGTGTTCTCCAGCCCAGTACTCGTATTCCCCGGCTGGTATGTTACAAGCCAAACAAAGCCACCGTTCCCCATCTTAAATCACAAACAGCTGGTCAAAACAATACCAGCCGTCCGAACCCAAGCACTCACCCAACAGCAGGTCGATGCGATTGTGTACCAAGTGGCGCAGCGGTGTTTGAGTAAAAGTGAGGTGGGGAAATGATAAATATGAAAACGTTTACTCTGACCCTGTTTTTAAGCTGTCGTATTAAGCTGTTGCGACACAGATTTGATTGGGTATTGAATGTATGGAGTACAGATTCACTATACGCTTCACTCTGTAATGGCCTAATGATCCACAGTTCCAATTTATTTAAGAATAAACAAAGAGATTTTGTGTAGTTACTGTAATTACAATTGTGAGGAAGTATGACTAGAAAAAAAGAGTCTTTAGCTATAGATAAAATTTATAAAGAAATTAGTGATTTCATTGTTATTGGATTAACAGGGCGAACAGGTTCAGGGTGCTCTACTTCTGCTGGAATACTATCGGCTGATAGTTTAGATCTTCCAGATCCTGGTCAATCACATTTTTCCGGAAATGAACAGAGGAAGTATCGGATAGTAAAAAAATATATAGAAAAGAATAGAACGCCATTCAAATGGCTTCAAGTAAGAACTATTATCACTAGCTATATTTTGAAACTTAATTATCCAGAATTTTGTTCTTTAATAAGTGAGGTTTTAGGTGTTGATTTATCGGTTGTATCTGAAAATTTAATGGACTTCAAAAAAAATTATTCAAATGCACATAAAAGAGTTAGTTCTTACTTCGAAATAAATGAAGATACAGTTGAAACTTTAAATGATAAAAAGAATGAAGGTTATGATATATTCTTCAGGTGGTTACCAGTTTTTTCTAATGAAATAAAAGATAGGATTATTAAAATTCACTCGGGAGGATATACAAAGTTATATCAAGTAGTTGGAGATAATATTAGATCATCAGGGAAAGCTAATAGTAGAGAGTTCAACCAGGAAAATATATTTTCTTTTCCTGCTTTAATGAATACAGTTATAAAGTCAGCAAGGTATGCGTGTGCTGTTGAAAAAACTCCATGTCACATAGTAATTGATGCTATACGTAATCCCTATGAAGCGGTATATCTAAGAGATAGATATTCAGGTTTTTATCTAATGTCAGTAAATACAGATAATGACAATCGCTTAAAGCACCTTATGGATAGCCATAAATTTACATCAACTCAAATTAAAGAGCTCGATAAAAAAGAATATCCTGAAAAGTTAAGTGGCCACAATAAATATATATCACAAAATATACAAAAATGTATTGAACTTGCAGATATCCACATAAATAATCCCCGTGAAAATCAATTTGGGCATAGTGAATTAAGAGCGCAATTAGCATGGTATGTTGCTTTGATGCTTCACCCTGGTTTAGTTATGCCAACTTCTACAGAAAGCTGTATGCAGCTAGCTTATAGTGTCAAACAAAATTCTGGATGTATTTCTAGACAAGTAGGTGCAGTTGTTACAGATGAAAGATATTCAGTTAAATCAGTAGGATGGAATAACACCGCCGAAGGGCAAGTACCATGTTTATTAAGGAGTGCAGAGGATTTACTTAATGGGTTTGATGAAGATGCGTATAGTAAATATGAGAAAAACGATAGCGCTTTCAGAGAGGTACTTAAAGGAAAGTTCAACTTAGTGCGCAGATTTCAGCATTTAGATGGCCGAAATTTATCCTTTTGTTTTAAAGATCTCCAAAATCAAGTAGAGCAAAAAAAGAATCAAGTTCATACTCGTTCTTTGCATGCTGAAGAAAACGCATTTTTACAGATTTCAAAAAATGGTGGACAGGGAGTTAAGGGGGGGATTTTGTTTACCACTGCCAGCCCGTGCGAACTTTGCGCTAAAAAAGCTTACCAGTTGGGGATGTCTAAGATTATATATATAGATCCATATCCAGGTATCTCGACTCCTCACATTCTTTCAAGTGGGGCACACCCACCAAAACTTGAATTATTTAGAGGAGCACTGGGAAGGGCATTTTATCAATTATATCAACCAATTATGCCATTTAAGGACGAGTTGGAAGTTTTGCTTGATGTAAAAGGAGGTGTAGATAAAAAAGATCTAATGATCCGTAGGTTAAAGAGTGAATCAGAAGTGCTGAGAGTTGAATATGAAGCCTTAAAACAAGAAATGGAAAGACTGAAAAATGAAGATCCCGGGCTGAATAAACTGTAATTGTAATGTCATGATTTATTTTCTTTTAGGCAGTTGAAAAATAGCGTGAAGCTCACATGGATTTGAACTCTAATAAATGGGGTCAGAGTCTGAAAAATCCATACAAAAGAATGAATAAAAATAATGAGATAGGTTAAAAATTGAGGAACATTCATGGCATTTGGTGATCAAATTTATCGCCAAACAAAAATTACCACGAGTAAATGCCATGAATGCAAAACAAGTTTTATCAAAATGCCTCTCACTTGTCACCCGCCCTGTTAACGAAAAAATGAGTAAGTGGGGTCTCTGTGTTATTTGTGATGTTATTTGTGCCTACGTACAAAACGTAATAGGTTTAAAATAACCAGGCTTATCTTCACCAAGCTCTAACACGTTTAGGTCTTCCATAAATGTAAAAAAATCATCATTGTCATTAAGTTTTAAATACACATTTAATTCATTACTATTATTGGAGAACTGACTGTTTTTACATGCAGACTCGACGCTAAGATTAAAACTACCAGCACCATCGCTATTGTTAATTCTATATTTCTTTACAATGTCCTGCCCATGTCGCATTTTTAACGCATCATCTTTTGTCAATTTTAAAATAAAAAACTTACTGTCATTATTGCTTTTTTGCCTCAACTCATCAGGTAATACATATTGATCATTCACTTCTACAAAAAATTCATGCTCAAAACTATAGTTAGGGTCATTAGTTTTAAAGTTAAATGTAATCACTACATCGTTATTATTAACAACTATTCCATTTGGGGCTTGAACAGCGACAACAATCTCACCTGGTTCAAGTTCTAATGGATTGACACTCATCATTTTATACATTGTTGTTAGCGGTATACTACTGCACCCAGAAACAGCCCAAAAAATCATTAAAAATACAAATATATGCTTCATAATTCTTAATTACCTTGTTAAAAATAAACTAATTTGAAATCTATTTAAATTTCTTTAGAAAAAATTTAAAACATACACTCTTATAATTTAAAGCTGTCACTTTATTGTACTTATCATTGACATCACATAAGTGCATAAGTTCATAAGCGTGGGCAGAGCCTGACACCCAAAAAAGAATGAATAAAATAATGAGATAGGTTAAAAACTAAGGAGCGTTCATGGCATTTGATGATCAAATTTATCGCCCCTCTGAAACGCAAAAGATGCACAAAATTCACCGACAAAGTCTGTTCTCTGCAATTGAAAGTGTCCAGTTTAGCTTGACCAGTACAGTGGCCGCAGACCTAGAGACATAAAACCAAAGAATAAAGGAATATGATTGTAACGAATAAAGTTTATCTTTTCCGAAAACGATAAAATAGCTCGTAACACATTGATAACATTGCGTTACTATATGAAAAAATTACAATCCAATCAGAAATAAATACCGTTTTTACGTAACACGACCTCTTTAAGCAGGTAAAAAATAAGCAGTATCATTGAGAATATATAATCTTCCCCCACCGTTACTCACAAAAAATCAAACGTAACCAATTGATATTAAAATAAATTTCACAGCAAAACAAATAGCTCTCTGTTACTTTTATAATGTTGGCATCCGTTTTGTAACTAGCTAGATGTAATTAGATGTATTTACGTAATTAACTAGGAGTACCTTATGAAAAATACGATTATTACTTTAGCTGGACTTATTTCGTTAGCCTCTTTTAGTACTTTTTCTCACGCTGATGATTTCAAGAAAGACGGAGCAGAAAATGGCGTTTATGTCGGCGCTAATTATGGTTACCTAAAAGTCGATGGCGAAGATGACTTTGACGACGACAATGATGTTCTCCAGGGCCTAGTTGGTTATCGCTTCAACAACTACCTGGCGCTGGAAGGTAGCTATATTGATTTTGGTCGTTACGGCAACAACTTATCTAGCGCTAAAACAGATGGTTATACCGCTGGCCTAAAAGTGACATTGCCAATTGCTGATCGAGTAGAGTTGTATGCTAAAGGTGGTCAGTTATGGTATTCAACAGATTATGACGTAGTCGGATTTTCTGGCAATAAAGATGATGAAGGTGTATTTGCTGGAGCAGGTGTTGCGTTTAAGGTAACAGAGCGTTTTTTAATTAATGCCGAATACAATTGGTATGATGCAGAAATTAATTTGGATAATGTATCTAACGGTTCCGACACAGAAACAGACTTTAAACAGGCGAGTATCGGTGTTGAATATCGTTTCTAGTGATAAGAAGAATGCTTAAATTAACGGCTTAAAAGTAAGATCAAAGGGTGTGATACAAATTGTGTTACACCCTTATTTTTAAATAAATGGGGTCAAATTAAGCAGAGTCTGACCCACTTATCAAGGTTTTATCAAGGATCCACAAGCATACAATTAAATTAGTGGGGATCCTTAAAACTCAGCCCTCAACTTCCCTTTATACGTCTGTAGTAAGAGCGCCTTTCAATTGAGTATCGAATGTGCCACCTAATGCTTTACAGTCGATATCATTTGGTGAATCCCATGTCACAGCGGTGCCACGTACAACAGGTCTGATAAATTGCCATGGCCAAAAACCGAAACGTTGGCCTCCGTTGTAGTCAATGATTGCATCAGCACCTAGGGATTGTGCTTGTTTCACTATTATTGGCAGGACGCTATTAATATTTCCATATCCATTTTTTGCATACTTTAACTGAGTAATCACTGTGTATTTTATATCTGATGAGGGCACCCCTGATATCAGGCAGATAGGATTGTTGTGGGATGTAGATTGATTGGCAACGATATTTTTATTTGAAGCACATGATGTAAGTAACACCAGGCAGACTAAAAGTATTAACTTATGCATTAATTGAAATCCTTTCATTTAGTTTAATGTGAAGCGCGCTAGTCTATCGGTTTTTTGTATGAATGACATCAGACAGAGGTCAATAAAATAAGTGGGGCAGAGTCTGAGAGATCCCTACTTCTCTAAAGCATAAAAAAGCTGGATTCCGGCTCAAAAGCATTATCGGAATGACGGAAACAAAAAAGCGACCTTTCAGTCGATTTGTTACATTAGTGAAGCCAGAAACTGAGTGAAAGGTACAATATTCTGTTTGACGCTGGCTTCTTCCAATGCCTGCATATATTCAGTGCGTCGTTCGACCGGCACAACCGTCCAGGGGTAGCTACCCGAGGCCATCATCAAGTTCATAACAAACCTCCCCATTCTGCCGTTACCATCAAAATATGGATGAATATACACAAAGATAAAGTGCCCCAGCACAACCCTTACTGCAGCATTATCTTCTGCAGCCAATAATTCAAACAATGTCGGCATCATATCCCTAACGGCATCTCGGCTAGGAGGCGTATGCATAGACTGACGAATATAAACTGGCCCCGTTCTATAACCCGCTAGGTCCGATTGCTTAACAATACCTGCTGCAACGCTTGGGCTGAATAAAGCCAAATACCAATCACTGTGTGCATGCTCTAACACATCACCTGAATTATTGCCCTCTAACACCACCCGAACGGCTTTTTTCACTTCTTGAAATGCATCCCAGTAACCTTTAGCGGCCATTGCATCTAGGTGTTTTTTACTATCGACAGAGTCTTCAGTCTGCCAATGGCCAAACCGAACAAGTTCTATAAGCTCATGAGTGACACGATAGCCTTCGATGGATAATGAGTGATAGGCGTCTGTGACATATTTATCTTCCACTTCGGCCATGTAATTGTCGATAGTCATTGTCTGATGACTTGGCTGAGGGAAATGGGCTATAACGTCATCGCGCATCTGTGCCCACATCAGTCGTATTCGATTAACATAAGGCGAGACATCACGGCGTCCGAAGCTTATCTGTACTTTTTCTTTAAAGGGGTCTTCTTCTTGCACGACTAAATCAGAGGCCTGCATACCTTTCAGTATGTTGCTTGCAATGAGATCGCGGCCAATGTTTCTAAAAGCCCCCACTAACCTGCCTGCAATAACACTGTGATTACCCGCCAGCAAAATGTATAACACATCAGATGCATCAGTCACCATTGATAAGGCCGTGCGCATTTGAACTGGTGCATTAACAAACTGGCTCGCAGAACAATATACTAACGCTGCGGGTAAACTATACACATTAAGCCCATCAAGACTTTCAATATGTTTTACATCAGGCAAATTTAGTCTGACATCAAAAATAGAAGTGTTATGCAAGAAAGCGGTAGGCTTATTATTTCCCTTTGGAGAACGCACAAGTAGCTGCTGACAAACCGTTTTGTCACCAATATGTAGATTTATCGACTGCTCAGGTGATAAGCACCAAGATTGATCGAATCGCACTGACAAATAGGCTCCGCAGAAGTCCCAAAAAGATGTATACCAAAACGTACTGTCACCTGGTTTTTCGTCAGGCATTGCAGGAATATACCAACCTCGGATGACTTCCCGAATAAAGCCATACTTAATTAAACGCTCACGATGCACCCGGCTTAGTTGATTCGATTGTATCGCAACGAAACCAGACTCTTGGAGCGTCTTTAATTGCGCGAGAGAATCCGCTAATTTTTGTGACACATCATTCATTTGAGTTCCTCATAACTACACAAGATGTTTATTAAACCAAGGTTTTGTCGTCATGCCTTTTATAGGTTTTACTGTTTTACCATTTATAGGTTTTAATGTCACACCATTTATAGGTTTTAGCGTTTACTCGGGTTTAGGAATAAATGGGGTCAGAGTCTGACGAATCCCCACAAAATAATGAGATAGGTTAAAAACAGAGGAACATTCATGGCATTTGGTGATTAAATTTATCGCCAAACAAAAATTACCACGAATCAATGCCATGAATGAAAAACACCTTTTATCAAAATGCCTCTCACTTGTCACCCGCCCTGTTAACGCAAAAGATGCACAATACTCGCCGACAAAGCCTGTTCTCTGCAATTGAAAGCTCAATGAATGGTGGAGCATTATCAATCACAGGGCTTGGCCCAGCTTTAGGGATGTGAAAAGGGGTTTAAAAATGAATGATAGTGGCTCAAGGATTATGCATATGCTCAGCGTATTGCTACTCATCGCCTGCTTATCTCAATTTATATTATACCTGTTAGGGTTGGCAGTTAAAGCAGCGGATAAACATAGACAATACCAAGCGAATTTAATCAAGCACAGTAATGTTTTATCAAATCAATTTATAGGATTAAGAGCCTACAGAGATAAGAATTTGAGGTTGTTGAAGTCACACTGGCTAGCAGGAATAAAGACATTACAAAGTTTAATCAAGAACCCACAAGCATGCTATTAAATTCGTGGGGATCACTCAGGAGCTGACCACTTATCCCTTATTTTGACATTAACGCTTTAATGATGACCTCTTGTACACTTGATCGTAAAGAGCGTACGAATGCTTTTTCTGAACTTACTTGAGGACGGTCTTTATTGATCATCGTGTATTCGTCCAAGTATGTAATCAATAACTTAACTATATCAACATAACTTTCTGGTATTCTAACTGAGATCTTTTTTTCACGCTTAGTTTTGAGCACTCTTAGATTAAGAGCATCATGTATGCTTTTATCTTCAATCTTAGATTTAGGCATTTCTACTTCTTATCCTCAACTGTTTTGAGCAAAATCCAAAGTATCTTCACTTACTGTACCCCTGAAAGATATTGGTTAATATTGACTTATCAAATACAATTATTTAGCTTTTTATGACATAAGTATTTACATGTGAATGTCTTAACAACAATGGAATAGCATAGCTAAAAGACAATATAGCTATGCTAAGTTTCATAGAAAAGTCAATCTGGTAATGGTAAACAAAGGAGCCAATATGATTGCCCCCTTATAACGTCTATCCTTTTTTCTTTCTAACTTTTACTATTTCTGAATCATTTGAGTCTTTTTTCAACTTACGTTTTTCTTTTAATGACAACAAAGGTTTTTTCATTTCATGCTTAGACATACAATCACCTAATAATAATTAAAATATCAATAATGCTTATTTAATAAAGTAAACTAAATGTGTAAAATAAAAAACCATCGCCCTCCTTAATGATTAGCAAGCAAGAATAAATAGTTATAATGAATTTTAAAGTACCCGTTATAAAACTAAACCGACTCAGAGTATCAATATGAAATTGATACATCGCGATTTAACAACTCTATTTAAAAAGTTAAAAAATATACAAACTATAAACTTCAAGTAATGGTTTGATAGTGAATAAATAAATTTAGTTTACAAAAAACAGGTGGACGCAGAAATACGTCCGCTTACGCGGGGAATTTTAGGGCGAAGCTCCCTAAAAAAATAATTGAATAAGATGTAAGATTAATTTTTCTCATAACGCCAATATAGCACCTTAAAAAATAAATTCAAGCAGATTTTAAAACATAAAAACCGCAACCAATAATAAGTATAAATAAAAAATTCATTAAATAAAAAGTTCATCAAATAAAAACGAAGTTTCACCTTTATAATGCGCCTTCATTCAACAAGCATAACAATATTAGTAAAGCGTAAATATTATAAGCTAAACTCTCCAGCCCTTTCAGGTTGATAGAAAATGTCTTTAATTGTAATTTTTATTAACCCTCCACCGGGTTTAGGCCATTCGATTTCATCACCCTGACAAAGTCCAAGTAACGCACTTCCGACAGGAGCAAGAATTGATATTTTATCACCTTTTAAATCAACATCTTTTGGATAAACAAGTGTCATTAAAAACTCATCACGAGATGACTCTACAGTAAATTTAACGGTTGAGTTCATTGTCACTATCATAGGCGGAACCTCAATCGGCTCAACAATATTTGCACGGGCAAGCTCTTCCTCCAGTTCACTGATTCCGACCATTTTTTTTGTCGGTAATGACTCAATTAATTTAAATAATCTTTTCGCGTCCAATGATGAAATCGTTATCTCAGGTCTGCTACTCATTTTTACCTCAAACAGTTAGTAATTCATACTTTAAAGATTTAATCTCAATAAGATGTTAAATAAAACACAAAAACAAATGAGGAGGAAGGTGTTTTTAACGTTGTTGTTTTATTTAAATATATTTTATGCATCAACACTGACAATACATCTAGTTTATTAAAAATACCTTAATAAACTCAAAGGATTTAATTTACTTTGACAAACCTGACGCTACAGTTAAAAACTGTGAAGTAAAACACAAAAATAAACAAACAATTAGTAAACTCACGAATTAATAATTGATCTTAATTTTTTACTTTGGCAATATTCGAAAAGATAGGACTAGAGATTTAAATTTAACTAATGAAAAATCATTTTGAAACGATATAAATGAGTTTTGTTCAAACCAAAAATAATTTACCGACTCAGGCACATTATAAATAAAAAAGCGAACCAATTGGTTCGCTTTAAATATTTTATGAGTAGTTAACCAACTTCATTAACGATCATTATCATTTATTCGTAGTCAGAAATTGGAACACACGAGCACATCAAATTGCGATCCCCAAAAACATCATCAATACGATTAACCGTTGGCCAAAACTTATTCGCCTTAACCGCTGCTGTTGGGAACACGGCCACTTCACGACTGTACGGACGTGAATCAAACTCTGGGTCCATAATATCCGCTAGGGTGTGAGGTGCATTATGCAGTGGGTTATTGTCTGCTGGCCACTCGCCTGCTGCTACTTTGTCGGCTTCTGCACGAATACACACCATGGCTTCAATGAATCGGTCTAATTCAACCTTAGACTCAGATTCTGTAGGCTCAATCATTAAGGTTCCCGCTACTGGGAAACTCATGGTTGGTGAGTGGAAACCATAATCGTTAAGACGCTTAGCGATATCCATTTCGGTTACGCCTGAGGTTTCTTTCAATGGGCGTAAATCGATAATACATTCGTGTGCCACGCGATCATTACGGCCAGTAAACAATACAGGATAATGTGCTGACAGCTTTTTCATGATGTAGTTAGCGTTTAATAGCGCTGTTTGGGTTGATTGCTTAACACCCTTAGTGCCTAACAACTTAATGTACATCCAGCTGATTGGCAAAATGCTGGCACTACCATATGGCGCAGCAGAAACAGCACCGTTATTGTCGCTTTCGCGGCCTGGCTTAACCACAACATGGCCTGCAACAAACGGGGCAAGATGCGATTTAATGCCGATAGGGCCCATACCAGGTCCCCCGCCGCCGTGCGGAATAGCAAAGGTTTTGTGAAGGTTTAAATGCGATACGTCTGCGCCGATAAAGCCTGGTGATGTTACGCCAACTTGCGCGTTCATGTTAGCGCCGTCTAAGTACACTTGGCCGCCATGTTGATGAACGATTTCACATATTTCGCGAATTGATTCTTCGTACACACCGTGAGTCGACGGATAAGTAACCATGATGCACGATAAGCTGTCGGCAAGCTCGGCCGCTTTAGTGCGTAGGTCTTCTAAATCAACGTTGCCTTGTTTGTCACACGCGGTAACCACCACCTTCATACCAGCAAGTTGTGCCGATGCAGGGTTGGTGCCGTGAGCCGATTGTGGAATTAAGCAAATATTACGGTGCGCGTCGCCGCGTGACTCGTGGTATTTCTTAATGGCTAACAAGCCAGCGTACTCGCCTTGGGCACCTGAGTTTGGTTGAATACACACAGCGTCGTAGCCAGTGATTTTAACTAAAAACTCAGATAACTCGTCGATTAACTGGGTGTAACCTTGTGCCTGGTCTAGTGGGCAGAATGGGTGCATGTTAGCAAATTCTGGCCAGCTGACAGGGAGCATTTCCACTGCTGCGTTAAGCTTCATGGTGCATGAGCCCAACGAAATCATTGAGTGGTTTAAGGCTAAATCTTTGTTTTCGAGACGCTTGATATAACGCATCATCTCGGTTTCGCTTTGGTAGCGATTAAACGTTGGATGGGTTAATACTGCGTCTTGACGTACTAGGGCTTCTGGAATTGACTGGCTGCCATTAGCAAGAATATCGGCATCTAATGCGGCAACATCTAAGCCATGGCCTGCACCTAAAATAACGTCAAATAAGACTGCAATGTCTTCACGGGTAGTGGTTTCATCTAAGCTGATACCAAACACGCCATCAGTGTCGATGCGGAAGTTAACCTCTGCAGCAATGGCGCGGGCATTAATGGCAGCAACATCGGCATCTTTCACGCTAATGGTGTCGAACCAGGTGTTGTTAGCTAAGGTTAAGCCTTTTGCTGTTAAGCCTGCCGCTAAAATGTCGGCTAAACGGTTAATGCGTGACGCAATGGTTTTTAAGCCTTGTGGGCCGTGGAATACCGCATAAAACGACGCCATGTTGGCTAATAAAATTTGTGCAGTACAAATGTTCGAGTTGGCTTTTTCGCGGCGAATATGTTGCTCGCGTGTTTGCATTGCCATGCGCAATGCGCTGTTGCCGCGGGTGTCTTTAGACACACCAATAATACGGCCTGGCATTGAACGTTTATGCTCGTCACGCGCTACAAAGAAAGCTGCGTGTGGTCCGCCGTATCCCATTGGTACGCCAAAACGCTGGGTGCTACCAAATACAACATCTGCGCCCATAGAGCCCGGAGATTTAAGCAACAGTAATGACATAATATCGGCGGCAACGGTAACAACCACTTTGTTGTCACGTAGTGTGGCAAATAACTCTGTGTAATCGGTAATTTGGCCAATTCGGTTGGTGTACTGGAACAAGGCACCAAACAATTCGTAATTTACCGCATCCTTTGCAGGGCCTACGACCACTTCAAAACCAAAACATTCAGCGCGGGTGTTGATTACATCTAATGTTTGTGGGAATACGTCATCGGCAACAAAGAAGATATTAGCCTTTTTGGCTTTAGATACACGTTTGGCAAGTGCCATGGCTTCCGCTGCTGCGGTGGCTTCGTCAAGCAATGATGCTGATGCAAGGTCAAGACCGGTAAGGTCCATTGACACTTGTTGGAAGTTTAATGTGGCTTCTAAACGACCTTGGGCGATTTCTGGCTGGTATGGCGTGTAAGCTGTGTACCAACCTGGGTTTTCAAACACATTTCGCAAAATGACATTGGGCACTTGCACGCCGTAATAACCCATACCGATATAGCTTTTAAAGACTTTGTTTTTGTCTGCTATGTTGCGGATATAGGCGATACCTTCAGCTTCGCCACATGAGTCACCGATGGTGAGATCTTGCGGTAACAAAATTTTGCCTGGGACCGTTTGGGCGGTCAGGTCGTCTAACGACTCTGCACCAATGAAGTTCAACATTTGTTGCTGTTGTTCTGCACTTGGGCCGATGTGACGAGTGAGGAAAAGTTCGTGCTGTTCTAGTTGTGTCAGGGTTTGCTTGGTCATGTTAAACCTTGTTCCAAATCGACCAGTTCGGGCGGTAGGGCACAGAACTGGATTAGGTGAAAACGTGTAATACGTAAATAACCCATTACGGGTTTATTTGCCGTGCCCTCGCCCTTGGCTTTATGGGTGCCATAGGTTCGAGTGAGTCTGCACAGCTTTTTTTACTTTGCATAAACAAAGAAGCTCCCTAAGGAGCTTTTTGGGTTATTGACGATTATTCTTGGTCAATAACTTCTTGATAGCCGTCGGCATCAAGTAATATATCTATTTCTGCTTCGTCAGAAGGCATAACGCGGAAGAACCAACCGTCACCAAATGCGTCGCTGTTTACCAATTCTGGAGAATCTTCTAATGCTTCGTTTACTGCAATCACTTCACCAGAAATAGGTGCGTAAATGTCTGACGCGGCTTTAACTGACTCTGCTACGGCGCAATCTTCGCCAGCAGTCACAGTGTCGCCCACTTCTGGTAATTCTACGAATACCATGTCACCTAATAGCTCTTGAGCATGCTCAGTGATACCAACTGTGTAGCTACCGTCTTCTTCTTTACGGATCCATTCGTGTGAAGAGGCGTATTTCAAGTCTGCTAAGATAGTGCTCATTGTTACTGTTCCTTAATCAAATGTTCTAAGTACTTAATCAATAAATTCTTTTGGGCTAAAACGACTCTATTAAAGAGTGGATTTACCATTGCGCACAAAGCTTGGGGCAACCACTTTTACGTTGACGCGTTTTTTACGCATTTCTACTTCTGCGGTGGCACCAATACCATTAGGTACGCGGGCCATGGCGATAGAATAACCTAAGGTTGGTGAGAATGAGCCGCTGGTGATCACACCTTGATGCTCAACACCCGCTGCATCGGTAAAAAACACAGCCATATCATGACGTAAAACGCCTTTTTGTTCCATGACTAAACCGACTAGCTTGTCAGTTCCGGCAGCTTTTATGGCGGTTAATGCTTCGCGGCCAATAAAGTCACGGTCGCTAGGTTCCCATGCGATAGTCCAGCCCATGTTAGCGGCTAATGGATTAATGGACTCGTCCATGTCTTGACCGTATAGGTTCATGCCAGCTTCTAAGCGTAAGGTATCACGTGCGCCAAGACCACAAGGCTTAACGCCGGTATCTAATAGTGCTTGCCATAAGGCTTCTGCTTCGGCTTCTGGGACAATAATTTCGTAGCCTGCTTCGCCGGTGTAACCAGTAGTGGCAATAAATAAGCTACCAGACTGCACACCAAAGAATGGCTTCATGCCTTCTACTGCAGCATTTTGCGCGGCGCTGAATACTTGAGCTGCTTTGGCTTTAGCGTTAGGGCCTTGTACTGCAATCATGGCGAGTTCTGGACGTTCGGTAATCACAACATCAAACGCGGCGGCTTGTTTGTTGATCCACGCGAGGTCTTTGTCGCGAGTCGCTGAGTTAACCACCACACGGTAATGGGTGTCGGTTAAATAGTAGGTAATAAGGTCGTCGATGATACCAGCGGTTTCGTCTAGCATTCCGCCGTAAAGGGCTTTACCAGGGACAGTAAGCTTGGCAACATCGTTAGCAAGTAACTTACGTAAGAAGGCACAAGCATCGCTGCCGGTGACGTCAACGACTGTCATGTGCGATACATCGAACATGCCCGCGTCTTGACGTACTGCGTGGTGTTCTTCGATTTGAGAGCCGTAATTGATCGGCATTTCCCAACCGTGAAAATCAACCATTTTGGCGTTTGATTGTAAATGCTTGTTAAAAAGTACAGTTTTGCTAGCCATTATTATCCCTTTTTTTGAGGCCTTTCTTATGTAGGTTTTTGATAAAATGCGACCAAAATTATACTCCGCAGACCTAAATTGTATACAAAAAAATTTTCTAATCCGAGTGCGGTCGCATTAGTTTAGCTAATCCATTGTTGTAATTTTTTTACATAATTTTTTACAATAAAATTGCGGGTTTAACTGTATCTACTGATATTAAACAAGTTTCTATATTAGCTATTACGAAATTGGCTCACGACAAAGTTTAGGTAATGTCATTTTGTTACCCATAGCCTGTTTGATGAACACTGTTTTCAGCCCAGCGACATTATCAACTAGGGTTAATCCAATGTCTCGCATAGCTTTTTTAAGTGGATTGCTGCCTGCAAAGAGTCTTTTAAAGCCTTCCATGGTGGCAATCATCTCCATGGCATCGGCTTTACGCCAACGTTCAAGGGCGCGTAAATGGCTATATTCGCCTAAATCTTTGCCTTGGTCATGCAGCTCGGTAAAGGTGTCGATAATACTGGCGGCATCTAAAAAGCCTAAGTTGACCCCTTGGCCAGCAAGTGGATGAATAGTATGAGCCGCGTCACCGGCTAGCACTAATCGATGGCGGGCAAAATGGCGCGCGTAACGCATACGTAGCGGAAACGACTGTCGTTCACTTATCACTTGGCATACACCTAAGCGGCCGTCTAATGCAGCGGTTAATGCTTTTGAAAACTCAACATCGTCTAAGGCTTGTAACTGCTCGGCTTGCTGTGGCGATACCGACCACACAATTGAACATAAATCATCTTCATACAGTGGCAACATGGCTAATGGTCCGCCGGGTAAAAAGGCTTGTCTGGCGGTGGCGTCGTGAGCAAGCTCGGTGCGCACTGTGGCAACAATGGCATGGTGACCATAGTCCCAGAACGTCAGCGGAATACTGCATTGTTGACGCACCCAAGAGTTGGCACCGTCGGCAGCAACTACCACGGCAGCGCTAATGTTGTCGCCACTGTCTAAGGTGAGCCAAGCTTCGCGTTCGCCAAAGGCGATCCGTTCAAGGCGTTGACCTTCTATATGAGTCAAATTAGCGATTTCGCTAGCGCGCTTGGCAAGGGAAAAGCTAATGGCATCGTTTTCGATAATAGAGCCTAAAAAGGCTTCGCCGATACTGTTGGCATCAAATTCAATTTTGCCTAGACCGTCTTTGTCCCACACGGCCATTTTTTGATAAGGACTGATACGGCTGTCGTCGAGATATTGCCACGCGCCTAGATTTTCCAACAGTTGTTGGCTGGCTTTATTAATGGCACTAACACGTAATTTAGGTTCACCACTGACGGCTTGAGTTGCACCGGCATCGATTACCACCACGTTAAGGTCGGCATTGGCTAAACCGATTGCGGTTGCTAGCCCGACCATACCACCGCCGACGATGGCAACATCATATGTTTGAGTTGAATACATGGTGGATCCTTACCTTGAAGAGTTAACGCCAGCCCATTGCAGTATGAGCAACGGGTTGTTTAAGTGGAGGAAACCAAGACAATAAACGCAATCCGATATTACGCCCTGCCACTAATGGCCAATATTGATTGGAAAAACCACGGACTAAAAATTCGATATTGCGCAGCGTGGTGTCGCGGTCATCTTGTCGCGCGGCTAAATATTGGTGCACGATGGCGCTGCTGCCGATATCGACTTCAGATCCGTCATTGGCTTGGGTTAATGCATTTTCGATTACGCCTAATAAGCCCACTACATCACGTAAACCTAAGTTAAAACCTTGCCCGGCAATGGGGTGTAAGGTTTGTGCAGCATTACCGACAAACACACAACGGTGGAAAATGGGTCTTGGCATAGACGATAAGGTTAATGGATAACTGGCCCGCTGGCCGACATCAATAAAGCGACCAACACGATGACCAAAGGCTTGTTGTAGTGCCGCTAAAAACTCGGTTTTGTCGGCGTTTTTTAATTCATCTGCTTTAGCAGGCGCTAAAGCCCACACTAATGAATACCGAGCCTGTTGGTTTGCTGATTGATTATTTACTGATGCCATTGGAAGCAGCGCTATAGGACCTGTTTGAGTAAAGCGCTCATATGCCCAATGCTGATGTGCTTGATTGGTGATGACATTAGCCACTATTGCGGTTTGATTAAAATCGATGGTTTCTGTGGGCTGTTGCAACTGTTGACGTACCACTGAATGCGCCCCATCTGCCGCTACCAATAATTGACAATGTAATTGCGTACCGTCATCTAAGCTTAATAGGTGGCCGTCTTGTTGAGCCTGTAAATCAGTGACTTTAGCAGGACAAAAGACCTTAACCGATGACTTAGTCAGCTCATCAAATAACACCTTACCCACTTTAGCTAACTCGACCACCTGCCCTAATGCATCTAACCCAAGTGGCTTAGCGTTTAGCTCGGTCATACCAAAGTGGCCGCGATCTGACACATGGATATTCTCTATCGCTGTGCCAAGATGTTGCAATTTAGACCAAATACCTAAACGGGTGAGTTCGAATATAGAACCTTGGGCGATAGCAATGGAGCGGGCGTCAAAACCTGGATGATTGTTGTTAGCAACATGGGCTTCAATTAAGGCGATGCGCAACGGACGCGACTGCGAGGCAGATAACTTAGCTAAGCCTAAGGCTAGCGTGGCACCCGCCATGGCGCCACCCACTATGGCAATATCAACGGTAAGTGGTGTTGTATTTGTTTGTGCTGTGGTCATACGCTGCGTTGCTGCCTATACCAAAAATGTTAGTGAATATTTGAATGCTCGTCGGTGTCATTTAAAGGCATGTCTAAGCCAAACTCTGAATAACATAAAATAGCCGACATTCTGACAAACTCTTGCAGTTCTTCATAAGCAACTTCTGATTCTTCGTCATCACCGACATCAAATTCTACTTGGGCAATGTCTGCAAGGTCTTTAATCACTTCGCGTACATCGGGTGTTGCTTTGGCAAGTTTTGGTTGAATAATAGCAATGCCAGTTAAAAAGCTTTGGGTCCATAATGCTAACGCTTCAACGCGTTCACTCAATGGCACTTCTTCTTCTGGTAATAACAAGGTAAAGCCGAACTCAAAATCGGCTAAACGTGTGACAGTGTCTTGATACAATTCGATGATCAGCTGTTGCAATTTTGGCTCTAACGGCTGGCCGTCGTTCATTAACTCTACTAGCGGTTTTAACCAGGTAAGTTTTTCTTGTTTTACGCCACCACAAATGAGTCCAACAAGCATGCCGTGTACTTCTACGGGATGATGGCCGACTTCAGCGAAATCTAAGGCTTTTTTTAGTTTATCGATACATAACGAAGGTGGGATTGCCATGGTTTATTCCTATTAACGCAATTTACTGCTTCAATGCTAGCAGAGTTACTATGATGCTCCAAATGCAACTGCCTATTGTGGCTAAAATATGCATTGACTGTAGCGGATTTGTTCACACAAACAGCAAATAGTTAAAAAGGGATGTTGTTGCCTTGCTCTTTTAAATTCAGCGCTATATAGTTCGCCCATATGCTGAATATGGTTAACCACAGCTGGAATTAATAAACGGTTATTAAACGATCTTTTGTTCCACGATCTGCGTTACAATTGATTTTGCAGTCAACTTGCTATTGTCGCAGCTATTAATTTCCAAAAGAAATACTAGCAGGCGTTTTGTTAGCAAAACAAATGATAAGTTTGATATAAAATATACCAAGCTTTCTGATTTTCACTTGTTTACCCCACCTCTTAATCGGGTTGAGGTTAATTAAGGAACCGTGGCAACATTATGAGTAACAGTGCTGTTGATATTACCCTATTAGGGCGCACCTACTCTATCGCATGTCCAAAAGGACGCGAAGATGCTTTGCGCACGGTAGCCAGAGAAGTAGAAAACCAACTAACAACGCTAAAGTCTCGTACCAATAACTTAAGCCGTGAAGAGCTTGCTATAATGGCAGCGCTTAACATTGGTAATGAATTGTACGAAGAAAAGCAAAAAAACAAACAATACATGGCGCAAATGGATGAGCGCATTTCGTTATTACAGTCAACGTTGGAAACATCGTTGGTTGAACGAAGTCGCTAGGAAGGCTAAACTAAGATTTCAGAATTAAGAATAACTTGATTCTACCCTGTTTTGCTCCCTGGGATATTTGCTCGTTGGTTAAGTCCCTGTGCCGATAATTACAAACCCAGGGTGAATGCTTTCGTTGACATTGTGCATGCTCGGATTATACCGAGAAGCCTTAGGAAATGAACATTTACCCGCCTTGAACCTACGGTTCAAGGGCTGCGCCAGCAGCGGTATTTTGGGGAGCATCCTAATTAGGTCTGTGTTACTGCCTCTTTTAGCTAATACCTGTCGTCACCCAACCCATGTTTCGTTTTGTCTCAAGCCGTTTTATGTCTAGGCGCTATTATCCCGCGCATTATTATTTCGAGCGCTATTCCTTACTCACTATTATTTCATCTATTACTCCCATGTTCACTAGATCCATGTGCACTATTAGGTCATTGATCATTTTCAAGCATTGAATCGATCTACAACATAAACTTTGGTATAAGTCCTTCTGCTCAAATTGTTATAATTTGTGACCGTTTTTTATGCAAAACAGTCCCGCTTTCACACTTTCAGGTTGTTACATTTGTTTACTTTATTGATAAGATTGTTTTACAAAGCATATTAATGTATAAAGTCTTCAATATTAACAACTTGCAATCATGACTTATGACAAGCAGCTCTATTCATCTTAAGGTTTACTGCACCATTTTAATTGTATTCATTTTCAGCTTATCTGGTTGTAAATCCACACCCGAGCCTGTTAAACCTAGTTATGTCATTCCTGCTGCGTTATCTCATTTGCCTGCCGATGCGGCAAACCAAGGTTTAGATATCATTGATGTTCAATTGAGCCTAGGCGATCGTAATTTATATCTTGCCAACAATGGCAATATCAAAATGATCTCTACTGCACAATGTCAGTTAGAAATATCGGCGCACCGTGGAGATTTTCGTCAACCAGAAAGTAGCGCCAATGCTATTTCTTCAGCCTTGAACGATAACTTTAACAGTGTCGAAATTGATGTAATGCTGCTTAAAGATGGCACTTGGGTGGATCATCATGATAGCCAAACTGGCCGTGCTACCGTGTATTACACTGGTGAACGCTTCAAACTAAATCGCATGAGTTTTCAGGAGTTTTCTAACCTGAAACTGCGGGATAAACACAGTAACAATTTACTCGACCAACGCCCAATAACGGCTGCAGAAGCGTTTAAAGTATTCGGCGCATATCGCGATCAAAATCAACGACTCAATGTAGAAATAAAATCTGATACCAACGGCCAAAAGCTTGTAGAGCTTGATAATATGCTCAGAAAGTATATTGGCTTAGGTGGCTTTTATTATTCAGCGGCAGAACTCGATGTCCTCTATAAACTACGCGGCATTAATCCATCTGTTTATTTAGGCTTTATTCAAGGTGGACACCCTACCAGCGTTGAAAAGTTAGCCGCCGATTTACGTAAAGGCGTTAAAAATGATGCCTATTACTTAGATAATCAACAAAATATTGAGCTTGCTGGTCGCTACGGAACTAAACGTTACCGCTCGCGCTATAAAGACTACACGGCAAAATCATCGTTAACCCAATTGCAAAAAAAGCTGGGTAGCAACTCTGGTTTACATTTAGACATTCGCAGTTTTATGCAGCATCCCAGCGTGAGGTATAGTGCTCACCAACTCGGAATGAAGGTTTATACCTATTCGCTTAATGGCAGTGATTATCATCAAACACAATTACTTAAGTTAACAATAGATCAGCTACCTGATGGCGCAATTGTAGATGCCACGCCTTACAAAATTTGCCAGCGTTTATTCAATGGAGCCAAACCTAAAAAACGTTATCAAGCATCGAGTAATGTGGGTCGTTATATTACCTCTT
The DNA here is from genome assembly GCF_040285065.1 of Shewanella sp. H8. NCBI lineage: Bacteria > Pseudomonadati > Pseudomonadota > Gammaproteobacteria > Alteromonadales > Shewanellaceae > Shewanella > Shewanella sp. H8. Next base: position 807,549 of record NZ_CP157213.1, on the reverse strand, counting down.
TACCCCAAGATGCTGACTTTGACCGCTTTGACGAAATGCTAGGTTATCAAACAGAAGGTTATTATCTGTCATTAGCTTCTGGCCTTAAAGCCATCCATAGCACTCCGGTTAACAAGGTACCTAACAACATACCTACGCCTTTGTTGGAACATGGTTTCCCCACTATTACCGATGAAATAATAGATACAGACACGGGTGACACCATAATTTTAAGATTACCAAGTCGACAGGCTGACTAAATAAACAATTTTAATAAAATTTGATGGCTAATAAATATTACTATGACTGAGAAAAACAAAAGTCCATTTGCAACAAATTTGCTTAACACTGCCCCAACACACAAAAAAATGGAATCCGCAGAGAAAGAGCTAAAGAAAACACAGAAACATCAACAATCAACGGCTGCCAAAGCTAAAAAACAACAAGCAGTAGAAGCCCAAATTATTAACACGGGTAAACCTTTCTGGTGGATGTTGTTGATGTTCATTTGTTCGCTAGTGTATTTGTTCCCTGAGGCTGTGTTTAATGCTGCGTTAACCGATGTTGCTGGCGGTCGTAACTCCAGTGCGGAAGACTTACGCGCAGTGGAATTATTTGGCCGCACTATTAGTGGTATTGGCGTTACGCTGCTTTTAGCTGACTTATTATTAAAAGGTAAACAAGTGGCTAAAGCCACTCGCGCGTTGGGTTATTTTACGTTAATTGCTGTGATAGTTTGGCCAACCGTTTTTTTTGGTCAGAAGTGGTTGGTGGATCATTTTATTATTGATGCTTCAACCCCAGAAGAACGTCAACAAGCGTACTTATCTCAAGTGCTTCGTAGCGCGTTGATTGAAAATTCAATCGCATTTGAAGGCATTGATTACGATCCAGATAAAAAACACAGCGCGGCCGAAAAAACGTTCTTATCCGTATTTGGCGGGCTGGTATACGCTGACGATAAATTAGTGGACGATTTAAAACAGAAAAAACGCCTGATCATGGAAAAATTTGTTCGTGACCGTGCTATGTCTCAATTTGATCAACACTACGCCAACTATGATAATTTCCGCCAAACGCTTCGCGATAAATACACTGAATATGCTGCTGGTTCTAATCAATATAATCAGGCTTTAGCTAGCGTACAAACACGCTCTGACGCTTACTGGCTCGATACCCAAAATCAGGTTAAACAGGGCTGGGAGCAATACCAAAAAGGCACCAAGGCTTATGAAGCTAGGGTCGAATCACGTGCGCAAAAAATAGCCCCTAAATTATACGATTATTTTGAACGCCGTAATAAATGTGCAGAGAAGAAAAGTGGCAGTAATAAAGACCGTTGTTTCGAGCGACTGCAAACTGGTTATGACAAAGAAATAGCCAAATACAGCATGCCTTATATTCCACCTAATGATTGGTTGGTTCGTGAGGAAATTTCGACGTCTGAAAACGTTGGTAATTCCATTATTTCAGGGATTTTGACATTTGGCCTTTACACTGCAATGCAAGCCGCTGATGCCGTAACGGGTGGCGACGCTGGATTTAAAGATCATCGAATGGTGTATACCAACGATGTGAATCATTATAAAAACGTGTTGATGGTAAAAATGGAACCTGATTTTGTTAAAGAATCGGGTGGCTATCCATTGGGAATTAACTCAATCCATGAATTTAGAGTCAATGAACTTACCAGCATAAAAGTGAATAAAAAGCTGAAACAAAAAGGCTTAACCTTATCTCCTTCTTGGTCTCTGACCGATCGTAATAGCTTTGACATTGCAGTCGCTAAAAAAGTGCGTCAACAAGCAGATGCTGAGTGGCGATCGAAAATGAAAGCCAAGAACAGCGATATGCCACCAAACTTGAGCTGGCAAACCTTTCAACAACAAGGCGTTATTCAACAACGTATTCAACGAGAAATGAAAGAGCTTTACGTAAACCCTACGCTGGCTGATTGGAATAACCGTGAGTTTAAACAGAAAATCATTGAACCCAATATTCGACGGAAAACCACCGAGTATCTAAATGTACTCGAAGCCCAACAAGTTGAGTTTGCCGATGGCGGTTCATTTGAATCAACAGGTAAATCGGCATTAAGATCAACGATTATTCCGCCAATTTCGATGTCGATAAGTTTGGTTCTGGTGCTATTAACCGTATTAAAGTTACCGATGAAAGCCGTGGAACTGATACAGGCAAAGGGGATGGACTCAGCGTCAAAGTCAAAGCCTAATCGTTTTATAAAACCGACGATATCAACATTATTATTAGCGTCTATATTTGTCGTGCCGCTATCCATGGGCAGTAATCAATACACAGCTAAAGGCTCTGCAGTACATTATTTTTTTGAACAAATGGAGAAGAATGACTCCGCCACGATTTCATTTACCCTTAAATGGTTATTAGTGACGCTGCCGATGGTGCAACCTATTGGTTCATCCATAGACGAGAGCTTATTTATTACGAAAGGATTTAATGCAATCAGTGAGCCGATTAACCGCTTTGACTTAGCGGTAATGCCTGTACATGATTCAACTAAAGTGGTTAAAAACGCGTCTAACAAAGCGACATTATTACCCCTTAGCATCACAAGTAATATCGCCAATGCCAAAGTGTCAGTAATGAATATTAAACCCAAATATAAAGCTGGCATGATGTTACCTGCTGGCAGTTATGACATTAAAATCACCGCGCCTGGATATACACCTATTAGAAAATGGGTGTACTTAAAAGCCGATGAAACTGATTTTAATATCAATTTGTCATTAGCCGATTCGACCAAGCAGTCATAAAAAAGTAAACCATTCATCACGCATTGATTTATAGGAAGTATTACGTGAGTAAATTAGAACAATTCCAAGATTTTATTCGCCGTAACGGTAAAGAGCTCACGGGTGTCGATGTACCAATAAAATTAAGCAATGAACAAGAAAAGCTTCCTCAACTTAAGTTTACATTTGGGTGGACTATCGAAGTTGGGGTGAGTACACACGAACATGGAGGCTATTGTCCGTCAGGGATTAAATCTGGCACGGCATCGAATGCTCGGGATTGTGCCCATGAAAAAGCTAAAGAGTACGCTAGCGGACAGAACACGTTATTTAACGATCGCTTTTTAAAGATTCTTGGTCCTGATATATCTAGCAATTTCTTAATAAGGAATAAAGACCTAAAATCTGCACCAGAAACCTATGTAGGCAGTAAATTGTGTTACAACTGCAGTGGTTCTGGCACACAAAGCTGTTCTAGTTGTTATGGTTCTGGCAGTAATTCTTGTAATCGTTGTAGTGGCAGTGGCCGCGTTAGTGTGTCGCGTTACGATAGTTACAATAATCGCACGGTTTATACTACAGAATCATGTTCGTCCTGTTGGGGACGAGGTAAAACAACGTGTCATACTTGCGGTGGCTCAGGCTCGGTAACGTGTAATACTTGTAATGGTGGTGGTTATCTCTATTACAGTTACACCATTGACGGTGATGCAAAACGTAGCACTAAATGGGCTTATAACAGCAACGATTACCACGAATGGACCTCTGAGTTTGTTAAAAATAACGGTTTAAACTTGGTCTATCATTTAACTGAGATAACTGAAGTTGATGTTGAAGGCACCTTGGATGGCTGTACCTTTATCTTCGCTTTTACCGCTAAACTGCCAACGCTACAATTTACCGCTACGATTGATAAAGTCGATACCAAGATGTGCTTTGCAGGTAAAAAAGATACTACCCATAATGCTGGTGGAGTTTATGACCCAGCGGTATGGAGTGTGGCACAGAAAATGGCTGGCGGCAGTCAATCGGCAGACAAAATGGCATTAGCAACGCCTGCTGTTAAAAACATTATTGAAGCCAATGTAACCAACAGCCAAATTGCACTATTAGATGAAAACTGGGTGTCTACTGAAATTAAAGACGCTGTAATATCTAATTACCAAAACTTAGTGACACAATTAAAAAAACACAGTGTTAAAGGTATTGCACCAAACATGTTCTTGAGCTTGATTAAATACACTTATTTATTCTTTACTTTAGGGATGTTAATCGCGCTGCTATACCCTTCATTTGCAGTTGATTCAGGTAATCGCATGAGTGTGACTCAAATACCTGAATGGATGATGGCGTTATTGACGATGAAATTTGGCCTTTTCGGGCTACCCGCTTTTGTTAATTACGCTTTTGTACTTGGGTTACTGTGGTTAAGCTACCAAAGTATTAAAACCTGGTATTGGAAAAGTATTAGTAAAGCTAAAATATGGGTTTTAGCTATCAGCATTACACTGTTGTTACCACATTTCGCTTTTACTCTTTATTACAACATAGTTGACCTGCTTAACCGTTCACCCACAATAGCGAGCACACTTGTTAGTGGCTCATTACTGGTTGGACTTTACTTACTGGTGATTGGTGTAAAATGGCCAGAAAAGTGGTACAGCAAACTGTTTGGCTTGATTGCTGGCATTGGTATTTATTGTGCCCTTCAATATGGTTTTTTCTTCATTAACCCGACTTATGGTTTTATTGCAAACCATGCTAATTACGTTAGCGAAGTGGCTGTGTTATTATCATCTGGTTTAGATTTTATGGCGCATAATTTAATTGAGTGGGGCTTGTTATCAATCAGCTTTACTTACTTTTTAACACGTAGAAAATTTTGGTTAAAAGCAAAGACCATGGTGGCGGATTACGATAGTCCAGTGCTACTAAAATCAATGAATATGGATAAATAACACGCCAGTTTCCTTTGATTAAAACAATGCAGCATAATGTAATAAAATTATGCTGCATTTTGATTTGTTGGTTTAGTTTGATGCAAAATGATTCTACGTTAACCGACTATCAACCAGTGCTTTCATATCTTTTCAGAACGCGATAACCTACTTTGAGTTGTTTGTTGATTATCGTTTTTAATTTCATTTATAAGTGATGGAGTCCTCCCTACACATGAGTATCTCGCGTTTTATGACTAACAAGGATCACCGTCCTGTTACGTCAACCTCTTCGGCACGCATTAGCTACTTTGCCAAACCAACAGAACTTGAAGATCCATTATTTGATAGTACAGGCATGAGCCGTGATAATATCCGTCGTCATATCAGACAAGAACGTAATAGCCTCAGCTCTGAAGAACAAAATCAATTAGCGTTAATCGCCAGCCGTCATATGCTCGCCGAAATTCAGGCGCAGTCAGCTCAGCACGTTGCATTGTATTTTACCCAAGATGGTGAACTCGCCACCCAAAAACTCATTGAAGCATTATGGGAACTAGACATTAACCTCTATTTGCCATGCATTCATCCGTTTAGTAAAGGGCATTTACTGTTTGTGCGTTATGACCGAGACTCTGTGATGGTTAATAACAAATATGGTATTAGCGAGCCGCAACAGAATGTGCAACACATTATCCCTGTAGACAAGCTCGATATGATTATCACTCCTGTGGTGGCATTTGATGAACATGGTAATCGCATGGGCATGGGCAGTGGTTATTACGATCGCACCTTGGCACAAGTGACCAACAACAAACCATTAGCCGTCGGGTTTGCCCATGATTGCCAGCAAGTGAGCCAGGTTCCAACTGATTTTTGGGATATTCCTTTACCAGTGATTATTACCCCAACGAGAAGATTAGCTATTTAAAATAGCTACCGTTTCGTAATAAAAAGCCCCATCAATACACGCTATTGATGGGGCTTTTTAGTTAACTGATTAGACTAAAAATGGGCTTACACAATTGCTTTCTCTAATGCTTGGCTGACATCGGCAATGATGTCATCTATGTGCTCAATACCCACAGAAATACGCACTAAATCTTCTGATACACCGGCTTTAGCTAATTCAGCCCCGCTAAGTTGGCGGTGAGTGGTACTGGCAGGATGACAAGCCAGCGATTTAGCGTCGCCAATATTCACCAAACGTAGCACCATTTGCAGTGCATCAATAAACTTACCACCAGCCACTTTACCCGCTTCTGCGTTATCAGCTTTAATACCAAAACTAATAATACCAGAGGCTTTACCACCAGTGATTTTTTGACAAGTTGCATGATGAGGGCTGTCTGGCAGTGCTGCGTAATTAACCCAGCTAATACTAGGATGCTGTTGTAAATATCCAGCTAGCGTGAGCGCATTACTGCAATGACGTTCCATGCGTAAACTGAGGGTTTCTAAACCTTGAAGTAACAAGAATGAACTGTGCGGTGACAAAGCTGCGCCAGTATTACGCAGTGGCACAACACGGCAACGGCCAATGTAGGCAGCAGGCCCAAAGGCGTCTGTATACACCACGCCGTGATAAGACGGATCTGGCTCATTAAGTATCGCAAAGCGTTTTTTGTTGGCAACCCAGTCAAATTTACCCGAGTCAATAATCACCCCACCAATGGTTGTACCGTGACCGCCAATGTATTTAGTGAGCGAATGGATAACAATGTCGGCACCATGATCAAATGCACGGCACAACACAGGCGTAGCCACAGTGTTATCGACAATTAATGGCACCCCGTGTTTGTGAGCAATATCGGCTAAACGTTGTAAGTCGACAATATTACCGGCCGGGTTACCAATTGATTCGCAAAACAGGGCTTTGGTGTTGTCATCAATTAGCGCATCGAGGCCATCAAAGTCATCAAACGCAGCCATACGGACTTCAACGCCTTGGCGTGGCAGTGTATGGGCAAATAAGTTATACGTGCCGCCATACAACTGGCTGGTACTGACAATGTTGTCGCCCACTTGGGTTAATGCTTGGATAGCGTAAGTAATGGCGGCCATGCCAGACGCCACTGCAAGCGCACCGATACCGCCTTCAATTGCGGCTAAACGTTGCTCAAGTACGCTGGTGGTTGGATTCATTATGCGAGTATAAATATTGCCAGCCACTTTTAAGTCGAACAGGTCGGCACCGTGCTGGGTATCATCGAAGGTATATGAGGTGGTTTGATAAATCGGCACGGCTGCAGCTTTGGTTGTTGCTTCAGACTCGTAACCATAATGTAACGCCAATGATTCCAGCTTCATGTTTTCTGCAGACATAGTGACTTCCTTTCGATAATAGCGAGTGTGGATATTGATTAATATCTACACTAGCAACTAGCCGTCTAGAAGTCCATTATAAAATTGCGTCAACTTTGCAGCACACATTAGGGTCTGTTGATCTTTGCAGGTTAAATTTTGTTCGAGATAAAAACGTTTTAATCGGGGCGAGCGGATTGCTGCCTAGCAATCTAAGCTAAATTCGCTCAACAAAGAGTAAAACGTTTTTAGCCGAACCCTTCGGGCAGCGTTTGTTGGTCATTTTTACTGCGTTATCGACTTTTTATGTAGAATAACTACACCACAAAGTCTCTGCCTTGTACAAATGACCAACAATTCGCTGCAAAAACAGCCTTGAAAGATCAACAGGCCCTACTGCTTGTCGTTTTATGAATTATTTTAAATGTCTGCCACCATCAACAGCATAACTTCGACCCGTTACATAATGGCTGCCCAGTAGGTAGTCGACCAAAGAAATGATTTCGGCATTACCGGCTTCTTTGGGCAATATGGCTTTAGCCAATGCTTTGGCTTTGTATGCCTCGCCGTCATCTTCATTAAATAAAATCATCGCTGGGGCAATGGAGTTCACTTTGACATGCGGTGCTAACAAGCTAGCAAATGAGAGTGTCATGTTATGAAGTGCAGCTTTACTGGCAGCGTAGGCGATATGCTTTTTACTGCCCCTTTCGGCAACAAAGTCGGTAATGTGAATAATGTTGCTGGCACCAATACTGTCGTCATGGGTTTTAGCTGCATTAATCAATAATGGTGCTAAAGCAAGATTGATTTGATACGGCGCTGAAACATGAATTTGCATCATTCTCGCCATGGTATCGGCGGGGCTTAAACCGCTGTTGTCGGGTAACCAGTCAGACGCATTATGAATAATGGTATCGAGGCTATCGTGATGTTGATTGATATGATTGACGAGTGCATCAATGGCAGTGGGATCGGTTAAGTCACATGAGTGCAAGCTTGCACCCAACTTACCAAGCTGTTCAATGCTGTCATAATGGGTGCGATAGGTGCCAATGACCTGATGACCTTGGGCCAAATAATATTTAGCCAGTGCATAGCCTATACGTTTACCTACACCAGTGATCAGTATTGTACGTTCCATAATGCTCTCTTTATTGTTAGCTCAATACATTGAGCCTTTATCATAATTAAATTAGATGGTTATCTCAAAGCAAACCATTCGAATCTGACTAAAAGCCATCCTACCGTCTAATAATGACAATCGATAGTGTGTTCATAAAAAATGACTTCAGTAAGTGAAGTCATTTTTAAAAGCTGTGGTGCGAGCCATTTCGAGTTCAGGCTAGTTATGTCTGAACGTTACGGTAAAAGTTATGTCTAAACGTTATGCTAGACCTTATGCTAGAAATTCGGCTCGGCTAGCGGGATTGGCCTTAAAGCAGCCACCAAGTGCAGTGGTTTGTGTGCTTGATGAGGTGTCCATAATGCCGCGTGATTTTACGCAATAATGAGTCGCGTTAATACTCACGGCTACATCATTAGTCGCCAGTAACGTTTGCAGGGCCACTAAAATCTGCTGAGTTAACCGCTCTTGCACTTGTGGACGCTGAGCAAAAAATCGCACGATACGGTTAATTTTCGATAAACCAATAATATTATCTTTGGGTATATAAGCCACTTTGGCGAAGCCGTCGATGGTAATAAAGTGATGCTCACAGGTACTGACAACACTGATGTTGCTAATTTTTACCATCTCTTCAACACCCATCTTATTATCAATTTGGGTTATTTTAGGAAAATTAGCATAATCGAGGCCCGAGAAAATCTCGTTAACGTACATTTTTGCAATGCGGTGTGGAGTTTCGGCTAAGCTGTCATCGGTTAAATCTAGCCCTAATGTGGATACCACTTCGGTCATTAAGCCTTTAATACGCTGATACTTTTGCTCACTGGTCATATCGTTTGGAATCAGTGGTGTTTCAAGTCCGTGGGCGACTAATGCTTGCTGTACTTTCAATGCTTCTGCAGACAACTCTGCGCGAGTTATGTCATTAATGGTAGTCATAATAACATCCTTAAATAATGATTAGGCTTGGTACTCTAAAGATAACGACACTGAATCGGCGAAACGCAGTGCATGGGGCTTATCGATGGTCACTCTTGCCAGGGTTACACTGGGGTGTTCACGACAAATATCTAATACGTCAGCAACCAGCTTTTCTAATAACAAGAAACGACCTTCTTCGACATGTTGGATCACTTTTTTGGTGATCACTTTGTAGTTTAGTGCGTCGGCAACGTCGTCGGTTTGAAACGATCGATCGGCTGGATAATGGATCTCGATATTGATCACCACATCTTGTTGCTTGTCGCGTTCGTCTTGGTTAAAACCAATAAAGGTCCGCAAACGTAAATTAGTCACGTTAATGATTGCTTGGCTTAATGGCATGATTCAGCCCTTGTGATTTGTTTTTAAACTATACGCCTAGCTGAAATAAAAAGATCATAAACCGAAACGATTTGACTAAAATTTTGAACATACCAACTAAAGTAAACTGGCTTGGCGTTTGGGGCGTACAATAGTTACGATCTGTGTTCAATAAGTGTGTTCAACAAGCATTAGACATAAATGAGGTAAATGATGGAACTAACTATTTTTTACGATGGCACTTGCCCGCTGTGTCTTAATGAAATGAAGCAATTAAAGCGTCATGACAATTTAAACCGCATCGGCCTTGAAGACATTAACGCCGCTGATATTAATCAGCGTTTCCCTGACTTAGATGTCGTAAAAGCTAATACGATGCTACATGGATTACAAGCTGACGGTAGTTGGTTGTATGGCTTAGATGTAACAGCCAAAGCATGGGGTTTAACGGGTAAGCATGGTTGGATAAAATTATTACGTTTGCCGCTCATCAAACCTGTTGCTGACCTCGCGTATTTAGCCTTTGCCCGTAATCGTTACCGTATATCTTATTTGCTTACAGGTAAGAAACGCTGTGATAACGGCAGCTGTAACATCAAATAAGGACAAACAGTATGAGCGATTCAACGACAGAAACAATTATTGTGGTTGGCGCGTCATCATTCATCGCCCAAGCTTTTATTAATCAAACCATATCAGAAAAAGAACACGATTTACCCTTAACCATTATCTCCGTGAGTCGTCAATCTTCACTGATACCGCCTACAATGACACGGCCTACACTTGCAGACAATATGACCCAAAATGTCACTCACCACCATGTTAGCTGTGATTATCAGCAAGCCTCTATCTCAACTTGTATTGCTGAGATGTCATCGATGGTCGGCACCATTACAAAAATCATCATATGTAACGGCATTTTGCATTCTAAAACGACTAATGAACCCACCGATAACGAAAACACAGGCACAACTCATTTGATGCCTGAAAAACGCATTGAAGACATTAATAGTGATGCCCTACAGCAACTATTTTACGCTAACAGTATTGTGCCCATGTTATGGCTAAGCGCCTTAACTGAGTTACTGCTACAGCAACCTAATAAGATCGACAACCCCAAGTGTGTAATCAGTATTTTGAGTGCCCGAGTTGGCAGCATTTCAGACAACCGACTCGGCGGCTGGTATGGCTATCGCGCCTCAAAAGCGGCATTAAATATGCTAATCAAAACCACTGCGGTGGAATATGCCAGACGCCTTAAACGAGTAAAACTCATCGCGTTTCATCCTGGCACTACTGACACACCATTATCAAAACCCTTTCAGGCCAATGTGCCAGCAGGCAAGCTTTTTACCCCAGAATTTGTTGCCAGCCAGCTGTATAACATCATGGTTAATATTGAGCCCAACAGCGAAGCCAGTTACTTAGATTGGCAAGGCAAAGAGATAAGTTGGTAATGGAACATCGATTTGGTCAACACATTCAAATCTGCTAAGTTAATGACACTTTAAATCAACAGTCTAAACGAACAAATTTACGCATTAGAAGATAAACAACAACTTAGTGCTACAGAAACTAAGCAACTGCAACAACTTAAAGAGAAAAAGCTTGAGTCATTGACTAAACGACCAGGTGTACCAAGCAAAGAGATAGCAGCAATAACATTAGAGTTAGAGTCTTTACGTAGTAAAAATTAATGGATTTTTTTAGCGAGTTATAACTGATAAACCAAAAAAAACGCGAAGCCTTGGCTTCGCGTTTTTTAGACCATCGATTTGTTAATTACTTAACAAATTCAACGCCTAATTTGATATCAGCTTTAAGGGTGTCTAACATTGCATCGCGAGCGTTAGCTTCGAATGCGCTGATTTCACCGTAAGGTAATACTTTTTCTACGCCGTTTTTGCCAAGAAGTACTGGCTGGGCGAAGAATGTAGCGTGCTCACTGCCGCCGTCAACATAGGCACATTCGACTACGTTAGCTTCGCCTTGAAGACCACGTACCAATGATAAACCAAAGCGACATGCAGCTTGGCCCATTGATAATGTTGCGCTACCGCCACCGGCTTTAGCTTCAACAACTTCAGTACCTGCGTTTTGAATACGAGTTGTCATTGCTGCCACTTCTTCGTCAGTGAAAGTAACACCTTCAACTTGAGAAAGTAGTGGAAGAATAGTCACACCGCTGTGTCCGCCGATTACGTTAACTTTAACGTCAGCAACTTTTAAGCCTTTAAGCTCAGCGATGAACGTTTCGCTACGAATAACGTCAAGTGTTGTGATACCGAACAAACGGTTTTTATCATATACACCAGCATTTTTTAATACTTCAGCAGCAATCGCAACAGTCGTGTTAACTGGGTTAGTAATAATACCCACTAATGCTTTAGGGCAAGTTACAGCCACTTTTTCCATTAGGTTACGCACGATACCAGCGTTGATGTTGAATAGATCTGAGCGATCCATACCAGGCTTACGCGCAACGCCAGCAGACATTAACACTACGTCAGCACCAACCAATGCATCGGTAGGATCTTGACCGGCAAAACCTTTTACTTCTACGTCTGTTGGGATGTGACTTAAGTCAACCGCAACACCAGGAGTAACAGGAGCGATGTCATAAAGAGACAACTTTGAGCCCGCAGGCAGTTGAGTTTTTAACAGTAAAGCTAGAGCCTGGCCGATACCACCAGCAGCACCCAATACAGCAACTTTCATAATTATCTCCATCAATTTATGCAGTTTGTGACATAGATCTAAATTGTCGTGGCGTCACATTACTGCAAAGTCACAAAAATTTCAATTATACGTTAGTGGAGAGGTATAAATAAGTGAGCGCTAATTCACAGCTTGATGGCAACAAGATGAAACCTATAAGCATTTGTTACAACAGAAATAATCTAAAATGCTTCATAAATCGATGTGTTGGTTATTTTGTAAGCGGTTTAAGGCATACCCTAGAAATTTACGATATTGAATTAAATTCATTTAGGTTTTTTATTCCTCCCTCAAAATAACAATACCAAGTTGATTGAGTCACATTAAGGTGTTTATTCTACCGTGATTGAATTCTGTTACGATATGCCATAATCATGCTTGGCCATGCTTGCTACTACTAAGCAATAAATAGAGTAAAAACGTACACATTTACTGCCGCCGTAAACCAATACATTTTACACATGTCGCGGTATGATATTAACAAAACACCCTATAAAAACGAGAAATTCATGACAATTAGAATAGGCCAACATGCCGACCTAAACGCCCTAGTTCAGTTTAACCAAGCAATGGCAATGGAAACTGAAAATCTATCATTAGACACCGAGCAATTGACTCGCGGTGTTGAAGGACTGCTTACCCATCCTGAACGAGGGGTATATTTAGTGGCAGAAGTTGATGGTGAAATAGCTGGCTCGTTAATGGTCACTTATGAGTGGAGCGACTGGCGCGCAAGTAATTATTATTGGATCCAAAGTGTGTACATACGTCCGCAAAATCGTCGTCAGGGTATTTATGGCAAGCTTTATCAAGCGGTAAAAGACTTAGCGGCAGATAATGGCGGCACGGCAAGTTTTCGTTTGTATGTTGAACATGACAATAAAATTGCCCAAAAAACCTATGAATCTCTGGGTATGGATCAAAGCCATTACTTAATGTATGAAGAAAACACTAAGTAAACGTAAGTTATTATAAGTAATCGTAAATTAAACATAAAAAAGCCGGAACAATCCGGCTTTTTTGTGGTTGTTTTTCAAGGAATCTAAGGCGTTTAATGTAGAATTAGATCAATAACTAGCCTGTTCGCAACGCAAGAATTTTGTTGATATCCAATGGTGCAGTAAATTGGCTAAATGCTTTGTGCTGCTGATCAATCGCATGAATCGACATTCTGTCTGCCAGTTCATTACCTTCAATACCTATGTGTGCTGCAACATGTTGAAGCACGATATCGTCTTTCATTGCATCATATAGCTCATGAGCTTGTTTGATGATCTCCAGATTGGCGATTTCACCGGTTTTTCGAGTCCAGTTTTTGGCTTTCCAACCATATGCCCACTCACAAACACATTTAATCGAATACTGTGAGTCACTCATAATTTGCACGGTTTCACCGGCATCAAGCACTTTTTTTGCCTTAATGAGTGCCTGATGTAGCGCATTGAGTTCGGCGGTATTATTGGTGCCATTAGGGTTATACAAACCAAACCATAACTCGGCTAACTCGCCTTTGCGGTATATCGCCATTCCAGAACCTGCTTTGCCAGGATTAGGTTCGCAACCACCGTCGGTGTATATCACCACATCAAATTGGCTTAGTACCGTTTGATTAGCCGCAAGGGTTTTGGTTGATACTCCAACCCCAGCAGATTTAACGGCTGATGAACCGCTGGCCGTTTTTGCGGGTGCACTTTTGTCTATACTGCTTGCTGGCGATTTAGCAAATGCGGCTTTAGCTTCCGCTTCTGTGGCAAAAGATTTGTATTTAGCTTGCGGGTACTTGTCAACGGAACGCTTGGTGACATCCCAACTGGTAAAAATGCCCGTTTCTCGACCGGCCCATACTACGTAAAACTTCTTTGCCATGATGCGACTCTAATTTCAATAATGCTAACTTCACTGATAACGTGGTTGCATGATGCCATGATTAAACTCGGCTTTGAAACAAAAATGCATGTTGTATGAGACAGTTGCAGTTAACTTGAACATCATAAGCCAATAACTGTAATTTGACTGGCTTTGCTGGGGATCAGTTTAGGCTCATTGGTCCATCGATATTTTGGTAATCGACACGACCAGAACCCGAATTAACAATGGTCAAACCTTTAGTGTTAGCCACATCAATGCCACCAGAACCATCATTTATTTTAACTAATCCGGAGACTTGCTCAACCTTGATTGAACCCGAACCATCGTCAATACTCACATCACCAATAACATTGTTAATACCAATAGACCCTGAGCCATCTTGTAATATGATGCCGCCATTAACGTCAGTAATATTGATAGAACCAGAACCGTCAACAAGTGACAATTTACCCGTTTGATTCAACACGACACTGCCCGAACCATCGGTTAATACCAAGTTACCAATATTATTGATTACAATACTGCCCGACCCATCGATTAGCTCAATATCAGCACTGACATCATCAATTTTAATAGAACCTGAACCGTCTTTAATATTGAGAGCTAACGTTGACGGTACTTTAACCAATAAATCGATAAAAGGTGACTCACCAAAAAATTGGTCACTGTGTATTTCTGATAGCAAATAGCCTTTGTCACCTTTGCGAGTCAAACTGAGTTTAATTTCTATATCATCTTGATCTAATGACGGGGTATAGATGTCGGCATGTACTTCGACTTCTTTTAGACCTTCAACACCGACGACAGTTAACTTACCAGCCCCTGTTTTGGCGACTAATTCGGTTAATGAATCCGTATCAAGCTTCAATTGCTGTTGTACTAAGTTAAGATCTGGATGAGCTTGATCAGACTGTTGCGATAATGAAAATACTGACTCTGCTTCACTATGCGAAGCACCAAATATTGTCGCACCTAAAATAAGCCCTACCGTGACACTAATGGTTGCGATACGAATAGACATTAGATTAATTCCCTTTATGAGGATAAAAATAAGCTTAGCTCACTAAACAATTTTTATTAACAAGGTTAACTGATGTTTGTATGAGTTAGCGGTAATTAACCATCAAGTAGCATTTTTCATACCAACTAAACAAATTAATACTTTACAACAGCTTAGAGTTATCACTAATAAAAGTAACTCAGCCATTAAACCAAAAAGGATTAAAATCCCATACAATGTGGTTAACTTCACCACTGTTATTATTACCGTGATCATTACAGTTAACTAAAACAACAAAGAAAATAGCCCTATGTCGACGTCTCCAGCAATACCAAACACTTTAGTTATCATTGTGGGTTCAACCAACCCAGTAAAAATAAGTGCAGCACAACACGCCATTGAACAATACTTCCCAGATGTTCAAATACGTTGTAGTGGCATGCATGCCCCCTCATTAGTGGCAGACCAACCCATGACCGAAGCAGAAACAAAACTGGGGGCTATCAACCGTGCTCAATTTTGCCAAGCTAATGCAACAAGCCTAAATCAACATGCTGATTTTTATGTGGCAATGGAAGGCGGTGTTGACCAGTTTGATAACGGACCAGCCACCTTTGCTTATATGGCCATTATCCATAACAACACATTATCAGTCGGCCGCAGTGCTAATTTACCTTTGCCACAGAAAGTGTTTAACGCCTTGCAAGCTGGCGAAGAACTTGGCCACGTGATGGATCGTTTGTTTAACACCCATAATATAAAACAAAAAGGCGGCGCTATCGGTTTGTTAACCCGAGGTTTAGCCACCCGAGAAAGTATTTATACCCAAGCGTTAGTGCTGGCAATGGCGCCTTTTATCAATATGGAGTTTTTTAATGACTGATAATCATCCAGTAAATGCCACTAACGCTAACATGCATCCAAGCGTGATCCGCGAGCTACTAGCCCAAGACAATGCCGCATTAGCAGCCGTTATTCGTGAAGTGTCAGCAGAATACGGCTTAACCCCAGACAAAGGCTTTAGCGTAGCAGACACAACCCTCGACTGTTTAAGCGAGGTATATCAAGCTGAAGGCTCACAATACTGGGTGATTGAATACCAAGGTAAAGTGGTTGGCGGCGCAGGTATTGCGCCATTAGCAGAAAATGATGGCGTGTGTGAACTACAGAAAATGTATTTTGCCCGCACTATTCGGGGCAAAGGTATGGCCAAGGCTATAACACGACAATGTATTGAGTTTGCCCAACAGCAAGGCTATCAATCGATGTATTTAGAAACCACCGCCATATTGGTTGAAGCCCTGGGATTATATGAAAAATTGGGCTTTATCCACTGTGAGCATTTAGGCGAAACTGGTCACGATGCCTGCGAAATCGCGATGATAAAAACCTTGTAGAATCACCGCTAGAATAATGGGGAGAGCTTAGTTCCCCCCATTAATCAGTGTCATTTTGGTTGACTATATCCCACATATACTCAAAGGTAACGCGTTGTCATCAATAACTTTGAGTTGTGAGTAGGCACTAATAATTTGTTGATAAACATCGGGGTATTTTAACTTTATCAAACCCATTCGACGTAAATGAAACTCATCGATTTTAGGTTGATAGCGCATTAACAAATCCACTTTTTCAACGGCATCTTCTGGCTTAAATTGCCAAGGTTCAATACTTAATGCCACATGTAAGGGATCGAGCCCTTTACTCAATAGTGGTTCAGTACTGCGGCCTTTAAAGGGAAGTTTCTGATCAACAATATAGGTAATATTAATCAAATTACCGTTGATAACTGCATAATAAAGTAAGGTTTTACCGCGATTATCCTGTTCATATAAATCATAGCCTGAGTCATCCAATCCACTTAAAAACTTAGGACTAAACATATGAGAATTAAAGTCGTAGTACTGGATGGGATCCACATATAACTCGCTATTCAATAACTCATCATAAAAATAGCTATCGAATTCTAATGCTTGGGTAAAAAGCAAATTCTTATTCGCATCTGTTAATGGCAAGGTTAATACCGCATCAATGAAACCATTGATATTACCATCGTCAAGTAATCTAAATTGTTGATTTAAGTTCGGAATATACCTTTGTGGACGTTGATAAGGTGTCACTCGAGTGATTAGACAATCGACTAAGCTCGGATCGATTTTAGCGAGTTGGTTGATGGTTTGTTGGGGATCTAGTAAGTAATCTTTTTCGGCTTGATCAAGCAAAGAGGCTGAACTTTTGGGTTGCCACTGCTGATTAATATGATTCACTGTAGTACGACATTGAGATAATACATTACCTAAGTCTGTAACGTTTAACTCTTGTTCGGAAAAAGCCAACTGTTGTGCTTGCAAAGCTTGTAATAGCGGATGGTCTTCAGCGATACGAGGAAGCGTTTTCCCCTCAATACTTAGTAAGTCGAGCCCGTATAGTTGCAGTAAGGACTCAATTTTTTCCGCTTCAAATTGATAATAATTTTTTGGAAAAAAACCCTCAACTAATGTTCGGTCTTGTTGGTTAAAACGCGCATTCACTTGGCGAGCTTGTAGCATTTTTATCATTTCGATCGCTGCTGTCTGATGGTTTGGTTTATAAGTTAATCCACTTAATGCCCATTCCATTGATGATGCCAAATAACTATCTTGTGTTGGTTCCACACCACGCTCTAGTAGATATTTCACGACATCGATTCGAGAACCATATATGGCATAGTCGAGAATTGAAACAGTATCGAGTTCTTCAAATCCAACAATCGCATTTAGGCCATTGATATGATCAAGTATGATAATCATCATTTGATCTGAAACGTGTTTATCTAACATCAACGCGGCAGCATCATCTATAGTAGGTGTTACGTTGTCAAAAAGGGCTTTTTGTTGCTCTAGTGATAGGTTCGAAATATTTTCAAATTCTGGTAATGGTACTTTTCTTGTCACTGTTGCTTCACGAAAAAACTCATCATTTAAATCTACGCCTTGATTGACAAGATCTTGATGCAATAGTTGAGTATACTTTTGGTTGAATTGCACTAATTCGGAATTTTTCCGTAGTTGTGTCACTTTAAAATTTACTGCAGCGTACTCGCTTGATAGTTTTTCGACGACTAGCGTGACTTCGTCGAGACTGTATTCATTGAGATATTTGTCCCAGCCAAGGTAATTATCACTAGCCCAATCACCACTTTGTTTATCATTATTTTGTAGTAGTGTTTTGCAAACAGCATAATTGTTAGTCGGAATAACTTTAACATCGGTTTCGAGAGAGGGCCCTGGAAGATTTTGAATTTGATTACCTAGTGTTTTACTGGGCTGAGATGGTGAAGATGCAATCGGATCGGTTAACTGTTGGTTGAAATAAAACCAACCAGTCAAAGCCACAAATAAAATGACTACTAGTACTATCCACACTCGAAACTTCATAACAATCCTTTGATAACAACTCCATTGGCGAAAACATATCATAATTAAAGAAGATAACCTCATTAACATGTGATTCTGAATATTTTTTAAGCAGTCTTACTTCGACGCAGCTATAGCGCTTTGCAATAACCCAAAAGCTTGGTAGCCTCAAATTAAGCACATTCCATAGGAGGATCATAATGGAATATCAACGTATCGCGCATTCTAGCCTTGAGGTGAGTAAAATCTGCCTCGGCACCATGACTTGGGGTGAACAAAATACTCAAGCCGAAGCTTTTGCTCAACTCGATTATGCTATTGGTCAAGGCGTTAACTTTATTGATACTGCTGAAATGTACCCTGTTCCACCTAAAGCAGAAACCCAAGGTGAAACCGAACGCATTATTGGTAACTACCTCAAAGCACAAGGTAATCGCGACAATTTAGTGATTGCCACTAAAGTGGCTGCCCCTGGTGGTAAAGGTGATTACATCCGTAAAGATATGGCTCTCGATTGGCGCAACATCCATCAAGCAGTTGATGACTCATTAGCGCGCTTACAAATCGATACTATCGATTTGTATCAAATACATTGGCCGGATAGAAAAACCAATTTCTTCGGCGAAATGATGTATGAACATGACGAAGCTGAACATTACACTCCTATTTTAGACACTCTTGAAGCCTTAGCAGAAATCATTAAGCAAGGTAAAGTACGTTATATCGGCATTTCTAATGAAACCCCTTGGGGCTTTATGAAATATCTAAAATTAGCCGAAAAGCACGATTTGCCGCGTATTATCAGTGTGCAAAATCCTTACAACTTGCTGAATCGCAGCTACGAAATCGCCATGTCTGAAATCAGTTATCGTGAAGATGTGCCGTTATTAGCTTATTCGCCGTTAGCCTTTGGTGCTTTAACCGGTAAATACGAAAATAATCAGTGGCCTGAAGGCGCGCGTTTAACGGTATTTAAACGTTTTGCCCGCTACAATAGTACCCCAATGGCACTGGAAGCGACGCAAGCTTATATCGATTTGGCCCGTGAGTTTGGTTTATCTCCCACCGAAATGGCCCTAGCGTTTGTAAATAGCCGCAAATTTGTCGCCGCTAACATTATTGGTGCCACCGATTTACGTCAGTTAAAGCAAAACATCGACAGTCATAAAGTCAGCTTATCTGCTGAGTTGATGGGCAGAATTAACGAGTTATCGGCGTTATATCGTTTCCCTTGTCCGTAAGCTCACGTCATTAGGCTTATTGCCACAAAGCCTTGCATTAGGCATCAAGATCACTGAAGATCTTGATGCCTTTTCTTTTTAATACAGAAACCCTTATTTATGAAGCCTGCATCGTCATTATCGTCTGCTGTTTTATTTGATCATCAAGCATTGCGCGATCAATTCCCGGCGCTTAAACAGACCATTGGCGATCATCCTCTGTGTTACTTAGACACCGCAGCCACTAGCCAAAAACCGCAAGCGGTGATTGATGCGATGACCGAGTACTACCAACTCAACAACGCCAATGTGCACCGTGCGGCGCATCAATTATCAGCAAGGGCAACTCAGCAATATGAAGCGGTTAGGCAACAAGTGGCTGAATTTATCCACGCCCAGCGTCAAGACGAAATCATTTTTACCCACGGCACCACAGAATCGATCAACATGGTGGCCTACGGACTGACTTCACAGATAAAGCCAAATGATGTGATATTAATTGATACTGCAGCCCACCACGCCAATATTGTTCCTTGGCAGGAACTGGCAAAGCGTACCGGTGCGGTGATCAAACCGATCCCGTTAACGTCAGATGCACAGCTAGATATCGCCGCTTTTGAGCAGCTATTAACCCTTAAACCTAAAGTGGTCGCCCTATGCCATGTGTCAAATGCATTAGGCACATTAAACCCAGTCAATGAGCTAATCGCAAAAGCCAAAGCCGTCGGCGCGCTAACCTTGGTTGATGGCGCTCAGGCCATTGCCCATTTACCTGTTGATGCGCAACAAATTGATTGTGACTTTTATGTGTTTTCAGGCCATAAAATGTATGGGCCAACAGGGGTGGGAATTTTATATGGTCGATATACAGAGCTCGATAAATTAACCCCAATGCTCACTGGCGGCGAGATGATCAAAACCGTGAGTTTTGAGCAGACTGAGTTTGGTGCGTTACCTAATCGCCTTGAAGCTGGCACACCCGCTATAGCTGAAGTTATTGGCCTAGGGGCAGCAATTCATTTTTTACAACAATTGCCCCGCGAACAACTGCTCGCCCATGAACAACAATTGATCCACTACTTACAACAGCAACTGCAACAACTTGGCGCTATTGAGTTGTATGGTATTGCCAAGGATAATCACGGCGAACAGAAGCTCTTAACTGAGAATCACAGCCATAATGTTGGCGCAGTCGCGTTCAATCTACAAGGTGAACATCACCAAGATGTAGGAATTTTACTCGACCAACAAGCTGTGGCCGTTCGTTGTGGTCATCATTGCGCTATGCCGCTGATGACCAGTCTTAATTTAAGCGGCTGTTGCCGTGCGTCTATTGGCATCTATACTAATAAGCAAGATGTTGATCAATTTATTCATGCACTTAATACTGTAAAAGAGTTATTGTTATAGTGTTAAGGTACAACACGCGGCTCCTGATGTATCTTTTCTCTACAACCGAGGTTAATTGAATTACCATGTTAAACCCAAGCACTACACCTTCACCGCAGTTATTTTCGCCTTTATCGGATGAATTAGTTGAAGCCGTTAACCTCATTGAGCAAGCTAATAACTGGCAAGATAAATACCGCCAGATAATGTTATTAGGAAAGCTATTACCGCCACTCGAAGCAGAATTTAAACAGACAGATGCACAAGTTAAAGGCTGTGAAAGCCAAGCATGGTTGTACCATTACACACTAAATGGCCAACACTTTTATCTGGCTGATAGCGATGCCCGTATTGTAAAAGGCTTAATTGGATTGTTACTGGTCGCCTGCCAAGGTAAAACCACCGAGCAAATACAGCAATTTGATGTAACACAGCATTTTGATCGTCTCGGATTAAGTGGCCAATTAAGTCCATCTCGTACCAATGGTTTAACTGCGTTAGCGCAAGCCATCGTTACCTATACACAAAATGTTGGTACCTGAAACACCTGCCAACACTAAGGAATAATAATGACTCAAAAAGTCTGTAACCAAGCTCGCCGTCATATATTAAAAGGCCTTGGAGCAGCCACATTATTAAGCCCTTTAAGCTCATTTCCTACTTGGGCCGCTAAGCCACGTCGACTATACATCGATGGGTTATCGTTTTTACCAACCGACATCAATGATGTTAAAACCTCAAAGCTCGACGCCTTTATCGCCGATATCTCAGCAATAGAAACCATTGAACAAGCCGATGGCACTAAAAACTATAAACGCACTTATCAAGCCTGCATCAACAGCATCACCCAAGCGGCTAATTCAGTAAAAGCCAATCCAGACGTGTATCTACAAGGGCTTACGGGCACAGATATTAGTAAGGCGAGAGCTCAACAACAAACCGCGGTGTTTTTTCAAATTCAAGGCGCTGATTGTGTAGAAAATGACGGTTTAAGCAACCAGTGGCAGCAGTTAGATAATCTACATCAACAAGGTTTACGTGTTTTGCAGCTAACACACCATTATGGTAATCGTTATGCCGGTGGTGCATTAGATAATAATGGCTTAAATAGTTTGAATACTCCATTAACCGCCGCTGGGCGCGAGCTCATAACAGAGCTTAATCGGAAAAACATTCTTATTGATGTTAGTCACTCAAGCCCCCAAACAGCCCTTGATGCAGTTAAAACCAGCCAGTCTCCTGTAGTGCAAAGCCATGGTGCTGCGCGCGCAATTGTAAACAATGCCCGTTGCTCACCCGATGAAGTCATCCGTGCCATTGGCGATAACGGCGGAGTATTTGGGGTGTTTATGATGAGCTTTTGGCTCACCAACAAGCCAATTCCAACGATAGAAGACTACATCAACCAACTCGCTTATATTGCTAAAGTGGGCGGCGTTGATTGCGTAGCAATCGCCAATGACTTCCCACTTCGTGGTCAAGAAAACCTATTAGCGTTAGATAACAATAATAGCGAAGGGATAAAAGAATATCTCGAATGGTGGCACAGCTTAGAAGACAAAAATGTATTAGGTTTTGACGTTGAACCAAAACATGTGGTGATCCCTGAACTCAACAATATCGACCGCATGAGCCGCATCGACGATGCCTTGAAAAAAGCTCGTTTCAAAGCCACAGATCGCGATCGTTTTATGGGTGAAAACTGGCAGCGCGTATTGAAGCATGTATTACTGTAAAGCTTATCTAAACTAAACCGTTCTGGTTTATTTAGCCCCATAGCAAATCATTTTAGGCTTTGCCATAGTTAGCTTTTAATTAAACATACAGTTAATAGAAGCGCTATGACAAGCAAAAAACCACTATATTGAGCAACGACACAAGATATTGTCAGTGCCATTATATGGAGAACATTTACGCTAGTGTTAAGGTACTTAAGTACTAAGCCAATGATATTCATCCCTTTGTAATACCAATACTCAGGCTTTCAATAATATTTACCCTCTACCGACTTCTCAACCTTCAGATAGTATGATGACGTTGGAACTGTGGTATATGAGTTCCAGCAGTTACTCATGGCTTTACGCTAATTCAATTAACCTGAAAATAGTTTTATGCAGCGATTAATAAATAGTTTTCATCAATTAACTATAGATTTTTATGTTTAATAGGTGATAGGTATCAAATTTTAGCAATAAGAAGACTCAGATTTTATACATATTTGTATTTTCATGCCACAGGCAACAGTTTCTTTGTTATCGCTCATTTACGCTATGATTTATAAACTAATTTAGTGCGTAAGCCAATCATGATGACTCACTTAAAGACTCATGCCATTGACTGTATTTTTAAGATTAAGGGCAACTCATGAAAAAATTTCTTTCTACCTCAAGGTTAAACCTTGCCACAAACAGCCTTGACTGGGTGATGGGTCAAACCATAAGACAATCATTAAGCTTAAAAGATGCTGTCGCACTTGATGAATTAGAGCAACTTAGTGTGCCAGAAAAGCCTATTGAAACGCTTTATATTCATATTCCTTTTTGCCATACATTGTGCCGCTTTTGCTCATTTCATAAAATTAAATTTAATGAAGGTGTCGCCAAAGAATATTTCAAAGCATTAAGGCAAGAAATTCGTCAAGTCATAGCCCAAGGTTTTCGATTTAATCGGGTGTATATCGGTGGCGGAACCACCACGATCTTAGAAGATGAATTAATCAAAACTATTGAAATGATTAAGTCATTAACATCAATACGTGAAGTGTCATGTGAAAGCGATCCGATTTATTTTAAAGAAGGTAACCCTCATTTACTCAAAGGCTTGGTCGACCGCATGTCGATTGGAATACAAAGCTTTGATGATAGGATTTTAAAAGCCAGCGGTCGTTTTGAAAAATTTGGTAGCGGCTTGCAACAAGCTGAATACGTTAGCCACGCAATTGATATTATACCTACGGTTAATTTAGACATGATGTATGGCTTTAAAATCCAAACACCTGAAACCGTTGCCAGCGACTTAGCCCAAACTATTCGTTTAAATCCAGATCAAATTACCACTTATCCATTAACGATAGGTATTGGTAAAAATCGAAAAAAAGCGGGTGGACTGGCAGGCCGTCCAGAAGACTTATGGCCACAATTTTTAGCGGTAAAAGAAGCCATGAAAGAGCGTTATATTATGGAGTTCCCATGGACCTTCAGCCGCAATTTCGGTCAACCTGTTGAAAATAAATATGTACTTGATGGCGAAGACTGCTTTGGCGTAGGTTCTGGCGCATTCGGCCGCTTTGGTGAGCAATTTAGAATATCCAGTTTTGATATTCCAGATTATATCAACCGTATCAATACTGGGCACTCTGGTACTTGTTATACCAAACCATTACAAAATAAATCACTTTCACAGCATCATTTAATGATGATGATGGGTCACGGCTTATTGGATAACCAACAGTTTAAAGCCCATACAGGCAAGTCTTTGTGGCAAGCATTCCCATTAGAAATGAGCTACTTAATTTCTGCAGGAGCCCTCAATAAACAAGGTAATAATTATACCACTACCGTTGCTGGTCAGTTTATTGCCTTAAAAATGTTCTCAGGCTTTTTGGCTGGAATGGATTATCTACGCGAACAGGCTAGAGACTTGCCGTTAAACACAATAGACACGTCAGCAAGCGCATAGAGAAATGAAAATGTATTGCTTCGTTAATTATTATATCGCTTTCAGTTGTTACCTAGCGCTAACATGTTGGGTAAAATTGATTTAATTCGACGGCATTATGACAGCGTTTAATTCTCAATAAATTTGATCAAAAAGGGCTGATATTTCAGCCCTTTTTTATGGTGTCAATTTAAATTCCTGCACCAGCAATTTGTCTTGGTGGATTGAGCACTTCAATGGCTTTTAAATACGCCAACAATCCATTCACTTGAGTGGCTAAATCACCTTTACTGGTATCAATGGTTAACTCAGCAGATTCAGGCACTTCGTAAGGCGATGAAATGCCCGTAAAGTTGGTGATTTCACCATTACGCGCTTTAACATACAGACCTTTTGGGTCTCTCGATTCACACACGCTCAACGGTGTAGAGACATGCACTTCAACAAATTGCCCTTGTGGGAATAATGCCCGGACACGATCACGTTCTTCACGGGTTGGTGAGATAAATGCTGACAGCACCACTAAGCCAGAATCAACCATCAACTTAGCCACTTCACCGACTCGACGTAAATTCTCATCGCGATCTTCAAGGCTAAAGCCCAAGTCTTTACACAAACCATGACGAACATTATCACCATCGAGCAAATAGGTATGAAAACCATACTCGAATAACGCCCGTTCTAATGCGCCAGCAAGGGTTGATTTACCCGAACCAGATAACCCTGTAAACCACAACAACACTGGGTTTTGGCCTTTTTGGGCTCCACGGGCAGCTTGGTCAATGGCATGTTGATGCCAAACAATATTACTCATCACTACTCCTATCTAGTGGCGGTTACGCCATACTCAAATTCATTTTTAAAACGGGAAGAAATACGGAATTGAAAAAATAACCACGAATGAATACACGATGGATAACGGTAAACCTAAACGCACAAAATCGCTTAATTTATAATTACCGGCATTAAATACCATTAGATTAGTTTGATAACCGTAAGGTGAAATAAAGCTCGCGCTGGCACCAAATACTACCGCCATAATAAACGGACGAGGATCAACGCCAAAACTCGTGGCTACAGCATAAGCAACCGGGAATGCCAGTGCTGCAGCAGCGTTGTTGGTTATCAACTCGGTAACAACCAAAGTAATTAGGTAAATGCCAACAAAAGCGGCAAACACACCGTAACCACTAAACACACTTAATAAGGTTTGCGCCATTATGTCTGCGAGGCCTGTTGTGACCATTAAGTTAGCTAAGCCTAAAGCACTGCCCACAATCACCACCAATTCCAGCGGAAAACGACGTTTAAGCTCACTTAAGGTTATTGCGCCAATTGCCACATAGCTGAGTAACAATAAAACTAATCCCTTAGCTAACGGTAATACATCAAAAATACTCGCCACAATGGTTAATGCAAACCCAACAAGGACCCAAATACCGCGCTTTTCATCTAAGCGGACACTTAACTCTAAACCGCTGACGGCTGCAAAGTCGCTGGTTAAATTAGGGCACTTAGAAAAACGATCGCCAGGCGTGAGCAGTAACACATCACCAGGTTGTAAGATCACATCCCCCAATCCGCCTTTTAATCGCAGATTACCTCGACGAATTGCCATCACGGCAGCATCAAACATTTCACGAAAACGTGAATCTTTTAAGGTTGTTCCCACTAAGCTCGATGATGGCGCTAACACGGCTTCGACCAAGTTTTGCCCTTTAGCATGTTGCTTTCCAAACCATTCTAAACCATCAAACTGATGCAATAACTCAACCGACTCAACTGAACCGCTGAAACGTAATACGTCATCAGCTTGCAGCACCATTTGCGGTGGCACAGGACAAATACGAATGCCACTACGCTCCAACTCAACTAAATAGAGTTTTTTAAGTGCACGCAAACGGTTATCTATTACGCTTTTGCCAGCTAAGGCCGACGTTTTGGATATATGAGCTTCCAGTAAGTAAGGTAAAGTCTCATCTTCGGACTCTTCACGCCTATCGGGTAAAAAGTTGGCCATAATGGTTAACACCAATAAACCACTTATTACCACTAATAAACCAACTTGTGAAAACTCAAAAAAACCCAAAGGTTCAAGGCCTGCATTTTCAACAAATGAGTTAACAATTAAACTGGTAGAGGTACCAATTAAGGTTAATGTACCACCTAGAATTGCGGCATAGTTTAATGGCAGCAATAACTTAGAAGGCGCATGTGCTTGATTGCGACGTACCACACCAATTAACGAGGCCACTACCGCTGTGTTATTGGTAAACGATGATAATAACGCCGTCGATACACCTAATTTAGCCAAGGTTGAAAATAACGATCCTTTACCTATCACTTGGCTTAATTTTCCCAATAATGAGGTTTTCTCGAGTGCCGTGGCGGCCAGCACCAACAGCACTAAGGTAATTAAACCGTTATTGGTAAAGCTACTCAGGCTAGCACTTAAATCCACTAACCCGAGCATGTAACATAATAATGAAGCGAAAAAAAACATGGCAGCCGGTGTTGCAAGCCCAGCAAGAAGCCCACCGACCAGTGCTAACAAAATAATCGCTAACAACCATATTTCGCTCATTATTTATTTTCCAAGTACACTGATATCGCGCGCGTTCCAATGTGGATAATGCTTACGTACTAACGCATTAAACTCAACTTCAAATGGACTAAACTCAATATTACTTTGCTTGTCACCTTGATGACCACTGACAACCATGGCCGCTGCAACAGTGGCATTAGATAATCGATCAATTAAAATAATGCCGCCAGTATCACGTACCAAGCTATAAGCATCTAACACTATCGATTCGGTTAAATCTAACTTAACTCGCGCAATGGTGTTTAAGCTTAATGTGCTTGCTGCGCTGCGATCAAGGGTGTTCACGTCAGTAATATATTCAATTTCGCTCACGACAGCTTGAGTTTTCTTACCTGCAACTTTCACATCATATAATTGACCGATCTGTAATGGCTTTTCATCCATCCACACCATATCTGCAACAATATGATTAGCGATTTCTGGTGCGGTTGCTGGTTGGGCTAATAAATCACCACGCGAGATATCAATCTCATCTTCAAGGGTAATGGTAATAGCTTGGCCTGCTACCGCTTCTGGTAAATCACCGTCAAATGTCACAATACGTTCAATTTTACTGCGCTTGCCCGATGGTAATGCTACTAACTCGTCACCCACTTTAATGATGCCTGACGCTAACGTGCCAGAGAAACCACGAAAATCTAAGTTAGGACGTAATACGTATTGCACAGGGAAACGCACCGGTAGTTCGCTCAGTTCACGCTGGGTATCAATAGTTTCAAGTAGCTCAAGTAAAGTGCCTCCTTGATACCAATCACACTGCGTACTGCGGTTAACCACGTTGTCACCATTTAAAGCAGATAACGGCACAAAGTGAATATCTAAATCACCAAAGTCTTTAACAAATTCAGTAAAGTCAGCTTGAATTTTGTCAAATACAGTTTGATCAAAACCGACCAAATCCATTTTGTTTACTGCCACAACAAAATGACGTAATCCTAACAATGACGCGATAAAGGCATGACGTTTAGTTTGAGTTTGCACACCATAACGCGCATCAACCAAAATAACCGCTAAGTCGCAAGTTGATGCTCCCGTTGCCATGTTGCGGGTATATTGTTCATGACCAGGAGTATCAGCAATAATAAATTTACGTTTTTCACTGGAGAAATAACGATAAGCGACATCAATCGTAATGCCTTGCTCACGCTCAGCTTGTAAACCATCAACCAATAACGCAAGGTCAATAGCTTCACCAGTAGTGCCCATTTTAGCGCTGTCACTTTTTAGGCTCGCAAGCTGATCTTCATAAATCTGCGCACTGTCATGCAGTAAACGACCAATTAAGGTACTTTTGCCGTCATCGACACTGCCACAAGTTAAAAAACGCAGTAAGCCTTTATTCTGTTGTAACGCTAAATATTCTTTCACACCGTGCAACTGAATCTCTGCGGCCATACGGTCGGTATTGGTTTTTGCTTGGTCCATAATCTTTCTCACTCAAATTCGTTCGCATGCTGGGTTGTTTAAACAACCATGTTCAATTACTTAGAAATAGCCTTGACGCTTTTTCTGCTCCATTGACGCACTTTGGTCTGAATCAATTAAGCGACCTTCACGTTCACTTGAACGGGTTAACAGCATTTCTTCAATAATTTTTTCTAAGGTATCAGCTTCTGACGGCATCGCCGCAGTTAACGGGTAACAACCTAAGGTTCTGAAGCGAACCCGTTCAACCGATTCAACATCACCTTCTTCTAAAGGCATACGGTCATCATCTTTCATGATGAGCTGACCACCTTTGTTTACTACGGTGCGTTGTGCAGCAAAATATAATGGTACGATTTCAATATTTTCTTGATAGATATACTGCCAAATATCGAGCTCAGTCCAGTTAGATAAAGGGAATACTCGAATACTCTCGCCTTTGTTGACCGCGCCATTATAGGTGCGCCATAACTCTGGACGTTGGTTTTTAGGGTCCCAGCGATGGTGTTTATCACGAAACGAATATACCCGTTCTTTGGCACGAGACTTTTCTTCGTCACGTCGTGCGCCGCCAAACGCAGCATCAAAACCATATTTATTCAATGCTTGTTTTAACCCTTGGGTTTTCATAATGTCAGTGTGCTTGGCACTGCCATGAGTGAATGGACCAACACCTTGTTCAACACCTTCCTGATTGGTATGAGTCAGTAACTCAAAACCAAACGCTTTGGCTTGCGCATCACGAAAGGCTATCATCTCTTTGAATTTCCAACCCGTATCGACATGCAATAAGGGAAATGGAATTTTACCCGGGTAAAAAGCTTTGCGCGCAAGATGCAGCATTACCGATGAATCTTTGCCTATCGAATACATCATGACAGGATTACCAAACTCAGCTGCTACTTCACGGATGATCTGGATGCTTTCTGCTTCCAGTTGTTGTAAATGGCTTAACGAACGGCCTGCCATGATGATTCTCCATTACCTAAATTGCTGCTGAGCAGCGGATTAAATTATTCGACTACAGCGCTTTTGCCACTGTGTCTAAATCTGTTTTTTGTTGCGCAGTGACGGGATCAAACCAATGTAGGCTGTCCGCTAACTCAACAACTTCACCAATAATCATCAGCGCAGGCATCTGCAAAGCGGGGTCTGCCGCTAATTGAGCCAGCTCACCTAACTTACCAATAAAACGCTGTTGTGACGATGTGGTCGCGTTGGACACGATAGCCACTGGTGTATCGGCATTTCTACCCGCGCCAATTAATCCATCACTAATTATGTTGGCATTTAAAATCCCCATATAAACCACTAAGGTATTATTGGGGTTAGCATAGCCTTGCCAATCCATAGGGCGGCTGGCTAATTGGCAATGACCTGTAATAAACGTTACCCCTTGGGCGTAATCTCGATGTGTTAACGGAATACCAGCATAAGCAGAGGTGCCGCTTGCTGCAGTAATACCAGGGACAACTTCAAATGCGATACCGGCACCAACTAACGTTTGTAACTCTTCACCACCACGACCAAAAATAAACGGATCGCCACCTTTTAAGCGCACCACATTTTTGCGGGTAAACGCTTTAGTCACTAGCAATTGATTAATTTCATCTTGTGGCGCACTATGCTTGCCAGCACGTTTACCTACTGCAATTTTTTCTACCTGTGGCGGAATAAGATCTAAAATATCTTGGCTAACTAATGCGTCATACAACACAACATCAGCTTGTTTAAGAATGCGATAGGCTTTTAGGGTCAGTAGCTCTACGTCGCCAGGACCCGCACCAACTAACCATACTTTTCCTTTGGCTTGTTGCCCCGGCATCGATACTAATTCCATCACATTAACCTCAAGATATTTGACTATGATCAAATATAGCGCTTTCTATATTCCATATATAATAGTTAATAGTTAGTTTTTATAACCAAATAGAATATAAAGTTATTTGAAAGCCATTTAATCTATCGGACATGCCGATATGGATTGAAGAAGATGATAAATTGACAACAATTGATAACTTAATTCGACAAATCTCTATCAATTGATAACAATGAACCTCGAAAAGACTAATCACTACACCAAACCAAACCAATAATTATGCTGATGGATGATGCAATGATAAAAAGTACTCAATTTCTTGGACTCTCGTTGCTGTTACTACTAGGTAATAGTTCACTTGCTCTTGCCGAAGACTCATTGGTCGAAGCCCGAGTTAAAGATGAGCTGGCTACATCTGAAAAACGTTTTGTACTCACCCCACACAAGGTAAATTATCTGTTACCTGTGACATACCAAACTCGCCCTAACTCATCACCCTTTGACATTAAATACCCAGATGAAGATTTTACCGTTGATAACTTAGAAGCTAAATTTCAAATCAGTTTTAAGTTTCCAGTTTGGTATAATGTTTTTGGTGATAATGGCCATTTGTATTTTGCTTATACAAATCAATCTTATTGGCAAGTTTATAACTCGAATGCATCATCACCATTTCGTGAAACTAACCACGAACCTGAGGTGTTTATGTTGTTTAATAATGACTGGAAAATTGGCGGCTTTACTAACTCGTTTTTAGGTGTCGGTGCTGTGCATCAATCTAATGGCCAAGCTAATCAACTATCGCGTAGCTGGAACCGAATATACGGCAGCGTGGTATTTGACCGTGGTCCGTTCGCACTCGGGCTTAAAGTATGGTGGCGTATCCCAGAAGATGACAAAGAAGATATTAATTCCGCTAAAGGTGATGATAATCCAGACATCAACCATTATATGGGTAACTTTGAATTAACAGGAGTTTACGGCTTAGATGAGCATCGCTTTACGATGTTATTGCGTAACAACTTACGTGCGACTAACCGCGGCGCGATTCAAATGACTTGGAGCTACCCGATTGTGGGTAATTTACGTATTTATACTCAATACTTTAATGGTTACGGTGAAAGCTTAATTGATTATAACCATCACAATCAGCGTATTGGTATTGGTGTTGCGCTAAACGACCTTCTATAGCTTTTGCTATAATCAGATAAAAATTACGTTGAAATGTGCTAATACAAAAAAAGGTGACCGTACTGGTCACCTTTTTTATTACAGATATTATGATCAATAAGCGTTAGGGTTATTTTGCATTCGCTTTACTGTTTACGGTAGAGCCAATTACTATGCCTTTATCGGTGAAATCTACCGACATGTTTAGACGCATATTGTAGTCTTTTAACATCAACAGTTCTTCTGGCATAGGTTCACCACTCATTTCCACCATATCAATTAATGGGGTAAGCATTTTTTGATAATCTACCGAAAAGTTGAAAAAACCTGTAGGTTCGAGTAATTGTGTAGCAATAAAATCTGCGAGTTCAGTACCTCTGTCGCCAGTATAAGCCACTAATTGATTACCTTTTATGGCTAATTTTGCACTAACACCCAATTCTGGCGGTAACATTAACAGTGATGTGATGTCGACCGGATCACCATTGTCTTTTAAATCCACATCTACAAGTGGTGGATAAAAGGGCTTCATCATATCAACTAACATCATTGGTTTTTCAGCCGACACTGTAATAAGCGCATCTAACTTTTCAAAACTCGGCTCACCATTTTTTTCAGTTAATTTGTAATCACCTAACGTAATACTCACGCCTTTAACACCGTTTACCATACCTGTCATCATGCCAAGCATCGACGGATTTAAATCACTTAGCTCAGATTGCATTTCTGCTAGCGGAGCACATTGATATTCTGGTGTTTGTAGGTCGGTCCATATTTCACTCAATGCTGGTGCTAATTTGTTAGCATCAATACCCAGCGCAACCGATAAGATATTTTCATGAGAGTCACCCATAAATGACGGTACAAAACCCCGTATTTTATTCAATGCAGATAAAATGACTTGGTTGTTACTTTCCACCACGACGGCTGCATCAATGGTGCTTTCGTCTCGAGTAATAGAGTATGAGTTAAGCCCCATGACAGTACGCGGCCAGTTGGCGGCAATGGCATTTAATTCAGTTTGACACACAGGTGTTTTCATTTCAGCAAATGGATCTTCACCTTCCATTGCAACCATTTTGGTCATTTGCTTGGCAAGCATGTTACCGTCGCTAGATGTTAATCCTTTGGCCAATTCAACATGATTAATAAAGCTTATGCTGTCTTGCATAAAACCATGTTTCTTAGCGATATCTTGCAACATAGTGGTTTCACTAATAGGGTGTTCAACTTTCTTTTCACCCAATGCCGTTTCAAGTAATTCAGCTTGGTTAAATGACGTATTCAATGTCACCGTTAACCAACCATCTTTTTCGGCAAATATGAGTTCAATCTTTTCTTTCTCGCCCGCATCAGTTAATGCGTAGCCGCGATAATCAACATCGCCAGACTTACCCATGGAATGAGTCAAGCCGCTTTCTTGCTCGGCACGATCGAGTTCGGCCCAAAAAGCAGTTGGATTACTCAGCTGAATTTTCATCACGGGTAACGCGCCGAGTGTATAAAAATAGCTCTTAAGTGAATCAGGTAATCCGTATGTTGATAGTAGGGTCTCAGGATCAGCCAATACAGTCATGTATTGCTTATATAAACTGATAAAAAAACGCTCTTGAGGAGATGAACTATCATCCAAAGACAGCATATTATCCGCATCGGAAGCTTGATAATTACCCTGGATGCTATACAGATAACTTTTTAACGGAAATGGCACTAACTGCCCAGAAAATGCCAACGTATCGGCAGGGATATAATCCAACATTGGGTCGTTTTTAACTACTGATGTTCCCTGCTGTGACAGAAAGTATCCGCCAGCACCTACAGCCAATACCACTGCAGCAATTGCCATTTTATTCATCTATAAACTCCAATTGATATGATTGTTAACTCTTCCATGACATGAGTTAGCATTAAAAATGTATTATTTCACGAGTAAGCATTGTTGATTACACCGATAAACTATGGATTAATTTAACATTAAATGTTATCAAACGCATTAGGATATGCCTCGTTGGATGTTATTTATTCCAGAAACCACACACCTAAAAAATCAATAAATGCGGATACAAGCAGCTTGGTATTAATGGGGTTAATAGGGTATGCATATTGTGTGAGTAAAACAGAAGGGAAAATAGTGTGGGGATTGTGCGGGTAATTATACAACAACAGATTTCCCGATAACTCTATAGTGCAGAGTTATCGGGAATAACCAAATCGATTGCTTATACGCTAACAAGTCAATCAATGTGCTCGAGGTGCGAGCAAAGCTTTTGAAGGTACGTAGATTGCAAAAACAATCTCAAAACGTCGACAAAAACCGTCTACGGGAATGTCTAAATCTAGACTACTATCGGCACAGTTGCATAAAAATTTAAATAAAATTTAATTTTTTCTATCAAACTAACCAATTAATGACCCATAAACCAATGAATCGAGCTAACTCTCCCACCATCTTGCATCAATCAAGCATACCGATAACAAACTCACGGTGAAGAGATTAAATATCGAAGTGCAAACCACATTCTCGTTTTAAACCGTTAAAACGAGTTTCTTCTTCAGTCATCCCCAACTCAAGTGGTTTGCTTGAGTGAGTATCACCGACTGAAACATAGCCTTGCTCCCATAATGGGTGATATGGCAAGTCGTGTTCAGTTAGGTACATGTGCACGTCTTTATTACTCCACTCAATGATGGGTAACAACTTAAAACGTTTGCCACTAATGGCTAAAATAGGCAATGCTTCACGAGTACTCGACTGGCTACGGCGCAAGCCTGCAAACCAAGTACTGACGTTTAATTCAGCTAATGCACGCTGCATAGGCTCAACTTTATTGATGCGGTTATACTTTTCTAGGCCGTCAATCCCCTGCTCCCACAGCTTACCAAAACGGGCTTCTTGCCACGCTTGGGTTTGACCCGCTTGATAGACTTTAAGATTGAGGTTTAAGCGCTCAGTTAACTGATCTATAAATTGATAAGTCTCAGTAAACAAATAACCAGTGTCGGTTAAAATCACCGGAATATCGCTTTGCGCTTGAGTCATCATGTGCAACATCACCGCGCCTTGAATTCCAAAGCTAGACGATAACGCATGCTCGCCCGGTAAATACGCTAGACCCCAAGCAACACGTTGCTGCGCCGTTAAGCCAGCTAAAAACTGGTTAATGTTTTCAAGCGCTGCGATTTGCTCTGCTTTCGGCGCTAATAATAACGCCTGCAGTTGAGCCGGAGTGACAGAATGATCGACGGCCGCGTCTGTTGACGCAGTCGTTACCACTTGATTAAGCATGAAAATCCTTAGCGGCGTCTATAACCGCCTTCACAACGCCAATGCGCACAGTGAAGTTACCAAAGGTTTCACCGGCATCGCGCTCTGTAGCGTAGCGGCCAAACAAGGTATCCAGTTCAGCTAAAATTTCAGCTTCTTGGATGTTTTCTTTATGCATTTTATTTAAACGAGTGCCTTCAAAGCTGGCGCCTAAATACAAATTATAACGCCCAGGTGCTTTACCCACTAAACCAATTTCAGCTGCAAATGGACGAGCACAACCGTTTGGACAACCTGTCATGCGCACCACAATTGATTGCTCGCTAATGCCGTGTTTTGCCTGTAGTGCATCAATATGATCGATAAACTCAGGGAAGTAACGTTCCGCTTCGGCCATCGCTAATGGGCACGTCGGTAATGCCACACAGGCGATTGAATGCCCACGAGTACCACTTAATACTTTGCCCAATAAACCATGCTTACGCGCTAAGCCTTCAATATCGGCTTTGTCTTGTGCAGCAACACCCGCAATAATCATATTCTGATTTGAGGTCATGCGGAAATCACCTTTATGGATTTTGGCAATTTCACGTAACCCAGTCTGCAGGGTTTGACCGGGTAAATCTTTAATGCGGCCACTTTCAATAAATAGTGTTAAATGAAATTTATTGTCGATGCCTTCAACCCAACCATAACGATCGCCGCGATCACCAATGATCACATCACGCTTAGGCTCAAATTTAACGCCTGCACGTTTTTCGACTTCGGCTTTAAATGCCTCAAGACCATGATCAACAATGGTGTACTTTAAACGGGCACGTTTACGCACAACACGATTACCCCAGTCTCGTTGAACTGTCATCACCGCTTCGGCAAACTTAGTGACATCTGCTGTTTTAATAAAGCCCAAGTCATCGGCTAAACGGGGGAACGTTTCAACTTCACCGTGGGTAGAACCCATACCGCCACCAGCAACCAAGTTAAAGCCAATTAACTCTCCGGCTTCTGCTACCGCAATAAAACCAAGGTCGTTGGTATATACGTCGACATCGTTATGTGGCGGAACTGCGACAGCCATTTTAAATTTACGTGGCAAATAGGTTTTACCGTAAACAGGCTCAACCGTTTCGGTGCCTAATAACTTTTCTTCATCTAACCAAATCTCTGCATAAGCACGA
The DNA here is from genome assembly GCF_040285065.1 of Shewanella sp. H8. Lineage (NCBI taxonomy): Bacteria > Pseudomonadati > Pseudomonadota > Gammaproteobacteria > Alteromonadales > Shewanellaceae > Shewanella > Shewanella sp. H8. The sequence goes on along the minus strand of NZ_CP157213.1, from coordinate 771,417 downwards.
GTGTGTGGTAACAGATGATCAGATAAATGCTTAGCAACGGCATACGCTTGCGCATGTAACTTAGATTCAACTGGGTTTGGGTTACACATCACGTTACGGTTTACATCACCACAAGCAGCAATAGAATCTAATGCGGCGCGATCAAGATCTTGGATCAAAGTTTTTAAATTACGCTTAGGAATGCCGTGGTACTGAAACGTTTGACGCGTAGTTAAACGAATGCTGTTTGAGGTGGTTAGCGTTGATGAAATTTTATCTACTTCTAACCACTGCTCTGGGGTACAAATACCACCAGGTACACGGGCTCGTAACATGAAGCTGTGTAAGGGTTCTAACTTTTGCTCTTTACGCTCGTTACGTAAATCACGATCGTCTTGCTGATAAAAACCGTGGAATTTGATCAACTGCTGATCGCCATCGCTAAACGATCCTGTCACTTGGGTATCTAAACCCTCTTGGATATCGCCGCGTAAATAATCACTGTCGATTTTTAAGTATTCGTTTACTGCTAACTTTTGCTCACTCATGGCCTTGGCCTCTCTTAATTCTGTTCAATTCATTAGTGCGATTGGGTATTGAAAACTGACCTAGACCGAGTTTAATACACGTCTTTTTGGTAACGTTTTTCGCTACGCAGTGTTTCAAAGTACGCTTCGGCGTCATCAGCGCTTAAGCCACCTTGTTCAACCGCAATATTCACTAATGCTTGATGTACGTCTTTGGCCATGCGCTCTGCATCACCACAAATATACACATGGGCGCCGTCTTGCAGCCACTGCCATAATGCTTGAGCTTGCTCGGCTATGCGGTGCTGCACATACACTTTATGAGCTTGATCGCGCGAGAATGCCACATCTAAACGCGATAAATCGCCATTTTTAAGATACTGCTGCCACTCAACTTGGTATAAAAAGTCTTGTTCAAAGTGTGGGTTACCAAAGAATAACCAGCTATTACCCGACACACCGTCTGCGGCGCGCTGCTGCATAAAGGCACGGAATGGCGCAACGCCAGTACCAGGACCCACCATAATTACAGGTGTTTCTGGGTTTTCTGGTAAACGGAAATGGTTATTAGGTTCAACGTACACATTAACTTGCTGGCCTTCTTCTGCAGAGGCTAAAAAGTGCGATGCGCCGCCAAAGCGAGCGTGGCCTTGGCGTTCATCTTCAACTAGCGCGACAGTTAAGTGCACTTCAGCTTCAACTTCTGCTTGGCTAGAGGCAATTGAATATAAGCGTGGAGTCAATGGACGTAACATATCAACCAATTGTTCGGCACTAACCTTGGCTGGGTATATTGCAACTAAATCGGCTAACTGGTGCTTAAGAATAAACTGTCTGGTTTGCTCTTTGTCTTCACAAATTGCTGCAAGTTCTGAATTACGGCTCAACTCAGCCCAAGATTTAACAAGACCTGGGTATAACTGAGTTAATTCTTTCTTGTCGGTTAACACTGTTTTTAATGAAAGTGACTCTTTCGACACAGTGACATTGTCATCTGCAGCTAAACCAAGTGCGGCGATCACTTCGTCGACTAATGCTGGATTATTACTAAACCACACGCCCAAAGCATCACCAACTTGATAAGTTAGCCCTGACTCGCCTAAATCAATTTCGACATGGCGTACGTCTCGGTCTGAATTACGGCCGGTAATTTTTTGGCTCACAAGCACTTCTGCAGTGTAAGGATTTTGCTTAGTGTACTCACTTTCGCCTGCTATCGATGTTGTACTAATTGATACGACATTGGCACTGGATGCTTGAATATAAGGTTTAACGGCTTCAACAACGCTGTCCTGCCATTGAGATGAAATATCTTCATAATCAACATCACATTCAACTAATGGTAATAATGACTTTGCCCCTAAGGCACTCAAACGCGCATCAAAGTCCTTGCCTGTTTGGCAGAAGAACTCATAGCTGGAGTCGCCTAGCGCTAATACAGCGTAATGTAAGTTATCAAGTTTAGGTGCACGTTTTGAGGCTAAAAACTTATGCAGTTCCATCGCATCATCAGGTGCTTCACCTTCACCATGGGTACTAACCACTAAAAACAAGATGGTTTCTTGCTTAAGTTGGCGTACATTATATTCACCCATAGAGATAATATTAACGGCATAACCTTGCGACTGAGCTTTTGCAGCTAACGCTTTTGCTACGCCACGGCCATTACCCGTTTGGCTGCCGTATAAAATGGTCACTGTTTGCGCGGCAGATGTTTCTGCTGCAGCTATACCTGCGGTTTGGTCTTGGCTCGCACTTGCTGCCAAGTAGCCACTGACCCAGGCAAGCTGAACAGAAGTTAATTCTGAGGTAAATTGTTTTAGCTTGTCGACTTGTGCTTGTGACAGTGGCGAAGCTAAAGCTGAAAGTTCTTTTAACAACATAAGACGGCCTTATAACAGTGTAATGTTGACTAGCTTACTCCTACCAATAAAAACCAAAAAAGAATAAAAGATGATTTTTTATTCCATTTAGGAATATGCAAAGAGAATTTTTTAAGCTACAAAAGTGTGGCACAGTTAAAAGTTTTTAAATTACCTTGATTTAAAACTAACTAATTAGCCTAAAGGCACTTGTACCGAACATGCTTGATGTCGCAAGCTAGGAGGTCCAGTTAACTGAAGAATAATTCTCAAGTTGATTGTTCTCTGAGTAAAACGACGTGCAAATATAATATAACTATGTCAGCGTGATGCCATTGATTAAATAGTTTATCCAACTTCAATGGCCACATGTTGCAATTTTGCTATCGTAAAAGTGCCCATGTGAGACAGTAATACTCTAACGGAATGGTCTATTGATGGGGAACAACAATAGACAGTCTTTTTATTAACCATCAGGAAACAGTCATGCAGATTGGAATACCGAGAGAAAGTATCGAGGGTGAAACTCGAGTCGCGGCGACTCCAGCCACTGTGGTACAGCTAATAAAACTCGGCTTTAGTGTGGCAATTGAAGCACAGGCGGGTGTTAAGTCTAGCTTTGATAATGCTGCGTTTGAAGCCGCTGGGGCGGATGTTGTTGACAGCGTGTACCAAGCTGACTTTATTTTTAAAGTGAATGCACCGTCCGATGACGAAATCGCCAAAATGAAACCAGGCACTAAGCTAGTGAGTTTTATTTGGCCAGCACAAAACCCTGACCTTGTTGAAAAATTGGCAAGTCACAATATTACCGTAATGGCAATGGACATGGTGCCACGTATTTCACGTGCACAGTCACTCGATGCCCTATCATCGATGGCCAACATTGGTGGTTATCGTGCAGTGATTGAAGCTGCACACGAATTTGGTCGTTTCTTTACCGGGCAAATTACCGCAGCAGGTAAAGTGCCACCAGCCAAAGTACTGGTTATTGGTGCTGGTGTAGCCGGTCTTGCTGCTATTGGTACAGCGGGCTCGCTAGGCGCCATAGTGCGCGCATTTGATACTCGCCTTGAAGTGGCTGAGCAAATTGAGTCAATGGGCGGTAGCTTCTTAAAGCTTGAATTTGAAAATAATGAAGGCGGCTCGTCTGACGGCTACGCTAAAACCATGTCAGAAGAGTTTATTGCTGCTGAAATGGCACTATTCGCCGAGCAAGCCAAAGACGTCGACATTATTATTACCACCGCGCTAATTCCTGGTCGCCCTGCGCCAAAACTGATCACCAAAGACATGGTAGACACCATGAAACCTGGGTCTGTGATTGTCGATTTAGCAGCCGCTACTGGCGGTAACTGTGAATATACTGTCACTGGTGAACGCTTTATTACCGAAAATGGCGTGAAGGTATTGGGTTATACAGACTTACCAGGCCGCTTACCTGCGCAATCGTCACAGCTTTATGGCACCAACTTAGTCAACTTGATGAAGTTAATGTGTAAAGCCAAAGACGGTAATGCAGAGCTCGATTTTGATGATGTTGTCATGCGTAACATGACAGTGACTCGTGGTGGCGAAATTACTTTCCCACCACCAGCAATCTCAGTATCTGCTGCACCGCAAAAACCAGCAGCGAGTATCGAGCCTAAAGCCGCCGAAGTTGACAAGGCGCCGTCAAAACTTAAATACATTTTAGGTGCATTAGGCCTTGCTGGTTTTGCCGCTGTCGCTTCAGTCGCACCAGCTGAGTTTTTGTCGCACTTTACCGTATTCATCCTATCTTGTGTGGTGGGTTATTACGTGGTGTGGAATGTGTCGCACTCTTTGCATACACCACTAATGTCGGTCACCAATGCGATTTCAGGCATTATTGTTGTGGGTGCGTTATTGCAAATAGGTCAAGGTTCTGCACTCGTCACGGCGCTTGCGTTTGTCGCGGTGCTTATCGCCAGTATCAACATCTTTGGCGGGTTTACCGTCACTCAGCGCATGCTGAAGATGTTCCGTAAAGATTAAGGGGTAATATCGTGTCTCAAGGACTGGTTACAGCATCTTATATCATTGCCGCGGTGTTTTTTATCCTCAGCTTAGCTGGGTTATCAAAACAAGAATCCGCTAAAAATGGTAATTTATTTGGCATTATTGGTATGGCTATTGCGCTTACAGCCACCATACTCAATCCTGCCACAAGCGGCGTAGAATGGATTATTCTCGCCATGATCATTGGTGGATCAATAGGTATTCGCTTAGCATTGAAAGTCGAAATGACTGAAATGCCTGAGCTAGTCGCTATTTTGCACAGCTTTGTGGGTCTAGCAGCTGTATTAGTGGGCTTTAATAGCTTTATTGATATTCAGCCACATGAAGTATCTGAAATCGTTGTGGTATTGGGACAAGATCTCAACACCACACTTGCAACCGCTAAAGCCGCTTTTGTTGAAGCAAATGCAGCCCAACAAGCAGAGCACTTAACCGGAGCCATGCTTAACATTCACTTAGTGGAAGTGTTTTTAGGCATCTTTATCGGTGCAGTCACCTTCACAGGCTCTATTGTTGCGTTTGCTAAGCTACGTGGGCTTATTTCATCTAAAGCATTAATGTTACCTCATCGCCACAAATTAAATTTACTGGCGGTAGTGGTGTCATTTATTCTTATGGTGATGTTCGTGCAAGCTGGCGGTGCTGTCACTCCAATTATTCTGATGACATTAATCGCGTTCGCATTCGGCTGGCATTTAGTGGCTTCCATTGGCGGCGCAGACATGCCTGTTGTTGTTTCAATGCTGAACTCATATTCGGGTTGGGCAGCGGCAGCCGCTGGTTTCATGTTATCTAATGACTTACTGATTGTTGTGGGTGCATTAGTTGGTTCGTCAGGTGCGATTCTGTCTTACATTATGTGTAAAGCAATGAACCGCTCGTTTATTTCTGTTATTGCCGGTGGGTTTGGTAACGATAGCGTTGCTGCTTCAGGCGATGAAACCGTTGGCGAATATCGTGAAACAACCGCTGAAGATGTCGCTGATATGCTAAAAGCATCAGACTCAGTCATCATCACCCCAGGTTATGGTATGGCTGTGGCTCAAGCACAATATCCGGTTGCAGAAATCACCAGAAAGCTACGTGAAATGGGCATTAAAGTTCGCTTTGGTATTCACCCTGTAGCAGGACGTTTACCTGGCCACATGAATGTACTTTTGGCTGAAGCTAAAGTGCCATATGATATCGTGCTAGAAATGGACGAAATCAATGACGACTTTGCTGATACCGACACGGTATTAGTCATTGGCGCTAACGATACGGTTAACCCTGCTGCGATGGAAGATCCAAGCAGTCCTATTGCTGGTATGCCAGTATTAGAAGTGTGGAAAGCCCGAAATGTGATTGGCTTTAAACGTTCAATGAACACGGGTTATGCCGGTGTACAAAATCCATTGTTTTTTAAAGACAATACCCAAATGCTATTTGGCGACGCCAAAGATAGTGTTGAAGCGATTCTTAAAGCTTTATAAATCAGCTTTATGAACAAAAAATACCAGCAATTATTGCTGGTATTTTTTTTGTTCATAATTAGCTAAACTGGATCCATTGGACTTTACAGGATTATTGATTATCCATGGCACAGCAGGATAACAGTACGCAATTTCAGCTTGAACTTGAGCTCGAACGATATAAGCAAAGAATTAAGCAATTAGAGCATGAAAATAGCCGCCTTACCTTAATCAATAATCGGGTAAACGAGCTACTCAATGCTACGCTTGATGGTACGGGCTTATGTCTATGGGAGCAGCATATTCCTAGCGGAAACTTGACGATATTTAATCAGCAATGGGGACAACTTCTCGGCTTTACTCGCGAAGAATTACCTGCGCATATCAACAGCTGGAAAAACAATCTCCACCCAGAAGATAAAGACTGGGTTATTGAAGCCTTTGAAAGTCATGTAGCAGGTAAAGCTGAAACCTATCAAGCCATACACCGAATGATCCACAAAGATGGCAGTGTAGCTTGGGTATCTGACCGCGGTCGCATTATTGAATATGGCGCTAACGGTGAACCACTTCGAATTATGGGCACTCATATTGATGTCACCAAAGAGAAACGCTACGAAGAAGATTTAGCCAAACTAGCCCACCGCGATCCATTAACCAATTTACTCAATCGCACCGCACTGGTTACGGCTTTCAAACGCGAAAAACAAACGCAATCAGCTCATCATTCAGGCGCATTATTTTTTATCGACCTTGATGGCTTTAAAATTATTAATGATCATTTAGGGCATCGCTATGGTGATAGCCTGCTTGTTCTTATTGCCCAAGACCTCAATCGCATATGCCAACAACTACTTTCCCCTGCAGACACCGCGGCAAAACAGTATGGTTTTCATATCGCGCGTTTTGGCGGAGATGAATTTGTTATTTTAACTCAATGTGACAACACCAATGTACTAACTCAAATAGCTGAAAGTTTACTTGCGTTATATCGACACCCCATAAAACTTGAAGGCGAAACCATTAACATTGGCCTAAGCATTGGGATAAGTTTGTTTGATGAACTCGATGATTTTACTAATGTATGCGAACAAGCAGACAAAGCCATGTACAGCGTCAAAAAACATGGTAAAAATAACTTTTTATTTTGGTAAAAACGATTCATTGAGCGACATAATCAAACGGCATGACAATTCACTAAACAGCACCAACTTGAAAGCTGGAAAATTTGGCCGCTAAAACTCTAATTAAATAAGCCAATCTTCTGCGACTAGGATATGCTACAGACTTAAAATATAAGTAAACAATAAAAAGTCTAGCTAAAAAAACAATAAGGAATTGATATATATGGAAATACATCATTGTCTCTCTCAGAAAATATCCCAAACAAATACGATCTCGAGTCAAATGTAGCGATCAACATAGTCATCGGGTGAGTGTAATCGACGTTTTACAGTAAACTCTCGTTCAATGACTCATTTTATTAATGACTTTGCTTCCCTAGCACTCTGCTTGTAACTGCAATATGCAGTAACAAATTTCATAGTGCGACAGCAAATAACTGACCAATAAGAATTACTTTTTATGTTTTTATCACCTTATTTTACCAAGCAAGATCAAAGCGTGTTCATCTCTGCCCAGCAAGCTAGTGACTTTGCAAAGAAAGTTGCAGGCGATTTCAACCCTATCCATGATGTGGGCGCTAAACGTTTTTGTGTTCCAGGCGATTTATTATTTGCGCTTGTACTAACCGAGTACGGCCTTAGCCAAAATATGCAATTTAAGTTTGCTGGTATGGTAGGTGATAATGTTGAGCTTCACGTAGATAAAAGTGTCGGCGATAAATTCAGTATTTGTGACACCAAAGGTAAGGAATACCTGCACATTGAACGACAAGGTGAAGTGTGCAAATGCGATGTACAAACAGCGGCATTTATTAATAGTTATGTGGCTTTTTCTGGCTTAAACTTTATCCATGTACTCGTGCCTATGATGAAGCAATACAAGGTAATGATTAACCCTGATCGTCCATTAGTTATTTACGAAAGTATGTCTTTTCATCTTGATAGCTATGACTTTGAGGACATCAGCCTGCATTTAATCGACCAGCAGCTGTTGATTAATGGCAAACGCGGTGATGTCACCTTAAGCTTCGAATTACGTCATAACGAACGAGCTATAGGGACAGGAAAGAAAACTTTAGTTCTCAGTGGACTACGAGAATATGATGAAGATAAAGCACAGCAAATGTGTCAAAATTACGAATCTAGAAAAGTGATGTTATAACCCACCTCAGTTACTTCAAATATCGCTTATTCCATTAAGAATAAGCGATATGTATAATCTACCTAAGGCCTATTTATCTTTCGTGGTTAACATTATTGGATAAACAGGCCCTGATTTTAACAAACCCTACATCGAATGAAATTCATACAACTTTGGATTAAAGTGAACTTTCAAACAACAAAACCGCGCTATAACCAATTAGCTGATTAATAAATTTCTCACCGTTTTCACCCAACTCAGTTGTCGCCATTTCTTTAGCAGTATTTACTGCACTAAAATAAGCGACACTATTGTCATTTGTGCCACAAAGACTAAAAAACAATTTTAAAACCGCTTTATGCTCTTTATGTTGTAATGCTTTTCTCCACGATAATTCTAGTGATGCAACAGAACTAAAATCGAGTGCTTCAACAAAAAACTCTCCGATCCGTTGATCTAAACGCACTAAAAATTCTGTTTTACGTGGAAAATGATGACTAATACCTGTTCGACTAACTCCAATGGCTGTAGATAATGTCGTATACGACATCGTATCAAAACCAATTGTGAGTATTTGCTTAAAGGCTTCATCTAAAATTTGGTTAACAGTTAACTCAGTTTCAACTCGAGAACGTTTGGCCATAAATAGTCTCTCTAATTTTTTTTTAGTGCAAGAGCTTACCAGACCCCACTAGAAAATTCTGCTAAGAATTGGCACATTTACAACATATTTAACCGTACAATATCTAGGTAAACAGAACATTATCGCGATAACGATTTATTAACCCTTTAAAATCAAAGGTTATCAATAACTACAACCAAGAATTTGTATATGCTAAAAATAATAATTAATAAACATTTACATATCACTTTGCTGTTGAGAATTGCTTTTTAAGCCATTGCTGTGATTTAGTTTTACCCATCAACTGTTTTAACGTCGGTCTCAGTACTTGAATTAACTCAGGTTGACGCCAAAACATATACTCAGGCAAAGATTGAACAGAGCTAAAAGTGCGCTGGACTAAACTCGAAAACTCCCTCATATCACGCGGTGACCACGCAGGCATTAACGGATAAACAGCCGTTAAAAAATCTTCATATCGAGAAAAATGCTGTAATTGTTGGACATCGTAATGACTCAGCACAATTTGAAGCTGAGGCGCACTCCAATGTGACAAATTACCGCTGTCATTAATCAGTGCAAGATTACGCCGATGGAACTGTTGCCATACTAAATCGAGTTGTTGGTATTGCTGTGCAACACACCATAACAAATACAAGTCTGCTAGCCATTCATGCTGATATTCTGTTAGAGAGTAAGGTAAAACGCTGCCTTGTAATGAAATATTGTATAAATGTCCTATTTCATGCCACAAAGTTAGTTTTGTTTGATTGGTTAACGGCAACTGATAAGTTGTTAAGCCAATAGCACCACTTTGCTCAAGCATGTCTTTAGCTGGATTAATGATAATAACGCCCGCAATGCTGTCACTTTCAGCAACGAGCACCATCGCACTTTTACTCCCAATAGCGCGGCGAATATTGGCAACAGAAAAAGGCGTTTGGTGTTGTAATGACAAAGGGAGTAACGCAACACACTTTTCCAGTGCAGAGAAAGAACATATCAGCGCTTGTTTCGTTGTTATAGGGGTAAAATAAGCTTGGCGAATAGCATCATTCGCCAAATCATCTTCAACCATAACAGCTGTTTTTTGAGCTTGATTGATGGTCTTAGTTTGCGTCGAAATAAACTGACCAGCATTAACAAAGTAACAAACAAATAACGGTACGCAAGCAACGCTACAGCTTAATAACTTGAGTAATGGCCTTTGCCAGTATCTAAGCATCAACTATTTTTGTGACATAATATTTTGAATAATCGCGGTAGTAGATACACCGTCCTCAAATCCAAGTACTTCAACCTTGCCACCAGCAGCAATCACTTCAGCACCACCAGCAATATCTTCCACTTTGTAATCGCCGCCTTTCACTAAAGAGTCAGGCAATAAACGTGCAATGATACGTTGTGGCGTGTCTTCAGCGAAAGGAACAACCCAATCTACTGATGCGAGTCCAGCTAAAACTGCCATACGGCGATCTACTGGATTAACAGGACGTCCAGGACCTTTTAAACGGGTAACTGAGTCATCATTATTTACCGCAACAATAAGACGATGCCCTAACGCTTTGGCTTGTTGCAAATAGCTCACATGGCCAGCATGTAAAATATCAAAACAACCATTAGTCATCACAATACGTTCACCTCGTAAACGTGCTTGCTCCATCGCATAAGCCAATTGATCCTCTGTCATCACCCCAAAACCAGACTCGCCATGATTCAAGGCTAATGCTTGTATTAGTTCAATGCGGCTTACTGTTGATGTGCCTAACTTGCCCACAACCACACCCGCAGCAGTATTGGCAATCGCACAGGCTTGCGCCAATGTAGCACCGGCAGCAATCGAGGTCGCTAAGGCAGAAATCACGGTATCGCCGGCGCCAGTCACATCGTGAACCTCACGGGCAACTGTTGGAATATGCAATTCAAGTTGGTCTTGCGACACTAACGTCATGCCTTTTTCTGAGCGAGTCACTAAGATGGCATCAAAGTTATGCAACTTAATCAGCTTTTGGGCTTTTTCAATTAAATCAGCTTCGCTAGTAACGGTACCGACAACCGCTTCAAACTCACTCATATTTGGGGTGATTAATGACGCACCATGATAACGGGCAAAATCATGACCTTTAGGATCAACTAAAACCTTTACTCCTTTGGCTCGAGCTTTAGCAATAAAATCCTTTGGCTCATCAATGGCGCCCTTGGCATAATCAGACAATACCAATACATCGACATTATCTAAAATCGCTTCACTTTGAGCAAATAACGCTTGGCTAGTTGCCTTATCAAAAGGCTCTTCAAAATCTAAGCGGATCAATTGTTGATTACGTGACAATACCCGTAATTTAGTAATCGTTGGCTTGTCTGCTACGGTGAGCCATTGCGGTTCAACACCAAACACTTTAACCCCTTGGGTAAGTGCTTGCGCAGTTTCATCTTGGCCAACAATACCCGCTAACTGGACTTGACCACCTAACGTAGCAATGTTTAATGCCACGTTAGCAGCGCCGCCGGGTCTATCTTCAATTTGGTTAATTTTAACAACAGGGACTGGGGCTTCAGGTGAAATGCGTCCCGTAGGGCCAACCCAATAGCGATCTAACATTACATCGCCAATCACTAAAACGCGCGCATTTTCAAAAGCTGGAAGAGAAACCTTCATAGTGTATTCGCTGTCTAATAAAAAATTAACCGTGATTGTACCTAATTTTCAGCAAAATATGAGTTAGAATAACAAATAATTTTTACGAACTAGACGAGTTATCTGTGGTCGAGAAAGCCGAATTTTCTTCTGATTTATATCATCCTAAACATTGGCCTATGTGGTTAGGCGTCGGTTTAATGCGTTTAACCCTGCTATTACCCTTATCTTGGCAAATGAAAATTGGTAGCAGTATTGGTCGATTAGTGATGAAAGTAGCTGGTGGCCGAACTCATACAGCAAAACGTAATATCGAGTTATGCTTTCCAAATATGAGTGATACAGACAAACAGCAACTGCTTGAGCGTACTTTTGAAGAAACCGGTAAAGCATTATTTGACACCATTAATGCATGGTGGTGGTCTAACGAGCGCGTGCAGCAACACATGACCATTAAAGGCACTGAGCATGTTAGTCAAAGCCTAGACAATGGAAAAGGGGTGATTTTATTTGCCGTACATTGTTTACCACTTGAAATGGGCGCGCGAATTTTTGGCCAGTTTGCCCCGGGAATTGGAGTATATCGTCCCCACAACAATCCGGTGATGGAATACTTACAAGTCAAAGGTCGCTTACGTTCAAACAAAGGCTTAGTACCTAAGCGCGACGTGCGCCAAATGATCCGCAGTTTGCGCAGCCCAGACGTTATTTGGTATACCGCCGATCAAGATTTTGGTCGTTCAAGCGCAGTATTTATCCCATTTTTTGGCGTACCCGATGCTGCAACCATTACTGGTGCTACTGCACTAGCGAGACTAGGTAAAGCCAATGTGGTGCCTTTTTTTGTTGAACGTAATAGCGATGATAAAGGCTACACCCTTGAAATAATGCCGCCCATAGAGAACTTCCCTGGCGATAATGAAACAGACGACGCCATTCGTGGTAACCAGATTGTTGAACAACTGATTAACCGCAACAAAGAGCAATATATGTGGCTACATCGTCGCTTTAAAACCCGCCCCACTGAAGACACACCATCCTTATATGACTGATTTTATTTAATCGACAACTCGAATGTGGTTAATAAAAGAAAGCGCCATTAGGCGCTTTTTGGTTAATGTTAATCTGCTAATACTTTGGGTATACCGACGCTCAATCACTGTTAGAATCGATAATGTAATCGAGTGACAATACTGACTAGCTGAACCACTAATTCATTAAACAGTCTCTGTTATAAACATCACATAAAATCACAAATTTCATTCAATGTTTTTTTGTCGATCGCATGTTGTGGAATAGTCGCATCATCAGCCGGATACCCAGCAATAATAAGCATATAGGGACGTTCATTATCATTGTCACGGCCACACACTTTACTTAAAAAGCTCATCGGTTTTGGTGTGTGAGTTAATGTACCAAGACCAGCATGATGCAATGCTTGGATTAAAAATCCAGTCGCAATTCCCACAGACTCGTGTACATAATAATTACTTTTCTGCTCTCCTGCGGCTTCGGTGCGCTTTTTACTGAACACCGCAATCAGCCAAGGTGCATGTTCTAAGTAGGGTTTATCGGCATTGGTGCCTAACGGTTTTAATGCATCTAGCCATTCTTCACCTGCACGACCAGCATAAAATGCTTGTTCTAACGCTTCTGCTTGCTGACGAATTTGCGCTTTTATCTGTGGGCTATTAATTGCCACAAAATGCCACGGCTGGTGATTAGCGCCATTAGGTGCCGTGCCCGCAGCTAAAATACATTGTTCAATAATGGCTTGCGGCACTGCGCGATCAGAAAATGCTCTTATAGAATGACGCCGCTTAATCTCCTGGTAATGATCTTGTGCTCGTTTAAGCATTTCATCAGTTGAGTACTCAATAAAATCTGTTAGTGGTAAATGCGCTTGGGTCATCGTTCATCCTTATTGTTGTTCTTTTGATTGTGCTTATAATGACTGTTCTTATGATGGTTATGTTTATTCGGCACTCATTTATTGTCATAACCCTAACGCTAACAAACACACTAAAAAATGCTATTAAAATATTCTTATTGAAACCATTAGAGCGACAGATTAGAGTCTATGCGAGTCAGTTTAGCTTTCTAAGGATTATATGATTGCAATAATAATGGGTGCAACAGGATTAGTGGGCAACGCCTTACTGACTCGCATCATTGAAAGTGAGCAATATAGTAAGGTATTGGTTGTTGGCCGCTCAATACCTAAATTGGTTGAACATCAATTCGGTGCTGAAAAAGTGCAATTTATTCCCTGCCAACTTAATGAGTTACATGAAGTCATATTGGCAGACAAAGTTGATCATGCATTTTGCTGTTTAGGCACCACCATCAAACAAGCTGGCAGTGAAGAAGCCTTTATTCAAGTCGATAAATTAGCGGTGCTAGCCTTTGCAAAACTGTGTCAAACACAAGCAAATCCGGCGCTTAAATTTATGGTAGTTACGGCATTGGGTGCAGATGCTAAATCAAAGGTATTTTATAATCGGATTAAAGGTGAAGTTGAACAAGGACTTAAGGCACTACCACTGCCAGTACTTAATGTTTTTCAGCCGAGCTTATTATTAGGACCAAGGGATCATAGCCGTTTTATGGAAGATATTGGTCAAACTATTTTGGGTGGATTAGCATTTTTATTTATCGGGCCACTGCGTCAATACCAGCCAATTGATGCACAAATAGTTGCAGAATCTATGTATCAAGTTGCCTTGAAACCTCAAGTAGCTCCTACCTGCCAAATAATCACCAATGGCATGATGCACAGCTGTCATTATTAATAATACTACTCTCGACAATAGCGCAGCTTTATGACAAGTTAATACACCACAGTTGTTCAATACTAACGACATAAGACGAGTCAAAGTAACCATAACGCAAGGAGAATAGGAATGAGTGATAATAACGATTTAACTTTTAATGAAGTCTGTGAAATACTCGACAAAAGCCCTACGACGATTAAGCGTTATGCTCGCGAAAATTTGCTGTTCACGGAACAAAACGGTGAAGTGCTTAGCTTTAACAAAGCCGAAGTGATGCGTTATTTAGCATGTTCTGATCGTTAATATATAGTTGAACTTATCGGCTAAAAAAATCCCCAAATAGTCAATGACGGTATGGGGATTTTTTTGTCCACTTAATTTATCTTCTTTAGCAACCTATAGTTCTGCAAAGGACGAATGTGCAAAGGATTAGTCACCAAAGTCATCTAATAAGATGTTTTCAGACTCCACCCCTAACCCTTCCAACATCGCGATAACTGACGCATTCATAATTGGAGGTCCACACATATAAAACTCACAATCTTCTGGTGCTTTATGCTGTTTTAAGTAGTTTTCATACAACACGTTATGAATAAAACCAGTATAACCTGTCCAGTTATCTTCAGGTAAAGGATCAGACAAAGCGACATGCCAAACAAAGTTGTCATTGTCAGCGGCTAGTTGATCAAAGTCTTGTTGATAAAAGACTTCCCGAGTTGAACGAGCACCATACCAAAAGCTCATTTTACGTTTGGTTTTGACACTTTTTAGCTGGTTAAATATATGCGATCGCATCGGTGCCATACCTGCACCACCACCAACAAACACCATTTCAGCATCGGTTTCTTTGACAAAAAACTCACCAAATGGCCCTGAAATAGTTACCTGATCACCCGCTTTTAAATTAAAAATATATGACGACATTTTTCCTGGTGGTAAACCTGCTTTAGGCGGCGTCGCAATACGCACGTTTAGCATAATAGTACCCTTTTCATCAGGGTAGTTTGCCATTGAATAAGCTCGTAATACGTCTTCATCAACGGTAGACACTAAATCAAATAAGCCATATCGAACCCAGTCACCACGATACTCTTCAGGAATATCAAAATCGGCATAACGCACTTCATGAGCTGGTGCTTCAATTTGAATATAACCACCGGCTTTAAACAATACGTCTTCGCCATCAGGGAGCTTTAACAGTAACTCCTTAATAAAGGTCGCCTGGTTATTGTTTGAAATGACTTCACATTGCCATTTTTTAACCCCAAAGATTTCTTCGTCAATCTCAAGTTCCATGTTGTTTCGCACGGTAACTTGGCATGCCAAACGACAACCTTCTTTAGCTTCTTTTTTCGTAATATGATCCAGTTCAGTCGGCAAAATATCACCACCGCCAGCCTTCACTTTCACTCGACATTGACCACAAGTGCCACCGCCGCCACACGCAGACGGAATAAAAATATGTTGCCCAGACAAAGCACCTAATAACTTATCACCGGCAGGGGTTTGCACTGTTTTACTGGCATCATCATTAATGCTAATTGTGACATCATCTGTGTTCACTAACTTTCGTTTGGCGACTAAAATCACCATCACTAGCAAACTTACCACTATGGTAAACATGCCAATACCTATTGCCATTTCCATTAAATAACCCTTTTCTTTAATGCGTTATAACGTAATGCCCGCAAATGACATAAAGCCCAGAGCCATTAAGCCGGTGGTAATAAATGTGATCCCAATGCCCTGCAATCCGTCTGGAATAGCATGAAACTTCATTCGTTCACGAAGTCCTGCAAGTAACACTATGGCCATCGCCCAACCCACAGCAGAGCCCGACGCAAATACCACTGACTCAGTAAAGTTATAGTCACGGTTGGCCATAAAAATAACCCCAGCAAAAATAGCGCAGTTTACCGTTAATAATGGTAAAAAGATCCCTAATGACTGGTATAAGGCCGGAATATAACGATCTAAAAACATCTCCAAGATTTGCACTAACGCAGCAATCACCCCAATAAAAGTAATCAGCTGTAAGTAACTTAAATTAAGTTCAGCAAAACCCGCCCAAGCCAATGCGCCTGGGGCTAAAATATTGACGTAGATAACTTGATTTAATGGCACTGCCAGCACCATCACAACAATCACGGCAACACCTAAACCAAATGCTGTAGAGACCTTTTTCGACACGGCCAAAAAAGTGCACATACCTAAGAAAAATGACAGCGCCATATTGTCGATAAACGCCGCTTGGATAAATAAATTAATATAATGTTCCATGCTGTTTCCTTATCCGCGCTTGCGTTGAATGATTTTAATAACCCAAATCATCACACCAATTAAAAAGAACGCACTGGGTGGCAAAGTGAACATCTCATTCGCCAAATACCAGCCGCCATTTTCAACGGTGGTCAATATGTCATGGCCAAACAAACTGCCACGACCCAGTAGTTCACGAATAAACGCTACACCCATTAGAATTAAGCCATACCCCATAGCGTTGCCTAAGGCATCAACCACGGCCAAGTGCGGAGGATTCTTCATCGCAAAAGCTTCTGCTCGGCCCATAATGATGCAGTTAGTGATGATCAAACTGACAAATACAGATAACTGTTTCGACAGTTCATACGCCACATCTTGCAACACCATATCGACAATAATCACCAACGAGGCGATCACCGTCATCTGCGCAATAATCCGTACACTATTAGGGATAAAGTTACGAATACTTGAAATGATTAAATTAGAGAAAACCAATACAAATGTCACCGCAAGTGTCATCACCAATGCGGTTTGCATGGAGTTACTGACCGCTAATGCCGAACACACACCTAATACCTGTATTGCCACAGGGTTATTAGCCATAATTGGCGATGTTAGGATCTCACGAGTTGAAATAGCACGACTCATTTACTTACCCTCCGCAGCTAACGTGTGTAGATAGGTTTGGTATCCTTCCACGCCAAACCAAAACTCGACTAAGCGCTGAATACCAACACCCGAACGAGTCGCGCCACTCACACCATCAACACCGTGAATGTCGCCGTCTTTGGCGCCGCCTTTAATCACTTTAATGGCGATTTTACCTTGGTCATCAAATAATTTTTTACCTTGCCACTTCGCTAACCATTGTGGATCAGTAATAAAGTCTGCAATACCTGGCGTTTCACCATGTTCATAAAACACAATATTTTCGATTGTATTTAAGTCAGGTTTGATTGCCATATAACCATAAATAATCGACCACAAGCCTTTGCCATATATAGGCATCACAATGCTGGCAAGTTGACCATTAGTGTCATACACCTCAAATATGCGAATGTCGGTCGCCATGGTTTTAATTTTGGCGATGTCCTTTTTCGGTTTAGTAGAGGTTTCAGGGTTAATCGATGCCATGCGCTCATCAAAATCAAGTAAATTGGCTTTTTCGGTCACCTTGCCTGTCGCTAAGTTAACCATCTTAGGTTTCACTCGTTGGGCAAATAACTCGCTAAAGTCACCTTGACTGATGTCGATGTCCGCAGCCTTCAATACAAACTGTTGTACTTCTTCGCGCTTTTTAGCCAGCTTACGTTCTTTTAAAATCTCCACGGTACCGGTGATCATAAACGAACAAACCAAGCTCAAAACAATAATAAACACCATTGTTCCGGCGACTGAATCTTTCTTAAAGGCCATGACGTTTTAGTCTCCGTTTGATATTAGCTTGAGCGACTAGGTAGTCGAACAACGGTGCCCATAGATTAGTAAACAAAATGGCTAGCATAATGCCCTCTGGCATTTTGGCATTCAGTAAACGAATAATAATGGTCATAAACCCAATCATAAATCCGAATGCGAACTTAGCCTTATGGGTGTACGATGCGGTAACCGGATCAGTAGCCATAAACATCATTCCCAGCGCAAAACCACCGGTGACTAAGTGCCATGTCCACGGCATCGCCGACATTGGATTTCTGCTTGAACCGAAGTAATTAAATAGCAGCACGGTAATGATCATCCCCAGCATCACACCTGCAACCACACGCCAATCTGCAACACGGGTAAGCAGTAAAATACCGCCACCAATAAGAATGGCTAAAGTACTGGTTTCCCCTACTGCACCGGGGGTAAAGCCTAGAAAGGCATTCCACCAGCTTGTATCTGTAAATACACTAAACCAACTCGTATCGACGAAGCTTAATTTTTTGGCTACGGTAAGCGTTAGCGTGGTCGCGCCAGAAAAGCCATCTACAGCAACAAATTGGCCTAATGACACCACCTCGGTTGGATAAGCAAAATAAATAAATGCATAACCAGCCAGTGCAGGGTTTAAAAAGTTATACCCCATGCCGCCAAACATCTCTTTTGCCACTACCACTCCAAAACTGATGCCTAATGCCACAATCCATAAAGGTGTCGAAATTGGTAAAATTAACGAAAACAGTAATGCAGTAATAAAGAAGCCTTCATGCAACTCTTGGCGACGCACTTTAGCGAATACCACTTCCCACACTAAACTCACCACTAATGCGGTTAAGTAAAATGGCACATAAAAACTGGCACCATAGGCAAATAAACTCATCAAGCCAGCACTTTCAGTGAGGGGCCCAAACAGTAAGTTATATATTGCTAATTGCCACGTTTCAGGCTGTGTCGCCCCTGCCATAATGGCAATTTGAGCCTGAAGCCCTATGTTATACATACCAAATAACATTGCAGGGAATAAGCACATACCCACAATGTGCATGGTACGTTTTACATCAATCGCATCGCGAATATGCACATGGCCTTTAGTGCTACGGCCGTTGGCAATCCACAAAGACCGAAGATAACTTCGCATTGAATTACCATGGGCGTAGTAACTGTCTTCAGTGCTTGGTTTTTTATGTTGCAGACTCATTAACCTTCCCTCTCGATAATATCTAAGCAAGCACGTAACTCTTTACCAAAGTCATATTTTCCAGGACAAACAAACGTACATAAGGCTAAATCTTCTTCATCCAGCTCTAATGCCCCAAGTAGTTGCGCTTCATCGGTATCACGTACCACTAAATCACGCACTAATAAAATCGGCAAAATATCCAATGGCATCACCCGAGTAAGTTGGCCGAATGCCATCATGGCGCGCGACGAGCCACCAGCATGAGTGGTAAAATCAAATAATTTTTTGGTGCGACTAAAGCCTGACATCATAATGCCAGTTAACGAGAATTTACTGCTGTCGTGGCGAACCCAAGGCAATAATTCATGGCGATCATTTTCGGTCAGTACGCTGATTTGATTATGGAACCGGCCTAAATAGTCATAAACGCCTGTGGCTGTATGACCAGATAATAATGAACCCGAAACAATACGAGATTGTTGCTGATTAATTTCATCGCTAACCCATTCACTAAGCTTTGCGCCTAATTGAGTGCGCACGAGTCGTGGCTTTAACACATTAGGGCCAGCTAATGAAACGAAGCGGTCTGTATACAGCTCACCGCTTAAAAACAGTTTGCCAAAAGCTATGACGTCCTGATAACCCACATGCCATACCTGACGTTCAATACTCACGGGCAATAAAAAGTGAATATGGGTGCCAACGAGTCCGGCAGGATGAACGCCATTAAAGCGCTGAACGCTCACTTGCGATAAGTCATATTCGCTATCGGTATCAGCGACTAACGATGTACCGTCGTCTTGGCATAAAAACACCTTTCCGTCGGTTAAAAAAGTTAATGCTAATAGTCCAGCCTCAAAAGCTTGTGGCTGAGTGGCAATAATGATGCGTGGATCGGGTGCAAGTGGATTAGTATCAATGGCAGTCACGAATATGCCAGCGGGACTGGCATCTAACTGGGGCACTCGTGAAAAAGGACGCGTACGCAACGCGGTCCATAAACCACTGCGTACCAAACTGTCTTTAACAATTTGAGTTGATAGCCCATGAATATCCGCAGGCTCAAACAGTATCTCTGGTTCTTGCTTGGTATCACAATCAATCACTACCGACTGTAATACCCGACGATCACCGCGATTAATTGCAGCAACAATTCCACTTGCTGGTGCGGTAAATAACACACCAGGTGTTTTCTTGTCTTCAAATAGCACTTGGCCTTTAGCGACACGATCACCAACCTCTACCATCATAGTGGGTTTTAGACCTACATACTCTTCGCCAATTAGCGCCACTTGAGTCGTTTTTGGCGCGCCATCTATTTGCTGCAGAGGCTTCCCCGCAATCGGGATATCAAGTCCACGCTTTATGGTTATCACTGGATTTGAAACACCAACCATCACATTCACCATCTAAAAAAATTCGATGACTAATGTTATATGTTTGCAACTACTAATATAGTAATAACGATCACAATATTTGAGAGAAATGTAACTTTTCAACAATTTCGAATACTAAATATGTGAATTGGGTCAATTTATTGCGATTTAAGCGCGGGCCTGATGTAATTAAGTATCCAAAAGGCCGTTACATTGCGACGTTATTACCATTATTTATCGATAAACATCAAAACAGTTACCATCATTTGTATTAACAATTCATTTACGTACGACCATTGCGCCATCGCTAATATATTAATAGCTTATATTAGGGCCTGTTGATCTTTCAAGGTTGTTTTTGCAGCGAATTGTTGGTCATTTGTACAAGGCAGAGACTTTGTGGTGTAGTTATTCTACATAAAAAGTCGATAACGCAGTAAAAATGACCAACAAACGCTGTCCGAAGGGTTCGGCTAAAAACGTTTTACTCTTTGTTGAGCGAATTTAGCTTAGATTGCTAGGCAGCAATCCGCTCGCCTCGATTAAAACGTTTTTATCTCGAACAAAATTTAACCTGCAAAGATCAACAGACCCTAGTAGCTTATATTTATATCGTAAGCTAAACGTATTAATTAGCACGTAGTGTTAACTGTCCTTGTTGAAATAAGTAAACGGAATCCATTTGCTCTAATGCAGTCAAACGATGACTGATCATTAACAAGGTTTTGTGTTGGGAGAAATCGAGTAATACGTTGAGGATTTCTCGCTCGGTACGTTTGTCTAGTCCTTCTGTTGGTTCATCCAATAGTAATAAAGGCGCATCACGTAATAATGCCCGAGCGACACCGATTCTGCGCTGCTCACCACCAGATAATTGCCTACCGCCTTCACCAATCCAACTGTCTAATGGTTTATCGCCTTGCAGTAAGGTTTGCAGACCTACTTTTTGTAACACCTCGATAAAGCGTTGATCATGGGTTTTCTTAGCTTCACCTTGAAGATAAGGTAACGCCAAGGCTAAATTGTCACGTAACGTACCGGAAAACAAATAAATACGTTGACTAACCACTGTCATCGCGGCGCGGAGATTTGCATCGCTATAGTCACTTATCGGCTGACCATCAAGCATAATCGTTCCCTGCTGTGCCACCCAATCACGGGTAATCAGCCCCAATAAACTTGATTTACCACAACCTGTAGGCCCCAATATAGCCACCTTTTCACCCGCGTTAATCGTAAGGTCGAGGCCTTGCAATACTTGAGAATGACTTTGATAACCAAAGTGAACGCCACTTATTTGGAGCGCTCCGTGGTTGGCTTGCAAGTGGCTATGAGGATTAAATACTACACTTGGTGTTTGCTCGGTGATTTCAGTCACCCGCCGCGCAGCAAGAACGGTACTCGATAAGTGCTGAAATGCTCCCGCTATTGGCATCATCATTTCAAGACTGGCCATAGTAGCAAATACCATTAACGCCATTAACGGCCCTGGAGGAGTCGCATCACCTACACCTTGGCCAGCTAAATACAACATAAACACTACCGCACTACCATTGACAACTATCAACAAGGCTTGGCTTAAGCCGGTAATATTGGCCATGGTAGTTTGCTGACTAAATAAACTCTGCTGTGCTTGTTCAAGTTTATCCAAATAGCGCTTATTAGCACCAAATAAACTCAGCTCTGCTTGTCCTTGAATAATATCAAGCAGCTCTACTCGATATTGCCTTTGCGCCTGCATTAACGCTTGCCCGGGGGCCTTTCCTAAGTAATAAAATACCAGCGGAAGGATAAGCCAAGCAGCTAATAACAAGCCACATAAACTCAATGCTAGATGGTCATCAAACCAACCAAGAAACACCAGTAACACCCCTATCATCATTAAAGATGCTGCCATGGGGGTAAGTAAGCGTAAGTAAAGATGATCTAAGGTATCAATATCGGCCACTAAACGATTGAGCAAATCGCCTCTGCGCAAACCTTGTAAATTAGCCGCGCTAAGGGGTAACAACTTATTCCATGCCCAAATACGTAATTGGGTCAATAATTTAAAGGTTGCTTCATGAGTGGCTAACCGTTCGCCGTAGCGGCTTACGGTACGAACAATGGAGAAAAATCGAACCCCTCCGGCAGGAGTGAAATAGTTAAACGCTTGCGAGGTAATCACAGCTAAACCGGCGACCGCACTGGCAGATAAAAACCAACCCGATAATGACAGCAAACCAATACCTGTTAGTAAAGTGGTAAAGGTTAACAATAAACCCACTAACATCATCAACCATTGGCGACGAAACAAAGACACAAATGGACGTAAAACCTGTAACGAATTAGGAGTGTGTGATGAAGTATCAACTGGAAGTGACATTAGTATACCTCCTGTTGTTGGTTCTGTTGTTGATTAAGCAGTTGCGCTAATAATCCATCAGCTTGTTGTAAATCATTCACATGGCCTTGTTGTACTATCATCCCTTTGTCCATAACCAACACACCATTCATATTGTGTAAATCATCTAATTTATGGGTAATCGTTAATCCGCTTGTGGACTGCATTGCGCGGTGCAATGTAGCCAATACAGACTGTTCACTTTTTTCATCTAAGCTGGCTGTAGGCTCATCTAATAAAAATAATTTAGCAGGTTGTGCTAACGCCCGAGCCAGCGCAAAACGCTGAGCTTGACCAACTGACACTCCTGTACTTTGATCGCTAATGATCAAGTCGAGTCCCTGTGGATGCAGCAATACAAAATCGCTAATGTTGGCCTGTTCAAGCAATGCCATAATGTACTCATCGGTTAATTGGGGGTTGGCCAATGCGACATTTTCTCTCACCGTGCCATGAAACAATTGCGGGTCCTGGCCTAACCAAGCCAAATGTTGACGCCACTGTGCAACATCAACATGGGATAATTCATGGCCATTGACCAATAATGAACCCTGATAAGGCAAAAAACCCAACAGGGCATTAAGCAAACTGGTTTTCCCTGCACCACTTGGACCAACTATGGCCCAATGTTCACCCGCAGGTAAGGTAAATGAAATGGGTCCGACTAAGCGTTGGCCGTCTAAACTAAATACTTCCAGCCCGATGGCTTGAATCATTATATTGTCAGCGGAAAATTCAACATTCTTCGCTACAGGCTGGATATTGGCTGGTGTGTTGACTTGATAGTCAAGCAGTTCAACCAAAGACTCTGCAGCACCTATAGCTTGTGCCTTAGCATGATAATGGGTGCCTAAATCACGCAAAGGCTGATAAAACTCTGGCGATAAAATCAACACAAACATGCCGGTAAATAAACTTATTTTGACCCCATAATGACCAAAATCGAGATGACCTAAATAACTAAAGCCAAAGTACACTGCGACTACCGCTATCGATACAGCAGCAAAGAACTCTAATACCGCAGAACTCAAAAAGGCTAAACGCAATACCGACATGGTTCGCTCGCGAAAGTCTTCCGAAGCCAGTCCAATATTAACCAACTCAGCTTCGCCACGATTAAACAGTTTTAAGGTTTGTAGTCCTTTAATTCGATCCATAAAGTGGCCGCTTAAGCGCGACAAAGCTTGCATGTTTTTACGGTTGGCATCTGCAGCACCCATGCCCACTAAAATCATAAATAAGGGAATTAATGGTGCTGTCATCAACAAAATTAACCCCGCGGCCCAATTGATTGGAAACACACATACCAATATAAGCAGTGGAATAAAACCGGCTAGCATCATCTGCGGAAGGTATTTTGCATAAAAGTCATGTAAATCTTCAACCTGCTCAAATACCAAGGTTGCCCATGCACCAGCCGGTTTACCTTTAATAAATACCGGCCCGAGTGCGACTAATCTATTGAGTACAGCTTGACGAATGTCTTCACGTAAGCGTTTACCGGCCTCAAAACTTATCCGTTCACGCACTTGCGCTAATAAAGCTCGAATGATTAACAAACCAATAAGTGCATAAAACTCAATGCTTAATATTGCTGGTGCAAGATTGTCAATAATGACGCCCTGTAAAATCTGAGCAATAAAATAGGCCTGTCCCACAATGGCAATCCCATTGAGTACACCACATAAAACAGATAATTTGAGAAAAATACCACAAGAAGATTGTTGGCTTTTAAGCCATTTGGCTAATGACTTTTCTAACGACTTGTCCATGAAGCTCCAGCAGAGTTATCGATGACCACTTTAATGGGCTAGTATCGCAGTAGTGGCAGCGAGTTAACACCTAAAACAGTGTAAATGTTAACTGATTCACATTTTACTAATTAAGCCTTATTTAAAGAGTCAATTGAGTAAAAATATGTTTGTTGGTATTCAATGCCACTGTGATGATTTAACGGCCCGATGAAATTGATTATTTAAGCCGAGATTAAATACTAAGACACTAACCACCAAAAAAATCAGACACAGTAAAAGAAAAACACTATTGTCAGTTAATCTTTATGGGGCGGTACTCTCGCCGTATTTAACCAATACGTGCCAGAGTAATTTTAGATCTTGCAGCTTTTTCGCGTGGTTACCACGTTCGCTCCACGAGGCAGGTTGTTGTTGTAAATGATACGCCGCGCGGCCGATAATTTCAGCATTGATAAATTCATTTTCAGCAATACTTTGTGCCAAAGTCGGCATCGTTGGCCCACGAAAATCATCTGGCACTTGTGAAACATTAATTTGACGTCCCTGATGCCAATGCAACTCAATGCTATATTCGTCACACAAGGCGATGAATGAATCGCCAATGGCATTACCTTTAAATGATGGATCCGCAACTAACATAGCAACATCTTGATCGAGCGACACATCACCATGTATTTGCGCTTCAATGTAATGATCTAAATTACCACTTGGCGCCGTGTCAAAACGGCTACTGATATCATCGGTTAAATGTTGGCTAAAATGTTCAATTAACTTATTCGGTTTAAGCCCTGGAATACCCAACGCATATTGACGCTCAAAACTTTCACTTAATAATGCCGCTAAAATGGCATCAAAACATTTAATCGTGCCCTTTTCTTTGGGCTGTCGATATGAATCCATATAGCTGAAAGTACAGCGAGACAATATTTGAGGGTGAGTGATAAAGTAACAACTGCCAAATCTTGGTGCAGGCCCTAACGAACACAAACCAAAATCCAGTGCACCATATTTAGGACGATGTTTAATCCCCGAATACGTATTACCAAACAGCTTATTTTCGAAATGATCACGCGAGCCACCTAACTCTGGCGACAAGTGCCCATTCGACACATGGGTTTCAAACTGACTTTTATATACACCATCGCGCAATAGACCATTAACCACGGTTAAACCACGACTATCAATTCTATCTGGATGAAAATGCAGAGCAACTCGACTGTGTTGCGCAAGCTCTCGCATAGCGAGTTGGAGTGACAAAGTAGAAATATTCGACATTAACAACACATTTTTGATCACGGCATGAGCATGATCTCGCAGCTCATACGCCATTTTCTCTATGTGTGTTTGTGCCGTTATTTTCATCAGTAAGTGACACCTTTTGTTAAATATACACAGCTAAGTAGCTGAATATTTAGATAGAAAACGGATTGTCATTTTATTGTATGTAATAAGTAGACTTTTAGCACTGATTCAAGTCTCAAGATTAACACGATTTCATTCAAATCCATCATTCAGGGTTAACCCTTTAGCTTTTTACACCACAAAACGTCGCGTTATTAATAACAAGCTCAACGGAAATATCGTTGCTCCCACAGGGATTTGATAGCACTTATAGCGGTTTTCAGGTAAGCTTCACGCCCGCCGTTATCTGGCTACCTTTTATTCAAAGCAACAATGCGTTGCCCAAAGAGATTTTTCTATGAGTTTTTCCTCACTTGGTCTGAATGCTGCTATTTTAAAAGCGGTTGAAAAACAAGGTTACGACACCCCATCTCCAATTCAAGCACAAGCAATTCCAGCGGTTTTAGCCGGTCAAGATGTCATGGCTGCTGCACAAACGGGAACTGGGAAGACAGCCGGTTTTACCCTACCAATTTTAGAATTATTATCTAAAGGCGAGCGCGCCCAACGTGGTCAAGTCCGTGCATTAGTGTTAACGCCTACACGAGAACTTGCCGCACAGGTACAACAAAGCGTTGCCACTTACGGTATCAACTTACCGTTAAAATCAGCAGTGGTATTTGGTGGTGTTTCTATCGTGCCGCAACTCGCAGCGTTGAGAAACGGAGTCGACATTTTGGTCGCCACTCCAGGTCGTTTACTCGACTTATGCCAGCAAAAAGCACTTAGCTTCAATAAATTAGAAATATTAGTATTAGACGAAGCAGACCGTATGCTCGACATGGGTTTTATTCGCGACATTAAAAAAGTATTAGCAATGTTACCTGCTAAGCGCCAAAACTTAATGTTTTCAGCAACTTTTTCAAATGAAATTCGTGAACTTGCTAAAGGGTTAGTTAATAATCCGGTAGAAATTTCAGTCACACCACGTAACGCAACAGCAAACACTGTGACCCAATGTGTGTATCCTTTGGATAAAACACGTAAATCAATGGCACTAATCGAACTGATTAAAACCAATGATTGGAAACAAGTCTTAGTGTTTTCTCGTACCAAACATGGTGCAAACCGTTTAGCGAAAAGCTTAGAAGCCGCTGGTATCAAAGCCGCAGCCATTCATGGTAATAAAAGCCAAACAGCACGAACCAAAGCATTGGCCGATTTTAAAGCGGGTGCAGTACAAGTCATGGTCGCAACGGATATTGCCGCACGCGGTATCGACATCGATCAACTACCTTATGTTGTTAACTTTGACTTGCCTAACGTACCTGAAGATTATGTGCATCGTATTGGCCGTACTGGCCGTGCAGGTTCAACAGGCCAAGCGGTATCTCTCGTTGGTCTAGAAGAAGTTAAGTTGTTACATGATATCGAGCGTTTAATTAACCGAACCATTGAGCGTAAACAACTAGCGGGGTTTGAAGCTCCGTTTACTATCCCTGAAGCGAGTAGCAGATCTGGCGGCAATGGTGCTAAAAAACCAAATCCGAACCGCAGTAAACATGCTCAACAGAATGCTAACGATGGTGCTCAAGGTGATAAGCCGGCACGTAAATATGACTCTCGTCAGCAATCTCGTGGAAGTGATAAGCCAGCAGATCCTAAGGCAGAAGCGCGTGCAAATGGTAATAAACCACCACAACGTAATCGTCCACCACGTCGAAGTGGCACTGCGCCAGTTACGTCAGCAAATAGCAATAATCCTTATGCTAACGCTAAAGTTAAAAGCTAATTATTCATAACACTAGCTCGCGATAAAGCATAAAAAAACCGGTGAACATTGTTCACCGGTTTTTTCTTACTATTTAAAAAGTTACATAAACCAAGCGCGGTAATTACGACCTTTTAGCTTACCTTTACTGATGATATTCATCGCTTGTTTAGATACATTGCTTTTTACTGCAACGTAAGCGCGAAAATCAGTCACTTTTATTTTACCAATATCGTTAAAATCTAAACCATTACCCCCCGTTAATGCACCGACAATATCACCAGGACGGATTTTTTGCTTTTTACCACCCTCTATTTGAATCGTGGTCATTTCAGCGGCCAGCGGTTGTTTATTCAGTGCACTCATTGGTGGTAAAGGTTCGCTCACCACATCTTTGTTCATGGCTTCTTCAATCATCGCCATTTTGTAACCGTCTTCTTCACCAAAGAAAGTGTAAGCGGCGCCAGAACTGCCGGCACGACCAGTACGGCCAATACGGTGAATATGGACTTCAGTGTCATGGGCAATATGATAATTAAAAACCGCATCTAACTCATCAATATCTAAACCACGCGCGGCGACATCGGTTGCGACTAAAATACGCGCACTACGGTTTGCAAACTGCAATAACATTTGATCGCGATCGCGTTGTTCTAAATCACCGTGTAATGCTAATACACTAAAGCCAAACTCATGTAATGAGTCTGCCACTTGTTGGGTTTCACGCTTGGTATTACAAAACACTACCGAACTTTCTGGCTGCTTATCCAATAACAATAAACGTAATGCTTCAAGACGGCCCTGGTTATCTTCAATACGGTAAAAATGTTGATCGATAGTTAGGTTATCGTGCTTAGCTTCAACTTTAACCATTACCGGTTGATACAGAATTTGATCGGCAATCGCTTGAATTTGATCTGGAAACGTAGCACTAAACAATAGCGTTTGACGCTCACGAGGTGCAGCGGCAATAATTTGGTCAATGTGCTGTTGAAAGCCCATTTCTAACATGCGGTCTGCTTCATCTAAAATCAGCATATTCATGTTACTTAAATCTAAACGATTACGATCTAAATGATCAACAATACGACCCGGCGTACCAACAATGATATGAGCGCCGTGTTCTAATGAGCCAACTTGCGGTCCCATAGGTACACCGCCACAAAGAGTTAGTACTTTAACGTTATGAATACCACGGGCCAAGGTACGAATGTCTTTCGCTACTTGATCAGCCAATTCACGTGTTGGGCATAACACCATGGTTTGAATGCGAAAACGTTTTACATCCAGCTTATTCAGCAGCCCTAAACCAAAAGCAGCGGTTTTACCTGAACCAGTCATGGCTTGACCAATAACATCTTCACCAGCCAAAATTGGCGGTAAGCTTTCGGCTTGGATCTGAGTCATCGATTCAAAACCCATGGTTTGGAGGTTTTCAAGCAATTCAGGTTTTAAATTTAGTGATGCGAAAGCCGTGTTAACGGCCTGTTCAGTTGACTGACTCAAGGCGAATATCCTCTGATATCGAAAGCTAAAAAAGCAGACTAGTGCTGCACAAACAAATTAGCCAAGGTTATTAATATCTACGTATCAAATATCAACGTATCAATATTACCCTTGGCCATATGTGGAGTATTGTAGCAATTTTATTCATTGTACGCTGACAAATCTTTCTTTCAAATAATGGTTATTTTAATTCCAAAATTACCCTATTTTATCAAAGCGAACTTGCTGATAATCATCAACGGCTTGTTCAATCTCCGCTTGGGTATTCATCACAAACGGCCCTTTACGCACAATTTTTTCATTAATCGGTGTACCTACAAGCAACAATAATCCTGCCCCTGTCGATTCTGTTTGAAAGTGGCTCACGTCATTTGGATCTAAAATCAAAAGTTGCCCAGCACCCGCTGTTTCTCGTAAACCTAGAGCATCAATATAATGCAGTTCTCCACGATAAATATAAACACACACTGTTTGGTGCTCTGCTAAATTAAGCGTGCCGTGACCATACTTAGCTAACGTTAAATCAGCAATAGCCCCATGGCCAGCTAAACCTTGAATACTTGAGGTTATCTTGTGGGGTTGTAGATTGAACCCCCAACTCCCCGCCAAGGCAACAAGTGTTGCACCGTGTTCATTATCTATACTCGGATTAACCTGTTTGCTCGCATCTTGATAAATAGCTGGGCGCATTTTATCTTTAGCGGGCATATTGAGCCAAATTTGGAACCCATGTAGTCCTTTTTTAGCATTCGTTAATGGCATTTCAGAATGTTCTATACCGCTACCCGAACTCATCCATTGCACATCACCAGCATGAATGGCTTTTACATTACCTAATTGATCCCTATGCTCAAAGCTACCTTCAGAAATATAAGTAAATGTTTCTAACCCCCTATGAGGATGAGGTGCAAAACCAGCAATGAAATCCTGTTGGTGATCCAATTTAATTTCATCAATCATTAAATAAGGGTCAAAACGGAGCTGGTCAAAATCGGCAATACGATTGATATTCACACCATCGTGGTTCATCGCGGCTAACGCACTAAAACGCTGTAGTACTTTCATGAAAACCTCGACGATGAAAACAATAATCTTTGAATAATAGCAGCCAGTTAACGAAATAAATATTGCATAATAGTATGATTTTCTTTCGATAAAATCGATTATGCCTTTTGAAATATAGGCTTAGTAGATAGTCATACTGCGTATATAAACTGACGATAACTGTCTTGAAAAACACCAATAATAATGCGTCATATTTCGAGTAAAAAGAACCCCTTACACAATGAAAATCCTCAACTTAATTCCTGAAAAATCAATTGTTCAAGCATAAAACTGAACTTTACTTTCTATTAACAATCCAAAAAGAGACTGTTGATGATTATGTGATAATACAGTGCTGAAGTGCAGTAACAAAATGGGATAAGTCATTGGAAATAATAACAACATTCAGGGATGTCCAGCACACTCGTATCTTAACGAGTAATCCTGATGGTGCTCATTTTATTAAGCCTATTATGATCGCATTCATCATCCATGCAGTGCTCATTTTAGCGATAGCATGGTTTTGGTATCAAGACACGTCTCAAAGAAAAGCCAATTTTATTAGCTCACCTAAATCAGAGATGATTAAAAGTTACCTAATCACAGCGAAACAATACCAATCGATACGAGATAAATATGAGAAATTAAACAATCCTTCCTCTATAGCTAACCACGACTCATCAGTGTTAGTTGTGCCAAAAATACCATCACAAGTAGTCACCTCGCAAACGACAATAAAAACCGTTAACAAATCAATTATCTCTAACAAAAATCAGCTTAAGCCTGTAAAAAATGTAAACAAAGATAAACCGCATCAACTTAACAACGCTGAATTAAGTACTAAACTAAATGCCAAACCTAACATTAAAAAGTCGATTTCCACGTCACTATCAATTCAACAAGCATCAACAAAATTTATTCAACAACACAATAGCGATCAATTAGCCGTGCTCATCGGTTCACAAAAAGCGTTGCAAAATAAACCAGCTGGAACCATGAGTGAGATGGACCCTCAATTAGATTTTATTGTGTTATCACCAAAAGTTGATATCAGCCAACCTCATACGTTTAACCATAAATTAGACCCTAACCGGATAGTGAAACAAGGTGATTACTGCTATCGAGTGGTAGAGCTACCAACACAAATAAACCCGCATGGATATGGATTAGGTTATGCAAAATTTTGTGGCGAAGATAAACAACAAAAGCTTTTAACAGAGTTAATTAATAATAGAATTAATAACATAAAATAATGACATTCATTCAGTGATAATAATTAGGGCCGGTTGATCTTTCAAGGTCGTTTTTGCAGCAAATTGTTGTTCCTGACTTAAACATCAGCTACAAGGCAGAGGCTTTGTAGTGTAATTATTCTACATTAGCAGCCGATAACGCAGTAGAAATGAACAACAAACGCTGCCCGTAGGGATCTGCTAAAAACAAGTGCAAACCGCTAACAGGTTAAGAATGTAACATTAGGTACTATGAGGTCAGTAAATACTCAAGTTATTAATAGTTAAGATCTTAATCGTCAGTTGGCGAGTGCGACAAAAGGCTTTAGCTTTTCATCGACCGATAGTGATGTTCTAATTAATTCAGGGTAATAGATACATTGCACTGACTTGTTGGTTATGGAACAGCCATAAGCTGATGTAAGGGCTCTAAATTTATGAGTTCAAAAATATCGGGCTTTTATATAGGTAGAGATAAAAAGCAGTTACATAAAATCATTAACGAAATTGAGTGAATTTGAATAGGTATTTTTTATTATCCAAACTCAGAATTAGTACAAAATCAGGAGTACCATTAACGAACAAAAAAATTAATATATAGTGAGAGTCTGACCTTAATAATCCAATGTCTTAATGTAACCCTATATTTTTCAGACAATTTTCTATAACACAAGTAAGATCAGTTGAAGGGGTATTGATTCTAGACATGCAAGCCGTCCCTTTTAGGGTTGTAAAAATACACATTGAACACTCATTAGCCCGTTTATTAAGACCTAATGCAATTGATTCTGGATCCGTTAAAAACAGATCTACCCACATATTTAGAATGTCATTATCTGAATCAATCAACTTCTGTGTTGCTTCTGCAGGCATATTGTCACTATCCAGATCAGATTGGCATAATGTGACAAAGCAACCTTTGTGTTCAATAGAATCACATTGGCGAACGAGAATTGACATCATACAATTCCTCATCCTTTCACTTAAAGAAATATTTTCCTGATAAAGTAGACTGAAATTATTAGCATATCTATTGTTGAGGTATAAATCCGTAGCTTTAATGAATAGTTGTTCTTTACTAATAAAAGCATTGTATAAGCTTTGTTTTTTGATCCCCATGCTTTCAGTTAGGTCACTCATAGAGGTTCCTACATAACCTTTTTGCCAAAATACTTTCATGGCAGAATCTAAAACAGCAGCCTCATCAAACTCTTTTTTTCGTCCCGCGGCCATAGAACCTCGTAAATTTAAGAATATTGTTAATTTAAAGAAAACTCTCCCGAGTAAACGTATCATTCAGGGGATGAGTTAACTGTGTGCTAAGTCAAATTAATCAGCTGACTTAAAAGTCTAATATCTAATATTATTATAAACCAATCACTTTATTAGCAACAACTTAACCAACTTAAACTCTTACACACATCTTCTTGTTTGAACGCTCATTCCAATAGATAAAATTGACACCTATTACTAATTAGGTATTCCACTTTACAATTTTGGAGCAATCGGTCAAGAATTGAGTTAACATTTCGTTAAATTAATTTTAGGTAATAAACAATATAAAACAAACCCATTTAATACATGCGTCACTTAATTGAATTACCAAATACAAATTTATTAACTAGGAGAGTCTATGCTTATAAAAAGTCTAATAAAATAAACTTAAAAGATATATAACCATAGCTAAAATAAATATAAACATTTAAAAGAAATCATTCGGTATTGATAACACCTTAAATATAAATTCTTATTTATAGGCGGGTTTACGTTAAGTAAATAATATCAAAGGATAAACTTTAGGATGAACAATGATGAATAAACGATTTAAACCTATATTATTAACTACCACAATATGCCTCATATTATCAGCATGTGGTTCTGATAGTGACAGCGATACAGTTGCTATCGAACCAACCACGCCAACTACTCCTACGGAAAATCAAAGTCCTCAAGCATTCCCAGATTTAGCCACTGTCACTCAGGGCGAAACAATTACCGTAGATGTACTCGATAATGACACCGATCCTGAAAACGATACATTATCAATTATCTCTGCTGAAGGTTTAGTTATTAGCGGTGACATTATCAGTTATACCGCCCCAATGGATGAAGTAGGTGATAAAACATTTAACTACACTATCAGCGATGGTTCATTGGAAGCATCATCAACTATCACGATTACCATTTTAGATAAAGCCGATGAAAATGCGGTAATTAGTCGCGGTGAATACGCTGGAGCAGAAACCTGTGCGACATGTCACCAAGATAAATATAATGATTGGAAAGGTTCTCGCCATGCCACAATGCTTAGAAAGCTATATATGGATGGCAATACTATAACTGCACCTTGGGGAACAGAAACTGAACCATTAACATTTACAGATAGCGGAAAACACCAATACACCTCGTTCATGAAGGACGAAAAATATTGGGTGACTATTCATGATGCTGTGGACAGTAGCAACGATCTTAGTTTTCAAATTGATGCTGTTGGATATAAAGCGACACAAATGTTTTTAAGCTGGGATGAAGCCAATCAAAACTATATTACTATGCCATTCATTTATTGGGATTGGGAAGCTAGTAATCCTAAAGAACCCTCTCCAGATAACCAATGGACCCCTTTAACCAGCGGTATTTTCTTCTTCAATTCCGATGGCAGTTTATTTACTGGCGACAAACTTGAGCTAAGTAAACGTGCATTTGGTTTTACTAACTTGTGTATAGAGTGTCATACCACAGGTTATGAAGTCACAAGCTGGGAAATTAAAGATACCGTATTTGGCAATCGTGTCATTCCAATTGATAATACGAGTAAAACGGTAGAGTTTGGTATTGCTTGTGAAAAATGTCATGGCCCAGGAGCAGAACATGCTCGTACTATGAGCCCTGATGACATTATTCAACCAACAAAAGATCTTACTGGTGACCAAGCAGGAGATGAATGTAATGTATGCCATATAGCACCAATATCTCTAAATAGTCCTGCGGCAATCCAAAAAGGTTATGGTTACAAGTTTAATGCTGACAATCCATTAGGCCACGGTATGTTCCCTAATCCTGGTGACAATATTGATGAATTCCAAGGTTCATCTTCTGATAATGTGAGTTATTGGCCTGGAACCACAATCAGACGTCATATTAGAACTCATGGTTTAGAGCTTGCAGAGTCAAAACATGGCAAATATGGAATGTCTTGTGTGACTTGTCATGATCCTCACTCACAAGAAATCAAGTTTGGTGGAGAAGATGATACAGATCTACTGTGTATAAGCTGTCATGCTGAAAAAGACAGTAGTGCACACAAACTAACATCACATACTTTAGCAGATGTGAAATGTGCAGATTGCCATATGCCATGGAATAAACATGCTGGTGGCCGTGGACATCGTTATGATGGTAGATCACATTCTTGGGATTTATTAACACCAACTGACTCATTAAAAGGATTTGACGAACTACGTCCTTATACTGAAGCTGGTGCAGATCCTGATGCACAATTAACGAAAGATTGGGAAAGTATTCAGGCGATTAAAGAGTTATGCTACGACAACTTCAATTACCCAATTAATGTTGTTGGCTGTGTTAAATTCGATATTATGCCAAATGCATGTTCTAGCTGTCATACAGACGACTTCCCAACTCCTGGTGTATTCACAGATGAAGAACGTGAAAAATTAGTGGCTGGTGAAAAACGTCTTGAAGCGTTTAAATTACTGAGTGATATTAATAGCGACAGTGATAGTGATAGCGCCAGTGATGGTGACAAAAAAGATTAATTCCATCAAATAGAAAAAAGTTAATATAAACCTAATACCACTCGCTTAAAAGCGAGTGGTATTTTTTACTTTACGGTAGGCACCAGCTTGCTAGATACTTTTTAGGTTCTCAAATATCACTTCTCGAACTTGATCCGTTATTACCACTATGATGCCATACTTGACTATATAAACGATCTTTATACTTGTACTCTCATCTCTTCTTC
This sequence comes from Shewanella sp. H8, assembly GCF_040285065.1. Classification (NCBI taxonomy): domain Bacteria; kingdom Pseudomonadati; phylum Pseudomonadota; class Gammaproteobacteria; order Alteromonadales; family Shewanellaceae; genus Shewanella; species Shewanella sp. H8. The sequence continues at coordinate 736,003 of NZ_CP157213.1, read as the reverse complement.
CGAATTCAAATGAGTTAAATATTTCTGAGCGTGTTTCATTTCTGGTTTTATAAACTTTTCGCTTAACCCAGCCTTTTTCAGAAGTAAAAAGAAACTCACCGCTACAGCATTATCATAACCGTTTATTTTTCGGCTTATACTGGCCCAAGCTTGTACTCTTTTCGCAAGCTACACTAATTTGAACAGACATAGGAACCACTACGTTAGGTTCCAAGTATTTTGCATAAGATTTTCACTAAATACTGCTTAAGACTAAACTTTATGAACGTGTACTTCGCTTGACTCGCTTGCAAAGTAAACGACGGCCATCTTCAGAGTAATACGCTCTTCGTTGACACGCCGAAGCTTCACCTTGAGTTTACGTATTTGGTCTTATTGATTATCAATGGTGATGTGTTGCTTTTCTGGCTTATCAAACTTGTTAATCCAGTTGTGCAAACTGTTGGAGGTGCCACCTTATCTATCGGTAACATTTACGATTTTATAACTATGCTCAGAGACCAGTTTAACGGTTTCAATGTTGAACGCATCCAGATATCATTTTCTGCGTGTGTGACACCTCATATCTCAGAATCTATTATAACGCGATGAAGTATCTACAATTAAAGAGGGGTATAACATAATAATGTATTATCCATAGCCAACGAAACTGACTATGGATGGGATAGCAAGAATTCAGACTCGAGGAGTCGCCAATCAATATCAAGGGTTAACATTAATCGTCTAATTAAACTGCGATACCAATTCAGTTTGACGAATACCTTGGGCGCTAATCTCTTGGCCATGTATTGAAGCCTTGTGGCAATTTTTTTCAAATTGATTAATACCATCTTGTAGTACCATAGCATTGTCATGAATTTGATTAACAACAGCGGCTTGCTCTTCAGCAGCAACAGAAATTTGTTGCCCATTACTTTCGATAATCATCATCACTTCACTAACAGAATTGAGGCTTTGTTCGAGCATTTTACTGGAATCAAAACTCTTACTTGTTAACGAATGACTTTGTTCCATTTGTACAACAGCCTCTGCTGTCGTACGGCTAAGTGTATTTATAATAGCGTGTATTTCATGAGCAGAGGCGGCTGAGCGACTGGCCAAATTACGCACTTCATCGGCAACTACAGCAAATCCCCTGCCAGTCTCTCCAGCACGAGCGGCTTCAATGGCTGCATTGAGCGCTAGCAAGTTTGTTTGATCAGCAATACTTTCGATAACATCAACGACTTTATTCACATTTTGACATTGTTGATTTAAAGCAGAAATAGCAACACGAGATTCTTCTAATAATTTATTAATTTCGGTGGTGGCAGTTTGGCTGTTAACTAATGCCACTTTAGTAGCTTGCATTTGTTCAACTAGTTGATGGATTTCCGTCGTTGAATTAGTGGTATTTCGGGCTATTTCAGTAACAGATGTACTCATTTGCCCGATTGCGCTAACAACTTGTTCAAGGTTCTGCGATTGCTCTACCAATTGAGTTTGATTAGCTTGGTTTTGTTGTTGATGTTCTTCTAGACCTTGTTGAAGCTCCTCGCCACTGTCTTTAATACGTCCAACAACAGCAAGTGTCTCAGCCTTTTGCATCCGCAGGCTTAACTCTAAGTGAGAAAGCTCATCGACATAACCAGTGTAAACAAATTGATTTAATGGATTATCATGTACTTTCTTACTTAACTTAAGCATATTATCAAAGCGCTGCTTAAGCACATAAAGCGGGCGACAAAAACATATGATGGCGACAATAAATGTCAGGATCGTAAGGAAAGCACTAGAGTAAGGTAATGACAATAATAACCCCACAGACAGCAGCCAGGCCAAAAATAGCTTCGTAATAATGCTAGCGCCAAACTTTGGTTTGGCAGCTTTACCTGCATTGACGGCATCGTAACAAGCTTGAGCACGGTCAGTGAGTTCAACTTCAGGCTGGGTTCTAACTGACTGATATTCGACAATTTTACCGTTGCGCTTAATGGGGGTAACATAGGCATTTACCCAATAATATTTGCCACTTTTACAACGGTTCTTTACTAACCCCATCCAGCTTTGCCCTTGCTTAATGGTATCCCACAAATTAGCAAATGCGGCTTTTGGCATATCAGGATGACGAATAACATTATGGGGTTTATTGATGAGTTCTTCTTTTTCATAACCGCAAACAGTAATGAAGTCATCATTAACATGGGTAATGATACTGTCTAAATCTGTTGTAGAAATAATTTTATAATCCGATGGATAGATTACTTCTTCATTGATAATGTTTTTTGCGGTCATAAGGATAGATTAAATTCAGTCGAGAAAATGAATAATATGATTATTAATCAATCAGTATAAATTTTATGTGATGACGACGACTTTAATTAAGTAAACCATTAACATCTTTTAAATATACGAAGTAAATCACACTGATAATGTTCAAAGTCGGTTTAGTATCAAATATTAGATTGAAATTTTAGTGAATCAAAATCGTTTTACAATTGGGTAGCTAAAGGTAATATTTTGCTAAAAAACCTACATAAAAAATCCACAAAGCTTATTCCATATTATTAGTGAAAGGATGGTTATCATTACACATTGGCTGTTGCTCTTTATTTTTTGAACGGTAATATAACTTAACATAATTAAAGCTTAGCGAAGCAAGAGGATAAAGAGATTTAATAGTTTTCCTATATTTAACAAAAATAAGTGAGGCTAAGGTCACTCCAATAGTGACGCCAAAAGGATGCTTTTGTGTTTGCTTTTTTAGAGAGTAGAGCAATAAATTGAGAGACAACTCGCACTGTCTGACAGAATCATTTCCCTGCATACGTTTTAATTTAATCGAATGATTGAGATGCTTTAGAGAGGACATCAATTCCCTCCTTTAATTGAGAGATAGTGTCTTTGAAGCCGAAAAAACGTAGCAAATATTTCTGCCAATAAACTAAACCGGCTAAAACTGAACTCATTACGAGTAAAAAAATACCTACTCCGCTAAGTAGACTCTGAGTAAGACTGTACGTAATGATACCCACACTGACACATAAACTGAAAATAAAAAGAACTAATAGAGGAATAAACAAAAGCTGGCAAACAAAGAACTGTTTTGCTGCTGCAACATTCCGTAATACCTCAATAAAGAAAAGTTGAACTGTAGACTCAGACCATTCACCAACATTTTGAGTTACTTTTGATAGCTTACTAAGAATATCGGTGATGTCGTCAATGTTGACTGTTTCCTCTTCAGAGTTATCGGGGTCTAATAAAGGATCTGTTTGCGGACCGTCAGAGATCTTATCTTTACTCGACACTTTTTTAGTGTTTTCCATAATAACATCTCTCCGGTCACTTTATTATTTAATAAGCTTAGAAATAGCCCAACCCGCTAAAAATGCACAACCAACACTTAATAATGGGTGCTCTTTAATAATACTTTCAGTTTGATTGGCAACAGATTTAATTTTTTCAGAACCTTCATTCAGTGACTCTTTAGTTTTATCTTTTAAAGAATTAACCGCCTCAGATGTAGCTTCTTCAGCCAAATGACAAGCGTCTTCTATTTTTTGTTTTGGATCTTGAGTTTTTGCCTTTGTTGTAGCCATTTTTAATCTCCTTAAATATTGAATTTGTAGTGTGATCTAACGCTAAAAACAACTAGGGATAATACTACTGATAAACGCGTTACAACTTTAGATACTATGCAGTATTACTTTACATAAACATACCTAAATATCGGTTATTCTATTTAAATAAAGCTAAAGCTATGCCATGTTTAAAGCAAAAGCAACGATAACACTTAAGCTTATGATAATATTGTTAATTTTACTTTCAAACATTAAATTAACAACATTGTAAAATGGTTATATTTGTAACTTTTACAGATAAATATATCTGACGCTGTAAAAGTTACTTGTTCTTCCTACAATTAAAATAACAATTTTTCGAGTAAGTTTAGATTTTTCATCTTGTTATAGACAAACTTATCAATCTAATTAAATTTAAAAAACGCTATGTAGATAGCAACCAAAAATGGTTAATCCGGAGAATCGAGACAAATAATGTAGTGATGAAGGAACTCTGTTAGTGGACTATATGAATAGCATAAATGATGTGTGCTAGGTAACGTTAAAATAATCAAATCACAGTATAATCATAGTTAATTAACCATTGATGGAAGATAACATGCTGACAAAAATTTTAATCACAATATTAGTGATCATAGGTGCTATCGTGTATTTACGCCGTGGTCGAGGCAGTAATGTGAATCGCAACACTGTGATGGCAGACATGCAAAGCTCACCCTTTTTTAGTCGTGTAATTATTTACACTATGATTGCAGTGTCGATGCTAGCCTCAGCAAGCTATTGGAGCTGGAGTTGGTATGACGATAACACCGTAGTTGACGTGACAATTTCATCGCCTATTGAAGCGATGTCAGCGAGTTACAAAGTACGCAAAAAAGATATTGAAGATCAACGTATAACTACCGTTGACGGGATTCAAATCCGTTTATCTAATCAAGAACGCTTAACGGTTAAAGCGGTAGAAACACAGTAATATCTCGAGCTTTACATCATTCAAGTAGTCAATAACATTATTCGATTAGGGCTTAGGTACAGATTTCGCTCATAGTTATAATCGCGAGTTTAAAAAAGCGCAGACCTATCCACCCACTGTGATATTCAAAACGCTAACCAATGCTAAAACTCACACCATTTAAAAGCTTTACGAACCATTCAAGATAATAAAGCTAATAGAGCATGTCATTTAAGCGGACTATTGTTTAGTCTCGTTGCTGTTCAATACCTTAGGGTTTGTTAATCTTTACTGGTTAAGTTTCGTTCGAGAAAAAATGCTTTTAGCCCCGCACTCATTTCATGATGTTGTTAACATTAACCCCAACATACCAAGTGCAAACCCAAACACAGCCCCCATTGGTGGCGCCCAACGCTTTTCTAGTTTTACCTGAGGGGCTAAATCTTGAAATATTGAATAGAGAATACCACCGGAAGCGAAAAGCATTACTGCAGCAATAATTTTTGGCGACTCAGATAGCCATAAATAACCAGACACTGCCGCAATTGGACCCAGCACAGCCATTAAAGCAAACATGATGATAATGTTAAATGGTCTGTAAGTAGCTGTTGCACTTAATTCACGATAGGCGCTAAACCCTTCCGGTACGTTTTGCAACGCGATTAAAGCAGCAAGTAAAAATGCATAGCTATTCCCAGTGGCAAACGCCGCACCAAGTGCAATTGATTCCGGAATAAAATCAGAAAGCATGGCAATAAATTGACTGGCTGGGGTATTTATTTTTTTAAGATAAATATCAACAGCCATAAAGCTAAGCCCTCCCACCACTAACCATATACAAGCTGGTAATGGCTTAAGATTTGCGATTCCCTCTGGCACCAAAACTAGCGCAACAGCAGACAATAGTGCTCCGCCGCCAAAAGCCATTACACTATGCCTAAATTCTTGCTCAAGCCATTCACTGCCCACTTTTTCAAAACAAGCAATAACAGCACCTAACGGCATAGCCAAACCCGCTAGCAGTGTTGATACAATAACGGTTAACAACAGAGACATGACTAACTCCTTTGGAGGATATGACCTAGCGTAAAATGGCTCGACTTTCTGTAACGTAAAATCCTATAAATATTCACTAACGCTGAATCGAATTTCTAAAAAAAGCAATATTCAAAATACTCATCCAAACCATTACACTAACCAACAACATAATCTCTTTACGCAGTTATTACGATAGCCTTCCACCACGATTCAAATCCTAGATATAAAAGAATTTAATCCACATACTCGGCTCTAATAAGCACCTAAGAGTAATCCTCGGGTAATACAGCTATTTAAATTGACAAATGAAGTTTGCTATAAATTATGCCAAAGAGGCGCTATGTCACTGAAGATAGAAAGGATGGGAACAACACTAATTCACCCAAAACGTTGTCAACAATTTCGGATGTAAATGTTATTACTAGCGATGTGATAACTCGATATATTAATGACTTTAAATCTAAACTATTTGCCTTTTAAATCTAGCCTTCTTGGGCTAAAAATTCAATAATTTGTTTCATATCCAAATCAAAGTCATCGGCATGTACACCTTTGACTATCTTTTCAGGAGATTCAGCAGATAAATCTATACGTTCGCTTGATTCAAAGTGTTTCGGGCTAACATGATAGAAAGGTCTAACATTTGGACGTATAGGATCCTTTGGATTATGGCTTTCAACTATTGCAAGTCGATTTGAGGCTAATTGCACCAAAGAACCCACGGGGTAAACCCCCATACAACGAATAAAGTTATCCACCAGAGCCTTGTCCAACTCTCCATTAGCAGCCAAAGCTCTAAGTATACCAAAGGCTTTGACTTGAGGCCGGCCAGCTTTATAGCAACGGGTAGAGGTTAAGGCATCAAAGATGTCACAGATGCTTATCATACGCCCATATTGAGATATTTTTTCAGCCTTAAGCCCAAGTGGATATCCTTTACCATTAAGCTTTTCATGGTGTTGGCTGACAACCTCTAAAGTAATCTGGCTGATCCCCGATGTATTCCTCATAATATTAATAGAATGACTGGCATGGGATTTCATAAGGTAAAATTCATCATCGGTCAGCTTATCTGATTTATGGAGAATATTATCAGGTACCATAATTTTACCAACATCGTGTAAAAAGGCCCCAATAGCCAATTGGTTAATAATATCTTTATCAATTTTTAAATACACGGCAAACATGGTCATTAATATAGACACAGCCACTGAGTGTTCTAATAGGTATTCATCTTTATTACGAATATTGAGCACACAAGCCAAAGCATTAGGATTATTAAAAATAATTTCCGTGGATTCTGTGGCAATTTTTTCAACGGGGGCAAGATCTAAAGGAATACCTTTTTGGGCATTCATAAACAGCCTATGCTGTATTCGTTTGGCATCGTTGAAAACTGACTTTGCCTTAGCGGCTTCTTGATTAAAAGCTTGTTTGAACACTTTTGCAGTAGGTACTGAGGGGGCAATTTCAGTGTACTTGCTTTTAACTCGACTTTTACTGAGATCGATTATAAGTTTTTCTACTGATTTTCGTTTCAGCGCTTCAATAACAAGTTCGTTTTCTAACATTCCTGGCTTAGCCAAGCGATACTTGTTTTTAGACACTGTGATTTCAACAATATACATACCAACACAAATATCAGCTATATCATGTTCAACCAGCATAAATCGTCTTCCTTGGTCTTAATAGCCACTTTAGTAATGCTATGAATATCAGTTTTATTATATTTTTAGCTGTATATAAAGTGGTAAGCAATACAGCATCATACTGATGTTTGAAAATTGATTATGGCGAATTGTCATGGACGAAACAATTTTTTTATGAAAAAAATGGTCATTCACATAAAAAACTAAGCCTACATAGGCTTTGCCGTATTCAGTTTATTGAGTATAAATAGACTAACTATTATTCCACTCATCTATCTAACAACTAATAAAATACCTTTTAGCATTCATTCCGGTAGCCTTTAATGACTATTAAAACGTAAGTAATATGCTTGATTTAGCTTAGAAAACAAAATTTGATACACATAAAACTGAATGTCATGTGTAAATACATATAATTGAAAAATGATCTTATAAATAATTATTGATGTCACCGTAATGAGCTTTAACCTTTGTGAATGTACTTGGAGATGATATTTTCAAATAATCAATACTTATTCCATGCATAAAAAAGACATATTGTCAGGGTATTCATAAACACTAACTTGGTCATTGACCTCTAGAAAGACATAATGATTTACACCAGAAAGAGGAATAATCCAATGATATTGATTATTCATTAGCTCAATAGCCGGATAAGTTATACTTTTCTTGATAAAAGGATGTTTTAGCGTAAAAATGCCTTTTATCTGAGGCAATAATTGATTAAGCGTTTTCAACCTTATCTCGCCAAGCTGTTGTTTTAAAATAATAATATCAAATTCACACGAAATTTCCCGCGTTGTGGACACCAGATACGCATCACCAATCGACTCATCGATAAACAGTACAGTTTTAGACTTTTGACATCCAAATAGCATGAGACCTACGACCAGATATATCCAGAATATGGGAGAGTATAAAGTCATCTTCATCTTAAACACTCTCCTATAATAAAGACTAAAAGTGAGTGATACCACTAAGATATCACTCTTACTTATTATTCGATGATAATATCATCAATCAAAATCGCTGAATCATAAATGCTATCACCGACATCAGATGCAGATATGTTAAGGGATACTTTTTTCCCAGCTAATGATGAGATATCTACAACTTGATTTAACCATCCTGTACGGTGAACATCCCCTTCATCGAATGAGATGTCCGCCGCTGTTAATTGCCCTATTTCACAGAGTTCATTAACACTGGTTTCAAAGCCTACACAGTTATCAGGATCATTAACATCGCACAATGCAACAGAAAATGAGTCATCGAACTGACTACCACAATACTCTAAAAATTCTTCTGAGAAAAAATTCCAATTGAAGCTAAGCGTTGTCACACTATCAACTAAGCAAGCTTCTTGGACTATGGAACCTGATGAAGTGGTATATCCAAGACCGGTTGAAATAATTCCGGTGAATGAGCCACCTGTAGGTAATGTACTACCCAGTTGACTTAATATACGGCCGTCACCTTCTTTTTTCCAAGCGCCTAAAGTTCCTTGTTCAAAATCTAGATTTGTGAATTGTCCATCTGGCAGTTTTAAATCCTTAGCCCCTGCCGTTAACAAGAAAGCATTATTAGTACCACCATCACTATTGCCATAAGTCGTTTTAGCAACGTCAACGGCTTCACCAAAAGTTGCATCATTGTCCATCATTTCGGTCAAAATAGTGTTTGTAGTATTTTGAGCATAATTTGTTAACACATAATCATCATAACCCATTACTGCACCAGCTCCTTTGGCGAGGAAAACGTTGGCCAAAGAATTGTTATACATTGAGCGACATGCAGATAAACTCACAAGGCTGTTAGGCAGTGATGTTAAATAATGCTCAAAGAAAGCTGGTAATATTACAATAGAGCCACCGTAACCCAATGCTAAACGTTTTGTTTGAAGATCGTTCTCATATCCATCAATAATGTAATCACCATTACTATCGGTAGGCAAAATAATGCCTGTATATAGGGCAACTAAAGATAACGAACCTTGTAAAAAGTCATTAGGCCCCCAAGCGTCTTGCCACAAGCTTAATAAGCCTTGATAATAATTATCACCATGAGTAGAGAAATGAATATAACCAAACTCACTAAAATTCTTAAAACTATCCAAGGTAATATCGACTTGACCATCATTGATGAAAGCAGTGTCTGCATCTATTTTACAACTGTTAGCATTTTCAATTGACTTCCACACTGAAAAATAATCATCCGACAAACCAAAATTAGAATTTGTATTAGGGTTGTTAATGTATGGACTAACAATTACCGCACGTGAACTTTGAATGCGATTTTCTGTGATTGTGCTTACATTATTAAGCACTTGATTAGCTACTGCCTGTAACTTATTGTTATTTGCATTAGAAACAGGAACAATATGAGAGTTAACCTGGTTATATTTGTTACTCTGATAATAACGAGGTGCAGTCGAGGCTTTTTGAGTAGGGACTGAAGCGACACTGTGACGAACTAATGTACCAGCAGACTTCGAACCAGCTATATTCGGATGATGCATACCCAAGATACCAGTGTTATCTACCCACCATAGGCCGCCATTCGGTGTAATACTTGCTTCAGCAACATTATCTAGCGCTTTAATGGCTGCCAGAGCAGATTCTGCAGCAGCACTGACATCATCACTGTTGATGAGATATTCATCAACAGTTGCTTTGGCTAAATCAGCGACACTAACAGAAGCATTAACTTGCTCTTCTGTATACGCATTAGCTCCCCAGATACAGGCTAATTCGGAAGCATATTCGACCTCGGTAGTTGTCGCTTTTACACGATAACATAACTCACCTTGGGCTAAAGCCGCGATATCAAACTTACCCGTAAAAATACCATCACCTTCAATCTCATCAGGTAGAGTACCGTTATCAAGAAGCATTGTTACATCTTCATCTGCATCATTGAGTAATGTTAAGGTAGGTGAGTTAACGCTGCCAGACCCTATACTAACCACGACTTCAGTACTGTCATCACCGACATATAATACAGAAGTGTCAAATTGTAATGCTGTGGTAAAATCGATTGATGGGTAATAAGTCACTACTGTAGATATGTTAATACTGGTGTTATCGGCAGAAACCGCTGTAATATTTAATGTATTATCCCCCTCCAATAACGACACATCAGCAGTCCAACCATCATCAATAATCGCTGCCGTTGTAATATTTGTTTTCTGGTTTGTTACTAAGATAGATTGCAAGGGGTGATCTGCACTATATACCCCCGCTAAACTGACTAAACTTTGACTGGTCACTTTCATGCTGTGGCCAAAACCTTGGATAGATAATGCCAAAGAATGCTCAGCAGGCACTGCTGCTACCGAAATATTATCAGTTGATACAGCGCCTTCATTATCTGTTACTTCAATTTGAAAGTTTAACGAGGTGTCTTGATAAATGTCCGGAACAGTAAAAGTCGCATTACCGGTCTCATCAACTTGTAAAGCTACTGAAATTTCATCTGTTGAAGCCTGTAACCATGCAATAGACTCTACAGAGCCATCTACATCTGCATATTCAGGGGTTAATACAACGGTTTTATTCCCGTAAGTAGACTGGTCAAGTCCTGCATTTACTGTTGGTGCAGTATTGCTAGGTAATTCTGGCACGATGGGTTCTGGGGTATTATCACTTCCGCAAGAGATAACAAGCAAGGTAGACGCTATTAAAGCGCCTGCTGACATCCTTTTCATATTTTTAAATCCTTTTAGTTTACTGGCAGTTCATCGTTTGCTGTATTTTTGATGTGAATATTGTTGAAAATCACAAACATACTAGCAAAAAATGTTGTACTGTAAAAGTATTTAAACAGATAATAATCTAAAAATCAGCAAACCATTTTTATCATTTAAATTTGCTAACCCATTGAATATTAGAATAGCTGGTCAACATAATTGTGCCCGGTCATTTATTTGAGTCAAATTGATGACTTTGTTAGGCAATGATGGATTTGAGTTGATATCACAAACAAACTCAGAGCCTGTAACAATTCCTAGCGTCCCTGTGCATTGATATTTTCCGCGAAGGGACACACAATTGCATTAATTTCCAGTTGTATTGCGGGAACGCCGTAAGATGATGAAAGTTTGGTAACGGTTTGTTGTTTGGAAACAACAAAATGATTTAATGAAATATTCGTTTTCTGTAATTTGATAATGCCATAAACGTTGAATCATAATTCAAAATAATGTGAGGCCCCAAAATCAATTAGCCATTTCAAGCAGCGCTTCTTATTAGAAAACGATAGCTAATTTTAGCGTAATCCTGCAGTTTTTATTACAATAGGCATAAGCACTTAACAAACCGTAAAGTAAACTAACCAGATGGCAAAACCGAATAAGAAAGACCCTTCTCGCACCGTCGACATCTTCTGTGCTAAGTGTAAAACTCAATTATTTAAGTATCGCAAAGGGGGCAAAGGGGCCTTAATCAAATGCTTCAAGGAACGTATTGTTGAAGACTACACCAAAGCCCTGGGCACATGTCCAGAATGTAGCCAGGTATTTGCCCGAGATACGTTAGTCAGAGGCGCCCCAGCATTAAAAATGGTGGGTGGAAAAGTTACGTTTAAATAATCTCATAGCATCATAAGCAACAGAAATAATTGCATTATTCTATTGTACTGTTATGCGTAACCTATCGCTTGCGATGATCGCCTTTGGCAACCAAGACTCTGATATTACACACCTAATAGATCTTGGCTATATCATCCAAGTACAGGATAAAAGACCGTGAAATTTTTTTGCAGAAGGCCCCAAATAAACGGTAGAGATAAAGTGTCGTACGTAAACTGACTATCGTTTCTCTATACCCTGTCCACTAACGATAAGTAAATAAAGGCAACTAAGAATGGGAAAAAGCCACATATAGCCATTTGCTTTGTGAGCCTAGCGAGGATTAATCTGCCTAACGACTTTCTCTAAAAAGGTAGCATCTGAATAAAATTGAGTGACTAAGTTAGCAGCATCAATCGCAGTACGCTGAATTAACGGCACCGCGCGCTCAGTGGCGGTAACATAAGCACGAACATCATTATGGCGGGCTAACAAAGGTTGAATAATATCTTTGTACATCACATCAGCAACTAAGCTTGCATAACCCTTTTTACGATGCTCAGGCATGGTAACAAAATGCACCACGCCCAAATCTTGATATAAATCCCCCTCATACAAGGTAGTTTTATCCGTTCGGGCTTCATAATTTTCAAGTAAACCATAAGCAACCAGCTCTTTATTAATATACAGCTTTACCATTTCAGCCTGCGTACCATAACGTAATTGCTCATGTTCCGTGAGCCACTGAAATAAGTACCACATTTTCATATTCACTGGCCCTAAAGCAAGCAACTCTTCAGCGCAGGTATTAGCATTACAATATTCGAAGCGTTGCATTAGCGGCCTATTAAATTTAAGGAGCCCAAAAGCTGAAACTAAAACTACGTTTTCGCCAACCAGAATCAGGAATCATGTTAACGTTAAATTAATTAGACCTTAGCTTGTCACTTATTAAGCGAAACGATCATCAGAAAGAGTCGTTTTGGGGTCAAAGCCTTGTTCATACCAGCCATCTTTGGTGTCTTTAATATTATCGAATGATTGGATATAGGGTTTGATATCAATGATCGGTGTGCCGTTAAGCAGATCAATCCCTTTAACAAAAACGCGACCTCCTTCAATACGATCAATTTCAACAATGCTCAGCCCAATAGGGTTCGGACGTTTTGGCGAGCGAGTGGCAAAAATACCGCGATGTTCAGTGTCTAAGAATGGTTTAACCTTCAAAGCTGAACCTTTAGCTTTGTGAATATGAAACAGTACATAGATATGCGAGAAACCATGGAGGTCATCCAGCCCCTCAACAAACTCTTCATGGATTATGAGTTCGGCAATATCATTTGAGATCCCAGCACTTTGTAAAGGTACATTGTCAATTTCTTCAAATGGGGTTTTAGCATAGCCAATGGGATGAAAAGTAATCATATTTTCTCGTTTTCCTGAAATGAAATCGCATATTGATACAGGCCTTCCGGTGCATGTGCACATCGGATGCTCATTAATAATCCACTTGCAATAATAACAGATGATTTTGGGATGTTATGAGATTATCAGCACTAATGGGGCTAAAAATACTCTGTCAATTCGCCACTGTAATGACTCAAAAACAAAGCTCAACGAGCCTCATAACTAACCCTGACATTCATTTTTATAATCATCGATAACTGTTATATATGGGCAAGTTTATTTCGAAAAATTTATTAATGAAACGATTAATAGACAGAATAATAAAACGCGGAAAAGCCAAATGCTAACTCAATCAATAAATGAAATGTTAACGCAGGCCATAAGCTGCGAGTTTTAATCGTTAGATAAGACAATAAAGGCGAGGCGAAAATCATACCTACAGCTTCATAGATAGGTTTTTTAATGTGGAATAATACTTCAAAGATACACACAATAACGGTCATGATAATAGCGGCCGCCACAGGATTTATTTTGTAATGCTTGGTTAAACAATATTGACCACCACCCAATAAAAACCCGCGATGAAGGACTTCCCAGCCTATTATGGTCGAAGCGGTAAAAATCAGAAAACGCTGAAACTTACCTGCTTCTCTTAGCGCGTCTAAAGAGCGACCATGGCGATAGTGAGATAAATAATCTGCTGCAAAAAATTGTAGGTAAACAAATAAACAAAGCAGAAGACCAAAAAAGAAAGCCATCAGCAGCAGGCTTTCACGATTAATTGTAGGTTTAGAGAAATACAGTTGTTTTAACGGTATCGCCAGTAGAAAAACGAGAACAAATGGAAAGATTAACCGACTTATAATCCAATAACCTTTAACCCCTCCCGAAGCTAAAAAGCTATTGCTGACATACACACCAACCACCTGCAGTAGTAGTATTACTATTAATAATATGCAGAATGGAGCCGCCATTTTGACACTAATGCTCTGGTCTTGGTGAGGCATGCTTGTTATTTCCTATTATGCATTTGTATCGCATTTTGGGGGCGTGATATTGACGCCACAGTTTCTTATGTGGGAGTCCTTATTGTCAACAACATAAACTCATTAAGGAGACGCACTGCTTACTTATGTACCAACCATATTAAGTGACAAACTCCGGCTCTACGATGTTTTACTGCTAAATATTCCATATTGTGTAAACGAAAGACATAGACTCACTATCGTCACTGAGAACACCGTTAAATCACGATCACAGGCTCCCTCATAATATCCACTGTAACCATTAATGATGATAAGTAACGCCACAATTTTATTGGATAAAACCATCAAGCACTGTGGGTAAACCTAAACTTGCAAAACTTAAATAATCCGAAGCTAAATACGCCAGCGCCTACCAAGTTCCAGGATATTTTGTTTTATTAGCATTTACTATTATTTGCGAACTGGATCGACTTTTATAAAACTAAACTGCATGGCTTTCTTTTATTGTGCTAAATTTAGAACTCACCGTTCTTATTTTTACGTTATGAAGGCGACCATGGCTAATCGTTGGCAAATTGCAATTTCTGCAGGTTTTTTAGCGGCTGTTTGGGCTGGTCTTGCTGATGTATTTCAACTCGTGACATGGGTTGGTTTTCTCGGTTGCAGTACTTTTTTTGCTCAAACAGAAACAGGCGCCAAAGGGATGATAATGGCGATAATGACTAATCTTTCCGGTGTATTCTGGGGATGGTTAATTATTGCAGGTAGCGGAGTGCTGGGCTCGCCAATAATCAGCTATGCGTTAACAGGCATTGTTACTGCATTTATGTGTTTACAAGCCAGTCATAAAAACTTCGCTTTTATTCCCGGTACGTTTATTGGTTGTTGTATCACATTTGCCTTAAATGCCGATATAGCAGCAATTATTCCGCCGCTTATTATAGGTGCCGCACTGGGTTACAGCATGAGCCTACTCACAGGCTTATTGATAACGTTAACGGATAACACCACTGAATCGTTGAAAGATGAAACGGTAGAAGATATCTAAGCAGATTAGTTACCTACTGTTAATACAATATAAAGCTTGTTCAACATTCAATAACAACACAACTTCACTCGGCCTAACCTATTTGTTAGGCCCCTAATCTATTAGTTAGTCAATTGTTTAACTGGATTCATAATTTAATTAACCTTTGAAAGTACTATTATAATAGCAACCAGTATCCCACCACCCAATGCAACAAAACTGTATTTTTTGTGTTCTTGTTCAGCTTTAGGTAAGAGGTGTGTTGCCCCAACATAAATGAGCGCACCCGCTGACAATGACAACAAAGCCCCCAACATTGGTTTATCAATTTGATTGATGAGTGGAAATGAGACAAGCATACCTACCGGGGTGGTTAATGCGGCTGCAAAAAAAGAAAGAATCACCGCTTTTCGTTCACTAAACCCTCCTTTTACCAATAAAAGATAGGTAATGATGCCTTCAGGGAATTCATGTAAAACCATGCCCGCAGTGGCGAGAAAACCAGTAAAAATACTCACGGTAAACGCAATAGAATAGATAAACCCATCGATAAACGAGTGAAAACCAATACCCACCATTGGTACAAGTCCAATGCCATATTGCTCTTTTTCAGGGTCTTTCTGGCATACAAATGCGGTAAGAAAACGATTAAATAAATGTAAGCCAAAAAATCCAACTAATAGATAAGGTGCTGCATTAGGGTTCATTGACAATGATTTAGGAATAATGTGAAGAAACGACGCCGATATTAATACACCCGCAGCAAAACACATAAAATAGGTAATATTGCGTTGCCCCCAATCTACATACTTACGTACTGTATATATACCGACTGTAGTAACAACAGCGGCAAGAGAACTCGTGGCAAGGGCCGTCCAAAATGTATTTTCCATGTTAACAACCTACTTACAGCATTGTCCGCGTCGATTTTGCTGTCCTCGACCGCCTCTCTCCACGCAACGCTGAAAAGCGGGAAGATGATTTTCTTTTGATGCTCTTTGTAATTGCTTTAGCACTGCTTGAATATCAGGATAATCTACTGTTAACTCAAGTAGCCTGTCATACATTTGTGCATTTTCAATTTCGTCTTCAACGCCCAATTGACATGCTTCAAGAATAGTTGCGGGTGTTTTTATGCGTGAATCCCAATCATCAATAGGAATAGTAATGTTGTATTTAGCAAACAAAGGTAATAAGGCATCAATATGACGACCTTCGGCTGCGACTATGTTAATGAATGGCCGTATTTCACCAAATTTATTAATGACTGCTCGGTATGTTGCACGTGATTTATACTCATCATTGATTGCTTCTATGAGTGCATTGTTTACATTTTCTGACATCGTTTCCCCCGAAAGAGTAGATGAGATGATGTTGGAGCCTAATGCCTAGAGCTGACAAAAGTGGGCTTAAATGGAACACCCGCTATTTTTAGTCTCTGTTGATTTTCTTATTAGTTAACGATAACGCTAATAGCTTTTGAAATCCACATTCGGCTTTATTATGTTCGGTTTTAAAAATTGAACGCCACAATAGATAAGCCAATAACTATTCATCAAGTATCCAACTTTCCAGATGGACAGTAAAGCAGCCAACTAGTCCAAACCACCCATTTTTAGAGTGCTGTTACCTGACAAACCAATTGGCTCATTAAATGCCAGAATTCCACCCTCTTGTGTGAGGTGTAGACTGTGAAGGTATACCTCCAATAATGACCTGAAACTTGCTGGCGTTATTTTTATGTCTGCTAGGCAGCATAAGACCATCCATCAATAAATATGGGGAGCATGTTATTCTAGAAAACAATGTTATTTGCTCGCTCGTTTATGCTCCTCAATTGTTAGATAAAGCTTGTAAGGAAGAGATCTTATTACTGGTCATACAGATAAAAAGGTTGCATCACTGATAAATGAATTGCGTTTGGAAGAAGAAAAGCGATGAGTGATATTGAAGAGGATAAATACAATGAATATTGATACTGGAGACGGGATAAATGTTGATATCAGTAATATTGCAGAACAAAATCACCGCTATGCCATTCACCTATCTACTTTTCAAAATGTGATTACCTACCATAACGGCACTTATAAAATTGCGAATACAGGTGAACATAGTCCTTTCGAAACGATTGATTTCTGGCGTAACATTTCGCTTGCCGCAGAGATTTTGCTCAAAGCTTGCCTGTTAAAGCATAATATCCTTTTTTTCAAAAAAAGGGCCCATAGTGAATATGGTGAAAAAGTCACCGCCTTAAGTAATCTATGGTTGGATGGAATACTAAAAAAACTAGAGATCAATTATGTCGCACAGATCAACACAGGGACAATCAGTACGGCACTAAAAAATGCTGAAAATAAGCTTTTTGAACAAATACAACTTCCTCCACAAAACACCAAACTGATCAGTCAGATGTTCTATGTCATTATCCGTACTCGGCGCAATCGCAATAGTCATTTCTTTTTCCCTAACCAAAGCCATATAAATATCACCGAAATAGAGATGTTGTTTCTGCCGCTTTTAAATCTGCTTGAAGAGGTCTATGGTTTGTCATCGTATCAAGATGAAAAATAAGGTGAGTGTCTTTGTCATTTTATATAGATATTGCCGACGTTGAAATCTGCTTGAAGAAGTCTATTTTCCACCGGATCAATAAGAAGATTACGGTGGATGCCTATGTCATATTTACTTCATAAAACTAAACCAATACTTAAATAGCCACCAACAATTGTTGCTGACTACACTTTATTTGTTATTACTGGCTCTTGGTTGATCACTTTAGTGCGAAACAACTTTATTACGTCCTAATTCTTTCGCTTTATAAAGCCGTTCGTCAGCGGCTTTATAAACCTGCGATAACTGACTGCCATCATCGGGCCAACGTGCAACGCCAATACTGATACTAATATTGAGTTTATTATCATCAACAGTTGTAATCTTATCTATCGCAATGCGCAAACGCTCTGCGATTTGTTCAGCCTGTTGCAAACTCGTATTAGGAATTAACATGCAAAATTCTTCGCCACCAAAACGAAAAGCCCAATCATTCCGACGGCGCATATCGTTGATTAATTTGGATACCTCAACCAATACCTTATCACCCACATCATGACCAAACTGATCATTAATCTTTTTAAAATAATCAAGATCAAGTAATAACATAGACACTGATTGTTGTTTATCAGGCAAACTTTGGCACAGCATCTCGAAAATAGAATCTAACAATAAACGATTATTTAATCCTGTTAACGGATCAACTGATGCCATTTGTTGCAAACGCTCTACTGCTTCCGCTCGCTTAGATTCATAACTAAAAGACAATGCCCAAATGGCCGCTAAACATAAAGCAATATTGGCAATAGTGATCGGATAAATATCAGCAATATTGAACAACAAAGCGTAAATCAAAATAGCCACACCTGTAGCCATATACACACTTGTATATATCGTGCCTAGCTTAATTCCCAATAATAGATATGACAAAACGGGGATAATAAACAACCAAGTAAAGAGTCCAGAATTAAATGACGAGCTGTAAATACCAATTAAAATAACTGTATAGAGGGAAAATAAAAATACTGAACACCACAAGGTAAGATTAGGTGTACTCTTATGAATAACCAGAATACCAATACAAAGACACACCACAACTAGTTCAACCATGGCATACACTTTGAAACCGCTAAACCAGTTATTAACCACAAAAATACTGCCAGCTACAATAATGACGATTAACACTGCCTTTAACACTGTGCGACGATATTCAAGTTCACTTGCCCATAAATTAGAAATGCTCATTAATGTTGTATTCCAGTGTTGTGATTACAGCGACTAACACTCGTAGACCATGTGTTTGTCTAAATGTTGATAAAGAGATTTGAAAGATTAGCCCAATAATTAACAATTGGCTAAAATATTAGATAGTTATAACTTAACTGCGCATCAATCAACCATTTTGTTAACAACATCAATCCATACATTTGAGACAATATCAGTATTTAAACAACTTCAGCGGGTCCGAATACGCTTATATTCTTTACTGGGCATCGAAGCATAGCGATATTATTTTTCACGATTTTATATAACCCAGAAACATGTAAATGTAGCTTTTCATTAGCACAAATTAAAATTTCAATCTCAAATAAAAATTAACCTACCACCAACCTAACCTTAACCAAACCTTAAGCCAACCTTAAATGAATATTAATTTAAAGTGATGATTCAATTGGTTTTTATAAATATCAATAAAATGAGACATACCTCCAAAGTAATAGGCGCTAATTTGATCTTAATCAATTAATTTACATTAGATTAACAGCAAAATCGGTCCCGAGCCGATATTCAATTTGAGCTCACATAATAAAATATAGAACCAGTTATGGCTAATGAACTAAGCAAAGTTTAATACCATAAAGAGTCCAATATTCTGTATTGGATCAAACGGAGAGTTATGATGAAACGTTTTAAATCTAAAAAACTAGCTTATCTAGTCGCATTAGCGCTGACTAGTTTGTTAATGGGATGTGATGGGGATGACGGTGCCGCTGGTGCTGACGGTGTTGACGGTGTTGACGGTCAACCTGGAGATTCTTGGACATTACCAGTGGTAACCAGTTCAACCGAAACTAATGTGAAAGTAATAAACTATATACTTGGCGAAGGTTCTATTAATTACGAATTTGAGGTCACTAACGAAAACGGGGAACTTGTTAACGGGCTCATAGATGCTGAAGGTAAAGTTGCGGCACTCACAGAAAAAGGTTTCATCAATAACCGTGATGAAAGTGCTATCGATGGTGTAGAAGATAATGTCAGTATTGGTGGCGCAGTCAGTATGAGTACCGAAGGAGCTGTGTTGACTCCCCTTGGTGACGGCCATTATCAATTTGACGCACCTATGTTAGGTGTAAATACCGGAACCGAAGGTATTGTATGGTTGCGAGTTGGTGGTAATAACGAATCAGGGATCGCTAGATCTAATGAACTAGTTGTTAATAAACCAGAAGGTGCTTTTTCTACTACAACTGAAGCTTGCTATGCTTGCCATGTTGATTACTCTGAGAGTCCAAATAAACATGCTAGCTATGTTGCTCAAGGCATGGACGGTGAAGTCACTTTCGTTGAAGGTTGTCTAACTTGTCACGGCTCTGTGAGTCGCGATATGGTGAATGAAGAAGGTTTTTCAACAGGTAGTTACGCAAGTAATACTCTGTCTAAAATTGGCCACATTAATCATCAAGAGTTCGAAACAGGCTTTAGTGTCATGAACTGCAGCTCTTGTCACACGGAACCAACTATAAACATCAGTGTTGCAGGTCCTGGTTGTATTGATTGTCATGACACTGGTGATATTGCAGGTGATATCGTTCCAGGTAACGGCGCTGACTTACGTACGTTGCATGAAGCCAAAAGTGCTATCACTTCTAATAAAGCGCTCACTGATACCTACAAGGTTACTGGTACCGCACCTGCATGGTTCTCAGATTCTGGTGACGCTGGCCAATGGTGTACCACGCTGTCATTATTTGAAATTGACGCAGCTACAGGAGCTGAAACCTTAGTTAATATACATGATTGGCTCGACGAGTCACAAACGACTCATAATCCAGACAAGCCTATTAACTATGTAGGATCATACTTCCACGGGGTTTATAACAATAGTGTTGTTGGCCGTATTGCAGATTCTTATGAATATAGCTATGACGCAGAAGGTCGCAAGACTATGTGTTATGCAGTATCCGTAAATAAAGTTGTTGTCGCAGGCTCAACGCCAGACCTATCAGCTTGGGCTGATGCGGGCTTGATGGCATCATTACGTGTCAGTTTTACCGCTACAGATTACATGGGTGATGAAGCTGACGTTGTTACTATACATGGATACACAGATGTTACATCACAGGCTGACGGATCAGTAACTGACTACGATCGTCGTCACAGTGTGGGCTCAGAGTCTTGTACTACTTGTCATAACAGCCTTGGTAACTTTCACAAAAACGGCAACTTTGCTGATGGTGGTTTAGGTTGTGTGGCTTGTCATAACAATGGTCAAGACCGTAAAGCAGGTTACTCATCACCAGGCTTTGGCCCAATGGTCCACAGTATGCATTGGGGCGTTGGTAGCATTAGTTTAGATGCAGATAATGAAGAAGTGTCTAACGCGGCAAGTGTTATTGCGCCACAGACCAGCTGTGTAGCGTGCCATGATAATGGTGTTGTTGACTTAAATGCGGTTCCAAATCAATTCATTAAAGCACGTGCTTATGGTGTAGATGACAAGATGGCTAGCCCAATCACAGCTAACTGCTATGCTTGTCATACTGAGTCAAGCGCACTCAATCACATGGTTCAAAATGGAGGTACTACAACTGAAGATGTACCTGCTACTGAATGGTATAAGTTAAACGCAAGTGAGGCATGTGCAACGTGTCATGCTGAAGGACGAAGCTCAGGTATCGAAAAATACCATAACTTTACACGTTAATCTTTAACAGATTGAACTAAAGTTTAATTATAAAAAAACACCCCCCGCAAAATAAAAGGAGTCTAGTGATCGACTCCTTTTTTATTATTTTTTCAAGCACTTATCAATTAACCCTGAAAGCCTTAAATTTAGCCACCCATTTTAATGATCAATTAACATCACTGCTTTTAGGTTTGATTGCGATAGCTTTCAGCACTATTTAAAATGTATAAACTAAATGGGAATCATCAACAAACTGAGCGTTATATGGAAAATGATGAGCAATACGGTAGATTTAAAGCAGCATTATCAGCTTGATTGATATCAAGCTGGATATGGGGTTAGTTATATAATTCTAGTTTTAGTTATTAAGCCTTAAACACAACCAACGTTGGCTGTTTGATGCGCCTTGTCGTCGCTTTCGTTCTTCATGCTCACATTATTTTGTTAAGTTGAATAACGTGCCAAATTCTGTGGTTATTTTTAACCAGTTTTTAATCGGAATATTCAGCCTATTAAGAATATCTTGGCTACCTGAGCTTATTGCGCCGCGTTTCTTAATCTGATCAATGTTTCACTTTATTAGCATCGACTTTAACAACATGTAAGTGATTGTTCCCTGCTTATGAATAAGAATGCATAAGCACAAATATCAATGGCAAAGATGGTAGCAAATTCAAGTATACGAGAATCACCCTATTCACAACGATGTTCAATATTCTCGCCTGTCGAGTTATCAATGCCACACAGAAAAGCTTTACGCACAACTCGTGAGCAACAATGATAATAAGGTGTGTCTTCTAAGCTAACGATAGTTTGTCTTGGTCTGGCCATCTTTAATTACCATTTTGAAAGGGTAATTAAAGCGCTATTTGTTATTTAGCCAATAATCTTGGGTGGTCATGCTTAGTGGTTTTTAATAAATTCAAGAATAATGACCATTATATTTTTCAATTAAATTCAATGATTTAGGTTTACTTTTAAAAACACTAACATTGACATGCTAAGCGTTATGGGACTACTGTATAAAATATATCGCGAAAGTGTGTGGTAAATATTTAACAGCGCAGAATTTATTCATGTGCTTTTTATGTAGCGATTAGTGCAAAAAAGCAAAACGACGTAAAAGAGCGTCATGGAAAATATTATGGAAAAAATAGTGATAAAAAACCTTTACAAGGTTTTTGGTTCAGATCCTCGTAAGGGGGTAAAATTACTTGAACAAGGGAAAAGCAAAGAAGAAATTTACGAACAGACAGGGCTTACAGTTGCAGTGCAAGGTGCCAGTTTTACAGTAAATAAAGGTGAAATTTTTGTCGTGATGGGTCTGTCTGGCTCAGGAAAATCAACTCTAGTAAGAATGCTAAACAGGCTCATTGAACCAACGTCTGGAGAGGTGTTAGTTGATGGTGAAAATATCCTCAAAATGAATAAGGATGAGCTGGTAAGGTTTCGCAGAAGTAAAACAAGTATGGTCTTTCAGTCCTTCGCTCTTATGCCTCACCAAACAGTGTTAGAAAATGCTGCATTTGGACTAGAGCTTGATGGTATGGATAAGAAACAGCGTGAAGAGCGAGCTCTAGACGCTTTAAAACAAGTCGGACTTGAAGGCTTAGAAAATGCGTATCCCAAAGAGTTAAGTGGTGGTATGCAGCAGAGAGTTGGATTGGCGCGAGGCTTAGCGGTTGATCCTGATATCTTGCTCATGGATGAGGCATTTTCGGCGCTTGATCCTCTTATTAAGACAGAGATGCAGGACGAACTGCTTAAACTACAAGATCGTCATGAGCGCACCATCATTTTTATCTCCCATGATTTAGATGAAGCATTACGTATTGGTGACCGAATTGCCATTATGCAGGGCGGCCGAGTGATTCAGGTGGGGACGCCAGAAGAGATTCTGCAAAATCCCGCTGACGATTATGTACGAGCATTTTTCCGTGGTGTGGATCCAACTGGTGTTATCTCCGCAGGGGACATTGCCCGCGATACCCATCCAACGGTTGTTTGGCATACTAAAGCTGGTAGCCCACGAGCCACATTAGAAATGTTGAGTATTAAAGATCGCGAATTTGCATATGTACTCGACTCAGAACACCGGTTTTTAGGTGTTGTCTCTTCAGATTCCCTGCGTGACGCTATTGACCAAGGAAATGGTACCAGCAAACTTGAGCATGCTTTTCTTACAGAAGCTGAATCGGTTCAGGAAACCGATAGTCTTCAAGACATTTTACCTTTGGTAGCTTCTCATTCTTGGCCTATTCCAGTTGTAAACTCAGAAAATAGATATCGCGGAGTTGTTTCTAAAAATCTGTTTCTTCGTACCTTAAACCGTGCAGAGAAAGGGACTTATTTTGAGCAGTCAGCATCTTAGAATACTAGCTTCAGGAGTTTTATATTATGTTCAGTTTTGATGAAAGAGTTATTCCTTTAGATGCATGGATCACAAGTCTTGTTGACTGGTTGGTCGAAGGGTATCGATGGTTTTTCCAGATGATAAAATGGCCCGTAGACTTCATTTTATCTAGTGTGTCAGACGGACTTCTGGCAACTTCACCTCTTCTAGTTATTGCACTGTTTGGCGTCATTGCTTGGCGGGTGTCAGGTTTCAAACTTGCTGGTTTTACGCTTGCTTCGTTGATTCTCATCGGTCTGCTTGGTTTCTGGTCAGAAACCATGATAACCCTCGCCATGGTATTTTCATCTGTTGTGTTCTGCACCGTTGTTGGAGTGCCATTTGGTATATGGGCAGGACGCAGTGATCGTGTTAATAACATTCTACGACCCATTTTGGATGCGATGCAGACAACGCCAGCCTTTGTCTATTTGGTACCTATTGTGATGCTTTTTTCTATTGGCAACACAGCGGGTGTTCTTGCAACCATTATTTTTGCCCTGCCACCGTTGGTTAGATTAACCAGTCTAGGTATCAGGCAGGTACACCCAGAGTTAGTCGAGGCTGCGCTCGCCTTTGGGGCAACAAGCTCGCAGGTTTTACTTAAAGTTCAGATACCACTTGCTCTTCCGACCATCATGGCTGGCCTTAATCAGACCATCATGATGTCGCTCTCCATGGTGGTTATCGCCGCAATGATTGGCGCAGGAGGCCTCGGGGCACCTGTCGTTCTGGGCTTAAATACACTTGATATTGGTTTGGCCACGGTTGGCGGTCTTGCGATTGTTTTATTAGCAATCATTCTAGATAGAATCACCCAATCAATGGCAACTCCAAAAAATAAGGACGTAAAATGATACTTAAAAAAGTAATACTGGGCGCAGCTTTAGCTGCAATGACCATGACGGGGTCAGCAGCTCTTGCTGATACGCTCAAGCCAGGAGAAGGCATAACCGTTAAACCAGCTCGAGCGACATGGGACACCGGTTTTTTTCAGGAAGCGCTTGTACGACGAGGTCTTGAGACTCTGGGGTATGATGTTGAAAAGCCCAAAACTCTGGTCAATCCAATTTTTTACAAAACGGTCACTCTCGGTGATATTGATTATTGGACCAATGGTTGGTTTCCAATGCATAACGATCAACTACCGAAAAATTTTGATAAAAAAGCTGAAAAGATTGGTTATGTAATGAAAGCCGGTGGACTGGGTGGCTATTTAGTGTCTAAAAAAGAGGCAGATAAATATAACATTACTTCCCTTGAAGATTTTAAACGCCCTGAGGTGAAAAAAGCCTTTGATACCAATGGTGATGGCAAGGCCGATCTGACTGCCTGCCCTCCAGGCTGGGGATGTGAAAAAATAATCACCCACCATATGGACGTATATGGTCTCAAAGATGCTATCAATCCGGTGAAAGCGGCATATGCAGCAGGAATGGCATCTGCGATGGCGGGTTATAAAAATGGTGGACCAATATTCTTCTATACCTGGGCACCAAATTGGACCATTTTTAAACTGAAGCCAGGCAAGGACGTTGTCTGGATTAACGTACCTGAAATCAATCCTACCAAAGCGCAAAGTTCAGCTGTTGAACGAATGACGATAAAGGGGCTTGAAGGCGCAGTTTCTGACCCAGTAAAACTTGGTTTTGTCGCTTCTGACATCCAGATCGTCGCCAACAAAAAATTCACCAAACAAAATCCGGCAGCAAGGAAATTTTTTGAAGTCTTTACCCTACCGCTTGCCGACGTCAACGAACAGAATACTCGGATGAACGATGGCGAAAAGAGTGAACAGGACATTCAACGCCACGTAGATGAGTGGATTGCCAAAAACCAAGATCAATGGAACGGTTGGCTGACTGAAGCACGCAATGCTGCTAAATAGTCTCAACCTGCAATAGCTTATTGGTAACCCGGAGCACACATACAGTGCTTACGGGTTATTTTTTCTCCAAAACCCCAAGTATTTCGTAAAATTTAATAACATTTAGCCACCTAATAAAATTTAGCAAAATAAAATTTCAAAATAAAATTTAGCCACCCATTTTAATGATCAATTAACATCACTGCTTTTAGGTTTGATTGCGATAGCTTTCAGCACTATTTAAAATGTATAAACTAAATGGGAATCATCAACAAACTGAGCGTTATATGGAAAATGATGAACAATACGGTAGATTTAAAGCAGCACTCGCGGCTTGATTGATATCAAGCTTGAAAGGAGGTTAATGTTTTTGTGTGGATTCTAGTTATAGAGATTAAGCTTTAAGCGCATAACCAGCGCTGGCAGTTTGATGCGCCTTGTCGTCGCTTTCGCTCTAGATGTTCGCAATATTCCGTTAATGCAGGTAAAGACCCTACTGCACCTTTGAATAATGAACCAAACTCAGTGGTGATTTTTAGCCAGTTGTCAGCAGGAATATTTAGTCTATTGAGAATATCTTGGCTAGTTGAGCTAATTGCACCGCGTTTATCTTCTCGAATAATTCGCCCGGTATCTTCCACCAGCACAATATAGTCTTTAACGCTGAACATCAGTCCATTGGGCATATCTAGCCGTTCATTACCAACAAAAGGCAATAATGCTGTTGGTTGCTCACCTTTTATCGCTGAGGTTATTCGCCGTTGAATACTGGTGTAGTCTGAGGTTTCTGGAGTTGCTGCCATCTTGGCACGAATAGGGTTTAAATCTACATAAGCCATACAACTCAGAACAGCGGCTTCGTCAAGTAACGCTTGGGATTTGAATCTTCCTTCCCAAAATCGGCCCGTACATTTATCTTCTTTATTGGCCGTTCTGGCAATGGGCTCACATAAGGAACGCATAAACCAACTAATATCAATTAACCTTTGTCGGTATTGAGTCACACAGTCATTAACCGTTTTATGCTCAAACTCGTTTAAGTCTTCGCCTTTAACAAATTTATGAGTCAGCAATGTGCCTTTAAAACCTTTATGCCATTGGATCAGAATATCTTTATCTGACCAGCCTTTTGCTTTATCTGCATCAATCGTCAAAACAACATGTAAATGGTTACTCATCACCGCATAAGCACAAATATCAATGGCAAAAATGGTCGCCAACTCAAGAATGCGCGAATCTACCCACTCTCGCCGATGTTCAAAGTTCTCACCTGTCGAGTTATCTATTCCGCAAAGAAAAGCCTTACGCACAACACGGGAGCAGCAGTGATAGTAAGGCGTATCGTCTAAGCTAACGATAGTTTGTCTTGGTCTGGCCATCTTCAATTACCATTTTGAAAGGGTAAGTAAAGCGTAGTTTATTGTTTTTTATTTAGCCAATAATCTTGGGTGGCCATGTTATTTTTAAGCGTAGTTTATTGTTTTTTATTTAGCCAATAATCTTGGGTGGCCATGTTATTTTTTTTAACAAAACCCAAAAGCAATGGAAAAAGAACAAAGGCAAATACCTGTTCAACGCCTTTAACATCGCCAACGTCTGGCGTGCACGTTTGCTGGAGTACTTGGCAAAGCTTAATCTCACACTACCAACCTCACTACCGAAAAAGTGGGTGGTAGACTGCCAACATGTGGGCAAAGGCTTGCCTGCACTGCAGTATTTATCACGCTATCTTTATCGCGGCGTACTGGCTGACAAAAACATCAAAAGTCATGTCGATGACAACGTGAGTTTCGAGTATGAAGACAGCCAAACAAAGTCGACAAAAGTACGCACCTTACCTGCCATAGAATTTCTCTGGTTAATACTGCAACACGTATTACCGAAGGGATTAAGGCGAGTGCGTGACTATGGATTACTCAGAGGTAACGCCAAAAAGCTCAGGCTACAAATACAGCTTATGCTGGCAGTTGCAGGGGCAGTGTTTCCAATCATTCCTGAGATAAAGCGCAGATTAGCAACCCGCTGTTGCCCCTGTTGCCAGCAGCCAATGCGCTTTATGGGCATAGTGAAACGACCGACAAATTTACGGCTCATAACCTAATGCTGGAAAATAATAAGGATAATGGTTTAACTGAATACCGTGGAGGATTAATTTAACGCACTGAAATTAATAGAGTTAAATAATTAGCAAATGAGCTAAGGTAGCTTGCTGACTACAGAAAAGTTGCCAGATATCCATCACATCAAACAGCGCGTTTTCTCGAGCTGTTATTTACATAATAAAGAGTCACTCCAGCTGTTCGGGCTTGTTCAACACTTGGGATAAGGACGCGGCTTCGCGCGGCCTATCCTTATTAGTTAGGTGCGATTTTATTTTACATATAAAGAAGCAAAGACATAAAAGAACAAAATAGTTATGTTTAATATTATTGGAGCTATCATAAACCACCAGATAGCCAACCATTTTTTTACTTTGAAGTTTGTAGATACAGCTTTATAACTTACTATTAATGACCATAAAACAAAAATCACAACTACAATTGACAGTATAAAATCTTCCGTATAAAAGTTTAGATAATCATTATAACAAAGAGTTACGACAAGCATTCCAATAGTAGCAGGTAAGGCGTACACCATATTAGAGATGACATAAATAGATCTACCTAAATCTTTGTCAAACTCTCTAGCGCCACACCATTTAATTCGTAAATTATAAAACCAACCACCGATCCACCATATTAACCAGGCAAACAGAAGACCAATAACCAAAGATACAGACCAAAATACAAACCAGCTGGTAACTATTGTATTTAATAGAGCTTCTTTAGATTCTGGTATATTAACCATATCGTAGCGAATTACTTTTTGCTCAATCCTTTCAAAGACACCAGTCACGCTATAAAAAGCTGTCGCTAAAAAGATAAGCCAACGTTTTTGAAGTAAGTTTGTATCTGAAAAGAATTGTGAGGGTCTAAAATATAGGCTGTACAATTTATTAAAAATAGATGTCATTTAAATTCCGTCTTTGAAAAACACAATAGGTTGAACATATGCTTTAGCACCTAACGCCCAGTTCAGCTGCGTTTTGGTTGTAGTGGATTTTTGTGACAAAATGGCCGTAGGCCATACACAAAAAGGAGCGTAGACCAAAACGTCAACTGGAACTGATTGTTAGGGCTTATTCACTTGAGTTATATCGATGAACTCCGCTACACCCGGTTTAAAACCTTTCGGTATAGCGAACATGTCATCAGGGGGAGAAGGGAGATAGTCACGGACAGCAGAAACTCGAGAAGCGTTGATCAGTTCAGCCCTCGATTTCATTTTTTTCTGTGGGCAATTTGCCAATTTTTTCATAATTCTAGAAACCTGATTATATCTTGATCAGAGATATTGCTTTTACAAAATTCTGTAACCCTACGGGCGGCTGAGCTTCCATTTTGACTATATGCTTTAGATGTTCTTTGGTCACATACACTCAGATTTTTATGCTTACCGTTGACTGTTTGCTCCCAAATGAGAGAATTCCCATTAGGTTTATACTCCCAGTGTAGTATAGAACCATCAATATCGGCAAGTGCATTAACAATTTCAATTGCAGCCCCAAATCGCTGACTTGGATTAGGCTTTAAGCATTTATTAATTGTTTTTTGAAGCTTTTTAGGTATATGTAATGGGTATTTAGTTCTATCTGGAAATTTCCCTGCAACGATATCCTTAGCAAACTGATTTCCATCAGTATAAGCTGAAAATTGCTGATTAAAAGTGTCATCACCAACACACATTCTATACATAGTTAATCCGACTTGGTAAATATCAAACCGATTATCAAATTCAGCTCTTGTATTACCAAAAACTTCCGGTGGCCATTGCTTATTGTAAAGATAAGGTTGTTGAGCCAATCCATTAACATCCATTACTTTAGTTTGCCCAAAGTCTGCTATTAATGCTTCATCTCTATCTGAAATAAGTATATTGTCTGGCTTCACATCAAAATGAATTAGTTTTTTTGAATGGATGTTATGAAGTCCATTTATCATATGCGTAGAATATCTAATAATTTCTTTAACGGTTAAATATCTACCCGACATTTTTTGTTTTAGAGAACCGTTTTTATAAAAAGGAGAAGCTACGTATATCTTATCTGCATCATCACAAGCATAGTTTACTTGCACAACATTCGGGTGAGCGCTTTTATAAAGAGTTCTAGCCTCACTAAAATATTGATCCGTTGAAAATCCCGGTGCTTTGTCAACTTCTTTTATAACCATTTCAGCATCTAGTAATTCATCATGTATTTTATACACTTTTGAATTTTTGCCGTCTTGCCCTATCTCCTCAAGCTTTTTGAAAGAGACTTGGGCTTTTTGATAAGTAAACATTATGACAATGCTCCCATTGCAACTAACCCTGCTTCTCTTGAAGAAGGGTTTCGTAGCAACTTCCAATCATCTAAAAGTTCATATGCTTTTTTCCCTTTAACTATTTCATCAAAATCATCGGTGCTAATACTCAGTCTTGATGATATTGATGTTTTTCTACCAGTAAAATAATGATCAACGTCACTGCTTGAAAAAGATTCTTGTATAACGCCTTCGATTTGTAACCTAGTAATATCCATGTTTTGTGCATTCCCTTCAGTAACTCTAATTCCTGCAATACTAACTGAATACTCCCTTAATATATCCAGAACACAGTTTCGTATATACTTTAGCTTTTCTGGAAAATCCAACGCTGCAGGGACTTTAATCACTTCATTATTCACAACTTTAAAGGCTTCTAGATTTCCTTCTATCACTACAAAAGTTGTTTTAGTTGGCTCTACTCGAATCCCTAGAATGTTCATATGTGTCCTTTAAATTGGTCCGGTGTTAGCCATTAGCCCTAACGCCCAAATAATGGGCTAATATCAGTTGGTTAAAATAAGCGACGCAGGAGCAAAAACCAACTGTTATTTGTCCTGATTAATTTGCTTGATACTTATTGAGCCCTCTCCCTAGCAAGCCGCATCAGCGGTATGCTTAAGGTGACTAAACCAACAGGAGAAAGCTCAATGAGATTTTATAATAACTCACATCCATACTACTGTGGTATTGATTTACATGCACGTTTACTTTACGTCTGCATCATTGATTCTAAAGGGGAAGTTGTTGCTCACAAAAAGATAGGTGCCAGCAAAGATGACTTATTACTCATTCTAGAACCCTATATCGGCAATGTAATTGTCGGGGTTGAGTGTATGCATTGCTGGTACTGGGTGTCAGATTGGTGTGCTGAACTGGGAATTGATTTTATCTTAGGCCATGCGCTTTATATGAAGGCGATCCACGGTGGTAAAACTAAAAATGATAAAGTCGATTCCTTTAAAATTGCCACATTACTGCGTGGTGGCAACTTCCCCATAGCGTACGATTATCCGAGTGAAATGCGCGCAGCACGCGACTTGTTACGTCGACGAATGAAGATTGTCCGTCACGGTGCGATGCTCAAAGGCCACGTGGTTAACACCAACAGTCAATACAACTTGCCTGCGACAGAGTTAAATCTTAAAAATATTTCAGCAAGACAAAAACTACGCGAGCAATATCAAGATCCTATCGTACAACGAAATATCGATTTAGACATGGCACTCCTTGATTGTTATGCAAAGGAACTCGCACAGGTTGAATGGTTCATCGAAAAACAAGCCAAAAACCATAATCCCGTCTATTTAGAATTACTGAAAACGGTACCTGGTATTGGTAAGATTTTATCGCTGACTATCCTGTATGAAATCGGCGATATTAGCAGATTTGAGTCAGTACAAAAGTTTGCGTCATACTCTCGATTAGTCAAATGTAAAGCGGAGTCAGCCGGTAAAACCTACGGTACTAACGGTAATAAAATCGGTAATGCTCATTTGAAATGGGCGTTCTCAGAAGCTGCGGTACTTTATCTGCGAGGCAATGACAAAGCACGTAACTACCTTAATCGATTACAAAAACGAATGAGTAAAGCTAAAGCATTATCTGCACTGGCACATAAGCTTGGCCGCTGTGTTTATTTCATGTTAAAGAACAAAACGGTGTTTGATGAACAACGATTCTTAAAAGGATAAGTCGCGCAATAAGGTGAGCTGAACGTCTAACTAGATACTCTTTGAAAAAAGAGAAGCGAGCATGACCGTGAATGATGTGGCTAATGAAGCAATGACTTCTCACCATCATCACTATGCCAAATGCTATTTAAGCTACATCGCCTTGATTAGACACCTTATTGGCGCGCATTAATGAATGCAATCAACAAAGTCGTTTACACCTTAAATGAGCCTGAAACTAACTGTGCATAAAGCACCTGAGACTTGAATAGTGCCATCTTAGGGTTAACCGATAAATGTCTAGTGCCCCTGATATTTCAAAGGAATGAAAAGCGTCAGGCAGCGATAAGATCGCACTAAGAGAGCCTCTATATGTGTTTGCTGTAAACGACGATTTGACAGCTAAATGACAGACGAAGTAGATGAATTTGTTGATTGATTTTAATTTGACTGCAAAAGCAGTCAAATAAGTTAGGCTCGCCTATTGACTGGCGGAAGGCTCATATGTGTTAGTTTACAATTACACCAATACTAGTGAAAAAACACTTAGCCAAATTAGCTGGAAACCATAAGAAATACGCTGATGGATGCCAGGATTACTTTGGGATTTTACGGCTTTAGCCATAGCAAAAAGATAATAAACAGCAGCCACAACAGAAACCAGTGAAAAAATACGGAAATATAATGGGATAGTCTCAGTTGTTGGACTTATAGCAATTAATATTGGTGCAACAACTAACGAAAGCAACATGATAAAACCAGCCCAAGAATGTACCTTACAATTAAAAGTTGGATTCTTAGTAAATGGATCTGCGTCCATAGGGAAATAACCTGCAACCCAAGTACCAACACCATGAGCTATAACTAACCAACCCGCAACATTCACTAAAGTTGAAACACTTGAGAGTTGTGCCAGATACCAACCGAAGAAGCAAAATAGAAAACCAAGAGGATAATTATTAATTAAAGGAGACAATTTTTCAGTTGGGCTACCAGTTGCACCTAGCTCACTACAAAATTGCTTAGAATGGCTGTAACCAGCATAAAATCTACTTGCTACATAAACACCAATGAAGATCCAGATTGTTGCAATTAACCCTGAATAGATCGCAATACTTTCAAACACTACCAAAATCCTTTTTGTAAACTAACAGCTTATTCAACGGCTCGCCCAATAAAGCCGACCGTTTAAGTTATTGATTAATATCATCCTACATTCTCTATCTCATTGATGTAAAGCCATTTAATGAAACGTAACCTCTGAGATAAAACTTCGATTGCGCGTTAAAAGTGTCGAAATTAAATGCTAAAAAAATTAATCACCTAATATCAATAGATTAGGTTTTATCTATTTATTCATATCTAGCACTTTAGATTGCTTTTTGTACACGTTTTATTGTTATTCCGTCAAAACCTATTATAACTGTATGGATGTACAGTACAGATAACATAAAGGGGGGAAGTGATGGCGGGATCGGGATATATCGAAGCGATTCGACAACAAATTCGAGTGAGGCATTACAGTTATCAAACTGAAAAATCATACCTTTATTGGAACCGTTATTTTATAAGATATTTTAAATTTACTGCTGCAAAACATATTTTACCTACACACATTGAACAGTTTTTATGTTTTTTAGCAAACGAACGGCGTGTTTCCAGCAGTACACAACAGCAAGCCCTTTGCGCCCTTGTTTTTGCGTTTAAACATGTATTAGCCATCGATACCGATAATTTGCAGTTCCCGTATGCAAAAGCACCGACTCGAATTCCGCAGGTATTGAATGATGTAGAGGCCAAACAGGTCATCGACCATTTAGACGGTAAATACCAACTGATTGGCTGTTTATTATATGGCGCGGGGTTAAGATTAACTGAAGCGTTAAGTATTCGGCTTAAGGATATCGATTTTGAAAATCGCACACTTTTTGTATTTAGAGGTAAAGGTAAAAAAGATAGAGTTTGTATTTTACCGAAAATGACCATTGACCCCATACAACAGCAGATGCACCATGTGCGAGAGACTCATGCTCACGACTTGTCTCAGGGATTAGGGATGGCTTCTTTACCTCCTAGCTTACTCAAAAAGTTTGGCACAAGCGCCAAACAATTACATTGGCAATATCTTTTTCCTTCGGTTCACTGTATGTCACATCCTGTTAATGACTACATATGCAGACATCATATTGACCCAACAACCTTTAGAAAGGCATTAAAAAAAGCAGTTCAGAAAACCGATATCACTAAACGCATTACCGCCCATACTTTTAGGCATTCTTTTGCAACAAACTTACTGAGGCGTGGTCATGATATAAGAACCGTGCAGGAATTGCTTGGCCATAATGATGTAAAAACCACTCAAATCTATACCCATGTTGCAGGTTTGCACCAAACAGGCGTACAAAGCCCAATGGATTACAGTTAGCTATAATAATTGCTGAGTCCGAGATCAAACCTATTGAGTAAATCCCTGTTAAATTTCACCCACAAAAAAAGGCCCTTGCGAGCCCTTTCTAAATTCATGTTGTGCTTGTTACTTATTAACTTCGCAACCCAATCCCGCGCGATATCAAATAATAAGCCAGTGTCCATAAGCTGACACAAAAACCGACCATGATGGCGATGGATAACGGCACGCTCAAGTCAGCAAAGCCTAAAAAACCGTAACGGAATACGTTAATCATGTAAACCACAGGATTTAAAGCCGACACGCCTTGCCAAAAAGGTGGCAATAACGATAACGAGTAAAACACGCCACCTAAATAGGTCAGCGGGGTGAGAATAAATGTTGGGATAATACTGATGTCGTCAAAGCTTTTGGCAAACACAGCATTAATTAACCCGCCCAATGCGAATAACACTGAGGTCAAAAACATAGTCAAAACAACCAAGCCGACATGATGCAAAGTGATATCAACAAACATCATTGCCACTGTGGTAACAATTAACCCCACGCATAAACCTCGGGCAACACCGCCGCCAACGTATCCGGCAATCATCACGTAATGGGGTACTGGGGCTACCATAATTTCTTCAATGTTGCGTTGAAATTTGGCGCTGTAAAACGACGATGCCACATTAGAATATGAGCTAGTGATCACCGACATCATGATTAAGCCTGGGGCGATAAACTCCATGTAACTTACACCGCCCATTTCACCAATACGGCTGCCGACTAAGTTACCAAAAATTAAAAAGTATAACGTCATGGTAATGGCTGGCGGTACTAGGGTTTGGATCCAAATGCGAGTAAAGCGGTTAATTTCTTTGGTTAAAATACTTTTAAAAGCCACAAAATATAGACTGTTCATTATTTCGACTCCTTGGCTTTTTCGACTAACTCAACAAACAATTCTTCTAAGCGGTTGGCTTTATTACGCATCGATAACACTTCGATATTGGCAGCTGTCAACTGGGCAAATAACTCATTAATATTATGCGATTTAGCTACATCGACTTCTAATGTGTGTGCATCGGTTAAGCGGCAATTCATATTGGTTAATTGCGGCGCAACGTCGAGATCTTGTCGTAAATCAAAAATAAAGGTTTCAACATCTAACTTACTTAGCAATGCCTTCATGGTGGTGCATTCCACCAGCAAACCGGTATCAATAATACCTATGGTGCGGCAGAGCATTTCGGCTTCTTCAAGGTAGTGAGTGGTTAAAATAATGGTCACGCCTTGTTTGTTAATTTGCTTTAAAAACTCCCACATTGAACGACGTAGTTCAATGTCTACTCCGGCGGTAGGTTCATCTAAAATCAACAATTTAGGTTCGTGCATTAATGCGCGGGCAATCATTAAACGGCGTTTCATACCGCCCGATAACTCACGGGCTTGGGCGTGACGCTTTTGCCATAAATCAAGTTGAGTGAGGTACTTTTCTGCACGAACTAAGGCAACGTCTTTAGGGACACCGTAATAACCAGCCTGGTTAACCACGATTTGTTGCACTGTTTCAAATTGGTTAAAGTTAAATTCTTGCGGCACTAACCCGATACATAACTTGGCTTGTTCAAGCTGTTTATCAATATCAAATCCAAATACTGACACTGTGCCTGATGTTTTTTGCACTAACGAGCTGATAATACCAATGGTGGTCGATTTACCCGCCCCATTAGGACCAAGTAATGCAAAAAAGTCACCTTGTTTTACCGTCAAGCTAATTGACTTAACGGCTTGCACGCCACCTTTGTAGGTTTTTTTAAGGTTGTCGATCACCAATGCATTGTTGGTGTTACTCATTGTCATACCTCTAATCGATAAATTGCGCATTAAACACTTTTTACTACATGTATCTAAAGACGTTATAAAAATGAAAAAGACGCAAAAAATATTCTAACACCCAAAACAAAACTCCCGCCTATTGCGGGAGTGTATCAATAAAAAGCCCCACTTAATCTAATGGCACAACTTTGGCAATGTAAGGCAAGTTGCGGTATTGCTCGGCATAGTCGATACCATAACCGACAATAAATTCATCAGGAATAGTAATACCAATAAAGTCTACCGGTACGTCTACTTCGCGACGCTCAGGTTTATCCAATAAGGTGCAAAGTGCAAGGCTTTTAGGTTCGCGCAGTAATAACATTTCACGCACTTTGTTTAAGGTGTTACCTGAGTCAATTAAGTCTTCGACAATTAACACATCTCGGCCAGCAATATCTGACTGTACGTCTTTAAGCACTTTAACGTCGCGTGAGGTTTTCATGGTATTACCGTAACTCGAAACAGACATGAAATCGATTTCGACATGGCCTTTGATCCGTCGACATAAATCGGCCATAAACACGACAGACCCTTTTAACAGGCCAACCATTAATAAGCGTTCACTGTGAGCATAGTGGGCGTTAATACGTTCAGCTAACTGATCTAGGGTTTTATTGATTTCTTGTTCAGAAATCATCATTTCAATGGTGTGCTTCATAAATCTCTCAATTGTCGATGTCGTGTGACTGAGTATGTCCGTATCCCCAGCGACTCGTTAAGTCGTGTTCAATGCCCAAATGATCAAGTATCCGGGAAACCATGAAGTTTACCAGATCTTCTACCGATTGGGGATTATGATAAAAGCCTGGTGCTGCTGGCATGATGGTCGCACCGTTGCGCGTAAGGCTTAGCATATGCTCTAAGTGTATGGCACTAAAAGGAGTTTCGCGCGGAACAAGAATCAATTGTCCGCGTTCTTTTAATACCACGTCTGCTGCTCTTTCGAGCAAATGATTACTCATACCTGTTGCCACAGCGGCTAATGTGCCCGTGGAGCAAGGACAAATCACCATTTGTTTAGGTGCAGCACTGCCAGATGCTGGCGGCGAAAACCATTCATCTTTACCTAAAACCACTAATTCACCTTTTAATGGTTGATCAGGATTTTCAAGTTGTTCAAGTAATTGTGCTTTGGCTTTGCCTGGATTAGCACTTAATTGCAAACCATGTTCTGTGGCTAACACGACTCGCGCGGCGCTGGATATCATTAAAAACACTTGATAGTCGGCAGCTAACAAACATTCAAGTAATTTAATACCATACGGCGCGCCTGACGCACCGGTCCAGGCTAGGCTAATTGCTTTGGCTTTTTTGGCGTAGGCCATGTTGTCCCCTTTATTCGCTATAGCCGTTACGCTAAAGCCTTAATCAATTTTTGGTGAATACCGTTAAAACCACCATTGCTCATAATCACCACGGTATCGCCTTGCTGTGCCGTATTGGCAACGGTAGTAATTATGTCTTCAATGTTGTGATACACGGTCACAGGGATCGGCGCATTGGCCATGCTGGCACTAATGTCCCAGCCAATATTGTCAGCCTGATATAAATAACCAACATCAGCTAACGCCATAGAATTGGCTAAGGTGTCTTTGTGCACGCCGCTTTTCATGGTATTTGAGCGCGGCTCTAATACTACAATAATCTTGCCGCTGGCATTTTTACCAAAACCCACTTTGGCCCGTAAACCTTGTAATGTAGTGGCAATAGCGGTGGGGTGATGAGCAAAATCGTCATACACAGCAATACCGTTTACGGTATCAAGCAATTCTAACCGACGCTTTGGCGGGCTAAATTGAGCGAGAGCTTCAATGGCATGATTCGGTGCTACCCCAACATGGCGCGCTGCAGCTATGGCCATAATGGCGTTTTCAATATTGTGCTGACCTATTAACGCCCAGTTGACTATCCCTTGCGACTCACCTTTAAACAGTACTTCAAACTCATGGCCGTCATCGGCAACAATACGCGATTGCCAAGCGCTTGGTTCAGCTTCATCTTTTACGATGGCGGCTTGAGT
Organism: Shewanella sp. H8; assembly: GCF_040285065.1. Lineage (NCBI taxonomy): Bacteria > Pseudomonadati > Pseudomonadota > Gammaproteobacteria > Alteromonadales > Shewanellaceae > Shewanella > Shewanella sp. H8. Next base: position 697,729 of record NZ_CP157213.1, on the reverse strand, counting down.
TGAATAAACTTCTTGTTCGCTCCAACATCCCATATCAATAACTTGCTGAACGGCTTTTACATCACGAGGCCAAATGACCTTGCCTTCGCCCGGTACAGTACGGATAACATGATTGAATTGACGTTGAATCGCCGCGAGATCGGCAAATATATCGGCATGATCAAATTCAAGGTTATTGATCACTAACGTGCGTGGATGGTAATGCACAAACTTAGAGCGTTTATCAAAAAAGGCACTGTCATATTCGTCGGCTTCAACCACAAAAAACGCTGAGTTACCTAAACGGGCTGACACACCAAAATTTTGCGGTACCCCACCAATTAAAAATCCTGGCTCATAGCCGCAGTATTCTAAAACCCACGCTAACATGCTAGCAGTAGAGGTTTTACCGTGAGTTCCCGACACCGCTAATACCCAGCGGTCTTGCAAAATATGTTCAGACAAAAATTGCGGCCCAGAGGTATATTTCATGCCACGGTTTAATACGGCTTCTACACAGGGGTTACCACGGCTCATGGCATTACCAATTACCACTAAGTCTGGTTGATTGTCGCCTTCTTTACCTAACTGACTAGGGTCAAAACCTTGGATAAGCTCAATACCTTGTTGCTCAAGTTGGGTGCTCATGGGCGGGTAAACATTGGTATCACTGCCGGTAACTTTATGGCCCATTGCGCGGGCAAGTAGGGCTAATCCACCCATAAAAGTGCCACAAATGCCTAAAATGTGTACGTGCATACTTAACTCTAATTAGTCCGTAATATGGCGGTTATTCTAATCTATTGCACCGCCAATTGTCAGTTAACAATTATTGAGAATCATCAATGCGACTTGGGTTAATACAAAATAAAAAACAATCCCATGCTAAGCACGGTTGTTAACAAGGTATTACGGGTGACATAAGCTAATACCGTCGCCACCAGCGCGCAGGTTAAATACGGGTTATGTATGTTAAGGGCCAACTGGCCTTCGGGCACAAATACAATTGGCGCTAATATGGCAGTTAATACCGCAGGGGCTGAATAGCTTAAAAACATTAAGGTGTTTTTACTTAAGCGAATGGGCAATTTAGGTTCTAACAATAAGTGGCGGCTAATAAACACCACTGCCGCCATTGATAAAATAATCAGCCACGTCATGCGTTATCTTCCTTCTTAACGGTAACTGAAGGTGACGCTGAATCGGCTTCGGTTGCCGTTACATTTTCTTCATTAGTCAGTTTGGCATAAATCATACCTGCAGCCATACCCGATATTGCCGCAATTAACAGCCCAGCTTGAATGGCAAATACAGCGCACACCACCGCTAACGTGAGCGACACCAATACACACACTAAAATCGACGGTCTTTTTACTGTCGGCACGACTATGGCAATAAAAGTGGCGGCAATGGCAAAGTCGAGCCCGAGTTCGCCTAAATTATCGATAGACTGGCCAGCAACAATGCCAAGCAAAGTGGCAATGTTCCATCCAATATAAAAAGTTAACCCACCGCCTAGCGCGTACCAGCGATCAAACTGATGTTGTGCAGGCGTATTGCCTTTATGGGCTTGATTGGCAATAGCAAAAAGTTCGTCGGTGAGTAAAAAGCCTAACCCTAAACGCCATTTAAGCGGTAACGGACTGATATGAGTACGCATCGCCATGGCATACAGTAAATGCCGAGAGGTGATCAATAAGGTGGTGATTAAAATACTGCCGATGCCAACACCGGCTTTTATCATCCCAAGGGCAACTAGTTGCGCACTGCCCGCAAAGATAATCGCCGACATTGCTTGGCTTTCAACAGCTGTCAGGCCAATTTCGAGTGCAAAAGAACCCGCTAAAATGCCCCAAGGGATCACCGCTATGGTCAATGGCATAACAGCAAGTGCGCCAGTTAAGAATGATCTGCTTTTGGTGATTCTAGTAGTAGTTAACTCTGGGGTGTCCACGCCATATCCTTATTTACTGATATCGTCAGTTTCCCCTTACATCGCAATAGGGTAATTCGAGGATTAGCTTAACGTGAATATACTCATAAAGCCCTTGAAAAATGATCATCAATATAATGAAGGGGCCTGTTGATAAATAATGCATTGTGTCGGGATTAGAACAATGGAATAAATAATAATGACCACTATTTATTATCCCTAACGTAACATCTAAACAAAGCGCCTAAAAAAAGCACCTAAATAGCGGTTTAGCAACCTTTGTAAGCGTTTACAATGCCAAGAAACAATACACCTCTTACTGACTCTAAATTTTATGGTCAACGACATGCACAACTACAAATCGCACAACACTTATTTAAATTTAATCAACAACTTAAATAGTTAAGACGTAAATAGATAGTGTTAATTGCTGAATAAGCTTGTTGGCAGGTAATTGATGATGAGAAATCGACTATAAATCATTGATGAATGGATATGATTTAATCCGTTATTGTGCAATAAAAGCCACCTACAACATTAGGTAAGACTAAAGTTGCATTAATGATAAAATGAGCCACGTCATATTTTTTGCTATAGTAAAGGTTAAAAAGAGTATGTAGATTTTTATATTTATCATTTACATTTATCAAATACTCTTAGACATATCGATATCATCCCCACATTTATTAAATTTCTAAATTGCAATAACGCATATATTTTATGTTTAAAATGAGTATCGACAATAATGCCCCTGACATTATTTATTAATGTCATTCATTAAAACGTCGCCAAGGATGACTTTAAAACCAGTAAATAATATGCATAAAAAAGGAATTACATAAGATGCAATTCCTATACATATTAAATATGAGTTTTTACTTTAAAAATTATCAACAAATTTAAAGGAACTGTTATGCTGAATGAAATGACTCACTAAGAATATAAACTAGGAGGTTTTACTCAATGTTGTTAAAACACTCCCTCTAATTAAAAATCTAAATACACACTGACTAGGTAAATTGAATTCGTCACACTTATACAAAGATATTCGCCTACACCAAAATAAACTAATTCTCAATACATACTAAGTATGAATGTTACAGAAAGATCATATCAAGATTGATAACAACGTATACAAGCTAACTGCTAAAGACACATTTAAAATACACTTATAACTCAAACAAAATTGTGTAGGCTTTATTTTTTAAACAAGTTCCCTGGTTAATTCGCGTATTTGCTGTTTTAGCCAAGTCGCATCCTCATTTACTGCATTGGGATGAGTCACCATTACTAAATTTAATGGTTCGACAGCGTCAAATATACGATTAACTTCGAACTCTGATAACTGGCAAGCATGTAAACCAGACTCTTCATCTATCATATCGTAAACCGCCTTATAAGGGGTTAGCGCCAATGACTGACAATCAGAAAGGTAATCAAATAAAGAAGATACATTTGTAATCGTCATTTCAGTTTCAAGTGGCAAATTTTTGAACTGACAATACTCTTGAAACGGATTGATTATTGGGGCTTGAGCTCCCATAAGCGTATTGATATAAGGATACTCGGCGATACTTTCTAAAGTAATCTCTTGTTTTAAAAGGGGGTGGTTTTTACAGCATAACAAGTACTGAGGCCCCATCGTAGCAAGTACTTCTACTTGTAGTTTTTGGTCAAAACAATGAATTTCTTCAGGATTTTTACAGCCACACACAACAATACTATTAGGGTCGTTAGAAACGCTTTCTAGAGCATGTTTATCCCAGTTATTCACATTAATATGAATATCTTTATTGTACTCTTTAATTGAATTCATTAATGTACGTGGGTAAGCATGAGCAATCATTCCAGGCATAACCAATTCAAAATATCGACTATGTAACGATTCGGCACTATTCATCCGATTGAAATTTTTAGCACAATCCACAATTTCTTTCGCTATAGGATAAATCCTCCCAGCATAGTCGTTTGGTACTAGTCCATATTTACGTCTAATAAAAAGCTCATCACCAAATAGCAATCTTGCTGAATGTAAACAACGACTTATTTTTGATGCTGGTACATCTAGTATTCTAGACACATGAGTCGCTGATTTGTTTTCGTATAGACTTACTAATATAGAGAGTGTTAATAAGTCTAATTTGTCTAAGTCAATCTTCTTCATCATACATACTCCCTTAGAGGTATTTGATACAACATGTTATCAATTTCCTAAAAAGTTCATATCTTTATTTTTAATATTTGATGATTACTTATTCTAGATCATAAAAATCGATTATCAAAAACAACTTATTTCACAAAAACACCTTGAAGCAAGGTTGGGACACCATTATTAAAATCACTTTTTATATAACAATTAAGAATATGCAAGTGTAATTTTAAAAACAAGTATTTCACTTTCTGCAAAAGTGAATTTAGCATTATAAAAAACTCACTTTACAATTATCGAATTAATATAGTCAAATATATATATAACCTAACTTAACATATAAAAACTAACAATAAGATCCGCATCATAACTACAATTAAATAAATTATAATGACTGCAATTAATTGATTACGATCAACTTTAAATATAAATATAAGAATAATATTAATCCTACGTCGACGACGTAAGGTTAAATAATAAAACAATATGTTTTTTGGAGGTTGGTATGAACACTTCAGTATTTTTAAGTTATGCGTTTATATACTCAGTTTTGTTTATCGTTGTTCCATTTATATTAGTTGTATTTGTTATGACTTGTATAAAGTTCTTCAAAACTAATACAGAGGAGCACACAGTTAAATTTAAAAAAATGCTTTTTGATACACAAAGTTTTACCTTTCTAAATTCACTAAAAGAAATGGTGGGCGGAAAATATGACGTCTGTTGTAATGTTCCAATCGATACGGTGTTTGAAATGGATGCAGAAACTGCAGCCGAAAATCATACTCGACTCGATTATGTCGTCATTGACCATAACTCGTCAGAAGTGAAATTAGTTATCTCTGACTTTAGTAATCAGGAAGATGCTAACTCAAAAAGTTTGTTCGAAAAATTCAACATCAAATTAGTTGAAATAGCTCGAGGCAAACCTTACGACATGCAAATGCTAAAACAATCCCTACCTGTATGAAGACCCTATCGGGTGACGACAAAGTGTTTTCACCCGATATTTTATCTTATTAAATTCTGATCGCGAGGATTCATTATGTCCGTGAATAAATGGCTATTGCCACTCGGCATAGGATTGCTATCACTGTTACTTAGCCAAGGCGCCATCAGCGATGAACTTACTGGCAAAATTAACAATGACTCATGCATGAAATGCCATAAACGAAATGGAGCAATGCAGGGCTATCATGGCCATGACTCATTAAATATGAGTTGTAGCTCTTGCCATGGTGAAAAAGGTAATCATCCTAGAAAGCCTAATGATTTGATGGTGTTCTCTTCGGACAATGACATCCCTGTAGATGCTAAAAATGCTGTATGTCTTAAATGTCATACCCCAACAAAGTTAGCTGAAACGGAGTGGACTCATAACGTGCACGCGCAAAAAGTGGGTTGTGCATCTTGTCATAAATTGCACCCTAAAGCAGATCCAATGTTGGGATTAAGTGCAAAAGAACGCAGTAATGAGTGCCGAAATTGTCACACGGTGCAGAGGTAAGTAATCATGGAAAATTCAAGAAGGCATTTCCTTAAAAGTACCTGCGCATTGGTTGCAGGCGTATCGGTTTATCCACTCAGTGGCAATAATGCCAATGCCGAAATGGAACCAGATATAAACAAGATAAAGTACGCTTTGTTACATGATGAAACCAAATGCATTGGCTGCAATGCCTGTGTTGAAGCATGCCGTGAAGTCAATCATGTACCCGAAGGCGTTACACGATTAAGAATTGAAAGATCGGAACCTTTTGGGGAATATCCTGATCAGTTTTATCATTTTATGCGACATTCTTGCGAACATTGCGAAAACGCACCTTGCGTTTCAGTTTGTCCTACTGGTGCCGCCTTCATTGATAAAGAAACCGGTATTGTTGCCGTAAATGCGGATAGATGTGTGGGTTGCTTATATTGTATTGCGGCCTGCCCTTATGAAGTGCGCTTTATTAACCCAGTGACTAAAGCAGCCGATAAATGCGACTTCTGCCGCGAAACAAATCTCAAACAAGGTAAACAACCTGCATGTGTAGAAGCGTGCCCTACAAAAGCGTTAGTGTTTGGCAATCTTAAAGATCCCGAGTCTGAACTTGTTAAGCTATTAAAAGCTAATCCGACTGAGCGTTATAAACAAAGTTTAGGTACTCGACCTAAAATATTTCGCATCAAAGCGAAACAAGGGGAGATTATATTATGAGTGCTTTTCATTTTGATACACTGGTATGGCACTGGCCCATTGCCATATACCTATTTTTAGCTGGGGTATCCGCAGGTGCTATGTTCTTTGCTGTTATGCTAAAACATGGTTGCCTGAAAGAGAAAGCATATCAATCTGGATTTGTCCAAGCAGCATGTATTGTTGCAGCCATTTCGGTATTGGCTGGTTTAGGGGTGTTAGTATTTGATTTAACCAAACCTTTGCACTTTTGGAAGATACTGGTGTTTTACAACCCTACGTCAGTAATGTCGATGGGTGTAATTATCTTAATGCTTTATCAAGTGTTTATGTATGGATGGATTGTAATCACCTTTAAGCAACCCATTGATGATTTCTGTAAAGAACGTTTACCGATTGTCTGTAAACTCACCAGTATTATTGCTCGTTATGAAGCAGGTATAACCGGTTTACTGGTTATATTCTCAGTGTCGTTAGGTGCTTATACCGGATTTCTCCTATCGGCTCAGCCTCACTTCCCGATGTGGAATACTGGAGTATTACCTTTACTGTTTTTAGCTTCTGGCTTGTCTTCAGGTGCTGCTGCATCACTATTAGGCGGTGTGTTACTCAAAGGTAATCCCAATGGTGCTGAAGTACGTTTTATTCATAAAATAGAGATCCCACTGATTTTAGGCGAGATACTCCTTATGTTCACCTTCTTCCTGGGTTTAGTATTCAGTGGTGGCCAAAGCAAGGTAGCGGCATTCAATGCTATCGGAGTCGGCTTTTGGGGGTTTGTATTCTGGTTCGGTATTATGGGATTAGGATTGTCGGCCCCATTAGCGATGAACTTATTTATGACCGCAACTTCAAAACGCAAGTTTTCCTATGTTGCCGGAACAGCATGTCTAAGTTTATTGGGCGTCATATTATTACGTAACTTTATACTTTATACCGGTCAAATGATAACAAGTTAATACAATTAACGGTGATAGCACGCGTTAGCAACCGTACTGTCACCGTCTATTCAACAAAGAAACTCAGCTTGACGTTGCCACTATTTAATCCCATTTTCAGTTAACTATTTTCTGCTAAGTGAATATAAGCAAATCATTAAAATCGAATAACTAATATTCAGTCACTAAAATCCAGTCATGTAAACTTAGCTATACTCCCCTCAACATTAGTCATTTCAATTACAGCTGAGTAAATTGCCTAATTAAATTATGATACACATTATGTAGGTTATCTAATTCAGCGCGATCGGTATTGTCAGCTTTAATTAAATTTTGAATTGTTTGATCAAGCTGATACAAGGTTTGGCGTAAGTTTGAATCTGCCACCATACTTTGCATCCAAGTAATTGCTGCAATCCGCTGCCCTTTAGTGACCGCAGTGACTTTATGTAAACTGCTTGACGGATACACCACTGCGTAACCAGCTGGTAATTTAATTTGTTGTTGGCCAAACTCGGTAGCTATGACCAACTCGCCGCCGTCATACTCTTCGGGTTCACTCAAAAACACCGTCATGGAGACATCACTGCGGAGCACTTCCGATGTATTCGGGATCCGCATGATGGCCGCGTCGACATGATAGCCATACTCTTCGGTTTCGCTATAGCGATTAAAGCACGGCGGAAATATCTTATGCGGTAATGCCGCTGACACTATTTTGGGCGTTTCGCCAATACGCGCCAATAGCTGGTTAGCTAATTGGCGCACACTGGCATCTTGTGCATCTGCTTGATTGTTATTTTTAACTGAGGCCGCCATTCCCATTGCGGTTTTGCGGCCATCGCCCCACGGACATTCTGCCAGTTGCTGACGATAAGCGCCGACGTCTTGTTTTGTGAGGATTTTTTCAATAACAATCATACAAACACCCTTAATTAAAACTCATATGTCATCGACAGTTTTGAGCTTCTTGCATCACCTAAGTACATAAATGAACCAGAACGATAAGCCGCAGTCCAGTACTCTTCATTCATGACATTGCCTACGTTTATGCGGAAAGTTAAGTCTTCGGTAGCATTGTAACTAGCAAATAAATCAACGACTTGATAGTTAGGCACCACGATACTGTAGCGATTATTGGTACTATCAAAACCCGCTGCAGTATCTGGCTGTCCGCCATACATTTCGCTTTGATAAGTGTAGCTACCACCAAACACAAACGACTCAGTTAACTGATAACGTAATTGTAGGTAAGCACTCTCGTCGGCAAAATTACTCAGGACTAAACCAATGTTAGCTGGATCGTATGATTCTAAAATCTCAGAATCCATTTTAGCCGCTGAAAATTGTATGCTGAGTTGGTCAGTAATATTACCCACCATACCAAATTCGATACCTCTAACACGGTTTTTACCCGTATTAAGTGTACCTAACGTTGAGTAACTGTCGCCAACACTTTCCATGACATCACTTTTAGTGATTTGGAAAATTGATGCTGAGAACATCATTTTGTCGTCAAACAACATCCACTTGGTGCCAAGTTCTAGGTTTTCAACGATTTCGGCATCGGCTTCCGAAGCTTGTTCTGTGGTACCACACACACCGCCATATCCGCAGTTTCCACCCAAGTCAGACTCGCCGCCATTGATGTTAGTTGCGGTGCTGTAGTTAGCATAAATGTTAGCATCTTCAGACAAGTCGTAAACAAGACCGAAGTTGTAGTTATACATGGTGTCTGAGTAGGCATAATCTACTTCACCGCTATTACTCGTCGTGTCATTGCTGTAGTCAAAGCTATCAAGTCTCAAGCCGTAGAATAATGACAGTTGTTCAGTTAGTGCAACGGTATCCATCATGTATGCTGATACAGTTTCGATATCGTAAATCGCATCCGATCCGCCATCAACATAGCTGCGTCCCATTAACTGGTTAATGTTATCTACCGTATCGCCATTGCCGTCGATAATACAGTAAGATTCAGACACCCCACGGCGACCATCGGTTAAACAATTAGAAGCATTGTTGTTGGTATAATCATATACACCGTTATCAACGTTTTCATCTGTGTATTCCAAACCAAAAACCAGCTTATTGCTAAAGCCTAGTATTTCAGTATTCCAAAATAAGTTGAATTGAGTGCTGACGTAATCAACATCTTGATTACCTTGGTGAGTACTTAATGTTAGGGTTTTAACACCAGGCGCGGTTGCATCGGTATCTGCGCGCGTAGTGCCGCCCATACCGGTAGTGATATAACCGTTTTCGGTGTGACCTACACGGGTAGCATTATATAACGTGATGCTGTCATTTAACTCATATTCGGTACGTAGGGTGAACGTGGTGACCTTAGAATTTAAAAAGTCACCATCTTGAGCATAAACAGGGATATCTTCAAGTGGCTTACGGGTGTCTTGGTCAAAATAACTGCCTAAATCAGGCACGTCTTTGGCGTCTAAATAATAACCATCGGCGATAAATGACAGTGCATCAGTGGCTTCATACACTCCCGATAACTGGACTCCTTGGCGTTCACGGGTAATGCCTTCGCGGCCTGGCTTATCTTCTTCGGCCGTTAAACCGTTAAGACGCACGGCGACGGTTTCTGATAACGGTAAGTTATAATCGATAGTTAATCGTCTATGTTCGTCAGTACCAATGCCTAAGTCGACACGGCCAAAATCATACGCAACAGAGGCCTTTTTGGTCACGCTGTTAATCGCACCGCCTGATGAACCACGGCCTGCAAATGTTGAACTTGGGCCTTTGGTAATTTCAACACGTTCTGTTGCAAAACTTTCGCGAGTGGTCATGCCTGGGTCACGCAGGCCATCAACAAACACGTCGCTACGCGCTTCGTGACCACGGATAATATAGCGGTCACCAAAGGCGTTACCGTTTTCACCCGTACCTAAAGTGACCCCAGCTTGAGCTGACAAAATATCTTTTAAGTCAGTATTACCAGACTCTTGAATTTGATCTTGGGTTAATACGGTAATCACTTGCGGAGTATCAACTAATGCAGCCATACGGCGTTTATCGGCTGAGCTATTAAACATATAAACTGAGTTTTGTACCCCATGAACCCGAATTCTTTCTATTGATTCGTCTGTTTCCACAGGTTTACATTTTGCTAAGATATCCTTATCGCAAGTTTCATTATTGGTGTCTGCAGCATAAATTGCTGGGCTACTAAAGACTAATGCAGCGGCAACTGCCTGAGCACCTAACGATAACTTACTGTAACTATTAGATTTCATCTCTAACTTCATCCTATTGTTATTTAGCGTTTGCGAAAATTCAATTATGTGACGCACTTTACATAATTGAAACAAAGATCACAAATACAAATCATTATCATTCGTGTAAATATTGACCTTACAAAAAGTATGAGAATGACTAAATAACTGTAGTAGAAGGTACAATTTGAATAAAAATAGGTTAGTTGACTTGATAAAGCTCTAAAGGCAGGCCGTCTGGATCAGCGAAAAAGGTATATTGTTTGCCGGTATATTCGTCGACGCGAATGGGTTCAACAACTACCCCGTTAAGCTGTAAATGGGTAACCACTTGAGCAATATCATCGACTTTAAACGCTAAGTGACGCAAGCCTTGGGCTTCGGGATAACTGGGTCTTAATGGAGCCTTGTTAAATGAAAACAGTTCAATTTGGCTACCGTCAGGCAATGCTAAATCGAGTTTGTAAGAATCGCGTGCTTTGCGGTAATGCTCGGCAACAACTTTTAGCCCTAAGACTTGTGTATAAAATGCTTTTGAACGTGGGTAATCGGCACAAATAATAGCAACGTGATGAATTCCATTTAGCATGGTGGTCCTTGTAAATAGACTATTGATAATTAAACTAATTTAAAAAAATAAAACCCTGATAGAACAAGTCTATCAGGGTTAATATACGCTTTTAAAGTCATAAAGAAGACTAGGGTCTGTTGATCTTTGCCGGTTAAATTTTATTCGAGATAAAAACGTTTTAATCGAGGCGAGCGGATTGCTGCCTAGCAATCTAAGCTAAATTCGCTCAACAAAGAGTAAAACGTTTTTAGCCGAACCCTTCGGGCAGCGTTTGTTGGTCATTTTTACTGCGTTATCGACTTTTTATGTAGAATAACTACACCACAAAGTCTCTGCCTTGTACAAATGACCAACAATTCGCTGTAAAAACAACCTTGAAAGATCAACAGGCCCTAAAGCAAGGTTAATGCCTTCCTGAGATAGCAGCTTAAATTAAACGCCGATTTCACCACCGTCATCTTTAATAAACATCACTGTGGCTGCACGTGAACGAACCGTTGTGCCTGCGGGCGTTTCTTCATCCGCTCTATCAGAGTATGGCCAGTTGCCAGGATGTTGAATATTAGCAAACATTGCCGTGTAGTCTGGCGACATGGCAAAACCAGTCACTTCACAGCCGTTAGGGCCAACAAAGAAACGCTTCAGTTGGGTTTGGTTGCCGGCGCTGACCACCAGCTGCTTGCCATCGGCATCCACCATGGCAGAAGGCACAATCGCTAACATTTGATCGTTGGTTTCTTCGGTGACTTCAGACGCACCGTTATCGGTTTGCACCCACAAAATACCACGCTGATCGAACGCCAAACCGTCTGGACTAGCAAACTGGTTTAAGTCAGTTAAGCCAGATAAATTGGTTTCAACATCACCATCTGCAGGTGAACCAAATATAAAGATATCCCAACTAAATTCAGTTGCTGCATCACCTTCATCCCAACGAATAATATGACCAAAGTTGTTATTTAAACGCGGGTTAGCAGGGTTAGTGCTGTCGGTACGTTTACTGTTGTTGGTCAATGTAAGATACACAGTGCCAGTGAATGGGTCGACACTTGCCCATTCTGGGCGGTCCATTGGTGTAGCACCCACTAAGTCAGCCGCGCCAGCCGTATTTAAGATAATTGCGGCTTGCGAGTCAAAGGTGCTAGCAAGTGTACTGCCATCAGTGGTTATGCCATCTAGTGTTAAAGGTAACCATTCGCCTACACCATCTTCAGTGAACTTAGCGACATATAAGGTTCCTGCATTCATGTACTTATCGCCTACAGTTAAGCGATTAGTGCTGTTAGCATCTGCTGCGTCCCACACTGCATCAGACACAAACTTATACAGGTATTCAAAACGTGAATCGTGGCCAGAATAGAACGTAATTGGTTTGCCTTCTTCAAGCTTACCGAACACACAACCTTCATGGCGGAAGCGGCCTAATGCGGTACGTTTGGTGGCGCGAGAATTAGGGTTATAAGGATCAATTTCAACAATATAACCATGACCATTGGCTTCGTTACGGTAATCGTTAGCGGCACTAGAGCCCGTTGGCGTAACATCAAAACGTGCAAATTCGTCTAAACGCTCGTCATCATTACCGGCCAAATGGTTCCAACCATAACGAGTGTCAGACGTTGAAATACCAATTCGAGTTTGCTCTGCTGTTAAGGTACCTTTATTAACAAAGTAGCCGGGCCAGTTTTCTTCACATGTTAGATAAGTGCCCCAAGGCGTATAACCATTACCACAGTTATTTAACGTTCCGCGCGCTTGACTGCCATCTGGCGAGTAACGCGTTTCAAGGTACGAGCTGTAGGCTAGCGGGCCAGCGATATCCATTACGGTTGCACCAGTAAAACGACGGTTATGGCTGTCGTTTTCGACCACTTTCCATATTCCAGAAACTAACTTAATACGTACAACTGAAATACCATGGGCGTTGATTTCTTTGCGGATTTCATCAATTACAGTGCGCTTACCATCAGCATCAAAGGTTGGCCCTGTTGGGTGTAAAGCATCGGCATCAATGTATTCGTGGTTGATACACAATAAACCGTCATCTGCTGAATCATTCAACGGGAAGAAATGCATACCATCATGATGCATACCGACTGAGTTTTCCTGATCGATAGCAGTATTACTGCCATCTGCTTTCCACGCTGCAGCTTTCGAATTTAAGGGAGTTCCCCAAGGTGCTAACACATAAGCTGAATAACCAGCAGCTACCGACACGGCATCTATTTTAGAACCGGCAATAGACTCAAAACCTAATACAGCAGAACTCGTTGTTGGTGCTGTTGGCGTAGTAGCTGTAGGCGGTGTTGTTGGCGTTTCTGCAGCGGTATCATTGTCAGATCCACAAGCACTCAATCCGAAGCCACCAAACGCTGTCATAGCACTAAGGCCTAGGCCACGCTTAACAAAATTACGACGTGATAGATGATTATCCATCACTTCATTGAAAGGGGTATTTTTACTATTGTTAAAACGAGTTGGATCAAATGTCGCCTTGCTCATAAAGTGTCCTTAGGTATGCTCTAAAAATAACGGATCAAATATAGGTATAATTATTCGTCAGTTAAGATAAGCGTCTAATGTGACAACTCTGGTCAAACTGGATGACAAAAATATGGCAGTAAAAAGACAATCACCACACAGTCTTATGTAATGAGAGCAGTATTAAGTTCATTTTAATAGCTATGGCATGATGAGTAACACCCTGTTAGCGTTTTTTACCCCGTGAAGATGCCGCTAATGCTTTTTTACGCGCTTGTTGTTTTAATGCGGATTTAGTTGTTTTACGGGTAACTGGAGCAATTAAATCAAGGTCTGGCTCAAAACCTGCCAGCCATTGCTGCGGTAACCGTCGGTCTAAAAAGGCTTCAAGCTTAGTTAACAATGGCTCGTCATCGACGCTTAACAAGGTAATTGCTTGCCCTTGTTTACCCGCTCTGCCCGTGCGGCCAATTCGGTGTACATAGTCTTCAACTTGAAACGGTAATTCCATATTAACGACATAATTCAACTCGTTAATATCTAACCCTCTCGCCGCCACATCGGTAGCGACTAACGCAGTGACTTCACCCGCTTTAAAAGCGGCCAATACTTGTTCACGCATTGCTTGAGTTAAGTCTGCATGGAATGCTTCAGCTGCTACGCCAGCTTGCTTCATTTGTTTTACCAGTGCATCTGCACCTTGTTTGGTACGGCAAAAAATCAAGCTTTGTTGCCAGCTTTCTGTGGTAATCAAATGACATAGCATGGCGCACTTTCGGTTAGCATCAACATTAAATACCCGCTCAACTATACTGCTGGCGGTAGTATTGCGCAGAGCCACTTCAATCACTTGTGGCGAGCGTAATAAACGTCGACTAAAGCTGAGCATGCGATCATCCAACGTGGCTGAAAATAATAAGGTTTGCCGCTTGCTTGGCAAACGTTTAAGCACCTCAACAATTTCATCTTTAAAGCCCATGTCTAACATGCGATCGGCTTCATCAAATACCAAATGAGTTAACTGCGACAATGACAATGCGCGCTTACGTAATAGATCTAATAAACGTCCAGGCGTTGCCACAAGAATATCAGTGCCAGCAGCGAGTTGTTTGATTTGTGCACCAATACCCACTCCGCCATAAACCATCACACTACTGACAGAACTTCCGTCGGCATATTGCTCAATACTATGGTGAACTTGTTGGGCTAATTCCCGCGTAGGGACTAACACTAAACAAGTTATCTGTGTTTTTGATGGTGTTGTGTCAGCAGCTAGATCAACTTGGTGAGTCAATATTTGGTGCAGTATCGGCAAAGCAAATGCTGCCGTTTTACCCGTACCGGTTTGCGCCCCTGCCATGACATCTTTGCCGCTTAATATCACTGGAATAGCCTGTAATTGGATCGGTGTAGCCTGCTGGTAATTCAGCTCAGCTAAACGATGAATCAGTGTGGGATGTAACGATAAATCGGCAAAAGACATAAGGACTCCATTAACAAGAGACATCAGTTTATCATGCTTCATATTCGATTTATTAGTGATTGCAGTGTGAGGTAAAACACACGGTGATAAAATACTCAGACAGCTTGATGGAAAATACTTGACTAAAAAAGTAGGACTTATACACTTTAAACATGCAAAATATATAAATGTTAATAACGTTGATTGCGCAAGCTTATCGCTAAAGCCCGTTGTAAAGGTATGTTGTTAAAGTTTATAGCAGTAATATTGTCACCAATGTTTTATCACGAGAGGTATTACCATGAGTTTTTCAATTAGCGGTATTTTTAAACCAGCCAAGCAAGCTGAATCTGTCAGTAATGTGGCACCTATTGCCAATGAAACACGTGCAACTGAAACTAACGCACCGGAAGCCGAAACTACTGCAAAAACAGAAGGCAATGGTGGCAGTTGTTGCGGTCATTGTGGCGGCGGTAATCATTAATTCCGTTAAATGTGACCACGCTTAAATATGCGTAAATTATCTTTGCTAAACAAGGATACATATTGAGCCGTAACATCTACAAAACCATTAGACTGAGCCACTCTTAACGAGCCTTGGTTATGCTCATCGATATAGGCATAAACAGGGCTAGAAATGTATTGTTGTAAAAACATTTTCACTGCATTAGTGGCTATGCCCTGCCCCCAATATTCGCGACCAATCCAATACCCTACTAAACGCACTTCTGACTCTACTTCTGTGGCTAACTCATCATTAACCCATGACAAAACATTGCCAACTAAAACATTATCTAGCCAGATCCCTTGTGCCATAGCTTGCTCATCAGCAAAAATTTTTTGTTGCCAATGTTGGTAAAAAGCCTCTCGTTCACGTGCAGGAAAGTCTGCCATTTTATTGGCAATTGGGTCGTGCTCAAATTCAAATAATATCGCTAAATCTGCCTCATTGACTGGGCGAAGATAAATATTCATTTCACGCTCACCTTTCCTATGTTGTGACACCAAAATCATTTATATTATATCTATACTCAGTTATATATACGCAATAACGATGAGTCATTGCATCAAGATGCATTAAGGGGCGCACAATGAAAAGCATTAAAACATGGCAATGGTTAGGTGTTGCGGGTCTATTACCTTTTATCATTTTGAGTGTACTGGCTTTCAATCATAGCCTTTTAGCGCCCGAACATACTATGTTGGGATTTGTTAGCTACAGTGCTGTCATTTTAAGTTTTGTTGCCGGTACGCTATGGGGAAAAGCGGTAATATTAGCCCTAGATGATAATATTGCTAAGCTACTTATTATTAGTAATATCATTGCACTTGCCAGCTGGATTGCGCTGATAACCCCTTTTGAATTATCTGCGCTTATTCTACTAGCCAGTGGTTATCTGTATTTATTGTATGTTGAATTTAAAGCCAAGCAATTATCAACTACCACCAGCTATATGACATTACGCACCATATTAACCAGTGTCGCGGTGATATGTCATATTGTGGTTATGCTGAGTCTTTTTAGCGTTTAGCGTTTAGCGTTTAGCAAATGATTGCCTAGCCTGCTGTAAGAGATAAAGCCCATGCTTTACCGCACGGGCCTTATATTTGTTGCAGACAATAATCCGGCGGATTACAACCCTGTTTGACACTGCGCTTGTTGATTTATCATCGGAGATAAAATTGGCATCATACCTTTAAGCACTTGCAGTGGTAGCGCCGAGGTAAAGCTAAAGTCATCAGCCTTTTCACCCGGTACAAACGCCGTTAACGTGCCAAAATAATTATCACCCAGATAGAAAACAAACGTCGCGGTACGGTTAATTGCTGTCGATGACACTTTACGACCGTCACGAATTTCAGTTGCGATACGATTATCACCCGTACCCGTTTTCCCACCCATAATGATGGCCTGGCCGTTATTATCCAACAAGCTGCCTTTGAGTCTTCTTGCGGTACCATTTTCGACTACATTGGCTAACGCCCGTTTGAGTGCCCGCGCGACTTCTTGATGCATTACTCGCGTTACAGTTTGTTTATTGTTAGCTAATGTCACTTCATAAGGCGTGTCTTTGGCAAACTGTAATTCATCGATTCTTACCGTGGGATAACGGTAACCATCATTTTGAATAATACCCATGAGCTCAGCCAGCGCGGCAGGTCTATCGCCAGAACTACCTAGCGCTGATCCTAACGACGGCACCATATATTCAAACGGATAACCCATTCTCACCCAACGCTGATGAATACTTAAAAAGGCTTCTACTTCTAACATCACCTGAATCCGCACATCTCTCGCATTTTGATAGCGGGTTCTAAATAACCAACGATATACCTCTTGTAATTGCGGCTGTGCGTCGTCTAACACTTGAGTTAGTTGAGTTTCTGGATAGTCATTTAAATAGCGTAACACCCATAACTCAAGTGGATGAACGCGAGCAATATAACCTTGATCGGCCAAATTAAATTTATCTTCACCATACTTGTTATAAAGCGCATTAACTTGCTTATCTGTGAAGTTTTTTTCCGGTAAACGCTGAGCTAAAAAAGCTTTTAATTCGCGGGCACCGTCATAAGGCTTTAAATAACGGTATACCGCGGTCAACTTATGCTCTTGTTGTTGAATACCATCAAATAACACCTCAAGACGCTGCTCAGGGGCAAGTTGGCGATATTTACGATAGAAACGTTTTACAAACGAACTTCCCTCACGTTTAGCAAACGCTTTTAAATATTCTTCACGGCGCGGATCTTTGTCATTACGTAATAGCTGCGACACACTGCCTTCGCTGTTATAACTACTGCTGTAACTAACAACGTCTTGCATTAAGCGCACAAATGGCAAGTTTATTGACTCTTGTAATGCTTGGTACAAAGTAGGTATACGGCTATCTTCTTTATGATTAAAATTATTAAACACATGCAAACCGCCACCCGTAAAAAAGCGTTCATCGGGTGAAGCCGAATATTTTCGTAATAGTGCCGCATCTAACATTCGAGTTAAGTTGCGATCACGAGTCGTAATTAAATAATCGACGACCCAACGAGTAATATGGTCTTTACTCTCTACATCAACTTGGCGTAAATCAGCAACCGTCATGGCCGAAAAACGCTGTTGTAATTCGGCAACAATATCTAGGTATGTGGCTAACACCCGCAATTTAGCCGTAGAACCCAACTCCAATTTACTGCCTTCGTTGATATCAAACGGCTGGTCAATGCTGTCGGTTTGAATTCGCACTCGATTGGCGCTGTCGGTACTTTCGTAAAGCATAAAGCTGTATAGCACCTTGTCTAACTGTTGTGGTGACAGTAAACGCTCACCCAGCAATCCGATACGCTCAGCGCTTGGCTCTTTAGCTAAACTACGTAAGTAGTCACTCACTTTTTGCTGTAACTCACCATGAAACGTGCTGTTAACCGCTAGATCATAACGGTCTAAATCATACAAACTTAACCCCAGCATACCTGCTGTGCGTATTCTTACCGCGTTAACCCCTTTATTATTAGCGAGGTTAGTAGAGGCTAACTTACTGGCGTCAAAATGCAGTTTTTGTTCCAGTGCAGACACCATCAATTTCGTTTCAATTAAGCCATCACTGCCCAATAAACGTAAATAGCTGTCCACTAAGGATTCTAAATCATCATGCCCTTGGCGTAGATAATATGATGGACGACGCTGAGCAATCATTAACGCCACAATTTGACGAAATACCTTGCCACGCTCAGCAGCATTTTGTTGAGTATGACGGCTCAATAGCAATTGGTTAGCTTGATTAAAATCGGTTTTAAACCAAGCCCATAAACCATCACCAATACCATGAACTTCACCAAAACCGGGTGCTGATGATAATGGCACTGTGTTGAGGTAATCCTGAACGATACGTTGACGAGCGCCAACAGTATTTTCACCTTGTTGATACACTCGCACAATTGCCGAACCAATTTGTAAGAGTTTATC
This sequence comes from Shewanella sp. H8, assembly GCF_040285065.1. Lineage (NCBI taxonomy): Bacteria > Pseudomonadati > Pseudomonadota > Gammaproteobacteria > Alteromonadales > Shewanellaceae > Shewanella > Shewanella sp. H8. The sequence goes on along the minus strand of NZ_CP157213.1, from coordinate 678,840 downwards.
TTTAATGCTTAAGGTTAACCCATGATTAGAATGTCTAAATTTTTCAATTTGAGTGGCTAAAGTACTGCCCCCCGCTTTAGACATATCAGCGCCAAAGAGCCCTGCTACCTGGCTAGTAGCTGCCAGCACAAAGCGTGGCCAGTCAACCACAGGGTTATATTTAGCTTCTGGACTCAGCATTTCGCGGTTTTCAATAAACAATAAGGTGTTAACAATTTGGTCGGGAATTTTATCTTGGTCTTGATAAACACGTTTAGGATAAGCGTAATCAAACACCGTCATGTCACGGCAATCTTTTATTGCTAAACCAGATTGTGCTTTTTCATGGTAAGGCGGGAAAAAACCTACCTTGGTATAGTCCGTCAACATCGGCGAAAACGCCACTTGCTGAGAGATCTGATAATTTCGCTCTATTAATCGGGCTATTTTTTGCGGTAGTTGACTATAACCATGGCGATCATCAAAGGGGCCGTATGTAGGGTAAATAACCGAATTACTGCGATAATCACGTAATGTATAGGTTAATTTACTGGCATATTGATGCAAAAAATAAGACTGGTAATACGACGTCCGCACCTCGAATGCGACAAGATAAGCTGTTGCTAACAATAATACGATGAATAACCAGCCTGCTTTACTGCGACGAACCGGAACGGGTTTGGCGGAAGATGAATTAGGTCGATAATTATCAAACTGACTGTCTGTATGTGGACTAGACACAAACTCTCCATGTAACGCATAAAATCACAATAACGCACCATTTTAATTTTGGTTGGTATGTTCGACACATCGCATACCTAATTGTGATAATTTTATCAGATGGGTAAAGCGATTAGATATAGACAAAATAACTAAATATTGGTTTTTAGGTCATTTAACTCTTTTATTCGCACAATAACGATTAGCATAATATCGATATTTTTATATAAAACGTATTTATAAGCTTAGGGATTATTTTGGATAATAGCACCTCAACAACCTATCCAGCATTACGATTAGGTTTAGCCATGTGGTCACAAAACCAATGGCAACAAACAATATACGGCAATAGCCAAGCGCATCGGCTCGCGCGCTATGCCGAAATATTTAATACTGTTGAAGGTAACACCACTTTTTATGCCACACCGTCATTACAAAATGTCCAGAATTGGTATGCGGCAACTCATGACGACTTTAAATTTACCTTCAAACTGCCTAAACACATCACCCACGAATTACAGTTACAACATGCAGGTCCAGCTTTACAACAATTTTTTAAGGTAATGGAACCTCTTATCAATCGAACTGGGGTATGGAAAATTCAACTGCCAGCCAGTTTTGGACCACAATCTTTGCCGCAACTGGCACAGTTTTTAACTCAAGTGCCACAGGGACTAACCTATGGTGTAGAAGTACGTAACAGTGCCTTTTTTGCCAAAGGAGAAGCGGAAAAAGCATTAAACCGTTTACTTATCGATTATAACTGTAATCGAATTATCATGGATACAAGACCCGTTTTTGCGGCCCCGCCAACTTCGCCAGCGGTAATTGATGCCCATCAGAAAAAGCCCAAAGTGCCAGTGCATTCTATTGCTACGGCCAACAATCCGGTGGTGCATTTTTTTCAAAATTGGCTTAAACAATTACCTTTGTGGATAGCACAAAACAAGCAGCCTTATTTATTTATCCATACGCCAGACAATCATCAAGCGCCACAATTAGCCGTCGAGCTATATCGATTATTGCAACAACAGTTGGCACACAGTGAATCAACACTAGCAGACATAAATCTGTTACCTCAACACAGCCATACCACGACTCAAATGGGCTTTGATTTGTGACACTTCCCTATATAACATAGGCAACCTCAATAAGTGATAATAAACGGTTATCAAACAGCTCTTTGTCCCGCTATTTTATGATATTATCTGCGCCGATCCTGCCTGCCTTTGCAGTGCGTTTATATTGATAAAGGAACCACCATGAGTGAATCTGCAACCCGTTTAAATAAATACATTAGTGAGAGTGGTGTTTGCTCACGCCGTGAAGCAGATCGCTACATTGAACAAGGTAATGTTTTTATTAATGGTAAACGCGCCAAAATTGGTGACAGCGTAGAGTTTGGAGACAAAGTCAAAGTAAATGGTCAAGACATTGAACCCCGCGATGCAGCTGATTTAATCTTTATCGCACTCAATAAACCCGTCGGCATTGTCAGTACGACCGAAGGTACTGAACGCGATAATATTGTCGACTTTGTAAACCACAGCGAACGAGTATTTCCAATTGGTCGTTTAGACAAAGATTCACAAGGGTTAATCTTTCTTACCAGCAATGGTGATCTGGTTAATAAAATCCTCCGTGCGGGCAATAATCACGATAAAGAATATGTAGTCACGGTGAACAAACCTATTACGGACGCTTTTTTGCAGGGTATGCGAGCAGGGGTACCGATGTTGGGCGTCATCACCAAAAAATGTAAAGTTGAACAAGTTTCAACATTTGTATTTAAAATCATTTTAGTTCAAGGGCTTAATCGTCAAATTCGTCGTATGTGTGAACATTTCAACTTTGAAGTAACCAAGCTTGAACGTCAGTCCATTATGAATGTGTCGCTTAAAGGCTTGCCAGTGGGAGAGTGGCGCGACTTAGATGAACAAGAGCTCAGCACGCTAATGAAGTTAATTGAACATTCATCTTCAGAGGCTAAAAACGCACCTAAAAAAGCCAAGAAAAAACCGACTCAAAGCTTACGAGATAAAATAGAAGGCCCAGAACACTTTATGCAAGGCAGAGGTGCCAAACCTAAAAAACCTGCGGCAAATAAAGGTAAGCCAAATCACTCAAGGAAACCTAAACGCTAGTTAAGATTACAGGAAAAAGGATATATTCAACAATATCCTTTTGCATGAAACTATTCATTTTATTATCTGTAATATCGCTATAATTATGTAAGATCATACTCGATTCATTAAACAAACAACGGAGTAAATACATTATAAACAATTAGTTATTTTATTTACTCCTTCGAATTCAACTCCGTAGTATGACCTGCCTACAATTAAATAATAAATAACTAGAATCCTTCATATTAGGTTATGAGATCAAGACTTAACCTCGATCTAAAAAAGCGAATTAACATGATGATAAAAATGATTTATTTTTTATTTTGGTCTGACATGAGCTACAGTGAATGCAGGCTATAAAAGCTGGCTACACTCTTTTTATTCGGAGAAGAAATGGATAGTTTTTTCAGTTTAATGAGCAACGCCGTATTATTACTGGCACTGGTGGTCATTTACGACGCCATTACATTACAAAAAATAGCACCTAAGCAATATAGAAATATCTTGAGTGGGCTTTTTATTGGGGTGATTGCGATTAGCGTGATGAATTATCCTTGGGAGCTTCGTCCTGGGATTTATTTCGATACTCGCTGGATATTACTCAGTTTAAGCGGTCTGTTTTTTGGTTTTATTCCTACATTGATCGCCGCGATTTTAGCGGCTTGTTTCCGTATTTATCAAGGCGGAGTGGGATTATACGTTGGTACCTTAGTCATTTTTATCAGTTCAGCCATTGGTTTAGGCTGGCGATACTGGGTGCAAAGCTCAAACAAACAACTCAATTGGCAAAATTTACTGGCCATGGGGTTTGTTGTACAAATAGCGGTTATATGTTGTTTATTACTCATGCCAGTGCCAGATAAATATGACATCATCCTCAACATCATCCCGACCTTACTCACTGTCTATACTTGCGGCACCATGTTCCTTGGATTACTGCTTAAACAACATCAACAAAGACAACAATTAGCTCAAGAATTACAACATCATAAAAATCTTCTCGAAACCGAAAAAAACCTGTTACAAAGCATTATTGATGGTATTCCCGATATCATTTTTTACAAATCGACTGACGGGGTTTATTTAGGGTGTAACAAAGCATTCTCTGAAGCACTAAAGCTCAAACCAGAACAGATTAAGTATCAAACGGACTATGGCTTATTTGATCGTCAACAGGCTGACCTCTTCATCAAAGCCGATCGATTTGTATTACAAGAAAACCAGCCGTGGATGAACGAAGAATGGATTACAACACCTGATGGCATCTCACATATTTTTAGCACCCAAAAAACACCTTTTATGAATTCGTCAGGAGAAATCCAAGGTATTGTGGGTGTAAGTAGAGATCTGGCCGATCAAAAAAACATAGAAGCACAATTACGTCGCAGTGAAACAACTTACCATAACATTATCAGTACCGCTCAAGATGGCTTTGTCATTGTATCTGTAGATGGCAAGATCATCGAATCAAATCAGAGCTTCGCAAATATGACAGGGTTCACTCTCGATGAGCTAATTAATAAGCCGATTAATCAATTTGAAACCAATGACAGATATCAATTCCCGAGCTCATATATCACTGCTGCACCACACAAAAAAGCCATTAACTTTACTTCTCGGTACAAAAATAAACTGGGACACTTATTTGATGTTGAAGTGAATATCAGCTTTTGGGATGGTGATGATGGTATGTTTTTCTGCTTTATCAAAGATATTTCTGAGCGGATTGATGCAGAACAAAAGCTATTACGCAGTGAATCAAAATTCAGGCAGATATTCGAAAAAATCCCCGCTATTTCAGTCCAAGGATATGATAAAAATCGAATGGTTATATTCTGGAATCAAGCCAGTGAAAAATTATATGGTTACTCAAAAGAGCAAGCCTTAGGTCAAAAAATTGAAAACCTCATCATTCCATTACCTTACAAAGAGCAAGTGGTGAACAACATCAATGCATGGATTAATGATGGTCCCCCTATTCCCGCAGGAGAATTACTTCTCAGACGAGCAGATGGTAGTCATGTCGCTGTTTATTCATCCCATACATTAATCAACAATACCGACAACGAAGCCGAAATGTATTGTATTGACATCGATTTAAGCGCTCAAAAAAAGGCCGAAGATCAAGCATTAACATTGTCACAAGCAATAGAGCAAAGCCCTATTTCAATGATCCTAACAGATACTGACAGCAAAATTGAGTATGTAAATAGTGCCTTTGAGAATATTTCTGGCTACAGCGAAAGTGAAGTCATTGGTCAGCCAGCCAGCATGCTTAAATCAGGTTTAACCCCTACCTCTTTGTATACCGAATTATGGGAGACTGTTTCAGCTGGAAAAGCATGGCAAGGTGAATTACAGAATAAAAGGAAAAACGGCGAGATTTTTTGGGAACATGCTCATATCGTACCTATTTTTGACAATGCCGGCGTCACTAAACATTATTTGGCATTAAAACAAGATGTGAACCTCTACAAACAACAAGAAGAAAAAATCCTTTATCAAGCCCATTACGACAGCTTGACGGGTCTACCTAATAGATTGTTGTCTCTCGACCGATTAGCTCAAATACTCAAAGAAGCACATCGAGCTGGAACCCAAGTAGCAGTATTGTTTTTAGATTTAGACGACTTTAAAAAGGTTAACGATACCTTAGGTCACTCTGTCGGTGATGAACTACTAAAACAAGCAGCGACTCGATTAAAGAATACCATTAGAGAGAGTGATATTGTCGGTAGGCTGGGAGGTGATGAATTTATCATTATCCTGAACAATATCAATGTACCCGCTGAAGTGGAGACGATAGCTAATAAATTGCTTAAGCAATTTTACATGCCATTTAAGCTAGAAAACCGTGAGTTGGTGTCAACTATTAGTATTGGTATTGCAATGTACCCTAACGACAGTTTGACCCCTAAAGAACTGCTAAGACAAGCTGATTCTGCGATGTATCATTCTAAAGATCAGGGACGCAATACTTACACATTTTATACTCACCAAATGAATCTCGATATGCATCGTAGGCTTAAAGTGGAAGAACAATTACGTGGTGCATTAAAAAACCACGAATTATCAGTCTACTTTCAACCATTGGTTGATATTCGAAGCCGTAAAATCATTGGCGCTGAAGCGTTGTTGCGCTGGAATAATGAGCTACTAGGTCAAGTCACTCCTGATGAATTTATTCCTATTGCAGAACAAACAGGACTTATCATCGCAATAGGTCAATACGTTATAGAAACCGCTTTGACGACAGCATCTCAGTGGCAAATGTACTTTAATCGCCACTTTAAAATTGCCGTTAATGTGTCACCTAAACAGTTTAGGGAAATCAATTTTGTCGATATGCTAAAAGTATCCTTATCCCAATACAATATTCCCCCCAGTACTGTTGAACTAGAGATTACCGAAGGCGTGTTACTGAGTGGCGATCAGATTATCGATAGTAATTTACAAGCGATTAATGATATTGGGGTGAGTATTTCTATGGATGACTTTGGTACCGGTTATTCATCACTCAGTTATCTACGCAGTTATCCTTTCAACACTCTAAAAGTCGATAAAAGCTTTATCAACGACATAACTGTTGACCCTGGAGATTTAGAGTTAGTAGGCGCAGCAATTGCCATGGGGCATGGGCTGAATTTAACCGTGGTCGCAGAAGGCGTTGAAACAGAAGAGCAGTATCATCTGCTTAATGCATTGAAATGTGATTATGGCCAAGGTTACTTATTTAGCAGGCCTTTGCCCCAAGATGAATTTGAAGCCCTATTAGAGGCGCAAATAAAAATAGAAGCTCAAACCAAACAACAACTAAATAACGAATAGCCAATAACGAATAGCCAATTAATAAAAAAACAATAAAGTCCTGATTTTAATGCTTTAAGAAAACGCCCTGTAAACGGCTAAGTATCGAAACTTTACAAAAAAACCAGCAACATGCTGGTTTTATTAATCTTTAATATAAGGTTGCGGCCTAATATTTCAGCACTACTTAACCTTCCAATTCACCGTCTGACCAGCAAAAAATGGCACGATAGGATTGCCATTAGGCAAAATAATTTCTTCTGGCACCGTCCATTCTTGCTTCACCAGTGTCACTGTTCCAGTATTGCGTGGTAGGCCATAAAAGTCTGCACCGTATAAACTGGCAAATCCCTCTAACTTATCTATAACGCCCAAATTATCAAATACTTGTGCATACAGTTCTAATGCGCTCCAAGCACTGTAACAACCGGCACAACCACAAGCCGACTCTTTACGGTGTTTCTCATGAGGAGCAGAATCAGTCCCCAAAAAGAATTTGCTTGAGCCTGTCGCCACCGCAGCTTGCAATGCATGTTGATGAATATTACGTTTTAATACCGGTAAGCAAAAGTTATGCGGACGCACACCGCCCACTAATAAATCATTACGGTTTAACAATAAATGCTGGGGGGTAATGGTTGCAGCAACATTAGCTGAAGCTTCTGCGACAAATTCTGCCGCCTCTTTAGTTGTAATATGCTCAAAGACCACTTTCAATTGCGGGATCGTTTTTACAATTCGACTTAAATACCGATCAATGAAGGCTTTTTCGCGATCAAAAATATCAATATGTGATTCGGTCACTTCGCCATGAACCAATAACAACATGCCTTGCTCTGCCATGACTTCAAATATTGGAAATAATTCATCCAATGCTTTAACGGCCGCATCTGAGTTGGTTGTTGCACCTGCAGGGTATAGCTTTCCTGCCACTATGCCCGCAGCTTTGGCATCGATAATATCTTGCGGGCTAGTATGATTGGTTAAAAATAAGGTCATTAACGGCTCAAAATTACTGCCTTGTGGGCGAGCGGCTAATATACGGTCTCGATAGGCAACCGCCATTGCAGCTGTTGTCACTGGCGGAACTAAGTTGGGCATGACGATGGCACGCTTGAATAACCGAGCCGTAGCAGGAACTGTCTCATTTAACATATCTCCATCACGAAAATGAAGATGCCAGTCATCTGGCGTTGTTAGGGTTATTTGTGTCATGTGAGTTCCTTATTTACGACAACTTTTAATACGACTATTGTGCCAGAAATCGGTTTTTCTTAATAGGTGCATAATTTAAACGCAGACTTTGCTATATCAAAAAGTGATGTCACTTTTGCCAGTAAATTAAGCTAATGATTTAAACTAATGATTTAAACTAATGGTTTAAACTAATGGTTTAAAATAATGATTTAAAATAATAAGTTAAGCTATTAACGTACTGAACAGTGAATACAACTCGCTAAATTACGCTATGCTATTATGTTAAAAGTATCTTTTTTATAAAGGAATTAAATTGTTAGCTAATGTCAGATTAAAATATCGATTCAATGTACGCTTTGTTATTGCCATCATGGTGTCGATAATGACTATCTCTGGCTGTAATCAAGCAGTGAATATAAAAAAACCTGATAATATTGAGCCACTGGTTCATGAGACACTTATTGACGGCGTATTGTCTAACGATGCCAGTATGGCGATCACATTAAGCAGAAGCCGGATATTATCCGTGTGGGATGTAACAACAAGCCAATTGTTACACCAATGGTCTGACGAAGACTTTGATGAAACCAATTATCTATTGGCATTATCAGGTAACAAACAATACCTTGCGACTGCTGGTAAACATAAAATATCTATTTTCAACCTTGAAACGGGCAAATTAGATATACGATGGCCCGCTCAGGGGTTTAATCCTGATGCCAGTATTTCGAGCCTTTTTCTGAGTCGAACAGGCAGCACTATTTTAGTGGGTATGAATGATGGCTCAATTACTGTGATCCAAAGAAGCAGTATGACAATGTCATTGTTTAAACAACACAGTGCAGCCGTTAATCATGTTGAGCTATCTAATTTTGAACAACAGGTATTATCAACAGGACTTGATGGTGATGTACATATATGGGCAGCTTATAGCGGTGAGTTAATCAATAGCTTTTCTCGTCCGCAACAGATTACTAGCGTGAGTTTTGATGAAGCTAATCGCCGTTTGTTTATTGCCGATGCACTCGACAATAATGTCATTATCGATACCCAAACAACACAACCAGTGAGCCAACTTGATTACCTTGAACGCTATCGCTATTTTCGGCAGGCGTTATTTATCAATAATGGCAACAACTTAATTACTGCTACGTCAAAACAACGTGTTATCTATTGGGATGCCTCATCGGGAAAAGAACTCTCTCATTGGGATATCACGGCATACACAGCTGGAACAACAGTGTTTTCAATGGTGTTACAGCCTAATGGTAAGTTATTAACTCTCAGTTCAGACGGCGCGCTTGAGACTTGGAGCTTATAATCTAACCTCCGCTAAGATAATCAATATTTATCAAGCTGTCCTTTAGCCCGTTTGATCTGGTGCAGTGATATCATTAGCATCGTAAAATAGTCAATTTTATGTGTGAGCTCAAAGATCTGTTCATATATCAATCTAAGATAAATATTAATCTTGCATGTGTAAATTAAATTAAGTATAAATGGCATATGCCACAAACGAGGTGTAACATGGCTAGACCCAAAATCCCCCGAACCATATGTGGTCAAGCAGCCAACATCTGTTTCAAACCCAATGGCATTCCGATGACTCAATTAGAGCAGGTCCCCCTTGCTGAAGATGAAATTGAAGCTATGCGCTTAGTTGATGTGCTCGGAATGCAGCAGCAAGATGCCGCTAAGTCAATGGGCATATCCCGTCAAACGTTGGCTAACTTGGTTAAAGGAGCTCGGTATAAGGTGGTTGATAGTTTAATCAATGGCAAAGCCTTGATGACCAAAAATATCAACTGAAGATAATACACTGGTAACACGTATTGACGTGTTTAGGTAAATCTAATGCAAGCAGTATTGAAAAACTCTGGTCTCAAAATAACCATTCAACGATGTAAATTACTTGAGTATTTGACTCAAGTTGATGAGCAGCATTTAACGGTAGAAAATATCTATCAAGGGTTAAATGCACAAGGGGAGACCATTGGCCTCAATACTGTGTACCGCATTATGGCGCATTTTGAGCAAGCGGGACTGGTTGTACGAAGACTTTTTGAGTCTGAGAGTGCTATATATGAACTCAACAATAAGCCGCGTCATGACCATTTAATTTGCTTAACCTGTGGTAAGTTGATTGAATTTATTGATCCCCTGATTGATCTCCGCTTAGGCTTGGCGGCAGAACATCACGGCATGAGTATCCACCACCACAGTCTCAATATGTATGGTCATTGTTTCGAATGCCAGCAAATACTTGAGAACCAATCTGTTAAATATAAAAGCCAGGTAAGTAATAAGTCTTCTAAATAGTCGTTATGTTTATATTACATTTTATTGGAGAAAATCATGACTAAAATAGTCATTATTGGTGGTGTTGCCGGTGGAGCATCTGCAGCAGCAAGAGCAAGACGTGTATCAGAAACTGCTGAAATCATTATGCTAGAAAGAGGCGAATTTGTTTCATTTGCCAACTGTGGTTTGCCTTACCATATTAGTGGTGAAATTGAATCTCGTGACGCACTGTTATTGCAAACACCAGAAAGCTTTAAATCTCGTTTTAATGTTGATGTTCGTGTATTCAATGAAGTCATTGCAATCGACAGACAAACTAAGCAACTCAGTATACGTAACCTTATGACCAATGAAACGTATCAAGAGTCATACGACAAGCTATTACTAAGCCCAGGGGCATCACCCATTAAGCCTCCTATTAGCGGCATCAATAACCATTTTGTGTATAGCCTACGCAATATTCCTGATATGGATAAAATACTGTCTAATCTTATGTTGCATAAGCCTAAACATGCCACAGTTGTGGGCGGTGGGTTTATTGGTTTAGAGATGGTAGAAGCGCTGCGCCATATAGGGTTGGAAGTAACTTTGCTCGAACTCGCGGATCAAGTGATGGGGCCTGTTGATATTGAAATGGCCAACATGCTACATCAAAAGCTGGTCGATAACGGGGTCGATTTACGCTTAAAAACAGGCTTAACCGCAGTTAATGAGTGCCCAATTCCACTGACTGATGCAGATAATACCGATGATTATGATAAACCAGTGATAGCACATAACCATTTAGAACTTGCATTGAGTGACAACAATACCTTAGGAACAGATCTGGTTATCCTCGCTATTGGTGTAAAACCAGAAACCAGCTTGGCATCAAAGTGTGGCTTAGAATTAGGTAAGCTTGGCGGCATTCGTGTTGATGCGCGGATGCAAACCTCTGACCCAGATATTTTTGCTGTTGGTGATGCGATTGAAACCGCGGATTTCGTTACCGGTAATCCCACACTAATCCCACTTGCTGGACCGGCTAACCGTCAAGGACGCTTAGCGGCAGATAACATGCTCGGCGGTGATAAGGTATATAGAGCAACCCAAGGCACGGCTATCTGTAAATTGTTTGATATGGCCATAGCGTCAACGGGATTAAATGAAAAAAGCTTACTAAGACAAAGTATCCCGTTTGAAAAAATCTATGTACACACTGCAAGCCATGCCAGCTATTATCCTGGTGCTCACCCTATTACTTTAAAGTTGTTATTCTGCCCCAAAACAGGCCGAATTTTAGGTGCACAGGCAGCTGGCATTGATGGTGTCGACAAACGTATTGACGTATTAGCCGTGGCACAACGCGCAGGGATGACGGTATATGATTTAGCCGATCTTGAGCTCACTTATGCGCCACCGTTTGGATCTGCACGAGATGTAGTCAATCAAGCCGGTATGGTCGCCGCGAATGTATTATTAGGTGATGAAGTCATTTGTCACACTCAAGATTTACATAACTTAACCGCGCAACAAATCATTGTCGATGTGCGTAACCCAGGCGAATTAACCGCTGCGGGGGCAATTGATGGCGCAATAAACATTCCATTGCCAGAACTTCGAGATAGACTGGATGAACTCCCTAAAGACAAAGAATTATTGGTATTCTGTCAAGTGGGTTTGCGCGGCCATGTAGCTTATCGCATGCTAGTCCAACATGGTTTTAAAGTACGCAACCTCACTGGTGGTTATAAAACTTACCAAATGGTTAATGCGCGCTTTTAATCAGTCATTGACGCTAAAAGAATAAGACCATCAAGCGCTCTTATTCAGTAAGTTATAAAACAAAAAACCAGCCCGCGGGCTGGTTTTGGTTTTATTAATGTCGGCGACTCAATAACAAATAGCCGGCAAATGCATTTACGCTTGTGGGCGCATTGCTGGGAATAAAATCACGTCGCGGATAGTATGGGTATTAGTGAATAGCATCACTAAACGATCGATACCAATACCTTGGCCTGCTGTTGGTGGTAAACCGTGTTCAAGTGCAGTGATGTAGTCTGCATCGTAAAACATAGCTTCATCATCGCCAGCATCTTTTGCATCAACTTGCGCTTTAAAGCGTCGGTCTTGATCTTCAGCATCGTTAAGCTCGCTAAAGCCATTAGCAACTTCGCGGCCACCGATAAAGAACTCAAAACGATCGGTAATGAAATCATTATTATCGTTACGGCGCGCCAAAGGCGAAATATCTGCAGGATAACCAGTAATAAAGGTTGGCTGCATCAATTGAGTCTCGGCGGTTTCACCAAATATTTCTTCCAGCAGCTGACCACAAGTCCAGAATTTTTCTAGCTTGATGCCTAGGCTCGATGCTAAATCGCGCATAAACTCTAGATCTTTAACTTGCTCGTAGGTCATAGCTTGAATGGTCGCGTTGTCAGGATTGTATTTCTGAATCGCTTCTAACATGCTTAAACGAGCATAAGGACCACCAAAATCTACGGTGTGCTCGCCGTATGGCATTTGGGCACTGCCTAATAGATCAATGGCAATTGAACTGAGCATTTCTTCAGTTAAATCCATAAGATCGTTGTAATCAGCATACGCCATATAGAATTCCATCATGGTGAATTCTGGGTTATGACGTGGTGATAAACCTTCGTTACGGAAATTACGGTTAATTTCGAACACTCGCTCAAAACCACCGACAACTAAACGCTTTAAATATAATTCGGGTGCAATACGCAAGTACATAGCCATGTCTAACGCATTATGATGAGTCACAAACGGACGTGCTGAAGCACCACCAGGAATAACGTGCATCATTGGGGTTTCAACCTCCATGAACTCTTTTTTCATCATGAAGTTACGAATAGCAGAAACCACTTTAGAACGCATAATGAATGCGTTGCGAGAATCTTCATTGACAATCAAATCAACATAACGCTGACGGTAACGCGTTTCTTGGTCAGTTAAACCGTGGAATTTTTCAGGTAACGGACGCAATGCTTTGGTCAGTAACTCATATTCTTCCATGTTAACGTACAAGTCGCCTTTACCAGATAAATGCAGCTGACCTTTAACACCAATGATGTCACCGATATCTAAACCTTGATAACGCTCTTTTAAATCGCCTTGTACTGGCTTACCAGCATAAGCTTGAATACGACCAGACACATCTTGAATCACCAAAAACGGACCACGCTTAGCCATAACACGGCCAGCAATGCTGGTTTGAAAAGCTAATTCTTCTAATGCTTCTTTGGTCTGCTCACCATATTGTGCCTGAAGTTCAGCCGCTTTATGGCTGCGATGCCATGTATTTGGGTGAGCATTAGCAGGACAGGTGGTGCGCATGAAGTCTAATTTTGCGCGACGCTCAGCAATCAGTTTGTTTTCATCTTGTACGTGTTCAGTCATGTTATATTCTCGCTTTTACCTACCCTCATTACATGGCAGGAAGTATTAATTTTAATTAAAGTCCTGATTTTAGGCTGGCTTCAATAAACTTATCTAAATCACCATCCAGCACAGTTTGAGTGTTACGGTTCTCAACCCCTGTACGTAAATCTTTGATACGGGCGTCGTCTAATACGTATGAACGAATTTGACTGCCCCAACCGATGTCTGATTTTGCATCTTCAGCGGCTTGCTTGTCGGCATTTTGCTTATGCATTTCTAACTCGTATAACTTGGCTTTTAATTGCTTAAAAGCAGAGTCACGGTTTTTGTGTTGCGAGCGATCGTTTTGACATTGCACCACTGTATTAGTCGGTAAATGCGTAATACGTATCGCAGAATCTGTTTTGTTGACGTGCTGACCACCCGCGCCTGATGCACGGTAAGTGTCGATACGTAAATCCGATGGATTAATATCAATTTCAATATCGTCATCAATTTCTGGGTAAACGAAAACCGAACAAAAAGAAGTATGACGTTTACCTGATGAATCAAATGGCGATTTACGAACTAAGCGATGCACTCCAGTCTCAGTTCGCATCCAACCAAAAGCATATTCGCCAGTAAACTTAATCGTAGCGCCTTTAATGCCGGCTACATCACCATCGGTCACTTCCATTAACTCTGGGCTATAACCATGTGCGTCACCCCAGCGTAAATACATCCGCAGAACCATATTGGCCCAATCTTGTGCTTCGGTGCCGCCTGAACCAGATTGAATATCAAGATAACAGTTTGAAGCGTCACTTTTACCAGAAAACATGCGACGGAATTCTAAATCGGCCAAACGAGAGTCTAAGCTTTCAAGCTCTGTAGCGGCATCATTAAACGTTTCTTCGTCATCCTCTTCGATTGCCAGTTCTAGCAATCCTTCGATGTCTTCAAGACCCGTGTCCATATCATCAATAGTTTTAACAACGGCTTCTAATGCGGCGCGCTCTTTACCCAAGGCTTGAGCACGTTCAGGCTCATTCCACACTTCAGGGCTTTCTAGCTCTCGATTGACTTCTTCGAGACGCTCACTTTTGGCAGCGTAGTCAAAGATACCCCCGAAGTAACTCAGTACGTTCAGCGAGCTCTTTGATTTTGAATTTTACTGGATTAACTTCAAACATGAATATTCAACTTATATTTAGCAGTTAACAAAAGGTGCAACGGCGTATTTTACCCCATGACAGGTACTAAACCTAGACCAGAAGAGCGATTATTAACAAACTAATGCTCAAGGATATTGCACTTATCTCGATTGCGGATAAAACATAAAAAATGAACCCTCAGCGGGTTCATTTTTTATGCAGCACTTACAACGGAAATCAATTTTAAATTTTAAACTGCCCAACCAGCTCAGACAGCGTCTGACCTTCATTCGCCACCGTTTTACTCATACCAGAAGCATCTTGGCTAGCTGTTAATAACATATTCACAATTTCTTGTACTGAATTAATATTACGATTAATTTCTTCAGTTACTGAGCTTTGCTCTGTTGCTGCGGTAGCAATTTGAGTACTCATGTCATTAATACTGGTTACTGATGAGGTTACAGCACCTAAACTCTCAGAAATCGCCCTTGAGGACTCAACCGAACTTAAACAACTGGTTTGGCTTTCGGCCATGGTTTGTACAGCCTTAGTCACGAGCTTATGCAATTCGGCCAGCATTTCGTTAATTTCAACCGTACTGGTTTGAGTGCGACTGGCCAAGTTTCTTACTTCATCGGCAACTACTGCAAACCCTCGGCCTTGTTCGCCCGCTCGTGCAGCTTCAATCGCTGCGTTAAGCGCCAATAAGTTGGTTTGTTCAGCAATGCCACCTATCACACCAAGTACGGTATTAATTTTTGTAGATTGCTCACTTAATGACTTAACATCTGCGGCTGCATTGTCGATTTGCTCCATTAAGTGAGACACTTCAGTTAATGAGGTATCGACACAATTTTGTGCTTTCGCGACGTTGTCTGAGGCCGCATGGGTGGCTTCTGCTACCATATTCGTGTTGTGGGCCACATCATTGGCTGTCGCAGACATTTCTGTGATTGCAGTGACAATTTGATCAACTTCATTATTATGATGATTGAGTTGCTCGGACATCGACATTGTTTGACCACTGATACTTTGAGCGGCATGTTTAACTCTGTCTGTTGCGCCAGCCACATCACCAATAATATGTTGTAATTTATCGACAAACAGATTAAATGCACTGCCTAATTGGCCAATCTCATCTTCACTGGCAACATCTAAACGCTTGGTTAAATCCCCTTCACCTTTAGCAATATCATTAAGTGAAGTCGCCATATTTTTAATTGGCACCACCATTTTATGCGCCATCAACACCACGGCAAAGGCCGTCACACCAGCAAGCCCTAAAGCAATTAATAAAAATAAAAATGCTTTCTGGTTCATCTCTTCAGTTTTATAAACTTCGTAAGCAGCAATAGACTCTTCAATGTCATCAATATAAGCGCCCGAACCTAACATCCAGTTAGTGTTCGGTATCATTACTGCAAAACCCAGTTTTTTAATAAGTTGGTCGCTTCCTGGTTTTTTATAATAATACGAGAAATTACCTGTGCCCGCTTTAGCCGCATCTAACAATCCAACAATAATTTTAGTACCATTGGAATCGGCCATGTCAATTTTATTTTGGCCTTCAAGTTCAGGCATGGTGGCATGAAATATATTTAGGCCAGTATCATCATAAATATAAAAATACCCAGCAGTACCAAAGCGTAAGTCTCTTAAGGCATTATTGACATCACCCTCATCACCTAAAGCCATTTGATATTCAACAACGCCTTGGGCAACCTGAACAGTTTCTTTAAGTTGATTTTCACGCTCTGAAATTAATTCACTGCGAAAGTTTTCAATATCTTTAGTTAAAGATGCGCTTTCATTCACATAAAAAATACTCAACAACACAGTAAGAATTAATAACAGCGGAATTAATGATAGTCCGAGTAGCTTATTACGCAGTGAAGATCCCAGCATAGTGATTAGCCTTAAATAGATAAATGGTTGGTGATATCATCGTCTATTATATTATCGCCTACCTATTATAAAACGTTACATTTTTTGCAATACTTTGATGAAAAAAAGTGAAAGGTGTCTCAAAAAATCAATATATGAGCTGTATTACACTATTGTTAAACCACTTCCTACGATCGCAAATCCTATCACTACCCAAACAAGGCTTGGTTTGAATATTTTTAATATACTAAAACCAATAACAACCATAGCCATGTCTATCGGTTTGACCACCGCACTGGTAAACACCGGTTGGTAAAGTGCCGTAAGCAATAGTCCGACAACAGCTGCGTTCACACCTGCCAAGGCTCCGGCTATTGCAGGATGTTGACTGATTGAATGCCAACTTTTTAGGCCTACTAGCATCAGTAAAAAACCGGGGAGAAAAATAGCCAATGTTGCCACTAGCGCACCTAATATGGGTGATTCCAACCATAAGTCAGCGCCTAAAAAAGTGGCTAACGTAAACATAGGTCCAGGTATGGCTTGCGCCAAAGCGTATCCGGTTAGGAAACGGTCTGGGGTCATATAGTCACCCACACTGGTTTCTAGCAATGGCAGTACCACATGACCGCCACCAAATACTAAACTACCCACTTGATAAAATTTTGCAAAAATCTGCCCCAGGCTATCGGGTTGATTAATGAAATAAAACGATGTAGCTAATCCAATAATAAATAATGTTAACCAGGCATAATTGAGTTCTATTTTTGGTGTGTCTGGCGTGATACTCTCGCCTCGAGTCATCAACACAACCCCAACAACGCCAGCCACTAGCAACACTACTATTTGCATTAATAATGAAGGCATTAATAAAGTTGCAACAGCGGTGGCAGCCATTAATGCTTTGGTTGTTTTACGCTGGCAAAACTGACCAAACATTGACAAGGTCGCATCGGCGACAACCACAACAGCCAGTAGTTTGAGACCGTGAATAGCGCCCTCAACGGCTGTTAAATCTAACCATTGGGCACTAGTCACCGCAAATAAAAACATCAGTAAAAAAGACGGTAAAGTAAACCCTAAAAAGGCCGCTAACCCACCCAATAAACCACCACGATGATAGCCAATGGCAAAACCAACCTGACTTGAGCCCGGGCCAGGCATAAACTGGCTTAAAGCGACAAAACTGGAATATTGTTTACTGTCTAGCCATTGCAATTCATCAACAAATGCTTTTCTAAAGTAACCAATATGTGCCGCAGGGCCGCCAAAACTAATTAACCCTAGCGCTAAAAAACGACTGAATATTTGCCACATAGTTCTGATACCTTTTTATGTTGATAAACAATACTATGACATTAAGATGACACTTTTATGATTGCATATCTTTAGAGCATGTCTTTAGGAAATAGCGAACAATCACATAAGCTATTTGTCATCCTGAGAGGGAGGGAACAAGCATAAATTAGCTTGGTGAACGACCATTTGGGCTGGTGTAAAATGCAGTGCTCGCTTAATACTGGCGCTAACCATTGCTAATAGGTAAGTAGCAATAAAATAGGTTAACGGTTGTTACTTTAGACTTACTGATTCAAGCTAAGGTAGTTGAGTATTACAGCATGAGACCATCGTCGCTCAATATAATCACATTTCACAACTACTCGCCTCTCCAGAATTAAGTGCAGTAAAAGCTTGATCACACAGTTGCTTTAGTTGTTGTAAGTCTTCAATACTACCACCCACTTTACAACGCATTTGCTCTGGAATAGTTAAGGCTTGCTGATATAACTGTTGGCCTTGCACCGTGACATGTAACACACGCACACGTTCATCCAACTCACTGCGTCCACGGGTGACTAACGCTTTATTCTCTAAACGTTTTAGTAATGGGGTTAACGTGCCAGAATCTAAATGTAATTTATCCCCTAAGGTTTTAACACTTATGCCTGGCTCTTTCCAAAGCACCATCATCACTAGATATTGTGGGTAAGTCAGCGACAGCTCATCTAACAATGGTCGATATGCGCGGATCATCGCATTAGCGGCACTGTACAATGAAAAACACACCTGGTTTTCAAGTGCTAGCGGATTTTGTGCCGCAGGTAACTGAGATTCAGTAAACGCTTTACTAGACATGACTTTACTCCACTAACCAATAATATTGATTAATGATAACATTGGTTGTGCACAACTTATAATCAAAAATGCAATAAGCCATTTGTTAATAATGCATCAAGCTTTTCGATGCCCGACCGATATAACATTACTATTCAATTTATATTAAGGTTAACTATGTCCATTAGTATTAATTCACCGTCTTCAATGCCTACAACGATTGATTCAGGAAATAGTTTAATGGTTGCTGTTATCTCTAAAAATCAGCAAGAAATTGAAGGGGAAATGGCTTTGCAACTAATGGAAGCAGCACAATTACCTGTGCCGCAACCTATTGACAACAGCGGCCATAATATCAATACCACGGCATAAATGCTTTATACCGTGATCAAAACCCTAGCCAATAATAACTATCGTATCCTAGGATAAAATCTATTCATCATACAATACATCAACAGATACACACCCGCTTATAATGAACATCTGATTAATAACGAAGCCATTTTAAGGCTTCATCTTGGTCTTCAAAATATTTAATTTCACCCGAAATAAACCAGCTACCTATTTTAGCCGACCACTCAAGCCAGTTTTTACGCCCCCAAATAGCCACTCTTTCAAACTCAGATTTATGTTTTAATCCAAGCTTCAAATCATCCCAAGCGGCATGTAAATCCCAGCCATCTAATTCTGTGGCATCAAAGAACAAACTCACTTTAGGTTGTGCTATTTGGTTCAGTGCTCCTTCTAACATGGGCGTAATGACAAGATAATCTTCGTGGGTTAATGTGCCAACGGCTTTCAATGTAACAAAAAACACATTTTCAATTCGGTTTATGCCTATTGATAAACCATGTCTCTTAATATCCATAACGTGACTCCACTATTATATTTTACATAATCAAATGTAGGGGAAAATTAGAAACGGTCATGTAGATATTTTAAGCGTTTACGGGAGAAAATGTGTGGAGGACTGCACAAAAATGGTGTGAGTTGTGACGCTTTACCTGAGATTGATTGTTTAATGCTTTACGCATATAAGAGTTTAGCGCGAAAACTAAGAATATAAAAACCGATGTTGCCGCTATCGTTAAATAACCAAGGCTAATAGCATCGGATTATGTACGTGGATTGGCTCAACAAACATCAGGACATCTGCGAACAGTATCATGTAACTATGTACCCTAAAGTGCAATGTTATCTTCTGAATCCTTAACCCTTCGGCCAACATCTTTAGACAGTTGTGAAAAAATGGCCGCGGCTAACATCGCCATAATGCCAACAGTGACAAAAGTCAGTTGAAAAGCTTGCAGAACGGTCGTCATATCATCACTGCCAACTTCTGCACTGAAACCGCCTAGCAGAGCACCAGCACACGCAACACCGAGACTTAATGATAACTGTCCCACCACAGACAACAGGCTATTGCCGCTACTGGCATTCACATCGTCTAAATCAATAAGCGTCACGGCATTCATTGCCGTAAACTGTAATGAGTTAATTGCACCAAGAATCGCCAACATGCACAACAACAACCAGTATGGCGTTTGTTCACCTACCAGCCCCATACTTGCAAGCATCAATCCCAGCGCCAAAGTATTAATCGTTAGCACCAAGCGATAACCAAACCATTCGATAATAGGTCGAGCCAGCGACTTAGCGATCATCGCTGCTGCGGCTAATGGCAACATGCTCATCCCAGCTTGAGAAGGTGAATAACCTAGCGCAACTTGCAATAATAAAGGCACTAGGAATGGCAATGCGCCACTGCCCAAGCGCGCAAAAAGATTACCAAAAATACCGATAGAAAATGTTCTTGTCTTAAATAATGAAGGCGCAAATAACGGATTATTTATTCGACCGGCTCGTAGCCAATATGCTATCAAACACGCCATGCCGCCAAATAACAACAACATCACCCGTAAGTGCGGCAGGTCCAGTTCCCCTAACCCTTCCATGGCAATGGTAATCAACAACATTGCACTGCCAAATAACAAAAAACCTAGACTATCAAAACGCGATTTTTCTTTGCCGCGTAAATCGGGAATAAACTTCCACACGGCATAGCAACCGACCACGCCGACAGGGAGATTGATCAAAAAGATCCAATGCCATGTCAGGTATTGCACCATCCAACCGCCCAGAGTAGGGCCGAGCAAAGGACCCAGTAAACCGGGAATGGTAATAAATCCCATGATCCGTACTAATTCCGAGCGTGGATATGCCCGCAGCACCACCAGTCTTCCAACAGGCAACATCAAAGCACCACCTAACCCTTGCACAACCCGAGCGCCAATCAGCATGTCTAATGAATTGGACAATGCACAAAGCAGAGATCCTAAACTGAACAATAAAATCGCACCAAAGAAGATTTTTTTGGTGCCAAAGCGATCAGCAATCCAGCCTGAAGCAGGGATTAACAAAGCAACCGTTAACATGTAAGCGATAATGACGCCTTGCATACGCAAAGGATCTTCGCTTAAATCGTTGGCCATCGCTGGTAACGCGGTGTTCAGAATCGTTCCATCAAGTGACTGCATAAAAAAAGCAATCGCGACAACCCAAGGCAATCCTCGGGCGGCATCACTATCAAGAACTCGACTATCGGGCATTAAACCTCCTTTACCACATCAGCGTTGCCACACCGAGTAGTATAAAAATCACAGCACAGGTTCGATGAATAAGCTTCATGGGTAATTTATTTGCACTAAAACTTCCAGCCAATACAACTGGGACATTGGCAATCAGCATACCTAATGTAGTGCCAATGACAACCCATGTCAGTGCTTGATATTTTGCCGCTAAGACTACCGTCGCAATTTGAGTTTTATCACCCATTTCAGCAATAAAAAACAATATAAACGTTGCAACAAAAGCACCGAGTTTATAGAAGCGATTATCATCATCATCCATTTTATCGGGTATAAGGACCCATAACGCAATAGCAAAAAATGAACCCGCCACCAAATAGGTTGCCAATTGTGGGTCAATCCAGGCAATTGCCCACTGACCTAACCATGCCGCAAGAAAATGATTTAATAATGTAGCGAGTAAAATACCTGAGATAATAGCGGTTTTATTGTGAAATCTGACCGCTAGTAATAATGCTAATAATTGAGTTTTGTCGCCAATTTCAGCGATGGCAACAGTAAGAGTTGAGGCGAGTAAAGCTTCCAATGTGATATTCCTAGGGGTAAATGACAACTAAGCACAAACCACCACATACCCCTTAATGCAGTTACTGTGCTTAGGTCTTGCATGGCAAATCAATTAGTATCAATGATTTGCTGTAAGTACCATGGCATTTGGCCAAGTATGTTGACACTTACTCCTAATCACATCTTGTCGACGTGCTAGGTTAGCTACTCCCCTAAAACAAGCGGCATTATAACTTATGAAAAGATTTAATCAACGCTCACAATGCTGAAGCTATTCTGCGGTACTGATGTAATGCTACGCTATTGCATAAGTCGGGTATAAAACAGTTAAGTATAATGTTATGTAATTGTTTATAAACACGGCTGTTAGCCTTTAACAATCAAAGATCCTTGCCTGCTCATCCCCCCTTCTGCTAATGTCCGACACAAATAAAATAATAATTAGACAGGACGTTTTCTGTGAATTTTAAAACTTTAGGCTCTATTTCAATCGTCGCTGGCACGGCAATTGGCGGAGGTATGCTCGCGCTACCATTAGCAACTGCAGCCTTGGGAATGATCCCCGCATTAATTTTATTAGTGATTATTTGGGCCTTATCGGCTTACACCTCGTTATTAATGTTAGAAATTAATCTTCACAGCGGTGTCGGCGATAACGTCCACGCCATTACCGGTAAAACCTTGGGTAACATCGGCCAGCTAATCCAAGGCGGTTCCTTTCTCAGTTTATTGTTTGCCTTAACCATGGTGTATCTGATGGGAGGCTCATCGCTATTAGAAACCCGCTTAGCCCCCATCGGTATTAATATGAGCAACCAAGTGGCGGTAATATTATTTACGGTTATTTTTGGTGGATTAATTGCCATTGGCGTGAAATGGATTGATAAAGTTTCACGGATTTTATTCACCTCTATGGTGGTGTTACTGGTTATTGTAGTGGCATTTTTATTACCAGACGTTAACGTAATCAGCGCACTAAACAATTACTCAACCGATGTTGCTTCCGGTACTGCTCTGCAACAATTATGGTTAGCGGCCATCCCGGTGGTATTCACCTCATTTGGTTTCCATGTGTGTATTGCAACCATTGTGCGCTACCTAAATGGCGATGCAGTGGCGCTCAGAAAAGTATTATTGATTGGCTCAACCATTCCACTAGTTTGCTACATTCTATGGTTATTAGTGACATTAGGGTCTTTAGGCGGAGAAACTGTGCATAGTTTTGGTGGTTCACTACCTAAACTCGTGACGGCTTTACAGGGCTTAGCCGAGTCACATATTATCAGCCAAGCAATTGATTTATTTGCTAACCTTGCGTTAATTACCTCATTTTTAGGCGTCACCATGAGCTTATTCGATTATGTTGCTGAACTCACTCGAGCCAAAGATGATGTTGCTGGGCGGGCTAAAACATGGTTAATTACCTTTATCCCCCCGCTATTATGTGCGTTGTATTATCCAGACGGATTTTTCAAAGTGCTTGGTTTTGCAGCTATTCCATTGGTAGTCATGATTATTTATTTACCGATTGCAATGGCACTAAAGCAACGCTCAAAACAGCTTGGAGGATATGAGGTGTCTGGTGGTAACTTGGGACTTATTATTGCAGGCTTACTCGGCACATTGATTGTTGTCGCTCAGTTGATGGTGGCGTTGACCTAAATCATATATATCATTAATGGATTTGTAAGCGAGTTTTGCAAACGCTATTAAGATGATTAAACATTTGTTAAAGTCAGGCTTAGCCTGACTTTTTTGTTTCTGTGACTTCATCATTTTGATTCATATAATGAGACAAACTGGCACAATATTTATGACAAGCTCCCTCTTAAAATGGAATTCTATAATGAAAAAATGGTTATTAACTGTCGCAATAGCAGCCAGTTTTGGCGCTGCAGCAGATGAAGGTATGTGGCAGCCACATCAACTTCCCGCAATGGCGGATGAACTCAAAGCAAAAGGCTTAGAAATAAGCGCTGATTCAATTTCTAAATTAACCGAATTTCCAATGAATGCAGTGATTAGCTTAGGGGGTTGCACCGCTTCATTTGTGTCTCCTAAAGGCTTAGTGGTAACTAACCATCACTGTGCTTACGGCTCAATTCAGTACAACTCAACACCCGAAAAAAACTTGCTTAAAGACGGTTTCTTAGCAAAAACATACGCTGAAGAATTACCTGCAACACCGGGCTCACGTATTTTTGTGACCGAAGCTGTGACTAATGTTACCGACAAGGTTAAAGCAAACCAAATGGATAAAGTAGGTAATGACTTTTATAAAGGCATTGAACTACAAGAGAAATCCTTAGTTGCAGAATGTGAAAAACAAGATGGCTATCGCTGCCAAGTTTATAGTTTTCATGGCGGCCTAGAGTATTATCTGGTTAAGCAGTTAGAAATTCGCGATGTACGTTTAGCCTATAACCCAGCAGCAAGCGTGGGGAAATACGGCGGCGATATCGATAACTGGATGTGGCCCCGCCATACCGGTGACTTCTCTTTTTATCGTGCTTATGTATCCAAAGATGGTAAGCCAGCAGATTTTAGTAAAGACAATGTCCCTTACGAGCCAAAAAGCTTTTTAAAAGTATCGGCTAAAGGTGTCAGTGATGGCGACTTCGTTATGGTTGCCGGTTATCCTGGCCGCACTAACCGTTACCGCACTGCAGATGAAGTTAAAAATCAATTTGAATGGGCTTATCCAGAAGGAAAAGTACTGCGCGAACGTATGATTGACATCATCAAAGAAACGGCTCCAGAAGGTACTGATGAACGCATAAAATACGAAAGCCTTATTGCTGGCTTAGCTAACTATGCAAAAAACTTCACTTCTATGATCGAATTTTATGGTAAATCGACCATGTTGGCTGATCGCAATAAAATTGAGAGTGATTTAACTGCATGGATTAATAAAGATAAAAAACGTCAGCAACAATATGGCGAAACCTTGGCGACATTAGAAAAACTCGTCGCTAAGAGCCAGCAAAATCAACAACGTGATATCTTATTAGGTTATATCGGTTACACCACTATGGTGACAACCGCACGTGACCTGTACCGTTTAGCCAATGAAAAAAACTTAGCAGATATGGATCGTGAACCGGGATATCAAGACCGCGACATGACTAACTTTACCTCAAGCATGGAGCGTATTGATCGCCGTTATGCCGCCAGCGTTGATAAGGCCATTTTAGCTGACTTACTAACACGCTATGCAGCATTACCTGCAGCACAACGTATAGCGTCTTTAGATAAAGCCTTTGGTATTAGCAACAAGTTTGATGCAAAAGCACTGGCTAAAACATTAGACAAGATGTACGCCAATACGACACTTAATGATCAAGCGACACGTTTAGCATGGATGAACAAATCTGTTGCAGACTTTAAAGCCTCTAACGATCCGTTTATTCAATTTGCTGTTAATACTTACGCGTCAGATATGGCATTAGAAAAAGCACAGAAGCAACTTACTGGCGACCTAATGAAAGTACGCCCACAATATATGGACGCCATCATTGCTTATAATCGCGAGCTAGGAAAGCCTGTTTATGCTGATGCAAACTCAAGCTTGCGTGTGACTGTCGGTAACGTTAAGGGGTATTCACCACAGGATGGTTTAGTGGCGGTGCCTTTTACCCGTTTAGAAGGCATTTTAGCTAAAGACACGGGCGTTGATCCATTTGATGCGCCAGCTAAAGAACTTGAGCTGATTAAGCAAAAGCAATATGGCGATTACTATGTCAAAGCCGTTGATTCAGTACCGGTTAACTTCTTATCAACTTTAGACACTACTGGCGGTAATTCTGGTTCACCAACCTTAAACGGTCGTGCTGAATTAGTCGGCTTACTGTTTGATGGTGTATATGAAAGTATCATCGGTGACTGGGGATATGATCCACAAACTAACCGTTCAATTCAAGTTGATAGCCGTTATATGCTATGGGTAATGCAGTATTTAGACAATGCTGACAACTTATTAGCTGAAATGGACATTGTTAAATAACGCTTATTTTAACTAGCTGTTTAAATTAATAGCTTATGTGAACAAATGGGTTAACTATCTTGTTCACTCATATTAAGACTCAATAACTCTGCGGCCGTCACTGGCCGCATTGTTTTTTCTGCCAAATCATCAAGACACACATCCATCAACTGAGTGCGCAATAAATCAATCACTTTATAGCCCAGCACCTGACACATACGGCGTATTTGTCGATTAAGCCCTTGAGTTAATATAATCTCAAACTTGTCTTCGTCCATCGCTAGACTTAATGGCCGAATATCACAAGGCCTAGTGTGTACATCACCATAATGAACGCCTTGTGCCATCATCAATAAAAAATTAGCACTAATCGGTTTATCGACTTGGACCACATAAGTTTTTGGGTGATTAAAATCAGGATGCATTAACCTTTGAGTTAATTGACCATCATTGGTGAGTAACAACAATCCACGAGAATCTTTATCTAAACGACCAGCAGGATAAAGCCTTGGTGACTCAGGCAATACATGTAACAGACTACATGGGTCATCCGCTAATAAGCGGCAATCAATACCAACAGGTTTATGATACAACCAATATTGTTTATCTTGCACAGGCAAAATCGGTTTACCGTCTACTAAAACCGTTACGGTTTCAGCGAGGTTTATTCGGTCGGTATGTTTAGCTAATTGATGATTAACACTGACTCGACCACTATCAATAAGTCGCGCGGCTTGGCGTCTTGAGGCCACATCACACACAGCCAAATAATGACTTAATCGCATCAAGGTCATAGACAATACCCAAGTAAGAATAGACAGAAATTAATGGGATTGGAGCAATTGATAATTGTTAATTTGTTGCGTTTTAATGGTAGTCCGCAGACTTAAACCAAGGCAAATACACCATAAAATATTTGCCTGTGTTAATGACCACATCGCTGGTGACACAATACAATACTGGGGGAAATCGACTGAGCAAGCGGTAAAATCCAGTAGTTCCCAATTAAACCGCGTTAACAATAATAATCCACTACACAACGAAATAATGGTTAGGGTTAGCATTCGCTTGGTCATCGTACAGCCCGGTTTGAAATAGTCCACAAAGCAAACACAGTGCAACAAAATAGCGCTAAATAAATAAAGGGTAGACACCTTACGATGCAAATCTAAAAAGTTAATCGGAAATACCCCCATTAACACAATACTAATGCCTACTACACCACCAATAATCGCAAGATAACGGCTCAATAAATCAGGATATGTATTAAACAGCGCCACCATGGCCAGTAAGAAACATGATCCCCCCGCTAATAATGATAAATTAAATACCACTGCAAAAGACGAGTTCATATAGTTGCCAAGGGTATCGGGACGGATCATAAGCATATCTAAATTTATGCTGTCCGCTTGTACAACAAGCGCACTTCCCACTCCCAAAGAGCAGATCACTGCGGCTGCCAATGACATAAATACAATCACTAGATGTAAATCATAATTACGGACTCTATTTGTCACTGGTCGATACTTAGTCAAAAATGGGATGTGAATATTAACGCGGAAAACAAAAAAGTAAAAGCCAATAACCAAAACAACACTGCGCAATAATAACGCTATCCAAAAACCACAATGCCCAATCATGAATGACAGGGCATTGAGGTAATAGACTATGATTCAAATATCACTCATTAACTTTATTCGTTTCAACGTAAAAGTGAATAAGTTATTTACGCTTCGTCACATAAGCGTTACACACGTTTTCGAAAGATTACAATGGTCACAGCCGTTACGGCTAAAATCATACAGTACCACGCATTTGACACTGCGGTTAACGGGCTAATGGTAAACACAGATGCGATTAATAATGCTTGGGCACCGTGTGGAATTAGTCCTTGAATAATACAAGCAAAAATATCAAGAATACTCGCAGCTCGTTTTGGTGGTACACCGTGTTTTTCGGCTAATTCTTTGGCGATATCACCCGTGACCACTATCGAGACAGTATTGTTAGCCACACAGGTATTGGTCGCGGCAACAATGGCTGCCATACCTAGCTCCGCAGCACGGGTTGATGCTTCACCATTGGCTTTTGAAAAACGTTTAATTAAACGCTCTATCTGGTTACTCACAAAAGTTAACCCACCTTGTTGCTGCATTAATGCCGCTAAACCGCCCACTAACATCGATAGAATAAAAATCTCCTGCATATTAGTAAAGCCGGTATAAATGTCATTACCAAATTGAATAAAGCTATAGTTAGAACTCAGCACACCGGTCATTCCTGCGAGCACTATCCCTAATGACAACACCACAAATACATTTAACCCTGCCACTGCTAAAACCAAAATGGTTAAATACGGTAAGACTTTTAGTATTTCAATATCCTGAGCAACAATATCTGCATGCCCTTGACCTGCAAACGAGAAAGCAATCAAAGTCATGATCGATGCCGGAATCGCAAACACTAAGTTTTCACGGAACTTATCTTTCATTTCACAACCTTGAGTACGGGTTGCCGCAATCGTAGTATCAGAAATAATCGATAAATTATCGCCAAATAACGCGCCAGACATTACCGCTCCGGCCATTAATGCGTAGTCAATTTGCGCTTGGTCAGCCACACCTAACGCCACAGGCGCAACCGCGGCTATAGTGCCCATTGAGGTACCCATTGAGGTTGCGATAAAAGCGGCTATCACAAAAAAGCCAGGCAACAATAAATTAGATGGAATAAATGACAAACCAAGGGCGACTGTGGCATCAACACCACCAGTGGCCTTAGCCACTGCAGCAAATGCGCCCGCCAATAAGTAAATTAAACACATGGCAATAATATTGCTGTGGCCAATACCTTCAATAAAGGTTTCTATCGCATTATTGATGTGCTGTTTGGACAACAATATAGCCAGCACAATAGCAGGTAAAATAGCAATCACACTGGGCAATTGATAAAACGCATAATCAACATTCTGGCTTTGAAAATATAAGCCAGCGCCAATAAATAATCCTAAAAACAAAAATAATGGCAACAATGCCACAAACGATGCAGGGCTGTTTACTGCAGTCGGAACCGGTGAAGTAGCTTTGGTCAAAGTGATCTCTCTTTATCTTATCGAATAGGGATTGTCGGATGGAAAAAGCGAGTACAACTCAATCTCGATCATCGGTGGTTATCTAACAATGCATTGAGCATAGCCAAATATTGCAGTTACATCATAACAATTTGTGCCAAGAATAAGAGAACTCTTCACCACTGTCAACACGGACGTCTAGACTTCTTTGCTTCCGGAGTGGTTTTTATTCTAAAACTTGAAAACTGCTACAAACAGTTTACATAAGTATCGACTTAACGCCATTTTTACAGCTAAAAATTGATTTGTATTAATATTAATCCATGGCCGATTTGCTATTGTAATAAGTGTTCACCGATCCCTCTCATGACCCTAAATCATTAAGCTTTTTTTGATAATGATAAGCTCAATTGTTACTCGAGGTGAAATATGAAACATAAACCCGACAGGATCAGTGCGATGAAACAACTCATTGCCCAAGCCAAACAGGCCTTTCCTTTAGACTCACCAGATATCTTTCGATGTGGGTCCGGTAACAGTTGCGTGGGTTGTCCTAAAAAATTATTGGACTTGATCGATTCGGAACTCAGCTATTGGGAAGCGGCTATCGCACAAGGTGTGATCCCCTCTTTAGGTGACATCAGTCATTTTGGTAAATTATGCAAAAATGTCAGTCGAGGATTAGCACGCAATAATATCCAGCTAAATTCATTTCATTAGTGGTATAAAAAAGCCCACACAAGTTGGGCTTAAGAATATGAAAAAAATGACGTTACTCGTCAGCATCACCTAACGACAACAAGGTAGCATTGCCACCAATAGCAGTAATGTTATTCGTGCGCGTTTTTTCGGTCACAAAACGAGTTAAATAATGTGGACCACCCGCTTTAGGTCCCGTACCTGATAACCCTTGACCACCAAATGGCTGTACGCCAACCACTGCACCAATTTGATTTCGATTAATATACACGTTACCCACATTTACTTTATCAGCAAGCGACAACGCATGCCCTTCATTACGGCTATGAATACCTAAGGTTAAACCGAATCCAGTACTATTGATTTCATCAATGACGTTACCTAAGTCAGCCGCTTTATAACGGATAACATGCAGAATAGGCCCAAAGTGTTCTTTTTCTAGCATTTTTATCGAATTGATCTCTACCGCTGTTGGTGCGACAAAATGCCCCTTTTCAGTGCCCGCAGGTAACTCAAGCTTATTGATGAGTTTACCGACTTGGCAGATATGATCGATATGTGCATTTAAATTCGCTTTTGCAGTGGCATCAATTACAGGGCCTACATCGGTTTTAACCGAACTAGGATTGCCTATCACTAATTGCTCCATAGCACCTTTCATGACTTCAATCACTCGATCTGCTATATCTTCTTGTAAGAACAATACTCGCAGTGCCGAACAACGTTGGCCAGCGCTAGTAAACGATGAAGAAACCACATCGTTTACCACTTGTTCTGGTTGTGATGTTGAATCAACCACCATGGCATTTTGACCACCGGTTTCCGCGATTAATGGAATAATTGCGCCATCACGGTTTGCCAAAGTGCGATTAATCAATTTAGCGGTACCGGTCGAGCCAGTAAAGCACACACCACCAATACGTTCATCAGCGGTGATTACAGAACCAACAACAGCACCAGTGCCGGGTAAAAACTGTAATACATCGGTAGGAATACCGGCTTCATGTGCCAGTTGCACTGCACGATAACCCACTAAACAAGTTTGCTCTGCAGGCTTTGCAATAACGGTATTACCTGCAGCAAGTGCTGCTGAAACTTGACCGAGGAAAATCGCTAATGGGAAGTTCCATGGACTAATACACACAAAAATGCCGCGCCCTTGTAAAAACAACTCGTTTAACTCGCCTGTTGGGCCAGGAAGCAATTCTGGTTGAGCCATCATTTTCTTAGCTTGTACGGCATAATAGCGACAAAAATCTACCGCTTCACGCACTTCATCAATACCGTCTTGAATACTTTTACCCGCTTCTCGAGTACATAACACAATCAGCTCTTCACTATTTTCTTCCAATAAATCAGCTAATTTCTGTAGTGTATTAGCACGAGTCTCAACAGGTGTGCGTGCCCAACCACCAAAAGCCGCATCTGCGCCGGCAATGGCTTGTTCAATAGCGTTTGCATCTGCAAAAGCCACTTTGCCTACTGTTAATGACGTATCGTATGGACTAACAACGGTTTGCACTTCACCCGTTAAGGTTTTACCGTTTACTAATGGACCCGCTGTCCACTGGGTATTACTAAATTTGTCTAATGCTGCAAAAAATGGCTCTGATTCAGAAATAATGTTCATGTTTAGTCCTTTAGAGTTCTTACGTTCTGCACCAAAAATATCAGCAGGTTGAGCAATTTGATGGTTAGCTAACGATTTATAACCGAGTAGCGTCACTAATGGGTGAATGACCAAACTGTCTATTGGCGTATTAGGGTCCACCAGTTTATGCACAAATGAGGTATTAGCACCGTTTTCAAGTAAGCGACGGACCAAATACGGCAGTAAATCTTTATGAGCACCAATGGGGGCATAAATACGCACCGCTTTAGCACCGCTTTCAGCAAGCATGGTGTCGTAAAGCTCTTGACCCATACCATGCAAACGTTGGAATTCGTATAACCTGTCGCCGGCCATAGCATCTATACTGGCGACGGTCTGAGCATTATGGGTGGCAAATTGAGGGTAAATAGCGCCACGAGTAGCATCAGACAGCAAATAACGTGCACAAGCCAAGTAAGACACATCAGTGCCCGCTTTGCGGGTATAAAGTGGGTAACCGGCTTCGCCAGCTTGTTGTGCCCATTTAAGCTCGCTGTCCCAGTAAGCGCCTTTTACTAAGCGCAGTGGAATTTCATCACCTTGGTCTTTTGCAAGACGCGTCAACCAACACAACACCGGTAAACAACGCTTAGAATAAGCTTGCACCACAATGCCTAATAAGCCCCAGCCCTTAGCGGCTTCTGACTGATAAAGTTGCTTAAATAATTTCAGTGATAACTCAAGACGATCGACTTCTTCTGCATCGATGGAAATGCCGATATTGAGTTCACGCGCTTGTACAATCAACTTAATAACAGTGCCGTACAATTCGCTTAGTACGCGGTCCTCGTTAGCAACTTCATAACGAGGATGTAGTGCAGATAACTTGATTGAAATAGTCGGTCTTGGCGAATCAGAGTCATCATATTGCTGGGCACCAATATCACGAATAGCTTCGCTGTAATCCATAAAGTATTTTTGCGCATCGTTGGCGGTTAATGCAGCTTCACCTAACATGTCATAGCTGTGGGTATAACCTAGCTTGCGTTTAGCGTCGCTATTTTTAAGCCCTTCTTTAACATCGCGCCCTAACACAAACTGTTTACCCATAATCTTCATGGCCGCAAGCATCGCTTGTCGGATCATAGGTTCGCCGATGCGATTAACCAGACGTTTAAGTAAGTTGCTTGGCGTACCGTCAACGTTACGATCTAATTTTACAATTCGACCTGTTAACATTAATCCCCATGTCGAGGCATTAACCAGAAGTGAACCACTATGATTAAGATGTTCATCCCATTTAGCACCAGACAGCTTATCTTGAATGAGCGCATCCGCGGTTTCAGCATCAGGAATACGCAGCAAGGCTTCAGCCAAGCACATTAAAATAATGCCTTCTTTCGTTTCTAAGCTGTATTGCTGCAAAAATGCATCAATACCCACCATAAGACCTTTTTTTTCAAACTGACGAACTTTGCTTACAAGCTCATGGGCACGACGAGTCACTTGTTCAATATCTTGTTCTGACGAAGGCACAAGTTTAATTAATTCAGATAGGTATTGTTCTTCATCGACAATATAGTTGTTGGTCACTGCAGTAAACAGTTCTTCAAGAGTGGCATTGTCATAGCGACCGCCCAGTACTTCACTCGCTTTGAACATAGTATTCGCTTCCATCTAGGTCAGGTTAGGGATGGTATGTATCGATGTTTAATGGACACTGTATTCACGAATATTTTATTTTGTATACAATGTACGATCTGATTTTCGGCGATTATACCTTCAAAATGTGAGCTTGGACACTATAGTATAAAAAATGATGTTAATCGTTTGATTAATATCATTGAACCAGCTAAAGGCAACATGCTATGGCAGGTATTACACATAAGGGGGAAATACTTATAACCTAATGTTAAGTAATAACTATTACCAATCTACAATCCTGTATAAACGTCATTATTTTTATTCTGTAAAAAAAAGCAAAAAAAAAGACCAACGTTTGAATAGTTGGCCTTTAAGTGTTCATATTAATGACATTAATCTGGTCATAATAAACGATGTTACATCCAGCGATTTTTCTTACGGTGCTGCGGTCGAGGTAAATACACTAATACAATACCAATCAATGCACCAATACCACCAATTAAACCGCCTTGTTGCCACATTTGGTAACGCTTATTATCAGCCGCTTGTTGTACTTTTAACTCGGTTTGATCGCGTTCTTTAACCGCTTCAGATAATGCAGCTTGTAACTCAGCAACCTTATCATTAGCCAGTTTTAAAGATTCTTCTACATTGCCAGTATTATTGGTAATTTGATTCAATTGATCATTAGCCTGCTTCAGTTGCGCTTCCATCTCTGGCAGGCGTTCACGAAAGGTAGGCTGATCAGTCACTAAACTGGCTAAAACCCAGCCTTCACGACCTTTGTGATCAATAATTTGGGTGAAATCACCTTCAGTATTGTCCAAAAGCGTAATCGGTTGACCCGCTTCAACACTACCGATAATACGAAACTCTGTACCTGGTCCACCGTGAATATAGGTAAACACATCATCAGAAATAAAACGCGTTGGTGATTCTGCCGCAAACACGCTTGTTGATGCGAGTATAAATATAAAGATTGAAAGTACTCTTAACACTGTATTTATCCAAACTCAGAAAACTTATTGTCATGCTATTTATTAAATGCTCTGAATGCAAGAAAGAAGTCATATGACTTCCTTCTTAAATGCATTTAACGTTCACATTTTACGAAAACTTTATTATATCTTCATTAAATTAACTGAAAATGTTTTTGATAATGAAGAAGAATAAAATTGATAATGCTGCACCAGCAGGTAAGGTAACAACCCAAGACACAACTATATTCCGTACAACGCCAATATTAATTGCCGCAATACCACGGGCCATCCCCACACCCAACACAGCACCAACTAAGGTTTGTGTTGTCGAGATAGGCAAACCAGTACCAGAAGCAATAACCACAGTCGATGCGGCAGCTAATTCAGCAGCAAAACCACGGCTTGGGGTTAAATGAGTAATGTTTTTACCAATAGTTTGCATTACACGCTGACCAAAGATAGCCAGACCTAACACAATACCGACAGCACCAAGTGGTAAAATCCACCAGGCCAAAACAGCCTTCGCACCAATAATTCCGCCACTTTCAACCACAGAAACCACTGCAGCTAAAGGACCAATCGCGTTAGCAACGTCGTTTGAACCATGGGCAAATGCCATACAGCACGCAGTTACCACCATTAAAATAGCAAATACTTTTTCAACATTACCGTATTGGGTTTTTAGGTCAGATTTGTCGCTCATTTTTAATCGACTAATCGCTATTTTACCTAGTATACCGACTACAGCCGCCACTGCTGTAGCTAACAGATAACCTTCTAGAGCTGAAAAATGTATGCCAACATGCTTTAAGCCTTTGGTAATCGTCACTAGTGACATCACAAAGCCTGCTAATGCCATGTAAAAAGGCACATAACGTTTAGCGCTCGCTAACGGATCATCGGTATTAAAAATGAGCTTTTGAACACTTTGAAAAATGATAAAAGCAATAAAACCCGAAATAGCAGGTGTAACAACCCAAGAGCCAATAATACCGCCAACTTTCCCCCATTCAACAGCATCGGCACTAACTCCTACAGCGGCAAAACCAACAATAGCACCGATAATTGAATGGGTTGTTGAAACCGGCCAACCTAACGCAGACGCTACCACTAACCAAATACCAGCAGCAAGTAACGAACCAATCATGCCGTATACCAACAACTCTGGCGAATCAACAAAATAACTCGCGTCTATAATACCTTTTCGAATCGTACTCGTGACTTCACCACCGGCTAAAAAAGCACCGGAGAACTCAAAGATCATTGCAATAATAATCGCTTGTTTAATGGTAATGGCATTAGAACCCACAGAGGTCCCCATTGCATTGGCAACGTCGTTTGCACCAATTCCCCATGCCATCAAAAATCCAAATGCAGCCGCTATCATAATAAGTATAGGGCCGTTGGTGACTAATACATCAACCATGTTGTTTCCTTGAAAACTTTTGTGATTAGTTACGAGCTAGCATTAGCTCTAGGCGGGAACCGACACACTCAGCAAGATCTGCTAAACCTCCAACCCACTCGATAATTTTATACATGAACATGACATCTATCGGATTTAATTCAGATTCTAATGCGTACAATTGTCGACGCAATTGAATTTGTAAATCGTCAGAATCACCTTCGATAAGATCTAATTCAGTGATCATATTGGCAACTAGCTTAACTTCACGACCACGGAAACCTGTTTCGAGTAAATCATCAAGTTCGTTAATCGCTCGTTTAGCTAAAGACACTGCATCTAAACAACGCTTTAAATAAGCACCAAAGGCATCTTGCATAGGTTGAGGAAGTACTAATTGACGGCCGATAATTCGACCAGAGATGTCTTTTGCCTTATTGGCAATTTTGTCCTGTTGAGTTAATAACTCAAGCAAGTCAGTACGTTCAACGGGCATGAATAGCCCACCAGGAAGTGTCAGGCGAATTTCACGTTTAAGTGAATCCGCTTCATTTTCCAGCAAACTAATTTGTTTGCGTATTTTGATCGCTTCATCCCAGTCGCCTGAATTGGTTGCGTCAAAAAAAGGAACAAGAAGTACTGCGCACTCATGTACTTTGTCGATATGCTGTTCTAAAGGTTTAAGAGGTGATTTTGCAAACACACCTAAAATAGAGTTTACTGGCATTGCCGTTTACCTATTTAATTAATTCCAGTTTGGAAAAAGCGGGCGCATGTTAACCCAAGCGTCCACATAATGAAACTGTGTTTTTTAATTTCGCACGACAGTTTCTCTGTTATCGTTGCTCAGTATATATGATGCGAGCGACGCTATCCTAAGAGATTTTTATTACAGCAATGTGACATTGTGAAGATAATATGACGCATTAGTGAATATTTAATGACAAGGCAAACATAAAGTCAATGGACGCAGAAATAGAGTTAAAACTATTCATTCAATCACAACATCATGATTTATTGAAAAAAGTATTGAATAACTACCCTAATTCGACCCCGCAAGGTCAGAAGAAACTCACCAATGGATATTTCGATACCGATGATTTACAACTGCGCCGTTGGGATATGGGATTAAGAGTAAGAGGATTCGATAATCAGCTCGAACAGACTATAAAAACAGCAGGTAGGGTTGTTGGCGGGATCCATTCACGCCCAGAATATAATGTCAGTATTGATCATAAAACACCGAACTTGTCACTTTTCCCTAAAGAAATTTGGCCAATAGGCAATGATCTGGAAAGTGTATCGACATCGTTAGCGTGTATTTTTGAAACTAATTTTCAGCGTCAAACTTGGCATATTTTTATCAACGATAGTCTTATTGAAGTTGCATTAGATGTTGGTGAAATCATTGCTCAGGATAGAGTTGATCCTATATGCGAACTCGAATTTGAACTACTTGCTGGTGATACTTCTGCGTTGTTAATACTTGCTACAGAAGTGGTTAAGTCTGTACCGTTGCGCCTAGGTAAAGCCAGTAAAGCACAGCGTGGGTATCAACTGGCAGGTAAGTCACAACCCGTCCGCATCGAAAATATTGATTATATCGCACTGTCTAAAGATAATAATTTAGCGCAAACATTTAGCACGATATTAGAAACTGCTCTTGAGCGTTGGCAATTAATAGAAAATAACTTAACAACGGCAACGGATTTACAACAACAATCAATACTATGGGCAAAATTACGTCGTTGCGTGCGCTTACTTAGGCTGACGCTAGATCAATTTGGATTACTCAATCAACACATTAGCCCATTATTTGATAAGCTTGAGCACGCACTACAATTCGTTGGCCCACTGCAAAGTTGTAGTTTATTGTTACGAGACGATGGCAATCAGCTTGGCAACATCAATAATAAGTCTCTCGTTTGCCAACAACTACAAAACCACATCAACTCAATGTCTATATCAACTCAACTAGGCGAAATATGGCAACAGCCTGAGTATGGTCAATTACAATTAGCCTTAGTCAACTTACTATTACGCACAGAAAATGGCCAACTTCAATGGCATGATTATCCTGAATTGAGCCTATTTGCCAACCAGTTACAACAAGCCTCTTGGAAACGTATTGGTAATTCAATGCCCATAATATCTGAAATGAACAGCGTAGATTACCAATATGTTGCAGAAGCCTTGGATGAAAGTATTTTAGTGGGGTTTGCTTATGGAGAAATGTATCAAGCTAAAAAGCGTGAGACTTTTCGGGCACCTTGGCAAGATTTAGCATTAGGGATTAGCACTCTGTCTGCGTATAAAATATTAAGGATCCTTGGTGAGCAGCATCAACTTAATATTGAGGCTTGGTTAGACAACAAAGAAACCAGTCTATTATTTGCCATGGAACACTCACGTAAAAGTGCCTTAAAAGCCCCGATTTATTGGTAAATATAAACGCTAAAGCACTAGCAAATTAAACGCTGTTAAATCTACAAATGATTGATATAAAAACAGGAAGATAATGATTATCTTCCTGTTTTTTTTAATAACCCAATCTATAACGTTAACGCATAAACTGGCGGTTACGTCTTAACAAAACAACTATTATTTGACTAACGCCTGCTTCACACGTCGACCGTAATCAACATCCGCTTTAGTGAAGTGATCAACCATTTTTTGTTGAACATCTAGGGTCGTCTGACTTAGCGAACCCACAATTGTTTCTACTAAACGATTTTTCTCATCGTCACTAAAAATACGATAAAGATTACCCGCTTGAGTATAATCATCTTGGTTATAGCGACTATACCGTGCAGCTTCACCTTCTAAACGTAATGGCGGCTCGGCGAAATCACCGACTTCGGTTAATGGTGCCTGAGTATTTGGACCATAATTCACACTCGCATCACCACCAGTTTGGCTACCTTGGTAAGGACACTGTGTTCCTGCCATTGCCCCCGCACGTTGATGATGATTAGCTTTCGTGGCATGTGGGCAGTTTACTGGTAACTGATTATAATTAGTTCCAATACGATAACGCTGCGCATCAGCATAAGAAAACAAGCGAGCTTGCAACATTTTGTCTGGCGATGCCCCTACTCCTGGCACTAAGTTACTCGGGGCTAATGCGACTTGCTCCACTTCAGCAAAGTAATTTTGTGGTAATCGATTTAACTCAAGTACACCCACTTCAATCAACGGATAATCACTGTGCGGCCATACTTTGGTCAAATCAAACGGATTAATGGCGTAAGTATTGGCATCTGCTTCTGGCATAATTTGTACATTCACAGTCCAACGTGGGAAATTAGCATCAGTAATAGCGGCTACCATGTCACGTTGTGATGAGTCAGGATCGATCCCTTTAAGTATATCCGCTTGTTCACCAGTTAAATTCACTACGCCTTGCTGTGACTTAAAGTGGAACTTAACCCAAAAACGTTCGCCTTTGGCATTCCAGAACGAGAACGTATGCGAACCATAACCGTGCATTTGTCTATAGTTAGCCGGTATACCACGGTCAGACATCAAAATAGTCACCTGATGCATCGACTCAGGATTTAGCGACCAAAAGTCCCACATCGCTTGTGGATCTTTTACATTGGTTTGTGGGTGACGTTTTTGAGTATGAATAAAATCAGGAAACTTAATACCATCACGGATAAAGAATGTTGGCGTGTTATTACCGACAATATCATGGTTACCACGAGCAGTATAAAAACGTAATCCAAAACCACGTGGGTCACGCTCTGCATCAGCGGAGCCCATTTCGCCCCCTACCGTAGAGAAGCGTATAAACGTTTCTGTTTGTTTGCCTACGCCATTAAAATGATCTGCTATGGTAAATTCACTTAAATCTTTAGTTAGTGTAAATGTACCGTATACGCCAGTTCCTTTAGCATGAACCACGCGTTCAGGAATGCGTTCACGATTAAAGTGAGCCAGCTTTTCAATTAAATGCCAATCTTGTAAAAGCAGAGGACCACGTTCACCAGCCGAGATTGAATTTTGATCATCTGCTACTGGGGCGCCATTTTGGCTGGTTAAATAATTACCTTGATTCATTTGTTGCTCCTATGCGCGGTCTTCTAACCACTGCTCAATTAAGTCGTAAACTGTTGCCATGATGATTTTCCTCACTCAATTCATCACTCGATGGAGACATAATAGAAGCTCTGTTCAATTATTAAAAACGATTAAAATAGATAACCACAACCTAAAAAACAGATACTAAATCTTATCAGTAATTGGAAAAACAGATTACGAGTAGACGCAGACAATAAAAAAACCAAAATTTTCATTTTGGCTTTTTTAATAAACGGATTAATTACTCTGGTGGTGAGGGCGGATCGCGATATAACTTAACCAAATAATAAGCATCAATTAACACAATAAAAAAGTTAACCAGTGCCACTGGAATAGCATCAATAGCCAAACCATAAGCCACAAACAACCCAGCACCAAGTAAGTTCCACCAGCGTAGTTTCTTTATGTTGGACATCATCAGCGAAATTGCTACAACCACAGAGGCTAAATACCCTACCCATTCCCAGATGTTGATACTATCCATGGATTTTCCTTATATTGATATGCTACATCCAATGCAAGCGAGCAACGTCGTTAAGCAAAACCAATTAATAGGAGACATAACTTTTTACTTAACGTATCTATAGACATATTCGAACGGACTAAATAAATACTTCGCCTTACATAGTACAAAATCAACAAGGTAAAAACGTTGCTCTATCGTTGATTATAAGGCTTATTTATTTCTAGTATCCATTATAGTTTATCGCTCAACCACTGCTGCAGTCATACGTGAAATACAACATAACTCACCAGCACTATTACGGATCAAAATTTCCCAAACCGAACTGCGTTTTCCTAAGTGCACTGGTTTAGCCGTTGCCGTTAACTCACCATTTCGCGATGCTTTTAAATGATTGGCGTTGATTTCTTGGCCTACACAATAGTAACGGTTAAAGTCGACCACAAAGTTAGCGGCATAACTGGCTACGGTTTCCGCTAAAGCGACGTTTGCACCGCCGTGAACTATCCCTAGTGGATTATGTACAGCTGGGTTAGCAGGCATGGTAGCAACCATATAATCATCACCAATTTCGGTAATCTTAATCCCTAATGTTTGCATTAAGGTGCCCTTTCCGTGCATCCCAGCATCTAAGCGAGCACAATCTTCTAAAGTGACAGTGTTAAACCAAATACTCATTATTAATATCCATCTTTATTATAGTTAGTAATCTCAGTGTACTAATTAGCTTAAGCTTTTAAAAGCTATACCAATCCTATTAAATATGTGATCTTTCAGCGGGAGTTCAAAGTGCTGTAAGCAAGGCAGATGATTGAAGCGAATAGTGATTCTCGGTAACAAGCTACTGCGTTACTCACCCTCCAATATCTGACCTCCATAGAGGGTGGGAATGTCTTATTTTTATGGAAAAAAATAGACCGTGCAGACGTATTTTAAAAATATCTAACGAAGCATAAAGAGCTTTGAAACCAGCCAGAATGGAGTCTATCTCCTAATGTCGTTATTGGATAATACATCCAGCATACTAACTCACCAATTCACAATGACTTTGATAAGTTTGTGCCCATAGCAATAATTCTACACGATTACGAGACTCTGTTTTACGGAAAATAGAGGAAATATGGGCTTTCACAGTATGCTCACTAATACACAAACGTTGAGCAATTTCTTTATTGCGTGCGCCACTGGAAACAAGTTGAATAATAGTACGCTCTCGAGTTGTGAGTTTTTGGAGAATAGCGACAGTATCGGTGGGAATATCAATATTAGTGTCTAATTGTTGAACCAAACGTCTAAAAATTTTACTGATCAAAGGACGGTCATACCACAATTCGTCGGAAACCATTTTACGTAAACCCGTCAGCATTAAGTCCATGCGTTGATCACTGTACAATAAACCACGCACGCCTAAAAGCAGTGCTGATTCTTGATCAAGTGACCCACGCTCAACTTGATATAAGGCAACTGGGACATGTGCCACCAAACGCGATACCAGTAATGGAATACCCTTATTGTCTAGGGCTGCACCTTTTTGTGAGACAAAATAAAAATTATTGGATTTTTTGTCTAGTTCAAGATCTGCGGCATGTTTAACGATTCGGGTATTTAATCCAATAGATTCAGCCAAAATAGCTAAATGGCAAGGTGCAGCAACTTGGTGTACGAACACCAATTCATCAATATTTGAACTCATCACTCTTCTCCCTGAAAAGTACTTTCTTGCTCAACATACCTTGAGCACATCCTGAAGTTACCTACATATGGTACGCAAAAAAATACGTTGACTAGCTTTTAAGCATTGGCTAAGCAGATAATGTACTTTTTGTTATTATATTAGAGCGCTTTATTTGGATAATTATGATGCTCTTAATATCGTGAAGTAAATATCTACACATATGAACATGACGATAAATCACTTCTCAATAACAGTTTTTATTATAAAAACTATTTTATACTGCAAGCATAGTAAAAATTTGCTAGTTATCATGGCTATTTTATCAGTCTAAAGTATTAATAGTAAATTTGACTGACGCTGCATAGACTTTATCATTAGCTTAAGACTGATAAGCTCATACTATCTACTCGCTCAAACAATTATCTATAAAAACAACAATTCTATACAAACAACAAAATAGCCGAACTTGTGATAACACAAGTTCAACCATTAACATTAAACGGAACTTTGTTTAATCAGCATTTTGGCCGCTATTTGCTTATTATGTAATGATGAGAGCAATAAAACCCCGCAAATCCCACCAATCAATGCTAAAAACATATCAGATTGAGTATCCCAAACATACCCTTGTGTGCCCAAAAACGCCTCAGCATTTTCGCCAGTAGCAATGGCTACCCACCATTCAACTAATTCATAAAAAGCAGAGAATGCCAACACAAAACATACCGATAAAAACTGACACCAAGCACCAATTTGTATTACTTGCTTACGGATAAAAATTTCTCGAGCCAATATAACAGGTACAAAACCTTGGGCAAAATGCCCTAATTTATCGTAATTATTTCTATCACTGCCCATCACTTGTGCCAGCCAATCAAACAATGGCACTTCCGCATAGGTGTACCGAGCGCCCACAAATAGCACACAGCAATGCACTAAAATAAGTACATAGGCTAAGGTGGTCAGAGGAAAGCTTTTACGACTAAAAAACAATATTGGTAAGGCGATTAATGCGGGAATAGCTTCCAACCACCAAGTAAACATATCTTTTGGATTACTGACCGACCATATCAACACAAATAGATAAACTACGCACCATAACATCTTGTTATTCAATATAAATCCCTCATTTGTGATATTGTTCTAAATTTAGAATATTAACTTTAGCCATCTAGCCCTCCACAAGCGCTTAAAAAAGTGCTACTTTGATAATGCTTCGCAAGTCCGCATTTATATCATAACTATTGGCTAATGCATTAGTATTAGCATAAGTATCATTTAATGATAAGAGGGTACCCATATCATGGCGAAACACTCGCTTGACAAGGATAAGATCAAAATCCTGCTGTTGGAAGGCGTCCACCAAACTGCGGTTGATGTACTAGAACGAGCAGGTTATACCAACATTGAATATCATAAAGCCTCGCTAGGTGAAGATGCTTTACTTGCATCAATTAAAGATGCTCACTTTGTTGGATTACGCTCCCGCTCTCAAATTACTGCAGAAGTACTACATCATGCAGAAAAGCTGGTTGCCATCGGCTGTTTTTGTATCGGTACCAACCAAGTCGATTTAGCCACTGCCGAGAAATTGGGTATTCCGGTATTCAACGCGCCCTTTTCTAATACTCGAAGTGTTGCTGAATTGGTTATTGGCGAAATCATTATGCTTATGCGTGGCATTCCACAGCGTAATGCTATCTCGCATCGTGGCGGTTGGTTAAAAAGCGCAAATGGCAGTGTTGAAGTGCGTGGTAAAACATTAGGTGTGATCGGTTATGGTCATATTGGCACTCAGCTGGGTATTTTGGCTGAAACGTTAGGCATGAGAGTGATTTTCTTTGATATTGAAGACAAATTACCGTTAGGTAATGCTTCTCAAATTCATTCTATGGACGAGTTATTGTCTCAAGCAGATGTCGTCAGTCTGCATGTGCCGGAAACACCACAAACTAAAGATATGTTTGCTAAGGTTCAATTTGCCCAAATGCGTCAAGGCAGCTTTTTTATCAATGCCTCACGCGGTACCGTAGTCGATATTGAAGACTTAGCTCAAGCGCTAAAATCTGAACATCTTGCAGGTGCAGCGATTGATGTGTTCCCCGTTGAACCTAAATCCAATGATGATGAGTTTATTACACCATTACGTGGTTTAGACAATGTGTTGCTCACACCACATATTGGTGGCAGTACAGCTGAAGCCCAACAAAATATCGGGATTGAAGTTGCAGGCAAGCTGGTAAAATACTCTGACAATGGTTCTACTTTGTCAGCCGTTAATTTCCCAGAAGTGTCTTTAGCACAACATAGCGGTACCTCACGCTTATTGCACATTCACCAAAACCGTCCTGGTGTGTTGATCAAAATCAACCAAGCATTTTCAGAGAAACACATTAACATTGCCGCTCAATATCTACAGACCACTGCAGAGATTGGTTATGTGGTAATGGAAGTGGATTCTGATCAAGCTGAAGAAGCATTAGTTGAATTAAAATCCATTGAAGGCACCATCCGTGCGCGGGTATTGTTTTAAGTTGGCTGAGTAAGTAATTAATTCGAATTAATGATGTTATTTAAAAAGCTATCTTGTTCACAAGGTAGCTTTTTTCTTGGCTTTAAAGCCTTCTCCCCCTGTTGAGTATTCTATTAATCCGTTACACTCCAAACTATACCGTCTTATTCTCACGTTAGGGATAGTTATGACCATTTCAGTAAACCAACCAGATTGGGATTTCATCGCCACGTCTCCTGCATTAATGTTATCTAGTTTGACTCATATGGGATTAATTGAAATCACCGGCGAGCAAGGCCGCAGCTTTATTCATGGCCAAGTCACCACAGACATGACTTCATTAACTGCTGACCAATGGAAATGGGGCGCGCATTGTGATCCTAAAGGTAAAATGCTGGCCAGTTTCCGTACATTTGCAATGGGCGATAGCCTATTTATGTTGCTGCCGAAAAGCACCTTAAGTCTAGATTTACCTCAGTTACAAAAATACGCCGTATTTAGTAAAGCTGAGCTAGCGGATGTCAGCAATGACTATCAAATAATCGGGATTGCCGGAACAGAAGCCCAAGCCTTTGTTACTGAGCATTTTGGTGATGTATCACAAGCACTCAATCTTGTAGAACAAGGTGTGATTATTCGTGATAACGAGCGCTTTATTGCCATTATTCACAATGCGGCAGCAGAAACCATCATCAGCCAGTCTGGACAAACGTTGTTTGATGCAAGTGCATGGCAAGCATTAGAAATTAAAGCCGGTTATCCAAACATCGATGCCGCTCATTCTGGTCAGTACGTACCACAAATGTGTAAT
Source organism: Shewanella sp. H8 (assembly GCF_040285065.1). Classification (NCBI taxonomy): domain Bacteria; kingdom Pseudomonadati; phylum Pseudomonadota; class Gammaproteobacteria; order Alteromonadales; family Shewanellaceae; genus Shewanella; species Shewanella sp. H8. The sequence continues at coordinate 634,121 of NZ_CP157213.1, read as the reverse complement.
CTGCAAGCCATTAATGGCATTAGCTTTACCAAGGGCTGTTACATGGGCCAAGAAACGATTGCTCGGATGAAATACCGCGGTGGCAATAAGCGTGCGTTATATATTTTGTCTGGCACCAGCAGCAAAAATATCAGCACTGACACACAATTAGAAATTGCCCTTGAAGACGGTTTCCGCCGTGGTGGTAATATTATTGAGTGCGTCCAATATGGCGATAAGGTATTACTGACGGCTGTACTGCCTAATGATACTGAAAATAGCGTTCAACTGCGTGTTGCCGAAGATGAAAGTTCACAGTTATCAATTATTGAATTACCTTATTCACTTATTGATGAGTAATTAATTCATTGTTTTACTTAAATTAAGCGAGCCATTGGTTCGCTTTTTTTATTTTTGAACAAAAACCACTTATATCGCGTATATTATTGATAACATTACTCAGTTAAGTCAGTTTATTAAAAGATGGAGCGACTATGACAAGCATCGTCACCTTAGAGAACATCAGTAAAGGGTTTCGTGATGGTGAGTCATTTCATCCAGTACTACAACAAGTAAACCTTACCCTGCAGCAAGGTCAAACGATTGCACTCACAGGCCCTAGTGGCAGCGGGAAAAGTACTTTACTTAATATCATTGGTGGCTTTGAAACCATCGACAGTGGCGACATGTTGATCCGCCAAGGTGATAGCATGCGCTCGGTATCGCAATGGCAAGATAAACAGTGGAGCCAATATCGACGTCAGTCACTTGGGGTGGTATTTCAACAATTTAACTTACTTACACCATTAAATGTCCGTGACAACATTCAATTTTCACTCGCGTTAAATCAATTAACTTGGAGCACTTGGTGTGATGAATTATGCCACCAGCTCGGATTAACTGCATTACTCGACCGTAACGTTGAAAATCTCTCTGGTGGGCAACAACAAAGAGTGGCGATTGCCAGGGCATTAGCCCATAAACCGCAGTTAATTTTGGCAGATGAACCCACAGGTAATCTCGACCAACACGCAGGCATGCAGGTGATGCAATTACTCACAGACATAGCCCAGCAAGCTAATTGTTGTATCTTAATGGTCACCCATAGCGAGCAATGCGCAGCGTTTATGCAACACCGTTGGCATGTTGAAAATCAACAGATTGTCGTTAACCCTATCGACAAAAAGCTGCAGGGTTAGAGCATGATGACCGCCTCATCATCGTACTTCTCAGCAATAAAGCGCTTAAGTTTATGCTTGCGTTTATTCGCCAGTCATTACCGGCATGCACCGCTACAAGCCAGTGCCATTTTGTTAGGCATTATGCTGGCGGTAACATTATTGATTGGTGTTTATGCAACCAATGAAAATGCCAAACAAAGCTATGGCAATGTATCAGAGTTACTCAGTCAGCAAGCACGCTTATCCATTAGCCACAGTACACAAGGCAGTATTGATGAGTCGGTTTACTTTGTATTAGCTAACGCAGGCTTCAATACTATTGCCAGTATTGAAGGGATCGCAACCGACGAACAAGGGAGACTATGGCGCGTTAATAGTAGCGATATTATTGCGGCAATCAGCAGTCGTAAGCAGCAAGATAATGACTCAAACTCATCGCATTCCTCTACCAAAATAACGTCGACTAATATTCCACTTGCCGAGTTAATCGGCGGTAAGCCTAAGGTATTGATGTCGACAAGCCAACGCGATCGCATTAGTAACGTCACCAATCAATCGAATAGCATAACCTTAAATGGCATGCCCCTTGAAATCATTGTCATCGATGATAGTTGGGGGCTGGGCTCGGCTTTGTTGGCTGACATATCACTAGCCCAACCCTTGCTTAATATGCAAGGGAAGCTAAGTTACATTGCCGTTTTTGGCTCTAGCTCCGCAGATACGGCTGAATCCGATGAGCAGCTTATCGCTCGGTTAACAGATACCCTAACTCAAGCTGGCATTGATACCAGCAAACTGAATTTCACTACTCAAACTCGTGAAGGTGAATCGCTAACCGCCCTAACAGCCAGCTTTCACCTTAATCTCGATGCCATGAGCATGTTAGCCTTTGTGGTTGGATTATTTATTGCTTACAACGGGGTACGCTACAGCTTAATGAAGCGTCAAAAACTGCTGGTGCAAATCATGCAGCAAGGACTCGATAGGCGCACGGTGATGCTTGCCTTAAGCCTTGAAATACTCATCTTAGTGTTTGTGGGTTGTGTATTGGGCTTTATTGTTGGTTTGCAGTTGTCGCAGTGGTTGCAACCTATGGTCGCGATAACACTTGAACAGCTTTATGGGGCTAAGCTATTACCTGGTATCTGGCAATGGCAATGGTTTGTTCAGGCGCTTGTATTGACCTTGTCAGCAGCCTTCGCAGCTTGCATTCCGATGTTGTTCAGCCTTATAAACACCCCATTAGCCCAAGGGGCTCAAAAACAGCCGCAAAACCAACGATTCAATATTATCCATTGGCGACAATTTGTTATCGCAGCGCTGCTATTATTGATCTGTACTGTCGCATTTGCCTTTACCGAGGAATATCGCCATAGCTTAGTGTTATTGGGTATTCTTTCAGTCGCTATTCCATTGCTATTACCACAATGTCTACATTGGGCGGTAAACGTACTCAGCCCATTGATGCCTAAAGGACTTTGGCAATATGTGATAGCCGAAACCAAAGAAATCATTGCCCCGCTCGCCCTTGCTATGATGGCCATGTTGTTAGCGTTGTGTGCCAATATTGCCATGAATACCCTAGTTGGTAGCTTTGAAATTACCTTGAAAAAATGGCTCGATGCCCGTTTACATGCCGATTTATACATTAGACCCAATCCTAATCAAATCGATGCGCTAACTATTTTATTAAAGCAAGATCCCAAGGTTGAAGCCATTTATGATCAATGGACTATAGATAGCCACCTCAATCGAATTACAACACCGCAAACACAAGTGCCCATTCACCTTGTTAGTCGTGACCATTTGTCGCTAACTGAAACAACCGTCTTTAAAATAACGGCCGATGATTTTTGGCCAACATTCACGTCTGGTGAAAGCGTGATGATCAGTGAACCATTATCGATAAAATACCAACTCGATATAGGCGACAAGGTTCAACTATCACAATTTGACCAACACCATTTAACCATTGGCGCTATTTATTACGATTACGGTAACCCTCAAGGCGAAGCCATTATTACTCAATCGTTATGGCAGCAATATAAGTTACCCGCCAAACCTATTAGTTTAGCGGTATCCTACCAAGGGGATATCACGTCACTACAAAACAACATTAGCCAGAAAATCAATTTGTCTTCCGCTTATATGTACAGCCAGCAGCGGATTAAAACGGAAGCGATTAACATATTTAATAAGACATTCTCAATCACTGTAGTGCTTAATAGCTTAACGTTACTGGTAGCGGCCATAGGTTTGTTCAGTGCCTGCATGATGTTGACACAAGCTCGACAAGCCCCTTTGGCACGCTTATATGCCTTAGGCGTCAGCCGTAATCAATTACGTTTCATGGTATTGGTACAAATGTTATTTATCGTGCTGTTAACCTGCTTGGTGGCTTTACCCACTGGCGCATTACTTGGCTATTTATTAATTCATAAAGTCACATTACAGGCATTTGGGTGGAGTATCGCTATGGTGTGGGATTGGGGCGCATATTTTCAAGTGGTGATGATTACGGTAGTGAGCTGCTTATTCGCCGTGTGTTTACCCTTATATTGGCAAACTCGAAAACCATTAATATCCAGCTTACAACAGGAAGCACTATGATCTCTTTTTCGTTCAAAAAAGTGCTCAGTTTCAGTTTAATCGCTTTTACCCTGACTACCTTAGTATCAGCTTGTTCGCCGCCACAAGCACTTGGTAAAAAACAGTCAACCATTAGCAGTATGTCAACAGGCTCTTCCGATGGTTATAGCAAGGTTATGGAAGGTAAAACCCTTCAATTTCCACAAGATCATTTAGCCCACGATGACTTTAAAATTGAGTGGTGGTATTTAACCGCTAATTTAACGACATCAACTGGTGAAGATGTTGGCGTGCAGTGGACTCAATTTAGGATTGCACTTTCACCGCCAACAGATGCTCAAGCACCCGCAAAAAACAGCTGGGCAACTAATCAGCTTTATATGGCCCATGCGGCTGTGACTACTAAAAGTGAACACTTACTTGCTGAAAAATGGTCACGCGCGAAGCCACAACTTGCCGGAGTAGACCCCCAGCCATTCCAAGTACATTTACAAAACTGGCAATGGTTAAGCCAATCAGACAAGCTGTTTCCTGCCACATTGAAAGTAGTGGGTGAACAATTTAGTTATCAACTTCAGCTTAATAGCCAACAACCTCTGCAATTACAAGGCAAACAAGGCTATAGCAGTAAAAGTGCAGATAAAAGCGTGGCGTCTTATTACTACAGCCAACCTTTTATTGATGTTTCTGGAGATATAACCCGTCACGGTATTACCGAACATGTCACTGGTAAAGCTTGGCTAGACCGCGAGTGGAGCTCACAATTTTTAACCAAAGCCCAACAAGGCTGGGACTGGTTTTCACTGCGTTTAGACGATAACTCAACACTCATGATGTTTAGACTGCGCGGAGCAACTGACGATGACCACTTTTACAGTGGCAGAAGAATGTTTGCCGATGGGAGTGGCCGCAATATCAACAGTAAAGATAACCCTAATGATATATCAATGGAGCCAAGCCAATGGCAACAAACTGCATTAGGTAACCACCCTATCGCTTGGCGTTTACGTATTAACAGCGAAGGGGTAGATGTAACAACTCAAGCACTGAATCCAAACAGTGACATGCTGGTATCAACCGCATACTGGGAAGGCCCAATTACCATTAAAGGCAGCCACCAAGGACAAGGTTATATGGAGCTAACTGGATATTAACCATACCTACAAAGATCCATCATTAATCAACATAACCAATCAATGAATCAATCTAGGTTAACCATATAGCCTAGATAGGTTTTCAATAAATAGAAAATCCCACACTTCAGGCACAACATGCTTTACAAGCAACTTCTAAAACAGCATTTACCTAATTGTTAAAATGAGATTTATATCACATGGAAAAATGTGACCTTGCACAACTATTAATCACTATACCCATTCGGAGGTATACCCATGTTGATTGTAAGGACTAGACTCACTCTATCACGTCACCTCCAATGACTATCACACACTAAGTAAACATTCTAAGAGTGAGGAACACCATGAGCATAAGCCGTCGCGAGTTTTTAAAAGCCAACGCCGCTGCCGCAGCAGCGTCGGCAGTGGGTATCGCTATTCCCATCAACATAGTTCAAGCAGCAGAAGGCAAGAGCGATGTCACGTGGGATAAAGCCCCGTGTCGTTTTTGCGGTGTTGGTTGTAGTGTATTAGTAGGAACCAAAAATGGCAAAGTGATCGCAACTAAAGGCGATCCAGAAAGCCCTGTTAACAGAGGCTTAAATTGTATTAAAGGCTACTTCTTATCAAAAATCATGTATGGCAAAGACCGTTTAACTACGCCATTACTAAGAATGACAGATGGTAAGTATGATAAAGAAGGTGATTTCACTCCTGTAAGCTGGGATGTTGCTTTTGATACCATGGCCGAAAAGTGGAAAGCCAGTATTGCTAAAAAAGGCCCAACTTCTGTCGGTATGTTTGGTTCTGGCCAATGGACAGTTTGGGAAGGTTATGCCGCGTCTAAACTTCACAAAGCTGGCTTTTTGACTAACAACATCGACCCTAACGCTCGCCATTGTATGGCATCTGCCGTGGGTGGATTTATGCGTACCTTTGGTATTGATGAACCAATGGGTTGTTATGATGACATCGAAGCCGGTGATAATTTTGTGCTTTGGGGCGCTAACATGGCAGAAATGCACCCAATCTTATGGGCTCGTTTAACTGACCGTCGTTTAAGCCATAAAGATGCACGTGTACATGTACTTTCTACCTATGAAAACCGCAGCTTTGATTTAGCTGATAACCCAATGGTTTTCAAGCCACAAACTGACCTTGTGATCCTAAACTTCATCGCTAACTACATTATTCAAAACGATGCAGTGAACAAAGACTTTGTCAGCAAACATACTAACTTTGCCTTAGGTGTTACCGACATTGGTTATGGTTTACGCCCAGAACATCCGCTAGAAAAGAAAGCTAAAAACTCTGGTAATGGTGGTTCTAAGCCAATTACCTTTGAAGAATATGCTAAGTTTGTCAGTACTTATACTGTTGAATACGCATCAGAAATGAGCGGTGTTGCAGTTGAAAACCTTATCACGCTAGCCAAAGTATATGCCGACCCTAAACAAAAAGTGATGAGTTTGTGGACTATGGGTATTAACCAACATACTCGTGGTGTATGGGCAAATAATATGCTCTACAACATCCACTTATTAACCGGTAAAATTGCCACCCCAGGCAATAGCCCGTTCTCTCTAACAGGTCAGCCATCAGCTTGTGGTACTGCACGTGAAGTGGGAACATTCTCACACCGTTTACCAGCAGATATGGTGGTTAAAAACCCTAAACATCGTGAAATTACCGAAAAACTTTGGCAAGTTCCAGCGGGTACTATTCCACCTAAACCTGGTTACCACGCGGTGCAACAGAGCCGTATGTTGAAAGATGGCAAGCTAAACTGTTACTGGACCATGTGTACCAATAACATGCAAGCAGGCCCAAATATCAATGATGAAATTTATCCAGGTTTCCGTAACCCAGAAAACTTTATCGTGGTATCAGATCCATATCCAACAGTAACCGCAATGGCTGCAGACTTAATTTTACCAACGGCAATGTGGGTAGAAAAAGAAGGTGCTTATGGTAACGCAGAACGTCGTACCCATTTTTGGCACCAGCAAGTCAAAGCACCTGAAGGGGCTACATCAGATTTATGGCAGCTAGTTGAGTTTTCAAAGCGCTTTAAAGTATCTGAAGTATGGCCTGCTGAACTAATTGCCAAGCAACCAGAAAATGCTGACAAAACACTTTACGATATCTTATTCGCCAACGGTGAAGTAAACAAATATCCTAAAGAACAGTGCAAAGGTGCATATAACGACGAAAGTGAACACTTTGGTTTTTATCTGCAAAAAGGTCTTTTTGAAGAATACGCTAAATTTGGTCGCGGCCATGGTCACGATTTAGACGCCTTCGATAACTACCATGAAAACCGCGGTAAACGCTGGCCTGTTATTGATGGTAAAGAAACCCTGCGTCGTTTTGTCGAAGGAAGTGATCCGTACGTAAAAGCGGGTGAAGGATTTAATTTCTACGGTAAGCCAGACGGTAGAGCGGTTATTTTCGCCCTCCCTTACGAGCCTGCTGCAGAAGAGCCAAACAAAGAATATGATCTTTGGATGTCAACGGGTCGAGTATTAGAGCACTGGCACACAGGCTCAATGACAGCTCGTGTACCTGAACTTCAACGCGCTTATTCTGACGCTCAAATCTTTATGCACCCAGAAGATGCAAAAGTACGAGGTTTACAACGTGGCGATGAAGTTGTCGTAGCGTCTCCTCGTGGTGAAGTTAAAACTCGTGTTGAAACCAAAGGCCGTAACAAGCCACCTAAAGGCGTAGTCTTTATGCCGTTTTTTGATGCGCGCCAACTAGTCAACAAGCTAATACTCGATGCTACTGATCCCTTGTCAAAAGAGACCGATTTTAAGAAGTGTCCAGTAAAAGTAATGAAGGCTTAATCAATACCCTAGTGCATAAATGGAACGCAATATCATGAGCAAAATTAATAGCAAACTAGCAAGTGTAAACGGTGTCAACCGTAGACAGTTTCTTGCAACAACGGCGAAAGCCAGTTGTGTAATGGGTATGGTCGGTTTGGGGTTAACAACTGTTTCCACTCAATCCCGTCCACTTGACCCATTTGCTATTCGTCCGCCCGGCGCATTGCCAGAAGACGATTTTCTCTCAGCGTGTGTTCGCTGCGGCTTATGCGTAGAGGCTTGCCCCTACGATACCTTAAAACTAGCACGCTGGTTTGATGGAGCCCCAACGGGTACGCCTTATTTTACTGCGCGTAATATCCCTTGCGAAATGTGTGATGATATCCCTTGTGTTAAAGCCTGCCCTAGCGGCTCGCTTGACCAAAAACTAGATAACATTGACGACTCAAAAATGGGAATAGCAGTCTTAATAGATGAGAAAAATTGTCTTAACTTTAGAGGTTTGCGATGTGATGTCTGTTATCGGGTTTGCCCGTTAATAGACAAAGCCATCACACTAGTACTGCAACGCAATGAAAAGAGCGATCACCATGCGATGTTTTTACCTACCATCAATCCAGATTTGTGTACCGGATGTGGTAAATGTGAACATGCCTGCGTGACAGAACAAGCAGTGATAAAAGTATTACCAAGGCATATTGCAATGGGTAAGGCTGCTGCTCATGATACTTATCAACACACCGAAGAAACGACACTTGAGATGCTAAATAAGGGGCTATCATTATGAATATAAAACATAGCAATAGCCCAAAATCAGCAACACGTTTTGCCAATGCTGCAGTCAACGAACTTGGTTGGTGGGGGGCACATCGTTTCCTCATTTTACGCAGAATATCGCAACTGAGTGTGCTGAGCTTATTTGCCATTGGTCCATTTTTGGGCTTATGGCTCCTTAAGGGAAATCTCTCAACCAGTTTACTGTTGGACACAATTCCATTAAGCGATCCGTTAGTAATGTTACAAGTGCTTATGAGCGGCCACTGGCCCGAAATAAGCCTGTTACTCGGCGCGGTTATCATAGTCGGGATTTATGCCCTACTTGGCGGAAGAGTGTTTTGCAGCTGGGTATGCCCAGTTAATATTGTCACCGATTTAGCCAGCTGGATTAGACGGAAATTTTCACTGCCTCGCACCAGTGAAATACCAAAAAATCTGCGTTATTACATGCTTGGATTAGTGTTGATATTACCTATACTCACTGGTGTTACAGTGTGGGAATGGCTAAATCCAGTCCCCGTCGTCTATCGCGCAATATTATTTGGCGCAGGCAGCGGGCTATGGGTATTAGCGGTTATCTTTTTGCTCGACACCTTTGTGGTTGAACGAGCTTGGTGTAGCCACCTGTGCCCAACGGGAGCATTATTTTCACTGATAGGCAAAGTTAGCCCAATAAAAATAGCCGCTATTCGAGCTGAAGCATGCAATAACTGCATGGATTGTTTTACTGTTTGCCCAGAACGTCAGGTGTTAAAACCTGTGTTAAAAAAAGGCAGTATTCAGCCATTTATACTCGATAGTGACTGTACTCTTTGTGGCCGCTGTATTGATGTTTGTGCACCGCGCGTATTCCAATATACCAACCGATTTAATTCAAATAATTCGAACAGAATTCCTCTTAAGGTGGAGAGCAAGTTATGAAAAAATTAATCACTTTAGCAGCCGTGATGCTAGCGATTAGCGCTTACTCAGGTCAACAAGCACATGCAAACCCTGAACCCGTAAAACTATCTTCTCTTGCGGGTGACTCGCAAGTGACAGAAGTACGTCCTGCAGACGAGATGCCAGTTTACCCAACACGTGGTAAAGCAATTGAACGCACGTTTGTACATCAACCACCCATTATTCCACATAAAGCAACTTACTCAATTACGACTGATAAAAATGGTTGTTTAAGCTGTCACAGTTGGGATAAAGCTAAGCGCATGAAAGCGACTCCAGTCGATAAATCACACGTGATGGACGACAAAGGTACTGTAAAAGGCATGTATTATTTTTGCGATCAGTGCCATGTGCCTCAAGCTGAGAATAAACAGCAATTGGTAGAAAACACCTTCAATTAGTCAACTTCCCCCCTATGACTATTTTGGCCGCTTGCATTGTAAGCGGCTTTTTTTTACCTGCTTAATAGGGAAATTAGAAGATTGAATAAAAAGCGACAATAACACGTAGTGAGTATACCAATACTCCTCAAGCGAAGGTACATACAGACTAATGACAAGAGGGGTATAAAACAGCAAAAAGCCCAGCTTAAGCTGGGTTTATTGGTTGAGATTTTTGCTCAATAGGCTGTGTACTCGGTGCAGCAGCTGTTTGTGACACATTAGATGATAACATCTCATGCTTCACTGGCATCGCCGCTTCCCATAATGCGCCAACCCATAAACTTGAAGTTGATTTCATTGCCATGGCTCCATTTCGTTAACGAGTTCAAAGTAATCCTTTATGCTTCATAGGTAAAATGAATAATCATAATAGACTGGATTCCATTTAAGCATGAACATCCCAATAAAGAACTTGCAGAGTTTTTTAACTTTAGTTGAAACCGAAAACTTTACCCGTGCAGCGCAAAAATGCTTTATGACCCAACCGACTCTAACAAAAATAATCCAACGTTTAGAACACGATGTGGGTGAACAATTGCTTGTTAGGAACAACCAAAAGGTTGAGTTAACTCAAGCAGGGCATCTCGTTGAGCAAAGTGCTCGAGAAATTTTAGGCCATTGGCATCGACTTCAAGAAGATATTAGTAATCTTAGTGGTTTAAAAACTGGACGCTTACGGCTTGGGATATGCCCAATGATGAGTAGTTTATTTATTGGTTTACTCACAACCTACAGAAAGCAATACCCAGGTATCGAAATGCAAATGTATGAATACGGTGGTTTTGGGTGTGAGCAAGCATTAATTAATAACAGCCTTGATATTGCCTTCACAGCGCTTCCAACGACTCACAAAACAGAGCTAGCCAATCAACTACTCATTAAGCACCCTATGCTTGCCTGCTTGCCTGAAGGCCACTTGTTAAGTGACAAAGCTGAAATCAGCTGGCAAGATCTCGAGTCTTATCCTTTTATTTTATATAATGAAGACTTTTCATTGGCTAAATTAATACGCCGCTTAAGTCGTAAAGCTGGTGTACAACTTAATATTGCTTTTCGAAGCGGTCAGTGGGACTTTATAGCAGCCATGGTTGAAGCTAACTTAGGCGTGGCTATTTTACCCGAACCCATTTGCCAACGATTAACCAATAACAAGTTAGTATTTAAACCGATGCAACCAGCAATGACATGGGACTTAGCATTAATATGGCGTGAAAACCTGCCGTTAACCCCACCAGCAAACGCATTATTAACACTTAGTAGAAACAGTCATAAATAATATTTATCCCATCAGTATTAAAGTCTAGTGCTGATATCATAAAATTAAGGCATAAAAAAACCGCTGCCTAAGCAACGGTTTTTATCAGCAAATCGAAACTAGAATTACTTCTTAGCTTCAGCAGCCTTACGCTCTTTAACTTGAGCAACTACTTTTTCAGATACGCTGTTAGGACATGGTGCGTAGTGAGCAAATTCCATAGAGAATTGACCACGACCAGAAGTCATTGTACGTAATGAACCGATATAACCGAACATTTCTGATAACGGTACGTCAGCTTTAATACGAACACCTGTAACACCAGCATTTTGATCTTTAATCATACCGCGACGACGGTTAAGGTCACCAATTACGTCACCAACGTTGTCATCTGGGCTGAATACGTCAACATTCATGATAGGTTCAAGAAGTTGTGCACCGGCTTTAGGCATAGATTGACGGAACGCACCTTTAGCAGCGATTTCGAACGCGATAGCTGACGAGTCAACTGCGTGGAAAGCACCATCTTGAAGTTCAAGTTCAACGTCTAACACAGGGAAACCAGCGATAGTACCGGTATTCATCATGCTCTTGAAACCTTTCTCAACAGCAGGCCAGAATTCTTTAGGTACGTTACCACCAACAACTTTCGAGGTGAAAGTGAAACCAGTGTTTTGCTCGCCAGGGCGAATAACGTAATCAATTTTACCAAACTGACCAGAACCACCAGACTGTTTCTTATGCGTGTAGCTATCTTCAATTTCTTTCGTGATAGTTTCACGGTAAGCAACTTGAGGCTCACCAACAATTAGGTCTACGCCGTAAGTACGCTTAAGAATATCAACTTTAATGTCTAAGTGAAGTTCACCCATACCTTTAAGGATGGTTTCACCTGAATCAATGTCAGTTTCAACGCGGAAAGATGGATCTTCTGCAATCATTTTACCGATAGCAATACCCATTTTCTCGCTTCCGCCTTTATCTTTTGGCGTTACAGAGATAGAAATAACTGGCTCAGGGAATACCATGGCTTCAAGAGTACAAGGGTGCTTAGGATCACATAAAGTGTGACCAGTTTGCACGTTCTTCATACCCACGATAGCGATAATGTCACCAGCTTGTGCTGATTCAAGTTCGTTACGTTCATCAGCTTGCATTTCAACCATACGGCCAATACGCTCAGTTTTACCGGTAAACGAGTTAAGGATGGTGTCACCCTTCTTGATACGGCCTGAATAGATACGTACGAAAGTTAATGCACCAAAACGGTCGTCCATGATTTTGAATGCTAATGCTTTGAAAGGCGCATCAACATCAACAATAGCGAACTCACCATTTTCGTTACCTTCTTCGTCAGTTAGAGGTTGTGGATCAACTTCAACTGGATCAGGTAAATAATCAACAACGGCATCTAGTAGTAACTGCATACCTTTGTTTTTGAATGCGCTACCACAATATGTTGGGAACACAGCCATTGTACGAGTACCGGCACGGATACAACGCTTAACGTCTTCTATAGATGGTTGAACACCTTCCATATAAGCTTCTAATAAGTCATCGTCTTGCTCAAGAGCAGTTTCGATTAACATTTCACGGTATTCTTCAACTAAGTCAACCATGTCAGCAGGTACAGGTTGAATTGTGAAGTTTTCAGGTAAACCAGTATCGTCCCAAACGTGAGCTTCGCGAGTTAATAGGTCAACAACACCAATGAATTCGTCTTCAATACCGATTGGTAAAACCATAACTAAAGGATTAGCCGCTAATACGTCTTTAGTTTGCTTAACAACACGTAAAAAATCAGCACCCATACGGTCTAATTTGTTTACGAAGATGATACGCGAAACTTCAGAATCGTTAGCATAACGCCAGTTAGTTTCTGACTGAGGCTCTACACCGCCTGAACCACAGAATACACCGATACCGCCATCAAGCACTTTTAGCGAACGATAAACTTCAACTGTAAAGTCAACGTGGCCTGGAGTGTCAATAACGTTAAAACGGTAGCCTTTCCAGAAACAGCTTACTGCTGCTGACTGAATGGTAATACCGCGCTCAGCTTCCTGTTCCATGAAGTCTGTGGTTGATTCACCATCATGTACTTCACCGATCTTATGGATCTTACCGGTTAGCTTAAGGATACGCTCGGTGGTCGTGGTTTTACCCGCGTCAACGTGAGCGAAGATACCAATGTTTCTGTATTTGGATAATTCGGTCATGATTCAACTTTAATGATTAGTTTAAGAAGTAGACGGAGCATGCGAAAAAGAACCGACACACCGCACATCAGGTTATTAAGGCGCATATTGTAAATTGGAACCTTGCTGGGCGCAAATAGCTGGTGCAATATTTATTTATTTTTAGCTCAAAAAATCGATATTAATGCCTAGAATCACATATAAAACAAACGACTAAAAATAATAGATTATTTTTTAGCCGTCACGTTATTTTACCCTAAAAATGTTAAATTCGAGGTTAAATACCTAAAATAGCATTTTTAGGTGCATTTTATGATGAATATGAGTTTGCCGCGATGCCCACTATGTTCTTATTATCGAATAAGACCAGTGACGAAAAAAGAGTATACACATTAATCAAAATAATTTTATCAGGCGCTACAATATTGATTACGCCCAGACTGCTTGGCTTTAAACAAAGCCCCATCGGCACGTTCAAAACAAGCTTGAATTGGTTCATTGTCCTTCAATAGGGCAATACCATAACTACAGGTCACTTTGATATTATTGTAAAAATGGAAGTGGGTAAGTTCATCAGTAATTCGTTGGCAAAGTTCGGTAGCATCGTGCAATGCTACATGCTGACACACCACCACAAATTCTTCACCGCCCCACCTTGCAACAACATCCAGATCTCTCACCGATGCTTGTAACACTTGTGCGACTTGAACTAATATTTTGTCACCAACAGTATGTCCATGCTTGTCATTTATTGCTTTAAAAAAATCGATATCAATAACAACCAAACTAATATTATTGTTTGCTTGTTTGTTCTGTTGAGGCTGCCTAGGATCATCTAAAAAGGTTTGATTAAAATATTGACGATTAAATAGTTTTGTCAATGGGTCGTGTTGAGCTAAAAAATCCAAATCGCTATTTTTTTGTTCCAATTCTAAATGCAATTGTTGTAACTGCTTATTGTTTTTTTCTAAGTGGACATTGTACTTACTCACACAAATCGTTCGATAAAGTAAGAATAGAATAAGCATCCCAAGTACAGTACCAACTTGGATAACAACACTATAATCAATGTCTTCAATGACGGTAATATTATGCCATTTTTTATAAATAGCATTATGATCAGCTTGAGTGATTTTTGCTAGACCAGCATTAATCTGCGGTAACAAAGTTTTTTTTGCCTTGATAACGCCTATGCGTAACTCATCTTCAGGGCCACCCCAACCTGCAATTTTAAGTGATGTTAATCCCTGTTGCTGAATATACGCATTAACCGAAAACATCGATCCGACAAATACGTCTACCTCACCATTAGCGACTTTTTCTAATCCCTGCCGTTCATTACTGGTTAATATGGTGTTAAGGCTGGGGTAATACCGTTGTACATACTCGACTAAGCGATAATCTTTGGGGATGGCCAATAAGCGGTTGCCGATATTTTCAAACCCTTGTAAAAATGGTTGAGATTTTAGTGACACCAATACATTTGGTGATTTAAAAAAGACCTGACTAAAGGATAGATATTGCTCACGTTTAGGCGTTTGATTTAAAATGGGCGTTAGTTCGCATTCACCCTGTTTGAGTAATTCCAGGCTCTGTCGCCAAGACGAAGTGGGGACTAACACAAAAGTCAGATTGGTATAATGTGCTAATAAAGCTAAATAATCAGATGAAATTCCAGTATGACGACCATCAACAATGGCTTCATAAGGTAACCAATCAGGATCAACACAATATCGTACGACATTACTATTTTTTAAATTAACGATGGATTGACTATCCACCACCGAAGCATGAGCATGCTTAGTGTCGATTCCATTAATCAATATCCAAAGCGTAATCAATAATACTTTAGAAGATCCAAGCCAACTCAATTCTCTCAATAGTGTGATCCAACAATTCTAATAAAATAGTTGAACGAAAAAGTGTATACAATGTTGAGTGTATTACAACATACGAAAGTATGACAAAAAAATACCCACCAAAAGGTGGGTATTTTATTCAACAATCAATCTAACGTATTATGCTTCGACTGGTGAGATAACAAACAGTAAGTCACCTTGTGACACTTGCTGACCATTACTATTGAGAATACGTTCTATGCGATACTTTTGATCTTCAGGATATAACACACCCGTTTGACGATTAAAGCCCGCTAACGTAAGTTGAGAGAACATCTTCATTGCTTCCATCAATGCTAATGTTTGTTCAACCGTGACAATGTCACCTTCTTTAACAAAGTCTGCTTCACCCGGTGCTGGAGAGGTATAGAAAATACCTGCGCCTTGGGCCAATACTTTCAGTTCATTACTTTCACCAACACGTAATGATTCAGTATCAACGCCAATGGTTTCAGCAGCCGCTTCCATTTCAGCAATCAGTGCTGGAATATCTAACTCAGCCATTAAACGTGGTAAGTAGTTAGTGTCATACACACCTTCATTGAACGTTGGATCTTTAAGGATAAGCTTCAATAATGGAATGTTAGTCGCAATACCTTTAATCACAACGCTATCAAGGTACTCATACATTTTAGCTACTACGTCAGCACGATCAGTACCGCGTATGATGATCTGTGCGATCAAGCTATCATAGTATGGCGACACTTCTTTGCCTGTTGCTGCAATCGAAATAATTTCAACATCATCACGCTGAGGCAAAATACATTCAGTAATGTTACCTGGATTAGGTATAAGCTGAAGAATACCTTGACTATCTAGTGCCGCTTTCTCTGCTGTCACACGCACTTCCATGGCGTAACCTTGGTCAACTGGCTCCAATTTTTCAATTGAACGACCTGCAGCAATATCAAACTGCGCACTAACAATATCAATACCAGATGTTGCTTCAGTGACGGGATGTTCTACTTGAAGACGCGTATTCATCTCCATGAAGTACACTTCGTTTGCATCCAAGTTATAGATAAACTCAACAGTGCCTGCGCCCATATAATCGGTCGCCTCACCTAACGCACGAGTGTATTCCATCACACGTTGTTTAAGCTCTTCAGGCAACATAGTTGAACCTGATTCTTCAATCACTTTCTGGTTATTACGTTGAACTGAACAGTCGCGAATACCCAATACTTTGGTATTACCAAACTTATCACGCAGTAACTGCACTTCAATATGGCGTAATGATGTAACGTATTTCTCTAAATACAAATCACCATTACCAAATGCAGCGGCGGCTTCTGTTGCGGTTCTCTGGAAGAAGCTAATCATATCCTCAGGACGTTTAACTACTTGGATACCTTTACCACCACCACCTTGTACCGCTTTTAATAGTACAGGATAACCAATTTCAGACGCTACGTTCACCGCTTGTTCGGCGTTACTCAAAATACCGTGACTACCAGGCACAACGGGAACATTTTGCGCTTGAGAGGTGTGGATGGCATTAGATTTGTTACCCATAGTGGTCATCGAATACACACTAGGACCGACAAAGTTAACCCCATTGTTTACACATAACGCTGCAAACTGCGGGCTTTCAGATAAGAAACCGATACCAGGATGTAACGCATCAACATCTTCATATTCAGCTACTTTTAATACTGAGTAAGCATTAAGGTAACTTTCATCTGAAGTATTACCGCCAATACACACAAGCTTATCGCTATCTTTAAGCATGTCTGCAGGAACAGATGTCATGTCAGGATCTGAGGCAACCAATACAACATTAATATTGTTGTCATGTGCTTTACGGATTAATTTAACCGCCGTACAACCACGAGCATGTATTAACACTTTATGAATTGGCTTCATCAACGCACGAGGATCATCTTGTACAATGACTTTTTCTAACTCAACGACTTCAGGTACAAGAGTAGACAAGGCTTTACCGATCACTTCTTCAATCTTCATTGTCGGTAATGGCATAAGTGGGTCAATACCAGACAACTGAGTATCTAAGGTCTCGCAAAACGGGTTATGAACTAACCCTGTCATCGCACCAGGTACTTTAGATAAGTAGTTCGATAAAGTTGCTGTTGACGGTAAGTACGCAGGTACTACCATTTGTCCAGCAAATGGCATATTGGTGCCTGACAAATAGTAAGTCTGCACTAAAGGGTGCGTCACGAAGCTAGCTTGAGCACCACCAGTACAATCACCAAAACCAAACATCAACACAGGTAATTCATTATCACGTATAAAGCGGGTAATACGGTCGTTTACAACAGCCATAGAGAATAGTGCTGCTGCACCTTCTTTAGTCTGCATACCACCAGAACTGATAAAGCAAATAACCGGTAATTTACGTTTAGCACATTCAATCAGTAACGAACTGAATTTTTCAGCACTGGCCATATCAAATGCGCCGGCTTGGAAGGCCGTATTTGAAACCGCAACACCTACGCGTAACTTGCTACCATTATTATTAAAATCAGCTAGACCAGTAATTAAACCACAAGGACGGATCTTTTTATCGATAGCATCTTCAATTGATAAACGGAAACCAGGGAAGTTAAGCATGTTAGCTGACATTTTGTCGGCATCAATTTCATCAAACTTAGTAAAGAACTGTTTGACAACACTTTCCCAGCCCATCTTGCCTTTCTTTTTCTCTTCACGAAGTACTTTTTGGATCAGTAAATCCTGGTAACCCATCGTTAAACGGTTCCAGAAATCTTTACGACGGCCAATACGTACAGGGTTAATTGTCCCAGTGTACTTATCATGATCGTCTTCGCTATCAAAGTACTCAGGTAACAAGCGTTCAAAGAAGTAAGTTAGGATAACAAAAAGCGAATCGTTTAATTGTGGGAAACCCACACTCTTCCATTGCTCTACACGTGTTAACAGTTCGGCACGATTCGATTGATCCATAAAGTATTTAAGCCACTTATAGAACTTGTTCTTATCGTTAGCGTTATCACTGTTCGATATTGCGTTATCAATCGCTTTATGAAGTAACTTATCCACTGACTCGCGAGACAAACTTTTAGACATCATGGCTTCTTTGGAAATTGACGCCAAACTGCCCACTACATTGTCATATAACGCATTGAAGATAAGCACGTTGTGACACTGCCAAATAAAGTCTTCACGTAATTCATCATTAACAACAATGTCCAGCACAGTAAGCTGACTAAGTTCTGGCCATGGAGCTTGGGTCGCAGACTTAGGCAGCGACTCTAAATACTTAATTAAGCCATTGAAGTTGTTAGCCGCATTACTTTTCCAACGATGATATAACGACCAACCGATGTTAAATAACAATGCTTTACGTGCTTTTTTGTAGTTCTCTTTAGGTTCACCCAAAATAAAACGCGTAATCACGTTACGTTCGGTAGAAATCTCTTTACGTTTAGCGCTAAACGTACCCCATAATTTATTTAACTCTTCATCGTAAACTAACTTATCAGGGTTAGTTAACCACGCTTGGAATACACGCTCTTGCTCTTGTTTAATACGCGCTAACAAATCACCTTCAGGCACGCTCACTTTTGACAAGCGACCATATTGGTCTTGTGTAATTGAATGAATACGACTGCGCAAGGTCAAGTAACGCAAATAACGATAGGCACTACCAAAAATATTGTGGTACATCGTTGGGTTATTGGCGACAGATAAACGAGTATTGTTTTCGAGCGTAAGTAAGTTAGCCGAAGGCGATAAGAAACGCTGTAAACTTCTATCGTAGTGCTCTTTTAAATCTGTAGAATCACGTACAAAATTCATCGCAGCGCGTTCAACAGCTTCAATAGAGCTAATAATCGCACGACGTAAATTATGCTGGCGTTCATCTTTATCTGACGGCGTAAAATCGATAATGCCGTCAATACAACCGGCGGTATACAACTCTTCTGGTGATACGCCAACAGACTTAGCACATTCTTGCCATGACAAGTTGTACTTACGCGCAATGCTTTGTAAGCCTTGTGGCTGGATAGTATTGAAAATACCGTCTCGTACAGATAGTAAAATGTTGGCGGCTGCTAATGGAATAGCGCCACCTGAATAGCCTGCACCAATCACAATACCGACAGTAGGCACATCAACGTTAGCACTTTCAGCAATGGCTTTAGAAATGGTATGCGCTTGGTTTTGACTATTGGCAACTTCACCAGCATCAGCACCTGGAGTATCAATTAAATATACAATTGGCATACACAATTCAGCGAAGTGACGAATTGCTTTACATGCTGCAAGATGATGCTCTGGCATCCAAGCACCGTTTGCGGTCGTACGCTCTTGCGCAATAAAACCGATACGGCGTGTACGAGTGCCAAAATTAAGTTCCACTTCAGCACGATAAAACGGTCCGATATGACTTTCGGCAATAATTTTGCCTTTTAAGTCAGCGATCATACGCTTCGCCCCTGGGCGGTTTTTATCCAACGTTGGTTGAATAACTTTATTGACATAACCATCAACGTCTAAAGATGCCAAACTTTTCAAGTTAGCTTGAATGGTATCTTCTGTTAATAGTCCTTTCACTTCTTCAGATAAACTCTGCTTGTTATGAGCAGGAAATAATGAAAAATCTTTAGCCAAGTGTTCAGCTTGTAAGAAAAGTGGGTCAGCCGATAGTACTTGGGTCTTGTTAGCGGGCTGCTTTTTGCTGGTCATCCTTAGATCCTCTGCTTATATAGCCTCTGAAAAATTTTATTAGCCCGTAAATATAACTTTGTTAATGGGTAAATTACCATATAAACTACGCTGGACGCTTTGTTCCATATTTGAGACAGTGAGGTTTGAATGCCCGATTTGAACGGTATGATGCTGTTTGCAGCCGTTGTTAGAGCCAGAGGATTCTCTCAAGCAGCACGAGAGATCGGACAACCTAAATCAACAATTAGCCGTAAAGTTGCCCAATTAGAAGAACAACTCGGGGTGCGATTACTCCAACGAGATACCCGAAATTTAAGTCTTACTCAAGTAGGCGCATTATTTTTTCAGCACTGTGATTCAATTAGTCATGAAATTGAGGCAGCCAAAGCCACGATAGAAAATACCCATAATGATATTTCAGGCTCATTACGCATTGCTATTCCAGTGTCATTTTCGCAAGATGTTATTGGCCATCTATGCTCTAGTTTTATGCGACTTTATCCCAACATAGAACTGGATATTCAATTTACAGACAGTGATGTAGGTCTTGTTGGTGAAGGTTACGATATTGCCATTAAGTATGGTCCGCTGCAGTCTTCCGATCTTGTGGCTCGATTATTATTTGAACGCCAACCTATTTTGGTTGCCAGCCCAGGTTATATTAAAAAATTCAGTAGTCCTGCAACACCACAAGAATTAACCCAGCACAAAGGTATTTTACTCGGTACGACTTTATCGGCCCCTATTTGGCCATTAGGGAAAGGCAACCGTAGAATCATGGCAACCTTTAAACGAAAAGTGCGAGTCAATAGTGCCAGTATGGTGAAGCGCTTAGCATTGGATGATTATGGTATCGCCATGCTGTCTAACACAAGTTGCAAACAAGAACTTGCAACCGGAAGCTTAGTACCCATTTTACAAGAATGGCCAATGGAACCCTTTAAAGTGTATGGGGTTTATTCAAGCCGCCGTCAGCTAGCCAGTAATATTAGTGCTTTTTTAGACTTCTTTACCAAGCGATATACCAGCCAAGAATCACTACATTCGATGATGAGTTAAGGCTAAACGACTTGTAAAAATATCGCCACCGCCCCTTTGTTATTGTGAATATTATTTAGTATTTAATACCAGAGCGATTAACGCGATAAATAACCTCAAATGGCCATATAATAAGCCTTTTGAGGTTATCTCGATTTAGAAACTTATAACGCTAAACTATCTGATCCGCACTAAAATCGATAAGGAAACCGCAAACTGATTTGGTAGTCAGGGGAGTCTTCTGTTAGTCCAGCACCCATTGATGTCACCATAGACAGATTAGGCGATAAAGCTAACGTAGCTCCAATACCTAAACTTGCGGTATTAGTGTCTGTACGAGGGATTTTCTCCCACTCCCCACCTTCTGGCCTTTGTTTGGTTTTACTGTAAAATCGCTGATTAAAGCTCATACTCAAACTCATTCGCTCAGACACCGCGAAAGCCAATCCCACGCTGTAATCCAGATAATCACCTAAATCAATTTCACCAGGGCTTAACCCTGTTGCACCAGATAAATCATCAAATGACTCTTTGAAGCTAACGCCATAATTCAGATTGAAAAATACAATTGCGGGATCAAACGTTTTTGCTAAGCTAAACCCTGTCGATACCCCCCAAACACCTGACCCTGTTGCCATTTCGGTCGGATAGGTCAAATTACCGGTTTCAGATGTTTCGAGCGGGATCCCAAACGGATCCTTTCCAGTTGGGGCACGAACTCTGACATTCCATACCCAATCGGGCCAATCTACTGATTCCGCATTAATTCGATAATAAACAGCACCACTGACATCGCCAATTTGACCACCACTAATTTTGGCGGTTTCATATCGTTGGCTAGAATTCCCTTCACCCACCGAGTCATATTGAGTCCATCGATACAGATACGGTAACCCGAGCTCGAACTGCCAGTTATCATTTAACGTATAACGGGTGGTGAGATCCAATTGTGTAGTATTCGTGCGAATACGATCTAAGTTTAAGTTACCCAAAAAAATGGCATCAAGCGCTAAAAAACCTCTCAGTATGAGATCTTTACGGCTGTAGTAACTATAGGTAAATGAAGGTTCTACAGTAAATTTTCGAGAAAAAACATTATGTGATTCTTGTAATACATCATCAGTACTTCTTGCTCTGTCTGGCGCTTTTTTTCGCTTTGTAGTCTGGCTGGCAATTACTGATTGCTGGCTTGATTGAGCACTTGGTCGCTCTGTTGGTAGTGCGGGTGCAGATGAGGGGGTTGATGCTGGCTGCTGGGTTGTTAAGGCGACATCTTTGTTGCTGGCTTGTCTGTTTAATGCCTCTTGCTTAAGCACCTGTTGAGCCATCTGATTAATCGTTTGTTGCTGCAATTTAATTTGTTGATTCAACTGAATCAGTTTTTGTTTAAGTGCTGCAATATCTTGTTCCGATAAGGTTGATTGTAAGGCTGGTTGAGGATCAATATCTGCAGCATATACAGGTACTGCCAATATTCCAGGCAGTATCACTGCAACTGCAGAGGTCCATTTCTTATTCATATATACATCCTTGCCTTGTACAGAATGAATTAAAATCCGAGTGCGGTTAAATCACTGATTTGCCTACCAAGTATATTTGACTCAATTGGCCCAACAGGCATACCGTCATACCTTAATGTTGACTGGTTTATCACGCCATGACTGAGTCCATCAATAAAAATGCTTTGAACTAACTGTCCATTACCATTTTGATAGCTAATACCTTGATTTGCCCTGCCTGAAGCCAGTTCGACCTGATAGCCAACGGTGTTACTGTTAGCCGAAAAAATAGTATTGCCATTATTGCTCACAAGCGTTGTCCCGACGGCAACATTGATTCCATTCAATAATGGTGCTAATCGACCTTGGGCCATGTCTAATTCATTTATGGCTAAGTTTTCATTGCCAGCAATTTGAATTCGTTGTTGTAACCCAGCAGTTTGTCCCAAGGTATCTAACTGAAAACTATTTTGACTAGCAACAACATTTGGATCGCTAATAGTAATATTTACCGAGGGTTGATTATCGACTTGAGCAAATTCGATTTGCATGCCAACCTGTTGCTGGACGCCATTATCTTGAATAAACTGCGTTTGCATTTGTAATCCAAAATAATAATCTTGACCATTATTGATGTATTTACCTTTCATTGAATCAAGTTCAAAATCAGTCAATACTTGACTGTGTTGAAATATCGTCAATGAAGGAGAACTCGCCATCACTGGAGCTGATATAGCCATTAATAGCATCATGCTTGGTTTCATACCTTCCTCCTTAAAGCATATCTGAATAAGAAAAACCAAATTCGAGTAACTCAGCATCTGTCATCGGTGAGAGTGGGTCGAGTGCTTGAAACGTTAATTTTGCTCTTGGGTGCAATAAAGGATTATCGCGTTGATATTCTTGCCCAATAACCACAAATACCACCCCATTCCACTTTTCGGTAAACTCATCCACTGTCATAATCCGATTTCCTAACGCAGGATCACCTAAATAGACGTCTCCACCATTCTGGCGACGAAAAACAACAAAATGGCTATAACCACCATCATTGAGTAATACAATTGCAGGGATTTTGAGCAATGACATTTCAGCTTCACCGACTTTATATCCCCGTCCCCTTAATCCTTGAGATTGCAGATACCGTTTCATATTAAGCAATGAAAAGCCTTGTTCCTTAACCATAGTCAAATCAGCATGCTCTAACATACCAATTAGCACTTTCTGCTCATCAATATCTTGACGGTCATAGGCATATTTCAACAAACTAGCCAAACTGGCGGCACCACATGAAAAATCTGTTTTTTGCTCTATAACATGTTCAAATTTTCTTTCACGTATACTCTGAATAGATTTAGAATAGGTTCCCATACCAGGCACAACCCCCGTTAACGGGATCTCGGCAGCATAATTGTAGTGAATGAAACTGAAAATGATCAATACACAGATAATCAATTGAGTAATGTTGCGCATAAGATGAATCAGGGGGCTAGCCCCCTGCCTTATTCATAAAAAGCTGAATAGCACTATTCAGCACTTACAAGTGTCGAAGCAGCGGTAATGCTAGTTAACGCTAAATTATTTGACTGTAAGTTACCGGTACCACTTGCCAAGTTAACACCAATGTTACCCGATGCATTTTGGAAAGCTGTTCCTGCTAACAATGAGGAATTGTTGGTTTTTTGCACTTCAAGGATAACGTATGGCAATACACCGCTCACTGTTCCGCTCAACTCAACAGTACCAATCTCTTCAAAAGTCATCATACCGGGGCTACTTGGATTCTCAGCATCAAAATCAATATGACCAATTACTTGGCCATTACCATGAGTTCCATTACCGGAGATTACTTCTGGATAATAATTCTCAGCTAGAGTTGACGTTCCGCTCGAGGTTCCATCAGCAGTGAAAGAAAGTTCTATATTAGCTTCTCCCATTGTTTCATGCATGGCAGCCATATTCATCGTGCCGTTATAAGCAGTTTTTTGAACATTTGATACACTGGCTTCACCTAAACGTCCATTATAAGTGGATGCAGCCATATTATTGGCTTGAATATTATTGTTACCTGCAGCTACGTTGACGCCAATATTACCTGTGGCATTCATGAATGAAGCACCATTAATAGTAGACGTATTGGTTGAGGCATCATTCCACACTTCATTGCCTCCGCCCATTTGAGTACTGAAAATTTCAGCATCACCAGAACCAAAAGCAAAGTCGGCATCAATGGAGGCTAACGCAGCTGAGTTACTTTGAGCATTGAAATCACCAGCGGCCTGGTTTACACCAATATTACCGCTTGAGTTTCTAAATGCATCGCCAGTGATTTTGGCGTCATTATCATGATAAAAATTCTCACCATAGTTACTGCTTGATTCTTGTACATTTTCTATAACAGCCATGCCTAAGCCATTTGCTGTAATAGTACCTTCAATGGTGACCTTTCCTTTGTATTGAAGCTCTTTAGACACATCTACTTTTTTATTTAGCTCAACACTGCTGTCAGAATCGTTCATTCCATTGCCATGTCCATTTCCTGGTCCATTTGCATATGCAGAACCACTCATTATTGCTGCAATACTTAGCACTAGAGTTAGTTTTTTCATCTTCCATTCCTCCGATCGATGATTATTAATTCCCGCTTGGTAACTGCAACGAGAACTGGTTAATGGCAACATTATTGTCACCAGAAATTTGATTAACTTGCATCACGCCCTGCGCATCCAAAAAACTGTCTGGAGCGATGTCGGCCTGATAGTATGATGATTGATAGGATGCCGGTGTCATTTGGCCTGACACTTGAGTTAGTGCTTCATCATTTAACCCCTGCCCCATAATGGTTTCTAGGGTCGAGTCCATGGCTATACTGCCTATGTTAGCTTGTATGTTTTGCTCACCGCTGACTTGATTAATACTTGCTAAGCCTTGAAACTGAGCAAATGCTTGACTGTCTATTACTGCAGTAAGTTGCTTAGTGGATTCTGGTAATAATCTTGGTTGAGTTAATTGACTATAATCAATCGTTTTGATCGATGTGCGTTGGCCTAATGCATGACTGTTAGACTGAATATTAAAATCGCCAGCAGCTTGGTTGATACTTGCTCGACCTGCTCCTTGCATCACATGTGAACCAATGACAGTAGAATCATCAGCGTAAGAATGAGCAACCAGTACTAACACACTAAGTTGTATTCCTCGTTTCAATGACAATTGCAATAGGCTGCAATATGATCTGCTAATGATATCCATAAGATGTTCCTTCCATACTCGATATAAGGATATAGCAACACTTATGCCAACATATAAAAGTTATTATTTTCAATTAGATAGATATTTTTTAGTGGAAGGGTATTCTCAAAATTAAGAATAAAAATTGCTAGGTTGTTGAAATAGCGTTTAATTTAAAATAAAAGCTAAATCTTAATAATGAGACTGAATGTGCCAGCAATATATTTTTTGAAGCTTTTCAACTCAGATCAAGAGATAAAATGGATAGAATAGATAAATAAAAGTGGGAATAACTAATTTTAATATCAATATTGCGGTTTTACATCTCAAGCACATTTATCTACAATCGTTACGCATTGTAGATAAAAGAATAAACTTGCATTGGATTACCTATTAGCAAGATTAAATTAGCTGTATGTGATGCTTATCCATGAGTCTATAAAAGGTTGCTCGAGAAATATCTAAATAACTTGCTGCCAATTCAACTTGCCCGTCGGCAATAAGAATAGCCTGTTGCAATGCTTGTTTCTCAGCATTGTCCTTTAAGGTTTTAAGTGATAATGCAATGTGACGTTTCTTTTCGATATTAGCTAACTCTAGATTTTGTGCTGTGATCTGTTGCGTGTCGCACAATACCACAGCTCGACGAACCCGATTAATTAACTCGCGGACATTACCTGGCCATGGATAATTTAATAATGCATGGCATGCAGATTGCGATAATGGTTTAGCCACTAGCCCATATTCATTCGAATACACCCGAATAAATTGATTGGCTAAACCGATTATATCATCACGCCTTTCTTTTAACCTTGGGGTATTAATGGTTATGCCATTTAAACGATAATAGAGATCTAACCTAAAACGGCCCTGATCAATAGCATTTTCTAAATCAACATGAGTAGCCGATAAAATTCGCACGTTAGCCGATTGCGTTATGCAGCCGCCCACTGAATCGAACAAACCTTCCTGTAAAAAACGCAATAAATTGACTTGTAACTCGGCGGGTAAATCGCCAATTTCATCTAAAAAGAGTGTTCCACCATCAGCCAATGCAATTTTGCCTTTTCTGTTACTTGTTGCGCCTGTAAAAGCACCTTTCTCATGACCAAACAAGTCCGACTGAATTAAGCCCGCCGCCATGGCACCACAGTTAACGGTGATAAAAGGTCCATCTTTTCTGGAAGATGATTGGTGTAATTGGGTCGCCACTAATTCTTTTCCAGTGCCAGATTCACCTCGAATAAGCACAGGAATATCTGTCGGTGCCACGCGCTCAATTTGCCTATATAGTTGCTGCATCGTTTCTGATTGAGTTATTGGATGTTCCGGGTCATTACAAGGTAGTTCAGGTTGCGGAGTTTGATATTGTTGCTTTAATTTAGACAAACCAAGCCCATGGCCCAAACACTTCTCTAATCTTTCGGGATCTATTGGGCTTGTACAAAAATCCCAAGCAAATTGAGCAATAAATGTTGTAATTTCAGAGTTATCAAGCTGAGCTTTGTTAATCAGTACAATAATATGTATCCTCGGATCCAACTCTTTAACCAGGTAGTTGATTTCATTTATAATATTGTCTGTACGAAGGTCGATTAGGCATAAAGCACAATTGGAAGGGATTTTATTTTTATCATATTTATCAATGTAATGAAGTTGAAAATGTAATCGAGCAAGCACTTCATTCAGCTCATTACACTGAAAACCTGCCATTAATAATGGTTCCATGTTGATATCCTTTCAATACTGTACACACAAAAGTGCTAATACAAGATTAGCCTGTGCATCATATCTATAGATATAACCGGATAATGTTACTTAAATACAAACTGGGTTTAGTTCATTTACTTGCCTATATCATCGGTAACCCATTACATAACGTTTGTAATTACTTATCAAAGGTATTTCATTTAAAAAGTATGAGCATACCTTGCTTTTTTATCATCTTAATATCAGTTTCTCACCCCAGATTAACCATATCGATGACTAATTTCAGTGCATTTTATCTCAGCTACATCTTATTATATGAACTTATTATGGTCTAAAATTGATAATAGTATACAAAAAAAAGCAATTAAATTGACATATCTGCAACATTTAACAATTCGCCAAATATCGGCTTAAATTGACGCTCAAAAAAGCTTACTGATGTGCAAGAATTAAAAGCACTCTTAAACCACCTAAACAACTGTGTTATAAATATAACTGAGATTAAACGTTAGTCCGCCTTATGGGCAATAAAGTCGTTAAACGCACCCCAAAAATAGACATCGAGGATCCTTAAGGAATCGTCATGAAAAAAAATCGTTCTGTTCTAGCCTTAAGTTCACTGGCATTATTCACCTTATCAGGTGCAGTTAATGCCAGCCTACTCCAAAAGAATATTGAAGAAATGCGGGTCTCTAAGGCTGAGCAAACCTTGCCTGATGTGGTTAATCGTTATCAAGCTATCAGCGATACTGTAGAGGTCAAGTTGGCACAAGCCACTGATGAATTGACCGTTACTGAAATGGTAGCGCATCAAGGACACAGATTATGGCAGCAAGCGGTGCGCGATATCCAATCGGGACACAGTGACGATCGCTCCTTGTACTGGAGTCGTTTAAGCATGCGTAACGTCTTAAAACAAGATAAAGCTGGATTTAATCTTGCTAAATGGCAACGCGATATTTTGGTCAAAGCAGTTGAGAAGTCCTCTCGCGGTTTTAGTGATATTGAGTTTTCCCCCGACAGCCAAATTAACATTATAGTGACTGGCTTTGATCCCTTTTTTCTTGATAGAAATATTGGCCAAAGTAATCCATCTGGTTTGGCGGCCTTAGCACTTGATGGTTATCAATTTGAGGTTAACGGCAAAAAAGTACAGATTGAAACGGTAATGATACCGGTTCGATTCAGCGATTTCGATAATGGTATTATTGAATCATTACTCACGCCTTTTTATCGTGACAACACTGTTGACATGGTATTTACCATTAGTATGGGGCGTGAAAATTTCGATATTGAACGTTTTCCGGGACGTAACCGTAGTGCAGAAGCCCCTGACAATTTAAATATATTAACCGGAGCCAGTCACACAAATCCTAAAGCACCATTATTTAATAATGGTGCCTCTGCTGATGGTAAATTAAATGGCCCTGAATTTGTGCAGTTTTCACTACCCGTAGAGGCTATGAAAGCAGTAAAAGGTCATTGGAGTGTTAATGACAACAATCAAATTAGCACCTTATCTCGGGGGCAGTTTAAGGCATCCTCACTGGCTGAATTGCAAAATGAAATTTCTGTAGAAGGCTCTGGTGGCGGCTATTTATCCAATGAAATTTCATATCGCAGTATTTTACTTCGAGATCAATTTAACTTGAAATTACCGGTAGGACACATTCATACTCCACGAATTAAAGGTTACGACTCACAAGTAGAGTCAGACATTGTTGAACAAATTCGTGCCATGATAGCTGCAGCTGCTAGCACACTGTAATGTCTGCAAACTTAAATTAAGAGGCCGATACTTTACTTGTCTGAATATTTCATTAGTCATTCAAGCAAGTGAAGCAATCCAACATGTTTAAAAGTATTTTCAATCTCACTCAACGTGCACACCAAGTGCTAACGCCAGATATCCACACAAAGGTGTCTTCGTTATCAGCGCGCCCCCACCAACCGCTGAGCACAACCGTTAGCGATCCGCTACAACAGCAGATCTTGGCCAAAGTCGAAGCGGACTACCAATTAGCCGAACAACATTTCAGGCGTCAGTTTCCTCGTCCTAGTGTGCATTTCAGCTTACGTGGAAAAAGCGCAGGCACAGCGCATTTACAAACCAATAAATTACGTTTTAATCCGGTGTTACTGGCTGAAAATCCAGATATTTTCATTACTGAAGTAGTGCCACATGAAA
Organism: Shewanella sp. H8; assembly: GCF_040285065.1. NCBI lineage: Bacteria > Pseudomonadati > Pseudomonadota > Gammaproteobacteria > Alteromonadales > Shewanellaceae > Shewanella > Shewanella sp. H8. The sequence goes on along the minus strand of NZ_CP157213.1, from coordinate 604,591 downwards.
TTAGTCATTTAGTGTGTTTTCATCTATTTGGTAAAGTAAGACCTCATGGTAAAGAATGGCAAAGCGTTATGCTGACGACATTTAATATTTCCCCCAAGACCACTCACCAACTCAATACTCAGTCTGTCAGTGGCCAACAATTCGAATATTTTTGCGGCTGTGGTAGCGTGCCGCTAAGCATAAGACGTCACAACAGAATTGTCCGAGGCCAAACTCAGTATCGCTGTCGCCGTTGTAAACAGACATTAACCCCTTTAAACCCTTTAAACCCTAAATAACCTTTGCTCGGAATAATAAACGGTATCAATTGCGTCATCGCATCTGATGGCTTAACATCAGCCAAAATGACAGGCTAAGCCTGCGCTGTAATGATGTTTTTGTTAATTTTAGGGTTTATTTTGCGCTTATCATCCACACACTCTTGGTTATTTGGGGTGTCGCTTTTGTGCGGCATTTTTTCATCGACACTTTTCGCCGCAGAACATCCAAGTAGTTTTGGTAAAGCGAAAAAAGTGGCCAAAAAGATTTATCAACAACACTTGCCCCTTCGTACCTTTTATTGTGGCTGCAACATCGCCATAGCAGGAAAATTATGGCAAGCAGACCATGCTAGTTGTGGTTATAAAGTGAGAAAGCAAATCATTAGAGCTAACCGGATCGAATGGGAACATGTTGTCCCCGCTTGGGAATTAGGTCATCAACTACAATGTTGGCAAGACGGCGGCAGGAAAAATTGCAATAAAAACAACAAGAAGTTTAAGACAATGACGTCGGATTTACATAACCTTGTCCCTGCTGTTGGTGAAGTGAATGGAGATCGCAGCAACTATCGTTTTAGTGATTGGGGCGGACAAGCGGATCAATACGGGCAATGTGAAATGATTGTCGACTTTAAGGGCCGCAAAGTTCAGCCACCCGAACGAACAAGGGGGCCTATTGCGCGGACTTACCTTTATATGCAACAAACCTATGGTTTGAAAATAAGTAATAGCCAACAAAAATTATTTAATGCATGGAACAAAATGCAGCCTGTTACCACCATAGAATGTCAACGTGATACCTTAATCGCCGCTAACCAAGGTAATCATAATGATTTTGTATTCAAACAATGCCAAAATAACGGCTTAGTTCGTTAATTGGCAATCAAGCTCCCCCTTGAACAATGGGTTAAATAAGGTCAACACTGATGAGAGTCCCACGTATTTTTCAGCCCCTAGACAATTTACAACAAGGGCAAACTCTTCAATTAGATGAGGATGGTGTCGCCCACATTGGCCGAGTGTTGCGAATGGGGATGGGTGACCAAATCAGCTTGTTTAACGGTGACGGCAACGATTACTTAGCTGAAATTATTGAAACCAGTAAGAAATCGATCGCTGTCACGGTCTTAAGTTGTGAAGCGAACAATAGCGAATCACCATTAGACCTGCATTTAGGTCAGGTGATTTCACGTGGTGACCGAATGGAGTTTACGGTTCAAAAGTCCGTAGAGCTTGGCGTAACCACTATTACACCGTTATTTTCTGATCGTTGTGGTGTAAAACTGAGTGGTGAGCGCTTAGACAAAAAGCTGCAACAATGGCAAAAAATTGTTATCAGTGCCTGTGAACAATCTGGCCGCAGTATTGTTCCGGTTGTTCGTCAGGCAATGACATTGGCACAATGGTGTGAAGAATCCACCGAAGCCCTAAAACTGAATTTGCACCCGAGAGCCTCACACGGTATTAATGGCTTGCAGTTATCCGGTCAACACCACAAAGTAAGATTATTAATTGGCCCAGAAGGCGGTTTGTCTGACGAAGAAATTACCATGACAGAAACCCAGCATTTTACCGATATTTTATTGGGACCAAGGGTACTACGAACAGAAACAGCGTCATTGACTGCCATTACCGCATTACAAGTTAAATTTGGTGATATTGGTTAAGCCGATATCTTCCCTGCACATTATTAAAGGATACACACATGATTAAGCTCGGTATTGTTATGGACCCGATTCGCGACATTAATATCAAAAAAGACTCGAGCTTTGCGATGTTATTGGACGCACAAGCTCGTGGCTACCAATTGTTTTATATGGAAATGCATGACCTTGCGATGGTCAACGGCAAAGCCATGGCCACTATGCGTGAACTAACGGTTAAACAAGACGCTAGCCAATGGTTTACCTTAGGCGAGTCCGTTGATACCCCTTTGGCCGAACTTGATGTGATTTTAATGCGTAAAGATCCGCCATTTGATACTGAATTTATCTACGCGACTTATATGCTTGAACGTGCGGAAGAAGAAGGTGTTTTGATTGTTAACAAGCCGCAAAGCTTACGTGATGCCAATGAAAAACTGTTTACGGCATGGTTTTCTGAATTTACGCCTGAAACCATTGTGACCCGTGATGCTAAGCGTATCAGAGCATTCCACCAGCTCAAGCAAGACATTATTTTAAAACCATTAGATGGCATGGGTGGCACGTCTATTTTTAGAGTAAAAAAAGATGATCCTAACCTTGGCGTGATTATTGAAACATTAACCAGTTATGGTCAACAATACGCAATGGCACAAGCTTTTATTCCTGAAATCACTCAAGGTGATAAGCGTATTTTAGTGATTGACGGTGAGCCAGTACCTTATGCATTAGCGCGCATCCCGATGAAAGGTGAAACCCGTGGTAATTTAGCGGCTGGCGGAAGTGGTGTTGCCCAACCATTATCGGAAAGTGATTGGAAAATTGCTCGTGCTATTGGTCCAGAATTGAAAAAACGTGGCCTTATTTTTGTCGGCTTAGACGTCATTGGCGATAAGTTAACTGAAATCAATGTGACTAGCCCAACCTGCATTAAAGAAATTGAAGCTGCGTTCGACATTAATATTACCGGCATGCTTATGGATGCCATAGAAGCTCATATTAGTCAGCAAAAATAGGATTAATCATGCATTTTTTATCTACCTACCAACGCCTGATCAGTAGGCTATTGTTGGTATCTAGCTTGATCGTAACGGGTGTAATGGCTGATGAAGTGGTTATGTCTCCTGTTGTGGCTGACACAACAAGTAATAATGTGCCAACAACCGGCCCGTCTAGACCAACAAATATTATCATCATGATTGGTGATGGTATGGGACCGGCGTATACCACTGCTTATCGTTACTATAAAGATAATCCTGAAACAGAAGAGATTGAACAAACGGTATTTGATCGCTTACTCGTGGGTATGGCAAGCACTTACCCTGCGCCAGTCAGTGGTTATGTAACGGACTCAGCCGCATCTGCAACAGCATTGTCTACTGGGGTTAAAAGTTATAACGGTGCCATTGCCGTTGATACCGAAAAACGTCCATTAACCACCTTAATGGAAAAAGCCAAATCATTAGGTTTATCTACTGGCGTCGCGGTTACCTCACAAGTTAACCATGCTACACCTGCTGCATTTTTGGCTCATAATGAAAGCCGTCGTAATTATATTGATATTGCCGAGGCTTATTTAACAACCGATGCCGATGTAATTCTTGGTGGTGGTCAGCAATATTTCACTCCCACATTGCTTGAACAGTTCAGAGCTAAAGGCTACCAAAACATCAGCGAATTCTCTGAGCTAGAATCAGTTACTACGCCAAAAGTATTGGGGCTTTTTGCTGATGTACAGCTACCTTGGGTCATTAACGATCAAGAAGCACATAAACTTAGTCATATGACCCAAAAGGCATTGGATTTACTGTCACAAAATAAACAAGGTTTTGTGTTATTGGTAGAAGGCAGCTTAATTGATTGGGCTGGCCACAGTAACGACATTGCGACCGCGATGGGTGAAATGGATGAGTTTGCATCCGCTATAGAAGTCGTTGAGCAATTTGTTCGCCAACGTAAAGATACTTTAATGGTTGTGACAGCAGATCATAATACCGGTGGCTTATCTGTTGGTGCACATGGGAAGTATGAATGGCATCCAGAAGTTTTGCATAAGGTCAAAGCGAGTCCAGATGTGATTGCTTCACAGGTGATTGCTGAAGACAATTGGCAGCCTTTAACTGCTTCACTCTTGGGTTTTACACCAAGCGAAACACAATACAGTCAATTGCAAACGGCACGCATGCAGGGAAACGAGCCATTGACTGTCGCATTGCGTAAATTAATTGATATAGAATCTAATACTGGTTGGACAAGTGGCGGCCATACCGCTATGGATGTGCAGGTATTTGCTGCGGGCCCTGGAGCAAGATTGTTTAGCGGCCATCAGGACAATATCGATATCGCAATTAAAATGTTTAGCCTATTACCGCAATCGGTACAAACACCTTAATGGCTGGCTAACTTAATCCCCCACCAGCTAATAAAGTGGGGATTAAGTTTGTATTGCCGAGTTTATCTTATCACTAGCATTATGAGCAACTTACGTGTTAACAAATCCTTCTCAAGCCTTAATAAGAAACAGCAATTACTTTGCTCAACATAATGTATTAGTGCTCAATTATGAAGCTGATACTTTTGCACATCAATGTCTTGAGTTTGCAGATAATGTCACTGCACTTGCGTTAGATTTTAATCACCACCTCACATTGTCACCCAATGCCAATGACAAATTACAATGCTATTTTGGTCATCAGCTGCCAGAGTCATTAGCAGAGACAAAATTTGATAGTGTCATTATTTACTTTCCGAAAGCTAAACCGTTAATGGGTTATTTGCTGCAACTTGCCGCGCAACATTTACGTATCGACGGTCAATTGATTATTGTTGGTGAAAATAAAGGTGGAGTTAAATCAATTGATAAACTCACACCTAATTATTATTCGCCACCGATCAAGCAAGATAATGCCCGCCACTGCCTAGTTTATGTCTGTTATTTAACCCAAGCAGCACCTGCGCTATTAATCAGTGATTGGGTAAGCCAATATGCACTCGTTACCCCACAGGGAACACTGCAAATATGTAATATGGTCGGTGTTTTTAGCGAGAAACGCCTTGATCAGGGTACCGAATTATTGCTGTCCCATTTGCCAGATAACTTACACGGCAGAGTGCTCGACTTTGGCTGTGGTGCGGGGGTCATTACGGCCGCATTGCTAAAAGTAAATCCTACCTTAAACATGGAATGTATTGATATTAATGCAATGGCATTAATATCTTGCGAATTAACCCTTGCAGCCAACAATATGCACGCAAAAGTCTATCCATCAGATGGATTTAATCAAATTAGCGGTAAATTTGATGGCATTATTTCCAACCCACCATTTCATGATGGCTTAATAAGTACCACAGATATTGCGACACAATTTGTCCAACAAAGTGCGACTCATCTAACATCAAAAGGATTATGGCTAATTGTAGCCAATCGTCACCTCCCATATTCCGATACCATTGCCACTCATTTTGGCAAAGTAAATACACTAGCAAAAAACAATAAGTACAAATTGTATCAACATCAATGCTAATGGCTTACTTTTCGGTTCGAATAATCTAGTGAGACTTATCGCTCATAAAGCTAGGTTACGACTGGAAATACAGATCGATATCAGCTAAATTGACTAAAGGCAAAATAACGCACATTTTTGAATTCATTCCATTGTTATTCTACTTGCTGCCATAATCTGAAATAAAAAATAAAAAAAACAAAGGATGTCATGTTAGAACCCTCAGTCGCCACATTAAGTGCAGATAAGACAAAAGTGGAATTACGCATAATTCCCAATACACATGGTCCAGTGTCAGAAGACGATATTAACGCCTTACTCACACAACCTGCTTTTGCAATGCTATTTCCTATTGCTCCCGCTATTCATAAAGCCGTAGCAGAAATAAATGCTATTTGTGGGCAAAACCCAGGAGATCATGAACTATTTTTTGCTATTGCTGAGCGTAAAGATGGCGTCGTAAGTATTAGTGTTAGTGACAATAAAATGCAAGCCAGCATGAAAATAACCTCAGCATGGGGTGGTAAAGAAATAACCCTCCCAGATGTACTAAATACTCTAAAAAATCAAAGAATTAAAATGGGGTTAAGCAAACCCAAGATCATGGCATTAATGCAACGATTGTCGATATTACCACCTGGTGAAGTCTGTGAAGGTATTATCGCCTGCGGTAAAGTTGCGGTTAACGGTGATAATGCCATCTTAGAGCGTAAAGTGGCTTTAGCTCGCGAACGCTTATTACAACCACAAGAACGTGAAGATGGCTCAGTTGATATGCGTAATTTAGGCGCATTAATTACGGTTAATCCTAATGACTTATTAATGATTAAAACCCCTGCCACTATAGGCACTCCTGGTTTTAATGTTCACGGGGATGTACAGCAACAAACGCCAGGTAAAGATAAACCGATGGAACCAGGAACTGGCACCAGTTTTCATCCAAAAGATCCAAATAAACTTATTGCCACAGTGTCAGGCCAGCCGGTTGAAAATAAGAAAGGTATGCAAGTTGACGATATGCTGCAAATTAAAGATGTTGACGTTCACTTAGGCCATGTTAACTTTAAAGGCAGTATATTGATAACTGGTGATGTACATGAAGGTATGGAAGTCAAAGCCACTGGTGACGTAACCGTTATGGGCTTTGTTGAGTCTGCCACCATTGAAGCCCAAGGCGATGTCATTATCAGTAAAGGGGTAATTGGACGCTTGATTAAAGAACAAGAACTGAGCACCCACATAAAAGCAAATGGCCAGATATGTGCTCAATTCGTACAGTATTCTAACTTAGACGCTCAAGGTAATATCTTGGTGACTAAGCAGTTATTACACAGTCATTCCAACGCTGGAGACAGCATTACCGTAAGTGATGCTCAAGGGCGGCGTGGAGACTTAGTGGGCGGTATTGCCAGTGCCGCAAAAGGAATTAGAGCTATCACATTTGGTGCCACAGCCGGCACCAAAACCGAATTATTTTGCGCTATGCATCAGGGTGAATTGAAACAGCAACTAAAAGCGCTAGATGACAGCATTAAAGCAATGGTTGTCGCGGGCTTAGATTTAGAGTCAAGGCTGCGAAAACTGCCTCCCAAGACAGAGTGGCAAAATGATGCAGGAATGATAGAGCAAGTTAAAATGATGCTCGAGCAGAAAAAACAAATGGCCGAAGAACGCATTAAAGAAGAGCAAGAATACGCATTATTATTTAATGAATCTGAAGGTTACTTTGATAACTATTATATCAAAGCAGAGAAACACATTTTCATTAACGTAGAGTTACATGTTGGTAATGCATTTTATCGCGCTCAGCGTGAGCACAGCACATGTGTGGTTAAAAATGTTAATCAAGAAATTTCGTTTGATTACAGTAATCGCTAGCTGGTTTTGCACAAAATACATTGAGATACAGGTAAACTATGAAACACATTCATTGGCCGGCCATATTGCAGTTTGATCAAGATGATGAGCTAATGTATTTACCCAACTATCAAGACTGGTTAAGCTTTATTTGCGCTAATCAATACACGGTTTGCACACAAGATAAACTTATCGATAGTACTGGTCACGTTTATCACATCCAAAAGCATCCGCCATTAGATCCATCAATTGATGCCAATGTGACAGAATTACCTCAGTTAATAAAACTTGATCAAAATATGAATGTATTACAAATGTTGCCGATTGTACGTCAATTCGGTCAATTTCAAGGACATTGTTGTAGTGCAAAAATTATCTTTACTACCATAGAGCAAGGTATTGCAACCGTTGCAGAGCTAGAACAACTGTATTAAAAAATGATTTTAAAATATTAAAATGTAGATAACAAACATATACCCAGCGTTTTAACCATTACCAACCTCAATTAAGCGACTCATTATTCATTTATAATGATTTAATTCATGTTAATGCCACAGATTAACGTCAAAATTTATGAATATAATTGTTGAACCCATTGAGCAACATACGTTGCTCTGGCAAAATGCCCCAAGCTCACCGTCCATAAACCCTGAGAATCCTTAATGGAACTACTAAATATTGAATGTCTTGGTAAACGATTACGCCTAGAAGGCTCTATTGCCGGTTGGCAGCAACTTTATTGGGACAATCAACTTGTATCGCAAAAATCTGCTAATGCCAGTGCTCAAGCGTTTTACATTCACTCGTTTGAACTCGCTCAACAATCAACGGCACCACTGAGTGAAACCAATAGCGATGGTGGCTCGACTATTGTTGATTCATCCAGTAAAGCAATTCCGATCCGCTTAGAAGTTGATGTTAATTGGCAACCGTTTCAACTCGATTATTGTTTGTTGGTAGAAGATGAACAAGTCGCCCAAGGTCAGCGAACCGTCAGCGACATAGAAAAGCAAACGCCGGAAGTGCCAATAGTAAAAAACCAAAAGATAAGTGTTATTGGTCTAGCATCGCTAGGATTTAAACTCCTTAAAAGCGCGAAAGTGGTAAAAGTACTATTTGCTGCTGCGAGCGTTGCTGCCTATTCATGGTTATTTTCATTCCAGTTTGCTATGGCGTTAATTGGTTGCTTAGTATTTCATGAATATGGTCATATTAGAGCTATGAAACATTTTGGCATGAAAACCAAAGGGATTTATTTGATCCCATTTGTTGGCGGCTTAGCCTTAAGCGATGAACGCATCAATACCCGCTGGCAAGATGTGTATATATCCATTATGGGACCCACATTCGGACTGATTTTATCGGTCATCTCTTTAGGACTTTATTGGATAACAGGAAATATATTTTTTGCTGGTTTGGCCAGCTTTAATGCACTGCTAAATCTATTTAATTTATTGCCTATCTTACCTCTTGATGGTGGTCATATTTTAAAAAGTATTAGTTTTTCAATGAACAGCCTTATTGGTCTTATTGCTTGCATAGCAGGTGCGGCTATCGGTGTGTTTATAAGCTATAGCTTAGGTCTTGCTCTACTTGGCTTTTTATTGCTTATTGGCAGTCTTGAGATTGTATTTGAGTGGCGTGGGCGGCATCAAAGTCATTTGCTACCACTGGATCGATACGGCCAAATATTTTCAACCGTGTGGTATCTGCTAACAGTGGCAAGCTTAGTCGGTATTATTTGGTACTTTGCCGGATCCGGTGATGAGATGTTAACCATTCCATTGCAGATTTTAGGCAGTTAATTGCAATTTACGCATCTACAAAAACGCCTGCAATTGCAGGCGTTTTTGTTTTTACTTATCTAAAGCGGTTAATCAACTAGACTGTAAAGAAAACACATTAGTCATCACCTTATACAACTCTGTACCTTGATGCACCGATGCAGAAGCAAAGTGTAAAATGGGCACACAATCCATAGGTAAACTAATGGCTTGGTATGCCTGTTCAGTACCATACAAATCAATACGCAAAATGTTCACTAAAGGTTTGCCAGCTTTTAATGGTTCTCCAACACTCGCACAATATTCAATTAAGCCAGCTTTAGGTGCATGAAACTTCTTATAATCCTTCAAGTAACAGCCAAACCTTTCCATACTGGCTGGATTCACTTTTTCAGCAATAACACCACGATGGCTTAAATAAGCCAATATGCCTTTGGCATCCTCTAACGCGTCAGCCAAATCAATTCGTTCTTGGCTGGCAAGTTCTAAGGTAAACGCTGATACAGGTACCAAAAACTCACGGCCCTGGCCCGTTGCATATTCAGTTAACTGCCACCAAGGGCAAAATATCGCTTCGTCCATAGCACCGCCAAAACTATTGGGGATAACCAAGGTATACGGAATTGAGAAAAGCCTAGCAGCATCAATATCATATTCAGGGCAGTATAAATGTTTGCAAGATTTAGGACCGGTATGGAGGTCAAGTACGATATCAGCTTGGTGCGCCATACTCTGTAAATTCACCGCTAATCGATGACCGGTTGTTATTCCAAAAGGATTAGTCAACCGAGCCTGACAAGCCTCAATCAACATCAAACGATATGCCTGAAACAACTCATCATTGGTTAAATGTTGGTGTTGGGTATACCAAGCTTGAACATCAACTTGGTGATCAAAATACTCTCGGTTCCAATTAACACCTGTAATGGGATCAAATCGTCCTAGGGTAAACTCACCACTTTTTTGATTAATCCCCAGAGGATTGGCCAATGGTGCAAGGGTAATATTACCTAGCACTTGATAACTTTCTAACAAAGCCATCAGTTGATAAATCACTGCATTTCCTTGCACTTCAGCACCATGGACATTGGCCTGAATATAAACACTTGGGGCTGAAGACTCGCTTCCAGAGAATGTATATAACGGAACCGTCAACGCTTGCCCTGTTGCCAGCTCTCCAACCCGTAGTGACGATTGTGTTACTTTAGTCATATGATTACTCAAACAAGTTTTGGTGCAAGGCATTAACCACTTGCGCAGCTTCCGACTCAGCCACCAATACACATAAATTATGTGGGCTGGCACCTTGGCAAATCATCCGCACATTATGGTTTTCAAGTACGTTAAACACCCTGCTACAAATGCCAGCTGTGGATGCGATACGATTACCAATAATAGCAATTAGGGCTAAATTCTCTTCGACTCTGACCCGACAATGCTGCGATAATTCTTGTAACAAGGACTCACTCAATAAACCCTGACCACTTGAATCAGAGCCAGTTTTATCTAAGGTAAGTGATACGTTAACTTCCGAGGTAGTGATTAAATCGACTGATATTTTATGTCGCGCTAAGGTCGCGAATGTTTCAGCCAAAAAGCCCTGTGCATGTAGCATTTGCAAACTATGTAAATTAAGTAAAGTTTGATCACGGCGCAATGCCACCGCTCTAAATACTGGGGTATCTTCAACTTGATGACGGATCCAAGTACCGCCCATTTCAGGTGCTTTACTTGAACCTACAAACACCTGAATTTTTTGTCTTACTGCCGGTAAAATGGTCGCGGGATGCAATACTTTAGCGCCAAAGGTAGCCATCTCAGCAGCTTCATTAAAGCTGATTTCAGCAATCGGGCGGGCATTAGGGGCAAGTCGTGGATCCGTGGTATAAATGCCTGCCACATCGGTCCAAATTTCAACTGCAGTAGCCCGAAGAGCTTCAGCAAGTAAAGCAGCTGAATAATCACTACCACCACGGCCTAATGTCGTCGTCAATCCCTCTTCATCGGCACCAACAAAACCCTGAGTGACGATGACATAATGCGAAAGTAATGGCTGTAAAAATTCGTGAGTAAGTGTGGCTATCACTTCAATCTGTGGTTCAGCACGACCAAAGTGGCTATCGGTACGCAATACTTGGCGAACATCAAAATGATCTGACGCAGTACCTTTTTCGCGAATAACAGCAGAAAATAAAATCGATGAACATTGCTCCCCGGTAGACAACAATTCGTCCATAACCGCTTTACTGCGATTCAGTTCTAACGATTCACTGAGTACCGACATCTGGCTCAGTATGTTATCAATAATGGCAGCCACATCCTGTGGACGACCTAGTTCATCTAATATTGCATATTGAATTTGTGCGATTTGCTTAAGTAGAACTAAGCGGCGCTCGTCATTAACGTTAGCTTGGGTCAATTCAACCAATAAATTGGTGACACCACTAGATGCGCTAACTACCACAAGACGGGTGGCTTGATTAGACAACACAATATCTGCACAACGGCTCATAGAGGCATAATCAGCAACTGACGTGCCGCCAAATTTAGCAACGACTAATTCAGGAGTGTCAATTTCAGATTGAAGAAGGCTCATACTGATACCTCCGCAGTGTGCGAAAGGCTAAAAAATAAGATGTGATTTACTAACATGATATACGCTCCGAACATACTACGTTCGAAGAGCCTGGTGCTAAGATAACGCACCCTTATAGAAGGGAAACAGCAATCATCACCAGAAGCTCTCCACCAAAAAAATAGGTGACAATCGTTAGGATTCAGCCTATACGACCGATATCAGTGTTTACCAAACAAACCGATACCTCGGCGTTAATCTCCATCATAAGTTGTCATCGGAATGGCATCCTCTCACTTACTACCTAGCTAACGCTCCTCTTCTGTTCCTCCCGAAGGAGGGAGTTGAAAATAGCAACAAATGCACTAACAAGTCAATCAACAAACGCAGTAAAAGCATACTAGTTTACTTTTATTCACCTTCTAATACGGCATTCATACCTACAATGTTTAACCCTTTATTGAGGATGTAGCATTGTTCGTAATAAAGAAAAAACCACCTAATCAATCGTAAAAAACTTAAAAACAACAAAATACCAATACAATGTTACGTGTAACCAACCAAATAATGAGACAATAAGGGTAATTGAACAAATCATCCCTTAAACTAACCCTATAACGGTATTATGAACACTAAGTATCTGGGAATTCACTGACTAAACGTAAGCGATGGTTAAATGCCCCCATATCCACTTCCTCTTTAATCGAATCAACACAAGCAACTAAAGACAGCAAGCCTTTGTTGACATAATAAATAGCATGTTGATTAAACTCACGTCCCAGCTCAAGCGCTTGTTCTTTATCAATAAAAATCGCCCAGCTCTTTTCCATATGCGACAAGTCTGGAGCTGCTCCAATTAGGGATCGGTAAAGGCATTTATATTGTTGGATTTTAGATTGAAGCTGACGATCGAGTAAACGATTCTGACTGGGAGAAAGTAATAAACCGTGAGGATTATGGGCGGTAACAATAGCAAACGGGAGATCATGAGAAAGGCGTTGAGTAAGTAAAAAATGACTACTTTGGTACTCATTCCACAATGCATCGATAACATTTTTCATAATAAAATTTCGTCAATTAGGCCGAAAACAGTTTAACAGAAGGTAATAAAATCTCAAAGGCTTGTGATATCAGTCACAAGTATTGAACTTAAAATAGTATGATTATTAGCTACTTAACTGTATTAATCTTTCATATACTCGACAATTATATTAATTATTTAACATTTAATTTGTTAACAAATGCCTAAAACGAGTACAATAAACATCACTTACTATTAAATCACTATGACTAAGTCAATAACATTGATAGTAAAAAGGCAGCAGACAGCGTTTTATGGAGACTGTAGTAAAGTTTCATAGAAGTGTAGCCTTTCATATTTTTATACGCTTAATTTACACTTAAACGATTTATGTTCTACATTTGATAAACATGAATACGGTTAAAATAAGTTTGTAACAAATGGAACTATCTTCTTAAATCGTATTCATAGTAGTTAGCCTGTTGGCAAAAAATTTAACTCATTAGGCATTAACGTGCATTTTGTATTGGCGTAATGAGACTTAATCGACGCGAGACAACTCAGTAACCCATATTTTGCGTTACATCATACGAGTTTATAAGAGTGTTTAATTCAGGGCAGACATAGATAAACACCAAAAACACTGGAATATTCGCGTAAAAATAATGCGCTATTACAACTTACTAGCAACGAATCGCTAGAATCAAATTTTATAAAATTAGGTATATATCATGCAAAATCCGCATATTTTAATTGTTGAAGATGAAGCAGTAACTCGTAATACATTACGCAGTATATTTGAAGCTGAAGGCTATGTTGTCACCGAAGCTAACGACGGTGCAGAAATGCATAAAGCCATGCAAGATAATAAGATTAACCTTGTTGTAATGGATATCAACTTACCGGGTAAGAACGGTTTGTTGTTAGCACGAGAACTTCGTGAAATTAATAATATTGGACTTATTTTCTTAACGGGTCGTGACAACGAAGTTGATAAAATCCTAGGTCTTGAAATTGGTGCTGATGACTACATCACTAAGCCATTCAACCCTCGTGAATTAACCATCCGAGCTCGCAACTTGTTAACTCGTGTGAACAATGCTGCAGCAGAAACTGAAGAAAAAGGTTCTGTTGAGTTTTACCGTTTTAACGGCTGGAGTTTAGAAATCAACAGTCGTTCTTTGGTTAACCCACTAGGTGAGTCTTATAAGCTACCACGCAGTGAATTCCGTGCGATGCTTCACTTTGTAGAAAATCCAGGCAAGATTTTAACCCGTGCGGATTTATTATTAAAAATGACTGGCCGCGAATTAAAGCCTCATGACCGTACTGTTGACGTGACTATTCGTCGTATCCGTAAGCATTTTGAAAGCTTGCCAGACACGCCAGAAATCATCGCGACAATCCACGGTGAAGGCTATCGTTTTTGTGGTGACTTAGAAGCGTAATCTTCTAACGTTAATCACAATAAAAAACCAGGTGAATCACCTGGTTTTTTATTGTCTTTTTTCTAACGAAGAAATCTAATTAAGAAATCAAGCTAAACAATTTAGCTAAACTGATTATTTTAACTGTTGGTCTAAAAAAGCCGCCAAGGTTTTATATAAATGATTACGCACTTTCTCGCCACGCATTGAATGCTTAGATCCTGGATAATCCATCATTTGAAATAATTTTCCCTCATCTTGAAGTGCTTTATATACACGAGTGCTATTTTCAAACAATACGTTATCATCCGCCATACCGTGATACATCAATAAGCCTGACTGATAATTTTTCACATAAGGTAGAATGCTACTGGCATCATAACCTTTTTTATTGGTTTCAGGGTTGCCCATATAACGTTCAGTATAATGAGTATCATATAAACGCCAATCAGTAACTGGTGCCCCCGATATAGCGGCTTTAAAATAATCAGGAGCTTTAAACTGGCTCATCAACGCCATGTAACCGCCATAACTGTGGCCATAAATAGCGATGTTGTCACCATCAATAAATGGCAAACTACGCAAGTAATCAACACCTACTTTTTGATCGTTGACCTCAGCATCACCCATGTTCTGATAAATCACATGTTCAAATTGAGTACCACGATGTGCCGAACCACGGTTGTCTAACTGGAATACGGCATAGCCTTGCTGCAATAAATACTGAGTAAAATAATCGGCTTCGCTCCAGCTGTTAACGACCAACTGAGCATGTGGCCCGCCGTATACACGCACCACTACCGGATATTGTTTAGCCGCATCAAAAGGAACCGGTTTAAACAAACGATACATTAAAGGCTGACCATCTTCAGCGCTTAATTGACCAAACTCTGGCATCTGCCATAAACCTGCAAGGTCATATAACGGGTGTTCAGTATTAATTTCATTCTGTTCAACCCACGCCAATAATTGACCACTGTCATTGTGTAAACTGATTTGTGGTGGCTGTTGTAAACTACTAAAGTAGTCCAAATAAACTGGCTTTTTATCAGCAAAAACAGCTTCATGCATACCTGATTCTTGACTAATTCGCTCAATGGAGTCCTTGCCTTTATTAAGATTGACTCGATACAAATGACGCTCAACCACACTGTCTTTACGACCACTAAAGTACACCCAGCCTGTCGCTTCATCGACAAATTCAAGCGCGTCAACCGCCCAGTCACCTTGGGTTAATTGTTTAAGCTGCTTTCCTTGTAAATCAAATAAATATAAATGATTAAAGCCGTCACGTTCAGAGCCCCAAATAAAGGCCGCTTGTTGCTTTAGGAAGTGCAAATCTTTGTTTAAGTTAACCCAAGCGTTACTGCGTTCTTCAATCACGGTTTCTGCTTGCTTCGGGTTGGCTATAGAAGCGATGCGTAAATCCAGTGTTTGCTGATCGCGGCTTTGCCATTGAAATGACACATGTTGGCTGTCTGGTAACCAATCAACACGTGGTAAATACATATCTTTTTGTTTGCCTAAATCAATCCAGTTTATATCGCGACTTTTTAAGCTCACCACTCCTAACGCTATCTCAACATTGGCCTTACCTGCATAAGGATAACGCTGCTCGGTTAATTTAATGCCTTCGGCATAAATTTCATTGCGTGTCACTAACTCAACACCCGTTTCATCAATACGCGTAAAAGCAATGACCGACTCATCTGGCGCCCACCAATAACCAGTCATACGATCCATTTCTTCTTGGGCGACAAACTCAGCCATGGCATTTTTAATTGGCCCTTTACCGTCAGTAGTTAGGGCGGTAACGAGTTTAGTTTCAAGCGACAATACATATAAATTTTGATCGCGCACAAATGATACAAAGTGACCTTTTGGAGACAAACGCGCATCGGTGGCAAAACCGTCTCCTGTTGCTAGCTCTGCGACCTCATTATTAGCAACATCATATAAATACAGTTTACCCGCAGCAGGAATTAAAATACTGGCGCTGTCTTCAGACCAAAAATATTCCATGATCCCTTGACCGTAAATACGTTGGCGTTCGCGGCGGGCTTTCTCTTCATCAGACAGCTCCCCACCTTCTAATTGATCTGCATTAATCAACATGCTGCGCTTGCCTGTGGCGATATCCATTTGCCATAAATCATAAAAATGTTGGTTATCTGATCGGCTCGATAAATAGGTCACCCTCTTTCCGTCTGGTGACAATGCCAACCCACGAGGACTTGAACCCGCTAATGCTGGCGATGCGTGAATGCGCTCAATACTCAAAGGCATAGTATTACCTTTGATCGCGGTCAGTGTTGCGGTGGTCGAAGAGTTCATGATGCTGCCTGTATGGGCTGTTGCTGTTGCCGAAAAAGTCGAGCTGGTAAAAAGAAGTGGAACGGCAGACAATGCCGCCAAAGCATGATGCTTCCATGTTGTTGTCATTATTATTAATCCTTGGGCAATTCAATCCGCCCACATTTTGCCTTAATTTGTAGCAAAACCAAAACCCAAGATAACAATCGCTGAAATTAGCTTCATTGTGGGGTATGATTTATACATAAGAATTAATGACATCGACCTTAACCTCAACCTCGCAAAATCTCATAGGAAAAATCATGCAGACTTTGGCACAAACCCTTAGCGCACAAGCCGTAAATGCGTCTTTAACAACATTACTGTTAACCTTAGCTGACACATCAAAAGCCATTAGCGGCGCCGTTCGTCACGGTGCATTAGCAGGTGTTTTAGGTGCGACTGAACATGAAAATGTGCAAGGCGAAACCCAGAAAAAACTGGATGTGATCACCAATGACATGCTTAAAGATGCGCTTAAAGCCGACGGCCATGTCCGAGGTTTAGCATCAGAAGAAGAAGATTACGTGGTTGAAGTGAATGCCCAAGGTGAGTACCTAGTGTGCTTTGATCCTTTAGATGGTTCTTCAAACATTGATATTAACTCTTTAGTTGGCACTATTTTTTCTGTGTTACCAGCTCCTGCAGGTGAGTTAAACGAGCAAAGCTTTTTACAAGCAGGCCGCAAACAAGTCGCGGCCGGTTATGTACTGTATGGCCCATCAACCATGATGGCGTTAACCACAGGCAAAGGCACTCAGTTTTATACCCTGGATCCAGACAGCCAAGAGTTTTTACTGACCGACGATAACGTTCAGATCACTCCAGACACAGCAGAATTTGCTATCAACATGTCAAACCAGCGCTTTTGGGAAGCACCAATGCAAACTTACATTGGTGATTTGCTACTCGGTGACATCGGTCCACGCGAGCAATCATTTAATATGCGCTGGATTGCTGCAATGGTGGGCGATGTGCATCGTGTATTATGTCGCGGTGGTATTTTTACTTATCCAACAGATAATAAAAATCCAAACAAACCATTCAAATTGCGCCTGATGTACGAAGCAAACCCAATGGCATTACTCGTTGAGCAAGCGGGCGGTAAAGCCTCTACAGGTTATGAAACAATATTAGATATTCAGCCAACAGCAATCCACCAGCGTGTGGCAGTGATTTTAGGCAGTACTAATGAAGTTGACACCTGCTTGAGCTATCACGGTATTGATTACAGCGAAGAGCCATCAATTGACTAACAGGCCTCTGTTAAGGGTAACAACGCTTGTCAAACAATCTACATATACACTTTAGCCCTTAACGTAAAAAGCAGTTCAATGGCCATCATTGAACTGCTTTTCATCACCATAGATTACATCATCATACTATTCATTATCAGTAACAGATTTTTTATTGTTTAATTGATGTGCTTGTTCCGTTTGATCGACAATGGTTAATACCGCGGTGTCACCCACTACGTTACATGACGTTAATACCATATCGATAATACGGTCTAATGCAGCAACAATAACAAACGCCTCGACAGGTAATCCTAATTGATAAATCAATACGCCAATCATCACCATTCCACCGCCAGGTACACCACCTGCGCCCACTGACAGTAAAAACACACTGAATAATAACGATGGGATTTGATCATTGCTGATTGGCATACCAAAGGCGTTGGCAACAAAGAAAATAGCGATAGTAATATAAATCGATACTCCGCCCATATTCATGGTCGCGCCTAGTGGCACACCAAAACCAGCAACCGCTTTACTCACACCAAGCTTGTCGGTTAATGTGCGCATTGTGACTGGGATGGTGGCATTAGAACTGGCTGTTGATAGCGAGAATAAAATTTGCTCTTGGGTTTTGTCGCGAAAGGTTTTCGCTGAAATGGGGGTAAATAAGCTGACAGAATATGGGTATACGATAAAAATCCAAATTAACAATAATGCCAAAATAAGCACTAAATATTCAACCACACTAACAAAAATCTCAGGCTCTAAGGTTGCACCTAGTTTAAACATTAATGCAAACACACCGTAAGGCGCTAGGCTCATAACCACTGAAATTAAACGCATCATGATTTTATTGGCTGTTTGAAAACCTTTAACTGCACCTTCAACCGAGGCACCCATTGATTTCATTACCCCGCCCATTAGCAGCGCCATAAAAATCACTTGTAACATATTGCCAGAGGTAAAAGCGGAAAATGGATTATTGGGCACAATGCTAACAATTAACGACATTAAGTCGGGTAATTCTGTGGCGGTAATATCCAGTGAACCACTGCTCGACATATCCACGCCTTTACCAGGCTCAAACACCATTGCAACAGCAAAGGCTGCTGTGATCGCCACCATGGTATTAATAATATAAAAGCCAAAAGTTTTACCGCCTAAACGACCAAAGCTTTTTAAATCTTGTAACTCACACACACCACAAACAATGCTGACGAACACCAAAGGTACTACAAGCATCATGATCATATTAACAAACATGGTGCCAATGCCACTTGCAAAGGTCACTAATGTTCCGCCAAAAAAGGCATTGTCGGCGAGTGCAAACTGGACAAGACTGCCCAGTAGAACGCCCAAAAATAGACCGATAAAGATCCGTGCTGAAAGTGATTTTGTCATGTACTAATTTCCCATTCGAAATGGCAACTTCTGTTGCTGATTATTGTTATACCAATCCTGGTGTTTATACTTTTCGATCGTTGAAATACTGAGACATAGCGCAACATATTTCAATCATCTTATTAACAAAAATGGTTACTAAATAATCGCTTAGTTTTTAGTGAATATAAAAACAATATATAACAAAAGGTTAAACCGTTTTTTAATTCTTAAGATTGGAATTGTTTGGTCAATAGAGTGACTCAAAATGCATGCAACGGAATTAGGTGGCGAGTAAAGAACTACTGGCGAATATTTAACAAACTGAGTGGTAAAGAGTTAGCCAACATATGCTGCTGCTTAATACTGACATTATTACGCCCAAGCCAGTGAACTAACGTTAACCATTGCGGACAATATATTGTAGATGACGAGCTCGATTGCTGACTCGCAGACAATGTCGATGCAGACTGAAACAATAATCGATTAAGATAAGCCCATTGCTTGTGTTGTTTATGAAAGTCAGCCGTTGAATTTATTTGCGTTATCGCTAATAACTTTTCAGGCGATTCCAGTGCCAACGTCGGCACAAGCATGCTGTGGCAAGACTCAAGCGTATTGGCAATCATCAGCCCAGCGGGATCAAGGTCAGTAAAACCAATGATATTTATCGCAGATGAGCTAAGTTGGTGTAGAAAACGCTTTCGACCTGCGGGTGAATGATCATGACTACCGCGGTACAACACCACACAATTATTGATAATGGCCTGCAAATCGGTTGCAAATACATAATCAAAAAAGTTATCAAAACTGTCGAGGTTTTCGACCACGACGAGATTAGCGACATTGAGTTGCTGACAAAGCGCAAGCGCATTGTCGACCTTTAACCGTAATGAACAGTGATGCACCGAGACTAAATCGGCCACTAAGCCAGTCACTAGGCTTTGAGATACGCTAGGCACCAATTTAATTAATACATAATCAGCTTCTGGGCTGATATTCGCATATTTCTCATTGGCGCTGAGCTGCGACATTTGTTGGCGAGACACATCAAAGTCGAGTGCCAGAATATCCAAGCCCGAATCAACTTGAGCCATATTTCGCAGTAAAACATAATCGTTACTGGTTAAAAAAAGGTATTTCTCCGCGCCATCCGGCTCACCGATATCCCATAAGCGATACAATTTTTTCCAACTGGCATTAAAAGGTACTCGCGGCAAACGTTGTTCTGCCGCACGAGCGATAACCTGTAACTGGCTTTTGGTTAAGCTAGCCATAACTCAACATCATGAATAATAAAGTTACCGTTATAGACAGGATCAGGTTTACCAATCGGTTCTAGCTCAAAGTAATTTTTATGCTCATCAGCCAACCCTTCATAGCCACCAATCACCTGATAAAGCCAACTTTCAGCATCCCACTGCAATTGTTTCTCAGTTAAATAACTCAGTGCCGATTGACGTAAACCAGAATCAATCACTTCGCAGAAATATTCATCTACTGCAATTTTGAGTGGGTTTTCTGGGATATCAAAATCTTCAGTATCGCCCATTTCAAAAGTCACATTTTGATCGCGAACAACCGATGGTAAAGCATCACGGCTAATGGCTTTCACCTGCGCGACTATGCTCATTAGTTCGAGCTCATGATGCGGATTACTCACATCAACATTTGCGGGTGCTAATAAGGCCTCTGCAGAGTTAAATAAACTCGGTACCACTTTATGACCAACATGATTTTCGGGTTGGTAATCGGGATGCATGTCAGTGTGTAATAACCAGCCTTTCAGTAATCGCGTGCGTCCTTGTATTTGTCTAAAGCGGCCCAGTAATTCATATAATCGGCCTTGAACAATACTTAACTCTTGGGTGCACTGACTTAAGGTTTCTTGCAGACTGGTCATCAACAGTCGGCGCAATTCACGAATGTCGCCGGCAATTTCACCAAGCTCACTAAATTGAAACATCTCTAAACCATTGAGTAGATCCGATACTTGGCTTTGAGCGAGTTCATTCTCGCGAATTTTGGCACTAATGGTTCCCACATAACCAAACTCGTTATTAATCCGGCTCCACAACACTCGAATCGAATAACGCAAGCTGTCAGTAAAACTATAAACGTGTTCGTTTAAGTCTGCTAAATAAGCTTCTGCGGCACTGTAATCAACATTATGACGGGCTTCTTTGTAATGATCTGCCAGGGTTTTAATGGTGGCTAAAGACGAACCGACATTAGAGTCGATTTGGCGATTACGCTCGTCACTTAACGCTTCTTCAAGCAATGCCCGCACAGAACGCTTTAAACGCAATTCTTGATCAGGTTCAGGGCGCCATAAAATGCCGCTTTTTTTCAGTTTTTCGATAACGCCTGCATCATGAGTTGAATCACTAATCGATCCAGCCAAATACGCATCCATGATGACATCAGCATGCCGCCCGAGTTGTTTGAGCAGTTTTACCCCAGCTTGGTGTAAGTTACTGCTCATATCAGATCCCTTTGAGTTGCCGTTTCTGCCTGTGCCTCAAGGCTTAAGCCTTCAGTTTCGTCAATAAAGCGAATAACTTCATATAAATAATCAAGCTTACCGGTAGCGATATAAATCTGTTTTTCACTGTTAGGTTTGCTTAGGTAGCCCAGCTCTACCAAACGCTTAAACACCAATTTAATTTGGCCGTCGACATTACTACTGGTTGAGCCAAATAAACGATATTGACTCAGCTTGGCTAATTGTTCTCTAAAGGCCGGGGTGTCTTCAATACGCGCTTGTAAATCGGTTAAGCGTATCGGTGCACCCTCGCTTAATGGTGCATCTTGGCCGCTGGCTTCTTGCACCAATACTAACCATTCCACCAGCGGAATAAGCGCTGAACAAATGTCTTTAAACTGCGATGAAATGACTTTGCGCTCAGCATCACCCAATTGTAAGTAACCACAAAAAAACACTTCACCTTCACCAGCGCTGGCCAATGTACGGTTAATTTGATTTAAGTAGCTTTCTACTCGTTCACGAGTGCTGTTATTTTTCAGCGCGCGCCAGCCATCTTCATTGGTGACTCGGCAAATAAATTCACCACGCAGCAACTGTTCAATTAGCGCACTAGTGCCCACTAAGGTTGTTTCATTTGAATCAGACATTAACTGTGCTCCTTAGTCGACTCTGCATTCGCTATTTTTGCATTACGTTGCGATAAGCGTGCTGCTAACGGATTGGCTTGGGGCTTCACAACTTGTAGCTTTTTAGTTTGTTTATTAATGATGTAGCGGTTAGCAAATAGGTTTAGCACTTCAGATTCAGGATTAGGGAAAGCACCTAACACGCTGATGTTATTATTTTCACAGGCATCGAAAATTTTCTTCACGTTAGTGTGATGCAATGTACCTAACTCATCGATGGGCCAATGGATGGTGACGTCCGCTTTACCCCGTAACAAGCGAGTAAATGCTAGTAAGAACTTACATAAAATTAAGTACGCCATACCGTGACTAGACGATTCGTTTAACTGGCGATCGGTACGGATAATTAAGTCACTGTTACCTTCTTTTAGCCGTAGCTCAATTTCGAGCAATTTAGCAATGCCACCGGTTAGCGCTGCACGACCAATAATGTCTAAGGCGCGGCGCATTGAATTGGTGTAATGCTCGTCAGGGAGTTGACTAAAGCCGTCGGCTTTCCAAGCTTTAAAGGCTTTTACAAACACTTCCAGTTCAGGCCAAAACTCAAGTTCACTAATGCGTGACCGAATACGCACCGCTGATTCAGATACACCATCGAGGAATAACTCTTCACCTACTTCGCGAGTAATACGAGCACTTTGGCTGGCAATTCGGCGATCGATATCAGTTAACACATCATAAAACGCGGTTAAATCAATACCAAAAATACGCCCTTGTTCGCGAATAGCCATCAACGATTGCGGCACCATCACATTGAGTAACTGTTCTAGTTGTGGCACTAACTTACGGTAGTCGAGTAAGCGAATACCTTTGTCACTAACAAAGCTTGACTCATCGCGGGCACGCTCCCAAAACTCGGCTAAGCTCGAGCCTGATTTACTGGCAATGACCGAATCAAAGTGCTCTACATATTGCTTAACAGAACCCATTAAATAGTCACGTTTTAGCAATAGGTCTTCGCCTTGGCGCAAACGCTCGCCTATGCCGCCAATGGCTTCGTCGTTATTAGGTGGTAGTTTAAGCTCAGCGAGTTTGCGCATTACTGCGCGCAGCTTAGTCAGGTTTTCTGACGCCTCAACCTGGGCAGCATCACAGGCTTTACGATCGGTTTCTAACGTGGTGCGGCGCTGTTTAATCTCAGCCGTTTTGGCTTTTAATTGTTGCTCAAGTTCTAATGCGGCGCGCTTGACTTCTGCTAGTTGAGTTTGCAGTTTTGGCTTACGGGTTAACCAAGTATGTTGGTACCAATCATCAAAGCGCAGTACATCGCTACGACGTTGTTCTGCTTGGCTAATTTTTGCTTCAAGATCACGTATTTGCTTTTTAAGAGCCAAAATAGTGCCTTCATCGACACCGCGGGATTTAAGTTCGTTTTTGTACCAGGTTTCACAGGCCTTTTGTTCGGTTTTAGCTGTTGTCCTGCGTTGCTCAATATTGGCTTTTATTTGGCCTAACTGATTATCGATAGCACCAACCACTTCTTGCCAGTAAGCATTTTTGTCCATGCGCGCTTCAAGTGCTTGCTCTTTTTGTTCTGCAAGCCATTCAAGATGCTGGTTATGAAGCTGTTTTAGTTCGTTATCGAGCTGTACTAATCGTTTGCCTGATTCGGTTTTGCGATCGGCTACGGCTTGGTTGATCTTTTGTTGTTCGCTGCGTTTTTCATCAAACAGGCGACGTAAATCTTCACGGCTGTTTTTATAGGCTGTGCGCGCAAATGTCAGCTCACGGGTAATAACATCAAGGGCGTTATTCATTGCCACCAGTTGATCTTCGGCTTCAGCATGCATTTCTTGGGCGCTTTTCAATGCCTCTTCCGCTTTAGCAAAACGAATACGCAAGTCTTGCTCTGTTGCAGCATATTCGGGCACATCAATGGCATTGAGATCTAAGTTCACCCCAAACAAAGCTTCGCTACTGTCTTTAGCCAAACTTGGGTGTAAATCACTGCGATGTAATAGCTCAGGAGCGATGACTTTACCAAATGACTGCTCCCAGCCTTGCGCTTCTTTACGTAAAAACTCCAATAACGTATGCGACTGCGGAAACAGCATATGATGCAGTTCTTCTTTGGTGTTTTCACGCTCGTTAATGCGAATACTGGCAATGCGCAGTGCTTCATTGGCTTGATCGCGTTTAGCTCTTTGCTTGCGTTCTTCGCTGGTTAAACGATCGACTTTTTGGTTACTGGTTTCTTGTTCTTCGTCGGCTAAGCTGATGCGCTCATCAAAAATGGCCAAACGCATTTTTTCATCTTCGGTGTAAGTAACCCCGTCAACTTGATGCTTAAGCTCGGCAGCCGTTAATTTAAGTTGATACTCTTGCTCGCTAAATTTGGCTTTACCTGCGTCGGTTTGATCACGCCATTGTTGCTCGAGTTTAGCAAGATCGTCGTTAGCTAACTCACGCTGTTTGTCACGGGCTTCCCGTTGAGTGTCTTGTTCGGTATGTAATGTTTCGAGTTCACGATGTAACTGTTCGGCAATTTTATTACGTCTGGCATTAAAAGCAGACTCAATGTCTTGATGTTTTTCGGTTTGTAGCTTGTGACGCTCGTTAAGATTTTCAACATCACTACGCCAATTGGGTAGATTGTCTAAATCCGCTTTAGCTTGTTCAATATCGGCATCTAAAAAAGCCGCATGCTGGTCTTCAATGGCATCAAGTTCATATTCAAACTTGCCTACATCACCTTTGGCGGCAGACAATTCTTGGTTTAACTCATCACGAATGTCTTTCCATTCATCATCAAGTAAGCGCAATTTAAGATTGAGCTCTTTGCCTAGCGTTTGGTTGCGATCTTGACGTTCGGCTTCGAGAGTTTCATCGTCTCGGTAGCCACGGGACAAACTGGCTAAACGTAATTCTGCACTTAATAGTTGATTAAACTCTTGTTCAAGCTTGTCATACTCGGGGCGTATTTGCTCAAAGCCCTGTACTAATTGGCTTTCACGGATCCAAGTTTCAACCCGCTGCGGGTTCAATCTAGACGTTGGCGGGTTAACCCCATCTTCTTCTAAAATGGCGGCGATCATTGATTTGACCGTTTCCATCTTGCCTTCTTTGGAGTGCACCGCTTTAGCCAATTTTTCAATATGGCGCAGGGAGTGTTCACCGTCGCATAATGAGAACTGGCGCGCATAGGTGCGCAGTTCGTTACGATTGCTACCAGTGTTTAATAAGCTGCGATCATTTTGAATGATTGCCCGAAATTCACGGGTATTAATTAAATTGGTATGAGCAATGCCATCACGTTTTACTTCGCGACCTAATTCGGCCATCGAATGACAAATAATCGTATCGCCATTGCGGGATTTAATATAATGCTCTAGTTCAAAACCTCGGGCGATAAAACGGTAATTAACCCCTTTACCGTCACCTGCTGACGCTAGCACTGCTTGATAAAGCAAACCATCGTCTTTTTGATACTCATAAATAATGTAGCTGGAGTCATGGGGTAAATACCAACGTTCGAAACTGTCACGTGTTGACGGCACTACGCGGCTGGGATACTCGCCATAAAAAACGGGCACCAATCGTTGTAACGTTGTTTTACCAGACGCATTGGTACCACAAATATTGGTGTGACCCTTTAATAACAGTTCGACCACACCCGGTAGGTGGGTATTAATTAACACGATTCTAATCAAGCTTGGCATGATAATCCTTTTCCAAACAGCTCACATAACAGTGACAAAGAAGCAAAATACAGATGAAAAAATAACATTTATTTATTCAATTTAAATAAAGTAAAACAAACATAGCTTAGAGGCAATTTTCACCCACAAAAATTGGCTTTATAATACGCTAAATAATTCAAAAATGGCGTCTAACAATGCAGCCAATATCTCTAAACTGTTTATATGCAATAAATATAACCAAGTGACACAACTAAATAGAAGATTTTAAACTAGAACATAAACAAAAAAGCAGAGATTTCTCTCTGCTTTTAATTATCGTGCGGAATTAGGGACAATATTATAATTTAAATTGTGAAGTAGCATGGCTAAGCTCATTAGCAAAACCATCTAGTCCTTCTGATATATCCTGTACTTCTGCAAGAATACTGAGCGTTTGCTCGAATGAAGCATTCATTTCGGCCACATTATTAGCAACACTAGCAGCAACCATAGATTGCTGCTCAGTAGCAGAAGCTATATGAGTATTCATGCTATTAATACTGACAATTTTTGACTGAATTGAACTTAATACCTCTCCGGTATCTTTTGCATAACGCTCATTTTCAGATGATTTAGTGATAGCAACATCCATGGTGCTGACTGATGATTCTGCCGCAACTTTCAGTTTGTCGAGTACACCACGAATTTCACTTGTGGCATCCGCTGTTTTAGACGCCAAAGCACGTACTTCATCAGCAACAACGGCGAATCCTCGCCCATGCTCACCCGCTCTAGCGGCTTCAATGGCGGCATTTAACGCCAATAAATTTGTTTGATCTGCAATAGAGGTAATCACATTCAAAATGGAGCCAACACTTTCGGTGTCTTTGGCTAACTCATGAATTGAGTTCGATGCCAGCTCAATACCTGAGTTAAGTTCTTGTGAAATTCTCACTGTACGTTGTACTACAGCCAAACCCTCAGTAGCTTCTCGCTCAGCAACTTGTGCAGCCTCTGCAGCTTGCTGAGCACTATGTGAAATATCATTTACCGAGTGGCGCATTTCTTCCATCGACATATGCACGGCTTTAGCATCGTGGCTTTGTTGCTTAGTGGCCTTCGTCGCTAACGTCATTCGTTCTTTTAACGATGATGCACTGTCTAATAGCGGACTG
This sequence comes from Shewanella sp. H8, assembly GCF_040285065.1. NCBI lineage: Bacteria > Pseudomonadati > Pseudomonadota > Gammaproteobacteria > Alteromonadales > Shewanellaceae > Shewanella > Shewanella sp. H8. The sequence continues at coordinate 577,579 of NZ_CP157213.1, read as the reverse complement.
GTTACACTCACCACACGCTCAATCGAATCTGCAAGTAAACGTAAAAAACGGTTAAAATTACTCGAGACTTGTCCGAGTTCATCAGTACCAGCGACAGTAAGTTGGTGACGTAAGTTACCTTTACCGTCAGCTAATTCACCAAGCGAACTGGCTACATCACCAGCAGAACCACTAATGGCTTTAGCAATTGAAATGGTGACAATAGCCATTAAAACAAGCAATGAAAGCCCAATGCTTAATGTCAGATATAAACTTTGTTCAGAGCGATCGCTAGCTTCTTTAATTGTCGAACTAAATTCATTTACTTTATCTGCTTTATAAGCCGTGATCCCTTTCGTTAATTGATCAAAAACTTTGGCTTTTTTCTGACTAATTTGCCCTACATCAGCCATATCAATAGTGCCATCTAACATCCCTTTAGCGAGCGATGCTGTCATGGTATTGTATTCATGGAGGCTCTTAGATAATAGCGATAAAGCTGAAGTTTCTAACTGATCGATAGCGAGTAAGTTGGTTAAATTATTATTCAGTGAAGAGAAAGTTTTATGAGCATTCTCGAGCAAATCTTCATCCGCAAAGGATACTGACTGAGTATATAGTTCATCTAAACGCTGCACATAAATAACGTTTTGATTTGCAAGTTCAACTCGTTGCGCCACTTGAGTTTCCATAAAAGATAAAGTGTTGCGATTTTTGTTAATTGCAACTGTGCTAATTGCAAGATTCACCGCAAAAATAATGACTGACAAAACAAAAATCAATCCTACTTTTTTAAAGATTGACATGTTACTAAACCAATTCATAGTGCGCTCCCAAGCGGTAATTCAATGAAAATAAAACAAATATAGAGCTTTTCAACCAGCTACTTAGATATTGCTATGGAGAACCCTGATGTCTAATCTCAATCCTTGAGGTTGTTATTGTGTTGCAACGGATACCGTTTAACATCAATCTTTAGCCAATTCACCATATTAAGTGTTATCAAAATACTATCTAACGAGATAAAGCTTATACATAAATGACTATCCATCATTTATGTATATAAAGGCTATCGACCTAAGTTGAATATACTTGAAATTTTTCTAATGTATTAGTTTCTTTATCAGTTATTGATAAACTGCTAATCCATGCGGTGAAAAGTTACTAGGGCTCGCTTATCTTTCAAGATGATTTTTGAGGTGCAGAGTGTGGGATTTCATGCAAGACAGAGCTTATGACATGCAGCGCGATCCTACATAAGATATTTATAACGAAATATAAATACGTCACAAGCGCTACCCAAAGAGTTCTGTTAAACGGTCTTTAATTTATTTTGTTGAATCGGTTTGTTGCAAATTAATAGCGTATTTAGAGGCTTCTTCTATAACGCTTTAGTCCATTTTATTATATAAAAAACCAAACTATTTATATTGAACGGATTTTAACCACGGAAGAAAAGCTGGCCCTGATAAATATACAAAAAATAGCCGGCAAAATGCAGACTATTTTTATTCGGTGAGTTTACAAAAACTCTAATATAACGAGTCTTACAATTCTTACGCAGCTTTTACATCAGTCTCTTCTGAGTGTCTAATTAAGTAATCAAACGCCCCCAATGATGCCGTTGCACCACTCCCCATAGCAATAATAATTTGCTTAAACGGAGTATTTGTTACATCACCAGCTGCAAATACGCCAGGGATAGAAGTTTGGCCTCGTTCATCGACAATGATTTCGCCGCGAGGAGTCATATCAACAACCCCTTTTAACCACTCGGTATTTGGTACTAAACCAATTTGCACAAAGATACCTGTTAACTCAACTTTATGATTGTCGCCTGTTGCACGATCGGTGTAAGTTAAGCTAGTAACACGTGTACCGTCACCTTGAACTTCTGTGGTCATAGCTTGAGTAATAATAGTGATATTACCCATTGATTTAGCTTTTCGCTGTAATACTTCGTCAGCACGTAACTTACTATCAAACTCAAGTACAGTAACGTGTTCAACAATGTTTGCAAGATCGATAGCGGCTTCAATACCTGAGTTACCGCCGCCAATTACCGCTACGCGTTTGCCTTTAAATAGTGGCCCATCACAGTGCGGGCAATATGCTACGCCTTTACCGCGATACTCTTGCTCACCTGGGACGTTCATTTCTCTCCAACGTGCACCTGTGGCCAATACTATCGTTTTACTACTTAAGGTGGCGCCACTTTCCAAGGTCACATCAAACAGACCATTTTTAGCGAGACTCAGAGCGCGCTGATTTTGCATAATATCGACGTCATAATCGTTAACGTGGGCTTCTAAATTGGCAACCAATTTAGGGCCTTCGGTTTTAGACACTGAGATAAAGTTTTCAATACCGACAGTCTCAGCAACTTGACCGCCAAACTTATCGGCCACAATACCGGTATTTAAGCCTTTACGGGCAGAGTAAATTGCCGCCGCCGCGCCAGCAGGGCCACCACCAACCACTAACATATCAAAAACTGACTTTTGGTTTAATTGCTCGGCTTGTCTGCCCGCGGCATTTTTATCTAATTTATTCAGTACTTCAACAACGCTAATGGCACCTACAGAGAAGGCTTCGCCATTTAAAAATACTGATGGAACTGACATGATGTTGCGATCGCTCACTTCCTGTTGGAAAAGCGCACCGTCGATCATCACGTTAGTAATATTGGGGTTAATAGCTGCCATCATATTCAGTGCTTGGATCACTTCGGGACAGGTTTGGCAACTCAACGAAATATAGGTTTCAAAATGGAATTCACCAGGCAATTGACGGATTTGTTCAATGATATCCGCATCCAACTTAATAGGATGTCCGCCGCTGTGTAATAACGCCAACACCAGTGAAGTGAATTCATGGCCCATTGGCAATCCAGCAAAAGTAATGTTGGTTACTGCTTGTGGGTTAATCACACTCATGCTTGGTGTACGCTGGCCTTGTTGATACGTAACTGACACTAAGTCTGATGAGTCAACAATGTCTTGGGCTAGGCTGGTTAGTTCTTTGCCTTTGTTTGAGTCATCTGCAGATACGACAAGTTCAACTGGGCGCTTGAGGTTTTGCAGATAGGTTTTCAGTTGATTTTTTACATTCGCATCTAACATAACAACTCCTAATAGGGAAAATGGTGAATAAGTGTGGGAAGTGTTAGTCGGTGCAGGGGGAGCGCCGACCAACTGGAGATGATATTACTAACCTAAGGGTGAGCTTAGTGGTTAGATTTTACCGACTAGGTCAATTGAAGGAGCGAGAGTTTCTTCACCTGGTTGCCATTTAGCTGGACATACTTCACCATCGTGTGTAGCAACATATTGTGCGGCTTGAATTTTACGAACAAGTTCTGAAGCGCTACGACCAATACCTAGATCATGGATTTCAGCAACCTTAACTTCGCCTTCAGGGTTCATCACGAAAGTACCACGAAGTGCTAAACCGTCTTCTTCAATCATCACACCGAAGTTACGAGTGATTGCGCCAGTTGGGTCACCAATCATTGGGTAAGTAATTTTACTGATAGTGTCTGAACTTGAATGCCAAGCTTTGTGTGTAAAATGCGTGTCAGTTGATACTGAGTACACTTCAACGCCCATTGCTTGTAGCTTTTCGTAATGGTCAGCCATGTCACCTAATTCAGTAGGACAAACAAAAGTGAAGTCTGCTGGGTAGAAAAAGACTACTGACCACTTACCTAATAAATCTTGCTCGGTAACGTCAACGAATGCACCGTTGTGAAATGCAGTTGCTTTGAATGGCTTGATAGTACTGTTGATGATAGATTGTGTCATGTCATGCTCCATTGATATTAAGATTAACGTTTAACCCGAAACCAATATGGTGTCGGTGATGTTGAACAATGTGTTCGTCATCTGATGTGAATCATAATAGCGATGGAGTGACATTAAGTATAACGGATAAAAACTATCATCCTAATCGGTTTTTTATATTAATCAATTTAATCGAACGCCGGCCTTAAGCTTTCACTCATACATCGAGTAATCGGATTAACTCATTAAGGTTATTCCCACGCACCAAACCGTGTTAATACACGGCTAATGTTGGTATCAAGCTTTTGCGATAACGCTTGTAATGCTTGTTTATTGTTAGCCGCGCCAAAGCTATTAATGCCATTGGTGGCATAAACAACCCAGTTACCGCCTCCGGTTAAACAAGCATAAACATGAGTAAAGTGACTATAAAGTGTGTCTCGAAGTTGTATATCGCGACTGTGTTCTTTCCAACAATTAAGCACTAAAAAACCATCAGCTTTAAGCAGTTGCTTTGCTTGACCAATAAATAATGTCGATAACTGCTGCTTGTCTACACCTTTGTTGCTGTATATATCGGCAAAAATCACATCGACTTTTTTGTGCTCTGCTCGTTGTAAAAATTCATTGGCATCTTGATGAACTAAGTTTAGCTTTTTACTCAAGGGTAATTGAAAAAACCGCTTGGCTACTTCTATTACGCGTTCACGTAATTCAACTGCAGTAATTTTAATTGCAGCATCAACATGTCGAAGCGAATGCACTAATGCTCCGCCACCTAAGCCTAAAATAATCACACTTTTGGGTTGAGTAAATAACAATACCGCAAGCATGGCTTGAACATAAGTATGTTGCGGCACGTGTGGTTGTGCTTTATACATTTTGCTTTGCTCGTCGTTATCACCAAAGGACAATAGTCTAAAATCACCATCGTCGAGCACACAAAAATCACCAACACTATCACTGTCGACATGCAATACTTTATAATCGGACATACTTTACTCTACGGGGAGGCTTGGCTAATTAAGTTAACCAACAACAAAACCGTATTGTACCCCAAATGAAAGTATCAAGTCTGGGCGTAATTACACCAATTAGCGCTATCGACTCGAATATTTCTATTCATTATCTGGCAGGGAATTAACATGTTTTATCAGTTGCTGATGTGTGTTTTATATTTAGCGGTATTCTTATTTGCACAGCGCCAAGTCAAAAATTGGATAAAACTGCATGCGCAAAAAAAGCAAGTTAACGAGGTACGCAGTCGTTTAGTCACTCGGCTTATTTCTTACTTTATGTTTTTTGTTACGCTGTCGCTTATGGCTGTATCACTGGGGTTAGGTTACCAAGACGTCTCACTATTTGTATCATCTGCTTTTGCCGTATTAGGTGTGGCCTTGTTCGCCCAATGGTCAATTCTCAGTAATATTACTGCTGGAGTGTTGATCTTTTTTGTCTTCCCGTATCGCATTGGTGACCGAATTAGAATTGTCGAAAAAGACGAGGATATGTCTGGAGTGATTGTTGAAATCGCATTATTTCACATTTTAATTAAACGCGAGTCTGGTGACGTGATGACATACCCAAACAGCCTTTTATTGCAAAAAGGCGTGGTCAAACTATCTAATGACCAACCGTTAAAGAAAAAGCCACTTGTAAGACGGGTAATACCTAAACGCCATAACTAATGTAAAGAATTAATGTAAATAGCTAATATAAATAACAAGCATAAGCCATTAAATTAAAGGGTTTTAGGCATAAAAAAGGCGCAACATGCGCCTTTGGGGATCATATCTTGGTTGTAAGAATCAATTAAGTACCCGATGAAAAAATGCCACCGCCTGTAAATACATTTGCAAGGCTAAAGCGGCATCGTAACGTTCACCTTCATCTCGCATAAACGCATGCTGAGCATTCACCTCAAGCCAAGTAAAGTTTGCATTGGCCTGTTCAAGCTTTTGGTAAATAAGTTGACGTCCTTCTTTGCTGACATGTGGGTCTTGTTTGCCAAATACCATCACTAATTCACTTTTCATATTATTAGTACAAGTAAGAGAGTCATTACCTACATCACAAGGTAAAGTATTTGAATGAATATCTGTGGGATATAAACAAAAAGCGCCACTAATGTCTGGATTAAGTGCCGCTCGATAAGCTAAATGCCCACCAATACATACACCCATTGCACCTAATTTATCACTGCAAAATGGCTGTGCACGAGCAAAATCAACTAACGCGCAAGTATCACTGTCATGATGCTCTAAAGGCTTAGCCCACTTGTCGGCATTTCCTTTATCTTTACCTGCATCATCATACGCCAACACGGTGCCGATAGGATTGAGTTCATGAAACACTTCTGGCACTAATACTACAAAGCCATGGCTTGCTAAAATAGCAGCTGAACGAGCTATTGGTGCGGTTTGCTGGAATATTTCTGAGTAAAAAATGATTGTTGCAAATTGACCTCTAATATCCGGACGATAAAGCGTGGTTCGCATTAAGCCTGTGGCCGTTTTAACATCGTGGATCTCAGTTGTTGTAATCATAATATTCCATTTATGTTTCACTAAATCTCAAACTTTTTAAGTTAGACCATAGTGTAGCGATTGTTTGTGCATAAGCACCCGTCTCAATATATATGATTTAAATTAGTTCATTTTTACAAGCTTGCCCAGTAGTCAATTGAGTTACATTAGTTAATGTGGTCAAGGCAATTGCGTTTAACGCTTCTTCCGTTAAAAAGGCTTGGTGACCAGTAAAAATTACATTGTGACAAGCTGACAAGCGACGGAAAACATCATCTTGAATAATTTCATTTGATTTATCTTCGAAAAATAACCCTTTTTCATTTTCATACACGTCTAAACCTAATGAACCAATTTGGCCGTCTTTTAACGCTTCCATGGCATCAAATGCATTTAATAATCCACCTCGACTGGTATTAATTACCATCACGCCAGGCTTCATTTTATGAAAGCTGATTTGATTGAGTAAATGTTGGTTATCTTTGGTTTGCGGGCAATGTAAGCTAATGATGTCGCATTGAGGATACATAGTCTCCAATGAAACATATTCAATGCCAAGATCAATAACCGCTTTGTTTGGATAAGGATCATACGCGAGCACTTTACAGCCAAAACCTAATAGAATTTTAATGGTTGCCAAGCCAATTTTACCTGTACCTATCACCCCCACTGTTTTACCAAACATGTTAAAGCCAACTAACCCTGTTAATGAAAAATTGGCGTCACGAGTACGTTGATACGCTTTATGAATTTTACGATTAAGCGTTAACATTAAAGCCACGGTATGTTCAGCAACTGATTCTGGCGAGTAAGCGGGCACATTCACCACTTTTAACCCTAACCGTTTTGCGGCAACTAAGTCGACATTATTAAAACCAGCACAACGCATGGCAATAATTTTTGTCCCGCCTTTTGCGAGCTCGACTAACACCTCTTCACATAAGGAGTCATTTACGAATGCACAGACAATTTCATAACCTTCGGCTAGTTTTACGTTTTGCATGCAAAGGCGATAATCAAAGTATTCAATACCAGCATTAAAGCTTTCATTCATACGATTAAAGTGACGGATGTCATAAGGCTTTGCACTAAAAAATCCAATTTTCATAAGTATCCAAATTTGTTAATAACGGATTGATGAGCAAATCATCATGATCAGCCCGTATATAGATTAATTGTATGTGAATTAACAGATATTGTCGCCAATATCACCTTGGATAAAGATGAAATTTCGATCTAATTTGATTCTGATCAATACCTATTTAGATAGATTACTTGGAGGATAAAAAATAAGCCTTTTGACTAAAACACATCACTATAAAGAACTCAAATCATCTTAAATATTGAGCTTAAATGACATTTTTATAGTGACATGTACTATCTTTGTGATAAAACCCAATATTGCCAAAGCAAACACAAATTTGGCTGGTGTGTTGATTAGCAGATTATCACCTCTCGCGGCTAAAAAAATAAAGCAACCCTAAAGAATAAACGATAAGCAAAACTCTTCAATAAAAATCTTTGATATCACATAGCGTGAACATTACTCAATGCCTAATCAATATTGTCGAAGGTATAAATAAAGAAAAACTGTTGTACACATCACTGTTTGCACACACTAAAATTGTTAATTTAATGTAATTTCATCGACGAGTAAAAGTATGAATAATCAAAAGCAATCATCGGTATCAACCCGTCGATTTTGGATTGAACGACTAAGCAAAACCTCACTTAGAGCATTACATATTATCGGTGTTGTCGGCAGTGGTGGTGGTATTATCTTTAACCTAGACATGTCTATTTGGTTAAATTATTGGATTATAGCAATATGTTCAGGGGTGCTATTGATGAGTTGGGAGATAGTGCGAGACTGGCGCTGGCTTATCCAACTAAAGGGCGTACTCACTCTATTAAAAGTCATATTATTAGGTTCATTTATTCAAATAAGTGAATATAACTCTGAATTAGTCATCTTTATTATTTTATTATCTGTTATGGTGTCCCACGGACCGGCTGGATTACGCCATTACTCTGTAGTACATCGTAAAGTGATTCAAAGCCGAAAAGAAGTAAAAGGCTAACATGCCTTAGTAGATGATTTTAAGGATATTGGATGTTCCCTTACCCAGAACAATATCGCGTTGCATTACCCCCTATAACCACTGGATTTATGGTTATTTGGGCCATTCTAAGTCACGCTATATTTGTAGACGCAAGTCCTTTTGCTTTATACCCGTTACTTTGCTTATTCCCTGCCGCCATTGGGGTACATTTATATTTAATTTTAATCGCTAAAGGTATGAGTCGCCTTGACCAATGCTTTTATGCATTGGTCCATATTCCTCTCGCGTTTGTGGTGTGGACATTCACCATAATGCACGTCAACGGCCACGCTTTCTCTTAACCGCATATACCAACACTTGCACATCGTTATCCCTAGCGGTATCGTTGCCGCAAATTGACACACGAAAGTAACCATGGCTGATTTTATTTACAACCCACCGACCACTCCTTGGCTTGATATTTTGTATCAAGACAAAGATATTATTGTACTCAATAAGCCATCAGGATTACTGTCGGTCCCTGGAAGGGAAGCCATTTACCATGACAGTATCTATTCTCGAGTATTAGCTCAGCACCCTAATGCACAAATAGTGCATCGTTTAGACATGGCGACATCAGGGGTTATTGTGGTCGCGTTAAGGCGCAATGCTGAGCGGGAATTAAAACGCCAATTTCGTGAGCGTGAAACCGCTAAAACCTATTTTGCTCGCGTAGCAGGTCATATGAAATCAACCGTATCAAAAGTCGATTTACCCCTGATTTGCGATTGGCCAAATAGACCTAAACAAAAAGTCGACCATACTGTAGGCAAACCTTCGGTGACATTAATTGAAGTGGTTAGTTATGGTTCTAAATCAACGCTAGTTAAACTCACTCCAATTACTGGGCGTTCACATCAGCTCCGAGTCCACATGATGGCGTTAGGGCACCCTATCCTTGGTGATGGATTTTATGCTGACCCTTTAGCAAAAAGTTTATCACCGCGATTGTTATTACATGCAGCGGCATTATCGATAACGCACCCATACTCACAACAAGCAATGCACTTTGAATCTCCAGCCACATTTATGACCCCAATAATCGGACAGTAATGAAAAATTAAACATTGTTAATAGCCATGCTAATTTTAGTAGCTATTATGCAATGAAAGTCGTAGATTTATGGTCAATTACTGGTTTGGTAGGTTTAATATTGTGGATAGCTCATTTCAACGCGATGATTTAGATAATCAAATTCTTACTGCACTGATGCAAGACGCCAGAACACCTTTTGCCGAATTAGCTAAACGCTTTAGTGTGAGTGCTGGCACTATTCACGTTCGCGTTGAAAAAATGAAACAAGCCGGCATTATTACCGGCGCGCAGATCACTGTGAATCCAAAAGCACTCGGTTATGATGTTTGCTGTTTTATCGGCATTAATTTAAAAAGTGCAGGCGATTATCCAGCTGCTATTGCCAAGTTAAATGAATTAGAAGAAGTAGTGGAAGCGTATTACACCACTGGCAATTACTCAGTATTTGTAAAGGTAATGTGCCAATCTATCGATGGATTGCAGCATGTGTTGATTAACCGCATCCAATCTATTGATGAAATCCAGTCCACTGAAACACTTATTAGCCTACAAAATCCCATCGTAAGATCGGTAAAACCCTAAGCTATGGAGGGCTAAATAGCCCTCTAATTCAGTATCCGCTTAAGAATTATAAACGCCCACCACTATCTCTTACGACATAAGTCACAAACCCGCACATACTTATTAACAATTAATTGCAATTATTTTAAATTTTAGTGTTACTTTTGTTAACTACCTGTGCTAAAAATGTTTGTGACGCACCGTAGAGTGCAACATAAAAGCAAAAAACAATTCAAACACCATCACTCAACATTCATCGCATAAGCGATGCCCCTACATTATTGGGTGGTTTTTAAAAACAAGGAAGAAGTTGTGAAGACAAAAATAGCTCTAGCCATTTCGGCTGCATTACTAACTAGCAATGCATATGCCCAAAACAATAACACTATCAATCAGGTTTCTATTCAACCAACAAGTGCAAAAAACCAAGTTAATCAAATGAGCTCTATCAGCGGTCTACAAGACCAACAAGATAGCGTTACGGGTAAAACTACGTTTCAATGGGCTAAGCATGATCGAATTACACCAGATGTAGGACCTTTAGAAGCTAAATACAAACTCAGTTTTGCTGCTGACTTTTATTTAAATCAAGTTGCCGGCATTTCTACTAACAAAAATACTAATCTAAAGCCTGTACTCGCTAGCGTACACGAAAACCGTTCTGGTACATTCATTGCGAAATATCAACAAGAATATCAAGGTGTTGAAGTATTTAACCAATCCATGAATATTTTAATGGATAGAGATTACAATTTAGTAGCCTCTTCAGGTCGATTCGCTTCGGCCAATAGTAATCAACTTATCAGTGAAAATTTTGGATCTGCATCTAGTGCCGTAAAGTCGGCATTTTCTGCGATGGGTGGTAACGACCTTTCAGTATTAGAAAATGACACCAATTTTAAATACACCAGCTTTACCGTTACAAATACTGATGACAAAAAATTCGTCAAAGGAACGCCGCGAACTAAAAAAGTCTTCTTTGAGCATAAAGGTAAATTAGTTCCATCATATTATGTTGAACTTGAAGTAGCTGATGCTGAAACGGTTGATTCTGAATATTACAGCTTCGTCATTAACAGCGAAACAAACGAAGTACTATTTAAAAACAATTTAACCGCGCAAGACTCTGCCTTTAATTATCGAGTTTATGCCGATGAGACTGGTGTCCCTTGGGATGGTCCTTTAGGTAATGTTGTTCCGGCAACAAGTAAAGATCAAGTTGATACAACTACTTATCTAGATGCACCAATGGTTACAATCAGCTCTGGTCCTATCAGTACAGAAGATCCATGGCTCGCTGAAGATGCGATGACAACATCGGGAAATAACGTCTTTGCTTATGTGGATGCTATCGCACCGGATGGATTTACGAATGGCGACTACACAGCTGAAACCACTGCCGCAATGACTTTTGATTACAAGTACAACACTAACGAACTTGAAAGCTCTGTCAATAATCGCAAAGCAGCAATTGTAAACTTGTTTTACATCAACAACTACTTACATGATGTATTTTACGATCACGGATTTGATGAAGCATCAGGTAATGCACAAGCGCTTAACTACGATCGCGGTGGGGAAGAAGGTGATGCAATAAAAGCAGAAGTTCAAGATAACTCAGGCTTTAACAATGCCAACATGAGCACTCCTGCAGATGGTAGTTCTCCTCGTATGCAAATGTATTTGTGGGATAGTAAAGATGCTGTCAACGGCGAAGACTATGGTGTAACTATTACATCTGATGCGAGTATCGGTTTATTAGACTCAACACAACGTGCAAGCTTTGGGCAAGGTCAGTTTGATGTTGCTGGTGATGTTGTTCGCTTAATAGATGATACAGCACCATTAAATGATGGTTGTACTGCTGCAACAAATCCTGCTGACTTAGCGGGCAAGATTGTTATTATTGACCGCGGAGTGTGTGCATTTACAGACAAAGCTCTTGCAGCACAAGATGCGGGTGCAATTGCTGTACTGGTAGCTAATAACTCAGGTACAACTGAGCCTGCTCCTATGGGGGGTACTGATGAGGATGTGAAAATCCCAAGTATGGGATTATCAAAAGATGACGGTGACAAGATTTATGCTCAATTAGACGCAGATGTAGCAGTATCTATCTCTATGTTTAACAACAAGCCATACAAAGCAAGCTCTTGGGATAACGCCATTGTTGCTCATGAATGGGGACATTATATTAGTAACCGTTTAATCGGCAATGGTTCAGGTCTTAGCAACCAACAAGGCCGATCAATGGGCGAAGGTTGGGGAGATTTCCACGCATTATTGTTAATATCTGAAGCAGATGACGCAATGATTGCTGGTAATGAGATGTTCCAAAAACCCTATGCAGCAATTACCTACGTAGCGTCATTCTATGAAGGCATTCGTAACTATCCATATAGTACTGATATGGAAATTAACCCTTTAACATTTGCCAATGTAGAGCTAGGTAATGGCACTAGTGAAGATCAATATGGTGCTGCAGAGGTGCATGATGCAGGTGAGCCTTGGGCCGCAATGCTTTGGGATAGCTATGTTGGCTTAATTAATGATGAGCGCCACACGTTTGAAGAAGCGCGTAGCCTAATGATGGATTATTTAGTTGCTGGCTATAAATTAACACCTAATGCACCAACTTATACAGAAGCTAGAGATGCACTTCTTGCGGCAGCATATGCTAATGATGTTGAAGATTATCAAATTATCTTAAACGCATTCGCTCGTCGAGGTATGGGACTTGGTGCAGTGTCACCAGAACGTTCTAGCACCAAACATGAAGGTGTTGTTGAATCATATGAAACTACACTGGCAACATTTGCTGTAACTAAGAGTGTACTTGATACTGATTACGAAGGTATGACCGTTGGGTATTGTTCTCGTGATGGTATCATCGATAAAGGTGAAACAGGTACTGTTAGTTTTACCGTGATGAACAAAGGCAGCGAAGCATTTGAATCAATTGAAGCTTTAGTCGAGGTCACCAGCGGACAAGATGTGACATTGGCAAATGACGGGAAGATTACATTTGAAGCTGTCAGCTTATATGCAGAAGCAACCAGCTCTCCTATTGAGTTCACACTAAATGAAGCTGCTATAGCAGATACTCTAGAATTTAAAATTTCATTCCCTGATTTAGCCGAAGACGTCCAAGCAAGTGAATATTCGTTCTCAACAGTTGTTAATATGGACTTTAATACCAAAGCCCCAGTCGGTAATAGTTCAACCAGCGATATGGAAGATCAGTCTGGTGCTAAAGACTTTGTGGAAACTATCTACTCAGGTGGTGATTTAGCTATAAACACAGGTAATTTAGAATCACAATATATCGATTATTTTGATGTAGGCAGTCAATATCTTCGTATTAACAACAATGGATTTGAATCTGATGTTGCTTACGAAACAAAAGCTGTCACTGTCGGTTATGCGGGTGATTTTGTCGTAAGCTGGTTCCAATATTTCGAAATCGAAGAAAATTGGGATGGTGGAGTTGTCGAAATCAGCGTTAACGGTGGCGATTGGGCCGATGTTACAGAGATGGGGGGAACCTTCGAAGGTGATGGTTACTCTGGCGAACTAGAAAATTTACTTCCTGGTCGTGAAGCATTTACAGGCTTTAGTCCATGGCCTGGTGGGATGGAAGCGGTAAACTTTGGCACTGCACTTAATGGTAATGAAGTACGCTTTAGATTCCGCATGGTAACTGATACTAATAGTAACGAGTTTGGGTGGATTGTAGATAATATTAAACTATCAAACATTGCTACTCCTGTATTTCACGAACAAGTAGCTGGTGATACTTTTGCATGTGACAACAGACTACCAAGCGTATCTATTGAAGCTAATGCAACCGAAGTTGAACAAGGTGACACGGTTAGTTTCTCTGCAACTGCCGTTGATGCAAATGCAACCGACACGCTAACCTATATGTGGTCTCAAACATCTGGAACAGCAGTAACGTTAGCAGGTGCAGAGAGTGCAACGGTAAGCTTCACAGCTCCAACCATTAGCACGTCTTCTGAAACATTAGAGTTCTCGTTAACAGTGAATGATGGTGTAGATGATGTGGTTACACCTATGTCAGTGCTAGTGAATGGCACACCAGCAGAAGTAGCACAACCAAAACCTGGTTCTGGTGGTTCAATGGGTTGGTTAGGATTACTATTATTACCAATAGCAGCACTTCGTCGCCGTAAGTAATAATTAGTAAATTTTAAATTAAAAAGCCACAGTAATTAATACTGTGGCTTTTTCTTTCTATACAGTTTCAAACGAAAAATTAATATGTTTGGAGACTATTCTTAGGGCTGTAATCAAGTTCTAATTCAACGACACTATACTGAGAATCACCAGATAATTTTTTATACCAGTAATAAAGATCTTGGTCAGAAGATTTTATCGTTAATTTATAAGTGTCTTTAGCAATTTTATTAATATCAAAATCTTGCACTAAACCCTTGGGGTTAGTTGATGAAACAATAACAATTGAACCTTTTACCACAGCAAAACTATTAATATCCACATTATAAATAGACTGATTAACTTTTAAGACTAAATATTTTGTTATGAACTTATGATTATTTAATTGGATTGTATATTTAGATGAATTAATACTATTCATATTTTTTTCAGGTTTAGTTTTAATAAAATCATCACTATCATTGTTCATCCCGTGAGATTTATTAGTATCATCAACAGCTAAGGTTGCCAATACAGGTTTGACTAAAGCTTTATCATTATCAGCTGACTTTACAGTCTCATCAGCACTGCATCCGTTTAGTGTCATAAAAAAACTTAACATAATAATTTTTTTCATGTTACTCCTTTAAAAGTAAATAAATTAATTTTATATAAATCATAGTATTACACTACCAAATTTTCAACCAAACAAGGTTTGTTTACCAAGTGATAGTGGATTTAACAAAGACACAATTCCACCCTCCCCTAATTCAGTTCGAAAGTTGGACATTATAGAGCCTCATGTTATCCAGGACTCGATACCTGTTCTAGTCAGCGATATGTTCAACATTCACCAAATCACTCTATAATTAACTACGTGAATCGTTTTTATTATAACGAATAATGTTAAAAATATCCCCGTCAGCGTAATTATATTTTTAAAATATTCATGTTGATATGTAAAATATTAGTGAGGAATAAATACCTATTAAATTTAATAAAAGATTATTAATATGTAATTAAGGCTAAATTATAGCGTCAACACCAAAGTGTTAACCAAACTTAGTTTCAATTAATTTATATACTACATAACATCATCAGATTATATACTACATAACATCATCAGAGCTAACTAAGTTCATTATTTATACCTATAAATTTGAAGTGCCAACTAATATGCAGGAACGACTCGAACTTTATCATTTTCCATACGTAACAGTTTAAACAACTACATATAAATAACTTAAATATTCGCCGAGTTACGATCAATAATAATTTTTTTGTGACCCCTAACGCTTCAACACTTCAACACTTCAACACTTCAGATAACATTATTGATTGTTATCCTAATATAAATCAATAACATAATGTCATTAACATTAGCTTTCTGGTACTTAGCTCTGGTCATTTCAAGGGCTAAAGCTGGCCAGAGAGTAATGAACTCGAAACATTTAACCTGAAGTGACCCTGCTAACATCGCCTTTTTAGCAATAATATTCAAAGTTAGCAGAGTTTTTAGGGGGTTTTCAAACTATGTCGACTTGATGCACTGGTGAATTAGGCTAATGAGCAACGAATTAGAATAGGAACATCTTCCATAGTCATCGACGAAATAAAAGAGTGAGCCAAAGCTCTCTCAAAAACGACTCACATCTTTAGATTTAAAATAGGAGTGACTGACATTTAACGCGCTTCGCATTCAAACACAAACACTTGTTTATACAATAAAAGAAGGTGGTGATTGGATTTTACAAGTCATAAAAATCCTCCCAAACTCTACAAGACTTTACAGGCATCATTTGCTCACAACAAAAATGCCATTCGCTTTAAGTGATTGCTACTAGTTATTATCAGCACTTTTTGGCTAAATAAATGAAACGTGATGAGCTTAATTATTCATTTTCATCTGACTCATCAGCATGAGCAGAGGCTTCAAATTGCTCTACATCGGCTAACTTTCCGAACCAAAAATCTGAGCTGATCATCTTAAACTGACGAGATAAGCCTTCACTTGATACTGATTCTAATTGCCACAAAATCCCTGTGGCTTCAGGAAATTGGGTACCTGTAAGTTGATCTTCATACAATCGATGTAATAATGAATCTGGAGATAACCCTGAGGCCAAAAGACGCACCATCGATGCATGCAATGACTCGTCAAAAATAGTTAAATCATCTCCATCTGTTGCAGTTACATTAACCGTAAATTCAATCCCAGTAGGCTCGGCAAAAACACCATTAAATGCTTCTCTCAATAATGCATAAGCGCTAAAAAAACCTTCATGAAGTAGGCAATCAGAATATTCTTCCCATAACCTATCTCCAACCATATCGTTACTTACTTGATCAATTTTACCCTCTGTTAATTCTGTAAATAAATGAGTCAAAACGATTTTAGCAGCTTCATTTACCTCTAAATCATTAAGGGACATCATGCACATCTCTCTAAGCTCAGCAGCATCCATGCCTTCTAAACCATCATCTAAGCCCATAATTGCCATCAATTGAAGGTAATCTTCATTTGACCAAGCATTAGGGATCTTATTGATTTTACGAAAAGAACCAATTTGCACATTAAATTGCGTTTGCATGGAAACTCCTTCTTATAAGCGTCAAAACATGACTAATACAGATAAACCTAATTCCTCACTTATACAATCGCAATACTGTATAAGCGTGAAAACGGTATGTAATACATTACACCACCCCAAAATAATATTAATGGGTTGATAAATATAAATTTATTTAAAACATATAATATTAATAATTACATTAAACTTTGTTTACATAATATGAATCTAGTCTACACATCAAACAAATCATATTTTGAATGACAACCGCTGACAGAGTCGCCACTCTGCACATGCTGAAACTGCAATGATCCCCTAAGCAATTATTATGAACTTTTATTTTAAAGGTGTGTTTACCAATGTAGGTTTTATAAATTGTGTTGCCTAAAATCACTTCACACATAAATTGCCAATATAGTATGTGATACCAATGCCAATAATTAACTGGTCATTCAGCGGGAGTTCTGCGCTTTCTAGGCAAATATAAGATTGTAGGCATAGTTGTTCTCGACACAGCTCCTGCGTTGCTTTATCTCCTGCATCTGACTGCCATAGATGATGAGAATGTCTTACTTTTTATGGAAAAAATAGACCATGCAGTCGTACGTCAAAATAATATTAAGCATCCTAGAATACTGCAGAAACCCGCCCTTCGGGAGCGACTCAGGCTTACCATTTCGTTGTCGCATTGTTTTACAAGGGAACTACCATTCTTGCAACAATGTGCCGCAAACTGAAATACCTGAGTAACTCTGATTGAACACCTAATTAATGGAATTGATATAAGATCGGCTTACTTGAAACTATTACCCGTTTGCATCGTAGCTAGAACACAACGCGCAGTAGACAAAGATTTTAACTCGTTGTAGTTTGAGGTCAGCCATTTTCTGTTAATTGATTAATCTTATGGCGGCCTATAATGATAGGTTGAGATCGTATTGATAAAGCTAGTAGACACAGAATCAATAAATTAGAGACATAAAAAAACCCCGTTCAATTAAGAACAGGGCTTTCAAATAATGGTACCGGTGGTCGGACTTGAACCGACACGACTTTCGTCAACGGATTTTGAATCCGTCGTGTATACCAATTTCACCACACCGGCAAAGACTTATTAAGCTATATTTAACTTTGCAAAGTAATCTGATTTAGCCAAATATCTTTGCAAACGTATAGTACAATTACTTAATTTACATTGTCACAATTAAGTGGTGGCGATTATACCTTTGCATGTAATAATCGCAAGCCCTTTACCTATTCTTTTCTTTAAAAAACACTCAATTGCTCAAAAGTTATTCATAGGAACGAATTAAAGTAGGGTAAAGACTTTTTGTGAGCTAATAGACAATTTTACAGAAAGATAACATTACCAAGGCCGAAAATTGATCGAGATCAGTATTGCCCCCTAAATACCCATTTACTATGACCTCGGTTTTACAATAACAGAGGATATACATCATGGCATTTTGGTTAGATTTAATGTTTGGAAATCCAATCGGTTTACTGTCCATGATCGTTATTTTCAGCACGATAGGTATTATGTCTTACTTATCGTGGATGTTTATTGTGAAATCTGCACCTACTAAGTGAGTCTCTTATTAGGCCAAGTTATTTTACTGCTTATTATTCATAGTTAATATGAAAACTTCCTTGCGAAATATACAAAGGCGACTAAACACTACGGTGTTTTTATAGCCAGATTTGGGGGGCTACTTTATTTGCCCCCAATTTTTTATTCACATCAACTTAAATTCAAAATACAGCTAAAAATACTGCTAAGGGTGACTAATCGCACCTTATACACCGCTATATTGCATGCTTACGCGATTGAACCAATCCATTAATAAAATGTGGTCGCGTCTTTATCAGATAACTCATTTCTTCTGCACTCGGCTCACCTGCTGGTAAACGTAATACATCACGATTTAAATAATTACGTGCTTGCATGGAGATTTTGTATTCCGCTGTTGGTCCTTGTATAGCATAGTGACGCTCATTACCTAGCATTTCTAGGATGCTTGTCTGGACTAAATTCTTAACCGCTAATTCGTTTTGTGGCAGCGTTAGTATTGTTTGCCCTTGCAAAAAGAATTCTCGTAGCAAGGCTCTTTCAGCAGGATCAAGCAACTTCACTTTGGCTTCAATGGTTTCTACGGTACGTTTTTGACGTAAATAAATGATGGATTCATCGACAACAAAGGCGATAATTTGGCTTAAAAAATATGCCACACCAATAATTAACCCTAAGCCAATAAACTGACTGTATTGATTAACAAGTTGGTCTAACGATAAAACCGCCAATAAATGTTTGGGCACAAAGAGCAAACTTGTACATGTTACTACAATCCACGACATTACACTTACAAACAAGTGTTTTCTATTCAATAACTTGATAGATCTAATTTTCATTTTCATTATAACTTACCCGCAGTGTCAGATTTTTGAACCTACTACGATAAAGCAATATATATGCCAGAAAAATAATAGATACATCCAACTTTATTGATGTTCATTCCTCTTTATCGGGTTTATCTGACTACGCCTGCACGTAAAAGTATTCCGTTGGAAATAAAGTCATATATTTAACATCTGTACTAAGGGTATTTAAGCCGACTTAGCGGCTAATTTGGTCAGCACACGACTGACCGCAACAAAAGCAAATGTGCCTGTAACCATTGTTATTGCACCAAAACCAGAAGCACAGTCCATCCGCATGCTACCTTCTGCCGTAGCTTTGGTGTTGCATACACTGCCGTCTGCTTGTGGATATACTAGATGTTGACTCGAAAACACCGCATCTACAGCAAAGCGACGTTGGAGGTTTTTGGTAAAATGATAATCACGACGAAGTATATTGCGCACTTTAGCCAATAAAGGATCTTGGACCGTTTTCGCTAAGTCAGTAACTTGAATTAAGGTTGGATCAGTTTGCCCACCAGCACCACCAATTGTCACTAATGGGATTTTATTGCGTTTACACCAAGCGATTAATCCCGCTTTAGGCTTTACGGCATCAATACAGTCAATCACATAATCGATGTTGCCGTCTTGTGAGACTGGCTTAAAATACTCAGCAAGATTATCTAAGGTAATAAAGTCTTCAATTTCATTAACTATGCATTCTGGATTTATGTCACGAATACGATTTGCCATAACTTCAACCTTCGACTGACCAATGGTTGAGGTTAATGCATGGATTTGACGATTGGTATTAGTGACACAGATATCATCTAAATCAATGAGGGTGATTTGACCAATACCACTTCGCGCTAACGCTTCAGCAGCCCAAGTACCGACACCACCAATACCAACAACAACAACATGAGCTTTAGAAAATGTCGTCAATGCAGCTTGACCATATAAACGGCCGATACCAGCAAAACGATGAGTATAAGATTCTGACAACATTTGGTTACGCCCTAGATTAACAACTATTTTCGCGGCCAATTTTATACGATTTATCACCAAAGCTAAATGCTTGTCACAACAGGTTTTATATGAATCTTGTTATTGTTAGTTTTAACTCAATGAGCTGCACCAAATCATCACAGTTTTTGATTAGATTGATATTGATATTAATATTGATAATAAAACATTTATTGTCACAATAATCTCAAGCAAAATTCATTTATCAAAAAACGTTCCAAATATGTACAATTTACGGCTTAATTAGACTAAAGATATGTAATTAATCATAAAAAATTCACAAAAGTTAAATTAACATGCGCTAAAATAGTGCGATATAACTCACTTAGAGATAGGAAGCTTATTTAAAGCAAAATAGGAACCCCCCTAAAGAGGTATATGCAACCCACATTGTCTCTTAATTATACAAATGGTCGCTGTTATCACAGATTTAAATACAAATTTCTAAGTAGGGCCAATTTATTTGATCTAGGCCACACTTTGAAGGTGCCAAATCTGTGAAAATCTGCACCAGATTGTTGCAGAATTTAATCTGCAATCAACTTCACTAACTAAAACCATGAAAAATGGAATATAGAACATAACGTTCTAGGGAGCATGAAAGATGAAAAAGACATTAATCTCTGCATCGGTAGCATCTGTACTTACATTAGTTTCTTTCGCTACACTTGCTGAAGGCCCAAGTTTCTATGGTCGTTTAGATTTATCAGTAACTAACTCTGATGAAGGCACTACGACTCAAAACGGTAAAGACGGTACTGTATTAGAAAACAACTTTTCTAACTTAGGTGTGAAAGGTAGTGAAAAAATCAGCAACGGTATTGAGCTTTTATACCAAATGGAATTCCAAGTTGAAAACACTACTCAAACTAAAGATAAGAGTGGCGATGATGTGGTATTTAAAGCACGTAACACATTCTTAGGTTTGAAATCTGATATTGGTACAGTGTTAGTGGGTCGTAATGACACTGTATTTAAACAAACCGAAGGTGGCGTTGATTTATTTGGTAACTCAAATGCCGATATGGACCGTTTAGTTGATGACCAAGACCGTGTTGCTGATGGTGTTTGGTACTACTCTCCTATGATTGGTGGTTTAGTGACATTAAATGCGACTTATTTAATGGATGACAACTACGAAGGTTCTGATGAAGACCAATATGCATTAAGTGCAACTATTGGTGATAAAAAATTCAAAGCACACAACTACTACTTAGCTGCTGGCTACAACACCATTAATGGAACAGATTCTTACCGTGGTGTTGCACAAGCTAAATTTGGTGACTTTAAAGTAGGTGGTTTATTCCAAAATACTGAAAGCCAAACAACTGACCAAGAAGGTGATTCTTTCTTCGTTAACGTATCTTACAACCTAAATGGCGTAAATTTAAAAGCTGAATATGGTCAAGATGATGCAGGTTTTGGTAAATACTTCACAAATAGCGTAGACACTATTGGTACTGACATTAATGTTACCCAAATTACTGTAGGTGCTGATTACCGTGTATCTAAGTCAACATTAGTTTATGGCCACTATGCTATGTATGAAGGCGACCATAAAGTTGAGTTAGCAAAAATTGATTTAGAAGATGACAACATCTTCACTGTTGGCGTACGTTACGACTTCTAATCATTTAGGTATAAGCTTCAGCTTAACACCTTAAATGAATAAAAAATGCCAGTCTTTATAGACTGGCATTTTTGTATTTATCATTTTTTTGTTATTGTTATTACTATCATCAATTTGAATATGTTGGCTCAATACTGCTTAAGCAATGACTTGATTAAACACTTCAACATGATGTGATTCAACTAACTCAGGCATCACATTATGAAAATAGTGTTCAATGGCATCTTTGGCACAATGTTGATCAAAAGCAGCCCTATCAACAAACTTTTCTACAAAGGCAACTTTATTATCATCTTCAATACTGACATTTAATTCATAACGAATGCAGCCAGGTTCGCGATGGGTGTCGGGGAGCAAACTCGCCAATGCTGCCACTAAGGCATCACGCTTGCCCGCCTTTGCCACAAATTGGGCCACACAAACAATCTGTTGGGTGTTAATGGTGTAATCTGACATTATTTTTCCTTAAATGGTCAACCTCAATACATATCAATAAGTAATCGACTCAGAGTATAAGATCTCCGCTGAATTAGGTCTTACCGATGCACATTAGTTATTATAAATTAATAACATATCAAGATGCTCAATACCGTCTTCAAGGTATACATCTGAATTGACAACAAAACCAAGTTGTTGATAAAACTGGCGCAAATAATCTTGCGCCCCAATTTGGATATGGTCTTCAGGCCAGCGATGTTTAGCAATAGCTATTGCTCGTTGCATTAATTGATTTGCAACCCCCTGACCTCGCGCAGATTTAGCAACAGCAACACGGCCAATACTCGCTTGAGGGTAACTCATATCGGGTGCTAACACGCGGCTATAAGCCTCTATACTGCCTAGTTCATTCACCCCCAATATGTGCCTTGTTTGCAGGTGCTTATCTTTGCCATCTAATTCAGGATACGGACAATTCTGCTCCACCACAAAAACCTCGACTCGTAATTGTAATAACCCGTAAAGCTGTTCAAGCGTCAATTCAGAAAAACCAACGTCTAACCATTGTAATATCATCAAAAACCTTATTTATATCTCCCAGACTTAGGGCATATTAACATGATTAATCCACTTCATTTAGTTCATCAGATGGGCTTTTTTCAGGTGATTTTCGGATAAATAAAACCGCGATGACAGCAGTAAAAAGAAAACACGCCATGATAAAAAATACATCATTGTAGGCTTGAATATACGCTTGCTGTGACATATTTTTAGCAAGCAAGGCATAAGCTTGAGAATTAGCACTGACTGCATCAGAACCCGCAATTTGCAATAGGGAACTGGTATGCTCTATATAGTTATAGGCTTGTGCGCTAACGGCGGGCAACGTTTCTTTAATATGTGCCAAATGTCCCCGAGCCAAGTTGTCTGTAAGGGTTGCCACCATAGCAATACCAAACGCCCCTCCTAAGTTACGCATGACATTTAATACCGTCGAAGCAGAGGCATTTTCGTGCGGTTTAAGGTGCATAGTTGCTAAAATACCAATAGGAACCAAAATAAACGGTTGTCCTAAAGCACGCACAATTTGCGACGCAATCATTTGATCACCCGCGTAATCAATAGTCATATGGCTATTCATATAATAGCTCGTCGCAAATAACGCAAAACCAAGCGCTGCAAGATAGCGCGGATCAAATTTTTGCATTAACTTTGGCACAAAGGGCAATACCAATAATTGTGGAAATCCCATCCACATAATCACCTTACCAATTTCTAACGGGGTATAATCATGAATTTGGGATAAGTACAGTGGGATCATGTAAATAGCACCAAATAGAGCCATACCCAATAAAAAGTAAGCCACTGTGGACAACGCAAAGTCGCGCTGAGCAAGCAAACGGATATTCACTAATGGCTGCGCTTTACGTAACTGGATCCAAATAAATAAACTGATATTAATCGCGGCAATTATGGCGAGATTGCGAATAAGATCAGACCCAAACCAATCCTTACGATTGCCCTCTTCTAACACGACTTCTAAACAGCCCATGCCCAATGCCATGGTGACAATGCCAGAGTAATCGGCATCTCTTAACTTATCCCAAATAATCGATTGGCGCTCTAAACCATAAGCCAACATCGCCATCACTAATAAACCTGGCGGAACATTGATGTAGAATAAATAATGCCAGCTAAATTGTTCGGTAAGCCAGCCTCCTAATGTTGGGCCAATAGACGGTGCAAATGTGGCCGTCACCCCAAACAACGCCATCCCCATGGCGCGCTTATTGTCAGGTAAAAACTCAAGGATCAGTCTAAATGCCAATGGAATTAATGCCCCGCCAAAGAACCCTTGCAAAGCCCGAAAAGCGATCATCGATTCAAGGTTCCAGGACATTGAACATAATACCGATGCGACAATAAAAGCTGCTGTGGTCCACAGTAAATAACGACGAGTAGATAATCCTGTACTCAACCAACCTGAGAGCGGGATAGCGATCATTTCAGCCACTAAATAAGCCGTGGCAATCCAACTACTTTCTTCTAGCGTCGCCCCCAAGCTGCCCTGAATCTCTTTCATCGACGCGTTGGTGATTTGAATATCCAAAATAGCCATAAACGCACCAATTAATCCACCAATAACCGCTACCCAAGATCGAAAACTTCCCCGCTGATAACCTGTCGGTTTGTTATCTAAGGTATTATTAGGATGAACTTCAGAAGTATTTACCTCTGCAGCTGACTGGCTCATATTTAGTGTCCTGCTGTCACAGGTGCTTGCAGGCCAACTGATGACTTAGCTAGTACGTGTGATTGGGTCGCAGATTCAGTATCAACTTTAACCACGGCACTTAATCCAGGCAAAATACGCCCAACAGTTGATAATGGTTGATCGCGCTCAAGACGAATACGGACCGGAATACGCTGAACAATTTTAGTGAAATTACCGGTAGCATTCTCAGTGGGTAACAAACTAAATTTAGAACCTGACGCAGGTGCTAAACTGTCAATAAAACCATTAAAAACATCATCAGGATAAGCATCTAAACTGACTTTCACATGTTGACCAGGTTGCATATGCTCTATTTGAGTTTCTTTAAAGTTAGCCGTTATCCACACTTGTGAGTCTGGTACTAAACTGAACAGGGCTTGTCCTGGCTGTACATATTGGCCCACTAAGGCACCACGTTTACCAATAATGCCGGAAAATGGTGCCGTAATACGTGTATCAGCTAACTGAATATTAGCCAGCTCTACACTGGCTTGGGCTTGATCAACATCAGCATGAACTTCCAACAACTGGGCATTAAATACCGACAATTCACGCTGCTTCGCCACAAGTGCAGCTTGCGCTTCGTCTACATGAGCAGAAGCCGAGTCAAAGTTGGCTTGCAGTTGATCAACATCATTTTGCGAGCTGTAATTACTGGCTTTTAGTTTTTGTGAACGAGCAAGTTGCTGTTTGGCAATTAATTGTTCAGACTGAGATGCCACAACAGCTGCCTTAGCTTGGTTAATTAATGCTTGTTGCAAATCAACTTTAGCTGCCAGAGTTTGTAAGTTAGCTTTCGAGCTGGCTAGCACCGCTTGGCTTTGTGCTAGCTTGGTGACAAACTGGCTGTCTTCCAGCTGTGCTAATAATTCACCTGCATTGACATGCTGATTATCAACCACAGTAGACTGCACAATATAGCCTGGTACTTTGACACTAATGTTAGAAATGTCTGTCTCGACATAGGCGTTATCCGTTGACTCGATATAACGAACTTGTGACCACCAATAAACGCCTGCAACAACTAACGCTAAAATAATACTTGGTACTAACACTAACCGCTTATTGATAGACATGTTTGACTCCTAATTTATTCTGCTCTAGTTTACTACTGTTTCCTCTATTTTATTAGATAGTAAAAATTCAACCTACTGTTCCACAGGTGTAACAATATGGATCTCAATCGTGTTCAAATATTCTCGCAAGTTGTAGAGCAAGGCAGCTTTACTGGTGCAGCTAAAGCACTTGGGATAACCAAAGCGACGGTAAGCCGTAAGGTGGCAGACTTAGAAGCCGATGCAGGTGTACAGTTGTTGTTTAGAACGACAAGGGCGTTAAAGCTCACTGAAGCTGGGTCGAGTTATTACCATCGCATCAATAAAATTTTGCAAGATTTACAAAATGCTCAAGATCTTCTCAGTGCTAGCCAACAAGACATTAAAGGCAATTTAAAAGTGATTTGTCCTATCGAGTTAGGCCAATTATTTTTAGGTCGTATTTTTGCTCGGTTTCTGGCGGCTTACCCCAACATTACCATTGATGCTGAACTGACAAATCGAAAGGTAGATGTAATTGAAGAAGGGGTCGATTTTCTGTTTCAAATTACTGAGCAACAAGACTCAAGGTTGCAAAGTTATTCACTTGTTACGGCCAGTCGAGTATTGATGGCAAGCCCGAATTACCTACAGAAACATGGCACGCCATTGGTTCCACAAGATTTAATACACCACACAGCAATAAAATTACAATCCGCCCATATTGATGGCGGTTGGCGTATTTTTGATGGAACTCATTGGCTTGACCTTGATCCGCCCGCACAGCTTAAAGTCAATAATGTCACTTTTGCCAGAGAAGCCGCTAGTGAAGGATTAGGCATTACGGCCGTACCCGTTTTTATTGCACAAGAAGCCATAGCTAATCAACAACTAGTGCCAATTTTGGAAGACTTCCCAATGATGCAAACTAAAGTAACATTGAGTTTTCCTCAACGAGTATATTTACCTAGAAAATACCGCGTTTTTGTAGAGTTTTTATATGCTGCATTGTTTGATCGTTGGAATGAAGGAGTGCTTGAGGTTCCAGATTTTGTAACTCGCAAATCTCATAATTAAAAAAACGTTTTTAAGCATAAAATAATCTATAGGATATATAGATATTTTTAACTAACTAGGTGCTATTATCAAATGTGTCGGGTGATCAATGTTCATCTTCTGGATAGGTTATTTCACCCCAGTATTCGCAATATCAATGATAAGTTTGGTTCAATAAATTGTTCAAATTCTAAGTGAGTATCAGGTGAGTGATTAATAAGCACATTTGGTACTGATAACAAGAATTTCATTAAGTTAGTTACGCATTATGCATACTAGGAGTCATACAAATGAGCAAAGAACGTAATAATTCAAAAGAAGCGAAGAAGAAACCGGCAATGTCTTTAAAAGAGAAACGTGCAGCCAAGCACGCTAAACATGTTCCTGAAAATATTGCTAGTAATATCAAGTAGTTCATAAATAGTTTTTATAAAGATATTTATTTATAAAAAGCTTCATTTACACATTATAGCAACATAAAAATACCGAGCATTTGCTCGGTATTTTTGTTCGTACACCATTCAACAGTGATTAATTAACCAATATTAAAACTTGTACTTCACACCTACTTTAAGTTGCCAAGCAGACTGATTGATATCATAAGTGTTGTGATTACTGGTTTCGATACCATCTTGACCATAGGGTACTGAATATGTATAAACACCAGTATCAGCATTATAGTCATGATCAACCAATTTAGCCGTATTGTAGCTTTGGTATTCAACCACGCCCCAATCATCATTCACTAGGTTAAGCACATTTTTGATATCAAAGTATAAAATACCTTTATGCTCATCAGTAAACCCTGGTAATTCTTGAGTAAAACGGAAGTCCAACTGGTGGATCCATGGTTGGTTGTCAGTACCTTTGGGAGCAATACTTCCTGCATATTCACTTAAACCAATTTCATCAATGGCCGCTTTAAATTCCTCATAAGTCAATCCACCAGCATACTCGACATTGGCATCATCAGCCCCTGTTGGAATATAAGGTAAGTAATATGATGAACTAGAAAAATAGCTTTGGTCACCTAAATTACCATCACGATATGAACCTAGTGCCCATGTTACTGGACTACCTTCTCTCGCCTCATAGAATAAATTAAAGCTTGAGTTGTAACCTGCTACAAATTCCACGTCATAACCTAAGCTGAACGTGAAACGATGTGGTGTTTCATAATACCCAGTTCCCATGGTTGTGCCATTACGATCGTATTGCACTGGAGTATATTGGTAGTTAGATGTTGCTGTAGAAGATGAACCTTGGTTGCCTTCTTTAACTGAGTTATAAGCATAACCAGCACGCATGCTAAGGCCCATATCCCACTCTTTAGCAATAGAGAAGCTCAATGTTTTACTTGAACCATCATCTTCAGCATTGGTTAACATTAGGTCATAACGTTCAGTATTACCGCCAGCACCATTATTAGCTAATGGGTCCCATGTTTCATACACAACACGCCCAGTACCATCAACATTGACTTCGCGACGGGCTAAGTCAACCCACGCTAAGTCATTTTCTTTTTGGATATATAAAAATTCACCGCCTACAAACCAATCATCACCTAAGGCACCTAAATCCCACGTACTGTCAAAACCAATACTTGCACGCCAATCAGAAGGTAATTCAAAGTTAGGATCAATAGCATTGACGTTACCATCACCACCCACTAAACCCGTTTGAGCCTCAGTTGGAACATTAGCAAAATCAGGCGTTCCCCAAGTGTCATTCCAACCTTCGTTATAACTTAATAAGCTATTGCCATCATTTGAAAAACTATTTGAAATCCATACTGACGGAGAACCACCACTGTATCGACCCACACCACCGTATAAGGTCACATCATCGCTTAATAAATATTTAAGTCCCACACGCGGTAACCAAATATCTTGGCCATCTAAGGTTTCGTTGTTAGAAAATCCATATCGACTAACAAAATTATCATTTAACGTAGGTGCGTCAGACATACTAATTGTTTCATAACGCATGCCGAACGTAAGCTCTAAATCTTCAGTAATATCCCATGAATCTTCAACAAACAACGCTAAAGTGTCCATGTTATAACTAGCACTTAAATCATTCACATTAGCAGAAATGGCATTTTGATAATTAAAATCACCTACCGCGCCATTTTCAAAGTCGTCAATAGAATCAAACTCCCAAGTACCTAGTACATCTTGAGCAAACAAGTTAAATACTTCAACGCTATTATATTGCACACCAAAGCCAATATCATGGTCACCTAAATAGTAGTCACCTACAAAACGTAGCTCAAGATTTTGATTATTTAATTCATTTGCTTGGCGAGATCTATCGGTGCCAAAAATTATGTTGTCACCTGAATCTTCGTAGGTTTGCACTGTCACCATACCAATGCCTAAATCATCAATTGTTTTCGATTTAGTGGTCGTATCTTTGTAAGCAATTTTGATTTCTGTACTAAAATCGTCAGTCCAATCGCTGTATAAATTTGCTGCGTAAGTCTCTAAGGTTTCTTCTTTGTCATACCAAGTACTTGATAATTTTAATGACGAATCACTCGATGACATGTTGTTAGTTAAATTACCTATGGTCGATTGGTAAGTAAAACTGGCACGATGTTGGTCATTAATGTTCCAATCTATTTTAGCTAAGATCTTTTCATCTTTTTCTTGTGGTGAGGTGGTATAACCGCCAATGCTTTCAAGACCATAAACAGACTGAGCGATTTGTTGAACCTGAGTAAGTTCTTCTGACGTTATATCTGACTCATTGGCAAAACCGCCGCCTTGTGGTCCCCATTCTGCCGACTTTGGCGCATCAAAATTCTCATATGAACCAAAGAAAAATAACGTATCTTTAATTAAAGGAAAGCCAACTGTTCCGCCAAATGTGGTTTCTTCAAAATCTTGGGTTAATGATTCGCCAGTGTCTTGATCTTTACCATCACCCGCCATGCTGTCATTGGTAGTTTCCCAAAAAACGGTACCGGATAAATCATTGGTACCCGACTTAGTTACCGCATTAATTTGTGCACCGGTAAAACCACCACTGCGAGCAGAATAAGGTGATACATTAAGCGCAACACTCTCTACTGCATCAATAGAAATAGGTGAACGCTGAGTTGGATAGCCATTTGAATTAAGTCCAAAATCATCGTTTTGAGAAATACCATCTACAACAAAAGTGTTAAACCGTGGGTTCATGCCCGCCACGCTCATTGAAATACCATCTGTACCCACAACCGCCATTGGGTTTTGGCGCAACACATCTTTTAAATCACGGTTAATACCAGGCGCGTTAGCGATATCTTGCTCACCAAAATCACTGTTACCGCCAGCGCTGCGGTGAAAAATTGCACTGCCAACGACGCCAACACGTTCCATATTGGTCACATTTTCTAGCGTCCGGTTAAAACGGAATGTTTCGCCCAATCCAAGGTATACATTACCCTCCTCGGTATCTGCAAATGCATCAGAGTCGACTTTAATAATGTAAGGACCGCCAACACGTAATCCTCGAGCGGTAAATTGACCCGAAGCACTTACTGGCACTTCAGTAACTGTGCCTGTTGGTTGGTGGATAATAGTAATTTTTGCATCGGTAACGGCATTGCCCGCAGGCCCAACAATATGACCTCGGATATCAGATGCGGTATCAGCCGCCATTGCTGGTAAAGCAATTCCCATAGCAAAACATGTCGCTAGCGCGAGACGACTCATCTTATGATTAAACAACATTTCAGACCCCTGAATATTTTAGTGTTTAGTTACCCTTTTATCGGGCTTAGTAAATCAATAGAGCAAAAACTTCAGGGCGAAGCTTAGAGAGAATATGTTGCATTTTAATGTCATTTTTAAACGAAGTAAGTAACAGTAAAACAACCTTGGAGTAACACATAAATGTCATATAGTTGCTATATAGTCGCGACTTAAGTCTGTGTCACGGAACAAAAATCATTTTGTAAGCTGGCACATTAAAGACGCAGCTTTTGCCTTGAAACAACAATGAATTGGGAAGTTTTATGAAATCGTCTGTTTTACTGAATAACATGTTACTGCTTGCTGGCAGTGTATTTATCAGCCTAACACTCAGCACTCCAGCTGAAGCATTTGGTCAATTAGGCCATAGAATTGTGGGCCAAATCGCTCAAGACAATTTAATCCCAAAAGCCCAACAGAGAATAAACCAACTAACTGATGGCGAAAGCTTAGCGCAGATATCGACTTGGGCAGATGAAATTCGCTCCGATAAGACTTGGGATCGTGCCGCGCCATGGCATTATATTTCAATTGAAGACGACGAGACTTGGCAAAGCGTCAAACGCAATCCTGATGGCGATATCATCGAAAGTTTGCAGCGTTTTGAAAAAGTATTAAAAAACCCTAAAGCAAGTCAGCAAGATAAGTGGCAAGCATTAGCATTTTACGTCCACTTTGTTGGTGATATTCACCAACCTCTTCATGTTGGCCACAGCCATGATAAAGGTGGAAATACAATAAAAATCAAATGGTTTGGTGATGACACTAATCTACATACTGTGTGGGACAGCAAACTAATTGAACAGCAACAATTAAGTTACACAGAATACAGCCATTTTTTAAACCGCATTACAGATAAACAACGCATTTTGTGGGTAGGGAAAAGCTATTTTCAATGGGCTGATGAGTCTAAACAACTAAGAGAAAATACCTACCAATTAGAAAAGAATTATCAAGGCGAAGATGACTTACGTTTTCACTATGTATTTATTAATACGCCGATTATCGAACAACGTTTACAGCAGGCAGGCATCAGATTAGCAGAAAAACTTAACGCGATTTTTGGCTAGACAAGGTTTGGTAAGGCTATATTATCGTTAGAGAATAATAACTCAACAAAAAAGCCAGTGAGGTTTATCACTGGCTTTTTTGTTGGTGAGCACATATTGGTTAATCTATTTTGACTCATTCATTATGAGCAACAACTTTTTTCTTTATTACCTTTTGGGATCATGTCCCACAAGACTTTGGCCATTAACACAGCAAGCACGATGCCAGAAACGGCCACTACACCAGCTGGCAATAAAGCATGTTCTTCACCTATTTGCGGCATGACTTCAAAACCAAACGTGTCGACTAAGTAATTGACCAACACACCAAACACCAGTGACACCCCAATCACGCCCCCTAAATAGCCATACAATGCGCGTTTACCTAATTCTTTAGTTACCACGCCTAAGGTGGCAATATTGGTCGCGGGCCCTGCCATCATAAAGACTAATACCGCACCAGGCGACACACCTGCTAATAGCAAACCAGCAGCAATAGGCGTTGAGGCAGTAGCGCAGATATACATAGGAATCGACACTAATACCATCACTAACATCGCCAAAATACCATCGCCCCATTTAACCAAAAAGTCAGTTGGCACATACGTTTGTACTAGTGCAGCAAAAAATAGTCCCACTAATAACCACAACGTTGTGTCTCTAACCAAATCGGTGGCTGCATAATGTAAGCCAGATAATACTCGACTAAACACGCTGTTGTGCTTCAGTTCTGTTGCCAAATCTTGAGTTGAAGCGCAGCAACTGGCTTCGTCATTACTTTCGCTCGGTGCATGGCTTACCACTTTAGCGGCACAACAGCTACTTGTGGGTGCCACTTCAGCTTGTGAGTCGGTTTTGCTACTGCAACACGCTGAAGGTGTAGATTCAATAGGTTTATCAGTTGCTTTGCTGCTACAACAGCTACTCTGTTTCGCTTCTAAAACATTGCCAGTTAGCGAACTCGCTGGCGCCATTGGGCTCAACACCGATTCATGCTTAACTGCTTCTGGTTTAATCGCAGTCATTTTTACGCTAGCATTTTGCATGTTGCTAGTGGCTGTTTTACATGTTGATTTTATTTCAGAGCCGCTATCAGAGCTAGTAGTTGATTTGGACCCACAGCATGATGAAACCGGTTTGGCACTCGTTGTTGAATCATTTGCCGTTTGTGCTTTAACAGATGTTGACGCAGGAATACCATCATCGTCATCACGCCCCACCAATAAACCCGCTACTATGGCACTGGTAATAGCTGCAATAGGTCGCACTATGGCCATAAAAGGTCCAAGTAATACATACGACACAGTAATTGAATCAACTCCCGTTTCTGGTGTCGACACTAAAAACGAAGTCGTTGCCGCTTTTGAAGCTCCAGCGCGACGCAAACCTACTGCGGCTGGAATAACGCCACACGAGCATAAAGGTAAAGGTGCGCCTAATAATGCAGCTTTCACTACGGTTTTCATTCCATGCCCACCAAGTTGCTTTTGCATCCATGCCATAGGCACAAACACTTTAAGCAACCCAGCTAGCACCAAACCCAGTAATAACCATGGTGCGGATTCTAAAAATAAGTGCATAAAATTGGTCAATAACATAATTAGTCCTTATGACCTGATGAGGCAAAATGATGATGTTCTTTTTTGGCAATAATATGCTTATCTGACGACTCTAACGCTTCGAGTATTGAGCAATGCTCAGCACTATCAGGGCCGCCACAACAGGTATTCGATAAACTTTTCAGCGAAGTCGCAAAATGTTGCAACTCAGCTAATTTGGCTTCTACTTGCTCAAGCTTGGTATCGACTACACCTTTTACTTCAGCGCAGGCACGGTTAGACCTATCAACTTCAATAGACAATAACTCGGTAATATCGTTAAGTGAAAAACCGACAGCCTTGGCACGTAATATAAATTTAAGTCGTTCAGAATCGCTGTGGTTATACAATCGATATCCGGCATCAGATCGGCTTGATGGCGACAGCAAACCGTGCTTTTCGTAAAACCGTAATGTGTCAGCCTTAATGTCGTACAAGGCAGACAGTTCACCTATTCGGTACATATTTCAACCTCAGATAGAGATAAATTTTAGCATTAGGTACTCCAAATTATACATAAGTATAAACCTTAGAGTTACATCCAAGGTCAAGGGTTGTTCAACGATTATCTTTATGTATCTTTGTTCTTATTTCAATATTGTGAAATCACACAGAAAAAACACCCAATAGAAGCGGTTTACGATAAAATACGCCCGCCAGAATCACAATGCAATCAGTCTAGAAGGTGTTAAACAATCAAAACACACCATGAGGGACTTTGGTAAAGCGGATTTTTGATGACTCTGTTTTACGAAAGATCCTTAAAATCTAACTAGTGGACCCTGTACCTACATGAATAATGTCAGACCAATTCGTCGCGCGCTATTAAGCGTATCAGATAAAACTGGAATCCTTGAATTTGCACAAGCGCTGCATGCACAAGGTGTTGAACTCCTATCTACGGGCGGTACTGCAAAATTACTTGCAGACAATAACATCCCGGTAATTGAGGTTTCTGACTACACTGGTCATCCAGAAATTATGGATGGTCGTGTTAAAACCCTACATCCAAAAATCCACGGCGGCATTTTAGCCCGTCGCGGTATTGACGAAATCGTCATGGAACAAAATGCCATTAACCCAATCGATTTGGTTGCGGTTAACCTATACCCATTTGCTGAAACTGTAGCAAAACCAGGTTGCACTTTAGCGGATGCAGTCGAGAACATCGACATTGGCGGCCCTACCATGGTTCGTTCTACAGCTAAAAACCACAAAGACACCACAATTGTGGTTAATGCTAAAGACTACAGCCGCGTCATCACAGAGATGCAAGCCAACAACGGCAGCACTACACTCGCAACACGTTTTGACTTAGCCATTGCAGCCTTTGAACACACCGCTGCATATGACGGTATGATTGCTAATTATTTTGGCACCATGGTTCCTGCACACAGCACTGACGAATGTCATGATGATTCAACATTTCCACGTACTTTCAATAGTCAGTTTGTAAAAAAACAAGACTTACGTTACGGTGAAAACAGTCATCAAAAAGCGGCATTTTACGTCGACACGCAAATTGATGAAGCCTCTGTTGCCAGTGCTATTCAGCTACAAGGTAAGGCTTTGTCTTACAACAATATCGCCGATACCGATTCAGCTCTTGAATGTGTAAAAGAATTCGAAGGCCCAGCCTGCGTTATTGTTAAGCATGCCAACCCTTGTGGTGTGGCATTAGGCGCTAACTTGTTAGAAGCTTATGACCGCGCATTTAAAACTGACCCAACATCAGCATTTGGTGGCATCATCGCCTTTAACCAAGAGTTAGATGCTCAAACGGCACAAGCGATTGTTGACCGTCAGTTTGTTGAAGTCATCATTGCCCCTAAAGTCAGCCAAGCCGCACGCGATATCATTGCAGCAAAAGCTAACGTGCGTTTATTAGAATGTGGTGAATGGAACACTAAAACAACTTCACTTGACTACAAACGCGTTAACGGTGGTTTGTTAGTACAAGACCGCGATCAAGGTATGGTGAGTTTAACCGACGTTAAAGTGGTATCGAAGCGTCAACCAACCGCTGAACAATTAAAAGACTTAATGTTCTGCTGGAAAGTGGCTAAGTTTGTTAAATCTAACGCCATTGTTTACGCCAAAGATGGTATGACCATTGGTGTCGGCGCAGGCCAAATGAGCCGCGTTTATTCTGCTAAGATTGCGGGCATTAAAGCTGCCGATGAAGGCTTAGTGGTTGAAAACTCAGTAATGGCATCAGATGCGTTTTTCCCATTCCGTGATGGTATTGACGCAGCTGCAGCAGCGGGTATTAGTTGTATCATCCAACCGGGTGGTTCAATCCGCGATGAAGAAATCATCGCCGCAGCAGACGAGCACGGTATGGCCATGGTGTTTACTGGCATGCGTCACTTCCGCCACTAATAAACGCTAATATCAAATATAGGTATCGCTTATCAATCATGTTTTTGCTAAATGCTTTTGCAAACATAGATAACAAGCGATACTTTTTAAATTTTGTTTAACGAATTAGAGCATAGCTATAAAAGGATTAAAGATGCAGGTACTTATAATTGGTGGTGGCGGTCGTGAACATGCTCTAGCTTGGAAAGCGGCTCAGTCCGCTCAAGTTGAAAAAGTGTTTGTTGCACCCGGTAATGCTGGTACGTCTTTAGAACCTAAGTTAGAAAACGTTGCAATTGATGTCGAGCAAATTGACGCACTTGTCGCCTTTGCCAAAGATAATGCCATCGCGATTACTATTGTCGGCCCAGAAGTACCATTATCGCTAGGCCTAGTTGATGCTTTTAATGCAGCTGGTTTAGCCATTTTTGGCCCAACCAAAGGCGCGGCACAGCTTGAGTCTTCAAAAGCTTTTACTAAAGACTTTTTGGCTCGTCATCATATTCCAACAGCTGAATATTCAAACTTCACCGACATCGTTCCAGCTAAAGCGTACGTTACCGAACTCACAAACAAAACAGGCTTTCCGGTTGTAATTAAAGCCGACGGTTTAGCTGCGGGTAAAGGTGTCATCATCGCTGCGGACCAAGCAGAAGCCGATGCAGCCATTGACGATATGCTAGCAGGCAATAAGTTTGGTGATGCCGGTTCACGTGTGGTAATTGAAGAATTCTTGAAGGGTGAAGAAGCCAGCTTTATTGTCATGGTAGACGGTAAGAATATTCTTGCTATGGCCACCAGCCAAGACCATAAAGCCCGCGATAATGGCGACTATGGCCCTAACACTGGCGGCATGGGAGCCTATTCTCCTGCACCCGTTGTGACTCAAGCGGTACACGATTGGACTATCGCTAATGTTATCCGTCCAACGGTAGATGGCATGGCAGCTGAAGGTAACGTTTATACCGGCTTCTTATACGCAGGTTTAATGATTTCACCAGACGGTAGCGCGAAAGTGCTTGAATACAACTGCCGCTTTGGCGACCCAGAAACTCAACCGATTATGATGCGCTTGCAGTCTGATATTGTAGAACTTTGTTTAGCCGCAACTCGTGGTGAATTAGACAAAGTAACTGCAGAGTTTGACTCGCGTGCAGCGGTAGGCGTTGTGTTAGCCGCTGGCGGTTATCCAGATGCTTATCACAAAGGTGATGTCATTGACGGCTTAACTCTTGGCAATTCCAACGGTAAAGTGTTCCATGCTGGTACTAGTATTAAAGACGGCCATGTTGTTACTAATGGCGGCCGAGTATTATGTGCTACCGCATTAGGTAACACGGTGACCGAAGCGCAAAAGTCGGCTTACGCATTAGTAGATACCATTCATTGGGATGATGTGTATTTTCGTACTGATATTGCCTATCGCGCCATTGCACGCGAGCAAACTAAAAGCTAATAACCTAATAGTTAATTTAGTTCGCTAAAAACCTGTGATGGCAACATCACAGGTTTTTTACAATCTATATATGTATCAAAGATTAATTACAGTTTACCTTAGCTATAATTAACAACTTCTATGATTTAGATCACAAAAATAACACACATCAAAGAGCAATCTAATAATTAGAAAGGAGTTTGGTTAGTTTTAATGCTTCGAACTCCTGTACTTTAGATAACATAATCGAAATGATTATTGGAGGATTTAATGAGATTTAATAACAGCGACCTGATTTATCAAGGCGAAAAATCAGGGCTTCATAATTGGCACACCGCCAATGGCAACTCTTTCTATTGGCATACTGATTGGTTAAATATTGCAGAAGATATGACAGGCCATAAAGCCTTAGAAAAAGTTGATATCCCTAAAGGTAAAGCCACTAAAGCTGATGCAGAAAAAGCCATCTTGAAACATTTAAATAAATAATTGTTACGGCGTATTAAGTAATATTGACCTATAAATGCTAAAAAAGTCGCCCCTTTTAATGAGGATATCTCTGGTTACAGCGGATATCCTCAACCGTGTTTTTTCAAACTTATTCATACGATCTAGCTTCTTACGCATATATAACCAATAGAAATAACTAACTAATCACACAGTTCCATAATAGTCACAATATCCTTTCAAAAGTTCTCCCCTCAAAGCTAACAATGTTCGACTTATCACATCTTTTTATGTCAGGATGTGTGTCTGTTACAAATAAGTTATCAACTTATAAACAAAAAATCTCAGGTAGAGATATTCGACAGTGAACCATTCTCACTTTCAAATATTTACTTCATCTCTAGACCTGATTTGAAATCAACAACAATTAATTAATAACAACTAACACCAAATCGCTTTATCGATATTGGTCAATAATAATGATAATAAAGGACCTTTCATGTCTCAAACGACAACCTCTGAGCACAAGCAACCCAGCTTGCTTGATGCACTAATCCCCGTTTTTGCACTTATTCTTATGCTCGCGGCAGCGGTTTATCTGTTTTCTTCAGACAGCTCATCAGGCGCCAATCAAATCGCATTAGTGTTAGCGGCATGTATTGCCATGATCATCGGTTATAAAAATGGTTATAGCTGGAATCAAATGGAACGGGGTATCGTCAAAAGTATTGGTGTTGCGACCGGTGCTTTATTGATTCTATTCAGCGTAGGTTCGCTCATTGGTACGTGGATTTTAGCCGGTACAGTTCCGACGATGATTTATTATGGTATGCAAATCCTTAACCCAGACTACTTTTATACTGCCTGCTGTTTATTGTGTGCGGTGGTTGCACTGAGTATTGGTAGCTCGTGGACCGTTGCAGGTACCTTAGGTATTGCCTTAGTGGGTATTTCGTCTGCAATGGGATTAGATGTCAATATTACTGCTGGTGCCATCATCAGTGGCGCGTATTTTGGTGATAAAATGTCACCAATGTCAGACACCACAAACCTTGCCCCTGCTGTTGCGGGTACAGACATTTTTAGCCATATCCGCCACATGACATGGACCACAGTACCCAGCATTATCATTGCCCTGATTGGTTTTACTTTTTTAGGCCTTACAGCAGAGGCTGCCCCGATAGAAAACCAACTCGCAGATACCTTGGCTTTATTGGATAAGACCTATAGCCCAGGAATACATTTATTGATCCCGTTATTAGTGGTGTTGTATTTAGCTAACCGCAAAATGCCAGCATTTCCAACGGTCATATTAGGTACCTTAGCTGGTGCGGTGTGCGCGGCATTGTTTCAGTTTGATAACGTGATAGCCTTTGTACACGACGACACGCTAGTGCCGATTGTGGCGTTAGTAAAAGGTTTATGGATAGCCATGTTTGACGGCTATGTCGCTAACACAGGCGATGAGGTATTAGATAATTTATTAAGCCGTGGTGGCATGAGCAGCATGGTCACGACAGTGTGGTTAATTCTGTGTGCTATGGCATTTGGTGGCGTAATGGAAGTCACTGGATTATTGAATCGTATTTTAGAAAGTATTCTCACCGTAGTAACGGGTTCCGCTAGCTTGATTATTACCACCCTTGGGGTGTGTATTGGCGCTAACATCATTACTGCGGACCAATACATAGCCATTGTACTGCCAGGTCGAATGTTAAAAGTGGAATACACTCGCCGTAAATTGGCGGCGGTTAATTTAAGCCGTTCACTAGAAGACTCAGCAACCGTAACCAGTCCGCTAGTGCCATGGAATACCTGTGGTGCCTTTATGGCCAGTACACTTGGGGTTGCGACTGTCGCTTACCTGCCCTACGCCTTCTTTAACTTAGTGTGTCCGTTTATTAGTGCATCTTATGCTTATTTCAATTTCAAAATTGAGCCATTAGACGAAACTAAAATAAGCACTGGTGAAGTAATAGGTTAACTAAGAAGCCGCCTATTAACCTAGAAATGGGCGGTTAACCAAAACGATCTTTCAACCAACCATAATGATAATAACCCCATTGCCC
This sequence comes from Shewanella sp. H8, assembly GCF_040285065.1. Lineage (NCBI taxonomy): Bacteria > Pseudomonadati > Pseudomonadota > Gammaproteobacteria > Alteromonadales > Shewanellaceae > Shewanella > Shewanella sp. H8. The sequence goes on along the minus strand of NZ_CP157213.1, from coordinate 538,291 downwards.
AAGCCGTCTTGCTTGGGTGAAGGGGAACTTAGGCAAAGGTTGTTGATACAAAGGTAAATTGGGTAATGTTTCCCCCGCAATACTTTGCGCTAAGCGATACGCAGCTTGGCTACTAAAAGACACTCCTGCACCACAATATCCTAAACTGTACCCTACACCATCTTTGCTATACACATGGGGCATATCATCCATTGCAGCAGCAATCCAACCCGTCCAATTATAAGCAATCGCTTTATTGGTTAAGCTTGGAAAGCACTTATTTAATGCCATTTTTAAGCGCTCGCCATAAACGGGATTAGCAGCATCTTTGCCCCACACCGCACCACGGCCACCAAACAATAAACGATTGTCAGGTAATAAACGGTAATAGTATTTTAAAATACGGGTGTCCATGGTCACTTGATGAGTATGTAAACCGGCCTCTGCAAGCTCTTGAGCGGTAAGCGGCTCGGTTACAATCACATTGCTTAATATAGGCAAAAATTTATCGTCTATACGCTGATTAAACCGTTTAGGGGTATAAGCATTACCCGCCATAATCACTTTATTGGCAATCAGCTCACCACTTTCGGTAATCAAACGATGCTTGCCGCCCTCTTCAATCCAATCTAATACGCAAGATTGCTCAGAAATAGTCACGCCTTGGTTTTGTACCATCGACTTATAACCCAGTAGTAATTTAAGCGGATTGAGACCAAAACCGTCTTTTAAACGCAGCGCGCCATAGGCCTGATGATGATCTAAATACTGAGCCCGAAAATCTTGGCTTGAGATAAACTCGGCATCTGAGTCTTGGCTATCGGCTAAATTTTGTTGAATGTAGTTAGCAGCATTTTGCAGCGTAACTAATGCTTTAGAATTATGCGCTACCTTCAAGTAACCCGCTTCTTGCGGTTCACAATCAATATTGTATTGTTTTATCAGCCCATCAACTCTAGCTACCGCTTGAGTGAATTCATCGTATATACCCTTGGTCGTTGCTAAGTCCCAACGCTGAGTCATGGCGGCGTACCCTAAACGACCCGAACCTTTTAACACAAAACCGGCATTACGGGCGCTGGCACCAAAACCGACTTGGTTGGCCTCTAGCACATGACAATCGATATTGAATTCGGTTGCCAAATAATAGGCAGTTAACAGGCCGGTGAAGCCACCACCCACAATGGCGACATCGGTTTGTTGGCGGCCAGACAAGGCTGCTGTTGGTGTGGGTAAGACTTGAGTGCTTGCCCAATAGCTAGGGGCAAACGTTTGATTATTAGGATGAGTGTTAATCAGCGGATCGTACATATTCATCTTCTTGTTATTATTGATTTAGAGAGCAGACATTAAAATAACAGTAGCATTTCACAGGCAACGCAATGGCAGTCTTCATCGCATATTACGCAAATGTAATCATCACCCATATAACGTTGATGCCAGCGTTGTGGGTGTTGAGCAATCAATTTCCCTCCCGCCTTAGTAAAGTAACGCACCGCAGCATTATTAGGACTTTGCTGCCATAAATGGCTGACCCCCGCTTTAGCCCCTTGAGCAATAACCGCAGCTTTAGAGGCGGCTAATAGCTCCCCACCAAGCCCTTGACCACGGGCAGATTCTGCAATGGTGTTTGATTTGAAATAACACACATCTTCAAATTTCACGTACCACTTATCAACAGTACACCATTGATCTTGTGGCCATTGACCTGCGGCATACGTTAACCGAAAACCAATAAGTTGTTCATTTTCAAGCGCAACAAAATTGGCATTAATGCCATTTTTAATGCCTTTGTGATAAATCGCGGTGAGTTCCGCGGTGTCCATATAACCACTACCATGGACAATTTCACCGAGTGTGATTACCGCATCAAAGTCAGCGGGAGTCAGTTGTCTAATCATAATCATTGTTATTTTTGTTGGTTTGAACTCACTTTATCACACGTTATTATAGTCAAGTTAACGATGTTAACCTTTTGTGATAATTTGGCGATAAGTAGGTGAGATCACTTGTGCATACTGGCTGCAATTAAACAAAGGAGCTCGGTTATGAAACGTACACTAGTGACTGCAAGTCTTATGGCTGCTGGATTATTCAGCCTACCAACCTTAGCCGCTGATATTGAAGTCAGTGTGACCAATTTAACTCACGGAAATCACTTTACCCCTATTTTGATCGCAGCCCACGACGCTGACAGCCACCTATTTCAAGTCGGAACTGAAGCATCCGCAGCCTTACAAAAAATGGCTGAAGGCGGCGACATTGCCGACTTAGATGCTGCGGTAACCGGCAATGCAGGCGTCACATCAGCAAATCCTGCAACGGGGTTACTTGCCGCAGGTGCAAATGTTAGTGGCGTAATGCTTGATACTGGCGACAACACCCATTTATCTATCGTAGCTATGGTGTTACCCACTAACGATGCTTTTATGGGGCTAGATGGTTGGAAAATCCCTACTGAAGCGGGCACGTACACTATGTACGTCAATGCTTATGATGCTGGCACAGAAGCCAATGATGAAATCATTAATGGCGGCGGAATGTCAGGCGTACCGGGTATTCCGGCAGCCCCTGGTGGTGACGGTGGAGCTAATGGCACTGGCGTGATGGATAATTCTGACAATAGTAATGTACACACTCACCCTGGCGTTTTAGGTGACATGGACCCTGCTGGTGGAATGAGTGATTTAGACAGTCGCGTTCATCGCTGGTTGAACCCTGTAGCCAAAGTTGTGGTGACAGTAAAATAAGGAGGTAGCCCATGAAACGCACTGACTTTACACTTAAGCCCAGCTTAATTGCCATGCTGGCTGCTGCAACACTACTTACTGCCTGTGGTGATGACGATGATGATAATGCTGTTGTTATACCGCCAGCTCCAGTGATGCAAACTTTCACGGTGACCGTGACTAACCTGACGGCTAACCAACCAATGTCGCCGGTTATCTTAGCCTCTCATGCTAGTGATGCCATGTTATGGAACGCCGGTGAAATGGCCAGCGAAGCACTCGAGAAACTGGCTGAAGGTGGTGATACTACCGACATAGCTGCACTAAGCGTGATCGAAAGTAGCATTAACGGCACAGGTTTATTAATGCCTGGTATGTCAGAAACGCTGACTCTGAGCTTAGATGAAGCCGACGTAGCTAGCATCAGTTTAGCCACCATGTTGGTTAACACTAACGATGCCTTTACCGGTATTAACAGTTACACCATTGCCGGAATGGAAGTGGATGCAACAACCGCGATGAAGTTTATGGCTTATGATGCTGGCACCGAAGCCAACAGCGAAGCCAAAGGCACTATGCCAGGACCTGCTGATGGCGGCGAAGGTTTTAACGCCAGCCGTGATGATGTCGACTTTGTGCATATTCATCCTGGTGTTATTTCAATGTACGACGGCTTAGCCGATTCAGTACTGGGTGCGTCGCACCGTTTTGATAACCCGGTGTTAGCTGTCACTATTATGCGTACTGAATAATCTTAATCGGTCGTGTCGACTGAATGAATTTCAACCCGATTGAAATTTATTCTCCTCAAAGCGGGTCTAAGTATTAATGCAATTACTGGATTTGCTTTGAGGAAGTCACCATGAATGGAACCGCGAAACATAATGGCCATGTTTGTCCGCAACATATTTTGCTAGTCGAAGACGAACAAGACTTGGCTAAGTTAATCATACTTAACCTCAAAGCACTCAACTACAGCGTCGACCACGCCACCACCTTGAAGCAAGCCATGCACATAATCGAGCATAAAAGGCTCGACCTCATATTAATGGACCGCATGCTCCCCGATGGTGATGGCATTATGCTGTGTGAGCAACTACGCCAAGACGGTAAGGAAGTCCCGCTGATGCTATTAACCGCCAAAGATTCAGAAGCAGATGTGGTACTAGGTCTTGAAGCTGGGGCAGATGATTATCTCGTCAAACCCTTTAGCGTATTAGAACTGCGCGCACGAGTAAAAGCACTATTAAGACGCGGAAAAGCCCAACATGAACAAACCCAACAAATTGAATTTAACAGCGTAACCATTAACTCCAGTACCCGTGAAGTTACCGCGTTTAATAAAGCGTTAACCCTCACCGCCCGCGAGTTTGATTTACTGCTATTTTTAGCCAAGCACCCGCAACAAGTCTTTAGCCGCATGCAACTGTTAGAAGCAGTATGGGGTTATCACTACGACGGCTATGAGCACACAGTAAACAGTCACATCAACCGTTTGCGTAACAAGCTTTCTTTGTGCTCACCTGAACATGATCTTGTCAAAACCGTGTGGGGCGTAGGCTACAAATTTTCACCACCAGAGGTGCAAGCCCACTAATGAATCGCTTATTTAATCGGTTGTTTTTAGCATCAACAATAATCGTGTTATTACTGTTTGTAGCGTTATGGCAATGGTTGCAACTTAACCATGAATTCAGCCGTAATCAAATTCAGCAATCACTGCACCTACAACTTGCTGAACATATGGCACACATCAACCCTTTATTATCGCAAGGGATCACGTCAGACGCCGCGCTTAAAGAAGCCTTTCACGACTTTATGTTGTTAGGGCCAAGCTTTGAAATTTATACCTTAGACCCAGATGGTAAAGTGATTGCCTATGACGCCAAAGAAGAAAAAATTAAAACTCACCGAGTCGATACTACAATTATTCAACAGTTTTTAAATGGCGACAGCCTGCCAGTGCTTGGCACAGATCCGCGCAGCGAAGATACCCACAAGATTTTTTCCGCCAGTAAACTCATCACCGAAGACGGGCTTCATAGCGGTTATTTATATGTGATTATTGGCGGTGAAGATTACGACAGCTGGCAGGCACTTATTAATGCCGAAAACCAACTTAAAATCTGGGGCGCTACAATCGGTTTTTGGATCATTTTTGCTTTAGTGCTATTTGTGATTTTATTGCGCTATTTTACCCGCCCAATCCAAAAGCTCGCTCAAGACTTAACCGAACTTAAAAACACCCCGATGTCAGACAAACTGATGCTCCCCCAGCGCTATCGTGGCAGCTTAGAAATAAGCCAGCTCAGCCATCATATCAATCATTTATTGCAAGAAATCCAATTGCAGCAACAGCAAGTGAAACGCCAACAACAGGCCAAACACGACTTTTTACTGCATTTATCACATGACTTAAAAACCCCACTTACCGCATTGTTAGGTTATATCGATACTTGGTTGATATTACCCAAGCACGAACGGGACGAGGCGCTAATCCAATATGCTGCAAACTCAGGCCAAACCTTACAACAGCTACTGGCACAGTTATTAGAATTGGCCGCCCTAGAAAATGGTCAAATCGATGCACAACTGCAACAAGTCAACCTAAGCGAACTGCTTAGCGATATTGAACAAACCTTTACTCCTCGAGCAAAAAAGCTCGGGGTTCAATTAGATTTCGACATCAATCATGCCAGCCAAATCTATACCGACCCCGCACTAATGCGCCGCATACTGAACAACTTGGTCGATAACGCCCTGCGCTACACCCCCGCCGGTGGCAAGATTCAAATCATCAACGCACAACACAATGGTCAACAATGGTTAACCGTGCGCGACACCGGCGCAGGCATGCACAAGCATGAAGTTGACGCCCTGAAACAATTATCGATGACGACACTGTCGTTTGAGACTAATCAAAGTCTGCCACAACTCGGCGTCGGACTCGCCATCGTCAGGCAGTTATTAGGCTTATTGAAATGCAGAATTGAAATAGACAGCCAACCGGGCGTAGGAAGTGAATTTAAGATAGAGCTTGTAACGCAGAGTTAATCTCATTTTTGAATCGCAAATGATCAGCGATTTGATTCATGACCTCAGTAGTACTGACTCAGTTTTGTTTATCATTAAACTTCATGATAAACAAAATCAATGATATCTAAACAGAAGAATTAGAACTAAGTTCTAACAAAAAAATTGAGCTACTGTGAGTTAAAAGTATGGCCGCAGGCCATATCTATAAAATGACAGTCTAAGCACCATACTTCACATATCAATCCATTCAGCCGTTTACAACTTCCGCAACATCGAAAAACCTTAAACTGTTTTGTATCCAACTATTTGCACAACGGCACTGTCTCCTTGATGATATTTTCCTTCAGAAATATGTCTTTCTACTTCATTACCAATAACAAACTCTAACCCTTTAAGCTCAGTTTCCAATTCTTCCAAAGACATAAATAATTCTTTGTTAGACGCTGGTGGCCCGCCGACTCCTGCCATATGAATATGACGTTCAGTAAATGCTTCTAAAATAAATACGCCGTTATTTTTAAGCGCACTAACAGCTTGTCGATGGAGAGATTTACGCAATAAAGGAGGAACATGTGCAGATATTGATACTATGCCATCCCAGACATTCAAACCTACGTCATAGTGACTCAAGTCCGCTACAACTGTTGATATTTCTACGCCACATTTAGCGGCTAGGCTTTCTGCCTTTTTAAGACCCACAGCAGATTGATCGACAGCGGTAACTATGTATCCTTGTTTAGCCAAAAAAACTGCATTTCTACCTTCTCCTTCCGCCAAACAAAGTACTCGACCACCCTTTGGTATTCGGCAATACTCAGATTTTAAGAAATCATTAGGCTCGGTTCCATACACAAACCCGTCTTCGTTATACCTTTGATCCCACATCTGGGCTCCTATACTTGAAATGGTTCACAAGATTGTAGAATGGCTAAAAATGAACACTTAGTCTAATGCTTGGTTTAGAAGATGGTCATCAGTATGTGAATAATTGATAGGTATCACTCTGCAAACTTATTATGTACAACATAACTTACTGATAAAATTTACAATATAACGCCATACATCGAATGTTATGTGGGGGCGTAGCCACAATATTGTGGCTAAACGTCCCACTCGAGCATCTAACTAAACAGGATTATTTCTCGGTTTTACAACTTGATATACCAAAAGGTACATAAGCAGGGCACCATCCAATTGCAGCCGTAAGAATAGGAATAATCCCAACAGCTCCCCACCATGACTGATAGTAAACGCCAACTGCAATAACACATACTCCGAGTATGACCCTGATTATCCGATCTGTTTTACCTATATTACATTTCATATAAACCTCCATTTTGTGGTTTATGGTTATGACTAAAAACTAGCGCCGCAATGAGCTACCTTGCTTCAGTATGGTATTTCAACGATGCGGCTCACTTTTCTCGCTATCGTATTTGATCATCTACTAATGGCTTTAAGTGCCTCAAGTAGATATTTTGGATTATGAGTCGATTCGTACATAAGATGCACCTCCTTAACGGTATCAAACAAGCCATAAACTGCCATTTGAGCAGTTCTGACAGAATATTCAACGGTAAAAACACAATCTTTAGGGGCTTCTGCAAATTGGCCTAAAAAGGCAAAGTTTGTAGCCCCTTTGGGTATCACATCTGGTCTGTCACCCACATTTCTCGGCATAAACAAGCTATCAACAAACGGCATAGCAACAGGGATACAATTTACCTTTCCGGCTTTTGTTACTGGCTTCATCAACTCTTGAATATTCAAATGATAATAAAGCTCTTCTAACATTTCGGCACCAGTACACTCCGCCATTGTTTTATTAATATAATTACCTTTTCTATCAGGATAGAGCCCATAGCCCCAAAAAATCTTCACATCATCAGGTTGATTAGGAAAGTGAGGTTGGCGTGCTATTACAATTGACATCAGCCAGTTAGAATCGGTCATGGTGACAAGCCCGCCAGTTCCATCTACATTACCCGAGAAGTTCTCCATGTAATCGAGAAAGGTGCTGTCTTTCATTGTTGCCGTAAATGAGTACCATTTTTGCAAATCAATGTTGTCGCAAAATGGGCTTGGATTACCAAAAGACGGATCTTTTTTAGCTATTTTTTTCCACAACATCCAAGAACCAGATTCTTGCACGCCCTTTAATTTTGCGGGAGCATCCCAGCTGCCATTATCGGTACTTTCTGTTATTGACCCATTGGTGAAAAACACAAAATCATTTTCCCCAAGTATAATTTCAGTATTGTCTTTGAAATAAAGCATCGTAGCCGTTTTTTTGTCTGCCGTTAAGTCGAAATCAATATCTACGACCTCTTTGCCCATTTCAAATTTCACCCCTTTTGCTTCGAGGTATGTTTTCATCGGCCTAACCACTGAGTCATATTGGTTATATTTAGTCCGCATGACCCCACCCAAACGGGGCAAGCCATCCACAAGGTGCATGAAGCGTTTCATATAACGCCTCATTTCAGCAAGACTGCTCCATTTTTGGAATGCAAACATGGAAGACCAGATAAACCAAAATGTAGTATCGAAGAAGCTTTGATCAAACCAATCTTCTATTCGTTTATCTCCTAAGGAGTTTTCTGAAACATAGGTCAACTTGATAAAATCCATTTGTTGCTCAAAGGACAATCCATATGATGACACATCCAATTTTTTGCCTTGTTTTAATAAACGGGCTTGTCCATTTGACACAAACCGTTGATTAAACTCATACGACTCATCTCTTACTGAAATATTTGGGTCTTCCAATGAAGGAATGTGCGAAAGCAATTCCCAATAACACTCATAGTGGATTTCGTGCATTCTGCCACCGCGAACAACATAACCATTTTCAGGATCGCCAGCGCCATCGGTAGCACCACCAGCAATGAAGTCTTTTTCTATAATATGAATATTCTTGCCAGCAACACCAGCATCTTTTTCTAGGTATACCGCACTCGCGAGTCCCGCCATTCCACTACCAATAATGTACACTTTTGCATCTTTTTGGTTTTGCCAATTGTGCTTGTTCATGTCTTTACCCCCTTTCTGAATACTTCTTTGAAAACAGCCTCAATATTCACGTTGAGTGATTTCTTCTGGTGGGCGATTGGCGGGATATCAAGGTCGATTTAAGTCGTTGGTAGGCAGCTATTTAAGCTACACGTACCGAATATTCCAACGGCGCTTCAAATCCTACTACCAACTATCAGCGATTTTCTGGTTAATAAACATAATGTCTTCCTGCTTAGTTAACTTTATGCCTTTATGATTAAAAAAACAGCAAAAAAATACACTTTGAACAATTAATTTATCATTCGATATTGAGTTGTGGGTATGAGGCAGAATAAATACAATAAAAAGTTTTGATATCAATAAAGTAGAACAGGAATGGCTCGTGTTAAACATTCACGCTTAAGCACACAATCAATATTAGCGACTTGAGCTCTTTTGATGAAAATATCGACATTACCAGCCATTGTTCAACAAAAGAGCTCAAGTGCAATTACAAAGACCTAGCTCGCTCGATGTCAGGTTAATAAAACGTAGCCCTAAATGAACCAATAGATAAAAATAACCTTTTTAAGCTTTTTCATGTCATCAATTAATATTGTCTTTTGTTTCAATATCACTATGAGTACACCGCAGGATGACGCCTGCCTCTCTATATTGGTTATTTTTTCCATCTAACAAAGTCGATGATGTAGCTCCGAATTCTTACATCATCCATCTCAATAACGCCAATATTGCTCCATCGTTGATAAATGCACTCATCATGCAGTGATCCATCATCAATTTTTTATGCCTTCGCCATTAAATATTACAGTTGTTTAATTTAATTGACTTATATTAACCATCTGTTCAATATAAAGGTTAATCGAACTGGGGTAGATATGAACGAAAATAGAGAGAAAAAAGTAAATAAACGTTCTGAGCAAGGACGATCACAAGAGACGAAATCCAAAATTCTTAATGCGGCATTAATCGAATTTGCCTCTGCTGGATTCGAGGGTGTGTCTACCCGTGTAATTGCTGGCCGAGCAGGTGTAAATCACACTCTTATTTCTCATCACTTCGGCAGCAAAGAAGCACTGTGGAAAGCAACTGCAGAATGGTTATTTGGAGCTTATAATCAACGATTTATTGAACGCAATGAGGCGCTAAAAAGTGTCGAAGCGAGTGACATGCCCCGTGTGTTCTTGGCTGACTTCATCTTATTTAGCGCAAAAAACCCAGACTTCCACCGTTTCATGATGCAGGCAAACCTAAATGACTCTGAACGATTGAACTGGCTTACTGATCGATTTTTGCGTTCAGGTTCTGAAGCAGAACTAGGGGTTTTTCAACAAGCGCAAACACTAGGGTTAATGCCTAAAGGCGACTGCCTACACATACGCTATCTTTTCATTGGCGCGGCAACGTCTATCTTTACCTTTGCACCTGAATTTACTCGGTTGTCGGGTAAGGACCCATTTTCTGATGCTATTTTAGATCGACATATTGACTATCTTACTCGGCTATTTAGTGAAAATAATAGCCTATAAACCTCGATACCAAATAGAAAAACATGCCTATGCATCTGAGTCAGTTTTGGCCTATTCTTATAGTATAAATCAAGACTAGAAGTGAGCTTTGCTATGAAAATGCCTGAAACGAGTTTTTTTGAATGGCAACGTCAATTCAGCTCTGAAACTGATTGCTTAAATCACATTAAGAAAATGAGATGGCCTAATGGCTTTGTTTGTCCTAGATGCTCTTGTGAGCATGCTTATGAGCTTACAACCCGCAATGTATATGAATGCAGTCAATGTCATAAACAAACATCGGTCACAGCAGACACATTATTCCACGGTAGCCGTATTCCTATCACTAAGTGGTTTTGGGCTATCTACTTTTTAGGCTCAGATAAAGGCAGTATTTCAGCATTAAGACTGAGCAAGCACATTGAAGTTCATTGGCGAACGGCACGTTTGATATTAAGTAAGCTGAGAACGGCTATGGGCCATAGAGACAGCTTATATAGACTGTCAGGCGTCCTTGAAATTGATGATGCGTTAGTAGGTGGCAGAAGGAAGGGCAAGCGTGGACGTGGAGCAGAAGGTAAAACACCTGTTTTAGTTGCCGTTGAAAGCAAAGGAAAAAGAGCAGGATTTATTGCTATGCAGGCTGTGAATAGCGTTTGCCATGATAGTGTTGAAAAGTTCGTTGCCAAACACTTAACGAGACAGCAAGAAGTGCATACAGACGGCTTACCTGCGTTGAACATTATAGATAAGACTCAACAACATGAAGCGAGGGTTACCCCCAGTGAGCTTGTTGATGAATGGCTGCCTTGGGTTCATATTGCCATTGGTAACTTAAAGGCATTTTTACTTGGGACATTTCATGGTGTTTCAGGAAAGTACCTGCAAGAATACCTGAGTGAGTTCTGTTATCGGTTCAATCGTAGACAAATGGAAAGAGAAATACCTAACAGATTGTTAAATTTGGCAATAATTCACACGCCAATACATTCTTACTGAGCCAAGTGCATAGGCATGTAGAAAAATCATTAGCACCTTCACTCACAACAAGGTGCTATCAAACCAATTGTTTAAGTGCACTAACTTAAAAGAGATATGAATATGACTAATAACACCACAAATTACGTTAAGGCAGATGCAACACATATTGATTTCCCCGTTACTAATAGAGAAGAACATTTTGAGTGGTGGTACTTCGATGCTCACCTTGATAATGGTGACTACCTTGTTGTTATGTACTCATTAAATGATACAAGATTAAAGCCTAGACAACCTTCTGTCCGACTCAACATCTACACAAAAGGTCAAGCTGAAATATCTAAAATAACAAAGTACACAGAAGCAGATGTATCAACGAGCTATGAAAAGTGTGATGTGAAATTAGGTGAGCAATACTGTAAAGATTGCGGCGATTATTACGAACTTTATACCTTAATAGAAGGGGTTGGCGCCAAATTAAAATTATATAAACAAAATCATCCGTATACCTCTGAAGGAACACCAAGTCCTATGCCATGGACCGTGGCGGTTCCTTCTGCTGATATAGAAGGTGAGCTTTATAAAGATGGCAAAATCATCCAAGTAAAAGGTACTGGTTATCATGATCATAACTGGGGCGAAAAAAGTGTCGCTGGAATAATGAAAAATTGGTACTGGGGCAAAGTACATTCTCCTGACATTTCCATCGATTACTCCGTCATTATGGACTTTGAAGGCAACATAATTCCAACCGGTGCATTGGTCACTGACCGTGAAAACTTAATAATATCTCCAACTGAATTTTTGACCGACCCTGAGCACGTTAAAGCTACAGCAGTCATTAACGAGACCATGACAGAAGAATCAATGGGCTACACCTTCGCAAAAAGTTTGACACTAAAAGGCTCAAAAGGTGATCTAAGTTATATAGCAAATATCGTTCTTGAAGAGTTAGTTATGATTGAAAAAGGTCAACTGCTGCCAGGTGAAGATGCTTATCGATATACCGCCAAGGAAGAGTTAATTGTTACCCGAAATGGTGTCAGCAAAACCTACCATTCGGTTGGTTTACATGAAATTGTTTATCCCAAAAAATAATAGGATTTAAAGCATGACAAAAAAATTATTAATAGTTGGTGGCGGCTACTTGGGCGCTGAACTCGCTAAATCGTTAGATAATGATCTAGATGTAACGCTAATAGATCAACGTGATGTATTTGTTCATGCTCCAGCAATGATACGAGCGCTTGTAAAACCGTCTTTGTTAGACCGCGTGTTATTACCTTATGACTCGCTGCTTGCAAAAGGAAAGTTTGTTAAAGCTAAAGTAATCAAGGTGAACGAAAACAGTGTCACTCTTGAAGATGGCACACAATTGGACGCTGACTTTATTGTTATTGCCACCGGCTCTACTAATGGTGTGGCCTTTAAGCCTGCAGGTGACAGCATTGATGATTTCCGTGCTGTTATCACTGAAATACACGCAAAACTGCAAACCGCTAAATCGGTTGCTATCGTTGGCGCAGGTGCTGTAGGAACTGAAATGGCCGGTGAAATCAATTCTGCCATGCCAGATAAAAACATCACCTTGATATCCAGCGAATCAAGTCTGTTTGCGCAAATGCCAAGCAAGTTTGGCACGGCCATTACATCAAAACTCAAACAGGCAGGCGTTGACATTAAGTTCGGCGTTAGAGTTAACGACCTTAAGAGCTTAACAGAACCTTACTCTGGCTCTCTTAGTTTATCGGATGGGTCGACTATAACAGCCGATCTGATCATCCCAGCAATAGGTTCTAGAGCCGTATCTGAACTAGTTGACGAATTGCCTAACGTGAGCAAAGAAAACAACGGTCGAGTGACGGTCGATAAATACTTACGCCCCTCTTCTTATGCCAACGTCTTTGCCGCTGGCGATGTTGCGAGTAACGGTGATGCTATGACAATTGTTGCTGTAGGGCGACAAGTACCTTGGCTCACTAATACGCTAAAAGCACTAGCTGCTGGAACAAGCCTCGACCAACTAAAGCCTTATACTCCTTGGAAGAAAGCACCTCTATTTCTGCCACTAGGACCTAATAAAGGAAACTCATATATGGTCATTGCCACCTTTGGCAATTGGGTCACTAGCAAAATTAAAGGTAAGGATTTGTTCATCACTAAGTATCGTAAACTCTTTGGACTAAAGCACTGAGAATTTAGTAAGCAGTGAACACATTTTCAGCTCGCTTAGGTTGAAAACGAGTTGTTAAAATCAATTGTATGTATATCTATTTATGACATTTGGTGTTGATAAATCGAGGTATCGACCGAACTAATATACCGCTTCAAGCAATTAATAATATTTAAGATACTGGGGAAAGTTGATCTTTCGAGGTCAAAATTTGTCTGGGGAAAACCGTTTTTAATCACGGTGCAAGGTGTGATGCCTAGTCTTCTAAGCGAATATCTTGCAACAAAGAGAAAAATAAGTTTAGCCGACTCCTTCGGGTTGCATTTGTAGCTACTGCAAAATTCATTTCGAAAAATCAACGGCGCCTAATTAATGCAAACCTTAAGAATCAATAATCCCATGGACATAACTGTTTTTATATAAGTAACTTAATAACATATGATTGCAAACTAAAAACAAAAAAGCGAACCCGAAGGCTCGCTTTTTTTCAGCAAATACTGTTGGTTACTTGTGGTATTTACCCGATAACTCATGCACAGAATTGATAAATGCACCGGCATGTTCAGGATCAACATGTTGATGAATACCATGGCCTAAGTTAAATACATGGCCAGTACCTTCACCATAACTTGCTAGAATTTGATCCACTTCTTGATGGATACGCTCTGGCGTAGCATATAACATTGATGGGTCCATGTTACCTTGCAGCGCCACTTTATGGCCTACACGACGACGAGCATCACCAATATCAACAGTCCAGTCTAAACCTAACGCATCACAACCTGTTTCAGCCATAGACTCTAACCATAATCCGCCACCTTTAGTAAATAAGGTAACAGGTACTTTACGGCCGTCTGCAAAACGGGTTAAACCATCAACAATTTTTTGCATATAACGTAATGAGAATTCACGATAAGCGTGATGCGATAACGCACCGCCCCATGAATCGAATATCATTAACGATTGCGCACCGTTAGCCACTTGAGCATTAAGATATAACACTACTGAGTCAGCTAACTTGTCTAATAGCATGTGCAATGCAGCTGGTTCGGCATAAGCCATACGCTTAATTTTTTCGAATGTTTTGCTTGAACCGCCTTCAACCATGTAAGTGGCTAAAGTCCAAGGTGAACCAGAAAAACCGATTAATGGAACTTCGCCATTTAGTTCGCGGCGAATGGTGCTCACAGCACGCATTACATAACCTAATTCATCTTCTGGATCAGGAATTGATAACTTTTTAATTGCATCGATGGTGTCAGTCGGACGTTCAAAACGAGGACCTTCGCCAGCTTCGAAATACAAACCAAGGCCCATTGCATCAGGCACTGTCAGGATATCTGAGAATAAAATTGCGGCATCTAAATCATAACGACGTAATGGCTGTAATGTCACTTCGCAAGCAAGCTCAGCATTACGACACAACGACATAAAGTCACCCGCTTGAGCGCGAACTTCTTTATATTCAGGTAAATAACGTCCAGCTTGACGCATCATCCATACTGGTGTGACATCAACTGGTTGCTTTAACAACGCACGTAAATAACGATCGTTTTTTAATTCTGCCATGTGGGCTTTCTTCCTAGACTGTTATGATTTCTGCTGGCGGGTAGTTTAGCACTTACGCGATTAATGTAACCTCTCATGGGATATTTATGTGAGCTATTCCTAAATCTTGCAGTTATTTTTCTAACATCTTGACTATCTTGCTCACAAAATACACAGGACTGGCGTATAAATCGCAAATTATTAGATTAAACGTTGCGTCAAGGTAAGTGGTTTGGTATAAAAAGTGTGCGCTAGCAAGAACAATCAAGAAGCCCGACATATCGAGCCTTTGAAAACTTAGTTACCCCGTGATGGTTCAGCCATCACGGGGTTTTTTATTGCTCTATTTCCTACCAGTTGTTCTTTTGCCTCTAAAGCTGATGGCTATATAAGCAAATAAAAATAAAACAGTTGATCACAATACACTTTGTCCAATACATTAGTTGATACATACAGACTGCCAATTAGGATAATACATGCTAACAAAACTCGAAAAAGCAGAAAAACGTTGGGGCGGTGCTAATAATTTAATCGATCAATGGCTTGATAACCGCCGAAAATTACTGGTTCAATATTTTATTGTTGCTGGATTAGCACCTTATTCACGTAGCGAAAAATCACTGCCAAGCATGGATCAAGTAAAACAATTTTGCGATCAATTAGTCGACTATGTCTCTGAAGGCCATTTTGAGGTGTACAACAATGTACTCAAAGCTTGTGAAAAGTTTGGTGAATCGAGCATCGAAACTAGCAACGCGTTGTTGCCGCTCATCAGTGAAAGCACCGACATAGCATTAGATTTCCACGATAAATATACCGATACAGCAGATGAACAAGTGTTGTATCAACTTGATAATGATTTATCTCATTTGGCACAAGCGATGGAATCACGATTCGAATTAGAAGATCAACTTCTTGAGATTCTTTACAAGCGTAATGCTTAAATGACAATACCCGATTAAAGAGTGTGATGTTGTTGCACACTTTTTATTCAAAGCAATAAAATACTTATTTCAAATCCTATTGCCGTTTATGCCAATTTTCAGGCAGTTCTACTTGTGACCATAAACGTTTACATAAATCTTGCGGTTGATGCCAATCACCCATTGTTAGCCACTCCACCAATGCATCACCTACTTGTGGATAAGCAATGGGTTTAGGTGATGGACTTTTCAACCAACGTTTAAGTACCATAGTATCTAAAGTCTGCATGCTTTCTGCTGCGGCCAATAATTGCAACGCTGCCACATTAGCAGATTGCTCAAACTGCCCCTGTAAAGGTTTAACCAATAATTTCTTACCTAGCGTCATCGCCTCACTAGCTAACTCGAAACCGGCATTGCCGATCACCCCGCCACATTGCGCCATGCGCTGTTTAAAACCTTCACGATTAAAGCCATGCCAATGAATATGGTCCGCTAATTTTTTCAAAGGCTTGGCGCTGTGATAAACAAAGAAATGGTATTGATCAAAAGGCGCTAAAAACGCCGCTATACGGTCGGCATCTTCAAAGGGCAAATAGACTAAAATCTGATGGCTATGATCCCCCTTATTGGACGACACCTCGACAAAAGGCGGTAAAATAGGAAAACCAAAGTGATGCCAATGACAACCTAAACCAATGTCGACAGGCGCAAAATGATTAAGCAAGAACTCGTTAAACCAGCTATTGCCTTGTTTAGGAACAGGATGCTGTAATGCTGCTTGATGACTAATGGCTATCGATGGCACATTTTGTTGTTTAGCAGCCCAGGCGCTAACGGGTTCAAAGTCATTTATCACTAAGTCATAACCCGTTAAATCTAATTGTTTAATCTCTGATAAAATGGGTGTTTTTAAATTACATTGGGCCGTTTTAACGGTATTCACCCGACCATTTTCAGTCACAAAAGTCATACCGTTACGTGTCTGATAATCGCCAAAACATTGCATATCAAAATAATGTTGCGGTGTACGGCCTGAAAATAAAAAATCGACATCGACATTTTGATGTTTAAGCGCCTTAGACATTACCCGCGCGCGACTGATATGGCCATTACCTGTACCTTGGACTCCATACAAAATTTTCATATTGCTTTCATCCCTTTACAGCTGAATTAACACAATTAAACACACTAGATTTATTGCTTCATGAGTTGTCAAAAGATGAGTTATCACGACATGAGTTGCTCAACAAGTAATACCGATCCCATTCCTAAGCCTGCTCCTGCAATAATATCCAATGGATAATGCACTCCAAGAGCAATCCGCGATGAACCGACAAAACAAGCCCAAGCAAATGCTATTGGTGCTAAAGTCGGAAATACCACATTCACCACGCTGGCAAACACAAAGGCCCCAGCGGTGTGTCCTGACGGTAAGCTAAATTTATCTGAAGGTTCAAAACTAGATTCAAACCCTGCTAAAGCGTGACAAGGACGATGACGTCGAATGCTGTTTTTCAGCAGTAAATATAAAGGAAACTCAACCAAGAAACTGCCAAGAACTAAATTAAAAAAATGCTGCCCATTGGGATGAAAAAACAATAATGCGACCGATAAATAAACATAATAGTGACCATCACCGGTTGCAGACACGCGCTTAGCAGCTTGGTTCAGAGTATTCTCTCGGCTAAATTGTACGATCCAATAAAACACATATTTATCTAACTGGCTGATACTTATCTTCATGCTTGACTCCATGCCAAACGCCGGGAAAATCATTAACCCGATCAAAGTTATGTATTTGTTAACAGATTAAATAATAGTGAACTGGAATGAACGCGAGGTGACAGTTAGCCTAAAGTTTTATGACAGCCGAAATGAATTAATGATTACACATCAGAAATGAGCTATAGAATCGAAATGGCTAAGACGGTTAATCTTCCCTAGTTAATATATATTGAGCGATCAGTAGATACCAATGAATGCCCCATAAAAAATCCCCTCATACAGGTATGAAGGGATTTTTTAAATGTTGATTATCGTAAATTAATCAAACTGATTCCACAAACGTTATGCCGTTTCAGGCTGTACGCCTTTATTACGATAAATCTTAATTAAGTGAAAAATGTTAATGCATGCGACAAAGGCATTCATGCCCGCTACTGGCCAAGCTTCGATTGCATATCCATATGCAACAAAAAAAGAACAGCCGATAAAATTTAACCATCTTAGTAAAATGATGTCTTTCATCATCAGTGAAATGGCGACCATAACTGATGCGGCATAACCTAAGATTTCAATAATATTGATATTTTCCATAAGAACCTCTATTCAGACCCTCTGCCTTCCGTGTGCGTAATGAGGGTTCCGTGCCCCTAAAGTTAGTATTTTTTTGTAAACTAACATTAATAAATCTACCAATATGCTAACAAACTGTTGAACAAAAATGTAATTAAAAAACGTATTAGGATGACTTAAATCAACATATATCAACTAATTAGTTAAATTTGAAAGAAAATTACTTCCAAATCTGATCTCTGTTCTGTATTTAGGTCAATGGCCATTTAGGGATAAAACGCAGCGTAAGTTGATTTATAACAATCCGGTGATTGATAAGGCTTTTATTTTCACAAAAAGCTCATATAATTCATTTAACTTTGCTTTACCCAGCAATTTACCGTTGCTGTCCAACAGGAGTGAATTATGGAATATAACACCTCAGAACTGTGCGACATGTATATAGATGTAGTCGATGTCGTCGAGCCGATGTTCAGTAACTACGGTGGTTGCAGCTCCTTCGGTGGCTCAATCAGTACCATTAAGTGTTTTGAAGACAACGGCCTGATTGCTGATGCCTTAGAAGAAGACGGTGAAGGTAAAGTGTTATTAGTCGATGGTGGTGGTTCACTTAGACGCGCTCTACTGGATGCTAGAATCGTGGAACTTGCCGTTGCCAACAATTGGGAAGGCATTATTATTTACGGATCTGTGCGTGATGTCGACGCCCTTGAAGAACTTGATATCGGTATTCAAGCGCTGGCTTCAATTCCTGTTGGTGCTGAAGGTAATGGTATTGGAGAAGTTGAAATTCCGGTGAATTTTGGCGGCGTAACCTTCCTACCTGGCGATCACATTTATGCCGATAATACCGGTGTTATTTTATCTCCAGAACCATTAGATATTGATTAACTATAGCCAAGCCTGTGTCAGCTTATAAATGCCGGCACACTCGCCATAAAAAAACCAGCTATGCTGGTTTTTTTATGGCTGTAATATAGAGAACTATTATGCAGATTATATTGGCAAGCATTGTTCATGGCGTTACGCTCATTTATCTGAGTAATCCCCTGCATGATGCTACGTATATGAACAAGCGGGTTATAGTGATGTAGGCCAATGGCTTAGTGAGTTGATGCATGCTTATATTCAATGGCCATTAACTTGCCTAAAGTAGAATCGATAGCAGCTATTCATTAAAGACTCATTTTGTGCTCTAATGCAGGGAAAATTTTAGCCTTAATAGCTTATGCTTATTGGGGTTAGTCGACGTGAAGAGCATTGCCGTGTTCAAGTTGATGTGAAATCTGTGTCCAGCGTAAGGTAAGACAACTAATTGATTGTTGTCACACTCTAGCACCACGGCATTTCAGCAATCATTCGCAATGGCATACACTTGCTATTAATTATCGCACATTATAGGAATATACCGATGTCTGAAGGCGAACCAAAAAACACTCATTTTGGATATAAAACTGTCGAAGCTGATAAGAAGGCAGACTTAGTCGCTGATGTGTTTCATTCCGTTGCAGCAAAATACGACATAATGAATGACGTAATGTCTTTTGGAGTTCACCGCTTTTGGAAGCGTCACACCATTGAAGTAGCCGCTGCTCGACCGGGCATGAAAGTGCTTGATTTAGCAGGTGGAACGGGCGACTTAACCGCTAAATTTTCAAACTTAGTCGGCGACCGTGGTCAAGTTGTTCTTGCTGATATTAATGATTCGATGCTCAAAGTCGGCCGAACAAAATTACGTGACAAAGGCATTGTCAATAACGTCAGTTATGTTCAAGCTAATGCTGAAGCACTGCCGTTTCCTGATAACCATTTTGACATTATCACCATCGCATTCGGTTTACGTAATGTAACCGATAAAGATGCAGCACTGCGTTCAATGCACCGCGTTTTAAAACCTGGCGGAAAACTATTAGTACTTGAATTTTCAACACCTAAGCATGAATTAATGCGTAAAGTATACGACATGTATAGCTTTAAGGTATTGCCAAAGATGGGCGCATTAATCACTAAAGATGCCGACAGTTACGAATACCTTGCCGAATCTATTCGGATGCATCCTGATCAAGAGACTCTTAAGCAGATGATGATAGATGCAGGGTTTGAACAAGTTGACTACACCAATATGACCGATGGCGTTGTCGCATTGCATAGAGGTTATAAGTTCTAATGCTACCCAATCACTTTGCTTTATTAACCTGTGCTGCGATTGAAACCGCTTTTAACCAATTGCCCAAACAGGCTAAAGATGACTATGCTCGGCAGAAATCATTACACGGCAAAGTATTTTGTATCCAGTTGAGCCAGCTAAGCTGGCCAATCTATTTGGTATTTGCCAAGCAAATTCAAGTGCTCAGCTTTTATGATGCTAACGTTGCCGTAACGGTTAAGGCTGATTTATCGACCTTATATCAGCTCACTGAAGGTGCAAACTTAACGGAACTCATCAAACAAGATAAGCTCAGTCTTCAAGGTGATATTCAATTACTGCAAACCTTGAGTCATTATTTACAGCATATTCATTTTGATTTTGCTGAACCATTATCACACTATATCGGTGATGCTCCGACACATAAATTGGTGACTACGGCGAGACAATTGAGTGATGATGTTAAACAAGTGATACAAAAAACACGCTCGCACATCAGCCAACTGACAACTGAAGAATATCGTTTGGCACCACATAAAATTGAATGGCTGCATTTTCGTGATAATCTAGATGAACTCGTCAGCCAAACCGACGCAGTTGAAACCAAGATAGCCCAATTAAGAGATCAAATAACTCCATGACATTTGCAAGTATCAGGCGTGGTTACCATGTCATTAAAACCATTCTCCATTTTGGCTTAGATGACTTAATTCCTCGACATAAAAAGCCCTGGTATTTTTCAATCCTACGTAACAGCTTATTTTGGATCCGCAATAAACATAAGCAGAAGTCCCATGCCGAACGTTTAAAGTTAGCCATGGAAGATTTAGGTCCTGTGTACATAAAGCTGGGGCAAATGTTATCAACTCGTCGCGATCTACTTGATGACGAGTGGGCTTACCAATTAGCCATGTTACAAGACCAAGTGCCACCATTTGACTCAGCCTTGGCACGCCAAGCAATTGAAGCAGAACTAAAGGCACCGATAGAAACTTATTTTGATGACTTTAATGACACGCCATTAGCCTCCGCCTCTATCTCTCAAGTGCATACCGCCACATTAAAGTCGAACGGTAAAGACGTAGTACTGAAAGTATTGCGCCCAAATGTCGAACAGCAAATATTAGCTGACTTACAGTTAATGACTCAAACTGCCAACATACTAGAAGCTTTATTGGGTGAAGGTAATCGTTTACGTCCCGCCGAAGTGATTGAAGATTACCAAACTACTATTTTAGGTGAACTGAACCTCAAACTCGAAGCACTCAATGCCATAAAACTGCGTAATAACTTTATTGATTCCAATTCATTGTATGTGCCTTTTGTTTACGAGGAACACAGCTATAAACGCCTAATGGTAATGGAACGTATTTACGGTATCCCAGTGTCTGATACAGCAGCGCTGCGGGCCCAAGGCACCAACTTTAAACTGCTTGCGGAACGCGGTGTTGAATTATTTTTCACTCAAGTGTTTCGAGATAACTTTTTCCACGCAGATATGCACCCAGGTAATATCTTTATCAGTCGTGAACATCCCAATGATCCATTTTATATCGGTCTAGACTGCGGGATTATGGGCACCTTAACCGATGTTGATAAGCGTTATCTTGCCGAAAACTTTCTGGCTTTTTTTAATCGTGATTATCGCCGCATTGCACAGTTGTATATTGAATCGGGTTGGGTTTCAGAACACACTGACGTTATTGCTTTCGAGCAAGCGGTTAAAGTGGTATGCGAACCAATGTTTAATAAACCACTCGATGAAATTTCATTTGGACATGTACTACTGGAACTTTTTAAAACAGCACGTCAGTTTGATATTGTGGTGCAACCACAACTGGTATTACTGGAAAAAACCCTATTGTACATAGAAGGGTTAGGTCGCCAGTTATATCCACAACTAGACTTGTGGCAAACAGCGAAACCTTTTTTAGAAGATTGGATGTCAGAACAAGTTGGCCCTAAGGCCATGTATAACAAAGTAAAATCAAATGCACCTTTTTGGGCAGACAAACTCCCTGAGTTTCCTGAATTAATTTACGATAATTTAAAGCTAGGGCGTAAATTACTCGGCACTCAACAGCAAATGTTAGATAAGTATTTGCGTTATCAACAAAAATCACACAAGAGCAATTATCTACTGATCACTTCTGCTGTATTGTTGATCTGCGGCACAATTTTATTTACTCAAATAGCTACACTATGGCTAACGTATAGCTGTATTGGTGCTGGAATATTGATTTGGGCGATAGGATGGAGATCTAGGCCAAAGAATCGCAAATTTTAGCTAGCACTAATTTATTAGACGTTCATAATACTTAAAGAATTGGGTGGTATTATGGATTTTGAAATAATTATTTTACAAAACCATTTTTTATTTAAAGAGGATAATCTTCATGGGCGGCATCAGTATTTGGCAGCTTCTAATCGTAGCGTTAATTGTCATTCTATTATTTGGAACAAAAAAATTGCGTTCTTTAGGCGGTGATTTAGGTGGAGCAGTAAAAGGCTTTAAAAATGCCATGACTCCAGAAGATGAAACCAAACCTGTAGAAGAAAGTAAGTCTATAGAAGACCAAGAAAAAACAGCTGCGACTTCGCAACAGGCTGCAGAAAAGCAACCTGAATCTAAAGATAAACAGGCGTAATTTATTATGTTTGACGGTATCGGCTTTATGGAGCTGCTGCTGATCGGTATTTTGGGGCTAGTGGTACTTGGCCCCGAAAGACTTCCGGTTGCAGTACGTTCAATTACAGGTTGGATCCGCGCGCTTAAGCGCATGGCAAACTCTGTCAAAGATGAACTTGAACAAGAGCTTAAAATTGATCAGCTACATGCCGATTTAAAAAAAGCTGAAAGTAAAGGTTTAGCCAATTTGTCACCAGAGCTACAAGAGTCAATTGATCAGTTGAAGCAAGCTGCTGCGTCAGTAAATCGACCATATAAGGTTGAAGACACGCCACCAGTTACGCCAACAAAGTCACCTGACACCTCGGCCCCTGTCGCTGAAGTTAAGTCACCTGAAGTGGCCAGCGAAAGCAGCTCAACCCCTAAATCTAACGGATAATTCATGTCGCAACAGCTACCGCTTATTAGCCATTTGCTTGAATTACGTAATAAATTGCTTAAAGCCATTGGCAGTGTATTACTGGTATTCATCGCTATTGTGTATTGGGCTAATGATATTTATCACTACATAGCCTTGCCTTTAATGCGTTCGCTTCCAGAAACCGGCAGCATGATTGCAACCGACGTTGCTGCGCCCTTTTTTGCACCGTTTAAATTAACACTGGTGTTAGCATTCTTTATTGCCATTCCCTATGTTCTTTATCAGGTTTGGTCTTTTGTTGCGCCAGGTTTATACAAGCATGAAAAGCGCTTAGTTGTTCCTCTATTAACTAGTAGTACCCTGCTATTTTATCTTGGAATAGCTTTTGCCTACTATATTGTTTTCCCCGTTGTATTTGGTTTTTTTACCAGCGTGGTCCCTGATGGTGTTCAAGTTGCGACCGATATCAGCAGTTATTTGAGTTTTATTCTTAAACTGTTTTTTGCCTTTGGTTTAGCCTTTGAAATCCCTGTCGCCGTGGTTTTACTATGTTGGGCGGGTGTCACTACACCTGATGAATTACGCAAAAAACGTCCTTATATTGTGGTTGGCGCATTTGTTATCGGTATGTTTTTAACTCCTCCAGATATTATTTCTCAGACTATGCTAGCGGTTCCAATGCTGTTATTGTTTGAGGGTGGTCTAATCGCCGCACGCTTTTACAGTAAAAAAGACGATGAATCAGAGAGCGAGCCAGAGAGCGAGCACACTGATAACTAAACTTCAATGGTCTTACTCGGACCATTTAGTTTAGCCAGACAATATAATAAGGAAGAATCAATGCGTTTAAGTTTAATTGCAGTAGGCATCATATTGATGTCGACTAATGTCTATGCCAATTCGAATCTTGGTCAGCAGTTGTCTATATGTGCAGCCAAAACTGATAAGCTCGAGCGTTTAATCTGTTATGACGAATTAGCCGCTAACGCTAAACCTAGCGCACATATAATGGCTCCAGCATCACCTAAAGTTGTTACAGCTAAACCATCAGTAGCAGCCCCTGTTGTTCGAGCTCCTGTAGAGAGTGTAGATACTTTTGGCTTAAAAAAGAAAGTCGTAGAGAAGCAAATCGACAAAATTTATTTTGAAGTATCTGCTGTCAAAAAAGGACCATACGACGAATTAATTATTACTCTCACCAATGGTCAAGTTTGGAAGCAAACCAATCCTGAACGTTACAAAGTCATCAAAGGCCAACGTATCTTTATAAAATCAGGCGCACTAAGCTCATTTTTACTAGGTAACGATGAACGTAAAGCGACGACTCGAGTTAGACGCTTAAAGTAACATTAGTTACTATTATTACATGACTCAATACATCGACATTGCCGTCAATTTGCTTAGCAACAGGCTCAAGCACGATATTGACAATATAATCAATGATGCGGCGACACAATATGTTTCGCCGTTAATTGTTATTGGCAGCGATCTGGATGAAAGTGCTGAAGCAATAACCCTCTGCCAACAATACCCACATAAACTCTACTGCACGACAGGTGTTCATCCACATAATGCCTCTTCTTGGGATCAACACAGCAAAATACGTTTAGCACTACTTGCTCAGCAACAAACTGTCGTTGCTATTGGTGAATGTGGACTTGATTACAATCGTGATTTTTCACCGCGCTCAGCACAACGAAAAACATTTGCTGCACAATTAGAGTTGGCTTGTGAACTAAACATGCCGGTATTAATGCATTGTCGTGAAGCACATAATGATTTTATAGCCATTGTAAATGAGTATCGGGCTCAACTTCCTAATGCTCTATTACATTGTTTTACGGGTAATAAAAACGAACTTATTGAATGCTTAGCAGCGGATTTATATATTGGTATTACTGGTTGGATTTGCGATGAGCGCCGAGGACAAGACCTAGCTCAATTAGTGCCATTAATTCCTAATAATCGCATTATGGCAGAAACCGATAGTCCTTACTTATTACCACGCAATATGCGACCGAAACCTAAGTCGAGCAAAAACTTACCTCAGTATTTACCTTATATCGTTGAACAGATGGCAAATCTCCGTCAACAATTACCACAAACATTAGCACAGGCATGCTACAAAAATAGTTGTGATTTTTTCCAATTACCTGCATCTGAAAACATAAGTTGTCATTCATGAAAAACAATGCAACTTATCGTTCATCCTGCTGTTATCTTTATCATGTAAGCGTGATAATTGGGTTATGTTTGCTGTTCATTGGTCAACACAGTTGGGCGAGTACCTTCTCCCCTATGCCACTTAGACTGACATCAGATTCCATCACCAAAATTGAATTACAAGAATGGGTATATGCCAACCAGAGCAATGATATTGGAACCTTAACCCAGCTACTACAACAACCAGAAAATACTTGGGGGAAAGTCAATGCCACCCAACCATATCGAATAGGCATTAAAAACTATTGGGTAAGTTTTAGTATATTTACCCCCAACGACAACTTGTCACGCATCATTGCGTTAGATAATCCATTGCTAGATAGCGTTAAAATATATCACCTAATTAATGGTAGGCTAATTGGAACTGAAGTCATGGGTGATGGCCTGCCATTTAAACAACGCCCATTACAAAGTAATATATTTTTATACCCTGTCAACTTCGAGCCTGGTGACACCCATACTTTTTATTTTAAAATAGACACTAAAGGCAGTGTTAGCCTGCCATTGGTATTATGGTCTTCAAACGATCTCACCCAACTCACTGAAACTAAGAATTTATTTAATGGTATGCAAATTGGTTTATTGCTTGCCATCTGTTTATTCAGTTTATTCATCGCGCTCGCTTCTGGATCATTTAGCTACAGTTATTACAGTGGTTATGTATTAGGGCTAACATTATTGACCGCTACGATATATGGCGTCTCATTTCGTTATTTATGGCCTCAATGGCCAATTATTCAACAATATATTTTCCTCATTCTTATCCCATTGACATTAGCATTCTCATTATTGTTTACTGAAAAAGTATTACAGCTCAAATACCATAATTTAAAAATGTTACGAATTTGCAGAGTAATGGCAGGACTGTGTTTTGGTTTGACCTTTATTATGCCGTTTATTAACTACAGTACGGCGCTTTATACCCTAGTGTTTGTAGTATTGACCATCAGTATAATATTAATGGCTTTCTCGTTGATCCAAGCCTTTGGTGGTCAACGCAATGCACCTTTGTATGCCATCGGTCGATTTGGATTTATGCTTGGTTGTATCGTTACTGGGTTAATTTATATTGGTATAATTAGCCCCGGTTTTTCTCCACTAATACCCGTTATGATAGGGCTAACTTTTGAAGTGATTACCATGGCTGCGGTACTGGCATCACGCTACAACGACGAACGAAAAGCAAAGTTAAAGATCCAACAACAAGCATTAGAACAAGCCCAGCGGTTACGCGAAACTCGTGAAGAAGCGCTGCGCAGTGAAGCAGAAAATAGCGAAAAACTTGAGAGAATGGTACAAGAGCGTACTTTAGAGTTAGAAGTTACTTTGCGTGAGCTTAATGATGTTAACCAACAACTGACAGAACAAAATACCATTGATAGTCTTACCGGGGTTAAAAACCGCAGTGCATTCGATCGCCGCTTAATTGCTGAGGGGCGGATCAGCCGTCGTCAACAAACACCTATGTCATTATTAATGATTGATATTGATAAATTTAAAAGTATCAATGACCAATTTGGCCACCTCAGCGGTGACTACACCATACAAACGATTGCAAATACGTTAAGCGAATATTTAAAGCGCCCAACAGATCTCGTATCACGTTTTGGTGGCGAAGAGTTTGCTATTATTTTACCTTGCACTGATAAAGACGGTGCTTTACTCGTTGCTGAACAAATTCGTCAGGCAATCAGTGAACTCAACATTGTCCATAACGGCCACACGATGCCTATAACAATAAGTATCGGTGTAAGCACCGCGATTATCGACAGTGATGAGCATCCAATACTATTACTTGAACAAGCAGATAAATCCCTGTATCAAGCTAAACGCAGCGGCCGAAACAAAGTTTGCTACTATCAGCTAGAAACAGACCAGACCTAAACCAGGAGTCGAAATTGAATATTATTACCAGTGCTTTTCCACAGCGCAGAATGCGCCGCATGCGTAAACATGAATTTAGCCGTCGTTTGATGTCTGAAAATACGTTAACGGTTAATGATCTCATTTATCCTATGTTTGTATTAGAAGGTTTTCAACGCTCTGAGAAAATTGCTTCAATGCCTGGAATTGAACGTTTTTCAATTGATCTATTATTAAAAGAAGCCGCTGAACTTGTTGAACTCGGCATTCCGCTTATCGCGTTATTCCCCGTCACACCAGCCGATAAAAAGAGCTTACTTGCCGAAGAGTCTTACAATCCAGATGGGTTAGTACAACGTGCCGTACGCGAGTTAAAGCAAGCATTCCCACAACTCGGCATTATGACTGATGTAGCTTTAGATCCATACACGACTCACGGCCAAGACGGTATCATTGATGACACTGGCTATATTATCAATGACATCACTTCAGAGATATTAGTCAAACAGGCTCTATCGCATGCAGAAGCGGGTGCAGATATTGTCGCACCATCAGATATGATGGACGGTCGCATTGGCGCCATTCGTCAAACCCTTGAAAATGAGGGCTTTGTTAATACCCAAATAATGGCTTATTCAGCGAAATATTCATCAAGCTATTATGGCCCGTTTCGTGACGCAGTCGGATCAGCCAGTAATTTAAAAGGTGGCAATAAGCATAGCTACCAGATGGATCCAGCGAATAGCGATGAAGCTTTGCATGAAGTGGCATTAGACATTCAAGAAGGTGCCGACATGGTCATGGTTAAGCCAGGTATGCCTTATTTAGACATAGTCTATCGTGTTAAAACAGAATTAGCAGTACCGACTTTTGCTTATCAGGTGAGTGGCGAATACGCCATGCACATGGCTGCTATTCAAAACGGTTGGTTAGCAGAAAAAGCCATTGTAATGGAGTCACTACTTTGCTTTAAGCGCGCTGGGGCTGATGGTATTTTAACTTACTTTGCTAAACGTGCTGCTCAGTGGTTAAAAGAGCAAAATTAATTAACATCACTCATTAAGTCATTATTAAGCCAATCAATTTCTGATTGGCTTTTTATTTTATAATGTAATATCACTTCCATTAATTATATAAGTAACCTCAGTGGCTCCCAAGGGCGGATTTCTGTTCCTTTATGCTGCTTAATATGATTTTGACATAAACTGCATGGTCTATTTTATTCCATAAAAAATAACAAGTTTCCGCCATCCATGACGATCAGATGCAAAAAATAGAGCATCGCAGGATCTGTTACCGAGAACGACTAAACCTACATTACTTACCTAGATGGCAAAGAACTCCCGTTGAATGACAAAATAATTATTGAATTGTTATAACTTAGTTGAATTATACCTAACTAAAATAGTGATCAATCCAACATAGTAGACTTTCACCACTTAACAGTATGGATTAAGCGTGTTTGAATGTTTTATTGCAGTATTCACTACTTAAGCGAGACATAATAATGCACAATAACGTTAGAATTTTATTAGCCACTACCGCACTCTTTTTTACGGCTCAAATGTTACCCATGACGGTATCGGCAAACTCAGGTTGCGCCTTTGAAAAAGATCAAGAAGGCTTTATTGCAACATGTGGCAAAGAGGAACAAGAAGTGATTTTAACCGGCGTAATCCAACCGCAAACTCTGACTACCGAATTACCTGGCTATGCCGAAGGCTTTGCTGATTATAAAGTAGATACAAAAGCAATAGATGCACTAAAAGCCATTAACGTACCAACGAATATTGTTGTTATTATTGGTACTTGGTGCCCTGATTGCCATCGTGAAACACCACGTTTTATGCGTATTATCGAAGCCGCAGCTAACCCAAATATTCAAATTGAGTATATTGGTGTAGATCGTAACAAACAAGATCCTGATGGACTTGCTGCAAAATATGCATTTAGTCGAATTCCGACCTTTATTGTTAAACAACAAGGTAATGAACTTGGCCGTATAGTTGAGCGCCCTACAACAACATTAGAAAATGATTTAGTTGAAATCTTAAAATAATGATTATCTAAATTTAGTTTAATGCTATTAATACGAACATAAAAAAATAGGTCGCCAGAGCGACCTATTTTTATGTTATTTCGGCCGCTGCCATTATATTGATATTTTTCCTGCAGCAACACGGTCAGCTAATAGTTGTAATACACCTTCACGAAGTGCGCCACCAGCAAGATGTAAATGACTAATGGACAAGCTTTCAAACAATGCCATTAATATCACTACGCCGGCAGCAAAAGTCGGTGCTTGTTCTGCATTTAGACCTTTAATACTCGTAAGTTGACCATCCACTTGCGATAAAATCTCATCGCGAAATGCATACAAAATATCAAGAGTAATCACTTCCGGACAATGTCTATGCTGTAATACTGAGACTACTGATTGAACAACTCCAGAAGCCCCAACAACACTTTGCCAACCTAAATCCAATAATTGGGTACGATGTTCGGCTAAAACAGTATTTACATAACCAACAGCCTGTTCAAAATCGACTAACTGCAGTGGAATTTGATTAAAGAAGCGTTGATTAAACAACACACAGCCCATTGGCAAACTGGCTTTAAACAATACTTGATTACCATCACCAACAATAAACTCGGTACTCGCGCCACCAATATCAATCACTAAACGGCGTCCCTCACCTTGTGTTGTCGCAACCATACCTTGATAAATAAGTTCAGCTTCACGTAACCCCGAAATGACCTCAATTTGATGCCGTAAAATAGGCATAGCACGTTGATGAAATTCATCTGCATTACGAATAAGCCGTAACGTCGCAGTAGCAAATACAGCGACATTATCAGTATCAATATGATGTTGAGTTAGCATGTCAGCAAACATAGCTAAACAGTCTAAACCACGCTGCATGACATGTTCAGACAAGATACCATCGTCGCCTATACCTTCGGCAAGGCGAACTTTACGCTTATATTTAGCGATAACGGTAGGCTTATTGCCTACCGTGTTAGCCACTAACATATTAAAACTGTTAGATCCTAATGTTATCGCCACATAGGGTTGAGAGACAGTTAACAATGGCATTGACTATGGTCTACGAGTCCTATGACGTGGAGGGCGTGAATTGCTACCACCACTACGATGTGCGCCTTTGCTTCCACCGTCTCGGCTACGAGATGTTGGAGGCTTACGATGAATACGCACTGGAGGCGGAATATCATCTAAAAGAGCATCACGATCATAATTAGACACAGGAATTGAATGGTTAATATAAGTTTCAATTTCAGGCAAATTCAGTGCGTATTCTTCACAAGCAAAACTCACTGAAACGCCTTTCTGTCCCACACGACCTGTTCGGCCAATACGGTGGACATAATCTTCACAATCATCTGGTAAATCATAGTTATATACGTGTGACACATCAGAAATATGTAACCCACGAGCAGCGACATCTGTTGCCACTAAAATATCTATTTCACCTGATGTAAATTGCTCAAGAATGCGAATACGTTTCTTCTGAGGTACATCACCAGTTAATAAGCCAACTCGATGACCGTCACCTTCCAAATAAGACCACAGTTTTTCGCAGCTGTGTTTTGTGTTCGAAAACACAATCGCTTTTTCTGGCCAATCTTCTTCAATTAGGCTCAGCAATAAACGCATCTTGTCTTCCATCGATGGATAAAAAATCTCTTCTTTAATATTTTTAGAGGTTTTTTCCAATGGTTCGATTTCAACTTTTTCAGGGTCGTTCATATGGTCATAAGCTAATTCCTGCACTTTCATTGAAAGCGTGGCAGAAAAAAGCATATTTAATCGAGACTTAGCATCAGGCATTCTGCGGAATAAAAAGCGAATGTCTTTAATAAATCCGAGGTCGAACATACGGTCTGCTTCATCAAGCACGACGGCTTGAATGTGGCTTAAACTGATCACACCCTGACGTACGTAATCGATAATACGTCCGGTAGTACCAATCAGAATATCAACACCTTTATCTAAAACAGCACGTTGAGTTTCATAGCTTTCGCCGCCGTAAACAATACCGACTTTTAATCCAGTGTGTGCTGCTAATAGTTTGGCATCTTTAGCAATTTGTATTGCTAACTCGCGTGTTGGCGCCATAATAATAGCGCGAGGTTCAGTTGCTTTACGCCCCTCAGGTGCAGCAACATTAAGTAAGTGGTTAAACGTGGCTACTAAAAAGGCCATGGTTTTACCTGTACCGGTTTGGGCTTGTCCGGCAATATCTTTTGCATTAAGTAAAATGGGTAACGATAACGCCTGAATTGGCGTGCAAAACTCAAACCCATTTTCGTTTAATGCCGCGAGTATTTCGGGCTTTAAAGGAAAATCGGCGAATTTCTGGGTCGACAAATGTGTTTGGCTCATAGCAAAAGCATACCTATAAGGGTTGCAAAAAAAGATTCGATCGTTTGAAATAGCTACATTACTAAAACGGTCTCTTGAAAAGCTATTTAACTGACCCAATATACATGGTAAGCCATTAATAAACTAGCAATGGAACCAAATCTGGAGAACAACATGAGCGATAAAATTGTATACCTAAGCGATGACAGCTTTGAAAACGACGTATTAAAGTCTGAAACACCTGTATTAGTCGACTTTTGGGCTGAATGGTGTGGTCCTTGTAAAATGATTGCCCCAATCCTAAACGACGTTGCTGACGAGTATGCAGATAAATTAATCGTTGCAAAACTCAACGTTGACCAAAATAATGTTTCACCAGCAAAATATGGCGTACGTGGTATTCCAACATTGCTAATGTTCAAAGGTGGCGAGCTAGTGGCAACTAAAGTGGGTGCACTATCTAAAACCCAACTTAAAGAATTCATTGACGCTCAAATCTAAATACACACTTAAATCTAGACATAAATAGTCTAGAAATGTTAAATGGCACAAGTTTTAAACAATTTGTGCCATTTTTAAATTTTATTTCACCTAAATTTCTGGACGCCTCCGCCATAAAGTGCTAATTTATTCATCAGATTTTTTCATTTAACTCCTTCTCGCTTATCAATCATAAAATTTCTTTCTACCTCGCTGATTGATTGCGGTAAGCTTCGTCGCGCAATACAAGACTCCCATACACATGAATTTAACAGAATTAAAAGACACGCCAATTTCGGATCTAGTTTCGCTTGCTGAAAGTATGAACCTGGAAAATATGGCTCGTGCCCGTAAACAAGATATCATCTTCTCTATTTTGAAAGCTCACGCTAAAAGCGGAGAAGACATCTTCGGTGGCGGTGTATTAGAAATCCTCCAAGACGGTTTTGGATTTTTAAGAAGTTCAGATGGCTCATATCTTGCGGGTCCTGACGATATATATGTTTCACCAAGCCAAATCCGCCGCTTTAATATGCGAACGGGTGACAGCATTTTTGGGAAAATCAGGCCACCTAAAGAAGGCGAAAGATACTTTGCACTACTGAAAGTCAGTGAAGTTAACTTTGATAAACCAGAAAGCTCTCGCAACAAAATCCTGTTTGAAAACTTAACCCCACTACACGCTGAAGAACGTCTTCGTATGGAACGTGGTAACGGTTCAACAGAAGACATTACCGCTCGTATTCTTGATTTATGCTCACCTATCGGTAAAGGTCAGCGTGGTTTGATTGTAGCGCCGCCAAAAGCGGGTAAAACACTATTACTGCAAAACATTGCTCAAAGTATTTCCCATAACAACCCAGATGTGGTGTTAATGGTATTGCTTATCGATGAACGTCCTGAAGAAGTAACTGAAATGCAACGCCTTGTAAAAGGTGAAGTGATTGCGTCTACATTCGATGAACCAGCCAGCCGTCATGTTCAAGTGGCCGAAATGGTTATCGAAAAAGCAAAACGTTTAGTTGAGCACAAAAAAGATGTTGTCATTTTACTCGATTCAATTACTCGTTTAGCCCGTGCCTACAACACCGTAATCCCTTCATCGGGTAAAGTGTTAACTGGTGGTGTTGATGCCAACGCATTACATCGTCCTAAGCGCTTTTTCGGTGCTGCACGTAACATTGAACATGGTGGCAGCTTAACTATTATTGCTACAGCCTTGGTAGATACTGGCTCAAAAATGGACGAAGTTATTTACGAAGAATTTAAAGGTACTGGTAACCAAGAGTTACACCTTTCTCGTAAAGCGGCAGAAAAACGTGTATTCCCTGCGATTGATTTCAACCGCTCTGGTACTCGTCGTGAAGAAAAACTAACGACAACAGATGAGCTTCAGAAGATGTGGATTTTACGCAAAATCCTACATCCAATGGATGAGGTTTCTGCAATGGAATTCTTAATCGATAAATTGGCAATGACCAAAACTAACGAAGAATTCTTCACGGCAATGAAACGCGCTAAGTAATTTTTAACTTAACCGCAAAAACATTACAAAAATGCCGCTAATTTAGCGGCATTCTTATATGTATATCACGGTTACTAACCAAAGCCATGCCTAGAATCTAGAGCGGACTTCGTCCTGATAGTAGGCTTCGCTGCTATAAAAGCTTTAGCTTGTATCGTCTGTAGCTGCGTAGCGCTCTAGCATCTAGCAGTCTCGAGCCTTTCCGCTTATCATCGCTTGTATCACTCTACCGCTAGTGGCCAAACTTCCCGCTTTTAAAGCTTTAGCTTGTATAGCATCTAGCAGCGAAGCTGCTCTAGCATCTCGTAGTCTCGAGCTTTTCCGCTATACTGCAGCCATTTTCCGGCGTAGATACGCTATCTGTTTCATATGCGGTAAATCTTTCGGACAAGTATCTTGGCAACCAAGTAACGTCATACAACCAAACACACCATCTTGATTACCTATCACATGGTAAAAATCATCAGCGGTTCGAGTATCACGACTGTCTAGTTCAAAGCGGGCAATTTTCATCAAGCCAACTGCACCGACAAACGTGTCACGCATTTGCTTAGTTGCACAGGCAGAGACACATACCCCACACTCCACGCATCGTTCTAACTCATAAAGCTTGGTTGCTTCTTCTGGTGACATAGGTGTTTCAATGCTATGAATGTCATTGTCGGCACTATTAGGATGTAACCACAGCGCTAAACGCTCAGATAATTCCCGCATAAATTTACCGGTATTTACCGACAGATCGCCAATCAACTCAAAGCCAGGTAATGGCATCAATTTAATATGTCCATCTGGATAATTAGCGGTTAAGGTTCGACAAGCTAACGTAGGAAAACCATTGATCACCATCGCACAACTGCCGCAAATACCCGCGCGACAAACAAAATCAAATTGTAGCGATGGGTCTTGTGTTTCACGTAGTTGATTCAACGCGATAAACACCGTCATACCGGGTGCTTCTGTTAAGCTGTAAGTCACCATTTTAGGTTTGTCGCCAGGCTCTTGCGGGTCATAACGAAAAATTGAAAAAGTTAACGTGCGTGCTTGGCTCATATTACTTTTCTCCAGACTCAGCGTCGGTTTTAGCTAAAGTATCAGTGAATCGTTGATTACGTGGTTGATATTCTTCAGGTAGCTCAAAAGGCATTAATGCAGCTTGCTTGGCATACCTATCAGCATCGTCACCTAATTCAGCTAAAATAGCTTCAACCTGTTGCTGACGTTTTTGGGTATCAGGATGAGCAATCGCATTATCAACACCATAGCCTCGATAACCAGGCGGTAATTCCATTCGCATCACATCAAGGGCTTCATAGCTCATTTCAGGTCGTAAACTATTAGCATCTGGCCAACTTGTTAAGGTACGGTTCAACCAGTCTTGGTCATTACGCTGTGGAAAATCTTCACGAGAATGCGCGCCCCTACTTTCGGTACGAGCAAGCGCCCCGCATGCAACGGTCACAGCTACTTTCAACATCCGTTTGACGCGTAACGCTTCAACTAATTCAGGATTTGCATGGCGTTTTTTACACTTTAATCCGAGGTTTTTCGAACGATCAAGCAGTTCAGTTAATTGGTTAACAGCCAGTTCAAGTTCAGGACCATTACGGAAAATTCCAACGTAATCCATCATAATTTTTTGCATTGCAGCTTTAAGTTTAAATGGATCTTCTGTTCCTTCACCCTCAATAAGCTGATCAACTTCTGTTTGTAACTGCTTACCAAACTGGGCGATTAAATCGGTATCAACGACCAAATTATTTTGCTCACCAAAGTCAGCAACATACTTACCGATAATCATTCCGCCAACAACCGTCTCAGCTAGGGAGTTGCCACCGAGTCGATTAAAGCCGTGCATATCCCAACAAGCAGCCTCTCCAACACTAAACAGCCCTGATAATTGCGGGCTTTCGCCATTGGCTTTAGTACGAATACCGCCCATAGAATAATGTTGTGTCGGTCGAACAGGAATCCAATTTTTAACCGGATCAATACCAAGAAAGTTCTCACAAATCTCTTTAACTTCACGCAAATTGGTATCAATATGCTTTTGACCTAATAAGGTAATATCCAGCCATAAATGTGGCCCATAAGGGCTATTTACGCCTTTTCCTTTACGCATATGTTCGGTCATTCTACGTGATACAACATCTCGCGAAGCCAGTTCTTTTTTCTCTGGTTCATAGTCGGGCATAAAGCGGTAACCGTCTTTATCACGCAGCACACCCCCATCTCCACGGCAACCTTCCGTCGTTAAAATACCAACCGGAACAATAGCCGTAGGGTGAAACTGTACCGCTTCCATATTACCCAATGTCGCGATGCCGGTATCTAATGCCAACGCTTGACCAATACCCTCACAAATAACGGCATTGGTTGAAACAGAATAGATACGTCCGTATCCGCCTGTTGCAATAGTGGTAGATTTGGCGATGTAAGCGCGCAATTCACCCGTGATTAGGCAGCGAGCAATGACACCATGGCAACGCTCACCATCATGAATAAGTGATAATGCTTCCATACGTTCATGTACCGGAATACCTAACGAAATAGCTTTATTATCGACTGCATACAATAATGAATGACCGGCACCGTCTGCTGTATAGCAAGTACGCCACTTTTTGGTACCACCAAAATCACGCGCATTGATGAGTCCATGAGCAGCTTCAGCTTCAGTGATAGTTACTTTTTCTGCATTAACAATAACTTGTCGATCGCCTTTGGTTACTCGTGTCCAAGGAACGCCCCATTGAGCTAACTCTCTTACCGCTTTGGGTGCACAGTGAGCAAACATTCGAGCTACATCTTGATCGCAGCCCCAATCGGAACCTTTTACCGTATCTTGAAAATGGATATCTTCATCATCACCAGCACCTTTTATGGTATTGGCTAAACTGGCTTGCATTCCGCCTTGGGCTGCTACTGAATGAGATCGTTTCGCAGGGATAAGCGATAATACCAAGGTATCAAGGCCACGCTCTTTTGACGCTATCGCGACACGTAATCCTGCTAATCCAGCGCCGACAACCAAGGTATCTGTATAAATAATTTTCATTTCAATTCCTTATAACGTCGACACGTATGGCACTACAGGTAATGATAAAGAATGGCCAATAGCAATATAAGTCAGTAAGCTCCCCACCCCCAATACCATTAAATATGCCAACAACACTTTAGCAAATTTGAGTAAGGCAAAACGTTGTTCCACTAAGCCCCATTTCACCACGACCCGATATAAACCAAATACGGCATGTAACGCAACTACAGGTAATAGCAACACATATAAAATCCATGCATTAAAGTGATATACCCGCTCAGCGGAAAGATGTGGACCAATTTCAGGATTAGTTATCATGGTGAATAAATGCGGTGGCACCAAAAAGAACAACAAAAAACCAGTGATCATTTGCCAAAACCAAATTTTGGTGTCTTCATGAGGTAAAAAACGCATTTGCTTGCGTAATGCACGCCATTGGCCTATTTGAGTAGGGAAACGACGTAATGCAAATACCGCGTGAATAATCACGACTAATAATATTATGCTGGAAAAAATTTGTGTAATTAGCGGATAACCATGTCCCGTCTCACTAAATATTCCACCTTCAAGAATCTGACCCACCTGATAAAAGGCCTCTTTACCAATTAAAATACTCGACTCAAAATGCAAATGCATCAGCAAAAAGAGACCCAGTATTACACCCGACAGACTTTGTAACTTATCCGCTCGAGAAGCCCAAATAGGATTAGAAAACCCTTTATCTGTATTGACAATGCTGTCGGCTTTTTCTTGCATTGAATTCGTAGCCATAAATAATCATATCCTGTAGGCACAATAGTAAGGTGTAACCATAACAAGAGTTTTTAAACAGCGGCATTGAACAATAATCAAACCGTGATAGTCCTCACCCACTATTAAGCTGTTGTTAGAAGCTGATCACACAAAGAACAACATAAAAATTCAAACAAGATTAGTACTTAAGGAAATACAACGATGGCAAATCGGTAGATAATTCAATTTGAGGATAAAGACCATATTAAAACCAATAAACACTCACCGAGACGAGCATCTTAAAATAACTTGGGTATAATAAGCGTCAATTTGATATTACTTTTACCACAGTTAGGAAAATTCCATGGCTTGGATCCAATTACGAATTCACACTCATCGCGATAATGCAGATATGCTTGGCGACTTATTAATGGATCAAGGTTCTCTTTCCATCACTTACGAAGATGGCCAAGATGAACCGATTTTCGAACCAAAGCTAGGTGAAACCCCTCTGTGGCAAGACACCGTAATGATCGCATTATTCGATGCTGGTACAGACTTAGCACCAACAATCGAATTTTTAGAATCTATGCCATTCTTAGGTAAAGATTTTAGCCATAAAATCGAGCAAGTCGAAGATAAAGACTGGATACGCGAATGGATGGACAGCTTCCATCCAATCAAGTTTGGGCAACGTTTATGGATATGCCCTAGCTGGCGCGAGATTCCAGATCCGACCGCAGTTAACGTTATCCTCGATCCAGGATTAGCGTTTGGTACTGGCACCCATCCTACCACTGCCTTATGTTTAGAATGGTTAGACAGCCTTGAACTATCAAACCAAGAAGTTATCGATTTTGGTTGTGGTTCAGGCATCTTGGCCGTCGCAGCTATCAAGCTAGGTGCTAAGAAAGTCACTGGTGTTGATATTGACTATCAAGCCATTGATGCTTCAAAAGCCAATGCAGAACGTAATGATGTGGTCGATAAACTGTCATTGTATTTACCAGAAGATCAACCCGCTAATCTACAAGCAGATGTCTTAGTCGCCAATATTCTTGCCGGTCCATTAAAA
Organism: Shewanella sp. H8; assembly: GCF_040285065.1. Classification (NCBI taxonomy): domain Bacteria; kingdom Pseudomonadati; phylum Pseudomonadota; class Gammaproteobacteria; order Alteromonadales; family Shewanellaceae; genus Shewanella; species Shewanella sp. H8. The sequence goes on along the minus strand of NZ_CP157213.1, from coordinate 499,592 downwards.
GAGTTGGCACCATTGATTGCTGAAAAAGTGAAAATAGGCGGCAAACTAGCACTATCGGGTTTATTACGTGAACAAGCTCAAGAAGTATCCGATTTTTACAGCCAGTGGTTCATTATGGATCCCGTATGTAACAAAGAAGATTGGAGTCGCTTAACAGGAATACGTAAATAGCCTGCTCGCCCTCAAACGCACTCAATTCAACCTCCAATTGAGTGCGTAATTTCGCATTTACAAGCCATTAACATAGGGTGTTAGAACAGGTATATATAAAAAAGTCTCCCTACAACTCGCACCAGTACTCAAAAATAGCCAAAAAAATGTTATTTATTAGTCAAAGATGTGACGGCTAATAAAAGTCAAGCAAAAAAGTTGCATTTAGGTCATTTATTGACCTTTTCACAGCGGCAAAAAAGGGCTACTATAGCGCCCCTTTGAAGAGCAAGGTGAAGTTCGCAATGCAAATTGGCCCGTATCAACTGTCTAATCAGCTGATTGTCGCACCAATGGCAGGTGTCACCGATCAGGCCTTCCGGAATCTCTGTTTACGCTATGGCGCAGCTTTAGCCGTATCAGAAATGCTTTCATCGAATCCCGATGTTTGGGATAGCGACAAAAGCCGCCAGCGCATGACGCATTCTGGTGAGGAAGGTATACGCTCTGTACAAATAGCAGGTGCTGATCCTGATTTAATGGCTAACGCTGCCAAGTTCAACGTTGAACAAGGCGCACACATCATTGATATCAATATGGGTTGCCCAGCAAAGAAAGTGAACAAAAAGTTTGCTGGTTCAGCGTTAATGCAAAGCCCCGACTTAGTAAAAGAGATTTTACAAGCTGTGGTAACCGCAGTCGATGTGCCTGTAACGTTAAAGATCCGTACAGGTTGGGAGCCTGAACATCGTAATGGTGTTGAAATAGCCCAAATTGCTGAAGATTGTGGCATTGCCTCGCTCGCCGTTCATGGCCGAACCAGACAATGCATGTACAAAGGCTTTGCCGAGTACGACACCATTAAAGCGATTAAACAGACTGTCTCAATTCCTGTTGTCGCCAACGGGGACATCGACACACCGGAGAAGGCCAAGTTTGTACTTGACTACACCGGCGCAGATGCCCTGATGATAGGAAGAGGTGCACAAGGAAGGCCATGGATTTTTAAAGAAATCCTACATTACCTGGAAACAGGTAAAAAGTTAGCGCCAATTAAGGCAGAAGAGCAATGCACAGTGATGCTTGAACACCTTAAGAAACTTTACAACTTATATGGCGAGTACAAAGGTGTCCGATTTGCTAGAAAGCATGTCGGGTGGTACCTAAACCTTGAGGAACAGCGCCAATTTCGTGCTGACTTCAATCGGCTTGAAACCGCTGCCCAGCAACATTCCCTCGTAGAATGTTATTTTGATGAATTAGTTTAGAATTTAATAAAGAGCAGAATAGAATGTTTGATCAGACAACTAACACAGAAGTTCACCAGCTTACCGTAGGCAAAATTGAAACAGCAAACGGCACTATCAAGCCGCAGTTATTACGAGACGCAGTAAAACGTGCAGTAACTAACTTCTTCTCTCAGTTAGACGGTCAGGAAGCTTCTGAAGTATATGAAATGGTATTGAGCGAAGTTGAAGCGCCTTTACTAGACATCATCATGCAACACACTCGTGGCAACCAAACGCGCGCTGCTAATATGTTAGGTATCAACCGTGGTACTTTACGTAAAAAATTGAAAAAATATGGCATGAACTAGACCTAGCGTCTAAGTGATTGTTATAAAACGGGCTTACCAGCAACGGTAAGCCCGTTTTACTTTCAAACCCAGTGATGATCCGACTCAATAATCCACTCAAGATCCTACGGTAAGCATTTTACTTACATTAGAAAATATCACCCCTCTACATATCTTTCACACACAAACCTAAGTATTGTTTGTCATCATCTTGGCTTTTAATGTTTGCATCTGTAACACTAAAAACGAATTAACCTAATTAAAAAAATAAAGTAACCTATATTCATTTTACTTTTATGCAATAAAGCATCATTCGCTCATTTAGCCGTTATTTACAATATTCACCCTCGACATTAAACCAAGGAAATATGCATGCTTCGTCCACTATCATTCGATTTCATGGCGTCAACATTGGGTCAAACTCAATGTCAGTCAGCCAACTCATTACTGAATCGATTATGTTTAGGACCTTTATTATTCGTGGGTGCAGTATTAAGCAGTTCTGCAATGGCCAATCCAATTAATGTTAACGCTGTAACTACTGTCCCTGTTATCACTAACGCTGCCCTTACCAATTCAGTTAATCAAGAGACTATTGCTTCTTTACCTCAAGCTGTCAGTAATAATGCTGTCGCACTAGTTCACAGCAATGGTCAAAGCTATTTACTCAGTTTTATGGGAATAGGCCAAGGAAAAACCAATAAAGAGGTTCACAACCTTGCCTGGGCTTTATCACTAAGCGCAGAAAGTGCCCAGTGGAAATCGATTGCTGCAGTACCCCATGTTGCTCCGTTAGCAGGCCGACTGGCATCCATTGCGATTGGTATTAATGATAAAGCCTACATTTTCGGAGGCTACACTGTCGCCGAAAATAATGATGAAATAAGCACGGTAGACAATTATCAATATTCGATTAGCACGAATCAATACACTCGGATTGCCGACATGCCTGTTGCTGTTGATGACACAACCGCAGCCAAATACCAACAGCGCTACATTTATTTGTTTGGTGGTTGGCACAATGATGGCAATGTTAATCTAGTCCAAGTATACGACACTAAAACAAACTCTTGGGCGCAAGCTAGCCCTATCCCAGCGCCGGCGGTATTTGGTCAAGCGGTTGGTATTGTGGGTAATCAATTGGTGTTGTGCGATGGCGTAAAAGTACAAGCCAATATCAATGCACGCCGCAGTTACCAAGCATCACCAGTTTGTTTGTATGGTGAGATCAATCCAGATAATCATTTACGTATTGATTGGCAATTGCTACCGCATTATTCAGTCTCCACTCATATAAAGACAAGCAAACCTCAGACAACTGAATCAAGTAACAACCAATTAAGCACAAACACAACCGAATCAAATTCGTTAATAACTGCCACGGCACATTACCGCATGGCAGCAACTGGGATTAACACAACAGCTGGCGGCGAAATTGTATTCTTAGGCGGTAGCGATAATCCTTACAACTATTCTGGTATGGGTTATAACGGTCGCCCGAGCGAACCTAATTCGTACGGTTATCGTTTCGACCTAGCCACTAAGCAATGGTTAACGCCATTTGAACTATCGCAACCAAGTATGGATCACCGTGGCGCTGTGTGTTGGCAGCATAATTTTCTACGTGTTGGCGGCATGCTTGAGCATCAACACGTTAGCCAACAAGTGCTCACAACCCCACTCAATACAGACCAGTCATGTACCCAATAAGATATAAATTCACGAGAAATATGTGAGCCAGATAACAGAACATCTACGAGTAAATTGAGCTGAGATAAAGATGTACATAATATACATGTACATTATGTGCATCTTTGGAATAACCATGCAAATCCCCCAAGCAACTGAACAGTTATCACAAATATCACTGGTTGAATTAATCGATCATATTGAAGCAACCCACCATGCATATATCCGTGAAACAGCGCCATTATTGATTGAATACACTGAAAAAATGGTTCGTGCTCATGGTGAAGAACATGACGAAATCAAACCACTGGCGTTATGTGTACGCGAGTTAATTGATGAGTTAATACCGCATTTGATGAAAGAGGAGCAGATCCTGTTTCCAGCAATTAAATCGCTCAGCTTAGGTCAACCGGTAAACGGCTGTTTTGGTCATATTGGCAACCCTATTAACATGATGCTGCATGAGCATGATAATGCCGACCTTATGCTTAACACTATTCGTAGCTTAACTAATGACTACACTATTCCGGCAGGCGTTTGCCACACATGGCAAGCTTGCTATCGTACATTAGCTGAATTTGATGCCGATTTACAAACTCATATAGATGTTGAAAATACCTTATTGTTCCCAAAAGCTTTAGCGCTATAACCCCCACCTGTTTATCCCCATTTTAGAAGCATCTTCGATTGAATCTCAACGGATTTGCTTCCTTTTTTTAGCAAAATTTCATACAGTAACATTGATGCCTATAAGACAATATGGAGCTTAAATGTCAGCTGATTACTATCCAACATTCGCCCTAGACGACATAGCTAATTTGCATGAATCTGCCCAAGTTGAATTTAAATTAGCAGGTGGACGAGACGGTAATGGAACCTTACCCGAAGGCATGTGGGAAAGTTATAGCGCATTTGCTAACACCTTAGGTGGTGAAATAATTCTAGGGATAAAAGAACAACAAGGGGAGTTTACAATTGAAGGGATTGTGAATCCCATGCCAATGCTCAGTGAAATTTGGCAAATATTACAAAATCCACAAAAAATTAGTCACAATATTTTAGCGCCAACAGATGTACAAATTATTGAAATAATGGCTAAAAAACTGATCCGCATCCATGTGCCCTGCGTCGACGTAAAACTCCGACCTATTTATGTCGGTACCGATCCTTATAGCGGCACTTACTTTCGTGTAGGTGATGCCGATATGCATGCTAGTCGCGAGCAAGTAGAGCAAATGAGCTTAAAAGCCGGTATCGATCTCAAGCTAAAGCAACTGAAGCAGTAAATCCAATTGGTTAATCTCGATATGCGGTAATACCGATTGCGCCTTTTTATGCCGTTGCTGCATACATGGGTTTAACCACACACTTTGACACCCCGCCATTTTAGCGCCAGCAATATCAGACAATGGATGATCGCCCACATGTAATAAGGCCGACGGCCGAATATCTAACTGTCGACAAGCAAGAGTAAACATATCGGTTGAGGGTTTCATTTTAACCCCATGACCAGGATGTAACACAAATTGCATCACGTCATCTAAGCCAATACGCTGAGTGTCGACATTGCCATTTGTGATGCCAATAAGCGGATACTTTTGCCCTAAACGTCGCAGCAGTGCCATGACATTTTGGTCAATGGTGAAATTACTACGATGGTGATGAAAACACCTCATCCCCTCTTGCGCCCCTTTGCTGGCTTCAATCTCACTATAGCCAAATTGTAAAAGAGCTTGATACAACATAGCATAACGTGCCGCAGTGGTGTCATGCGCTAACTCTGGGTGTTGCGCAAATAATGCATGTTTGAATTGCTGCCATTGTGTTGCATCCCATAAAGCCGTAGCTGGGTAAGTTTGATTGATTAACCTAAAAAGTTGCTCACTGGCATGCATTACATAAGGAAAGTTATTGTAAAGAGTGTCATCTAAATCAAAACTAATCGCGCTAAACGGTTGTAAGCGTTGATACTGGATCATCGAAGCTTTAGGCAATGTCATTATTTCCCCCTGTTTTTTTTCGCTCTTGGATGCGCGTTATCGTACACTTTGGCAAGGTGTTGAAAGTCTAAACTGGTGTATATTTGTGTGGTTGATAAGTTCGCATGACCAAGCAATTCTTGCACTGCTCGTAAATCTTGGCTTGATTCAAGCATATGAGTTGCAAACGAATGACGCAACTTATGCGGATGAACTTTTACCGCCATGGCTTGTTCTTGCCCCCACTTAGCCATACGCGCTTGAATACTACGATGGGACAATCGTTTGCCTTGGCTGCTGACAAATAATGCATCACCCGCTTGAGTACACGATAATTGATTACGGCAATTTAACCAGCTTGCTAAAGCATTTAACGCAAGCTTACCAATTGGCACAACCCGCTGTTTACTGCCCTTACCCATCACCTTAACTTCGCTTTGATCAAACTTGATGTCAACGCAATCTAAACTAGCTAATTCAGCTAAACGTAAGCCACTTGAATAAAATAACTCCATAATGGCTTTATCGCGCAAACTCAAAGGATCATCCCCCTCTATAGACAATAAATGGCTAATCGCATCCACATCCATGTTTTTCGGTAGGGGTTTATTTTGTTTTGGCGCACTTAACGTATGTGCAGGATTGACCGTTACGGCACCTTCGCGCAGTAAAAAATCGAAAAACTGTTTTAGGGCAGACAAACACAAAGATAATGATCGAGGACTCAACCCTTTACGGTGTAAAGTGGCCAGCACAGATTGTAGTTGATCACGACTGACATCGATGAGATTGGTTGATTCAGCCAATATGGCTTCAACTCGACGCAACTCAAACATGTAGTTACGCACAGTATAAGCTGAGAGTTGTCTTTCTGAGGTCAAATGTTGGCTAAAGATCGTTTGCCAGTCTCTAGGCTTCATCAAGGTACTCCAAGATTGTAACGAATCAGGCTGTCACCATTTAAGTCTATTTAATTGGTAAAAATACTAATATCAAACAAGACACTATGATGTTTCGTCTCGGGCTAAGCAAAATGATTTAACCTTGAACTTTTACATTACATTTTGATATCAACATCTCAAACTAGAATGGCTACAAATGAGTAAACTAAGCCATGTTTCCTTAGATAATAAATTGGCTTTAACGATTACAGTTGCGGCAACATATGGTCTAACAAACGACGTAATTGACTAAATAATAACGAATCCATATCAGGATGGAAATGGGTTGGATCTTTACTGGCAATAGCAAATATCACTTGGCCATTTTCATCAGATAATTTAGTTAATGCCACAGAACCGACTTCACTACCAAACAAACGTTTGGATTCTGATTGGGTTAACCGACCAAAGTAATAACCACTCTGAACTCGATGACGCCAAATATTAGCTAATTCACTATCGATATCGTGCACCGTAATCAACCTGACATGACTAAAGCCAAACTCAGTTTTTAACCCTTCTGACAACACTAAGCGCAGTTCACCTAAATCTTGACTAGCAAGCATTTTAAACGATAACTCAGTATTAAATTTGAATATTCTCTCATTATGAGTCGCAATATTCATTAGCGAGGTAATTTCTTCTTCGAGCTGGCTAACGCGTTGACGCAACAGTTCTTGTCGGCGTTCAACTAATGATACAGCGCCACGTTCCGCATGGGGTACTCGCATAGCCACTAATAGCTCGGGATAACGATTAAAAAAATCGGGATTATCCAATAAGTATTCACGGATCAACATTTCATCAAATGGCGCTTGCTGCAAATTAGCCATCATGTCGACAGCCAGATCTTGGCCAATAGAATTAATGTCTTTTGCTTGTGCACTACTCACCGTATCGTCAGCGGTTTCATCTGCCACTTTATTTGTCAAACTGACTCCTGAGGTAATCTCACTCATAGTTGTATTTGCCCGTCATATACGTGTTCTGCCGGTCCGGTCATCCACAAAGGTTTCCCCTCTCCTTCCCAGTTGATCAATAAACTGCCGCCAGGTAAATCAACTCTAACCTGCTTATTAAGCTTATCTTGTAACTGTCCAACTGCTGCAGCAGCACAAGCTCCTGTGCCACAAGCTAAGGTTTCTGCCGCACCACGCTCATATACCCGCAATTTAATATGCCCTGGTGTGATAACTTGCATAAAACCGACATTTACGCCTTTAGGGAAGCGCTCGTGACGAGTCAACATACTGCCAATGTCATCAACAGCAACGGTTTGCACATCTTCAACCTCAATGACACAGTGTGGATTGCCCATAGAAATGGCACCACATAAATAAGTTTGCATTGGGGTTTGTAGTAAATATGTTTTTTCGCTTTTTTTAGCTTTAAACGGAATTTGGCTTGGTTCGATAATGGGTATACCCATATTGACGGTCACATTGCCATCACGCTCTATCCGTAAGGTAATTTTGCCTGAGTTTGTACTCACGCGAATTTTATTCTTTTGAGTTAAGCCTTTATTTCGAACAAAACGAGCAAAACAGCGGGCGCCATTACCACACTGTTCAACTTCACTGCCATCGGCATTAAAAATACGATAATGGAAATCTAAATCTGGATCGTAAGGTGGCTCAACCAACAATAATTGGTCAAAACCAATGCCAAAATTACGATCGGCAAGACGGCGGATTTGCTCAGGCGAAAAAAACACATTTTGTGTTACGCCATCAACGACCATAAAATCATTACCCAGTCCGTGCATCTTAGTGAAATGGATCACAAAAGTTTCCTTATAAAACATTATGCCGATAGCTTATTGCCTATGGCAATAACTGTTCGCCTTGCCAAAGTTGTTCTAGCGTTTCACGTTGACGCACAACCAGGTCTTTATTTCCATCAACCATCACTTCAGCCACACGAGGTCGTGAATTATAATTAGATGACATAGCAAAACCATAAGCGCCACTTGAACGAACCGCTAATAAGTCGCCTGTTTTTACGGCTAACTGTCTGTCTTTACCCAAAAAGTCACCGGTTTCGCATACAGGTCCTACAATATCATAAGCAAAGGTTGGTGCATCATTTTGTTGTACAGGAATAATATTTTGCCATGCGCTATAAAGCGACGGACGAATAAGATCATTCATTGCACCATCAACAATCGCAAAGCGTTTATCACTGTTTTCTTTTAGGTAAAGCACTTGAGTGACAAAAATACCTGCATTAGCAGCAATGGCACGACCCGGTTCAAAAATTAACTTCAACTTACGCCCATTTAATCGATCGAGTAATGCTGCGGCATATGCGTCTGGATGTGGCGGGGTTTCATTGTTGTACGTCACACCTAATCCGCCACCCACATCAAAATGTTCAATCTCAATACCCTGCTCGCCTAAACGGTCTATCAATGCAAGCATACGGTCCATCGCATCTAAAAATGGCTTTATTTCGGTAAGCTGAGAACCAATATGGCAATCTACACCTTTTACATGTAAATGAGCGAGTTCAGCCGCACGAGCAAAAACCACTTCGGCCTCGTCCATGGCAATACCAAATTTATTTTCTTTAAGACCTGTCGAAATATAAGGATGAGTACCAGCATCTACATCGGGATTAATGCGTAATGAAACAGGCGCAACTTTACCTAAACGGCCAGCAACATCATTAAGCTGTTCAAGTTCAGCGCTCGACTCAACATTAAAACAATAAATGCCAATATTCAGAGCTTGCTCCATTTCAGCAACTGTTTTACCTACACCTGAAAAAACGACTTTTTTAGGATCGCCGCCTGCTTTTAATACTCGTGACAGTTCACCGCCAGAGACAATATCAAAACCACTGCCTAAACGGGCTAACACATTTAATACTGCAAGGTTTGAATTCGCCTTCACTGCATAACAAATAAGGTGCGGATGCTCGGCCACTGCATTATTAAATGCATGCCAATGGCGCTCTAACGTGGCACGAGAATAAATGTACAGCGGTGTACCGTGAGTTTCGGCCAGTTTTGCTACATCGCAGTCTTCTGCGAATAGTGAATTATTTTGATATGAAAAGTAATCCAAAATGCGGTCCCTTATAAATGCTATTCTTGTTGTGAAATTGAGGGTTTAGAGTCGATAACCTCAGTTTGCCTCGGCACATCAATGCTGGCAGGTTTGGGGGCGACTTTATTGACCACAGGCTCAGGGGATTTATATAAAACCCCTTTTTGACCACATGCGGTTACGACTAGGCTAGCAAGCATAATAAATAAAAGCAGTCTCATTTTTCTCAACATCTGTGCATCTAATGAATAATGGTCTTATAATCGCATTCATAACGCAGAAAGCAAAGGATAGAAATACATGGCTATGACAGATACTGAGTTTCATCAATTAGCAGATGAAATGTTTGGCAAGATAGAAAACGCGGTAGAAAAAGCAATTGATGAGCAAGATGCCGATGTTGATATCAATGCAAGCGGCAATGTTTTGCAATTATCTTTTGAAGATGGTTCGCAAATTGTTATTAATAAACAAGAACCACTTCATGAAATTTGGCTTGCCACTAAATCCGGTGGTTACCACTTTAATTACGCTGACAAGAAATGGCTAGATACTCGTAACAGTATAGAGTTTATGCCTTTTGTAATTGATGCAATCAATAAGCAAAGTGGAATCATGCTCGAGATTAATGCATAAATTATAATAACTTAGTCTGTAATAACTTAGGGTTTCATAATGATTTAGTTTATGGCAGTGGTTTAATTTGTCACCGTGGTTTATACGACCATTAGATGAGTTAATGAGTTGGGCTTGTGCTTAAAATGCTGAGCCCATTTCATCTACTGACAAACCAAACGGTATTACAGTCAGTTTGTCCTCAATAAGCACAAGTTGAAAAAACTGCGGCATATTAAAAACAGGCTTATTTTGTTTTTTTGCATCAAAAACGTATAAATGACTTTCTTTAGCCACGACGTCCTCAATATTTGTGTCTAAATATTGCAAATGCTCAAGCTGGTTATGCTCATTTGCGATAAATACATCAAGAATTTCATTCTGTTCATGTAAAAAATACTGTTTGGCTCCCTTAACAATAAATTGTTGGATTACCGACGGGGCACTCGAATAAGGATCATCAGTTAAATTAGGTTGCGGCAACATGTAAGCTTCATGGCTCTTATTCAGGGTGGTAGAGTCATTTTTACGGTACATCATCCCCAAAGAATTAAAATACATATTATATTGCTGATTACCTATTCTTATGGGGTGCATCAATGTATTTGTCTGATTGACCTTCTTCATTAATCCATAGCAACGTAACAATAGGGTTTTAAGTTGATTGAATATCTGCTGCTTGAACTTTTCCGAGCAACTAATAATGGATAAATCAACTTGTTCGTTTGAACGTTTTAACCCCAAAATAATAAATGAAATGGCTTCTAATAATGCTGTCCGACCATCAAACCGATGGCTTTGCCATTCACCCCAACTGTTTAAACTCACGATTGCAACCGATGACAACATACTTCGCTTAGTTTGACCTAGCGATAAAATATTAGTATTGACATAATCCACCATCACTTCTTGTCCCTGCCATTTTACCGTAGGATCACCATCCATATTGGTAATTAACACTATTTTTTGATAGCACCATGGTTCGCATAAATCACGCTTAGAAACAGTAGGGACATGATGCATGATAGGGATTAATTTACGTGTAAGGTAACCAAGCTTGCCTGAGCGTTTACTACTGCTACCGACTTGAGACCAATGAGTTTCTGCCGTAGCTATTCCATTCATCACCGCCCACGCAACTAGGCTACATATACTTTCAGCATCATGTATTGCGTGATTGTCAAAAGCATTTTGTTGATGACGGCTATCAGCGTAAAACTGCTCCATTTTGTCGTACGGTTGGCGATACAAATAAAACCGCAATGTTTTTGTGCAATAGCGGATCGTTAATGATTTTTCAGCAGTTGATAAACTCCATAACCGATTAAGAGGCTGTAATAAATGGTCATCATCACTAAAATAAGTGTGTAATTTACGAGCCAATAAACCTAACTCTTCAACCCGCATACGATCACTTAACGTTTGTTTAGAGGCAAATTTTAATAAATTTTTGTAGCTAACCAGCAATAATTCACTAAGTTGTTGGTTGAACCATTTTAATTGGCCGGCATGCCAATTAGCATTATTGTCCAATATTGTAATGAGCTCGTGGCTCCATTGCCATTGTTGAACCAGGCTTTTAATTTTTTCAACTCGCCAGTCTGTTGAGCTTTGGGTTGATAAACTCGACAACTTGATTCCAGACTTTAAGTAAAAACAACGTCTGATAATTTCTAAACGATTGTTATCTTCCTGAGCAATCAAGTAAGTTTCAATACGTTTAAAAAGTAATAAATAAGCATCGTTATCAACACTAAAATCTTGTTGTTGACAATATTGCCAAATTTGTTGGGTTATTAACGTGGTGTTGGGATATTCAGAGGCATAAACTTCTAGCAATAAGACTTTTAACAAAGCTTTATGCGGTTTATTCAATCCCTTATACAATTGCCATAATGAAGCACCAAAATATTCAGTTGCAGGCAGCGAGTTAACATCACCAAGATACAGTAAGTTGGCATTAGTCTCAGTAATTTGGCTATTAGCGTCTGGCCACCAGGCAACGACTTTGCCGGCCAATCTAATATGAGTGCGGTAAAACTCTTCTAACAACAACCAATGTTGGCTACTACCACTATTTTCTAATCCTACAGATTGGCAATTATCATATGCGCTGCATTCTCTAAATTGCATCGGATGAACAAGATAAATATTCACCTCAAAGTCATAACCTGCAAACCAGTCACTGATCAGTTTATTTTTATATTCAATTAACTTTAGTTGCGCTTGAGTCAGGTTACTGTTGTAAACCAGCCAGATATCAATATCACTTTGCGAATTTTGTCCAAAACTGGCGGTACTTCCCATGGCATAAACGCCTTCGAAAGCAGCAGTATTCGATTGAATAGTTTTTGGTTCTATGGCTATTTCTGGAATAGGTAAACCCAAAGCATTACAGGCTGCATCTACGGTATTTGACAAGGTAAAATCGTGGATACCGCAAGGCGTGACAGGATCAATAATACCAGGCACATCTATCTGATTATGGTGAATTAAAAGAGGAATAATATGAAATAGATTCTGCTGCAAATCAGGCAGAACATCAAGTGTTCTAGCCAATCGAATGCTATTTAATTTTTCAGTTAACTCCTGATGATTATTTACCATTTTATCGGTCAAAACTACGTTTCCTTGTATCCTTTGGCTAAAGCAAATTCTTAGTAACAAATTATGTTAAATCACTAGCGATTTACGAGTTTTTCCCGTTCTAGATCACATATTTATTAAAATAGTGATCATCGTAGCATTTATTTTTAATTTCGCCAGCCATAAATTAACAATATAAATCTAAAATAAGCCCTACAGACTTCAAACAATTAACATCGGCTTATTACATCCAAGCTTAAGCGGTGATAGCATTAAGCTAATAAGCTATCTGACTTGGATCTACTACTTATGTCTGAAAATGTAATTCGTATTGCAACACGTAAAAGCCCACTTGCAATGTGGCAAGCTGAATTTGTTAAAGCAGAGCTTGAACAAATTCATCCAGGACTAACCGTTGAGTTATTACCAATGAGCACTAAAGGTGATGTCATTTTAGATACTCCTTTGGCAAAAGTGGGTGGTAAAGGTTTGTTTGTCAAAGAACTCGAAGTGGCGATGCTTGAAAACCGTGCCGATATTGCGGTGCATTCAATGAAAGACGTACCAGTCGATTTTCCTGACGGATTAGGTTTACAGGTTATTTGTGAACGCGAAGATCCACGTGATGCTTTTGTATCAAACAGCTACAAATCTATCAGCGAATTACCTCAAGGCGCAGTCGTTGGCACATCAAGCTTACGTCGTCAGTGCCAAATTAGAGCTGCTCGCCCAGATTTAGTCATTAAAGACTTACGCGGCAATGTCGGCACCCGTTTAGCTAAATTAGACGGTGGTGACTATGATGCGATTATATTAGCGGCCGCAGGGTTAATTCGTTTAAAACTCAGCGATCGTATTGCCAGCTTTATTTCTGCTGAAGAATCGTTGCCTGCCAATGGTCAAGGTGCTGTTGGTATTGAATGCCGTACAGATGACGAACGTGTCAAAGCATTATTAGCACCGCTTGAACATTTAGAAACCCGTTATAGAGTCCTTGCAGAAAGAGCAATGAATACCCGTCTTGAAGGTGGTTGCCAAGTGCCTATTGGTGCTTTTGCTGAAATTAACGGTGACAACTTAACCTTACGTGGGTTAGTGGGTAATCCAGATGGCAGCCAAATTATCAGTGGTACTGTCTCGGGTTTGAAAACCGACGCAGTTGCACTTGGCGAGTCTCTCGCAGAAGATTTACTCAGTCGCGGCGCTAAAACTATTTTAGATGCTGTGTATGCCAGTTAATCTTTTGTCATTAAGATAACAAGCCATGAAAGTCTTGCTAACGCGCCCACAAGGGCGCAATCAAGCAATGGAAGAGCAACTCTCATTTCGAGACGTTGCTTATCTTGTTACTCCGCTATTAACCGTTGTTGCAACCACTGAACAACTCGACCCAATCAGTTTAAACAACACCGACAACTTACTGTTTATTAGTACCAATGCGGTGGATTTTGCTGCGCAAAAACTTCAGCAACAATTTCCTACTCATTGCCGTTATTTTGCGGTAGGTCAGGCAACAGCCGACAACTTAGCTCAATATCAAATTAACGCTTTTACCTCACCCGAAATAAGCCAAGACAGTGAAGGCTTATTGTCACTTCCCCAATTACAAGACGTCGATAAACAAACTTTTATTATTATCCGTGGAGTCGGTGGTCGGGAAACCTTAGCGGAACAATTAACAGAGCGAGGCGCATGCGTTAAGTACTGGCAAGTATATCAACGAACCGTGCCAACATTAGATAGACACGATATTTGTCAGCAATGGCAAACCTTCGGTATTGATACCATTGTCGTGACCAGCGGCGAAATATTATCCAATTTAGTTGACCTTGTACCAAAAGAATCATTTGCATGGTTACGCGCATGTCATATCATAGTCCCCAGTAATCGCGTCGAATTACAAGCAAAAGCAATAGGGTTGAGCCATATTACCAATGCAAATGGAGCAAATACTCAGGCGATACTAACGAGTCTTGCGCTATAATTTGTTATTGTATTGTTATATTGCATCGACACGCATTTATTAATATTGCTTTTATTGGTTGTATTTTTGCTTTCAAGGACTGTTCATGGAAAACAATAAAAAAGATTCAAATTCGCCAGCACATCAGGACGAGAAAGTCATTTCTCCTGCGCCAAGCCCAGTTGAAAAACCAACTCAGGCTAAAAAAGGCAATGTGACCAACCAACTATCTTCTGGCAACAAAACGAATAATGATCAGTCAAATTCTTCCGAAAATGCTTCTAATCGCCAACAGAAAGCCAAACTTAGCTCATGGTGGATCCGTCTTGGAGTATTATTCAGTTTAATAGTGGCAATTATTGCTATTGGCGCTTGTTATTGGCTCTATTTACAGCTTGATCAACAAAGCAATGGCCAAACTCAGTTGGGACAAAATATCTCTGAGCAGGTAAAACAAAATAAATCGCTAAAATATGAATTACAGCAAACTGCTATAGCAACCAGTAAACGTATTACGACATTAGAGCAACAACAGCTAAACGATACTAAAGCTTATGCAAAATTAGCCGAGTTACAACAATCAAATAAACTATTACAAGAACGTGTTGCAGTTATCGCCCAACGTAGCCCCAATCATTGGATGGCATCAGAAGCTGAATACCTAGTGCGCATGGCTGGCCGGAAACTATGGTTAGAGAACGACCCTCAAACCGCAATCGGCTTATTACAGTCTGCAGATGAGCGTATCAGTGCGATGAAAGATCCTGCATTGACCGGATTACGTAAAGCGTTAGCTGATGATATAACCAAAGTGAAGGCATTAAAAACCACCGATATAACTAATACTATTTTCGACTTAGATACCGTTATTGATAACTTAACTTCGTTACCGTTAAATCGTGCTGATGAAAATTTTGCTGAAAACCAAAATACTCAGGCAGTAACGGATTCAATTGACGACTGGCAACAAAACTTATCACGTACATGGCATGATCTAACCGATGGTTTCATCACTATCCGTAAACGAACAACTGATTTAGAACCATTATTATCACCAGAGCAACAATGGTATTTAGTTGAAAATATCCGCAATAAATTGCTACAGGCACAATTAGCCCTGTACCGATTTGATCAGGTCAATTACAAACAGTCTATTACCTTGGCAGACAAATGGTTAAAACAGTATTTCGATTTAACTAATGCTAAGACTAAACAAACGATTGAAGCTTTAGATAAGCTTGCCAAGGTTAAAATCGAAAAGATTACCCTCAATAAATTTCAAGCTTCACCTTTATTGCAGCAATTAGTCACCTATGGTGAAATCATGCCGACTGAGGAGCTTGCACAATGATTAAAACCTTAGTGTATGTGTTACTTGTCCTGGTAGCTTTATGCCTTAGCCCGCTCATTATTGGCCAAAGCGGTTATGTGTATATTGCTATTGGTGATTATCAAATAGAAACCAGTTTGGTAACTGGGGTTGTCGGGTTAATTGTGTTTTACTTTGCCCTGCAGTTGCTCGAATGGCTAATTATGTTGTTATTAAATATCATACTAAGTAGCCGATATCTCCCAGAACAGTGGCGCAGAAAAGCAGCTAAAAAACATACCTTAATCGGCGCTTTAGCATTAGCTGAAGAAGATTGGCCTGCTGCAGAAAAATCCATGGCAAAAGGTGCTGAAAAAGGTGAAATCCCATTATTAAATTTATTTGCGGCGGCAAGAGCTGCGCATTATCAAGATAATATTGCGGCTAGAGATCATTATTTAGCTCAAGCAGAGAAAGATCCTATAGCAAAAACTGCAGTCTATACTTCGCGTACTCGTTATTTATTAAAGCAAGGTGAACTGGCTAAGGCCCGTGAAGTACTCAATAAACTAAATCCAACAAGTAAAAGCAGTGCCCCAGTACTAAAGTTAGCTCAAGAGTTATACCAGCAACAACAAGATTGGCAGGCATTGAAATTATTGTTACCGACGTTGAAAAAGCGCCAATTATTAGCTGAAGCAGAGTACGAGCAATTAAGCACTAAAACCAACAGTATTTTAATGTTGAATGCAGCTAAGATTTCAGAAGCTGAGTTAAATAAGTGTTGGCATTGGTTAAGCAAATCGGAACGTAAAAAAGATGAATTATTAATAGCTTATGCTCATGGACTCGTTTTATATAATCATAAAGAGCAAGCAATAAAACTCATTAGTAAACAGCTTATCGCTTCGCCATCGGCGGCTTTATTTTCGGCAATACCGGATTTAATTAACGCACAAGATCAAGACGTGCGTAAATTGCTAATCAAATTAGAAACCACACATGAAAATGATGCCGACTATCAAATCTGTCTAGCCAAACTGGCTATGCAGCAACGTGACGCCAAGCAAGCTAAAATTCATTGGCAAAACGTATGTCGCATAGCACCAACGAATCAATCATGGCTAGCTTTAGCACAAGTTCAGGAACAACTAGGTGAAAACACTGCAGCCGCCCATAGTTATCGAAATGCGGCGAATACAATGTAATAATTCAATAATATTTCTGTATAAATTGAAAGCCTGCAACCTTGCAGGCTTTTTGTTGTTTTAGCTGTTCATCTTTTACTATCGATGCCGATATAACAATTACGTTACATGATGAACTTTCTATCATGTTACAACGTATATAAAACATATGTCCTTATCATTTACCCCATTAATTAACGTATTTTCAGATGTTTAGCTTATATCGGCTAACCGCCAATAAATTGACTGTTTAAGTGGGAAATGATAAAATTAATATAAGTGTTTAAATTTATTTTAATGTTAATACTAATGCTTTGTTAAATGAGTATTATAGAAATTAATGTAGTAGTTTTTTTATGTGTATTAAAGCTGTTGGGAGCTTCAAATGGAATCGATAACAACGTCAAAAAATGGGATACTTTCTGCTTCAGAAGGATCTGTTTCAGTAACAATTAATAATGAAATTCAGGAACTTCAAATTGGTGAGGTTGTACTCGCTGGTGCAATAGTCACCAGTGATCTTGGTTTCGTTATTACATTTGATGACGGCACTATTTTTAATAGTGATCTTTTGCCGAATGACGAATCACTTACTGATGTTATAGATACCGCTGACATGGCGACTATTGATCAAGTCGTAGACCAAGAAGCATTAGATGAAATTACAGCATTGCAAGACCTCATCGCTTCTGGAGAAGACCCAACAAAAGACTTACCTGAAACCGCCGCTGGTACCCCAACTGCTAGCCAAGGTGATTCTGGTTATGTTGCAGTTACAAGAGATGCTGACGAAACTCTTGCTGATGCAGGCTATGACACAACAGGACAAACTGCTACCCAAACAGCAGTAATACCAGAAGAAACTATTAGCGAAAATGATACGCCGTCAACATTAATTAACGATATAGTTACAGCGAATGAAGACAACGTTGCTACTGGAAATCTGTTAGATAATGACAGTGATGTAGATTCAGATTTAAGCGTAGTCAGCTTCGAGGTTGATGGCCAAATATACACTGCAGGTACCGAAATCACGCTTGATGGCGGCATCCTGATCATCAATGAAGACGGCACGTATACCTTCACTCCAAATGAAAATTGGAACGGTCAAGTTCCAGTCATTACCTACACCACGAATACCGGCCTTACTGCCACGTTAACCATTGAAATCATACCAGTTGATGATGCATCGGTAGTATTTAACGACAACAACACAGTTGCTGAAGGCAGTGAAGCTGCGGGTAACGTATTAGATAACGACAGTGATGTAGATTCAGATTTAAGCGTCGTCAGCTTCGAGGTTGATGGCCAAATATACACTGCAGGTACCGAAGTCACGCTTGATGGCGGCATCCTGATAATCAATGAAGACGGCACGTATACCTTCACTCCAAATGAAAATTGGAACGGTCAAGTTCCAGTCATTACCTACACCACGAACACCGGCCTTACTGCCACGTTAACCATTGAAGTAACGCCAGTCAACGATGCACCGACCATTGATGTGGTTGCCAATGACTTTACTGAAAACAGCGCCGTTGATGGTGATGTTGCCGCAACCTACACCACCTTTGATGAAGACGGTGATGCACTGACAGTGGACTTCACGCCAGGTACCAATGACGACGGTTACTACGCGTTAGTGAACGGCGAAGTGGTATTAACCCAAGCCGGTGCGGATTTAGTCAACAACGGCGGCACGCTGCCATCAATCGACTTAACCGTCTCTGATGGCAACTTAACGGGTCAAGACAATGACACGCCTGTGATCACGCCAACCAACGACGCGCCGACCGTTGATGTGGTCGCCAATGACTTTACTGAAAACAGCGCCGTCGATGGCGATGTGGCTGCAACCTACACCACCTCTGATGAAGACGGTGATGCACTGACCGTGGACTTCACGCCAGGCACCAATGACGACGGTTACTACGCGTTAGTGAATGGCGAAGTGGTATTAACCCAAGATGGTGCGGATCTTGTTAACAACGGCGGC
Source organism: Shewanella sp. H8 (assembly GCF_040285065.1). Classification (NCBI taxonomy): domain Bacteria; kingdom Pseudomonadati; phylum Pseudomonadota; class Gammaproteobacteria; order Alteromonadales; family Shewanellaceae; genus Shewanella; species Shewanella sp. H8. Next base: position 480,551 of record NZ_CP157213.1, on the reverse strand, counting down.
ACCCTACCGCCTGTGGATTTAACAGTTTCTGATGGCAGCTTAACCGGCCAAGACAGTGACACTCCGGTGATCACTGCAATGAATGATGATTTCACTGATAACAATGAAACGCGCACCATTGCAGAAGACAGCCCTGAAGTGACGGGTAATGTGATTGATGGCACCAGTGACGATGGCACTATTTCAGTCACCACCTTTACTGTCGCGGGCGATACCACGGTGCATAGCGCAGATGGAACCGATGTGGTGATTGCCGGTGTCGGTACCTTTAGCTTAACGGATGCGGGTGTATATACCTTTACCCCAGTCGCCAACTACAACGGCACGGTACCGGTGATCACTTACACCTTAACCGATGGCTCTGGCGCCAATGACACCTCAACATTGAGCTTAACGGTCACGCCGGTGAACGATGATTTCACTGATAACAATGAAACGCGCACCATTGCAGAAGACAGCCCTGAAGTGACGGGTAATGTGATTGACGGCACCAGTGACGATGGCACTATTTCAGTCACCACCTTTACTGTCGCGGGCGATACCACGGTGCATAGCGCAGATGGAACCGATGTGGTGATTGCCGGTGTCGGTACCTTTAGCTTAACGGATGCGGGTGTATATACCTTTACCCCTGTCGCCAACTACAACGGCACGGTACCGGTGATCACTTACACCTTAACCGATGGCTCTGGCGCCAATGACACCTCAACATTGAGCTTAACGGTCACGCCGTGAACGATGATTTCACTGATAACAATGAAACGCGCACCATTGCAGAAGACAGCCCTGAAGTGACGGGTAATGTGATTGACGGCACCAGTGACGATGGCACTATTTCAGTCACCACCTTTACTGTCGCGGGCGATACCACGGTGCATAGCGCAGATGGAACCGATGTGGTGATTGCCGGTGTCGGTACCTTTAGCTTAACGGATGCGGGTGTGTATACCTTTACCCCTGTCGCCAACTACAACGGCACGGTACCGGTGATCACTTACACCTTAACCGATGGCTCTGGCGCCAATGACACCTCAACATTGAGCTTAACGGTCACGCCGGTGAACGATGATTTCACTGATAACAATGAAACGCGCACCATTGCAGAAGACAGCCCTGAAGTGACGGGTAATGTGATTGACGGCACCAGTGACGATGGCACTATTTCAGTCACCACCTTTACTGTCGCGGGCGATACCACGGTGCATAGCGCAGATGGAACCGATGTGGTGATTGCCGGTGTCGGTACCTTTAGCTTAACGGATGCGGGTGTATATACCTTTACCCCAGTCGCCAACTACAACGGCACGGTACCGGTGATCACTTACACCTTAACCGATGGCTCTGGCGCCAATGACACCTCAACATTGAGCTTAACGGTCACGCCGGTGAACGATGATTTCACTGATAACAATGAAACGCGCACCATTGCAGAAGACAGCCCTGAAGTGACGGGTAATGTGATTGACGGCACCAGTGACGATGGCACTATTTCAGTCACCACCTTTACTGTCGCGGGCGATACCACGGTGCATAGCGCAGATGGAACCGATGTGGTGATTGCCGGTGTCGGTACCTTTAGCTTAACGGATGCGGGTGTATATACCTTTACCCCTGTCGCCAACTACAACGGCACGGTACCGGTGATCACTTACACCTTAACCGATGGCTCTGGCGCCAATGACACCTCAACATTGAGCTTAACGGTCACGCCGGTGAACGATGATTTCACTGATAACAATGAAACGCGCACCATTGCAGAAGACAGCCCTGAAGTGACGGGTAATGTGATTGACGGCACCAGTGACGATGGCACTATTTCAGTCACCACCTTTACTGTCGCGGGCGATACCACGGTGCATAGCGCAGATGGAACCGATGTGGTGATTGCCGGTGTCGGTACCTTTAGCTTAACGGATGCGGGTGTGTATACCTTTACCCCTGTCGCCAACTACAACGGCACGGTACCGGTGATCACTTACACCTTAACCGATGGCTCTGGCGCCAATGACACCTCAACATTGAGCTTAACGGTCACGCCGGTGAATGATGATTTCACTGATAACAATGAAACGCGCACCATTGCAGAAGACAGCCCTGAAGTGACGGGTAATGTGATTGACGGCACCAGTGACGATGGCACTATTTCAGTCACCACCTTTACTGTCGCGGGCGATACCACGGTGCATAGCGCAGATGGAACCGATGTGGTGATTGCCGGTGTCGGTACCTTTAGCTTAACGGATGCGGGTGTATATACCTTTACCCCAGTCGCCAACTACAACGGCACGGTACCGGTGATCACTTACACCTTAACCGATGGCTCTGGCGCCAATGACACCTCAACATTGAGCTTAACGGTCACGCCGGTGAACGATGATTTCACTGATAACAATGAAACGCGCACCATTGCAGAAGACAGCCCTGAAGTGACGGGTAATGTGATTGACGGCACCAGTGACGATGGCACTATTTCAGTCACCACCTTTACTGTCGCGGGCGATACCACGGTGCATAGCGCAGATGGAACCGATGTGGTGATTGCCGGTGTCGGTACCTTTAGCTTAACGGATGCGGGTGTGTATACCTTTACCCCAGTCGCCAACTACAACGGCACGGTACCGGTGATCACTTACACCTTAACCGATGGCTCTGGCGCCAATGACACCTCAACATTGAGCTTAACGGTCACGCCGGTGAACGATGATTTCACTGATAACAATGAAACGCGCACCATTTGCAGAAGACAGCCCTGAAGTGACGGGTAATGTGATTGACGGCACCAGTGACGATGGCACTATTTCAGTCACCACCTTTACTGTCGCGGGCGATACCACGGTGCATAGCGCAGATGGAACCGATGTGGTGATTGCCGGTGTCGGTACCTTTAGCTTAACGGATGCGGGTGTATATACCTTTACCCCTGTCGCCAACTACAACGGCACGGTACCGGTGATCACTTACACCTTAACCGATGGCTCTGGCGCCAATGACACCTCAACATTGAGCTTAACGGTCACGCCGGTGAACGATGATTTCACTGATAACAATGAAACGCGCACCATTGCAGAAGACAGCCCTGAAGTGACGGGTAATGTGATTGACGGCACCAGTGACGATGGCACTATTTCAGTCACCACCTTTACTGTCGCGGGCGATACCACGGTGCATAGCGCAGATGGAACCGATGTGGTGATTGCCGGTGTCGGTACCTTTAGCTTAACGGATGCGGGTGTATATACCTTTACCCCTGTCGCCAACTACAACGGCACGGTACCGGTGATCACTTACACCTTAACCGATGGCTCTGGCGCCAATGACACCTCAACATTGAGCTTAACGGTCACGCCGGTGAATGATGATTTCACTGATAACAATGAAACGCGCACCATTGCAGAAGACAGCCCTGAAGTGACGGGTAATGTGATTGACGGCACCAGTGACGATGGCACTATTTCAGTCACCACCTTTACTGTCGCGGGCGATACCACGGTGCATAGCGCAGATGGAACCGATGTGGTGATTGCCGGTGTCGGTACCTTTAGCTTAACGGATGCGGGTGTGTATACCTTTACCCCAGTCGCCAACTACAACGGCACGGTACCGGTGATCACTTACACCTTAACCGATGGCTCTGGCGCCAATGACACCTCAACATTGAGCTTAACGGTCACGCCGGTGAACGATGATTTCACTGATAACAATGAAACGCGCACCATTGCAGAAGACAGCCCTGAAGTGACGGGTAATGTGATTGACGGCACCAGTGACGATGGCACTATTTCAGTCACCACCTTTACTGTCGCGGGCGATACCACGGTGCATAGCGCAGATGGAACCGATGTGGTGATTGCCGGTGTCGGTACCTTTAGCTTAACGGATGCGGGTGTATATACCTTTACCCCTGTCGCCAACTACAACGGCACGGTACCGGTGATCACTTACACCTTAACCGATGGCTCTGGCGCCAATGACACCTCAACATTGAGCTTAACGGTCACGCCGGTGAACGATGATTTCACTGATAACAATGAAACGCGCACCATTGCAGAAGATAGCCCTGAAGTGACGGGTAATGTGATTGACGGCACCAGTGACGATGGCACTATTTCAGTCACCACCTTTACTGTCGCGGGCGATACCACGGTGCATAGCGCAGATGGAACCGATGTGGTGATTGCCGGTGTCGGTACCTTTAGCTTAACGGATGCGGGTGTATATACCTTTACCCCTGTCGCCACTACAACGGCACGGTACCGGTGATCACTTACACCTTAACCGATGGCTCTGGCGCCAATGACACCTCAACATTGAGCTTAACGGTCACGCCGGTGAACGATGATTTCACTGATAACAATGAAACGCGCACCATTGCAGAAGACAGCCCTGAAGTGACGGGTAATGTGATTGACGGCACCAGTGACGATGGCACTATTTCAGTCACCACCTTTACTGTCGCGGGCGATACCACGGTGCATAGCGCAGATGGAACCGATGTGGTGATTGCCGGTGTCGGTACCTTTAGCTTAACGGATGCGGGTGTATATACCTTTACCCCTGTCGCCAACTACAACGGCACGGTACCGGTGATCACTTACACCTTAACCGATGGCTCTGGCGCCAATGACACCTCAACATTGAGCTTAACGGTCACGCCGGTGAACGATGATTTCACTGATAACAATGAAACGCGCACCATTGCAGAAGACAGCCCTGAAGTGACGGGTAATGTGATGTGATTGACGCACCAGTGACGATGGCACTATTTCAGTCACCACCTTTACTGTCGCGGGCGATACCACGGTGCATAGCGCAGATGGAACCGATGTGGTGATTGCCGGTGTCGGTACCTTTAGCTTAACGGATGCGGGTGTGTATACCTTTACCCCTGTCGCCAACTACAACGGCACGGTACCGGTGATCACTTACACCTTAACCGATGGCTCTGGCGCCAATGACACCTCAACATTGAGCTTAACGGTCACGCCGGTGAATGATGATTTCACTGATAACAATGAAACGCGCACCATTGCAGAAGACAGCCCTGAAGTGACGGGTAATGTGATTGACGGCACCAGTGACGATGGCACTATTTCAGTCACCACCTTTACTGTCGCGGGCGATACCACGGTGCATAGCGCAGATGGAACCGATGTGGTGATTGCCGGTGTCGGTACCTTTAGCTTAACGGATGCGGGTGTATATACCTTTACCCCTGTCGCCAACTACAACGGCACGGTACCGTGTGATCACTTACACCTTAACCGATGGCTCTGGCGCCAATGACACCTCAACATTGAGCTTAACGGTCACGCCGGTGAACGATGATTTCACTGATAACAATGAAACGCGCACCATTGCAGAAGACAGCCCTGAAGTGACGGGTAATGTGATTGACGGCACCAGTGACGATGGCACTATTTCAGTCACCACCTTTACTGTCGCGGGCGATACCACGGTGCATAGCGCAGATGGAACCGATGTGGTGATTGCCGGTGTCGGTACCTTTAGCTTAACGGATGCGGGTGTGTATACCTTTACCCCAGTCGCCAACTACAACGGCACGGTACCGGTGATCACTTACACCTTAACCGATGGCTCTGGCGCCAATGACACCTCAACATTGAGCTTAACGGTCACGCCGGTGAACGATGATTTCACTGATAACAATGAAACGCGCACCATTGCAGAAGACAGCCCTGAAGTGACGGGTAATGTGATTGACGGCACCAGTGACGATGGCACTATTTCAGTCACCACCTTTACTGTCGCGGGCGATACCACGGTGCATAGCGCAGATGGAACCGATGTGGTGATTGCCGGTGTCGGTACCTTTAGCTTAACGGATGCGGGTGTGTATACCTTTACCCCAGTCGCCAACTACAACGGCACGGTACCGGTGATCACTTACACCTTAACCGATGGCTCTGGCGCCAATGACACCTCAACATTGAGCTTAACGGTCACGCCGGTGAATGATGATTTCACTGATAACAATGAAACGCGCACCATTGCAGAAGACAGCCCTGAAGTGACGGGTAATGTGATTGACGGCACCAGTGACGATGGCACTATTTCAGTCACCACCTTTACTGTCGCGGGCGATACCACGGTGCATAGCGCAGATGGAACCGATGTGGTGATTGCCGGTGTCGGTACCTTTAGCTTAACGGATGCGGGTGTATATACCTTTACCCCTGTCGCCAACTACAACGGCACGGTACCGGTGATCACTTACACCTTACGATGGCTCTGGCGCCAATGACACCTCAACATTGAGCTTAACGGTCACGCCGGTGAACGATGATTTCACTGATAACAATGAAACGCGCACCATTGCAGAAGACAGCCCTGAAGTGACGGGTAATGTGATTGACGGCACCAGTGACGATGGCACTATTTCAGTCACCACCTTTACTGTCGCGGGCGATACCACGGTGCATAGCGCAGATGGAACCGATGTGGTGATTGCCGGTGTCGGTACCTTTAGCTTAACGGATGCGGGTGTATATACCTTTACCCCAGTCGCCAACTACAACGGCACGGTACCGGTGATCACTTACACCTTAACCGATGGCTCTGGCGCCAATGACACCTCAACATTGAGCTTAACGGTCACGCCGGTGAACGATGATTTCACTGATAACAATGAAACGCGCACCATTGCAGAAGACAGCCCTGAAGTGACGGGTAATGTGATTGACGGCACCAGTGACGATGGCACTATTTCAGTCACCACCTTTCTGTCGCGGGCGATACCACGGTGCATAGCGCAGATGGAACCGATGTGGTGATTGCCGGTGTCGGTACCTTTAGCTTAACGGATGCGGGTGTATATACCTTTACCCCTGTCGCCAACTACAACGGCACGGTACCGGTGATCACTTACACCTTAACCGATGGCTCTGGCGCCAATGACACCTCAACATTGAGCTTAACGGTCACGCCGGTGAACGATGATTTCACTGATAACAATGAAACGCGCACCATTGCAGAAGACAGCCCTGAAGTGACGGGTAATGTGATTGACGGCACCAGTGACGATGGCACTATTTCAGTCACCACCTTTACTGTCGCGGGCGATACCACGGTGCATAGCGCAGATGGAACCGATGTGGTGATTGCCGGTGTCGGTACCTTTAGCTTAACGGATGCGGGTGTATATACCTTTACCCCTGTCGCCAACTACAACGGCACGGTACCGGTGATCACTTACACCTTAACCGATGGCTCTGGCGCCAAACACACCTCAACATTGAGCTTAACGGTCACGCCGGTGAACGATGATTTCACTGATAACAATGAAACGCGCACCATTGCAGAAGACAGCCCTGAAGTGACGGGTAATGTGATTGACGGCACCAGTGACGATGGCACTATTTCAGTCACCACCTTTACTGTCGCGGGCGATACCACGGTGCATAGCGCAGATGGAACCGATGTGGTGATTGCCGGTGTCGGTACCTTTAGCTTAACGGATGCGGGTGTATATACCTTTACCCCTGTCGCCAACTACAACGGCACGGTACCGGTGATCACTTACACCTTAACCGATGGCTCTGGCGCCAATGACACCTCAACATTGAGCTTAACGGTCACGCCGGTGAACGATGATTTCACTGATAACAATGAAACGCGCACCATTGCAGAAGACAGCCCTGAAGTGACGGGTAATGTGATTGACGGCACCAGTGACGATGGCACTATTTCAGTCACCACCTTTACTGTCGCGGGCGATACCCCGGTGCATGCATAGCGCAGATGGAACCGATGTGGTGATTGCCGGTGTCGGTACCTTTAGCTTAACGGATGCGGGTGTATATACCTTTACCCCTGTCGCCAACTACAACGGCACGGTACCGGTGATCACTTACACCTTAACCGATGGCTCTGGCGCCAATGACACCTCAACATTGAGCTTAACGGTCACGCCGGTGAACGATGATTTCACTGATAACAATGAAACGCGCACCATTGCAGAAGACAGCCCTGAAGTGACGGGTAATGTGATTGACGGCACCAGTGACGATGGCACTATTTCAGTCACCACCTTTACTGTCGCGGGCGATACCACGGTGCATAGCGCAGATGGAACCGATGTGGTGATTGCCGGTGTCGGTACCTTTAGCTTAACGGATGCGGGTGTATATACCTTTACCCCAGTCGCCAACTACAACGGCACGGTACCGGTGATCACTTACACCTTAACCGATGGCTCTGGCGCCAATGACACCTCAACATTGAGCTAACGGTCACGCCGGTGAACGATGATTTCACTGATAACAATGAAACGCGCACCATTGCAGAAGACAGCCCTGAAGTGACGGGTAATGTGATTGACGGCACCAGTGACGATGGCACTATTTCAGTCACCACCTTTACTGTCGCGGGCGATACCACGGTGCATAGCGCAGATGGAACCGATGTGGTGATTGCCGGTGTCGGTACCTTTAGCTTAACGGATGCGGGTGTATATACCTTTACCCCTGTCGCCAACTACAACGGCACGGTACCGGTGATCACTTACACCTTAACCGATGGCTCTGGCGCCAATGACACCTCAACATTGAGCTTAACGGTCACGCCGGTGAACGATGATTTCACTGATAACAATGAAACGCGCACCATTGCAGAAGACAGCCCTGAAGTGACGGGTAATGTGATTGACGGCACCAGTGACGATGGCACTATTTCAGTCACCACCTTTACTGTCGCGGGCGATACCACGGTGCATAGCGCAGATGGAACCGATGTGGTGATTGCCGGTGTCGGTACCTTTAGCTTAACGGATGCGGGTGTATATACCTTTACCCCTGTCGCCAACTACAACGGCACGGTACCGGTGATCACTTACACCTTAACCGATGGCTCTGGCGCCAATGACACCTCAACATTGAGCTTAACGGTCACGCCGGTGAACGATGATTTCACTGATAACAATGAAACGCGCACCATTGCAGAAGACAGCCCTGAAGTGACGGGTAATGTGATTGACGGCACCAGTGACGATGGCACTATTTCAGTCACCACCTTTACTGTCGCGGGCGATACCACGGTGCATAGCGCAGATGGAACCGATGTGGTGATTGCCGGTGTCGGTACCTTTAGCTTAACGGATGCGGGTGTATATACCTTTACCCCTGTCGCCAACTACAACGGCACGGTACCGGTGATCACTTACACCTTAACCGATGGCTCTGGCGCCAATGACACCTCAACATTGAGCTTAACGGTCACGCCGTGAACGATGATTTCACTGATAACAATGAAACGCGCACCATTGCAGAAGACAGCCCTGAAGTGACGGGTAATGTGATTGACGGCACCAGTGACGATGGCACTATTTCAGTCACCACCTTTACTGTCGCGGGCGATACCACGGTGCATAGCGCAGATGGAACCGATGTGGTGATTGCCGGTGTCGGTACCTTTAGCTTAACGGATGCGGGTGTATATACCTTTACCCCTGTCGCCAACTACAACGGCACGGTACCGGTGATCACTTACACCTTAACCGATGGCTCTGGCGCCAATGACACCTCAACATTGAGCTTAACGGTCACGCCGGTGAATGATGATTTCACTGATAACAATGAAACGCGCACCATTGCAGAAGACAGCCCTGAAGTGACGGGTAATGTGATTGACGGCACCAGTGACGATGGCACTATTTCAGTCACCACCTTTACTGTCGCGGGCGATACCACGGTGCATAGCGCAGATGGAACCGATGTGGTGATTGCCGGTGTCGGTACCTTTAGCTTAACGGATGCGGGTGTATATACCTTTACCCCAGTCGCCAACTACAACGGCACGGTACCGGTGATCACTTACACCTTAACCGATGGCTCTGGCGCCAATGACACCTCAACATTGAGCTTAACGGTCACGCCGGTGAACGATGATTTCACTGATAACAATGAAACGCGCACCATTGCAGAAGACAGCCCTGAAGTGACGGGTAATGTGATTGACGGCACCAGTGACGATGGCACTATTTCAGTCACCACCTTTACTGTCGCGGGCGATACCACGGTGCATAGCGCAGATGGAACCGATGTGGTGATTGCCGGTGTCGGTACCTTTAGCTTAACGGATGCGGGTGTGTATACCTTTACCCCAGTCGCCAACTACAACGGCACGGTACCGGTGATCACTTACACCTTAACCGATGGCTCTGGCGCCAATGACACCTCAACATTGAGCTTAACGGTCACGCCGGTGAACGATGATTTCACTGATAACAATGAAACGCGCACCATTGCAGAAGACAGCCCTGAAGTGACGGGTAATGTGATTGACGGCACCAGTGACGATGGCACTATTTCAGTCACCACCTTTACTGTCGCGGGCGATACCACGGTGCATAGCGCAGATGGAACCGATGTGGTGATTGCCGGTGTCGGTACCTTTAGCTTAACGGATGCGGGTGTATATACCTTTACCCCTGTCGCCAACTACAACGGCACGGTACCGGTGATCACTTACACCTTAACCGATGGCTCTGGCGCCAATGACACCTCAACATTGAGCTTAACGGTCACGCCGGTGAACGATGATTTCACTGATAACAATGAAACGCGCACCATTGCAGAAGACAGCCCTGAAGTGACGGGTAATGTGATTGACGGCACCAGTGACGATGGCACTATTTCAGTCACCACCTTTACTGTCGCGGGCGATACCACGGTGCATAGCGCAGATGGAACCGATGTGGTGATTGCCGGTGTCGGTACCTTTAGCTTAACGGATGCGGGTGTATATACCTTTACCCCTGTCGCCAACTACAACGGCACGGTACCGGTGATCACTTACACCTTAACCGATGGCTCTGGCGCCAATGACACCTCAACATTGAGCTTAACGGTCACGCCGGTGAACGATGATTTCACTGATAACAATGAAACGCGCACCATTGCAGAAGATAGCCCTGAAGTGACGGGTAATGTGATTGACGGCACCAGTGACGATGGCACTATTTCAGTCACCACCTTTACTGTCGCGGGCGATACCACGGTGCATAGCGCAGATGGAACCGATGTGGTGATTGCCGGTGTCGGTACCTTTAGCTTAACGGATGCGGGTGTATATACCTTTACCCCTGTCGCCAACTACAACGGCACGGTACCGGTGATCACTTACACCTTAACCGATGGCTCTGGCGCCAATGACACCTCAACATTGAGCTTAACGGTCACGCCGGTGAATGATGATTTCACTGATAACAATGAAACGCGCACCATTGCAGAAGACAGCCCTGAAGTGACGGGTAATGTGATTGACGGCACCAGTGACGATGGCACTATTTCAGTCACCACCTTTACTGTCGCGGGCGATACCACGGTGCATAGCGCAGATGGAACCGATGTGGTGATTGCCGGTGTCGGTACCTTTAGCTTAACGGATGCGGGTGTATATACCTTTACCCCAGTCGCCAACTACAACGGCACGGTACCGGTGATCACTTACACCTTAACCGATGGCTCTGGCGCCAATGACACCTCAACATTGAGCTTAACGGTCACGCCGGTGAACGATGATTTCACTGATAACAATGAAACGCGCACCATTGCAGAAGACAGCCCTGAAGTGACGGGTAATGTGATTGACGGCACCAGTGACGATGGCACTATTTCAGTCACCACCTTTACTGTCGCGGGCGATACCACGGTGCATAGCGCAGATGGAACCGATGTGGTGATTGCCGGTGTCGGTACCTTTAGCTTAACGGATGCGGGTGTATATACCTTTACCCCTGTCGCCAACTACAACGGCACGGTACCGGTGATCACTTACACCTTAACCGATGGCTCTGGCGCCAATGACACCTCAACATTGAGCTTAACGGTCACGCCGGTGAATGATGATTTCACTGATAACAATGAAACGCGCACCATTGCAGAAGACAGCCCTGAAGTGACGGGTAATGTGATTGACGGCACCAGTGACGATGGCACTATTTCAGTCACCACCTTTACTGTCGCGGGCGATACCACGGTGCATAGCGCAGATGGAACCGATGTGGTGATTGCCGGTGTCGGTACCTTTAGCTTAACGGATGCGGGTGTGTATACCTTTACCCCAGTCGCCAACTACAACGGCACGGTACCGGTGATCACTTACACCTTAACCGATGGCTCTGGCGCCAATGACACCTCAACATTGAGCTTAACGGTCACGCCGGTGAACGATGATTTCACTGATAACAATGAAACGCGCACCATTGCAGAAGACAGCCCTGAAGTGACGGGTAATGTGATTGACGGCACCAGTGACGATGGCACTATTTCAGTCACCACCTTTACTGTCGCGGGCGATACCACGGTGCATAGCGCAGATGGAACCGATGTGGTGATTGCCGGTGTCGGTACCTTTAGCTTAACGGATGCGGGTGTATATACCTTTACCCCTGTCGCCAACTACAACGGCACGGTACCGGTGATCACTTACACCTTAACCGATGGCTCTGGCGCCAATGACACCTCGACCTTAAGCTTAACGGTCACGCCGGTGAACGATGCTCCAGTCATTGACGATTACACCTCCACTATCAATGACTCCATTGCAAATGGCACAAGTGTTTATGACGTAAACGAAGCGAATACCGGAAATGATACTGATGTCGACGGTGACACATTGTCTTATTCTTTTGTGCTTGCGAATGGATCAAATAGTTTAATAAGTGAAGATGGTGCATTTATCATTAATGCTCAAACTGGTGTAATTTCAGTTAATGACACAACTAAAATTGACTACGATAACGGTACCCAAATTAACTTAACGGTTGAAACAAGTGATGGCACTTTGACTGATACCGCAATTGTTACTTTCGACCTTAACAATGTTGATGCCAATGATGATATCCCTGGTTCTTCATATACTGTAACGACAGGTTCTAGCAGTAATTGGGCTATTCCACAGTCGAATGGTGAAGATCTAATGACCATTTCTGCACGTAATGCCGATGGTTCTGTAGGTCAGGTCAATTATGACTCTAATGGAAATCTTGGAGTGATAGGTTCTCCACGCGCAGCGAATCAAATCTCGGAACAGATTGAGTATGATTCAGCTACTGGCACATCGGAATCAGTTGTAATTGACTTTAATGGTTTAGTGAATCAAGCCACATTCAGCGTTTCACATTTATTTGCAAATGAAAGTGATGGTGAACAAGGTGTATGGATGGCTTATTACAATGGTCATTTAGTCTCCAGTGAAATATTTACCATAACTTCTGGAAGTAATGGAACTTTCACTATTAATACTGGAAACATTGTATTCGACCAACTGGTCTTTGAAGCAACTGAAACGGTTAGTGAAGCAAATGGAGGTCCAGCCCTAAATGATTCATCAGATTACTTCTTAACAAGTATTGAAGCATCAGGTCCAGCTATTGTCGGCAGCTATGTTGTGTCTGAAGATAGTATTTTATCAATAACAGACGCTAATTCAGGCTTATTGAATAACGATAATGACTTACAAGACCACACTTACTCTTTAACAGACGTAAATGGAGCAAGCATTACGGATGGACAAGTTGTAACCCTCCCAAGTGGAGCATTATTAACCATACACAGTGATGGTACTTATTCTTATGACACCAATAATGCTTTTGAAGCATTAACTGCAGGCCAGCTATCAACAGATACCTTTACCTATACAGTAACAGATGAATATGGTGCAACAGATACAGCAACAGTAACCATTAATATTGTAGGCGCTAACGATGCTGCTATTATCACTGTCGGTAGTGGCGATACCGATGCAGGTACAGTCACTGAAAATGGTGCTACCGATACCGACAACACCACCGTTGAGATGGTCACGGGCAGCTTAACCGTGACCGACGTTGATGCCGGTCAGGCAGTGTTCCAAACACAAACAGATGTCGCTGATGCCAACTACGGTAGCTTCAGTATTGATGCTGATGGTAACTGGACTTACACTTTAAATAATAACCACATTGATGTGCAGTCGCTTGCTGAAGGGGAAACCCTTACCCGAGATATCACGGTAACTTCAGCCGATGGCACTGCGACCCATACGGTCACTATTACCATTGTCGGTACAAACTCTACTCCAGAAGCCGCTCCTGATGCGTTAATCACAGTTGAAGGCGAGACGCTCGTATTCACTACCAATGACTTAGTTAGTAATGATAGTGATGCTGAAGGCAATAGCTTATCCGTATTCAAATTCGCACCAGGGAATTCAAATAACAATAGTATTGATGCCACTCAAGCAGGAGAAAGTTTCACAACAACTCTGGGCGGCACTATCACTATCAACGCAGACGGAACATACAGTTACCAAGCTCCTGCGAATCTTGATCACAGTAGTAGCGATACGCTAGTTGATAGTTTCTATTATCAAGCAACTGATGGAACAGGAAGTTCTGAGTGGACGCTAGTGTCAATTGATGTCAATGATACCGCTCCAGTTGCTGTTGATGACACTGATAACATTGGCTTTGGTGGTTTAGCGTATGGCAATGTGATAACGGCCGATGGTACCGATGGTTCTGGAGTTGACACGCTAGGGGCAGATGCAACAACGCTGATTAGTGTTACCTATGACAATGTTGTTTATGACAGCTTCGATAGTAGTGGCAACCTCACTATAAATACTGATAAGGGGCAATTAGTTATTAATCAAGATGGTAGCTATAGCTATCTATCAACACAAACTGATACCACTATCAATAGTTATACATATGATGACTTGAAGAATAATACTGACATAGATTTATATGGGTTCAGCGCAGCGACAGGCTTCAACTTAAGCAACTTAGGTACACCAGGCAACAATATTGGCTCTAACAATGGTAATAGCCGTATTGGAGTTGGTAATAATGCTCAAATAAGTACTGGAGAGGCGCTTGTTATTGATTTAGGTTCAGCAGCTACAATAAATAGTGCTACTTTGAATCTAAGTAACTTAGATGGTTCAGAAGACGTTATTTGGACTACTTATGATGCTAGTGGAATTCTTGTATCTACTGGAACATCAAACAGTAATTCATTAGTTATTGATTCTAATACTCCTTTTCAATATGTTGTATTAACTGCAGATGTAGGGGCTAGTTACTCCCTCAATTCGTTAACCGCTTCATCGATAGGAAACGGAACACCAATAACTGAAGAATTCACTTATCTGCTTGAAGACTCTGATGGAGATCAATCTACGGCTGTTCTAAGTATGTCTCAAGACTCTACACCTACCGCTGCAGATAATAGTTCAGAAGTATCAGAGTCCGGCTTAGCAGGCGGTACCCTAGAAGGTACAGGCTCGAATATCGCTACAGGCAATTTATTAGACAATGACTCTGGCATTAGCAGTACTACAGTAATAAGTAGCTTAGATGGCAAATCACCTGTTGATGGCATTATTACCATTACAACCGCTAACGGTATTCTAACCGTATATACCGATGATACTCATGGCTTCAGAGCGGGCGATTATCAATATGAACTCACAAATTCTAATACTACTAGCGCTGATGTGTTAGAAGAATATAGCTACACCATTGAGAATGACTCAGGGTCTAACAGTAGTGCGACATTAACGATATCCATTCATGACGATGTACCTGTAGTTCAAAATATTGAACAAAACCTGCAAACCAGTGCAGAGCCTATTACCACAAACCTAACTCTGGTATTAGATATATCAGGCAGTATGGATAATGATGCAGGTAACGGAAAATCCTATCTTGAAATTGCAATTGAATCACTCACGGCACTCATAAATGAAGTCGACTCAACGGGTAATGTCAATGTTCAAATTGTGGCGTACTCTAGTACAGTTACAAATTCGACTTGGTTAATTGACGATATTGACGCTGCAATAAACTACCTTAATGCACTTCAAGCTAGTGGTGGCACTTATTATGACTACGCCTTAAATAACGTCATGGCAAATACCGATTTACCTGATGCTGACCAAAGTTTTGTTTATTTTATTTCTGATGGTGCTCCAACTGGTGGCCATGCAGTTAATACAACGCTTCAAACTCAGTGGCAAACATACCTAGATACTTACTATGACATCTCATTTGGCATTGGTATTGGTAACGCCAGTTTAAATGCAATTTTACCTATTTCATATCCTGAAGTTAATGGCGTTGAAGAATATGCCATCATAGTTGATGATGCCGATGATTTAACCAACACCATTCTCGATTATTTTGAATCTAACGCAATTAGTGGTGGATTAGGTATTCTAGGTACCAGTACAACTGGCGTGCTAGTCGGTGCAGATGGCGGTAATGTGTACCAGTTAGTAATAACGGATGTTAATGGAATTGATGTCACTTATAGCTATGATGTAAATAATCCAATACAGATTATCACCACGGCCTTGGGCGCAACATTCACTGTTAACTTCGAAACCGGTGAATATATTTACTTTATCGATTCAGGTGAAAATGTTCTTAATAAACAAGATACATTTGAAGTCACTATTATTGATAATGACGGTGATACAGGTACATTTGATTTAGTGATTAATGTTGATTACCACGCGTCATTAGATGCCAACGTCAATAATGTGATTACCAATCAAACAGCAGGAAATAACCTCACTATTTCGACTGAATACCTTACTCATGGTGATGCAACGACTAGTGATGCTGAAATCACTAGTGTCACTGATGTCAGCGGCAATAATGCATCGCTAAATAATGGTAATGTTACGGTTACCGCTGCAAATGATGGCGATAGTTTCAATTATACTTTGACCGGTAATGGTACTGAAGACAGCGCTAATGTCACGATTGATTATCAAGACTCTACAACCTTGATTGGTACTCATGAAAACGACATTATCATTGCTAACTCAACAGCAAGTAACGCATCAATGGCAATAATAAGTGCCACGGTAAAAGCAGGGGATACTTATAAGACCCAAAATCAATTTGGTTTTGATGCTGCATTCTTAGCAGCCGGTTTGTCGATTACTCAAATACAAATTAATCTTAAGGCTGGAACTGATTCAGACGGTTACTTCGATATCAGTGATTCCAATCTTGTAAAAGGCACTAATTCACAAGGCATTGATAATGACGATGCCGATATTTTTGCTAATATGACGGCAGACAGTGGCACATTTACCGCTGTATTTTCCGAAGGAGATTTTACTAATAGCGACCAATTCTGGTTCACAATGGATACCGACAATCTAGGTTCAAATACTGGCAGTGATTTAGCTTCAGCAGGTGCAACTTTCACTATTACCTTAAGTGATGGTAGTACTCAAACAGGTGTATATATTTCAGACGGCGCTAGTGGCTCTACTGGTAGTATTTACTTTGCTGATGCGGTTCTTGATGGTGGTGCTGGTGATGACGTACTGATCGGGGGCGATGGTAATGATATTTTGATCGGGGGCTTAGGTGACGACTTACTCAGCGGCGGTTTGGGAAATGACATATTAAGTGGTGGAGAAGGTAACAATACCTTTGTATGGAATGCTAATGAAAGTGGTACTGATACCATTACAGACTTTGACACCAGCAAAGACAGCATTGATTTAAGTGACTTATTGGTTAATGAAAATCTTGCTAACTTAGATGATATGCTGAATTTCAGTGAAAATGATGGTACTACCACTATTGATATTGATGCTGATAACGATGGTGTGTTCGAACAGCACATTATATTAGACGGCGTAGATTTATCTGGTGTATACGGCAGTAGTGATGATGGTGTCATTATCAACGGATTGTTAAATGATGGCGCATTAATCGTCGACACAACAGATGCAACAGATGCATCTTCGGCACAAAGTACCACTTTAGCAGAGCTATTAAGCAACACTCACGATGGTAGTATTATTCCTTAAATACCACAATTTAATGACGCTTCGTAGTAATATGTAAGCGTCTATAAATTGTTTCTAACATAATGATAATTATAAAGGATAAGTAATACGTGCCAGCAACTGTGTCTAATCATCAAGAACAATGGGCCATTTCGGCATCGCAACGAGTAACAGTCGATCCGCTGCTAGATAGCCTGGTGTTATTAACAGAACACTTTGGCAGCCCATGCTCAATTGATTCATTGGCTGCAGGTCTTCCGTTATCAGGCGCGGTTATTACCCCTGAGCTACTGCCACAAGCAGCGGCTCGTGCAGGATTGTCAGCAAAACTATCCCGAAAAGATCTCAACCAAATATCAGATATTTTGCTGCCTTGTATCCTATTACTAAAGGATAAAAAAGCCTGTATTTTAAGAGAAATAAATCTAGAGCAAGATAAAGCCGTTATTCAATTACCTGAAACAGGTGGCGAAGAGACCCTGACCATTGAAGGCTTAGAAACCTTATATGTAGGCTATTTATTTTTAGTTAAACAAGATTACCGTGGCGATCAGAGTTTTGATGTCCACCTTCATGACAATAGCAGCCATTGGTTACTACAAAGCATTAAAGACTCTGCACCCATATATCGTGATGCGCTAATTGCATCAATATTGGTGAATTTATTCGCCCTTGTTTCACCGCTCTTCATCATGAATGTGTATGACAAAGTCGTGCCCAATTTAGCGTTTGAATCACTTTGGGTGTTGGCAATTGGCGCCGGCATTGCTTATATTTTCGATTTTATTATGCGTCAATTGAGAAGTTACTTAATTGATGTGGCAGGTAAAAAGGTTGATATTATTGTTTCTTCAAAGTTATTCGCTAAAGCCATTGGTATCCCATTATCAAAACGTTCACCCAGTGTAGGTGGTATGGCCCGTCAATTAGGTGAATTTGACAGTATCCGTGAGTTTTTAACATCAGCAACCATTACTGCACTGGTTGATCTGCCCTTTGCCTTGTTATTTGTCATTATTATCTACATTGTTGCTGGAGATTTAGCGCTAATTCCAGTAATTGGTAGCGTAATCATTATTGCAATAACCTTGTATTTACAACCAAAATTAAAACAGGCTATTGAAGAAAGTAATCGTTTTGCCAGTTTAAAACATGGTCATTTGATTGAAAGTCTATCAGCGTTAGAATCAATCAAAGCAAACGGCGCAGAAGGCTTAGTACAAAAAAGCTGGCAACAAATGATAGGTCACACTGCAAATTGGCAACTCAAAACAAAAAAACTGTCTAATTATATCAGTCATAGCGCAAGCTTTATCGTACAGCTGACGGTAGTATTCGTCGTTATTTTGGGTGTATATCGTCTGGCAGATAACGAAATATCAATGGGCGGCATTATTGCAGCCGTCATGCTCTCTAGCAGAGCCATCGCTCCTATGGCTCAGCTAGCAGGTTTAATTACTCGCGGTAATCATACCATTAGCTCATTACGTCAACTTGACGCCATTATGAGCCAAGAAGATGAGTTTGAGGATAAAGGACATTTAGCCAGTAAAGAACGATTTATGGGTAAAATAGAAGCGGATAATATCAGCTTCAGCTTTCCCGGATCAGAAAAGCCAAGCCTACACCCTCTATCTCTTCGTATTAATCCTGGAGAACGTATCGCCATTATTGGCCGAAATGGGTCTGGTAAAAGTACGTTAGCCAAGCTATTACTCGGGTTATACAAACCGACTCAAGGTAGCCTACGTTATGACGGTCTTGATGTCGGGCAAATTCACCCTAGCGACCTGAGACGTAACTTTGGTTACTTACCCCAAGATGTCACCTTATTTCATGGTTCTATCCGCGACAATATTTTATTTGGCTCTCGCCAAGTCACTGAACATCAATTGATGAGAGCGATTCAGCTTTCAGGAGTAAGCTTGTTTACCAATTTAGAGTCTGAAGGTTTAGATCAACAAGTTGGTGAAGGTGGATTGGCGTTAAGCCGAGGGCAAAGACAAACAGTTGCGCTCGCGCGAGCAACCTTAAATGACCCTTCGATACTCTTAATGGACGAACCTACAGCAAGTCTTGATGCTCGAGCAGAAAAACAATTTGTTCGCTCGATGCAGTTAGTTAGTCGCGATAGAACTTTATTACTGATTACCCATAAAATGCATCTGCTCAATTTAGTTGATCGTATTATTGTACTCGATAAAGGCCATGTGATGGCTGATGGGCCCAAAGATGAAGTCCTGGCGAAGCTAAATGCCGGAGCGATTTTGGGGGGGCAGAACTCATGAGTAAGCATCTGACAACTGAAGAGTTGGAAATGGTTGATGACGTATACGGCGCAATGATGACCGATGCTCCTTCCGGGCATCGTCTGATCATATGGTCTTTGGCTGCTATGATGGTATGCTTTTTTATATGGGCTTATTTCTCAGAGTTAGACCAAGTGACAACAGGAATGGGTAAAGTCATACCCTCCTCGCAATTACAGGTAATTCAAAGTTTAGATGGCGGTATTTTACAAGATGTTTACGTTCAAGAAGGAGCCATTGTCACCAAAGGACAAGCGTTAGCTCGTATTGACGACACACGTTTCCGCTCAGACTTTGATCAACAGGAACAGGAAGTTTATGGATTGCAAACTAATATACTCCGCATGCGGACTGAATTAGACAGTATTATTATTTCAGATATGTCTTCTGACTGGCGCCAACAAGTCAAAATTACCCAACAACAATTGATATTTCCACAGAGCATTATTGATCAAGAACCAGAGCTAGTTAAACGTCAACAGCAAGAATATTCAATTCGGCTCGATAATTTAAGTAATCAATTAGAAATTTTGGTACGTCAAATACAACAACGTCAGCAAGAAACAGACGAACTAGCCTCTAAAATAAGTACCCTTACAAAAAGTTATCAATTAGTATCTCGCGAACTAGAATTAACAAAACCTCTAGCTCGTAAAGGTATTGTCCCTGAAGTTGAACTGCTAAAACTTGAACGCACAGTTAATGATATTCAAGGTGAACTGCAATCTGTTAGGATCTTACGCCCTAAAGCGAAAGCATCTATGGATGAAGCCATCTTAAAGCGCCGTGATGCAGTATTTGTTTACGTTACCGATTTACGTGCACAACTCAATGAAATGCAAACTAAACTATCTCGCATGAATCAGGCACAAAAAGGTGCATTTGATAAAGTCAGTAAGGCCGTCATAGCATCTCCAGTTGTTGGTACCATTAAAAAAATCAACTTTAATACTTTAGGTGGTGTCGTACAGCCAGGCGAAGATATTATGGAAATAGTGCCATCAGAAGATAAATTACTGATAGAAACCAAAATATTGCCAAAAGATATTGCTTTTTTACATCCTGGATTACCCGCAATAGTAAAAGTCACTGCTTATGACTTTACTCGTTACGGTGGGCTCAAAGGAACCGTTGAACATATTAGTGCCGATACATCTCAAGATGAAGAAGGTAACAGCTTTTACATCGTAAAAGTACGAACACAAGAATCTAGTTTAATGAAAGACGATGGCACGGAGATGCCTATAATCCCAGGGATGCTTACATCTGTTGATGTCATCACAGGGAAAAAATCTATACTTGAGTACATTTTAAATCCAATTTTAAGAGCAAAAGATACCGCTCTTAGAGAGCGCTAAGAAGAAACCGGGAGGGTTTTTAATGCCTACAATTATAAATCAACAAAAAAAGCTAAGTGCTATAGCCTTAGCTTTATCAATGTTGATAACACCAACCGCTTCAAGTCAAACACTTGAACAAGCTGTTGCACATACACTGGACACAAATCCAGATTTACGTATCGCTTTTAATAGCTTTAAAGCACGTGAAGAGCAAGTTAATCAGGCTATCGCAGGTTATTTGCCAACCGTAGATATAACTGCAGGCTATGGCTGGGAACAAACAGATAGCCCATCGACACGCCGCAAAGCGGGTCAAGGTGATGTCAATGATGACGGTATTATTGAATTAGAACGTGGCGAAGCTGGCTTTAGTATCAAACAAATGATCTTCGATGGTTTTTATACCAGTAGCGAAGTCGATCGTTATTCGTTTGAAGCCAGTGCCGATCAGTGGGCATTATTTTCTGCTGCTGAAGATATGGCATTGGATGTCACCAATGTGTACCTTGATGTAATCCGTACCGAACAAGTATTACAACTCTCTGAAAAAAACCTCGCCAGTCATAAAGAGATTTACGATCAAATAAAACAGCGGACAGACTCAGGGTTAGGCTCGATAGCAGATTTATCACAAATCACTGGTCGTCTTGCCCGAGCAAATGCCAATGTTATTTCGGCTAAAAATAATTTAGAAGACGCACGAGCAGCCTTTATAAGAATTGTAGAATCACAACCAGATAACTTAATCTTACCAGTAGCTGATGCCGACATGCTGCCAGAAACCTTAGCACAAGGGATCATTACAGCAAAAGCGAAACATCCAGTGTTAAAAACAGCTGCAAACGACATAAATGCCGCGAAAAAAGAGCGTAGCTCAGCCAAGGCCACCTATTTCCCACAACTAAGCCTAGAGCTGAATGGTAATTGGAATAACGATACTGATGGAGAAGATGGCTACAGCGCAATTAGCAGCCAAAATGTCAATGGCTACAATAACGAGTTAGTCGGAATGGTTAGGGTTAAATATAATCTTTTCGCTGGCGGTAAAGACATCGCTAAAGATAGAGAAACCGCTTATAAGATCAATGAAGCGAAAGAAATTCAACAACGCGCTTATCGACAGGTAATTGAAGGAACGACTCTAGCTTGGAATGCCTATCAAATGTTAGCACCGCAAAAACAATTCATTCGCGAACATGTAGAAGCGGCTAAACAGACTCAAGTGGCTTACGTGCAACAATTTAATTTAGGCCAACGTAGCCTTCTCGATTTACTCGATACCGAGAACGAACTATTTGAAGCACGTAAAGACTATTTACAAACGGAATATGATGAAATCGCTGCTCGATATCGAGTTTTAAATGCGACTGGCGATCTACTCGACTCACTTCGAGTTACCCGCCCAGAAGAATGGCGCGGCGAGCGCGATTATGAAGGAGGCGTGAATTAATGAGATATTTAATTATTCTACTGATATTACTAACTACCGTAGGTTGTTCACTCAACAATATTGTCGAAAATAATTCGTCAACGCTACAAAAATTTGATCTTACAGACAATGATCATGACGGTGTAATAATGGCTCGAGATAACTGTATGGGCACAAATATTGGTGCGGCAGTCGATAATTACGGTTGTGGTAACATTAAGGACATCAACGAACGCCAAGAATTAAAAATACTCTTTAGTAATAATTCTAATGTTATCGAACCTCAATATTACGACCAAATTGAACGCGTTGCGGAAATAATGAAAGCCTATCCTATTACTAAGGTAACGATTGAGGGTCATACAAGCAAACGAGGTAGCTATGAGCTAAATTTAGCGTTATCTCAGAATCGCGCCAAGGCGGTAGTAGAAGTACTCGAAAAAAACTTTGGTATTGATCCTAGCCGTTTAACTGCGATTGGCTATAGTTTCGATCGTCCCATTGATAACAGTGGTACACCAGAAGCAGAAGAGCGTAATCGCCGAGTTATCGCAGTTGTAACAGCCGATGACACTGTTCCTGAAATGAAATGGAATATCTACACGGTAGACGGACAATTCGAATAAAGGACACACAAGGTATTGATTTTTTGAGTCGTGAAGGCCAAGTAAAAACATCGCAATACAAAAGGGTCTGTCATGTTTCTATTATGACATCGGCTCTTTTA
The DNA here is from genome assembly GCF_040285065.1 of Shewanella sp. H8. Classification (NCBI taxonomy): domain Bacteria; kingdom Pseudomonadati; phylum Pseudomonadota; class Gammaproteobacteria; order Alteromonadales; family Shewanellaceae; genus Shewanella; species Shewanella sp. H8. The sequence continues at coordinate 456,929 of NZ_CP157213.1, read as the reverse complement.
GTTTCATGTTTATATGCGGCGCCGACTCAAGAGTTAAATCAACAAGAAACAGTTTCAGTATTATCAAAACACTATGGCGATCGTGCAGGGTTACGAGCAAAGGCTTGGTTTAACATCCTCAATGATTCACAACAACTTGCAGATATAGACAAGTTAGAAAAAGTTAATCAGTTTTTTAACTTATTTCATTTCATTGATGATCAAACTCTGTGGGGCGATTCTAATTACTGGGCATCACCGATGGAGTTTATTGGTGCCAATGGCGGTGATTGTGAAGACTTTTCAATTGCAAAGTACTTTACCCTTCTTCAGCTTGGTATTACTGAAGATAAACTTAGGATCACCATGGTAAAAGCAACATCATTAAATCAATATCATATGGTGTTAGCATATTATGAAAAACCAAATTCGATTCCATTGGTGCTCGATAATTTGGATAAAACGATAAAATTGGCAACAAAACGAAAAGACCTCCTGCCGGTCTATAGTTTTAACGGTAAGCAATTATGGTTAAACAAAGAAAAAGGCCGGGGTGTATTAGCTGGTTCGTCATCGCGTCTTGAAAAATGGACTGACCTTAAACTTAGATTAGGCGTAGACCGTTTACGCCAACCAAAACTCAACATGGAGTAGTGACAACATGACCCTGTTCAGGCAGATCTATGCGTTACTTTTCGGGCTTTTCTTGTTAACGATTGCAAGTGTTGCCTATGTGCAATTTTCAGAGACTCAACGTTTTTTAACGACACAAATGGAATCTGATCTCAATAATGCCAGTAATTCATTAGGTTTAATGCTGACTCCTGTTTTAGAAGCTGGCGATGATGCCGGGGCAGAAACATTAGTCAATGTTATTTTTGAGGGCGGATATTACCAACAAATTAAGTTAACTTGGTTAGTCGATGGCAAACAACAAGTATGGAATAATGCGATTAGAATCGAAGGTGTGCCGCAATGGTTCATCGACTTAAATCTATTTCACACTATAAAAAAAGAGAGCACAATTACCTCTGGCTGGCTACAACTAGCAACATTAGAAATTACTGCCCACCCAGGTTTTGGCTACCATGAATTATGGCGAATCATTTCAGATATTATCATTCTATTTTCAATTTTATTTCTCATTGCTATCGTGCTTGCAAGAGTAGGATTAAGTTGGATCTTAAAACCGTTAAACACACTTTCTGTACACGCAAAAAAAATTGCTGACCGTCAATTTGGCCCCGATATGCCAACGCCAAAAACAAAAGAATTAAAAGAATTGGTAAATGCATTTAACAGTATGTCGGCTCAGTTAAAGCAAGTATTTAACTCACTTGACGAGGAAGTATCCGCGTTAAGAAAGAAAAATCTCGTAGATCAAGTATCTGGATTACCCAATAGACAGTATATGGTCAGCCGAGTTAATGGTTGGTTAAGCGAACCGAGTACTGGTGCACTTTATTTAGTCAAAATGGATTGGCTAGAAGAAGTTCATAGTAAATACGGCTTCCAAGTTCGAGATGAAACCATCCGCATTCTGGCTGAAAAGCTACAACATCATCAAGATGAAATCTCTATTTCTGTTATCGCTCGTATAGCCGCTTATGAATTTGCTTTCCTTGTTGAAGACTGTGAACATGATCAATTAACTAAGTATTTACAAAGTTTAATACGAACGGTTAATAAAGAAATATCTAAATCCGGCTGTAAACCAAACGAACAGTTTTATATTGGTGTGGCAGAGCGTCTGGGACAAATGACCGTATCGGATATGTTGGCCCAGGCAGATAATGCTCTCCAACAATCGATTAAAGAAGGCAAAGTATTTCATTGGTTTGAGAACACTCAAAAGCAATTGTTCACTCGAGAAGAGTGGCGCAGTAATTTGAATCATGCAATAAAACATAAGAAATTCCAATTTCGCTGGCAGCCGATTCAACTTTGTGAAAAAGATGAAATTTGTCAGCGAGAACTATATTGCCAACTGCAAATAAACGATACAATCCTGCATGCTGGTCAGTTTATGCCATATGTAGAATTGCTCTCATTAGGCACAATGCTCGATCGCTGTTTAATAGAGACGGTAAGTGAACATCGTTTACTTGAACGTAATTATGAACGCGTCGCTATTAACCTCACCTATCAAAGTATTAGCGATGCTGATTTCCATATTTGGTTAAAGCAATTTCTTAGAACCAATAAATATACTAATCGCATTTGTTTTGAAATTCCTGAAGCCAGTGTTTATAGCGATTTAGAATCTTGTGAAAACCTCTGTAAAATCATCCGAGATTCAGGAGCACTTTTTGGAATTGACCATTTTGGCCGCCAATTTGGTTCAATGGCCTATTTACAAAGCTTGCGTCCACACTATGTCAAACTCGACCAATCACTTGCTTATATTGAAGACAACCAACATAACAGTGAGCTATGCAGAGCTTTAGTCAATGTAGCCAAAGGCTTAGATATTCAAGTAATTGTGACGGGTATTCAAGAGAAGGAACAACTCTCTCGCTTTACTGAATTAAGAGTTGATGCATATCAGGGCTTTATAGTACCGCCGGTTAATATAAAGCTATAAATCATATTGCTTCGCTCACACTAACCACTCTTCGGAGTGGTTTTTTATACCTTAGTTATTTACTCATAACACATTATGATAAACCCAAAAGCGATGCCAATGTGCATAATCCTATCGGCAATGCTAACCTCCCATACTTCAACACATTACTTGCTAACCATGTCAGCATAATACGAGTTAAACGATTACCAAGCTTAGTCATAAGATTAAGCAATATAATGACCAGCGCCCCAAGAAATATAACCACATAAAATTCTGTAGCTACGGTTAATTTGAAATCTCACTAGATGATTTTAAATTTGTGAGTTATCCCGCTCTTAATCAGACAGAGGTTAGATAACCACAGCAACCGTATCGAGGTTACAGATGCGCTGCAATATAATGGCCTACTTGTGGGTAAACGCCATGTACCCTTGCATATAGACAGTACAAGCGTCACTAAGTTAGCTAATAACAATATCATTGATATTAGCTATTTTTAAAGCTGGAGTATTAGTAATCAAATGGAACATTGGAATAATTAATCAAAATTGTAAAAACAAAAAAGCCACTCTAATGAGTGGCTTTTTTGTAAAATTGGTCGGTGATAGAGGATTCGAACCTCTGACCCTCTCGTCCCAAACGAGATGCGCTACCGGGCTGCGCTAATCACCGAAATTTTTCGTTAACTCTTAACTGTAGGCCAATTAACATGACATTAATCAGAATACATAAATATGGTCGGTGATAGAGGATTCGAACCTCTGACCCTCTCGTCCCAAACGAGATGCGCTACCGGGCTGCGCTAATCACCGAAAATAAAACTATATAAAACAACAAATTGAATGGGGTGACTGATGGGGCTCGAACCCACGACAACCGGAATCACAATCCGGGACTCTACCAACTGAGCTACAATCACCACTGACTTTCAATTCTACTAACCAATACGACAGAAACTGTACATGCCGAATGGTGCGCCCAGAAGGATTCGAACCTTCGGCCTTACCCTCCGGAGGGGTACGCTCTATCCAGCTGAGCTATGGGCGCTCGCCTTGGTTAGCGACGCATATAATAAGGATAAACCTACCCCGCGTCTAGCCCTGATTTGCTTTTTTTAACTAACTGGTTAACTTTTGACTCATTTACGATAACTAATTACGGATTCATTATAGTTATTAACCTTATACTTACATTTATTTCTCTTGGATCACATTTGTATTTATGGTAAATATAATGGTTGTTCAACAATAATTCTTCACATAATTAATAAGATAAGAAGAACAGGTAATATGGATACGGATTTCGGCCTCTTAAAAGCATCTCAACGAGTCGAACACCTGCAAAAAAGGGTTGTTCGCTTGAAAGGGTTGGCTAAAAAGTATAAACGTTCTGAAATTATTCAGAACGCGTTACTCGGCATTTCCAATATTGCTACTCAAGTCACATCTCTTGATGACTTTTATCAAAGAGTTCATTTACATTTACAGCAACTCATTCCTGCAGAAAACTTTTTTATCGCATCTAAAGACGCCGAAACAGGACTCACTAGTTTACCTTTTTTTGCAGACCAACAAGATTCTCATCCATCTGAACTTTATCCAGACCAAGAAATATCAACTTTACTCAATGCAGGTCTAACGGGTTACGTGCTCCGTCATGGTGTACCTTTATTATGTGACGATAATAAATTTGAGGAACTGATCGCCAGTGGCGAGATTAAAAGCCTTGGCTCTCCAAGCCATCAATGGCTCGGTGTGCCGATTAAAAGCCAAGATGTCATTAGCGGTGTACTGGTAGTACAAAGTTATAACCCAGCCAATACCTATGGCGAATTAGAATTAGAATTAATGGGGTTTATTTGCCACCATATTTCAGGGGTTATGGAACGACTTGAGCATCATGAACAACTTGAACAAGCTATTGTAGAGCGCACAAAAGAGCTCAGCAAAGCATATGACAAAGTCAAAATTGAAGTAAAAGAACGCGTAAAAGCAGAAGAATTACAAAAAGCGCTATTTGAAATTGCAGATCTGTCTGCATCTAAGGTATTTCAACAAGATTTTTATTTACGGCTCCATAGAATTATCAGTCAATTAATTCCAGCTAACAACTGTTTCATCTCACTGATTGACGACGATAATATGTTGTCATTTCCTTTTTATGTTTCACAAAGGACTACTGAGTATCCAGCTTCACGGCCAATGCAAGATGGATTAACTGAATATATTTTACAACATAAGTTGCCACAATTATGGTCCGCAAAAGAAATTGCTAAAATGGTCGCTATGGGTGAAGTGTATGCAAAATCCCCAAGTTTGAATAAAACGCAAAAGATGCACCAGTGGATTGGCATTCCGTTAATGATTAATGGCGATATTGGCGGTGCATTGACAATTTACAGTCTGGATGATGAGCATATATATCAATTAAAAGACTTAGAATTACTGACCTTCGTTTCCCAACATATAGCTAATGCAATTGAGCGAAAGCAAGCGGTTGAATCACTCAAAAACAGTTATGAGCTACTAGAAGATAAAGTAATAGCCCGTACCCATGCGCTGGCCGAATTAAATAACAATCTGCAGCAAGAAATAAACCAACGTCGAAAGATAGAAGCTCAACTGGTTCATGATGCACAACACGATGGATTAACAGGTTTACCCAACAGATGTTTTTTGATGGACCGCTTGTCACAAGCATTAAAACATTTTCGCCGCCATGGATTAGATCAGTTTTCGCTATTATTCATTGACTTAGATAGATTTAAGGTAATAAATGATTCTTTTGGTCATTTAGAGGGTGATCGTTTTCTCATTGAAACCGCAAAACGATTAAAGTCGTGTATTCGCGAGAATGATACTCTCGCTCGTATGGGAGGAGATGAGTTTGTAATATTACTTGATTCAATTAATGCGACAGAAGATGCAAAAGACGTCAGCGAACGAATTTTACACGCCTTATCAATGCCATATCAACTAGCAGAACAAAATTTCATTTCGGGAGCAAGTATCGGTATCGCCTTTAGTGGTCATAATAAAATGATCACCAGTGAATCGATCTTACGAGATGCTGATGCCGCGATGTATCAAGCTAAGGCCAATGGCAAGGGTTGTTATGTCATTTTTGATGACAAACTCAGTCTACAAACAAAACAACAATATGACTTAGAGATTGACTTCAAAAAAGCCTTAGACCGACAAGCATTTGATATTTATCTCGTTGAAGTCGTCGATTTTAGTAACGGTGAAATTATTGCCATTGAGCCACAAATTGAATGGCACCATCCAGAACAAGGCAAGATTGAACATGCCAAAATGAAACATCTTGCGGCACAATACCAGCTCACGCTAGATTTAGATGGTTATATTTTTAGTTATTTGCAGAACCAATATCAATCGCTAAAACAACAATATAGTAAGGATGTAAGCTTACATCTGTCCATTAGCAGTCAGCATATTAAAAATAAATTTGTATTACGTAATTTAAAAAACACCATAAAAAGCAGTAACATCAACGTCAACAAATTAATGCTATTCTTCAACGAAAAAGCCCTAGTACAAGATACTGAAAATCACATCAATGGTTTCGAGCTTATCTCACAATTAGGAGTCAACATCGGTATTGATGGTTATGGAACAGGTTATAGCTCATTAAGTTGTCTAAGTTTCTTACCCATTAAGGCATTAAAATTAGATAATGATATCAGTAAGCACTTACTCAATGAGAAACAATTACAATTAGTGAAAGCTTATCAATTGACGGCTAACACACTTAATTTTGATATGTACGCCACAACAGTAGACACCCAGCAACAAGTCAGGCAATTTTTAGAGCTCGGTTATGCTCGTGGCCAAGGACGAGCAATTAGCAAATTATTTACCGAAAACAAAATCAGCACCAACCATGCGCTTAATCAATTAAACATAAATGGTTAAGCTTATTTTTTAAACATATCGCGTATATTGGCGATATGACTTTTACTGGTTTCCACACGTTGCTCTTCAGTTTGTACTGGTTTACGGTTTTCCCAAATTAAATCATCTTGCGGTAACTCAAGTAAAAAACGGCTTGGCTCACAACGCATCGTTTCGCCAAATTGGCGTCGCTCTCGGCATATTACAAACCATAACTCACGTTGTGCCCGAGTAATCCCCACATAAGCCAAACGTCGTTCTTCATCAACATTATCTTCATCAATACTCGACTGATGGGGTAAGATCCGTTCTTCAACACCCACCATAAACACAAAAGGATATTCCAATCCTTTAGAGGCATGTAGAGTCATTAACTGAACTTGATCGCCACCTTCATCCTCGCTATTACGTTCCATCATGTCGCGCAGGGTTAATCGAGTGACCACTTCAGGTAAGGTCATCGGCTCATCTAATTCATCACCTTCAAGCATTTCGGTGACCCAACGATACAATTCTGAAATATTCTTCATCCGCATTTCAGCCGCTTTGGCGCTGGTACTGGTTTCGTAAAGATAATCTTCGTAATTAATTTTGCGAATTAACTGTTTAATTGCTTCAACAGGCTCTCCACGAGTAGCGACCTCACCAGTATCGACAATAAACTTACCAAACTGATACAAGGAGTTAACCGCTGCGGGCGCTAAATGATGGTTGAGCTCAACATCAAAAATCGCTTCAAATAACGAGATATGCTTTTGATTAGCAAAATTACCTAAGCGCTCCAGTGTCGCAGGTCCAATACCACGCTTAGGTAAGTTAACCACTCGCAAAAAGGCATTGTCATCATCAGGATTCACCACTAAACGCAAATACCCCATAATATCTTTAATTTCTGCTCGAGAGAAAAATGAGGTGCCACCACTCAGTTTATAAGGGATCCGGTTAGTCATTAGCGATCGTTCTAGTAAGCGAGACTGATGATTACCACGATATAAAATGGCGTAATCACCAAACTTGGTTCGTCCAACAAACTTGTGACGAATAATTTCGGCAACAACTCGTTCAGCTTCCTGTTCTTCATTTGCGGCAATTAATACCCTAAGCGGCTCACCATAAGCTAACTCACTAAATAACGCTTTGTCGTACACATGAGGGTTGTTAGCAATCAAAATATTGGCTGCACGAAGAATACGTTGGCTCGAACGATAGTTTTGCTCTAATTTAATCAACTTTAGTTTGGGGAAGTCTGTTCCAAGTAACACTAAGTTTTGCGGTTTCGCACCACGCCAAGAATAAATAGACTGATCATCATCGCCAACCACGGTAAAGCGTGAACGCTCACCCACCAAAAGTTTAACTAATTCATATTGGCTGGTATTGGTATCTTGATATTCATCCACCAACAAGTATTGGATTTTGGTTTGCCAACGAGTTCGAACGTCTTCATTCATGCGCAACAATAAGGTAGGAAGTAAAATAAGATCATCAAAATCGAGGGCGTTATAGGACTTCATATGCTGAGCATAGCGTTGATACAACATAGCAAACAATTGGCTTTGTTCATCTTTTGCCATACTGATTGCTTGTTGAGGAATGACTAACCCGCCCTTCCAATTTGAAATTGCAGATGCCAAAGATTTGATCAGATCTTTATCTTCATCCAATTCATCTTCGGTCAACTCTTTTAATAACGCGAAAGTGTCTTGATCATCAAACAGTGAAAAACCCGCCTTCAGCCCAAGCACTTTATGCTCACGCTTAATGATTTCAAGACCTAAAGTATGAAAGGTAGAAATCCATAATCCACGGGCTTCTTTGCGCCCCATAGACTGTGCCACACGCTCTTTCATTTCACGCGCAGCTTTGTTGGTAAAGGTGACAGCGGCAATATTTCGAGCTTTATAACCACATTTTTCAACTAAATAAGCAATTTTATTAATGATCACCCGTGTTTTACCACTTCCAGCGCCAGCGAGCACTAAGCATGGACCCGATACATAATGGACCGCTTCATTTTGCCCTGGATTGAGTTTCATTAATCATTACACCTTACTTAACCTTAAACGAGGACGGATCATAGCAGAATCAACTGGTGACGGTTAACGAAAAATCACAGTTAAGGTTTGGAAAAACGCTTACCTCGGTTACAATTGACTCAATATCTCAGTAGGGAATCATTATGATTAATCCAAAGAAAATTGAAGAGCTCGCTAAACAACTTAGCGACAATCTGCCTAACGGTGTAAAGCAGTTTGCCGGAGAATTTGAAGAGCGCAGTAAACAAGTACTGCAAAACCAACTGATGAAACTGGACGTAGTTTCACGTGAAGAGTTTGAAGTACAACAACACGTATTACTTAAAACCCGCGAGAAGCTAGAAGCATTACAAGCACAAGTGAATGAATTAGAAAAAAAGCTTGCTGAGTAGCTCACCAGAATTAGGGATAACACTCGATGTTACTGGCTCTGTAATCGTTTCAATAAACTTTTCAGACATAAAAAATGACGCTATTTAGCGTCATTTTTTTACTTACATTAGCTGAGTAAACCTCAATTCTGGTTAAGAGACTCTTCTAATGCATATAAACAAATGGCGACGTTTTCACGACGGGCACTAAAGCCCATTAAACCAATGCGCCATGCCTTACCCGCTAAAGCACCTAAGCCAGCACCAATTTCTAAATTATATTCTTCCAATAAATACTTACGCACGGCAGCGTCATCAACACCATCGGGAATATACACAGTATTAAGTTGTGGTAAACGTGATGCTTCTTCAACCACAAATTCAAACCCAAGTTTGGTTAATCCATCACGCAAAAACAGATGCATTTTACGATGTCTTGCCCAGGCATTTTCGAGCCCTTCGTTGGCTAACAAACGCAAAGACTCGTGCAGTGCGTACAAGGCATTAACTGGGGCGGTATGATGATAACTGCGTTTAGCGCCTGCACCATTCCCCCAATAACCCATCACTAAGGTTTGATCTAAGAACCAACTTTGTACTTGAGTAGTACGGGCTTTTAACTTAGCAACTGCCTTAGGCGAAAATGACACAGGAGATAAGCCAGGCACACAAGACAAACATTTTTGACTACCCGAATAAATGGCATCAATTCCCCATTCGTCCACCAGCAACTCCACGCCACCTAATGATGTTACCGCATCAACAATGCTGATACAGTCGTGTAATTGCGCTAAGGTACACAAGGTTTTGGCATCAGACAGCGCACCTGTTGAGGTTTCAGCATGCACAAAGGCTAAGAATTTTGCATCAGGATGCGCAACAAGCGCAGCTTCAACTTTATCAGGGCATACTGGTTCGCCCCATTCATTGTCGACCACTACCGCAACACCACCAACACGTTCAACGTTTTGGCGCATTCGCTCACCAAATACACCATTACGGCACACAATGACTTTCTCGCCTGGCTCGACTAAATTAACAAAACAGGTTTCCATACCGGCACTGCCTGGTGCTGATACGGCTAAAGTCATTTCATTTTTGGTTTGAAAGGCGTATTGAATGAGGCTTTTTAGTTCATCCATCATACCCACAAAAAGTGGATCAAGATGACCAATAGTCGGTCGAGCTTGCGCAGCAAGTACTTCAGGATACACATCAGATGGGCCTGGGCCCATTAGGATTCGGCGTGGTGGCATAAAAGCTTGAATTGTTGGTACGGGTAACATCAATGTCTCCTTAAAATGAGGTCTTATATGCTCGTATTACCAGCATATGGAAAAATTCACCCTACATATAAAGCAACCCACCCCAATCGCATAATGCAATAACCGCATAGAGCATTGGCAGTGTTGGTACTCACCCACGAATATATTTTCGTTTTAGGCGCACTGACAATACCACATTGAGGCGTTAAATCACCTCAGTATGGTATTTTAATATCAATTATGATTTTGCTTTAGTGCTATTCAAAAATAACTGATAAGCCGGACTATGAGTCTCTTCTTGATACACAAAACCCAAGTCTGTTAAAAACTGGGCAAATGCGACATCATCATTTTCAGGTACTTCAAATCCTGTTAACACTCTGCCAAAGGCTGCACCATGGTTGCGATAATGAAATAAACTGATATTCCATTTGCTCTGTAAGGTGGTTAAAAACTTCAATAGTGCCCCAGGATGCTCAGGAAACTCAAAACTAAACAGGCGCTCTTCTAGTGGTTCTAGTGGATGACCACCCACCATATAACGCACATGTAATTTTGCGGTTTCATCTTGAGATAAATCTTGAACCTCAAAGCCTTCCGACTCAAGTAACGCGATAATATCTGCTAACTCGGTTTGCCCACCCGTTAGTCGAATTCCGGCAAATACCACCGCAATATCACGACTGCTAAAGCGATAGTTAAACTCGGTCATAACACGGTTATTCAGTAACTGACAAAAGCGTAAAAAACTGCCTGGTTTTTCAGGTATTTTGACCGCTAACACCGCTTCTTTTTGTTCACCTAATTCACAACGCTCAGACACATAACGTAAGCTATGAAAATTAACGTTAGCACCACTTAAAATAGCAGCCACTTTTTTAGGTGCATCGATGGCGTCACCCTGTTGAGCCATGTACTTTTTAAGCCCAGCAATTGATAAAGCCCCTGCGGGTTCGGCAATCGCTCGGGTATCTTCAAAAATATCTTTGACTGCCGCACAAATTTCATCAGAAGTGACAGTAACCACTCCATCAACGTATTCACGCGCTAATCGAAATGGCTCATCACCAATACGTTTAACGGCAACCCCATCAGCAAACAAACCAACTTGAGCCAGAGTGACTGGTTCATCGGCTTCTAACGCGGCTTTTAAGCAGGCTGCGTCTTCTGGCTCTACGCCAATGATTTTAACTTGTGGCATCACCGCTTTGTAATAAGCTGCAATGCCTGCTATTAGTCCACCACCGCCAACCGGTACAAACACAATTTCAATATCACGTTGTTGCTGCACCATTTCTTGGGCAATGGTGCCTTGACCGGCAATCACCGCTTCGTCATCAAACGGGGCGATATAAACACGCCCTTCTGTTGCTGAAAGGTTTTTAGCATAATCATTCGCTTGATCAAACGCTTGCCCGTGTAGCACTACAGTGCCACCCAAGCGTTTTACTGCATCAATTTTAATATCAGGTGTCGTACTCGGCATCACAATAACCGCATCGATACCGCGGCTGGCGGCTGACATTGCCACACCTTGAGCATGGTTACCCGCCGATGCACACACCACACCTCTATCACATTCATCTTGAGTTAACGCAGCGATACGGTTGTAGGCACCACGTAACTTAAATGAATGCACGGGTTGCATATCTTCACGCTTTAAATACACCTGACAACCAAATCGAGCAGACAATTTATTCATGCTCGACAATGGCGTCACTTTAGCCACATCGTAAACCGACGACAGCAAAATTTTCTGTAAATAATAATGAGCGAGATCTAATTGAGCTTTAGACGCCAAAGCCAACATATTACCCCTCCAGCTTAGAACGATCGCGTACAGCACCTTTATCAGCACTGGTAGCAAGTAATGCATAAGCTTTCAGTGCTAATGACACATAACGCTCACGGGAAACAGGCTTCCAACCTAATGGGCCTTTGGTATCCATCGCATTGCGACGACGAGCAAGCTCTTCATCACTGACATTAAGTTGAATGTTACGCTGAGGGATATCAATGGCAATTTGGTCGCCATTTTCAATTAACGCAATAGTGCCACCAGAAGCAGCCTCTGGTGATACATGGCCAATCGATAAACCAGACGTTCCACCGGAAAAACGACCATCGGTAATTAGCGCACATTTAGCGCCTAAACCACGTGATTTTAAATACGTTGTTGGATACAGCATTTCCTGCATGCCAGGGCCGCCTTTAGGGCCTTCATAACGAATAACCACGACATCGCCTTCTACCACTTCTCCGCCTAAAATGCCTGCTACAGCATCATCCTGGCTTTCATATACTCGAGCACTACCGACAAACGTTAGATTAGATTCATCGACGCCAGCCGTTTTAACAATACAGCCATCGACAGCAACGTTACCTGACAATACGGCTAAGCCACCTTCTTGGCTAAAGGCAAACTCACGCGAGCGAATACAACCATTTTCGCGATCATCATCGACACTGTCCCAACGACAATTTTGACTAAATGCTTTAGTGGTTGGAATACCTGCTGGGCCTGCACTAAAAAAGCGCAACACGTCAGGATCGTTAGTTTGTTTAATGTCATACTTGGCCAACACAGTTTTTAAATCGCCACCGTCATCTGCTGCTACGTGTGGCACATCATTATGCAATAAACCAGCACGGTCTAACTCACCGAGAAGAGCCATTACACCACCCGCACGATGCACATCTTCCATATGATATTTAGGTGTTGATGGCGCAACCTTACATAAATGAGGAACTAAGCGCGATATCCGATCAATATCCGCCATGGTAAAGTCAATTTCGGCCTCTTGAGCAGCGGCTATTAAATGCAATACCGTATTGGATGAGCCTCCCATGGCAACGTCTAATACCATGGCATTTTCAAATGCTTTAAATGAAGCAATATTACGTGGCAATGCTGTTTCATCGTCATGCTTGTAATAACGCTCAGCCAACTTCATCACGCGGCGACCGGCTTCTAAAAATAATTCACGACGGTCCTCGTGAGTTGCCAACATAGAACCATTACCCGGTAACGATAATCCTAGGGCTTCAGTTAAACAGTTCATTGAGTTAGCAGTAAACATACCCGAGCACGAGCCACAGGTAGGACAAGCACTACGTTCAATTTGCTTACTGTCTTCATCACTGACATTGGTATCAGCACCGGCAACCATCGCATCAACCAAATCAAGTTTAATCAGTTGATCAGATAACTTGGTTTTACCCGCTTCCATTGGACCACCTGATACAAATACCACAGGGATATTTAATCGTAGCGCGGCCATTAACATGCCAGGAGTAATTTTGTCGCAGTTAGATATACACACCAATGCATCGGCACAATGGGCATTCACCATATACTCAACACTGTCTGCAATTAACTCGCGCGACGGTAAGCTATACAACATGCCACCATGACCCATGGCAATACCATCATCTACCGCAATAGTATTAAATTCTTTGGCAATTCCGCCAGCTTCTTCAATAGCACCAGCAACCAATGACCCCATATTCTTTAAATGTACATGGCCGGGTACAAACTGAGTGAACGAATTAGCGATTGCGATAATGGGCTTGCCAAAATCGTTTTCTTTCACGCCAGTGGCACGCCATAGTGCGCGGGCGCCTGCCATGTTGCGGCCTTCGGTACTGGTAGCTGAACGTAATTTTGGCATTGCTAATATCCTTGGTTAAATGTGGTGCGCGTTACCTGTGTCATCACGATAACGTTCTAATAAATGGTTAATAAAAAACTTAACTGTTTGCTGCTTGGTCCAATGACACGGCAGGTAATACTTTACAATGCGTCACATCAATTAATTTATCTAACTGGTTACTGAGTAATTCAATTGCACGTTCAGCCTCAACCCATAAGGCAATAGCCATGCTGGCGTCATCATTGATGTGTACCTGCATTTGAGTGACTTTAAATCCACGATGGCGAGTAACACGCAGTACACGCTCAAGTACTTCAGGGCGTTGTTGAACGGTTATTTCTAATGCATGCATCATGTTTGTTTCTCCATTTGATCCATCATTTCACTATTACTTGCGCCCGGTGGTACAAGAGGCCATACGTTAAAAGCATCATCAATCGACACATGCAGCATATAAGGACCTTTACTGTTCAACATTTCGTCTAATGCTTGTTCGACTTGATCTGCACGGGTTATCGTTCTACCCGGAATATCAAATGCCGACGCCATAAGGACAAAGTTAGGATTATCAGATAAGTCGGTTTCACTGTAACGCTCTTCAAAAAATAACTGCTGCCACTGTTTAACCATACCCAATTTTTGATTATCAATCAGTAAGATTTTTACTGGTAATTTACGACGTTTAATGGTGGTTAACTCTTGAACATTCATCATAAACGAGCCATCTCCAGAGACTGTGACCACGGTCGCATCAGGTCGCGCAACTTGAGCGCCAATCGCAGCAGGCAAACCAAAACCCATAGTACCTAAACCTGCACTTGATAAATGATCTTCTGGACGACGGAACCACATATGTTGTGCGACCCACATCTGATGCTGACCTACATCACAGGCAACAACACTGTCCTCGGGAAGTTTATTGGCTAAACGACGTAACATCGCAGGGGCATAAATTAAATCTCCAGGATGATGATAATCCCATTGGTGTGTACGAGATAGCTCTTCAACATTTGCTTGCCACGGACTAATATCAAGCTGTCCAGCTACCGCAGCGGTTAGTGCCGGTAACACTATGCTAAGCTCTGCAGCTATCGCTACGTCAGCTTGGCGTAACTTTCCAATTTCTGCGGCGTCTATGTCTAAATGTAATACTTTGGCGTTGCTGGCAAAACTGGCAAGACGACCAGTAACTCGGTCATCAAAACGAGCTCCGACAACCATTAGCAAATCGCATTCTTGCACGGCCAAATTAGCACCTTTACCACCATGCATACCCAACATGCCTAAATAACCTTTGGTGCCATGCGCAATGCTGCCTAAACCTTTTAAGGTGGCTACCGATGGAATGCCTGTGGTGTCGATGAACTGACGTAAATGTGCAACGGCACCAGCCATTCCAACACCACCACCGACATACAACATAGGCTTTTTAGCATGTTTAATTAGCGCTATAGCGGCATCTAAGTCATCGACTTGTGGAAGTAATTCATCAGTAACGCTTTGAAGGGGTGTTTTGTATTCTAATGCTGCAAGTTGAATGTCTTTTGGAATATCAACTAAAACAGGACCAGGACGCCCTTCTGCAGCAACTTCGAATGCACGATATAAGGTGGGAATAAGCTCATTGATGTCGGTGACCATAAAACTGTGTTTTGTGCATGACAACGACATACCTAATACATCAATTTCTTGGAATGCGTCAGTACCAATAACACTGGTAGACACTTGGCCGGTTATGGCAACTAATGGTACAGAATCAAGTAAAGCATCAGCAAGTGAGGTGATTAAGTTAGTGGCGCCAGGTCCTGAAGTAGCAAAGCACACTCCGGTTTTACCACTAGCTCGAGCATATCCTACGGCAGCAAATGCGGCACCTTGTTCATGGCGGCTAAGTAAGTGCTCAACAGGTCCACCATAGAGGGCGTCGTAGATTGGCATAATGGCCCCGCCAGGATAACCAAACACGGTCGTCACACCATGTGCTGCTAGTACTTTGATTACGGCATCTGCGCCACGCATTTTTTGTCCTGCTTCCATATTCTCGTCTCTACTTCGTCAATGTATCTGCTTGCTCTACTGATATGCTATCTGGGTATTGTTATTTACTTGAACTTAAAACTAAAAAACCCCCGGTCCTTTCGGAGCGGGGGTTTTTGCAATCTGTTTGACTTAAGTCAGTCTAGTTGCCAAAACGCCACCCCCGCTGTGATTTAATAATCACTACGGTAATAATTTCGAGAATGAGTATGGCTGAGTGGTTAAACATATTATCGACTGTATCCTAAGTATCTTCGCTAATTCATATCGTGGTATTTAACCACAACCTTCATGGTGTACTTAAAGAAGTACCATAAAAGAATTACCCAATACAACTAAAAAATCTACTTTGTAAAAAAAAATTCAGCTTCCCTGCCGAGACAATGCAAACAACAACAAAAACTTAACCCATGAATTCAATAAATATTTATTGTGAATTCAATTTAACCATTTGTTTTTTCAGCGCCCCAATCAATAAGATGAGGACGTTTCGATTGATGCCTGTCCGACAACGGGGCTTAATTTCAGCCAAAACTCTGAACAGGTACAACATCAGTTCAATTTAACGTTTAGTATTAACCACTAATAATTTGTGCTTAGTTAGCTTCCACAATACTTTTCATATCAGTCATGTAACCACGTAATTCAGCGCCGATAAACTCAACTTCTGTATTACGAATTTGATCATTTACATCAATTAAGCGCAGGTTATCAACACCAGTGGATTGATCCTTAAAACCGCCGCCTAAATACTCAGATGACATTGCGTTTACGTATTCACGTAGCATTGGCACTGCCGCATGGTTAAACAAGTAACAACCGTATTCAGCTGTATCTGAAATAACGATGTTCATTTCATATAAACGCTTACGCGCAATGGTGTTAGCAATCAAAGGTGTTTCATGTAGCGACTCATAGTAAGCAGACTCTTCAACAATGCCTGCGGCAACCATGGTATCAAACGCAAGTTCTACACCTGCTTTGATCATAGCAACTAAGAAAATGCCTTTATCGAAATACGTTTGCTCATCAATATGATCAGATGAAACTGGCGCATTTTCAAATGCAGTTTCGTTGGTTTCAGCTCTCCAACGCAATAAGTTAGCATCATCATTAGCCCAGTCTTCCATCATAGTGCGAGAAAACTCACCACTGATAATATCGTCCATGTGCTTTTCAAATAGTGGCTTAAGGATTTCTTTTAACTCTTCAGCCATATCAAATGCTTTGATTTTAGCTGGGTTAGACAAGCGATCCATCATATTGGTAATACCGCCGTGCTTAAGCGCTTCGGTAACGGTTTCCCAACCTTGTTGAATTAACTTGCCGGCATAAGCTGGGTCAACACCGTCGGCAACCATTTTTTCGTAACCTAAAATAGCACCCGTTTGCAACATTCCACATAAAATAGTCTGTTCGCCCATCAAGTCTGACTTAACTTCTGCCACAAAAGATGACATTAATACGCCGGCACGGTCGCCACCGGTAGCGCTAGCATAAGCCTTCGCAATGGCCAAACCGTCACTGTTAGGGTCGTTTTCTGGGTGTACAGCAATCAATGTTGGTACACCAAAACCACGCTTATATTCTTCACGGACTTCTGTCGCAGGGCACTTTGGTGCAACCATAACAACAGTAATATCTGGACGAACTTGCATGCCTTCTTCAACGATATTGAAACCATGTGAATAAGATAACGTAGCACCTTGCTTCATTAATGGCATAACCGCATTAACAACGTTAGTATGTTGCTTATCTGGTGTTAGGTTTAACACTAAATCAGCTGCAGGAATAAGCTCTTCAAAGGTTCCTACTTTAAAGCCGTTATCAGTGGCTTTTTGCCACGATGCACGCTTTTCAGCAATGGCTTGCGGACGTAAGGCAAAAGAAATGTTTAGGCCTGAGTCACGCATGTTTAAACCTTGGTTAAGGCCTTGGGCGCCACAACCTAAAATCACGATATTCCAATCTTTAATATATTGGCAACCATCACTGAATTCAGTACGGTCCATAAAGCGGCATTGTGCTAATTGAGCTAATTGTTGACGTAAATTCAGAGAGTTAAAATAGTTAGCCATCTGATACCACCTATAAAATTTAATAATTTGGGACTCAACATCTTATTAGTCAGCGACCTTAAGCGTTGTGATTGAAGTCACTATAGCGCATGCATATGATTGCTTAAAATGATATATTCGGGATGTCACGTTGCAATTAATGCAACATTAAATGCTTAACCTAATATTTAACTTACATTTGAGCTCTAAGGTGCTGTGATGGATATTCGTTCACTTAAAATGTATTTACACTTATGTGATAGCCTGCATTTTGCCAAAACAGCAGAGCAATCGCATGTCAGTCCATCGACATTAAGCCGTGCCTTACAACGTTTAGAAGAGGAAGTGGGTAGTAAATTGTTTGAACGTGACAATCGCAGTGTCACGATGACCCATGCAGGTATTGAATTTAAACGTTTTGCCGAGCACACATTATCGGAATGGACTCAATTACGCAGTCGTATTGACCCAAGTCAGCAAATTTTACGCGGCAATCTTAATTTGTATTGCTCGGTGACTGCGACTTATAGCCATTTACCAGCATTGTTAGATCGATTTAGACGTGAGCATCCTCATGTCGATATTAATCTCCATACCGGAGACCCGGCTAATGCAGTAAACCAAATCCAAAAAAATCGTGCCGATATTGCCATTATTGCATTGCCGGAAGTCTTTCCTAGCAGTTTGCATTTTACGCCGATTGATAAAGTACCCATTTCCGTCATTGCCCCAACAATACAATGCCAAGTACAGCAATGGGTAAACCAATCCCAAATTGACTGGGCTAAGTTGCCCTATATCGTACCGGATCATGGTCCCGGCAGAAAAAGAATTGATTTGTGGTTTAAGCAAATGGGCATAAAACCCAATATTTATGCCCAGGTATCAGGTCAGGAGGCGATAGTCTCTATGGTCGCGCTCGGCTGTGGTGTTGGTATCAGTCCAGAAGCCGTGCTCCTCAATAGCCCGGTACGTGATCGCATTCAAACTTTATCGTCACCAGTCGCGATCCCGCCATTTGAATTAGGCTGTTGCTGTAAAGAAAAACGCACCAATGATCCTATCATTAGTGCATTCTTAGCGATCATTTAATGACGCTGTTTAGCTTATCTAGGGAAATTGACTTAAGGCAGTGGTGGTATTTCAATGTCTATACGAGTCACCAGCAGTTGGTCAACTTTGTATGAATCAATATCGACCACTTCAAATTTATACCCGGCGTAATTGACAAAATCGGTTCGTTTAGGAATTTTGCGCAACATATACATCATAAAACCAGCAATAGTTTCGTAATTTTGATTATGCGGAAACACTTCAATATTAAACGCACGCATTACATCAGTAATAGGCGTCACCCCATCCACTAACCAAGAATTACCATCACGGGCAACAATTTGCTCTTCGCTTTCATGTAATGACCACGCGCCCATAACAGCACTTTGTAAATCATTGGTGGTGACAATGCCTACAACCAACGCATACTCGTTCATCACCACAGCAAAGTCGGAACGATTATTCTTAAAATATTCCATCGATTCAGACAAGGTTAACGTATCAGGGATAATCAAACAGTTATGTACTAACGTACTGCCTTTTAAAGTTATGTTCTCGCCGTTAATTACTCTAATTAGCAATTCTTTTGCATCAACAAAACCTTTGATCATATCAAGTTGACCATCACAAACTAAAAACTTGTTATGCGGATTTTTAGCAATTTTCTGTTTAATGTCTTCTTCGCTGTCTTGCAGTAAAAAATACACTAAACTTTCACGCGCAGTCATTGCAGAGGTCACCGAAACCGACTGCATTTCAAACACGTTTTCCATCATTTGCTGTTCGCCTTTATCCATCACCCCCGCTTCTGTACCTGCGGTCATCATGGCGTAAATATCATCATGGGTCACTTGGTCATTACGCGCAGTAGGTACTTGTAACAATTTAAAAATTGCATTGGCCAAGCCATTAAAAATCCACACAAATGGCTTTAATATTTTAATACACAAAATTATTGGCATCACAAAAGTAACCGCGACTTGCTCTGGGATCACCATCGCAATACGTTTAGGCATCAAATCAGCAAATAGAATAAACAACGAGGTGACAGTCACAAATGAACAGACAAAACTCAGTTGCAAACCCCATTCATTGCCTAATAAAGGCAACAGTAATGCTTCAAAATGAGGTCTAAATGCCGACTCACCCACGATACCGCCCATGATCGCAACCGCATTCAGTCCGATTTGTACCACGGTAAAAAAACTACCTGGAAGAGCTTGTAGCTTCAACACCTTTGCTGCACGCAAGTCACCCTCATCAGCCATTAATTGCAAACGCATTTTTCGTGATGCCGCAAGGGCAATTTCGGACATAGAGAAAAAACAACTGATGCCTATCAGGCACAAGATGATCAATAAATTATCAGAGAGGCTCATAGTTTACCTTTACCTGAATACTAGCCAAAACATCAGGATTGTATATACATATCATTGTTGCAAAATGGGCAAATGCAAGACCTTAGCCATTTATTAATATTCAAATTAACAAGACTAATGATTCAATACACATAGAAATAACGAGTGTTGAAATATCATTATAGTGTTTCACGACAACAGACCTATTTATGATCCTTCCTTGTGTACTATAAAGCGACGGCATTCTACTCAACATCACTGATTTAAACTAGCTTATAAACATAACTTTATCTGACTTATTTAGCCTATATCACGCAAAAAAATACATCGCTGCTAGACTATAAACATATCTTCACTTGTATATTATTCAAACAAAAGGAATTGTTAATGGCGATAGCCTGTGTATTTACTCGAGCAAGCTGCGGTGTAGAAGCGCCAAGAGTTACTGTTGAAGTGCATTTAAGCAACGGTTTACCCGCATTTAATCTAGTGGGACTGCCAGAAACCTCTGTCAAAGAAGCTAAAGAACGCGTTAGAAGTGCGTTAATTAATGCTGGCTTTGAATTCCCACAAAAACGCATTACCGTCAATTTAGCCCCAGCAGATTTACCCAAGCAAGGCGGACGATATGATTTACCTATCGCAGTAGGTATTCTCGCAGCATCAAATCAAGTTCCAGCTAAAGCATTACATCAATGTGAGTTTGTCGGTGAACTGGCACTCTCCGGCCAAATACGCCCTTGCAGTGGATTATTACCAGCCATTATTGCGGCACGTAATGATCAACACCATTTTTTTATGCCCATCGAAAACCGCCATGAAGCTGAGCTGGTTGGCTATCATCACAGTTATTTTGTCGCCCACTTGCAGAACTTAGCGGCTTTTCTACACGGCCAAGCACAATTACCTCTGCTTGATACCTTACCTGAATGGATAGAAGAAGAGCCCCGAAACCATTCATCGCTTTGTATGAGCGATGTCATCGGCCAGTATCAAGCCAAGCAAGGACTTGAAATTGCGGCGGCCGGAGGACACAACATGCTGTTCGTAGGACCACCAGGAACGGGGAAAAGCATGCTAGCCAATAGAATCATTCCACTATTACCAAAACTCACTTACGATGAAGCCATTGAAGTAGCAGCTATTCATTCTGTCGCTGGATTACATGTAAAACCGCAAAATTTTCTTAATCGCCCTTTTCGCTCGCCACATCATACATCATCATCTATTGCACTGATTGGTGGTGGAAGTCATCCAAAGCCAGGTGAGATATCATTAGCGCACCGTGGGATATTATTTCTTGATGAAATAGCTGAGTTTCCGCGTAAAGTATTGGATTGTCTGCGTGAACCTTTAGAAACCGGCCAAGTTGAGATTTCACGTGCTGCAGCAAAATTGACTTTTTTGAGTCGATTTCAACTTATTGCCGCAATGAACCCAAGCCCTTGTGGCGATACAGAGCGCGCGCGTTCAACTCCTGATCAAATTCAACGTTATTTATCCCGTTTATCAGGGCCATTTTTAGACCGCTTTGATTTAACCGTGGATGTACCCAAACTTCCTGCTGGCACCTTAACCCAACAGCATCAACCCGGTGAGACCAGTATTGAAATAGCCAAGCGGGTCAAACAAGCACGCGATCAACAACTCAGCCGATCTGGAGTGTTAAATAGTGAATTATCCCCAAAACAACTCAAACAAGATGGTGCTATTACTCAACCCGATCTTGAATTTTTAGAGCAAAGCGTTGTGAGTTTAGGCTTGTCTGTACGCAGTTTTCACCGCATTCAACGGGTATCACGCACCATTGCCGACTTGCAGCAATCGCCTACCATCGAACGAGGTCACATTGCTCAAGCCCTTGGTTATCGGGCAATGGATCGATTACTGGCAAAACTGAATCAGCAATAAACCTAATTTAACCTATCGTATTGATTGAGCAAAACCGCGACTACTAGTAACATAGCCCTCCGTTTATAGGAGAGAACAATGTCGCTGCTGTCGAAAATCAAAGGTTCAATTGCATTCTTATGCTACTTATTTAATACCATTTTTTGGACCATTCCCATTTTAGCTTTCAGTTTTGTAAAGTTAATCCCCATTGGCATTATCCAAAAAATCTGTAGTTATATTCTCGATAATTGCGCGACAGCATGGATCAGTGTCAATACCGTGGTAGAAGCTATTTTTCATCCTATGCGTATTCATATCACAGGCGACCAATCCTTTTCTGAAAAAGAATGGTACATGGTAATAGCCAACCATCAGTCATGGGTCGACATCCTTATTTTACAACGGGTTTTTAATCGTAAAATTCCTTTTTTAAAATTTTTCCTAAAACAAGAATTGATTTTCGTCCCAATACTCGGTATTGCTTGGTGGGCATTAGACTTTCCTTTTATGCGCCGTTACAGCACGGCACAATTGCGCAAAAATCCTAAATTAAAAGGTAAAGACATCGAAATAACCCGCAAAGCGTGTGAGAAATTTAAAACCAAACCTGTCAGCATTATGAATTTTGTCGAAGGTACACGGTTTACTGCGGCTAAACATGACAAACAAGAATCGCCTTTTCAACATCTTTTAAAACCCAAAGCGGGCGGAATGGCATTTGCGTTGTCAGCCATGGGTGAGCACATTAATAAATTGGTTAATGTCACCATATATTACCCAGATATAGTGCCAACCTATTGGCAATATATTTGTGGCGGATTATCTGAGGTCAGAGTGGATATCAAAATTACAGATATTCCCCAGCGGATGCGGGGTGATTATATGAAAGATCGTGAATTCAAAATTGACTTCCAAGAACAGCTTAATCAACTCTGGATCGACAAAGATAAGCAGTTGGATATGTTTGCTGCACAAGCAAAACAAGAGGTATAGCCAAGATGCTGACTTTTTTACCTGGCCCAGTACTTTATTTTATCAGTCTGTCATTATTGATTATCAATACAGTTGTATGGAGTTCATTGCTAACAATCGGCGGTGTGGTTAAATTTTTATTGCCTTTTTTGCCGATACGTCGACTATTGACACGAATAATGAACCGTCTTATGTGGTCATGGGCAACATGCAATGGCGGTATTTTATATCTTATTTCTAATATTGAATGGGATGTAAAAGGATTAGAAAAACTCAACCCTGACGGCTGGTATTTATTGATAAGTAATCATGTCAGTGGCTTTGATATTGCCGCCCAAACTTACTTATTGCGTAACCATATCCCAATGTTGAAATTCTTTTTAAAAAAAGAACTCCTTTATGTACCTATCATGGGGCTAGGTTGTTGGGCGCTAGATATGCCATTTATGGACCGGACTAGCGCAGCTAAGTTAAAAAAGAACCCTAAATTAAAAGGTAAAGATCTCGAAACGACTCGCAAGGCATGTGAACGCTTTAAGCATTCACCAACATCCATTATTAATTATGTTGAAGGTAGCCGTTTTACTGAAGAAAAACGATTACGTCAGAATTCACCTTATCGTCATTTATTACGCCCTAAAGCCAGCGGGATTGCTTTTACACTATCAGCAATGGGCGAACAGTTTACAAGTCTGCTAAATATCACCATAGTTTATCCAGAAACTTCAGAAAAAGTGTTGGCTAATGTCATGCATGGACGCACTAAAAAAGTGGTGATCCGCATTGAGGTACTTCCCGTGCCGCGAGTCGACCCAGAAGTCTACTTTAAAAGCCCAGAAACTCGTGTCGAGTTTCAGCGATGGTTAAACCAACTTTGGTTCGAAAAAGATCAGCAAATCGATGACATTATAAAAATACATCAAGATCAAAACGCATAGATTGCTCTAAAAATGACCAATTATGGTTTTATATTGCTTTGTGCGTGGAAAATGGTCAGTTTTACACTAAAAAAGAGTTAGTCTGTCACTCAATTAATAAAAAATTTAACATCTGAGTTTGTAGTACTTAAGTTAAAATTTTATTGTTACTATAACTAGACTATGAGTAACAGCCTTTCCAATGTAACTTTTATAGGTGAAATTTGAATTTTAGTACATTTACGCTTTTAGTACACTATCTCATGTTAGTCATAACATTGAGTTTTTCGGTGTCTGTTGCAGCACAAAAAGACGGTCCTAATGATGGTCTAACCGAAGTAAAATTTGAACACTTTGATACAAGTAATGGCCTCAATCAAAACTCAATTACCCGCTTGTTTATGGACAGTTCGGGAATGTTATGGATAGGAACTCAAGATGGACTCCACAGCTACAATGGGGTTGAGTTTAATTTATATCTAAAACAGCAACAAAGCAGTAATTCTATTTCGGGAAACTTTATTACCGACATATTGCAGTCGCCCGATGGGGATTTATGGGTCGGCACCTATAATAGTGGCCTCAATAGACTCAATCTCACTAACGGAAAGTTTACTCAATACAAACAGGCTCAAGGCTTAAGCGAATTACAAGTAACTCAACTTGCTGTTATTGGCGAGACTATCTGGGTAGGCACTCGATCTGGTCTTTTCATTCTGTCACTAAAAACAGAAAAAATTATTCCCGTTAGTTTAGGTAATAACATCACTCCTAATGTGACCAGTATAGCCAATATTGATGATAAATATATTGTAGTGGGTACCCAGTCCAATGGCACATTTGCCATTGATAGTAATACTATTATTCGCCTTGATATTCCTGTCGACAAGGCGGTTAACGACATAAAATTTAGCTCTATTTATTCTGTATGGCTTGCGATTGATAACCAAATTTGGCGCTATAATTTAGAGAACCATCAAAAAGAACTCATTTGGTCGCGGGAAAATTATCATGGCGATAATAAAAAAATTGATCAATTTGTGGTTAACAATGCCAATCAATTATGGGTCATTGGTAATAACTCAGGCTTAACTCAACTCGATTATGATGGTAAAAAGTGGCACAGCACCGTTTATAAGCACAACTCACAAGCACTAAACAGTATTAGCGCGAATAACATACAAACATTAATGCTAGACCCTAATGGTATCTTATGGATAGGTACATTTTTTTCCGGTATCGATAAGCTCAATATCAACCATCAATATTTTAGCCACTTTTACGATAACCAAACTAATACACCTCGAATGGCAAATATGGTCCGCGCCATTTTCAGGGACAAACAACAGCGCCTATGGATTGGTACTCAAGGCATTGGCGCTAAATATCTCATTCCAGGCGATAATAAATACCATTACATCAACGATTTATTTAGCCAGCTATTAGCTATCCCAGAAGATCAACTTTCTCTCACTGTCCAAGACATTGTGCAAGACATACATGATTCACTATGGTTCGCGACCAATGTCGGCATATTTACCCTCGATAACAACACTCTACGGCAAATTAAACCAGACAATGAACAACTCCATACGGATACCATGTTTCGCAGTTTAGCCTTTGATGATAAAGGCCGTTTATGGATCGCCAGTAGCAAAAGGTTATATTCTATTTCGCCAAATAGTCAAAAAATGGTCTCCTATAATTTCGATTTTCAAACTGAATACTCACCATTCAAACATCAAATTATTAAAATATATTTTAGCCAAGGTTATCTATGGTTAGGCACCATGAGTGGGTTAGTAAGACTGGCGCCCGATGAGCAAAAACTAGACTTTTTAATTCACGATCCAAAAAATCTCAATAGTTTAAGCGATGACCGCGTTCGGGATTTTTTACTCACTGAAAATGGTGACTTTTGGTTAGCGACTCATGGCGGTATAGACAAGCTAACAATCGAAGATGGGGCTTTTAACTTTGAGCGTATAGATGTCAATGCAGATAACAGTAGCGACACGGTTTACGCCATTTTAGAAGATGCACAACATGATTTATGGTTAAGCACAAATAACGGGATTTCACGATTTACACCTAAAACGAATGAATTTATATCGTTTAATCAATATGAAGGTTTACAAGCCAGAGAATTTAATGGCTCGTCTAAATTTAAAGACCGTAATGGTGATTTATGGTTTGGCGGCATTCGAGGACTGAATCGATTTAGCCCAGCCCAGATCCCAAAATACCGAGCAGAGAATAAATTAGCCTTAACAAAGTATACTATCGGCGAAACAACATACCCTATCCTCGATTTAAGCCATGCACCTGACATTAATATGCCCTACGAAAAGCAGTTAATTAGCTTTGAGGTTAGTTCATTAAACTATAGTTACCCTGGATTAAGTCGTTTTAGTTATTTTCTCAATGGTTTTGATACCGCTTGGCATCAGTTAGCGGATGGCAATAAAATTTCCTACACCAATTTACCCCCTGGAGAATATCAATTAATAGTACGCCATGCTCTTGGTGCCAATCAATACGGTAAAAACACCTTAAATGTAAACGTATCGGTTGTTCCGCCTATTTACATGACAAATTTAGCTTATGCGCTATATTTTTCGGTCGCATTATTATTGATAATCTGGTTTATTACCGCCCGAAAGAAAAAACACATCAAACAACGTGAATTCGATAGCAGTATTCGAGCCTCTGAAGAGCGCCTCAAATTGGCACTGTGGGCTTCAGGTGATGGGATGTGGGACTGGAATATCAAAGAGGACAAAGTTTATCGAACCAATATGGTTGAGCCAATGGACTTCGGTCAAAAAGGTCAATTGCTCATCAGCAGTATCCATTCTGAAGACCGCCCTAAGGTACAGATGCTGCTCAACGACCATTTAAATGGAGAGACAGAATTCTTTGAAGCTGAATATCGTGTTGAATCAGCCCCTGGTAAATGGTCATGGCTATTAGACCGTGGGCAAGTCGTTGAGCGCGACGAAAATAATGTCCCCTTACGAATGGCAGGCACTCATAAAGACATTACCAATCGTAAAGTAACTGAAAATGAGTTGAAGCTTTCATCACAAGTACTGTTTAGTATGAATGAAGCGGTCATCGTCGGCGAGCTAGACTACCAAATCCGCTCAGTTAATCCTGCATTTAGCCGTATTACCGGCTTTAAACACCGTGATGTTGTCGGAAAACATTTTCTGTTTCTGACAATGGGCAAGCAATCTAGTGAGTTTTACAATGCTGTCGAAACCCAGCTATTAAGACACAAACATTGGGCTGGCGAGATCAAAATTCGTACTCGCGACCGTCGCGGCATTCTTGCATGGCTTGAGATCAACCAAGTAATCGATAATAAAGGTGAAACAAGCCATTTTGTAGCAGTATTCACTGATATTACTGCGCGTAAAAAAGCTGAAGAAGATTTGCGAGTATTAGCTAATTTCGACCCTCTCACGGGACTGCCTAACCGCACGCTATTTCAAGATCGCCTCAATCAAGCAGTCACTAAAGCGCATCGCGCAAACAACATAGTGGCATTATTGTTCTTAGATCTTGACCGATTTAAGCATATCAATGATTCAATGGGACACCATATTGGTGACTTACTGCTTAAAGCTGTCGCTCATCGACTGCAAAACTCTGTACGTGATGGTGATACGGTTGCGCGTTTAGGGGGCGATGAATTTACCATTATTTTAGAAGGTGTAGCCAAAACTAAAGCCGCGACCATCATTGCAGAAAAAGTCCTCAATGCATTCCAAACCCCCTTTTTACTTGACGATAAAGTACTGACCATTTCACCGTCAATCGGCCTCAGCTTGTATCCCGAAGATGCGCAAGATACAACATCTTTAATTAAATATGCTGATACTGCCATGTATCACGCAAAATCACTGGGGCGCAATAATTTCCAATTCTATACCGAACAATTAAATAAATATGCTACCCGCCATGTTCAGTTAGAAGCGGGGCTTAAAAAAGCGATGCAGGACAATGAACTGTATCTGGTTTATCAACCTCAATTCGATGTTAAGACCGAGATGATTATTGGTCTAGAAGCATTATTACGTTGGGACAGTCCAGAACTAGGCTTTATTTCACCGGTTGAATTTATCCCACTGGCAGAAGAAACAGGTATGATAAATCAAATAGGTAACTGGGCCATTAATGAAGCCTGTAATCAACTAGCAGAGTGGCACAATTTAGGCTTTGAACATATATCTGTAGCGGTTAACCTTTCTGCCAGACAATTGAAAGCCGATATAATATCTACAATAGAAGTCGCATTAGCAGTATCAGGTTTACCGGCAAGTGCACTAGAACTCGAATTAACAGAATCGATGATCATGGGTAATCCAAAAGATTCTGTTGCAGTATTGGCGAAATTAAAAGCATTAGGATTAACCATTGCCATTGACGATTTCGGTACTGGGTATTCCAGCTTAAGCTATTTGAAACGTTTCCCAATTGATACGTTAAAGATTGATCGTGAATTTGTTCGAGATATTACCGAAGATCCTGACGATGCAGCCATTACGAGTGCCATTATCACCTTGGCCCATAGTTTAGAGCTTAACGTGGTTGCTGAAGGGGTTGAAACTCAAGAACAATTAGATTTCTTACGTGAAGGAGGCTGCGATCAAGTACAAGGCTTCTTACTCAGTAAACCATTGAACACTGTTGATTGCCTGGCATTATTAACCAAAGAAAAAGCTGCCATTAATCGTTTTTAACGCAAAACAAAAGCTCCATAAAGGAGCTTTATTAAACAACATTAGCAGATAGAGTAACCTATGGAGCGACACGCTCAATACGTTTTACCCAACCTGTTGGTGCAGGAATATTGCCTTTCTGTAGGTCAGTAAAGACTTTATAAATCCGTTGGATATTAGGTCCAATTTTGCCATCACCCACGGTAATAATACGTCCATCTTCAAAAATATATGAACTCACAGGAGACACGACAGCTGCAGTACCAAAACCACCCGCTTCAATAATTTCACCAGATTCAATGTCCCCAATAAACTTATCCAACATCACCGTTTCTTGTCTTACTTCACAGCCTAATAAATCACCTAATTCAAGCATAGATTGAGAAGTAATTGATTTTAAAATGGTATCGGTGAATGTAGGAATAATCACAGTGCCGTCTTTTAAAATATGGAAATGATTCATTGCACCCGCCTCTTCAATTTGGGTGTTAGTAGAATCAAGATATAGCACTTGTGATGCACCATATTCCGCTGCAGCTTTGCCTGCACGTAAAGATGCAGCATAATTACCAGAAGCCTTAGATGCACCTGTACCACCTGACACTGCCCGGTGAAATTTTGTGGTGATCAATAAACGGATGCCACTGTCGACACCTGTAGCATAATAAGCACCAGATGGGCTTAACATGACACAGAAGGTGTATTTCTGACTTGGACTAACCGACAAACGATCTTCTGTAGCAAAAATAAATGGACGAATATACAAACAGGCACCATCTTGTTGCGGAAACCACAAACGGTCCACGTCAATAAGGGCATTAATAGCCTTCACTTGCATTGCTTCATCAATATTGGGAATACACACAATATCGGCAGAACGATTCATCCGTTCGGCATTTTTGTTTAAACGGAAAGTATAAATCTCGCCATCTTCGTGCATAAAGGCTTTTGCGCCTTCAAATATTGATTGTCCATAATGTAACGTCATTGCACCTGGCGCCATTTCAAACGGACCATAAGGTACAATGCGCGGATCGCACCACTGACCATCACGATAATCCATCAAAAACATATGGTCAGTACGCAACTTACCGAAACCTACGTTGCCTTCAGGCTTGAAGGGTTCTGTACGGCGCTCTGACGCTGATTTCAAATTATATTTTATGTCCATTGCATACCACCTTAAAAACTGAGCTTGCAGACTATGGAGGCTTGAGATTAATGTCAAGTCGAAGCCATAAATCCTAAATCAAATTACGTAAAATGAACGTAACAAGCATCAATATATTTATTCATACTGCAACAGACAAACTGTCAGTGCATATCTCATTCTATCACTCGCTAATCGCAACCAATCAATGACTCTAATGTAACTAAACATGATTAGCCATGAATGGCTAACTTGCCACTGCTGCAGCAATTACTGATATTTCAACTAAGTATTCAGGCTCGGCAATTGCTGCTTGCACACAAGCTCTTGCAGGGGCATGCCCTTTAGGTAACCAGTTGTCCCACACTTTATTCATAGCATCGTAATTGGCCATCTCTTTAAGGTAAATAGTGGCTGATAAAATATTTTCTCGTCGGCTGCCCGCTTGTGTAAGTAGAGTATCAACTTCTTCGAGCATCGATACAGTTTGGCTATTGATGTCGGTTAATTTGTCTTTTGCGACTTGGCCACTCAAATAAACGTTATTATTGTGGATCACTATACTGCTCATACGAATGCCAACATCGAGTCTGCGGATTGTCATAGAAAGGTCTTTGTTGCCTTGGTTAGCAGATAAAAATAGCGCGATCTCAGATAAAGTACAATATCGAACGATTTATTGAATATATTTTAGCCACTTAGTTTTAAAGGCTATTCCTATAGGCCTTGTCACTGCTAGAATCGGGGTTCCATCCAGAAACGTATAGGACTGCCCCCATGAGCTTTGAATTATTGTCCCAACTGGAAACCAAAATCCAGGCAACACTCGAAAATATTGAGCTACTAAAAATGGAGCTTGATGAAGAGAAGCAAAAGAATGAAGCATTGATATTAGAACAACAAGAATTGGCACAAAAAAACCAACAATTGCAGCAAGACCTAGACTCTTGGAGTGATAAGGTCAACGGCCTTGTTGGTTTATTGAATAACGAAATCTAAATGGATTGATACTGCTGCGATTGCGCTTCAATCAAGGCATTTAATTCACTGATCGCCTGCTTCACATGTGGCAGGCTTTTTTTCGTCTGTAAAAAGCGGCCTTTATCAAACTCAAGCAGTCCTAAGTCTTTTACCCAAATAACTCCACTCAAAAAAATTCGAGCATGCTTAACGATAAGTTTAGGGGCATAAACAGGGAACATTCTCATACGGCTTCCTCCAAGAAGATAACATCCACAACATGCATGGAATAGTTAACGATAAGCCGCGTGTAACCTAAATATACAAACGCCACAGCAAACTACTATCCACTTTTATTAAACGATAAACACAGTTTTATACTTGTCAAATTGGACAGCTTGCAGCCAAAAGAGTTTCATTAATTGATGATTATTTATTGCCCTACTAAATCAAATATTATAAATCGGCACTTTAATGTCACTTGCCAATATTTTGACGCCATGTTAATATCTTTACTGTTACTCAGGGTAAAAAAGAGTTATTTAACTCATCTCCGTATTGTCTTTTATAGACATGCGGTTTTTTTTTGCCTTTTCACCGTTCAAGCCACCTTCTCGTAAATATGTCTCTTATTTAGGCAACAAAAAAAGGAGCCGAAGCTCCTTATTTACATAACCCATCGGTAGTGGATTACTTTTTATCTATTGATGTTAAGTAAAATGCGATATCAATTAACTCATCATAAGATTTAATAGAGCTGGTTTCGACGCGGTATTTACCGTTAACAACTAATGAAGGAACACCTGAAATTTTAGCATTTTCAGTATCACGCTTCATTTTTGCCATTTGTGCATTAACCATAAATGAGCTAGCTGCTGCATCATAAGCTTTAGCGTCGACACCATTAGCAATGAATAATGATCTGATATCGTCTGCACGTGTAAATTGTTGACGCTTATCGTGGATAGCGCTAAATAATGCAGGTTCAATTTTGTCTTTAACATTAAGTTGTTCTGCAATTGCAAAAGCACGAGACATTTCAATGCCCATTTGGCGACCAATAAACTCAACGTGAGCTTGATTAAACGTGACACCTTCAGGCAAGTTGGCTTCAATTTTAGGCACTACTGTTTTAGAAAAATTAAAACAATGCGGGCAAAAGAAAGAGAAAAACTCAGTAATCTCTGGTTTGGCTGTTCCTGGGCCTTCATTAATTACAGTGTAATGTACACCTTCTTTATAATCAGCAGCCATCGCCGCCATCGGTGCCAGTAGTAGTGCTACGGCCATCAGTAATGCTTTTTTCATTTTACTTCCTTAAAATAGGCAAAATATAAATACGCTGGCTCTATCATAGTCTAGCGTTAGCCTGTAACTCAATATCTAGCTAATTGTATTTGTAACTAAATACTATTAGGTAGTGATTATGAAATATTGTTAATTAAAACTGGGTAAACTCAATGGTGGTTCATTCAGCGCAGAGAGCTGTTCTTTAAACGCCAACGTTTGTTGTTCCCAGTACTTAATATCACCAAACCATGGAAAATTCATTGGAAATGCAGGGTCCTGCCAGCGCTTGGCTAACCACGCATTATAATGCACCATCCTAAATGCCCTTAATGGCTCAATTAACGCCAACTGTTTAGCATCAAAATCACAGAACTCTTGATATCCTTCTAACAAAATATCAATTTGTAATAATTGTTGCTGGCGATCACCCGTCAACATCATCCATAAATCTTGTACTGCCGGACCTTGCTTAGCATCGTCTAAATCAACAAAACCAGGGCCATCTGGTGTCCATAAAATATTACTAGGGTGTAAGTCTCCGTGCAGACGTATTGAAGTAAAGCTGTGTTGCTGCCAAATTTTCTTTGCTTTATCCAGCACCTGTTCAACAACAGTAAAAAATGCGTTTTGCATCGAACTGGAAACGATATCGCTCTCGCGTAAGTAGCGATAAGGCTCATCGCCCAAAATAGCAGGAGTCAGCGATTCACGGTACTTAAAAGGCTGCATTGCGCCATATTGATGAATACGGCCAATAAAGCGACCAACCGATTCAAGTTGTTCTAAATTATCAACTTCAAATGCGCGTCCACCAATAGAAGGAAACAACCCAAAACGATACCCTTGATATTCAAATAAGGTTTTACCCTCAATAACCACCGGAACGGCTATGGGAATGTCTTCAGCAGCGAGTGCCAAGGCATAATCGTGTTCTTCTTGAATTTGTTCATTGCTCCAGCGATGTGGTCGATAAAACTTCACCACATAACGAATGCCTTGGTCAGAACGGAATTGATATACCCTATTTTCATAACTATTTAATGCTAATAATCCCGTCTCAGGAAAGACACCGATGCTTTCGATGGCATCTAAAATGAGATCGGGTCTCAATGCCTGAAAATGAAACTCTGCACCTATACCGTTATCCATGTATGCCTTATTACGTCGTTTGAATATGTGGAGTAAGTAGCGTTAGCAAAAATGCTAAAACATCTAAATCATTGGGGTTATCAATGGAGATCCAACAACTATCACCATAAAATTCGTAATGTAACCATAAAGGACAACCTTCAAAATTCAGTAACCATTGATGCCGATCTGCGCCCCATTGGCGCTCACGGATTTCGCAGTCAAGTGCCGCGGCTAGCGGTTCTGCAAATTGTTCAAATTGCTCAAAATCTACCTTTGCTTGTATAACCAAACTTAATGTTTGTGGATCTAATCGGGCTGACAATACATTCATACATTGACTCAGATAAAATAATTCAATTAACTGCTGCAAGACATAATTAAGCCTTGCCCCCAATCGGGTGGGCGTTTGGCAAGATCTTCCATTTCAGGTTGTTCATCATATGGACGACTTAACACTTGCTGAAGTTGTAATAACTTACTGTTATCGCCATTTTCTTCTATGTCTATAATAGCTTCTTGTGCCAGATAATTACGTAAAATGTATTTTGGATTAACACCATTACGCTCACCTTGCCACATATTAACATCGTCTACCTTACCCATCCGGTCTTGGTAAGCTTGATACCAAGTATCAAAGCCAGCAAGATCGACCATACTGTCACGTAATACCGAGTGTGAACTATTAGGGTCCAACTGGCCAAAGTCGCGTAAACTATTGCTGTAATCAAGCTGGTTATTTTCAAGTAATACAGTAAATTGTCCCACCAGATGCAAATCCAGCTGTTCTTGCTCCGCTTCACTGAGTTTATTTGCACTGATGTTTAGTTGCGGTAGCCCCAGCTTAGCGCGCATAAGCAATAAATACTGCTTAACCAACTCATCTTGATAAGTATTTAACGCGGCAATTAAATCGTCAGACTCAATAATCGGCGTTAATACTTGGGCCAACCGCTTGAGGTTCCATAATCCGACTCCAGGTTGCTGACCAAATGCATAGCGGCCTTCGTGATCAGAATGATTACAAATAAAGTCTTCTTTAAATGTATCTAAAAACGAAAAGGGGCCAAAATCAAATGTATCACCTAAAATCGACATATTGTCGGTGTTCATCACCCCATGAGCAAACCCGACAGATTGCCAATGGGCAATCATTATTGCGGTCGATTTCACTACCTCATAAAACCATTGTTTGTACCCTGCAGCATCTGTCGATAAATGGGGGTAATGTTGCTTGATAGTAAAATCAACCAATTGTGTCAGCTTGCCAGCATCACCTTTTTCACTATGAAAGAAATATTCAAAATGGCCAAAACGAATATGACTTTTGGCTAAACGTACGGTAATTGCGGCAGTTTCTTGGCTTTCGCGCCACACGGGCAAATCAGAACCAATGACGGCTAAAGCACGGCTGGTAGGTACGTTTAACGCAGCCAGCGCTTCTGACACTAAAAACTCCCGAACCGCCGAGCGCATTACCGCTCTGCCATCACCTTGGCGAGAATACGGTGTAGGCCCGCCACCTTTTAACGCAACATCCCAAGCGCCATTTGGCCCAATGGCTTCACCTAATATAATTGAACGCCCATCACCTAATCTTGGGGTATAGCCGCCAAATTGATGACCACTATAAACTTGAGCATAATAACTCGCACCAGGAGCCGCATGGTTGGCCGACAATTGCATCAGCAATTCATCATTAGGCTGTTGCAAACCAATCAGTTGAGCAGCGTCCTCGCTCCAACCAAGCCAATGAGGATTACTGATGGGTAAAGGATAAACTTGCGAATAAAAGCCTTCTAATTGTTCAAAATAATCTTGCTTAAATTGCATCACGCTCCGCCCCTACGGCTAAGCTTTTACACTGCAATTGTTCCTGTTCGTCTACCTGACATAACTCACCGCACACAAAAGCTTGCTCTGCTGGCACTGATGACAATTGTAAGTGCAACATCCCCGCGCCCTTTGCTTGGCATTGCTCAAGAGAGTCGTAATAACCTGTTATGTGGTCTTGTACAGCAATCTCTGTTGGTAATGGTGTTTGATCTGCAACATAAAACAAGGTCCATTCTGGGGTGCGAATACAACCAGAAAGTGAAACTACAGCTGCAGAAATTAGCAATATTTTAGTCAATGTACGAGTCATTAATGTCATTTTAAACCTTGTAAGCATTAGATTTTAAGCAACAAAAAAGCGAACCAAGGTCCGCTTTCCTTTTGAATATCATACCTGATATCCATCCAACAGTATTGATTAGCCTGTTAGCTAACTTTAGCTTTGGCTTTTTCGATACGTTTAATTCGCCCTTCAAACCCAGTGACAGTGCCGTCGGTTAACTGGTATTCAAGCGCTTGCTGGCAAACTTTAATCGCATCATCAAACTGACCGACATCATTTAGCAAAGTCGATAACTGCATAAATACTGGCGATTTTATTTCATCAGTACTTTTTTGACTGACACATTGTTGATGTAATGCGCTATATAAGCCTAAATAGGTCAACTGCAATGCCGCACCATATTGGCAATAATCAGCCTGTTTACGCATTTTATAACAATGGTTTATCACACTGGCTAAGTTGCTGTGCTGGCTTTCAAGATCGCTAGCATTGTTAGCGGCGTCAACCTGTTGTATAAAACTCTCACTGGCCCAATCACCTTCAACACGTCTAAGATTCAACGCTTGACCTTGATAACTTGGTTCTTTAACTGTTGATACACCAGCGACGCTTGCTTCAACGTTAGCCGTGTTTACTTCAACCTCTGAAATCGCATCTTTTACCACAGTTTCTGGTTCAGTAACCATTTCTGTTTGTGGACGATCAGACTCAGAGATTATTGCTGTTGTAGGTGCCTCAACGGATTCAGCAGTATGCTCTGCTACTACTTCATTTTCTGCTACTACGTCATCTTCTGCGACTTTATCGATGACAGCATGCTCTGGATCTGCCACTGCAGTATCGTCTGCTACCATTGAAGGTTTAGCGATCTCATTAGATGATGAATGCGCTGCAGCATTGCTATCGGTTTTATCTTGTTCTTGTTTTGCCACCGCTTGAGTGCGTCTGTAAAGATACAGAGCAATTGCAACCAATATGACAATTAAAATTACCTTCATTAGGCTTCACCTTGCTGATTATGTGCATAGCACATGATTTTATCTCACTCACAACAGTATTCGTCGTGAGGCAACGTAACGACATTCATACATAATAGTGCGTTGTTGTTTAAACGCTGTGCTTTTTTTAAGCACCGCCCATTATTATTTCAATGTACACTATAAAATCAAGTATTTATCTATTTAAATCTGTAATAAGCCGTAGATCGCTCATCATTTATCCCTTGTTTGGATCATTTTTGCGATCCAAACCTCAGAAAAGTACGTTTTGTGTTTAAGTTCAAAGTTAAATAAGCTGAATTTGTCAGCTCATATTGCCAAGCTTACACTACTAATGTCCGACTGTTTCACTAGGGTATTAAATCAGGAATAACACTATGGCCGATGTAGAATTATTAAGTGGTAAATTACTTTACGAATTTCAAACCATGCAAGCCATGGTCGAAATATATTGTAAAGCGCATCATCCCCTCAAACCATCCCATGGTGTTTGCCAGCAGTGTAGTGAATTTTTAAGCTATGCCAATACTCGCCTCGATCGTTGCCCCTACGGCCAAGACAAACCCACTTGCAATAAATGCCCTGTGCATTGTTACAAACCCCATATGAAAGAAAGAGCACGTGAAATAATGATGTATGCGGGGCCAAGAATGCTATTGCCTCATCCCATTTTTGCCATTAAGCATTTACTGGCAGAGCGTAAACCGGCACCGGGTTTACCACCGGAGAAAGCGTCAAACAGGCATTTACGTAAAGCTGAGCAAAGTTAGCAAGCAAAAACTATTCGGTTAGCAGGAAGTAGGTTAGTATTCACTATCGTCAAAGAGAGTGAAAATGAACCAATTTAACGATTTATTCATTCAAACATACTGGTGGCTCTCCTTACTAGGAGGCATTCATTGCCTTGGGGTAGGTTTGTATGTGCATTATATTTACCAAAGTACCACCCGCAGCCATAGCCTGCTGGCTGGAATATTTTTACTTATCGGTTGTTACTTCTTAACAGGTTTACTTACCCCAGAAACCACCCCAATCCCGATACATTTAACCCTAACACTGTTTATCCCGATCTATTTTTTATTAATGCCAATGCTGTATTTATATTGTAAAAGCAGCCTAACAGGACAAGATTATCAACCACTGTTAATTAAACATTTTGGCTTTGCCATTATCGTTGCATTAGTCACCAGTTCAACTGTTTTATTTCATATTGGTATTGATCCACAAGCCTCAAGTAACACCATTGGGACACTCGATAAATTAAGCAGTATTAATCTATTAGCCATGATCTTACCCATATTTTTAATGCTACAAACTGTTGGCTATTTCTGGGCAATTTATCGTTTATTATCCCACTACCGCCCTCAATATTTGGCCAAAAGGCAACTTAACTTACAAGTGATTCGATTTCGTTGGTTAAGTGTACTCACCATAGGTATTCTAATTAATTGGGTACTGCGGATTATATTGGTTTATTTACCATTTTACTTAGGTGACTCTGTTTCATTATTAACCCAAGGAGTTACCCGTTTAACGCTTTTACTGACCGTATACATATTTGCACTATATGGTATCCAGCAAGTCACGCGAACCGCCTATCTACGCGGTGGGCTCAACGCCAGCGACAAAACTACATCGCCCCACAAAACACTCAACACTAACTCGTTACTAAACGATGAAGAAATGAGTTATTTGCAAGATTTAATGGTGGATGATGAGCACGATACAAGCGATAACGTAACCGAAACCAAAGACCACTCAAAAAAGTAACTCGCACCTATTTTGCATTCGCAGACAGCAACCAATAACACCCTGACACACAGCAAGTATAAATGTTTATTCATTAGTGCCATTTAAGGGGTATGCTACTCTATGGTTAGTTTTTGCCATGACAACTTAGTCAATGAGGTTATTTATGAAACGTTCAATTAGCTTAGTTTTTTCCAGTGTTCTCGTGTTATTAAGCTTCGCTTTTTCAGTTCCAAGTTTTGCTAGCGATGAAGCTTACAACGACGCTATTACTAATTTCAAAAAGGCCGATGAAAGCCGGAGTTTATTTAATACGGCTTATGGTTATGCCATCTTCCCCAGCGTAGCCAAAGGCGGTATCGGTATTGGAGCCGCATATGGTAATGGTCGCGTATTCCAAGGCGATAATTACATGGGTGATTCCACGTTAACCCAGCTATCTATCGGTTTTCAATTAGGTGGACAAGCTTATAGTGAAATCATCTTCTTTAAAGATGCCAAAGCTTATAATGAATTCACCAGCGGTAGCTTTGAATTTAGCGCGCAAGCGTCTGCAGTGGCAATTAATCTTGGCGCTAATGCTCAAGTAGGTACCACAGGTAATTCAGCTAGTGCAGGCCAAGCAGGCAGTAATCATGCCGCCGCCGCAGCCTATATCAATGGTATGGCGATATTTACCGCCGCAAAGGGTGGGCTAATGTTTGAAGCCGCTCTTGCAGGTCAGTCGTTTACCTTTGATGGTAAGTAACCACTGCTAGTTTGTATTTATGGCCTGCGGCCACTAACGTCGTGGTGCTTCGCCCACACCAGACATTTAAGAACGCAAGGTTCCACCCTGCACGGGCCAAAAGGGGATCAACAGCAATCCCCTCTTGGATCACCCCTGCCGTTCCGGCAACATTTTCGCTATTCAACCAAACAACAGCAGCGAAAAAATTGCGACGAAAATTTATCCAGCTTTTGGTTTCATTTTAGCGTTCCTCGGTCTTATTCGAAAATGCTAACGCTTTCGATGGTACATCTGATGTGAATGGATTCACGAATGTCGTGATGGCATGGTCTATGATGTTCCCGACATCATAATGACATTTCCCATATCCATATGGGTCTGATGCCAAAGAGCGACCTGTACCGCGAAAGCTAGCCCGTCATGCATGGCTAGCTCACGCATTCTTTTATAAAGAGTCTTCAACGGCCTCAAGTTCAGAGTTGAATTTAGGCATTTTCAATCATGGCTTCTGACTCACTTATGGACAGAAACGTTTTAGAAAATCCAGTGTTTCAATTTACTTTTCATAAAGTTTACCCTGACCCCACGACCCCACTAAATTCTTCTAGCGGGAAATGAGCGCATCAAAAGCAACGACAAGAGTGAGAACAGTTGATTCGTCAGCTAGGTTTTGGCTCGGCGAGTAATCAGCTAAATTAGTCTAACTCTATTGTGGCAATCTCCTTTCCCGCACCCACTACTATTGTTATCTCCTGCACATGGCGCTTCAAAGCTCCTGATCAAGTAAGAAATATTCTAACTAGCTAACAAAAAAACCGTTTTTGTAGAGGTACAATAATTGGAAATATCCCCTGCGTTATGGAAATCACAGATGTCGTCTATTTATCAACAGTTACTCACTACAGCACCAACCGATCTACCACCAATCAAAGCAATCCACATTTGCCACGAAGAAAATAACCCAAGTGCCAAGTTTGGGGTTGTCGAATTAGAAGGCGGTACCATTGGCCTAACCTACGTAAAATTGGGCAACGCGTTTGAGCAGTTACAAAATGAATCGCTATACAGTGATTACATTGGTAAAGCAGTAACGGATTTAGCCCAATTAAGCGTGCTGCAACAAGATTGGCAGCAAGTGCTTGGCGCCGGAGCGCTTAATGCCATTAGCCAATATGTACTCAAACAACGTGGCTTTAACTACCACAACGAAGAAGACAGTTTAGAGCTGCTAGATATTCAACCTGGTGAGCGCGTTGGTATGGTTGGCTACTTCGCCCCGCTTATAGCCCAACTCCGCGAACAACAAACCCCTTTAACGGTGATCGAGCTGCGGGCTGAATTGGTTCAGGCCAAAGGCAATTTTGAAGTAACCACAGATCCAAGCAAATTGGCGCAATGCGATAAGGTACTTATTACTGGCACCAGCGTAATCAACAACACCCTAGAAGGCTTGCTAACGCATTGCCATAAAGCCCAAGAGATCGCGCTGGTGGGCCCAAGCGTTGGCCTGTTGCCAGAGGTACTATTTGAACATGGCATCACTCGCATCGGTGGCCGCGCAGTAGTAAACAGTGAACTGTTCCTTGAGCGTTGGAAAAGTGGCGAGAAGTGGAAAGAGTCCGTTACTCGTTACTCTTTGAGAAACAGCGACTACAAATAATTTCTCATATTAAGGGCGAGACATAACCGTGCGCCCTTTCATCCACCTATATAATCAGAAAAACCACGCCCATTTGTGGTGACAAAATCAGCAAACAAGCGTAACAGCGCTATGCTTGAGCTGTTCCATAAGCGGTTATCGTCAGTTTCTCTGAGACAGGCTAGTAACTGCCGGTGAGAATAACAATAGGATAAACCTATCAAAAACCTATTTATATCCCCAAGGCACTGGTGGTAACGCAACCGGTTGGGTTAAATCAAACTCGACTTTAAAGTCGCGATCTTCTCTGGTTAAACGATAAGTAAAAGTATGTGCTTCAATCATCATCTGCCACTCGTTAGTAACCGACTGAGTTAAGCCATGTTGCTTAAAGTTGGCAATCGACTCGTCATCGACAGGGAAAGTCTGCATATTTGCAGTACCAGTATCACGGGTATCGCCACCATACATAGTCACTTTATCTTCACTACCATCTTTATGACGATGATCATGCTTTAAACGTAGCCCTGTATCGGTTTGAGTGATAATCCACGTTCGTGAATGATCTGCACCCACATGAAATGGGATTTTCAACTGCTTATCTGTACATTCTCGCACATGCATAACTAATGGTTTGCCACTAAAACCATCACCTTCAGCTCCACCAGCTGTGATTTTACCGGCAAAAGCTTTACCACAAAGCGCACTAATCGCTTCAAAAAATTGTTGTTGCTGTACCGAATTAGCAGCATAACTTGGGGTTGCCAATAACATACCGCCACACATTAACGCACTGCTGAAGTAACCACTTAGTCTAGACATTTTAGCCATGATGCTCATTCCTTACTTATCATTTTTATTCAACACAGAGTACACGCTTTAGATAAACTAAACCCGCATAAATGCGGGTTTAGTTAACTCAAGTCTATAAAGGCACTGACTACTTTGCGTATTTCGATTTGGTTGCCCAACCCGTTTTTGCAGAATGTTTAGCGCCTTGGCTTTTGGGCGTTTGCCCTTTTGCCGCTTGGCCCGAAGCCTTAGGCGAAGACTTACTGTTTTGCCCTGCAGGTTTGGCGTTGCCTTTATCTGCTTTAGTACCGCCTTTACGGTCTTCAAACTGATCGGCAGAAAAACGGGTCATTGCTTTTTGGCCGCTTTGCTCTTTTGTTTTAGCCGATGGCTTTTGGCCCCACTTCACTTTAGTTTGCTCGTTACGGGTTTCTGGTGGCACCAAATGATTTGGACCATTACCAATTAACGACTCTTTACCCATGGCCACTAAGGCTTCACGGATCATCGGCCAACCCATTGGGTCGTGGTAACGCAATAAGAATTTATGCAATTTACGCTGACGGCCTTTTTTCGGCACCGTCACGTGCTCACTATCATGCTTAACGTTTTTCAATGAGTTAAGTTCGGTATGATAAATCGTGGTCGCATTGGCCATCGGAGATGGATAAAAGTTTTGCACTTGGTCGAGCTTAAATTTCTGCCCTTTTAACCATAATGCCAAATTAACCATGTCTTCGTCGGTGGTACCTGGATGCGCCGAAATAAAGTACGGAATTAAAAACTGCTCTTTACCCGCTTCTTTAGAAAATTTATCAAACAGTTCTTTAAACTTGTCATAGGTTCCCATACCTGGCTTCATCATTTTACTGAGAGGGCCTTCTTCGGTATGTTCTGGGGCAATTTTTAAATAACCACCCACATGATGCTTAGCTAACTCTCTAATATATTCAGGGTTTTCAATAGCTAAATCGTAACGAACCCCCGATGCAATTAAGACCTTTTTAATACCAGGCACTTCACGTGCGGCTTTATATAAGTCGATGGTGTGTTTATGATCTGTACCTAAATGGCCACAAATAGACGGATACACACACGATAAACGTCGGCAGGTTTTCTCTGCTTTCACGCTGGTACAGCCTAAACGGTACATGTTTGCCGTTGGGCCGCCTAAGTCAGAAATAACCCCTGTAAAGCCTGGTACTTTTTCTTGAATATCTTTAATTTCTTTGATGATCGACTCTTGCGAGCGACTTTGAATAATGCGTCCTTCATGCTCGGTAATCGAACAGAATGAACAGCCACCAAAACAACCACGCATGATATTGATTGATGTTTTAATCATATCGTAGGCTGGAATTTTTTCTTGGCCATACATAGGGTGTGGAATGCGTTGATAAGGCAAATCGAATACTGCATCCATTTCATCAGTGTTTAATGGCCAAGCCGGTGGATTGACCCATACCCCACGGTTAGCATCATGTG
Organism: Shewanella sp. H8; assembly: GCF_040285065.1. Classification (NCBI taxonomy): domain Bacteria; kingdom Pseudomonadati; phylum Pseudomonadota; class Gammaproteobacteria; order Alteromonadales; family Shewanellaceae; genus Shewanella; species Shewanella sp. H8. The sequence continues at coordinate 414,091 of NZ_CP157213.1, read as the reverse complement.
GTTGAAACAGCGCACGGGCACAACCCGGGTTTTGCTCTTGGTGCAAAATACGCGAGGCATGGGCATACAAATACTTGTCTTCGCTGACCTTGTTATAAGCAGGAAGCAGCACATAGGTTTTTTCCCATGGCTTTGGACGAGGCGGTTGAACGCTAATGGCTTTAGGAGCCTCGTTATCAAAAATCTTTTCGTCTGTTGGACCTGATAAATTACTGCAACCAACGTCATCTGCACCATATGGACTAGGTAATGGCTCAATTTTATGTAATTGGTCTATTTTACGCGAATCCATACCACGCCAACCGGGCATAGGCTCTTTCCGCATTGTTGCGGTACCACGAACATCATCAATATCGCTAATGGCTTCACCCGCTGCAATACGGCGTGCCACTTCCATTAATGGTCGTTCAGCATTACCGTAAATTAAGATATCTGCTTTAGCGTCAAAAATCACACTGCGACGGACTTTATCAGACCAATAATCATAATGTGCAATGCGACGTAAGCTAGCTTCAATGCCACCAATCACCACAGGGACTTCTTTAAAAGCTTCTTTACAGCGCTGGGTATAAACGGTCACGGCACGGTCTGGGCGTTTGCCACCAATATCACCCGCGGTGTATGCATCGTCATGACGTAGCTTACGGTCAGCGGTGTAACGGTTAATCATCGAATCCATGTTGCCAGCGGTTACCCCAAAAAATAAATTTGGGCGACCTAGCTGCATAAAGTCTTCTTTGTTTGACCAATCAGGCTGTGAAATAATCCCCACTCGGTAACCTTGGGCTTCTAACATTCGCCCAATCACTGCCATGCCAAAACTAGGGTGATCAACATACGCGTCGCCAGTCACGACAATAATATCGCAGCTATCCCAACCTAAAATATCCATCTCTTTACGAGACATGGGTAAGAAAGGTGCTGTTCCGTAGCATTCAGCCCAAAACTTTGGATAATTAAATAACGTTGACTCAACTTGCATGTATATGACCTACATAAATGGGGAAAACCAGTCTCGCTGATCCGATGACAACATCAGCCTATAGCTGAATTTAACGGACGCGGAGTATAGCAGTACAGAGACACTAAGTGTGACTAAAAAAACACCACAAGTGAAATATTTTTATCCCTATATACCCTTATATAAAAAGTGGGAACATTGCTATTCCCTTATGATTTCAATGTTATAACCCAAGAAAGAAGCCAACATTAGCAACAGCTAAGGTTAATAATACAATCCAAGTAATTAACACACCGTAAAAACGACCAAAATGAAGACCTCCTTGACCTTGATTAAGTCCGATAGCATGCAATAAGCGCGCAACAATCCAAGCTGTGCCTAAGCAATGGATTAAGTACAACGGCATACCGTTTAATTCTGCAAGCATCAATAAAATCAATACTATTGGGGCATTTTCAACTAAATTACCATGAGCTCTTATGGCAATGGTCAATCCTTGATGGCCGCCATCACCAATCCCTATTTTATTTGCACGACGAAATTTAACCACTTTGTAAGATAATGCTAGAACCAACAACGCCGTTAAGCCTGCATATAAACCCGATACCATCAATGTCATGTGTTATTCCTTGAGTCGATTATATTATTGTTATTACAGTAACTTTTAATAAGTTAAGACTATACCCATATTTTGGATCAGTTTGGCTGTAAACACACGCCTTAATCGGTTAATATTCGCGCCAAAATAACTATCTTACCTTAACAAGAGTGACTATCGCCCAGTGGATAATCAGGATTTTTTAGAAAAACGCCGATTTATTATAAAGTTAGGGAAATACCTACATAAATTCGGTACTCCGGCGTATCGCTTAGAATCCCACTTACAAACCGTATCAACCACTCTGGGCATTGAAGGATATTTCTTAATATCACCAACATCGATGACATTTGTCCTCCAACATGACACTGAGCAAGAATACAATCACGTCGCACGCGTAAAACCAGGCGACTTAGATTTAGGCTCGTTAGCGCGTACTTTCGAGCTTGTAGAAGAACTCTGCTCTGGACAACGCACCTTACAAGAAGCACTAGAACGCTTAGAAGAAATTGCCAATAAACCCAACCCCTATGGACATAAACTCACATTACTTGCCTTTGGTACCAGCGCGGGTGGTTTTGCGATGTTAATGGGCACTGGTTGGCATGATGTTTTTTGGTCTGCTCTTTTAGGCTTACTGGTATACGGCTTAGTTTTTTGGGCTGAACGCTCAAAACGAATAGCCGAAATGCTCGAACCTATGGCCGCGGTAGTGTGCGCGATTTTAGCGTCGGGGATTGCCACCCTAGACCCTAGTGTCAATTTACCGGTCACCATTTTGTCTGGGATTATTATCTTTGTTCCCGGCCTAGCACTTACACTAGGGTTAGCCGAGCTTGCTGCCCGAGATTTAATCTCTGGTACGGCACGCATTATGGATGCGGTCATGCAGCTGTTTAAATTGTATTTTGGCGCAGTACTTGGCATGACCATTGGCAAAGCCATTTTTGGCGACGTTACTTATATTGACCCCATTCCACTACCTCGTTGGGCTATTTGGTCTGCTGTACCCATATTGTCTATGTCATTGGTCATTATTTTTAAGGCCCGTTTAAAAGACTCACCTTGGGGTGTATTTGCCGGCATTGTGGCATTTTTCTCTGCAATGCTCGGGGGGATTTATTTAGGCGAATCTATTGGTATTTTTGTTGGAGCATTAGCGGTGGGAATTTACTCAAACCTTTATGCCCGTTGGATGAAAGCACCTGCATCTATTGCGCTACTACAAGGTATTGTTATTTTAGTGCCTGGCAGCAAAACCTATATTGGGTTAAATGCGCTAATTTCTGGCGAAACCATGCTTAATCAAGCCCATTTAGGCTCCCAGATATTTCTTATTTTCATGTCATTAATTGCTGGGCTTATATTTGCTAACGTAGTGGTTCCGCCAAGACGCTCATTATAATCTCATCGGCACTATCAATTTAATCATACTTCTTATAAGGGCTGCATTTAATGCAGCCCTTATACTTTCTGATGTTGATTTAGTCTAAATAACCTAAATACTTGACTCTTTAACGATTCCAGTGTGTTATTAAGTGAAACCCTAACTCAAAGGCACCATTCCGATAACGCTAAATTAACATGTGTATTTCCTTAAAAATTATAACAAAAACAATAATAAGGACGAATTTATGCCAACAGTCTTACTGTCAGCTTGTTTTTTCGTCATCTTGCTTTTTCACACTAGCGTTAGCGCTAATGATGACGCTGCAGTAAGTCAATCTGAACCGTCAACTGTGAACAAACATGATGTCGATAGCGTTGCTAATATCGTCATTGTCAGTCACCCCATTTTTGATGAGTCAGCCCCAGATGCTATTTTTTTGCATCGCTGGGCAAACTATTTACACATCAACACTAAAGAATCGACCATTCTTAACAGCTTAAGCTTTGAAAAAGGCGACAAAATCACCACAAAAAATCTTCTCGAAGCCCAACGCCTATTACGTTATGAGTCTTACATTCGTGATGCCAAAATTAATATTGCCAGAAAAGACCCATTAGCAGCAGACAACGTTGAAGATGTGGTGTTAGTTGAAACGTGGGATAACTGGTCATTATTACCAACCGTAAGCCTGAGCAAAAATGGTGGCGACACCAAGTACTCGTTCGGAATTAAAGAAGATAATTTGCTTGGTTTAGGGGTACAAACAAAAATAAAATACCAATCCAGTGAGGACCGTACTGGGTATAAAATTGCATTTGATGCACCAATAAGATGGGTAAAGCACGGTAATATTTCGGTAGATTTTTATGATAATAGCGACGGCCAAACCTCGTCTCTAGCGTTTAATAAACCTTTTTACTCATTAGACACCAAAGACATGTACACCGCGGCATGGTTAACAGATACTCGAACAGACACCATAAGACAAAATGGCGAAGACATTAACGAGTTTGAACATATTATTGATTACGCCAACTTGGGTTTTGGTTGGTTAGTGGATAAGCAAGATGATCAATTGCAACGCATTAGCTTAGGTATCACTCAAGACCAACATCAATTCAATAATATCGCTGAATATCCAGAGTCACAGTTACCCTACGACCGTGAATTTATTTACCCGTGGATAAGCTACGAATACCTAGAAGACCAATTTACGGTACTGAATAACATCCACCTGATAAATAACAACGAAGATTTTAACTTAGGCTGGCGCCATGTTGTCACTCTAGGATTAGAACTCAACGATGTGGCTGACAGTGCAGCCTTAGGTTATCACCTCAACTTATTAACCACTCGAGGTTGGCAACAAGACAATCAATTACTACTGATGAGTTTAACTGGTAGGACAGATATTCAAACTGGGCAACAAGATTTTTATAATATCGGTTTAGCGGCAGAATATTTTCATCAAATTAGCCCTAAATGGACCGCCTACTCCAAAGCCAGAATTGCCACCTCACATAATAATTATCTTGACCAAACATTTGCGCTGGGTGATGAAACCGGTATACGAGGTTACCCTAATGACTACCAGCATGGCGATAATCAGTGGTTACTGACCAGCGAAATTCGTTATTACCCAAATATCAATTTATACCAATTGGCTGAATTAGGTTGGGCGATATTTGCCGATATTGGCCAAGCAACTGGCGGCACAGATGAGCTAAACGAGGTTAATGGCCCCATTGCGAGTATTGGCATTGGCGCACGTGTTTACTCATCTAAATCCAGTTACGGCAACGTGGCACACATTGATGTTGCAGTGCCAATGACCACCGGTGATGATACCAATGCTTGGGAGTTTCGATTCCAAGTTAAAAATCACTTCTAAATCTACAGATCTTTGTTACTACAGTGCCAAACCAAAACTACCAACGAGTAGATGACAAAGACGAAACACTCAACACTTCCAAGCAAAAAGATGATTAATCTTCATTTGATTTAATACACAAAACCAGGCATCGAATTAATGTAAAAAATGTAAATAATGTGTACCCACTAATGATAATGAATATCATTACACATCATTCATTGTTTATTAATCGGTATACTTATGTTATTCAAGCCTAGCCAATTGGCTATAGCTACTCACTGCGCATTATTTTTATTGGTACTCCCCGCAACTAATGCCAATGCAGAATCATCACCACAAGCCAAAGACAATAATGTCTCAATGGAGCGCATGATTGTGACTGGTAGTCGATCATCCGAACGGATAGAGGAAGTCCCTTCTTCTGTCACGCTCATAGAGCAAGAAACCCTCGCGCGCGATATGTTAGTCACTTCGCAGTTACAAAACTTACTCGCATTTCGCGTTCCAGGGCTAGCGCCAAGCACTGGCACATCAAGTAACTCGGGACAAAACTTACGCGGTAGAGCCGCATTAGTGATGATTGACGGCGTGCCACAATCTACCCCATTACGAAATGGTAAATTAGGCATAAGCTCTATCGATGCTGGAGTCATTGAGCGTATTGAGGTTATTAAAGGGGCGACCTCTATTTATGGCAATGGCGCTTCGGGCGGCATTATAAACTACATAACTAAACGAGCTAGCGAAGACAAAGCACGAGTTAATGTTGGAGTTTCCAGTAAATTTAGTGCGATAAAATTACAAGACAGTGCTGGTTATCGAGTGGATACATCAATAGGCGGTACGATTGATAATTTTAGCTACGTATTTAGCGCCATTACCGAAAAAACAGGCGTTGAACGTGATGCAGAAGGTGATGCTATCGGATTAGTCTATGGTTTATCAGAAACTAAATCCAACAACTATTTTACCAAACTTGGCTACCAACTTGACGACGATAAGTCGATTCAACTAACGTATAACTACTACGAAGCGCAACAAAACTCAGACTATATTGATGTTACAGGTAATGCTAGCACTGGTGAAAAAACTTACTCGATAGAAAACCCTACTGGGATAGCAAAGCTGGGCGTACCTCAAGGACCGCGCGGTAATCATAACCTAATGTTAAAATACGTCGATCAAGAAGTATTCACTAACACCCAGTTAACTGTTGATGGTTATCTGCAAAAAATTGAAAACATGTTTTTCTTTTCAACTGCACTAGCTAACCTAAGTGAAGGTTACGAAGGGGGCCAGTCGTTCATCAAGTCAGAGAAGAAAGGCCTACGTGTTAACTTTGCTACCCAAGTTGATTGGGATAATGTTGAATCAACCTTTATTTACGGTATTGATGCGCTGCAAGACATCAGTTCACAACCATTAGAAGACGGCCGAATTTGGGTGCCTGAAATGGATATGCGTAACTTAGCCGTTTATTTACAAACTAAGTTTGTTATTGCCGATGATTGGGTTTTTAAAGCCGGTATCCGCCAAGACAGTGTTGATTTAAGGGTCGATGATTATCAAACTTTAAAACTTTGCCGAACGCCAAGTACTTGCTCAGTACCTTTTGATGTCACAGGCGGAGAATTAACATATAACTCAACCACCTATAATATTGGCTTACGTTACAATATGAACGAGTTATTTAACCCGTTCATGAGCTTTTCCCAAGGTGCAGATATTTCAGATATTGGCCGTCTTTTACGAACCGCCACAGTCAATGATATTGCATTAATCCGCACTGAATCATCCATTGTTGATAATTATGAAATCGGTTTTTCTGGTCAACTTGGTGATCTGAATTATGAAATTGCCGCCTACCGAAGTAAATCAGAATTAGGCACAAGTAACAGCTTTGATTCAACAACAGGCATTTACTTACCCGTACGCGCACCACAAAAAATTTGGGGTTACGAAGCGCAAGTTGATTATCGAGTGTTAGATAATCTCAATACAGGTTTAAGCTATAGTTGGGTTGAAGGTAAAGACACCGAAACCGATACTTATATAGATGGTGGCACCATATCACCACCTAAATTAACAGCTTATATTAGTTGGCAACCCGTTGAAGAAGCTAGTATAGGGATTAACTACATGTATGTTGGTGACCGAGACCGATTTGATCCGATCGATGGCGAATATATTGGCTCTCAAGGACCTATAGCAAATTATAACGTCGTGAATCTAACTAGTAGCTATCAACTCAATAATTGGCAACTATCGCTTGGTGTAGAAAACTTACTTAATGAAGATTATTTTTCTGCCCGAGCACAATCTTCTACTAATGCGAGTTACTATACCAAAGCACTGGGTACCACCATCAATCTGGGCGTTAAAGCCAGTTTTTAAACCTGCTCTGAAATAATAAAAAAGGGAATAAACAATTAATTGTTTACTCCCTTTTTTATTAAAGAAAACCTTATGGGTCTTCCGTTAATAGTCTTAAGTTAAAAGTGATGCGATACCTGTAATACCACTTCTCTTGGCGCACCAGGGAAATGGCCATTACGTTCAGAAAATCCGCTCACTGCATATTCTTTATCAAACAGATTTTTCACATTCAGTTGAAATTGGGTTTCTTGCCAAGTGGTTGTCCAGCTCATATCAAATACGGTATAAGGTTTAACCTTTTGCGCATCCGCACTGACTTGCTCACTGACATAGTCGGCACCAAATGCAACGGCAGACTGTAAACTGTCGATATCATAACGTGTCCATAAACCCGCTTGATGTCGTGGCGCATTAACAAATTTACTGCCGTCGGCATAGGTATCGCCAATATCGCCTTCAGTGACTCTGGCATCGTTATAAGCGTAGTTTGCCATGATAGTCCAATCGGCAGTGATGTCACCGACTAGGGTAAACTCAACACCTTTACTTTCTACTTGACCTAAACTGACTAAGGCCGCGATACCATCATCAATACCAGTATCGTCAGGGTTATTCATCGCCACGTCTTTCTTGTTAATTTGATACACAGCAAGCGTGGTCATCATGCTACCGTCAAACCACTGGTTTTTAATACCTACCTCAACCTGCTCACCTATTTCTGGTGATAAGCCACCATCAGCACTGGATTCTTCTTGATCACCAATAGAGGTTGGATTAAAACTTTCAGAGTAATTAGCGTAAAAAGAGGTATCTGGAGAATACTTGTAAACAATACCTGCTCGAGGTGAAACATGATGATCGCTATACTCAAAACCAGTCTCTTTATCAAAATCATTAAAGTGATCGTAACGTAAGCCCACCAGCAACAGCCATTTTTCGCTTAAGCTAATTTGATCTTGAGTATATAAACCCATACGTTCGGTTTTTTCACCATCGCGGTTTTGATCTGTTAAGTTGTAATCCGCGGGATCGCTCTGACCATAATTCAGATCAAAAATATTGAGATTAGCCACGCCATCTGCTTCATAACGAGCGCGCCAATAATCATATTCAGTGTCAACATGATGATAATCTGCACCAAATAGCAGAGTTTGCTCAATGGCACTATCTAAGCGGTATACAAAATCTGAGGTTAAGCTCACTTCTTTATTGGCTCGATACTGCTTACGGTACTCGCGTTTAATAGTTTCATCATCAACGTTGGCTTCACCATCACCATTAACATCTACCCAGCCTTGCGACTCGTGATAGCCTTGAACACGTTCATTATCAAGGTAACGAACTGTGGTATTCATACTCAAAGCATCGCTAAAGTGATGTTGTAAATCAGCTTGTAATATTGTTGCTTCAAGGTTTTGATAATCAGATTTTTCATTGGCGTTGTAACTTGGATCAACCAAAAAATTACCATCATCATCAACCGGAACACCCCGTAAACGATTACCGCCTAAGTCTTGTTTAATGTAATCTATCGAGGTTGTTAGTGTGGTGTCATCGCTAAGTTGAAATAATAGTCCACCTGTCAATTCAACATTTTTAGCGTCAGCATTATTACGGAAGCTGTCTTTTTGCTCATAAAAGCCGCCAAGGCGATAAGCAATATTGTCTGTTAAGCCACCTTTTGAGTCTATTGAGCCACCCATACGGTCGTTATCACCAGCAGTTAATGTTACCTCGGTGTCTTGGACAAAACTCGGCTTCTTGGTAACATAATTGATCATGCCGCCCGGTTCGCCACCACCGTATAATGCTGCGGCAGGACCTTTTAGTACTTCAACGCGTTCTATATTAAATAGCTGTGGCACGCCAAAACCAGAAAAAGGGTCACCTCTTACACCATCATAGAAAACGTTGCTGTCATCTCTAAATCCACGAAACGTTACGCCCGAATAACTGTAGGCACTCACACCAGCGATAGAACGGTATAGGTCGGTAATTTCACGTGCGGCTTGGTCAACAATCAACTGCTCATTCAACACCTGCACCGATTGTGGCAAGTCCATAATATCGGTTTCAACTTTGGCACCAACAGAAGTCGCAGATTCTCGGTAAAATGTTTGCGCTCGGCCCATTACAGTTATTTTTTCAATCGAAGCACTCGGAACTTTTTCAGTACTTTGTTCATTAGCACTCACACTCAGTACAGGTAAAAGCAAGCTTAATACCCCAAGATTAATCACGTTCAAATGCATAACGGCTTACTCATTAACAACGGTAAAATTTGGCCACAATATAACACCAAAAATTAATGATAACCATTTGCATTTGAAGATTTACATTTATGCCATTTTTGTTAACGATACAAGCACTTTGTGTTGATTTTTATCGGGAAAACAATTAAATATACATGAATAAAATAAGGGATGTTTACCTTGTCGCTCACTGAGATTACAACAAGGTAAATGTTAATAATAACTATATAGACTTGAGTTTTTGTGCATCGCGATAAAGACGATATTCGGCCCCACTTAACGTGCTGTGAGTAGAATAAAAATATAATTTATCAATGATCTCCAACGAATCTTTCTCTATTTCGTCAATATATTCAAAGTTGCCTTCAATACTGGTGGCACAAATCAAAAACATGAAACAGCCGGATATACAATACATGCCTAAATGAATAGGTGATAACGTAAACATACCTAAGAAAATAGTAATACATAATGCTATTTCATAAAATGCTAACCCCTGCCTAAATTGATAATGTTTAGACTGAGCAATGTCAGTTCTTTCTTTAATATAGTGATCATTAATATAGTTTTTTTGGGCTTTTTTGTATTTAGCTGTACCTGGTTTTACACCAAAAATAGTGGTCTTTTTTGGTGGTTCAATATTAAAAACCTCAAATAACTCTGGTTGATTTATCGCGAATTCTTTGGCATAACGTGATGATAAATAGTGGTTACCATCACGGGATTTTTGCAAAATAATGCTCTCTGGGTTGTTTTTGTTAAATCCGTTTGAAATACCAAGGTCAACATAAACTCCAAGAGCCAATAGACTGAAACACACAACACCAATAGCCGCAATTGTTTTGGTCGCACCAAGTGATTCCTTACCACTTAATCGGATAAGCTTTGCCAGTAAACTACGCTGTGGCGTTATAATGGCAGCAATAGCAAACCACGCAATTAGTGCCAGCCAAATTGCCATTTCAATATGCCCGAACATCGCCATGAATATATCGAATGTATAAGGCGCTAATGAAGTGCTAAGCACTTGCTGTCCCATACCCAATACGTCTAGTAAGCGCACAAATACGAGCGGTGAAATTAAACTAAATAACGCTGCGTAACGTAGATAACTTAACCCCTTACGACCTGATTTTGCCGCTACCATAGCCGCTTCATTGCGCTGCAAAATAAGCGCGTTGACCTTATCATCCGCTTTTACGAATAAGCGAATATAGAGCACAATAATTGAAGTAATGGCGGGCTTAATAATGCCATGAAATAAAGACAAAAAGCAGGCAACAATACCGAATGGAATTAACGCCCAATTTCCCCCTCCCGTTTCAATCATATTATTTTCAAAAACATGATTAGATACCAGTAACACTAAAAAAGCCGTCAATCCCATGCCATAGTAATACACAATAGTTAAGCCATATTTATCAGCATTATCACCAATGGCTTTAACTTTTATGCTGTTTTTAAACATTGACCCCAAAATAACAACGGTTAGCCACAAGTACAATAACCAAGGAGCCCTTTCATAAAGCCAACCTAACGATGTAAAACCGTAGGAAAACCCAATAACAAAAGCGCAAAATAGTCCTATGGTGAACAAGAAAGCTAAAATAACCAACATTAGCGCGCCTAAACCGCCGCCATTCGATGCTTTAGGGCCACTTGCCCCAACAAATACCAGTCCCATAAATCTCAGGTAGTAAAAAAAACTGAGGATAAACTGCATCACACCACAAAATATTGGGATGGTAGACATCCAAAGATAGAGTTCATCATTAAACTTTGGTGAAATTAGTCGCATTGTCCAAGTACTACGTGGCTCAATGATTTCGTTACTCATAACGGTCCTTTTATAATCGACATTTATTTTCAATGTTGAAATTAATTAATACTCAAAAAAATACAGCGGAGTTATTTTTCTAAAGGATATATTAACAATGCATCTAGCCCAGAATTATTTAGTTTAATGATTAATAAACTTCATCATTTGAGATCTCGCGCTTATGTTAATACTCAGATCTCACATAAACCAATAAAAACTCAGTTGTTACTATTTCACTTTTTCTAAAATAGCGTAATTCCTTTCACCTCGGCCAAAGTTGTACACAATAATGAGTTCATCGTTCACCACATCAATACCAACCATATTTTGTTTATCGTTGAGCATTATAAAATCAACGTCGATATTAATATCCAAACCCAATTGCTTATATGTCGTCTTAGCATGAGCAAAATGCTCACGTTGATTTTTTCGCAACACAGAAAAATGTTGATACTCAAACAGTACAAAAGCATTAAGACCAACGACAACATTGTTTTGGTTGTAGTAATCAAAAACTAAGGTATTAGCTTCATTCTTTTGTACAAAGTCTTTTCGTAATGGCTTAGCACCGTTATAAATGGTGGATTCTTGAACACTATCAATATTCTCAGAGGTGTAATGTTTATTAATATATTCAAATTCATTTATATTATTTAGTAGCGCCTGTATTTTACTTTTACCTTGAGCCGCGACAATGGTTTCAAGGCGTAGTCCGGCGACTTTATTTTGCGTAATTCTGCTGTTAAGACTCTCTAAATCACCTTGGTAAATAGACACAATGTGAGGTTTTCTGTTGGCGAAATGAGTATATTTACCTTGCGCTTTTATCACACTCCATTGGCCACTAAAAAACTGACTATCAAATACTTTAGGGGTGTCGCCTTGATTCCCATGATAAGGGCTAACGTCACTCGAACATGCCGATACCAACATCATTACCCCAAAAAGCACCACTTTACATATCGATCTATACATAATATTTCCCTTAATCTAGCGCCATAAGCAACAATCTTTAACCGAAATACCTTTGGGACGGCAGATAAGACGCTTATACAGACAGATATTTAATGATGAATAACACTCACCAAGCTGTCTCGTTTTTGTTAAGGGAATAATGACTGACGCAATGGGTTAGCAGTAGGTACGTATTCGCGAAAATTTTACGCAAAATATTTTTGCAAAGAAGTTATGTGAAGCGTTTTATCTTTAGGTAGGGAAATACTGCTCAAGGGATTAAAACGTTTGTGAATAATGCTAATAGTCTATTTTATTCAGCCACCCATTTTATATTGCAGCCGATAATCATGGGTAATGTTCTTTATTCAACTAACGTTCTTTTTATTTAATAGACATAAGCTTACTTTTAATTTCTGTTGCGAAGTCATGATACCCACCATTAATTCAAGCAAAAACAAACTCTTCTCAGTCATTCTTAAAGTGATTGTCATCACATTAGCCCATGATTGTGTTAAGCTTATCGCGACAACAATGTTGTTACATTAAGCCATAGAATTTAACAAACCAAGTTAATATCTAATCAGATGTAAGATCCAATACAAGTTACCGTCAAACATAAAGCAAGTATTCCTTTTATGCAGGAGGCATTAAATGCAAGACTACGTAGAACAAATCGATATTAATCAATACCTACCGTTAATAATTGATGTAGGGATCAATGTATTATTAGCTGCGCTAATTTTAATCGTTGGTCTTTATATTGCTAATAAAATGAGCTCAATCATCAATAAAATTGGTGAAAGTTACGATAAGCTCGACAACACATTATTCCGTTTTTTAGGCAGTGTAGCGAAGTACATCATTCTCGCTTTCGTTGCTATAGCGGTGTTAAATCGTTTTGGCGTGCAAACAGCCTCTATTGTGGCATTGTTAGGTGCTGCTGGTTTAGCTGTTGGTTTAGCATTGCAAGGAACATTATCTAACCTTGCTGCAGGCGTAATGTTATTACTATTCCGTCCTTATAAAGTAGGTGACTTTATTAGCGCTGCTGATCGATTCGGTAATGTTCAAGAAATCGATTTATTCACCACGATCCTTAAAACTTTTGATAATCAGCATATTATTGTGCCGAACAATCAAATTTGGGGGGCTCAAATCGTTAACCATTCTTTCCATGATATTCGTGGTGTAGATATGCACTTTGGTGTGGCTTACAAAGAAAATACCGATGAAGTACGCAAAGTTATTGACGCGGTATTGGCAGCACATCCACATATTTTAAAAGACCCTGCGCCATTTGTTGAAGTTGAAACCTTAAATGACAGTTCAGTGGACTTCTTGGTCCGTCCTTTCTGTCATGGTGAACATTACTTCGACATCCTGTACTCAATCCCTGAGCAAATCAAAAAAGCACTGGATGAAGCAGGTATTGAAATTCCTTTCCCACACAGAAAGCTGATCATCGAAAAAGAGCAATAATCTCTATGTTTTGATGACAACAACGAGCAAGTGCCTTAGGGCCTTGCTCGTTTTTATTAGCCTATAAATCGCGTCTGTGTTAGCTAGCCACCTATTATTATGAAATCTTAATTTCACTCCTTTCATTTATTTTACGACTCTTATTTTTCGCTATTTTTAATTACTCAATTTTTTGAGCTTGTGGGGTAAGTGTAAACTTTATTTCATATCTTCAATCTGGCAATCAAAAACTGACTTATTTGTTCCTAATACAGCTAACATTATTAGTGCTTACAGCACCTTGCTTAATCATAAACATAAGTTCGCTTATTAATATGCTCTCCACATTTGTCACAATCTATAGGTCACCTGCGTCAGGCAATTAGTCCGCATGAAGGTTTAGTATAAATAAGCTTGATTCCTCCCTTTGGGGTAGGCAATGACGATAATCAATAATTTTTCATACCAACAAAAAAAGGCCTCGCATTGCTACGAGGCCTTTCATGTAAAGAGGTGAGTTGGCCGATAAGCCGCCATGCCCTAGTTGAGCGCGGAGTGGTCAGTTATTTGCTGGTAAAATTTTTCAGCTCTAGCCCATAAAAAATAAAAGGCCTCGCATTGCTGCGAGGCCTTTCATGTAAAGAGGTGAGTTGGCCGATAAGCCGGGTCCTGTCGAGGACAGTTATTCATCTAGGCCTGCAATCGCTCACAGGCTCAAGCGACCTACCCGGTCCCAACGCGAGCAGCGCCATACGGGACCCTATTTGGTCTTGCTTCGGGTAGAGTTTACCTTGCTACGAACTATTACTAGTCGCACGGTGCGCTCTTACCGCACCCTTTCACCCTTACCATTTTTATAGCCGAAGCTAATCAAATGGCGGTCTTCTCTCTGCTGCACTTGTCGTCGGTTCACACCGCCCAGGCGTTACCTGGTACCCTGCTCTTTGAAGCCCGGACTTTCCTCCCCGTACTTGCGTACGCGGCAACTGTCTGGCCAACTCGGCGCGGATTATAGCCTAAGCAGACCAACAAACCAATGCCAAACGATAGGCTTTTTATAAATCCAATTCTAAACCGTATTTATACAAGGCGTTTTTCTTTAAACCGTGTATTTGTGCGGCAATAGCGGCTGCTTTTTTAAGTGGTAACTCTTCACAAAGTAGCTTCAACGTAGCAACGGCAACGGCAGGAATACCTTCTTCGTCTGTAATGGTGAAGCCGTGGCACATAATCACCATTTCGCCTTTTTGCTGATTATCATCAGCTTCAACCAATGCTAATACTTCTGCTGCAGTCCCAGAGAGAAAAGTTTCAAACATTTTAGTGACTTCACGAGCCATCACTATTTGTCTGTCTTCGCCTAACACCTCAACAATAGCGGCAAGACTGTATAAAATACGATGCGGAGACTCGTAAAATATCAATGTACGAGGATCTTCTTTAAGAAACTCCAACTTGTCGATACGGGCTTTTTCTTTTGAGGGTAAAAAACCTTCAAAACTGAATCGATCGGACGGCAAACCAGATGCACTCAAGGCCGTAATCGCGGCACAAGCACCTGGTAACGGCACAACTCTGTGTCCCGCTTGGCGAACATGGTTAACTAGGTGGTAGCCTGGGTCAGAAATTAACGGTGTACCCGCGTCGGAAATAAGCGCAATTGACTTTCCGGCATCTAATTGTTCAACTATCCATTGCACTCGGTCACGTTCATTGTGATCATGTAATGCCGTTTTACGGGTTTCAATACCAAAGTGACTAAGCAGTCTTCCGCTGTGGCGTGTGTCTTCACAGGCGATTAAATCAACCTGTTGCAGCACCTCTATTGCCCGAGCGCTGATGTCGCCAAAATTACCAATTGGGGTGGGAACAATATACAGCGCGACCATTTGGTCCATAATTACCTCGATAATGAATCTACCTGATACTTTCGCCAAGCGTAAGAGCAGGTTAAACTAGTGCCAGCATCTTACCAGAGTATAGCCAAGTGTTAAAAAGACTGAATACTACAAAATTTGTGTGTGCGTTGATTTTCTCTGTATTGGTGGCCAGTTGCGCTACCCAAAAACAGCAAGATAATGTTGAAGCAAGTGCATCGCTCGTTGCTGCGGAGCATCCGGCTAAAATTTATTTGGCTCAAGCAACCAAAAGCAGTTTACCAGAAAAGCGCGATCGTTATTTATTACTCGCCGCTCACGCTTATATAAATGATGGTAATTTTAATGCTGCAACTAATGTTTTAACCTCAATGCAAAAGTCGATGGTGAATGTGCAATCACTTCAGGCTGAGCATATCTATTTGCGCGCTCGCATTGCGGAGAAAACCACTAACAGCCAAGCCGCTTTAGATATTTTACAGTATCCACCACATTGGCAGCTACCACGATGGCAAATGGCCAGCTATCACCAATTTAAAGCTAAATTGTATAAACATACCCAACAACCCATTGAGCAAGTTAAACAATTAAGCTTATTAAGTAATTACCTACCAAAGTCTGAAACTGCAGCCCTTAACAATGTTATCTGGAAATTACTCCAGCCATTGCATGAAGAAACCGTGCAAGCATTTATGCGCGATCAATCTAATCCTATTTTTGCTGGTTGGTTGCAACTGACTTATATCGCTAAACATTATGCCGTTGAGCCGTCTCAACTAGTACGTTATTTAGGTGAGTGGCAACGTAATAACCCTTACCATCCAGCTGCGATGAAGTTACCTAACGATTTAGAAAAAGCACTTAATGCTAAACCCTTTAGGCCGCAAAATATTGCGATATTATTACCGTTAACAGGTCCACGAGCTGCGGTTGCAGAACCTATCCGCCAAGGATTATTATCTAGTTATCTATCTGACTTCGATAGCAATGTCTCACTTAACTTTTATGATACTCAGCAAGGTGTGACTGGCGCTTATCAGCAAGCTATCGCCAAAGGTGCAGAGTTTATCATTGGGCCATTATTACCCAATGAGGTTGAAGAGTTACAAAAAATCAACGACAAGCAAAAAACCACTGTACCTCAACTATATTTAAACCAAACTGATACGTTTACGCCGCAGGCTAATCTCTTTTATTTTTCATTGTCTCCGGCGCAAGAAGCCAGTGATGCCGCGCAAAAACTGTTTAACGACGGGGTAAAGTTGCCATTATTGCTTGCCAGTAATGATTCTATTGGTAAACGTATGGCTGAGAGCTTTAATCAGGCGTGGTTAGCCCTAACAAATAATACTGTTGAAGTGCATTATTATGATGCCGGCGACCAAATGAAACTGACCGTTCAAGAAGCCTTGGGCGTTAAAGACAGCCAAGCTCGCATCGCTAGAATGCGTGAATTGTTGGGCAGTCGTTTAGAGGCTGATTTCCGTTCACGTCAAGATATTGATGCAATCTACATGATTTCAGGTTCACAAGACTTGGCTCTACTTAAGCCGTTTTTAGATGTTAACTTTAGCGTATTCTCTGAACCAGTCGCCTTGTATACCACTAGCCGAAGTCGCCTCGAAAATGAGTCGGCCCAGTCATCGCAAGAACTGAATAACTTGATGATTAGTGATGTTCCATGGTTAATGCAGTCTAATGACGAAACTCAAATGGTGGCAGAGCTATGGAGTGGTTGGAATAACAGCCAAAAACGTTTATATGTAATGGGCTTCGATGCACTTGAATTGGTTAATCGTTTAGCGCAAATGCGTGCTTTCCCTGGTTATCAATTTATGGGGCGAAGTGGTGCATTATCGGTTAAACCTAATGGGGTGATTGATCGTCAATTGTCTTGGGGTCTATATACTAAAGGGCAATTAACACCTCTATGAACCGTGGACAATTAGCTGAGCAACAAGCGCGAACTTATCTTGAACAACAAGGTCTGACGTTTGTAGAGGCTAATGTGCGTTACCCATTTGGTGAAATAGATTTGATTATGCGCCAACAGGATGTGTGGGTGTTTGTTGAAGTAAAATTTAGGGCGTCAAACCAATTTGGTGGTGCCTTAAATGCATTAACAAGCAAACAGATCACCCGGATAAGATTGGCGGCAGATCATTATTTACAACGACAAAAATTGAATCCACCTTGTCGCTTTGATGTCATTGCAATGAATAATGATGAAATAAACTGGCTACAAGGGTGTTTTTAAGCAACAACTGATTACCATAACTTTGATTTATGGCATTATATAGTCAAATTACTGAGTCTAACTGATGGATGCTCACAAAAAGCCCATCAGAGACATCGTAGATATAATTTAGCGTAAGGATTGTTGCATGTTAGAACGTATTAGAGATAGTTTCACCGAATCAATTCAGACTAAGATTGATGCTGCAGAAGCATTACCAGAGCCGATTGAAAAAGCTGCAGAGATGATGGTGCAATGTCTACTTGGCGGAAATAAAATTCTGTCATGCGGTAATGGCGGCAGTGCTGGCGATGCTCAACACTTCTCTGCTGAATTATTAAACCGTTATGAAATTGAACGTCCGCCGCTACCTGCAATTGCATTAAGCTGTGACACGTCAACGATTACCGCCATTGCTAACGATTATAACTACGATGAAATTTTCTCGAAGCAAATCTTTGCATTGGGTCAACCGGGCGATATTTTATTAGCTATTTCGACCAGTGGTAACTCTGGCAACGTTATTAAAGCCATGGAAGCAGCATTAAGCCGCGACATGACAATTGTTGCGCTAACTGGTAAAGATGGCGGCGCAATGGCTGGCTTGATGAGTGCGGGTGATGTAGAAATTCGTGTACCATCAAACGTCACTGCACGTATTCAAGAAGTCCATTTGCTGGTTATTCACTGTTTATGCGATAACATCGATCGCACCTTGTTCCCACAGGATGAACAAGCATGATAAAAGGGTTACTCATCATCACAACTCTAGCAATATTGCAGGGATGTGCTGGTGCCGTCATGGTTGGTGCCGTTAGCGGTGCCAAGATGGTTAATGACGAACGCAGCATGAGCACTCAAGTCAGCGATACTAATGCTGACTTTGTTATTGCCAGCGCATTGTCGAAACATGATGACCTTAATAATCAAACCCATATTGCGGCAATTGTGATGAACAATAATGTATTGATGATAGGTCAAGCGCCTAACTCGATGCTGCGCGATAAAGCCGTTAAAGTAGTGCAAGATTTACAAATCGGCGGCAAAATACATAACCAAATTCGTATTGGTAATCCCACCTCATTCACCACTCGCAGTAACGACACTTGGGTAACAACCAAAGTGAAAGGCCGTATGCTGAATGAGAAATCTCTCGATATTACTCGAGTGAAAGTGATTACCGAAAATGGTGAAGTGTTTTTACTGGGCTTAATTGACCACAAGCAAGCTGATTTAGCCGTAGACGTCGCTCGAAATACTGCCGGAGTTCGTAAAGTGATTAAGGTATTTGAATATACTGATTCTTAATCCAACTGTCCCACATTTTGTTAGCGGTATAAGATTCATCCAGCATTTTGCTCGATGAATTTTTTTTACCTTTATTTGTATCAATGGCATAAAGCAGAAACGGTAGTATCAACAAGATTGTTCATATTGGATTTATCCAGCAGACCTTTTTAAAACTTTAATAAGCCCAACAACGCCTCATCAAATAATAGTCACCCCAGCAACCGTCAACTCAATAACTACATATTAAATAACCGCATATTAAATAACCGCATATTAAATTAAACGTCACAAAAAATAAGCCAGCAAAAATGCTGGCTTAATTAACGTTAATCCTTGATGGTTTATACGATAAGACCAATCTTCTCATAAACCTTTTTAATGGTTACGGCTGCACGAGCTTTGGCTTTTGCTGCACCTTCGGCCATAACTTGGTGTAAGAATGCCTCGTCAGCACGATACTCTTTAAAGCGAGCTTGTAATGGCTCTAGCATACCCACAACAGCTTCGCCGGTTGCCACTTTTAAATGACCATACATTTTGCCTTCAAACTCTGCTTCTAAAGCAGCGATTGATTGCCCAGTACAACCAGACATTAAGCTCAATAAATTTGAAACACCTGGCTTTTGCTCCATGTCAAAACGCACTACTGGTGGCTCGTCGCTGTCGGTCATGGCTTTTTTCACTTTCTTTAAGATCACTTTAGGATCTTCAAGCAAACCAATGACGTTGTTACGGTTATCATCCGATTTAGACATCTTTTTAAGCGGTTCTTGCAACGACATGACCTTAGCACCGTGTTCTGGAATGAACGGTTCAGGAATGGTAAAGGTGTCGCCATAGGCATTGTTAAAACGAGTAGCGATATCACGGGTCAGTTCTAAGTGTTGCTTTTGGTCTTGACCAACAGGGATTTCATTGGCTTGATAAAGCAAAATATCTGCCGCCATCAATACTGGATAGCCATATAAACCAACGTTGATATTATTGGCATGCTTTAACGACTTATCTTTAAACTGGGTCATACGATTTAACTCACCCATTTGGGTGTAGCAGTTTAATGCCCAACCCAACTGTGTGTGCTGCGGCACTTGCGACTGAATAAACACTGTACTTTTTTTAGGGTCAACACCACAAGCAAGGTATAACGCCAAAGTATCTAAACAGGCTTCTCGCAGATTTTTTGGATCTTGGCGAACGGTAATGGCATGTAAATCAACAACACAATATAGGCAATCATGACTATCTTGCATGGCAACCCATTGACGAAGTGCGCCCATATAATTACCTATGGTTAATTCGCCTGATGGCTGTGCACCGCTGAGAACTATGGGTTTAGTCATGTGTTTTATTGCTCCAGTTTATCTTATGAATAGTAAATTATTGTGGCAGTAGGTACTGACCAATATCAGCAAAATGTTCGCATACCGCATCCGGATGACTTAGACCGATATCTTCGCCGTAGTTGTAACCGTAGGTCAAGCCAATAGACATAACATTCGCGCCTTTGGCTGCAAAAATATCATTCTTTGAATCGCCGACCATGAGTAAATGCGATGCCTCTAACTTCCATTGTTTAAGTAGATGTTGTAATGGCATGGGATCAGGCTTCATTTTTGCCAATGAATCACCACCAAGTACTTCAGAAAAAAAGCCATCAATACCAAAAGCCGTTAATAACGGTACCGTAAATCGGTAAGGTTTGTTGGTGACAATAGCGAGTTTGAAACCCGCTTCTGTTAACTGTTGTAACGTAGCTAATACGCCCGGATACAAACGGCTATGCTTTTGTAAGTTTTCACCATAATTACGCAAAAATTGCGGCATAGTTTGCTCAAGCATCGCCTGCAGTTCTGGAGAGTCTTCTGCCATGGAAGAGGAATAACTTAGTGCTCGTTGCATTAACATTTTAGCACCATTACCCACCCAACTACGCACCAATGCATCTGTCACTGGTGGATATTGGCTTTGTGCTAAGGTGGCATTTGTAGCCACAACTAAATCAGGTACGCTGTCTATTAGCGTGCCATCTAAATCAAAAGCTATTGCGCTGATATTTGACCATTGCATCATGTAAAGTCCCACTGATGGCGAATAAAGATATTATGATACAGAAGCGAGTTCAGCACGCATTTGATCAATAACAACTTTATAATCTGCTTGACTGAAAATGGCCGAACCAGCGACAAACATATCTGCACCCGCTGCGGCGATCTCTGCGATATTATCGACTTTAACGCCGCCATCCACTTCTAAGCGAATATCAAAGCCACTGGCGTCAATAAGCGCACGTACTTGGCGAAGTTTTTCGAGTGTATGCGGAATAAATGACTGACCACCAAAACCTGGGTTAACAGACATCAACAAAATCACATCAAGCTTATCCATCACATGATCTAAATAATGCAGTGGGGTAGCAGGATTAAGCACTAAACCCGCTTTACAGCCAGACTCTTTAATCAATTGTAGAGTGCGATCAACATGCTCTGAAGCTTCTGGATGAAAAGTAATGATGGATGCGCCAGCTTTAGCAAAATCAGGAATAATGCGATCCACAGGTTTAACCATTAAATGCACATCAATATCTGCGGTGATACCGTAATTGCGTAACGCCGTGCAGACCATTGGGCCTATGGTCAAATTTGGAACATAGTGATTGTCCATTACATCAAAATGAACCACGTCTGAACCTGCATCTAATACGGCTTTAACATCGTCACCTAAACGGGCAAAATCGGCGGACAAAATTGATGGTGCAATTAAAAATGGGCGCATAATCTTCTCTATTGGCAGATCAAAGTGACGACATTTTACCCTTTGCGGCTGCAAGCCTCTAGTCTAGCAAGGGAAATAACCCATTTATAATGCGATTTTAGTCTAAAACTAGACCAGAAGTAGGAATTGTTATTTTTTACACATAAACCAGTGTTCAATAACTAAGCTATTTTGCTATACTCAAAAAAGTTGTTATCTTAAGGACTAAATTGTGGATTCACATTTGGTCTAGGATTTAATATTAGTCGTCACTTCAACCGATATATAAACCACGGATAAAGTAACCCTTATGGTTAAGCAATTACTTCGCAAACTTTCGAATCATGATGGCAAAATATTGCCAGCATCTGTTTATGCTGTATTTGCAACGTCAGCACTTGCATTATTATTAAGCCAAGTATTGATAGCATCAGAGATCCATAATGCCAGTGGCGAAACCTGTGTATGCAATAGCAACGCAAGTTACGACGCCAAACTACCAAGCAGTCATCCTAAAAATCGCTGCACAGAGCAGTCAAATGATGTCAGTTGGGGGAATTGGGTAGCAGGTAATAGCCGTTCAAGCCAATTTCACTTTATTGATTTACTAGAGTTGATCCATGGTCACAAAGATAAACCTTTGAATGATATGCCAACTTCTAGTAGTTCAAATCAGATCTTACACTAATGTCGATTTGGCAGGTGTTCAGTAGCACTGTTGCAGCTTTCTTTGGTGTGCAGACAGAGCAGAATCGCCAAAAAGATTTTAAAACTCAATCCCCGCTACCTTTTATTATCATGGGGATAATTCTCGCTATAGCATTAGTCATTTCTTTGATATTAGTCGTCAACCAAGTGCTAAGTTAATCAGCAGCCGTTATACACACCCACTAAAGTACCCGTTAATGCAGCGGTTTTACCACTCTTCTTCGCGATAATGTTGGTCGTACAACGCCATAATTTCATCCACTTTTTTCCGTGAGCTGCCTTTTTGGCTAATATTACGTTGTACAGAAATCGTTGAGAAAGAGGCGCCACGATATAACTCTCGTGTTAATGGAATATCATGATTACTGATCAACACCGGAATATTGCGTTCGTGAGCAATAAGCCGTGAATGACGCGCGAGTAATGCTTGGTCGTCTAAACTAAAACCTGGCCCCACATATGTGGTAAAGCTGGCGGTCGTTGATAAGGGCGCGTATGGAGGATCACAATAAATAACGTCACCGCTATTAGCTAAATCAAACGCCTGCTCATAACTAATGCATTTAAAAGTCGCTTTTTGCGCTTTTAATGAAAAGTGACGAATTTCAGCTTCAGGAAAATACGGTTTTTTATACGAACCAAATGGCACGTTAAAACCACCCTTGCGGTTATAACGACACAAGCCATTAAAACCATGGCGGTTCATGTATAGAAAATAAACCGAGCGAGTAAAAGGATCACGACAAAGATTGAATTCTGCTCGAATACGATAATAGGCTTCTTTATCATTCATTTCATCAACGAACATTGCCTTTGCCGCTTCGATATAGACATCCGGCTGCTGTTTAACAATTTGATATAGATTGATTAAGTCTTGGTTAATGTCGCATAACAAGTACTCATCATAATGAGTATTGAGAAAAACCGATCCCGCCCCAACAAAAGGCTCAATAAGTCGATTTCCAGATGGAAGGTGTTTTGCTAGCTCATCAACGAGTTTATATTTACCACCCGCCCATTTGAGAAAGGCTCTATGCTTTTTTATCATGAATAGTCATTATGCCAGCAAAATTAAAGCACAAGATTGTACTCTGTTTAGCAAAAATTATCATCGGCTAAAGTAGAATAATTGTGTCGAATTTTCATATTATTGACTTAGATAGCGTTGAATACAAAACACTTAATCTTGCCGTTTATAATCATTTAAGTCCGCCCACTTTCTTACCCAAGGTTCAGCCAACCCATACTTTTTCTGGAGCATTTTAGCTTTCGAGTTTGCCGCAGCTAAATCATCGAAATCGCCTAAAAATAAGATATAACGTTGTTTGTTGCTCATAATGAAAACCTGCGACTCTTGCGCAAGCTTTGCCAAAATAGGAGTGAGTGATGATTTATCATTTACGCTTGCGAGTTGCAGTGTAAAACCTTGTACTTTCACAAGCTGTTTATTATCTCTCTCAACAATATCACTTGGTTTATCTGCCGCTTTGATTTTTACTTTGGTTAATTCGCCTTCAAAGGACAGCCCTTTTATTGACGAACTCACCTTCACATCGGTGTAATTGTTTGCAGGCAATTCATTAGAGAAGGTTAAGTCATTATTATCCACAACCAAACTGTCGACTACTTTTTGCGATTCAACTAACAACATTGGCGGGTAATTGTCACCAAATTCAGCCCGTGTTAGTCCCCGCAGAGAAAAGTATTTATTCAACGTATTATCTGCAAATTCAATTAGATATTGATGCGCGCTTTCACGTTCGATCGCTTCTTCGACCGTCAACGTTGGTTGCGGCGATGTGGCAATTGGTTGAGGTAATAGTGTACTGACCACGAAACCAATAGCGACACAAATTGATATGACAAATACAGTGATAGACAACTTAGTCGCGAAACGCCAAGGAGTTTTATCTGTTTGAGGCTCTTCTAATGCTAACGCTAACAATTTAACAACTTCAGCTGGTGTGCCTTGTTGTTTCTCTAATTGTTTATGGATAATTTCACGTGGGATAAACGGCGTTTGTCGACTTCTCAGTAATAAACTCTGATACAAGCCGTCACGTTCTGCAACCGATAAGGATTCAATTGTGACAGGTAATAACTTAGCGCGAGTATCATCTGTTAAGTCGGCGACTAAGGTTTGCCAAAAACTAGGCGTAACAGTCATCGTTACAGCAACAGGTTTACCTGCACAGTATATTTGACTCAGCAAGATGCATTCCGCCCAGATATCTTTCGGCAAGAAATCAGCATCATCAATAATAATATGTAATGGCTTTTTTAAACTGGATTGGATTCTGAGCACAGTGTCCATTAAAGGACGCTCATCATCGAAGATAGGGGCTGAGATTAATTGAACCAGAATTTTTCGGCGAATTTCCGCACTATCTGCATGTTGAGGACAAATGATTAATGCAGAATTATAGTCATCTAACTCACTCGCTAGTGCAGCCGTTAGCGTTGACTTACCCGAACCATTGCCCCCACAAATAACCAACAACTGCTCGCTATAGCTAGCAATGTGCTGCAAACGCTGAACTAGCGCTTCTTGAGTGGGTAGTAACAATAGCCCTGGAGTCGTCAAAGATTCACCACACTATAGTTTATAAGCCGCTAACAACCTGTTTAAGTAAGTCTTCACTAACTTCACTAAACACATCAGCTTGACCTATTCCTGTAGGTAACACTAAGCGAATTTTACCACCTAGGACTTTTTTATCGCGGCGCATATGCTTAATAAAATGTTCAAAACCCATCGACTCAGGAGCCGTTACAGGTAAATCAAACGCCAACATCAGTTGGCGAATACGCTCAACACTTTGCTTATCTAATAAATTAAGCTTATATGCTGTTTGTGCTGCAAGAATAGTCCCAGCAGCAACGGCTTCACCATGCAACCAGACACCGTAGCCCATTTCAGCTTCGATAGCATGCCCAAAGGTATGTCCAAGGTTTAATAATGCTCTTACACCTTGTTCTGTTTCATCTTGCTCAACTACATCTGCTTTAATTTGGCAACATTTAGCAATCGCATAGGTTAGCGCATCAGTTTGAAGCGATTTTAATGCTTCAACATTGGCCTCAAGCCATTGAAAAAAGTCTGCATCCCAAATAATACCGTACTTAATCACTTCGGCCATCCCTGCAGCAAACTCATTTGCGGGTAATGTATTTAAGCAAAGTGTATCGATAATCACAGATTTGGGTTGATAAAATGCACCAATCATATTTTTCCCAAGCGGATGATTTACTGCTGTTTTACCACCAACAGAAGAATCAACTTGGGACAGTAACGTAGTGGGTACTTGGATAAAATCAATTCCACGCTGATAACACGCTGCCGCGAAACCAGTCATATCACCAACAACACCACCACCTAACGCAACTAATACAGAATCACGGGCAAAATTATGCTCAAGTAATCCGGTAAAAATATAATCTAGATGTTGTAAATCTTTAAATTTTTCGCCATCAGGCAAAATAACCGTTTCAATTCGCGCGCAAGCGCTCATCGCTTGTTGTATCTTTTTCAGATACAACGGAGCAATGGTGTCATTTGAAACAATTAAGGCTTTTTTGTGTGTTAGGTAGCGAGTAAATAACTCGCTGTCACTCATCAAATCCTGGCCAATGTAAATGGGGTAACTTCTATCACCTAATTGAACCTGAATCTGTTGCATGTTATTACCTAAAAGCCAAGTTGCTCGATAATTTGGTTTGCGACGATTTTCGCGCTTTGCTCATCAGTCTTAACGATAACATCCGCAATTTCCTCATATAAAGGATTACGGATCTCCGCTAAGCTTTCGAGCACTTCACGTGGATCATCTACTTGTAACAACGGTCGACGCTTATCTCGCTGAGTACGCGCGACTTGCTTGTCGATTGTTGTTTCCAAATAAACCACTATACCTCGAGCAGAAAGATAGTTGCGGATATCTTTACTCTGAACAGAACCACCACCTGTTGCGAGAACGATACCTTGCCTTTCTGAAAGATCACCGATGACTTGTGCTTCACGACGACGGAAGCCCTCCTCACCTTCAACATCAAACACCCAGGCAATATCTGCACCAGTACGTTGTTCAATCTCGTGATCTGAATCGTGGAAATCTAAATGCAGCATTTGCGCCAGATGGCGACCAATTGTGCTTTTACCTGCGCCCATAGGGCCTACCAGAAAAATATTGCGTTTTTCAGCCATTTCGTATACGTCTGAATCTTATATGGAAGAATGCCTTATCGACTTAAACTCAAGCCGACCTATAATTTAACCTTGCTCTAATGAGACTTGACGGAGGATTATCTCAGTTAAGGGCTACCGCTTGCAAGTCATCACGGCTATTTATAGTAATTTTATTATTGTTCATGATATTCCCAAGGTAAAAAATCCATAATAAATATATTAATATATAATTAAAATTATAAAATTAAATGATAAATAACAATAGTTTAAATTAAAAAACCAGCTATAAAATAGCTGGTTTTTTACGATGTTGTTGCTAAAAATTATGTTATAGCTTTTCGGTCACAATCTTGGGTGTAACGAAAATTAACAGCTCTTGACGCTCATTAGAGTCAGTTGAGTTTCTAAATAAGAAGCCCACTAACGGAATATCACCCAATATTGGCACTTTGCTGACCCGACTAATTAAGTTCTGTTGGTAAATACCACCAAGGACAATTGTCTCACCATTATCAACTAGCACTTGTGTACCGATGCGTTGAGTATCAATGGCAACTGCTTCCCCCGTTCCGGTTGATACTGTTGTGCCTTGTGAATCTTGAGTAATTTCAAGATCAAGGATCACACGGTCATCTGGGGTTATTTGCGGTGTGACTCGCAGCGATAACACAGCCTTCTTAAAGGTTACGGTTGTCGCCCCACTTGATGCAGACTCAACGTATGGGATTTCAACACCCTGTTCTATGTATGCCGACTTCTGATTAGATGTGGTAATACGAGGGCTGGCAATAATTTCACCTTTATTTTCTTGTTCTAAAGCGCTTAGCTCTAAATCGAGAATGGTACCATCTGCCAATTTAGCCACATGAAAAGCGATACTGGTCGCCGAACTTGCCGCTGCTGGTAGATTCACATTAAGACGATCATCTACACTAGGAATCGTACCATTTGCAATGCTGGTAGCACCTTCAATAGTACCGGAAGTCCCGTCTGATCCCTGTTGGTCTGTTATACCCCAACGAATACCTAAGTCTTCACTGACATCGTCTTTAACGGTCACCATACGTGCTTCAATTAAGACTTGTTTAATCGGAATATCTAACACTTCAATTAATCGATGTACGTTTTCTAAAATCTCAGTAGTATCTTTTACTAACAAGGTATTAGTACGCTCATCGACGGCAACACTGCCACGAGATGAAAGCAGGGTTGAATCAGTTGTTTTAAGTAACTCAGCAATATCGACTGCTTTGGCATAATTTATTTGTAAGTATTCAGAATATAGCGGGGCTAACTCTTTCACTTCTTGTCTATTTTTTAAGTCATTGCTTTCTCTGATGGCAAGTTCTTCACTTGGTGCCACCATTAGAATGTTGCCTTCAATCCGTTTATCAAGACCTTTAGTTTGCAAGATCAGATCTAAAGCTTGATCCCAAGGTACATCATCTAAGCGTAAGGTAATATCGCCTTCAACCGTATCACTGGTGACAAGGTTGAAGTTGTTATAATCGGCAATAATCTGCAAAACAGTTCGAACAGAAATATTTTGGAAGTTTAAAGACAATGAGCGGCCATTATATTTTTTGGCTTCTTTCGCCATAGAAACTCGTTCAACTTTATCTACACTGACCTTAAATACGTTGCCGTCTTGGCGATAGTTGTAATCATAGTTACCTTCTATATCAACCAAAATACGGGCGGTTAAGTCATCTTTAAATGTCTCAAAACTATTCACTGGTGTGGCAAAGTCTTGTACATCCATAACGTAAAGTAAATCACTACCAATATTGGTATTGTAGAGTTGTATTTCTAGCTTTGAACCAACTTGTTCTACATTCGCCGCGACTGAACGATTACTAAGATTAAATAATATTTCTCCACCACCGGTTTTATTGCGGCGAAAGTCAATACTGCTAATACTATTAACAAATGGGTTATTTGCTTCAACTGGGCCTGATACATCATCATTTATGGTTAAACGGTAGCTATTACCAACAATTTTACCTTGATATGGCTTTACTTTATTCATTGCAATAATGATTTGTAAATCGCTACCTTGTTGTTGTGCATTTAACACTTTTACACCAACAACATTTATCGGAATGGTATTTTTATTTAAATTTGAAATCGTGTCAGAGAAATTCAATATGATTTCTGCTGGGTCAGCCGATAAATCAACAGATGGTGACGCTATTGATGATTCAAAAACTAACTCTAATTCTAATTGATGATCAACCATTGAATGATATTTGACATCTATAAGACGGTTAGCAGCTATCGCACTAGGTATTAAACCCATTATTAATACTGCACCAAAAAGTGCTCTACTAAATATTAATTTTGTTATTGTTTTTTTCATCGTGGCAGAAGACTCCATTATTCCCTCATCCTTCGCACGTTATTTTCCTGATAGTTCTAAATTGCTGGATCTTTCTGCCCAACAACCTGAACCATCAGGGATAATTTCGATAATTTCGATAAATTGCGGTGTTACTTTTGCAATTCGGCCATGATAAAGCCCTAAATACTCACCTACACCAACACGATAAACATTGCCATCACTAGACTCCACTAAAGCCCATATATCACTACCTTCACTCAATGTTCCACGCATTCTTAAATTATCTAATGCATAGGTTTCTAACCGACTTTTACGACGTTTCAAGTCTGGTTGCAAACAATCCTTAGATGTATCAATTACTTCTTCTGTTAATTCCCTTGACGGAGGAACAAAAGGGCTGCGCAATGATTCAACTTGATAAGCAAAATGTTCAAACTTCGGCGTTTGTTTTAATGGTGGTATACGCGCTACCTGTTGTGCTTTTGTAGTAGTAACAAATAGCTCTAAATCGCTGCGTTCGCCAATACAACCACTTAATAAAAACACCATTGATAATAATAAAGGCAAAAATTTCATTATTTCTGCCCCTTCTTAGCCGGTGGTGTTAATTCAGCCCCTTCTTTAAAACGATACGTTTTAGCAAGAATATCCATGGATAATCCACCGGTATCATTTTGCTTTATAATAAAGTCGTGCAAACTCACAATACGAGGTAACTTTGCAACACCACTAACCATATGCCCCATTTGATGGTAATTACCTTCTACAGACATTTTTATTGGAAATTCAATATAAAAGTCACGTTCGATTTCATTATCCCAATCTAGACTGTTAATTCTGAGACCTGCATCAGTCGCTACAAAGGTTAAATCATCTAACAACCCTGGCATTTCATTTTCAGACGGTAGCATTTTAAGTAATTCAGCAAATTGTATTTCCATTTCTGCTAATTGTTCACGATATAATTTAAGGTTTACCGCTAAACGATATTTAGTTTCAAAATCTTCACGCAGTTGAATTTCTTTTTGCTGTTCAGCTTCCATTTGGTCGAGCGAATCTGAAATAAATAAATAATAACTGGCACCAATAACACACAGAGACAAAAAAGCGGCGAAAACAATTTTCACCAACTTGGGCCAACCACCAATATTGTCAAAATCAATATCGTTAAATTGCTCTAAGTCGAGATTCATTTTCTCTCTCCTTGGCCCGAGTCAACATTCATTAATTGCGAATCATCACGAATAGTAATTCGTAATTTAAACCGTTGTAATTGCCTTAGCTCTTCGTTTTGGGTCACGATAGATTGCATACTAGGATCATTAAGATAAACAGAGGTTTTAACTTTTCTCATCATATTAGCGACATTGTTATTTGATTCACTTCGTCCTTCAATTAATAACACACTACCCTTTTTCTCTATGCTTGAGAGATAAATGCCAGGTGGTACTACTCGAACTAATTCATCTAAAACATGAGTCGGTAAATTACGTGACTGTTGCAGATTAAGAATAATTTCCGTACGACGTTCAATGTCTTTTTTACGCTCGGTAATTTTTTTAATTTCTGCTATTTGAGTATTGAGCAAGCTAATTTCAGATTCTAAATAGGCATTGCGTTGACGCTGATCGTCTGTAACAACTTCTAAAAAACCCAAAAATAAATAGACTACAAGTGACGTGACTAAAAACACTAACGAGAGAATACCGATAAAGTCGCGTTTTTGTTTTTCTCTAGCTTCTTCACGCCAAGGTAATAAGTTTATATTCGCCATTGAGCATAACTCCTTAGCGCAAGGCCACATGCCACCATATATTTACTTATAGTAGGTTGAAGCTGACTTTTTATTAAATCACTAGCATGTAAACAACCTTGGAAAGGATCCGCAATAATCGTATGCGTACCCAATTCGTTGCTGAGTAGCTCAACCAATCCCTCTAACTTAGCTGTGCCACCACATAATACAATATAATCAACTTTCTCTCGCCCACTGGCGGTACAGTATATCTGTAGTGTTCGTTTAATTTGTTGTAGTAACTGCATCTGAAATGGTGATAATACTTCAAACATATAATTGCGAGGTAATTGGCCAGTTATTTTAGCGTTTTCAGCCTCATCATTAGGCATACCATAAAAGGATGAAATTGATTGAGTAAACAACTCACCACCAAAAGCTTGCTCACGTATGAAGGTAGTATCACCGTGTTCGACTACAGAAAAGGTAGTCATATTGGCACCAATATCAACCATGGCGATAGATTTTTGAGTGGCATCTTCAGGTAACTGACCATAAATTAATTCTGCTGAGCGCCCTAATGCATAAGCCTCTACATCAACTACTTTGACGTCTAATTCGACTGCATCCAATGAATCAAGCCGTGAATCGATATTTTCGGTACGGCAGGCACTGAGTAACACATCGACTTTTGTTGGGTCGGTTATGTTTGGACTGAGCCTTTCAAAATCAATACTTACTTCATCAATTGAATAAGGAATGAGGTTGTCAGCTTCAATTTCAATTTGCGCTTCCATCTCTTCTTCACTTAACGAAGCATCCATATAAATGACTTTCGTCATAACGGCAGAACCGGAAACAGCGACCGCTGCGAATTTAAGAGATTTAGGTAAGCCGCGCCTAACCTGCCTTAATGATTCAAGGACAGCTTCAGTGTCACGAATATCATGATCGACTACAGCGCCCTTTCTTACAGGCACTGCCGCATAATTCTGAATTTTATATCCATCCGCCGTCTTGCTCAACAATATGGCTTTAATTTCATGAGACCCAATATCAATCCCGACCATTTGAGGTGCTTGACGCTTCCATAATTTTGAAAGCATAGTCCGTCATCATTCTATTTTTATTTTCTAAGAGATTAGCACATAATCAACTCGTTATAAGTATTTAGATAAAATGTTTAAACATTTTACAAATGCTTTTTAGTTATTTCATGTTTTACTTCACGAAAAAGCCTCCCGCTTATATACTACCGCCACTATTTCTAATTTTACTGGAATGATTGAGTGAAGTGGTTTAAACGTTTATTGATTGCATTTTTTAGCCTATCACTACTTGGCGTCGGCGCTATCGTTGCGGCTTACTTTTATGTGTTACCAAGTTTGCCGGATGTTAATTCACTAAAGACGGTCCAATTACAAACTCCACTGCGTATTTACAGCCGTGACGGTAAGCTTATTTCTCAGTTTGGTGAGAAACGTCGTATTCCAGTAGAATATGAAGATGTGCCTGTTCAGTTAATTAATGCGGTTCTCGATACTGAAGATGCACGATTTTTTGAACATAACGGTATCGATCCAATTGGTATTATCCGCGCAGCACTTATTTTGGTCACGACAGGTAAAAAGAGTCAGGGCGCGAGTACTATTACCCAACAAGTTGCACGAGGTTTTTTCTTATCAAATGAAAAAACTTATATTCGTAAGATCAAAGAGATTTTCCTTGCTCTTAAAATTGAAAAAGCTCTTTCCAAACAAGAAATTTTAACCCTTTATTTAAACCGTTCTTTCCTAGGAAATCGCGCTTATGGTGTTGGTGCGGCATCTCAAGTCTACTACGGTAAAGAACTTAGCCAGCTTACACTACCAGAGATGGCAATGATTGCAGGTTTACCACAAGCTCCTTCTGCAGCGAATCCTATTAGAAACCCAGAGCGAGCGATATCTCGTCGCAATTGGGTACTTAGCCGTATGCTTGAGAAACGCAATATTACTCAAGCTGAATACCAAGTCGCTATTAATAGTCCCTTAACCGCCAAATATCATGGTGCCGAAATTGATTTATATGCTCCATATATCTCAGAAATGGCACGAGACTATATGATCCAAAAATACGGCGAAGAAGCAGCCTATACCAACGGTTACAATGTCTACACTACGATATCATCAGACTTACAACTAATGGCTCAGGAGTCTTTAAGAGATAATGTTTTTGCTTATGATCAACGCCATGGTTATCGTGGTGCAGTGGCTGAGTTATGGACTGATACACCGATACATAATGAAGATATTGTGGCGATTTTAAAACGCACACCTTCTATACAAGGCATTATGCCCGCGGCAGTCATCAGCGTAAAAGATCAACAAGCACAAGTTATTGATGAAAAAGGCAAACTGATTACGCTTGAATGGAAAGGCTTAAAATGGGCTCGTAAGTTTATCAGCGATAAACGTCAAAGCTTACCACCAAAACTAGCGACTGATATTTTAACTGCTGGTCAGCAAGTGTGGATCCGTCATAACGGCAAGCATTGGCAATTATCTCAAATTCCGCAAGTGTCTAGTGCAACGGTTTCGCTTGCACCCCACGACGGCGCAATTGAAACCTTAGTAGGCGGATTCAGTTTTAGCCAAAGTCAATTTAACCGAGTAACACAAGCTAAACGCCAATTGGGTTCTAATATTAAACCTTTTATTTATGCCGCTGCATTAGAACATGGTTACACATTAGCCACGCTCATTAATAACGCGCCAATTAATAAACCTGACACTCGCCAAGGTACGGCATGGCGTCCTAAAAATTCACCTGATATTTACGGCGGTCCAACACGTTTACGGATAGGTTTGGCTCAGTCAATTAACGTCATGTCAGTTAGAGCGATGCGTCATACTGGCTTAGATAACACTATCAATAAATTAGTGCAATTTGGTTTTGACCCGAGTGATTTACCTCGAAATGAATCGTTAGCATTAGGTTCTCCTTCGGTCACACCATTACAAGTTGCTACAGCATTTAA
Organism: Shewanella sp. H8; assembly: GCF_040285065.1. Lineage (NCBI taxonomy): Bacteria > Pseudomonadati > Pseudomonadota > Gammaproteobacteria > Alteromonadales > Shewanellaceae > Shewanella > Shewanella sp. H8. The sequence goes on along the minus strand of NZ_CP157213.1, from coordinate 380,264 downwards.
TACTTTTGCTAATGGTGGTTATCTCGTTGAACCGTATTTTATTGATCGTGTAACTGACTCATACGACAACATGATTGAACAAACTATTCCTGCCATTGCCTGTAGTAAACCTGAGGCTGAAGAACCCATTGCTATTGATGACCCATTCGCGGCAATGGCTGAAGAATTAACGCCGCAAATGGTAAAACCATCAGCGGACAATGCACATGAAACAACCGAAGTTAATTTAATGACCGTTGAACAAAATATTTGCACTAATCCGCAAGCGCATTTTGCTAAACGAGTCATTTCTGAACAGACTGCATTTTTAATCACAGAAGCACTAAAGAGCGTAATTTGGGGTGGCGGCGACTGGAGCAAAGGCACTGGTTGGAATGGTACTGCTTGGCGTGCATCTAAATTAATTAAACGTCATGATATTGCGGGTAAAACAGGAACGACTAACGAATCTCGAGATACTTGGTTCAGTGGTTTTAACCCAACACTTACGGCAACTTTCTGGGTTGGTTTTGATGATCATGGTCGTCAGCTAGGTCGCTCTAGTTGGATGGCTAATGGCGAACCAGATCAAATATCGGGTGCAGAAGCCGGAGCAAAAACAGCAGGACCTGGTTGGAATGACTTTATGAACAAAGCCCTTTCTGGTACCCCTGAAGCTTCAGTCATTCCCCCTAAAGGGATTGTGTCAGCACGTATTGATTTAGCTACGGGTAAATTAACACGTAAAACAGACTACACTACTCAGTTTGAATACTTTGTAGAGGGTACTGAACCTAAAGAATACGTTACCGAAACTCAACAAAATGGTGATATCTTTATTGATAATCCAGCTGAAGATTTATTTCAGTAAGTGGGATAACCTTTTACGTAATAAAAAAGCCATTCACTTGAATGGCTTTTTTATTTCTGTTGTCACTGCGGATTATTTCGGCATCAATAGCTGATGTAGTTCAGTAAGATTACGCACCTGATAACTTGGGGAGATATCATCACTCAACGGCTCGTCATGATGATTTAGCCAACAAGTGTCGATACCGGCATTAATACCACCTAGAATGTCAGAATGTAAGTTATCACCGACCATCAACACCTGCTGTTTTTCGGGATTGCCCATTAAACTAAACGCATGATTAAAAATAGCGACATCAGGTTTTGCTTTACCAAGTTGCTCTGAAATAACGACCGGATTAAAGGCATCTTGAAAACCTGTGCGGCTCAAACGGATACTCTGTAATTCGGTAAAACCATTAGTAATGATACCTAGATTAACCTTGCCATTTAATGAATCAATAAGGGTTCTAGCCCCAGGTAGTGGCTGACAAATATCGGCCATTGCCATTAGAAATTGGCTATTTAAATGTTGTGGTGTGACTAACAATTTACTTGCCCAATGATGAAAACGAGTATGCTGCAGATGGCTAGCACTAATTAATCCATTTTGATATTCAACCCATAATGGTTTATTGACCTGCTGATAGGCAGCAAAATCTTCTATATTAAAATCGACCTCAAAGCGCGAAAACATTAATTTCAATCCAGCAAAGGCATCGAAATGAAATAAGGTTTCATCTGCATCAAATAAAATCCATTGATATTTATTGAGTATATGTGACATCAACTAAGGCCTTATTGGTTAAAATAATAGATGTTGTGATGACGACTATAAGTCGAATAATGGCATTAATTGGTTTTCTTGCTGCAACAGACTTTGATAAATTGTTAACTGATTAATGCCGCGATCCAAATTATGATTTGGATGCTTTATGCCAAAATAAATATCACCATTTACATAATCAGTTAAAAATCGTACTCCCAGCATTAATGGCATCACTTTAGTGCCTAGCCATAAACTGCGTTTTTCGAGTGGGGTAATAATATCTTTAAGAGACTGAATGTACGCGTTAGCAGCCGCGACAATTATCTCCGATCGTGCGTGCACATTGGCCAAGTTGGTTGAATCTTCAGCCTCGGGAGAGCAAAAGGCGCGAACCATATCACCAAAGTCATACATCAAATAGCCTTTCATACAGGTATCTAAATCGATAATGGCCAGACTTGATCCATCTCGTTTATCAAAAAGCATATTATTGATTTTAGTATCATTATGGCATATTCGCATAGGCAAATCGGTTTCGTACTGTACCAATGTGGCCAATAGTTCTGTTTGCGCTAAACATAAGTCTACCCATTTTTTACAATGGATTAGTCGATTGTGAGCATCAGCGGCCTTTGCATCATGTAATTGAGCCATTCGTTGAGGTAAATTTAAAAAATTGGGAATAACATCGATAACATCATTGGAGGATAAATCACTCAACGCCGCCGCAAAGCGCCCAAAAGCCTCAGCCGCCAGCATAGCCTGCTCGGGAGTATTAACCACTTCAATTGTGTCACAGTGGGGCAAATAATCTATTGCCCGCCAAAAGCCATGTTCAGCAAAATCCAAATAAAGTTCACCAGCTACTGTGGCTATTGGGCTAACTACTTGTAGTGGATAATGCTGCTGTTGGCGCTTAGTCAGTAAATGTTGGCTTATGGTGGCAGCATTTTGTATGACCACCTTAGGTTCTGTAAATATTTGGGTATTAATGCGCTGTAACACCAACGATTTTGATTTATCACTCACCAAAAAGGTTTGATTAATATGGCCATTGCCCAATGAACTAACGGTACTGAAATTGTGACTAAAACCAAATTGAGGCAGTACATTTTCGCGGATAAAATTAATCAATCAAGAACTCCAATATCCTGTTTATCAAAATAAAGATAACCCCAAAAAATTATTTATTGGTTATCTACAAGATGATTATTGGCTTAGTATCATTTCAAATTGAGGGTTTTGCATTAACGTCGCCTGACTGCCTTTAAGACTAAACTCATAACCACACAACTTAAAACTGCCTCTAAGCGCGACATTATTCACAATGGCATTTTTATCTAGCGGAGTAAATCGGGCTTCAGTAGCACTATCCTGTAATAAATCAACCGTTATAGGCCGATAACTACTACCGTCATTAAACTCAAGATGACTACAGGTTTTATCACCTTTTGCGGTAGCTAAATCCCACAGCTTATGTGCATCACCACTATCACCTAACCACCTAACAATAAGGATATTATTGTCTAATGCTAACCAAAATCCATCTGGCAATTTAATGGTTTGTCGTAAGCTAGTTTGCTGCTCATTAATTGTATCTTCAGTCGGTTGACTTTGTTGCGCTTCATTGTCAGAAAAAGCACTGACTAAAGCGAAAACTAAATAAACAACAAGACAAACAGCCAAAATAGCAACGGCAATTTTACCGATAAGTATCAGTTTTAATCGATGTAATTTGGCCATATTAAGCCAAGTCTTTGTAAGCTCAGTAATTGACCCTGACTGTAACGCATTTTGGTCGACATACAGAGGTTGATGACTACGACTTGATGATGTTGTGAATGATGCAGATTGGTCACTCTCAACGGCCGAATCAGCTGAATGAGCTATATGCACATCATCTTGATCTATTATTGTTGGTTGCTGTAAATCATCTTTGAATTGATGCTTATCAACCTCTGCAGAATGTGGCACAGCCGAGTCAGTTAAGACGGCTTCATTATCACTCAATACTGGTGACGTAAATGAATGTTCCGACTCAGAATTAACAGGGGGGATTTGACCTTTCATTACGGGTTCTTGACGCTGGTGTACCGAACCGAAAATGGATGATTGTACTATGCTTGGTCCATTATACCCTTGCACATACCTAATCGAATTTTTAGCAGGTAAAAATGCAAAGTACCCACCACAAGCAAGGCCAAATAAAAACACCCCAGCTAATATCCCTACAGGCATCATAAAGTAAATCAATATGCCAAAAATCAATACTGGAACAACACAGATCATCGCCAACTTAATCGGTTTGTTGGCGTCATTTAAACGACGAATAGCAGATAAACCAACAATAGGCATGACCGCCAACATCACAATCCAATTAATTACACTCGCCGAAAATACGATCGCAGTGACCGTTAATAGCAAAAATGCTGCTAATAAAATTGCCATTAACCTTAAACCTGTGTCACGGCCTTCTCTGCACAGTACGGTTTTTAAAGACATCAATCATTCCTATTTATTTACAAAAATATCAAAAATAACTCGCTAGAAAACACAATTCGTTGATAATTCTACTCCGTTATATTGGCAATTATTGAATTGTTGTTAACACCATAATCATCAGTCACTGCTAATAGCGCAAAGCCTACAGAATTAATCCTATAAAGCCAGAGCCGACCTAGTTTTTTCGTTACTTTTTTACTGACTCTCTTGCAAGTTGCTTATGCCAATCATTGACTCACTTTAATTAATCCTATCACCATAATATACATCAGCAATCTCTATGATTGCGCTAGCATAACCTTACTGTTAGCGAGTATAATATTAAGCTTTCTTAATGAATAATTGGATGAGACTCCCTATTTATGAGCACTCGTGGAAATCTTTTTATAGTGTCAGCTCCTAGTGGCGCAGGTAAATCGTCACTTATATCAGCACTTTTAAAAGATAAACCCAGCGATAAACAGGTTTCTGTGTCGCATACGACCCGTAAACCTCGCCCCGGCGAAGTCGATGGTCAACATTATCATTTCGTTACTGTTGAGCAATTTAAAGCATTAATTAATCAAAGCGCTTTTATTGAATGGGCCGAAGTCTTTGGTAATTTTTATGGCACATCCAAAAGTGTCATTGAACAAACCTTAAATAAAGGTATTGATGTATTTCTTGATATTGATTGGCAAGGTGGCGAGCAAGTAAAAATATTGATGCCTAATACCGTTGGGGTGTTTATTTTACCCCCATCTAAAGCCGAACTTGAGCGTCGCTTAACTGGCCGAGGCCAAGACAGCAAAGAAGTCATCGATGCACGTATGGCACAAGCCGTTTCTGAAATGTCTCATTACACTCAATATGATTTTGTGATTGTAAATGATGATTTTGATAGCGCATTAGCTGACCTAAAGGCAATTATTCGTAGTCAACGCTTAACCTGTGCTAGTCAGCAGTATGCTCAAAATGATATGCTTAATGATCTCTTGGCAGATTAATTGTCATAGTGTACAATTTTGCGTCATTTTTTCCCATAGATAACACTGGAGTTTCAACACATGGCTCGCGTAACTGTAGAAGACGCCGTAAATAAAATCGGCAACCGTTTTGATATGATCCTGGTTGCAGCGCGTCGTGCACGCCAAATCGCCGTGCAAGGTAAAGAACCTATGGTTGATGAGATGAATGATAAACCAACGGTTATCGCTTTGCGTGAAATCGAATTAGGTTTAGTCACCTCAAATACTTTAGATGCTGATGAGCGCCAAACTGTTCGTGAACGTGAAGCAGCAGAAATTGCCGCTGTCGCCGCCATTGCAGAAGGCCACGTTTTATAAGGAGTAGCGCCACTTGTATCTGTTTGAAGGTCTAAAAGAGTCAGCATCCAGCTATTTAGAGCCGGATCAAGTAGAATTACTCAAGCAGGCCTATTTAGTTGCGCGTGATGCCCACGAAGGGCAAATGCGCACAAGTGGCGAGCCTTACATTACCCATCCAGTTGCGGTTAGCCGCATCTTGGCAGATATGCGTCTCGATCACGAGTCGCTTATGGCTGCCTTGCTCCATGACACCATTGAAGACACCCCTGTTACCAAAGAAGAACTCACTGAGTTATTTGGTATTACAGTGGCAGAACTCGTAGAAGGTGTATCAAAGCTAGATAAAATTAAATTTCGCGATAAAAAAGAAGCTCAAGCGGAAAACTTCCGCAAAATGATGATGGCGATGACTCAAGATATTCGAGTTATTCTCATTAAATTGGCTGACCGAACCCATAATATGCGCACATTAGGCGCCCTTCGCCCTGATAAACGTCGCCGCATTGCTCGCGAAACCTTAGAAATCTACGCCCCAATTGCCAACCGATTAGGTATTCATAATATCAAAATCGAACTTGAAGACTTAGGTTTTCAAGCTTATTACCCTATGCGACATCGAGTAATACGTGACGTTGTCAAAGCTGCTCGTGGTAATCGTAAAGAATTAATTAATAGTATCGAAGTCGCTATCGAATCTCGCCTAGAAGATGTAGGTGTGCCCGCGACAGTGAAAGGTCGAGAAAAAAATCTCTATTCGATTTATCGAAAAATGCGCAGTAAAGAATTGCAATTTCAAGAGGTCATGGACATCTATGCGTTTCGCGTAATAGTAGACTCTATCGATACTTGTTATCGCGTCTTAGGTGCAATGCACGGTTTATATAAACCACGTCCGGGCCGTTTTAAAGATTACATAGCCATTCCCAAGGCCAACGGTTATCAATCGCTACACACCTCATTATTTGGCCCTCATGCTGTTCCTGTTGAAGTGCAAATTCGCACCGAAGAAATGGACCAAATGGCGGATAAAGGTGTTGCTGCACACTGGATGTATAAAAACAATGCCGATGCACCTCAGCAAAATACCACCCAAGTTCGGGCTAACAAATGGATGCAAAGCTTGCTTGAATTGCAGCAGAGTGCAAGCAGCTCATTTGAATTTGTTGAAAACGTTAAAACAGAACTGTTCCCTGAAGAAATTTATGTGTTTACCCCTGAAGGGCGCATTTTAGAATTACCTGTTAATGCTACAGCGGTGGACTTTGCCTACGAAGTGCATACTGATGTTGGTAATACCTGTGTGGGAGCTAAAGTTAACCGCCAGGCTTATCCTTTGAGTCAGCCGCTAATTTCTGGGCAAACTATTGAAATTATTACGGCTAAAGGTGCTCGACCTAATGCCGCATGGCTCAACTTTGTTGTAACAGGTAAAGCCCGCGGTAAAATTCGTCAGGTCCTGAAGAGTTTAAAAGGTGATAATGCAATTGCACTCGGCAGACGACTACTTAATCATGCATTAGGTGATACTAAGCTAGAAACGATACCTGTCGAATTACTTGAAAAAGTCATCAAAGAAACCAAACATAGTTCTTTAGACTCTTTACTCGCTGACATTGGTTTAGGTAACGCCATGAGTATCGTGATTGCCCAACGTTTATTAGGTCAGCAGTTAGACGCTCAAGATCAAAATAATGAAACGTCGCAAATGGCTATTCGTGGCGCAGAAGGAATGTTGGTTACTTATGCTAATTGTTGTCGCCCTATCCCAGGTGATGCAGTCATAGCCCATGTGAGTCCAGGCAAAGGCTTAGTGCTGCACATGGAAAATTGTGCCAATATTCGCGGTTATCAAGGTGAGCCGGATAAATACATTTCAGTACATTGGGATAATGTAGAAGGCGCAGAATATCAAGCAAACTTACGCGTTGAAATTGTTAACCATCAAGGTGCGCTAGCTAAAATCACCTCAATTATTGCTTCTGCGGGATCAAATATTCACAATCTCAGCACCGAAGAACGTGATGGCCGAGTGTATTTGATTAATTTACGTATTTCAGTTAAAGATCGTGTTCATCTGGCCAACGTTATGCGCCGGATCCGTGTGTTACCTGAAGTATTACGTACCTCGCGTAACCGCTAATTCCTAACAACAATAAAGAGAGCACAATATGGCTGAAAAAATTATCATCACAACAGACAAAGCCCCACAAGCAATTGGGACTTATTCTCAAGCTGTTAAGGTTGGCAGTACGGTTTATCTTTCAGGTCAAATTCCACTTGATCCAAAAACAATGACTATGGTGAGCGATGATTTTTCTGAACAAGTCGTACAAGTGTTCGAAAATTTAACGGCTGTATGTGAAGCCGCTGGCGGAAACATGAGTGATATCGTTAAGTTGAATATATTCCTAACCGATCTATCCCATTTTGCGACCGTGAACGAAATTATGAGTCGTTATTTCCAGCAACCTTACCCTGCTCGTGCAGCTATTGGCGTCAAAGAGTTACCAAAAGGGTCATTGGTTGAAATGGACGGAATAATGGAAATCTAACAGTGACACTTCAATATGTCAAAGGCGCCTAGGGCGCCTTTTTTATTATCAGCAAACTGCCTTTTGTAGAGTATTTACTCAATACCTATTGTTTATTCAACCCATTCTGCTAACTTGGTTACAGTGTTACCTTGCACACATATTGTGCAATTGTTTGCGCCAGCGCACAAAAATGGCCATAATAAGTTTATAAATACCCACAATAACAATAATGAACATGGAAGCTTCGATGGAAAACTTAATTAAAACTCCTGTTGAGATGTTGTCTCATTGGGTTGATACACAAGGTGACAAAGTTTACCTTCGCCAACCGATTGATGGTAAATATGTGGATTTCACATGGCGTGAAGTTCAACAAAAAATGCACCAAATTGCAGGTTCGCTACGCCATTTAGGTCTTGAGCGCGGAGACAAAATTGCCGTACTATCTAAAAACTGCGCCGAGTGGTTTATTGTCGATTTAGCGTTAATGTACGGTGGCTACATTAGTGTACCTATTTACCCAACAGCTAATGCTGAAACCATTCGCTATGTTGTTGAACACAGCGGTGTTAAAGCTATTTTTACCGGTAAACTCGATCATTGGGCAGAACAAGAAGCCGCTGTTGGCGGTGATATTCTTCGTTTGGCCATGCCTTATGACACCATGCCTGCGCAATACCATTGGCAGCAACTGTTAAAACTTGGTCAACCGCTTGTTGATGAACCTCTACCAACAGCCGATCAGGTCATGACCCTCATATATACTTCAGGTTCAACCGGTAAACCTAAAGGCGCAATACAAACCTTTACCAGTTATGGTTGGGCGTGTGAAGCAGTGATTCGTGACTTACAAGTTAATACCACTGACCGACTTTTATCCTATTTACCACTAGCACATATTACTGAACGCGTTGCGATTGAAGGTTCGTCATTTTATTCCGGTGCAACTATTTCTTTTGTTGAAGGCCTCGACTCATTTGTTGATGACATTCAACGCTGTCGCCCAACGGTATTTTTCTCGGTCCCGCGTTTATGGACTGTATTCCAATTAAACATTATCAACAAAATTGGCGAGAAAAAACTCAAAACCTTACTCAAGTTACCTATCATTAGCAGTATTGTTAAACGTAAAATTAAGAGCGGTTTAGGACTCGATCAATCACGCTTAAACGGCTCAGGCTCGGCTCCAATCCCACCATCTTTGATTCAATGGTATAACAACATTGGCATTGATATTTGTGAAGCATGGGGTATGACCGAAAACAGTGCTTACTCAATTATCAACTATCCATTCAATGCCAAGAAAATTGGTACTGTTGGTCGTCCCGTTGAAGGCTGTTTAGTGCGCCAAACTGAAGAAGGTGAGTTGTTGGTTAAAAGTCCTGGCTTAATGAGTGGTTATTACTTACAAGATGAAGCCACCGCTGCAGCCTTTACTGAAGATGGTTTTTTCCACACGGGTGATTTGTGTGAAATCGACGAAGACGGTTATATCGATATTACCGGTCGCGTTAAAGACAACTTTAAAACCTCAAAAGGTAAGTATGTTGCACCAGTACCGATTGAACGTAAACTGGCTCAAGATTCGCATGTTGATTTAATTTGTGTTATTGGGTCAGGTTTACCGCACCCAGTGGCTTTGGTACAGCTTTCAGAAGGTTCAAAACTACAACCTCGCGAAGAAGTCAGAACATCATTAAAGGAAACTCTGGATGGTGTTAATCCACATTTAGAATCGCACGAACATGTTGATGCCATTATCGTTGTCAACGACGAATGGACCATTGAGAATGATGTGTTAACCCCAACCTTAAAAATTAAACGTCACGTGCTTGAAAAAGCCTTTAGCGCTAAAGTAGACGGTATTCGCGGTGCCAAAGTGCGTTGGGAAGACGAATTATAACAAGCTATTTTTATTTGGTTTTACGTTCAAAAAAATACACGCTAATTGCGTGTATTTTTTTGACATATTCTGTCAATATACGCGAAATTTAAAAACCGCGCTGCTTGAGTGCGGTATACATCACAAGGCAGATACGGTCATGTTAATTGCGTTATCCATCATTGGTGGTTTTATTATTTTAACCTTTGGCGCAGAAGCTTTAGTCCGCGGGGCAAGTGCAATTGCGCTTCGCTTAGGTATTGCACCACTTATAATAGGCTTAACCATTGTCGCATTTGGTACCAGTGCCCCCGAATTGGCTGTCAGTGTAAAATCTGCACTTGCGGGTAATCCAGGCATTGCTTTAGGTAACGTTGTAGGTTCAAACATTGTTAACATTGGATTGATTTTAGCGGTCACTGCACTAATACGCCCTATCACAGTGCATTCTCAAATGGTCAAACGTGATATTCCAATCATGATTTCCGCTTCAATTTTTGTATGGTTTTTATTGCTTGATGGCGATGTCAGCTTTATTGATGGAGCAATATTATTTAGCTTACTTATTGGCTATCTTGTATTTAGTTATATTAGTTCTAAAAATAATCCAGAAGAAGTAGACATCGACACAAAACCACAAAATCCGCTACTTTCAATTGCCCTCATTGCCGTCGGTATCACCATGCTAGTAGGAGGGGGAATTTTGTTTGTTAATGGTGCTGTTGATTTAGCTAAACAATTTGGTATCAGCGAAGTGATTATCGGCTTAACGATTGTCGCGATAGGGACCAGCATGCCTGAGCTTGTGACCTCGGTAATGGCTGCACTTAAAGGTCAAAGTGACATTGCAATTGGTAACGTCGTGGGTTCCAATATTTTCAATGTCCTGGGTATTTTGGGCGCTACAGCGCTAATTCATCCAGTCTCAGCTGAAGGTTTTAATGAAATTGATTTTATTGCCATGATTATCTTTGCCATTATGGTGCTTCCATTCGCGTGGAGTGGATTTCGAATTGGTCGTCGTGAAGGTGCTGTGTTACTCGCAGGTTACCTTGGATATACCAGCTACTTAGTGATGCAAGTGGTTTAATCTATTCATCACACTACCCATTGTTGATAAATAAGACCGAATGTAAATGCGGTCTTATTCACAAAGTACATGACATTTGTCACCCTATTTTGATGACCTTTGTGTCTGATAATTAATCATGTGTTTCTCCATACTAAGCCTATCCCAACAACTTGTTGGGCTAACTTACCCGGAGATAGCCATGAAGACCTTACTATTGATCACCAGCTTAACCTTAGTCAGCCATAGTAGCTTTGCAGATATCAGCGACATTGATGCTGCGGCTAACACCATGAACATTACCGAACTAAGCCAATATAGCGAAAACAGCAACGATTATGAAAAAGCCTATGCTGATTATCGTCTAGCCATCACAGCCAACATCATCGGACAACGTCAACTTGCTGCAGATTCATTAAACAATGCTCAGCAAACTCTCGAAACCATGTTGAACCAACACACTTCAGCTGACTCGCAAGCTTTGTTAGCGGCAGTATATGGTATGCAGATCGCCTTCGATAATACTAAGGGGGCGGAATATGGCATGAAAACAGCTCAGCTATTACAACAAGCCAGTGAGCTTGAGCCCAACAACCCTCGTGTCAATCTTGTTAAAGCCATTAATGCATTTTATACCCCAAGTACATTTGGTGGCGGATTGGATAAAGCGCAAACATTGGCAAGCCAGGCTATTACTCAGTATGACCTACCCTGTGACACTATTTGCTGGGGACACGCTGAAGCTTACACATGGAGAGGTTTAGCTAAACAAGAACAAGGTGACTTAAGCGGTGCAATGCAAGACTGGCAAGCAGCATTGGATATTGACCCGCAATACGGTTGGGCAAATTTTCTATTAAACCAACAGGCTGTAAAACAATAATGCCGATTGCTTTTTTCTTGAGTTAACGCGCAGTTACTCTATGATTAACTGCGCTGGGAGGCACAATGACAATTTGTTTATCATCTAATAATGAAAAAAGTTATGAGCAAAAAACCGCTTGGGTTTACCTCATAAACTTAGGCTTTTACTTTATTCCACTATATTTCATGGGTGACCAATGGTTAACAATAGCCTTGGCGATCTTGTTACTGATCCCGTTTATCATTGGCTATTTTTGGGCATATAACAACTCAACAGAACAAGCATTTAAGCCTATTCTGTTCATGTTATTTATCGCTATTATCTCTGGATTTTTAACCAGCGGCGCAATTTCATTATTCAGCTTTTGTTGTTTCTTTATTGGCTTTTTTTACTCGCTTCGAACCGCTATATTGAGCTTTATAGGCATTAGCCTTCTACTTCTAGCCATTGATCTTTGGGTCGGTTACCCTGGTTACTTTTTTACATTTTACGGCATGGGGATCTGTTTAGGTGTTGGCGTATTTGGGGTTATTGAACAAAAACGCCAACAAATAAAGCGTCAGCAGCAACAGTCTAAAGATGAAGTAACCCACCTTGCTACGGCCCTTGAACGCGAACGTATCGCCCGTGATCTTCATGATGTGATGGGACATCATTTAGCCTCGATAGCATTAAAAGCCGAACTGGCAGACAAACTCATTAGTGCGGGTAAAACCGAACAAGCACAGCAACAAATTAGCCAAGTTAGTCAAATAACACGCGACTGCTTGAGTCAAATCCGTCAAACAGTCAGCGATTATAAACACCAAAGATTAAGCCAAACGTTAAAAACGCTAACGCAAACTTTGCGTGATAAATCCATCGCAGTCACGATAGAGGGTCAATGGCCTAAGCTTAATGAATTAACAGAATCACAACTGTGCCTGATGTTAACTGAGTTAGTAAACAACACCATTAAACATAGCCAAGCTGACCATTGCACTATTTTAACCCAAACAACAACAGACAAGGTGTTGCTTCAATACATGGAGAATCGAGCTGTAAAAGTCCTAACAGAAGGTAACGGACTAAAAGGGATAAAAGAGCGCGCTGCACTATTGAATGGCGATGTGCAGTTTCAATTAAGTCCACAGTTTGTCGTCAGCATCACTTTGCCATTAATTGAGTCAACATGAAAATTTTATTAGCAGAAGATCAAGCCATGGTGCGCGGAGCATTAGCTGCATTATTAACATTGGCAGCCGATGACTTAAATGGCATTAGCATCACCGAAGTAGAAGATGGTGATAAAGCCATGACAATGCTGAAATCACAGCATTTTGATTTACTCTTAACCGACATCGAAATGCCTGGAAAATCAGGATTAGAACTAAGCCAATGGCTGCAACAACAAGCCAGTTCGACTAAAGTGATTATTCTCACCACCTTCGGTCGAGCTGGCTATATCAAACGAGCATTAGAATACGGTGTCGGTGGTTTTTTATTAAAAGATGCGCCTTCAGATGACCTCATCAACGCCATAAAGTTAGTGATGGCGGGCAAACGGATTATCGATCCTGAGCTGGCCTTTAATGCCATTGGTGAAATTGATCCACTCAATGACAAAGAGCGACGGGCATTGCGACTGGCCAGTGAAGGTTTATCTACGGCAGACATTGCCAACCAACTATTTATTGCTGAAGGCACGGTGCGAAACTATTTATCAGAAGCAATTAACAAACTCAATGCCAGCAACCGAATCGATGCGGCCAGAATCGCTAAACAAAAGGGTTGGTTGTAATTGATTGCTGAATATTGCCTTGTATTCAAAGTCTGCTAAGATACCTTAAACATCTGTATATAATTACAGTGATTTGAGATTGATAGCTTGAAATCACTATGATTTTTACATCTTTGATAATCTATTTGGGTGAACACAATTTGCTACGACTGGATCTTGTTCCGATCACCGACCTTAAAGGCGTTGCTAAAAAGGTTGCGGAAAAACTGGCTAAGTTAGGTATTAAAACCGTACAAGATGTACTGTTTCATTTACCGCTGCGTTATGAAGACCGTACACAAATACATCCTATTGCCGCACTACCTCCTGGCAGTTATGGCACTATCGAAGCAGAAATTCAGTCGACTCAAATCATGCTGGGGCGGCGGCGCATGTTAGTGTGCAATGTCCGCGATCACAGCGGAATGATGAGCCTGCGATTTTTTAATTTCTCTATGGCACAACGTAACGCCATGGAAAATGGCGCCAGCATTCGGGCGTACGGTGAAATACGCCGTGGCAATCATCATAAAGAAATTGTTCATCCGGAATATCAAATTATTCATCCTGGTGAATCAATTACATTAAGCGACACATTAACCCCCATTTATCCGACAACTGAAGGGGTAAAACAAGCCAGTTGGATAAAATTGACAGCGCAAGCCTTGGCGATGTTAGACCAAGGTGGATTACCCGAGTTACTGCCCAGTGCATTACAACCAAACAATATTAGCCTGCATGATGCGCTGCATATTTTGCACCGTCCCCATAGTTCGGTGTCACCCTTTGAATTAGAACAAGGTCAGCATCCAGCACAGCAAAGATTAATCCAAGAAGAATTGCTGGCTCATAATCTGAGCATGTTGCAACTACGCCAGCGCAGTAATCAAGATGCCGCAGTTTCAATGCCTGCTACAGGGCAATTGTTAACCCCATTTTTAGCACAACTGCCTTTTAAGCCAACAGGAGCACAACAACGAGTTGTAGCCGAAATCAGCCAAGATATTCAGCATCCAACGCCCATGATGCGTTTAGTTCAAGGTGATGTAGGTTCTGGGAAAACTTTGGTGGCGGCACTTGCTGCGTTACAAGCAATTGAAAACGGATACCAAGTGGCCATGATGGCACCGACTGAATTATTGGCTGAACAACATGCTGCTAACTTTGCAGCTTGGTTTGAACCACTTGGGCTAAAAGTCGGCTGGTTGGCAGGTAAACTTAAAGGCAAAGCGCGAGTTCAATCACTCGAAGATATCGCTTCTGGCGCTGCTCAAATGGTCATCGGTACTCATGCGATTTTTCAACAGGCAGTGGTATTTAATAAGCTGGCGTTAATTATTATTGATGAGCAACATCGTTTTGGTGTTCATCAACGCTTAGGGTTACGAGAAAAAGGCGTTAACCAAGGCTTTCATCCACACCAGTTAATTATGACTGCCACACCCATTCCACGAACTTTAGCCATGACAGCTTATGCAGATTTAGACACTTCAATTATTGACGAGCTTCCTCCAGGACGTACACCGGTCACAACCGTTGCTATTGCTGATAGCCGTCGTGAACAAGTGATTGAACGAGTGAAACAAGCTGCACTGCATGATAACCGTCAAGCTTATTGGGTATGTACGTTAATTGAAGAATCTGAGGTTCTTGAATGCCAAGCTGCAGAAGATACAGCAGCTGAACTCACTATTGCACTACCAGAACTAAAAATAGGCTTGATTCATGGCCGAATGAAAAGCGCTGAAAAACAGGCGATTATGGCGCAATTTAAATCAGGTGAATTGAACTTATTGGTTGCCACAACCGTCATAGAAGTGGGCGTTGATGTGCCTAACGCCAGTTTAATGATTATTGAAAACCCTGAACGATTAGGCCTTGCTCAATTACATCAGTTAAGAGGTCGAGTCGGCCGCGGAGCTGTGGCCAGCCATTGTGTATTGCTTTACAAAGCGCCATTGTCACAAACCGCCACTAAACGTTTAGGGGTGTTGCGAAACAGTAACGATGGTTTTGTTATTGCACAAAAAGACTTAGAAATAAGAGGGCCAGGTGAAGTTCTGGGCACCAAACAAACCGGTTTGGCTGATCTTAAAATTGCAGATCTTATACGTGATCAACATTTAATTGCACCAACACAAAAATTGGCATCCCACGTTAACCAGCAAGTGCCTCAAAACGTAGATGCTATCATTCAACGCTGGATAGGTGATAGACAACAATATGTCCAAGCATAATACTGTTTATAATATATTATTCATTATCAGCAGTTATCACTAGACAAGTCTGCTGAATATTGCAAAATGGTATACCAATCGTATTCGTTATCTGATCATGCTGCGGAAATTAAAATTACGGTAATCAAAGCGAAGGTTTGAAAGCATAGCCATTTTACGTTTAAAGGCTTCAACGCAGAGTCAAGTAATTTGAAACCCGTTCTTCTGAAGCGTTTCAAGCATTCAAGTACTGCGTTGCATTAACTTAAAAGGGAACAACCATTCCTACATTAATACGCCTTGAATTGAAAAGCTTGTGATACTCAGAACTGTTCAGATAACTGTTGTGATTGGTATCATGCAGAATTTTTCGACTCCACCTAGATATTTATATCGATTAGCAATAACACCAAGGAATTGAAATGCAAGTTAATGAAGAAGACCGAATTACCCCACAAGCCTCTGAAAAGCCAGGGTCTAACATGCTGTTAATCGCTATTGCGGTTATTGCGCTATTAGGTGCAAGCAGTTATTTTTATTTTACCAGTGATGACACTGAAGAATTTGAACCACTCGTTATCACTCCCGTTGAACTACCAGAATCAGTGCCAGAGACACCAATAGAACAAACACCTATTGAAGAACCTCAAAATATTGCTACTACTGATGATGTAGTTCCTATTGGAGAGCCAGAAACGACTGCCATGGTTGAACCACTACCGGCCTTAAGTGATTCTGATGATTTTGTTGAAGCAAAAACCTTAGCAATTGCCAATGGTATGAAAATCGCACCGATGATTTTGAAAAAAGACATCGCACGCCAATTTGTCGTATTCGTCGACAACTTAGCCCAAGGCGATTTAGTGCGTAAAGCTAGCCCGTTAAAAGGCCCTGATACTCAATTCTCCGTGAGTGAAATAACCAACAAAACTTATCTTAATCCAGATGGTTATCATCGATATGACGTGTATGCGAATTTTATCGCAGACTTAAGCGAAAAAGATTTATTATCGACTTACACTGAATTAAAACCGTTATTTTCCGAAGCATTTACTGAACTTGGTTACAATGATGTTGATTTTGATAAGCGCATGCAACAGGCTTTTAGCATGATTATTAACGCACCCATAATTGAAGATCCTATTGAGCTATCATCTATCAGTGTTAACTATAAATATGTTAACCCTAACCTTGAAGCATTACCCAATGCGCAAAAACTGTTGATTCGTATGGGACCAGAAAACACTCGTAAGATCAAAGCAGCGGTAAAGAAGTTACAAAAAAGCTTTCCAAATAAATAAGCTTGTATAGCAAACAACATTGTTATTTTATTTAACTACCAGCTATCAGCGCGACGATTATCGTCGCGCTTTTTATTTAAAAACCATTTTTGTTCATTTAACCCCCAACTATAAGCCTTTTTCGTCTACATGACTTCTTATCAGTATTAACTTAGGTGTACAATTAGTAAGGTTAACGAATTTTAATCATTAACATAATGATTGTTAACTCTTAGATAAGGATAGCTAGGCAGTTATAGAGGGAATGTAGTGCATTTAGTATTTGATCTTTTATCATGGGGCGCATGGTCACCTGACTTTCAAACAGCTGAAAGTTGGCAGCAATGGCAGCAGCCTAATAGCAACCTGTCGCCTAAGCCTGACTCACCAGCATTAAAGCACATTCCTGCTATGCAACGTCGTCGTTTTAGTCGCTTAACTAAAATGATGCTCACTGCCGCACATCAATGCCAACCAGATAACCATTGCCGGAGTATTTTTTCATCTCGTCACGGTGAACTCACTAGAACCTTAGGAATACTTAAGGACATAGCCCAGCAACAAGCTTTATCGCCAACGGCTTTTAGTCAGTCAGTGCACAATACGGCCAGTGGTATTTTTGGTATTGTAAATAATAATACTGCAGCTTCAACATCGGTGGCTGCAGGAGAACAAACTCTTATTCAAGCACTTGTTGAAGCCTACGCTCAATTAGCACAATCACCACAACCGGTATTAGTTGTGTTTGGTGACGATCCGGTTCCACCGGTATACAGTGAATTTACTCACGAAGTCGAACTCCCTCTAGCATTGGGTTTATACCTTGCACCGCTCAATAACGTCAGCGATCAAGTAGACAAGCAGACCACTGAAACCGAATACCAACAAATTAACCATCAAAAGACGACCCTTAGCATATCTGATCATCCACTCAATCTCAGTCACCTCGACAACCAACAAAATCAAAAAAGCCATAATGGCCAAAATGACATCAGCTTGAGCGAATTGATCCACCATATTGCCAACAAAACAAATATCCAAGGTAAATTGTGCCATTGGTATTGGTCACTCGAACATCATGACTAATCAACAACAAACAGCACAACCAGCTGATGCTATTGAGCAAAAAAATGCCATATCCCCAAAACTCAGCGGATTACGTTATATTCCCCGCTGGATTGGTGGTGTGCTTTGTTATATTGCTTTTGGTTTAGGTGGTCTGTTAAGTTCATTGACTATTTTACCAATATTACGATTTTGGCCCGGTAAAAAAACGGTACGAGTAGCACGGGTACAAAAAGCAGTAAGCAGGATGTTTAGAGCTTTTGTCGCCATGCTTAGTTTTGCTGGAGTTATTGCTGTCAGCACCAAGAATATTGAAGCACTACAGCAAACGAAGGGACAAATTATCATCGCCAATCACCCAACGCTGGTGGATGTTGTGGTATTAATTAGCCTTATGCCTAATGCGGGTTGTATTGTAAAACAAGGCTTATGGCGTAACCCGTTTATTCGCGGTGTGCTTGCCAGCGCAGGTTATATCCCTAATCGTGGCGCCGATTGGTTACTACATGACTGTCGACAAGTATTGCATACCGATACTAATTTAATTATTTTCCCCGAGGGTACCAGAACATTAACGGGTAATGTCGTTAATTCTTTTGCTCGTGGTGCCGCCAATATAGCACTACGCACCCAAACTGATATTTTACCTGTAGTATTGCGTACCGATGTTGCCGGATTAACCAAACAACAACCTTGGTACCAAATTCCACGGCAAACCATAAATATGTCAGTAGAAATTGGCACAAGCATGTCATACCTATTGTATGATGCTCAACAAGGTAATGAAGCCAAAATGGCTCGACAGCTGACGCGCGATTTGCAGCAGCACTATCTTGATACACTTAAACAGCCTATCAAATCATATTGATAGCCATACTTATAAGAAAGACAAATAATGAACTTACACAATCAAATTAAACAACTGATCATTGATTGCTTAGATCTAGAAGATGTTACAGTCGATGATATCGAAACTGATGCGGCCTTATTTGGCGATGGTCTGGGTTTAGATTCAATCGATGCGCTTGAATTAGGCTTGGCGATAAAGAAAGAGTTTGATGTCAAAATTGAAGCCAATTCTGATGCGACTAAAGCACACTTTTTCAGTGTTGCTAGCTTAGCTAGCTTTATTGAATCTCAACGTGTTTAGGAGCCAGCATGCAAAATCGTGAACAAATCCTTGAGATGCTTAGTGGTATTTTAGTTGAAGAGTTTGAAATAGAAGCGACAGATATCACTCTAGAAGCTTCTTTGTATGAAGATCTAGATTTAGACAGTATTGATGCGGTAGATTTGGTGATTAAATTGCAACAGCTGACGGGTAAAAAAATTCAGCCAGAAGCATTTAAAACCGTACGTTCAGTGAGCGATGTCGTTAATGCTATTGAAGGCTTAATTAAAAGCTAATGCGGTTAACTCTGCAGATTATTACGACCTTAGTGATTATTGCTTACCCTATAGCGGTATATTTTGGCTTGCAGTATTTACCACCAGGCACCATCGCTTTGCTGCTATGTTTGTTATTATTGATTAGGTTTGTGGTCACAAAGCAGCAAGTAAAATCCATGACACTGCCAATAGTGGTGGGCATAGGGTTAACGGCGGCCAGTTTCATTACTCAACGTAACGACTGGTTACTGTTCTATCCGGTGGTGATAAACCTGAGCATGTTGGGGTTATTCGGTTATTCACTGATTAATGGCCCAAGTATGATTGAGCGCTTAGCGCGCTTAAAAGAGCCTGATTTACCAGACTCAGCAATACCCTACTTACAAACCATCACTAAACTTTGGTGTGGGTTATTTATTGTAAATGGTGGTGTGGCAGCCTATACCGCCATAGCAACAAGCATTGAAATATGGACGCTTTACAACGGATTGATAGCTTATCTGCTTATGGGTATGCTGCTCAGTAGTGAATGGATTTATCGTCGCTTTTGGTTGAAAAAACATGAATAAACTTTTACTCAATTGGTTATCAACAGGCCCTGCCTCGCAGCAGCTAATCAGCTTTGACCATCATGACATCATGACGGGATCGTTGTTTTGTGCGCAAGTGGCCCACATACATGCTCAGCTGATTCAAAGTGACGCTCAGCGTTGGTTGCTTGCTGCCAAGCACAGTGACTTATTTGCCGCAGGTTTATGCGCAGCCTTGTTAGCTGGTAAGCAAGTGATATTACCTGCCAACACCCAAGATGGCACTTTGAGTCAGCTCAACCATGAATTTGATGCCATTATTGCCGACGCTCCCTTATGTGAAGTGCGTGAGTATATTGAGCTAAAAAAAGAATTAAGTTTACCCGCAGCAATTTGGCCCAAAACCAAGTCATTAGGTGAATTAGTACTATTCACCTCTGGCAGTAGCGGTCAACCCAAGGCAATCAAAAAAACACTGCAACAATTAGATGCCGAAGTCAGTATTCTTGAACAAACATTTGCTGAACATTTGCCTCACTGTTCAGTGGTATCGACAGTTTCACATCAACATATCTATGGTTTATTGTTTAAAATTCTGTGGCCTTTAGCCGCGAGCCGAGCATTCTTAAGTGAACAAATCGACTTTCCCGAAACCTTAAGCTACTACTTGGCCATCATGCCTAATTTATGTTTAATCAGTAGTCCCGCTCAATTGACCCGCTTGCCTGATGCTCTAGAAAATCAAAAACAACAACGTATCCCAAGCTTAATTTTCAGCTCTGGTGGTCCGTTAAATTTTGATGCGGCCCAAGCAGTTAAACAATGCTTTAATCAATTACCCATTGAAATATTTGGCAGCACTGAAACCGGCGGTATTGGATATCGACGCCAACAGCAACCCATGCAACCATGGCAAGCATTTACCCAAGTTAATGTTGATATGGATCCCCAAGATGGTGCTCTGATGCTGCAGTCTGTTTATTTAGACAATTCAACTCAATGGTTAAAATGTGATGACAAAATTGAACTGTTAACTGATGGCCAGTTCCGCTTATTGCATCGCCTTGATCGCATTGTCAAAATTGAAGAAAAACGCTTGTCGTTAGCGCAAGTGGAGCATTTACTGCAAACTCATCCTTTTGTCAGCGAAGCGGCCGTCACGGTTTTAGAACAACCGCGCACTATGCTAGGTGCTGCAGTCTGTTTAAGTGAATTAGGCCAGAAAACACTCAAAGCTGAAGGAAAATTAGCGGTTAATAATGCCTTAAAAAATCATTTATTAAGTCAGTTTGAACGTATTACCCTACCACGACGCTGGCGTTATCCTGCACACTTGCCACTCAATAGTCAGGGCAAGCGCACCCAATCAGAAATTGTAGCCTTATTCAGTCATGATTAAGTCAGAATTACCGCATATTGTTAGCCATGAAGGCGATAATAATCTCTACCAATGGCGTTTATTTGTCAGTGCAGATTTGGCCTTCTTTGATGGCCATTTCCCTCAGCAACCGGTGTTACCTGGTGTCACCCAATTGGATTGGGCGGTCAAACTTGGCTGTGAGGCATTTGGTTATTCAGCCCAAGTTGCCACATTAGAAGTGCTTAAGTTTCAGCAACTCATTTTGCCAAACACCTATGTTGATTTGGTTATAGAACATCAGCCCCAAAAAGCAAAAATGATTTTTAGTTATCGTGATCAAGATAAACGGTTTGCCTCTGGCCGCATTGCGCTTAAGCCTGCTGTAGTCACTACTGCGCCGACCGTCAATGAGACCGCCTCATGAAGCTAGCCTTAGTGATCCCCAATTACAATCATCATATTGCCATTGAACAAACCTTAACTGACTTGGCAAAATTTAATCTGCCATGTTATTTGGTTGATGATGGTAGCCAAGATGAAACCCGTTATATTTTGCAAGCCATGGCGGAAAAGTTTACTTGGGTAACGCTCATTAACCATCCTTTTAATCGCGGTAAAGGTGCGGCTGTGATCAGCGGGCTGCGTCAGGCTTACCGTGATGGTTTTAGCCATGTATTACAGGTTGATGCTGATGGACAACATAATTTAGACGATATCCCGTTAATGATATCAACTGCAGAACAACAGCCTCAGGCATTAATATCTGGCCAACCCATTTATGATGACTCTGTGCCTAAAGGGCGTTTATACGGGCGTTACATCACCCATTTTTGGGTATGGGTTGAAACCTTAAGTCTCGACATTCAAGATTCTATGTGTGGTTTTCGGGTTTATCCATTAGAGGCTACTGAGCAGTTATTAAGCCAGCAAGCATTGGGTGAACGGATGGACTTTGATATTGAAATCATGGTCAAACTGCACTGGCAAGGAACTCCAGTGGTTCATGTGCCGACCAAAGTAATCTACCCTGATGACGGTATTAGTCACTTCCAAGGCTTGCAAGATAATGTGCGCATTAGCTGGATGCACACTAAATTATTTTTTGGTATGTTGACTCGTTTGCCACAAATTCTGAATAAAAACAGTCCGCATCAACATTGGTCATCAATGGGAGAGCGTGGCAGTTATTGGGGCATAAAGTTACTAGCAGAAAGCTATCGATTAGGCGGCCACTGGCTTTGCCGAGCCATTATGTATCCGGTGATTGGTTACTTTTTTCTAACTGGTGCTTCCGCTCGTCAAGCGTCGATGAATTTTCTAGCCCGAGTGCAGCAACAAGTTCCTGAGCATCCAGATTTACATCAACCCACCCATTGGCGCGACAGCTTAAATCACTTTATTGCTTTTGGTAATGCTGCTCTAGATAGAATTGATGCTTGGTGCGACCGTATCAAACTCAATCAAGTCGATTTTAACGATCGTCATATTCTGGCAAACCAAGTGGCTTCTGGTCGAGGAGCCGTGCTGATTGTGTCGCATTTAGGTAATTTAGAGTTATGCCGTGCGATTTCAATCCACCAGCAGAAAGTGAAAGTCAACGTTATGGTGTTGACTCAACACGCCGAAAACTTTAACAAAGTATTACAACAGTTGAACCCACAAAGTAGCCTTAACCTTATTCATATCAATGAGCTTGATCCCAGCACCGCCATGCTGTTACAGCAAAAAATTGATATGGGCGAAATAGTGGTTATTGCAGCAGACCGTACCTCATCAAATAGCCAAGGTAGGGTAGTTTATCTACCCTTTCTCGGTCATGATGCTCCGTTTCCACAAGGACCATTTATTCTTGCTAGCTTGTTAAATTGTCCGGTTTACACCATGTTCTGCATTCGCCAACAAGGCCGCTATAAAGTACATGTCGAACACTTAAGCGATAGTTTAAAAGGTCCGCGAGCAGGGCGCATTGAACGCTTAACTGATGCAATGAAATTGTACAGTCAGCGCTTAGAGTATTTTGCCAAACAGGCACCATTGCAGTGGTTTAATTTTTACGATTTTTGGCATAAAGACGAATTGATTGATCGTCCGCTTTCACTCCCCGCTACTGCTTTTAATACAGGTACAGCACCTAATACTGGTAGTGCACTTAATACCGGAAGAGCACTTAATACAGGTGCTGCGTCAAATACAAATACTGCACCCACTAACAACACCACTTCAACTAGTCAGGATAACTAATTCAATGAGCAACACTTCTTCATCGCCATCATCTGCCGAAAACATTGTGCATTTAGGCCAGAGCTACCTGAGTCTTGAACAAGTGGTCGCTGTCGCCAAGGGCGCAACGGTCAAGCTAGCAGACTCTTCTGACTATGTTGAATATATTCAAAAAGGCGCCCGTTTCATCGACAGTTTGCTGCATGAAGAAGGCGTGGTATATGGCGTCACCACAGGTTACGGTGACTCTTGTACCGTCAATGTCAGCTTAGACTTAGTCCATGAATTACCGCTGCATTTAACCCGTTTTCATGGTTGTGGTTTAGGTGATGTATTTAGCCCAATGCAAGCCCGCGCGATTATGGCTTGCCGCTTAAACTCATTGGCGGTGGGTAAGTCAGGTGTCAGCTATCTGCTGCTACAGCGCATTGAATGGCTACTCAATAATGATATTACCCCTGTTATTCCTCAAGAAGGTTCGGTTGGCGCCAGCGGCGATTTAACCCCTCTATCTTATCTTGCAGCTGTATTAGTTGGCGAACGTGAGGTGATATACCAAGGTAAACGCCAAGCGACCAAAGATGTTTATCTGAAATTCGGCATGATGCCATTAACACTGCGTCCTAAAGAAGGCCTTGCGTTAATGAATGGTACCGCGGTGATGACCGCACTGGCCTGTTTAGCCTATGACAGATCGCAGTACTTAACTCGCTTATCAAGCCGTATTACAGCCATGGCATCGTTAACCCTTAAAGGCAATGCAAACCATTTTGATGAAATTTTGTTTGCCGCCAAACCTCACCCAGGACAAAACCAGATTGCCAGTTGGATCCGTGAAGACCTAAACCATCATGCGCATCCACGTAATTCTGACCGTTTACAAGACCGCTATTCTATACGCTGTGCACCGCACATCATTGGCGTACTGCAAGATGCTTTGCCCTTTATGCGTCAGTTTATTGAAACCGAACTCAATAGTGCGAACGACAATCCGATTGTCGATGCCGAAGGTGAACATATCCTCCATGGCGGTCACTTTTATGGCGGCCACATTGCCTTTGCCATGGATGCGATGAAAAATGCGGTGGCCAATATCGCCGACTTAATTGATCGTCAAATGGCCTTAGTCATGGACCCTAAATTTAACAATGGTTTACCGGCTAATTTATCTGCCGCAGAAGGCCAACGTCGCGCCATTAACCATGGCTTTAAAGCGGTACAAATCGGTGTTTCGGCTTGGACTGCAGAAGCATTAAAAAACACCATGCCTGCCAGTGTGTTTTCTCGCTCAACAGAATGTCACAATCAAGACAAAGTGAGCATGGGCACCATTGCCGCCCGCGATTGCATGCGGATTTTACAACTGACAGAACAAGTCGCTGCCGCCGCATTATTGGCCATGAGCCAAGGCATTCAACTACGCGTTATACAGAAAGAGTTAGACCCCAATTCACTAACACCATCACTTGCCAATACTTTGGCCCAAGTCAGTGAAAATTTTGAACTGCTTACCGAAGACCGTCCATTAGAAGCCGTGCTGCGCCAAACCGTAGAAAAAATTCAACTGGGCCTGTGGGAGGTATGTTAAATGAAAGGTTTATTACTCACAGAAATGGAAATGGTGATCCCGTTTCACGATGTCGACTCAATGGGCATTACTTGGCACGGTAATTACTTACGCTACTTTGAGGTTGTGCGTTGCCAATTACTGGATAAGCTCGGTTACAACTATCGCACTATGCTCGAATCTGGCTACGCTTGGCCAATTGTAGATGTGCAAATTAAGTACGTTAAAAGCAGCACCTTTGACCAAAAAATCAAGGTTATCGCTGCCATTGTTGAATGGGAAAACCGTTTACGCATTAACTATCAAATTGTTGATGCCGACACCAACACACGCATCACCAAGGGCTATACCATTCAAGCTGCAGTTGAGATTGCTACCCAAGAATTATGCTTTGTTACCCCAGATATATTTCAGCAAAAAATTCACCCATTACTCGATGCGAGCCAAGTGTAATGAGTGCCCGCAGCAGAGTATTTGTGAGCCTATTTACTAGCATATTTATTAGTGTATTGGCGCGAGTAAGCAGCATCATTATGCTGTGTTGTCTGTGTATTGCAGCCTCCTCGGCTAACGAACATCCACCAGCAGGCAATAATGAACCTCTTACTCAAACGCAACTGGCAGATATTCAGGCGCTGTATACTCAACCAGCCACCACAGAGGACCTCAGCGCGCTAGCGCAGCAACTGAATCTACAACTAGATACTCGTGGGAAGTTTGTTCAACTACGCCATTTACAAGTGCTTAAAAAGCCCTTACTCAGCCAAGGACAGTTTATATTTAGCCCAACGCAAGGGTTGGTATGGCAGCAGCAGCGTCCATTCAATACCTTGATGGTGCTTAAAGATCAGCAGTTGATCCAACAAAACAGCCAAGGCAAAATTCAACACTTTAATGCTGGGGCTAATGGCAATCCGATTGCACAGCAATTACCGCGTTTATTACAAGCCATTATGGCGGGCGATATTGATGCCTTAAGTGCCGATTTCAACTTATTTATGCCTGCTGCTCAATCCGTAATTCAGCCCGTAATTCAGCCTGCAACTAAGCCTGAAAATAGGTCATGGCAACTGGGCTTACAAGCTAAAGACCCACAAGTGCAATCGTCTATGGGTAACATTACCCTCAGCGGCGATACCCTTATACGTTCATTAATCATGACCAGTAACCAAGCGGATATTAGCGACTATACTCAAATTCAATTTACCCTGACCCAACAAGGGCCACTAAGTGAAGCAGAGCTGGCGCTTTTTAGTCTTGGCAATGAGTCCTCTAAATAATGCAGCCAATATCGCTAACCGCGTTGCTATCTCCCATTGGGCGTTTTGTCTTATGGGTATTATTGCTGCTGACAATGTTAGCCTCGGGCTTAATACAATGGCAACAGGGCGCACATATTCAAACTGATATTTTGGCGATGTTGCCGCATTTACAGCAAGACAAACTCACTGAAACAGCATTAAACAGAGTTGAACAACAACTCGCTAACCAAGTGTATATTGCAGTAAAAGCCGATAATGACAACCAAGCTATCAGTGCCGCACAGCAACTGATGGATGCGCTAGATAAACAGCCTCAACCGCCCTTTATTCACATTCGTAGCGGCGCGGATGATCATCTGCAAGACTTGGCTAAAGTGTATTTCGAACATCGCTTTACCCTACTCACCGCCGAGCAAGCTAAAGCCATTGCAACAGATAATTGGCGACAGTTGCTTACTGCGGCCCAAAATCAACTTTATAGCGCATTTGGTTTTGCCAACAGCCAACTGCTCAGCAATGACCCGTTACTGATGTTTCCAGCCAACTTACTGGCGTTATCACCTAATAGTGCGCTGCGAAGCCAGCAAGGTATTTTACTCACCGATACTACCGAGGGTGTGGCTGCAATTGTCATGGCCAAAGGCCGCGACAGTGCGTTTAGCCCGACCGCTCAGCAACAGCAAATACAAGCATTAGAGTCTGCGTTTAGCCAAGTGACGCAGCACAACCCAGATGTCAGTTTCCTTAAAGCTGGTGCACTTTTTCATGCGATCGCCGCTACCGAATCGGCCAAACAAGAAATCAGCCGAATTGGCTTAATTTCCATGTTGGGGATCATCTTATTAGTCTGGTTGGCCTTTCGGTCGATTATGCCGTTATTTGCCGCACTACTGACGTTAACGTCTGGGGTGGTATTTGCGTTTGTCGCCACCTTAAGTATTTTTGGTGAGTTGCACTTACTGACACTAGTTTTTGGTACCAGCTTAATTGGTGTCGCCATTGATTACAGCTTTCACTTTTATTGCGAAAAACAAGCTCATCCCAATAACAACGCAACAGACACCTTAAAGCAGATTTTTCCGGCGCTCACTCTCGCCCTTGCTACTAGTGCCAGTGCCTTTATCGCCATTGGCTTTACGCCATTTCCGGGAATGCAACAAGTGGCCGTCTTTTGTGCTGCTGGGTTAATTGGTGCTTACCTAACGTTGTTATTGGTGTTTCCATTACTGGGTAACCATGCGCTTAAACCGACGCCTGGATTAACCCTTGCCCAAGGCTATTTGGCGCTATTACAACGTATTTTTACCCCGAATAAATTGTGGCAAAAAATAGCCATAGCAGCTCTGATCATTGGTTTGTCGACAATATTATTTTTCGGCCTGTCACAAATAGACTCTAACGACGATATTCGTCAGCTACAGCAAAGCCCTGCAGCTATCACCACCGAAGAGAACCAACTACGGCAACTGCTCAGCGGCGGCACCGACAACCAATTTATTTTAGTCAGCGGTCCCAATGAGCAAGCTTTATTACAAACATTAGAGCAATTGACACCAGTACTGGATAAAGCAGTCACAGATGGTGAATTAGACCAAGCAATCAGTCTCAGCCGCTTTATATCTAGCATTGCCAAACAACAACAAAACTATCAGTTACAGCAACAGCTTTATGGGCAACATTTAGACGAGATCATCAGTGAAATGGGCCTCGATGACAGTATAAGCACTAGTCTGATGGCGCAACTTAATCACGCCGAATCACAATGGTTAACCCCAACCATGATACTAGCCAAAGCCAATGATGATTTACAGACGTTATGGCTTGGCGCGATTCCAACAACAGACAAACCCCAGCAATTTGGCGCCATAGTATTACTCGGTGGCATACACTCGTTAGCCACTCTTGAGCAACGACTGACTGAACATCAATGGCCTTTGGGCCAAGTTCGGTTAATCGATAAGGTCGGTGATATATCCCATTTAATGGGCAAGTATCGCCAACTAACATTACAACTATTAATGTGGGTATTTGCCTTAGCCAGCTTACTGTTTAGTATTAAATATGGTATTAAGTTGGCATTCGCTATCGTCGCTGTGCCCGCATTATCGGTGCTGCTCACACTAGCCTGTTTAGGCCTTGTCGGTTCAAGCATTAGCTTGTTTCACGCCTTAGCGCTTATTTTAGTATTAGGCATTGGTATCGATTACAGCCTCTTTTTTGCCGAGGCCAAGCACACTAGTCGCGGAGTGATGATGGCAATCTTTATGTCAGCCTGTTCAACACTATTGGCTTTTGGGTTGCTGGCGTTGAGTCAAACCCATGCCATTCACTTTTTTGGTTTAACGCTTCTTTTTGGGATCAGTTTTTCATTTTTACTGGCACCGTTTATTTCATTTATTACTAGGAAAACTGTAAATGCCATTTAGTCATTCACATACAGTCAGCAACATGGACGTTGACGTTGCCATCATTGGTGCAGGCCCTTCCGGAGCCATTGCCGCAAGTCTTTTACGCCAACAAGGTCATCAGGTTGTTGTTATTGAAAAACAGCATTTTCCACGTTTTTCCATTGGCGAAAGCCTACTGCCTTGTTGTATGCAGTTTCTCGAACAAGCAGGCATGCTAGACGCCGTTAAGCAGGCTGGATTTCAATTTAAAAATGGTGCCGCATTTCAGCACCAAAGACGCTACACCACCTTCGACTTTACCGATAAATTTACCCCAGGCCCTGGGACTACGTTTCAAGTTCAACGGGCAGATTTTGATAAACTCCTAGCCGACACGGCTATCAGTCAAGGGGTTGAGATCCGCTTTGGTCATCAAGTTGATGCGATTGATTTGACTCATAATCCTCGTTTAACAGTAACGAATGACCAAGGGGCACAATATCAAGTTAATGCTAAGTTTGTGCTTGATGCCAGCGGCTTTGGCCGAGTATTACCGCGATTACTGAACTTAGAGCAGCCATCAAATTTAGCGCCACGAAGCGCCATTTTCACCCATATTGAAGACAACATTAGCGATCCCCATTTTGATCGTAATAAAATCTTAATCAGTGTTCATCCTCAACATAAGGATATCTGGTACTGGTTAATCCCTTTTAGCAATAACCGTTGCTCAATAGGCGTGGTAGCTGAGCCGCATTTACTCGAGCATTTATCCGGTAGCCTTGAACAACAATTGTTAGCGGTAATTAATGAAGAGCCAGAGCTACAGCAGTTACTGAGTAATGCCAATATTGTTCAGCCTTGTGCCACTCTCAAAGGTTATTCGGCTAATGTCACCAC
Organism: Shewanella sp. H8; assembly: GCF_040285065.1. Lineage (NCBI taxonomy): Bacteria > Pseudomonadati > Pseudomonadota > Gammaproteobacteria > Alteromonadales > Shewanellaceae > Shewanella > Shewanella sp. H8. The sequence continues at coordinate 350,573 of NZ_CP157213.1, read as the reverse complement.
CTTAGCAACCAATAAGTTTGCTTTATTGGGTAATGCTGGCGAGTTCCTTGACCCAGTATTTTCATCAGGGGTGACAATTGCAATGCAGTCAGCATCAATGGCTGTCGCCTGTTTACATAAGCAATTGAATGGCCAAACGGTTGATTGGGATAGCGAATACTCTGCGCCATTAATGCAAGGGGTTAACACCTTTAGAACCTATGTCCAAGCTTGGTATGACGGACGCTTTCAAGATGTCATTTTCTATCAACAAGCTGACAATAAGATTAAACAAATGATCTGCTCAATTTTAGCGGGCTACGCTTGGGACATGAGTAACCCGTTTGTAAAAGAGTCCGAAAGACGCCTCAATACCATTGTTGAATTATGTCAGGAGCCAGAAACCGATGTTGCTTAATCGGCTGTGGCATTCTGCAGAGATAATGTTGCCTCGCCTTGTTGCGCTGTTACTGTTAAGCCTATTAAGTGCTTGTAGTCAGCAAATCGAGCGGCAAACTTGTGTCCCACTCGCCAGTGAAGCACAATATTGTCTAAGCTCAGCCTCTACGGTGTTAGCAACGTCACCACAACAAGACACCAGCTTAAGCCAAATAGTGAGCATTACTCATGGACAAGAAAATCATGAGTTATTAACCCAGCTGGAGCTTAATTCACAACAGATGACGTTAGTAGGATTCGCGCCACTTGGACAAGCATTGTTCACGTTAGTATACGATGGGCAAACCCTGCAAAGTCAGCAAAGTCTGTTATTAGGTGAGCAATTTAAAGCAGAGTATTTAATGGCCATAATGCAGTTAATTTACTGGCCAACGGAGCAAGTTAATCAACATTTAACCGGCGGTGAATTAGTCACTATGGCATGTGATATGCCGTTATGTAAGCAACTTAATAATGCAAGTGGTGCGTTAATAACGATAACCTATAGCGATATCGACCCGTGGTTAGCGCAAGTGAATGTAGACATCAACGCCGCCGATATTCATATGCAAATAAACCCTATTAATTAACTAATTGATTAACTGATTGATAAACAAGTGCACCAGCATAACCCAATAAACCGAGATAAATAGGCAATCAAACTAAACATGAAGAGTCGCATTGCAATAACTCACATCGGATTGTGTACACCTCTGGGCAACTCGCCAGAAGAGGTACTGCCGCGCCTCATCAATGGTGATATTAGTGCCATGCAGTGGCGCGATAATTTATTGTTCGATGCACCAACATTAGTCGGTTGCGTCGATGATAAAAGATTAATAGAGATAGCCGATCATCTCAGTTTATTCGCTTGCCGTAATAATCGTTTATTAAACACTGCCGCCCAGCAACTTGCTCCGGCAATAGAACAAGCTAAACAGCGTTTTGGCGCAGATAGAATTGGGGTGGTATTAGGCACCAGCACCTCAGGTATTTCTAAAGGCGAAGCAGCGATAAAATATCAGCTTGAACATGGTCATTTTCCTCCGAGTTATCATTACTCACAGCAGGAACTCGGTAGCACCAGTGACTATTTAAAACAGTTATTTGAACTATCTGGCCCTTGTTATACTGTGTCTACAGCGTGTTCATCGAGTGCAAAAGTGTTTGCCAGTGCGCAGCGATTACTCAATGCAAATATGTGCGATATGGTAATTGTGGGTGGTGTAGACAGTTTATGCCAGTTAACCGTTAATGGTTTTGCCGCATTAGAATCAGTATCCAAAGGCCATTGTAATCCGTTTAGCCGCCATCGTGATGGCATTAATATTGGTGAAGGGGCAGCCTTATTTATCTTAGAACGTGGCCAAAGTGACGTCATGCTTGCAGGGATAGGCGAATCTGCCGATGCACATCATATTTCAGCACCACATCCGCAAGGATTAGGCGCTATTGCCGCCATGCAACAAGCCCTAGTAGAAGCCAACATTACTGCTGAACAAATTGATTACCTCAACCTCCACGGCACCGCTACACCCAAAAATGACGCCATGGAATCGCGTGCTGTCACTGCAGTGTTTAGACATTCACTGCCAGCTTGCAGCTCAACCAAACCACTCACAGGTCATACTTTAGGTGCTGCTGGCGCGATTGAAGCTGCCTTTTGCTATTTATTATTAAGCCCACTTAACCATGATAAGCGTTTGCCGCCGCACATCTGGGATGGGCAGCAAGATGCTAATGACCCTAAAATCGCTCTCGTTAGCGCCAACAACAATACTGGCCTTAGCCAACTCAATTTTATTATGAGCAATTCATTTGCCTTTGGCGGCAGTAATGCCAGCCTGATTTTTTGTCGAAAGGATGCCTAGTTTCATGTCAATAGCCACTGCAACTCCGGCGATGTTAGCGCAAGAGATAAGTACGTTTATTCCACATCGGGCACCGATGATCTTAATTGATAATATCTTAGAACATCTCCCAGACTGCTTAATCACTGAAACCCATATTAGCTCCAAGTGTGCCTATTTCGACGCCCAACTCAATGGCGTGCCAAATTATGTTGGTATTGAGTATATGGCCCAAAGTATTGCTGCGTTAGCGGGTGTTGAAGCCTTACTGCGCGACGATGGTATCCGAGTCGGTTTTTTACTCGGCACCCGCAAACTGCAAATGCATATCGACACATTTACCTTAGGTGAGTCATATCGCACTCAGGTCACTCGGCTATACCAAGAAGAGTCTGGATTAGCGGTTTTTGAATGCCAAATTTATCATCACCAAACGTTAGTGGCGGAGGCCAATGTCAATGTATTCCAACCACAAGACACCCAGGCTTATATTGATGAAAGCCAAGTCGACGAGTAAGCATGATCAACAACCCTTTTGACACCCCTATTGGAGTTCCTCGAATCAATCACGGAGAGACATTTTGAATAACAGAGTATTAGTTACTGGTTCCAGCCGAGGAATAGGTAAAGCCATCGCGATTAAATTAGCCGAGAGTGGTTTTGATATTGCGCTGCACTTTCACAGCAATCATGCTGCCGCAGCGCAAGTGCAAAAAACCTTATTAGATCTTGGTGTTCAGGTTAGTTTACTGCAATTTGATATTGCCGACCGTCAAGCGGTCAAGCTGGCAATCGAAACAGACATTGCCGAAAATGGTGCCTATTATGGCGTTATTCTTAATGCGGGTATTAATCGCGACACCGCTTTCCCAGCGATGACTGAAGATGAATGGGACAGTGTGATCCACACTAATCTTGATGGATTTTATAATGTTATCCACCCTACGGTTATGCCAATGGTACAAGCACGTAAAGGTGGACGTATTATCACCCTAGCCTCTGTGTCAGGCATTGCAGGTAATCGTGGTCAAGTGAACTACAGCGCATCAAAAGCGGGAATTATTGGCGCAACTAAAGCCTTGTCGCTTGAGTTAGCTAAGCGAAAAATTACCGTCAATTGTATCGCACCGGGGTTAATTGAAACCGATATGGTCACAGATATCTCAACCGATATTGTCAACCAAATAGTACCGATGAAACGCATGGGCAAACCCAGTGAAATTGCCGGCCTTGCTAACTTTTTATTATCAGACGATGCCGCCTACATAACTCGCCAAGTTATCTCAGTTAACGGAGGCATGATATGAATCGTGTAGTCGTTACCGGAGTGGGCGGTATTTCCGCATTAGGCCAAAACTGGCAACAAATTAAAGCCAGCCTACTAGCCAAACATAACTGCGTTATTCGCATGGATGAATGGGATCGCTACCCAGGTTTAAATACTCGTCTGGCGGCACCAGTGACTGATTTTACTCTCCCAGCCCATTATTCACGTAAAAAGATCCGCTCTATGGGGCGAGTATCCATGATGGCAACACGTGCCAGTGAATTAGCGCTTGAAGATGCAGGCTTGTTGAACGATCCCATCCTTAATTCCGGTCAAGTTGGAGTTGCTTACGGCTCATCAACTGGTAGTACCGATCCAATTATGGGCTTTGGTGACATGTTAAAAACCGGCGAAATGTCGGGGTTAACCGCCACCAGTTATATCCGCATGATGGCCCACACTACCGCGGTTAATATTGGGGTGTTCTTTGGCCTGCAAGGCCGTATTCACACCACCAGCAGTGCGTGTACCTCTGCCAGTCAAGGCATTGGCTATGCTTATGAAGCGATTAAATATGGCATGCAAACCATTATGCTAGCGGGTGGTGGTGAAGAGCTTTGCCCTACCGAGGCCGTGGTATTTGATACTTTATATGCCACCAGCACCCAAAATGATACTCCAGAGCTAACGCCACGACCATTTGACCAGAACCGCGATGGGTTGGTTATTGGTGAAGGTGCTTGTACCTTGATATTAGAAGAGCTTGAACATGCTCAAGCCCGTGGTGCTAAAATTTATGCAGAGCTAATTGGTTTTGGTACCAACTCAGATGGCCAACATGTCACTCAACCCAATGCTAACACCATGGAAGTGGCTATTCGTTTAGCCTTAAAGGATGCCCAATTATCGGCTCAAGACATTGGTTATATCAGTGCTCATGGCACCGCAACAGATCGCGGTGATATAGCAGAAACTGCCGCGACTCACGCAGTCTTTGGTGCAGAAACGCCCATCTCTTCATTAAAGAGTTATACCGGTCATACTCTAGGCGCTTGTGGTTCGTTGGAAGCGTGGACCAGTATTGAAATGATGAATGAAGGTTGGTTTTCGCCAACACTCAATTTGACTGATATTGACTCAGAATGCGCCCAACTTGATTACATCAAAGACGATATTCGACATATCGACACCAACTACATTATGAGTAACAACTTTGCCTTTGGTGGCATTAATACTTCATTGATTTTTAAACGTTGGCGTTAATTACATAAGGGTACACACTCTTTTGCAGCCAAATAAAACAGGCGAAAGCGATGCTTTCGCCTGTTTTTTACACTTTGTAAGCAGCAGCTTTGGTTTGATAGTCTTGAGTAATCTGTTTCATTTCTACCGCGCCACCAGCTAACTTTTTAACTTGTTCTGATAACAATACAACTGCTTGGGCATTATCCAAAATTTCAGTACCAATCTGAGTCAATCTATCTGCTTGTTGTTGTGTACCATTTGCCGCATTATGGCTCAAGGTCGCAACTTGACCGATTTGGAGTGAACGTTGTTCTAATCCTTGAGCAATACTACTGGTATGAGCTACATTTTGCGTCGTACGTTGCTTACCTTGATCCATCGACTCAACGGTTTTTAGCATACTGACATTCAAACGACTCAGTACTTTTTCTATGCCATCTGTAGATTGACTCGTACGTTGTGCTAAAGTGCGAACTTCATCTGCTACCACCGCAAAACCTCGACCACTCTCACCCGCTCTAGCCGCTTCAATTGCCGCATTTAACGCAAGTAAGTTAGTTTGATCTGAAATACTGCGAATAGCCTGCAGCAGCGCTGTGATAGCACTAATATCCGTGGTTAAATCAGTCATTGATTCAGTCACTTCAGTCATATTGGTTTCTAGCGCCTGCATGTCTTTCATAATGCTTAATGCACTTTGGCTATCACCAAGGCTCGAGGCTGCTCCTTCTTTTGCCTGATCCGCTGATATTTGACTGTCATGAGCCATTTGTTGAAAATTGTCGATCACATCTTGAGTCGACTCGGCAATCATTCTAGCTTGATCATTTTGCTGCTGCACTGCTTGCTGAGTTTGATCACTCAAGCTCATCAAGTTGTCAGAAGTGCTACCCATCTTCACCGCAATATCACGATAATCGTTAAATAATTGCGACAGTTCTTCGAGCATTAGATTAAACGACATTTCTGCATGAGTATCGGCTGAAAGTAAACGAATAGATAAATCTTTATTTGCTGATATCTGCTCAATAGCCCCAGCAATACGTTGATTAGCCAGTGAATCAGTACGCATAAACAAGGCAATACGAATAAGAATAAAGGTTTCAGTCGCAGCAAACAAAGCATGAACTAACATTATGGTCCAGTTACAATTACCGGCAAAAATCATTAACTGTGTACCTAATACTTCAATATCTTGCAATTGAATATAGGTCATAAGAATATGGTGTATTGCCACCGTCAACAAAGCAGCCAATAACGGCTGCCAGCGTAAATAAATAAGAAATACGCCCATGGTGGCAAAGATATGAAAGTGCATTTCAATCATACCCATTTGGCTTTGAATCAGTAATCCTGACACCGTCATCATAATTACTGCACCAACTATCGCAAATAACTCAGTCCCTTTCAGCAAGCTATAACTCAACTGAACTATGACTAAAATAGCTATCGCTGCAGTAATACTAAAGGTCAGCATTTCGGCACCAAAAAATCCACTGACGACTAATAATGGGGCCTGCAACATCAACAACCGATAGATATATAAATCATGTTTTTTGAGTAATGTTACAGTTTGATCATCATTCATATATAAACCTAAAGTTGAGCTGAAATAATATGGTTAAGGTCAATCAACATCTTGGGTATTGAAAGCTGTTTAGCCGTATAAATACGTTCGATGTTTCCGTTTGGAGCCAATAAAAATAGATTTCCAACATGGCTAATAGTAGTGAGTTCTCGATTAATATTATCTGATAAGAGAAATTCAAGAGAATACAAATCTTCTTCAACCAATGAAGCACTCACGAAACGTTTTGATCGTCCGTCAATCATAGCTTGTCGTACAGCAAATGAGTCGTTATCAGGATCGATAGTCACAAATATAAATTGGATATCCACTTTGGCTAACAAAGCATCTTGCTCTATGCGTTGCTCAAGTTGATCTAATTGTTTAATACGTATTGGACAAATTTCTGAGCACGACAAAAAGCCCAAAAATAAGTAGGTATAGGTTCCCACAGAAGCAGGGTAATGGTGGACTTGTTGATTAACGTCTTGCCAGCGAAAACGAATTTGTTGGCTATCACTGGTGGTAATTCCATAACTCTGCGAACCTGCTCCCCATTGATTAAGCAACATCAATATAGGGATAAGACTCACAGCAAGCAGAATTAAGATTGACGCGATGAAAATTTTGCTTGGCTTCATAAAATATAAACAACAGTATGGCGGCTTTTCAACGATAAGCTTGTGGGCTTTTGTTAATGAAACTACATTCTGAAAAGTAAAATTGGCATCAAACTAGATACTGACAGTTAATACTATACGCAACAAATGATTTTGTTGATCAACAAAATCACAAAAATTACAAAATAAAAAAACGCTTAATGATCCTTTAAATGTCAAAGTATCATTAAACGTTAATTATTTGAATCAGTGGCTTTATATAAGCCTACGAATAAATTGATTAAAGTGTCATAGCATCAATAGCAAGTTTAGCTTGGCTAATGCCAGCTTCAGCAGCATCTGGGCCCATATTTAATGCTTCAGCATAAATAGTTTCAACATTATTAATCCCGATAAAGCCCAACAAAGTCGTTAAGTAAGGCACCACATGGTCTGTAGGGCCACCTTTATGTACTCCACCACGAGTGGTCACAATAATGGCGCGCTTACCTTCGATTAAACCAACAGCTCCGGTATCGGTGTAAGTAAACGTCACACCTGCACGGGCAATAAAATCAATCCAATTTTTTAGTGTTGTCGGAATTGTAAAGTTGTACATAGGCGCGGCGATCACAATGGTGTCATGAGCTTTTATTTCAGCCACTAATTTATCAGATAATGTGAGCGCAGATAACTGACGCTCCGAAAGATTATCGCCACCGCGTAAACCTGAAGCAAGTTCGCCGTCTAACATTGGTAGTACATTTTCACCTAAATCACGCACTGTAATTTGCGCACCTTTGCTGTTCCATTGCTGATGTAAATAATCAACTAATGCTGAAGATTGTGAATAACCGCCTAGAATGCTTGATTTTAAAATTAATACTTTTGTCATTGTAAAGTCTCACCCATATGTATGTTGGGTCATATGGCTGTGTGCCTGACCAATGAAATAAGTATATTGATCTATAAAAAAGAATAAAAGCGCAATAAATCCGCAATTATATTCGATAAAAACGAAAGGTTATAACCTAGTCTGCATTAACAACTCTAGGAGGAAAAGATACATATTGGCCAGTAAAAGTGGCGCACATAATGTCATCGCAATACAATGCGACTTCTAAGGTAATCTTCACTCGGCGACCTCGAGTTAATGGGGTTAAATCAGTATAAGGCCAAATAACTTTGGCATAGGCCTGTTTAGAAATGGGTTTTAAATACCTTACCTTCGCATCAGCTAATACAATGTCACCATGTGCTTGTGACAATTGTTGCTGTAACCACACCATCCCCCAACCAGTCAACGTCATTAAAGTATAGATGCTGCCTGCAAACATGGTGTGATGTAAATTAATGTTAGGTTCAATAGGTGCTGTAACCTGTAAGCTATCTCCGTTGAACAACACAGGAGTAATATCCATAAATTTACTGACAGGAATAGTATTATGCCAAGTTTCACACAAAGTCTGTAGCAAGGCAGAGACCTTGGTATCCGATTGCGATTCAGTGAACGAAATATCAAGCATAGCGACATCCTTCCGATTGATGACTAGCTAATCTCAACTTGGGATAATAAACAGCTATAAACCAAGATGTTATACTTGCAGATTAAAGGTAACTGGACCATCATTAACCAATTCAACCTGCATATCTGCACCAAATTTCCCAGTTTCAGTAACAACTCCTTGTTGCCGACAATATTCTACAAAAGCGAGATAAAGACTATCGGCTTGCTCAGGGGTTGCCGCACTGGAAAAGCTAGGCCTTAAGCCTCTGCCGGTATCAGCAACTAAAGTAAATTGCGATACCACCAACAATTGCCCTCCGACTTGAGTCAGATTAAGATTCATCTTGCCATTTTCATCATTAAACACTCGATAATTAATGACTTTTTTAGCTAACTTAACCATTTTCTCACTATTATCTTCGCGTTCTACACCTAATAAGACTAACAAACCTTGGTCAATTTTGCCGACAATCGTACCTTCGACTGTGACTGAAGCGCGTTTAACTCGTTGAATTAATGCAATCATAACTGCCTTAAAATACTATTTGGTGATGCTTATTGAATAAGATAAAACAAGGCCGTCATAAAGGACATACTGAACAACAGGTACTTGTATCCCAAGGCCCATCAAATTAGCGGTTACTGAATATGTTCACATATAATATTAAGATTTTTCAGAAGACGGACTGGATTTATCAACCACGAGAGGATCATGCACATTATTGTGATTCTGGCTTTTAGTCTCAGTCTCTGTAAATATTTCAGCTTTGAGATCATCCGCGATAACCGCTAAACTTTCTAAATATTCTGGTAATGCCGCTGTAATCTCTGCACCTAACAACACAATCATCCACGATAAGTACACCCATACAAACAAAATCGGGATCACTGCCAGCGCACCGTATATTGCTTCATAACTCGGAAACTGGGTGACATAAAACGCAAAACCCTTTTTGCCTGCTTCAAACAATACCGCAGCAACAACAGCCCCTAACAACGCATGTGAAAAATGGATTTTCTTATTAGGCACTACCATGTATAGCAGTAATATTGATGCGACTGAAAACAGCAATGGCAAACGTTCAATAATCCAAGGTACTAATCCAGATAGATCACTCCCCGTCACCACCTCTAATGAGACCACATACGAGGTAGCCACCAAACTAGCACCAATGAGTACAGGACCAAGCGTTAAGACCATCCAATACATCGAAAATGACACCACATATGAGCGTTTTTCAGTAATCCGCCAAATATTATTTAATGCTTTATCGATAGCTGAAATGAGCATAATGGCGACAAACACTAACGCGATAATACCCACAAAGGTACCTTTAGACGCATTAGCGACAAATTCGTTAATATGCACTTGTACCGTATCACCCGCTGCAGGTATAAAGTTGTTATAAATAAACCCTTCAATATTACCGCGAATACCTTTAAATACTGGGAACGCCGATAACATCGACATAGTCACAGCTAACATAGGCACCAATGATAACAAGGTCACATACGCCAAATGCCCTGCACGGATATTAATTTGGTCTTCAGCTAACCGTTGTTTGAGGTGCAATAGAAACTGCCAAATCCCACTAAAAAAAGCCACAATAGGGCTGTAATCAAACTTTTTGGGCATAATAATCCTTATTTAATAGCGCGTTATTGGAGATAATAATTGTATTCACCCGCTAACTTCGTACAATGTTATAACATATTAGTGATAAAAGAATGGAGAGAATTGATGTCACAACAAGGTTCAGCGGGTAATGTACTCGCAGCAGTAGCCAGTTTATTTTTCCCCGGCTTGGGTCAACTTTTACAAGGTCGTATTTTAGCAGCTTTGTTATTTTTCTGTATAACCGTCTTCTGCTATTTCTTCTCAGTACTGGTTTTTCCATTCATTATTGGCGCACTTTTCCATCTTTGGAGCATCATTGATGCAGCAAGATTTAAATCAGATAGTTAGTCCTTAACGAGGTAATTTTACGCCTCAAACAATAAAAGAGACACATTTATGAGAAAATGGATATCACTTGCGCTACTAAGTAGCAGTTTACTGTTGAGTGGCTGCCAAAGTGCCTATTACGGTGCAATGGAAAAAGTTGGCTACCACAAGCGCGACATAATGGTCGATCGCGTTCAAAGTGCCAAAGAATCCCAAGAAGAAGCGCAGGAACAATTTAGCTCAGCTTTAGAAGAAATGCAGGCTTTATTGGCATTTGATGGCGGTGATTTAGAAGATGCCTACAATAAAGCAAAAGATGAATATGAATCGGCGCAATCAGCAGCAGATGAAGTCACCGACCGCATTGGCAAAGTAGAAGATGTCGCAGAGGCATTATTTGACGAATGGCAGGCCGAAATAGAAGAAATAAGCAAAGCCAGTTTACGCCGCAACAGCACCAATAAACTTAATGAAACTAAGCGATCATATAGCAAGCTAGTTAAAAGTATGCGTCGAGCTGAAGCCAAAATGCCACCCATATTAACCGCGATGAAAGACAATATGTTGTATTTAAAACATAATCTAAACGCTCAGGCAATTGGTGCTATTAAGGGTGAATTTGCCAGTTTACAGACAGATATCTCTAGTCTGATTAAAGAAATGAATAAATCGATTGCCGAATCGAATAAATTTATCGAGTCAATGGAGCAAGGTTAACCATTACCGCAAATATCGACTCAATGCCCTAAAGCGGTAACCTAAAAAATCGTTACACTAAAACGATCTAGGTGCTGCTTTGGGGTAATTAAAAATCGTCAGATATCCGTTATCTCGATATATAATAGACTGAGATACAATAAACCTAAAATTAGTCGATTGGTGATTCGTCCATGGGCAAAGCCGTACGGCTAAAAACTTGCCTTAATACCACAGTGGTTTCAATACTGGCGACAAACTTGAGGTTACCGAGTGATTTTTTGATAAAGTGTTGATAAGAAACTAAGTCTTTAGAGACTATTTTTAATAAATAATCATAAGCCCCAGTGACCACAGCACATTCCATCACTTGAGGGAGTTGCGCCATTGTTGACTCAAACAATGCTGTCGACTGATCTGTGTGTTCAGTTAAGCGTACCGATGTATAAACTACAACATTCAACCCGACTTTAAGCGGATCAACTTGCGCACCATAGCCCAAAATCACTTTATCTTGTTCAAGTTTTTTTACCCTGCGTAAACAAGGAGTATCTGACATATTAACCTTGTCGGCTAACTCAGAAATAGCAATTCGACCATGACGTTGTAAAATATCTAATAGTTTGAGATCTTTCTTATCCATTGAACATATCGCTTTTTAGTGAAAGACAAATGAGTGATTAAGCATATAAATATCATATTTATGAGTGAATTCCTCTACAAACTTATCATACTATTAATTTATTCAATGAGATGCCCTCTCACTAATTGCAATAAAGCTGTCAATGGTTGAAGCCTTAGAAGACTACGCAATAAAAAATGGAATGCTTAAATGGCATGTAAATCATGACCTCTACATATTCATAAGATAAATAAAATATTGTATTAATTGAAAATAAACCTATCCCAGTAATAGCCAAATATACTTTTAATCATCAAATAAAAAACCCGATAAAGACTTATCGGGTTTTTTTATTTACTTGCCCTATATAAACTAGGGCACTACTAAGCTTAAGAATTACAAGCTGTAATACATTTCAAACTCAAGTGGATGAGTCGTACGTGAGACACGCTCACACTCTGCTGTTTTAAGCTGAATATAAGACTGAATAAAGTCTTCGCTGAACACGCCGCCTTTAGTCAAAAACTCATGATCCGCCTGTAGATTTTCCAGTGCGTTTTCTAATGACGTAGCAACCTGTGGGATCTCAGCCGCTTCTTCAGCAGGTAAGTCATACAAATCTTTGTCCATTGCTTCACCTGGGTGGATCTTGTTTTGAATACCGTCAAGACCAGCCATTAGCAATGCAGAAAAACCTAAATATGGATTTGCATGTGGATCAGGGAAACGCGCTTCGATACGACGGCCTTTAGGGCTTGGTACCACTGGAATACGGATTGAGGCTGAACGGTTACGTGCAGAATATGCAAGCATAACTGGCGCTTCAAAATGCGGTACTAAACGCTTGTAAGAGTTTGTACTTGGGTTAGTAAATGCATTCAATGCACGAGCATGCTTAATGATACCGCCAATATAGTAAAGCGCGATGTCACTTAGGCCAGCATATTTATCACCAGCAAATAAGTTAACGCCGTCTTTAGCTAAAGACTGATGCACATGCATACCACTACCGTTGTCACCTACAATTGGTTTTGGCATAAATGTCGCTGTTTTACCATAAGCATGAGCCATGTTATGAACAACGTATTTTAGAATTTGGATTTCATCAGCTTTCTTAGTCAATGTATTGAAACGTGTTGCAATTTCGTTTTGACCCGCAGTTGCCACTTCGTGGTGATGCGCTTCAACAACTTGACCCATTTCTTCAAGTACTAAACACATTGCAGAACGTAGGTCTTGTGAAGAATCAACTGGTGCTACAGGGAAATAACCACCTTTCACCATTGGACGGTGACCAGTATTGCCTTCTTCATAGCTCTTAGCAGAGTTCCATGATGCTTCTTTAGCATCAATCTTAACGAAACAACCTGACATATCCGTACCAAAACGGACATCGTCAAATATAAAGAATTCAGGCTCTGGACCAATTAATACGGTATCAGCGATGCCAGTAGAAATTAGATACTGTTCGGCTTTTTTTGCAATAGAGCGAGGGTCACGATCATAACCCGTCATCGTACCTGGCTCTAAAATATCACAACGGATAAGTGCTGTGGTTTCTTCTGTGAAAGGGTCTAATAGAAAAGTTGTTGCGTCTGGCATTAGCACCATGTCAGATTCATTAATGCCTTTCCAGCCTGTAATTGAAGAACCGTCAAACATTTTGCCATCTTCAAAGAAATCTTCATCTACTTGATGAGACGGAATAGAAACATGTTGTTCCTTACCTTTAGTGTCGGTAAAGCGTAAGTCTACAAACTTAACTTCTAACTCTTCAAGTTGCTTTAAAACTGATTCAACTGACATTCTAAGCCTCCGTTAGGGTAAAGGGTTGTCCCTTAATATAATTTTGTTATTCGCCAGATAATGCATCTGGAAAACGAATTTTGCATAATTATCTGCAGTAAAGCGATATTCATGCCACATCGCTAAGTAATTGATTTTACGAAAATGAGAAATACACTTCACACTCCGAACACACCAATTGCACCAATACAGTGCGCAACGAGTTTACTTATGGTGCAATAGTCCATAATAGTGCGTCGTAATTATCTTGGTGTTTTAGCTCTGTCACATTTTAGTATCACACCTTTGTTATGTTTAATATATAAACGTTTCATATTGTTTTTTTTAGGCTTAGAAAGCAATATATTTACAGGTGTTCAAAAATAATCCTATCTACAAAAGCCGCTGTGAAGTAGAATGGCACGCTTTTTTACATTGGCTATAATAGATAGCTTTTGTTAGATCCTTTTTTTTATTTGCTGGTTTAGAGGTTTATCTGTGTTAGAGAATTTACGTAACATCGCCATTATTGCCCACGTTGACCATGGCAAAACAACCCTGGTTGACAAAATGTTGGCGCAGTCAGGAACCCTTGCATCTCGTGGAGAAGCTACTGAGCGGGTTATGGATTCTAACGATCTTGAAAAAGAACGTGGGATCACCATTCTGGCAAAGAATACTGCCATCCAGTGGAACGACTACCGTATTAATATCGTTGATACTCCTGGCCATGCCGATTTCGGTGGTGAAGTAGAACGTGTTTTATCTATGGTCGATTCAGTATTACTATTGGTTGACGCAGTTGATGGCCCAATGCCACAAACTCGCTTTGTAACCAAGAAAGCATTCGCTCAAGGCCTTAAGCCGATTGTTGTTATCAACAAAATTGACCGTCCAAGTGCTCGTCCAGATTGGGTTATTGACCAAGTATTCGATTTATTCGTTAACTTAGGTGCCACTGACGAACAATTAGACTTCCCAATCGTTTATGCTTCGGCATTAAATGGTTTTGCAACATTAGATCCTGATGTAGCAAGCGATGATATGACGCCTCTATTCCAAACTATCGTTGAGAAAGTATCTTTCCCTGACGCTGATGCGGAAGCGCCATTCCAAATGCAAATTTCTCAAATCGATTATAACTCATACGTGGGTGTTATCGGTATTGGCCGTATTACCCGTGGTAGCGTTAAGACTAACCAACAAGTGACTATTATTGGCGCTGATGGTAAGACTCGTAACGGTAAAATGGGCCAAGTATTAGGTTACATGGGTCTTGACCGTACCGAAGTGCCAATTGCAAATGCAGGCGACATCGTTGCAATTACAGGTTTAGGTGAACTTAAAATCTCTGACACTATCTGTGCAGTGAATGCAGTAGAAGCAATGCCACCGTTAACTGTTGATGAACCAACATTAACAATGACATTCCAAGTAAACACTTCTCCGTTCGCGGGTAAAGAAGGTAAGTATGTGACTTCACGTAACATACTTGAGCGTTTACAAACTGAATTAGTTCACAACGTTGCACTTCGCGTTGAAGAAACAGAAAGTCCAGACCGTTTCCGCGTTTCAGGACGTGGTGAATTACACTTATCGATTTTAATTGAAAACATGCGTCGTGAAGGCTATGAATTAGCAGTATCGCGTCCTGAAGTTATTCTCAAAACAATTGATGATGAGTTATGTGAACCATACGAAACGGTAACCGTTGACGTTGAAGAAGAACATCAAGGTACCGTAATTGAAAAATTAGGTGTTCGTAAAGGTGAAATGAAAGACATGCAGCTTGATGGTAAAGGTCGTGTACGTATCGACTTCATCATTCCTAGCCGTGGCTTAATTGGTTTCCAAACCGAGTTCTTAACTGCAACATCTGGTACGGGTCTAATTTATCATTCATTTGATCACTACGGTCCACACAAAGGTGGCGATATTGGTCAACGTGCTAACGGCGTATTGATTTCAAACGCAACAGGTAAAGCGCTAACTTTCGCTCTTTTTGCATTACAAGACCGTGGTCGTATGTTTATTGGTCACGCTGCCGAAGTGTATGAAGGTCAAGTTGTGGGTATACACGCTCGCTCTAACGATTTGACAGTAAACTGTCTTAAAGGTAAGCAGCTAACTAACATGCGCGCATCAGGTACTGATGAAGCACAAGTACTGACGACTCCTATTACATTGACACTTGAACAAGCGCTTGAGTTCATCGATGATGATGAATTAGTTGAAGTAACTCCTAAGAACATTCGTGTTCGTAAGAGATTCTTAACTGAAAATGAGCGTAAGCGTAATAACCGCGGTTAATCAATGAGTGGCAAATTATATTTGTCACACTTGAAACCTAAAAAGCCCAGATGCCTGTTGCATCTGGGCTTTTTGTTAGCGGTGATTTGGAATCAACATGAAAACATTTAACTAGATATTTTACCCAAACCTAGATAAATTCACGTAATATCAAATTTACTCATTATCTGGTTATATAATTAACGAGAATAGAATCATATCAATTGAAGGAGATTATATAAGTATGTTGCATCAAGTGAGTGTCGCGAAACTGGCCAATGTTTATTTTAACGGTAAAGTCGTCAGTAGAAGTGTAGTGTTAGCCGATGGCAGTAAACAAACTTTTGGCGTAGTAATGCCTGGTGAATATGAGTTTTCAACAGCTCAAGGTGAAATAATGCAAGTCATTTCAGGTGAATTTGACGTATTATTACCAGGCCAAACAGAATGGGTAGCTTACGCTACTGGTAGCCAGTTTCAACTTGCACCAAATGTGAGCTTTAGTATCCGAACAGAGCAAATTTCAGAATACTGCTGTCAATATATCTAATCATATTGAGTGCTCATCTCATTACCCACTTCAGCTTAACCAGTTTAAGCTGATTTTTTCTATAAAAACGTCTACTCTATTGAAACGATTGTTTTATGGAGTGGATCATGCGCCTTATCATACTTATTGGTTTGCTATTATTGAGTAGCCAAAGTCTTGCTACTGTTTACCGTTGGGTAGATGACACTGGTAAAGTTCATTACTCAGATGAACCGAAAAATAATGCTGAAGTTGTTGATCTAAATGAAAACACCCAAAATAACATGACAATTAACACGCCTACAAAAATCAATACAACACCAACAACAGAAACCAAAATTAACTACAAAATATCGATTATCTCACCTCGAGAAGATACCACAATTCGTGATAATAACGGTGCGTTTACGGTGTCAGTTAGCGCCTCACCTCAGTTACCTCGCGGAGTATTATTTACTTTACTTGTTGATGGAGTGACTACGGCATCACCTCAGGTATCCAATGAGTTTCAATTAACGGGCATCAATCGTGGTCAACATTCTATTGTTGTTAACGCTGTAACACAAAGCGGCAAAGTCCTTGCATCAAGCTCTCCTAGAAAGATATTCCTTCACCAAGCATCTGTATTTGGGCCGGCAAAAAAGCCTAAGTGATTAAGATAAAATCTAGCTTATTCATTGATTTATAAATTTATGCGTGACTATTTATCTTAGGAAGAGCTTGTGTGTTCCGGGTTGTGCGTCGCACCAAATCGGTGCATTATAATAGTGCAACCCTATACTAGGACGACTAATGGACACAAATAATCTACTAAATCATTTAGTCACAGCAGTGCTGGTAATCAATACCGAGCTCAAGCCGTGCTATGCCAATGCGGCAGCTGCACAATTATTGGGAGTCGGTAACCACAAAATACTTGAACAAACTTTACCTGAGTTATATCAATTAATGGGGGTTGAACCACAATTACTGCGTAATGCCATTAATGCAGGCCAAAGTCTTACCGTTAATACTGCAGCGTTAATTACCCTAGAGGGTCAACACCACACTATTGATATCACCTTAATGCCCATTGAAAATGACACCAATTTAAGCATTTTGGAGTTACGCCAAGTTGATCAGCAGCGTCGTATCCATCAGCAACTTAATATGGACGCTCAACAACAAGCGGCACAATTTTTAGTGCGTAATCTCGCCCATGAAATAAAAAACCCACTCGGGGGGCTTCGTGGCGCAGCGCAGTTATTATCACGCGAATTAACTTCACCCGATCTAAAAGAATTTACCAGTTTAATTATCGAACAGGCTGATAGATTGCGTAATTTAGTCGATCGCTTGCTTGGGCCACAACGTCCAACCCAGCATGCTGAGCACAACATCCATCAAGTAATACAAAAAGTATTGAAACTCGTTGAGATGGCACTGCCTAGTAATATTAACTTAACGCGCGATTATGATCCGTCGATACCCGATATTCAAATGGACCCAGAGCAAATGCAGCAAGCAATATTGAATATTGTGCAAAATGCCATTCAGGCTTTGGAGCATTGTGGCGGTGATATCGTCATTCGAACGCGTACCCAACATCAAGTCACTATTGGAACAAAGCACTATAAAGTAGTACTCGCCTTATCCATTATCGATAACGGCCCCGGTATTCCTGCAGAATTAATCGACACACTTTTTTATCCGATGGTCACGGGTCGTGACGAAGGTTCAGGATTAGGTTTATCCATTGCACATAACATTGCTCGATTACATGGCGGTCGCATCGATTGTGTCTCGGCACCAGGTCATACCGAATTTATTATTAACCTGCCATTACAATAACTAGCATGCCCTTTGTAGGCAGAATGAGGTAGTAACATGAACATTAGTGAACAAGTTTGGATCCTCGATGATGATAGCTCAATCCGTTGGGTACTCGAAAAAGCACTTCAAGGTGCATCACTGTCAACAGCCAGTTTTGCAGCTGCTGAATCCTTATGGCAAGCTCTAGAAGCATCGCAACCACAAGTCATTGTTTCTGATATCCGTATGCCTGGCACTGATGGGTTAACCTTGCTTGATCGCTTACAACTACATTATCCACATATTCCAGTCATCATCATGACAGCGCACTCAGACTTAGACAGTGCCGTGAGTGCATATCAAGCCGGTGCATTTGAATACTTGCCAAAACCATTCGATATCGATGAAGCCATTAATTTGGTCGAGCGCGCACTCACTCATGCAACAGAGCAAATACCACAACCTGTTATTGATACGACGATAAAAACACCAGAAATTATTGGTGAAGCCCCTGCAATGCAGGAAGTATTTCGTGCCATTGGTCGCTTATCTCGTTCATCGATTAGTGTCCTCATTAATGGCCAATCAGGTACTGGTAAAGAGTTAGTTGCAGGCGCATTACACAAACATAGTCCTCGCAAAGACAAACCGTTTATTGCATTAAATATGGCAGCGATTCCAAAAGATTTGATTGAGTCAGAACTTTTCGGTCATGAAAAAGGCGCCTTTACTGGTGCAGCCAACGTGCGCCAAGGACGTTTTGAACAAGCTAATGGTGGTACCCTGTTTTTAGATGAAATTGGTGATATGCCAATTGATGTCCAAACTCGATTATTACGTGTGCTTGCTGATGGTCAGTTTTATCGTGTTGGTGGTCATCAAGCGGTGCAAGTTGATGTACGAATTATTGCCGCAACACATCAAAACCTCGAAGTGCAGGTGCAAAAAGGCACCTTCCGCGAAGATTTGTTTCATCGCCTTAATGTGATCAGAGTGCATTTACCACCATTATCACAACGCCGTGAAGACATTGCCCAACTCGCCAATCATTTTTTAAGCACGGCAGCTAAAGAGATCGGTGTTGAACCTAAAATACTCACCAAAGAAACGGCCGTAAAACTGGCTAACTTACCTTGGCCGGGCAATGTTCGCCAACTTGAAAATACTTGTCGTTGGTTAACGGTGATGGCGTCCGGACAAGAAATTTTACCGCAAGATTTACCACCAGAATTGCTCAAAGACCCAGTAGCAAACCAGCAAAAACAAGCTGGATCAAGTGATTGGCAAACCGCATTAACTGATTGGATTGATGAAAAGCTGGCTGCAGGTGAAAGTGACTTACTCACTGAAGTTCAACCTGAATTTGAACGTATTTTACTTGAAACAGCACTTAGACATACTCAAGGCCATAAGCAAGAAGCCGCTAAACGCCTGGGGTGGGGTCGCAATACCCTAACGCGTAAATTGAAAGAACTGTCGATGGATTAAGCACAAGTATTGCCATCATAATCGCAGTAATGCCTGTGTTGCTTTAAGGTTTGTTAAGCTTTACTCACTTTACAAACCTTAATCCAGTGCAGAATAAACCATATATCTCAAACAGCCATTTTCGCGAGACTATGTTGGATTATCATCCAATCAGTTAGTTGTCATCCCACAAATCTGTATCCAAACAACCGCCAAATAATCAATTAATCCCGCGATAAAGGTTAATAAAAAGCATCGTTCTCTATTCATCATTGATTAAACAGGATCTTGGTGAATAATCACTTCAGCATCATCAAATGCCGCTTTAATCGTAAACTCTGCTTTTTCTGCTATTTTATGAGCATCATGCAGTGATAAGTCACCAGCAAGTTCCATGTGTAATTGAATAAACGTAGTTTTACCCGCTTGACGAGTGCGTAGATCATGAACCCCTTGAACCCGAGGATCTTGTTTAGCTAATGCTTTAATCTTATTGCGAGTATCATCATCGAGTTCCCTATCGAGTAAGCTTTGAATGGAACGATAACTCAAACCAATGGCTTGATTGCCAATAAACAACGCGATAAATACAGCAAATAGACCATCAGCCCACCACCAACCATATTGCGCTAATACCAAGGCTAATAAAACCGCCGCATTTAATAACAAATCAGATTTATAATGCAGTGAATCAGCTTCAACCACAGAACTGTTGGTTTTCACCAAAGCGTGACGTTGCAGTAACACTAAGGTAAATGTCAGTACTATCGCAATAATAGACACCACTATGCCACTCATCGGATTGGTTACCGGAACAGGGTTAATTAACTTTTCACCGCCATAAAGCAAAAGTAATGACGCTGATCCTAAAATGAATGCAGCTTGGGCCAACGATGCTAACGGCTCAGCTTTACCATGGCCATAGCGATGATCTTTATCTGCTGGCACAATGGCATAACGAATCGCGATAAAATTAACAATCGACGCCAACGCATCAGCAAATGAATCTGTTAACGACCCCAGCATACTGGCCGAGCCTGAATAAAGCCAAGCGATTAACTTAATGACAATAAGGCACAGTGCCGTAGCGATTGATGCTCGACTGGCTAACTTGACCCAAAAGTCATATTCAGAAGTTGTAGACATAGTGAAGTTATCAGCTCTTTAGCTTGGTAATAAACAGCCTTTACTATAGCAAGTTCGTTGCTTAATGAGGATAAAGTTTACTAAAGTAACCGTTTGTTATATGCAATATGTGACCATTAGCAAACTTGCATAAACAAAAAAGCCGTTACCACAAGGTAACGGCTTTAAACGATTATACTTTATAACCATGCGCTAACGATTAATCACGAGACTTATGGCCTTTGTCACCTTTACCAAACTGAAACTTATCTTTAAACGTTTGTTGCTGTTCAGGCGTTAATAATTGGTAAATTTCGTTTTGCATTTTCAAATGCGTTAGCATGCCCTGTAGACGTTGTTGCTGCTGCGCTTCGGCCATCTTAGTTGCTTTAGCTTCGTCAATACTAGTGCTAGTAATTAAGGCTAGCATTTCTGCACGGTGTTCAGAACGCTGCTCTTTAGTTGGGCGCTCTGGACGTTTGGCCTGATATTTGTCGAATATCGCTTCAACTTTCGCTTTTTGTTCATCCGTTAAATCCAGCTTGCGGAGCATTTTATGCATACCGTCTTTAGGACCATGATGTCTGTCACCTTTATTAGCACAGCGTTCAGTTTTTGCAGTGTTGTCTGAAGTATCTGCGGCATATAACTGACCAGCTAATAATGCCGAACTTGCCACTAAGGCAACTAAACTCGTTTTGATGATTGATGATGTTTTCATTGTTAAGTTCCTCGGTTTAAATGGGATTCGATTTCTGCCTTAGCAGATTTGATACTCAGTTTACCGAATGCAATGTCAATGAGGGTTAAGACAGAGTAAACCTATGTAAAGAGTATTTTTCTTAACACTTTAGCACTATTATGACATGATCGATCTTGCATATTGTACGATAAGAATCCTTGTAATGAGAGCTAGTTAACGTTATTCATACTTGATCCTTACAGCAATCATATTAGGGCATAAAATCACTTTATTAGCGCTTTTATGGAATAAGTTATGAATAGATTGATTGGCCAATTACTGTTACTTCTTTGTGTTTTTGTCGTGGCTCCAAGCTCAATAGCCAGTACCACAGCATCAACAGATGACTCACTTTGGTATAGCCAGCAAAACCAACAGCCAATAGTTAAACTGCATTTCTTTTGGTCTAAAACTTGTCCACATTGTCGTGAAGCGCACCCTTTTATTGATGCTTTAGGCGAACGTTTTGATTGGATAGAGTTACACGATTATGCCATTAACGAACCCGGCAACGTCGATAAACTCATGGAAATGGGTAAACAAACGGGTGTTGAACCTAAATCAGTGCCCTACTTCGCCATTTGTGGTGAGGCGGTGGTTGGCTATAACAGTCATGATGTCACTGGGCGCTACATATTAGAGCGCTTAGTTAACTGCTACCAACGCCAAGGTGGTAAAGCAGACGTTGGTGATAAACTCGATGATTTTCTCGGCGCAACTCAAACCGTACCCCCCCCTTTATTTGAAACCTGTAGCGACAATAGTGACAACCCACAAGCCGAAGGTTCATGCGGCATGTCGTTTGAACAGGCCAGTGATATTGTCCCTGAACCAAGCGTTCAACCTGTCGACATTCCATTAATTGGTGCCGTACACCCTGAAGAAATGTCATTACCTGTACTCACCGTAGTATTAGCGGGTGTCGATGCCTTTAATCCTTGCGCCTTTTTCGTACTACTGTTTTTACTGAGCATTATGGTTAATGCTGGCAGCCGCAAACGCATGCTATTAGTGGGCGGGATTTTTGTATTTTTCTCAGGCTTTATCTATTTTATATTTATGAGCGCTTGGCTTAACTTATTCCAAGTACTTGGCGGTGGTGACGGTGGAATAATTATTACTTGTGCCGGTGTATTGGCATTAATCGCAGCGCTGGTGAATATAAAAGATTACTTTTATGGTCGTGGCGACGTTAGCCTATCAATGTCCGTTGAAAATCGTGGCTCGCTTATCAAGCGAATGGGTAAATTGTCAAAAGCCAGCTCGCTACCTGCGATGCTTTTAGGCTCAACCATTTTGGCTATTTTAGCTAACACCTATGAGCTGCTGTGTACTGCTGGTTTCCCGATGATTTACACCTCAGTGTTATCATTATCAGATATCGACACTATGCAACGTTACTTATACCTCATTGCTTATAACGTGGTTTACGTTATCCCACTTGCTGCCATTGTGATTGTATTCTCTATGACGCTAGGTAAACGTAAACTTACCGAAAAAGAAGGTGAAGTGCTTAAACTGATGTCAGGCATTATGATGTTAGGGTTAGGCAGTATGCTCGTCTTTAACCCTAGCTCATTGCAAAATGCAGTCTTTTCGGTAGGCCTGATCCTCGGATCTATTGTTCTTACCTTTATCATCGCCAGAATCAAACGTTATCTATTGAGAAATAAAGCTGGCTAAATGTAAAACAATGCAATGTTGATATGATTTAATCTTGGCATGCTATAAGCTTAATTGATCAAAAAATCTGTATGTTAACGTCAACATACAGATTTTCTTTGTGCCAGAGGACAGTTATGAATCGCATTCTACTTATCGACGATGATATTGGTCTATCAGACCTACTTAGCCAATTACTCGAGCTGGAAGGTTTTGCCTTGACCCAAGCTTATGATGGTGAGCAAGGGCTTATGATGGCGCAACAGCAAGACTTTGATTTAATCTTACTTGACGTTATGCTGCCTAAACTTAATGGTTTTGAAGTATTGCGAGCTTTGCGCCAGAGAAAACAAACGCCGGTATTAATGCTAACCGCTCGCGGCGATGAAATTGACCGTGTTGTGGGTCTTGAAATCGGTGCTGATGATTACTTGCCAAAACCCTTTAATGACCGCGAATTAGTGGCTCGAATTAGAGCCATCTTACGCAGAGCAAACACCACCCAACAAGACAGCCAAGCTAATGAAATGCTACTGTTTGGTGATTTACGCCTCGATCCTACCCGCCAAGAAACCTATTGTAATGAGCAACTGATCATTTTAACGGGTACCGAATTTTCTCTATTATTTAATTTAATCGAGAAAACCGGCGAACTGGTCACCAAAGAATCATTAAGCGAAAACGTATTAGGCAAAAAGTTAATGCCATTTGACCGCAGCTTAGATATGCATTTATCTAATCTACGCAAAAAACTACCAGAGCGCCAAGATGGCCGTCCACGAGTCAAAACCCTACGCGGAAAAGGTTATATTTGGATACCATAATGCTAAAAAACAACCCATTTAACAGACTGTTTTTTAAACTATTATTGGGGTTTTGGCTATGCAGCTCCTTGATTATTGCCTTAGTGTCATTATTGCCGCTATTACAGCAAAGTCATGACCGTTCGCCTTTACCTCCTAGTCTTGAGCGCATACTGAAAAATGTCGCAGAGCAGATACAAGAGGAACCTCAATTACTTGAAAATAGAAACTTACAACGCCTGTTTCCTCGACGAAATCAAGATGAGCCCCGTAATAAGCATGAAGGCGGTCCTTTACGTTTATATTTAACCGATGCCGAAGGGCAAGTATTAAATACTAAACGGATCTCACGAGGATTTAGACGTTTTCAACTCATGGCAGAGGAAGCAGAGCAGCCAATTAGTCACCAATTTAGAGATGAACTTATTTTTGGCCCCTATTCATTTGAGGTCAACGGCAAAGCTTATCAATTATTTGGCCGTTTTCCCGATAACCATCCACAACCGTGGTTTTTCTTCTTTTCCGACAATAAGCTACTCACAGCAGCTCTAGCCACTTTATTATCGGGCCTATTATGCGGTCTGCTCGCATGGTATTTAAGTAAGCCATTACGGTCTTTAAGACAGAGTGCCAATGCCCTTGCCAAAGGAGATTTATCTAGCCGAGTCGATGTAGCTACCGTAAATCGTGGCGATGAAATGGGCCAATTAGCACAGGCTTTTAACGGCATGGCTGATGCCGTACAAACCATGATTAACAATCAACAAAGATTAATGGGCGATATATCCCATGAACTGCGCACTCCACTTACTAGGCTGCAATTAGCCTTGGCCTTAGGCCGTAAAAAAGGGCAGCAAAGTAAAGAGCTAGATCGTATCGGCTATGAAGCCTTACAACTTGAAGCACTAATAAGCGAATTGCTAACCCTCTCTCGAGTAAGCTTAGCCAGCCATGAAAACAAATTGATGTTGGAATTAGCGGAATCTTTAAGCCAAGTATTAGATGACGCCGAATTTGAAGCCGAGCAGCAAGGAAAAAATTTACAGATTGATATACCAGAGGCGCTGAAACTTCCTCAACACCCGAAGACGCTCTCCCGCGCCATAGAAAATTTGCTACGTAATGCTATTTACTATGCCAATAGCCAGATAACCATAAGCGCAGCCCTAGTGGGCAAGTACATATTGATTACAGTAAAAGATGACGGTCCAGGTATAGACCCAAAAGAGCTTGAAGCTATTTTTAAACCTTTCTATCGCCCCGACACTGCCAGAGACAGGCAAAGCGGCGGTTGGGGTTTAGGGCTGGCAATCACTCAAGCCGCCATTACATTACACCAAGGCAGTATAGTGGCAGAAAACCTTATCAGCCCAACAGGTCAGCGCCAAGGCCTTAAGCTCAATATCAGTTTACCAGTAAGCTAGCCGAACCCAAAAAGACGAAACTTAAGCAATGTAATTCTAATAGTCTCTGTAAAGGTGTTATTCAACTCCCTCTGCACACGCAGGGAATCGGTAACAGCAAGCTCACCTTCATAAGACCACACGGCTGTATCAACATTGAAAGCATTGGCACGATAAACATTTAAGTATTAAGCATGTCATTGCTAGGTAAAAGTTACTCCTAACTGGCAATATTTTCCGATTAAGGCAAGCGGCCTGAGCCGCTTCACCATCAGGCCTAATTATTTTGGCTGCCACTATCGTTTGGCAATAACCCATACCGCGTGCACAATTCCTGGAATGTAGCCTAACAAAGTTAGAATTATGTTTAATAATAAGGTCTTGCTTAGCCCAACTTGCAGAAAAACCCCAAGCGGTGGCAGTAAAATTGCGATTAAAATACGTAATAAATCCATAATCTCCTCCATTTTTAATGTGCTGAGGTTAACTGTTACCCCAACGTAGATTAGCTGACTTGTATTTATTGGCATAAAGTAAGTAGCAATTGCCAGACCACTATTTCAAGTATTGTTGTTATTTCTCTTAATGAGGATAGGATTTTAAGCAATAACAAAATCTCATATATTGGCTTATTAGTATGCTTTTAGCAGAGAAAAAGCCTTTTTAATATAATCCAAAAACATTAGGAGATAACTCTCACAACCTTTGGTGCCTTTGAAGATTATTTGCTAGTATAAATTATGACAGGCCTATACCTTTCGGATAATCTTATGATTTGTAATTTTTTTTCACACAGTTTTTCTCACTGTTATCAAAAAGCACTCTCAAGATTAAGTCGATGGATTCTACTATGGAGTTTAGTCACTACTGTTGTTTGCCTTACCTGCTTTGTATCTACAGATGCTCAGGCAGCGCCCTCGCCTGACACCGTTAAACAACTCATACAGATTACTGATCCAAACAGCGCAATAGACATTGAAATACAAGGCTCTGTGGTCAATCTAAACGGCTCTGCCACGGAGCAAGCGAGTAAAGAGCGTATACTGCAAACCATAGCCGCTTTACCTGATGTGACTCAGGTTGTCGATAACATTCACTTGCAACCTATCAAGCCCTTATCTTTGACTCCACTGCAACATGATGCTGAGCAATTTTGGGACAAAACCTTACTATATTTACCGCGCTTGGCTTTAGGGCTGTCGATATTCTTATTCCTATTTTGGCTTTCACACCCTTTAGCTCGTTTATTCATTAGCCCCTTAGCTTGGGTAACAAAAAGTGAGTTGATCCGTTTAGTGATGCAGCGCAGCATCAGTGTATTGATTATATTGTTGGGGCTATATATATTCTTGCGTCTTGCGGGCTTAACTCAGTTTGCAGTTGCGATTATTAGCAGCACTGGTGTCATTGGCCTGATTTTAGGTTTTGCCTTTAAAGACATCGCCGAAAACTTTATTTCCAGCTTACTACTCAGTGTACAGCGTCCATTCAAATTAGGTGATGTAATATCCGTTGAGGGGAATTTGGGGGTAGTAAAGCAAGTCACAGCAAGGGCTACCACGTTAGTCGACTACGACGGAAATCATATCCAAATTCCCAATTCCACTATCTATAAAAACGTAATTAAAAATCTTACCGCCAACCCGAGAATGCGTGGCCATTTTGTGATTGGCATTGGCTATGATGCAAGTATCCGCAAGGCTCAGGATATCGCTATGGAGATTATGAGCGATCATCACGGCGTACTCGCAGATCCAGAGCCACAGGTGCTGATAAAAAACCTTGGTTCATCAACGATTAATCTGCAAGTGTATTTTTGGGTCAATGCTGAAACTCACAGTGTTCCAAAAGTGGCTTCAATTCTAATGCGCTTACTGGTGCGCGCTTATGAAGCGAATCAGATCAGCCTGCCTGACGATGCTCGCGAACGCATTTTCCCTCAAGGGATGCAATTGGTAACCAACGGACATCAACAAGATGAAACACCTCTGAATACTACACAAAGTACTGAACACAACACTGAGAAAACTCAAGAGTCATTAGAAGATACCCATAATGAGGTTAGCGATGACATAAGCAGCGATACCGATGATATACGTCAACAAGCTGCACAATCACGAGACCCTGAAAGTGGTGCCAATATTATCTAAGCTCTGATGTTGGTAGAGGAATAGTCATGGAACTTTTACTTCTCCATATGCTAGCTATACCGCTAAGGCGTCTATAAAATCACCAGTGTTTTATGCAACTGTTACAGCCTATATGCAAGTCTCTATTAGCAATTATCATCCGCACTGTATCGTTCATTTTGATAACGTCAGCATTGATAACGTCTCGCAGTTATACCTTGCTTAAGGTATAATTTGTCACTCTTTTTTTGCTTCGCACTATAAGGTTGCTATGTTTCATATTGCCCTTTATGAACCCGAAATCGCTCCAAATACCGGAAACATCATTCGTCTATGCGCCAACAATGGCTCACAGTTACATTTGATTGAACCGTTAGGTTTTGATCTCGAAGAAAAGAAACTTCGCCGCGCGGGCCTAGACTATTCCGATCTAACCACAGTGACTCGCCATAAAAACTATGCAGAGTTTTTAGAGGCCATGGCAGGTAAACGGATTATAGTCTGTACCACTAAAGGCAGCCGTCCTCACACTCAGATAGCTTTTCAAGAAAATGATGTGTTGTTATTTGGCCCCGAAACCCGTGGACTACCCATGGATATTATTGATGCGACGCCACTTGCACAGCGATTACGTATTCCAATGACCGCCAATAGTCGCAGTTTAAATTTATCAAATTCAGTCGCCATTATTAGTTATGAAGCATGGCGTCAACTAGGTTTTGTAGGCGCTGAGTAATGAAAAAAACGTTATCACCCGAAACCCAGCAAGATGCTTTAGCCATTGCCAAAGCAACTCAAAAACCTGGGCAAGCAAAAGAACAAACCAAGCTGATTGCGGCGGGGATTGAAAAAGGTATTGCGGAATACAAAAAACGTGAAAAAGCCAAAGCTCGCGATCGAGACAAAGCACGCAAACAACAGCAAAAAAACAAAAATATGTCAGTCAGCAATGATGACGATTCCGATACGTCTTATACAGAATCAGAAAGTAGATTCAACTCGCTAACGTGGTCACTAATGGGATTATTACTGTTAAGCTGGGCCTTATTTATCGCTTACTTTTTTTACCGCTAATCTGTCTTACAGCGAATCAGCTTTATCACTCGCGATAAAGAGTTTATTCAGTCGGTTGACTGGCCTCTACTGACTGTTTAAGTAAGCTAATGGCTCTAATGACTTGATAATTTTCACTGTCGTCATCTAAATAATGAGCGCTTTGTTGCCATTGCCACCCTTGAGTTAACGCATCGGCACCTTCGGTAATGGGATCAAACTGCAACTGCACTAATGCTGGGCGCTGATTTATTTCACCTTTACCTAAAAATGAATAACTGCCCGCTTGCTCATAGAGTGTCAACGCTTGGGATACGTCATCACTAACGCCATTGGCATACAGTAATAAAATATGATCGTGTTGTTGTCTAAACCACCATGTTTCGCTATTTGAAAAACGGCTACCACGACTAACACTAATGAATAAATTTTGTTTATCTGCCGAGCACATGACCGAAGTACTGACCTTTTTCGGCATCGCATTCGGATTGGCGGCGCTGCCTTGCCATTCACCATCTAATTGGCTACAAAACCTATCTAAAGTCACTTTCCCTGCATAAGCAGATGCTGAGTACATAAGTAACAAGCTGGTCGTGACCAATAATATTGAATAACTTTTTTGGCTAACCAAGCGTCTCCTCCTGCAAAAATCCTTATCTATAAAAATGGCCCACTAATGTGAGCCATTATACGATACCACCAAGCTACTAATCAGTTAACACTTACTGACCGAATCCTGTTGCCGTAATATCAACTTTAGTGACTTCACCATATTGCGCCGCAACTTCAGCAATTTTGTCCGCATTACCAATTAATACAAACTGTAAATTTTGTTGTGGGAAATATTGCTTAATCAAACGTTGAGTCTCTGCTAGCGTCAATCCGTCAACCTTGGCTTGAAATTGATTAATAAAATCATCATTAAAGCCATATAAATACATGTCTGACAACAAACCAGCTAACTGACCACTGGTTTCGTACTTAGGTGGGAACTGACCTTTAACATAGGCTTTAGCAGAATCTAAAGTGGCCTGATCAATACCTTTTTCCCATAAACGCGCGTAGGTTTTTAAGGCTAAATCAATCGCTTCTTTGGTTGTCGATAACTTAGTAAATGTACTGATTTTAAATACCCCAGATTGTGCATAAGGGTCAAAACCAGAACGAGCACCGTAAGTTAAGCCAGCATTAACGCGCAATTCATCATTTAACCATGAGGTAAAACGACCACCTAAAATAGTGTTAACAACGGTTAAACCAACATAATCAGGGTTGTCATAACGAATACCTAAACCACCAATTAAGAAGGTGGTTTCAATTGCATCAGGCTTGTCGACCAACAATACTCGCGGCTTGGTTAATGTTGGTAAGTTTTGGCTTAGATCTGGCTGAATCACTGTTTCTGTTGCCTGCCAATCACCAAAGGCTTTATTAAGCTTAACGGTCATGTCGGCAACATCAAAATCGCCCACTACGTTAATGGTCATATTGCTTGGTTGATAATAGCCTTTATGAAAAGCACGTAACTCGGCCACGGTAAGCTTAGCGATGGTATCGCTATTACCCGATACCGGATTAGCATAAGGATGCTCACCAAAAACTAACTTATTGAAGTAGCGGCCAATCACGGCTCGAGGGCTTTCTTTTTGTTGTGACAAACCGACAATTTCACGCTGCTTTAACTTATCAAACTCAGTGCTATCAAAGTCAGGTTGACGCAATACATGACTAAAAATATCGAGTACAGTATCAACATCTTTGCTCATCATATTGGCACGAATATAACTGCCTTCTAAATCAGCAGTGGTATCAATACTGGCACCGATAAAGTCTAACTGTTGCTCAATGTCGGCTTTAGCTTGACCCGCTGCACCTAACATTAAACTTTGTGAGGTGATATAAGCCATACCCGAAGTAACATCATTCACGGCTCCGGCTCTAACCACTGCATCAATGGTCACTAATGGCACTTCTTTTTGCACCATCAACTTAACGTTTAGACCATTGTCTAACGTAACCGATTGATAACTCGGCATCGCAAAGCTGGGGCTAGCAACAACATCATCAACTGAAGTTTTCTGCGTATTCGCACAACCACTTAAGCTTAAACTACATGCAAATGCGATAGCCGATAATGATATTTTAATACGTCTGTGAGTTATGGTTTTCATTTGTCAGACTCCTCAGTAGCAGCGAGCACACCGACAGTCCGATTCGCTTTTATTAAGTAGGTTTGTGCCACACGTTGAATGTCAGCCGGTGTGACTTGGTTATAGGCTTCAGGGGCATTGAAGAGTTTTGTATAGTCGCCAAAATACAGCTCATAAGTCCCTAAGGTATTGGCTTTACCGTTAATGGTTTCCATGGTTCTATAAAAATCCATTAGCTTAATATTTTTCACTTTTTCAAGTTCTTGCTGAGTGACTCCTTGAGTAGCAATAAGATTGATTTGTTCAATTAAGGCTTGTTCTAAGGTTTCTGCACTCACACCTGCATTCGCCACACCTAAAACATAAAACAAATTAGGGTCGAACGACATCGGCATGTAGGTTTCAGCCGCAACGGCTAATTGCTTGTCGACCAATGCCTGATAAAAACGCGAACTATTGCCTTCACTTAACATCGACGCCAATAAATCCAATGCATAGTAGTCAGCGTGACTCGTTGCAGGCACATGGTAAGCCAGCATAATGTTAGGTGTGCTCACCGACTCTTTTTTAACAAATACCCGGCGTTCACCTTTTTGCTCTGGTTCTATCGTACGTACCGCTTTTGGCGGAGCTTGAGCAGGAATAGGTGCAAAATACTGGTTAGCTAGCGCTTTCACTTCTGCTAACTTCACATCACCGGTAATCACCACTAGCGCATTGTTAGGGGCATAATAGGTTTTATGATATTGCTGTAAATCTTCTAAGGTCCAAGCCGCAATATCCGACTCATAACCAATCACAGACCAGCTGTATGGATGTGCTGCAAAGGCAACACTTTTAAGCGCTTCTTGAATAGTGCGCCAGTTAGAGTTTTCAAGCCCAGTGGTACGTTCTGACTGCACCACGCCACGTTCGCTTTCAACCATCACAGGATTGATGTCTAAATTGGCGATACGATCGGCTTCTAAATCGAAAATTGTTTCTAAGCCATTTGCTGGAAACCAATCGGTATACACTGTCATATCTTCAGTAGTATAAGCATTGTTGGCGCCACCAGCGGCTTCCATCGTCCGGTCAAACATTTTCGGACCAAACTTTTTAGAACCATTGAACATCATGTGTTCAAAAAAGTGTGAAATCCCCGTAATTCCAGGCACTTCATTTCGCGAACCGACTTTCCAAAAAATATACATATTGGCATTAGGAATAGAGCTATCCTCCAATACCATAATCTTCATGCCATTATCTAAGGTAAAACTATTAATGTCTTCAGCTTGTGTCGCTGACACCGTAGGCGCACTTAATAGGCCTATGGTCATCAACAACGCTATTATCTTGCGTGTCATATCTAGCTCCTTTGAGCTCTTGTACTATGGTTTATAAAAAATTGGTTATTAAAATAGGGTTATTGTGCTGCACTTAATGCGGTTAAGGCAACTTGTGTCATGGTTTGCACACCCACTTTTAGCGCACTTTCGTCTACATAAAATGCCGGTGAATGATTACTGGCAACCTGACTTGGATCTTGGTCTGCTGGCGTCACGCCTAAGAAAAAGAACATACCTGGCGTTTCAAGTGCATAGTAAGAGAAGTCTTCTGCGCCAGTGATAAGTCCAGGCTCAATTAACATGTTATCACCCACCACAGAAGCAATAACAGGACGCATTTTACTGACTAACTCAGGATTATTAACCGTGACAGGATAACCAGGTTGGATCTCAGTTGTCGCTGTGGCACCAAGCGTTTTAGCCGCATTGGTGGCAATTTCAGCCAATTTGACTTTAATTTCTGCGCGCATATCTTGATCAAATGTACGGATAGTACCGATTAACTCCACTTCGTCAGGAATAATGTTCGAACGAATACCGCCATTAATGGCCCCAAAGCTGACCACTGCAGGCGCTTTAGTAATATCTACCTGGCGACTAATAATAGTTTGTACACTGTTAATAATTTGCGCTGATGCCACAATAGGATCAACTCCGCCCCAAGGACGTGAGCCATGGGTTTGTCTGCCTAGCACTTTAATGGTAAATGAATCTTCACTCGCCATAGCGGGGCCTGAACGTAAACCAATCATACCCGATGGCATGCTTGATGTAACATGCATACCAAACACTTGATCAGGCTTACGCTTAGCAAACAAGCCCTGCTTAAGCATTAACTCTGCGCCGCCTTCTTCGCCTTCTGGAGCTCCTTCTTCAGCAGGTTGGAAAATAAACATCACATCACCTGCCAAGCTGTCTTTTACTTTTACTAAGTTTTCAGCAACCCCCATCAACATGGCCACATGAGTGTCATGACCGCAGGCATGCATGACTCCTACAGTTTGATTTCGATAAGTATCAGTGGCTTTAGAGGCAAAAGGTAAATCAACCACTTCCGTGACTGGTAGTGCATCCATGTCGGCACGTAAACCAATTAATGGTCCAGGCTTACCACCTTTAAGTATTGCCACTACACCTGTATGGGCAATACCAGTTTGCACTTCGAGCCCTAGTGATTTGAGGTGTTTTTCAATCACTTTACTGGTGCGAAACTCTCGATTAGATAACTCGGGATGCTGATGTAAATCTCGACGCCATGTAATCACTTTACTTTCGACTTGAGCGGTTAACTCTGCAGCATTGGGCACACTAGCCACGGTGGATGTACTGTAAACGCTAGAAGCAAAGACGCTTGTAAGCAGCAAAGCAAGAGATGTTAGACGCATATTGATTCCGGTTTTATTGTTATCAGTACAACAAAACTACCTTGAAATGATGCGATTGTTAAATATTTTAATGATTTGATAACAAGTCAATTGTATCTATTTATTAACACACGACATGTAGATTGAACTAGCAGCTAATTGATCAAGCATTAACTCAACTTTTCACTTGGCTATTTACACCGTTATTTACTCAGTTATTTACTCGGCGATTCACTCAGCTGTTCACTCGAGAACGGGACATGAAAAAACACCACGTCACTGTCGATAACCTCAAGCTGCCAACCTTGTTGTAATGCAATCCATTCAAAGGTTTCTATCGCATAAAAATTGATGTGAGTGGGGTCAATTTTATAAGACCAATTTGCAAATGTATCTACGCAAGGTACTCTTTTGGTCATCACCGCCAATATGCCACCAGGTAACAATAATTGGCTTAATTGCTCCACTAACGACTGCGCATCGGCAATATGCTCTATCACCTCGGTTAAACAGACAAAATCATATTGTTGGGTGAGTACCTGAGGAGTTAAGTGATAAAACAAATCATAATTGGCTACGCTAATCCCTTGCTTAGCCGCCATTTTGCTTAGCACTGCACCTTCGCCACAACCAAAATCTAATCCTTTTGCGTTAGGGGTAAGCTGAGCTAATAACGGGGTTAACGTGCGAGATAAAAAATGTTGATAACCAGCATCGGCAACATCATTATTGTGGCAATCATAATGGGCTTTTTCAGCTATTTTATCTAAATAAAATGCTGATGGAACTGACACTAGCAAACACTGCGGACAGCGAACATAAGGACGTTTTTTATCTTGATGAAAAGCAACTGTTTCATAATGACATAAAGGACAAGATGACAAATGAGACTCCGACATAGGCGAGTTAAAAAGTGATATAAATACTGAGTCTATTCTGATAAAACGGGTTCTATCGTTTTGGGGTCTTTGGGGATTTTGTGGGTTTGCTTAGCCGCATCTTGCGCCTGTTGTAAATACTTTTGCTGAC
This sequence comes from Shewanella sp. H8, assembly GCF_040285065.1. Taxonomy (NCBI): domain Bacteria; kingdom Pseudomonadati; phylum Pseudomonadota; class Gammaproteobacteria; order Alteromonadales; family Shewanellaceae; genus Shewanella; species Shewanella sp. H8. The sequence goes on along the minus strand of NZ_CP157213.1, from coordinate 316,209 downwards.
GAGTTAAGCGCTCATCAGATTGGGATCGGGCTTTTTCGAGTTGCTTCGCTTCCCAGTCATTACCTTGATGCTTTGCTAACACCTCTTGCTCACGCACCTTGGTCGCTTTGGCTGCATCACGGGCTTTTTGTAACTGTGTTTGTTCAAGTTCAATTGACTCAATTCGCGCTTGCTCACCTTTTTCAGCCAAGGTCATTTTTTTATGTGGTTTGTCAGCCGCAGTGGTAACAAATGCGAATGAACTTGCGGTTACCAGTATAACTAATAAGCTTATCAGCCGATTTTTCATGCTATCTATCCTTTGATGTTATCGACGTTATACCGCGCACGTACCAGAGCAGGCATAGCCGTTAACTTATGTTGCACCATTGCGTTAAACACTGCAAATATTGGCGTAACATCCACATTTGGATTTAATGCAACCAGCGTGTGAGCAGCCGCTTCCAAAGTTGATAAACTGTCACTACGTTTCGCTTTACGAATGATATATTGCGACTCATCCTCTACCTCAAGGTGAAGCGACGGATAATCACCTAACCACGGATTAAGCTGTAACATTCGGTACGCCTTACGCCAAGTACCATCGACTAAAATAATAATAGCAGCCTCACTCGCGCCCGCCTCGGCCACTGTTTGGCTGTGCTCATTTGGATAAACCACATAAATTGGCTTGGTTTGCGCCGCTAAATAATGTTGCAGCTCAACAAAGTCCTCCGCCACCTCACCCACATAAATCCGGGTTTGCGGCATCGCCAGTTTCAATAACCTAACTGTATTCTTAGCATGACCCACTTCTGACGGGTGTTGCATTATCATCACTTCAGTTTGAGATGATACGCGTTTTAGCGCATAGCAAACACAGGCTGACTCTGGGTATTGGCAATGGATACAATAACTTCTGCTCATTTTTTGTCTTATTCATGTTGCAATGTTGTAAATGAAAGGCCAATATAGTCACCGCTAAATAACACCTCAAGGAAGAACTATTACCATGACTAGAACAAAGATGTCTATTGCCTTAATGCTCGCACTAACCACAATTCCCGCATACGCCGCGCAAGATAATGTCTATCACCACGAAGTTGAAATCGGCTTTTTAGATTCATCAGGTGAAGCGGATGGCCTAGTTAACGCCAATTATCGCTATTATTTTAAAGCAGTTGAACAAGCCGATAAGCCCTACGAATTAGCCGCATTCTTTAATCAAGGTTCGACGATTTCTGGACGCTATGCCACCACAGACCTAAAAGATTTATACAATATATCTGGCCAGTATGTTTACGACTCAAACTGGTTTGTTGGGGCTGGGGTAAATAGGTATAACTTTGATAATAACGGTAACTATAGAGGCATTGATAGCAACATAATATACGATGTTAATTTGGGTTATTTTTTACCGACCACTCTGCATTAACCCTAAGTTACAGCACAAGTTCAGAATCTAACTCTGACAGTCTAACATCAGATTTTTATGAAAGGGAGTATTATACTAACGAAGATATTGATGTTATCGGTCTAACTTACGAGCACTTTATCCCTTTACAATCAACAACTGGAGTGTTTATCACTGGTGAGTTACAGTATATTGCAGAACAGACTATCAATAACTCTTCAGGAACCTACATTGATAGCTTAGACCAGGTTACAGTGCTAGATTTTAAAAGAAATGATGATTACAACAATTACACTGTTGCTGTATTTGCAGATTGGTATATTAATAATGCATGGTCAGTAGGTGCGAGCTACTTCCGAATAAATATAGATGGCGAATTTAACAGTAGTGATATTGATCACTCTGTTCACTACAGCCGCAATGAAACTGAAAGTTCCACCAGCGTAAACACACGCTATTTCTGGCATTTTTCAGAGGTGTTCTCGGCCAAGTTATCAATAGAGCATTATTTCGATAATGGAGAGTATGATTCAGCAACCAATTTTGGCGTAGCAATTAACGCCCGCTTCTAAGCCTCATAATATTTAGCCAAAAAATACCCGCTGAATGTGGTTAGCACTCAGCGGGTTAAAGGTGACATTAATCATGTCGTTTATTTAATCGTGTTGTAACTGTTCATGGTGTAGGTGACTTAAACGTTTCATTGCCATTATGATCAAAAATATCGCACTAAAGCCCCCCATAACCATTGATATTGCGTAAGGCGCTGGTAAATCAGTTAGTTGGATCAATGCCGTCAGTATTGACGCACCACTCATCTGAATACACCCTAACATTGCCGTCGCAGTTCCTGCTCGCTCACCGAAAGCCGACAACGCCATACTGGTTGCTGGGCCGAGTAAAATGGCAAAACCAACACACAAAATCATCATGGGAGCCATAAATGCCACCGCGCCAGCTAATCCTTCATGGGGGCCAACAAAATACATCGCAGCTTCGACAATGGCGGCAATCAACATTAACGATAACGCCATCAGCACACCAGGTCGATTCCCAATACGCTTAATCAACACTGGAGCGGCAAAACAAGCCACAATATTTACCGCTGCATTAAGGCCAAATAAGCCACTAAAGGTCAGTTCTGAAACACCTAAATGTCCAATTATCCACACTGGAGCATAAGACACGTAACATAAAATCGATGCCATCGCGATCATGCAACAACTGGCGTAGAACATAAAATGAGGATCGCCAATAACTGGTTTATAGCGGTTCCAACGGTATAGAGGCCCTGAACTGTCAGTATTTAAGGGGCGGGTTTCAGGAAAGCGAAATCCTACAATAAACAATACTAAAACGGCATATAAAGCCATAAAAATAAATGTTGAGCGCCAGCCAAATTGCAGGGCTAACAATCCACCTAAGGTTGGTGCGAGGGCAGGAACAACACAAATGGCACCATTAAGATAACTGTACATAGATACACTTTGTTTACGATCATAACAATCACGAACAGCACTAAATACTACAATAGAAGTGGAACAAGCTGCCAACCCTTGAAAAACACGGGCAATCTGCAACCATTCAAATTCAACCGCATAAGCACCTAATAAACTACTTATGCCATAGAATACAATCCCAAATAATGCGACAGGCCTACGACCAAAACGATCCGCTAATGGGCCAATTAGAATTTGCCCAACACCCATAGCAAACAAAAACAACACTAAAGTAGACTGCACTTCACCGTTTGAAACACCATATTCCAATGCCATTGCAGGCATAGAAGGGAGATAAATATCAATAGCTAATGGGCTTAACAGCACCATAAACATTAATAGTGGTAATAAATTACGACGCATGAATTTCTATCTCTCAAATGTTAAATACACAAAGGTCACCCTTAATAAGGCGCTATAATAAGTCAAATGGAGGTATGAACAGAAATGATATAAAATCAGAAGTGAATTTCCATTTGAGAATATCACATGAATTTAGATAATCTTGCTAGAGTCGATCTTAATCTGCTAGTAATTCTTCAAGTTTTACTTGAAGAGCAAAGCGTTACTCGAGCAGCACATCGGTTACATGTTAGCCAATCAGCTGTCAGTAAAAGCCTTCATCGTTTACGACAAACATTAGACGACCCGCTCTTTCAACGTACAGCACATGGATTAAAACCAACCGCTCATGCAGATGCGTTAAGACAAAAATTACCGCAAATATTACAAAATCTATATCAACTCACTCAACCTCCCATTTTCTATCCAGAAAACAGTAACCGCCATTTTTCTTTCTCAATGGTCGAGAGTGCCTATGAAACACTAATACCCTATTTTATCGGTCCCTTGTTACAGCAAGCCCCGCAAATTAAACTAGACTCTTATGTCTGGACAGAAAAATCGATGCAAGATTTACAACAGGGACAAATCGATTTTGGCATTGCAGGTCGGGACATCCACCCACAAACTGATAGCAACATTGACCAAGTACCAGAAGGTATTGAATCTCAAGTCCTATTTAACGATCATCAAGTTTGCTTGGTGCGTAAAAACCACCCTATTTTACAAAAAGTAAAAGCTGGGCATTGGGATCAAACTCACTATCTTAATATGTCCCATGTACAAGTAAGATGTGAAGGTAATGATTGGTGGGCATTAGACTATCACCTCGCAAACTTAGGATTACATCGTAATTTAGCGACTACAGTGCCAGACTTTTATGGTGCTGCAAGTGTTTGCGCCCATACAAATTTAATCTTTACCTTACCATCGAGCTTTGCACATCATGCTCAAAAACTGTATTCGCTGGTTTCTATTCCTTTGCCTTTTGAGTTTATGCCCATGGCTTATGTATTTTTATGGCATGAGAGAAATAATCAAGAACCAGGACATAAATGGTTTCGCAATATGATTTTCAGTAGTGTCGAAAAAGCCATTGCCAATAATCGTATTACTAAAAATGATCGTTAAAATTTTTAGAGGATAAATAGTGATTAATTTCACTATTTATGAACTTTTAGCCAACTAATTACTCAAAACTGTTTAATAATAATGCTGAAAGGCAATTAAGCAACCACATAAGACAATGTGTAAGCTTAGCCACATTTAAGGGGAGAGGATGTTGAGGTTAATTAGCACCCATAAACTCATTCAACGACTGCGAAAAATGCGCCCACTCGCTGCATTTACCACAGCGGTCACAATCCTATTAGCTTTTCTGTTGTTGTTACCGTTAATACTCTTGTTCATTTTGGTTGGTTTCATTGGCATGACCCTCTTAAGTCGCCAATACATGAAGTCCCATCGTTCGGCACCTACTGAGCCCTATTTATCAGCTAACTCAAATAAAGATAGGTATCACACTCACCCCTACATTGAACAAGATAAACCAGTTACTTCATGCCAAGCCAGCAGAATAATTAATCATTAAAAATGCTGTTATTGGTTTATATTGATTAGTTATCCTTACTGCCGCTTGCCGTGATAGAAAGATGTTCATAAAGGCGAATAACCGTTTAAAGCAAAGGATGGAAGTAATACCTCAAAGCGTAAAGATGACATTTACCTTTTTACCGTATCTATGGCTAACCCACAAAAATCACTTAGTCTCGGTATATAAACCTCTTAAAAATAAAACTTTAGCCAACATCATCAAGGTATTGACGGGTGAAAGTTAAGACTCAACAAAATAAATTGTTATCCCCCCCAGCTTAAACATTAACCAGGTTTAACGTGACATATTATGTCTAATCATTGCAAACTGTTCTTTAAATCATCGTTACTGATGTATAGGTAACGTTTTTCAGGCACTCATTTTCAAGCTAAGTGCATTCAGGAGTTACTATGAAATTTAATCAATCATTCCACACTGCCAATTTAAAAAATCGGTTCTCGACTATGAACCCAATTTTGGCATCACTTATGCTCTTTAGCATCGCATTCACCAGCATTGTGCTACTACCCTTTTTATTGATGTTGGGCTTATTAAGTTTTATTACCTTCCAACTTTTCGGCAACAAAATCTTGAGAAGTAAAGCCTTTGCCCAATCTGGTAATAACCATTCAACTCATCGAGAATCACAGACTCAACAAGGTCACTTTTCCCAAAGTAACGCCAATGTGCAACGCGAAACAACAGCGCCTTACGCAGAGATGTTTACTCGAGCTAAAACCAATCAGTCTCAACACACCGGCCGTACTTTTGAACACCAAGCGGATTAACAATGAAACTAAGCGCTGGATACACTTAGTGTAAGATGAATGAGTAATTCACATTAACCAAATAGGCGACACTTGCAACCAAGTGCCGCTCTTTGTTTTTATACAGTTTTGACCACATAATATAGTTCAACCCTCCGCTAAAGCGTGTTTTTTTACCCCACCCTCGACATAGCAACCAAGACAGGTTTAAACCGAGAACGTTTACTTTTCATCACTCGTTTCCGCTGATTTAAGTAAGTTTTTTATTGGAGATATTAAGGTGTAGTCGCACTTTTGATATCACATACGCCTTTCATTAACGTATTAGGTTTTTTAACTACTAGGTATCTGACAACCCATTGTTCTCGTGAATATTAGATACAAGGTTTAGCCCGAATTCATCATAAAAACTAGCTATCTATAGAGTGACTCACAACCGTTATTGTTGGGTGAGGTTACATTTTATATAAGAGGTTTTGAAATTTATCTACCTTTATAAATTGCGCTAACATTTATTGATGAAGAAAGTTACTGATAAAGAAAAGTCACTGTTGGCCGATTACTAAACATGCGATATTGAATTATTGATTTCGACCAATAATCTATTTATTGGACTATTCGTACCAACCTTATTTTTACGGGCTATATTGTACTAACCATAATATTTTTATAGAGAGCATGTTTTTACAATAACAGAGTGAATAGCATTTTAAAGTACTAAAATGATTGTAGTTACACCACGTTAGTATCACGTGGTTATACACATTGTATGAAATAATAACTCCGGGTAAAGACGACAGGATTTAAACACTTACCGCATCTTTAACTAACTGATTAAATTATAAATATAATCATTAACACGATAAAAGAGGGTAAATATGTTTGTAGCATGTCAAAAATGGATAACACAGTCTTGTTTATCGCTGGCCTGTTTGGGAATATTTTTCTGTTCATCTGTATGGGCAGAAAATATTATCATTGGCGGTACAGGAAACGCACTAGGCACAATGCAGATACTGGCTAATGCATACCAAGAACGTAATCCAGACATACACATTACTGTTTTGCCCAGCATTGGTAGTAGCGGTGCAATTAAAGCTGTACCTCGTGGTAAAATCGATATTGGGTTAAGTACTCGCGGATTCAAAAAAACGGAGTTTACAGCAGAAGCTAGCGTAATAGAATATGCTCGTACCCCCACAGTAATTGCGGTATCAAATAATTTAGATGTTACGGATATTTCTATTGATGAGCTTGTTGATATTTATAACGGTAAACAAACAATATGGCCGAATGGAGATTTAGTTCGCCCAATCATCCGCCAGCATGACGATGACAATACCAAACAACTGGAAAAACTTTCCCCAGAACTTAAAAATGCTATCCAATTCGCAGAAAAGCGCACAGGGCTATTATTTGCATCTACTGATCAAGAAACCGTCGAAAAAATTGAACAAACCCCTGGTAGTTTCGGTGTAACTACTTTGGCACTAATCCTTTCTGAAAAAAGATCTATTCATGCCTTAAAGTTAAATGGCGTAAAGCCAACAGCAGAGACTTGTATTGCAGGTAGCTACCCTATGATCAAACATTTCCACTTTATTCTTCCTAAAAACATTCCGATTTATGTTGCTGACTTTATTAGTTTCGTTAACTCTACAATAGGAAAAGAGATTTTGGAGAGCAATGGAAATTATATACCTGAATAGGTTGAATTAGATGTTATCTACTCAAGATACGCGACTGGCGAAGACGTTAACCCATTATGCACTGTTAATATCCTTACTGGTCGGTATTAGCCTGCCTGTAGGTTACACACTAACGGCATATAACGACCTAACAAAATCACTCAGCTTTAAAGCTAAGATTAAAGCCAATGCTCAGGCTGATTTAATCACAACTCTTCCCGATACGTGGATGTATGCTGAAAACCGCTTACAAGGTGTACTCAGTAGAGAGCCAGTGCGATTAGACAACGAATACATCCAGATACTCGATTCAGAAGGAGAAGTCATCACTTCATCCGGAGAGGCTCTAACTGGTTTTACGGTGCAACGCAGCTATCCACTTTATGATATTGATAAAGTTGTTGGGAATATCGTTGTTAGTGCATCACTTTCGACGCTATATAAAAATATACTTTTGGCCTTTGTACTTGGTTTCGTCTTAGCCTTACTCATTTTACTTGTTCTACGTTTACTACCGATAAGGGCGCTTCAACGAATTTCAGACGAATTATATACCGAAAAAGAACGGGCAGTAACCACATTGCATTCTATTGCCGATGCAATATTACTATATGATATTAATGGTAATCTTATCTATTTAAACTTGCCAGCAGAGAAAATGCTGGGAAAATCATTAGCTGAGTTACAGGGTGAGTCCATAGCAGATCATCTTCAGCTCACAGATATGCATACTGGATTTGCAATAGACAGTGCCCTACAAGAAACATTAGATTCTGGAACTGTGGCAACTTGCAACCAACGTAGTATGCTCGAAATATCAGGAGACCTTAAAATCGCGGTCGAAGAGCGATCAGCCCCCATATTTGACCAGAGAAAGAAGCTTATTGGTGGTGTTTTATGTTTACGTGATGTCACTGTCGCCCGAAAACATCTTGAAAGACAATCCTGGGAAGCTACACATGATTTGTTAACGGGATTAATCAATCGCCGTGAATTTGAAAACCGAGTGACAAAAGCCATAGATAATACAATTGACAATGGTCAAATATATATCATTTGCTACATGGATCTCGACCGCTTCAAAATAATAAATGATTCATGTGGGCATAGTGCCGGAGATGATGTGCTCCAACAATTATCTCGCATCATGTCCTCCCAAATACGTGCAAACGATACTCTAGCTCGTCTTGGTGGTGATGAATTTGGTTTAATTCTTGAGTGTTGTGATGAAACTAGAGGAAAATTAATAGCTCAAGCGTTACTCAATGCGATTGAAGAATTCCAGATTGTCTGGGAAAAGCAAATATATACGGTTGGAATAAGTATAGGCTTTACCGCAATAGTAAATGACAGTTTTAGCTGCAAAGAAATTATAGGTCAGGCTGACTCAGCGTGTTACTGGGCTAAAGAGCAAGGACGCCATCAGGTATGCCAATATAAAGAGAGCGATATAGAATTAGCCGACAGACGAAGTCAAACTGGATGGGTAGGACGTATTAATTCAGCCTTGAAAGATGATCGATTCGTTCTATACCATCAAGTCTATCGTTCCCTTACTTCAGATGACGAATCATGCTTACACCTTGAAGTCCTTTTAAGGATGGTATCGAATGAAGGTGAAATCATTCTTCCTGGTCATTTTCTTCCGGCTGCAGAACGATACAATCTAATCAGGGAAATTGATCGTTGGGTAATCAATAAGGTGTTGTCTGGATTCCACCTTTTGCAGCAAATTCATGAGAACAAGACATTGATAGTCAACATCAACCTGTCAGGATTGTCTATTAATTCATTGGACCTATTTGAATATATCAAACAGAAAATTATAGAATATAATATCGATCCACAATGCCTTTGCTTTGAAATAACAGAAACAGCAGCGGTGAAAGACATGCACTCTGCAATCGAGTTCATCACAGCATGTAAAGAAATAGGTGTTAAATTTGCGTTGGATGATTTCGGTACAGGCTCAAGTTCTTTTGGATACCTAAAAAATCTACCCGTTGATTATCTGAAAATCGATGGTAGCTTTGTCAAAAATTTAGAAAATGATGCGGTCGACCGAGCGATTACTCAAACCATTAACCAAATCGGTCATATCATGGGGAAAATTACCATTGCCGAATTTGCAGAAAATCAATCCATTATAGAAATACTTGATGAAATGGGAGTTGATTTTGCACAAGGGTACGGAGTATGTCGGCCTATCCCATTGTTTCCTGATAATGACTTAGAAAAGGCATAACTTAACCTTAGTAGCCTTAACCTAAATAATGGCCATTTAGAAGTGAGCCTTAAATTGAAAAGCTTGCACCACTCTTAATTGTTCAGAAAATTATTGAGCATGGTATTAACACCCTAAGCGTGATGTACTTCTAGACAATAGGAGGACATGCCATCGTTGAGGCAACAACATGGCTTATCCAAGAAAGCGTTTAGCTTGTTGTAAAGCAGCCAATTCCGCTTCTGTTGGATTAAGCGCAATCACACTCTCAATTTGCATCAATAACGACTGCCATAATGGTTCGATGACTTGTCGTTGAATATCATCAGCATGCAAGTTTGCTTGCTGTAATAAATACGCAGCTTGCACCACATCAATACGACCTAAAATTCCGTCAGCTAAAGCCACACTCAATTCAATCATTGCGGTGACATTACGGCCATACTTAATCACTTGATGTAAATAGTGTTCAGCCGTTTCAAGTTGTTGCTGACTGGCTGCGTCATCATGTAAAATATCACTGCCACAACGTAACATTGCATCCAATTGACCTTGTTCAGCGGCTTCTTGCATCCATTGCTGGCTGACGGCTATATCAACCGTACACCCTTGACCATGCTCGAGCATTAACGCTAAATGATATTGTGCGTGAGGATAACCTGTTTGTGCTGCTTTATTTACCCATAAGTAGGCTTGTTCGAATTGCTGGTTTTGATAGAACAATACCCCAAGATTTGACATTGCTTCAGCATTTTCAGCGTTCGCGGCCAAGGTTAGTAATGTTTCGGCTTGACTAAGATCAACCTCGAATTGGTCACTTCCCACCAGATAGAAGAAACCCAATAAAGCCTGGGCATTAACCACGCCATGCTCCGCTGCTTGTGCAATAAACTGTTCACCCTCAGCTGAATTTACCTTACCGCTATAACCATGCAATAAGCTCACGCCATGCTCAAATAATGCAGTTTGATGTTGCCCTGATGCAAGACTAAACCAGTGAGCAGCTTGCGAAAATACATCAGCTGAGGTTTGCTCGCTTGCCATTGAAGCGTTTGAGTTTGAGCTTGAGTTTAAGGTTTTTGATATTGTTGAACTTGCATCGTCAATGCTTTGCGCCAAAGCATGTTCCTGTTCTTGCAACATCAAGCCTTTGGCTTTAAGTGACATGCCAACTAAATACTGGGCCTCGGAGTCATTCTGCATCACTGCGCGATAACATAAATCGCGACCAGCATAGGAGTCAAAAGCTTCAAATTGATAATGGGGTGCAGTGCAATGACGTAAAGATTGATACAGTTTTTCAATTAACTGCAAAATATGATGAATCGACTTTTCAGCAATATTAATAAGCTGAACTTGAGTTAAATGATATTTTTCAGGATGGGCGCCGCGATTACCGTCAGTGCGGAGACGGTGTAACGTTCGCACAGCAGCAACATCAATCACCCGTTGCTGATTTAGCTGTTCGATACGATCATATAAGTTTGCAGAGGTAAATGTTATATCGTGCAGTTGAGCCAATTGAGCGGCCAGCTTATGGGTAAAGCTCCTAATATAAACGAGCGCTTGAGTAGGAATATCGCGGACATAGCTTTTAGCTAAACGGTAATCATCACTCAACTCAGTAGAAAAACCATCAATAAACTCAATATCATTTAACAATGGCCTCTCCTTTTTGATCGTTAATGGAATGCTTATCCTTCAGCGTTATCAACATCCGGTGTTTTACGATTAACCATATACAATCTAAACAAAGCTATATTAACAAACAAACCTAAGAACGAAAAAGTCACCTCAACCACTAGCTGCAGTGGAAAGCCAACTTGCATCGCAACTTGTGAAAACATACCCGCCAATAGAGACAATGGTACGTATAACATTAATACCGCAATGGTTTTAATGGTAATTGGCCCACTAAATTTAAAGCTACTCTTAATCGCTTCAAATGGTGTTAAACGCTCAACCACCACCATAAAGTTCACATAAGCTAAGCGAGAGAAAAGGTACAAGCTTACAATTAAGCCAATTAACCACAATGGACCAAATGCAGCAGAAATCATTACTGGCGCTAATATAGCTAATCCAGAAAATACCCCTGCCAGTAACAACGGTGGTACAAACGGAAAGCTCGCTTTTAATATTTGTCCAGGTGCAAGATCATGACCTTGAGAGCGTAATTCCAAATACAAAGTTAAAGCAGCAATTAAAAATGAAAAGACCAATAATAGCGCCATCATTGCTGCAGCATGTATCGCGCCAAATTGCGGATTTTCTACATCAGCCTGGATCATTTCATTACCAAGCCAAAGTTGAATAGCGACTTGGATTAACAGTAATGGCAAAGTCAGTACGGCAAGCTGACGGATATGGTTTCGAAAAAAGTTAAATGCTTCAGTCAAAATGGCAAACAATGACATTTGGGTTCCAGTAATCTATTAACGGTGAATATGGCGCTTAGGATACCCAAAATAAATCCATTTTGCACAAGTCTAATGAGCAAAAAGTGTGATCTGTTGTCGTATTTATGTAAATCAGGTTAAAATGACGCCTAAGTTTAAAGATTGAAACACATTACAGGACACGAATTATGAAATTAACATCCGCATTACCGGTACTTGTTACCGCCTTGGTATTATCTACACCAGCATCAGCGGGTTGGTTAGACAGCGTGACTGAAATGACTAAAAAACCAGTAACAGAACAAGCTCAAACAACCGTACAATCTGAAACCACCGAACAATCAAGCGCCTTAGTGGGCAGCGTAATGTCACAACTTGGTTTGTCTCAAAACCAAGCAGAAGGCGGATTGGGGTCGCTACTCAGTTTAGCCCAAACCAATTTAGGTGATAACGATTTTAGCCAATTAACCAACAGTATTCCTAATGCAGACAGCTTACTCGCTGCTGTGCCTGCATTATCATCAGATAGTGGAATGTCAGGATTACTATCACAAGCAGGTGATTTGGGCTCTGCATTACAAGGTAGTGCCATGGTGTATGATGCTTTTGAAAAACTCGGTATCTCAAAAGAATATATTACCCCTATGGTTGATATTGCTAAAAACTATCTACAACAAAGTGGTGGTGATGGCACAGTAGATTTATTAATGAAAAGTTTAGGTTCAGTCTTATAATCTTCATTAAGATGGCTAATCATTAGTGGCTAGCCACTAGCCATCAAATCTTGCGTTAACATTATTTAATCCCAAGCCATTCGCTTGGGATTATCATTTTTGCTAGCATCAAAATGAATACAACTCTTTGACGGAATAATTATGATCGCCAAACTAAAACAATTTCTCCAATCTCATACTCAAGAAAGTAGCCCAGAAGATAAACAGAAAAACCTCAACCTTGCTGCCGCAACCCTATTGCAAGAGGTTGTGTATGCCGACGAAAATTTGGCTGCTGCTGAAGCTGCTTTACTGCCTGAAATGCTCATAAACACGTTAGGCATTAACTCAGAAGAAGCGATAACCCTTATAGAAGAGGCAAAACAAAGCCGTAAAAATGCCACATCTCTATTTGAGTTTACCGCCGAGATTAATGCTCAATTTAGCATTGATGATAAACAAAAATTACTACTTTCAATGTGGCAACTAGCGTATTCCGATGGTGAATTGTCGCAATATGAAGACCAAATTATTCGTCGCACAGCTGATTTACTCCACTTAAAGCACAGTGAGCTCATTCAAATGCGCAATATTGCGATTGAATCCAACGATTAAATATTTGCTGAATTAACCCTCGTTATTATGCAGCAAATATTTTCGAGTGAGATGTGCTTTTTGCCACCACATAAAAGGGGCAATAACCAGCACCAATACCAGTGCATAAATCATATTAGTACCCAGTGCGATACCCAATCCAATGCAAAACAAACAACCTGCAATAACTAATGGTAAATATCGCTTGCTGAGTAACTTAGCTGCTGACAACATGGCCAATAAATAAATAATCACAAACACACCATTACTCCACGCGATTAAGTCTTCTAATTCATGTTTGCTATAAAAGGTCACTACAATGACAATTGCCATCGCGCCTAAAATGGCAAACAAAGCTCTAAAAGGTACACCGTGTGGATTTAACTTATCAAAATAGCGTGGCAAAATACCTTCTTTACTAAAACTCCATAACAAACGAGCTGCACTGGCGGCATACACGTTCACCGTGGCTAAACCGCTGGCTATGCCCAGTATTCCAATAATATTAGCGCCATACCCGCTTAAAAAAGTATTTGATAATAAATAATCAAATGCCAATATCATCGCTAAGCCTTCACCGTCAATAGGCACCATAAGTAATAGAAAGGTACAGGCTAAATAAATAACGCCCACTAGCACAGTGCCCATCATCATCGCTGGTAACAAGTCTTTTTGAGGTTGGCGGAAGTCACTGGCAAGATGGGTCATGGCCTCTATACCTAGAAAGCTCCAAAAACCAATCCCCATTGCCAGCATTACCCCACTAAATTGTGGGTGACTACTATGAGCAAAGTTTTCTAGCTGATCCACATTTAATCCACTGGCGCCAAACAATATGGCCACGACAGCAACAATCAGCAAAGTGAGTGCAAACTGTAATTTTGCCGACACTTGAATACCTTTGATATTCAACAGCAGTAGTACCGCGACAATAACTAACTCTGCAATTAATTGCCCAATCCCAGAAATCGACACTAGCGCATCTAAAAATTGAAAAGTCATTAAAATGGCTGCTGGCGCACCAATAGGAATAACCAATAAAAAGATTAACCCAATGGTTCTTCCCGCCGTAGCACCAAATGCTTTTTCAATAAAGTAAGCGGGGCCTGCTGCGTGTGGGAACCGACTCGCAAGTAAACCAAATACTAATGCAACGGGGATAATCGCAACCGTGAGTAATAGCCACGCCAATAACGAGGCTGAACCCGCTACTTCAATGGTCATTTGCGGTAAAATAAACACCCCAGTTCCTAACAAAGTGGTGGCCATTAAACCAGCACCTTGCCAACGCCCTATTGTTGCTGTCATTTGATTCATTATCTTATTCTTACTGTGATATATTGCGATATTATAAAGCTAAACAAGCAAACATTCTGCGGGTTAATTCGTGCAACTTGCTTTACAAAACCGACAAATTGACGGAAAGAAAGCAAATTACCGACACAATGACTGCGCGTACTCAAATAACAGGAAATGATTCATTGGATAAATTTGATAAAGCGATTATAAGCGAATTACGCCTAAATGCTCGACAGAGTATTTCGTTTATTGCCCAACAAGTAAATTTATCACGCAGTGCAGTCACCGAACGGATAAAAAAACTTGAACAAACAGGCATTATCCGCGGTTATCAGGTATTACTGAGCGAATCGCAAAAACAAAGCGTATCTGCCTATTTTGAAATTCAACATCGTTGTGCTCGGTGCGCTGAAGTTATTCATATTTTTACCACAATACCAGAAATCATTACCTGCCAAGGCATTACTGGTGACATGGATTTATTGGTTTATGTGCATGCCAATTCAATGCAGCGACTGCATGAAATACGAGAGTATATTGATGCTCAAGCTGACATCATCAAAATTAAAACCCATGTCGTATTAAGTGAGTGGATTAACAATCAACCATAACCACCGTTTATTTGCAGCTTTGCAATAAAAATCTGCGCTAAATCTTAGATATAACGCTAACTTGGCGTTACACTAATATTCGTTATTTATATAGATATGAGCCATTATGCAACAACAGACCAGCGCCGATATGAATTTGTTATGGGGTCAATTGATCCTCGAAGAACTTGCACGCTTAGGCGTTAAGCATGTATGCATGGCGCCAGGTTCTCGCTCGACTCCGTTAACATTGGCAGCGGCTAGCCAAACCCAACTCACACGGCATATTCATTTTGACGAACGTGGTTTAGGGTTTATGGCCCTTGGACTGGCAAAAGCCAGCAATACGCCTGTGGCCATTATTACAACGTCAGGCACCGCGGTAGCAAATCTGTATCCGGCTATTGTCGAAGCGTGGTTAACTCATGTGCCCTTGATTGTGTTATCTGGCGATAGACCGCCAGAACTGATTGATTGTGGTGCTAATCAAGCGATAATTCAGCCAGCCATTTTTGCTCAATATGCTAAGCAAATTAACTTACCAACGCCAGATCTCGGTTATCCCGCCAATGCATTATTAAGTACCATCGATCATGCGGTAGCCAATCAACATCTGCCAGTACACATAAACTGTATGTACCGTGAACCGTTATATCCAACAGAATTGATGACATTAGCTCATGTAAAAAAAACGGCTAGCGTTACCACAGCAACCTATCTTGCACCGTTGAATCAATGGTTTGAAAATACTAAACCATTAACTCATTATGCGGGCCTTAATAGTGCCGAGTTACCGACTACAGATGCTTTAATGCGTTTTGTTCATGGTAAAGGCGTGATAATAGTTGGCACCTTAGCCCCTGAAGATAATCCTCAGCAAATTATCGCATTAGCCCAAAAACTAGGCTGGCCAGTATTAGTGGACGCGCAGTCGCAGTTACGTCAGCATCCTGGTGTCATCGGCCACGTAGACCAGCTACTGTTAAACCCTAAAGCCAACAAACAGCTTGAACAAGCCGAACGGGTGTTAGTGTTTGGTGGGCGTTTTATTTCCAAACGTTTAATTCAATTTTTGGCCCAACAATCTTGGCATAGCTACTGGCAAGTGGTTAAGCATGGCGATCGCTTAGATCAGAGCCACCAACCTAAATCATTATTTCAAGCCAGTGTGCAGGCAGTTTGCCAATTACCTTGGTCGCGCTCATCACAAGCCAACTGGGCACTGCAATTATTACCAATAAATGAATCACTGGAGTCGCTGTTTAAACAACAAATCGACCACACCACTTTCGGTGAAGCTCAAGTCGTGCGCACTATTGCTTTGGCTCAAACAGATAACAACATACTGTTTATTGGTAATAGTTTACCTATTCGGCTTTATGATATGTATGCGCCAATTGCCACCAATACTCCGGCAATTTATACCAATAGGGGTGCATCGGGTATCGACGGTTTAATTGCAACTGCATGTGGTGTTGCGGCAGGCAAAAAAGCACCCACCACTCTTGTTATTGGTGACATATCCTGTTTACATGATTTCAATTCATTGGCACTGTTAAAACAAATGACCCAGCCATTTGTGCTGGTTATTCTCAACAATGACGGCGGGAACATATTTAATTTATTGCCAGTACCGAATGAAGAACTTCGTAACGACTTTTATCGCTTAAGCCACGGTTTAGAATTTGGTTATGGTGCAGCCATGTTTGGTTTAGCTTATCGCCAAGTCGATGACATTGAATCGTTTAATGAAGCTTATCAGGAAGCTTTTGAGTTTAATTATGCCTCAGTGATTGAGGTCAATGTCAGCCCGACGCAAGCAAGCGATCAAATAGCTCAAATTAACCAATGGGTAAAACAGCACTAATGGTAATGGTCCGTCGTTTTGGCCAACCACAATTACCGGCATTGTTGATGTTGCATGGTTTTCTAGGCAGCAAAGACGACTGGTCTATTTTGATGCCACAGTTAAGCCAACATTTTCATTGTATTTGTATTGATTTACCTGGTCATGGTGGCAATGTTGACACCCTCGACTCGCCTGGTTTGCACCAAGCTGCTGAGCTAATAGTTAATAAAATGCACCACATGGGCTATCAACAATTTCATTTATTGGGCTACTCACTAGGCGGTCGTATAGCGCTTCATATTGCAAATGACTTTGCAGACTCGCTACTAAGCATCACGCTAGAATCAGCTCATCCAGGCTTACAAGATGCCAAGCAGATAGCGGCTCGAGCCCAAAGCGATAATCTTTGGGCTAACAAACTCCAACATTTATCACTAACGGACTTTCTCGCTCTTTGGTATCAGCAGGCAGTTTTCAGAGACTTAACTGAACATCAAAAACAGCAACTTATTACTTTGCGTCAAATAAATGATCCACTTCGTTTAGCCAATTGTTACCTAACAACCTCACTGAGCTTGCAACAAGATTGTCGCAATGTGCTGGAAAAGCTGAGCTGTCCATGTCACTTTATTTATGGTGTTGATGATAAAAAATTCGCCCAAGTCGCGACTGATTGGCAGGCGACACTCGCCGATGTTAGTTCTAGTTCAGTAAACTTACAGTTACACCCATTGCATGCTGCTGGACACAATATTCATAGCTTACATCCGCAATTATTTACCGACACCTTACTGACGTTGTTGTGCTTAGATCCAATAGCGACTCTAAAGGAGTAACGATGCCATCTTCAGACGAGTTAACAATAACAAGTTGTACGATTTATCAATATCACATTGATCTCAATCCTAGCTTACCTGTGGGGATACAACGGATTGATTGTCGAAAAGGTTTAGTGCTCTACATCCAACTCAATAACCATCAAACAGCTTGGGCTGAAATCGCGCCACTGTCAGGCTTAGATATTGATAACCAAGCAATAACCGGGTTTAGCCAAGAATCCCTTGATGAGGTGCAATCACAACTGCAACAATTATTAGCCTCTTTTATCGATCAACCCTTGGCGATATTAAATGACATTGCGAAACAAACGAAGTTACCCTCGCTAGCATTTTCCTTAAGCTTATTAGATGCAAAATTGACCCAAACATTGCCAGTTCGGATTGAAAATCCGCGGATTCAATCTGCTGTGGTGCCGTTGCTTTACGATGGTATGTCAACACAAGTCGTCAACGAAAAACTACTGACACAGAGCAGCATCAACAGCGTTAAAATAAAAGTGGCGCAGACCAGCATAGCAAGCGAGATCCAATTTATTTATCAGGTACTAGCTATCGCTCCACAGGTCACATTACGTTTAGATGCCAATCGTGGTTTTAGTCTTGAGCAGGCCATCGACTTTTTAGCCTGTTTACCAAAACACAAAATTGAATACATTGAAGAGCCTTGTATTATCCCTAGCGATAATCCCCAAATATTTCGCCAACTAGGGATTAAGTTCGCCTTGGATGAATCCTTAAACTCACCAAAATTTGATCTTAGCTTAGCCTTACTGCAACCCGGATTAGGGGCATTAATCATCAAGCCAATGTTATTGGGTTCGCTAGAAAAATTACAACATATGATTAACCAGGCTCATCTTGAAGGTGTCCGCTGTATATTAAGCTCAAGCTTAGAAGCTGATATGGGCATAAACGACTTACGCTTAGTTAGCCAAGCATTAACTCCAGATGAATCACCAGGCCTTGATACCTTAAGCGCCTTTAGTCAATCATTGCTGTCAGCAAGCTGCGGATTAACGCCGCAATTAAACCATAAAGCATTACGTCAACTGGTCCATATCGGTCAAATACGTGATTCAAACAAGGTAGATGAACAATGATGTCTCCTTTGCATCAAGCTGCGATAACTTATCCAGATGCGATTGCGATTCAAGTCGCCACCAACGACACCACAACGGGTGTCAGTTCGCTAAAACGCCCTGTTAACTGTACTCAAATAAATTACGCCCGCCTAAGTGGTTTAGTCCATCATCTAGTACAACAATTGCAAGCTCAAGGCGTTAAACAGGGTGATATTGTCGCGTGTGTATCGCACAATAATATTGAAATGATTTGCCTTTATTGGGCATGCATAGATGCAGGCTGGATATTTTTACCTTTATCACCGCGATTTGCCGATTTACAGATTAATCAGCTTATCGAACGATTTTCACTGCAATGGCTCTGGACCGATACACCAAAGCGCAAAGCGACAATTGACCATGTAAATTGGCTAGATATTGATCTCGCTAAAAATGTGCCTCAACCAAGTAGCCATAGTGTTGAGATATCACCCTATCAAGCTTCAAATATTATTCTCACTTCTGGTTCAAGTGGCACGCCTAAA
Source organism: Shewanella sp. H8 (assembly GCF_040285065.1). Taxonomy (NCBI): domain Bacteria; kingdom Pseudomonadati; phylum Pseudomonadota; class Gammaproteobacteria; order Alteromonadales; family Shewanellaceae; genus Shewanella; species Shewanella sp. H8. The sequence continues at coordinate 296,813 of NZ_CP157213.1, read as the reverse complement.
GCTGCGGTACATTGTTTAATGAACCATGTGAACAGTGCCAAAGGATCTGCAACCTTTATTGCTTTAGCAGCATCTGACGCTTGGCTATTATCATTGCCACTGTTTCATATTGGTGGTCTAGCCATTATTCATCGTTGTACACTCGCGGGTGCATGTATTGTACTGCGAAACCCGCAACAATCTTTGGCAGAGCAGCTCACTAACAGTCACATTACCCACGTATCATTAGTGCCAACCCAAGCAATACAGATACTGCAACAGTACCCAGCTGCCTTAGCCAATATAAGCGCGTTATTACTCGGTGGCGGAGTGATAGAACCGGCACTTATTGAGGCATTACAACGCCAACATATTAATGCTTTTACCAGCTATGGTATGACAGAAATGAGCTCGCAAATTACCACAGCAAAGGCCAATTTATCAGGCCATCATGGTAAACCTTTACCTTCAAGACAACTGACCTTGAAAGAAGGTGCTATTTGGGTAAAAGGAGATTGCTTATTTTTAGGTTATTTAACCGAGCAAGGATTAACATTACCGTTAGATGAACATGGGTGGTTTTGCACGAATGATAAAGGAAAGTTAGATACAGATGGCCAGCTCAGTATTTTAGGCCGCATGGATAACATGTTTATTTGTGGCGGTGAAAACATTCACCCTGAACAACTTGAAGCCGTTTTACTAACCCACCCTAATGTCACCCAAGCCATTGTGTTTGCAGTAGCCGATCCTATATTTGGTTACTTACCCGCTGCTATTATTGATTATGGTGTAAATTCTACTGAAACTTTGGATATTGAAAAGATTAATGGTCAGCTATGTAAGTTGGTAGAATCGACTCTGGCACGCTTTAAACGACCAAGACAGTTTTTTACTTGGCCAAAAAATGTTGCCTATAGTGGCTTAAAAGTCCCAAGAAAAAGCATTATTGCATCGATTCAAGCCCAAATAAGTACCTCATAAACAGTACAATAAATTGGGTTATTATCTTCTACGATTTAGGCTAGTTTGAGTTGGATTATAATGAAGCAGTTTAGATTGGATTTATCTCGAATATTAGTTATAAAAAAACCTGCCGTAGCAGGTTTTAATCTCTCTAAATCGAATACGCTAGAGTGTTACTCCATACAAGATTTAAGCTTGTTCATGGCATTCTTTTCTAGCTGTCTAATTCGCTCAGCAGAGACTTCATAAGTCGATGCGAGCTCCTGCAAAGTCACTTTAGTATCATCTAACCAACGCGCACGTAATATATGCTGGCTACGTTCGTCTAACGTTTTGATTGCTGATAATAAACGTGTTTGAGAATCGGCTTCCCAATCGGCGTGTTCAACTTGATCTGCCACATCAGAAGAATGATCTTCTAAATATAATGCTGGGGCAAAATCATGGTGATCATCGTCGCTGTCATTGGTTAAATCGAAAGCAGGATCTTGGGCTGCCATTCGAGATTCCATTTCGGTTACATCTGCTTTCGATACCCCTAGGTTTTCAGCCACCATGGTCACTTCAGCGTCGCTGAACCAACCTAAACGCTTTTTAGACTTACGGATATTAAAAAATAATTTACGCTGTGCTTTGGTGGTAGCCACTTTCACGATACGCCAGTTTTTCAACACGTATTCATGAATTTCTGCCTTAATCCAATGCACTGCAAAAGACACAAGACGAACACCGACATTAGGATCAAAGCGTTTAACCGCTTTCATCAAACCAATGTTACCTTCTTGAATAAGATCTGCCTGCGGTAAACCGTATCCAGAATAACCTTTCGCCACATGTACAACAAAACGAAGATGCGACATAATTAATTGCTTTGCAGCTTGTAGATCACCATTTTCTTGTAAACGCTTGGCGATGTCATACTCAGTATCGGCGTCCAACATATTGATGCTGGTCACTGACTGGATATACGCTTCTAAACTGCTTGCATTATGCGGAACAGCTAGAGCCATTGATTGCGTTTGATAAGTCATTCGCTCTCCTACTACATTCAAAAAAATTATTTCAGTTAACTCAGTACGATAAGTAACCTTGTTAGGTTCACAACACTACAAGGTTCACTTGAATTAGCTGAAGAACTATCAACTATATGACATCATATGTCAAATAAGGTTCTATTTAACTAATATTTTTACCGCATACAAACAACAAAGCAAGTGAACAAACGTTCATTTTGTATGACCCGTTAATTATACACCTGCAATTATGACGGTTCAATGTTACGCAAGTGCTGGCGCACAGATAAATATGAGCCAAACCAACCTAAAAATGATGCCAGCATTACTAATTTAATCAGCTCCGAAAATGATAAACCCTTTATGGTCAATTCACTGCCATATAACCCCAACAACTCAGCTAAGGCACTGTCGAGATACCAGACTAAGATATTAATAATAAGCCAAGCCAAAATACCGCCAATGACACCGTACCAAATCCCGGTGTACAAAAACGGCCGCTGAATAAATGCTTCTGTAGCACCGACCAACTTCATGACTTCAATTTCTGTTCGGCGGTTCATAATCGCTAAGCGAATAGTATTGCCAATGACTAACACCACAGCTAGAACTAGCAAAGCGGCAATCGCGAGTACGGTTTTTTCAAGTAATTTAAGTAATGCTTGCAGACGTTCTAACCATTCAATATCTAAACGGCCAAAGTTGACTTCGGGTTCGCGTTCTAACTTTACTAATAATTCACGAGCACCAGTTGGACTCGAATATTTAACCGAAGGGGTTACGGTAACCACTGCAGGTAATGGGTTCTCATCTAAGTATGACAGCGCCTCACCAAAACCAGATAAGCGCTGAAACTCCTCTAATGCTTGATCGCGACTGATGTAAGTGACCGATTCAACTTCACGAAATGTTTTAATACGCGACAATAAACTTTGGATAGATTGTTCACTGCGACCTTTATTAATAAATAATGAAATTTCAGCGGCACTGTTCCAAGATTGAGTAATATTTTCGGCATTTTTAACAAGCACCTGCAATGCAGCCGGTAAACTTAAACTCACCCCTAAAACAGCCATGGTCATGACCGATGAAACGGGACTACGCCAAAGTTCGCCCATACTTGACATGCCTTGCTGCACATGACGAATAAAAAACATCACAATGCGGCCACTTAACGGTAATTTACTTTGAGTAATATTCGGTTTTTTACTCATCGTATATTCTCCCCTGCAGGCGCAGTGCTTTCGCTGCCGAGCATACGTCCTTGACGAAGGGTAAAAGTGCGATATTTCATTCGTGCAATTAGGCCTAAATCATGGGTGGCAATAAGCACGCTGGTACCTGAGTCATTAAAGGCTTCAAATAAACGTAAAATATCCATCGATAATTTAGGGTCTAAGTTACCTGTTGGTTCATCAGCCAGTAATAGCGGTGGTTTATTCACAATGGCACGGGCAATCCCGACTCGCTGTTGCTCTCCACCAGATAGCATTATTGGCAAATGACGCTCTTTGCCATATAAACCCACCATATCAAGCGCACCCGCCACCCGTTTACGAATTTCGCCATGGGTGAACCCTTCAATCACTAACGGTAGGGCTACATTGTCGAATACTGTTTTATCCATCAGCAAATGGTGATTTTGGAAGATCACTCCAATATTGCGACGCAAATAAGGCACATGTTTTCGGCCTACGTTGGCAAGGTTATGTCCATTAATGGAAACCTTACCTGCCGTGGCACGTTCAATCACGGTAATGAGTTTGAGCAAGGTACTTTTACCCGCACCAGAATGGCCGGTTAAAAAGGCCATTTCACCTTGTCGGAGGTGAAAATTGACATCCATGAGGGCCTTTTGGCCTCCTGCATAGATTTTACTGACCTGCTCAAATTGGATCATAAATTATTGGTCCGTTTTATCCTGGCTAAATAATGCTTCAATAAAGTCATTAGCGTTAAAAGTACGCAAATCATCAATTTGCTCCCCAACACCGATATGACGAATAGGAATAGTAAACTTGTCGGCAATCGCAAAAATCACTCCACCTTTAGCGGTACCGTCTAACTTACTAATGGTAATACCTGTGACACCTACAGCCTCTTGGAATAGTTGAGCTTGGCTAATAGCATTCTGACCCGTGCTGGCATCTAAGGTTAGCATGACTTCATGGGGGGAATCTGGGTCGAGCTTTTTCATCACTCGCACGACTTTCTTCAACTCTTCCATTAAGTGGCTTTTGTTTTGTAAACGTCCCGCCGTATCAGCAATTAATACGTCGACCTTGCGCGCTTTAGCCGCTTGCAAGGCATCGAATATAACTGAAGCACTGTCTGCGCCAGTATGCTGCGCGACGACTGGAATATTATTGCGTTGGCCCCATACTTGTAACTGTTCTACAGCTGCCGCGCGGAACGTATCTCCAGCGGCTAACATGACAGATTTCCCTTGGCTTTGATACTGTTTAGCCAGCTTACCAATGGTCGTCGTTTTACCCACACCATTGACACCAACCATTAAAATGACAAATGGGCCATTTGCATTATCGGGAATCAAAGGTACAGCAACGGGGTCGAGCATTTTTTGCATTTCTTCACGCATTAAGTCATACAAAGCTTCAGCATTCTTAAGTTGTTTACGTGATGCATGTTCAGTGAGGCTTTTAATCAGTTTAGTGGTGGTTTCTACGCCCACATCGGCAATCAATAATTGTTCTTCGAGTTCTTCAAATAACTCATCATCAATTTTTTTACCACTGAATAAACCAATAAAACCTGAACCAATATTTTCACTGGTACGCATTAAACCGCGCTTTAACCGAGTGAACATGCCTTCTTTGTGTGGCTTAGCTTGAGGTTCATCTTGCAACTCTAAGTCCACAGACTCTATTGGTGTTTGTTGCTCGGCTAATTCTTGTGCAGCTAATTCCTGCGCGGCTAGTTGTTCTGACACCAGCTTTTCTGCAGCTAATGCGTCTAGTACTAATTGCTCTGCAGCAATACGCTCCGCTTCTAAACGAGCTTGTTCTTTACGTTCATGCTCTAATCGTTCAGCCTCTAAGCGGGCAGCTTGCTTTTGTTGCTCCGCTTGTTCGGCTGCGATACGTTCGGCTTCAAGGCGTGCTAATTCAGCAATTTTAGTTTGTTGCTCTATTGCTAACTGTTCTGCTGCTAACTGCTCTGCTGCCAGCTTTTCAGCGGCTAATACTTCTGCAGCTAATTTTTCTGCATCAATACGAGCTTGCTGCGCGCGTTCTGTATCAATACGCTCTTGTTCAATACGAACAGCATCTAGACGAGCCACTTCTTCTGCTTGTGTCTGCGCTAATTGTTCAGCCGCTAGCTTGTCAGTATTGACTTGTTCGGCTGCAACTTGCTCTGCTTGCGAATTTTCAGCTACATGCTCTGTGGTGACATCAACATCATGGAGTTGTTCTTCAACTTCAGGGACGGGCTTATCTTTACGAAACCAAGAGAAAAAACCTTTCTTTGCCATATTTGTTACCAGTATTTATATGCTTAAAATTCAGATGACGCCGTTTGTTGCATCTCTAACCAGTAAAATGATGAATACTCACATTTAATCACAAGTTTGATATAAAATAACGACAGTTCAGATTGTGGCATAGTCTACCACTTTCTTTTTTCTTTGTTCAGGCAAAATGACGAGGGCGAGATGGCTAAAAAAAACACCAGTAGTGGTCAGGTGCGAATTATTTCAGGTCAATGGCGTTCTCGTAAACTGCCAATCCATGATCTCGAAGGCCTGCGACCAACCACCGATCGCGTTCGCGAGACCTTATTTAATTGGCTTGCTAACGATATTCGTGGTGCCAGAGTACTCGATTGCTATGCTGGCAGTGGTGCATTAGGCCTCGAAGCATTATCTCGTTATGCTAATTTTGCCACCATGATTGAGCTGCAAAAAAACGCGGCTAATCAGCTAAAACAAAATCTCGCCACACTGCAATGCCAAAATGCAGAGGTTGTAAATGCAGATAGTTTGCAAATGCTTGCTAAAGGCACAGCTACAGGTTTTGATATTGTGTTTATCGATCCTCCCTTTCATAAAGACTTGGCAGGTAAAACGGTTGAATTATTAATGACTCATCAGTGGTTAAACAATGATGCTCTTATTTATGTTGAAACCGAGTCAACATTAGCCTCATTCCAAGTACCCGCTACTTGGATTGCACTAAAAGAAAAACAAGCAGGACAAGTCTGTTATCGACTCTATCAGTACCAAGCAGATATCGCTGCAAAATCGGCAACAGAATAAACAACCATGTCTATTAATGATATTACGCTAATCGGTAAAACCGCCACATTATCAATGTGGTGTCTAGTGGCTTATGGTTTACTGGCTTTTAGTCCAGAAGTGTCTGAAAGCCTTAATCTGCTTGCTAGTATTACTCTCGCTATGCACGTTTTAATGGCAATGCTGGCAGCAACCATCTTGCCTCGTAAAAATATAATAAGCGTACATTATGGTGCAATTTTATTATTTGGGCTCTTTGCGATACTAGATCAATACCATAGCCAGAATGCTGATTAAAAGAATCTACAACGCCTACAATAAATCTATGATCCGATCTTCCCCCTAAATTAGTAGGCACTTATTACTTGAGAAATTGGCATAAAAAAACCTCGTTAATATAACGAGGTTTTTATTTATCTAATTAACGCATTACTTTTTAGGGTAAGGATGCGCGACACCTTTATGACAATCGACACAAGTCTTTCTCTTTTCTGGTGCTTTCTTGAAATTCATGGTGTGCATTCTTACAGCCATTTTCTTCATCGTATCAGGTTGATCTTCATAAATACGAGTATGACAATGCTGACAGTTAGCTGAATCATTGCTGCGGAAATATTTTAACGCTAAATCCGCTTGTTCTTTACGATTTTCATCTAACCATTCTTGAGTCATAAAGCCATCAATGGTCATCAAACCAATAATATCTTTAGAAACAATGATTTTCTTCATTAGATATGCAAATGGGCCATGTGGTAAGTGACAATCTTGACATTGCACTGTAACACCAGCTCTACCACCGCCATGAGCTGATTCCATGACTTCTTTTCTTAACGAATGGTCACGGTGACATGTCATACAAAAAGCATCACTACTTGTTGCATGCAAAGTTTGTTGAGTTGCGAAATAACCTACGACACCCACAACTACACCCACAACAATAAGTGCAATAATTGAGTACTTCGCGCTTGGTTTAAATAGTGCACGCCAGTTCATTGTTCAATCTCCGTAATAGCAAAATGGAATTCTTAATATTTATATTGTTAGTTTAAGATTTTTTATAGTTAGAAAATTGATTCTAGTCGCTATTCTGATAATTGCTTGTCAAAAAATTATTGAAAATGAGAGGTGGATCGCTATTTTACTGATATTACAAAAAGAAAAGGACCGATTAATTTCTAGAAGATTTATTTGAACCCTACTTCTCTGATCAAAAGAGAAGATGGACCAAGCTGTTTTTTGGTATAAAGACATGCAGAATTGATTGATAAATGTCTGTTCAAATACAAAAATATACGGTTTAACATCTCCGACATCTTACTTGCCATCTTTTTACCACCAAGGCTCATAGAGTTGCTTATACTGCACTCAATAAGTCGCTCTTTTAATACTGTCTACATTAATGGGAGCATTCTCACTTTATGATGACCTTTAACGTTAACGAATTCGGATGGGTAGCATTTTTAAATAGAGTAGGCGTTCTTTGTTTAAACGATTTGTTGAAATATAAATAATATCAACCAAGGTCCAGCAAAAACTCACTGGCTTTGGTGTTAGACTTATCTACATTAATGAAATGGAATGTGCATCACACGATTGATAACATAAAAAAGTTATTATCATCTGGGTTAACAAAATTATTTGAAAGATGTTTACTGATGTAAAGGTCTGTTAAGCTATCTACACACCACAAATTAGTTAAGGTTAAATGAAAGCAAAACTGTCAAATTATTGGATCATCACTATCACTTTGTTCGCACTTGTCGGACAGGGGTTATTGACTAATGACAGTTTAATGGTACCGATGGCCAATGCCCAAATGACCCAACTAACAATGTCTACTCAAACAGATGACGCAACTGACACCACGGTATCAATGTCACACAAGGCGATGATAAATTGCCACGATAATGTCTCGAATATTGTTAATAATATTGATGAATCAGTGACCTCATCACTTCCCAAAGCCAGTTGTTGTAATGGTTCAGGCTTTTGCAGTATTGATTGTAATCACTGTTTGACCATTTCTCTGGTAGCTAACCTTATCGATATTCAATTGCCGATAACCAACATCCCGCTTTTTTCGGCCCCTATTACTATGGTTGTTAATCGAGTATCAATCGCCTTCCCACCAGCTTTTCGCCCTCCTATCGCTTAATTCAATTGATCATCCTTGTGCCTTGAGCACATTCAACATTATTGTTTTTAGCGTTTATCATCATGATTGTCATGATGAATATCGAGGTTATTATGAAAAAAATTACATTCTCTAGTGTAATCTTAGGCGCGTTTGTCGGCGTTTTTCTCCCATTGGTTCTATCATCACCAATCGCTTATGCCGTCGAGCACGACCATGCCCAACATCAGTCACAAGCCAGTAAAACCTACACTTGTCCAATGCATCCTGAAGTGATTAGTGATAAAGAGGGCCGTTGCCCCATCTGTAATATGTTTTTGGTTGTCAAAGATGAGCAACAAGAGTCCGCCACTAAAGACACTATGCATCCAATGGTTAACATGCAAAGTGATATTCCAGTAGAAAAAAACCTAGCAGATTAAGTTCAATTGATCGCTATTGCGTGTTGAACATATCCAATATTATTATTTTTTAGCGTTTATTCATCATGACGATCGTCAGTATTGTTATGATGAATATCGAGGGTTTTATGAAAAAATTTCCACTCTCTAGCATGCTACTGGGCGCATTTGTTGGGATAACCATCCCAGTTGCTCTGACATCACCTGCCGTTTATGCTGCTGAACACGACCATGCCCAGCATCTGTCACAAGCCAGTAAAACCTATACTTGCCCAATGCACCCTGAAGTTATCAGTGATAAAGAGGGAACCTGTCCCATCTGTAATATGTTTCTCGTCGTCAAAGAGGAGGAAGAAGAGTCCACCGTTGACGACACTCAACATCAAATGCCAAACATGCAAAATACGACCCCTGTAGAAAAAAGCCAAGCCGATAAGGTATTTAGTCAATCTAAACCGGCATTGCTGCCTACGGCAAATCAGGACGATAGCACCAATGTAAAATATGTCTGTCCAATGCATCCTCATGTGGTGTCCGATGTCCCTGGCACATGCCCAATCTGTGGTATGAACCTTGAGAAAGTCACCGTTGTTGATGCAAGCCAAGAAATTGTTGTTGGCGTTTCTGGCGGTATGCAACAAGCATTAGGCATGCGCAGTCATATCGTTGAAAAATCGAACTTATCTCGTCAAGTGAACACCATAGGTACAGTGCAATATAACGAAAATACTATTGGCCATGTGCATACCCGAGCAACCGGATGGATAGAAACGCTCATGGTGCATAATGTTGGTCAAAAGATAAAAAAGGGCCAATTGTTATATGAGCTTTACTCGCCTGAATTGGTCAATGCCCAAGACGATTACTCTCAAGCACAAGATTACCTTAAACAAGATAAAAAACGAGGCAGTAGTTTATTACTTAAAGCACGTAAGCGCTTAGCGTTACTGGGTGTTGATAATAAGGTGATTAACCGTTTAGAAAAAACCGGTGAAACCATTTTTAAAGTGCCTTTTTATGCTCCGCAAGATGGTTTTATCAGTAAGCTTACAATTCGTCCTGGTATGTATATTCAGCCAGGGGATACCCTATTTGAAATCGTTAATTTAGACAGCATTTGGGTTATTGCTGATGTATTTGAAAACGAGCAAAGTTGGCTGCAACAAGGTCGTAAAGTCACTGTGAGTGCGGCGGCTCAAGGGCTGTTTGATATTGATTCAACGATTGACTATATCTACCCCGAATTAGACCCCGTTACCCGAGCAATGCGAGTACGGATTAAGCTTAATAATCTTAATGACAAACTCAAACCGGGTAGCTTGGTTGATGTAACCTTATTTGGACTGCCTAAGAATAACGTGCTTACGGTACCGACCGAAGCGCTTATTCTCACCGGTCGCGAGAATCGTGTTGTAGTACAGCGTAGTGATACTAGCTTTGCTTCCGTACCAGTAAAAATTGGTATCATGTCGGGCGGTAAGGCTGAGATTTTAGAGGGGCTCAATGAACATGACAAAGTCGTCATATCAGGACAGTTTTTACTGGACTCTGAAGCCAGCATTCAAGGTAGTTTACAAAGGTTAAGCAATAACACTTCAACCAGTAAAAACGCCACAACCGATGCTCACCAGCACTAAGGAGCACGGTAATGTTAGCAAAAATAATTAGTGCCTCGATAAAACAACGTGTGATGGTATTAGTCTTCACCGTCGTTATCGCATTAGTGGGTTATCAAGCCATGCGCACGACACCGCTCGATGCGCTGCCGGACTTATCAGATGTGCAAGTCATTGTTAAAACGTCATACCCAGGTCAAGCACCACAATTAGTTGAAGATCAAATTACCTATCCGTTGTCATCAGCCATGCTTGCCGTGCCAGGTGCTAAAACGGTGCGTGGCTTTTCGATGTTTGGCGATTCGTTTGTATACGTCATTTTTGAAGATGGCACCGATATTTATTGGGCTCGCTCACGGGTTTTAGAATATTTATCGCAAACCCAAGATCAACTGCCAGCAGGTGTCACACCAAGTATTGGCCCAGATGCATCTGGTGTGGGTTGGATTTTCCAATACGCCTTAGTCGATCGTAACGGACAGTATGATTTAGCCCAATTGCGTTCGTTACAAGATTGGTTTTTAAAGCTCGAATTACAAAGTGTTGCAGGTGTATCAGAAGTTGCCACTGTTGGCGGTATGGAACAAACATATCAAGTGGTTGTCGACCCGCATAAGTTGGCTCTGTACCAAATAGATTTAATGACCATTAAAAATGCTTTAGATAATTCCAATAGCTCGACTGGTGGTTCAGTCATTGAAATGGCCGAAGCTGAATATATGATCACCTCAAGTGGTTATCGTCAAACCATTGCCGATTTTGCTGAAATTCCATTGGGTATTTTATCTGAAACTGGCACCCCAGTATTAATGAAAGATGTAGCCCAACTAAGAACCGGACCTGCGGCCCGTCGTGGTATTGCCGAACTGAATGGTGAAGGTGAAGTCGTCGGCGGCATTGTAGTGATGCGTTATGGCGAGAATGCACTTGAAACCATTAATAATGTTAAGCAAAAACTCAAGCAAATTAGTAATGGACTGCCTGATGGAGTTGAATTAGTCACCACTTATGACCGTTCAGACTTAATCTTACGCTCAGTCGATAATCTTACCCATAAAGTGCTAGAGGAAATGCTGGTTGTCGGGCTCATTTGCTTATTATTTTTACTGCATGCTCGCTCAACATTAGTTGCTATTATCACTTTACCTATTTCGATTTTGATCAGTTTTATCGCCATGAATCTCATTGGTGTCAATGCCAATATTATGAGCCTAGGGGGCATTGCCATTGCCATTGGTGCAGTGGTTGATGCGTCGATTGTGATGGTTGAAAATACCCATAAGCATTTAGAACATTATCGCCACAAGCACGGTAAGGCTCCCGAGGGGGAAGACCATTGGCAACTTGTAAAAGAAGCCTCTATTGAAGTCGGCCCAGCATTATTTTTCAGTTTATTGATCATTACCTTGAGCTTTACGCCGGTATTTGCTCTTGAAGCACAAGAAGGGCGTTTGTTCCACCCGCTAGCCTTTACCAAAACCTTCACAATGGCGGCATCGGCAATCTTAGCGATTACCTTGATCCCGGTATTAATGGGTTATTTTGTCCGCGGAAAAATCCCTGATGAACGTAAAAACCCCATCAGCCGAGTACTAATAGCAATGTATCAGCCATCACTAAAGTGGGTACTTAATTTTCCTAAAATCACCATTGGATTAGCCATCATTGTGTTGTTCAGTGCTTACTATCCATTAAGCCAAATGGGATCGGAATTTATGCCCACCTTAGAAGAAGGTGATCTGCTTTATATGCCGACAACGTTACCTAGCGTCAGTGCTGGCAAAGCAGCGGAGATATTGCAACAAACAGACCGTTTGATAAAAACCGTTCCAGAAGTTAAGCGGGTATTTGGTAAGGTCGGTCGCGCAATTACCGCTACAGACCCTGCACCGCTAACGATGCTCGAAACTACCATTATGCTCAAACCGAATACTGAATGGCGTGAAGGCGTAACCTTAGAAAGCATTATTGCAGAACTGCAAAAAACCGTGCGTATTCCAGGAATGACCAATGCCTGGGTGCAACCGATTAAAACCCGCATCGATATGCTATCCACAGGTGTTAGAACGCCTGTTGGCATAAAGATATCGGGTTCAAATGTTGAGGAACTACAACGCATCGGTGCTGAAATAGAAGCGGTTGTGAGCCAATTACCCGGCACGGCCTCAGCGTTTTCACAGCGCAGTAGCGGCGGACGGTATATTGATATAACACCCGATCTTAAAAATGCCGCACGTTATGGCATGACCTTAAAAGACATCCAAGATGTAGTCAAAATGGCGATTGGCGGCATGACTATTGGTGAGTCGATTCAAGGTCAAGAACGCTATCCAATCAATATACGTTACCCGCGAGAGCTACGTGACAACATTGAGAAACTCAGAAATTTACCTGTGATGACCAAAACGGGCAAGTACTTACCCTTAAGTTATTTAGCAGACTTAAACATTAGTGATGGCGCCCCTATGCTGGCCAGTGAAAATGGTCGCCTTATCTCGTGGGTGTTTGTCGATCTGAAAGATATTTCAATTGGTGAATACATCGTCGCAGCAGAAAAGGCTCTCAAGCAACAGATTACCCTTCCGCCACGCTATAGCTATAGTTTTGCTGGACAGTATGAGTACATGCAACGAGTTGATGCAAAAATGGAAATGGTGATCCCATTAATGCTTGCAGTAATTTTTATGCTGCTGATGATGACATTTAGCTCAGTAACCCAGGCATCTGTGATCATGTTAAGTTTGCCCTTTTCATTGGTTGGTAGTGCGTGGTTGCTTTACGGGCTGGACTTTAATTTTTCAGTTGCGGTATCGGTCGGCATGATTGCATTAGCAGGGGTCGCAGCTGAGTTTGGCGTGGTGATGCAAGTGTATCTTAATAATAGTATTAAGGCCTATAAACAAGCCGATAACTACCACAGTAAAGCGGATTTAACAGCAGCATTAATTGAAGGAGCTGTAATGCGAATTCGCCCTAAAGCCATGACAGTCGCGACCATATTTTTTGGTTTACTGCCGATCATGTGGGGCAGTGGTACGGGTAATGAGGTGATGCAAAAAATTGCTGCACCTATGGTGGGCGGTATGGTGACTGCGCCACTATTATCGCTATTTGTAATTCCAGCGATATATTTACTGATATATGGTCGTAAACTGCCTAAAAATTAAGACATTACGAATGACAACATCTCTAAGCTATTTAATAGGTTAGGGATGTTTGTTGTCGGGGTGGACAGGATTACTTAATCTGAACTCGGGACAGGAAATTAATTATATTTAGTCTTGTTGCTAATTGACTCATTAAGTCGATCCACTTCATCTTGTTTCTTTTTACGACACGCCACAATAATCGTCAGGATGCCCATATTTGCATGGATCGCTGGTTAAAATTGCTCGAGAGACATTATTACCCGTGATTATGTTGTCGGATCCAATAACGTAATAATTGAGAAAAAACCGCCTTGTGGATCATTAAGAACAGAGAAACGACCTACATGAGGAATATCGGTCGCAGGCACACAGACAGTAGCCCCTAGACTTTGGGCTTTTGCAACTGAAGCATCGCAATCGTCGACAGCAAAATAATTCATCCAATGCGCAGGAGCATCGCCCCATTCGTCGGTCATCTCTAACATGCCACCAATAGCTTGCTCGCCGACATACCATTGTGTGTATTCAAATTCAGCCATGTCAGCTAGCTTGGTTTGGTAGCCTAATACATGGCTATAAAACTGTTTCGCTGCAGCGGTATTTCGACATGCTAACTCAACCCAACATAATGTATTGGCCTCTTGTGCCCGCTTGATACCAATGTGATCTTGTCCTTGCCACAATGCAAAACGGCAGCCTTCTGGATCGCTGCACAATGCCATAAGACCCGCATAACCAACAGAATGAGGGCCAGCTAATACTTCACCGCCACCTTGCTTAACTAACTCAGCTGACACATTGACATCGTCGACAGCAAAATAGATTGTCCAGTGGGTCGGTAAATCCTGCATATTCTCTGGCATGGGGTACATTGCACCAATATCATCACCGTTAATTTGCAACATGGTGTAATGCCCTTCTGGCATAGGCGTATCATCGGCCCCCCAGCCAAATAATCCTTGGTAAAATGCTTTACCCGCTGCCCAATCGTGGGTTGCTAGTTCAAGCCAACATGGTTGTCCTTGTTGATATTGTTGTACTTTCATTGTGTTAATCCTTATAAAAATGACAACCTAAAATGCAGGCCAAAATAAAATGGAAAGTGAATAATGATTTGCGCTAAGTTAAGTCGATATTCACCGAAAAGCAAAAAGCCTTCATACGAAGGCTTTTTAATCATCTATGAGTTTATTTCCGTACTTAGCGGCTACTTAAATACCGGTAAAATATCCGCCATAGCCAATAAGTGGCAAGTTGCTGTAATAACACCAAATAATATCACAACAACAATAAGAGGTGTTCCACCTGGTACTTTAAAGCCTTTTGAATTTGGGTGTTGCTGGCGAATTTTGTAAGCTAATAATGCAGGCACAATCACCGCCCACACGGTTGCAGCTAATGCAGCAAAACCAATAGCAATAATAAAACCATTAGGAAATAATAATCCCAAAATAGTCGGTGGTATAAAAGTAACCGCTGCAGTTTTAAAACGCCCCTTACGTGAGTCATCAAAACCAAATAAATCAGCAAGGTAATCGAATAAACCCAATGTCACACCTAAAAATGATGATGCCACAGCAAGATTGGCAAATAGGGATAACATGTTATCAAGCCAGTGACTGGTAATCACCCCCGACAATGCAGCGACTAACACACCAATATTACCGCCTTGTTCAATAATATTAGTAAACTGGCTCCGAGGAATATTCCCCATTGTAGCTACTAACCAACATACATAAATGACCAATGCGATACTGGTGCCAGCAATAATAGCCTTTACGATAGTTCGGGCATCTTTACCGTAATACTTTACTAGGCTAGGTACGTTACCGTGATAACCAAAACTCGCTAAGCCAAAAGGAATTGCGGCAAGTAAATAAGGTAAATATCGCGACTCGCCATCGGGAGATGTTAGCTTTATCGGATCGATGTCGATTAATAAATTACCGATAGCCAAAAAGAAAGTAATGACCATACCACCGAGCATAATCGTGGTGATCCGATCAACCGCTTTGGTGCTGATAAACACGACTAGCGCTAAAACAACGGCAAAAACTAACCCCGCGACACTCTGGGGTAAACTTACGCCAACAGCAGATAAACTGTGATTAACAATCGACCCACCGCCACTAATATATGCATACGTTAAAATATACAACACAAAGGCAATTGATAAGCCGTTAACCACTCGCCAAAACTGTCCTAGTGTCACTCTAGTTAAGGTGTCAAAACTGTCGCCCGGTTCAAAATGCAGGTTGGCTTCTAGTAACAGCAAGCCCGACATCAGCATGCAAAACCATACACCTAGTAACATCGCTATTGAATAACCAAACCACATCCCGGCACCTACAACAGGTAACGAAAACATTCCCGCACCAACAGTTGTTCCGGCAATAATCATCGCCCCGCCCAATACAGATTTACCGCCGACACGATGCTTAGCAGCATTCATATGGTTAGCCATTATTATCCGTGCTCCGTTTGCACACTATCAACAATGGTTTGCCTTACTGAAGATCCAAGTAATTTATTAACATTATCTCTTATTCTAATCACTTCAGAACGATGCTCGTCACTGCATAAATAACCCAATTCCTTCAGTTTTACACTCAAGGTGTTATACAGCTTTTTATCATAAAACTCAGGAGCAGTAATGCCGTGTAACGCGCCTAATCTCTTGGCTAATAAGTGACTATCGGTTTCAAGCTCTGAACGTTCCAAATCAGGCTTTATCGCCAATAAATTGAAGATAATGGCATATCGCTGCAAGGTTTCATTTATGGTTTCAGCAAGAAGCAACACTTGGGTGATATGACGAGGTGTGATGACAAAATTATCTTCACCACTCAGTAAACCTTGTTCAACCATGAATTCTAGAATGCTATCTATATGCGCAGGCACATCATCAATACCCATAAAGAGTTCGGCTTTAAGTAACGGATATAAATCCATAACAACCGCATGAATGCGTTTACGATCGCATACATCATAATGAGCTAAACAACTGGCAATTAATGAAGGAAGCGCCATGAGGTGAATAATGTTGTTACGGTAGTAACTCATAGTAATAGCTATTTTCTCATCGACCGAAATAATTTCGCCAATCGGATCTTTACTACTAACAAACTTATCTAACGACAAACAATGATCAACAATCGATTTACCATTACCTTCTGCAACAGATGTGAAATCGGTATAAGGCACGGTTTTAAGTAAGGCTAAATACAAATCAAGCTGACGTTCTAACTGGCCTCTTTCCAACGCATTTTGCTCTGATGCCAATAACACCAAACTGGTCAATGCCACCGAACTGGCGGCGGCTGCACCATTAATATTAGTCATCACGCGGTTAGCTAATGAATTAACCGATGGCGTAAACCACGACGGTTTTTGATCCGGATCTTTTGCAAGCTCAGCACGCCATTCCGGTGCCTGTTGATTTAAGAAATGCTGTAGATTAATGGGTTCACCAAAATTGACATAACCTCGGCCAAAATTACCTAATCTACTAATCGCCCCAAATACTTGCCACACCGATTCTTTTTTCTTTTTCTTACCACTTAATTCTTTATGATAAGTCGCTACTTCCATAACGTGGTCATACCCTAAATACACAGGTACTAAAGTCACCGGACGCTCTATACCACGCAACACACTGTTTATAGTCATGGCCAGCATGCCCGTTTTAGGGGCCAGCAAGCGTCCGGTACGCGAACGACCACCTTCGGTGAAATATTCGACGGAATAACCCTTAGCAAACAACTGATCCAAATATTCACGAAAGACTGCTGTATAAAGTTTATTGCCATTAAAACTGCGGCGGATAAAGAATGCCCCGCCACGGCGGAACATTGGCCCTGCAGGCCAAAAATTAAGGTTTATACCCGCGGCAATATGTGGAGGAACCATGCCCTGGTAATACAAAATATACGACAGTAATAAGTAATCCATATGGCTGCGATGACAAGGCACATAGACAATCTCATGGCCATCATGATGTAGCTGTCGAACCTGTTCGGCACCTTTAATGTTAATGCCACTGTATAATTTATTCCATAACCAAGTCAGAAAACGCTCAGTTATGCGAACTAAACTATCGGAATAATTAGCAGCAATTTCATCAAGGTATTCAATAGCAGTTTCGCGGGCTTTCTCTGGCGAGACTTTTTTACTTAGCGACTCTTCTTCTATGGCCTTCTTGATAGACTCAGATTTTAATAAAGAAGCAAATAATACGTTTCGATTAGGTAACTGTGGCCCGGTCATAACCTTGCGTTGACGACGAAAATGCACTCGAGCAACACGGGTTAATTTGTGAGCAATTCTTTTATCTGTACCGTGTTCATCGGCCATATAACGAAGCGATAATGCATTAGAGAACTGGACAAAATTATGCCGTCCTAAAAATAAAATCATTAACCATTTACGTAGCCATGTTGGATTTTCTCTTTCAAATACAGCCGCTTTCATGCTGTCATCTTCTTTCCCTGGAGTACGTCCCCAATAAAGACAAACAGGAACCAACTGAATATCTAATTCAGAGTTCTCACGATGAAGAGATAATAGACTGGTAAAATAATTAATGAATTTTTCACCACTTTCGCGTTTACCAAATAATGGTTTGCGCCCCTCTAAACAAACAACACGAGGCACTTGCAAGCCATCAAGCTTTAATGATTCATAAGGGCTAGGCATACCAAAGCCTTCTGTGATTTCGCTCAAGGCGGCAATATCACTGATAGATTCCGTTTTCATCAAATAAACTAGAGGTTTAGTCGGATCTATATTGAGGTCATCAAAAGGATCATGTGGCACAACAATTGTTTGCACCATCCATTTTTGAATCCACTTTAATGTTCGTAAAAATATTGAATCAGGTTTTGACATGGTTATTTTCGCAACATAAGCCACTATAATATTGTTGCATAGGATACCAGAAACTACCCTGCTTACACTATCTGGCTTGTTTATCTTTGCCCTAAAGCTATTTTTCTTTCCGATAAAACAAGTTTTAAATATTTAAAATCATTTAAAAACAAGTAACTACCAAGTTACTTCCTAATAAAACACAAAAAATAGTTGGTTAATACTTGCACGAAAATAATCACTGTATATAATGACAGTCACTGTATAAAAAGACAGGAATTGTCATGAGACCGTTAACGCCGCGCCAAGCTGAAATATTAGACTTAATTAAAAACAATATCGCCGAAACAGGTATGCCACCCACTCGTGCTGAAATTGCGAATCGTCTTGGCTTTAAAAGTGCTAATGCCGCCGAAGAGCATTTAAAAGCATTAGCCAAAAAAGGCTTTATCGAGATAATTCCTGGTACCTCTAGAGGTATTCGATTACCTCATGAAGAACAGGTTGAAACCGGCCTGCCGCTCATTGGACAAGTTGCTGCTGGAGAGCCTATTTTGGCCCAAGAGCACGTGGAAAACTATTATCAAGTTGACCCCAATATGTTTAAACCCGCCGCTGATTTTTTATTGCGGGTTCGTGGTGACAGCATGAAAAATATCGGCATTTTAGAAGGCGACCTTCTCGCGGTACATAAAATGCAGCAAGCACGTAATGGCCAAGTTGTGGTGGCACGAATCGACGATGACGTCACCGTAAAACGATTTGAACAGAAAGGTAACGTCATTTATCTGCATGCAGAAAATGAAGATTACAACCCGATAAAAGTGGATTTAAGTTGCCAAAGCCTAACCATCGAAGGGCTTGCCGTTGGTGTTATCCGTAATGGAGATTGGTTATGAACAAACTAATGGGCATCGCCCCACGCCACCCTGGCTTATGGGTGGATTTATCAGACACAGAACTTCAGGGCAACCAAACCATTCAAACATTGCAAACGGTTACCCAAGGTGAAGCAGAGCTGAGTCAATTGTGTAGTCAATTAGCAACGTTAAGCCAACAAGGCCGCTGGATTGTACTCATTAGCCCACCTCACATTGGTTATAAACATATGCTGGCAAGTGCCGGAGTGAGAATGGATCGCATTTTACTGGTTCACACCAAAGATGAAGTCGAGACATTATGGGCCATGGAAAAAGCACTCACTAGTGGTACATCGAGTGCAGTAGTAACTTGGACAAGCTCACTTGATGCTCGCGATAGTCGCCGTTTGGAAATAGTAGCCAAAAGCGCACGTGCATTAGGGATCGTAATTGAAGATGTGAATACTCACTTACCTCACAAACATCAACTTGTTAGCCCTACCTTAGCAAATGGAACAAGTAATTTTTGCTCGTTTCACTAAGCACAAACCCTTAATTACCAAGCCCTGTATTGAATTCAGGGCTTTTTTTTCACCTTTTTCAGGCGATTAAGAAAAAAAGTGATCTTGATCAATCCTTAATCTACAAGTAATGTAATTAACAAGGATGAAACAATTTTTTATCTTTAATTTGACGTAAATGGCAGATTTAATAGTCATCGATGGGAAAACGTCAACACAAATTGATAAGTTCAGTCGTAGGTACAAGCGTGGTGCACAGCTAACAATAAAACCGTAGACCGTCTGTTTACAACCACCAAGGTACTTTGAGGTCATCAAACTTTTTTCGGGAACCGAAGAGTTTGCATAGAGCAGAGAATTACTGTGTGACTTTTCTTTGTAATTGCAATTTGCAATTAACAGAGGAGCAGTCTTGTGAAGCAATGGTTGTATTGTTTACTGGTTGTGTGTGTAGCACTTCCGCTTGGGGCAACAGCAATGCCCCTCAACATGACTCAAGGCGTGACAGATATCAGTGGTCAGGTTTATCACCTCCACATGACGATTCTTTATATCTGTTGTGCCATTGGGTTAGTGGTGTTTGGGATCATGATCTATTCAATGATTTACCACCGCAAATCAAAAGGCGCAGTCGCGGCCAATTTTCATGAAAGTACCAAAGTGGAAATTGCTTGGACCGTCATTCCTTTTATCATCTTAATTGCAATGGCTATTCCAGCCACCAAAACCTTAATTGCCATGGAAGATCCCAGCGATGCTGATCTCACCATTAAAATTACTGGGTCGCAGTGGAAATGGCATTACAGCTATTTTGATAAAGACATCGAATTTTACAGCTCATTATCTACCCCCAGAGAACAAATTGACGGTAGTGAGGCTAAAGGAGAACATTACCTCCTTGAAGTTGACAAACCTCTAGTGCTCCCCATTAACCAAAAAGTCCGTTTTTTGATGACTTCTGATGATGTTATCCACTCATGGTGGGTGCCCGCTTTTGCCGTTAAAAAAGATGCTAATCCAGGCTTTATTAATGAAACTTGGACTCGTATTGATAAGCCCGGTATTTATCGCGGCCAATGTGCCGAATTATGTGGTAAAGACCATGGTTTCATGCCGATTGTAGTGCAAGCATTATCGGAGGCCGATTTTGAAAATTGGTTGGTTGAGCAAAGACAACTAGCAAGCAATGCCGCTGCGGCAGCGGCGGCATCAATGACCCAAACCCTGTCACTCGAAGATCTAACCTCACAAGGTGAACAAATCTATATTGCTAGATGTGCTGCTTGTCACCAACCTAATGGTGCGGGTCTTCCTGGTGTATTCCCATCATTAATTGGCAGCCCTATCATAAAAGGCTCTGTTGAAGGCCATCTAAATATCGTCATAAACGGTAAACCAGGTACCGCAATGCAGGCCTTTGCAAAACAACTTAGCGCCCAAGAAATTGCAGCAGTGATTACCTTTGAACGTAATGCTTGGGGCAATAATAGCGGTGATCTTGTACAAGCTGTTGATATAGGAAAATTTTTAGGCAGTAACGAGGCAAAAACAGAAGCAAACAAAGCAGTAGCGGATGTCACAAGCACTATTGCAACCACGACAACTGACATTACCGATGCGGTTACCGAGAAAACCACTCAAGCTGTCGAAACCGTAGCAAAAGTTGCTCCAGCAGAAGCTCTGCCCACGTTAACCTTGGAGCAATTAATGACCGAAGGTGAGCAGGTTTATGCCACGACTTGTGCTGCATGTCACCAAGCCACTGGCGCAGGTTTACCTGGCGCTTTCCCTTCACTTATTGGTAGCCCTGTTGTTAGCGGACCGGTTAGCGGACATATCGATATCGTTATGCACGGAAAACCAGGTACTGCAATGCAGGCATTTAGTAGTCAATTAAGCCCTCGAAAGATGGCGGCAGTGATTACATATGAGCGCAATGCGTGGGGCAATAATTCTGGCGAGGCGGTGCAACCTGCCGATGTCGCTAGCCATGGACAGTAAGGGAAAACAATGAGCACAACAACGCACGATACAATTGCAACCGCCCATGATGATCATCACGGCGCTCCAAAGGGGCTAATGCGCTGGCTACTCACCACTAACCATAAAGATATCGGATCTCTGTATTTATGGTTTAGTTTCATTATGTTTCTCACTGGCGGCGCAATGGCAATGGTCATTCGAGCTGAGTTATTTCAGCCTGGATTACAGCTAGTAGAACCTAACTTTTTTAATCAAATGACCACTGTTCATGGTCTCATTATGGTATTTGGTGCAGTAATGCCCGCTTTTACGGGCTTAGCTAACTGGCTAATACCTATGATGATTGGGGCACCAGACATGGCATTACCACGAATGAACAACTGGAGTTTTTGGATTTTACCTTTTGCCTTTGCCATGTTACTGGGTTCGTTATTTATGGAAGGCGGTGGACCTAACTTTGGTTGGACATTCTATGCCCCGCTCTCAACCACTTACAGCCCTGACAGTACCGCATTATTTGTATTTTCCATTCATATCATGGGCATAAGTTCAATAATGGGTGCAATTAATGTCATTGTCACCATTGTAAACTTACGTGCTCCAGGCATGACGTGGATGAAGTTACCCTTGTTTGTGTGGACTTGGTTAATTACCGCTTTCTTACTGATAGCAGTGATGCCGGTACTCGCGGGTGCGGTCACCATGGTATTAACCGATAAGTTTTTTGGTACCAGCTTTTTTGATGCTGCTGGAGGCGGTGATCCGGTAATGTTCCAGCATATCTTCTGGTTCTTCGGTCATCCTGAAGTTTACATTATGATTTTACCGTCATTTGGTATTATCTCCGCAATAGTGCCAACCTTTAGCCGTAAAAAGCTGTTTGGTTACTCTTCAATGGTTTACGCCACTGCCAGTATTGCCGTGTTGTCATTCTTAGTGTGGGCGCATCACATGTTCACGACTGGGATGCCGGTGTTCGCCGAACTATTCTTCATGTATTGCACCATGTTAATTGCCGTACCCACGGGGGTAAAAGTATTTAATTGGGTGGCAACCATGTGGCGCGGTTCAATGACATTTGAAACACCAATGCTGTTTGCTGTAGCGTTTATTATTCTGTTTACCATAGGTGGTTTTTCTGGCCTGATGCTGGCAATTACGCCTGCTGATTTCCAATACCACGACACCTATTTTGTAGTGGCTCATTTCCATTATGTGCTCGTCACTGGGGCAATATTTTCCATTATGGCAGCCGCTTATTATTGGTTGCCTAAATGGACTGGCCATATGTATGACGAAACGTTGGGGAAATGGCACTTTTGGTGCTCGGTAATATCCGTCAATGTATTGTTTTTCCCCATGCACTTTTTAGGTTTAGCGGGTATGCCACGTAGGATCCCTGACTACGCGGTACAGTTTGCCGATGTGAACCAAATTGTGTCTATTGGAGGTTTTGCATTTGGTTTGTCTCAGCTGATATTCCTCGCCGTTGTGCTCAAATGCATTAAAGGTGGAAAACCTGCTGGAGATAACCCCTGGGGAGCAGCCGAAGGCTTGGAATGGTCGATTGCCAGCCCTGCACCATATCACTCGTTTACCACTCCACCGGAGATTAAATGAGATGACACAGCCAACAAAATCAAATCGTAAGCTATTAATCATCCTGATTGCTGGGTCAATAGGTATGTTTGGATTTGGTTTTGCGCTTGTACCACTTTATGACGTGCTTTGCGATACATTGGGAATTAATGGCAAAACCCAAAATAGCGCCAGTAGTTATGAAGCGGTGGTGGTTGATAAAAACCGAACCGTAACCATTGAATTTGTCACTCAAGTTCAGTCTGGTATGCCATGGGAATTTAGCCCTAAAGTGAACAAAATAAGTGTGCATCCTGGTGAGCTAACTCATGCACAATTTTTGGTTAAAAATCTGTCGACACGTGACACCGTAGGCCAAGCAATCCCTTCGGTATCGCCAGGGCAAGGGGCGGCATACTTCAATAAAACGGAATGTTTTTGCTTTAATCAACAACCTTTGGCTGCAGCAGCAACAGCAGAACTACCATTGATTTTTTACGTGGATCCTGACTTACCAGCGTCCATTAACACATTGACTCTCTCTTATACCCTTTATGACATCACCGACAGACAGGCGACCGCCATAGAGCAAGGAGCAGCAAAATGACGACAAAGTATCAAACTTATTATGTGCCAGCCCAAAGTGCCTGGCCGATAATCGGTGCTATAGGTTTATTTTTAATTGCGTTCGGAGCAGGCAACTACGTACAACAGTTAGCCACTGAAAAAACCTTTGGCGGCTATATTTTAATAACCGGCTTGGCCGTGATTATCTTTATGATTTTCGGCTGGTTTAAGACCGTTATTGATGAATCCATGGCTGGACTGTATTCACCGCAAATGGATCGTTCATTTAGACAGGGAATGAGCTGGTTTATTTTTTCAGAGATTATGTTTTTTGGAGCATTTTTCGGCGCTTTATTTTATGCCAGAATGATTTCAGTACCTTGGCTTGGTGGCGCATCTAACAATGCCATGACCCATGAAGTCTTGTGGCCTGCATTTGAGGCCATGTGGCCATTGGTGAAAACACCCGATGGTACCGCAACCGAAGCCATGCCATGGACGGGTTTGCCGTTAATTAACACTATTATCCTGCTAACCTCGTCGGTTACCTTGCACTTTGCTCATACAAACCTTGAAAAAGCCAATCGTAAACCTTTGATAATCTGGTTAGCGTTGACGGTCATCCTGGGTATTGCGTTTCTCAGTTTACAAGTTGAAGAATATAGCCATGCCTACCAAGAAATGGGGCTTACGCTCTCTTCTGGTGTCTACGGCAACACCTTCTTTTTGTTAACTGGTTTTCACGGCATGCACGTAACAATTGGTACCCTGTTCTTGATTATTTTATGGCTCAGAATTGTGAAGGGTCACTTTACGCCCGATAAGCATTTCGCTTTTCAGGCAGGGAGTTGGTATTGGCACTTCGTTGATGTGGTGTGGTTATGCTTATTCATCTTTGTGTATGTGTTGTAAATCAACACTAATAAGGTCTGGGATTTGGCTGAATGTAGCCAAGCCCCAAGGCCACCAGTAATACCATTATTACGACAACAGAAAACAACACGCGCCGGCCAAGAAAACGACTCATTGATTGTTGATGCTCGCCCTTAACCATAATAAATAAGGCCCTACCTAAGTTAAATAATATGAATACAAGCAACGAGACTAAAACTAACTTAACGATGAAAGGTGTTGTCACAGGCAATCCTTTTAAAAGTGTGGGTGTGTCTCGGGTGTTATTCGTAATCATTACTTTGGTCGTGTTTAGCTTGTTGGTCAAGTTAGGATTATGGCAGTTATCACGAGCGACCTTTAAACAAGAGTGGCAAAGCTCACTACTTCAGCGCCAACAGCAACAAGCGCTCACTTATGAAGAAATGTTGGCAAAAGTTGAATTGTCAGAAGCATCAGCAAGCTCTCAACCGGAGACGAAATTACTCACGGGTTACCGTCTATCGATATCAGCTAAACCAATTAACAACATGATGCTGTTATTAGACAATCAAGTGTATCAAGGTCAGGTGGGATATTTAGCGTATCAAATTTTTGAGATAACCCCTGAACAGCCTTGGATACTGGTTGAGCTAGGATTTGTGCCTGCAAAGAAGGATCGCCGAATTTTACCTGAACTAACCCCTTTAAAAACAAATTACTACACAATGGTTGGCCGAGTTTATCAAAAACAACCTAACCCATTAAGTGACAGACTAGATGCAGAGCAATTAGCCAATACTCATGCTCCAGTACGTTTTCAAAATATCAATATACCCGCACTCACTGACATGCTTGGCCATACACTGACGCCTGTGGTGCTGCAACCCGACAATGTTCCAAATTATCATCTGCCTCAACCTTGGATACCCATTCCATTGTCGGCACAAAAACATCAAGGGTATGCCTTGCAATGGTTCACCATGGCAGCAGTATTTTTAGGACTAATGAGTTGGATAGCATTTCGACAATTTCGACGCTAAGCACCGTCGTTCATAATTAACTTAACAATAATATCAAAATGATAAAGAGGAGATAGAATGAACTCCCTACCGAAAAAAAGTAATAAAGCACTAATGGTCTTACTGCTGGTATTTATTTTACCGGTTGCCTTAGCCAAATTAGTGTTAAGCCTAGAGCTGTATAACGGAGCGGCAACCAACAAAGGAGCGTTAATAGCTCCCGACATAAACTACGCAAACTTAGCCATGGAAAATCCAAAACCTCATGCATGGCAAGTACTGTTTTTTTTACCCGAAACCTGCAATGAGCAGTGCCAAGAAAGGCTGTATATTTTACACCAGAGCTATATTGCCCTCGGCAAAGATAGGGATCGTGTTACCCCAATCATTGTAGTAAATAGCCACAGTGACACCCAAATACTCAAGCAATTAAATATCTCCTTTGACCAAGCAAACGCCAATGACGCACTTGCTGCACTATTAACCAATCAACAACTTATCATTGTCGACCCTCTCGGAAGCTTAGTGATGCAATATGACAACGTGATAGGCCACGACGCTAATATTGCTCAGGGCAAAGCCATGATTGCTGACTTACGTAAAATGCTTAAGTTGTCGAGGGTGGGCTAATGGCAATACAGCGATTAATCAAATTCACCTTAGTGTTTACCTTGGCAGTTATTCTAATGGGTGCCTATACACGCCTGTCTGATGCTGGGTTAGGTTGTCCTGACTGGCCGGGCTGTTATGGCCATTTAGCGGTGCCGAGTGCAAGCCATGATTTAGCCAACATTGAAACTCGTTTCCCTGATGCTCAAATTGAGCCAGAAAAAGCGTGGCTGGAAATGATCCATCGTTATATCGCTGGTACTTTGGGTCTAATGGTTTTAGCGATTTTAATTTTATGCCTAAAACAGCCTCAAGCACCCAAAAAGCTGCCCGTATTTATTGCGGCACTGATTTTGTTTCAAGCTGCACTGGGTATGTGGACTGTTACCATGAAATTAATGCCTATAGTGGTGATGGCGCATCTTATTGGCGGTTTTAGTTTATTTGCCTTGTTACTGCTGTTATATCTACGACTTAAACCTTTAAGGATCCCCGGAGGGGATACCTATGCGCGTAAGCTCATTCCATTAGCATTAGCCAGTTTTGGCGTATTAGTCATTCAAATCATACTGGGTGGCTGGACATCATCTAATTACGCAGCATTGGCCTGTACCACCTTGCCAATTTGTGAAGGTAATTGGGTCGATAACTTACGCTTTGCCGATGCTTTTTCACCATTTCAAGGCGATCACCCCAGTTTTGAATTTGGTGTTTTGGACTATGCCACACGAATGACCATTCATGTCAGCCACCGAATTTGGGCGGTTGTAACAGCCATAACCTTAATTCTACTTGCTCTAAAATTACGCTTCGCACAATCACATATTATGCGCAACAGTGGTTATTTATTACTGTTTCTCGTCATCGCTCAAGTCGGATTGGGGATTAGCAATGTAGTGATGAATTTACCTTTAGGCATAGCAGTATCACACAATGGAGGCGCAGCCTTGTTGCTGCTTACCTTAGTCTTTATTAATTACGCCCTATGGCGTAAAGCATGAGTGAGGATCGACCATGACAAAACCTCTAACAATGAGTCAGGTTCAACCTAAAATAACCCTGCAATGGCGTGCTTATTTTGAAATGACCAAACCTAAAGTTGTAGCACTTATGCTACTGACAGTATTGGTCGGTATGTGTTTAGCCGTCCCAGGTATAGTGCCACTCCAACCTCTAGTTGCAGGGATGGCAGGCATTGCAATGATGGCAGGCGCCGCGGCAGCGTTTAATCACTTAATTGATCGTAAAATCGATGGATTAATGGCTCGAACGTATAATCGTCCGCTACCTAAAGGCAAAATATCAACCACCAAAGCGGCCACATTTGCGGTGTCACTCGGAACGCTCGGCTTTGTGGTGTTATATACCTTAGTTAATCCCCTTACGGCTTGGCTGACCTTTGCCAGTTTAATTGGTTATGCCTTGGTGTATACCGCCTACCTTAAGCGGGCGACCTCACAAAATATTGTCATTGGTGGATTAGCGGGTGCGATGCCACCACTGTTAGGCTGGACAGCAATAACTAATGAACTGCATGGTTACGCTCTGTTACTGGTTATTATTATCTTCACTTGGACCCCTCCGCATTTTTGGGCGTTAGCCATTCATCGCCGTAAAGAATATGCCAAGGTCGATATTCCAATGTTACCGGTTACTCATGGGGTTGAATTTACTAAAACCTGTATTTTGCTTTACACCATCTTATTAGCCATTGCTTGCCTGCTACCCGTTTTAGTCGGTATGTGTGGTCCAATATATTTGGTGGGTTCAACATTATTGAGTTGTGGTTTTATCTATAAGGCGTGGCAGTTAAAGTTTCATGACTATCCAGAACTGTCCATGCAAGTTTTTAAATTCTCCATTTATCATTTAATGGTGTTGTTTATTGTCTTATTAGTAGATCATTACTTTTGGGTAAATGCTTAAATTAGAAAGGAAAAGATATTGAAAATAATGATAGCGGCGGGGCTAATATTATTAGCCTTGGCGGGGGGCGTTGTTTATCAACAGACGCAAACAGAACCTATGCCACTGGCAACCAGTTATGTATTTGAACAACAGCGCGCATTAGCACCGTTTACATTAGCAGACCAATACGGCAATGCGTTTACTAACCAAACGTTGCAAGACAAATGGAGCTTATTTTTTATTGGTTATACTGCTTGCCCTGATGTATGCCCTACCACGTTGAATAAACTCGCAGCGGCTTATCCACAACTGCAAAAAATAGCCAGCAATGTACAAGTGGTGTTTGTGTCAGCCGACCCCAAACGTGACACTCAAGCTAAACGATTAGATTACATAAACTTTTTTAATAAAGACTTTAAAGCCGTCAGTGCAGAACACACCGACTTATTTCCGTTTAGTCGTGACTTAGGCTTTGTGTATGCCATGGTTGGAGACAACAACGATTACCAAGTAGACCATAGTGCATCATATGTGTTGGTTTCACCTCGAGGAGAAAAAATAGCAGTATTTAAACCCAAACCACAACCTGGTCAACTAGCACAAATTCTTAATGCTGAGCTGATCGCTGACTTTGGCCAAATCGTTCAATCTTGGCACTAGCCATCCATATTATGCCGTTACTCTTCAAGCCACTGACCATTATCTTGCGGGCGGATCCACGCTTGCGAGAACCAATAATAGCCTGATTTGGTTTTACTCGGTGCGGTGCAATTATAACGTGACCGTCCGGGGGCTAAGTCTGATGATGCCTGAATAGATAAGCGATTCTCACTCAACCAAGTAGGCTTTTTAGAACCTTGCCCTTGAATAAAGCACATTACTTGATGGGGATAAATATCCTGAATATCGAGGGTTAATATCAACTTAGGCCGCCATTTACCTGATACCAATAATGGATCGCTTATATTTTGCTTAATAACCGGCATCGGTAAGCTGGAAAACTTTACCATTAAACTCGCTAAGTCCGCATAAGCATTAGCTACTGGGAAACGTGGCAACGCCG
This sequence comes from Shewanella sp. H8, assembly GCF_040285065.1. NCBI lineage: Bacteria > Pseudomonadati > Pseudomonadota > Gammaproteobacteria > Alteromonadales > Shewanellaceae > Shewanella > Shewanella sp. H8. The sequence continues at coordinate 267,453 of NZ_CP157213.1, read as the reverse complement.
TTAATGATGAATATTCTCCCGCCGCACCAGATTGTTGACCAAAACCAACAAAACCATGTATAGCCAAAATAGCTTCCAACTTATTAGTGTATTCACCATAAGGGTAGGCAAACATTTTTACGCTTTGGCCAGTATGCTTTAAGATCTCTGCCTCAGTCGATAGAATATTATCTTCAACTCGCGCCTGCCATTGGTCTTGGGATTCTTTGCCTTGACGACGAATTAAGTGTTCATGTCCCAAGCTATGGTTTGCAATCGTCACACCTTGCTCCGACAGAGTATTAATATCTTGCCAACTCATCATGCCTTTGTAACCCGCCTCAATGGGCGCTACAGAAATAAACACCGTATATGGAAATTGATGCGAAGCCAAAATAGGCGCTGCATTGTTAATAATGCTGTCATATCCGTCATCGAAGGTAATCACGATACGTTTATCTGCTATAGGCGTGTTATGCTTTATTGAATTAACAGCTTCAGTTAATGACATCACGGTAAAATCATTATCGGCCAAGTACTGCATCTGTTCGGTGAACTGACTAGGCGTGACACTAGTGCTTTTAGGCGTGTTCTCAGATACGTGATGATATTGTAAAATAACCACCGCATTTGCATCATAATGCAATAGACTCAAACTGAACACTGCCAACAATAACGCTATTTTCTTAACCATGAATATTCATACCTATGTCTGTTAGCTCACTACTGTTAAACCGCCAAAAAAATCGTCAATTATTGGCATTAGCAACACCCATGATACTGTCTAATATCACCATCCCACTTTTAGGATTAGTTGATACAGCTGTAATTGGACATCTAGGGCAAGCTTACTACCTGGGTGGCGTGGCCTTAGGAAGTACCATCATTACATTGATAGTATGGCTACTCGGTTTCTTACGAATGTCTACTACAGGGTTAGTTGCTCAAGCCTATGGTGCTAATGATACCTCAACTCAACATCAATTACTGATACAAGGCTGTAGCCTAGCATTAATCTTAGGCTTGGCTTGCGTGATCCTACAATCTCCACTACTTAATTTTGCGCTCAGCTTGAGCGATGCCAGCGAACAAGTGATGTTCTATTGCCGCCAATATGTCAATATTCGAATTTGGTCACTACCGTTTGCTCTTGTCAATTTAGTATTGCTAGGTTGGCTGCTCGGACGCCAAGCACCAAAAGCAGCCATGTGGCAGCTGATTATCGCTAATAGCGCTAATATTATTCTCGATATTGTGTTTGTCATGGTATTTAAATGGAATGTGCAAGGGGCGGCATTAGCATCAGTTATTGCTGATATCAGTGCATTTTCAGTTGGATTAGTCATGGTAAAGCGCCAACTGAAACTCACAGGCGAGCTGAATCTAAGCAACATAATTTCCCAATTAACATGGCGGGGATATGCTCGTTTACTCACCTTAAACCGCGACATTTTTATCCGTAGCCTGTGTTTGCAAGCTGCCTTTAGCTTTATGACTTTTTATGGTGCAGGCTTAGGCGACAACATTATTGCCGCCAACGCGGTACTGCTTAATTTATTGATGTTGATATCGTATGCGCTCGATGGCATAGCCTATTATGCCGAAGCTGAAGTGGGACGGGCATTTGGTAAAAAAGACCCCAAATTGCTTCATGAAAGCGTAGTGTTAGCTTTTTGCTGGTCTGCAATGGTAGCTGTTTTATTTAGCCTGCTATTTTGGCTAACAGGGCCGTGGATAATTCAGTTATTAACCAATATAGAGGCGGTACAAGATGCCGCAAACAATGATTTAATATGGCTGATTTTTATGCCTATCTTGGCATTTGGTTGCTACTTGTTTGATGGCGTATATATTGGCGCTGCTCGCGGAAATATTATGCGTAATAGTATGATAATAGCTACATTTGGAATTTACTTTCCATGCTGGTACTTATTGCAAGGATGGGGTAACGATAGTCTGTGGGCGGCAATGTCGGTATTTATGTTATGCCGCAGCCTTACCCTTGGCTGGCATTATTACTATAGGCTCAGGTTTCAACTGCTGACCACGTAATAGTATTTGTGGATCACAATTGCTTCACTAAATGATCGCACTTTTCGCTTTAAGGTTGATGAGAATTTCAATTATGTTTCATTGAAATTCAACCTTATAAGCAAACATACGTAGTTTCGAAAGACTCGGCACACCAGTAAACTGTAAAAAATTAAAATGGTAATATTGCATAACCCAACTAGTCCATATTATTACAAACGAGAGTACCATGACCCAAGAATTGATTATCACAGATATTGAAGTTGGCAACGGGAAAGCGGCCGTTAAAGGCGCATTAATTACTACTCGTTATAGCGGCCGATTAGCCGACGGAAGCCAGTTTGATGCTTCGGATGCATTTCAGTGTGTCATCGGTACTGGCAGAGTCATTAAAGGCTGGGATCAAGGTATTATCGGTATGAATGTAGGTGGTAAGCGAAAGCTATCTGTTCCAGCTCATCTAGCCTATGGAGAGCGCCAGATTGGCGATCGTATCCCGGCAAACTCAGATTTGTTTTTTGATATTGAATTACTTGAAGTTCTGACACGGGACGACTAAATAACCTCAACTCGGTATAACAAACGCCGCTCAAACAGCACTCTACCTTGCTAGCGGTGTAAAATGAACTTGCAATAAGTTAGTCGGTTAATATCTAATCGATACCAACAAAAAAACGCGACCCCATAATAAGGTCGCGTTTTCGTTTATTAGCAGTAATTCATCACGCGATTAAGCGTAAGAATGTTCGCCATGCTGATGTTCTGTTACATCACGAACGCCAGTTAATTCCGTAGGGAACATATCTAATAGTTGTTTTTCGATACCATCTTTTAAGGTGATATCAACTTGAGAGCAACCGTTACAACCACCACCAAACTGCAATACCGCAACACCATCTTCGGTAATTTCTACCAACATAATATTACCGCCATGGCTGGCAAGTTGTGGATTAATTTCAGACTGAATAACATACTCAATGCGTTCAACTAATGGAGCATCAGCACCAACTTTACGCATTTTTGCATTTGGTGCTTTTAAGGTTAACTGCGAACCAAGCTGATCGGTAACAAAATCAATGCTGGCGTCATCTAAAAAAGGTGCGCTTTTTTCATCAACCATGGCACTGAAACCATTAAAAGGTAATTCAGTATCATCAGCTTCAACCGCATCAGGTGGACAATAAGACACACCGCATTCTGCTTGCGCTGTACCAGGGCTGATAACAAAAACACGAATGTGAGTGCCTTCAGGTTGGTCGGCCAATAATTTGACGAAATGGGCCTGAGCTGTATCGGTAATGGTGATCATAAAAACCTGCTCCGTCAGGGTATACCTGAGTAATTTAGTAAGAATTAGGCCTATGATACTCTGTGTTGCATTTGCTTTGTAGTCTAGGGAAGCCTAGATTTCGAAAAAATGATCTAGTTCAACTTTTTTTAACCCTAAAGAAACCGCAATACGCCATATACCAAGAGTTACAAGACATATTAATTAATTGTTTTTATTTATAAAAAAACTTGTTATTACTCAAATTAAATTAATCTAACCGCAACCTAGGTCAATCTATACTCAAATTGCTTTAATCTAACAATCCCGGCGCCTCTGCACGAGCTAGGCACCAAGTTTGCACATGGACAAATTGCGGCTTAAATAATTGAGCAATTTCATTTACAGTCGTCCCAGTAGTAACGACATCATCAATCAGAGCAATACGCTGATATGCCGTTTTTTGTTGTAATTTGAATGCTTCATGACAGTTTTTGCGTCTCTGTTTACCCGCTAACCCTGTTTGTGGTGCTGTATCAATCACTCGGATTAAACAAGTGTCGTCAACAGGAATATCCATTAATAAACTGAGTTCCTTTGCAATTAACCAAGCTTGGTTAAAACCTCGTTGCCGTAAACGGTTTGGATGCAAAGGTACTGGAATTAACACTTGTGGCCGTTTAATAATGCCATGTTTAACTAATAATGCTATTCGGCAAGCTAATTGTTGAGCTATTGCTTTGAGCGGTGCGCATTGTTGCTGGTATTTAATCGCGGCAATAAGAGGCCCTAATCCTTGGTGATAGCTACAAGGTGCAACCACCCAATTGGGCTCTTGTTTCAAACACTTTCCACAATAAGCCTGCAGCAGAGCTATTTCGCGACCACAACCTAAGCACACTTCGTGCTGATACAAACTCGTCGCTAAACACACTTGGCAAACACCTGTGAGCACTTGATTAGGAAACAATTGTTGATAACCCGTTTGATCTATCCTTTGCTGGCACAGCAGGCAACGGTTGGGTAAACTGCCTAGTAAAATTACCCTGACACGCTGAACGCGTTTAACGCATAATGCTAATATATGGGTAATGTCGATTGAAATATTGATTAACGGCATTGGCTATTCATTCCATTAAATAGACTCAAAAGAGGTGTTAACTGTGAGTTTTCCTGCATTGCATATTGATACCGTAGGCTCACAAGGCCAAGATATAGTGTTATTACACGGTTGGGGGGTGAATAACCAAGTATTCAGTCCATTACAAAACGCATTGCACCAGTATAGAGTGCATTATGTTGATTTGCCGGGTTTTGGTTTAAGTCCCAATATCGATGGTGATATTAAACAGTGGACACAGGCACTTGCTACACAACTTCCACAGCAGGCTATTTGGGTTGGTTGGTCGTTGGGAGGATTAATAGCGAGCCAAGTGGCCATCGATTACCCTGAGTCTGTGGCTGCATTAGTCACTATTGCCTCATCACCTTGTTTTATGGCCCGCGAAAGTGTTATGACTCACGAAAAAGGCTACTCAACACCATCTTGGCCAGGTATCCAGCCTGAGGTGCTAGCACAATTTTCCAGCCAATTAAGTCGTGATTTATCTCGAACTGTTGAACGTTTTTTAGCCATTCAAGCTATGGGCAGTGATAATGCCAAATCTGATATTCAACACATAAAAAGCTTAGTATTAAGTAAACCATTACCGACACAACAAGGGCTATCCCAAGGGTTAGATATGTTAGCGCAGGTTGATTTACGCGCCTCGGTCACTCAAATACAGCAGCCATGGTTACGAATTTGGGGGAAATTAGATGGTTTGGTTCCAAGAAAAATTATCACGTCATTACCTAGCCGCGACAACATTGAAGATATGGTGATAAATAAAGCATCACATGCACCGTTTATTTCGCATCCAGAGGAATTTTTAGATCGTTTATTACCTTGGATCATAAAATACTGCTAAAAATAACTTAATAATACTTTAGACTTGGATAGATATTGACTATAATTTAGCCAAGGCTTGGAATTGGCAGAGTCCACATGATAATTACCACTCATTATCCGCAAATACCGCTAGCAACTTCAAATGTTGCGACGGATCTTGCTCGAGTGGACAACCAACAAAAACCACCGATTATTCCGCCACAAGAACCCGCAAAAGGTCATCAAGAACGTTCATTAAATCCACAAAATGAACGTGCTTCGACTTATATCGTTGCAGAAAAAAAGCAGCAGCAAGAACAAGCTAAACGACAACAGCAAAGTACCACTCAACAATCGTTAGAATCCAAAGTCATTGCCTCGCCTGCAATTCGGCCTCAAGTGATAAAAATCTTGGCCAGCCAGACACCCGCACTGCAACGTAAAGATATTCAACTAAAAACCCAAGTAGCCACCGCTAAAACGACACCAGAGCCTCGTCAACGCCAATCATTAGACGCTGGTGAATCAAGTGCTATCTATCAACAATTTGGCCAACGAATTGGTCAATTTTATCAACAACAATCCGTTCCCGACAATCAATCGCAACTAAAAATACTAGCGTGATGCTTCGATTGCAGTAATATCAGCAATGGTCGGTTTAACCACTGTATTAGCCGAGCGATACAACATTTTATTGTAAGCTAAGCTACCCCACAATGCCCAACCTAAGGCCGTTTCCGCTTGTGTTTCATCCAATGTCGTCGGTGTTAATTTCTCGGTAGCAAAGTCATAATTGCAACTTTCGGCAGGTAATTCAGGCTGCAAAATAGTCATCTTATTTCCCTCTAGCAAACCAAAGTTTTTATCGTATTGCATCATCGCTCTACCAGGCCAAGAATCTGGCATTTTGGTTAAATCACGACCTAACATTGGATAGCTATCCGAAATACCCAATAACGAAATTAACGTCGGCGACATATCAATTTGGCTGACAACACGTGGGTCACGCTTCGCATCAATCCCATCACCTAAAATAAGCCCAGGGATACGGAAACGAGATACAGGAACTAGCGCAGCACCACCAACACGGCTGTCATGATCGGCAACAATCAAAAATAGAGTGTCTTTCCAATAGTCTGATTTTTTGGCTTTCTTGAAAAACTCACCAACGGCATAGTCGGCATATTTTACTGCATTATGCATGGTATATTGTGGCTGCTCATACAGCTCAATACGGTCATCCGGAAACTCATATGGATCATGGTTACTTGAGCTAAACACTAAACTAAAGAATGGTTTACCTTCTTTGTGCATCCGCGAAAATTCTTCATCTGCTCTAAACAATAAATCCTCATCAGACACACCCCAAGACGCCACAAACGCGGGGTCTTTGTAGTCGCCTTGATCAACAATATCGGTAAATCCATTGCCTAAAAAGAAGCTGCGCATATTATCAAAATGACTTTCACCACCATAAATAAACTGCGTGGTATAACCATGTTGTTTTAATAAATCAGCAATGGTAAAGAAACCTGTTTGGCTCTTACCTAGTTTCACTACGGCACGTGCTGGCGTAGGCGTAAAACCCGTTGTCACCGCCTCAATACCTCTTACAGAACGCGTACCAGTAGCGTATAAATTTTCAAAAAACCATCCTTGTTTAGATAACTCATCAATATTGGGTGTTAATGGTAAACCACCTAAACTCCCGACAAAACGCGCACCTAAGCTTTCTTGTAAAATAATGACAAGGTTCTTTGGTTTACCAGTATAACTGGCTTGATTAAATGACAATGTCGGTATGGTCGATGAGGTAAATGCACTCAGTGGACGACCGCTTTCACGGCGAACAATATCAATAACTTTATCATCGGCAAGCTTGCCATACACTTTCGATGCATCTTCTTCATTTCCCATCTGTTTAATCGCAAAAATCAATGAAAATGAGGAGTTAAGCACTAAAGAGTTAATTAAAGGATCATCAGAAAATGCCACCAATGAAGGGTTCAGTGGTCTATGTCCTAACGATGAACGTGCACCCAAAATGGTAATAGCAATGACGATAACACCCAGTACAGGACGCCAATACCATTTTGGATAACGAATATTCTGAGTAAGCTTACCGCTAAGCCACCAGCCACCCCATAAACTACCAATAGTGATAAACGCAGAAAGGATAAGCTCGGTTTTGCGCCCAGCCCATAGCATCGACAGTACTTCTTTGGGATAAACTAAATATTCAACGTATAAACGGTTAGGCCTAAAACCATATTCGGCTATAAATGAGGGAGATGATGCCTCAAGGAAAATAATCACCCACAACCCCAGAGTTAACCATACTCGCAATATTATTAGCCAAGCACGGCCCACTAAATGCTCGCCCGAAAATACTACAGTACCTAACGCTGCAATGCCCCATAACCAACATACTGAAGCAAAATCAACGCGTAATCCTTGCAGAAATATATAACCCCAACCTTGCGCATCACTAACACGATCTGCCTGCCATAAGGACAAACCTAAACGGCTCACACTTAATATAATCAATGATATAACACTGAATATAATGATGACTTGGAGTAAACTTCGTGAAGGGTGTGCTCTTGATGGCAACGAAGAACCTACGTTATGCCTAAAGGAATTTACAGCCATTTACTGCTCCAATATTATTATTATTTTTACTATGAACTAACATATATTCAACAAGTTATGCCAAACGTAATATTTTTATTATTTACAACAGATTAATGCTCATATCTTAAGGTCCAGTTACGTTAATAAATATTGTCTTTACTATTTGATCAAGCCAATCAAACTAAAATGTATATTCATATATTTATCAACAAATTAGATAGCACTCATAATAAGTAAGACCTTCTGCACTAAACACTATCCGAGCATAAGACCCTGATTAATGATCAAAGTTCAGCAACAACAGACTTATATTAACGTTTTACTAACAATTTACGTCAATGGTTTATGACTCCTATGTGATCGGCATTCAAATAATTAAATCTAACTGTCTGCTACTGCAGGAATATGCAGACTAAACATTATTTTATCTGTAGGTACCAACTCAAAGCCAAATTCAAAACCATTTACTTTGGCAATATTTTCAACAATGGCTAATCCCAATCCATGGCGATCACTATTTGAGCGCGACTGTTCAGCTTGAAATAACGGTAACGTGAGTTTTTCTAGATCATTAACGTTTATGCTGGTCACTAATTGGTTTTCAACACTGATCTTTAACCCTTGATAATCTGTGGCTAATCGTATTTGAATCACAGATTGTGGTGGACTGTAATACAGTGCATTGTCGAATAAATTGCTTAAAATAAGGTGCAAAGAAAACTCATCAGCAATACAACTAAGATCCGATGCTTGGTTATTGATATTCAAACGAGAATGAATAGTCGAATACTTAAATGCTAACTCTTCAATAACTTGATTCACTAAGGTATTAATATTGATATGTTGACGATGCAGGCTAATATTTTCAGACGAGGCTTGCTGCAATAATAATAGATTATTGACAATGGTCTTCATCCGTAAACTAATACTCAATACATCTTGTTTATAACTTGCACCAATACGCTGATCATCCGGATATCGAATATAAATTTCACTCAAACTAATCAACTCACTGATAGGTGTTTTCAGCTCATGAGCAATATCGGCAGTAATACGTTTTTCTGTTTGTAAGTATTGCTGGCTAATTTTGACAAACTTATTGAGCTCATTACGAATAGGTTCTATTTCAAGGTAACGTTCTGAATCGGTAGACAAAGGGATGTGTTTTTGGGTGACATCGACATTTTTTAGCGACATATTAAGGTCGTTTAATGGCGTCAAACCACGATGAATAACCTTCACTACAGCCCAACGGATCAACACAATCACCAGCAGTAAACCAATGGCTAGACTAGAATCAATGATCACTAATATTTGCGACAAATCTTCAGTAGTAATGGCTATTGTTAACCACATGGGTTCAACTTTACCCATTATTGAACGATTAACTTTCGGTACTTGCGGCTCAAAATACGACACCATCGCCCGACCATCTCGCCCATCGGGTAACACCACATCGGCAAAAAAGGTACTATTAACTGGTATGTCTTTTTTAAGTAAATCTACCCCCGCAAAAGCACGTAACGATTCGGAGCGTTCAAACACGTTCGAGCCTTGCCATAACTGGAAAAAACTCGCTTTGGTTGAAATACCAAATTCAGGCATAAATTCGCCAGAAAAATCAAACTCGGTGCCTTGCGGTGTTACTTTAACCAATGTTTTAAGATAGTTAGACTTATCAGTTAATGCGCTATCAAATTCAGCATCAACCCAGTTATCAATGCTGATATCAATAGCGAGAAAAACTATAATTAAAATAGCTGATACCACATAGGTCATAGTATTGACTAAATTAGTTGTTAACGACCTCATTAATGTTCACCCACAAAATAGCCAAAACCACGTTTATTTTTAATCGGTAACGTCGCGCCAACCGCTTTGGCTTTTTTACGTACTGACGATAAATGAGCCTCGATGGTATTTTTCGATAAATGGTTAAATGACCCCACTACCGCTTCACTAATTTGCTCAGGGTTGAGTATTTGCTTAGGATTATTAAATAAATATTCGACGATTTTAAATTCGTTTTTAGTCAAATCGATATTATGGCCATTAGCATGAAGTGACTTATTACTGGTATCGAGGACAAAGTCAGCAATACAAATCGATTTAACGTGTTGATTCAAGCCGCCACGACGGCCAAGGGTAATTAACCTTGCTTGTAACTCATCGAATGAAAATGGTTTGCACAAATAATCATCAGCACCCGATAACAAGCCATTAACCCGATCTTCTGCTTGAGATTTAGCGGACAAAATAATGACTTTAGCTTGATTGCCTAGCTTACGAATACTCTTAAGCAAACTGATCCCATCAACATTAGGCAGCATTAAATCTAAAATAATAAAGTCATACTGATTAGTTAGCGCCATGCTTAACCCTTCAGAACCATCGCCAGTTTCATCAACGGTATAACCTAAATGATCTAACCCCACTCTAATGCCGCGACGCAGTGCTTCAGAGTCTTCAATTAACAACACTTTCATTGAGTGTCCTTTATCATAATGATGCCTATATCCATATCACAATTGCCGCCTAAATGGAGAGAACTTAATGTTATTCCCTATGATGTGAGCACATAGATTATGCCCACAAAATAACCCACCAAACAATCGCTGCCATCAACATACTGACAAACACAAACGCCGAAGCTATATCTTTGGCTAAACCAGACATGGTATGAAACTCAAGACCAATACGGTCAACTACCACCTCAATTGCAGTGTTAACCAGTTCGGCAAACAATACAAATAGTAATGCCAGTACTAACAGAGCCGATTGCGGCGCGCTAATATTTGCCATACAGGCAAATACCGTTAACGGTATAAACAACAATAACTCTTGTTGAAACGCTGCTTCATTACTGCACATCCACTTTAGCCCATTAAAGGAATGTTTACAGGTATACAATAACCGCATAACTCCATGGCGTTTAACCACAATCTTAGGCTGCTTTGTAGTAGCATTATGTGTTGCACTATTATCAGATGTTGATGATGATGATGATGATGAAAAAGATGGTGTCATGTGAATGTCCCTAGCTAATTTTACAATCGGTGGTGATATCTAACTTAGGGTCGCGCACCGAAGTGCTCACACCGTAAAGCCCTAGCAATGTATGGAACAAGTTGTCATGGGAATATTCACCATTCATTGCATGATCCACAATACATTTACGATCAACCGCTTTTGCTTGTGTAAAATCTTGCGGTAACCACATCAACCATGGCACATGAGTTTGTTGGCTCGGCGCAATGCTATAAGGGGTGCCGTGTAAATACATTCCACTTTCACCCAACGATTCACCATGGTCAGATAAATACACCAGCGCGACGTTATACTTGTCTTGATACTCCTTAAGCACATTGATGGTTTTGGCTAATACAAAGTCGGTATAGGCAATAGTATTGTCGTATACATTGACAATTTCTTGGTCGCTACAATTTTCAATGTCACTGCGACGACAAGCTGGGCCAAACAGCGCTTTATCTGCGGGATAACGTTGCCAATAAGTCGGTCCGTGGCTACCAATAGTATGTAAAGCGATAAATTCATTTTCTAAACTTTTTCCCGACAGTGCACTTGCTTCACTTACTTGTTGTAATTTTTGGCTGAGCTTTTCGACTAAAATCTCGTCGTAACAACTTAAGCCATCACACAATGGATTTGGCTCACTCGGCGAAATATCAATCTTATTAATGCGGGATCCAACGTCTTTATCACCACCGTCATTTTCAAACCATGTCACATCTACACCAGCTGCTTTAATCACATCAAGTACGTTATTTTGTGCATCGGCAGCTTCACGATTGTAATTATCATGAGTTAAACTTGAGAACATACACGGTAACGAATGTGCTGTAGCGGTGCCACAAGACGACACATTTTGTAAGGCAATCATGCCTAGGTTTTCTGTATAGGGGTTGGTATTACGTTGATAACCGTTATAAGCCATATCTTGTGCTCGAGCCGTTTCGCCTACAACAACTACCATTAATGTTGGCTTGTCATTCATATTTACGGTCAACTGTGCATCTTGACCAATAGGATTAAAGGTTAATTTTTCAGTAAAGTAACGTCGATTTAAGTATTTAACCGTATTGTAAATGTGTGCAGGAATAATCATCTTATTTAGGTACTTATTGTTGCGACCCACTGATGCATAGTCCTTGTAAAAAAACAGCACCATTGCACCCACAATTGCTAAACCAACAAGCACAAAGCCAACACGACGAAACAGCGCTTTAGTGAACGAAGGAGAACTCGTTAATTTGGTGCGATACAACCATACAGAAGGCAATACGCCAAAAATGAAAATATAACCAATTGAAGACAAGCTTATGTATGAAATAGCTTCTCCAGAATTTGTCTCAAATATATTCTCAATCATGCCGTAATCGAACATGACATTATATTTCAACATGGCATACATTGCCGCTGACGATGTCAGTAGCAATAGAATCATCAATGGCTTAAATACGAAACGAAAAGCAAATAAACTGAATATCACCATAAAGCAACCACTCAACAATAGGGCTGGTGACAAAGAAAACAACACATGACCGTCTGCTGATAATTGATAGATTTTACGGATTAACGGAAAATTTAATACCAAGCCAAAATAGACAGCGATAATGCAGGTCATTGCCTCGTAACTGATGCTTTTGGGGGTGAAACTGGATAATGTTTTCGTTAGTAATTTCAATTTTGCCACTCGCAATAAACTCGACTGGCGCTGATATTCAACCAAAACACTGAAGATTTACTGAATAAAAACTGAATTATTACTGTGAGGCTTTATTAAGTTTCAAAATATAAAAGTTAACTAAAAAAAAGCCCTCACATATTAATGTAAGGGCCTTTTAATCAACAAATTAGAACATGTGTTTTACCACACTCTAATTTTTATTATTTTTTAAACTTAGCAAAAGCATCAGCAAACGCATTACCCATTGCGGCATTTTGCGGTGCTTTAGCAGGCTTATTGGCTGGTTTATTATGAGCCACACTTTTGGTATTGGTTGAAGATTTACCTGCAGTAGGCTTTTTCTGGTAACTATTTTGCGGTTTACCTTGTGACTGTCTGGTCGCTTTTTCAGTATCTATTTTTTCATCCAGACGCATGCTTAATGCAATACGACGACGCTCAATATCCACTTCCATCACTTTCACTTTAACCACATCACCCGCTTTAACCACTGTATGAGGGTCGCTGACAAATTTGTCGGTTAACGATGAAATATGCACTAAACCATCTTGATGCACACCCACATCAACAAAGGCTCCAAAATTAGTCACGTTGGTTACCACACCTTCCAAAATCATCTCGACTTTAAGGTGCTTCAACTCTTCTATACCGTCTTTAAAACTCGCCGTTTTAAACTCACCACGCGGATCGCGCCCTGGCTTGTCTAACTCGGCCAAAATATCATTAATGGTCGGCACACCAAACGCGTCAGTAACAAAATCGGCAGCATTAATCTGTTTTAACAAATCGCTATTACCAATCAGTTCAGCTAGTGGCAATTGCTTAGCGTCAGCAATCGACTCAACTAAACTGTACGCTTCTGGGTGAACAGATGATGAGTCCAATGGATTATCACCATTGCAAATACGTAAAAAACCCGCCGCTTGTTCATAAGCTTTAGGCCCTAAACGTGCCACATTTAATAGTTGTTTGCGGTTAGTAAATTGACCATTGGTATCACGGAAATCAACTACATTTTTAGCTAAGGTTTTGGTTAACCCTGCCACTTGCGTTAATAACGGTGCAGATGCCATGTTTAAATCAACACCTACAGCATTAACACAATCTTCAACGACGGCATCAAGCGACTGCGATAACTGGCTTTGACTTACATCATGCTGATATTGCCCTACGCCAATCGCTTTGGGCTCAATTTTTACCAACTCGGCCAGTGGATCTTGTAAACGACGCGCTATCGATACCGCACCACGAATTGACACATCAAGGTTAGGAAATTCATTAGCAGCAAACTCAGAGGCCGAATACACAGATGCACCCGCTTCACTCACAATCACTTTAGTCAATGTCGGGTTAGTTTCTTTTACTGCTGCAATTAATTCGCCAGTCAGTTTGTCGGTTTCACGAGAGCCTGTACCATTACCTATCGCAATAATTTCAACCTTGTGCATCGTCACTAAGTTACTCAAGGTGCGGATTGATTTATCCCACAAGTTTTGCGGTGCATGGGGGAAAATAGTGGTGTGTGCCACAAGTTTGCCAGTGTTATCTACAATCGCTACTTTCACACCAGTACGAATACCAGGATCAAGCCCCATAGTCGCTTTAGCACCAGCAGGAGCCGCCATTAATAAATCACCCAGATTACGGGCAAACACTCTAATGGCTTCTTCTTCCGCTCGTTCACGCATCTTAGCAATAAACTCGGTTTCCATTTGCAAAGCGACTTTAATCCGCCAAGTCGAGGTCACTACGGTTTTCAACCATTCATCAACGCTACTATTCGTTAATGCTAACGCAAAGTGATCGCTAATAATCACTTCACAATAACTGCCTTCTGTTGCTTGAGTATCGGGATCAGCGTTCATTGACAGGCTTAACACGCCTTCGTTACGACCGCGCAGCATGGCTAAAGCACGATGTGATGGGATTTTGCTCATCAGCTCATTGTGTTCAAAATAGTCGCGGAATTTAGCGCCTTCTTTCTCTTTACCTTTCACCATGCGGCTTTCAAGCACCGCTTGCTGTAATAAATGCTGGCGTACTTTACGTAGCAACTCTGCATCTTCGGCAAAGCGTTCCATTAAGATATAACGAGCTCCATCAAGTACCGCTTTAGCATCAGCAAATCCTGCTTGTGGATTAAGAAACTCAGCAGCCTTAGCATCTATATCGACTTGGCGATCGGCTAACACAGCATCGACTAGCGGCTCAATACCGGCTTCGATAGCTATTTGGCCTTTAGTACGACGCTTTGGTTTGTATGGCAGGTATAAATCTTCAAGGCGGGTCTTGCTGTCGGCATCATTAATCGCTTGGGATAACACAGGCGTTAACTTACCTTGCGCCTCAATACTCGACAAAATCACTTGGCGACGATCATGTAACTCTCGTAAATAGCCTAAGCGAGAAAACAAGTTACGTAATTGAGTATCATCTAAGCCACCAGTGGCTTCTTTACGGTAGCGCGCCACAAACGGTACTGTTGCACCATCATCTAAAAGTGCGATGGTCGCAGTGACCTGTTGTTCACGAACATTCAGTTCTTGAGCGATAATCTGGGCAATATTATGCATAATCAATCGAATTCGACATGGTTTAAAATAAAATTATGCCAAAGATACCATAAAGACCACCAGTTCGCTGCTAGTACGAAAGGCTTTATGATGTCTTTATAGATAATCGATAAAAAGAATGCATCATCGGGCATGAAGTGCTAAAACACAGATGTTAATATTACAGCTTAATATAAAACCTCACTGTTCTTTGACCACATTAAGAGTAAACCGTGTGAAAACTAAGTTAATCACTTTAGAAGGCTACAATAAGCTCAGAATTGAGCACGACTACTTGTGGAAAGAACAGCGTCCTGAAGTGACTAAAATTGTCACTTGGGCGGCAGGTTTAGGTGATCGTTCTGAAAATGCCGATTATCAGTTCAACAAGCGTTTATTAAGGCAAATTGATCGCCGTGTACGCTATCTACGCAAGCTGTTGCCCGAACTCAAGATAGTCTATTACGCTCCAGAACAAGAAGGCAAAGTGTTTTTTGGTGCCACGGTTGAAATCGAAAACGACGCCGGTGACATAAAAACCTTTAAAATTGTCGGCCCTGAAGAAATTTACGACGAACGTAAAGATTACATCTCAATTGACTCACCCATGGCTCGCGCTTTACTCAAAAAACAAGTCGATGACGAAGCCGTGGTCAGTACTCCACAAGGCGACAAAACTTGGTATATCAATAAAATTACTTATATAAAAAAATAGAAGTAATCAGATGGTTGAACGATAAAATCAGGTCTAAAATTCGTTTTATGCACTTTGTCGATTCAAGCATCACAACCGTTATATACAAGCCTTATCGGCCAAAAACAATCCATCCTATTATTGGAGTTATTTTGACAAATACCAAAGGAAGTCTTTATATGGTTGCTGCAATGGCAGCCTTTGCCATTGAAGATATGCTCATTAAATCAGCGGCAGAAACGACATCTTTGGGTCAAATTCTCGCGCTATTTGGCCTAGGTGGAATGCTTATTTTTATGCTCCTCACTTGGCGTAAAGGCGAAAAGATTTTCCATCCGGCAATTTTATCTACTCCTATATTAATTCGTGCAACTTGCGAAGTGGTGGGTCGATTTACCTTTGCGTTGGCGATTACTTTAACCCCATTATCAAGTGCATCAGCTATTTTGCAGGCAACACCATTAATTGCCATGATAGGCGCAGCATTATTGTTCGGTGAACAAGTAGGGGTGAAAAGATGGCTTGCTGTATTGGTTGGCTTTATCGGCGTACTGATGATCATTCGTCCCGGACTTGAAGGCTTTGAAGCCACTTCTTTATTAGCGGTTATCGCAACCCTAGGTTTTGCGGGTCGCGATTTAGCCACCCGAGCGGCACCACATGTATTGTCTAATATGCAGCTTGGTGTGTATGGTTTTTTTGTCCTCATCCCTGCGGGTGTAGCAATACAAATCTATCAAAATGAACCAGCCCAACTTAATACAACCGCGTCAATACAAATCATCGGCGCTATCATTTTTGGCGTTGCAGCTTATAACGCACTCACTATTGCTATGCGCGCGGGCGATGTATCGGTAATCGCACCGTTTCGTTATACCCGCTTACTGTTTGCGTTAGCCTTGGGAATATTTATATTTGGAGAGTCGCCCGATTTAATGACCTTACTTGGTAGCCTACTAGTGGTATTAAGTGGTGGCTACACCCTCACCCAAACGCGTAAAATGTTAACGGTAACTACCATCAAAGATGGAACATAGTTTGGCTTGAGCTTGAGGTGAATCGCTTTCTGATTTGGACATCCCTTAACTAACTTGCTACTAGGATTATATTGATGCGTAAATATTGCGAGATTATCGCCTCAAATATGCAATAAGCCTCTGAATATTACTCCAATTATTTACCGTTAACATACAGCCGTTTGTGTAAGCATTTCACAATACACGATTAATTTCCTTAAAAATAATACCTTGTAAAAAGCTAGATTTTTTCAGCGATCCGGTTATATCTCTGCAAAAGTTATTAATGCTAAATCATGTTATTGAAATCAACATTTTAATACTCAGCGTAATGAGTAGAACAGCAAATATTTTCTTTAATATTGATACGGGTAATTTATGTGCCAACTGTGCGCCGTAAGGGGCGGTGATAAAACTGGTAATAGAAATTAATAATACTGCGGGTAAATACACATAACCAAAAATGTAATCATTAGGTGAAGAATAGTGCCAACCATTAATTAAATAACCAACCGTTCCAGCAACAGAGATAGGCAGCCCAATAGCGGCAGAAGTACCGATTGCTTTCTTAATTTCAATATTCTGCCATGTTAGGTAAGGAACCGTTAAAGAGCCACCGCCAATTGACACCAACGCAGATATTGATCCAATGCCAAAACCCGCTGCAAACAAGCCTGTGGTTCCTGATAGTTCTCTTGATGGCTTTGGTTTTTTATTTAAAAACATTTGGCTCGATACAAATGCCATAAACAGCGCAAAAAAGATCCCCAGAAATAATGAGCTTAAATATGAGGCTAAAAACGTTGCTGAAAATGTCCCTAAAATAATACCTAAAACCATCCCTTTAACAGCCAACCATACCACTGCACCTTTTGCATTGTGAGAACGGAAACTTGAAAAAGTAGTGATTACCATACAAGCCATTGATGTGCCTAAAGCTAAATGCACAACATGATCAATAGCAATGCCATTTAATAGAAATATCGATGTTAATATCGGCACCAAAATGCCACCACCACCGATACCTAATAGCCCCGCCATGAAACCGACAAAAGAGCCTAATAATAAAAACAGTACTATCCATTCCGGTTGTAACATTATTACCTCATTCTCATCATTTAGTTATGTCTAACGTTTTCGTTTTTGCACTTTGCACTGTTTGAAAGCTCACTTTACTGGGTGAACAGTCACAAGGTAAAAATATTATTCGTTTGATGTTAGCTTGTAAGCAGATAAATACATTAAGCTCGCCAATTGACTGGCAGGAGCTCATCAATACTAAGTTAATATTAAACCTTAACGAGGCCGCCTTTTAAACGATAATAATGAGAGATATTCAGCATTAACCCTAATGATCTAAAGAATAGGCAGAAATACAAAGCCAGTAACGAACTTTTTCCCTGCCTAAATGTATGCGATTGTTAGGTAATGTTGTCAGTTATAGCCGGCGTGTTTATGCGGAATGTACCTCTAAGTTATGACCAATATTCTTTAGAATACTTTTTGCATTTGTTATTTCATCCATAGAACCATGAACGACAAGAAGAAATTTATCACTCTTTATCGCGGTTTCATATTTGATGATACTGTCCTTTGGTATGCCGATGCTATAAAGGGCTGCGCCCAATGCATCTAGCCCACCCACTATAACAGCACCTTCGAGACCGCCAATGATCGTTGAAACAAACGGACCAGCAATCATAATGGGACCAAGTCCGGGAATAAAGAAAAAGGCTGAACCAAAAAGCAAACCGAATAACCCTCCCCAAAAAGCCCCGAATTTACCCCATTTCATCACACGGTCACCAGTGTTGTAATAACCAACGACATCTTCTTCTGTGTGATAATCTTTACCAATAATAGATAGTTTTTTCATATCGAAACCTGATTTTTGCAACTCTTTTACTGCTTCTTCAGCTTCAGTATGTGTGTCAAAAGTGATGATTCCTGCATTTTTCATTTTAAATCTCCTGGTTTGATGATTCCAGTCAATGTGCTAATGAACTTGATGATATTGTTGGCAGCGGTAAAGCATTAAAATCGATAGTAATTAACACGCCATCCACTTGTCTAACCAATAACATAGCCTTTTCAGCATTCATTGCGATAACCTTTTATGGTTATTCAAGAACGGGGTTTATTTATAGATTGAGACCTATAATAAACATGCTACCCATCCCTCTATTTAATAACATAATCCTATTCAGTATTGAATGCGATAGCCTTGTGAGCGTTAACAAATTCAACCTAGATGGGGTTTATCAATAGATTGATTCTTATTAGCAATATGATAATTAATTCTTTTCAAATTCGGAAATAACCTGCTGATATAAAAATAAAAATCAACATAACACCTAAATACTCACCACTAATGTTGAAAGGTTATTCTTAGAGATTAAACATGTTTAATTTTTAATCATTATGCTGGTTAAAATTGATCTATATCTAATTTTATTGCTCTACGCCCTTGTAGACTGATCATTCAATCGTTATCTGGAAGGCTATGTAAAGGTCTTCCTTATCTCATTATCAAAAAGGAGTCAGATATGTCATTACAAGGAAAAGTCGCGCTCGTCACAGGCGCAGGTCAGGGTATTGGACGTGCCATTGCACTTCGTTTAGCAAAAGATGGAGCAGATATTGCCATCGTTGATTTAAACGTAGACAAAATGCTCGCAGTCTCTCTTGAAGTAGAAGCCTTGGGTCGAAAATCAACTACTTTCAAAGCAGATGTTAGCGACCGAAAACAGGTATATGCCGCTATAGACCATGCAGAAAAAACCTTAGGTGGATTTGATATTATGGTGAATAACGCAGGTATTGCGCAAGTTCAAGCCATAGCAGATATTACTCAAGAAGAAATGGATAAAATCCAAAAGATCAACGTAGACGGAACCCTTTGGGGCATTCAAGCCGCGGCAAAGAAATTTATCGAACGTAAACAAAAAGGCAAAATTATCAGTGCCTCTTCCATTGCTGGCCATAATGGATTTGCTTTGCTGGGCGCATATTCGGCAACTAAATTTGCCGTGCGCGCGTTAACCCAGGCAGCTGCACAGGAATATGCTAGCGCAGGTATTACTGTCAATGCTTATTGCCCTGGAGTGGTCGGAACCGATATGTGGGTCGAGATTGATAAACGTTTTTCTGAAATTACTGGCGCACCAATAGGTGAAACCTATAAGAAATACGTCAAAGGCATTGCACTTGGTCGTGCGCAAACACCTGTGGATGTCGCCAACTTTGTTTCATATTTAGCAGGTCCAGATTCTGATTACATGACGGGTCAAGCACCGCTGATTGATGGTGGTATGGTTTACTGTTAACAATAACCAAATGCCCTCGAAATGCAGGATTGTGTATTTTGCTGTGTATTGGGTATATATGAGCTAAAAATTGTGGGCTAACATTGCGAGTAACAACATAGCCTGCAGTTTTTAGCACAACGATTAAAGTAATGTGAAAAATAGGCCGGATGCTAATCAGCACTCATCTTTGCTGGTCATGTCTATTGTTAATCAAGTTCCAAACGAAGGCTTTTCCCGCTTAATCCCTGTTATGTTTTACTGTTAAACTTAATCGCCATTGTTCTCGAAAGTCTTTTTGAATTCGAGAATGAATAACAAGTGTAATCACCATTGCTATAAAGCCGCCAAGACTTGCCATTGCCATATCTTTATGTGCATCCCAAATATCTCCCTGAGTGCCTAAATATGCCATTCCTAACTCGCCACCAAATATCTCTGCAGCGCCCCACTCAACCAGTTCATATAGCATGGATGTTGCCATAATAAGATTTAAAGGCGTTAAATAGCTCCAAAAGCCTTTCACACCAGCAATCCGGCAATACAAATCTCTCACTGGGTATGCTAATAAAAAACCGTATGCAAAATGAATCAATCGATCAAAGTTATTCCGAGTCCACCCCATATATTCATTAAGGCTAAAATTAAAATATGATGTTAAAAATGCATCATAGGGAACATTGGAGTAAGTATAATATGAACCAATTTCATGTAAGCTCATAAATACAAATATCAAACTATAAGAGAGTCGCGATAATGGACATTTCTTATACGTAAAAAAAATGAAGATGGCAGATAAGACAACTAATACATTCTCAAGCGCCCAATCGGCTCGATCATAAGGCGATATAGAAATGACTAAGCATTCAATACCAAAAATGATTGAAAGGATTAGAAAGTATCGTTTATGTACCATAGTATTTTTGGCCATTCTGAATTAACGCTATTTTTATAGGGACCCAAAAGTCAGCTGTAGATTTATTCTCATCCATAACATGTAGGGTTCAATCACGTCTAATCACACCACAAACGGGAGGATAACAGGCGCCTACAACGACTTACAAATTCATGATTTTAGTCCGACATCATGCATTTATAGATTAATAATGAAAATAATACGCTTTATTTTTCTACAATAACCCCATAAACAACATTCTCCCTATTTACTTCACAATCACGAAGTGACTTATTTGCGCCCAAGTATTCTTAAAATACGAAGGAATAAGTTGATTATGTCCATGTACAACGCTGCCGCGCTATCAATAGCGTTATCTATTGTTTTAGGTATTTGATTAGCCCGCCCCCAGTCATAGCCAATATATCCGCAGAAAATAAGCACCACTATCCAATCGATTATTCCATGGTGGATACCAAATACGTATATTTCAATAAGCTCCACCACAATGACAAGCAACAGAGCAATGGTGAGTGCACCAGCTATTTTTTTGAAAAAAGCGGGAAATAGAGACCCTAAGCACATCATACCAATAGTCACTAGACCTGTGATGCGTATAGCCTCAGATACAATAGAGGCATCGTAGCGACTTACCACCAAATTGATAATAAGACCAAACGGGATGACAACAAAGTTGTAACCTATAAAACTAACCAGTGGATTATTGGACTTATTAAAAAGATAAATACCAAAAAAGCATGAAGCGAAGTACCCAATAAAGAAAATCCACGGATTGATATCTGCAATTGATTGAGGATCAATGTTGGTCACCATTAACCAGTTTATTGCAAAGCCCCAGCAGAGGGTTAAACCGATGGCAAAATTATAGGCGGTAGCACTAATGATAGGGTCAGTGGTACTGCTTCGTTCAAATACACCTAATTCCATTTTTCTTCCTCGTTATTGTAGGTAAAGCACTTAATTTAAATAACCTCAAAGCATTACACTTTCCAACTAATTTGCTTGTTTGGAACAATGCTCCACAAGGTTTCAAGCTCAACTATGCTGCTGGATATTGTTTCTACGTAATCAGACGGGCATGCTTGTGGTCTCAATGTTAAAGACATATCCCTCAAGTATTGCTCATGGGCATTCTTCGACTCCCAATGGGATACGACCATGTAGTTATCCTCAAGAGTAATATGACGCCAAATATGAGCGCTTAACATTCCAGATTGCTGTAACCGTGGGGAATTCCAAATAGCCTCTTGATCTCGAGTAAACTTATCAAGGTTGGTAACACCAGAGCAGTAGATAATGCTAAATAATCCACCATGAGAAAAGTTTACATTTGAGCCAGAAATGATTGAAATTAATTCGAAGTAATCAACAGAACAACTGTTGTAGGTACTTTCCTGGTTATTACGTTTAAAGATCTCATCATGGATGCTTTTCATGAATTCACCCACATGACGTTGAGACTCCCAGAATCCTAGAATCGTCGCAGTGCTTGATGAATCCTCCCATCCGCCAGCTTGTCCACCAAATCCATCACAATTAGATAGTTGAGCCCACGAACATTGGCTTGTAGAGAAATCGCCTCTCTTGTCGCTATTTACATCACAAATAATCAATTTAGCAATAGTCAAATGTAACCCTTAATGTCTAATAACCATGCGAGCAACTCAATCAATAATTTAAGGCACGGTTGTTTTAGCAAAAAACAGACTAATACATTGTTAACTCAAATTGTATCGTTATAGGTTATATATTCCCAAGGCATAGCACTATGCCACCACCCCAAATATACTTCCCACTCCAGCCGTTAAGGCCATTGCTAGCGCGCCCCAAAAAGTCACCCTGATAGCACCTACAGAAATGGGGGCACCACCTACCCATGCAGCTATGCCACCAAGGAAAGCGAGAAAAACCAACGAAGACAATGCAACAGCAGGAATAAGTTGCTCTCCCGGAATGACCCAAGCAAGTAATAATGGCAATGCGGCTCCTACGGTAAAAGTACTTGCAGACGAAAATGCCGCTTGAACGGGTTTAGCATTGCCAATAACGGTAATCCCTATTTCATCTCTAGCGTGTGCACCAAGCGCATCATGTGCCATTAATTGCACTGCAACTTGTTGGGCTAAAATAGGATCAACACCTCTAGTTTCGTATATTTTTGCAAGCTCATTTTTTTCAAATTCATAATTCTGCTCTAATGAATTTTTCTCAAGTACAAGATCTGCTTTCTCCGAGTCTGATTGCGAACTAACGGAAACATACTCACCAGCAGCCATCGACATAGCCCCAGCAACCAATCCGGCAATACCTGCGAGGATGACACCTTGGTGTGTTGTGCTAGCGGCTGCCACCCCAATAATAAGACTTGCTGTTGAAACAATACCATCGTTTGCGCCAAGCACTGCTGCGCGTAACCAACCTGCACGATGTGATTTATGTGGTTCATGATAAACCATAATATTCCTCGATAATTGATAGTTATTTTACAACTAACATTTTAGTCTTTATGCGTTGCGCTCTTTTCAAACTACAAATCACTTATTGAACTGGGTCGATGTCTTGTTCAGATTAATGGCTTTAACTTACGGATTATGCTTTTACTTTGGCGATTTTGTTGATGCTAGTTAAGAGTTTCAGAGCAAATGTCGATCAATTGATGATGGGGTATTGGTAAGTTTCTCATCGAAATCCCTTTGTCATCCAAGTGTTATATCATCCATTTTCGAGTCTAGCCCAT
Source organism: Shewanella sp. H8 (assembly GCF_040285065.1). NCBI lineage: Bacteria > Pseudomonadati > Pseudomonadota > Gammaproteobacteria > Alteromonadales > Shewanellaceae > Shewanella > Shewanella sp. H8. Next base: position 243,684 of record NZ_CP157213.1, on the reverse strand, counting down.
TTAATAATTACACTCAATGAATGCCTAATTTAGCCCATCACAATGGCAAGAAAAAATTAAACTACATTCAAACTCATCGTTTATTAATACTTTTTAGAAACGAGCTAATTAAGGTTTCTCATATATAATGATTATCATAAACACATTCGAAATATTGTAATTGTGATTGGTTCGGTTATTTTCGACTTGGTTATTCACATCCAACCGAGATGACGATTAAGGCATTTTTAATGATGTAATTGCGAAAAGACCAGCCTATCCAGATTTAGGTAGAATGAAATCTCTGATTGTATAGTATTCTAGAGCAAACAGGTTGACGGGGTTCTCAAGCAAAAAAGCTTTTTGTTTGTTAGTAGCTCAACCTGATTAAACATAATTATTCAATTTACTGCGAGAGCGTTATGATCAATCAGCTACAGGAAAAATATCAACTGTCGTTATTGTTGCTACTCAGCGCTGTCGCTGTGCTAGGCATTTTTCCGTTTGTAGTTATACGTTATCTAGCGGGCAACATCGTCGCAGCCATCATTGATATGATGCTGATACTGGGCATCATATCACTAGTTGCTTATGCGTATTACTCCAAAAAAATCCGAATTTTAAGCGCTGTAATAGCAGTATTTATTAATACCGGTGTAGTCATCATTGTTATTGCTAATGGAATAGATAGTTTTTTGTGGATTTACCCCGTCTTCGCAAGCACTTTTATTTTGGTAAAACCAGTTGAAGCCTTTTGCATTAATGTCGTCGCTGGCATTTCTATCGTAGAATTATCTGACGTTTTTAACACCATTTCAGAAGAATCTTTCATTGTAACAACCTCGATGTTGTCATTAAGTGCCTTCGTTTATGCCAGCCATGGTTTGAAGCAGTTTCACTTACTGGAAACACTCAATACTGTGGACGCATTAACCGGTGCATTTAATCGCCGAGCCATGAGATCAGATATGACAGCGGCAATATCCAACGCCGAGCGTAACGGTATTAAGCATTTGTTAGCCATTCTCGATTTAGATTACTTTAAGATGGTCAACGATAAATACGGTCATGCTGTTGGTGACAAAGTACTACAAGATTTTGTTACGATTGCCACTTCGCACATTCGTAAATACGATCGGCTTTATCGATTCGGTGGCGAAGAGTTTGTGCTATTAATCCCTGAGGTCAGTGATCAACCTGATGTGTTTATTAACAACCTTAGAACGACAATAAAAAAAGAGTTAACAACACCGGATGGCAAAGAAATAACGGTGTCATTTGGTGTTGCTTCCTGGGTTCCAGGTACAACAGCAGATACTTGGCTACAACGTGCAGATGAAGCGCTCTATCTCGCTAAGGCTAAAGGTCGTGACTGCGCTGTCTTTAGCAACTGATAGTAGTATTTATTTATCAAAATATGTAACACCTATAAAAGATACAATTAATCCTGTCTGTAGTAAGCGCAAAGAACTTGTTCATAGGTAACGTTGACTAGTTTAAATATTCAGTCGAGGCACATGATTCTCACCTAGACTTTAATAATTTTTCAAATTCTATCGCTGGTAATGGTTTAGAAAATAGGTAGCCCTGCGCATAGTCACAGCCAGCAGCTATTAACAAGTCTCTTTGTTCTTCGTTCTCGACACCCTCAGCAACAACTTTCAAATCAAGTTTGTGTGCCATTACAATGATTGCTTCGCACAAAGCCAGATCATTAGAATGGGGCGCCAAATTATCCACAAAAGATTTATCAATTTTCAGATAATCAATATCGAGTTTTTTTAGTGAAGAAAGTGATGAATACCCAGTACCAAAATCATCTAGTGATACCTGAATATTTGCATCTCTGAAGTCAAATAATTTCTGGTCGATACTGCTTCCATATTCCATCAATGCTCCCTCAGTAATTTCAACCATAATGGCATCACCGGGTAATTTAAGAGCGTCTAAATAGTCAAGCCAATCTTTAGCGCTAAAAGCATCGTTCTTATATTGTACTGGCGAAGTATTGATACTAATTTGGAAACTTGGCTCGATGGCGGTGCGCCAGCGAGCCGACTGCTGAGCGGCCTCACGAAATACCCAATCACCGATATCAACGATTAATTGGGTCTCTTCTGCAATAGGAATAAATTCGATTGGTCCAACTAAACCCCTTACTGGATGTTGCCAACGAATGAGAGCTTCAGCTTTATAAATATCACCAGTGATTAAGTTTACGATTGGTTGGTAATGTAATTGGAATTGATTGGCTGCTATAGCTATACGTAAATCACTAATCAAAGACATGCGAGATACTGCGTTCTGCTGCATCGACGGGGTAAAATATTGGAAACTATTCCCCCCATTACTTTTGGCGGCATACATTGCCTGATCAGCATTTTTTAGCATTTCAACAGGATCAGAAGCATCTTGTGGATAAAATGTGATCCCAATACTAGTAGAAATATAAGCTTTATTTTGACCTAACGTAAAAGGCTCAGACATTTTTTTAAGTAAGTTACTCGCAATTCGATCTACACAACTTGGGCTATCAAGTCCGCCTATTATCAGAACGAATTCATCGCCTCCAAGTCGGGCAATGGTATCGACATCTCGAGTAAGATTGAGTAAACGTTTTGCCACTTCAACCAGAAGAATGTCACCAATATCGTGACCCATAGTGTCATTAATATCTTTAAAACCATCTAGATCAAAGAATAATAATGCGATACTTTTATTCGACCGTTTAGCTATTTTAATTTCTTTCTCGAGATCTAAACTCGCCATTTGGCGATTAGCTAATCCAGTAAGTGAATCGTAATGTGCCTGCTCCCAAATCAACTGCTCAGATTGTTTTCTGACAGTAATATCCTCACACAAAGAGGCTGCCCCAATCGCCTTGCCTGCGGTATCCAAGATTGGCGTATTATACCATTCACAAGCAATTTTTTTGCCGTCTTTAGTAATATTGTAATTACTTCTTCGCGTCCCTTCTTTATGTTCCAATAAGTCCTTATAAACCTGATCAATCTCTATTTTAGATGTATCGATTAGGATCAAATCTATGGGATGACGTCCCATCGCTTCATCGGCAGAGTATCCAAAAATCTTTTCGGCTGTTTTATTCCATTGGGTGACATTGAAGTTGATGTCCCATGCTATAGCCGCTAAAGGCGTATTCTGCAGATGATGTGATAGTCTTGATTCACTTTCTCTTAACGCAATTTCTGTGTTCTGGCGGTCATCCATATTTTTCAACAGTAAGCCTAGGAATGCCGTAGCCAGTGTAAAGATAACCAGTCGTGGGATGGCTATAGTTGATAGTATTTTCTCAAACGCGGTGGCAGGTAACTGGGTTGATATTATTAATACAATAACTTGTATTAATAAGCCAAAGAGTAAGAGTTGCACTAAGTTAATTTTTACCCAGTCTTTTTTAACACAATATCGATAAATTAATCCTAAGCTAGTCGATACTATGATAATACCTATGCCTACGTATAAACCGCCTCCACCTAGAAGTAATCGATAACCTGCTGTAATGGTGGCGGCAATAATTGCGACAACTGGACCACCGAAGAGACCTGCTATACCCAGAACCACGGACCGAGGATCGACAATAACCCCAGAGTCCATATAGATAGGATAAATCATACCAAAAATACAAATACCAGCAAATAATGCACCAGACAATATTTGCTTAGTCATTTTGTTCGCGTAAAAATAATTAACAATAAACCCATATAACAAACTAAGCGATAAGATAAGTGTTATGGAATAAATGAGGTTAACCGTCATTAAAGTCCCTCATTGTTATTGTTTAATCGCATTATTGAGTCGGGGTTTGGATTGTATGACCATCGATATTCTTCAAATAAGGATTCAATTGAAAACTGGATAGAAAAAACACTAACTAAAGAAGGGCAAATGAAGCTCAAGCCATAAAAGAATAAGAGCATAAAAAAGAATGAGTAAAAAATCACCAAAAAATAATACTCCCAACTCGGTTAGTTCAGCACCAACGTATACCGTGTCTGATACGATGAAAACGGCTGTACTTACTTTCTATATATGTCGTCCATGATGTAGCCTCATTTGCTATTTAAGATTTTCTCTGAGTATTTACAAGCATAAAAATCAGTCAATTCTTTTAAATATAAGGGCATTACTTTTCTCAGAATAAAACTAGTTCACGCTCTTTGATTAGCATTTCCAATTACCTAGCTTGCCTCTATCTGAATACACGCTTTAGGAATGCCACTACAAACCGTTTGATTTAAAATTCATAAATCCATATAGCGTTATTTAACCTAATCCATTTAATCAAAAAAAACTAGATTTAATAACACGTGTGATATCAATATACTACGATTTAATCAGAAAAACCCCCTGGATAATCTAAAAAAATCTCCAAAACGCTATAGTTCTCTGATGGTTACCTCGGGTTCACAACTCGAACTGATCTACTATCACTAACTTAACTTAGTCGAAATATCACAAAAAGCGTAACCCCAAAACTAACCTCAAACACATTAACTACCCATTGGTTCACCTACATATCACATCAGACAAAATGGCAATATATTAATGGTTCATTCGCAATTTTAATGGTAAAAATCTATTCCCGTCGATTGAGCTAATGCGCGTGAGCCGCTTCGAATAATAACCCTCGTACATCTGGTTAGTATATAAAGTCACTATGTGACCTTATATACCGCTATACCGCTATACCGCACATATTGCTTTCATAGCATAAAAAAGGTCCAAATCGTTAAATTTGAACCTATTTACATGCTATCTAAAGTAGATAATAACCTTAGCGAGAACCCAAATGACTTAGCTAGACGACTTAGCTAGATTGCGCAATACATAATGCAAAATGCCACCATTTTGGTAGTAACTGAACTCATTAGGAGTATCAATGCGGATTTTAGCTTCAAACGAATGATGCTTACCCGCTTTGTTGGTCACGGTCACTTTAACGGTTTTCTGGCCAGCACTCACTGCAGGAATACTGAATTGCTCTTCACCAGTAAGCTTTAGTGACTCAGCACTGTCATCTGGCATGAACTGCAGAGGTAAAATCCCCATTCCAACAAGGTTCGAGCGATGAATACGTTCATAGCTTTGCGCTATAACCGCTTTAACACCCAACAGTGCAGGTCCTTTGGCGGCCCAATCTCGCGAGCTACCCGTGCCGTATTCTTTGCCCGCTAATACAATACAAGGCGTACCTTGCTGTTGATATTGCATGGCGGCATCAAATACGGTCATAGACTCACCGTTAGGCATTAAGCGAGTCCAACAACCTTCAGTTCCAGGAGCCAGCAGATTTTTTAGCCTTACATTGGCAAAAGTTCCACGCATCATCACTTCATGGTTTCCACGGCGTGAACCGTAAGAGTTAAAGTCCTTAATGGCTACCCCAGCTTGCTGTAAATAGTCTCCAGCAGGGCTGTCTGGTGCAATAGATCCCGCTGGTGAAATATGGTCGGTAGTGACCGAATCACCTAACTTAAGTAAACAACGGGCATTGTCGATAGCTTTTATTGTTGGAACCTCGGCACTGATCCCATTAAAGAATGGTGGTTGTTTGACATAGGTAGAATCTGGCCAGTTATATTTCTGGCTCTGGACCACTTCTAATCCTTGCCAGTCAGCATCACCACTGTAAACATCGGCATAACGCGACACAAACATTTCGCTTTGCACGGCGCTGGCCATAACCTGTTGGATTTCCTGATTGTCTGGCCAGATATCTTTTAAATAGACAGCTTTGCCATTGGCATCTTCACCCAGAGGCTCGGTGACCATATCGGCTTTCATATTACCGGCCAATGCATATGCCACCACCAGCGGCGGCGATGCTAAATAATTGGCTTGAACTTCTGGATGGATGCGGCCATCAAAGTTACGGTTGCCTGATAACACCGAACACACTTTCAACCTGCCCTGTTGTATCGCAGCGCTAACGGGTTGAGGTAAAGGGCCTGAATTACCAATACAGGTGGTACAACCGTAGCCAACCAACTGAAAACCTAAGGCATCTAAATCGATATTAAGACCCGATTTTATTAAATAATCTGTCACCACCTGTGAGCCCGGTGCAAAGCTGGTTTTTACCCAGGGTTTAACCTGCAAGCCTTTTTTACGCGCATTTCGGGCCAATAGTCCGGCGGCGATTAACACCGATGGATTAGAGGTATTAGTACAACTGGTTATCGCCGCTATCACCACCGCGCCGGCTTCCAGCACAAAGTCTTTATCTCGATAACGACATGCAACACCAGTACTGCCATCAGCGACGGGTACTTGCACCGATGGACCACCCTCGCTTGCCAACTCGTCTTTACCTTCGGCGTCGATGTGGCTCACTGGGATCTGACTATCCAACCATTGGCGGAAACTGACTCCAGCTTGCTCAAGTGCAATTCTGTCTTGTGGTCTTTTGGGGCCAGCGATAGAAGGCACAATACTGCCTAAATCCAGTTGTAATCTGGCGTGATAACAGGCTTTGTTGTCGGATGCGCTGGCCCACATGCCCATCTGTTTAAGATATGCCTTGATCAACGCGATACGCTCTGGATCACGACCGGTAAGCTTGAGGTAATCTAGCGTTTGTTGGTCAATCGGGAAAATGCCACAAGTAGCACCGTATTCTGGCGCCATATTGGCAATGGTCGCCCTATCGGCCAAGGTTAATTGATCGACACCGGCACCAAAAAATTCAACAAACTTACCTACCACGCCAAATGAGCGCAGTTGTTCGGTCACGGTTAACACCAGATCGGTAGCGGTAACCCCTGGAGGCAATTTACCGATAAATTCAAATCCGACAATTTCGGGTAACAACATGGTAACAGGTTGGCCTAACATCGCGGCCTCTGCTTCTATGCCGCCCACACCCCAGCCCAATACACCCAAACCATTGATCATAGTAGTATGAGAATCTGTCCCAACTAACGTATCGGGGTACAATAGATTATCTTCATCCTCTTTGACAAAAACCACTCTCGCCAGATATTCCAGATTGATTTGATGTACGATACCGCGCCCTGGCGGCACCACTTTAAAGTTATCAAAGGCTTGCTGACCCCAACGCAAAAACTGATATCGCTCGCGGTTTCGTTGGATTTCAATGGCGGTATTTTTTTGTAGTGCATCGGATTCAGCAAACACATCAACCATCACTGAATGGTCAATGACCAGCTCCACCGGGTTGAGTGGGTTAATAGCGTCTGCATTACCACCTAATGTCTCAATCGCATCACGCATTGCGGCCAAATCGACCACCGAAGGTACACCGGTAAAATCCTGTAAAATAACCCTAGAGGGCACAAAAGCAATTTCAGTTTCTGACCAGTTATCTAGATCCCAGCGGGCCAAGATATCAATATCCTCAGGCTGAACAAATTCAGAGTTCTCATAACGCAGTAGGTTTTCTAATAAGATTTTAGCGGCAAAAGGTAAGCGAGATAAATCGTAGTGTTCGGCTAGTCGATCAAAGCTGTAATACTTGAAAGTTTTTCCGTGACTCTCAAGTTGTTTCAATAATTGCATAGAATTTTTCATTACTGATCTCCCTATAAACGTTTATTGGCACTTCATGCTAAGGTTACCCTAACATATTCGAATCTAAAATCGACCCGGAAAAAAACTATGAGCAAAATGCGTATAGAACATGACAGTATGGGGAAAATTGAGGTACCAAATGATGTTTATTACCAAGCGCAAACCCAACGAGCACTGAATAACTTTCAGTTTTCAGATCGGCGCTTTCCGACGCCAGCTTTACTCGCCCTACTCGACATAAAATCAGCGGCAGCACAGGCTAATAGCCAGCTAGATTTGCTAGATAACGCCATGGCCACCGCGATTCAACAAGCAATTGTCGCCAGTAAGAAGCTTGATTTTTCAAAACACTTTCCGCTAGATTTGTTCCAAACAGGTTCTGGCACCAGTTCTAATATGAATGTTAATGAAGTGATTGCCAGCCTTGCCAGCGTCATTTTGCAGGTAAAAGTTCACCCTAATGATCATGTCAATATGGGCCAAAGCAGTAACGATGTGGTGCCCGCCTGTATTCACATCAGCACAGTGCGGCATTTAAAGGCTCAACTGTACCCAGCCATTACAGATCTAAGCGACAGATTGGCGGATTTGGCTATACAACATTCAAACCTGGTCAAAACTGGTCGCACCCATTTAATGGACGCCATGCCGATTACGCTTGGCCAAGAACTGCAATGTTGGCAACAACAGCTAAACAGTGCTCAAGCTCGAATTCAGCAAGTTGAGCTGAGCCTGCATCAATTGCCATTGGGCGGCACTGCGGTTGGCACTGGTGTTAATTGTGACCCCAATTTTGCCAAACTTGCATGTGATGATTTACAACAGCAAGATAAAATCCCTTGGCAGGCGGCGGTAATGCCTGCGTTGTATATGAGTAGCCAAGATCACACCTTAGCCATGGCTTCGGCGCTCAAAGGGTTAGCGGTTACGTTATTGAAAATCGCCAATGATTTACGTTGGATGAACTCTGGCCCTGTTGCAGGGTTACAAGAAATTAGCTTAACGGCGCTGCAACCCGGCTCATCGATAATGCCCGGTAAGGTTAATCCCGTTATCCCAGAAGCCGTAGCCATGATTGCCGCTGAAGTCATTGGCAATGAAACTACCATTACCATCGCAGCACAATCGGGTAATTTTCAATTGAATGTGATGTTGCCACTGATTGCCGACAAGCTACTGTCCAGTATTGATTTATTAACCCATGCCTGCCAGGCCATGACCGACAAAGTGTTTGCCGAGTTTACGCTCAATGCCGAGCATTTAACCCAAGCATTGGAGAAAAACCCCATTCTGGCTACCGCACTTAATTCAGTGGTGGGTTACGATATGGCCGCTAAAATAGCCAAACGAGCAGATAAAGAACATAAATCAGTATTAGCTATTGCACTTGAAGAAACTAAGCTTGGCGAAGATGAACTAAAAGCAATACTCGATCCATTACATCTTGCAAAGCCCCATAAGTAACAGGCCACAAACTAGAAAATAATGTGCAGTCTCTTATGACTAACAAGCATTAATAACGGGTTTATTGCACGTTAATGAAACACGGTTAGCAGGGCACAGAACGGTTTGATTACCATTTTATATTCCGAACTGAGGTTATTTAACCCCGTAAATCGACATATCACACTAACAAGACTCGTCGAGAGTATAAAAAAACGCTATGCAGAGTAATCACTGCATAGCGTTTATTTATGAATCTAACTAACAATTCGCAATTAACGATTAACGCAACAATAGCAGTGGGATGCGGCTTTTGCTGATCATTTTGGTGGTATTGCTACCCACAAAAAACTCACGAATACGTGAGTGACCATAAGCGCCCATCACCATCAAATCTATTTGGTTAGCGACTTGATACGCTTCTAAAGCCGCTTGCACCTCGCCCTTACATACGGCGGTGATCACGCTAAAGTCTACGTTACTCAAAGAGTCTGCCGCTGCTGCCAGTTCAGTTGTCGCTTGGGATTCATTGTCAGACACCATCACCAAGTGGCATTCCAAGCCTTTTAGCATCGGACTCGTAGCCACTTGATTAAGGGCTTTTTTAGCTGTTGCACTGCCATCGTAAGCAAAAATAAATCGCTTTGGCGCGGTAAATTCAGCCATGACCACTAAAATAGGTTGCTTAAGAGTGCGAATAACACTTTCTAAATGGCTGCCAATAGCATGTTCTTGATGTTGTTCGCCTTGGCGACCCAACACGACCAACCTTGCTTTAGGTTCTTGCTCTAACAGGGTTTCAACTAAGTCACCATGTCGCTGTAGCGTTTCCACCAATGCTGTAGGTTGTTGCCCAACGACACGTTTTTTAGCATCTTCGAGCATAAACTTACCTTGCTCAAGTGCCAGTTTACTTCTGCGGCCTTCAAGGATAACCATCTCATCAAGTAGATGCTCACGCGTACCTAAACCGATGTTTCCCGATAAATCCAACTGTGTTGGGTAAAGCGATTTATCTAATACATGTAGTAGGGTCACTGGGGCATTTAATTGCATCGCCGCCCATCCACTGGCATCACATACCGCTAAGGTTGCTTTTGAACCGTCGATACAGGCAATCACATATTTCATCATTATTTTCCTTATATTGTGTTGCTCAGGGCTTAGTGACCAGACATCATTTTTTCAACTTCTTCAGGCTTATCGTGCACCCCGAATTTATCGACAATAGTTGAACTGGCTTCGTTAAGGCCGATTAACTCAACCTCGGTGCCATCACGACGGAATTTAAGTACCACTTTATCGAGTGCCGATACTGCGGTAATATCCCAAAAATGTGCCAGTGATAAATCAATAGTCACCTTCTCAACCACTTCTTTAAAATCAAATGAGTTACTGAACTTATCGGCAGAAGCAAAAAAGACTTGGCCAATAATTTGATAATGGCGGCCCGTTTCAGCTGTGGTTTCTGCACTTTTAACCACCATAAATCGACCGACTTTATTAGCAAAGAATAACGATGCCAGTAATACCCCTACAAATACCCCAATCGCGAGGTTATGGGTAGCAACAACCACCACAACCGTGGCCACCATCACAAGGTTAGTCGACATTGGGTGATGTTTAAGATTACGAATCGAATCCCAAGAGAAAGTACCTATAGATACCATGATCATTACCGCAACCAATGCCGCCATAGGAATAAGCTTTAACCAATCACCGAGAAATACGATCAAGATAAGCAAAAAGACACCCGCCGAGAATGTTGATAAACGTCCGCGACCGCCAGATTTAACATTGATAATAGATTGACCAATCATGGCACAACCAGCCATACCACCCATTAAACCTGCACCAATATTGGCAATACCTTGGCCTTTACACTCACGGTTCTTATCACTTGGAGTATCGGTTAAGTCATCAACAATTGTGGCTGTCATCATCGATTCCAACAAACCCACTACGGCAAGACCCGCTGAATAAGGAAAGATGATCATTAAGGTTTCAAGGGTTAATGGCACTTCAGGCCAAAGGAAAATAGGTAAGGTGTCAGGCAGCTGGCCCATATCACCTACGGTGCGGATATCGATACCCATAAACACAGCAACAATGGTCAGTCCGACAATACACACTAAAGGCGAAGGTAAGGATTTACCAATGACAGGAATTAACGGGAATAAGTAGATGATACCAAGCCCTGCTGCGGTCATGGCGTACACATGCCAAGTCACGTCAATTAACTCTGGCACTTGAGCCATAAAGATTAAAATAGCCAGCGCATTGACAAAGCCTGTGACCACAGAGCGCGAAACAAAACGCATCAAATTACCTAGCTTTAAGTAACCAGCAACTATTTGCAGCACACCTGTTAATAGGGTTGCCGCGAGTAAGTATTCAAGCCCGTGCTCCCTAACCAAGGTCACCATTAATAGTGCCATAGCACCTGTTGCAGCAGAGATCATTCCAGGACGACCACCAGTAAAGGCAATCACAACCGCAATACAAAACGAAGCATATAGGCCGACTTTAGGGTCTACCCCTGCAATAATAGAAAAGGCTATTGCCTCTGGGATTAGCGCCAGTGCAACCACAATACCGGCTAACAGATCTCCGCGTATGTTGGAGAACCACTCTTTCTTCATGGTTTGTATCATGTTATTCACTCTGTTTAAAATTAGTCATTTACTCCAACAACACCCGTCAACGCTAGACATATACATCTGCGCACACCAACAAAGGTTTTAATTCGTCAAACGACGGGATGCTATTGAGATTATGGGGTAAAGCAAAACAACCACCAAGCAGGTAGCCACTACAGATGGATCGTAGTGATCCAAGAAGGAAGGATTAACTAATGCGGCTTAATGTTCATTATAAAAAATAACCTCGTTAAACGCTAAAAAGCGTAAGGTTTGGTTTTAAATTATACAAGTACAACCTAAAACAGCGCAGAAGAATAGCGCTGAACGGGTTAAAAGTCAAAATGCATAAATAAATAACCACTACGCTGGCTATGGTCAGATTAGTCTTATTTATGACATAAAAGTCATTATATCCCTTGATTAATTGAGTTTTTTTTACGATAAACTGAGAGAAAACTTTATTTCGACTAAATAGGTAAAGGCAACGACTTTTTGGCAACCATAAATTTAACAACATGATTATTGGTAGTTTGTTATTTAATTTATCGTAAACACGCCAAATTATTATTTTTCGACCGCAATAGTATAAAAATGAAGAGTAACACTTTAATCAGATTAACTCAGCCTAACGTTGCTAACCTAGGGTACTGTTTAACTACATGGCTTACTAAGGCTATTACTCGTTAATATAAAGATCACTTTGCTTCAGCACATTCCGAATAAACTCTGGATCGGCTAAAACGGTTCGATAAATCCATTTATAGAAATACTTGGAGTTAGTCGATATCACCTCATTAGCTTTTTGTTTGCCTAGCAACTCTGTAAGTGCATCGTACTCCAGTAGACAAACCGCAAGATGTAAATAGGTTGAAAACACACCATCAGCACCTTCTGGTCCAGTAATTGGTGCATTGGGGTACTTTTGCTTCAATGTAGCAACCACCTTATTGACCTCTATTTGGCGAGAGTCTTCAAACCAATGAATTTGTTCATGCAAATATTGCGATAAAAATGAACCATCATCGCTTGGGCGGCTTACAGTGATCGTTAGTGTTGGGTGACTATATGGTCTTGTTGCCGACTCATCTATCAGTACCTTGTCTGTAAATGTCCATTTGGCTAAATCATATTGTTGAGTCACTCGTTCTAATTGTAACTGTTTCAATTTTTCTTTGTCTGTATGGCTAGTTAACTCAACATCTAATTGAGCGTTCGCCCCAAATGTCAGTAAAGATAAAAATAACAACAAATGATATTTCATGGGTTCTCCTTGATACCAAAATTTACCGCCCAAATTTAAAGACCATAAAGTGACTCTACATTAATCAATAAGCGCTGCGATAAATGAATAAGCTATGCAAGCTAAAATACATTATCACTAAAAAGCCCACATTAGCCGACAGAATTAAGTGCCACACATCACATTATTGTCGTTATTGGGATCTTTAATCGTAATAATGTGGTTAAACATGTAATATTTTAGTTAAAATACTGTTTCAATTAATATTTATTTAATAATTTCATGGTTTCCCTAGCGTGATTCACTTCCAATTACTAGCCCCTTATTGTTATTCTCCTGCCAATGATAATTACTAGCTGGATCTGTTGATTCAACTGCCCACTCCTTTAAGCTCAGCCGGAAACGTTTGTTGAAATTAACCTGCTACCAATACCTTGCTAAGCCGTTTAATCGTGTCGCAAGGCTTTCCAAATTGAGTAAAGCACATTTAACCTTGTGTTTCGGGTTACTGTTGCTGCAGCCTTTAGCTGATTCATTGTCTATGTCGATAGGACATGTTGTCGATATCAGTGAATTTATTGCCGTTATTGACACCTTATTAGCTGAAATTATGGGCGCAAGCTTACTGGGTCTGCTGATATTAAATCCATTGGTTATCGACCAATTTTGGCGTTTATTCAACCTCAATTCTACATTTTGTAATCTCCTTGCACTTAGTTACGCATTAAGTGCCTTATCTGTTGTTGTCCCTAAATCTCTTGAATACACGGCACACGGTTGCCGTGCCCCACCTCTACAAGCTTAAATTTTTTAATTTAAATACATCATTCGCAAAACGATATTGCCTTAAGAGCTACACCAGAATCACTGATAGTTGATTTGGGTTAGTCCTTGGGTGCGGTTATTTGCGTTCGATGATTATTCTGCAACTGCCGATCCCCCCTATTGGCAGGGTAGTAAGCTTTTAAGGTGAGAGGAATCTTCCTTTGTTAATTCAAAATTTACGTAAATCAGCCCTAGTTGCATTAGCATTTATGCTCGCGGGTTGTGAAGGCGGCGTGCTGGATCCCAAAGGCCAGATCGGCATAGATGAGAAACATCTCATTATTGTTGCGACATTGCTGATGCTGATTGTGGTCATTCCAGTCATTTTCATGACTTTGTATTTTGCATGGAAATATCGTGATGGCCGCGATGAAGAAATTTATGCGCCAAAATGGGCACACTCTACCGCGATTGAAATTGTCGTGTGGGTCATTCCGATTGTTATTGTGATCATTTTGGGTGTTATCACTTGGAATTCGACTCACGATTTAGACCCCTATAAACCGCTAGTGCATGACGCGAAACCCGTTACTGTAGAAGTGGTGTCACTGGACTGGAAGTGGTTATTTATCTACCCAGAATATGGCATTGCGTCGGTTAACGAATTGGCCTTCCCTGCCAATGTTCCAGTTAATTTCAAAATCACTTCAGATACGGCGATGAATTCATTTTTCATTCCGCAGTTAGGCAGCCAAATATACTCAATGGCAGGCATGGCAACCAAGCTACACCTTATTGCTAATGAGCCGGGTACCTTTGAAGGTATTTCAGCTAACTACAGTGGTGCTGGTTTTGCTGGTATGAAGTTTAACGCCATTGCAACGGCAACTGCTGGTGATTTTGATGCCTGGGTTGCTAAGGTAAAACAACAAGGTAACACCTTGGACGTTGAGCAATATAAGCAACTAGCCCAAAAAAGCGAAAACAACCCTGTTCAATATTATGGGTCAGTGCAACACGGCATGTTTAATTACATTGTTATGCAGTACATGCATCCAGACTCGAATATGAAATCAATGGGCAGTATGGAAGGCATGCACGACATGGGCAATATGGAATCAATGTCTGGTATGGATCATACCCAGCATATGCAAAACATGGAGCACATGACTGACACAGACGCTGAACCACATTCTGGACAATCCACTACACACTCAACCACAGAGCATTCTTCAATTGCTTCTGGGGAGGCGGAGTAATCATGCCATTTCTTGGAAAATTAACACTCGAGTCTATTCCGTATCATGAACCGATTATCATGGTGACCCTTGCGGCTGTCGCTATTATTGGTGTCATTATTGCGGCTTTAATCACTAAACATCAAAAATGGGGTGTGCTTTGGCACGACTGGTTAACCTCAGTTGACCACAAAAAACTCGGTATTATGTATATCGTGTTAGCGATGGTAATGCTGGTTCGTGGGTTTTCTGACGCGATTATGATGCGAACCCAGCAAGCTCTTGCCACTAATGGCGCAGCGGGTTATTTACCACCAGAACATTACGACCAAATCTTCACCGCCCATGGCGTGATTATGATTATCTTTATGGCGATGCCATTTATGATTGGTTTAATGAACTTGGTCGTACCGCTGCAGATTGGTGCCCGCGATGTGGCATTCCCATTTTTAAACAACTTAAGTTTTTGGCTCACTACATCTGGGGCGATATTAATCAATATCTCGCTTGGATTAGGTGAATTCGCCAAGACTGGTTGGGTAGCCTATCCACCCTTGTCAGAGTTGGCATACAGTCCGGGGGTGGGGGTTGATTATTATATCTGGGCCTTGCAGATATCCGGTATCGGGACAACCTTAACCGGGGTGAATTTTATCGCCACTGTGTTAAAAATGCGTGCTCCGGGCATGAAGCTGATGCAAATGCCCATTTTCACCTGGGCTTGTACTTGGGCTAACGTGCTAATCGTGGCGTCATTCCCAATTTTAACCGCTGTTTTAGGTATGTTGACCTTAGACCGTTATTTAGATTTCCACTTCTTTACCAATGATGGTGGCGGTAACGCCATGATGTACATCAACCTATTTTGGGCTTGGGGTCATCCTGAAGTATACATTTTGGTATTACCGGCTTTCGGTATTTTCTCTGAAGTGTTTTCAACCTTTACTTCGAAGCGCTTATTTGGTTACACCTCTATGGTGTGGGCAACGGGTGCGATTTCTGTCCTTGGCTTTATTGTCTGGTTACACCATTTCTTTACCATGGGGTCGAGCGCTAACGTTAACGCCTTCTTCGGGGTGATGACCATGGTGATTGCGGTGCCGACTGGGGTAAAACTGTTTAACTGGTTATTTACCATTTATCGCGGTCGTTTACGCTTTACCGTGCCAGTATTGTGGTCCTTAGGCTTTATGGTGACCTTCACCATCGGCGGTATGACCGGAGTATTGTTAGCATTACCTGGCGCTGATTATGTACTACATAACAGCTTGTTTTTAATCGCCCATTTCCATAACACCATTATTGGCGGTGCGGTATTTGGCTACATGGCGGGGTTTGCCTACTGGTTCCCTAAAGCAATGGGCTTCAAACTCAATGAACGTTTAGGAAAAGCATCTTTTTGGTGCTGGCAAATTGGCTTCTATTTGGCCTTTATGCCGCTGTACGTGCTTGGCTTTATGGGTATGACACGTCGTCTTAATCATACCGATAACCCAGCGTGGAACTTCTGGATTTATTTTGCGGTTGTGGGTGCCTTTGTCATTCTAGTCGGTATCATTTTACAGTTTGTGCAATTGTATGTGAGCTTCCGAGACCGTGAACAAAACCTTGATACAACAGGCGATCCATGGAATGGCCGTACACTTGAGTGGTCAACATCTTCACCACCACAGTTCTATAACTTTGCTCAGTTAGATCCTGTAACTGACATTGATGCGTTCACCGACATGAAAGAAAAAGGCACGGCCTATCAACGTCGTGAAACATACCAGCCAATTCACATGCCTAAAAATACTGCCAGCGGTATTACCATGGCTGCGTGTATTACTGCCATGGGCTTTGCGGCAATTTGGCATATCTGGTGGTTAGCCATTGTTGGGTTTGGCGGTGCGTTTGTGTTGTTCTTACTGCGTGCTTACGACAATGATGTTGACTACTACGTGCAGCCAGATGAAGTCGCGCGTATTGAAAATGCACACATAGATAACGTAGCAAGGGGTCGATAATGAGTATTGCTATTAAAGCAGATTTACACGTGGCTCACGCTGCAGATCACCATGATGAACATGACACTAATGGTAGCACTTTATTTGGTTTTTGGATTTATCTAATGACCGACTGTATTTTATTCGCTTCTGTTTTTGCGACTTATGCAGTCCTGTATATGAACACCGATGGTGGTGTGTCGGGTAAAGATATTTTCGAATTAGATTTCGTGCTTATCGAAACCGCCGCCTTGTTGGTCAGTAGTATTACATATGGCTTTGCCATGATTTGCGCTAAACACCAAAAGAAGGCCGCCACATTAATGTGGTTGCTGGTCACCTTCGCATTAGGTTGTGCGTTTATTTCGATGGAAGTGTACGAGTTTAGTCACCTGATTGAACACGGCAATGGTCCAGATCGCAGTGCCTTTTTATCAGCATTTTTTGCCTTAGTCGGCATGCATGGTTTGCATGTTACCGCGGGCTTAATTTGGATGCTGGTTATGATGGTTGAAGTCATCAAGTGCGGTTTAAATAATCGCAGCATCACTCGTCTAAGTTGTTTAAGTTTGTTTTGGCATTTCTTAGACATTGTTTGGGTGTGTGTGTTTACCGTCGTTTATTTATTAGGAGTCTTGTGATGAGCAATGCACATTCAAGTCACGGCGAAGGCGATTTTGCCGCTAGCGTGAAGTCTTATTTCGTCGGCTTTGTATTATCGGTGGTCTTAACCGGTATTCCATTTTGGTCGGTAATGACTCACAGCTTTACTCATGACACCACCTTATGGATTGTAGTCGTAGCGGCAATAGTACAAATCGTGGTGCATTTAAAATACTTCCTTCATTTAGATTTTTCTAAAGAAGGTAAAATCAATACATTCTCGTTCTTATTCACTGCATTGATTATTGTCATGGTAGTGGGTTTGTCTGTGTGGATTATCTACGCAGCCAATGATTTGATGATGTAACCGACAGCTATAATGAATAATCAAGGTCTATCTATGTCAGCACAATTAACCTCACGCTTGCGAGGATATGTTCAGGTCACTAAGCCTGGCATTATCATGGGCAATTTAATTTCTGTCGCTGGCGGTTTTTTACTCGCCGCTCAAGGTAACGTAGATTGGACCTTGATGCTTGCCACCATGATAGGTTTGTCATTGGTGGTGGCGTCGGGTTGCGCAATCAATAATTGTATTGATCGCGACATCGACGCCAAAATGCAGCGCACCCGTAATAGGGTGACCGTTACCGGTGAAATATCGGTACAAGCGGTATTGAGCTTCGGTATTGCCCTTGGTGTTGTGGGCTTTGCAATGCTGGCGATATTCACTAATAGCCTAGCGGTGTTATTTGCCGCCATTGGCTATGTTGTTTATGTCGGCGTTTATAGCCTGTACATGAAACGCAACTCGGTTTACGGTACTTTAGTCGGCAGCTTCTCTGGTGCTGTGCCTCCGGTTGTGGGTTATTGTGCGGTTACTGGGCAAATGGACATGGGCGCAGTTATTCTGCTGCTGATGTTTAGCCTATGGCAAATGCCACATTCTTATGCAATTGCGATTTTTCGCTTTGACGACTACGCCGCAGCTAACATTCCAGTATTACCTGTGGCTGAGGGCATGGCTAAAGCAAAATTGCATATTGTGCTCTATATTGCGGTGTTTGCATTAGTGAGCGCGCTATTACCACTCGCTGGTTACACAGGTGTCGCCTTTATGGCCGTTACCTGCGCCACCAGCTTGTGGTGGTTAACCATGGCGCTAAAAGGTTATCGTCACGGCATAAACCTGCAGTCTTGGGCTAGGCAAGTGTTTGGATTTTCCATTATCACCATCACGGCATTAAGCGTCACGATGGCATTGGATTTTCAAGTCGTTGCACAAACGCCGTTACTGACATGGGTGCAATAAATTAATACTAAAAAATTAAGCCCGCCACATTATGTTGCGGGCTTTTTTATTTGATTAATTGGCGATTTTGACTAGGATTAGCTCTTATTAGATTTAGTACTCACTTAATTTAGTACCTACCTAATACTGCCGCTCACGGTGATAAAAATCGGAATTTCTGCAGCAAACATAAAAGGAACTTATGTTTATGGTGCCACATAGCAATCAACTCACATCGCTTTTGCTTACCACCTTTAAAAGCATCACTCTACTATTAGCGCTGGCTTCTGGTTTATTCACGATCAACCCACTGCATGCGAACCACGAATTACAGGTAACTGAATCTACCCAAGATCTCTTTGGCAATTGGATAATAGACACGTCAGAGAAAATAACACTATTGCAGTTAAATCCTGATCACAGTTACTTACACATCGAATTTAACTTGCTTGAACCACAAAATAGCGTCGCCGAATGGGGCCGAATAGACATACACCCCTCAGGCGTACGCTTTATCCCAAGCTATAGTAATAATTCGCGACAAGGCCTTGTTGCATATCAAATGAACCATCCAAAACTACAAATGGCACTAACCCTAGAATCCGCAAAGTTAGTATTTACTATCGACACTAATGCTGACAGCGTGATGGATGAACAACATGACTATCAAGCCTACCCCATTCAATCAATCTACGGTGTATGGCACCAACAAATGACCTCAGCATTAAGCAGCTTGCTGTTTCTCGACAATGGTTATTACGCCGTAGTGAATATTAACGTACACCAAGACCCGCAAGCGCATCCACATTACACTCACTTACAATGGGGACACTTCGATATCCAACAACACCAACTTTTCATCAGTCCTATTTTTGATAACCATCCACAGCAAAGTGTTAGTCAACTCGGCATCATACCAAGCATTTTCTATCATCAAAACCGTCAACAATTAGCCCTATCTTTTGACAGCGATAAAGACAACTTAAGTGATTCTTTGCAGCTATTTACACGATAAACCTCTATTTCCAGCTATTTAGTTACAATTTCTGCCACAATCAGCTATTTAAATTCAAACGATTACACTTCATACTGAGCCATTGCTGGTATCAATAGTGTTTAAAGGATATTTCATGGGCCAAGAAACCTCGAAGATTCTCGTTGTCGATGACGACATGAGATTACGCTCATTATTAGAACGTTACTTAATTGAGCAAGGCTTTCAAGTGCGCAGCGCAGCCAATGCGGAACAAATGGATAGATTGCTAGAGCGGGAAAACTTTCACCTTTTAGTACTCGATCTAATGCTACCTGGTGAAGATGGCTTGTCTATTTGTCGCCGTTTACGTCAGCAAGAAAACCCAATTCCTATTGTGATGCTCACAGCTAAAGGCGATGAAGTCGACCGTATTATCGGTTTAGAACTGGGTGCAGATGATTATTTACCTAAACCGTTTAATCCACGTGAGTTATTAGCGCGTATTAAAGCGGTAATGCGTCGCCAAATTGCCGAAGTACCAGGCGCGCCAGCGCAGCAAGAGGAAATGATTGAATTTGGTGAGTTTTCACTCAATTTAGCCACACGAGAGATGTTTCATGGCGATGAAAGCATTGCGCTTACTAGCGGTGAATTTGCGGTATTAAAAGTATTGGTTAATCACCCTCGCGAGCCATTATCACGTGATAAATTAATGAATCTTGCACGAGGTCGAGATTACTCCGCCCTTGAGCGTTCAATTGATGTTCAGGTTTCACGCTTACGTCGTTTAATTGAAAAAGATGCGACTAATCCGCGTTATATTCAAACGGTTTGGGGCTTAGGTTATGTATTTGTACCCGACGGCACCACGCGAAAATAATCAATGAAACCAAAGTTAAAATGGTGGCAACGCTTTTTACCCAGAAGCGCCTTTAGTCAAACTGTGTTACTGATTGGCAGTTTATTACTGATAAACCAATTAGTCTCTTATTGGTCGGTCGCCGTTTACTTTATTAAACCCAGCTACGAACAGATAAACCAACTTATTGCCCGCCAAATCAACATTCTATTTGTAGATGGTGTTGATGTTGGTCGTGAGCATCTCACCATGGTTGACGCGTTAAATGCCAAGGTTCGTGACGATGGCATGACAGTTTACAACTTAAAACAAGCTCAAGAAGCGGGCCTGGGTCGGGCCACTTATTATAGTTTTTTGTCTGAGCAAATGTCGGTATACCTCGGCGGTGAGGCCGAAGTACGTTTTTCACAAGGCGAAAATCTTGATGTATGGATTAAGCCACCGCAAGCACCATCCTTATGGATAAAAGTGCCATTGACTGGTATTAATGAGTCAGACTTATCGCCATTAACCCTCTACTTATTAGTCATTGGCGCGCTCAGTGTAGCTGGCGGTTGGTTATTTGCTCGCAGGCAAAACCGCCCGTTAAAAAGATTACAAAAAGCCGCGGTCGCGGTATCAAAAGGAGATTTTCCTCCTGCGCTACCATTAAGCGGTTCTACCGAAATAGTTGAAGTAACTCATGCCTTTAACCAAATGGCTAATAGTATGAAACAACTAGAGCAAGACCGCGCTTTATTAATGGCGGGTATATCACATGACTTACGTACGCCATTAACCCGCATACGGTTAGCGTCTGAAATGATGGTGGAAGATGATCAATATTTAAAAGACGGTATCGTCACCGACATTGAAGATATGGATTCGATTATTAACCAATTTATTGCTTATATTCGTAACGACCAAGAAGGCATTCGCGAGCCAGATCAAATTAACCGACTAATACAAGAAATCAGCCAACAAGAATCGCATCGCGAAGGCACTATAGAATTATCTCTAGCAGACTGTCCCGACATTGCCATCAATAGTGTGGCAATCAAACGAGTATTAAGTAATTTGGTCGAAAATGCCTTTCGATATGGTAATGGTTGGGTAAAAATCAGCTCATATAACCAAGGTCATTATTTGTGCTTTAGCGTAGAAGATAATGGCCCAGGTATTGATGAAACCAAAGTGGATACCCTGTTTCAGCCCTTTACCCAAGGTGACTCTGCCCGTGGTAGTGTTGGATCTGGTTTAGGCTTAGCGATTATCAAACGTATTGTTGACCGTCATCATGGCAAGATTAAACTGTCTAACCTTCCTCAAGGTGGACTAAAAGCACAAGTATGGTTGCCATTAATCGATAAATCTCAATATAGCTAAGCTAGCTTAAAGAATGCAGATAAAAATGAGCACCTAACTGGATGCCCATTTTTTACATTCGCAATCGATTACTCATCGGTTACTCACCGACGGATAGCGTAGACTACAGTGCAGCTATTACCACTTCAGCGGTACTCACGCCAAATGACTTACCCTCTTCAACATTCAGTAATGTCACTACGCCATTGTCGATTACCATAGCATAACGTTGTGAACGAATACCGCCAAAACCAGCAGTGTCCATGTCTAAACCTAATGCTTTAGTAAAGCTAGCATCACCGTCGGCTAACATCATTAATTCAGATGCATTTTGGGCTTCGCCCCATGCTTTCATGACGAATGCATCGTTAACAGCAACACAAGCAATAAGGTCAACGCCTTTGGCTTTAAACTCGTCAGCAAGTACAACATAGCCTGGTAAATGTGCTTCTGAACAAGTCGGCGTAAATGCACCTGGCACGGCAAATAAGACTACTTTTTTACCGGCAAACAATTCAGTCACGTCGTGGTTAACCATACCGTCTTTAGTCAGTTGGCTTAAGGTAGCTTTTGGTAAAGATTGTCCTATAGCGATCATAATATTTCCTTAATTAATAATAAAAACGATAGCTTACCGTGGGGTCAAAACCCTACGACAGCCCATGTAAAAAATAGACAGAATTAATTCACACAACATCGACACTAATAACCCAAACAATAACCCTATGGCGATGGCTTGAGGTTTTAATAAAATGACATAACTGTAAGCCTGCCAAGCCTCTAATTGAATATCTTTTTGTGGGGCCAATATTATTTGCTGATAAGGACTATAACTATGTTGATGAAAACGGCCCAACGCTTGAGTCAATGATGTATAGCGCTGATAGAGTGATTCAATGCTTTCACCACCAGCACTGAATACTGGGTCGTTATTTTGTTGGTAGTGGCGGATGAGTTTACTGATATCACCAGCAAAAAATCGGTCGGCATCACGCTGAAACTCGGCCAAACTTAGCTTAGCTTCAAGCTGGTGTGCTTCGAGTCGTTGACCGTATTGATCGACAAAGCCGGGAACTTGAATACCAATTAATACGCCACTCACAAATAGTACCAAACGAATGTAGTCCATTAAACGTCGTATCATGATGTCATCGAAAAATCAGTTGTAAACGAATCGTCACAATATCACCAATTACGCAAGTAAGCATCTTGAATAAACAGATGTTAACTTGCGTAACGGGTATGCCTTTTTCAAAGCTTATGTGGCCCAGTAGTAAGCATCAAGGTTTTATTGAGCCGAGTTAGCTCACCCATTATCTAGGTTTACTCAACCAGCAAGACGCCTTTATACATCTGCATTTGGCAATGAAACGGATATTCACCTTTGGCTAACGCTGGCAGCGAAATTACCACAGGTTTATCAAGTGGTAACTCTTCGCTAATGTCCAAGTCTGGAAATAACAAACTTGCAGAGCACCCTGCTTTGTCTTGGCGTAAAAAAGTTAATTGCGTTGCAGTATTAGCCGGCACGGTTATTCTTGCCGGAGAGTAAACACCGTCTTTAACCACAATAGCGTTACTTGCTTGATGAGTTGCGGCTTTGGGTTTGTATAACCAAAACCACCAAACGATAAGGGCAATCAATGCCACACAAAATAAGTTAATTAATAGCATCATTCACTCCTAGTGTTGTTGAGGGGTAAAAAAGCGTAAACGATTGGCGTTGCTCACCACAGTTAATGATGAAAATGCCATTGCTGCACCCGCAACTACTGGGTTAAGTAATACGCCAAACACAGGGAATAACACCCCTGCAGCGAGCGGAATACCCGCCATATTGTAAATAAACGCACCGACCAGATTTTGCCTAATGTTGCCTAACGTCGCTTTACTCACCGCGATGGCATCGGCTAAACCATGTAGCGACCCTCGCATTAGCGTTATGTCAGCACTTTCAATCGCCACGTCTGTTCCGGTGCCAATAGCAAAGCCAACATTAGCTAAAGCCAGTGCTGGGGCATCATTTATACCATCGCCAGTCATGCCTACGACTTCACCTAATGCTTGTAATTCGGCCACTTTATTGGCTTTATCTTGTGGTAATACGTCGGCAAAAAAGTCATCTACACCTACTTTGGCTGCCACTGCAGTGGCTGTCGCGTGATTATCTCCGGTAAGCATAATCACTTTAATACCACTACTTTTAAGCCTTGCTATGGCGGCAACAGAATCTGCTTTAATGGGGTCGGCCACCGCAATTACCGCCGCGAGTTCACCGTCGATGGCAAAATACATTGGCGTTTTGGCTTCTGCTGCTAAGGCTTGTGCTTGTTGTTGATATTCGCTCAAAGCAATGCCTTTATCGTGCATTAATTTCTCATTACCAAATAATAACTGAGCCGATTGATACTGAGCTTGAACACCAAATCCTGCAATAGCAGTAAAATTTTCCACATTGAATAAGGTTAATCCCTTATCCGTTGCTGCTTGGACAACAGCTTGCGCAAGTGGATGCTCAGAATGTTGCTCAATACTCGCTGCCAATTGCAATACCTGCTCTTGTTCGCGTCCACTCACAACAATCATATCGGTGATTTTTGGTGCACCTTCGGTAATGGTGCCTGTTTTATCTAAGATCATGGTGGTAATAGTCGACGCAGTTTGCAAAGCCTCACCATTACGAATAAGCACACCATATTCAGCGGCTTTACCCACACCTACCATCACAGACATTGGCGTTGCTAATCCTAGAGCACACGGACAAGCGATAATTAATATTGTCATCGCCGACACTATGGCGTATCCCACTGAAGGTTCAGGTCCAAAATTGAGCCATACCATGGCGCTGACAATGGCAATAATCATCATTGCAGGAACAAAATAGCTCGAAATGACATCTGCCATCCGTCCAATCGGCGGTTTGGAGTTCTGCGCCCGCTTAACCATGGTAATAATGTGCGCCAATGCAGTATCTTTACCGACTCGCGTAGCGGTAAAGGTGAGTGTTCCTAATTTGTTTAATGTGCCTGCGACAACATCATCATTAATACTTTTTTCAACAGGTATAGGTTCGCCAGTCAACATCGATTCATCAATAAAGCTGCTGCCCTCAATGACCACACCGTCTACGGGAATTTTTTCACCTGGTCGAACACTGACCTTATCGTTTAATTGCACCAAGGCAATATCAATATCGACCGCTTTACCATTGCGGATCACCCTAGCCGTTTTAGCTTGTAAACCAATTAAGCGCTTAATCGCTGCGGAGGTTTTACCGCGTGCCTTGACCTCTAACGCAAGTCCAAGGTTGATTAAACCAATGATCATCGCGGTTGCTTCAAAATAGACATGGCGCGCCATTTCTGGCAATAAATCTGGTGCAAATACCACCACCATAGAGTAAATCCACGCAGTGCCTGTTCCGAGCGCAATTAAGGTATCCATATTGGCACTATGATGAGTAAATGATTTCCATGCGCCAGTATAAAAATGCTTGCCGGAGAAAAACATAATTCCTAAGGTCAGCACACCAATAGCCCCCCAAACCAGCTGTTGTATTGGGTTAGTAACGGTCATGTCACCAATAAACAAACCATAAATCATCAGCGGGATACCCACTGCTAATGCGACAATAGTATGTTTTATTAGGCTTTTATAATATATTGCATCAGCCTGTTCTTTTTCATCGATGGCATCTGCACCACCCTGATCGTTAATCACAATCGCATGATAACCAGCGTTTTCAACGGCCTCAAGCAAATTGGCCACGTCAACATTTCCGGTGACCATGACGCTGCGATCGGCAAAGTTCATTTCTGCTTGGTCAACCTGCGCCACGCTGTTAAGGGCTTTCTCTATTTTGCCAACACAACTGGCACAACCTGCACCCTCTATCAATAATTGGGTTGTCGTTTTGTTATTCATCACAAAGACTCCTTATCGGTAGCCTGACAAGAGGTTTCATGGTTTGAATCAAATCCCTCAATTAAGTGGCAAACCATGTTACCGGTGGGCGCCAACGCGGGCAGGTTTTCCCACTCGTTTACGGCTTGAGTCAGCTTATTACGTAATTTTAGGGTTTCATTGAATAATATTTCAGTTTCGGCCAACTTTTGGCTAACAAGCTGCTTCACAATGGTACAAGCACTTTCACCGTGATCAGTTTTGGAAAAAATCACTTTAATTTCATCCACCGAAAAACCTAAGTTTCTGGCACTCATAATAAATCGCATCCGCGACACTTCTTTGTCACGATAAAATTTATAACCATTGCTAGGCGATTTTGTTGGGGCGAGCAGGCCGATTCGGGTGTAAAAACGAATTGTGTCTGTGGTAACACCCAATAACGTCGCGAGTTCACTGACTTGCATAATCACTCCTTGGGGTAACAACTGTATTGAAAAATAAGATCTACATAAATAAATCTACTGAGCATATGCAACGACTGTAAACCTATGTCTTACACCCATGTCAAGCAGCTAGCAACCCTGAAAATAAAAAACGCCAATATGATCACTCATGTTGGCGTGGATACTTGCTATACAAATCATCTAAAACTGAATGCGAACTCCCTGGCCACTTAAGCCATTGGCACGTTCGCTAATGGATCATTCGCTGATAGATTATTGATCCCAATCAGGGCTAAAATTTGGCGCAGCGACACGATGATTTCGATCTAATTTATCGATTGCCGCCATGTCTTCAGACGGAAGCGATAACGCTAATGAGGCCATATTAGCTTGCGCATTTACCAGCTTAGTTGACGAACACTGTGCGCCAACTAACAACAGAAATAAACCGTCAACCAAGCAAATCTGTTTTGCTCTAACTGCAAATATCTACACACGGTTAAATTGAGCCCTTCGTTATAAGGTTAATCTTGGTTGAATAAACTCAATAAATGCAGAAATACGTCGCGCAACAATAGACGATTTGTAATACACCGCATTCACTTGTTCACGTTCTATGTGAGTAAACTTCTCCGACTGAAGTATGGGCACTAACCGACCCGTCGCGAGATCATCATTAATCATAAAACCTGAAAGACACGCAATGCCATTACCTGCCAGTGCTAGTTGACGCAAGGTTTCTCCATTGCTGGTGCTGATAGTAGGGGTCATAACATCGCAACCTTTTAACGGCCAGTGATTCAATATTTTAGGTTCGGTAAACCCAAGTAACTCGTGGCAAGCCAAATCAGACACTTTTTGTGGCACACCTCTACGCGCTAAATACTCAGCGGAGGCAACAATATGTAAGACACTTTTACCTAATGGTCGAGCATGCAAGGTTGAGTCTGCCAGCTTACCGATTCTAATGGCCACATCGGTACGCTTTTCAAGTAAATCGACATAGCCCTCGTTCGAGGTCAATGCTAATTCAATGTCTGGATAAGCGGCGCGAAAATCTTTCATCAAAGGCACTAATTGATGAAACACAAACGGACTTGCCGCGTCCACACGCAAACGTCCTTGTGGTAGTTCACCACGACGTACGAGTTCATCTTCTGCGCGTTGTAATTGTTGTAATCCACCCCGAACAGATTCGACAAATTGGCGGCCTTCATCGGTTAACTCAACACGCCGAGTGGTGCGATTGAGAATGGTGACCCCGAGCTGTTGCTCTATTTTACTTACCGCACGTGACACTCGTGCAACCTGAATATTGAGTGCGTCGGCCGCCGCAGAAAAACCGCCGCTGTCGACCACCATCAGCAATATATCTAAATCATCTGAACGCGTAAGCATGCATACCTCATCTTGTGCTGTGTCGATCTAAAGAGTCGCTCTAACATCATTGTTTATTGCATTTTTAGCAAAAGTCATTTGCTAAACATACTGTTTTTAACAATATAAATCTAATCAATAATGACGCCCATCAACTGACTGACACATTTATCGCGACGGTAAATCCTAGCGACAACCTAAGAGGAACACATTATGCCGTTAGCTTTACTCGCATTGACGCTTAGCGCCTTTGCTATTGGAACCACCGAATTTGTCATTGTGGGGTTAATCCCCACAATGGCACAAGACCTTAACGTATCATTACCATCGGCTGGCTTATTGGTCAGTCTTTACGCATTAGGTGTCGCCATTGGCGCACCAGTACTCACCGCATTAACTGGTAAATGGAATCGCAAACACGTATTGCTGGCGGTAATGAGTTTATTTGTTGCGGGTAATCTATTGGCTTGGCAAGCGCCCGGTTACGAAACCTTAATCGCTGCACGCATTATCACTGGGTTAGCCCATGGAGTGTTTTTCTCTATTGGCTCAACCATTGCCACTGGGTTAGTACCCAAAGAAAAAGCCGCCAGTGCGATTGCCATTATGTTTACGGGGTTAACTGTAGCCTTGGTGACAGGCGTCCCTTTGGGCACCTATATTGGTCAAACCTTTGGTTGGCAAGCCACTTTTTTAACTGTCGCAATTCTTGGATTTGTAGCCTTGATTGGCAGTAGCTTGTTGGTTCCAAATAATTTACCTCAACCACCCGCGGCAAAATTATCATCGCAATTAAAAGTACTCACTCAACCACGGTTATTACTGGTCTATGCCATTACCGCATTAGGTTACGGCGGCACATTCACAGCCTTTACTTTTTTAGCCCCCATTTTAGAGCAAGTGTCTGGTTTTGAATCTCAATCTATTGGCTTAATCATGTTGGTGTACGGGATATCGGTCGCTATTGGTAATATTTGGGGCGGAAAAATGGCCGATAAAATGGGCCCAATTAAAGCGTTAAGTATTATTTTCAGCGGTCTTGCGACCATATTAGTGATATTTAATTTTACTGCGGTTAACCCTATTGCCGCTGTGATCACCATTTTAGTCTGGGGCGCGTTTGCATTTGGCAATGTACCGGGGCTACAAGTTTACGTGGTTTCCCTTGCACAGAAGTACACACCCGACGCCGTTGATGTGGCTTCAGGATTAAATATTGCCGCTTTTAATGTCGGTATTGCACTTGGGTCTTGGGGTGGTGGGCTAATTGTGGCTAACGCTGGCCTAATGCATACACCATGGGTTGGTGCGGTGATTGTGGTTATTGCCCTAGCATTAACACGTTTCAGTGGCTCACTAGACAAGAAAACTAACGCTAGCAAGAATGCTCAAGTGAGTATTCAAGCGAGTAGTTAACCGAATAGTTAAAAGAATAGTTAAGCAAAGACATCAACGCTGATATTCAACATCACGATTGGATCGATAAGCACCAATGTGAGCCCGTATCTGCGATCTCACATTGGTCGCTATCATTGTGCTCACATTCAGATGTTATAAACCCCAATCGGCTTTAGGTAAATGCTCCACAAACCAGTCAAATGCACGGCCTTGATGATCTTTATGCCAAGCAATGTACAAACTCTGATTCGGACGAGGTATTGAGCATTGTTTTTCAATTAACTCACCACTGTCAAAATAGCACTGCACCATGTGCCTTGGTAAAAAACCAATCCCTAATCCTTGTAACTGTGCTGCAATCTTAGTTTCCATGGTGTTGACCCTAATCACCTGCTTACTGTTGAACATACCGCTGCTTCGTGTCGGTAACACTTGCGCGGTATCAGCAACCACTACTGATGCATATTCTGTGAGTTTGTCGGCTTCTAATACCTCATCTACAAATGCTAATGGATGATGTGGCGCTACCGCAAACACAAATTCAATCTCGCCTATTTTATGGGTTTGAAATACACCTCTAGGTAACTCGCCAGAAGCGCCAATGACAATGTCTGCACGGCGACTGTGTAAGGCATCCCAACCACCACCGACAGCTTCAACATCCACACTAATGTCGACCGAGTGTTCTAGCTGATTAAATTGTTCAATTATTTGAAACAACTGACACTGGGGGATAACCGTATCGCGTGATAGCCTAATTTCGTTTTCCCAACCGGACTCTAATTGCTGCACAGAATCAATAAGCCGGTTAGTGGCTAGCAAAATCTGACGCCCTTGCTCTAATACGATTTTACCTGCTGGCGTCAGTTGTGCTTTTTGCCTTGTACGGTCAAATAATGCCGTGCCCATGTCGTCTTCAAGTTTTTTGATGGTGTAGGTTAATGCTGACGGCACTCGATACAAGGATGCCGCTGCAGCTGCAAAACTGCCCTTGCGCTCAATGGCGTCTAGGGCCCGTAGTGCATCGATGGTAATGGCATGGTGCATGAATTTATCCTCATTCAAAAAATTTGAACTATTAACTCAGTTTATTCCGATTTTTTATTCAATCAAGTCCCAATATACTCATTATCAATCGCTGAGGCAGGCTAAATAAGCCTTTAGCAACCATCACAGAATAGTTCAAAAATATTGAGGACATACACCATGAAAGCACTGATTAATCGCATCTCACACTCTACCGCTGGTTTTAGCACATTAGCATTACGTGTTCCTGTAGGGATTATATTTATGGCCCACGGCGCCCAAAAATTATTTGGTTGGTTTGGCGGTTACGGCCTAGAAGGCACTGGGCAATGGATGGCGTCAATGGGAATGGAGCCAGGCGTGTTAATGGCCTTTATGGCAGGCAGTGCTGAGTTCTTTGGTGGCTTATTTATTTTACTCGGTTTACTGACTCGCCCAGCTGCTGTCGCACTGGCCTTTACCATGGTGATTGCCATTGCCAGTGTTCACCTAAGCAACGGCTTATTTATGTCTAACAACGGTTATGAGTATGCCTTGGCATTATTAGCGGCCAGCGTGTCATTGGCTTTATCGGGTTCGGGTAAAGCAGCGCTAGATAACGCGCTTACCCGTCGACTAGCTAAGTAACCTCAGCTCAAATTAGCAAACCCAAATTTCGATCAATACCAATCAGATCAAAACACAAATCTGATTGGTATAAACGTATATTAAGCGTTAGGAGAACATCATGATCACTTTACGTCCAGCAAGCGAGCGCGGCACCGCCAATTTTGGTTGGTTAGACAGTAAACACAGCTTCTCATTTGGCAGTTATTATGACCCAGAGCATATGGGCTTTTCAGCCCTGCGAGTCATTAACGATGATAGCGTTGATCCAGGTGCGGGATTTGCCACTCACGGCCATCGTGACATGGAAATCATCAGCTATGTGCTCGAAGGTTCAATTGCCCATAAAGACAGTGAAGGCAATGTTGAAGTATTGCCAGCTGGTGAGTTCCAATTAATGTCTGCTGGCAGTGGTATTACTCACAGTGAGTACAATGCATCGGCTACAGAACCACTGAAGTTTTTACAAATTTGGATCCAGCCAAATACCTTAGGTAATACACCTAGATACCAGCAAAAAAACTTTGGTCAAACAGTGGGTCTAACAACAATTGCTACGCCAACGGGTGAAAATGGTACCCTGAAAATCAAGCAAAATTCGACTTTGTCGCAACTGATTTTGGCACCGCATTCAGAGTTTATTTACACCGTAGAAGCAACACGAAAAGTCTATGTGCATCAAGTTGCTGGTGAGTTAGTCGTAGACACTGAAATACTCGCTGCAGGTGATGGTGTAAAGATAACTGATGCACAAACGATTACGTTGAAAAACAAACAAGACGACCAGTCTACTGCATTAATATTTGATTTACCGTAACCTAATAGCTATGTGAATACTGCTTTTGCCTGCGATAGATTATCGCAGGCAAAAGCAGTCACTGATAACACAAGCCAATTAGTTTACTGTGATTGCGTTTTCTAACCGAGCGGTTTGATTGGTAGTAGTCAGTTTTACGGCAGTAAAAATACACACTGCAACCATTAATCCCATGCCAATCTGTACCCCTATGACACCATGGTATCCATTTTGCCATAACGCTAATATTTGCTCAGGAAACAATAACCAATCAGCCACAATCGTGATGATCAATATGCTACTGGTGAGCAACAGTAACTTGCTAATATGACGCTTAATATCATTCACTTTTAAGCTGAACAACATCACGGCCAATAGTGACGCGACAAAACACCCCACTAGCCATTCGCTTCGTCCATATAAGGTTGCAGGCAATAGCCGTTCACACAAAAAACCAACTGCTGTCGCCACAATAATGCCACCACAACCGCCAATCGTCATTGCTGTCACGATAGCAATACTGCGCGGTGAAGACTGGCGCTGAACACGACGTTTATCGAGCCATAACATGTTGCCCGCAACAATCATGGCACTGATCGCCATCGCCAAGATAAAGTACAAAATACGAATATCTACACCAGCAAAGTTACTGAAATGCAACGACACAAGCACATCTCGACCTTGACGAAATACATTATAGTTATCGGCGTTAACTTTATTTATTACGCTGCCATCTTGCACTCGATAAGTCACTTCATCACGTTGAGCAAAACTCGCTGTATCGGTACCACGCACTTGTACTAAGGCATTTTCAGCACCGTAATGATGGAAAATAATATTACGTAATTCAAAGTTAGGTTTCTGTTGAGTTTGCTCAATTAAATTGAACGCATTATCCATATCCAGTGGCGTTTCACTTCGAAGCTCAGTGGTACGATTAAAACCTGCATCATTAAACAATGCTTGTCGATCGCCCTGATAAATAAACACCACAAAAGCCAATTGAAACACTATGGCCAAGTTAAGGATCAAGCCGCTTAGCGCATACATCAAGGTAAAGGGAATGGTCATCACTCCTACTACGGTATGGAGATCGAGTAATTTATCCCGGCGCTGTTTATCGACTCGATACAAAAAGAAATGTTTCAGTAATTTACGTGCATGGATAAAAATTCCTGACACCAGTGCAAATAAAAATATCAACGCCACCATACCAATCAGGTAACTACCACCGGGTAGATCTAAGTTGTAATGCAGGTGATAAAAAAACTGTGATAGATAAAAATCATCTTTACCCGCCACTGTGTCACCACTTTTAGGATCGACCAATATCGCCATTGAGTGACTATCAGACGGCGATTGTGCGCCAATAACATCTAAATAAAAGATATAATAAGGCACCAGTTCGGTAGGCATGTTAATCCGAAAACGACCATTATAATCAACCGGATATTCAGCCAACTTTTGCTCAACGAGTGTTGCTAACGGAATATCTACTTGGGTGTTATCGACTGGATGATGTGGCGTGATGGCCCATTGTGCAACTTCATCGTGAAACAAGGTCACCGCGCCGGCCCAAAATACCAAAAACAATAAAGGTGAAATAATTAACCCTAGCCAACTGTGGGCTTCGATAAGATTTTTAATGACTTTATGCTGTACGGGAGGATTAGATTTCATTGAGGTATTCATAACTTAGGTTTGAGAAAAAAATAACAACGCATTGATAAAGCTACTGGCCACAAGCCATTTTACGCACACGACACTCGCCGCCTTTGCGCTATTGCGGCTGTAACAGAATGCTATCACCCCAACCCACACACAAAAACCCAGCATTAGCCCAACAAATAGTTTTACATCTACAGCTGCGGGTAATATTCGAAAAACGATGAGTATTAAACTGATTGCCAGTAGTAATCCCCATAAAAAAGCGGCGAACGACTTGGGCCACATGATTATTTAACTCCAACGAGCATAATGCTGACAAACAACGCAAAGCCAAACGAGCTCACCCAGATACTGCGACCTTTATAATGCGACGCCACCAGCACCAGTAATATCCACATTGTCATCATACAAATTAGCACCATTAAACTGGCAACTAATAGGCTGTAAGTATGGCTAAACCCCCACACTGCAAATAGCACTGCTACACCACATAAGCTCCAAGCTAATAATTTAGGGAAAGGCAAACTCAAAAGCTGCTGTTTATCGGATGCCAAATAAGCAAACAAACAGCCAAGCCATAAAGAAGAGACACTGATAAGTTCCATCTGATACATTCCCAACCCATTTAACGCAAATGATAATGATTTGCATTAATTATCCCGAATGTAGTTGTTTAATACAAGCTGATTATGAACCAAGCTTATAAATAATATCCAATATGTGATCTTTTAGCCTTATAGACACACCTTTTGCAGTAGTCATGACTATCAATATTGATATAAAAGTCATTTCACCACATGCATCAGTATGCCGATGAGGCAATCAAAAAATAGCAAACGGAATGGCCGTTAATACTAACCTTAGACAACTAGGTTTACGGCAACATAAAAGCAACCTTAAAAACCTTTACTTAACAGTAAGCTAACTAAAGGTTCTTTTTTTACAATCCTCGTGTTACTCGTCACATTGCTGATGTATTATGTGATACTAAGACATAAATAAATGAGTCAATATCATTTCTGGACAAAGGCCTTCCCCTTGCTTAGGATTAATATTTGACCAATCATAATAATAATACAAAGTCGAACAGGGAATGTTAGATGAGATATTCCCTTCTCTTTATCATTTTTTATTTAAAATAAGGCAATGTAATATGCTAAAACGCATCGTTTACGGCGTATGTGGTGCAGCTATTGTTGGGCTTGGTGTATTCAGTTTATACGCTTGGCACCCTGCAATTGATCCCGTCGTACCCACTCAAACAGATTATTCTCCACAAGTTATCGAACACGGAAAAATCCTTGCTGCAGCAGGTTATTGTAGTACCTGTCATACTCCGCCAGGCGGTTCGGCTTATGCTGGTAACTATGAAATGCACACCGACTTTGGCACCATTTATTCAAGTAATATCACCCCTGATGTTGAAACGGGTATTGGTAACTGGTCACAAGCCGCTTTCGCTCGCGCCATGCGCACAGGTGTGAGCCGCGATGGACACCATTTATTACCAGCGTTCCCTTTTGAACACTTTAATAAAATGACCGACGATGACATTAACGCTATTTACGCTTATATCATGACGTCTGTTCCTGCGGTTAACCAAGTCAAAAAAGAAAACGGTATTCCATTTCCGCTTAACATTCGCTGGTTTCAAGCCGGCTGGAAACTGCTATTTGCTGACACCCAACCTTTTGAGGTCAACAACGAGCAATCTGCTGAATGGAATAGAGGTGCTTACTTAGCTGAAGGTATTGCTCACTGTGGTGCCTGTCATACTCCACGTAATGCTTTAGGGGGTGAAAAGTACGCACAAATGTACCAAGGTGCTGCCATCGATGGATGGATTGCACCATCGTTAACCTCTACTAGCACTTCACCAATTCCTTGGCGTTCACAAGATTTTTATGAATACCTCACCACGGGTAATTCTCCATATCATGGTAGTGCAGCAGGTCCAATGGCGCCAGTTATGCACAAAGGCCTGTCAGCTCTACCAGACAGCGATCTACAAGCTATTAGTGGTTATTTTGCCAGCCTTGCCCGCACCAATAATACCGATGAGCCAGACTCGAGTAGCACTTTACAAGCTGCGATAACGGCACAACATCAACAGCCAGATCTACGGCTTGATGAAGGTGCA
This sequence comes from Shewanella sp. H8, assembly GCF_040285065.1. Taxonomy (NCBI): domain Bacteria; kingdom Pseudomonadati; phylum Pseudomonadota; class Gammaproteobacteria; order Alteromonadales; family Shewanellaceae; genus Shewanella; species Shewanella sp. H8. Next base: position 208,405 of record NZ_CP157213.1, on the reverse strand, counting down.
CGTTTATATGCTACAGCTTGCCAAGCATGCCACTACAGCAGCGACCAATTAGTTAAAGGCCGACCATTAATTACTATCGGTTCAGCGACCCATCTTGATAAACCAACTAACTTGATTAACGTAATACTGGATGGTGTCCGGAGCGATCAAGGAATTAGCGGTGTGGTAATGCCAGGATTCCGTGATGCACTTAGCGATGAAGACATTACTGCTATAGCAGCTTATTTACGTCAAGCAGCTGGGGAAAACACCTGGCCGAAATTACAACAACAAGTGGGCGAGATCCGCAATCAACCCCGATTTGAGCACTAATTCACTGGAGAAGTGACAATGGCAAAATTTATTTTAAACGGCAAACCGATGACTGCCGATGTAGAGAGTGATACCCCTCTACTGTGGGTAATTCGTGACGAACTCAACATGACCGGCACCAAATTTGGTTGCGGTATTGGTACTTGTGGTGCTTGTACCGTTCATGTTGGCGGGCGTGCTACACGCTCATGTATTACGCCAGTATCGTCAGTTGAAGGAGCCGAAATAACTACGATTGAAGGGCTTTCTGAAACGGGCGATCATCCATTACAAGTTTCTTGGCAAAAGCTCCAGGTACCACAGTGTGGTTACTGCCAGTCAGGCCAAATTATGCAAGCTGCAGCACTACTAAAAGATATTCCTGAACCTTCAGACAAAGACATTGATGCTGTGATGGGCGGAAACTTATGTCGTTGTATGACCTACGTTCGTATTCGTGGTGCCATTCATGAAGCCGCAAACGCAATTAAGGAGAGCAACGATGAGCAGAATGCCTAAACGTGGATCGGCTGGTATAACCCGCCGTGGTTTTTTAATTGCTATGACAGCGGTAGGTGTCAGCTTTGGTTTCCCTCGCCACTTGATGGCAGCGATGGATCCTGCCAGCCCAGACGGTAAAGTACTCCCAAGCGAAGGCGACATTTACGAACCTTCTTTATGGTACTCAATCGATACTGCCGGCAAAATTAAAGTCAACATTATGCGCTCAGAAATGGGTCAACATGTTGGTACTGCTATTGCGCGTATTCTTGCTGATGAGCTCGAAGCCTCATGGGATGATGTCGAAATAATCCATGTTGACACCGATCCTCGCTGGGGTTACATGGTTACAGGTGGTAGTTGGTCTATTTCACAAAGCTGGCCAGTGTATCGTCAAGCAGGAGCCGCGGGCCGTACAGCCTTAATTGAAGCTGCCGCTAAAAAATGGGGTATTGCAGCAAAAGACTGTACAGCCAGTAACGGTAAAATTATTTCAAGTAAAGGCGAGCTGTCTTACGGTGAATTAGTCACCATGGGCTTAACACGTCAATTTACTGAAGAAGAACTTAAAACCCTGCCGTTGAAACCGAATGCCGATCTTAAACTGGTTGGCCAACAGGTGACGTCTCTTGATATCGCCAACAAGACCAACGGTAAAACCATATTTGGTATCGACGCTAAAGTTGATGGCATGGTGTACGCCAACCCTATTTTACCGCCGACACGTTATGGATCTAAAGTGGTTAAGTTTGATGACTCTGCAGCAAAAGCAGTTAAGGGTTATCAACAAACTATCGTACTAGATGATGCCAGTGGCAGTGTGCCAGGTTGGCTAATGGTTATCGCCAGCAGCTTTAATGCGGCCCAAAAAGCCTCTAAGCTCGTGAAAGTGACATGGGACGCAGGTGAAACGGCCAACGTGTCTGAAGCAGACATTATTGCTCATGGTAAAAAATTACTTAGCGACCAAACCAAAGGCAGTATTTTAGACACAGGCAATTCTGACACTGGGCCTGTATTTGCGAGTGCGAAAAGTACCATTGCTGAAGAATATATCACCAGCACAGTACTCCATGCGCAAATGGAACCGCTTAATGCTTTGGTATTTAAAAACCAAGACGGCATTTGGGAAGTGCATTCAGGTTGCCAGTGGCAATCACTAACCCTTCCCGTATTAGCCGCGGCATTAGGTGAAGAAGAAGCGAACATTGTTATTCGTACCTACATGTTAGGTGGTGGTTTTGGCCGCAGACTTAACGGCGACTATACCATTCCTGCTGCGTTGACCTCTAAAGCCTTAGGCGGTAAACCGGTTAAAATGGTGATGATACGTCCACAAGACATGCTATTTGACAGTGCGCGTTCTGCATCTGTTCAACAGTTAAAAATGGCATTTGATGATAAAAAAGCGGTTACCGCAATGGAACATCACGCCACTGCAGGTTGGCCAACTCAAGTATTAGCGCCAGGGTTTATGCCTAAAGGCACCAATGGCGAACCGTATGATCCGTTCTCGATTGCCGGAGCAGACCATTGGTACACTGTTGGTGCTCAAAAAGTACGCGCGGTATCGAATGATCTGGCTATTGCGACATTCAGACCAGGTTGGTTGCGTTCTGTTGGACCGGGTTGGACAAGTTGGGCAGTTGAAAGCTTTATGGATGAAGCTGCCCATCACGCGGGTAAAGATCCATTGCAGTTCCGCCTAGACATGCTTATTGCCGAAGGCCGAAATGCTGGTAGCACACCCGTTGCTGAAGGTGGCGCGGCTCGCCAAGCCGCAGTATTGAAAAAAGCTGCTGAGATGATTGGCTGGGGCACTCCGCAAGCCAAAGACACAGCGCTTGGCATTGCATCAACCTTTGGTCAAGAACGTGACATGCCAACATGGGTATCGTGTGCAGTACAAGTTCATGTCGACAAAAGCAACGGTATTGTCAATGTGCAAAAGCTCTATATTGCCATCGATGCCGGTATTATTGTTGACCCTAATGGTGCTGAAGCCCAATGTCAGGGTGCGGCATTGTGGGGATTATCGATGGCCTTGTATGAAGGTACTGAACTGCTTAATGGTCAGTATAAAGACTCAAACTTCGATACCTATACCCCACTGCGCTTAGGCCAAACTCCAGACGTTAAAATCGAGTTTATCCCAAGTAAAATGCCACCATCTGGCTTAGGTGAACCGGCAGTAACCCCTGTTGCTCCAGCTATTGCTAATGCAATCTACAATGCAGTCGGTGTACGTTTACGTAAAATTCCGATGAAGCCTAGCGACGTAAAAAGCGCGTTAACTAAAGCGTAATTTATCTGCTTTTACAGCTCAGTCTTAGTGATAATGACTGGGCTTTTTTATGTCTGCTACACTTGGTCGCTGTCATTCCTTAGACTGAGAAATAAATAATTTTATTTCTTCCTACTCGATTTTAAAAACGTCAATAAAAACAGTAGCCAAGCTTTATTCCTTCAGCAACAGAGCAATCGCACTGGTTAGTTTATTACCAAAAAGTAATGTTTTTCCCTTATAATTACGCCCAAGTATTGTCACATTGTTGAGTATCCTATGCCACACCGTCCACCTGTCAATTTAGAATCCATACTGCTAGAAGGTATAGAAGTCACTCCAAATTGTTTAGGTGTAATCAATAGTGATAAAGAAGTTATCTATTGTAATCAGCATTATGCTAGTATTTTTGGCGTCACCAAAGAACAAGCCATAGGTAAGAAGTCGAGCGACTTATTGCGTCACGCTTGGGAAGCCAAGCAAGGTGTAGTGATTAATACCAACGACTTTGAACAATGGCTTGATAATCTTCATAAACTGCATACAGAAAAAGCTCTCAACCAATATGAAACCGATTTATTAGACGGCCGCTGGTTTAAAATGACTCGGATTAATTTAGATAGCGGTAACATTATCATTATGGGTGTCGACATCACGCTGTTAAAGCAAGCCCAAAAATCATTAGAAAATGCTCATCAGCATATTGAAAGTTTAGTTAATACGGACCAATTAACAGGCGTGCATAATCGTCGCTCATATAACCAGCTGGCAAAACAAGAATGTGCCAGAGCCATAAGGTTTGACCAGCCGTTATCATTATTGGTTATCGACATAGATTACTTTAAAGTGATTAATGACAATTTTGGTCATGATGGCGGAGATAGCATACTCAAACAATTTTCCCAAATATGCACTGATTTACTGCGACAATCGGATTCTTTATACAGAATAGGTGGTGAGGAGTTTACCATCATCTTACCGATGACCGACGATGAAGGTGCAATGATCATTGCTGAGCGTGTTCGAGATCATATTGCCAAATACTCATTTCATACCACTCAAACAAATAAAAACATTAACGTTACAGTGTCTATAGGCGTAAGTTCATTAAGTGCCGGAGACAACGTAATACAAGATCTTTTTAGCCGAGCAGACAAGGCCATGTATTGCGCCAAACGTGGCGGGCGTAACCAAGTACAACTAGCGCAAGGTGAATAACCCCACACTATGACTTAACTATGGCAATCCGCCACGCATGCCTCAGACACTAAGGTTAATGTCCTTCAGCAAACAAGTAATTTAACCAGCCCTGCATTCTTAATAATACCTTTCGCATTACCGCGACATGGCTAAAATGATCGGTATAAATTGCTACTTGTCCTGCAACACCAGCGGGTAACGATTGTCTGATTACATCATCTTCGAGCTCAATCAACACCAACACTCGACCGCGTTGAAACAACATATTTGATGACTGTAAATTACCACTAAACTGGATCTCACCTTCTGCCATTGCGGGTAGGACTTTGGCAACTTTACCTTTAAACACTTGCCCAGGCATGGCATCAACTATCACTTCAGCTTCATCACCTTCTTTAAGGCGTAACAATGAGTTTTGCCAAAAAGCGCCAGCAAAATATCTTGTCTCATCAGGAATAAACGTCAGCGCGGGGCGTAAAGGAAAAGGCACAGCCATAGCGCCTTTTCGTAGTGCTAACTGAGTCACTACACCATCGGCTGGGGCTCTGACAACGGTTTGCTGTAAGTCATACTCAGCCTTGGCGAGTTCAGCTTGTAGACCTGCCACTTTCGTATTAACACCGTCAATATTTGACTCATATGCCAAACGAGTCCGCAGTCCCTCTGCTAAAGCTGCATCAAGTTGCGCAGATGAAGCTATATATAACTGGCGACGATTGTCGAGTTCAAGCTCAGTAAACGGTGAATTACGCCCTGCTTTTTTGCGACCGTCTTCATAGCGACGATAGACTGATTCAGTACGATCTTTATCTGCTGTTGCTTGTTCAACTTTAGCAGCAGCTATTTGAAAAGCAGCTTCCAGTTGTGGTACTTGCAGCTCAGCTTCTTTTAGAGCCGCTTGTTTTTGCTTAACTATTGAAAGGTACGGTGTAGGGTCAATTTTAAATAACACCTCACCTTCTTTCACTGGTGTGTTCGGCTTAACATTGACTTCTATCACCAATCCTTTAACTGCGGGCACTATTGGAATGGTGACAAAATACTCGCGAGCAAATCTCGAATAGGGATGGTTATAATTCATTAAAATTAATAAAGTACCAATTAATACAATTCCGCCAAGAATGGCCGTAGGCACAGTCCATTTGGTTAACGGAATTTTAAATACTTTAAAAACTGCAATACAAAATGCGGTATAAGTCAGTATGAGTAGTAAGTCCATGTCTATACCTCTTGTGAGTGTTCATCTGAAACGGGAGGAGCTGTGACGGCAGAACCTTGCTCTAATAGCGATAAACGATCCGTTAACAATGCGACGTCATTCATTAGCTCTTTAACTTCACCTTCGAGTATTAATTCTCGCTTTCTCGAATCACTAAACCCCCAACCTCTATCTTCGCGGTATAACGTGGCCCAAATCCATAAAAATGGCCAAATAGCATGCAAGGTAAATAAGCTTACCCAGCCAGCAATATGCAACGCATCTTGCTGTGGATGATTGCGTTTTTTAGCGATCTCGTAAGGGATATCATGAATCGCAATAATTCCATAAAAAATAAATATCACTACAAAAAAAATAATCCCTAACGCAAAATAATCTAAAAACATATCTCCTCCAAATTTCGAATTATCGTTATCAAAGTGCATTGTCTTAAATAAATAGTGAAACCAATTTCAGTATAGAACTGATTACAAAAAACACATTGAAACTGTTGAAACAATTAAGAAACCAAGCGGATTATCTATTTATAGTCATTACCTCTATTACTTATTTGCACGAATTAATGCTGTAAACATAGCTATTTTGAAGTTATTCACGCATAAAAAAGCCCTCGTTATTGGTTAACGCGGGCTTTAGATAATGTAAGCAACAATGGTTAAACCCTAGTCTCCTGCCATTTCTTGCAAAAACTCAAGTCGCTGCATTTCTTGTTCATCGGGTTGCCATGGCTCATCAGATAACGACTCAACAGCAAAGTCACCTAACTCGTAGGCAGGTTCCTCACTGTGGCCGTACTGAGTTAACTCACCGGGTACTGCTGGACGGCGCTCCAATACAAATGTACTCAGAACATAAGGACCTTTATATTGTGCTAACACCCCTTTATAGGCTTTAAGGTCCAGCTCTACAGAGCCTTCCGTCAACTTGTCTGAACCTGTTAGCAGTGCAATCGGCTGCTTATCTGCTGTATATAGATTGGCACGTAACCGATAATAACCGGCTTGCTCAACGTCCAATTTAACCGGGATTAACATATCACTGCCTGCTGCGCGTATATCCCCGACTCCGGTTATGATTGCCGTAGGGTGGCTATATTCTATGCCTGTTTTTAAGGTTTGTTTTTTACCCTTAGCACTAAAGGTAACACTGACCTCCATTGGACCATTCCAATCCTCTTCAGCATTGAGTTTTATAGTCCATTTGCCATTATTGCCTAGCATGGCTTCGCTAATTAATGCATCAGACCCACCAGCAAGTTCACTGTGTAACGCAGCACTTGCCCCAGTAACAACTAAGCCATTAACCACAAGATTAATGACCACAGGTTCAGGGAAACTAAAACGATACTTGGGCAACACAATACTGGCATTGGCTCCATCTTGAAGCTGCACCGGTTGAGGAATATAAGCATTTGGGTTAAGTAAATGCATATCATTAACCGATAATGGCATTGAGTAAGACGGCAACTCAAGTTCGCTAGCATAAGCCTCTGCCATGAACTGAAAACTGTCACTGATCGATTGTGGAAGCTTTTCAACCTCGGTCATCGTTTTAGCTTGCCTGTGTTTTACCACGTTAGGCTTGGTCGGCACAGTATCTTCCTGCTCGATAACAGCCGCACTCTGAGGCGGCTGAAGTGCCGACTCAGAAGTGTAAACCCAAAATCCTACAGCCGTAGTAATTAGGGTTATCGTTATAATGGTTTTTTTATATTTCATATACGCTTAGTTAGCTGCTTGATACACAAGTGCTGACATACTGGTTTTATTTGAATTATTAACCACTCTATAACGTGAACTAAATATCCACCAGCCACGTTTTTCATCATAAGTAGTAAATTGTAAGTCATCGCCATTGAGATAACTGGCACTACTATTGGCAGATGTCACCTCATCTTTGGCGCTATTTAAAATGGTGTCGCCATGGCTATAGCCTTCACTCATCAACATTGGGTAGTGATAAGGCATAAATCCGCTCGGGCCATTAGTCGAGGTGAGCTTGCCATCAAATTTAACACTGCGCGAACAACTGTTGTAATTGCCAACGGTCGCAGCACCACAACTAGAATGACTGGCAACAACGCCATCATCTTCGCCGGGTAAAAATGCCCCCGTCACACCGAGAAAGTCAGATCCGGCACCTGCAAAACGTAAACGCGGAACGCGGCTGTCGGGAAGTGCTGCCAATTGGCGTGCAGTATTCACTCGTAAGTCATTCAACACCCCAATATTGGATGACGACGGCAGTTCACCTAACCATAAAGATACTGCTAATTTTAATGTGCTATTAATTAAACCTGTACCACTGGCAACATTAACCGCTAAATCAGCCAATTCGACCCCACCACCCGCGCCAGAAAAGTCGAATGTGGTCACAATATTAAGCGGTGTTAAACCGGCATTTTGTAACCATAATGCTTGATTATCGATAATATAACGCATCACTAAATCGCCGGTGGAATGGGTCACGAACACACAACCGCTGTCACATGTTCCTGCACGTGACAATTGCTGTAGCTTAGGCCACACATATTCGCTAGTAATATTGCTCGCAATTCGTTCTTGCGACGGCCAATCAATCCGCTCGTCTGCACGGTCAAGCCAATACTGTGCCCAATATTCAGCACCATTTTCGCTCACCATCTCCCCAGTTGGTTTGCTTTGTAAATTATCAGGTTGAAAGCCGTGCACTAATACCACCGGATAGCCGCCAACGGCAGCCTGTGTTGCGCCACTAAATAGCCCTGCTAACAGTAATAACATTATTTTATTCATGGGTTGCCCTCATATTTATTCGCTACATCGGCTCGCGCCCGCGGTTGTGTTTTTTGTTTTTTGTTGCCGAATTGATCTATTTTGTTACAACTCCAGCTTCAAGATAGAGCAGAAAAAAAACAATGCAACCCTTAAAAACTCGGCTTTACAGGCCACAAATAGCCTTGGTGTTTGAATCAAGTTGAACGGTCTGTGATAAGGAACATGGGATATGTTTACAGGCAGTCACTCATGCGGGTATAAGCCGAAAAGGAGGAATTAACACGTATGTTTTAAGCTTTTACTCCAATATTGAATAAAAACTTATTTAAACAGCCTTTACACAACAATATATGGCGAAAGTATTTGAGATGACATTCAGAAAAATCATGCGGCAACCTTAGAGGTTATTAACACTAATAACATAAACGCTATGCATAATCGGTCTGAGTGGATTAAACACAAAAGCCCCATCGACTAATATCGACAGGGCTTTTATAGGCATTCATTCAACGCTTAATTGTACAAATATGTACTTAACGTCAATTATTATCTCATTTCTTAACCCAAGCTAAGGTTAATTATGATTTTTTAGCCGCGATAACAGCTTGCACTTGATTGATGGCGGTACCACCTAATACATCACGTTTCTCTAAACAGGCTTTAATAGTTAAATTAGGATAAACATCATCACTAATCACTTTAGCAAACTGTTGTAACTCAGCTACGGTTAAGTCTTCAATTGGCTTTTGCTGGTCAATGGCAAATACCACCACTTCGCCCACCACATGATGCGCTTCACGGAACGGCATGCCTTTAGCGACAAGATAATCAGCTAATTCGGTTGCATTAGCATAACCTTGTTGAGCGGCTACCAAGGCTTGTGGACGATTTACTTTTAAGCCAGACAATACTAGTGCCGCCATATCTAAGCAAATAGCCCAGCTGTCGACCACGTCAAATAAGCCTTCTTTATCTTCTTGCATGTCTTTGTTGTAAGCCAATGGCAAGGCTTTCATTGTGGTTAAAATCCCCATTAAGCTGCCATAAACACGGCCGGTTTTACCACGAATAAGCTCTAACGCATCTGGGTTTTTCTTTTGTGGCATCAGTGATGAGCCAGAAGTGACTTCATCGGCTAGTGAGATAAAGTTAGCTTCACCAGAGTTGAAGAAAATTAAGTCTTCTGCCATACGGCTTAGATGCATCATGCTGATTGACGCTGCACTGCATAATTCAACTACGTGATCGCGGTCTGACACGCTGTCTAAGCTGTTTAATGTTGGACGGGCAAAGTGTAATGCTGACGCTAATGCGTGGCGATTAATTGGGTAAGCGGTTCCGGCTAATGCACCAGAACCTAGCGGACATGAATCGGCGCGGCTTAATGCATCTTGCAGACGGCTAATGTCACGCTCATACATTTCCACATACGCTAATGCCCAGTGACCAAAAGTAACCGGCTGAGCGCGCTGTAAATGGGTGTAACCCGGCATAACCGCATCGACTTCACGCTCAGCAAGGGCTACTAACTCAGCATGCAATGTGCCTAAACGAGCAAGTAATGCCGCGCCTTCTTTTTTGCACCACAGTTTTAAATCTGTCGCAACTTGGTCATTACGTGAACGGCCCGTGTGGAGTTTTTTACCTAAATCGCCCACTTTGGCAATCAGCTTTTGTTCAACAAAGCTGTGAATATCTTCTGCGCCATTACTGATAATGGCTTGTGGATCATTACCCACCTCCACCAGCAATTCATTTAACGCTGCTTTTAAATCAGTACATTCTTGCGCAGTAATAATACCGACGCTGGCAATGGCGTCTGCCCATGCGATTGAACCGACAACGTCTTGTTCAAATAAGCGATAATCAACCGGCAGTGAGTCATTAAATAACTTAAAAAGTGCACTGGTTTCGCCCTGAAATCTTCCGCCCCATAACGCCATGTCGGTATCCTCTGTTTTGAAAACTGTTTTAAGAACTGGGTGTTTAATAATCGATTAAGTAACCTGAACTCAGGTTAGGTGATATTCACTTTCTTATAATGACTCTTTACCTTGCTAAAAGTCATTATAAAAAAGGCGCTTTGCAGCGCCTTTTATCGTTGCCGTTGAAACTATTTAGTATTTAGCGCGCGAATACGGCTAGCCAAAGAGTACAAACGGATAAAGCCTTCTGCATGTTTTTGATCGTATACGTCATCTTCACCGAAGGTAGCGAAAGATTCTGAATACAAGCTATTTGGCGAACGCTTTTTAACGGCTGTCGCTTGGCCTTTATACAGCTTAATCACGACATCACCATTAACTGATTCAGCTAATGATTCAGATGCGGCGATAAGTGATTTACATAACGGTGTAAACCAACGACCGTCGTATACTAGATGCGACATTTGGCCTGCAATTTGTTCACGCCAAGTACGGCTGGTTTTATCTAAAACCAATTCTTCAATAGCACGCAGACCAGCAAACATGACGGTGCCGCCAGGTGTTTCATAACAGCCACGAGACTTCATGCCCACTAAACGGTTTTCAGTAATGTCGATACGACCTACGCCGTGCTTACCGGCGATATCATTTAACTTCATTAATGCAGCGTATGGTGATAATGCTTCCTCATTTACATGAGTAACACGGCCATTTTTAATTGCTAATGACACATATTCTGGTTCGTTTGGTGCGTCTTCTGGCGCGACAGTAAGTGTCCACACGCCTTTTGATGGTTCGTTCCACGGATCTTCTAATTCGCCGCCTTCATGGGAAATGTGCCATGCATTGGCATCGCGACTATAAATTTTGGTCGCTGATGCGCTGGTTTTGATATTACGCTCAGCAAGGTAATCGAGTAAGTCTTCACGGCTACGCATTTCCCATTCACGCCAAGGTGCAATCACTTTTAAGTCTGGCGCTAATGCAGCAAAACAACCTTCAAAACGTACCTGGTCGTTACCTTTACCGGTACAACCATGACAAACCGCATCGGCGCCCACTTTACGGGCCACTTCTACTTGCGCTTTAGCAATAATAGGGCGCGCCATTGAAGTACCTAATAAGTAAGTACCTTCATAAATTGCACCTGTTGCGATAGTTGGATAGATGTAATCGGCAACAAACTCTTCTTTAAGGTCTACGATATGACATTCGCTTGCACCTGAAGCTAATGCCTTTTCAGTTAGGCCAACGAGCTCTTCTTCGCCCTGACCTACATCGGCACAAAATGCGACGATTTCGCAGTCGTCATAGGTTTCTTTTAGCCACGGGATAATAGCTGAGGTGTCTAAACCACCCGAATATGCCAATACCACTTTTTTAACGCCGGTTTTTTTCACTGCATTAGACATGTTTATTTCCTAGAATCAATTACGTATATGGTCAATGTTAATAATGCCAACGGCACTATTGTCTTAATCTTTTGACTAACTTAATAAGGTTACTAATACTGCATTTTGCGCATGCATACGATTTTCTGCTTGATGTAAAATCAATGATCCTTCGCCATCCATAACTTCATCAGTCACTTCTACACCACGATGTGCTGGCAAACAATGCATAAAGAATTTAGCGCCAGCTTGAGCCATTAGATCGCTATTAACTTGGTACGGTGCAAAACGGGCTTTAATATCGGCAAGCGGTGTTTCATCACCCATGGAAATCCAGGTGTCGGTGTAAATAGCATCATGGCCTTCAATGGCATTAATGTCTGCACTTAGGGTTAACTTGCCACCATTTTGCTTTGCTAACGCTTGTGCTTCAGTCACGATAAGTGCATCAGGGAATGCGCCTTCTGGGCAAATCACTGTCATGGTCATGCCTAAAATCGCAGCGCCATAAATTAATGAATGTGTGACATTATTACCATCACCAACATAAGCTAATTTGGCTTTGCTGACATCATCAAACTGCTCTGATAGTGTTAAAAAGTCAGCTAACGCTTGGCATGGATGATACAAATCAGATAAAGCATTAATGACCGGTACGCTGCCATGTTGAGCTAATTTTTCGATGGTTGTGTGTGAATATGTTCTGGCAACAATGGCATCGGCCCAACATGAAATGTTTGTCGCAAAATCAGCCACTGTTTCACGTTGTCCCAACGCACCATTTTGTTGGTCTAAGTATAAGCAGTGACCACCTAATTTGTTAATGCCAATGTCAAAGCTGACTCGGGTGCGCAGTGATGGCTTTTCAAATAGCATCACAACGCTTTTTCCATCTAAGGCACGACGGTACTCAGCAGGGTTATTCTTAATTTTTTTAGCCAGATCAATAATGGCTAAAAGCTGAGATTGAGTTAACTCTTTTATCGACAATAGGTGCTGCATATTCTACTACTCCATTAAGGTTGTATTTGAGTCCCGACGGACCCACCTTTTACTAATGTTTTTAACTGTTCGGCATCGCGCCACGAAGCAACTTGCACAGGTTTTCCCATCCATTGAGCAACTTCTAAAGCGGCTTCAACTTTAACTTTCATGCCTTTCTCTATCACCCCTTGGGCGACTAAGTATTCGATTTCACTTTTGTTTAAGCTACTAATTAGCTGGCCTTTGCCATCTAACACACCGGACACATCGGACAACAGCACTAGCGTACCGTTGACTAATTTGGCCAAGGCTGTAGCTGCTTGGTCTGCATTAACGTTTAACATTTCACCTTGGCTAGAAATAGCAATTGAACTGCAAATTGGCATCCAACCTTGGCTTAAAATAAAGTTTAAATAGGTGGCGTCTTTTGGTTCAACTTCGCCCACTAACCCTAAACGCTCATTTTTAATTTTAGCTGTTACGGTGTTGCCATCGCCTAAACTCATGCCCACACTAATAATGCCGGCTTTGGCTGCCGCGGCTTGTAAAATTTTGTTCGAAGTACCAGCTAATGCACCCACAATAATAGGAATTTGATCTTCTGGCGTAACACGTAAACCGTCTAATTTAACCGTTTCTTTGCCATTAGCCGTTAATTGTTCATCAACCAAACAACCGCCACCATGCACTAATATCACTTGTTGACCCGCAGCAAGCATTTCTGCTGCAGCAGTCATCAAACGTGCCATACCCATTTCGCATTGAAGTAATGCACCACCGACTTTTAACACTAATACTGATTTTGTAGCCATTATTGTTATTCCTTTGCTAATGCAACTCGATTACACACCGAAATGGATTTTCATGCACTGTAGCCCTTGGCTAGCAGCACCTTTCATTAAATTATCAATCGCACTAGCGACCACTAAATAACCACTATTAGCATCGTACTTCCAACCTATATGACAATTAGGTGTGTGCACAACATCATCTACTTTTGGGAACATATTATGTTTAACCGTCACGATTGGTTCTTTGTCATATACGCTATAGGCTTTTTCTATGTCAGCTTCAGTAGTACCCGGTTTCAGCTGTACGGTAATAGTCGCCAAAATGCCACGCTTAAAATTGCCTAGATGTGGCGTAAAAATGACTTCTTGACCCAAATGAGTCGCAATTTCAGGTTGATGTCTGTGACCTAATACACCGTATGGTGTTAGGCTGACTTCGCAAAAATTAGTGTGTAATTGTGCTTTACGTCCCGCACCAGTGACGCCACTAACGGCATTGATCACCGGATACATAGACGTTAAAAACGGCTTAAGTGGTTTTAATGCCAATAAAGACGCCGTTGGGTAGCAACCTGCTACGGCAATCATTCTGGTTTGTTTAATTTTTTCGCGATTCCATTCTGCTAACCCATATACCGCTTCAGCTAACACTTCAGGATGAGTATGTTCAAAGCCATACCATTTAGGGTACTGAGCAACATCGGCAAAACGATAAGCTCCGCTTAAATCAAACACTGCTAGCCCTTGTTGATAAAACCATGCCGCAAGCTCTAAGCTTACTGAATGCTCAGTCGCTAAAATCACTGCATCGGCTTCGGCAACAATCTGCTTTTTTGCTTCATCCGATAACGGCGATAGCGTATAAGCCATATGGCTATAAGTAGGATATAAATCGGCTAATTTACGGCCTTTATCCAAACTGTTTTCCGACACATACAACCCTTGTACACTGAAGTTACTGTCGGCATTAATCAACGAGGTAATTTGTGCGCCGGTATAACCACTAGCGCCAATAATTGCGATGCTTTTCATAAGTTTGGTTTCTTTTTGATAATGATTGAGAGAAAGTGTCAGCATAGCCTATTTAGACGGGAGCCGCCTAATATTTAACTATCGTCGCAGGAAGTTCGCGTTGATTATTGATATAGTGGTTTTAGCAGTGTGAAAGCACATATTTATTTTCATTTCTAACGTTCTATTTATGGTGTCGGTTAATGCTGTTTGCTAGACTACCACAAGATATTAATTATGCAATATATGTGAATAAGTATTTTACACATTATTTTTTAAGGTAACCCATGAGCACACTACCAGATCTAAAAAGTTGTTTTACACAGCTGATTGCAGCGCCATCAATCAGCGCACTCGAAGCTGAACATGATATGAGTAACCATGCAGTTATTAACTTGTTGCAAAATTGGTTCAGTGAACTTGGTTTTGAGTGCGAAACTCCCACGGTTGCCGATTCGCGTAATAAACAGAATCTCATAGCTAGAATTGGCTCAGGCAGTGGTGGATTGTTGCTTGCCGGTCACACCGATACCGTACCTTTTGATGAAGGACTATGGAGCCAAAGCCCATTTGAGATGGTAGAAAAAAACAATCGTTGGTATGGATTAGGAACGTGTGACATGAAAGGTTTTTTTGCTTTAGTACTTGAAGCATTAAAAGACATGCCGCTAGATCAATTTAAGCGTCCACTGACTATTTTTGCTAGTGCTGATGAAGAAACGACCATGAGTGGCGCCAAAGCATTTGCGGATTCAAAGGTTGTCGCCCCTGACTTTGCCGTTATAGGTGAACCCACCAGCTTAAAGCCGGTATACATGCATAAAGGACAAATAGCTCAAGGGATCCATGTCATTGGTCGTAGCGGTCATTCATCTGATCCTGCCCGCGGCTTAAATGCGATTGAGATTATGCATAAAGTGATTAGTCAATTAATGAAACTTAAGCAGCATTTAAGTGAAAATTACCGCGAAGATGCATTTACAGTGCCTTACCCCACCATGAATTTTGGCCATATTCATGGTGGTGATGCTGCTAACCGTATTTGTGGTTGCTGCGATTTGCACTTAGATATTCGCCCATTGCCCGGTATGGAGTTAGCTGAACTCGAATTAATGGTACTGCACTACTTATCTGATATCAGTAAGGAGTATCCTGGTAGTATAAGTGTCAGCACCTTGTATCCGGGGGCTGAATCATTTGCTGGAAAAGCAGATAATCCATGGACTAAATTAGTGGCAGAGCTGTCTGGTAACGAAGCCGAAGTGGTGAATTATTCGACTGAAGCACCTTATATAAACAAGCTAGGTTGCCAAACTCTGGTTCTCGGCCCAGGAAGCATTAATCAAGCCCACCAGCCAGACGAATTTATTGGCTTAGAGTACTTAACACCAACGGTCGATTTAATTAAGAAAATGATTTATCACGCTTGTATTAAGTGATTGTTGATTTAGGTTTTATGTCATTACATGAATGTAACATTTTTACGAAATAAAATTACCAAACAGTCAGTTCGTGTATTGACCAATATTAATACGCTGAGTATTGTTATAAGTAAGCTATAGGCAAAATCGTTCTTTTTTCGGGAGTAGGTATGACAGAGCAAACGGCAGATATGTATGCGTCACTTCGATCAAATGTGGGGCATTTAGGCCAGATATTAGGCGAGACAATGCAGAATCATTTAGGTGATGCATTTTTAGAAAAAGTAGAACAAATTCGTATTTTAGCGAAAAAATCTCGTCAAGGTGACGAAGCGTCTCGAGAGCAAATGTTAGCGTTATTAACTTCCTTACCCGATGAACAACTGGTTCCCTTCGCTAAAGCTTTCAACCAATTTTTGAATTTAGCTAACATTGCAGAACAATTTCACACCATTAGCCGCAATTGCGATGAATTAGTTTGTGTGCCCGACCCAGTAGAACAACTTCTTGGACGCATGCTTGATACCGATTTAGATAAAAAAGATGTTATTAAGAGCTTAAAGAACTTAGACATTGATTTGGTATTAACCGCGCATCCAACAGAAATTTCTCGTCGTACGTTAATTCAAAAATACGCTGCGGTAGTAGATTGCTTAACTGAGCAAGAAAATTCTCAACTGACTGATCGCGAGCGTAAACAAAGTACCCTGCGCCTTCGTCAGCTTATAGCGCAAATTTGGCATACCAACGAGATCCGCAGCGAACGCCCAACCCCTGTTGATGAAGCACGTTGGGGTTTAAGCACTATCGAAACATCATTATGGCAGGCTATTCCTGATTTTTTACGTCAACTCAATGATCAACTTGAGCAAAAGACTGGTCAACAATTGCCTATTGATGTCTCTCCAGTAAGATTTTCAAGCTGGATGGGCGGTGACCGCGACGGTAATCCTTTTGTGACGTCAACCGTCACCCAAGAAGTGTTAGACCGTAATCGTCATGCTGCAGCAAGATTGTACTTAAAAGATATTGTTACTTTGCTTGGCGAACTGTCGATGGATCAAGCTAATGCTGAATTATCAGCATTAACAGACAACAGCAAAGAACCGTACCGCGAAGTATTGCGTAAATTACGTTGCCAATTACGAAACACTATCGATTACCTTAATGCTCGTCTTGAAGGTAAAAAACCTGACGTTGATACCCGCGAATTAATTTGGCACAAAACAGATTTACTTGAGCCACTTGAACTACTTTATAAAAGCTTGTGCGATTGCGGTATGAAGTTGATCGCCAATGGGCTGTTACTCGACATCTTACGTCGTTTAGCTTGTTTTGGTATTCACATGCTACGTCTAGATATTCGCCAAGATGCAACTCGCCACAGCGACGTAATAGCCGAACTCACCCGTTATTTGGGGATGGGCGATTACAATCATTGGGACGAGAATGAAAAACAGGCGTTTTTACTACGAGAATTAACCAATAAGCGCCCATTGATCCCAACACATTGGCAACCAAGTGATGACGTAGCAGAAGTTGTGAGAACCTGTAATTTAGTCGCCCAACAACCCGCCAATGCTTTAGGGTCGTATGTTATCTCTATGGC
Organism: Shewanella sp. H8; assembly: GCF_040285065.1. Classification (NCBI taxonomy): domain Bacteria; kingdom Pseudomonadati; phylum Pseudomonadota; class Gammaproteobacteria; order Alteromonadales; family Shewanellaceae; genus Shewanella; species Shewanella sp. H8. The sequence goes on along the minus strand of NZ_CP157213.1, from coordinate 191,022 downwards.
GAGTAAACCATCTGATGTATTAACCGTATTATTACTATTAAAAGAAGCTGGCTGCACTAACCCAATGCGTGTAGTACCGTTATTTGAAACCCTAGCGGACTTAGAGGGTGCCGCCGATTGCATGACTTCACTACTGAATATTGATTGGTATCGAGGTTACACTAAAGGCATGCAAGAAGTGATGATTGGTTACTCTGACTCAGCTAAAGATGCTGGTGTAATGGCTGCGGCTTGGGCGCAATATCGTGCTCAGGAGCAGTTAGTTGCAGTGTGTAAAAAAGCCGACGTTAAATTGATGCTATTCCATGGCCGTGGTGGTTCAATCGGCCGTGGGGGCGGACCAGCTCATAAAGCCATTTTATCGCAACCACCAGGTTCGGTTGATGGTCGTATCCGCGTAACCGAACAAGGCGAAATGATCCGCTTTAAGTTTGGTTTGCCAAAATTAGCGGTACAGAGTTTAGCGCTATATACCTCAGCCGTATTAGAAGCAACTCTATTACCGCCACCAGAGCCCAAAAAATCATGGCGTGATTGTATGCAACGCATTGCTGAAGAGTCTGTAAAGTCTTATCGCAGTATTGTTCGTGAAGAGCCTGACTTTGTTGAGTACTTCAGAACAGCCACTCCCGAAGTAGAACTCGGGAAATTGCCTCTTGGCAGTCGCCCTGCAAAACGTAAGGTCGATGGCGGTATTGAAAGTTTACGTGCTATTCCGTGGATTTTTGCTTGGTCGCAAAACCGCTTAATGTTACCCGCTTGGCTTGGTGCTGGCGAAGCCTTGCAAGCCGCTGCAGATCGAGGTGAGCTTGAACTACTTCGTGAAATGGAACAGCAATGGCCATTTTTTGAAACCCGTATTTCAATGCTAGAAATGGTCTACACCAAAGCAGAGCCTCATCTAGCCGCGTATTACGAACTATGTTTAGTCAAACCAGAGCTACATCATTTAGGTGAAAAACTACGTCAGCGCCTGCAATTAGGAATTGATGCGGTATTATCATTAACTCAGGCTACAGAGTTAATGGCACACACTCCTTGGAGTCGTGAGTCTGTTAAATTACGTAACCCATACATCGACCCACTTAACTTCTTACAAACCGAGCTATTAGCCCGTACACGTAGAGAAGTTGAGCCATCTGCCGATGTTCAACTAGCACTTATGCTGACCATTGCCGGCGTAGCAGCAGGAATGAGAAACACTGGATGATAACCTTGGTTAAAACCCTTAGACTTGGTTTGTTATTACTACTGACTGGCTGTGCCAGTCAGTACAGCATCACCGAGTCAGAAATAGAGCAATATCTTAATAAAGATATGCATTTTGAGGTAAAACAAGGCAACAGGTTAATTGGAGTCTCGCTTAAACTAAATGATATGCAGGTAGTATTGGGCGCCAAGCCAAATACTATGGCGGTGACAGCAGCAACAGTCATCACGGTGAATAACCCATTACTCCCGATACACGCCAAACTAAAAACGACATTTGAAGCAGTGCCTTGGTATGACAGTAATACTAAAAGTGTTTATCTTCGTCAGCTAAACTTAGTCAAGGTTGAGTCAGAACCTGCTGATATTGAACGTTACATCAGCCAAGCGACGCCACAATTAATGGGCTTTTTGCGTAATTATCTCGAAAATCAACCAGTGTACACACTTGACACTCGAGACAGTAACCAAGCATTAATGGCTAAAATGACCAAAGAGATAGCAGTGCAAAAAGGTAAATTAGTAGTGAAGTTTTAACGTTTATCGCAGCAATTAAAAAAAGCACCTTAAGGTGCTTTTTTTATTATTGCTCAGTAATGTCTAAAAATTCTGTACAGGTTCGATGACTAAAATGCTATTTTGCTGTGGACTTTCAGATTGCTCATATAAATCCCAAACCAGCTTATAGTCGAGCTCTAATTCGGTGACATAAAATCCATCCACAGGGTACGTTTTAACGACTCGGGCGCCTTTAATCAACCCAGAAACCAATATTTTTGTATCACTGCTTTTCATCGACCAATCTCGAACTGCTGTGCTGGAATTAAGCTGTAGGCCATATACTTGTTCAGCTAACTCTCGGTAAGCCAAAATCTTTGATGACTCCATTGCCATTAAAATTTGCTCAGAGCGAAGTTCTGCTGGTTGACGATCTATCGGTGCATAACCCACCGCAGTTAACACAGGGAAAACACTAGGACGATACTGACTAGACTCACCTTGAAGTAAGTTGCATCCCGAAATAAGCAAGCACAGTACGGTTAGATATTTTATCATTGATAGCGATCGCTCATTTTAGTTTTATTAAAATATAACTCAGCACAAAATAGCAGATAATCTCAGCCCTCCATCTTATTCTAAGGCAGGTATTAATGGGTGCGGAGGCTAACTGTCGTCTTGCTCATCGGTTAATGATAAAAGTAATCCAGTATCGGCAACGATGTCTTTGGTGCTATAGCCCGTTAAATAATTTAGCCCCATTTCAACCGCTGTAACACCCACTCCAATTGCGCCAGAATAGAGCATACTGCCCACTAGTTTCGATACCGGACTTATGTCGGTGTCTGTAGAAATTTGATAGATATCAGACACTATAGGAATATGATTTAACACATTAATAGAATCAAAAAAATCATTTTGATCTAATCCATCCTCGCCAAATGTAAATGTGTAAATGTCATCTAAAACACTTGAATCACTAATCCCGTCTACCAATGGTGTTGTGGTAATGCCTTCGCTTGATTCTGCTGACTCAGTCGTTGAAGATGGTGACATTACAGCAGTATTTTTTATCATACTTGTCTGTAATGAAGATAATAACTCTTGTTGCATCTGAGAAATCATATCGTCAGATACATTTAATGACAAAAGATTTGCATCACTGAGCCCTGTTTCAAGTAATAGTTTACTCTGAAAACTGTCGATAGGAAGAATGTCAAAATTAGTGAGTGATGTTAACGATGTACTGATGGTATCTGCACCAGATGATAACGATTCAAGTATTGTCCCAAAACTGTTTTGTTCATTACTTGAGTCAACAGCCGGCTGCGACTGACTTATAACATTATTGACATTACTTGTTGTCGTATCTAAATTATTAACTAAGCTCAATTTTATTATCTCAACTAATAGAAATCATAAATACAACACTGCAACAGCGTATATTTAATGCACTATAATATGTAAAAAGGCTAATATAAAAAATCGAGTATTAACCTTAAGCATTATAATAAAAAATAACTTATTAAAAACTGACTACTTAAGTTATTATTTTACTAATATAATTGTTAGATTTATGGTTCTAACTTAATATACAACCCACATCAAAATTAGGCGAACCGCATTTTAAAAAACCATATAAATCAGTCAACGCCTGAGAGCAAAATAACGATTAAAAACTGATATTGAATTAAAATACACCAACCACTCTTATCAAATAAACGTATACCAAACCGAATAATACTGACTATTAATTATACTTACCGGCCCAATACAGCAATTAGAAAAATAGATTCTACAACCAAGATCACAATATACAAATTCATAAAATAAATTTTGTAAAACTATATAGAAAACATCTAATAATCAACTGATAATGTATGATAATCAAATAAAAGTAAATGTATGTAAATATGAGTAAACTCAGGTAAACCCAAGTAAAAATAAAGAAGAATTCGAATAATTCTTAGGAAATACGATAAAGTTAAATATAAAATGAAGCCACAATAATCTCACTTATAATAATAATGAAATTTAAAATAATTATATTGCCACTATTTCTAACTTGTATTTCCGCTTGTTCAACGACAGAAGTAGCTGAAATAAAAAGCCCCGTAAAAGAAAATACTACTATGAATGTAGTAGAAAATAGTGAGGAAGCGATTAAAGGAGATCCCCAATTCCGTCCTGTTCGAAATAATAATATTCAACAAGTCCCTCAAATAACAGGATCACTATTTAACCCAAATAATATATACAGTATCTATCAAAATAATAATCGCTATGAAATCGGCGACATGATCCTCATTAGATTAAATGAAGAAATGACATCGAAAAAATCTGTAAGTTATCAGAGAGATAACTCTAATGAGTTTGCTTTATCGCCTTCAATTACAGCGGGAAATATTAACATTAATACAGATAATCTAAGTGCTGATTATACGCAAGAAAAAAGCTTCGATAGCTCATCGGAGAGTAATCAAAATAACTCTTTATCTGGAACCATTACGGTTTCGGTTAGAGAAAAACTGCCTAATGGGAATTTAATTGTTGCTGGAGAAAAATGGCTCAAACTCAATAAAGGTGATGAGTACGTTAGGTTTTCAGGTGAAATCAGAATAACCGATATTGCACCAGACCACTCAATTAACTCAAATATGGTGGGCAATTCAATCATCGAAGTCAGCGCTAAAGGTGAACAACAAGACAATCAAGACCCGTCATTGATCAGCAAACTACTCAACATATTTGGGTAAAGACATGACAAAAATTCTATTACTCATAGTAATATGCCTCATGCCATCAACCTTGTATGCTCAATGGTACACAGGACAAGCATCATCACCTATTGATGGTAAAGATTACAATGACATACGAAAGAAAGTTATCCAACAAGCCATTGAGAATGCTTCATTACAAGCAAGCAGTTATATTAAAATTGAAACCACGGTTTCTGATGGGATCTTGAGTAAAAGCACCAGTAATATTCAATCAGAACACCAAATTAGTGAGATAAAAATTCTTAATGAATCTGTCGCCAATGACACATTAACGATTAATATTAAGGTAAATCTACAAACGAGTTTGAATTGCACTAAAGATCAATATCAGAAACAACTGGTTATTGCTCAATTTCCATTATTAACACCAGCACAAGCGGCTGCAGGTGATATTTATACACTCCCTTTTCATGTCGTATCACGTTTTAAAAATGAGCTCATCAATCAACCCAATGTGTTCGTCGAAGAACTCATACCTCAAATGGTGTTTAAACCAAATTCCAGCATGGATACAGTCAATTTACGGTCCGTTAATCGTATATCGCATGCACTAAGCAGCCAATATCAGAGTCAATATCTAGTGTTTGGTTATCTACGCGACATAGGATTATTTAATGAAACCAAATCAGGATTACTCAATAGCACGACATCACCTAAACGTAATTTTACGATGAAAGTCTTCATGTACGATAGGATCAGCGACAGTATTGTATTAGAGAATGAATATCACGGAGAAGGGGGTTGGAGTTTCAATTCATTTAACCAAGTCGATTTATCTAACAGTCTTTTTTGGCGAAGTGAATATGGACAAACCATTGTTGATACGCTCTTCAAGGCGGCCAAGGACATTAATGAGACGCTGAGTTGTGAGGCAACAAAAGCCAAGGTAATCGATAAAGATGATGAATTTATCACCATTAATATTGGTACATTGCATGGGGTAAAAACTGGCGATATGTTTAAGCACATTAAACTTAAAAATATCCCATTGAATCAAACCATTTTAACTACATTGATGCCACCAAATGAAGCAACATATTTAGAAGTTGTCCAGGTAAGTAAGAAAATAAGCCTATTAAGAGTACCACCTAAACAGGACCTAAATGGCATGAAGCAACATCAAATTGACCTTTATGATGTTGTCACTACAGCCCCGCAATAACATAGAAACGATGACCACTGGCACAATGAATGAAGCAAATATGTTTATCCAAGTGAACATGCTGCCAGTGGTTTTTACCTAAAAATATAAATACCCATGTGAGATCACTTATCTAAAGTATCAGCAAACCTCGTTATTAAATCTAACTTGCTTACTCTCAGGGCAAACAAGCTAGACAATATAGATTTACTTTGCGAACCGAGGAATTGACGGGTAATCAACAATAACGGCTTCTTCAAGCAATGCGCGGCGAAGCATATCGTAAGCGATTGCCGTACTCATGCTCCTCACAAGCTGACGTGACCGCTTTGGCAATTTCACCATTTGGCTGTATACCCCGTGTTTAGTTGCCAATGCTATTGCAACTGTCCCTACAGGTTTGTCATCGGTTCCTCCATCAGGGCCCGCAATACCGCTAGTGGCTAACGCAAAATCACTGTCTAAGATCCCTCTCACACCTTGTGCCATTGCTTCAACGGTAGGAATAGACACTGCACCATGATCATCTAAAATCTGTGGATTAACGCCTAATACTTTCACTTTAGACTCATTACTGTAAGTCACTAATCCATGATGCAAGTATGATGAACTTCCGGCAAAATCGATTAATTGACTGGTGATCATGCCACCAGTACAAGACTCTGCCACACTAAGACTTAAACCGGACTGGTATAAACGATGATGGATCTCTTCTGACAATGTTGCTCGATTCTCAGCAACAACCGCACAGCCCAATAAGGCTTTAACCTGCTTGGTTACATCTGGTAATTGACGTATAGCTTTATCACCACGTGCGAATATCTTAATTTCAATATGTGGCATTGAAGAGCGATAGCCTAACTCTATCCCTGCTGGTAAAGTGATCTCTGACAGTGTATCGGCTAATGATGACTCGCCATGGCCGATAGTCAGTAGTTTTTCTAAAGCAGACTTTTGTTGGATACCAAACTCTTCTGTAATAAATGGAATAAACTGCTCGGTAATCATGTGCTTTAATTCAAATGGCACACCAGGTGTAAAAAACAACCAAGCATTATTCAGCTTTACTCTAAAACCACATGCGGTACCGACAGGATTATCAACCATTACTGCAGAAGCGGGTAACCAAGCTTGTTTTAAATTACTTTTGGCCATAACGCGATTGTTGCGACTAAACCAATCTTCTAAATGTTCACGCCATTCAACATTCTCAACAAGGTCTTCCCCCTTAGCATTAGCCATGGCTAATGCGGACATATCATCGCTGGTTGGCCCCAAACCACCATTTACAATAATTACATCTGCGTGCTTACTGCGTTCTTGAAATACAGCAACCAGATCATCCATTCGATCACCAACCGTCACCCGGTATTGCATTTCTATACCCAATTCCATCAAGGTATTAGCAACCCAAGCTGCATTAGTATCGACTATCTGGCCAGACAAGACCTCTTCACCAGTACAAATCATTTCTAACTTCATGTGTGCCTCTCAACAATAATATATTAAGCAAATAAATAAAGAGTATCCTAAATATCATCAGCTTAATTCTTAAAGCATATTCAATAGCAGCTAACTTAAGTAACTTGTAAATCAATAGCAAGCATAAAGGTATTTTTCAACACTAAACCATCAACAACCTTGAGTTAACAAATAGTTGTTCTGTTTTTGTGCTGTAATAATTTTTTATGTCACTCAAACTGACATGATTTACCATAATCAATCACAAAAACAGTGTCGAACACTTTTTATCGGACAATGAATACCTTACAGTCTTATCTGTGTCTCGGCATATTCTGTCGTAAGCGAAATTTCTGGAGATTTTTTTGAGCAGTTTCTATCATTCTTGTCGTTACCTACTAATACCGCTGTTAATTACAGCAATCCTTCTTGGACTTATTGAGCACTTTCAAGAATTTTGGTTAAATTGGCAAAAAACTATCCAATATATGCCTTATTGGCTATTAGGTTGTGCCACAATTATCTCACTCCAATTTAATCGAAGCCGGTTAAGTTACATTGGTGTGCTATTACTGATCTTTTATGTATTCAGTCAAAACTCAACTTTTAATCCCAAACAAAATGAATTGATATTGATCGCCGGTGGATTAATTATTACGGTTTTCAGTTTTATAAAAGACCGTGGACTCATTAGTGTGCATAGCTTATTGAGAGTTGGAATCATCTTAACCTGCTTTTTAACTGCTTATTTATGGATACTGATGCTAAGCAGCTACTCACAACAAATGTTAACTCTGCATCAAACTTATCTGCCATTTCTATCAGCAAGTAACTTCTCTAGATTGCCGCTATATTTCATAGGTACAATTTTATTCATCAAATTATGCTGGAACAGTAATCTTCTACATACCAGTCTCGGAATAACCTTTTTGTTATGGCTAATTCATTTTAGCTTTCCCAATTGGCTACCGTTATCAGTGCTACTTAATATGATCGCCTTTTTCTTCTTGGCTACTGTTTTAATCGATTCATACTTTCTCGCTTACCGAGATGAACTGACAGGATTACCCTCTAGGCGAGCCTTATTCAATTTAAGCCTCTCATTAGGGCGGAAATACTCTGTAGCTATGGTCGACATTGATCATTTTAAAAAATTCAACGATACCTATGGCCATGACGTTGGCGATCAAGTTCTTAAATTAGTCGCTGCTAAATTGGCTCAAGTCACTGGCGGTGGTAAAGCCTTTCGTTATGGCGGTGAAGAGTTCACCATTGTATTCCCTAGCAAAGAGATTCAACGAGTATTATCTGATTTAGACCAAGTTAGAGTTAACATAGAAAAGTACAACATAGTACTCAGAGAAGAAAAACGGAAAGGGAAGCAAGATAAAAACGCCACTAAGAAACGTAATAAAAAAATATCTGAGAAACAACCAACAGTTAACGTCACAGTCTCAATTGGTTGTGCTCAACATCAAGTAGACCAAAACTTTGAGCAATGTATGAAAGAAGCGGATAAAGCTCTTTACAAAGCAAAAGATAGTGGAAGAAATCAAGTATGCACATAAATATACCAATTCATACTTTATGAGAAGATCGCGTAGCACGGGTCATCTACCGCGCTACAAGAACAAGGCAATGATAATTTAGTCATAAATTTAAATCGCTATGATGGAAATAACTGACGTTCTATCCAACTGATTTGTTCCATGATGTGAAACAAATAATCTCGTCTATCTAATAGCAAGGCTTCGATTTGACTGGTGGATGCTAACCTACATCTGTCCAACATACGAGATGGGCCACTTTGTGTACCATTTCGTTGTTGCATTGTGGAATAACCATTCTTTTAACAATGCACCTCAAACTGAAAACCTGAGTGATTCTGATTGATTGAGCACATAATGAATGGAACTTGTATAACGGAAAATTAATAAGCTAAGCTGTTATCTTGTTTATTGCAGATACAAAAAAGCCTCGTCTAATGACGAGGCTTCGATGTAATTGGCGGAGCGGACGGGACTCGAACCCGCGACCCCCGGCGTGACAGGCCGGTATTCTAACCAACTGAACTACCGCTCCTTTAGCAAATTGCTTACGCACGATGCTAAATGCTTTTTAAGTCGCTAACATGTCATGGCTAGGAGACTCGCTTCATATTGAAGCTACTCTTTCGAGTTATTAGGCGCCTGGAAATGACCTACTCTCACATGGGGAGACCCCACACTACCATCGGCGATACTGTGTTTCACTTCTGAGTTCGGAATGGGATCAGGTGGTGCCACAGCTCTATGGTTTCCAGACAAATTTTGCTTATCTAACGCATTCTTTTTTATGCATTAAATAATAATTCGAAAAGCTGATTATGCTTTATTAAAGCGTACTTGAGTCTCTCACACTGTCTAAGCGCTCTATTCTAACACTAAGGTCATGCTCCCTTCAGTACGACCTCCATGGAAGGAGGAAGTGCTAGAAAATGTCGGGAACATTTTCAGTAAAACCCATCTGGGTTGTATGGTTAAGCCTCACGGGTCATTAGTACAAGTTAGCTCAACGCCTCACAACGCTTACACACCTTGCCTATCAACGTAGTAGTCTCCTACGGCCCTTTAGAGAGCTTAAAGCTCTAGGGATGACTCATCTTAGGACTCGCTTCCCGCTTAGATGCTTTCAGCGGTTATCGATTCCGAACGTAGCTACCGGGCAATGCTATTGGCATAACAACCCGAACACCAGCGGTTCGTCCACTCCGGTCCTCTCGTACTAGGAGCAGCTTCCTTCAATCATCCAACGCCCACGGCAGATAGGGACCGAACTGTCTCACGACGTTCTGAACCCAGCTCGCGTACCACTTTAAATGGCGAACAGCCATACCCTTGGGACCGACTTCAGCCCCAGGATGTGATGAGCCGACATCGAGGTGCCAAACACCGCCGTCGATATGAACTCTTGGGCGGTATCAGCCTGTTATCCCCGGAGTACCTTTTATCCGTTGAGCGATGGCCCTTCCATTCAGAACCACCGGATCACTATGACCTACTTTCGTACCTGCTCGACGTGTATGTCTCGCAGTTAAGCTGGCTTATGCCATTGCACTAACCGTACGATGTCCGACCGTACTTAGCCAACCTTCGTGCTCCTCCGTTACTCTTTGGGAGGAGACCGCCCCAGTCAAACTACCCACCAGGCACTGTCCCGAACCCCGATAAGGGGCCGCGGTTAGAACATCAAAACTACAAGGGTGGTATTTCAAGATTGACTCCACTCTGACTAGCGTCAAAGTTTCAAAGTCTCCCACCTATCCTACACATGTAGGTTCAATGTTCAGTGCCAAGCTATAGTAAAGGTTCACGGGGTCTTTCCGTCTAGCCGCGGGTATACGGCATCTTCACCGCAATTTCAACTTCACTGAGTCTCGGCTGGAGACAGCGTGGCCATCATTACGCCATTCGTGCAGGTCGGAACTTACCCGACAAGGAATTTCGCTACCTTAGGACCGTTATAGTTACGGCCGCCGTTTACCGGGGCTTCGATCATGAGCTTCTCCGAAGATAACCCAATCAATTAACCTTCCGGCACCGGGCAGGCGTCATACCGTATACGTCATCTTGCGATTTTGCACAGTACTGTGTTTTTGATAAACAGTTGCAGCCACCTGGTATCTGCGACTGCCGTCAGCTTAGGGAGCAGCAGTCCCCCATCACCGACAGCAGCGTACCTTCTCCCGAAGTTACGGTACCATTTTGCCTAGTTCCTTCAGCCGAGTTCTCTCAAGCGCCTTGGTATTCTCTACCCGACCACCTGTGTCGGTTTGGGGTACGATTTCTACTAACCTGAAGCTTAGAAGATTTTTTCCTGGAAGCATGGCATCAACTACTTCATCACCTTAGTGACTCGTCATCAGCTCTCAACCTGTACATTTAAGTACGTATTCCCGGATTTGCCTAAGAATACAGCCTACTACCTTAAACGCGGACTACCAACGCCGCGCTAGCCTAGCCTTCTCCGTCTCTCCATCGCAGTTAGCAGAAGTACAGAAATATTAATCTGTTTCCCATCGATTACGCCTTTCGGCCTCACCTTAGGGGTCGACTCACCCTGCCCCGATTAACGTTGGACAGGAACCCTTGGTCTTTCGGCGAGGGAGTTTTTCACTCCCTTTATCGTTACTCATGTCAGCATTCGCACTTCTGATATACGTCCAGTGTGGGTTACCCCTTCACCTTCAACCGCTTACAGAACGCTCCTCTACCGCGCACTTCCTAAGAAATGCACCCGTAGCTTCGGTGGTATGTTTAGCCCCGTTAAATCTTCCGCGCAGGCCGACTCGACTAGTGAGCTATTACGCTTTCTTTAAATGATGGCTGCTTCTAAGCCAACATCCTAGCTGTCTAAGCCTTCCCACATCGTTTCCCACTTAACATACACTTTGGGACCTTAGCTGACGGTCTGGGTTGTTTCCCTTTTGACAACGGACGTTAGCACCCGCTGTCTGTCTCCCGAGTAGTACTCATTGGTATTCGGAGTTTGCAAAGGGTTGGTAAGTCGGGATGACCCCCTAGCCTTAACAGTGCTCTACCCCCAATGGTATTCGCTCGAGGCGCTACCTAAATAGCTTTCGAGGAGAACCAGATATCTCCGAGTTTGATTGGCCTTTCACCCCCAGCCACAAGTCATCGCTCTTTTTTTTCAACATAAGTCGGTTCGGTCCTCCAGTTGATGTTACTCAACCTTCAACCTGCCCATGGCTAGATCACTCGGTTTCGGGTCTACGCCTTGCAACTAAACGCGCAGTTAACACTCGGTTTCCCTACGGCTCCGCTATTCGCTTAACCTCGCTACAAAACGTAAGTCGCTGACCCATTATACAAAAGGTACGCAGTCACGGTCTCAAGAACCGCTCCCACTGCTTGTACGTACACGGTTTCAGGTTCTATTTCACTCCCCTCACAGGGGTTCTTTTCGCCTTTCCCTCACGGTACTGGTTCACTATCGGTCAGTCAGGAGTATTTAGCCTTGGAGGATGGTCCCCCCATATTCAAACAGGATGTCACGTGTCCCGCCTTACTCGTTTTCATCTATGGTTAGTTTTCATGTACGGGGCTATCACCCTGTGCCGCTGAGCTTTCCAACTCATTCCACTAACACCCCATAGACTTAAGGGCTAATCCCCGTTTCCCGTTCGCTCGCCGCTACAGGGGAATCTCGGTTGATTTCTTTTCCTCCGGGTACTTAGATGTTTCAGTTCCCCGGGTTTGCCTCACTACACTATGTATTCATGTAGTGATAACAGCTTATGCTGCTGGGTTTCCCCATTCGGATATCGTTAGCTCAAATGCTTATTACTAGCTCGCCAACGCTTTTCGCAAGTTATTACGTCCTTCATCGCCTCTGACTGCCAAGGCATCCACCGTATACGCTTAGTCACTTAACCATACAACCCAAATGAGTTTCACTTGCGCGTGAACCACCTGCGTTATATCGCAACTAGCTGGTTTTTACTTGTCTCACCTCCGGGTAGGAAGTGGACTCGCCTTAGTTTTTAGAATATTCAAGACACTTAAACAGTGTTTTGAGAACTCAAGATACTGATGCTTTCGCATCAGTATTATTTTTCGCACTAACGTAATCACATCAACAACAACGAATCGTCATCAATGCGCCTTTAGTTAGTACTATCAGCTTTCCAAATTGTTAAAGAACAACAACACTTAACCGGCTCGCGGTGTGTTTCACTCTCCTTCCGAAGAAGGTAACAAGTAATCTGTGTGAACACTCACATGCATCGCTGCACTTTAGGTATTGAGTTAGTCGTATAGGTAAGGAGGTGATCCAGCCCCAGGTTCCCCTAGGGCTACCTTGTTACGACTTCACCCCAGTCATGAACCACAAAGTGGTGAGCGTTCTCCCGAAGGTTAAACTACCCACTTCTTTTGCAGCCCACTCCCATGGTGTGACGGGCGGTGTGTACAAGGCCCGGGAACGTATTCACCGTAGCATTCTGATCTACGATTACTAGCGATTCCGACTTCATGGAGTCGAGTTGCAGACTCCAATCCGGACTACGACGTACTTTGTGAGATTAGCTCCACCTCGCGGCTTTGCAACCCTCTGTATACGCCATTGTAGCACGTGTGTAGCCCTACTCGTAAGGGCCATGATGACTTGACGTCGTCCCCACCTTCCTCCGGTTTATCACCGGCAGTCTCCCTAGAGTTCCCACCATTACGTGCTGGCAAATAAGGATAGGGGTTGCGCTCGTTGCGGGACTTAACCCAACATTTCACAACACGAGCTGACGACAGCCATGCAGCACCTGTCTCACAGTTCCCGAAGGCACACCAGAATCTCTTCCGGCTTCTGTGGATGTCAAGAGTAGGTAAGGTTCTTCGCGTTGCATCGAATTAAACCACATGCTCCACCGCTTGTGCGGGCCCCCGTCAATTCATTTGAGTTTTAACCTTGCGGCCGTACTCCCCAGGCGGTCTACTTAATGCGTTAGCTTGGGAGCCCAGTGACTAAGTCACCAAACTCCGAGTAGACATCGTTTACGGCGTGGACTACCAGGGTATCTAATCCTGTTTGCTCCCCACGCTTTCGTACATGAGCGTCAGTCTTTGTCCAGGGGGCCGCCTTCGCCACCGGTATTCCTTCAGATCTCTACGCATTTCACCGCTACACCTGAAATTCTACCCCCCTCTACTACAAGACTCTAGTTCACCAGTTCTAAATGCAATTCCCAGGTTGAGCCCGGGGATTTCACATCTAGCTTAATGAACCGCCTGCGTACGCTTTACGCCCAGTAATTCCGATTAACGCTCGGACCCCTCGTATTACCGCGGCTGCTGGCACGAAGTTAGCCGGTCCTTCTTCTGTAGGTAACGTCACAGCAGCGTGCTATTAACACGCTACCTTTCCTCCCTACTGAAAGTGCTTTACAACCCGAAGGCCTTCTTCACACACGCGGCATGGCTGCATCAGGGTTTCCCCCATTGTGCAATATTCCCCACTGCTGCCTCCCGTAGGAGTCTGGGCCGTGTCTCAGTCCCAGTGTGGCTGATCATCCTCTCAGAACAGCTAGGGATCGTCGCCTTGGTGAGCCATTACCTCACCAACTAGCTAATCCCACCTAGGTTCATCCAATCGCGAAAGGCCCGAAGGTCCCCTCCTTTCCCCCGTAGGGCGTATGCGGTATTAGCAGTCGTCGTTTCCAACTGTTATCCCCCTCGACTGGGCAGATCCCTAGGCATTACTCACCCGTCCGCCGCTCGTCAGCAAAGAAAGCAAGCTTCCTCTCTGTTACCGCTCGACTTGCATGTGTTAGGCCTGCCGCCAGCGTTCAATCTGAGCCATGATCAAACTCTTCAATTAAAGTTTTTTGAAATATTCGGTTAGGAATATTTCGGCTCAATGAATTCTGATTTACACCTTATAAACTCGGAAGAATCTATAAAATGCTTGTTACATATTGCTATGCATTGAACATTCATCGTTGCATTGAGTTGAAATTTTTTGATTGCCAACATTCCGAAGAACAGAAGACAATTTCGAATAACTCAATACCTGTGAATGTCCACACAGATTTCTTGTTTAAATTGTTAAAGAGCGTTGCTCACTATGAAGAAGTTTAAGTCTTTCATGTTAGCAGCCTAAGACGCTAGGTCGTTGGCTTGGGGTGCGTATTCTACGCTTCCCCGTGTTGGCGTCAAGTGTTTTTTCAAACTTTCTTTTCGCTGCTGAACTCAGTGTTTTGAAGCACTTAATTCAACCTAACCCGGTGACCGCTTGCGCTGTCTGCCGTGTCAGTGGATGCGCATTATAGGCAACACAAGATTTAGTGCAACCCCTTTTTTAATAAAAAAGGATCGCTTGGCGATCTTTTCACCAATAACGATCCTTTTATGCTTTTCAAGCATGTATTTGCTTGTTTATTGTACTTTTTTAGACTTTGTGCTGAATTGTGACAAAAATGCCATTGCATTTTTATCATCCCAATCAACATATGAACGCACATAGGCCACCAGTTCACCTTGTTCATTTAGAATAAATGTCGCAGGTATTGTATCAAGCGGAAATGCATCACGCAGATGTTGCTGTGGATCAAAATAAGAATCAAAAGCAGATAAACCTAAATCAGCTAGAAAGGGCTGCACAATATTTGCTGCGTTAGCATCAATCGAAATAGGTACTAGTGCAAATTGTTCAGCGTTTAGTGTTTGATTTAAGCGGTGTAATGCAGGTAGCTCTCTAACACAAGGAGGACACCATGTAGCCCAAATATTTACAACTACCACTTTTCCTTTATATTGTTCAAAGTTGACTGGTTCATCAACGATATTAGTAAAATCAATTAGGGCGATAGGAAATGGTTGTGGCAGTACATTAATCCGTTCAAGTGTTGAATCAGAGGTTTGCTCTGCGGCAGCTTGCATACCTGGGTATGCATTCACTTCACAATTCACACCGATAAGAAGAAAGCTACTAAAGATAATTGCAAACCAATGTTTCAAGGTTAATACTCCGTAGACTAATTTGCTGTCTTGTCATTATTTAAAAGCGCATCTAATTCAGCCTGCTGTTCAGTCGATAAGGTTGTCGATTCTGATTCTTGGATACGCTGTTTGCGCACAAAGATAAACCCTATAAATAACGCTAATATAAGTAACCCAAATGGACCAAGCCATAATATGTATGTCTCAGAATCTAATTTGGGTTTATATAAAACAAATTTACCATAACGGCTGGTCATAAAGTCGATGATTTCAGCATCTGTCTGTCCATTATCGACCATCTTATAGACTTCAAGTCGTAAATCTTTCGCTACTGGAGAATTTGAATCTACCAAGTTTTGATTCTGACATTGCGGACAGCGTAATTCACTAGAAAGCGATAACGCCCTTTCTTGATTACTTTCTGATTTAAACTCGTAAGTATCAACGGGTGTCGCCATCACAGATCCAGCAAACACCAAACTCACGCAAGTGAGTAAGAACTTAGTGATGATTTTCATTATGATGCCCCATCAAGTTTAGCTTCAGCTTGTAACTGCTGGATCATCGGATACAAAGTTTGCGTCCAAACAGTCTGATCTATCGGTCCTGCGTATCGATAACGAATAATACCGTTATGATCAACAATGAATGTTTCTGGTGCGCCATATACCCCTAGGTCCAGACCCATTCGACCATCTTTGTCAAAAATGTTCATTGTGTATGGATCGCCTTGAGTTCTTAATTCTTTAACAGCCAAGACTCGTTCATCACGATAATTGATACCATAGATTGGTAATATATTGCGTTTTGATAACATCAATAAATATGGATGTTCATATTTACATGCTGGACACCAAGTAGCCCAAAAATTTATCATCGACACTTTAGCTGGTAGATCTTTTTCTGTCACAAGCTCGCCAGGTGTTTCTAGGCGCTCTAGCTGGAAAGCCGGGAGAGGCTTTCCTTCTAATGCTGAGTCAAGTACTTTAGGATTCAGAAATAATCCTTGGTATAAAAATATGCCCATACCTAGAAAAATCGCTAGAGGTATAAACAGTACTAACTTCTTCATAATCTCTCCGAGTTAATTACGCTGTCGCTAATTTTGTTTTCACAGCATCTTCTGTAGCAACTTTCTTGACTCGATAGCGCTTATCTGACGCAGCAAGGAAGCCACCTATCATCATAAAGATTGAGCCAAACCATAACCAACGAACAAAAGGTTTGTAATTAAGGCGCACTGCAAACTCAGTTAAGCTAATCGGGTCTCCCATTGTGACATAAAGATCTCGGAATAATCCCCAATCAATACCCGCTTCGGTCATATCCATAGTTCGTACGTTATATTGACGACGGTCAGGCTTTAATAAAGTGATCAATTCATCATCTTTGTAAACCTCAATCTGACCTTGTTTCGCTGTATAGTTAGGACCGACAACATTTTTAGTTTCTAGATACTTAAATGTATAACCAGCCAGTTCCTGACTAATACCAGGTCCCATACGTACGCTTTTTTCGATTGAATAATTAGACACCATAGTGGCACCTAAAACAGAGACGGCAATACCAAAGTGAGCGAAGAGCATCCCTAATTGGCTGCGTCCCATTTTATTAAGACTGATGCTTCCGTCTTTATTACTCACCATATTATAAGCTGCACGTAGAGTAGCTAGCATTATCCACGTTGTCGCACCGACACCACACATTACCCAAGCGTTAAACTCGCCGCCTGCAACAAAAGGAGCAGCAACACCCACAACTAACGCTATGATAGCTGGGACAAGTAACTGTCTTTTGATTTCACCAGGTTTAGATTTCTTCCAACGTATAATTGGACCAATACCCATAAAGCCAAATAAGACTAATACAATAGGCACAAATACGGCATTAAAATATGGAGGGCCAACCGAAATCTTGCTCATACCCAATGCATCAATAAGTAGTGGGTAAAGTGTACCGAGTAATACGGTACCCGCTGCAACAGTCAGTAATACGTTACAAATCAGCAGCAAGGTTTCTTTCGATTTTAGTTCAAATCGTGCTGGACTACTCATTTCACTGGCACGGAATGCAAATAGTGTTAACGATCCACCAATAGCAATACCCAATAACAATAGGATGAATAAACCACGACTAGGGTCAGCAGCGAATGAATGCACTGACGTTAACACGCCCGAACGTACAATAAAGGTACCAAGTAAACTTAATGAGAATGCGAAAATAGATAGCAATACAGTCCAGTTACGGAATGCACCGCGTTTTTCAGTCACTATTAACGAGTGCACAAGTGCAGTACCGACTAACCAAGGCATAAATGAAGCATTTTCAACTGGGTCCCAGAACCACCAACCGCCCCAACCTAATTCGTAATAAGCCCACCAAGAACCTAATGAAATACCACCAGTTAAAAATATCCAGGCAGCTAATGTCCAAGGACGACTCCAACGAGCCCAAGCAGAATCAAGTCTGCCACTCATAAGCGCTGCAATTGCAAAAGCGAAACATACAGAGAAACCAACGTATCCTAGATATAGCATCGGCGGATGGAAAATTAAGCCAACATCTTGCAACATTGGGTTTAAATCACGTCCTTCTATAGGAATAGGGAATAATCGTTCGAATGGGCTTGATGTAAGTATCATAAACAAACCAAAACCGACGACAATCATTGCTAGTATTGATAATACCCTAGCAGTAAATACTTCTTCTAAGCCTTTACTGAATAGTGCAACTGATGCGGTCCATACTGACAATGCGAAGACCCAGAATAATAATGACCCTTCATGTCCACCCCACACTGCTGCAATTTTGAAGAATATAGGTAATTCAGAGTTGGAATGGTGTGCAACATAAGCCACAGAGAAATCATCAACAGCAAAGCTGTATCCGAGAGCGATAACCGATAAAGTAATGAAGAAAAACATTCCATATGTCAGTGGCCAAGCATAGCGAACGAGATACTGGTCTTTACGAGCGGCACCATATAACGGTACGGTCGCTAACAGTAGGGCAAAAGCCAAACCGATAATTAGCGAGAAATGTCCAAGTTCTGGGATCATGGGTATTCCTTAGTCTAAAAGATGAGCGGATTTGAAACAGACAAATCACGGCAGTACTAATTGATGCGATGAAACTAATATACGCACATTAGCTTAAACGAATTTTAACGCATTCTAAAACTTGCAATGGCTTCTGTCTGCCATTTTCGTACAAAATTGGGTCACTAGTCTCATTATGAACATCGATTTGATCAAAACAAAACGTTTAACCACCTATCTGACAAAATTAACGCTGTAAAGTTTAACCGTCAGATAAGTCAACTATTCAATATGTGAACCAGTACGCAACTCTCGGGATTTTGATTCATAACTTTCTTATATTACTGTTCAATGAATAATCTTTACGTATAATCAAGATTCCAAGCACTGCGGTATATCCCGCTTTCTCTGTTAACCTAAAAGTGAATATTGACACCATGACCACATTTTGGATTTTTATTGCGCTTGTCGTAGTTATCGGCCTAATCATGATTTGGGTTCCACATTTTCGCCAGACCAAGCTTTTACAAGCCGAAGAGTCTGGTGTTCGTAGACAAACTAACCTTGAACTATATGCAGAACGTCTATCGATACTTGAAAAAGAATTACACAACGAACACTTAGACCAAGTTGAATTCGATGCATTAAAAAAAGAGCTTGAAATAAATTTACTTCAAGACATGCAACAGAAGGGTGATGACTCACTCGATGTCGAAATGAAACCTAAAAGTGCTTTGTGGCCTGCTTTTATGACCCTTTGTTTGTTAGCTATATCAGGTTATTTATATCAACAACTTGGTGCTTACAACGAATTATCCAACCCGCCACAAGCAAGTAATCCGCATCAAGGAATGGACGCGGCACAGATTATGTCGCAACAAGTACAAATGATGGAAGCTAAAGTGCAAGCGCAGCCAGACGATAGTCAAGCTTGGTTTAGCCTTGGACATGCTTACATCTCTGCTAATCAATACGATAAAGCGATAACAGCATTTGATAAAGTGATGGAGTTAGTAGGCACCCAAGCTGAACTTCTCGGCCCAAAAGCTACAGCGTTATACTACAAAGCTAATCAGCAAATGACACCTGTCATTCAAAGCTTAATTGATCAATCATTAGCGTTAGATCCACAAGACCCTTCTACGCTACTTCTAGTAGGTATGGATGCATTTTTTACCGCAAACTACAAGAAAGCTATTGATGCTTGGCAAATGATCTTAGACAGTGACCGTGATGATGTTGATAGAACTGCATTAATGAACGCAATTCAGTCTGCTAATATGCGCCTTGGTGAAGATTCAAGTGCAATGCCTAATGATGCCAACCACAAATCTGTTATAGCTAACAATGAAAAAACTGTAGCCATTGAAATATCTATTTCACCGGATTTAGCTGATAACGTAGCAGATACCGATACGGTCTTTATTTTCGCTCGTTCAACTCAAGGTCCGAAAGTACCATTAGCTGCAACTAAGATTAGTGCAAGTAGTTTACCGATGACGATTACTCTAGATGACAGTACCTCAATGGGTGGCGATGTAACACTAAGTTCAGCACAAGAAGTAGAAGTCATTGCGGTATTGTCTAAGAATGGCAGCGTTAAACCACAATCAGGCGATTTAAAAGGTATGGTTAAAGCTGTCAAAGTGGGTGGAAATGCTGCACTAATACTAGATACCTTAGTACAGTAACAACGATCAATATGAGTGATGTTATAGGTTAACATTACTCATATTTCCCCATAAAAAAACCGGCTATTAAGCCGGTTTTTTGATCTAATTGAAAATTACTTGGACATAAACTGAATTGCGTTTTTGTAATCTTCATCAGTACAGTCAGTACACATACCACCTGGTGGCATTGCATTTAAACCAGACTTAACTGAACCTACTAAGGTATCTAAACCTTTCGCTAGGCGTGGTTCCCATGCCGCAGCATCATGAGCTTTAGGCGCACCGGCCACACCCATTGTATGACATACTTGACACGCTTTATTAAATACAGCTTCACCTTCTTGAGCAAATACATTTGCAGACAAAGTTAGTGCAGCTACTGCAGTCATTGCTAACAATTTTTTCATGTTTAACGTTCCTAATTGCAAATATACAAAGCTTAACGCCGCCCTTTGATTTAGAAGGCAGACTCATTTTAGCAACACTAGGTTACTACAAATAGCAAAAAAACTCATCTTTTTGTGATAACAATCTCAGCTTAGTCCCTAAATTAAGACAATCTGTGTAGTTCAGGTAATATATTAGTAATTGTTAAAAAAGTTCAAACTAGATTCATTATTTTGGAACCATATCAAATTGCTAACACTTAATCAGTAGCAACACTAAACCGATAAAAGTGTTTGTGTTAATATCTTTTTGAATTCATCCTCACGCGTAAATTAAGAGGGATAAGTGACTATATCAAACCAATCACAAGTACTATTAAGTGCCAACGAATTAACCTGTATTCGGGAAGAACGCATTTTATTTGATGAACTTAGTTTTAATATCAATGCCGGTGATATTGTCCAAATTGAAGGTCCTAATGGTGCTGGAAAAACCAGTCTATTGCGTATTATTGCTGGTTTATCACGCCCATATGCAGGTGAAGTTGAATATAATGGCGAAAACATCAATCGATGTAGAGACGAATTTAATCTAGACCTTTTGTACCTTGGACATTTAGCTGGAGTAAAAAGTGAGCTTACAGCGGAAGAAAACCTTAATTTCAATTTAAGAATTAGTGGTTATGATGATTTTGATACCACAGAGATTTTAGAGAAAGTGAATTTAGCGGGTTTTGAAGAAGCTCTTGCGGGCCACTTATCTGCGGGGCAACATCGACGAACTGCATTAGCAAGGTTACAGCATAGTAACTGTAAGATATGGATCCTCGATGAACCATTTACCGCGATTGATAAAAAAGGTGTTGAAGAACTAGAACAACTTTTTATTCAACACGCCCAATCGGGAGGGTGTGTGGTGTTAACCACTCACCAAGATATGGGCATTATTAATGATGCCATATTACGTAAAATCACTCTCGACTATCGCTTTGTATAAGGTATTTGAATGAAACGAGGAATCAGTTACACCAACGCATTCATGACGCTTTTGCAGCGTGACTTAAGAATTGCAATCCGACATCGTGGTGATATTTTTAACCCACTGTTATTTTTTATTCTGGTAGTCACTCTTTTTCCTTTAGGAATTGGACCAGAACCTCAAGTGTTAACTAGAGTAGCACCAGGGATAATTTGGGTAGCGGCGTTATTAGCTTCAATGTTGTCGTTAGAGCGATTATTCAAAGCGGATTACAATGATGGCAGCTTAGAGCAAATGCTTCTGAGCCCACAACCATTAGCATTAATGGTATTAGCAAAAGTACTTGCGCATTGGATACTCACAGGCGTTCCGTTGATTTTAGTTGCACCAATACTCGCAGTACTATTACATTTAGACGACAATAGTTACGGTGCATTAATGTCAACACTAGCATTAGGTACACCCATATTATCATTACTAGGTGCAATAGGTGTTGCACTAACCGTTGGACTCAGAAAAGGAGGAGTGTTACTAAGCTTACTCATTCTACCTTTATATATACCTGTACTGATTTTTGCCACAAGTGCAATTGATGCTGCGGGACTTAACATGGCTTATAATGGTCAGCTTGCGATACTTGCAGCGATGTTGATCGGTTCTTTAATCTTGGCACCTTTCGCAATTGGCGCCTCTTTACGTGTGAGTACAAACTAATGTGGAAATGGCTTCATACATATGCAGACCCAGAACGAGCATACAAATTATCTGGCACTCTATTGCCTTGGTTTGCCTGTCTAGCAATCGCGTTAATTGGTTTAGGGACAACATGGGGGTTATTGTTTGCTCCTATGGATTATCAACAAGGAGATAGCTTTCGCATAATCTATATCCATGTTCCAGCAGCATCTATGTCAATGGCAGCTTATATGGCGATGGCATCAGCTTCATTTGTTGGTTTGGTGTGGCAAATTAAATCTGCTGATTGGGCTGCTGCGGCAATTGCTCCTGTTGGTGCCATCATCACCTTTATCGCTTTACTCACGGGCTCTGCTTGGGGAAAACCGATGTGGGGTACTTGGTGGGTATGGGACGCACGTCTAACATCTGAGCTAGTATTGTTGTTTTTATATCTGGGTGTTATTTCACTCTATGCATCATTCGAAGATAAAGTTCTTGCCGCTAGAGCTTCTGGCATTCTTGCTATTGTAGGTGTAATTAATATCCCTATTATAAAATACTCTGTTGATTGGTGGAGTAGTTTACATCAACCATCTACTATTAAAATTACTGAAAAATCTACAATGTCGAGTGATATGTTGTACCCATTATTAATTAACATGGCTGGATTTGGCCTAATGATCGGGGCGATTACCCTCATTAGATATAGAACAGAGATTCTTGCTCGAAATGGAATGCGTCCATGGGTGAGAGACTTAGCAACCGTAGAGGAGGCAAAATAATGCAATTTGATTCATTCAAAGATTTTCTTGATATGGGCGGTTATGCATTCTATGTTTGGCTATCCTATGGTGTAACGTTTGGCTGTTTGGCTGTTTTAATCACTCTTAGCGTTAGACAAAAACGTAAGGTTCTGATTGAAATTGCTAAAAAGATAACCCGCGAACAACGCTTGAAAGAAACAAGAGGTAATAACCGTGAATCCAAGACGTAAAAAAAGATTAACGCTGGCAGTTGGATTAATTGGAGGCGTCGCAGCAGTTGCTTCATTATTGCTGTTCGCATTAAATTCAAATTTAAATTTGTTCTATACACCGTATGAAATTACTCACGGAAAAAATGATACAGGTGTAATGCCTGAGGTGGGTCAACGGCTTAGAGTTGGTGGCATGGTAACTATTGGTTCAATGAAACGAGATCCAGAAAGTTTGCATGTTGAATTTGCGGTACATGATTCAGCGGGCGGAACTGTGTTCGTAACATATGATGACTTATTGCCTGACTTATTTAGAGAAGGCCAAGGTATTGTTGCCCAAGGGGTACTTGTAGAGTCAGGTAAGTTAGAAGCAACAGAAGTACTTGCTAAGCATGATGAAAATTATATGCCACCCGAAGTTGCTGAAGCTATGGGACAAAAGCATGAAAAGCCGGAATATTCAGAAAAACAAGCTGAAGGTTACAAGTATCAATAGACAAATTTAGACAATCAAATATCTAAAATGACGAATGCCAATCTTATGATTGGCATTTTTATACCTATAAAACACTCTTAGCATCAAAAGAATGGAGCCATAGTTACATGTCAAAGAATGGATAAACGAATTTATTTGATTAACTATGTGGGTTGTATATTTATACCAATCCTATTAAATATGTGATCTTTCAGCGGGAGTTCAAAGTGCGTAGGCAAGGCAGATGATTGAAGCGAATAGTGATTCTATTTTGAAAGCATCTAACGAAGGATAAAGGACTTTGAAACCCGCCAGAATGGAGTCTCTCAGGTATTCCACTTCTGTATTACATCGATTTAAAAGGGAACAACCATTTCTACATCAATGCGCCTTGAATTGAAAAACCTGAGTGACTCTGAACTGACCAGATATTTAATGAGATTGGTATTACTTTGCTAAAGGCATATGCTTGAAAATAACCACCAACTCTGGCCGTATTTGACTCTCATTTCTTGACCCTGAAAATAGATCTCATTAAGTTACAGTTATTGTCGTCAGTTTATTTATAAAAAATAAAATCTAAACACAGCATCACAACGATTTATAATTAACTAACCTTACCGTATAAACGCATGTCCCAATCTTCAATACTTTGCAGATCAATCCGTCTTTGTAATGAATTAACCCAACTTTGCGCTAACCCATCACAATCAAGTAAAATCTTATATTGCGCTATATCAAATTCCGCTGAAAAATATATCTGCATCGCTTTAGCCACACTGATATCTGTTTTTCTTTCGAGTAATAATATTTTATTATTTAAGAAGATATCTCCTTCTGATAAAACCCGATAAAACCAGCCACACATCCGACTTTCTTGCATAGCTAAAGCAAACTTAGGATGACCAAACTGTAAATTTAACTTAAAACAAGGTGACCGAGGTTGAGTGACTTGTAATGTAACATCTCCTATCTGTACCACATCACCGATATTCACTTGTGTCTCGTTAAGACCAACAGTGCTTATATTCTCACCCATAGACGGTGCATCACCAAATGTCGTTATTAAATCCCAACGTCGATATTGACCATAATGCTCCCTAGGGAAATGATGCAGTACTCTATCAAGGCCGCCATGATGTTTAGCGTCAGCCTCATCATTACCGAGGACACTGTCGAATTGGACCGTTAACTGACTAACGGCATGTTTATGATTGATAGAACTACTGACTCCATTATGCATTTGCACTTGGTCACCTAAATACAAACCAGAAATATTATTAACCAATTGCTTAATCATCTGACCGATCCTTGCCTAAATATTATTACATACCGTCAATATACCTAATTTGTGGGCAAAAAAAAGCCTTACGGAGTGAGAGTAAGGCTGTAAATAATATGGGAGATAACACAGTAAAAATAATGGTTAACAATAATATAAACCATTCCATGCTACATACTTGTTCAGACGCAGTTATAATAAAGGCTGATAATGACATTGGTGTGACAAAAATGCTGTTCTAGTTATGTGTTTATAAAGTTACGATAATCCAACATTATTAAGATCAATTAAAATTTTTAAGCCACAGAGGTTTATCATAAAACATCAAAGCGTTGTCATCCAAAAATTCTAGAAACTATTGTGCGCTATTTAATATTTTACATTGAGAGGCATCAAATTACAGACGTAAAAAAACCCGCTATACAATAGCGGGCTATTTCACGACTCTTTCAAGTCAATTAGGCGCCTGGAAATGACCTACTCTCACATGGGGAGACCCCACACTACCATCGGCGATACTGTGTTTCACTTCTGAGTTCGGAATGGGATCAGGTGGTGCCACAGCTCTATGGTTTCCAGACAAATTTTTCTAGGACATAACACTAGTTTATTCATGGTGCTGATACCCAGAATCGAACTGGGGACCTCATCCTTACCAAGGATGCGCTCTACCGACTGAGCCATATCAGCAAACTCGTATTGCTTTGAGCTTATTAGGCGCCTGGAAATGACCTACTCTCACATGGGGAGACCCCACACTACCATCGGCGATACTGTGTTTCACTTCTGAGTTCGGAATGGGATCAGGTGGTGCCACAGCTCTATGGTTTCCAGACAAATTTTGTTATCTAAAGACTGGTTAATTGTCCGTCTAACGGCATTGTCTCCTCGCTCTAGTGCTCATGTAGTGAACTACACTCCGCGCTTCGCTCGTCACGGCTTTGTTAGCCTAACAATTTCCTGCGTCTTAATTTCCAATATTTAGTTAATTCGAAAAGCTGATTTGCTTTATTAAAGCTTACTTGAAATCTCACACTATTTAAGCGCTCTATTCTAACACTAAGGTCATGCTCCCTTTAGTACGACCTCCATGGAAGGAGGAAGTGCTAGAAAATGTCGGGAACATTTTCAGTAAAACCCATCTGGGTTGTATGGTTAAGCCTCACGGGTCATTAGTACAAGTTAGCTCAACGCCTCACAACGCTTACACACCTTGCCTATCAACGTAGTAGTCTCCTACGGCCCTTTAGAGAGCTTAAAGCTCTAGGGATGACTCATCTTAGGACTCGCTTCCCGCTTAGATGCTTTCAGCGGTTATCGATTCCGAACGTAGCTACCGGGCAATGCTATTGGCATAACAACCCGAACACCAGCGGTTCGTCCACTCCGGTCCTCTCGTACTAGGAGCAGCTTCCTTCAATCATCCAACGCCCACGGCAGATAGGGACCGAACTGTCTCACGACGTTCTGAACCCAGCTCGCGTACCACTTTAAATGGCGAACAGCCATACCCTTGGGACCGACTTCAGCCCCAGGATGTGATGAGCCGACATCGAGGTGCCAAACACCGCCGTCGATATGAACTCTTGGGCGGTATCAGCCTGTTATCCCCGGAGTACCTTTTATCCGTTGAGCGATGGCCCTTCCATTCAGAACCACCGGATCACTATGACCTACTTTCGTACCTGCTCGACGTGTATGTCTCGCAGTTAAGCTGGCTTATGCCATTGCACTAACCGTACGATGTCCGACCGTACTTAGCCAACCTTCGTGCTCCTCCGTTACTCTTTGGGAGGAGACCGCCCCAGTCAAACTACCCACCAGGCACTGTCCCGAACCCCGATAAGGGGCCGCGGTTAGAACATCAAAACTACAAGGGTGGTATTTCAAGATTGACTCCACTCAGACTAGCGTCCAAGCTTCAAAGTCTCCCACCTATCCTACACATGTAGGTTCAATGTTCAGTGCCAAGCTATAGTAAAGGTTCACGGGGTCTTTCCGTCTAGCCGCGGGTATACGGCATCTTCACCGCAATTTCAACTTCACTGAGTCTCGGCTGGAGACAGCGTGGCCATCATTACGCCATTCGTGCAGGTCGGAACTTACCCGACAAGGAATTTCGCTACCTTAGGACCGTTATAGTTACGGCCGCCGTTTACCGGGGCTTCGATCATGAGCTTCTCCGAAGATAACCCAATCAATTAACCTTCCGGGCACCGGGCAGGCGTCATACCGTATACGTCATCTTGCGATTTTGCACAGTACTGTGTTTTTGATAAACAGTTGCAGCCACCTGGTATCTGCGACTGCCGTCAGCTTAGGGAGCAAGTCCCATCACCGACAGCAGCGTACCTTCTCCCGAAGTTACGGTACCATTTTGCCTAGTTCCTTCAGCCGAGTTCTCTCAAGCGCCTTGGTATTCTCTACCCGACCACCTGTGTCGGTTTGGGGTACGATTTCTACTAACCTGAAGCTTAGAAGATTTTCCTGGAAGCATGGCATCAACTACTTCATCACCTTAGTGACTCGTCATCAGCTCTCAACCTGTACATTTAAGTACGTATTCCCGGATTTGCCTAAGAATACAGCCTACTACCTTAAACGCGGACTACCAACGCCGCGCTAGCCTAGCCTTCTCCGTCTCTCCATCGCAGTTAGCAGAAGTACAGAAATATTAATCTGTTTCCCATCGATTACGCCTTTCGGCCTCACCTTAGGGGTCGACTCACCCTGCCCCGATTAACGTTGGACAGGAACCCTTGGTCTTTCGGCGAGGGAGTTTTTCACTCCCTTTATCGTTACTCATGTCAGCATTCGCACTTCTGATACGTCCAGTGTGGGTTACCCCTTCACCTTCAACCGCTTACAGAACGCTCCTCTACCGCGCACTTCCTAAGAAATGCACCCGTAGCTTCGGTGGTATGTTTAGCCCCGTTAAATCTTCCGCGCAGGCCGACTCGACTAGTGAGCTATTACGCTTTCTTTAAATGATGGCTGCTTCTAAGCCAACATCCTAGCTGTCTAAGCCTTCCCACATCGTTTCCCACTTAACATACACTTTGGGACCTTAGCTGACGGTCTGGGTTGTTTCCCTTTTGACAACGGACGTTAGCACCCGCTGTCTGTCTCCCGAGTAGTACTCATTGGTATTCGGAGTTTGCAAAGGGTTGGTAAGTCGGGATGACCCCCTAGCCTTAACAGTGCTCTACCCCAATGGTATTCGCTCGAGGCGCTACCTAAATAGCTTTCGAGGAGAACCAGATATCTCCGAGTTTGATTGGCCTTTCACCCCCAGCCACAAGTCATCCGCTCATTTTTCAACATAAGTCGGTTCGGTCCTCCAGTTGATGTTACTCAACCTTCAACCTGCCCATGGCTAGATCACTCGGTTTCGGGTCTACGCCTTGCAACTAAACGCGCAGTTAACACTCGGTTTCCCTACGGCTCCGCTATTCGCTTAACCTCGCTACAAAACGTAAGTCGCTGACCCATTATACAAAAGGTACGCAGTCACGGTCTCAAGAACCGCTCCCACTGCTTGTACGTACACGGTTTCAGGTTCTATTTCACTCCCCTCACAGGGGTTCTTTTCGCCTTTCCCTCACGGTACTGGTTCACTATCGGTCAGTCAGGAGTATTTAGCCTTGGAGGATGGTCCCCCCATATTCAAACAGGATGTCACGTGTCCCGCCTTACTCGTTTTCATCATCTATGGTTAGTTTTCATGTACGGGGCTATCACCCTGTGCCGCTGAGCTTTCCAACTCATTCCACTAACACCCCATAGACTTAAGGGCTAATCCCCGTTCGCTCGCCGCTACTAGGGGAATCTCGGTTGATTTCTTTTCCTCCGGGTACTTAGATGTTTCAGTTCCCCGGGTTTGCCTCACTACACTATGTATTCATGTAGTGATAACAGCTTATGCTGCTGGGTTTCCCCATTCGGATATCGTTAGCTCAAATGCTTATTACTAGCTCGCCAACGCTTTTCGCAA
The DNA here is from genome assembly GCF_040285065.1 of Shewanella sp. H8. Lineage (NCBI taxonomy): Bacteria > Pseudomonadati > Pseudomonadota > Gammaproteobacteria > Alteromonadales > Shewanellaceae > Shewanella > Shewanella sp. H8. The sequence goes on along the minus strand of NZ_CP157213.1, from coordinate 161,960 downwards.
GTTATTACGTCCTTCATCGCCTCTGACTGCCAAGGCATCCACCGTATACGCTTGGTCACTTAACCATACAACCCAAATGAGTCTTTCTTTTTTCGCTTGTTACTCATCTTATTATGCGACGTTTTCAGTTTCACGATTCAATCATGTAGCGCTGCTACACTCATTCTTCGTTCAACTTCAAGCCTTGCCTAATAAGCGATTAACTGCGCTTACTTCTTTTTTATTGCTAAAAGAGACTAAGAAAAACAGGGTCGTATTATGACCAGCTGGTTTTTACTTGTCTCACCTCCAGGGTAGGAAGTGGACTCGCCTTAGTTTTTAGAATATTCAAGACACTTAAACAGTGTTTTGAGAACTCAAGATACTGATACTTTCGCATCAGTATTATTTTTCGCACTAACGTAATCACATCAATAACAATAAATCGTTATCAATGCGCCTTTAGTTAGTACTATCAGCTTTCCAAATTGTTAAAGAGCGGGCTTAAAAAAGCCAAAGATAAAATTTCATTTATCTTTGGCATCTCTAACCTATGCATATGCTTATCGTCATGATAAGTGTAAATGGTGGAGCTATGCGGGATCGAACCGCAGACCTCCTGCGTGCAAGGCAGGCGCTCTCCCAGCTGAGCTATAGCCCCATTTACATGCAGTGAGATTAATATCCAGTATCCAATCATAGGATTGGCGAAGCCAAATCGATTTAAATCAAGGCGGGTTTATGCCGACGTTTAGCTTGCTAAACGAGGTATAAATCAACGCAGAGTTAAAGAAGATTTGGTGGGTCAGAGTGGACTTGAACCACCGACCTCACCCTTATCAGGGGTGCGCTCTAACCAGCTGAGCTACAGACCCATTCTTTTTGGTCTTTTCATCCTTACTCGGCGTTACTTTCTTCGTTTCTCAGTCATGTGCTAAAAGCACACTCCTTGCGAGACTCATCAAGTGCCTTGATTAAGAATCAAAATCCTCAAAAATACCTTTCGATATCTTTCTCTTTCTTTCTATCAAGTAATCTGTGTGAACACTCACATGCATCGCTGCACTTTTAGGTATTGAGTTAGTCGTATAGGTAAGGAGGTGATCCAGCCCCAGGTTCCCCTAGGGCTACCTTGTTACGACTTCACCCCAGTCATGAACCACAAAGTGGTGAGCGTTCTCCCGAAGGTTAAACTACCCACTTCTTTTGCAGCCCACTCCCATGGTGTGACGGGCGGTGTGTACAAGGCCCGGGAACGTATTCACCGTAGCATTCTGATCTACGATTACTAGCGATTCCGACTTCATGGAGTCGAGTTGCAGACTCCAATCCGGACTACGACGTACTTTGTGAGATTAGCTCCACCTCGCGGCTTTGCAACCCTCTGTATACGCCATTGTAGCACGTGTGTAGCCCTACTCGTAAGGGCCATGATGACTTGACGTCGTCCCCACCTTCCTCCGGTTTATCACCGGCAGTCTCCCTAGAGTTCCCACCATTACGTGCTGGCAAATAAGGATAGGGGTTGCGCTCGTTGCGGGACTTAACCCAACATTTCACAACACGAGCTGACGACAGCCATGCAGCACCTGTCTCACAGTTCCCGAAGGCACACCAGAATCTCTTCCGGCTTCTGTGGATGTCAAGAGTAGGTAAGGTTCTTCGCGTTGCATCGAATTAAACCACATGCTCCACCGCTTGTGCGGGCCCCCGTCAATTCATTTGAGTTTTAACCTTGCTTGCGGCCGTACTCCCCAGGCGGTCTACTTAATGCGTTAGCTTGGGAGCCCAGTGACTAAGTCACCAAACTCCGAGTAGACATCGTTTACGGCGTGGACTACCAGGGTATCTAATCCTGTTTGCTCCCCACGCTTTCGTACATGAGCGTCAGTCTTTGTCCAGGGGGCCGCCTTCGCCACCGGTATTCCTTCAGATCTCTACGCATTTCACCGCTACACCTGAAATTCTACCCCCCTCTACAAGACTCTAGTTCACCAGTTCTAAATGCAATTCCCAGGTTGAGCCCGGGGATTTCACATCTAGCTTAATGAACCGCCTGCGTACGCTTTACGCCCAGTAATTCCGATTAACGCTCGGACCCCTCGTATTACCGCGGCTGCTGGCACGAAGTTAGCCGGTCCTTCTTCTGTAGGTAACGTCACAGCAGCGTGCTATTAACACGCTACCTTTCCTCCCTACTGAAAGTGCTTTACAACCCGAAGGCCTTCTTCACACACGCGGCATGGCTGCATCAGGGTTTCCCCCATTGTGCAATATTCCCCACTGCTGCCTCCCGTAGGAGTCTGGGCCGTGTCTCAGTCCCAGTGTGGCTGATCATCCTCTCAGAACAGCTAGGGATCGTCGCCTTGGTGAGCCATTACCTCACCAACTAGCTAATCCCACCTAGGTTCATCCAATCGCGAAAGGCCCGAAGGTCCCCTCCTTTCCCCCGTAGGGCGTATGCGGTATTAGCAGTCGTTTCCAACTGTTATCCCCCTCGACTGGGCAGATCCCTAGGCATTACTCACCCGTCCGCCGCTCGTCAGCAAAGAAAGCAAGCTTCCTTCCTGTTACCGCTCGACTTGCATGTGTTAGGCCTGCCGCCAGCGTTCAATCTGAGCCATGATCAAACTCTTCAATTAAAGTTTTTTGAAATATTCGGTTAGGAATATTTCGGCTCAATGAATTCTGATTTACACCTTATAAACTCGGAAGAATCTATAAAATGCTTGTTACATATTGCTATGAACATTCATCGTTGCATTGAGTTGAAATTTTTTGATTGCCAACATTCCGAAGAACAGAAGACAATTTCGAATAACTCAATACCTGTGAATGTCCACACAGATTACTTGATAAATTGTTAAAGAGCGTTGACCGTTTATGTAGGTCAGGGGTGCGTATTTTACGCATTCCCTTTATGACGTCAAGTGTTTTTTCAAACTTCTTTTTGCCTGTTATCAACACTACTAAGTAGTTGTTAATAACGCTAACCGGTTTTGCTTTCGCTGTATGCCGTGTCAGTGGATGCGCATTATAGGCAGCTGAAGATTTAGTGCAAGTGATTTTGTTCAGAAAAATGATCTTTTTATGATCTTTTATGCTTTTCGCTAGTTAACAACAGAATACACACTATTTACCCCCAAAGTTATCCACAATAGTAAATTTATCAGTCAGTTTTGAGTTATCAAAAATAAAAAAGGTAGCGATTAATCGCTACCTTTTTTACGTCATATCTATCGTTAACTAAACGTTATTTCAGTTTACCATGGCATTGCTTATATTTTTGACCAGAACCACAGGGACAAGGATCATTACGTCCTATCTTTTCCCCTTCGCGGATCACGGTCTGAGGAGCCTCAACTGACTGCTCATCATTATGACTTAATGCTTCTGATGATGCGTGTTGATAAGCAAGCTGGATCTTTGCTTCTTCTTCACGGCGACGTTGTTCCATTTCGTCTACATCTGACTGTGCTTGAACTTGTACTTTAGAGAGTACACTTATCACGTCATTTTTGAGTGTTTCAAGCAATTGTTGAAATAACTCAAACGATTCACGCTTGTACTCTTGCTTCGGATTTTTTTGTGCATAGCCCCGTAAATGAATACCTTGACGCAAATGATCCATAGCCGCTAAATGTTCTTTCCATAATCCATCTAATGTTTGTAGCATTACCGCTTTTTCGAATTGGCGTAAAACTTGTTCACCGACCATTTCTTCTTTAGCTTTATATGCATCACTCCATGACGTAACAATACGTTCACGAAGTGTCTCTTCATGTAAGTCTTCTTCTTTATCTAACCATTCTTGAATCGTTAGCTTTAAATTAAACTCATTACCAAGACGTTGTTCAAGTCCTGGGATATCCCAGAGCTCTTCAATTGATTGAGGTGGAATATATTGGTCTACAATTCCGCTGATAACATCTTGTTCGATATTTTGGATAGTTTCTTTAATGCTTTCAGCATCCATTAACTCGTTACGCTGCGCATAGACAACTTGACGTTGGTCATTTGCAACATCATCGTATTCAAGTAATTGCTTACGAATATCAAAGTTTCGAGCTTCTACTTTACGTTGGGCATTTTCAATTGCACGAGAGACCCAAGGATGTTCGATAGCTTCACCGTGCTCCATTCCTAACTTTTTCATCATCCCTGATACACGGTCTGATGCGAAAATACGCATTAAGCTATCTTCCATAGACAGATAAAAACGCGAAGAACCGGCATCCCCTTGACGACCAGCACGACCACGTAACTGATTATCGATACGACGAGATTCATGACGTTCAGTACCCAAGATATGTAAACCACCAGCCTCTAGCACTTTGTCATGCTGAATTTGCCAATCAGCACGAATTTTAGCAATTTGTTCATCGGTTGGATTGACTAGCGCTTCAATGTCAACTTTCCAGTTACCACCGAGTACAATATCTGTTCCTCGCCCTGCCATGTTGGTTGCAATTGTTACTGCACCGACACGGCCTGCCTGAGCAATAATTTCCGCTTCTCTTTCGTGGAATTTGGCATTCAGTACATTGTGTGGAATTTTAGATTTTTTAAGTAATTCAGCTAAAATCTCAGATTGCTCAATTGATACGGTACCAACAAGTACAGGTTGACCTCGTTCGCGGCAACCTTCTATATCTTTAATAATGGCGGCGTATTTTTCTGGGGCAGTAAGATAGACTAAATCAGCCATATCATTACGCACCATTGGACGGTTTGTAGGAACAACAACGGTATCTAAACCATAGATATGTTGAAATTCAAATGCTTCCGTATCTGCAGTACCCGTCATGCCCGCAAGTTTTTGGTACTGACGGAAATAGTTTTGAAAAGTGATAGAAGCCAGAGTTTGATTTTCATTCTGGATTTTAACACCTTCTTTCGCTTCTACCGCTTGATGTAAACCTTCTGACCAACGACGACCAGGCATAGTACGACCTGTATGTTCATCGACGATAATAACTTCATCATCTTGAACAATATAATCGATATCTTTTTCAAACAAGGTATGGGCACGAAGTGCTGCATGAACATGGTGCAATAATGAAATATTCGTAGCTGAATAAAGCGAGTCACCTTCGTCTAACATGCCTTTTTCTATTAAAAGCACTTCAACCTTCTCTTGACCACGTTCAGTTAAATTAACTTGTTTACCCTTTTCATCAATACTGTAATCACCTTCGCCAATATAGTCTTCTGTGTCTTCTTTATCTTGGCGGATTAGACTTGGGATTAATAAATTAATTTTAGCGTACAACTCGGAGCTGTCTTCAGCCGCACCCGAGATAATCAACGGTGTTCGGGCTTCATCAATTAAAATTGAATCGACTTCATCAATAAGTGCGTAGTGTAATGGTCTCTGAACACGTTCTTGTGGAGAAAATGCCATATTGTCACGAAGGTAGTCGAAACCAAATTCATTATTGGTACCGTAAGTAATATCAGCCTCATAGGCCGCTTTCTTTTCGATTTGACCAATACCAGCGATGTTAATACCGACACTTAAGCCTAAAAATTCAAACAATGGACGGTTATTTTCAGCATCACGCGTTGCTAAGTAATCGTTCACAGTAATGACGTGAACACCTTTACCTGTTATCCCGTTAAGATATGCTGGTAACGTTGCAGTAAGCGTTTTACCTTCACCGGTTCGCATTTCCGCAATACGATTACTGTCTAATACCATGCCACCAAGAAGTTGGACATCAAAGGGACGCATATCGAACACGCGCTTTGAAGCTTCACGAACCACGGCAAATGCCTCAGCCATGATGCTATCTAACGTTTCACCATTTTCTAAACGGTTATGGAACTCAGCGGTTTTCGCTTTAAGTTCTTCATCAGAAAGTTTTTCGTAATCAGCTTCTAATGCATTAATTTGAGTAACAATTTTTCCAAGACTTTTCAGGGTGCGGTCGTTGCGACTTCCGAATACTTTTGTCAGTAGTTTGCCTAACATCTTAATCACTTATCTGTTGTAGGTTTGGCTCAATTGAGCGCATTAACCGTTAATATTATTAACTTGCTTTGCGGTAAACGTATTTCTGTGGATCTATTTGTTGTTTACCGCGCAACACTTCGTAATGCACATGGGGGCCGGTTGAGCGGCCTGTGCTTCCCATACTGGCAATTTTATCGCCTTTGGCAACGACGTCACCTACGTTTACTGACAGAGATTTATTATGGCCATAGCGAGTGCGAAGACCATTACCATGGTCTATTTCGACTAACTCACCATATCCAAGCATGCTTCCTGACCATGTTACTACACCTGCTGCAGTCGTAGTAACATCTGCCCCTTCTTTACCCGCAAAATCAATACCTTTATGCATTGTTCGCCGGCCGCTAAAAGGGTCATTTCGTAAACCATAGGGCGAAGATAACCAACCTTTATCGATTGGTCGCCCTGATATATAACGCTCTTCATCTATATGGAGATTAGATGCTACTGTTTCAAGTAGTGATAGCTGAACATTATTATTATCAATTCTAGATGCTAGCTTATTCATGTCATCAATAAGCTGACTTAATTCGACACCACTGCCTATTTCGCTTAAACCACCGATCCCAACTTCTGTAGAGAAATCAAATTGATCATCAAGGAGGTTATTTTGCGCTACTTGCTGCCCAAGGGCTTCAAGTCGGGTGATTTTGGCTTGCATCTTGGCCACATGTGCAACCAAGGTAGATAACTGGATTTCAGTTGCCGTTTTGAGTTCGAGCACTTGTTGTTTTTGCTGTTGGCGCAGTTGTTTATTTTGATCAACTTTCGCTTGTTGGTTAGCAAAACGCTCAGTGCTGTATTGATATATTCCTGTGCCAGTAGCCATTAGAATAATAGGTAGGAGTAACCAACGCTTACTAGGTTGCCAGCGCGTTACACCATTTCGACCTTGGATAAAAACTGTTACACTCATAGCCTAATTCAGCCATCTTATTATCATATGAAAAAGCCCCCTCAAGATCTCAGCAATTTAGTCCATGTGTCTGGGAGACTACCTGAACTGGCCGAGAAAGCAGAACTACTCAATAATCTGAATCATTATGTAAAACAGACATTAAATGGTCCTGTGGCAGAGCAGCTAAAAGTCGCTAATCTCCGCCAGGGTGTTCTTGTTATTGAAACAACCTCTGCAGCATGGGCTGCGAGAATAAACTTTCAAAAGCAGAAGTTATTAAAACAACTTCAAACTGATACGCTTCCGATGCTTACCGCTATTGAGGTGAAAGTCAATCCTGGACTTGCTTTAATGAAACCACAATCTCAACTTAACCAAAATGTGATCAGCACTACTGCAGCACAACATATTGAAGCATTAGCAGAACATGTCGATGGTTCTTTAGGTGAAAAACTAAAACGGCTGGCTGCATTAGCCAGCCGTAATAGGCAATCTTAACCGGTTACGCGTGCGCTAACGCACCCGGAACCATGAAGCTGACAGGTGCATCAGCCTCTTTGTCAAAACTCACTAGCTCCCATGCATCTTGTTGCGAAAGCAATGCGCGTACAAGTTGATTATTTAATGCATGACCAGTTTTGTAAGCTGAAAACTCACCGACTATCGCATGACCAGCAACATATAAGTCACCAAATGCATCGAGAATTTTATGCTTTACGAATTCGTCTTCATAACGCAGACCATCAGGGTTTAATACACGATATTCGTCAAGCACAACGGCATTTTCCATGCTGCCACCTAGTGCGAGATTATTAGCACGTAGGTATTCAATATCACGCATAAAACCAAATGTTCTGGCACGACTAATGTCTTTTACAAACGCTGAGGTCGAAAAGTCCATCACCATGTGTTGTTGACTACGAGCTATTTCTGGGTGATCAAAGTCAATTCTAAAATCAACTCTAAAACCTTTAAACGGTTTTAACTCTGCCCATTTATCGCCATCTTCAACACGCACAGATTTGGTAATTTTCAGGTATTTTTTCGCTGCAGCTTGTTCTTTAATTCCTGCACTTTGCAGTAAGAACACAAATGGACTTGCACTACCATCCATAATCGGGATTTCTGGTGCATCAACTTCGATAATAGCATTATCGATGCCTAGGCCGGCAAGTGCTGCAAATAAATGCTCAATCGTTGAAATTCTAATGCCAGCATCATTTACAAGGGCTGTACACATTGTAGTTTCACGAACCATATTAGCTTTTGCTGGAATAGACACAGCAGGGCTAAGATCAGTACGCTTAAGTACAATCCCTGTATTTACTGGTGCGGGCTTAATGCACAGAGTCACCTTGTTGCCAGAATGCAATCCGACCCCAGTGCTCTTCACCATTTTTTGAACAGTTCTTTGAAAAATCATTCAGTAGCCCATAAATATCAATATTAAACAAATAGTTACTTGGAAAGCCTTAGGCTATCATGCATAACTGGTTTAGCATTCTACCATAAGTTTGACGTTTGACAAAAAAATCGCCAAACACATAGTAACCAGCAAACCTAATTTACAAAATAACCCTTCAGCACATCACACTCATTAGTCACGCAAAAACATATGTTTTATTCATGAATTAATCAGCTTGTTTACGCAAAAATGCCGGTATATCAAGATAATCAGCATCGGTACGCTGTACAGGTTGAGACTGTGGAACAGCATTACCTTTTGGCGCGGCATAACTTTGCTGTGGAATAACTTCATCAATAGGTTCTGGACGAGGTTCTATTACAGCTGGTTCTGGACGAGCAACAGGCTTAGACACTAATTGGATGTCTGGCTTTTTCTCGGCACCAATACCTGTAGCAACAACAGTTACACGTAATTCATCACTCATTTCTGGATCAATAACAGCACCCACAACAACGGTCGCGTTATCAGATGCATAAGCTTTAACGTGGTTACCCACTGTTTCAAGCTCTTCAATCGTGATATCCATACCTGCGGTAATGTTGACTAACACGCCTCTAGCACCCGCTAAATCGATATCTTCGAGTAATGGGCTGGCAACTGCAGCTTCAGCCGCTTCTTCAGCGCGATCATCACCACGAGCAACTCCGGTACCCATCATGGCATTACCCATTTCAGACATAACAGTTTTTACATCAGCGAAATCGACGTTGATTAGGCCTGGGCGAGTAATTAGCTCAGCAATACCTTGCACGGCACCGAGCAATACATTGTTAGCTGCAGCAAAGGCATCAAGCAATGATGTTCCTCGGCCAAGTACTTTCAATAATTTTTCGTTGGGAATGGTAATTAACGAATCCACATGCTTTGCAAGCTCAGCGATACCAATCTCTGCGTATGCCATGCGTTTTTTGCCTTCAAATGGAAATGGTTTAGTCACAACGGCAACGGTAAGAATACCTTCTTCACGTGCAATTTCTGCCACGACAGGAGCTGCACCGGTACCTGTACCACCGCCCATACCGGCAGCGATAAAGATCATGTCAGATCCTTTTATGGCTGCACGAATATTTTCGCGGTCTTCTTCTGCGGCTTGACGACCCACATCAGGGTTTGCGCCAGCACCAAGACCTTTGGTCACATCACGTCCAAGCTGGATCGTTGAACCCGCGCTTGATTTACGTAATGCTTGTGCATCTGTATTTGTAACGATAAATTCAACACCTTCGATGCTGTGTTTTACCATATGTTCGACAGCATTTCCGCCGCCGCCACCGACGCCGATGACTTTAATCACCGCTTCGTCTGAATGAGTGTCCATGATCTCAAACATAGTCTGATCTCCCTTTGTCTGCGTTATTAAAATTCACCTTTAAACCAACTTTTAACCCGATTTAAAAAGCTGGTAACCCCTTGACGCTCAGGTCGTTCGAACTGACGTTCGATAACTCGCCTTGCACCATAATGAAGCAATCCTATTCCAGTTGAGTAAATAGGTTGATCCACATATTCGTATAATCCTTTTACTGGCAACGGTGATGCCACTCGAACTGGCATACCAAACGTAGCCTCAGCAATCTCGACAGCACCCGATATTGAGGACGTGCCTCCAGTGAGTACAATACCTGCTGCAATTTGGTCCTCTAGACCGCTATCTTGTAATTGCTTGAGAATAAGCTCAAACAATTCTTGGTATCTTGGTTCTACGACTTCGGCCAGCGTATGACGAGACATACTGCGCGATGGACGACCGCCTACTGACGGTACTTCAATACTGTCTTCACGGCTTACCGTTGAACTTCTGGCGCTGGCAAACTGCACTTTAATTTGTTCTGCATGTGTTAATGGTGTTCTGAAAATCTTAGCTATATCGCTAGTGACTTGATTGCCCGCTACAGGGATCACTGCGCAATGACGTAATGCGCCGTTGGTATATACAGCAATATCGGTTGTTCCACCACCAATATCGACAATACAGACACCTAAATCTTTCTCATCATTTGTGAGCACAGAATCTGCTGATGCAATACCGGCAAAAACTAAATCATCAACTTTTAAGCCACAACGCTCGACACTTTTAGTAATATTTTTTGCCATATCATTAGCACACGTCACAATGTGCGCTTTGGCTTCCATACGCATTCCCGACATGCCAATTGGGCTCTTAATCCCATCTTGAACATCGATAGAATATTCTTGTGGCAACACGTGTAAAATACGACGTTCTGTCGGGATCTTGACTGAGCGAGCCGTGTGGATCACATTATCGACGTCTTCTTGGGTGACTTCTTCGTCATTAATGGACACCATGCCATTCTCATTTTGGCAAGCTATGTGCTTGCCTGAAATGCTTAAATAAACCGATGAAACCTGACAATCAGCCATTAACTCAGCTTGATCCAAAGCGCGTTGTACACTGCGCACAATAGAGTCGAGATCATTCACGCCGCCTTTATCCATGCCACGAGAAGGATGATTACCTAAACCAATCACACTAATTTCACCATCAGGTAATACTTCACCAATGATCACTGCGACCTTGGATGTCCCTATATCTAACCCCACGATGAGGTTTCTTTCCTGATTTTTGGTCATTTATTGTCGACTCTCTGTGTTGAATCACCCCAGCCTACTGCAAATCCGGTATCGTAACGTAAATCAACGGTTGCAACTGGTTTATTACTTTGTTTCAAAGTTGGATACACATTAATAAAGCGTTGTATCCGTGAAATTTTATCTTCTCGTCCAAGCTCAATTTCAATCCCATTGGCCAGTACGGCGTGCCAAGCATGGCGTGGACTTAACCGTAAACTTACCAACTTAAATTCGTTTATTGTCAATAAATCATCTAACTGCTGATAGCTGGTTAATACTTCTATTTCGGTCCCTTCTGGACCAGATAACATCGGTAATGCATCATGTTCAGAATGCGCTAATGCCTCAAAAACCTCACCGTTAATATTGAGCCAAGATACTTGATTCCAATGTGCTACAGCTTGCTGCTCTTGCAAGGTTATCTTGAACTTTGCCGGCCATTCTCGCCTAACTGATGCATGGTAAACCCATGGTAAAGCTTCTAATGCTTTTTGTACGTCCACCACGTCGGCGCTAAAAAAACTACTTAACATTAATGACTGTAATGCATTTTTAATCTCATCATCAGTGGTATAGGTTCGCTCACCTTTAATGGCAACAGCTTCAATTGGTAGTGCATCAGCATCATTTAGCAGAACATGCAGTTGCACGCCAGCCCAGACGACGGTACCAATCACGCTGCATAAAAACACTACACCCGTACAAAAATACCAGTTTACTCGAGCCAGTTTATTTTTTAGTTGCCGCCCTTTATCGCTCCACGACACCTTAAATCCGCCTCTGACGTTGTTTCGGTCTTAGCTCCAAAAGATCGGTCATTATATAGACCAACTCTGCAGGATTAAAGCTCGATTTTCAAACACAACAATTGATTTAAAAATCAATTGTTTCCTTGTGGTTTTTCCCAGTTTTTAAATCCTAATTCGCTCTGGGCCAATTGTTTCGATAATGCCCCAATATTACCTGCACCTTGAGTCATAAATAAATCCCCATCCTGCAATACATCCGGTAATACCGTTGCAAGTTGATCTGGACTCGCAATAAAAATGGGGTCTATTTGACCTCGAAGCCGAATTGAACGGCACAAAGCTCGTCCATCAGCACCAGGAATTGGCGCTTCACCTGCAGCATAAACATCTAACAACAACAGGCAGTCAACTTGCGACAATACATCAACAAAGTCTTCATATAAGTCACGAGTACGGCTATATCGGTGTGGTTGATATGCCATCACTAATCGTTTATCAGGCCAACCTGCTCGCGCCGCTTTGATCGTTGCTAACACTTCACTTGGATGATGACCATAATCGTCTACTAACATCACACTGCCATTAGGTGTATCAAATTCACCTAAGTGCTGAAAACGACGGCCGATACCTTCAAATTCTGCTAATGCTTGCACAATCGCATCGTCATTGATGTCATCTTCAGTCGCTACAGCAATCGCAGCTAATGCATTTAGAACGTTATGTCGTCCAGGCAAATTCAATACGAAATCTAAATCATCTTTACCATGACGCTTCACAGTAAAACTTGATTGATAGCCATTTTGGACAAAATTAATTGCCTGTACGTCGACATCATCACTAAAGCCGTAGGTCACTACATGACGACCAATACGCGGCATAATTTCACGGATGACATCGTCATCAAGACACATTACTGCTACGCCATAAAATGGCAAATTATGTAAGAAGTCGACAAAAGTAGTTTTCAATTTTTCAAAATCGCCACCATACGTATCCATATGGTCGGCTTCAATATTGGTGATCACACTGACCATCGGTTGCAAATGTAAAAAGCTTGCATCACTTTCATCGGCTTCGGCAATAAGGTAACGACTAGTGCCTAAACGTGCGTTAGTGCCAGCACTATTTAGCAGTCCACCAATAACAAATGTTGGGTCGCGGTCGGCTTGACCATACACACTTGCTATCAAACTTGTAGTCGTAGTTTTTCCATGAGTACCCGCTATAGCAACCCCATGGCGATAACGCATCAGCTCTGCGAGCATCTCTGCACGACGAACGATTGGAATACGCAGTTCTTTCGCGGCAAGAATCTCAGGGTTTTGCGGGTTAATGGCTGTAGACACGACAACCACATCAACCTGTGCAACACTTTGGGCCTGATGACCAATAATGATTTTTGCGCCTAAACTCGCTAAGTGTTCTGTAACACTATTGATAGCGATATCTGAACCACTTATTTGATAACCTTCGTTCACCAGCACTTCTGCAATACCACCCATGCCAGCACCACCAATGCCAACAAAATGAATGCGCTTGATCCGTCTCATTTCAGGGATCATGCTACGAAGGTGTGCGTATCTTTCTGTTTTTGTCATTTCAACCCTTTGTGGCAAATGAGGCACAAATATCTGCTACTCTTTGTGTTGCATCTAATACCGCAACACTTCTTGCTTTATGACCCATTTGGGTTAGTTGTTGTCTATTTTCAGCAAATAACTGCAATTTTTCTGCAAGATTATCAGCATTTAAAATCGTTTGCGGCAATAAGAAGCTTGCCCCTGCATCGACTAATACCGATGCATTTATTGTTTGATGATCGTCAACAGCGTGGGGATACGGTACTAAAATACTCGGTAATCCTACCGCTGCAAGTTCTGATACAGTTAATGCACCAGAACGACAGACCACTACATCAGCCCAACGGTAAGCCGCTTCCATATCGTCAATAAACTCAGCAACGTTGACCGTGTCTAGCTGGCCTAATTGCTGATAACTGGCTTTCACCGCAGTCTGGTTGTTTTTACCCACTTGGTGCCAAACCGTCAGTGAATGATGCTTACTTAAATGGGCAACCACGGCAGGCATTACATCATTCAGAACCTTTGCACCTAAACTGCCACCCACCACTAGCACTCTTAATGCATCTGCTTGAGGTGTTTTAATTTGTTCGCCTAACTCTATCAATTCTTGACGAATGGGGTTGCCCACAATCTCAACATTGGCCACGTTACTGGCAAAGGTATTGGGGAACGCACACAACACCTTTTTCGCAATCTTAGATAACAATTTATTGGTCAAACCTGGAATCGCATTTTGTTCATGCAACACCACTGGAATACCAGATAATCTTCCTGCCACGCCACCAGGGCCGCTGGCAAAACCACCCATTCCTAAAATGACATCAGGCTTGAAATCATCAATCACAGCTTTAGCTTGAATGATTGAACGGATAATCTTAAACGGAGCCGCTAACTTACGAATAAGTCCATTACCGCGAACACCTTTAATGTCAATAAATTCAATATCAAATCCATGCTGAGGAACAAGACGAGCTTCCATACGATCAGCAGTACCTAGCCAACGGACCTGCCAGCCATTTTTGGCTAAATATTTTGCCACCGCCAGAGCAGGAAAAACATGTCCACCCGTACCACCAGCCATAATTAATATTTTAGGAGAGTGACTCATATTACTGTTCATTAACTGGTTCTCCCTTTCACGGCTTGTACCAGACTAACTCGCCGTTCATGATCTATTCTAACGAGCAGCATCACCGCCGCAGTCATAATCCATAAACTACTGCCACCGTAACTAATAAACGGTAGAGTCAGCCCTTTGGTTGGTAACATACCAATACTGGCGCCTACGTTAACGACGGTCTGAAAACACACCCAAATACCCACACCATAAGCAACATAGCTTTCAAATGGACGCTGCATTTTCAAACATAAATTGCCTAATCTAATTGCACGGATTGCGATAAAAAATAGCGTTAACAACACCGCAATGATACCGATAAACCCGAGTTCTTCTCCAATGACCGCAAAAATGAAATCGGTGTGTGCTTCGGGTAAATACGCTAACTTCTGAATACTGTTACCTAAACCCTGACCAAGCCAGTCACCCCGACCGTAAGCCATTAAAGATTGCGTCAACTGGTAGCCGCTACCAAAGGGATCTTCCCATGGATCCATAAACGAAGTAACTCGTCGCATACGGTAAGGCTCAAACAATACCAGTAATACGAATGTAGCTACGCCAAGTAACACCAATACCATAAAGTCAGTAATGCGTGCGCCAGCTAAAAACAATAAGCTTACCGTACACACAAACAGTACTACCACAGTACCAAGGTCAGGCTGCAATAAAATCAATACAGCAAACAAACCGTAAACCCCAATCGGTTTGTAAAAACCTTTACGGTTTTCGCGCAATTCACCATGACGACGAACTAAGTACCCCGCCATATAAACAATAAATATAAACTTGGCCATTTCGGCAACTTGAATCCGAATAGGGCCGACAGACAACCAACGACGGGCACCATTAACCGAGGTACCAATAAACAACACGGCTATCAATAAAACCAGCACAGCTAACATCAACATGCCGCTGTTTTTTTCCCAATAGCTGACTTCAAATTTAAGTACCACATATGAAATTATCACGCAGCCCACAAGGTAAAGCACATGACGATACATAAAATAAAATGGATCACCCGTCAGTTTGCTCGCTTCGGGCATCGAAGCTGACATCACCATGATAAAACCAAAACACATCAAGCCAACAATCGCGACTAAAAAACTACGGTCGTACAACGGCATGCCAGGAGCATGACCGTCCGATAGCAACGAGGGTAAAGACCAATTAAGTCCCCGTTTAAACAAGCTCAGTTGCTGCTCGTTATTCGCCATCGTCTAACGACTCCACACAATGCTTAAAATCATCACCACGCGCCATAAAGCTTTTATACATATCTAAACTGGCACAAGCTGGAGACAACAATACAATGTCTCCAGAGGTTGCCAATTCAGCCGCTTTAGCCACGGCTTCAGCCATGCTAGTGACTTGCAATGAACCCGCTTTTAATTTGGCTATTTTAGGCCCGTCTCTGCCTAGCGTAATCAATTGAGTTATGTTCGCCAATGGTTCAGCAAGCGGGCTAAAATCACCGCCTTTACCATCACCACCAGCAATCAAATATATATCGCCTAAATGTGAACTAAGCCCTTCAAGTGCTGCTACTGTTGCACCAACGTTGGTTGCTTTAGAGTCATTGATATAAGACACACCTTGTTTAACCGCAATCAACTCACAACGGTGACTTAAACCAACAAAGCTTTTGGCTACTTCAATCATGGCTTCTTTAGCTACACCACAAGCATCTGCTAATGCCATTGCAGCTAATAAGTTTGCATGGTTATGACTACCAATTAATTTCACTTCACTTAAATTAATGATCTCACTGTCACCATGAAAAATTTTGCCATCACTTAATCCCCACTCATCGCCTTCTGGTACACCCAAACCGAAATTATTTTGATTCATTGGCTCTAATGGGTAAGTCAGTTGATCGTCACGGTTATACATCACAAAACGACTTTGAGGATATAAACGTAACTTGGCTTCGCGATAGGTATTCAAGTCACTATAACGATCCATATGGTCTTCACTAATATTAAGACACGTTGCCGCAATACAATTTAGTGAATGGGTGGTTTCAAGTTGAAAGCTTGATAACTCAAGTACAAAAATATCTGCACCTTGAGGCAATAAATCCAGTGCTGGCGTGCCAATATTGCCGCCAATCGCTACCGACTTATCAGCGGCAAGCAACATTTCGTAAACCAGTGTCGTCACGGTAGACTTACCGTTTGAGCCAGTAATTCCCACAACACAAGGTTTACGGTCGGCAATTTCGCGAGCAAACAGCTCAATATCGCCAATTACCTCAATGCCCATATCAATTGCCGCGCGTACTTCAGGAGTATCAATGGGCACACCCGGGCTAATAATAATCTGACTTGCTTGGACTAAATAACGGCAATCAAACCCACCCGCTAATAACTCAATATCGGCAAACTCTTTTGCTAACGCCTCTGCACCTGGCGGTTGACGTCGACTGTCCATCACTAAAGGTTTAATCCCTTTAGTTGCTAAAAAACGCACGATCGAGAGCCCTGTGGCCCCTAAACCTAAAACAATGTGCGTATATTGAGAATGCATAATACTGACCTTTCTTAATTGTTTAGCGTAATTTCAATGTCGCGAGACCCAATAACACTAAAAACAACGAGATAATCCAAAAGCGCACAATGACACGCGGCTCTGGCCACCCTTTTAACTCATAATGATGATGGATAGGTGCCATCCGAAAAATACGTTGGCCTCGTAATTTGTACGAACCCACTTGTAAAATGACAGACACTGTTTCCATTACAAAAACGCCACCCATAATCACCAGTAAAATCTCTTGGCGAACTAAAATAGCAATCACACCTAATGCAGCGCCCAATGCTAGTGACCCCACATCACCCATAAAGACTTGTGCTGGATAAGTGTTAAACCATAAAAAGCCTAAACCCGCCCCAACGATAGCAGTACAAACAATCACTAACTCACCCGCTAATGGCAGATGTGGAATATGCAAATAACTGGCAAACTGCGCATGACCAGACAAATATGCAATTAATGCGAATGCCGCTGCCACCATTACGGTAGGCATAATAGCTAAGCCATCTAAACCATCGGTTAAGTTCACCGCATTACTGGCACCCACAATGGTGAAGTAAGCTAAAACGATAAACATCATGCCAAGTTGAGGCATGATATCTTTAAAAAATGGCACCACTAATTGAGTTTCTCCGGGCAAGCTTGCTGTACTATACAAAAACACAGCTACAACTAATGCCGCTATAGACTGAAATGCATATTTCCAACGCGCAATCAAACCCTTAGTATCTTTTTTCACGACTTTACGATAATCATCGATAAAGCCAATAGCACCAAAACTACCCAATACAAATAAGGTGACCAACACATAACGGTTGGATAGATCACCCCATAACAGTACGCTGATAAAAATACCGGCGAGGATCAGTAGTCCACCCATTGTTGGTGTACCACGTTTGCTAAAATGAGATTCTGGACCGTCATCTCGTACCACTTGACCAATTTGCAACATTTGCAAACGCTTGATCAAAATAGGTCCCCACCACAAACTACACACCAGAGCAGTTAACAAGCCTAAAATAGCCCGAAACGTTACGTATGAAAAAACGTTAAACCCTGAATAAAACTGGGTCAAATACTCGGCTAGATAAACCAGCATCTACACTAACTCCCCACGCCCATAGGCATCTAATAAACTGTCCACAACTCGCTCCATAGCAGCGCTGCGGGAACCTTTAACTAAAACGGTGATATAACCTGTGGTACTTGCTAACTGTTTTTGCAGTGCTACGATTAATTGCTCTTGAGCACAAAAGTGTTCACTGCCAAATGCTTCACTGGTATTTGCCGACAACGGGCCGCAACAAAATAGCGACTCTATGTTTGCATTCTTAACCTGCAACCCAACACTCGCGTGCAAAGGGGCAGCATTGTCGCCTAATTCACCCAAATCTCCCAGCACTAAACAGCGATATCCATCACGTTGTTGCAACCAATTAATCGCTGCACTTACTGATGTTGGATTTGCGTTATAACTATCATCAATTAATAACACCCGACCAAGAACATGTGGTTGCATTCGTCCCTTCACTGGTTTTAGCAATGCAAAGCCTTGCGCAATTTCAACTAGCGACAACCCTAAAGCTATACACATCGAAGCCGCCGCAAGCGCATTACTCACTTGATGCAGACCAGCCAAAGGCAACTGCACCGCTTCTTGCTGAGTTTTAAAACCTAAAGTAAAACGGTAACAACCATGAATATCGACTTCGATATCAGTGGCTTTTACTTCGGCATCTACAGCTGTTTGACAAGAGAAACACAGTTGCTTGTGCCCTTGAGAACGCTGCAACATAAAACCGGCAAACTTGTCGTCTGCATTAATAATCGCAGTGCCATCTGGTGCGAGATGATTAAAAATTTCAGACTTAGCCTGAGCAACACCTTCCAGCGAACCAAAACCTTCAAGATGAGCATTGCCGACATTGTTAACCAGTGCGACACGGGGCTGAACTAATGATGAGGTGTAATCAATCTCACCTCGATGATTTGCCCCTAGTTCAAACACCCCATACTCATCACCTTCACTTAAACGCAGTAAAGTTAATGGCACACCAATTTCATTATTAAAATTACCGGCAGTAAACAACACCTGATGATGCTGCGATAAAATAGTAGCCAGCATTTCTTTAACGCTGGTTTTGCCATTAGAGCCAGTAAGGGCAACACAAATAGGGTCAACTTGTTGACGTACAAGTGCGCCAATGTTACCCATGGATTTTTGTGTGTCGGTTACAATAATTTGTGCCACATCAAAAGGCAGTAGATGATCAACTAAGAGGGCTTGTGCGCCATTTTTTATTGCGGTTTCAACAAAGTCATGACCATCAAAACGCTCGCCTTTTAAGGCGATGAATAAACATTGAGATTCAATTTTTCGACTATCAGTGCTAACAGCACTAATTACCTGATCATCACCTGTTAATGTGCCATTAAGATGTAGCGCTAAAGCAGATAAAGATAAACGGATCATAACGCCTCCTTAGACAGTCTAAGGGCTAGAGCTCGTTCATCATAATCAATACGTCGACCGGCTATTTCTTGATAGGTTTCATGGCCTTTACCTGCAAGTAATACAATGTCATCCACCTTTGCTAATGCTGCGACTTGGGTAATAGCTTGAATACGATCGACCTGGGTTAGCACACTTTGAGATTGGCTAATACCCTCTAAAATATCGTTAATAATGGCTTGTGGATCTTCACTGCGAGCATTATCGCTAGTGATCATCACTTTGTCTGCATATTGTTCAGCTGCTTGTGCCATTAATGGTCGCTTACCTTTATCACGGTCACCACCACAACCAAATACACACCAAAGAGTGCCATTACAATGTACTCGCAATGCTTTTAAGGCTTGTTCAATGGCATCCGGAGTATGAGCATAATCGACGACTAAAGTGGCTTTATTAAGTGATGAGAATCGTTCCATACGACCCGCTACAGGTATTAATTTACACACAACCGTTAATATTGAAGCCATTGCAGTACCTTGTAAATACAAGGCTGCAATAGCCGCAACAAGATTGGACAAGTTAAATGCACCTAATAATGGTGACTGAATTTGTGCTGATAATTGTCCATGTCCATTTAATGCTGGATAGTGTAATTGAGCGGTCACACCTGCATCATGATATTCAATAGCATCACAATAAAAATCGGCTGAAGTATCACCTTCAATGCTGAAGGATTTGTTTTTCCCATCTGCCAATTCGGTCAGCCATTTGGCTCCGACAGCATCATCAATATTAATAACACCATGTTTTAGGCTAGGAAATTTAAATAAACGTTTTTTGGCAGCAGCGTAAGAATCCATATCGCCATGGTAATCAAGATGATCACGGCTTAAATTGGTAAAGACTGCAATCTCAAATGGGGCCGCCTCAACACGCCCTTGCACTAAGCCATGGCTTGATACTTCCATGGCACACAACTCTGCGCCTTGGGCAGAAAACTCGCTAAGTTGACGCATTACAGTCACAGCATCAGCCGTGGTGTTACCACTATCAACAAGTTGTCCCCATAAACCATTGCCTAACGTTCCCATCACAGCGGCTTTATGCCCGAGTAAATGTACAATTTGAGCAATAATTTGGCTTACTGAGGTTTTGCCGTTGGTACCGGTTATCCCAATCAAAGATAAGGATTGGTTGTTTGATAAATAAAACTGCGCCGCAACGGCCGATAATTGACGGCCTAATTGGAAAAAATAAACTAATGGAACGGCATATTGAATACGATCGACTATACCGTGCTCATCAGGATTATCGGTATGCACCAGTATTGCCGTCGCACCCACATGAATAGCTTGGGAAATGAATGCTCGGCCATCAACGTTATAACCTGGCAAGGCTACAAATAAACCACCCACTTTAACTTCACGGCTATCTAGCGCTAATCCATTAATAGATTCGCGACCAGAGTAATGGAACCATGGCGCTAATAGGTCATTTAATAACATTATTCAGCGCCCCCTGCGCAGCGGCCAATTGAACAGCCTCCCGCTCTGAAATCGGTTCAACATTAAGCATTTGTAAGGCGCCGGACATTATTTTCGCAAACGCTGGACCCGCAACATCACCACCGTAATATTTATCACCTTTAGGTTCATTAATCACAACCGAGATGGCTAACCGTGGGTTATGAACAGGTGCAACGCCTGCAAATAAGGCAACATAGTCATCTCCATAACCACCTGCAACGGCTTTGCGACTAGTACCGGTTTTACCTGCAACAGGATAACCATCAATATGTGCTTTGGTTGCTGTTCCTCCCGTTTCAGTCACGCCAACTAGCATTTCCATCACGTCATGGGCCACTTGAGATGAAATAACTTGTTCACCTTTAGGTGCTTGTCTCAATTTTAAAATCGACACAGGATAAAGAATACCGCCACTGCCTAACGTCGCGTACATACGTGCAATTTGTAATGGTGTTGCGGTAAAGCCATAACCGAAAGATAAAGTCGCACGCTCAAAATCGGACCAGCGATGACGATTATGAATTAATCCCGCGCTTTCACCGGTTAAATTAATACCCGAATAATTACCTAAACCCATTGATTGGTAAGTGCCTAACAACTGTTCTACCGGTATCGATAAGGCAAGCTTACTAATACCCACGTTACTAGACTTAACCAAAATTTTAGCTAATGAGATTTCACCATAATTATGAGAATCACGTACTTGGCGACCACCGATGCGCATCCAACCAGGTGATGTCGAAATCAATTCATTTGCTTTCACTTTACCAGCTTCAAGTGCAGCCGCTACAACGAAAGGTTTAATGGTTGACCCCGGTTCAAATGTGTCAGTTAATGCACGATTACGCATCCGATGCGGCTGTAAGTTATCGCGAGAATTGGGGTTGTAAGAAGGAGTGTTCGCCATCGCGAGTACTTCACCAGTATGAACATCAATGACCACGACAGACCCAGAGGTCGCTTGGTATATTTCGGTAGCACGCTTTAGTTCGCGATATGCTAATTGTTGAATACGCTGATCAATGCTTAGCACTAAATCATTTGAGCTTTCGCCTTGTTGCACAATATCTAAACGTTCGACCACACTGCCATCACGCGATTTACGTACCTTTTGCTTCGAAGGCGTTCCCGTAAGCCAAGTATTATAAGTATTTTCAATCCCCTCAATCCCCACATCATCAATATTGGTAATACCGATTAATTGTGCGGTTATTTCACTTGCGGGGTAATAACGCCTAGATTCAGATTTAAGGTAAATACCACCAATTTTAAGCTGTTCAATGTAATCAGCAACAGCAGACGGCACTTGACGTTTAAGGTATACAAAACGTTTTTTAGGATTATTTTTGACTTTATTAACTAATTCTTCGACGGGTTCTTGCAGTACGTCAGCAAGCGCTTGCCAACGGCGCATATCTTTAAATGCATCTTGATCATGAGCATGTTTCGGATCAGCCCACACGGCTTGTACAGGAACACTGACTGCAAGCATATCGCCATTGCGATCGGTTATTAAGCCTCGTTGAACTTGGTTACTGG
Source organism: Shewanella sp. H8 (assembly GCF_040285065.1). Lineage (NCBI taxonomy): Bacteria > Pseudomonadati > Pseudomonadota > Gammaproteobacteria > Alteromonadales > Shewanellaceae > Shewanella > Shewanella sp. H8. The sequence goes on along the minus strand of NZ_CP157213.1, from coordinate 139,503 downwards.
TTGTGCGCAATGTCCGCATATCACTTTCGTGACGCAGTTTATCTGGCTCAATAATTTGAATATAAGCAGCACGAGCAATTAGACAGCAAAATAACAGCAATACGAATCCCACCACAACGTATAAACGCCATGGAATCAGTTCGTGACCTAATTTTTTCTTTGCTTGTCTAGCCATATTCCCTATGCTCACTGGACTCGAATGATAACTTCCTCCTTAGGAAGCGGCCGAGACATATTTAATTCTTTGGTTGCCATCCGAGTCACGCGACTGTGTTCAGATTGCGATTGCTCTTCTAATAATAAATTTCGCCATTCAATATCTAAGCGATCTTGCTCTTGCAGAAGTTGATCCCATTGAGTAATCAACTTACGTGTTACATGGCTGGTATAAACTACGGCTACACCATTCAAAACAACCAGTACACTCAACAGCAATACCCACTTATGGTGCCAAATGTCATGTAACACAATCCGAGGTAAATTTAATGATGATTGGCTCACATTAGCCTCAGTAGTTAGTAATCCAGACGCTCAGCAACTCGTAATACCGAGCTACGTGAACGTGGATTTTGCTCTATTTCCGCATCAGAAGGCTTCATCGCCTTACTAACCGCTTTTAATTTACGGGATTTATTAATCTCAGCTTCGGTAATCGGCAAGCCATGTGGCACACTTTCACCTTGACTATTGCGACGAATAAAACGCTTCACCATACGATCTTCAAGCGAATGGAAACTGATCACCGATAATCGCCCTTGAGGTGCTAATACAGCTAACGCGCCTTCGAGTGCTTGGTCTATCTGTTCTAACTCACTGTTGATATAAATACGAATAGCCTGGAATACACGCGTCGCCGGATGTTTATTACGTTCTTTGTTTTTGGTAATACGCGCAATTAAATCGGCTAAGTCTTTGGTTCGTAAAAATGGTGTTTTCTCACGATCGGCAACAATACAACGGGCGATGTGACGCGAATTTTTTTCTTCACCATAGGTTTTAAATACCCATGCCATGTCTTCAATTTCAGCACGCGCTATCCACTGAGCTGCAGTTTGACCCTGGCTATTGTCCATACGCATATCGAGTGGACCATCACGTAAAAAACTAAAACCACGCTCTGCATCGTCTAGCTGTGGTGACGACACGCCAAGATCAAGTAATACACCATTGATTTTGCCAGTTAATCCAAGTTCCTCGACATACTCAGCTAATTGACCAAAGCCACCGTGTACGATTTGAAAACGTGGATCATCTGCAAACTGTTTCGCCGCTTCAATAGCTTGTGGATCACGATCAATTGCAATTAAACGACCCTTTTCACCCAAGTGGCTTAATACATGACGCGAATGCCCACCACGGCCAAAGGTGCCATCAATATAGATACCATCACTTTGAATATTGAGTCCTTCAACGGTCTCATTCAGTAATACAGATAAATGGGCAAACTCTTGGCTCATTGGGTTCTTCTAACCTTTTTGGTCACTACAGTGAAAAGTGTGCCAGACGTTCATTGCTGGCTAAATCTTGGCTTTGAATGAGCGTATTGCCATCATCCATTTGTTGCTGCCAAGCACTCTCTTCCCATAGTTCAAATTTATTCAGTAAGCCCACCAGCATAGTTTTCTTTTCTAAACTGGCGAAACTTCGCAATGCCGGCGGAATAACAATACGTCCGTGGCTGTCTAGTTCGCAATCTTGTGCGTGGCCTAGTAATTTTCGTTTAAAGGAACGTTCAAGTGGATCGGTATCTGAAAGCAATCTTAGCTTTGCTTCAATTTGCTCCCATTCATGTAATGGATAAATCAACAAACAAGCAGCTTCAATGTCAACGGTCATAATCACAGTTCCAGCATGCTCCACACGTAACGCATCACGGTATCTCGCTGGAATAGCGATCCGCCCTTTAGCATCCATGTTGATTGCACTGGCACCACGAAACACGTTATTTAGCTCCTTTTATTAACATTCGATCCACAATGATCCACTTTATCCCACAAATGCTAAGTTTAGGGACTCTATGCAAGTGTTGTCAAGGGATGGACTGATATATTAAATCCAGACCCCAAGCGGGTTAGCAGCAAATTAATATCAAGCAGGATGAATGACAGAGCTATCTGTAGAAAACAGCTAAAAATCAGGGTAAATGAGTTAAACCAGAGACATAACGGTCACTTTATCGGCTAAAATAGTCTCGCAATCTTTTTAATTAATTATCTTTTATCGTTCGAATACACCATATTCAGGGGCAATACAGCCAAAAAACTCAACATTAATTGTATTAAAAATCAATAAATAATCGACTGAGTCAACTTTTAGCCATTTAAATACCGCTTTATATTATATTTTTGCATGCCCTTATGGCCCATCACAGCATTCCAAAAAGGCTTAAACGGTGTTTTTCAAGATAGTTAGCACCTTAATACACATCATCGTGCCTATTAATATCCAGTCCACCACACTATCTAAGTCATTACCCGCTAAATATGAGCGAGAACGCGCCGCTAAACAACAGAGTGCTAGATATGATATTAATCATGTTAAGGGCAAGCATTTTATCAACTCAACTCTCAATCACAGTTAATTATTCTTAATGCCTCAAAAGGAAAAAAGTGGCGACCACACAATTTAAATACTTAAAAGCAATATGATAACCAAAGAGAAAAAGAACAAATTGATAGGGAGTGACTAACCTTAGATCAGAATAATAGCCGGATAGTGAACAGAATTTTAATCCAGCTACAAGTAGCATAGTCTAAGTAAATTGCGGGTAAAGCGCCGTGATATTGATATAGTTCAGTTAGCTTGGGCTAACAGATTTAAAATAACTATTCATAATCAACAAATAAACATCATTGTTGATTAATACATCCAGCAAGGAGCAGATGTGAGGCCATTAACCAACAATGGAAATATCAACCAAACGACTCACAACCTAAAAAAGATTAAATTTTAATCAAAAAGGGTCGATAAACAGTTATGATGATAACAATCACAGTTTTTCACAGCCAAAGGAGCACAACATGAGTATTGACAGCATTTATGCCATGTTAGCTCGGCCTGTACAGGCCGTGAGTGAACATAAACGTATTGTTAAACAGGTCAGCAATGTGAGTCCAATTAGTGCGGACAGTCACGAAGCTCCTCAATCACAATTGCCACCGAGCGTTAGCCATAAAATAGCCATTCAACGTCAAGACGCACCACGCCAAGAAAGACGAGCCAAACCGCGAACCGTCAATGATAAAAAAAACATCGGTAGCCGCATTAGACGAATGAAATCTGATGATCGATTCTCTACTCGCGGAGAAAGCTCGAGTCAACATATTGATATTGAAGTATAATTAATCTTAATACTCATTAAGTTATGCATTAGGGCTTACTTGCGCTACCGCTTTTTTCCAACCAAGATATAACTTTTCGCGGGTTTCTATATCCATTGTGGAAGTAAACTCACGCTCAGTAGACAGCATAATTTGTAATTCATCGGTCGACTCCCACACGCCAACTGCCAAGCCAGCGAGAAATGCCGCACCCATCGCGGTGGTTTCAATCACTCGCGGACGAATAACAGTTACCCCTGTAATATCAGCTTGAAATTGCATTAAAAAGTCATTAGAAACTGCACCACCATCGACCCTAATTTGTGTCAGTGGCACGTTAGAATCTTTACTCATGGCATCAAGTACATCACGAGATTGATAAGCAATCGCTTCTAATGCTGCACGGATAATATGGTTGCGATTAGCACCACGGGTGAGCCCAACAATCGCTCCTCGAGCATCTGCATCCCAATAAGGCGCACCAAGTCCCACAAATGCTGGAACCAAATAAACACCGTTGGTATTTTCTACTTTATCAGCAAAATATTGGGTATCACACGCATCGTCAATTAACCCTAACTCATCGCGCAGCCATTGAATAACCGCGCCACCCATAAATACCGAACCTTCTAAAGCATAATTTACCTTAGCGTCTGCACCAATGGCAATGGTTGTTAATAACCCATGAGTGGACTCTACGGCTTTGTCGCCAGTATTCATCAATAAGAAACATCCTGTTCCATAAGTATTTTTTGCCATCCCAGGTTCAATGCACAATTGGCCAAATAATGCCGATTGTTGATCCCCAGCCATCCCAGCGACAGGAGTGTGATTACCTGCAAGTTCGGTATAACCGTATATTGCACAAGAAGGTTTCACTTCAGGTAGCATTGCCCTAGGTATATTAAACAGATCGAGGAGCTCTTGATCCCATTGTTGATCATGAATATTAAATAACATTGTCCTTGAAGCATTGGTCGGTTCGGTCACATGGACTTCACCTTGCGTGAGTTTCCACACTAACCAAGTATCGACAGTGCCAAACAATAAATCCCCAGCTTCGGCTTGTTCACGCGCGCCTTCAATGTTATTTAAAATCCACTCAATTTTGGACGCTGAAAAGTAAGGGTCTAGTACCAGCCCAGTTTTCTGACGAACCATCTCTTCAGCACCCTGCGCTTTATGATGTTGGCATATAGTTTGGCTACGACGACACTGCCATACGATCGCATTACATACTGGCTTACCTGTGTGTTTGTTCCAGACTATTGTTGTCTCACGCTGATTGGTAATGCCAATCGCAACAACCTCACGATGACTGATCCCCGCACGAGTCAGAACCTCAATGAGAACTGAACTTTGTGAAGACCATATCTCCATCGGATCATGTTCTACCCAACCCGCTTGCGGATAATGTTGCGTAAACTCACGATGAGCAACCGCTACAATATTTACTTGATGATCGAACACAATAGCACGAGAACTTGTAGTGCCCTGATCTAACGCAACAATGTATTTTTTAGCCACCATCTGATGCCCTATATCATTTTTATATGATTATTTTATTTAATAATAATAGTATCATTTCCTACATAGACATCTAAAATTACTGTAAACAATGTTCCTCTTTGAGCATCATTTTCATATAAAAAGGCCCCGCAATTGCGAGGCCCTGTCATCAATAATATTGAACTACATTTTATAGCTTAACTGTACACCTGCGAGCCAAACATCACCCGTCGCTTCACCAGTAAACCCAACTGATGCGATACCCAATAGATCTTGTGTCTCGTTAATCGGGGCATCACCATGAGTGCGAATATAAGTAACACCGACATCAACATTCAAATTTTGGGATACTTGGTAACCAGTACCCACACTAAACCATAAACGGTCAGTGTCGGGGATAGTCGTGGTGCGATCTTGATCGTCAACAGCCGTTTTATCTAGCGCCATGCCAGCACGAATTGTCCATTGGTTATTTACCAAGTACGTTGTACCAATTGCATAACGCCAGTTATCTTTAAAGTTTTCTTCTTTTACTACATCAGACTCTAAGTCACCAACAGGCTTTACGTCACCAGTGAAATGCGCCTCTAGTTTGTCAAAAACGCTCCATTCTGTCCAATTGATACTGGCATGCATAGCCCAATTTTCAGTTAACTGATGATAAGAAGCAAGCTCAGCAAATGCTGGTAACTCAATAGGCAAGTATGCATCAATCTCGCTATCTTGATCACCAGTATAAAGTAGCCCTGAAACATGACCGTCTAATTTAAGGTCGACACCACTATGGTAAGCCAAACCAATACGGTTCGCCGAATTAACCTGCCAACTGGCACCCGCTTTCCAGCCATAGCCAATATCATTACCTTCCATTGACTTCAAACTCGTACCACCATCGGGTAAAAGTTCACTGATGCTTTCAGGTACATTAGCATTAGATTTAATTGAATCCATCCAACTCGGCGTAGTCGCATCCAGTTCACCTTCACCATATACAATGCGTAAACCAGCACCTACGGTAAATGTCTCATCAATACGGTAAGCAACACTAGGATTGAACTCTACAGTGGTAACCGACGTCTTGCTGCCAAAAATAGCGGCTGCATCCGATACTGGAACATCGGTCGCTAAACCATAATTAGAATTCACCGCTAGACCCCAAGTCCATTGGTCATTCAATTGATTAGAATAGTAAAAATTAGGCACAAGTGCATTGTCTGCTACATCATAGGCATCAGCATTTATAACTAATGGCTCTGAACCTAACAAGGATGAAGAAAGGGCAACATCACCAACAACATCGACATTTGGCATCACATAGATACCACCACCAGACAATTGGCGGCCTTCTAAATATGACAACATGGCTGGGTTTCGAGCCTGAGCAGAAGCATTGTCAGCCATCGCGGCTTCACCAGCAAATGCACGACCTAGGCCTGTGGCTGAATATTCTGAAAGCTGAAAGCCAGCTGCGTTCACTTGAGTTGTTGCCCCAAAAACAATGGCGCTAATCGCCAACGTTAACACTGTTTTTTTCATTATGATTCTCTGTGTTTTAGTTTCAAACTGCATAAATCGACCTGCATAGAGTAAAAGCTCGATTTAAATGAAGCTGTCAGTTTACCGATCAAAAGATGCTTTGCAATACCGTGGGAGGGCTGAATAACCTGTGAGTCATTCAATTTTAAATTGTGATCGCGATCAAATTTTTAACTTTCATTAAGTAAACTGACAGTAAAAACAGATATGACTGTAAACTTAATCAACTAAATTTTTAGGCAATATTACAATTTTTAATTTAATTACAATGAATTAAAAAAATAAATTTCAATACAAAGGTGTGCTTATTGGATTAAGTGCAATCGTTTGGCATTTGACTGATGGCTATCCATACACAAATTGGTCACATAAAAATAATTACAATTAAAAAACGAAAAAAACCTCTTTATGACAACATAAAGAGGTTTCAAACAAAGAAATAACACTGTGTTTACAATGCGATATCACATCAAATTATGCATACCAAGCTGGTATATGCGTTTCATAATCACTGATCTGTTGTCCAAATGACAAAGTTAATCCGATAGCATCAAGACCATTCAATAACTTGTGCCTTGCTGACTCGACAATAGTGAAATCAAACACACTACCAGAAGGTGATGTAACAGTTAACGCTTGTAAATCTACCGTAATCTGCGCCCCTTCTTTAGCGGCGACTTCATCGATTAATTGCTGTACTTGAACTGAAGTTAGCTTAACGGGTAGCAAGCCATTATTAATCGAGTTACCGTAAAAAATATCGGCAAACGTCGGCGCAATAACCACTCGAAAGCCAAAATCAGCCAATGCCCATGGCGCATGTTCACGCGACGACCCACAGCCAAAATTTTCTTGTGCCAATAAAATAGAAGCGCCTTTATAACGAGGCTGATTTAAGCTGAAATCAGGATTAGGCTTATCGCCTGCATCATCTAAATATCGCCAATCATGGAACAAATGCACCCCAAAACCATCACGGGTCACTTTAGACAAAAACTGTTTTGGAATAATCTGATCAGTGTCGACATTGGCACTATCAATGGCTACCGCTAAACCGGTATGTGCTGTAAAAGCTTGCATAAAATATCCTTGTTTAGCTAATTAGTAAGGTTGACGAATATCAACGAAATGACCCGCAACAGCAGCTGCCGCAGCCATAGCAGGGCTGACCAAATGGGTACGACTGCCACGGCCTTGACGACCTTCAAAATTACGGTTACTGGTTGAAGCACAACGATCTCCTGCTTCTAAACGATCATCATTCATGGCTAAACACATAGAGCATCCTGGTAAACGCCATTCAAAGCCAGCTTCAATAAAGATTTTGTCTAAACCTTCAGCTTCTGCTTGTAACTTCACTTGGCCAGAACCCGGCACCACAATAGCGACAACACCATTGGCTACTTTACGGTTTTTAGCGTGCGCTGCAGCTGAACGTAAATCTTCAATACGTGAGTTAGTACAAGAACCAATAAATACTTTATTGATGCTAATGTCTGTCATCTTAGTGCCCGGTTTAAGGCCGATATACTCTAATGCTTTAATCATGCTGGTGCGGTTAGTGCTGTTAGTTTCAACATCAGGGTTCGGCACCACGCCATCAATAGCAACCACTTGACCAGGGTTAGTTCCCCAGGTTAACTGCGGTGCGATATCGTTAGCATCTAATACCACTTCGGCATCAAAAACTGCATCCGCGTCAGTGTTAAGCTCAGACCATGCTGCAACAGCTTGCTCCCACACATCATCTTTAGGTGCAAACTCACGACCTTTTAAATAATTAAATGTGGTTTGGTCAGGCGCAATCATGCCAGCTTTAGCGCCCATTTCGATAGCCATGTTACATAAGGTCATCCGACCTTCCATGGTTAATGCTTCAATGGCTTCACCACAAAACTCAACCACGAAACCTGTACCACCATCCATGCCGAGCTTGCCAATAATCGCTAATACGATATCTTTAGCCGTAACGCCATCGGTTACTTTGCCACGCACTTCAACTTTCATATTCTTGGCTTTTAACTGGCGTAAGGTTTGTGTTGCCAACACGTGTTCAACTTCGGATGTACCAATACCAAATGCTAATGCACCAAATGCACCATGAGTTGCGGTATGGGAGTCACCACATACAATAACAGTGCCCGGTAAGGTAATGCCTAATTCAGGTCCCATTACATGGACAATACCTTGATTAGGGTGGTGAATATCGTACAAACGCACCCCAAACTCTTTACAATTTTGCGCTAGAGTTTCAACTTGAGTACGCGCCATAGGGCTTAACGCATCTAAACTGGCACTGCGAGTAGAGGTATTATGATCCATAGTAGCAAAGGTTTTTTGTGGTGCACGTAGTTTGCGGCCTGCCACCTTTAACCCGCTAAATGCCTGCGGCGAAGTCACTTCGTGAACTAAATGGCGATCCACATAAACTACTGGCGCTTCTCCCTCCGGAGAGGCGACAATATGGGCATCCCACACTTTTTCATATAAAGTTTTACCTGTCACTTGGACCATTACACACCTTCCTTTACTGCTTGAGCGATAAAATCACCCATTTGTGCTGTCGATTTAGCCTCACTGCGTTTATCTGCAGCAAGTAACTCACCCGTTAAATAACCACTGGATAGGGCTTTAGTCACCGCACGTTCAATGGCATTGGCAGCGTCTTCTTGCTGTAAACTATGACGTAGCATTAATGCTGCTGATAAAATCTGCGCTACCGGGTTAGCAATACCTTGGCCGGCGATATCAGGCGCGCTGCCACCAGCGGGTTCAAATAAGCCAAAGCCTGTACTGTTCATGCTTGCCGAAGACAATAACCCCATAGAGCCCGTTAACATGGCAATTTCGTCTGATAAAATATCGCCAAACAAGTTAGAACATAACATCACGTCAAATTCATCAGGACGACGCAATAACTGCATAGTCGCGTTATCAATATAGATGTGCTCTAAAGTGACATCAGGAAAGTCTTTAGCAACTTCTTCAACCACTTGGCGCCATAATACAGAACACGCTAATACGTTTGCCTTGTCTACCGAAGTCACCTTATTTTTACGTCCACGCGCGGCTTCAAAAGCAATACGGGCAATACGGCTAATTTCGCGACGGCTATAACGCATGGTATCGAAGGCTTCTTCATCATCACCTTCACCTTGGCGTCCTTTAGGCTTACCAAAGTAAATACCGCCTGTTAATTCACGAACACACAACACATCAAAACCACGAGCGGAAATATCACTGCGAAGTGGTGACATATGCTCTAAGCCGTCATGTAATTTGGCTGGACGTAAATTACAAAATAACTCAAAATGGCCGCGTAATGGCAATAATGCACCACGTTCAGGCTGATCATTAGGGGGTAAATGCTCCCACTTAGGGCCACCCACACTACCGAATAAAATGGCATCTGCCGCTTCACAACCTTTTAAGGTAGCGTCAGGTAAAGGACAACCATGGTTATCAATGGCAATGCCGCCAACATCGTATTCGGTATAGTTAATATCTAATCCAAAACGAGATTCAATCGCACACAGCACTTTACGTGCTTCTGCCATCACTTCAGGACCGATACCATCACCCGACAAAACTGCTATTTGATAACTCATACTCCACCTAACTCCCTATTTTTATGGATCTGTTGTTTAAAATCAGCGACCTTATCTGCGCGGTACACTAAGTTCATAACATTCACGAGTGCTTGGGCTGACGCCTCAACCACATCGGTGGCTAAGCCGACACCGTGGAATCTTTGCTCATGATATTTAGCTGTTATATCAACTTGCCCTAAGGCATTTTGACCTTCACCTTTGGCACCTAATTTATAATTAGTAATATTGATTTGACGACCAGTCGCTCGCGCAATGGCATTATAAGCAGCATCAACAGGTCCATTACCTGTTGCGGCTTCTGTAATATCTTGGCCATCAACCGCAATACGCACCGTCGCAGTTGCCACACCTTCAGTGGAATCAGAATGTACCATCATGTGTTTAAGTTGATATTTATCATCATCTTGTGTTTTAGACTCCATAAACACTAAGGCTTCTAAATCGTAATCGAATACTTGGCCTTTCTTATCTGCCAAGGTTAAAAACTGCTCGTATAGGCTATCCATATCATAATCGCTTGGCTGGTAACCCATTTCTTCCATGCGATGTTTAATCACATGACGTCCCGAACGTGAGGTCATATTCAAGTTATTACGATTTAAGCCAATACTTTCAGGCGTCATGATCTCATAAGTATTTTTGGCTTTTAGCATGCCATCTTGGTGAATGCCCGACGAATGAGAGAATGCATTTGCGCCAACTATTGCCTTGTTAGCTTGAATAGGCATATTACATAATTGGCTTACCAATGATGACGTACGGTGAATTTCTCTAGCGTTAATGCCACAATCTATATCAAGTAAATCTTTGCGGGTTGCCAAAATCATGGCAATTTCTTCTAATGAACAGTTACCAGCACGTTCGCCAATACCGTTAATGGTACATTCCACTTGACGTGCGCCCATCTCGACCGCTGCAATAGAATTAGCTACTGACAAGCCCAAATCATCATGACAATGAACCGAGATTACGGCTTGGTCTATATTCGGAACCCGATTAAATAGTGTTTGAATAATGCCACCAAACTCACTTGGTACTGTATAACCGACGGTATCTGGAATATTAATGGTTCGAGCACCTGCTTTAATGGCTTCCTCAACCATACGGCACAAATTATCAATTGGCGTGCGGCCCGCATCTTCGCATGAAAACTCTACATCATCAGTAAATCGTCTAGCATACTTAACCGCATTAACGGCCATCTCTAATACATCATCAAAAGAGCGTTTTAATTTACTTTCAACATGAATAGTCGAGGTTGATATAAAGGTATGAATACGAAATTGATCGGCTACCGATAATGCTTGAGCTGCGGCATCAATGTCTTTTTCAAGTGCTCGAGATAACGCACACACTCGGCTATTTTTAATCGTTTTTGCAATGGTTTGCACCGATTGAAAATCACCAGGAGAAGACACCGGAAACCCGACTTCCATGACATCAACACCTAAACGTTCTAGAGCCAAGGCAATTTGCAGCTTTTCTTTAACCGTTAAACTTGCGGCTAGTGCTTGCTCGCCATCACGTAGGGTAGTATCAAAAATTATCACTCTGTCGGACATCGAATTTCTCCATCGACCATCATGTATCTATTTACCTAACTGCAAATATCACAACTGGTACATTTCAAAAGGGCTAGAAACAAAAAACCCCGCGGCTATCAGCGCGGGGTTTGTGTATGCTTAATGAATTATTTTGCATGTGACACAAAGGACTCCGCGCAGGTTATGCGTGAGAGGAGAAGGAGTCCGAGTAGAATCAATTTTGTGTTCATAACGTTAATATTCACTTTAAATAACTAAATATGCGATGCATAAAATATGTCTGTGCTTAATAAATAACGCGAGCAGCCTTCTGTGTCAACCCTAATTTGGTCAAGATGAAAAAGATGATGATGTACTAGTGCTTCATTACAGTGATAATAACATTTAACAGACTAAATTTAATGACTGCCAGCTAACACAACGTCATTTCGATATGTACAAATAAACTCAGACCTAAGTCACTGCATCAATTATATTATTATGTCTCACGACAGAAATAACCGTATACTGACATTCCCCATATTGAGTAGACAAATGACGATGACGTTAGCGAAAAAGAACATTAATTATAACTTTAGTCTCATTGTCGCTTTGCTCATGGGGCTAACGCTATATTTTGTGACCTCTTCCGTTTTTGCTCAACCATCTCAACGTTTATTACTCTCAGAGGATATTATTGCTCAAACTCAGAAATTAAGCCCTCATGAACAACTCGATGTCATTAACAACATTAACTCTCAACGGTCTGAAGAAGCAAAAGTACTCATAGATTCACTTGTTCAACAACATACTCAGCAACCTTTAGACAATACCGATGCGTTACGATTAAGCCTATTACATTGTTTTAATTTATTGGAATTTGGTGAATTTAATCAGGCTATTATTTTGGCAAAACAAGGTGAGATTAATGCTCGGCAATATAAGTTAGACACCGCTCGTCCTTATTTTTTACAATGCCAAGCTGCTGCGCATCAGAGCCTTGGGAATCTACTACAAGAGCAATTACTTACAGAAGAAGCACTTCGCTTAGCAAGGCGTTATTCTGAAAAGCAAGCTATTGTAAATAGTCTTTACGCGAGAAGTAGACTAAATACTAGCTTAGAAAACTACAATGCAGCCATTGAAGATTTACGTTTAGCATTAGCCTTTTTTGATGAGGTACAAACACAATTTCAACAATGGTATCTACTCCCAATTTCATTCATCCAATCAGAAATTTCAAATGTATTCTTCTCTATGGGGGATTATGTCGAGGCTTTACATTATTCTGAAGCTGCATATAAAGAGATTTCTTCTTTCGGAAAAATCAAACCAACAATAACAATGAATTTAGCTCTAATATATATAGCGCTAAATGATAAGCCTAAGGTGCTGAATTATCTGCATAATATAGAAGAGTCCAATACAAAAATTGATTCAGATAGAGATTTAGCTAACCAATATGCATTGCTTGCAATAATTAATTTATACGTCGGAAATTACGATATTGCCGAGCAGAAAGCGCTTTCAAGCATCAACATATTCACTAAATACCAAGAACCTATCTACGTCATGCGCATCAAGCGTACATTAGCTAAAGTATATTTTGCACAACATAAAGACAATCAAGCATTATCGTTACTGAATGATATTATTGAACAAGCCACAGAGCTTAAACAGTTTTCGGATTTAGAAGAATTTAACCAGATAATCAGCCAATACTATGCCGAAAAAAATCAATTTGAATCCGCTTATCAATTTCAAGTGCAGCGTTTTGATGCTGCAAAACAAGCGGCTGAAAAATTAAACAATGCTCATTTTATGCAATACAAAGCTAAAATAACGGCACAAAGTGAGCCTATCGATCCGCCTGAAAAGTCTAGTAACATTAACCAAAGCTTGATATTAACGGCACTCATCATCCTAATAATGTCAATTGGATTAGTGATATTTATAACCAGAAACCCTCGCAACACCAACAACGTTAAGAATAATATTGAAAATCAACAATTAAATATCAATAACATGTTAGATAATGCTAAGCATGGACATTATCAACTAAGCATGTTGCTTATCGATATGAGCCATATTCTTACTACGGATATGCCGTTTATTACTCCTAGGCTAAAAAATACCCTTAGAGAACAAGACCAGTTATTCCACCACAGTCCAAATGAACTGATTATCCTGTTACCACATACATCGCCAATTGGAGCCGCAAGAGTGGTAAGCCAAATAGAGCATGTGCTCGAAGAATGGCAAACTGAAGGTAAAGTAAATATTGGTGTAGCCAGTTTGCACCAACTTGATAGTTTTGATGCATTATTGAAAAAAGCGGTATTAAATCAATTAAACAAAATAAAGTCCCAAGAACATAATCAGAAATTATAATAAATGTTGATGGTTAGCCTTGTGTCAGATAATCAGATATTTCATCTAAAAACTCGCCGCCAAATCGGTCCAGTTTAATCTGTCCAACCCCATTGACCGCAAGCATCTCACCCGGACTAGTGGGTAGCATAGCCGACATTTCTGCTAAGGTTGCATCGTTAAACACTAAGTAAGGTGGAATGTCGTTTTTCTCAGCAAGTTCACGACGCAATAATTTTAAACGCGCAAAGAGTTTACGATCGTATTGCTGCGGCGCACGGGAATTTGGTTTACGTTTAACATCAAGCAGTTGAATCCGCGGTACGGCTAACATAAGCGATAACTCAGCTTTCAATATCGGCCTTGCGGCAGGATTAAGCTTAATCGCAGATCCCCGAGTGATGTCCTGACTCATTAAACCTAAATGAATTAATTGGCGGATCACACTGAGCCAAAACTCGGTGGACTTATCTTTACCAATGCCCCATGTCGATAATTTATCATGACCTCTATCGACCACATTAGCCGCTTTAGACCCGCGCAAGACTTCAATAACATGATGGATACCAAAACGTTGCTGCAAACGATAAATACAAGACAGCACTTTTTGTGCGTCTTCAGTTCCATCATATCGCTTAGGTGGATCAAGACAGATATCACAGTTACCACAAGGCTTTGATGCCACTTCATCAAAATAATTTAGCAACACTTGGCGGCGACAAGTTTGCGCTTCTGCAAATGCTGCCATGGTATTCAATTTATGAAATTCGACTTGCTGCTGTGGCCCTGGTTCAGATTGTTCAATCAAATGTCTAACGCGACCAATATCGGCAGGGTCAAACAACAAATACGCCTCAGCATCCAAGCCATCACGACCAGCACGGCCTGTTTCTTGGTAATAAGCTTCAATACTTTTGGGAATATCGTAGTGCACCACAAAACGCACATTTGATTTATTAATCCCCATGCCGAATGCCACAGTTGCCACCACAATATCAACTTGGTCTTTTAAAAACTTATCTTGAACATTGCCACGTTCATCCTGGCTTAAACCGGCATGATAAGCTTGGGCATTAAATCCCTGTAAGCGTAAACGCTCAGCAACCTCATCCACTCGACGTCGGCTACTGCAATACACAATTCCACTGGTGCCATTTTGGATAGTTAAAAACTGACGTAATTGATTAGCCGCATTAAGCTTTTCAGCCACGGTATAACGAATATTAGGGCGATCGAAACTTGATAACAAAGTATAAGGCGTCACACCTAAACGTTCACAAATACTTAAACGCGTCGCGTGATCGGCTGTCGCAGTCAATGCCATTAAAGGTAAATAGGGGAAATACTGTTTTAACTGCCCTAATGCCGCATATTCAGGTCTAAAATCATGACCCCATTGACTAATGCAATGCGCTTCATCAACGGCAAACATAGAAACATCAACTGATTGAAGGCGTTCAATAAAGTCAGGGCGCAACAAACGCTCCGGTGACACATATAACAACTTAATCTCACCAGCGTGAAGCTTACGAAGTACCTCCGCACTTTGCTCGCGCGGTAAAGATGAATTGAGATAAGCCGCCGATACCCCACTTTGTATCAAACTGTCGACTTGGTCCTTCATCAACGAAATTAATGGCGACACCACCACTGCCACACCAGGCAACACAATAGCAGGCAATTGATAACATATACTTTTGCCGCCACCCGTAGGCATAATAACTAAGGTGTCTTGGCCTTGTAAACTTTGCTCTATAACTTCTCGCTGCCCTTCACGAAAGGCACGATAACCAAAAACTTGCTGCAAGCTAGTGGCAAGCACATCTTGCTCTGTCGTCAACTCATCTGAGGTCGCAATATTGGCCGAAATCGGAGTATCCATTCACACTACATTATCATTCAAGGGGCACTCATTTTAAAGCACTCAGTCACAGAAGTCTTGAACCAAAACACTTTTGCGATGTTTTCATTCAAGATAGAAGTTTGAGTTGAGGTCACTTTAGGGTTAGATTAAATACTCTATGGCAGCAAGCTGCCTTAGAATTAATAAAATAATAATAATAATAACCGACAAGGATTGCTCATGACCACCACCATTAAAACTCATATTTTACAGCAAGTTGCAGATATTTTTGACCAACATGTTCCATTCCATAATCTGCTTGGTTTAGATATAAAACATTACGACATCAATGGGGTTGAAGTCGTGATAAAAATGAAGCCAGAACTCATCGGTAATATCCATCAAAATATTCTTCATGGCGGTGTCACCGCAACCATACTTGATGTTGTTGGTGGACTTACGGTTTTTGCAGGGCTAGTTGCCAGTAAAGAAGATTGGACCATAGAAGAGTTACAACAGCGTCTTACAACCTTGGGCACGATCGATATGCGGGTAGATTTTTTACGCCCAGGTCGTGGCGAGATTTTTACTGGTACAGGTAGTGTTATCCGTTCTGGTAACCGGGTATCAGTGTGCCGAATGGAATTACATAATGAACAAGGTGTCCATATTGCATTTGGCACAGGAACTTATATGGTGGGTTAACAATAAAGATCTGTCTTGCAAAGCTAACAGCCATACAATAAAAGAATTCGCTTAATCACTTGTGTCATCCAAAATGGCGACCTACAATCGCCATCTTCTTCTCGTTACACCCATTATTGATTGACTATGCCTGATTTTGAATACCGTAAAGGAGTTTTACTGGCAGTTTGTGCTTACACCATTTGGGGTATCGCACCACTGTATTTTAAACTTTTGCATCATGTCCCCGCGACAGAAATATTAATGCATCGTGTCATATGGTCATTTTTATTTATGATCATTCTGATGCAATTTATAGGTGGATTTGGTCGTCTGCGCCTTGTTCTCAAACACCCAAAACAACTCGCGGTACTCTTTGTTACATCAGTTCTTATTGCAGCAAATTGGCTCATTTTTATTTGGGCAGTCAACAACGACCATATGCTTGATGCTAGCTTGGGTTATTTTATCAACCCACTGTTTAACGTTTTACTTGGAATGCTGTTTTTAGGCGAACGTTTGCGTAAATTACAATGGGTAGCGGTAGGTTTAGCCAGTGCCGGCGTACTGGTTCAGTTAATCTCTTTTGGCTCCATTCCGCTGTTGTCATTAGCCTTGGCCGCCAGTTTTGGCTTTTATGGTTTATTACGTAAAAAAGTTAATATTGATGCTAAAACAGGATTATTAGTCGAAACAGCGATCTTATTACCGATAGCCTTAGGATACTTGCTCGTCACCTTAGAGACATCCTCAGTAAGCATGCTAACCAATAGCTTGAATCTAAACTTACTACTGATTGCAGCAGGTATTGTCACTACCATCCCATTATTATGCTTTGCAGGATCCGCAGTAAGAATTCCATTCTCTATCCTAGGGTTTTTCCAATATATTGGCCCTAGCATCATGTTTATCTTGGCGGTTCAATTATTTAACGAGCCGTTTGATATTGAAAAAGGCATTACCTTTGGCTTTATTTGGGGGGCACTGGTTATTTTTATTAGCGACATGCTAGTGCAACGCCAAAAACGCAATACATTAGCAAAAGCCCAAGTATGATTAAGCTGACTTTTTATTAATCAGATTGAAGAATGATATTAGTATATTTATTCATCCATAAAAAATGCCGGATTAATCCGGCATTTTTTATGTTGACCCTATCATTACGGTTATAAATCTAACGCAAGGATCTTCGAGCGACGATGATAGTTATAAAGCTGCTTTTTCTTATTAGGTAACTCATCGACATCCACAATGCTAAAACCATGCTCTAAAAACCAATGAATACTGCGCGTAGTGAGTGCAAATAAACGCGAATAACCACGTGTACGTGCTTGGCCAATAATATTATTTAACAACACACTACCACGGTCAGCATCACGATAATCTGGATGCACAACCAAACAAGCAAACTCACCAGCGTTATCTTCTTCAAACGGATACAAGGCCGCGCAGCCAATAACAAGGTTATCGCGCTCGACCAGCATAAATTGCTCAATTTCCATTTCAAGCTGCTCGCGAGAACGACGCACTAAAATCCCCTGCTCTTCTAATGGGCGAATGAGGTTTAGGATCCCGCCAATATCGCCAATAGTAGCCCGACGCAAACGTTCTGCGCTTTGCGTGACAATTTGGGTACCAATTCCTTCTCGTGAAAACAGCTCTTGTAACAGTGCTCCGTCTTCTAAATAACTTACCAAATGACAACGAGGTACACCTCGGCGACAAGCTTCGACGCTTGCTTTTAAAAAAGCAATTGTCGACACTGAAGTATGGTCATCGTCAGCCATACTTTGAAGCATTTCTTCAACTTCATCTGGCATTAACTCAGCAATCACCTCGCCTTTTTTGCCAATAATTCCGTTAGTATCACTAAAACCAATAATTTTATCGGCTTTTAACTTAATCGCGACTTGGGTTGCCACTTCTTCAGCGGTGAGATTAAAGCTTTCGCCCGTAACAGAAGCGGCAATAGGTCCCATTAACACAATACCGTTATTGTCTAACTGACGACGTAATCCTAACGCATCAATACGACGAACTTTACCACTTAAACAAAAATCGACACCGTCATCGACCCCCAACGGTTGGGCAATTACAAAATTACCACTCACTAAATTGATTTGGGCATTTTGCATCGGCGTATTACCTAAGCTCATTGACATCCTTGCGGTAATATCAAATTGAGTGGCTCCTGCAACCTGTTTAATAATCTTTAAGGTTTCTTCATCAGTAATACGAATACCATTGTGATAAGCCGGTTCAATTCCAGCAATCTTTAACCCTGCATCTATTTGCGGTCGTGCACCATAAACCAATACCACCTCTATCCCAAGTGAATGCAACATCGCCACATCATTTAAAATGCCGCGAAATTGTGGATGTGCTAATGCCTCGCCACCTAACATGACGACAAAAGTTTTACCTCTATGAGCATTAACATAAGGAGCAGAATGACGAAATCCATCAACCAATTCAGTGGTTCTCACAGGCAACGTTACCTCGGTATTAAATTTGATGTTCAATAATGGCTATGACAAAACATGTCACATAACCGGTTGTTTTATTCATTTGGTGTACCCAAAGATATTATTGCATTTTAATTCACTTTTAAAGCATTTTATTTCACTTATACTGAAATAAATCATCTCATTTTTATATTAAAAAATCATTACAGCCAAAAAGTTAGCTCGCTTTAGCACTTAATCATATTTTACGCATTAATTTATAATATTTGCATTACACAAAAATCACACATACTCAGCAATATGTAAACATTATTACACGTTAACAATACGAAAATAATGTCTATTAAAATACCATCAGATTAATGCGGTACTGCATGAGTAAACTAACTGAACATATCTATGATTCAATTAGTTAGAATACAACTTCACAAACATATTAATCATTCTATTCAGTATAGACTACTTTTAAACAGGCATAAAAAAAGCCCCAATTAAGGGGCTTTTTTAAGAGTCAAAAATCAATTACTTGATTTTAGCTTCTTTATAGATAACGTGCTGACGAATAACTGGATCAAATTTCTTGATTTCCATTTTCTCAGGCATGTTACGCTTGTTCTTTTCAGTAGTGTAGAAGTGACCAGTTTTAGCACTAGATACTAATTTGATCTTCTCACGATTACCTTTAGATTTAGCCATTTTCTATTATACCTTCTCGCCACGGGCACGAAGTTCAGCAACAACAACTTCAATACCTTTCTTATCGATAATACGTATACCTTTAGTAGATACGCGTAGTTGTACGAAGCGTTTTTCTTCTTCTAACCAAAAACGGTGGTTTTGTAGGTTAGGTAAAAAACGACGACGAGTCGAATTTTTAGCGTGCGAACGGTTGTTACCAACCATTGGCTTCTTGCCAGTTACTTGGCATACTCTTGACATGTCAATCTTCTCCAAAAACAAATTTTTAACGCTCGAGCATTAATGTGCCTCGTATGGCCGTCGCCCGAGGCACAAAGAGGGCGCATTTTATACACGATTGACCATAGAAGATCAAGCAGTGTTTATACAATCCATCCTCGCTCGGCAAAGGAGACTATCTCCTGATCACCTACAACCATATGATCTAACAAAGAAACATCTATGGTTGCCAATGCATTTTTTATTCGCTCAGTTATTCGCCGATCAGCCTGACTTGGCTCTGCAATGCCAGACGGATGATTGTGACACACTATCACCGCAGCGGCTTTTTTCTCCAAAACAAGGCTAACTACCTCGCGAGGATAAACAGAAGCGGAATCGATGGTGCCACGAAATAATTCTACAAATTGAATGACTCTATGTTGGGTATCCAACAATAGTAAGGCGAACACTTCATAGGATCGGTCAGCTAATTGTCTCATTAAATAGTCCCGAGTTAAATCAGGATTTGTCAAAATTTGCCCTCTTTGTAGATTTTCATGAGCTATTCGCTTAGAAATTTCGGCTGCGGCTTGTAATTGAGCATATTTTACCGGTCCAACACCGGCTAATTTGCATACTTGTGTTTTCGATGCGGTAAGTAAACTACGCAAACCGCCAAACTGATTTATCATCTCTCGAGCCAAATCCACCGCATTTTGCCCTGCTAAACCATTGCGAAGTAACACAGCGAGTAATTCAGCATCGGAAAGATGCCCAGCACCTTTAAGCAATAACTTTTCTCGCGGCCCTTCTCCTTGTGGCCAATCTTTAATCCCCATGAATGTCCCTTATATTCAATGTGAAACGAAAATACACGCATTAAATCGGCTCTATTAACAAATACAACACCGGATGAGCTACCACTTCACCATTAACGGGTTGTTGCCTTTTTCAAAAACAGAGTTCGAATTGATTACACAGTATGGTCGATATTTTTGAGATTGGATCGACGCAACTTGTCACAAGTTTGTGATATTGTTAGCCGCAATTATATTTGAGTCGGATAATGTGCATCATGCTGACAAATAAAAAAGTATTACTTGGAATTGCAGGCGGCATTGCCGCATACAAAAGTGCGGACCTAATCCGCCGTTTAAAAGAGCGCGGTGCTGATGTGCGCGTCATTATGACTCAAAGCGCCATGGAGTTTATTACTCCACTCACCATACAAGCGCTCTCAGGCCATCCTGTAGCCTCTGATTTGCTCGATCCAGCTGCAGAAGCTGCTATGGGTCATATTGAGCTAGCACGCTGGGCTGACGTTGTTCTACTCGCACCTGCTACGGCTAACTTAATGGCGCGTATCAATGCAGGTATGGCAGATGACTTATTAACAACAACGTGTTTAGCAACCAGCGCTCCCGTCATTGTCTGTCCTGCAATGAATCAACAAATGTACCAAAACATCGCCACCCAAGAAAACATGGCTAATTTAGCTCGCAAAGGTCTCACTATTTGGCAGCCAGCCTCAGGTAGCCAAGCCTGTGGCGAAGTTGGTCCTGGGCGTATGCAAGAACCTGTCGCCATTGCCGAGCAACTAGTACAATTTTTTGGTCCTAAAACCTTGCAAGGTCATCAAGTCCTGATTACAGCAGGCCCAACGCGCGAAGCCATAGATCCTGTGCGTTATATTTCTAATCACAGTTCGGGGAAAATGGGCTTTTCTTTAGCCCAAGCAGCGGCAGAAATGGGTGCCAAGGTAACATTAGTGTCTGGCCCAGTTAATTTAGTCACACCGGCTGGCGTCACCCGTATTGATGTTGATTCAGCACAACAAATGCTCGACGCAGTGATAGGACAGGTTGAACAACATGATATTTTTATTGGTTGCGCCGCAGTCGCAGATTATCGAATTGCCGATGTTGCCCAGCAAAAAATCAAAAAGTCAGCGGAACAAATGCAGCTTGCACTAGTGCGTAATCCTGATATCTTAGCCGCGGTAGCCCAGCACACTATCCGACCTTTCACTGTCGGTTTTGCTGCTGAAACTAACGATGTAGAGCAATACGCTCGCGGTAAACTGCAACGTAAAAAGCTTGATATGATCGCCGCGAACGATGTCTCTATTCAAGGCTTAGGCTTTAATGCCGATAGCAATGCATTACAGGTTTTTTGGCAAGATGGCAGCCAACAACTGCCCGCAACAGATAAACTGACTCTGGCGCGCCAATTACTCACATTGATAGAACAACAACTAAAAAAATCATGAAAACACCCATTGAACTAAAAATTCTCGACTCGCGTATTGGCAGTGAATTTCCATTGCCAGCTTATGCTACCCCAGGTAGTGCAGGCATGGACTTACGTGCTATGACCGACACCACCATGGTCATTGAACCAGGCCAAACCGTATTAATTCCAACAGGCATAGCTGTTCATGTAGCCGACCCAAGCCTTGCAGCGGTGATTTTACCGCGCTCAGGTATGGGTCATAAGCATGGCATCGTACTGGGTAACTTAGTGGGTTTAATTGACTCCGATTACCAAGGACCGTTAATGGTGTCATGTTGGAACCGAAGTGATAAGCCATTCACACTCGAAATAGGCGATCGTTTAGCCCAATTGATGTTTGTACCCGTTGTACAGGCAACATTTATCCTAGTGGATGAGTTTAAAAGCTCAGATCGTGGAGAAGGCGGATTTGGTCACTCAGGAACCAAATAACCTTTTCAAGTAGTCACTGAGCCAAGGAACACATAATGGCTGAAAGCCCTAAAATAAATCGCCGCGAGCATATTTTACAATGCTTGGCACAAATGCTTGAAACCAGTCCTGGTCAACGCATTACCACCGCAAAGCTTGCCGCTGAAGTTGGTGTATCAGAGGCCGCGCTATACCGTCATTTCCCAAGTAAAGCGCGGATGTTCGAAGGCTTAATCGAATTTATTGAAGATGCGATATTATCGCGCTTAAACCTCATCATGGATGAAGAAAAAGACACCATGGCCCGCTGTCAGTTAGTGCTGCAGTTATTACTGGTATTTTCTGAACGTAATCCAGGTATTTCCAGAGTATTAAATGGCGATGCATTACTGGGTGAAAATGAACGTTTACGCAGTCGTATTGACGCATTATTTGCCAAAATTGAAACTCAAATAAAACAAATTCTACGTGAAAAGACCTTACGTGAAGGTGTAGGCTTTAACATCGACGAAGCCATACTAGCCAACCTATTGTTGGCCTTTGTCGAAGGGCGTATTTCACAATTTGTTCGTAGCGAATTCAAACAAAAGCCAACACTACACTTTGATGAGCAATGGACATTTATTCAGCAACAATTGCTAAGAAGCTAAACTATTTAGGGCTGTATGACAATTGCCATATGGCCCTACATCTTACATCATCTAAAGACCATATCTGCTTAATTCAACTGAATAATTAACCTGCAACTGTTGTCCATAAACCCCAGATAAATACACCCATTCCAAAAACAGATTTGGACAAAAGAAGGCCATGGTTTCTTTAACGCAGAAAATCGGGCTAAGTATTACGATATCATGCTCACATTTATCAAAGAGAACTTAAACGTAAAGTAGTTATCACTTAAACGTTTACACACAAAAAGCCGATACCCGACTAACGGGGTCGGATTTTTTGTTACCTGCAGTATTAATTTACAGCAAATCGCGCTATTCTCCTCGTCCCTTAGCGGTCGCCAAAGTGGGTTTTAACGTACGCTAACACAAACAGTAATGTCGAGTAGTTGGAGGATTTATGGCACTCAGTGAAGCCGCAATAAAAGTACAAGCCGCACTAAAAGATCTCGGTCTTGAAACCCCAATGCTGCCTAAAACGTTCACGCCTGAAGAACGTAAAGTCAAAATTGAACATCACATGCGTGAAATTTTGACCCTTATGTCACTCGATCTAAGCGACGACAGCTTGGCTGATACTCCACGCCGCATTGCAAAAATGTATGTTGATGAGATTTTCTCGGGGCTTGATTACGAAAACTTCCCTAAAATCACTGTTATCGAAAATAAAATGGGCGTTGATGAAATGGTGCGTGTACAAGACATCAGTCTTACCAGCACCTGCGAACATCACTTAGTGACTATTGATGGATTCGCGACAGTCGCTTATTTACCCCGCACAAAAATTATAGGTCTATCGAAAATTAACCGAATCGTGCGATTTTTTGCCCAACGCCCTCAAGTGCAAGAGCGTTTAACTCAACAAGTACTCGTCGCACTGCAAACCTTATTAGAAACCAAAGACGTAGCGGTAAAAATGGATGCGGTGCATTACTGCGTTAAATCCCGCGGCGTGATGGACTCAACCAGCTCGACTACCACCACTGCATTGGGCGGTATTTTTAAATCAAACCCTGCAACCCGCGCTGAGTTTTTACATCTTGTAAAATAGGTTTGAATCATCGCGCAAGCCAATAAAAAAAGCAGCCATCTAATTTAATAATCTAGGGGCTGCTTTTTTGTTGATAATGATTAATAGGAAAAATAATATAAATATTAAATCCCGTATTGCTCACGATAAGCACTAACAGATGCTAACTCTGCTTCCATACCCGGCTTTTCAGACAGATAATTAATTAAATCGGCCAACTTAATAATCGACACAATCTGACAACCAAAATCACGTTCAACTTCTTGAATCGCCGACAACTCACCCTTGCCTTTTTCTTGGCGATCTAATGCAATCAACACGCCTGCAAGCTGTGCATTGTGAGCATTAATGATTTCCATTGATTCACGAATCGCCGTACCGGCGGTGATCACATCGTCCACCAGCATAACTTTGCCTTTTAGCTCGCTGCCCACCAAACTGCCACCTTCACCGTGAGTTTTGGCTTCTTTGCGGTTAAAACAGTATGGAATGTCTACATCGTGATGATCGCACAAAGCAACGGCTGTGGTTGTCGCAATCGGAATGCCTTTATACGCCGGACCAAACAATAAATCGAACTCAATACCCGAATCCATTAATGCCGCAGCGTAAAAGCGACCTAAACGCGCTAAGTCTTTACCGGTATTAAATAATCCAGCATTAAAGAAGTACGGACTCGTACGGCCAGATTTAAGGGTAAACTCACCAAAACGTAATACTTGGCGGGCTAAGGCAAACTCGATAAATTCGCGTTGATAGGCTTTCACGGTTATTCCTCTATAATCAAAATTTAGCTTAAAAAAAAGGACCGTAATCGGTCCTAATTTTTCAACAGCATATTAACTTAATGCGGCTTTCTGTACATCGACAATTTCGCGAATACTGTTTTTAGCTAACACTAACAACTCAAGTAACTCTTCATGGCTAAAGGGTTCGCCTTCTGCAGTACCTTGAATTTCAATAATTTTACCGGTTTCAGTCATCACTACGTTCATGTCTGTTTCTGCAGCACTGTCTTCAATGTATTCTAAATCACTGATCGCTTCGCCATCAAAAATGCCAACGCTTACTGCGGCAATTAAAAACTTAAGTGGGTTAGCTTTAATAATGCCTTTACCACGAGCCCAATTAAGTGCGTCAACCAATGCTACACAAGCACCAGTAATAGCAGCAGTACGTGTACCGCCATCAGCTTGAATCACATCACAATCGATAACGATGGTGTTTTCACCTAACAATTTCATGTCTACAGCGGCACGTAATGCACGGCCAATTAAACGTTGAATTTCTTGGGTACGGCCAGACTGCTTACCACGAGCCGCTTCACGGTCCATACGGCTATGGGTTGAACGCGGTAACATACCATATTCAGCAGTGACCCAACCTTGGCCCTGACCTTTAAGAAAACGCGGTACGCCTTCGGTGAAACTGGCAGTACATAATACTTTTGTGTCGCCAAACTCAACTAAAACAGAGCCTTCAGCATGTGCAGTAAAAGAACGCGTAATAGTGATAGGGCGAGTTTGAGCTGGTGTACGGTTACTTGGGCGCATGAAAAGTCCTGTAGTCGATTTTAGATCATATTTGAGCGCGTATTATAGAGCTTCATGCCGTGAGATGCCACGACAAACCCACGCAATTATCTATCTGTTGCTTAAACAGCGGTAGTCTCAACACTCGATGTAATTGATATAGACCAAGATAAGCAACAATTCTATCGACAAATCCTTTAATCTGGTCACCTAAAACGGCTATAATCAAGCCACATTCGCAAAATAATATAATAGGCAACTTCATGATCCAAAGCATGACAGCGTACGCTCGTATCGAGCACAAAGCACAATGGGGCACCGCCTCATGGGAAATCCGTTCAGTCAACCAGCGCTACCTAGAAACCTACCTGCGCCTGCCTGAGCAGTTCCGCAGCTTTGAACCTGTCTTACGCGATCGCCTACGTAAACGCCTTAACCGTGGCAAAGTAGAAGTGAACTTGCGTTATGAGCTTGCCGATAACAGCAGCAACGAACTACAACTAAACCAAGATCTCGCCAAGCAATTACTTAACGCAGCCAACTGGTTAAAACAAGAAGCCGGTCAAGGCGAGCTAAGCCTAACAGACGTATTACGCTGGCCTGGCGTGCTAGCCTCAGCCGAACAAGACATGGACAGCATTGGCGCAGAGCTAATGACTGCATTCGACAGCGCTATCGATCAGTTTATCGAAGCCCGTGGCCGTGAAGGTGAGGCCATTAAAGACATGTTACTGACTCGCTTAGACGGCGTAATGGAACAAGTGAACGTGGTTCGTGAGCACATGCCAACCGTAATGAAGTACCAACGTGAAAAACTCACTAACCGCTTAGCAGACATTGCTGGCGAATTAGATCCTGCTCGTATTGAACAAGAAATGGTACTGCTAGCACAAAAGCAAGATGTCGCCGAAGAAATGGATCGCCTCGAAGCCCACGTAGTAGAAGCTCGTCGCATTCTTAAAAAAGGTGGCAGCGAAGGCCGCCGCTTAGACTTTATGATGCAAGAGTTTAACCGCGAATCAAATACTTTAGCCTCAAAATCAATCAGTGCAGAAATCACTTCAGCAGCTGTAGAATTAAAAGTATTAATTGAGCAAATGCGCGAGCAGATCCAAAATGTCGAGTAAGCTTTAAGTTTGGACCTAGTAATATTAAGCCCAGCATTGCTGGGCTTAATTGTTTGTCTGAGCGAGTGGATTACATCTTAGTTTGTATCACGCTTTCTGGGGTAATCAGCTTAGCGCTTTCAGTCAATCCATCTAATATTGAATCCCGTATATAAATAGGAAAATCATGCGGTATTTGTGCTATTACTGTCTTTATCACCGCGTCAATCTGATTAACTGTTTCAAGCAAAATAGTATTCATAGTATCGGCATCAAAACCCACCGCCTTGGCGGTTTGAATAAAGTGTCTAGGGAAGATTTGTGCAACGTACCCTTACACGCTATAGCCGTTAAAATAAAACTTACACGCTTTAGCGTGTAAAACACTCACATAACAACTTCCTCTTGCTGTTAATTATAGAGACCTATCATAACCAGCGAGATGCACTCTAATATAAAATTCGACCTACAATGGCGAGTTATCTGACTTATCAAATGTAACAGCCCTCCACTAATATTTAGCTGATTTAACACAACGACTGCATACACTGTTTTATTTAATCGACACTATCTTATTGCGGTTAATCTCCACTAACTAGAATAACATGAAACCTTTAAGTACGTAATTCAATAACCTAGTGAGCACGAGAAAACGCGATGGTTTGTCATATTGTTCACATTTTTAACATTAAAAGAATATGTCACTCAATAGCTTGAATTGAGTCACTAACCCAAAATACATTGTGATATATCTTTCAATGGCTAAGTCCTGAAAATAATACCTAAATCCATTGGGAGAAATACTATGTTTTATGTACACATGCTGCTGTTATTAGCGGTGATATTTGTAGGTATACGCCATGGCGGTGTCGCCTTTGGTTTACTCGGTGGGTTAGGAGTTTCGGTACTCGCTTTCGTATTTGGCATCGCGCCAGGTACACCACCTGTCAGTGTAATGTTAATTATTCTAGCGGTTGTAGCTGCCTCTGCGACATTAGAAGCCACTGGTGGTTTAACGCTGTTAGTAAAGTTTGCCGAAAAACTGTTACGCAAACATCCTGAACATATTGTCTTTTTAGGCCCTCTTTGTACTTATACGTTAACGGTATTGGTTGGTACAGGCCATTCTGTTTATCCACTACTTCCTGTTATTTACGATGTATCGTACAAAAAAGGTATCCGTCCAGAGCGTCCATTGGCAATGGCAACTGTTGCTTCGCAAATGGGTATTACAGCCAGTCCAATTGCCGCTGCAGCCGCAGTAGTACTAGCAACCGCTGTTGATAACAATCTTGATATTAACTTACTTGATGTACTAATGGTGACCATCCCAGCTACCTTAACAGGTTTGCTAGTGGCGTGTACTTGGAGCTTAAAGCGCGGTAAAGATTTAGATAAAGATGAAGATTTTCAGGCGCGCCTTATTGATACAGAGTTCCGCGAAGCATTAACAGACCCAGCAGCTGACAAGGTTCAAACACCAGAAGCGAAGTCTACGGCGAAGAAAGGCTTAATCATATTCTTACTCGGTATTTTTGCCGTTATCATGGTAGCGATGTTTAGTAAGCAAGTTCTGCCTGCTGGCGTAAAAATGTCGGTCGCGATTCAGTTTATGATGCTGACCGTCGGTGGTTTGATATTGTTGGCCACTAACGTGTCACCGAAAAAAATTGTCACCAGTAATGTGTTTACAGCCGGTATGACCGCGGTCATTATTATTTTCGGTATTGCGTGGATGAGTGACACGATTATTACTCACCATAAAAGCTTTTTGATTGCTGCCGTAAGTGACCTTGTGAGTGTTTATCCATGGACATTCGCTATCGCGATGTTTGTGTCTTCAATATTCTTAAAAAGTCAGGCTGCAGTATTAACCATTATGTTGCCATTAGGGTATTCATTAGGGATCCCAGCACCAGTATTAATCGGTGTACTACCAGCGTGTTATGCCTACTTCTTCTTCCCATTCTACCCAAGCGATTTAGCGGCGATTAGTTTTGATAGAACTGGCACAACTCATATTGGAAAATATGTACTTAACCACAGCTTTATTATTCCTGGATTTATCGGTGTAGGTACTGCAACTGTTGTTGGTTACTTCATATCAATGGCAATTAACTAATCTCAACTTATGTTTTGATTTGAGCTTTGAATAAAGCGATAAACCGCTAGTGACTCACTAGCAACCATAAAAATGGCAGCCACTGTGGCTGCCATTTTTGTTTTTAATTATTGAGAAGCCAAGTTCTAAGACCTATAAAACTAAGATTATCTAACCTGAACCCTGGATAAGAGATGCATTTATAATGATAAAAATCAATACATTAAGCTCAACCTACTTTCAAGCGTGTAATTTGTTTTACTAACAAGGCGAATTAACGCGTCAATAGCTAGTCTATTGCAAGTTAATTCAACGCAGTTAGAAAGACAAAGGACTGTTTGAAAGGTGTTTGTTATCCAGAGTTCAGGTTATCTAGCGAGTTATCGACAGGTTTATTCGTTAATCCGCCCACCATATCGTCCTCTGCAACACGCCGTAAACCCATCCATGGGGGCTTGACGAAAACATCCTGTTTTCAACAGCTGCAGATGCCAATATGGTTAGCTTATCCTACGGCTAATTTTGCAGCTTCATGCCACATAGCATCAGGCATGGGAGTCATTAACTTCCATGTTATATTCATAGGCTGCGCCCCAGAGTGTTCTATGTAACCCGCTTCGCCAAAATTGACAAAACCCATGGTGCGGCCGTTTTCATCTTTCGCTTGCTCACGCACAAACAAAATCAATTTACGGCCCATTTTTTCATGCTCGATATAGCCTAAACCTCTGCCATATTCTGGTCTCGCGCTATTTTGAGATTGCCAATGGAATAGCGATTCATTAATTGCGTAATCATGGTACATGGTCGTTGGTGAAAATTGTTTGACCGACTTTTTCAAGGTAACAAAAAGTAATTCAACATTAAGATCGTTAAGGACTAAAACGCCTTCCCTTGCGGTTGATTTTCTGTCAAAAGAACTTGCACCACTAGCGGCGAGTATTTGTTCCCTGGTATATCTTGAATGCACTTTTAACGCAGGTATTGAGGAGATATGCATTTCAAGTTCACTATGATGAATTCGATCTATAAGTAACGATATAACATCAAGCAGTTCTGCTTGTAATTGAGTATGTCTCAACGCAGCTAAACTTTGCTTAAGGCTAGTAAAACCTAGCTCGGTTCCTGACTTATCCCAAAAATTATAGTGGCACATTAATGCAAATTGGCACAGGGTCGCATCCATATCATCGAAACTGAAGTTATCAATAATTAGCTGCTTTAAAAACTGCAAATATGAAATGGAATTGCAGCCGAGCAAATGATAATTTATCGCACGATAGTAGGCTTTAGCTAGAATTACGTTTAAATTCGGTTCATTAATTTGATTGTTATTTGCACTATCAACCAATTCTAACCAACTCATTTTTAGCTTATAAATGTCTTCTAAATTAACATTAGGATTAAAGCGCAGAAAATTAGATAGGGTTAAGGTTAGCGTACTTTGGTGCTCAAAATTATTAATGAGCTGTCGTAATCGATTGGCATTCATCGTTGCACGACTAATATTTCTTAAAATCATTGCCTGAGTCTGTTCTTCAAGCTCAATTCGACACCCTAATGGTAAATGAGGGAAATCATTGGTTATCTCATCTTTAATAGATTGATTTGTTTTACCAACCAGCGCCCTAAACTTTTGTGAAAAATCATATTCATCACGAGAATTACCCACAAAATCCAAAACTGTGCAGCATTGTTTATCATCCGTTAAACGCAATCCTCTTCCAAGCTGTTGTAAAAAGATGGTCAGGCTTTCTGTTGGACGTAAAAACAATAACGTATCAACTTCAGGAATATCTACGCCTTCATTAAAAATATCGACAACACACAAAATGTGTACATTACCGCTGATTAAACTCTGGCGTTTTTGTTGCCTCTCATGACTATTATCACTGGTGAGGACATCAGCACTAATACCGGCTAGGGTAAACTTACTCGCCATGTATTCGGCATGCTGTTTACTGACACAAAACGCCAAGGCTTTTATCTGACGAATGTCAGTAACGGTGTCATTCAAGCTTCTAATAATGCGCGTGACTCGTTGTTCATTATGAGTATAAAGATGACTTAACTCTGCAATGTCATAGCGCCCTTGATGCCATTTTATTTTGCGAAGGTCGGTATCATCATCAATAGCAAAATACTGAAAAGGACATAAATAGCGCTGATTGATTGCTTCGGGTAAACGGATTTCTGCCGCTATAACCCCACAAAAATCATCAAGGATATTTTGCCCATCATGACGCTCAGGCGTGGCAGTCAATCCTAATAAGATGTTAGGTGAGAAATGTTCTAACAATCCTCGGTAACTACTGGCTGCAATGTGATGTACCTCATCTATAACAATATAATCATAAAAATCAGCGGTGAGCGGCAAGCTTGATAATTGCAGATTCAAGCTTTGTATCGAAGCAAACAAGTGCTGGTAGCTATGAGGCTTATGCTCAGCAACCCACAATTCACCAAACTGATTATTCTTCAATACACCACGATACGCAGACAAAGCTTGCTTAAGAATTTCTTGTCGATGAGCCACGAATAAGAAATTAGCTTCTGGATGCTGTTTATAAAAACGTGCAAAATCAAACGCTGAAATAAGCGTTTTACCAGTGCCCGTTGCCGCAACTATTAGATTTTTATACCGCTGATGGATACTACGCTCAACATTTAACTGCTCAAGAATCTCTCGCTGATGTGCAAAGGGTTTTATATCAAAATGAAAGGTGCTGCTTTCGCTATAACTACCTTTAGCCTCACGTAATGCTTCATGAAGCTTGTTTTTAGATTCAATATCGCCATCAAATAATTCAAATTCATTGGATTGCCAATATGACTCAAAGGTGTTGAGGGATTTATCGATTATGTGAGGAATTTCTTGGGTGGTTATTTTTAAATTCCATTCAAGACCACTCGTCAACGCAGAATGCGATAAATTCGATGACCCTATATAACCGGTATGAAATCCTGTATTGCGCAAAAATAAATAAGATTTCGCATGCAGGCGCTCGCGCTTGGTGTTGTAACTCAATTTAACTTCGGTGTTAGGTAGGCTCGCTAAAAACTCGACCGCTTTAGCATCCGTCGCACCCATATAAGATGTCGTGATGACCCGCAGGGTTTTGCCACTTCGAGTGAACTCTTCAAGTTCATTCTTGAAAATTCGAATGCCGGCCCACTTAATAAAAGACACTAACCAATAAATTTTATCCGCTGAACGGATCTCACGCTTTAACTCAGTGTCTAAAGAAATTCCGGCGTTGCTACCACAAAAAAGTTCGCTTTGGCTTAATCCTGTTAGCGGATAAATGGCTTTAGTAAACGCAGGAAAGTCCGTCGATATGGGATTTTTTTTATCAAATAGCGCTGTTAATATACGGCCTTTACTATCGAGTAAGTTTTCAGTAATCAATTGATCATCTTGAACATGATCTTTCAACCAAAGCACTAACTTATTTGCCAAGCCGATTTGCTCTGTGAGTTGATTGTCTCCGCTAGGGATTGCACCAATGGCACTCTCCATTATCTTGGTCAAAAATCTTGATAGCCAAACACTGGCCTCAGCGCTTTCTAATGGCCGCTCACCTAAATAGAACACATCACGATTGATGCTTTTATCTATCAGTTGAGTAATAAGCTTTTCATAAATACCAACTTGTTCCATGTCAGATAGGCCTTTTGAAAGTGAAAACACTAAGAATATACCATAGCAATAAGTGCATATTACGACTAATAATAATATTATTTGTCAATAAAATGCTTACAGAACAACGATTAAATTAGCGCACCAACACATACCTTGTGCTTCTTCCGCCCGCACCGGTTTTAACCAAACATTGTTGTTCAACTAGTTGAGCTAAATGGCGAGTTGCGGTTGCGCGGCTGACTTTAGCC
Organism: Shewanella sp. H8; assembly: GCF_040285065.1. NCBI lineage: Bacteria > Pseudomonadati > Pseudomonadota > Gammaproteobacteria > Alteromonadales > Shewanellaceae > Shewanella > Shewanella sp. H8. Next base: position 106,708 of record NZ_CP157213.1, on the reverse strand, counting down.
ACTTTTTGATATTGGCTGCTGCTGATCCCATCACTAAAATCACCATCAAGCAGCCGGTTAAGTACCTTAACTTGTTCTGTTGTTAATGTTGGAGTGAGTAAGCGCCGATCGACACGAAGCCAGAATTGGGTTTTCGCGATGGTTTGTTCAATGTTATTGAGAGTGTGTTGAACAGCATCATTTAAGGTGTCTAAAAACCATAGTAGCCAAGGTGTAATATCGAGGGAGCCCTGTTGGGTAGACTCTAATATTGCGTAATAGGCTTTGCGTCGCTCAAGTATGCTAACTGACATAGCGTAAAAATGAATCGAACGATGTTCAGCTTGCGCTAATGCTAAGTCGGTGAGTAAACGGGTGATACGCCCATTACCATCATCAAGCGGATGCAAGGTGACAAACCACAAATGAGTGATGGCCGCTCGTACTAGTGGATCAAGGTCAGCATGTTTTCGTGATTGATTAAACCACTCAATAAACTGCGTTAAACTTTGGTCTAGCGTATCTCGAGGAGGCGCTTCAAAATGGACTGTCGGTTTGTCTAAACGCCCCGATACCACCTGCATAGGCTCATCGCCGCGTAACTTACCGCCAATAACAGGATTAAACACGGCTTGGTTACTCGGAAACAACAGAGCATGCCAATCTAAAATACGCGTTAGGCTAAGTGGCTGTTGCCAGTTTTGTAGCGCATCTAAGGTGATAACGGCTAAACCATCGGTTTGTGCAGTTGTGGGATAAGGGTTTTCTTCGCTCACCCCAAGTTTATTGGCCAAAGATGAACGTACAGACAATGCGTTGAGCGTTTCGCCTTCTATCGCACTTGAATGAACGATGTTGGCGATCATAGTATCGAGTGTCCATTGACTAACAGATTCAGTGCCTATCTTACCCAGTAGCAAACCTTGGTTAAATTGAATTTGACGCAATAAAGGATTAATACGGATATGGTCCCATACAAAATCAGGCCATTCTTGTTGTTGCCAAATCCACATATTAACCTCTGTTTAGCTGACTTAAATACTGCTTTGATGCAAATACCAACCTATTCTACTCACCATATGAGGCAAATAGCAATTTATTCGCCTCACCATATGAGGCGAATAGGATAGTTAATTGCCTCATGACTCCTACTAGCAAGCTCGATAACACCTTGGCTGGCATTTCGGTATAATCATTTACTGATTCAATAACCTTCAAATAACCCAATGTGACTGTAAATAATGACACCCAAGCCGACTGAACTATCAACAACGCCACAAGCCGATATGCCTAAACCCACTTTGACGAACAAGTTGGCTAATAAAGTATTTATTATCGGTTTGCCGCGTACCGGCACTACTAGTGTAAGTGTGGCCTTGCTTGAGCAAGGATTAACGGTTGCCCATCAGGCCTTTACTAAACAGGTATTTATGTTGGCCGATGCGGTATCTGATGCGCCGTGCTTTAGTGATTACCAACAATTAGATACGCTATTCCCCAACGCTAAATTTGTCTATTTAGATAGGCCGCTAGATAAGTGGTTACCGTCGATGCAAATGCTATTGAGCAGAATGTTAGTACATTTAGATAAGGACAATGGTCGCTTTCATCCAATAATGAAACGCAGCTTTAATCATTGTTTTGATATATGGCAGGTTGAAGATGTGTTTGATGACGACCATTTAACGGCCTGTTATCAACGCCACCAGCAGCAAGTGTTGAGCTATTTTGCAGGGCGAGATGACTTTATAACCATTGATATCAGCGTTGCTGGTAGCTTTGCTACGTTGCTGCAGTTTATTGATTTAGTTGAGCCTGATACGGCCGAACTCCCACAACCAAACTTTCCACAGTTAAACATGGGCCGCAATGTGGCCAGCTGGGATGAATATAAACACCCAAATAAAATTAGCGCTAATGCAGCAGGGCCTGATAAACGTAAGTTTTTTGATTACCGACTTTAACGATTTAAATTTAGAATGAGCCAGTTAATACAGCACTACTCGCGCGGCAGCAGCTTTTAACCGTTTATATATCTCGCAGATGTTACTTAACCTGAACTCGGGATCAGGAATGTGTTGATGAGTTTACAAAATCAACACTTTAACTAAAATTCACTTTCAAGCTTGTCATTTGTTTTACTAACAAGGCGAATTGACACGTCAATAGCTAGTCTATTGCAAGTCTTCTTGTGTAAAGAATAACGCAGTTAGGAAGGCAAAGGGCTGTTTGAAAGGCGTTTATTATCCCGAATTCAGGTTACTTATCTTTATTGCGCTTTTTCTTTGCGACGGTTAGCCAGTCTAAGCTAACGCCTGAAATGGCATTAAAGCCACGAATACGGAAAATAAGTGTCAGTAATTGAGGCCTTGGACGAGTTTTGGGCTCGACCGAGCGTGGAATAAACCACAATGCCATTAACGACCGCATACAGGTTGATACAATAAACACCACAAATATTGGACTGCTTAACCAAGCGTCCAACCCTGACCAAATTAGAAATGCTTCAGAATATGAAGCAATTACACCACCGACCATAGCACCAATAAATACAAAACCGGCACTTAAGCCTGCTTGTAAGGCTGCATAGATGGCAAAGTCACTGCGAAAGGGGCGAATATCATAAAGATAATTAGCGGTGCTTAAGGTAAAGCCGCTCCAACCAAAACCGGCAAATGCTTGAATGGCAAGAATGTATAAATAATTATCAGAGAATAACCATAGTAATGGCAAACTCGGAATTAAACAGCTGGTGATAATCATCACTAACCGATTGCCATATAAATCGCTAAAGCGGCCCCAAAATCTTAACGTGATGAACTGAGTAAAAATAGACGCTACGCTCGAAAGGACAAATTCAAAATAACTAAATTGCAGATCGTCCAACATATACACCGCAAAAAACGGTGCCGATATTGCCACCATGCACTGCATACCCGCCACAAATAAACTGTAATGCCTGAACGTTTTATCTTTCCATGCTTGGCGAAAGTTATATAGGGTTTGAGTAAACACCCCTGATGCTTTTGCCACTCTCGGTTCTGGGTCATGCATTTGCAATAGCAACCAAGCAGATGCAAAACGCCCCATAGCAGCAATCGAAAACAGTAAGCTAAACCCTAACCATGCCATATGTACTGAGTCGGTTAGCGTTAATATGCCACCGCCGACAAAGAACACACTCAGCGATGCCATCATGGTTAAGCGGGTGCGAGAAGCAAAAAAGGCTCCACGACGACGCTGCGGCACTATCATGCCCATCCATGCACGCCAGTGCGGTTGAATGAGATTGATAAATCCTTGATATAGCACCGCCAAGCCAATAAATATCCACACTGCATTATCTGGTCTAAATGCCGCAAGTGCGCCCATGGCCAATACCACAATTGCCTGTAAAACCGCACATGCGACAATAAACTGCCGACGGCTAAAATGACTCGCCAACCAAACAGACAACAGCTGTGTCATGGCACCAAACAGCTGCGGTAAGCCCGTCACCCAACCCATTTGGCCTAGGCTTGCCCCTAAGAATATGGCATAAGCATTAAAAAAGTTATCACTGGTGGCATTCATGGTAGACGACGCCACCGCCTCTTGCTGACTACGTCGCAAAGTACACCTCAGCCACGACAATCTATCGCGACTGCGTGAACAAGCATTAGCGGAACTAGATGAATAATCTAAAGCCATAAGAGGTATGAATACACGCCATTGATAAGTGAGTGACTAAGGATACTGGTTAACGTAACGGATTAACGTCACGAGTTAAAATTATGGCCGATAAGTGACCAGCTCACAATCTATAGCGATCACATAATCCGCTATTGTCATTGTAAGTTTAAGTGCGTACTGAAAGCCCCATAAACACAAAAGCCCTGTCGATATAAACCGACAGGGCTTTTTGCACATCAATACTAAAGTAAACACTCACCTAACAAAAAGACACTATGCCTTCGGTGACATATTGCTCAGGCAGCTTTTGTAATTGTTTTAGTAATAAAGGATTACCCAGTAAATACGCTAACTCTTGGCGCGTAAATAGGTCGACAATATTATATTGGCATTGTGCTTCTTGTACTTTTACTCGAGTAATGGCTTCGAGTGACTCAACTGCAGAACCGGGTAAACGGTGAGGCCTTTTATCAATAATGTCTAAATGAAGCGCCATTAACTCAGGGTCTTGCAATAATCTTGATAACGTCCACGGCTGAGCAATGGCGTTAATATATTCAGCACGACGTGATAACGACTCAAGGCTAAGCTGTGGCGGACATATTTCTTCAGGCGTTGCTAATATTTGCATACGCTTAACCCATAACCCCAAACGTTCCGAACCTGTCATGCCTGACAAAGGTACCGCAAGCCATAAACCTATTAATGCTGGACTCATCCAAGCCAGTAAAGTAAGCGAATCCAATACTGCGGCGTAACCTAGTAACACGCCAATTATCATGTGCCAACGATGGCGATAAATCAGGGTTAACCAAGGTAAGCTGCCATCGTCACGTCGCTGTGGTGCCCAACCGCTATCACGTCCGGCTAAAATCGATACGACTGCGCCACAATGAATTAGCATCATAATAGGTGCAATCAATGCCGATAATATAACCTCTACCACAACGCTAATCATCACCTTACCCCGACCGCCCAATTGTCGGCTCATCTTGCTATTTTTGAGTAATAACAACACGCCAAAAATTTTGGGGCCGAACAATATTCCCATAGTGATATAGAACAAGCGCAATGCTCGGTCTGAGTCCATTACAGGCCAAGTGGGAAATAGCGAAAACTGATCAGTAAAATACTCAGGGCGAATAAAGTGCGCTTGTAATGCCAGCATTAAGCCTGACAAAATAAGCAGCAACCAAAATGAAGATGACAAGTAAGCCATTATCCCAGAAAGCAAATGTAAGCGGCTAACCCAGTGCAATCCTTTGGCAAACAATACTCGTGAATGTTGCAAGTTACCTTGGCACCAACGACGATCACGTACTGCTAAATCGACAATAGAGGGTGGGCATTCTTCATAAGACCCTGGAAGATCAGCGGCTATGACCACACTCCAACCAGCACGTCGAATCAATGCTGCTTCAACAAAATCATGGCTCATAATATGACCACCAAAAGGAGGCTTACCAGCCAGATTTGGTAACCCTGCAGCACTCATAAAAGCTTTGGTGCGAATAATGGCATTATGCCCCCAAAAGTTACCTTCTTTATCCGCCCACCAAGATAAACCAGTTCCAATAACCGGACCATATATTCGCGCAGCAAATTGCTGTAGCCGCGCCATTAAGGTGTTGCCATTGATTAAATAAGGAATGGTTTGGATAAGCCCTGCATCTGGATCGGCCTGCATCCGCTGAGCTAGACTAACAATAGTGTGGGTTTCCATTAAACTGTCGGCGTCTAGCACTAACAAATGGTCGTATCGGGCGCCCCAGCGTTTACAAAAGTCACCCACATTACCGGCTTTACGGGCATCATTTTTACGACGGCGACGATAATAGACCCGCGCATCTTTACTCACTTGATGACGCAGAATCAAAAACGCTTGCTCTTCCGCTAACGCGATATCGGGGTCAGTCGTGTCGCTTAATATAAACCAGTCGAATGCATGTGCTTCGCCCGACGCTGCTAGCGCCATGGACATCACTTCAACCGCAGCAAAAACGCGATCGGGCGATTCGTTATAAGTCGGCATTAATATCGCGGTGCGGGTATGCAGACTAACTGTTGTGATTGGTGCCGATGCAGTATTTTTTAACAGCATCACAAAGCCTGCTACGCCGCCACTAAACGCCAATGCAATCCAACAAAAGTTAACGGCAAACAAGACCAAAACAATGTATTCAAGTGGTGTCACACCGCCGACGTTAAATACCGATACCATCTCATAAATCGCCATAATCGACATAATAACAGCACTGCCAACCACTAAAAGTCGGCGCAAGCCGTCAGACGTTACACCATTAGCGATGATGCTTTTACGCGGCATGCCTTCTGACAACGCACGTAAGCTTTGTGGTTCCATTGGGCTTGGCCGTTCTAACGGCATCGCAGCACCGCCAACTAATATGGTTTCTATGTCGCTATTTGTAGATTCTGTCTGCATCATGTTTGTTATTACTTAGTCCAACGGTAAAGCCAGGTTTCGACATCACGTGTGCCAGTAAATTTAAGCTCAGCACGTAGTTCAATCAATTCCGCATCTTGTGGATCCATTTCAAATGCCAAACGATAGCCATTGATTTTAGGCTGACGAGACACCACCACATTGATCACTTCACCTGCAGAACTCTGCACTTTGGCGACAGGAATTTCATCGTTATTGCCTTCTTTTACTTGATAGTCGATAACAAATAAACGCCTTGGCGTCGCTTTAGCGATATCTGCTCGACCACTAGCCGTGCGGGCAACAATCACGGTGCCGTCATCAACTTCGGGTTCGCTGCCCCAAATTAATCGATAAGTAAAATGAAACTCGCTACCCGCAGCAATAGGTTGTTTAGGTTTCCAGTAGCTGACGATGTTGTCATGAATTTCAGAGTCGGTTGGAATTTCGGTTAACACTACCTCACCCGCGCCCCAATTTCCGACAGGTTCAACCCATAAACTTGGACGACGTTCATAGTGGGCTTCAAGATCTTGATACGCATCAAAACTGCGTTCGCGTTGAATTAAGCCAAACCCTTGAGGCGAGTTGTCCATAAAGGCACTGACTTGCAATTGCTTTGGATTGGCCAGCGGACGCCATAAACGCTCACCACGACCATTCAATATCAATAACGCGTCTGAATCATGCACTTCAGGTCTAAAGTCATCAGTGTTTTGACGACCATTCATTGAATGTAAAAACATACTGGTGCTAGGCGCTAAACCGACTTTAACTAAATCTTTGCGCGGAAATAAGGTCGCTTCCACATCAATATGCGTATTCTCGCCAGGTCTAACTGAGAATCGATATGCCCCTGCAACACTAGGGCTGTCTAACAATGCATGTACCACAATTAAGTTACTGTCGCTGTTTGGGCGCTCGACCCAAAAGGCACGAAATATAGGAAACTCTTCTCCTTCAGGTTCAGCGGTATTTAACGCTAACCCCCTTGAAGACAAGCCGTAATCGTTGCCTTTTCCTAAAGCGCGGAAATAACTCGCCCCTTGGAATACCATAAGCTCATCAAAATACGCAGGGGTATTGAGCGGATAATGGATGCGTAAACCAGAATAACCAATATCTTGGGTCGGTAAACGCTGACTTAACACATCACCTGCAGTAAAAAATTCTGAGTTATAGGCTAAATGGGTGGCTTGACTGCCTTCAACCAAGGCAATTTCAATCAAGTCTTGGAAATAAAAACCCCGATGGAACAATTGCATTTGATATGGCAAACCTTCGGCTTTCCAAATGGAGGCTTCTGGCTTAAAGCGAATGTCTCGGTATTCATCGTAAGAAATTTTAGCCAAACCAGGCGGTAATGGATCTTTAAGTTCTACATAGGGGTTTTTCGCTAATTTACGCGCAATTTTAACCACCGAATCAGAGTCAAAATTAGCCGTTTTGGCAAAACGTATTTTGGTTTCTGTATTCAGATTATTTGGTGATTTCACAATCGCTTGTTCATCTGCATAAGTTTGCAGCGGTATGGTCACGCTAGGCGGTGTGGGTGTAACAATCGGTGGAGTAAGTTCTTGTGCGGCAAGGTTAAAACAAAGCCCTGCAGCTATAGCTAACGACAAGCACGTTAGTGATTTTTTGACAGTTTGAGATGAGGCCGAAGTACGACTACTCAGTAAGCTAACCATAATAGGCTACCTAAAAAATACAGCGTTAATATGCGAGTTTCAGAGCGGTTATTGCGGCAAAATATCTTGGTACACAACCCTATGCTCTATTTTGCGAACGATATCAGAATGTCGAAAAAATGCACATGTATTTATAGGGAAAGCCGATTAACATCTATAACATTTTAATCTATTGATATATCGAAATAGCACAAAAGGGAGAGTGAAAACTACCGCATTGTTATTTATCAGATTTATAGGCTATTCATTTCAATCGTAATGAATATATTAACTGTACCGCCAACCATTAATCACCTTTAAATTCAACTGGTTACTATAATGCCAAACCAATAAAAGCACTTTCTATTTAAGATAAAAACGAGTTTGGGTGAATTGTTCAGTTATCAATTCCATTTCTGTATACAAGTTCACTCTCATTGACAATTTACTGAAAGTTTACATCTACAAAAACAAGGTATCTAAAATAGCTCATGCCAATGATTTTATTGAATAAATAAAGATTGATTAACTTATTAAAATAGGGGTTTTGTAGTAACTACACCGTAAGCGCGAGTACGAGTCTTGACTGTCACGCCATAAATGAGAATAATTATCAAAATCAATACCGACATATACTTTGATCATTATGTTTACCTCCAGCTTTATCGCCACCAGCCCATTGAAATTAACTCCAAATAACCAACAAGCTATTTTGGGAATCGAAAACTTAGCAATTCCTTTCTCATCAGAAAACACTCATTTTTACGTCATCGATAACACGCCTAAACAACAAGCTTATTTACACCGAAACATTTTTGATTGCTGAAGATAGAGGCATGAACTTTAAAAGCCAACTTATCACTTTAAAACAGACCAAACAAACATAGGAAATATGCATGCTACCTGAAAAATCCAGATTCACTTTGACCACCATTGCGGTGGCCATTGCAGCCAGCCTTGCTAGTTCAGCGGTATTTGCTGACGACAAAAGTCAGACAGAAGTCAAACCCGAAGTCATTGTGGTGACAGGGAGCTTATTGGGTAATTCTGAAGTTGCTGATTTAAAAACTTATACCGGTAACCGCTCAATCATTACTTCTGATCAAATAGAGCGTACTGCAGCTAGGTCAATCGATACAGCACTACAGCAGGTCCCTGGGATTAAAATTAAAGACGAAACTGGAACGGGGATTTTACCTAATATATCCGTACGAGGTTTAGACAGCAGCCGCAGTGGCTATGCCCAAATATTACTCGATGGGATCCCAATGACACTTGCTCCATATGGGCATACTGGTCAGTCATTATTCCCTGCCACCTTATTCATGATAGATAGAATTGATGTAGCACGCGGCGGAGCATCGATTCAATATGGCCCTAACAACGTTGGCGGCGTAATAAACCTTATTTCTAAGCCAATCCCAACAGACTGGGAAACCAGCCTTAATGAACGCACGACCTTCTTTGGTGACAGTAATACCTTATTTGATACTAACGTCAGCACTGGCGGCGCGGTTAATGAAGATTTTTCGATGCGTTTCGATGGCAACATCACCAAAGGGGAATCGTTTCGTGAACACTCCGAAACTGACATTAAAAACCTAATGTTAAAGACCCTATGGAATATCGATGAGCAAAATAGCTTTGATGCCACGCTACAATATTACGATGCTTTTTCTGAGCTACCAGGTGCCTTAAATACCGCCGCATATGAAGCTGATCGAGAACAATCTCTACGCCCTAATGATGAATTTAATGCCAATACTAAACGAGTGTCATTGAAATATAGCCATGTTCTCGATGATTCGAAAATTATCGATTATGGTGAGATTGATCTCAGAGTATTTGGTAATAAGAGTTCACGTAATTTTCAGTGGGATTTTTATGACTCAAGCAAAGACACCGACGGTAATTTAGGTACTAGCTGGAGTGATACTACGCAAGAAGCCACTCATCTGCGTAACTCTCCACGCGACTTTACCGTGTTTGGCATTGAGCCAACTGCAAGTCTGCTTATTGATGGTGATATTAGTCAGCACATTATCGCTGGTGCTCGTTATATTAATGAAGACATTAGCTACCAACTAAACCACATAGAAAAATCGACTCAAACTGCAACTCGTCCGCGCGACTGGCAAATGGATACTAATGCCATGGCCTATTATGTGAGTAATAAAGTGGGATTCTTTGATGACACATTTTCGATTACCCCTGGCATAAGATATGAAGATGTCCGCATGACCTTTACCAATGTTGGACAAGGTTATAGCCAAGATAATCACGTGACCGAGTGGCTTCCGGGCATCACTTTAGGTTACGAATTCAGTTCAAATTGGTTTGCGTATACCAATGCTCAACGCTCATTGAGAACGCCGCAAATTTCACAATTATGGCCTAAAGATCAAACTCTAGAATCAGAGCTATCGTGGAACTATGAAGCAGGCGTACGCTTTACCCCAACAGAACGCAGTAACTTAAGTATTGCGGCTTACCGTATCGATTTTGAAAATAAAATAGAGTACGACGGTGACGTTAGTCTGTTCGTCAATATTGGCCAAACCCGTAACCAAGGTATTGAGCTAGAAGGCACTTACTCACCTATGTCGCTACCAGATCTGGTTCTAACGGGTGCCTACAACTATTTAGATACTGAACAACTTGATGGAGAATTTGCCGGTAACGAATTGGCTTATGTGTCTAAACATCAACTTTCTGCCAGTGCTTTATACAGTATTAAGGATGTCGATTTAGGATTAATGGCCTTTTATTACAGCAAATCATTTTCCGACCTGGCTAACACAGTTGAAGAGAATGTATCTGGTACATCGGGAGAAGTGCCTGCGTATACCGTGGTTAACTTCAATATTGGTACTGAGTTTTTCAAACAAGATAGTCACGGCCTAAAAGTGGGATTATCCGTCAATAATCTATTTGATAACGAATACTACTTTAGAGGCTTAGATGTATCGCCAGCGGGACGAGTGCCAGCATCGGGTCGTTCACTGAGCTTAGATGTCGGTTACACCTTCTAACTGACATCCGTTTCTAAGAACGTATTGTTAGCTCAAATTGAAATGTATACATGCCCTAAAAAAACAAAGCCTCAACAAATATGTTGAGGCTTCTTTATTATAAAATACAGACTGACCTAATACTTCACGGATAAATTAACGCCGTTTTAGCCTTGGTCAAAAAGAAGATTATCCTTGACACTGGTCATCATAAAACCATGACGTTAGGGTGATGCTAATAACAGTCCCCAATTAATATTAAACAATCAGATCTTTCATCAATTCTTCCAACACATCAGCCTGACGACTCAAACTCTCAATTTCTGTTGCAGTGGCATTAACTAAGTCCATCACTTGAATAGAACTGCTTCTGACAGAATCAACATCATTAGCAATATTATCAGCGACGGCACCTTGCTCTTCTGCCGCGGCGGCAATTTCCAAACTTCTGTCAGAGATATGCTGATTTTGCTCAGCAATTTCGCTCATATTTTGGCTTGCATCTGTCATAAACTGTTCGCTGGTCTGAGCTTCTGTTACTGTTTTCGCCATCACGCTCATCACGCCTTTACTATTGGTTTGCAGCGTTTCGATGATCTTTTGAATCTCGACGGTAGCTGCTTGAGTTCTACCCGCTAAGGTTCTTACCTCATCTGCAACAACTGAGAATCCACGACCCTGTTCGCCTGCTCTTGCAGCTTCAATAGCAGCATTAAGGGCGAGTAAGTTGGTTTGCTCCGATATGGCATTAATTGTTGATATTACATCACCAATTTTAGTGGTACTGGTATCGAGTTCGGCAACGGCAACAGAGGCACCACGAACGTCTCCCGCTAATTTATTAATCTCAACCAAGGTTTTTTGGATTTGAGCTTGTCCTTGAGTTGTTTTTTCTGTTGCTCGCGATATTTGTGTAGACGATTCTTGAGCGTGACTAGCAACCTCTCGAATCGACACAGCCATTTCTTCAGTGGCACTCGCTAGCGAATCAATACGATCTTGCTGCACACTGGCCAACTGGGTATTATCATCGCTACGAACACGCAATTGAGCACTAATCTGTTGGATAAGAGCAATGGTTTCTTGGGTGGCTTTCACCAACTGATGTTCACGTTCTGAAACCCTATCCACCGTTCTTGCGATCAAATTAAATTCATTTCGTGACGGTGCATAGCCGATACGAGAAGCAAGGTCGCCTTCGGCTAACTTTCTCAATGCATGATAAATATGGAATAAACCACCACCAATGAACGTCTTAATATAGTGAGAGCAGACAATCATCAGCAACAAACTCAAACTAATGGCAATGATGTGCCATAAACCTAATCCTGTCACAAAACTAGTGCCATCTACATAACTCAATGAATAGTTCTGCCCTGACACCTGTGCTGAAATATCAGTATTATTACCAATGTTAATCGGGGTGTTTTGCAACAGTGGTGCTAATTCAGATGAAGATAATTGTGTGGAGGAGGCTAATTGAGCAATCAAGTCCACTTGTTGCTGTGCCTCTACGGTGCGTTGTGAAGATGCCGCATCGATGAAACAAATGCCAATAACCACAATGGCAAGCACGGCAGTAAAGAAAAGAACAAGAAAATTCTCTTGCAGTTTTACGTTGATTAAGTACTTGTCTATCCAACGAAATGCAACTTCTTTCACGATGATATCTCCAAAAATGAGCAATGATTATTGAGGTCAATAAACACTCATTTAACCGATTATATTAATATAACAACACACATAATTAGGTGAATAATATATGACTATTTGTTTAAAGAGTCTTTAAATTACAAAGTTGACGTTTAGATCACGTAAAAATACCATAAAAGACCGTTATTGCTACTGCTTAAACACAAATGGATAACGTTAACTAAAAGGCCTTTGTGGTATCAAGAAACACCGAATGCTGAAAACACTGCACTTGAAGCGATAGCTGACAAAAACGCATTAAACTAACAAGACAGCTTAATTAATCTTGTCGTTGCGTGATTAAATATACTTTAGCTAAAATTGAGGTTATTGATTGATCTTCTGATAGTTGGGGGCCAGCAAAAAAGCCCTCATTAACGTGTATCCGGGTAACACGGCCAATAAATACAAGGCTTCTTTTAACGAAGTATGATGCGCTAGCACACCAATAATAACGGGGCCACACAACAAACCTCCATAGGTAAATGTCGCGACAAATGCAATCGCAACGCCCGACTTGTGCTCATTAACAGAAGCAGCTTTTGAAAACACTAGCGGCACAATAATAGAGTAACCTACCCCCATAAATGCGAAGCCAAGCAGAGCAATATAAGGTGATTGCACCAATATAATCATCATCACCCCCAAAAGACTGAATAATGCACATCCTCTAACGACTAAAGTGACACCATATTTATCAATAACGGTATGACCGAATAACCTTGCAAGTACCATAAAGATTGAAAATATTGCGTATGCCCAACCTGCAAAGCTCATATCGGTAGCAAACTCTTGGCGCATAATAACCGCACTCCAGTCGGCTACAGCCCCCTCGCCCAAAGCACAAAACATCGCAATCAACCCTATTGAAACCAAAAATAGCTTAGGTAACTTAGTGTTGTCATCAACAACACCTGTAGCACTCTGCACGGTTGTTGCGGTAATAAGTTTAGGTTGACGAAGTAACATGTAAAATGGCGCGAAAAAGCCACAGATAATAATAAAATGAACTAAGGTACCGATATCAGCCCACATCAATAACACCGAACTGGCCGCTCCAACCCCTGCACCTAAACTGAACATGGCATGAAAGAAAGGCATCAGTTTTTTATTCGTCAATCCTTCTGTTTTTGCCGCCCAGCTATTCATCACCACATCCATTCCGCCGTGTAAAAATCCGAAACAAAACAATGCGACCGCGAGACAAATAGTATTATTACTTAAGGCTAACCCAATAAAAGGAATGGGATACAACACATAAGCCAGTTTTGACATAACTTGTACGCCCAGCTTATCGCTTAACCTTCCCGCCAACGGAAATGACACCACCGCACCGAATGCAAGCAATAGCAGAAACAACGATAATGTTTGTTCATCTAAGGCAAATTTCTGTTTGAAAAATGGCATTTTTGCCGCCCACGAGCCAAACAAACAGCCATTAAAGATAAATAACAATGACACTGCATAGATATTATTTTTGAGAGAATGCATAACAGCTCTAACTCCCAGTCTATTGGTGTGATAGGCCTTCAGTGGATATTAATTAAAAGCTTAGCCAAGGGTAAAACAAGCTACACATAGTAACTACCGGCGGCATTTGAGCAGAGCAATAGCGGCTAACCATTGATACAGTTTGAGTCATAGTCCCATAATGAAAAAGTGACGATTACAAAAAAGACTATGACACACTATTAAATGACTTTGTGGCAGAGGTTGCTTGAGTTATTACACTAGATAAAGTTTTAATGCATTTCCGGGGATCGAACTTTGTGTCGCCACAGCAAAAGAGGCCCACAACGCGCCTTCATGCATTGCATCGGTAATCGACATATGTTGGCATATACCATGGATGACCCCAGCGGCATAAGCATCGCCCGCCCCAGTCGTATCAACTACATCAGCAATAATGGCCGGCACATGCTGTTCATCTGCCTCACTATAAACCGTGGCACCTTTTTCACCATCTGTGACAATAAAATAGGCCAATGCCTCACCCGCAATAGCTTGAGCAAATGCCCATGGTTCTTGGTTACAGCGGCCTTGCATATCGGTAATTGAAGCTATCAACACATGGCAAGGTCGGTTGCGTTCATCTTTCGCCAATTGTGATATCACTTTGCAATTAGGATTAGACGCTATAGCATTCGCTGCCCAAGCGCCCGCACCTTTTGCTGAAGAGTTAATATAAAAAACATCCCAATGTTGCCAATCAGGTGGTGCTGGCAGTTGAAAAATAGGCCGTTGTGGGCGAATAATAGTGCGCTCACCATCAGGTGTCATGACCAATAACATTTCGCAAGTATTACCATTAAAACGATGCACTAAACGGCAATCGAGCCCTAAAGTACTCGCTTTAGCTAAAATCCAGTCACCTATGTCATCACTACCGACCTCACTCACCAATGCCACATTGTGTTTAGCCCACACTAACCCCAACCCGGTATTCGCCCCACCGCCGCCTAAACGCAGCCCACCGTCTTGATAATGAAATCGACCACCGGTTTGCAGTGGTTTATCGAGACGCAAAATTCGGTCGCAATTGATATTGGCAAGCAAAAGAATATTGGCCATGCAACTCACCCCAAAAAAATATACCTAAAAAGAACCTTGAGTATAATACCAATCAGGTTAATTATCTGTACCGTTTAGGTAGATTCAGGCTTTTCGATGAATGAGAGTATAAATATAAGAAGATGAACACTTGAATAAAAGATAATGACTACCATTGACGCAACAAAAAGGCCGTGATAATCACGGCCTTAAATTGCTCATCACAAGACAAGGTTACATATCTGCTTCGGCAAGTGGTTGACGTAATTGGGCGCGCACATTGTCCATGCCAGAGTAAAACTCTTTCATCATCAATAACCCAATCATTTTGCCGTTATCGGTCACAATCAATTCGTCAGGATTAACAGGGTCATTTTTAAGTGCCCCCATAGCTTTCATTGAAGACATTTCCTTGAATAAGGCGGTGTCTAAATTAACGTTAAACGTATCGCGGAAATATTTACGCGATAAGCGTCCAGAAAACATCCCTAGTAAAAAGCGATATTGCATCACTTCTTTTAGCTGATATTTTTTCTGTTGCTCAACAGCCATGCGGCCTTCAGCAATGCGTTGTTGGTATTTTTTCAGTGAAAATGTATTCACATACAAGGTGTCATTTAAAAAACTAAACGAACCAGAACCTATACCTAAATACTCATCATAATCAATAACGTACTCATCAAAACCTTCGTCATTGGTTTTACCAAATGCCCACGCTGACAGTTGTGTATATTGTCCTGTTAAGTGGTTTAAAATCTGGCGATATTGATTAACCATTTCACCTTGGGGTGCTGCTAAGCTGCCTTTAACACTTTTACGGGTTTGGTGGGTAATCATTAACGGATAGGTGGTAATTTGGCGAGGATCAAGTTTAGATGCCATTTCGAGATCGGATTGGATAATCTCATCAGTTTGACCACGAAAACCAAAAATCATATCAACGTTAATAATCGGAAACAGTTCTTTAGCCGCCATAATACGGTCAAAAGTTTGTTGTCCTGAACCAAACTTGTCTAAGCGATCGGTCATTTTTAAAATGCCATCATCAAAGCTTTGTACCCCAATCGACATTCTGTCAACTAAGCCTTTTAATTGCTTAAACTCAGGGTTAGCTAAATGCTGTGGATCTGACTCACAAGACACTTCTTTAATCGTTGGAAATAACGTTTTTGCCAGTTCGATTGTGCGGGCTAATTCATCTTCAAGCACGGTTGTGGTACCGCCGCCAATGTACATAGATTGGAACTCATATCCCAAATCTTTAGCCATTTGCATTTCTTTACGCAGCGCAACAAAGTATTCGCGCGCTTTGTCTTCGCGGAATAAAAATCGGTGAAAGGTGCAAAAAGAACACAAGGTATGGCAAAACGGAATATGTGCATACAACATGTATCTTTTTCCTTCGACAGGCTTTGGCATACGGTCAGTAGAGATGGTGTCGAGACGCAAATTTTTATCAACATAAAATTGCATCACCTTCTCCATAGAGCTGATCATCCAATTGGGTACCGTAATATTAGACTGATAAGGTTTAATCAACTCTTGACTGGCTGATTGAATAATTGGAGACATAAAAAATCCTAATTGAATTAAGCCCTGAGAGCAAAACCATTGATAAAAAGCGCACAATAAAAGACGCGTACCATAAGCAGAAAAACAAAATATCACTTTAGAGATAGCTAAAATGTGAACTAGCCAATAAATATACAAACTAACATGCTTATCTCTACCTATTTGTTAAGCAGATCATGTTTTAGACACGGCTGTTTTATCTTAAAAAATTTAATGACTCATCAATAACACAAAGCAAGCGGCACGGGCTGCCAACGTTGGACGCGTATGGGAATAAAGTGAGGGAGATTAATTATTAAGCTATTGATAAAAATTATTAAACATCAACCAATTTAAATGAAATCATGAATAAGGTTTGCTGATTAGGATACACAGTTTGGATTAACTGCTTTAACTCAGCTAATGGTAAGCTTTCTTGAGTAGCATGAAACTCATTAATGCCATCAAACCTTAATGGTTCCACCGCCAAAATGATAATGTCGCACACCTTTGTATGTCTTTCGAGGGTGAACACTTCAACTTGGCTACCTGGTAAATAATGATTCTCGCTGGCATCGCGGATAGTAATCGTTTTTTGCCCTGATGCAACGAAGGGCGTTAAAAACTCAAAAAAGGTTATTTCTGTGGGTGCAGTAATCATTAACAACCTTAATTAATGATTTAAATTAACAATATAAATTAACGACATAAAGCGCCGCGTAAGCGCTAATGACTCAAGCTAAAATCAGATTTATAACCTCGCGTACTCGCCTGGGCTTTGATTAAAGTAACGTTTAAACTCGCGACTAAATTGGGCGGTACTTTCATAGCCCACCTGAGTTGATACCTCTTTTACCTTTAAATGTTGCAGTTGTAACAACGCCTTAGCTTTGTTCAGGCGAATTTTCTTTAAATATTGTATAGGTGATGAAGCGGTAACTTCTTTAAAACTACGATGGAATGCCGACGGACTCATATTAACCAAGCCAGCTAATGTGTCTACTTCAACCGACTCACCATAATGTTTATGGATGTAATTAAGGGCTTTTTCCACCCTAGATAAACGAGTATGACTTAACGACAACGCAAAAAGCGGTGCCGCATTGGGCGAATCTAACAAGCGATATAACAACTCAAGCACGAGCGCTTCGCCCATTACTTTAGCCTCTAATGGCGACTGCAATGCTTGTAATAGTCGAATAACGCTGCAGTCCATGTCTTCAGTGTTATCGGCAACAAAAAAACCACTCTGGCGTGACCCGTTTAAATCTTTGGGGATTTGATGATGTTCGTCCATCAGTCGAATAATGTAATTAAGTTGCACTAAATCGATATCCACCATCAATACCAATACTGGCTCTTCAATGCTGGCAAAGGTTTCACATTCTACCGGCAATGGGACTGTCATCACTAATGAGCGCTGGCGGTCATAGTCGAAAGTTTGATTGTCTACATAAACCCGCTTTTTACCTTGGCCAACAATAAGCACTCCCTGTGAATAGCACAATGGCCCGCGTGCACCATATTGTGAGCTGCGAAACACATGCACGCCAGATAAATAAGTATCATTGACCCCTTCTTTTGGGGCTAGCTGTGCCATTAATGTTGCTATCTCACTCATATCCTTCGCCTCAGAAAAAATCATGAAACCGATACTAGCAAAAAAGCAGTAAAAGGTATTAAATTTATCAAAAAACCATCATATTTACACAATAAAGATAGGAATAGGCATGAACACGATAGTTCTGTGTATGTTTATTTTGACTCAAAGGGCTATCATAGCCACATGATTTATCCTTGCTGTTATGTATAAGAAATCCATACATCAACAAGTTGTACATGTACTCTTTATATACAAACATCAGCCAATTATTTGTTTCACCGCTAAACCAAAAGGCACCAATTATGCTTAATTTTGATTATCGTAACCCCACTCATGTTGTTTTCGGTAAAGATCGTATTGCAGAGTTAGACCAACTTGTTCCAGCCAATGCGCGAGTATTAATCACTTACGGTGGCGGTAGCGTGCAACGTTTCGGTACACTCGATAAAGTGAAAGCCGCATTAGGTAATCGTACAGTATTTGAATTTGGTGGCATTGAAGCCAACCCTAAATACGAAACACTGTTGCAAGCTGTAGACGTTGCCCGTAAAGAAAAAATCGACTTCTTACTGGCTGTTGGTGGTGGTTCGGTTATGGACGGCACTAAGTTTATCGCACTGGCGACTCAGTTTGATGGCGACACAGCAAGTCTATTACATCACGGCTTTACACCGGTTCCAGTGGCTAATGACAAGGTTATTCCACTTGGCGTTATTGCTACCCTACCGGCTACGGGTTCAGAAATGAACGCCTTTGCAGTCGTCAGTTATCAAGGCGGTAAGTATCCAGTAAACCACCCATGTGTGTACCCAACATTTGCCATGCTTGATCCTGAATTAACCTTCAGCTTGCCAAAAATTCAAGTGGCCAACGGTGTTGTCGATGCGTTTGTGCATGTGCTTGAGCAATATGCAACGTATCCTGTTGATGCCCGCGTACAAGACCGCATGGCAGAAGGCATTATGCGCACCTTAATCGAAATTGGCCCTATCACTGTTGAAGAGCCAACTAACTACGATGCCCGCGCTAACTTAATGTGGAGCGCTACATCTGCCCTAAACGGCATGATAGGTACAGGTGTGCCATTAGATTGGTCAACTCACATGATTGGACATGAGCTAACCGCACTATTCCATATCGACCACGCACAAACCTTAGCCGTAGTATTACCATCGCTATGGCGTGTGTTGAAAGAGCAAAAACACGCTAAATTAGTACAATACGCAGCACGTGTTTGGGATATCACAGAAGGTGACGAAGACAGTCGCGTAGATCAAGCCATTGACAAAACTGAAGCTTTCTTCAAGCAAGTAGGCTTACCTGTACGTTTACGCGATCACGGTGTAACGCAAGATCAACTAGGTCTAGTAGTCGATGCTTTAGAAGCACATGGTATGACCGCATTATCTGAAAGTGGCAAAGTAGACTTGGCCACCAGCCGCAAGATTTTAGACATGGCGTGGTAATAGTGCTTATAACCCAAACAATGAACTCATTATTTGTTTGGGATTAAGTTGCTATATTTCAAACTAAAAAGGGCTTAACAATGACTATCATTGTTAAGCCCTTTTTGTTGCCCTAAACGGGTGGCGCATTAGCATCCTATATGAAGAATGAATGCCATATAAAGATAAAGAAACTAAACAAAGGAGCAATAATAAGGAGTCTAGTTAATGATTACCGATTAATGCGGAGTAACGCTTGAGAATAGGTTCATTACCACAACACCAACGAGAATTAACGTCATCCCCACCAGTGCACCTACATCTAATTTTTGTCCATACATCACCCAAGCGATAACTGTGATTAATACAATTCCAAGCCCAGCCCAAGTGGCATAAGCGATACCAACAGGAATACTTTTTAACGCTAACGATAGAAAGTAAAAAGACAATACATAGCCAACCACCACCACAATTGAAGGTGCTAATTTTGAAAACCCATCGCTTGCTTTAAGCGCTGAAGTGGCAACAACTTCAGTTAAGATAGCCACACTTAAAAATATCCAACTTTTCATTTTTACTTTCTACGCAGACAAAACAGTCGCGCAGTATAAAGACTAAATAGTGATAAGCAAAAGTAAAAAATGAAAGTGTGATCTATTGATTAGAAACTAAAGATAGACAAGAAATTAATCGCTAATATTACACGCTCATCTCAATGGCTTTTTTAGGGGTAAAGCTGCTGCCTATAGATGCGATAATAACCAACCCGATGGCAGACCACTGCAATAAAGTCAGTTGTTCACTCAATATAATAAAGCCAGCTAATGCGGCAATCGCGGGCTCTAAACTCATTAGCACACTAAAAGCCTGTGTTGGCATATTTCTTAGGGCCACCATTTCCAAAGAATAAGGTAAGGCACTGGATAACACACCAACCAATAATCCAAGAGGTAATACTTCCCAACTAATTAATACCAATCCTTGGCTTACAGCACCAACAGGTACCAGCACTAACGCCGCCACAGTCATGCCTAAAGCAACGGTAATACCACCCGATCCTTGCTTGCCAGTACGGGTGCCAAACAAAATATAACCAGCCCAACATGCTCCGGCACCCAGTGCCATTAATGCACCGCCAAGGTCAAGACCTTGCGCACTAGATAAGTTAGGCAGTAAAAGTAAAATTCCAGCGATGGCGCATGCCACCCAAAACAAATCGCTTTTGCGCTTTGAGCTAAATAAGGCTACCGCCAGAGGGCCGGTAAACTCAAGCGCGACAGCAATGCCTAACGGAATACGCTCAATCGCAAGATAAAATAAGATATTCATTCCACCAAGGCACAAACCATAAATAATAATGCTTTGCCAATCTCGGCCCTGAGGTAGTGCACGCCAAGGACGGAACACTAACCAAAGTACCGCTGCGGCAAATCCTAAACGTAAAGCTGTTGTGCCTTCAGGCCCAACGATAGGGAAAAGTTGCTTAGCTAAAGATGCACCAGACTGTATGGTGATCATAGCCAATAAAACACAACCTACAGCCGTTAGCAGTCCGCGATTGATTTGCATTAAAATATATCCAAAAATGAAAATACAAGAGGAGGCATTCTACCTGAGACAAGTGAATCCCTGCAGTAATTATTATCATCCACAATTTCGGTTGCATTTAAAGGGTCAAGATATTCAAACGACAATGAATTTTACTCGGGTTCTTGTGATGATAAGCATTTTATAAATTCAATTTTACTATTAGTAATCGAGCCATTATTTTCATAGCCACAAATTTGATAACCACTCGCAATAAGCATTTGCAGCATAGCCGGAAACTGATTCATAGATTTAACCCTAATAGTGTTAAAACCATTTTCAATTGCCCATGATTCCTGAAGTAAACGCAGTTGAGAAGCCACTTTCATTTTTCGATGTTCAGGTGCAACACCGCCTAACCAACTGTAAAACAGACCATCAGTTAACTCGTAACCCAATTTAAAACCAACAGGAACGTTATGGTACCGAGCAATTAAAATGAGATGTTTTTTCTCTGCCAGTCTCTTTTCAATGATGTCTGCAGATATTTCAGAACCCAATTCAGGTACTTGCGCCAATACAGATACAATGTCTGATATCGTTCCAAGATCGCATTTATATTTCATAAAACCACCCATTACACGTTTTAATTACTTTGCATTATTTTCAATAAAAAAAACACCTTGTTAGTGACCTAACAAGGTGTTTTATTTATGCAGTTAACAAGTGTGTTTACACTCGTTTTACCCGTTTATTCTTTGTATTTTAACGTACCATTAGCTTTGATTTCGTCGTACCACAAGTTGTGATGCTGTGAAGCCCAGTTTTCGTCGCAATAACCTGAAACCATACATTCCATACCGCCTTCGCTGAGTACAGTTGCCATCCAAATATGCACTATGGTAAACGCGACAATAACCACTGCGCTAACACCATGTATAAGCAGAGCGAGCATTGACCAAATGCGAGGTAAATCAAGCATAGGGAAAACTAACATAACCCCAGTGACACTGATGCAAAAACCAAAAATAGTTAAACTCCAGAACCACATTTTTTCACCCGCATTGGCAAAACCACTGTCTGGGTGTTTGCCTTTAAACGGACCAAAGTTAATGTAACCACCAACCACTAAAAACCATTTTAAATCATACAGTTTAATAGTTTGTAACGGCATCCACTTAATAACACACACTAACCAAGACACCATAAATATAGGGCCTGACCAATCATGACTAAACTTGCTTAATGCAATTGTTGCCGCCCAAATACCGTCTCCGACATAAGGGGCGATAAAATGCCGTCCAAGCATAATGACTAAACCGGTTAACATCAAAACTAAGCACGATATGGCCAGAATCCAATGTATCCACAGATCAGCTTTGCTCCAACGAAATACCAATTTACCCGAAAAGCCTTTACTCAGCGTAGCTGGGCCATTCACAAAGTAAAACACGAGAAAAGCGGCAAAAACGCCGACAAAAGCGAAAGCGAATACAGGCTTAAGGTAAGTATTTCGTAATTCTTTACCTTCGTTACCTGCAACGTTTACCAACACACCTGCGTCTACGCCTTTATATGTACTATAGCCAGCTTTACCCGCTTTTATGTCACGCCAGAGATCTGCATCTCCAGTCATCGACCTTGCTTGTTCTTGACTTGATTTTTCATCGGCGGCATACACCGACGATGTAGCAAATCCCAATCCCATACACAGAACTAATAGAGCAAATATTCTGCGCAATGATTTGTTTAACGTTAAAGTTAACATTGTCACTCCTTTATATGGCTGCGAACAAAGTCGCAGCCCATGCTCTAATTAGACTGATTCACCCGTTTTAGGATCATAACCCCAAATGGCATTTGGATTACCACGTGTAGCCATGCGCTGACGATAAATGTCAGACACGATATTGGCGTCGCCCGCAAGCAATGCTTTAGTCGCACACAACTCGGCACACATTGGTAATTTACCTTCCGCAATACGGTTAGAACCGTATTTTTGGCGCTCAGCTTCAGAATGATCTTCTTCTGGGCCACCAGCACAGAAAGTACATTTATCCATTTTTCCGCGACTACCAAATGCAGTCTTTTTAGGGAACTGTGGTGCACCAAATGGACAAGCATAAAAACAGTAGCCACAACCAATACAGGTATCTTTGTTGTGTAGCACTATGCCGTCTGCGGTACGGTAGAAACAATCGGCCGGACATACAGCCATACATGGAGCATCAGAACAATGCATACATGCGACTGAAATTGACGCTTCACCAGGAACACCATCGTTTAATGTCACCACGCGGCGACGTTGAATACCCCACTCTAAAGCAGAGTCGTTTTCGTTTTTACATGCGGTGACACAGCCATTACATTCGATGCAGCGCTTGGTATCACATAGAAATTTCATTGTAGCCATTTTGGCAATTCTCCTCGCTTAACTGCAATTACGCTTTTTCAATCTGACAAAGCGACGCCTTGGTTTCCTGCATTTGAGTCACAGGGTCATAACCATAAGTCATTGCAGTGTTCGCTGATTCACCGATAACGAAAGGCACTGTGCCTTCAGGGTAATTAGCCGCTAAACTTTCGCCGTGCATTACACCAGCAAAGTGATATGGCATCCAAGTCACACCAGGCTTAACGCGTGGAGTTACCATCGCCTTAATCTTAATGCGTCCGCCTTCAGCACCTTCTAACCATATTGAGTCACCATCACGCAAACCGCGATCAGCAGCATCTGCAGGGTTCATTTCAACAAACATTTCTTGCTGTAGTTCTGCAAGCCAAGGGTTAGAACGCGACTCTTCACCACCACCTTCATATTCAACCAAACGACCAGATGTCAGTATTAATGGATATTTAACTGAACTATCATGCTGTTGAATTGTTTTATATAAAGTTGGTAAACGATAAACTCGCATATCATCGTAAGTTGGATATTTACTCACTAAGTCACGACGTGGTGTATACAGTGGTTCGCGGTGAATAGGCACCTGATCAGGGAAATTCCACACGATACAACGTGCTTTAGCATTACCGTAAGGAGTACAACCATGTTTAACAGCGACACGCTGTATACCGCCAGAAATATCGGTTTTCCAGTTATTACCTTCAGCGTGTTGTTTCTCTTCGGCCGTTAAATCATCCCACCAGCCAAGCTGCTTAAGCATGTCTGCAGTGAACTCTGGATAACCATCTTCAATTTCAGCACCTTTAGAAAAGCTGCCGTCTGCTAACAGATTCTCGCCTTGGTATTCAACGCCGAAACGGGCACGGAAGTTACCACCACCCTTTGACACATGTTTACTTGTGTCATACAGAATTTGTGTACCTGGGTGTTTCTGTTCTGGCGTACCCCAACATGGCCAAGGCAAACCATAAGTTTCACCTTTAACTTCGCCACCAGGAGCTTCCAACGTTTTATTGCTGAATAATCCCCAGTTTTGGGTGTGCAGTTTAATACGCTCAGGGCTTTGGCCTGTCATACCAATAGTCCACATACCGCGGTTAATTTCGCGAGTCACGTCTTCTATCACTAGCATGTCATTGGCATCTTTAGCGATACGCTTGGTGTACTCTTTATCAAAGCCAAGCTTTTGCGATAAGCGGTACATAATTTCAAGGTCAGTTTTCGATTCAAATAATGGCTCGATCACTTTTTCACGCCATTGTTGGCTACGACCAGAGTTAGAGACTGAACCCTCTGTTTCGTATTGAGTCGTTGCAGGTAACAAGTACACGCCATCTGTACGACGGTGCATAACGGCTGCCATGGTTGGGAATGGATCAACTACAACCACAGTGTCCATCTTGTCTAGTGCATCACGAACATCATTCTGGCGGGTTTCGGTGTTAACTGACTGTCCCCAGAAGAAACCCATACGAATATTGTCTTTTTGAGTTAAATTCTCAGCGCTTTCTAACACACCATCATGCCAGCGAGAACATGGAATACCCGGAGTGTTGATTGGCAAACTGCCTAAATATTCGTTTTGATCAAAGCGTGATTTAACCCAATCTAAATCTAGGCTCCAAACATTGGTCCAATGTGCCCATGCTCCAGAAGTTAACCCGTAATAACCTGGTAAATTATCGAATAATAAACCTAAGTCAGTCGCACCCTGCACATTATCGTGACCACGGAAAATGTTAGTACCACCACCTGATACACCCATGTTGCCAAGTGCAAGTTGTAAAATACAATAAGCGCGAGTGTTAGCATTACCGACGTGATGCTGAGTACCACCCATACACCAAATAACAGTACCTGGACGGTTATCGGCCATCAGTTTCGCAGCTTGGTAAACCTCTTCTTCGCTACAACCTGTGATACTGGCTACTTCTTTTGGTGGGAACTTCTTGGCTTCTGCACGAATAGATTCCATTTCGAAAACACGTTCTTGGATAAAGGTTTTATCTTCCCAACCGTTTTCAAAGATGTGCCATAACATACCGTAGATAAACGGGATGTCAGTACCAGGACGTAGGCCACAATGTAAGTCTGCATGTGCAGCAGTACGAGTAAAGCGTGGATCTACAACAATTATTTTAGCGTTGTTTTTCTCTTTCGCGATCAAGATATGTTGCATTGCAACTGGATGCGCCTCGGCAGGATTAGAACCGATAAAAAAGATTGCATTGGCGTTTTGAATATCATTGAAAGAGTTGGTTTGCGCACCGTAGCCCCAAGTGTTAGCAACACCGGCTACCGTGGTAGAGTGACAAATACGCGCACAGTGGTCGATATTGTTCGTACCCCACATTGCTGCAAATTTGCGATACATATAGCAGCCTTCGTTCGAAAACTTAGCACTACCCATAAAGTAAATTGAATCAGGACCAGACTCTTTACGAATATCCAACATCTTGTCACCCACTTCGTTAAAAGCTTGCTCCCAAGATATTTTTTTCCACTTGCCGCCAACCAATTTCATTGGGTATTTAACGCGTTTTTCGCCATGGCCATGTTCGCGTAATGCAGCACCTTTGGCACAATGTCCGCCAGCATTGAATGGATGATCGAATGCAGGTTCTTGGCCTGTCCACACGCCATTTTGTACTTCAGCGTATAAACCACACCCTACCGCACAAGCACTACATATAGTGCGCTTGATTTCTGTTGGTGCATCGTAGGGTACATCTTTCGCTTCAGCACGACGGATCATGCCTGTGCCCATCATTGATGCAGCCGCAATACCACCGGTAGCAATACCCATTTGTTTTATAAATTGACGACGATTAATACCAAGCTTACTTGAAGCTTCATTGGTAGGAGCCGTGATTGACTTGCGAGTTAATTTCATCGCTTAAATTCTCCTAAACTAGCCGCGTAAGCTATCGTAATAACTGTTGATGTGGGCCGTTTCTTGATAGCCATTAGTGTGCGAAGTGCTAGCACTTTTTTCAGTTGCTTGGGCAACCTTAATGCCTGTCACGGCAATCGCGACACTTGCTGTACCACCAAGAGTGATAGCTTTCAGCAAAGATCTACGATTTAAATCAGGTTGTTGCTTACTCATTTAATCTCCCATCGAAAACGATTGTCTTCTGCCGCACCTCATAGAGGTTGCATTCTTGTTGTATAATATTGAATAAATACTACTTCATAGTAGGTAGTGATTATTTTCGGAGCCATAGTAGAAACAATGGAGATTTGTTTATTTGATCTACATTAGAAACTCAGTAGTTAATTAATAAAAAATCTAGAAATGTCAGTTAGATCACACTGGGGATGGTTTGAAACCAACCAAGATCACCAATCCAGCTAACGAATTTCTTCATCAAACAGCGGGAAATCAAATAGGGTTAATCAAAGGCAAGCTTTTAAGACAACGTTTTGTTCAGTAATGACACTTAAGTTGGTTTATATTTGGTGCATAGACTTACCCTAAGTCGATAGCTTTAGCGCTAAATAACTTGATTTTGGCACGTGCAACAGAATCGATTTATGCATTCCACTGCAGCATTGAATTCATTAAGATGGCAACCACCATTTCGATATTAATTCACCTTAAGCAACATGCGTAATGTGCTCTTACTGAACAAATAATGAATGTAATGGGTATTGGTTAATTTAAGATGTAGAGAGGCCGTTGAATCTGACTTATCGATTTTATTAATGTTGTGTTTATTTTATACCTGACATAAAAAAACACCCCGAGGAATAACCTTGGAGTGCAACTCTAACGTTAAAGGCGTCGGTAAGTATTTATATTTCTCGCTGTCATCTGGTTAAGAGGCAATGAATAAAATAAAACACTCACTGGCCAACAAGCTACAGATAATCTGTTTGGGTATTTATTATTTATCAAGCGCCTGATGGAATGCTTTTATAAAAGCATCATAGTCTTCAAATTGCGGCATGTGACCTAAGCCTGGCAACTCAATAAGCACTGAGCCTTTAATCAAATTATGAGCATTAACGCCGAGTTTTTGATATTCGCCTAATTGTCTGGTTACACCTTCTTTTAACCATCCTCTACCTGGGCCGGTTTTATCTCTGGTGCCTATAATCAGCACAGTTTCATTGTTAATTTGTGAAAACCTATCGACAATGTTTTCTGAGAAAATCGGACCATAAGTTAATGCATTATTCCAAGCTACGATCTTCCAATCATCACCAGCAAGCATGCCTTTCAAAGGCACTAAAAGTTTCTCGTATTCGCTTGACCACTTGCCATCATAATAATTTTTCTTCTGATAGTTTCTCGCTTTGTCGAGTGTTTTAGCGAGCTCATTTTTATAAAAAAAGTTAACATCTTTAAACTGCACATATTTGCCGTAATCTTCTAAACCAATAGGGTTAATCAGAATCAATTTATTCACGGCATTAGTATAGTTAGCCGTAAATGTAGTCGCTAACATGCCACCCATTGAGTGACCAACAAGATCAAATTTTTTGATATCTAAACTGTCCAATAATAACTTGGTATTTAAGGCTAATTGGCCGAAACTATACTGATAAGCCTCAGGTTTTGAAGATTTACCAAAGCCGATTTGATCTGGAATAATGACTCGGTAGTTTCTTTTTAGCAGGTCGTTTGCCACGCGGTCCCAATAGTAGCCTGAAAAATTTTTGCCATGTAATAACACGATGACTTTTTCTGCGCGTTTATCGCCCACATCCATGTAGCGCATTTTTAAATCTTTATCTTGAGAATTAAAATTAAATGTCTTAACGTCAAATGGATAATCAAACCCATCCAACTCTTTATTATACTTAACGGAATTTGCCGCATATGCCTGTGTTACCACAGCAAATAGGGCAAATAATACAACACAAAATTTCTTCATATTAATCTCTCTTAAATCAATCGAAAAACAGCCACAAATGAACCATGATAGCCAATTTGATATTAAATCTACATTTCTTGCTTAATTTGACCGTAGGCTAACATCGCAAACAATCCTGTGCCGCCAATAATATTCCCTATTAACATTGGTCCAATATGGTGTGACAGCGCAGTGATAAAATTCATTTCCCCATTGAGCACAAGGCTAAATATCTCATTGGAGCCAGCAATAACATGGGTAAACTCTCCCGCTGCGATTAGCCATGTAAACATAATGATAACGAGTACCTCAGAGCCTTTTGCCGAGGGCAACATCCACACCAAAGAAGCAATAAAAAATCCGGCTGGTATGCCACGCATTAATGTCTCTGAAGGCGTTAACTCTGCAACATGCCGTGATATCTGCAAAATAGCGCTCAGGATCTCTTCTGTCAGTATGCCACCGTGAACGAAAATAGCCGCCGTGAGAAATGTACCAACAAAATTAGCACCTAGCACTATGGCCCACAGGCGGGCGGTACAAACAAGACGACGTTGGGTGGTATTAGCCAACAGTGGCAGCACGACGGTTATGGTATTTTCAGTAAAAAGTTGCAGTCTTGCTAGAATGACCAGCACGAAACCGAAAGTGTAACCAAGGCTTTCAATAATCGACAAATACGGGTGTTCGGAGCCTATATTGCTGCGAATGATACCTTCAGCCAAAACCGACGATGAAATACCGATACCAGCAGCAATCCCAGACCACCACAAAGACATCAGCGGTCGTTCCAATTCTTCCAGGCCTTCACGCAGAATAATTGAATAAACAGTAAGTGATGACAGACTACCGTGCTCGATTACCGCATCACGTTCCGAACCTGTCAGCGCTATCTCTGTTGGCGTTGGCTCATTCTCCCGCGCCTCACGCATTTCAACCTTATTGCTAGACTGTTCATTACCATTGTTGGACGGCTTGGTTTTGTCGGCCTGGTCAGGTCCATTTTGTGTCATATTATTATCCTTTTCGGTCTTTAACC
Source organism: Shewanella sp. H8 (assembly GCF_040285065.1). Classification (NCBI taxonomy): domain Bacteria; kingdom Pseudomonadati; phylum Pseudomonadota; class Gammaproteobacteria; order Alteromonadales; family Shewanellaceae; genus Shewanella; species Shewanella sp. H8. The sequence continues at coordinate 77,257 of NZ_CP157213.1, read as the reverse complement.
TGACTTAAACAATAGACGGCTTATATCATCAATTCAACAGGATCGGTAAGCCACTATGATGCTTGAAAATACTATATTAATAGTCGGTAATATACTATGGCAGCATGGTTATTTAACATTAACCTAGGTGTCATAGATGGGATAAGCAAATCAAAATCCAAATCAGAATCTTTAAGCTAATTCATATCAAGCTTGTCATTGGGTTTGCTAACTGGCACATTGACGGGCTATTGCGAGTTAAGAGTAAATCAGTGCGACACCATTAACGGAGCAAAGAACTTTATATCCCATTCCTAGGTTATTTATTACCTTTTTTAGGTAACGAATTGTAAGCGTCCCTTACGGTATCATATCCATAAATACGCTCTAATTTTCGTACCATAAAATGCCCTCTCGCCATGTCTTGGAAGTGATCAATAAATAAAGTATTAATGATTGCACCACCCGCGGCACCGACAGCCGGTACGGCTTGTGCAGCGGCTTTTTGGGTCACTTGAATACCAAATTTTTCTGCAATTTTAGTAATTAACTTAACTAAAATAGGTGCGGCTTCATCTGTCATACCTTTTTTTACCATAAATTCAGTCGCTTCTGAGACTGATTTTGCCAAGGCTGCTCTTACTGCAAAATATCCAGATTCACTACCATCATCTAAATCACTTTCGCCTCCTAAAGCAAACACCTCTAAACAAGCCATTTTGGTTTCCAGTGTGGTAATCAACTCGCCTTCACTACGAGCAATATCAGCGATCGAGCGCAGAATAATTGATGTTGAAATAGGAAGTTCAACCGCTATTGCAGCCAAGCCAAAGAAACCACCGACACCACCACTCACCGCGACGCCTAATTTGTGCCAAAGATTAGACGACTCTTCTCCTGGAATATCTTTCATAGTAAATATCGCCGCTTCTGACGCTTTAATTAGCGATTTCTCGGTCATTTTCGCGATATTTTTATTCCAGTTATCAGGTAGTAACGCTAAGCCTTTTTCAATAGGAGTCCCTATAAGATTAGTCATTTTTACCGCGAGTCCAGGGTTTTCTAATAGTGATTTGGCAACTAAAAGCTCTTTTTTATGTGATTCTGAAATATTCAACTAAACCCCTTAGTGGTGAAGCAACGCACCTGAGTTATTTTACATCTAGCAGACAAAACTAAAATCAATTTTAAACAAAATGCCACGTGTGGCAAATAAACTGGAAGCGTTTACTCGAGTATATTCCTACTAAGCTGTCCAATGTCCTAATGAAATAACATCGTTTGTTTCAACATTTATCACAATGCCTTTTAATGATAATTTATATGCAAAAAGTGAAGGTTTTTTATCTATAAATAGACTTTCGATCTCGAAATATTAGGTGTGTGGTTGATGTAAAACGGCTGAGGAAACTGACTATTAAACAAGAAATGATTTCAAGTAACGAAATGATAGATAAAAAATAGCTTGGTATTATTTATCTATAGGAGGTAAATACCCACGACCATTTTTAGTTAAATCACTCACACCTTCTGTTGCGTCATTTAGCGCGCGGCCATAATTAACACGACAGTGAATACAAGGGCTCATCTTATTCACAAAGCGACCTTTTTTTGTATACTTCCTCAAATAGGCATGTGAAATCACTACATTACCTTGATGTAATTCAATAACATCGGCTAATTTATTCCTTAAATCAGTTACTGCTGCATCTTCAGCGCACATATTGTCATTTGCACGGCCCCAGCCTATGACTTGTTTACTGGGATCGGAATGTACATATTTGGCCGCCACCCAAGGTCCACTATGGTAACCCGTTGATTTTCCATCAGGAAACTTAGAGGGCCTATTTGCCAATTCATACGCTATGAGTTCAAGCTGATCTGTTGGGGCTCTGTCACACAGGATGTCATGAAATGTAGGACGGCTAGTGGTGACAAAATAATTATGATTGTGGCTTATTTTTAAATCGTGATTATGGCGTGAATGATCAACTTTGTTTATGTTTTCTATTTTAGCGATAGCATCACTACAGGCCAGTATTTTGTCACCAATCTTCAGATCGACAGCCTTTATCCATTCCTCAGCAATTAGATAAAATTGATGTTCTTCCACCACAAGCATCAAGGTTGTTAATTCACCAATGGAATATTTAATCTCTAGCATAACGTCAGCAACACTTCCAAGTAGTTGTTAAATTGGTGGTCGTTAAGCACCTTAGACAGTGAGAAATCTAACAAATAACATCAATAACTTACCAGAACAACATATCAATAGAGAAAGTTAAACCACAGACTAAACCTAAGAAACCAATTCTAATCATCATTACCGACAATAAAGCTTAGACTAATGTCCATTGTTTAGTGACGCCTCAATACTTTTTAGTCAAAGTATAAAATGAGTTACCGTTCCTTATTCTTCGACTTCAGCCTTGTTCTTTTTCGCATTGCATTCCATAATTTGCATTTCTTTCTCGGCTTTGAGGCGACAAACAGCCAATTGCTCTAAACGCATAGTTTTAACTGTCGCGAGTGGATCATCAACTTGATTGCCTCGCTGTGACATATCGTACTCAATGATATCATCATCGGGTATATCATCATTATTTTTAGCTGTCATTATTACCTACCTTTTGTGCCACTTTAACGCCATCTTAAAGTCATCTTAAAGCCATCTTACTCATTAAAAGCCCATTCTAAAACTCTAGTCGCAATTAACATAGCCACCTATTTTTATCATCAGCAACATATCGTCTTTTAAAGGTTATAGCGATAGACTTATACCAATCCTTATTAGAATATGATCTATTTTAGGCTGCGTCACTAGGCCCAATACAATGAAAGTGACTGTAGGTGTAGTCTTCTACATCAAAGTCATTTGAAGCAGTAATGGGGGTTGTGGCACCGCCCCGAAGGGCGAATTTATCAGAGTGGTCTTCTTTGTTAGCCTTTCTAAACGTACGACTGCATGGATGCAGGAGGTAGAGCAACGCAGGAGCAGTTGCCGAGAACGACTATGTCTTCAAAAGGCTGCCTCGAATACCTCACTGATATTTTTCGCTAAAAGAGCAAATTCTAATGCGGATTGGTATTAATTACCCCTGCACATACATTTATCAGCGATATTGAATTATAGGTATATTAAAAACCAATAAAAAAAACACCTTGTCAGTGACCTAACAAGGTGTTTTATTTCTGCCATAACGAGTGTGTTCACACCCGAGTTACAGGTTTACTCTTTGTATTTTAATGTGCCATTGGCCTTGATTTCGTCGTACCACAAGTTGTGGTGCTGCGAAGCCCAGTTTTCGTCACAATAGCCAGAAACCATACACTCCATACCACCTTCACTGAGTACTGTCGCCATCCATATATGCACTATGGTAAACGCGACGATAATCACTGCGCTTACACCATGCACAAGAAGTGCGATCATTGACAGCTCACGTGTTAAATCGAGCATTGGGAAGACTAACATTATCCCAGATACACTGATGCAAAGACCGAAAATGGCTAAGCTCCAGAACCACATTTTTTCACCCGCATTAGCAAAACCACTGTCTGGGTGTTTGCCTTTAAACGGACCAAAGTTAATGTAGCCACCGACCACTAAAAACCATTTTAAATCGTACAACTTAACGGTTTGTAATGGCATCCACTTGATTATACAGACTAGCCAAGACACCATAAAAATGGGACTAGACCAGTCATGTACAAACTTGCAGAACGCGATTGTTCCCGCCCAAATACCGTCACCGACATAGGGAGCTAAGAAATGGCGCCCGAGCATAATGACCAAACCGGTTAGCATCATGATTAGGCACGATACGGCCATAATCCAATGTATCCAAAGATCAACTTTGCTCCAACGAAATACCAATTTACCCGAAAAGCCTTTACTTAATGTAGCTGGACCATTCACAAAGTAAAACACTAAAAAGGCGGCAAAAACACCGACAAAAGCTAAGCCAAGTGCGGGTTTTAGATAAGTATTTCGCAATATCTTGCCTTCATTACCCGCTACATTAATCAGCACATCAGCATCAAGGCCTTTGTCTGTACTGTAACCAGGTTCGCCAGCTTTTACTGCGCGCCAGAGATCTGCATCACTGGTTTTTGACGTTGCTTGTTGCTGGCTTGATTGTTCATCAGCGGCATACACCGGCGATGTAACCAACCCCAATCCCATACACAGAACCAACAGAGCAAATATCCTGCGCAGTGATTTGTTTAACGTTAAAGTTAACATTGTCACTCCTTAATACGGCTGCGAACACGTCGCAGCCTATGCTCTGATTAGATCAACTCGCCTGTTTTAGGATTGTAGCCCCAAATAGTATTTGGATTACCACGTGCTGCCATACGCTGACGATAAATGTCAGACACTATGCCTGCATCACCAGCCAACAATGCTTTAGTTGAACAAAGTTCAGCACACATTGGTAACTTGCCTTCTGCAATACGGTTTGAACCATATTTTAGACGCTCAGCTTCAGAATGATCTTCTTCTGGGCCACCAGCACAGAACGTACATTTATCCATTTTGCCACGGCTACCAAATGCAGTCTTTTTAGGGAACTGCGGTGCACCAAATGGGCAAGCATAGAAACAGTAACCACAACCGATACACGTATCTTTGTTGTGGAGTACGATGCCGTCTTCTGTACGGTAGAAACAATCGGCCGGGCATACAGCCATACATGGTGCATCGGTACAATGCATACATGCGACTGAGATTGACGCTTCTCCAGGAACGCCGTCGTTAAGTGTCACCACGCGGCGACGTTGAATTCCCCACTCTAAAGCAGAGTCGTTTTCGTTTTTACAAGCTGTGACGCAACCGTTACACTCGATGCAGCGTTTGGTGTCACACAGAAATTTCATGACTGCCATGATGGCTTATCTCCTCATCAAGTGTTATTAGGCTTTGCTTATCTGACATAAGCTGGCTTTGGTTTCTTGCATTTGCGTTACGACGTCATAACCATAAGTCATGACAGTATTGGCAGCTTCGCCAATCACGTAAGGCACTGTACCTTCGGGGTAGTTTTTGGCTAAACTCTCGCCTTCAAATACACCAGCAAAGTGATATGGCATAAAACATTCACCCGCAATAACACGCGGTGTCACCATCGCCTTAACAGTAATTTTGGCACCTTCTGGACTGTGAACAAACACGTCATCACCATCACGTAAACCGCGATCTGCAGCATCTGCTGGGTTGATCTCGATAAACATTTCTTGCTGTAATTCAGCAAGCCATGGGTTACAACGGCTTTCTTCACCACCACCTTCGTATTCAACCAAACGTCCGGTTGTTACCGCTAATGGGTAGTCGGTAGCAAAGTCCTTGTCTTGAATAGTCTTATAAAGTGTTGGTAGACGAGCCACCATACGGTCTTCATAAGTTGGATATTTAGCCACTAAGTCACGACGAGGGGTATATAACGGTTCGCGGTGTAATGGAATATCATCAGGGAAGTTCCAAACAACACAACGCGCTTTAGCGTTACCGTAAGGAATACAACCATGCTTGATAGCCACACGTTGAATACCGCCAGAAATATCTGTTTTCCAGTTTTTGCCTTCAGCTTTAACTTTCTCTTCTGCTGTTAGGTCGTCCCACCAGCCAAGCTGTTTAAGCATGTCAGCGGTAAACTCTGGGTAACCATCTTGAATTTCAGACCCTTTTGAGAAAGAACCTTCAGCAAGAATGTTAGTACCATTATGTTCAACACCATAGCGTGCACGGAAGTTACCACCACCATCTTTAACTTCACGTCCAGTACGATACAAAATTTGCGTACCTGGATGTTTCATTTCTGGGGTGCCCCAACATGGCCAAGGTAAACCATAGGTTTCGCCTTTAGCTGGGCCGCCGGGTGCTTCAAGTGAGTTAACGTCGAATGTGCCCCAGTTTTCTTGGTGCATTTTCAAACGCTCTGGGCTTTGACCTGTGTAACCAATAGTCCACATACCTGAGTTAAACTCGCGAGTGATATCTTCAATCAATGGCTCTTCACCATTCACTTTAATATGCTTACAGAATTGGTCAGCTACGCCCCATTTTTTGGCCAGTTTATACATGATGATGTGATCAGGTAATGACTCAAATAATGGTTCGATAACTTGTGTACGCCACTGTAACGAACGGTTAGAAGCTGAAACTGAACCATAAGTTTCGAACTGAGTTGCCGCAGGTAATAGATACACACCATCTTGGCGTTGATGCATTACACCAGCCATAGTAGGGAATGGATCAACAACAACCACTGTGTCCATCTTGTTTAGTGCTTCACGCACTTCACGACCACGAGTTTCGGTGTTAACAGACTGACCCCAGAAGAATCCTAGACGAATATTGTCTTTTTGGGCAATTTTGGTTTTGTCTTCTAACACACCATCGTGCCAGCGTGAACAAGGAATACCCGCTGATGTTTGTGGTGATTGACCTAAGTATTCACCTTGGTCAAAACGCTCGGAAACCCACTTTGGTTCAAGATCCCATACATTAGCCCAATGGTCCCATGCGCCAGAGGTTAAACCGTAGTAACCCGGTAAGTTATCAAATAACAAACCAAAGTCAGTAGCACCCTGTACGTTATCGTGACCACGGAAAATGTTTGTTCCGCCACCTTCGACACCCATGTTGCCAAGAGCAAGCTGCAAAATACAGTAAGCACGTGTGTTGGCATTACCAATATGATGCTGAGTACCACCCATACACCATACAACAGTGCCAGGCTTAGTTTCGGCCATCATTTTAGCCACACGGTACATTTGCTCTTTTTTAACACCAACAATGTGTTCGACTTCTTCTGGAGGATATTTTTTCACTTCTTCTTGGATACGTTCCATGCCGTATACACGTTGGTCGATGAAAGTTTGATCTTCCCAGCCGTTTTCGAAAATGTGCCATAACAAACCATAAATATATGGGATGTCAGTACCTGGACGAATATGGACATATTCATCTGACTTAGCTGCTGTACGAGTAAAGCGTGGATCGACTACGATGATTTTGGCACCGCGCTCTTTTGCCGTCAGAATGTGCTGCATCGCTACTGGATGAGCTTCACTTGGGTTAGAACCAATAAATAATATACATTTTGTTTTACGAAGATCGTTAAACGAGTTCGTTTGCGCACCGTAGCCCCAAGTGTTAGCAACACCGGCTACCGTGGTAGAGTGACAAATACGAGCAGAGTGGTCGACGTTGTTCGTGCCCCACATTGCCGCTAATTTGCGATACATATAAGCTTGTTCGTTTGAAAACTTAGCACTACCCATAAAGTAAACAGAATCTGGACCTGATTCTTGACGAATCGACTCCATTTTGTCGCCCACTTCATTAATAGCTTGTTCCCAAGATAGACGTTTCCACTTACCGCCTTCTAGTTTCATTGGGTACTTTAAGCGTTTTTCACCGTGACCATGTTCACGTAGTGCAGCACCTTTAGCACAATGTCCACCTTGGTTAAACGGATGATCGAACGCAGGCTCTTGCCCTGTCCATACTCCATTTTGAACTTCGGCATATACACCACAACCCACTGAACAATGTGAACAAATAGTTCGTTTAATTTCAGTTGGCGCATCGTATGGTACATCTTTGGCTTCAGCACGACGCATCATTCCAGCACCAAGCATTGAAGCCGCGGCAATACCACCAGCTGCCAAACTGGCAGACTTTAGGAATTGACGTCGGTTAAGGCCTAGGCTCGACTTTTCAGCTTTGACGGCTGTGTCTGTTTTGCGGGTTAATCGCATCACACACTCTCCTCTGTTATTTGGTTAACGAAGCATAGTAGTTACGAATATGCTCTGTTTCGCGATAATTACTGCCCGTAGGCTCTTCTGTAGACGGTTTAGTGACTTGGGCAAGTGCGGGTGCACTGACACTAGCCACAGCACCTGCCGCACTGCCGAGCGCTAATGCTTTTAGCATTTGGCGACGACCCATGTCGGAAGCTTGCTTCTTCATATTGTCTCCTTGTTGATAAAAAGATGAGGCTGGTAAGCCATCATCCGATTTAGTTAATTTGTACAATCTCGTCTTCAACCGGATCTAAGTCAGCACTGCCTGGACAATTCACCGGAATATCTAAACTCAGCTGTTCAAATTCATCTGCTTCAGCAATAAAAAATGCTTTAGCTAGTTGCGCGACACTTAGGTAAAAACGGGCACTTGGCGTTTTAGCTAAATTGTCACAAAAACGTATAATCCAACTTGCCATATGGCGTTGATAAAATGCCAATTGACGATAACCTGGCGCCTCTAAAATCAAGCAACCCATTACTTCGCATAAGGCAGCGACATGATCCTCTGGTTCTTTAACGTTATCTTCACGTTCAAAACCCAGTTGCATTAGGTCACTACGCAAGGCAGCTAAAGGCTTATCCATTAAAGAACCGGTCATAAACCAACTGCCATAAGGCATAATTTGACCACTGCCAACACCTAAAAATATATCAAAATATTCATCTTCTAAAGTATCAGTATCACTGTTTGCGGCGGTCTCTTTTAACGCAATCCATGCATGGCTCATGGTATTGCCATCCTGGGCTTCTACCTCTAAATTAGCTAAAAAAGCTAATAATTCAGTACTAGGTTGACGGCGGAGTAATGCAGCTAATAATTGATAGATATCGGCTCTTAACTGATCATTCTCACTTATTTGTCTTACTGTTTCTGTCATAGCAGATCTCTTATTGCAATTGCTTTTCTGGATCGTCAAGGATGTCTTCAAACATGTCTTTTACACGGCAATCGCCACACATTTGTAAACGCTCAATATTGGCGCTAAACGCGCTATGTGTTCCCACCATCTCAATTATTTTATGTATCATTGATTGGGTCGCAAACTCACTACCACATCGAATACATTCAAATGGAGGCTCTTCCTTTAACATTTGGACTTGTTGTCTTGCTGATTGATTAAAGTTGATTTGTGGTACTAAACTAATCACTTTTTCAGGACAGGCAGATTCACATAAGCCACATTGAACGCAATTTTGCTCAACAAACTTAAGTGCCGGAGTATCACCGCCATCCATTAACGCTTGGGTTGGACAAGTAGCAACACACGACATACATAATGTGCACTTGTCGCTGTTTATACTGACCATACCGTATGGAATATTAGCCATTGTTAACACATCATCGACGGCTGCTGCCTGGCTATTAAGATGATCGATAGCTTGGAATACAATACTGCGTTTTACATTGGTATCAGGTTCGATAGCCGTTAAGGTCATCGGCATGATGACAGGCCAAGCTATGCTTACGGCTAAATTATCATCTAATTGGTTTAGCTCTGACGGGGTAATAAGACGTATCCGTTGTGGTTGACCCATTTGGTCAAGAATACGATTCGCCAATGTTGACTCACCTTTCAGCATTTGCAGCAATGTAGGTGCAGTTTCAGGCGTTTGTAAGATTAAAATTTCGCGCGCACCATATGCCAGTGCAGCCAACCAATGATCAATACTTGCTACAGTGATTTCTTCCATTGCAACAGGTAACACGTCACCGCTTAACTGTTCAGTAACCAATTCCGCACCCGCTTCGTTATCATGAAATAAAATAACTGGAGCGGTTTGCGCTTCTTGGCGATAACGACTGACTAACTTTTCAAGGTAGGTATGCAGTGATGCAGGGGTAGGTAAATCATAGCTTAGCGCCCCTGTTGGACACGCATTTGTACAACTACCAGCACCGTGGCAAAGATAAGGATCGATTTCAATTTTATAGGCTACGCTGCTAATGGCATCGGCGGGGCAAAAATTTAAACAGCGGTTACAACCGCTTAAGCCGTGTTTGTCATGGGCACAAATATCACTATTAACCCGAACATAACGCGGCTTATCAAACTCACCAATTAAATCAGGAATATTGGCAATCGCATCTGCAAGTAATGCAGAATCTTGACCAACATAAAAATATCCCGGAGGTAGCATTTCAAGGTTAATACATGGGCTATGGCTTAAATCGAGCACAATATCAAAATGCGCTTGACGAATGGCGACAACACTTAAGTCTGTTATGCCATTTTCACCTTCGACTTTGACTTGAAATTGTCCCAGAAACCCTTTTACGCTAGCCAACTTGTTGTAGTAACTTTCAACATCAGTGGCCGCATTCATTACCGCTTCAAGGTGGGCTTCATCTTGGCTAGTGATCGCTTCATTAGCTAAAATGACTCGGCTTGCCATAGTGGACAATTTGTCCGCCGCTAATCGCGCCAAATCTTCAGGCCCAATAATGAGCACATGTCCCTTGGTCGTATAACTGACCGTGGGTGGTATTAAATTTTGCAAAATCTGCGTACTTGCCATCACCTGTTGTCGTGCTTGTTTCAGCTGTGGCTGGTTTTTTCTGATACTCATTGCGTTCCCAATTCTCGGTTTTTATACCTAATTCACAGTGATAGCTCAGTTCACTGTTCACGCTTATAGCTCGTCATTAATTGACAATAACTCTTTCTATAATCTTTAAATAACGGTTTTATCTAGGTCACATTATAAGTGACTGTGGTTATTACGCTTTCGCCTCATCACTGGCGACAGCTTGCTTTATCAGGTCATCATTCTGACTAAGCGGTTGTTCTTCAGGCGATATCGCCACAATTTGTTGTTCATTTTCATCAGCTAACACGTTTAGCTCTTCATCTACTTCTAAATCGGTTTGCTCATCGATCTCAGCTTGTGCTAACTCCGTTGAACTTAAATCTGTTGGCGCTAAGTCAGCTTCTAATTCTGGCTCAGGCAGTTCTTTTTCAACAACATAGCGAAATACTTTACTGGCTAGTTCGGCTGAAACATCCGCTGATAATAACGGCTGATTGGTATAATCCAGCGCGTATTCGATTAGCCCGTCTATGTGACCATATTGCGGCTGCTTCCATAACGCTCTTAGAGCAGCGGCTTTAGTCGTTGGATCAACACTTTTAGCCATAAAACGGGCAAAACTGCCGCCAACTTCAATCGTGTTTGGATCGGGTAACGGTTCAGACTCTAAAGCTTCATCAGGCTCTAAGCCTATTGCATTAACGTCTTGAGTCGACTCAGCTGTGGGAGTGCTAATTTCATCAGGGTTTTCTTGAGCTTGCTGTAGCAATGCTTCTTGCTCAGCCTCTTCAGCAACCCGCTGACGTCTAAGTTCCCAACGGTTAAGGAGTCCTTCAGCTTTATCACTCATTGTATTTTCCCTAAGCGATTCGCACTTGGCCCTTCATTTTTACGACGGTTAACATGTTTACGTCGATGAGCGCTAATCTCAACTTCGCCATGGCGGGTGATAAAGGCTTCGATCCAACAAGCTATAGCACTAGGCATTGGAATATTGAGTACTGGAGTATCTGATTCAAGACAACCAGCGCTAACGTGTTGGTCGGCTGAAATCATTGCAGGAACCCATGTCCCATCAATTAGTTCGTCGCACACGATAAAAAGCGTTGAATTATCCATATCCAAGTTAATACGATAGCTACCACGTTGATCTTTGTATAATTCCAATGGAACTAAAAACGAATTTTCTGGCTGCTCTTGTGTTGCAGGAATCATTTGGTCAAGCTCCCAACGGACTGAAGTCCAGCGTCCTACTTGGGTTTGCACTTTTTTTAGTGAAACATACATTGGCCAAAGCGTGTCGGTGTGCTGCATGGTGATGCTTACCTCTGACATGAATATGTGTATTGAAATACACTCTAATGATTAATAGCAGCAAAAATGATGCCAACTAAAAAGTAAAACGAACTTTGAACTAGATCCCGAAACACCTATTAAGGATAGGACAATATGTCCATAGTGCAATACTAGGTGGGACATATATACACGTCAAAAACGCTGAGTTTAACAAGACTTGCGCCAGATCACGCTTAGGTAAGTGGTTTGCAATTTAGGGAATAATAATTGCTATGCTAGTTAAGTAATTAAGTAATTCAACACACTCATTATTACCATCAATAAATACCTATTAGAGGCTAAGCTGTTTATGACTCAATCTGTTTCTTCAACCTCCAAGCAGCACAAAGCAATAAAGTTTGTTAAAACCAATACTCAGGTACCACTTACCATTCCGGTAAAAGCCATCAACGAGCAAGGTCAGGAAGTTGATAAATCTGTGGCTTGTGAACGTCCATTAACCTTGTATTTAAATTGGCGCCCTATCGTGACGCTAATGACATTAGGTGCAAAACCAGAATCACTGACTCTTGGTTATTTAAAAAACCAAGGATTTATTAGTGATTTAAACTTATTAGAATCCGTTATTGTAGATTGGGATGTTAGCTCCGCCGCGGTAATTACCAAAGAGGTATCAGAGGATATTGAACAACAACTATCTGAAAAAACCGTCACATCAGGTTGTGGTCAGGGTACTGTTTACGGTGGTTTTTTACTCGGGTTAGATGATATTGATTTACCTACACCATCGCTTAAGCAATCAACTATCTATGCTTTACTAAGTAATATCAGCGATTACAATGAAACCTACAAAAATGCAGGGGCAGTTCATGGTTGCGGCATATGCCAAGACGAAAATATCTTAGCTTTTGTTGAAGATGTAGGCCGTCACAATGCAGTAGACACTTTAGCGGGTGATATGTGGTTAGAGCAACAATCGGGACATGATAAAATTTTCTATACCACGGGTAGACTGACATCTGAAATGGTGATTAAAGTTGCCAAGATGGGGATACCCGTTTTGCTATCGCGCAGTGGTGTTACCCAAATGGGTTTAGACTTAGCTCAAAAAATGGGAATAACGATAATCGCTCGTGCCAAAGGTCGACATTTTTTGATATACCACGGTAGTGAAACAGTCACTTTTGATGTAAAAAAAGATTAACTCCGCAATGTGGCCCATTTTTGACGCAATGTTGGGGTTAAAAAACTCCAAGCTAAAATGCGGGTCACTTTATTTCCTTGAGTCATCTCAATGGTTTTCACTTCAGCAGCGTTTACCTGTTTAAGTAATTGATAACAAGGTTTGAGGTTTTCTGACTTTGATATTAATGAGGTGAACCATAATACTTGGTTGGCAAACTCATGGCTTTGCGTAATCATGTTAGCCAAAAATTGTTGCTCGCCACCTTCACACCATAACTCCGCTTTTTGACCGCCAAAATTAAGTGTAGGTTGAGTTCTACCGGCTACCAACTGTTTCGATTGCTTACCATGTTTTTGTTGCTGATTTTTCGCTAAGTTATTGGTTTTTCTTAATGAGCCTACAGATGCTTCAGCGAGTGAGCGATGAAATGGTGGATTACACAAGGTGAAATCAAATAGTTCATTTGGGGCAATTATCCCCTTAAAAATATGCTCTGGTTGATGCTGAAGTCTTAACTGCAATTTAGGCGCTAGATTAGGATTTTTCTGCGCAATTTGGGCTACATTCTCTATCGATATGGGGTCAATATCTGACGCAACAAACTGCCAACCGTAAGTTTGAATACCCAACAACGGATAAATACCATTGGCACCGGTACCAATATCTAATCCACGAATACTTGCCCCTTTAATCACTTTGCCTTTAACAGCCAACAAATCAGCAATGTAATGTATATAATCTACTCGCCCTGGTACTGGTGGGCATAGATAGCCCTCAGGAATATCCCAATCACGAATATGATACTCACTCAATAATAATGCCGCATTAAGGCTTTTTACCGCTTTAGGATCAGCAAAATCAATCGATGGATTACCATAAGGGTTTGGCCGTACAAAAGTCGCGAGTACTGGCATTGCGCTAATTAGGGCAGCAAAGTCATACCCTTGTTGATGAGCATTACGTGAATGTAATCCTTTTGATAGCACGGGTTTTACGGCTGCCGATTTATTTGGCAAGCGCTTAGTGACGTTATGCTTTGCTCGCCCAGGCTTAGTGGTTGAACGGGTCATTAATCGTATAAATACTTAGTAAATAATAAGTTAACCACAACCGAACGCCCGACTTCTTTTTCCATAAGAAGATTGAGCGTTTTATAACATTCACGGCGAATTTCTTCTCGCCCAGATAACGATTTCACTTTATCTTCAGATTGATTGCCTAATATTTCAACTATCGCCGAACGTAATAAAGGATCATGGTGTTCTAAGATAATCAAATCATCGGGATTTTTTACCATCAACTCAATACTGATCTTAACAAAACCTAACTTTTTGCGGTTTGAAATATAATTAGTGACTATGTCTGGTTCAAAGCCATAGTATGCGTAATCTTCGGTTACTTGTTTCTCTGCAACTTTTTCATCTGCAACTTGCTTCTCTTCAGCTTTCTCATCTGCTGCATAAACACTAAATGCGAAACAGCACAACATAACTAACGTTGAAACCAATTTTTTCATAGTGAGATAAACTCCGTTAATGTGGAACGTTAATTAAATAAGCCATGTAGTTCACCCCCTTAGGAGTGTTTGATCATCTTTGCCATGATAGACTATTGCCGTTGAGATATATTGTAACGAGTTTTAGATGAACGTGACCAGTATTAGCTTTCCTTATGGTGAATCAATTCATTGGTTTTCGCCACAAAAAATCGATGCTTTGCCCCATAGTCCGCTTAAAGGATGGTTATTAGCCACCGGAAGTTTAACCCAGCGCCTCAAGACACACTGTAAACACTTTGAAGTAAAAGTATTAGGTGAGCATCTACTTGTGCCTCTAGCGGATGAATTTCCTACCCAGACTGATCCTGTTTGGATCCGAGAGGTATTATTGTGCCTTGACGGTATTCCGTGGGTATTTGCCCGAACACTCATCCCACAAACAATTTTAGGCGTTCAAACTCCAAAGAATGATTTTACGCGCCTTGGCACTCGGCCTTTGGGTGAATTGTTATTTAGCAGCCCAGACATTACTCCTGGTAATATTGAAGTTGCCCAATTTGAAACCTGTGGCCGTTTAGCGGCCTTAGCCACCAGCTTAAATCAACAAGTGAATCAGAGTTTATGGGGCCGAAGACGCTATTTTAATGTATTTAACTCACAGCTTATTGTCAGTGAAATATTTCTACCTGCTGCTGTCGAGTACATTAATAAAATCGCCTAATCTCATGTATAAAATTAATCCAATATCGTTAGCAAAACCTTGTTTACCTAATGACAAAAAACGCCCTTTAATGGGCGTTCTGTTATCACCTTTGTGGTGTTAAATCCGTTTGCGGAAATAGCCAAACAAACCAAACATAATCACACTTAGCCAGCCTAGACTTCCTCCGCCACTACCACTACCACTATCGTCGCTAGTTTCTGTCGATGTTGGAGTTGTTGGCGTGGTTGGAATTGTAGCTATAACCACACTTACACTTTCTGTCGCGGTCACCGTATTACCCGCACCATCGGTGACTAATACACTAACGGGATAGTCACCCGATGTTGAATATGTATAGCTTGGCGCAGCATCAGTACTCGTGGCATTAGCCTCCCCAAAAGACCATGTGTAAGTGTAATCACTGCCGCCACTGACAACCACGCTAAAGTTCACATCAGCACCTGAAACTAGAGCCGTAATGTCAGCATCAAGGGTCACTTCCGGCAATATGCTGCTATCAGCCAAGGCAAACTCAACTGTCGCGGTACTACTGTCGCTAGCTTGTTCCATTACTTGCATGGTAAAACCTAGCTCTGGCAATATCATACCTGCCTGTGGTTTTAGAGGCGCACTGTAGTCAGTACTATCATCAAATAAAGACTCCGCACCTAAATGGCTGTCACCAAAGTAAGGATTTTGAGGGTACAAACTAAAAGCAGCATCACGAATTTGAATATCGGTTAACTGATTACCAATCAAATTTTGGTCTGCATCAATAACACCAATCAAACCTCCACCTGGATGTTCTGACACATTGTTATCGCTATAATTGGGGTTTTCTAACCACAGTAATACGCCGGGTTCGTAATTATGAGAATCTAACCCAGCATCAACACCTTGATGGCTGCGTAATTGGACTAAATAACGTCTTGCTTTACCAGATAAGCTATCTTCAATGCGGCTAAAACCAGACAGGGTTGCCATTACGTCAGTTTCGGCGCCATCATTATAAAACGCTGTGCCCTGGTTAGTTAATTGAATATTATCAATCGCCATACCGTAATTACCAACGGCTTCATCTGTTTTGTACACCACACTGATCTGCACATTACGTCCGGCATAGTTACTCAAATCAAAGTTCAGTCCAACCCAATCCTCATCACCATATGAGGTACTAATATCACTCGACTTACCGCTAATAAAGTTTTTAACGGTTGGATAAATAGAGTTGGTTGTAATGGTGTGATCGCCAGGTATCGCCACGCTGTCTACCATTACCTGGATATAGTCATAATCGTCTTCAATATCCCAATGAGCTTGGAAAGATAATGCTAACGGCGTATCTAATGGCAATGTCACATCAAATGACATGGCATTATTGATTAGATGACCCTGACCAGAATAATACTGATACATGCCTGATAATGGTGCTGTAAATGCAATGTCTGCGGCAGGGAGCGCAATTGATAATTGATTAACTGCATTAGTGTTTATGGCATGGCTAAGCTCTACTGCCGTACCACTACTGGTTAAATCCGCCAATGAAACATTTTGTTCATTGACCCACTTACCTTTGTATTTTTCTTGTAAGTAAGATTTTGCATACGGGCTAAAACCACTTGGTTGAGAACCTGCAGGACTGCCTGTCCAACTACCGCCAGACATCAAAGACCAAGAGCCTACAGGCGAACCATCGCCACTATAAGTGGTGTCATATTCGTCTGGTAAACCCAAATCATGGCCGAACTCATGAGTACATACACCTACTGCAGAATCGATTGGCTGCACGGTATAACCAAATACTTTAAGGTTGCGGCCAGGAATTTCATAACCATTGGTATTTTGGTCTACGAAAAAACGATGTGACCAAATTGCGTCCTCACCTAATATTCCGCCACCCACTTCTTCGCCGATACTAGAATGAAACAACATGACGTGATCAATAATACCGTCTGCCTCATCATAATTACCGTCACCATCTAGATCGTACGGGTCTTCAACATCAAAGCTTTCTAGCTCTGAGTCGCTCATGCTTGCTACCGCTTTGGTGACAGCTTCTTTAACTAAATCAGTTACTGCTTGGTCATTATCATCAGCATCATTACCACCATAATAACTAGCATTTTGGTCCGCGGTAACCCAGTCTTGTACTTGGCCAGTAAAAAAGAAGCTCTCTCCAGAAACAGCTTGGTAATATTGATAAGCAGATTGTAAAGTTTGATTACTTGGACCTGTATAGCCTGTTTCTGAAAATAGCAGCTGCTGATAATGCGACACAGGATAGCTGCTGTAATACATTTCAGTATCACCTACATCGAGTCGGTTGGCGTCATGAGGTAAGTCGGGAAAGTCGACTAATACCGCTAACACCTTTACCTTTTTAGTGACATCTTGATCGGCTAGAACATTATTGGCAGAAACATATTGAGCACTGGTTTTACTTTTTTGCCCAACTTGTTTAATACGTATTTGTTCCGCTTTGATTTCAATAGCTGCGGGTTTATATGTCGTATGATTACCACGATGAATAAATTCATCTACAGCAGCTTGCTTAACGGTATCACTGGCGTCTGCAGCAACTTCTCCACGTTTGATCAACCAGTATAGTACTTGCTCTTGATCGATTAACGCGCTATCGGTAGGAGTGCCCGTTTGTGGAGCAGCCAATGCAGTCATACAACAAGAAAGCAACATAGTTGATGCGGCAAATCCATAAAGTTTAGTCAATTTACTCATTACTACTTACCTATATTGGGTGTTGGCTTGTGGCATTTTTCAAACGCTTTTTGGCGTTTAACAATATAATCAGCAACAATTTTATCAATTTGTGCTTGATTCATATCTGCGGTGATTAGCCCTTTTTTACGTAAATTTTCAGTGAGTTTAGTCTTATCACGTAACGGCGGCATCGCGCTAGGACCACAATCTTTAACTAACGGTTTAGTGCCTACTGGATCGTCTACCTTTGATGCTGCAGACTGATGTTGACAACCTTGCAAGCTCATAAAACCAAGTCCCAACATGACGATAATAAATTTCATAATTCACCTTTATCAGTAACCACACAATATTAACAGTTGTAACTATTGGGCTACAATTAACTTTAGACATTAATTAATGTAAATATATCCGCTCGATTAATATTTAATTGAAAGTATCTTCAGCTAGCTTAAATAAAAAAACCGACTCAGCTGAGTCGGCTTTTTATATGAACTATGGATAGATAATAATTTCAATTAGTTAACGTTCAACCTTGGCGTCACTCAACATCATCCAATCAAATAAACCGGACTTAAATCGCAGCAGCTGTTTTGAGATAATTAGATATGCCATCAAGTAACATTTGTACCGCTATCATCACCAATACCATGCCCATCAATCGTTCAACAGCTGTTAATCCTTTTTCACCTAATAAGCGAGTAAATAACTTATAGAACATTAAAATAACAGCGCTCATAGCCCAAGCAGAGACTAATGCAATGGTCCAATCTCCCATACGATTACTGTCAGTGTGCGCCAATAATATTAATGCAGCCAAAATAGATGGACCCGCCATCAATGGGATTGCCATAGGGACAATAAAAGGCTCTTCACCCGCAGCTAATCCCGCGACACCGCCAGGAGAAGGGAAAATCATCTTAATCGCAATTAAGAACAAAATAATGCCGCCAGCAATACTGACCGACTCTGACCGTAAGTTTAGAAAATTAAGAATTGCTTCACCGGCATATAAAAAGGACAACATAATAACTAATGCAAATAGGAGTTCACGAATTAAAACCTGACGGCGCTTTTTGGGATCGATATGGCGTAAAATCGAAGCAAATATGGGGAGGTTACCCAGTGGATCCATAATCAAAAACAACATGACGGTGACAGAAAAAATATCCATGGACAACAATCTTTTAATTAACAAAATTTGAGCTATATTGTATACCAAAAGTAACAAAATAAACGATATCAAAGCTCACTTATTTATAATCATAAAACAATAATGCTGTTTAATTATAAGTAAGTTGCCATCATTAAGATCGACAAAACAATTACCGCGTTAATAAATTCAATAATCAGAATAAGCTTAAATCGCGTCGTTATAATTGCTATCTAACACTCAGTAAATTATTCAGTTTAAACGCTCTCACACTACAATTTGCAATAAAAATGGTTATACTACGTTGTTTTTTTCGATTGATTTTCTGGATAATATGCTCTATCTAATCTCTAGCTGTATTGCATTACTGTTTGGGCCAATTTTTTATCGCTTCTTTTCATCAGGTAGCGGATTGCAAAAAGGCTTGGATGGATTTATTTTCGTCTCTCTTGGCGGATTGGTGCTCATTCATATTTTGCCAGAACTACTGGAACATGGCGGATTTATAACGCTATTGTTTGTCATGCTTGGCGTTTGGGGTCCAACAGCCAGCGAAAAGCTATTTCATCAATATTCAGATATCACCCATAATATTACCCTCATATTAGGTACTGGCGGTTTGTTGCTGCACACGATTACTGATGGTGGCGCAATGGTATTAGCTCAACAAGACGGTAATTCGACACTCCTTGCCTTAGGTGTGATTATGCATCGTTTACCGGTTGGTGTTGCTATTTGGTGGTTACTCAAGCCTCAAATTGGTACCCGATGGACCAGTGTTGTGCTCGCCGCGATGATGATATTAACGAGTATCGGTTACTTTGCTGGCGAACATTTATTGTCTCAGTTAAGTATTGAAAACACCGTTTACTTACAAGCTTTTGTAACGGGTTCTATTTTGCATGTGGTATTACATCAGCCTCATGTTCATCCCCAAGAAGATAAACAAGGTAAATATCAATATCAGGCAGGTATTGGCAGTTTATTTGGTTTAGGATTATTAGCACTGCTATTACTAATGGAAACTGGCGGCCACGAACATGCTCATCCAGAACATGGTTCAGAACAATTCGTCAGCTGGTTATTAACCATTTCACCCATATTACTAGGTAGTTATTTTATTGCTACTACCAGGTTTGCATTGGGATTAAGGCCTTCCAATACTTCCTTAGGACAACTTTGGCTTCAACGTTTAGCAGGTCCTGAAGCATTGTTAATTTCCTTATTGTTGCTAGGTCCTTGGTTTGCGCTTTATCAATCAATCGGTTTATTGGCCATTGGGTTATTAATGACATTGACTCAAGTCAATCTGACAGACCCACAACCAACGCTATCAGGATCAGCATGGCGTTTCGGTTTTAACCAATTAGTCGATCGTAGTGCTCCGTGGATTATTCTTAGCTTAGTATTAGCAAACCTCATCGGTCACCCGTCGGTTCCCTTAGAAAATCCGGCATTACAGGTGTTTATCTTATTATTGGTATTTTTACCGATGCGCTTTTGCAGCCTAGGCACCGTTATTTTAGCGCTTGCTTTGGCTTATAGTGGTTGGAGCCAAATAGCTGTCGCCTTTACTTTATTAGCCGCCCCAGTACTTAATATTGGTCAATTAAAATTAATGAACTGGAAACAAGGACTCATGTTAGGCGGTATTTTATTTGTAGGCTTAATGGTGGCAGATCAATTAACACTGGTCTCATCATTCACAGTGCAACTGCCTGAATCGGTCAATATCATTGGTTTAGTGGCGATTACCTTATTATTTGGTGCCAGCTTACTCCGTCTTGGGCCGAGGAAGTTTTTAAGCCGTTTGATGGTCAACTTAAAATCAACCCAGCATAATCATGATCACGCCCAAGATTCAGAAATAAAGGCTGCACATAACCATCATCACTGATAGCTCACCAATTAATGATGGTTGGTTAAGCCACGATATTAAAGGGGAAGAGAAATGTGTATTTTATTTATTGCCGTAGAAGCACACCCTGATTACCCCTTAATCGTTTGCGCTAACCGCGATGAATTTCACCATAGAGCAACAGCCCCAGCCTATCGTTGGACAACGACACCGGCTATTTATGCAGGGCAAGACAAACAAGCAGGCGGCACTTGGTTAGGGATTAATGAACAAGGCCAGTTTGCAGGACTAACTAACATCCGGGTAACTGAACAGCAAGATGGTGTGCGCAGTCGAGGCGAATTAGTCGTCGATGCGCTCACTAAGCAACAAATCAATAGCCAATGGTTAATTGAACACTCGGTAAATTACAATCCATTTAATTTGGTCTTTGAACAACACAATCAAATGTTTTGCTTTAACAGCAAAACATTAACGACTACCCAGCTTAAGCCTGGGTTTCATGCTGTAAGCAATGGCGCCTTAGATGATATATGGCCTAAAATGGCTAAAGGCCAGCAACAGCTACAAAGCTATATCAAGCAGATGAAATCACCTTGCATAGACCGATTACTTGATATTATGCATGATACCTCTCAACCAAAAGATCAAGATTTACCTCAAACAGGCATTAGCCTTGAATGGGAACGACGTCTATCCTCTATTTTTATTCAACATGAAGAATACGGCACCCGCTCAACCAGCATAGTATTGAAACATCGAAGTGGTAAGGTGCAATTTACTGAAGTGAGATACGATGGCAAGGCACGTAATTTAGGTATGCAACAATTTACGATTAACTGATTGCCAGTTTTGCCAATATGATTTGCGCACTACTTTCGTACAGCATAACAAACTGTGACTTACTCCTCATTCCAAGCAACATTTCATATAAGACACAGCTAAAGTGTATTTATTCCAGTAGGCAACATTCATTTTTACAACCTAGATCAAGGTTATTTGGTTATGAACATTGCATACTTCGGTTGTTGCTAATTTACCCCCTGGAGGACACGCCTTGAAGCAGCCCACTCAGATTAGTTGGGATCAGTCGATGATCGAAAAATACAATTACAGCGGTCCCCGTTATACTTCTTACCCGACTGCATTAGAATTTGACGATGCCTTTACTGAACAAGATTTACTGACATCAATTAAAAATAGTAAATCCGATAAACTATCGTTATATGTACATATCCCTTTTTGCGCCAAGCTTTGTTACTACTGTGGCTGTAATAAAATTATTACTCGCCATTCACATAAAGCGGATCAATATATTGAGTATCTGGCCACTGAAATTATTAAACGTGCCCCATTATTCAAAAATTACACCGTAACCCAAATGCATTGGGGCGGAGGAACACCCACTTTTTTAAGTCCTGAACAAATTCTTAAATTAACCACTCTAATTAAAGAGCATTTTAATTTTGCAGAGGTGGGTGAATACTCAATTGAAGTTGACCCTCGAGAAATCGAGCTAAGTATGCTTGACACCTTAAAAGAAGCTGGGTTTAACCGAGTATCTATTGGCGTGCAAGACTTCAATAAAGAAGTGCAAATTGCCGTAAATCGTGAACAAGACGAGCAATTTATTTTCGACTTAATTGCTCGAGCAAAAGAACTAGGTTTTGTGTCGACAAATGTTGATTTAATTTATGGTTTACCACTACAGACACCAGAAACCTTTGCGAAAACGATTGCGCGCATTATTGAACTGTCGCCAGATCGCTTGTCTGTCTTTAACTATGCACATTTACCATCACGTTTTGCTGCACAGCGTAAAATTAAAGAACATGATATGCCTGCTCCACAACAGAAATTAGATATGCTGCGCCAAACGATAGAATCGTTAACAGATGCTGGCTATCAATTTATTGGTATGGATCACTTTGCTAAACCTAATGATGAATTAGCCAAGTTACAAAATGCCGGTAAATTACATCGTAATTTCCAAGGCTATACCACCCAAGAAGAGTGTGATTTACTGGGTTTAGGGGTATCTTCAATTAGTCAAATTGGCGATTGTTATGCTCAGAATCAAAAAGATATTCGCCCTTATTATGAATCTATTGATGCCAATGGACATGCACTATGGAAAGGTTGTAGCTTAAATCATGATGACGAAATTCGTCGTGCAGTGATTAAGCAAATTATCTGCCATTTTGATTTAGACATGAACAAAATTGAACAAAAATTCGATATTAATTTTGATGAATATTTTGCTGAAGATCTTAAGCTGTTACAGACATTCATTAATGATAAATTAGTTGATATCACAGATCGTAAACTAACGGTTAGCACGACCGGTCGTCTACTGATTCGTAATATCTGTATGTGTTTTGATGTCTATTATCGTCAAAAAGCCCGTCAACAACAGTTTTCAAGAGTGATCTAGTCCACTAGTTATTGAGCACCACATACAAAAATAGCCAGCATTTGCTGGCTATTTTATTTACTAATATAAGCTATTTACTTAGCTTTTTAGCATATAGCGCTTTACGGTCACTGTCTGATATAAAAGCCATTTCAACACCATTACGTTGTAATGTTGCTAGTTGAGCATCACTGAAGCCCATCTCGTTTTTAACAACTCGATATTCATGGGCAATATCAATCGCACTCACGCCTGGATCATCAGTATTTAAGCCAATCAATACACCTGCATCCATAAATTTATCTAGCGGATGTACATCATAATTTGCGACTGTAGATGTATGTAAATTACTGGTTGGACATGACTCAATACCAATACGATGCTGTGCAAGATATTCCATTAACTTAGGGTCGTGGATAGCATTAACACCATGACCTATTCGCGTTGCACCTAATACGTTGATGGCTTGCCACATACTTTCTGCGCCAGCAGCTTCACCGGCATGAGCGGTGACTTGTAACCCAGCATCTCGCACTCGTTTAAAGTGTTCGGAAAACAAATCGCCAGGAAACCCAAGTTCATCGCCAGCTAAGTCCATCGCGACAATGCTGTCACGATAAGCCAGAATCCCTTCAAGTTCTAAACGACATTTTTCTTGGCCAAATGATCGCGACATAATACCAATAAGATTAATCTTAATATCATACTCTTTCACTCCAGCACGGACACCGTCAATAACCGCTTCAACAACCCCTTCAATCGGCAGGTTATGATTCATCGCCATGTAATAAGGACTGAAGCGCAATTCTGCGTAATCTAACCCTTGTGCAGCAGCATCGACAACATTTTCGTAGGCAACACGCTTCACTGCGTCAAGATCTGCTAATACAGCAACCATCCAATCCAGTTTCTTTAAAAAATCCACTAGGCTATTTTCTTTACCTTGGATCTGCACGAATGGTGCAAGCTCTTCTAAAGAATTAGCAGGTAATTTAATGCCATGTTGATGGCCTAATTCCCAAATAGTTTTTACATTAACATTACCGTCTAAATGCCGATGCAAATCAACCAGCGGAATAGTTGGATCTATCATAATTAACCCCTATAAACTTACCCTGCCATTTGTATGGTTTTGTTGGTCAGAGAATAAATTTCAGTTTAACATGTATTTAAATAAATTTTGATGACCTATATTTTTATGGGATCTAACACACTAAAAATACATATTAATTCGTGATGTGTTTTTTGTACTGAAATCGGGCATACTCTAATGCTGATAAAACCGATAAAGTAATAAAGGACTATCGATGCGCTTGCTGCTTCTAACAACCCTGATAATCTTAAATATAACGGCTTGTAATAGTCATACAAATACATCTCAGATTGATAAGCCTAGTACAAGCCAACAAACGCAAATCAATAGCAATTTACAAGCTATCATAGATCAGAGTTGGGCTGTCAATCTCGCATACTCTCCAGAGTTAGCTGCCAACTTGGGTGATGCTTCAGCGGCCGGAAAACTTGATGATTTATCAGTTGAAGCATTAGCGAAAAAAAATCAACAGACTCTCAACATTCTAAATAAACTTAAACAGCTTGATCGAAAGCACTTGTCTAAGTCCGATGTCATCAACGCCACAATATTGCAAGATCAGCTCCAAAATACAGTCGACATGTATCGTTTTCACGATCATTATTTACCGATAACAGCAGAAAGTGGTTTTCATGCCTATATTGCTTCTATTGCCAAAGGCCGCTTTAAAAATGTTGAAGATTACCAGAATTATTTAGCCAAGCTTAAGCAATTACCACGTTATTTTTCGCAACAAACATACTGGCTCAAGCAAGGTTTAGCCAGTGGAATAACGCCAGCAAAAATCACTTTAAAAGGTTTTGAAGACAGCATTAGTGCTTTTATTGTCCCGACAGAAGATAGCGGCTACTTTACTCCATTTACCCATTATCCAGATTATTTTAGTACCGTAGAAAAAACAGCATTAACTCAACAAGGTCTATCAATAATAGAGCAAACCGTATTGCCACTGTATCAACAATTCTATGATTTTATGACTCAGGAATATATTCCAAATGCACGTATCCAGATTGCAGCATCGTCTTTACCTGATGGTTCTAAGTTTTATCAAAACAGAGTGGAATATTACACCACACTGCCTATGACAGCAGAAGAAGTCCATCAACTTGGATTACAAGAAGTTGATCGTATAAAAACGGAAATGGAACAAGTTATTAAAGAAGTGAATTTTAAAGGTAGTTTTGCCGATTTTTTAAGATTTTTACGCACTGACCCGCAGTTTTATCCCAAAACAGCCGATGAATTACTGAAAGAAGCAGCATTTATTGCAAAAAAAGCCGATGCAATCTTGCCTAAGTATTTTGGGAAATTACCAAGAACACCTTATGGTATCGCACCTGTGCCAGCAGAAATAGCACCTAAATACACCACTGGGCGTTATTCTGGTTCAAACCGTGATGATGAACCCGGCTATTACTGGGTTAATACCTATGCCTTAGACAAAAGACCTTTGTATGAGCTTGAAGCGTTAACATTACACGAAGCGGTTCCCGGCCATCATTTACAAATTTCACTGAATAAGGAACTTACTGATTTACCTAACTTTAGGCGTTACAGTTATATCTCAGCATTCGGTGAAGGCTGGGGATTATATTCCGAATATTTAGGTTTGGAAGCTGGGTTTTATAAAGACCCATACAGTAACTTTGGCCGGTTAACTTATGAAATGTGGCGTGCGGCTCGCTTAGTCGTTGACACAGGAATGCACGCTAAAGGTTGGAGTCGACAACAAGCAATCGACTTTATGGCCAGTAATACCGCACTTTCAATGCACAACGTCACGACTGAAATAGATCGTTATATTTC
The DNA here is from genome assembly GCF_040285065.1 of Shewanella sp. H8. Taxonomy (NCBI): domain Bacteria; kingdom Pseudomonadati; phylum Pseudomonadota; class Gammaproteobacteria; order Alteromonadales; family Shewanellaceae; genus Shewanella; species Shewanella sp. H8. Next base: position 51,207 of record NZ_CP157213.1, on the reverse strand, counting down.
ATGGCCTGGTCAAGCACTATCATACAAAATTGGTGAATTAACCATAAAACGCTTACGCGCTAAAGCGGAGACGGCACTAGGACAAAATTTCGATATCAGACAATTCCATGATGCCATTTTAGAGAATGGATCAATTCCGATGTCAGTACTAGAGCAAATGGTTGATGAGTTTATTATTCGTCAACAAAAAATAATAAACGATGAAAGTAACGTATAGTAGTTTGATTAATACTTAAGCATAAATAATTTTAAGATTTTAACAATTTGGCATACAAGAATGCATTTCATGAAATTTTCATCAGAATTAAAGCTTGATACTGTTGAACAGCAATGTTTTTGGCAACAAGTACAGCAATCAAGTTTTTGTGCCTATGACGGTATAAATATTGCCTATGCAATGATCCAACATCCAAATAGTCAACGCGCCATAGTGATTAGTAATGGCAGGGTAGAATCCTATATCAAGTACCAAGAGTTGATGTTTGATTTATACCAACAAGGATTTAGTGTTTACGCTTTAGATCACCGAGGTCAAGGCTTATCCGACAGGCTAACGCATAATCCTCATCAGGGTTATGTTAATAAGTTTACTGATTACACTGCAGATTTTACTCAATTTATTGATCAAATAGTATTGCAACAGCAACATGATGAGTTATGTCTAATTGCCCACTCTATGGGCTGTGCCATCGCCAGTGATTACCTTAATCAATATCCTCACACATTTACTGCTGCGGTTTTTTCTGCCCCAATGTTTGGTATTAAACTACCGATTGCAAAATCAGTGATACGTTGGTTAGCAAAAAAATTAGATAATAATCGTCTCGAAGCAGGCAAAATCCACAGTAAGTTTGTGTTAGGTGGAACACAATACCAACCAGATAGCTTTAGGAGTAATCGGCTCACTCACAGCCAACAACGTTACCAATATTATCGAGATTTATTCGACAAAACACCCGCAGTGCAATTAGGGTCGCCAACTAATCATTGGTTACTTGAGGCTATGTCTGCAGCAGAGAAAAGTATCAACTATGCTAAATACAGTGAAACACCGATACTCATTTTACAAGCTGAAAAAGACTGTATCGTTTCTAATGAGGCACAAAACCAAGCGTTAAGTATCAATTGCCATAAAGTGGTCATTGAAGGAGCATCTCATGAAGTCTTCATCGAAAGCGATACCATGCGTAATCTAGCACTGTCTTATACTATTGATTTTATCGCACGACACTCAAAGATAGCTGCGTTTTAATTAATTGTATTATATCGTCCCGCTCTAAGGGGCGGCTAATAATATAACCTTGGAACCAAGTGCACTTAGCATGTGTCAATAAATTGAGTTGCTGTTTATTTTCCACCTGTTTCGCGACAACAGGAAAATGTAAGTTAGTAGCAAACTCAACAACGGCAGCAGCAATGTTAAAGATTTCCGGATTAAACTCAATATCCTCCAGATAGACAGCGGCTAACTTCACCTGTGAAAAACCAACTCCTTGTAATAGATGTACGGCACAAGACCCACCGCCAAAATTATCCATTGCAATATTGACTCCATACCGCTGTAATTCAGCAATTTTATTTCTTGCTACCTTAGCGTTGACAGCAAATACATCTTCAGCTAATTCAAATTGAAACAGTTTAGGTGATATTTGTGCTTTATTAATTCGATTAATAATCACATTTGTATAATGCTCTTGATGAAAATGACGTGAGGATACATTTAATGACATCAGAGGTACTGTTTCATTTTGTAGTTGAAGCTGTTGAATCAAATCACAAACTTGGTCCAGTGCCCAAAGTTCTAATTCAAAAATACAGTCAGATAATTCTGCAGATTCAATAAACTTCCGTGGACTTATATATCCATGTTGCGGATGATACCAACGCATTAATACTTCTACGCTATTGAGTTGTCCAGCCTGATCAACGACGGGTTGATACATAAGTGACATCTGGTCGTTATCAATTGCAAGCTTTAACTCATTTTGTAATTTGAATGGTTGAATCTGATCCTTATCTAATTCGGCTTGATAGATGGCACAACCATTAGATCGGCTGTCTTTGGCTTGCTCTAAAGCACTATCAACACGAGCTAGCAATATTTGAGGTTCTAATGACTCTATACCATCAAAAATCACTAGACCAATTCTGGCTGATATTGACAAGTTTTGATCTGAAATCATAAAGCTACGACCAATTAATTGCCTCACTTCACTCGCCAAAGCTAACGCTCGTTTATTGGCTTGATCTATGTCATGACCAAAATTCTTAGCTAAAATAACAAATTCGTCAGCCCCCAGTCTAGCAACAAGACCAGCACTGGAGAATGTCCCTGAAAGCCTGGCAGCTATTTGCATTAACAGTCGATCACCTAATTGATGACCCAAGGCATCATTAATTAACTTAAAGTTATCCAAGTTTATCATTAACAGCGCTGAAAACTGGCCAGTCTTACGGCTAAACACTTGTAAGTCATATAGCTCATCCGCAAGAACTTCGCGATTAATTAAATCGGTAAGTCCATTACTGCTTGGTTTTTCATTAGTAATATTCTGATTTTTAACATCACCAGAAACATCTGTTACTGTTCCGATAATCCGTAATGGTCGACCAGACTCATCCCACTCTACTATTTTCCCTCGATCTAAAATCCAAATAAAACGTCCATCTTTATGTCGCAAACGGTGAACACTTTCATAATACTCGTGTTGATTATTAATATAATTTTGTAAAGTATTTAAAACTTGTGCCTTATCATCACGATGTAGTCGAGATTCCCACACGGAATAGTCATTATCAAGCTCATAAGGTTTATAACCTAATATGTCTTTCCAGCGATCAGAAACAAACACATCTCCTGTAGCAATACACCAATCCCAAATTCCATTACGAGCACCTTCAACAGCAAAAAGCCAACGTTGTTCAGCATCGTTGAGACGTTTTTTACTTCGAGATAAACGGCCATTTACCTGATTAAGATAATCACGTAAATTAATCAATTCAGTGGAAGCACATATTATATCGGTATTAAAATCTGGTGAATCAATATTTTTTGCAGCTAAGCTTAATTGTGTTAAAGGCCTAATAAGTAGGTAGTGCAACATGACACAAAATAGTGACAACAATAAAGCGCCTATCCCCCAAACTTTCATGAAGCGCTTTAAAAGACTGTCGACAGCTTCCGATAGAGTATTAGCAATGTCATACTCTAAATAAATCAGCTCAACTGAGTTAGAGTAACTATAATTAAAGTTTGAATTTAGAGGGTAATAAACTTGGATAGATAAACGATCGAAATTTACCTTTAGGTACGGTTTATTGCTGGTAATGACACTTCTATGCAAACTGGCAGAATAGCCTTCCAACACATTCGTCGCATTACTTTCGCGCCAAATAATATGATTCGCGAAGCGAATTTTACTTTCGGCATCAAGTATGACGTACACCATCATATTTTGGTCTGTTGAAACTAAAGCCACTTCCTGTTCAAGTCGTTCATAATCTTGAGTTAACATCGATGATTCAACTACATGACGCATTCTGAACAAGTCTTTCTGGATTTGTTCTGACTGTCTGGATGCAAGTTGTTCATTGATTTCTGCATGCTCATAGACATACTCCCCACATACCAAACCAAGGTAAAGGATAAAGATAGATACAGGTACGAGAATAGACAAAGAGAGTGTTGGCAAACGAGGCAAAATAAACCCACCAAATTAAATATACAAAGATATGCTAACTGTAATCTTATCAATAAGTAAAGGAATAGTTATGAAAGCTAATCGCATAAAGAACATCAAAATGTAGTATTTATGAATAGCGATAAAATAATCTAAGCATTTCAAAATGTGATAAGACTACTTTACCTTGTTTAGCTTAGGAGTGTAATTTTATTTACATATACTATATGGCTGATTCAAGCGTTGATCGCTATATTTACGTGATATAAATAGCACTAATAATTGTCCAATTTCACTTATCCCATACGCATGAAAGATAATTGTAGATGATTTCTCTTAAACATAATCAGACAATTAACCATATTTGGCAATTTTTAAAATGCTGCAATTCATCGATTGACTAAAACACTTCCTCTTAAGTATTACTTATTTATTGAGAGTAATGAAGTAATGGAGTAATGGAGTAATGGTCAATAATTATATTTTGTTGATCTATCAAAGCGATTTCTAATGATAGCCCCCCCACAATTGTACTTAATAATTAACAGACATTGATAGTGTAAATAGTATGACTGGAATGATTATTTATAACTGATTTGTGGCGTCATTTGTTACCATTTTTATGTGTATTAGGTAACAAAGGTAATTGGTATTATTAACTAATTCAAATTTTGATAACCAAACACCCTCGCATGATTGCAGAAACTTTCAGTGAACGGCGCATATCAGATAAATATAAAACCTTGATGTACAAGGTAGACCACGATAATTTAGTCATAAATTTAAATCGCTATGATGGAAATAACTGACGTTCTATCCAACTGATTTGTTCCATGATGTGAAACAAATAATCTCGTCTATCTAATAGCAAGGCTTCGATTTGACTGGTGGATGCTAACCTACATCTGTCCAACATACGAGATGGGCCACTTTGTGTACCATTTCGTTGTTGCATTGTGGAATAACCATTCTTTTAACAATGCACCTCAAACTGAAAACCTGAGTGATTCTGATTGATTGAGCACATAATGAATGGAACTTGTATAACGGAAAATTAATAAGCTAAGCTGTTATCTTGTTTATTGCAGATACAAAAAAGCCTCGTCTAATGACGAGGCTTCGATGTAATTGGCGGAGCGGACGGGACTCGAACCCGCGACCCCCGGCGTGACAGGCCGGTATTCTAACCAACTGAACTACCGCTCCTTTAGCAAATTGCTTACGCACGATGCTAAATGCTTTTTAAGTCGCTAACATGTCATGGCTAGGAGACTCGCTTCATATTGAAGCTACTCTTTCGAGTTATTAGGCGCCTGGAAATGACCTACTCTCACATGGGGAGACCCCACACTACCATCGGCGATACTGTGTTTCACTTCTGAGTTCGGAATGGGATCAGGTGGTGCCACAGCTCTATGGTTTCCAGACAAATTTTGCTTATCTAACGCATTCTTTTTTATGCATTAAATAATAATTCGGAAAGCTGATTGCTTTTTGAGTCTCTCACACTGTCTAAGCGCTCTATTCTAACACTAAGGTCAGTAAAACCCATCTGGGTTGTATGGTTAAGCCTCACGGGTCATTAGTACAAGTTAGCTCAACGCCTCACAACGCTTACACACCTTGCCTATCAACGTAGTAGTCTCCTACGGCCCTTTAGAGAGCTTAAAGCTCTAGGGATGACTCATCTTAGGACTCGCTTCCCGCTTAGATGCTTTCAGCGGTTATCGATTCCGAACGTAGCTACCGGGCAATGCTATTGGCATAACAACCCGAACACCAGCGGTTCGTCCACTCCGGTCCTCTCGTACTAGGAGCAGCTTCCTTCAATCATCCAACGCCCACGGCAGATAGGGACCGAACTGTCTCACGACGTTCTGAACCCAGCTCGCGTACCACTTTAAATGGCGAACAGCCATACCCTTGGGACCGACTTCAGCCCCAGGATGTGATGAGCCGACATCGAGGTGCCAAACACCGCCGTCGATATGAACTCTTGGGCGGTATCAGCCTGTTATCCCCGGAGTACCTTTTATCCGTTGAGCGATGGCCCTTCATTTCAGAACCACCGGATCACTATGACCTACTTTCGTACCTGCTCGACGTGTATGTCTCGCAGTTAAGCTGGCTTATGCCATTGCACTAACCGTACGATGTCCGACCGTACTTAGCCAACCTTCGTGCTCCTCCGTTACTCTTTGGGAGGAGACCGCCCCAGTCAAACTACCCACCAGGCACTGTCCCGAACCCCGATAAGGGGCCGCGGTTAGAACATCAAAACTACAAGGGTGGTATTTCAAGATTGACTCCACTCAGACTAGCGTCCAAGCTTCAAAGTCTCCCACCTATCCTACACATGTAGGTTCAATGTTCAGTGCCAAGCTATAGTAAAGGTTCACGGGGTCTTTCCGTCTAGCCGCGGGTATACGGCATCTTCACCGCAATTTCAACTTCACTGAGTCTCGGCTGGAGACAGCGTGGCCATCATTACGCCATTCGTGCAGGTCGGAACTTACCCGACAAGGAATTTCGCTACCTTAGGACCGTTATAGTTACGGCCGCCGTTTACCGGGGCTTCGATCATGAGCTTCTCCGAAGATAACCCAATCAATTAACCTTCCGGCACCGGGCAGGCGTCATACCGTATACGTCATCTTGCGATTTTGCACAGTACTGTGTTTTTGATAAACAGTTGCAGCCACCTGGTATCTGCGACTGCCGTCAGCTTAGGGAGCAAGTCCCATCACCGACAGCAGCGTACCTTCTCCCGAAGTTACGGTACCATTTTGCCTAGTTCCTTCAGCCGAGTTCTCTCAAGCGCCTTGGTATTCTCTACCCGACCACCTGTGTCGGTTTGGGGTACGATTTCTACTAACCTGAAGCTTAGAAGATTTTCCTGGAAGCATGGCATCAACTACTTCATCACCTTAGTGACTCGTCATCAGCTCTCAACCTGTACATTTAAGTACGTATTCCCGGATTTGCCTAAGAATACAGCCTACTACCTTAAACGCGGACTACCAACGCCGCGCTAGCCTAGCCTTCTCCGTCTCTCCATCGCAGTTAGCAGAAGTACAGAAATATTAATCTGTTTCCCATCGATTACGCCTTTCGGCCTCACCTTAGGGGTCGACTCACCCTGCCCCGATTAACGTTGGACAGGAACCCTTGGTCTTTCGGCGAGGGAGTTTTTCACTCCCTTTATCGTTACTCATGTCAGCATTCGCACTTCTGATACGTCCAGTGTGGGTTACCCCTTCACCTTCAACCGCTTACAGAACGCTCCTCTACCGCGCACACCTAATGGCATGCACCCGTAGCTTCGGTGGTATGTTTAGCCCCGTTAAATCTTCCGCGCAGGCCGACTCGACTAGTGAGCTATTACGCTTTCTTTAAATGATGGCTGCTTCTAAGCCAACATCCTAGCTGTCTAAGCCTTCCCACATCGTTTCCCACTTAACATACACTTTGGGACCTTAGCTGACGGTCTGGGTTGTTTCCCTTTTGACAACGGACGTTAGCACCCGCTGTCTGTCTCCCGAGTAGTACTCATTGGTATTCGGAGTTTGCAAAGGGTTGGTAAGTCGGGATGACCCCCTAGCCTTAACAGTGCTCTACCCCCAATGGTATTCGCTCGAGGCGCTACCTAAATAGCTTTCGAGGAGAACCAGATATCTCCGAGTTTGATTGGCCTTTCACCCCCAGCCACAAGTCATCCGCTCATTTTTCAACATAAGTCGGTTCGGTCCTCCAGTTGATGTTACTCAACCTTCAACCTGCCCATGGCTAGATCACTCGGTTTCGGGTCTACGCCTTGCAACTAAACGCGCAGTTAACACTCGGTTTCCCTACGGCTCCGCTATTCGCTTAACCTCGCTACAAAACGTAAGTCGCTGACCCATTATACAAAAGGTACGCAGTCACGGTCTCAAGAACCGCTCCCACTGCTTGTACGTACACGGTTTCAGGTTCTATTTCACTCCCCTCACAGGGGTTCTTTTCGCCTTTCCCTCACGGTACTGGTTCACTATCGGTCAGTCAGGAGTATTTAGCCTGGAGGATGGTCCCCCCATATTCAAACAGGATGTCACGTGTCCCGCCTTACTCGTTTTCATCTATGGTTAGTTTTCATGTACGGGGCTATCACCCTGTGCCGCTGAGCTTTCCAACTCATTCCACTAACACCCCATAGACTTAAGGGCTAATCCCCGTTCGCTCGCCGCTACTAGGGGAATCTCGGTTGATTTCTTTTCCTCCGGGTACTTAGATGTTTCAGTTCCCCGGGTTTGCCTCACTACACTATGTATTCATGTAGTGATAACAGCTTATGCTGCTGGGTTTCCCCATTCGGATATCGTTAGCTCAAATGCTTATTACTAGCTCGCCAACGCTTTTCGCAAGTTATTACGTCCTTCATCGCCTCTGACTGCCAAGGCATCCACCGTATACGCTTAGTCACTTAACCATACAACCCAAATGAGTTTCACTTTCGTGAACCACCTGCGTTATATCGCAACTAGCTGGTTTTTACTTGTCTCACCTCCAGGGTAGGAAGTGGGACTCGCCTTAGTTTTTAGAATATTCAAGACACTTAAACAGTGTTTTGAGAACTCAAGATACTGATGCTTTCGCATCAGTATTATTTTTCGCACTAACGTAATCACATCAACAACAACGAATCGTCATCAATGCGCCTTTAGTTAGTACTATCAGCTTTCCAAATTGTTAAAGAACAACACTTAACCGGCTCGCGGTGTGTTTCACTCTCCTTCCGAAGAAGGTAACAAGTAATCTGTGTGAACACTCACATGCATCGCTGCACTTTAGGTATTGAGTTAGTCGTATAGGTAAGGAGGTGATCCAGCCCCAGGTTCCCCTAGGGCTACCTTGTTACGACTTCACCCCAGTCATGAACCACAAAGTGGTGAGCGTTCTCCCGAAGGTTAAACTACCCACTTCTTTTGCAGCCCACTCCCATGGTGTGACGGGCGGTGTGTACAAGGCCCGGGAACGTATTCACCGTAGCATTCTGATCTACGATTACTAGCGATTCCGACGACTTCATGGAGTCGAGTTGCAGACTCCAATCCGGACTACGACGTACTTTGTGAGATTAGCTCCACCTCGCGGCTTTGCAACCCTCTGTATACGCCATTGTAGCACGTGTGTAGCCCTACTCGTAAGGGCCATGATGACTTGACGTCGTCCCCACCTTCCTCCGGTTTATCACCGGCAGTCTCCCTAGAGTTCCCACCATTACGTGCTGGCAAATAAGGATAGGGGTTGCGCTCGTTGCGGGACTTAACCCAACATTTCACAACACGAGCTGACGACAGCCATGCAGCACCTGTCTCACAGTTCCCGAAGGCACACCAGAATCTCTTCCGGCTTCTGTGGATGTCAAGAGTAGGTAAGGTTCTTCGCGTTGCATCGAATTAAACCACATGCTCCACCGCTTGTGCGGGCCCCCGTCAATTCATTTGAGTTTTAACCTTGCGGCCGTACTCCCCAGGCGGTCTACTTAATGCGTTAGCTTGGGAGCCCAGTGACTAAGTCACACCAAACTCCGAGTAGACATCGTTTACGGCGTGGACTACCAGGGTATCTAATCCTGTTTGCTCCCCACGCTTTCGTACATGAGCGTCAGTCTTTGTCCAGGGGGCCGCCTTCGCCACCGGTATTCCTTCAGATCTCTACGCATTTCACCGCTACACCTGAAATTCTACCCCCCTCTACAAGACTCTAGTTCACCAGTTCTAAATGCAATTCCCAGGTTGAGCCCGGGGATTTCACATCTAGCTTAATGAACCGCCTGCGTACGCTTTACGCCCAGTAATTCCGATTAACGCTCGGACCCCTCGTATTACCGCGGCTGCTGGCACGAAGTTAGCCGGTCCTTCTTCTGTAGGTAACGTCACAGCAGCGTGCTATTAACACGCTACCTTTCCTCCCTACTGAAAGTGCTTTACAACCCGAAGGCCTTCTTCACACACGCGGCATGGCTGCATCAGGGTTTCCCCCATTGTGCAATATTCCCCACTGCTGCTGCCTCCCGTAGGAGTCTAGGGTCTGGGCCGTGTCTCAGTCCCAGTGTGGCTGATCATCCTCTCAGAACAGCTAGGGATCGTCGCCTTGGTGAGCCATTACCTCACCAACTAGCTAATCCCACCTAGGTTCATCCAATCGCGAAAGGCCCGAAGGTCCCCTCCTTTCCCCCGTAGGGCGTATGCGGTATTAGCAGTCGTTTCCAACTGTTATCCCCCTCGACTGGGCAGATCCCTAGGCATTACTCACCCGTCCGCCGCTCGTCAGCAAAGAAAGCAAGCTTCCTCTCTGTTACCGCTCGACTTGCATGTGTTAGGCCTGCCGCCAGCGTTCAATCTGAGCCATGATCAAACTCTTCAATTAAAGTTTTTTGAAATATTCGGTTAGGAATATTTCGGCTCAATGAATTCTGATTTACACCTTATAAACTCGGAAGAATCTATAAAATGCTTGTTACATATTGCTATGAACATTCATCGTTGCATTGAGTTGAAATTTTTTGATTGCCAACATTCCGAAGAACAGAAGACAATTTCGAATAACTCAATACCTGTGAATGTCCACACAGATTTCTTGTTTAAATTGTTAAAGAGCGATGATACCGATTTTTCAGGTATCGCCATAAGACGCTAGGTCGTCGGCTTGGGAGGCGTATTTTACGCGTTCCGATTGCTGCGTCAAGTGTTTTTTCAAACTTTCTTTTCGCTGCTGAACTCAGTGTTTTGAAGCACTTAATTCAACCTAACCCGGTGACCGCTTGCGCTGTCTGCCGTGTCAGTGGATGCGCATTATAGGCAACACAAGATTTAGTGCAACCCCTTTTTTAAGGTTATTTGTTATTCTAGGCTTGTTTGCGGATAATTTAGCCTGACCAGCTAGTTTTTAAGCATTATACTGTCCCAAACAACGAATATAAGGATTGTTATGTCTACGAATGTAAGAACTTACCAAGGAATACACCCCGATTTAGCCGATAACGTCTATGTTGATGAGTCTGCAGTGCTTGTTGGTGATATAAAATTAGACCGTGATGCGAGTATTTGGCCATTAGTGGCAGCTCGCGGCGATGTGAATAAAATCCGTATCGGTAAACGCAGTAATGTCCAAGACGGCAGTATATTGCATGTAACCCGTAAATCAGCAGCAAATCCTGATGGCCATCCATTGATCATCGGTGATGACGTAACTATAGGTCATAAAGCAATGTTGCATGGCTGTAAGGTTGGTCATCGGGTGTTAATAGGTATGGGATCTATATTGCTTGATGGTGCAGTTGTAGAGGATGACGTGATTTTGGGTGCAGGTTCATTAGTGCCACCGAATAAGGTTTTGCAAAGTGGTTACTTATATGTAGGCAGCCCATGCAAACAAGTTCGGCTTTTAACAGCCGCAGAGCGCTCTTTTTTACCTCAGTCTTCTGACAATTATGTCCGTTTAAAAAATGAATATTTAGTGGATTTACAGCAGTAATCGTAATGTAGAATCGCACGATGGACCAATTCCACATTGGTTCATTTGCTTTAAACCTTGTCAAATGTATCCATCTATACATACCTTGAAAAAATTAACACCATGCTTCTAATGACTGATATTAATAGATAGTCATTAAACGCACTATAGTTCTAAATTTTTGCTGGCACATTAAGGCCACGATGAGTTTGTGGCTTTATGTTATGACCCAATAGAGACTTTAGAGCAGCAAATTAAGTTATTGGAATAAACTTTAACAGCATACTCACCGGCCATTCGATTTAACTATGGTTTTCACAATATGATCAAGATTTGACAATTGTATTTAGAAAAGTAGATAACAACATGTACTCTTAAAAACGACAAAAAGGTTGAAACCAACAGCACCTCAAACAAGTCGATAGTATTAAATCTGTTATTTAATACTAATATCGCCCTTGCCATTAAACTGCTCTTGCTCAATCAAGAGTTCTGCTTTGTCTTCTAGGTCAAAACGACACTTTTCAAACATATTTATAACGTTATTTTCACTCACTAGTTGATCATCACAAAGTTCGCTAATAACAGCAAAGCTAGCAAAGCAATTAATATTCATCCCCTGTTGTTGAGCAATAAACCTTACTTGATTTGTTTCAACATAGAGTTGGTCACTAAAAATGACGCTTTGATTCATTAGTCTGATGCCTCTTGTGCCAATAACTCTCGTAATTTACGCATTACAGGTCCTTTATCAGGGGTGACACCTCTCCATAGCTTAAAACTTTCCGCAGCTTGACCAACCAACATCCCTAACCCATCTGCGGTTTTACGAGCATGCCGCTCTTGCGCCCATTGATTGAATACCGTGGTATCTTGACTGTAGGTCATATCGTAACAATCTGTGGTTTCATCGACGATAACGTTAGGTAAAGTAATGAGCTGCCCGGATAGTCCTGCTGAGGTGGAGTTAATAACTAAATCAAATGGCGATAGTAATTTTTCAATGGGTTGAGCAAAAAAATTGCCGTATTCATTAAATAAGTCTTGGAGTTGCTCTGCTTTTTCATGAGTCCGATTACAGATAATCAACTGAGCCACATTGTGCTGCAATATAGGTAAAATACAACCTCTTGCCGCGCCACCAGCACCCACCAATAAAACTCGCTTACCTTTTAGTGAACCAAACAGCATTTCTAAATCGTTCACCAAACCAACACCATCTGTGTTGTCACCACCAATTTTACCATCAGGTAAATTAAACAAGGTGTTGACTGCGCCAGCGAGTTTAGCGATTTCACTGAGCTCGTCGCACATAGCAAATGCTTGCTCTTTAAAGGGTGCAGTGACATTGGCACCTTTTCCGCCATCGGCAAAGAATGCCGTTAGCGAAGTTTCAAATTGATCAACAGGGGCGAGAATGGCTTCATAGCTTAAGTCTTGCTGAGTTTGCTTAGCAAACTCAGTATGAATAAATGGCGACTTACTTTGCGCTATTGGGTTACCAAATACAGCATACTTATCTGTCATTCGCTTCATCTCTTGGTTAACGATTTAGGGATACATCCCACATCCATCGTGAGATGTTAACGGCTATATGCTTTTGGCATAGCTGTTTTTTGTAAATAGCGATCACGTAGTTTGTCTTGACGGCTGTCAGTACTTTGCTCTTCACCCGCTATCCACATCTTTTGTACTTTACTACTAAACTCGAAAGGGTCGCCACTCCATAAAACTAAATCAGCAGGTTTCCCCACGGCTATCTGTCCTGAATCTAAATGAAAAATATCAGCAACATTTGCTGTCACAGCAGCCAGTGCATCATCATAATCCATCCCATTAGCAACGGCATTTCCGGCACTAAAACGTAGAGCATAAATACTATGACTATCACCAGGCAAGGCAATGGCTACTTTCACTCCGGCTTTAGTTAGTTTACCTGCATTTTCAAGTGAGTTATGTAATGAATCAAAACTTTCTGGCAAGTTACGCATGCTGTCGATAACCACTGGGATGTTCGCTTTCGCTAACTGATCTGCCACTATTATGGCATCGGCTGCATTAACCAAAATGAGATCAAGGCCAAATTCCTGTTTAAGCTTAATTAAATGCAATATATCACTGGCACGGTCGACTGAAACGATTAATGATTTCTCGCCCGCAAGCACTGCGTTAACAACACTGTCTTCCCGACTAGGTTTATCCTTGGCTTTAGCGGTCTTTGGTGTTTTTTTAACTTGGGCTTTTTTAGCATCTTCGAGCTTATTAATTAATTGTTGCATCCCAGTCGCACGAGACCCCTCTTTCGAGGCTCCCAAAGCAACCACCAATCCCGTATTAGCGGCCAGTAGGCTGTCCCAATTACCACTTAAATCCACTGTAAAAGTCTGTCCCGAAAAAATGCCTTCGCCACCACCAGATGATACGATGTTACGGGTTATACCACCTTTGCGAGCAAATGGTACGGTAGAAGCTTTGGGGTTATAAGCTAAGCTGGGGTCAAAAATAATACCTGCTTCTTTTTCATAAGCATCACGTGAAGCAGATACGGCACCGATCTCTACTAACCCCAAGTCATTCATACTAGCAATAAAGCCTGGTGTTAATATTGCGCCTTTTGCATCAATAATGGTATCGGCTGTGGGTAATTGAGGATTAATGGCCACAATCGTACCGTCTTCTATCACAACTGTGGCATCTGTTAATACACCTTGATCAGTCACTGTATGCACGGTTGCATGAATAATGGCTACACTTTCAGCTTGAGCAGAACAACTTAACGCAAGGCTGAATGACAAGCTTAATGCAATCACGGATTTATTGAATAGTGTCATTATCTTGCTCCTTATTGCTGACCTAACATAAAGTCACTTTGTGCCTGATAGGCTGGGTCTTTGCGGTCATACACTTTTGCACCGTCGATAAACACTTGTTCCGCTTGAGCATAAACACTAAACGGGTTGGTATTCCACACCACTAAATCGGCATTTTTACCTTGCTCAAGAGAGCCGGTTTTATCGCTAATCCCCAATGATTTTGCCGCATTAGCGGTAAGCCAACCAATCACATGTTCTTCTTTCAAATCAAATCCGTTTTCATTAGCGCTATTCATTATTTTGGCAGTTTCTTGATTTAAGCGTTGAATCGTTACACCTGAATCAGAGTGTACTATTGCGCAAGAATTTTTAACCGCATCAACCATTGCAACATTTTCAAGTACCATGTCGTACGCTTCTAATTTAAAGCCCCACCAATCTGGCCACATAGCGGCACAGTTACCATTTTCAGCCAGTAGATCTGCAATTTTATAGCCTTCAACGGCATGGTGGAATGTACCTGCGTGATAACCAAACTCTTTGCCTAAGTCGATCATCATTGCCATCTCTTCAGCTTTATAACAATGATTGTGAATAAGGATGTCACCTTCAAGCACGCCTTTTAATGTGTCTTTCATCAAGTCTCGCTCAGGTGCGATAGGGTTTTTACCTGCAGCGTAATCTGCATTATATTTATCCCAAGCCCGTTTGTATTCTGTGGCTTGAATAAACGCAGTACGGTAACCCGCCATATTGCCCATACGTGTCATGGGCAATTCGTTACGACTTCCATAAAGGTTTTTAGGGTTTTCACCGCAGGCCATTTTTAAACCATAAGGGGCGTTAGGAAATTTCATCGCTTGCATTGTTGTGGCTGGAACATTTTTTAATGTCACGCCGCGTCCACCAATAAGGTTAGCCGAACCAGGTAAGATTTGTAACGTCGTAATGCCGCCTTCACGGGCACGATTAAAACCAGGATCTTGCGGCCATACACTATGTTCTGCCCATACTTCAGCAGTAACAGGATTAGTCATTTCATTACCGTCATTATGTGACTCGGCGTTCGGGCTTGGATATACACCTAAGTGCGAATGTACATCAATAATACCCGGAGTAATCCACTTGCCTTTAGCATTAATAACCACAGCACCTTCAGCAACTAACTGTTTTCCTACAGCACTAATTTTACCGTCTTTAATTAACACATCAGCCTCATCAATACGTTTACCTGTACCGGTTAACACAATGGCATTTTTAAGTAGCGTGGTTGAATTGGGCAGCACATGGTAAGTACTTGGATACGGGTTGGCATTGATTGTAATTTTTTGATCTTGTTGTTCTGCAGGGCTACAACCTATAACTGCGGTTGAAAAAGCTACAGCAACCAATGAATGCATCAGTTTTACCATTGGGATCTCCTTTGTTATTTGACCTCCAATCTAACTAAGATAATTATTAAAATACAGACTAATCGTTAAATAGTTGGTATCAAAATGTTAACAAAAAAGAATCACTGTAACGGTAATGATTTAGATATAATGAAGCCGATATTCTTAATGGCAGATAATATGAACTGGTTACGTAAATTATTCACCAAACCTCAAGCTGATATTAGTAGAGACACAAGCCAATCTAATGCCTACGACATTATTGGTGGAGATAAAGTCATCCGCGCAATTGCTCATGACTTCTACCAACAAATGCAACAACGCCCTGAAGCCCAAGCATTATTAGCCATACATCGATCGCCAATTGCAGATTCAGAACAAAAACTGTATGAATTTTTAAGCGGTTGGTTAGGTGGGCCGCAACTGTATCAACAAAAATATGGTCATCCAGCTTTGCGCGCGAGACACATGCCCTTTGCGATTGATGAGTCGATGCGAGAACAATGGTTAATGTGTATGCGTGCAGCCATTAAAAACACGATAAAAAAGCCTGAACATCAACAAGTGATTATTCAGGCTATTTCGACCCTAGCAGACAACATGCGTAACCGATGACTCAATACAACAGCGTACTAAGTACTAGAATTTAGCTAACCAGTCTTGTGGTTTTAAGTAGATGTCATACAATTCAGCTTCAGGGCTATCCTCTTCTGGAGCATATCCATATTCCCAGCGCACCAATGGCGGCATCGACATTAAAATAGATTCAGTGCGCCCCCCCGTTTGTAAGCCAAACAAGGTACCTCGGTCGTAAACCAAGTTAAACTCAACATAACGGCCACGACGATAAAGTTGGAATTGACGTTCATCATCACCAAATACCAATTCTTTGTTGCGATCGACTATTGGCTCATAAGCTTCAATAAAACCATTACCAACCGCTTGCATAAACTCAAAACTACGTTCAAAACCAGGTTTGTTTAAATCATCAAAAAAGAGTCCACCTACACCACGCGTTTCATTACGGTGAGGTAAGAAGAAGTACTCATCACACCATTTTTTGTATTTAGGATAAACTTCTTCGCCAAATGGATCGCAAATATCTTTAGCCATTTGATGCCAGCTGATCACATCTTCTTTAAATGGATAGTATGGCGTTAAATCGAATCCACCACCAAACCACCACACAGGGTCGGCCCCTTCTTTATGAGCAATAAAAAAACGCACATTGGCATGGGTTGTAGGAATATAGGGATTATTAGGGTGGATAACTAAAGATACACCCATTGCCTCAAAACTACGGCCAGCCAATTCAGGACGATGCGCAGTGGCCGAGGCAGGCATAGCATCACCCATCACATGTGAAAAATTAACTCCAGCTTGTTCAAATACCTTGCCTTGGGTTAATACCCGACTAGTACCACCACCGCCTTCTTCACGCTCCCATGAATCAGCTTTAAAAGTAGCTTTGCCATCGAGTAGCTCTAAACGCTGACAAATATTTTGCTGCAATACGAGTAAAAATGATTTTACTTTTTGTGCGTCAGGCACTTGAGAAAGATTGTTTGACATAATATTAACTTCCAGTACGAAGGATCTGACCACTGCGGGCATCTATAATAGTTGATGGCTGACGTTGTTCGCCCAGCTGACCTAAAATCAATGCCTCAATTTTATCGCTAAAATCAGTGATGATATGTTGCGCATCGACTACTGGTAACTCACCAGCTAAATTGGCACTTGTCGATACTAAAGGTTTATTGAGAGTATTGCACAACTCACGCACGACGGGATGAGCTGAGACACGCACGGCGATAGAGTCAAACTCACCACACAGTAATTTAGATACATGCGCTTTAATAGGCATGATAAACGTAAATGGTCCAGGCCATTTAGATTGCACAAACTGCAATTGCTCCCATGTTAGTTGAGTGATATCAATATAAGGAACAAGTTGCTCCAAAGAACTGGCAACTAAAATTAACCCTTTTTGCCAAGGACGCTGTTTAACTGCTAACAATTTTTCGATAGCACTGTCGTTGTCAGGATCACATCCTAAACCAAATACAGCTTCAGTAGGATAAGCAATCACTCCACCTTGGTTTATAACGGCGGCGACAGCAGATGGCTGCAATTGCAACATTAAATTCCCTTGCATCAAATTAATTTTAAAACGAAAACTATAAAGCTCGCTTATATTTACAGGATTTTTGCGGACACTCGACTCGACTACCAGCCGCCCCTTTTCGTTCTACTAAAATTCCGAAGCCACAATCAGGGCAAGCTTCATTATATGGAGGATAGTTTACGATAAACTTACATTTTGGGTAGGCACTGCAAGCAAAAAAAGTTTTCCCATATCGACTGGTTCGAGACTCAAGGTGGCCTTTAGCGCACTGAGGACAGGTAATCTGTTCAGCTTGATTAGTATTATCGTGTTTTTCAATATGGGTACATTCAGGATAATGCGTACAACCGATAAAAATACCAAAACGCCCCGATTTAACCGCCAGTTCATTACCACATTTAGGGCACACTGAACCGCTGATGACTTGAGTTTCTATCGACTCATGTTGCACTAATGGACGAGTATAATCACATGTTGGATAATTATTACAACCGACAAAGCCACCATGCTTACTATGTCTAACCGACAACTCAGATCCACAAGCAGGACAAAGCTCAAACTCTTTATCTAATGCATGCTCGTGGACATTAAACAGCTGTGGATCAATTTTCGACATGGTGTTCTCAATAAATAATATTTTAGAGTCCTAAAAAAGGAGGCCAAGCCTCCTTTTTATTATGAGTGTAATCGCCCTTCTGGCTGCTCGAAGATTAAATCTTCCATTTGCTCATAAGCAGACTCATTTCCAGGCACATTAAATAGTACCATTAATACCACCCATTTAAGATCTTCTAACACCAATGTTGGCTCATCTAACTCCATGACACGGTCAATGACCATTTCGCGAGTTTCAACACTGAGCACTTGGATCTGTTCTAAAAACAGTAAAAAACCACGGCTCTCAACATCTAATTTAGCCATTTCCGCTTTGGTATAGATACGGAATGAATGTTGTGCATGATTGCACAAGTACGGTTTATCGCTTTCTTGTAGATCAGCAAGGTGCTCTAACCAAGAAAGTGCTTTTATAATATCTACTTGATGAAAACCCGCACGAGTTAACTCTTTAGTGAGTTCATCTTCATCAACTAATAGTTCAATTTCACTATGAACATAATTTTCAAATAAATACATGAGGATATCAAACATGGCTAACTCCTCTTTAGTCTGACGTAACCACCGGGCACTGCTGCAACCCACCCTTGTAACTCGAGTTCAAGCATTTGTATTAACACCAGATCTATTGTCTTCCCACTATCCTCAACCACAGCATCTATGGCTGTCGTTTCATATCCTACACTAGCTAACAGTGGAGGAAATGGCAAATTACAAACTTCATTATCCTGTATATGGTGCCGTTGATGCAATTGTTCAAGGTGATAATCCGATAAACAGCCTAATTCTTCTATTATATCGGCAGCAGACTCGACAAGTTTTGCTCCATTTTTAATTAAATCATGGCAGCCTTGGCTATAACCGCCTAATACAGACCCCGGAACAGCAAACACCTCACGGTTTTGCTCCATAGCCAGCCGAGCACTAATTAATGAGCCACTTTTACGACTTGCCTCAACGACTACGGTACCTAAACTTAAGCCGCTGACAATACGATTACGTCGAGGAAAGTTACCAGAGAAAGGCCCGATATTTGGCCAATACTCACTGATGACACAACCCGTATTGATAATATTGTGATACAAATTTTGATGACGTTTAGGGTAAATACACTCGGCCCCAGTGCCAAGAACCGCAATTGTCTTACCATTCGCGTTTATTGCCGCTTTATGTGCAGCACCATCAATGCCAGTCGCCATACCACTAGTAATAGCAAAGCCTTGGTTGGCTAACTGATAAGCTAGATCGGCTGTCATATCTAAGCCACCACGAGAGGCATTACGGCTGCCAACCACCGCTATACTAGGCAAAACTAGGGACAATATCTGACCTTTAACAAATAACACTGGTGGCGGATCGGTAATCTGAGAAAGTAATGGAGGATAAAGGGGATCAGAAAGAGTCACAATATAGTGATTTGGTTGCGAATCAAGCCATGCTAAGGCTTGCTCCACTTTGTTAAAGTCTATATGGCACTTAGCCAACAGGTTTGCCGGCAAGGGCAAAGCCTGTGGTTCAAACTCTAAACGTTGACGAATTTCTTCAACGTCCATCTGAGTTAATAATTGTTGAACCCGGGCCGGTCCTAGCCCAGATACTGCACAAACAACTAGCCAGTCGACCAGTTTATCTGAAATTATTCACCTTTAATCGTTAATGGCTCTGGTTTAGACAACTTATCACCCACTCGAACAGGGCGGCCACTAAACATAATCAATCCTAAACTAGTTTTATCAAACACTTTAAAGACCATTAAATTACCATGGAAAACATCAGGCATTTTATAAGCCGTCTCTTCTGAAAACTGTGCAAGGACTTTATCGTAAGTTGAACTATCAAGGGGACGGACAGGATTACCATCGTTATCAATGACAATGTTTTCACCATCGCGGAACATTGAAAAAACATGACCAGTCTTGACACCATCATCTGCACCACGATCAATATATACCACGTCAAGTTTACCCGCTTCACGAATATTGCCTATGGTAGCAATAATTGAGGTAGGCACACTTAAGTCTGCTGCTTTAGGAATAAAATATGCCGACATTAACGCTTCATCTTCAACAGGTGTCACATGATAGCCACCTTTGGTTTCGCGTAAACTGCTGAGCAGTTCAACTTTCGACACAGTCCCAGACTCAATAACTCGGCCAGTTGACGCTAAAATAATTTCTCGGCCTAATAACTCACCACTCTCAGGGGAGAAAAACTCACGGCCAGTTTGGTAAATAGCAACTTTAAGGCCTTGTTCAAGCATTGCATTAACATATACAACGTCATTGACGACATGATGAATCGAAGGACTCTCACCGCTCATAACAATTGGCTGCCCATCTAACCATCCAGGATCAACCACCCTATTCTGTACCAAATAGGGCTTAATTAAGGCAAGATCTACAGCTGGAACAGGGCCATTTTTCGATATAACACGACCTTCAGGGCTCTTTTTGATGTGTTGCTTAACCACTAAACGAGGTTGACCATCAATAAATTCCAAAGTCAGTCGATCACCGGGATAAATTAAATGCGGATTCGCAATTAATGGATTATTTCCCCACAATTTAGGCCAACGCCAGGGATCATTTAAAAAATAGCCAGAAATATCCCATAACGTATCGCCTTTTTTAACGATATACGTATCTGGATGACCAACTTTCAGTGTTAATGTATCCGCACTAGCCAAAGAAAAATTTAAACATAGAAAAACAAGTAATAATAAGCGTTTCATGGTGAAATCCATGTTGTTTAGCTCTTTATTAGAGCTTTTTACTGTTATTGATAGCCCGTAAGGATTAAAATTACCCTAATTACAATTGCCAGTATAGCTTTCTGGCTGAAATTTGACAGACTTGTTAAGAGTTTATATATGCCAATACTTAATGTTTTACGATTTCCAGATGAGCGTTTACGTACTATAGCTCAACCAGTAACGGATTTTGGTCCGCAACTACAAACACAAATAGATAACATGCTCGAGACCATGTACCTAGAAAAAGGTATTGGCCTAGCCGCCACGCAAGTCGATTTTCATCAGCGACTTATTGTGATGGATTTACAAGATGAAGTTGATCGTCCAATCGTTTTTATTAATCCTCAAATAATGGCCAGTAGTGGCGACTTGGCAAATGAAGAAGGTTGCCTTTCAGTACCGGGAATTTACGCCAAAGTTGATCGTGCAGAATATGTCACTTTAAAAGCGTTAGATCGCCATGGTAATGAATTTACTGTTGAAGCTGACGAGTTATTTGCCATTTGTATTCAGCATGAAATTGATCACCTTAATGGCAAGTTATTTGTCGATTATTTATCGCCATTAAAACGCCAGCGCATTAAAACTAAGCTTGAAAAAGAAGCTCGTTTAGATGCTAGAGAAGCATAGGAAGTCATTTGAAACCGTTAAAAATAATCTTTGCCGGTACTCCGGATTTCGCGGCTAGACATTTACAAGCACTCATCGATTCTGAACATGATGTAGTAGCCACTTATACTCAACCAGATAGACCCGCAGGACGAGGCAAGAAACTCACAGCTAGTCCAGTAAAGACCTTGGCTTTAGAGCATGATATTGCGGTATTTCAACCAGCATCATTACGTAAAGAAGAGGCTCAGGCTGAGTTAGCACACCTTAATGCAGATATTATGGTGGTAGTGGCTTATGGATTGATTTTACCGAAGATAGTGCTTGATACTCCGCGTTTAGGTTGTATTAATGTTCACGGTTCAATTTTACCTCGTTGGCGCGGAGCGGCTCCTATACAAAGAGCATTATGGGCTGGAGATGCCGAAACGGGTGTCACCATTATGCAAATGGATATAGGCCTAGATACTGGCGATATGCTATTAAAAACATTTCTACCTATCGACAATACTGACACTTCAGCAAGTCTTTATGAAAAGTTGGCAGTTCAAGGCCCACAAGCATTAATTCAGGCCTTATCAGGATTGAGCGAAGGGACCTTAATCGCTAAAAAGCAAGATGAAACACTCGCAAATTACGCAGAGAAACTTTCAAAAGAAGAAGCTCGTCTTGATTGGCATAAAAGTGCTAAGCAATTATGGCAAGACATCCGTGCGTTCAATCCTTGGCCAGTCAGTTATTTTGAACATCAACAAAGTACCATTAAAGTTTGGCAAGCAGATTATTCCGATGAGATATGCACCGAGTCACCGGGAACGATTATTGCTGCAACTAAACAAGGTATTGAAGTTGCGACAGCGGACGGCAAGTTAATTATTCAAACCATGCAACTGCCTAACAAAAAGCCCCTTAATGTGGCTGACATTCTTAATGCTCGTAGTGATTGGTTCGCTGCTGGTGTGTGTTTAAACCAAGAGGCTAACTAGCATGAATGTGCGCGCACTGGCAGCTAAAGCGATTTATGAAGTACTCGAAAAAGGTACGTCATTATCAGTAGCGCTACCCGATCAACAACAACACTTAGAAAACGGCAAAGACAAAGCCTTACTGGCAGAGTTATGTTACGGCGTAATGCGTCAATTACCACAGCTAGACAAATGTGTAAGCGACTGCCTAGCTAAACCGTTTAAAGGTAAGCAGCGAATATTGCATCAACTATTGATTGTTGGTTGTTACCAACTTTACTTTACTCGCATTCCTGCACATGCCGCTATTTCTGAAACAGCGGAAGCCTGCAGACAGTTACGTTTCGATGGTTTGGTCAAAGTGGTCAATGGTGTATTGCGTAATATTCAGCGCCAAGATGCCGCATTAAATACCGACTCAGATACATTACGTTTTAATACTCCGGCTTGGTTTATTAAGCGTTTACAACAAGCGTATCCAGAAAGCTGGCAAGCCATTATCGAACAAAGCCACCAGCGTCCACCAATGTGGCTCCGAAACAATCAACAATCACAAACACGTGAGGTCTATTTAGCAGCACTAGCCCAACATGATATTCAAACCCAAGTTGGTTTAAGCCAAGATGCTATATTGCTCGAAAGCGCAAAAGATGTCGCAGCGTTACCAGACTTTATGGAAGGCGCAGCATCTGTGCAAGATGGCGCAGCACAATGGGCAGCAACCTTACTTGCACCAACAGCAGATGAACTTATTTTAGATGCTTGTGCTGCCCCCGGTGGTAAAAGTTGTCATTTAATCGAATTGGCTCCGAGCATAAAGCTTGTCGCAGTTGATTTTGATGAAAAACGTCTTGCGCGAGTGCAACAAAACCTAGACAGGTTGCATTTAAAAGCGCAGCTTATTCACGGCGACGCAGCGGATATTCCATCATGGTGGCAAGGACAGCAATTTGATCGGATATTACTTGATGCGCCTTGCTCTGCCACAGGGGTAATTCGCCGTCATCCAGACATAAAATGGTTACGTAAAAATAGCGACATTGAAGAGTTAGCCAACTTACAAAAACAGATACTCGATCATTGCTGGCAATGGCTTAAACCGGGTGGCACTTTATTATATGCAACCTGTTCTATCTTGCCCCAAGAAAATAGCCAGCAAGTTAAACAGTTTCTAGCTCGGACGCCTGATGCGAGTTTAGTACCGATAGAGCAACAAACTCAACGCGATGATATCGGTTGGCAAATTTTGCCAGGGCAAAATAATATGGACGGCTTTTATTACGCGCGCCTAGTTAAAGCACTTTAAGGATGTACTTCAAGCCATGAAAATTATTATTTTAGGCGCAGGGCAAGTGGGTGGCACATTAGCTGAAAACTTGGTCGGTGAAAATAACGACATCACACTCGTCGACAGTGATAGAGCTCGATTAAGACTGTTGCAGGACAAATTTGATTTGCGTGTTGTTGTCGGTCATGGCGCCCATCCAAGTGTATTAAAAGAAGCAGGAGCAGAAGATGCAGACATGCTCATTGCAGTAACCAACAGTGATGAATGCAACATGTCAGCATGCCAAATCGCTTACAGCTTGTTTGGTACACCAACAAAAATTGCTCGTATTCGCTCAGAAGCTTATTTGGAACTTCAAGATAAGCTTTTTATCAGTAGCGAGATAAAAAGCGGTGATGCTAAGCCCCGTGGCGGTTTTATTATTGATGAACTCATCGCACCAGAACAGTTAGTAACCACTTACATACAAAGATTAGTTGAATACCCAGGAGCACTTCAAGTACTTGAATTTGCAAAAGGAAAACTCAGCCTTGTGGCAGTTAAAGCTTATTACGGTGGTCCATTAGTCGGTAATGCGTTAGCGACATTACGTGAACATATGCCGAATATTGATACCCGGGTCGCGGCTATTTTTAGACAAGGCCGACCTATTATGCCGCGCGGCACCACGATTATTGAAGCTGATGATGAAGTATTTTTCGTCGCCGATAGTCGTCATATTCGTGCTGTAATGAGTGAAATGCAAAAACTGGATAATTCGTACCGCAATATCATGATTGCTGGTGGCGGTAATATTGGTTTTGGTCTTGCCCAAAAGCTGCAAAGCACCCATTCGGTGAAATTGATTGAGCATCGTCAAGAACGCGCTGAGTTACTGTCGGAAAAACTGGAAAAAACTACAGTGTTTTGTGGCGATGCTTCAGACCAAGAATTATTACTTGAAGAACATATAGATCAAACAGATGTATTTATCGCCGTCACTAATGATGATGAAGCCAATATTATGTCAGCCCTGCTCGCTAAGCGCATGGGAGCCAAAAAAGTCATGGTGTTGATCCAACGTGAAGCCTATATCGATATTGTGCAAGAGGCTAACATTGATATTGCCATATCCCCTCAGCAAGCCACTATTTCAGCATTATTGACCCATATTCGCCAAGGTGATATTTGTAATGTTTATTCATTACGACGCGGTGCGGCTGAGGCGATTGAAGCTATCGCCCATGGTGACTCAAGCACTTCGAAAGTCGTGGGTAAAAAAATTGGTGAAATTAAATTACCACCGGGTACGACCATTGGTGCCATTGTACGTAATGATGAAGTATTAATGGGCCATGACAAAACAGTAATTGAGCAAGGTGACCATGTTATTTTATTTTTAGTGAATAAGAAATTTGTCGGCGATGTAGAAAAGTTGTTCCAACCTAGTGCGTTTTTCTTCTAATTTACAATGTTTAACGCAAAACAGATTGTTTTCATTCTCGGCATTTTCCTCTCAATATTGACAGGGTTTATGTTAATACCAATGGGTTTTGCACTATTTTATAGTGAAGAAACCATTGGTGATTTTATGATATCTGGTTTATTTACTGGATTGATTGCTATTTTATGTATTCAAAATGGCCGTAATCGTCATTTTAACCTCAATATCCGTGATATGTATTTGCTCACCAGTATCACTTGGTTTGTTGTCAGTCTATTTGCCGCACTACCCTTTACTCTTTATCACGGTATTAATTATACCGATGCCTTTTTTGAAACAATGTCAGGTATCACCACAACAGGTTCAACGGTATTATCCGGTTTAGACTCCATGGACCATAGCATTTTAATCTGGCGTTCATTATTACAATGGCTTGGTGGTATTGGTTTTATTGTAATGGCGGTAGCCATCCTACCGTTTTTGAATGTGGGAGGAATGCGTTTATTTAGAACAGAATCATCCGACTGGAGCGACAAAACAACTCCTAGAACCCAGCATATGGCCAAACACTTATTCCTTATTTATGTCGTATTAACGCTGTTGTGCGCATTGTCCTATCACTTTGCTGGCATGCATTGGTTTGAAGCAATTAATCATGCAATGACGACATTATCAACTGGAGGATACTCAACCTCAGATCGCTCGATGGCGGCCTTTTCTCATTCGGCGCATTGGGTTGGTATCGTATTTATGTTGGCTGGCGGGTTGCCGTTACTGATGTTTGTGCAAGCTATTCAACAGCGCAGTTTACGTATATGGAATGATCAACAAGTAAAAGGCTTTTTAACCTTTGTATTACTGGTGTCATTTTCATTGGCATGTTGGTTATGGCAACACCAAAGCATAGATTTTTTAGATGCATTTAGATTATCCAGCTTTAATGTGATTTCAGTTATCACAACCACAGGTTATGGATTAACGGATTATCAAACTTGGGGTGCTGTCGCTAGTGTAGTATTTTTGTTTTTAATGTTTATAGGCAGTTGCTCAGGCTCAACCTCTGGCGGGATAAAAATATTTCGCTTTCAAATTGCTTTCTCAATAATGCGTCAGCAAATTAAACAACAATTTCATCCTAATGGTGTGTTTAAAGACAAATATAATGGCCATAGCATTCGAAATGACATTGTCCGCTCAATCATGGCTTTTTTTATGTTGATGGTTATCGTTATATTAACTCTTTCGATTATATTGGTACTAACCGGATTAGATCCTATGACCAGCTTTACTGGTGCTATTACAGCAGTAGCCAATGTAGGACCAGGCCTTGGTCCAATTATAGGTCCAGCCGGAAATTTTGCTCCCCTTCCCGATATTGCTAAATGGGCATTGGCATTAGGAATGTTATTGGGGCGCTTAGAAATACTGACTGTTGCAGTGTTATTTCATCCTAAGTTCTGGCATTTTTAATATCGATATATAGTGATATTTATTTGATACATATAGACTTTACTACTAAAAACAACAAAGATAATATATTAAAAACCAGTTACGTAAGTAAGCGGCTAGGAGAATTAAGTACTAAGGATAAATGTTGATTCCCCCTGACACAGATCATTTATCAGGAGGTTGAGTTGGTACAACAGCGACTACGCAGGTACAGCCGTCGCTAATTCGACAATATGATCACCGTAAACCTTTACATCTTCCCAGTCGGTATAATCAATAATTGCGGTGGGGTCAGTAGGACCATCAGTCATTTTCATGATAAGACGGATCATAAAACTGTCATACCAAGGCCATGAAGGATAATCGACTTTACCAGCAATAATTTTAACATCCTGCGGTTTCCACTCTGACAAGGTTAAAAACTTTTGCAAATAGGTATTATTTTCTGGAATTCGTTTTTCTGGTTTACGAGCCACAACGCTAACGCAAAAAAAACTATTTGGTATTTGTGATAAATGCTGCTTGTTTTCGCGAACAAACTTAAATACTGATTTATGATATGAGCCATATAACACACAAGCACCTAACGCAACGGCTTGGTATTTAGACCATTCAATAGTCGCTTTATCTTGAATATTAACAACATCACAATGATTACCTTTGGATTCAATTTGCTGTGCAATTACTCGGCTAATATGTGCCGTATGACCACCTCGGGAATAATATAACACTAAAATATTGGCCATTTTTTAATTCTCATTATTGGATAATTTGTCTCATTTTGGCAATAAAAGCGATTTTAAACCCCTGCAATGATCACAAATTAGAAATAGCTCATATATTTAATAGTTAAAATTGAGATCTCTGTGATGCAGCAGTATGATGATACAAGAAATTTAATAGCACTCACCCTCTACGTAATTACAGGTCATATATAAGGACACTCATGAAGCAAGATATTGACGTTGCAACAATGCTAAATAATGCAGAAACGGCAGCACAATGGCTAAAAGCCATTGCCAATCCTTACCGCTTAATGATTTTATGTTTATTGTTAGAACAAGAACTAAGTGTCACTGAGTTAAATGAAACGGTTCCTTTGAGCCAATCGGCATTATCACAACATTTAGCGGTATTACGCACCCAAGATTTGGTTAACACTCGCAAGAGTTCACAAGTGGTTTATTACACCCTGAAAAATGAGCAAGTCACTGAAGTTATTTCTATTCTTCATCGCCGCTACTGTGCTTAAACAACACTGAAGTTTAGGCCGCTACATTGGCCGTTAACAAGCTCTGGGATAATAAATGTTTATCAAACTACCATCATCCCGTTACCCTTGGTTGGTTTGATTTGCAAAAAATCTGTTATTAACACGTAAAAGTGCTTGGTTCGCACAACAAATGGTAACTTTGATATTACAGGTGTTAAATAAAGCCACTTTACCGAGTTGTCCCTACTGTTATACCGAGAAGGGATTAATCGTGTTAACTAAAAACGCATTAAATTTACTACAAATATGATGAGGTTATTTTTGCGCTGCGATTTGTTTAGCGAACTCGTCTACTTTACCCCAATCCGTAAACTCGAACGTTCCCTGAGTATCTGTCGGTCCTTTCGTCATCCACATGATAAATCGAATCATGAACTTATCAACAAAACGATAACGAGGATAATCAATCTTGCCCGCAAACACGCCTAATAGCTTAGGTTTCCAAGCCGATAATCCTAAAAACTTTTGCATATATGGATTGGTTTCTGGAGTATTTTTTTCAGGCTTTCTTGCGACGACATTGACGGTAAAAAAACTATTTAACTTGGTATCGAGTATCGCTTGGTGTTGCTCAACAAACTTGAACAATTCAGGTCGATGTTTGCCGTATCGAATACTGGCACCTATAACCACTTTGTCCACAGAAGCTAAATCATTAACATCAGCAGCCGCTAAATTAACTACACTTACTTGCTCACCTTGTTCAGTTAGTACTTGCTTAATTTTCTGACAAATTGCCAGTGTCTGACCATCAACCGTTGAATATAAAATAACTGTATTTAACATTAATTTTTCCAAAACGTAGGAGTGAATAATACCAGTAAGGTGAATACTTCTAATCGACCAAATAGCATTGCCATTACCAGTACCCACTTAGCGCCGTCTGTAATACTGGCATAATTAGAGGCGACGTCCCCGAGTCCTGGTCCCAAGTTATTTAAACTTGCTGCGGTCGCACTAAATGCTGTGATGGCATCCATATCCATGGCCATTAATATCACCATACACACAACAAACACCAACGCATAGGCAGAAAAGAAACCCCAAACGGCATCAATAACTCTATCTGGCAATGCCATTGTTCCAATTCGAATCGAATACATTGCTTTAGGATGGATTAATCGTTTCATTTCACGTGAACCTTGCAAGATAAGCAAAATTAAGCGAATCACTTTCATACCACCACCAGTAGAACCAGCGCAACCACCAATAAAGCTAGAAAAAATTAATAGAATAGGTAAGAACAACGGCCAAGAATGGAAGCTTTCAGTACCAAACCCCGCAGTTGTTGAAATAGAAACGACTTGAAAAAAAGCATAATCGAGGGTTTTCTCTGGAGAATCATAAATACCAGACTGATATAAAGTCGTAAAACAAATTGCCGTAAGCAACAGCTGAACAGCAATTAACACCTTAAATTCGGCGTCTTTCAAATAGACTTTAACGTTAATACCGCGGCGAGTAAATGCGGCAAAATGTAAGCTAAAATTAACCGCTGCAATCAACAAGAAAACCGCACAAATAACGTTAATCAGCGGACTTTCAAAATAACCTATACTGGCATCGTGGGTGGAAAAGCCACCAATAGCAATGGTCGAAAATGAATGGCAAATAGCATCAAATGCATCCATGCCAGCAAAATAAAATGCCAATGCACAAGCGGTAGTAAGTAAAAAGTAGATGTACCATAACGCTTTCGCTGTTTCGGCTATTCGCGGCGTAACCTTGGTATCTTTCACTGGCCCAGGTACTTCTGCTTTATAGAGTTGCATACCACCAATACCCAGTAGCGGTAAAATAGCTACAGCCAGTACGATAATACCCATCCCCCCCATCCATTGTAGTAAATGGCGATAAAACAATATTGACTTAGGGAGGTCATCTAACCCAACGATGACCGTTGCTCCCGTTGTTGTTAAGGCCGAAAACGATTCAAAAAAACTATCAGTCCAACTTAAATCTGGGTTATTAGAAAAAA
The DNA here is from genome assembly GCF_040285065.1 of Shewanella sp. H8. Lineage (NCBI taxonomy): Bacteria > Pseudomonadati > Pseudomonadota > Gammaproteobacteria > Alteromonadales > Shewanellaceae > Shewanella > Shewanella sp. H8. The sequence goes on along the minus strand of NZ_CP157213.1, from coordinate 21,349 downwards.
TAAATGGCAGTGCACCAATTGATCCTAGTACTGTCCAAAACAGCACTACAATCAAGAAGCCTTCGCGAGTTCTAAGATCACCTTTTTCATGACGGTTGGGATACCATAATAAAAAGCCTAAAAAAATACTGACAGAAAAGGCCTGAATAAAGGCGGTACCGCCACCATCTTTATATAAGATAGCCACTAATGCTGATGGCAACATGGTGATTGAAAATAATCCCATCAGCAAACCGGTGATTCTAATAATTGTTTTATATTGCATTAAGGATTCTGTTTAAGTTGTACTGCGTCGAATTTAACAATTAAGTGACATTTTGGCATAAGTTGGTCATAGCTCAAACTGTAAACTTTACTTGTAGCTGACCTTGGGTCAGCGTCGCTAATGCTTGATTAAAAGCCAGATGATGCGATTTAGCCAATTCAAAGTGTATTTCTACAATCTCGGAAAATACTTTATCAACAATCTCACCATCATGCAGAGCCACTAAATACTCAACATCTGTTAGTTGGGAATAATGACACACTAAGCTTACAGGGTACCTTATATGCTTAACTTGAGTTTGTATTTGAGTTAATCCTTGCTTTATACCCGAGGTATAAGCACGCACTAAACCACCAACGCCCAATTTAGTACCACCAAAATAACGCACTACAATAACCCCTAGCTCGCCAATGTTTGCGCCTTGTAAGCACGCTAGCATGGGTTTGCCAGCGCTACCTGATGGTTCACCATCGTCACTGGCGCCCATGTCAATGGTATTTTCAGGGCTACCAGCAACAAATGCATAGCAATAATGGCTTGCTCCTGGGTATTGCTGTTTCATATTGGTAAGTACTAACTTCATATTACTAGGATGCGGGCAATGAAATAACAAAGAGATAAAGCGGCTATGCTTTATCTCTTCTTCTATCAATATGTTAGCTTGTGGTATTAAATATGACTCAATCAACTAAACCAGACTCTCTTGTCATATTTTCATTACGATTATGATGAACAATGACATTGTCTTCGATACGAATACCACCAAATGGGCGAAGCTCATCAATAGCATTCCAATTAATCGCTTGTTTAGCTGATATTGATAATTGTTCAAGTAAGGTATCAATAATGTATAAACCGGGTTCAATCGTTAATACTTGATTTGGTGCTAACACCCGAGTACAACGCAAAAATGGGTGATCGCCTGGTGCAGCAATATTGGTACCACGTTCATCATGAGCATATCCCCCCATATCATGAACTTGAAGCCCTAGCATGTGCCCTAATCCATGAGGGAAAAATGCTCGAGTAATACCTTGCTCAATTAACTGCTCAATACTGCCTTTTGCAATATCAAAATTAATTAGTAATTGTGCAATATGTTGATGAGTCGCAATATGCAAGTCGGTGTATTTAACTCCGGGTTTCATAGTATCAATAATGGCTAACTGTACCTTATTGAGTGCGGCAATTAACTCACAGAAACGGTTTTTTTCAAATGCATAAGTTCGAGTGATATCGGCAGCATATCCGTGATAGCTAGCCCCTGCATCGATAAGAAACGATAAACGTTGTACAGGATTTACATGTTCTAAAGCAGTGTAATGCAAAATGGCCGCATTTTGGTTTAAAGCCACAATGTTGCCATAAGGTACTTCGTTTTCACCCTGACCAATTTCAAGTAAGTACTGCTGTTGGATTTCAAATTCAGTCGCACCATTATAAAAGGCATTTTTAGCGGCTAAATGGCCCTTTACCGCAATTTGGTTGGCTCGGCGCATACACTCAAGCTCATACTGAGTTTTATCTGCACGGTGATAATGTAAATAGTTCATTACCGCATCCGGATTCCGAGCGGTAAAACCTAATATATCAGCCACGTCTAAATGCTCACCTATATAAGCCCATGATGTCAGACTTTTAGGCAAATAGTCAGCAATACGATCAGGCTTAGTCAGTAACTGAATATCAAAATGTTCAGTCCAAAAAGCTTGTGGTACGTCGTTGACTTTATGCCAAAAGTCGACGGGACGATAAAAAACTAAAGTCGGTTTATCTTGGCCATTCGCAATTAGCCAACAATTAGCTGTATCCAAAATAGGTAACCAAGCTTTAAATTGTGGGTTCACTTTAAAGGGATAGTTTAAGTCATCTAAAAATTGTCGATGAGGTTGTCCCGAGTGAATCACTAAACCCGATATATTTTCACGTTGGCAAATTTCAGCAACACGACGATTTAGCTCACCGATGTGTGCATGATATAAATGGGCTAACTGATCCATTGACTATCCCTTTTCATAAATATTAACTTATTGAGTCTATCACAAAGATAAAAACTCCTCGCTAAATGACAAAAAATTAAACGGCCGTTTAAATTGGGTGTTGTAATTTGTCTCATTTAGTCGCACACTGATATTTAGTTGGTCAAGAGATGGCCTAAACTACTGTGATTCAAGCTTGATAACTGCACAGTAAATAAGATGTGGAAGTCGCTTTTAAGCAATAAGGAAGCAAGCAATGATCTACCAAAGCCCTACTATTCAGGTTGAGTTACTTGAAGATAATATTGCCAAGTTGTGTTTTAACGCACAAGGTTCGGTAAATAAATTTGACAGAGAAACTCTAGCCTCACTTGATGCAGCCTTAGATAGCATCAAACAAAACACCAAGGTTAAAGCCTTAATGCTGACATCAGCAAAAAGCACCTTTATCGTTGGCGCAGACATCACCGAATTTTTAAGTTTATTTAAGCAAGATGATGCAACACTGCTCACATGGGTTGAACAAGCCAATGCAGTATTCAACAAACTTGAAGATTTACCTTTTCCAACTATCTCTGCCGTTAACGGTTTTGCTCTTGGTGGTGGTTTCGAAACTATTTTAGCCACTGACTTACGTGTTGTTGATACCAATACACGTATTGGATTACCTGAAACCAAACTAGGTATCATTCCTGGCTTCGGTGGCACAGTGCGTTTACCTAGAATTATCGGCGCTGATAATGCACTTGAGTGGATTACCTCAGGTAAAGATCAACGACCAGCAGACGCATTAAAAGTTGGCGCTATTGATGCCGTTGTAGCTCCAGAAGATTTAGAAGCTTCAGCAATTCAAATGTTGAAAGAAGCACTTGATGGCAGCATCGATTGGCAAGCTCGTCGTACCCTAAAGCAATCACCATTAATGCTACCTAAACTAGAAGCCTTGATGTGTTTTAGCACCGCTAAGGGGATGGTATTCTCTGTTGCAGGCAAACATTATCCAGCACCTATGGCTGCTGTGAATGTTGTTGAACAAGCTGCAGGTTTAGGTCGTGATGATGCATTAAAAGTGGAAGCTCAGGCTTTCATTAAATTAGCTAAAACAGAAGTTGCCCAGGCATTAATTGGTATTTTCTTAAATGACCAGTACGTTAAAGCTAAAGCAAAGAAAGCGGGTAAATTGGCTCACGATGTTAACCAAGCAGCTGTATTGGGTGCTGGTATAATGGGTGGTGGTATTGCATACCAAAGTGCAAGTAAAGGCACGCCAATCGTGATGAAAGACATCGCGCAACCTGCACTTGATTTAGGTTTAAATGAAGCGGCGAAGATACTGACAGTTCAAGTAGCTCGTGGACGTTCTACGCCAGAAAAAATGGCAAAAGTTCTCAACCACATCACTCCTTCACTCGATTATGCTGCCATTAAAAATAGCGATATTGTAGTAGAAGCGGTTGTTGAACATCCAAAAGTGAAAGCAACAGTGCTAGCTGAAGTTGAACAATATGTATCTGAAGATGCCATTATTGCATCAAACACTTCAACTATCTCAATCAACTTATTGGCTAAAAGCCTTAAGAAACCTGAACGCTTCTGCGGTATGCACTTCTTTAATCCAGTGCACAAAATGCCATTAGTTGAAATTATCCGTGGTGAGCACAGCTCTGAAGAAACCATTGCAACCGTTGTTGCGTATGCAAGCAAAATGGGTAAAACCCCAATTGTAGTAAACGATTGTCCGGGCTTCTTCGTTAACCGCGTATTGTTCCCATACTTTGCAGGCTTTAGTGGTCTACTCGCAGAAGGCGCTGATTTTGCGGCTGTCGATAAAGTCATGGAAAAACAGTTTGGCTGGCCAATGGGTCCGGCTTACTTACTTGACGTAGTTGGTTTAGATACCGGTCATCATGCACAAGCAGTAATGGCAGAAGGCTTCCCTGATCGCATGGGTAAAAACGGCAAAGACGCGATTGATATAATGTTTGAAAATAAGCGTCTAGGCCAGAAGAATGCCAAAGGTTTCTATGCTTATTCTGTTGACCGTCGTGGTAAGCCGAAAAAAGACATTGATCCAGTAAGCTATGAATTATTAAGCGCTGAGTTCGGTGAATTAAAAGCATTCGAGTCAGATGACATCATCGCTCGTTGTATGATCCCGATGATCATCGAAACAGTTCGTTGTTTAGAAGAAGGCATTATTGCATCACCTGCTGAAGGCGATATGGGTCTAGTTTACGGTATTGGTTTCCCTCCATTCCGTGGCGGTGTATTCCGTTACTTAGACACCATGGGCGTAGCAAACTTTGTTGCCCTAGCAGACAAATATGCACACCTTGGTGGTTTATATCAAGTAACCGATGCGATGCGTGAACTTGCAGCCAACAACGGTAGTTACTACCAAGCCTAATCAGTGGGAAAGGAATTAAATCATGAAACAAGCTGTTATCGTAGACTGCATTCGTACCCCAATGGGCCGTTCTAAGGCTGGGGTATTTAGAAATGTACGTGCAGAAACATTGTCTGCAGAATTAATGAAAGCTCTGATGGTGCGTAATCCACAACTAGATCCTAACGACATTGAAGATGTTATTTGGGGTTGTGTGCAGCAAACCCTTGAACAAGGTTTTAACATTGCGCGTAATGCATCATTAATCGCTGGTATTCCAAAAACGGCAGGTGCAGTTACCGTAAACCGTTTATGTGGTTCATCAATGGACGCTCTTCACCAAGCGGCTCGTGCAATTATGACGGGCCAAGGTGACACCTTCATTATTGGTGGGGTTGAGCACATGGGTAGCGTACCTATGAGCCACGGTGTTGATTTCCATCCCGGCATGTCAAAGCGTGTAGCAAGAGCATCTGGAATGATGGGCTTAACCGCTGAAATGTTAGGTAAAATGTATGGTATAACTCGTGAACAACAAGATGCATTTGCAGTACGCTCTCATCAGCGTGCCCATGCCGCTACAGTTGAAGGTCGTTTCGCCAAAGAGATTTGGGGAATCGAAGGTCACGATGCAAAAGGTGCCTTGATAAAAGTGTTGACCGACGAGGTTATTCGTCCTGAAACATCACTTGAATCACTTGCGACTTTACGCCCTGCATTCGACCCAGTTAATGGTACCGTTACGGCGGGAACATCTTCTGCATTGTCAGATGGTGCTTCTGCAATGTTGGTTATGGAAGAATCTAAAGCTCGCGCCTTAGGTTTACCAATTCGTGCACGTATTCGCTCTATGGCCGTTGCTGGTTGTGATGCTGCAATTATGGGTTATGGTCCAGTACCAGCAACCCAAAAAGCATTAGCTCGCGCAGGTTTATCGGTTGCCGATTTAGACCTTATTGAATTAAACGAAGCCTTCGCAGCACAGTCATTACCTTGTGTTAAAGATCTTGGCTTGCAAGATGTCATCGATGAAAAGATTAACCTTAACGGTGGCGCAATTGCATTAGGTCATCCATTAGGTTGTTCTGGTTCGCGTATTTCGACAACACTGATAAACTTAATGGAAGAAAAAGATGCAACACTTGGTCTTGCCACTATGTGTATTGGTTTAGGTCAAGGTATCGCAACTGTATTCGAACGCGTTTAATGGTTATAAAACCAAGCTGATACTTTTCATTTATATCAACTGAGTTGAAAAAAACGAGCCATAAGGCTCGTTTTTTATTTTTTTAATTTGTCTACTTTGGCTAATGTTCCACGTGAAACATGTTTTATGGAAAATAAAAAATCAATTAAAAACTAAAATAACATTAAGAGTGAAGCAAACTTGGCAAGATTAAATGACAAGAGTAACATTAGCGATAATTAGATTAGTAATATAGATAGCATTCAATGACCGATATTTATACTCAAGCACAACATCACTTAGATGCTCTTGGCCTACGCTGCCCAGAGCCCGTTATGATGATCCGCAAAACGGTACGAAAAATGGCTGATGGAGAAGTATTACTTGTCATTGCTGATGACCCTGCAACGACTCGAGATATTCCGAGTTTTTGTGAATTTATGGATCACACGTTAATTGCCAGTGATACCAGCAAAACCCCTTACCAGTACTTGCTTAAAAAAGGATTGTAATTAATGACAATTACATTGGACGCTATCGCATATAAAACAGCAAAGCGCGGCATAATGAAACCAGCCTTTTGTGCCAATGTAACATTAGAGCGAGGTGTCGAAAATGATGTTTTTGGCCGACCAAGTAAACGTCAAGTGACCGTGATGTCAAAACAACAATGGCTAATGGCCTGTCAGCAAATTAATACAAACCTTGACTGGTTAACTCGTAGAGCAAATTTATTAATTAGTGGTTATGAATTTAGTGCCACTGATCTAGGTAAAATTATTGAGATTGGATCAGAATTGCAGTTACAGATTACAGGCGAAACTGATCCGTGCAACAAAATGGAACTAGCTCATCCCGGCCTAGAGCAAGCATTAATGCCAGATTGGCGTGGCGGTGTCACCTGCCGCGTGATTCGAACTGGATTAATACAACTAGATGACTCAGTAAAAATAGATTAGTAAAACCGATAAATCATTTTCGTTTAAGCCTTTCATAATAAAATCTAACACTATAGCACTCATTGTCTATTAATCGATAACAGACATATGTGTTAACGTCTGTCATTAATTGATACAGATTTGTTGTACACCTTATCGGTAATTTATGCGATAAAGGAACTATTCAAACCGACAAACGCAGTAAAGCCAAATACTCTTTAGGTCATCTAATCAGGCAAAATGACATTTCCTAAACGGGTATTGGGCTTGATTAAATCCACTGAAAATAAAAACGACAACGGATAATCTACTCTATGTTGACTCAAAAACTCACTCCACTTTACACGGCAATGGCACTTACTCTAGGTATGTCTAGCTTTGCCTATGCCGAAGATGACAAAGTTAAATGGCACGTAAATGCTCCAGAAAATGCGCCATTAAGTAAAATTGATATCAATGTAACCGAAGGCACATGGATGAACGTCAATGTATCGCCAGATGGTGAACACATTGTATTTGATTTATTAGGTGATATTTATCAAATACCGATAGCAGGAGGCGAAGCCAAACCACTGGCAAAAGGTATAGCTTGGCAAATGCAGCCAGTATATAGCCCAGACGGTAAGTATATAGCTTTCACCTCTGATGAAGATGGCGGCGACAATATCTGGATAATGAATGCCGATGGTACCAATCCACACCCTATCACTGCTGAAACATTCCGTTTACTGAACAGCCCGGCCTGGAGTCCTGATTCACAGTATTTAGTGGCACGTAAACATTTTACCGGCACCCGCAGCCTCGGAGCTGGTGAGGTGTGGATGTTTCACGTTGCTGGTGGTGAAGGAGTTAAACTAACAGAGCGCCCTAACGAACAAAAAGATTTGGGTGAACCGGCCTACTCGCCAGATGGTAGATATATCTACTTTAGCCAAGATGCGACCCCGGGCAAGACCTTTCATTACTCAAAAGATTCTGTCAAAGGTATTTATAAAATTAAGCGCTATGACACCCAAACGGGCGATATTGAAGTATTAATTGAAGGAACTGGTGGTGCTATCCGCCCAACACCAAGCCCTGATGGCAAAACGCTTGCTTACATCAAACGTGATGGATTCCAATCGACACTATATTCACTGGATTTAAAGTCTGGTGAAGAAACTAAGCTGTATGACAAACTCGATCGTGATATGCAAGAAACCTGGGCAATTCATGGCGTGTATCCAACAATGTCTTGGACCAAAGACAATAAGCACATCGTATTTTGGGCTAAAGGTAAAATTAATAAACTTGATGTCGACAGTAAAAAAATATCTGACATTCCATTCAGTGTTAAATCTCAAAGAGATATTCAGCCATCAGTCCGCTTTACTCAAAACTTAGATCAAGATGAATTTGATGTAAAAATGCTGCGTATGGCACAAGTATCACCTGACGGCGAAAGAGTGATATTTGAAGCCTTAGGTAAAATTTGGATTCGTGATGTTAAAGATGGTAAACATAAACGATTAACCCGTTTAGATGATGACATCAATGAGCTGTTTCCACAGTGGTCACGCGACGGTAAAGACATTGTATTCACTACCTGGAATGATCAACAGCAAGGTACTGTCAGTGTCGTTAGTGCTGGAGGTAGTAAAGCCAAGGTATTGACCAACGAGCCCGGCAAATATGTCGAACCGACCTTTTCGCCTGATGGCGAATATATTGTTTATAGAAAGGCTCGCGGTGGATACATGACACCACGCACTTGGTCACAAGAACCCGGTTTATATAAAGTGGATGTCAAAGGCAGAAAAAGTACTAAGCTCTCTGCCAGTGGTCACCAACCACAATTTGGCGCTGATTCAGACCGTGTTTATTTTATGGATTTCAATAAAACACCAGAGTTTGCTTCTATCGGCATGAATGGTTTTGAAAAGCGTACTCATTACACCAGCGACCATGCTACCGAGTTTCGTTTATCTCCAAACGGTGAACACTTGGCTTTTGCAGAGCGCTTTAGAGTGTATGTCACTCCTTTTGCTAAACATGGTGAAACCGTCGCTATAGGACCTAAAGCAACCAACTTACCAATAACTCAACTAAGTGCTCGTGCAGGTGAAAGCATTAGTTGGAACGGAAAAAACAACCAACTATATTGGACATTGGGCCCAGATTTATATCAAGCTGATGTCGATACTCAATATGCAAAAGCTGAAACCAAGGTCGATCCTAAAATCACTTCAATTGGTTTTAAAAATAAAGTCGATGTTCCACGTGGAACAGTGGTATTTAGCGGCGGTAAAGTAATCACTATGGAAAATGACCATGTCATTGAAAATGGTGTCGTTATCGTTACAGACAATAAAATTGTCAGTGTTGGTGATGCTAATACCGTTATACCTAAAAATGCCCAAGTTATCGATATTAGCGGTAAAACCATTATGCCAGGATTATTTGATGCCCATGCACATGGCGGCCAAGCAGATGATGAAATTATTCCACAACAAAACTGGGCCTTATATTCAGGCCTGTCACTTGGGGTAACGTCTATTCACGACCCATCAAATGACACTACCGAAATTTTTGCAGCTTCTGAACAACAAAAAGCAGGCAACATTGTTGGTCCGCGAATTTTCTCAACAGGCACTATTTTATATGGAGCCAACTTACCAGGTTATACTTCGCATGTAGATTCACTGGATGATGCAAAGTTCCACTTAGAGCGTCTTAAAAAAGTAGGTGCATTTAGCGTTAAAAGTTATAACCAGCCACGCCGAGATCAACGTCAACAGATTATTGCAGCGGCGCGTGAACTCGAAATGATGGTTGTGCCTGAAGGTGGAAGTTTACTGCAGCACAATTTATCCATGATAGCGGATGGGCATACAACAGTAGAACATTCGTTACCTGCTGCTTCAATTTACAACGACATTAAACAATTCTGGAGCCAAACAGAAGTTCACTACACACCAACTTTAGTTGTCGCTTATGGTGGTATTTCCGGCGAGAATTACTGGTATGACAAAACGGATGTATGGGCTCACCCTCGCCTAAGCATGTATGTTCCACACGATATTTTAGATGCGCGTTCAATGCGACGCATTACTGCGCCTGATGAACATTACAATCATTTTAATGTTGCCCGCGTAGCTAATGAGTTAAACAAAATAGGCGTTAAACCTAATATTGGTGCTCATGGTCAGCGCGAGGGATTAGCTGCGCATTGGGAGATGTGGATGTTTGCTCAAGGCGGCATGAGTAATATGGAAGTTTTAAAAACAGCAACTATTAACCCTGCTACTACCTTTGGTATGGACCATCAACTAGGTTCTATTAAAGTCGGTAAATTAGCAGACTTAATTGTGATTGATGGAGATCCATTAACCGATATCAGAACGACAGATAAGGTCACTTACACCATGGTCAATGGTAAGCTATTTAATTCTGAAACCATGAATCAACTCAATGGTGATAAACATAAGCGTCAGCCTTTTTTCTTTGAAAAAATTTAACGGTTAAGTTAAGCCAATAAAAAGGGTGTTCCACGTGGAACACCCTTTTTTATGCTTAAAATCAATACTGACCGTAACAATGGCAATCAGTTGTATGGTCATTCACCATGCCCACAGCTTGCATAAAGGCATAACAAATTGTCGGGCCAACAAAATTAAAACCAAGCTTTTTTAACGCTTTAGACATAGCTTCAGACTCGGGTGTTTGTGCAGGTACTTGGCTTAAATACTCGAATTGATTAACGATAGGTGAGCCACCAACAAAATCCCATAAAAAAATAGAAAAATCATTACCCTGCTCTACAAATACCATATACGCTTTAGCATTTTTGATGATCGAGTTAATTTTAAGGCGGTTACGCACAATGCCTGGCTCAAGCATTAATGCTTCAACCTTATCTTGATCAAACTCAGCAATAACACTTGGTTCAAAACCGAAAAACAGTTGCTCGTAGTTTTTTTGCTTTTTTAAAATGGTAAGCCAAGATAAACCGGCTTGCTGCCCATCTAAACAGAGTTTGGCAAAAAGATGTTTAGCATCAAAATCAGGCCGTCCCCAAACGGTATCATGGTAATGCTGATATAAAGGATCTTCACTTACCCAGCCACATCGGTTAACTTGCATGGTACGGTTCCATTAACGTTTTTATGAATACGTTAAAAAATAACCTACATCTGCCTTGCTCTACAAGGTATAATCACTACCATTTTCTATTAATAGCCTGACAGTAGTAGACATGACGACGAAACACGACGTAAAGACATTTCAGGGTTTCATACTAACCCTTCAGGAATATTGGGCGCAGCAAGGTTGCGCAATTGTTCAACCTCTCGATATGGAAGTTGGTGCTGGTACTTTTCACCCGCAGACGTTCTTACGTTCATTAGGCCCAGAGCCAATGAGCAGTGCATACGTGCAACCGTCTCGCCGTCCTACTGATGGACGTTATGGTGAAAACCCTAACCGTTTACAACATTACTACCAATTCCAAGTAGTGCTAAAACCATCTCCAGATAACATTCAAGAGCTTTATTTAGGCTCACTTGAAGCGCTTGGCATTGACACGTTAGTGCATGACATTCGTTTTGTTGAAGATAACTGGGAATCGCCAACATTAGGTGCTTGGGGCTTAGGTTGGGAAATTTGGCTAAACGGTATGGAAGTAAGTCAGTTCACTTACTTCCAGCAAGTTGGTGGTATTGAATGTAGTCCCGTTACAGGTGAAATCACCTACGGACTTGAACGTTTAGCCATGTATATACAAGAAGTAGACAGTGTTTATGACCTTGTATGGACAGATGGCCCATTAGGTCGTGTGACTTACGGTGATATTTTTCATCAAAATGAAGTAGAACAATCCACCTATAACTTCGAACATGCCGATGTCGACTTTATGTTCATCCTATTCGATCAATGTGAAAAAATGTGCATGCACTTACTTTCACTAGAAAAACCGTTACCACTGCCAGCTTACGAGCAAGTAATGAAAGCATCGCATGCTTTTAATCTACTTGATGCTCGCCATGCAATATCAGTCACCGAACGTCAGCGTTATATTCTCCGCGTTCGTACTATGGCCAAAGGCGTAGCAGAATCTTATTATCAAGCACGTGAAGCGCTTGGCTTCCCATTGTGTAAGTAGAGGTAACGAATGAATTTTGAAAACTTACTCATTGAGATTGGTACTGAAGAGTTACCACCAAAATCATTACGCACTTTGGCTGAATCATTTTTAGCTAACTTTACCGATGAATTAACCAAAGCAGATTTACCTTTTGAATCTGCAGTTTGGTATGCCGCGCCTCGTCGTTTAGCCATTAACATTATTGGCTTAGCGCAAGCACAGGCAGATAAAATTGTTGAAAAACGCGGTCCTGCGGTAAGTTCAGCATTTGATGCAGATGGTAACCCGACTAAAGCAGCACAAGGTTGGGCTCGTGGCAATGGTATTACCGTTGAACAAGCTGAACGTTTAGTGACAGACAAAGGTGAATGGTTAGTTCACCAAGCTAAAGTGGTTGGCGTAGAAACTAAAAGCTTAATTGCTGACATGGCACAACGCGCACTCGATAAATTGCCTATTCCAAAACCAATGCGTTGGGGCAATAATAAAACTCAATTTATCCGCCCTGTTCACACGGTTACCATTCTACTCGGTAGCGAATTAATTGACGCTGAATTATTAAGCATTAAGTCTGCACGAATCATTCGTGGACACCGCTTTATGGGTAAAGCTAGTTTTGAACTAGACCATGCTGACAATTATTTAAGCGCACTGAAAGAGCAAGGCAAAGTGCTTGCTGATTATGAATTACGTAAATCACTGATTAAAGCTGATGCAGAAGCTGCTGCGACTAAATTAGGCGGTGTAGCAGATATTCAGGATGATCTATTAGAAGAGGTTGCTTCACTGGTTGAATGGCCTGTGGTATTAACGGCTAACTTTGAAGAAAAGTTTTTAGATGTTCCTTCGGAAGCCTTAGTTTACACCATGAAAGGTGACCAAAAGTACTTCCCAGTATTTGATAAAGCTGGCAAATTATTGCCTAACTTTATCTTTGTCACCAACATAGAATCTAAAGACCCGCAGCAGATTATTTCAGGTAACGAAAAAGTGGTTCGTCCACGTTTAGCTGACGCTGAGTTCTTCTTTAATACCGATAAAAAGCAAACGCTTGAATCTCGTATAGCCAGTTTAGAGACCGTTGTTTTTCAAAAACAACTTGGTACGTTAAAAGCACGCGTTGAACGTATTTCAGCGTTAGCAGGTTTCATTGCAACTCAATTGAATAACCACAACGTAGACACCAACAGTGTTGACGCTAGCCGTGCTGGTTTATTGTCTAAAACAGACCTTATGACGAACATGGTGATGGAGTTTACAGATACTCAAGGCACAATGGGCATGCACTACGCACGCTTAGACGGCGAAACAGAAGCCGTTGCAATTGCACTTGAAGAACAGTACAAGCCTAAATTTTCTGGTGATACTGTACCAACGGCTACAGTGTCATGTGCTGTTGCACTAGCAGAAAAATTAGATACGTTAGTCGGTATTTTTGGCATTGGCCAGGCACCAAAAGGTGCAGCAGACCCATTTGCACTTCGCCGCGCGGCTATCGGTATTTTACGCATTATTGTTGAAAACAATTTGCCACTAGACTTAGTTGACCTTATTGCTAAAGCGCAGGCATTACACGCGGACAATGTCAGTAACGCCAATACTGCCGATGACGTGCTTGAGTTCTTAATGGCCCGTTTCCGCAGCTGGTATCACGATAAAGGCATTCAAGTTGACGTAATTTTGGCTGTACTTGCTCGTCGTCCAACACGTCCTGCTGATTTTAACAGCCGTGTTAAAGCCGTATCACATTTCCGTAGTTTAGAAGCCTCTACCGCCCTTGCTGCTGCAAATAAACGCGTTTCTAATATCTTGGCTAAGGTTGAAGGTAAATTGCCTGAAAACATCAACCAAGCGCTATTAACGGAAACAGCAGAGAAAGCCTTGGCAGATAAACTTGTTCAATTGCAGCCTTTGTTAGCACCATTATTTGCAAACGCAGATTACCAACAAGCATTAACCTTATTGGCAGACTTACGTGAAAGCGTCGATCAGTTCTTTGAAGATGTGATGGTAATGGCTGATGATGAAGCATTAAAAAATAACCGTTTAGCGTTATTAACCAATCTTCGTGAACAGTTCTTGCACGTTGCTGATATTTCACTACTGCAGTAATGAATACTAACCAAAGTAAAAAAAGCGCCTTTTAGGCGCTTTTTTATTATTAAAAAAACTACAAAAATTAATAACAGAATAATATCTAGAAATTGATGAGTTGTTGATGCAATTCGATAAACTGTTCTTCGCTAAACTCTACTTGAGCTAATAAAAGGGCTAAAGCTGGTTTAGGTAATTTATCCGCTTGCAGCAACATCGAACATTCACTAATAATATTGGCTTTCCAAATCAGCAATGCCATATCATCGTCAGGTTTAATATTAGTATTAGCAAGTAACGTTAGCGGTGTTTCAAAGTGTCGAGGTAATTGCCAATGACGAGCAAGAAGCGCACTTAAGGTTAACGACTTAGTGGTCATTACCTGCTTAAAAAGCATTGAGTTAGGTTGCTCTCCAGGTTCAGCTTGATAAAAAGAGTCCACCAGCATTTTAAAAATCGCAATTTTCCCTACATCATGCAGTAATCCCAAAAGAAATGAGCTATCTCGTTGATCTGGACTCGATAACTCACTGGCTAAAAAAGCGACCTGCATTGAATGACGCCAAATTTCAGCGCCAAAACGCCTGAAATAAATCGGTTTTATATCAATTAACTCTCGCGCTAAACACACTGTAATAAATTGTCTTAGTTGTTGCCTGCCAACTTGAACTAATGCTTGTTTAATACTATTAACATCACTATCAGATCGTTTAAACGCGGGGGAATTACACAGCTTGAGCACGTCCACACACAACAAAGGATCTTGTTCAATAAGTTGAATTAGCTCTTGGGTTTTAATCCCGTCATCGCTAAGTTTTTTATCGAGCTCGAGTATTTTACTCGGTAGCTTTAAAACATTTTCCGCAATTGCTTGTGGTGAACTTAATGCCTGTTCAATATTTTGCATTACGTTACGTTCAAGGTTATTAGCAATACCTGTAGTCGTTGTGGATGGCGTTGCAAATAATAAACTATAAAATAAAGCCGATAAATCTAACTGTGATTCAACAGCTTGCTTTTCTGTTACCTCAATGACTGGTGCTTGTTGCTTAGCTTGTTGACGTTTTTCTACTGCGGTGACACCTGTAAATTTGGCTTGTTCATTGCGGTCACGAATATTAAATAACCTTTTAAAGAAATCTGTCACCACGATTGAAAGCCTTATGAGATCTTGTACCAATCAAATTAATTGATACTTTCTTTATAACCATAGCAATAAAAACAAAAATGGGCGCCCTGAGGCGCCCATTATTTATCTAAAATGTCTTATACATCTAAGTTTGCGACATTCAGAGCATTGGTTTCAATAAACTCACGACGTGGTTCAACTTGATCGCCCATTAAGCAGGTGAATAATTGATCTGCAGCAACCGCATCATCAATAGTAACTCGTAACATACGACGTGATTCTGGATCCATTGTAGTTTCCCACAATTGCTCGGGGTTCATTTCACCCAATCCTTTATAACGTTGAATATACAAACCACGTTTAGCTTCGCTAATCGTCCAATCTAGTGCTTCTAAGAAGCTTTCAACTTCTTTAACTCGTTCGCCACGTTGTACATAACCACCTTCTTCAATCATACCGTGCAATGCCGCACCTAACTTGGCAATACGGTGGTAATCAGCTGAATTGAAAAAGTCATAACCAAATAAATAGTTAGTATCAATACCATGCTTACGGATCGTCACGCTAGGAGTGTAAACTTTACGCTCAGGATCAAGCATGACATTGGCAGTAAAAATAATACCACTGCTTTCACGCTCAACTAAATCAGCAATAAAAGTATTACACCATGTGAGCATTTGTGCTTCATCACTCAACATCTCTGCTGTCACTTCTGGGTGATATAGCATGCGGTCGAGTAAGTTAGCAGGGAAACGTTTTTCTAAGCGCGTAATAATACGTTCAACTTCACGGTACTGCGCCACTAAACGCTCTAAAGGTTCACCAGACATACCTAGAGCACCAGGGCTTGGATAAACATTGGTACCATCGAGTGCTTGAGTGGTTAAATACTCAGTCAATGCAGGTTCATCTTTCAAATACTGCTCTTGTTTACCTTTCTTCACTTTGAAAAGAGGAGGCTGAGCAATATAGATATAACCACGCTCAATAAGCTCAGGCATTTGACGGAAGAAGAAGGTCAATAGCAAGGTACGAATGTGCGATCCATCGACATCAGCATCGGTCATGATGATGATGTTGTGATAACGAGTTTTATCTGGATTGTATTCATCGCGACCAATACCACAACCTAATGCAGTAATCAGCGTTGCCACTTCTTGTGAAGATAACATCTTGTCAAAACGCGCTTTTTCTACGTTTAAAATCTTACCTTTTAGCGGAAGAATCGCTTGGTTTTTACGGTTACGTCCCTGCTTAGCTGATCCACCAGCAGAGTCCCCTTCCACTATGTATATTTCAGAAAGGCCAGGATCTTTTTCTTGGCAATCAGCAAGTTTTCCTGGTAAACCACCTAAATCTAACGCGCCTTTACGACGAGTCATTTCACGCGCTTTACGTGCAGCTTCACGCGCACGGGATGCATCAACAATTTTACCAACAATTAATTTAGCATCTGCTGGGTTTTCTAATAGGTAATCGTTTAACTGCTCACCCATTGTTTGTTCAACTGCACTTTTCACTTCACTAGATACTAGTTTATCTTTAGTTTGTGAACTGAACTTAGGATCAGGAACTTTTACCGAAATAACTGCCGTTAAGCCTTCTCGCGCATCATCGCCAGTAGCATTAGTTTTACCTTTTTTGTTAAATCCTTCACGTTCCATGTAGTTATTCAAGTTACGCGTTAGAGCACCACGGAAACCGGCTAAGTGAGTACCACCATCGCGTTGTGGAATATTATTGGTAAAACAAAAAATATTTTCTTGGTAACCGTCATTCCATTGCATTGCCACTTCTACGGTAATGCCGTCATCTCTTTCTTGAGAAAAATGAAATACGTCTTTATTAATTGGAGTTTTGTTACGGTTTAAGTAATCAACAAAGGCACTAATACCACCTTCGTACTTAAAGAATTCATCTTTATTTTCAATCTCGTCAACCAAGCGAATGCCCACTCCTGAGTTCAGGAATGATAGTTCACGTACGCGTTTGGCCAAAATTTCAAAATGGAATTCAACGTCAGTAAACGTATCTGTGCTTGGCCAAAAACGAAGTTCGGTACCTGTTTTAACCGAATCACCAATTTCTTTAATGGGTGCATCTGGTATACCGTGAGTATAAAACTGCTCGTATATTTTACCGGCACGACGAATGGTTAACTGCAGTTTTTTCGATAAAGCATTAACTACCGATACACCCACACCATGAAGGCCACCGGAGACTTTATAAGAGTTATCATCGAACTTACCACCAGCATGAAGTATCGTCATAATAACTTCTGCAGCGGAGATCCCTTCTTCTTCATGTATCGAAACAGGAATACCACGACCATCATCTTTTACTGAGACAGAACCATCGGAATGAATGGTAATGGTGATTTCACTACAATGGCCGGCTAAAGCTTCATCGATAGAGTTATCAACCACTTCGAATACCATGTGATGAAGACCTGTGCCATCATCAGTATCACCAATGTACATACCAGGTCTCTTACGGACTGCATCAAGGCCTTTTAATACCTTGATACTCGAAGAATCGTAACTATTCTCTGACATATTTATCTCTCATTGTTATTCAATAACCGTTACTTGCCCTTGTTCCACATGAAACATCTTGCTTGGAGGGCTAGATAACGAATCGACTATTGCTAGCGGATCGATAGCAGTGACAAAAATTTGTGCACCGGTTTCGGTTAACTGCTTTAGCAATAGCTGCCTATGCTGTGCATCCAACTCTGACGGTAAATCGTCAACCAGATAAATACTATTTTTATCTAGCTGTTGTTTGAGCAACTTTCCCTGTGCAATACGCAGTGCACAGACTAATAATTTTAATTGTCCACGGGACAACGCATCTTGCGCTGGTAAAGTGCCCACACGCAAACGTAAGTCTGCTTTATGGGGGCCACTGCCCGTATTTCCAGTGGCTAAATCTCTTGAGTATTGGTTTTCAAGTAATTGGGAATAATCCGTTTTACTGTCCCATCCTCGAGTAAAAGAGACCTTAATATCAATCTGAGGTAAAAACACTCCGATTATACCCTTAAGTAGCACATTTAACGAGTCTACATATTGATTTCGTATCTCGGTAACCTGTTCAGCATACCGTACCAACTCCTTATCCCAAAATTGTATTTGGCTATAGGGAGCTTGATTTCTAAGTAATTGATTGCGTTGTTTTAAAACCTTTCTAGTATTGACCCAAGCTTGATAAAAATGTGGCTCAGAATGAAATGCCCCCCAATCGATAAATTGACGTCGAGCTTTAGGCCCCTCGAACAATAAAGAAAAACTTTCTGGAGTAATAACTTGGATAGGTAAAGTTTCGGCTAACGTTGATAGGCGCTTCACTTTTTCACCATCAATTTTAACTTCTATCTCACCACTTCGATGGCGACGTAAGCCAATTTTACAGTCTGTATCTGCTGTAATTGAATGTGCGAATAAAGTAAGTTTATCGTCATCATGGTTAATGACACGCTGTGATAAGTGGCTTCGAAATGAGCGCCCCATACCCAAAAAGTAAATAGCTTCGAGGATACTGGTTTTGCCACTGCCATTTTGGCCGTAAATCAAGTTTAAGCCATCGCAAGGCTGCAATGACGCAGAGGTAATATTGCGGAATGAACCAATGGTAATACGCGATAAACTCATGAAAACCTATTGTGATAAATGCAGTTAATAATCCTATACAGACAAATAAGGTGCCTTACAGCACCTTAATAAACAATAAGCAGATAAACCGTTACAGACGCATTGGCATCACTACATACATAGAATCTTCTTCTTTGTGGTTCTCTATCAAAGCACTAGAATTACCATCAATTAAGGTAATACGCACTTCATCGCTGGCTAAGTTATTTAGCACATCAAGAAGATAACTAACGTTAAAACCAATTTCTAAAGCTTCAGAGTTATAATCAACATCAATAATCTCTTCTGCTTCTTCTTGCTCGGGATTATTGGCAGTTATTTTCAATAAACCAGGCTCGAGCTGAATACGTACTCCACGGAATTTTTCATTCGACAGAATAGAAGCACGAGTCAATGCCTGTTTTAGCTGGTTACGACTGGCTATGACGACTTTATTGCCACCCTTAGGTAATACACGTCGGTAATCAGGGAAACGACCATCAACAAGTTTACTGGTAAACACGGCTGAACTAGTTATGGCTCGAATGGCATTATCACCAATGGCAATTGTAATGTCTTGATCATCACTGTCGAGCAAGCGCGCCATTTCAACAACACCTTTACGAGGCACAATGACTTGTTTTTCAGGTAATGAAATATCAATAGTACGATGGCTTAATGCTAAACGGTGACCATCGGTGGCAATTGCACGTAATACATTACCTTCTGTTTCAAATAACAAACCGTTGAGATAATAGCGAACATCTTGGTTAGCCATTGAAAACTGAGTAGAATCAATAATCGATTTCAACACACCTTGCTTTAAGTTAAATTCAATATCTGCTTGAAACTCTTCAACGTTAGGGTAATCTTCGGCGGGTAATGTTGCCAATGAAAAACGGCTGCGACCTGAACGCAATAACCATTTATTGTCTTGTTGTTCGACTTTTAATTCACTTTGCTCTGGTAATGATTTAACAATATCCAATAGTTTTTTAGCCGGAACAGTAGTACGACCAACAACAATATCTCCATGAATTGCCGCTTGACCGACCAACTCAACTTCTAAATCAGTACCTGTAAGCTTAAGTGAGGACTCACTAACTTCAACGAGCAAGTTGGCTAAAATAGGTAAATTGTGTCTGCGCTCTACTGCGCCGCACACTAGCTGCAATGGCTTTAATAGGGCATCCCTATCAATTGAAAATTTCATCGTGTCTACATTCCCTGAATTACGAAGACAAAGTTCTAATCAAGTTAGCATAATCTTCTTTAATGTCATGACTTTCTTCGCGTAATTGCGCGATTTTACGGCATGCATGTAAGACTGTCGTGTGGTCTCGACCACCAAAAGCATCACCAATTTCCGGTAAGCTTTGGTTTGTAAGTTCTTTAGATAGCGCCATTGCCACTTGTCTAGGTCTAGCGACACTACGAGATCGACGCTTAGACAGCATATCTGCCATTTTTATTTTGTAGTACTCAGCAACCGTTTTCTGAATATTATCTATAGTGACTAATTTTTCTTGCAGTGCCAAGAGATCTCTTAATGCTTCACGCACAAAATCGATAGTGATCGGACGGCCAGTAAAGTTGGCATTAGCAATCACACGGTTTAGTGCACCTTCTAATTCACGTACGTTTGAACGTAAACGCTTGGCAATAAAGAATGCCACTTCATCAGGTAAATTAATGCCACTTTCTTGTGCCTTACGCATTAAAATCGCCACGCGGGTTTCTAACTCTGGTGGCTCAATAGCAACCGTTAAACCCCAACCAAAACGCGATTTCAAGCGATCTTCTACCCCGTCGATCTCTTTTGGATAACGGTCAGAAGTTAAAATAATTTGATGATTGCCTTCAAGTAATGCATTAAAGGTATGGAAAAACTCTTCTTGTGAACGATCTTTATTGGCAAAAAATTGAATATCATCAATAAATAATGCATCTACGCTACGGTAATAACGCTTAAATTCTTCAATGGCATTATTTTGTAACGCTTTCACCATGTCCTGAACAAATCGTTCAGAATGCATGTACACCACTTTAGCATTGGGATTATTTTTAATAATCCCATTACCAACTGCATGTAATAAATGTGTTTTACCTAAACCGGTGCCACCATATAAAAATAATGGATTATAAGCACCACCTGGGTTTTCAGATACTTGTAACGCCGCCGCTTTACCTAATTGGTTCGATTTACCTTCAACAAAGTTATCGAACTGGTATGTAGGATTAATATTGCTACGGTGATTGGCATTAATAATGGGTTCGGCCTGAGTATTAAAAGATGTCGTTCCTACTTGGGCTTTTGTTTGACGATTAACAGGCTTAGCAGCTACTGGAGCGGGTGCAACAGGACGTGCAGAAGGACGGCTACCAATATCAAAACGTAACATAGGTGCATTACTGCCCATTTGTTCAGTAAAAAATTGATTAATGATATTAATGTATTTATCGCGTACCCAATCGAGCACAAAACGATTTGGCGCATACAAAACCAATGTATCACCATCCATTTCAGCCTGTAACGGACGGATCCACATACTGAACTGCTGCGCTGATAACTCGTCTTGCAGTCTGCCGATACATTGTTGCCAAAGTGAAACCGCCAC